>NZ_CP056899.1:0-5052482 GCF_013797615.1 Citrobacter sp. RHBSTW-00017 | reverse complement strand
GGCGGACTCCACTCGAACAAAAGTCGATAAATGACAAAGGCTGAAACATTCATGATTGTTGACGCACATCGACAAGACCCTATGCAAAGGGTGACGTGCGAATTGCTATCTGCAATTTTTACCCGATCAGGATCCATTGAAACGATCAGGACCGCGGATCATAGCGTAAACTGAGAAAGAGATCTTCTGTTTCTCACAGATTCTTCCCGATTTATCCACAGGATGATCCAGAATCGGCTAAGTGTAAACGATCCTGGAGAAGTGCTGCAGGTTTTAGCGCGCATATTGAAAAAATTAATGAGTAAAGATGCTTTACTGCTTAAACGATCTAATAAAGATCCCTAGCGATCCTTGCGCTTTATCCGCCAGCCCGTATAATTCTTACCCCCAGCGAGTAACGGTCGCCTTACGGCGTCAACGCTGCCTGTTTTATACGCGAAACCATGCGGAAAAAAGCGGGAAATAAGGAAAGAGAATTGACTCCGGAGTGTACAATTATTACAATCCGGCCTCTTTAATCACCCACACTGTGGCGTAAGTCGTTCGAAATTCGTTCGGGTATACGCAAAAGTCAGTGAATTTATTCAAGTTTAGGTAGAAATCGCCATGAAACGCACTTTTCAACCGTCTGTACTGAAGCGCAACCGTTCTCACGGCTTCCGTGCTCGTATGGCTAATAAAAATGGTCGTCAGGTTCTGGCACGTCGTCGTGCTAAAGGCCGTTCTCGTCTGACCGTTTCTAAGTAATAAAAGCTAGCCCCTGAGTGGTTAAGCTCGCATTTCCCAGGGAGTTACGTTTGTTAACTCCCACTCATTTCACATTCGTCTTCCAGCAGCCACAACGGGCTGGCACGCCGCAAATCACCATCCTCGGCCGCCTGAATTCGCTGGGGCATCCCCGTATCGGTCTTACCGTCGCCAAGAAAAACGTTAAACGCGCGCATGAACGCAATCGGATTAAACGTCTGACACGTGAAAGCTTTCGTTTACGTCAGCACGAACTTCCAGCAATGGATTTCGTGGTGGTGGCGAAAAAAGGGGTTGCTGACCTCGATAACCGTGCTCTCTCGGAAGCGTTGGAAAAATTATGGCGTCGCCATTGTCGCCTGGCTCGCGGGTCCTGATAGCCCTTATTCGGGTCTATCAACGCCTGATCAGTCCGCTGCTTGGGCCGCATTGCCGTTTCACTCCAACCTGCTCGAGCTACGGAATTGAGGCATTGCGCAGGTTTGGAGTGATAAAAGGCAGTTGGTTGACGGTGAAACGCGTATTAAAATGCCACCCTTTACACCCTGGTGGTGACGATCCCGTCCCGCCCGGACCATTTGATACCAGAGAACACTAACGATGGATTCGCAACGCAATCTTTTAGTCATCGCTTTGCTGTTCGTGTCTTTCATGATCTGGCAAGCCTGGGAGCAGGATAAAAACCCGCAACCTCAGGCCCAACAGACCACGCAGACAACGACCACCGCAGCGGGTAGCGCCGCAGACCAGGGCGTACCGGCCAGTGGCCAGGGGAAACTGATTACGGTTAAAACTGACGTGCTTGATCTGACCATCAACACCCGTGGTGGTGATGTGGAACAGGCTTCACTGCCAGCTTACCCGAAAGAACTCGGTTCTACCGAACCGTTCCAGTTACTGGAAACCACGCCACAGTTCATCTACCAGGCACAGAGTGGCCTGACAGGTCGTGACGGCCCGGATAACCCGGCTAACGGCCCGCGTCCGCTGTACAACGTCGAAAAAGACGCGTTTGTACTGGCTGACGGTCAGAACGAACTGCAGATCCCGATGACCTATACTGACGCAGCGGGTAACACATTCACTAAAACGTTTGTACTCAAGCGCGGTGAATATGCTGTCAACGTTAACTACAGCGTGCAGAACGCCGGCGAAAAACCGCTGGAAGTCTCCACCTTTGGTCAGCTGAAGCAATCCATCAATCTGCCATCTCATCGCGACACCGGTAGCAGCAACTTTGCGCTGCATACCTTCCGTGGCGCGGCGTACTCCACGCCGGATGAGAAGTATGAGAAATACAAATTCGACACCATTGCTGAAAACGAAAACCTGAACGTCAATGCTAAAGACGGCTGGGTCGCAATGCTGCAACAGTATTTCGCAACGGCATGGGTTCCGCGTAACGACGGCACCAACAACTTCTATACCGCTAACCTGGGTAACGGCATTGCCGCTATCGGCTATAAATCACAGCCGGTACTGGTTCAGCCTGGCCAGACTGGCGCGATGACCAGCACCCTGTGGGTCGGCCCGGAAATTCAGGATAAAATGGCGGCAGTTGCACCGCACCTGGATCTGACCGTGGATTACGGCTGGTTGTGGTTCATCTCTCAGCCACTGTTCAAACTGCTGAAGTGGATCCATAGCTTCCTGGGTAACTGGGGCTTCTCCATCATCGTTATCACCTTTATCGTTCGTGGCATCATGTACCCGCTGACTAAAGCGCAGTACACCTCCATGGCGAAGATGCGTATGCTGCAGCCGAAGATTCAGGCTATGCGTGAGCGTCTGGGCGATGACAAACAGCGTCAGAGCCAGGAAATGATGGCCCTGTACAAAGCTGAGAAGGTTAACCCGCTGGGCGGCTGCTTCCCGCTGATCATCCAGATGCCAATCTTCCTGGCGTTGTACTACATGCTGATGGGCTCCATTGAACTGCGTCATGCGCCGTTCGCTCTGTGGATCCATGACCTGTCTGCACAGGACCCGTACTACATCCTGCCGATCCTGATGGGCGTGACGATGTTCTTCATTCAGAAGATGTCTCCGACCACCGTGACCGACCCGATGCAGCAGAAGATCATGACCTTTATGCCGGTCATCTTCACCGTGTTCTTCCTGTGGTTCCCGTCAGGTCTGGTGCTGTACTATATCGTCAGCAACCTGGTAACCATTATTCAGCAGCAGCTGATTTACCGTGGTCTGGAGAAACGTGGCCTGCATAGCCGCGAGAAGAAAAACTCCTGATACTAGTCGCAGGTGCGTTGGCTGCATTTGCTTGCCGCCTTCCTGCAACTTGAATTATTTCGAGTATTCACGGTAAAGTTAATGCCAGAGAAGGCGGTCATTAGACCGCCTTTTTTACATTTACAAGAGAGCTATCATGAACCATAACGACACCATCGTCGCTCAGGCCACCCCACCGGGACGTGGTGGCGTGGGTATCCTGCGCATCTCCGGCCTGAAGGCGCGCGAAGTTGCAGAAACCGTACTGGGGAAACTACCAAAACCGCGCTATGCCGACTATCTGCCGTTTAAAGACGCGGATGGCAGCACGCTGGATCAAGGAATTGCCCTGTGGTTCCCCGGCCCAAACTCCTTTACCGGTGAAGATGTTTTAGAGCTTCAGGGCCACGGCGGTCCGGTGATTCTCGATCTGCTGCTTAAACGTATTCTGATCATTCCCGGGCTGCGCATTGCCAGACCGGGTGAATTCTCCGAGCGTGCGTTTCTCAATGATAAGCTTGATCTGGCCCAGGCAGAGGCAATTGCCGACCTGATCGATGCCAGCTCAGAGCAAGCCGCTCGCTCGGCGCTGAACTCGTTGCAGGGCGCATTTTCTGCACGGGTAAATCATCTTGTGGAAGCGCTCACTCACCTGCGCATCTACGTGGAAGCGGCGATCGACTTTCCGGATGAAGAAATCGACTTCCTGTCTGATGGTAAGATTGAAGCGCAGCTCAACAACGTTATCAGCGATCTCGATGCCGTTCGTGCCGAAGCGCGTCAGGGCAGCCTGCTGCGCGAAGGGATGAAGGTGGTCATTGCCGGTCGCCCAAATGCCGGGAAATCAAGCCTACTGAACGCGCTGGCAGGTCGTGAGGCGGCCATTGTGACCGACATTGCGGGTACGACTCGCGACGTACTGCGTGAGCATATTCATATCGACGGTATGCCGCTGCACATCATCGACACTGCCGGCCTGCGCGATGCCAGCGATGAAGTTGAACGCATTGGTATCGAACGCGCGTGGCAGGAAATTGAACAGGCCGACCGCGTTCTGTTTATGGTTGATGGCACCACCACCGACGCCGTGGACCCGGCTGACATCTGGCCAGACTTTATTGCCCGCCTGCCAGCCAAACTGCCGATTACCGTGGTGCGTAACAAAGCGGATATTACCGGTGAGACGCTGGGCCTTAGCGAAGTAAATGGCCACTCACTGGTTCGCCTATCCGCGCGTACCGGTGAAGGCGTTGACGTGCTGCGTAACCATCTCAAACAGAGCATGGGCTTTGAAACCAATATGGAAGGCGGCTTCCTGGCGCGCCGTCGTCACCTGCAGGCGCTGGCAGAAGCGGCGGAGCATCTCGAGCAGGGTAAAGCCCAACTGCTCGGAGCATGGGCCGGAGAATTGCTGGCAGAGGAACTACGTCTGGCGCAGCAGAACCTCAGTGAGATCACCGGGGAATTTACCTCCGACGATCTGCTGGGAAGGATTTTCTCCAGCTTCTGTATTGGCAAATAACGTTCTGTTGCCCGGTGGTGCGATGCCTACCGGGCCTACAGTACCCGTAAGTCGGATAAAGCAAAGCGGCTATCCGGCTACAAGTAATTTCCCATATGGAAATCACTGTTGTCCAAATGGCAACTCGTGCAGTTGACTCTCTGCCCGTATGCTTAGCGCCACATTCCTCATGAGGTCGCTATGACACGCTTTCTAATCTGCAGTTTCGCCCTGGTGTTACTCTATCCCGCGGGTATTGATATGTATCTGGTGGGGCTGCCCCGTATTGCTGCCGATTTACAGGCCAGCGAGGCGCAACTGCATATCGCGTTTTCGGTTTATCTGGCGGGAATGGCGACGGCGATGCTGTTTGCCGGGAAAATTGCCGACCAGTCAGGACGCAAACCCGTCGCTATTGTCGGCGCCCTCATCTTTATTTTCGCCTCTGCGCTGTGTTCATTCGCCGAAAGCGGTACGCCGTTTCTCACAGGCCGCTTTATTCAGGGCGTAGGCGCAGGCTGCTGC
The DNA here is from genome assembly GCF_013797615.1 of Citrobacter sp. RHBSTW-00017. Lineage (NCBI taxonomy): Bacteria > Pseudomonadati > Pseudomonadota > Gammaproteobacteria > Enterobacterales > Enterobacteriaceae > Citrobacter > Citrobacter sp. RHBSTW-00017. The sequence continues at coordinate 5,047,483 of NZ_CP056899.1, read as the reverse complement.
TATGTGGTGGCTTTCGCCATCCTGCGCGATACGCTCGATGATCGCCGCCGGGCGAAGGTACTGTCGCTGTTGAACGGTATCACCTGTATCGTGCCGGTACTGGCACCGGTGATGGGGCATCTGATTATGCTCAAATACCCGTGGCAGAGCCTGTTCTACACGATGATCGGTATGGGGGTGGCCGTTTGCCTGCTGTCAGTGTTTATCCTGCGAGAATCGCGCCCAGCGACGCTCCCGGCATCTGCAGAGAAGAACCACCTATCTGAATCGCTGGTGAACCGTTTTTTCTTAAGCCGTCTGGCCATCACCACTCTCAGCGTGTCGGTGATCCTGACCTTCGTGAATACTTCGCCGGTGCTGTTGATGGAAGTGATGGGCTTTGACCGTGGTGAGTACGCCACCACGATGGCCATGACCGCAGGCATCAGTATGGCGGTCTCTTTCTCTACGCCATTCGCCCTGAGCGTGTTTAAACCTCGCGTTCTGATGCTGACCTCACAAGTGCTGTTTCTGTCTGCCGGCGTGGTGTTAACTCTTGCCAGTACGCACATGATGACGCTGTTTGGGCTGACCTTAATCTGTGCCGGGTTCTCGGTCGGCTTCGGTGTCGCGATGAGCCAGGCGCTGGGACCTTTCTCGCTGCGTGCGGGCGTTGCCAGCTCGGCGTTAGGTATTGCGCAGGTTTGCGGTTCCTCGCTGTGGATATGGCTGGCGGCGGTGCTCGGTCTTGATGCGCTGAATATGCTGATCGGGATTCTGATTGGCTGTAGCATAGTGAGTATCATGCTGATTATCACTGTTGCCCCTAACCGGTCCACGCCAACTCATGAAGAAATCCCTCAGCAGTCTCGATCTTAATTTATTGCTCTGCCTGCAGCTGTTGATGCAGGAACGCAGTGTTACCAAAACTGCCAAACGGATGAACGTCACGCCGTCGGCGGTCAGCAAGTCGCTGTCGAAACTGCGGGCCTGGTTTGACGATCCACTGTTTGTAAACACCCCGCTGGGGCTAACGCCAACACCGCTGATGGTCAGCATGGAACAGAATCTGGCAGAGTGGATGCAGATGAGCAACCAGTTGCTGGATAAGCCACACCATGAAGCGCCGCGCGGGCTGAAGTTTGATCTGGTGGCCGAAACGCCGCTGGTGATGATCATGTTTAACGCGCTCTCCCGACAGATCTATCAGCGTTATCCCCAGGCGACGATCAAAATACGCAACTGGGACTATGATTCGCTGGATGCAATTATTCGCGGCGAGGTGGATATCGGCTTTACTGGCCGGGAAAGCCATCCGCGTTCGCGTGAACTGTTGAGTTTGCTGCCGTTGTCGATCGACCATGAAGTGCTGTTTTCCGATCTCCCCTGCGTCTGGCTACGTGAAGATCATCCGGCATTGCAGGAAGAGTGGAATCTGGACACATTTCTGCGCTATCCGCACATCAGCATTAGCTGGGAGCAAAGCGATACCTGGGCGCTGGATGAAGTCCTGCAAGAGATGGGGCGCGCGCGCAATATTGCGTTATGTCTGCCCGGTTTTGAGCAGTCGCTGTTTATGGCCGCCCAGCCGGATCACGCGCTGATAGCCACAGCTCCGGTTTATTGCCAGCGTTATAACCAACTCCACCAGCTTCCGCTCGTGGCGCGTCCTATGCCTTTTGATGCCGCGCAGCTGGAAAAAATGCGCGTACCGTTCACCCTTCTTTGGCACAAACGTAACAGTCATAATCCTAAGATCGTCTGGTTGAAAGACACCATCAAGGCGCTTTATCGCGATATGTCCTGACGTTGCACCGCCACTTTGTTGCTAAATCGACTATTCTGGCAACAGAAATGTAAATATCGCGTAATGTATTCTATTTCAGCTTACTTTTTGGGCAGCAAAGCCTGCCTGGATGCCGCGTAAATGTTACTCTGGTAATTATCACGGACCATTAATCACGGAGCGAAAAATGGCGACACATTTTGCCAGAGGGATTCTTACGGAGGGACACCTGGTTTCAGCTCGCCTCCCTTCTCCATGTCATATCGAAGCAAGAGATCTCCCCGCTCATCGCCGAACACGTTTCCTGGCTTCCCGAAGTTTACTCGCTGAACTGATGTTTATGCTTTACGGCACCAGTACGCTGCCCGAGATTGTTACTCAGGCCAAAGGTAAGCCCATTTTTCGCGATAAGAACCTGCCGGGATTTTCGATTTCTTATGCCGGGAATATCGTTGGCGTTGCGCTAACAACTGAAGGAACGTGCGGGCTGGATATGGAACTGCAGCGAGCTACCCGCAGCTTTCACCATCCGCATTCAACGGAAACATGGCGCTTCTCCAGCAACGAAAATCTGTGGATCAATAATCAAAACGACCCCAACGAAGCACGCGCGCAGCTCATTACGTTGCGCCAGAGCGTACTCAAACTCACCGGCGATGTAAGCAATGATGATCCGCACGAACTCCAGCTTTTACCCGGCGCAGGACGTCTGAAATGTGCCCATGTTGCGCAGGTTGAAGCCATTTGCGATGCGGAAGATGTTCTGGTGTGGTCGGTTGCGGTTACGCCAACCATTGAAAAACTCAAGGTTTGGGAGTTTGATGGTAAACAGGACTGGAAAAGTTTGCCTGATATCCAGACCCGCGCCAATGAGCCTACGGGTCGTCTGATCCGGTTCTCTCAATTATGCGCAGCGAAGAGCCATACGCTTTGATTTAACCTTTATGATGAAACAGGAGTCACCATGTCAGAAACATTGAATGTTGTTACGTTACTGGGAAGTCTGCGCAAAGGTTCGTTTAATGGAATGGTTGCCCGTACGCTGCCCAAGATTGCTCCAGCAGGAATGGAAGTCAACGCGTTGCCATCAATTGGTGATATCCCACTGTACGATGCCGACCTCCAGCAGGAAGAAGGTTTTCCGGCAAGCGTAGAAGCGCTGGCAGAGCAAATCAGGAAGGCTGACGGTGTCGTCATCGTGACACCGGAATATAACTATTCTGTGCCTGGCGGACTGAAGAACGCCATCGACTGGCTGTCCCGCCTGCCGGATCAGCCATTATCGGGTAAGCCGGTGCTGATCCAGACCAGCTCCATGGGCGCCATTGGCGGCGCGCGCTGCCAGTATCATCTACGTCAGATCCTGGTGTTCCTCGACGCCATGGTAATGAACAAGCCGGAATTTATGGGCGGCGTGATTCAGAACAAAGTGGACCCGCAGACAGGTGAAGTGATCGACCAAAGTACGCTGGACCATCTAACCGGCCAGCTGACCGCATTTGGCGACTACATCCAGCGTGTGAAAGCCTAAAAGAAAAAGCCCGCTGGCTGCAATGCCTGGCGGGCCGTATCCGGTTATCAAATTTACCTGATGGCGCTGCGCTTATCAGGTCTACACGCCTCGCGCAGCACCGTCTCAGCGGCAATTAATGCGCGTCGATAAACACAATCTTCAACACAAACAGCAGTGCGACAACGATGACGCATGGGCTGAGATCGCGGAAACGTCCGGTACCGATTTTCATCACACAGTAGGAAATAAAGCCCAGCGCGATACCTTCGGTAATCGAGAAACTAAACGGCATCATCACGGCGGTAATAAACGCCGGAACGGCTTCAGTCAGGTCATCCCACTTCACGCGCGACAGGCTTGATGTCATCAGGACGCCAACGTAAATCAGCGCACCAGCGGCCGCATATCCCGGTACCATTCCCGCCAGCGGCGACAGGAAGATAACCAGCAGGAACAGCAGGCCGACAACTACCGCGGTCAGGCCAGTACGTCCACCGACAGAAACCCCGGAAGAAGACTCGATATACGCGGTAACGGAAGAAGTACCGATAAACGCACCAGCAACCGATGACACACTATCCACATACAGCGCCTGCTTCATACGCGGAAACTTACCCTTCGCATCCGCCAGACCGGCTTTATCCGTGACGCCAATTAGCGTACCGGAGGAGTCGAACAGGTTGACCAGCATGAACGAGAAAATTACGCCCGCAAGACCAATGTTAAACGAACCAGCCAGATCAACATGCCCGATAACGGACATTACGCTCGGCGGCGCGGAGACGATCCCGTTGTAATGGACATCGCCCAGCATCCAACCCAGCAGCGTGGTCACAATGATAGAGATCAGTACCGCCGCATGGATGTTACGTGAAGCCAGAATCGCGATGATAAAGAAGCCCAGAATACCGAGCAGTACGCTGTGGGACGTCAGGTTGCCAATAGACACCAGGGTGTCTTGGTTGGCGACGATAACACCAGCGTTTTTCAGCCCCATCATGCCGATGAACAGACCAATACCGCTGGTGATCCCCACGCGCAAACTAACCGGGATGTTGGCAATCATCCAGTAACGTACGCGGAAAATCGTCAGTAGCAGCAGACCTACCGCGCCCCAGAAGATTGCGCCCATACCGATCTGCCATGACAGGCCCATCGCGCCAACGACCACGAAGGCGAAGAACGCATTCAGACCCATAGCAGGCGCAAGTGCGACCGGCAGGTTGGCAAACAGGCCCATCAGGATGCTACCAAATGCAGCAATCAGGCAGGTGGTCACAAAGACGGCGCTGGTATCCATGCCAGCCACGCCAAGAATTTGCGGGTTAACAAAAACGATATACACCATCGTCAGGAAGGTGGTTAAACCGGCGATCACTTCGGTCCGTGCCGTCGTGCCATGTTCGCGCAGTTTGAACACGCGTTCCAGCATCCCCTGGCCAGAAGCCTGGGTTGTGTGTTGTTGACTCATTATCAATTTCCGAACAAGGAGGGAAAATTCGTCGCTATCCTATACCAAAATGCGACAATAGGGTTGGGTTATGAGCAACTTTTTTCATTGATTTTGCTTATACGGCAACGATTGCGTCGCCCAATAATGCATTACGAAAACGTTAAACTTGTTAAAACGGAAATGACATGTCCCAGATAGAAGCCGTATTTTTTGACTGTGACGGTACCCTTGTCGACAGTGAAGTGATTTGTTCTCGCGCGTATGTCAGCATGTTCCAGGCGTTCGGCATTACGCTCGATCTTGAAGAAACTTTTAAACGCTTCAAGGGGGTAAAGCTGTACGAGATCATCGACATTATCAACGAAGAGCACGGTGTCGAACTGGCAAAAGCCGAATTAGAACCGGTTTACCGCGCAGAGGTCGCACGTCTGTTCGATACGGAACTGGAGGTGATTGCCGGTGCTAATGCGCTGCTGGACAGCATGACCGTCCCTATGTGCGTGGTATCTAACGGTCCGGTCAGCAAAATGCAGCACTCGCTGGGTAAGCTGGGCATGTTGCACCATTTCCCTGATTTGCTGTTCAGCGGCTACGATATTCAACGCTGGAAACCCGATCCGGCCCTGATGTTCCATGCGGCGAAAGCGATGGACGTTAACGTTGAGAACTGCATTCTGGTTGATGACTCCAGCGCAGGTGCCCAGGCGGGGATTGCTGCAGGGATGGAAGTGTTTTACTTCTGCGCCGATCCGCATAACAAACCAATCGATCATCCAAAAGTGACGACGTTTACCGATCTGGCGCAGTTGCCAGCGTTGTGGAAGGCGCGGGGTTGGAATATTACGCGATAACTGAAAGGCCGGATGGCGCTAACGCTGATCCGGCCTGCATGTCTCGTAGAGCGGGTAAGCGTTAGCGCCACCCGCCACAAACATCACTCTTTCGGATCTTTGCCCGCCAGCAGCTTATCCAGCTCATCACCGCCCACGTGACGGAAGTCTTGTCCCTTCACGAAGTAGAAGATGTATTCGCAGATATTCTGGCAACGGTCACCGATACGCTCGATGGAGCGCGCGCAGAACAGCGCGGTCAGCACGCTTGGAATGGTACGCGGGTCTTCCATCATGTAGGTCATCAGCTGACGCACGATACCTTCATACTCCTGGTCGACTTTCTTATCTTCGCGATAAATACGTACCGCTTCGTCAAGATCCATACGCGCAAACGCATCCAGCACGTCATGCAGCATTTGTACGGTGTGGCGACCCAGTGATTCCAGGCTTACCAGCAGCGGCTGATGCTGTTGAGAAAATTTCTCCAGCGCGGTGCGGCAAATTTTATCCGCAACGTCGCCAATACGTTCCAGCTCAGCGATCGTTTTGATAATCGCCATCACCAGACGCAAGTCACTGGCGGTCGGCTGACGCTTGGCAATGATACGCACGCAGGCCTCGTCGATCGCCACTTCCATCATATTGACGTTCTTATCGCCCTCAATGACGCGCTTCGCCAGCTCACTGTCCTGATTGTGCATGGCGGTAATCGCATCAGAAAGCTGCTGCTCGACCATGCCGCCCATGGTCATCACCTGGGTACGGATGCTTTCCAGCTCTGCATTGAACTGGCCGGAAATATGTTTATTAAGGTTAAGATTATCCACAACAAGCTCCTGAATCAGCCGTAACGACCGGTGATGTAGTCTTCAGTTTGTTTCTTCGCGGGCTTGGTGAACAGATCGTCCGTGTTACTGAACTCAATCAACTCGCCCAGGTACATAAATGCCGTGTGATCGGAACAACGCGCAGCCTGCTGCATGTTGTGGGTAACGATAACAACGGTGTAATCCTCTTTCAGCTCAGTGATCAACTCTTCGATACGCCCGGTAGAAATAGGGTCGAGCGCTGAACACGGCTCATCAAGCAGAAGCACTTCCGGGCGAATGGCGATCCCACGCGCAATACACAGACGCTGCTGCTGACCACCGGAGAGAGAGTACCCGCTCTGGTGTAATTTATCTTTGGTTTCGTTCCACAGTGCGGCCTTGGTCAATGCCCACTGCACACGCTCGTCCATATCCGCACGAGAGAGTTTCTCAAACAGACGCACGCCAAAAGCGATGTTGTCGTAGATGGACATCGGGAACGGCGTCGGCTTCTGGAATACCATGCCCACTTTGGCACGCAGCAGAGCGATATCCTGAGTGTTGGTGAGAATATTGTCGCCATCCAGCAGGATTTCGCCTTCCGCACGCTGTTCCGGGTACAGTTCAAACATTTTATTGAACGTACGCAGCAGCGTCGATTTACCACAGCCTGACGGCCCGATAAACGCCGTTACCTGGTTTTTGGCAATATCCAGGTTGATGTTCTTCAGGGCATGGAACTTGCCATAGTAGAAGTTCAAATCACGAACCTGAATCTTACCCGGGGCAGTATCAACCATACTCATTTCAATCTTTTCCTCATCATGCCTGATGGCGCGCAGCTTTCAGGCCTACAAATGTCTTCAATCGTAGGCCAGATAAGGCGTTTACGCCGCCATCCGGCACTTCGTCTTAACCGTGTTTCTTCTTCGCGAAAATGACGCGCGCCAGAATGTTCAGCAGCAGTACGCACAGGGTAATAATCAGTACCCCGGCCCAGGCCAGTTGCTGCCACTCAGCAAACGGGCTCATCGCAAACTTAAAGATAGTGACCGGCAGGTTGGCGATAGGCTGCATCATGTCGGTGCTCCAGAACTGATTGGAGAGCGACGTAAACAGCAGCGGAGCCGTTTCACCTGCGATACGTGCAATAGCCAGTAAAACGCCTGTAATGATGCCTGAGACAGAGGCCTTCAGGGTGATCGCAGAAATCATCTTCCATTTCGGCGTACCCAGCGCATAGGCTGCTTCACGCAGGCTATCCGGTACCAGCTTGAGCATGTTCTCCGTGGTACGAATAACAATGGGCACCTGCAGCAGCGCCAGCGCGATAACGCCCGCCCAGCCGGAGAAGTGCTCCATTTTTGCTACCACGATGGTGTAAACGAACAGACCGACCACGATTGATGGCGCAGAAAGCAGGATGTCGTTGATAAAGCGGATCACCTCAGCCAGCCAGGACTTACGTCCGTACTCTGCCAGGTAGATGCCCGCCATAATACCAAGCGGTGTACCAAACACGGTCGCCCACAGAATTAACAGTCCGCTACCGGCCAGGGCATTCGCCAGACCACCACCAGCCGTATTCGGCGGAGGTGTCATTTCGGTGAACAGCGCCAGTGACATACCGTCAATACCGCGGGTGATCGTGGACATCAGGATCCAGATAAGCCAGAACAGACCGAATGCCATGGTCGCCATAGAGAGCGTCAGCGCGATGCGGTTCTTCAGACGACGACGCGCCTGCATTTTACGGCGGGATTCCGCAAGCGCAGCGGTGTTTTGCATTTCAAGCGTAGCCATTAGCGTGCCCCCTCGTTCTTCGCAAGGCGCATGATCATGAACTTAGACGCCGCCAGCACGATGAAGGTAATCACAAACAGAATCAGGCCCAGTTCCATCAACGCGGCAACGTGCAGTCCTGATTCCGCTTCGGCAAATTCATTCGCCAGCGCAGAAGTAATACTGTTGCCCGGCATGTACAGCGAGGCACTATCGAGCTGGTAGGTGTTACCGATGATGAACGTCACCGCCATGGTTTCACCCAACGCGCGGCCCAGACCGAGCATCACGCCACCGATCACGCCGTTTTTGGTGAACGGCAGGACGATGCGCCAGATAACTTCCCAGGTAGTACAACCGATGCCGTAGGCTGACTCTTTCATCAGCACCGGCGTTTGTTCGAACACATCGCGCATAACCGCCGCAATGTACGGGATGATCATGATAGCGAGGATCACGCCAGCGGCCAGAATACCGATACCAAATGCCGGACCCGCAAACAGCGCGCCAACAAACGGAATGTTGGAAAGGATGTTCCCGACCGGCTCCTGGAAGTAAGTCGCAAACAGCGGGGCAAAGATAAACAGGCCCCACATGCCGTACACGATACTCGGAATTGCCGCCAGCAATTCAATAGCGATACCCAGCGGGCGACGCAGCCAACCAGGAGCAAGTTCAGTCAGGAATAAGGCTATGCCAAAACTCACCGGAACGGCGATCAGCAGTGCGATAAGCGAGGTGACCAGCGTACCGTAAATCGGTACTAATGCACCGTAGATATCGTTTGGCGCATCCCATTCTTTAGTCCACAGAAAGGAGAAGCCAAATTTCTGAATGCTTGGCCAGGAGGAGATAACCAGAGAGACAATAATGCCACCCAACATCAATAGCACAATCAGCGCAGCCAGTTTTACCAGCGCGCTGAATATCATGTCACCTTTTTTACCCGGTGGGTTCAAAGCAGGCTTGGTTGCAGCCATAAATCACTCTTTAAGTTTGGGCCAGGAAGCACGCATTTTATCGTGCTTCCCGGCTAACGTAATGCCATACCCTAAATAATTCGAGTTGCAGCAAGGCGGCAAGCTTGTGAATACCCAGTCACATAGATTCACTATGTGACTGGGGTGAACAAGCACAGCCAACACAACTGCGGCTCGAAGTATGACGGGTATTTAGTACAGCGCTTTACCGTTGCTGTCCTTCACGTTGGTCTTCCATGCAGCACGAATCTGCTCAACCACGCTGTCCGGCAGGCTGGCGTAATCCAGGTCATTAGCCTGTTTGCCGCCATTTTTGTACGCCCAATCGAAGAACTTCAGCACTTCAGCGCCCTGCTCAGGTTTCTTCTGCTCTTTATGCACCAGGATGAAGGTGGTGGAAGTGATCGGCCACGCATCGTCACCTTTCTGGTTAGTCAGATCCTGAGCGAAGGTTTTGCTCCAGTCAGCGCCTTTTGCAGCGTTGGCAAAGTTTTCTTCGGTCGGACTTACCGGTTTGCCATCAGCAGAGACCAGCTTGGTGTACGCCAGGTTGTTCTGCTTAGCGTAAGCGTACTCAACGTAGCCGATAGAACCCGGCAGACGCTGTACGAACGCAGCGATACCGTCGTTACCTTTACCACCCAGACCGGTCGGCCAGTTAACGGTAGAGCCGGAACCAATTTTAGATTTCCACTCTTCGTTCACTTTCGCCAGGTAGCTGGTGAAAACGAATGAAGTACCGGAACCGTCAGCACGACGCACAACGGCGATATTCTGAGAAGGCAGCTTCAGACCCGGGTTCAGTTTGGTGATGGCTTCATCATCCCACTTCTTAATTTTACCGAGGTAGATGTCGCCCAGCGTTTTACCGTCCAGCACCAGTTCGCCGGATTTCAGGCCAGGGATGTTCACCGCCAGCACCACACCACCGATAACAGTCGGGAACTGGAACAGGCCTTCTTGCGCCAGTTTCTCGTCAGACAACGGTGCGTCAGAGGCGCCGAAATCAACGGTATTGGCCGTAATTTGTTTTACACCACCGGAGGAGCCGATACCCTGGTAGTTTACTTTGCTACCGGTCTCTTTCTGATAGGTATCTGCCCATTTGGCATACACTGGCGCAGGGAAGGTTGCACCTGCACCTGTCAGGCTCGCTGCTGCAAACGCAGAAAACGCGCTCATGGATAAGGTCGCGGCGACAACAGTTGCGACAGTGGTACGCATAACTTTCATAATGTCTCCTGCACGGTTTTCGTAAATCGTTGTTTGAGTTGCTACTGTGAGCAAAATAGGACAAACAGGTGACAGTTAAATGTACGAAATATGACAGTTTTATGACAATGAAAAGCTCGGGAAGTTTTTTATCTAAAAATACATTTAAAACAGGATGTTAATTACCATCATGACAATAACATTTCGCTGAAATTTTCTTTTTATGACACTGAAAACAGTAGTTGAAGATGACGGTTTGTCACATAAAACAGGCGGGATAATTGATTAAAAACAGAACAAGCTAAAAAAATGCCCCGCTTGCAGCAGGGCATTTTCAGTTCAGTTAAGTGCGGATTACTCTACGGTAACCGACTTTGCCAGGTTACGCGGCTGGTCCACGTCGGTGCCTTTAATCAGCGCCACGTGATACGCCAGCAACTGCAGCGGAACGGTGTAGAAGATCGGTGCAATCACCTCTTCCACATGCGGCATCTCAATGATGTGCATGTTTTCGCTGCTGGTAAAGCCAGCATCCTGGTCCGCAAAGACGTACAACTGACCGCCACGAGCGCGAACTTCTTCAATGTTGGATTTCAGTTTTTCCAACAGTTCGTTGTTCGGTGCAACTACGATAACCGGCATATCGGCATCAATCAGCGCCAGCGGACCGTGTTTCAGTTCGCCTGCAGCATATGCTTCAGCGTGAATATAAGAGATCTCTTTCAGCTTCAGCGCGCCTTCCAGCGCAATCGGGTATTGATCGCCACGGCCCAGGAACAGCGCATGGTGTTTGTCTGAGAAACCTTCCGCCAGAGCGGCAATGCGTTTGTCCTGAGACAGCATCTGCTCAATACGGCTCGGCAGTGCCTGCAGACCGTGAACGATCTCCTGCTCAATAGACGCATCCAGGCCTTTCAGACGAGACAGTTTCGCCACCAGCATCAGCAGAACGGTCAGTTGGGTGGTAAATGCTTTCGTCGAGGCCACACCGATTTCGGTACCGGCATTGGTCATCATCGCCAGGTCGGATTCGCGCACCAGAGAAGATCCCGGTACGTTACAAATAGCCAGCGAGCCCAGATAGCCCAGCTCTTTAGATAAGCGCAGACCCGCCAGGGTATCCGCCGTTTCACCGGACTGGGAAAGGGTAATCATCAGGCTGTTACGACGCACGGCGGATTTGCGATAGCGGAACTCGGAAGCGATTTCGACATCACAAGGAATACCAGCCAGCGATTCAAACCAGTATCGGGACACCATACCGGAGTTGTAGGACGTACCGCAGGCGATAATCTGGATATGCTCAACCTGAGACAGCAACTCGTTGGCACGTGAACCCAGCTCGCTTAAATCCACTTCACCGTGACTAATGCGACCGGTCAGCGTATTTTTAATTGCGTTAGGCTGTTCGTAGATCTCTTTCTGCATGTAGTGGCGATAAATACCTTTTTCGCCCGCGTCATACTGCAGATTCGATTCGATATCCTGACGCTTCACTTGTGCGCCAGACTTGTCAAAAATAGAGACAGAACGACGGGTCACTTCTGCGATGTCACCTTCTTCCAGGAAGATAAAGCGACGGGTTACCGGCAGCAGCGCCAGCTGATCGGAAGCGATAAAGTTTTCCCCCATCCCCAGACCAATCACCAGCGGGCTACCTGAACGGGCCGCCAGCAGCGTTTCTGGGTTACGCGTATCCATGATCACCGTGCCATAGGCACCGCGCAACTGTGGAATAGTACGCAGTACAGCTTCACGCAGCGTACCACCCTGTTCCAGTTCCCAATGCACCAGGTGAGCAATCACTTCGGTGTCGGTTTCAGAAACAAAGGTGTAACCACGGGTTTTCAGTAGTTCACGCAGAGGTTCATGGTTTTCAATGATGCCGTTATGCACCACAACAATGTGTTCAGAAACATGGGGATGCGCGTTCGCTTCTGAAGGTTCACCGTGTGTCGCCCAACGGGTATGAGCGATACCTGTACCACCATGCAGCGGATGTTCTTCCGCAGCAGCAGTCAGCATCTGCACTTTACCCAGACGACGCAGACGGGTCATGTTGCCTTCAGCATCGACAACGGCCAGACCAGCAGAGTCATAACCACGATATTCCAGACGACGTAAACCTTCGAGAAGGATTTCAGCTACATCACGCTGCGCGATAGCGCCAACAATTCCACACATATTTTTTGATTCCGAATTTAGGCATTTGCCTGTCGTTGTCGCTGACCTGTATTTGCCCTTTCCGGGCGCCCCGAGCCTTGTAGAGAGTGGGGTTATTTTTATGGTACTGCTTGTTGAGCGGAGGATTATGTTATCCCCTCATCTCTTGTCTGCCTGATGGCGCTTACGCTTATCAGGCCTACAAAACGTCACCGCACGTAGGCCGCCATCCGGCAAAAATCACTTACTTCTTCTTCACCGGACGCTGCCAGCCCTGTTTATGGACCTGAGGTACACGACTTAATACCAGTTCGTTATCGGCGACATTACGCGTTACGGTAGTGCCAGCAGCGATGGTGGCACCTTTACCCACGGTGACAGGCGCCACCAACTGAGTATCAGAACCCACAAACACATCATCACCAATAATGGTTTTAAACTTATTGGCACCATCGTAGTTGCAGGTAATCGTACCTGCGCCGATATTCACGTTATCGCCGATTTCCGCATCGCCCAGATAGGTCAGATGACCGGCTTTAGAACCTTTACCCAGACGCGCTTTTTTCATTTCGACGAAGTTACCCACGTGCGCGCCTTCCTGCAGCTCAGCACCCGGGCGCAGACGCGCGAATGGACCGATGGTGCAAGCGGCTTCCAGATGGGCATCTTCCACCACACTGTATGGGCTAAGCTCACAACCTTCACCAATCACGCTGTTTTTGATGATACAGCCAGCACCAATCTTGACGCGATCCCCAACGGTTACGTTACCTTCAATGATAACGTTAGTATCAATTTCAACATCGCGCCCGTGAATAAGCGTACCGCGAAGATCAAAACGTGCAGGATCGCGCAGCATCACGCCCGCCAACAACAGTTTCTCTGCTTGCTCAGACTGATAAACACGCTCCAGACGGGATAACTGAAGACGGTTATTCACCCCTTCCGTTTCGCTAATACGTGCCGGATGTACCGCAGCAATTTCGCGTCCTTCCTGATACGCCATCGCAATGATATCGGTGATGTAGTATTCACCCTGCGCATTGTTATTGGTGAGTTTGGACAGCCAGCGCTTCATATCAGCGCCATTGGCAATCAGAATACCAGTGTTGATTTCCTGGATTTGGCGCTGCTCGTCAGTTGCATCTTTATGCTCGACGATACCGGTGACGTTACCGTTCTCACGCGTAATACGCCCATAGCCGGATGGATCATCCAGTTTTACCGTTAACAGGCCGATGCCGCCCTGCGGTTTAGCATCACGCAGGCTACGTAAGGTATCGGTAGAGATCAGCGGCACATCGCCATAGAGCATTAAAATGTCTTCGTCATCACCAAAGAATGGCGCTGCCTGCTGCATTGCATGGCCGGTCCCCAACTGCTTTGCCTGCAGAATCCAGTTTAGATTGCCATCTTTCAGCGTCTGCTTAAGCAAATCACCACCGTGCCCGTAGACCAGATGTACGTGAGTCGCACCTAATTCATTAGCGGCATCAATGACATGCTGAACCATCGGCTTTCCTGCGAGGGTATGCAGCACTTTAGGGAGATCGGAATACATACGCGTGCCTTTGCCTGCGGCAAGGATCACGACGCTCATAGCATTATTCAACATACACGTCCTGATTGTAATTTGAGAACGAATTTATACCGTTTCACATTGAAAATACTACATTTTTTTCATCGTGAAATGGACCGAAAATAAAACGTTCAATCGGGAAAATTTCCCCTCTGATAACACTCTATTTTCGTCTATTTCGGCGTCTTTTGTCTCCCAAAACCAGGAGTCTGCTCTTATTAAAGCCTTAGGTTAATGTTTTTGCTATTTTTTTACTGCATGAATAAAGAGTTACAAAAGAAAAATACAATTTTATTAATGTGATTCAGCGAGAAGCAAAAAAAACAGACAGGGAAAATAGAGTTTTAAAAGGGAAGAGGACAAACGATCAAGCGGAGGAGGGGGATTTAATAACAGCTGGCGCGTGCTGATAACCGTATGAAGCATCGCGCCACAGAGCAGGTCGGGAAGACTAAACTTCCATACTGCTGAAAAGGGCGATGATTTTGTTAATCAGTTTCATGTTGGTATCCTGTTTTTATCTGAGTTAATTATGTGACACACATCACACAAAAAAGAGTCTACGCCTCATTTTTTAACCGATCAATATTTTTGTGACACAAATCACAAAAATATAAAACAGCTTTTTAGTTCCACTTTCACTGAAACAAAACCATAAAAAAAGCCAGCCTGGCAACCAGACTGGCTTTTGTGCTTTTCAAGCCGGTGTTACATCGCTTTTTTGGTCAACTCGATAACGCGCAGTTTCGCGATCGCTTTGGCCAGTTCCGCAGATGCCTGAGCGTAATCCACGTCACCATGAGAGCTCTTAATGTGCTCTTCAGCCTTACGCTTCGCTTCCAGGGCTCTCGCTTCATCGAGATCCTGTCCGCGAATCGCGGTATCAGCCAGAACGGTCACGCTGCCAGGCTGCACTTCGAGAATGCCGCCGGACAGATAGATAAACTCTTCATGACCGAACTGTTTAACGATGCGGATCATACCAGGCTTAATGGCGGTGAGCAGCGGTGCGTGACCTGGGAAAATACCCAGTTCACCTTCACTACCCGTTACCTGGATTTTTTCGACCAGACCAGAGAACATTTGCTGCTCTGCGCTGACGACGTCCAGGTGGTAAGTCATTGCCATATCACCCTCCGATTAAGGCGTTAAAGTTTTTTGGCTTTTTCCACGGCTTCGTCGATAGAACCAACCATGTAAAACGCCTGCTCTGGCAGGTGGTCGTATTCGCCTTCCATGATGCCTTTAAAGCCACGGATGGTGTCTTTCAGGGATACGTATTTACCCGGAGAACCGGTGAATACTTCCGCAACGAAGAACGGCTGGGACAGGAAGCGCTGAATTTTACGTGCGCGTGCTACCACCAGTTTGTCTTCTTCAGACAGTTCATCCATACCCAGGATGGCGATGATGTCTTTCAGTTCCTGATAACGCTGCAGCAGAGACTGTACGCCACGCGCGGTGTCGTAGTGTTCCTGACCAACAACCAGCGGATCCAGCTGACGGCTGGTGGAGTCCAACGGGTCAACTGCCGGGTAGATACCCAGAGATGCGATCTGACGGCTCAGTACCACGGTTGCATCTAAGTGAGCAAAGGTGGTTGCTGGGGATGGGTCAGTCAAGTCATCCGCAGGTACGTATACCGCCTGAACGGAGGTGATAGAACCGGTTTTGGTAGAGGTGATACGTTCCTGAAGAACACCCATCTCTTCCGCCAGGGTCGGCTGGTAGCCTACCGCTGATGGCATACGACCCAGCAGTGCGGATACTTCTGTACCGGCCAGGGTGTAACGATAGATGTTATCAACGAACAGCAGAACGTCACGACCTTCGTCACGGAACTTCTCTGCCATGGTCAGACCGGTCAGAGCAACGCGCAGACGGTTTCCCGGCGGCTCGTTCATCTGGCCATATACCAGGGATACTTTGTCCAGAACGTTGGAGTCAGTCATTTCGTGGTAGAAGTCGTTACCCTCACGAGTACGTTCACCCACGCCCGCAAACACGGAGTAACCGGAGTGTTCGATCGCGATGTTACGGATCAGCTCCATCATGTTTACGGTTTTACCTACACCCGCACCACCGAACAGACCAACTTTACCGCCCTTAGCGAACGGACACATCAGGTCGATAACTTTGATGCCGGTTTCCAGCAGTTCCTGAGAGCTGGACAGCTCTTCATAGGAAGGTGCCGCGCGGTGGATAGCCCAACGCTCTTCTTCACCGATATCGCCTTTCATGTCGATCGGGTGACCCAGGACGTTCATGATACGACCCAGAGTTGCTTTACCTACCGGGACTTCGATCGGGTGCTCGAGATCTTTGACTTCCAGACCACGACGCAGACCGTCGGAAGAACCCATGGCGATGGTACGTACGATACCGCCGCCGAGCTGCTGCTGAACTTCCAGCACCAGGCTCTCTTTACCATTCATAACCTCAAGAGCATCGTACACGCGCGGTACGGCATCCTGAGGGAATTCGACGTCAACCACGGCGCCGATTACCTGGACAATTTTTCCAGTAGCCATCTTGAATCCTCTACGAATTAACCTGGTTATACCGCGGATGCACCACCGACGATTTCGGTGAGTTCCTGAGTAATGCTGGCCTGACGAGCTTTGTTGTATACCAACTGCAGCTCTTTAATCAGGCTGCCGCCATTGTCGGTCGCGGCTTTCATCGCCACCATACGTGCGGCCTGCTCGCTGGCCAGGTTTTCTACCACGCCCTGATAAACCTGAGACTCGACATAACGACGCAGCAGGGTATCCAGCAGCGCTTTCGGGTCTGGCTCATACAGGTAATCCCAGGATTTACGCTTCAATTCATCATCATCTGATGCCGGCAGAGGCAGCAGTTGGGTGATGGTTGGCGTCTGAGACATGGTGTTAATAAATTTGTTGCTGACAACGTACAGTCTGTCCAGACGACCTTCATCGTAGGCCTGCAGCATCACTTTAACCGGACCGATCAGTTCGGACAGGGAAGGGTTATCCCCCATACCTGTTACCTGAGCAATCACATTACCGCCAACGGAGTTAAAGAAAGACACGCCCTTAGAGCCGATCATTGCGATATCGCACTGAACGCCTTTATCGGACCATGCTTTCATATCCGCCAGCAGCTTTTTGAACAGGTTAATGTTCAAGCCACCGCACAGACCACGGTCGGTCGACACCACCAGGTAGCCCACGCGCTTAACGTCGCGTTCTTCCAGGTAAGGGTGCTTATATTCCAGATTACCATTCGCAAGGTGACCAATCACTTTGCGCATGGTCTCTGCATAAGGACGGCTGGCCGCCATGCGATCCTGCGATTTACGCATTTTGGAAGCGGCGACCATCTCCATCGCTTTAGTGATCTTCTGCGTGTTCTGGACGCTTGCGATCTTACTACGTATCTCTTTTGCGCCGGCCATGAGCTTCTCCTCAATGCCTTGCGGTCCGCCCTAAAGCAGACCGCCAGACGTTACCAGGACTGGGTTGCCTTGAAGGAATCGAGGATAGCTTTCAGCTTGCCTTCGATTTCATCGTTATAGCCACCGGACTGGTTGATCTCTTGCATCAGCGGAGCGTGGTCACGGTCAACGTAAGCCAGCAGAGCGGCTTCGAAGCTACCGATTTTCGCCAGTTCCACATCTTCGAGGTAACCGCGTTCAGCCGCAAACAGCACCACACCCTGCTGTGCTACAGACATTGGGGCGTACTGTTTCTGCTTCAGCAGTTCAGTTACTTTCTGACCGTGGCTCAGCTGCTTACGAGTAGCTTCATCCAGGTCGGAAGCGAACTGAGAAAACGCTGCCAGTTCACGATACTGCGCCAGTGCGGTACGAATACCACCGGACAGTTTCTTGATGATCTTGGTCTGCGCTGCACCACCTACACGAGATACGGAGATACCCGGGTTAACTGCCGGACGAATACCGGAGTTGAACAGGTTGGTTTCCAGGAAGATCTGACCATCTGTAATGGAAATTACGTTGGTCGGAACGAACGCAGAAACGTCACCCGCCTGGGTTTCGATAATCGGCAGAGCGGTCAGGGAGCCGGTTTTACCTTTAACTTCACCATTGGTGAACTTCTCAACGTATTCCGCGTTTACGCGGGATGCGCGCTCCAGCAGACGGGAGTGGAGGTAAAATACGTCGCCCGGGAATGCTTCACGTCCTGGTGGACGACGGAGCAGCAGGGAAACCTGACGGTAAGCAACAGCCTGTTTAGACAGGTCATCGTAAACGATCAGCGCGTCTTCACCGCGGTCACGGAAGTATTCGCCCATTGCGCAACCGGCATATGGCGCCAGGTATTGCAGAGCAGCAGATTCAGACGCGGTCGCCACAACAACGATGGTGTTGGACAGTGCGCCGTGTTCTTCCAGTTTACGAACCACGTTAGAAATGGTGGACGCTTTCTGGCCGATAGCCACGTACACACATTTGATACCGGAATCACGCTGGTTGATGATGGCGTCGATTGCCATCGCAGTTTTACCTGTCTGACGGTCACCGATGATCAGCTCACGCTGGCCACGACCGATTGGGATCATGGCATCAACAGATTTATAACCTGTCTGTACTGGCTGGTCGACGGACTGACGTTCGATTACGCCTGGTGCGATAACTTCGATTGGCGAGAAGCCATCGTTATCAACCGGACCTTTACCGTCAATTGGGGAACCCAGAGTATTCACCACACGACCCAGCAGGCCACGGCCAACCGGAACTTCCAGAATACGACCCGTACACTTAACCTTCATGCCTTCGGCGAGGTCAGCGTATGGACCCATCACAACGGCACCTACGGAGTCGCGCTCCAGGTTCAGTGCGATAGCGTAACGGTTACCCGGCAGGGAAATCATCTCACCCTGCATACAATCGGCCAGGCCGTGAATGCGGATAACACCGTCACTTACAGAAACAATAGTACCTTCGTTGTGAGCTTCGCTCACAACATTGAACTGAGCAATGCGCTGCTTGATCAGTTCGCTGATTTCGGTGGAATTCAGTTGCATGCTCCAGTCCCCTTAAGACTGCAAGACGTCTGCAAGGCGCTCAAGACGGCCGCGTACGCTGCCATCAATGACCATATCACCCGCTCGGATGATTACGCCTGCCATTACAGACTTATCGATTTTGCAATTCAGCTTAACTTTGCGTGACAGACGTTTTTCCATCGCTGCTCTAATCTTCGTAAGCTGTTCATCACTCAGTGCATTGGCAGAAGTGACTTCTACCTCAGAGATAGCCTCACTGGCTGCACGCAGATGAATAAACTGCTCAAGAACATCCGGGAGCGCATTCAGACGGTTATTTTCAGCCATTACCCTAATCAGGTTTTGGCCGCTTTCGTCCAGCTGCTCACCGCACACGGCGATAAACGACTCAGCGAGCGTTTCCGGCGCCAGCGCGCCAGAGAGAAGCTCTGCCATTTGTTCGTTTTTCGTCACCTCAGCGGCAAACGTCAGCATATCCTGCCAACGGTCAACGCTTTGGTGCTCAACGGCAAAGTCAAAAGCTGCTTTGGCGTAGGGGCGAGCTACCGTAATAAATTCAGACATCAGCCCCTCCCTCCTTACAGTTCAGCGACAAGTTTGTCCACGATGTCGCTATTAGCAGCTTCATCCACGGAACGTTCGATGATCTTCTCGGCGCCAGCAACAGCCAGAATAGCAACTTGCTTACGCAGCTCTTCGCGAGCACGTTTACGCTCGGCGTCAATTTCCGCCTGCGCCTGTGCCACGATTTTAGTACGTTCCTGCTCTGCTTCAGTTTTAGCTTCGTCCAGGATCTGAGCACGGCGTTTGTTCGCCTGCTCAATGATTACCTGAGCTTCCGCCTTCGCTTTTTTCAGCTGGTCGGTCGCGCTGGCCTTTGCAAGGTCAAGATCCTTATGTGCTCGTTCTGCAGAAGCAAGGCCGTCAGCAATTTCTTTTTGACGTTTTTCGATGGCAGCCATTAAAGGCGGCCATACGTACTTCATGCAGAACAGAACGAACAGGACAAACGCGATGGCCTGGCCGAGGATTGTTGCGTTAAGATTCACAGCACAATGCCTCTATCTAGTTAACGTTCTGATATTGCTCTTAATTCAAGCAACGCTTACTACGCGACAGCAAACATCACGTACAGACCCAGACCTACAGCGATCATTGGGATTGCATCCACCAGACCCATAACGATAAAGAACTGAGTACGCAGCAGAGGAATCAGATCCGGTTGACGCGCTGCGCCTTCCAGGAATTTACCCCCGAGGATGCCGATACCGATCGCAGCACCGATTGCCGCCAGACCCATCATCACAGCGGCAGCAATGTACAGCAGATCCATATTCAGGTTTTCCATGACAGTCTC
Source organism: Citrobacter sp. RHBSTW-00017 (assembly GCF_013797615.1). NCBI lineage: Bacteria > Pseudomonadati > Pseudomonadota > Gammaproteobacteria > Enterobacterales > Enterobacteriaceae > Citrobacter > Citrobacter sp. RHBSTW-00017. Next base: position 5,027,042 of record NZ_CP056899.1, on the reverse strand, counting down.
CAGTTTGTTTCAGTTAAAACGTAGTAGTGTTGGTAAATTAATGCTCTTCAGATGCCATCGACAGATAGACAATCGTCAGAACCATAAATATGAAGGCTTGCAGCGTGATAATCAGTATGTGGAAAATGGCCCATGGCACATTCAGGATCCACTGTGACCACCACGGCAACAGACCAGCAATCAGAATGAAAATCAGCTCACCGGCATACATGTTGCCGAACAGTCGCAGACCAAGAGAAATTGGTTTGGACAGCAGGCTTACCCCTTCAAGGATTAAGTTGACAGGGATGAACGCCCAGTGATTGAACGGCTGCAGCGTCAACTCTTTCGCGAAGCCGCCGATGCCTTTCATTTTGATGCTGTAGAACAGAATGAGGATAAATACGCCCAGCGCCATCGACAGGGTGATGTTTACGTCAGCAGACGGAACCACACGCAGAGCCGGCAGGCCAAAGATATGCTCACCGATGTACGGCAGCAGGTCGATAGGCAGTAAATCCATCAAGTTCATCAGGAATACCCAGACGAAAATCGTCAGGGCCAGCGGAGCAATCAGCTTGCTTTTGCCATGGTACATGTCTTTCACGCTACCATGCACAAAGCCGATTACCAGCTCAATCGCGGTCTGAAATTTACCTGGTACGCCGCTGGTCGCCTTTTTAGCTACGCTACGGAACATAAGCAGGAACAACAGACCCAGAACCACCGAGAAGAAAATGGAGTCAATATTGAGCGTCCAGAAGGTGGCTGGGGGGTTGTGCGGATCCACCAGCGAGAATGTACGTAGGTCCAACTGAAGGTTATTCAGATGGTGTCCTATGTAATCCTGCGGCGTCATATTTTCTGAAGCCATGATGCCTTTACCCTTTGTTGTTAATTACAGCCGGCGCCAGTATCTGAACCACCAGCACCAAAACCCACGTAACGATCAGCGGCATGAATACCGCTTTCAAAACAGCCAACGCCACCACCAGCAAAACCAGCATAGCTAACACCTTGAAGGCTTCGCCGAAGGCGAACGTCCAGGCTACTCGGCCTTTAGCTGGTGTATGCGCCTGGTGACGCCAGGCAAATATCATAAACAACACATTAGGCAGTAACACTGCCAATCCACCGCACAATGCGGAGATGCCCCAGAAAGGGTCTTTGAGGCTAAACAGCAATCCACTTGCTATTACCGCCAGAAACTGTGTGAGCAAAAGCTTACGAGCAACGTTTCGACTCAAGAGCGACATAGACATCACGTTTTTACTCCTGCTCCCTTCGAGGTATGCCGCGTGTCGTATAAAACGTTCTTTATGGCTTAGAGTCAAGCATCAAAAAGCGGTCAAATTATACGGTGCGCCTTCGTGATTTCAAACAATAAGTAGCTAAAAAGTGAATAAATGTTTAAATATTTTTCGCTACCCCACATTTATCACTTTTAAGCAAACTGTGAACGATCATGCAAAACTGCAAATGCCGCGTAAATACTGGCGGCAAAGCGTGCACCAGATCACATATTGAACATATTCACCTTCGCATAATTTATTTACGTGGCAAATGATGCCTTTTCATCTTTTTGATATTTAAGCGTAAAAATAGCCACTATTTCAAAAACAACAGCTAACAACAAAAAAACCACGCATTGACATTTATAATAAAAAATTAACACAACGGGTGGTTCTTACGTTCTATTTTTAGCAGACTGATATTTTCACAGCTGACTTGTTTCGCTTTTAACAAAAAACGGTACGTTATAGTTATGATGCAAAACCGTAAGGCGCTAGTGAATTGTAACGACATTTAACCACACTATTCCCTATGACTTTTAACACCTGAATAGCCGTTTTTTTTCTATTTTTTTTGATAAAAATTAAATTTTGTTTGGCTTAATAACCACCAGATGACGTTCACCATCCAGTTGCGGAACGCGTAATTTTTCGACCGACTCGACACTGAATTCTGCAGGCAACGAAGCAATTTCATCTTCAGGCAACTGCCCTTTTAGCGCATAAAAACGCCCATCCAGTCCAGGCAAATGATGGCACCAACTCACCATATCAGTAAGCGACGCGAACGCACGGCTAATGACCCCATCGAACGGCGGCTCTGAAGGGAATTCTTCAACGCGACTTTGCACAGGAGTGATGTTAGTAAGCGCAAGCTCATGCTGCACCTGACGCAAGAAACGGACGCGTTTTCCCAGACTATCCAGCAGTGTGAAATGCGCTTCTGGGCGCACGATAGAGAGAGGAATACCCGGCAGGCCCGGTCCCGTACCCACGTCAATAAAACGCTCCCCCTTCAGATACGGCGCGACGACAATACTGTCCAGAATATGGCGCACCAGCATTTCGTTGGGATCCCGTACCGACGTCAAGTTGTACGCTTTGTTCCATTTGTGCAGCATATCGACATACGCAATCAGCTGATTTTTCTGGTGATCGGTAAGAGAAATACCAGCATCAGCCAGCAGACGAGAGAGTTTGTTGAGCACGGTCGTTACCTGTTCATAATCAATTTCCCGATGCGCTATAGCTTATCGGGACTACAAATTTGTAGGGCGGGCAGGCGAAGCGCCCGCCGCCAAAATAGTGTTATCAAGCGCTGCGGCGCAGCATACCTTGTTTCTTCAACCATACCAGCAGAATGGAAATGGCGGCAGGCGTTACGCCAGAAATACGCGATGCCTGGCCGATCGATACCGGTTTGTGATCGTTCAGCTTGGCGATAACTTCATTCGACAAGCCTGAGACCTGACGATAATCCAGCGTTGCAGGCAACAGGGTGTTCTCATTACGCTGTTGTCTTTCGATTTCTTCCTGCTGACGGGCGATATACCCTTCGTATTTCACCTGAATCTCAACCTGTTCCGCGGCCTGAGCATCGTCGAGCGCTGGTGCAAACGCAGATAAAGAGGTCAACTGAGCATAGGTCATATCCGGGCGGCGCAGGAGATCTTCACCGCTGGCTTCACGTGACAAAGGCGTAGCCAGGTGAGCATTCACTTCTGCTGCAGATTCCGCTAACGGATTTACCCAGGTTGATTTGAGACGCTGACGTTCCTGTTCGATACGCTCCAGCTTCTCGTTGAAACGAGCCCAGCGCTCGTCGTCCACCAGACCCAGTTCACGACCAATTTCGGTCAGACGCAGGTCGGCGTTATCTTCGCGCAGCATCAAACGGTATTCTGCGCGTGAGGTGAACATACGGTACGGTTCTTTGGTGCCAAGCGTACACAGATCGTCCACCAGTACACCAAGATAAGCCTGATCGCGACGCGGTGCCCAACCGTCTTTCTCAGCAGACAAGCGTGCGGCGTTCAGACCCGCCAACATCCCTTGCGCAGCAGCTTCTTCGTAACCGGTAGTACCGTTAATCTGGCCCGCAAAGAACAGACCCTGGATGAATTTACTTTCCAGAGTGGGTTTCAGGTCGCGCGGATCGAAGAAATCATACTCAATCGCGTAGCCAGGACGGACGATTCTGGCATTTTCCATACCCTGCATGGAGCGGACAATTTGCATCTGCACATCGAACGGCAAGCTGGTGGAGATACCATTCGGATAAATTTCGTTAGACGTCAGTCCTTCCGGTTCGAGGAAGATCTGATGCTGATTACGATCGGCAAAGCGCATCACTTTGTCTTCGATCGACGGGCAGTAGCGCGGACCGATACCTTCGATCACGCCTGCGTACATCGGGCTACGATCGAGGTTATTGCGGATCACGTCATGGGTTCTCTCATTGGTATGCGTGATGTAACACGGCATCTGACGCGGATGTTGAGAAGCATCGCCCAGGAATGAGAAGACCGGCATCGGGTTATCGCTGTTTTGCTGGCCGAGCACGCTGAAATCAATAGTGCGTGCATCGATACGCGGCGGCGTACCGGTTTTCAGGCGGCTGACGCGCAAAGGCAGTTCACGCAGACGGCGTGACAGCGGGATAGACGGCGGATCGCCAGCACGGCCGCCGCTGTAGTTGTCCAGACCAATATGAATTTTGCCGTCAAGAAAAGTCCCTACGGTTAATACAACCGCTTTGGCACGGAACTTCAGTCCCATTTGGGTCACTGCACCCACAACACGATCATTTTCAACAATCAGATCTTCAACCGCCTGTTGGAAGATCATCAGATTGGGTTGATTCTCGAGTGCGGTGCGTACAGCCTGGCGATAGAGCACACGGTCGGCCTGAGCTCGGGTAGCACGAACGGCTGGCCCTTTGCTGGCGTTTAGTATCCTAAACTGGATACCTGCATGGTCGATCGCTTTTGCCATCAACCCACCAAGCGCATCCACTTCTTTTACCAGGTGTCCCTTTCCAATACCGCCGATCGCCGGGTTGCAGCTCATCTGTCCCAGTGTGTCGATATTGTGTGTCAAAAGCAGAGTCTGTTGACCCATTCGCGCCGCGGCCATTGCGGCCTCGGTGCCTGCATGACCCCCGCCAATGATGATGACGTCAAAAGGATCCTGATAAAACATGGTAATTGCCTCGCATAACGCGGTGTGAAAGTGGATTGAAGCCCGGGCCGTGGATTCTACTCAACTTTAGTCGATCGAGAAAGCCCTGGGATCCTGGGTATTAAAAAGAAGATCTTTTTATTTAGAGATCTGTTTTATTGTGATCTCTTATTAGGATCGCAACTTTCTGTGGATAAGGGCGATCCTTCGAATAAGATCAACAGGTTGTTGAGGATCATTAGCTGTGAATGATCGGTGATCCTGGCCCGTATAAGCTGGGAGCAGAATGAAGGGTTATACACAACTCAAAAACTGAACAACGGTTGTTCTTGGGATAACTACCGGTTAATCCAAGCTTTTAACCAGAGTTATCCACATAAAAAAGTACGATCTTTACAAATCTCTGAGCAATGGATGCCAGGATCCCAGCCAAATTTCAGCCGGATCTTCCGGAATTTCATGTTCCAGTACGTTGATCCTGAGCGTTTCGCCGATCTGTTTTGCGCCGCAGGCTTTCAGTTCGGCTTCCAGCTTGTCGATTGCGCCGCAAAAGGTGTCATATTCACGACTGCCGATCCCGATTGCACCAAAGTGCACTTGTGAAAGGTCCGGTTTTTGCTCGCATAAGGCATCATATAAAGGCTGCAGGTTGTCAGGAATGTCTCCCGCACCGTGCGTGGAGCTAATAATCAGCCAGATCCCATCAGTCGGGACCTCTTCAAGCATTGGCCCATGCAGTATTTCGCTGGAAAAACCCGCGTCGTCCAGTTTTTCAGCCAGATGCTCTGCTACATATTCCGCACTGCCAAGCGTGCTGCCGCTGATAAGAGTGATTTCTGCCATGATCGCCCACCTTTATAAAGAGGGCGTATTGTACGCTGTGAGCGAGCTGGGATCTACCTGTGGAAAAATAGGGGATTAAAAAAAGCGATCATGGCTTGATGGTACGCATGATCGGGTTTTGCAGGACGATCAGGGTCTCCGTGGACTGAATTTCATCAATTGTTTGGATCTTGTTGATAAGTACCTGCTGTAACGCGTCGATCGACTTGCACATCACCTTTATAAAGATGCTGTAGTGCCCGGTGGTGTAATACGCTTCGGTCACCTCATCGAGGCTTTCCAGTCTGGCCAACGCTGACGGATAGTCTTTCGCACTTTTCAGGATGATGCCGATAAAGCAACCGACGTCATAGCCTAACTGTTTGGGACTAACATCAATCCGCGCGCCGGTAATAATCCCGGCCTGCTTCATCTTCTCTACGCGAACGTGAATTGTCCCCGGGCTAACGCCGAACTGTTTGGCTAATTCGGCATAGGCCGTTCGGGCATTTTCCATCAGGGCGTCAAGAATGCCGCGGTCCAGATTGTCGATCTGATAATTTTCCATAGGTTTTTCTTATGTAGATTAATGATTCCCTCTATTTTAGACGTTAATTTTAACGAATCAAAATCGAAGACGGCTTTTTGTTTGTTGATTATTGAATATTACCTACATTCTGTTGCTTAATCATAGGCAACAGGACACAGGAGTACACATAATGAAAACCGCTTACATTGCCAAACAACGTCAAATTAGCTTCGTAAAATCTCATTTTTCTCGTCAGCTGGAAGAGCGTTTAGGTCTGATCGAAGTTCAGGCTCCGATCCTCAGCCGCGTAGGAGATGGCACGCAAGATAACTTGTCGGGCTGTGAAAAAGCGGTGCAGGTGAAGGTTAAAGCATTGCCAGACGCTCAATTCGAAGTGGTTCATTCACTGGCGAAGTGGAAGCGTCAAACATTAGGACAACATGACTTTAGCGCAGGCGAAGGGCTGTACACGCATATGAAGGCCCTGCGTCCTGATGAAGACCGCCTTTCCCCGCTGCACTCAGTGTATGTTGACCAGTGGGACTGGGAGCGCGTGATGGGCGACGGCGAGCGTCAATTCTCCACTCTGAAAAGCACGGTAGAGGCTATCTGGGCGGGAATTAAGGCTACCGAAGCTGCGGTGAGCAAAGAGTTTGGTCTGGCACCGTTCCTGCCAGAGCAGATCCACTTTGTTCATAGCCAGGAACTGTTATCTCGTTATCCTGGTCTTGACGCAAAAGGTCGTGAACGTGCGATCGCTAAAGAGCTGGGCGCGGTATTCCTGGTGGGGATCGGCGGCAAGCTCAGCGACGGTCACCGCCATGATGTACGTGCGCCGGATTATGATGACTGGAGTTCAGCGTCCGAGCTGGGTCACGCCGGTCTGAACGGTGATATTCTGGTCTGGAACCCGGTACTGGAGGATGCGTTTGAGCTGTCTTCTATGGGGATCCGTGTGGATGCTGACGCTCTGAAACATCAGCTGTCTCTGACCGGAGATGAAGATCGTCTGAGTCTGGAATGGCACCAGGCGCTGCTGCGCGGTGAAATGCCACAGACGATTGGTGGAGGAATTGGGCAGTCGCGTCTGACCATGCTGTTGCTGCAATTACCACACATTGGTCAGGTTCAGTGTGGCGTATGGCCGGCACAGGTACGTGAAAGCGTCGCCTCTCTGTTGTAAGAATTAACGCCGCCAGCGTCTGAGCAGGCGGCTTCGCATCCCGGTATCAAAGCGCCAGATATGATCGAAAATGCGCATGATACCGGGTTTACCATGTGCTGACATCGCCACCGCGTGAAAACGGTGTTGGTGCACCCGCTGTAATTCCCCCACTTTGCTGACAACCTCATCGGGCAATCGCTGAGCGATAAAATCTGAGATCACCACCGCATCAGCATCAAACCATTCCCGACCCTGCATGCGCTCAGTAATGGCGCGAAAACAGCTGGCAATATCGGTACCGCCGCGAAAGCGCTGACTTAAAAAACGGATCGCCTGTTCGATGCCCTCCGGGCCGGATAGCTCATAGCGCACTACTTCTGTTGAAAACAGCATGATGAAACAGCGTCGGTTATCGGCAAGGGCGACGCGCATTAGCGCCAGGCAAAAGGCTTTCGCACACTGCTCATTAAAGCCGCCCATCGATCCCGAAGTATCAACGCAGACGATAAAAGGTCCGCGCGGTTGCTCGTCAAAACCCTGATGCACCACGGGGCGTTCCGTGACTTTCTCACGCCATGCTTCGCCGTGCAGGCGATAGGTCAACAACTGCTTTTCCACCAGTCGTCGGTAGAACTCGTATTCCAGTTCGGTAATGCCCAGCGTGGCCAGTTCCGGCGGCAGCAGGCGCAGGATATCGTCGCTTTGCTGGATGCCATCTACTTGCTCCGGGACGGTTGCCGGTTCGCGCACCAGGGTGCGGAAGGTTTCCATTGGCGCATCTTTACGCGGTACGGATTTCGCTTCTCTGGAACGGCCTAACTGCTCAGCCAGACGCTGGAGTTCAGGTTGTTGCGTCAGGAATTCGCCATATTTCACCATCAACTGATAATCACCGCGCTTGATTTGACCTGCGCTCATATCCCACAACCGGCCTGCGGCGTTGTCATTTTCTGCCAGTACGGGTTCCAGTTGCCCGCTAAGGGTCATCCGTTCCTGTACTTCACTGAGCAAATGCTCGCGCTCTTCTTCCAGCAGTTGCTGATTCAGCGTTGTGGTTTGCACCACCAGGCTCAGGCGCCAGCGCTGGAGAAAAAGCGTATGTAGGGCAGGCGTAAACGCGCTGTTGTCATTGACCAACTGCTGCGCTTGTCCGGCCCATGGCGAATGGAGGTGGTGCAATAGCGACAATATTTGCGGTAGCTGGACGATAAACTGCGCATGAGAGAGGAGCTGGCTTTGTTGATAGCATATAACCTCTTCCGCTAACTCCGGCGGTACATGGGTATCTTTGAGGCGGCTACGCAAAGATTCACGCCAGCGGGGAATATCGTCAGTGATCGCTTTTTTAAGGCGAGGGAATTTGTTAAAAAATACCACCATCTTTGGAGAAGCCAGCAGGGCGACGATCATATCTTCGATCATCGCTTCTTCACTGACTGCCAGCATGATGTTGAGCGTATCAAGGGTCAGCATTGTTGCGCCTGGCGGATTTGTGCCCCGACATCCTGCAGACTGGCCTCAATGCGGCCTAACCAGTCGCTATGAATAAACAGACATTTTTGCTGCTCGCTAAATGCGCTGTGCTGCTGATGCCACTCGTTATCGAGCGCTTCAAGCTCCTGTTTTATTTCAGCGGGCATACTCTCTTGTGATGTACCGGGCAATGCCAGGCGAGAGCCTTGTAAGCTGATGTCGCGTACAACCAGGTGCTGCGCGCTATCCACTTCCATGTTCAGCGTCTGGGCAAAACCGATGCCGTTTAATTTTCCGCGGATCTCACCGCCTTTGGTTAACCACAGTTCCAGCGCACTACGTTCGAAAGCAATATGGATTACTTCCATATCATGCAGCTTTAAGGGTTTTTGCAGTAGTAATGTCACGACGGAAGACGTGGCCTCCGGCGGTAAATCATAATGAGGACGACGGCTGAACATGCCGCCCTGACGGATCACGGTGAATGCTGTTTTATCGCTTTGCTGCTGCTGGAGCTGAATGCGGCGCTGCACAATACTGCCCAGACGGGTCAGCATGGCTTGCTGTTGCCATGCGTGTCCGGTCATCAATATTTCCAGCTGCTGCTGCATCAGATTCAGGCTTTGTGCGTCGTACCACAGGCAATCTTTCAGCAGGATCAGGTCGATGGGAACTACCGCATCACGTCCGCTAAAGAAGGCGCTGGCCTGGAGCAAGCGAATGGCTTTTTTCCAGCGACGATCGGACACGTAGGGGGCATTCGGTAGCGTGTCCAGTTGCTGGCGCAGCATGAAAATAAGCTCAAACACGCGATCGGGAAGCGTGATGGCGCCAATGTCCTTTTGCCACTGGTAATACTCTTCATCCGTTACCTGTAACGATGCCGGGACCGGATTGTCGCTTTCATCCTGCTGACTTAACAGCATCGAGCGGAAGTTGGCCTTGTCCTGGACTTTATCCAGCCAAAGACGAATCAGCATACGGTCATACAGCGCTTCCAGGCTGCTGTCTGCTTCAGGCAGTTCGTTGGAGGCTGCCACCAGCAGGCGCATCGGGATTTTCTCTTCATGCGCGCCGTTGCGGAAGTGGCGTTCGTTGATGGCGGTCAGCAGGGTGTTAAGAATCGCCGGTCCCGCCTTCCAGATTTCATCGAGAAAGACGATTTCAGCTTCAGGGAGATAGCCTGCCGTTAAGCGTTCATAGCGACCTTCGTCTTTTAACGCCTGAATGGACAGCGGGCCGAAAACCTCTTCCGGCGTAGAGAAGCGCGTCATCAGATATTCGAAGGCGCGAGCATTTTGAAAGGCAAATTTCAGTCTGCGGGCAATTAAGCTTTTAGCGATCCCGGGAGGACCTAATAAGAAAACGCTCTCGCCGCTAAGTGCAGCCAGCAGACACAGACGAATGGCGTGGCTACGTTCATAAAGTCCCTTTTCCAGCGCATTGCTCAGACGGGAAATTCTTTCCGCTAATAAATGTGGGTGAGCCATAATGAAGTGGCGTCCTTTCGCCAAATGTACTGCATAAACAGCGAGTATAGATGCTTCACACCAGTGCAGTAATAGACTGAAGGTGCGCTTATTTTTCTTTGAGCCAGATTAATCTGGTCTCATTTAGGGGTACGATTTTGCGATTAATCGTGCATACTGTGCGCCTTTTTGTGGGCCAAGGGACGACGCACACATTTCTTATATATACACCAAATCAATCAAGCTGCACCAAGGCGGCAATGGAGTTTTCTTCTGGGATGGGGGGAATAACGAATGCAGCTCACGCGGAGGTAGCTTGAAAGATGATGTGTATAAACGAAAGACGAGTCTATGAGCACTGATAATAAACAATCATTGTCTGCGATTACCCTTGCGGCCATTGGGGTTGTCTACGGTGATATTGGTACCAGCCCACTTTATACGCTTCGTGAATGTTTGTCCGGCCAGTTTGGTTTTGGCGTTGAACGTGATGCCGTATTTGGCTTTCTCTCGCTGATTTTCTGGCTGCTGATCTTTGTTGTCTCCATTAAATACCTGACGTTTGTCATGCGCGCGGATAACGCCGGAGAAGGCGGGATCCTGACGCTGATGTCATTGGCCGGGCGTAATACTTCAGCACGAACAACCTCCATGCTGGTGATTATGGGGTTGATTGGCGGCAGCTTCTTCTATGGAGAAGTGGTGATAACGCCTGCTATCTCGGTGATGTCGGCGATTGAAGGTCTGGAGATCATTGCCCCGCAACTGGATACCTGGATTGTTCCGCTCTCGATAATCGTACTGACCCTGCTGTTTTTGATTCAAAAACACGGTACCGGCATGGTCGGTAAGCTGTTTGCGCCGATTATGCTGTTGTGGTTCCTGACGCTGGCAGTGTTAGGCGTGCGCAGTATTATTGGCAATCCGGAAGTGCTGCAGGCGCTCAATCCGTATTGGGCGGTGCATTTCTTCCTCGAATTCAAAACGTTGTCCTTTATTGCGCTGGGTGCGGTGGTGTTGTCGATTACCGGTGTTGAAGCGCTGTATGCGGATATGGGCCACTTCGGTAAGTTGCCGATTCGCCTGGCATGGTTCTCCGTGGTATTGCCTTCGCTGGTACTGAACTATTTTGGTCAGGGGGCGTTGCTGTTAAAGCATCCTGAAGCGATTAAAAACCCGTTCTTCCTGCTGGCACCGGACTGGGCGTTGATACCGCTCCTGATCCTCGCCGCGCTGGCAACGGTTATCGCTTCACAGGCGGTTATCTCCGGCGTCTTCTCACTGACGCGTCAGGCCGTGCGTCTGGGGTATTTATCGCCGATGCGTATCATCCATACCTCGGAAATGGAATCGGGCCAGATCTACATTCCTTTCGTTAACTGGATGCTCTATTTTGCAGTGGTTATTGTGATTGTGAGCTTTGAACACTCCAGTAATCTGGCTGCGGCGTACGGGATTGCGGTGACGGGGACGATGGTGCTGACCTCAATTCTGTCGACCACCGTGGCGCGCAAAAACTGGCACTGGAATAAATACTTCGTCTTCCTGATCCTGGTGGCGTTCTTGTGCGTCGATGTTCCGCTGTTCTCCGCGAACCTCGATAAACTGATTTCCGGCGGTTGGCTGCCTCTGACGCTGGGTCTGGTGATGTTCACCATCATGACCACCTGGAAAAGCGAGCGTTTCCGTCTGCTGCGTCGCATGCATGAGCACGGCAACTCTCTGGAGGCGATGATTGCCTCTCTGGAGAAATCACCACCGGTACGCGTGCCGGGAACGGCGGTGTACATGTCTCGTGCATTGAACGTCATCCCGTTTGCGCTACTGCATAACCTCAAACATAACAAGGTGCTGCATGAACGCGTTATTCTGCTGACGCTGCGCACGGAAGATGCACCATATGTTCACAACGTGCGTAGGGTGCAGATTGAGCAGTTATCGCCCACCTTCTGGCGCGTGGTGGCCAGCTACGGTTGGCGCGAAACGCCGAACGTTGAAGAAGTGTTCCATCGCTGCGGTCTGGAAGGCTTAAGCTGTCGGATGATGGAAACCTCGTTCTTCATGTCGCACGAGTCGTTGATTGTTGGAAAACGACCATGGTATCTGCGTCTGCGTGGCAAGCTGTATCTGCTACTACAACGCAATGCGCTGCGCGCCCCGGACCAGTTTGAAATCCCACCGAACCGGGTTATTGAGCTCGGTACTCAGGTCGAGATTTAATCTCATCGACGCCCTCTTTCATTGCGAAAGGGGGCGTTTTGTTTTGTCCCTCCCAGTTTTCATTTCATCGAATGATAATCCTTGCGAAACGTTTCGATGGCGATCACATTTTCGTAACTTCGCGGTGGTTTTATCTCCACTCTTCGCTCTACACTTATCTTCAGCGAAACGTTTCGCTAGTGGGGAAAGAAAATGAAGAAAGGCACGGTACTCAACTCTGAAATTTCATCGGTGATCTCCCGTCTGGGGCATACCGATACGCTGGTGGTGTGTGATGCAGGTTTACCCATCCCGAATAGCACAACGCGTATCGATATAGCATTAACCCAGGGCGTACCTTCTTTTATGCAGGTACTGGATGTGGTGACACGTGAAATGCAGGTCGAGGCGGCCATTCTCGCGACGGAAATTAAACAACATAATCCGCAACTCCACGAAACGTTGCTCAGCCACATTGAGCAACTGCAACAACACCAGGGAAACACCATAGAAATTCGTTACACCACGCATGAACAATTCAAAAAACAAACCGCAGACAGTCAGGCGGTAATTCGCAGCGGAGAGTGTTCTCCGTATGCGAATATCATTCTCTGTGCTGGCGTCACGTTCTGAGGCCATCATGAACGCATTACTGCAACTCAAAGGGATCGATAAAGCGTTCCCGGGCGTAAAAGCGCTATCCGGCGCCGCGCTGAATGTCTACCCAGGCCGCGTAATGGCGCTGGTGGGCGAAAACGGCGCGGGCAAATCCACCATGATGAAAGTGCTGACCGGGATCTATACCCGTGATGCCGGTTCTTTATTGTGGTTGGGAAAAGAGACCACCTTTAACGGCCCTAAATCCTCCCAGGAAGCCGGAATCGGTATCATCCACCAGGAGCTGAATTTGATCCCGCAACTCACTATCGCCGAGAACATTTTTCTTGGCCGTGAGTTCGTTAATCGCTTTGGCAAAATTGACTGGAAGAAGATGTACGCCGAAGCCGATCTGCTGCTTGCCAAACTGAATCTGCGCTTTAAAAGCGACAGACTGGTCGGTGAACTGTCGATTGGCGATCAGCAGATGGTTGAAATTGCCAAAGTGCTGAGCTTTGAATCGAAGGTCATCATTATGGATGAACCGACGGATGCGCTCACCGATACCGAAACCGAATCCCTGTTCCGCGTCATTCGCGAACTGAAATCCCAGGGACGCGGCATTGTCTATATTTCTCACCGCATGAAAGAGATCTTCGAGATTTGTGACGACGTGACAGTTTTTCGCGATGGGCAGTTTATTGCCGAGCGTGAAGTCGCAACGCTTACCGAAGACTCGCTGATTGAAATGATGGTGGGACGTAAGCTGGAAGATCAATACCCGCGCCTGGAAAAAGCGCCGGGTGATATTCGCCTTAAGGTCGATAACCTGTGCGGCCCTGGCGTAAACGATGTTTCATTCACGCTGCGTAAAGGCGAGATCCTTGGCGTATCGGGGCTGATGGGGGCCGGACGTACCGAGCTGATGAAAGTGTTGTACGGCGCATTGCCGCGCACCAGCGGTTACGTCACGCTTGATGGTCATGAAGTGGTCACCCGTTCGCCGCAGGATGGGTTGGCTAACGGCATCGTCTATATTTCTGAAGACCGTAAACGCGATGGTTTAGTGCTGGGCATGTCGGTAAAAGAGAACATGTCACTCACCGCGCTGCGTTATTTCAGTCGCGCTGGTGGAAGCCTTAAACATAAAGACGAGCAGCAGGCGGTAGGTGATTTTATTCGTCTGTTCAATGTTAAAACGCCATCGATGGAACAGGCTATCGGACTGCTTTCTGGTGGTAATCAGCAGAAAGTGGCGATTGCGCGCGGTCTGATGACCCGACCAAAAGTCCTGATCCTCGATGAACCAACGCGCGGCGTTGACGTTGGGGCTAAGAAAGAAATCTATCAGCTTATCAACCAGTTTAAGGCCGATGGGCTGAGCATCATTCTGGTCTCCTCTGAGATGCCAGAAGTATTAGGCATGAGCGATCGAATTATCGTTATGCATGAAGGGCATCTCGGCGGTGAGTTCACTCGCGAGCAGGCCACTCAGGAAGTATTAATGGCTGCCGCTGTGGGCAAGCTTAATCGCGTGAATCAGGAGTAAAAAAGATGACTACCCAGGCTGTTTCTGGTCGCCGTTATTTCACTAAAGCATGGCTTCTGGAGCAAAAGTCGCTCATCGCTCTGTTAGTGCTGATCGCGATTGTTTCCACCATGAGCCCTAACTTTTTTACCGTTAATAACCTGTTCAACATTCTCCAGCAAACGTCGGTGAACGCCATCATGGCCGTTGGCATGACGCTGGTTATCCTGACGTCGGGGATCGATCTGTCTGTCGGTTCTTTGCTGGCGCTTACCGGTGCGGTTGCGGCTTCCATTGTAGGGATTGAAGTCAATGCGCTGGTGGCTGTCGCTGCGGCCCTGGCGCTCGGTGCTGCTATTGGCGCGGTAACCGGGGTGATTGTCGCGAAAGGCCGGGTACAGGCGTTTATCGCGACCCTGGTGATGATGCTGCTGCTGCGTGGTGTAACCATGGTATACACCAACGGCAGTCCGGTTAATACCGGGTTTACTGACAATGCCGATCTGTTTGGCTGGTTTGGTATTGGTCGTCCGTTAGGCGTCCCTACGCCTGTGTGGATTATGGGGATTGTCTTCCTCGCGGCGTGGTACATGCTGCACCACACTCGTCTGGGTCGTTATATCTATGCGCTGGGCGGTAACGAAGCGGCAACGCGCCTGTCCGGTATCAGCGTAAGTAAAATCAAAATTATCGTTTATTCCCTGTGTGGTCTGCTGGCATCGCTGGCGGGCATCATTGAAGTAGCGCGCCTCTCCTCGGCGCAACCGACGGCAGGTACTGGCTATGAGCTGGATGCTATCGCCGCGGTGGTGTTAGGTGGTACCAGCCTGGCGGGTGGTAAAGGACGTATTGTTGGGACGCTGATCGGCGCATTGATTCTTGGTTTCCTCAATAATGGTTTGAATTTGTTAGGTGTATCCTCCTATTACCAGATGATCGTCAAAGCGGTGGTGATTTTGCTGGCGGTACTGGTAGACAACAAAAAGCAGTAACAACGATTACAGGACATCTTAAATATGAACATGAAAAAACTGGCTACCCTGGTTTCTGCTGTTGCGCTGAGCGCCACCGTGAGCGCGAATGCGATGGCGAAAGATACCATTGCGCTGGTGGTCTCCACCCTTAACAATCCGTTCTTTGTTTCTTTGAAGGACGGGGCGCAAAAAGAGGCCGATAAGCTGGGCTACAACCTGGTGATTCTGGACTCACAGAACAACCCGGCGAAAGAGCTGGCTAACGTTCAGGATTTAACGGTTCGTGGAACTAAAATTCTGCTGATTAACCCGACAGACTCCGATGCTGTTGGTAACGCTGTGAAGATGGCTAACCAGGCGAAAATTCCGGTTATCACCCTGGACCGCGTTGCGTCCAAAGGCGAAGTGGTAAGCCATATTGCATCTGATAACGTGCTGGGCGGCAAGATTGCGGGCGATTACATCGCGAAGAAAGCGGGTGAAGGCGCGAAAGTTATCGAACTGCAGGGTATTGCCGGTACTTCAGCGGCGCGTGAGCGTGGCGAAGGTTTCCAGCAGGCTGTTGCGGCACACAAATTTAACGTACTGGCCAGCCAGCCGGCCGACTTCGACCGCACCAAAGGTCTGAACGTCATGCAGAACCTGCTTACCGCGCATCCTGACGTGCAGGCCGTATTTGCCCAGAACGATGAAATGGCGTTGGGTGCGCTGCGCGCACTGCAAACTGCGGGTAAATCTGATGTGATGGTGGTTGGATTTGACGGTACTCCAGATGGCGAAAAAGCAGTAAATGATGGCAAACTGGCTGCGACCATTGCTCAGCTGCCGGATCAGATCGGCGCGAAAGGCGTTGAGACTGCGGATAAAGTACTGAAAGGCGAGAAGGTTCAGGCTAAATATCCGGTTGACCTGAAGCTGGTCATCAAGCAGTAATACCGATTCAGGTCGCTCGCGGCCTGATGGAGACATAAAGACGCCATCCCCGTATCGGGTTTTGGGGATGAAGGCGTAAAAAGAAAAGCAGGGCACGCGCCACCCTAATCCGGTGGCGCACTTTGACTTGGAACACCAAATATGAAAACCGCAGGCAACCTCGTTGTTCTTGGCAGTATCAATGCCGATCACATCCTCAACCTTAACTCTTTCCCGACACCTGGTGAAACCGTAACCGGTAACCATTATCAGGTCGCATTTGGTGGTAAAGGCGCGAATCAGGCTGTTGCAGCGGGGCGTAGTGGCGCGAATATCGCATTTATTGCCTGTACGGGTGATGATGATATTGGCGAAAGTGTTCGTAAACAGTTAGCTAAAGATAATATCGATATTGGGCCGATTAGCGTAATTTCGGGGGAGTCGACCGGTGTGGCGTTGATTTTTGTGAATGGTGAAGGTGAGAACGTCATCGGCATTCATGCTGGTGCGAACGCGGCACTTTCGCCTGCGCTGGTGGAAGCTCAGCATGAGCGTATTGCCCAGGCGTCTGCCTTACTGATGCAGTTAGAGTCGCCGATCGAAAGCGTACTGGCTGCGGCAAAGATTGCACATCAAAATAAGACCACGGTAGCCCTTAACCCGGCCCCGGCACGTGAACTTTCTGACGAACTGCTGGCGCTGGTGGATATTATTACCCCGAATGAAACCGAGGCTGAAAAGCTCACGGGGATCCGGGTTGAAAACGATGAAGACGCGGCCAAAGCTGCGCAGGCATTGCACGCGAAGGGGATCCATACTGTACTGATTACCTTAGGCAGTCGCGGGGTGTGGGCCAGCGTAAATGGTGAAGGTCAGCGTGTGCCAGGGTTTAAAGTGGACGCCGTTGATACCATCGCTGCTGGGGATACCTTTAACGGCGCGTTAATTACAGCGTTACTGGAAGAGACTCCGCTGCCTGAAGCGATCCGATTTGCACATGCCGCTGCGGCGATTGCGGTCACCCGTAAGGGCGCACAGCCTTCCGTTCCATGGCGCGAAGAAATAGAAGCGTTTTTAAGTCAACAGAGGTAACGCTTGGCTACAATGAAGGACGTCGCCCGCCTGGCGGGGGTTTCCACGTCGACGGTTTCTCACGTCATTAATAAAGATCGCTTTGTCAGTGAGTCTGTCACTGACAAAGTTGAAGCGGCGATTAAAGAGCTTAACTACGCGCCCTCAGCGCTGGCGCGTAGTCTCAAGTTAAACCAGACCCACACTATTGGCATGTTAATCACTGCCAGTACCAACCCCTTTTATTCCGAGCTGGTGCGCGGCGTTGAACGTAGTTGTTTTGAACGCGGCTACAGCCTGGTGCTGTGCAACACTGAAGGTGATGAACAGCGCATGAACCGTAATCTGGAAACGTTAATGCAAAAACGGGTGGACGGCTTGCTGCTGCTCTGTACGGAAACACATCAACCTTCCAGGGAGATCATGCAACGCTATCCTTCTATACCGACCGTCATGATGGACTGGTCGCCTTTTGATGGTGAAAGCGATCTGATCCAGGATAACTCCCTGTTGGGCGGGGATTTAGCCACTCAACATCTTATCGAAAAAGGTTTTACGCGCATTGCCTGCATCACCGGGCCGCTGGATAAAACCCCGGCGCGTTTACGTCTGGAAGGATATCGGGCGGCAATGAAGCGGGCGGGGCTGCCGGTCCCGGAAGGTTACGAGATTACCGGTGACTTTGAGTTCGGCGGCGGCTTTGAAGCTATGCAAACGTTGCTGTCGCATAAACAGCGACCGCAGGCCGTTTTTACCGGCAATGATGCCATGGCGGTTGGCGCGTATCAGGCACTGTACCAATCGGGATTGCGCATTCCGCAGGATATGGCGGTGGTGGGTTATGATGATATCGAGCTGGCGCGCTATATGACGCCGCCGCTGACGACCATCCATCAACCAAAAGATGAACTGGGCGAACTGGCCATCGATGTATTAATCCACCGGATGGCGCAGCCCGCATTACAGCAACAGCGCCTGCAACTTACTCCTGTTTTGATGGAGCGGGGGTCGGTTTAGGATTATGTCGCTCTTTAATCAGATTACGTCCATCTTTTGCTTTTAGCAGCATGAACATCAGCGCAGACACTACCGTGATAGCGCCCATCGTCATAAAGGTGTAGTGGAACTGCTCGACCGTATTGGTTCCTTCCATACCTTCATAGATACGCAGAACGGCAGCGCTGATGGCGACCCCTAAACTGATTGATAACTGCTGAGTAACGGCCAGCACACTGTTGCCGCTGCTGGCATTTTCATCGGTCAGGTCCGCCAGAGTGATGGTATTCATGGAGGTAAACTGGGTGGACATCGCCATACCCAAAATGAACAACGGCAGGATCAACATCCAGACCGGCATGGCGGGAGATTGCAATGCGAACTGCGCAATCATCAGGCCGATAAATACCGTAACACCCACCAGTGTGGTTCTGTAGCCGAGCCGGCGCAGCACCTGCGTCACCATTGATTTCGCCAGTATTGATCCCAGCGCCGTTGGCGCCATCATGCAACCGGCTATCAGCGCCGGGTATCCAAAGCCTACCTGCAACATCAGCGGCATTAAGAAGGGCACGCACCCTGTACCCAGACGAGTGGCAAGGTTTCCGGCGATCCCGACGGAAAAAGTTCGGGTCTTAAATATAGGAAGCGATATTAGCGGCGTTGGGTGACGACGCGCGTGGCGAATGTAGGCGAGCAGTAACAGAATGCTGGCAAGAATAATGCTGAGCGCTATCCAGGTCTCGACAAGCTTCTCACCGAACAGCTCTACCCCGCTGGAAAACAACACCAGGCTCAAACCAAACAGAAAGAAACCGGTCATATCAAAACCGCGGCGCGGCGTGGTGAAGTTCGGCATATATTTGCGGGCATAGAAGATACCGGCAACCCCAATTGGAATATTAATCAGGAAGATCCAGTGCCAACTGGCCCACGTGACCAGTACACCGCCCAATACCGGACCTAAAATCGGCCCCACAAGTCCAGGCATGGTTACGAAGTTAAGCACGGGAAGCAGTTCGCTGCGGGGGTAAGCACGCAATAATGCCAGACGGGCAACGGGCATCATCATAGCGCCGCCAATGCCCTGAATGATGCGGAAAATCACCAGTTCGCTTAGGGAGCTGGACAGCGCACAGGCCAGCGAACCCAGCGTAAACAGGCTAACAGCTATCATAAAGACGCGCCGGGTACCAAACCTGTCTGCCAGCCATCCACTCACCGGGATCAGCATCGCGACCGTCAGGGTGTAACTGATAATGGCTGACTGCATGGCGAGCGGAGAGCGGTTAAGGCTGTGTGCTATTGCGGGTAAGGCGGTATTGAGGATCGTGGCGTCTAGTGCCTGCATAAAAAAGGCCATGGCTGCTATCCACGGTAGCCCGGCCATACTGCGTGATTTCTTTTCTGACATATTATTTATCCGGTAGCACGTTCGGTGCTATCAGCAATGCCTGACAGGCAGCGAAGGCGCGATCGCCATCGCTCTCATCTATTGCGTCGACAATGGCCTGGTGTAAATCCAGCTTGACCACGTCGTTATAGGTAATAGAGGTAAAGTAGGTCTGGTAAACGGAATGGAAGAGTGATGCGAAGGAGATAAGGAACGGGTTCGCACTCATTTCATAGATGTGTTCATGCCAGGCTATATCAACCTCAATCCAACGCTCGCGTCTGAAGTTTCTTTTCAGCTCGACCATTTCTTCCATCAGCGTGTTGAGATGCGCTTTCTGTTCTGCCGTACCTATAGTCGCCGCTAGTAAACACGCCTGAGGCTCCAGGCTGATACGCATCACCAGAAAATGTTTAATGACCTGAGAGAAATTATCTTCTGTCATCCACCAGGTGAGCAGCTCCTGGTCGAGGAAGTTCCAGTTTGCCTGCGGCATGACGCGTGTACCAATACGCGGGCGCGGTAATACCATACCTTTTGCCGTTAACGTCTTTACCGCTTCTCTTACCGCGGTACGACTCACGCCAAACTGATCGCCCAGCTCTATTTCGCCAGGCAATATAGCGCCCGGTGCGTATTCACCTTTTAATATTCGCTGAGCCAGCTTTTCGGCCAGAACGTAGGACAGGTTTTTCTGTGCGGCTAGCTGTTGGGCATTTAACGGCATGAATGGTTTTCCTTACTTTATTTCCTATTCATTAGTATGCCACCTGGAAGCGTTATTGCGGCTGCAAAAGCGGCAATTTGCTTATTTTATGGCATGTTAATGGTGGTTTTGCTGAAAAAACACGCACTCGGAAAGTTATTTTAAATTTCCCCTTGTCAGCCTGAAATAACTCCCTATAATGCGCCTCCACTGACACGGAACAACGGATTACAAACCGCCGGGTCAGCGGAGAAAAGCGAAAATAAACGCTTGACTCTCCAGCGGGATGGCGTAATATGCACACCCCGCGCCGCTGAGAAAAAGCGAAGCGGCACTGCTCTTTAACAATTTATCAGACAATCTGTGTGGGCACTCGAAGATACGGATTCTTAACGTCGCAAGACGAAAAATGAATACCAAGTCTCTGAGTGAACACGTAATTCATTACGAAGTTTAATTCACGAGCATCAAACTTAAATTGAAGAGTTTGATCATGGCTCAGATTGAACGCTGGCGGCAGGCCTAACACATGCAAGTCGAACGGTAGCACAGAGGAGCTTGCTCCTTGGGTGACGAGTGGCGGACGGGTGAGTAATGTCTGGGAAACTGCCCGATGGAGGGGGATAACTACTGGAAACGGTAGCTAATACCGCATAACGTCGCAAGACCAAAGAGGGGGACCTTCGGGCCTCTTGCCATCGGATGTGCCCAGATGGGATTAGCTAGTAGGTGGGGTAACGGCTCACCTAGGCGACGATCCCTAGCTGGTCTGAGAGGATGACCAGCCACACTGGAACTGAGACACGGTCCAGACTCCTACGGGAGGCAGCAGTGGGGAATATTGCACAATGGGCGCAAGCCTGATGCAGCCATGCCGCGTGTATGAAGAAGGCCTTCGGGTTGTAAAGTACTTTCAGCGAGGAGGAAGGTGTTGAGGTTAATAACCGCAGCAATTGACGTTACTCGCAGAAGAAGCACCGGCTAACTCCGTGCCAGCAGCCGCGGTAATACGGAGGGTGCAAGCGTTAATCGGAATTACTGGGCGTAAAGCGCACGCAGGCGGTCTGTCAAGTCGGATGTGAAATCCCCGGGCTCAACCTGGGAACTGCATCCGAAACTGGCAGGCTAGAGTCTTGTAGAGGGGGGTAGAATTCCAGGTGTAGCGGTGAAATGCGTAGAGATCTGGAGGAATACCGGTGGCGAAGGCGGCCCCCTGGACAAAGACTGACGCTCAGGTGCGAAAGCGTGGGGAGCAAACAGGATTAGATACCCTGGTAGTCCACGCCGTAAACGATGTCGACTTGGAGGTTGTGCCCTTGAGGCGTGGCTTCCGGAGCTAACGCGTTAAGTCGACCGCCTGGGGAGTACGGCCGCAAGGTTAAAACTCAAATGAATTGACGGGGGCCCGCACAAGCGGTGGAGCATGTGGTTTAATTCGATGCAACGCGAAGAACCTTACCTACTCTTGACATCCAGAGAAGTTTGCAGAGATGCGAACGTGCCTTCGGGAACTCTGAGACAGGTGCTGCATGGCTGTCGTCAGCTCGTGTTGTGAAATGTTGGGTTAAGTCCCGCAACGAGCGCAACCCTTATCCTTTGTTGCCAGCGGTCCGGCCGGGAACTCAAAGGAGACTGCCAGTGATAAACTGGAGGAAGGTGGGGATGACGTCAAGTCATCATGGCCCTTACGAGTAGGGCTACACACGTGCTACAATGGCATATACAAAGAGAAGCGACCTCGCGAGAGCAAGCGGACCTCATAAAGTATGTCGTAGTCCGGATTGGAGTCTGCAACTCGACTCCATGAAGTCGGAATCGCTAGTAATCGTGGATCAGAATGCCACGGTGAATACGTTCCCGGGCCTTGTACACACCGCCCGTCACACCATGGGAGTGGGTTGCAAAAGAAGTAGGTAGCTTAACCTTCGGGAGGGCGCTTACCACTTTGTGATTCATGACTGGGGTGAAGTCGTAACAAGGTAACCGTAGGGGAACCTGCGGTTGGATCACCTCCTTACCTTAAAGAAACGTTCTTTGTAGTGCTCACACAGATTGTCTGATGAAAAGTAAATAGCAAGGCGTCTTGCGATTGAGACTTCAGTGTCCCCTTCGTCTAGAGGCCCAGGACACCGCCCTTTCACGGCGGTAACAGGGGTTCGAATCCCCTAGGGGACGCCACTTGCTGGTATGTGTGAGTGAAAGTCGCCGACCGAAGTATCTCAAAACAGACTTTCGAGTCTCGTTTGAGATATTTGCTCTTTAAAAATCTGGATCAAGCTGAAAATTGAAACGAAACACTGTTTCATTTCTCCGTAAACAAGAAATGAAAAGCGGTGTGTCCGAGTCTCTCAAATTTTCGCAACACTGAAGTGTTTTACGAAACATCTTCGGGTTGTGAGGTTAAGCGACTAAGCGTACACGGTGGATGCCCTGGCAGTCAGAGGCGATGAAGGACGTGCTAATCTGCGATAAGCGTCGGTAAGGTGATATGAACCGTTATAACCGGCGATTTCCGAATGGGGAAACCCAGTGTGATTCGTCACACTATCATTACGTGAATACATAGCGTAATGAAGCGAACCGGGGGAACTGAAACATCTAAGTACCCCGAGGAAAAGAAATCAACCGAGATTCCCCCAGTAGCGGCGAGCGAACGGGGAGCAGCCCAGAGTCTGAATCAGCATGTGTGGTAGTGGAACGGTCTGGAAAGTCCGGCGATACAGGGTGACAGCCCCGTACACAAAAGTGCATGTGTTGTGAACTCGAAGAGTAGGGCGGGACACGTGGTATCCTGTCTGAATATGGGGGGACCATCCTCCAAGGCTAAATACTCCTGACTGACCGATAGTGAACCAGTACCGTGAGGGAAAGGCGAAAAGAACCCCGGCGAGGGGAGTGAAAAAGAACCTGAAACCGTGTACGTACAAGCAGTGGGAGCCTCTTTATGGGGTGACTGCGTACCTTTTGTATAATGGGTCAGCGACTTATATTCTGTAGCAAGGTTAACCGAATAGGGGAGCCGAAGGGAAACCGAGTCTTAACTGGGCGTTAAGTTGCAGGGTATAGACCCGAAACCCGGTGATCTAGCCATGGGCAGGTTGAAGGTTGGGTAACACTAACTGGAGGACCGAACCGACTAATGTTGAAAAATTAGCGGATGACTTGTGGCTGGGGGTGAAAGGCCAATCAAACCGGGAGATAGCTGGTTCTCCCCGAAAGCTATTTAGGTAGCGCCTCGTGAACTCATCTTCGGGGGTAGAGCACTGTTTCGGCTAGGGGGTCATCCCGACTTACCAACCCGATGCAAACTGCGAATACCGAAGAATGTTATCACGGGAGACACACGGCGGGTGCTAACGTCCGTCGTGAAGAGGGAAACAACCCAGACCGCCAGCTAAGGTCCCAAAGTCATGGTTAAGTGGGAAACGATGTGGGAAGGCACAGACAGCCAGGATGTTGGCTTAGAAGCAGCCATCATTTAAAGAAAGCGTAATAGCTCACTGGTCGAGTCGGCCTGCGCGGAAGATGTAACGGGGCTAAACCATGCACCGAAGCTGCGGCAGCGACACTATGTGTTGTTGGGTAGGGGAGCGTTCTGTAAGCCGTTGAAGGTGTGCTGTGAGGCATGCTGGAGGTATCAGAAGTGCGAATGCTGACATAAGTAACGATAATGCGGGTGAAAAACCCGCACGCCGGAAGACCAAGGGTTCCTGTCCAACGTTAATCGGGGCAGGGTGAGTCGACCCCTAAGGCGAGGCCGAAAGGCGTAGTCGATGGGAAACAGGTTAATATTCCTGTACTTGGTGTTACTGCGAAGGGGGGACGGAGAAGGCTATGTTAGCCGGGCGACGGTTGTCCCGGTTTAAGCATGTAGGCGGAGATTCCAGGTAAATCCGGAGTCTTGTTAACGCTGAGGTGTGATGACGAGGCACTACGGTGCTGAAGTAACAAATGCCCTGCTTCCAGGAAAAGCCTCTAAGCATCAGGTAACACAAAATCGTACCCCAAACCGACACAGGTGGTCAGGTAGAGAATACCAAGGCGCTTGAGAGAACTCGGGTGAAGGAACTAGGCAAAATGGTGCCGTAACTTCGGGAGAAGGCACGCTGATATGTAGGTGAAGTGATTTACTCATGGAGCTGAAATCAGTCGAAGATACCAGCTGGCTGCAACTGTTTATTAAAAACACAGCACTGTGCAAACACGAAAGTGGACGTATACGGTGTGACGCCTGCCCGGTGCCGGAAGGTTAATTGATGGGGTTATCCGTAAGGAGAAGCTCTTGATCGAAGCCCCGGTAAACGGCGGCCGTAACTATAACGGTCCTAAGGTAGCGAAATTCCTTGTCGGGTAAGTTCCGACCTGCACGAATGGCGTAATGATGGCCAGGCTGTCTCCACCCGAGACTCAGTGAAATTGAACTCGCTGTGAAGATGCAGTGTACCCGCGGCAAGACGGAAAGACCCCGTGAACCTTTACTATAGCTTGACACTGAACACTGGTCCTTGATGTGTAGGATAGGTGGGAGGCTTTGAAGTGTGGACGCCAGTCTGCATGGAGCCAACCTTGAAATACCACCCTTTAATGGCTGGTGTTCTAACGTAGACCCGTGATCCGGGTTGCGGACAGTGTCTGGTGGGTAGTTTGACTGGGGCGGTCTCCTCCTAAAGAGTAACGGAGGAGCACGAAGGTTAGCTAATCCTGGTCGGACATCAGGAGGTTAGTGCAAAGGCATAAGCTAGCTTGACTGCGAGAGTGACGGCTCGAGCAGGTGCGAAAGCAGGTCTTAGTGATCCGGTGGTTCTGAATGGAAGGGCCATCGCTCAACGGATAAAAGGTACTCCGGGGATAACAGGCTGATACCGCCCAAGAGTTCATATCGACGGCGGTGTTTGGCACCTCGATGTCGGCTCATCACATCCTGGGGCTGAAGTAGGTCCCAAGGGTATGGCTGTTCGCCATTTAAAGTGGTACGCGAGCTGGGTTTAGAACGTCGTGAGACAGTTCGGTCCCTATCTGCCGTGGGCGCTGGAGAATTGAGGGGGGCTGCTCCTAGTACGAGAGGACCGGAGTGGACGCATCACTGGTGTTCGGGTTGTCATGCCAATGGCATTGCCCGGTAGCTAAATGCGGAAGAGATAAGTGCTGAAAGCATCTAAGCACGAAACTTGCCCCGAGATGAGTTCTCCCTGACCCTTTAAGGGTCCTGAAGGAACGTTGAAGACGACGACGTTGATAGGTCGGGTGTGTAAGCGTAGCGATACGTTGAGCTAACCGATACTAATGAACCGTGAGGCTTAACCTTACAACGCCGAAGATGTTTTGGCGGATGAGACATCGAAATTCAGCTTGATTACAGATGACATCGACATGTGAAAAGCGTGTTGATAAACAGAATTTGCCTGGCGGCTGTAGCGCGGTGGTCCCACCTGACCCCATGCCGAACTCAGAAGTGAAACGCCGTAGCGCCGATGGTAGTGTGGGGTCTCCCCATGCGAGAGTAGGGAACTGCCAGGCATCAAATTGCAGTAAACCGGGATGAATAATCCGGGTAGTGACAAAGAAATTCGGTGGAGCGGTAGTTCAGTTGGTTAGAATACCTGCCTGTCACGCAGGGGGTCGCGGGTTCGAGTCCCGTCCGTTCCGCCACTTATTAGAAAATTAAGCCTGCTACCAAGCAGGCTTAATGATAAGAAAATTTAGGGGCGTAGCTCAGTTGGTAGAGCACCGGTCTCCAAAACCGGGTGTCGCGAGTTCGAGTCTCTCCGCCCCTGCCAGAAATAATCCTTAGCATTTTTGCTAAGGATTTTTTTTTACCTGCAATTTGAATTATGCCTTCCTGCTGTTTTACTCCCGGCATCCTTGCCTATATTTTCTTTAATTTTCCAGAATATCTGTTCTCAGCAGATCGCAAATTAGTCCATTTTTATCGCTGTTTTGCAGCCAAACTGCATATAAAGGACGTGAAAGCGTTGTACTGTCGGTAACAGTATGGAGATCGCTTTTGGTTTTGGCCCAGTTGACGGGAAGCCAGCTAAAGCCCTTAATCACTGAAAGTTGCTGCCTGGCCAATTCTGCCGAACTGGTGGTGAGTACCGGCACTTCATCTCCCGCTATTAGTCCCGCTTCGTGTTGTTGAAAATCGGGTCCCCATTCCAGGCGTAAATAATTCAGCTCATCTTTGGTTTGCGAAGGAGAGCTGCAATAGAGCGCCAGCGTGAAATATCCCAACAGTTGGCTGCTAAATTCGTCCATTTTGGGTGTTTCGGTAGTAATCAGTAGATCAAGCTGTCGTTCATGAAGCTGTTTTACTAACGATTGGCGTTGAGCGATCCTCGCTTCAAACTGCAGGCTGGATTGTGGCTCCTGAGATTGATACAAACGCTTCAACCAGTCATTAAGCATGCACTCCCAGAGAGATGCGCTGGCACCGATAGAAAACTCGTTATGCCGCGAGGTATTCGCGACTTCCTTACGTGCTGCCTGCCACGTATTCATCAACGTTTCGGCGTAAGGCAATAATTTTTCACCTGCAGCGGTTAAACGGATATTGTTTCTGTGTCGGGTGAACAGGTTTACACCCAATTGATTTTCCAGTTGTCTGATCCGAAAACTAACCGCTGATTGGGTCAGGTAGAGCGCTTCAGCAGCCCTGCCAAAGTGGCGTGTCCGGCTAACTTCCAGGAAAGTTTTTAACAATTCCGTATCCACAACTCGCTCCATAAAATTATTTGTCGTTATGATTTAAATCTTTTGTTTGACGCTCTGTCAAGCGTAACTAATACTCCGCGCCATAAATAGCTCGGCCAAAGAATTAGGAGCGTGCAGGATGGCGGAAAGCTTTACGACGACTAATCGATATTTCGATAATAAATATTATCCCCGCGGATTCTCCCGTCATGGTGATTTCACCATTAAAGAAGCACAACTGCTTGAGCGTCACGGTTATGCTTTCAACGAGCTGGATCTGGGCAAGCGTGAGCCGGTAACTGAAGAAGAAAAACTGTTTGTTGCGGTATGCCGTGGTGAACGTGAGCCGGTTACCGAAGCTGAACGTGTGTGGTCTAAATACATGACGCGTATTAAGCGTCCAAAACGCTTCCACACCTTATCGGGTGGGAAACCTCAGGTGGAAGGCGCAGAAGACTACACCGAATCTGATGATTAATAAAAAAAGGGCGAAAGCCCTTTTTTTATGTCAGTAGTTTCTGCAGATGAATGAGTAACCTGTCTATCGCTCGGTACCCAACGGCCTCCTGTAAATGCTGGCGAGAGATGTGATCACATTGTTCGATATCCGCAATCGTTCGAGCGACCTTAATCAGGCGCAGCCAGGCGCGGATAGACAATCCGAGATGCGCGAGCGTTTCTTCAAGCCACTGTGCATCGTCGCTACGCAGTAGGCAGTATTTATGGATATCCTGACTGTCCAGATGTGCGTTTAACTTATTTTGCCGCTGATACTGACGCTCTCGCGCTGCCATAACACGTTGCTTCACCGTTGCGCTATTTTCCCCTTTCATCGCGCTCTGGCTGAGTATACCGGGCGGCGGTAAGGGAATTTCGAGGGAGAGGTCGAAGCGGTCAAGAAATGGACCTGACAATCGATTTAGGTAGCGCAGCGTCTGTTCTGGGGTACAGCGGTTATGGTTCCCCTGATAATGGCCCGTCGGGCTCGGATTCATCGCAGCTATGAGTTGAAAGCGTGCGGGATAGGTTATTTTTGCTCTGGTGCGGGATAGATGGATCTGCCCGGACTCGATGGGTTCGCGCAGTGCATCCAGCGTGCGCCGCTCAAACTCGGGTAGTTCATCCAGAAACAGTATGCCGTTGTGTGCCAAAGAGATCTCTCCTGGCGCAGGAATAGAGCCTCCACCGACCATGGCGGTTAATGAAGCACTGTGATGTGGCGAGCGAAAAGGGCGCTGCTTCCACTGTTTTTGTATCGTGTCGGAATGGATCAGACTGAGTATCGCGGCACTTTCCAGCGCTTCATCGTTGCTAAGTGGAGGGAGTAGCCCTCTGAGTCGACTGGCTAGCATAGTCTTTCCCGTACCCGGCGGGCCGATGAGCAAGAGGTTGTGGCCGCCTGCTGCGGTAAGCTCCAGCCCGCGTTTACCCTGTTCCTGGCCGATAACATCACTCAGATCATCAGCTAATGCGTTAGGCGTAAAATCTGCGGATGATGGCCTGTCTAAATCATGCTTACCTTCGAGAAATGCGCATACGGTCTGCAGGTGATCGGCGATCAGGCACCCTTCGCCGTGTATCAGTCCAACTTCAGCGGCATTCTCTTTTGCGACAATAATTCGCCTGCCTGCACGAATGGCCTCGGTTGCGCTTGATATCGCGCCGGGAACGCCGCGTAGCGCGCCTGTAAGCGCTAATTCACCTACCAGCTCGTAGGTGTCGAGATTGTGGGGTGTAAGCTGCTCAGAAGCGGCCAGAAGCGCAACAGCGATAGGTAAATCATATCGCCCCCCTTCTTTCGGGAGATCGGCCGGAGCGAGGTTTATAGTTATTTTCTTTGCCGGGAATTCATAACCGCTATTAATAATCGCACTGCGTACCCGATCGCGAGCCTCTTTCACCGTCGTTTCGGGCAGCCCCACCATGGTTAAACCAGGCAGGCCGTTGCTGATATGTACCTCGATGGTAATGGCTGGCGCATTCACGCCTAGCGCGGCGCGTGTGTGAACAATCGATAGTGACATAATCCCTCCTGATAAAAGTATTATGTCGTAATACATCGCGGCAAGATTTCGCATAATTACGGTTTTTAGATGCTGATTCCCGTATTTTTGCGCAACGTATAATTGCTTGCATTAAGCCTGGAATGACGCCCGCAAATGCTTTTGAATGGTGTTTGTATTGGGGATCGGGTTACCGATGATCGCCTGAAGCGTGAAATATTTTCATTTTTGATTTTTTTGTATAAAAAACAACGGTATTTATCTAAACCGTTAACGACGTCAGAAAAACGAATAAAAAAATATCTTGTGTCATTTGCAAATTCTATGGTAACTCTTTAGGTATTCCTTCGAACAAGATGCAAGAAAATACAAAAATGACAGCCCTTCTACGAGTGATTAGCCTGGTCGTGATTAGCGTGGTGGTGATTATTATCCCACCGTGCGGGGCTGCACTTGGACGAGGAAAGGCTTAGAAAACAAGCCTTAACGAACTAAGACCCCCGCACCGAAAGGTCCGGGGGTTTTTTTTGACCTTAAAAACATACACGAGGAGCAGAAAGTGAACGGTAGCATAAAATTCTGTTTCTCAAGATTTACGGCGGGGATGTAACTATGAATGGGGCACAGTGGGTGGTACATGCGTTGCGTGCACAAGGGGTTCAAACCGTCTTTGGTTATCCTGGTGGCGCAATTATGCCGGTTTACGATGCGTTGTATGACGGCGGCGTAGAGCACCTGTTGTGCCGACACGAGCAGGGTGCGGCAATGGCGGCGATTGGCTATGCCCGTGCGACCGGTAAAACCGGCGTTTGTATCGCTACCTCCGGCCCTGGCGCAACTAACCTGATCACGGGCCTTGCCGATGCGCTGTTAGATTCTGTTCCAGTGGTGGCGATCACCGGTCAGGTGGCATCACCTTTCATCGGAACGGATGCGTTCCAGGAAGTGGACGTGCTGGGGATGTCTCTGTCCTGCACCAAACACAGCTTCCTGGTACAGTCACTCGAAGAGTTGCCGCGTATCATGGCTGAGGCTTTCGCCGTGGCGAATTCCGGTCGTCCGGGTCCGGTTCTGGTTGATATCCCGAAAGACATCCAATTAGCCAGCGGTACGCTGGAGCCATATTTTACGACCGTCGAAAACGTAGAGACGTTTCCGCACGCTGACGTTGAGCAGGCACGTAAAATGCTGGCGCAGGCGCAAAAGCCCATCCTGTACGTAGGTGGTGGCGTAGGTATGGCGCAGGCGGTCCCGGCCCTGCGTGAATTTATCGCGATAACCCAAATGCCGGTCGCCTGCACGCTGAAAGGTCTGGGCGCAGTAGATGCTGACTACCCGTACTATTTGGGGATGTTGGGAATGCACGGTACTAAAGCCGCGAATTTCGCGGTGCAAGAGTGCGATTTACTGATTGCGGTTGGCGCACGTTTTGATGACCGGGTGACTGGTAAGCTGAATACCTTCGCACCGAACGCCAGCGTAATCCACATGGACATCGATCCAGCGGAAATGAACAAACTGCGCCAGGCCCACGTGGCGCTGCAGGGGGATTTAAATTCTCTGCTGCCAGCATTACAGCAATTGATGAAGATTGACGAATGGCGTCAGCACAGCGCTGAACTGCGCGCAGAACATACCTGGCGCTACGACCATCCGGGGGAAGCTATCTATGCGCCACTGTTGTTAAAGCAGTTATCCGATCGCAAACCTGCGGATAGCGTAGTGACAACGGATGTTGGCCAGCATCAGATGTGGTCGGCACAGCATATGACCTACACTCGCCCTGAAAACTTCATCACGTCGAGCGGTCTGGGGACGATGGGCTTTGGCCTGCCAGCAGCGGTTGGCGCGCAGGTTGCTCGCCCGAATGATACGGTAATCTGTATCTCCGGTGACGGTTCCTTCATGATGAATGTACAGGAATTGGGCACCGTAAAACGCAAGCAGTTGCCGCTGAAGATAGTTTTACTCGACAACCAGCGGTTAGGCATGGTGCGACAATGGCAGCAGCTGTTTTTCCAGGAACGTTATAGCGAAACCACCCTTACCGATAACCCCGATTTCCTCATGTTGGCCAGAGCCTTCGGCATTCCTGGTCAACACATCACCCGTAAAGACCAGGTTGAAGCGGCACTCGACACCATGCTGAACAGCGAGGGGCCATACTTGCTTCATGTCTCAATCGACGAACTTGAGAATGTCTGGCCTCTGGTGCCACCTGGCGCCAGTAACTCAGAAATGCTGGAGAAATTATCATGATGCAACATCAGGTCGCCGTTGAGGCTCGTTTCAATCCGGAAACGTTAGAACGTGTTTTACGCGTGGTACGCCATCGTGGTTTTCAGGTGTGCTCCATGAATATGGAAGCCGCCAGCGATGCGCAGAATATAAATATCGAATTGACCGTTGCCAGTCCCCGGTCGGTCGACTTACTGTTTAGTCAGTTAAGTAAACTGGTAGATGTTGCACATGTTGCTATCTGCCAGAGCACAACCACATCACAACAAATCCGCGCCTGAGCGCAAAAGGAAGAAAAATGACGACGAAAAAAGCTGATTACATTTGGTCTAATGGCGAGATGATTCGTTGGGAAGACGCGAAGGTCCACGTGATGTCCCACGCGCTGCACTACGGTACTTCTGTATTTGAAGGGATCCGTTGCTACGATTCTCACAAAGGGCCGGTAGTGTTCCGTCATCGCGAACATATGCAGCGTCTGCGTGATTCAGCCAAGATCTATCGTTTTCCCGTTTCTCAGAGCGTTGATGAGCTGATGGAAGCTTGCCGTGAGGTGATTCGTAAAAACAACCTGACCAGCGCCTATATCCGTCCGCTGGTGTTTGTTGGCGACGTAGGGATGGGCGTTAACCCGCCTGCGGGATACACCACTGATGTGATAATCGCCGCGTTCCCATGGGGGGCTTACCTCGGTGCTGAAGCGCTGGAGCAGGGGATCGACGCGATGGTTTCTTCCTGGAACCGCGTTGCGCCGAACACGATTCCTACCGCTGCTAAAGCAGGTGGTAACTATCTGTCTTCGCTGCTGGTGGGTAGTGAAGCGCGTCGTCATGGCTACCAGGAAGGCATTGCGCTGGATGTGAATGGCTACATCTCCGAAGGCGCGGGCGAAAACCTGTTTGAAGTAAAAGACGGCATTCTGTTTACCCCGCCATTTACCTCTTCCGCGCTGCCGGGTATCACCCGTGACGCGATCATTAAGCTGGCGAAAGATCTCGATATCGAAGTGCGTGAGCAGGTGCTGTCTCGTGAATCGCTGTACCTGGCCGACGAAGTGTTCATGTCCGGTACCGCGGCCGAAATCACCCCAGTACGCAGCGTCGATGGTATTCAGGTGGGCGAAGGCCGCTGCGGTCCGGTCACCAAACGCATCCAGCAGGCCTTCTTTGGCCTCTTCACCGGTGAAACGGAAGATAAATACGGCTGGTTGGATTCAGTAAACCAATAACAAAATTAATATTTCCCCAAAATAGTTCACGTTGCAGGAAGACGGCAACGCAGCGAGTCCCCAGGAGCTTACTTTAGTAGGTGACTGGGGGGAGCGAGGCAGCCAACGCACCTGCGGCGTGAAATATGCAGGGGAAAGACAGACGGGAGTTAATCAAGCATGCCTAAGTATCGTTCTGCCACCACCACCCACGGCCGCAATATGGCGGGTGCCCGCGCACTGTGGCGCGCCACCGGGATGACCGATGATGACTTCGGTAAACCGATTATCGCTGTGGTGAACTCCTTTACCCAGTTTGTGC
Organism: Citrobacter sp. RHBSTW-00017; assembly: GCF_013797615.1. Taxonomy (NCBI): domain Bacteria; kingdom Pseudomonadati; phylum Pseudomonadota; class Gammaproteobacteria; order Enterobacterales; family Enterobacteriaceae; genus Citrobacter; species Citrobacter sp. RHBSTW-00017. The sequence goes on along the minus strand of NZ_CP056899.1, from coordinate 4,994,297 downwards.
CGGGCCACGTCCACCTGCGCGATCTCGGTAAGCTGGTTGCCGAACAAATCGAAGCCTCAGGCGGCGTGGCGAAAGAGTTCAACACCATCGCCGTAGATGATGGTATCGCCATGGGTCATGGCGGCATGCTTTATTCACTGCCGTCGCGTGAGCTGATCGCCGATTCAGTGGAATATATGGTTAACGCCCACTGCGCCGATGCGATGGTCTGCATCTCTAACTGCGATAAAATCACCCCCGGGATGTTAATGGCCTCTCTGCGGCTGAATATTCCGGTGATCTTTGTTTCCGGCGGCCCAATGGAAGCCGGGAAAACCAAGCTCTCTGACCAAATCATCAAGCTTGATCTGGTTGATGCGATGATTCAGGGCGCAGACCCGAAAGTCTCCGACTCGCAGAGCGAGCAGGTTGAACGTTCGGCCTGTCCGACCTGCGGCTCGTGCTCCGGGATGTTCACCGCCAACTCGATGAACTGTCTGACCGAAGCGCTGGGTCTGTCGCAGCCGGGTAACGGTTCGCTGTTGGCGACTCACGCCGACCGTAAAGAGCTGTTTCTCAACGCAGGTAAACGCATCGTTGAGCTGACCAAACGCTACTACGAGCAGGATGACGCTTCAGCCCTGCCGCGCAACATTGCCAGCAAGGCGGCGTTTGAGAACGCCATGACGCTGGATATCGCGATGGGCGGTTCCACCAACACCGTTCTGCACCTGCTGGCGGCCGCGCAGGAAGCGGAAATCGACTTCACCATGAGTGATATTGATAAGTTGTCCCGCAAAGTCCCGCAGCTGTGTAAAGTTGCGCCGAGTACGCAGAAATACCATATGGAAGACGTGCACCGCGCGGGCGGCGTACTGGGCATTTTAGGCGAGCTGGATCGCGCCGGGCTTCTGAACCGCGACGTGAAAAACGTGTTGGGGCTGACTCTGCCGCAAACGCTCGATAGTTATGACGTTATGCTGACCAAAGACGACGCGGTGAAAAAAATGTTCCGCGCAGGTCCGGCTGGCATCCGTACCACCCAGGCGTTCTCGCAGGATTGTCGTTGGGACACCTTGGATGATGACCGCGCAGAAGGTTGCATTCGCTCGTTGGAACATGCTTACAGCAAAGACGGCGGCCTGGCAGTCCTGTATGGTAACTTCGCGGAAAACGGCTGTATCGTAAAAACCGCTGGTGTGGATGACAGCATCCTGAAATTCACCGGCCCGGCCAAAGTGTATGAAAGCCAGGACGATGCGGTTGAAGCTATCCTCGGCGGTAAAGTGGTTGCCGGCGACGTGGTGGTGATTCGCTACGAAGGGCCGAAGGGCGGGCCAGGCATGCAGGAAATGCTCTACCCAACCACCTTCCTGAAATCGATGGGTCTCGGTAAGGCCTGCGCGCTGATTACCGACGGTCGTTTCTCTGGCGGTACTTCGGGGCTTTCCATTGGTCACGTTTCTCCTGAAGCGGCCAGCGGCGGTAATATCGCAATTATCGAAGATGGCGACATGATTGCTATCGATATCCCGAATCGTGGCATTCAACTGCAACTGAGCGATGCGGAAATCGCTGCGCGCCGTGAAGCGCAAGAAGCTCGTGGTGACAAAGCCTGGACGCCAAAAGATCGTCAGCGTCAGGTCTCCTTTGCGCTGCGCGCTTACGCCAGCCTGGCAACCAGCGCCGACAAAGGTGCGGTGCGCGATAAGTCGAAACTAGGGGGATAATGACCATGGCGGATTCTCAACCCCTGTCCGGCGCTCCAGAAGGCGCCGAGTATCTCAGAGCAGTGCTGCGTGCGCCGGTATACGAAGCGGCGCAGGTCACACCGCTACAAAAAATGGAAAAACTCTCTTCGCGCCTCGATAACGTGATCCTGGTGAAGCGCGAAGACCGTCAACCCGTTCACAGCTTCAAGCTGCGCGGTGCCTATGCCATGATGGCCGGTCTGACCGAAGAGCAAAAAGCGCATGGCGTAATCACCGCATCGGCGGGTAATCATGCTCAGGGTGTAGCTTTCTCTTCTGCGCGATTAGGCGTGAAGGCGCTGATTGTCATGCCTACGGCTACCGCCGATATCAAAGTCGATGCCGTTCGCGGTTTCGGTGGTGAAGTACTGCTACACGGCGCGAATTTTGATGAAGCCAAAGCCAAAGCGATTGAGCTGTCGCAGCAGCAGGGTTTTACCTGGGTTCCTCCGTTCGACCATCCGATGGTGATTGCCGGGCAGGGCACGCTGGCACTGGAGTTATTGCAGCAGGATGCCCACCTTGATCGTGTATTCGTGCCGGTGGGCGGTGGCGGATTAGCGGCAGGCGTGGCGGTGCTGATCAAGCAGTTGATGCCGCAGATCAAAGTGATTGCCGTTGAAGCTGAAGACTCTGCTTGCCTGAAAGCGGCGCTGGATGCCGGTCAACCGGTCGATCTTCCGCGTGTTGGCCTCTTTGCTGAAGGCGTGGCGGTGAAACGTATCGGCGACGAAACCTTCCGTTTGTGCCAGGAGTATCTCGACGACATCATCACTGTCGATAGCGACGCTATCTGCGCGGCAATGAAAGATCTGTTCGAGGATGTGCGCGCGGTGGCGGAACCATCCGGTGCGCTGGCGCTGGCGGGGATGAAAAAGTACATTGCCCAGCACAACATTCGCGGCGAACGTCTGGCGCATATCCTTTCCGGCGCTAACGTTAACTTCCATGGCCTACGTTATGTTTCCGAACGTTGCGAGCTGGGCGAACAGCGCGAAGCGTTGCTGGCAGTAACTATTCCGGAAGAAAAGGGCAGCTTCCTGAAGTTTTGCCAGCTGTTGGGAGGACGCTCGGTTACCGAGTTTAACTACCGATTTGCTGATGCGAAAGACGCCTGTATTTTTGTTGGCGTCCGTCTGAGCCGTGGGCTGGAAGAGCGTAAGGAAATCCTCCAGTTGCTTAACGAGGGCGGCTACAGCGTGGTGGATTTGTCCGACGACGAAATGGCGAAGCTGCACGTGCGCTACATGGTCGGTGGGCGCCCGTCGAAACCCTTGCAGGAGCGGCTGTACAGCTTCGAATTCCCGGAATCTCCGGGGGCGTTGCTCAAATTCCTGCATACCCTGGGGACGCACTGGAATATTTCGTTGTTCCACTATCGTAGTCACGGAACCGATTATGGTCGCGTACTGGCGGCGTTTGAGTTGGGTGAGCACGAACCTGATTTCGAAACGCGACTGAACGAACTGGGTTATGACTGTCATGATGAAACGCATAACCCGTCGTTCAGGTTCTTCCTGGCGGGTTAGCGGTAGCCATTAAAAAAGGGTTCATGTAAAGACATGAACCCTTTTTGCAACGGTATCAGCAGATTACAGCGTGATGACTTCGAATTCGACTTCGGTGTTTACATCCGCATCGTAATCCACTTCGTCGAGACCAAAACCGAACAGATTCAGGAATTCCTGCTTATATCCTGCATAGTCCGTTTTTTGCGCCAGGTTTTCGGTGGTGATCAGCGGCCACAGATCGCGGCATGCCTGCTGAATGTCTTCACGCAGTTCCCAGTCATCCATACGGATACGCTGGTTGTCATCAAGCACCACTTTATCGCCGTACAGGCTGGTGGTCATCAGACGGTTGATCTGCTCGATGCAGCCTTCATGAATGCCTTGTTCTTTCATCAGCTTGAAGACCATGGAGATGTACAGCGGCATCACCGGAATAGCAGAAGAGGCCTGCGTGATAACGGATTTCAGTACAGCAACGTTAGCGGAACCGTTCAGCGGAGCCAGTTGATTACGCAGCGCGCCTGCCGCGCGGTCGAGATCTTCTTTTGCTTTGCCCAGCGCGCCGTGCCAGTAGATTGGCCAGGTCAGGTCGGTACCGATGTAGGAGTAGGCAACGGTTTTCACGCCGTCAGCCAGCACGCCTGCTTCGCTCAGCGCGCCCATCCACAGTTCCCAGTCTTCGCCGCCCATGACGGTGACGGTGTTCTGAACTTCTTCTTCGGTTGCCGGCTCAATGCTGGCGGTTATGATCTGATCTTTGTTGGTATCGATCGCTTTAGAGGTATAAACCTCACCGATTGGCTTCAGCGCAGAACGGACGATTTCACCGGTTTTCGGCATTTTACGTACCGGAGATGCCAGTGAGTAAACCACCAGGTCAATCTGACCCAGGTCTTCTTTGATCAGTTTGATAACTTCGTCGCGACACTCGTCGGAGAACGCGTCGCCGTTGATGCTTTTGGAATACAGACCTTCACGTTTTGCGGCCTCATCGAAGGCTGCAGAGTTATACCAGCCCGCGGAACCTGGCTTGGTTTCCGTGCCTGGTTTTTCGAAAAATACGCCGATAGTGGCGGCTCCGCTGCCAAACGCGGCGGAAATTCTGGAAGCAAGACCGTAACCGGTGGAAGAACCGATGACCAGCACGCGGGAAGGGCCGTTAGCGATTTTCCCGTTTTTCTTCACATAATCGATCTGTTTTTCCACATTGACTTTGCAGCCAGTCGGATGGGTCGTTGTACAGATGAATCCACGAATTTTTGGTTTGATTATCATAATGATGGCTAATTAAGTTTGTATTTTCGCTGTCAAGTGCGCAATGACACCGTCTGTTCTGGCTTGCTAAACGTGATGGTTAACAAGCCCCCCACATCTATTATGGCACGGGACATTATACAGAAAAGGAGTGCCAATACTGAATCTACCACTGATTTTAGGCCTGATGCTGGCGCTACTCGGCGGATTTACGCTCCAGAACAATCTTCCAGAACGCGTCTATGAGCGGCTCATGCAGCCGTTTTTTCGGCGCGCAGACGCCCAGCTCGAACGGCGTTTTTTCGTCGCTGCGTTCTAAAATCATCACGCGATTCCGTACCGGCTCCGGGCTGTTTTCCAGCACCACTTCCGGCAGCAGCGCCACGCCGCAACCCAGCGCCACCATCGAGACCATCGCTTCGTGCCCCCCCACGGTGGCGTAAATCGATGGGTTGCTGATTTTGTGACGGCGGAACCACAACTCGATGCGGCGGCGTACCGGCCCCTGGTCGGCCATAATAAACGGCACCGTCGACCAGTCTGGTTTATCGACCGAAACCTGATTCCGTACCGGGCAAGGCAATGCTGGTGCGATCAACACTACCGTTAAATTCTCCAGCATCGAGAATGCTACTGCGCCGGGCAGCGTCTCCGGCTTACCCGCTATTGCCAGATCGGCCTCTCCGGTGACCACTTTGTCCATTGCGTCAGCGGCATCGCCGGTGGTGAGCTTAATTTCAACCGAGGGGTGCTCGGCGCGAAAGCGGTCGAGAATTGGCGGCAGGTGGCTGTAGGCGGCGGTAACCGAGCAGAAGATATGCAGCTCACCCGACAGCGACGGTCCCTGTTGATCGAGGGTGTGGCGCAATTGTTGATACTGCAACAGCGTCTGCTGGGCAAACACTCGCAGCTCTTCGCCTGCTTCGGTCAGCGTGACCGTACGGTTATCGCGCACAAACAGCGCCTGGCCGAGATCTTCTTCCAGCCGTTGGATCTGGCGTGAGAGTGTGGAGGGGCTGACGTGCATTGCCCGCGCACTGCGGCCAAAGTGGCGGCTTTCCGCCAGATGCAGGAACATTTTCAGATCGCGTAAATCCACGGACGAGCCTCCGATTTTCTACGTTGCAGATATTGCAATGTGATGTTGTGAATATATCAATTTCCGCAATAAATTTCCTGTTGTAATGTGGGTTCATTCTCGCTGAAACGCGAACCGAACAATAAGACAGTACAACATCACGAGGTATCACCATGGCTAACTACTTTAATACACTGAACCTGCGCCAGCAGCTGGCGCAGCTGGGCAAATGTCGCTTTATGGGGCGCGACGAATTCGCCGATGGCGCAAGCTACCTTCAGGGTAAAAAAGTGGTCATCGTCGGGTGCGGTGCTCAGGGGCTTAACCAAGGCCTGAACATGCGCGACTCCGGTTTGGATATCTCCTACGCCCTGCGTAAAGAAGCGATTGCTGAGAAGCGCGCTTCCTGGCGCAAAGCGACCGAAAATGGCTTCAAAGTAGGTACCTACGAAGAGCTGATCCCGCAGGCAGATCTGGTGGTTAACCTGACCCCGGACAAACAGCACTCCGACGTTGTACGTTCCGTACAGCCGCTGATGAAAGATGGCGCGGCGCTGGGCTACTCCCACGGTTTCAACATCGTCGAAGTGGGCGAGCAGATCCGTAAAGATATCACTGTGGTGATGGTTGCGCCGAAGTGTCCGGGTACCGAAGTGCGTGAAGAGTACAAACGTGGTTTTGGTGTTCCAACCCTGATCGCCGTTCACCCGGAAAACGATCCGAAAGGCGAAGGCATGGCGATTGCCAAAGCATGGGCTGCGGCCACTGGCGGTCACCGTGCGGGCGTGCTGGAATCGTCCTTCGTTGCGGAAGTGAAATCTGACCTGATGGGCGAGCAGACAATTCTGTGCGGTATGCTGCAGGCAGGCTCTCTGCTGTGCTTCGACAAGCTGGTGGAAGAAGGTACTGACCCGGCTTACGCCGAAAAACTGATTCAGTTCGGCTGGGAAACCATCACCGAAGCGCTGAAGCAGGGCGGTATCACCCTGATGATGGATCGTCTGTCTAACCCAGCGAAACTGCGTGCTTATGCGCTGTCCGAACAGCTGAAAGAGATCATGGCGCCGCTGTTCCAGAAACACATGGATGACATTATCTCCGGCGAATTCTCTTCAGGCATGATGGCTGACTGGGCCAACGACGATAAGAAACTGCTGACCTGGCGTGAAGAGACCGGCAAAACCGCGTTCGAAACCGCGCCGCAGTTTGAAGGTAAAATTGGCGAGCAGGAGTACTTCGATAAAGGCGTGCTGATGATCGCGATGGTGAAAGCTGGCGTTGAGCTGGCGTTTGAAACCATGGTGGATTCCGGCATCATCGAAGAGTCTGCTTACTACGAATCACTGCACGAACTGCCGCTGATCGCGAACACCATCGCCCGTAAGCGTCTGTACGAAATGAACGTAGTCATTTCCGATACCGCAGAATACGGTAACTACCTGTTCTCTTACGCGTGCGTACCGCTGCTGAAAGAGTTCATGACCACCCTGCAAACCGGAGATCTGGGCAAAGCCATTGCCGAAGGTGCGGTAGACAACGCGCAGCTGCGCGACGTGAACGATGCTATTCGCAGCCATGCTATCGAGAAAGTGGGCCAGAAACTGCGTGGCTATATGACTGATATGAAACTCATTGCTGTAGCTGGCTAAGAGGCTGCCATTCGGCAAAAAAAGCCCGGTGGTTGAACACACCGGGCTTTTTATTAGTTACGGTACAGCACTTTAATGATGTGATAACCGAACTGAGTGTGCAGTGGGCCGGTTGGCTCCAGCACCGGGCAGGAGAACACCACTTTATCAAACGCCGGAACCATCTGGCCCTGGCGGAATTCGCCTAAATCGCCGCCGCGTTTGCCCGACGGGCAGATAGAGTGTTTCTTCGCCAGTTTACCAAAATCGGCGCCATTTTTGATTTGTTCCAGAAGATCGAGAGCCAGTTTCTCTTCTTTAACAAGGATATGCACTGCTGATGCTGTTTTTGCCATGGTTTGTGCTCTGAGTTGAGTGATAAATCAGGGCGCAATAGTAGCATGTAATCCATGGTCTTCGACGATGGGCTATGACCGATCCCCCTGGCGTCACTTTCTGCTACAATCCACATCCCCGTGTTTACAGATTGAGCAATCCTCTATGCGTTTGAACCCCGGACAACAACAAGCCGTCGAATTCGTCACCGGACCTTGCCTGGTGCTGGCGGGAGCGGGTTCCGGTAAGACGCGTGTTATCACTAACAAAATCGCACATCTGATCCGTGAATGTGGCTATCAGGCACGACATATTGCGGCAGTAACCTTTACCAATAAGGCTGCGCGCGAGATGAAAGAGCGTGTGGCGCAAACGTTGGGTCGTAAAGAAGCGCGCGGGTTGATGATCTCTACTTTCCACACTCTGGGACTGGATGTCATTAAGCGTGAATACGCCGCGCTGGGGATGAAGTCGAACTTCTCGTTGTTTGATGATACTGACCAGGTGGCCCTGCTTAAGGAATTGACCGAAGGGCTAATTGAAGACGATAAGCTTATCCTTCAACAATTGATTTCAACGATCTCCAACTGGAAAAACGATCTGATGACCCCAGCGCAGGCGGCAGCCAGTGCAAAGGGTGAACGCGATCGTATTTTTGCCCACTGCTATGGTCTGTATGACGCGCATATGAAGGCGTGTAACGTCCTTGATTTTGACGATCTGATCCTGCTCCCCACGCTGCTGTTGCAGCGCAATGAAGAAGTACGTGAGCGTTGGCAAAATCGAATCCGCTACCTGCTGGTGGATGAATATCAGGATACCAACACCAGCCAGTACGAGTTGGTGAAGTTGCTGGTGGGGAAACGCGCGCGCTTTACCGTCGTGGGTGATGACGATCAGTCGATCTACTCCTGGCGCGGTGCACGTCCGCAGAACCTGGTACTGTTAAGCAAAGATTTTCCGGCGCTGCAGGTGGTGAAGCTGGAGCAAAACTATCGCTCATCAGGGCGTATCCTGAAGGCGGCGAACATCCTTATTGCTAACAACCCACACGTCTTTGAAAAACGGCTCTTTTCTGAGCTGGGCTACGGCGCTGAGCTGAAGGTTTTGAGTGCGAATAATGAAGAGCACGAAGCAGAACGCGTGACCGGGGAACTGATAGCCCATCACTTTGTGAACAAGACGCAGTATAAAGACTACGCCATCCTGTATCGCGGTAATCATCAGTCGCGAGTGTTCGAAAAGTTTCTGATGCAGAACCGCATCCCGTACAAAATTTCCGGCGGGACGTCGTTCTTCTCGCGTCCGGAGATTAAAGATTTGCTGGCCTATCTGCGCGTGCTCAGCAACCCGGATGATGACAGTGCATTTTTGCGCATCGTAAACACCCCTAAGCGTGAAATCGGTCCGGCCACGCTGCAAAAGCTGGGGGAATGGGCGATGACGCGTAATAAAAGCCTGTTTACCGCTAGCTTTGATATGGGACTTAGCCAGACGCTAACCGGGCGCGGATATGATTCTCTGACCCGCTTTACGCACTGGCTGGGTGAAATTCAACGTCTGGCGGAGCGCGAGCCGGTTGCCGCCGTACGCGATCTGATCCACGGCATTGATTACGAATCCTGGCTGTATGAAACCTCGCCGAGCCCGAAAGCGGCCGAAATGCGTATGAAAAACGTCAACACGCTGTTCAGTTGGATGACGGAGATGCTGGAAGGTAGTGAGCTGGAAGAGCCAATGACCCTGACTCAGGTCGTTACCCGCTTTACCCTGCGCGACATGATGGAGCGCGGAGAGAGCGAAGAGGAGTTGGATCAGGTGCAGTTGATGACGCTGCATGCTTCAAAAGGACTGGAGTTCCCTTACGTATTTATGGTGGGAATGGAAGAAGGATTTTTGCCGCACCAGAGCAGCATTGATGAAGATAACATCGACGAAGAGCGTCGTCTGGCTTACGTCGGGATTACGCGTGCGCAGAAAGAACTTATCTTCACGCTGTGTAAAGAGCGCCGCCAGTACGGTGAACTGGTTCGACCGGAACCGAGCCGTTTCCTGTTGGAACTACCACAAGATGACGTTATCTGGGAACAGGAACGTAAAGTGGTGAGTGCCGAGGAGCGGATGCAAAAAGGGCAGGCCAGCATTGCTAACATTCGGGCAATGATGGCGAAAGCCAAAGAGAAATAGGTCTTTTGTAGGCCGGATAAGCGTAAGCGCTATCCGGCAGCCAGCATCTAATGCACTTCCAGCGGCCAGTGGACATAGCTTTGCCACTGTATTTCCTGATCGATTAACTCTGTACCTAATGGATGATGTTCCAGCCAGCCTTCCGGTAGCGTTAACGTCAGATTCTCATCCTGAGCTTGCAGGGTGATATGTGGCACTAAATCGTCGCGACGGCGAGCGGCGAAAATGATCGCCAGGCGTAGCAAACGGCAAAGGTGCTCTGCGATGCGTGGTGGCACAGCGTTTTGCTGGTGGAGTGAAGAGAGATCGACCGGATTAGTTTGGTTGAGCAACAGCGTGGCTAACAGTTTTTTCTGCGCGGGAGTAAAGCCCGGGAGATCGAGATTACGTACCAGCCAGGCGGCATGCAGCGGCGCCTGCTTATACTCTACGCTCAGTCCTATTTCATGCAACTGACAGGCACTTTGCAGCAGTTCACGACTAATGGCTTCAAGATGCCACTCATCTTTCACCTGTTCGAGTAAATGTACAGCCAATTGCGTGACGCGATTCGCCTGATCGGTGTCGACCATAAATCGACGCTGAATATTACGCAGCGTACGGCTGCGAATGTCCTGATCAACCGGCAAGTGCAGCATGCCGTAGACCAGACCTTCGCGTAGTGCGCCGCCGGCCAGTGTCATGCATTGAATATTCAGTTCGGTGAAAATGGCGATCAGAATGGCCAGTCCGCTGGGAAAAACCAGTGCGCGTTCGAGCGTTAACCCTTCTATTTCCAGTTCTTCCAGACGACCACAATGAATGGCGCGCTGTTTAAGCTGCTGAAGCTTGGCCAACGTAATGCGCTCATCCATGCCTTGCGCCATCATGATTTCCTGTAACGCCTGGACGGTGCCAGAGGCACCAACGCAAACTTTCCAGCCATGAAAACGCAGTTTGTCGGCGACCGGGCGCAGAACTTCGCGGGCCGCTTTCTCTGCTTCGTCAAAGTTTTCCTGTGCCAGATTACGATTGGTGAAATACCTTTCGAGCCAGGTGACGCAGCCCATTGACAGGCTGAACAGAGAGGTGGTTTGCGCGCCGGAGCCGGTAACCAGTTCAGTGCTGGCTCCGCCAATATCAACGACCAGACGCTGATCGGCGCCGCCGGTGGTGTGGGCAACACCTTGATAAATCAGCCGCGCTTCTTCTTCACCGCTGATGACCTGGACAGGGCAGCCGAGGATCTCTTGCGCTTTGGCGATAAACTCATCGGCGTTTACCGCGATGCGTAATGTTGCCGTGGCGACCACGCGGATTTGCGACTGAGGGATATCCTGCAGGCGTTCAGCAAACAGGCGCAGGCATTGCCAGCCGCGCTCCATAGCTTCAGCGGAAAGAACGTTGTCGCTGTTGAGGCCAGCGGCCAGACGCACCTTGCGTTTAATACGCGTGAGCGTCTGAATGCTTCCCGCCACCTCGCGTACAACCAGCATATGAAAACTATTCGAGCCTAAATCAATTGCGGCGTACAGCGAAGTGGTTGTGAGCATATCTAACGTTAACCTGAACGACGACGATTACGCGGAGCACCACCGGTACGGCGTGGGCCATTGCCTGTGCGCGGACGCGTTAAGCGTAACGGCTTCGGCAGATCGGTCATCAGTGCATCCGGGTTGTACTTGCTGACCGGGATCGAGTGACCGATATAGGTCTCGATTGCTGGTAAATTCAGCGCATATTCTTCACACGCTAGGCTGATAGAGTGACCGCTTGCTCCGGCGCGACCGGTACGACCGATACGGTGAACGTAATCTTCACAGTCATCCGGCAGGTCATAGTTAAATACGTGCGTTACGGCTGGGATATGCAGACCACGCGCGGCGACATCCGTCGCAACGAGAATGTCGAGATCGCCACGGGTGAACTCATCAAGGATACGCAGACGTTTTTTCTGCGCCACGTCACCGGTCAACAGACCGACGCGATGACCGTCAGCGGCAAGGCTACCCCAGATATCTTCACAACGATGCTTGGTGTTAGCAAAGACGATGGCGCGATCTGGCCACTCTTCTTCAATCAGCGTTTGCAGTAAACGCATTTTCTCTTCGTTGGAAGGATAGAAGAGCTCTTCTTTAATACGGTGACCTGTCTTCTGTTCCGGTTCGACTTCAACGTACTCGGCGTTATTCATCTGTTCGAACGCCAGTTCGCGAACGCGGTAAGAGAGGGTTGCAGAAAACAGCATGTTCAGACGTTGGGTGGTTGGCGGCATACGACGGAACAGCCAACGGATATCTTTGATAAAGCCCAGATCGTACATACGATCGGCTTCATCCAGCACCACGACCTGAATCGCGCCCAGGTTAATGTGGTTCTGTTTTGCATAGTCGATGAGACGACCGGTCGTGCCGATAAGAATATCGACGCCGCTTTCCAGCACTTTCAGCTGTTTGTCATAACCGTCGCCGCCATAAGCCAGGCCTAATTTCAAACCGGTGGTCTGTGCCAGCGGCTCGGCGTCAGCGTGGATTTGCACGGCTAACTCACGCGTTGGCGCCATAATTAACGCACGCGGTTGGTTCACCTTGCGATCGGCAATCGCGGGATGAGAGAGAAGATAATGAAACGTTGACGTCAGGAACGCCATCGTTTTTCCGGTACCGGTTTGCGCCTGCCCTGCAACATCACGACCTGCCAGCGTTAGCGGCAGCGCGAGGGCCTGAATGGGCGTGCAGTTATGAAAGCCTTTATTTTCAAGGGCTTCTATCACCTTTGGGTGCAGGGCGAAGTCGGAAAACTTCTGTTCTGTTAAATGTGTTTTGCTCATAGTGTGGTAGAATATCAGCTTACTATTGCTTTACGAAAGCGTATCCGGTGAAATAAAGTCAACCTTTAGTTGGTTAATGCTACATCAACACGTCGTTGATTAAGAGTACACCAACGCACCAGGCTTATTCCTGTGGAGTTAATATGAGCGATAAAATTATTCACCTGACTGACGACAGTTTTGACACGGATGTACTCAAAGCGGACGGAGCTATCCTCGTTGATTTCTGGGCAGAGTGGTGCGGTCCGTGCAAAATGATCGCTCCAATTCTGGATGAAATCGCTGACGAATATCAGGGCAAGTTGACGGTTGCTAAACTGAACATTGACCAAAACCCAGGCACCGCGCCGAAGTATGGTATCCGTGGCATCCCGACCCTGCTGCTGTTTAAAAACGGCGAAGTTGCGGCGACTAAAGTCGGCGCACTATCCAAAGGTCAGTTGAAAGAATTCCTCGACGCTAATTTAGCGTAAGGAAGTCTCATGATCGGGCGACCATACTTCGAAATGATTCGGATGACTGGACGCCCGACTTGAGTCGTGCTAAGTTAGTGTTGACTTCGTATTAAACATACCTTATTAAGTTTGAATCTAGTTATATCCAATACTTCCCGTTGTTTCTCGCGCGAGAAGTGGACAGATTCCTGGCTTGTCACTCAATCCGTCTTGTCGTTTCAGTTCTGCGTACTTTCCTGTGACCAGACAGCGAACAGACATGAGTTGATGGCCGTAAACAGGCATGGATGACCCTGCCATACCATTCACAACATTAAGTTCGAGATTTACCCCAAGTTTAAGAACTCACACCATTATGAATCTTACCGAATTAAAGAATACGCCGGTTTCTGAGCTGATCACTCTCGGCGAAAATATGGGCCTTGAAAACCTGGCTCGTATGCGCAAGCAGGACATTATTTTTGCCATCCTGAAGCAGCACGCAAAGAGTGGCGAAGATATCTTTGGTGACGGTGTGCTGGAGATATTGCAGGATGGATTTGGTTTCCTCCGCTCTGCAGACAGCTCCTACCTCGCCGGTCCTGATGACATCTACGTTTCTCCCAGCCAAATCCGCCGTTTCAACCTCCGCACTGGTGATACCATCTCTGGTAAGATTCGCCCGCCGAAAGAAGGTGAACGCTACTTTGCGCTGTTGAAAGTTAACGAAGTTAACTACGACAAACCAGAAAACGCCCGTAACAAAATCCTCTTTGAGAACTTAACACCGCTGCACGCAAACTCTCGTCTGCGTATGGAACGTGGTAACGGTTCTACTGAAGACTTAACGGCGCGTGTACTGGATCTGGCATCACCGATCGGTCGTGGCCAACGTGGTCTGATTGTTGCTCCGCCGAAAGCAGGTAAAACCATGCTGCTGCAGAACATCGCGCAGAGCATTGCTTACAACCATCCGGACTGCGTGCTGATGGTGCTGCTGATTGACGAACGTCCGGAAGAAGTTACCGAGATGCAGCGTCTGGTGAAAGGTGAAGTGGTTGCGTCTACCTTTGACGAACCAGCCTCCCGCCACGTTCAGGTTGCGGAAATGGTTATCGAGAAGGCGAAACGTCTGGTTGAACACAAGAAAGACGTTATCATTCTGCTCGATTCCATCACCCGTCTGGCGCGTGCTTACAACACCGTGGTTCCGGCTTCCGGTAAAGTTTTGACCGGTGGTGTTGATGCCAACGCCTTGCATCGTCCGAAGCGTTTCTTCGGTGCGGCGCGTAACGTGGAAGAGGGCGGTAGCCTGACTATCATCGCGACTGCGCTGATCGATACTGGCTCTAAAATGGATGAAGTTATCTACGAAGAGTTTAAAGGTACCGGCAACATGGAACTGCATCTCTCTCGTAAGATTGCTGAAAAACGCGTCTTCCCGGCTATCGACTACAACCGTTCCGGTACCCGTAAAGAAGAGCTGCTCACCACCCAGGAAGAGCTGCAGAAAATGTGGATCCTGCGCAAAATCATCCATCCGATGGGTGAAATTGATGCCATGGAATTCCTCATTAACAAGCTGGCGATGACCAAGACTAATGACGACTTCTTCGACATGATGAAGCGTTCGTAATTCAGGTCTCATCCGAAAACGCCACGTTTTTACGTGGCGTTTTGCTTTTGTGGCTGTAATCTTAACGACACAATAACGATAATACGGTATGAAGTACCAACAAGTAGAAAAAGATTCGTAATCTGTTTCTTGTGGTTGATAATTATACAAAACCATTGGGTATGAAGTCGGGTTTCCCTTCTGAATATAGGTCTTCGTGGTTATACTTCTGCTATTAATATTCTCTGAGAGCATGCATTGTGAATTTACTGACAGTAAGCACTGATCTCATCAGTATTTTCTTATTCACAACACTGTTTCTTTTCTTTGCCCGCAAGGTCGCAAAAAAGATTGGTTTAGTGGATAAACCCAACTTCCGTAAACGGCATCAGGGATTGATTCCGTTGGTTGGAGGGATTTCGGCTTACGCAGGTGTATGTTTTACGTTTGCCATTGCTGACTACTACATCCCGCATGCTTCTCTCTTTCTGGCCTGTGCTGGTGTATTAGTTTTGGTCGGCGCGTTAGACGATCGCTTTGATATCAGTGTAAAAATCCGTGCGATTATCCAGGCCGCGATCGGCATTATTATGATGTCGGTTGGCAAACTCTATCTTCTTAGCCTTGGGTATATTTTTGGCCCCTGGGAGATGGTGCTCGGTCCGTTCGGCTATTTACTCACGCTGTTTGCCGTCTGGGCGGCAATAAACGCCTTCAATATGGTGGATGGGATTGATGGTCTGCTAGGTGGGTTGTCCAGCGTTTCATTTGCGGCGATGGGATTCATTTTGTGGTTTGATGGTCAGACGAGTCTGGCTATCTGGTGTTTTGCCATGATCGCCGCCATTCTGCCTTATATCCTGCTAAATCTGGGCATCCTTGGACGTCGCTATAAAGTTTTTATGGGTGACGCGGGCAGTACACTGATTGGCTTCACCATTATTTGGATCCTGCTGGAGACTACGCAGGGCAAAACTCACCCCATTAGCCCGGTAACTGCACTGTGGATTATTGCCATTCCATTGATGGATATGGTGGCAATCATGTACCGACGTTTGCGAAAAGGCATGAGCCCTTTCTCCGCGGATCGTCAACACATACATCATTTGGTGATGCGGGCAGGGTTTACTTCCCGACAAGCATTTGTTCTGATTACGCTGGCTGCGGCGGTACTGGCGTCTATCGGCGTGTTGGCTGAATATTTTCGCTTAGTCCCTGAATGGGCCATGTTGTTGCTTTTTTTACTGGCCTTTGGCCTCTACGGTTACTGTATCAAGCGTGCCTGGAAGGTAGCGAGATTTATCAAGCGAGTGAAGCGCAGATTGCGAAGAATTCGTGAAGGCAAACCAAACTTAACCAAGTAAATTGAGGATGCGATGAGACAACCATTACCGGGGGAAGACGCCGTGAGCGCTGAAAATGAACTGGATATCCGTGGGTTGTTTCGTACCTTGTGGTCAGGGAAGGTGTGGATCGTCGGTATGGCTCTCGCCTTCGCGATAGCGGCCCTCGCCTATACGTTTTTTGCGCGTCAGGAGTGGAGCGCCACGGCGATTACTGACAGGCCAACGGTCAATATGTTGGGTGGCTTTTACTCTCAACAACAGTTTTTACGCAACCTGGATATTAAGGCCAGTCTTGCGTCCACGGACCAACCGTCAGTAATGGATGAGGCCTATAAAGAATTCATTATGCAGCTTGCCTCCTGGGATACACGCCGAGAATTCTGGCAGCAGACTGATTACTATAAGCAGCGTATGGTCGGTAATAGCAAAGCCGATGCGGCGATGCTGGATGAACTGATCAATAACATTCAGTTTTTACCTGGCGATGCGCTACGTAATACCAATGACAGCGTGAAGTTGATTGCCGAGACGGCTCCTGATGCCAACAATTTGCTGCGCCAGTACGTCGCGTTTGCCAGCCAACGCGCGGCACGTCATCTGAACGATGAGTTAAAAGGCGCATGGGCTGCACGCACTGTGCAGATGAAAGCGCAGGTCAAACGTCAGGAAGAAGTGGCAAAATCCATTTTCTCTCGCCGCGTCCACAGCATTGAACAAGCGCTTAAAATTGCCGAACAACATAATATTTCGCGTACTTCCACAGATGTTCCAGCTGATGAATTGCCGGATTCAGAATTGTTCTTACTCGGACGTCCTATGTTGCAGGCGCGACTCGAGAATCTGCAGTCAATTGGTCCGGATTTCGATCTGGACTATTTCCAGAACAGGGCAATGCTGAACACCCTGAACGTTGGACCAACTTTAGATCCGCGTTTTCAGACCTATCGTTATTTGAGAACGCCGGAAGAGCCGGTAAAACGTGACAGCCCTCGTCGCGCCTTCCTGATGATTATGTGGGGTATCGTTGGGGCTCTGATCGGTGCTGGTGTCGCGTTAACCCGTCGCCGTACGATTTAGCAATGCCGTTGCAGTGAGGGGCTGGGCCCTCACTGCCAATCCGAAGAGAATCGATGTGAAAGTACTGACTGTATTTGGTACGCGACCGGAGGCCATTAAGATGGCTCCTCTGGTTCATGCGCTGGAAAAAGATCCTGATTTTGAGGCGAAAGTTTGCGTTACGGCGCAGCATCGGGAGATGCTCGATCAGGTGTTGAATCTTTTTTCCATTGTACCTGACTACGATCTCAATATTATGCAGCCAGGTCAGGGACTAACAGAAATAACCTGCCGCATCCTGGAAGGGTTAAAGCCTATTTTGGCTGAATTCAAACCCGATGTGGTGTTGGTTCATGGTGATACCACAACCACGATTGCTACCAGTCTGGCCGCGTTCTATCAGCGCATCCCGGTGGGGCATGTAGAGGCTGGTTTACGTACAGGCGATCTCTATTCACCATGGCCGGAAGAGGCTAATCGTACGCTGACCGGGCGTCTGGCAATGTATCATTTTGCCCCAACAGAAAACTCGCGCCAAAATCTGTTACGAGAAGCTATCCCTGATGATCGTATTTTCGTCACGGGTAATACGGTTATTGACGCGTTGATCTGGGTTCGGGATCGCGTACTGGGAAATGAGACGCTGCGTGCGGATCTGGCCGAACGTTATCCTTTCCTGGATGCTGATAAAAAGATGATCCTGGTGACCGGTCATCGTCGGGAAAGCTTCGGTCGCGGTTTTGAGCAAATCTGTCACGCCCTGGCGGAAATAGCCGCGTCTAACCAAAATGTGCAGATTGTCTATCCGGTACACCTGAACCCTAACGTCAGTGAGCCGGTCAATCGCATCCTGGGTCACGTTGAAAACGTGGTGTTGATTGAACCGCAGGACTACCTGCCATTCGTATGGCTGATGAATCACGCCTGGCTGATCCTTACTGATTCCGGCGGGATTCAGGAAGAAGCGCCGTCTCTGGGGAAACCTGTGCTGGTGATGCGTGAAACAACGGAGCGCCCGGAAGCTATTACCGCAGGGACTGTACGCCTGGTAGGTACAGACCCACAGCGGATTGTTGAAGAAGTCACGCGTTTGCTGCATGACGACAATGAATATCAGATCATGAGCCGCGCCCATAATCCGTATGGAGACGGGCTGGCATGTGACCGCATTTTAGATGCATTAAAAAATAATCGGATATCGCTATGAGTTTTACGACCATTTCTGTCATTGGGTTGGGTTATATCGGACTGCCAACGGCGGCTGCCTTTGCTTCCCGTCAAAAACACGTAATTGGCGTAGATATAAATCAACATGCGGTGGATACCATTAATCGCGGCGAAATTCACATCGTTGAGCCCGATCTGGGTGCGGTGGTGAAAACGGCGGTCGAAAATGGTTTTTTACGTGCGAGCGCGACACCCGTAGATGCTGATGCGTATCTGATTGCGGTGCCTACCCCCTTTAAGGGAGATCATGAACCCGATATGGTCTACGTAGAAGCCGCGGCGAAATCTATTGCGCCAGTTTTGAAAAAAGGCGCATTGGTGATTCTGGAATCCACTTCACCTGTCGGGGCAACTGAACAGATGGCCGCATGGCTTGCAGAAATGCGGGCTGACCTGACTTTCCCGCAGCAGGTCGGTGAACAGGCGGACGTTAACATTGCTTATTGCCCAGAGCGCGTACTGCCGGGTCAGGTAATGGTCGAACTGATTAAAAACGATCGGGTGATTGGAGGAATGACCTCCGTCTGTTCCGCGCGCGCCAGCGAGCTGTACAACATCTTTCTCGAAGGCGAATGTGTGGTAACCAACGCCCGCACCGCAGAAATGTGTAAGCTGACGGAAAATAGCTTTCGCGATGTCAATATCGCCTTCGCCAATGAACTGTCGCTGATTTGCGCCGATCAGGGGATCAACGTCTGGGAACTGATTCGCCTGGCAAACCGGCATCCACGCGTGAATATTTTGCAGCCCGGCCCTGGCGTAGGTGGACACTGTATCGCGGTCGATCCGTGGTTTATCGTGGCGCAGAACCCGCAGCAGGCGAAATTGATCCGTACTGCACGTGAAGTAAACGATGGTAAACCGCATTGGGTGGTCGATCGGGTAAAGGCTGCCGTAGCCGACTGTCTGGCGGATACCAACAAACGGGCTAGCGAAGTAAAAATTGCCTGTTTTGGTCTGGCATTCAAACCCAATATTGACGATTTGCGTGAAAGCCCGGCGATGGGAATTGCGCAGAATATTGCGCAATGGCACAAAGGCGAAGTGCTGGTGGTGGAACCGAACATCCATCAACTGCCGAAAAAACTGGATGGTCTTTGCCAACTGGCGACGCTGGACGATGCTCTGGCACGTGCTGATGTGTTGGTCATGCTGGTTGACCATAATGAATTTAAAGCCATCAAAGGCGATGCGGTTCAACAGCAGTACATCGTTGATACCAAAGGGGTCTGGCGCTAATGAAACGAATTCTGGTTACCGGCGGAGCGGGATTTATCGGCTCGGCGGTTGTGCGACATATCATTCATGATACCGAGGATGCGGTGGTTGTGGTCGATAAGCTGACCTACGCCGGAAACCTGATGTCACTGGAGCCGGTTGCGCAGAATTCCCGTTTTGCCTTTGAGAAAGTGGATATTTGCGATCGGGCATCGCTCGACAGGGTGTTTCAACAATATCAGCCGGACTGCGTGATGCATCTGGCTGCAGAAAGCCATGTCGATCGTTCAATTGATGGTCCCGCCGCCTTTATCGAAACCAACATTGTGGGAACCTACACGCTGTTGGAAGCAGCGCGCGCTTACTGGAGTACATTAGCCAGCGAGGAAAAATTGGCGTTTCGTTTCCACCATATCTCGACTGACGAGGTGTATGGCGATCTCCATTCCACAGATGATTTCTTCACCGAAACCACGCCGTATGCGCCGAGCAGCCCTTATTCCGCGTCGAAAGCCAGCAGCGATCATCTGGTTCGCGCCTGGCTGCGTACCTACGGCCTGCCAACGCTGATTACCAACTGTTCCAATAACTATGGTCCGTACCATTTCCCGGAAAAACTGATTCCGCTGATGATCCTCAACGCACTGGCGGGCAAACCGTTGCCGGTATACGGCAATGGTCAACAGATCCGTGACTGGTTGTATGTAGAAGATCACGCCAGGGCGCTCTATTGCGTGGCGACGACGGGCACGGTTGGGGAAACCTATAATATTGGTGGCCATAACGAGCGTAAAAACCTGGATGTTGTCGAAACGGTTTGCAGCCTGTTGGAAGAGCTGGCTCCGCATAAACCGCAGGGCATCGCGCAGTACCGCGACTTGATCGCTTTTGTGGACGATCGCCCAGGCCATGATTTGCGTTACGCCATTGACGCTTCAAAAATTGCGCGTGAACTCGGGTGGATGCCGCAGGAAACGTTTGAAAGTGGAATGCGCAAAACCGTGCAGTGGTATCTGGATAATCAGGCATGGTGGAAACCCGTGCAGGACGGCAGTTACCAGGGCGAACGTTTAGGTCTGAAGGGCTAACAGCCTGGTTTTGCGGAGGAGACAACGCATGAAAGGTATCATTCTGGCGGGTGGCTCAGGTACTCGCCTGTATCCCATTACGCGGGGCGTATCGAAGCAACTATTGCCCATTTACGATAAGCCGATGATTTACTACCCGCTATCGGTACTGATGCTGGCGGGAATTCGCGAAATCCTGATTATCACCACTCCGGAAGATAAAGGCTATTTCCAGCGTTTGCTGGGCGATGGATCTGAGTTCGGCATTGAACTGCACTATGCTGAGCAACCGAGCCCGGATGGATTAGCGCAGGCTTTTATTATCGGTGAAACGTTTCTTAACGGTGAACCATCGTGCCTGGTGTTAGGGGACAACATCTTCTTTGGTCAAGGATTCAGTCCAAAACTGCGTCATGTGGCCGCCAGAACGCAAGGCGCGACGGTGTTTGGCTATCAGGTCATGGACCCTGAACGTTTTGGTGTTGTTGAGTTTGATGATAATTTTCGCGCAGTCTCTCTGGAAGAGAAGCCGAAAGCGCCGAAATCTAATTGGGCGGTGACAGGGCTCTATTTTTATGACAGCAAAGTGGTGGAATACGCGAAACGCGTGAAACCTTCTGAGCGTGGGGAGCTGGAGATTACGTCTATCAACCAGATGTATCTTGATGACGGACATCTGACGGTTGAATTGCTTGGGCGTGGCTTTGCCTGGCTGGATACCGGTACGCATGACAGTTTGATCGAAGCGAGCACTTTTGTGCAGACGGTGGAGAAACGCCAGGGCTTTAAAATAGCCTGTCTGGAAGAAATCGCCTGGCGTAACGGTTGGCTGGATGACGAAGGCGTGAAGCGTGCCGCCAGTTCACTGGCCAAAACGGGTTATGGTCAATACCTGCTGGAGCTGCTCCGTGCTCGTCCGCGCCAGTATTGAGCCGCTTAGCTGGGAAAATACGTTCTTTGGCGTGAATAGCGCCATTGTCCGTTTTGACCAACGCGCGCCGGTTCTAACTGCGGATGCGTTGCTGCCCTGGTCGCGTGTACAAGCAAAAATACTTGCCGCAAATAGCCATGAATTAGATGCTCTGCAGCATTTGGGTTTCTCACTGGTAGAAGGTGAAGTCGATTTTGTACTGCCGGTGACGTGTGCCAGCGGCGACCCCGGTGCGCAGGTCGCGCAACCTACGGATATCCCGGTATTACGCCATCTGGCAGGAAAGGCATTTGCGCAAAGTCGTTTTCGCGCCCCGTGGTATGCCGAAGATGCCAGCGCGCGTTTCTACGCACAGTGGATTGAAAACGCGGTGCTGGGGACGTTTGATCATCAGTGCCTCGTTTTTCGTAAACCGACTGGTGAGATTCGTGGCTATGTCTCGCTGCGTGAACTGAATGCGACCGAAGCGAGAATTGGCCTGCTGGCCGGGCGTGGTGCGGGTGCAGAACTGATGCAGGCCGCGCTTTGTTGGGCACAGGCCCGCGGTAAAACAACATTGCGCGTGGCGACCCAAATGGGCAACACCGCCGCGCTTAAACGTTATATACACAGTGGTGCGAATGTGGAAAGCACCGCGTATTGGTTATACAGGTGACACGATGATTCCATTTAATGCACCGCCGGTGGTGGGAACTGAACTCGATTACATGCAGTCTGCGATGAATAGCGGCAAACTGTGTGGTGACGGTGGCTTTACCCGTCGCTGTCAGCAGTGGCTGGAGCAGCATTTTGGCAGTGAGAAAGTGCTGCTGACGCCCTCCTGCACCGCATCGCTTGAGATGGCGGCATTGCTGCTGGACATCCAGCCTGGCGATGAAGTCATTATGCCGAGCTACACGTTTGTCTCTACGGCCAATGCCTTCGTGTTGCGCGGCGCGAAAATCGTCTTTGTTGATATTCGCCCGGATACCATGAACATTGACGAAACGCTGATTGAAGCGGCGATCACCGATAAAACCCGCGCTATTGTGCCGGTACATTACGCGGGCGTGGCCTGCGAAATGGATACCATCATGGGGCTGGCCACTAAACATAACCTGTATGTGGTGGAAGATGCCGCCCAGGGCGTCATGTCGACCTACAAGGGGCGTGCGCTGGGTACGATTGGTCACATCGGCTGCTTTAGCTTCCATGAGACCAAAAACTATACCGCAGGCGGGGAAGGTGGAGCGACGCTGATTAATGATAAAAAATTAGTCGAGCGTGCAGAAATCATCCGTGAAAAAGGGACTAACCGTAGTCAGTTTTTCCGCGGCCAGGTAGATAAGTATACCTGGCGTGATATCGGTTCCAGTTATTTGATGTCCGATCTGCAGGCGGCTTATCTGTGGGCGCAGTTGGAAGCGGCTGATCGTATTAACCAGCAGCGTCTGGCGCTGTGGCAAAAGTATTACGATGCCCTGGAACCGCTGGCGCGTGCCGGGCGTATTGAGCTGCCTTCGATACCGGAGGGTTGCGTACAGAATGCCCATATGTTTTACATCAAGCTGCGCGATATCGACGATCGCACGGCGTTGATTAACTTCCTGAAAGAAGCTGAAATTATGGCGGTGTTCCACTATATCCCGCTGCATGATTGCCCGGCTGGCGATAAATTCGGCGTGTTTGCCGGTGTTGATCGTTACACAACCAAAGAGAGCGAACGCCTGCTGCGTTTACCGCTGTTCTACAATCTGTCGCCGGTGAACCAGCGAACAGTCATTACGACCTTACTCAACTACTTCGCCTGATATGTCGCTTGCAAAAGCGTCCTTATGGACGGCGGCCAGTACGCTGGTAAAAATTGGTGCAGGTTTGCTGGTTGTGAAGTTGCTGGCGGTGTCGTTTGGACCGGCAGGCGTGGGGCAGGCGGGTAACTTCCGCCAGATGGTCACTGTGCTTGGCGTGTTGGCGGGGGCCGGCATTTTCAATGGCGTCACGAAATACGTTGCGCAGCATCATGACGATCCGGCCCGGCTCCGTAAGGTGGTCGGTACATCTTCCGCGATGGTGCTGGGATTCTCTACGCTGATGGCGGTGATTTTTTTGCTGGCGGCCGCACCTATCAGTCAGGGATTATTTGGTCATACTTATTATCAGGGGCTGGTTCGACTGGTTGCGCTGGTGCAGATGGGCATTGCCTGGGCGAACCTGCTGCTGGCGCTGATGAAGGGCTTCCGCGATGCGGCGGGTAACGCGCTGTCGTTGATTGTGGGGAGCCTGGTGGGTGTAGCGGCTTATTATGGCTGTTATCGCCTGGGAGGGTATGAAGGCGCCTTGCTGGGCCTGGCGCTGGTACCTGCGCTGGTCGTAATCCCTGCCGCTATAATGCTGATTAAGCGTGGGACTATCCCCCTGCATTACCTGAAACCCTCGTGGGATAACGGTCTGGCAGGGCAGTTAAGCAAGTTTACGCTGATGGCGCTGATTACCTCCGTAACGCTGCCAGTGGCATACGTGATGATGCGAAACCTGTTGGCGGCGCAGTACAGCTGGGATGATGTGGGGATCTGGCAGGGGGTGAGCAGTATCTCCGATGCTTATCTGCAATTTATCACCGCCTCATTCAGCGTTTACTTGCTGCCGACGTTGTCGCGTTTGACTGAAAAGCGCGACATTACACGCGAAGTGATCAAGTCGTTGAAATTCGTGCTGCCGGCGGTTGCTGCCGCAAGCTTTACCGTCTGGCTACTGCGCGATTTTGCTATCTGGCTGCTTTTCTCCGCTAAATTCACCGCCATGCGCGACCTGTTCGCCTGGCAACTGGTCGGTGATGTGCTGAAAGTCGGCGCCTATGTTTTCGGTTATCTGGTGATCGCGAAAGCGTCGCTGCGGTTTTATATCTTGGCAGAAATTAGCCAGTTCATGTTATTGACGGCGTTTGCACATTGGCTGATCCCTGCACATGGTGCGCTGGGCGCGGCACAGGCTTACATGGCAACGTACATTGTCTATTTTTCTCTTTGTTGTGGCGTGTTTTTACTCTGGCGTAGGCGGGTATGACTGTACTGATTCACGTTCTGGGATCGGATATCCCTCACCATAACCAAACCGTGCTGCGGTTTTTCAACGACTCGCTGGCCGCGATGAGCGAGCACGCGCGCACGTTTATGGTTGCAGGTCAGGATGCCGGATTCAGAGAGAACTGCCCGGCGTTATCGCTAAGCTTCTATGGTGGGAAAAAGGCGCTGGCTGAAGCGGTTATCGCGAAAGCAAAAGCGGATCGCCAACAGCGTTTTTTCTTCCACGGTCAGTTCAACACCAGCCTGTGGTTAGCGCTGCTGAGCGGGGGAATTAAACCGGAGCAGTTTTACTGGCATATCTGGGGCGCGGATTTATATGAAGTCTCCAGTGGACTGAAATTTCGCCTGTTTTACCCCATTCGCCGTATGGCGCAGAACCGCGTGGGCTGCGTATTTGCCACGCGGGGTGATTTGAGCTATTTCGCTGAACAGCATCCGCGCGTGCGTGGCGAGTTGCTCTATTTCCCAACGCGGATGGATCCCTCGCTCAATAATATGAGCAACGCGTGTCAGCGCAGCGGCAAGATGACGGTGCTGGTTGGCAACTCTGGCGATCGCAGCAATGAGCATATTGCCGCGCTACGCGCCGTCCATCAGCAGTTCGGCGACACGGTGAATGTGATTGTACCGATGGGGTACCCCGCCGATAATGCGGCTTATATCGACGAGGTTCGTCAGGCCGGCCTGGCATTGTTTAGCGCTGAGAATCTGCAAATTTTAAGTGAAAAGCTGGAATTTGATGCCTATCTGACATTATTACGTCAGTGTGATTTGGGTTACTTTATTTTTGCCCGTCAGCAGGGGATCGGTACCCTGTGTTTACTGATTCAGGCCGGTATCCCGTGCGTGCTCAACCGTGAAAATCCCTTCTGGCAGGATATGGTGGAACAGAATCTCCCGGTGTTATTTACCACTGATGAGCTCAATGAAGGCGTCGTACGCGAAGCGCAGCGCCAGTTGGCATCGGTAGATAAAAATACAATCACCTTCTTTAGCCCGAATTATCTGCAGCCGTGGCACAACGCGCTGCGCATTGCTTCAGGAGAAACCATATGAGCCTGATGCAATTTAGCGGTTTGCTGGTGGTATGGCTGCTCTCCACCTTGTTTATCGCCACGCTGACCTGGTTTGAATTCCGCCGCGTGCGTTTTAACTTCAATGTTTTCTTCTCACTGCTGTTTTTGCTGACGTTCTTCTTCGGATTCCCGTTGACTAGCATACTGGTGTTCCGTTTTGATGTGGCAGTTGCTCCGCCGGAGATCCTGCTGCAGGCCTTGCTGTCAGCCGCCTGTTTCTATGCCGTCTACTACGTGACGTATAAAACCCGCCTTCGCAAGCGAGTCGAGGATAAGCCACGCAGGCCGCTATTTACCATCAATCGCGTTGAAGCGCATTTGACCTGGGTTATCCTGATGGCGATTGCATTGGTGAGCGTGGGCGTCTTCTTTATGCACAACGGATTCCTGCTGTTCAGACTGCAATCCTACAGCCAAATTTTTTCCAGTGAAGTCTCTGGGGTCGCTCTGAAGCGTTTCTTCTACTTCTTCATTCCGGCAATGCTGGTGGTCTATTTCCTGCGTCAGGACAGCAAAGCGTGGTTATTCTTCCTGGTGAGTACCGTCGCGTTTGGTTTGCTGACCTATATGATTGTTGGCGGGACGCGCGCCAATATCATCATTGCGTTTGCCATCTTCTTGTTTATCGGCATCATTCGCGGCTGGATTTCGCTGTGGATGCTGGCCGCCGCGGGCGTGCTGGGTATCGTCGGGATGTTCTGGTTGGCGCTGAAGCGCTATGGGATGAACGTTAGCGGCGACGAGGCGTTTTATACTTTCCTGTACCTCACGCGCGACACCTTCTCGCCGTGGGAGAATCTGGCGCTGTTGCTGCAAAATTACCACAATATTGAGTTTCAGGGGCTGGCGCCGATTGTCCGTGACTTCTACGTCTTTATCCCCTCCTGGCTGTGGCCTGGGCGGCCGAGTATCGTCCTCAACTCAGCGAACTACTTTACCTGGGAAGTGTTGAACAACCACTCAGGTCTGGCGATTTCGCCGACGTTAATTGGTTCACTGGTGGTGATGGGCGGGGCGCTGTTTATCCCGTTAGGCGCGATTGTCGTTGGACTCATCATCAAGTGGTTTGACTGGCTGTATGAGTTAGGCAACCGCGAAACCAATCGCTACAAGGCGGCGATTCTGCACAGTTTCTGTTTTGGCGCTATTTTCAATATGATCGTGTTGGCACGTGAAGGGCTGGATTCGTTTGTCTCGCGAGTGGTCTTTTTCCTCGTGATTTTCGGCGTGTGTCTGCTGGTGGCAAAACTGCTGTTTTGGCTATTCGATAGTGCGGGACTCATCCATAAACGAATCAAATCGCTGCCCCGGACACAGATTGAAGGATCGTAATGACAGATAACACAACTGCGCCACTCTACTCGCTGCGCGGGCTACAATTGATTGGCTGGCGCGATATGCAGCATGCGCTAAATTACCTGTTTGCCGAGGGACATCTCAGGTCAGGAACGCTGGTGGCAATCAACGCTGAGAAGATGCTGACGGCAGAAGATAACCCTGAAGTGCGGGATCTGATCAACGCCGCTGACTTCAAATATGCGGATGGGATTAGCGTGGTGCGCTCAGTGCGCAAAAAATTCCCGCAGGCGCAGGTTTCACGCGTGGCAGGGGCTGATCTTTGGGAAGCGCTTATGGCGCGAGCCGGGCAGGAAGGAACGCCAGTCTTCCTGATTGGTGGCAAGCCTGAAGTTCTGGCGCAAACGGAAGCCAAACTGCGTGCCCAGTGGCGCGTGAACATTGTAGGCAGTCAGGACGGTTATTTTACCCCGGATCAGCGTCAGGCGTTGTTTGAACGTATCCACGCCAGCGGTGCGCAGATTGTAACGGTGGCGATGGGCTCGCCGAAACAAGAGATCTTTATGCGTGACTGCCGGAAGATTCACCCTGAAGCGCTGTATATGGGCGTCGGTGGTACCTACGACGTCTTTACCGGTCACGTTAAGCGTGCGCCGCGAATCTGGCAGAGTCTGGGGCTGGAGTGGCTGTATCGCTTATTGTCGCAGCCAAGCCGTATCACTCGTCAACTTCGCTTATTACGCTATCTCCGCTGGCACTATACCGGCAATCTCTGACGCCCTCCCTCCTTTGATAAGTAGCGTGATCTGCTAATTACGCTACTTATTCACAACATAATCGCTGCTTTCTCGCACAATCTATTTATTTTTTGAATGCTTTAATTGCCATTTAAGCGATTTTAGGAAACCATTCGCAACAATCATTGCAGTGCCGTGGTGTTTTTGACGCCAACCGTTAAGCGGTCGGTGCCGTATGGCCTGTTATGGCATAACAAGATGTACCCATAACGAGAACCGGTAATACCGGACAGTATGCAAACACAACAAGAGGATTTATGGCCGAGAACAAACCTGAGCTACAGCGTGGGCTGGAGGCTCGTCACATCGAATTAATTGCCCTTGGGGGGACAATTGGCGTCGGGCTATTTATGGGGGCCGCTAGTACCCTGAAATGGGCGGGACCTTCGGTTCTGCTGGCATACATTGTCGCCGGGCTGTTCGTCTTTTTCATTATGCGTTCTATGGGGGAGATGTTATTCCTCGAGCCGGTTGCCGGTTCATTTGCTGTTTACGCCCATCGTTATATGAGCCCCTTCTTTGGTTATCTCACCGCCTGGTCATACTGGTTTATGTGGATGGCGGTGGGGATATCGGAGATTACCGCCATCGGGGTGTACGTCCAGTTCTGGTTCCCGGAAATGGCACAATGGATACCCGCACTGATTGCTGTCGGACTGGTTGCGTTGGCAAATCTCGCCGCGGTTCGTCTGTATGGTGAAATTGAGTTCTGGTTTGCCATGATTAAAGTGACCACCATCATTGTGATGATCGTCATTGGATTAGGGGTGATTTTCTTCGGTTTTGGCAATGGCGGTCAGGCGATCGGCTTTGGCAACCTGACTGAGCACGGCGGCTTCTTTGCTGGTGGTTGGAAGGGCTTCCTGACGGCATTGTGTATTGTCGTGGCTTCTTACCAGGGCGTGGAGCTGATCGGCATTACTGCGGGTGAAGCGAAGAATCCGCAGGTCACGCTGCGTAGTGCAGTAGGGAAAGTGCTGTGGCGTATTCTGATTTTCTACGTCGGTGCGATTTTTGTTATCGTCACTATTTTCCCGTGGAATGAGATTGGCAGTAACGGTAGCCCGTTTGTTCTCACCTTTGCCAAGATTGGTATTACCGCCGCGGCAGGGATTATTAACTTTGTGGTCCTGACGGCGGCGCTGTCGGGCTGTAACAGTGGGATGTACAGCTGTGGGCGTATGCTTTACGCGCTGGCAAAGAATCGCCAGCTACCTGCCGCTGTTGGAAAAGTTTCGCGCCAGGGCGTGCCGGTTGCCGGCGTGGCTATTTCTATCGCGATCCTGCTGGTTGGTTCGTGCCTGAACTACATCATTCCCAACCCGCAGCGTGTGTTCGTTTATGTCTATAGCGCCAGCGTGCTGCCGGGGATGGTGCCGTGGTTTGTTATTCTGATAAGCCAGATACGTTTCCGTCAGGCGCATAAAGCGGCGATCGCCAGTCATCCTTTCCGCTCGATTCTGTTCCCGTGGGCGAACTATTTGACGATGGCGTTCCTGATTTGCGTATTAATCGGCATGTACTTTAATGAAGATACCCGAATGTCGCTGTTTGTTGGCATTATCTTCTTACTGGCCGTGACGCTCATTTATAAGGTTTTTGGCCTGAATCGTCATGGCACAGCCCAAAAATTGCAGGAATAAGCGACAAAACGCACAAACCATGACCAAACGATAATTTATTTTAAAAAAGCACTAGACAGCAGACCGAGACCTCCGTAATATCCAGCCCCGCAACGGCGCTAAGCGCCCGTAGCTCAGCTGGATAGAGCGCTGCCCTCCGGAGGCAGAGGTCTCAGGTTCGAATCCTGTCGGGCGCACCATTTAGTAAGGTGCCGGAGCTGCGGTGGTTTTAATACCGCGTAAAAGATTTGCAGTGGTGGCTATAGCTCAGTTGGTAGAGCCCTGGATTGTGATTCCAGTTGTCGTGGGTTCGAATCCCATTAGCCACCCCATTAATTTAAAGTTGTGAAATGCGAAGGTGGCGGAATTGGTAGACGCGCTAGCTTCAGGTGTTAGTGTCCTTAGGATGTGGGGGTTCGAGTCCCCCCCCTCGCACCACGACTTAAAGAATTGAACTAAAAATTCAAAAAGCAGTAAAACGGCGAGTAGCGCAGCTTGGTAGCGCAACTGGTTTGGGACCAGTGGGTCGGAGGTTCGAATCCTCTCTCGCCGACCAATTTTGAACCCCGCTTCGGCGGGGTTTTTTGTTTTCTAATTTTCCCTTCTCAGCCTTTATTTCCCCGAATTTCCTGATGTCTTAAAAAGTCCGGTTCCATTGTTTTTGCAGTGCAATCGTGGCATGCCTTGTGCAATAATATACGGGTAGATGCTCATTCCATCTCTTATGTTCGCCATCTGGCCTCATAAACTCAGGAATGATGCAGAGCCGTTTACGGTGCTTATCGTCCACAGACAGATGTCGCTCTGGCCTCATCAAACACCATGGACATAACGTTGAGTGAAGCACCCATTTATGTTGTCATACAGACCTGTTTAACGCCTGCTCCAAAAGAGCGGGCGTTTTTTTATGCATATACACCTCATCCTTCAAGTCGCCTCGAAGCATCTCGAATGATTTGGTGTATATGAAATAACGGTAGGCCCGGTAAGCGAAGCGTCACCGGGCAAGAAGGAATTACTGCGGGGGATTGTTGTTCTGCAGCGTCAACATCAGGCCATCACGACGCATGGTGGCGGCTTCTTCCGGCTGATGCAGTCTGTCCAGCGCGTCAGCAAGCCAGGCGTAGTCATAGGCATCTGGACGCTGTTTAAGAGCGGCACGGAAGGCGAACGTGGCTTCCTGCCATTCGCCGTGCTTCATTAGCGACTGGCCCAGCGTGCTCCACAGTAATGGGCGATCGCCGACGGCTTTAATCTGCTGGCGCAACACTTTTTCTATCTGTTCCGGGTTGTTGGTTTTCAGACGCGGGATCGGCAGCACCAGGCGGTCGTCATACTGGCGTTTAAGACCATCAATGATGACCTGCTGCGCCGTATCGTGATCGTCACACTCAATCAGATGTTCAGCCATTGCCACCTGCAGGGCAACCTGGTGACGGGTTTTACGGTTCTGGTTTTTCCACCATGCACGTAGCCCCTCGCTGCCTTGATCGGCGCGAACCTGATCCATCAGACCAACCCATGCCTGTTGTTCCAGCATCGCGCGGTGCTCGTCATCACCCACGTGCGCTTTTGCCATGGATGGAATGATATCCAGTAACGAACTCCATGCACCGGTACGAATGTAGGCCTGTTCAGCCAGACGCAGCACTTCCGGATGACGTGGCGTCACTTCCAGCAGTTTATCTACGCTGTGGCGTGCGGCGTGATTTTCATTACGCGCCAGCTGCAGGCGAACGCGAGTGATTTCTACCGGGATCGTATCATTTCCGGCCAGTTCGGCAGCACGCTCAAGGTGTTGGTTGGCACGAGCTTCGTCACCGCGCTGTTGAGCAGCTTCTGCCGCCAGCAGGTAATTCACTACCGGCTGTTCTGCATGATCGGCGTTTTTCGACATCAGCTTTTCAACCTGCTGATAATCGCCTTCTGCCAGCTTGAGCAGCGCCTGCTCCGTCTGCTTACGGGCGCGACGACGCTTCCGACCGACAAACCATCCGCGGGTATGCGCGCCAGTGCGGAAAATTCGGCGCAGCAGCCATTCAATCGCAAACAGGACGACCATTGCGACGATCAGAATGATCACCAGACCCGTCACGCTGGTTTCGATATTGTAATTATCCGTCTGGATCAGTACGTAGCCCTGATGACCGGCAATCATTGGACCGACAACGATCCCGGCGATTAACAGCACAAAGAGCAATAATACTTTTAGCATCATTATTCTCCTTGCGGCGCAGTTGCCGGAGTTTCAGCTGAAGGCGCAGGAGCTGCTGCAACCGGCGCTGTGGCAGGCTGTGCCAGTAAATTACGTACGCGGGTCTGCATGAGCTTGTCGAGAAGCGCCTGGCTCTGCAGCGTTTCCGGTACGTCCATGCTGATGCTTTGTTGGCTCAGTTGGTCTACCTCTTCAAGGAAAGCTTTGGTGGCTGCATCGTCGGTGTCGTAGTAGGCGCGCACCCAGGTGGAGACGTTTTCCAGCGCCTGGCGATATGTTTCCTCCTGATGACGCGGCACGGCCTGGGCGGCCACTAACAGGCGAGAACGGATATTTTCACGTAAGTAAACGTCCTGGTTCGGTGCCAGCAGCGGGACGGAGGTTTCATCACGACGGCGAACGGTGATAAAGCTGTCCATAAAGTTCTGCCAGCTTTTTTGCAGATTGACGCGCCATTCGCTGATCGAGCTGGAAAGCTCGCTGCTGTCGGAATCCATCGGCGAATCGTCGGTGTCGTTGTCGGCCAGACGCAGGTTATCAATCTGGTTAGAGAGCTGATTCACTTTCAGGATAATGCCGTCATAGTCGACCTGAGTCACCGCAGAGAGGCTCGCGATATCGTCGGTAATCGCGCGACGGGCGGTAATCAGGCTTGGGTCATTCATATCCGCCAGACTGGCGTCAGCGCTTTTCAGCAGCGCCGCAGCGGTAGTAACGTCCTGATCGCTCCATAATTTGCGACCGGCCAGTTTCACCAAGAAATCAGCCTGCGCCAGCAGCCACGTCCCGGCATCGCTGCCGGAGATAGTGGCGACTTTTTGCTGGACTTCGTCAAGCTGTTTGACCAGCGCGGCTTGCTGGCGAGCGGCTTCATCCAGCTGCGTTGTCTGCTGTTTAATAATGTCTTCCAGCTCAGCTTTTTGGCTTTCTTGCGCTTTTTGCAACGCTGTAAGCTGGTTCGCCAGCGCATCGCTGGTTGCTGTCTGCGTTGTTGCCTGCTGTTTCCCCCAACCGTACAGCCCAACGCCTGCAGCCAGCGCAATAGCAATCGCCACAGCGCTCAGAATCAGCGCAGTGCTGTTCTTACTCTTTTTTTCAGTATTGACTGGCTGTGACGTGGTTTCCACGGCCTCCCTGGTCTCTTCAACCACGGTGGAGGATTTTTCTTGTTCCGTCATTATGGCATCCCATTATGAGAGTTATTGTAATGCGCGTAGTAGCGCATCGTTGTCGGCGTTATCAGCGACCTTAATATCTTGCCAGCCCAGTTCCCGGGCGAGGTGCGCCAGACGCTCACTGACGACCAGCAGCCGACAGCGTAGTAACCAGTGCTCACGATACCACTGCGGAATGAGCGACCAGAGCTGTTGTAGCATCTCTCCGCTGGTGACAACCACCGTGGTCACACCACGAGATTGCCAGCGCATCGCTTCTTCTGCACCATCGTAATATTTTGCACTGCGTTGATAACATTCACAAAAATCGACATCAGCTCCGCGTGCTGTCAGGGTTTCACCTATCAGCTCACGGCCACCATTGCCGCGTAATATAAGCGCGCGTTTTCCCGCAATATTTTGTAATTCAGGTAATTGTAGCAAGACTTCGCTAATTTCCCGATCCAGAGGGTAGTGAATATTGAAACCGCTAACGGTATGCAGCGCCAGCGCCGTTGTGCGACCAATGGCAAAATAACGCGGAAGGGAGGGCCAGCTTTTCCCTTGTTGCTGAAGCTCGGCATCTGCAAAGGTGACGGCGTGCTGCGAGAGGGCGAAGACCAGATCGTTTTCCGTCAGCGCCGACAGTCGGGAAGCAAGCGTTGCCAGTTCCCGACCGGGTGAAAACTCGATGAGCGGAAAGCTCCAGGCCACCTGCCCCAGTGTGCGCAGACGGCTCACTAACTCTTCCCCTGCGGGAGACGGGCGGGTGACCAGAATACTCATGCGGGGGCTTCTCCGTTGTAAACTTCAGCCAGAATGACGCGCGCGCCGTTCTCCAGCAGCTCTTCAGCCAGAGAGATGCCCATCTGTTCAGCATCCTGCGCGGCGCCGCGACGTTCTCCGCATACCATCTGCGAACCGTCAGGCGCGCCGACCAGCGCCCGCAGCCAAATCTCACCGTTAATGAGTTCTGCATAACTGCCGATAGGGACCTGACATCCCCCTTCCAGGCGGGTATTCATGGCGCGTTCGGCTTTGACGCGCAGCGCCGTCTCTTCATGGTTGAGCGGCGCTAACAGCGCCTGAGTGCGCATATCATCCAGTCGACATTCTATGCCAACTGCGCCTTGCCCGACAGCGGGTAGGGAGACTTCCGGCGGCAGAGCGGTGCGGACTCGCGACTCAAGACCTAAACGTTTTAATCCGGCGACCGCCAGAATAATGGCGTCATAATCGCCGTTATCCAGTTTGCTCAGACGCGTACCTACGTTACCGCGCAGTGAACGGATGACGAGATCCGGGCGACGCTTTGCCAACTGGCACTGGCGACGCAAACTGGATGTCCCGACGATACTGCCTGC
Source organism: Citrobacter sp. RHBSTW-00017 (assembly GCF_013797615.1). Lineage (NCBI taxonomy): Bacteria > Pseudomonadati > Pseudomonadota > Gammaproteobacteria > Enterobacterales > Enterobacteriaceae > Citrobacter > Citrobacter sp. RHBSTW-00017. Next base: position 4,960,284 of record NZ_CP056899.1, on the reverse strand, counting down.
CGGGAGTTCATCCAGCGTGTTGTACTTATTTGAGACGAAAGCATCACGCGGATCCTCTCGCTCGCAAATGGTGACCAGTCCAAGACCGTCAGGGAATTCAACCGGCACATCCTTCATAGAATGCACGGCGATATCGGCGCGTTTTTCCAGCAGCGCGACTTCCAGCTCTTTAACAAACAACCCTTTCCCCCCGACTTTCGCCAGCGGGGTATCAAGGATCACATCGCCACGGGTTACCATCGGAACCAGTTCCACGATCAGACCGGGGTGGTTTGCCATTAAGGCGTCTTTGACATAATGTGCCTGCCAGAGCGCAAGGGGGCTTTGGCGTGTGGCAATTCTCAAAACATTGTCTAACATGCTTGTTACCGTCATTATCAATCATTGACCATCCTAACATCCTTATCAAAGGGATGTCAGCGTTACGCTCAAACGTGAGTGAGAGGAAAAGGCGCTGCATCATCACTGGCAGTGAATAATGACGAGAAACCTCCCGACCGTATGAAGGAATTTACACGTAACGAACGGTGCTACACTTGTATGTAGCGCATCTTTCTTTACGGTCAATGAGCAAGGTGTTAAATTGATCACGTTTTAGACCATTTTTTCGGCTGTACAGCATAAAAAAATATGGGCGAAAAAACAGGTAACGGTTATTTTTGACATACGGTTTATCCGAATTGATGACGATTATTGTGAGCGCTTGTGCCGCAGCAATCGACAACATGACGGATAGCAACATCAGGCGATACGTCTTGTACCTCTATATTGAGACTCTGAAACAGAGACTGGATGCCATAAATCAACTGCGTGTGGATCGCGCGCTTGCTGCCATGGGACCTGCCTTCCAGCAGGTATACAGTCTGCTGCCGACATTATTGCACTACCACCATCCGCTGATGCCGGGTTACCTTGATGGTAACGTTCCCAAAGGCATATGCCTTTACACGCCTGATGAAACCCAACGCCACTACCTGAACGAACTGGAACTGTACCGCGGTATGTCACCGCAGGATCCTCCCAAGGGCGAACTGCCTATCACCGGCGTTTACTCAATGGGCAGCACCTCTTCGGTAGGGCAAAGCTGTTCCTCTGACCTTGATATTTGGGTCTGCCATCAATCCTGGCTGGATAGCGAAGAGCGCCAGCTGCTGCAGCGTAAATGTAGCCTGCTGGAAAGCTGGGCCGCCTCGCTGGGCGTGGAAGTCAGCTTCTTCCTGATTGATGAAAACCGTTTCCGCCACAATGAAAGCGGCAGTTTGGGTGGTGAAGACTGTGGCTCGACGCAGCATATCCTGTTGCTTGATGAATTCTATCGCACCGCTGTGCGTCTCGCGGGTAAACGTATTCTGTGGAATATGGTGCCGGGCGACGAAGAAGAGCATTACGACGATTACGTCATGACGCTTTACGCACAGGGTGTGTTAACGCCAAACGAATGGCTGGATCTCGGCGGACTCAGTTCGCTCTCCGCCGAAGAGTACTTTGGCGCCAGCCTCTGGCAGTTGTACAAGAGTATCGACTCCCCGTACAAAGCGGTATTGAAAACGCTGCTGCTGGAAGCTTATTCCTGGGAATACCCCAATCCACGCCTGTTGGCGAAAGATATTAAACAGCGCCTGCACGATGGTGAGATCGTCTCTTTTGGTCTCGACCCTTACTGCATGATGCTGGAGCGCGTTACCGAGTACCTCACGGCGATCGAAGACCCGACTCGTCTGGATTTAGTGCGTCGATGTTTCTACTTAAAAGTGTGTGAGAAACTGAGCCGCGAGCGCGCCTGCGTGGGCTGGCGTCGTGAAGTATTAAGTCAGTTAGTGAAAGAGTGGGGCTGGGATGACGCCCGTCTGACCATGCTGGATAACCGCGCTAACTGGAAGATTGACCAGGTACGCGAAGCGCATAATGAACTGCTCGATGCGATGATGCAGAGCTATCGTAATCTGATCCGTTTTGCCCGCCGAAATAACCTCAGCGTGAGCGCCAGCCCGCAGGATATCGGCGTGCTGACCCGTAAGCTGTATGCCGCGTTTGAAGCATTGCCAGGTAAAGTAACGCTGGTGAACCCGCAGATATCTCCGGATCTCTCGGAACCGAATCTGACCTTTATCCATGTGCCGCCGGGCCGTGCCAACCGTTCGGGTTGGTATCTCTATAACCGCGCGCCTAACATGGACTCGATCATCAGCCATCAGCCGCTGGAATATAACCGCTACCTCAATAAACTGGTGGCGTGGGCCTGGTTCAACGGCCTGCTGACCTCGCGTACGCATTTATTTATTAAGGGCAACGGCATTGTTGATTTGCCGAAGCTGCAAGAAATGGTCGCCGACGTGTCGCACCACTTCCCGCTGCGATTGCCAGCGCCAACGCCGAAGGCGCTCTATAGCCCGTGCGAGATTCGCCACCTGGCGATTATCGTTAACCTTGAATATGACCCGACGGCAGCATTTCGCAATCAGGTGGTACATTTTGATTTCCGTAAGCTGGACGTCTTCAGCTTTGGTGAAGAACAAAATTGCCTGGTGGGTAGCGTCGACCTGCTGTACCGCAACTCGTGGAATGAAGTGCGTACGCTGCACTTCAACGGTGAGCAGGCGATGATTGAAGCGTTAAAAACGATTCTCGGCAAAATGCACCAGGATGCCGCGCCGCCGGATAGCGTCGAGGTCTTCTGCTATAGCCAGCATCTGCGCGGTTTAATTCGCACCCGCGTGCAGCAACTAGTGTCTGAGTGCATCGAGTTGCGCCTCTCCAGTACCCGTCAGGAAACCGGACGCTTCAAAGCGCTGCGCGTTTCTGGTCAGACGTGGGGTCTGTTCTTCGAGCGCCTGAATGTCTCGGTACAGAAGCTGGAAAACGCGATTGAATTTTATGGCGCGATTTCACATAACAAACTGCACGGGCTTTCCGTTCAGGTTGAGACCAATCATGTGAAACTTCCGTCAGTGGTTGACGGTTTTGCCAGCGAAGGGATCATTCAGTTCTTTTTCGAAGAAACGGGTGATGAGCAGGGCTTTAATATCTACATTCTGGATGAGAGTAATCGGGCTGAGGTGTATCACCACTGCGAAGGCAGCAAAGAGGAGTTGGTACGCGATGTCAGCCGTTTCTACTCGTCGTCGCACGATCGCTTTACCTACGGCTCCAGCTTCATCAACTTTAACCTGCCGCAGTTCTATCAGATTGTGAAAACCGACGGGCGCGCGCAGGTGATCCCGTTCCGTACCCAGCCGATTAGCGCCGTGCCGCCCGTCAGTCAGGAAAACGACACTCCGCTGTTGCAGCAGTATTTCTCGTGAGCATGATGCCGGATAAGCGAAGCGTATCCGGCAATAAAACTTAACGGAAGCTCACCTCTTCACCCGCCTGCTGTGTTGCCGCCTGTTCTAGCAGATCCCAGAACGTTTCGCCGCTACGATCGCAGATCCACTCGTCGCCTTTCAGGTCAAAGTGGTAGCCGCCCTGTTTGGTCGCCAGCCACACCTGATGCAGCGGCTCCTGACGGTTAATAATAATTTTGCTGCCGTTTTCGAAGCTGATGGTCAGCACGCCGCCGTTGATCTCACAATCGATATCGCTGTCGCCGTCCCAGTCATCCAGACGCTCTTCAATGGTCATCCACAGGGTGTCAGCAAGGCGATGAAATTCACTGTCGTTCATTTTCTTATCCTGTTTTTCGTGATGACGGCAGTATAACCTGAAACAAAACGCGTTGCAGATTACAGGCTAACTCTTGCTTTTACGCCTTCTCCTGCGATGATAGAAAACAGAAAGCATGAACTTTACAGGCAATCGATAATGAAAAACGTGTTAAAGCCACTCGCTGTCATTTTTACTCTGTTCAGCCTGACGGGCTGTGGGCTAAAAGGCCCGCTCTATTTCCCGCCAGCAGATAAAACCGCGCCGCCTCCGACCAAGAGCGTTCAGCCGCAATCGCAATCCACCACGCCAGAGAAAAACGATCGTGGGATTAGTGACGGGCCTTCCCAGGTGAATTACTGACGGCAGGAATAGATGTATATTTCTGTACCCGCGTGAACGGAGTGAATGATGCAATTCTCTAAAATGCATGGCCTTGGCAACGATTTTATGGTCGTCGACGCGGTAACGCAGAATGTCTTTTTCTCACCAGAGCTGATCCGCCGCTTGTCCGACAGGCATCTCGGCGTTGGATTTGATCAACTGCTGGTGGTTGAACCTCCGTATGATCCGGAGCTGGATTTCCACTACCGTATTTTTAATGCCGACGGTAGTGAAGTGTCACAGTGTGGCAATGGCGCCCGCTGTTTTGCCCGCTTTGTTCGCCTGAAAGGGCTGACCAATAAGCGTGATATTCGCGTCAGTACCGCTAATGGTCGTATGGTATTAACCGTAACCGACGACGAGCTGGTACGGGTGAATATGGGTGAACCCAATTTTGAACCCGCGCAGGTTCCGTTTCGCGCCAACAAAGCAGAGAAGACCTATATTATGCGCGTGTCTGAACAGACAGTATTGTGCGGCGTGGTTTCAATGGGGAACCCGCACTGCGTAATTCAGGTTGATGATGTTGATACGGCCACGGTAGAAACGTTGGGGCCGGTTCTGGAAAGTCACGAACGCTTTCCTGAACGCGCCAATATCGGATTTATGCAGGTGGTAAAGCGCGAGCATATCCGGCTGCGCGTCTATGAGCGCGGCGCGGGTGAAACGCAGGCCTGCGGCAGCGGTGCGTGCGCCGCTGTTGCGGTTGGTATCCAGCAGGGCCTGCTGGCAGAAGAAGTGAGGGTGGAATTACCGGGCGGTCGACTTGATATCGCCTGGAAAGGTCCGGGTCATCCGCTGTATATGACTGGCCCGGCGGCACATGTCTACGACGGATTTATTCACTTATGAAGCAACCAGGGGAAGAACTACAGGAAACGCTCATGGAGCTGGACGACCGGGCGGTCGTCGATTACCTGCAACGTAATCCTGAGTTTTTTATCCGTAATGCCCAGGCAGTTGAAGCGATGCGTGTTCCACACCCGGTGCGGGGCACGGTCTCTTTAGTGGAATGGCATATGGCGCGGGCACGTAATCATATTAACGTGCTGGAAGAGAATATGGCGTTGTTGATGGAACAAGCCAACGCCAATGAAAGCCTGTTCTATCGTCTGTTAAATCTGCAAGCCCGGCTGGTATCGGCCAGCAGTCTTGACGACATGCTGATGCGATTTCATCGCTGGGCGCGTGAGTTAGGGCTGGCTGGGGCGACGGTTCGTCTGTTCCCGGATCGCTGGCGACTTGGTGCGCCATCAAAATTCACTCATCTGGCATTAAGCCGTCAGGCTTTTGAACCGCTGCGTATTCAGCGTCTGGGCCAGTCACAGCACTATCTTGGGCCGCTCAATGGCCCGGAACTTCTGGTCATGATGCCCGAAGCGAAAGCGATAGGCTCGGTGGCGATGTCGATGTTGGGGCAAGATGGATCCCTGGGCGTGATGCTGTTCAGCAGTCGCGACGTTAATCATTACCAGCAGGGGCAAGGTACGCAATTACTGCAGGAAATCTCGCTGATGTTGCCGGAGCTGCTGGAGCGCTGGATTGAACGCGTATGACCGATTCACCCCTTTCTCAGGATGTGGCGCGCTTTTTACGCTATCTGGGCGTTGAGCGCCAGCTTAGCCCGATCACATTGCTGAATTATCAGCGTCAGCTTGATGCCATCATTGCGTTAGCCGGAGAGACCGGTCTGCAAAGCTGGCAACAATGTGACGCTTCGATGGTACGCAGTTTTGCCGTGCGCAGCCGTCGTAAAGGGCTAGGGCCGGCGAGCCTGGCGCTGCGTCTCTCCGCATTGCGCAGTTTCTTTGACTGGCTGGTTAATCAGGGCGAGCTGAAAGCCAATCCGGCAAAAAGTGTTTCCGCACCGAAAGCACCGCGTCATCTACCTAAAAATATCGATGTCGACGATGTTAACCGTCTGCTGGATATCGACCTCAACGATCCCCTCGCCGTGCGCGACCGGGCAATGTTAGAAGTGATGTACGGCGCAGGGCTGCGTTTGTCTGAACTGGTTGGGCTGGATATTAAACATCTCGATCTCGACACCGGCGAAGTATGGGTGATGGGGAAGGGCAGTAAAGAACGTCGCCTGCCAATTGGCCGCAATGCAGTGGCGTGGATTGAGCACTGGCTGGACCTGCGGGGGCTATTTGGCTGCGATGACGATGCGTTATTCCTGTCAAAACTGGGCAAACGCATTTCTGCGCGTAATGTACAAAAACGCTTTGCGGAGTGGGGGATCAAACAGGGGCTGAATAGCCACGTACATCCCCACAAATTGCGCCACTCTTTTGCGACGCATATGCTGGAGTCGAGCGGCGATCTGCGCGGGGTACAGGAGTTATTGGGGCATGCTAATCTCTCCACTACCCAAATCTATACCCATCTTGATTTTCAACACCTGGCTTCAGTGTACGATGCGGCGCATCCACGCGCCAAACGGGGGAAATAATGCGTTTTTACCGGCCTCTGGGGCGCATTTCTGCGCTCACCTTTGACCTTGATGACACCCTTTACGATAACCGTCCCGTTATCACACGCACCGAGCAGGAAGCGCTCGCGTTTGTACAGAATTACCATCCGGCGTTGAATTCGCTGCAAAATAGCGACCTACAGCGCTTACGTCAGGCCGTTCGCGACGCCGAGCCGGAAATCTACCACGACGTTACCCAATGGCGTCACCGCGCCGTAGAGCGCGCTATGCTGGAGGCGGGATTGTCAGAAGCAGAAGCCAGAATGGGGGCGAATGCGGCGATGATGAATTTCGCCAAATGGCGTAGCCGCATTGACGTCCCGCAGGCGACGCATGACACGCTGAAGGCGCTGGCCCGCAAATGGCCGCTGGTGGCGATCACCAACGGTAACGCACAGCCAGAACTGTTCGGCCTGGGCGATTACTTTGAGTTTGTGCTGCGCGCCGGTCCCGACGGGCGATCAAAACCGTTCAGCGACATGTACGCGCTGGCGGCAGATAAACTGAAAATGCCCGTGGCTGAGATTCTGCATGTGGGCGATGACCTGACGACAGACGTGGCGGGGGCCATCCGTTGCGGTATGCAGGCCTGCTGGATCAAACCGGAAAATGCCGACCTGATGCAAACCGCAGACAGCCGTTTGCTGCCGCATATCGAAATTTCACAGTTGGCATCTCTGACCTCGCTGATATAATCACCAGCAGAACTCTGTATATATACCCAGCTTTTTGGCGGATGGCGCTACGCTTATCCGCCTTACCTACTTTTACGCGGCGGTGCCAATGGACGTTTCTTACCTGCTCGACAGCCTTAATGATAAACAGCGTGAAGCGGTGGCCGCGCCACGCAGCAACATGCTGGTTTTGGCCGGCGCGGGGAGTGGTAAAACTCGCGTGCTGGTGCACCGTATCGCCTGGTTACTGACGGTAGAGAACAACTCGCCATACTCCATTATGGCGGTGACCTTTACCAACAAAGCGGCGGCGGAAATGCGCCACCGTATTGGCCAGATCATGGGAACCAGCCAGGGCGGTATGTGGGTGGGTACATTCCACGGCCTGGCGCACCGTCTGCTGCGCGCGCACCATATGGATGCGAACCTGCCGCAGGATTTCCAGATCCTCGACAGCGAAGACCAATTGCGTTTGCTCAAGCGTTTGATCAAGGCGATGAATCTTGATGAGAAGCAGTGGCCGCCGCGTCAGGCGATGTGGTTTATCAATAGTCAGAAAGACGAAGGGCTGCGCCCGCACCATCTGCAGAGCTATGGCAACCCGGTTGAGCAAACCTGGCAAAAGGTGTATCAGGCCTATCAGGAAGCGTGTGACCGCGCGGGGCTGGTGGATTTCGCCGAGCTGTTGCTGCGCGCCCATGAACTGTGGCTCAACAAGCCGCATATCCTGCAGCACTACCGCGAACGCTTTACCAATATCCTGGTGGACGAATTCCAGGATACCAACAACATTCAGTACGCCTGGATCCGCCTGCTGGCGGGCGATACCGGCAAAGTGATGATCGTTGGCGATGATGACCAGTCGATCTACGGCTGGCGCGGGGCGCAGGTGGAAAACATCCAGCGCTTCCTCACGGATTTCCCGGGCGCAGAAACCATTCGCCTGGAGCAGAACTACCGCTCGACCAACAACATCCTCAGCGCGGCCAACGCCCTGATTGAAAACAACAACGGGCGTTTGGGTAAAAAGCTGTGGACCGATGGCGTCGACGGCGAACCAATTTCACTGTACTGCGCGTTCAACGAACTCGATGAAGCGCGTTTTGTGGTCAATCGTATCAAAACCTGGCAGGACAACGGCGGTGCGCTGGAACAGTGTGCCATTCTGTATCGCAGCAACGCCCAGTCGCGCGTGCTGGAAGAGGCGTTGTTACAAGCCAGCATGCCGTACCGTATCTATGGTGGGATGCGCTTCTTCGAACGCCAGGAAATCAAAGATGCGCTCTCCTACCTGCGCCTTATCGCTAACCGTAATGACGACGCTGCATTCGAACGCGTGGTGAATACGCCAACCCGCGGGATTGGCGATCGTACATTAGATGTCGTGCGTCAGACCTCCCGTGACCGCCAGCTTACGTTGTGGCAGGCCTGTCGTGAGCTATTGCAGGAAAAAGCCCTCGCGGGTCGCGCCGCCAGCGCCTTACAGCGCTTTATGGAGCTGATCGATGCGCTGGCGCAGGAGACCGCCGATATGCCGCTGCACGTGCAGACTGACCGGGTGATTAAAGACTCCGGCCTGCGCATGATGTACGAGCAGGAAAAAGGCGAGAAGGGTCAGACGCGTATCGAAAACTTAGACGAACTGGTGACGGCAACGCGCCAGTTCAGCTACAACGAAGAAGACGAAGACTTAATGCCGCTACAGGCGTTCCTGTCACACGCCGCGCTGGAAGCAGGCGAAGGGCAGGCGGATACCTGGCAGGATGCGGTACAACTGATGACGCTGCACTCGGCGAAAGGTCTGGAGTTCCCCCAGGTATTTATCGTGGGTATGGAAGAAGGCATGTTCCCCAGCCAGATGTCGCTGGACGAAGGTGGGCGCCTCGAAGAAGAGCGCCGCCTGGCTTACGTAGGCGTGACTCGCGCGATGCAAAAGCTGACGCTGACCTACGCCGAAACGCGTCGTCTGTACGGCAAAGAGGTTTACCACCGTCCGTCGCGCTTTATCGGCGAACTGCCGGAAGCGTGCGTTGAAGAGGTTCGCCTGCGCGCCACGGTTAGTCGTCCGGTGAGCCATCAGCGGATGGGCACGCCAATGGCGGAAAATGATACCGGCTACAAGCTCGGCCAGCGCGTGCGCCACGCTAAGTTTGGTGAGGGCACCATCGTCAATCTGGAAGGAAGCGGTGAGCACAGTCGTTTGCAGGTCGCGTTCCAGGGGCAAGGGATCAAATGGCTGGTGGCAGCCTACGCCAGACTGGAAACGGTTTGATCGGTTTGGCTTTGCCGGATGGCGACGCTGGCGCGTCTTATCCGGCCTACAGACCGGGTAACATTTTGATTTCCAGGCCGGACAAGGCGAAGCCGCCATCCCGCTATCTGTCGGTTAATATTCTGAAATCATAGATAAATAATTCCCCTCTGCTAACCTTTTTGTATAAGGGGAAATTATTACTTTTTCGCCATCTGTTGCGTGTTGACGTCAAAATTTTGCTGGCGTAACATGCGCGCACGATTACGCTAAGAGGACATTCGCCTTGGACACACCCAGTAGATACTGGCTCATTATCCTGTCATCCAGGATCAACTCCTAAGGCTATCCCTTTTTGCTGATAGCCTTCGCGGTTGTCAGCGACCTTCTGTTTTTTCCCGTCGCGCTGAGTCAGGCTGTTTAATGGTCTGAAACCCAATTTGTTTCTGTGTGCCCTCCGAACTGTCCGATAATTTTTTGCATTGGGAGTCCCGGTCATGCTGAGCGCATTTCAACTGGAAAACAATCGTTTAACTCGCCTTGAGGCAGACGAGATCGAGCACCTGGCCAGTTCGGTTTGGGTCGATTTAGTCGAGCCGGATGACGAAGAACGAAACCGTGTGCAAAAGGACTTGGGCCAGAATCTGGCTACGCGCCCTGAACTGGAAGACATCGAAGCATCTGCGCGTTTTTTTGAAGACGAAGACGGTCTGCACATTCACTCCTTCTTCTTCTATGAAGATGCCGACGATCACGCGGGTAACTCAACCGTCGCATTTACCATTCGCGAAGGTCGCCTGTTTACTCTGCGCGAGCGCGAGCTGCCGGCATTTCGCCTGTACCGCATGCGTGCGCGTAATCAGGCGATGGTGGATGGCAACGCTTACGAGCTGCTGCTCGACCTGTTCGAAACTAAAATTGAACAGTTGGCGGATGAGATCGAAAATATCTACAGCGACCTGGAAAAACTCAGCCGTGTGATCATGGAAGGGCGTCAGGGTGATGAATATGACGAAGCGCTTTCGACGCTGGCGGAACTGGAAGATATCGGCTGGAAGGTTCGCCTGTGTCTGATGGATACCCAGCGCGCACTGAACTTCCTGGTGCGTAAAGCGCGTTTGCCGGGGAGTCAGCTGGAACAGGCGCGCGAGATTCTGCGCGATATCGAATCCCTGCTGCCGCACAACGAATCACTGTTCCAGAAAGTTAACTTCCTGATGCAGGCGGCGATGGGCTTTATCAATATCGAGCAGAACCGCATCATCAAGATCTTCTCGGTGGTCTCTGTGGTGTTCCTGCCGCCGACGCTGGTGGCTTCCAGCTACGGGATGAACTTTGAGTTCATGCCGGAACTGCACTGGAGCTTCGGTTACCCAGGGGCGATTGTCTTTATGATGCTCGCGGGTCTGGCACCGTATCTGTACTTTAAGCGCAAGAACTGGCTGTAATGGCTGTGCCGGATGGCGGTTACGCCTTATCCGGCACTTCTTCAGCTCCGACGTACCCGCCGTTGCGTATAAATCGCATCCATCACGAAAACTGCCAGCGCCACCCAGATAAACGCAAACGTGACCATTTTATCCGCTCCCGGAACTTCACCGTAGAAAGTGACGGCCAGCAGGAACATTAGCGTGGGTCCGATATACTGGAAGAAACCCAGCGTGGACAGACGCAGGCGGGTCGCCGCGCCGGTAAAGCACAGCAGCGGAATGGTGGTCACGACACCTGCAGCAATCAGCAGCAGATTGAGTGACATGGGGTTTTGCCCCATATGGCTGGTTGGGCTGTCCGCAATGCCAAACAGATAGATAGCCGCAACAGGTAAAAGCCACAGGGTTTCGATCAGCATGCCGGTTTGTGCTTCGACGGCAATCTTCTTGCGTACCAGACCATAGAAAGCAAAACTGAACGCCAGGCCCAACGCGATGATTGGCAGCGATCCGAAGGTCCACAGCTGTACCAGTACGCCGCAGGCGGCTAACAGTACCGCCAGCCACTGCATGCGACGAAAGCGCTCGCCGAGGAAAAGCATTCCCAGCACAATATTCACCAGCGGGTTAATAAAATAGCCCAGGCTGGCTTCCAGCATATGATGATTATTGACCGCCCAAATGAACAGCAGCCAGTTTCCACCGATGAGCACTGCAGAGAGCGCCAGCAGGAAGATCTTCTTTGGCGTTTGTAGCAGCGTTTTGATGCCCGACCACTGGCGGCTGATGCTCATCAGTACCACCATAAAGAAAAATGACCAGATGACGCGGTGCGTCAGGATCTCATCCGCCGGGACATAGTAAATCAGCTTGAAGTAGGCAGGAGCGATACCCCAAATAAAATAAGCAGCAAGAGCGAGTAACACGCCCTGCCGCGTTTGTTTAGCATCCATCGGGAAAACTCATTTCAGAAATGTAACAACAGTTTACCTTTTTTTGAGCACTTACCCCACCATATAAGTGGCGGTTGCGCTGGCAATATAAAGCTGTTCTTCGTTATGCAGTTCCACGCGCGCAACGGCGACTTTATTCCCCGCCCGCAGCAGGCTACTGGTGGCGGTAAAGCGATTTCCTCTCCCCGGGCGCAGGTAATCAACGCGCAAATCGATTGTTCCCATGCGTGACATTCGCTGACGCAGTTCGTCCTCGCTGATCGTCTCATGGCGGGTCAGCGTACTGCCAACGCACACCAGCCCGGCGGCAACGTCCAGCGCCGACGCGATCACGCCGCCATGCAGAATGCTTTGCGCCCAGTTGCCGACCATCATCGGTTGATTATTAAAGGCTAATTGAGCAAATTCTTTCTCATAGCGTTCAAGCTCCAGACCCAGCGCCCGGTTAAACGGCATATGATAGACAAACATTTCACCCACTAACTTCAGCGCTTCCTCAGCAGTAAGTACGGCAGACATACGATCCCTACATCTCAGTGGTTAATGAAATGTTGATATTATGCTTATTATTTGTTGTTTTCTACTTTAGGACGGGATAACTAACGAGGAAGTCGCTAAGTATGTAGAATACTTGCCAGATAATTATACAATTCATCAATATTTTGGTTCAGGAGAACATTACCGATGCGGGCGATTCTGGGATGGTTACTACCAGCAGTCATGCTGCCGTTGACCGCGTATGCGCAGGAAGCGACAGTGAAAGAGATTCATGATGCACCGGCGGTTCGCGGCAGTATCATCGCCAACATGCTGCAGGAGCATGACAACCCTTTCACGCTTTATCCTTATGAGACCAACTATCTCATCTACACCAATACCAGCGACATGAATAAAGAGGCAATCAGCAGCTATAGCTGGTCCGAAAATGCGCGCAAAGATGAGGTTAAGTTTCAGCTAAGCCTGGCGTTTCCGCTCTGGCGCGGAATATTAGGCCCGAACTCGGTACTCGGCGGTTCCTATACCCAGAAATCCTGGTGGCAGCTTTCGAACAGTGAAGAGTCTGCACCGTTTCGCGAAACCAACTATGAACCGCAATTGTTCCTCGGTTTCGCCACCGACTATCGCTTTGCCGGTTGGACGCTCCGCGATGTCGAAATGGGCTATAACCATGACTCCAATGGTCGATCCGACCCCACCTCACGTAGCTGGAACCGCCTTTACACCCGGCTGATGGCTGAAAACGGTAACTGGCTGGTGGAAGTTAAGCCGTGGTACGTTATCGGCAGCACTGACGATAACCCTGATATCACCAAATATATGGGCTACTATCAGTTGAAAATGGGTTATCACCTGGGTGACGCGGTGATCAGTGTGAAAGGTCAGTACAACTGGAATACCGGCTACGGCGGCGCAGAGCTGGGGGCCAGTTATCCCATTACCAAGCATGTGCGTCTTTATACCCAGGTCTACAGCGGCTACGGCGAATCACTGATTGACTACAACTTCAATCAGACCCGTGTTGGCGTGGGTGTAATGCTTAACGATATCTTCTGACAGGTATTGAGAGTATTTTAATCATTGCAGTTTCTCTCTCAGGCGCTGAAAATAGCGCCTGTTTTTATTTCAGGCTAATGGGGTTAATGTGGCGCAGGCGGAAGTGTTGAATCTGGAAATGGGCGCTAAACAGGTTTTGCAGGAAACCTTTGGCTACCAACAGTTTCGCCCTGGTCAGGAAGAAATCATTGATACCGTGATCGCTGGTCGCGACTGCCTGGTCGTTATGCCGACCGGTGGCGGAAAATCCCTGTGCTATCAAATTCCCGCATTATTGCTTAACGGCCTCACCGTTGTTGTTTCTCCGCTGATTTCTCTGATGAAAGATCAGGTCGATCAACTGCTTGCCAACGGCGTGGCGGCCGCGTGTCTGAACTCCACCCAAAGTCGTGAGCAGCAGCTTGAGGTGATGGCAGGCTGTCGTAGCGGGCAGATTCGCTTACTGTACATTGCGCCCGAACGCCTGATGCTGGATAACTTCCTTGAAAATCTGGCGCACTGGAACCCGGTGCTGCTGGCGGTTGATGAAGCGCACTGTATTTCGCAGTGGGGGCATGATTTCCGCCCGGAATACGCCGCGCTGGGGCAGTTGCGTCAGCGTTTCCCAACTCTGCCGTTTGTCGCGCTGACCGCGACCGCGGACGAGACAACCCGGCTGGATATTGTGCGTCTGCTGGGGCTCAACGACCCGTTAATTCAGATCAGCAGCTTTGATCGCCCGAATATTCGCTACATGTTGATGGAGAAGTTTAAGCCGCTCGATCAACTGATGCGCTACGTGCAAGAGCAGCGCGGTAAGTCCGGTATTATCTACTGTAACAGTCGCGCTAAAGTAGAAGACACCGCCGCGCGTCTGCAAAGCCGAGGCATTAGCGCCGGGGCTTATCATGCCGGGCTGGAAAACGCTGTACGTGCAGAAGTGCAGGAGAAATTCCAGCGTGATGACCTGCAAATCGTCGTAGCGACCGTGGCGTTTGGCATGGGAATCAACAAACCCAACGTACGCTTCGTGGTGCATTTCGATATTCCGCGCAACATCGAGTCCTATTACCAGGAAACCGGCCGCGCCGGGCGTGACGGCCTGCCTGCGGAAGCAATGCTGTTTTACGATCCGGCTGATATGGCATGGCTGCGCCGTTGCCTCGAAGAGAAACCCGCTGGGCAACTGCTGGATATCGAACGGCATAAGCTCAATGCGATGGGGGCGTTTGCCGAGGCGCAAACCTGTCGTCGTCTGGTGCTGTTGAACTATTTTGGCGAGGGGCGTCAGGAGCCGTGTGGTAACTGCGACATCTGTCTCGACCCGCCAAAACAGTACGACGGACTCATGGATGCGCGCAAAGCGCTGTCGACTATCTACCGTGTTAATCAACGCTTTGGTATGGGTTATGTCGTGGAGGTTCTGCGCGGAGCGAATAACCAGCGAATTCGCGAGCTGGCCCATGATAAGCTGCCGGTCTATGGCATTGGTCGTGAGCAAAGCCATGAACATTGGGTAAGCGTTATCCGCCAGCTTATTCATCTTGGGCTGGTGACGCAGAATATTGCTCATCACTCCGCGTTACAGCTAACCGAAGCCGCGCGTCCGGTACTGCGTGGTGATGTTGCGCTACAGCTTGCGGTACCGCGTATTGTGGCGCTGAAACCGCGAGCGATGCAGAAATCCTTCGGTGGCAATTACGATCGCAAACTGTTCGCCAAATTGCGGAAGCTGCGTAAAGCCATTGCTGATGAAGAAAATATCCCGCCGTATGTAGTGTTCAACGATGCCACGCTGATTGAAATGGCTGAGCAGATGCCAGTTTCACCGAGCGAAATGCTGAGCGTTAATGGCGTGGGGATGCGTAAACTTGAGCGTTTTGGCAAAGAGTTTATGGCGCTTATTCGCGCGCACGTTGATGGTGACGACGAAGAGTAGTCAGCCAGGCAAAAAAGTGCCAGGATGGTGACTCACTGAACTATTTCCCCCGCGAGTCATTTTTATGTTAACGCTATTTTTCACCGTTGCGTTGGTGCATATCGTTGCGCTGATGAGCCCTGGTCCCGACTTTTTCTTTGTTTCTCAAACAGCGGTTAGCCGTTCGCGCAAAGAAGCCATGATGGGCGTGCTGGGTATTACCTGTGGCGTCATGGTCTGGGCTGGCGTAGCGCTGCTCGGCCTACATCTGATTATCGAAAAAATGGCCTGGCTGCACACCATTATTATGGTGGGCGGGGGGCTGTATCTGTGCTGGATGGGTTATCAGATGCTACGCGGCGCGTTTAAAAAACAGGATGTTGCGACTCCCACTCCGCAGGTTGAGCTGGCGCAGAGCGGACGCAGCTTTTTGAAGGGGCTGCTGACCAACCTGGCGAACCCTAAAGCCATTATCTATTTTGGCTCCGTGTTCTCATTGTTCGTTGGCGATAACGTGGGAACGGGCGCACGCTGGGGGATCTTTGCCCTGATCATCGTGGAAACGCTGGCGTGGTTTACCGTAGTCGCCAGCCTGTTTGCACTGCCGAAAATGCGTCGTGGCTATCAGCGTCTGGCGAAGTGGATTGATGGTTTTGCCGGTGCGCTGTTTGCGGGCTTCGGTATCCACCTGATTATTTCGCGTTAAGTTTCTTCCGGGCCGGATAAGCGCAAGCGCCTCCGGCACCTTCATCAGGCATGCCGTGCCGAGGCTAACAAGGCGCCTATCAGCATAAACAGCGAGCCAAACACTTTGTTTAACGCTTTCATTTGCTTTGGCCCTTTAATCCAGCCAGCAATGCGCGTGGCCAGCGTCGCGTAACCGATCATCACAATGATATCGACCACGATGGTCGTGACGCCAAGCACCACATACTGCATTAACTGCGGTTCCTGTGGCAGGATAAACTGCGGGAACAGGGCGGCAAGGAAAACAATGCTCTTGGGGTTGGTCAGATTAACAAAGACAGCGCGTTTAAACAGGCGGCTGCGCGATTGCGTATTCGCCATGGTGTTCAGATCGATAGCACCCGCCGCCCGCCATTGCTGAATACCCAGCCAAATCAGATAGGCCGCCCCCGCCCACTTCAGCACCTCAAATGCGATAACCGAACGTGAAAATAGCGTTCCCAGTCCTACGCCAACCAGAACGATATGAATGCCAAGTCCTGTCTGCAAACCAGCAATCGACGCGCTGGCGCCGCGATAACCGTGACTGATGGCGGTGGTCATGGTGTTGATTGCGCCAGAGCCTGGAGACAAGCTCAAAATAATAGAGGTCAACAGGTAGGCGAACCACCATTCAAAGGTCATGAGAAACTCCCGGATTGTCTATTTTTATGCCACAATACGCTACTGCCGTTAGGTTGTGTCAGCGACGGCGAAAAAAACGATTTTACTTGGTCAGCGAGGCTGGATACCCGATGTTTCAGCAGCAAAAAGACTGGGAAACAAGAGAAAACGCGTTTGCTGCTTTTTCCATGGGGCCACTGACAGATTTCTGGCGTCAGCGGGAAGAAGCGGAATTTACGGGCGTGGATGATATCCCCGTCCATTTTGTGCGTTTTCACGCAGAAAAAAACGATCGCGTCATCGTCGTCTGTCCTGGACGCATTGAAAGCTACGTGAAATACGCTGAACTGGCGTATGACCTGTTTCATTCTGGTTTTGACGTCCTCATTATCGATCACCGTGGCCAGGGGCGTTCCGGGCGTATGCTTTCGGACCCGCATCGCGGTCATGTCGATAACTTTAATGACTATGTCGACGATTTAACCGCCTTCTGGCAGCAGGAAGTGCTACCCGGTCCGTGGAGAAAGCGCTATATACTGGCGCATTCAATGGGCGGAGCGATAGCCACGTTATTCTTGCAGCGCCACCCGAATCAGTGTGATGCCATCGCGCTTTGCGCGCCGATGTTTGGTATTGTGATGCGCTTTCCCGACTGGATGGTACGCCACATTCTGGACTGGGCTGAAGGGCATCCGCGGATCCGCGAAGGTTATGCGATGGGGACCGGGCGCTGGCGGGCGCTGCCATTCGGTATGAATGCGTTAACCCATAGTCGACAGCGCTATCGGCGCAATCTACGCTTCTATGCGGATGAGCCGCGGCTGCGCGTTGGCGGCCCCACCTACCACTGGGTACGTGAAGGTATTCTGGCAGGCGAACAGGTTCTGGCTGGAGCAGGAGACGACGCGACGCCGACGCTGCTGATTCAGGCCGAAGAAGAGCGTGTGGTAGATAACCGCATGCACGATCGTTTTTGTGAACTCCGCGCCGCAGCGGGCCATCCCGTAGAAGGGGGGCAGCCGCTGGTCATCAAAGGCGCGTACCATGAGATCCTTTTTGAAAAGGACGCAATGCGCTCAGTCGCGCTTAACGCTATTGTCGAATTTTTCGACAAGCATAACTCATCCAGCGGAACCCGCTTTGCCTAGAGGTTGAATTTTCTTATGTATCAGGTTGTTGCGTCTGATTTAGACGGTACGCTGCTTTCTCCCGACCATACTCTGTCCCCTTATGCCAAAGAGACGCTGAAGTTATTGACCGCTCGTGGCGTTAACTTTGTGTTTGCGACTGGCCGTCATCATGTTGATGTGGGGCAAATTCGCGATAACCTCGGCATTAAAACCTACATGATCACGTCCAACGGCGCGCGTGTGCATGATTCTGACGGGAATCTGGTGTTTTCCCATAACCTGGATCGCGACATTGCCAGCGACCTGTTTGGCGTAGTGAATGCAAACCCGGACATCGTGACCAACGTTTATCGTGATGATGAGTGGTTTATGAACCGCCATCGCCCGGACGAAATGCGCTTCTTCAAAGAAGCAGTGTTTAACTATTCACTGTTTGAACCTGCGCTACTGGAGCCGGAAGGCGTGAGTAAGGTGTTTTTCACCACCGATTCTCACGAAAGGCTGCTGCCGCTGGAGCAGGCGATTAACGCCCGCTGGGGCGACCGCGTCAACGTCAGTTTCTCTACGCTTACCTGCCTGGAAGTCATGGCTGGCGGCGTATCGAAAGGTCATGCGCTTGAAGCGGTAGCGAAAGCGATGGGCTACAGCCTGAAAGATTGCATCGCTTTTGGCGACGGGATGAACGATGCGGAAATGCTCTCCATGGCGGGTAAAGGCTGCATTATGGGCAATGCTCACCAGCGCCTGAAGGATCTGCATCCGGAACTGGAAGTCATTGGTCTCAATGCCGACGATGCCGTGCCGCATTATCTGCGTGAGCTGTTTTTGCAGTAATGTTTTTGTTCGTTAGTTGACCAGATGTCAACTTAAAACTTCGCTACAATGGGCGTACCTTTTGTTAAGAGACATCCATTGTGGCGTTACTCATCATTACCACAATTCTGTGGGCCTTTTCCTTTAGCCTGTTTGGCGAGTACCTTGCCGGTCATGTCGATAGCTATTTTGCGGTGCTGGTGCGCGTTGGGCTGGCGGCGCTGGTGTTCCTGCCGTTTTTACGTACCCGTGGACATAGCGTAAAAACCATCGCGCTGTATATGCTGGTGGGCGCCATGCAGCTTGGCATTATGTATATGCTGAGTTTTCACGCCTATCTGTACCTGACGGTTTCAGAACTGCTGCTCTTTACCGTGCTGACGCCGCTCTACATTACGCTGATTTATGACCTGATGAGCGGACGTTGTCTGCGCTGGAGCTACGCCTTCAGTGCGTTGCTGGCGGTGATTGGTGCGGGGATCATTCGTTACGATCAGGTGACCAGCCACTTCTGGACCGGCCTGCTGCTGGTGCAGTTGTCCAATATCAGCTTTGCTATTGGCATGGTGGGCTACAAGCGTCTGATGGAAACGCGGCCAATGCCGCAGCACAACGCCTTTGCCTGGTTTTACATGGGGGCCTTTATGGTGGCGGTCGTGGCCTGGTTCATGCTGGGGAATGCGCAGAAAATGCCTGCAACCACGCTACAGTGGGGAATTCTGGTCTTTCTTGGCGTGGCAGCGTCCGGCATTGGTTACTTTATGTGGAACTACGGCGCGACCCAGGTGGATGCGGGGACGCTGGGCATCATGAACAATATGCATGTGCCGGCCGGGCTGCTGGTTAACCTGGCTATCTGGCATCAACAGCCTCACTGGCCAAGCTTCATCATTGGTGCGGCTGTGATAGTGGCTTCACTGTGGGTACATCGAAAGTGGGTCGTTCCGCACTCCGTACAAACGGCAGGTGATCGCAGGCGTGATTCCGCGCTGAGCGAATAAACGCTTCCGTGACTGGCTGTCGCTGCTCGCCATCGCGCACGGCGGCGTACAGCCGACTCCACAATCCATCACCCAGGGTTTTGGTCACCACCAGGCCCTGGCGTTCAAAACTCTCCACCACCCAGTGCGGTAAAGCTGCAATACCCATTCTGGCTGCAACCATCTGAATCAGCAGCAGGGTGTTATCCACGCTCTTCAGCGACGGACTAACGCCCGCAGGCTGCAAGAAATGCCGCCAGACATCCAGTCGACTCCGTTGCACCGGGTAAATAAGCAGCGTCTCACTGGCTAAATCCTCCGGCGTGATCTGCGTCTTGCTGGCCAGCGGATGGTCCGGCGCCAGTACCAGGCGGACTTCAAAATCGAACATCGGCGAGTAGTGCAGTCCGCTACGCGGCAGAATGTCGGATGTCAGCACCAGATCCAGCTCATCCTGCTGTAGCGCTGGTTGCGGATCGAACGTCACGCCGGATTTAAAGTCCATCTCCACCTGCGGCCAGTTGGCACGAAAATTCTCCAGCGCGGGCGTCAGCCATTGAATACAGCTATGGCATTCAATAGCGATCCGCAGCCGGGTTTGCTGCGGTTCGTTGCAGGCCTGCAGCGCACGACCAATTTGCGGCAACACCTGATTTGCTAACTGCAGCAAAATTTCGCCTTGCGGCGTAAAGCGCAGAGGCTGGCTTTTACGGATAAAAAGTCGAAAGCCAAGGCGCTGTTCCAGATCGCTGAACTGGTGAGAGAGGGCGGATTGGGTCTGATGCAACGTCGCCGCTGCGGCCGCCAGCGAACCACTATTCCGCAACGCCTGGAGCGTTTTCAGGTGTTTAATCTCGATCATGAAAGTCCTTCACTTCGGCATGAACAAATTGCGCTTGAGGAATATACAGTAACTGTCAATTATGGATGTGTAAACATCTGGATGGCTAAAATCCTTCGTCTTTTAAATTTATGGTGCGTTGGCTGTGTTTTTCCACCCCGGTCACTTACTTCAGTAAGCTCCTGGGATGAATAAACTTGCCACCCTCCCTAAATTAAAAATCAATAGGATTTACATATAATTAGAGGAAGAAAAATGACAATACTTAATCACACCCTCGGTTTCCCTCGCGTTGGCCTGCGTCGCGAGCTGAAAAAAGCGCAAGAAAGCTACTGGGCGGGAAATTCTTCCTGTGAAGATTTGCTAACCGTTGGCCGCGAGCTGCGTGCCCGTCACTGGGATCAGCAGAAGCAGGCGGGCGTTGACCTGCTGCCGGTGGGCGATTTTGCCTGGTACGATCACGTGCTGACCACCAGCCTGCTGCTCGGCAACGTTCCGGCTCGTCATCAAAATAAAGACGGCTCGGTCGATATCGATACCTTATTCCGCATTGGCCGTGGCCGCGCACCAACCGGGGAGCCCGCGGCGGCGGCAGAAATGACCAAATGGTTTAACACCAACTATCACTACATGGTGCCAGAGTTTACCAAAGGTCAGCAGTTCAAACTGACCTGGACCCAACTGTTAGATGAAGTGGATGAAGCGTTGGCGCTCGGTCACAAGGTGAAACCTGTGCTGCTGGGACCGGTAACTTACCTGTGGCTGGGGAAAGTGAAGGGCGAACAGTTTGACCGCCTGAGCCTGTTGAACGATATTCTGCCGGTTTACCAGCAGGTGCTGGCTGAGCTGGCGAAACGCGGTATTGAGTGGGTGCAGATTGATGAACCGGCTCTGGTGCTGGAGCTGCCTCAGGTTTGGCTGAACGCCTTCAAACCGGCGTATGACGCGCTGACGGGTCAGGTAAAGCTGCTGCTGACCACCTACTTCGAAGGCGTAACGCCAAACCTGGATACCATTACCGCGCTGCCGGTGCAGGGACTGCACGTTGACTTCGTGCACGGTAAAGATGATGTGGCCGAGCTGCACAAGCGTCTGCCTGCCGACTGGTTGCTGTCAGCGGGGCTGGTGAACGGTCGCAACGTCTGGCGTGCCGATCTCAGCGAAAAATACGCGCAAATTAAAGATATCGTCGGGAAACGTGACCTGTGGGTAGCTTCTTCCTGCTCCTTGCTGCACAGCCCAATCGATCTCAGCGTGGAAACCCGCCTTGATGCAGAAGTGAAGAGCTGGTTTGCCTTCGCCCTACAAAAATGCGGCGAGCTGGCGCTGCTGCGTGATGCGTTGAACAGCGGTGATACGGCGGCAATTGTGGCGTGGAGCGCACCGATCCAGGCTCGTCGTCACTCTACCCGCGTACACAACGCCGCAGTGGAAAAACGTCTGGCGGCGATCACCGCCCAGGACAGCCAACGTGCCAACGCTTACCCGATTCGCGCCGAAGCGCAGCGTGCCCGCTTTAATCTGCCGGCATGGCCGACTACCACTATTGGTTCATTCCCGCAAACCACGGAAATTCGCGGCCTGCGTCTGGACTTCAAAAAGGGCAACCTGGATGCAAGTAACTACCGCACTGGTATCGCGGAACATATCAAACAGGCGATTGTTGAACAGGAACGTCTGGGGCTCGACGTGCTGGTGCACGGTGAAGCCGAACGTAACGACATGGTGGAATATTTTGGCGAGCACCTGGACGGTTTCGTCTTTACCCAGAACGGTTGGGTGCAGAGCTACGGCTCTCGCTGCGTGAAACCACCGGTGGTTATTGGCGATGTCAGCCGCCCGGAAGCGATCACCGTGGAGTGGGCGAAGTATGCCCAGTCGCTGACCGACAAACCGGTAAAAGGCATGTTGACCGGTCCGGTGACCATTCTCTGCTGGTCATTCCCGCGTGAAGACGTGACGCGTGAAACCATCGCTAAGCAGATTGCGCTGGCGCTGCGTGATGAGGTAGCGGATCTGGAAGCGGCGGGTATTGGCATCATCCAGATTGACGAACCGGCACTGCGCGAAGGTCTGCCACTGCGCCGCAGCGACTGGGCGGCGTATCTGGAGTGGGGCGTGGAAGCCTTCCGCATTAACGCGGCGGTGGCGAAGGATGAAACCCAGATCCACACCCACATGTGTTACTGCGAGTTCAACGACATTATGGACTCCATTGCGGCGCTGGACGCGGACGTGATCACCATTGAGACTTCACGCTCTGATATGGAGTTGCTGGAATCGTTTGAAGAGTTCGACTATCCGAACGAAATCGGGCCGGGCGTATACGATATTCACTCGCCGAACGTCCCGAGCGTGGAGTGGATTGAAGCCCTGCTGAAGAAAGCCGAGCAGCGTATTCCTGCCGAGCGTCTGTGGGTCAACCCGGACTGCGGCCTGAAAACGCGCGGTTGGCCGGAAACCCGCGCCGCGCTGGCGAACATGGTCAAAGCTGCGCAGAACCTGCGTCAGGCGTAATTCAGAGCCGGTGGCCGGGAAGCGCAAGCGCTTACCCGGCTTACAGGAAATAGCAAGAGTTGTAGGCCCGGTAAGGTGTAGTCGCCGCCGGGCAATTAACGTTTATTTCTTCCCGCCGTATTGTGTGAACCACTCCAGCATTCTCAGCCAGCCATCTTTTGCGGACTCTTCGTGATAGCTCGGACGATAATCGGCGTTAAACGCATGTCCGGCATCGGGATAGACCACGATTTCCGCTTTTGCATTGGCGGCGCGTAGCGCCTGACGCATTGTTTCAACGGTATCTTGCGGAATACTGGTGTCCTGGCCGCCATAAAGTCCCAGAACGGGGGCGTTAAGATCGGTCGCGATATCAACAGGATGTTTCGGTGAGTTGAGGGTTTTATCGCCCACCAGTTTGCCATACCACGCTACCGCCGCTTTTAACTGCGGATTATGAGCTGCATACAGCCAGGTGATGCGTCCACCCCAGCAAAATCCGGTGATCATCAACTGGTGGGCATCTCCTCCGTTACGAGAAGCCCAACTGGCGACGTGATCCAGATCGGCCAATACCTGAGAGTCAGGCACTTTGGCGACAAGGCTGCTGAGCAACGTGGGGATATCGGCAAAGTCATTGGGATCGCCTTCACGAAAATAGAGCTCTGGTGCGATAGCCAGATACCCTTCCAGAGCCAGACGGCGGCAAACGTCACGAATGTGTTCATGAATGCCAAAAATCTCCTGCACGACAATGACCACAGGCAGCGGGCCATCGGACTGTTTTGGTCGTGCGTGATACGCTGGCATATCATCGCCTTGTGAAGGTATGGACGTTACACCGGCGATAATGGCGTTATCCGGAGTGTGAACCGTGGTAGACGTCGGTGGAGATACAGCAGGTGCAAAGCCAGATTGTCGTGTTGTCATGGTATTCTCCGTACCCTTAAATATTCAGCCAAAAAGCGCATTGTTAACTATAGACACATGCAACGAACCACATTGCCTTAAACGGTCTATCTTTTGTGCAGGGCTTCCTTACATCGCATCATTTATGTGATTCAAGTCACTATTTTATGGTAATGGAATGCAATTGATTTACATCATAGTGATGACTGTCACGAAAATATGTTCATGCCTTCGGTAAAGTGTGTTTTTGCTTCTTCTGACAAAACCGATTCACAGAGGAGTTTTTATGTCTAAGTCTGATGTTTTTCATCTCGGCCTCACTAAGAACGATTTACAAGGGGCTCAGCTCGCTATCGTCCCTGGCGACCCGGAGCGTGTGGAAAAGATCGCCGCGCTGATGGATAAGCCGGTTAAGCTGGCATCTCATCGCGAGTTCACTACCTGGCGTGCTGAGCTGGATGGTAAAGCCGTGATCGTTTGCTCTACCGGTATCGGCGGTCCGTCAACCTCTATTGCCGTAGAAGAACTGGCACAGCTGGGCATTCGTACCTTCCTGCGTATCGGTACGACTGGCGCCATCCAGCCACATATCAACGTAGGTGATGTACTGGTCACCACAGCATCTGTCCGTCTGGACGGTGCAAGCCTGCACTTCGCGCCAATGGAATTCCCGGCCGTCGCGGACTTCGAGTGCACCACCGCGCTGGTGGAAGCGGCGAAATCTATCGGCGCCACCACCCACGTAGGCGTTACCGCGTCTTCTGATACCTTCTATCCGGGCCAGGAGCGTTATGACACCTTCTCTGGTCGCGTAGTGAGCCGTTTCAAAGGCTCAATGGAAGAGTGGCAGTCTATGGGTGTCATGAACTACGAAATGGAATCTGCTACGCTGCTCACCATGTGCGCAAGCCAGGGTCTGCGTGCAGGTATGGTCGCGGGGGTTATCGTGAACCGTACTCAGCAAGAGATCCCTAATGCGGAAACGATGAAACAAACAGAAAGCCACGCGGTGAAAATCGTGGTGGAAGCTGCGCGTCGTTTACTGTAATTCTCCCGTCTATTCAAAAAGGCCGACGCGTTCGGCCTTTTTATTTTGCGTAGTGCCTCGCAGGAAATTCCTTTTAAACTGGACGTTTATACAGCACAATTCTATTTTGTGCGGGTAAGTCGTTGCTGTAAGGGGGCGTTGTGGATATTTCAATTATGATGAGTGCCGTGCTGGCGTTAGCCGCAGGGCTGCTGGTGGGGTGGCTAGCAACAAAAGCGCACGCCGATCGGATCCGTGCCGACCTCATCGAAGAACGACGCGAACTGGATATTGCGCTAAGCGCCGCCCGCCAGCAGCTCTCACAGGAAGCCCACTGGCGCGATGAGTGCGAACTACTCAATAACGAATTGCGCAGCCTGCACAGCATCAACACCTCTCTTGAAGCCGATCTTCGTGAAGTCACTACCCGACTGGAAGCGACGCAGCAGCATGCGGAAGATAAAATCCGCCAGATGATCAACAGCGAACAGCGTCTGAGCGAACAGTTTGAAAATCTGGCGAACCGTATTTTCGAGCACAGCAACCGTCGTGTAGACGAGCAAAATCGCCAAAGCCTGAACAGCCTGCTTACACCGCTTCGCGAACAACTGGACGGTTTTCGACGCCAGGTTCAGGATAGCTTTGGTAAAGAGGCGCAAGAACGCCATACTCTGGCGCACGAAATTCGTAATCTGCAGCAACTGAACGCGCAGATGGCGCAGGAAGCGGTAAACCTGACGCGGGCATTAAAAGGCGATAACAAAACGCAGGGCAACTGGGGCGAGGTCGTACTCACGCGGGTGCTTGAGGCTTCCGGTCTGCGCGAAGGCTATGAATACGAAACCCAGGTCAGCATTGAGAACGATGCCCGTTCGCGGATGCAGCCAGATGTCATCGTCCGGTTACCGCAGGGCAAAGATGTGGTGATCGACGCGAAAATGACGCTGGTCGCCTATGAACGCTATTTTAATGCTGAAGATGAATACACCCGCGAGAGCGCGTTGCAGGAGCACATCGCCTCGGTACGAAACCATATCCGTCTGCTGGGGCGCAAAGACTATCAGCAGCTTCCTGGGCTGCGCACACTTGACTATGTGCTGATGTTTATCCCCGTTGAGCCTGCTTTTTTACTGGCGCTCGATAGACAGCCTGAACTGATTACCGAAGCCCTTAAAAATAACATTATGCTGGTTAGCCCTACCACGTTGTTGGTGGCATTGCGCACGATTGCCAACTTGTGGCGCTACGAGCATCAGAGTCGTAATGCGCAACAGATTGCCGATCGGGCCAGCAAACTTTATGACAAGATGCGATTGTTTGTGGATGATATGTCGGCAATTGGCCAAAGCCTGGATAAAGCTCAGGATAACTACCGACAGGCGATGAAAAAACTCTCTTCAGGCCGTGGAAACGTCCTGTCGCAGGCAGAAGCGTTTCGCAGTTTAGGCGTGGAAATTAAGCGCGAGATTAATCCTGAACTGGCTGAACAAGCCACTACGCAGGATGAAGAGTACCGCTTGCGCTCGGTCCCTGAGACGCAGCAGGATGAACCTTACCCTGATGATGAAGCGGTAAACCAGCAATCAAACTAGTCCGTTTGGGGTAGTTGAACCGGGCAGAAGGGTAGGGCAAATTGGCCCAATCTGTTACACTTCTTGAACATTTTTTGGATGAGCAGGCACTGAGATGGTGGATAATTCACAAGAAACGACGCACTTTGGCTTTCAGACCGTCGCTAAAGAGCAGAAAGCTGACATGGTGGCCCACGTTTTTCATTCTGTGGCGTCTAAATATGACGTTATGAATGACTTAATGTCATTTGGCATTCATCGTTTGTGGAAGCGCTTCACCATTGACTGCAGTGGCGTGCGTCGCGGGCAAACCGTTCTCGATTTAGCGGGCGGTACGGGCGATCTGACGGCGAAATTCTCTCGCATGGTAGGCGAAACTGGCAAAGTTGTGCTGGCGGATATCAACGACTCAATGCTCAAAATGGGTCGCGAAAAGCTGCGTAATATCGGCGTTGTGGGTAACGTTGAGTACGTTCAGGCGAATGCGGAAGCATTACCTTTCCCAGACAACACGTTTGACTGCATCACCATCTCTTTCGGTCTGCGCAACGTAACGGATAAAGACAAAGCATTACGATCTATGTATCGCGTGTTGAAGCCGGGCGGACGTCTACTGGTGCTGGAGTTCTCCAAGCCGATTATCGAACCGCTGAGCAAAGCCTACGACGCATACTCTTTCCACGTTTTGCCGCGCATTGGTTCTATGGTGGCAAGCGATGCAGACAGTTATCGCTATTTGGCGGAGTCCATCCGCATGCATCCCGATCAGGACACCTTAAAAGCAATGATGCAAGATGCCGGGTTCGAAAGCGTTGATTACTACAACCTGACGGCAGGTGTCGTTGCGCTGCATCGTGGTTACAAGTTCTGACAGGAGATTGGGGATGCCTTTAAAACCCTTAGTGACCGCCGGCGTTGAAAATTTGCTTAACACCTTTCTGTATCGTTCTCCTGCGCTCAAGTCAGCCAGAACGCGTTTACAGGGCAAAGTGCTGCGTGTTGAGCTCAAAGGATTTTCAACACCGTTAGTGCTGGTGTTTAGTGAGCGCCAGGTCGATGTGCTGGGGGCATGGGAAGGCGAAGCCGATTGCACCGTAATCACACATGCCAGCGTGTTACCGAAATTACGCGACCGGCAGCAACTCACCACGCTTATCCGCAGTGGTGAACTGGAGGTTCAGGGCGATATCCAGGTGGTACAGAATTTTGTCGCGTTGGCCGATCTGGCGGAGTTTGATCCCGCAGAACTGTTAGCACCTTATACCGGCGATATCGTCGCGGAAGGGGTCAGCAAAGTTTTGCGTGGTGGAGCGAAGTTCCTGTGCCAAAACATTCAACGCCAGCAGCGCTATGTTGCCGAAGCGATCACCGAAGAGTGGCGTATGGCTCCTGGTCCGCTTGAGGTTGCATGGTTTGCAGAAGAAACGGCAGCCGTTGAGCGTGCGGTCGAATCTCTGGCCAAACGGCTGGAAAAACTGGAGGCCAAATGACGCCAGGTGAAGTACGGCGCCTTTATTTCATCATTCGCACTTTTTTAAGCTACGGTCTTGATGAACTCATCCCCAAAATGCGTATCACGCTGCCGCTCCGGTTGTGGCGTTACACGCTGTTCTGGATGCCCAACCGACATAAAGACAAACCGCTGGGAGAACGGCTGAGACTGGCTTTACAGGAGCTCGGCCCGGTGTGGATTAAGTTCGGGCAAATGCTCTCTACCCGCCGTGATCTTTTCCCGCCACACATCGCCGATCAGCTAGCGTTATTGCAGGATCGGGTAGCCCCATTCGATGGGCAAAGAGCGAAAGAACAAATCGAAGAGGCGATGGGTGGGCTGCCCGTCGAGGAATGGTTTGATGATTTTGAGATCACACCGCTGGCATCCGCGTCTATTGCTCAGGTTCACACCGCGCGACTGAAATCGAATGGGAAAGAGGTGGTGATCAAAGTTATCCGCCCGGACATACTGCCGGTAATTAAAGCGGATTTGAAACTGATCTACCGCCTTGCTCGCTGGGTACCTCGCCTGATGCCAGACGGCCGCCGCCTGCGACCGACAGAAGTGGTCCGTGAATATGAAAAAACGTTGATTGATGAGCTGAATCTGCTGCGCGAGTCGGCGAACGCGATTCAGCTGCGACGTAATTTTGAAGACAGCCCAATGCTGTACATCCCGGAAGTGTACTCTGACTATTGCAGTCAGAACATGATGGTGATGGAGCGCATTTACGGTATTCCCGTTTCAGATGTCACCTCGCTTGAGAAGAACGGCACCAATATGAAGCTGCTGGCTGAACGCGGTGTTCAGGTCTTCTTTACTCAGGTATTCCGCGACAGCTTTTTCCATGCGGATATGCACCCTGGGAACATTTTCGTGAGTTATGAGCATCCCGAAAACCCGAAATACATTGGTATTGATTGTGGGATTGTGGGTTCTTTAAACAAAGAAGATAAGCGTTATCTTGCTGAAAACTTCATCGCGTTTTTTAACCGCGACTACCGCAAAGTTGCTGAACTGCATGTGGATTCTGGCTGGGTTCCGCCGGATACTAACGTAGAAGAGTTTGAATTTGCCATTCGTACCGTGTGCGAGCCGATTTTCGAAAAACCGCTGGCGGAGATTTCCTTTGGTCATGTGCTGTTAAATCTGTTCAACACAGCGCGCCGATTCAATATGGAAGTTCAGCCTCAACTGGTATTGCTACAGAAGACGCTGCTGTACGTTGAAGGTGTCGGACGTCAGCTCTACCCGCAGTTAGATTTGTGGAAAACGGCCAAGCCTTTCCTCGAATCCTGGATCAAAGATCAGGTCGGTATTCCGGCGCTTGTTAGGGCATTTAAAGAAAAAGCACCGTTCTGGGTCGAAAAAATGCCAGAAATACCTGAACTGGTGTATGACAGTTTGCGCCAGGGCAAATATTTACAGCACAGTGTTGATAAGATTGCCCGCGAGCTTCACGCGAATCATGTACGTCAGGGACAATCCCGTTATTTATTGGGCATTGGTGCAACATTGTTGCTCAGTGGAACATTCCTGCTGGTAAGCCGTCCTGAGTGGGGGCTTATGCCGGGCTGGTTAATGGCCGGCGGCGTCTTAGCCTGGTTGATCGGCTGGCGCAAAATGCGCTGAATTTTTCATCGCCCTAGGCAGGTCGTGTAACGTATACTACGGCCTTATTAATTCATCATCTATGACAGAGGAACATGTATGGGTGGTATCAGTATTTGGCAGTTGTTGATCATTGCCGTCATCGTTGTACTGCTATTTGGCACCAAGAAACTCGGCTCCATCGGTTCCGATCTTGGCGCGTCGATTAAAGGCTTCAAAAAAGCAATGGGTGATGATGAGCCAAAGCAAGATAAAACCAGCCAGGACGCTGATTTTACTGCTAAATCCATTACCGATAAGCAGGGCGAAGTGAAAAAAGAAGACGCCAAAAGCCAAGATAAAGAGCAGGTATAATCCGTGTTTGATATCGGTTTTAGCGAACTGTTATTGGTGTTCGTGATCGGCCTCATCGTCCTGGGGCCGCAACGTTTACCTGTAGCGGTAAAAACGGTTGCTGGTTGGGTTCGTGCTTTGCGTTCCCTGGCAACTACTGTTCAGAATGAACTGACCCAGGAGCTTAAGCTTCAGGAGTTTCAGGACAGCCTGAAGAAAGTAGAGAAAGCGAGCCTGACAAATCTGACCCCGGAGTTGAAAGCCTCAATGGATGAGCTGCGTGAAGCGGCAGAGTCGATGAAGCGTTCTTACAGTGTGCACGATCCTGAGAAAGAGAGCGATGAAGCGCACACTATCCATAATCCGGTGGTGAAAGAAGCTGAAGCGCAGCGAGAAGGGGTCACCCCTGCTGCCGCTGAAAACCAGGCCAGTTCGCCGGAGCAAAAACCGGAATCCACGGGTGCTAAAACGCCAGAGCCAACGGAAAACACTTCCGCTACGTTAATGGATGCAGAAAAGAAAGCTGTCGCACCTGTTGCCGAATCCTCCCCCTCGTCGAGTGATAAACCGTAAACATGGCTGTAGAAGATACCCAACCGCTCATCACGCATCTTATTGAGCTGCGTAAGCGACTCCTGAACTGCATCATTGCGGTAATCGTGATCTTTCTGGCGTTGGTTTACTTTGCCAACGACATTTACCATATGGTCGCGGCGCCGTTGATTAAACAGATGCCGCAGGGTGCAACGATGATCGCCACCGATGTGGCTTCGCCGTTCTTTACCCCAATCAAGTTGACCTTCATGGTATCGCTGATCCTGTCAGCGCCAGTGATCCTCTACCAGGTGTGGGCATTTATTGCGCCGGCGTTGTATAAACATGAACGCCGTCTGGTTGTTCCGCTGCTGGTCTCCAGTTCGTTGTTGTTCTACATCGGCATGGCATTCGCCTATTTTGTTGTCTTCCCGTTAGCGTTTGGTTTTCTGGCCAACACGGCTCCGCAAGGCGTGCAGGTATCAACGGACATTGCCAGCTATCTCAGCTTTGTAATGGCGCTATTTATGGCTTTCGGTGTCTCTTTTGAGGTGCCTGTCGCCATCGTGCTGCTATGCTGGATGGGCATTACGACGCCAGATGATTTACGCAAAAAGCGTCCTTATGTTGTGGTGGGTGCCTTTGTCGTCGGGATGCTATTGACTCCGCCAGATGTCTTCTCGCAAACGTTGTTGGCGATACCGATGTACTGCCTGTTCGAGGTGGGTGTTTTCTTCTCTCGTTTCTATGTCGGTAAGCGACGTACGCGGGATGAGGACAACGAGGCTGAAGAAGCAAAAGAAGCTGAAGCCACCGAGAAAACTGAAGAATAAATTCAACCGCCCGTCAGGGCGGTTGTCATATGGGAGGAAGCATGTTTGATATTGGCGTTAATTTAACCAGTTCACAATTTGCGAAAGACCGGGATGAGGTCGTGGCGCGCGCCTTTGCTGCGGGCGTAAACGGTATGCTTCTGACCGGAACAAACCTTCACGAAAGCCAGCAGGCGTTAAAGCTGGCGCAGCATTATCCGCATTGCTGGTCCACGGCTGGCGTGCATCCGCATGACAGCAGCCAATGGCAATCCTCTACGGAAGACGAGATCATCGCGCTGGCAAACCAATCGAAGGTAGTCGCTATTGGTGAGTGCGGCCTGGATTTCAATCGCAATTTCTCCACGCCGCAGGAGCAGGAACGTGCTTTTGAAGCGCAACTGCGCATTGCTGCTGAACTGCAGATGCCGATTTTCATGCATTGTCGGGATGCGCATGAGCGTTTTCTGACGTTGCTGGAGCCGTGGCTCGACAGCCTCCCAGGCGCGGTGCTGCACTGTTTCACCGGTTCGCGCCAGGAGATGCAGGACTGTGTGGACCGAGGGCTTTATATCGGTATCACCGGGTGGGTCTGTGATGAACGCCGGGGGATGGAACTGCGGGAGCTGCTGCCGTTTATTCCGGTGGAAAGACTGCTGATAGAAACCGATGCACCTTATCTACTCCCTCGCGACTTAACGCCTAAACCGACGTCACGTCGCAATGAACCGGCGCACCTGCCGCATATTCTTGAGCGAATTGCTCACTGGCGTGGGGAAGATCCTCAATGGCTGTCAGCAACCATTGATGCCAACGTCAGAACGCTGTTCGAAGTGACCTTCTAAACGGCTTATATCTTTCGAAAACCGGTATTTTTCACGCTCTGCTTAATCTCTTTATTCAAGAGGTTAAGCAGCAGCATGGAACGCGCTTCGCCATCCGGTTCGGTGAAGATCGCTTTCAGTCCCTCAAACGCCCCTTCAGTAATAATCACGCTGTCCCCTGGCTGAGGGGTTTGCGGGTCAACAATACCTTCAGGCTTGTAGATAGAAAGCTGGTGAATAACGGGGGATGGGACGGTCGCAGGCGTCGCTCCAAAACGAACGAAATGGCTGACACCACGCGTGGCGTTTATCGTGGTGGTGTGGATCACTTCCGGGTCGAACTCGACAAACATGTAATTAGGGAATAGCGGTTCACTGACTGTGGTACGTTTACCGCGCACTATTTTTTCCAGGGTGATCATAGGCGTCAGGCAGTTCACCGCCTGTCTTTCCAGGTGTTCCTGGGCTCGCTGAAGTTGCCCACGTTTGCAGTACAGTAAATACCAGGATTGCATAATAACTCTTATTCGCTTGTTCTGAGCGCTAGCATAGCAAAAGCCATGAGTTAAGTTAATTATACCCGCCTCAAAGCAGGCTGAAACCCAACGGGTATATACTCCCAGGGCTTATATGTATCGCCAGAGTTCACGCTAATTTAACAAAAATACAGCATCACAATGATGAACGCCGTATAATGAAGCGCTTACGAAGAGGCCACAATGGACGCCATGAAATATCACGATTTACGCGACTTCCTGACGCTGCTTGAACAGCAGGGCGAGCTCAAACGCATTTCGCTTGAGGTGGATCCCCACCTGGAAATTACTGAAATTGCCGATCGCACCCTGCGTGCTGGTGGGCCTGCGTTACTGTTTGAGAATCCTAAAGGCTATTCAATGCCGGTGCTGTGTAACCTGTTTGGCACACCGAAGCGTGTTGCGATGGGGATGGGGCAGGAAGATGTCTCGGCACTACGGGAAGTCGGTAAACTGTTGGCGTTTTTGAAAGAGCCGGAGCCACCGAAAGGATTCCGCGATCTGTTTGATAAGCTGCCGCAGTTTAAGCAGGTGCTGAACATGCCGACTAAGCGGTTGCGCGGTGCGCCTTGTCAGCAAAAAATCTACTCCGGTGATGACGTCGATTTAAACCGTATTCCGATTATGACCTGTTGGCCGGAAGATGCCGCACCGCTGATTACCTGGGGGCTAACCGTAACGCGTGGTCCGCATAAAGAGCGGCAGAATCTGGGTATTTATCGCCAGCAGCTGATTGGCAAAAACAAGCTCATTATGCGCTGGCTGTCCCACCGCGGCGGCGCACTCGATTACCAGGAGTGGTGTGCGGCGCATCCTGGCGAACGCTTCCCGGTTTCGGTGGCGTTGGGGGCAGATCCTGCGACCATTCTGGGGGCCGTGACGCCCGTCCCTGATACATTATCCGAGTACGCATTTGCCGGGCTGTTACGTGGCACCAAGACCGAAGTGGTCAAATGTATTTCCAACGATCTGGAAGTGCCCGCCAGTGCTGAAATCGTGCTGGAAGGGTATATCGAACCGGGTGAGCTGGCCCCGGAAGGGCCGTATGGCGATCATACCGGCTACTACAACGAAGTAGATAGCTTTCCGGTCTTTACCGTCACGCACATTACCCAGCGTGAAGAGGCGATTTATCACTCTACTTATACCGGACGTCCGCCTGATGAGCCCGCGGTGCTTGGTGTGGCGCTGAACGAAGTTTTCGTTCCTATTCTGCAAAAGCAGTTCCCGGAAATCGTCGATTTTTACCTGCCTCCGGAAGGCTGTTCATATCGTCTGGCCGTGGTGACGATGAAAAAACAGTACGCTGGTCATGCCAAACGCGTCATGATGGGTGTTTGGTCGTTTTTACGCCAGTTTATGTACACCAAATTTGTTATTGTCTGCGATGATGATGTCAATGCACGCGACTGGAATGATGTGATTTGGGCAATTACTACCCGTATGGACCCGGCTCGGGATACGGTACTGGTAGAGAATACGCCAATTGATTACCTGGACTTTGCCTCGCCGGTTTCCGGCCTGGGTTCAAAAATGGGGCTGGATGCCACAAATAAATGGCCGGGCGAAACCCAACGCGAATGGGGACGCCCGATTAAAAAAGATCCTGAAGTAACTGCGCGTATTGACGCAATTTGGGATGAACTGGCCATCTTTAATGACGGCAAAAGCGCCTGAGGCGCGATCGTTTTGCCTATTGATCCGACAGAGAGAGCGCATGACAACCTTAAGCTGTAAAGTGACCTCGGTAGAAGCTATCACTGATACCGTATATCGCGTTCGTTTAGTGCCAGACGCGGCGTTTTCCTTTCGTGCTGGCCAGTATTTAATGGTCGTGATGGACGAAAGGGATAAGCGTCCGTTCTCCATGGCATCCACGCCGGACGAGCAAGGATTCATTGAGCTGCACGTTGGCGCCTCTGAGCTAAATCTTTATGCCATGGCTGTGATGGACCGCATTCTGAAAGACCGGGAAATCAAGGTCGACATTCCGCATGGCGAAGCCTGGCTGCGTGATGAAGACGAGCGCCCGCTGATCCTGATTGCCGGTGGTACAGGGTTCTCTTACGTGCGTTCCATTCTGCTTACTGCGCTGGCACGTAATCCAAACCGCGATATCACCATTTACTGGGGTGGGCGTGAAGAGAAGCATCTCTATGATCTCTCCGAACTGGAAGCGTTGTCTGTTAATCACCCGAATCTGCGCGTTGAGCCAGTGGTGGAACAGCCAGAAGACGGCTGGCGTGGTCGTACGGGAACCGTGTTAACGGCGGTATTGCAGGATTACGGTACCCTGGCTGAGCACGATATCTACATTGCCGGTCGTTTTGAAATGGCCAAAATCGCGCGCGATCTGTTCTGTAATGAACGCAGTGCGCGTGAAGATCGCCTGTTTGGCGACGCTTTCGCGTTCATTTAAGCGCTGTGCGCCGGAGCCCTTCCGGCGCATCCATCAATCATCTGTCTTCCAACTAGCAGGGCGCAGGCCCGGCGTCATTGCCTCTCTTTCTCATCATAATTATTTTTTAGTAAACATAATATGTCCGTCAATAAAACATAAATTGAGTTTTTGTGACAGCTCTCCATGTGTTTAGTAAACAAAATAGGCAAGCTAAACCGCATCACATTGTGAGATGCAAATGAGGAAAAACCATGAGGCTCGGACTGGATATCGGCGGGACTAAAATCGAAGCGGTGGTGATTGATAACGCGGGTGAAATTGTTTACCACGAACGATGTGCGACACCAAAGCAGCGTTACGGTGATTTTTTCCAGGCCGTGACGGAGATGATAGCCAGGGCTATGCAGGCCATTAATCAGCCTTTATCGGTTGGCGTCGGGGTGCCAGGTGCGGTGGATAGCGAAGGTTTGATTAAGAATTCCAACATTCTGGTGCTGAATCAGCAGGCCTTTGCGCAAGATCTCGAGCGTGCATTAGGAATGCCAGTGCCCGTTACCAATGATGCCAACTGCTTTACCCTGTCAGAAGCGATGGACGGTAGTGGGCGTGGGCATAGCGTGGTATTTGGCGTGATCCTCGGTACCGGATGCGGCGGTGGTCTGTGCATCGAGAACCGGTTGATCTCCGGCCCTAACGCCTGTGCCGGAGAGTGGGGGCATAATGCCTTGCCGCGCTACCACGGATCTCGGGACGGGGCTGAAGTGACATGCTATTGCGGACAGTTGAACTGTATTGAGAGCTTTATTTCCGGTAGTGGCCTGGAGCGTCAGTATATGAATCACACCGCGCAACATATGGGGGTGCCACAAATTATGCAACGGGTAGCATCGGGTGATGCAGACGCCTGTTTGTTGTGGGAACGCTATTGCGATCAACTGGCTCGCGCGCTGGCGAGTGTGGTGAATATGCTCGATCCCGATGTTATCGTGCTGGGGGGCGGGGTATCCAATATCGATTTACTGTACTCAGGCTTACAGGCGCGAGTGGCGCAGTACGTGTTTGGTAAACAGTGCCGCACACCGATCGTTCAGGCCCGCCACGGCGACAGCAGCGGCGTACGCGGCGCAGCCTGGCTGGGGGCACAACAAGCCATATTAAATCCATGAGAGTGAAATGACGAAACCTGTACGTATTAGAGACATTGCCGACGCTTGTGGCGTCTCGGTTGGCGCTGTTTCCCGCGCGCTAAAAGGGCAACCGGGGCTGCGTGAAGAGACCCGACAGCGCATTATTTCAGTGGCGCAGCAGCAGGGTTATGATTTTTCACGCCTGCGCGCAGACAAAATCAAACGTGTCCTGTTTTTACTGCATCGCCAGCACAATATCAGCCGGGCTTTACCGTTTTACTCTCAACTGCTGCTGGGGATAGAAGATCTGTGTCGCGAAAAGGGGGTTGCGCTGAGCTTTCTCTCTATAGGTCCAGGCGATGCAGTGAGTGAGCAGGTAATGCTGCACCAGCCTGATGCGCTAATCTGCGCGGGATTTTTTGAACCTGAGTTGCTTGGGCTGCTACAACAGATGAAATTGCCGCTGGTGCTGGTGGATCTCTGGGCGCCAGGACTGCCTTGCGTGAATCCTGACAATACTCTGGGCGGCTATCTGGCTACGCAACATCTGATTGCACAAGGCCGCAGCCGCATTGCTTTTCTTGCCAGTACGCTCGCGCACTACAGCATCCGTCAGCGTGAAAAGGGCTACCGTCAGGCATTGTATGAAGCCCGTTTGCTAATGCCGCCAGAGTACGATGTTGTTGCGCCGCCGCTGCTGGATACCGAGCAATCTCTGGTGGATGCGGTTAATGAGCTACTCAGACTGCCAGAGCCGCCCGATGCCATTTTTGCCTATAACGACGCGGCAGCGATGGTTGTTCAGCAGGTGTGTGCGCAGCAGGGTATACGTATCCCGGAAGATCTTGCGCTGGTGGGATTTGATGATATCGATGCTGCGTCCTGGTCACATCCGCCGCTGACTACCATTGCGGTTGATAAAAAACAGCTGGGGCGTGAAGCGCTGCGTTTACTGCTGGAAGAAAATCAGGAAGAGAATCTGCTGCTGCCGGTGCAGTTAGTGGTGCGTGGTAGTTCAGGGAAATAAAAAACCCGCCCCTGACAGGCGGGAAGAACGGCAACTAAACTTTCTCTCTTCGCCATTGGCACCATAACTGTGTTGGCTTCGCTCATTCACCCGAATCACTTACTATACGTAAGCTCATCGGGATTCATTCGCTTGCCGCCTTGTTCTGGCACCAATGGCTTTGAGATAACATTTCGTAGGCCGGGCAAGCGAAGCGCCCCCGGCATGCTTTGATTAAACTCGCTCAAATACCGTTGCGATACCCTGACCTAACCCGATACACATCGTCGCCAGACC
Organism: Citrobacter sp. RHBSTW-00017; assembly: GCF_013797615.1. Lineage (NCBI taxonomy): Bacteria > Pseudomonadati > Pseudomonadota > Gammaproteobacteria > Enterobacterales > Enterobacteriaceae > Citrobacter > Citrobacter sp. RHBSTW-00017. Next base: position 4,922,930 of record NZ_CP056899.1, on the reverse strand, counting down.
AAACTGCACGTCTTTGCGTTCCATCAGGTTGAGTAGGGTGGTGCTGATACGCGCCCCAGAACAGCCCAGCGGGTGACCCAAGGCGATCGCCCCGCCGTTGAGGTTGATCTTCTCATCGATCTGCTCCATTAGCCCCAGATCTTTAATACACGGCAGGATCTGAGCGGCAAAGGCTTCGTTCATCTCAAACAAGCCGATGTCGTTGGTGGAGAGTCCCGCTTTTTTCAGCGCCAGCTTTGAGGCCGGAACCGGGCCGTAACCCATGATTGACGGATCGCAGCCGACAACAGCCATCGAACGAATACGGGCACGCGGCGTCAGACCCAGTTGACGGGCGCGGCTTTCGCTCATTACCAGCATCGCCGCTGCGCCGTCGGAGAGCGCAGAAGAGGTACCGGCAGTCACCGTTCCGTTCACCGGATCGAACGCCGGGCGCAGGGTGGAGAGCGCTTCAACGGTCGTTTCCGGACGGATAACCTCATCGTAGTTAAACTGCTTCAGCACGCCGTCGGCATCATGACCGCCGGTCGGGATGATTTCGTTTTTAAAAGCGCCAGACTGTGTTGCAGCCCAGGCGCGAGCGTGTGAACGTGCGGCGAAAGCGTCCTGCATTTCACGGCTGATGCCGTGCATGCGGGAGAGCATTTCCGCGGTCAGGCCCATCATCCCTGCGGCTTTCGCCACGTTGCGGCTCATACCCGGGTGGAAATCAACGCCGTGGCTCATTGGCACATGGCCCATATGCTCAACGCCGCCAATCAGGCACGCCTGAGCATCACCAGTCATGATCATGCGTGCCGCATCGTGCAGCGCCTGCATGGACGAACCGCACAGGCGATTGACCGTGACGGCCGGAACGGAGTGCGGAACTTCCGCTAGCAGCGCGGCATTACGGGCGATATTGAAACCCTGCTCCAGCGTTTGTTGCACACAGCCCCAGTAAATGTCATCAAGCGCGGTTGGCTCCAGCGCCGGATTACGCGCCAGCAGGCTACGCATTAAATGTGCAGAGAGATCTTCTGCACGCACGTTCCGAAACGCGCCCCCTTTCGAACGGCCCATCGGGGTACGGATCGCATCAACAATTACAACCTGTTCCATTGTGACTCCTTAAGCCGTTTTCAGGCTGCCAACCGGGCGGGCTGGCTCAACCTGGGGATAATACGGTTCGTTATGGCGCGCTTTATCACGCAGACCGGCCGGAACTTCATACAGCGGACCAAGGTGCTGATACTGCTGAGCCATATCGAGATACTTCGCGCTGCCGAGCGTATCCAGCCAGCGGAACGCACCGCCGTGGAACGGAGGGAAGCCCAGACCGTATACCAGCGCCATATCGGCTTCTGCCGGGCTGGCAATAATGCCTTCTTCCAGGCAACGCACTACTTCGTTGACCATAGGGATCATCATGCGGGCGATAATCTCTTCATCGCTGAAGTCGCGTTTCGGCTGGCTGACCTCTGCCAGCAGATCGTCAACGGTGGCATCTTCTTCTTTCTTCGGCTTGCCCTTGTTGTCTTCTTTATAACGCCAGAATCCGAGACCGTTTTTCTGCCCGAAACGGTTAGCATCAAACAGGGCGTCTATCGCATCGCGATAATCTTTCTGCATACGCTGAGGGAAGCCTGCGGACATCACCGCCTGCGCGTGGTGCGCGGTATCAATACCTACCACGTCCAGCAGATAAGCCGGGCCCATCGGCCAACCAAACTGTTTTTCCATCACTTTGTCGACTTTGCGGAAATCCGCCCCGTCGCGCAGCAGCTGACTGAAACCGGCAAAATAGGGAAACAGCACGCGGTTAACGAAGAAACCAGGGCAGTCATTAACCACAATCGGCGTTTTGCCCATCTGGCTTGCCCAGGCGACAACCTTAGCGATGGTTTCATCCGAGCTTTTCTCGCCGCGAATGATCTCAACCAGCGGCATACGGTGCACCGGGTTAAAGAAGTGCATCCCACAGAAGTTTTCCGGACGCTTAAGCGCGCTGGCCAGTTCGTTGATTGGGATGGTGGAAGTATTCGAAGCCAGTACGGTGTCCGGGCGAACCTGATCTTCGGTTTCCGCCAGTACCGCTTTTTTCACTTTTGGGTTTTCTACGACCGCTTCAACTACCACGTCCACGCGTTCGAAACCGCTATAGTCGAGGGTGGGGTGAATGGTGGAAATAACGCCCGCCATTTTCAGACCGTCAATTTTGCCGCGCTCCAGCTGTTTGTTCAGTAGCTTGGCCGCTTCGGTCATACCCAGCGTTAATGATTTGTCGTTGATATCTTTCATGACAACCGGCACGCCTTTCCAGGCCGACTGGTAAGCGATGCCGCCGCCCATAATGCCTGCGCCCAGCACTGCCGCTTGCTTTGGCGCTTCAACATTTTTGGTGAGCTTTTTGGCTTTGGCTTTCACGAACTGATCGTTAAGGAAAATTCCAACCAGTGCGCGGGCTTCATTGGTGTGCGCCAGTGGAACAAAGCTTTTATTTTCCAGATTCAGCGCTTCTTCACGGCCAAAACGGGCCGCTGCTTCAATGGTTTTTACCGCGGTAATCGGTGCGGGATAATGCTTACCTGCCGTCTGCGCCACCATACCTTTGGCGATGGTAAAGCTCATTGCCGCTTCAATTTTACTGAGTTTCAACGGCTCCAGCTTCGGCTGACGTTTGGCTTTCCAGTCGAGGTCGCCGTTAATCGCCTGACGTAATACCGCGATCGCGCCATCAAGCAGTTTGTCTTGCTTCACTACGCCATCGACCAGACCGATTTTTAGCGCCTGCTCAGCACCCACATCTTTACCCGCAGCAATAATTTCCAGCGCGCTGTCCGCACCCAGCATACGTGGCATACGCACGGAGCCGCCAAAGCCTGGCATAATGCCCAGCTTGGTTTCCGGCAGGCCGATGCGCAGGTCCGGCGTAGCCAGACGATAATCGGTCGCCAGGACACACTCGCAGCCGCCGCCCAGCGCATAGCCGTTAACTGCTGAGAGAGTCGGAACAGGCAGATCTTCCAGGCGATTAAAGACGCTGTTGGCAAAATGCAGCCACTGGCTCAGTTGCTCTTCAGGCACGAGGAACAGTGAAAGGAATTCGGTGATGTCGGCACCAACAATAAAGGCTGCTTTGTTAGAACGCAGCAGCAGCCCTTTTAAATTCGGTTGTTTTTCCAGCACGTCAAGCGCATGGCCCAGGCTGGCAACGGTGGCCGTGTCGAGTTTATTGACTGAACCTGGGGCATCGAACACCAGTTCGGCGATGCCATCTTCCAGCCAGTCGAGGTACAGGGTGTCGCCTTTGTAAAGCATGTCAGTCTCCTGAATCCGCAAGGTGATCTGGTCATACCAGATGAATCGAAGTGTGTGTTTTATGTTAATAAAATGCAAATGAATGATTAAAGAAATGACGATTTGATCACGATCGGCAGAAATCACGCACTCACAAAACGATGTGCTAAGATGCGGACACTTGAGGTCAAAAAAACAGAAGGATAGAAAATGGAATCACTGGCCGCACTCTATAAAAATCATATCGTTACCCTACAAGAACGGACGCGCGACGCGCTGGAGCGCTTCAAGCTGGATGCGTTACTTATTCACTCAGGAGAACTTGTTAACGTCTTTCTCGACGATCATCCCTACCCGTTTAAGGTCAATCCGCAATTCAAAGCCTGGGTGCCTGTAACGCAGGTTCCTAACTGCTGGTTGCTGGTGGATGGCGTGAATAAGCCGAAATTGTGGTTCTACCTGCCGGTTGATTACTGGCACAACGTTGAGCCGCTGCCGACCTCCTTCTGGACGGAAGAAATTGAGATCATCGCGCTGCCAAAAGCTGATGGTATCGGTAGCCAACTGCCTGCTGCTCGCGGCAATATCGGTTACATCGGTCCGGTTCCGGAACGCGCGCTGCAACTGGATATCGCGGCCAGCAATATCAACCCGAAAGGGGTTATTGACTACCTGCATTATTATCGTGCTTACAAAACAGATTACGAACTGGCCTGTATGCGCGAAGCACAGAAAATGGCGGTGAATGGACACCGTGCCGCGGAAGAAGCGTTCCGTTCCGGGATGAGCGAGTTTGACATCAACCTCGCTTACCTGACTGCTACCGGTCATCGCGACACCGACGTGCCGTACAGCAACATTGTTGCGCTTAACGAGCATGCTTCGGTTCTGCATTACACCAGGCTGGATCATCAGGCTCCGTCTGAAATCCGCAGTTTCCTGCTGGACGCCGGTGCGGAATACAACGGCTATGCAGCAGACCTGACGCGTACGTGGTCGGCGAAAAGCGACAACGACTATGCGCATCTGGTGAAGGATGTGAATGACGAGCAACTGGCGCTGATTGCCACTATGAAAGCGGGCACCAGCTACGTGGATTATCACATTCAGTTCCATCAGCGCATCGCGAAGCTGCTGCGTAAGCATCAAATCATCACCGATATGAGTGAAGAGGCGATGGTGGAAAACGATCTTACCGGGCCGTTTATGCCGCATGGCATTGGTCACCCGCTGGGCCTGCAGGTACACGATGTCGCTGGCTTTATGCAAGATGACAGCGGTACGCATCTGGCCGCGCCGTCGAAGTATCCTTACCTGCGTTGCACCCGCGTTCTGCAACCTGGCATGGTCCTGACCATCGAACCGGGCATCTACTTCATTGAATCGCTGCTGGCGCCGTGGCGTGAAGGGCAGTTCAGCAAACACTTCAACTGGCAGAAAATTGAAGCCCTGAAACCGTTCGGCGGTATTCGTATTGAAGATAACGTGGTGGTCCACGAGAACAATATCGAAAACATGACACGGGATTTAAAACTGGCGTAATGGACAGTTGGTTAATCCCTGCGGCGCCGGTAAGCGTCGTTGAAGAGATCAAAAAAAGCCGCTTCATTACGCTGCTCGCCCATACGGACGGCGTAGAAGCGGCGAAAGCGTTTGTTGAGTCAGTCAAAATGGAACACCCGGACGCCCGCCACCATTGTGTGGCGTGGGTGGCGGGCGCGCCCAATGACTCGCAGCAGCTGGGATTTTCAGACGATGGCGAACCGGCTGGTACGGCAGGCAAACCGATGCTCGCGCAGCTGATGGGGAGTGGCATCGGTGAGATTACCGCGGTGGTGGTGCGCTACTACGGCGGTATCCTTCTGGGTACGGGTGGGCTAGTGAAAGCCTACGGTGGCGGCGTGAATCAGGCGTTGCGTCAGTTAACGACGCAGCGCAAGACGCCATTAACCGAATATACTTTGCAGTGTGAGTACGGTCAGCTGGCAGGCATTGAAGCTTTGCTGGGGCAGTTTGACGGTAAAGTTGTTGCCAGTGATTACCAGGCTTTTGTTCGGCTCAGGGTGGCGCTTCCTTATGCCAAAGTGGATGAATTTTCGGCAAAACTGGCGGATTTTAGTCGTGGTTCATTGCAATTGTCAGCGATTGAAGAATAATCCCCACCTCATTTTAAAGAACTAAGGAAGCGGCAGAGATGCATTTTCGCGCCATCACCCGAATCGTTGGACTACTGGTCATCTTATTCTCGGGGACAATGATTATCCCCGGACTGGTAGCGCTCATCTACCGCGATGGGGCAGGGCGTGCGTTTACTCAAACTTTCTTCGTTGCTCTGGCGATCGGCTCCATGCTGTGGTGGCCAAACCGTAAAGAGAAGGGCGAGCTGAAATCGCGCGAAGGGTTTCTGATTGTCGTTTTGTTCTGGACCGTGCTGGGTAGCGTGGGTGCGCTACCGTTCATCTTTGCGGAAAGCCCTAACCTCACGATAACCGACGCTTTTTTTGAATCCTTCTCCGGATTAACCACCACGGGGGCGACAACGCTGGTGGGGCTGGATTCATTGCCACACGCTATCCTCTTTTATCGACAGATGCTGCAATGGTTCGGCGGGATGGGGATCATCGTGCTGGCGGTGGCTATTTTGCCTATTCTTGGCGTCGGTGGGATGCAGCTCTACCGGGCAGAAATGCCGGGCCCGCTGAAAGATAACAAAATGCGTCCGCGTATTGCCGAAACGGCGAAAACGCTGTGGCTTATCTATGTATTACTGACGGTGGCGTGTGCGCTGGCGCTATGGTTTGCCGGGATGCCCGCGTTTGACGCTATTGGGCACAGCTTTGCTACGATAGCCATCGGCGGCTTTTCCACACACGATGCCAGCGTGGGGTATTTCGACAGTCCCACGATTAACACCATTATTGCTATCTTCTTGCTGATCTCCGGTTGTAACTATGGTCTGCACTTCTCTTTATTAAGCGGTCGCAGCCTGAAGGTCTACTGGCGCGATCCAGAATTCCGCATGTTCATTGGGGTGCAGCTGACGCTGGTGGCTGTCTGTACGCTGGTGCTGTGGATACACAATACCTACGGTTCGGCACTCACGACCATCAACCAGGCTTTTTTTCAGGTGGTATCAATGGCGACGACCGCCGGATTCACTACGGACAGTATTGCCCGCTGGCCGTTGTTCCTGCCGGTGCTGTTGCTGTGTTCTGCTTTTATTGGCGGCTGTGCCGGGTCGACGGGCGGCGGCTTGAAGGTGATTCGAATCCTGTTGCTGTTTAAGCAGGGTAACCGCGAATTGAAACGACTGGTCCACCCGAATGCGGTTTACAGTATCAAGCTGGGTAACCGTGCTTTGCCGGAGCGAATCCTTGAAGCTGTGTGGGGATTCTTCTCTGCCTATGCGCTGGTCTTTATTATCAGTATGCTGGCGATTATTGCGACCGGTGTTGATGACTTCTCCGCGTTTGCCTCTGTTGTGGCGACGCTGAATAACCTGGGGCCAGGGCTGGGGGTTGTCGCCGACAACTTTGCCAGTATGAACCCCGTGGCGAAGTGGATCCTGATTGCCAATATGCTGTTTGGTCGTCTGGAGGTCTTTACCCTGCTGGTACTCTTTACCCCTACTTTCTGGCGTGAATAATGGAGTAACACGTGAAAACACTGATTCTTTTTTCTTCCCGGGACGGACAAACGCGTGAAATCGCCGAGTATCTGGCTTCTGAACTCAAAGAGCTGGGCGTTTGGGCGGATGTCGTTAATTTGCATCGTACCGCGGAGCCTGACTGGCAACATTATGACAGCGTGGTGATTGGCGCCTCGATTCGCTATGGTCATTACCATGCAGCTTTTCAGGAGTTTGTGAAAAAGCATGCCACGCGGCTGAATGCGATGCCGAGTGCCTTCTACTCCGTAAACCTGGTTGCCCGTAAACCGGAGAAACGCACGCCGCAAACTAACAGCTATGCGCGTAAGTTCCTGATGAGTTCGCCGTGGCGGCCTGATCGCAGTGCGGTTATTGCTGGCGCTTTGCTGTATCCACGCTATCGCTGGTATGACCGCGTTATGATCCAACTGATAATGAAGATGTCAGGCGGTGAAACTGATACCAATAAAGAAGTGGTGTATACCGATTGGGAACAGGTCGCGGATTTCGCGCGGGAAATCGCCCAATTAACCCACAAAACGTTGTCAAAATAAGCACAAAGAATAAAAAATACGCACTCGGAAGATTATTTTAAATTTCCCCTTGTCAGCCTGAAATAACTCCCTATAATGCGCCTCCACTGACACGGAACAACGGATTACAAACCGCCGGGTCAGCGGAGAAAAGCGAAAATAAACGCTTGACTCTCCAGCGGGATGGCGTAATATGCACACCCCGCGCCGCTGAGAAAAAGCGAAGCGGCACTGCTCTTTAACAATTTATCAGACAATCTGTGTGGGCACTCGAAGATACGGATTCTTAACGTCGCAAGACGAAAAATGAATACCAAGTCTCTGAGTGAACACGTAATTCATTACGAAGTTTAATTCACGAGCATCAAACTTAAATTGAAGAGTTTGATCATGGCTCAGATTGAACGCTGGCGGCAGGCCTAACACATGCAAGTCGAACGGTAGCACAGAGGAGCTTGCTCCTTGGGTGACGAGTGGCGGACGGGTGAGTAATGTCTGGGAAACTGCCCGATGGAGGGGGATAACTACTGGAAACGGTAGCTAATACCGCATAACGTCGCAAGACCAAAGAGGGGGACCTTCGGGCCTCTTGCCATCGGATGTGCCCAGATGGGATTAGCTAGTAGGTGGGGTAACGGCTCACCTAGGCGACGATCCCTAGCTGGTCTGAGAGGATGACCAGCCACACTGGAACTGAGACACGGTCCAGACTCCTACGGGAGGCAGCAGTGGGGAATATTGCACAATGGGCGCAAGCCTGATGCAGCCATGCCGCGTGTATGAAGAAGGCCTTCGGGTTGTAAAGTACTTTCAGCGAGGAGGAAGGTGTTGAGGTTAATAACCGCAGCAATTGACGTTACTCGCAGAAGAAGCACCGGCTAACTCCGTGCCAGCAGCCGCGGTAATACGGAGGGTGCAAGCGTTAATCGGAATTACTGGGCGTAAAGCGCACGCAGGCGGTCTGTCAAGTCGGATGTGAAATCCCCGGGCTCAACCTGGGAACTGCATCCGAAACTGGCAGGCTAGAGTCTTGTAGAGGGGGGTAGAATTCCAGGTGTAGCGGTGAAATGCGTAGAGATCTGGAGGAATACCGGTGGCGAAGGCGGCCCCCTGGACAAAGACTGACGCTCAGGTGCGAAAGCGTGGGGAGCAAACAGGATTAGATACCCTGGTAGTCCACGCCGTAAACGATGTCGACTTGGAGGTTGTGCCCTTGAGGCGTGGCTTCCGGAGCTAACGCGTTAAGTCGACCGCCTGGGGAGTACGGCCGCAAGGTTAAAACTCAAATGAATTGACGGGGGCCCGCACAAGCGGTGGAGCATGTGGTTTAATTCGATGCAACGCGAAGAACCTTACCTACTCTTGACATCCAGAGAAGTTTGCAGAGATGCGAACGTGCCTTCGGGAACTCTGAGACAGGTGCTGCATGGCTGTCGTCAGCTCGTGTTGTGAAATGTTGGGTTAAGTCCCGCAACGAGCGCAACCCTTATCCTTTGTTGCCAGCGGTCCGGCCGGGAACTCAAAGGAGACTGCCAGTGATAAACTGGAGGAAGGTGGGGATGACGTCAAGTCATCATGGCCCTTACGAGTAGGGCTACACACGTGCTACAATGGCATATACAAAGAGAAGCGACCTCGCGAGAGCAAGCGGACCTCATAAAGTATGTCGTAGTCCGGATTGGAGTCTGCAACTCGACTCCATGAAGTCGGAATCGCTAGTAATCGTGGATCAGAATGCCACGGTGAATACGTTCCCGGGCCTTGTACACACCGCCCGTCACACCATGGGAGTGGGTTGCAAAAGAAGTAGGTAGCTTAACCTTCGGGAGGGCGCTTACCACTTTGTGATTCATGACTGGGGTGAAGTCGTAACAAGGTAACCGTAGGGGAACCTGCGGTTGGATCACCTCCTTACCTTAAAGAAACGTTCTTTGTAGTGCTCACACAGATTGTCTGATGAAAATTAGCAGTAAGAAAATCTCTGCAGGCTTGTAGCTCAGGTGGTTAGAGCGCACCCCTGATAAGGGTGAGGTCGGTGGTTCAAGTCCACTCAGGCCTACCAAATTTCTGCTGATGCTGCGTTGCGGCGACGCTCACATACTTCAGTATGCTTCGCGTCACCACGCCTTGCCTCAACAGAAATTAAGGTTAAACGAGATTTAACTACGATGGGGCTATAGCTCAGCTGGGAGAGCGCCTGCTTTGCACGCAGGAGGTCTGCGGTTCGATCCCGCATAGCTCCACCATTCCTTACTGCAAAAACACAAGAAAACTTCAGAGTGTACCTGAAAAGGTTCACTGCGAAGTTTTGCTCTTTAAAAATCTGGATCAAGCTGAAAATTGAAACGACACACTGTTTCATTTCTCCGTAAACAAGAAATGAAAAGCGGTGTGTTCGAGTCTCTCAAATTTTCGCAACACTGAAGTGTTTTACGAAACATCTTCGGGTTGTGAGGTTAAGCGACTAAGCGTACACGGTGGATGCCCTGGCAGTCAGAGGCGATGAAGGACGTGCTAATCTGCGATAAGCGTCGGTAAGGTGATATGAACCGTTATAACCGGCGATTTCCGAATGGGGAAACCCAGTGTGATTCGTCACACTATCATTACGTGAATACATAGCGTAATGAAGCGAACCGGGGGAACTGAAACATCTAAGTACCCCGAGGAAAAGAAATCAACCGAGATTCCCCCAGTAGCGGCGAGCGAACGGGGAGCAGCCCAGAGTCTGAATCAGCATGTGTGGTAGTGGAACGGTCTGGAAAGTCCGGCGATACAGGGTGACAGCCCCGTACACAAAAGTGCATGTGTTGTGAACTCGAAGAGTAGGGCGGGACACGTGGTATCCTGTCTGAATATGGGGGGACCATCCTCCAAGGCTAAATACTCCTGACTGACCGATAGTGAACCAGTACCGTGAGGGAAAGGCGAAAAGAACCCCGGCGAGGGGAGTGAAAAAGAACCTGAAACCGTGTACGTACAAGCAGTGGGAGCCTCTTTATGGGGTGACTGCGTACCTTTTGTATAATGGGTCAGCGACTTATATTCTGTAGCAAGGTTAACCGAATAGGGGAGCCGAAGGGAAACCGAGTCTTAACTGGGCGTTAAGTTGCAGGGTATAGACCCGAAACCCGGTGATCTAGCCATGGGCAGGTTGAAGGTTGGGTAACACTAACTGGAGGACCGAACCGACTAATGTTGAAAAATTAGCGGATGACTTGTGGCTGGGGGTGAAAGGCCAATCAAACCGGGAGATAGCTGGTTCTCCCCGAAAGCTATTTAGGTAGCGCCTCGTGAACTCATCTTCGGGGGTAGAGCACTGTTTCGGCTAGGGGGTCATCCCGACTTACCAACCCGATGCAAACTGCGAATACCGAAGAATGTTATCACGGGAGACACACGGCGGGTGCTAACGTCCGTCGTGAAGAGGGAAACAACCCAGACCGCCAGCTAAGGTCCCAAAGTCATGGTTAAGTGGGAAACGATGTGGGAAGGCACAGACAGCCAGGATGTTGGCTTAGAAGCAGCCATCATTTAAAGAAAGCGTAATAGCTCACTGGTCGAGTCGGCCTGCGCGGAAGATGTAACGGGGCTAAACCATGCACCGAAGCTGCGGCAGCGACACTATGTGTTGTTGGGTAGGGGAGCGTTCTGTAAGCCGTTGAAGGTGTGCTGTGAGGCATGCTGGAGGTATCAGAAGTGCGAATGCTGACATAAGTAACGATAATGCGGGTGAAAAACCCGCACGCCGGAAGACCAAGGGTTCCTGTCCAACGTTAATCGGGGCAGGGTGAGTCGACCCCTAAGGCGAGGCCGAAAGGCGTAGTCGATGGGAAACAGGTTAATATTCCTGTACTTGGTGTTACTGCGAAGGGGGGACGGAGAAGGCTATGTTAGCCGGGCGACGGTTGTCCCGGTTTAAGCATGTAGGCGGAGATTCCAGGTAAATCCGGAGTCTTGTTAACGCTGAGGTGTGATGACGAGGCACTACGGTGCTGAAGTAACAAATGCCCTGCTTCCAGGAAAAGCCTCTAAGCATCAGGTAACACAAAATCGTACCCCAAACCGACACAGGTGGTCAGGTAGAGAATACCAAGGCGCTTGAGAGAACTCGGGTGAAGGAACTAGGCAAAATGGTGCCGTAACTTCGGGAGAAGGCACGCTGATATGTAGGTGAAGTGATTTACTCATGGAGCTGAAATCAGTCGAAGATACCAGCTGGCTGCAACTGTTTATTAAAAACACAGCACTGTGCAAACACGAAAGTGGACGTATACGGTGTGACGCCTGCCCGGTGCCGGAAGGTTAATTGATGGGGTTATCCGTAAGGAGAAGCTCTTGATCGAAGCCCCGGTAAACGGCGGCCGTAACTATAACGGTCCTAAGGTAGCGAAATTCCTTGTCGGGTAAGTTCCGACCTGCACGAATGGCGTAATGATGGCCAGGCTGTCTCCACCCGAGACTCAGTGAAATTGAACTCGCTGTGAAGATGCAGTGTACCCGCGGCAAGACGGAAAGACCCCGTGAACCTTTACTATAGCTTGACACTGAACACTGGTCCTTGATGTGTAGGATAGGTGGGAGGCTTTGAAGTGTGGACGCCAGTCTGCATGGAGCCAACCTTGAAATACCACCCTTTAATGGCTGGTGTTCTAACGTAGACCCGTGATCCGGGTTGCGGACAGTGTCTGGTGGGTAGTTTGACTGGGGCGGTCTCCTCCTAAAGAGTAACGGAGGAGCACGAAGGTTAGCTAATCCTGGTCGGACATCAGGAGGTTAGTGCAAAGGCATAAGCTAGCTTGACTGCGAGAGTGACGGCTCGAGCAGGTGCGAAAGCAGGTCTTAGTGATCCGGTGGTTCTGAATGGAAGGGCCATCGCTCAACGGATAAAAGGTACTCCGGGGATAACAGGCTGATACCGCCCAAGAGTTCATATCGACGGCGGTGTTTGGCACCTCGATGTCGGCTCATCACATCCTGGGGCTGAAGTAGGTCCCAAGGGTATGGCTGTTCGCCATTTAAAGTGGTACGCGAGCTGGGTTTAGAACGTCGTGAGACAGTTCGGTCCCTATCTGCCGTGGGCGCTGGAGAATTGAGGGGGGCTGCTCCTAGTACGAGAGGACCGGAGTGGACGCATCACTGGTGTTCGGGTTGTCATGCCAATGGCATTGCCCGGTAGCTAAATGCGGAAGAGATAAGTGCTGAAAGCATCTAAGCACGAAACTTGCCCCGAGATGAGTTCTCCCTGACCCTTTAAGGGTCCTGAAGGAACGTTGAAGACGACGACGTTGATAGGTCGGGTGTGTAAGCGTAGCGATACGTTGAGCTAACCGATACTAATGAACCGTGAGGCTTAACCTTACAACGCCGAAGGTGTTTTGGCGAAAGAGACATCGAAATTCAGCTTGATTACAGATGACATCGACAGACCCGAGAGGTGTGTTGATAAACAGAATTTGCCTGGCGGCTGTAGCGCGGTGGTCCCACCTGACCCCATGCCGAACTCAGAAGTGAAACGCCGTAGCGCCGATGGTAGTGTGGGGTCTCCCCATGCGAGAGTAGGGAACTGCCAGGCATCAAATAAGTGAAGAAGCCCATCCTGCCGGATGGGCTTTTTTGCGTCTGAAGGGAGTGAAAACTGCCGGATGTGGCCTTCCGCCTTATCCGGCCTACAAAGGCGTATCACGACACAGCAGCTATCTACTTATCCATTGCGTAACAAAATCGGCAACTTGCTGTATATCGTTGATATCTAACAATGGAACATCCACCGCAAGCGGAATATCACTGGCAACCGCGATAACATAGTTGTCTAACGCCAGGTCCTCTGGACTGTGCCCGCAACCGTCGCGAAAAAGAACGATCTTAGCAACAGGTTCATGCTTAAAGCCTTCAACCAACACCATATCCAGTGTAGAAGCATCCATCCTGCTTACCAGGTACGCTAAATCCAGTTCGGGCTCTTCCGGGGTCTCTACCATTAATGCCCAGCGCTGCTGGCTGGCGACCAGGGTTTGTGCTGCACCGGCTTTGCGTAGCTCATAGCTATCTTTGCCGGGCTTATCAACATCCATATTGTGATGAGTATGCTTAATCAATCCGGGACGAATGCCTCTGGCACGTAGCTCCGGGATCAATTTTTTAAGCAGCGTAGTTTTTCCCGTTCCGCTCCATGCTGCTATAGCGAGTAATGGGATCATGATTTGTCCTGCCATTTTGCAAGTTCTTCAGGGGTGTTCACGTTCACGAACGCATCTTTATGATCGCTGAAATCGACAGCATGACCGCCAGCCTGGCGCATAAAGACCATAACGCGTCTTTCACCGGACTGAAGATAATCCTGTAGCAAGGGTTGCATGGTGCGGTGCATTAGCGCAATGGTCGGATGATCTCTTTCCCCATCATGCACCCAGACAACCGGTGCAGCTTTGCGCTGCTCCTTCAAACGTTTGACCAGATCGTGAGGAATATAGGGCATATCGCACGGGCAGAACAGAAACCACTCCCCCGCTTGCTGCAGGAATACCGATAGCATCCCGGCCAGTGGGCCAGGGAAATCGGCCAATGAATCAGGGATAACTTTCAGGCCGCTTTGTTGGTAAATATCCCGGTGGCGATTGGCATTAACCACCACGGTTTCGACCTGTAAAGCGAGGGTATCGGCTACGTGCCGCCAAAGAGGTTTACCATCCAGCTCAAGCAGACCTTTATCGGTTCCGCCCATCCGTCTGGCCTTACCGCCTGCCAGCACAACCCCTGTTATTGCACTATCCAGAATCACTGATATCGCCTCTTTTAATGTGGGATTGACCCTGCTAACGTATCTGTATTGAGCCTAAGGAGCACAACCATGAAATGTAAACGTCTGAATGAAGTTATTGAACTCCTCCAGCCGGCCTGGCAGAAGGAACCCGATCTTAACCTGATGCAATTTTTACAGAAACTGGCGCAAGAGTCAGGTTTTGACGGCGAACTGGCGGATTTAACTGATGACATTCTGATCTATCACCTGAAAATGCGTGACTCGGCGAAAGACGCCGTCATCCCAGGTATTCAGAAAGATTATGAAGAAGATTTTAAAACCGCACTACTCCGCGCACGTGGCGTAATTAAAGAGTAAAAGCTTGTAATCGCCACCACCGAAAGCGCTGCGAAATGATATCCTGAATCATTCGTAGTATTTTCCGGATGATGGGATGAACGACAACGCTTTTAATTTCCAGACGCTACACCCGGATACCATCATGGATGCACTGTTTGAGCAGGGGATCCGGGTGGACTCCGGGCTTACCCCGCTTAACAGCTATGAAAACCGTGTCTATCAATTCCAGGACGAAGACCGTCGACGCTTTGTCGTTAAGTTTTATCGCCCTGAACGTTGGTCTGTCGAGCAGATCCAGGAAGAGCACCAGTTTGCTCTGGAACTGGTAAGCGATGAAGTCCCGGTAGCTGCACCGCTGGTACTAAGCGGCCAAACGCTGTTAAGCCATCAGGGTTTCCATTATGCGATCTTCCCCAGCGTCGGCGGGCGGCAGTTTGAGGCCGACAATATCGATCAGATGGAGGCGGTGGGGCGCTATCTGGGGCGTATGCATCAGACCGGATGCAAGCGTACTTTTGCCTTTCGCCCGACGATTGGCCTTGAAGAATACCTGACTGAGCCGCGTAAGCTTTTTGAACACGCACAGTTGATCCCATCAGGGCAAAAAGCGGCTTTCCTGAAGGCAACGGATGCGCTTATCGCGGTCGTTACCGAACGCTGGCATGCACGTTTTACCACGTTACGTCTGCACGGTGATTGTCATGCCGGTAATATTCTGTGGCGCGATGGTCCGATGTTTGTCGATTTAGATGATGCCCGCAATGGCCCGGCTGTTCAGGATTTATGGATGCTCCTCAATGGCGATAAAGCTGAACAACGCATACAGCTTGAAACCATTATCGAGGCTTATGAAGAGTTTAGTGAGTTCGACACCTCTGAAATCGGACTGATAGAACCTTTACGCGCTATGCGTTTAGTTTATTATCTTGCCTGGCTAATTCGACGTTGGGCTGACCCTGCGTTTCCAAAAAACTTCCCGTGGTTAACCGGGGAAGATTACTGGCATCGTCAGACCGCGACCTTTATTGAGCAGGCAAAAATTCTGCAAGAGCCCCCCTTACAATTAACGCCAATGTATTAATCGGAGAAATTTGAACATGAAAAAATTATGGCTGGCGCTGGCTGGTATGGTTTTAGCTTTTAGCGCATCTGCAGCGCAGTTCCAGGATGGCAAACAATACATCACTCTGGAAAAGCCTGTTGCGGGTGAACCGCAAGTGTTGGAGTTCTTCTCCTTCTACTGCCCGCACTGCTATCAGTTTGAAGAAGTTCTTCACGTCTCTGATAACGTGAAGAAAAAACTGCCTGAAGGCACCAAGATGACCAAGTACCACGTCGAGTTTCTGGGGCCTTTGGGCAAAGATCTGACGCAAGCTTGGGCCGTTGCTATGGCGCTGGGCGTTGAAGATCAAGTAACCGTTCCGTTGTTTGAAGGTGTTCAGAAAACCCAGACCGTTCAGTCTGTAGCTGATATCCGTAAAGTGTTTGTCGACGCGGGTATTAAAGGTGAAGACTATGATGCGGCATGGAACAGCTTCGTGGTGAAATCACTCGTGGCGCAGCAGGAAAAAGCGGCGGCTGATTTACAGCTGCAGGGCGTTCCGGCAATGTTCGTGAATGGCAAATATCAGGTAAATCCGCAGGGCATGGATACCAGCAGCATGGATATCTTTGTACAACAGTATGCGGATACCGTGAAGTATCTGGTTGGTCAGAAGTAAAAGCAAAAGCCGGTCACTTGTGCTGACCGGCTTTTTCATTTGAGGCTTTAATCGCGTCGAGCTGCGCGTCTTTCTCACTCCACAGCGTATTAAGCCATAGCTGAAACCGACGCTTGAATCCCTTATCGTTCACGTAATCACCGTGCAACCCTTCATGAATTGGCTCCAGATTTACCCGCACGACAATACGCGTTAGCTTACCGCTCAGCATATCGTAGAACGGTCGGCTGCTATTTTCCGGATAGCACAACGTGACGTTCAACATTTTATCGAACTGTGACCCCAGTACGTTCAATGCCATCGCAATACCGGCCGCCTTTGGAGGGAGCAAGTTTTGATAAGGAGAGCGGGTTTGCTCACGTTTCTCTTTGGTAAAGCGTGAACCTTCGACAAAATTCACAATAGTTGTCGGGTGTACGCGAAACTTCTCGCAGGAACGACGCGTTGTTTCGACATCTTTACCGCGCCGTTCTGGATGACGGAGCAGGTAGCCTCGCGAATAGCGTTTCATAAACGGCATATCCAGCGCCCAGCAGGCCAGGCCAATAAAGGGCACCCAGGCCAGTTGTTGCTTGAGGAAATATTTATTCATGGGGATGTGCTTACGGAACAGCACGCAAAGCACAACGATGTCAGCCCAACTGTAATGGTTACAAATGAGCAGATACCAGTTTTTCTTGCTAAGACCTTCCAGTCCCTCGACATCCCACTTCAGTCGCGGATTGAGGTGTAGCAGTAGCGCCAGACCTTCACACCAGCAGTACATCATGAAATTACAGAAGACAGAAACCTTGCGCCAGACAACGGGAACGGGCAAAAGGAGTTTTACAACCCCGGCAAGGATGATCGGCACAGAACAAAAAATCGTGACCAATATGGTCAATACGATACTCAGCAACAGCGTTATCGCAGCGAGTATTCTCGTCATAATTAAATTATTCAAAAGGTTAGCCATAGATAGTGCGCTAAAGAGGCGCAAGGGGCTGATTTTATCAGAAAACGAACCAAATGATGGATCTTCCCTGAATAGAAAAAAAGGGAATATCTATCCACATCAGGATATAAGCTGTATAAATGGAATAAAATGCTACGTATTTATTTAAGCTTCTGAAATATATGTATAAATAAAATGATGTGTTAATTTCATTGCTATATTTAAAGAGCTGAAAATTATTTATTCACAAAGTTATCCACAGTCTTCTTTGCGATCAAAGCAGAAGATCTACAAAAGTTTTTCGACAAATGCGGCGAAAAACTCATGTTTTCATCCTGTCTGTGGCATCCTTTACCCATAATCTGATAAACAGGCACGGACATTATGGTTCAGATCCCAGAAAACCCACTTATCCTTGTAGATGGCTCCTCTTACCTGTATCGCGCATACCATGCGTTCCCGCCGCTGACCAACAGTGCAGGAGAACCTACTGGCGCGATGTATGGTGTCCTCAACATGCTGCGTAGCTTGATTCTGCAATATCAGCCGACCCATGCTGCGGTGGTATTCGACGCTAAGGGTAAAACCTTCCGTGATGAGTTATTCGAACACTACAAGTCACACCGCCCACCCATGCCGGACGATCTGCGTGCGCAGATTGAGCCTCTGCATGCGATGGTAAAAGCGATGGGGTTGCCACTGCTGGCCGTTTCGGGCGTGGAAGCAGACGATGTCATCGGTACGCTGGCGCGAGAAGCAGAGAAGGTGGGGCGTCCGGTGCTGATTAGCACCGGTGATAAAGATATGGCTCAGTTGGTGACGCCGAATATCACCCTGATCAACACCATGACCAATACGATCCTCGGCCCGGATGAAGTGGTGAATAAATATGGTGTTCCACCAGAACTGATCATCGATTTCCTGGCGCTGATGGGGGATTCCTCAGATAACATCCCAGGCGTTCCTGGCGTAGGTGAAAAAACCGCGCAGGCTCTGCTGCAGGGGTTGGGGGGGCTGGATACCCTCTATGCTGAATCAGACAAAATCGCGGGGCTGACTTTCCGTGGTGCGAAAACTATGGCGGGCAAACTTGAGCAGAATAAAGAGGTAGCGTACCTCTCTTATCAATTAGCTACCATCAAAACGGATGTTGAACTGGAGTTGACCTGCGAGCAGTTGGAAGTACGTCAGCCGGCAGCGGATGAACTACTTGGCCTGTTTAAACAGTATGAATTCAAGCGTTGGGTTACTGACGTTGAAGCGGGTAAATGGCTACAGGCGAAAGGAACGAAGCCGGCGGCAAAACCACAGGAAACTATCGCCGTCGATGAAACGCCTGAGGGGCCGGCCACGGTTCTCTCGTATGATAACTATGTGACAATTCTGGATGAAGCGACGCTGGAAGAGTGGATTGCGAAGCTGAAAAAAGCGCCTGTCTTTGCCTTCGATACAGAAACTGACAGCCTGGACAACATCTCCGCGAATCTGGTTGGCCTGTCTTTTGCCATTGAACCGGGTGTGGCTGCATATGTTCCTGTTGCCCACGATTACCTGGACGCCCCCGATCAGATCGCTCGCGACCGCGCGCTGGCATTGCTGAAGCCGCTGCTGGAAGATGAGAACGCGCATAAAGTCGGGCAAAACCTGAAGTATGATCGCGGTATCCTGGCGAACTATGGCATCGAACTGCGTGGCATCACCTTTGACACCATGCTCGAATCCTACATTCTTAACAGTGTCGCTGGCCGACACGATATGGACAGCCTCTCGGACCGCTGGCTGAAACATAAAACCATTACCTTTGAAGAAATCGCCGGAAAGGGCAAAAACCAGCTGACCTTTAACCAGATAGCGCTGGAAGAAGCCGGACGTTATGCTGCGGAAGACGCCGACGTTACGCTACAGCTCCATCTCAAAATGTGGCCAGAATTGCAGCAGCATAAAGGACCGCTGAACGTCTTTGAAAATATCGATATGCCGCTGGTTCCTGTTTTGTCTCGCGTTGAGCGCAATGGTGTGAAAATCGATCCGGCTGTTCTGCACAAACATTCAGAAGAGCTGACGCTGCGTTTGAACGAGCTGGAGCAAAAAGCGCACGAGATCGCCGGAGAAGCGTTTAACCTCTCTTCCACCAAGCAACTGCAAACTATCCTGTTTGAAAAGCAGGGTATTAAGCCGCTGAAGAAAACCCCTGGCGGCGCGCCATCAACGTCGGAAGAGGTACTGGAAGAGCTCGCGCTCGATTACCCATTGCCGAAAGTGATCCTGGAATATCGCGGCTTAGCAAAACTGAAGTCGACCTATACGGATAAGCTTCCGTTGATGATTAACAAGAAAACCGGGCGCGTTCACACCTCCTATCACCAGGCGGTGACCGCTACCGGGCGCTTATCATCCACGGATCCAAACCTGCAGAACATCCCGGTACGTAATGACGAAGGTCGTCGTATTCGTCAGGCGTTTATTGCGCCAGAAGACTACGTGATTGTCTCCGCAGACTACTCACAGATTGAACTGCGTATCATGGCGCATCTCTCGCGTGATAAAGGTCTGCTTACCGCATTTGCCGAAGGGAAAGATATTCACCGCGCAACGGCGGCGGAAGTCTTTGGCTTACCGCTGGATTCCGTGACTGGTGAACAACGCCGCAGCGCGAAAGCCATCAACTTCGGTCTGATCTACGGGATGAGTGCCTTTGGTTTGGCGCGCCAGTTGAATATTCCGCGTAAAGAAGCACAGAAGTACATGGACCTCTACTTCGAACGCTACCCTGGCGTGCTGGAATATATGGAACGCACCCGTGCACAGGCAAAAGAGCAAGGTTATGTCGAAACGCTGGAAGGGCGTCGTCTCTATTTACCGGATATTAAATCCAGTAATGGCGCTCGTCGCGCAGGTGCAGAGCGCGCGGCAATTAACGCCCCGATGCAGGGTACTGCCGCAGACATTATCAAACGAGCCATGATTGCGGTGGACGGGTGGCTGCAAACCGAGCAACCACGTGTGCGCATGATCATGCAGGTACACGATGAACTGGTGTTTGAAGTGCATAAAGATGATCTCGAAAGCGTCTCTAAAAAGATCCATCAACTGATGGAAAACGAGACCCAGATTGATGTGCCGTTGCTGGTGGAAGTCGGTAGTGGCGAAAACTGGGATCAGGCGCACTAAGGGTTTACTGAATAACGCCCCTTTTTCGTAACTAAGCAACATAAGATAGAACTTTTTGTGATGTCCATTAGAATTCCCTATGTAAGGAATGAAAAAAAATTACAAAAAGTGCTTTCTGAGCTGCTCAAAAAAGAGTAAAGTTATTCACGTAGGGTACAGAGGTAAGATGTTCTATCTTTCAGACCTTTTACTTCACGTAATCGGATTTGGCTGAATATTTTAGCCGCCCCAGTCAGTAATGACTGGGGCGTTTTTTATTGTGCGAAAGAAAAGTTTCGCACAGGCTGTAGGCCGGATAAGACGCGCAGCGGCGCTATCCGGCATATCGGTGGATTACTCCCCGTCCTGCATCTCTTCAATCGGCGCCAGTTCACTAAACCAGCTATCCAGCTTCTGCCGAAGTTTGTCCACGCCCAGTTTTTTCAGTGATGAAAATGCTTCTACCTGTACATCACCGTTAAATGCCAGTACGGCTTCACGTACCATATTCAACTGGGCTTTGCGCGCACCGCTGGCCAGCTTGTCTGCTTTAGTCAGCAGTACCAGAACCTGAACGTTGCTCTCAACCGCCCACAGGATCATCTGCTGGTCGAGGTCTTTTAGCGGGTGACGAATATCCATCAATACCACCAGACCTTGCAGGCTCTGACGTTTTTCCAGATATTCAGCCAGCGCGCGCTGCCATTTGCGCTTCATCTCTTCCGGAACTTCGGCATAACCGTATCCTGGCAAATCGACCAGGCGTTTGCCGTCAACGACTTCAAACAAGTTGATGAGCTGAGTACGACCCGGCGTTTTAGATGTACGCGCCAGACTCTTTTGATTCGTCAGGGTATTTAGCGCACTGGATTTGCCTGCGTTGGAACGGCCAGCAAAAGCCACTTCGATACCGGTATCGGAAGGTAAGTGGCGAATATCAGGCGCACTCATCACAAAGTGCGTCTGTTGATAATTCAAGTTAGTCAAAGCAGTCCTCTCCATCAATCAGGGCTTTGCAGCGATTATACCTGAACCCCAGCAAAAGGCTGGTTTTTCGACGCGTAGGCTATGTAAGTAAAAACCTCGCACTTTGTGAGACATTGCCGATAGTTTCTATACGAGATGACAGAGTAAAAAATGACGTAACTAAAATAAATCATATAGTTAAGATAAGGCACTATTCTTAAAGTCCGAAATTGTTACCCAGGTTACTTGTACGTTTAAACCAAAGCGGTAAAGTAGCGCCCATAGCGAGGAAGCTGACAGGATAGTTGACTCAGGATGAGGGTCAGGAGCGCCAGGAGGCGAAGACACAGGATTGTCAGGGAGACAAACGTCTGGAGACGTTAGTAAAAGGAAATGGAAACAACACGGAATGTTTCAGGCTAAGGGAAAAACAGGGTGTGTTGATAGCCAACAAGGATTGTAGAGCCCGTAAGGGTTGAGAGTCAGGAAAAAAGGCGACAGATTACTCTGTCGCCTTTTTTCTTTATTTCTGCTAGATTCCGGCGCAATTATATACTGAATAAAACAGCCAAAGACGAATCATGATGAAACCAACTTCTACACCACGCGGTAAAGGTCCTGCAAAAGCGCGTCGTAAAACACGCGAAGAAATTAATCAGGAAGCTCGCGACCGTAAGCGCCAGAAAAAACACCGTGGTCATGCGGCGGGTAGCCGTGCGTCCGGTAGCGAAGGCGCATCTGGTGGCGGAAACCAAAATAAGCAAAAAGATCCTCGTATTGGCAGCAAAAACCCCATTCCATTGGGCGTGACCGAAAAAGTCACCAAACAGCACAAACCGAAGAGTGAGAAACCTATGCTTTCACCACAGGCTGAGTTGGATTTACTGGAAACGGATGAGCGCCTGGATGCGCTGCTGGAGCGTCTTGAAGCAGGAGAAACCCTGAGTGCGGAAGATCAGACCTGGGTTGATGCCAAGCTGGACCGCATCGATGAGCTGATGCAAAAGCTGGGTCTTTCTTACGATGACGAGGAAGAAGAGGAAGAGGAAGAAAAGCAGGAAGACATGATGCGTCTGCTGAAAGGCGGCAACTAACGGTTTTACACCGTGGGTCTTCCCGTCCTGCTTATAACCCTTCCGGTTATATGTTATCTGGTGTGGTTATTCGTTAAACTACAGCGGTTGTCGCGGCGACAGAAGTGGCTGCGCAACCGGCTTATCACCCGCACTGGGGTTAAGCCGGTACGCCGTACCCGCCAGAGACGCCATCGGAAGGAGTGAGCATGTCAGAGCAGTTAATAGACTGGGACCTGGCCCTGATCCAGAAATATAACTATTCCGGGCCACGATATACCTCGTACCCGACCGCGCTGGAGTTTTCTGAAGACTACGGCACAGAAGCATTTCTAAAGGCCGTGGCGCGTTATCCTGAGCGTCCGCTCTCGCTGTACGTTCACATCCCGTTCTGCCACAAACTGTGCTACTTCTGTGGCTGCAACAAGATTGTGACTCGCCAGCAGCATAAAGCAGATCAATATCTCGATGCCCTGGAACAAGAAATTATCCATCGCGCACCGCTGTTCGCCGGACGCCATGTCAGCCAGCTGCACTGGGGCGGCGGCACGCCAACGTATCTGAATAAAGCGCAAATCAGCCGTTTGATGTCACTGCTGCGTGGTAATTTCAACTTTAACGACGACGCCGAAATCTCGATCGAAGTGGATCCGCGTGAAATCGAGCTGGATGTCCTTGATCATTTACGCGCTGAAGGTTTTAACCGTTTGAGCATGGGAGTGCAGGACTTCAACAAAGAAGTTCAGCGCCTGGTGAACCGTGAGCAGGATGAGGAGTTTATCTTTGCGCTGCTGAATCATGCGCGGGAGATTGGCTTTACCTCAACGAATATCGATCTGATTTATGGCCTGCCAAAACAGACGCCAGAGAGCTTCGCCTTTACCCTGAAACGCGTGGCTGAGCTGAATCCAGACCGTCTGAGCGTCTTTAACTACGCGCACCTGCCGACGCTGTTTGCTGCCCAGCGCAAGATTAAAGATGCCGACCTGCCCAGCGCGCAGCAGAAGCTGGATATCCTGCAGGAGACCATCTCTTCACTGACCGAAACTGGCTATCGGTTCATTGGCATGGATCACTTTGCCCGCCCGGATGACGAACTGGCCATTGCTCAACGCGAGGGCGTTTTGCATCGCAATTTCCAGGGTTATACCACCCAGGGGGACACCGATCTGCTGGGGATGGGCGTATCGGCCATCAGTATGATTGGCGACAACTACGCGCAGAATCAGAAAGAGCTGAAGCACTATTACCAGCAGGTAGACGAACAGGGGAATGCGCTGTGGCGCGGAATTGCCCTGACCCGCGACGACTGCATTCGTCGGGATGTTATTAAGCTCCTGATCTGCAATTTCCGCCTCGACTATGCCGCCGTGGAACAACAATGGGATCTGAACTTCGCTGACTATTTTGCCGAAGACCTGAAACTGCTGGCGCCGCTGGCGAAAGATGGGCTGGTGGATGTGGATGAGAAGGGGATTCAGGTTACGTCGAAGGGGCGTCTGCTGATTCGTAATATTTGCATGTGCTTCGATGCATATCTGCGCCAGAAAGCGCGTTTGCAGCAGTTCTCGCGCGTTATTTAGCCGGGTTGCCCGGTGGCGCTTCGCTTACCGGGCCTACGAAATCTCAATACGTAGGTCGGGTAAGCGAAGTGCCACCCGACAAACCCGCTAGCTGAACAGCCCAACCAGCGCCGCACACAGCACGGCGGCAACCGCAGTTTGTGGCGTATGGCTTTCAACCGCACTGCTCGATAGTAGATTTATCATTGATTCCAGCATGATGACTTCCCCCCGTTTGCCGGGCACGATCATACTTAACTCATCGGAACAGTAAAGCGCAAAATAGCAGCAATTTGCGCTCAATTATCAATCTTTACACAGTGACCGATCGTCACTCCATTCCGAGTTCTTTTAACTTTCGCGTCAAGGTATTACGGCCCCAACCGAGCAGCCGTGCCGCTTCCTGTTTATGCCCCTGGGTATGGCGTAGCGCGGTGGTCAACAGCGTGCGCTCCATCTCCGGTTGAGCCTCTGAAAGCAGGTTTTGATGACCGGAACGTAATGCCCGATCCGCCCACTGTGCCAACAGGGTTGCCCAGCTGTCTGGCTGCATATGGGACGGTGCGTCAGGCACGGTGGTTTCAAACAGTTCGGTCGGTAAGTCCTGAATGAGTACTTCCTGTCCGGCGGCCATTACGGTTAACCAGCGACAGGTATTCTCAAGCTGACGCACGTTTCCCGGCCATGACAGACGGGTGAGCGCCGCCTCGGTTTCAGTGTGTAATTGCTTGGCTTCTACTCCTAGTTCGCGGGCGGCCTCCTGCAGGAAATGACGCGCCAGGCGTGGGATATCTTCCCGACGTTCGCGCAGTGGCGGCAGATGCACCCGGATGACGTTCAGGCGATGGAATAAGTCCTCACGGAATTTGCCTTCCTGCACCCGCAGTTCCAGGTTCTGGTGCGTGGCGGCGATAATACGTACGTCCACCTTCACAGGCGCATAACCGCCAACGCGGTAAAACTGTCCATCGGCTAATACGCGCAATAAACGTGTCTGCACGTCCAGCGGCATATCGCCAATTTCATCGAGGAACAGCGTGCCGCCGTCTGCCTGTTCAAAGCGCCCCTGACGAATCGTATTCGCCCCGGTAAACGCCCCTTTTTCATGGCCAAACAGCTCAGACTCGATCAAATCTTTCGGAATAGCAGCCATGTTCAGCGCGATAAACGGTGCTTTGACGCGCGGACTATGACGGTGCAACGCATGGGCGACCAGCTCTTTACCGGTCCCGGACTCTCCGTTAATCAATACGCTGATTGAAGAACGGGACAGGCGACCAATAATGCGAAAGACGTCTTGCATTGCCGGTGCTTCGCCGATGATGTCGGTTGTTGGGCCGTTGATTTGAATATTACGCGGCTGCTGCTGTTCCTGATAATGGCTGATGGCGCGTTCGACCAGCGCCACGGCTTCATCAATATCAAAAGGTTTGGGCAGATAATCAAACGCCCCTTGCTGGTAAGCGCTGACGGCAGCATCCAGATCGGAGTGTGCGGTCATTATGATGACCGGAAGCATCGGATGCCGCTGTTTGATCTGTTTTAACAGCGTCAGGCCGTCCATGCCCGGCATGCGGATATCCGACAGCAGTACGTCCGGCGTTTTGCTGGCCAGCGCGTCCAGTACCTCTTTACCACTCTCAAATGTAGTGCAGCTTAGTCCTGCCCCTGCGAGCGCACGTTCAAGCACCCAACGGATGGAACTATCGTCATCAACTACCCAGACTATTCCTCGTTGCATAAACGTCACCTTTATTTCCTGATAGGCAGGTAAACCGAGAACTCGGTATGACCCGGCCAACTGGTAAATTCAATTTTGCCGGAATGTTGATCAATCAAATTACGGGCGATGGATAATCCAAGGCCGGTACCGCCTTCGCGACCGCTGACCATTGGGTAGAACAGCGTGTCCTGCAAATGCGAGGGAATTCCCGGGCCGTTATCCTCAACATCAATCCGCGCCGCCAGACGATAACGCATACCGTGCAGCGTGAGCTGAAACGCGGTGCGGGTACGCAGAATAATCTCGCCGCCTTCCGGTCCCAGCGCCTGCAAAGCATTGCGCACGATGTTCAGCAAAACCTGCTCGATCTGGTCCGGGTCGTGCAGTAATTCAGGCAGACTCGGGTCGTAATCACGAATCAGCGTGACGTTTTCCGGCAGCTCCATCGAGACCAGCGCCACCACGCGCTCCGCCACTTTGTGAATACTTTCTGTGACGTGCATTCCCGGCTGTTGTGGTCCCAGCAGACGGTCGACCAGATTACGCAGGCGGTCGGCCTGCTCAATAATGACTTTGGTATATTCGGTCAGCGCCGGGTCCGGAAGCGCTTTACTGAGCAGTTGCGCCGCGCCGCGTAATCCACCCAGCGGGTTTTTAATTTCGTGCGCCAGGCCGCGCACCAGATCGCGGGCAGCAATCTGCTGGGCGTGCTGGAGCTGTTCCTGGCTCAGACGGCGCTGGTTATCCATTGGCGCCATCTCCAGCAGGATAAGGCCATCAGGCAGCCTCTGAGCGGTCACAGAGAGGATATGTGAGTGGCTATCTATCACCAGCGTCACTTCGTTATCCGTAAAGCCCTGGCCTGCTTCCAGGCTCTCTCGCATCAGCCCGATGTTTAAGGAGAAATAACTCAACAGATCGGGAAGTGGGGTACCAAACAGTTTGCGGGAGCTTTGGGCGAGCAGCTGTTGTGCCGCCGGGTTGGCGTAATGTACCGCCAGCTCATCGTCGACGAGTAAGATGCTGTTGATTAAAGAATTGAGGATCTGCCCAGCATCGGGCAGCGTGCCGGTTGCCATTCAGCAGTCTCCTGAAAAGTGTTGCACCAATTTAGTGCATTATAGCTTTTTACATCAAAAAAGCGCGAGGAAGCAGGTTGTTAGTGGAGAAAAAAGCCCATCCTGGGATGGGCTAAAAGTTCCACGGCAACTTAAAGACTCTATATTTTTCTTGCTACAGCCGCGTGGGTCGCAACAAGAAATCTACGGAGTATTGGTACTAATTAAACGCTGTAGTACAGCTCAAACTCTACCGGGTGCGGAGTCATACGCACGCGGTCATCTTCTTCGCGACGCAGCGTAATGTACGCATCGATCGCTTCATTGGTGAACACGCCGCCTGCAGTCAGGAACTCGCGGTCCAGATCCAGTTCTTTCAGTGCTTCTTCCAGAGAACCAGCAACCTGTGGGATCTCTTTCGCTTCTTCCGGCGGCAGGTCGTACAGGTTTTTATCCATGGCTTCGCCCGGGTGGATCTTGTTCTTAATACCGTCAAGACCCGCCATCAGCAGTGCTGCGAAGCACAGGTACGGGTTAGCAGCCGGGTCCGGGAAACGCACTTCGATACGACGCGCTTTCGGAGAAGCCACTACCGGAATACGGATAGAAGCAGAACGGTTACGGGCAGAGTAAGCCAGCATTACCGGCGCTTCGTAGCCTGGGACCAGACGCTTGTAAGAGTTGGTGGTTGGGTTAGCCAGGGCGTTGATCGCTTTAGCGTGTTTGATTACGCCGCCGATGTAGAACAGCGCCTGCTCAGACAGACCCGCATATTTGTCGCCAGAGAACAGGTTTACGCCGTTCTTGGACAGAGACATGTGGCAGTGCATACCGGAACCGTTATCGCCAAACATAGGTTTTGGCATAAAGGTCGCGGTTTTACCGAAACGGTGAGCGACGTTGTGAACCACATATTTGTAGATCTGAATTTCGTCCGCTTTTTTGGTCATGGTGTTAAAGCGGGTCGCGATTTCGTTCTGACCTGCGGTCGCCACTTCGTGGTGATGCGCTTCAACAACCAGGCCCATTTCTTCCATGATCAGACACATGGTAGAACGGATGTCCTGAGAAGAATCTACCGGAGGAACCGGGAAGTAACCGCCTTTCACGCCAGGACGGTGACCTTTGTTACCACCTTCGTATTTGGTGGAGGAGTTCCATGCGCCTTCGATGTCATCGATAGCCACGTGGGAACCGGAAATGGACGCGCCGAAACGGATGTCGTCAAACAGGAAGAACTCTGGCTCAGGCCCGAACAGAACGGTGTCTGCGATGCCGGTAGAACGCAGATACTCTTCAGCGCGTTTAGCGATGGAGCGCGGGTCGCGGTCGTAGCCCTGCAGCGTACCTGGTTCCAGGATATCGCAACGGATGATCAGGGTGGACTCTTCATAGAACGGGTCGATAAGTGCAGTAGACGCATCTGGCATCAGAACCATGTCTGATTCGTTAATGCCTTTCCAGCCACCGATTGAGGAGCCGTCAAACATTTTGCCTTCTTCAAAGAATTCGGCATTTACCTGATGAGCAGGAATAGTGACGTGCTGTTCTTTACCTTTGGTATCAGTGAAGCGTAAATCAACAAACTTCACTTCGTGTTCGTTCAGCATCGTCAAAACGTGTTCAGCGGACATACTTACTCTCCCGGATTGGTCATGGTCGTCGTGGTAACGAAGTCTTCAATTCTGCAAAAAATTGGCCGTGTCGCCGTAAAAAATATAAAGCGAAATCTGTGCCAACTTTTAAATTGCCCCTAAAAGGCGTTATCATGCGCACTATCGTGCAAAGGGGCTGCACCATGAAGGTTGTATTGCACCATTATAGTGCTTTAATGTGAACATTAAGCACCATATTGGTGCAAAGCATGTCAGATTACCCCTTTTAACGCTCCGTGAATGTGATCACAAAGAAACTCTGCAATACTTGTTTGCGGAGGATGTTTGTGATCCTGTTTTGTACTGCGATTAATCCGTGTACAATAACGCGCTATTTCTAAAATGCCTGAGGCAAAGTTGTGATCGAAAATTTGCGTAACATCGCCATCATCGCGCACGTAGACCATGGTAAAACGACCCTGGTAGACAAGCTGCTCCAACAATCCGGTACGTTCGATGCACGTGCTGAAACCCAAGAGCGCGTGATGGACTCCAACGATTTGGAGAAAGAGCGTGGGATTACCATCCTCGCTAAAAACACCGCTATCAAATGGAATGACTACCGTATCAACATCGTTGATACCCCAGGGCACGCCGACTTCGGTGGTGAAGTTGAACGTGTAATGTCCATGGTCGACTCCGTGCTGCTGGTGGTGGATGCAATGGATGGTCCGATGCCGCAGACGCGCTTCGTGACCAAAAAAGCCTTTGCCCATGGCCTGAAGCCAATTGTTGTTATCAACAAAGTTGACCGCCCTGGCGCGCGTCCTGACTGGGTTGTTGATCAGGTATTTGACCTGTTCGTTAACCTCGACGCTACCGACGAGCAGCTGGACTTCCCGATCGTTTACGCTTCCGCGCTGAACGGTATCGCAGGTCTGGATCACGAAGATATGGCTGAAGACATGACTCCGCTGTATCAGACCATCGTTGATCGTGTTCCGGCTCCAAGCGTAGACCTTGATGGCCCGCTGCAGATGCAAATCTCTCAGCTGGACTACAACAACTACGTTGGCGTAATCGGCATCGGCCGTATCAAACGCGGTAAAGTTAAACCGAACCAGCAGATCACTATCATTGATAGCGAAGGCAAAACCCGTAACGGTAAAGTCGGTAAAGTTCTGACCCATCTGGGTCTGGAACGTATCGAGAGTGATATTGCCGAAGCGGGCGATATCATCGCGATCACCGGTCTGGGCGAACTGAACATCTCCGACACCATCTGCGACCCGCAGAACGTCGAAGCGCTGCCGGCTCTGTCCGTTGATGAACCGACCGTAACCATGTTCTTCTGCGTAAACACCTCCCCGTTCTGTGGTAAAGAAGGTAAGTATGTTACCTCTCGTCAGATCCTTGACCGCCTGAACAAAGAGCTGGTGCACAACGTTGCGCTGCGCGTCGAAGAAACCGAAGATGCGGATGCGTTCCGTGTATCCGGTCGTGGTGAGCTGCACCTGTCTGTTCTGATCGAGAACATGCGTCGTGAAGGTTTCGAAATGGCGGTTTCCCGTCCGAAAGTAATCTTCCGCGAAATCGACGGCCGTAAGCAAGAGCCGTTCGAAAACGTAACGCTGGACGTAGAAGAGCAGCATCAGGGGTCTGTCATGCAGGCTCTGGGTGAGCGTAAAGGCGACCTGAAAAACATGAATCCAGATGGCAAAGGCCGCGTACGTCTTGACTACGTGATCCCAAGCCGTGGTCTGATCGGCTTCCGTTCAGAATTCATGACCATGACTTCCGGTACCGGTCTGCTGTACTCCACCTTCAGCCACTACGACGATGTTCGTGCGGGTGATGTGGGTCAGCGTCAGAACGGCGTACTGATCTCCAACGGCCAGGGTAAAGCAGTTGCGTTCGCACTGTTCAGCCTGCAGGACCGCGGTAAGCTGTTCCTGGGTCACGGTGCTGAAGTTTACGAAGGCCAGATCATCGGTATTCACAGCCGCTCTAACGACCTGACTGTAAACTGCCTGACCGGTAAGAAACTGACCAACATGCGTGCGTCCGGTACTGACGAAGCAACGGTTCTGGTTCCGCCGGTTAAGATGACTCTGGAGCAGGCTCTGGAATTCATCGATGACGACGAACTGGTAGAAGTTACCCCAACCTCTATCCGTATCCGTAAGCGTCACCTGACTGAAAACGATCGTCGCCGTGCAATGCGTGGCGCGAAAGAAGAGTAATTAACGCTCTTTCTCAGGTAAGCATAAAAAGCCGCTGATTTCAGCGGCTTTTTTTATCATCAGGAGAATTAGAAGAAATACTTTGCCCCAACACGAATCTGGTTTTGTTCGCGATGATAGGGTTCAACATTGCGATCTAACCAGCGTAATTCAAGGTAGGGTAACCAGTGTTCATTGATACGATACTTAAAGGTATTGGTAATTTCCCAGTGATGATCTTTTCCATTGCTGCTATTGAAGTCATTGACTCGCATAAAATAGTGCGGTTCAAAGGTATAGGAAAATTTATCGGTAATGGTAAAGTTCCAGTAGTTGCCTATTTCATAGGTATCATTATTATCCAGCTCACCGTTTAGGTCGGTTGAACTGTAGTTATTATGGTTATATCGATTACGCACGGTAAGATTAAACCACGGAGTAAATTTATAGTTAACATCCAGATAAACAGCACCGCCTGAGCCAATACTCTTATCGTTTATTAACCCTCCAGGCTGGATTGTTAATTTATCTGTCGGTTTAAATAACGGGTACCAACCCTCAATTTCGTTATAGCCGTGTTTTAACTCATCTTTGCGTTGCATAGTGTAGGTGTTCGTAAGCATGATACCCGCGCCCATATCGGAGTTATAGCCAACACGCAGCATGACTTCCATTTGGTCGGATGCAAGGTTATATGCTTCGCGGTTTTCTACATAGGCTCCAGCGAAAGCAGAGGTTGATACCACAGAGGATAAGAGAATTATTGTCGTTAATTTTTTCATGATAAATCCATTTTTTACGCGTAGGGAGGCCGCCATCCATTGGGATGGAATAGGCGGCAATTATTTTTATACGTTTACAGCAGAGGTGTTCTTTTTATTAGTAATAGGGTCCGGTTGGATGTTGTTTTTCTTCCGTTGGCTGATTTCCTCAATAATAAAAGCAAAACGAGATTCGTTGAGCTTATAAAAGAAGCCCATCGTGAGTGCTGCAATAATTGCAAGTCCGCAAGGCCAGAGGAAAATAAGCTGACGCAAACCGAGCAGTGTGGCATCGCTCTGGACTATATTGGGGATATAACCGATTTGCGTCAGCATGATGCCCGGCAGGAAGCCTGCGAGCGCAGCAGAAATTTTGCGAGAAAAGGTATAACCCGTATACACCGAACCTTCTGCACGGATCCCCGTTTTCCATTCGCCATAATCGACCGTATCCGGAACCAGTGCCCAGTTTAAACTGTTAACAAAAGCGGTTCCGAAGAAGGCCATGCAAGAGAACGTGACGAATAAAAATGACGTACTGCCCCAGAAAAAGTTCAGCACATCACCGATAGCCCATAGCGCCAGGCCACCGAGGTAAACCTGCTTTTTACCGAAGCGTTTTACAGCTGTGGGAACCAGCAGTACCCCAACCAGAATGCATCCCATGCTGAAGAAACCCATCCACGACAGCAGATGAATATCGTTGAGCACGTACTGGGTGTAATACACCTGGATCGCCAGCTTGATGTTGAATGCCGCCAACGTGCACAGATTGGCGACACACAGCACCAGCAGTGGAGGGTTACGGAAAATGGCGCAGAACGACTTGAGAATGCTGGGCTTATGGTGATCCGGCACGATTTCGATATAGCGTTCCTTCACACCGCTAAAGCACCACCACATGCTGAACAGTCCGCAGACGGAGAAGATCAGTGCGGCAATCAGATAACCCAGCGAAGGTGAACTAACAAATAGCGCCTGAATAGGCATAAAGCCAACAGTACACAGTAACAGGCCTACGGTAGCGCCGCCCTGACGCCAGGCGGCGAGCTGAGCTCGTTCATGCGGGTTTTTCGTGATCGCGGGCACCATCGCGCCGTAGGAGCAGTTCATCAGGCTATAGAACAGCCCGAACAGCATAAACAACACTGTCGCCAGCCCGGTTTTCACCGTTAGCGTAAAATCTGTCGCTAAAAACTGCGCGCTGGCAACGACAGCAACAGGAAATGATGCATACAAAATAAAGGGCCTGAATTTCCCTTTTGCGCCAATATTACGCCTTGAGTCCAGCAACACACCGGTCAACATATCAGTGAAAGCGGTGAAGAACTTCGCCACCAAAAAGATAATCCCACCGTAATACGCCGGCATCCCTAGTTCATCGGTATAAAATTTAAGCAGATACAGCGTACCGATACACAGCATCAAATTTGAGCCGAAGTCACCCACTCCGTAGGCGAATTTTTCACGCAGGCTCAGTTTTAGCGTTAGCGGATCATGAAAAGACATAATCGCTCCTCAATAGCGCCCCGTAGAGCGCTATTCATTATTATTATCAAACGGGTTGTTTACGCGCTTCTATCTCTTCAACGATGCGGACATACATCTTCTCGTTAAGGTTGTAGAAACAGCCCATAGCTACAATGGTGATCACCGCCAAGGCGCAGGGATAAATAAAGATCAACTGACGCAATCCTTCGACCGTACTTGCAGATTGCACCACATTGGGGACGTAGCCGATTTGCGTCAGCATCCATCCCGGGAAGAATCCTGCCAGCGCTTGTGACACTTTACGGAAGAAGGTGAAACCGGTGTATACCGTACCTTCAGAGCGTACGCCGGTACGCCATTCGCCATATTCCACGGTATCGGAGACCAACGCCCAGTTCAGGCTGTTGACGAATGCCGAGCCGAAGAACGCCAGACAAGAGAACGCGACAAAACTGACGGAGCCGCCGCCAAAGAAGTAATTAAGCAGATCGCCCGCCACCCAAATCAGCAAACCGCCGATGTAGACTTTTTTCTTGCCGAAACGTCTGACCATGCCAGGCATCAAGAAGACGCCGATGAAGATACAACCCATGCTAAAAAAGCCCATCTAGGAAAGGAGGATCGGGTCATTAAGAACGTACTGGGTGTAGTAGACCTGAATCGCCAGCTTGACGTTAAACGCGCCAAGCGTGCAAAGGTTGGCAATGCACAGAATAAACAGCGGGCGGTTACCGGCGATGGCGCGAAAGGATTGCAGCAATCCCGGTTTTTGCGCGGCATCAACGGGTTTCACTTCCACGTAACGTTCTTTTACCCCGGCATAGCAGAGCCACATAAACAGCAGGCCAAACAGAGAAAACAACGTGGCGGCGAAGATATAACCCAGCTGCGAGTTGCCTTCGATCAGGTTCATTACGGGAACAAAACCGACGGTACACAGCAACAGACCCAGGGTTGCGCCACCTTGCCGCCAGGCGGCAAGCGACGCGCGTTCGTCAGGATTTTTCGTAATCGCGGGAACCATCGCACCATAAGAGCAGTTCATCATGCTGAAAAACAATCCGTACAGCATAAACAGCACCGTTGCCATGACCGTTTTACCGGTTACTTCAAACGGTGTACCGACAAAGTTTGCAATCGCCAGCAAGGTAACCGGAAATGCGGCATAAAGAACGAACGGACGGAATTTTCCCTTCGGGCCAATTTTGCGACGGGAATCAAGCATAATCCCGGTGCCCATATCGGTAAACGCGGTAAAAAACTTGGCGATGAGGAAAATGATACCGCCATAAGTTCCAGGTAAACCAAGGACATCGGTATAAAACTTGAGTAAATAGAGCGTACCAATATCCAGCAGGATATTGGAGCCTAAATCACCCATCCCATAGGCGAGTTTTTCTTTGAACGGCAAGCGTAGGGTTGCCGGATTAGAGGAAGTCTGACTCATTATTATTCTCCATGTGCCCGCGAGTTTCCCCACGGGCGAGCCGCATTAGATGTTGCGTAAAGTGGCAAACAGTGACGCCCATTCACTCTTCGCGCGATAAAACACCGGAGGCTTGCCAATAGGCGCATCCACGGTAATTTCACCGCCCTGGTAAGTTTCCCCGGTCCAGATGTTGACCCAGCTATCCTCCGGCAGATACAGAGTCCAGTTTTGCTGGCCTTGTTCGTGAACCGGCGCAACCAACACATCCTGTCCCAGCAGGTACTGATATTTCAGTGTGTAGGTCCGTGCATCGTCTTCGTAATGTAGGAATAGCGGACGCATCACCGGCAGACCGGTAGCGCTGTTTTGCGCGACCGCCTGTTTCAGATACGGTTTTAGGGTGGTAAAGACGGTGGTCATACGAGCAAAGTGAGCGATGGTGTCAGCATCGCCATCAAACTGCCAGTTATCGCCAGGGCGGTTACCTTCGTGGGTGCGCATCATCGGTGTGAAGGCGTTAAAGTCACACCAGCGCAGCAGCAGCTCTTTGCTGCGTTTCATTTCAAATAGGGTGGTGTAGCCGCCGATATCGCTGTGGTGCAGACCATGGCCGCTCATCGCCAGTGACAGCGCAGCAGGCACGACCGAGGCCAGACCATCGTCCAGACTCCAGTCAACGTTCTGATCGCCTGCCCACATCATGGTGGAGTATTTCTGGCTGCCGGTGTAACCCGCACGCATAAAGAACAGGATCTCGCCGAGCTTGCCAGTCTCCTGTAACGCTTCGTAGTTACATTTCGCCCACAGCGCAGGCCAGGCGTTATGCATAATTTCAGCGCTAATGCCATTGTGCAGGTAAGTGTCGGTTGGCAGGTATTCGCCAAAGTCGGCCATCCAACCGCCGCATCCCAGCTCAATCATGTTCTTTTTGATGACTTCTTTGAACC
The DNA here is from genome assembly GCF_013797615.1 of Citrobacter sp. RHBSTW-00017. Lineage (NCBI taxonomy): Bacteria > Pseudomonadati > Pseudomonadota > Gammaproteobacteria > Enterobacterales > Enterobacteriaceae > Citrobacter > Citrobacter sp. RHBSTW-00017. Next base: position 4,887,735 of record NZ_CP056899.1, on the reverse strand, counting down.
AGGCGTAGGCTTCAGGGTTGGTCAGGTCCACCACGCCGCCGTAAAACTCGCCAAACTCAACCAGATAGTCAGCGCCAGAGGCATCTTTCGCCAGATAACCGTGTGCAGCCGCTTCGGCGCAGAGATCTTTATCGCTGGCGACGTACGGGTTGATGTAGGAGAGGAATTGCACGCCTTCTTCTTTCCACTGCTTAATACGGCTATCCAACTGAGGATAGTTGTCGCTGTTCCACTTCCAGTTCCACATCACGCGTTTGCCAAAGGAGGTCATGCGGATCCCGGACCAGTCCTGCGCCCAGATGCCGTTTACTTTCACGCCTGCGTTACGCATGGTGTCCAGTTTGCTCTGGCAAACCTCAGTACCGCCTTGAATACCGAGCGTGACGCCATCGTAGATCCAGTCCGGCAGCTCCGGCTGGCGTCCTAACAGCGCGGTCAGTTTTTCCAGTAAAGAGATGTAGGTGTCAGCGCATTCAAATCGTAGGGTGGTTTTGTCCTCCCACAATGCCAGTTCGTGATACTCCGGCGCGCTGAAGTCGAAATTCATATAGCAGCTGTTATCAACGTGGCAGTAGTACTTCTGCGTGCTGACGAAGGTCGGCTGCGGGAAAAAGGTCCAGTAGTAGTCACCACCAGCATTTTCTTTGCAGTCTGCCTGCCAGGTGACATAGCTATTTTTGTTACGGCCCACGCCCTGTTCGCTGGTCCACAGTGGGAACGGTTTACCGCGTAAGTCGAAATAAGAGAACTGTTCACCGCAGCCGTAAATATGATCGTCCGGGTTGGCAGCCAGACGCAGCCAGATGCGGTTATGGCTGAGGTCATCGTTGTGCAGATCCAGCTTCAGGCGACCCTGTTCATCGGTGGAGATGTGCAGCGTGGCGTTGATGGTGTTACCGCGACTGAAATGCACCCGCCAGCCGTCAGGCGACTCGCTGACCGTGGCGTCGGTCAGGGCAATCTTCTCATTGAGCTTGTCTTTAATGCTGAAGTTGCCGCGGAACATATCAATATCGGCAACGCCAGCGCCGATCCACAGGCAGGGGGTTTCTGTGCTGTGACGTAAAATCAGGCGCTGGTGGTATGTCAGCGTAAAGCCATTCTGTAACGTCGTTAGTTCTAAAGCGGTTGACCGTTGTTGTAGCGAATTCATTATCGTCTCCGTAAAAATAGGGTAATTCGGTAATTTGTCGGAAAACTGTTATTCACTGCCGATTAAAAAATGCATCTGATGCGCTTCTCCGGGCGCGAGATGAATCAGGCTAATTCCGGAGTTAAAGGCGTCTGGCGGGCAGGTCATCGGTTCAACTGCCAGGCCGCGCCTTGCTAATTTCTCGCCGGTATATATCTGCAGCCAGGGCTGGTGGCTGCGTAAAAAGGTGGACATGTTTTGCGATTGACTGGTTATCCTGACTTCCCACTCGGCATCAGGTGGCAACGTCCTGAACGTATGATCGATAGTGGTCTGCGCAATGAGTCGCGGCGTGGTGAAATCCCGTTCACCACATGTTTCTTCACTCGCCGGAAGCGTTAATTCACAGCCATCGATGGGGTGTAGATTGCAGGTCAAGTAAGGATGTGCTCCCGCGCCATACGGTGCGATTTCATCTCCCACATTCTGTGTACGAATAAACACGTGCAATCCACACTCTGCCCCGAGTCGGTAAATCACCTCTGAAACCAGCGCAAAGGGATAACCATAAGAGGGCGGCAGAAAAATCATCAGCGACACTTCCGATGCCGATTGCTGGTTAATCTGCCAGTCCCGCCAGGCCAACAGCCCATGAATGGCGGTATGCGAAACAGGGTCGTTAACGGCAAGCTGGAAGGTCTTGCCGTTATGTTGATAGCAGCCGTCTGCAACGCGGTTTGGCCATGGGACTAACACTTTTCCTAAATGCGCCTGCGGCATCTCTTCCGGCTTATGTGGAATAACGATGTGACGCCCACGATGCATCAATTCTGCCAGCCCAGCGCCAACCGTGACGATTTTCGCCTCGTAGTGTCCGGCCTGAAGATGAATGGTTTTTCCACCACTATGCATGGCTGCTATCCTTGTGACTTATTTGGCGTTGATATCCAGAAGACCGGCAGCAACCGCCGGAGCAAGGCCCGGAGCCAGCGGTAGACGCGGGATTACCAGGCAGTGCAGCAGGTGATAAATGTCCTGCTTACCGTCCCAGACTTTGGTGGTCACTTTGTTATCGGTATCCAACTCCTGCCACCATGAACCGGTCTCGTAGTCCATCAGGTAGGTGATGCAGTAATCCCACCACTTCTGGTACCAGGCTTCGTACTGACTGTCGCCGGTGAGGGTATACAAGGCATAGGCGGTACCCATGGCTTCGACTATCGGCCAACGCACTCTTTCGCGAACGATTGGTTTACCGTCCCAGTCCACCGAATAGACAAAACCATCCGCACCGTCCGGTGCCCAGGCATCACGGATGGTGGCGTGGAACAAGCCTTTGGCATCTTCCAGCAGCCAGGCGGGAGGCGTTTCGAAGCGGGCTTCCAACGCGGCATGCAGATGCAGCATCAGGCGACCCCATTCGATCCAGTGGCCCGGCGTGCCGCCGTATGCGCGGAAACGGTGAGCAGGGTTATCCTTGTTGTAATCGCGGATTGGGTTCCACTGTGAATCGAAGTGCTCGTTGACGCGATACTCCCCGCTGCGGGCCACGTCGTGAATAATCACCGAAGCAATTCGCAGTGCGCGATCGAGCCATTTACGGTCATGGGTAACGTCATAAACGATCAGGAAAGCCTCGACCGCGTGCATGTTGGCGTTACCGCCACGGTAATCTTCCGTCTGGCTGAAGGCTTCGTCCCAGGACTCCAGGCACATCTGCTCGTCTTCGCTCCAGAAGTACTTTTCAATCACCTCGATGGCGTCATCCAGCAATTGTCTGGCCTGTGGATGACCGGTAGTGACCGCGCTTGCCGCGCCGAGCAAAACGAAGAAATGCTGATAACCCTGCTTGGAGGCGTCCATCACGCCTTCGTCATTTACGCAGGCGTACCAACCGCCGTAGCGTGTGTCGCGTAGCGCACCGTTCAGCGCTTTAATGCCGTGATCGACGAGTTGGTATGCGCCAGGCCGGCCCATTGACGCGGCAACGGAGTAGACGTGCAGCATACGGGCGGTGATCCACAGATGTGTCCCCATATCTGCTCTGACCTGACCACTGTTTCCCAGCCAGCCAAATCCGGTAGGTACCGCAGCGTTCTTACCAAAGTTAAAGATGCGGTCTGTTTCCTGCTCCAGCCAGCGGTTGTGGCTTAGGGTGTTAAACCATTTCATTCTGAGATCCTCTTAGCGCCGGGCCATCATTTCATCGACGATATCGCCCAGACGCTGCAACTTAGGTGCGGAAACATCATGCAGCATCAGTTCGGTATCCGGCAGGCCAACCACGGATGACCAGACCGCACGTCCGGCCAGGAAGCCGGATGCGCCAGCGGTCATTGCTACGCTGACCGCGCGTGGGAAAAGTTTTTCATCCACACCGGAGGAGAGAATGACCCACGGCATGTTGATATTTTCATTCAGGCGCTGAGAGGCGCTAAGCAGCTCTTGTTGGGTTCCTTTGCCGTACAGAGGCATTTCGACCTTGTAGAGATCGGCACCGCTATCACCCAGTTCTTTCGCGGCATCGATAATGGCTTGTTCACGATCGAACTTATCGCCACGACGTGGTGGGCGAACAACCGGCTCGATGATGCTCAGCAGGCCATTGGAATGGCACAGTTCATTGAATTCTCCCACCATATCAAGACGTTGTTGGGCATCTTCATCGCTACGCCACAGCACCAGCAGTTTGAGGGCCTTGGCACCATCTTGCTTCACGGTCTGCGGGTTGATTTTTTTATCAATCACCACGCTATCGACCGGAATACCGTTACCCGGAATGAACTCATCAGCGGCCACAATCATGGCGCAGCTTTTGGCGACCGCGTTTTGCTCTACAACCTGGCGGTAGCAGAACTGCTGATCGACCAGAATGGCGGAGGCATAGGGGGAAAGGATCTTCGCCGCATTGACTTTGAAATCAGTCAGCACGCTGTCATTGACCGGGGATTTTGCACCCGCGGCGGCAAACATTAAGCGCATGGCTTCGCGCTGATCGACCGCCAGCATGGCAAACCCGCCGGAAGCTCGGGTGATATCTTTCAGGGTGTACTTGGTCATTGTTCAGTCCTTTTACTTATCAAAGTTGGGAATTCAGTCCGGCAGATGCCCGAACCTGCTCGAGTATTGCGGTCCAGTCTTCCCGGCCACGGCCAGCGGCGCGTGCCTGGTTATAGACTTCGCGGGAAGCGGCGCCGAGCGGCATCGGCACGTGCAATTGGTTGGCAACGTCCAGGGCGATGCCAAGATCCTTGTGAGCTAAATCGATCATGAAAGCCGGGGAAAGATCGCCTTTCAGCACTTTGTTCGGCCAGGAGGTAGTAAAGTGGCCTTTTCCGGCGGGGGTGCCGCTCATGACTTGCAAAGCCACATCGAAGGAGAGACCAAGTGCCTCGCACAACACGGCGGCTTCGGCAGAGAGGGCGTTTAGCGCGATACTCATGTAGTTGTTGATGAGCTTCACGCGGATCCCCATGCCGGGACCACCTGCATTGATCAATTCATTACCCATCGCCATCAGAACCGGTGTGGCGCGTTCTACCTGCTGTGCCGTTCCACCTGCCAGCAGCAACAGCGTTCCCGCTATGGCGTGATCGGAGGTGCGTCCAACCGGGCAATCCATCATATCGAAGCCTTTGGCACGCATATCGGCGATGAGTTTATCGGTTTGCAGTGGGTGAATAGTCGACATATCAATTACTAACGCCTGCAGGGAGAGGCTTTCGCAAATACCCTGCTCGCCGAACAATACGCTGCGCACCAGATCGCCGTTTGGCAGCATGGTGATGACAAATTCTGCACCTTTTGCTGCCTGAGCCGGGCTACTGGCAGGCTGTGCTCCTTTTTCCACCAGGCGCTGAACGGCATCCGGGTTAACGTCAAAGACGCTGAGTTGATGACCCTGCTTCAGCAAGTTGCTCGCCATGGGTGAACCCATCTGACCTAATCCGATAAATGCTATAACTGCCATAACGTTCTCCTGAGACGTGGATGTCATTTTTTGTCATTTAAGGTCGTTTGTTTCTGTCTGTTTTTGATCGTATTTGTAATTTATGGTCAAAAAATTGACAGCCGTCACTTTTTAAACATTTTGTGAAATTAAAATGATCCCATCTTGAAACGCCTAAGGAACGACCATGATTCGTATTGCTTGTGTAGGTATTGCCGTGATGGATCGCATCTATTACGTGGAAGGTTTACCGACTGAAGGAGGTAAGTATGTGGCGAAGCGTTATACGGAAGTGGGCGGCGGGCCTGCTGCAACGGCCGCAGTGGCTGCAGCGAAGCTGGGCGCTAAGGTGGACTTTATTGGCCGTGTGGGCGATGACGACACCGGAAATAGCTTGCTGGCGGAGCTGGAGTCCCTGGGGGTAAATACCCGCTATTCCCGGCGCTACGCGGGGGCGAAGTCTTCACAATCGGCAATTATGGTTGATGCGCAAGGGGAACGGATTATCGTTAACTATCCCAGCCCGGATTTACTGCATGATGCTGACTGGCTCAATGAGATCGATTTTACCCAGTGGGATGTGGTGTTGGCGGATGTTCGCTGGCACGAAGGGGCCAGGCAGGCGTTCACATTGGCACGTCGGGCGGGAGTGATGACGGTACTGGATGGTGACGTAACGCCACAAGATATCCGCGAGCTGGTGGCGTTAAGCGATCATGCTGCGTTTTCTGAACCCGGTCTGGCGCGTTTAACCGGGATAAACGATCCTGAAGCCGGACTGAAACAAGCACAAACGCTCACAAATGGTCACGTATATGTAACGCGGGGCAGTGCAGGCTGCGACTGGATAAAAAATAATACGTTGCAGCATCAATCTGGATTTAAAGTCGACGTTGTTGACACTACGGGGGCGGGGGATGTTTTCCATGGTGCGCTCGCGTTTAGCCTGGCCGGTGGCGACCTCCCGGAAGAGGCCGTCAGGTTTGCCAGCGGGGTTGCTGCGCTAAAATATACGCGTCCGGGAGGAAGGGCCGGAATCCCTGACTGTGATCAAACCCGATCTTTTCTGTCACTTTTTGTATAAAATGCCAGGGCAATGGTTTTTCGAGGAAATTTCATGAGTCTTACCGAACTGACCGGTAACCCGCGACACGATCAACTGCTTATGCTGATTAGCGAGCGCGGTTATATGAATATCGACGAGCTGGCCAGCCTGCTGGACGTGTCCACGCAGACCGTGCGTCGTGATATTCGTAAACTCAGCGAGCAGGGATTAATTACGCGTCATCATGGTGGCGCGGGTAGAGCCTCCAGCGTGGTGAATACGGCGTTTGAGCAGCGTGAAGTCTCCTGGACGGAGGAGAAAAAAGCCATCGCGGAAGCGGTGGCGGACTACATTCCCGATGGGTCAACGGTGTTTATTACCATTGGCACCACCGTTGAGCAGGTGGCCCGCTCGCTGTTAAACCATAATCATTTGCGCATTATCACCAACAGTCTGCGCGTGGCGCACATTCTTTATAACAATCCACGTTTTGAAGTCATGGTGCCGGGGGGAACGTTACGCCCGCACAACAGTGGCATCATTGGTCCTTCTGCCTCGGCATTTGTCGCTGATTTTAGGGCCGACTACCTGGTAACCAGCGTTGGCGCGATCGAAAGTGATGGCGCGCTGCTGGAGTTTGATGTCAATGAAGCCAGCGTAGTGAAAACGATGATGTCGCACTCAAGACACATTCTGCTGGCAGCGGATCATACGAAATATACGGCTTCTGCCGCGGTAGAAATTGGTAACGTCTCTCAGGTGACCGCGCTGTTTACCGATGAATACCCAGGTCCCGCATTGCATAATTTACTCCAGTCACAACAGGTTGAAATTGTGCAGGTGAGTCCTTCACAAGATGATGCTCTGGCCGTGTAATTCCTCAGATGATGGCTCGATAAGTTCGAAGCCATCACTCTCACATAGTCAAACTTCTCCTTTCCCGCTACAGTTATTCATCCACGGCGAATAAGGAGAAGGGCATGCTCTATATCTTTGATTTAGGTAATGTGATTGTCGATATCGACTTCAACCGCGTGTTGGGCACATGGAGCGATCTGAGCCGTGTACCGCTGGCCTTGTAAACATCCCGCATAATCGTGCCATTCACATTTAGAGATCATCCGGCATAACCAATCTGCCAACGAAGGAGATCGCTATGCGTAAAGCCCGTTTTACTGAGCATCAGATCATCGCTGTGATTAAGTCGGTTGAAGGCGGACGAACTGTTAAAGATGTCTGCCGGGAGGCCGGTATCTCTGAAGCCACCTACTACAACTGGAAGTCCAGATACGGCGGCATGGAGGCTTCTGATATTAAAAAGATCAAGGATCTTGAGGACGAGAACCGACGTCTCAAACAGATGTTTGCCGACCTGAGCCTTGAGAACCGGGCGCTGAAAGACGTTATCGAAAAAAAGCTTTAAAACCAGCCTTTAAGCGTGAGCTGGTCACTCATCTGATAACGACATTTGGACTCAGTATCCGTCAGGCCTGCCGGAGTCTGAACCTGAGCAGAACGGTTTACCATTACCGTCCGGATACCACGCGTGACGAACCTGTTATTGTCGCGTTGCAGGCAGTGGCAGAGCGATACCCACGATACGGTTTTCCAAAACTTTTCCAGGTTCTGCGGCGGCAGGGATACCCGTGGAATCACAAAAGGATCCATCGTATTTATTGTCTGCTGAAGCTGAATTTTCGCCGTAAAGGCAAACAACGGTTGCCGGTGCGTAATCCCTCGCCACTGGCCACACCGGAAGCGCTGAACCAGAGCTGGTCTGTCGATTTTATGCATGATGCTCTGGTCTGTGGCCGTCGTTTTCGCACGTTCAATGTCGTTGATGACTTTAACCGTGAGGCATTGTCGATTGAAATCGATCTGAATCTGCCAGCTTTGCGCGTGGTCCGTGTACTCGAGAGGATTGCGGCAAATCGCGGCTATCCGGTCATGCTACGCATGGATAATGGTCCGGAATTTATCTCTCTGGCACTGGCTGAATGGGCAGAGCAACATGCAGTAAAACTGGAATTTATTCAGCCGGGTAAGCCGACGCAGAACGCTTTTATTGAGCGCTTTAACCGGACATACCGTACAGAAATACTCGATTTTTATCTGTTCAGAACGCTGAATGAAGTGCGGGAAATTACGGAGAAATGGTTGTCAGAATATAACTGTGAACGCCCGCATGAATCACTGAACAATATGACACCGGAGGAATACCGACAGCACCATTATTTGGCCGGGATCTCAAAAAATGCATGGAACTAAAACGGGTCTATTTACAGCCTCGCTGAAGCAAAGTTTCACCATGGGGGAGGCTTTTCACCAGCACGAGCGAGGTGAAATAACGGATGAAGCCTTTGCCGAGGCGCTATGTCATGACATGGCGCTGCCGCTAAGTTACGAGCAGTTCTCTCACGGCTGGCAGGCCGTTTTTGTGGCATTGCGCCCTGAAGTCATCGACATCATGCATAAGCTGCGTGAGCAGGGGCATCGGGTGGTCGTCTTGTCGAATACTAACCGTCTGCACACAACATTTTGGCCGGATGAATATCCTGAAATTCGTCAGGCCGCTGACCATATTTATCTTTCCCAGGATCTGGGCATGCGAAAACCGGAAGCGCGGATTTACCAGCATGTCCTGCAGTCTGAAGGTTTTTCTGCGGACGATGCGGTCTTTTTTGACGACAACGCCGATAATATTGAAGGAGCTAACCGGTTAGGGATTACCAGTATCCAGGTCGTCGATAAAACGACCATTCCTGACTATTTCGCGAAGTTGTTATGCTAAAAAATGTTCAGCAACAAGCCAGGCACCATACGCGTCCTGTACGGGCCTGGCTGAAGCTACTATGGCAGCGGATTGATGAGGACAACATGACGACGCTGGCAGGGAATCTTGCCTACGTTTCACTGCTCTCATTAGTGCCGCTTATCGCCGTTGTGTTTGCTCTTTTCGCCGCATTTCCGATGTTTTCCGACGTCAGTGCCCAGCTACGTCATTTTATTTTCGCAAATTTTATCCCGGCAACGGGAGACGTCATCCAGCGTTATATCGAACAGTTTGTCGCCAACTCGAACAAAATGACGGCCGTTGGGGCATGTGGGCTGATTGTCACGGCGTTATTGCTGATGTATGCCATTGATAATGCTCTGAATACTATCTGGCGCAGTAAGCGCACTCGTCCCAAAGTTTACTCTTTCGCCGTCTACTGGATGATTTTAACGCTGGGGCCGCTGCTGGCGGGGGCTAGTCTGGCGATCAGCTCTTATTTGTTGTCATTGCGCTGGGCCAGCGATCTCAACTCGGTGATTGATGACGTCTTGCGTATTTTCCCTCTGGTGCTTTCCTGGCTCTCGTTCTGGCTGCTTTACAGCATTGTACCAACTACGCGTGTGCCCAATCGTGATGCGGTTATTGGCGCCTTTGTGGCCGCCGTGTTGTTCGAGGCCGGAAAGAAAGGATTTGCGCTCTACATCACGATGTTCCCGTCGTATCAGCTCATTTACGGTGTCCTGGCGGTGATCCCCATTTTATTTGTCTGGGTATACTGGACGTGGTGTATCGTCTTGCTTGGTGCAGAAATAACTGTCACTCTCGGGGAATACCGCAAACTTAAACAAGCCGCAGAACAAGAAGAAGCAGATCAACCATGATTGCATTAATTCAGCGCGTAACCCGGGCCAGCGTCACCGTGGAGGGCGAGGTGACGGGTGAAATTGGCCCAGGACTTTTGGTCCTGTTAGGTGTCGAAAGGGATGATGACGAACAGAAAGCGAACCGTCTGTGCGAGCGCGTACTCGGCTATCGAATCTTTAGCGATGCCGAAGGAAAAATGAACCTCAACGTGCAGCAATCAGGTGGCAGTGTGCTGGTGGTTTCACAGTTCACGCTGGCGGCAGATACCGAACGTGGCATGCGCCCGGGGTTTTCGAAAGGCGCTGCGCCCGAGCGGGCAGAAGCGCTGTATGAATACTTTGTTGAGCGTTGCCGCCAACAGGAAATGAATACGCAAACCGGTCGATTCGCTGCGGATATGCAGGTTTCACTGGTTAATGATGGCCCCGTGACGTTCTGGTTACAAGTATGAACCAGCTACCGGTGTGGCCGCGGGCAACAAGAGAGAATACGACTATGTATCACCTTCGAGTACCGCAAACAGAAGAAGAGTTGGAGCGTTACTACCAGTTTCGCTGGGAGATGTTGCGTAAACCGTTGCACCAGCCCAAAGGCTCCGAACGGGATGCCTGGGACGCGATGGCGCATCACCAGATGGTGGTGGACGAAGAGGGAAATCTGGTCGCGGTCGGGCGTCTGTATATCAATGCGGATAACGAAGCCTCCATACGCTTTATGGCCGTTGACCCCTCTGTGCAGGAGAAAGGGTTGGGCACGCTGATGGCGATGACCCTGGAGTCTGTGGCGCGTCAGGAAGGGGTAAAACGCGTAACCTGTAGCGCCCGTGAAGATGCGGTCGAATTTTTCGCCAAACTGGGGTTTGTGAGTCAGGGCGAAATTACCACGCCGCAAACCACGCCGGTGCGCCATTTTTTGATGATTAAACCCATCGCAACGCTGGACGACATTCTCCATCGCGGGGACTGGTGCGGACAGCTACAGCAAGCCTGGTACGAACATATTCCATTGAGTGAGAAAATGGGCGTGCGCATTCAGCAGTACACCGGGCAGAAATTTATTACTACGATGCCAGAGACAGGCAATCAGAACCCGCACCATACGCTGTTTGCCGGAAGCCTGTTTTCACTGGCGACGTTAACGGGCTGGGGGCTTATCTGGCTGATGCTGCGCGAGCGTCATCTGGGGGGGACGATAATCCTCGCCGACGCGCATATCCGATACAGCAGGCCAATTACCGGGAAACCTACCGCTATTGCCGATCTGGGCTCGCTGAGCGGTGACCTGGACCGTCTGGCAAGAGGCCGCAAGGCGCGCGTTCAGATGCAGGTCGGGGTGTTTGGCGATGACACGCCGGGCGTCGTGTTTGAAGGTACCTACATTGTGCTACCCGCGAAACCGTTTGGCGCATATGAAGAGGGCGGGAATGAGGAAGAGTAGTTTCTCTAGTTAATATGCAATATTGGGTTCATTTGCTGATGTAAAATGCGGATTATGAAAATGCCATAATCCGCATTTTGATAAAAAATTGCATGTTGGCGGTGGTTGTATTGACGGGTACCTTCCTTAATTTCAGAGCTGTTGCGACCCATCAAAGAGTTTTTCTCTAATAGTAATAAAAGCTGCTCCAACTCTGTCGTGTATTTATCTGCATGTTGATAACCGAATTTTCTCCAGGTGTATTCATAGATAGATTCAAAGTCTTCGACTGCCCGATTAGAGAGTTTATACATTCAGACTGCGCTTCTTCCGGAGCGCGACCTCCTGTAGAGTCAGGTCGCTTGTGCCACTGTGTATCCCATCCTCCAGCGCGTCGCGCAATGCATTATTTCGCAATTCTTGTTCCTCCAGCAAACGCAATGCCGAACGAACAACTTCGCTGGTGGAGCCATAGCGCCCACTTTCAATCATTTCGTTAATAAAACGATCGAGATGCTCGCCGATTGTAATGCTGGTAGTTCTGGGCATAAGTTTGTCCTTTGTGTTATCTATTCACACAAGATAGCACCCGTGGACGAAAACATAAACAACCCTAACGGCCAAGCCGCCAGGCCACATCTCGCATAACATTTCGTGCCGCCTGGCTCACTCCTGCCAACTGGAAAAATCCGTGGATAACGCCAAGATAGCGTTGGCAGGTGCACTCCACGCCCTGCTCCTGGAACCGTTGATACAGGGCCTCGCCCTCATCGCGCAGTGGGTCGAATTCGGCTGTAATGATGTGCGTGGGCGGCAGACCGTTGAAGTCTTCACGCCAGACAGGGCTGGCTTCAGGATGCCGCAGGTCGGTTTGCGGCAAATACATCTCGTAGCCCGAAAGCAACGTGTCACGCGTGATAATGTAATCCTGCCCATTTCGATCGTAGCTCTCAAACCTGGCGGTTGCGTCCAGCATCGGGTAAATCAGTATTAGCTGCGCAGGTTGCCATTGATTGGCAGCTTTCAGGCGCAGTGCGGTGACCAGCGCCAGATGCCCGCCCGCGCTGTCGCCAGCAAGCGTAATCCTGCCGCGGTCGACACCCAGTTTCTGGGCATACTTCCAGATAATATTGGCTCCCGTTTCAGCGTCGTTATGTGCAGCCGGGAAAGTATGCTCTGGTGCGAGGCGATAATGCACCGCAATGACTCGACAGCCGCTGTACCAGGCGAGCTGCCTTAGCTGGTTATCATGCGTCGCGAATCCGCCACTGACAAAGCAGCCACCGTGATAATAGATAACGCAGGGGAGATTTCCCGTGGCGTCCCGCGGCGAAACAACACGAAATGTCATTGCATCGAGTTCAAAATCTTCAACCTGTACGCGGGTTTCAGTTTCTCCTGCCAGTACCGTGCTGGCAATGTAGCCTGCTCTCCGGTCATCAATATTTTGCTCGCGCGAAGAAGGGCGTCCCGCCGCGATAAATGCCTCAACCAGCTGTGCAATCCCGCTTTCCAGTGCCATTTATTATTTTCCTTATCTGTATGGATATACAGTTTTATAACCTGGATAACCACGAATGAGAATGGGAAAAGTGGCGGGGTGTACGATTCTGGAAAGCGGCTCGCAAAAGTAAAAATCGTTCGCGTGAAGGCTATTTTCTCGCTTTTCTCGGGTGTATGTTGTGTGGAAATTAATCGCCAATGATATACTGGAGGTATATGTGAGTATGATGGCTGGGATGGATATGGGCAGAATTTTACTCGATTTATCAGACGAAGTGATCAAACGTCTTGATGATCTCAAGGTGCAGCGTAATCTGCCGCGGGCCGAGCTTTTGCGGGAGGCTGTTGAACAGTATCTTGAGAGGCAGGATCAAGCTGAAACGACAATTTCACGTGCTCTTGGGCTATGGCAAGGTTGTGAGGAAGATGGCGTTGATTATCAGCGTAAACTCCGTGAGGAATGGTAATGGCCACAGGATCTGCGCTTTTTGATACCAACATCCTCATCGACCTGTTTAGCGGGCGAAGTGAAGCAAAACTAGCGATAGAAACATGGCCGCCGCAGAACGCAATCAGCCTCATTACATGGATGGAGTTGATGGTGGGCGCAAAAAAATATCATCAGGAATCTCGCACACGCGTTGCGCTAGGCGCTTTTAATGTGATAGGTGTTTCACAGGATATTGCTGAACGAAGCGTGAGTATCAGGCAGGAATATGGGATGAAATTGCCGGATGCCATCATTTTGGCCACTGCGCAGATTCATCGTCTTACACTGGTTACGCGTAATACCAGGGATTTTGCAGGCATATCCGGCGTGGTCACACCGTATACGTTATAACCCGGGCGACCTGCGCCGCCCGGTAGTGCGAAGAACTTACTCCCCTTCACCCGGGAACAGGAACGGGTTGATGGAGCTGCGGGCAAAGCCCTCTTGCTCCATGTGTGCGTCCAGCATCAGTGAAGCGAGATCGTCGGCTACGGCCTCGACTTTCGGGTCTTTTTCCTGATAGAGAATCTTCAGGTAAGTCCCGCAATCGCCGCAGCTTTCAGCTTTAATTGCCGCCTGTTCGTTATCCAGCGACCAGTAGTTCAAATCACGGCTCTGCTCACAGTTGCTGCACTTCACGCGCACCACGTGCCACTCGGTTTCGCACAGGTTGCAGTGCAAATAGCGCAGCCCCTGAGTGGTACCGATTTGCACCATGCTGGAGACCGGCATTGAACCACACACCGGGCAGTACTGACGCTGTTCGCCGTATTCCGCACGGGCTTTGCCGGGAATCAGGCTCGCCATCTGCGCCCAGTAGAGCGACAGGGCAGCCCAAATGAACGGTGCTTTGTCGCTGCTGACGGAGGCGAAATCGGAGGCAAACAGCGCGCTGGCCATCAGTTCCAGCTCCTGCTCCGAGGCTTTTTCCAGATTCTCGATCACGGCCAGCGCAGGGCCGCTCATTTCCGGCTTCAGCTCAGCAATTAGCGATTGCAGCAGTTTTTGCCAGTGCTTGTCGCGTGGCAGAACGTGGATATCCAGTGGCGGTTTGCCCTGATCGTTCGCTTCTTTGATGCGAGCGGTCAGATCCATCTGCAGCGGATGGTCGTACAACACCACTTCCTGCGCGTGAGCGATCAGCGCGGCAAAACGCAGGTAATCACCCAGTGGGTTGTTCTCGGCCAGCTCGCGCAGACGTTCAGCGCGGCGGTTATACAAATTTTTGAGTCTGGGGAATAATAACGGCGGAATCATATCCGCCGTGCGTTTCTCGCTCTTCTCCAGCTCATCTTGCGGGATTATGCGAATACTCATTCAGATGACTTTTCCTGTTTCTGGCGGACTTCACGGTACCAGCGCGGGTGATGTTTCTTCGCCCATGAGCTGGTAACCCATCCTTCCACCATCGCGGTAATGGTGCCTTTCACCCAAAGGGCGGCGTAAATGTGCACCATGATAACCACAATTAACGCTACTGCGGCAAATGAATGCAGCATTAACGCGAATCGGATCACCGGGATTGAGAAAGCAGGCGCAAAATACGGACGCCAGATGACCACTCCGCTCACCAGCAACAGGACCAGGAAGATAATCGCCGCCCAGAATACGCATTTCTGGCCGAAGTTATAACGTCCAGTGTCACCTACTTCCTCGTTGACGACAATCTTACGAATATTCTTCGCCCAAAAGATATCATCCCGATTGATTAGATTGTGGTGCCAGTAACGGAAAAACATGATGATAAACGAGGCAAACATGATCACGCCGACAAACGGGTGCACAATTCGCGCCAGTTGCGGCGTGCCCATGATGTGCATCAGCCAGTTAAAAGACGGGAAGAGAAAACCCATCCCGCTCACTGCCGCCAGAATGAAGCAGAAGGCGGTGATCCAGTGGTTGATGCGTTCCGGCGCCGTGTAGCGCACGATGGTGTCACGACGTTTCATTTGCGCACCTCGTCTTTTTCTTCATGCAGATTGTCTTCTTCCTCTTCCGCACGGTTCGGGCCTACGCCGACGTAGTGGAAGATACTGGCCGCAAATGTCGCTGCAAAGCCGACGGCTGCGAGAGGTTTCCAGATGCCTTTCCAGAACTTCACGGTGGCGCTGATTTCCGGGTTCTCCGGCAGACCGTGGTACAGATTCGGCTTGTCCGCATGGTGCAATACGTACATCACGTGCGTACCGCCAACGCCTGCCGGATCGTACAGACCCGCGTTTTCGTAACCACGCGTTTTCAGCTCCGCCACGCGCTCACCGGCCAGCGTTTTCATCGACTCTTTAGTGCCGAAATGAATAGCGCCGGTTGGACACGTTTTCACGCAGGCTGGTTCTTGTCCGACCACTACACGGTCAACGCACAGCGTACATTTGTAAACGCGGTTGTCTTCCGGGTTGAGGCGCGGCACGTCGAACGGGCAGCCCGCGATACAGTAGCCACAGCCGATGCACTGCTCGGACTGGAAGTCGACGATACCGTTGGCATACTGAATGATTGCTCCTTCGGCCGGACACGCCTTCAGGCAGCCCGGATCGGCGCAGTGCATACAGCCATCCTTGCGGATTAGCCACTCCAGTTTGTCGTTTTGTTCCACTTCCGAGAAGCGCATTACCGTCCAGGATTTAGCGGTCAAATCAGCCGGGTTGTCGTACACCCCAACGTTGTTGCCCACTTCATCACGGATGTCGTTCCATTCTGAACACGCCACCTGACACGCTTTACAGCCGATACAGGTGGTGACGTCGATAAGCTTCGCCACCTCTTCCTGATGGTCCCGCGCCTGAGGCGCGGGGGTGAAACCGTTAGTGGCGGAACGACGAATGATGTCTTGCGATTGATAAGCCATAGGTCGTCTCCGTTACACCTTTTCCACGTTCACGAGGAAGGACTTAAATTCCGGCGTCTGCGTGTTCGCATCACCGACGAATGGCGTTAACGTGTTAGCGATAAAGCCTTTTTTCGCCACACCTTCGTAGCCCCAGTGAATCGGGATTCCGATAGTGTCGATATCCTGACCGTTGGCCTTCAACGTGCGAATACGTTTGGTCACCACCGCTTTGGCTTTAATGTAGCCACGGTTAGAGGAGACTTTGACGGTATCGCCATGAGAGATACCGAGCTTATTCGCCAGCTTCTCGCCAATTTCCACAAACTGCTCCGGCTGGGCGATAGCGTTAAGCAGCGCATGCTTAGTCCAGTAGTGGAAGTGCTCGGTCAGACGGTAGGTCGTACCGACGTACGGGAACTTATCCGCTTTACCCAGTGCTTCCGCGTCACCTTTAAAGATACGTGCGGCAGGGTTAGAGATAACGTTCGGGTGCAGCGGGTTAGTCCCCAGCGGCGTTTCAAACGGCTCGTAGTGTTCCGGGAACGGACCTTCTGCCATCTTATCGATAGCAAACAGGCGTCCCATCCCTTCCGGCTGCATGATGAACGGCCCAACGTTGCTGCCCGGTGCGGCGGCACTGTAGTCAGGAATATCCATCCCGCTCCATTTCGCCCCGTCCCATTTCAGGATCTGACGTTTTGGATCCCACGGATTCCCCTGCGGGTCAGCGGAGGCGCGGTTATACAGAATGCGGCGGTTGAGCGGCCACGCCCATGCCCAGCCCAGCGTATTGCCAAGGCCTGAAGGATCGGCGTTATCGCGACGTGCCATCTGGTTGCCTTCCGGCGTCCAGCTACCGGCAAAAATCCAGCAGCCGCTGGAGGTGGTACCGTCGTCACGCAGTTGGGCGAACGAGCTAAGCTGTTGGCCTTTCTTGACGATAACGGCACCGGTGGCCGGGTCGATAATGTCGGCCAGGGCTTTACCGTTGCTCTCCATCGCCACTTCTTCCGAAGCCGGTTCGTGTGGTGTGGAGTAGTTCCAGGTCATGCTCAGTACCTGTTCCGGGTTCGCGCCACCCTGCTCGGCATACATCTTGCGCAGACGCAGGAAGATACCGGCGAGGATTTCACCATCGGTAACGGCAATTCCTGGGGCATCCGCACCTTTCCAGTGCCACTGCAGCCAGCGACCGGAGTTGACGATAGAACCGTTCTCTTCGGCGAAGCAGGTGGACGGCAGACGGAAGACTTCGGTCTGGATTTTCGACGGGTCAACATCGTTCGACTCACCGTGGTTCTGCCAGAAGGTGGAGGTCTCTGTGTTGAGCGGGTCGATGGTGACCAGGAACTTCAGTTTGGATAGCGAAGCCACCACCTTGTTTTTATTCGGGAATGATGCGACCGGGTTAAAGCCCTGGCAGATATAGCCATTCACTTTGCCCTGGTTCATCATCTCGAAGTACTGCAGGACGTCGTACCCTTTATCCCACTTCGGCAGCCAGTCGAAGCCCCAGCTGTTTTCCGCTGTCGCTTTATCGCCAAAGAAGGCTTTCATCATCGAAACGAAGAATTTCGGGTAGTTGCCCCAGTAGTTCACCTGGCCTTCCAGCAACGGTTTTGGCGTGTTGGCGGCAAGGTAAGTTTGCAGGTCAGTTTGCTTCTCGCTTGGCAGCGTCATATAGCCCGGCAGGCTTTGTGACAGCAGACCTAAGTCGGTCAGACCCTGAATGTTAGAGTGTCCGCGCAGGGCGTTAACGCCGCCGCCTGCCATCCCCATATTGCCCAGCAGCAACTGGATCATCGCCATGGTACGGATGTTCTGCGCACCAACGGAGTGTTGCGTCCAGCCCAGTGCGTACAGGAACGACGCGGTTTTATCTGGGCGGCTTGTTTCTGCGATGTACTCACAGACCTTCAGGAAGTCGGCCTTTGGCGTACCGCAGATATTTTCTACGACGTCCGGCGTGTAGCGGGAGACGTGCTGTTTCAGCAGGTTCCATACGCAGCGCGGGTGTTGCAGGGTGACATCGCGTTTGGCGAAGCCTTTTTCATCCAGTTCGTAGTTCCAACTGGTTTTGTCATACTTGCGTTTGTCCGCGTCGTAGCCGGTAAACAGGCCATCTTCGAAACCGTAATCTTCACGCACGATCAGGCTGGCGTTGGTATAGGCTTCAGTGTATTCGCGGTTGAATTTTTCGTTGTTCAGCAGGTACAGCAAAACGCCTGACAGGAAAGCAATGTCAGTACCGGAACGAATCGGAGCATAGAAATCAGCCACCGCCGCGGTTCGCGTAAAGCGCGGATCGATAACAATCAGCTTCGCGCCGTTGTGAATTTTGGCTTCCATCGCCCAGCGGAACCCGACCGGGTGAGCTTCAGCGGCGTTACCGCCCATTACCACAACGAGGTTGGCGTTTTTAATGTCGACCCAGTGGTTGGTCATCGCACCGCGACCAAATGTTGGAGCAAGACTTGCTACCGTTGGTCCGTGTCAGACGCGTGCCTGGTTGTCGACCGCGAGCATACCAAGCGCGCGGGAGAATTTTTGTGTTAAATAGCCGGTTTCGTTACTGGAAGCGGAAGCACACAGCATCCCGGTGGAAAGCCAGCGGTTAACGGTTACGCCTTCGGCGTTTTGTGCAACGTAGTTAGCGTCGCGGTCTTCTTTCATCAGCTTAGCGATGCGGTCAAATGCCTCATCCCAGCTAATCTGTTGCCACTTATCAGAGCCAGGTGCGCGGTATTCCGGGAATTTCAGGCGGCTTTCAGAGTGGATGAAGTCCACAAGTCCTGCCCCTTTCGGGCACAGTGCGCCACGGTTCACCGGGTGATCCGGGTCCCCTTCGATATGGAAGATGGATGCTTTGGCGTTTTTTGCTCCGTCACCGAGACTGTACATTAACAGTCCACAGCCAACGGAACAGTAAGTGCAGGTGTTACGGGTTTCGCGGGTGCGCAGCAATTTATATTGCCGTGTTTCCGCTAGCGCTACGCCGGGTGCAAAGCCCAGTGCCGCTGCCGTGGTGCCTGCCATACCGCCAGCGCAGATCTTAAAGAACTGCCTTCTGCTGACCTGCATGGTTCGCTCCTTGTTTCGACATTGTCACGTTCCCTTCGTTTTCCTATAACGCGAACGCGAGGGAAGTGGTTGTTATTTTTCTTTGCGGACGGGACCGCAAAGGTCCAGAATTGGGTGAATTTCCCTCCGTCCAGGAGGGGTTTGTAAAGAATACCACAATGTTGGTATGCGTGTTCCAATACGGTTAAAAGAAAGTGAATAAGATTATTCAAGAAAACATCAAGAATGTGACATCTCCGACAGGATCTCGTCAGTTGACCCTCTGGAAGCGCGAGGACTTGCAACATCCTCAGCCAGATGAGGTAGCTGAAGAAGTGCCTGTGGCGCTGGTATACAACGGGATTTCACACGTGGTGATGATGGCATCACCGAAAGATCTTGAGCACTTTGCGATGGGTTTTTCACTTTCTGAAGGCATTATTGAGTCCTCGCAAGATATTTACGGGATGGACGTGGTGCCTTCCTGCAACGGATTAGAAGTGCAGGTTGAGCTGTCCAGCCGGCGCTTTATGGGGCTGAAAGAGCGTCGTCGCGCACTGGCCGGTCGGACTGGCTGCGGTGTTTGTGGCGTGGAACAACTTAATGATATTGGCAAACCGGTCCAGCCGCTGCCGTTTACCCAGACATTCAATCTGGCGCATCTCGATAACGCCTTAAGGCATCTCCCTGATTTCCAGCCTGTTGGGCAACTGACAGGCTGCACGCACGCGGCTGCCTGGGTACAGCCGTCAGGTCATCTGGCGGGCGGACATGAAGATGTTGGACGTCATGTTGCGCTGGATAAACTGCTGGGACGACGTGCGATCGAAGGGGAAACCTGGCGGCAGGGCGCGGTATTAGTCTCCAGCCGCGCCAGCTACGAGATGGTGCAGAAGTCGGCAATGTGCGGCGTGGAAATCCTGTTTGCTGTTTCTGCGGCGACAACGCTCGCTGTGGAAGTTGCCGAACGCTGTAACCTGACGCTGGTGGGTTTTTGCAAACCGGGCCGGGCGACGATTTATACACATCCCGAGCGTCTGATAACTGAGTAACCAGTATTCAATTAATTTGAATAAGACTGGCAAATCCTTCCGCTTTTAGTTGTGCGATGAGATGGCTATTATTTATCACATCAAGGCACGGTGCCTTAATCAAACAACTAAGTTAAAGGGTTTATATCATGAAAAGCATCAAAACTTTTGTCGCAGTTATCGCTCTGGCTACTTCTTTCGGTTCTTTCGCTGCTCAGACAGTTACCGCAACTGGTTCTACACTGGAAAGCGCTGAAGCAAAAATTGCCGCTCAGGCTGAACGTGCAGGTGCCAGCGATTATAAAATCACTCAGGCATACACCGGCAACCGCGTGCACATGACCGCTGAACTGCTGAAATAAGATACCTCAGTACTGTCGAAAGAGCGCCCTTGAGGCGCTTTTTTCATTTCCGGCATTCACTGCCTGAGCAATGCGATAAACGCGTTATAGTCTTTCAATCCCGCAATAGTTTCTGCCGGATGGCTGCTCAGCACGCTGGATAAATAACTGAAGATTTTTAGCTCATGCCGCGCCTCGGCGGCGGCACAGGCGATTAGGACATGGCTGACCGGTTCGTTATTCACCAGAATAGGGTGTGCGAGGGTAATAAAGAAACCACGAAAGCGGCGCTCCTGTTCGCTCCAGCAATGAGGAATCGCCAGGCGATTCACGATCAGGTTTTCACCTTCATGCTCCCGGGCGCAAATGCGCAGCGCTTCGTCCTCGGTGATATGGCTCTGTGCCACAAGCTGGCCGCAGATCCGGCCGATGATACTCTGCCAGCTTTCGGTCTTCATATTGGCGTAATGGAAGCTGCCCGGCTGTAAAAAGAAACGTTCGGGCTGCTGGCGGATAAAGGCCGTCGCGAGGAAGTGTTTAATCTGCTCGGTACCTGCAGCGGTGATGATGTTCTTGATGGTTAAGGTATTTTTTATAGATTCATCAAGTAAATAGTGACTATTGTTGATGATTAACAGTGGGGTGATTTCTTCACTGATGGCGCTGACTTCACTCGTATTTCGCGCAATGATCACCCGACAATTCAGAACATCTCGCTCAATGGCCTGTTGGTTGATGGTGGCGATAGCATTCTGGTCGGATAACAAAATGACCGGCTGGCGCTCGTTTTGATGGCGCTCCAGTGCGCAGGCGAAGTAAAGCCCGATGAGGTCGCTATCGAACAGTGGGATATCCAGTTTTTCACGCAACAGGGCAATAAAACGCAGACTCAAATCGAAGGCGGCAGGCCAGGTCGACTTCAGGTTGTGCATACTGCTCTGGCGATGTTCCGGTACCCAAACCGGGGCAGAGACGCATCTCAGCAGGTGGCCGGTAATATTATCAACCAGTTGGGTATCGATAACGTTCAACGCAGCGATGCCGGGAACGCTTTTTAACAACAAGGTCACCGCATCGGCAGAGATTGTCATTGCCTGCCGTTGTCTGATTTCCAGAAGGCCGGTCAGTGTTCTGAAGGCGTTCTCGCCCAGGTAGACTCCTCCTTGTTCCACCGCATTTTTCAGTGAAACATACCGACACTCCGGCCATGCCCCGGAGAGCTGGTTACGCAGGGCATAGACGGCCAGCACCAGACTTGCCAGGTACTCTCCCGAGATGAGCGGGAATTCATTAAGTTTTTCACATGCTGCATTGAGCCTGTCGATGTTGTCTCGGGTAATACCCGGCAGTGGAATTAAGAGGGGATCTTTTTTAAGCAGATTCGCCAACAGGATAATGCGCTTTTCTTCTGGTTCATCAATGAAATGACCGACGCCCGGGCGGCTGGCAAGACAAAAGGCCCGCTCATAGCGCTGCTTCAACCGTGGGAGACGATCGGCCACCCAGGTTTCAGGTAAATTGAGCGCCGAAGCCAGCTGTACACGCGGTGTAAAGGTATTGAGCAGAAGAAAGGCCAGCAACCGGTCATCATTATCATGGCGTTGCAGAAGCTGAAAATAACCGCGTCTGTCGACAATTTCCAACTGATAGCCCGCACTGCCACCGGGCTGAATGCGGGCCTTACCGCTGAGGGTAAAATTGAGGTAGTCAATATCGCGCAGGATGGTTCTGCCTGAAACGCCAGTTTGCCGCGCCAGGTCGCCCAGCAAACACGGCTGCTGTTCAAGAAGATCCACCAATTTTAACTGGCGTTCCGAAAGCATTAACTCTCCCGGCGAAAGTCAGTAAGCGCGCGGACCTTTTCGGTCGACAGCGAGGTGAGCAGTTCGCGCACCAGCGTAAACAGCGCGTCGTAATCCGATGCGGAAATCATGCCGCTGTTGGCGTGGAGATAGCGAGTCGGCAGGCATAGCGCCGCCACCGGACGACCGCCGCCCATAACGTTATAGCGTCCACCGTCCGTCGCCCCGGTTTTCATGGTGCAAAACTGCAATGACGCGCCGCTGCTTTCTGCACACGCTTTTAATGTGGCAACCAACTGCTGATTAGGGAAATAGCGCTTATCGAACAGCATCAGCCCTGGGCCCTCGCCAAGCTTGAGTGGGTATTTAATGCCGTCGATTCCGGGCACATCGCCCGCAACCGCAGTATCCAGCACGATCACCATATCGGGCTTGATATGCTCCGCTGAGGTTTGCGCCCCGCGTAGACCCACTTCTTCTTCCACGCTGCCCACGCCGTACAGGGTAATTTCAGGGTTATCCACGGTTTGTAAAAGCTCGGCCATCAGGGCGCAGCCGACGCGATTATCCAGCGCTTTGCCGACGATCTTATCTTCGCCCCAGCGAGCGAAATTGGCTTCCGGGCTAACGAAGTCACCGATCGCAATTCCGCGGTTTTCTACTTCTTCGCGGCTGTTGGCACCAATATCGATGAACATTTCGTCAAATGTCAGAGGTTGTTGTTTCTGCTTTTCCGTTAAGGCGTGCGGTGCTACGGAGCCGATTATGCTAGGGATTTTGACGCCCTTGCGGGTGCGGATGGCGACCCGGTGGTTCAGCATCGACTGGCTCCACCAACCGCCAATGGTGGTGAAGCGCAAAAAGCCGCTTTCGTCGATATGCGTGACCATAAAGCCCACTTCATCCATGTGACCAACGATGGCAACCTTCGGCCCACGGTTGCCCTTGCGTGCGACAAAGCTGCCGAGGCCGTCAAAAGTGATTTCATCGACGCTGGAATCCAGCGCATTAATGAGAAGAGTGCGAACTTCCTGCTCATCACCGCTGACGGCGCTGGCTTCGCATAACTGCTGAAGTAACTCAATGTTCATGGGCAAGCTCCTGCTGTGCGGCTTTACGTTTCAGCCACAATCCTTTCAGGATGATAATTAACGAAATGTTCAGCGCCAGACCGATAGCCAGCACCAGGTAAAATGACCCCACCGGAGACATCAGGCCAATCAGCGGATCAAAGATACCTAAACCCGGCGCGAGACGTTTGATTCCAAAGGCGATGACCAGCATGCCGGTAATACCACCGGAGAGCGTATTGGCGGTAATCATCGGCAGCGGCGCGGCCAGCGCATAGGGGATTGCCGGTTCGGTGGCGACGGTGGCACCCACCACAATCGCACTGCTGGCGGCGGCCTTCTCCTGCTGGGTAAACAGTTTTGGCGCTAAATAGGTAGCGATACCTGCCGCGACGGGCGGCATCAGTGCCACCACGCCGACGATGGCGTACCAGTCATAGATATGTTTTTCCAGCAGTGAGAAGCAGAAGAACCAGGCCGTTTTATTGATTGGCCCGCCCATATCAAATGCCAGCATTGCGCCAACGAGGAAGGCTGCGCCCATTTTCATTGATGGTGGAATAGTGTTCAGGAAGTGCAGCAGGCCCCCCATGATGTCGGACATCACCGGACCGATGACGTAATAAGTCAGTACGCCAAACACCAGCAAAGTGACAAACGGGATCAGCATGGAGCCGAGCAGCGGCTGCAACGCTTTGCCGAGCCGAACCTTGCGAAACCAAAGCACAAAGTAGCCAATTGCCAGCCCGAGTACGACCGCGCCGAGAAACCCCGCACCGGACTGGGTGCCGAGAAGACCTTTATCGTTCGCCAGGTAACACACCAGAAACGCCGGGGCAAAAGCGGGCTTATCGGCAATCGACCACGCGATGTATGCCCCCATAATGGGGATCATAAAGGTGAAGCCCAGATAGCCGATGGATTCAACAACCCAGGTGAACGACGGCGCACCTTTCGACATATCGGCATAGGGCAAACCGAACTGCACCAGCATATTAGCGATGGCAACCAGAATACCGCCGCCAATAACAAACGGCAGCGCGGCGGAAACGCCAGCCATCAGGTGGCTCATCACGCTACCGTGCTGGACCTCCTGTTTTCCCAGCTTCACGCTGCTATCAGTGGCAAAAAGTTGTGAATGAGTCGGTAACTGCGTAAAAATCAGGTCGATATTTTTCAGCGCCTGGGAAATGACTATTTCATAGACTTTTTTCCCGGCGAAACGCCCCCGGTCTTCGCCGCTCAGGCCGCGACCTGTAGCCAGAATAACGTAATCGGCAGCGGCAATTTCTTCACTGGTCAGTCGGTTTTCGACGCCGCTTGAGCCCTGGGTTTCGACTTTAATCGTATGGCCGAGCGAGCGCGCTTTTTGCTCCAGCGCTTCTGCCACCATATAAGTGTGGGCGATACCCGCCGGACAGTTGGTAATCGCCACTAAACGCAAGGATGACTCCATAGCCGCTTCCTTATGAGGTTAAGGTCTGATTGAGCAGGGCGAGTACCTGGTCGGTGTCGCCTTGCTTCAGTTGGTTGATGAAATCTTGATGGATAATTTTGCGGCACAGGGTGCCGATAATTTTGACCTGATCGTCCTCGCCCGTTTGTGGCACGCCGAGGCAGATCCAGCAGTTAACGTCCTCGCCGTCGCTGGCTTTCCAGTCCACTTTTTCTGATTTGCGCGCAAACAAGACGAAGGGGCGTGTGATACAGACGCTTTTACCGTGTGGGACGGCAATGCCCGAACCAAAGCCGGTGGAATGCAGCTTTTCGCGTATCAGCAGCGTTTGCAGGAAGGCGCTGCGGTCAGAGACGTAGCCATTTTGAAGCGCCATATTCGCCAGTTGCTTGAGGATGGCATAAACGCTATTCCCCTGAATATTCAGGTCAATGCAGTTAGCTGTAAGGGCTGTCATGGTGGGACTCCGTTAAAAACTGTTTGATTTGATTTTAACGGTGAGATGGTGAAGAGATGAGCAGCAATATGTCAGCGGGAAGTGACAATTTGAGGCAGAGTTAGCGCCTGGTTTTGTGGGGTAAAACACATAACGCTACAGGTGATTACCCTGATGAATATTTCGCCAGGGTAATTATATTCTTAGTGTATACCCACCATTCGTAACAGCGCGGTTACCACCGCAGCGGCAACGATCACCACGATCAGCGGCATCTTACGCCAGGCGAGAAATACCGCAAAAGCCACGCCGAGTACGCGCGCCATTCCGGCAAAGTGTTCGCCCTCGTAAAAGGTGGTCGCCAGCGCAACGGAGAACAGTAATACCGTTGCGGCGTCGGAAAGCAGCGCCTGCGAGCGTTCTGAGAACGCTAAACGGCTTCCAAGCTTGGCTCCCCCTAAACGCATTAAATACGTTCCCAGAGATAGCATGGCGATACCGACGATAAACAGCGTCATGTTGCCCATTATTTTTTCCTCGTCAGTAAGCCAAAGAGTGAGAGCAAAACCGGTAAACCGACCGGCGCAAAGGGAATGGCGGCAAGCGACAACGTGGCGCCGCTACAGGCACGAATCAGCGTAGTGCGGTTTTTGAATGCCGGGACGACCAGAGCCAGCAGAATGGCAGGGAAGACGGCATCCAGACCGATGGTTTCCGGGGCAGGGAGCAGTTTGCCGACGCCTGCGCCGATCAGGGTGCCAACAGGCCAGAAAATTGCGACGCCCAGACCGCACAGCCAGTAGGCGGCTTTACGTTGCTCAGGCGTTTTTTGCGACAGGCCAAAGACCACGCTTTCGTCATTCATAATATGACAGCCGAAGAAACTGGCAGCTCGGGTGCCTACCAGATCGCGCACGGTGACGCCGAACGGCACGTGTCGGGCGTTAACCAGTAAACCGGCAGCCGCAGCCGCCAGTGGATTACCACCGCTGGCGATAATGCCGATAAACATAAACTCGGACGCGCCCGCCAGCACAGTAATAGAGAGTACAAACGGTACCCACAGCGGGAAGCCGTAGGCCATCGCCAGCGAGCCGTATGACATGCCGACTACACCGACGGCCAGACAGACTAAAAATATTGCTTTTATCGTGTCGCCTTTGAGACTGGAAAAATAATGTTTCATACCGTTTTAGCCATATCGAACGAGTTTCCATTATAATGAACGCGACCAATTGGCTTTACAAGTCGAACAATTCGTTCGATATAAAAAACATGGAGTCGTGAATGACCCAGCCCATCAGTATGATCGCGAAAAGTCTGGTGCGTGAACGTCAGCGCACTGGTTTGTCGCTGGCGGAGATTGCCCGTCGCGCGGGGATTGCAAAATCGACACTCTCGCAATTGGAAGCGGGCAATGGAAATCCTAGCCTGGAAACGCTCTGGTCGCTGTGTGTGGCGTTAGATATTCCCTTTGCGCGCCTGCTGGAACCGCAGGAGCAAAAAACGCAGGTGATTCGCCGCGGCGAAGGGACAAAAGTCGTGGCTGAGCAGGCCCACTATCAGGCCATTTTACTGGCCGCCTGCCCACCGGGTGCGCGGCGGGATATCTATCTGCTGCTGACGCAGCCGGGCGCGGATCGTATTTCACAACCGCATCCACCGGGATCGGTTGAACATATTATCGTAACGCAGGGTAAGGCGATGGTGGGATTGACGGAAGCGCCGGAGGAGTTAGGTGAGGGCGATTATATTTGTTACCCTGCCGATCAAGCGCATATCTTTAAAGCACTGGAGCCTGACACTCAGGCGATTCTGGTTTCTGAGCAAAGTTAATTGAACGCATATTAAATAAAGGCGCGGCGATTATTGTTCGCGCTTTTATTATTTTTAATTATATATTGTTGTTATTCATATAAAATTGTTTTTATTATTTTTCGTTAATTTCAGCACTATTGTTATATCCCTCACATTCTTAATTATATCTACGTTACACATAAAAAAATCAGTATGATAATAAATATTAGCCTGCACTGGTGCCACGTTTTAATGTTCTGATTTTATTTCAGTCATCGGTATCGTATTACCTATAAAAATATTTTTTGGATTTGCATGTTGCGCGTCTTCCGGTCGGAAGACGTTGGACGATCTTTATTTCAAGGAAAGCAAATAATGAAGAAATCGACATTAGCTTTAGGGAAGGTGCGAACAAGTTCCTGATATGAGATCATCATATTCATCCGGAGCGCATCCCAGAGGGACATCATGAGCCATCAACTCACCTTCGCCGATAGTGAATTCAGCACTAAGCGCCGTCAGACCCGAAAAGAGATTTTCCTCTCCCGCATGGAGCAGATTCTGCCATGGCAGAATATGACCGCTGTCATCGAGCCGTTTTATCCCAAGGCGGGCAATGGCCGACGGCCCTATCCGCTGGAGACCATGCTGCGTATTCACTGCATGCAGCATTGGTACAACCTGAGCGACGGTGCCATGGAAGATGCCCTGTACGAAATCGCCTCCATGCGCCTGTTTGCCCGATTATCCCTGGATAGCGCCCTGCCGGATCGCACCACCATCATGAATTTCCGCCACCTGCTCGAGCAGCATCAACTGGCCCGTCAATTGTTCAAGACCATCAATCGCTGGCTGGCCGAAGCAGGCGTCATGATGACCCAAGGCACTTTGGTGGATGCCACCATCATTGAGGCACCCAGCTCTACCAAGAACAAAGAGCAGCAACGCGATCCGGAGATGCATCAGACCAAGAAAGGCAATCAGTGGCACTTTGGCATGAAGGCCCACATTGGTGTCGATGCCAAGAGTGGCCTGACCCACAGCCTGGTCACCACCGCGGCCAACGAGCATGACCTCAATCAGCTGGGTAATCTGCTTCATGGAGAGGAGCAATTTGTCTCAGCCGATGCCGGCTACCAAGGAGCGCCACAGCGCGAGGAGCTGGCCGAGGTGGATGTGGACTGGCTGATCGCCGAGCGTCCCGGCAAGGTAAAAACCTTGAAGCAGCATCCGCGCAAGAACAAAACGGCCATCAACATCGAATACATGAAAGCCAGCATCCGTGCCAGGGTGGAGCACCCGTTTCGCATCATCAAGCGGCAGTTCGGCTTCGTGAAAGCCAGATACAAGGGGCTGCTGAAAAACGATAACCAACTGGCGATGTTATTCACCCTGGCCAACCTGTTTCGGGTGGACCAAATGATACGTCAGTGGGAGAGATCTCAGTAAAAACCGGAAATAACGCCAGAAATGGTGGAAAAAATAGCCTAAATAGGCTGATTCGATGTGTTTGCGGGAAAAAAATCGGCCCAGATCCGCGAAATTTTAATCAGCGAGTCAGCTTGGGAAGAAATGACCTGCTTATTCGCACCTTCCTTAGCAATAGGTCTATTATTAGTGGCAAATAATGGCTTTGCTAAAACGCAAAAAATGACTCTGGAACAGCGGCTCGAACAGCTGGAGGCTCGGCTGGAAGCTGCGGAAAACCGCGCGGCAAAAGCGGAAAATCAGGTGCAGCAATTGCAGGTACAGCAGGCTGCGGAGATCCAGGAAATTAAAGTTGCTCAGGGAAATACGCCAGTCAACGGCACTACGCCCGCGCAAGAGACCAAAAAGAACGCCACCACCCCTAACCTGGTGCTCTCCGGCTATGGCGATCTGAAAATCTACGGCGACGTGGAATTCAACATGGATGCGGAAAGCAACAAAGGCGTGCTGGCGGCAACCAATTCGAATGTGGGCGACCCAACTAATGAACGCTGGGATCTGAACGGACGCATCCTGCTGGGCTTTGACGGTATGCGTAAGCTGGATAACGGCTATTTCGCCGGTTTCTCAGCGCAACCGCTGGCTGACATGACGGGTTCGGTCAATCTTGATGACGCCGCTTTCTTCTTCGGTCAGGAAAATGACTGGAAAGTAAAAGTCGGTCGTTTCGAAGCTTACGATATGTTCCCGCTGAATCAGGATACCTTTGTTGAGCATTCAGGGCATACCGCCAACGATTTGTATGATGACGGTAGCGGCTACATCTACATGATGAAAGAAGGTCGTGGCCGTTCAGATTCCGGCGGCAGCTTCCTGATGAGCAAACAGCTCGATAACTGGTATTTCGAGTTAAATACCCTGCTGGAAGATGGTACCTCGCTTTATCAGGATAGCCGCTATCATGGTCGTGAAATGTCGCAGGAGAAAAACGTGGCTTATCTGCGCCCGGTCGTCGCCTGGACACCGGTGGATGCGCTGACGATTTCTGCGGCCATGGAATCGAACGTTATCAATAACGCCTATGGATATACCGATGCTCAGGGCAACTTTGTCGATCAGTCCGATCGTACCGGTTACGGTATGACGATGACCTGGAACGGTCTGAAAGCCGATCCGGAAAATGGCCTGGTGTTTAACCTGAACACCGCTTATCTCGATGCGGATAACGAAAAAGATTTTACGGCGGCGGTCAACGCTCTGTGGAAGCGCTTTGAACTGGGCTATATCTATGCTCATAACAAGATCGACGAATTTAACGGTCTGATCGATCACGATGATAATGACTGGTTCTACAATGAGGGCACTTACGATATTCATACCATTCACGCGTCTTATTTAATTCCGAACGTGATGGATATGCAGAACTTTAATATTTATCTCGGCGCTTATTATTCGATGATTAACAGCGATAACAGCAATCCGGAGAATTATACCGACGACGACGACCGTTACGGCGCGCGTCTCCGCTTCAAATACTTCTTCTGATTTTCTGTTCTCAGGCGCCTGGATTCAGGCGCTTTTTCTTAGAGCCTGGTCATCAGGCTTTTATTTTCCCACCCAGTTATTTTTGATTTTGAACTTGTCGGCGCGGTTGTAGCTACATGAGTAGTTAAATGCCGTCCCGTCTTCCAGTTTGGTGACGCCGGAGACTTTCAGCATTGGCAAGCCTGAGCAGGTGCCGGGTTGTGAGGAAAAGGCGTGGATGACAAAACGAACGCAATGCTGCTGACGGGAGAAAAAGGTTTCCTCCCCCGTCCGTCAGGGGAGGAAACAGAGCGGTTAAGGCAGATAAAACACTTCTTTTAGCTCAGCGCTGACCGGGCTGTTGTCCAGGTTTGCCGGCATTACATCACGCATATGCTTCCACCAACGCTGGCAAACATCGGTGCTGGCAACGGCGTTCC
Organism: Citrobacter sp. RHBSTW-00017; assembly: GCF_013797615.1. NCBI lineage: Bacteria > Pseudomonadati > Pseudomonadota > Gammaproteobacteria > Enterobacterales > Enterobacteriaceae > Citrobacter > Citrobacter sp. RHBSTW-00017. The sequence continues at coordinate 4,857,345 of NZ_CP056899.1, read as the reverse complement.
AGCGCTCTTCTGACTCAATCTCGACGGTGGCGAACAGCAGGTTGCGTTCCTGGTCGAGATAAATTGCGTAGTGATGGGCACCGTGCTCTTTCAGCACCGCTTCCAGTTCTGGCCAGATGGGATTGTGCCGACGTTGATACTCAACGTGCGCGTCGGCATTCACCTGCATCACAAAAGCCTTGCGGATCATAACGCCTCCAGATACAGCTCGCGGACTTCGTCGCGGCTGGCGGTGCGTGGGTTACACGGTGCGCATGGATCGGCCAACGCTTTATCCAGCCAGCCTTCAATATCCTCTTTCGTCACGCCAAGGGAACTAAAACCAGCCGGAATACCTACACGCTTGCTCAGGGCACGAATCGCGGTGATGGCCTCCATGCTTGCCGCTTCGTCGCTCATCCCGCGGGTGTCCACTCCCATCGCCTGCGCCACTCGGGCAAAACGCGCCACGGCGTTCGGACGGTTAAAGTTTTCGATGATCGGCAGCAGGATGGCGTTGCAGACGCCGTGCGGCAGGTTGTGGGTCGCGCCTGGCTGGTGTGCCAGCGCATGAACCAGTCCAAGACCGGCGCTGTTGAATGCCATACCCGCCAGATACTGACCAAACGCCATTTGCTCACGGGCCTCGAGGTTATGACCATCGTCGACCGCTTTCGGCAGCCACAGGTTGATCAGGCGAATTGCTTCCAGGGCGTTGGCGTCGGTGAGCGGATGCGCGCCAACGGAAACATAGGCTTCCACCGCGTGAGTCAGGGCGTCCATGCCGGTTGCGGCGGTAACGGAGGCTGGGATTTCCAGCATCACGCTGGCGTCATCCACGGCGATATCCGGGATGATGTTCGGGTCGATGATCACCTCTTTGACCTTACGGGCAGAGTCGATAATGACCGCGTTGCTGGTCATCTCTGCTGCTGTACCAGCTGTGGTATTGATGGCAACCAACGGCACGCCCGCATTTTTCACTTTGCCCACGCCGGAGTAAGCGGTAGAAGGGCCAGGGTTGGCGGTCAGGATCTTCACCGCTTTGGCGGTATCGATCGGGCTGCCGCCGCCGAAGGCGATAATATAGTCACATTCTGCCCCCTGATATGCCGTAAAACCTTTCTGTACCAGCTCTTCTGTCGGATTCGGGAACACCTCATCAAACAGGTGGTAAGACATTTGATGTTCATCCAGTGCGGCAAAGAGGCTATCCAGCAGGCCCAGCTTCACCAGTTGACCATCGGTGACGATCAGCGCTTTGCCCCATTGTTTATTCGCCACGAGATTCACCATATCGGCAATCGCGCCGGCGCCATGCAGGCTAATTTTTGGCAGTGCCAACATAAAGCTCATCACTATTCTCCTTAAAAAAAATCCCTGGTGCCCGATGGCATTACGCTTATCGGGCCGACGGTGAAACGTGCATCGTCATGTAGGCCGGATAAAGCGAAGCCGCATCCGGCGTTGAGTTGGCAGGTATCAGTACAGCTCTACGGCGCTGGCCAGCGGGGTCACGCCAAAGCGTTTAGCCAGTGCTACCAGCTCTTCACGTGTGATGGTCTGCTTCATACCGCCCATCGAATAGATTTTGACTAAAACTTCGGCGGATTTTTCTGCGGTATCTATCAAGCCAAATGCTTCGTCGAGGGAGGGACCGCTGCCGAACACGCCGTGGAACGGCCACAGTACCAGCGAGTGTTTCTGCATTTCCTCGGCGGTTGCCTGGCCGATTTCATCCGTACCCGGCACCATCCACGGCAGAATGCCGACGCCATCCGGGAACACCACCAGACACTCGGTGCTGCCTTCCCACAGTTTGCGGGTAATCAGCGGGGTGTTGTTTTCCAGCACGTAGGTCAGGGCGATCAGGTTGGTAGCATGGCAGTGCATGATCACGCGGTCTTTGCCGTTCGTCGCTTTAATACGCTCGCAATGGGAGAGGAAGTGAGCCGGCAACTCAGAGGTTGGCACCGCTTCGTGGGTCAGGCCCCAAAGGATGTGGTAGCCCGCGCCGTCGCTGTCTACTTTCACCACGCCCAAATTTGCCGCGGGATCGAGCTGAACGTTACGGAAAAATTTACCGGAACCGGTGACGATAAACGGCGTGTTCGCCAGCAAAGGCATTGGCTGACTTAGCGCGATATAGCGCGGTTTTTCGTGGAAATCGGCGCTAAATGGCGCAATGTCAGCCTCATCCAGACGCAGCGTCAGGTTGCCGCCGTTACGTTCGTCCCAGCCTTTCAGCCACGCGTCGGAAGTGGCTTTGATCATCCCCTGGACGAACCAGGAATTAGTCATGTTTTGCATATTCGGTGATCCTGTTGATTGCCCGATCGTTATCGGGTCTTACGTAGGCCGGATAAGTGAAGATCCATCCGGCAATCGTGTTTCATTCATTGCCGGATAGCGACGTGGGGCGTCTTATCCGGCCTGTAAGCCTGGTGTCACGGTTAGCTACGTTTGCTCAAAATCTCTTTCTCATAGGCGCGCACGCTGTCCAGCCACTGGCTTCCTGCTGGCGTGTCGTGACGCTGGCAATACATCTCCCAGACGGCCTGCCACGGCAGCGATTTTTGCTCTTCCAGCAGGGCCAGACGAGCGGTGTAGTCGCCGCTGGCTTCAAGCTGACGCAGTTGCTCGGTCGGTTCTAACAGCGCGCGCAGCAGGGCTTTTTTCATATTGCGGGTGCCGATAACCCACGCGGCGATGCGGTTAATAGAGGCGTCGAAGAAGTCGAGGCCGATGTGTACGCGGTCAAACAGGTTGTGGCGGACGATCTCGCTGGCAATCGCCTGCGTTTCGTCATCCAGCAGCACCACGTGATCGCTGTCCCAGCGCACCGGACGGCTGACGTGCAGCAGCAGACGCGGTACGTACAGCATGGCGGCGGAGATTTTGTCGGAAATCACTTCAGTCGGATGGAAGTGACCCGCATCCAGGCACAGCGCGGTTTGACGGCTGGTGGCGTAACCCATATAGAACTCGTTGGAGCCCACGGTGTAGCTTTCGGCGCCGATGCCAAACAGCTTGCTCTCGACGGCGTCGATATGGTGCGCCGGGTCGAGTTTTTCGCTGATCACTTCATCCAGTGCTTCAAGCAGACGTTGGCGCGGCGCTAACCGGTCAACGGTAATGTCTTTCATGCCATCCGGGATCCAGATATTCATCACTGACGGCGTACCCAACTGCTCGCCAAAATACGCTGAGACGCGACGGCTGGCTTTGCAGTGGTCAATCCAAAACTGGCGAATGGTGTCATCGGCGTGGGCCAGCGTGAAGCCGTCGGCGCTCAGCGGGTGAGAGAAGCAGGAGGGGTTGAAATCCAGCCCTAACTGGTTTGCTTTCGCCCACTCGACCCAGTTTTTAAAATGTTCAGGTTTGATTTGGTCGCGGGCAACCGGCGTATCGGACTCCAGATAGATCGCGTGCAAATTCAGACGTTTTGGACCCGGGATCAGGCTCAGCGCCTGCTCCAGATCGGCGCGCAGTTCGGTGGCGTTACGCGCTTTGCCCGGATAGTTGCCGGTAGCCTGAATACCGCCTGTGAGCGAGCCTTCCGGATTCTCGAAACCGGCGACATCATCGCCTTGCCAGCAGTGCATGGAGACCGGCAGACGATCGAGCTGGCGTAAGGCCGCCTCGACATCAATGCCTACCGCGGCGAAACGCAGTTTTGCCAGTTCCCAGGCTTGTTCAAGTTGAGTGGTCATGCGCAAAGCTCCTTTGTCTGTCGTAGTGATGGAAACTGCGCCTGGTAGCGGGCAATTTCACTTTCAGGATTTGGAATGAAGGTGGTCAGGTCGTAGTTGGCACGCACCACCTGACGGAAATCATCGACGTTGTTAAGCTCGTCCAGCGTCATCAACTGGATGCCAATATTGCCGAGCGTGGAGGCCTCAATCGGCCCGGACATCACGCGAATACCGCAGGCATCCGCGCACAGCTGGTTCAGTAGGGCGTTCTGGCAGCCGCCGCCAACGATGTGCAGTTGGCTAAATGCTGCACCACGCAGTTGTGCCAGTTCTTGCAGAATGTCAGCGTATAGCAATGCCAGGCTGTCGAAGATACAGCGCGCCAGTTCAGCGTTTTGCTGGGGAACGGGTTGACCCGATTCACGACAGGCAGTCTGAATTTCCGCGCTCATATCGTCGGGGTTGATAAAGCGATCGTCGTTCGGGTTTATCAGGAATTGGCAGGCCGGCAGCGCTTGCGTTTGGGCAATAAGCGTTGGCAGGTCGGTAATCTGGCGCTCTTTTAAAACGCGCTGGAGCAGCCACAGTCCCATGATGTTTTTCAGTACGCGGTAGCGCCCTTCCGCGCCCCCTTCGTTGGTGATGTTCGCCGCCAGCGCCGCATCGTTGGTATACGGCGTTCTGCTCTCAAAGCCCATCAGCGACCAGGTACCGGAAGAGAGATACGCACTATTTTTATCGGCCAGCGGTGAAGCGATGACCGCGCTGGCGGTGTCGTGACTGGCGACGGCCACAACCGGAATTTGGTTTTTCTGCGGGCAAATCCAGTGACCAATGACGTTCCCCGGATGCGTCGGGCGACCAAACCAGGCTTTGTCTGCCCCGGTCCACGCCAGCAGCGTGTCATCCCAGTCGTCGGTGTTGATATTGACTAACTGGGTGGTGGTGGCGTTGGTGTATTCCCAGTTCAATTTGCCGGTCAGGCGAAAGCTGAAGTAGTCGGGGATCAGCAGGGCATGTGCCACCTGCGCAAGCAGTTCTGGCTGCTGTTCAACCAGCGCACGCAGCTGATACAGGGTGTTAAACGGCAGAAACTGAATGCCGCTACGGCGGTAGATTTCACCTTTACCTGGCTGCGCCATCGCCTGTGACATAATGCCGGTCGTGCGGCTGTCACGGTAAGAGACCGGCAGACCAACACGTTGTCCGGCGTTATCGATCAATACGTAATCCACGCCCCAGGTATCAATGCCAATGCTGTCTATCCGAATGCCTTCATCACAGACTTTTTTCAGTCCAAGGCGAATGTCGTTTTCCAGGCTGTCGATGTCCCAGGTGTCAAAACCGTCCGTTTTTTGCAGACAGTTAACGAAGCGGTGGATTTCACGCAGCGTCAGGGTGCGGTGTTTACTGTCGTAACGTGCGAGCATTACGCGCCCACTGGATGCGCCGAGATCGACAGCGACACAATGGCGAAAAGTCATGGCGAGGTCCTTCTGAGTTTTATTGCACTCAGTCTAAGAACCCCGAATAAAGCGTACCTTCTTGACAGTGACAGCCCCAATTAGCGGCTGGCAACATGGCAAAGGTGAACGTGATGTTGTTCACAGTTTCCACTAATAGCGCGGATTTTGGCGGATGTGACGCCTTCCGCATTTCCCGATCTTTCCTGTCATTTCTTGAAGAATTAACCGTGTTTACGCACTTTGGCGTCAAAAAATTAAGGTGAGGGTAGGAACCCTTAATTACTATTCAGCCATATTCGTTAATCAGGGGGAGCCGTCATGACCGTACTGCATTGCGTGGATTTTTTTCCGACAGGTAAAGCGCCTGTGGCTATTGAACCGCGGCTTCCTCAGCCCGCGTTTCCTGAACATCATCATGATTTTCATGAAATTGTGGTGGTCGAACATGGAACGGGGATCCATGTGTTCAACGGACAGCCTTACACCATCAGCGGTGGTACGGTGTGTTTCGTCCGCGATCATGACAGGCATTTATATGAACATACTGACAATCTGTGTCTGACCAATGTTTTGTATCGCTCTCCGGATGCGTTTCAATTTCTGGCCGGGCTGAATCAGCTTTTGCCTCAGGAACAAAATGGGCAGTATCCCTCCCACTGGCGCGTAAACCAGGGCGTACTGCAGCAGGTTCGTCACCTGGTGGGGCAGATGGAGACGCTCGGCGAGGAGATGGATACGCCCACGGCGGCAAATCGCGAGATCTTGTTTATGCAGTTGCTGGTACTGCTGCGTAAAAGCAGCCTGATGGAAGCGGCGACCGATAACGATGCGCGGCTTAACCTTTTGATGGCATGGCTGGAGGATAACTTTGCCGAAGAGGTGTGTTGGGAGGCGCTGGCCGAGAAGTTTTCGCTCTCTTTACGCACTCTGCATCGCCAGCTTAAACAGCAAACAGGATTGACGCCGCAGCGCTACCTTAACCGTCTGCGACTGATTAAAGCCCGACATCTGCTCCGCCACAGTGATGACAGCGTGACTGATATCGCTTATCTCTGCGGTTTCGGTGACAGTAACCACTTTTCGACGCTTTTTCGCCGTGAGTTCGAGTGGTCGCCACGCGATATTCGTCAGGGGCGTGACCTTATAGCGGGAAGCAGCCTTCAGTAACGCGAAAGCTATCAACGTTTTTTACCGTCCGTTTGCTGATAATCATACCCTTTCATGCCGGATAAGCGCAGCGCATCCGGCAAGCGTACAGGTTGAGGTGATATGATGGCGAATCATCTGGTTCTTTTGAAATCAGACTTTTTTGCGCATGAGCAGCAGGCTGTCGCCGTGGCCGATCGTTATCCGCAGGATGTCTTTGCTGAGCATACCCACGAGTTTTGCGAGCTGGTTCTGGTTTGGCGCGGCAATGGACTGCATGTCCTTAACGATCGTCCGTACCGGATAACCCGTGGCGATCTGTTTTACATTCGCGCCGAAGATAAACACTCCTACACCTCCGTTAACGACCTTGTGTTGCAAAATATCATCTACTGCCCGGAGCGGTTAACGCTGAATGTTGACTGGCAAGGGGCGATCCCCGGATTTGACGGTACGCCAAGGCAGCCGCACTGGCGACTCGGCAGCGTTGGCATGACCCAGGCCAGACAGGTGATAAGCCAGCTTGAGCATGAAAGTAATCAGCGCGATGCGCAGGCCTTTACCATGGCTGAGCTGCTGTTTGGTCAACTGGTAACTCACCTTAAACGTCATCGTTATGCCACGGATACGCTCCCGGCGACGTCAAGTGAAACGCTGCTGGATAAACTGATCACCGCGTTAGCCGGTAGCCATGAGCATGCGTTCGAACTGGATACGTTTTGCGAGCGTGAACGGTGCAGCGAACGCGTTTTGCGCCAGCAGTTTCGCAGCCAGACCGGGATGACTATCAACCAGTATCAGCGCCAGGTGCGGGTGTGCCATGCACAGTATCTGCTCAAGCATAGTCGGTTGATGATTAGTGAGATTTCCATGCGCTGCGGCTTTGAGGATAGTAACTACTTTTCGGTGGTATTCACGCGCGAAACCGGGATGACGCCGAGCCAGTGGCGTCATCTCAGTACCCAACATGATTAGCTGGCCATTCCCAGACCAACAATGTTTGCCGCGACAATGATCACTACGCAGCCAAGACTTAGCACGCTGACCGGACGGCGACCCGCGTTTTTCCACTCTTTCAATACCAGTCCGACAATTCCGCCGCACAGAACATAGAAGCTCATGTGCAGCATCCAGCTTACATAGTCATACTGTGCCGGAATACGAGCGTGGCCCCAGGCGTAGAAGAAGAATTGCAGATACCACATCAAGCCACCAAGTGCGGAGAGCAGCACGTTGGTGATAATTAGCTGTTTGGCTAACGAGAAGTCAGCTTTTATCGACAAGTTTTTCACTTTTGCCAGACGAATGAAGCAGAAACCCAGGTTGACTAGCGCGCCACCGCCCATGATAACCACATAGCTTGGCAGGGCGACATACAGCGGATCAACGCCCAACGCGGCGGCGGCATCGTGCATTGGTTTAGCAGCGTTCATCGCAAATGACATCCCGGCAGAGAAAATGCCGCACATGACCGCCAGAACCAGCCCTTTTTTCAGATTGAACTCTTCCGCTTTGATGCCCATTTTGCGTTCTTTTAACTGACCCGCACGGGTAACAATGCCCACGCCAATCAGCGCGACCAGCACGCCAAGCAGCGTCATGCGTCCGCCAGAGGTGTTGATCAGTACATCAAAGTTGCCGTTAATAATCGGGGTCATCAGCGTGCCGACAATCAGCGTAATACCAATCGCAATGCCGATGCCCATCGACATACCGAGATAGCGCATGGTCAGGCCATAGTTGATATTACCAATCCCCCACATCGCACCGAACAGAAACACCGGCGCCAGCGTGGAGAGGCTAAAGGAGCTGAAGTAGGCCCAGAAATCGGGAAGTAACATGGCGCTGATGGTCCATGGGAGGATAAGCCAGGAGACGATCCCGCCAACCGACCACATCGTTTCCCATGACCAATGTTTGACTTGCTTGAATGGGGCATAGAAACAGGCGGCACTGGCTGCGCCTATCAAATGCCAAAAGATACCCATCGTAATCGCGTTACTCATGACTTAATCCTCGTTATTTTTTATCGTCGGTAATTACCCCTCCGACCAAACGAGTTTAAAAATTATGCAGGTAGTTAACCTTTTAACGATTGCCGCCATTTGGCGCATGTTGGCAATCATCACGTTAAGTGGGTGATTCGGCTCACATCTTTAGCAATGGACTTGAGTCATCAAAACCTTGTAAAAAGTACGGCATTGATAATCATTTTCAATATCATTTAATTAACTATAATGACCCAACTGCTTACGCGGCGTTAACACTGGCCGCCCGACAATACTGGAGATGATTATGAGTTATACACTGCCATCCCTGCCGTACGCTTATGATGCCCTTGAACCGCACTTTGATAAGCAGACGATGGAAATCCACCATACCAAACACCACCAGGCTTACGTAAACAACGCGAACGCTGCGCTGGAAAGCTTGCCTGAATTCGCGAGCCTGCCTGTTGAAGAGCTGATCACCAAACTGGATCAACTGCCAGCAGACAAGAAAACCGTACTGCGTAACAACGCGGGCGGCCACGCTAACCACAGCCTGTTCTGGAAAGGTCTGAAAACCGGTACTACGCTGCAGGGCGACCTGAAAGCGGCTATCGAACGTGACTTCGGCTCCGTGGACAACTTCAAAGCTGAATTTGAAAAAGCTGCGGCAACCCGTTTTGGTTCCGGCTGGGCGTGGCTGGTTCTGAAAGGTGACAAACTGGCTGTTGTTTCCACTGCTAACCAGGATTCCCCGCTGATGGGTGAAGCTATCTCTGGCGCCTCCGGCTTCCCGATCGTGGGCCTGGACGTTTGGGAACACGCTTACTACCTGAAATTCCAGAACCGTCGCCCGGACTACATCAAAGAGTTCTGGAACGTGGTGAACTGGGACGAAGCTGCCGCGCGTTTCGCAGCGAAAAAATAAGTTCTACGCTTTAACAAGCCCCTGCAAGCGATGCTTGTGGGGGTTTTTTTGTGATCAAAATCAATATAAAAACAATGATCCACTTAAATTGAAACAAGGTTTTATTATGCGAGTGGGATCACTTTTATAGTCTCTATGAATGTCTATCTTCGTTTCATCAAGACGGGCGCATCTCATAAGCAAGATGCAATCGCCCATAAAAATTGCCCCATTTTTATGTCTACAGGTGATGGAAATGCAGATCAAACGAACGATAGAGAAAATCCCAGGCGGCATGATGCTGGTGCCGCTTTTTTTGGGCGCGTTGTGTCACACCTTTTCCCCCGGCGCCGGGAAATACTTCGGCTCCTTTACCAACGGTATGATCACCGGTACGGTGCCTATTCTGGCGGTCTGGTTCTTTTGTATGGGGGCGTCGATCAAGCTAAGCGCTACCGGTACCGTACTGCGTAAATCAGGCTCGCTGGTCATAACCAAGATCCTGGTAGCGTGGGTGGTCGCGGCGATTGCTTCACGTATTCTGCCGGAAAATGGTGTAGAAGTTGGTTTCTTCGCCGGGTTGTCTACGCTGGCGCTGGTGGCCGCCATGGATATGACCAACGGCGGGCTGTATGCCTCGATTATGCAGCAGTACGGCACCAAAGAAGAGGCCGGGGCGTTTGTCCTGATGTCGCTGGAGTCTGGCCCGCTGATGACTATGGTGATTCTGGGAACCGCCGGGATCGCTTCGTTTGAACCACACGTGTTTGTGGGGGCCGTATTACCGTTCCTGATTGGCTTTGCGCTGGGGAATCTGGACCCTGAGCTGCGGGAGTTCTTCAGCAAAGCGGTGCAGACATTGATTCCTTTCTTTGCCTTCGCGCTTGGTAACACCATTGATTTGAGCGTGATTGCGCAGACCGGTGTACTGGGTATTTTGCTGGGCGTGGCGGTAATTATCATTACCGGTATTCCATTGATTATCGCCGATAAACTGATTGGCGGCGGCGATGGCACAGCGGGGATTGCGGCCTCCAGCTCAGCTGGTGCGGCGGTCGCTACGCCAGTGCTGATTGCTGAAATGGTTCCGGCATTTAAACCGATGGCGCCGGCAGCAACTTCCCTTGTCGCCACGTCGGTGATTGTGACCTCCATTCTGGTGCCGATTATCACTTCCATCTGGTCGAAAAGAGTTAAAGCCAGGGCGGCGGAAATTGATATTCGTAGCGCCGTGAAGTAAGTCTCTTTTGCCGGATGGTCTGTTCCATCCGGCTTAACGATTTACGCTTTGACGACAAATACCTCATCGATGGTCCGACACTCACCCTCGTTCAACTCTCCGCCGGCATTTCGTGACACGCCGGTGCAATAGCCAAACTTACGCGATACCACGGTTTTGATGGTGGTGACGAAATCTTCGCCGATGGCGTAGATGGACATGTAGGTGCCAATCTGGTCCTGAATGTCGCGAAGTGCTGTCAGGTCGCCCTGTTTAAATGCTTCCCGTGCGCTGACAAACAGTTCAGGCATGACGTTGTTTAATCCTGAAATCACCCCCGCGCCGCCTGCCAGCAGGTTAGGAATGTAGTATTCGTCATAGCCGGACAACACGGCAAAATCCTCCCGTACGGCGCGGGTGGTCTGGATCATACTGCGAGTATGGGACTGGCAGTCGACGGTATCTTTAATGCCTGCGAAGTTGGGGAACTCGGCGGCGAGGGTGGCAACCAGTTCGGGCGTTAAATCGCAGCCAGTGCGCGCCGGAAAGTTATAGGCAAACCATTTACCGCTGAGCTTCTGCCCCAACTGACGGAAGTAGCTCACCAGCTGTTTTGCCGTTTGCCCGTAGTAGTAAGGCGGCAGGATCATCACGGCATCGTAATCGGCGCGATACGCTTCCTGCGCCATCAACAGCACATCATTCTGGCAGGTGGATGAGACGTTGGCGACCATCTTCAGCGAGCTCATAGCGCGGGCCTCGCGGATCAGTAACAGCTTTTCTTCGAGCGTAAAGGAGGCAAATTCCCCGATGCTACCCATCAGCAAAATCACGTCGATTTTGGCCTCGGTAAGGCGTTTGAGATGCTGGCTCAGACCGTTAAGATCGATCTTGCCGTCATTATCCATTGGCGTAATGGAAGGACACCAGACGCCAGCAAATTGCGATTGACCAGTCACGTTGTTGACTCCTTATTTGAAATGATGTTTCAAAACCAGATTGCATTGATAGCATGTGTCCCTAAGTTTCATGTGAACCGTGCTCTCATTTTGAGCGACTGGGGTAAAATAAATGTGGTGTAATGGGGGAAATTTATCGGGAGAGGGAACAGATGCGATATCCGGTCGATGTTTTTACAGGCAAGGTTCGGGACTACACGGGAAGCCGTCCCAGCGCGATTGCTAAGGTCCAGGTTGACGGCGAGCTGATGCTGACCGAACTGGGGCTGACGGGTGATGAACAGGCGGAAACGAAAATTCACGGTGGGCCGGATCGCGCGCTGTGCCACTATCCGCGTGAACACTATCAGCACTGGAGACAAGAGTTTCCGGAGCAGGCAGAGCGCTTTGTCGCGCCCGCGTTTGGCGAGAATCTCTCTACTGAGGGGCTAACGGAAGAGAATGTATTCATTGGCGATATTTTCCAGTGGGGAGATGCGCTGATTCAGGTCACGCAGCCGCGCTCGCCGTGCTTTAAGCTGAATTTCCATTTTGGCATCAGCGATATGGCTAGCCAGATGCAGGATGCAGGCAAGACGGGCTGGTTGTGCAGCGTCATCGCTCCAGGCCAGGTATCGGCGGACGCGCCGTTGATCCTGGCTTCACGCGTCAGCGACGTCAGCGTGCGGGAGGCGATTGCCATTGCCTGGCATATGCCGTTTGATGACTCACAATATCACCGTTTACTCTCGGCTGCCGGGTTATCGAAAAGCTGGACCCGAACGATGCAAAAGCGTCGTTTAAGCGGCAAGATCGAAGACAATTCCCGCCGTTTGTGGGGAAAATAAAGCCATTCTGGCCATGCAATTAAATCAGGTGGTAACACCTGATTTGCCTCTCTCGTGGTTCTTATCTCTGCATACTAAAGCGGGTAAAAAACCTGCCTGTCACGCCATGTTTTCAGTCCATTCTTGATACCTGGCCCACAAAAAGAAACTCTGCGTTGAAAAAAAACTTGAGTATTTCCTGCACTCAAATATCTTAGCTTCAAATTGGTTTAAACCAGATGAGCAAGATGAAAAAGAAAAACAATGTTGATGTGCTTAGAGAGCGCTTTGAAAGCTGGTTAAACGAGAATAATTTGCCAGCGGGCTCTAAATTGCCTTCGGAGAGAGAGTTATGTGAGTTGCTGGATGCGAAGCGCATGACCTTACGTCAGGTTCTGATTGAGCTTGAGATCGATGCGCGTATCTTCCGAAAGAACCGCAGTGGTTGGTTTATTTCATCGAAGCGATTTATTTATAATCCCAAATCACTTTCCAGCTTTAATGCTGAAGCCTGTGCTCAGGGGCGCAAGCCTTTTTGGGGGTATTTAACCAAAGAAACGATTGCGACGGTTCCGCACCATGTTGATGATGTTTTTCTCTCCTCCGGTGATCGCTATTTAGTTACCGGTTGGTGTGGTCTTGATTCGCATAAAGTGTTTTACCATGAGTCCTATATTGATGCTGATGTTGCGCCAGGATTCATTAACAAATTGGGCAATCAGTCTTTTGCCAGCGTCTGGGAAGATGCGTTTGGTCATGCTTTAAATATCAAAGAAATGATTTTTAAACCGGTTAATATGCCAGAAGTGGCCTGCAAAGAGTTGGGCGTTGCGCCTAATACTTATGGAATTTTAGTAGAAAAACATCGGGCTACCCGAGATAAAAAAGTGGTTCAGGTTGATTTTGAATACTGGCGACTTGAATCTGTGGAACTTGTTATTCGTGATGAATGAGAAAAATAATGGGAAAATGCAACCAAGAACTTCTCGCTGAACGTGCGAGAAATATACCACTGTACCTACATGCTTATGCCTTTCATCTGAATATGCGCTATGAGAGAGTCCTTCCGGGCGATCTTCTGGATATTGCGCATCAGCAACAATTAAAGGGAGTGAAAATACATGTTGAGGATGGTGAGTCCCAATCGCTGCAGAAACTAAACGATCGGCAGTTGCACGATTTTAAAGAAAAGGCAAAAAAATATAACCTCGATGTACATATTGAAACGAGCGCATCGGACAAGGCGACATTGACGGATGCGATCCGTATTGCTGTGGCAACTGGCGCAACTTCAGTACGTTTCTACCCGCGCTATGAAGGACATCTCAACGATGTCATGGCAAAGATTGCCAATGATATTGCGTGGTTGTCTCAGTATGACGATTGCGGACTAAGCTTTACTATCGAACAGCATGAAGATCTGCAAGGCCATGAACTGGTGACGCTGGTTAATAATAGTGGAATGAAGAATCTCTCTATTCTGTTTGATTTTGGCAACATGATTAACGCCAATGAGCAGCCGCTTTCTGCGTTAGAGGTCATGTCCCCTCTAATCACTCAGGTGCATATCAAAGACGCAAAAATTATTAAAGAAGGTAAAGGCTGGGGGCATGAGGCTTGTCGTTCAGGATACGGTGATTTACCAATGGAAGAGATGCTTAAGGCATTATTACTTTTAGGTGAGGATAAACCGCAAGTAAATGCTTTTGGTCTGGAAGAGGAAGTTGAATATTATGCTCCGGCATTTCGTTTCGATGATGAAGGTGATAATCCCTGGATCCCATGGCGCGATGCAAGCTATACGCCGCTGCCCGACAGTGACATGATTGATGCGCGACTGGCGCAGGAAAAAGAACATGCTCTTGCTCAAATAAAGTATATCCGTGATTTATGCGACAAGTTTACAAGTAATAAATAAACTTCTTTAAATATTATTAAATACGAAAAGGGTTATGAAAATAACTCTCTTAATTTATTAGTTATATGATTTAAATTAAATATTTCTCTCAACAAGTAATGAGGGTTTAACTATGTTCATGAATAAATGGGCAAGGCTCTGTTTTTTAATTTTAGGCGGCGGCACAATATTCAAACTTTCAAGTATGAAAGATGTTTTCTATGTGCCAATGCAAAGTGACTGGGGTTTAACCAATACGCAAATTGGTTTAAGTTTTACTGTTTATACGATTGTTCAGACAACCGGACTTTTTCTGTCGCTCTATATCGCAGACCGTTATTCCAAGAAAATATTATTACCATTTGGTCTGATCGGCGTTGGGTTATGCGGTTTATATTTGGCGACGCTACCGTCATTTACCGGTTATCTTATTTGCTTTGCCGCAATGGCGTTCTTTGCCGATGTGGTTTATTGGCCGGTGTTACTGAAAGCTGTGCGTCTGCTAGGGAAGGTGCGAATAAGCAGGTCATTTCTTCCCAAGCTGACTCGCTGATTAAAATTTCGCGGATCTGGGCCGATTTTTTTCCCGCAAACACATCGAATCAGCCTATTTAGGCTATTTTTTCCACCATTTCTGGCGTTATTTCCGGTTTTTACTGAGATCTCTCCCACTGACGTATCATTTGGTCCACCCGAAACAGGTTGGCCAGGGTGAATAACATCGCCAGTTGGTTATCGTTTTTCAGCAGCCCCTTGTATCTGGCTTTCACGAAGCCGAACTGCCGCTTGATGATGCGAAACGGGTGCTCCACCCTGGCACGGATGCTGGCTTTCATGTATTCGATGTTGATGGCCGTTTTGTTCTTGCGCGGATGCTGCTTCAAGGTTTTTACCTTGCCGGGACGCTCGGCGATCAGCCAGTCCACATCCACCTCGGCCAGCTCCTCGCGCTGTGGCGCTCCTTGGTAGCCGGCATCGGCTGAGACAAATTGCTCCTCTCCATGAAGCAGATTACCCAGCTGATTGAGGTCATGCTCGTTGGCCGCGGTGGTGACCAGGCTGTGGGTCAGGCCACTCTTGGCATCGACACCAATGTGGGCCTTCATGCCAAAGTGCCACTGATTGCCTTTCTTGGTCTGATGCATCTCCGGATCGCGTTGCTGCTCTTTGTTCTTGGTAGAGCTGGGTGCCTCAATGATGGTGGCATCCACCAAAGTGCCTTGGGTCATCATGACGCCTGCTTCGGCCAGCCAGCGATTGATGGTCTTGAACAATTGACGGGCCAGTTGATGCTGCTCGAGCAGGTGGCGGAAATTCATGATGGTGGTGCGATCCGGCAGGGCGCTATCCAGGGATAATCGGGCAAACAGGCGCATGGAGGCGATTTCGTACAGGGCATCTTCCATGGCACCGTCGCTCAGGTTGTACCAATGCTGCATGCAGTGAATACGCAGCATGGTCTCCAGCGGATAGGGCCGTCGGCCATTGCCCGCCTTGGGATAAAACGGCTCGATGACAGCGGTCATATTCTGCCATGGCAGAATCTGCTCCATGCGGGAGAGGAAAATCTCTTTTCGGGTCTGACGGCGCTTAGTGCTGAATTCACTATCGGCGAAGGTGAGTTGATGGCTCATGATGTCCCTCTGGGATGCGCTCCGGATGAATATGATGATCTCATATCAGGAACTTGTTCGCACCTTCCCTAGGTACGCAAGAAGAACAAGGGCGCATGTTTGGCTTTTTAGAAGCCGGACGCGGCGTGGTGGATGTTATCGTCGCTTCTGGCGCTCTGTTTGTTTTCGTCCAGTTTGGTGAAGGTAAAGCGGGGATGCAGGCTGGACTGCTGTTTTATACGCTAATTACGCTGGCTGCGGGCGTTCTCACTTACTTTATTGTCGATGATGACAAAGTGAAAGGCGGCGAGAAAACCAGTGCCAACATGGAAGTCTTAAAGGGTATCAAACATGTGTTGTCCTGCCCTAACGTCTGGCTGGCTTCTTTAGGGATTTTCTTCGTTTACGCCGCGTACTGTGGCCTGACTTACTTCATCCCATTCTTAAAAGATATCTACATGCTGCCGGTAGCGCTCGTCGGCGCGTACGGCATCATCAACCAGTATGCATTGAAAATGGTGGGAGGGCCGATTGGTGGGCTGCTGGCGGATAAGGTTGCTAAATCACCTACGGTTTACCTGAAGTGGACGTTTCTGATCTCTGCTGCTGCTATGGTTGTTTTTATGCTGTTGCCACATCAAACGATGAATGTGTATATCGGTATGGCGGCGACGCTAGGATTTGGGGCGATTATTTTCTCACAGCGCGCCATTTTCTTTGCACCAATGGATGAGATTGGTACCCCGCGTGAATATGCCGGTTCGGCGATGGCATTTGGCTGTATTATCGGTTATATGCCCGCCATGTTTGCGTATACGTTATACGGCTATTTACTGGATACCAATAGCGGCATCACGGGCTATAACTATGTCTTTAGCGTGATGATTGCGTTCAGCTTAATGGGCTTTATCTGTTCGACCATTCTGGTGAAGCGGATTAAAAAGCAAAAGCTAGCGGCTGCGACTGTGGCAGCATAATGTGAGAACTTCCCCGGTACGACGTTACCGGGGAAGCCTGTTAAGCGCGTTTATACAGCGGCAACCAAATTACCAGCCGCAAACCACCCAGCGGGCTGTCTTCGGCCTTCACCCAGCCACGATGCTGTTGGATTGCGGTTTCAACAATCGCCAGACCCAGACCTGTTCCGCCAGACTCGCGATCGCGCGCCTCATCGGTACGATAGAACGGACGGAAAATCTGTTCTCGGTCTTCAGGGCTAACGCCCGGGCCATCGTCGTCGACAGTGATGGTAATCCCATCGATATCCACCGCGAAGCCAACTTCAATCTGCGTGTGTGAATAACGCAGGGCGTTGCGCACAATGTTTTCCAGCGCGCTTTCCAGCGCATTTGGGTTGCCGTACAGCGGCCACGGGCCCGGCGGGAAATTCACCGTGAGTGATTTACCCATCTGCTCGGCTTCAAAGGCGGCGTTATCCAGCACTTCGCCCCACAGCTGATTGGCTTTCACCGTTTCACTGACCAGCGCGTTTTTCTGCTGATTGCGTGACATCACCAGCAGGTCGTTGATCATGCTGTCCAGCCGATGTGCTTCTGTTTCAATACGCTCCAGCTCTTTGCTTTCACCGCTACGACGGCGCAGCAGCGCGGTGCCCAACTGCAGACGCGTCAACGGCGTTCTCAACTCGTGGGAGATGTCCGACAGCAGGCGTTGCTGCGAGGTCATCATTCGCTCCAGCGCCGTCACCATCTGGTTAAAGCTGGCGCCTGCCGCCAGAAACTCCTGCGGACCGGCTTCCAGTTCCGGATGCTGGCGCAGGTTGCCCTGGGCCACCTCATCCGCCGCGTTTTTCAACTTACGCGCCGGTTTCGCCAGACTCCAGGCAAGCCAGAGCAGTAGTGGAGAGCTGACTAACATGGTGACAATCAGCAACAACAGCGGTCGGTCGAACAACAGATTGATAAAGTCAGATTGTGAGCTGCTGGCAGGTCGAATGAGATACAGCTGGTAGTTATCTTCGCCGTCTCTGACGGAGAAAGGCCCGACCATCTCAACGCGACCGTATTTTTTCTTTTGCGGATGGTCGGCGTTATCGGCCTGACCAATAAAGTTACGAATGATCTGCATTTCGTTGCGTTCTGCGCCGATCACGCGTCCTTCCGTCGTAACAAGCAATAACCGCTGTCCTGGCGGCGCCCACTTGTCTATCGCCCGAAACAAGCGACGCCACCACATTAAATCGTTGGGTGGATCGTTCGCCAGTTCAGCTTCAACGTGTTGCTCAATCATCAACCCCTGGCGCTGCTCGCTGTCCAGTAGCTCGGTCATCTGGCGTGAATCAAGCTTGGGTAACATCAGTACCAACATCAACACCAGTGCCAGCGTCAACCAGAAGATGGCAAAGATGCGTGCGGTTAAGCTCCCTATCATGAAGCGGAGACCATCAGGTAGCCGCGACCGCGCAGGGTTTTAAACCACGGGTGTCCGTCTTTACGTTCTGGCAGCTTACGACGCAGGTTCGAGATATGCATGTCGATCGCGCGATCGAAAGGTGTCAGGCGTTTGCCCAGCACTTCCTGGCTCAGGTGTTCACGCGAAACCACCTGACCGAGATGCTGTGCCAGCAAATAGAGCAGGGTGAATTCGGTGCCAGTTAATTCCAGGGTTTGCCCGTCAAAGCTGGCTTCCTGGCGACCCGGATTAAGGCTTAACGCATCCACTTCCAGAGTCGGCGAACCGTTGTCGCTGTTCTGCTGCTGTTCGCTCCAGTGTGAGCGACGCAAAATAGCGCGGATGCGCGCGACCAGTTCACGGTCGTTAAACGGTTTGGGTAAATAGTCGTCCGCGCCCAGCTCAAGGCCAAGTACGCGATCCAATTCGCTGCCGCGAGCGGTCAGCATGATTACGGGTGTCTGGTGTGTCTGACGAAGTGCTTTCAGCGTATCAATGCCATTTTTCTTCGGCATCATGACGTCGAGCAAAAGTAAATCGATGCTGTCATCCAGAAGCTCAAGCGCCTGTTCCCCATCATAGGCAACCAGCACATCGAAACCTTCCATTTCGAGCAACTCCTTTAACAGGGAAGTCAGCTCTCGGTCATCATCAACTAACAGGATTTTATTCATTGTTTACGTACCTCCGAGGCAGAAATTACGTCATCAGGCGTCGCTAATCTATGACTTTACGTTGTTTTACACCCCCTGACGCATGTTTGCAGCCCGAATCGTAAACTGTCTCTCGTTGAATCGCGACAGAAAAGATTTTGGGAGCAAGTGATGGGCAAAGTTACCGCTGCCGTCATGGCCTCAACGCTGGCACTGAGTACTTTAAGCCATGCAGCTGAAGTCGTCACAGGCGATCACTGGCACCTGGGTGAAGGCTCCGCGCAACGCAGCGTTCAGAGCCACATGTTCGACGGTATCAGTTTAACCGAACATCAACGTCAACAGATGCGAGATTTAATGCAGCAGGCAAGACACGAACAGCCTCCTGTTAATGTTAGCGAAATGGAGACAATGCATCGCCTTGTCACCGCAGAGAAATTTGATGAACGCGCTGTGCGCGCTCAGGCAGAAAGAATGGCGCAAGAACAGGTTGCCCGCCAGGTTGAAATAGCCAAGGTTCGCAACCAGATGTATCGCCTGTTAACGCCCGAGCAGCAAGCGGTTTTAAATGAGAGACATGAACAACGAATGGAGCAACTGCGCGACGTAGCGCACTGGAAAAAAAGCTCATCGTTGAATTTATTGAGTAGTAGCAACTCACGTTCCCAGTAGTAACCCTGTTTTCCTTGCCATAGACACCATCCCTGTCTTCCCCCACATGATGTGGGGGTTTTTTTTGCCCAAAATTTGTCACTCGGTTATTGCCTGACTGTTTTACTTCATCCGTTATACTAGCGGCATATCCTGGCAGGAGTGTTTATGAATCAAACCTATGGGCGGCTGGTTAGCCGGGCGGCAATCGCGGCGACCGTAATGGCATCGCTGTTACTTTTGATCAAGATTTTTGCGTGGTGGTACACCGGATCGGTCAGTATTCTGGCTGCGCTGGTGGATTCTTTGGTGGACATCGCCGCGTCGTTAACCAACCTGTTGGTGGTGCGCTATTCTTTGCAACCGGCCGATGATGAACATACGTTCGGACACGGAAAAGCGGAATCGCTGGCGGCGCTGGCGCAAAGCATGTTTATTTCCGGTTCGGCGCTGTTTTTATTCCTGACCGGGATTCAGCATCTCATCCAACCCACGCCAATGAAAGATCCTGGCGTCGGGGTGGTTGTCACCATCATTGCGTTAGTGTGTACAATCATTCTGGTCTCGTTTCAGCGCTGGGTGGTGAAGCGCACGCAAAGTCAGGCCGTTAGGGCGGATATGCTTCATTATCAGTCTGATGTTATGATGAACGGTGCAATTCTCGTGGCGCTTGGGCTGGCATGGTACGGCTGGCATCGCGCAGATGCCTTGTTTGCGCTCGGGATTGGCATCTATATTTTATATAGTGCATTACGCATGGGTTATGAGGCGGTACAGTCTTTGCTGGATCGCGCTTTACCCGATGAAGAACGTCAGGAAATTATTGATATTGTGACGTCATGGCCTGGAGTCAGCGGCGCTCACGATCTTCGCACGCGGCAGTCAGGGCCGACCCGCTTTATTCAGATTCATTTGGAAATGGAAGATAATCTGCCGCTCGTTCAGGCGCATTTAGTGGCTGAACAGGTAGAGCAGGCAATTTTACGGCGTTTCCCGGGATCGGATGTCATCATTCATCAGGATCCCTGTTCGGTCGTACCCAAGGAAGGCAAGATGTTTGAGCTTTTATAATTCGTTGTAAAAAAAGTGAACCGGGCCAGCATTTTGTGTATAAATTACCACCATTTGGCCTGACCTGAATCAATTCAGCAGGAAGTGATTGTTATACTATCTGCATATTCGTTGGATCGTTTCGATATGCGGAATCGACTTCCGGCAGCAGATTTCATTTTGCATTCCAAAGTTCAGAGGTAGTCATGATTAAGAAAATCGGTGTGTTGACAAGCGGCGGTGATGCGCCGGGCATGAACGCAGCAATCCGTGGTGTTGTACGTGCAGCGTTGACGGAAGGGCTGGAAGTCATGGGGATCCATGATGGCTACCTGGGTTTGTATGAAGACCGTATGGTTCAACTTGACCGCTACAGCGTGTCCGACATGATCAACCGTGGCGGTACATTCCTCGGTTCTGCCCGCTTCCCGGAATTCCGCGACGAAAACGTGCGTGCCGTGGCTATCGAAAACCTGAAAAAGCGTGGCATTGACGCACTGGTTGTTATCGGTGGTGATGGTTCATACATGGGGGCAAAACGCCTGACTGAAATGGGCTTCCCATGCATCGGTCTGCCAGGCACTATCGACAACGATATCAAAGGCACCGACTACACCATCGGTTATTTCACCGCTCTGGGTACCGTAGTCGAAGCGATTGACCGTCTGCGTGATACCTCTTCTTCTCACCAGCGTATTTCCATCGTTGAAGTGATGGGCCGCTACTGTGGCGATCTGACCCTGGCGGCTGCCATTGCTGGCGGCTGTGAGTTCGTGGTGGTTCCGGAAGTGGAATTCAGCCGTGACGATCTGGTTGCTGAAATCAAAGCAGGCATCGCGAAAGGTAAAAAACACGCGATTGTGGCGATCACTGAGCACATGTGTGACGTTGACGAACTGGCGCATTACATCGAGAAAGAAACGGGTCGTGAAACGCGCTCAACCGTACTGGGTCACATCCAGCGTGGTGGTTCTCCGGTGCCTTACGACCGTATCCTGGCGTCCCGTATGGGCGCATATGCCATTGAACTGCTGTTGGCCGGTCACGGCGGTCGCTGTGTAGGTATTCAGAACGAACAACTGGTTCACCACGACATCATCGACGCGATTGAAAACATGAAGCGTCCGTTCAAAGGTGACTGGCTGGACTGCGCGAAAAAACTGTACTGATTGTTTTTTTACGCGCCTGATGGCGCTAAGCGCATCAGGCCTACAGGTTGCAAAGACTTGTAGGCCTGATGAGCCGCTAACCACCATTCGGCACAATTCCCCGCATTTATTCCCCCAAGTTATAGCAAATCTTTTTTTATTCTTTAATGTTTGGATACCTTTCTGGCACGCTTTGCTCATCACAACACCACATAAGAGAGCTGGGCGATGAACAAATGGGGCGTAGGGTTAACATTATTGCTGGCATCGACCAGCGTTCTGGCAAAGGATATTCAGTTACTTAACGTATCGTACGATCCAACGCGTGAACTGTACGAGCAGTACAATAAGGCCTTTAGCGCGCACTGGAAGCAGGAAACGGGCGACAACGTCGTGATCCGCCAGTCGCATGGCGGTTCGGGTAAACAAGCGACCTCCGTCATTAACGGCATTGAAGCCGATGTCGTGACGCTGGCACTGGCTTACGACGTGGATGCCATTGCTGAACGTGGTCGTATCGATAAAAACTGGATTAAGCGTCTGCCGGATAACTCCGCGCCATACACCTCCACCATCGTTTTCCTGGTCCGCAAAGGCAACCCCAAACAAATTCATGACTGGAACGATCTGATCAAACCAGGCGTGTCGGTCATTACACCAAACCCGAAAAGCTCAGGCGGCGCACGCTGGAACTATCTGGCGGCATGGGGCTACGCCTTGCACCACAACAACAACGATCAGGCCAAGGCACAAGACTTCGTGAAGGCCCTGTATAAGAATGTTGAAGTGCTGGACTCCGGTGCGCGTGGCTCAACCAATACCTTCGTTGAACGCGGTATCGGTGATGTGCTGATCGCCTGGGAAAACGAAGCCCTGCTGGCGACAAACGAGCTGGGCAAAGACAAATTCGAGATAGTGACGCCGAGTGAATCTATCCTCGCGGAACCGACCGTTTCTGTGGTCGATAAAGTCGTGGAAAAGAAAGACACCAAAACGGTGGCGGAAGCCTACCTGAAATATCTCTACTCTCCGGAAGGTCAGGAAATTGCAGCGAAAAACTACTATCGTCCGCGTGATGCAGACGTTGCGAAGAAATACGAAAATGCATTTCCGAAGCTGAAACTGTTCACCATCGACGAAGAGTTTGGCGGCTGGACGAAAGCGCAGAAAGAGCACTTCTCTAACGGTGGTACGTTTGACCAGATCAGCAAGCGCTAAATAAGTCTGTGATTTACCGACCCGGTGGCATAACGCGACCGGGTTTTTTATTTGTCATGGTTTTGCGTTACTCTTGCCCTTCAATGAGATACAGGGAACGCGTAATGAAAAAAGCAGGCTATCTTTTACTGGCGGTGATTGTAGTCGCCGCTGCTGCAGGTATCGGGTACTGGAAATTCACTGGTAACCCGGACGCATTACGCCAGATTGTTCTTCAGCAATGCCTGCCGCACCAGTTGCAGCAGCAGGATCCCACGCCGTGCGCCGAAGTGAAGCCGGATGCCGGATATGTGGTGTTCAAGGATCGTAACGGCCCACTGCAATACCTGTTGATGCCGACCTGGCGCATCAACGGAACGGAAAGCCCGCTGCTGCTGAAATCAGGTACGCCGAACTTTTTCTGGCTGGCCTGGCAGGCGCGCAGCTTTATGAGCCAAAAATACGGTCAGGAAATCCCTGACAAAGCGGTATCGCTGACCATTAACTCGCGTAGCGGGCGTACGCAAAATCATCTGCATATTCATATCTCCTGCCTGCGAACCGATGTCAGAAAACAGCTGGATGACAATCTGGCGAAAATCAGCACTCGTTGGCTGCCATTACCGGGTGGGCTGCGCGGTCATGAATATCTGGCGCGTCGCGTCACGGAAAATGAACTGGCGCAACGCAGCCCGTTTATGATGCTGGCAGAAGAGGTGCCGGATGCGCGTGAGCACATGGGCAGCTATGCGCTGGCGATGGTGCGTCAGAGCGATGAGTCCTTTGTCCTGCTGGCGACCCAGCGCAATCTGTTGTCGCTCAATCTCGCCTCCGCTGAGGAAATTCAGGATCATCAATGTGATATTCTGCGTTAACCCCACCTAATCTGGCATTTACTCCGCATGTCTGTCCCCGTATTCTTGTTGAAAAAAACAACAGGAGACAGGCATGTCGCTCTGGCTTACACACCCTCTGTTTATCCCCTCTCTGGTGGTTGGCATTACCATCCTGCTCTGGGCGACGTCGCTACTGCCGGAGTTTATAACGGCGCTGCTGTTCTTTGCCGTAGCAATGGTCGCCAAAATCGCACCTGCGGATGTGATCTTTGGCGGATTTGCGTCTTCGGCATTCTGGCTGGTCTTTAGTGGTTTTGTGCTGGGTATCGCGATTCGCAAAACGGGGCTGGCGGACAGGGCGGCGAGAGCGCTGTCATCGCGATTGACCGATTCCTGGCCGTTAATGGTAGCGAGCGTGGTGCTGCTCAGTTACGCGCTGGCGTTTGTGATGCCGTCCAATATGGGGCGTATTGCGCTGCTGATGCCGATTGTTGCCGCAATGGCGAAGCGTGCCGGAATTAACGAGGGTACGCGCGCCTGGTATGGTCTGGCGCTGGCCGTCGGGTTTGGGACGTTCCAGCTTTCCGCGACCATTTTACCCGCTAACGTGCCCAATCTGGTAATGAGCGGCGCGGCGGAAGGCTCTTACGGCATCCACCTCAATTATCTTCCCTATTTGCTGCTGCATACGCCGGTTCTGGGCTGGCTTAAAGGCGCGGTGCTCATCATGCTTATCTGCTGGCTGTTCCCTGGCAAGCCCCACGCACCGCGCGATCTCACGCCAGCGGAACCAATGAGCCGGGATGAAAAACGCCTGGCCTGGATGCTAGCAGTGGTGCTGCTGCTGTGGGTAAGTGAAAGCTGGCACGGTATAGGGCCTGCGTGGACCGGGCTGGCGGCGGCGGTTATCACGCTGCTACCACGGGTTGGTTTTATCAATGGCGACGAGTTTTCCTCCGGGGTAAATATCAGGACCTGCATTTACGTGGCGGGGATTCTGGGGTTGGCAATTACCGTTACCCAGACCGGCATTGGCAATGCAGTGGGCGAGGCGCTGTTACAGGTGATGCCGCTGGATGCGGAAAAACCATTTACCAGCTTTCTCGCGCTGACCGGCATTACCACCGCACTCAATTTTATTATGACGGCGAACGGCGTTCCGGCGCTGTATACCACTCTGGCGCAAAGTTTTGCCGATGCGACTGGGTTCCCGCTGCTGTCGGTAATTATGATTCAGGTATTGGGGTATTCCACACCGCTACTGCCGTATCAGGCTTCGCCGATTGTGGTGGCGATGGCGCTTGGGAAAGTGCCTGCGAGGGCGGGGATGCTGCTGTGTATCGCGCTGGCGACGGCAACATATCTGCTTCTTCTGCCGCTGGATTATCTGTGGTTTAGCGTGTTGGGTAAGTTGTAAAAAAAGCCCGGTAGCGCTAACGCTTACCGGGCCTACAGTCTTGGAGGACGGGTCAGCGAAGCGCTACCCGCCTCAACAGCATTACGCCTGTTTAGCCGCTTCTGCTGCTTTAACGATGACCGCGAAGGCATCTGCTTTCAGAGAAGCACCGCCAACCAGCGCGCCATCGATGTCCGGCTGAGCGAACAGTTCTGCTGCGTTCGCTGCGTTTACGGAACCGCCGTACTGGATGATAACTTGTTCAGCGATTTTCGCGTCAGCTTTAGCAATGTGGTCACGAATGAATTTGTGAACAGCCTGAGCCTGAGCAGGAGTTGCAGATTTACCGGTACCGATAGCCCAAACTGGTTCGTAAGCGATAACGACGCCTTCGAATGCTGCCGCGCCCTGAGTTTTCAGAACGGCGTCGATCTGACGTGCACAGACTTCTTCAGTTTTGCCCGCTTCGTTTTCTGCTTCGGTTTCACCGATGCACAGAACCGGAGTCAGACCTTGTTCTTTCAGCACGGCGAATTTTTTAGCGATCAGCTCGTCAGACTCTTTGTGGTAAGTACGACGTTCAGAGTGACCGATAATGATGTACTGCGCGCCGATATCTTTCAGCATTTCAGCACTTGTTTCACCGGTAAATGCGCCAGACAGGTTCAGGTCAACGTTCTGCGCGCCCAGGATAATGTGGCTACCGGCAGCGGCGTGTTTCGCCAGGTCGATATACATTTCCGGCGGAGCGATTGCTACTGCACAGCCAGCAACGCCAGCCAGTTCTTTACGCAGATTAGCAACCAGTTCGTTTACCATGTGGCGGCTGCCGTTCAGTTTCCAGTTACCCATCACTAAAGGATGTCGCATTTCATTTCTCCACGCTTGTCAGCGAATTAAGGAATATGGCCGCCCGTCAGGGCAGCATGGTCTGTGAAACAGTATAGAGATTCGTCTGCGGAAAGGCTTTGCTTTTTGTCATCAATTCGCCTTCTCAAGACTTTCTGATAGTGCCAGCTTAATCGGTTCAACAGCGAAGGTCAGCCCTTTTTCACCGTTATCTGCCACAACATAGCGAATTGCGCCTTCTGTTTCGGCGTAATAGTGTTTACCTTTGCCGGCAGCGAGTAGTTTTTGCAGCTTTTTCTGGCTCTGTTCTTTCGTCAGTAGCGGCGCGACGGTACGAATGACGGCGGTCATGTATTCCAGCGCTTTCGCTTTGGCCGCCTTTTGTTCTGGTCCCTGAATCGGCAACCAGGTTATCTGCATACTTTTGATTTTTAGCGTGCCGCGCTCAAGGGCGGAGGACGCATACAGGTTTTCATTGATTTTACTGGCCGCGCGGGTGAGGTTTGCCCGATCGCGGCTGCTGTCGATGGCGCGGAACTCATTCAGGATAAGCTTCGGATTCTGCGTATTAAAGTTTTCGCGAAACTGGCTAATCGACAGGTCAAAGGTCGGCGCACCCGCCAGTAAATAGGGGGCTGTGGTTGCCGTCGATGGCTCTTCCGCCCGTGCCGCAACGCTCGCGGTGAAGGCTGAAAACAATAATAAAAACAGTGTAAATCCTTGCTTCATCAATCGTACCTTTCGTTATGACTGCTCACGATTAAAACGGTAACTGTCGGGCTTGTCAAAAGGGTAAACTGTTCTGGAAGGTAATAATAAAGGAACTTACATGACCATACAGCAGTGGTTATTCTCATTTAAAGGGCGCATCGGGCGCCGTGATTTCTGGATTTGGATAGGTCTGTGGATCGTCGGAATGCTGGTTTTGTTCTCGCTGGCGAGCAAGCAATTACTCGATATTCAGACTGCGGCATTTTGTCTGGTTTGTCTGCTATGGCCGACGGCGGCAGTGACGGTAAAACGCCTGCACGATCGGGGACGTTCTGGAGCGTGGGCGCTGCTGATGATTTTGGCGTGGATGCTGCTGGCCGGAAATTGGACGATGTTACCCGGCGTCTGGCAATGGGCGGTTGGTCGCTTTGTTCCGACGCTCATTCTGGTCGGCATGCTCATCGATCTGGGCGCGTTCGTTGGCACCCAGGACGAAAATAAATATGGTAAGGATACGCAGGACGTAAAGTACAAAGCCGAGCGCCAGTAGTTGTCGACCGGAGAAGCGCAAGCGCCTCCCGGCAACCCTCACCAGTAGTGTTCAGCAGTCATATGGCCCGGTCGACGGCGCAGGTGTTTGGTCATCTCCCGGGTCTCTTTCAGCAGTTGCTGCGTGTCGCGTACCATTTGTGGATTTCCGCATAGCATCACATGGCTGGTTTCTTTATCCATTGGCAGCCCTACCGCCTTTTCCAGTTCACCGCTGTCAATCAGCGCCGGTACACGCCCGGTCAGCGAATCTACGGCTGTCTCACGGCTAACAACCGTCTGGATGCGTAATTTACCTTCGTAGCGCTTTTCCAGCGCCTGCATCAATGGCAGGTAGCTCAAATCGGCGGCATAGCGTGCGGCGTGGACCAGCACCAGATTTTTAAAGCGACCCAGGTCTTTGCCTAACTGCAGAATCGACAAATACGGGCCGATAGCTGTGCCGGTTGCCAGCATCCATAGCGTTTCGCAATCAGGGACTTCATCCAGCACGAAGAAACCAGCGGCCTCACTCACCACCTGAACTTCATCGCCAGGCTTTAGCGCCGCCAGTTGAGGGCTGAGTTTGCCGTCGGGAACCGTCACCAGATAAAATTCTAAGTCGGGGTTATCGGGCGCATTCACGTAGGAATAGGCGCGCTGGACGCGCTCACCGTCGATCTCAAGGCCAAGCTTGGTGAACTGACCTGCAGTGAAAGGAAGAACCGGAGCTCGCACGGTCAAACTAAACAGGGCATCGGTCCAGTTCTGCACCTTTGTGACTTTGCCTGTTACCCAATCTGCCATGGTTTTCTCCTGTCTGCTTTGATTGCCTTATCTTCGTTCGTTGGACGAAAGATTTCCAGCCCGGATGGGCTGGAAGGCTCTATTGATCAAATCAATTACAGGATGTGCGCCTGCACATCGGGATCTTTGCGATCGAGGTAGTGAATCGACTGAATGCGGCGGATCGTGCGCGATTTGCCGCGGATCAACAGCGTTTCGGTGGTTGCGATATTGCCTTTACGGCTAATCCCTTCCAGCAGATCGCCTTTGGTGATGCCGGTAGCGGAGAAAATGACGTTGTCGCTGCGCGCCATTTCATCCAGACGCAGCGCTTTGCCCGCTTCAATGCCCATCGCGGTGCAGCGGGCCAGTTCCTGTTCGCCAATACGACGGTTCTCTTCGCTGTCGCCTTTGACGTCATGGCGCGCCAGCAGGCGGCCCTGCATGTCGCCGTCCAGCGCGCGGATGACGGCCGCGGAAACCACGCCTTCCGGAGCGCCGCCAATACCGTACAGCACGTCAACTTCGCTGTCAGGCATACAGGTCAGAATCGAGGCCGCAACGTCGCCGTCAGGAATGGCGAAGACGCGCACGCCCAGTTTCGCCATCTCTGCAATAACCTCGTCATGGCGTGGTTTTGCCAGGATGGTGACGGTCAGGTCACTCAGTGGTTTGTTCAGCGCGGCTGCAATGTTTCGTAGGTTGGTTTCCAGTGACAGGTTCAGGTCGATGGACCCTTTTGCGCCAGGGCCGACAATCAGCTTTTCCATGTACATGTCTGGCGCGTTCAGGAAACAGCCTTTATCTCCTACAGCCAGCACCGCCAGCGCATTCGCCTGGCCCATTGCCGTCATACGCGTGCCTTCGATAGGATCGACGGCGATGTCGACCGCATCACCGTGGCCGGTTCCGACTTTCTCGCCGATAAACAGCATCGGCGCTTCATCAATCTCACCCTCGCCAATCACGATGGTGCCGTCGATGTTGACCTGGTTGAGCATAATACGCATGGCGTTCACCGCCGCGCCATCAGCGGTATTTTTATCGCCGCGGCCCAGCCATTTATAGCCAGCCAGCGCGGCCGCTTCGGTCACGCGTGAAAATTCAATGGCAAGTTCTCGTCTCATTGCAAACTCGTAGCTGAAAGGAATGGCGCGAAGTGTAGCACAGGGGAGGGGACTAGATTATTGATGTGTGTGCGGGGTTGCCCCCGCACGAAGATATTGCCGGACAAGGTAACGTCGCCATCCGGCAATGACGAATTACTCGTCGTGATCTTCCCACGCCATGGCGCGTTTGACCGCTTTTTTCCAGCCGCTGTAACGGAAATTACGCTCGGTGGTTTCGATGCCCGGGCGGAATTCACGCTCGATGACCGCTTTCTCCTGCAGTTCATCCAGATTCTGCCAGAAACCTACTGCCAGACCGGCAAGGTACGCCGCACCCAATGCGGTGACTTCGCGGACTTCCGGGCGCTCAACGCGCGTGCCGAGAATATCGGACTGGAACTGCATCAGGAAGTTGTTGGCGACCGCACCGCCATCGACGCGCAGGGCGTGCAGGCGAATACCGGAATCAGCCTGCATCGCTTCCAGTACGTCACGGGTCTGGTAAGCGATAGACTCAAGCGTTGCGCGGATGATGTGGTTGGAGTTTACGCCACGGGTCAGGCCGAAGATGGCTCCGCGTGCATACGGGTCCCAGTACGGTGCGCCAAGGCCTGTGAATGCCGGAACGACGTATACGCCGTTGGTGTCTTTCACTTTGGTGGCGAAATATTCAGAGTCGAATGCATCGCTGATGAGTTTCATTTCATCGCGCAGCCACTGGATGGATGCGCCAGCCATAAATACCGCACCTTCCAGCGCGTAGTTCACTTCCCCGGTCGGTCCACAGGCGATGGTGGTCAGTAGTCCATTTTCGGACTTAACGGCTTTCTCGCCAGTGTTCATCAGCATGAAGCAGCCGGTACCGTAAGTGTTTTTCGCCATCCCTTCCTTCACGCACAGCTGGCCAAACAGAGCGGCCTGCTGGTCACCGGCAATACCGGAGATAGGAATACGAATGCCGCCTTTACCACCGATGTTGGTCTGGCCGTACACTTCAGAAGAACGACGCACTTCTGGCAGCATTGCACGCGGAATATCCAGCGCATCCAGCATCGTGTCATCCCAGTCCAGGGAGTGGATGTTGAACAGCATGGTACGAGAGGCGTTGGTGTAATCCGTTACGTGTACGCGTCCCTGCGTCATTTTCCAGATAAGCCAGGTGTCTACCGTACCGAACAGCAGTTCGCCGCGACGAGCGCGCTCACGTGAGCCTTCTACGTGGTCGAGGATCCACTTCACTTTAGTGCCGGAAAAGTACGGGTCAATTACCAGACCCGTGTTATTACGGATGTACTCTTCCATACCGTCGCGCTTGAGCTTTTCGCAGATATCCGCGGTACGACGACACTGCCACACAATTGCGTTATAGATAGGTTTACCGGTCTCACGTTCCCAGACGATGGTGGTTTCACGCTGGTTGGTAATACCGATCGCTGCAATTTCATCGGAACTGATATCGGCTTTCGCCAGAACTTCTACCAGCGTGGAGCTTTGGGTCGCCCAAATTTCCATTGGGTCATGTTCTACCCAACCTGCTTTCGGGT
Source organism: Citrobacter sp. RHBSTW-00017 (assembly GCF_013797615.1). NCBI lineage: Bacteria > Pseudomonadati > Pseudomonadota > Gammaproteobacteria > Enterobacterales > Enterobacteriaceae > Citrobacter > Citrobacter sp. RHBSTW-00017. The sequence goes on along the minus strand of NZ_CP056899.1, from coordinate 4,826,800 downwards.
AGATTTGCTCGAATTCGCGCTGTGAAACGCTAACGATATTCGCATCGTGGTCCATTACGACCGCGCGGGAGCTGGTGGTGCCCTGGTCGAGCGCAACGATATATTTTTTTTCAGTCATGATTATTTGTCCCGTAGTCACATTACTGCGAAGCTTTTTGTTGAGTGTTGGTCGCAACGTCTTTCTCTTCAATCGCGCAGACATCGCACGGTAAATGGCGACCAATCAGTTTGCGATATGCCCATGCGCCTAAAATCGCGCCGGTAATCGGGCCAAACACCGGGACCAGGAAGTAAGGGATATCACGACCACCCGTGAAGGCAATCTCACCCCATCCGGCCATCCAGGCGAAGAGTTTCGGTCCGAAGTCACGTGCCGGGTTCATCGCAAAACCTGTCAGCGGACCCATGGAAGCACCAATAACGGCAATCAACAAGCCGATCAGCAGTGGTGCCAGCGGACCACGAGGTACACCGTTACCATCGTCGGTCAGAGCCAGAATCAGCCCCATTAGAATAGCGGTAATGACCATTTCAACCGCGAAGGCCTGCACAAAATTGATATGCGGGTTCGGATAGGTCGAGAAAGTACCTGCCAGACCCAGGCTCTCGGTACTGCCGCGCACGATATGGTTAGTTTGTTCGAAATCGATGAAAAGATTGTAATAAAGCCCGTAAACCAGTGCCGCTGCGCAAAAGGCGCCGGCAATTTGCGAAATAATAAAAGGAGCAACTTTGCGTTTATCAAAACAGGCGAACAGCCAGAGTGCGATGGTTACCGCTGGATTCAGGTGTGCGCCAGAAACGCCTGCAGTCAGATAGATAGCCATCGCTACCCCCAGACCCCAGATGATACTGATTTCCCACTGACCAAAAGTAGCCCCAGCAACTTTGAGTGCAGCGACACATCCCACACCGAAGAAAATCAACAACCCGGTACCGAGGAATTCAGCAATGCACTGGCCTTTTAAGGTTGATGTTTGACTCATAATCGGATCCTGAAGAGAGTTTAATGTTTATTGTATGCGAGAAGGTCACTGACATCCCCGGAGCCGGTAGGCACACTGTTAATTTATCGTTAACGCTCAAAAACGAGAAATATCGAAATTGAAATGTGTGTACTCCATCAACAAAATGAGCGTTATCGCGCCATTTCGAGGTATTTGTTATACAAAAATAGTGTGAGCTGAATCATTTCAATGATCAATTCGTTAACACTTAAGAGTTATGATAGTAATGTCACCAGGAGAAAGACGAAAAGTGTTGCAAACCGCAATCTGCGCGGGATGCCGCTGGACAGGGATGACGCGGCTTCATACAATCGGTGTTAAGTAGAGTGCGCTCGTTTTTATTAAGGCGTCGCCGGTTATCGGGACGAGGATTTTTATCCATCAACGCCTTGCAATTCAGGAGAGGTATGACGATGTCATTAGAAGTGTTTGAGAAACTGGAAGCAAAAGTACAGCAGGCGATTGATACCATCACGCTGTTGCAGATGGAAATCGAAGAGCTGAAAGAAAAGAACAACTCACTGTCGCAGGAAGTTCAGTCTGCACAGCAGCAGCGTGAAGAGCTGGAGCGTGAGAACAACAACCTGAAAGAACAGCAGAACGGCTGGCAGGATCGTCTGCATGCCCTGTTGGGGCGTATGGAAGAAGTCTAATTCTGATTTCTTTAAAAAGGCATCCATAATGGATGCCTTTTTACTATGTAGACTTTAGGATATCGTAATTCTTAAATTTCAAAGAATACGATATGACAAAAAGAAGCGATATTATTGATAATTCGGATCGATTTATCACCAGAGATATTAGATATGGTCTTATCTATAAAGATAATCTAGGGTGGATTGATTTAGGCCACGCTAATCCGGCAGGCGCTGAAAAATTATGGTTTGAAATGACAAGACCTCGTGGTGGTGATAGTGAATTTTATGAAGTAAATTACCATCAAAGCATGTCTAAAAGCATTCACGGTCTAAATATTAATACTGGTATATATCGTAGATTCATGGTGCGACGAGGATTGCAGGAGCGAATTCTGCAAGGTATTGCTTTGTCTATATTCTTGAGTACGTCACATCGTTTCGAATCCTTACAGGATTTTTGGCCTTACACTTATTTATGGATGTAATAAAACCAGTTGTGAATCCAAATTATGTTCGGGAACGCCGTATATGACGTTTCGACGATTAGGTGTTATTATTGTATCTATGCTTTTTTTTGCGCTGCTTTATTGTTATTTCATGGTGAGTGTCTTTACAAAAAAATGTTATACGCAGCATGATTTATTAATTTATCAGTTATTAACGCCGAAATTGATTAAACAGGTTCCAAGGGTATCCAGCGACTGGTTTTTTGTAAGCCATACAGATGAGGGTAGCCATCTTCAACGCAGTGAAATAGTTTTTACGGGGATACCTAAGAATGATATTCACAGAGCAGAAGAAAAATTAAACGCATACGTTGAATCTTATCCTGCAAGTCGCGAGATGATGAGTGTCGTTGTTGAAGCAAGAGCTGGGAATTATGATGTTAAGGTCATTCACTACAAATCGGATGAATGAAGAAAATAAAAGGCCATCAAACTTGCTGATGGCCTTTTTCACTTACTCGATATCGAGCGGGTCTTCGGAGAGGATTATCCCGGTGTTGTCGGCGTACAGGTGGTCGCCGGAGAAGAATGTCACGCCGCCAAAGTTGACGCGCACATCGCTTTCCCCAATCCCCTCTCCTGAAGCACCTACCGGAATTGCGGCAATCGCCTGAATGCCGATATCCAGTTCTTCCAGATCGTCTACCTGGCGGACTGAGCCGTAGATGACCAGACCTTCCCATTCATTCTGTACGGCCAGTCGTGCCAGTTCGGCATCGACCAGCGCACGACGGACAGAACCGCCGCCATCGACCAGCAGAATGCGACCACGGCCATTTTGTTCGAGCAGATCGTACAGCAACCCGTTGTCCTCGAAACATTTTACCGTGATGATTTGTCCGCCAAACGACGACCGTCCTCCAAAGTTAGAGAACAGCGGTTCCACGACGTTGACATCTTCCTGATAGATGTCACAAAGCTCGGATGTATCGTATTTCATAGGCTTAACGTTCAGTTGCTGCGAGAATTTTCAGTATATCGCGCTATGTGTACTGTTGGCAAAATCATCAATTGTTAATTAGTGTCCAGATCAATAACTATTCGTATTTTTCATTGAAAAACAGGTGATTACTGATTTTGAAAACAGCCGATAATGACCTGAAATTACCCGTATTTCCCTCTGTAAAGTATCCCCGAGGTATCTCCGGAAGATTGCTGGAGCATAAAAGAAAGCCCTATGAGAACGATCAGATTCACCAAAGCCGTGCATCAGGAACTCCCCGTTCCTGATGCCGGCAAACGCCTTGAATATGCTGATAGTGTCGTTAATGAGTTGCGGCTGCGCGTTACGTCTAGTGGCAGCAAAAGTTTTTGTGTGTCCCGAAAGCGCGACGTAAAATTTTACCGTGTGACGTTGGGCAAGTTCCCGGATATGACTATTGAGCAGGCCAGAGAGCGGGTATATAACGCCTTAAGTGAAGTAGCTATCACACGGCGTAACCCGAACGAACGGCGGCGTGAAGAGAAAAAATGGGCGGTAACGCTGTCTGATGCTTTGGATGAGTACATCAAATCCCGGTTGGCTACCGGGCGTATAAAAAAACGACCAGCGAAAAATATGAAGACACCATCAATAATTATTCTGGTGACTGGATGGTTCTTCAACTTTCATCTATCACGTGTGAAATGGTGGAAACGAGACACTAGATCATTACCGGGCATGGCATATGGTTTGGTGGCCCGTTCAGGCGTGAAGAAAAAGGCAGTAAAGCCCAGGCTGATTTATGGGCACGTGTTCTGCGTGCTGTCTATCGCTATGCATATGATAGCTACCGTGATAAAGATGGCGGGAGATTGTTACCGGATCCGCCCACAACCATTTTAAGTACAAAAATGCTTTGGAATGGAAATACACGGAGAACAACTAAAATCAGAAATAATGATTTAGGCCGCTGGCTCAAGGCCCTTGATACCGTAAGACAATGGGCTATAGCAGGCTATAAAGTTGTTGCATTATTGGTTTGATTTACGTTGAATTGATGACCAAGTACGCTCGTATTGCAAGTAAGCGTGTTCGGGAATAGCGACGTGTATTGCAGGTTGTCTGCTAAGTGTTCTTTATTTTCAGCAGATCTGCCTGCCAATTCGATTTACCTCTGCTGCTGGTTGTAACCAACCGGGCGGCTCCAGTCATCGTCGTATTTGATATTCCCTTCGATATAAAACCACTCAATGCCTGAGTAGGTGATGGCTATATTTTCCATCATGCCCGGAGTGTGGGAACCCGGCATATAAGCATGAGCAGCATTGACGGACATGATTACGATGTTGTTAAGCGTAATTCGGTAAATCTCGTATTCGACACCCGCCTCGTTGATGTCGTAATAGTGGATTACTGCCTTTTGCAGCCGCTTACTTTGGCAGACTGCAACCGCAAAATATGGCGAGGTCTTATCAATCTCTTTGTGCAGGGTAAAAGCGTTGTGTTCGCGCGAACCCATCAGCTTACCAGTGTTGCGGCATGTGTTTTGGTACACACCGTAACTGCTGTTCATGATTTCAATTGCACCCTCACGGCCCTGCGCCATGCAACTGCCTTTGATCAGCTGTCCATTTTCATCATAAATATACATATAAGCTGGTAATGACATTTATAGATTTCCTTATTTTGTGCTTAATATTTGCCCGTTTCTGTCGATGAAAAAGTTGTAACGGTAATTCTTTCCGTTCAACGTGTATGAAGCCGCATAGATATAGCCCGGCGTTATCGGTATTTTTAAGCACGTTTCAGGATAGGAGAGAGCTACATGCGAATTTTCCGCCAATGTCTTGTATTCATTCCCCTGCTCAGAATAAACGCCGTATCGGCTCAGAACGTCCGATTTATTGACAGAGAAGCAAAGCGAATTATTTATAATGGGGAAACTACGCCATGGGGGAACGCTATCGCCAGCGCCACACCCAGTCAGCGCAAAAAAGGCAGGAATGAGAAAGTAGTGTTTCAATGCGGAAACCTCCCTAACACTTTCTCATAGCGGGATATGAGGCTAAGGACAGGTTCAGATGGATCGTAATCCTTGAGGAGATACAAATCAGAGCGGTTGCCGAATCCATACGTTTTAAGCAGCCAATAATCAGCCACCATTGCAGCCTGCTGCTCTAAGCCGTAATCCAAGAGTATGGCCTTATCCAACGTGTAATAGTAATCAACTGCCCAAGAGAACAGGCCCCGCATCCTTACCATCATCCCGCGCTGATGCTGCCAGACGTGCATCATTTCATGTAAAAAAAGATGCTGCCCACTAACGCGATCGTTATTAACATGCGGCTGTGAAAAGTCAGGCTCATAAGTACCTTCCTGAAAGTACAACTCGCCGTTGGGCGTCATGGCGTAGTTGTTCTTTTGGAGGTTGAAAGGTAGATAGCTGCTGCGGTGGATCCAGACTTCGTTATAGCGGATGGTGAAAGCGTAGAGGGTACGGGCCAGGTTAATCTCACCAAGCGTTAACAGCCGTAACCCGCCCCGGTCTATATCGTTCATTTCCCTTATCATTGAAGACATCATCCATTGGTAAAAACACCTTAATACGCCTTAAAGTAAATTTTTTCCTGTTAAAAAATGCGGGGAATATCCGAAATTGTCAAAAACTGCGGCTACGCCGCTTCTAGCGTTAAGCCCCCTGGTTTGGGGGGCAACCGTACGAGATCGGACGCTAAAAACGTAACCTTATGAATTTAAATCTACAAATTCGTGGCGTTGTCGGTCAGGTTTACGTTGATTTGATTACTGGGTTTATTAAGACCGTTAATGCCGGAAACCGCACGGATACTGGCATTAATGGCAAAAGTAAATAAAACCCTCATTTTCTTTACTCGCCCAACCTGCATTAAAAAATGCACTTAGCGTAAGCTCTCGTACGGTTGGGCTTCAGACCCCGTGATCGGTTAAGTAAGCTGGGAAACGCTGATTTTAGTACTTATAGATTACGGTGTTTACCGTTCGTTGGTATCCCCGAGGTATCCCCGGAAAATATAAAAAACATGGAAAAACCTCGCGCCCCTCTATTTGTAAGGGTTGCGAGGCGTTATGCGATTCTAAAAATTGAAATTGTTAATTGATATTTGTCAGTTAAAGAGACCACTGACTTAAGAAAATTCCAACGACAAACAGCAAGTTAGTTAATAGCGCCGCTTTTACGGTGCGTTCCAGCATCGGACGCATTGCCGCAGGATCCATTTCGCGCATCACGTAACGCGCCTGTTTGAAAAGCAGCGGAGCGGCAAGGATAAACAGCCATCCCCACAGACTTTGTAGCGAAAACAGGTTAAACAGCGCCAGGCAGACCAGCGTACCCATCAGCAGGCAGGCATGGTAGCGGCGGGCATTGACGGCACCTAAACGTACTACCAGCGTGTTCTTGCCGTTCTCTCTGTCGCTGTTGATATCGCGCAGGTTGTTGATGTTGAGCACGGCAGTTGCCAGCAGGCCACAGGCGGTGGCAGGCAGAATCAGCGCCGGAATCAGCGTATGCGCCTGCAGATACCAGCTTCCCATCACGCTAAGCCAGCCAAAGAATACCAGCACGGAAATATCGCCCAGACCGATATATCCGTAAGGGCGATTACCCACGGTGTAGGTGATCGCCGCGATAATCGACAGGCCCCCAAGTACCAGGAAACCGACAAAATCCGCCAGCGTGTGACAGGCTACAGCAACCAGGGCCAGACCCGACAAACAGATCAACACCACGGTGACGATCAGCGCACGCTTCATCTGCTGTTGGGTGATAACCCCTTTTTGCATACCGCGCAGCGGTCCAATGCGGTCGGGCTTGTCGCTGCCTTTGACCGCATCGCCATAGTCGTTAGCGAGATTGGACAGAATTTGCAGCAGTCCTGCTGTAATCAATGCCAACAGAGCAACCAGCGGATCGAAGTATCCTTGCCACCATGCTAATGCCGTACCGACGATGATCGCCGCGAAGGCGAGCGGTAAGGTCTTAGGTCGTAAACTTTCCAGCCAGGCTTGTGAGCGGCTAATTTTTTGTTGTTCAGTCATATTTAGCGCCAATAAAAATGGGGCTTTATCAGCCCCATCAACAGTGATGAAAATGCATTGAACGCGATTATAGGATAAAACGGCTCAGATCTTCATCTGCGACCAGCGCATCCAGATGTTTGCTCACATATTCGGCATCAATTGTGATGCTTTGGCCGTTTAAATCGCTCGCATCATAGGAAATATCTTCCATCAGACGCTCGAGAACGGTATGCAGACGACGTGCACCGATGTTTTCGGTGGTTTCATTGACCTGCCAGGCCGCTTCGGCAATGCGTTTAATGCCCGATTCGGTGAAGTTGATGTCCACACCTTCGGTCGCCATCAGCGCTTTGTACTGGACGGTGATGGAGGCATTCGGTTCGGTAAGGATACGCTCAAAATCGCTGGTGGTCAGCGCCTGCAGCTCGACACGAATCGGCAGACGACCCTGCAGTTCCGGGATCAGGTCAGACGGTTTCGCTACCTGGAATGCGCCAGAGGCAATAAACAGAATGTGGTCTGTTTTCACCATACCGTGTTTAGTGGAGACCGTGCAGCCTTCAACCAGCGGCAGCAGGTCGCGCTGTACGCCTTCACGGGACACGTCCGGGCCGGAGGATTCGCCGCGCTTACAGATTTTGTCGATTTCGTCGATAAACACGATTCCGTGTTGCTCAACGGCGTCGATAGCTTCCTGTTTCAGCTCTTCCGGATTCACCAGTTTGGCCGCTTCTTCTTCAATCAGCAGCTTCATCGCGTCTTTGATTTTCAGCTTACGCGGTTTTTGCTTCTGACCGCCCAGGTTCTGGAACATGGACTGTAGCTGGCTGGTCATCTCTTCCATTCCCGGAGGCGCCATGATTTCAACGCCCATCGGTGCGGCCGCGAGATCGATTTCGATCTCTTTATCATCCAACTGGCCTTCACGCAGTTTTTTACGGAACGCCTGACGCGCTGCAGAAGGTTCCTGCGGCTGCTCTGACTGTCCCCAGTTATTTTTAGCTGGTGGGATCAGCACGTCGAGAATGCGCTCTTCCGCCATCTCTTCGGCACGGAAGCGGTTTTTCTCGATGGCCTGAACGCGGACCATTTTGATGGCAGCATCGGTCAGATCGCGGATGATAGAGTCAACTTCTTTACCAACATAGCCGACTTCGGTGAATTTCGTTGCTTCAACTTTGATGAACGGCGCGTTGGCCAGTTTTGCCAGACGACGGGCGATTTCGGTTTTACCGACGCCGGTTGGGCCAATCATCAGAATGTTTTTCGGCGTAACTTCATGGCGCAGCTCTTCGTTGAGCTGCATGCGGCGCCAGCGGTTACGCAGGGCAATCGCCACGGAACGCTTAGCGTTATCCTGGCCGATGATGTGTTTGTTCAGTTCGCTGACAATTTCGCGTGGGGTCATTTCAGACATGGGGGATCCTTACGCTTTGGAGTTCAATTCTTCGATGGTATGGAAGTGGTTGGTATAAATGCAGATATCCCCTGCAATATCCAACGCTTTCTCAGCAATCTCGCGTGCGCCAAGCTCGGTGTTTTCCAGCAGAGCGCGTGCAGCAGCTTGGGCGTAGGGACCGCCGGAGCCGATGGCAATCAGATCGTTTTCTGGCTGGATGACGTCGCCGTTACCGGTGATGATGAGTGATGCAGTTTCATCCGCAACGGCCAGCAGCGCTTCGAGTTTGCGCAGCATACGGTCGGTACGCCAGTCTTTTGCCAGTTCAACGGCAGCTTTCACCAGGTGACCCTGGTGCATTTCCAGCTTGCGTTCAAACAGTTCAAACAGCGTGAATGCATCCGCAGTACCGCCCGCAAAGCCCGCGATGACTTTGTCGTTGTACAGACGGCGGACTTTCTTCACGTTGCCTTTCATTACGGTGTTACCCAGTGTGGCCTGACCATCACCGGCGATTACCACATGGCCGTTACGGCGTACGCTTACTATTGTTGTCACGAGCAGACCCCTTGGTTACAAATGCAAAACACAGGCCCCGCGCAGTATGCGGGGCGTAATGCAAGTATAGATGGGGGGGATTTTGGGGGTTTCAACCCCCAGTGGCGAGTCGAATGCAGTTTGTGTGACCAGCAACTTTCAGGCGGCTGATGGTGTTGTCGGCATTCTCTTTGCCTTTGACCGGACCAATGACCACGCGATTCCAGCCGTTATTGGTGGTAATACGTGAGTTGAAGCCTTCAAAAGCCAACTGCGCGCGCACGGTTTCTGCCTGCTCAGCGCCTTTAAATGAGCCGCACTGTACCATCCAGCGGCGTTCATCTTTTTTCTCCGCCGTCTGTTTTGGCGGCTGCGTTTCATTTGTTATCGGCGCGGCCGGCTGCGTTTTCGGCTGAGCGGCGGTGGTATGCGCAGGTGTTTGCAGTAGATCCTGATACGGCTGTTGGGCCGCAGGTTTTGGCTGCGCCTTCGGCTGCTGTACCGGTGCGGTTTGCGCAGTACGCGTTTGCTGCTGCTGGTACGGCTGTTCTGTTACCCGTTGGCGCGGCTGTTGAGCCTGCTGTTGGGTGTTATTCCACTGCTGCTGTTGCACCTGACGTTGACGCTGCAGCGTTTGCTGGCGTTGTTCAGCAGTTTGTTCGTTCCACGGTACTTCGTTGAGCTGCGTTGGCTGTTGGCGCATATCGGCCTGCATTTGCGCCAACAACTGGCGCTGCTCATTGGTAAGCTGATCGGCGTTCAGTACCTCGCCGCCTGCAGACGGTTCGGTAGGCGCACGTACGCCAGGCTGACGGCTTTCCAGCTCTTTGATGTATCGCCAGCGCTCTTCCGGTTTTGGCGGGATGCCATTACCGGTGACTTTCTGGTTTTGCAGCGTTTCGGACTCTTCTTTCTTGTGATGCGTAATGAAGTACAGACCACCGATAAAGGTCACGAGTACGGCTGCAGCAATAGCAACCATAGCGGGCGATACCGCAGGCGTATTGCGTTGTTTTTTCCGTGATGTGCTCTTCTTGCGCCGCGAAGGTGCCGGTTGGCCGCGACGTACATAATCTCGTTGTGCCACTATCGTTTCGCTGTATTTATTCGTTCGTCAGCCCGCCATGTTACTTAAGCGGCGGGCCTTTGACCAGACAGGGGAGTCCGAAAGCACTTTACTTTACGTCAGTGCCCGGGTAGTGCCCCGAATAATAAGCTCGCAGTCCAGTAAACGTGAGCCACTGCTGACGTTCTGACCTTGTAGTTGATCGAGCAGTAACAGCATAGCTTCACGTCCGATATCGAAACGCGGCTGTGCGACGGTTGTCAGGGGTGGATCACAAAATTCCGTGAGCGAAATATTATCAAAGCCAATGATGGATAAATCGTCAGGTACCTTCAGACCCTGACGTTTGGCGTAAGAGAGTGCCCCCAGCGCCATGACATCGCTGTGGCAAAAGACCGCAGTAGGTGGCTGTGGAAGCTCAAGGAGTTGCTTAAGCGCATTGGCTCCCGCTTCATAGGTAAAGTCACCGCGCGCGATGAAATGCGGATCGACCGTAATTCCACTGCGGCGCAATGCCTGAACGTAACCTTGCAGACGGTAATGGCACAGCGGCATATCCTCTGGTCCGGCGATACAGCCAATGCGTTTATGCCCCAGTTCCAGCAGATAGTTCATCGCGTTGAAGGCGGCGGTGAGATTATCAATGTGCACGGTGGGGAGTTCCAGCTCTGGCGCGAACTCGTTGGACATGACCATCGGCGGCAAGTTGCGCTGCTCTTCCACGCTGGCATCAAACGGCAGGCGCGAACTGAGCAGCACCATGCCATCGATCTGCTTGGTGATAATGAGGTTGAGGAAGGTCTTTTCCTGCTGATTCTGGTGGGCGCAGTCGCCGATAAGCACCAGATATCCCTGCTCAGCGGCGGTCACTTCTATGCCGCGAATCACTTCGCTAAAAAACGGATCGCAGATATCCGGCACAATCACCAGAATGGTACGTGATTCATTACGCTTAACGTTGCGTCCCATTGATTGGGGTAAATATCCCACTTCCAGCGCTGCCTGTTCAACCTTGTTACGGGTTGACTGCGAGACTTTGTCCGGGTTCATTAATGCGCGGGATACGGTTGCCGTTGAGACTTTCGCCTTCAGAGCAACATCTTTCATCGTAGCGGCGGCAACCTGCTTATTCGGTTTCACTCTTTCTCCTCGCCAGAGAGCTGCTGGCACAGACTCGTCCTTGAATAGCCTTCATCTGAAACATTTTTATCAGATAGTTAATGGAAGCGGTTACAGAATTTTCATAAAAAGTGTGATGGATCTTTAATTTTACGATCCGCCTCGCATCGTGAGGGATTATCCCTCGATGGGATCGACATCCAGCACCCATTTAACCTTACGTGCATCGGGTAACGTATTGATCAGCGCCAGCGTGCCGCTGACGATATGCTGCAGGCGAATTCGCGACGGATGTTGCAACAAAATTTGCCAGCGATAGCGACCGCCGCGCTTGGGAGCCAGGGCGGGAACCGGGCCGAGCACCCACAGTTTGTCATCGGCAAGCGGACTGGCCTGGATCAGATTTCGCAACTGTTGTAAGAACATAGGCGCATGCTGGTTGTTATGATCTTCTGCCCGCACGATCACATGGCTGGTCCACGGTGGAAGCTGGAGCGTTTGTCGCTCGGCCAGCGCCTGCTCGGCAAACGCGTCATAACCTTTGTACAGCAAAGTTTGCAGCAGCGGATGCTCAGGATGGTGCGTTTGTAGCACCACTTCGCCCTGTTTCCCGGCGCGTCCTGCTCGCCCGGAGACCTGCGTGTAAAGCTGGGCGAAGCGTTCTGCTGACCGGAAATCTGCAGAGAACAGCGCGCCGTCAACGTCCAGAAGCGCCACCAGGGTGACGTCCGGGAAGTGGTGGCCTTTGGCCAGCATTTGCGTGCCGATCAGAATTCGTGCGCCGCCGCGATGTACTTCCGCCAGATGCTGCTCCAGCGACCCTTTACGGCTGGTGGTGTCGCGATCGATGCGTGAGATTGGCACGCCGGGGAAAAAAGGGGCCAGAGCCTGCTCAAGCTGTTCGGTGCCGAGTCCAACCGGAACCATATGCGTTGAGCCGCAGGAAGGGCACTGACGTGGTATTGGGCGCTGGCTGTCGCAGTGGTGGCAGCGTAAATGGTGCTGTGCCTGATGCAGCGTGTAGTAGTGATCGCAGCGCGGACATTCGGCAATCCAGCCGCAGTCATGGCACAGCAGCGCAGGAGCAAAGCCCCGGCGGTTCAAAAACAGAATCACCTGGTTATCCGCCTGCAGGTGCTGACGCATACGGGTGATAAGCGCAGGGGCGAGTCCGGCCTGCACCTGCTGACCTTTGAGATCCAGCACGTGCTGAGTGGCGGGGCGCGCATTTCCGGCACGTCGCGTCAGGCGTAGCATGCGATATTTTTTCTGTCGCACGTTGCACAGCGTTTCCAGAGCCGGAGTGGCTGAGCCGAGAATAATCGGGATCTGCTCGCTGTGGGCGCGATAAACCGCGAGATCGCGCGCATGATAGCGCCAGCCTTCCTGCTGTTTATAAGAGCTGTCATGCTCTTCGTCGATGACAATCACGCCGAGATTTTTAAACGGTGTAAACAGCGACGAGCGCGTGCCGATAACAATCGCCGCTTCGCCATTTTTTGCTTTCAACCAGGCCGAAAGACGTTCGCTGTCGTTCAAACCGGAGTGCAGGACTTCGACTGGCGCATTGAAGCGTTCGCGAAAACGGGCAATAGTTTGCGGCGTCAGGCCAATCTCCGGCACCATCACCAGCGCCTGTTTGCCCTGGGCCAGGACATTTTCCAGTACGCTTAGATAGACCTCTGTTTTGCCTGAGCCCGTCACGCCCGCTAATAGCCAGGCGCTAAAACTGTCCGCGGCGCTGTGAATTGCTCCGACGGCGGTGGCTTGCTCGGTGTTCAGTCGAAGACGCTCACCGGAAACCGCGTAGTGGGTACGCCAGTCGCTAAAACCAGGCGTTTCGCTCGCCAGATCGCACAGCCCTTTTTTCCGCAGCGCCTGTAATGCGGCGTCATTAAATTCGAGCTCAGCCACCTGGTCGCGCCAGATTTTTCCCTGGCGTAGCGCAGCCAGCGCCTGCTGTTGCTTGGGAGAGCGCTTGAGGCTGTTGAGATCAATAACCTGACCTTCTTCAGTGGCAAACCAGTACCATATAGGCGCGTTTGTCGCCGGGCGTCCCTGGCGCAGCAGAATCGGCAGGGCGTGAAACAGTACGTCGCCGATAGGATGGTGATAATAGTCAGCCGCCCACAACAGTAGACGCCAGACGGAGGTCGAATAAACCGGCTCGCTGTCCAGCACTTCGAGAACGGCTTTCAATTCGCTCAGCGGCAGTTCGCTGTGCTCGCTGACGGATAGAACGATGCCCACGCGCTCCTGTTGCTTGCCAAAGGGCACGCGTACACGACACCCAGCTTTGGCGCTCATGCCTTCTGGCAGAAGGTAGTCAAAGGTGCGAGGTAGCGGAACGGGTAAGGCAACGTGCGCAACGGGCATTGAATCATCCTGACTTGAAATCTGGCGGGTTAGTATACACATTAGTGAAGGGTAGAATGCGGATCAGTTTGCATGAGCAGGTTAATTTCTGTATGATTCGCCGCCTTTGATGCAAATTGATTGCGTCAAACAATGACCATTACCCGAGAGTTTCAGGCTGTTGATGCAGCGTGAAAGGTGACGGGGAATAATTAACATCGCGTGGTGTCTGGCGTTAGGGCTGGAAGAGCGACGCGGCCTTAAACCGAGGTTTTCCCATGAAAAAAGATATTCACCCGAAATACGAAGAAATTACTGCAAACTGCTCTTGCGGTAACGTCATGAAAATCCGCTCTACCGTCGGTCACGATCTGAACCTGGACGTGTGCGGTCAGTGCCACCCGTTCTATACTGGCAAGCAGCGTGATGTTGCTACCGGTGGCCGTGTTGATCGCTTCAACAAGCGTTTCAGCATCCCAAGCAGCAAGTAAGTTTCAGCTGTCAGAAAAAAGCGCCTTATGGCGCTTTTTTTGTATCTGCGCCTGCAGACTGAAATTCGTATTGATGTATTGAATAATGTCTTTTATTTAATAAATAAAACAGCGTTTTTATTTTTACGATAAAATGTTTCAACTGGTGATCTGCGTCCTTTTTATCTTCTTGTTTTTGCCACTTATGCCAATCTTTGGCAAAATACCAAAGGTTTCTTCCTTCTTTCTAAAATACACTTTCGTGGAAATATAAAATTATTCTTATTCCTTCATCGTTTCTTCATTTATGGACGGAGCGAGATGGGCAATTTCCTAGATTTAGTGTGAAGAGGGATGGTCATGAAATTTAAATCCGCGTTATTACTGATTTCATTATTCTCTGCGGCCGCGCAAGCGGGTTATGTTGATTATCGACATGAATATTATGATGATGGTCGTAATTACGACCGTGTTTATATGTCGCATCGTTTTGCTACGGGGTTTGGTGTCGCAGTCGAGGCCATTTCACGTTCCGAAAATACGCAATCTAATGATGCGTGGAATAATATGGAAAGTAATGGCAACGAGTATACGGCGAGCTACCAGTTCACCTGGAAGGACCTTGTCTGGCAGCCGGGTATTGCGATCGAAATGGGCGATAACATCGCGATTTATAAGCCTTATATCCGCGTGCAGTATAACATCAATGACCATTGGTGGACCGCGTTCCGCTATCGTCAGGAGTACATGCGCAGAAACACTGACGGCAAGGATGACCGCATGGTCTATCGTCCGGAAGCATGGCTCGGTTATAACATCAATGACTGGATGTTTGAGCTAAATGGCATTTATAAAATTGCCGATAGCGAAGATTTATATAACAACCGAAAAGACGATTACGAATATAACTTCCGTGTGGCGTATAAAATAGGCTCATGGGTTCCATTTGTTGAGGTGGGTAACGTTTCCTCGGGGTATAACACCACAACCACAGACGATCGTCAGACCCGCTATCGCGTTGGTCTCGGTTATAACTTCTGACCATTAATACACTTCGTATCGATTTATTACGCTGAGCATCGGTATACGCATAGTTTGCGTGAATAATGTGTCTAAGGAGTTAACATCATGTCTAATGATGGAACAATGATCGGAAGCAATCAAAATATTGCCGTCAGGCCTTTCGGATTAAGAGATAAATTCGGTTATTTATGTGGTGACCTCGGAACCTGTTTTATTCTTGGACTGGTAAATAGTTTTTTAATGATTTATTACACCAACGTACTCGGTATTTCCGGTGTTATTGTTGGTTCACTCTATTTTGTGACCAAACTCTTTGATGCGTTTGTCGACGTTGGCGTAGGGCGCTTATGTGATACCTCTAAACTGACGGTACATGGGCGATTTAACCCCTGGGTGCGCCGCATGAAGTACCCGTTTTGCATCATTGCGGTCGTTCTGTTCCTGCCGTTTGTGCATGATTTTTCTTATACGACGAAAATTATCTACATCTGCTGTTCCTATTTTATTTACGGTTCGCTGTTATCGACAGTGAGTATTCCGTATGGCGCCATGTCTGCGGCGATTAGCTCGAATCCGGAAGATCGCGTATCGCTGTCAACCTGGCGCAGCGTAGGGTCCGCCATCGGCGGCGGGACAACCGGCTTTTTTATTCCGATCCTGATGTACACCACTCTGGTGGACGGAAGCCAGGTGATCTCTGGGCAGCATTTCTTCTGGATTGCCATTGGTTGTTCTGTGCTGGGGTTTATCTTTTTAACGTTGACCTGTCAGTTAACGACGGAACGCGTGCGGGTGGAAAGAAAAGAGAGCATGCCGGTTTCTGTGCTGCTGAAGGGGTTGATACGCAATAAAGCGCTGATTGTTTTAGTGGTTGTGGATCTGCTGATTGTGATTAATCAGGGGTTGTCTGGTACCAACATGACTTACCTGTTTAATGACTATTTCCATAACAAAGAGGCCATGTCCGTTGCATTGCTCTTCACCTTTGGCTCTCTGGTTTTGCTGGCACCCTCAGCATCCTGGCTCACGAAGCGTTTTGGTAAGAAAGAAGCCAGCGTAGGCGCGCTGCTCTTTGCGGTAGCCATGTATGTGATTATGTACTTCACCCACATTACCGACGCGAAGGTTTATTTGGTTTTCCTGTTCCTGGCGACGCTGGGGGCCGGGTTATTCAACCTGATGATTTGGGCGTTTATGACCGATGTGTGTGATTATCACCAGTATGTCACCGGCGATCGTGAAGATGGGACCGTCTATGGCGTGAACTTCTTCGCCCGCAAGGTTGGCCAGGCGTGCGCAGGGGCTATTGGCGGCTTTATGCTGGCCATCATTGGTTATCAATCTTCGTCAACGGGTGGCGCTGTGCAAACCAGCATTGTGCAGGAAAACATCTATACGATGGCGAATCTGTTACCGGCTTTATGCCTGTTCTTGGCAGCGGTCATTCTGATTTATTTCTATCCATTGAACCGTAAAGAGACGCTCAAAATGGAAGAAACATTGAATAAGATTAATGGTATCAGTAAGTAACGTAGTGAGAAGCGGCGGGAGTAATCCCGCCTTTTCTCATCTGTCTTGAAAAATCAGTATTCCCACGTTTCCGGGTTGATACCCAGTTCACGCATGATTACCTTTGCTTCTTCCGGGATTTCATCGCTGCGCTCTTTACGCAGGTCGTCATCGTTGGGTAATGGTTGCCCGGTAAAAGCATGCAGAAACGCTTCACACAGCAGTTCGCTGTTGGTGGCGTGACGCAGGTTGTTAACCTGACGACGCGTGCGTTCATCGGTAAGGATTTTTAACACCTTCAGAGGAATGGAAACCGTAATTTTTTTGACTTGCTCACTCTTCTTACCGTGCTCAGCGTATGGGCTGATATATTCGCCGCTCCATTCAGCCATGAGATACCTAATCCTCTTTGTCATTAATATTGAGGCCAGAACCTGAGCCCGGACCATAATTGCGCGTAGTTTATCGTAGTGGCGTGGCCCTGACACGAAGTAAGCCGACGCAGATGTACGCTAATGCATATAATTTTAACGGCTATTTCCGGTTTGCTCAATCTATACGCAAAGAAGTTTAGATGTCCAGATGTATTGACGGCTATCGTAACTATGATTACTCTGGTGTCTGACTTTTCACCGACTCAGCCAGGATCTCCTCAATATGACGCGTAAACAGGCCACCATCGCAGTGCGTAGCGGGTTAAATGACGACGAACAATACGGTTGCGTTGTCCCGCCGATCCACCTCTCCAGCACCTATAACTTTACCGGTTTTAATGAGCCTCGCGCCCATGACTATTCGCGTCGCGGTAACCCAACGCGTGATGTCGTTCAGCGTGCGCTGGCGGAACTGGAAGGTGGGGCGGGGGCAGTACTGACCAATACCGGCATGTCGGCGATTCATCTGGTGACTACGGTATTCCTCAAGCCTGGCGATCTGCTGGTCGCACCGCACGACTGCTACGGCGGAAGCTATCGTCTGTTTGACAGCCTGGCAAAGCGTGGCTGTTATCGCGTACTGTTTGTCGATCAAGGAGATGAGCAGGCGTTGCAGGCGGCACTGGCGGAAAAACCGAAGCTGGTGCTGGTAGAAAGCCCAAGCAACCCGCTGTTGCGCGTGGTGGATATCGCGAAAATCTGCCAGCTGGCGCGCGAGGCTGGTGCGGTCAGCGTGGTGGACAACACTTTTTTAAGCCCGGCACTGCAAAATCCACTGGCATTAGGCGCCGATCTGGTGTTGCATTCATGCACGAAATATTTAAACGGTCACTCCGACGTAGTGGCTGGTGTGGTGATAGCAAAAGATCCGGAAATGGTCACTGAACTGGCATGGTGGGCGAATAATATTGGTGTGACCGGCGGCGCGTTTGATAGTTATCTGCTGTTGCGCGGCCTGCGTACTCTGTCACCTCGTATGGAGGTGGCGCAACGTAATGCTCAGGCGATTGTGGATTATCTGCAAACTCAGCCGCTGGTGAAAAAATTGTATCACCCGTCATTGCCGGATAATCAGGGCCATGAGATTGCCGCGCGTCAGCAAAAAGGGTTTGGCGCGATGTTGAGTTTTGAGCTGGATGGCGATGAGCAAACGCTGCGTCGCTTCCTCGGCGGGTTGTCATTGTTTACGCTGGCGGAATCGTTAGGGGGCGTTGAAAGTCTGATCTCCCATGCCGCAACCATGACACACGCGGGAATGGCGCCAGAAGCGCGTGCTGCTGCCGGAATTTCGGAAACGCTGTTGCGTATCTCCACCGGTATTGAAGATGGCGAAGATTTAATTGCCGACCTGGAAAATGGCTTCCGGGCTGCAAACAAGGGGTAAACATGAGTGTGATTGCGCAGGCAGGGACGAAGGGTCGTCAACTGCACAAATTTGGTGGTAGTAGTCTGGCTGATGTGAAATGTTATCTGCGTGTTGCAGGCATTATGGCGGAGTACTCGCAGCCTGATGACATGATGGTTGTTTCAGCCGCAGGCAGTACCACTAACCAGTTGATTAGCTGGCTAAAATTAAGCCAGACCGATCGTCTGTCTGCGCATCAGGTTCAACAGGCGTTACGTCGCTATCAGAGTGAGCTTATCAGCGGTTTGTTACCTCCTGAGGTGGCGGATGGGCTGATCGGCGCGTTTATTCACGATCTGGAGCGTCTGGCCGGGTTACTCGACAGCGGCGTGAATGATGCCGTCTATGCTGAAGTCGTCGGGCATGGCGAGGTGTGGTCGGCGCGTTTGATGTCTGCCGTCCTTAACCAACAGGGGCTGGAGTCAGCCTGGCTGGATGCGCGCGATTTTTTACGTGCCGAGCGCGGCGCTCAGCCGCAGGTGGATGAAGGTCTTTCTTACCCATTGCTGCAGCAACTGCTGGCGCAGCATCCGGGCAAACGCCTGGTCGTTACCGGTTTCATTAGCCGTAGCAACGCCGGTGAGACGGTACTGCTGGGGCGTAACGGCTCCGACTACTCGGCGACGCAGGTTGGCGCGTTGGCGGGGGTTTCCCGCGTAACCATCTGGAGCGATGTCGCCGGGGTTTACAGCGCGGATCCGCGTAAAGTAAAAGATGCCTGTCTGCTGCCGCTGCTGCGTCTGGATGAAGCCAGCGAGTTGGCGCGTCTGGCGGCTCCGGTTCTCCATGCCCGCACCCTTCAGCCGGTTTCCGGCAGCGATATCGATCTCCAGTTGCGTTGTAGCTATACGCCGGAGCAGGGATCGACGCGTATTGAACGCGTGCTGGCTTCCGGTACCGGGGCACGTATTGTGACCAGCCATGACGACGTTTGCCTGATTGAGTTTCAGGTTCCCACTGGCCAGGACTTTAAACTGGCCTATAAAGAGATTGATCAGATTTTAAAACGCACCCAGGTGCGTCCGCTGGCAGTGGGTGTGCATCCTGACCGCCAACTGCTGCAATTTTGCTATACCTCCGAAGTCGCTGATGGCGCACTGAAAATTCTGGATGAAGCTGGCCTGCCGGGCGAACTGCGTCTGCGCCAGGGGCTGGCGCTGGTGGCGATGGTTGGGGCGGGCGTCACCCGTAACCCGCTGCACTGCCATCGCTTTTGGCAACAGCTGAAAGGTCAGCCGGTCGAATTCACCTGGCAGTCGGAAGAGGGCATTAGTCTGGTCGCCGTCTTGCGTACCGGGCCAACGGAGAGCCTGATTCAGGGTCTGCACCAGTCAATCTTCCGCGCGGAAAAACGCATTGGTCTGGTGCTGTTCGGCAAAGGCAACATTGGGTCGCGTTGGCTGGAGCTGTTTGCCCGCGAGCAGAGCACGCTCTCGGCGCGTACCGGATTAGAGTTCGTGCTGGCAGGAGTGGTTGATAGTCGCCGTAGCCTGCTGAATTACGAAGGGCTGGATGCCAGTCGCGCATTGGCCTTCTTCGATGACGAGGCGGTAGAACAGGATGAAGAGTCATTGTTCCTGTGGATGCGTGCCCACCCGTATGATGATTTAGTGGTGCTGGACGTCACTGCCAGCGAGCAGTTGGCGGAGCAGTATCTGGATTTCGCCAGTCATGGCTTCCACGTTATCAGCGCCAACAAGCTGGCGGGGGCGAGCAGCAGTAATAATTACCGCCAGATTCATGACGCCTTTGAAAAAACCGGTCGCCACTGGCTGTATAACGCCACCGTCGGCGCAGGCTTGCCGATCAACCATACCGTGCGCGATCTGATTGATAGCGGAGATACTATTCTGTCTATCAGTGGGATCTTCTCCGGCACGTTGTCGTGGTTGTTCCTGCAATTTGATGGCACGGTCCCGTTCACCGATCTGGTGGATCAGGCGTGGCAGCAGGGTCTGACTGAACCTGATCCGCGCGTGGATCTTTCCGGCAAAGATGTGATGCGCAAGCTGGTGATTCTGGCGCGTGAAGCGGGTTACGACATCGAACCGGACCAGGTACGCGTAGAATCTCTGGTGCCTGCGCACTGTGAAGCAGGTTCTATTGACCATTTCTTTGAAAATGGCGATGAGCTGAACGAGCAGATGGTGCAACGCCTGGAAGCGGCACGTGAAATGGGACTGGTGCTACGCTATGTGGCGCGTTTTGACGCTAACGGTAAGGCACGCGTTGGCGTTGAAGCGGTACGCCCTGAGCACCCGCTGGCGGCACTACTGCCGTGCGATAACGTCTTCGCCATTGAAAGCCGTTGGTATCGTGATAACCCGCTGGTCATTCGCGGACCGGGGGCGGGCCGCGATGTGACCGCCGGGGCGATTCAGTCAGACATCAACCGTTTGGCGCAACTGCTGTAGTTTTTGTTGCCGGATAACATGTGTAAACATCGCCCTCAATGAGGGCGTTGTATTTATCTGCCAGCGATCTTATCGCCTGAAACACCGAATGGGCAGAGTAACGGGTACTTTGCTGAAATTCTGTCTGTTGCCGCAACCAGGCGAGAAAACGATGGCTTGCCGCCAGGGTTATTGACGCGCTTTCTTCAACCCGCCCCTGCGTTAACAAACACACCATTTTACGCATATCGCCTCGTTGCCAGATTTGCCACTGATTTCGCCACCATCCCTGATACGTTTTACCCAGCAATTGCCAGGGCAGCGTGCGCTGATCGCTATTCATTTCTTCATCAATAAACCACAGCGAGGCGCGATGATGGCGAAACTGTTCCGCCCATGCGGTAATCGCTGCGCCGCGCAGGAAGCATTCGTGGGCAATAATATGGGTTTTTACCTCTGGCCACAGATGGCTCAGCAGGCGGAAATGCCCATGGGCAGTAATGACCGGGCGTAAAATCGCGCCGCTGGCGTTCCGTTTGAGTATGGCGCTGCCGTACTGGATTTCATCAAACTGGCTGCGGCGTAAAAACTGGGTTTCCCGCTGACTCACTCGCTCAATGATATCGTCGTGAATGACTGTTGGCTCAGCAGTGCCACGCCAGCGGTAAAGCAATGATATGCCGGCAGTGTGCGGCGTGAAGTTGCTGGAAATATGCAGAACATTGCCGCGAATAGCGTCAAAAGAGAGTAATACATAGAGTTGCTGGCCTGCACTAACGCCCTGAAAAGGGACGAGCAAGGGAATCGTCGCTATTTGTTCTGGCAAAACGATGCCGGTGGGAGGCGCCTGCTTTGGTGTCCACACTTTTTTGCAGTTTCGGCACTGGACGCGCTGGCTGCCCTGCGGATTATGCCCATAGCGGATGATTTCTCGTTGGTAGCAACATGGGCAAAACTGACCACGATTAGCGGCGAAATCCGCTAAATATGCCGACAACCAGCAACGGAACTGTTCCTCATCAAACAGCGGTGGAAGGCTGCCGCATGCCCGGCAATGCAGTGCGGCATAACCCAGCCGATATTCTGGCCAGCTGTAATCAGCTGAGCTCGCCAGCCCCAGATTTTTGCAGCCAAAGGATTTGCAGCAATTGATAGTGAACAGTGACGTCATCCTGTTACCAACGATTTTTAATGGTCGTTGATTTTGGCCTGCAACTATCACCGATGGATGTGAGTTTTCTCACATAAAAAAACCTTTCAGAACGTAACGTAGCGAATCTTTATATGACTGAAAGGGATTGGTTATGAAGCTAAAAATGCTTGCTGTCGGTGTTCTGGTATCTTTACCGCTTTGGGCGAGTGCCAAAGATGTCACGATTATTTATACCAACGATCTCCATGCCCATGTCGAACCTTATAAAGTGCCATGGATTGCCAATGGCACACGAGATATTGGCGGTTGGGCCAATATCTCGGCGATGGTGAAGCAGGAGAAAGCGAAAAATAGCGCCACCTGGTTTTTGGATGCTGGCGACTATTTCACCGGGCCATATATCAGCAGCCTGACCAAGGGGAAGGCGATTATCGATATCATGAACACCATGAATTTTGACGCTGTCACCATGGGTAATCATGAATTCGATCACGGTTGGGACAATACGCTGCTGCAACTGAGCCTGGCAAAGTTTCCGATCGTGCAGGGCAACATCTTTTACCAAAACAGCAGCAAAATGTTCTGGGATAAGCCTTACACCATTATTGAAAAAGATGGCGTAAAGATAGGCGTGATTGGCCTGCACGGCGTGTTTGCTTTTGATGATACGGTTTCCGCTGCGACACGTGTCGGGATCGAGGCGCGGGATGAAGTGAAGTGGTTGCAACGCTATATCGATGAGCTGAAAGGCAAAGTCGATCTCACCGTGGCGCTGATCCATGAAGGCACGCCAGCGCGTCAGTCCAGTCTGGGGGGCACCGATGTACGCCGTGCGCTGGATAAAGACATCCAGACTGCAGGCCAGGTGCAGGGGTTGGACATCCTGATCACCGGTCATGCGCATGTGGGCACGCCGGAGCCGATTAAAGTAGGTAACACCCTGATTCTGTCTACCGACAGCGGCGGCATTGATGTGGGTAAACTGGTGCTGGATTACCAGCAAAAACCGCATCAATTTACCGTGAAGAACTTCGAGCTGAAAACCATTTTTGCTGATGAGTGGCAGCCAGACCCGCAGACGAAACAGGTCATTGATGGCTGGAATAAAAAGCTCGATAAAGTGGTGCAGCAGACGGTTGCCAACGCGCCGGTTGAGCTGACGCGTGCTTACGGTGAATCTTCTTCGCTGGGAAATCTGGCGGCAGATGCGTTGCTGGTTGCGGCGGGTAAAGATACCCAGTTAGCGCTCACTAACTCGGGCGGCATCCGGAATGAAATCCCTGCTGGAGTCATCACCATGGGCGCAGTCATTAGCACCTTCCCGTTCCCGAATGAGCTGGCAACCATGGATCTCACCGGGAAGCAGTTACGTAGCCTGATGGAGCACGGCGCGGGTTTAAGCAACGGTGTATTGCAGGTGTCCAAAGGACTGGAGATGAAGTATGACAGCAGTAAACCGGTTGGTCTGCGGGTTAGCGTATTGACGTTAAACGGCAAACCCATTGAGGATGCCACGGTTTATCACATTGCCACCAATAGCTTCCTGGCGGACGGCGGTGATGGTTTCACGACATTTACTGAAGGCAAAGCGCGTAACACATCCGGCGGTTACTATGTCTCTAATGCGGTCGTGGATTATTTCAAAGCGGGAAATACGCTGACGGATGAGCAACTCAAAGGCATGCGTGTGGAAGATGTGAAACCGTAGTGAGGTCAGGCCAGCAGATATTCCGCTGGCCTTTGTTTTAACCTCTGTGGGAGGCAAACACCTCTTTTGCGGCGAACAGGCCGTTTAGTGCTGCCGGGAATCCCGCATAAACAGCCATCTGCATCATCACTTCAATAATCTCTTCCTGCGTCAAGCCAACGTGCAGCGCGGCGGCGATGTGTACCTTAAGCTGCGGTGCGGCGTTACCCATGGCGGTGAGCGCGGCGACGGTGGCAATTTCTCTACTGCGTAAATCCAGCCCCGGCCTTGAATAGATGTCGCCAAAAGGAAATTCAATCAGGTATTGGGCGAAGTCTGGCGCAATATCCTGCAGACTTTCGACTACCGCATCTCCGCCTTTTCCATCAACCTGTTGCAGCATTCTCTGACCGGTTAAATAGCGTTCTGAATCCATGATAATCACCTCGTGAGTTCGTGTACGGCATGAGGATAGAGCGTGCGGAATGATTGGGGTAATACCGTTTCCGTGATACCTTTTCGGTATGACAACATCGCCTTTGCACTCTCTGGACATCCGCCTTCTACGCTATTTTTCCGTGGTGGCGGAAGAGAACAACATGAGTCGAGCGGCGCAGCGTTTATTTATGTCGCAGCCGCCGCTGAGTCGCCACATTCGCCAGCTTGAAGAGCGCCTGGGGGTGACGCTTTTTGTCCGTCATACCCGTGGACTTACGCTGACGGAGGACGGCCAGCGCGTACTTGAAATCGTGCGCCCGCTATTGGCGCTACAGGATAAAACCTGGGCGGCGTTGAGTCAGATAGCGAAAACGGGAGAGCAATCTCTGCGCTTAGGGCTAAGTACAGCGTTTGAGCAGGGTGTTTTTGCGGCGCTTGAGTCGCAGCTTGCTACGCGTGTACAGAAGCTACATATTGTCCGTCATGGTTCGCCTGAACTGGCGCGTCAGGTGCGTCGGGGAAAACTGGATGCAGCGCTGGTGGCGCTACCGCTTGAAAATTCGGGTCTTAGCGTCACGCCGCTCGGCTGGCAAGAATCGATGATCGCCGCCTTACCCGCGCTCTGGCCAGAGGCGGCTCTGCCTTCGCTCTCGTTAACGTCGCTGAACCACCGACCGCTGTTCTGGTTCAAACGTGAACGTAACCCTGCTTTTTTTGATTACACTCGACACATTTTTCGTCGTGCTGGTTACTCTCCTGCACTTATTGAGGAGCCAATGGAACATGACGTGCTGCTGGCACGGATCGCGCAGGGTGACGGTCTGAGCCTGGTTCCGGCCTCCTTTTCCGCTATCCAGCGTCAGGGTGTGATCTTCCTTCCGCTTACTGATACAGAATTGCGGCTTAGCATGGGGTTAGCGACGCTGCCTGAGAACGTAACAAAAGTAGAGTGGCTACAGACGGTCGTGACGCAATCCCTCACCATTTCAAGCTGATGTGAATTTTTTTCACGTTGGCTGAGTATTCCTCACCTTTAACGATGATTTTTGTGTTGACGCCAGCATGCTTTTCCGTCATTTTTACATCTAGACGTCTAAACGTATAGCAGTTCACAACACAACATATAACGACAAAAGATTGATGAGGTAAGGTATGAGCTTTTTTCACGCCAACCAGCGGGAAGCCCTGAATCAGAGCCTGGCAGAAGTGCAGGGTCAGATTAACGTTTCGTTTGAGTTTTTCCCGCCGCGCACCAGTGAAATGGAGCAAACCCTGTGGAACTCCATCGATCGCCTGAGCAGCCTGAAGCCGAAGTTTGTTTCAGTTACTTACGGTGCAAACTCTGGTGAGCGCGACCGTACGCACAGCATTATTAAAGGCATTAAGGATCGCACAGGTCTTGAAGCGGTCCCGCACCTGACATGCATTGATGCGACCCGCGATGAGCTGCGTACCATTGCTCGGGACTACTGGCAAAACGGTATTCGTCATATTGTTGCCCTGCGCGGCGATCTGCCGCCGGGAAGCGGTAAACCGGATATGTATGCTTCCGACCTGGTGACTCTGCTGAAAGACGTTGCAGACTTCGATATCTCCGTTGCGGCTTACCCGGAAGTGCACCCGGAAGCGAAAAGCGCTCAGGCCGATTTGCTGAACCTGAAGCGTAAGGTTGATGCCGGTGCAAACCGCGCGATCACCCAGTTTTTCTTCGATGTAGAAAGCTATCTGCGCTTTCGCGATCGCTGTGTGTCTGCGGGAATCGATGTGGAAATTATTCCGGGCATCCTGCCGGTATCTAACTTTAAGCAGGCGAAAAAATTTGCTGACATGACCAACGTCCGCATTCCTGCGTGGATGTCGACCATGTTTGATGGTCTTGATGATGACGCGGAAACCCGCAAGCTGGTGGGCGCAAATATCGCCATGGATATGGTGAAAATTCTCAGTCGCGAAGGGGTGAAGGATTTTCACTTCTATACCCTCAACCGTGCCGAGATGAGCTACGCTATTTGTCACACACTGGGTGTAAGACCTAACTAAACAGATGCCCCAGCCCTCTACGGAGGGCTTTTTGTTGATCATTTTGATCTACATCTCTGTAACTTAAAATATAAAAGGAATTAGCTATCGAATCTGTGGGTTATTTCGACTATATCTTATCTCTGGTGGTGTATATCGTAGTCAGAACACTGTAAAGGGAGCATATAGATGAGCATGTCCGACGATAGCCAAAACGCATCAACTGCCGGTAAGTGTCCTTTTCATCAAGGCGGTCACGATCAGAGCGCGGGAGCAGGAACGAATAACCGCGACTGGTGGCCAAATCAACTCCGCGTTGATCTTTTAAACCAACATTCCAACCGTTCGAACCCGCTGGGTGAGGACTTCGACTACCGCAAAGAGTTTAGTAAACTCGACTATTCTGCCCTGAAAGGGGATCTCAGAGCCCTTCTGTCCGAATCTCAACCGTGGTGGCCCGCTGACTGGGGAACCTATGCCGGATTGTTTATCCGCATGGCATGGCACGGCGCGGGAACCTATCGCTCTATCGATGGACGCGGTGGAGCGGGTCGCGGACAGCAGCGTTTTGCACCACTGAACTCCTGGCCGGACAACGTCAGCCTTGATAAAGCACGTCGTCTGCTGTGGCCAATCAAGCAGAAATATGGTCAGAAAATTTCCTGGGCCGACCTGTTTATCCTCGCGGGTAACGTGGCGCTGGAAAACTCAGGTTTCCGTACCTTTGGCTTTGGTGCCGGTCGTGAAGATGTCTGGGAACCGGATCTCGACGTAAACTGGGGTGATGAAAAAGCCTGGCTGACTCACCGTCACCCGGAAGAGCTGGCAAAAGCGCCGCTGGGCGCCACCGAAATGGGCCTTATTTATGTGAACCCGGAAGGGCCGGACCATAGCGGCGAACCGCTTTCTGCGGCAGCGGCTATTCGCGCGACCTTCGGTAACATGGGGATGAACGACGAAGAAACCGTGGCGCTGATTGGCGGCGGTCATACGTTGGGCAAAACCCACGGCGCAGCAGCGGCATCGCACGTTGGCGCCGATCCAGAATCCGCACCGATTGAAGCGCAGGGCCTGGGTTGGGCCAGCAGCTACGGTAGTGGCGCGGGCGCGGATGCAATTACTTCTGGTCTGGAAGTGGTGTGGACGCAGACGCCTACCCAATGGAGCAATTATTTCTTCGAGAACCTGTTCAAATATGAGTGGGTGCAGACTCGCAGTCCGGCAGGCGCGATTCAGTTTGAAGCGGTTGACGCGCCAGAAATTATTCCCGATCCGTTTGATCCGTCGAAAAAACGCAAGCCGACGATGCTGGTTACCGACCTGACGCTGCGTTTCGATCCTGAGTTCGAGAAGATCTCTCGCCGTTTCCTGAACGATCCGCAAGCGTTCAACGAAGCGTTTGCCCGTGCGTGGTTTAAACTGACGCACCGCGATATGGGGCCAAAATCGCGTTACATTGGCCCGGAAGTGCCAAAAGAAGATCTGATCTGGCAAGACCCGCTGCCGCATGCGTTCTTCAACCCAAGCGAAGAAGATATCCTGAAGCTGAAGGCGACCATCGCTGCTTCCGGACTGTCCGTGGGCGAACTGGTATCGGTAGCGTGGGCTTCGGCATCGACTTTCCGTGGCGGGGATAAACGTGGCGGCGCTAACGGTGCGCGTCTGGCGCTGGACCCACAACGCGGCTGGGATGTGAATGCCACCGCGGCACGCGTTCTGCCTGTGCTGGAAGGTATTTATAAGTCTGCCCATACTGCCTCGTTGGCCGATATTATCGTGCTGGCCGGTGTTGTCGGTATCGAGCAGGCGGCTAGCGCTGCGGGCGTCAGCATCAAGGTACCTTTTGCGCCGGGTCGTGTGGATGCGCGTCAGGATCAAACGGATATTGAGATGTTTGAACTGCTTGAGCCGATTGCCGATGGTTTCCGTAACTACCGCGCTCGTCCTGACGTGTCGACCACCGAGTCGCTGCTGATCGACAAAGCGCAGCAGTTGACACTAACCGCACCGGAAATGACCGTGCTGGTGGGCGGTATGCGCGTACTGGGCACCAACTTTGATGGCAGCCAGCACGGCGTCTTTACCGATCGCCCTGGCGTACTCAGCACTGACTTCTTTGTCAATCTGCTGGATATGCGTCATGAGTGGAAGGCGGTTGATGAGTCACAAGAGCTGTTTGAAGGTCGTGACCGTTCGAGCGGCGAAGTAAAATACACCGCAACTCGCGCCGATCTGGTGTTTGGTTCTAACTCTGTACTGCGCGCAGTGGCTGAAGTTTATGCCTGCAGCGATGCTCACGAGAAGTTCGTGAGAGATTTCGTTGCCGCATGGGTGAAAGTGATGAACCTGGATCGTTTCGATCTGCTGTAACAGACCATGCCGGATATCGCTTGTGCGGGTCCGGCATAGTATGAACAAAAAATCCCCGCAATTGCGGGGATTTTTATTGGTCGGTTATTCCCACTCTTGCAGGTAACGTTGACCGTACTGGTCAGCCACCAGCAGGGCGGCATACACCTGGTCCGGCGTTGCGCCGCCAGGCATGTTGTGGATGGTTTCGCCTTCGGCACAGGCAGCTTCAGCCACAATGCGCATTTTCGCCGGAATATCCTGTTTGATGTCCAGTTGCGCCAGGGTAATCGGCAGGCCAACGGAATGACACAGCGCCGCAACGGTTTCAATTTCATCGACCGGCGCATTTTCCAGGACCAGTTGCGTCAGCGTGCCGAAAGCCACTTTCTCGCCGTGGTAATAGTGATGCGCATCCGGGATTGCCGTCAGGCCGTTATGGATGGCGTGCGCCGCTGCCAGACCGCCGCTTTCAAAACCGACGCCGCTCAGATAGGTGTTGGCTTCAATAACGCGCTCCAGCGCAGGCGTTACCACGTGCTGCTCGGCAGCCAGCATCGCTTTTTCACCTTCTTCTATCAGCGTATTAAAGCACAGCTCAGCCAGCGCCAGCGCCGCCTGAGTGCACTGACCGCCCGCCATGGTGGTTGCGCCGCTGCGTGAACAGGCGCGCGCTTCGAACCAGGTCGCCAACGCATCGCCGATGCCCGCGGCTAACAGACGCGCCGGTGCGCCCGCGACAATTTTGGTATCAACAATGACCCTGTCCGGGTTATTGGGCAGCAGCAAATAGCGATCGAATTCACCGGCATCGGTGTAAATAACGGACAGCGCGCTGCACGGTGCATCGGTAGAGGCGATGGTTGGCGCAATGGCGACAGGCACGCCCATAAAGTGCGCTAGCGCTTTGGCGGTATCCAGCGTTTTACCGCCGCCAATACCAAGTACTGCGCCACATTGCGCTTTTTCTGCCACGCCGCGCAGACGGTCGATTTCGTTTTGTGAACACTCGCCGCCAAATGGTGCAATCTCCAGCGCCAGTCCGGCATCCTGGAAGCTTTTTTCCAGTGCGCCCTGGGCAAAGCCTAAGACAAACTTGTCCCCAACGACCAGCCAGCGCTCTGCCAGTGGTTTGAGGTAGTTGCCAAGACGGGTAATAACATCGGCACCCTGGATGTACTTACCAGGTGATTGAATAATGCGATCCATACTTTATTTCCCTCACAGGTTGATGTGACCAAATGTATTGTTCCAGTCATGTTCAAACTTCTCTATTGCTGACTCTACCGCAGGGGTATTGAGCATTTGTTGCGCTACGTCTAATGGCAGGGTGATTGCTTCGCATCCTGCCAGTAAGCAATCCAGCGCCTGACGAGGGGTTTTAAAGCTGGCTGCCAGTACCATGCTGTTTGGCGCATGCAGTTCCAGTAACGTTTGCAGTTCTTGTACCGTGCGAATTCCGTCGCCGCCCTGCGCGTCAATACGGTTAACGTAAGGCGCGATATATTTCGCCCCCGCCAGCGCTGCCAGCAGCCCCTGAGAGGCACTGTACACGGCGGTTCCCAGCGTGGTGATACCCTCTTTTTTCAGCATCTTGATCGCGGCCAGACCTTCGGATGTCACCGGGATTTTTACCACCAGACCGGGGACCGCGTTGCTCAGACGTTTGGCTTCCTCCACCATGCCTTGTGCGTCGCGGCTCATGGTTTGGGCAAACAGAATGCCCTCTTCGCCAATGGCGTTTTGCAGGCGCGGCAGCACATCCCAGATGGATTCTTTGTTTGCTGCCACAATGCTTGGGTTGGTGGTGACACCCGCGATTGGGAAGATGCGTGCCAGACGTTCGACTTCCGCGACGTTGGCGGTATCAAGGTAAAGTTCCATACAAAAACACCCTCTTTAAAGTTCAAGTTCATGTTGCAGCAGGCTGGCGATAGCGTCGGCAGAGGCGGCGTTAACCAGCGCGTTACGGAATTCTTCATGCATAATGCGCCGTGCCAGACGCGAGAAAATACGCATATGCTGGTCGCCAGCGGCGTGTTTGTTGAGCGTCAGCATAATAATGAACTGCGCATCATCATCACCCCAACGTACCGGCGCTTGCAGGCGCGCTACGCTGATAGTGGACTGCTCAATATGTTCTGATTTGCTGTGTGGAATGGCGAAGCTAAAACCTAATCCGGTAGAGAAGACCGCTTCGCGCGCCCACAGATCGGCTTCCAGTTTACGCGGATAGCGGCAACGACCTGCCAGCAGGAGGTTGTCGGTCATCCCTTTGATGACCTCCTCTTTACTACGCCAGTCGCTATCCAGCGTGATGCACTCGGCGGTAACCAGAGGGGTATCCTGTTGAGTCATGCGGAACTGAGCCAGCAGATGTTCGACCTCCAGCGACGTTCGACACGCCATTGCTTGATTCAGCAACTGACGGCAGGCGCGGCTGTCAAGTTGCGCCATC
The DNA here is from genome assembly GCF_013797615.1 of Citrobacter sp. RHBSTW-00017. NCBI lineage: Bacteria > Pseudomonadati > Pseudomonadota > Gammaproteobacteria > Enterobacterales > Enterobacteriaceae > Citrobacter > Citrobacter sp. RHBSTW-00017. The sequence continues at coordinate 4,795,854 of NZ_CP056899.1, read as the reverse complement.
CGCGCTTTGGCGGCGGGAATGGAGGGAGCGCTCATGCTGATCTCGTCCAGACCCAGTCCCACAAGCAGCGGTAGCACTGAACCTTTAGCGCCAAGTTCGCCGCACAGGCCAATCCATTTCCCCTGACGATGTACCGCCTGTACGGCGTAATCCAGTGCACGCAAGAAGGCTGGATTCAGGCTGTTGTAATGGCGGGTAACTTTGGCGTTGTCGCGGTCGACCGCCAGCAGGTATTGCGTCAGGTCATTACTGCCAATACTAAAGAAATCAATTTCTTCGCAGCATTGATCGATGATGAACATCACTGACGGAACCTCCAGCATGATACCGAGCGGGATCTTCTCATCAAACGGGATGTGTTCAGTACGCAGTTGCTGTTTGGCTTCGGCCAGCTTCTCTTTGACCCACAGGATCTCTTCCATAGAGGAGATCATTGGGATCATGATTTTCAGGCTACCGTGCGCTGATGCGCGCAGGATCGATCGCAGTTGTGTGGTAAACAAAGCGGCGTATTCTTCATAGATACGCACCGCGCGATAACCGAGGAACGGGTTGGCTTCGGCAGGAATATTCAGGTAATCAACGGGTTTATCACCGCCGATATCCATGGTGCGCACAATGATGCTGCGTCCCTGCGCGGGCTCCAGCGCCTGGCAGAAAATGTTGTATAGCTCGTTCTCATCCGGGGCGCAGGTACGGTCCATATACAGCATTTCCGTGCGGAACAGGCCAACCGCTTCCGCACCGTTGCCAAAGGCTGCTTGCGCTTCCACGGAATGGGCGATGTTGGCGGCGACTTCCATGCGGATGCCATCACCCGTGCGCGCCTCCTGGGTCAGCCAGATACGTTGTTGTTCTCGAATGGCATCCTGGATACGGGCTTCCTGCTGGTAGTAACGTACGACGGATTCATCAGGGGCAACAATGACCGCTCCTGCGTTACCATCGATATAAACCGTTTGCTGCAGCCATGGCATCAAGGATTCAATATCCACGCCAACCAGCGTAGGAATGTTGAATGACCGGGCGAGAATCACCGTGTGTGAAGTGGTACCGCCGCTTTTTAACAGCAAGCCTTTCAGCAATGTTTTGTCCAGTTCGAGGAACTGGCTCGGTGTGAGCTCGTCCGCCATACAGACCGTAGGCTGGGTTAGTTTTCCCGGCGCAGGGAAACGCTGCTCTCCATAAATTTGCTGCAGAAGCTGGAAGCAGACATCGCGCACATCCAGCGCACGTTCCTGTAAATAACTGCTGCTGGAGCGGGCGAATTCATCACAAAAATGTCCGGCACTTTCGACAATCGCCTGGGCGCAGCTTAACCCGCGAGATACTCCAGCGAGCAGGTGCTGACGCAGTGAGAGGTCGCTTGCCAGCGAGCGGTGTGCTTCCAGAATCGCACTGGTTGCGCCGTCGCTGTCGAGTAACCGAAACGCAATATTCTTCATCAGCAGCGTTAAGCCGTTATCCAGTGCCGCCTGCTCGGTTTCAATATCTTTAGCGGATGGGAGATTGTTAAGGGCGTTGAGATCCAGCGAAGAGAGCAGACTAAGTACGCCTCCCGCACTGCCGCTGCAGACGGTGCGAGCGCGAAAAAGCTGTGGGTTTAGATTGGTGAGGGATGCAGGAAGTGGCTCCAGCTCGTTGCTTTTGGCTTCCGCTAGCGGTGCATCGCAGTGTGGAAATTCATTACGTAACCATTGGGTTAAATGCTGGTGGGCTGCCTGTTCATCTGCACCGGAAATCAGCAACTGGCAGCTATCACCCGCCAGAGTATCGGTGCCAATCAGTGCCAATGCGCTCTTGGCGTTACCCCTACGTTCGGTACGCAGGTTGTGCCACTCAATGTGCGAAGTAAAGGTGTTGCACTGCGTTTCTATGTGACTTGCCGGGCGCGCATGTACGCCATTGGGCAGCTCACAGGTAAATTCCACAATCAGGGCCATAGCCTCATCTCCCATAACGATTTCTCGCTACAGGATAAAAGGGCAACGCCTGAACCTGCCATCTGACAAATCTGCCAAAAACTGGATAAATGTAATGTAACCATCAAAGTGAGATATCCCTCACAAGTCAGCATGTCCTCTATAAATTCCGAGAAACTACAAGTTATGAGGCGGATCGCATTTTTGCGCTGACATTACAAAAGTCCAGCAAATGGCCTTTTTATCCACTGTTTGCGCCGCGTCGGATTGCCTATTGTTTTCCGCAACAAGTTTATGGATATGGGCTTTAGGCAGCCTGGGAGCGACTTATGAAAGAGTTGGTACAAATCCTGAAAAATACCCGTCAGCACCTGATGACAGGTGTTTCGCATATGATCCCCTTCGTAGTCGCGGGTGGAATTTTGCTGGCGGTCTCCGTCATGTTGTATGGCAAGGGCGCGGTACCGGATGCGGCGACCGATCCTAATCTCAAGAAACTGTTTGATATTGGCGTCGCAGGGCTGACGTTGATGGTGCCATTCCTTGCCGCTTACATTGGTTATTCCATTGCTGAACGTTCTGCTCTCGCCCCTTGTGCGATTGGCGCATGGGTGGGAAACAGCTTCGGCGCAGGTTTTTTCGGCGCGCTAATTGCCGGGATTATTGGCGGTATCGTCGTCCATTATCTGAAGAAGATCCCCGTACATAAGGTGTTGCGATCGGTAATGCCTATCTTCGTTATTCCTATTGTCGGCACCTTTATCACCGCAGGCATCATGATGTGGGGCCTGGGAGAACCCGTTGGCGCGTTAACCACTAGCCTGACCGAGTGGCTGCAGGGTATGCAGCAGGGCAGCATCGTGCTGCTGGCGGTAATTATGGGACTGATGTTGGCCTTCGATATGGGTGGGCCGATTAACAAAGTTGCCTACGCCTTCATGCTGATTTGCGTGGCGCAGGGTGTTTATACCGTGGTGGCAATCGCCGCGGTAGGGATCTGCGTGCCGCCGCTGGGCTTAGGTTTGGCGACGCTGATTGGTCGTAAGAATTTCTCTTCTGAAGAACGTGAAGCCGGTAAAGCCGCGCTGGTGATGGGCTGCGTTGGCGTAACGGAAGGCGCAATTCCTTTTGCTGCCGCCGATCCGCTGCGCGTTATCCCATCCATTATGGTGGGTTCGGCCTGCGGCACGGTAACCGCCGCGCTGTTTGGTGCGCAGTGTTATGCCGGCTGGGGCGGGCTGATTGTTCTGCCGGTCGTGGAAGGAAAATTGGGTTATATCGCGGCGGTTGCCGTAGGGGCTGTAGTGACCGCAGTGTGCGTTAACGTACTGAAAAGTCTGGCGCGGAAAAAAGTGTCTCAGGTCGACCAGAAAGAAGACGACCTGGATTTAGATTTTGAAATGAATTAAGTGAGGAATGAGTCATGACCAAGATTATCGCAGTAACTGCATGTCCTTCTGGCGTTGCCCACACCTATATGGCCGCCGAAGCGCTGGAAAGCGCCGCTAAAGCCAAGGGGTGGGAAGTAAAGGTTGAGACTCAGGGGTCGATCGGTCTGGAAAACGAACTGACCGCGGCGGATGTGGCAGAAGCCGACATGGTGATTCTGACCAAAGACATTGGTATTAAGTTTGAAGAGCGTTTTGCGGGCAAAACTATCGTTCGTGTCAACATCAGCGATGCAGTGAAACGTGCCGACGCCATCATGAACAAGATTGGCGCACACCTTGCGCAAACCGCATAACGGTTTGTTTGCCGGAGGGGGGGGCGACTTATCCGGCCTACTGATACGTAGGCCAGATAACCACAGCGCCATCTGGCATCAGTTTTTCTACAGGAGTTCCTCATGACTAACCGTATCCAACGTTTAAAAAACGCTCTGTTTCAGAATAACCGCGAAATTTCGCTTGAGCGTGCGCTGCTATATACCGCCAGCCACCAGCAGACGGAGGGAGAGCCGGTTATTCTGCGGCGGGCGAAAGCCACCGCATATATTCTTGAGCACGTTGAAATATCGATTCGTGATGAGGAACTGATAGCCGGGAACCGTACCGTTAAACCGCGGGCGGGCATAATGTCACCGGAAATGGATCCTTACTGGCTGCTCAACGAGCTGGAGCAGTTTCCAACCCGTCCGCAGGACCGTTTTGACATCAGCGAAGAGGATAAACATCTCTATCGCGATGTGCTGTATCCGTACTGGGAAAAGCGGTCGATGAAAGATTTCATCAACGGTCAGATGACCGATGAGGTAAAAGCCGCTGTCCGTACGCAGATTTTTAGCGTTAACCAGACGGATAAAGGTCAGGGGCATATCATTATTGATTATCCACGCCTGTTGAATCTCGGGCTTGGCGAACTGGTAGCGCAGATGCGGGCGCATTGTCTGCAGCAGCCGGATAACCACTTTTATCAGGCTGCTCTGTTGCTGCTTGAGGCTTCGCAAAGCCACATTCTGCGTTACGCCCTGCTGGCAGAACAAATGGCGGAAAACTGCCCGGATGCGCAGCGACGTCAGGAATTGCTGACGATTGCGGAAAACTCCCGGCATAACGCCCAGCATAAGCCGCAAACCTTCTGGCAAGCATGTCAGCTGTTCTGGTACATGAACATTATTTTGCAATATGAGTCCAACGCCAGTTCGCTCTCACTCGGACGCTTCGACCAGTATATGCTGCCGTTTTATCAGACCTCGCTGACGCAGGGGGAAGATCCTGCACTCTTAAAAGAAATCCTCGAATCGCTATGGGTGAAATGCAATGACATTGTACTGCTGCGATCCACAAGCAGCGCGCGCTATTTCGCTGGCTTCCCAACGGGTTACACCGCACTGCTTGGGGGATTAACGGAGAATGGTCGTAGTGCGGTAAACGTACTGTCGTTTCTCTGTCTTGATGCTTATCAGAGCGTACAACTGCCGCAACCAAATCTCGGTGTGCGCACGAACGCGTTGATCGATACGCCGTTCCTGATGAAAACGGCACAGACCATTCGCCTCGGGACCGGCATCCCGCAAATCTTTAATGATGAAGTGGTGGTGCCCGCATTTCTTAACCGTGGCGTCTCGCTGGAAGATGCGCGAGATTACGCGGTAGTCGGCTGTGTCGAGCTGTCTATTCCTGGCAGAACATACGGTTTGCACGACATCGCCATGTTTAATCTGCTGAAAGTAATGGAAATCTGCCTGCATGAGAACGAAGGCAATCGCGCGCTGACGTACGAAGACCTGTTGAAGCATATTCGTGCCAAAATCAGCCACTACATTACGTTGATGGTCGAAGGCAGTAATATCTGCGATATCGGTCATCGCGACTGGGCGCCGGTGCCGCTGCTCTCCTCGTTTATTAGCGATTGCCTGGATAAAGGGTGTGATATTACCGACGGCGGCGCGCGTTATAACTTCTCCGGCGTACAGGGGATCGGTATTGCGAACCTGAGCGATTCGCTGCATGCGCTCAATGGACTGGTATTTGAACAACAGCGCTTAACTTTTGACGAACTTTTGTCGGTGCTAAAAGACAACTTTGCTACCCCGGAAGGCGAGAAAATTCGCGCCCGGCTGATTAACCGCTTCGAAAAATACGGCAACGATATTGATGATGTAGATAACATCAGCGCCGAACTGCTGCGTCATTACTGCAAAGAGGTAGAGAAATACCAGAATCCACGCGGCGGGCAATTTACACCGGGTTCATATACTGTCTCTGCGCACGTGCCGCTGGGTTCGGTCGTCGGAGCGACACCAGATGGTCGCTTCGCCGGGGAACAGTTGGCGGACGGGGGGCTGTCGCCGATGCTGGGGCAGGATATGCAAGGGCCGACGGCGGTATTGAAATCGGTCAGCAAGCTGGATAACACATTGCTTTCCAATGGGACTTTGCTGAACGTGAAGTTTACGCCAGCCACACTGGAAGGTGAGGCTGGTTTACGCAAGCTGGCGGATTTTCTGCGGGCATTTACCCAGCTCAAGCTCCAGCACATCCAGTTTAATGTGGTGAATGCCGACACATTGCGAGAAGCGCAGCAGCGCCCACAAGATTTCGCCGGGCTGGTGGTGCGCGTGGCGGGTTACAGCGCCTTCTTTGTCGAGCTGTCGAAGGAGATCCAGGATGACATCATTCGCCGCACCGCGCATCAGCTGTGAGGTTATTGACCCACGTGGCGAGGACGTCGCGCGTATATTTAATATTCAGCGTTACTCACTGAATGATGGACAAGGTATTCGTACGGTAGTCTTTTTTAAAGGTTGTCCGCATACCTGCCCGTGGTGCGCCAACCCTGAATCTCTCTCCCCACGTATTGAAACAGTACGGCGGGAGAGTAAATGCCTGCACTGTACACCCTGCCTACGTGATGCTGATGAGTGTCCCTCCGGTGCGTTTGAACGTATCGGTCGTGATATCTCGCTGGACGAGCTGGAACGTGAAGTGATGAAAGATGATATTTTCTTTCGCACCTCTGGCGGGGGGGTGACGCTTTCCGGTGGTGAAGTGCTGATGCAAGCGCCCTTTGCCGTACGATTCCTGCAACGTCTGCGGCGCTGGGATGTTCGCTGCGCGATTGAAACAGCTGGCGATGCGCCAGCCAGTCGTTTGTTATCGCTGGCAAGAGAGTGCGATGAGGTGCTGTTTGACCTCAAAATTATGGATGTCCATTTGGCGCGTGAGACCATTAATATGAACCTGCCGCGCGTGCTGGCGAATTTACGACTAATGGTCGCTGAAGGGGTTAATATCATACCTCGCCTGCCGCTGATTCCGGGCTTTACGATGAATGTAGAGAACACGCAGCAGGCGTTGACGCTGTTGTCATCATTAGGCATAAAGCAGGTACACCTGCTACCGTTTCATCAATATGGCGAACCGAAATACAACCTGCTCGGATTACCCTGGTCGATGAAAGAAGTGCCCGTCCCGTCGGCGCAAGAGATAGGTTTTATACGTAAGATGGCAGAATGCGCCGGATTTCAGGTAACAGTAGGAGGATAGTATGGCCATCGCACCTGTACGATATCTGGTTGCTGTCACCGCGTGCGTAAGCGGCGTGGCCCATACTTATATGGCTGCTGAACGGCTGGAGAAACTCTGCCAGCAGGAGAAATGGAGCATCAAGATTGAAACTCAGGGCGCGTTGGGTACCGAAAATCGCCTGACGGAAGAGGATATTAACCGTGCTGATGCGGTGTTGCTCATTACCGATATTGAACTGGCAGGAGCAGAGCGATTTACGCAGAGCCGATACGTCCAGTCGGGCATTAGCGCATTTCTGCGTGAGCCGCAGCGGGTGATGAGCGCCGTGCGAAAGCTGCTTTCTGCGCCACAGCACACACATCTTACTTTGGATTAGCTTTTATCTCCGTCAGTTGGCTGTGGTATTGCCGACGATATTCTGACGGCGAACGTTCGGTATTTTTGCGAAACAGGCGGCAGAAATAGTTGCTGTCAACAAACCCACAGGTATGCGCCACTTCTTTGATCTTCAGCTCATAACCCTTCAGCAGCGTTTTCGCGTGTTCCAGTCGCGTGTGATTCAGGTATTCGTTAAACCCGATAGCGCCCGTTTTTTGAAACAGGTGGGAGAGGTAATTGGGTGAGATGTAAAACGCCTGCGCGACGGATTCTCGGGTGAGCGGCGAAGCGTAGCGTTCATCAATATAGTCGCGAATGGCTTCGAAAAGCGCCTGACTGCGTGATGCGGTCTGGATCTGGCTGCCCAGCAGATCGCGGCAGTGGCTCAGTAAGCTCGCAACGATTAGCCTGGCGGTTTGTTGCTCCTGCGGTTGCATCTGCATTTCATTGAGCGTTTGCAGCAGGAAAGAGCCAATTCGTGGCCCACGCCGCGCGACGTGCTGGCGGGTAAGATTATGATATTGCTTGCCGTCCCACTGGACGATGCTGAAACCCAGTTGCTGTTTGCCGAACAGAATGCTGAGCGTGGTGACCGGTGTGAGCCACTGCGGAAAGTTCCAGCCGCCAGCCGGAACGAATATCACATCGCAAGGCAGTAACGTCGCGGATGCGCCAGCAACTCCGTTATCGGTGAACTCACCTTCCAGCACAATTTCCAGCCGGGGAAAATCGACCTGATACGCCAGCTCCGGCGTTGAGCTACTGGTGCTGGCAAAATAAACCTGGCGCAGCGGCGTGGGGCCGTTAATCAGGCGGGAGAGAAGATGGCTGACGTCGTGATACATGTTAATCCCTTGCAGGCAGCAGACAGGGGAAACAGTAACCGCCATCATAAAAAAAGGCCACTCTTTAAGAGTGGCCGATACGAGTATTACTGATTACCGATTTGATCGCCGTACGGCAGGCTATCGTAATCAATCAGGGCATTCTTTTTGTACGGATTGCCAATCCAGCGGGTCGTCTCTTTGAACTGCGGGCTGGTAATGGATCGGGTCGGATCGAAACCGTCGTAGGTGAATCCCGCTAAATCAGACCAGGTGTGGATAAGCTCTGAGCTGCTGTATTTACGATTCACATCCTGTGAGAAGTCACGCGGGTGTGCAGCCTGCCATTTTTCAGAGGTCCACAGCAGGAACGGTACCGTATACATATGGCGCGTCGGGTTGTCTTCATTACGACCCTGCGTTTTATGCGGTGGCGTATCGTATACCTCCTCCCCGTGATCGGAGAAGTAGAGCAGGAAGCCGTTCGGATCGGTCGCTTTATAGTCTTTGATCAGACTCGCAATGATATGGTCATTGTAGACATTCGCGCTGTCGTAATCGTTGTATGCTTCCAGCTGATCATCATCCAGGCCGGGGGGAACGTTGTCGACATTGTTATCGAATTTACCCTGACCATCCGGATAGCGGAATTTGTACTTAATATGCGTACCCAGCAGGTGCACGATGATGAACTTTTTCGGTGCCGGGTCGGCCAGTACTTCTTTAAATGGCGCCAGCACATTGCTGTCATATTCGCGCGCACTTTGCGTACGCTGCTGATTCATATAGAACTGCTTATCCGTCTGCTTAGAGAACACGGTCAGCATGGTGTTACGAGCCGTCATCGTCTGCTGATTGGTGATCCAGAAGGTTTTATAACCTGCCTGTTTCATCATATTCATCAGAGACGGTTGAGTCAGGTACAGGTCCGGATTCTTCTCGTTGGCGAAGGTCAGCGCCTGTTGCAGGATTTCAATGGTGTACGGACGTGAGGTCACGACATTATTGAATACGGTGAAGTTAGGATCGGATTTATGCAATGCATCCAGTTCTGGCGTCGTTTCGCGCGGGTAACCATACAGGCTCATGCGACCACGCTGCGTTGACTCGCCAATGACCAGCACCAGCGTACGTGGGGCATCGCCGGAGTTATCTCTGAAGTTAGCCAGCGGCGGCAGGGCATTGTTCTCATTCAGCAGGCTATTGAGTGAGGTCAACTGCTGACGGTACTGATAATACCCGGAGATGAATTGCCACGGTGCGGCGGGCTCCATACGTGAGGCGAGACCATTCAACGTTTTTTCAAACGGCTTGTGTTTGATGAAAGTGTTAACGGCTATCGGATGCAGAATCAAACCGTATAACAACGCAAATGACACCAGATAGCGCCAGGGCGATGGAATATGAACAGGGCGCAGACGCGTCCACAGCAGAATAGCGATAGCTGTATAGGCCAGGGCGATAAGAACAATTTTTAGGCTGAAATACTGGCTGAGATATTCGCTGGCTTCGTTCGCATTGGTTTCAAACATCACGTACAGAACGCTTTGCGAGAACTCTTGTCCGTAGATGACGTAATAGCTCAGAGCAGCCAGCGAGGCCGCCCATAGCACCATGCCAATGACGGCAGCAATAATACGGATACGGTTTGGAAATAAAAATACCGGGATCAACCACAGCGAACTGAATAGCAAGGAGTCGCGTAATCCATTAGTTCCGCTATATCCGGTTAAACAAATAACGACCTGGAGTAAAGTGGAAAAAAACCAAAAATAGAGGAGCGCCCAACCCAGGGCTTTCCAGCTAAATTTAGGTTTAGACTGGAGTTGTAAGGATTGCATAATGTGAGCCTGTCTTTAATCGTAGCGCCAAGAGTAGCGACTTAATATTAAGAGGAACTTAAGCATCACGATCTTAGGATCGTGTTTTGCTGTTGATATATTCACAGTGTGAATATATTCAGGCGGGAATATATTGAAAAAGAAGCGTTTATGACAGCAGTTTTTGTTGTCGCCTTCGTACAATAGCACGAAGGCGACGAGGGGGGACGTTAGCCTGTATTACGCATGCCGGCTGCGACACCAGCGATTGTCACCATCAGCGCTTGTTCAACGCGCGGATCCGGTGCATTGCCTTGCTCTTCCGCCAGGCGTGAGCGGTGTAACAGCTCAGCCTGTAAGACATTCAGCGGGTCAGTATAAATATTTCTTAACTGAATGGACTCGGCAATCCACGGCAGGTCGGCCATCAAATGTGAGTCGTTGGCAATCGCCAGCACGACATCGATATCGGCTTCCAGGCGCTGACGCAGCTCTTCACCCAGCGGCCACAGTTCTTTTTTGACCAGGCGCTGATCGTAGTATTCTGCCAGCCACAGGTCTGCTTTGGCGAAAACCATTTCCAGCATGCCAAGACGTGTGGAGAAGAATGGCCAGTCGCGGCACATTGCTTCGAGTTCGCTTTGCTTACCGTCTTCAACCACTTTTTGCAGTGCGGTGCCTGCACCCAGCCACGCCGGGAGCATCAGGCGGTTCTGCGTCCAGGCAAAGATCCACGGAATGGCGCGCAGAGACTCTACCCCGCCGGTTGGGCGACGTTTTGCCGGACGTGAACCGAGCGGTAATTTACCCAGTTCCTGCTCTGGCGTTGCGGAGCGGAAGTAAGGGACGAAGTCTTTGTTTTCACGCACATATCCACGATAGAGCTCACAAGAAATATCAGAAAGCTCATCCATGATATGACGCCAGTTATCTTTCGGCTCTGGCGGCGGTAACAGGTTGGCTTCCAGAATTGCTGCGGTATACAGCGACAGGCTGCTGATGGTCACTTCCGGCAGGCCGTACTTAAAGCGGATCATCTCCCCTTGTTCTGTCACGCGCAGACCGCCTTTCAGGCTGCCGGGTGGTTGAGAAAGCAGCGCCGCATGCGCAGGCGCGCCACCGCGACCAATGGAGCCACCGCGACCGTGGAACAGCGTCAGTTCGATACCGGCTTTTTCGCAGGTTTTGATCAACGCGTCCTGCGCCTGATATTGCGCCCAGGAGGCCGCCATCACGCCTGCATCTTTTGCGGAGTCAGAGTAGCCAATCATGACCATCTGTTTGCCCTGAATAAAGCCACGGTACCAGTCAATGTTCAGGAGCTGAGACATGACGTCATCGGCGTTGTTGAGGTCGTCCAGCGTTTCAAACAGCGGGGCAACCGGCATAGCAAAACCGATACCGGCTTCTTTCAGTAGCAGATGTACGGCCAGTACATCCGATGGTGTTTTCGCCATTGAGATAACATAGGCGGCAATGGAGCCATACGGGGCTTCGGCAATGACCCGGCAGGTGTCGAGCACTTCGCGGGTGTCGTTGCTCGGCTCCCAGTTACGTGGGAGCAGCGGACGCTTGGAGTTCAGCTCGCGGATCAGGAAAGCCTGTTTATCCGCTTCCGACCAGTTTTCGTAGTCGCCAATGCCCAGATAACGGGTCAGTTCGCCAAGGGCTTCAGTGTGACGGGTGCTTTCCTGACGAATATCAATACGTACCAGCGGTACGCCGAAACATTTCACGCGGCGTAGGGTGTCGAGCAATTCGCCATTGGCGATAATGCCCATGCCACAGGCCTGCAGAGACTGATAGCACGCATATAGCGGGTCCCAGAGCTGTTCATTTTGGGTGAGAAGTCCCGCAGGTTTCGGCAATTTCTCGCCTTTCAGACGGGCTTCCAGCCAGGCCTGGGTTGCCATCAGACGTGAACGCAGGGTTTTCATCAGATAACGGTAAGGTTCTGCTGCGCCTTCTTCGCCCACCAGCGCCAACAGTTCCGGTGTGGCATCCACCATCGACAGCTCAGAAATCAGAAACTGAATGTCTTTCAGGAACAGATCGGTCGCTTTCCAGCGGCTGAGTAGCAGCACGTGACGGGTGATATCCGCCGTTACGTTCGGGTTGCCATCGCGGTCGCCGCCCATCCAGGAGGTAAAGCGAACCGGGACAAAATCAACGGGCAGCTTATAGCCCAGATGCTCTTCCAGTTGTTCGTTCAGCTCGCGCAGATAATTTGGTACGCCTTCCCACAGGCTATTTTCAACCACCGCGAAGCCCCATTTGGCTTCATCAACCGGGCTTGGGCGCAGCTTGCGGATTTCATCCGTATGCCAGGACTGGGCAATCAACTGGCGCAGACGGCGCATCAGCTGATGGCGCTCGTAATCGACGAGGTCTTTGTTATCAAGTTGCTTGAGACAGGCGTTCACTTCACCCATTTTATGGATCAGCGTACGGCGGGTGATCTCGGTCGGGTGGGCAGTGAGAACCAGCTCCAGGGAGAGAGATTCGACGGCTTTTTTGATGGTGGCTTCATCGAGGTTGGGCTGCTCTTTCAGTTTACGCAGAGTGCGAGCAATCACTTCCGGGTTGCTGGCTGCTTCGCCTTTTGGCGAAATGCTGTGGTACTGCTCGGCGGTGTTGGCCAGGTTCAGAAACTGGCTAAACGCGCGGGCAACCGGCAGCAGCTCGTCGTTAGACAGGTTTTGCAGCGTAGTGAGCAGCTCCTGGCGATTGACTTCATTGCCGGCGCGGGATGATTTGGACAACTTACGGATTGTTTCTACGCGGTCAAGAATGTTCTCTCCCAGCGCATCCTTGATGGTCTCCCCCAGCACTTTGCCGAGCATACTGACATTACTACGCAACGCGGAATATTGTTCGTTCATATTAACCCAGACACCCCATCTTTAATTTATGCGTCCTGTATCTTTCGCGCGACATCGGCGTTGGCTGCGCTTGCCCATCTGGTCACTTACTTATGTAAGCTCCTTGTATGAGCTCGCTTGCCGCCTTGCTGTGACACGAAATCTCTCGGACTTTGTATGTTAGCCGTCTTTTATAAAGCCACGTAAAAGTCGTGACGTCAATTGCTGCGAAATCGGTTCAGCAAACGAAAAAATGACGGGAATTTACGTTATTTAATTCACATCGAATCAAATAAGCTTTGCTTATGGAAATGTTAATAAATTACCTCGCTTACCACTAAAGGGTTAGCGAGGCGATAAGCGGTTAATGCCAGCAGAAATGATGCACAACCTGGGTGATCAATTCGCGGGTTGGCTTAATAAAACGAGTTTCCAGATACTCATCCGGCTGATGCGCCTGATTAATGGAGCCAGGCCCTAACACCAGCGTCGGGCAAAGCGTCTGGATAAACGGCGCTTCGGTGCAGTAGTTCACCACTTCTGTCTGTGCGCCCAGCAGTTTCTCAACCACTTGTACCAGTTGGTGATCCGGTGGGCACTCATAGCCTGGAATTGGCGGGTGCAGCTCCGACACCGTCAGGCGACCCGGCCAGCGCTCGCTGACCGGGGCCAGCGCGTCGTTAAGTAAACCATTGAGATCGTTAAGCGTCATGCCGGGCAGTGGGCGAATATCCATATGCAGCTCGCAGCAGGCGCAGATTCGGTTGGCGGCGTCGCCGCCGTGGATGTGACCCAAATTTAATGTCGGATACGGGACGGTAAAAGCATCATGGTGATAGCGCTCTTTCAGATCATCGCGCAGATTCATGATATGGCCGATGGCATCATGCATCAATTCAATGGCATTCACGCCACGAGCCGGATCGCTCGAGTGACCCGATTGTCCCAAAATGCGAATCGCATTAGAGATATGACCTTTGTGCGCGCGGACAGGTTGCAAAGAAGTGGGTTCGCCAATGATCGCGCAGTCCGGGCGTAAAGCGGTGGTTTCAGAGAAATAACGCGCTCCCGCCATGCTGGTCTCTTCATCGGCAGTGGCCAGAATGTACAGGGGCTTTTTCAGTTGAGTGACGTCGACGTCACGCAGCGCGTCGAGGATAAAGGCGAAGAAGCCTTTCATATCTGCCGTACCCAAACCGTAGAGCTTATTGTCATGCTCGGTCAGGGTGAACGGATCGCGCGTCCAGCGTCCGTCGTCAAAGGGGACGGTATCGGTATGGCCCGCCAACAACAAACCACCGGCTCCCTGTCCAATGCTTGCCAGCATATTGAATTTATTGCGCGTGTCGGGAACCGGCTGGACCTCCACATTAAAGCCTAAATCTTTGAACCAGCCCGCCAGCAGAGTGATTAAACCTGCATTACTTTGGTCGAGCGCTTCTTCGGTGGCGCTAATCGACGGCATGGCAATCAGAGCGCGGTATATCTCGATAAATGGCGGTAAATTGTTTTTCATTGTTGACACACCTCGGGTCATGATAGTATCAATATTCATGCAGTATTTGTGAATAAAAATACATTAACGTTGAGCGTAATAAAACCCACCAAGTGTAAGGTGAGGTGATAAAGGCTTATATCTGGCAACAGAATCTAAGAAGGTGAGCAGCCCCGATGTTGAATACGCTGATTGTGGGCGCCAGTGGCTATGCCGGCGCAGAGCTTGTGACCTATGTAAATCGCCATCCTGATATGACCATAACCGCTTTGACCGTCTCAGCGCAAAGCAATGATGCAGGAAAATTAATCTCCCATTTGCATCCGCAGTTGAAAGGCATTGTCGATTTACCGTTACAGCCAATGTCAGATATCAGCGAGTTTAGCGCAGGGGTGGACGTTGTGTTCCTCGCAACGGCGCATGAGGTGAGCCATGACCTGGCTCCGCAGTTTTTGCAGGCCGGATGCGTGGTGTTTGACCTCTCGGGCGCGTTTCGCGTAAACGACGGCGCGTTCTATGAAAAATATTACGGCTTTACCCATCAGCATCCCGACCTGCTGGAGCAGGCGGTTTATGGACTGGCGGAGTGGAGCGCAGACCAACTGAAAGACGCGAATCTGATTGCCGTGCCGGGTTGCTACCCGACGGCGGCGCAGCTGTCGCTGAAACCACTGATTGATGCCGGGCTGCTGGATCTCAGCCAGTGGCCGGTAATTAACGCCACCAGCGGCGTGAGCGGCGCGGGACGTAAGGCGGCTATTTCCAACAGCTTTTGTGAGGTGAGCCTGCAGCCGTATGGCGTGTTTACCCATCGCCATCAGCCGGAAATCGCTACTCACCTTGGTGCGGAGGTGATCTTCACCCCGCATCTGGGCAACTTCCCGCGCGGAATTCTGGAAACCATCACCTGCCGTTTGCAAGCGGGCGTAACCCATGCGCAAGTGGCTCAAACGTTGCAACAGGCGTATGGCGATAAGCCACTGGTGCGTCTGTATGACAAAGGCGTTCCGGCGCTGAAGAACGTGGTTGGCTTACCGTTCTGTGATATCGGGTTTGCCGTACAGGGTGAGCACCTGATCGTGGTGGCAACTGAAGACAACTTATTGAAAGGCGCGGCGGCACAGGCGATGCAGTGCGCAAATATTCGTTTTGGCTTTGCTGAAACGCAGTCTCTTATTTAAGGGTGCAACGATGAATCCATTAATTATCAAGCTGGGCGGCGTTTTACTGGATAGCGAAGAGGCGCTGGAGCGTCTGTTTACCGCACTGGTGAATTATCGTGAGTCGCACCAGCGACCGCTGGTCATTGTGCACGGTGGCGGCTGCGTGGTTGACGATCTTATGAAGCAGCTGAACCTGCCGGTGAAAAAGAAAAATGGTCTGCGCGTCACGCCAGCCGATCAAATTGACATTATTACCGGTGCCCTGGCGGGAACAGCGAATAAAACCTTACTGTCCTGGGCGAAAAAGCACCACATCGCATCCGTGGGTCTGTATCTTGGTGATGGCGATAGCGTAAAAGTGACGCCGCTCGATAAAGCGCTGGGTCATGTTGGACTGGCGCAGCCGGGTTCGCCTAAGCTGATTAACACACTGCTGGAAGGCGGTTTTCTGCCGGTAGTTAGCTCCATTGGCGTTACTGAAGACGGACTGCTGATGAACGTTAATGCCGATCAGGCGGCAACGGCGCTGGCGGCAACGCTGGGTGCGGATCTGATCCTGCTCTCTGACGTAAGCGGTATTCTGGATGGTAAAGGCCAGCGTATTGCCGAAATGACCGCCGCGAAAGCGGAACAACTGATTGAACAAGGTATTATTACTGACGGCATGATCGTGAAGGTCAATGCGGCGCTGGATGCCGCGCGCACGCTGGGTCGCCCTGTGGATATTGCCTCCTGGCGTCATGCCGAGCAACTTCCGGCGCTGTTTAACGGCATGCCAATTGGCACGCGGATTTTAGCGTAAACTATTTTGTACCCGATGGCGGTTACGCCTTATCGGGCCTACGTGAACCGAACCTGTACGCCGGATAAGCTAAGCGCCATCCGGCGTTGAAATTCAAGATATTAAGGAAGCAAGTTATGGCACTTTGGGGTGGGCGTTTTACACAGGCAGCAGATCAGCGGTTCAAACAGTTCAACGACTCGTTGCGTTTTGACTACCGCCTGGCAGAACAGGATATTGTCGGCTCTGTGGCCTGGTCTAAAGCGCTGGTAACGGTCGGCGTACTGACCGCCGATGAACAGCTGCAATTGGAAGAGGCGCTGAACACTCTGTTGGAAGAGGTTCGCGTTAATCCGCAGCAGATCCTGCAAAGCGATGCCGAAGATATTCATAGCTGGGTGGAAGGTAAGCTGATTGATAAAGTCGGCCAGCTTGGTAAAAAACTGCATACCGGACGTAGCCGTAATGACCAGGTCGCGACCGATCTTAAACTGTGGTGTAAAGACACGGTTATTGAATTACTGTCGGCCAACCGTCAGCTGCAAAGTGCGCTGGTGGTGACGGCAGAGAATAACCAGGACGCCGTTATGCCGGGTTACACCCACCTGCAACGTGCGCAGCCGGTGACGTTTGCTCATTGGTGTCTGGCCTATGTCGAAATGTTGGCGCGTGACGAGAGCCGTCTGCAGGATTCGCTCAAGCGTCTGGACGTCAGTCCACTGGGTTGCGGCGCGCTGGCGGGTACGGCGTATGAAATCGATCGCGAGCAGTTGGCCGGTTGGCTGGGCTTTGCCTCGGCGACGCGTAACAGTCTGGACAGTGTTTCTGACCGTGACCACGTGTTGGAGTTACTCTCCAACGCCTCTATCGGCATGGTGCACCTGTCGCGTTTTGCTGAAGACCTGATTTTCTTTAATACCGGCGAAGCGGGCTTTGTCGAGCTGTCCGATCGTGTAACTTCGGGTTCATCTCTGATGCCGCAGAAGAAAAACCCGGATGCGCTGGAGCTGATCCGTGGCAAATGCGGTCGCGTGCAGGGTGCGCTGACCGGCATGATGATGACCTTAAAAGGTCTCCCGTTGGCGTACAACAAAGATATGCAGGAAGACAAAGAAGGGCTGTTCGATGCGCTCGACACCTGGCTGGACTGTCTGCATATGGCTGCGCTGGTACTGGATGGCATTCAGGTGAAACGTCCGCGTTGTCAGGAAGCGGCGCAGCAGGGTTATGCTAACGCCACCGAGTTGGCGGATTATCTGGTAGCAAAAGGCGTCCCGTTCCGCGAAGCACACCATATTGTGGGTGAGACGGTGGTCGAGGCGATTCGTCAGGGCAAACCGCTGGAAGCGCTGTCGCTTGCTGACTTACAAAAGTTCAGTCAGGTGATTGGCGATGACGTTTATCCGATCCTCTCGTTGCAATCGTGCCTGGATAAACGTGCGGCGAAAGGCGGCGTGTCGCCACAGCAGGTGGCGCAGGCGATCGACTACGCGAAGGCGCGGCTGGTGTAAAAAAAAAGAACCCCGTCGCTGTGAGCAGACGGGGTTCTGACTTTATGCGAAAAGGATTATTTCAGCATATCTTTCGTAACAACCAGTTTGGCGACGGTTGCCGGATTCGGTGTAACACGTTCAACGACAATGGTTTCACCTTCGGAGATGTCTCTTTCACCAGACGTTACCGTGGTGATATCTCCCGCTGTTTTGACAGAGCTGTAATAGCAGTTACCGTTGTCACAACTGAAGATGTAGTTACCGTTTTTCGCGTCACCCATCACTTTCACGACCCACGCAGAACCGTTCGCTGCTTTCCAGCCCAGCGCTTTGGCGTCAAAATCAACAACCACATTCGGTACGCCGTTGATTTTTTTAACCGTCAACGATTTCACTTCACCGGCATCCTTAACCGGATTGTTACCTTCCTGCATATCCCTCGTCACAGTGAGCTGTGCCAGGATTTCAGGATTCGGATTGGTACGTTTAACGGTGATCACTTTTCCTGGCGCTAACATGTAGGACATGCCACCGGTCCGTACCGTGCTTTGCGTACCGTAGTTAGAACGGTAGCTGTAGTAGACACTGTTGCCGGAGGTAGAGAAGGCATATTTACCATCCACATCTACCGAGTAACTGTTACTGCCGCTCAGCTTGCTGGTATCGAAATTTACATTGATGCGCTGCTGACCATCAAAAACATCGATATAAACCGCTTTCACATCACCGGCAAGATCGGTAGACGCTTCATCTGCGGAATTGTCATGCGTAAACGGCGCAAATACCTGGCTGTATGCGTACATCGGTGCCTGCTGTGCGGTCATGCCGCTGTGCTCCGGGCTGACCTGCTTCGCCACGCCCGGCTGATCGCGCGTCATCGACCACGCGCCAATCATGCCGAGGTTGCGTTTTTTCGCGTCGTCCATCACCAGTTTCGCATCGGACAGATAGAACACTTCGCCCTGTACATCGTTGTAACCGATCATCGGGGTGGTGCCCATCATGGCGTTGATCTCTTTGTCAGATTTCTCTGGCCAGATTTTCTTCAACTGGGTGAACATGTTGTCGATGGCGGACGTGGCGCATTTACCGTGGATGTTCTGCCCTTCGGTACCGTCTGACTGGCAGACGGCATTACCGTAGTCCATGGTCATTACGTTAATACCAGCCAGCTCAACGCCGACATGGCGCGCATTTTCCAGCACATACAGACCTTCAGCCGTCAGACCGGTCGGCAGAATCGGCAGGGTGTACCAGATACCGACTTTGCGACCTTCCTCTTTCCACTGAGCCTGAACCTCTTTTACTGCCTGGTTGCGGCGATCGATGGAATCCTGATCGGCCACCCATGTGCCTTCGATGTCAAAATCCAGCACGTTCAGGTTCAGGTTATCAACAATGTCGTAGTAGAGTTTTTGCAGATCTTTCACATTCTTACAGGCAGCCGCCAGCGGGGAGTTATTCGCTCCGCCAATGGAAACCATCACATCGCCACCGGCTTCACGCAGCGCTTTTATTTTACTGTACTGTGAGTAATCCTGCAGATTATAGGCCGTACCCCAGGTTGGGATGCACTGCTCGCCACTTTTCGCGACGACAAACGCCATGGTGAAGTGGGTAATGTTTTGCTCTTTCGCCAGTTTCGCCAGATCCGGAATGCTGTTCAGGCTAAAGTCGACGTATGGTGCATAAACGTGGGCAGGCCACGGATTCTTCGGCGTCCCTACGCGCTCTTTGGTGCCAGTCCAGTTGGTATAAATTGCCCATGGGTTTTTATCATACGGCATAACGCCTTTGACTTTCGTCTGAGCGACAAAAGGCGTTCCTTTGTACACCGCCAGTTTGCCGGGTTCGTAAAACGCAATGGAATTGATCTGTGGGGCATTCTTAAATTGTTCCTGGGTGAATTCGACCGTTGGGCCTAACGGTTTCCACGGACGGCCATTGGTGCCGGTCGGGTTCTGGTTACCTGCAATAGAAGGGTTTTCGCCAACGGTATAGTACAGTGCTTCATAAGACTGGCCGTCAACTTTGACCTCGTCCCCTTTGTTGTAAACCTGGCTGGAACGCCAGTCGGGTACTGGCGTATAGAGTTTCCACGGATTGTCGGCACCTGGGGTGAAGGAATAAGCCGGAATGGGCCTGGACGCTTCATATGTCACATCCTGATAAGCGACAATATCATCTTTGGCATAATCTTTTTCGGCGCTGAATGCGTCGTGGGCAACAGGCGTGGCGCTCCCGGATTCACAAGTGGTTGGGTTGCCATATTGATCGATTTCCGCTTTTGTGGCATCGCGCACATAACTCCACGGATTATCCCAGTTTTCAGCTGACGCGCCCTGTGGGCAATTATCGGCATTTACATACCAGCGGTTACTATAAACTTTACTGTCAAAAATAACTTCAATGGTGTTTCCACCTGCCTGACCGCTCCAGGCTTCCAGAGCGAATGCGTTTGCGGCGCACGACATCAGGCCTGCCGCGAGAAAATATCGCGAAATAGTATTGAGTTTCATAAAAGATTCCATTCGATAAATATTAGAAAAATATGGGTGAATGTACTCTAAATAATTAGAGTGGCGAAGAAACGAGTGTTCTTGCGATTTGCCATATATTGAATATCGCGCGGTTATTATTTATGAACCTGACAGGGCGTCAAATATATAAATGATACAAAATGTTTTTGATTATTTTAATTTAATATGGTTTTAATTTAAATAATCGGATGAGAATATGTAATTTATATTTTGTATATATTTTTTTGAATGTATTCGCGCCGGGCGCAAAAAAAATGCGGACTCAAGGTCCGCAAAAGTTCACGTTGGCTTTAGTTATTTCGAGTATGAGAGAAACTCTCAAAACGGACAGTAGCTTCAAGGGTTAAAGGGGTACCGTTCCGTTTCTGTGGTGCATTATTAAACAGAAAGCTTGATAGGGATAATCGTTCGTTGCTATTCTACCTATTGCTACGAACTATCGTGGCGATGGAGGATGAATAATGAATATTCGTGATCTTGAATACCTGGTGGCGCTAGCCGAACATCGTCACTTCCGACGAGCGGCAGACTCCTGTCACGTTAGTCAGCCAACGCTGAGCGGGCAGATCCGCAAGCTGGAAGATGAGCTTGGCGTCATGCTGCTGGAGCGTACGAGTCGCAAAGTGCTGTTCACTCAGGCAGGTTTACTGCTGGTGGATCAGGCGCGCACCGTGCTGCGCGAGGTCAAAGTGCTCAAGGAGATGGCAAGCCAACAAGGCGAGACAATGTCTGGACCGCTGCATATTGGTTTGATCCCAACGGTGGGGCCATACCTGCTGCCGCATATTATTCCTATGTTGCACCAGACCTTCCCAAAACTGGAAATGTATCTCCATGAGGCGCAGACGCATCAGCTGTTGGCGCAACTGGATAGCGGTAAGCTCGACTGCGTCATTCTGGCGCTGGTGAAAGAGAGTGAGGCGTTCATCGAAGTACCGTTATTTGATGAGCCTATGCTGCTGGCGATCTATGAAGATCACCCATGGGCAAACCGCGACTGTGTGCCGATGTCCGATCTGGCGGGTGAGAAACTGCTGATGCTAGAGGATGGCCACTGCCTGCGCGATCAGGCGATGGGCTTCTGCTTTGAAGCGGGTGCTGATGAGGATACCCATTTCCGGGCGACCAGTCTGGAAACGCTGCGTAACATGGTGGCGGCAGGCAGCGGTATTACCTTACTGCCTGCGCTGGCCGTGCCGCCGGAGCGTAAGCGTGATGGCGTTGTCTATCTGCCCTGCATCAAGCCTGAACCGCGCCGTACGATTGGCCTGGTGTATCGTCCAGGTTCGCCGCTGCGCAGCCGTTATGAACAGCTGGCAGAGGCCATCCGTGGGTCAATGGATGGCCATTTCGACAGTGCGTTAAAACAGGCGGTTTAAGCCATTTAGCGCTGCTACCCGATAGGCTTCCGCCATGGTTGGGTAGTTAAAGGTGGTGTTAACGAAGTATTCGATGGTGTTACCACCACCTTTTTGCTCCATTATCGCCTGACCGATGTGAATAATTTCGGCCGCGCGTTCCCCAAAGCAGTGGATCCCCAGAATCTCTTTCGTTTCGCGATGGAACAGGATCTTCAGCGTTCCGACACTCATACCCACGATTTGCGCACGTGCCAGATGTTTAAACTGGGCGCGGCCAACCTCGTATGGAACTTTCATGGCCGTGAGCTGCTGCTCGGTTTTCCCGACGGAGCTAATTTCCGGAATGGTATAAATCCCGGTCGGGATATCTTCGATCAGATGCGCGGTAGCTTCGCCTTTTACCAATGCCTGGGCGGCAATGCGTCCCTGATCGTAGGCCGCCGATGCCAGACTCGGATAGCCGATCACATCTCCTACGGCATACACGTGCGGCAGCGCCGTCTGGTACATGCTGTTGACCTTCAACTGCCCGCGGCTGTCGGTTTTCAGCCCAATATTTTCCAGCGCCAGCGAATCGGTATTACCGGTACGGCCATTGGCGTACAACAGGCAGTCGGCTTTCAGTTTCTTACCGGATTTCAGATGCATGATGACGCCGTCATCGCAACCTTCAATCTTCTCGTACTCTTCGTTGTGGCGAATGACCACACCGCTGTTCCAGAAGTGGTAAGAGAGCGAGTCGGACATCTCTTGATCGAGGAACGCAAGCAGACGATCGCGGGTGTTGATTAAATCGACTTTGACGTCCATTCCACGGAAGATCGACGCATATTCGCAGCCAATTACTCCCGCGCCATAAATCAAAACATGGCGGGGTTCATGGTGCAGGCTCAGGATAGAGTCGCTGTCATAAACCCGGGGATGGGAAAAGTCGACATCCACCGGATGATAGGGGCGTGAACCACAGGCGATGATGAACTTATCCGCGGTCAGCGTTTCCACCGTGCCGTCGTGGCATTCAAGGGCGAGTGTGTGTTCATCAACAAAACGGGCATTTCCCTGCAAAATTTCACAGTGGTTGCGCTCGTAAAATCCTTGCCGCATACGCGTTTGCTGATTAATAACGTTATCAGCGTGGTTGAGAATATCGGCGAAAGAAGAACGAAGGAGTCGGGAGTGGTCGCTGTAAAGTGGGTTCTGATTGAATTCAATAATACGGCTGACGGCGTGGCGGAGGGCTTTCGACGGGATGGTCCCCCAGTGGGTACAGCCTCCGCCGACGTTATGATAGCGCTCAATCACCGCGACGCGCGCTCCTTGCTTAACCAGACCCATTGCAGCGCCTTCGCCGCCGGGACCGGAACCTATTACTATTGCATCGTAATCGTAGGAATGTGACATGGTCAGGCTTACCTGTTCTTATACATAAAAGCAACAGAATAGTAACATCGTTGTCAGGATAACCCAATTATCGTTGTGCTTTTTTGCGAACCCGAAGCACAAACTGCGCGTAAACAATCATTCACAAAGCCATGCCAACCGCCTAATCTCTGGTATAGTGCCAGCAAGGTATGTGGAAGGATTCAGACATCGTGATGGGCGTTAGAGCGCAACAAAAAGAAAAAACCCGGCGTTCGCTGGTAGAAGCCGCATTTAGTCAACTCAGCGCTGAGCGTAGTTTTGCCAGCCTCAGTTTACGCGAAGTCGCTCGTGAAGCGGGCATTGCGCCAACCTCGTTTTATCGCCATTTCCGCGATGTGGATGAACTCGGCCTGACGATGGTGGATGAGAGTGGTTTGATGCTGCGTCAGTTGATGCGTCAGGCGCGTCAGCGTATCGCGAAGGGCGGGAGTGTGATCCGCACCTCGGTCTCAACATTTATGGAGTTCATCGGCAACAATCCCAACGCCTTCCGTTTATTATTGCGCGAGCGTTCGGGAACCTCCGCAGCGTTTCGCGCAGCGGTCGCTCGTGAAATTCAGCACTTCATTGCGGAACTTGCGGACTATCTCGAACTCGAAAACCATATGCCTCGTGCGTTTACTGAAGCGCAGGCCGAAGCCATGGTCACCATTGTGTTCAGCGCCGGGGCAGAAGCACTGGATGTTGGCGCCGAGCAGCGTCGACAACTGGAAGAACGGCTGGTATTGCAACTGCGCATGATCGCGAAGGGCGCATTTTATTGGTACCGCCGTGAACAAGAGAAGATGACGCATCACTCCGAGTAACGAGAAGGACGAGCAATGAAACAGTCAGGTCAAGATAAAGGTACGCTGCTGCTGGCGCTGGTTGCTGGCTTATCGATCAATGGCACATTTGCGGCGCTGTTTAGCTCCATTGTGCCATTCTCAGTTTTCCCAATTATTTCGCTGGTGCTGACGGTTTATTGTCTGCATCAACGCTATCAAAACCGCACCATGCCTGTGGGGTTACCGGGCCTGGCCGCCGCCTGTTTTATTCTCGGCGTTCTGTTGTACAGCACTGTGGTACGCGCTGAATATCCGGATATTGGCTCAAACTTCTTCCCGGCGGTTCTGTCGGTGATTCTGGTGTTCTGGATCGGCTTTAAAGTGCGTAACCGTAGACAGGAAATCGTGGAGTAATATTTGTAGGCCGGGCAAGCGAAGCGCCCCCGGCCAGGACATCATTTACTTGGCGGTCAGTAATACTCCGCACTCCATATGGTGCGTATACGGGAACTGATCGAACAGAGCCAGGCGTGAAACATTGTGCGTCTGGCTTAACGTTTCCAGGTTCTTACACAATGTCTCCGGGTTACAGGAGATGTACAGAATTCGCGGGTACGCCTGCACCATTTTCTCTGTTTCGCTGTCCAGACCGCTGCGCGGTGGGTCAACGAAAATGGTTTCACACTGGTAACTCTTCAGATCGATTCCCTGCAAACGGTTGAACTCACGAACCCCGTTCATCGCCTGAGTAAACTCTTCGGCCGCCATGCGGATAATTTGTACGTTATCAATATGGTTAGCCGCTATGTTGTATTGCGCAGCAGCCACGGATGGCTTAGCGATTTCAGTGGCCAGCACGCGGTTGAAGTTTTGTGCGAGGGCTAACGAGAAATTGCCATTGCCGCAGTACAGCTCAAGCAGGTCGCCTTTTGATCCCCTGGTGACATCAATCGCCCATTCCAGCATCTGAATATTCATGGCGGCATTCGGCTGGGTGAAGCTGTTCTCAACCTGGCGGTAGATAATCTCTTTACCCGCAACCGGCAAGCGTTCGTCAATGTAATCCTGGTCCAGCTCGATTTTGGTTTTGGTTGCCCGGCCAATCAGATGCACGTTCAGGTTTTGCGCCCGTAACGCATCCCGTAGCGCTTCAGCTTCCTGACGCCATTCATCATCCAGTTTTTTATGGTACAGCATCGATACCACCGCCTGATCGCTCAGGGTAGTGAGGTAATCAATCTGGAACAGTTTGTGGCGCAGGACGTGGTTGTTGCGAACGCCGTCGATCATTGCCGTCATCAGCGTGTTGATAAGCTCGCTGGCCGTCGGGAAACTGTCGACGCGGATACGGCTTTTGGTCTGGCTGTCGAACATGATGTGGTACAGATCATCCCCGTCATGCCACAGACGAAATTCCGCGCGCATACGGTAGTGGCTGACCGGCGAGCGAAACACTTCCGGAGCCTGTGCATAAAATGGCGTCATTAAGCTCTGCAGACGCACTACTTTTTCAGCTAACTGGGCGTCGTACTGTTCTGTCGGAAGGTGTTCGGGGGTCATGATGCGTCCTGAAAAATAAAAGTACGCGGGGATTGTAGGGATTGCTCAACAGATGTCCAGTCATTGATGATTTCCGATATTGTGATGCGCGGTCTGGACACCAGGTTGTAACAAACTGTAGCATCCGTTTTCCGGTCCTGTGAGTTAAAAGGGAATCCAGTGTGAATCTGGAGCTGACGCGCAGCGGTAAGGAAGGTAGGAGATGAGCGCACCTGGTGCAGACACTGCGGCTTGCCGTGGGAAGTCATCATCTCTTTAAGTTGCCTCCAAGCCCGAAGACCTGCCGGCTAACGTCGCATCTGGTTTTCATCATCGCGTACTATCGGTGGGACCTGCGGCATCCTTCTTATATTGTGGATGCTTTACAATGATTAAAAAATCGTTGCTGTGCACGGCACTGTCCGTCACAGCATTTTCGGGTTGGGCGCAGGACACTAGCCCAGATACTCTCGTCGTCACTGCCAACCGTTTTCAGCAGCCTCGTAGCGCTGTACTTGCCCCTATCACCGTTGTTACGCGTCAGGATATCGATCGCTGGCAATCCACTTCCGTCAATGATGTGCTTCGTCGCCTGCCGGGCGTGGATATCGCCCAATACGGTGGTATGGGACAAAATTCGTCTATTTCTATTCGCGGTACCAACGCCAGCCATGTGCTGGTGTTGATTGACGGCGTGCGTCTGAACCTGGCAGGGGTTAGCGGCGCAGCCGATCTTAGCCAGTTCCCCGTCTCGTTAGTGCAACGTATCGAATACATTCGTGGGCCGCGTTCGGCGGTTTATGGTTCTGATGCGATTGGCGGTGTGGTGAATATCATTACTACGCGTGAAAAGCCGGGGACGGAACTCACTGCCGGTGTGGGGAGCAATGGGTATCAGAATTACGATGTCTCAACCCAACAACAGCTTGGCGAAAATACGCGCGTCACACTAATGGGCGATTATGCCTATACCAAAGGTTTTGATGTTGTCGCATACGGTAGCACTGGCTCTCAGGCTCAGCCCGACAAAGACGGTTTCTTAAGTAAGACGCTGTATGGCGCGCTGGAACATAACTTTTCCGATACATGGAGCGGGTTTGTTCGCGGCTACGGCTATGATAACCGAACAGATTATGACGCGTATTATTATCCTGGGACG
Source organism: Citrobacter sp. RHBSTW-00017 (assembly GCF_013797615.1). NCBI lineage: Bacteria > Pseudomonadati > Pseudomonadota > Gammaproteobacteria > Enterobacterales > Enterobacteriaceae > Citrobacter > Citrobacter sp. RHBSTW-00017. The sequence continues at coordinate 4,769,359 of NZ_CP056899.1, read as the reverse complement.
CCGTTAGTGGATACCCGTCAGCTCTATAGCCAAAGCTGGGATGCCGGGCTGCGCTTTAATGGCGAACTTATCCAGTCACAACTGGTTTCCAGCTATAGCCATAGTAAAGATTACAACTATGATCCGGATTATGGCCGCTATGACTCCTCGGCCACACTGGATGATATGAAGCAATATAATGTTCAGTGGTCCAACAGTATGGTGCTTGGTCACGGTAACGTAGGCGCAGGCGTTGACTGGCAAAAGCAAACCACGACGCCTGGCACCGGGTATGTCACGGACGGTTACGATCAGCGTAATACGGGTCTCTACCTGACCGGGTTGCAGCAACTGGGCGACTTTACCTTTGAAGGTGCGGCGCGCAGTGATGATAACTCCGAATTTGGTCGTCATGGCACATGGCAAACCAGTGCCGGATGGGAGTTTTTTGAAGGCTATCGTTTTATTGCGTCCTACGGTACATCTTACAAAGCGCCTAATCTCGGACAGTTGCATGGTTATTACGGTAATTCGAACCTGGATCCTGAGCAAAGTAAGCAATGGGAAGGGGCGTTTGAAGGCTTAACGGCGGGCGTGAACTGGCGTGTATCCGGATATCGTAATGATATTGACGACATGATCGATTACGACCCGCATACCGAGAAATACTTTAACGAAGGTAAAGTTCGTATTAAAGGTGTGGAAGCGACCGCAAACTTTGATACCGGGCCGTTGGCACATACGCTGAGCTACGATTATGTCGATTCGCGCAATGCGATTACGGACAAGCCGCTCGCACGGCGTTCTAAGAACCAGGTGAAGTACCAGCTCGACTGGCAGGTTTATGATTTTGACTGGGGCCTGACGTATCATTACCTGGGAACGCGTTATGACACTGACTACGTAACCTACCAGCCGGTAAAAATGGGTGGGGTTAGCCTGTGGGATCTTGGCGTGTCATATCCAATCACCTCACAGCTGACAGTTCGTGGTAAAATCGCCAACCTGTTCGATAAAGATTACGAGACAGTTTATGGCTACGCAACTGCAGGACGGGAATACACCTTGTCTGGCAGCTACACTTTCTGATCCGCGTCCCACCGTGCTGGTGTTTGATTCCGGCGTCGGTGGGTTGTCGGTCTATGACGAGATCCGGCGTCTTCTGCCGGATCTCCACTATATATACGCTTTCGACAACGTCGCCTTTCCTTATGGAGAGAAGAGCGAGGAGTTTATCGTCGAACGTGTTGTTGAGATTGTGACTGCGGTCCAGCAGCGCTATCCCCTCTCTCTTGCGGTCATCGCGTGTAATACAGCAAGCACGGTATCGCTCCCTGCATTACGTGAGAAATTTGCCTTTCCGGTTGTGGGCGTGGTGCCTGCTATTAAACCGGCGGCGCGACTCACGGCGAATGGTGTGGTGGGACTGCTGGCTACGCGTGCAACGGTGAAGCGTTCATATACCCATGAGTTGATTGCACGGTTTGCTAACGAATGTCAGATAGCGATGCTGGGTTCCGCTGAACTGGTGGAACTGGCGGAAGCGAAGCTGCACGGTGAAACCGTTTCTCTGGAAGAACTGCGTCGTGTCCTGCGCCCTTGGCTGCGGATGTCGGAACCACCTGACACGGTGGTGCTCGGATGCACCCATTTCCCTCTATTACGGGAAGAACTTTTACAGGTCCTGCCTGAGGGGACGCGGCTGGTGGATTCTGGTGCCGCGATTGCGCGTCGTACGGCCTGGTTATTAGAACATGAAGCGCCAGACGCGAAATCAACTGATGAGAATGTCGCATTCTGCATGGCAATGACGGCAGAAGCCGAACAATTATTGCCCGTGCTGCAGCGTTATGGCTTTAAGACGCTCGAAAAACTGGCTGTTTAGACTGTTTTGGTGGAAAAATAAGCACTCGGAAGATTATTTTAAATTTCTCCTTGTCAGCCTGAAATAACTCCCTATAATGCGCCTCCACTGACACGGAACAACGGATTACAAACCGCCGGGTCAGCGGGGTTCCACTGAGAATCTCGCAGAGAAAAGCAAAAATAAATGCTTGACTCTGAATGAGGAAAACGTAATATACGGGACCTCGCGACAGAGCGCTAAAGCGCGTCGCACCTGCTCTTTAACAATTTATCAGACAATCTGTGTGGGCACTTGAAGATACGGATTCTTAACGTCGCAAGACGAAAAATGAATACCAAGTCTCTGAGTGAACACGTAATTCATTACGAAGTTTAATTCACGAGCATCAAACTTAAATTGAAGAGTTTGATCATGGCTCAGATTGAACGCTGGCGGCAGGCCTAACACATGCAAGTCGAACGGTAGCACAGAGGAGCTTGCTCCTTGGGTGACGAGTGGCGGACGGGTGAGTAATGTCTGGGAAACTGCCCGATGGAGGGGGATAACTACTGGAAACGGTAGCTAATACCGCATAACGTCGCAAGACCAAAGAGGGGGACCTTCGGGCCTCTTGCCATCGGATGTGCCCAGATGGGATTAGCTAGTAGGTGGGGTAACGGCTCACCTAGGCGACGATCCCTAGCTGGTCTGAGAGGATGACCAGCCACACTGGAACTGAGACACGGTCCAGACTCCTACGGGAGGCAGCAGTGGGGAATATTGCACAATGGGCGCAAGCCTGATGCAGCCATGCCGCGTGTATGAAGAAGGCCTTCGGGTTGTAAAGTACTTTCAGCGAGGAGGAAGGTGTTGTGGTTAATAACCACAGCAATTGACGTTACTCGCAGAAGAAGCACCGGCTAACTCCGTGCCAGCAGCCGCGGTAATACGGAGGGTGCAAGCGTTAATCGGAATTACTGGGCGTAAAGCGCACGCAGGCGGTCTGTCAAGTCGGATGTGAAATCCCCGGGCTCAACCTGGGAACTGCATCCGAAACTGGCAGGCTAGAGTCTTGTAGAGGGGGGTAGAATTCCAGGTGTAGCGGTGAAATGCGTAGAGATCTGGAGGAATACCGGTGGCGAAGGCGGCCCCCTGGACAAAGACTGACGCTCAGGTGCGAAAGCGTGGGGAGCAAACAGGATTAGATACCCTGGTAGTCCACGCCGTAAACGATGTCGACTTGGAGGTTGTGCCCTTGAGGCGTGGCTTCCGGAGCTAACGCGTTAAGTCGACCGCCTGGGGAGTACGGCCGCAAGGTTAAAACTCAAATGAATTGACGGGGGCCCGCACAAGCGGTGGAGCATGTGGTTTAATTCGATGCAACGCGAAGAACCTTACCTACTCTTGACATCCAGAGAAGTTTGCAGAGATGCGAACGTGCCTTCGGGAACTCTGAGACAGGTGCTGCATGGCTGTCGTCAGCTCGTGTTGTGAAATGTTGGGTTAAGTCCCGCAACGAGCGCAACCCTTATCCTTTGTTGCCAGCGGTCCGGCCGGGAACTCAAAGGAGACTGCCAGTGATAAACTGGAGGAAGGTGGGGATGACGTCAAGTCATCATGGCCCTTACGAGTAGGGCTACACACGTGCTACAATGGCATATACAAAGAGAAGCGACCTCGCGAGAGCAAGCGGACCTCATAAAGTATGTCGTAGTCCGGATTGGAGTCTGCAACTCGACTCCATGAAGTCGGAATCGCTAGTAATCGTGGATCAGAATGCCACGGTGAATACGTTCCCGGGCCTTGTACACACCGCCCGTCACACCATGGGAGTGGGTTGCAAAAGAAGTAGGTAGCTTAACCTTCGGGAGGGCGCTTACCACTTTGTGATTCATGACTGGGGTGAAGTCGTAACAAGGTAACCGTAGGGGAACCTGCGGTTGGATCACCTCCTTACCTTAAAGAAACGTTCTTTGTAGTGCTCACACAGATTGTCTGATGAAAATTAGCAGTAAGAAAATCTCTGCAGGCTTGTAGCTCAGGTGGTTAGAGCGCACCCCTGATAAGGGTGAGGTCGGTGGTTCAAGTCCACTCAGGCCTACCAAATTCGCCTCCGTGCTGTGTTACGGCGATGCTCGCATACTTCAGTATGCTTAGCACCACCGCGCCTTGCCCGGAAACGAATTAGGGTACAGAGATTAGCATTTACGATGGGGTTATAGCTCAGCTGGGAGAGCGCCTGCCTTGCACGCAGGAGGTCTGCGGTTCGATCCCGCATAGCTCCACCATCCTTTACTGCAAAAACACAAGAAAACTTCAGAGTGTACCTGAAAAGGTTCACTGCGAAGTTTTGCTCTTTAAAAATCTGGATCAAGCTGAAAATTGAAACGACACACTGTTTCATTTCTCCGTAAACAAGAAATGAAAAGCGGTGTGTCCGAGTCTCTCAAATTTTCGCAACACTGAAGTGTTTTACGAAACATCTTCGGGTTGTGAGGTTAAGCGACTAAGCGTACACGGTGGATGCCCTGGCAGTCAGAGGCGATGAAGGACGTGCTAATCTGCGATAAGCGTCGGTAAGGTGATATGAACCGTTATAACCGGCGATTTCCGAATGGGGAAACCCAGTGTGATTCGTCACACTATCATTACGTGAATACATAGCGTAATGAAGCGAACCGGGGGAACTGAAACATCTAAGTACCCCGAGGAAAAGAAATCAACCGAGATTCCCCCAGTAGCGGCGAGCGAACGGGGAGCAGCCCAGAGTCTGAATCAGCATGTGTGGTAGTGGAACGGTCTGGAAAGTCCGGCGATACAGGGTGACAGCCCCGTACACAAAAGTGCATGTGTTGTGAACTCGAAGAGTAGGGCGGGACACGTGGTATCCTGTCTGAATATGGGGGGACCATCCTCCAAGGCTAAATACTCCTGACTGACCGATAGTGAACCAGTACCGTGAGGGAAAGGCGAAAAGAACCCCGGCGAGGGGAGTGAAAAAGAACCTGAAACCGTGTACGTACAAGCAGTGGGAGCCTCTTTATGGGGTGACTGCGTACCTTTTGTATAATGGGTCAGCGACTTATATTCTGTAGCAAGGTTAACCGAATAGGGGAGCCGAAGGGAAACCGAGTCTTAACTGGGCGTTAAGTTGCAGGGTATAGACCCGAAACCCGGTGATCTAGCCATGGGCAGGTTGAAGGTTGGGTAACACTAACTGGAGGACCGAACCGACTAATGTTGAAAAATTAGCGGATGACTTGTGGCTGGGGGTGAAAGGCCAATCAAACCGGGAGATAGCTGGTTCTCCCCGAAAGCTATTTAGGTAGCGCCTCGTGAACTCATCTTCGGGGGTAGAGCACTGTTTCGGCTAGGGGGTCATCCCGACTTACCAACCCGATGCAAACTGCGAATACCGAAGAATGTTATCACGGGAGACACACGGCGGGTGCTAACGTCCGTCGTGAAGAGGGAAACAACCCAGACCGCCAGCTAAGGTCCCAAAGTCATGGTTAAGTGGGAAACGATGTGGGAAGGCACAGACAGCCAGGATGTTGGCTTAGAAGCAGCCATCATTTAAAGAAAGCGTAATAGCTCACTGGTCGAGTCGGCCTGCGCGGAAGATGTAACGGGGCTAAACCATGCACCGAAGCTGCGGCAGCGACACTATGTGTTGTTGGGTAGGGGAGCGTTCTGTAAGCCGTTGAAGGTGTGCTGTGAGGCATGCTGGAGGTATCAGAAGTGCGAATGCTGACATAAGTAACGATAATGCGGGTGAAAAACCCGCACGCCGGAAGACCAAGGGTTCCTGTCCAACGTTAATCGGGGCAGGGTGAGTCGACCCCTAAGGCGAGGCCGAAAGGCGTAGTCGATGGGAAACAGGTTAATATTCCTGTACTTGGTGTTACTGCGAAGGGGGGACGGAGAAGGCTATGTTAGCCGGGCGACGGTTGTCCCGGTTTAAGCATGTAGGCGGAGATTCCAGGTAAATCCGGAGTCTTGTTAACGCTGAGGTGTGATGACGAGGCACTACGGTGCTGAAGTAACAAATGCCCTGCTTCCAGGAAAAGCCTCTAAGCATCAGGTAACACAAAATCGTACCCCAAACCGACACAGGTGGTCAGGTAGAGAATACCAAGGCGCTTGAGAGAACTCGGGTGAAGGAACTAGGCAAAATGGTGCCGTAACTTCGGGAGAAGGCACGCTGATATGTAGGTGAAGTGATTTACTCATGGAGCTGAAATCAGTCGAAGATACCAGCTGGCTGCAACTGTTTATTAAAAACACAGCACTGTGCAAACACGAAAGTGGACGTATACGGTGTGACGCCTGCCCGGTGCCGGAAGGTTAATTGATGGGGTTATCCGTAAGGAGAAGCTCTTGATCGAAGCCCCGGTAAACGGCGGCCGTAACTATAACGGTCCTAAGGTAGCGAAATTCCTTGTCGGGTAAGTTCCGACCTGCACGAATGGCGTAATGATGGCCAGGCTGTCTCCACCCGAGACTCAGTGAAATTGAACTCGCTGTGAAGATGCAGTGTACCCGCGGCAAGACGGAAAGACCCCGTGAACCTTTACTATAGCTTGACACTGAACACTGGTCCTTGATGTGTAGGATAGGTGGGAGGCTTTGAAGTGTGGACGCCAGTCTGCATGGAGCCAACCTTGAAATACCACCCTTTAATGGCTGGTGTTCTAACGTAGACCCGTGATCCGGGTTGCGGACAGTGTCTGGTGGGTAGTTTGACTGGGGCGGTCTCCTCCTAAAGAGTAACGGAGGAGCACGAAGGTTAGCTAATCCTGGTCGGACATCAGGAGGTTAGTGCAAAGGCATAAGCTAGCTTGACTGCGAGAGTGACGGCTCGAGCAGGTGCGAAAGCAGGTCTTAGTGATCCGGTGGTTCTGAATGGAAGGGCCATCGCTCAACGGATAAAAGGTACTCCGGGGATAACAGGCTGATACCGCCCAAGAGTTCATATCGACGGCGGTGTTTGGCACCTCGATGTCGGCTCATCACATCCTGGGGCTGAAGTAGGTCCCAAGGGTATGGCTGTTCGCCATTTAAAGTGGTACGCGAGCTGGGTTTAGAACGTCGTGAGACAGTTCGGTCCCTATCTGCCGTGGGCGCTGGAGAATTGAGGGGGGCTGCTCCTAGTACGAGAGGACCGGAGTGGACGCATCACTGGTGTTCGGGTTGTCATGCCAATGGCATTGCCCGGTAGCTAAATGCGGAAGAGATAAGTGCTGAAAGCATCTAAGCACGAAACTTGCCCCGAGATGAGTTCTCCCTGACTCCTTGAGAGTCCTGAAGGAACGTTAAAGACGATGACGTTGATAGGTCGGGTGTGTAAGCGTAGCGATACGTTGAGCTAACCGATACTAATGAACCGTGAGGCTTAACCTTACAACGCCGAAGATGTTTTGGCGAAGACAGACACGATATTCAGCTTGATTACAGATTACATTAACCGGCTAAAGCGGGTTAATAACAGAATTTGCCTGGCGGCTGTAGCGCGGTGGTCCCACCTGACCCCATGCCGAACTCAGAAGTGAAACGCCGTAGCGCCGATGGTAGTGTGGGGTCTCCCCATGCGAGAGTAGGGAACTGCCAGGCATCAAATAAGTGAAGAAGCCCATCCTGCCGGATGGGCTTTTTTGCGTCTGCAGGGAGTGAAAACTGCCGGATGCGGCGTGCCGCCTTATCCGGCCAGCGTCTGTTATTACCGGATACAGCGCCTGTAAACCTTATTCTTACTGTGATTGCAGCCTCATCGGTTGCAAAGCAACATCCTAAGCTTCCATAACACAAGCCATCCCGCTGCATATACGGTAAACTAAGTGCGATTTTGCATCAGGAAAGCGTCTATGAATCACTCCCTTAAAGCCTGGAACACCTTCGGTATCGATCAACAAGCTAATGTGCTTGTCTGTGCCGAAAATGAGCAACAACTACTAAATGCCTGGCAATCAGCCAATGCATCACATCATCCAGTGCTAATCCTGGGCGAAGGGAGTAACGTCCTGTTTCTTGATGCCTTCCATGGAACGGTGATCGTCAACCGTATCAAGGGAATAGCGATTACAGAACAACCTGATGCGTGGCATTTGCACGTAGGCGCTGGTGAAAACTGGCATCATCTGGTAGAGCATACGCTGCAGCAAAGCATGCCCGGACTGGAAAATCTGGCGCTGATCCCCGGCTGCGTGGGTTCATCGCCGATCCAGAATATTGGTGCCTATGGCGTAGAACTGCGGCGCGTCTGTGAATATGTGGACTGCGTAGAGCTTTCGACCGGCAAACATCTGCGCGTTAGCGCCGCAGAATGCCGATTTGGTTACCGTGACAGTATCTTCAAACATGAGTATCAGGATCGTTTTGCGATTGTAGCTGTTGGTCTGCGCTTACCTAAACAGTGGCAACCCGTTCTCACTTATGGTGACCTGACGCGTCTTGATCCTGCCACGGTAACGCCTCGGCAGGTTTTTGATTCTGTTTGCCATATGCGCACCACAAAACTGCCCGATCCAAAAGTAAACGGGAATGCGGGGAGTTTCTTTAAAAACCCGGTTGTCACCGCGGACATTGCGCAGGAGCTCCTGGTGAAATTCCCGACTGCACCTCATTACCCGCAGGCTGATGGCTCTGTGAAACTGGCTGCTGGCTGGCTTATCGATCAATGTCAGCTAAAAGGCATGCGCATTGGTGGCGCAGCGGTACATCAGCAGCAGGCACTGGTGCTGATCAATGCAGGCCATGCTACGAGTCAGGATGTGGTGCAACTGGCGCATCACGTACGCCAAAAAGTCGGTGAGAAATTCAATGTCTGGCTTGAACCGGAAGTCCGGTTTATTGGCCCACTGGGTGAAGTGAATGCCGTGGAGATCGTTGCATGAAGGATAATACCGTCCCCCTGACGCTTATTTCATTATTAGCCGATGGCGAATTTCACTCTGGTGAGCAACTCGGTGAAAAGCTGGGAATGAGCCGTGCGGCAATCAATAAACATGTCCAGACGCTACGTGACTGGGGTGTTGATGTATTTACTGTCCCTGGTAAAGGATACAGCTTACCTGAACCTATCCAGCTATTAGATTCATCACTTATTTATTCTCAGCTGGATGGCGGGAATATAACGGTCCTGCCGGTTATCGACTCAACCAATCAGTACCTTATGGATCGAATTGGTCAACTGGAGTCAGGGGATGCCTGCGTAGCTGAGTATCAGCAGGCCGGTCGTGGTCGTCGTGGACGTAAATGGTTCTCTCCCTTTGGCGCCAATCTGTACCTTTCAATGTTCTGGCGACTGGAACAAGGACCGGCAGCCGCGATTGGCCTGAGCTTGGTGATTGGTATTGTCATGGCTGAGGTTTTACGCGATCTGGGCGCGGATAAAGTGCGTGTTAAATGGCCCAACGACCTCTATTTGCTCGACCGTAAACTGGCAGGGATCCTGGTTGAACTCACCGGAAAAACGGGCGATGCCGCACAGATTGTTATTGGGGCGGGTATAAACATGTCCATGCGTCGGGTTGAGGAGAATGTGGTTAATCAAGGCTGGATTAATCTGCAGGAAGCGGGTATTACCATTGACCGCAATACTCTGGCTGCCCGACTTATCCGCGAGCTGCGCGCTGCCCTGGTACTGTTTGAGCATGAGGGCCTGGCGCCGTATTTGTCCCGCTGGAGGGCGCTGGATAACTTTATCGACCGCCCTGTTAAACTCATTATTGGTGATAAAGAAATATTTGGCGTATCTCGTGGAATAGATGCGCAAGGTGCATTGCTACTCGAACAAAATGGCGTGATAAAACCCTGGATGGGTGGGGAAATATCGCTTAGAAGCGCTGAATAATAAGAAGGGGAGCTATGGCTCCCCTTTATTTTTTTATTTTCGTAATCTGACTTGCTCAACGGCATGATTAGCGCTTTTCGTCATGATTAAGCTGGCTCGCTCACGCGTTGGTAAAATATTCTGTTTTAAATTCAACCAGTTGATTTCTTTCCACAGCGATGTGGCCGTGTTGATTGCCTCGTCTTCCGACAATTTCGCATAGTTATGGAAATAAGAGTCTGGGTTGGTAAATGCCCCTTCGCGGAATTTCAGGAAGCGGTTGATATACCACGTCTGGAGTAATTCTTCTGGCGCATCCACATAAATAGAAAAGTCGACAAAGTCAGAAACAAATACATGATGTGGATCGTGAGGATAGTCCATCCCGCTTTGTAATACATTGAGCCCTTCGAGGATTAATATGTCGGGCTGGGCAACGGTTTTGTCGCCATCAGGGATCACATCATAAATCAGATGAGAATAGACCGGTGCCGTAACGTTGGGGACGCCAGACTTTAGATCGGAAACGAATTTAACCAGACGGTGCATATCATAGGACTGAGGAAAGCCTTTCTTCTTCATGAGCCCACGATCTTTCAACACCTGGTTAGGATGAAGAAAACCGTCAGTAGTGATCAGCTCAACCTTACGATGCTCGGGCCAGCGACTCAGTAACGCTTGCAACACACGTGCAGTCGTACTTTTGCCGACGGCGACGCTGCCAGCAATGCTAATAATATAAGGAATACGCTCGCCGTTGGTGCCTAAAAATTGCTCCAGCACAGCCTGACGCCGCAGGTTCGAACTGATGTAAAAATTTAGCAAACGCGATAATGGTAAATAAATCTCAGCAACTTCTTCCAGCGATAAGTCTTCGTTAATGCCTTTCAGACGAGCAATCTCTTCCTCGGTCAGAGTCATCGGCACGGAATCACGAAGCGCAGCCCACTGGTTGCGATCAAACTGTAGGTAAGGCGACGTTAACGCTTGCTCTTTTATACTCATACGCATGGTCTGGCTGTCATTGCTATATCAGGTCTGCGGTAAAAAACGAAATCATCCCCGGTACGCAATGGCACGCACATTTCAGTTAATTTGGACAATGGGCAGGAGGGTAACACCAGATGGGAGGGAATAATAAGAAAAAATCGTCCCCTGAAGCGCAATGTGACGGCTATTCCAGATGTATAAAGATGCACTTTCTCTCTATTGATAACGGCATGCTGGAGCAAAATGCCTTCTGGGAGCGCGGCTGACGTTGGAAATTTGTTCAATTCGAAGAAGAAATAGATTATTTATCGGTCGTATAGCGCAAAATGTGAGCGATAGAACATTTTATGCAATTTTTTAGTTGCATGAGTGCGCATGTCTCCATAAAATGCGCGCTACTTGATGCCGACTTAGCTCAGTAGGTAGAGCAACTGACTTGTAATCAGTAGGTCACCAGTTCGATTCCGGTAGTCGGCACCATCAAGTCCGGTGGGGTTCCCGAGCGGCCAAAGGGAGCAGACTGTAAATCTGCCGTCACAGACTTCGAAGGTTCGAATCCTTCCCCCACCACCACTTTCTGGCAGCGTTATCGCCGCCTGAGTTGGTTAAAAAATTAATCAGCTCGAATAAAAAAGAGAGAAATCTCTTTTTTATTACAGAAAGAACTGGGTAGCCGAGTTTCAGGATGCGGGCATCGTATAATGGCTATTACCTCAGCCTTCCAAGCTGATGATGCGGGTTCGATTCCCGCTGCCCGCTCCAGACGTGCTGATATGGCTCAGTTGGTAGAGCGCACCCTTGGTAAGGGTGAGGTCCCCAGTTCGACTCTGGGTATCAGCACCACTTCACTTCTCCTTCCCGTTTCTCTCTGTTTACTTTTAAAAGCATTCAACAGCTCAGGCATATGGCCTGGTTGATGTGGTGATATCACCGATTTATCCGTGTCTTAGAGGGACAATCGATGTCTAAAGAAAAATTTGAACGTACAAAACCGCACGTTAACGTCGGTACTATCGGCCACGTTGACCATGGTAAAACAACGCTGACCGCTGCAATCACTACCGTACTGGCTAAAACCTACGGCGGTGCTGCTCGTGCATTCGACCAGATCGATAACGCGCCGGAAGAAAAAGCTCGTGGTATCACCATCAACACTTCTCACGTTGAATATGACACCCCGACTCGCCACTACGCACACGTAGACTGCCCGGGCCACGCCGACTATGTTAAAAACATGATCACCGGTGCTGCGCAGATGGACGGCGCGATCCTGGTTGTTGCTGCGACTGACGGCCCGATGCCGCAGACTCGTGAGCACATCCTGCTGGGTCGTCAGGTAGGCGTTCCGTACATCATCGTGTTCCTGAACAAATGCGACATGGTTGATGACGAAGAGCTGCTGGAACTGGTAGAAATGGAAGTTCGTGAACTTCTGTCTCAGTACGATTTCCCGGGCGACGACACTCCGATCGTTCGTGGTTCTGCTCTGAAAGCGCTGGAAGGCGAAGCAGAGTGGGAAGCGAAAATCATCGAACTGGCTGGCTTCCTGGATTCTTACATCCCGGAACCAGAGCGTGCGATTGACAAGCCGTTCCTGCTGCCTATCGAAGACGTATTCTCCATCTCCGGTCGTGGTACCGTTGTTACCGGTCGTGTAGAGCGCGGTATCATCAAAGTTGGTGAAGAAGTTGAAATCGTTGGTATCAAAGAGACTGCTAAGTCTACCTGTACTGGCGTTGAAATGTTCCGCAAACTGCTGGACGAAGGCCGTGCTGGTGAGAACGTTGGTGTTCTGCTGCGTGGTATCAAACGTGAAGAAATCGAACGTGGTCAGGTACTGGCTAAGCCGGGCTCTATCAAGCCGCACACCAAGTTCGAATCTGAAGTGTACATTCTGTCCAAAGACGAAGGCGGCCGTCATACTCCGTTCTTCAAAGGCTACCGTCCGCAGTTCTACTTCCGTACTACTGACGTGACTGGTACCATCGAACTGCCGGAAGGCGTTGAGATGGTAATGCCGGGCGACAACATCAAAATGGTTGTTACCCTGATCCACCCAATCGCGATGGACGACGGTCTGCGTTTCGCAATCCGTGAAGGCGGCCGTACTGTTGGTGCGGGCGTTGTTGCCAAAGTAATGAGCTAATTGCCGAATAACATTTGACGCAATGCGCAATAAAAGGGCATCATTTGATGCCCTTTTTGCACGCTTTCACACCAGAACCTGGCTCATCAGTGATTTTATTTGTCATAATCATTGCTGAGACAGGCTCTGAAGAGGGCGTTTAGTCCGAAACGCACCAGAGCATTTCGGTTTGGATCGCCTCGCTTACGCGGGGTGAAAATGTTTGTAGAATACTTCTGACAGGTTGGTTTATGAGTGCGAATACCGAAGCTCAAGGAAGCGGGCGCGGCCTGGAAGCGATGAAGTGGGTTGTTGTCGCTGTATTGCTGCTTGTAGCTATCGTTGGCAACTACCTCTATCGTGACATGATGCTGCCGCTGCGTGCGCTGGCCGTAGTGATTCTGATTGCCGCAGCGGGTGGTGTCGCGCTGTTGACAACAAAAGGTAAAGCGACCGTTGCTTTTGCCCGTGAAGCGAGAACCGAAGTCCGTAAGGTCATTTGGCCAACTCGCCAGGAAACATTGCACACCACATTAATTGTGGCTGCGGTTACCGCAGTAATGTCACTGATCCTGTGGGGACTGGATGGTATTCTGGTTCGCCTGGTATCCTTTATCACTGGCCTGAGGTTCTAAGATGTCTGAAGCCCCTAAAAAGCGCTGGTACGTCGTTCAGGCGTTTTCCGGTTTTGAAGGCCGCGTAGCTACATCGCTGCGCGAATATATCAAGTTACAAAATATGGAAGAGCTGTTTGGCGAAGTCATGGTGCCGACCGAAGAAGTGGTCGAAATCCGTGGCGGTCAGCGTCGCAAGAGCGAACGTAAATTCTTCCCGGGCTATGTATTGGTCCAGATGGTGATGAATGACGCAAGCTGGCACCTGGTGCGCAGCGTGCCGCGTGTGATGGGCTTTATCGGCGGTACATCTGACCGTCCGGCGCCGATCAGCGACAAAGAAGTTGATGCGATCATGAACCGTCTGCAGCAGGTTGGCGACAAGCCGCGTCCGAAAACGATGTTTGAGCCTGGTGAAATGGTTCGCGTTAGCGACGGTCCGTTCGCTGACTTTAACGGCGTGGTTGAAGAAGTGGACTACGAGAAGTCTCGTCTGAAAGTTTCCGTATCTATCTTCGGTCGTGCGACTCCGGTTGAACTGGACTTCGCTCAGGTTGAAAAAGCCTAACACCCCGATCAAAAAAGCGACGATTTAATCGTTGCACAAGGCGCGAGATTGGAATACAATTTCGCGCCTTTTGTTTTTATGGATCCTATCCGTAAAACGAATTTAATCACGGGGAGCCTCCTTGAGGCGTTATAACCCAACTAGAGGAATTTAGAATGGCTAAGAAAGTCCAAGCCTATGTCAAGCTGCAGGTTGCAGCTGGTATGGCTAACCCGAGTCCGCCGGTAGGTCCTGCACTGGGTCAACAAGGCGTGAACATCATGGAATTCTGCAAAGCGTTCAACGCTAAAACTGATTCCATGGAAAAAGGTCTGCCAATCCCGGTTGTTATCACCGTTTACGCTGACCGTTCTTTCACTTTCGTTACCAAAACGCCTCCGGCAGCAGTTCTGCTGAAGAAAGCGGCTGGTATCAAGTCTGGTTCTGGCAAGCCGAACAAAGACAAAGTGGGTAAAATTTCCCGCGCTCAGCTGCAGGAAATCGCGCAGACCAAAGCTGCCGACATGACTGGTTCCGACATTGAAGCGATGACTCGCTCCATTGAAGGTACTGCACGTTCCATGGGCCTGGTAGTGGAGGACTAAGAAATGGCTAAACTGACCAAGCGCATGTCCGTGATCCGTGACAAAGTTGATGCTACTAAGCAGTATGACATCAACGAAGCTATCGCTCTGCTGAAAGAGTTGGCCACTGCTAAATTCGTAGAAAGCGTGGACGTTGCTGTTAACCTCGGCATCGATGCTCGTAAATCTGACCAGAACGTACGTGGTGCAACTGTACTGCCGCACGGTACTGGCCGTTCCGTTCGCGTAGCCGTATTTACCCAGGGTGCAAACGCTGAAGCTGCTAAAGCTGCAGGCGCTGAGCTGGTAGGTATGGAAGATCTGGCTGAACAGATCAAGAAAGGCGAAATGAACTTTGACGTTGTTATTGCTTCCCCGGATGCAATGCGCGTTGTTGGCCAACTGGGTCAGGTTCTGGGTCCGCGCGGCCTGATGCCAAACCCGAAAGTTGGTACTGTAACTCCTAACGTTGCTGAAGCTGTTAAGAATGCTAAAGCTGGTCAGGTTCGTTACCGTAACGACAAAAACGGCATCATTCACACCACCATCGGTAAAGTGGATTTTGACGCTGACAAACTGAAAGAAAACCTGGAAGCTCTGCTGGTTGCGCTGAAAAAAGCAAAACCGACTCAGGCAAAAGGCGTGTACATCAAGAAAGTTAGCATCTCCACCACCATGGGTGCTGGCGTTGCCGTTGATCAGTCCGGTCTGACTGCGACTGTGGCGAACTAATATTCGCCTTTACGTGGGCGGTGATTTTGTCTACAATCTTACCCCCACGTATTCTGCTAATTGCAGACGTATATCTGAGATATTCAGGCTGTGGCAAGGCAGTCAACGCCACGACAGATTGAATAGCGACAGATAGAAAAGATTTGTTCGTTGGAGCCTGGCCTAATCCAGGCCTCCGTCGAAGACCGCAGGTGTTTCGTAAGAAACTTAATGCCCTGCGTAGACGGTGACAGAACGCTAAGATTATTTCTGATACTCTGGCTTGTTTCTGCTCACCGTATTTAGACGCTCTCTCCGTTGGGGGGAGTGAAGTGAGTTCCGGAACATGAGTTCCGGCAAACATCCAGGAGCAAAGCTAATGGCTTTAAATCTTCAAGACAAACAAGCGATTGTTGCTGAAGTCAGCGAAGTAGCCAAAGGCGCGCTGTCTGCAGTAGTTGCGGATTCCCGTGGCGTAACTGTAGATAAAATGACTGAACTGCGTAAAGCAGGTCGTGAAGCTGGCGTATACATGCGTGTTGTTCGTAACACCCTGCTGCGCCGCGTCGTTGAAGGTACTCAGTTCGAGTGCCTGAAAGACACGTTTGTTGGTCCGACCCTGATTGCATACTCTATGGAACACCCGGGCGCTGCTGCTCGTCTGTTCAAAGAGTTCGCGAAAGCGAATGCAAAATTTGAGGTCAAAGCCGCAGCCTTTGAAGGTGAGTTGATTACGGCATCGAATATCGATCGCCTGGCAACTCTGCCGACCTACGAAGAAGCAATTGCACGCCTGATGGCAACCATGAAAGAAGCTTCGGCTGGCAAACTGGTTCGTACTCTGGCTGCTGTACGCGATGCGAAAGAAGCTGCTTAATCGCAGTTATCTTTGTAAAGCATCTGCTTACGTATAAACTTATTCTGATTTTCAGGAACAATTTAAATGTCTATCACTAAAGATCAAATCATTGAAGCAGTATCCGCTATGTCCGTAATGGACGTTGTAGAACTGATTTCTGCAATGGAAGAAAAATTCGGTGTTTCTGCTGCTGCTGCTGTAGCTGTAGCTGCTGGCCCGGCTGAAGCTGCTGAAGAAAAAACTGAATTCGACGTAATTCTGAAAGCTGCTGGCGCTAACAAAGTTGCTGTTATCAAAGCAGTACGTGGCGCAACTGGCCTGGGTCTGAAAGAAGCTAAAGACCTGGTAGAATCTGCACCGGCTGCGCTGAAAGAAGGCGTGAGCAAAGACGACGCAGAAGCACTGAAAAAATCTCTGGAAGAAGCTGGCGCTGAAGTTGAAGTTAAATAAGCCAACTTTTCTGGTTGCAGCCTAAGAAATTAGGCTGATGGCTGGTGACTTTTTAGTCACCAGCCTTTTTGCGCTGTAAGGCGCCAGTAGCATTTCACACTGTTTGACTACTGCTGTGCCTTTCAATGCTTGTTTCTATCGACGTCTTAATATACTGCGACAGAACGTCAGTTCTGTGTAAATCGCAATGAAATGGTTTAAGCGTGATAGCAACAGGCATTGCGGAAAGTATTCGATTTTCCGGTCAACAAAATAGTGTTGCACAAACTGTCCCTTCGTCGGACAGATGGGTCGACTTGTCAGCGAGCTGAGGAACCCTAATGGTTTACTCCTATACCGAGAAAAAACGTATTCGTAAGGATTTTGGTAAACGTCCGCAAGTGTTGGACATACCTTATCTCCTTTCTATCCAGCTTGACTCGTTTCAGAAGTTCATCGAGCAAGATCCTGAAGGGCAGTATGGTCTGGAAGCAGCTTTCCGTTCCGTTTTCCCGATTCAGAGCTACAGCGGTAATTCCGAGCTGCAATACGTCAGCTACCGCCTTGGCGAACCGGTGTTTGACGTTCAGGAATGTCAGATCCGTGGCGTGACCTATTCCGCACCGCTGCGCGTAAAACTGCGCCTGGTGATCTACGAGCGCGAAGCGCCGGAAGGCACCGTAAAAGACATTAAAGAACAAGAAGTCTACATGGGCGAAATTCCGCTCATGACAGACAACGGTACCTTTGTTATCAACGGTACTGAGCGTGTTATCGTTTCTCAGCTGCACCGTAGTCCTGGCGTCTTCTTTGACTCCGACAAAGGTAAAACCCACTCTTCGGGTAAAGTGCTGTATAACGCGCGAATCATCCCTTACCGTGGTTCCTGGCTGGACTTCGAATTCGATCCGAAGGACAACCTGTTCGTACGTATTGACCGTCGCCGTAAACTGCCTGCGACCATTATTCTGCGTGCACTGAACTACACCACTGAGCAGATCCTTGACCTGTTCTTTGAGAAAGTTGTTTTCGAAATTCGTGACAACAAGCTGCAGATGGAACTGGTGCCGGAACGCCTGCGTGGTGAAACCGCCTCCTTTGACATCGAAGCTAACGGCAAAGTCTACGTCGAAAAAGGCCGTCGCATCACTGCGCGCCACATTCGCCAACTGGAAAAAGACGATATCAAACATATCGAAGTTCCGGTTGAATACATTGCTGGTAAAGTTGCGGCTAAAGACTACGTTGACGAATCTACTGGCGAGCTGATCTGCGCAGCTAACATGGAGCTGAGTCTGGATCTGCTGGCTAAGCTGAGCCAGTCTGGCCACAAGCGTATCGAAACGCTGTTCACCAACGATCTGGACCACGGTCCGTACATTTCTGAAACTGTACGCGTCGACCCAACCAACGATCGTCTGAGCGCGCTGGTAGAAATCTACCGCATGATGCGCCCTGGTGAGCCGCCGACGCGTGAAGCTGCTGAAAGCCTGTTCGAGAACCTGTTCTTCTCCGAAGACCGCTATGACCTGTCTGCGGTTGGTCGTATGAAGTTCAACCGTTCTCTGCTGCGCGACGAAATCGAAGGTTCCGGTATCCTGAGCAAAGATGACATCATCGAAGTGATGAAGAAGCTCATCGATATCCGTAACGGTAAAGGCGAAGTCGATGATATCGACCACCTCGGTAACCGTCGTATCCGTTCCGTAGGCGAAATGGCGGAAAACCAGTTCCGCGTTGGCCTGGTACGTGTTGAGCGTGCGGTGAAAGAGCGTCTGTCTCTGGGCGATCTGGATACCCTGATGCCTCAGGATATGATCAACGCTAAGCCGATTTCTGCAGCAGTGAAAGAGTTCTTTGGTTCCAGCCAGCTGTCTCAGTTTATGGACCAGAACAACCCGCTGTCTGAGATTACGCACAAACGTCGTATCTCTGCACTCGGCCCAGGCGGTTTGACCCGTGAACGCGCAGGCTTCGAAGTTCGAGACGTACACCCGACTCACTACGGTCGCGTATGTCCAATCGAAACGCCTGAAGGTCCGAACATCGGTCTGATCAACTCCTTGTCTGTGTACGCACAGACTAACGAATACGGCTTCCTCGAGACTCCGTACCGTAAAGTGACCGACGGTGTTGTAACTGACGAAATTCATTACCTGTCTGCTATCGAAGAAGGCAACTACGTTATCGCTCAGGCGAACTCCAACCTGGATGACGAAGGCCACTTTGTAGAAGATCTGGTTACCTGCCGTAGCAAAGGCGAATCCAGCTTGTTCAGCCGTGACCAGGTTGACTACATGGACGTATCCACCCAGCAGGTGGTATCCGTCGGTGCGTCCCTGATCCCGTTCCTGGAACACGATGACGCCAACCGTGCATTGATGGGTGCGAACATGCAACGTCAGGCGGTTCCGACTCTGCGTGCTGATAAGCCGCTGGTTGGTACCGGTATGGAACGTGCTGTTGCCGTCGACTCCGGTGTTACCGCAGTTGCTAAACGTGGCGGTACCGTCCAGTACGTGGATGCTTCCCGTATCGTTATCAAAGTTAACGAAGACGAGATGTACCCGGGCGAAGCAGGTATCGACATTTATAACCTGACCAAATACACCCGTTCTAACCAGAACACCTGTATCAACCAGATGCCTTGCGTATCTCTGGGCGAGCCGGTTGAACGTGGTGATGTGCTGGCAGACGGTCCGTCCACCGACCTCGGTGAACTGGCGCTCGGTCAGAACATGCGCGTGGCATTCATGCCATGGAATGGTTACAACTTCGAAGACTCCATCCTCGTATCTGAGCGTGTTGTCCAGGAAGACCGTTTCACCACCATCCACATTCAGGAACTGGCATGTGTGTCCCGTGACACCAAGCTGGGGCCGGAAGAGATCACCGCTGACATCCCGAACGTGGGTGAAGCTGCGCTCTCCAAACTGGATGAATCCGGTATCGTTTATATCGGCGCGGAAGTAACCGGTGGCGATATTCTGGTTGGTAAGGTAACGCCGAAAGGTGAAACCCAGCTGACGCCAGAAGAGAAGCTGCTGCGTGCGATCTTCGGTGAGAAAGCGTCTGACGTTAAAGACTCTTCTCTGCGCGTGCCAAACGGTGTTTCCGGTACGATTATCGACGTTCAGGTCTTTACTCGCGATGGCGTAGAAAAAGACAAACGTGCGCTGGAAATCGAAGAGATGCAGCTGAAGCAGGCGAAAAAAGACCTGTCTGAAGAACTGCAAATCCTCGAAGCTGGCCTGTTCAGCCGTATCTACGCTGTGCTGGTTTCCGGTGGTGTTGAAGCTGAGAAGCTCGACAAACTGCCGCGCGATCGCTGGTTAGAACTCGGCCTGACCGACGAAGAGAAACAAAATCAGCTGGAACAACTGGCTGAGCAGTACGACGAACTGAAACACGAGTTCGAGAAAAAACTCGAAGCGAAACGCCGTAAAATCACTCAGGGCGACGATCTGGCACCGGGCGTGCTGAAGATTGTTAAGGTTTATCTGGCGGTTAAACGTCGGATCCAGCCTGGTGATAAGATGGCAGGTCGTCACGGTAACAAAGGTGTAATCTCTAAGATCAACCCGATCGAAGATATGCCACACGATGCTAACGGTACGCCGGTAGATATCGTGCTGAACCCGCTGGGCGTACCATCGCGTATGAACATCGGTCAGATCCTTGAAACCCACCTGGGTATGGCTGCGAAAGGTATCGGCGATAAGATCAACGCCATGCTGAAACAGCAGCAGGAAGTCGCGAAACTGCGCGAATTCATCCAGCGTGCTTACGATCTGGGTTCAGATGTTCGTCAGAAAGTTGACCTGAATACCTTCAGCGATGAAGAAGTTCTGCGTCTGGCTGAAAACCTGAAAAAAGGTATGCCGATCGCAACGCCGGTGTTCGACGGTGCGAAAGAGTCTGAAATCAAGGAACTGTTACAGCTGGGTGGCCTGCCGACTTCCGGTCAGATCACACTGTTCGACGGTCGTACCGGTGAGCAGTTCGAGCGCCAGGTTACCGTTGGCTACATGTACATGCTGAAACTGAACCACCTGGTTGATGACAAGATGCATGCGCGTTCTACCGGTTCTTACAGCCTGGTTACTCAGCAGCCGCTGGGTGGTAAGGCTCAGTTCGGTGGTCAGCGCTTCGGGGAGATGGAAGTGTGGGCGCTTGAAGCATACGGCGCGGCATACACCCTGCAGGAAATGCTCACCGTTAAGTCTGATGACGTGAACGGTCGTACTAAGATGTATAAAAACATCGTGGACGGCAACCATCAGATGGAACCAGGCATGCCGGAATCCTTCAACGTACTGTTGAAAGAGATTCGTTCGCTGGGTATCAACATCGAGCTGGAAGACGAGTAACTCTCGATCAAACAGGTCACTGGTGCTGGCGTAACAGCCAGCGCCAGATTGTGCTAACTCCGACGGGAGCAAATCCGTGAAAGATTTATTAAAGTTTCTGAAAGCGCAGACTAAAACCGAAGAGTTTGATGCGATCAAAATTGCTCTGGCCTCGCCAGACATGATCCGTTCATGGTCTTTCGGTGAAGTTAAGAAGCCGGAAACCATCAACTACCGTACGTTCAAACCTGAACGTGACGGCCTTTTCTGCGCCCGTATCTTTGGGCCGGTAAAAGACTATGAGTGCCTGTGCGGTAAGTACAAGCGCCTGAAACACCGCGGTGTGATCTGTGAGAAGTGCGGCGTTGAAGTGACCCAGACTAAAGTACGCCGTGAGCGTATGGGCCACATCGAGCTGGCGTCTCCGACCGCTCACATCTGGTTCCTGAAATCTCTGCCGTCCCGTATCGGTCTGCTGCTCGATATGCCGCTGCGCGATATCGAACGCGTACTGTACTTCGAATCTTATGTGGTTATCGAAGGCGGTATGACTAACCTGGAACGTCAACAGATCCTGACTGAAGAGCAGTATCTGGACGCGCTGGAAGAGTTCGGTGACGAATTCGACGCGAAGATGGGTGCGGAAGCAATCCAGGCCCTGCTGAAGAGTATGGATCTGGAGCAAGAGTGCGAAACTCTGCGCGAAGAGCTGAACGAAACCAACTCCGAAACCAAGCGTAAGAAGCTGACCAAACGTATCAAACTGCTGGAAGCATTCGTACAGTCTGGCAACAAGCCAGAGTGGATGATCCTGACCGTTCTGCCGGTTCTGCCGCCAGATCTGCGTCCGCTGGTTCCGCTGGATGGTGGTCGTTTCGCAACATCGGATCTGAACGATCTGTACCGTCGCGTGATCAACCGTAACAACCGTCTGAAACGTCTGCTGGATCTGGCTGCGCCGGACATCATCGTACGTAACGAAAAACGTATGCTGCAGGAAGCGGTTGACGCCCTGCTGGATAACGGTCGTCGTGGTCGTGCGATCACCGGTTCTAACAAACGTCCTCTGAAATCTTTGGCCGATATGATCAAAGGTAAACAGGGTCGTTTCCGTCAGAACCTGCTCGGTAAGCGTGTTGACTACTCCGGTCGTTCTGTAATCACCGTAGGTCCATACCTGCGTCTGCATCAGTGCGGTCTGCCGAAGAAAATGGCACTGGAACTGTTCAAACCGTTCATTTACGGCAAGCTGGAACTGCGTGGCCTGGCCACCACCATCAAAGCCGCTAAGAAAATGGTTGAGCGTGAAGAAGCTGTCGTTTGGGATATCCTGGACGAAGTTATCCGCGAACACCCGGTACTGCTGAACCGTGCACCAACCCTGCACCGTCTGGGTATCCAGGCATTTGAACCGGTACTGATCGAAGGTAAAGCTATCCAGCTGCACCCGCTGGTTTGTGCGGCATATAACGCCGACTTCGATGGTGACCAGATGGCTGTTCACGTACCGCTGACGCTGGAAGCCCAGCTCGAAGCGCGTGCGCTGATGATGTCTACCAACAACATCCTGTCTCCGGCGAACGGCGAACCTATCATCGTTCCGTCTCAGGACGTTGTATTGGGTCTGTACTACATGACCCGTGACTGTGTTAACGCCAAAGGCGAAGGCATGGTGCTGACTGGCCCGAAAGAAGCTGAGCGTATCTATCGCGCAGGTCTGGCCTCTCTGCATGCGCGCGTTAAAGTGCGTATCACTGAATACGAAAAAGATGAAAACGGCGAATTCGTTGCGCACACCAGCCTGAAAGACACGACCGTTGGTCGCGCCATTCTGTGGATGATCGTACCGAAAGGTCTGCCTTTCTCCATCGTCAACCAGGCGCTGGGCAAGAAAGCAATCTCCAAAATGCTGAACACCTGTTACCGCATTCTGGGCCTGAAGCCGACCGTTATCTTCGCTGACCAGACAATGTACACCGGCTTTGCTTATGCAGCGCGTTCAGGTGCATCTGTTGGTATTGATGACATGGTCATCCCAGAGAAGAAACACGAGATCATCTCTGAAGCGGAAGCTGAAGTTGCTGAGATCCAGGAGCAGTTCCAGTCTGGTCTGGTAACCGCGGGCGAACGCTATAACAAAGTTATCGATATCTGGGCTGCGGCGAACGATCGTGTATCCAAAGCGATGATGGATAACCTGCAAACCGAAACCGTGATTAACCGTGACGGCGTAGAAGAGCAGCAGGTTTCCTTCAACAGCATCTACATGATGGCCGACTCCGGTGCGCGTGGTTCTGCAGCACAGATTCGTCAGCTGGCTGGTATGCGTGGTCTGATGGCTAAGCCAGATGGCTCCATCATCGAAACGCCAATCACCGCGAACTTCCGTGAAGGTCTGAACGTACTCCAGTACTTCATCTCTACTCACGGTGCTCGTAAAGGTCTGGCGGATACCGCACTGAAAACAGCGAACTCCGGTTATCTGACTCGTCGTCTGGTTGACGTTGCGCAGGACTTGGTTGTTACTGAAGACGATTGCGGCACGCTGGAAGGCATCACCATGACCCCGGTTATCGAGGGTGGTGACGTTAAAGAACCGCTGCGCGATCGCGTTCTGGGTCGTGTGACTGCTGAAGACGTTCTGAAGCCGGGTACGGCGGATATTCTGGTTCCACGCAACACGCTGCTGCACGAACAGTGGTGTGACCTGCTGGAAGAGAACTCCGTTGACTCCGTCAAAGTCCGTTCCGTTGTATCCTGTGACACCGACTTTGGTGTATGTGCGCACTGCTACGGTCGTGACCTGGCGCGTGGCCACATCATCAATAAAGGTGAAGCAATCGGCGTTATCGCGGCACAGTCCATCGGTGAACCGGGTACACAGCTGACGATGCGTACGTTCCACATCGGTGGTGCGGCATCTCGTGCGGCTGCTGAATCCAGCATCCAGGTGAAAAACAAAGGTAGCATCCGTCTGAGCAATGCGAAGTCGGTTGTTAACTCCAGCGGTAAACTGGTGATCACCTCACGTAACACCGAACTGAAACTGATCGACGAATTCGGCCGTACCAAAGAAAGCTATAAAGTGCCTTACGGCTCCGTTATGGCGAAAGGTGATGGCGAACAGGTTGCTGGCGGCGAAACCGTAGCGAACTGGGATCCGCACACCATGCCGGTTATCACCGAAGTGAGTGGTTTCGTCCGCTTCACTGACATGATCGACGGCCAGACCATTACTCGTCAGACCGACGAGCTGACCGGTCTGTCTTCTCTGGTGGTTCTGGATTCTGCAGAACGTACTGCGGGTGGTAAAGACCTGCGTCCGGCACTGAAAATTGTTGATGCTCAGGGCAACGACGTTCTGATCCCAGGCACTGATATGCCTGCTCAGTACTTCCTGCCGGGTAAAGCGATTGTTCAGTTGGAAGATGGCGTACAGATCAGTTCTGGTGACACCCTGGCGCGTGTTCCGCAGGAATCCGGCGGTACCAAGGATATCACCGGTGGTCTGCCGCGCGTTGCGGACCTGTTCGAAGCACGTCGTCCGAAAGAGCCGGCAATCCTGGCTGAAATCAGCGGCATCATTTCCTTCGGTAAAGAAACCAAAGGTAAACGTCGTCTGGTTATCACCCCGGTAGACGGTAGCGAGCCGTACGAAGAGATGATTCCGAAATGGCGTCAGCTCAACGTGTTCGAAGGTGAACGTGTAGAACGTGGTGACGTTGTTTCCGACGGTCCGGAAGCGCCGCACGACATCCTGCGTCTGCGTGGTGTGCATGCTGTAACTCGTTATATCGTTAACGAAGTTCAGGACGTATACCGTCTGCAGGGCGTTAAGATTAACGATAAGCACATCGAAGTTATCGTTCGTCAGATGCTGCGTAAAGCCACCATCGAAAGCGCTGGTAGCTCCGACTTCCTGGAAGGCGAGCAGGTTGAATACTCCCGCGTCAAGATTGCTAACCGCGATCTGGAAGCGAACGGCAAAGTGGGTGCAACATTCTCCCGCGATCTGCTGGGTATCACCAAAGCGTCTCTGGCGACCGAGTCCTTCATCTCTGCAGCATCGTTCCAGGAAACCACGCGTGTCCTGACCGAAGCCGCTGTTGCAGGTAAACGTGATGAACTGCGCGGTCTGAAAGAGAACGTTATCGTGGGTCGTCTGATCCCGGCGGGTACCGGTTATGCGTACCACCAGGATCGTATGCGCCGCCGCGCAGCGGGCGAACTGCCAGCTGCTCCGCAGGTGACTGCTGAAGATGCGTCTGCCAGCCTGGCAGAACTGCTGAACGCAGGCCTGGGTGGTTCTGACAACGATTAATCGTTGCTGACGCTAATAAAAAACCCGCTTCGGCGGGTTTTTTTATGTCGATGGATTTAAGATGTATTATGTTGGCCGGATAAGGCAGCAGCTGCCATCCGGCATGATGACGCCAGGCTTATGAGGCCTACGGCTTACGCCATCCGATCAGTTTACTGGTGGTAAGCGTCGATACAGTTCAATCATATCGCCTGCCAGATCCTGAATCACCATGGCATTCATCAGGTGGTCCTGCGAATGGACGGTGATGAGATTAACCGGTAGTTTGCCGGTACCTTCGTCAATTCCGATCAGTTGGGTCTGGATTTTATGCGCTTGTTTAACATACTCGCGTGATTCTATCATCGCGTGTTCTGCCCCGGCGAAATCACCTTTACGCGCCAGTTGCAACGCCGTCAGGGCTTGACTGCGCGCAGCTCCGGCGTTTACCAATAATTCCATGATGATCGTTTCTAACTCTTCCATGCCATCACTCCAGTAGTTTCAGCGCTTTGTCCAGTACCGCATCGCCTTTCATCATGCCGTAATCCATCATATCGATAACGGCGACTTTTTTTCCTAGCGGGTCGGCGAGCGCCTGCAGCTTGGCCTGTTCATACTTAACCTGTGGGCCGAGCAATACGATATCCGCAGTGGCGATATTCTCTTCAAACTCAGCCACCGGGACCGCTTTGATAGTGACGTCGACTCCTTTTTTCTGGGCGGCATCTTTCATCTTTTGCACCAGCATGCTGGTGGACATTCCGGCGGCACAGCATAAAACGATGTTTTTCATAAGCAGTCTCGATCAACATGTGTGGGTTGATAATTATCGCGAGCCAGCCGCAGCAACAACTGCTTTGCAACGATTGTGTGCAAGGCATCACAAAGAAAGTCACTTTTTCTGAAACCGGTTACAAAAAGAGGCTCAACCCTACGATCTGGCCCTGATTTGGCGATTGTTGACCCATTTATCATATGCAGGAATATATAATCACTGTTAATAAAGACATGTTATAAAAAACAGTATTGACAGCGTTTTTTAAACCCGTATGTTAATACTTAACAGCGGAGAAATTGTAGTTTGCTGTTAACGTAGTAAGTGTTAGTAGAGCTTGATTGGGGGTTGCGATAAAGGCCACGAAGTATTTTTGTATGGGATAGTCGATGCTGAAAACGCTATTTATTCACCTCGACAATGCTTTCAGGCCACGTAGTTGATATATCTAATCGCAAATAGTTAGTAAAGCGCGACGATGTAACGCCATGATTTAATAGTAAATGTTTGCGGTTTCTGTTTTCTGGTTATCGCAAGGGAAATAAGGCAACGCATCAAAGAGTATATGTCGCGAGGGGAAGTGTACTTGTTTAGGTCACCAGCCTTGAGTTCTATTATCAAGCGGGTGGAATGTGTTTAACGGTAAATAGAGGACGGTTTTAGTTAGTATCAATATCCAATATTATCTGTAGTAAACGTGTACATTTTAAAGTAGTACCATCAGCAGTATTAAATCGTTAAGTTTATTAATGTTAAATTTGAAGTGTGTAGTAACTTAAAGCCCTGACTGCAATGGTCAGGGCTTTTGTTCATTTTAGATCAAGTTGTTACCTGAAATGCTCAACCGCGATGGTGTAACATTTCGGTGCTAATCGATTATTAAATAAATTAATGCTTGCTTATTGATTAGAAGTAAGTCTACTATAGCGACATCGGTTTGATACACAGACCTTATGAAAGCAGTTTTAGTAAAGCAGTTCTCAGTTCAAGCGTTATCCTCAGATACTCTTCTTCATGAGCCTCCTCCCTAAGTGCCCCATAAGTTAATTTCTGCAAAACAGGCCATCTTCGCTGCTTAAGCGGCTCAAAAATATGAAAGGAAGTATCTATGTCTAACAAAATGACTGGTTTAGTAAAATGGTTTAACTCTGAGAAAGGCTTCGGCTTTATCACTCCTCAGGACGGTAGCAAGGACGTGTTTGTGCATTTCTCTGCTATCCAGAGTAACGATTTTAAAACATTAGACGAAGGTCAAAAAGTGGAGTTCTCTGTGGAGAATGGCGCTAAAGGCCCGTCTGCTGTTAACGTTGTCGCGCTGTAATCGCCGATAATTTCACTAATGCTTACAATAGCGATGAAGGCCAGAGCCTGAGCAGTTAAGTGACAGTGAAGAAAAAACCCGCGAAAGCGGGTTTTTTCGTTTTATGCGATTGCTCCGGACTTACGGCATCTGCGAAGCGCGTCCCAGATAGCTGTCCCAGTCCTTCCACACGGGCTGTAACCCCTGCGCCATTAGTGCTTCAGCAACGGCTTCTGGGCGACGGGCGTCGTGTGGGGAGAACTGTTCCAGTTCAGGATGGTTATCGGCATAACCGCCGGGCTGTGTTTTTGAGAAGGCGCTGACGTTGTTGATCGCCAGCGGGATCACATGATCACGGAACCATGGCGATTCGCGGGTGGAGAGCGACAGCTCAATTTCTGGCGCCAGTAAACGAAACGCGCAAATGGTTTGGACCAACTGTCGCTCGTCCATGATCGATGCGGGTTCAACGCCACCGGTGCATGGGCGCAGGCGAGGGAAGGAGATGGAGTAGCGGCTCTGCCAGTAATGCTGCTGCATCCACAGCAGATGTTCAGCCACCATATAGCAATCGACCCGCCAGCTGTCGGACAAACCAATCAACGCGCCAAGACCGATTTTGTCGATCCCTGCGCGGCCCAGCCTGTCCGGCGTTTCCAGTCGCCAGAAGAAATCCTGCTTTTTCCCCTTCAGATGGTGGCGAGCGTAAATCGCCTCATGATAGCTCTCCTGATACACCATCACGCCATCCAGTCCCAGCGTCTTCAGCTCCGCATATTCAGCTTCTGACAGCGGCTGAACTTCCATCTGTAACGAGGCAAACTGGCGGCGAATGGTGGGCAAATGGCGACGAAAGTAATCCATTCCGACTTTTGCCTGATGTTCACCGGTGACCAACAACAGATGCTCAAAACCCAGCTCACGGATAGCGGTACACTCTCGTTTTATCTCATCTTCGTCCAGCGTTTTGCGTTTGATACGGTTGCTCATGGAAAAGCCGCAGTAGGTGCAGTCGTTGGCGCAAAGATTCGAGAGATACAGCGGAACATAAAAGCTGACCGTGTTGCCGAAGCGCTGCCGGGTCAGGCGCTGCGCTCGCTGTGCCAACGGCTCCAGAAAGTCGGCGGCGGCAGGGGAGAGCAACGCCATCAGATCGTCGCGACTAAGCTGTGAAGCGTTGAGGGCGTGCTCCACATCAGCGGCGGTTTTACCGTTGATACGCAGGCGGATGTCATCCCAGTCAAGCTGGCGCCAGCGGTCGCTGAACGTTTTCATACGAAGGCCTCCAGGAATCCGGTTAACGGGCTGGTGGCGCTTGCCTGCGAACTTTTGCTTCCTGGTACCGCCTGGCGCGCCAGAAGGCCCGCTTCAACCGCCAGACGGAAGGCGGTAGCCATCGTGACCGGGCAGTCGGCCACGGCGATTGCCGTGTTGACCAGCACTGCGTCGGCACCCATTTCCAGCGCCTGTGTGGCGTGGCTGGGGACGCCGATACCCGCATCAACCACCACCGGTACGGTTGCCTGTTGGATAATAATCTCCAGCATCGCTTTCGTTTCCAGTCCCTGATTAGAACCGATGGGCGCGCCGAGCGGCATTACCGCCGCGCAGCCGACCTCTTCCAGCCGCTTACACAGCACCGGATCCGCGCCGCAGTAGGGCAGCACCACAAAGCCCAGTTTCACCAATGCTTCCGCGGCTTTTAACGTTTCAATCGGATCCGGCAATAGCCAGCGGGCGTCCGGGTGGATTTCTAATTTTAGCCAGTTTGTGCCCAGCGCTTCACGTGCCAGCTGGGCGGCGAAAATAGCCTCTTCCGCGGTTTTCGCCCCGGAGGTGTTAGGCAGCAGCGTCACCCCCGCGTCGATAAGTGGGGCCAGAATGGCATCGTTGTGCTGGCGCAAATCCACGCGCTTCATCGCCAGCGTCACCAACTGGCTGCCGGAGGCGCGAATCGCCTCGACCATCAGCTGCGACGAAGCAAATTTTCCGGTGCCGGTGAACAGATGTGAATCAAACGTTTTGTCGGCAATACGTAACATATCAACCCCCTGCAATAACCTGAAAAAGCAGGATCTGGTCGCCTTCCTGCACGATTTGCTGCTCCCACTGCTCGCGCGGCAGGATCTGCTGATTGAGCGCCAGCGCCGCTCCCGGTTTAAGTTGATTTAGCGCAGTGAGCAGCCCGCTGACGGTTTGTCCCTCGGCGCACTGCATCGGCTCATCATTGAACTGAATCTGCATGTTGTCCTCCGCAGACCGGGCAGCCGCTGGCACGACGCAGCGCGAGGCTGCGCCACTGGCTGGTTTTACCGTCGAACAGGCGTAGCTCCCCACTGGGAGTTTCAATGCCGCTGAGTAATTTAATTGCCTCCAGCGCCTGCAAGGTGCCCATCACGCCCACAACCGGGCCGACGATACCGGCGGTGCGGCAGTTGCGTTCCGGCTCTACATCATCCGGCCACAGGCAACGGTAACAGCCTTGTTCCCACGGTGGCGTCAGTACCATTAGCTGGCCGCCAAAGCCCACAGCGCTGGCGGTGATGAGCGGAGTGTTGAGCATCACGCAGGCGGCGTTAATTTCCTGGCGCGTCGCCATGTTGTCGGTACAGTCGAGCACCACGTCGGCACGCGCTACCGCATGCCGGAGCGCCTCACCGGTCAGCCGCTGCTCAAGGGCGACCAGCTCGCTGTCCGGATTAAGGCGTGCCAGATGTCGCTTTGCCGCCTGTGCTTTCGGGCGGGCGATATCATCGGTGGTGAACAATATTTGCCGTTGCAGGTTGCTCAGGTGAACGTCATCATCGTCCGCCAACGTCAGCGTGCCGACGCCCGCTCCCGCCAGATACAGTGCCGCAGGCGAGCCGAGTCCACCTAAACCGACGATCAGCACATGGCTATCGAGCAGCTTTTGTTGGCCCTCAATGGCAATGTCGCCGAGCAGGATCTGGCGGCTGTAGCGCATAAAATCGCGGTCATTCATCGCCGACTCCCGCAATGTCCAGTAGCTGCGCCGTGGCTGCCTGCCAGTCTGCGGCGTGGGTTATGGCGCTGACCACGGCAATGCTGCCAACGCCGGTCGCCAGCACCGCTGGGGCGCGCTCAAGGCTGATGCCGCCGATAGCGACAGTGGGGTAATCCGCCAGTCGTTTACTATGGCTTGCCAGCTGCGTGAGACCCTGCGGGGCCGACGGCATCTGCTTGGTTTGCGTCGGGAAGACATGACCCAGCGCGATATAAGAAGGCTTAGCAGCCAGCGCTACGTCTATCTCCATATCATCGTGAGTGGAAACACCCAGGCGTAGCCCCGCCGCCTGAATCGCCTTCAGGTCGGTGGTTTCGAGGTCTTCCTGGCCCAGATGCACGCCGTACGCGTTGTGCTTAATTGCCAGACTCCAGTAATCGTTGATAAACAGGCGAGCATCATAGCGACGCCCCAACTCTATGGCGGCAATGACGTCGGCTTCGACCTCTTCATCACGTTTATCTTTAATGCGCAGTTGGATCGTGCGCACACCTGCCTGCAGCAAGCGTTCAATCCATTCAACGCTGTCTACCACCGGGTACAGCCCGAGGCGGAACGGCACGGTCGGGAAATCAGGCTGGTACATCACGCCTCCTCTTTTTTGAGGTAGATTTCGCCGCCTTTGGCTCGGAAGTTCTCCGACATATCCGCCATTCCGATTTCAATGGTTTGTGCGGCGGCGTAGTCGCGGACCTCCTGGCTGATTTTCATCGAGCAGAACTTCGGCCCGCACATGGAGCAGAAGTGGGCAACCTTGCCGGACTCCTGTGGCAGGGTTTCATCGTGATAGGCGCGGGCGGTGAATGGGTCGAGTGCGAGGTTAAACTGGTCTTCCCAGCGGAATTCGAAGCGCGCTTTCGACATGGCGTTATCGCGGATCTGCGCTCCCGGATGGCCTTTGGCTAAATCAGCGGCATGGGCGGCAATCTTGTAGGTAATCAGCCCTTGCTTCACGTCTTCTTTGTTCGGCAGGCCAAGGTGCTCTTTTGGCGTGACGTAGCACAGCATTGCACAGCCAAACCAGCCGATCATCGCCGCACCAATGCCGGAGGTGAAGTGGTCATAGCCCGGCGCGATATCTGTCGTCAACGGCCCTAAGGTGTAGAACGGCGCTTCATGGCAGTGCTCCAGCTCTTCGGTCATATTGCGCTGGATCATATGCATCGGCACATGACCCGGGCCTTCAATCATCACCTGCACGTCGTATTCCCAGGCGATTTTGGTCAGTTCGCCCAGCGTATGCAGCTCGGAGAACTGCGCCTCGTCGTTGGCATCCTGAATCGAGCCTGGACGCAGGCCGTCGCCGAGAGAGAGCGAAACGTCATAGGCGGCACAGATTTCGCAAATCTCGCGGAAATGTTCAAACAGGAAGTTCTCTTTGTGATGAGAGAGACACCATTTCGCCATGATCGAACCGCCGCGCGAGACAATACCTGTCAGGCGTTTGGCGGTCATCGGCACGTAGCGCAGCAGTACGCCCGCGTGAATGGTGAAGTAGTCGACGCCCTGTTCGGCTTGTTCGAGCAGCGTGTCGCGGAAGGCTTCCCAGGTGAGATCTTCGGCGAACCCGTTAACCTTCTCCAGCGCCTGGTAGATCGGTACGGTACCGATCGGCACCGGGCTGTTACGCAGGATCCACTCGCGGGTTTCGTGAATATAGCGGCCGGTAGAGAGGTCCATCACCGTATCTGCGCCCCAGCGGGTTGACCACACCAGCTTCTCCACCTCTTCTTCAATGGAGGAGGTCACCGCCGAGTTACCGATGTTGGCGTTCACCTTCACCAGGAAGTTGCGGCCGATGATCATCGGCTCGGATTCCGGGTGGTTGATGTTGGCAGGAATAATCGCGCGGCCCGCAGCGACTTCATCACGCACAAATTCCGGGGTGATGTTTTCCGGCAGGCGAGCGCCAAAGTTCATCCCTGGATGCTGATGGCGCAGCACTTCACTACGAATGCGCTCGCGGCCCATGTTTTCACGGATGGCGATAAATTCCATCTCCGGGGTAACCATCCCCTGACGGGCATAGTGCAACTGGGTAACGCGCTTGCCGGCTTTGGCGCGTTTTGGCGTCAGCAGGCCGCTGAAACGCAGCTCGTCCAGGCCATCGTCGGCCAGACGTTGTTTGGTATAAGCGGAGCTACGGTCGTCTAATTCTTCGCTATCATTACGCGCCGCAATCCACGGCTGGCGCAGTTTCGCCAGACCCTGCTGAACGTTAATCGTCACATCAGGATCGCCGTACGGCCCGGAGGTGTCGTACACCGGCACGGCTTCGTTCTCTTCAAACTGCGGGTTGTCTTTCGTACCACCAATCAGCGTAGGACTTAGCTGGATTTCGCGCATCGGGATGCGAATATCCGCCTGCGAACCGGTGATGTAGATGCGTTTTGAGTTAGGAAAGGCGGTACCTTCCAGCGTGTCGATAAAGTGTTGGGCTTGGGCGCGCTGTTCGCGGCGTGATGGTTTAGTAGTGGCAGACATAGCTCATTCCAAATAAAAGTAAGGATATGGCTTGTCAGACGACGGATGAAGCAAGAGAGACGAACGCCAAAGGGCGATACGGTTGTAGATTGACTCTTGTTCCCTTCGCAGGTTTTAACCTGATCAGGTTCCGCGGATCCCGAATTAACGGTCTCAGCCTTTTCCACTCATGCTGCTGTGGAAAATAAGCACTCCGACAAGAAGTAACCTCAAAAAGAGGTAATGAATGTAAATTACGCGTTAATGTCGCAAATCTCAAGCAGGACGTTTGATCATGCCACTCTCGTGCATCGCATCAAAAACCAGCATGATCAGCTTATCTTCCAGCACGAACCGGGCTTCCAGCGCCTCGCCGATATCCGATAAGGCCTGTTGAAATTCAAGGAAGTTATCGTGATCAATGGCGGTCTCCAGACTGGAATCATAGTAGTCCATGATCAGTTGCGTATTGGCTTCCAGGAGCGGCCAAATTTTTGTGGCTTTTAAAAGCTGCCCGTTCCCTTCCAATTTATGGAGAATACGTTCATAAATACTGAAGTGTCCGGTGGAAAGGTAATCGACCAGGCTCTGGCAAAAATCATCCAGCGCCTTTTCATTGAGCCGCATGTACGATTCTTTGCCAGGCTTAATGCCAACCAGATTGTAGTAAGCCACGAGCAGGTGCTTACGTACATGTAGCCAGCGATCAACCAGTTTGTTACTTCCTCCGACGTGCTCCGTCAGGCTTTCCAGCTGGTTTAGCATGATTGACTCCGCAAGATGGTGTTTAGGAACGGCTCACCCGTAAATGTAAAAATAATGTAAACAACATGCCTGTGAAGCAAAGGTTGCGCAAGAGATATGGATCGTATAATTGAAAAATTAGATAGCGGCTGGTGGATTGTCAGTCATGAGCAAAAGTTATGGTTGCCTCATGGCGAACTGCCTTACGGCGACGCAGCAAGTTTTGATCTGACCGGGCAGCGCGCACTTCCTATAGGCGAATGGGAAGGGGAGACGGTCTGGCTGGTGCAGCAGCAGCGTCGGCACGATATGGGGTCTGTGCGCCAGGTCATTGACCAGGATGTTGGCCTGTTTCAACTGGCCGGACGCGGTGTACAACTGGCCGAGTTCTACCGCTCACATAAATTCTGCGGTTACTGCGGTCATCCCATGCACCCGAGTAAAACGGAATGGGCGATGCTGTGTAGCCACTGTCGAGAACGCTACTACCCGCAAATTGCCCCCTGCATTATCGTCGCTATTCGCCGTGACGACGCTATCCTGCTTGCCCAACATGTTCGCCATCGTAACGGCGTGCATACCGTGCTGGCGGGTTTTGTCGAAGTGGGCGAGACCCTCGAGCAGGCGGTGGCGCGCGAAGTCATGGAAGAGAGCGGCATTAAGGTGAAAAACCTGCGCTACGTCACTTCTCAGCCGTGGCCGTTCCCACAGTCTTTGATGACCGCATTTATGGCGGAGTATGATAGCGGCGAAATTGTGATTGACCCGAAAGAACTGCTGGAAGCGAACTGGTATCGCTACGACGATTTACCGCTCCTGCCCCCGCTGGGCACCGTCGCGCGTCGATTGATTGAAGATACTGTCGCCCTCTGTCGGGCAGAGTATGAGTGACACTCATGTTACACTGGCGTGAAACAGCTCAAGGAATGGAAAAATGACCGAACTGAAGAACGATCGTTATCTGCGTGCGCTGCTGCGCCAGCCCGTTGATGTCACTCCGGTATGGATGATGCGCCAGGCGGGCCGCTATCTACCGGAATATAAAGCCACGCGTGCCGAAGCGGGCGATTTTATGGCGCTGTGCAAAAATGCCGAGCTGGCCTGCGAAGTCACGCTGCAGCCGCTGCGTCGCTATAAGCTTGATGCGGCGATCCTCTTTTCGGATATCCTGACGATTCCCGATGCGATGGGACTTGGGCTGTATTTTGAAGCCGGAGAGGGCCCACGCTTTACCTCACCGATCGCCAGCAAGGCTGACGTCGACAAACTGCCGATCCCGGACCCGGAAGATGAGTTGGGGTATGTGATGAATGCGGTGCGCACTATCCGCCGTGAACTGAAAGGCGAAGTGCCGCTGATCGGCTTCTCCGGTAGCCCGTGGACACTGGCGACCTATATGGTCGAAGGCGGCAGTAGTAAGGCCTTCACCGTGATTAAAAAGATGATGTACGCCGATCCAAAGGCGCTGCATCTGCTGCTTGATAAGCTGGCGAAGAGCGTCACTCTGTACCTGAACGCGCAGATCAAAGCGGGCGCGCAGTCGGTAATGATTTTCGACACCTGGGGCGGTGTGCTGACCGGTCGCGACTATCAGCAGTTCTCCCTGTACTACATGCACAAAATCGTCGACGGCCTGATGCACGAGAACGAAGGTCGTCGCGTACCGGTGACGCTGTTCACCAAAGGCGGTGGTCAGTGGCTGGAAGCGATGGCGGAAACCGGCTGTGATGCGTTAGGTCTGGACTGGACCACTGACATTGCCGATGCGCGTCGTCGTGTAGGTCATAAAGTGGCACTGCAGGGCAATATGGATCCGTCCATGCTGTATGCGCCGCCAGCCCGCATCGAAGAAGAGGTGGCGACGATTCTGGCCGGTTTTGGTCAGGGTGAAGGCCATGTCTTTAACCTGGGCCACGGCATTCATCAGGATGTCCCGCCAGAGCATGCGGGTGTCTTTGTGGAGGCGGTACATCGGTTGTCTGAACAGTATCACCGCTAAGGAGTCATTATGGATCTTGCGTCATTACGCGCGCAGCAGCTTGAACTGGCCTCTTCAGTGATCCGCGAGGATCGCCTGAGGAGCGATCCGCCGGATCTGATCGGCGGGGCGGACGTTGGGTTCGAGCAGGGGGGCGAAGTGACGCGAGCCGCGATGGTCTTACTGAAGTACCCCTCGCTGGAACTGGTTGAATACACGGTGGCGCGAATCGCCACCACCATGCCCTACATTCCTGGCTTTCTCTCCTTTCGCGAAACACCCGCGCTGATGGCCGCCTGGCAGCAGCTTTCGCACAAGCCTGATCTGCTGTTCGTTGACGGTCACGGGATCTCTCACCCTCGCCGTCTGGGCGTAGCCAGCCATTTTGGCCTGCTGGTGGATGTCCCGACGATTGGCGTGGCGAAAAAACGGTTGTGCGGCAAGTTTGAGCCGCTCGCCGCCGAACCCGGAGCGTTAGCGCCGTTGTTGGATAAAGGCGAACAGCTGGCATGGGTTTGGCGCAGCAAAGCACGCTGTAACCCGCTGTTTATCTCTACGGGTCATCGCGTGAGCCAGGACAGCGCGTTAGCGTGGGTACAACGCTGTATGAACGGCTATCGTCTGCCGGAACCAACACGCTGGGCAGATGCGGTGGCATCCGAACGCCCTGCTTTTACGCGGCTTGCAGCAAAAACGCCCCATATCGGGTAAACTGCCGCTAATTTCCGTATTTGAGAACTCATCATGTTACAAAATCCGATTCACCTGCGTCTGGAGAAGCTGGAAAGCTGGCAGCACGTCACGTTTATGGCCTGTCTGTGCGAACGCATGTACCCCAACTACGCCATGTTCTGTAAGCAAACCGAATTTGGCGATGGACAAATTTACCGCCGAATTCTGGATTTGATTTGGGAAGCGCTGACGGTTAAAGACGCGAAAATCAATTTCGATAGCCAGTTGGAAAAATTTGAAGAGGCTATTCCTTCAGCAGACGATTACGATTTGTACGGCGTTTATCCGGCGATTGATGCCTGTGTGGCATTAAGCGAACTGATGCATTCGCGTCTTAGCGGTGAAACGCTGGAACATGCAATTGAGGTTAGTAAGGCTTCGATTACGACGGTTGCGATGCTGGAAATGACCCAGGCTGGTCGCGAAATGACCGATGAAGAGCTCAAAGAGAACCCGGCCGTTGAGCAAGAATGGGATATTCAGTGGGAAATTTTCCGACTTTTAGCCGACTGTGAAGAACGCGATATTGAGCTGATAAAAGGGCTTCGTGCAGACCTGCGCGAGGCTGGCGAGAGCAATATTGGTATAAATTTTCAGCAATGACACCATAAAACGTGATTTAACGCCTGATTTGTCGTGCCTGAAGGCTTCCCATCCGCCCCCGGTCTGGTCTACATTTGGGGGGCGAAAAAAAGTGGCTATCGGTGCGTGTATGCAGGAGAGTGCTTTTCTGGCATTTCCGTCGCACTCGATGCTTAGCAAGCGATAAACACATTGTAAGGATAACTTATGAACAAGACTCAACTGATTGATGTAATTGCAGACAAAGCAGAACTGTCTAAAACACAGGCTAAAGCTGCTCTGGAATCCACTCTGGCTGCTATTACTGAGTCTCTGAAAGAAGGCGATGCTGTACAACTGGTTGGTTTCGGTACCTTCAAAGTGAACCACCGTGCTGAGCGCACTGGCCGCAACCCGCAGACCGGTAAAGAAATCAAAATTGCCGCAGCTAACGTACCGGCATTTGTTTCTGGTAAAGCACTGAAAGACGCGGTTAAGTAATTCGCGTGGCAGTGAACAGTTTTATCGAAGGGGCGGTTTCGCCCCTTTTGTCTATCTGGCGTCATTCGCTTTGGCTTTCAGGTGTGCTGTTACTGTCTGCCTGTAGTCGCCACTCTGAGCTTCCTCCGTTCACGGCCAGCGGCTATGTTGGCGATCAGGGGGCGGTACGCATTTGGCGTAAAGATTCCAGCGACGATGTTCACTTGCTCTCGGTATTTAGTCCGTGGCGTAAAGGCGATACCGCCACTAGTGAATACCGCTGGCAGGGTGATTCGCTCTCGCTGATAGAACTCAACACTTACAGTAAACCACCGGAACATGTCCGTATACGCTTCGATGACCGGGGCGAACTGAGTTTCATGCAGCGTGAAGTCGATGGGCAAAAGCAGCAGCTTTCCAGCGATCAAATTGCGCTTTACCGCTATCGTGCCGATCAAATCCGCCAGACCAGCGATGCGTTGCGTCAGGGACGGGTGATATTGCGTCAGGGACGCTGGCATGCGAATAACACAGTCACGACCTGTGAAGGTGAAACACTGAAGCCCGATCTGGAATCGTGGGCGATAAACCACATTGAGCGCCGCCAGAGCCATTCATCTGTAGAAGTGAGTGTGGCATGGCTGGAAGCGCCCGAAGGGTCGCAGCTACTGCTGGTTGCTAATGAAGATTTTTGTCACTGGCAGCCTACTGCCAAAACCTTCTGAAAACCTGATGCCAGGACATCGGGCCAGATAAGGTGAGGCCGCCATCCGGCAAAAACCGTTTACCAGTGGCCCATTCCCATATGGCCGCCGCGATGGTTGCCGCCACCGCCGCACCCGCCGTAGCCCATTCCCGCTCCGCGAGGTACGCCTGCCTGGGCCATTGCGACATCGCGTTTAACGCGCTGCTCATCCAGTGACTGATTCAACGCCTCCATCTCCTTTGCCACGGCATTAATTTTTGCTGTGTCTGGCGAGCTGGCTGTTAGCAACGCGTTGTACTCATAACGTTTAGAGGTCAGCTGTTGGCGCAAAGCGCTGGTCTGCGAGTAGTAATCATCATAGATTTTCTGCGCGGTAGCCTGCTGCTCAGTGGTCATTGGCGTACCGCCTCGTTGCTGCATTCCATCACCATATCCCCAGTGATTCTGCGCCAGCGCCGGGGTAGAGCCCAACGCGATAAGAGAGAGTGCAATCAGCGCCAGTTTGTTGTTCCGTTTCATGGGTCGTTCTCCTGTTGGTTAGATTACATTTCCTATTGCATCTTCCGTGCCAAAGCGGCAATCCCGCTCCCGCGCGCGGTTGTAGTCGTGGCCTTCACAGGGCGACGAGTAAAAATGACTCGCCAGAACGCGCCGGCGGGTCATTTTTACCCGCTACTTTCAGCGGATTGTGTCTGAGGGCAGGGTTATCACGGAGAAAAAATGGCATGATTTCTGCTGTATACCTGCAACGATGAAAGGAACAGGTGGGATAAAGGGAGAGCGTATGCGTCTTTATAAGGACACGGCGGCCAAGTGGTTGAGCCGACTCTTGCTGGCGGCAATCCTGATTTTGGTCGGTTGGTTTTCGATTATGACCATTCGGGACTATGGGCGGGAAAGCGGTGCCGCGCGGCAAACGCTACTGGAAAAAGGCAGCGTGCTCATCCGCGCTCTGGAGTCTGGTACGCGCGTAGGTATGGGGATGCGCATGCATCATGCTCAACAGCAGACGCTGCTGGAGGAAATGGCCGTACAACCAGGCGTGCTATGGTTTGCCGTCGTTGACGATCATGGCGTCATTATTACTCATAGCAATTCCGCGATGGTCGGTAAAACGCTCTATTCACCGGATGTCCTGCGGCAATTAAGCCCCGGGGAACAAGAAAGCTGGCGGAATATTGACATGCCTACGGGGGACGGTGAAAAAACACCGGTCCTGGAAATTTATCGTCAGTTTCAGCCTATGTATGGTTCAGGACGTCATGGCATGGCGCGCTGTGCCAGCAATGACGGACAGCTTATTACCCCCGCACAAACCATATTTATCGCTTTTGATGCCAGCGATCTGGCTGCGACTCAGGCAAGAGAGTGGCGTAACACCCTGATTGTCCTGTCTGCGCTGGCGGCCGTGCTGCTGGCCACTGTGCTGACGTTCTTCTGGTATCAGCGCTATCAGCGCTCGTACAAAGAACTGCAGGATGCGATGAAGCGTAAAGAAAAACTGATGGCGCTCGGGCATCTGGCTGCCGGGGTCGCGCATGAGATTCGAAACCCGCTTTCATCGATCAAAGGTTTAGCGAAGTATTTTGCCGAACGAACTCCGGCTGGTGGCGAGTCGCATGAGCTGGCACAGGTGATGGCGAAAGAGGCGGACCGTTTAAATCGGGTGGTGAGCGAACTGCTGGAGCTGGTGAAACCTGCGCATCTGACGCTGCAACAGGTGGATCTCAATGAGGTCATCACCCACTCATTAAACCTGGTGAGTCAGGATGCGGCAAGCCGGGAAATCCAGCTACGTTTTTCGGCCAGTTCCACGCTGCCCGCTATTCAGGCCGATCCCGACCGACTGACTCAGGTTCTGTTGAATCTGTATCTGAACGCCATTCATGCGATTGGTCGTCAGGGCACGATTACGGTTGAAGCGAGTGAAAGCAGCGGCGATCGCGTTAAAATCGTGGTTATTGATAGCGGGAAAGGGATTGCCGCGGAACAGCTGGAGGCCATTTTTACGCCTTACTTCACGACTAAAGCGGATGGAACCGGCCTTGGGCTGGCGGTAGTGCAGAACATAATTGAACAGCACGGTGGTACCATTCATGTGGCAAGCGTTGAGGGCAAAGGCGCAACCTTTACCCTCTGGCTGCCAACCAACGCGAAACAACAGGATTAACAAGGATGACGCGCGGAAAAATCAATATTCTGGTGGTAGATGACGATATCAGCCACTGCACCATTTTACAGGCGCTGCTGCGCGGCTGGGGTTATGAGGTCGCGCTGGCCTATAGCGGGCAAGCGGCACTGGAACAGGTGCGTGAACGCGTATTTGATTTAGTGCTGTGCGATGTGCGTATGGCGGAGATGGACGGCATCGCAACGCTGAAAGAGATTAAAGCGCTGAATTCGGCGATTCCGGTATTGATCATGACGGCGTTCTCCAGCGTGGAGACCGCCGT
The DNA here is from genome assembly GCF_013797615.1 of Citrobacter sp. RHBSTW-00017. Lineage (NCBI taxonomy): Bacteria > Pseudomonadati > Pseudomonadota > Gammaproteobacteria > Enterobacterales > Enterobacteriaceae > Citrobacter > Citrobacter sp. RHBSTW-00017. The sequence goes on along the minus strand of NZ_CP056899.1, from coordinate 4,728,975 downwards.
TGAGGCGCTGAAAACCGGGGCGCTGGACTACTTAATCAAGCCGCTGGATTTTGATCGCCTGCAGGAGACGCTGGAAAAGGCGCTGGCGCATACGCGGGAAACGGGCGCTGAACTGCCGTCAGGGTCGGCTGCGCAGTTTGGCATGATTGGCAGCAGTCCGGCGATGCGGCAGTTGATCAATGAAATCGCGATGGTTGCGCCCTCGGATGCAACGGTGCTCATTCACGGAGACTCCGGTACGGGGAAAGAGCTGGTGGCCCGGGCGCTGCATGCCAGCAGTGCCCGCTGTGATAAACCGCTGGTGACGCTGAACTGTGCATCGCTTAATGAATCGCTGCTGGAGTCCGAACTTTTTGGTCACGAGAAAGGCGCGTTTACCGGTGCGGATAAGCGGCGGGAAGGGCGCTTTGTGGAAGCCGAAGGCGGCACGTTATTTCTTGATGAAATTGGCGATATCTCACCGCTAATGCAGGTGCGTCTGCTGCGGGCAATCCAGGAGCGGGAAGTGCAACGGGTTGGCAGCAACCAGACTATTGCGGTTGATGTCCGGCTGATCGCCGCCACACATCGCGATCTGGCGGAGGAAGTGAACGCCGGGCGCTTTCGTCAGGATCTCTACTATCGCCTGAACGTCATCACTATTGAAATGCCTGCGCTGTGCCAGCGCCGGGAAGATATTCCGCTGCTGGCCGAACATTTTCTCCAGCGTTTTGCCACACGTAACCGAAAAGCGGTGAAGGGCTTTACTCCGCAGGCGATGGATCTGCTGATCCACTATGACTGGCCGGGTAATATCCGTGAGCTGGAAAATGCGATTGAGCGTTCGGTGGTGCTGCTAACGGGGGAATATATTTCCGAACGCGAGCTGCCGATGGCGATTGCCGCGACGCCGATAAAAACGGAATACAGTGGCGAGATTCAACCGCTGGTGGATGTCGAAAAAGAAGTGATTCTGGCGGCGCTGGAAAAAACGGGCGGCAATAAAACCGAAGCCGCCCGTCAGTTAGGTATTACGCGCAAAACGCTGCTGGCTAAGCTCAGCCGTTAGTTTTGCTCACGTTCGATGGCGCGCCAGCCGATGTCGTTACGGCTGAAGCTGCCGTCCCAACGGATGTCGGTCATCAGGGCGTAGGCACGCTGCTGCGCCTCGGCAACGGTGTTGCCCAGCGCGGTGGCGCACAGGACGCGACCGCCGTTGGTCAGCACGCGATCGTCAGCAGACAGTTTGGTGCCCGCGTGGAACACTTTACCGTCAGCGACTTCTTCCAGCGGCAGGCCGTGGATCTCATCGCCAGTATTGTAGTTGCCCGGATAGCCGCCCGCGGCAATCACTACGCCCAAAGAGGCGCGTTCGTCCCACTCAGAGGTTTTCTCATCCAGCTTGCCATCACAGGCGGCAAGGCACAGCTCCACCAGATCCGATTTCATACGCAGCATAATCGGCTGGGTTTCCGGATCGCCGAAGCGGCAGTTGAACTCGATAACCTTCGGGTTGCCCTGTTTGTCGATCATCAGACCTGCGTACAGGAAACCGGTGTAAGTGTTCCCTTCCGCTGCCATGCCTTTTACGGTTGGCCAGATGATGCGTTCCATGGTGCGCTGATGAACGTCGTCAGTCACCACCGGTGCAGGTGAGTAAGCGCCCATACCGCCGGTATTCGGACCGGTATCGCCGTTGCCTACGCGTTTGTGGTCCTGGCTGGTGGCCATTGGCAGCACGTGCTCGCCGTCAACCATCACGATAAAGCTCGCTTCTTCACCGTCGAGGAACTCTTCGATAACGATACGGTGGCCCGCATCGCCAAAAGCGTTACCTGCCAGCATGTCATGAACAGCGGCTTCGGCTTCCTCCAGCGTCATCGCGACGATAACGCCTTTACCGGCGGCCAGGCCATCGGCCTTGATAACGATCGGCGCGCCTTTCTCACGCAGATAGGCCAGCGCAGGCTCAATCTCGGTGAAGTTCTGATACTCCGCCGTTGGAATGTTATGACGGGCAAGGAAATCTTTGGTGAAGGCTTTGGAGCCTTCCAACTGCGCTGCACCTTCGGTTGGGCCGAAGATTTTCAGACCGGCGGCGCGAAACGCATCGACCACGCCAATTACCAGAGGCGCTTCTGGGCCAACGATGGTCAGATCGATCTTCTCATTCTGGGCAAAGCTCAGCAGCGCCGGAATATCGGTCACGCCGATTGCCACGTTTTGCAGCGCAGGTTCCAGCGCGGTGCCCGCGTTGCCTGGTGCGACAAATACCGTTTCGACTTTTGGCGACTGCGCCGCTTTCCAGGCCAGCGCGTGTTCGCGCCCGCCGTTGCCAATCACTAATACTTTCATCGTCTGCTCCGTGGATTAATGGCGGAAGTGGCGCATGTCGGTGAACACCATCGCTATGCCGTGCTCGTCGGCGGCAGCAATGACTTCATCATCACGGATAGAACCGCCCGGCTGGATCACGCAGGTCACACCGGCGGCAGCGGCGGCATCAATCCCATCGCGGAACGGGAAGAAGGCGTCGGATGCCATAGAGGAACCTTGAACTTCCAGACCTTCGTCGGCGGCTTTAATTCCGGCGATTTTTGCGGAATATACGCGGCTCATCTGGCCTGCTCCTATGCCGATAGTCATGTTCTCTTTGGCGTAAACAATGGCGTTGGATTTTACAAACTTAGCTACTTTCCAGCAGAACAGCGCATCGCGCAGTTCCTGTTCGGTCGGCTGACGTTTGGAAACTACGCGCAGTTCACCTTCGCTCACCATACCCAGGTCACGATCCTGAACCAGCAGACCGCCGTTAACGCGTTTGAAGTCCAGGCCCGGCACACGTTGTGCCCACTGACCGCAGGTCAGCACGCGGACGTTCTGTTTGGCGGCGGTGATTTTCAGTGCGTCTTCGGTTGCGGATGGCGCGATGATCACTTCCACGAACTGACGGGAAATGATGGCTTGAGCAGTTTCGGCATCCAGTTCGCGGTTGAAGGCGATGATGCCGCCGAACGCGGAGGTCGGGTCGGTTTTATAGGCGCGGTCGTAAGCATCGAGAATAGAGGTACTGACTGCCACGCCGCACGGGTTAGCGTGTTTGACGATCACACAGGCTGGCTCGTTGAATTCTTTTACGCACTCCAGCGCCGCATCGGTATCGGCGATGTTGTTGTAGGAAAGTGCTTTGCCCTGTACCTGCTGCGCGGTGGCAACGGACGCTTCTTTAACATTCTCTTCTATATAGAAGGCAGCCTGTTGGTGGCTGTTCTCGCCGTAGCGCATATCCTGCTTCTTAATGAAGTTCAGGTTCAGTGTACGTGGAAAGCGACCGGCGGCTTCTTTGCTTTCGCCGTGGTAGGCCGGAACCATGCTACCGAAGTAGTTGGCGATCATGCTGTCGTAAGCGGCGGTGTGTTCGAAGGCTTTAATCGCGAGGTCGAAACGCGTGTCGAGGGTCAGAGAACCGTCGTTGGCATCCATCTCTTTAATAATGGCGGCGTAGTCGCTGCTCTTCACAACGATAGCCACATCTTTATGGTTCTTGGCAGCGGAACGCACCATCGTCGGGCCGCCGATATCAATGTTTTCTACCGCATCTTCCAGCGAGCAGCCTTCACGGGCAACGGTCTCGGCGAACGGGTACAGGTTAACAACCACCATGTCGATAGGTGCGATGCCGTGCTGTTCCATAATCCCGTCGTCCTGACCGCGACGACCAAGAATGCCGCCATGGACTTTCGGATGCAGGGTCTTTACGCGTCCATCCATCATTTCCGGGAAGCCGGTGTAATCGGAAACTTCGGTCACTGGCAGGCCTTTCTCAGCCAACAGGCGCGCAGTGCCACCTGTAGACAGCAGCTCCACACCGCGTGCGGAAAGTGCCTGAGCGAATTCGATGATACCGGCCTTGTCAGAAACACTGAGCAGAGCGCGGCGGACTGGACGACGTTGTTGCATGGTAAATCCCCTGGATTTGACTATTACAGAGAGCGTTAGGTGAATTCTTGGCTAAAAACTCAGCTAACGCCCCTTACGGGGCATCCTTGTTGTGCGGGGGCATTGTAACGAAAACGTTTGCGCAACGCTCGCGAATTTTTAATTTTCGATTTTGACCTCTTCTTTTTCCGTTGAAGGATGCTTATATAAACAGAGAAGTGCACAAACGATCGTGTGGTTTGTGGATAACTCTGTGTGTAAATGGGTATAAGGCGGGGTTTTGCTGTGGAATGCAGCGGTCAGTCATTTTTCTGCAATTTAAGGGTTGCGGGCCGCGGGAAACTCCCTATAATGCGCCTCCATCGACACGGCGGATGTGAATCACTTCACACAAACAGCCGGTTCGGTTGAAGAGAAAAACCTGAAAATGAGGGTTGACTCTGAAAGAGGAAAGCGTAATATACGCCACCTCGCGACAGAGCGCTAAAGCGCGTCGCAACTGCTCTTTAACAATTTATCAGACAATCTGTGTGGGCACTCGAAGATACGGATTCTTAACGTCGCAAGACGAAAAATGAATACCAAGTCTCTGAGTGAACACGTAATTCATTACGAAGTTTAATTCACGAGCATCAAACTTAAATTGAAGAGTTTGATCATGGCTCAGATTGAACGCTGGCGGCAGGCCTAACACATGCAAGTCGAACGGTAGCACAGAGGAGCTTGCTCCTTGGGTGACGAGTGGCGGACGGGTGAGTAATGTCTGGGAAACTGCCCGATGGAGGGGGATAACTACTGGAAACGGTAGCTAATACCGCATAACGTCGCAAGACCAAAGAGGGGGACCTTCGGGCCTCTTGCCATCGGATGTGCCCAGATGGGATTAGCTAGTAGGTGGGGTAACGGCTCACCTAGGCGACGATCCCTAGCTGGTCTGAGAGGATGACCAGCCACACTGGAACTGAGACACGGTCCAGACTCCTACGGGAGGCAGCAGTGGGGAATATTGCACAATGGGCGCAAGCCTGATGCAGCCATGCCGCGTGTATGAAGAAGGCCTTCGGGTTGTAAAGTACTTTCAGCGAGGAGGAAGGTGTTGAGGTTAATAACCGCAGCAATTGACGTTACTCGCAGAAGAAGCACCGGCTAACTCCGTGCCAGCAGCCGCGGTAATACGGAGGGTGCAAGCGTTAATCGGAATTACTGGGCGTAAAGCGCACGCAGGCGGTCTGTCAAGTCGGATGTGAAATCCCCGGGCTCAACCTGGGAACTGCATCCGAAACTGGCAGGCTAGAGTCTTGTAGAGGGGGGTAGAATTCCAGGTGTAGCGGTGAAATGCGTAGAGATCTGGAGGAATACCGGTGGCGAAGGCGGCCCCCTGGACAAAGACTGACGCTCAGGTGCGAAAGCGTGGGGAGCAAACAGGATTAGATACCCTGGTAGTCCACGCCGTAAACGATGTCGACTTGGAGGTTGTGCCCTTGAGGCGTGGCTTCCGGAGCTAACGCGTTAAGTCGACCGCCTGGGGAGTACGGCCGCAAGGTTAAAACTCAAATGAATTGACGGGGGCCCGCACAAGCGGTGGAGCATGTGGTTTAATTCGATGCAACGCGAAGAACCTTACCTACTCTTGACATCCAGAGAAGTTTGCAGAGATGCGAACGTGCCTTCGGGAACTCTGAGACAGGTGCTGCATGGCTGTCGTCAGCTCGTGTTGTGAAATGTTGGGTTAAGTCCCGCAACGAGCGCAACCCTTATCCTTTGTTGCCAGCGGTCCGGCCGGGAACTCAAAGGAGACTGCCAGTGATAAACTGGAGGAAGGTGGGGATGACGTCAAGTCATCATGGCCCTTACGAGTAGGGCTACACACGTGCTACAATGGCATATACAAAGAGAAGCGACCTCGCGAGAGCAAGCGGACCTCATAAAGTATGTCGTAGTCCGGATTGGAGTCTGCAACTCGACTCCATGAAGTCGGAATCGCTAGTAATCGTGGATCAGAATGCCACGGTGAATACGTTCCCGGGCCTTGTACACACCGCCCGTCACACCATGGGAGTGGGTTGCAAAAGAAGTAGGTAGCTTAACCTTCGGGAGGGCGCTTACCACTTTGTGATTCATGACTGGGGTGAAGTCGTAACAAGGTAACCGTAGGGGAACCTGCGGTTGGATCACCTCCTTACCTTAAAGAAACGTTCTTTGTAGTGCTCACACAGATTGTCTGATGAATGATGAACTTCTGAATGTACTTTCGAGTGCATTAAGAAGTTTTGCTCTTTAAAAATCTGGATCAAGCTGAAAATTGAAACGACACACTGTTTCATTTCTCCGTAAACAAGAAATGAAAAGCGGTGTGTCCGAGTCTCTCAAATTTTCGCAACACTGAAGTGTTTTACGAAACATCTTCGGGTTGTGAGGTTAAGCGACTAAGCGTACACGGTGGATGCCCTGGCAGTCAGAGGCGATGAAGGACGTGCTAATCTGCGATAAGCGTCGGTAAGGTGATATGAACCGTTATAACCGGCGATTTCCGAATGGGGAAACCCAGTGTGATTCGTCACACTATCATTACGTGAATACATAGCGTAATGAAGCGAACCGGGGGAACTGAAACATCTAAGTACCCCGAGGAAAAGAAATCAACCGAGATTCCCCCAGTAGCGGCGAGCGAACGGGGAGCAGCCCAGAGTCTGAATCAGCATGTGTGGTAGTGGAACGGTCTGGAAAGTCCGGCGATACAGGGTGACAGCCCCGTACACAAAAGTGCATGTGTTGTGAACTCGAAGAGTAGGGCGGGACACGTGGTATCCTGTCTGAATATGGGGGGACCATCCTCCAAGGCTAAATACTCCTGACTGACCGATAGTGAACCAGTACCGTGAGGGAAAGGCGAAAAGAACCCCGGCGAGGGGAGTGAAAAAGAACCTGAAACCGTGTACGTACAAGCAGTGGGAGCCTCTTTATGGGGTGACTGCGTACCTTTTGTATAATGGGTCAGCGACTTATATTCTGTAGCAAGGTTAACCGAATAGGGGAGCCGAAGGGAAACCGAGTCTTAACTGGGCGTTAAGTTGCAGGGTATAGACCCGAAACCCGGTGATCTAGCCATGGGCAGGTTGAAGGTTGGGTAACACTAACTGGAGGACCGAACCGACTAATGTTGAAAAATTAGCGGATGACTTGTGGCTGGGGGTGAAAGGCCAATCAAACCGGGAGATAGCTGGTTCTCCCCGAAAGCTATTTAGGTAGCGCCTCGTGAACTCATCTTCGGGGGTAGAGCACTGTTTCGGCTAGGGGGTCATCCCGACTTACCAACCCGATGCAAACTGCGAATACCGAAGAATGTTATCACGGGAGACACACGGCGGGTGCTAACGTCCGTCGTGAAGAGGGAAACAACCCAGACCGCCAGCTAAGGTCCCAAAGTCATGGTTAAGTGGGAAACGATGTGGGAAGGCACAGACAGCCAGGATGTTGGCTTAGAAGCAGCCATCATTTAAAGAAAGCGTAATAGCTCACTGGTCGAGTCGGCCTGCGCGGAAGATGTAACGGGGCTAAACCATGCACCGAAGCTGCGGCAGCGACACTATGTGTTGTTGGGTAGGGGAGCGTTCTGTAAGCCGTTGAAGGTGTGCTGTGAGGCATGCTGGAGGTATCAGAAGTGCGAATGCTGACATAAGTAACGATAATGCGGGTGAAAAACCCGCACGCCGGAAGACCAAGGGTTCCTGTCCAACGTTAATCGGGGCAGGGTGAGTCGACCCCTAAGGCGAGGCCGAAAGGCGTAGTCGATGGGAAACAGGTTAATATTCCTGTACTTGGTGTTACTGCGAAGGGGGGACGGAGAAGGCTATGTTAGCCGGGCGACGGTTGTCCCGGTTTAAGCATGTAGGCGGAGATTCCAGGTAAATCCGGAGTCTTGTTAACGCTGAGGTGTGATGACGAGGCACTACGGTGCTGAAGTAACAAATGCCCTGCTTCCAGGAAAAGCCTCTAAGCATCAGGTAACACAAAATCGTACCCCAAACCGACACAGGTGGTCAGGTAGAGAATACCAAGGCGCTTGAGAGAACTCGGGTGAAGGAACTAGGCAAAATGGTGCCGTAACTTCGGGAGAAGGCACGCTGATATGTAGGTGAAGTGATTTACTCATGGAGCTGAAATCAGTCGAAGATACCAGCTGGCTGCAACTGTTTATTAAAAACACAGCACTGTGCAAACACGAAAGTGGACGTATACGGTGTGACGCCTGCCCGGTGCCGGAAGGTTAATTGATGGGGTTATCCGTAAGGAGAAGCTCTTGATCGAAGCCCCGGTAAACGGCGGCCGTAACTATAACGGTCCTAAGGTAGCGAAATTCCTTGTCGGGTAAGTTCCGACCTGCACGAATGGCGTAATGATGGCCAGGCTGTCTCCACCCGAGACTCAGTGAAATTGAACTCGCTGTGAAGATGCAGTGTACCCGCGGCAAGACGGAAAGACCCCGTGAACCTTTACTATAGCTTGACACTGAACACTGGTCCTTGATGTGTAGGATAGGTGGGAGGCTTTGAAGTGTGGACGCCAGTCTGCATGGAGCCAACCTTGAAATACCACCCTTTAATGGCTGGTGTTCTAACGTAGACCCGTGATCCGGGTTGCGGACAGTGTCTGGTGGGTAGTTTGACTGGGGCGGTCTCCTCCTAAAGAGTAACGGAGGAGCACGAAGGTTAGCTAATCCTGGTCGGACATCAGGAGGTTAGTGCAAAGGCATAAGCTAGCTTGACTGCGAGAGTGACGGCTCGAGCAGGTGCGAAAGCAGGTCTTAGTGATCCGGTGGTTCTGAATGGAAGGGCCATCGCTCAACGGATAAAAGGTACTCCGGGGATAACAGGCTGATACCGCCCAAGAGTTCATATCGACGGCGGTGTTTGGCACCTCGATGTCGGCTCATCACATCCTGGGGCTGAAGTAGGTCCCAAGGGTATGGCTGTTCGCCATTTAAAGTGGTACGCGAGCTGGGTTTAGAACGTCGTGAGACAGTTCGGTCCCTATCTGCCGTGGGCGCTGGAGAATTGAGGGGGGCTGCTCCTAGTACGAGAGGACCGGAGTGGACGCATCACTGGTGTTCGGGTTGTCATGCCAATGGCATTGCCCGGTAGCTAAATGCGGAAGAGATAAGTGCTGAAAGCATCTAAGCACGAAACTTGCCCCGAGATGAGTTCTCCCTGACCCTTTAAGGGTCCTGAAGGAACGTTGAAGACGACGACGTTGATAGGTCGGGTGTGTAAGCGTAGCGATACGTTGAGCTAACCGATACTAATGAACCGTGAGGCTTAACCTTACAACGCCGAAGATGTTTTGGCGGATGAGACATCGAAATTCAGCTTGATTACAGATGACATCGACAGACCCGAGAGGTGTGTTGATAAACAGAATTTGCCTGGCGGCTGTAGCGCGGTGGTCCCACCTGACCCCATGCCGAACTCAGAAGTGAAACGCCGTAGCGCCGATGGTAGTGTGGGGTCTCCCCATGCGAGAGTAGGGAACTGCCAGGCATCAAATAAAAGCGAAAGGCCCGGTCGAAAGACCGGGCCTTTTGTTTTATCTGTGGTCTGTCGGTGAGTGCTCTCCTGAGGAGGACAAATCCGCCGGGAGCGGATTTGAACGTTGCGCAGCAACGGCCCGGAGGGTGGCGGGCAGGACGCCCGCCATAAACTGCCAGGCATCAAACAAGTGAAGAAGCCCATCCTGCCGGATGGGCTTTTTTTGCGTCTGCAGGGAGTGAGAACTGCCGGATGCAGCGTACCATTTTATCCAGCCCATCATGTTGTAACCGGTGTTCAGGCCTGAGAAGCGCAGCACACCAGGCTCTCCCGGCAGCACATTGCCTGTTGCGCGAACGACGAATAGCATTCTCCTTTTTTCTTTACTGCACTAATCTACAGCAAGGAGCCGTGAAACTTTCTCAACTTGAGGATGCAGGCTCGACATTCGCATGATTCCTGGGTATCTTCAGCTATCTGGATGTCTAAACGTTTAAACGTATGTAGTGAGGTTATCAGGTTATGCCAATTCGCGTGCAGGACGAGCTACCCGCCGTCAATTTCTTGCGTGAGGAAAACGTCTTTGTGATGACGTCATCTCGCGCTTCTGGTCAGGAAATTCGTCCACTGAAGGTGCTCATCCTCAACCTGATGCCCAAGAAGATTGAAACGGAAAACCAGTTCCTGCGTTTACTCTCTAACTCACCGCTGCAGGTAGATGTTCAGCTATTGCGCATTGATGCCCGCGAGTCACGCAACACCCCTACGGAGCATCTGAATAACTTTTACTGTAATTTCGAGGATATCTGCGATCAGAACTTTGATGGGCTAATCGTGACCGGCGCGCCGTTGGGTCTGGTTGAATTTAATGACGTGGCTTACTGGCCGCAGATTAAACAAGTGCTTGAATGGGCGAAAGATCATGTTACATCGACGCTCTTTGTCTGTTGGGCGGTGCAAGCTGCATTAAATATCTTGTACGGAATTCCCAAGCAAACCCGTACGGATAAACTCTCAGGCGTCTATGAGCACCATATTCTTCATCCTCATGCGCTGCTGACGCGTGGATTTGATGATGCGTTCCTGGCCCCGCATTCGCGCTATGCCGATTTTCCTGCTGCCCTTATCAGGGACTACACCGATCTCGAGATTTTTGCCGAAACAGAAGAGGGAGATGCCTACCTGTTTGCCAGCAAAGATAAACGTATCGCCTTCGTAACGGGCCATCCTGAATATGACGCCCATACACTCGGCAGTGAATATTTTCGTGACGTCGAAGCGGGCTTAACGCCGGAAGTGCCCTATAACTACTTCCCAAAAGATGACCCGCAAAATAAACCGCGGGCAACCTGGCGTAGCCACGGCAATCTGTTGTTTACCAACTGGCTCAACTATTACGTTTACCAGATCACGCCATATGATCTACGTCACATGAATCCAACGCTGGATTAATCTTCTGTAACAGACGATCCTTAAGCGTTTCAGCATGTTGAATCAGGCACCTTCGGGTGCCTTTTTTATTTCCGAAACGCACCTCACTGTGTAATTAAATTTTATTTATATTGTTATCAATAGGTTAATTGATAATTAAATTAAAAATGGAAATTGTTTTTGATTTTGAAATTTAAATGAGTAGTCTTAGTTGTGCTGAACGAAAACCGCACAACGATCCTTCGTTCGCATTGGGGATGTGTTTGGATCAATGACGAGGAACTACGCAATGAATCAACAGGCAACGACAACCGATGAACTGATCTTCACCAGGCCGCGTGGCGAACAGGAACAGCAGATTCTGACCGCTGAAGCGGTGGAGTTTCTGACCGAGCTGGTGACAAGATTTACGCCAAAGCGGAATAAACTTCTGGCTGCACGTATCCAGCAGCAGCAGGATATTGATGACGGTAAGTTGCCTGACTTTATTTCGGAAACAGCTTCCATTCGTGAAGGTAACTGGAAAGTTCGCGGTATTCCTGATGATTTACTGGATCGCCGTGTAGAGATTACCGGACCGGTTGAGCGCAAGATGGTTATCAACGCGCTGAACGCGAACGTCAAAGTCTTTATGGCTGATTTTGAAGATTCGCTGGCTCCTGAGTGGAGCAAAGTTATCGACGGGCAGATCAACTTGCGCGATGCAGTCAATGGCACCATTAGCTACACCAACGAAGCCGGTAAAATTTATCAACTCAAACCCAATCCGGCCCTGTTAGTGTGCCGCGTTCGCGGTCTGCATCTGCCGGAAAAACACGTCACCTGGCGTGGCGAATCGATCCCGGGCAGCCTGTTCGACTTCGCCCTCTATTTCTTCCACAACCACAAAACGTTGCTAGCAAAAGGCAGTGGCCCTTATTTCTATCTACCCAAAACGCAGGCCTGGCAAGAAGCGGCATGGTGGAGCGAAGTGTTCAGCTATGCAGAGGATCGCTTTAATCTGTCGCGCGGCACAATTAAAGCGACCCTGCTGATTGAAACGCTGCCAGCCGTTTTCCAGATGGACGAAATTCTGCACGCGCTGCGTGACCACATTGTGGGCCTGAACTGCGGTCGCTGGGACTACATTTTCAGCTATATCAAAACCCTAAAGAACCACCCGGATCGCGTGTTGCCGGATCGTCAGGTGGTGACGATGGATAAGCCATTCCTCAGTGCGTATTCGCGTCTGCTGATTAAAACCTGTCATAAACGCGGCGCGTTCGCGATGGGCGGCATGGCCGCGTTCATTCCCAGCAAAGATGCGGAACGTAACAACCAGGTTCTGACCAAGGTAAAAGCGGACAAAGCGCTGGAAGCCAATAACGGTCATGACGGCACATGGATTGCCCATCCAGGACTGGCAGATACCGCAATGGCGGTGTTCAACGACGTACTCGGTGAAAACAAAAATCAGCTGTTCGTGACCCGTGAAGAAGATGCGCCGATTACCGCAGAACAATTGCTGGCACCCTGTGAAGGTGAGCGTACTGAAGAAGGTATGCGTGCCAACATTCGTGTCGCGGTGCAGTACATCGAAGCGTGGATCTCCGGTAATGGCTGCGTACCGATTTATGGTCTGATGGAAGATGCGGCCACCGCCGAAATCTCTCGTACTTCCATCTGGCAGTGGATCCACCACCAGAAAACGCTCAGCAACGGCAAACCGGTTACCAAACCGTTGTTCCGCCAGATGCTGGCCGAAGAGATGTTGGTGATTCAGGACGAACTGGGGGAACACCGCTACAGCAGCGGGCGTTTTGACGATGCCGCGCGCCTGATGGAGCAAATCACCACTTCCGACGAGTTAATTGACTTCCTGACGTTACCGGGCTACCGCCTGTTGGCCTAATTTACCCACAATTTATCCTAATGGAGCATCTGCACATGAAAACCCGTACTCAACAAATCGAAGAATTACAGCAAGAATGGACTCAACCGCGTTGGGAAGGAATCACCCGCCCCTACAGCGCGGAGGAAGTGGTGAAATTACGTGGCTCGGTCAACCCGGAATGCACGCTGGCGCAGCTTGGCGCGGCGAAAATGTGGCGTCTGCTACACGGCGAATCGAAGAAAGGTTATATCAACAGCCTCGGTGCGCTGACTGGTGGTCAGGCGCTGCAGCAAGCGAAAGCTGGTATTGAAGCGGTCTACCTTTCAGGCTGGCAGGTGGCGGCAGATGCCAACCTGGCGTCCAGCATGTATCCGGATCAATCGTTGTATCCAGCGAACTCCGTTCCGGCGGTGGTGGACAGGATCAATAACACATTCCGTCGTGCCGATCAGATCCAATGGTCAACCGGTATTGAGCCGAACGATCCGCGCTATGTGGATTACTTCCTGCCGATCGTTGCCGATGCGGAAGCGGGTTTTGGCGGGGTACTGAACGCGTTTGAACTGATGAAATCGATGATTGAGGCTGGTGCAGCGGCCGTTCACTTCGAAGATCAGCTCGCATCGGTGAAAAAATGTGGTCACATGGGCGGTAAAGTCCTGGTGCCGACTCAGGAAGCTATCCAGAAACTGGTGGCAGCCCGTCTGGCTGCAGACGTTATGGGCGTTCCGACGCTGGTGATTGCGCGTACCGATGCTGACGCAGCCGATCTGATTACGTCTGATTGCGACCCATACGATAGCGAGTTCATCACTGGCGAACGTACCAGCGAAGGGTTCTACCGTACGCATGCGGGCATTGAGCAGGCGATCAGCCGTGGCCTGGCTTACGCACCGTATGCGGATCTGGTGTGGTGTGAAACCTCCACGCCGGACCTCGAACTGGCGAAGCGCTTTGCCGATGCTATTCATGCGAAATTCCCAGGCAAACTGCTGGCCTACAACTGTTCGCCATCGTTTAACTGGCAGAAAAACCTGGATGACAAAACCATTGCCAGCTTCCAGCAACAGCTGTCCGATATGGGTTACAAATACCAGTTCATTACGCTGGCGGGTATTCACAGCATGTGGTTCAACATGTTCGACCTCGCGCATTCCTATGCGCAGGGTGAAGGCATGCGCCACTACGTTGAGAAGGTTCAGCAGCCGGAATTTGCGGCGGCTAAAGATGGTTACACCTTCGTGTCCCATCAGCAGGAAGTAGGGACAGGCTATTTCGACAAAGTAACCACCATCATTCAGGGCGGCACTTCTTCAGTGACCGCGCTGACCGGCTCGACTGAAGAATCGCAGTTTTGATCAATGCCCGGTGGCACTGCGCTTACCGGGCCTACGAAGGGATGTAGGCCGGATAAGCGAACGCGCCATCCGGCATGACATTGTGCCGGATGGGAGAAATTGATGACGCGTGGCCTGGAATTACTGATTGCTCAGACGATTTTGCAAGGTTTCGACGCCCAGTACGGGCGTTTTCTGGAAGTGACCTCCGGCGCGCAGCAGCGTTTTGAACATGCCGACTGGCACGCGGTTCAGCAGGCGATGAAAAGCCGTATCCACCTTTACGATCATCATGTGGGTCTGGTGGTGGAGCAACTGCGCTGCATTACTGATGGCAAAAGTACCGACGCGGATTTTTTACTTCGCGTGAAAGAGCATTACACCCGGCTATTGCCAGATTACCCACGCTTCGAGATTGCGGAGAGTTTCTTTAACTCCGTCTATTGCCGGTTATTTGACCACCGCTCGCTGACTCCCGAGCGACTGTTTATTTTCAGCTCTCAGCCAGAGCGCCGTTTTCGCACGATCCCACGCCCGTTGGCGAAAGACTTTTTTCCCGATACCGGCTGGGAGTGGCTGCTTACGCGCGTCCTCAGCGATCTGCCCTTGCGTCTGCCGTGGCAGAACAGACATCGGGATATCCACTACATCATCGAACACCTGACCGAAACGCTGGGGGCGGATGTGTTGCAGCGCAGTCATTTGCAGGTGGCGAACGAACTGTTTTATCGCAACAAGGCCGCCTGGCTGGTCGGTAAGTTGATTACCCCTTCCGGGACGCTGCCGTTTTTACTGCCAATTCACCGTACTGACGAGGGCGAACTGTTTGTCGATACCTGCCTGACCACGACGGCGGAAGCCAGTATCGTGTTTGGCTTCGCCCGCTCGTATTTTATGGTTTACGCCCCGCTGCCCGCCGCGTTAGTGGAGTGGCTGCGCGAGATCCTGCCCGGTAAAACCACCGCTGAATTGTATATGGCGATCGGCTGTCAGAAACACGCGAAGACCGAAAGTTACCGCGAATATCTGCTCTATCTTGCCCATTGCGATGAGCAATTTATCGAAGCGCCGGGGATCCGCGGCATGGTGATGCTGGTATTTACCCTGCCAGGCTTCGACCGCGTCTTTAAAGTCATCAAAGACAAATTTGCGCCGCAAAAAGAGATGTCGGCCGCCCACGTCCGCGCCTGTTATCAACTGGTCAAGGAGCACGATCGTGTCGGGCGGATGGCTGATACTCAGGAGTTCGAGAACTTTGTGCTGGATAAACGGCAAATCGATCCGTCGCTGATGGCGCTGTTGCTACAGGAAGCCCCGGAAAAAATTACCGATCTCGGCGAGCAGATTGTCATTCGCCATTTGTATATCGAACGACGGATGGTGCCGCTGAATATCTGGCTGGAGCAGGTCGAAGGCCAGCAACTGCGCGATGCAATTGAAGAGTACGGCAATGCCATTCGTCAGCTGGCCGCCGCCAATATTTTCCCCGGCGATATGCTGTTTAAGAACTTCGGCGTGACTCGCCACGGGCGCGTGGTGTTCTACGACTACGATGAAATTTGCTACATGACTGAGGTGAATTTCCGCCATATCCCGCCGCCGCGCTACCCGGAAGATGAGATGAGCGCTGAACCGTGGTATAGCGTATCCCCGGGGGATGTCTTCCCGGAAGAGTTTCGTCACTGGCTATGCGCTGACCCGCGTATCGGGCCGCTATTTGAAGAGATGCATGCTGACCTGTTCAGCGCCGACTACTGGCGAGGTCTGCAAACGCGGATCCGTGAAGGGCACGTGGAAGATGTTTACGCCTACCGGCGCAAACAGCGGTTTTGCATCAGATTTGCGGCTTGATGTCCGGCAACCCTTTCTTAACGAAATCCGCCGTATGCCAGCGTGACTTCTTTCGCCGCTTTGATCGCCATGGCGCCAAACTCGGTCACTCGATCGTCGGTAATGCGCGAAATGGGTCCGGAGATGGAAATAGCGGCAAACGGCTCGCGGTGTTCATCATAAATGCACGACGCCACGCAGCGCAGACCCAGCGCATGCTCCTCATCATCAAAGGAGTAGCCGCGCTTGCGCGTCTGGGCTAAATCCTCTTTCAGATGCACCGGCGACACCAGCGTGGCGTGGGTGTAAGCGTGCAGCCCTTTACGGTGCAGCAGGCCAGTCACCTGTTCTTCACTCAGTTGGGATAAAAACGCCTTACCCGCACCGGAGGCGTGCATCGGCAGTTTGCCGCCGATAGGCGCGGACATGCGCATCAGCTGGGTACACTGCACCTGGTCGATAATAATGGCCTGATGGTCGCTTTGATCCAGCACGGCCAGGTTTACCGTCTCACCGGAGTCTTCCATCAGCTTGCGCAGGATCGGGTGGACAATCGCCAGCAAATTACGGCTTTGCAAAAAGCTGCTGCCGACGATAAACGCATGCGCACCCACGGCCCAGTGGCCTAATTCACCCACCTGACGGACAAATCCTTGCTGCTGCATGGTGGTCAACAAACGGTGAGTCGTGGAGTTTGGCAAGCCGGCCTGCTGTGCCAGCTCGGTTAGCGCCACGCTGCCGTTGGATTCCGCAATCCACTCCAGTAGCTTCAGGCCGCGGGTCAGAGACTGAACCTGCCCGGTTGCAGGCGTGGTAGCAGCGGCGGGTTTTCTACCGCGTTTCGCGGGGATTGTGGCAACCATGGCGGACTCCTTTTCTGTATCGTGGAAATCATTTTCGTTTTATTCAATTATAATGCAAGAATTCCTGTACTGATCGGATGAGTGAAGCTGAACATGTCTCATGTTGGCCGTTGTTCTCTTTTCCACCTCTCAGGTTTGTGCCAGTATGGTCTGTTGAGTTTTTTTCGGTCTGGTTGAGCGTTGTCGGGAGCGAGTGTGAGCAGCAAAGTTGAACAATTACGTCAGCAGTTAAATGAACGTATTCTGGTGCTGGACGGCGGTATGGGCACCATGATCCAGGGATATCGTCTGAGCGAAGAGGATTTCCGCGGCGAACGCTTTGCCGACTGGCCGTGCGATCTGAAAGGCAACAACGACCTGTTGGTGCTCAGCAAACCTGAGGTGATCGCCGCCATCCATAACGCCTATTTTGAGGCGGGCGCGGATATCATCGAAACCAACACCTTTAACTCCACGACTATCGCCATGGCGGATTACCAGATGGAATCCCTGTCGGCGGAAATCAACTTTGCGGCAGCCAAACTGGCGCGCGCAGCGGCAGACGAATGGACGGCACGCACACCGGAAAAACCGCGTTATGTCGCGGGCGTGCTCGGCCCAACCAACCGTACGGCGTCTATCTCGCCTGACGTCAACGACCCAGCTTACCGCAATATTACCTTTGATCAGCTGGTGGCCGCCTACCGTGAATCCACCAAAGCGCTGGTGGAAGGTGGCAGCGACCTGATCCTGATTGAAACCGTCTTCGATACCCTGAACGCCAAAGCCGCTATTTTCGCGGTTAAAACCGAATTTGAAGCGCTGGGCGTTGAGTTGCCGATTATGCTCTCCGGCACCATCACCGATGCTTCCGGGCGTACGCTCTCCGGTCAGACAACTGAAGCGTTCTATAACTCACTGCGCCACGCCGATGCGCTAACCTTCGGTCTGAACTGCGCCTTAGGCCCGGACGAGTTGCGCCAGTACGTGCAGGAACTGTCGCGCATTGCCGAATGCTACGTTACCGCGCACCCGAACGCCGGGTTGCCGAACGCCTTTGGCGAATACGATCTCGATGCCGACACCATGGCGGCGCAAATACGCGAGTGGGCGCAAGCGGGCTTCCTCAACGTGGTCGGCGGCTGCTGCGGCACCACGCCGGAACACATCGCCGCGATGAGCCGCGCAGTGGAAGGCTTGCCGCCGCGCCGCTTGCCGGAAATCCCGGTAGCCTGCCGTCTGTCTGGCCTTGAACCGTTGAATATTGGCGACGATAGCCTGTTTGTGAACGTCGGCGAGCGTACCAACGTCACCGGTTCGGCGAAATTTAAGCGACTGATCAAAGAAGAGAAATACAACGAAGCGCTGGATGTCGCCCGTCAGCAGGTGGAAAGTGGCGCACAGATTATCGATATCAACATGGATGAGGGGATGCTCGACGCCGAAGCGGCGATGGTGCGTTTTCTCAACCTTATCGCCGGTGAGCCGGATATCGCCCGCGTGCCGATTATGATCGACTCCTCGAAATGGGACGTCATCGAAAAAGGGCTGAAGTGCATTCAGGGTAAAGGCATCGTTAACTCCATCTCGATGAAAGAGGGGGTTGAGACCTTTATCCACCACGCGAAGTTGCTGCGACGCTACGGTGCCGCAGTGGTGGTGATGGCCTTTGACGAGCAGGGGCAGGCCGACACCCGAGCGCGTAAAATTGAGATTTGCCGTCGGGCGTACAACATTCTTACCGAAGAGGTAGGATTCCCGCCGGAAGACATTATCTTCGACCCGAACATCTTTGCGGTCGCGACCGGGATTGATGAGCACAACAACTACGCCCAGGACTTTATCGGTGCCTGTGAGGACATCAAACGCGAACTACCGCACGCGCTGATCTCTGGCGGCGTCTCCAACGTGTCGTTCTCCTTCCGTGGTAACGACCCGGTTCGTGAAGCCATTCACGCGGTATTCCTTTACTACGCCATTCGCAACGGCATGGATATGGGGATCGTCAACGCCGGACAACTGGCGATTTACGACGACCTGCCCGCCGAGCTGCGCGATGCGGTTGAAGATGTGATCCTCAACCGTCGTGACGATGGCACCGAGCGTCTGCTGGAGCTGGCTGAGAAATATCGCGGTAGCAAAACTGATGACACTGCCAATGCCCAGATGGCGGAATGGCGCAGTTGGGACGTGAAAAAGCGCCTCGAATATTCGCTGGTGAAAGGCATTACCGAATTTATTGAGCAGGATACTGAAGAAGCTCGCCAGCAGGCCGCGCGTCCGATCGAGGTGATTGAAGGGCCGCTGATGGACGGGATGAACGTGGTTGGCGATCTGTTTGGCGAGGGCAAAATGTTCCTGCCGCAGGTGGTGAAATCCGCCCGCGTGATGAAGCAGGCGGTGGCCTACCTCGAACCGTACATTGAGGCCAGCAAAGAGAAAGGCTCCAGCAACGGCAAGATGGTCATTGCTACCGTGAAAGGCGATGTGCACGATATCGGCAAAAACATCGTTGGTGTGGTGCTGCAATGTAACAACTACGAAATCGTCGATCTTGGCGTGATGGTGCCAGCGGAGAAAATCCTCAGAACGGCACGTGAAGTGAATGCCGATCTGATTGGTCTTTCCGGGCTGATTACCCCGTCGCTGGACGAAATGGTCAACGTGGCGAAAGAGATGGAGCGTCAGGGGTTCACTATTCCGTTGCTGATTGGCGGCGCGACCACCTCAAAAGCGCACACGGCGGTGAAAATCGAGCAGAACTACAGTGGCCCGACGGTTTATGTGCAGAACGCCTCGCGTACCGTTGGCGTAGTCGCCGCACTCCTCTCTGACACTCAGCGCGATGACTTTGTCGCCCGTACGCGTAAAGAGTACGAAACCGTGCGTATCCAGCATGCGCGTAAGAAACCGCGGACCCCACCAGTAACGATACAGGCTGCCCGCGACAACGATCTGGCCTTCGACTGGGAAAACTACACGCCGCCGGTGGCGCACCGCCTCGGCGTACAGAGCGTTGAAGCCAGCATCGAAACGCTGCGCAACTACATCGACTGGACGCCGTTCTTTATGACCTGGTCGCTGGCCGGGAAATACCCGCGCATCCTCGAAGATGAGGTGGTGGGAGAAGAGGCGAAACGTCTGTTCAAAGACGCCAATGACATGCTGGATAAACTCAGCGCTGAGAAGACACTGAATCCGCGCGGCGTGGTGGGCTTGTTCCCGGCTAACCGCGTGGGGGACGACATCGAGATTTACCGTGACGAGACGCGTACGCACGTCATCAACGTCAGTCATCACCTGCGCCAGCAGACGGAAAAAGTCGGTTTCGCCAACTACTGCCTGTCTGACTTTGTTGCGCCGAAACTGAGTGGCAAAGCGGATTACATCGGTGCTTTCGCAGTTACCGGCGGTCTGGAGGAAGATGCACTGGCGGACGCCTTCGAAGCCCAGCATGACGACTACAACAAGATCATGGTGAAAGCGATCGCCGACCGCCTGGCGGAAGCGTTCGCGGAATATCTGCACGAGCGCGTGCGTAAAGTCTACTGGGGCTATGCGGCGAATGAGAACCTCAGTAACGAGGAACTGATCCGCGAAAACTACCAGGGAATTCGCCCGGCACCGGGCTATCCGGCTTGCCCGGAACACACCGAAAAGGCCACCATCTGGGAACTGCTGGATGTAGAAGCGCACACCGGGATGAAGCTCACCGAATCCTTCGCGATGTGGCCAGGTGCGTCGGTTTCCGGCTGGTATTTCAGTCATCCAGACAGCAAGTACTACGCCGTGGCGCAAATCCAGCGCGATCAGGTTGAAGATTACGCCTTCCGTAAAGGCATGAGCGTGGCGGAAGTCGAACGTTGGTTAGCGCCTAATCTGGGCTATGACGCTGACTGATTCACAAAACTGTCATCTTTATTTACAACAAACAGGGCACTCAATGAGTGCCTTGTCTCTTTATTACGTTTAAACCCTTATACTGAAAGAACGTTCATCGGTACTGCTTGCCGGATGGCACATTTTTGTCGGCCTGATAAGCGTGGCGTCATCAGGTGTTATGTCATCGCTATGAGCCTCAGGAACATATAACGATAAGGAGAACCTGATTCCGTGCTAACTCTGTTACACCTGCTTTCTGCTGTCTCTATGCTGGTTTGGGGTACTCATATTGTGCGCACCGGCGTGATGCGCGTCTTCGGCGCCCGTTTGCGTACCGTACTCAGCCGTAGTGTTGAAAAGAAGCCGCTCGCCTTTTGTGCGGGTATCGGCGTGACGGCGCTGGTACAAAGCAGCAACGCCACCACCATGCTGGTGACCTCGTTTGTCGCGCAGGACCTCGTCGCGCTCACCCCTGCGCTGGTGATTGTACTCGGCGCTGACGTCGGGACCGCGCTGATGGCGCGTATCCTGACCTTCGATCTCTCCTGGCTGTCGCCACTGCTGATTTTTATCGGCGTGATCTTCTTTCTCGGACGTAAGCAGTCCCGTGTGGGGCAACTGGGGCGGGTTGGTATTGGACTGGGGTTGATTTTACTGGCGCTGGAACTGATTGTGCAGGCAGTAACACCGATCACCCAGGCTAACGGCGTACAGGTTATTTTCGCCTCGCTCACCGGCGATATCATGCTGGATGCGCTGATTGGCGCCATGTTCGCGATTATCAGTTACTCCAGCCTTGCGGCGGTGCTGCTGACGGCAACGCTGACCGCGGCAGGCATTATCTCGTTCCCGGTGGCGTTGTGTCTGGTGATTGGCGCCAACCTCGGCTCTGGCCTGCTGGCGATGCTTAATAACAGCGCCGCTAACGCCGCCGCCCGCCGTGTGGCGCTAGGTAGCCTGCTGTTTAAGCTGGTGGGTAGCCTGATTATCCTGCCGTTTGTTCATCCGCTGGCAAATCTGATGGATGAACTGCCGCTGCCGAAATCTGAACTGGTTATTTACTTCCATGTCTTCTACAACCTGGTGCGCTGTGTGGCGATGGTGCCGTTCGCAGAACCGATGGCGCGTTTTTGTAAGCGCATCATCCGCGATGAGCCGGAGCTGGATACGCATCTGAAGCCCAAGCATCTGGACGTCAGTGCGCTGGATACGCCGACGCTGGCCCTGGCTAATGCCGCTCGTGAAGCTCTGCGCATCGGCGACGCGATGGAGCAGATGATGGACGGGCTGAAGAAGGTGATGCACGGCGAGCCGCGTGAAGAGAAAGAGCTGCGCAGGATGGCGGACGACATTAACGTGCTATACACGGCAATCAAGCTTTATCTGGCGCGGATGCCAAAGGATGAACTGGCGGAAGAGGAATCACGCCGTTGGGCGGAGATTATCGAAATGTCGCTTAACCTCGAGCAGGCTTCCGATATTGTCGAACGTATGGGCAGTGAGATAGCGGATAAGTCGCTGGCTGCCCGTCGCGCATTCTCCGTGGAAGGATTGAAAGAGCTGGATGCGCTCTTCGATCAGCTGCTCAGCAATCTGCAGCTGGCGATGTCGGTGTTCTTCTCTGGTGACGTGACCAGCGCCCGACGTCTGCGCCGTAGCAAGCATCGTTTCCGTATTCTCAACCGTCGTTATTCGCATGCGCACGTTGACCGTCTGCATCAGCAGAACGTGCAGAGCATCGAGACCAGCTCCTTGCACCTGGCGCTGCTGGGCGATATGCAGCGTCTGAACTCGCTGTTTTGTTCCGTGGCCTATAGCGTGCTGGAACAGCCGGATGAGGACGATGAGCGCGACGATTATTGAGTGAGGTGGACCGGTTGGCCGGATAAGGCATTTATGCCGTTATCCGGCAACGTCGGTTAGAAGCAGTGACCTGCTTCGAGGGCAACCGCGTCTTCCCCCGCTTTAAAGACGTAAGTGGTGTTCGGACCGCCAAGAATCGCCTGGCCGTTACTCACCTTAATCCAGTTTCCTTCCGGCAAACCAATCACCGTCAGCTCTGGTGCCACAACCAGCAGCTCGCGAATACGCTGTTCACGCGTTTCGCCTTTGTGGCCTTCCGGAAGCGCATTGGTGAAATGTGGGTTAATCTGCAGCGGGAACAGACCCAGGGCATCAAAACCTTTTGGATCGACAATCGGCATGTCGTTGGTGGTGCGGATGGTCTGGCAGGCGAGGTTAGAACCTGCGCTCCAGCCGATGTACAGCGCACCGCGTTTGACGACATCCACAATCGGCGCCAGCAGTCCGCGCTCGCGGCTCTCTTTCAGTAACTGGAAGGTGTTACCCCCGCCGACAATCACCAGCTCTGCGTTTTCAATGGCAGCGATCGGATCGGCAACGGTATGAATGCCAGTAACGTTGACGCCCATTGGCGCAAAGATGGCTGCCGTTTTCGCCGTGTATTCATCCCAGGTTTGCGTCACGCCAGCGAACGGAATAAACACCGCCGTACGGCGACCATTCAGCTGCTCAGCAATCAGCGGTAGCGCATGTTCCATCCAGCCTTTGCCCGGCAGCGTCGAGTTACTCAATAAAAGCAGTTCCATCATTTCTCCATGTAATCAGAAAATTACAAACCGCGCTAATGCTACCACTATCAGCGTAGCGCCTTACTGATATGGCTCACGATGTTGGAAGGGGGGAAAGCCGAACGGGTTAACCACAACCTCCTGTTGGAAAAGCCCGTTCAGACTTAACAACGATCAATCTATTGAAACAGCGTCCTTTTGCGTAGTGGCAAACGCCAGGCCTTCGTCCTCCCAGCCCTTAATACCACCAATCATTATTTTCACCGGTCGACCTAGCTGCGCCAACTTCAGCGCCGCGCGATCGGCCCCGTTACAGTGTGGGCCAGCGCAATAGACGACAAACAGTGTGTCCTGTGGCCATTTTTTCAAGGATTCCGTATTTATCAGTCGATGGGGAAGATGAATCGCGCCAGGGATATGACAACGGGAAAAACTCTCTGCACTCCCCACTACATGTAAAAGCACAAAATCTTTGTCGTCAGCAGCCATCGCGGAATGAACGTCAGAACAATCCGTCTCCATATTCAGACGTTGCTGGAAATGGGCGATAGCTTGTGCAGATGAAGCGGCTGGAATATCAGTTACGGTACTCATATTGTTGTTTTCTCTTGTGGTGAAATCAGCTGTTGTGTTACCTCTTATCTCATCAAAAAATTAACCTCGAAACACCCTCTGACCATGACAGATTCCGCCAGGATCATGACAACATCTTCTCGCCCGTTGGTCGTTGCACTCGCTTATGACGGGCTATGTACTTTCGAGTTTGGCGTCGCAGTAGAAGTTTTTGGGCTTCCGCGACCTGAACTGGGAGAGAGCTGGTATCGTTTTGCCGTGGCTTCGGTTGATCAAGGTGAATTAAGGGCAACTGGCGGGGTTCGTATCGTGGTGGACGGTGGATATGAATTGCTGCAGGAAGCAGACACTATTGTCATTCCTGGCTGGCGTGACGTGAGCTCACCGGTCCCGGAAGCATTATGCGATGCGCTTCGTGAAGCACATCAACGCGGTTGTCGAATCATCTCTATCTGTTCTGGTGTATTTGTTCTGGCTGCGGCAGGTTTGCTGGATGACCGTAAGGCGACGACGCACTGGCGTTACGTCAGTGAACTCCAGCGACGCTTTCCCGCCATCAACGTTGTGGAAGATGTCCTGTATGTCGGTCACCACGACGTGCTCACTTCGGCAGGTAGTGCGGCAGGGATTGATTTATGTTTGCATGTGGTGCGCACTGATTTTGGACTTGAGATTGCCAATAACGTGGCCCGTCGCCTGGTGCTGCAGCCCCACAGGGATGGCAGCCAGACTCAGCAGCAACTGCGTCCTGTCGCCCGCAGTCGGGAAAGCCAGCGTTTTGGTCTTTTGCTTGACTGGTTACATAACAATATCGCGCAGAAGCATACTCTTGACGCTCTGGCCAGCCAGGTCGGTATGAGTCCCCGAACGTTGATGCGGCGATTTCAGGAGTCAACGGGGCTTACTCCCGCACGTTGGCTGATGAATGAACGGCTAAACCGTGCGCAGCAGGCGCTCAATACATCCCATATCAGTATTGAGCAGATCGCGCAGCAAACCGGGTTCGGCAGCGCAAACTCTTTGCGTTACCACTTTCAAAAACGATTTGGTATCAGCCCGCAGGCATTACGTAATCAGATGCGATAGCACATTTTCACGCTCTGCTTTTTTATCCCCCGCAAGGTAGGGTATATTTCGCTGTCAAAGGAGAAATTATGCTGCCCGACTCATCCATCCGATTAAATAAATACATCAGTGAAAGCGGAATCTGCTCGCGCCGCGAGGCGGATCGCTTTATCGAACAAGGGAATGTCTTCCTGAATGGTAAACGCGCCACCATTGGCGATCAGGTGATGCCTGGCGACGTCGTAAAAGTGAATGGTCGGTTGATTGAGCCGCGTGAAGCGGAAGATCTGGTTTTTATCGCGCTGAACAAGCCGGTAGGGATTGTCAGCACCACTGAAGACAGCGAACGCGACAACATTGTTGATTTTGTTAACCACAGCAAGCGCGTGTTCCCAATCGGTCGTCTGGACAAAGATTCCCAGGGGCTTATCTTTCTGACCAACCACGGCGACCTGGTGAATAAAATCCTGCGTGCCGGTAACGATCACGAAAAAGAGTATCTGGTGACGGTAGATAAGCCGGTCACTGATGACTTTATCCGTGGGATGAGTGCCGGTGTGCCAATCCTTGGCACCGTTACCAAGAAATGTAAGGTCAAGAAAGAAGCGCCGTTTGTGTTTCGCATCACGCTGATTCAGGGGCTGAACCGCCAGATCCGTCGTATGTGCGAGCACTTTGGCTATGAAGTTACTAAGCTTGAGCGTACACGTATCATGAACGTTGGTCTGTCCGGCCTGCCGCTGGGTGAATGGCGCGACCTGACGGATGACGAACTGATCGACCTGTTCAAGCTGATTGAGAACTCGTCCTCAGAAGCCAAACCGAAGGCGAAAGCGAAGCCAAAAACCGCAGGCATTAAGCGCCCGGTAGTGAAAATCGAAAAATCGGCTGAGAAAGAGAAATCGCGCCCGGCGGCAAACGGGAAGCGTTTTACCTCGCCGGGGCGTAAGAAGAAAGGGCGTTAACGTCTGCCGCGCGTTGGCGTATTCGCTGACCAGGAAAATGATGCTTCCGCATCCGGTTTATAAGCCTGCTTTTTCTTCAACTGGCGGGCTTTTTTAGCTTCTGCTTCGCGCAAGGCCATCAGTTTATCGATGTACTCTTTCTTGATGCTGTTGGTCTCAGCGTTGGTCAGCAGCCGACCATGCGCAATGCGCGCGCGGTCGAGCAGCGTTTTCAGTTCACGCTGTTCGCGCTCGGTCATCTCTTTTTGGGTAATGCGGGGGAGTGCCATAAGGGTGCCCTCTGTTAGCCGATATCCGCAGTGTACGGCAAAGTGCAGAGGCTGGGTAGGCCGGATAAGGTGTTAGCTGCTATCCGGCCTGCCGCCGTCAATTAGCAGCGTTCTTTTTCTTTAATCGGTTTACCGGACCAGTAACCTGCCAGCAGCGAACCGGAAAGGTTATGCCAGACGGAGAACAACGCGCCGGGCAGCGCCGCGAGCGGGCCAAAGTAGATTTTGCCCAGCGCAGCGGCAAGGCCTGAATTCTGCATGCCCACTTCAATAGCCAACGTACGACAGGTTGACTCGTCGAAACCAAACAGTTTTCCGCCCCAGTAGCCGCCGAGCAAGCCAATGGTGTTATGCAGGATTACGGCGATAATCACCACAAAGCCGACAGACGCAATGTGCGAGGCGGACCCCGCCACGACGGCGCTGATGATCGCCAGGATACACACCATAGAAAACGCCGGCAGATACGGTTCCACGGCTTTTACGACGCGTGGAAACAGATGGTGAATGACCAGCCCCAAAGCAATCGGAATGACCACGATCTGCAGAATACTCAGCAGCATACCCATCACATCCACCTGGATATGCGCGTCGACATACAGCCGTGTCAGCAGCGGCGTGGCGACAACGCCGACCAGCGTTGAAACCGATGAAATAGTCACGGAGAGCGCCACATCACCTTTTGCCAGATAGATCATGACGTTCGATGCGGTTCCGCTGGCAACGCTACCGACCAGCACCATCCCTGCCGACAGTTCCGGTGGCATATTAAATGCCAGCGCCAAAATCCATGCGGCGAGCGGCATCACCAGATAGTGCAGGAAAATACCCGCCGCGACAGGTGCGGGGCGTGAGAGTACGCGTTTAAAGTCGTCCACCTTCAGGTGAACGCCCATGCCGAACATGATCAGCATCAGCAACGACGGTACGAATGGCCCGACAGGCGTAAAGGTGGAGGGCGTGTAATACGCAATAACAGAGAGCAGCAGCGCCCATAACGGGAACAGCCGCGTGAGAGTAGCGAGCATGTTATCTTCCTTGCGATTGAAATGTGTTGTGTTGTTATAAAAAAGCCGGGTTCGAGCCCGGCTATAGTTATTGTTTATCGCGTGATGAAATATTATTCAAACAAATTATGATGCAGCTTCTGTACCACCTGTTCGGCTTCGCTACCGGGCACCAGGAAGCACAGGTTATGGCTGGACGCGCCGTAGCAAATCATGCGGATGTTGAACGGCTCCAGTACACCAAATACCTCTTTACCCACGCCGCAGGCTTTGGACAGGTCGTTGCCAATCAACGCCACCAGCGCCAGGCCTTCTTCGACTTCAACCCGGCACAGGGCAGACAGTTCCATCAGCAGAGACTGCGTTAACAGCGTATCGCCGGTGGAGGTTGAGCCGGTGGTATCCAGCGTCAGCGCTACGCTGACTTCAGATGTGGTAATTAAATCTACCGAGATATTGTGGCGTGCAAGGATGCCGAACACTTCTGCTAAAAAGCCGCGAGAGTGCAGCATATTCAGGCTATGCAGCGTCAGCAGCGTCTGCTTACGGCGTAGCGCCAGCGCACGGAACAGCGGTGGATTCGCGGTTTTATTGCAGACCAGCGTACCGCCTGCTTTTGGATCCTTGCTGGAGCCAACAAATACCGGGATATCGCTACGTACGGCCGGCAACAGGGTTGCCGGGTGCAGCACTTTCGCGCCAAAGGTCGCCATTTCCGCGGCCTCTTCAAAGGCGATTTCATCAATACGCTGCGCTGCAGGAACAACGCGCGGATCGGTAGTGTAAATGCCAGGAACATCGGTCCAGATATCGACGCGCGTTGCGTGCAGCGCTTCGGCCAGCAGGGCGGCTGTATAATCGCTACCGCCGCGCCCCAACGTGGTGGTGCGACCTTTGCCTTCGCTGCCGATAAAACCCTGAGTGATTACCAGACCTTCGCTCAGACGCGGGGCCAACTGAAGCATTGCCAGTTCAGCCAGCGTCGCGACGTCGGGTTCTGCGCGACCAAAACGATCGTTGGTGCGCATCACTTTACGCACGTCAAACCACTGCGCTTGCACGTTGCGTTCACGCAGGATCTCGACGAACAACAGGGTAGACATCAGTTCACCGTGGCTGACCAGTTCGTCGGTCAGGGCGGTTGAGGTCGCCAGTGAAGCCGCTTCTGCCAGCGTGGTGATGTTTTCCAGCAGACGTTCAATCTCTTCACGAATTACGTTTGGATAACGCAGGCGTTCCAGAATATTGAACTGAATTTGACGAATGGCGTCGAGTTTTTCGAAGCGCTCGGTTGGCTCCAGCCCTTCAGCCAGTGCGACCAGCAGGTTGGTAATTCCAGCGGAAGCGGAAAGTACCACTACACGGACGTTAGCATCAGAAAGTACCACATCAGCGCTGCGATTCATGGCATCAAAATCCGCCACGCTGGTACCGCCAAACTTGGAGACAACTACATCAGTCATAACTACCTCGTGTCAGGGAATGAATAGAGCGACCATGGCACATAAGGCAGAACGAAAACCGGTGCAGGCGCAAATGCAAATACCGTATTTATAAATAAAATGTGTAGCTTGCACTGTCAACGCTGGGATTATGCGGATTTTTCATGCTGCGTTTCCGTTCAGTAACAGCGCTTATAACATCTATACTTTTTACCCTGGTTCGATGGATACAAGGGCGATGGCATTAAAACAATCACACTTTTCTGTGACTGGCGTTACAATCGATCTCAGTCACAATTCTCAAAATCAGAAGAGTATTGCTAATGAAAAACATCAATCCAACGCAGACCTCAGCCTGGCAGGCACTACAAAAACACTTTGAAGAGATGAAAGACGTTACTATCGCGGATCTGTTCGCGAAAGATAGTGATCGTTTCGCTAAATTTTCCGCTATGTTTGACGATCTGATGCTGGTGGATTTCTCCAAAAACCGCATCACTGAAGAGACGCTGGCTAAACTGCAGGATCTGGCGAAAGAGACCGATTTGGCAGGCGCCATCAAGTCCATGTTCTCCGGTGAGAAAATTAACCGCACTGAAGATCGTGCCGTGCTGCACGTGGCGCTGCGCAACCGTAGCAACACTCCAATCATCGTTGACGGCAAAGATGTGATGCCGGAAGTGAACGCGGTACTGGAGAAGATGAAATCCTTCTCTGAAGCGATTATCTCCGGAAGCTGGAAAGGCTATACCGGTAAAGCCATTACTGATGTCGTGAACATCGGTATCGGCGGTTCAGACCTCGGCCCGTTCATGGTGACCGAAGCGCTGCGCCCGTACAAAAATCACCTGAACATGCATTTTGTGTCTAACGTCGATGGTACGCACATTGCCGAAGTGCTGAAGAAAGTGAATCCGGAGACTACGCTGTTCCTGGTCGCTTCCAAAACCTTCACCACTCAGGAAACCATGACTAACGCCCACAGCGCGCGCGACTGGTTCCTGGCGACCGCTGGCGACAACAAGCACGTTGCCAAACACTTCGCAGCGCTCTCCACTAACGGTAAAGCGGTTGGCGAGTTCGGTATTGATACCGCCAATATGTTCGAGTTCTGGGACTGGGTTGGCGGTCGTTACTCCCTGTGGTCTGCAATCGGTCTGTCCATCATCCTTTCTGTGGGCTTCGACAACTTTGTTGAGCTGCTCTCTGGCGCGCACGCCATGGACAAACACTTCTCCACCACTCCGGCGGAGAAAAACCTGCCGGTGCTGCTGGCGCTGATCGGTATCTGGTACAACAATTTCTTCGGTGCTGAAACCGAAGCGATTCTGCCGTACGACCAGTATATGCACCGTTTCGCGGCCTACTTCCAGCAGGGCAATATGGAATCCAATGGTAAATACGTTGACCGTAACGGCAATGCGGTGGATTACCAGACAGGCCCAATCATCTGGGGTGAGCCGGGTACTAACGGTCAGCATGCGTTCTACCAACTGATTCATCAGGGTACCAAAATGGTTCCGTGCGATTTCATCGCTCCGGCAATCACCCACAACCCGCTGTCGGATCACCATCCGAAACTGCTGTCTAACTTCTTCGCCCAGACCGAAGCGCTGGCTTTTGGTAAATCTCGTGAAGTGGTTGAGCAGGAATACCGCGACCAGGGTAAAGATCCGGCAACGCTTGACCACGTTGTGCCGTTCAAAGTGTTCGAAGGTAACCGTCCAACTAACTCCATCCTGCTGCGCGAAATTACACCGTTCAGCCTGGGGGCGCTGATTGCGCTGTACGAGCACAAAATCTTCACTCAGGGCGCGATCCTGAATATCTTCACCTTTGACCAGTGGGGCGTTGAGCTGGGCAAACAGCTGGCGAATCGCATTCTGCCAGAGCTGAATGATGATAAAGAAATCACCAGCCATGATTGCTCAACTAACGGTTTGATTAACCGTTATAAGTCCTGGCGTTAATCTGCTTCTTCCTTCGAGCCGCAGCGCTGTTGGCTGCGTTCGTTAACCCCGGTCGCATAGCTATCTATGCTCCCGGGGATTAACGATCTTGCCGCCTTGTTGCAATTCGAATGAATTTGCAGATTACTTATAAAAAAAGCCGATATTAATATCGGCTTTTTTTATAATCTGGCGCCCGAATATCTACGTTTTTGCTTTACACCTTTATTGAGCTTAATCCTAAAATAATTCATTCAACGTTATCGTGTTTCTGGTTTTTTCAGAATTACCGGATATTGTGTTTTTGTTTTTATATTTTAACTTTATGATTGTATTGATTTAATTATCTGACGTTAATCATTTTATTTCTTGCTATCTAATTATCCTAAATTCCCGCCTGGCGTAATTTGCACACTTTGGATTGTGTATACTCGATCTCGCCCGAAATTCTTTTGGGTAAATCTCCATTCATACAATGAAGGGAATTTGTGATGAAAAAAGTTCTGTATGGCCTTTGGGCTATATCTGCGCTTGCGGCGACTTCTGTCTATGCTGCCCCCGTTCAGGTGGGTGAGGCAGCAGGGTCGGCTGCCGCGTCGGTTTCGGCAGGAAGTTCCTCCGCAACCAGCGTGAGCACCGTAAGTTCTGCGGTGGGGGTTGCCCTTGCGGCAACCGGTGGCGGCGATGGTTCTAACACCGGAACCACAACCACCACAACCACCAGTACCCAGTAATACCGGTACGTTTAATTCTAACCACACTTCGGTGTGGTTATTTTGCCGCTGCGGAGAAATGTCGTGAAGCGACCAGCGCTGATAATGGTTTGCCTGTTATTGCAGGCGTGCTCAGCCACCACCGAAGGGCTGGGTCATTCGCTATGGGATAGCGTGTTTGGTACTCCCGGCGTACAGATGACGGACGATGAAATCAAAAACATGCCCTACGCCAGCCAGTACATGCAGCTCAACGGCGGCCCTCAGCTATTTGTGGTACTCGCGTTCGCGGAAAACGGACAGCAGAAATGGGTGACTCAGGATCGGGCCATTCTCGTCACGCAGTCTGGGCGCATGGTGAAAACGCATCTCGGCGGGGATAACCTGATCGAGGTGAATAATCTGGCGGCAGATCCACTCATCAAACCAAACCAGATAGTCGATGGGGCAACGTGGACCCGCACGATGGGCTGGACCGAACATCAGCAGGTGCGCTATGCCACCGCCCGCTCGGTTTTCGAATGGGATGGCACTGACACCATTAAGGTGGGTAGCGAAGATACGCCAGTACGGATCCTTGATGAAGAAGTCACCACCGATCAAACTCGCTGGCATAACCGCTACTGGATCGACAGCGAAGGGCAGATTCGCCAATCGGAACAGTATCTTGGCGCACGTTACTTCCCGGTGAAAACCACGCTGATTAAGGCGGCAAAATCATGATGAAACGAGCCGTTATGGCGCTGCTATTGAGCCTGAGCGCAGCGTCAGTTTTTGCTGCGGGTAGCGTTAAGGTCTTTACCTCCGCCAGCGAAGAGCCAAAGACGCTGACCGGGGCCGAACATCTGCTCGACCTGGTTGGGCAGTCGCGGTTGAGTAATAGCTGGTGGCCAGGAGCGGTTATCAGCGAAGAGCGGGCAACGACGGAAGCAGAGCGTCAGCAGCAGGCATTACTGGCTCGTCTGGCGATGCTCAGCGCTGAAGAAAGCGGTGACGATGCCGCGGCTATCAACGCATTGCGCCAGCAAATTCAGGCGCTGAAGGTGACCGGCAGACAGAAGATTAATCTCGACCCGGATGTTGTGCGCGTCAGTGAGCGAGGCAACCCGCCGTTGCAGGGCAATTACACGCTGTGGGTCGGGCCGCAGCCAACGGATATAACGCTGTTTGGCCTGCTAAGTCATCCGGGTAAACAACCGTTTATGCCCGGGCGCGATATCGCCAGCTATCTCGATGGGCAACGTCGGCTCAGCGGCGCAGATCGTAGCTACGCCTGGGTCATCTATCCCGACGGACGCACGCAAAAAGTCCCGGTCGCCTACTGGAACAAACGTCACGTTGAGCCGATGCCCGGCAGCATCATTTTTGTCGGGCTCTCTGATGCTGTCTGGCGCAGCACCCCGGATGAAATCAATGCCGACATTCTTCGCACCCTGACCCAGCGGATACCCGAATAATGAGAAAAACTTATCTGCTCAGCTTACTGGCGCTGGGCGTAAGCGTTGCCTGCCATGGTGAAACCTGGCCCGCGCCCATTGGACCTTCCCAGTCCGATTTTGGCGGCGTGGGACTGCTGCAAACCCCAACCGCACGCATGGCGCGTGAAGGCGAAATGAGCCTTAACTACCGCGATAACGATCAATACCGTTACTACTCTGCGTCGGTACAACTCTTCCCCTGGCTGGAAACTACCCTGCGCTATACCGATGTGCGTACCAAAAAATACAGCGGCGTGGAGTCGTTTTCTGGCGATCAGACTTATAAAGATAAGGCTTTTGATCTCAAACTTCGCCTGTGGGAAGAGAGCTACTGGATGCCGCAGGTGGCGGTTGGCGCGCGGGATATCGGTGGTACCGGCCTGTTTGATGCGGAGTATGTGGTGGCGAACAAAGCCTGGGGCCCGTTTGATTTCTCTCTCGGCCTTGGCTGGGGATATCTCGGGACCAGCGGCAACGTTAGCAATCCGTTTTGCTCATACAGTGATAAATTCTGCCATCGCGATAACAGCTACAAGCAGGCCGGTTCTGTTGACGGTAGCCAGATGTTCCACGGCCCGGCGTCGCTGTTTGGCGGCGTAGAGTATCAGACTCCCTGGCAGCCGCTGCGCCTGAAACTGGAGTATGAAGGTAATAATTACCAGCAGGATTTTGCCGGCAAGTTGGATCAGAAGAGCAAGTTTAACGTCGGCGCTATTTATCGCGTCACCGATTGGGCCGACGTTAACCTCAGCTATGAGCGCGGGAACACCTTGATGTTTGGGGTCACGCTGCGGACTAACTTTAACGATCTGCGACCAAACTATAACGACAATACCCGCCCGAAATATCAACCACAGCCGCAGGATGCCATCCTGCAACATTCGGTGGTGGCGAATCAGTTAACGCTGCTGAAATATAATGCCGGGCTGGCGGATCCTAAAATTCAGGTGCAGGGCGATACGCTGTATGTAACGGGTGAACAGGTGAAATACCGTGATTCGCGCGAAGGGATCGAGCGTGCTAACCGGATCGTGATGAACGATCTTCCCGATGGGATCCGCACGATCCGCATTACGGAAAACCGCCTTAACTTGCCGCAGGTGACGACCGAAACGGAGGTTTCCAGCCTCAAGCGCCATCTGGAAGGCGAGCCGTTGGGCCATGAAACTCAACTGGCACAAAAACGCGTCGAGCCCGTGGTACCGAAAACGACCGAGCAGGGCTGGTATATTGATAAGTCACGCTTCAATTTCCATATCGATCCGGTGCTAAATCAGTCGGTGGGCGGCCCGGAAAACTTCTATATGTATCAGTTGGGCGTGATGGGAACGGCGGATTTGTGGGTTACCGATCATCTGCTGACCACCGGGAGTTTGTTCGCCAACCTCGCCAATAACTATGACAAGTTTAACTACACCAACCCGCCGCAGGATTCGCATTTACCACGCGTGCGTACCCATGTGCGTGAGTATGTGCAAAACGATGTCTACGTGAATAACCTGCAGGCCAACTACTTCCAGTCACTCGGAAACGGGTTCTACGGACAGGTTTACGGTGGCTACCTGGAAACTATGTACGGCGGAGCGGGAGCAGAAGTGCTGTATCGCCCGCTGGACAGCAACTGGGCGTTTGGTGTTGATGCCAACTACGTGAAACAGCGTGACTGGCGTAGCGCGCAGGACATGATGAAGTTTACCGACTACAGCGTGAAGACCGGGCATTTGACGGCTTACTGGAATCCTTCGTTCGCCCAGGATGTACTGGTGAAAGCCAGCGTGGGGCAGTATCTGGCGGGGGATAAGGGCGGAACGCTGGAAGTGGCGAAACGCTTTGACAGCGGCGTAGTGGTGGGGGGCTATGCGACCATCACCGACGCCTCGCCGGATGAGTACGGAGAGGGTGATTTTACCAAAGGGGTGTACGTTTCTGTGCCGCTGGATCTGTTCTCGTCAGGCCCAACCCGCAGTCGTGCGGCGATTGGCTGGACGCCGTTAACACGCGATGGCGGTCAGCAGCTTGGACGTAAGTTTGGTCTGTACGACATGACCAGCGACAGGAGTGAAAACTTCCGCTGATAGATGGCCGGATGAGACCTGCGCTTATCCGGCTCTATAAACGACGTAATAATTTTGCCGGATTTCCCGCATACACGCCTTTCTCGGTGATCGATTTGGTCACCACGCTCCCCGCGCCGACGACCACGCCATCACAGATAGTGACCGCCAGAATGGTCGCTCCGCTGCCGATCGAGACATCGTCGCCAATCGTAATACGTCCCCAACTGTTGCGGTCGGCATTGGGTTTTCCTTCGCGAAACATATCGTTGGCGAACATCACGCCGTGACCGATAAAACAGCGAGCGCCGAGGGTGACATATTCGCAGATGAAGGTGTGCGACTGAATTTTGCTGTCTGCGCCAATCTGCGTATTACCCTGGATTTCAACAAATGGTCCGACAAAAACGTTGTCCCCTAATGTGCAGTCGTAGAGATTTGCGGGTTCATAGATCACCACGTTCTCACCGCAGGTAACGTTGCGAACAGCGGATTGTCTGAGCTGCATAATTCATCCTGTGAAATGTGTCGTGACATACATCATTCCCTGCTGACCTTTCTTGCACAAAATATAAACAAAAAATGTAGATCTCTGTCACATTTTTGCGTTATACAGGAACCTTGCCACTGAGTAAGAGGTGCTGTTATGACATCGCTATCTCGTCCGCGCGTGGAGTTTATCTCCACTATTTTACAGACCGTGTTGAATCTGGGGTTGCTGAGTCTGGGCCTGATCCTGGTCGTATTCCTCGGGAAAGAAACGCTGCATCTGGCGGATGTGCTGTTCGCGCCGGAACAAACCAGCAAGTATGAACTGGTGGAAGGGCTGGTGGTTTACTTTCTCTACTTTGAATTTATCGCGCTGATTGTGAAGTACTTTCAGTCAGGTTTTCACTTTCCGCTGCGCTACTTTGTCTATATCGGGATCACTGCGATTGTGCGGCTGATCATTGTCGATCATAAAGCGCCGATGGATGTGCTGATCTATTCTGCGGCGATCCTGCTGCTGGTGATCACCCTGTGGCTGTGTAATTCCAAACGGCTGAAGCGAGAGTAAAAGACAACACGCCGCAATTGGGCTGCGGCGTGTTTTGGGTAAAAATTACTGCGCAGAGGCCGGCTGGGTTTTCTCCGCCGCGGGTTCCCACAGTTCTTCAAATTTATCCACCGTCATGATCGCCAATACGGTAAAGCTAAGGTTGATCACGCCGATGGCGATAACGCCTGCGCCAAACTAATTCTGTTTAATTTGTCGAGTTTCAGGCGAAAAATTGATTTGCAGTGATGGGGGGCACGAAAGGAAATAATCGTAAGCGTAATGCAAAATAACATAAAAAAAGGGCGCTCCGTAGAGCGCCGAATAACAGTCACAGGTTGGGATAACATAAGTTGAGGGTTGCAGTGGCATTGCCCGTTGCCGGGCAGTTACTTCGGTAAAACTTAACCTTTCACACCACCCGCCGTCAGTCCGTTGACCAGCCAGCGCTGTGCCAGCAGGAACACCAGAGTGATCGGAATGGCTGAAAGTACAGCTGCGGCGGCAAAGTCGCCCCACAAATAGTTCTGTGGATTGAGGTACTGCTGCATACCTACCGCAAGGGTATAGCTGTTCACATCACGCAGCAGCAGTGATGCGACCGGTACTTCG
Organism: Citrobacter sp. RHBSTW-00017; assembly: GCF_013797615.1. Taxonomy (NCBI): domain Bacteria; kingdom Pseudomonadati; phylum Pseudomonadota; class Gammaproteobacteria; order Enterobacterales; family Enterobacteriaceae; genus Citrobacter; species Citrobacter sp. RHBSTW-00017. The sequence goes on along the minus strand of NZ_CP056899.1, from coordinate 4,692,583 downwards.
GTAATTGCGGCAATGAAAGACAGAATAAACACGACCGCCAGAATCGGAACGGAAAGCGGCAGCAACACTAGGCGGAATGCCTGCCATGGCGTTGCGCCATCCAGCGCGGCCGCTTCTTCCAGCGAACCGTCGATGGTTTCGAAATAGCCCTTAATCGTCCACACATGCAGCGCAATACCGCCAAGATAGGCGAAGATCACGCCACCGTGAGTGTTCAGACCAATAAACGGAATGTACTGGCCCAGGCGGTCAAACAAAGCATACAACGCGACCAGAGACAGCACCGCCGGGAACATCTGGAATATCAGCATCCCTTTCAGCAGGGTTGCTTTGCCCGGGAAGCGCATACGGGCAAAGGCGTAAGCGCAGGTGGTGGAAAGCGTCACGATACCGATCGCGGTAATGGTGGCTACTTTCACCGAGTTCCACAGCCATAACAGCACCGGGAACGGCGGCGGCGTCACGCGGCCATCCGCGTGTTCAACGCTAAAGCCCAGCGCCAGTTTCCAGTGTTCCCAGGAGATATTTTCCGGGATCAGGCTGCCGGTGGCAAAGTTCCCTTCACGCAACGAGATAGCGATAACCATCAGCAGCGGGAACATGATCGCTGCAATGAAAATCAGCAGCAGCAAGTGCGTTGTTATGAGACGCAGTTTCTGAGATTTGGGTTGTACCATAGCCATGTTCGTTGTCTCCCTTAATCAAACTTCATACGCGTGGCTTTCAGGTTCACGATGGCCAGCGCACCGACCAGCAGGAAGATCAGCGTGGCAATCGCCGCCGCCAGACCGAAGTCCTGACCACCGCCGCCTTCGAAGGCGATACGGTAGGTGTAGCTCACGAGCAGGTCGGTATAGCCTGCTGGCGTGGTGGTACCAAGACGGTCTGGACCACCGTTGGTCAACAGTTGAATCAGCACGAAGTTGTTAAAGTTAAAGGCGAAGCTGGCGATCATCAGCGGCGTCAGCGGCTTAATCAGCAGCGGCAACGTAATCTTAAAGAAGTTCTGGAACGGACCTGCACCATCCATCGCCGACGCTTCATACAGGTCGTCAGGGATCGCTTTAAGCAGACCCATGCACAGGATCATCATGTACGGGTAACCAAGCCAGGTGTTGACGATAATAATCATCGAACGCGCGGTGGTTGGGTCGCTGAACCAGGCCGGTTTGATGCCAAACAGTGCGCTCAGCATCATGTTGATTTCACCGAAGCTCTGGTTGAACAGCCCTTTGAAAATCAGAATCGAAATAAACGACGGTACGGCATACGGCAGAATCAGCAGGACACGGTAAATCGCTTTGCCTTTGAGAGACTCCCACTGTACGAGACAGGCCAGTACCATCCCCACGGCCACGGTGAGGATCACGGTCAGAACGGAGAAGACCACCGTCCAGACAAAGATGGCGAAGAACGGTTTCTGAATGCCTTCGTCGGTAAATACGCGGGCGAAGTTGTCCCAACCGATGGCAACGGTATAGCCTGGGCTGAGTTTTTCGTTACCCCAGCTACCGTCAGCGTTAATTGCCTGATAATAACCAATATCGTTGTTGGCGCGATATTTTACGCCGCTTTGGCTGTTGGTGAGCGTGCCGTCATCAGCGAGCGTATAGAGTGGCTGCGTGCCGGAAAACTGGCGCAGTGAACTCATAATCACTTTGCTTTCATCTGGCAGGATGGCGGTGAGTTGGGTTAACGCCTGGCGATTTTGCGTGATGATACGCAGCGTCGCACGTTCGCCCGCTGGCAGCGCCTCGGCTTCTTTCAACTGCAGTTTCTGTTCGCCGCCAAATTTAAAGGCGTCGGAGAGATAATTCTTGCCAGTTTCACCGTCGGTGAGGGCCAGTTGCCACTCCGTACCCGCCGGATACAGGCCGAAGTTGTAGGTTTTCCCCGCCTGATAAGAACGGTCCATCAAGACTTCCTGAGCACGTTCAAAGGTCAGTTGGTTGGTGCTGCTGTAGTTGGTAAAGGCAATTGCGATAGTACAAATTAGCGGAAACAGGACAAACAGCCCCATCCCTGCAACGCCTGGGTAAACATAGCGCCAGGCGTAGGCTTTACGGTTAGCAAAAATATACAGGCCAGCAGAGCTTAAAATCAGCGTCATGATGGCAAACAGGTACTCCCCCTGAGCATACATCAAAACAACAAGGTAACCGACCAGCAGCCCAAGCAGACCCATCACTGACCATTTCAGCCGGTCGCTTTGCCACCAGTGTTTCTTTTTAATGACATCCATGGGGATCAATCCTCTTTACGCTTTATCCTTCGCACTACCTCTTTGTTGGCTGCGGAAGCTCACCCCAGTCACTTACTTATGTAAGCTCCTGGGGATTTGCCTCCTTGCCGCCTCGATGTAGCGCGAATGATTTCGCGTAACAACGTATTCAATAAACCTGATTCCCTAAGAAATAAGGGAAACCGTATTACTTGGTGATACGACCTTGTGCATCTTTCAGCGCGGCATCGACGGTCTGACGGCCGCTGGCAGCGTTGATCACTGCGGTACGAACGGCATACCAGAATGCAGACATCTGCGGGATGTTCGGCATGATCTCGCCTTTCTGGGCGTTATCCATGGTGGCCGCGATACGCGGGTCTTTCGCTAACTGATCCTGGAAGGATTTCAGCGCAACCGCGCCCAGCGGTTTGTCCTTATTCACTTCATCCAGACCCTGATCGGTCAGCAGGTAGTTTTCGAGGAACTCTTTTGCCAGTTCTTTGTTCGGGCTGGCAGCGTTGATACCTGCGCTCAGAACGCCCACGAACGGTTTGGACGGTTTACCCTTGAAGGTTGGCAGCAGGGCAACGCCGTAATTCACCTTGCTCTTATCGATGTTGGACCACGCCCACGGACCGTTGATGGTCATCGCGGTGTCACCTTTGTTAAAGGCCGCTTCGGCGATGGAGTAATCGGTATCCGCGTTCATGTGTTTGTTCTTGATCAGATCAACCAGGAAGGTCAGACCTGCTTTTGCGCCCGCGTTGTCCACGCCCACGTCTTTCACGTCGTACTTGCCATTTTCAAACTTGAACGCGTAACCGCCGTCGGCGGCAATCAACGGCCAGGTGAAGTACGGTTCTTGCAGGTTGAACATCAGCGCGGATTTCCCTTTCGCCTTCAGCTCTTTATCCAGCGCAGGAATTTCTTCCCAGGTTTTTGGCGGGTTCGGAACGAGGTCTTTGTTGTAAATCAACGACAGCGCTTCAACCGCGATCGGGTAGGCAATCAGTTTGCCGTTATAGCGTACGGCATCCCAGGTGAACGGATAGAGTTTGTCCTGGAACGCTTTATCTGGGGTGATTTCAGCCAGCAGGCCAGACTGAGCATAGCCGCCAAAACGGTCATGTGCCCAGAAGATGATGTCAGGGCCATCGCCAGTCGCGGCAACCTGTGGGAACTTCTCTTCCAGTTTGTCCGGGTGCTCAATGGTGACTTTGATACCGGTGTCTTTCTCGAATTTTTTGCCCACTTCAGCGAGGCCGTTATAGCCTTTGTCGCCGTTAATCCAGATAACCAGCTTACCTTCTTCAATCTTGGCGAGAGCCGAGGCGGAAAACATCATCGTCGTTAATGCAGACAATGCGAGGATGCGTGCGCCAGTTTTGATTTTCATAGTTCCCATCCTGTTTGGTGATTTTGCAGAGGTGGCTTAACGGTTACTAGTTTCTTTATACGACAACCTCTTTCCATCCTCCTTACCCCTACGCCCCACCCGCTCTTTATGTGATCTGTGTTACATAAATGTGAGTATTGCGTACTGGCGCACATAAAAACCCACTGATTTTTGCAGGCTGCATCACGAAATTCCTCCGCGGCGTACGGCCCGGGTCTCAGACGCTGTTCTCTCATCCTCCCGCCTCCTCCCCCATAAAAAAGCCGGGGGTGGAGGATTCACGCAGTCAAGGGATCACGCATAGTCAGCCCATCATGAATGTTGCTGTCGATGACAGGTTGTAACGAAGGGAGAAGGGCATGGCGAGCGTACAGCTGCGAAATGTAACGAAAGCCTGGGGTGACGTGGTGGTATCGAAAGATATCAATCTCGACATTCACGAAGGGGAATTCGTGGTGTTTGTCGGACCGTCAGGCTGCGGTAAGTCGACCTTGCTGCGTATGATCGCCGGACTTGAAACCATCACCAGTGGCGACCTGTTTATCGGGGAGACCCGGATGAACGACATTCCCCCCGCCGAACGCGGCGTGGGCATGGTCTTTCAGTCCTACGCGTTGTATCCCCATTTATCCGTCGCAGAAAACATGTCGTTTGGCCTCAAACTGGCTGGCGCAAAAAAAGAGGTGATGAATCAGCGCGTGAATCAGGTCGCAGAAGTTCTGCAACTGGCGCACCTGCTGGAGCGTAAACCGAAAGCGCTTTCCGGCGGACAACGTCAGCGTGTGGCGATTGGCCGAACGCTGGTTGCCGAGCCGCGCGTATTCCTGCTGGATGAACCGCTGTCGAACCTCGACGCCGCTCTGCGTGTGCAAATGCGTATTGAAATCTCCCGCCTGCATAAACGTCTTGGCCGCACGATGATTTACGTCACCCACGATCAGGTCGAAGCGATGACGCTGGCCGACAAAATTGTGGTGCTGGATGCTGGTCGCGTGGCGCAGGTCGGCAAACCGCTGGAGCTATACCACTATCCGGCTGACCGCTTTGTGGCGGGCTTTATTGGTTCGCCGAAGATGAACTTCCTGCCGGTGAAAGTCACCGGGACGGCCATCGATCAGGTGCAGGTTGAACTGCCCAACCGCCAGCAAATATGGCTACCAGTGGACAGCCATGCGGTACAGGTTGGTGCCAACATGTCTTTAGGTATCCGCCCGGAACATCTGCTGCCCAGCGATATCGCCGATGTCACCCTCGAAGGTGAAGTGCAGGTGGTCGAGCAGCTTGGTCACGAAACTCAAATTCATATCCAGATCCCCGCCATCCGTCAAAACCTGGTTTACCGCCAGAACGACGTGGTGTTGGTAGAAGAGGGTGCCACATTCGCTATCGGCCTGCCGCCAGAGCGTTGCCATCTGTTCCGTGAGGATGGCACTGCATGTCGTCGGTTGCATCAAGAGCCGGGCGTTTAAGGTCCCCATAAAAAACGAAACGCAAAGCCATTCGAAGCTACATCGAGGCGGCAAGTAAATGAATCCCCGGGAGTGTACAAAGAGTACGCGACTGGGGTGAAAGAACGCAGCCAACAAAGAGGCAGCCCGAAGGGGGACGCGTTTAAAGAAAAGCAATGATCTCAGGAGATAGAACGATGATTACTCTGCGCAAACTCCCTCTGGCGGTTGCTGTAGCAGCAGGCATTATGTCTGTTCAGGCAATGGCTGTAGATTTCCACGGTTACGCTCGTTCCGGTATTGGCTGGACAGGGAGTGGCGGTGAACAACAGTGTTTCCAGGCAACCGGTGCACAAAGTAAATACCGTCTCGGTAACGAATGTGAAACCTATGCGGAAATCAAATTAGGTCAGGAAGTGTGGAAAGAAGGCGATAAGAGCTTCTACTTCGACACCAACGTTGCTTACTCCGTCGCACAGCAGAATGACTGGGAAGGCACAGATCCGGCATTCCGTGAAGCTAACGTGCAGGGTAAAAACCTGATCGAATGGCTGCCAGGCTCCACTATCTGGGCCGGTAAGCGCTTCTACCAGCGTCATGACGTACACATGATCGACTTCTACTACTGGGATATTTCAGGTCCTGGCGCCGGTATTGAAAACATCGATCTGGGCTTCGGTAAACTGTCTTTGGCAGCGAGCCGTTCACAGGAAGCGGGTGGTTCATACGCTTTCAGCAGCCAGAATATCTATGATCGTACCAAAGACACCGCGAACGATGTATTTGACGTTCGTTTAGCGCAGTTGGCAACTAACCCGGATGGGATGTTGGAACTGGGCGTTGACTATGGTCGCGCGAATACCACCGACGATTACAGGCTGGCGGACGGCGCATCTAAAGATGGTTGGATGTTCACCGCTGAACATACCCAGAGCATGCTGAAGGGCTACAACAAGTTTGTCGTTCAGTACGCCACAGATTCCATGACCACCCAGGGCAAAGGCCTGAACCAGGGTTCTTATGGTTCTTCCACTACGACCATTGAAGATCCCGTTACTGGCGTTAAAACCAACTATGCCAACAATGTTGTGAATAACAACGGTAGCCTGTTCCGCGTGTTGGACCACGGTGCAATCTCCCTGGGCGACAAGTGGGACCTGATGTACGTCGGTATGTACCAGAACCTCGACATGGATAACGACCTGGGAACCGAATGGTACACCGTCGGTATTCGCCCGATGTATAAATGGACGCCAATCATGAGCACCCTGCTGGAAGTCGGTTACGACAACGTCAAATCTCAGCAGACCAGCGATCGCAACAGCCAGTACAAAATCACCCTGGCCCAACAATGGCAGGCGGGTGACAGCATCTGGTCTCGTCCGGCAATCCGCGTCTTCGCAACCTATGCAAAATGGGATGAAGAGTGGGGTTACATCAAAAATGGTAACGACGTAACCAAATTCGCAGCGGCAACGAACTCTGGTCTCAGCACAACCAGCCGTGGCGACAATGATGAGTGGTCCTTCGGTGCCCAGATGGAAATCTGGTGGTAATTCAGCACTAACCTGACGTAAAGACCGAAAGAGGGGCGCAAGCCCCTCTTGATTACGGTTTAGCGCGCTATTGCCTGGCCACCGCTGAACCCATGCTATCTGAGGTGATAACAATGAAAATGAAGAAAAGTCTCGTTGCCCTTTGTTTATCTGCAGGGTTATTTGCCAGCGCACCTGGCATCAGCCTGGCCGATGTGAATATTGTTCCGCAGAACACCACCGCGGCCCCATCTATTCCCACTGCTGCGCTGCAGCAGTTAACCTGGACGCCTGTTGATCAATCCAAAACCCAGTCTTCGCCGCTTGCGACAGCGGGTCAGCGTCTGGATGTCGCCGGTATTACTGGCCCGGTCGCTGCGTATAGCGTCCCGGCGAATATTGGCGAGCTCACTCTGACGCTGTCCAGTGAAGTGAATAAACAAACCAGCGTATTTGCGCCAAACGTATTAATTCTTGACCAAAACATGACGCCATCTGCGTTCTTCCCCAGCAGCTATTTTACCTACCAGGAGCCCGGCGTGATGAGTGCCGATCGTCTGGAAGGGGTAATGCGTCTGACGCCAGCGCTGGGTCAGCAAAAACTCTATGTTTTGGTCTTTACCACTGATAAAGATCTCCAGCAGACCACAACCCTGCTTGACCCGGCAAAAGCCTATGCCAAGGGCGTAGGTAACGCTATTCCGGATATTCCAGACCCGATCGCCCGTCATACCACCGACGGTTTACTGAAACTGAAAGTCAAAACCAGCTCCTCCTCCAGTGTTTTGGTCGGGCCGCTGTTTGGCTCATCCGGCCCTGGTCCTGTCACGGTGGGCAATACCGCCGCGCCAGCTGTGACCTATGCGGCTCCGGCAGCAGCCGTTGCGGCTCCAGCGCCACAACCGGTGAAGAAAAGTGAGCCGATGCTGAACGACACGGAAAGTTATTTTAACCAGGGCATTAAGGATGCCGTTGCGAAAGGCGATGTCGATAAAGCGCTGAAGCTGCTTGATGAAGCAGAGCGTCTGGGATCCAAATCTGCCCGATCCACCTTTATCAGCAGTGTAAAAGGCAAGGGGTAAACATCGCCCCGCATTGTTGATTTTGCAACAACTGGTGCGTCTCCTGGCGCACCTTTTTTTATCCTTCGGTGCTAATTGTTACACTTATGTTGCTCTGGCGATCACTTAATTGTGTTTGCTCACCCCGTAATGCATTTTCTGCGATACAATGCCTTCAAGTTATAAATCGGAGAGTAAGGCATGCCACACCCTGCGTTAACGCAACTGCGTGCGCTGCGTTATTTTGATGCGATCCCGGCGCTGGACGCCCAACTGCTCGACTGGTTGTTACTGGAAGATTCCATGACTAAACGTTTTGAGCAGCAGGGAAAACAGGTCACCGTAACGTTGATTCGCGAAGCATTCGTTGGGCAAAATGAGGTGCCTGAAGAGCTGCCGCTGCTGCCTAAAGAGTCCCGTTATTGGTTACGTGAGATCCTGTTATGCGCGGATGGTGAACCCTGGCTTGCCGGGCGGACCGTGGTGCCTGAATCAACCTTGTGCGGCCCTGAGCTGGCCTTACAAAATCTGGGGAAAACCCCGCTCGGACGTTACCTGTTTACATCATCGACATTGACCCGAGATTTTATTGAGATTGGCCGCGATGCAGCGCTGTGGGGGCGCCGTTCCCGCCTGCGGCTGAGCGGTAAGCCGCTGATGCTTACCGAGCTTTTTCTACCTGCATCGCCGTTGTACTGAGAGGAAGATAAAGATGGAGTGGAGTCTGACGCAGAATAAGCTGCTGGCATTTCACCGCTTGATGCGTACGGATAAGCCAATCGGTGCCTTACTGCTGCTCTGGCCTACGCTGTGGGCATTGTGGGTGGCAACCCCAGGCATGCCGCAATTGTGGATCCTGGCGGTTTTTGTCGCTGGCGTTTGGTTAATGCGCGCCGCCGGCTGCGTGGTGAATGATTATGCCGACAGGAAATTTGACGGACATGTTAAACGCACCGCAAATCGACCGCTGCCAAGCGGGGCCGTCACTGAAAAAGAGGCCCGAACGCTGTTCGTCGTATTGGTACTGCTGGCCTTCCTGCTGGTTTTGACGCTCAACACGATGACCATTTTGTTGTCCGTTGCGGCGTTAGCGCTGGCGTGGGTTTACCCGTTCATGAAGCGCTATACGCACCTGCCGCAGGTGGTGCTGGGGGCGGCGTTTGGCTGGTCGATCCCGATGGCGTTCGCCGCCGTGAGCGAGTCCGTACCGCTGAGCTGCTGGCTGATGTTCCTCGCCAATATTCTCTGGGCGGTGGCCTACGACACGCAGTATGCGATGGTTGACCGCGATGATGACCTGAAGATCGGCATTAAATCGACCGCGATTCTGTTCGGTCAAAACGACAAGCTGATCATTGGTATCCTGCAGGTGGGCGTACTGGTGCTGATGGCGCTGGTGGGTTGGCTAAACGGGCTGGGACTGGGTTATTACTGGTCTCTGCTGGTGGCTGGCGCGCTGTTTGTATATCAGCAGAAACTGATCGTCAATCGCGAGCGTGATGCCTGTTTTAAAGCGTTTATGAACAATAACTACGTCGGTCTGGTGCTGTTCTTAGGGCTGGCGATGAGCTACTGGCATTTTTGAGTTTGGCTTAGCCTGCAAAATAAAAAACCGGTCATTTCATTTCGACCGGTTTTTTTATGCTTACTCGCCCTGTGTGGCGCTCTCGATGGTCAGACGTACATCTGACGTGACCAGTTCGGCCAACATCTGATAGATCTTCATCGTCTCTTCCGGTTCGGCATCTCCGGTATCGCTGATGAATCCCTCGTCACGCAGCGTCAGCACCAGAGAGCTGAACACGGCTTTATCGAAGAATTCCGGCGCGTTAATGCCGTGCAGTACGGAGAGGCGTTGCGCTACGGTGCGGCTCTCTTTCTCCAGCGTGCCACGGTTGATAGACGGGTTCGCGCTCAGCAGCCAGAAGGTAATGGCGTAGCGTTGCAACGTCTCGCGAGCACCCGCCGCCAACAGCTGTAGCGTACGGGAGCGGGCCGGATTGATATGCAGTTCGTCATCGTTCAGGGTGATCAGTCCCTGGCGCTGCATTTCGCTGGCCAGTTCGTCAATCACTCCGGTGAGTTCATCACGCTCCCAACGTAAGAACAGCTCTGCTTTCAGCATCGGATACAGCGCATCAATATGCTGCTGTAGCGCGGCGCGTGAAATACGACGATGCTGAGTCACAATGGCTGCCATTAACGAAGGCAGAACCAGCATATGCGCAATGTTGTTGCGGTAATACGTCATCAATACCGCCTGCTCGCGCGGCAGAATGATGATGTCACCGATGGTGTCTTTCTCGACCTCAAACTTATTCATCTGTAAGGCATGGTCGATCAATTCACTGGCGCTCTGCGCAGGAACCGTAGCATCCGCCGCGTACGGCACGTTGCGCAGCAGACTCAGATAGCAGTCGAGCTGTTCAGTCAGTTGCTCACGGGTCAGAGAGCGCTGGCGGGAGGCCAACAGCGCGGTACAGCACAGGTTCATGGCATTGGCCGCGCCTGCATTGTTAATGCGTACCATCAGATCGGCGGCAATGCTATTCACCGTCGGCGTCAGCCAGGCCGGGCGGATGGACTCGATAGGATCGATCGATTCACGCCACTCCGGTACATGCTGGTTGAGGTAAGTCATCAATGGCATCGGTTCGCCAAAGTTGACATACCCCTGGCCCAGATTACGCAGCTTGCTCAAGCCACGCAGCATTTGCGGCAGACTCTCTTTCTCTTTCGTCGCGCCACGCAGCTCTTTCGCGTACGTGCCTACTTCCATTACGTGCTCGTAGCCGATGTAGATGGGTACGAGGGTAATCGGACGCGTACCGCCGCGCAGCATCGCCTGAATGGTCATCGACAGCGTGCCGGTTTTCGGGTCGAGCAGACGCCCGGTACGTGAACGGCCTCCTTCGACAAAGTATTCAACCGAGTAGCCGCGGCTGAACAGCTCGCCCAGGTATTCGCGGAAAACGGTGGAATAGAGCTTGTTGCCCTTGAAGGTACGACGAATAAAGAACGCGCCCAGACGGCGGAAAATCGGACCTGCTGGCCAGAAGTTCAGGTTGATACCGGCAGCGATGTGCGGCGGAACCAGCCCCTGGTGGTACAGAACGTACGACAGCAGCATATAGTCCATATGGCTGCGGTGGCACGGAACATAGACGATTTCGTGCCCATCGTGCGCCAACTGACGTACACGCTCCGCATTGTGAACGTTAATCCCCTGATACAGACGGTTCCAGGTAAAGCCCAGAATACGGTCTGTCAGACGAATCATCTCGTAGGAGAAGTTGGCGGCAATCTCTTCCATCAGCGCAATGGCATTTTGCTGCGCTTTTTCGTGGGAGATTTTTTTACTGCGCGCTTCATCTTCTACCGCGCGAGCGATAGCTTTTGAGGCCAGCAGCTTATTAAACAGGTCCTGGCGGGCAGGGAGGCGCGGGCCGACTGCGGCCAGACGCTGACGAGCAAAGTGCATGCGCGCCACGCGAGCCAGCTTCTGAGCGATGATTTTATCCGTACCGTGTTCGTCCGCCATGCGACGCAGGGAGACCGACGGGGAGAAGCGGACAAAACTGTCGCGACCCAGCCAGGACACAGCAAAGAATTTCTGTACGCCGTTCAGCATGCGCAGCGGCGGATTGACCTCGCCTTTTTCACGCCCAGGCGCACGGCCAAACATCACCGAAACTGGCACCATTTGCACATCCAGGTCTGGATTGCTGCGATGCAAGTCGAGATAGTTATGGAACAGCTTAATGGACTCTTCTTTCGGCGTGTAATAGGTGAACACGCGCGGGCCGCCGTGAATAAACACGTAGCGCGGCAGCAGAGTTCCGTCTATCTCCAACGGTTCCAGGGGATCCGGGAGATCGTGCACCAGACATTGGGCACGCAGCGTCAGCAAGTCTGCTTTTGAATTGTACGGTAGGACGTACATAATGGGACGCGAAGTATCGAGCCCCAATTCCGGGGCAGGTTCTGCCGGAATAGACTTGCTTTTTACCAGGACGCTTAATGGTAAATTCAGTAATTTGTAGTAAATTCGTGGCCAGCCGGACATAAACGATGTAAAGCCTCTGGTTAATAATGCAAATGCGCTGCAAGGATATCAGAAAGTTTAGTGAATTTCTGGTGTATCCGGTCATACTTCGCGCTGCTTTGCCACACCCTGAAACAAACGGGGTAACGTTACAATGACATTGACGCTAATAATGTAAAAAGGTTCTTTTTGATGGCCAATAATACCACTGGATTCACCCGAATTATCAAAGCTGCAGGCTATTCCTGGAAAGGTTTTCGCGCCGCATGGATCAATGAGGCGGCATTCCGCCAGGAAAGCGTTGCCGTACTGTTGGGCGTAGCCATCGCCTGCTGGCTGGACGTCGACGCCATTACCCGCGTGCTGTTGATTGGTTCCGTGATGCTGGTGATGATCGTTGAAATCCTCAACAGTGCGATTGAGGCGGTGGTTGACCGTATTGGCTCTGAGTATCACGAACTTTCCGGTCGGGCGAAAGATATGGGCTCGGCAGCGGTATTGCTGTCTATTTTTGTCGCTCTGATCACCTGGGGCATCCTGTTGTGGTCGCATTTGCGATAAAGATTCCACAACTGCATAAATCTCCTGTTTTTTGTGCAGTTTGCGGTTCCAAAATCACCTTTAGCTGTATATACTCACAGCATAACTGTATATACACCCAGGGGGCGGAATGAAAGCGTTAACGGCCAGGCAGCAAGAGGTGTTTGATCTCATTAGGGATCACATCAGCCAGACAGGTATGCCACCGACGCGTGCGGAGATCGCGCAGCGTTTGGGGTTCCGTTCCCCAAACGCCGCTGAAGAACACCTGAAAGCGCTTGCGCGTAAAGGCGTCCTTGAAATTGTATCCGGCGCATCGCGCGGTATTCGACTGCTGCAGGAAGAAGAAGAAGGGTTACCGCTTGTCGGACGTGTGGCTGCAGGCGAGCCACTGCTGGCGCAGCAGCACATCGAAGGCCACTATCAGGTCGATCCTTCACTGTTCAAACCGAACGCCGATTTTCTGCTGCGCGTTAGCGGTATGTCGATGAAAGACATCGGTATTATGGACGGTGATTTACTGGCTGTGCATAAAACTCAGGATGTGCGTAACGGTCAGGTCGTTGTTGCCCGTATCGACGACGAAGTCACCGTCAAGCGCCTGAAAAAGCAGGGCAACAAAGTTGAACTCCTGCCAGAAAACAGCGAATTTAAACCTATTGTTGTCGACCTGCGCGAGCAAAACTTCACTATTGAAGGGTTGGCGGTAGGCGTCATTCGTAACGGTGAATGGCTGTAATTTTCTGTTGATTCCCTGTAGCCCGGATAAGACGTTTATGTCGCTTTCCGGCAACTTGCCCGGTGGCGCTACGCTTACCGGGCCTACACAGCATATTTTTTCAGTACATCTAACTTCTTCTCAGGCTCTCATGTATGCCTTTCTTTACCTCTTCTGATAAAGCACTCTGGCACCTCGCCTTACCGATGATCTTCTCCAATATCACCGTTCCCCTGTTGGGACTGGTGGACACCGCGGTGATTGGTCATCTGGACAGTCCGGTCTATCTTGGCGGCGTTGCTGTTGGCGCCACGGCGACCAGCTTTCTCTTTATGCTGCTGCTTTTTTTGCGCATGAGTACCACCGGCCTTACCGCGCAGGCATTTGGCGCGAAAAATCCGCAGGCGCTGGCGCGCGCGTTGGTGCAGCCGCTATTGCTGGCGCTGGGCGCGGGGTTGCTTATCGCACTGTTTCGTACGCCGATTATCGATCTGGCTCTGCATATTGTCGGCGGAAGTGAGGCGGTACTGGAGCAGGCCCGACGTTTCCTGGAAATCCGCTGGTTAAGCGCACCCGCATCGCTGGCGAATCTGGTGCTGCTCGGCTGGTTGCTTGGCGTTCAGTATGCGCGCGCGCCAGTTATCCTGTTGATTGTCGGAAATATTCTCAACATTGTGCTCGATTTATGGTTGGTTATGGGCCTGCATATGAACGTGCAGGGGGCGGCGTTGGCGACGGTGATTGCCGAATATGCCACGCTGCTGATTGGCCTGATGATGGTACGCAAAGTCCTGCATATGCGTGGAATTTCGCCGGCAATGTTGAAGCTGGCGTGGCGTGGCAACTTCCGTCGTTTGCTGGCGCTCAACCGCGACATCATGCTGCGTTCGCTGCTGTTACAGCTCTGCTTTGGGGCCATTACGGTTCTGGGCGCGCGTTTGGGAGGCGATATCATCGCGGTAAACGCCGTTCTGATGACTCTGCTGACGTTTACCGCCTACGCGCTGGATGGATTTGCCTATGCCGTGGAAGCGCATTCGGGTCAGGCCTATGGGGCAAGGGATGGCAGCCAGTTGCTTGATGTCTGGCGGGCGGCCTGTCGACAGTCCGGTATTGTGGCTATTCTGTTTTCGCTGGTTTATGCCCTGTTTGGCGAGCAGATCGTTGCGCTGCTGACCTCGCTGCCGCAAATCCAACTTTTGGCCGATCGCTATCTTTTCTGGCAGGTGGTTTTGCCGCTAGTGGGAGTGTGGTGTTATCTGCTCGACGGTATGTTTATTGGAGCGACACGGGCTGCAGAAATGCGCAACAGTATGGCCGTTGCCGCAGCAGGATTCGCATTAACGCTACTGGCTTTACCGTTGCTGGGAAATCATGGTTTGTGGCTGGCGTTAACCGTTTTTCTCGCGCTGCGTGGGCTTTCCCTGGCCTTTATCTGGCGGCGTCACTGGCGTAATGGAACCTGGTTTGCCTGAGCGGATGGTTAAAAATTCCGAATAGTAAATAAAACCCAGAATCCCTGACTACACTTATTCTCACGTCCAGCAAAAACAGCATGTGTCTGGACATGGCACTCTCGCTATTCACAACCTAACGATGAGGACTTGATGATGAATAAAGACGAAGTCGGCGGTAACTGGAAGCAGTTTAAAGGTAAAGTGAAAGAGCAATGGGGCAAACTGACCGATGATGATATGACGGTCATTGAAGGTAAACGTGACCAACTGGTCGGTAAAGTCCAGGAGCGTTACGGTTACGCGAAAGATCAGGCGGAGAAAGAAGTGACCGATTGGGAAAAACGTAATGATTACCGCTGGTAATTAACCCTTCCCTCCTGAGAGTACAAGGATGTACGCTCTCCCACCCGCTTAACGCCCAACTTTCTTCTTCACCTGAATCGTATGGTCATGCTGGCATTCGCCAGGGTGACGACATGACTCAACCTCCACACAGGCCGGGCACAGTCCATGGGCTTCAATAACGTTATGTCGCAGGGCAAAGCCCATTTTTGCTGCCAGCGTATGCATGATGTCTTCCACGCCTTCCGCGCACTCTTCTTTTACCACACCACAGCGATCGCAAATGAACATTGCGGAACTGTGAGTTGGCTGATCGAACAGATGGCAAAGCACATAGCTGTTGGTGGATTCCACCTTGTGCACAAACCCTTGTTCTAGCAGAAAATCGAGCGCACGATACACGGTCGGCGGCTTGGCCTGCGGCTCGGTTTCTCGCAACAGGTCAAGTAGGTCGTAAGCGCTGATTGCGCCTTCCTGCAGGCTCATCAGGCGCAGCACTTCGAGGCGTTGTGGCGTAAGACGTACGTTGCGTTGCGCACAGAGTTTTTCAGCTTGAGTCAATAACTCCTGCGTGGTGGTTTTGTCCATTTGGCGCCTCGATTTGCGTGCAAGGTTAATCCCTTACTTTAACATGTTCTGTTTAAAACACCGAGATCCACCACGGTGTGCTATACCTGACCCATCGCAATACTGGAAAATAATCATGAAAAGACCCGATTGTATTCGTCACTGGCGTGAAGTTGAGGGGGCTGATGACTCCACCTATTCCGACAGCGATGAGCTGTTTTCCATAGGTGCGCCGCTTGCCCGCAAGCTGGGGTTAGGGCGACTCGGCATTCATCATGAGCGCCTGCCGCCGGGCCGACGCACCTCGTATCCGCACGCTGAAAGCGATGAGGAAGAGTTTATCTATGTGCTGGAAGGATATCCTGAGGCCTGGATTAACGGTTATTTATGGAAGCTGGAACCGGGCGACAGCGTCGGTTTCCCGGCGGGCACCGGCGTGTGTCACACCTTTATCAATAACACCAGTGAAGAGGTACGTCTGCTGGTCGTGGGTGAGGCGAACAAAAAATACAATCGTATTTATTATCCGCTTAATCCGGTTTATGCCGCCACACGTGAGGATCGTTGGGTCGACCATCCGCCGCAGTTTTTTGGATCTCACGACGGAAAACCGGGGCGTAAATAGCGCTTGTCGGGGAGCAGGGAGGGGGAACTGCGAGGATGTGGCTCACTATCGTAACGGTCTATGCTATAGTAGCGCCCCTTTTTTAACCGGATGCTTGAATATTCGCCATGCTGCCTGAATCTCAGTCTACCGCTTTTCCCGCCCATCGTTTTTCTATCGCGCCGATGCTCGACTGGACGGACAGACATTGCCGCTACTTTTTGCGCTTACTGTCCAGCCAGACGCTGCTCTACACGGAGATGGTAACCACCGGCGCGATCATTCATGGTAAAGGCGATTATCTGGCGTATAGCGAAGAAGAACATCCGGTCGCTTTGCAACTGGGCGGGAGCGATCCGGCTGCGCTGGCGCAGTGCGCAAAGCTTGCTGAACAACGGGGCTATGACGAAATTAACCTCAATGTGGGTTGCCCTTCCGATCGTGTACAGAATGGAATGTTTGGTGCCTGTCTGATGGGGAATGCGCAACTGGTCGCTGATTGCGTCAAAGCGATGCGCGATGTGGTATCGATTCCGGTAACGGTGAAAACCCGTATCGGTATTGATGACCAGGACAGCTACGAATTCCTGTGCGATTTCATCAACACGGTCTCCGGTAATGGTGAATGTGAGATGTTTATCATCCACGCCCGTAAGGCCTGGCTGTCTGGGCTAAGCCCGAAAGAAAACCGCGAAATCCCACCGCTGGATTATGACCGTGTTTATCAGCTAAAGCGCGATTTTCCGCATCTGACAATGTCGATCAACGGTGGCATAAAATCGCTGGAAGAAGCGAAAATCCATCTGCAACATATGGATGGCGTGATGGTGGGGCGCGAAGCTTATCAAAACCCAGGCATTCTGGCGTCCGTTGACCGCGAGATTTTTGCTGTCACCAGCGAAGATGCCGATCCGGTCGCCGTAGTGCGTGCGATGTATCCGTATATTGAGCGTGAACTGAGTAAAGGAACCTATTTGGGGCATGTCACGCGCCATATGCTGGGACTGTTTCAGGGGATTCCAGGGGCACGGCAGTGGCGTCGCTATCTGAGCGAAAATGCGCATAAAGCCGGGGCAGATATTGAGGTTCTGGAACATGCGCTGAAGCTGGTGGCAGACAAACGTTAAGTTTTCGCCAAAAGTTAGTGAATTTCACCACGCCCTGCGCTTCGTCGCGGGGCGTTTGCTTTATAAATCAATATATTAATTTTGGCATGTTTCTTGTAAAGCTGTGGAGAGTATTTCATTTCGGGAGAGAGCCATGCTGGAACTACTTTTTGTGATTGGATTTTTTATCATGCTGATGGTCACCGGCGTATCTTTGCTGGGAGTGCTGGCCGCATTGGTGGTAGCCACTGTGGTGATGTTTTTGGGCGGACTATTTGCGTTGATGATTAAACTGTTGCCCTGGCTGTTATTGGCCGTTGCCGTGGTGTGGGTTATCAAGGCGATAAAAGCGCCAAAAGTCCCACAGTATCAGCGCAATAACCGCCGATTTTACTAAGGTATTGAGCGGTGTGTCACAACCTGCAACATTGCCTTTAGAAGCAAATAGGAATTGATTATCAAATCTGTCACTATTGCCAGGTTAACGAATTCATCGAGCTGTACCCTACATACAGCCGAACTAAAAAAAGAAAGGGCTTCCTACGGGAAGCCCTAATTCTTTCTTCCCCCTTCATAATTCAAACCGCAGGTTTGTTGGCGGCTTGAATTATTTAACGGAAATGAGGGCGTTACGGGATCAGCAAACTCGACCCCTGTGTGGCCCGGCTTTCCAGCACTTCATGAGCACGCTGCGCGTCGTGCAGTGCGAACGTCTGGCCCGGTGCGACATCCACTTTGATCACTCCGCTGGCAATCAGCGAGAAAAGCTCATTGCTGGCTTCGGTTAATTCATGGTGGTTGGTGATGTAACCCTGGAGTGAAGGGCGAGTCACGTACAGCGAACCTTTCTGATTCAGAATGCCTAAGTTAACGCCAGTCACCGGTCCGGAAGCATTACCAAAGCTGACCATGAGCCCCCGGCGCTGCAGGCAATCCAGTGAGGCTTCCCAGGTATCTTTCCCCACCGAGTCATACACCACCCGCACTTTTTTACCGCCAGTGATCTCTTTTACTCGTTCTACAATGCTCTCTTCACGATAGTTAATGACCTGCCATGCGCCGGCCTGCAGCGCAATTTGCGCTTTTTGCGCATTACCGACGGTGCCAATCAGCTTCGCACCCAATGCTTTTGCCCACTGGCAGGCAATCATACCGACGCCGCCTGCAGCCGCATGAAACAAAAACGGTTCATCGGGCTGAATTTCATAGGTCTTACGCAACAGATAAAAAACGGTGAGTCCTTTAAGAAATGAGGCGGCAGCTTGTTCAAACGAGATAGCGTTGGGCAAAATAGCGGTTTTATCAGCCGGGACGTTATGCACTGAGCTATAGGCGCCCAGGGGAGACTGAGCGTAAACCACGCGATCGCCGGCTTTAATGTGCGTCACTTTGCTACCGACTTTACTGACCACGCCTGCGGCTTCGGTACCCAGACCGCTGGGCAGAGAAGGCGGCGGATAAAGACCACTGCGGATATAGGTGTCGATATAGTTGATCCCAATCGCTTTGTTCTCGACCTGGATTTCATTTTCCGCCGGGTCTACAGGCGTAAACTCCACAGCCTTGAGTACATCAGGGCCACCATGCTTGTGAAATTCAATACGTGTTGCCATGCTTCCTCCAAAAGAAATGTGGTAATCTTTCGACCCAATCATTATCTCGGTAACTCCATTCACTATGGCAGGAAATAAACCCTTCAACAAACAACAGACTGATGCTCGTGAGCGCGATCCCCAGGTCGCCGGGCTGAAAGTACCGCCGCACTCGATTGAAGCGGAACAGTCGGTGTTGGGCGGTTTAATGCTGGATAACGAGCGCTGGGACGATGTGGCTGAGCGTGTGGTGGCGGAAGATTTTTATACCCGACCGCACCGGCACATCTTCACCGAAATGCATCGCCTGCAGGAGATGGGAAAACCCATCGATCTGATCACGCTTGCAGAATCGCTGGAAGTTCAGGGGCAACTGGACAGCGTCGGCGGTTTTGCTTACCTGGCTGAGTTATCTAAAAATACGCCAAGTGCAGCGAACATTAGTGCCTATGCGGATATTGTCCGCGAACGTGCCGTTGTTCGTGACATGATTTCGGTGGCGAACGAGATCGCGGAAGCCGGGTTTGATCCGCAAGGCCGTTCCAGTGAAGATCTGCTGGACCTCGCGGAATCCCGCGTCTTTAAAATTGCTGAAAGTCGCGCCAATAAAGACGAAGGTCCGAAAAATATTACCGATGTGCTCGACGCTACCGTCGCGCGTATCGAACAGCTGTTCCAGCAGCCCCACGATGGTGTCACCGGGGTCAACACCGGTTATGACGACCTCAATAAAAAGACTGCTGGTTTGCAGCCGTCAGACTTAATTATCGTCGCCGCGCGTCCGTCGATGGGTAAAACGACATTTGCAATGAACCTCGTCGAAAATGCGGCGATGCTGCAAGATAAGCCGGTTCTTATCTTTAGTCTTGAAATGCCCTCAGAACAGATCATGATGCGTTCCCTGGCCTCACTCTCACGTGTAGACCAAACCAAAATCCGTACCGGTCAACTGGATGATGAAGACTGGGCGCGAATTTCCGGAACAATGGGTATTTTGCTGGAGAAACGAAACATCTATATTGATGACTCCTCCGGCCTGACGCCAACGGAAGTGCGCTCACGTGCCCGTCGTATCGCCCGCGAACACGGTGGTATCGGACTTATCATGATCGACTACCTGCAGCTGATGCGCGTGCCGTCGCTCTCCGACAACCGTACGCTGGAAATTGCTGAAATTTCCCGCTCGCTGAAAGCGTTAGCGAAAGAACTGCATGTGCCGGTGGTGGCGCTGTCGCAGCTTAACCGCTCTCTGGAACAACGCGCCGATAAGCGTCCTGTCAACTCGGATCTGCGTGAGTCTGGCTCCATCGAGCAGGATGCCGATTTAATCATGTTTATCTATCGTGATGAGGTTTATCACGAAAACAGCGACCTGAAAGGCATCGCCGAGATCATTATCGGTAAACAGCGTAACGGCCCGATCGGTACGGTGCGCCTGACGTTTAACGGTCAGTGGTCGCGCTTCGATAACTATGCTGGCCCGCAGTACGACGACGAATAACAACACTGAATCAGGTTACTCAAGCAAATACTTATCAAGGAATACAAATGCAAGCGGCAACTGTAGTCATTAACCGCCGCGCTCTGCGACACAACCTGCAACGTCTGCGTGAACTGGCTCCAGCCAGTAAACTGGTTGCGGTCGTGAAAGCGAACGCTTACGGCCATGGTCTGTTAGAGACCGCGCGAACGCTCCCCGATGCGGACGCTTTTGGTGTCGCTCGTCTTGAAGAAGCCCTGCGGTTGCGAGCGGGAGGGATCACGCAGCCCATCCTGCTGCTGGAAGGATTTTTTGATGCTTCCGATCTGCCGACTATCTCCGCGCAGCGTCTGCATACTGCCGTCCACAACCAGGAGCAGCTTGAAGCTCTGGAAGCCGCGGTACTGGCTGAACCGGTCACCGTCTGGATGAAGCTCGACACGGGAATGCACCGCCTGGGCGTGCGTCCGGAGCAGGCCGAGGCGTTTTATCAGCGCTTGACGCAATGTGAAAACGTGCGCCAGCCGGTCAATATCGTCAGCCACTTTGCGCGCGCGGACGAGCCTGAGTGCGGCGCGACCGAAAAGCAGCTCGATATCTTCAATAGCTTTTGCGCAGGTAAACCGGGTCAGCGTTCGATAGCCGCGTCGGGAGGTATTCTGCTGTGGCCGCAGTCTCACTTCGACTGGGCGCGTCCGGGGCTGATTCTGTATGGCGTATCGCCGTTGGAAAACCACTCTATCGGTGCCGATTTTGGCTGCCAGCCGGTGATGTCGCTCACTTCCAGCCTGATTGCGGTGCGTGAACACAAAGCGGGCGAGCCGGTTGGCTATGGTGGAACCTGGCTGAGCGAGCGCGACACGCGTCTGGGCGTGGTGGCGATGGGCTATGGCGATGGTTATCCGCGCGCTGCGCCGTCTGGGACACCGGTACTGGTCAATGGCCGTGAAGTGCCGATCGTCGGTCGCGTCGCGATGGATATGATTTGCGTCGATTTAGGTCCCGAGGCGCAGGACAAAGCCGGCGATTCGGTTATCCTGTGGGGTGAGGGCCTGCCCGTTGAACGCATTGCTGAAATGACGAAAGTAAGTGCTTACGAACTTATCACGCGCCTGACCTCAAGGGTGGCAATGAAGTACATCGATTAAGTTCATGATGTGCCGGATAAGGCGGTTACGCCGCCATCCGGCAATATTCCTCTCAACATCCTCTCGATCTTCTCCCGCTTCCGGTTTATTGTGTTCTTAACCCCTGCCTGTAAACCTGGAGAACCACACGTGTTTCAAAAAGTTGACGCCTACGCTGGCGACCCGATTTTATCGCTCATGGAGCGTTTCAAAGACGATGCACGTAGCGACAAAGTGAACCTCAGCATCGGTCTGTACTACAACGAAGACGGCATTATTCCTCAGCTCAAAGCGGTGGCAGAAGCGGAAGCCCGACTGAATGCCAAACCGCATGGCGCTTCGCTGTATCTGCCGATGGAAGGTCTGAACACTTATCGCCATACTATTGCGCCGCTGTTGTTTGGCGCAGATCATCCGGTTCTCCAGCAGCAGCGCGTCGCAACGATTCAGACGCTGGGCGGCTCCGGTGCGCTAAAGGTTGGCGCAGACTTCCTGAAACGCTATTTCCCTGATTCTGGCGTGTGGGTCAGCGATCCGACCTGGGAAAACCACATCGCGATTTTTGAAGGTGCTGGATTCGAAGTAAGTACTTACCCCTGGTATGATAACACCACCAATGGCGTGCGTTTCAACGACCTGCTGGCCACGCTGAACACCTTACCGGCGCGCAGCATCGTACTGTTGCATCCATGCTGCCATAACCCGACGGGTGCGGATTTAACCCCCGCGCAGTGGGATGGTGTCATTGAGATCCTGAAAGCTCGCGATCTGATCCCGTTCCTGGATATTGCTTACCAGGGTTTCGGCGGTGGAATGGAAGACGATGCCTATGCGATCCGCGCCATTGCCAGCGCCGGATTGCCTGCACTGGTCAGCAATTCATTCTCGAAGATTTTCTCTTTGTACGGCGAGCGTGTCGGCGGACTTTCAGTGGTCTGTGAAGACGCTGATGCCGCCAGCCGCGTTCTGGGGCAGCTAAAAGCGACGGTGCGTCGTAACTATTCCAGCCCGCCAAACTTTGGTGCGCAGGTCGTGGCCGCAGTGTTGGGTGATGACGCGCTGAAAGCCAGTTGGCTGGCGGAAGTCGAAGAGATGCGTACCCGTATTCTGGCGATGCGCCAGGCGCTGGTTAACGTATTGAATGCGGAGATCCCTGGTCGTAACTTTGATTACCTGCTGCAACAGCGCGGGATGTTCAGCTATACCGGGCTCAGCGCTGCTCAGGTCGATCGCCTGCGCGATGAGTTCGGTGTGTACCTGATAGCCAGCGGTCGTATGTGCGTGGCCGGGTTGAATCACGGTAACGTGCAACGCGTGGCGAAGGCATTTGCCGCCGTCATGTAACCGGGTTTTTAGGCCTGATAAGCGTCGCGCCATCAGGCATTGTATTGCCGGATGGCGGTGTAATCACCTTATCCGGCCTACTTTCTTTCACCGTGCTATTGGTCTGTTTTCCAATGTGATCATGCTCTTTTTCCAGGACAAAACCAGAGAAAATCCTTCCTTTCCCTCCCCCTAAGGGGTAAGGTCAGATAGTTTTTTGACCAGTTGTTAATAAAAAAATGATAACTAACTGACTACTTAGGGAAAAATATGCGCAAGTTTACGTTGGCACTGAGTGCCGTTTGTTTATTGTTCACGCTAAATCAGCCGGCCCAGGCGTTAGTTTCCTCTCCCTCTCAGCTTAATCCAGGCACCAACGTTGCAAAACTCGCTGAGCAGGCACCCATTCACTGGGTCTCCGTGGCACAAATTGAAAACAGCCTGACCGGACGCCCGCCGATGGCCGTCGGGTTTGATATCGATGACACCGTCCTCTTTTCCAGCCCAGGCTTCTGGCGCGGAAAAAAAACGTATTCTCCGGACAGTGAGGATTACCTGAAAAATCCGGCCTTCTGGGAAAAAATGAACAATGGCTGGGACGAATTCAGCATTCCGAAAGAAGTGGCGCGTCAGTTGATTGATATGCATGTGCGTCGCGGCGACAGCATCTTTTTCGTAACCGGGCGTAGCCAGACGAAGACCGAAACGGTGTCGAAAACGCTGTCCGATAACTTTCACATCCCGGCCGGCAATATGAACCCGGTCATTTTTGCCGGTGATAAGCCGGGCCAGAATACGAAAACGCAGTGGCTGCAGGATAAAAATATCCGCATGTTCTACGGCGACTCTGATAATGACATTACCGCCGCCCGAGATGTGGGTATTCGCGGTATTCGTATTTTACGCGCTTCTAACTCCACTTATAAACCGTTACCACAGGCCGGCGCGTTTGGTGAAGAGGTGATCGTCAACTCGGAGTATTGAGGATGTTGCTTGCGGTTGTTGTTTTTTTAAACAAATTTGCGTTACCTGCTTTTACCTTTTGCGGACTTGCTGCACACTGAATAAAAGATGTTCTCATTAGGCAATATGCTGGTAAGGGGAATTAAGATGACAAATTCGGAGTTGCTGCAATACTGCATGGCAAAAATGGGCGCCGAGCAGAGCGTACACAGTGACTGGAAGGCCACACAAATCAAAGTCGAAGATGTGCTTTTTGCCATGGTAAAAGAGGTGGAAGAACGCCCGGCGGTGTCACTGAAAACCAGCCCGGAACTGGCAGAGTTGTTACGTCAGCAGCATAGCGATGTACGGCCAAGCCGGCATCTCAATAAGGCGCACTGGAGTACGGTGTATCTGGACGGCTCGCTGCCGGATTCGCAAATCTACTACCTGGTAGACGCCTCTTATCAGCAGGCCGTAAACACGCTGCCGGAAGATAAACGCCGGATACTGGCGCAGTCCTGATCTGTTTTCCGCAATGAGGCGCCAGCGCCTTATCCGGCCTACAAGCAATTATGCATATTTTGTAGGCCTGATAAGCGTAGCGCCATCGGCATGATTACAACAGTGGTTTGAGGAAACGGGCCGTGTGTGAGGCTTCACACTCAGCGACTGTTTCTGGTGTGCCTGAAACCAGAATTTCCCCGCCGCCGCTGCCGCCTTCCGGACCGAGATCGACAATCCAGTCAGCGGTTTTTATCACGTCCAGATTGTGCTCAATCACTACGATGGTGTTGCCCTGATCCCGGAGTTGATGCAGCACGTCCAGCAGTTGCTGAATATCCGCAAAATGCAGACCGGTGGTCGGTTCATCGAGAATATACAGCGTTTGCCCGGTACCGCGTTTGGACAGTTCACGCGCCAGCTTCACGCGCTGCGCTTCACCGCCCGAGAGCGTGGTGGCGGACTGACCCAGTCGGATGTACGTCAGACCCACGTCCATCAGCGTTTGCAGCTTACGCGCCAGCGCCGGAACGGCATCGAAGAACTCACGCGCCTCTTCAATCGTCATATCCAGCACTTCGTGGATAGTCTTGCCCTTGTACTTAATCTCCAGTGTTTCGCGGTTATAGCGTTTGCCTTTACACTGATCGCACGGCACGTAGATATCCGGTAAGAAGTGCATTTCGACTTTGATCACGCCGTCGCCCTGACAAGCTTCACAGCGTCCGCCGCGGACGTTAAAGCTGAAACGACCCGGAGTATAACCGCGCGCACGCGACTCCGGCACGCCGGCAAACAGTTCGCGCACTGGCGTAAACACGCCGGTGTAGGTTGCCGGGTTAGAGCGCGGCGTACGGCCAATCGGGCTTTGGTCAATGTCGATCACTTTGTCGAAATGTTCCAAGCCCTGAACATCACGATATGGCGCGGGTTCAGCCAGCGTGGCGCCGTTCAGCGCCGTCTGCGCAATCGGGAACAGCGTGTCGTTAATTAGCGTCGATTTACCCGAACCGGAAACACCGGTAATGCAGGTAAATAAACCAACCGGCAGCGTCAGCGTGACATCTTTCAGGTTGTTACCGCGCGCGCCGGTCAGCTTCAACACTTTTTCCGGGTCTGCCGCCACGCGCTGTTTCGGCACTTCAATCTTGCGCTTACCGCTCATGTACTGGCCGGTCAGCGACTCAGGCACGGCCATGATATCTTTTAGCGTACCTTCGGCAACCACCTGGCCGCCGTGAACGCCCGCGCCGGGGCCGATGTCGATGACGTGGTCAGCGGCGCGAATCGCGTCTTCATCGTGCTCAACCACAATGACGGTATTGCCCAGATTACGCAGGTGGATAAGCGTACCCAACAGACGCTCGTTATCGCGCTGATGCAGACCGATAGACGGTTCATCCAGCACGTACATTACGCCGACCAGACCTGCGCCGATCTGGCTTGCCAGACGAATACGCTGGGCTTCGCCGCCGGAGAGCGTTTCTGCTGAACGCGACAGCGTCAGATAGTTGAGGCCGACGTTGACCAGGAACTTCAGACGATCGCCAATCTCTTTGAGAATTTTCTCTGCAATCTTCGCTCTCTGACCCGCAAGCTTCAGGTTGTTGAAGAAATCCATGGCGTGACCGATGCTCATGTCGGAAATCGCGGGCAGCGGCGTATTTTCGACAAATACGTGGCGGGCTTCCCGGCGTAAACGCGTCCCCTCACAGCTGGCGCACGGTCGGTTGCTAATGAACTTGGCTAATTCTTCACGTACCGCGCTGGATTCCGTCTCTTTATAACGGCGCTCCATATTGTGCAATACGCCTTCGAACGGATGGCGGCGTACGGATGTATCGCCGCGATCGTTCATGTATTTAAATTCGATATTCTCTTTGCCGGAACCGTACAGCACCACTTTATGCACGGCAGGGTTCAGGCTGGCCCATGGGGCTTCGACGTCGAATTTATAGTGTTCCGCCAGTGACTTAAGCATCTGGAAGTAATAGAAGTTACGGCGATCCCAGCCGCGGATAGCACCACCGGCCAGCGACAGTTCCGGATTTTGGATCACCCGGTCAGGATCGAAATACTGCTGCACGCCGAGACCGTCACAGGTCGGGCATGCACCCGCTGGGTTATTGAACGAGAACAGACGTGGTTCCAGCTCGCGCATGCTGTAGCCGCAGATCGGACAGGCGAAGTTGGCGGAGAACAGCAACTCTTCCGCTTTCGGATCGTCCATATCGGCGACCACCGCCGTACCACCGGACAGTTCCAGCGCGGTTTCAAAGGATTCAGCCAGTCGCTGGGTGAGATCGTCGCGTACTTTAAAGCGGTCAATCACCACTTCAATAGTGTGTTTCTTTTGCAGTTCAAGCTTGGGCGGATCGGAAAGGTCGCACACTTCACCGTCGATACGGGCGCGGATATAGCCCTGGCCTGCCAGGTTTTCCAGCGTTTTAGTATGCTCGCCTTTACGCTCTTTAATCACCGGCGCCAGCAGCATCAGACGTTTGCCTTCCGGCTGCGACAGAACGTTGTCCACCATCTGGCTAACGGTCTGGGCCGCCAGGGGAACATCGTGATCCGGGCAGCGCGGTTCGCCAACGCGGGCAAACAGCAGACGCAGATAGTCGTGAATTTCGGTAATCGTACCTACCGTGGATCGCGGGTTGTGGGATGTCGATTTTTGTTCAATTGAGATGGCGGGAGACAGCCCCTCAATGTGGTCGACATCCGGCTTTTCCATCAGCGACAGAAACTGACGCGCGTACGCGGAAAGGGATTCAACGTAACGACGCTGCCCTTCGGCATACAAGGTGTCGAAAGCGAGCGAAGATTTGCCTGAGCCCGAAAGCCCGGTGACGACAATCAGCTTGTCGCGCGGGATGACGAGGTTGATGTTTTTGAGATTATGGGTGCGGGCGCCCCGAACTTCGATCTTATCCATTCATCTTTCCCGGATTAAACGCTTTTTTGCCTGGCTGCATGGTGCTACCGGCGATCACAAACGGTTAATTATGACACAACCTGACCTGAATGGATATACAGTATTGGAATGCAAAACGCAGATGCCTGTGCAACAATGTCTGTCTGGGGTTGTTTACTGGAATCGATCTCGCAACGTAGTAAAAGCGCTATTGGAAATGCTACAATCCCGCGCTTACACTTATTCAGTAACGTTTTTCAGGAGACACGATCATGGCCAGCAGAGGCGTAAACAAGGTGATTCTCGTCGGTAATCTGGGCCAGGACCCGGAAGTACGCTATATGCCGAATGGTGGCGCAGTTGCCAACATTACGCTGGCTACTTCCGAATCCTGGCGTGATAAAGCGACCGGCGAAATGAAAGAGCAGACTGAATGGCACCGTGTGGTGCTGTTCGGCAAACTGGCGGAAGTTGCCAGCGAATATCTGCGTAAAGGTTCCCAGGTCTATATCGAAGGTCAGCTGCGTACCCGCAAATGGACCGATCAATCCGGCGTAGAAAAGTACACCACTGAAGTTGTGGTTAACGTTGGCGGCACCATGCAAATGTTGGGCGGTCGTCAGGGTGGTGGGGCTCCGGCAGGTGGCGGCCAGCAGCAGGGGGGTTGGGGTCAGCCTCAGCAGCCGCAAGGTGGCAATCAGTTCAGCGGCGGCGCGCAGTCTCGCCCGCAGCAGCAGTCGGCTCCGGCAGCGCCGTCTAATGAGCCGCCGATGGATTTCGACGACGATATTCCGTTCTAGAGTTGACCTGAGAGTTATTTGTAAAGAATAAATACACAGCCCCCTGTTAATTCAGGGGTTTTTTATTTATTGAGCTTGGAAAATCGTCAAGCATTAATTGACAATCTTTGGTGCATCGTTCACCTTGCAATTATGTAAAGTTTGTTGGTTGTGTGCGCATGAAGAAACTCTACGGGGTTACAAAATTTGTTATGGATAGTGGTGAGCGCTACTGCATGGTGGTGGATCGTTCTTCTGGCCTTCCCCTGTATTACCCCACTCTGTTTCTAACAACTCAAATCCGCAATAGAGGGGATGCTTTTTCAACGATGTTGGCGGCGGCTAGCAACCTTGTTATGTTGTTAAGCTTTGTAGAGAGTCGAGACATTGACCTTGAGCAGCGGTTTTTGACCAAGGACTTCTTCAGACCACATGAGCTGGACGATCTGCGAGATTTTGCTCAGTGCAAACAAGGAAAGAGGCCATTAATAGCGTCCTCTACCCCTTGGTTGGCAGATGTGATGACCGATACCGTTGATAACGGGACACAGCATTCCCGGCTGACAACGTTTGCCAACTATTTACACTGGTATGCGATGCATATCTTAAAGACGGCAGAACTGGAAGTTGTCGAACAGATCAATGCTATGGCGCAGCAAATAAAGACGCGCCGACCGTCTAAAAAGCACAGAAGCAGTGAGTTGCAAGACAGGTCATTGAGTGATGTTCAATTGGATTCGCTATTTGAAGTCATCCAGCCTGGATCGGAGTCAAATCCTTTCTCAATAGATGTGCAGCGCCGGAATCGGCTGATGATCTTGCTTCTGTTTTATCTTGGTATTCGAGGTGGTGAATTATTGAATATCAGAATACAGGATGTTGATTTTAGTACTAACAGGATCCGTATCGTTAGGCGAGCAGATGAGCGGGTTGACTCTAGAACCAATCAGCCTAATGCTAAAACCAGAGAACGGCTCTTACCGTTGGCTGAATCCTTAGTTCAAGAACTGCATAGTTATATCATTCAAGACCGCCGGAAAGTCCGAAATGCGAAGAAAAATGACTACCTGTTTGTAACTTACAAGCCAGGGCCAACTGTGGGAAATCCTATCTCCAAAGGGGGATACCACAAAATTTTTTCTGTGGTCAGGACTGTATCACCGCAGTTGTATGCAGCGACAGGGCACTCGCTCCGTCACACCTGGAATCGCAAGTTTTCAGAAAGAATGGATGCCATGGATGAGCAAGTCAGCGAGGAACGCCAAGAACAACTCCGTTCGTATTTAATGGGCTGGAGGGATGGCTCAGGAACCGCAGCGACTTACAACAAACGCTTCATTCGGCAAAAAGGTTTTGAGGCCGCTCTGGCATTACAAGAAGGTAGCGGCACCCGCTTGCCAGAGGACATGAAGAATGATGACGAATAACTCCTTATCTGCATTAGCATCCGAGCAAATCCGTGCTAGCGCCAATGGCTACTCTTTTCTGCTGTATGACACATCGTGGACATTGGATAGAAATATCACTATTAACCTTGCTGATATTCACTATTACTTGCCAGATGGGTCGCTAGATGGCTGCCTGCGGACACTGGCGTTTTATGCTTCCAATCGTTCTTCTTCTCATACAAAAAATATTTTTGAACGGTTTCAGCACATGCTGCGAAAGACTGGCGCGAGAGAAATTACTGATATTGTATTGATTAATTATCGGTCGATGCTGTCGCCTGCAACAGAATGGTATCTGGCAACTATCCGTGGCTTTCTTCGATCCTGGCACGAACTGGGCTATCCCGGCATCAGTAAGGAGGTGATCCGATTGCTAGATGGCTGGACGCTAAAGGGTAATCGTAAGGGGGATGCGGTTAAGCGCATGGATCCTCGAGAGGGGCCTCTGACGGATAATGAGCTGACAGCAGTTAATGAGGGGGCTATTCGGGCTTATGAAAAGAGCTTAATTACGATAGCTGAGTTGGCTATGACACTTTGTATCAGTCATACGGGACGTCGTCCCATCCAAATATCGTTACTTCGTGTGGTCGATGTCCTTTGTGGCAAAAATGGTAAAGGAGAACCCTTCTATGTGTTGAATGTGCCGCGAGCTAAACAGCGCAGCAGCACTTTTCGAACAAACTTCAAGCCCTTCGCGATATCACTTGAACTATGGGCTATCCTGAATGCTCAGGCAAGGAATGCAATTGCACTGGTTGAGAAGCGTCTGGGGTTTGAATTGCAGGAAGATGATCGGCAGCAAATTCCTCTGTTTCCGGATCTTAATGTGTTAGCTGCCGTCCAATCTCCTTATGAATTCCGCCAACTGCTTGCTACCGACAAACTCCACATCCCCGCAGCAGAGATAACTTACACACTTCAGTACATCGTAGAAAAGTCCGATATCCGGTCGGAACGAACCGGTGAGCTATTGCATATCAATGCTCGTCGTTTTCGTTATACCACGGGCACACGAGCTGCCCGGGAAGGCTTTGGCGAGTTGGTGATTGCGGAACTGCTTGACCATACGGACACCCAAAACGCAGGCGTTTACATTAAGAATATCCCCGAACATGTGAAAAAGCTTGATGAGGCGGTTGGCTTCCAGTTGGCACCATACGCTCAGGCCTTTGTCGGGGTACTTGTCGATTCAGAGAGGGACGCGCATCGAGGTAACGATCCTACCAGTCGTATTCGGACCGAGATGGGCCAGGGTGTTGGTACTTGTGGAGAACATGGCTTTTGTGGTGCCAATATTCCTATTCCTTGCTACACCTGCATGCATTTCCAGCCTTGGCTGGATGGCCCACATGAGGAGGTCTATGAGGGTCTGCTCAACGAGCGTGAACGGGTGAAAGAGATAACTGGCGACATACAGATTGCTGCCGTACTTGATCGCAGCATTATCGCTGTGGCAGATGTGATCATAC
This sequence comes from Citrobacter sp. RHBSTW-00017, assembly GCF_013797615.1. Classification (NCBI taxonomy): domain Bacteria; kingdom Pseudomonadati; phylum Pseudomonadota; class Gammaproteobacteria; order Enterobacterales; family Enterobacteriaceae; genus Citrobacter; species Citrobacter sp. RHBSTW-00017. The sequence goes on along the minus strand of NZ_CP056899.1, from coordinate 4,661,956 downwards.
GTTGTGTAAAACGTCGCGAAGAGCTTAGTCCACAGGGGGAAATAACCAATGGCTGAGCTTTTCCTGTTCAAGCCAAAGGCTACACTGGCAGCAGCAGAAAACCTTGAAGCATTCATATCCAAGTGCCGAGATCAATTGACTGTATTCGGTTCTGATCTAAATTGGGAAGATGCTGTTTGGCCAAACATAACTGTGTTTTCCAAGTTAGGTATTATTACGCGAAAGCCCATGCAGGGAGAGGTACAAAACCCTGAGTTCATTGATTTCGCCAAAGCCTATTTCCGTTACCAGCAGGGGCATCATCCCACGGGGACAAAGAATGAAAGTAAGGCTCTCCGTTCGGTCGAAGCGGCTTTGCTTCAAGTAAACGGGAACGCAAATATTGATGGCATATCGATTTCTGTCCTGGACGAAGCAGCTGAATTGGCAAGGCAGCACTACTCCGATGGTTCAGCATATCATTGCGGCCGTGAGATTGAGCGGCTGGCTAAGTTTTTAACTGAAAACCAGCTTGTATCAAGTGCTATGCAAAATTGGGTCAATCCAATTAAGCGTGTAGAGGACAAGAACAAAACAGGCCGAGAGGCGAAGAAAAATAGGGAAGAGAAACTTCCGAGTGATATTGCTCTTAATGCGTTGGCGGAAATTTTTGCCAATGACCCAATTCATGAGCGAGACATATTTACAACATCGGTTTTTGCCATGTTGATGTCAGCACCTTCACGCATTACTGAAGTGTTAGCTCTGCCTGTGGATTGCGAGGTGTGTGAAACGGATCGTGAAGGGATAGAACGCTATGGCTGGCGTTTTTTCTCAGGAAAAGGCTACGAGGGCGATATCAAATGGATACCAACGGTGATGGTCTCAGTTGCTAAAACAGCCATCGCCAGAGCGAAAAAGTTGTCAGAGGATGCCCGTCAGCTGGCCAAGTGGATTGAGAAACACCCGAATAAGTTTTACCGACATGCTAGCTGCCCCGATATCGCTGATGATGAGCCATTGACGATGGAGCAGGCTTGTATGGCGCTAGGTTTCGCACATGACTCAAAAAAGACGTGTAGGTCGTCTCTTGGTAATCGACGTTTAGCTAAAGAAGATTATGTACATACGTTAAACAGCCTGTGGCAGCATACTATGGCGCGTTTGCCCGTTGACTTTCCGTGGTTTGATAAAGACAAGGAAATTAAGTACAGCAATGCCTTGTTTGCACTAAATGCTAATCAGCTCCACGGAAACCGAGGATGCCTACCGGTTGAATTACATAAGCCAACCAATAACTTCTGCAACAATGATCTGGTGCCTCGTGAGGCTCTGGATGGAAAACATGCCAGCATCTTTGATCGCCATGGTTATCGTGCTGAAAACGGAGAACGGGTTAAAATGACCTCGCATCAGGCACGGCACCTGCTCAACACCATTGCCCAGCGCGGCGGACTGTCAAACCTGGAAATTGCCAAGTGGTCAGGGCGGGCCGATGTTAAGCAGAATCGAACTTACAACCACATGACCGAATACGAGCTGGTTGGTATGGCTGAACGCCTAGACCCCACAAAAGCGCTATTTGGGCCTGTCGGCGAGGTGGCAAAGCATTTGCCCGTGACTATGCAGGAATTCAATACATTAGAGCATTCCTCAGTCCATGTGACGGAGTATGGCTACTGTGTACATGACTACACCATGAGCCCCTGTGAGAAGTTCCGAGATTGCGTCAATTGTATTGAGCAGGTTTGTATCAAGGGCGATGATACAGAAAAATTAGATCGAATTAAAAGACGGCTGGTGAAGTCGGAACGATTGTTTTCGCTTGCCGAAACGGCTGTGGCAAGCGGCGAGATGGGGGCTGATCGCTGGTATCAGTACCACAAGAAAACCGTCACCAGACTTCGGGAGTTAGTCGCTATTTTAGAAGAGCCAGATATTGAAAATGGTGCGCAGATTAAGCTTCGGGGCAATGATTTCAGTCAGCTTCGGCGTGTTGCAGAAAAGAAGTCCATTGAGTCCATTGAGCAGAAAGGAAAAGCAAGCGAAGAAGCTGTGATGTTAGATGATTTGACAACTTTTCTAGGAGGTGGTTTTGGCTAAACATCTGAATAATAGAGATATTGATTCCATCGTGAACCTAATTCGAGGATGGCAAGAACCAAAATTGTCTTGGTTAGCAATCTGTGAGGCGGCAGAGCCATTGGTAGGAAAGTTACCATCAAGGCAATCCCTTAATGCACATGAGGCAATAGTGACTGCCTATCAAACAAAAAAAGAGGCGCTGAAAGGCAGGGGCCGCAAAAATCCGCGCCCAGCTAGTTTGAATATTGCAGCCGCCAGGATTGTGAATCTTGGAAGTGAAATCGAAGAGCTTAAAGAAGAAAACCGGAGGTACAAACAGCAGTTTGTAATCTGGCAATACAATGCATACAAACATGGAATGACAGAACATCAACTTAATGCATCGTTGACAAAGATTGACCGTGAGCGTACTGACGGAGAAAAAAGATAGTTATTGAGTTTGTAGTGGCCATAATTAGTTGACTACTACAACCGGACGATATTTAAAAGTGAGTCGTTCTATTTACAGTGCTATCTCTGGTACGGTCTGAGGTCGCTATTGCATCTGCATTAAAAGCGGCCCCTTTAGCGGGCAGAGCATTGCGCGCTGTGGTACATATGAAAAACAGAAGAACACTGTTTCTCTTCAAGTCAAGTATCAGCTATAAAATAAGGGCTAACAACTCTCCGGTCATCGATATATATATTCATGTGATTTTTAGCGCGCGAAAATGCAACGAACATTAATCTTTTTGCGATGCTTTCTGAGTATTCAGCACCCTTTTCAACCGCCGAAGAATGGGGAACAACTTGATCATGATATCCAATAGATATTACATAATCGTATTCTTCACCCTTACAACCATGTATTGTTGTCACTTTCACAACGTTAGCCTCTTTATTTATTATTTTTCGTATTGAAATTATGTCAGCCTTTACTGGAAAAGCTGAAAGATTGGACTGACAGATCAAATAATCAGAATTTATTTTTGGAGAATGAGGTAAAGCAGATAAAAGGAACTCATAAAAATCTTTTAACCAAAGAATAAAAACAGTTCGCTTTGTATTGAATTGCTTTACTGCTTTTTTCAAGTCACTACAAGATAAACCATCAAATTCAGGAAGTTTGTCTTTTATAGAAATGCATAACGCATGTCTGGCTCTGTAATTATTAACTGACACATCAAGCAACACAAGACGAACAAGATCATTATAAATGGTATCTTTCAATGTATACAAAGGATTGGTTGAATAAAAATCAAATACAAACTCATTTGAACGTTCATAAATACTATTGATAAGATCATTTAAGTAATATCTATTCGGACCTATTATAGCCAAACTCTCAACACTACCTTTAGACTTATTATATGCCTCAATAAGATTCATCACCCTACCGGCCAAATCAGTTTGCAACGTGTGTCTAATAATAGGTGACTTACCTAAATCCTCACGGATAGATTCTATATTCGATTTCGAATAAGAATATTTTTTATAGTAATCTACTAATGATTTTGTAGATCTGTAACATCCCGTAAGTTGCCTTACCTCCAACTCATCGAGTTTGAGTATTTTCTTAATACTAACTTCATCTTTTATAGACACACCAAGATCTTGATATATAGCTTGATCATTATCACCCACAACAAGAACTATTGTTTTATTATATCTTGTAATAAATGAAAGAACTTCCAACTGGATATAACTAGTGTCCTGAGACTCATCCAAGTAAATATAACCTATAAGTTTCGATAAATACTCTGCGATCTTCTCGTTTTGAGTCAAAAATTCCAGGCTAAGAGTTAATATGTCGTTAAAATCTATGAGGCTTGCATCTATCTTATTTTTTTCATATTCCTCACACACTATTGCCTCGTTTTTTTGAGCATCAATTATTTTTTCAGGCTCATTTAATAAACAAAATGGCTCAACATGAGGATCACCATATTCATCCCATTTAAATTTTAATCTTGTACTGGGGAATTTTTCCTTCTCAATCTTACGTATTAAGTCACGATGTTCACGCTCAGATATTAACCTTACTCCATCTTTTGTTCTAGCCATTGCCCCCGCATATTTTCTTACCACCCACTCGAGTAAAAATGAATGTATTGTTCCACACCAAACTCTATCATTTAGAATGTTTTGGTTATCTAATCGTAAATTTATTTCATCGGCGGCAGCATTAGTATGTGTAAGAACTATATGCCACTTAAACCCTGAGTCACACCTAATATTATCGCCAAGCATACCCAAAAGAAACTTAGTTTTCCCTGCGCCTGGGCAAGCAGAGACAAAAAGATTTTTTTTGATCTTTAATAATTCTTTTTTTTCATCGTCCATTATTACGCCTCCATTAAAAGATGCACTAAAGGATCATTGCTATAGTGTCCTTTGAAAATATCCAAAACTGGTTCTATATTGTCAACAATATATTCAAGGCTATCATCTGAGAAAGCCACTTCGATTATATTATCACCTAAAGTTTTAGTGTAATAATCACACCTATATTTAATCACTCTTGCGAGAGTTAACTTATTAAAATCGCTGGTAAATCCAAGTGCTTTACACAAAGCCATAGGGATAGGGAAATTGTGGTCAAGTTTCTCAACAACTTTCATTGCAAACCAACCTTTCTTATGTTTATTTGCCAATTTTAAAGCAAAGGAACCAATTTTCGTATCGTCAGAAGATTGGAAAGCATCTAAGTAAGGAGTTAAATAAAAATCTTTTTCGAACGATTCTCGTGCTATTATCTCAAAATATTTTTTTGAACCGCTTAGAGCTAAATCAATTTCAAAGGTATGTTTTGTAAAATATGCTTTGAGAAGATTATTATTTGCAGTTAATAACTTTAACGCCTCAACTCTCTCTTTCCCTGATTTTTCTGAGGAAATGGCATCATCATACATTACCTGAGTGATGTACTCCGGTTTATCTTCGTTATAGATATTAATATCATCATCCGTGAGTATTGCGCATTTTTTAGTTATTCTCGATGGATGAAAAAGCGATGAGAGTAATTCAAACCCGGTTCCTCTCACAGAAATAAGAGATACTCCTAACTCATCCAGTGTTACACCGAAAGAGTTTTTTACTAAATGAGGTATTAGAATTTCCTCTGCATCCCCCTCAATTAATATCACATTTTTAGCAAATAAAATATCTGTACGTATCGCATCAAGAAAACGCTCTATCTTATTGATCGTTGGTTCATCGAGGCCTGAGGAAGGAGAACAAGCTTGAGTGTATCCAAGTTTTTTCACCAAAACATTAGTTGATGATATATTAGAGACTGATGAGATGTGTGTTGAATGCGTGGAAATAAAAACTTGAGTTTTTTTGTTTTTTAAATTACTGAAAAGTGTTTTTTGAATATGAGTATGAATATGCGATTCAGGTTCTTCTATGATCAGGAAGTTTGACAATAGATTCTTACTCACCCCTTCTTCATACTCATACAATTTAAGAGCAAGATATATTAAATTAGCTCCACCCAAGCTCATTTCGGATAAATCAGCCGTGTACCCATCACTCAACGAATCTCCTGCTTTGAGCTGTAAAACCTTCACAAGATCTTTGACGTCACTAGGAAGTTCTGATGAAATATTTACTAAGGGGGAATAAGTAGAGCCGACAGCATTAGTAATGGATGTTAGAATACCTGTAGAAAGCTTTCTAACCTCTGATATTGTTGATATCTTATTATTTACGTCTATAATATTACTTGTGAGCTCTTCATCATTTGAAATATCTTTAGAGATGAAATCCAATAGTTTTTGGAATGGATTGAATCTATTATTTTTTAACTCACTAACAACATCCCTCAGCGCCCTTGCGTATGTGCAACTAATATGGTCTAGTAAATTATATCCACGCTGCCTATTTCCTAATAAATCTATATATTCTACAGAAGGATTTGGGAAAATGAAGTTTGAAAAATCACCAGCAATCCTGACATATTCATTTTCATCGGAGAAATCACAGGTTCCTTGATAAACAGTCCAGGCCTCGTAGGTCGTTTTATCAATAATATATTCCTTTAGCAACTTATCATATGCCTCTCTCCTTTTTTGCAAGTCTGCAATAGATGATAAATTAAAAAGTTTCTCTCTAATATGGAATTGAGGTCGATATATGTATGTTACTCGACCTGTACCACCCGCATCAACTGTCGTATTTAATTGACATAAAATTTCAGACTCCTCATCTCCAGAAATGTCACCTAACTCCAAACTGATTAATATCCATTGACCAAAAACCGGCAAACATCCTCTGTGAAAATCTCTTTCAGTAAGGAATCTTTTATAATATGGGAGAGAATCATCTAGTATTAATCTCATAGCCTCAAAAACATTTGTTTTACCTGATGAGTTCTCTCCAACTATCGTATTCACACATTCCTTCTTAAAGTTCAACTTCGTACTTTGAAAATTTCTAAAATTACGTATTGATAAGTTTTTAATATACATTTATTAATTCTTCTGGTTAATTTTATTCGAATGCCATTGCATTATATCTATTCGGCTTTCGATATAATTAGCATGGTTATATATTCTGCGGATACTATTTCTATCAACATGAGCAAACTGTAACTCTATCCAAATACGGTTGAACCCTGCTTCATGCAATACTGTTGAAAAAGTATGTCGAAACCCATGGCCGGTAGGTCGTCCACCATAACCTATTCGCTTGATTAGTTGATTAATGCTCGCTTCACTCATCGATTTGTTCGGATCATTCCGCCTCGGAAAAACATAACGATAGTTCCCTGCCATCATTTTGAGTTCATTGAGTAAATCTAACGCTTGAGTCGATAAAGGCACAAGGTGTAGCCTGCGCATTTTTATCCTTTCAGCAGGAAGCGTTACCTAAATAGCTGCGCCTAATACCGCTACACTTTTGCCTGACCATGTTTTCCTCCGGGGAATGGGCTGGCGGTTTCCATAAAATGGCGGACCTTTTTCAGTAACTGCCACATTGAGCGGCACTGATGATTACGGGTTATCGTGTCATGAAGTGCCTGCCATAGCTGTTCCACATGATTCACCCACGGCGAGTAAACCGGCTGGTAAATTACCCTGAACTTGGGATTTGCTTTCAACCAGCGCTGTGTTTCGCGGCTTTTATGGATAATGTAGTTATCAACGATCAGCGTGATTGTTTTCGCCCGCCGGTAAGTGGCTTTCAGGTGCTTCAGCAGAGCGATAAACAGCGCTGAACTTTTGCTGTTGCCGCCCACGTAGCTGACTTTACCCGTGCCACTGTGCAGTGCGCCGGCCAGATAGTATTTTTCGTTCTGCCCCGGCGTCACTACCCGTTTCTGCTGTCCGCGCAACTGCCAGTCCGCACCGATTTTAGGATTAAGGTGGATATCCACTTCATCTTCATAAAATACCGGATGCTCTGCGCTGCATTCATCCAGCGCTTTGTGGATTACCGCCATCTTTTCATCTTTATGTGGGTCACGGATACGCAGAGTTGGCGCGGCCCTGCGCCATACAAGCCCCGCAGATGGCAACCAGCGGCGAACGGTTCCTGCATGTAACTGGCAACCGGTTATCTCATTGATTTTTATTGCCAGTAATTCGGTGCTCCAGCGTGAACGTTGATAACCAAAATCGCCGGGAGAATGCTTTATCAGCTCACGTAACAGGGTGCAGATATGTTCAAAAGGCCAGCGTCGGGAGCGCCCTGCGGGTAAGGATTTCAGGCCTTCAATACCTGAGTGCGTAAACCAGTTAATCCAGCGACCAACGGATGAACGGGCACAACAGAGAGTTCTGGCAACATCGCTGACCCGTTCACCCCGATGAAGCATCAGCATGGCCGTGAGTCTGCGGGCATGATTTTTATCACGCGTTTTATGAATAGCTTTCTGCATCAGGCGTCGTTCGCCACGGGGTATTGGTACTATGATCGGCATCGCTCAGTCCGGTTGGTGATTTTGGTTGGTTTGGCGATTGATCAGATCGCACAATCCGGGCTGAGTTCCCTTTCAGTGATCTACTATTCCGCGCAGCTATTTAGATCAAATTCCGACCATAATGCAGCACGTAATTCGATGGTTCTTACACCCGTAATCATCAGTAACCTTGGCTGTTCTGGCAACCATCTTTGACGCTTATTTTATACAAAGCTGACATCAATCAGACTGTAAGTACCCCGCTACAGCACATCAACGTCTGGTATTCAGTTTTAGTTAAAAATATATTTTAATCAATGATATGTGAGCATTATTGTACGGATGTGCTCAAGAGGGATCCTATATGACTTTTAGTCCAGTGATTCAGCTCACTGCTACACTTGCAGGATTATCGAAACTCTGTATGCGGATACCCATGAGGGGGCTATAATGGTTCTTATTATTGAAAAATGGAGGAGCAGCCCGATGGTTAGAGTCCCGGAGTTTGGTATGAAAAAATTTGGCTTAGGTGCAAATGATGTTATTGATATTAAAGACCAATATGGTTGCATCATCATTGGCCATACGGAACTGAAAATGTATTCCTTGGATACTCTCTTGGAAGGAATTTCCGCAGTTAATCTTCACCCAAAAATTGGCTTCGGTTTACCAACAGGTAAAGAGCAGCTCTGATTTTTTTTCACGCTGTTCCGAAAGGTTTTTATGTTCTTCCAACCTGCTGAAAATTTAGAAGGAGGGGCAGAGAATCCAGCGCTGAGTGTTGTCGGTGATTGTCATCATGCATTAATCATTTTATGTACAATAACATTGAACCGCGTTCATTCAGATATTCGTAGCGAAATCTTCGTTAAAGCTCTCAATATACATATTATGTGTTGGCTTACCGGGATGCTTATAATTTAATTAACTACTTTATCTGTAATGGTATTTTTCTCTCAAGACTCGATATTTTCCTTCTAATCTACAGCGGAAGTTTCTTGAAATACCTTGGTGTACGCTGGTTCATTCGAGACCCATTCTCGCTCACCTCGCGTAATGAAATCTGCGATAGCGGATTCAATGACGTCACGGCTCAAAACATCAACATCAACGATAATCTGCAAACCAATACCATTTGCATAGCCGGGTAGGATACGATAACCACTGTGAACTACTGGTGGGTTTTCTCGGGCTATTTCCTGTTCTCGCTTCTCAATATATTCCATCCATGTCAGCCCTGCGAATTCGGAGAGTGCTGGTTTATTGCACAAATCACAGAACCGTTCGCCATCATCCAGCATCGACCATGCTTCATTGAATGCGATTGATTCGACTCTATCACTAAATTCTACACTGGCCGTAATTATCTCCGCATTCCAGAAAACCGCAGAGTCTCTTCCCAAGAAAAGTATGTCGCTCCACTTCCAGTTTCCGCATGCAAATGCCTCATCTATATCGCACTCGTCATAGAATATACCACCACAGCGATGCCGTTCACGGTGGATAAGGTTTTTGATTTCTCGGGTTTTAGCGCGGCGTTTACGGCGCGAAAGGGAGGTGAATACTCTGTTTTTCCGCTTCATGTGTGCTAACTCCGCGTTTTTTCGCTGGAAAAAGCCCAGCCGGGTAGAATACATGTTTAATTAGGGCAACGGAAGTTTTATCCCGAAGAACGATTGCTTTATCTGTAAAAGGCAATTTATTCAATAAATTAATTGAGGCGGTGCTGTAATTATAGGCACTTTCTGTCCTCACGACGAGGTCTGCTCGAAGGGCCTTAGGCTGACACTACCGAGATGACTATCAAGACAAATCATGATTAATGTTAGTTAAAAAATAACACCTGATACCTGCACATAAAGCAAACAATTTTTCTATACACCGACAAATTTTATTGATATACAAATATCAAATATATTAATAATTGTAACGCGAGGTGTCTATGTCAGGCTCTGGTGGGGGTAGCTTTGGCGGCCAGTTCGGTCAGGATGATTTTGAAGTGACCTGTGAAAAACTTACGATTGATACTCAGCTAAGTTCGCCCGATCCGCAGGTCGTAGCGCAGCTGTCAGTCGGCGTGATTATGGGGATTATGCAAATCAATTCAAACGGAACTCTGCTAACGGTTGCTATGCACAACGGTTTGCAGGCTGGGGGTATCGCTTCTCCCTACATCCAGCGCCTCCGTGACTGTATGAGTAATGGTACAACCTACGTTGCCAAAGTAACCGCCATTAATGGTGGTCAGGTCAGGGTCAGTGTGTACGCGATATGAGCAACAGCAAAACGTTCAGTACGGAGATCATCACTATTGCAGGCGGTACATATCATGAAATTAGCCTTCATCCAGGAAATCACCAGGTTTACGGTTCAGCGGGAAGGGCGGCATCAGCACTGGCAACGCTCGGTGTAAACGTTGATTTGTACACCTACGCTGATGAAATAGTCAATTCGGTTCTTCGAGAACGCGCCTGTTTTGAAAACTTCACGCTTCATACGAATGAAGTACGTGAATCCGTCATATTCCATTATGAGCATGGGCTGGCGGAACCTCGAATTTTCAATTACCCGGACACCCCTTACCCGGTCATTACAGTGAAAGCGCCCTGTGTTCTACGCTATGGAATGCTGGAGGGATCCGCTGTAATAGACGCGGAATACGCAGTATATGACCCCCAGAATGTGACCAACCCGGAGCCATTCACAGCAAACGGATCCAGAGCAAAGCACCTCGCTTTGATCCTTAACCGCTATGAGGCGAAGTCCCTCAGTGGCCAGCGCGAATTATCCGACAGAGAGCATGCAGAGTTTCTTTACGAAAGCGGTCATGCCGAAGTCATCATTATCAAGCAGGGCCCAGCTGGTGCACTCATCTGCGATAAAGGTAACATATCCTATATCCCTGCCTATGAGACAAGTCGGGTCAACAAAATTGGCTCTGGTGACGCATTCGTAGCCTATTTTTCCCGTGAGTGGATGCTGAACAAAAAAACAGCCCACGATGCTGCGAATTACGCCTCACTTGCTACCGCATGTTACTGCGAAAGTGGGCTTTTTCCTTCAGCAGAAGGGCTGGCTGCTTTCAGTCCCAGCCCCATCAAGCTTTCTCAGGCGTTTATTGAGGGTGGCAACAGAAAAGTCTATCTGGCTGGCCCCTTCTTTACCTTGGCACAGCTCTGGCTTGTTGAGCAAGCGCGACGGAACCTGAGCGATCTTGGGCTGGACGTTTTTTCCCCCTATCACATGGTTGGACACGGACCCGCAGAAGAAGTAGTCGAAAAGGATCTTGATGCGATACGGCAGGCCGACATCGTTTTTGCAATAGGCGATGCGCTCGACTCCGGCACCATCTATGAAGTCGGTTACGCGCGGGCGCTAGGCACTCCGGTGGTGTTCTATGCCGAGAACGAATCGGAAGAGGATCAGAAAATGATGGAAGGATCAGGATGTATCTTGAGCAAAGATTACGTCACAGCAATTTATAAAACGCTCTGGGTGGCCGCTCAAAAATGAAAACCGCACTCTTACTTTCTGGCGGAATGGACTCCATTGCTATTGCCTGGTGGAAACGCCCGGATATAGCACTGACACTCGACTACGGTCAGCAAGCCGCCAATGCCGAAATTAAAGCTGCCACTGCCACCTGTGAGACCCTTGGAATTGAGCATCACATTATACGCATTGACTGCCGTTCGCTGGGATCAGGAGATATGGCTGGTACCGCTACGGATCCGAATGCACCATCGAGCGATTGGTGGCCGTATCGTAACCAGATGCTCATCTCTCTGGCGGCCATGAAGGCAATAACGCTTGGCGTCACGCACCTGTGGATCGGCACAGTGAAGTCAGATGAAACGCATCTAGATGGTACTATAGGCTTCATCAGCAGAATCAGTGAGCTTATGTCGTTTCAGGAAGGAGGCATGGTTGTCGAAGCTCCGGCAATTACGTTATCAACCTCTGAGCTGATCAGAATTTCAGATGTTACGCCAGGTGGCCTCGCTTGGGCCCATAGCTGCCATAAGGCAAACATCCCATGCGGCAACTGCCGGGGGTGCAATAAGTATTTTCAGGTTCTGGATGATGTCGGATATGACTTGGACCGTTCCCGCTAGTCCTGTTCCCCGTGAACAGCCACTCAGCTATCAACCCGTTAACTGGCCCGCCGGAGATCCGTTTTTTCTGCCGCCTCCTTCGGAGAATGCAGTGCTTCCCGGATTGAATGACGTGATCGAAACCCGTAGAACACAGCGAAACTTCAGCCACGTCAGTCAGGTCCAGCTATCTCACTGGCTATGGCTAACCGGCAGAGTGATGGCTGTGGGACATTCAGGCTATGGCTTTCCACTAACTCAACGCCCCGTGCCCTCCGCCGGGGCCATACATCCTATTCACATTGTTCTTTCCCTCCCTGAACGGGATGGGTGGCAGCTGTATCTGCCTGACATGCATGCGCTGGCACCGCTTCGGATCCCTGAGCAGACCCGATTCGAAATACGCGATGAGCTTTTGCCGGTAATTGATATCCAGAGCGGAATTATTGTCAGACTTATCGCTGAGCCAGGAAAAACGTCAGCAAAATATTCAGATGCTGATAGCCTTGTTTGGCGCGATTCCGGTGTTCTTGTAGGGCAGATGGCGCTTGTTGCCGAAGCGCTGGAATGCAATTTTTGCCCGCTGGGCATTACAGGCCATGACTGGTGCTCCGGATTAAAACTGGAAGGTCGTCTGGCTGGTACCGGACTGGCGGTTTTTGGCTCGCGATGAACGGGGGCGCAATTTCGCAAGAGGCTGGCCGCGCATGTTTTCGATAAGACTGAACACTGTACTGGAAGAGGCCTGCATTTCATACCAGATAAGCGCATCCAGCTCAGATGCTTTTACGCCCATAGCTTCACTGAACTTCAGAAAGATTTGTTCCAGCTTCAGGTAGTCACGTTCAACAGTAAGGTCTCCCGGGAAAAAACCTGCAAGTAGTCCCGCCCTCAGGATGTGAATGTCCAGAATAGCGACATCATCCGCACAGAGCCAGTTACGTGCTATCCATGATGCCGTTTTATGACCAATACCGGGAATGGAGGTCAGCCAGTCTCTGAGAGCACGGCCCGAATCCGTCGGCGGCATCTCTACATCCAGCCTGTTTAGCGCAACCGAGAGATAGCGCGATTTTTGCCGAGCGAAGCGGTAACGTACTGATTTTTTACCAGTTTTAATGGGCTCTGATAGCCATTCGTAAAGAGTGGCTTCAGATGGTGGCTGAGCATCAAACGCACCGCAATCCTTCAGCTTATTGAATGCGGCAAGGCCTATCGCAGCTGGTATGCCGTGTCCACCCAGCAGGCAGGCACCCACTTCCTCTTTGAGCGTTCGCCCAAGCTTGTAATTGACGGCGTTGACTTCCAGACGACGGGCGAGTATTTGATAGGCCCAGTACGCTGGCGATGGGAACGCCTCAATTCTTCCCCACTGAACACCCGGGAGGATATCCTGTTCCGGAGCCGGAAAGTCAAGATTGATAATTGTCGGTCCAATGAAGACCGCTCCGCGCTGTGTCATACAGCCTCCAGACCATAAGTTGCGTTCAGCCAGTTGATCAGTTCGTTGCGCTCTGCGGGTTCCATTCGTTCTATGCGGTCATAAAGCCGAGTGCGTCTGCGGGCCAGAGTCTGTCTTTCCCGATAACTGCTGCCCATGTATCGCGCGTCATGCAACCTGTCAGGAACATCAAAGTTCATCCATACGCATTCTTCACGCACGTTCGTATGAGTCTTGGCGTTAAATCGCTCGCAGCGCCATCCGCTGAGCATTTCGTCATAGATAGTATTTCCGTAACCGGATATCATGACCATGCAGGGCAACTTGGCAAGCACTTGCAGCAGCCGGCGATGATCGTCATCTGAATATTCATGACGATAGATTTTGCTACGTTTACGCGTGCTATGAACATAGGGTGGGTCGGCGTAAACTAGCTCACTACCCTGATACGGAAACGTACTGAGATACGCTATAGCGTCATCCTGAATGAGTTCGCAGGGAATATCCCCGCCGCGCCATACATCAATAACCTGTTGATCAATATCGATTCCAATATTACGGGCTGCGGGCCGTTTGTTGCGCATCACAGCTCCTCCACCAAGGTGGGTTTCAATATATGTCTCATGCACTGGCATCAGGTTGATGAGTCTCTGATAGCACTTGCCTTTACCACCGGGATATCTCATGCACTAATCATCGTCATTTCTGACGATGATGTCAATTTCAATCGATATTGGTGTTCGCGCTCCTTTACTACAAAGTACATAATCAATAACCTGATAGTTCGTTTTTTATAAACTCTATTGCAGAGCTGTTCACACTAACGCATAGCAACGTGATGATTTTAAAAAATAACTTTTCTCGTTACAGGAATAGATGTGATAGATAATTTATTCTGCTCAATGATGTATGCGACGGATGCATTTTCACTTCCAGAGTGCAGCACGGACGATCGCTCGCCCGGAACTCTTTAACGATGATAAAACCTGGGTAGTTTGCTGGCACAGAGGATTCATTCCGAATAACAGGGACGAAACTCAGCCCCGGGTTTACATTTCTCACGTCTGCACTTAAGCAGGCTGATTGCTATATCCTGCCCACAGGAGCCTGTATGACACACAGCAAAGAACAGATCTGGTCTGAACGCCAAGGGAGCAATACCCGTAGGCCAGATGAAATAAGGTCGGAATACGAACGCGATCTTTCCCGACTAATCCACTCTTCCGCGTTCAGGCGATTACAGTCGAAGACGCAGGTGCTGGGTCTGGGCGAGAGCGACTTCTACCGCACACGGCTGACTCACTCTATGGAGGTAGCGCAGATTGGCAGCGGCATCCTGTCGCAGCTGAATATACGCTATCCCGTTGGGATAGCGACTGAGGCGGAATTCCTGCCTCACCCAAGCCTTATGCAGGCTATCTGTCTTGCCCACGATATCGGCCATCCCCCCTTCGGTCATGGCGGTGAAGTTGCGCTTAACTACTGCATGAGAGCCTATGGAGGCTTTGAGGGTAACGGACAGACGCTGCGTATACTCACCCAACTGGATAAGTACACCGAGTCCAACGGGCTGGATCCCACGCGCAGGCTTATTCTAGGCGTGCTGAAATACCCGGCAAGCTACTCTGAGGTAGTCAACGAGAGCGCTTACGGCCAGCCACAGGCAGGAAGCCGTGAATGGCTGTTTAAATCCTCCGGCTTTAAGCCCCCGAAATGCTATCTGGACTCCGAAGCGGATACTGTCAGCTTTGCACTCCGACCTTTTGATGATGATGATGCGCTGTTATTCAGATCCGGAAGAAAGACCACCAAGCCGGTTGAGCACAGAAAAACGAAATATAAAGCGCTGGACACAACGATTATGGACTTAGCTGATGAGATTTCCTATTCACTCCATGATCTTGAGGACGCGATTTCGCTGAGAATGATCGACAAAAGCATGTGGATGGACTACTTCAGTGACAAGTCACACCTGTTTGAAGCATGCCAACGCAGCTCGTTTGACCTGACCGCTGAAGACGTAGCCGATAAGCTGTTCGGCAGAAGCTACCTTCGCAAGGAATGCATCGGAACGCTGGTCCACCTGATGATCACAAGCGTCACGCTTCAGGTGCAGCATCCTGATTTCAAGTGCGGAATGCTTCGCTATAAAGTGGCACTACCTGCCGAAGTCGAAGCCCTACGTGAGGCCATTTTCAGTCTGGTTGAGGACAAGGTGATCCGGCACGAAAACGTTCAGCTACTGGAGTTCAAAGGTCAGAAGCTGATTGTAGAACTGTTCAATGTGCTGGCAAGCGACCCCACACGTTTTCTCCCGGCTGAGACGTGCAAGAAGTATAGAGAAGCTGAAAAAGCTGACGATAAAAAAATGCGGGTCATCAGCGACTATGTTTCAGGTATGACGGACGAGTACGCGACTCGGCTGTATGAGAAAATCTTTGTTCCGCGCAAAGGATCAATCTTTGACAGACTCTGATGTTCCCTCTGCACATGGCAAACCGTGAGCACGATGAAATAGAAGTTGACCCTGGCCCTGTTTTCAGGGGGGCTCAATCCTTATCAGTATTGTCGGGTTTTATGGTTTTTTTGGATAGCATAAGCTCTATTGCTAACTCAGCATCCTGCGCGTCACTGGGCCGAAAGTCACGGTTACTGAATAAGTACCAGATACAAAAAAAGCGGGGGTAGCACCCCGCTTTGGTATTTTTGGTAAGTAGCAACCCGGAGGCGGGAAGCTTTGATTATCCTAACCTCAACTGCGCTATGTATACAAATTTTTGAGCCTGTCTGTAAGTTTGTGTAGATGTTCATTTGTTAAATGGTGATCGATCAGGAGGTTTCGGCACCGCAAGCCACTCCATTAAAAATCATTTTCCCACTACAGCACATCTGACTTTTTTCATCTGTTTTAACTTAAAATCATTTCTAATCAATTAGATACTATTTGGTTCGGACGATGTGCTGTAGCGGGATGTATCAATTATCTATTAATAAAAGATAGTTGAATTATTTTTACTAATACTGATTAGTGGAATGATGCGTACTAAATGGTTTGAAATCATGTGATATAAGTTGTTGATATATAAGTATAGTTATAGAAATGATGTGTGATGGTACTAGCGGGGGAGCTCTAATGATCCAGACAATTATTGAGAAATGCGGAGATAGCCCGGTATTCAAAATACCAGAAGCAATTATGGAAAAAGCTGGCTTCAGTATCGGCGATGCTATTGATATTGAAGTCAAAAATGGCTGTATCATTATTGGCCCAGCGGAACTGGTTAAATATTCCCTTGAAAATCTTATTGAGGGAATTTATGAGGTTAATCTTCACAACAGAGTTGACTTCAGGCTGCTAATAGGCAAAGAGTTGCTCTGATTCTCTTTTAGACTAATTCCAGAAAATTGGAATGATTGCGGTGAGCAACAGCCAAGAGAGGAAAGTAAAGTTTTTAGTCGTAATAAAGGCTATTTTTTACTAAAAACTTCACATAGTTAATAACTTATTATATAACAATATGAAATTATTATATTTTTTGTTTTATTTTCCACTATCAGGTAATTAGAACCATTTTAATCCTTCTGCTTTTCGCTGAAAATTATGGCTACCTCAGAACTGGGGTAGCCATATGCAATTCTGTTATCAGTTCAACACCATCGGCCAGTCTGGCGGTGTATGACTCATCACTTCAACCATTACGGTTTCAATGTTCTTCCAGATTGCGGACATATCCACCAGGGTTATGCCGAGTAATCCGGTCGCAAACCAGCAGGCAAATACCAGCCCTAAACCGCTGCTAATGACGGCCAGGCCAATATAATCTGATTTACGAAAACGGATATTGAGCGTACTGGCTAAAAACATCAGCACTGCACTGAGTAATTGCCACCGCAGAAGAACCACGCCAGTTGTTATCGTTGCCATGAAAAACGTCCTCAGAAAGTCTGGATGCCCAGGACAGCGCGGGGGTGTTCACCGAGGGTGTAGTACTCTGGCTATCGACGGGCAATAACATGAATGAAACATCGTTTCTGTTACATGATTTTTGTGAACTATATCACATATGCTCGTTTGTTCACCAGTGTTGGGCGTATTTTTTGCAGGACGATAACCATGTTAAATATGTGGTTATATTCAAGGAAGCAACGATACTAAATAATCAATCTTAAAGATGTATTTTTATTACCTGTTTTATTTATCCTAAATTCATCGTTAAAAAAATCTAAGGAAGGTGCGAATAAGCAGGTCATTTCTTCCCAAGCTGACTCGCTGATTAAAATTTCGCGGATCTGGGCCGATTTTTTTCCCGCAAACACATCGAATCAGCCTATTTAGGCTATTTTTTCCACCATTTCTGGCGTTATTTCCGGTTTTTACTGAGATCTCTCCCACTGACGTATCATTTGGTCCACCCGAAACAGGTTGGCCAGGGTGAATAACATCGCCAGTTGGTTATCGTTTTTCAGCAGCCCCTTGTATCTGGCTTTCACGAAGCCGAACTGCCGCTTGATGATGCGAAACGGGTGCTCCACCCTGGCACGGATGCTGGCTTTCATGTATTCGATGTTGATGGCCGTTTTGTTCTTGCGCGGATGCTGCTTCAAGGTTTTTACCTTGCCGGGACGCTCGGCGATCAGCCAGTCCACATCCACCTCGGCCAGCTCCTCGCGCTGTGGCGCTCCTTGGTAGCCGGCATCGGCTGAGACAAATTGCTCCTCTCCATGAAGCAGATTACCCAGCTGATTGAGGTCATGCTCGTTGGCCGCGGTGGTGACCAGGCTGTGGGTCAGGCCACTCTTGGCATCGACACCAATGTGGGCCTTCATGCCAAAGTGCCACTGATTGCCTTTCTTGGTCTGATGCATCTCCGGATCGCGTTGCTGCTCTTTGTTCTTGGTAGAGCTGGGTGCCTCAATGATGGTGGCATCCACCAAAGTGCCTTGGGTCATCATGACGCCTGCTTCGGCCAGCCAGCGATTGATGGTCTTGAACAATTGACGGGCCAGTTGATGCTGCTCGAGCAGGTGGCGGAAATTCATGATGGTGGTGCGATCCGGCAGGGCGCTATCCAGGGATAATCGGGCAAACAGGCGCATGGAGGCGATTTCGTACAGGGCATCTTCCATGGCACCGTCGCTCAGGTTGTACCAATGCTGCATGCAGTGAATACGCAGCATGGTCTCCAGCGGATAGGGCCGTCGGCCATTGCCCGCCTTGGGATAAAACGGCTCGATGACAGCGGTCATATTCTGCCATGGCAGAATCTGCTCCATGCGGGAGAGGAAAATCTCTTTTCGGGTCTGACGGCGCTTAGTGCTGAATTCACTATCGGCGAAGGTGAGTTGATGGCTCATGATGTCCCTCTGGGATGCGCTCCGGATGAATATGATGATCTCATATCAGGAACTTGTTCGCACCTTCCCTAGATATTATTCGTGGTCGTTTATATATCAGCGAGCTAATTTATGCGCAGGGCGATCATTTTTTGTGCTCTACGTCGATGGCGCCGCCAGTCGCCTATATTATGCCGACCGCCGACTATAAACGTACGCCGGACATCTCCATCTATTACTATCGCGATACCCCCTTTTTCGCTGGCTACAGAATGACGTATATGCAACGTGGAAACTACGTTGTCGTCATCAACCCATTATCTTACAGCGAAGTTATGTCAGATGACCCGGACCTGTCCTGGGGCGTGTATGACACGGTAACGGGTACTTTTTTCTCTGCCAGCGAAGGGGCGCCTATTGCGCAGTTATTGCCGTTGGTGCACGGTGAAGCTTCAACCTTCCAGTTGGACGATCGCTTCTACACCAAAGTGCATTCAGAAAAACGCCCGATTGCGATTATTGTGTCGACCTCGGATAAACGCATACATTCGATTTTCTATCATGAGGCTGCGTTAACGATTCCTTTCGGGATTATCTGCAGCATCCTGATGCTGTTAATGTGGTGGCGCACGCGTCAGGAATACTTATCTCCCCGCCGCTTGTTAAAACGCGCAATCAAAAAACGTCAACTGTGTCTGCACTACCAGCCGATCATTGATATCGAAAACGGCCAGTGCGTAGGGGCTGAGGCTCTGCTGCGCTGGCCGGGCTGTGATGGTGAAGTAATGAGCCCAACCGAGTTTATTCCGCTGGCTGAAAAAGAGGGAATGATTGAGCGGATCACGGATTACGTGATTGAAGAGGTATTCAACGATTTAGGATATTTTCTTTCGGCGCATCCTCAGCTTTATATCTCGATAAACCTCTCTGCTTCTGACTTTCATTCATCCCGACTTATTGCCCTGATTACCGACAAAAACCGTGAGTACTCTGTGGCGGCCCAGCAAATTAAAGTCGAGGTGACCGAGCGCGGGTTTATTGATGTAGATAAAATGACCGCGGTAATCCAGGCGTTTCGTCAGGCGGGTTATGAAGTGGCGTTTGATGATTTTGGGACGGGATATTCCAATCTACACAATTTATCCGCGTTGAATATCGATATCCTGAAGATCGACAAATCATTTATTAGTACGTTGTCCACCAACAGCACCAGTCACCTGATTGCCGAACATATCATCGAAATGGCGCAAAGCTTACACCTGAAGATGATTGCGGAAGGGGTAGAGACGGTTGAGCAAATCGAGTGGCTGCGCGAACGTGGCGTACAGTATTGTCAGGGCTGGTATTTTGCGAAGGCGCTGCCGCCACAGGAGTTCATGCACTGGATACAACGGTCGCCCGCCATACTGACGCAGAGCGGGCAATAATCTTACAGGCGGTGGCGGTAATCGCTGGGGGTACGATCAAACTCGCGGCGAAACACGCGTGAGAAGGTTTGTTGTGATACATAACCAAGATCCATCGCGATATCGAAAATAGGTCGCTCGGTCGTCCGCAGTTCAACAGCAGCCAGCAGGAGTCGACGCTGGCGGATATAGTCACCCAACGTCTGGCGCATCACCGTGCGGAACATTCTCTGTAAATACCACTTCGAGTAACCTGATTTTTTCGCCACCGCCTCAATGTTCAGCGGCTGATCGATATGGTCGTCAATCCATTCAATAAGGGTCTGAATAATCTGCTGATGGGACATAGGGCTGCCTCTTTTTCAGTATTCGATTCGTCGTTTTGTCTGTGGGCGAGTATAATTCCTCAAGTTAACTTGAGGTAAAGCGATTTATGGAAAAGAAATTACCCCGAATAAAAGCGCTGCTTACGCCAGGTGAAGTCGCAAAGCGTAGCGGCGTAGCGGTATCAACCCTGCATTTCTATGAAAGCAAAGGGTTAATCAGCAGTATGCGCAACAGCGGCAATCAGCGCCGATACAGACGTGATGTGTTGCGTTATGTGGCGATTATCAAGATTGCTCAACGCATCGGGATCCCGTTGGCAACGATCGGTGACGCGCTCGGCGTATTACCTGAAGGACATTCGCTCAGTGCTAAAGAGTGGAAGCAGCTCTCTTCGCAATGGCGTGAAGAGCTGGATCGACGCATTCATACTTTAGTGGCGCTACGCGATGAACTGGATGGGTGTATTGGTTGCGGTTGTTTGTCGCGCAGCGATTGCCCGTTGCGTAACCCAGGCGATCAGCTTGGCGAGAAGGGGACCGGGGCGCGTCTGCTGGAAGATGATTGATGTGAAATATCTGATGGATTGACGGATATAAAACTAAAGCGCCACAGAGGGCGCTTTAGTTTGGTTCCGGTCTTTGTCTTTCACTCTATCCCGCTGGTTCACGGGAGGGTTTCCCCCGACATCAACACCCCTCAGTCGAGCACATTAGGTGAGGTTCCGGTCTGTGTTGATAATGTAATTGTAAGCCACCTCTCTCCATTTACCAGTGAAATGGTGATTTTTTAGCCAAAAAATTTTCCGCATCTTCACCGGTTTTCTTGCGCAAGTTTGCGTGAAAAAGGCACACCGATGTTGTAATAACTCCGCAAATTTTGTTGCCAGACTGCGCATTGACGATAACGTTTGCGCATCGACTGATTATTTATTGCGCGTTATAAGAAGAAATGAGTAAAAAGCGGCAAAGTTCAGTTGAAAACCAGCGTATGATCGCTGGATAATCGTTTGCTTTTTTTACCACCCGTTTTTTATGCGCGAAGCTAAACGTTTGCTTTTTTGCGACACCCCTATTGACGCAAACCTGGCACATGGAGAAAACGTTTAGCAGGCAGTGGATTGTCCAGCACGCATAATGACGAAAAAATAAACTCTCAGGGGATGTTTTCTATGTCTACGCCTTCAGCGCGTACCGGCGGTTCACTCGACGCCTGGTTTAAAATTTCGCTCCGCGGCAGTACCGTTCGTCAGGAAGTCGTTGCCGGATTAACGACGTTCCTGGCCATGGTCTACTCCGTTATCGTGGTTCCGGGGATGCTGGGTAAAGCCGGATTCCCGCCTGCCGCTGTATTTGTGGCAACCTGTCTGGTCGCGGGCGTCGGTTCTATTGTGATGGGCCTGTGGGCAAACCTGCCGCTGGCGATTGGCTGCGCCATTTCTTTGACGGCGTTTACCGCATTCAGCCTGGTACTGGGACAACATATCAGCGTGCCTGTTGCGCTGGGTGCGGTGTTCCTGATGGGTGTCCTGTTTACCATCATTTCCGCGACCGGTATTCGTAGCTGGATCCTGCGCAATCTACCGCAGGGTGTTGCGCACGGTACGGGGATTGGTATCGGCCTGTTCCTGCTGCTGATTGCGGCAAACGGCGTGGGTCTGGTTATTAAAAACCCGCTGGACGGCCTGCCGGTTGCGCTGGGCGATTTCGATACCTTCCCGGTGATTATGTCGCTGGTAGGTCTGGCGGTGATTATTGGCCTCGAAAAACTGAAAGTACCGGGCGGTATCCTGCTGACTATTATCGGTATTTCCGTAGTGGGTCTGATTTTCGACCCGGCCGTACATTTCTCCGGTATTTTTGCCATGCCTTCTCTGAGCGACGAAAACGGCAACTCGCTGATCGGTAGCCTGGATATTATGGGCGCACTAAACCCAATCGTACTGCCGAGCGTGCTGGCGCTGGTCATGACCGCTGTCTTCGATGCGACCGGAACCATCCGTGCGGTAGCCGGACAGGCGAATCTGCTGGATAAAGACGGACAGATTATTGACGGCGGCAAAGCGCTGACCACCGACTCCCTGAGCAGCGTGTTCTCTGGCCTGGTGGGCGCTGCACCGGCGGCGGTTTATATTGAATCCGCAGCGGGTACGGCGGCAGGCGGCAAAACTGGCCTGACGGCGATCACCGTTGGCGTACTGTTCCTGCTGATCCTGTTCCTCTCTCCGCTCTCTTATCTTGTACCAGTATATGCAACGGCACCTGCGCTGATGTATGTGGGCCTGCTGATGTTAAGCAACGTAGCGAAAATCGACTTTGCTGACTTTGTCGACGCTATGGCGGGGCTGGTAACGGCCGTATTTATCGTGCTGACCTGTAACATCGTGACCGGCATTATGATTGGCTTTGCTACCCTGGTGATTGGTCGTATCGTCTCTGGCGAATGGCGCAAACTGAACATCGGCACAGTGGTCATCGCCATCGCGCTGGTGGCCTTCTACGCTGGTGGTTGGGCTATCTAATCCTCATTTGATGAAGATTCTGAAAACGGGTGGCTTTGGCCGCCCGTTTTTATTTTCACAACACTCTCGTTGTCTTTTGCGTTACTCTCAAGTAGATAGAATTGAGGCACGACGCCTCTCATCACTGATCATAAGAAACATCGCAAACAGGGAACGCATGGAAATCTTTTTCACCATACTCATCATGACCCTTGTGGTCTCGCTGTCGGGGGTTTTTACTCGCGTATTGCCATTCCAACTCCCTTTACCCCTTATGCAGATCGCCATCGGCGCCTTGCTGGCGTGGCCGACGTTTGGTTTGCATGTGGAATTCGATCCTGAGCTTTTTCTGGTTCTATTCATCCCGCCGCTGCTCTTCGCCGATGGCTGGAAGACGCCAACCCGTGAGTTTTTGGAGCACGGGCGAGAGATCTTCGGCCTTGCGCTGGCGCTGGTTCTGGTCACGGTGGTCGGGATTGGCTTTATGATTTACTGGCTGGTGCCGGGGATCCCTCTTATCCCGGCCTTTGCGCTGGCCGCTGTCCTGTCGCCAACCGATGCCGTTGCGCTTTCCGGCATAGTGGGGGAGGGACGCATACCGAAGAAAATCATGGGTATCCTGCAGGGTGAAGCGTTGATGAACGACGCCTCCGGTCTGGTATCACTGAAATTTGCCGTCGCCGTGGCGATGGGCACGATGGTGTTTACGGTTGGTGGCGCAACGCTTGAGTTCTTCAAGGTAGCGATTGGCGGTATCCTGGCCGGTTTTGTCGTCAGTTGGCTGTACGGGCGCTCCCTGCGTTTTCTCAGCCGCTGGGGTGGTGATGAACCGGCAACGCAAATCGTTCTGCTGTTCCTGCTGCCGTTTGCGTCTTACCTGATTGCGGAACACATCGGTGTTTCCGGCATCCTCGCGGCGGTCGCAGCCGGGATGACCATCACCCGTTCCGGGGTAATGCGCCGGGCGCCGCTGGCGATGCGTTTACGTGCTAACAGCACCTGGGCGATGCTGGAGTTTGTGTTTAACGGCATGGTTTTCTTGCTGTTAGGACTGCAGTTGCCGGGGATTCTGGAGTCTTCTTTGGCGGCGGCAGAAGCCGATCCGAATGTAGAAATCTGGATGCTGTTTACCGATATCGTGCTGATTTACGTGGCGCTGATGCTGGTACGTTTTGGCTGGCTGTGGACGATGAAGAAGTTTAGCCTGCGCTTCCTGAAGAAAAAGCCGATGGAGTTTGGTTCCTGGACGACGCGTGAAATCATGATCGCCTCCTTTGCGGGCGTGCGTGGGGCCATTACTCTCGCCGGTGTGCTCTCTATTCCGTTGCTGTTACCGGATGGTAGCGGCTTCCCGGCGCGATATGAGCTGATCTTCCTTGCCGCGGGCGTGATTCTGTTCTCGCTGTTTGTTGGCGTGGTGATGCTGCCGCTTCTGCTGCAACACCTGGAAGTGGCAGACCACTCGCAGCAGCAGAAAGAGGAACGAATTGCCCGCGCTGCCACGGCGGAAGTGGCGATTGTCGCCATCCAGAAAATGGAGGAGCGTCTGGCCGCAGATACCGAAGAGAACATCGACAATCAGTTGCTCACCGAGGTGAGTTCACGCGTCATCGGTAACCTGCGTCGACGCGCCGACGGACGCAACGACGTAGAAAGCTCGATGCAGGAAGAAAACCTCGAGCGGCGTTTCCGTCTGGCGGCCCTGCGTTCCGAGCGCGCGGAACTTTATCACCTGCGCGCCACGCGGGAAATCAGCAATGAGACGCTGCAAAAACTGCTGCACGATCTGGATTTGCTGGAAGCGCTGTTGATCGAGAACGAATAAACGGTTGTGCCTGATGGCGCTACGCTTATCAGGCCTACGGAATCCAATTGTAGGTCTGATAAGCGTTAAGCCGCATCCGGCATGTTACGACTCTTGCGTTAGCCAGAACCCTTCACAGCATTTGAGCCACGCCTGGGCGCTGTGCGACAGATACACACCTTCGCGCCAAATCATGCCCAACTGCCAGCGTAAATCACTCTCCAAAGGGATCCAGCGCAGCGTCTGCTTATCCAAGCGCTGGCAAATCGGCTCCGGTAAAATGGCGATCCCGACTCCGGCTTGCACCATCGCCGCCAGAAAATCCCACTGCCCACTGCGTACCGCGATGCGGGGTTTGACATTGTGCTGGTTAAACAGCTCAAGCAACTGACGGCTCAACGCGAAATCTTCATTATAGATAAGCAGGGGATGCTCCGCTAACGCCTCGGGGGAAATGGATTCACACGTTGTCCACTGACCGGAACGGGGGACCAGCACGCAGAGCGGATGGCTAAAAAGCGGTAAGGTCGCCAGGCCGCTCTCTTCTTCAACCGGCAGCGCGGTCATCGCGACATCCAGCTCGCCATTCATCACCGCCTGCTGGACGGTTAAGCCTCCAAATTCAGATACCTTCAGTTCAACGCCGGGATAGCGCTGGCGAAACAGGCTGATAGGCCCGGCCATCAACATACCGACCATGGGCGGGATGCCGAGGCGCAGCACTCCCTTGTTGAGGTGATTAATGTCGCTGAGTTCTGCTTCGAGCTGGCGAAACTCGGCGAGGATCGCCAGGCCGCGTTCGAAAACAACCTGTCCGGTGTCGGTTAACAGCAGTCGCCGACCGTCGCGGATTAACAGCGTGCAGTTAAGCTCGTCTTCAAGGTTCTTCAACATCTTGCTGATGGTGGGCTGGGTGACAAAAAGCTTCTCCGCTGCGCGGGTAAAGCTCTGCTGACGAACCACCTCAACAAAATAGCGCAGCGTTCTGATATCCATGATTATTCCTTAAGACTATGCCTGCAATGAGTTTAATTCATTTCAGTCCTGGACGGGGGCTCTCTATACTGGCGCTCTCTATTTTTTAAGGACATACCCTCATGGCTGTGGCGATAAGCCGCGTGACGCCTGCCGTTATTCATCGACTCCAGATCCCCGTTCAGGTTCTGTTGTACGCAGGTCTATTTGTATTTGCTCAATATCTTGTCTCCTGGCTGCATCTGCCGCTTCCTGCCAACCTGGTTGGGATGGTGCTGATGTTGGCGCTGATTGTCTGTCGGGTTATCCCGCTGAACTGGATTCGCGCAGGCGCTCGCTGGTTACTGGCTGAAATGTTGCTGTTTTTTGTTCCGGCGGTGGTGGCTGTCGTCAACTATACGCAGCTGTTGTTGGTCGATGGTTGGCGCATATTTGCCGTCATTGCGCTAAGTACGTTGATGGTTCTTGGCGCAACGGCGTGGGTCGTGGATAAAGTGTATCGCTATGAAATGAGCAGGCTAAACCGTGAGTAATTTCCAGCTAAGCGTGCTGTGTCTGGTGATTACGCTGGGCATCTATTTTGCCAACAAGCGCCTGTATCGCCGTTTTCGTAAATTACCGCTGATGCCGTTAGTGTTCACTCCTGCGCTGCTGGTCCTGATGCTGGTCTTTGGGCATATCTCCTGGCAAAACTATATTGGTGAATCGCACTGGCTGCTGTGGCTGTTAGGCCCTGCGACCATTGCTTTTGCCGTTCCGGTCTATGACAACCTTGCCGTGATTAAGCGGCACTGGATGTCACTGACGGCGGGCGTGCTGACGGCAACGCTGGTGGCCGTTACCAGTTCCGTGTGGCTGGCGCGTCTGTTTATGTTGCCTGATGAAATCCAGCGTAGTCTGGCGGTGCGCTCCGTCACCACGCCGTTTGCGCTGGCGGCAGCAGAGCCGTTGGGCGGGCAACCAGACCTGGTGGCATTGTTCGTGGTAGTGACCGGTGTATTCGGTATGGCGGTTGGCGATGTACTGTTTTTACGGCTTTCTATTCGGGAAGGGATGGCGAAAGGCGCAGGATTTGGCGCAGCCTCGCATGGTGCGGGCACGGCGCGCTCTTATGAGCTCGGCCAGCAGGAGGGCGTGGTCGCCAGCCTGGTGATGATGCTTTCCGGCGTGGTGATGGTGCTGGTGGCACCGCTGGTCGCGATGGTGATGTTCTGAAAAAATGCCCCGGTCGTTCAGACCGGGGATGAGGAGGAGTGGTTAGTGCGCGCGACCTTGTTCTACGCCGTACCCGGTCTGGGAACGGATGAACTGGGCACGGAACTGCTCGCGTTCGCGATTACCTTCTTCTGAGTTATCGGTAGCAGAGAAGAACCAGATCCCGAGGAACGCTACGCTGATGGAGAACAGCGCCGGATATTCATACGGGAAAATGGCTTTTTCGTGACCAAGGATCTGGACCCAAATCGTCGGGCCAAGCACCATCAGCACCACCGCCGTCAGCAGACCTAACCAGCCGCCCAACATCGCGCCACGCGTGGTCAGTCTTGACCAGTACATGGAGAGCAGAATGATCGGGAAGTTGCAGCTGGCTGCGATAGCAAACGCCAGACCTACCATGAAGGCGATGTTCTGGTTCTCAAACAGCACGCCGAGCAGGATGGCAATCACCCCCAGCACCAGTACGGTGATTTTCGACACCTTCAGCTCTTCACGTTCGGTTGCGCCTTTACGGAACACGTTGGCGTACAGGTCGTGAGAAACGGCCGATGCGCCCGCCAGCGTCAGGCCTGCAACCACTGCCAGGATGGTGGCAAACGCCACGGCTGAGATGAAGCCCAGGAACAGGTTGCCGCCCACCGCATTTGCCAGGTGAACCGCCGCCATGTTGTTACCGCCGATCAGCGCGCCAGCAGCGTCTTTATACGCCGGATTAGCGCCCACCAGCATGATCGCGCCAAAGCCGATGATAAAGGTCAGGATGTAGAAATAACCCATAAAACCGGTGGCATAGAACACGCTCTTACGCGCTTCGCGGGCATCGCTGACAGTGAAGAAGCGCATCAGGATGTGCGGCAAGCCTGCCGTACCAAACATCAGGCCGAGACCTAACGACAGGGCGGAGATCGGATCTTTTACCAGTCCGCCCGGGCTCATAATGGCTGAACCTTTCGGGTGTACCGCCATTGCTTCGGTGAACAGGTTGTTGAAGCTAAAGCCGACGTGCTTCATCACCATAAAGGCCATAAAGCTGGCGCCGAACAGCAGCAGAACGGCTTTGATGATCTGTACCCAGGTGGTCGCCAGCATGCCGCCAAACAGGACGTACATCATCATCAGCACGCCAACCAGTACGACGGCGATGTGATAGTTCAGACCAAACAGCAGCTCAATCAGCTTACCTGCGCCGACCATCTGGGCGATCAGATACAGCGCGACCACCACCAGAGAACCACAGGCCGACAGAATACGGATTGGTCCTTGCTTCAGACGATAAGAAGCAACATCTGCAAAGGTGTAACGACCCAGGTTACGCAGACGCTCAGCAATCAGGAACAGGATAATTGGCCAGCCGACCAGGAAGCCGAGTGAATAGATCAGCCCGTCATAACCGGAGGTAAACACCAGCGCGGAAATCCCGAGGAACGATGCCGCCGACATATAGTCGCCCGCAATCGCCAGCCCGTTCTGGAAACCAGTGATGTTACCGCCGGCGGTGTAGTAGTCATTACGCGAACGTACGCGCTTAGACGCCCAGTAAGTAATACCGAGCGTAAAGATGACGAAAATCAGGAACATGACAATCGCCTGCCAGTTGGTTGGCTGGCGTTGGACTGCACCGCTAATAGCATCCGCCGCGTTTGCGGCGAAGGGCAGCGTGGCGGCAAGCGCCGTCAGGACTCTCTTCATGATGCTTTAACCTCGTGCAGAACCGCATTGTTCAGGCGGTCGAATTCACCGTTTGCCCGCCAGATATAGATCCCGGTCAGGATGAAGGAGATGAGGATCACACCGACCCCAATCGGAATACCCCGGGTGACGCTGGTTCCCGCGTGTAGCGGCGTACCCAGCCAGCCAGGCGCAAAGGCAATCAGTAAAATAAAGCTGATGTAAACTGCCAACATGATGATGGACAGAATGGTGGCAAACCGTTGCCTTTTTTCAACTAACTCCCTGAAACGCGCACTGTCTTCTATCCGCTGATAAATAGAGTCATTCATCACAGAGTTCTCCAGAGGCCCCCTTCGTCTTTCACGTTGCAAGTGTGTTGGCCGCACTCGCCCACCTCAGTCACATAGTGAACTATGCTCCTGGGGATGCGCTCGCTTGCCGCCTTCCTGCAACGCGAAATCCTTTGGGGTGGGTTATTATATTTTCCCTCCCGGTCAGGGGAGGGGTAGGGGTAGGATTTGTAGGCCCGATAAGCCGCGCACCATCGGGCATTTCACGGTTATGGTTATGATGGCATCGCGATGGCCTGCTTCTCTTCGAGCAGTTTCTCTACCACGCCAGGATCGGCGAGGGTCGAGGTATCGCCCAGATTGCTGGTATCGCCCGCCGCGATTTTACGCAGAATACGGCGCATGATTTTGCCGGAGCGGGTTTTCGGCAGTGAGTCGGTCCAGTGCAGCACGTCTGGCGTTGCCAGCGGACCAATTTCTTTACGTACCCAGTTGCGCACCTCGGCGTACAGCTCAGGTGACGGCTCTTCGCCGTGATTCAGCGTGACGTAGGCGTAGATCGCCTGGCCTTTAATATTATGCGGAATACCCACCACCGCGGCCTCGGCGATCTTCGGATGTGACACCAGCGCCGATTCGATTTCTGCCGTTCCCAGACGGTGGCCAGAGACGTTCAGCACATCGTCCACACGACCGGTGATCCAGTAATAGCCATCTTCGTCACGACGCGCGCCGTCGCCGCTGAAGTACATATTCTTGAAGGTAGAAAAGTAGGTCTGCTCAAAGCGTTCGTGATCGCCGAACAGCGTTCTCGCCTGGCCCGGCCACGAGTCGGTGATCACCAGGTTGCCTTCGGTCGCGCCTTCCAGCGGATTACCCTCGTTATCGACAATCGCAGGCTGTACGCCAAAGAACGGACGGGTTGCGGAACCCGCTTTCAGCTCGGTGGCGCCCGGCAGCGGGGTGATCATGAATCCACCGGTTTCGGTCTGCCACCAGGTATCGACGACCGGGCATTTTTCGTTGCCGATCTTCTTCCAGTACCACTCCCATGCTTCCGGGTTGATTGGCTCACCAACGGAACCCAGGATACGCAGCGAGGAGCGGTCAGTGCCTTCAATCGCTTTATCACCTTCTGCCATCAGGGCGCGGATGGCGGTCGGCGCGGTATACAGAATATTGACCTGGTGCTTGTCCACAACCTGCGACATACGCGCCGGGGTTGGCCAGTTTGGCACGCCTTCGAACATCAGCGTGGTTGCGCCGCAGGCCAGCGGACCATACAGCAGGTAGCTGTGCCCGGTTACCCAACCCACGTCAGCGGTACACCAATAAATATCGCCCTGATGGTAGTCAAACACGTACTTAAAGGTGGTTGCGGCATAGACCAGATATCCGCCGGTGGTATGCAGTACGCCTTTTGGCTTGCCGGTTGAACCGGAGGTATAGAGGATAAACAGCGGATCTTCCGCGTTCATTTCTTCTGGCTGATGTTCTGGGCTGGCTTTCTCGATAAGATCGGACCACCACAGGTCACGGCCTTCCTGCCATTCCGTTTTTCCACCGGTACGTTTGAGGACGACCACATGTTCCACGGTTTTGACGTTCGGGTTTTTCAGCGCATCATCGACGTTCTTTTTCAGCGGGATGGCGCGGCCGGCGCGCACGCCTTCGTCGGCGGTGATCACCAGACGTGAATTGGAGTCGATGATACGTCCGGCGACCGCCTCTGGTGAAAAACCACCGAAGATGACCGAATGTACCGCGCCAATACGGGCGCAAGCCAGCATAGCAACCGCCGCTTCCGGCACCATCGGCATATAAATGGCCACCACGTCGCCTTTTTTAATGCCTAAATCCAGTAGCGTATTGGCGAAACGGCAAACATCGCGATGCAGTTCGCGATAAGTAATGTTTTTGCTTTGGGTGGCGTCATCGCCTTCCCAGATGATGGCGGTGCGATCGCCATTTGCCTGTAAATGACGGTCAAGGCAGTTTGCGGCCAGGTTCAGGGTGCCGTCTTCGTACCATTTAATCGACACGTTGCCTGGTGCGAAGGAGGTGTTCTTCACCTGGCTGTACGGCTTGATCCAATCAAGTATCTTTCCCTGCTCGCCCCAAAATGTGTCGGGTTCGTTAACGGATTGCTGGTATTTCTCTTCGTACTGCTCCGGGTTTATCAGGCAACGATCCGCAATGTTTGCGGGAATAGCGTGTTTATGTATTTGGCTCATGGCTTTTGTTCTCCTTGTAGGATGTTAATAATATGTCTCATAAACGTTAAATGTAGGGGCTTTGAGAGTTTTGTTTAGTATTTGCGCGGCAGATCACGCAATAAACGAATTGTGCAAATTAGCGGCAAACTTAATTTTGAAGGGAACTAGCAAAAATTGATTAAATCTCGCGATAACATGTAGTTATCTAAAGGATTATTGAAAAGGTGATCTATCTCTGAATTAGACAAAAGAGTGAGGAGTTAGAGGGGGTTTATAACTCTAAAGTGGTATTTTACATACACTTACAATTGATTAAAGACAACATTTTCAGTGTGGTTTCTTGTTACAAATAGGGTGGAGCAATGTCATGACAGTATTCGTGTGGTTGCTGTTATGGAAAACAATAAAAGAACCGCCATTGCAGATAATGGCGTCATCTGGATGAGACCCCTATGGCAAGGATAAAATCACGCGTACGCCGTTTCTTCAGCCTGTTATTACCTTTATTATTTATTTCTGCTGTTCACGCTGAACAAACTCCTGTACCCGCAAAAACCGGTAATGGTGCCAACTTACTGATTTAGTGTATGATGGTGTTTTTGAGGTGCTCCAGTGGCTTCTGTTTCTATCAGCTGTCCCTCCTGTTCAGCTACTGAAGGCGTGGTGCGTAACGGTAAAAGCACTGCCGGACATCAGCGCTATCTCTGCTCTCACTGCCGTAAAACATGGCAGCTACAGTTCACTTACACCGCCTCTCAGCCCGGTACACACCAGAAAATTATTGATATGGCCATGAATGGCGTCGGATGTCGCGCCAGTGCACGCATTATGGGCGTTGGCCTCAACACGATTTTACGACACTTAAAAAACTCAGGCCGCAGTCGGTAAACTCACGCATACAACCGGGCAGTGACGTCATTGTTTGCGCGGAAATGGACGAACAGTGGGGTTACGTCGGCGCTAAATCACGCCAGCGCTGGTTGTTTTACGCGTATGACAGGATACGGAGGACGGTTGTGGCGCACGTATTCGGTGAACGCACGTTGGCCACGCTGGAGCGTCTTCTTGGCCTGCTGTCGGCCTTTGAGGTCGTGGTATGGATGACGGATGGCTGGCCGCTTTATGAATCACGCCTGAAGGGAGAACTGCACGTTATCAGCAAGCGATATACGCAGCGCATTGAGCGGCATAACCTGAATCTGAGGCAGCATCTGGCAAGGCTGGGCAGGAAGTCACTGTCGTTCTCAAAATCGGTGGAGCTGCATGACAAAGTCATCGGGCATTATCTGAACATAAAACACTATCAGTAAGTTGGAGTCATTACCATGATACCAAAAGGAATATACATAAGGAGTTAGTCAATGGTGTTTATTCAACATATCAGATCTTTACCGGAGTTTATATTCACCCATCGGATAAGTATATCTTGATACCAAGATGGGAACCGAGTGCATATAAAATATCCAAAGACTATGGGCAAACATGGCAGGTGGCATCTTATATGTCCCCATTTCAGGGGCAAGAGAGAAATTCAGAGGGGAATATGGTCGACAGACCGGAGGGAAAAGAAATCAAAAGAGTGGTGGTGGTTAATAATCAGGCATTTATTACCACTTCGCTGAATCATTTGTATATGAGCTCATATCCTTTTGACGATCCGCGTCTAAAACCCGGCGGACCGGGTATTGATTATAAATTCTTTGATGACACGTATTATCTCTACAGGCCAGGTAAACATAAATCCAAGGGTAAGTATGTAGACGCTCATATGAGACCTGAATCTCCAGGTGCGGCCTGGGGGACGGTCGTTTTTATGAAAGCTGCTTTAGCCCATTTAACGGAGGGTTATAAGGCAAATTATCAAAACCTGCCCGACAAAGAACCGGAGGTGGTGGGCTATAAGGGATGGACCCGGATGCGCTGTGACCTGGATGCGGGAAAATAATCTGCAATGGGATATGCCTGAGTCGCTTAACGTTTAAGGATAAATGATGACACTGAGAAGTATGTTAAAAATAATAATCGGAGCAATCTCGCTATGCGCCGTCTCTGCCTGTACAAAATCACCCACACAGGTTATTTATCGCTATGATGATAACCGCTATCTGGAATTGAAAGGATTCAATTGTGATGGGGCACTTTGGTATCATGACAATAAAAGAAGTATACATAAAGAGATCTATGATGGCATATTTGCTTCCTTCAGAATTTTTACAGGTGAATATATTCATCCTTCCGATAAATATATATTTATTCCTGAGTGGGAGCCGGGGGCATACACAATATCCAAAGACTATGGGCAAACATGGGAGGTGGCATCTTATATGTCTCCATTTCAGGGGCAAGAGAGAAATTCAGAGGGGAATATGGGTAATGGTGCCAACTTACTGATTTAGTGTATGATGGTGTTTTTGAGGTGCTCCAGTGGCTTCTGTTTCTATCAGCTGTCCCTCCTGTTCAGCTACTGAAGGCGTGGTGCGTAACGGTAAAAGCACTGCCGGACATCAGCGCTATCTCTGCTCTCACTGCCGTAAAACATGGCAGCTACAGTTCACTTACACCGCCTCTCAGCCCGGTACACACCAGAAAATTATTGATATGGCCATGAATGGCGTCGGATGTCGCGCCAGTGCACGCATTATGGGCGTTGGCCTCAACACGATTTTACGACACTTAAAAAACTCAGGCCGCAGTCGGTAAACTCACGCATACAACCGGGCAGTGACGTCATTGTTTGCGCGGAAATGGACGAACAGTGGGGTTACGTCGGCGCTAAATCACGCCAGCGCTGGTTGTTTTACGCGTATGACAGGATACGGAGGACGGTTGTGGCGCACGTATTCGGTGAACGCACGTTGGCCACGCTGGAGCGTCTTCTTGGCCTGCTGTCGGCCTTTGAGGTCGTGGTATGGATGACGGATGGCTGGCCGCTTTATGAATCACGCCTGAAGGGAGAACTGCACGTTATCAGCAAGCGATATACGCAGCGCATTGAGCGGCATAACCTGAATCTGAGGCAGCATCTGGCAAGGCTGGGCAGGAAGTCACTGTCGTTCTCAAAATCGGTGGAGCTGCATGACAAAGTCATCGGGCATTATCTGAACATAAAACACTATCAGTAAGTTGGAGTCATTACCCAGTTTTTATGAGGTAAGCGCCCTGACGGGCGCTCATACTTCTTTTACTCTCTTTGCGGCAGGAGAGCATCAGTCGGTTAAGGGGTTATTTCACCGTCCAACCCTTATAGCTGCCGACGTTGTTTTTATCGATCATCGTCACCGGGATCAGTACGGGCTCTTTCGGGGCGGGTTTCCCCTGCAATATGTCATAGCCGATTTCGACCGCTTTGGCAGCCATCACCTGCGGATCTTGTGCAGGCGTCGCCACAAATAGTGAGTTTTCCCGCTTCAACGCTTCTTCAGCGTCTGGCGATCCGTCTACGCCGACAATAAAGAATTCGCTACGTTGTGCCTGTTTTGCTGCCAGATCGGCACCGATAGCCGTAGGATCGTTAATGGCGAATACGCCGTCGATCTTCGGATTCGCCGCCAGCAGCGCGGTCATGATCTCCAGTCCGCCTTCGCGACTGCCTTTGGCGTTTTGGTTATACGACAGCACCTTGATATCCGGGTGGCGTTTAAACTCGGTCTGGCAGCCTTCGACGCGGTTCTGGACGGCGGAAACCGGCGGCCCGTTGATAATGACGACGTTGCCTTTCCCTTTCAGACGGTCGGTAATGTATTTACAGGCCATTTCACCCGCCTGGGTGTTATCGGAGGTAATGGTCGCATCAGCGCCTTCCGCCGCTACGTCAACGGCAACCACCACAATCCCTGCGTCTTTCGCGCGTTTTACCGCTGGGCCGATGCCTTTGGAGTCGGCGGCGTTAAGAATAATCATGTCGACCTTGGCGGCAATAAAGTTGTCGATTTGCGACACCTGTTGTCCCAGATCGTAGCCGCTGGAAACCAGCGTCACTTTAACGCTATCACCCGCCAGTTTGCGTGCTTCCAGCTCCGCGCCTTTGGTGATCTGCACGAAGAACGGGTTGGCCAGATCGCCCACCGTAACGCCGATCGATTTCAGTTCTTTTGCCTGCACAAACGGAGCTGCAGCAAGCAGTGCGCCAGCACAGAGCGCGGTGACTAAGGGCTTCAATCTCATGCTGTATTCCTCGAAGTAAGATGTTGTTGTTATGCACTTTGATGGTGTCGGGTACGGTATTTGTCGATCAGTACCGCTATGATGATCACCGCCCCTTTGATCACCAGTTGCCAGAAATAGGAGACGCCCATCAGCGTCATGCCGTTATTGAGCGTGGCGATAATCAACGCCCCTACCAGCGTGCCGGTGATGGTACCGATCCCCCCAACAAAGCTGGTACCGCCGAGGATCACCGCCGCGATGGCGTCCAGCTCGTAACCCATGCCTAAGTTGCCGTTGGCGCTGTATAGCCGCGAGGCGCTCATCACCCCGCCAAGACCTGAGAGCACACCGCTCATGCCGTAGACGAACAGCAGCACCAGCCACACTTTGATACCGGTTAAACGAGCGGCCTGCATATTGCCGCCGACCGCATAAATATGAACGCCGAGTGTGGTGCGCCTAAGAATGAACCAGCACATCACCACCACCGCCAGTGCAATGACCACTAGCCACGGAACCGGACCAAGATAGTTGTTACCGATCCACTCAAAGCTGATATTGGAATTGATCACCGTCGTGCCGTCGGCCAGCAGATAGGCCGCGCCGCGCAGCGCCGTATACGTTCCAAGCGTGACGATAAACGGTGGTAGTCCGGCAAAAGCAACCAGCGCGCCGTTAAACAACCCCAGCACCAGACCGAGCATCAGCGCCGCCGGAATCGACAGCATGGCAAATTCAGGGATCAGCGAAACGACCATAGCCGCGACGGCAGTGGTGCCGAGAATCGAGCCAACCGAGAGGTCGATCCCGCCGGTCAAAATAATGAAGGTCATGCCTGCCGCCAGCACGATGTTGATCGACGCCTGGCGGGTTATATTCAACAGGTTGCTTTCGGTAAAAAAGTTTGGCGCGATAAAGCCAAACACCGCCACTATCAGGATGAGAATCGGCAAGATGCCGACCGTTTGCATCAGATCGCTCATCAGCAATTTTTTCGCGGAG
Source organism: Citrobacter sp. RHBSTW-00017 (assembly GCF_013797615.1). Classification (NCBI taxonomy): domain Bacteria; kingdom Pseudomonadati; phylum Pseudomonadota; class Gammaproteobacteria; order Enterobacterales; family Enterobacteriaceae; genus Citrobacter; species Citrobacter sp. RHBSTW-00017. The sequence continues at coordinate 4,625,587 of NZ_CP056899.1, read as the reverse complement.
GCGGATTTCGCCACCTGCTGGGGAGTGGTTGGATTATTCATGGGACACCGCCTGATGATGGGAGTCGTTCACGCCGGTTGCCAGCGTCATAATATTTTCCTGGGTAATACTTTGCCCGTTCAGCTCACCGGCAATGCTGCCTTCCCGCATGACGTACACGCGATCGCTCATACCGACGACTTCCGGCAATTCGCTGGAGATCATCAGGATCGCCTTTGCGCGCCATGTCGTTCATGATCCGGTAGATCTCGCTTTTGGCGCCAACGTCCACGCCGCGCGTGGGTTCATCGAGGATCAAAATGCGTGGGCCGATCGCGACCCAGCGTGAAATCAGCAGCTTTTGCTGATTACCGCCGGACAGCCCGCCCGCGCGTACCTGGGCGTGCGGAACGCGGATGTTGAGCAATTGGATGGCGTCATCGGAAATAGCCTGCGCCTTTTTGCGATCGAGCATGCCCCAGTTGGCGTCACGTTCCAGCGTCGCCATGGTGATGTTCTCTGCTGCCGCCAGCTCTAAAAACAATCCCTGCTCTTTGCGGTTTTCCGTCAGAAAGCCAATGCCGTGGTCAATCGCCTCGCGAGGGGAGTGGATCACCACCGGTTCACCGTCTACTTCAATCATGCCGCCGATGGCTTTACGCACGCCAAAAATCAGTTGAGCCAGTTCAGAACGCCCGGCGCCGACTAACCCGGCAAGTCCGACGATCTCCCCGGAGCGCACCAGCAAACTGCACGGCTGGACTTTATGGCCGTCGGTCAGGTGGTGGACGTTGAGGCGCGCTTTACCTAAGGGAATATCGCGCTCTTTGTTGAATAAATCGCTTAACGGTCGGCCCACCATCATGCGCACCAGCTCAGAGGCGTTGAGTTTGTCGCGGGTCAGGCTGCCTACATATTGCCCGTCGCGCAGGACGCTGACGCGGTCCGAGAGTTCATACACCTCCGCCATGCGGTGGCTAATGTAGATAATCGCCATCCCCTCATCGCGCAGGCGCATGATCAGTTCAAACAAGCGGTGGGTTTCACGTGAGGAGAGGGCGGCAGTGGGTTCATCCATCACCAGAATGCGGCTGTTACGGTGCAGGGCGCGGGCGATTTCCACCTGCTGCTGTTCGGCGATGGTCAACGTCATCACGCGATCGCTGGCCTTAAACTGGGCGCCGAGCCGGTCGATGACTTTCTGCGACTGCATCACCATCTCTTTACGCTGGACCAGACCGCCGCGCGACAGCTCGCTGCCTAGAAAGATATTTTCCGCCACCGTCAGGTTCGGCGCGAGCTGCATCTCCTTGTAAATCAGCGTGATGCCTGCGCTGAGCGCGTCTTTTGGTCCGCGAATGTGAAACGGCTGACCGTCGATCAGGATCTCACCGCTGGTGGCGGTATACGCGCCCGCGAGGATCTTCATCAGGGTGCTTTTCCCCGCGCCGTTCTCACCCATCAGGGCATGAATCTCACCCGGCCAGACCGTTAAATCGACCCCTTTCAGCGCGTAAAATTTACCAAACGCTTTGGCAATGTTGCGCATCTCCAGAACCGGTGTCCTGCTCATAGCGGATCTCCTGTGGGGTGGCCGATATCAGCAGTCCATCACAGGAATGTAAATGCAAAATGTCAGAAGCCGTTCATATTTGTCATATTGCGATTTTTCTTCACGGAGCGTGATATGCCGCAACCAGGACGTCACTTTTTCGCCAGTGCGCGCGGACGATTGCTGTTCTTCAATCTGCTGGTGGTGACGGTCACGCTGATGGTAAGCGGTGTGGCGGTGCTGGGGTTTCAGCATGCCAGTCAAATCCAGGAACAGGTACAGCAGCAAACCGTTGACGACATGACCGGCAGCATGAACCTGGCCCGGGATACGGCGAACGTGGCGACGGCGGCGGTGCGGCTGTCGCAGGTGGTCGGCGCGCTGGAATACAAAGGTGAAGCGGAGCGGCTGCAGGAGACGCAACGGGCGCTGAAGCATTCGCTGGAACAGTTGGCCACCGCGCCGTTGGCGCAGCAGGAGCCGGCGCTGGTCGGGCGTATTATCCAGCGCAGCCAGGAGCTACAAAGCAGCGTGGAAGGTATGCTGCAGCGCGGGCAACGGCGACATCTGGAACGTAACGCCCTGCTCAGTTCGCTGTATCAGAATCAAAGTTATTTACGTCATCTGCAAAAGCTGACCGGCGCGCAGGATGACGTGCTGCTGGGGCAGATAGACCGCTTAATTGTTGCCGCCATTGAAACACCCACGCCGCGTTCGGTGGTGAAACAACTGGACGGCGTGATGCCCGCGCTGCCTGTGCAAAATAGCAATCCGCTGATTACCAACATCCTCACCGACTTCAACCAGGAGTTGCATAAGCTGGAGCCGCTCTCTTCTGCGCTTGAGCAGAGCGATTTGGCGATCAACTGGTATATGTTTCATATCAAAGCGCTGGTGGCGATCCTCAACAGCGATATCAACCGGTATGCTTCGCAGGTGGCGCTGATCTCCGAACAGCGGGTGGCGCAAAGTCATCAGGAACTGCAATCCGGCGCGTTGTTTATTTTGGTGTTTGCGCTGTTGGCGGTGGTGATCACCGGTTTTGCCGGCTGGTATATCTACCGTAATCTCGGTTCTAACCTGACGGCCATTTCGCGGGCGATGACCCGGCTGGCGCACGGTGAATCGGACGTTAGCGTCCCGGCCCTACAGCGGCGCGATGAGCTGGGCGAGCTGGCCCGCGCCTTTAGCGTCTTTGCCCGTAATACGGCATCGCTGGAGCACACCACCCGACTGCTAAAAGAAAAAACCAGCCAGATGGAAATCGACCGCACCGAGCGCCAGGGGCTGGAGGAAGCGCTGTTGCACAGTCAGAAACTGAAGGCGGTAGGGCAACTGACGGGCGGATTAGCGCATGATTTCAATAACCTGCTGGCGGTCATTATTGGCAGCCTGGATCTGGTGAACCCAGACTCTCCCGACGCGCCACGGGTCAATCGGGCGCTAAAAGCCGCCGAGCGCGGGGCGCTCCTTACCCAGCGGCTGCTGGCCTTTTCGCGCAAACAGTCGTTGCATCCCCATGCGGTGGAGCTGAAAACGCTGCTGGAAAATTTGGGCGAACTGATGCGCCACTCTCTTCCGGCTACGTTGACGCTGGAGATTGAAGCCCAGTCTCCCGCCTGGCCCGCGTGGATTGATGTCAGCCAACTGGAAAACGCCATTATCAATCTGGTGATGAATGCCCGTGACGCCATGGACGGGCAGGCGGGCACGATTAAAATCCGTACCTGGAATCAGCGGGTCACGCGCAGCGATGGGCGTAAGCAGGATATGGTGATGCTGGAAGTTGCCGACCAGGGAAGCGGGATGTCGCAGGAGGTGAAAGCTCAGGTCTTCGAGCCGTTTTTCACCACCAAACAGACCGGCAGCGGCAGTGGGCTGGGGCTGTCGATGGTCTACGGTTTTGTACGCCAGTCCGGTGGTCGCGTGGAGATTGAAAGCGCCCCTGGGCAGGGAACGACGGTCAGATTGCAGCTTCCTCGCGCGGTTGTGCCGGTGCAGACACCGGTGGAGCCAATCGCACAGCACACCCCGACTCGCGGTGAAAAACTGGTGCTGGTTCTCGAAGATGAAGCCGATGTGCGCCAGACGTTATGTGAGCAATTACACCTGCTGGGCTACCTGACGTTAGAGGCTGCCAACGGCGAACAGGCTATGCATATGCTGGCGGCTTCATCCGAGATTGATATTTTTATCAGCGACTTAATGCTGCCCGGCGGTTTAAGCGGTGTGGATGTGGTTAATCATGCGCTGGCACATTATCCACAACTGAACATCCTGCTGATTAGCGGCCAGGATTTACGTCCGGCGCATAACCCGGCGCTGCCGGATGTGGCGTTATTGCGTAAGCCCTTCACCCGGGGAGAACTGGCGCAGGCGCTGCGGCATTCGCGTAATTGAGATTCCTCCGCTACCCGCGCAAATACGCTTTGATTACCGTGGGGCGAGTTTCTTGATGAGGCTGGTTTTATGCAACGCTCCGCGACATTCTTACTTTTCACTCTGCTGATGATGACCACCGTATCGGCGCAGGCCGATATTATCGATGACGCCATCGGCAATATTCAGCAGGCAATTAACGACGCCTACAAACCGGACAGCGGGCGGGATTATGACGACTCTCGTGATGAAAGCTGGCAGCGACAGATGAGTGACGATCGTCGCAGGCAGTATGATAATCGCCGCCGCCAGTTTGAAGACCGCCGCCGCCAACTGGATGACCGCCAGCGCCAGCTCGATCAGGAACGGCGTCAGTTAGAAGACGAAGAGCGCAGAATGGAAGAAGATTACGATCGTTAGCGCAATTTTTCGCTGGCAAGGTTATAGGGAGCAGAGACCTGTTAACAAGTGTTTTAGTGCGATGTAAACCTACCTCAGCACAATCTCCATTCCGTCATACCCGGCTTCGAGCCCTGTCGGTAGCGGATTCTCCATCATCCACAAATCAAACTGATGACTGATATGCGTCAGGATCACCCGTGGGCAGCGGATAACCGCGTTCAAGGCGATAACGGTATTTACATCGCTGTGATTGCGCGGCGGCTCGGCGCGCGGGGCGTGGCTGCAGTCGATGATAATCACCTGAGGCTGGTTATTGTGGAGAAACTTCAGCGTCTTGTCGGGAAGTCCGGCGGTATCGGAGAGCCACGCCACGCGGCTGTGCGCGGTCTCCAGCAGATAGCCAAACGTCAGCTTTGAATGGTTGAGCGGGAGTGGCGTCACCTGCAACCCTTGCAGGTTAAACACCACGAATGGCGCGACGGTATGGCTAAAATCGAGGATGCCAGGGTGCTTAAACAGATCGTCGCATCCCTGTTCATCCGGCGGACCGTACACCGGAATAGTCGCCCCCACGCCCCAGCGCAGCGGAAACAGCCCCTGCACGTGATCCATATGGTAGTGGGTGAGCAGAAACTGCTGGAAGCTGCCTGCTGGCCAGTCGTCCATCAGATGCGGGATCCCCGCGTCCAGCAGCGTCACCGCATTGTTAAATTTGACCACCCCGCTACAAGGGCGTCGACGGTATTGCGCCTGTAAGCGTGCTCGTTGGCAGGCCGCACAGTCACAGCCAAATGCTGGCACCAGTTGCGCGCCGCCGGTTCCCGTCAGCGTAATGGTCAGACTCATGGCTCCCCCTACAACGGTTTGGTGAAGCGAAAATGGCTCATGGTATAGCCTTCGCGCTGGTAAAAGCGGTGCGCGTCAAGGCGTTGGGTACTTGTCGAAAGCTCGGTTATTTCTGCGCCCGCTTCGCGCGCGGTGGCTTCGGCCCAGGTCAGTAACTGACTACCCACTTTTAGTCCTCGTGCCTGTGGCATCACCACCAGTTCCTGGATCTCGCCAATCCAGTTGGCGTGGTGCAGATGAAACTGCAGGTGCAGACCGAGCAAGCCGACGACCTGTCCGTCGAGCAGCGCCAGCTGGTAGTGCATATTGGGATCTTGCAGATTTGCGGCGTAGCCGGCGCTAAAGGCCTGCAGGTCGAATTGGCCCTGTTTCAACTCACAGATAAGCGCGTAAACCGCATCGGTATCGTATAGCGTGGCGCGGCGTAATTCACAGACAGACATGTTTCTTCTCCTTGCGTCCCATCAGGGTGAGCAGTGTATCGACAGACTGTAGCAAACTTCCATCATTGTTCAGGACGTGGCAGTCATACGGCGTGTAGCGTGCCGCGCGTTCAAGGCGGGCAGCGATTTCCGTTTCGCTCTCCCGCCCACGTGCCTGCAGGCGCTGGCGTAGAATGGCCGGGGAAACCTGTAAGCAAATGGGAAGTAAAGAAGCGCCGTAACGGGCCTGCGCCTGGGGCAGATGCGCGCGCGAGCCATTGACCACCACATCAAAACCGGCGTGCAGCCAGAGGTCAATCTCTACGCCGACGCCGTAATAGAAGCCGTTGGCATGCCAGCTCAGCGCCAGCAGGTTCTGCCCGGCGCGGGTAAAAAACTCTGGTTCGCTGAGGGCAATATGGTTTTCATTCCCGGCGTTGGCGGCGCGGGTGATGTAACGGTGCGCCACCAGCAGTTGCGCAGGTTCCTGCTGGCGAAGTTCTGCCAGTAGACTGTCCTTACCGGAGCCGGACGGCCCCATCAGCCAGATCAGTTTCCCCATAGTCAGAATACCCTTTTGCCCTGACGCCAGACGTGGTCGATATGGATGTGATCGCCTTTGCGATGCGCCAGCACCAGATCCGCGCGTTTACCTTCGGCTACAACGCCACGATCGTCGAGATTTAATGCCCGCGCCGGATTGCGGGTCACCAGACGAATGGCCTGCGGCAGCGTAAAGCTGTTGGCATCATCGTCCGCCACGCGGAATGCCGCATCGAGCAGGCTGGCGGGGTAGTAGTCGGAGGAGAGAATATCCAGCAGCCCCAACTCAGCCAGCTTATGCGCCGCCACGTTGCCGGAGTGAGAACCGCCGCGCACGATGTTGGGCGCGCCCATCAGCACGTTCATGCCATGCTGGCGCGAGGCCTCTGCGGCGGCAAAGGTAGTAGGAAATTCGGCAATCACGCTGCCAAGTTGATGCGATTCCAGCACATGATCGCAGGTGGCATCGTCATGGCTCGCCAGCGCTATCTGGCGCTCACGACACATCTGAGCAATCGCCGTGCGGTTGGGTTGCGACCAACGTGCAGCCAGAGCTAACTGTTCTTCTTCGTAGCGGGCCATTTGCTCGTCGGTAAGTGAATACTTGCCCTGATAGTACTCGCGGTACTTCTCGCGATTGGCGAACTGACGCTGGCCGGGGGAGTGGTCCATCAGCGATACCAGCGTCACCGGCTCACGACCGACCAGTTTTTCAAACAGCGGTAGGGTGGTGTGATGCGGCAGCTCGCAGCGCAAATGCAGGCGGTGCTCGGCGCGATTGACCCCGCGCTTTTGCGTCTCTTCCACCGCGTTGATCATCTTCTCCAGATTTTCCAGACGGTCGCCACCGTCGCGCACATCGCCAATCGCCACCGCGTCCAGCACGGTGGTAATGCCGCTGGCGACCATCAGCGCGTCGTGGCTGCTCATCGCCGAGTGGGCGGGCCAGTCTACCTTCGGGCGCGGGGTGAAAAACTTGTCGAGATTGTCGGTATGCAGCTCGATAAGCCCTGGCAGCAGCCAGCCGCCTTCTCCGTCCATCGCTTGGGCCAGTTGGCTCTGACTTTCGGCAAAGGCGCGGATCGTTCCGCCCTCAATTTCCAGCGATCCTTGCACCACTTCATCTTCCAGCACCAGCTTTACATTATTGATAATCATGCTGTTGTTCCCATCAGGTGCAGGCGATCCGCGACGCGGTCGCGCACGGTTTGATCGTGAAAAATGCCGACAATTGCCGCGCCGCGGGCTTTCGCTTCTTCAATCAATGCGACGACGGCGGCGCTGTTTTTGGCGTCCAGCGAGGCGGTGGGCTCATCGAGGAGTAGAATCGGGTAATCGACGATAAACCCTCGGGCGATATTGACGCGCTGCTGTTCGCCCCCGGAAAACGTCGACGGCGCCAGATGCCACAGCCGCTCCGGCACGTTCAGGCGGGTAAGCAGGTTAGCCGCTTTGGCTGTGCACTCCTCGCGTGACACGCCGAGATCCAGCAGCGGCTGCATCACCACATCCAGCGCAGAAATCCTTGGGATCACGCGCAAGAACTGGCTGACCCAGCCGATGGTTGAACGGCGAACTTCCAGCACTTTACGCGCCGGAGCCTGCACCAGATCGACCCATTCGCCGCTGTGGCGGATGTGGATGTGTCCTTCATCCGGCAGGTAGTTGGCGTACAGCGAACGCAGCAACGTGGATTTGCCGCTGCCAGAGTGACCGTGCAGCACCACGCATTCGCCGTTTTTAACTTCCAGCGTGGCGTCTTGCAGCACCGGCAGACGCACGCCGTTTTGCTGATGCAGTACAAAGGTTTTACTGACGTTTTCAACGCGAATCGCGTTCATTTTTAGCCTCTTTAAGCATTTTTGCGTTCGATTGCCTGATGGCGCTTCGCTTATCAGGCCTACAACCGATGCCGATCCGTAGGCCGGGTCGCGAAGCGCCACCCGGCAAGACAAAATCAGTTTTGCAAAACAGACGACACCAGCAACTGGGTATACGGATGATGCGGATCGTCGAGTACGCGGTCGGTTAACCCACTTTCCACCACCTGACCCTGCTTCATCACCAGCAAACGGTCGGCCAGCAGGCGCGCTACGCCCAGATCGTGGGTGACAATAACCACTGCCAGATCCAGTTCCACCACCAGGCCGCGCAGCAGGTCCAGCAGTTTGGCCTGTACGGAAACGTCCAGACCGCCGGTGGGCTCGTCCATAAACACCAGTTTGGGATGGGTGACGAGGTTGCGGGCGATCTGCAGTCGCTGCTGCATGCCGCCGGAAAAGGTGGTTGGCAGGTCGTCGATACGCGAGGCCGGGATCTCCACTTCCTCCAGCCAACGCTGCGCGGTGGCACGAATGTCGCCGTAGTGGCGCGCTCCGGTGGCCATCAGGCGTTCGCCGATATTGCCGCCAGCGGAGACCTGACGGCGCAGGCCATCCAGCGGATGCTGATGCACCACGCCCCATTCGGTGCGCAGCAGACGGCGACGGTCGGCCTCGTTCATGCCGTACAGTGAACGGTTCTGATACAAAATCTCACCGCTCTGCGGCATCAGCCGTGAAGAGATCGATTTCAGCAGCGTGGTTTTGCCGGAACCGGACTCGCCGACGATACCCAGCACTTCGCCAGGCCACAGGTCAAAAGAGACATCGCTGAAGCCCTTGCCCGGCGCGTAGAGATGGGTCAGGTTGTTGACTGAAAGCAGCGGTTGCGTCATTTGCTGAGGGCCTCACTCTGTTGGCGGCAGTAGTCGGTGTCGGAGCAGACAAACATGCGTTTGCCGGTGTCATCGAGCACCACTTCATCGAGATAGCTGTGGGTTGAGCCACAGATGGCGCAAGGCTCATCCCAGCTCTGCACGGTAAACGGGTGATCGTCGAAATCGAGGCTTTCCACGCGGGTGTAAGGTGGAACGGCATAGATGCGTTTTTCGCGGCCTGCGCCAAACAGTTGCAGGGCCGGCATCATGTCCATCTTCGGATTGTCGAATTTTGGAATTGGCGACGGGTCCATGACGTAGCGGTCGTTAACCTTCACCGGATAGGCGTAAGTGGTGGCGATATGGCCGAAGCGGGCGATATCTTCATACAGTTTCACCTGCATGATGCCGTACTCTTCCAGCGCGTGCATGGTGCGGGTTTCCGTTTCGCGCGGCTCGATAAAGCGCAACGGCTCGGGGATCGGGACCTGGAAGATAATGATCTGGTCTTCCACCAGCGGTGTTTCCGGGATGCGGTGGCGGGTCTGGATCAGCGTCGCGTCTTCCGTGCGCTCGGTGGTGTTCACCCCGGTCACGCGTTTAAAGAAGTTGCGAATCGACACGGCGTTAGTGGTGTCATCTGCGCCCTGGTCAATTACCTTCAGCACGTCCGGCTCGCCAATCACGCTGGCGGTGAGCTGAATACCGCCGGTTCCCCAACCGTAGGGCATCGGCATTTCACGTCCGCCAAACGGCACCTGGTAACCGGGGATCGCCACCGCTTTCAGAATCGCGCGGCGAATCATGCGTTTGGTCTGCTCATCAAGATACGCAAAGTTGTAGCCGGAGAGGTTAGTGGTCACGGGTGGCCTCCTGTTGCAGGCGTTTGAGCAGTTCCAGCTCGGCCTGGAAATCGACGTAATGGGGAAGTTTGAGGTGCGAAACAAAACCCGCCGCCTCGACGTTATCCGCATGCGCCAGCACGAACTCTTCGTCCTGCGCCGGTCCCGTGACCGATTCATCGTATTCGGCTGCCTGTAGGGCGCGGTCCACCAGCGCCATCGCCATCGCTTTACGTTCGCTCATGCCGAACACCAGCCCGTAGCCGCGGGTAAAATGGGGGGATTCGTTTTCTGGCGCGACAAAACCGTTGACCATTTCACATTCGGTCATCAGCAGTTCACCGACGTTCACCGCAAATCCCAGCTCTTCCGGTACGGTTTCCAGTGCCACATAGCCGCTGCGAATTTCGGCGGCAAACGGGTGATTGCGCCCGTAGCCGCGTTGGGTGGAGTAGGCCAGCGCCAGCAGATATCCCTCATCGCCGCGCATCAATTGTTGCAGGCGTGAAGCGCGTGAACAGGGGTAAACCGGTGGCGTGCGGGTAATGTCGTCGGGCGTGGCACCATCATCCTCTTCACGCTTTGCCAGTCCCTGGTTGGCCAGCAGGGAAAAGACGTGCGGAGAGGCGTCCTGCGCGTCGCCTGCGCTGCGCAGGGGTGGCGTTTCGCCATTGGCCAGCAGGGTAAAATCCAGCAGGCGATGGGTGTAGTCATAAGTGGGACCTAACAACTGCCCGCCGGGAATATCCTTGTAGACCGCAGAGATTCGGCGCTCAAGGCGCATTTCTGCACTGTTAACCGGCTCGCTGACCGCCACCTTTGCCAGCGTAGTGCGGTAGGCGCGGAGCAAAAAGATGGCTTCGACGTTATCGCCGCTGGCCTGCTTCAGCGCCAGCGCGGCCAGTTCGCGGTCGGCGATGCCGCCTTCGGTCATCACCCGGTCGACGGCCAGGTTCATCTGTTGTTCGATTTGCGCCACGCTCAGTTCAGCAATGGTCTCATCGCCCCGGCGTCGGTTTTCCTGCAGGGCGTGGGCGTTGGCTATCGCCTTTTCGCCCCCTTTGACGGCGACGTACATCAGCACACCTCCACATGGGTAGTTCGCGGAATAGCCAGCAGGCGTTCGCCGCAGGTGAGGATCAGGTCGACCCCCAGCGGGAACGGATGCGGGCGTTCGGTGAGTTCGTGAATCAGGCATTCCGGTAGCTGTGGCGCGATCATGCGCTCTTCAGCGATACCGGCGCCGGTCAGACGCAGCATGCGTCCACCGCTTAAGCCAGAGACCTGCACAATCAGCGTGGCGCTGGTTTCTGGCGCGACGGCGGAACCGGCGGAGAGGGCGTTAAGCTGTTCGCTGCTGATGCGTTCGTCGGCGACGGCAAAGGTCGCCAACTGCGGCTGATCCACCAGCGGCGCGTTGGTGTGAAAACGCAGATTCTGCCGGGCGATATCGTTATCCATCGACGGCGCCAGCCAGACTGGCGTGTCGCCATCGACCAGGGTCAGTAGCACGCTGGTGGTTGCCAGGCCCAGTGGCTGCCAGCCGTGTTTCAGTTGATGGAGGGCGACGATCACGCCCGGCTCACTCATGGCCTTCAGCAGGCGACGAAAGCTCTGCTGAGCATCCTGAACGGGTAAATTAAAAGCGGTTTGTAAGGTCATGCGTTATCTCCGCGTACCAGCGTGAAGAAGTCGACCCGGCTGGCGTTGATTTCGGCACGGCGTGCGCTAATCAGCGCATCGCGTTCCGCTTCCAGCGGGGCAATTAAGGTTTCCATTAGGCTCTGGAAATGCGTTTGTTCCTGCAGCAGTGCGTCAATGACCGCACACTGCTCGGCGTGTTGTTTGTTGCGGCCCAGCAGGTAGCTGTAGCCCAGTGTGCCGCTCTTCAGGCGTACCACTGCGCGGGTAAGTGTGGTATCACCAGCAAAGAAGCGGTTGCCGGTGCCGCCCATGCGAGCCTGGAGCTGCATCAGTCCGCATTCCGGTGCGCGGATAAGTTCATAGTCTGGCGTCAGTTTGAGCGCGTGGATGCGGGCGTTCAGGGCATCGGCATTGCTGTAAGCCAGCGCGCGCATCCAGCGCTGGCGGGTAGCGGTATCGAAATGCATTCAGTGCTCCATAGTGAATTCAATCATGTCGGCGCGGGTCAGGCTGACGGAGTATTCCGCCGCGTGTTCTTCACCTTCACGGTGGTTCAGGGTGCGCACGCACAGCAGCGGCGCCATATTGGGGATTTCCAGCACTTTGCTCTCTTTAGCCTGTGCGCGGCGGGCGCTGATGCGCGTTTGTGTGCGCAGGAGCGTCAGACCGGACTGTTCGCGCAGGTAGTCGTGCAGTGAGCCGTTGTTAAAGCCCTGCAGCAGCGGCCATAGCGTGAGGTCGGAAAAATAGTGGTCGATCTGGCACAATGCGATACCGTTTACCCGGCGCAGGGTGCGCAGATGAATCACGTTATTGCCCTCGTTAATGCTGAGCGCATCGGCAATGTGACTGGAGGCCGGGCGCAGCACCGCCAGCAGTTTTTCGCTGGTGGGGTGGCTGCCCTGGTCCAGCAGGTTCTGGCTAAAGCGCGCCTGGGCATTAAGCGGGTAATCGAATGGGCGCATCAGCACCAGTACGCCGATGCCCTGGCGACGCTGGACCCAACCACGCTCAACCAACTGGTCAATAGCGCGGCGCAGGGTGTGGCGGTTTACCTCGTAGCGCGCGGCAAGCTGATGCTCGGCGGGCAGATAGTCACCGCAGCGATAATGATGACGAAGCTCCTGCTCAAGTCTCGCGGCAATTTCCTGATAACGCGTTGGATAACTGGTCGGATGTGTAGACAAGTGCATAGCAATCAATGCCTCGCTAATCAGATAAAGTGCTTACGCAAACGCTGGGAAAGGAAATCCAGCAGGCTGACGGTGACGATGATTAACACCATCAGGGCGCAGGTTTGCTGGAACTGAAAGCCGCGAATCGCCTCCCATAAAGTCACGCCAATACCGCCCGCCCCCACCATTCCGACTACCGTGGCCGAGCGAACGTTGGATTCAAAACGATACAGCGAGTAGGAGATAAGCAGCGGCATAACCTGTGGCAGAACGCCGTACAGAATCTCTTCAATTTTGTTGGCCCCGGTGGCGCGAATGCCTTCTACTGGACCCGGCTCAATGGCTTCTACCGCTTCGGAAAGCAGCTTGGAGAGCACCCCGGTGGTGTGGATAAACAGCGCCATTACCCCGGCGAACGGACCTAAACCCACGGCGACCACGAACAGCATGGCGAAGACCATTTCATTGATGGCGCGGCAGGCGTCCATCAGGCGACGCATCGGCTGGTAAATCCACCACGGTACGAGGTTATCGGCGCACATCAGGCCAAAGGGAATCGACAGCACAACGGCGAGGGCGGTACCCCAGACGGCAATTTGCAGGGTGACGGCCATTTCACCGAGATAGTCCTGCCACTGACTGAAGTCTGGCGGAAAGAAGTCGGCAGCGAAGGTCGCCATATTGCCGGAATCCTGGATCAGCGTGAGCGGAGCCATTTCGGCACCTTTCCACGAGACCACCAGCACGGCGAGAAGAATGGCCCAACTCAGCAGTGAGAACCAGCTACGTTTGGGCGGGGCGACGGTGATGGTTTGCATGTTTAGCTCCGTGCGTAGGTTTATCGCCGGATGGCAGCGCTTGCGCCTTATCCGGCCTACAGAACATCGTCTGCCCGGTAAGCGAAACGCTACCGGGCATCAGGTTTACTGCACCGCTTTAGTCACGCTGGTCATGGCGCTCAGGGCGGCGGTCAAACGGTCAAGGTCGTCGAGCTGCGCTTTCAGCGCCGAGGTTTTGCTGGTTTTCTCTTCCTCGTTCAACCCTTTGTTGCCCTTCACGCCCTGCATCTCTTTAAACAGCGCCAGTTGGCGAATCGGTACCAGTTGCAGGTCGCTGGAGGCACGGAACGGTGCCCATCCCAGGCGTTCCAGTACGGTTTTCTGTTCCGGCGTTTTGCCGTAATTCATAAAGAAGTCGTACACCTTGTCCTTGGTGGTTTCGGAGAGGTTTTTGCGCCAGACGATCGGATCGCCCGGGATCAGCGGTGACTTCCAGATAACCTTCAGCTCTTTCAGTTTTTCCGGCGCGGAGGTTTTCAGCTTGTCGAGGTTTTCGGTGTTGTTGGTGGCGACATCGACCTGTTTGTTGGCGACGGCCAGCGCGTTGGTTTCGTGTCCGGCGTTAACGGTGCGTTTGAAGTCGCTGGCGGAGATGTTGTTTTTGGCGAAGACGTAGTAACCGGGGACGAGGAAGCCTGACGTTGAGTTGGGATCGCCGTTGCCGAATGTCAGATCCTTACGTTTGGCGATCAGATCGTTCAGGTTGTTGATCGGACTGTCTTTGTTAACGATCAACACGCTCCAGTATCCCGGGGAGCCGTCTGCAGCGACGGTTTGGGCAAACACTTGTCCGTTAGCGCGATCTACCGCTTCCATTGCCGAGAGGTTGCCGTACCAGGCGATATCAACTTTGTTAAAACGCATTCCCTGAATGATCCCGGCGTAGTCCGGGGCGAAGAAGGCGTTCACTTTCACGCCCAACGATTTTTCCATGTCCTTCAGGAACGGTTCCCACTGTGGCTTCAGGTTTTGCTGTGATTCGGTCGAAATAATGCCAAAGTTCAGCGCTTTTTCTTGCTCTTCGGCCTGCGCCGGGCTGAACAAGGTGCTGATGCTGAACATGCTGGTAAAGGCCAGCGCGGCAACGGTCTTATAGCTCATGTTGTTTCCTTAATTAGTCTTTGTTCCAGGCTATTTCACTTGCCAGCCTGGCTGCGCCAATAACGCCTGGTTTTTTAGAACTATGCAGCCTGCGCGTTCTGTTCGACGCGGTTCATGCTGCGGTAGAGATGGTCAAAACGATCGTTATCAAAATGCTGGCTGCTGCCATCAAAGAAGACGTTGCCCTGACGAAGCGCGACAATGCGTTCGCAGTAGCGCAGGGCGTAATCCACCTGATGCAGCGTGACGACCACGGTGATGCCGTCGGTCTGGTTAATGTCGCGTAGGGTGTCCATCACGATGCGTGCGGATTCCGGGTCCAGCGAGGCTATCGGCTCGTCGGCAAGGATCACTTTGGCTTGCTGCATCAGCGCGCGGGCAATCGCCACGCGCTGCTGTTGCCCGCCCGAAAGCGTGGAAACGCGCTGGTATGCAAAGTGCGCCATGCCAACGCGGGTCAGCGCCTGTAATGCACGCTGTTTCTGTTCCTGGCTAAACCAGCTAAAACAGGTGCGCCAAAACGGCGTGCTGCCGAGTGCGCCAATAAGGACGTTTTCCAGTACCGTCAGGCGGTTAACCAGATTGAACTGCTGGAAGATGTAGCCGGTGTGGGCGCGGCTTTTGCGGATATCGCGCGCCAGGCGGCCTTCATGTTGAACGGTGCGACCCAGCAGTTCGACGCGGCTACCCGGGGATTTATCACCGACGATCAAACCGCTTAAATGACGTAAAAGGGTGGATTTGCCGGAGCCAGACGGCCCAAGCAGAGCCACCATCTCACCGGAACAGATGTTCAGATCAACCGCATTGAGCGCCTGATGTTGATTGAAGGACTTGGAGAGTTTTTCGACGCGAATAATCGTTTGCATGATGCGGCCTCCCTTAAAAAGTGGCCCCATCGTGGCGGATCAATGTGACGTTTTCGTTAAGGGATGGTTACTTGGTGATGAAGAGTTGAGCGATTTTTGATGACAGTACGGGAGGGCTGGCCTCCCGTTGGATTACTCTGTAGGTTGCTGCTGTTTGACGACGTTGATCATCCACGGCACGCCATACCGATCGCTCACTTTACCGAAACCATGAGCCCAGAAGGTTTCCTGCCAGTCCATTTCGATTTTTCCGTTTGCTGCCAGGTTATCAAACCAGCGTTTGCCTTCGTCGACGTTTTGCGTGTCGAGTACCAGCGTAAAGCCAGAGTAGTGGGCATTTCCGTCGGGGGCGCTATCGCTCATCATGATGTCGCTGCCCGCAACGCGCAGGTTGGCGTGGGCAATGGCGGTATCGGGGAATTTCATGCCTGAAGGGCAACCCTCTTCGCTGTTCTGCGCCGGTTTGGGCATTTCACCGAAGTTGATTTTGTAAAGTAGCTCAGCGCCTAATGTTTTTTGGTAGTAGGCGATAGCATCAGCGCAGTTGCCTGCGAAGGAGATATAGGGACTTAACGGCATAATCTTTACCTCAGGTAAAAGAAACCAGTTAAGTGTAGTTATCGTCTGCAAAAATAAGCCAGGCGGGAAGTATGAGCTTCCCGCCTGGCAGATGAGCTGGCGTCGGCCTGATTGACGTATAGCGCCATCAGGCAATTTGCATCAGTTCTTTTTCACAAACTCAGATTTCAGCTTCATTGGGCCAAAGCCATCGATTTTGCAATCGATGTTGTGGTCGCCTTCAACCAGACGGATGTTCTTCACTTTGGTCCCGATCTTCAACATGGAAGAGCTACCTTTTACCTTCAGGTCTTTCACTACGGTAACGCTGTCGCCGTCAGCCAGCAGGTTGCCGTTGGCATCTTTAACGATCAGTTCGTCGCTGTCCTGAGCCGGTTCAGCATCGTTCCATTCGTGAGCGCATTCCGGGCAGATGAACATGCCGTTATCTTCGTAAGTGTATTCGGAGTTGCATTGTGGGCAGTGTGGTAATGACATGTGGATTTCCTCAAAAGTCAGCAGGGGCAAATGCGCCCAAAAATGGCAGATTGCCGAAAAAGGCCGCAATTATACATAAAATCCCTGCTTTTGTCGGGACTACTGCGCGATTATGCAAAATGATCTGCTGTAAAGACCCTTTGCTTTTACCTCAATGAAAGTATGGCGGAATATTTTTTAAGGGAAATTGCTACGCTTAGGTATTTAAGATAAGGTGAGGCGAAATATCTGATATTCATAGGTAACGTTGCTTACGGATGCCTAAGCCATTGTGATTGAATATCATTGACCCCCTTAATTTTAGTAGGGGGATTACGCGGGTATTTTTTAAAACTGAACTACGCTGTTTATCTTTCTTACTTATTACATAAGTGAGAGGCATCCGGCCAGCGGTTATACGCCAAATTTATTTTAATAATATCAGTTGGTTGTTTTGATTTTAATTATTTCTACACGTAATTATAAAAGCCAAAAAATCTATAAATAAAACGATTGGGCTAAATAAAAGTAATGCCATTTGCGTTAAGGAAGAATTTTCCATGCACACACAGACAATATATGAATTAAGTCAGGAAGCGGAACGCTTGCTGATGCTCTCGCTTGAACATCTCAGGCAATTGCAAAAATTGCCTATGACGTCGTTGGATGATGTCGCGCTAAAACAAGGAGAGCATAGCAGACAGGTGGTTCAGCCTCTGCATTTCAGCGTGCGTGGCATGGATGTCCAGCAGGCAACGCTCAATAATGAACTGCGTAAGATTACGCGTCTGGAAATGGTGCTGGCGATTGTCGGTACCATGAAAGCGGGAAAATCGACGACGATTAACGCGATTGTGGGGACCGAAGTTTTACCTAATCGTAATCGTCCCATGACGGCGCTACCAACGTTAATTCGCCATACGCCGGGGCAGAAAGAGCCGGTGTTGCATTTTTCACATGTCACGCCTATCGATGCCTTAATGAAGGTTTTACAGCAGCGCGTGCGCGAGTGCGATCGCCAGCGTCTTACGCAGACCCTGGAAATTGATAAGGATATGAATGTTCTGCTGCAGCATATTGAAAACGGCGTGGCATTTGAGCGGTATTATCTTGGCGCACAGCCTATTTTCCATTGCCTTAAAAGTCTGAATGACCTGGTGCGTTTGTCAAAAGCGCTGGAAGTGGATTTTCCTTTTGCCGCCTATGCCGCGATTGAGCATATTCCGGTTATCGAGGTCGAATTTGTCCATTTGGCCGGTCAGGCGAGCTATCCTGGGCAATTAACCCTGCTGGATACGCCGGGGCCGAATGAGGCCGGGCAACCGCATCTACAAAAGATGCTGAATGAACAGCTGGCGCGGGCTTCTGCGGTACTGGTGGTGATGGATTACACCCAACTGAAATCGATTTCCGATGAAGAAGTGCGCCACGCTGTCATGGCGGTCGGCAAGTCAGTGCCGCTGTATGCGCTGGTGAACAAATTCGATCAGAAAGACCGCAACAGTGACGATGAAGAGCAGGTGCGGGCATTAATTTCCGGCACGCTGATGCAAGGTGGGATTGCCCCGGAGCGAATCTATCCGGTTTCTTCGATGTGGGGGTATCTGGCGAACAGGGCGCGTCATGAGCTGATGGCTCGCGGGCGGCTGCCGGATCACCAGGTGCAACGTTGGGTACAGGATTTTGCCGAAGCGGCGCTTGGCCGACGCTGGTGCACCAACGATCTTGAGGATACGGAGCACATCCGCCATGCAGCCGATCTGTTGTGGGAGGATTCACTGTTTGAGCAGCCGATCCAGAAAGTGATTCATGCCGCTTACGCCAATGCTTCGCTGTATGCGCTACGCTCAGCGTCGCATAAGTTATTGAACTATGCGCAAAGCGCGCACGAATATCTGGAGTTTCGCGCCCATGGGTTAACGGTTGCCTATGAAAAACTGCGGCTGAACATCACGCATATTGAAGAGGATATGCAGCAGTTAGAAGTGAGTCAGGGGCGGGTGAGTGATGAAGTCAGTCATGAGGTCGAGCTGGCGCTGGAGGCTGCCGCGGCCTATCTCAATGAGCAACAGACTGAGATTCTGTGCGGCATCAACACGTTCTTTATCAAAGAAAATGTCCTGATGATGTCACAACATGGCCAGGGGGCTGGCGTTTCCTCGGCAGAAATGGCCGGAGAAATGCTGGTGTTGCACGATGAAGGGCAGGCGAAAATCGTGCTGGATAAAATGCGCTCGTCCTGTGAAGTTGTCTTGCTGGCAGCGCAGGAAAGCATCAGTCGGGATTTAGCTCTGCGCTTTGAACAGCTTGAGTCGACGCTGTCCCGGGCGCTAAATGACGCCATGCGCCCCATTGAGCAGCGGGTGAAAGAGGAGCTGAACCACGCTGGTTTTCGTGCGCGGATCCGTTTTCCGGCGTTTCATGCGGCGATGTTTAACTTCAACACCCGCCAGTTGTTTAACGAGGCCATTGAGCAGGATATTCCGGCGGAAAATGCGCCGTCAACTGGCGGTGTGGTGCGTGATACCTTCTCTCGCTGGTTGAATCAGCCCAACTGGGGATGGAATGAGTACGTCGAAACAAAAACGCGTTATCTCATTGATATGGGCGCACTGCATAAAAACCTTGTGCACTATGTCACCCAGTTTTGCCAACAAATTCGTAAAGCTTTAGCTGCGCAGGTCGATATTTCCGTTACGGCAGGCATGGCCACGTTTTTTGCTGATTTTTCACTGTGTTTGACGCAATTACAGGCGAGCCTGCGTGAGAGTCTGACCCTGCGCCAGCAAAATGAATCTGCGGTGAATGCCTTGAACGAACAACTGCAGCATCGCATTACGACTGCGGCATGGCTTTATGAAGATTCCCGCTTGCTGCGCGACGATATCAATACCCTTTTTGCAACCGAGCACACATGACTAACGTGTTACTGGAAGGCCCCGGGCGGACGCTGGAGTGTGTCTACCCGAAGTTTATGGTCGATCTGGTTCAGGGAGATGAAACCAAACGTTCCGGCGGTTTTCTGCAACAGCAGCAGCGGCTGCGTGCGCGTCTGACGCAGGAGGTGCTATCCCAGACGCAACTGCGAGCATGGGTGTTGGCAGGTGTGTCCAGCGAGCATCTGGTGATGCGTCTAAAACTGGTGGAAAAACTGGCGGGCATGATCGATCCGGGCCATCTGGCGCTGGTACGGATCGCCGAAGGGTTGATGTTTTTACAACAAACCGAACACCCGCGTGGACTCTCCACGCCCGGTCTTCTGCAGCAGATAAATTCACTCGCTGACTGGTTTACCCAGCGCGGCGCTTATAAAGAGAAGGCAGTAACGCAACGCGGCCTGACGGTGCAAGCGGGCGAACATAGCGAGCAAATTTTTACCCGCTGGCGGGCTGGCGCGTATGACGGCTGGTCGTTACCTGGACGCTGTTTTGTGGCGTTAGAGGAGCTGCGCTGGGGAGCCTTTGGTGACGCCTGCCGGTTAGCAAATGCCGATGTGGTGTCAATGCTAAAAGACAACCTGCGAACGATGGCTGCTCAGGCGCTGGCAGACAGCGTGAATGCGGCCCCCGCCACGCGTCATTACTATCATCATTGGCTCAGCACGCCGGTTGTTGGCGGCTCGGCTGAGCACAACGATATGTTGAGCTGGCTCGGGGACTGGTGCGACGCGCAGCGTCATCCGGTGAGCTGGTCGGTGACGCAGCGTTGGCAAAATGTGGCGTTGGGCATGCCGAGATTGTGTTCGGCGAAGCGGCTGGTTGATGCGATGGTTGAGGAGATTTTTGCACCGTCCCCGCTCATCAATTGAGCAGGAACGGTGAGTGGGATAAAGGCAGGTTTAGTGGTGCAGGGAGTCTGCCGGGGTAGCCGCCGTCTCATTGACGACCGGGTTTTTATTAAAACGTTTGGCATACAGCGCGGTGATAATCGGCACCAGAATCGCGGTGACTATCACGCTGGCGGCAACCAGCGCCGTAGCGGATGCGGCAACCGGTTCAAATGCCGGGTTAATCTGGGCGATAATCACCGGGTTTGCCACTGCAGCGCCTGCTGCAGAAGAGGCTGCTACGCCTGCCGTACCGTTCCCGCCACCAATAACGCGGTCAGCAATAATCAGCGGAATACCGGTGATGACGATAACCGCGACGCCCAGCAGGATGCCCAGCAGACCCGTATCAACGATGACGCTCAGGTTAATCGTGTTGCCCAGCGCGAAGCCGAAGAACGGGATCAGCACCGGCGTGGCTTTGCTGAAGAAGGAACGCAGATCGTGATCCAGGTTACCCAACGCAAAACCAATCAGGAACGGTAATACCGCGCCGACAAAATGGTGTGGTTCGAAGGAAGCCAGACCCGCGGAGCCGAGGATCACCATGGTCATTAACGGACCGGATTCCAGAGACATCAACACAAATGCGCCAGACTCTTCTTTGGTTCCGTACTGGTTCATCAGGCTGGCGTACAAACCGCCGTTGGTCATGTCCATCGCTGAAACAATTGCCAGTACCGAAAGACCGGCAAAGAACCCGGTTTGAATACCGGTATCAGGAATAAATGAAGCAGCAATCATTGCCACTACCCATGCCACGGCTATTTTAGTTAATACCAGTGTGCCGGATTTGCGTAATACCGTGCCGGTTGCCCGTAAATCAATAGATGCACCGATACAAAAAAACCACACTGCCAGAATCGGCACCGTTCCGCTGATCATTCCTTTGGTAAACGAACCGAAATACGCGCCGGTATCCGGAGCTAACGTATTTAACACTGCGCCTAATAACAGAGGAATCAACATCATTCCGCCAGGGATGCGTTCAATCGTGGCTTTAATTTTCATAAGCGTCCTCATCTCTTGTCGCAGGTAATACACGCGCAAGGAAGTAAAAATTAATAAATTCAAATGGTTACTGGTGTTTCTTAACAAAGAAAACAGCTATCTCTTTGTTTTATAAAATCTAACGCGGCATACGTTGAGCGTGTTGCTGCTCCCAGGGATATTGCGTCTGGAATTAGTTTGCATTCATGGGAACATTGATTCAATCAAAATAAAACGATGTTTTAGTTATCTTCATCACATATTCCGAGCAAAATTTCCTGAGTGCTCTGATAATTAAAAAAGCTGTGATCTTTTTGTGAAGAGATTAGGTGGGTTTTTGCCTAGCAGAATAATAGTGACTGTTGTGATTGTTGGTGCAACAAAGCGATTTATTCTTGTATTTAATTGCCAGAAAATCGCAAGCATTACATGTAAAAAAGTTGACTAAGAATGACCTGATTTACGCATGTTGACGAAATGGAAATCTATATGTGAAGTTGATCACAAATTTAAACACTGTTAGGGTAAAGAGGTCATTAACCGCCCAATCAGGCGTCAACAGGTTCGGTTGTACTGCTCGTTTCTCGTCAGTGTAAGTAAACCTGCTACGCTTGTTACAGGGAATGCGTCTGTGCATTCCCCGCTCGGTGATGACCTTGACGCAGGGGCGTTGAGGGACTCGATCTGTAGCGTGACAGGGCTAAGTCTATGAGGACGAGTATGCTAAAAAGGAAAAAAATAAAACCAATTACGCTGCGCGACGTTACCATCATTGATGACGGTAAACTGCGAAAAGCCATTACCGCGGCGTCGTTAGGTAATGCGATGGAGTGGTTTGATTTTGGTGTTTATGGGTTTGTTGCTTACGCATTAGGTAAAGTGTTCTTCCCGGGGGCTGACCCCAGCGTACAGATGGTTGCTGCACTTGCCACCTTCTCTGTTCCCTTTCTGATTCGACCGCTTGGCGGATTGTTCTTCGGTATGCTTGGCGATAAATACGGTCGTCAGAAGATCCTCGCTATCACCATTGTGATTATGTCGATAAGTACCTTCTGTATCGGTCTCATTCCCTCGTATGCCTCGATTGGTATCTGGGCGCCGATTCTGCTGTTGCTGTGTAAAATGGCGCAGGGGTTCTCGGTCGGCGGAGAGTATACCGGGGCGTCGATTTTTGTCGCAGAGTACTCGCCAGACCGTAAGCGCGGATTTATGGGCAGCTGGCTGGACTTCGGCTCGATTGCCGGGTTTGTGCTGGGTGCGGGCGTGGTAGTCCTGATCTCAACTATCGTCGGCGAAGAAAACTTCCTTGAGTGGGGCTGGCGTATTCCGTTCTTCCTGGCGCTACCGTTAGGGCTTATTGGCCTGTACCTGCGTCATGCACTGGAAGAGACTCCGGCGTTCCAGCAGCACGTGGATAAACTGGAGCAGGGCGATCGTCAGGGACTGCAGGACGGTCCGAAGGTGTCGTTTAAAGAGATTGCGACCAGGCACTGGCGCAGCCTGCTGGCATGTATTGGTCTGGTGATTGCCACCAACGTCACCTACTACATGCTGCTCACCTATATGCCGAGCTACCTGTCGCATAACCTGCATTACTCTGAAGACCACGGCGTGCTGATTATTATCGCCATCATGATTGGTATGCTGTTTGTGCAGCCGGTGATGGGTCTGCTCAGCGACCGCTTCGGGCGCCGTCCGTTTGTGATTATGGGTAGTATTGCGCTGTTTGTGCTGGCTATTCCGGCATTTATTCTGATTAACAGTAACGTCATCGGCCTGATTTTCGCCGGGTTGCTGATGCTGGCGGTGATCCTCAACTGCTTTACCGGGGTGATGGCGTCAACGTTACCAGCGATGTTCCCGACGCATATTCGCTACAGTGCCCTGGCCGCAGCGTTTAATATCTCGGTATTGGTCGCCGGTCTGACACCGACGTTGGCCGCATGGCTGGTGGAAAGCTCGCAGAATCTGATGATGCCTGCTTATTATCTGATGGTGATTGCGGTGATAGGTTTAATTACCGGCGTGACCATGAAAGAGACGGCTAATCAGCCGCTGAAGGGGGCTACGCCTGCCGCTTCGGATATTCATGAAGCGAAAGAGCTCCTCGGCGAGCACTACGATAATATTGAGCATAAAATCGAAGATATCGATCAGGAAATTGCTGAGCTGCAGCTTAAGCGTACGCGCCTGGTGCAGCAGCATCCGCGGATTGATGAGTAATCATGTGATTTATCATATCCACTTAAGGTTGGCTTAATCTGTGTCAGGCAAACTCTCCTCCAGAGTATCGGAGGAGAGTGTCATGAAAAACCGCATTTATGAAAGTTTGACCACCGTGTGCAGCGTGCTGATCGTCAGCAGCTTTTTGTACGTTTGGGTGAGTTCTTACTGACCTTTCGCTAATTCCACCCAAGCGCGAGTGCCGGTGGTTCCCTGACGATTTTGCAAATAGAAATGCCCGTGATGTAACTGGGTGATACGACTGACAATGCTCAGCCCCAGCCCAATCCCGCCAAAACGGCTGTCCATACGCACAAACGCTTTACTCAGCTCCCCGCATTTACTCTCATCAATGCCTGGGCCTTCATCTTCGACGGCGATAACGGCATCATGCTCTGTATTCAGGCTAATCGTAATATGGGTGCCTTCCGGGCTGTAACGATGCGCGTTCTCCACCAGATTTCGCAGCAGCATTCGTAATAGCGTCGCATCGCCACGTACGACAACGTCCGCCGTGCTTTGCGGTAGGAGCAGCGTCTGCTGACGCTGGTCCAGCATGGTGCTGAGTTCATCGTAGGAGGGCAAAATCACGTCCTCCAGCAGTTTGACGTGCTGGTAGCTCCCGGCCGAGAACGACTGTCCTACGCGGGCGAGTTGCAGCAGTTGCGACACGCTGTCCATCATTTGGTCAAGGCGGGCAATTAACGGTGAAACGTCGACCTTATGGGTTTTGGACAGTAATTCCAGATGCAGGCGAACGCCTGACAACGGGGTGCGCAGTTCGTGGGCGACATCGGCGGTAAATAAGCGTTCGTTTTCAATGGTGCTCGTCAGCCGCGTCACCAGCTCGTTGAGCGCTGAGACGACCGCCTGGATCTCAACGGTTGAACTGTGAACTTCAATCGGAGCAAGGTTATCGGCTGCCCGCGTTTCTAACTCTTTTTGCAGATCCGCCAGCGGGCGAGTAATACGCCGCACTGCCTGGTAGCAAATCAGCAGCGTCAGGCTGACCATAAAAATACCGGGGACGATCAGGCTGGCGATGGCCTCGCGGATTTCATGCAGGATGTGGCGATCGTTGTTACGATTTTCGCGTAACGCCTGCTCAAATAGCTGTATTTGTTCGGTGCTTTCGTGCCACAACCAGAAGGTGCTAATCAACTGGAAGACCAGCAGAATAAGACCGATGGTCAGCATCAGGCGATGACGCAGCGGGAGCGGTTTTTTTAGATATTGCAGTAGCTTCACTTAGCTTTCCTCAGTGGCAACCAGCATATAGCCAAATCCCCTGACTGTGCGGATACGTGATTTACCCACTTTGTCCCGCAGGTTGTGAATGTGCACTTCCAGCGTATTGGTCGACGGTTCGTTATCCCAGCTGTAGATGTCGTTATACAGGATCTCCCGGTGTACCGGGCTGCCCGCTTTAAGCATCAGGCGCGACAGGAGTGCGTATTCTTTCGGCGTTAAGATAACCTCTTGTCCATCCATCCACACCTGGCGACGACCGATATTCAGCGTCAGGTTACTGACAATGAGTTCACTTTCACCCTGATTGTTATGACGACGCAGCAGCGCCCGGATGCGGGCATGCAGTTCTTCCAGTGCGAACGGTTTGACCAGATAGTCATCGGCGCCAACGTCCAGCCCGCTGACTCGGTCTTTCACTGTATCGCGGGCGGTGAGGATAAGCACCGGCACGGTGTATTTTTTCTGTCTGATGCGGTTCAGGAAGTGCAGGCCGTCTTCATCCGGTAAGCCCAGGTCCAGAACCACCAGACTGTAATGGCCGGTCTCCAGACACTGCTCCGCGGCACGGGCCGTTGATACGCCGTCGCAGGCATAGCCTTCTGTTTGCGCGGCGAGTATCAGTCCCTGTAATAACAACGTATCGTCTTCAACAATCAGAATTTTCATTCGTTTAGCCTCCCCGGCAGGGTTGCAGAATATCATCTGCCGCCTGATATTTCTGTGTTTGCACGCCTGTTAATCCCAGCAGGGTTGAGAAGAGATTATCCTGTGAGAAGTCCTCTGAGCCTGCCCGTTTTTGCAAACATGTCTGAGAGACTTGATAGCGTTGCTGATAATCTTCTGAGAGCCACAGCAGCATCGGCACATGTTTTTGCGTATCTGGCGCAATCGAATATGGCAGGCCGTGTAAATAGATGCCATTTTCCCCTAAGGATTCACCGTGATCGGAAAGGTAGACCAGGCTGGTGGTGAAATTATCTTGATGCTCTTTCAGTATATTGATTGCTTTATCAACAATATAGTCGACGTAAAGAATGGTGTTGTCATAGGTATTGACCAACTGTTGCTGTGAACACGTCTGGATTTCGTTGGTGTCACAGGTTGGCGTAAATTTCTTGAACTGCGCAGGATAGCGGTTGTAATAGGTCGGACCGTGGCTGCCGATGGTGTGCAGCACAATCACGCCGTCGCCTTGCAGGTTATTAATGTACTCTTCCAGCCCGTGGAACAGCACGTCATCGTAGCATTCCCCGTCAATACACTGCCCTGGCAGGTTCAGCTTAGTCATATTCTGGTGCGGTACCCGGTCACATGCCCCTTTGCAGCCGCCGTCGTTATCGTTCCACAGAACGTTAATTCCCGCCCGCTGAATAATGTCGAGCACGCCTTCCTGATGCTGCGCCAGTTCTTCATCGTAGTGCGCGCGTGGCATACCCGAGAACATGCAGGGGACAGATACTGCCGTTGCCGTTCCGCAGGATGTGGTGCGGGGGAAATAGACCACATCATCTTTTTCCAGCAACGGGTTGGTCTGGCGCGAATAGCCTGACAGCGAGAAGTTATCGCCGCGTGAGGTCTCGCCGAGCACCACAATCGTCAGGTTCTTACGCTTTTCTTTCACCATCAACGGATTGCGATGGGCGTCTTCACCAATGCGTACCAGCGGCAGGTGGGCCAGCCTCTGGTGTGAATACCAGGAAGAGGTCGCCACAATGCTGTTGGATGGGCTGAGGGATTTCACCAGTTCTTTATTGTTGCGAAACAGTGAGGCGTAATCTTTGTAGAAGAACGCGGCGACCAGCACGATCAGCAGCGCGGAGATCAGAATATTCGCGCCACGGAACAGTACGCTGCGCATGGCCGGGGCGATCGGTTTGATTCTTATCCAGCAGGCAATGAGCGCGGCGAGAATGCCGCTCACTCCGAGCGTGATGAGCATTTGCGGCGTCAGCAAAGCAAAGGTTTCGGCGGGTGTGGTGTCCATCATATTGGCGATCATCGAGCGGTCAATGATGATGCCGTAGGTCATGATGAAATATTGGGCCGATGCGCCAACCAGAATGAAAACGCAGGCCACCAGGCGATTAAGCCACAGGAATGAGGCCAGCGTCAGCACAATGTTCATGACGCTGAAAGCGACGACCGGCATCGACAAAAACACCAGCACGTTACGCACGGAATCCAGCGGCAGGGCTTGCAGCACTTGTTTATAGAACGCAATGTTCAGGAAAGTCGCAAGATAAAATGAGATCAGGAGAAGCCAGCTGATTAGCCCAAGAGTGGGTCTTTTAAACAGGTGCTTTAACATTAAGGGGGTTCCATCGACTAAGTGGTACAAATCCTCTCAAAGTAAAATTAAGCTAACCTTAAGTTCTTAATGTTGATTTCAGGAATCGCGGGGGACGGCGTTGGCCCGATGAACTTACGCCATCGGGCAACGACGACTGTTTGCGTTAGTTATTGTTTACCGGAGCATCCAATGGATATGGGTTTTTATGGATCCGATTGTAGTTCAGTGCATACAGCGCGGTGATGATCATCAGTGTGACGAATGACCACATCACCTCTTTGGCACCGGAACCGACAACGGCCCAAATGCAGTAAACAAAAGCGATAAAGGTCACCAGTAAGTACATCGGACGCGCTTTACCAAAGTGACCATGGCCGAGCAGCAGCAGCGCGGCGCAGGTGTACAGATACGGCACCAGCGTGAAGATAACGGAGACCGAAGAGACCAGACCAAACTCTTTCGCAGCGTTTGGCGACATGCTGCTGAACTGGAAGATGGTCATCAGAACGCCGACGATAATTAACCCGGCTACCGGCGTACCGGCTTTGTTAACGCGGGCAAAAATCGGTGGGAACAGGCCGTCATCGGCTGCCGCTTTGGCGGTTTGCCCGGCAAGCAGCGTCCAGCCGCCCAAGGAACCCAGGCACCCGGCCGCGGCACAGAAGGAGACAATCGCCCCAGCGGTGTCACCCAGCGCCATGCGTGCGGCATCACCGAACGGGGAGGCTGAAACACGCAGCGCCGCGTTAGGGATCATACCCATAATCGCCGTGGTGGAGAGCACATAGCAAACGGCGGCAATCAGCACGCCGCCCATGGTGGCGATAGGCACGTTACGTTTGGGATTTTTAACCACACCTGCCGCGACGGAGGCGCTTTCCACGCCGATAAATGACCACAAGGTTACGTTCAGAGTGCTTTGAATCGCACCGAAGGTGTTCATGCCGCTGACGTTCCATGCCGCCATATAGGTTTCACCCCGGAACCAGAACCAGCCGAAGACGGCAATACCGACAATTGGCACCAGCGCCAGTACCGTTGCGACGGCCTGTACACGGGTGATCATTTTCGGTCCGACAATGTTCAGCAGCACGAAGATCCACAGCACCACGACGCAGGTCAGCGTCAGGACCAGCGGATCTTTTAAGATGGGGAAGAAGTAGCTCAGGTAACCGACGCCAATAACCACCATGGCGATGTTACCAATCCAGCAAGCCAGCCAGTACAGGACGTTGGTCTGGTAGCCCAAAAAAGGACCGAAACAGCGGCGGGCATAAGCGTAAGAACCACCGGGACTGGAGTCTAAGGACGACATTTTCGCGTACACCATCGACAGCGCCAAAGCACCGATAATAGTGACCAACCATCCGTAGATTGCAATCCCGCCAGTTGACGCAAGGTTTGCGGGTAGCAGGAATACACCGGAACCCATAATATTCCCCGACACCATAAGGGTGACGGGGATTAAGCCCACTTTGTGAGCATCAGCATCCGTCGACATATTTAGTAACTCCTGATAAGGATAAATGACGACTTATCATACCTCTTCAGAAGACTATTTTATGATGGCGGACTGGGGGT
Organism: Citrobacter sp. RHBSTW-00017; assembly: GCF_013797615.1. Classification (NCBI taxonomy): domain Bacteria; kingdom Pseudomonadati; phylum Pseudomonadota; class Gammaproteobacteria; order Enterobacterales; family Enterobacteriaceae; genus Citrobacter; species Citrobacter sp. RHBSTW-00017. Next base: position 4,597,100 of record NZ_CP056899.1, on the reverse strand, counting down.
ATCGCTAATGCTGATATTATTATGGCTTATCGCTAACTGATTAAAAATCAGGCAGCGGATGGCTCCCTATGTTGACTGACATAATGCAGAGGTGTCATCCCATAGAACTCTTTGAATACGGAAATAAAGTACGAGGTACTGTTATATCCGCACAGTTGAGAGACCTGGGAAATGTTTTTGCCATCCATCAATAATTGATTGACGGCATAACGCATGCGACACGTGGTAATTATTTGGCTGTAACTTGTATTTTCACTTTTGAGCTTTTTCTTTAACAAACTGGGGCTCAGGCATAAGCAACTGGCAACCATGCTTAAATTCCAGTCTTTATGTATATCGCTCTCAATAATGTGATAAACGCTGTCGCTGATACGACTGCGTAGTATATGCATGAGCAGAGAAATAAACTTTTTGCTGCCGAGAAAGCGTGATAACACCGTGAACAGTAGCGAGCGCATGCGCACACTTTCACCTTCGTCCATTGTGTCCATTACGCTATATTGGGCAGCCACCCGGAAGACATCCGGCGTCAGACAGACGGCGGTCATCACTGGGTTGGCACTGCGTTGCCAGAGTGGGATCTGTGAAAGGTCTTTATTTAAAAAACGTAGATAGTCTTTAATGATATCACGGCTGATATGTACGACCAGTGCGTTATTAAGTGATGAGAAATCGATAATATTATTATCGCATGCTACCAGCGCCATATGATTAGCTTTTAAGCTGATGGCTTCTTTACCGTTAATCCTTAACCAAACATCCTTCTCCGTTAATACAACAACACAAGCTGCTCTGCTGCAAACCCTCATACCCAAACTCCAGGAATATGAACATAAAACACCGTAGCTCACCATCAGATGAACCATATCGGCTAAATTGAAATTGTATGATGAATCCAGGACCGCATTAAAATAACGTGTCTGAAATTAATTACAATGTTTGGTGGGAATTTTCTTATGTACACTTTTTTTTACGCAAGTGGAAACGTGATATTTGCGTATAAAAAAAGCGCGGGGTGGTCCCGCGCAAAAAGGTATGACAATGTTATTGTTTTGCAGCAATACTCAGGAATTACTCAAGCATGACATGTCTACCTTAAAAATCGGACTATCTATAAAATGACATTATGCTTTCACGCACATGACGTGATATACACCGTCAATAATTTCCGTTCCTTCGGTTTCATGTTCAAATCCAGGGAAGTGGTGGTCCCAGGACTGCAACGAACGTAGATAACTAATCTGCGGGCTATTGGCGTCGCCAAAGTTTTCCCCGGACAGCAGCATTGGAATTCCCGGTGGGTAAGGAATCACGGAATTCGCAGCTATACGACCCGGCAGATTTTCAATGGCCACCATCTCAACGTTATCGCTGACTATCGCGTTATAGGCTTCACGCGGGGTGATTTCAGCAACGGGCAGGCCGGAGTAGGCCGCGTTGAGTCGGCTGCCAGGGTTATTCTCTTTCAGCCAGGCAAACATGGTGTCGCCCAGATCGTGAATGCCCATGTTGGCGTAAGTGTCAGGATGTTCCTCAACCAGTTCTGGCATCACCTGCGCCAGCGGTGTATTGGCATCGTAATGGTGTTTGAATGAGCACAGGGTATTGATCAGCGTGCCCCATTTCCCACGGGTAATCCCCATTGAGAACAGGAACATAATCTGGAAATCGGTGGTACGGGTCGGCACGATACCGTGGCGGCCAAGCCAGGCGGTGACCAGCGCTGCCGGTACGCCGCTCTCTTCCAGTTCGCCATCATCGCCCATCCCCGGCGCCAGAATACTGACTTTGATTGGGTCCAGCATGCTCCAGTTATCCGGCAGGTCTTTAAACCCGTGCCAGGATTCACCCGGACGCATCACCCAGCAGTTCTGGTCAGTGGTCAGGAGTTGAGTTGGCGCATCGGCAAAGTCATAGGTTTTGCCGGTTTGCGGGTCAGTTACCACTTCTTTGTTCCACGGTTTGAAGAACCAGTCGCCTTCGGCGGAAAATTCTTTGTACAAACGCGCCATAGCCTGACGGAAATCGACCGCTTCGTCGATCACTTCCTGAGTGAGCGACAGACCGCTGTTGCCGTCCATCATGGAGACCGCCACGTCGTTTGATGCGCAGATGGCATACAGCGGAGAGGTGGTGGCGTGCATCATGTACGCCTGGTTAAAGCGGGAGAAGTTCACGGCCCCACGACCTTCACGGACGTGAATGTAAGACGCCTGAGAGAGCGCGTTCAGCAGTTTGTGGGTCGAGTGGGTCGCAAAAACGGTAGGACCGTTATGATCGCCCGGCGCGCCACGCATAGCGTAGTGATCGGCATAAATTGGGTTAAAGCGGGCATAGCCGTACCAGGCCTCATCGAAGTGGATGCGATCGCTGGTTTGCGCGAGCAGGTCCTGGGCCTCTTTGGCGTTGTAGCAAACACCGTCATAAGTACAGTTGGTCACAACGCTGTAAGACGGTTTTTGCCCGGCCTTGCCCTTGGTCAGCGGGCTTTCGCTGATTTTTTTCTGCAATGTTTCAGGTTGCATTTCTTGCGGGTAGATAGGGCCGATAATGCCGTACCGGTTGCGACTTGGCACCATGTACACCGGTTTTGCGCCGGTGAGGATCAACCCCTGCTCGATAGATTTGTGGCAGTTACGATCCAGCACCACGACGTCGTTGTCGGTCATACAAGCCTGCATGATGGTGCGGTTAGAGCCGGAAGTCCCGACCACTACGGACCAGGAGCGGTCAGCGCCAAACACGCGGGCGGCATATTTTTCGCTCTCGCCAAATGCGCCGGTATGATCCAGCAGTGAGCCGAGCGATGCGCGTTCAATACCCATGTCGCTACGGAATAAGTTTTCACCGTAGTAATCATGGTAAAAACGACCCGCCGGCGTTTTGGTAAATCCGACACCGCCCTGGTGACCAGGCGCCGCCCAGGAGTATTCATGGATGTCGCCGTACTTCATCAGCGCGCTGAACAGTGGCGGCAGAAGCTGCTGGCGGTAACGGGTCATCGCCGCAACGGCACGTCCGGCGATAAAGTCTGCGGTATCTTCCATAATCCAGGCGAATTCATCGACAAGCTCCAGCAGGTCGCGATCCAGCGATGCGGTGGCTTTTTCGCGATCGCCCAGCAGGAAAACGGGAACGTTTTGCTGGCGCTCGTGGAGCTTGCCGATCAATTGCCTGACGTTCAGGTGCTCGTCTTGTTGTTCCATTTGATAGCTGAACATCAGGCAATCAATGGCTTCATTAGCGGCGAGGATTGCGTAACCATCGTCGAATGAGGTGGACTTAATGACGGTAACATTTTGGCGGCTTAATGCGTCAGCCAGACGTTCGACAGCGCTACCGACCCAGGTGTCCTGATGCAGAAACTCACTTTCAACAATTAATACTTTCATCATCTTTTACCCGGTTGTGGAAAGGTTGCAATTTATGGATTGCAGACACACCGTATGAATGTGACGCAGGCAAGTATTATCCTGACAAAATGGGCTGTAAAGCGGGTGATAAATAGTCTGATTTGTGTTTAATTTGTTTTTAAACAAATGGTTATGTTTGCTTATTGGCGATTTTTCACCGCTGTTTATCGACAGGGGGAATATTTTTTTGGCTGATACTGATATCGGCGAACGATAGGGATCGTAGGCCGGGGTAACGCCGGTGGTTTCTGGCTGCTCAGCCAGCCATTGTTTGCCGGCGCTGCTGGCTCAGTTTGCGGTACTGCTGCGGCGACATGCCGACAAACTTGCTGAAGGTGTCATAAAAACGGCTGCTGGATCGGAATCCGGCGGTCAACGCGACGTCAAGAATGGTTTTATCGGTATCGCTAAGCAATGCGCGGACGTGATTGATCCGCATTGCGGTGATGTACTGCTTCATGGTGAGTTGCATCACGCGCTGGAAAATCCCCATCGCGTAGTTAGCGTTGAGCTTCACGTGTTCCGCGACGTCGTTGATAGTGAGCACCTGATCGTAGTTATCGGCAATAAAACTCAGCATCTGGCTTACGTAAAACTGGGCGTGCCGCGAAACGCTGTTTTTGTGCGTCCGCGAAGTTTTATTGACCAGGATTGGCTGCCAGCCGGAAAGGCTAAACCGCTTGAGCATCAGACCAATTTCATCAATGGCGAGCTGGCGAATTTGCTCGTTCGGGTTGCTCAGCTCCTGTTGCCAGCGCTGAACTTCAAAGGTACTTAGCTGCTGCGATGCCAGCGATTTGATGACCATGCCATGGGTAACGTGGTTGATCAGTTCGCGATCCAGCGGCCAGGAAAGGAAAAGGTGCATCGGTAAATTGAAGATAGCCATGCTTTGGCAACGGCCCGGACGCGTGAGCTGATGCGGCGTACAGGCCCAGAAAAGCGTAATGTGTCCCTGTTTTATCTGCACCACTTCGTTGTTGATGAGGTACTCAACGTCGCCATCAAACGGCACATTAATCTCCACCTGCCCATGCCAGTGGCTGGCAGGCATAGCATGCGGTGAGCGCAGCTCAATATCCATCCGTTGATATTCTGAGTACAGCGACAATGGGCTGCGGGTTTGCTCTTCATCGCTGCTGCACATGTGCGGATCGGGGGGAAGAGGCGATGTCGGTAATGTACTCATGCTTGCTCCATTTCCTGAATTATCAGAATCATGTCATTTGCTGCGCATTAAGGCTGAGAATCAGGACACAAATCGGACCGATATCATTGAGCATAGTGAGATTTTGGGGCCGCATACTCTGCTTTTTGTGCAATTTTGTCCCATAAACTCAGATCCAGTATGGGGCAAAGAGGCGATCTGAGTTTATGGGAATGCTCGCCAGGGAAGTCGGAAGTTTTCATCTATGCGCTGTGCCACCATGACTGTGTTCACTAATGTTCTGGAGAGTCATGATGTCTGCACCCAAAATTACCTTTATCGGCGCCGGTTCCACGATTTTCGTCAAAAATATCCTCGGGGACGTCTTTCATCGTGATGCGCTGAAATCTGCGCATATCGCCTTGATGGACGTCAATCCTACTCGGCTGGAAGAGTCACACATTGTGGTGCGTAAGTTGATGGACTCAGCGGGCGCGTCCGGGCGTATCACCTGCTATACCGATCAAAAAGCGGCATTACAGGATGCTGATTTTGTGGTGGTCGCTTTCCAGATTGGTGGTTATGAACCCTGTACCGTCACCGATTTTGCGGTGTGTAAACGTCATGGTCTGGAGCAGACGATTGCCGATACGCTGGGGCCAGGCGGCATTATGCGCGCGCTGCGCACTATCCCGCATTTATGGCAGATTTGTGAGGATATGACCGAAGTCTGCCCGCAGGCCACCATGCTTAACTACGTTAACCCGATGGCGATGAACACCTGGGCAATGTATGCGCGCTATCCGCATATTAAGCAGGTTGGATTGTGTCACTCGGTGCAAGGGACTGCGGAGGAGCTGGCCCGCGATTTGAATATCGACCCGGCCTCTTTGCGCTATCGCTGCGCCGGGATCAACCATATGGCGTTTTATCTGGAACTTGAGCGTAAAACGGCTGACGGTGCTTATGTAAATCTCTATCCGGAGCTGCTGGCGGCCTATGAATCTGGTCAGGCGCCGAAACCGAATCTTCACGGTAATACCCGTTGTCAGAACATTGTGCGCTATGAAATGTTCAAAAAGCTGGGCTATTTCGTCACTGAGTCGTCGGAGCATTTCGCGGAATATACGCCGTGGTTTATCAAACCAGGGCGTGAGGATCTGATTGAGCGCTATAAGGTTCCACTGGATGAGTATCCAAAACGCTGTGTGGAACAGCTGGCGAACTGGAACAAAGAGCTGGAAGAGTACAAAACGGCGGCGCGGATCGAGATTAAACCGTCACGTGAATATGCCAGCACTATCATGAACGCTATCTGGACCGGTGAACCGAGCGTAGTGTATGGCAACGTTCGCAATGACCATCTGATCGATAACCTGCCGCAAGGCTGTTGCGTGGAGGTGGCTTGCCTGGTCGATGCGAATGGTATCCAGCCAACGAAGGTGGGTACTCTCCCGTCACATTTGGCGGCCATGATGCAAACCAATATCAATGTTCAGACCCTGCTAACGGAAGCCATTCTGACGGAAAATCGCGATCGCGTTTATCACGCGGTGATGATGGATCCGCATACCGCCGCGGTATTGGGGATTGAGGAGATTTATGCGCTGGTGGACGACCTGATCGCGTCTCATGGCGACTGGCTGCCGGCCTGGTTACACCGTTAACACACCATTACGCCGGGCAGAGCATCCGGCGTTTAACCTCTGACGTTTCCTCTAACAGAAGGCGGGCGCTGGTAACGGCGACCCGATACCCTATGAGCATCTCTCTGAAAACAAAACTCAGTTACGGATTTGGAGCGTTTGGTAAGGATTTCGCCATCGGTATTGTGTACATGTACCTGATGTATTACTACACCGACGTGGTGGGATTATCGGTGGGGCTGGTCGGAACGTTGTTCCTGGCGGCAAGGGTCTGGGATGCGGTAAACGATCCCATCATGGGCTGGATTGTGAACGCCACCCGGTCGCGGTGGGGAAAATTTAAACCCTGGATCTTACTTGGTACGCTGGCGAACTCATTGGTGCTTTTTTTGCTTTTTAGCGCACATTTGTTTGAGGGTACTGCGCAAGTCGTATTTGTCTGCGTGACGTATATATTATGGGGAATGACCTACACCATTATGGATATTCCATTCTGGTCGCTGGTACCAACTATTACGCTGGATAAACGCGAGCGTGAACAACTGGTGCCGTTCCCTCGTTTCTTCGCAAGCCTTGCTGGGTTTGTCACCGCGGGGGTAACGCTACCCTTTGTGAGCTATGTTGGCGGGGCCGATCGCGGCTTTGGTTTCCAGATGTTTACGCTGGTGCTGATTGCATTCTTTATCGTTTCTACCGTTGTTACGCTGCGTAATGTGCATGAGGTTTATTCGTCAGATAGTGAGGCAACGGCGGACAGCAGTCGTCTTGGGCTGAAAGCGATCGTTGGGCTCATCTATAAAAACGACCAGTTATCCTGCCTGCTAGGCATGGCGCTGGCTTACAATATTGCCGCCAATATCATTGCAGGCTTTGCCATTTACTATTTTACTTATGTGATTGGCGATGCAAGCCTCTTCCCGTACTACATGTCTTACGCAGGAGCGGCAAACCTGCTGACGCTGATTTTCTTTCCTCGATTGGTAAAAGCGTTGTCACGACGGATCCTGTGGGCTGGGGCATCCGTGCTGCCGGTGCTCAGCTGTATCGTTTTGCTGGTGATGGCGTTAGCCGGTTTCCATAATATCTTACTCATTGTTATTGCTGGTATTTTACTGAATATTGGTTCAGCGCTTTTCTGGGTGTTGCAGGTCATTATGGTGGCGGATACCGTTGATTACGGCGAATACAAACTGAATGTACGTTGTGAAAGTATCGCTTATTCAGTGCAGACGATGGTGGTAAAAGGAGGGTCAGCGTTTGCCGCTTTCTTTATCGCAGTGATACTTGGGGTGATTAATTACGCGCCGAATGTCGCGCAGTCTGCAGAAACCATTGTTGGTATGCAATTCATTATGATCGCGCTACCAGCACTCTTTTTTGTGGTGACCTTAGTCCTTTACTTCCGCTTTTACCGACTGAACGGCGACACGCTGCGCAGGGTCCAGATTCATTTGTTGGATAAGTACCGTAAGGTGCCGCAGCACCATGAGCAACCGGATATCCCTGCTATTGCGATAGTCACCCCAGGTGATGTGAAGGCGTAGCTATGGAATGGCATTCGTGGATTGGGTATTTGGCGGCTAGCCTGACGACGCTCTCATTCTTACCGCAAGCGATTAAGGTCATTACCACCCGCAACACGCAGGGTATCTCCGGTTTAATGTATGTAATGTTTGTGTGTGGGCTGGTGTTGTGGCTGATTTATGGATTATTGATTGAAGATACTGCCGTCAGCATGGCGAACTTTCTGACACTCCTGTTCGCCTTGCCGATTCTGGTTATCAAGTCTCGCAATGGGTAGGGCTGATTGCCGGATAAGCGTCAGCGCTATCCGGCAGTTTTTAACTGTCTGTTGTGCCAGCCCGCCAACACGAGCACCGTGGTTAGCGCACCGAGCAGGGCGCAGAACATATCCGACTGGGTATCCCACGGGTCGCCCTGCGTCCCGAGAAAATCATCCGCTCCCTGACCCATCGCCAGCGCCGCCCACCATTCGATCAGCTCATACATCGCGCTAATCGCCAGCGCCACGCAGCAGACCAAAAATGCCAGCATTTTGCGGCCACGAACTATATTACCGCGCACTAAAATCTCTCTTGCCGTCAGGGCGGGCACCAGACCCTGGAAGAAGTGACCCAGCTTGTCATAGGGGTTACGACTGAGATCCAGCCACTCCTGAACCTGAAAACCGACAGGGACTTTAGCGTAGGTATACATACCGCCGACCATCAGAATGATGGCGTGCAAGAAAATGAGCGTGTAGAGCAATGGCGTCAGCGGGTAGCGCTTCACGGTCGCCAGCAACAGTGGGACGACAATAATGACCGGCGTAACTTCCATCAGCCAGGTGATTTTCTCTGTGGCTGAGATACCGGTGTAGATAAGTATTAGCGCCAGGAGCAGCGCGCCAGAGTGCAAGATTGTGGAGTTCAGTGTGCGGAGCATGGCGAATTCACAAGTAATGGAAAAGGTTACTATTCCCTGTGAGCGGCAAAAATTCAACGCCAGTAAATGGGGGGATAAAGTTGGCCCGGGGGGATCACTGGACTGACGCCAAAAATCTGTTGTCAGTCCAGTGCCGGGCCGAATGGGTTACTTCGCGCAGTTAGCGCATTGTTTGCTGACGATTTGCTGGAAGAAATCGTTGCCTTTGTCATCGACCAGAATGAAAGCCGGGAAATCTTCGACTTCGATTTTCCAGATAGCTTCCATACCCAGCTCAGGGTATTCCACGCATTCCAGATGTTTAATACTCTGCTGCGCAAGTACCGCTGCCGGGCCACCAATGCTACCTAAATAGAAGCCGCCGTGTTTATGGCAGGCGTCTGTCACCTGCTGGCTACGGTTACCTTTTGCCAGCATGATCATGCTGCCGCCGTGAGACTGTAACAGGTCAACATAGGAGTCCATACGACCCGCAGTGGTTGGCCCTAAAGAGCCGGACGGATAACCCGCAGGTGTTTTGGCCGGGCCCGCGTAGTAGATAGGGTGATCTTTCACGTACTGCGGCAGACCTTCGCCGGACTCAATACGTTCTTTTAGCTTCGCGTGGGCAATATCGCGACCGACAATGATGGTGCCGCTCAGCGACAGACGGGTAGAAACCGGATACTGAGAGAGCTGAGCGAGGATCTCTTTCATTGGGCGGTTAAGGTCAACTTTAACCACTTCTCCTTCGCCTGCCTGGCGCAGCGACTCCGGAATGTACTGGGCTGGGTTATGTTCCAGTTTTTCGATCCAGATCCCTTCGCGGTTAATCTTGGCCTTGATGTTACGGTCTGCGGAGCAAGACACACCCATACCAACCGGGCAGGATGCGCCGTGGCGAGGCAGGCGGATCACGCGGATATCGTGCGCGAAGTATTTCCCGCCAAACTGGGCGCCGAGGCCGAGTTTCTGCGCTTCTTCCAGCAGTTCCTGTTCCAGTTGCAGATCGCGGAACGCCTGGCCGTGCGCATTACCTTCAGTCGGCAGTGCGTCATAGTAGTGTGTGCTGGCCAGCTTCACCGTTTTCAGGGTGCTTTCCGCTGACGTGCCGCCAATGACGAATGCAATGTGGTACGGCGGGCATGCTGCGGTACCCAGCGTGCGCATTTTCTCAACCAGGAAGTTTTTCAGTTTGCCGGGGGTGAGCAGCGCTTTGGTTTCCTGATACAGATAGGTTTTGTTCGCTGAACCGCCGCCTTTGGCCACGCACAGGAATTTGTATTCGTCACCATCCACGCTGTACAGGTCGATTTGTGCGGGCAGGTTGGTGCCGGTATTCACTTCTTTGTACATATCCAGCGCTGCGTTTTGCGAGTAGCGCAGGTTATCTTCAATATAGGTATTAAATACGCCCTTGGAGAGTGCCGCTTCGTCGCCGCCACCGGTCCAGACGCGCTGACCTTTTTTACCCATGATAATTGCCGTACCGGTGTCCTGGCAGGTTGGCAATACGCCTTTAGCAGCGATTTCGGAGTTTCTCAGGAACTGCAGCGCTACGTATTTATCGTTTTCGCTGGCTTCGGGATCATGGAGAATTGAGGCGACTTGCTGTTGGTGTTCAGGGCGGAGCATGAAGGAGGCATCGTGGAAGGCTTGTTGGGCCAGTAGCGTAAGTGCTTCAGGGGCTACTTTCAGGATTGTTTCGCCTTCAAACTCGCCGACGCTGACGTGATCGGAGGTCAGCAGGTAGTACTCAGTTTTGTCTTCCCCCAGTGGGAAAGCCGCCTGATAAGTGAATTCAACTTTTGACATTTGCTTCCAGCCTTTTCATTTTTCTCAGGAATTTTAAAATTCTCTGTGTCTTGACGGTGGCGTGCCGTTCCAAAGCGGACGGCACGCGCACTGTAATTACAGGAAACCGTACATTGCGGCGAAGATCCAACCAAAGACACAGGATACGCTCACGCCGATCAACCCAGGTAGAATGAAGCTGTGGTTGATAACGAAACGGCCAATGTGGGTGGTGCCGGAACGGTCAAACTGAATAGCCGCCAGATCGCTCGGGTAAGTCGGCAGAATGTAGTAACCGTAACATGCCGGAGCGGAAGCAACGATGTACGCTGGATCAACCCCAATTGCCAGTGCGACCGGAACAATCGCCGCCAGCGCCGCAGCCTGGGAGTTTACAAATTTGGAAACCAACAGCAGAACAATTGCATAGGCCCACGGATACTCTTTCACCATATTGCCCAGCACACCTTCGATTTCCGTCATGTGCGCGCCGAACATTGTTTCGGCCATCCAGGCAATACCGTACACCGCCACAATCGCGATCATACCGGAACGGAAGACTTCGTTTTTAGATATTGAAGCGGGATTGGTCTTCGTCAGGATAATAATCAGCGCACCGGTCAGCAGCATGAACATCTGGATAACCAGTACCATTGACAGCGGTTTGCCGCTGAAGGTAGGGCGCAGCTCAGAGAACGCGCCGAGCACGGCAACAACGGCGATAGCGGCAAGGAAGATCCACATGGCCAGCCAGTTGCTTTTCGGCAGCTTTTTGTCTAACAGTGTGGCGGTATCGCCATAAACGTAGTTGTGGTTTTCAGGGACGGAAATAAACTTCTGGAACTCTTCATCTTTATCCAGATCTTTACCGCGGAACCAACTGAAGATACCGATCGCCAGGATACCCAACAGGGTAGACGGGATAGTGATGCTGAGCAGGTCGAGGAATTCAAGATGCTTGCCTTCAAACGTTACGTTACCCAGCATTGCGACCAGTGATACAACGGCCACGGACACCGGGCTGGCGATAATCCCCATCTGCGCACCGATAGAACTCGCCGCCATCGGACGTTCCGGGCGAATATTGTTCTTAATGGCAACGTCATAAATGATTGGCAGGATGGTGTAGACCACGTGGCCTGTACCGCAGAGAATCGTCAGGGTGCAGGTAACGAACGGGGCGACGATGGAAACGTATTTTGGGTTACGGCGCAGCAGCTTTTCAGCGATTTGCAGCATAACGTCAAGGCCGCCGGAGGCTTGCAAGGTTGCCGATGCGGCCACCACGGCAATAATAACCAGCATTACATCTACAGGTGGTTTACCCGGCTGGAGATGGAAAACGAAAACCAGAATGACCAGGCCGATACCGCCTAATAAACCCAGCGCGATACCGCCCTTTCTGGCACCATAAAACAAACATATTAATATTATAAGAAGTTGTATACTAAATAACATTTTATTTACCCTCGCGAAAAAACCAGTCAATTTTTTGAAAAATGGATCTGTGCCACATTCTTTTTTGCCGGAATAGGCATCAAAAAATGGTCAGTATTCGATATGTCCGTATTTGCGATTAATGTTCAAATGTCTTGCTAGAATGTTTTTTTAACGTTATGGCGATATTTAGCTTTTTTCTGTGGCTTTGATCAGAGGAGAGAATCCTCAGGCGATGGGAAGCAGAGCTGGACATGGAGAGCTGCGGTTGACGCTGTAATTTATCTGTTTTGCGTTTTCCGCTATTTCGTGAACCACCGACAGAATGGGTGAGTAGGTTATTTGTGTGATCACGCTCACGCCATTTCATAATGTGATGAGGTTGGCGTGCGGATACTTTTATTTGCTCACAAAAATGTACGGTGTCCATGGTACGTAGCATGGTCTCCATTGCTACCAGTCTAGATTTTGTATGTCTGGTTAATTTCAGACTAATCCTTTATGGGTAAAAATACACACTCTGCGAGACAGATAATACTTAATTAACTTTTGTTAGCGATTTTGAAATTAAAAACAGTGTGACGTTAATCAATATTAAAATAATACATTTAACATGCTGGATACAAATATATTTGATCTAACGCAAATTTATAATTCTGCAGCATGATTCAGAAAAGAAGGGATTTTTCATTATTTTAATAATTGTTACTTTCAAATAACAAATAATCCCAAATTGTTTTTATTGGCAATATTGTTTTAGTAATGAGTAATGTTCAGCCTGAACGCGGTAACGATAAACCGGTCTACCGGTTACGCCATAATGGATGCTGGTAAATAGGATGTGACAATTGACGAGCCAGATAAGATATTTACGGCAAGAAACGCGCGAGATATTGACCTCGTTGGCCAGTTCATCGGTGGAGAATTCCTGATCCTGATGCTCATCAATCCACTGGCACAGCGTGCGTAACGTTTGTGGCGTTAATCCTTTAGGTAAGCGCCGCGCTTCCTGTTCATTGGAGGAGCTGCCGTGAATCAACTGGTCAAGCTCAGACTGTTCATAGTACTGATGCTTTTCCATCTCGGTTTTCTTCTGTAGCCAGCCGGTCAGCGCCTCTTCAAAACGGGACGCCTGGAACGGTTTGATCAGGTAGTCAACGACACCATAGTGGAGAGAGTCTTTGATGGTGGTCGCGTCAGCGGCGGAAGAGATGACAATAACATCACACTTGCAACCTTCGCTGTGCAATACAGGCAACAGATCCAGACCGTTTTCTTTTTGCATATAAATATCAAGCAAAATCAAATCGATATGATTACCGCTATGAAAGATTATCTCTTTTGCTTTCTCCAGCGTGGAGGCTGTGCCGCAGCAATGAAAACCGGAGAGTTGCGCGACATAACGGCGGTTTAATTCCGCTACCATTGCATCGTCATCGACAATTAAGACATTGATCATCTGCTGGCCCTCTCACCATTCCACGGTAACTGTACAAAAAATTGGGTGAAGATCCCAGGTTCAGACTCGACGGAAATATTGCCGCCAACGTTTTCAACCTGTTGTTTAACAAGCGCTAAACCAACGCCCCGTTCGGTTCCTTTTGACGAAACGCCTTTCTCAAAGATGTGCTCAATGTGTTCGGGAGCAATCCCCGGACCATCGTCATTCACTTCGCAATGCAACCAGCCGTGTCGATAATGCAAGGATACGCTGATCTCGCCACCAGGTTCTTGACCTAGCGCCTCCAGGGCGTTTTCAATTAAATTCCCCAGAACGGTAATCAGCACAGCCACCTGATCTTCGTTGCTGTTTTCCGGCAACTGGCTTTCATTGCTGATCACCAGGCTATGGCCTAAATCAGATGTGCGATTAATCTTACTGAGTAAAAATCCTGCGATCACCGGGGATTTTATTTTTCCTAACAGTGAGCCAATCTCTTCCTGATAACTGTTTGCGGTCTTCAGGATGTAATTTTCAAGCTGCTTATAACTTTTCAGATGCAATAATCCCAGAATCACGTGCAATTTATTCATGAATTCGTGGGATCGTTCACGAAGTGCGTCGGCATAGTTGACCATGCCGTCCAGTCGTTGCATTAATTTTCGGACTTCAGTCTTATCTCTGAATGTTGAAATGGCCCCGATGATTTTACCGTTGCTGAGTACCGGAACCGTGTTAATTAAGAGTAGCCGATCCTTCACCATGATCTCTTCATCGCGACGCGGCGTTCCGTCATGCAGTACCTGTGAAAAATCGACCACTTTTGACCATGCGTGGCTGAGCGTGGAGAGCTGGGCATCGTCTTGCGATTTGTGGTAATCCAGCAGCTCTTGTGCCGCCTGGTTTATCAGCGTCACTTCACCGCACTCGTCAACGGCAATGACGCCTTCCTTTATAGAGTGCAGCATCGCCTGGCGTTGTTCGAACAGATTGGAGATTTCATAAGGCTCCAGACCAAACAGAATACGCTTGAGGACTTTGACAAATACCCATGTGCCAAGCAACCCAACCAGCACGCCAAATAAGATGGACCAAAAGATGCTGCCACGGCTGTTATTGATCTGCTCAGTCACCCTGCTTAGCTCAAGGCCGATCGACACGACGCCTATCTGCCGGTGATGCTTGTCATAAATAGGGGTAAATACGCGCAGGGCTTGCGCCAGAAATCCGCGATTAATGGCGACATTCTCTTTCCCTTGCAGGGCCAGCAAAATGTCATCGCCTTTAAACGGCTGACCGATTCGCTGCGCTTCGGGATGGGAGTAACGAATGCTTTGCATATCGGTGACGACGATGAACAAAAAATCGTTGCTCTTATTCACCGCCTGGGCAATCGCCTGAATACCGCTTTCCTCGGGCTTTTTCATTAGCCCCTGGCGGATCTCCGGGGAGTTTGCCAGCGTTCGTGCGACCGCAAGCGCTTTACCTGCTAATGCATCGCGCGTCATGTTGCTGATTTGCGAGAAATAAATCAGATGAACGACAAGCAGTACGGAGAAGAGTACCGCACTGACCATGAGGATCACGGTAGTGCCGAGCTTCATTGGGCGTTTGCGTATAGCAGTACGTTGCAGAGAGTGTCTCATCACGGTCCTGGAATCACGGTTTGTATGGGTATTATCGCCTGATGGGATGCGTAATTCAAAGGTGGTAGGGATGATGGGGCATGGGCTGCCTGTGCTTTTCTTCTATATATTGCGTAGAGCGAGTCTCTTTTTATATAGAGATTTCCTTATCTGCTTTCACTTCTTTCAGGGAGGCTGACCACTATTTTGCTTACGATTGTGGATAACTCTGTGTGTAAATGGGTATAAGGCGGGGTTTTGCTGTGGAATGCAGCGGTCAGTCATTTTTCTGCAATTTAAGGGTTGCGGGCCGCGGGAAACTCCCTATAATGCGCCTCCATCGACACGGCAGATGTGAATCACTTCACACAAACAGCCGGTTCGGTTGAAGAGAAAAACCTGAAAATGAGGGTTGACTCTGAAAGAGGAAAGCGTAATATACGCCACCTCGCGACAGAGCGCTAAAGCGCGTCGCAACTGCTCTTTAACAATTTATCAGACAATCTGTGTGGGCACTCGAAGATACGGATTCTTAACGTCGCAAGACGAAAAATGAATACCAAGTCTCTGAGTGAACACGTAATTCATTACGAAGTTTAATTCACGAGCATCAAACTTAAATTGAAGAGTTTGATCATGGCTCAGATTGAACGCTGGCGGCAGGCCTAACACATGCAAGTCGAACGGTAGCACAGAGGAGCTTGCTCCTTGGGTGACGAGTGGCGGACGGGTGAGTAATGTCTGGGAAACTGCCCGATGGAGGGGGATAACTACTGGAAACGGTAGCTAATACCGCATAACGTCGCAAGACCAAAGAGGGGGACCTTCGGGCCTCTTGCCATCGGATGTGCCCAGATGGGATTAGCTAGTAGGTGGGGTAACGGCTCACCTAGGCGACGATCCCTAGCTGGTCTGAGAGGATGACCAGCCACACTGGAACTGAGACACGGTCCAGACTCCTACGGGAGGCAGCAGTGGGGAATATTGCACAATGGGCGCAAGCCTGATGCAGCCATGCCGCGTGTATGAAGAAGGCCTTCGGGTTGTAAAGTACTTTCAGCGAGGAGGAAGGTGTTGTGGTTAATAACTGCAGCAATTGACGTTACTCGCAGAAGAAGCACCGGCTAACTCCGTGCCAGCAGCCGCGGTAATACGGAGGGTGCAAGCGTTAATCGGAATTACTGGGCGTAAAGCGCACGCAGGCGGTCTGTCAAGTCGGATGTGAAATCCCCGGGCTCAACCTGGGAACTGCATCCGAAACTGGCAGGCTAGAGTCTTGTAGAGGGGGGTAGAATTCCAGGTGTAGCGGTGAAATGCGTAGAGATCTGGAGGAATACCGGTGGCGAAGGCGGCCCCCTGGACAAAGACTGACGCTCAGGTGCGAAAGCGTGGGGAGCAAACAGGATTAGATACCCTGGTAGTCCACGCCGTAAACGATGTCGACTTGGAGGTTGTGCCCTTGAGGCGTGGCTTCCGGAGCTAACGCGTTAAGTCGACCGCCTGGGGAGTACGGCCGCAAGGTTAAAACTCAAATGAATTGACGGGGGCCCGCACAAGCGGTGGAGCATGTGGTTTAATTCGATGCAACGCGAAGAACCTTACCTACTCTTGACATCCAGAGAAGTTTGCAGAGATGCGAACGTGCCTTCGGGAACTCTGAGACAGGTGCTGCATGGCTGTCGTCAGCTCGTGTTGTGAAATGTTGGGTTAAGTCCCGCAACGAGCGCAACCCTTATCCTTTGTTGCCAGCGGTCCGGCCGGGAACTCAAAGGAGACTGCCAGTGATAAACTGGAGGAAGGTGGGGATGACGTCAAGTCATCATGGCCCTTACGAGTAGGGCTACACACGTGCTACAATGGCATATACAAAGAGAAGCGACCTCGCGAGAGCAAGCGGACCTCATAAAGTATGTCGTAGTCCGGATTGGAGTCTGCAACTCGACTCCATGAAGTCGGAATCGCTAGTAATCGTGGATCAGAATGCCACGGTGAATACGTTCCCGGGCCTTGTACACACCGCCCGTCACACCATGGGAGTGGGTTGCAAAAGAAGTAGGTAGCTTAACCTTCGGGAGGGCGCTTACCACTTTGTGATTCATGACTGGGGTGAAGTCGTAACAAGGTAACCGTAGGGGAACCTGCGGTTGGATCACCTCCTTACCTTAAAGAAACGTTCTTTGTAGTGCTCACACAGATTGTCTGATGAAAAGTAAATAGCAAGGCGTCTTGCGATTGAGACTTCAGTGTCCCCTTCGTCTAGAGGCCCAGGACACCGCCCTTTCACGGCGGTAACAGGGGTTCGAATCCCCTAGGGGACGCCACTTGCTGGTATGTGTGAGTGAAAGTCGCCGACCGAAGTATCTCAAAACAGACTTTCGAGTCTTGTTTGAGATATTTGCTCTTTAAAAATCTGGATCAAGCTGAAAATTGAAACGACACACTGTTTCATTTCTCCGTAAACAAGAAATGAAAAGCGGTGTGTTCGAGTCTCTCAAATTTTCGCAACACTGAAGTGTTTTACGAAACATCTTCGGGTTGTGAGGTTAAGCGACTAAGCGTACACGGTGGATGCCCTGGCAGTCAGAGGCGATGAAGGACGTGCTAATCTGCGATAAGCGTCGGTAAGGTGATATGAACCGTTATAACCGGCGATTTCCGAATGGGGAAACCCAGTGTGATTCGTCACACTATCATTACGTGAATACATAGCGTAATGAAGCGAACCGGGGGAACTGAAACATCTAAGTACCCCGAGGAAAAGAAATCAACCGAGATTCCCCCAGTAGCGGCGAGCGAACGGGGAGCAGCCCAGAGTCTGAATCAGCATGTGTGGTAGTGGAACGGTCTGGAAAGTCCGGCGATACAGGGTGACAGCCCCGTACACAAAAGTGCATGTGTTGTGAACTCGAAGAGTAGGGCGGGACACGTGGTATCCTGTCTGAATATGGGGGGACCATCCTCCAAGGCTAAATACTCCTGACTGACCGATAGTGAACCAGTACCGTGAGGGAAAGGCGAAAAGAACCCCGGCGAGGGGAGTGAAAAAGAACCTGAAACCGTGTACGTACAAGCAGTGGGAGCCTCTTTATGGGGTGACTGCGTACCTTTTGTATAATGGGTCAGCGACTTATATTCTGTAGCAAGGTTAACCGAATAGGGGAGCCGAAGGGAAACCGAGTCTTAACTGGGCGTTAAGTTGCAGGGTATAGACCCGAAACCCGGTGATCTAGCCATGGGCAGGTTGAAGGTTGGGTAACACTAACTGGAGGACCGAACCGACTAATGTTGAAAAATTAGCGGATGACTTGTGGCTGGGGGTGAAAGGCCAATCAAACCGGGAGATAGCTGGTTCTCCCCGAAAGCTATTTAGGTAGCGCCTCGTGAACTCATCTTCGGGGGTAGAGCACTGTTTCGGCTAGGGGGTCATCCCGACTTACCAACCCGATGCAAACTGCGAATACCGAAGAATGTTATCACGGGAGACACACGGCGGGTGCTAACGTCCGTCGTGAAGAGGGAAACAACCCAGACCGCCAGCTAAGGTCCCAAAGTCATGGTTAAGTGGGAAACGATGTGGGAAGGCACAGACAGCCAGGATGTTGGCTTAGAAGCAGCCATCATTTAAAGAAAGCGTAATAGCTCACTGGTCGAGTCGGCCTGCGCGGAAGATGTAACGGGGCTAAACCATGCACCGAAGCTGCGGCAGCGACACTATGTGTTGTTGGGTAGGGGAGCGTTCTGTAAGCCGTTGAAGGTGTGCTGTGAGGCATGCTGGAGGTATCAGAAGTGCGAATGCTGACATAAGTAACGATAATGCGGGTGAAAAACCCGCACGCCGGAAGACCAAGGGTTCCTGTCCAACGTTAATCGGGGCAGGGTGAGTCGACCCCTAAGGCGAGGCCGAAAGGCGTAGTCGATGGGAAACAGGTTAATATTCCTGTACTTGGTGTTACTGCGAAGGGGGGACGGAGAAGGCTATGTTAGCCGGGCGACGGTTGTCCCGGTTTAAGCATGTAGGCGGAGATTCCAGGTAAATCCGGAGTCTTGTTAACGCTGAGGTGTGATGACGAGGCACTACGGTGCTGAAGTAACAAATGCCCTGCTTCCAGGAAAAGCCTCTAAGCATCAGGTAACACAAAATCGTACCCCAAACCGACACAGGTGGTCAGGTAGAGAATACCAAGGCGCTTGAGAGAACTCGGGTGAAGGAACTAGGCAAAATGGTGCCGTAACTTCGGGAGAAGGCACGCTGATATGTAGGTGAAGTGATTTACTCATGGAGCTGAAATCAGTCGAAGATACCAGCTGGCTGCAACTGTTTATTAAAAACACAGCACTGTGCAAACACGAAAGTGGACGTATACGGTGTGACGCCTGCCCGGTGCCGGAAGGTTAATTGATGGGGTTATCCGTAAGGAGAAGCTCTTGATCGAAGCCCCGGTAAACGGCGGCCGTAACTATAACGGTCCTAAGGTAGCGAAATTCCTTGTCGGGTAAGTTCCGACCTGCACGAATGGCGTAATGATGGCCAGGCTGTCTCCACCCGAGACTCAGTGAAATTGAACTCGCTGTGAAGATGCAGTGTACCCGCGGCAAGACGGAAAGACCCCGTGAACCTTTACTATAGCTTGACACTGAACACTGGTCCTTGATGTGTAGGATAGGTGGGAGGCTTTGAAGTGTGGACGCCAGTCTGCATGGAGCCAACCTTGAAATACCACCCTTTAATGGCTGGTGTTCTAACGTAGACCCGTGATCCGGGTTGCGGACAGTGTCTGGTGGGTAGTTTGACTGGGGCGGTCTCCTCCTAAAGAGTAACGGAGGAGCACGAAGGTTAGCTAATCCTGGTCGGACATCAGGAGGTTAGTGCAAAGGCATAAGCTAGCTTGACTGCGAGAGTGACGGCTCGAGCAGGTGCGAAAGCAGGTCTTAGTGATCCGGTGGTTCTGAATGGAAGGGCCATCGCTCAACGGATAAAAGGTACTCCGGGGATAACAGGCTGATACCGCCCAAGAGTTCATATCGACGGCGGTGTTTGGCACCTCGATGTCGGCTCATCACATCCTGGGGCTGAAGTAGGTCCCAAGGGTATGGCTGTTCGCCATTTAAAGTGGTACGCGAGCTGGGTTTAGAACGTCGTGAGACAGTTCGGTCCCTATCTGCCGTGGGCGCTGGAGAATTGAGGGGGGCTGCTCCTAGTACGAGAGGACCGGAGTGGACGCATCACTGGTGTTCGGGTTGTCATGCCAATGGCATTGCCCGGTAGCTAAATGCGGAAGAGATAAGTGCTGAAAGCATCTAAGCACGAAACTTGCCCCGAGATGAGTTCTCCCTGACCCTTTAAGGGTCCTGAAGGAACGTTGAAGACGACGACGTTGATAGGTCGGGTGTGTAAGCGTAGCGATACGTTGAGCTAACCGATACTAATGAACCGTGAGGCTTAACCTTACAACGCCGAAGATGTTTTGGCGGATGAGACATCGAAATTCAGCTTGATTACAGATGACATCGACAGACCCGAGAGGTGTGTTGATAAACAGAATTTGCCTGGCGGCTGTAGCGCGGTGGTCCCACCTGACCCCATGCCGAACTCAGAAGTGAAACGCCGTAGCGCCGATGGTAGTGTGGGGTCTCCCCATGCGAGAGTAGGGAACTGCCAGGCATCAAATAAAAGCGAAAGGCCCGGTCGAAAGACCGGGCCTTTTGTTTTATCTGTGGTCTGTCGGTGAGTGCTCTCCTGAGGAGGACAAATCCGCCGGGAGCGGATTTGAACGTTGCGCAGCAACGGCCCGGAGGGTGGCGGGCAGGACGCCCGCCATAAACTGCCAGGCATCAAACAAGTGAAGAAGCCCATCCTGCCGGATGGGCTTTTTTTGCGTCTGCAGGGAGTGAGAACTGCCGGATGCAGCGTACCATTTTATCGTAAGCGTTAAGTGAGCGCCGTATTGACGATTATTTATTGGTGAGCTCTACGTTCCATGGCAGTAGTTCAGCCACTTTATTGCTGGGCCATTCCGGCAGTACGCTCAGGATATGGCGGAGGTAGGTTTCCGGATCGATGCCATTGAGCCTGCACGTCCCGATCAGACCATACAGCAGGGCTCCTCGCTCACCGCCGTGGTCGCTGCCGAAGAAGATAAAATTCTTTTTCCCAAGGCAGACAGCACGAAGGGCTCGTTCGGCAGCGTTGTTATCAGGCTCTGCCAGACCATCATCACAGTAGTAGCACAGCGCATCCCACTGGTTCAGGGCATAAGCGAACGCCTCGCCCAGCCGGGATTTTTTCGACAGCGTGGCGCTTTTCTCCACCAACCAGTCATGCAGGGATATCAGCAGCGGCTTACTCCGGGATTGCCTGGTTGCCAGCCGCTCAGTTGCAGGGAGGCCGCGTATTTCCTCTTCTACCGCGTACAGCTCACCGATACGTTTCAGGGCTTCCCCGGCGGTGGCCGTCTGAGTACTTATATAGACGTCGTGGATTTTTCGACGCGCGTGGGCCCAGCATGCAGCTTCTGTTAGCGGGCCACCGTTACGCTCTGCGCTGAACAACCTGTCGTACCCTGCGAAGGCATCGGCCTGCAGTACGCCATGATAATGGCGAAGATGCTGCTGAGGATGTTTCCCCTGTCGGTCAGGGGAGAAGGCGAACCACGCCGCTGGCGGGTCTGACGATCCAGCGCTTCGGTCATCACGCACATACGTCCAGATGCGCCCGGTTTTCGTCTTCTTCCTCCCCGGTGCCAGTACCGGCACCGGGGTATCGTCCGTATGCAGTTTGCGGCAGTCCATCACGTAACGATAAAGGGCTTCATCCAACGGTGCCATCAACCGGCAACACGCATCCACCCAGTTGGAGAGCAGAGCCCGGCTCAGATCCACGCCCTGGCGGGCAAAGATTTCGCACTGGCGATAGAGCGGCAGGTGCTCGCAGTATTTGGCCGTTAACACGCGGGCCAGCAGACCCGGCCCGGCGATACCCCGATCGATGGGGCGTGATGGTGCCGACGCTTCAACGATGCAGTCGCATCGGGTGCAGGCCTTTTTCACCCTGACCGTGCGGAGCACTTTCAGGGCGCTGGAGACCAGCTCCAGCTGCTCTGCGCTGACTTCGCTGAGGTATGCCATATCGCTGCCGCAGTCCGGACAACAGGTTTCGGGCTCCAGCCTGTTTATTTCGCGTGGAAGATGGTCAGGCAGAGGACGACGATGGCGCGACTGGCGAAGCTGACGCGGAACCTGCTGATCGTTATCCCGGCCGTTGTAACGATCGCTTTGCTGCTCCTGCTGTTTCAGCAGGGCTTCGGCTTCTTCAACCTGCCGGCGCAGCTTTTCAGAACGGGTACCGAACAGCATCCGCCGTAGTTTTTCTATCTGCGCCCGCAGATGCTCTATTTCGCGCTCTTCGTTCTCTATTTTCTCTTCAGCGCGCGCCAGCGCTGAACGCAGGAACGACTCAGTCTCAGCAACGAGACTAAGCTGACTGTCTTTCTGGCGAAGCGCGTCTTCCAGCGCGGCGATACGGGCGAGATAGTCCTGACTCATGACCCCATTTATAATGCGGTCATGCTCTTTTTACAACATTGTCAGTGAGTTAAGACGAGCTGTTTTTGGCTGACGCCAGTCCAGCTTATCGAGGAGCATGGCGAGTTGTGAGCGGGTAATGGCGATTTTACCATCGCGTACAGCAGGCCAGATGAACTGGCCTTCTTCCAGCCGTTTGGTCAACAGGCACAGGCCGTCAGCATCGGCCCAGAGTATCTTTACGGTGTCACCTCTGCGGCCACGGAAGATAAACAGGTGGCCGGAGAACGGGTTTTCATCAAGGGCATGCTGTACCAGCTCGCCCAGACCATTGAACGATTTACGCATATCCGTGACGCCAGCAACCAGCCAGATACGGGTACCTGACGGGAGGGATATCATTGGCTTCTCCCGGTCAGCTCGCGGAGCAGCACGCCCAGCAACTCCGGCGAGGGGTTTTCGAGGCTTATTTTACCGTGGCGGAACTCCACGCTGCAGGAGGAAGCATTCAGCGGACACTGCCCGGAACCGTTATCTGATGTTGGTGGTTCAGATACGATCTCGACAGGTAACAGTGACAGCTCTGAAGGTGGGGTGATGGTCGCAGGCAGGCGACGTGATACCCGCCCCTCGTTTTGCCACATGCGCAGCCACTTAAAAATGAGGTTGTGAGCAACTCCATTTTCGCGGGCGATCTTAGCAACATTGGCATCCGGTTGAGACGCCAGCTCAACGATGCGAAGTTTAAAGTCATTAGAATAGACTGTGCGGGATTCAGTTCGCCAGTTGGCAGTATTTTCCATGATTAGAGCTCCTTCTAAATTAGATGGAGCTCTAAGCTAACGATCCCGTAACCAGATTCACAGGCGGCAGTGGCTAGACGCTTACATTTTATCCAGCCCATCATGTTGTAACCGGTGTTCAGGCCTGAGAAGCGCAGCACACCAGGCTCTCCCGGCAGCACATTGCCTGCTATCCGTGCACGGGATTGAGTAACAGGTACTGTCGCTCGAGATCGTCCACTTCTGTACATCCCATCACGTTAAACCCCATCTTCTTATAGAACCCAGATGTCAGCTTGTTAACAGGCACGACTAATCTTACGTATGGATTTTGTGGGGGTAGAGCAGTAAAGATATTGAGAGATGATCGGTTGGAAAGTATCAGAAACTATAAAAGCAAAAACCCGCCTCTAGGGCGGGTTCTTTAAATAGTGGTGCCCGGACTCGGAATGGATTTTGTTTTGTAATTGCATTGATTAGAATGGTTTTTATCTTGTTCCATAAACGTTGAGGCCCCCATTAAGGCCCCCTTCTGCAAAGGGTCAAAATTTGATGGTTGAACAGGAACTTTTACATCCATCTGAATACTATTTGATGGCAAGGTATAGTGATCTACTACGGAATCGCAGTGAGCACCATCCATGTTTGAAAATGATACCATAATTTGGTTCCTTACTGTTTAGTGGGCAACGCCCCTGGATAGTGTTTCGCGATAATGTCGTTCAGCTTATCGACCAGCTCCGATCGCCTGAACGTGATATGGACAGTTCCCTTCTGAAAATACTTAATCACAGACATCTCATCCTCATAACGGGTGCTATGCCTGTTCTCATGGATATGGTCGCTTAACCGGCGCGTGACGTCGGCGCGATTGTCGGGGATGGCCTTCCCATCCAGCAGCATCAGCATGCGCTCAAGGTCCGTTAACCGGTCACGCTGCCAGCCCCAGTTCAGACCAAATCCCCACCGGTCATATTTGACAAGCCCCGTCACGATGATTTTCCCGCCAAACCTACAGGGGCTGTTTGTCTTAAAATTCCAGCTCAGACCTTTAAACACGTTAATCACACCTCGTTCAAACACCTCACCTTTATTCAGATGCAGTTGTTCGAATGTGTTGAGAATATTCTCTTCACTGATAGCCGGAATATCGTCTTTCTCCAGGCTGTTGTACCACTCGTCGCGGACCTGTGCGTCCATGAGCGCCAGCATTCCCGAGCGTTGCATCAGATCCCGCCATATACCACGATCGATATTGCGAGTAATGGCTTTCATGGCCGTATCAGTATCCTCCATCAGCCAGCAGTCGTAGCTGTATTGCCGCATTCCCTATTCATTCGCTTTACCACCGCCGATGCTGCGGGTCAGCGTCGAGATATCGTCAAGTTGTTGTATCAGCGTTTCAATCTGTGCAATCGCGAAATTACGTCCGGTGATGATGCGCTCAATACTGGTAGAACAAATCACATCGGTATGGCCGGTTAACACTTCAGGTTCGGTGAGGGTAAGATCTGACATTTTAATTTCCTTTATATAAAGCAAAGCGCCAGCCGGTAAGGGCTGGGGCTTATAGGTGTGTGGTGAGTATGGTTCGGTGGCTAACAGGTTCTGGTCTGTTGCAGAAGCTGAAGATGGCGGAGATTACGAACATCGTTTCGCGCCTGCTCAATCCAGGGCAACAGCACTGCTGAATCCGTCTTGTCTTCGTCGTTGTCGAAAATAATGCCGGTGTTGCAACTGATGTTGTCCTGCAGCCAGCCAATCAGAATGTTGAGAGCCACTTCGGTGGTTAATTCCGGCATGTAAAAACCTTGTGGTGATTGAGGTGGGGTTACCAGTCAAAGGTTGTAAAACTTGGTAGCACTTCGCCAAAGGCATCCAGATGAACAATGCCAGCGGCGTAGCGACGCATAAGCGTCACTAATAACCGACGGCAGGCTTTTGACAGACCGAGGCGTTTGAGGCGTAAGACCGGAAACGACCACGCGCCCAGGTGGAGCAGATAACCCGAGCCGGTATAACTAATCCATTCAGACTCGCCAAAGTCTTCATGCTGGTGTGAAAGGGTAAACAGCAGAGCATTGTCTTCCGCCGTGATATGTGCAGTGCTGCACTGAATGCCGTTCAGGCGGGCAACGGGCGGAATTGGATCTTCAACAATCAATTTCCCCGGTTCGTCAGCAACGAGAAGCGAATAACCGTTCTGGTTCACCACATTGATCAGGTCGGTCAGTTCAATACCGTCAATGTCTACGACGATCCGGCCCATGTTGAGGGCCAGTACGTTGATGGCATCGGCTTCCACCGTCAGGGACAGCTTCATGGTTGCACCTCACGGTATTTGCCGGTGGTGATGTCGGTAACGGCCCTGTAGCTATGACGGGTCATCAGCCCGGTGGCTTTGCGGGCGCGGAGAATATCGATACTGGTGAGAAGCGGCGACTGAGTTTCCGCGTTAAAACCGCGACGATCAGTGCGTACCAGGTCGTATTTCTCCACGATGAAATTCACCGCGTCGCACAGTGAGATACCGGCATCGATATGCTCTTGGATCACACCATCTTTGCCAAATGGCGTGTCGTTGAGCGTCAGACCGTAGTGACGGTCCAGCAGGTGACTCAGGAGGCGCTGCCAGATCGCCACGGGTGACGGGCGTGGCGAAACCTCCCGTTTCGGAGGAACAGGTTGTGTTTGCATAATGGAAACCTTTACTGGTGAGTTAAACGAAGGAAAACTGCCGGGAGGTTTATTCTGTTGTTGCAGGTGTCGGGTAAATTGCGAGATAGACGTACCCGTGCGAGCCGAGGCTGTCGGCCTCGCATATCAGCCCTTTTGCATACAGCGTGACGCAGTGCTGATGACGGGGATTCAGCTCACCGGAAAGCAGCATCAGCTCCAGTTGCTTCAGCAGTAGCGGGAATGCCTGGTCGAGATGGCGTAAATCCGCGTCGCTGAAGGTGCCGGTGATGCTGGCGCGGTCGTTCAGGTAATGCAGCCGGTTGCCCTCCTGCACCAGACGTGCGCCAAAACAGGGGGTGATATCGCGTTTAAGCCCCCACCAAGGGGCGGCGATATCGTGGTTTACAGGCGGTATTGTATTCGACAATTTTAGCCTTCCTTAAACGTGAATTAATTCAGCGTAACGCTGCGTAATACGACGTACGGGCCGTTGCGGTCCTGACGGTGTTCTGCGAAGACGGCGAGCACGCCGCTGATATCCTGCACTTCCCGACCTGCGTAGTGGCAGATGCTGCCGGACCATGTGTATTTGCCGGCACAGAAGCGAAACAACCGGGACTGCGGATGCTGGCGGTATATCGCCATCGCCTGGCGTTTGCTGATGATTTTCATCGTTATTCTCTCCTTAAAGCCACCCTCTCTCAGCAAACGAGACGATCTCCATGCCGCCCACCACCAGGTGATCAAGCAGTCGGATATCAACCAGCTCCAGCGCCTGCTGAATACGCGTAGTGACCTGACGATCTGCATTGCTGGGTTCGGCAAGGCCTGACGGGTGGCAATGCGCCACAATGACAGCGGCACAGTTATGCTTCAGACCGGCCTTAACCACCTCGCGGGGATGGACCTGCGTATGATTGATGGTGCCGGTGAAGAGCGTTTCGTGGGCTATCAGACGATGCTGGTTATCGAGGAAGAGTACAGTGAATACTTCACGCTCCAGTGAGGCGAGTTGCAGACGCAGCCAGTCACGAACGGCGGTGGTGGAGGTAAAGGAGGCGCCGGGCTCGCGTAACTGGCGTTCCAGCAGGGTCAGCGCACGTCGGATAGTGCGCTGTGCGGCGGGAGATATTCCCCCGCTGTCGGGGGGGCAAGGGGTTATATTCATTGGCTTTTCCTTTATGTTGACCCGTCCGGGATTGATGTGTTGTACAGTTTCACGGCAACGACGAACTCGTCGTGCTGGGATTCAAACCATGACCAGATAGGGAAGAGAGAGGTGCCCGTCAGAAAATGCAGGAAGAGTTCGTCGGTCACAACGTCTCCGTCCTCATCCCTGACCGTTATTTTCCCCAGCGCATCCCACAGGGTATTCAGGTGAGACAGTTCATACGACATGGCGGGATGCTCAGTCGATGATGTGCATGATGGCGCTGCATTCCGGGTGACTGAGCGCGTAATCCCGCAGGCGGTAGTAGTGCTCCGTCATGGCATCGCATTCGGTGCGCATGGCATGGTGGCTGTAAGTCATCAGACAGACGGCAATCCCCGCAGCGTCGGCACTGAGTTCACCGCCGTTGCCGTTCATAGTGTTGAACAGCGACCACGGTTCATTGTTCTCCGCTTCCGGGGCCATAAACGCACCACCGTTGCTGAGCGTATAAAAATTCCAGATACCGCCGTTGTAGTCGGCGCAGAAACGGTCCATCCACGCGAAGACCGTCGGCTCAAGGATTATCCACTGCGGTATGCTGCCGAAGTACTGCGGCCAAAAGCCGATGCGCTGCTCGTCCTGTACGAGGGTGGCAGTCAGCGCTGGCGCAGAACCGGCAGGTTGTGGCGGTAACGGAAGGGTATCGTGAAGGTTAATAATGTCGGTCATGTTAGTTTTTCCTTGTTTATTTATCGGGTTGGGGATGCTGGTTCAGCAGGAGTGACGGGCAGGACTGCGCATAGCCATCTTCATCGCACCGTGAGGGCCAGATGCTGTCAGACACAGACAGTCGGCACAGGCTGAGCTCGCCGGGACGGTAGCAAAGATGTCTGCACCAGGCGCAGAGGTCATCGTCGGAGATGGAACGGCAGCCGGACTGGTTTTGCAGGGAAACGGGCCAGACAGCCGTCAGACGGGTATTTGCAGGAATGTGCTGCATCAGCTCAGTGCCTGCTGCAGTTCTTCGGCCATCACCCAGAGCGCGCGGTTGAGTTTGATATCCCCGTCGATACCGTTAACCGCACGAGTGTGGGTACGTTTACCCTGCGCGGTGCGTCCGCTCAGCCCGCCTTTCAGCAACGATTCCTGAATGCGGTTATAAACGGTCCACAGGTCGTCCTGATGGTCCTCATACCGTCGCGGTGTCAGTATCTGCGCTGCGGTCACCGGCTGATATTCTTCACCAAAGCGGTATGTCAGTGCGGCGTTCGCCAGGGCATGTTGCGCGGGTGCTGGTAGTCGAAGTGACTGCATGGCCTCGCGCTTTTCTTCCACCCGATCAAAGACACCGAGCACTTCATAAGCCCCCTCAATCACTTTCCCGGCCACATCGCCACGATGCGGTACACGAATTTCACCGAACGACTGTCCGCAGACGAGCCCGTTGGTGCAGATGGCTCTGAACAGCCCCGGCAGCATCTGGTATGAGCTGCTACCATCGTGCGAGTTAAGCAAAATGATTTCGGGAACCTGCTGGCCGGTTATCTGACCGGTACGACGCAGGCGCAGCAGATGTTTGGTGTGCTCCCGGCGGTCAGGGTCGCGTACGCGTGACTGGCAGGCGAAGAAGGGTTCAAAGCCTTCGCGTTGAAGATTTTCGAGCAGAGTAATGGTGGGTATGTAAGCGTATTTTTCGCTCCTGGAACCGTGGCGATCTGCACTGAATACGCTGGGAACGACCTGCATCAGTTCTTCGCGGGTTAACGGACGATCGCGACGGATCTGGTTTGTCCGTCCAAAGCGGCTGGCTAGTCTCATGGTAAATTCCTTATTGTTGATTTAACGGCATAAACAAAAAAGCCATGCTCCTGTGGGAGCATGGCTTTTTTGTGTGGTCGCTATTGGGTTAAGCTGTGGTGTGTCAGTGTTTGGGGATCCCGTGGCTGAGCAGATAGCGGTTAAGCCATTCCCCGGCACTGGCTTCAAAATTCCAGGCCCGCCAGATTAACGTCCCCTCGCTGTCGCGAATAACCAGCCGAAAGTGCGTACCCTGGTCATCTTCTATAGTGACGTTGTGGTAAAGCGTGACCACGGCTTCAGCCTGTCGGCGGGTGAATTGCCCTGGCGGTAACGACGTATCGTCAGTGACTTGCATATTCAGTTCCTGATGAATGGCATAAAACAAAATGCCCCGCTCAGTGAGCAGGGCATCAGTGGGTTAAGTGTGTGGCAATAAGCTGCAGTATCTGTTCCATGAGCGCTGTGATTAAGGCACCTGCGAGCAGGGTTGCCGCCTGTCTGGCGATGTAAATACTGTCTTCGTCATAGCCTTCTTCGCGGAAGTGGTCTTCCACAAACTGCTGCGCCCGGCTGCTGGCGCACCACGTCAGCACCTGACGCAGGGTGTTGAGCACGATTTTCAGGAATGTCATTGGGTCAAATCTCAGAGGGGGGATCCGGATGAATCTGGGGCACAAGGAATGCCCCGGCCGGATAATAAGAGGAGAGCTGCGTTACTGCGGTGACGGAGACTCCGGCGGCACAGGGGCCTGACCATGAATAATGCGGTGCTTCGCCAGTGCCTGCGGCATATCGTTGATGCAGTATGTAATGTAGAAGACGTTGAGCACCACGGTATAAAACGCATTCATCTTCAGGTCAAACCGGAAGGTGTTCAGCGCATAGTGTCGCAGTGCTGCTCTGGCCTTAAAGGCCCAGACGATGTACATCACGCCGCAGGTGAGCGACAGAATGCCGCTTAAGGCCAACAGTGTATCGCTGCCCGTGTCGTAGCCCGCCAGGTCCGGTGAGGCCATCACGCCGAACTGTCGTCCGAGCCCAAAACAGACGGCGAGCCAGATGATAAACAGATTGCCGCAAACCGGATATCCGGTGGTGTCGCTGATAATCTGCTGTTTTCGGTACAGCCACAGTAACGGCCAGATGCCGCAGGTGGCGACGGTGAGTAGAACAAAATGCAGGGTTGGCGTCGTCAGTCGCTGGCTGAGTGTCGAAATGTCGGTCATATCGTATTGTCCTTGATTGATTTTGCTGTAAACCGGGGATGCGCCGGGTTACCCGGCGGTCAGTGTCGTGCATTCGGGCATATCAGCCAGAACCTTGTGAACGTTTCCAGCCGAAGGGGTAAAGTGCCCCACCTGTTTGTCGTTGACGTAAATCTCAAACGACGTTGCTTTTCTGATGGCATCAATGAACGACAGCCAGGCGTTGTCGCCGTTACGCCAGCCCAGAGAGGACGGCAGGGGGAACGTCTGGTCATCCGTGACGACGGTGATGGCGGTTTTCTCATCCTGTGAATCGGCACCGCTGCCGTCAGGCAGGGTGAGCATGACGTGATGCTGCAGGATATTCTGGTCGTCAGGGTTGCCGGTGCAGTTCAGGTTCATCATCACGTTTTCCGGGCTGGTGATGATGTACTCGGTGACGCCCATACCGAAGCCACTGCTCCACATATTGGGGACCGCCTGTGCCGTGATGGCAAAGGTCAGTAATCCTGCTGACAGGATGGCGTGCATGAATCGCATGGTATTTTTCCTTCTCAGTCAAAAATGTTGTTGGGGGGCAGCCGTGTTACATGAGTTGTTTACCCACGACGATAAGTCCGGCCAGCCAGCCGATATACTGTGGGCCCACAAGCCAGAACAGACGGGCCTTGAGTAATCCGGTCATTCCTTCGCGGGTGTATACCGCATCCGGCATCAGCCATTGTCGAAGAGCAGCACCGACCGTCATACCGGCTCCGGGCCCAAGCGTCATCCAGAACAGATATTCCATTCCCTGACCAAAACTGCGTATCTCGCCGGTACTCCCGAACACGTTAAACAGCACGACCACAAGCGCGATGGCGAAGGCAATCGCGAAATATTTAATGACAAGCGCCATGTTCAGATTTCCTTATTTTCTGCACTGCTGAGCAGCGCTCAGCATGTTGTCCATGAAGCGCGGGGGGACATAACCGTATTGCTGGTTCATTTTCTCCAGCTCCCCGTGCGTATATTTCGTTTTGAGGTCATCCCGGATACATCCGCAGACGGCGGTAGTACCGCCGCCTGATTTGCATCCCCGGATAAACTCGCGTTCATTTTTGTCGCCACAGCCGCTCAGGGTTACGGCAGACAACATCAGGGTGAAGAGCAGCAGAGGGCCTGCGACAGGTTTCACGATTTGACTCCTTTGGGTCTGGATGGATGTTCAGGGTGTTGTTCCCTGAAGGTGTGAATGACATCACTGATAAAGCGAAAGTGGGGCAGTGCGCTGATAAATCCCTCTTCAGTAATGAGCGAACTGATTTCGCTCCGGCGACGGAAGGTTTGCTCTGAGAGTGAGGCCGAGATAATGTCTTCCAGCCGGAACACCCGAAGGCTCCCCCGGCAACAGACGACCAGATACCAGTGCTGATGCCGGTAAATCAGGCGGTAAGGCTCCTGCTCATCGTGACGGACACCGCCGACCAGCAGACTGACCACCCGGTGATGACAAATGGCTTCGGCCAGACGATGAAAACTGTCAGCCTGTGTCCATGCTGGCGGTAAGTCGTGCCAGATAAAGCAGGGTGAGGTGCCCGTTTCATTCATCAGCAGGTGCATCAGTTGCCGGTTCTGCGACGGGATAATGCGTGCGATACCGGTACTGCGGGCAAAGGAAACGGCCCCCGGAGAGTGATCACGCGTGGCGCTCTCACTGAGCCGATACGTGCCGTTCTCCCCGATAATGTCGAGGTGGACCAGCCGTTGATGTAAGTCACGACGCAGGGTGCGTATCGATACACCAAACTCACCGGACAGTGTCTGAAGGGTCAGCGTTTCTCCGGCCATTAACCGGCTGA
The DNA here is from genome assembly GCF_013797615.1 of Citrobacter sp. RHBSTW-00017. Taxonomy (NCBI): domain Bacteria; kingdom Pseudomonadati; phylum Pseudomonadota; class Gammaproteobacteria; order Enterobacterales; family Enterobacteriaceae; genus Citrobacter; species Citrobacter sp. RHBSTW-00017. The sequence continues at coordinate 4,565,192 of NZ_CP056899.1, read as the reverse complement.
TAATGACCGACAATCTGACGGCCAGCCGGTCGTAGCGGGCCTCTTCATCGGGTCGTTGCATGGACGCTCCGTGTGCGATAAATAGGTTGATATTTCATGCGGTTATTATGCGGGCGGGGAGGGACACGTTATGTCCATCCCCCGTAATGGCGGAAAAGAAAAAGTAAAATTCATCTTTCAGTAAACAGGAGAATTAACAAAGGGTTAGTGCCAGGTAGCTGAAATGACGACAGCATGCTGACACGCCCTGTCATCAGTCGTGCCGTAGCGAGTACGGTCAGCGGCTCAGGCTTTGTGCAGGATGGGCTGACCCTTATTAACGTTACGGTGCACTGAAGATATGCTCGCACTGCGTGCAGCCGTATTCATCAAAGACGGTACCGTCCAGTTGTTCTCCGGCCAGAGAGCCTGCCACCGCACCAGCACAGGCGCCGGACAGAAAACCAATGAGGCCTCCGGCTATCGTACCGACAACCGGAATGACTGAACCTATCAGCGCACCGGTGGAGGCTCCTTCAAGCCCGGCAATGCCTCCGGCTGTTGCGCCAATGACCCCACCCGTCTTTTTACCCACATGGCGCAGTCGTATGTTTTGCGAACCGCAATTCGGACAATGCATTTCTTTCTCCCTTATTACTGGCAATAAATAGCCGCCTTCATGAGCTGGCGGACCGTGTATCAGAGAGACCTGGGTACCGGAACAGAAAGCATAGCTGTGACTTAGCGCGAGAAGCATACGCACGGGTATTTTGTGGGACAGTTGACCCGGGAGAAGGAATAACGACGGTAACAGGGTATCGGGACCCCGTTTGTTCTTACTGGACACATTAACCTCCGTGAGTGAAATAACAAAACGGCAGCACTTCTGCTGCCGTTCTCACACCGGTAATATAGGTCTGAAATTATTTTGAATGTCATTTCTGGTCTGTATTACTGCCTCCGCTCACCTTGTTTTTAGCGCAAAGCCCTCACTCACCACCACAGGTTTTTCGGTAATGGTCATTAATCAGCATTTCCAGCATATCACTGATGCGAACTCCGCTACGTTCTGCCATAAAGTCCAGTCGAGTTTTTGTTTCGTTCTTCAGGTACGTATTGAGTGCTTTTTTATCGGTACGGGACTGACGTAATTTTTGCTGGTTCCAGGCTTTATTCAGGTTCAGAAGGAATAAACGCTTTGTATCCGGTGCATCGTCCCATAAGTCGATCGCCGTGCGCAGGGCTAAATTGCGTTCAGAATGACTCAGGGGGGTAAACCAGGTACTCATTCCTGGCGTTGAAATATTTAATGAGAGCCCGATAGTGGGCGCATTTCTTTCTTCCTGAAGCGATTTGAGGCTGTTCCATGCCCACAGTACCGCGTCTTCTTCATTAGGTAACCATTTCAGCGGAGCTGGTTTGCTGTAAATATTTTTCCACTGGTCTTTCAGCCTGTCCATGACCTGGCGCTTGAGATGATTTACCGGTGGGGTCGGAATAATAATGTTGTCGAAAAAAGAGATGATAATATTAATTCTTTCCTGGTGGCTTGTCGGAGATACACTCAGATTCATTCGCTGATACCAGTTCTTTCCGAACTCTGCATTTGCTGGTTTGTCAATACCAAGTTCGTAGTCTCCGGCCTTGCAAATATACGCCCATAACCAGAATGTTGCCCGTTCATCCTGTTCTAGCCAGTCAAAACTTTCCAGCGGAAGGATGTTTTCATCACGGGCTGTTTCCATATCAGAAAAAAGTCTTGCCCGCTGTTCTGCATTCGGTATGAACTGATTAATCAGTTTGTTGAGTGCCTGTCGACAACTTTCTGCATCCTGGTGAGGAATGTCACGGGTGTTAATTATTTTATTAATACCCAGCCACCCGGCATAAAAAGCACAGACTCTCAGGTCACGGGTTTTTATAAGATGTTGTCTGCCATTGTCGTAATGTACAACCATTGTGGATACCTGTAATCGTAAACTACATAGTAGTGGTTATGGTGGTGATTGTTGTAGCTACACAGTATCACGATGATGGTTTTATCGTCACTTAAAAACACATCTGGTAGTCATCGTGAGGTTTTATTGTTGATTTATACTGGTTTTGACAAGGTTTTACCATGGTTTTAAAGTTGTCATTTTCTTTGTTTATCTCTCAGATGCTTCTCTGTTTACTGGATGAGTATCGTCTCAATAGGTTATCTTGTTCTCCTGCATGCTTTCGTTTTCATCCCCATCATGGTGCCTGGTTCGCTTCAGGGGGCATTTCTGGTATCAGGTCGGGCTGCCATGAGGTATTTCCATTTTGTTGCTCATAATCAGGATTGAGGGCTTCTGCGGGCAGTGATGATACGGGGTTAATTTGATTGAGGTTATTTGATATGACGTGGTGTCTATTTTCATGTTATTGAAAAAAGATAATTCCAGAGTAACTGATGCAGGCGTTTGTTGTAGGTAAGTGCTGTATGGCGTGGTTATCTTCATAGCTATTGTTATGCCTGGCGTGTTGGATTGGTATTAATATATTAAAGAAGGGGTCTTATCATTTGTAACAGTAATCGATGATGTGTTATCAGTAAGTGGGTTATGCCTGGGAGGTATTATTATCTGAAGGTATTCACTAAGGGGATAGTACTATTGGATGGTATCCATTGAGCAATCATTGCCATCAGGTAAGAAATACACCATTCAATGTAGTCACAACCTGAATGTTTAGCACTCATTAAAAATCTATCATTAAGAAAACAGAATTGAATTGAGTCGATATTACCATTGACTAGTCCTCGTCAGGATAAAAGTGAAGATGATTAACATCAGTAATCTAATAATCATAACGACAGGGTGGTTACTGGTTAACAGTAACGTTTTGGGTGAATGGTCATGCCTGAAAATCAGCAGGTGAGTATCAATGGTTTATTACTGGTCTGCGTATTAGTGATGAGCGTTAAATGCTCAGTCAGTGAACTAACCTGTAGTAAGCCTGTCGGTATTGCTCTGTCTGCCTGATATTGACGCTTACAATACCTGTCAGTTACAGATACTACGGTGACCCGTTATCCCTGAAAGTTTTTTGATATGTGTAAACAAGGCCATTGGTAACGACTGTAAACGGGGCATTATCCGTGTTGGTGATAATAGTCATGATTGTATCGTAAACAGAATAACCCGATTGAGGTGACGTGGAATAGGGTGATTATCCTGGTAATCACCGCAAGCTATTTAATAAGTAATTGAGCGCTGTAGTGTCTTATACCGCCATAGCTTCCTGTGAGCCTGCATAAGCGCATTGAATAACACGATAGTGGAAATCTGTGGTTAGTATGAATATGGCGCTCCTGATGCGTTACAGGGCGTTTTAGCAGTAGTCCCGATAACGATTATTTATCGGGCTTATTGAACGGGGTAATAATATCATGACAGCAATGAGGGACTGGTACAGGGGCTCTTGCCCCGGGTATATACATCCCTCTGGGGTAATATTTGCTTTTCAGGGTAACCACAACCTATTTTGGGTCCAGGTCAATACAAGGGCATCGCAATCTTCAGCTGCTTCTGTAAGCCAGAATTGCAGCGACTTAACAGTTTCGATCTTCGCTACTGGCCTGACATTGCCGGGATCATTCGCTCACTGGGGATGGAAGAGGTGGAGGTAACATTCAGGGATGAAGCGACAGAGGCAATTATCAACGCCCGCAGACCTTCACAGACGGATTTCTTCAGAGCGTTATTCGATAACATCAGTAACCAAAAAACCGGGGATTACTACGCCTTGTCACGGAGTTTTAAACTCTCCGATACAGCACTGGCGACGATTTGTAATATCACCCGTGATTTGCCACCCGATGAACTCGTTGACGCCGCTTATGTCAAGCGTACCCGCCATCGTCTAACGGGAAGACTGTTTTTTCGCAGCCTTCGGGTCACCCGGCATTAGAACCGATTTCTGAGAGGCGATTACCCTTTACGCAATCATTCTGCCAGCCACGATATTTTACTGAAGCCAGCCGTCTCTGAGGGATCGACTGGCGGACTCGCTGAAGGCAATAAGTTTTTTTTAACAGCACCGGTAATGGTTATGAACGATAACCCACCGGAGTCCATTTTAATGAGTTACACATACGACCCTTACTGGCAGCAACGCATCGCTGATACCTTCAGTTGCGCTCTTAACGCTTACACCCGCTTACTGGCCCTGCGTGTTGACCTCCGTCTGCCGGATACGCCAGCGGCCACCGATGCTGCTGTTATCTCCCGCTTCACCGATTCCCTGAAAGCCCGGATTGATGCCCTTCAGACGCGTCAACGTCGCGAGGGCAAACGCGTCTGGCCGACCACGCTGCGTTTTATCTGGGCGCGGGAGTTTGGTGAAATCAAAGGGAAGAAGCATTACCACGCGGTGCTGTTGCTGAACCGCGATACGTGGTGCGGACCGGGAGATTACAAAGACCCGGATTCGCTTGCAGGTATGATTAAACAAGCGTGGTGCAGCGCCCTGAAGGTGGATGCACAGGCGCATGCCGTTCTGGCTCGTTTCCCGGCGAGTCCAGTCTCATGGTTGACACGTGGCGATGGTGCTCAACTGCAACAGGCCCTGTCGCAGGCGGCCTATTTAGCCAAGCTGGAGACCAAAATCACCGGTGACGGTGAGCGTAACTTCGGTTGCAGCCGTGGCTGAGCCAGACATATCTCGATTCATCAGGCCTGATTGTGCGGGCCGGGTAATTTTTTACAACGTTCCCCTATCCTCTGAGGCGAACCGGTAACCCCATGATTCAACCACCACCGGACGTCTCCCGATAGCCATATCCTCAGAGGGAGAAAAATACCATGACCACGTTGAATACGAATATTAATGCCAGCCCTGACACACTGCTTTCAGCTCAGGACCCGCTTATCGACATGACCTTTATCACCACGTTTACCGGGATGACCGACAAATGGTTTTACAAACTGATTGGCGACGGGTTGTTTCCGAAACCCATCAAGCTGGGGCGCAGCTCCCGCTGGCGCAGAAGCGAGGTGGAAGCCTGGATGCAGCAGCGTATTGCTGATTCCCGTGGCGTCTGAGCAGGGAGGATATCTGAATGGAAAAACGACGCCGCACTCAGCCACAGGCCATCCCGGTTCGCTGGACGTGTCCCCGTTGCCGGCGACAGTACTGTGGCGCCAGACCCTGTCCCGTTTGTTTCAGACCCACCGACGCACCTGCGCAACCGTAACCTTTCTGTATTCCGGTGCCGACCACCAACCGTACCGACCCGCTAACGCATAACTGAACCGCCATTCACCCTGCCACGCTGCCCGTACCGGGACGGCTGACGCCTGCGTGTCGTCTGGCGGTAAGGAGAGTACCACTATGTATGCAAAATCGTTTATGGCTCTGGACGGCAACGGCCGTCTCACGGGAGCCATAACCGCGCAGACCGCGCCGTATGACCGCTACAGCTGCCATCTGTGTGCCAGTGCCCTGCAGTACCATCCTGAATACGACACCGAACGTCCGTGGTTTGAACATCATGCAGCAAAGCTTTCGGAGAACGGTCGACAGCACTGCCCGTATGTAAAGCCCGGGGTGAGGGAGACCCGCCATATCCGGCAACTGCAGTCTTATGTACCGGAAGCCCGTCCCCTGGTTTTCTACGCAGACTGGCACTGTCACGGCTGCGGCAGTGATTACCACGGTGAGCGCTACTGCCTCACCTGCCGGACGGGCGAGCACAGTGATGTGCGTGCTGATACCAACCGGATAGAGGAAGTGACGGCATGCGCATGCTGAAATGTTATCTGGCCAATGACCGCGAAGGCCACTTCGCGACAGCCGGGGAGGCCGTGAGTGCGCCGGGGCAGATATGGAGCTGCGCGTCCTGCGGCTGTCGACTGGTGCTCCATGCGGGGACATACGGGGAGCCGCCGTGGTTTGAACATGACCAGCAGAGCGTGGCCCGGCATGTGCTGATGGCCTGCGCCCACCTTGACCCGGAAGTGAAAACCGAAGCCCGGCACCGAAAGCTGCGCAGTCTCATCAACGGGCTGGAAGCGACGGTAATGGTGCTCTCCTGGTACTGCGTGTGGTGCGGCGACCATTACCAGGGCGTGAAGCACTGTCCCCGGTGTCTGACTGGTATCTACAGCATCGAAGAAGCGCACTGGCAGAGAAACTACTGCTGCAGTACCAGATAGTTCCCCGTCTTTATGAACCAGATACCGCCGTAGAGGCGGTGTCCTCCCTGATTTAACCTAAAGAGAGTCTGCATTATGAATCATTCTTACATACGGGCGTCTGATGCTGTCAGCGCGGATGCCGTCAGCACGCGTGCATTTCTGCAACAGGCCGTTGACCATTACCCGCGACTGGCGGCATTCAGCTTTACGCTGGCGCTACCGTATCGTGAAGCCATGAGCGAATACCGGTCATTGATTCTGCGTTTTCACTCTGAAGTCTGGCAGCGCACCGGCGAATATTCGCGCCAGCGTCAGCAGGCACGACATCGTTCACTCCCGACGCTGTTACGCTGGATATGGGAGACGGCCAGCGCACCGGAGTGCAAAATGGTGCTGCTGCTCAATCTCGATACGCTGGGTACAGGGCGAAACCTGCAACTGACCGACAGTGCGCCTCCGGGGCTTAACGCCATCATCGCCGACGCATGGCAAAAGGTGACCGGTACCGCCTGCACTGACGGCGTAACGAGTATGACGCAGATCATTATTAACCGCGTCGCTCAGGGAGTCTTCGCAACACCCTTTAACCAGCTTACCGTGCATGTTAAGGCCATGTCAGAGCCAATAGCAACGGCCAGAACGGGGATGATTTGTCCGTGAAAGTAATAGCTTCTCTAATTAATGGGGGAGTTATCCAGGTCTTCCCCGGTGTCTGCAGCGCCGATATAATCCCTGAATGAAAAAAGCTCACGATACCTTACCCCCGGAACAAACCGTCACAGCACTTGCGCATTTCGCCTGGTGCGCCCTTGTCGCCTTACGTACCGCTCAGCAGGATGGTCAGGCATTGTCGCCACTCAGCACGCATGCATTTATACTGCGCTGGTTAACGGTGGCGTATAAGCAAAAACGGTTTCCACGTGCAATCGCATCTGATATTGAGGGATTGCTGACGCTGGGGCGTAACAAAGGCCTTGCCGCCAGCTTATTCAGTCGTCTGGAATATCTGTGGTCTTCGTGCACCGGACCGGTGTCAGCGCAGTCGGATTTGTATCGGCTGACGTACGCAATTGAACAGCTTAAATCGCGGGGCTGGGTCAATGCAGCGGTGAGTGACAGGGACTGGGACAATGAAACGCTTCTGGTCCTGGAATACAGCGATGCGAATGCACTGCTGGTAAGGAAGTCGGCACTGACCTGCGGATTTTCGGATGGAGGGAAACTCGTTGCGCCGGTTGAGTTTCTTGTGAATGGCGACTTGTCAGCCTGTATGGCTGTTTTTGCGGCTCATACACTGTCGGCTGTCATGCTGGAGTCGAATCGGATCGTGTTACAACCTTGAGCAGTAAAACAACCGTTCTCAACCCGCAGCAAAGCTCATCACTGTCCACGTCTGTCTTTCTGTAAACCGAACGGGTGTTGTTCCTGGTCGCGCTAATGCACCGGCGGCTGAGATATTCATATCGCTGGTACAGGTATGAGATATGCGTAAAGTCCGGGCGTTGCAATTCCTTTAATCTGAAAAAAATAAATAAGCCCGGTTTACGTGAATAATAAGAAATGATGGAAACCTGAAACTGTCGCCAGTTTTTCACATGCTCAGTCACGTCCAGCTTCTCAATTTCTGATAAAAGTACAAAATCAGATATTTCACGTGACTGGTGATATTTTGTACAAATATACACCCTAAGCCAAATTGATCATTTTCTGTGCATCCTTATCCCGCGGGGCCTGAAGGGTTATGGTGTAAAATTCTTATAAATCAGAAAGATGATATTTTTTTGTTAAAAGCCAGGAATGTAAATCTTTGTTACATTTTTTCATTTTCGATCTGGCAGGGAACGTTCCCAAACTCCAGCCATTGGGCCTTATCCGAAATTTTTCATTTCAGACAAATACCCAGAAAATACAGTGTCGACATGCTGGTGGATGGAATGCGCCCGCTTTTTTTGGTTCCGGGATTTTTATTTACGTCGGATGACGCGAACCGGAAAGTTGTTCTGGCTGGGTAATTTTTTCTTATTTATTTTTCACTGGCATTGACCGTTTCTATCACTCCATAGAACAGGGACAGCCATGTCTAATTCTTCCTTTCAGTCCGAAATCCCTAAAGCGCGTATTAATTTAAAACTTGATTTGCATACCGGTGGTGCGAGCAAGAAAACGGAGCTCCCCCTGAAATTGCTCGTGGCGGGCGACTTCAGTAATGGTCAGGAGTCTGCCCCTTGTCTGAGCGCAAAAAAGTTGATTTGAATAAAAATAATTGTGATTCTGTCATTTCTGAATATTCCCCAAAAGTCAATCTTACCGTTAAAAACACGCTTGCTGATGATGGCAGTGAAGACAACATCAGTCTGACCTTCCGGAGCATGAAGGACTACCAGCGTCGGTGAGACATCCGCGTCATACAACTCTTTGAACGCAGCCACTATCTCACGGGTGGTCATCCCTTTGGCGTACAGTGACAGGATTTGGTTATCCATCCCGGTGATCCGGGTCTGGTTTTTCTTCACCAGTTGGGGCTCGAAGGAGCCGTCACGATCGCACGGCGTACGCAGTTCCAGCGGGCCATCGCCGGTGGTAACGGTTTTTGTGAAATAGCCGTTGCGGGAGTTGGCACCCGGTTTAGACTGATGTTTACCGTAGCCGAGGTGATGGAGCATTTCGGCGTTGAGGCGGCGCTCAACGCTGATTTTTTTCAGCAGGCGATCGAACTGGTTGAGATCGTCAGGGGTTTTGAGATTTTTGGTCAGTTCGTTAGCCAGAGCCTACAACTGTTTTTCGTCCATAAAGTAACCTGCTTTTGATGTTGAATTGAACATATCAAAATCAGGCAATTACACAAACTTGTGTACAGGCTCCATACAGCTAACCCGGCCCGTCACATCGTAATGTCAACCCGTAATGCATAACATCATGCAGCGTTCCATTAATGAGTCGGGAATCATATTCAACCTTCTTGAATCGCCACGGATAATCTAGACACTTCCGAGCCGTTGATAATACTGGTTTTCATATTCTGTCGGTGACATCTGATCGCTGGAACCATGCCGACGCTTACTGTTATAAAACATTTCGATGTAATCAAAAATATCGCTGCGGGCTTCCTCCCGCGTTCCGTAGATCTTTTTCTTTATCCGTTCGCGTTTCAACAACTGGAAAAAGCTTTCTGCAACCGCATTATCGTGGCAGTTACCGCGACGGCTCATGCTGCCCTCCAGTCCGTGTGATTTCAGGAACGACTGCCACTCATGGCTTGTGTACTGACTGCCCTGATCCGAATGAACCAGCACCTGTTTTTGGGGATTACGCCGCCATACAGCCATCAGCAGTGCGTTCAGGACAATGTCCTTTGTCATCCGGGATTGCATGGACCAGCCGATAATTTTGCGTGAGAACAGATCAACAACCACAGCAAGATACAGCCAGCCTTCGTGGGTCCTGATATAGGTTATGTCGGTTACCCAACGCTCATCCGGAGCATCCGGATTGAACTGTCGCTGGAGCCTGTTGGGCGACACGATACTGGCCTCGCCTTTACGTGCCCACGGGCTCCGGTATCCGACCTGAGCCTTTATCCCGACACGTTTCATCAGTCGCCAGACTCTGTTGACTCCGCACTGTTGCCCGCTGTCCCGCAGATCCAGATGGATCTTGCGATAACCATAGACGCATCCCGATTCCAGCCAGAACTGTTTAATCTGTCCTGTCAGTCTCAGGTCTGCCCGATGGCGTTGTGAATGCGGCTGCTGAAGCCATGCGTAAAAGCCACTGGGATGAACATCCAGCACCCGACAGAGCAGGCGAACAGGCCAGCAACGGGCGTTGTCACGGATAAAGGCGTACCTCAGTCGGACAGTTTTGCGAAGTACGCCGCGGCTTTTTTTAATATGTCCCGTTCGTCAGTAACCCGCTTCAGCTCTTTCTGGAGACGGCGGATCTCGGTCTGAGCATCTGACTGTTCTTTATGAGTGGAGGAATCCGGCCCGTACTTCTTTATCCAGGCGTAAAGGCTGTGGGTGGTGATATCGAGACGTGTTGCAACGCTGGAAACAGAATAACCACGATCAACAACCTGTTTGACTGCTTCAATTTTAAACTCTTCGGGATAACGCTTACCGCTCATGGGCACCTCTCTTTAAGCCATCTTAAATGACTCTGAGGTGTCTGTTAAACCCGTGTCGATTCACTTACATGGTGATCCATTATGCTATAAAATATGTACTTACCCTTTCTCTCTCCGCGAACAAGCCTTGCACTTCGTAACAACCTCAGATGATGACTGACCAGAGATTGTGATAACTGGAGCGACTCAGCAATGTCGCCTACAGAGACCGAACCACGCATACAGTAAAGCAGGATTCGTAGTCTTGACTGGTCCCCCAGTAGATGGAAAATCTCGGAAAGTTGCCCAATGTCGTTTTGCGAGAGCATTGATAGATCTGGCTCCGCGACATGATCTGTCGCGGAACAGTCTTGTATGTTGCCGCAATCTGATGTGCTGGACATTATGATTCTCCCTCCTAAATTGATAGTGCATCACCAGAGGCCTGATTAATGTTTGTGGCCTGGACTAGAATGGTTATGCTTTTTTCCGTGTTCGTGTTCGTGTTCGTGTTCGTGTTCGTGTTCGTTACGCAGTTTTGTCGGTGAAAGGCTGCATGTATTATCGTTTTGATCGTAATTCCAGTCGATTCCCACAGTTGCATGTTCTATTTTGAACTGCTCATAAAGTTCTTGTTTTACAAGCTTCACAACGTCTTTTACGTCCACATCTTCCTTGGCTCTTACTTCCAGTGTTGCCATCGTCCGACCTGAGGTTATTTGCCAGACATGAATATGACTTACGGCTGCTAAGCCCTTAACAGAACTGATTAGTCTCTGTTCCACCTTGTCTGGGGAGGCATCTTCAGGCGCTCCTTCTAACAGGATGTGCAGCGATTTTGCTAATAATTTCCAGGCACTACGTAAAACCAGTGCTGCGACAAGAACGGAAAGTATTGGGTCAATCGGTGTCCAGCCCGTGTAGTAAATGACAATAGCGGCGACAATAGCGCCAACAGAACCCAATAGATCACCCATCACATGTAAAATAGCACCTTTGACATTAACATGATCGGTCTCACCACGGGTCATGATCCATAATACCAATATGTTGACCAACAATCCTGCAATGGCAACGATCAGCATTGGGCCTGCCAGTATAATTGGTGGAGCTTGTAACCTTTCCCATGCCTCATATGCAATCCACGCCACAATAGCGAAGAGTGTCAGGGCATTAAAGAATCCCGCGATGACTTCAAATCGCAAATATCCAAAGGTTCGTTTGCTATCAGCAGCTCGACGGCCAAAACGGAATGCCGCATAAGCCAGCGCCAAAGCTACTGCATCTGTAAGCATGTGGCCTGCATCTGCCAGCAATGCTAATGAGCCAGAAAGTATCCCTCCAACAGCTTCGACCACCATAAATGTGAATATCATGAGGAAGGAGATAAGGACTTTACGCTCGTTTGCACTGGTTACTGCTGGAGTATGGTCATGCTCGTGATCATGTGATTGTGACATAGGGCCTCAAGCTGTTGGTTATACATGATGCCTTCAATATAACATATGAATATGTGTTCATGTAAAGGGTTTTTATATCCATTCCTTCCACGGCATCGGCATGTTCAAAATAATGCGCTTGACCTTCCCACGATGGTAAGCCTTAAGGTTGTTCTTTATCTGACCATAACGATGAGAAATACATCATGAGCATTCAAAAAAAACAGCATTCTAATGATGGTGAAACTCAAGTCAGCTTGCCCATTGAGGGAATGACTTGTGCAAGCTGCGTTGGACGAGTTGAAGCCGCTCTGGCTAAGGTTGAAGGCGTACAAAACGTAAGCGTTAACCTTGCAACAGAGCGTGCAGATATCCGCCTAAATGCATTCGTTAATCGTATGGCGTTGGTTGAAGCAGTTGAAAAGGTTGGTTATGAGGTTCCTCAAGCTTCTGTAGAGTTATCAGTTCAGGGCATGACATGTGCATCATGCGTAGGGCGTGTCGAAAAATCGCTCCGAGCGGTTAAAGGTGTAAAAGAAGCCACTGTTAATTTAGCGACTGAAAGAGCTACTGTACGTGGAACCGCAGGAGTTGATGACCTCATAACTGCTATCGAAAAAATCGGTTATGAAGCCAGCCTGGTTGATAACCAAAGCCAGAATAATGATAGTGCCGCAGAAAAAAAAGATGCTGAAAAGGTTGCGTTGAAGAAAGATTTAGTTCTGGCGACCGTACTTGCGTTACCAGTATTTATTCTGGAAATGGGGTCGCATGTGATACCGGGAATGCATCAATGGATAATGGATACCATTGGGCTCCAGGAAAGCTGGTATCTCCAGTTTGTATTAACATTGCTGGTGTTGGCTATTCCGGGGCGGCGCTTTTACCTGAAAGGTATTCCCGCGTTATTAAGACTTGGCCCAGACATGAACTCTCTCGTCTCCGTCGGGACTCTCGCTGCATTCGGTTATTCAATGATTGCGACCTTTGCTCCAGGTCTTTTGCCTCAAGGTACCGTCAATGTGTATTACGAAGCTGCTGCGGTAATCGTCGCTCTTATTCTTTTAGGACGATTTATGGAGGCGCGGGCTAAAGGTCGAACGTCTGAGGCTATCAAGCGTTTGGTTGGATTGCAGGCCAAAGAGGCGCATGTGCTGCGTAACGGCATTGTCATCGATATTCCCATTAGTGATGTAGCCCTTGATGACATTATCGAAGTTCGACCAGGTGAGCGGATACCTGTTGATGGTGAGGTGAGTGAAGGAACAAGTTTTGTCGATGAATCGATGATAACGGGGGAGCCTATCCCCGTCGAGAAAGTTCCCGGAAGCTTAATGGTTGGCGGGACTGTTAACCAGAAAGGAGCATTGAGGTTGCGTGCAACAGCCGTTGGTGGCCAGACGATGTTGTCACAAATAATCAGAATGGTAGAGCAAGCCCAGGGCTCTAAACTACCTATACAAGCCGTGGTCGATAAGGTGACATTATGGTTTGTTCCTGTGGTGATGCTGGCAGCGTTGTTAACTTTCCTTGCCTGGTTAACATTTGGGCCATCACCGGCCCTGTCTTTCGCACTGGTTAATGCCGTGGCTGTATTGATCATTGCCTGCCCATGTGCAATGGGATTGGCTACCCCAACCTCTATCATGGTAGGTACTGGGCGTGGTGCAGAAATGGGGATCTTGTTCCGTAAGGGAGAAGCTCTGCAGTTGCTTAAAGATGCCAGGGTTGTCGCTGTAGACAAAACAGGTACTTTGACTGAAGGGCGCCCAGTAATGACAGACCTGGAGTTGGCCGAAGGGTTTGAGCTTGACTTAGTATTAGCAAAAGTTGCCGCTGTTGAATCACGTTCGGAACATCCTATTGCCCGCGCTATCGTTGAAGCTGCTCTAGGAAAAGAGATATCGCTGCCAGCGTTGACTGAGTTTGATTCAATTACTGGGATGGGCGTCAGGGCTACCGTAGACGGAGAGCGCGTAGAGGTCGGGGCCGATCGATTTATGCGTGAGTTAGGCTTGGATATCGAGTATTTTTCAAAGACTGCGATACGCCTTGGAAACGAAGGAAAATCGCCACTCTATGTTGCTATTGATGGACGTCTGGCTGCCATTATCGCAGTCGCTGACCCTATTAAATCAAGTACGCCGATTGCCATAAATGCATTGCACCAACTGGGGCTCAAAGTCGCAATGATTACCGGTGACAATGCCAATACAGCAAATGCGATTGCGAGACAGCTTGGTATTGATGAAGTGGTTGCCGAAGTGTTGCCAGAAGGGAAAGTTGAAGCAGTTCGTCGGTTGAAGGAGTCTTACGGTAAGGTCGCTTATGTTGGTGATGGCATTAATGATGCCCCAGCTTTAGCCGTGGCAGATATTGGGCTTGCAATTGGTACAGGTACCGATATAGCGGTGGAATCTGCTGATGTTGTCTTAATGTCCGGCAACCTACAGGGTGTGCCTAATGCTATTGGATTGTCTAAGGCAACCATAGGTAACATCAGGCAAAATCTTTTTTGGGCGTTTGGTTATAATGCCGCATTGATCCCTGTAGCAGCAGGCCTGCTGTACCCTGCCTATGGATTGCTGCTTTCACCAATCTTTGCTGCAGGCGCGATGGCGCTATCCAGTGTATTTGTCCTGGGCAACGCACTTCGTTTGCGTCGGTTCCAGCCTCCGCTGGCAGAAGACTCTGAGCACTAAGAAAAGGGGAGCTATGAACATTGGTAAAGCATCGAACGAATCAGGAATCTCCGCAAAGATGATTCGCTATTACGAGCAAATTGGTCTGATTCCTGCTACTGGCCGTACCGAAGCGGGCTACCGTGATTATGCACCCAATGATGTCCATCGTCTGATTTTTATCCGCAGTGCGCGCGATCTTGGTTTTTCTCTTGAAGAGATAGCCGATTTGCTCAAGTTATGGAATGACAAATCTCGCCAGAGCGCCGATGTTAAACGTCTGGCACAAGAGCATATGGATGATTTAGAGCGACGTATGGAAAATATGCGACGAATGGCAGATACACTCAGAGCTCTGATCAAAAGCTGTGCTGGGGATGAGCGAGTTGAATGCCCAATACTCCAGACATTAATGACCGCTGATGCTAAAAGCCATCCCGGTAAGAGAGAAGGGGCAGTGCAACGTCGTTCTCGTGGTAACGAAATGGAAAAAGCCTGACCCCTTATTTTAAGGGCATGATGGCGTAGCACAAAGCTGTATGGGCTTGTGTTACGCCATCAGTCTAATCAACTTATAAGCGCACACCACTAATGCACACCCCCCGAGTGGTCAGTTGGTACGGTTAAAGGAAGATCACCATTCTCTTCATCAGCAGTCAATTTCTGTACTATCCCGCATTCGTCCACGCTCCGGTCTGAGCTGCAATAGTTATTAAGTTCTTTGAGTTGTATTTCCAGGGCTATTAATTCTTTAATACGATGCTGAACATGAGTGAGATGGGCACTGATTATTGCATCAATGGGGCCACAGTCTTTACCGTGATTATTCATTGCCAGTAGCAATGCACGTATTTCCTCATGGGTCATATCAAGAGAGCGGCAGCGTCGGATAAATAATAACTTTTCCAGATGAGTATTGTTGTAACGGCGATAGTTATTTTCAATATCTCTTAATGGAGCCTGAAGTAATCCTTCTTTCTCATAGTACCGAATAGTTTCCACCGGACAATCCGCCTTACGGGCCAATTCACCAATTTTCATGCCTCCCCCCTTATGCGCTTGACCCTCTAGTTAGATTAGGGTCTTTAATCGTCAGTATAGTTAACAGATGAGGCAATGAAAATGAGTGGTGGTGTAAAAAATAGCAAAAACCCTGCAGGAGACGAAGCGGCTAGTTGCTGTGAAACGTTCAATTTAGGGACAGGACTCCGGGTTAAGAATACTGGTGAATCACATAAAGCAAATGATCATGCACATGATCAGCAGGCTCATAATCACAAGAAATGCAGTGATGATCATTCCCATGAAGGTCATAACCATGAAGGCCATAACCATGAAGGCCATAACCATGAAGGCCATAACCATGAAGGCCATAATCATGATGCCCATAGCCATGGCGGCGAAGGGCATTCGCATGATGAGCATAATCATAAGGGATGTAACCATGCTCATGCCGCGCAAGAGCATTCTCATGAAGGCCACGATCACGGCCATGAGGGGGATTGTTGCTCCGCTGCTCCAGAACAATTGAGTAGCCTAGGGGGCTCGCAGGTTGTGGCTGGTGGATTACGGACAGAAATTCGCATTATGCAGATGGATTGTCCTGTTGAAGAAAATCTTATCAAAAAGAAACTGGGTGGAATGAGCGCTGTTAAAGAGCTTGATTTCAACCTGATGCAGCGTGTTTTGACTGTAACCCATACACCGGATTCGCTTGAAGCTATCATGGCTGCAATTCGCTCGTTGGGATTCGCGCCAGAAGTCTCTGATAATACTAGCGGCAAGAAAAATACCCAGGAGAAAAAAAAGCCCTGGTGGCCATTAGCTCTTGCTGGCGTAGCTGCTCTTGCAGCCGAAGTGATGCACTGGGCTGATATGCCTGACTGGCTAGAAGCTGGGTTGGCTTTGATAGCAGTGCTTTCTTGTGGTCTGACAACCTACAAAAAAGGTTGGATTTCGATTCGCAATGGCAACTTGAATATCAATGCACTAATGAGTATTGCCGTTACTGGGGCTTTGGTCCTTGGGCAGTGGCCAGAAGCGGCGATGGTTATGGTGTTATTCACCATTGCCGAGCTGATAGAAGCCAAATCACTTGATAGAGCCAGAAATGCAATAGGTTCCCTGATGAACCTGACTCCTGAAACTGCAATGGTCCAACAAGCTGATGGAACATGGCAGGAAGTTGACGCCAGTAGCGTACAACCGGGCAGTATTGTCAGGGTAAAACCAGGTGAACGAATTGGTCTCGACGGAGAAATCGTCAAAGGCCAAACCACCATTAACCAAGCTCCAATTACAGGTGAAAGTATGCCTGTCGATAAAATTGCGGGCGATGCTGTATTTGCTGGAACAATAAATCAGTCAGGCTCTTTTGAATATAAAGTCACTGCAGCTGCAAATAATACAACCCTTGCTCGCATCATTCATGCCGTTGAGCAGGCGCAAGGCGCCAAAGCAGCTACCCAACGTTTTGTTGACCGCTTTTCCCAGATTTATACCCCCGTCGTTATGGGTATTGCTGTTGCGGTTGCTGTATTGCCACCATTGTTTGGGGCAGGAACATGGCAGGAGTGGATCTATAAAGCTTTAGTTATGCTTGTCATTGCGTGTCCATGTGCCCTGGTTATTTCTACGCCAGTAACGATTGTTAGTGGACTTACTGCAGCTGCTCGCAAAGGGATTCTCATTAAAGGCGGTGTTTATCTTGAGCAGGGACGTAAGCTAAAAGCCCTTGCGCTGGATAAAACAGGAACTATTACCTATGGGAAACCAGTACAAACCGACGTAATGGTATTCAATGGGTGGAGCGAGCGTGAAGTTCGTACTACTGCAGCTAGTCTCGCTAGTTACTCTGATCACCCTGTTTCACTGGCAATTGTGAATGCTTCTGCTGATTTGAAAAAGCAGGATGTTGACAGCTTTGAAGCGATTGTTGGGCGAGGTGTGCATGGCGCGATTACAGGTAAGGATTTTTACCTTGGTAACCTGCGTTTGACTGAAGAACACTTTAATTGTCCATCAGAGATTAAAGCAACAGTACAAAGGCTGGAAAGCCAGGGTAAAACAGTTATTTTACTCAATGATGGTAAGCAAGTGCTTGGGTTGTTCGCTGTTGCTGATACTGTTAAAAACAGCAGCCGTGAAGCGATTGAACAACTTCATGAACTTGGCGTTAAAACTATTATGCTGACTGGTGATAACCCACATACAGCTAAAGCAATCGCATCTCAGGTTGGAATCGATGAGGCTCGAGGGAATCAATTGCCAGAAGATAAACATCGTGCAGTTGAAGAGCATTCACGGATTGGAATCACTGGGATGGTTGGTGATGGTATCAATGATGCACCGGCTCTGGCTGCAGCTGATATCGGTTTTGCTATGGGCGCAATGGGTACTGATACGGCGATTGAAACTGCAGATGTAGCCTTAATGGATGATGACCTGCGTAAAATCCCAGCCTTTGTAAAATTATCCCGACAAACGTACAGCTTACTCGTGCAAAATATCAGCCTCGCTCTAGGTATTAAAGCCGTATTCCTTGTACTCACGCTCATGGGAATGGGAACTATGTGGATGGCTGTATTTGCTGATGTTGGTGCCAGTCTTCTGGTTGTGGCAAATGGCCTGAGGTTATTACGAAAATAAAGAGTTGGGTCCCTGAGTTCTTCATGGATGACAGACTCAGAGACCGTATTCTGGTTTGAATATATTCATAGAATATGGTTTGGGGGGAGAGAATGGACACCAGGAAATATTCTGAAAGTGTTGTCAAAGATATTTTGCAGTGGGTTGAAAGTTCATTGAATACAACCTTGCCAGTAGAATTTATTGCTGAGAAGTCTGGGTATTCACGATGGCATTTTCAACGTTTGTTTAAACAGACGACCGGTGTTGCGCTGGGTGAATATGTTCGTGCTCGTCGATTATCATGTGCTGCGATTGATCTGAAATTGACTTCCAGAACAGTCCTGGACATTGCACTTCAGTATGGTTTTAATTCGCAACAAACTTTCACGAGAGCTTTTAAAAACAAGTTTCATCTTCCTCCCGGTCGGTACCGCAAGCAAGGGAATTGGAATTTATCAGCGCTGTGTCCATCTTTACTTTCAGACTATGAGGAGAGATATGCCAATGTTAGTTAATGACCCCGTATTAATTTCTATGATAGAAGAACTGACTGATAAGTATAATAAAATGCAGGATTTTTTAATCGATGATGAACCTTGTATTGATATCGTACGGTCGGTGTATGAGTTGGAGTGTACAGTTAGTGAATTCAAAAAAAGAATTATACTTCAACATATTTCCTATTGCCATTCAGATGAATGTGATGACCCTGACCTGCATGTCGCCTTAATTGACAATATAAAAAACATACTTGACTATCTTGAATAATTTTACAAGAAGGGCATTAGGCTTTCTTAAAACCATTTGTGTTTTGGATGAATAAATATTTTTAATTCACTGATTTCCGTATGGTCTCAACCATAAAGAATATGATGGTAACTAACCCGGGTCAGTCAGTGCGACTCATGCAAGATGCTTGATGTGTATATCGTATAAAATCTTGACCCTATATCAACTTCATGGTTTTTAATGGAACCAAGTCGAGAGTAGCGAGGACGATGAACAGAGCAATAGGGGGAATCATCAATGGAACCTTGTTGCGGACGTTCTGCCTAGTCGCTAGAGCAAACAGAGGTCTCCATGATCAAGCAAAAAACTATCAAGAATATTGTTGAATTAAACGGTATTGGCTTGCATAGCGGTAAAACCGTTAACATGAAAATCATGCCTGCTGGTGCCGATAGTGGCATACGGTTCCGTAGAACAGATGTAACTCCTGTTGTTGATATTCAGCTCCGTGCCGATCAGATTCATGACACTATGCTGGCAACAAGCATTATCAACCCTCAGGGAGTTCGAGTTTCAACAATCGAGCATTTCCTTTCTGCGGTGTCTAGCATGGGGCTTGATAACCTCTTGGTGGAGCTCGATGCTCCAGAACTTCCCATTCTCGATGGGAGTGCCAGAGGATTCATAGACTCAATAATGCACGCTGGTTTGATAGAGCAGTGTGCGCTAAAAAAATATCTTCTGATAAAAAAAACGGTTTCCGTAAAAGATGGCGACAAATGGGCTCTTTTGCATCCAGACTCAAAGTTCTCGATCGATTTTATGATTGATTTTAAGCATCCCTTGATTTCTGCTGAGACTAATAGATTAAATATTGAAGTGTCGAAAGAAAACTATATTAGCGAGATTGCTGATGCCAGAACTTTCGGATTTGTTCGTGATGTAGAACTTCTACAACAAAAAGGTCTTGGGTTAGGGGCAAGTTTGAACAATGCGATAGGGCTTGATGAATATAGCGTTCTGAATCCGGAAGGTCTGCGATTTAATAACGAACTTGTGCGACATAAAACACTGGATGCGATTGGAGACCTCTTTGTATCAGGCCATAATATTATTGGCGCCTACCATGCTTATAAGTCAGGGCATGCATTAAATAATAAGTTGATGCTTGCACTGTTGAATGATGTCGAATCATGGGAATTAGTGAGTGTTGGTGAATATAAAAATGATGCCACTAGAGAAACCATCCTTTCTAAACCCAAAGAAGAGTGTTTTGAGTCATTAAGTATGTGGTCATAAGGGATATGAGTATGTTCGTCACATCTGGTTTTTTACACAGCTTATCTTGATGATTTTTTTCTTGACCTTACCACCACGGGAAGGTCTAGGCTGGATATCGACTAAGTCTTGATGAGCCAAACGGTAACCGTATCACTACGTATGCAAGGTAAGAGTGTCAGAAACGACGTCATTTGAAACTGGATCTGATATTAACAGAATACATTTTGGGAGGTAAGGATGAACATTGGTGATGCTGCCCGGTTATCCGGAGTTTCCGCCAAAATGATCCGCTATTACGAAGAGGCGGGATTAATACCGGAAGTTGCAAGAACTGCAGCCGGGTATCGGATGTACAGCGATATTGATGTGTACAAATTGCATTTTATACGTCGATGTCGGGAGTTAGGTTTCTCTCTGGCGCAAACAGGAGAACTTCTCTGTCTTTGGGGTAACCATTCGCGCCAAAGCGCTGATGTGAAAAAATTAGTCGAGTCACACATCCGCGAGTTGACTGTAAAAATTCAAGAATTTCAGCGTATGGCATCAATACTTACAACGCTTTCTGATTGCTGTGCAGGGGATGATAAGCCTGAATGCCCTATTTTGCGTGCACTGTATCTTGCAGATGTTAACGGTTTGCAGGAATCAGATTCTGGCCCTGAAATTACTTAGCCGCTACCCATATATGACAGTAATTTCAACTGAAATTACGCCCACAAAACAAGATGATATTAACATTAATTGGGTTAGTAATTCTTGGGTGAAAAGAAAGCAATGTGGTTTTTAAAATATATTAACTGTTTTTAGTAGTGAGGTTTACAATGTCAGATATTATTCCCGGATATTGCACACTTTGCCGTTCGCGTTGCGGGACGTTGAATGAAGTAGCAAATGACCACCTGATCAAGGTACGGGCCAACCCTGAACATCCTAATGGTAAGGCCATGTGTATGAAGGGCAAAGCGGCACCTGAGCTGGTGGACAGCGCAAATAGAATTCTGTACCCGATGAAGAGAACCCATCCTAAAGGTGCCGAGAACCCGGGCTGGAAACGTATAAGTTGGGAAGAGGCTATGTCAACGATAGCCGGACAACTGGAAAAATTTAAACGAGAGAACGGAGCTGAATCTGTCGCTTTCGGTTTTACGAGCCCAAGCGGTACCCCCCTCAGCGATGCAATTGAATGGTTAGAGCGATTTGTTCGTATCTATGGCAGCCCAAACACCAGCTATGGAACTGAAATATGTAACTGGCATAAAGACGTTGCACATCGATGGACCTTTGGCTGCGGCATCCCTGTTGCTGACTATTCCCATGCCGATCTTATCCTTCTTTGGGGGCATAACCCCGCGAATACTTGGCTTGCCCAGGCTAGCGCGATTGGTACTGGTCGAAATAACGGTGCAAAACTGATCGTCGTGGATCCTCGCCCGACACCTTTAGCGAAAGAAGCAAATGCCTGGCTTGATGTCAATCCTGGAACTGACGGTGCATTAGCTTTGGGGTTAAGCCATCTCCTGGTAGAAAGAAACCTGTTTAATCATGAGTTTGTTCGAAACTGGACTAATGGTCCTTTGTTGGTTCGAAATGATAATGGTTATTTTCTTCGGGAAAAAGATATTAACCCACTTGCCATCAGTAATCGCTATACAGTTTGGGACGAACACAACCAGCAAGTCACATTTATCGATTCCGAGACTCGAACTGAAGAAACGCTGACGCCTACAGCTGCACTTGAGGGTAATGTTGAAGTTGCAATAGCTGATGGTGCAAAAATTTCCTGCCAAACGGCGTTTTCATCTTTTAAAGATATGTTGGCTAATTATGACCCAGAAAACGTAAGCCGTATCACCGGGGTATCTGTTGCATCAATTGAAGCCGCTGCGAGTTTGATTGCCGGGGCCAAGAAAATCGCCTACCACAGCTGGTCTGGAGTGGCACAACACACTAATGCCACCCAAACAGAACGTGCGATTGCGACACTGTATGCTTTAACCGGTTGTTTCGATCAGGAAGGATGTAATCGAATCTATGCCAGCCACCCGGTGAATGTGGTTAATTCACCGACACTGATGCCAAAATCACAATGGGATAAAGCATTAGGTCTTGAAGAAAGGCCTATCGGGCCGCCTTCACAAGGTTGGGTTCATTCTCAGGATATCTGGCATTCAGTATTAGAAGGTACACCCTATAAAATTCGCGGGTTAATTGGCTTTGGTGCCAACATATTACTTTCACAAAGTGATACTTCTCTCGGACAACAGGCGCTTGAGGCACTTGAGTTTTATGCCCATGTAGATTTGTTTGAAACGCCTACATCAAAGTATGCTGATATCCTTCTGCCAGTAAACACTGCCTGGGAGCGCGAAGGCCTAAGAACCGGGTTTGAAAGTAGTGCTGCTGCTCAGGACCACATTCAGTTGAGAAAAAAAATGGTCTCTCCGCGCGGTGAAAGCCGTTCCGACCTTGAGATTGTTTTCGATCTTGCATGCCGGTTAGGAATGAATGAAGCGTTCTTCGACGGCAATATTGAGGCAGCCTGGAATTATCAACTAGAACCATTAGGTTTGACTGTTGAGATGCTCAGAAATAAGCCAGAAGGTTACGATATCCCGCTTGAGCATAAAGTCAGAAAATATGCTTTCAGAGACCCAAATAGTGGATATCTGGCAGGTTTCAATACAGAAACAAAACGTGCAGAGTTTTACTCTGAGATCCTTCATCGCTATGGTTACAATCCTTTACCTGAGTATGTACAGCCGCAAGAATACCAGCGCAACGATCCTGATTATCCACTAATGCTGACATCCGTTAAAAGCGGATTCTTCTGTCATAGCCAACATCGAAGCCTGACTAGCCTACGAAAAAAAGCACCTTATCCAACGGTAGACATTTCGGCAGCTCTGGCTGACGAAGAAGGTATCAAGACGGGGGATTGGGTAGAAATTGAAACGAGAGCAGGTCTTGCTCGATTTAGAGCAAAAGTGGAAGCCAAACTCTCTCATGAAACTGTAATTGCTGAGTTTGGGTGGTGGCAGGCTTGTCCTGATTTTGGCAAACCTTCATACCCGGTTAAAGGTGAGTACAGTAGCAATTACAATAGCTTAATCAGCGGTGATAGCTATGATCCAGTCAGCGGTGCTTTACCTTTGCGTTCATTCCGCTGCCGCATTCGCCGCTTGAATGATTTTGAGCTGATAAGACGCCCCTGGGAAGGTCGTAAAACATTCAAAGTCATTGAACTGAAAAAAGAAGCAGATAATGTTACGACAGTTACCTTCCAATCGAATAGTGAAGGCTACTTACCTGATTATGAACCGGGCCAGCATATCACTGTTAGCTGTTGTCCGATGAGCGATTCTGAAGAGATCGTTACCCGGGCGTATTCGCTGACAGGCCCTGCGTTTGTTCATGACCGTAAAACCTATTCCATTTCTGTCCGTCATCAGAAAGCGACTGATGAGAAAGGTGAATATGTAGAAGGAATAATGTCATCCTACATAAACACGCATTTGCAGATAGGCAAGGATGTTGAACTTACGCCTCCTGGGGGGAATTTCATTGTCCCGCTCAATGCCGTCCAGCCTGTCGTAATATTTGCTGGCGGTATTGGAATTACTCCATTCATTTCCTATCTGGAGTCTATTAACCCCCAAGCGGAAGGTCCGGAAATCTGGCTTTTCTATGCTAATCAAAATAGTAGGCTACATGCGTTTAAGAAAAGAATTGCGGAGCTAAATGCGTCTATTGACAGGCTTAAAGTAATTAATATCTACAACCAGCCCCTCGACTGTGATATTCCAGGATTGGATTATGATAGAGCTGGTTATGTTGGTGCGGGAGATGTCGAGGCATATCTTATTGAGAATAATGCTCGTTATTACATGTGTGGTCCGCAGCCTATGATGGATGCGATATCCCGAGGGCTTCAGGAGAGAGGTGTACCTGCATTTGCTATTTTCTACGAGATATTTCGTTCTCCGACAAAAATAAATAATGATCCCTCATTACGTCATAAAGTAATTTTTGCAAAATCAGGAAGAGAAGAGATCTGGACCACGGATAAAGGTACTCTGCTGAATTTTGGAGAAAAACTTGGGATTAAAATGCCTAGTGGTTGTCGTGTTGGACAATGTGAAAGCTGTTCAACTAAGGTGATTGCCGGGAACGTGCAGCATCTGAATGGTGTGGAACCCTCTGATGAGGGTGCATGTTTGACATGCCAGTGCATTCCTGCCGGTGATATCACTATTGATGCCTGAGATAGGTATTAGCATCCTTTACATCAGGCCATTTTAGTGGTCTGATGTTATTCAATGGATAACGCTATGTTTTAAAGACATTTTTAATTATTTTGCGCCAATCCAACTCAATAACCGATTTAATGAATTATTTCAGTGCGATCTTCATGAATTTTTATCATCCTCCCCCTTACCTTCAAGTTACTGCAAGTCTTAGCCTGTAAGAAATTACTACAGTCACCAGTTTCGGATTGGCCGAGGAGTTTTAGTGAATGAAAGGCTTGCAATGATAAAATTGAAACTTCATTGTTTTTCTGCATCGAGCCTAAAAAAATGACCGGGTATCCCTGAGCACAAAACCAGCCATCCACTCGATACATACCGGAAACGCGTTGATAACCGCGCTGCCATGGATGCCATATTCTTCTTCCTCAGGACTGGTTGTCTGAACGCCACCGGGATATGTTCATCGAGTTCTGCACACCGGCGCTTTAAGGAGTGGCACGATTCAGGCATTTTTGAGCGCTTCTGGCAGAACGGTTTGCTTGCCTGCGAGCATCTGGACAGCATTGACTGGTCCTGGTTGTCGATGGACGGTTGTATGACCAAATCGCCGCTGTCAGGAACAAAAAACAGGTCGCAATCCTAAGGACAAAGGGAAACAAGGTGTAAAGCGCAGCCTGCTGACGGACGCCAGGGGGCTTCCTCTGTCGCTGGTCGTCGCAGCAGCGAACACGCACGACATCAAATTGGTTGCGGATACGCTCGATGCCCTTCAGGCGGGGCATCCGGGGGGAAACTCAGGCTCTGTCTGGACAAAGGTTACGAAGCTGGATGGCTGAAAACGTATCTGCAGAGTCGCCGTTACGAGCCACATATTCAGTCCCGTAAAGAGGAGTCTGACGCCAGTAAAAACAGGGACTTCAAAGCCCCTCTCTGGGGCGTTGAGAGGACTCATAGCTGGATGAATCGCTTTCGCCGGGTTCTGACCCGATGGAAAAAGAAGGCCGAAAATTACGAGGCTATGTTGCATTTTGCCTGTGGTCTTATCGTCTGGAATAAAGTCCTATTGAGATAGGCTCTTAGTTAATAGAATCCCGTTCATATGGTCTATCATATGCTGTATACAGATCGAGAGAGTACCACTTGCACTAAAATTTATTGTATTCCCAAAAGCATCAAGAGCGGTGACATTTATTTTCTCTGCACGGTATACAAAACGACTGGTTCCTGGTATAGAAAGACATTTTTCCTCAGTGATATTTTTTTCTTCCTTACTCTCAGCAATTACCGGATTAATTAATACTATTGGTTGCACCAGCGATTCAGGGACATCAATTACAGCAATCCTTTGGTGAACACCAACCTGGGTTGCTGTTAAACCTACACTGGATGTACCGTACATAGTGGTAATCATATCCTTAATAAATTGCCGGGTTATCGGTGAAATATGTTCGACGGGCATTGCAATGATCTTCAATTTGGGATCCGGATACTTTAAAACTGATAATAATGACATGCAAGGCTACTCTTTATTTAAATGGCAGTAAAAACGATATGTTTTAAGTCGGACCTGAGTGGAGAACCGGGACAGAAATAACTACCGGACTGACAGCCAGATATAAATTTTCTGCTGCCTGCGAACGTCATTCCGGTCTGTCCTGCTCAACAGCACAACAGACCGGAAACACTATATCAGAGAAGAGGAAGGGTATAACTGACTGTAACCCGGGTTTCATCCTGGTCACGCTGTCCAGCAGAGCCTTTTCTACTTGTGTCAGGCAGAGCGCTGCGCATTGTGGCATTTTTTACGGAGATGCCAAGTCCGTTAAGTATTCCCTCGGGGATAGTATAACTCAGGGCAATATCCCGTTCCCATTCCCCCTTTCGCCCATTCCCGGTATCAATATTATCGGCGTTCAGATAGAGGATACTTAGATTCAGCCCTTTGAGCCCTGCATCAGCAAAATTATAGGCGTACCGTGCCAGCCAGGTTCGCTCCCCCGCCCTGCTGAATTTTAGCAATTGTGCATCAGTAATTAACCAGGTGCTTGTTCCTTCTCCATCACCACGATTCAGATATGGAAAGTCACTTTTCCCCGTCAGCCACTGATAACCACTGCTCACACTGTGACCTCCAGAAGACCATGTCAACTGACCGCTATAAACATTGTTGTCCACTTCTCCCTTTGTGCGATTATTTCCGTAATAACCAGTACTTACATATCCGGCACTCCGTCCTGCAGCACTTCCGTTCTTTCCGTCTGCATCGCTGATGAATATACGAATATCTGATTTCAGGTTCCCGGAAACGATTTTCAGGTTATGTGCCAGTCCGATATAGTTTTGTCTGTAAAAATTATCCAGCTCACCGTAATAGTATGAGAGAGTCATGTCTTTCATAAGAGTATAGTCACCACCGGCGAAATAAAAACGATTACTGCTCCGTGAAGTGGGACCACTTCCATTGGCTCCGGCAATGGACATTCCGCGCATATCTGTGGAGTTACGTCCTTTTGTATGTGTGAGAACGCCGCCGGTCAGACTCAGATCGTCGATATCTGTTGATGATATTTGTCCTCCCTGATATGTCATGGGCAAAAGGCGGGCATCGTTGTATATAACGACGGGATTTTTGGGCTGAAGCGTTCCATAACGGAGTTCCGTATCAGATATTTTTGCCCTGCCGGTAACCCCCAGGCTACCGAACTGATGAACCGCTCTGCCATCATTGTCTAGCGGAAATACTGTACCGGGTTGCCGACCTGACGCCGGTGAGCCTGCTTTACCTCCTCCGTCAAGTCTGATGCCCAGTAGCCCCAGAGTGCTCAGTCCGAATCCCACTGGCCCTTCAGTATAACCTGAATCGTAATTGAGGATGAACCCCTGTCCCCATTCTTCCTGTTTACTGAACCCGTCCCCACTGCGATTATCTGTATTAATATAGAAATTGCGGAGTGTGAGATTGGCCTTACTGTCTTCAATAAAACCGGCTATCGCATTAGGGACTGTAACTCCCGGCATCAAAGCTACAGCAGATATTACGAGTGTAACTATTCTCATTCAGGTAATTCCTTTAGCTTGCCTGATATCAATATACGCGGTAACACGAAGGGAAAATGGCAGAAAATAATGAGGTATTTGTTTACCGCTGCACTAAGTACGAATCCAGTTCATATCAAAAACCATGAAGTGGCTACAGGGTCAAGACTTTTTTTTTCAGACTGACTGCTTATACCATGGATTGGCCCTATGCACCGTGTTTCTGCTGGTTGTAAGACAGGAGACTTCCGTTTAGACCGGCACTGTTTTCAGGGAGGGAATCAATCTGATGTATCAAGCGAATTGGGTTAATTGTAAGCGTCCAGCGAGACTTGCAACTACCCACAATTATATTAAGGTAATCATTATGATAATCAGCTAAATTACTTTCAGGGATGGTTGAATGATTAATCAGGAACAGACTTCGCTTTCATGGCTCGATGAGGAAATTAATTCTTCTGTCTTTAGCGATCGCCGCCGTGCCAGTCGTTTTAAAAGTCTCATGCAAAAACTCTGGCGGGGGATGGGCAACAGCCTCCCTTTTGCCTGCCAGGATAATGCAGCAACAAAAGCCGCTTACCGGTTCCTTTCCAGTGACAGGATTGATGAGCAGCACCTGCTGCAGGGACATTCCGAGGCTACCAGTCAAAGGATATATGCGCTGCAAGGTGAGAAGATTCTACTGCTTCAGGACACCACAACATTTGGCTACCACCGGGATAACCCTGATGCAGTAGGATTTGCAGGCAATCACACCTAATCAAGATGGGGAATGATGCAGGTGTCAATTGTGGGATCCTGATGCATTCGAGCCTGGCAGTGACGACATCAGGGCTCCCGCTGGGTCTGACCGCGGTGAAGTTCTGGACCCGAAAAAAATTCAAAGGCACTAACGCACTTAAAAGGAAAATTAATCCGACCGTTTTTTTACATCAGATCACTGGCTGACAGTCAAAGACGTGGCTCACGTCTTCATGGTTGACATAGTCTGTCCGGACAGAGATGTCCATATCCGAGCAAGTTTCCGGCAGGAACGAGGTTGCCATAGCTCCGGATGAGAGCATGCCAGTCAGAATCAGTACTGCAGTCACGCTAAATTTTTTCATCTGTATATTCCTCTTCATCAGATATCGCCGTTTCACCTGTTAATGTGTATTAAAAACCCTGTGGTTCATACAGGGTCAACACCCTTACGCTGTTTTTTCTGGTGGGATAAGGACAAAAAAAAAGCTACCTGGGGGTAACCTGACTAAAACAGTCATCAAGGAAAACGGACAACAGGGATAGGGTTGTCCTGGAGGGTGTGTCCGCATGTGAGGTCGCCGGCGGAACCGGAGGTGACCCCCACTATAGTGGCAGTCAGTCCGGCAGTTCCCTCTGCGACCATCTCACGCGTTTACTGCTCAGGTTCAGGGTAATACCGTCCCGGATTACTTATCAAGTACTGCAGTCACGCGGGCAACGTTTTTCTGGTCTGCACTGGTGATGCGGTAGGACGAAGCACCGGATTCCTGGGCGATAGCGGCAATTTTCGCTTCCGCGTTGTTCAGGGTGTCAGCAGTAACGCTGACGGACTGGGCGAAGCCGGAGAAAGAAACTACGGAGAGCATACCGGCAGCAGCAAGCAGTTTGATGTTTTTCATGGTCATATTCCTTGGGTTATCTGGTCATCTGGTCATCTGGTGATACCGGCGTCATCGCCGTCTCACCTGTTGATGTGTATTAAAAACCCTGTAGTAAATACAGGGTCAACAAGTTATTTTGTAAATTATTGTCGGCTGTGTTTTTGTCGTTTTCATACAACCCAGCTCTTGAAAGAGCCTCACTGTGGCTGACGAGAAATGAGAAAATACGGCCGTAACAGACACCGCGAAACCGGGATTGCGCTGGGGAGATAGGTCGGTGCAGGGCAAGTTAACTTACAGGATTAGTGAGGGTTTATGATGTTACGGCTACTGATTAAGTACGCGTGCGTATTCTGGCGAAGTTGAACGGTTATTCCGGAGGAACGTGAACGCGTTATTCCCTAACGCGCCCTAACTTCTTTTTATTACACCGACCGTTCACTTTCAGTCAACCTGTGCCAGTCGTTTTCTCATCGACTCACCCTTCATTTCCAGCCGGTGGGAGTTATGCATCAGACGATCAAGGATCGCGTCTGCCAGCGTGTTATCGCCAACGCAGCCATACCACTCATCCGTTGGCAGCTGGCTTATCATCACCGTGGCGTTCTTTCCGTATCTGTCATCCATCAGTTCCAGCAGATCGTTACGCTGCGCTGGCAGCAACGGCTCAAGGCCCCAGTCATCCAGGATAAGCAGCTGCGTTTTTGACAGCTGAGCCAGCTGCTTTCGGTAACTACCGTCTGCGCGGCTGTGCGTCAGTTCAACCAGCAACCGGTTCAGTCTCCAGTACTGTACGCTGTAACCCTGCTGGCAGGCGTTGTTGCCAAGGGCGCAGCCCACATAGGTTTTGCCGCAACCGCAGGGGCCGGTTATCAGCAGGTTCTGCCCCCTGACCACCCATTCGTTCTGGCTTAGCTGAGCGATCCGAGAACGTTCCAGGTTTCTCGCTGGCTGGTAGTCGATGTCCTGGACCGAGGCTTCAAGCCTCAGGCGGGCTTTTTGTAGCAGACGTTTCTGTTTACGCTGATCCCTTTCGAGTGATTCGCGCGTGACCAGCAACGCCAGTCTTTCCCTGAAGGAGAGCTCTTCGTAAGTGCCGGGTTGCTCCATCTGTGAGGACAGCGCGGCCGCCATTCCCGTCAGTTTCATTTCTGTCAGCTGTTTCATCAGCGTATGTGGCATTATCGGATCCCTTGTTTCAGTGGAAGTGGCGTGGGCCACGGATGTTTTCATGTTCCTGAGGAAGCTCCCGGGACGGGTGCAGATCTTTGTCCGCCGGAACCAGGTCGCGGTTATTCTTCAGGATCGACTTTATCTGCTTCAGCCGGGTTAACCCCTCTGCATTGGCCAGCCGACAGCTGTTATTGACGCGCTCAGAAGGATATTCACGCGTCAGGCTCAGCAGCCCCAGACACAGGCGATAGGCCTGTTCCGGATGCGCTTTTTCAGCCAGACGCTCGCTGACCCACGTGAAGGTGTCGGAGCCCACACCGGCCGCCCAGCTTTTCAGCCGCTCTGGCGTCCACTGCTGATGATGACGATGGCGCTCCGGCATATGTTCTGCTGCCGTACTGTTGCCCGGATGAAGACGCCGCGGGTGACTGGCGATCATCTGCCCGTCAGACCAGACTTCAAGCAGGTTGTCGAAGGCATGAAGCTCCACCGTTTTACCGACGTGCTGATGGGGGACTGAGTAGTGATGCTGTTCATATTCCACGTGATAATCGATATTCACCTTCGCTTTTTTGATGTGCCGGTAGCGCCACTACTGCACCGGTAATGGCCTGAGCACAGTTTTGTCCAGCCTTTCGAAGGCCTCACGGCGATTGCCCGGCAGTTTTTTGAAGGGACGTTCGTTGAGCCCGGTTACCAGCGTACGGATACAGTGGTTCAGCTCAGCAAGCGAGAAGAAGACCTGGTGACGGAGCCGGGCCAGGATCCAGCGTTCGACGATCTGAACGCCAACTTCCGCCTTCGGCTTGTCTCTGGGTTTTCTGGGGCGGGCAGGTATCACCGCAACCTGATAATGCTCAGCCAGCTGCTGATAGGAGGGATTCAGTTCGGGATCGTAACGACTGGCTTTGCTAACCCCGCTTTTCAGGTTATCCGGAACCAGGATTTCGGGGACTCCACCGAAGAACTCCAGCATCCTGACGTGGCTGAGAAGCCAGTCTGACAGCGACTGCGTATAGGTAGCCTCCGCGAAGGTGTAGTTTGATGCGCCCAGCACCGCCACGAAGATCTGGGCCTGCCGGCATTCACCCGTCTCAGGTGAGATAACCGACACTGTGGGTCCACAATAGTCGATAAAGCATTTTTCACCGGCAAGATGCTGCTGGCGCATGGAGCGTTTCTGTGACTGGCACCAGGTCTGATAGCGGCAGCAGAACTGCGAGTAGCTGTACGCCCGAACCGGCATCCTCTGGCAGTATCCCTCCCACAGCAGGTGGCGGGTGACGCCTTTTTACGCAGCTCCATATGGATTTCAGCCCAGTCGGGATCCTCCAGCGCGCCAGGACGACTGTCAGACTCAGGATAAAGCAGACTGGCAAGTCGGGGCTCTGACATTCCTTCCGGAAGTGGCCAGGAGATCCCAGCGGCTTCAAGTCGTTTGAGCATTTTCTGGATGGCACCCGTGCTGACATCTGCGCACTGGCTTATCTGGCGGAAGGACAGGCCGACTTCAAAACGCAGCCTTAAAATTTCATGGATTTTATGCATTGCGATTCTCTTGTTTGGCATATATCACACCCTGGAATAAAAGGGATAGATATAGCATCAAAAATCAATGCGTTAAGAATGATTCTGGCAACGTGAACGGCAATTCCGGTCGGGTGAACACCGATTCTGGCAAAATGAACAGTGATTCTGGTCATGGTGCAAAATCGGGGTATTTTCCGCCGGAATACGCGTTCACGCAAAACCAGAAATAGCGTTCACGTTCCGCCAGAATACGCAACGCGATCACCGCCGGAATGTGTAAGCGTTAAACGAGCGCCGTATTGACGGTTATTTATCGGTAAGAACCACGTTCCATGGCAGCAGTTCCGCCACTTTGTTGCTGGGCCATTCCGGCAGTACGCTCAGGATATGGCGAAGGTAGGCCTCCGGATCGATACCATTGAGCCTGCATGTTCCGATAAGACCATTCAGCAGGGCTCCGCGCTCACCGCCGTGGTCGCTGCCGAAGAAGATAAAATTCTTTTTCCCAAGACAGACGGCACGAAGGGCTCGTTCGGCTGTGTTGTTATCAGGCTCTGCCAGGCCATCATCACAGTAGTAGCACAGCGCATCCCACTGGTTCAGGGCATAAGCGAACGCTTCGCCCAGACGGGATTTTTTCGACAGAGTGGCGCTTTTCTCCACTAACCAGTCATGCAGGGATATCAGCAGCGGCTTACTTCGGGACTGCCTGGCTGCCAGCCGCTCAGTTGCAGGGAGGCCCCGTATTGCTTCTTCGATTGAACCGCCCCGGGAATCCTGGAGACTAAACTCTCAGTAAAAGGAGATCCCTGATGAAATCAAAATCAGCTAATCGTTACCCGCCGGAATTACGTGAGCGCGCTGTCAGAATGCTCATTGAGCATCTTGATGAATATGACTCTGAACCGGATGCTATCCGTGCCATATCGTCAAAAATTGGTTGTCATTACGATACCCTGAAAGGCTGGCTACGCCAGCACAGAAATGACTTACGCGGTGGTATCAGCCCCGTCAGGACTGGTGATGGCGAGCTGACCAGTAACGAACGTCAACGTTTAAAAGAGCTGGAGAGGGAAAACCGGGAGTTGCGTCGCAGCAATGATATTCTGCGTCAGGCATCAGCCTATTTTGCTCAGGCGGAGCTCGACCGCCACTGGAAAAAATAATGCCACTGCTCGAACGTCTGAGTGGTGCCCACGGGGTCGGGCCGGTATGCCGCGAGCTGGATATTGCCCCGTCGACATATTACTGGCATCAGCAACGTCAGCAATCGCCGGAAAAACACAGCCAGCGCTCGCAGCGTGATGCGCTTCTGAAGGTGCAGATACAGCGGGTGTACGACGATAACTATGGCGTCTATGGAGCCCGCAAGGTCTGGCGTCAGTTACAGCGGGAGGGCATCGGCGTGGCCAGATGTACAGTGGAACGGTTGATGAAACTGATGGGGCTCGCAGGCGTGCTCCAGGGCAAAAAAGTCCGCACCACAACCAGTCGCAGAGATACCGCAGCACAGGACAGGGTAAACCGCCAGTTCGTAGCGGAATGTCCCAACCAGCTTTGGTGTGCAGATTTTACCTACGTCATCACCTGGCAGGGCTTCGCCTATGTGGCGTTCATTATCGACGTGTTCGCTGGCGTCATCGTGGGCTGGCGGGTCTCATCATCGATGGAAACGTCGTTCGTCCTGGATGCGCTGGAACAGGCACTGTGGTCACGGTGACCTTCGGGCACCATCCATCACAGCGACAAAGGCTCTCAGTATGTCTCGCTGGCCTACACGCAGCGGTTGCAGGATGCAGAGCTGCTGGCTTCCACGGGGAGTACCGGTGACTTGTATGATAACGCGATGGCGGAGAGTATCAACGGTCTGTACAAAGCGGAGGTCATCCACCGTCAGGCCTGGAAGAAGCGCTCAGAAGTGGAACTGGCTACGCTGGCATGGGTGGACTGGTACAACAATCGTCGGTTGCTGGAACGACTTGGTCACATCCCTCCGATAGAGGCAGAAAAAGCGTATTACGCTTCCATCGGGAACAAGGTTCTGGCAGCCTGAACTTCCGAACTTAACTCTCTCCAGGAAAACCGGGGCGGTTCAGTATGAAAACGCCCTCCGGGTGGTTGCGCTGGGGCGCCGTAACTACATGTTCTTCGGCTCTGATGGTGGTGGTGACAGTGCGGCAGTGATGTACAGCCTGATCGGTAGCTGCAAACTTAACGGCATCGAGCCGGAAGCCTGGCTGCGCCATGTGATCAGCGTCATCAACACCTGGCCCGCCAACCGCGTGAAAGAACTGCTGCCCTGGAACGTCACCCTCTCTGTAAACTAATTTTTACCCCACGTCCTTCACGGTGCGCTTACGGTCAGGCGGAGTTAAGGTATTGTAGAAGTGTTGATTTCGGCGGGCTTAGAATGCAAAAACGGACCACCATGGAGGTCCGTTGATATGAATTTGGTGCAAGACTCGCAATCGAACCAAAGATGCGGGGATTTTCAAAACTCGTGCTTAATTTGGTAATTCTGACGGTAAAGGCCAGTCTTCTGGTACCAGGGCAGGGGGCTTGGTCCAGGGAAGCTCGGTTAAAGCATCCTGGAACCACTGGTCGCGAAGATTTGCGTGCTCTGTCACGATAAGCTGGAAGCCTGGGACTTCTTCTTGTGTAAACTTCAGCAGTAACGCAAACAGTCTACGTACTGCTGCTAAGTCAGCATCAGCTTCCGTTTTCTGAACAGTACCATCAGCTTCCTGGTAAATTTTTTCAGAAGGGAAATAAACTTGGGTAGGCTGATCAATTAAAAGAAACTGAGGAATGGGGCAATTGTTCTTTGAAGCAAAGAGATGAAGGGCTAACAAGGCAGACAGGTGATAAGCGAGATGATTTTCGCCACCGCCAGTTCGACTCATTGGTACCGGACGATCTGTACGATCAAAGATAATAGTCATTTGGCTTAGATCAAACCGTGCAGGGAGCCCCTGAAATTCTGCATCAAAAGCCTGGATGTAGCGTGTAATCTGTGACGAAATGTTATTCAGAATAGATATGAGTCTTTCATGGCTGCTATCAGCTCCAAATTTCCTTTGTAGGTCTTCGACTTTGAGCTTTAGACGACGATTTTCTGCTTCATATGTGGCCAGTTCTGAGTTAGGTACAAGGTCTTCAAGGAACAAACTTATACGACCAATTACTCTTGCCGCAGCATTATTGCGTGTGCCTAATTGCTCAATAACTTCGTTTGCCGCGATTGCCGCAGCAAGCTCCACTTCTTTGGCTCTTATCGAACTTACAATGGTCTGAACCTCATCTTCTAGTTCAGTAAGATAAACATCCATTTTAGGGCGTTGGCCAGCCACAATGCTCATTTCAGCGTCGAGAGTTGTTAGTTCGCTCAGGAGTGCTTTAGCAATTGGAGATTCCAGTGCTAAATTTGCTTCACAGAATGGCCATTGCCATTCACCAGTTTCCGGATTTTTCGGTAGAGCCTTGATAGAAGATAATCGGTCTTGCTGCTCTAAAACTTCGTTTTCAAAATTACCTGATTGCTTGGCATACATCCGAGCAGAATCAATTCGGGACTGGGTCTGACGTCTGTCTTGTCGTAAACCAGCAATTTCATTTTCAAGAATGGATATTCTATGTCCATCGTCTTCAGGTAGGGGGGACGGAATCCATTGCATTGCAGAACGCAAAACATCAATTACTTCGTCAGTTCCGATTCTCTCTTTGTCTTGTGTGATGATACCCACGGCTCTGGCTTCAGATAAAAGCCCAGAACCTTTTAGCAGTGATGTATCGATTGTATCGCGAGCTTGTTCAAGACGTTTGGCGTTGATTTTCAGATCTCGTTGTGCTGTTCGGAGTTTGGCCTCAAGTTCATAGCGATCATTTGATGAAATACCTAAAAGAATCGGTAATGTGTCGCGAATAGCTTGTGGCTGAAATGCCTCATTTTGTCGATAAAAAAGTTGATCTTTATTTGCTACAAGGCCCTGCTTTTGGAAAAGGTAATAAAAAGTATGCTTGATGTTTGCTTCAAAGCTTTCTCTGCTGTGCCCAATTGCCACGTCTGTACGGTTCTCGCGGATGCCAAGTAATCGTGACAACAGTGCGACTACAGAATCATCATCGGTGTTAACCGAGAGGTCTTTGAAATTTGGTGCGGTCAGTTCATTTCCTCGTCGCAGCATAACGGTGCCACAGCTTGTGGCTCCTGCATTTGGTGTTGGTTTCGCGATTAGTACTTGTTCCTGTGAAAATTGATAAATGACTGCGAACCATGACACTTTATCGCGAATAATACCTTCTGGTACGTTAAAAGTAGATCGACCCATACAGTATTCAATGATCTCAGAAAGAGCTGATTTACCGGTTGAGGAACGGCCAGTAATGACATTTAAACCATTAACCTTAAATTGCAGGTCCCGACGTTGGCCATCATGGCTGTAGACATGAATCGACTTAATTTTCATGGGCGTATTCCAAAGGTCGTGTACACCGTAACGCGATCTGCAATACGGGCAAATTCTTTTCCTATATAGCGCGCGACACGCTGGCATGAGATTGATTCTTCAGTCCCTATGACCGATTTGCGAACTTTATTAGGTATTGTTTTCAATCGGCCGTCTTGCGTTACGACAAAACATCCTCGTTCCATGAGCACTCCAAAAGCTTCAAGCGTAAATGGCAGCATATTATTGACGCGGTTAGCAAAATTAATGAGTAATTTGGGATTGTTTTCTATAGTTTTCAAAAGGTAGCGGCGAGGATTTTCAGCAAACACTTGGCGAGAATCTTTTTGCAGACATAATGGTAAAACTAAAAGAGCGAGAGAAAATGGCATGCCCTGTGAGTTTTCCTCTTCGTAGCTCTGCATTGCTCTGAATAGTACAACACCACAAAATGCAGGATTGAAAAGATTCCTTATCTCGAATGGACGCTGATCCCATTGCTTCATGCTTGGGCTCCCAACAATTGCCCAATTCTATTTAGGAAGTGGGGATGCCAGAAAATTTTGGGTAGTGGTCTACTGTTCGCAAGGATGTGAAATCCTCCTCGAACTACATAAGGCTCAGTCACTCGTTCTCGGATTCGCAATGAGTGAATATTACCACTTTCAAGATCGGCCCATTGATACAATGCTTTTCCCGCAGTAATAAGTACTTCGTCAGCTGAATTTTCATCTAATTCTTCAAAAACTACGTCTTTATAGCGACTCCATTCATCAACAAGGCGGTCTTCATAATCTTCCATCTCTCCTGTTACCAAAAGGTTTTCACGCGCCCATGAAGAACGCTGCTCAAATGCTCGGTAGTAGTCGAGAATAGCGTTTCGGATACGATTAGAGGAAACCCCTATTTCACGGAGTTGCACAACAAAGAGCCTGGGATCATTCATCGCATCGATTTCTCCAACGGGAATTTTTCCTCTGAACGTAATCGGCAGATTGTCCGATTTGTACTCTTCAGAAAATGCTGCAAGTTTGTCGGAAATCTCATAACCAAAAATCGCCTCTTTACGTTTCCCTGTTAGCAGATCGACTATCGTGTTATTCCACCACCCTTCAAGTCGTTCAAAAATAGCGTCTCGGTTATCGCGTCTAATGATACGCATGTGTTGATTTTTGATAATTGTTGGGAGGTCTTCAATGCGAGGCCCGCCATCAAATATGATTATCCGTGATAAGAAGTCATCTTTTTGCTCATCAGTCAGTTTATTGAACTCATCGGCTATTGCCGTGATCAGTTTTGACTTGCTTCTAGCCAGAGCTGTGTTGGTGAGTTGAGTTATTGATACTGAATTATCGTCTTTTGTTGGCGGTTCGACTAAGAAGTGTTGCAGGAACGAGGAGTTTGAGATAGATCCGGTCGTAAACAAAAAGAAACGAAGATTTGCTTCGGTTTTACCATCACGATTATAGCGGTCAAGCCAGATGCGGACTGACTTCCAAAAATCGGTAGACAGGTCGGTTAGAGTATCCCCATCCCCTTTGTGTTTGAGCGATGCCAGTGTTTTGACACCATCAAAACTAACGAAGTCTAGGTCATCATCTTTTTCGATCAAAACAGATGTATCTTCTGGCCACTGAAGAAGCTTAAGTAGCGCAAAACGAGGCTGATAGATATACCCTAAGCCCTGTTCACCAGCAGCGTATTGATCGCTAGATACTCCGGTCATTTTAAGTCCCTGCGTCGATTGCGCTTTCAGCTGTACGGAAAAATGGCTCATGAAAGCAACAAGTTACCATCCAATGTTTGGTGGTACGTATCACATCATCGATATTAGCTTAAAACAATACCACTGTGTTTCCTGCGTGAATAGAAAAAGTAAGTACTTGAGAATGCTAAATGTGAAGTGAATAGCCTTCCGTGCCGAGGTTTATCGTGCTGATGAGGCACTTTGTAACCTGAATGGAAAACGGCGTTCGGTCATGTGAAGGTTTTTGTTGTAAAAACGCTTCTTAATAGGGGGACCTATATGGTCTTCCCCCGTATTGCAAGAACGCAGTGACAATGAAAGTAACAGGTTTGCTTTCGTATATTCGGCCTGTTGATGAAGCTACTGCTTCTGGCCTTGATGAAACATTCGCGCATATCGTCCTTAACGCTTACACGGCCTTGATTAATTCTGGCCAAGCCCCGATCCCAGGTTTTCGATATGCAGGTTTGACCTGTTTTTCATCGTTTCTGCTTTCTACGCAATGCTGGAGTTAACGGTATAAATTACCCTGTTTCAACTTCTTATTTCATGCTACCGAAACCCGGTAAACTTCATTACGAGTGATAATAACCCAGGCAATACGAATTAACTTATTTGCCAGGGCGACGACTGCCCTGTTAAATCCTCGTTTCTCCCGGACCAGGTTAACCCATGAGCTAAGTTGATCCGTTTTGCCTGCGGATCTGAACAAAACAGCTCGGGCACCATGTATCAGCATTGATCTGACGTAGCTGTTTCCACATTTGGTGATCCCCAGAAGAACCTGTTGCCCCCCTGTGCTGAATTGTCGTGGAACCAACCCAAGAGCCGCTGAAGCATCCCGACCTCTTTTAAACTGTTTTCCATCACCCATCCAGCTTTTCACTGCCAGACTAACCAGTGGACCAAAACCCGGAATAGAAAGTAGGCGCTGGCATACTGAATCCCCGGCGGCATTTTTTCGCTGTCGGTTGTCATACCATATGAGTTCATCATCCAGAGCCGCCAGCCGCTGATATTGCCGTTGTAACAGTTCACGCATCTGGGGCGTAAATCCATTCTCTGCATCTTCAAGCAACTCGGGTAATTTACGTCGAAGCTCAGTTGCGCCTTTACGCAAAACAATACCATACTCTGCCATTAACCCTCTGATATGGTTGATTAACTGCGTTCTTTCTTCAGAAACAAGTCGTCGCATTTTTAAAAAGGTTTGTTCATCCTGCTGAGATAGCGTTTTTACCGGAACTGGGCGAATTGTTCCGTGCCAGCAGGCTTCGGCAATGGCCTGAGCATCGTTATAGTCGTTTTTCTGGCGACGCTGATAAGCCCTGACGTGCTGAGCGGGTAGCATCACAACATCATGCCCCGTCTTTTGAATTTCTCTGGCCCAGTGATGAGAAGCACCACATGCCTCCATGGCGACAATCATCCTGGACTGTGTCGTAAACCAGCCAATCAACTTTTCACGAGAGAGCTTAATCCTTCCACCAGGCTTCCCTTCCGGTGAAAGGCTGAAAAGATAAAAATTTGTTTTCGCAAGATCAATTCCAATAATGTTCAGCCTTGACATGGTTTCTCACCCTTTCAACGCTGATTGAATTACCACCATCATGACGGTATTGAGAGTCGCCGTGAAGGAGGGGGTAGACCATCTCATCGCTTACGTTGCTGATGAAGACATTACAAACATCGCGGTGTATTAATCAACGGGGATCAGGTCAACCCGCCTCAACAATGGCGAGTCACTGACCGTCAGGAGCCTTGCTGACGAATTTAGCATTTGCGAAAAAACAATACGGCGTGATCTGACCGAACGTCTTGCTTACCTGAACTTGCTCCGACAGGGAAAGCAGTACTGGATCGCTTCACGTTTAAGTCCATACAGCGCGGTAAATATGCCAGAAGGTTATAGAACAAACAAAAAATAAAAGAATTACGTTCCCCGCACCTTCAGGTGCGGGTGAACAACCACTAACTTTTTGTCGATGAACTGAGAAGATTGTCAATATAATCAGCGTACCACTGCATCATTTCTCGTCTTCCATCCAGATACTGTGCATGGTTATATGTGCCGCGAATGCTGTTTTTATCCACGTGAGCGAGCTGCATCTCGATCCAGACTGTATTAAACCCCTGCTCATGCAAAATGGTGCTCATAGTGTGGCGAAAGCCGTGTCCGGTAGCTTTACCATCGTAGCCGATACGTTTGATAACCATGTTGATACTGGCTTCACTCATCGGTTTGTTGATGTTGCAGCGCCCTGGAAACACGAGTTGATACTGACCGGTATAAGTGCGGAGTTCCAGCAGGATCGACAGAACCTGGTCTGACAAAGGCACCAGATGTTTGCGGCGCTTTTTCATCCGGCTTTCGGGGATTGTCCACAATGCATTCTCCAGATCAAACTCTTGCCATTCTGCAGCGCGAAGTTCAATCGTACGAACCCCCGTCAGTAGCAGCAGACTGGTTGCCATACGCGTAATGCAACTGCCATGGTAATTAGCCAGACTGGCAAGGAACGCGGGTAACTCGGATGCCTGTAGGTGAGGGAAGTGCTCGG
The DNA here is from genome assembly GCF_013797615.1 of Citrobacter sp. RHBSTW-00017. Classification (NCBI taxonomy): domain Bacteria; kingdom Pseudomonadati; phylum Pseudomonadota; class Gammaproteobacteria; order Enterobacterales; family Enterobacteriaceae; genus Citrobacter; species Citrobacter sp. RHBSTW-00017. The sequence continues at coordinate 4,524,823 of NZ_CP056899.1, read as the reverse complement.
TCTTTGGTGCGGTCAGAGTACCGGTCAGTTCCGCAGCTGGATTAATCGTCGCACGCCCTGTTGCTATGGCGTAACGGAAGATCTGATTGCAGTACTGCCGGACCTTACGTAATTTTTCCAGCGAACCGCGTTTTTCAATCAGCCGTAAAACTTCCAGCATCTCCAGAGGCAGGATCTCAGCGACAGGGCGTTTGCCCACATACGGGAAAATATCCTTCTCCAGCGCCTCCTGAACGCTTTCTGCGTAGCTTTCCGACCATGAGATACACTTATGCTTATGCCACTCCATGGCGAGTGCCCTGAAGGTATTTACGACGGATATTTTTTTGGCGAGTTTTTCGAGCTGCTTTTTCTCACTCGGATCGCCGCCATCAGCAATCACTTTTCTGGCTTCATCGCGTTTTACACGCGCGTCAGCCAGAGAGATTTCAGGATAAACACCGATAGATAACTTTTTCTCTTTACCGGCGATACGGTATTTCATACGCCAGTAGCGTTTTCCGGTGGTGGTTACCAGGAGAAAAAGGCCACGTTCGTCAGAGAGTTTATAGTCCTTCTCTTTAGGCTTGGCGGTCTCGACCTGCCGGGCTGTCAGTGCCATATGGGGGCCTCAATTTTCATTGAACACAAAGAGCCCCCTGAAAAGCCCCCGGATGCAACTTGATTTAGAGAGAATCGAGTTGAGGTCAGTGGAGTTCGTAATGTTGGAAAGTGGCGTATAGCAGTGATTATACTTGAGTTTTGTGATGTTTGGGAGACGTACATTGAAGTGAAAGTGGTGCCCGGACTCGGAATCGAACCAAGGACACGGGGATTTTCAAAACTCGTGTCACCACTGTAATAAGGTATGGCTCGTTTTACCTCGATACTAACAGTCTATCGACCCAGACTAGTCGCCGCTGATTCCGATAATAAAGCCCCCAGGAAGGGGGCAGAGTTCAGTAATAATATACATACGGTTTGATCCCTTCCCCAAAAAGCGGCTGTTAATAAATCCTTGTAGCGCTGAAACACAGAGCGCCAGCTTTGCGACTCGACCTCATTCCGCAGACTCACGTGTCTGGCCTTTCCGTTTAAAATAGCATGTAGCATTCATGTACCCTGTTATCGTCTTGATTCTTCAGTTCCTGCGGTGAGTTAAGCCCAGTCAAGTACAATCTCTGCTGTCTGGGGGGCGGGTCAAGATCACGCCCGCTTGCTATTCGAACCGACCATATCCCATCGGGTTGTCATGAGCAGCCAGCTACGCTGACGTAAGAGACTTACTGTATACATACACATGCCGCTATGATAGGGTTGTATCAGTGAAGAGTAATCACACATTTAACCCAGATGGAGTGGTAATGGAAGAATTACAACCGGTCATCCAAGAGCTTTTAAAGCAGTCCCGAGATACCGAGAAACTAAAGCAGGAAGAAGATCTTTGTCTTCTAAAAAAAGTCCTGGAGATTTATGACCAGAAGGCTGTTGCTGAGGTGCTCCGGGCTGTCAGTGGCAGTGACTGGTCACGAGAAACCATTAATCGTTGGGTGAATGGTAAGCTCACCAGTAAACGTTTGGTTGAAGTTGAAGTGAAAATGCTCCGCAGTATGCTGCCATCAGTTCCGGCACATTATGCACAAAGCAAATTTCGTTTTATTGACCTTTTTGCTGGAATCGGTGGGATCCGCAGTGGCTTCGAGTCTATTGGTGGAAAATGTGTTTTTACCAGTGAGTGGAATGAGTTTGCTGTAAAAACCTATAAGGCCAACTGGTACTGTGATGAGAATGAGCACGTCTTTAACTCAGATATACGAGATGTCACGCTGAGTGATCAGGCGGACATTACCGAGGAAGAAGCTTACGCCAGTATTGATAAACATATTCCTGATCATGATGTCCTGCTGGCCGGATTTCCCTGTCAACCTTTCAGCTTGGCCGGGGTAAGCAAGAAAAATTCTCTTGGTCGAAAGCATGGATTTGAGTGCGATACGCAGGGAACGCTGTTTTTCGATGTGGCGCGTATCATTATGGCGAAAAAGCCTGCCATTTTCGTACTCGAAAACGTTAAGAATCTGAAGAGCCATGATAAAGGAAAAACGTTCCGCGTTATCATGCAGACACTGGATGAACTGGGATATGACGTGGCAGATGCTGGCGACATGGGCTCTGATGATCCGAAAGTTATTGATGGAAAAAAGTTTCTCCCTCAGCACCGTGAACGTATTGTGTTGGTAGGTTTTCGCCGTGATCTGAACCTAGCAGAAGGTTTTTCTTTACGCGATATTGTTAAGGAAATACCGGCGCAACGCCCCGCATTTAAAGATCTGCTAGATGCAAACGTAGATGACAAATATACCCTCACTCCGAAATTATGGGATTATCTGTACCGATACGCGAAAAAACATCAAGCCAAAGGTAATGGATTTGGCTATGGATTGGTTAATTCATCCGATATATCTGTTGTTTGTAGAACGCTCAGTGCTAGGTACCATAAAGATGGATCTGAGATCTTGGTTGACCAAGGTTGGGATCATGAAAAGGGTGAGCAAGACTTTTTTGATGCTGGCAATATGGCCCGTCGCCCCCGTCGCCTGACTCCGAGAGAATGCGCACGTATCATGGGGTTTGAACAACCTGGAAAAGTAACTTTCCGCATTCCTGTTTCTGATACTCAGGCTTATCGTCAGTTCGGTAACTCGGTTGTAGTGCCTGTGTTTGCTGCAGTTGCCAGATTGCTTGAATCCCGCATTGAAAAGGCTGTTTCGCAACGGGAGTGTGACTCACTCAGCCAAGTGGTTTAAAACCGTCAATAAAAGCGCCCAGTGTGGCGCTTTTTGATTTCCTCCTTGTACGTCCCCATATAAATTAGGGTTGCCCCCCTACATTCTGCCGGAGAGAGATATGGATATCAGACTGAGTGAGCACTTTGAATTTGCTGCAGCTAAGACACTAAGGGCGGTCGATGCTGTCTCTTCACGTTCTCATCAGCATGAAATTGGTGGTCTGGTTGAAGTTGGTTTTGGTAAGGCTTTGGGGGCAATGGTTGAAGGGAAAAAGACCTACCTGCAATGTAAAATGTTCTGGCTCACCGATACAGAGGAATCCCCCATCAGTGTTGATACCACGATCACCTGGTACAATACCCGTTCTGCTAAAGCGCACAGGGGCCCAGAATATCGGCTTTATTATCGCGATAACGCTGTGACTGAACGTTTAAGCGAAGGTGACTTCATGCTGGTAGCGCTTCGACCGAATAAAGATCTGGTGATATGTTTTTGCCCGCATGGAAGTCCGGTTGAATGGCAGTTGCGTGACCTGTTTGGCCTGCCTAAAAGCAATGATAATAAATTCCACTCTTCTGGGCTTAGTGCTCGTACACTGCTGGTGACGGTGCAGATTTGTTTGGAAGAAATGGGGATTATTTTTGCTCAGGAAGGTGATGCGGATGAGGCGATTCTTGAGCAACTTTTAGCACTGTCACCGCAAGGATTTCCTTCATCCCGTATATTTTCCACTCTGGCCCGGGAAAGAGTTGGAAAAATCTCAACTGGGAATCCGGATCTGGTGCTGATGGACTGGCTGGCAGAAGAGGAAATGCTATTCAGGGTGCTGGAACGACATATTGTACGTGAGCGACTCAGAAACGGGTTTGGTCCGCATAACGATGATGTTGATGAATTTATCAGTTATTCACTCAGTGTCCATAACCGGCGCAAAAGCCGGGTTGGGTTTGCCTTTGAACACCATCTGGAAGTTGTACTTATTGAAAATGGTCTTCACTATGAAAAAGGTGGGAAAGGTAATGTGACGGAAAATAACTCCAAACCGGATTTTTTGTTTCCCAGCTTTGCGGCCTATCATAACCCTTCATATCCGGTCAGTTCTCTGTTCATGCTTGCGGCCAAGACTACCTGTAAGGATCGCTGGAGGCAGGTGTTGGCTGAAGCAGGACGTCTGAAGGAAAAATATCTAGTCACCTTGCAACCGGGGATCAGCACTAACCAGCTTCAGGAAATGAAGTATCATAATTTGCAATTAGTGGTACCCGAACCGCTGATTAGTGTTTATCCTCCTGAAGCTCGGACCGAATTGGTAACGCTTCAGTCATTTATTGAACGAGTTAGACAGACACAAATATAATTAAAAGTTAGTTTGTTACGCATTTTACTGGTGATGGCTGTTATCCATTCCAGCAATAATATAGATACAACTAAGTGAATAAACTTTCAATCAGAGGTAGGTTCCGCTCTACAGTTGGGCTATCGCCAACCCTTGGAGTGATAATTTTAGCCGAAGGGTTGGATGTGAACATTCGTGAACTATTTTACTTTTATCGAGTGATTTATCTTTCAGCAGGAACTCTGGCAACACGATTCCCGAAATCCCAACCATTTTCACCTGGAAGTGACATCCCATTCATTGGCATTAAGATAAAGCCGCCAATTGTAGCTCCAAATGATTCAGTAGTGTTAATTCCAGCATGACTCATGCTGATGGCATTAGTGTTTATGTTGGTCAAGAATGAAATTTTTGTACTAATTGGGCTCGCCAGAGATAGTTGTAAATAACCACCAATTGTATCTATAGACCCTTGATTAATCCAGTTATTTAAAGCTATAAAAGGTGCTCGCCACCAATTTATTGTGTCGAATTCAAATCGTTGTCTCGTAGTTTCAATAAACTCGCCAAACTCTTGTTGGCGATCGCCTAATAAAACAGGTGTTCCTGATGATAGATTTTGGCAATCTTCAATTCCGAGATTTGCTGGGGTTGAACTAGAATTGCTGAGTTTTATAATTTTGTAGGCTTGTGTTTTTCGGCAGTAGCCAAAAACCACCATTTCTATCCTTACTGCATTGGGGAAAAATTGTCCAACATCAATCATATATTTTTCAGCAATACTTTTTGCTAATAAAGCGATTTCATACAAGCTTGGGTATGTTTCTAGCGGAATTTGTTGGCTTAGAGTGTTATCACTTATTTCGTGTAATCTAGAAAGTGCTACTGCAAGCATTTCTTTTACATTAATTCCTATCATTGTACTTCCCGCAAAACCGAAGCCAAGCTCCAATATTTTTTGCGGATAAATTCGATATGTGTCAGATTTTCGGATGACTGAAACTGGGATTGAAAATAATTTTGGGCAATGATCAGTTAGAGTACTGTTTTGTTGTGTAATTCTTGAGTCACTTACCACCCAAATACTCTCATGTTCTTCTCTATTAATCCAACATGCAATTGCCGTCATGGGGGAATTCCTAATCTAAATATTATAGCGTAATTGGATTGTAAGTTCGTTGTTCTTTTTAAAATTGATCGCAATCCTACTGGTTGGAGAGTCAGTAAAAAACATATGGTTGGCAATCAAACCTATCGTGTAAGAATGAAATACCCTTAAAAGAGTATTATTGAGTGTTCTAATTTTTCACTGGGCTGATTAAGTTACCGCTGTCGGTACCATAGTATTTCTTCGTAGTCATACCTTGTTTATAATAGTCATTGAGAAGCCGGAGAAAATTCCGTCCCTGCCTTTCATCTTCAATGACGATTTTTCCCTCATCATTGATGGTGAATTCTTCATCTTGGAACATTTTTAGCACACCATTCATTGATTGTACTTCATCCTTATTCAATGTGGTGTGATTGCCTTTTTCAGCGATATGAGCAAGCGTTTTTCTTAGGGATGGCTTATGTAGAATAGCTTGTTCAATAATATCTAAGCCGTCAACTAGGTCAAATTCTTTAATCGTATTAAGAGTTTTTTGCGCAGCTTCTGTAAATTCAGCATCGAGTCCAACAATAGATTCAAAGCTTTTTTTATGGAATACATAGAATTGATTTTGTATATATATGCAGTCAATTTTGTCATCAAAGTTTACAGCGCTACCATCAAATGCTCTTAATTCTTTATCTGATTTGTCAAATAGAGCAAATACACGCTGGCCAATATTTTGAGGCTCGTTGGTTGTAACTTTTCCTTTGCTTATTTTTCGGAAGGAGTAGGTGAGTTCCAGACCGTTTTGAACTTTAATACAGTATGCCCACAAATCTTCCTGAATTTCGGCTAAAGAGGTAAGGACGTTTGGTTTGTCACTTTTGATGTCTTCATTGATTATTTTGGAGAATGAAATGGCATTATTCATCGCATATGCATAAATTTTATTATCAATATCGTCATCAATTACAGTGTAATTTTTCATTTCAATATCATCTTTTGACGCATGAGAAATGATTTGGTTTGATAACGTACTTTTAAAAAAGTCAGCGATGTCAGGAGCTATAGGTGCTTTAACTACTTTAAAATCATATTTGTCTGTAACTTTTGCCGCTTTACTCATGCCAATTTTGAGATGTCGGGTGACAAAATATAAAGTGATTTTAGCTTTTTTAGCATCCTTTAGTTGCTCTGCATATTCAAGCAATTCTTCAAGCTTTAACATTTTTATACCTTATGAGATTCAGCGTAAAAAAGTTTAGGACCTACGTCTTCAATATCAAGAAGATCATCTTCTTCCAAATATTTTGATTTGGTTAAAATCATTCCACTGCGTTTTTTTTCACTCTCTATGTCTAGATAGTTTATTTGATAGAGTGTGTACCTTATACTTATTGTAGGGTTTATGAGAATCATACTGGAGTTAATATATATCAAAGCAGTAACTGTTAATAATACAGCTATAGGGACAACATTAGACATTTTAGACAAATCTTGAAATACAAATGGTATGATATATGTAAAAAGATAACTTATTGATTCATTGTTTTTATTTTCTATATCTAAGATTCTAACTGTTCTTCCGCTTGTCTGGCATCGGCGTTTTATATTATTTAAGAAGATTTTTAAACCGAAGATACCAAATAATGATAATGCAATTAGAAAACTAACAACACCAAAGTATTTTAAAAAAATGGTGACTGATTCAACGCTTATACCTTTCCAGTTTAAATAATCACTATAGGTATACAGTTGAACAAAGCACATGATAAAAAAGAGAGGGAGATAGGATACAATAAATAAGGAAATCCTGGCTCCTAAATGTAATTTATTTACTCTCATTACCATACCTCCTTACTCAATAGAATATGTGTATATTTAGCATTTCTAATATTTTGTGACCCCAGCGATGTCCGTTTATGACGCCATATGAACATCCCCCAAACCTACCGTACAGTCATGATGACTGAGCCGAAAATACATGTGTTCTCCATGAGTCTAACTTTAGCTAACTTTAATGATTTTAATTATTTCATTGATTTTATTATTTATCATTATTCTAAATATTATAGCGTAATTGAGTTGTGAGTTCGTTGTGCTTTAAAAATTGGCCACATGCTGACACAGGAATAATCAAGGTAACGAAGTGGGAGCTTCATTAATGTAAATATGGAGTCAATGAATCCCTGAGCACCTCGCAGCGTCAGGTGGAAGACGAGCTTAAGCATCAGGACGGTGGCAATGGCACAGTCAGAATAGCGCAAGGGACGGCCCCATTAAGACGTTTTTGGCTCGTCGTATCATGCATGGATGCCCTGCACGCCAAACACAGGAGAGACAGGTATGCCATGAACTGGATTACTAACAGTAAAAACATATGGCTTTATCGTTTGAGGTGTTGCATAAACCACGACGGTGATGGTTCGACACAAGTACCTGTATTGGCAAAACCACGCTACCGCCCTCAGAAACTATGTTCTGCCTATAGGGATGATAAATGAATGCTACGGTGTTTTCCTACCAAATCAAGATAGTTATCCAATTTTGCACAATTCCAGCATAAGCCTTCTGAATCTCACATGGACAGGTTGAGTCCATAAAAATGCAGGCTTTCAAAATTATAATTAACTTATTGATTATTAGTTATTTTTTAAATTTGACCTTTCCTCTTATACCTGGACTTACCCCGTCCATCACCCTTCTGATAATGCCATTCCTGCGACAGAATTACGGATGCCGGAATGGACAAACCCGAGAAACCAGAACACGACAAGCTTGGCGGTCGGCTTGGACTGATCCTGACACGCCTGAACAACGGTCAGTCGCTGACGGTCAGTGGACTGGCGGAAGAGTTTAATGTCTGCACGAAGACCATCCGGCGTGACCTGACTGAACGCCTTGCCTATCTGGGGCTCATCCGGGAAGGTAAGTATTACCGCCTGCCGAAAGGTGTTCTCGGCCAGCGCAGCAACACCGATCTGCGCCGCTTTACCCGCATCTTCGGCATCGAAGGATTATTCCCCCGCTGGGAAGATCACCTGCTGAATCTCCTGCTGGGGGAGACTGACAATAATCCCTTCCTGATCAAGAACCGGCCTCATGAAAACTGTGGGGCATTTATGTCTTCCCTGAATGCCCTTTCAGAGGCCATTCGCGCAGGTAAGCGGATAAGCTTTACCTATAAGGGTAAGGCATTCAGCCAGAGTGAACCCTACCGCTTGGTCAGTGACAAAGGGATATGGTATCTCGCGGCCCTGGATGGCGGCACACTGAAAAGTTTTGTCATTTCAGCGATGACTGATATTCAGGTCAGCAATAAAGCGTTCATGCCGGACCCGGAGGTTCATCAGCGCATCGAGGAGGCGGAAAGTATCTGGTATGGCGATGAACTTACCGAGGTTCTGGTGTCAGTCTCCGCCAGAGTGGCCCCTTATTTCCGCCGCCGGGCACTGTATCCCGGGCAGGAAATCATTCACACCACCTCAACGGGAGATTTGCTCATTATTTCCCGTGTGGCTCACCCCGGTCAGATTATTCCCCTGATCAAATACTGGATGCCCGAGGTTGAGGTCATTCAGCCGGTGTCGATCCGCAATCAGATTATTGATGATGTGCGTTGCACCCTTGATAAATACACCCGTATTCACGATGAGGAACCCGATGATAAATATACTGAATGATGCCGATGATGCTGCGGAAACTTATTTCGAAAATATCGCCGCAGACCTGCTGAGTGGGTTGCTGGGCGCCCATGACAATGAGCAGAATGCGTTACTGAAGGACTGGCTGGATAAACCCTTTGAGCTGGACAATGCGGCACTGTTACAGCATGCGGAATATATCTGTGGTCGCTTTAATGCCGGTGATGACAGGCATCTGCTGATGCACGGTATTGATGAACAACTTGACGCGATGTCCTTTTCCAATAGTGACCGACAAAAACCAACAGCATTCGGGGCCGTCAGGGCAGTCACCACGGGCCGGGATGTGGCAAAGGTTAATGCATTGCTGAAGGTCATTATTACTTATTACGAATGCGAGTTAATTAAACTAAAAAAGGACATGTGATGAGTCAGCTTAATAATAAAGAAGATAAAGGCCGTGATTTAGTCAAGGATGCACTGGAAATTTTACCTGAAAATATCCGGGAGAGCATTTACCGCCGCATTAATGATGTCATCAGCTATGAGCCGGTTATTGGTATCATGGGCAAAACCGGTGCCGGTAAATCCAGCTTATGCAATGCCATTTTCAAGGGGGATGTCTGTGCGGTCAGCGATGTGGAAGCCTGTACCCGCGAAACGCAGGAAATTCGCATCCAATTTGGCACGCGTTCCGTCCTGCTGATTGATATTCCGGGTGTGGGTGAAAGTGCTGAGCGTGACAGTGAATATGAGCAACTCTATCGTGACCTGCTGCCGCAACTGGATCTGGTGCTCTGGGTGATCAAAGGTGATGACCGTGCCTTTTCTGCGGATGAGCATTTCTACAAAAATGTGCTGCTTCCCGCAGGCGGGGAAGCCAAAACGCTGTTTGTGCTCAATCAGGTCGATAAAATTGAGCCATTCCGTGAGTGGAATGTGACCCATGCCCGGCCTTCTCCGGCCCAGATGCAGAATATTCTTGATAAAGAGGCCTATATCACCCAGCGGTTTGGTTTTACTGACCATCCGGTGATCGCCGTTGCGGCCAGTGAGGGGTATAACGTCACCCATCTGGTTGAAGCAATGGTCCGTGCGCTCCCAAAGCACGCGCAAAGTGGCGTGGCCGCTCAGGTCAAAGATGAGCACAAAACCCAAACCGTGACTGAAGTGGCGACAGAAGGGTTTGGTGACACCGTTGATAAGGTGATTGATGAAATCATTGAACACTCGCTGCCAAAACCGGTGGCGATTGTCGTCAAAGCGACCAAAAAAGCCGTGGTCAGTGGAATAAAAAAAGCCTGGAGCTGGTTGTTCGGGTAACAGAAAGCGGGAGCGTCATGCTCCCGTTTCTCATTAAACGTCTCCGGGCTACAGTTTAACCAGCCCGCTTTTCAGGGCCAGTCGAACACACTTGTTGGCCTCCTGCATAATGACATCGTACGGATACATATTCATGGCACGATACCCGTCTGATTTCGCCATTTTTCCTTCCATGCCTGCATTATCCAGAATGGCTTTCCACGCATCACGTATTTTCTTCGAGTCCTTTTCGCCCACGCCGCCGGAAAGCGTGCCAAACAGCTCCTTGTTGTTGTCGCCAATATTTTTGTATTCCTTTGCATCCGGGTCCAGCAGCATGGCCATTTGCGTTGACTGACGGGTGGCTTCATAGCAGCGGCCCGCCGTTTCCAGTGAGATTTGAGAGGCTGATGCTGAAGCAGATGCTGCCAGAATGAATGTGGTGAGAATGATGTTTTTCATTAATTAACCTGTGAAGAATGTAGAGGTTTGAATTCAGTTATTGATAACGTCAGGCTGATGGGCTATTCATCGCCTTTGCGGTTGGCGGCATTGCTGTAATAGCTGACGCATTTATCCGCGAAAGCTGCCTTCTGGTAAGCCCGGGGAAGCTCATTTTCCAGAGCGTCAGAGTTTTCATTAATGGATTCCTGGTCAACGCCGTTGCGGGCCAGCTCGTTGTGCAACCAGCTTTTGGTAAAGGCGATATCACTTCCACTGGACTTCATAAGCCCTTCATTGCCGTCCAGAGCCAGATAACAGCTCACCCGGTTTTCAACCTGAACCAGCCCGGCATGAGCGCTGACAAGCGGGATGAGCGAGATAAACAGCGCAGTAAAAATCTTGTTCATGATGTTTTTTCCTTAAATAACAGGCCATGCGGGATACCGCAGAATGAGCATATCGGGTGGGTGGGACAGGTTATGACCACAGGGGAAAGAATTTTCAGCGATGGATGAAGGCGCGTCGAAGTGGTGCTGAGAGTCGCCAGCAACCCGGTGATGTGGGCTCCATGATGCAGCCCATGCGGGCAAGGTCACGGCGGGCCGTGCGGGGTGAAATCCCGAATAGTTGAGTGAGTACGCGGACAGAAAGCGTCTTTCCCTGACAGAGCAAAATGACGCAGTGGCAGAGGCGTTCGGCAAGTTTTTCAGCGCGGGCCATCAGTCCTCCCATACGCGCCAGGTATTGCCGCGTTGTAGCCGTTTCAGCTGGCGATGCAGGACCACGGCGTTATCCGGTCTTCCGGTCAGGCACTCCGCTGTGAAGCGGTGGCAGTTCTCCTTCAGCAGGTGATACTGACGTCTGGAGCCCAGCGCCCGTAATGCCCGACCGGCTGCGGCAATATTTCCCACGGGCAAGCGTCCCTGACAATCGGTATAGACCGACATGGCAGGGTTCAGGCCATTCAGTCTGGCCATAAAGCCTTTGCGGTCGCTGCACAGCACTTCACCATCACCGGACAAATGAACAATCCGGTTATTACCGGTGTAGATACCACTGTGAGTGACATAACCACCTGCCAGTTCGCACCAGACGATGCCGCCTCTTGCCGGTTCGTCCACCGTGTCACGAATAACATTGTCGGAGAAACTTTCCGCCAGACTGAGCAGAGGCCGGTATATCACCAGCCGGGAAATAAGCGTGAACAGCATAAAACCTCCTCAGCAGTCCGGGGAAACGGTGACGGTGAAAACATCCATCGCGCAGTACGCCACAAAATTGTCCTGCCAGAGCGTCCAGAACTCGCTCAGCTCATGGTTGAGCGGCAGTTCCCCGATTAGATAGTGCCAGGCATAGCGCTCCGGCCAGCTGATATCGAATTCCTTTGCCAGTTCGGGCCAGACTCGGCCCTGCCAGCTGAAGTCGGTTAGGTAATCGAGCTGCCATATTTCAGGGTGTTCGCTGCGGATAAGGCGAATTTCTACCGGATGCCAGCCGCCGCTTTCAGCGCTGTACGCCGGGTCGCGAAAGTTCAGCACGACATTCTGACAAGTGTCAGGCAGTGCCGCGAGGTGGGTGGCTATCAGCGCGATAAACTCGTCACTCAGAGGGAGGTCAAGTGTGGGCTGATGCAGCGTGGGTGAATAAGGGGTCACAGATAATCTCCTTTAAAGCGATATAAATTGGGTTGCCTCAGACAGTACAAAGATCATGAGGGAATGGGTAAGAGCCAGGGGGATAAAGGGGGTCAGGCAGAAAGGGAGATTGTCAGCAGTTTTTCCAGTCGCTTTTCCCAGTCCGGGTAACAGCGATGGCTGAACGCCCCGCCGGAACCCTCTTCGGTGAGACAGATATCAGCACAGCGAAGAATGGCGGCGAGGAAACCCGCATTATTGCGGCTGGCGCTGGTAAACAACGGGCGCAGAGCCGTGGAGGTGAAATCACCGGCTTCATGGGCTTTCAGAACGCCAGATATAGCACTCAGGGCAATCCATTCCCGGGAGAACAGACCGCCACTGTCGTTGGCGGTAATGCGCAACCCCCGTTCCCCGTCCAGATTTTCAGTCATCTCCCAGTGCAACTGGCCAGTGGAATGCGGATTAATTTTCTCGGCCTCACCAGTAAGAACGCAGAGGTCGTTTTGGGTTTCAGCATTAGAGGCTGGTGCGGGTTTGGTCTTTTTCATCGGTTAATATCCTGAAGGTTCAGCCACAGCGATAAGTTCAGCAGCCCCGGTAAAGGTCGCTGAAGGTGGAAACAGCAGATAAAAGCCCTGCCCTGAGTCACTGAGAATGGTCAGGGCAAGAAACAGCGAAGCATCCAGACGAATGACGTATTCGGCATTGCAGGCCAGATGGTGCAGGTAAGTGGTCAGTTGTTCAGAAAGATGCTTCTCCTCATCGGGGAGCAGATACAAAAGTTGGGTTTGCGTTTCCTCCCACAGCGTCGTTGCCGCAGTGAGGCTGCTGTCAGCGCATTCGGTGAGTTCGTTAACCAACTGCAGTTGCTGATCCGGTGACACGGGCAGGCAGAAAGCGTCTGCCGGAGACTGTATAATGTGCATAGCGGTGTCCTGATTAATTAATGGGCACCAGAATAATATGTGGATGAACACCGGGATTATTACAGATGAGTAAAAACGATAACGTCGCTGATTTTTCTGACTTTAAACACCCTCCTGAGTGGTGTATTCAGAACAGTAAAGACATCGGGTTTATTAATGATGTTTCGGCGACATCATTAATCAGGAAAATATATGGTGCATATCTTCCTGAAGATAATGAGTCCCGGAGTGATGGCAGTAAAGAAAGAAGTGTCATGCGGTATGTGTCGATACGCAATGTGTTTGAACGACTTGACTGTATTTTCGCTGAGGCATTGCAATATGGCGTAGCGTCAGATGATGCTCGTGCAAATTATAATAAAGAAAGATTTCATGCTAACCGTCAGGCGCAGCTTATCAACCACCTTATGCTGTATTCTTTTTGCTACCAGAAGCTCAATGATTTTCACCGATATTATATAGACTATATTAAATCGCTGATCGATAAGGCCAGGAACAGGGAGCTTTCTCTGGTTGATTCAGGAGAGATGATAGTGAAATCATTCTTCCCTTCTGAAAAAGAACCTTTACTGGAAGGGATCTGTTCCAATGGCTGGAATGCAATGCCCATTAAATGGCAGGCATCATCAGATAAAATTTATAAAATATTTGATAAAGGCTTTAATGAGGTTATCAGTGACTACTGCCAGGATGAAGTATCATTACAGTTTCTGGATTATGTCAGTGGTGTGATAAAACTGATTGACGAAAGCATCAGTAAGTTGACGGAGTTATATTATCAAGGGATAAGCGAGAATGATGCTAGCTATAATTATTATGAGAAAAAAACAGCATTTGATACCTTTTTCCTTTTTAGCATTGTTCGCTATGTTTTATCAAAAGAGGATATAAGGGTGTTGAGTATGCCCTCATTTTTCATCAAGGCGCGTTATGTTATTAACGTGCCCGAAGTGCGTAAAAAAATGAAGAGGTTGCGGGATTTTATCCTGATAGATATATGCTATAAGGATTTGCAATCAGCAGATAATGAGGTCACTTGGCCTGAACTTTACAACCATCTTTTAAAACTATTTGCAAAATATCACAATCAACGTTCCCGACCTGCCAAAGAGAGTTTTGCTGCTCTTCAAGCTTTCTATGATGGAAGCATGCCAGATAAGAGCATTATCCAATGCCTGGAGAGGAACTTATGTCCACTTGATCGGATGGAAGAGCGAATTAATCGTTCCTTCAAGTAGCCTTACTCTGGCTGGCATCAATTGAGTTGTGTTGCGAAGACTGTACCGATGATTGCTATCCGTTGCCCACACTGGCGCGGAAATCATCTTATCGAAAAAATTTAAAATATTTTCATTCTCCCTGCGACTCTCTCCCTTCTTTTAGCTCTGGTTTTAATATTTTTGTAGACGACAGTTATCATTTAATTTATTGATTATTAGATGTTTTTCGATTTTTTTTGCATCTTTTTTTGCCTGCATGCAAACACGTGTCACAGTTAATCCGCCGTTCTGAATCACCTGTGAGATAGTGTGCCTGTTCCAATAAATACATCATTTGTTACGGCAACGGGTGTTTCTACAAACAGAAGAAAAAGGGAGTTCAACATGAAAACCGTTCCATCAGGCAACAAGAGATAATCAGCAGTGAAACTGGCTGAGCTTCTCCCCGACTATTTGAACTACGCTCTTACATATAAAAAATCATATTCATCTGATTTTTCAAAGGTCAATAAATACATCCTTCCGAGGTTGGGTGATATTGACATTCATGAGATGAAAAAACGTGACATCGCTGCTTATTTACAGAGTCTGGATGGCCTTCAAAATTCCACAAGGAACAGGCACCTTGCACTTTTAAAGGCGATCCTCTCTTGGACGGTGGACCAAGGCTATCTGGATAGTTCTCCTGCTGCCGGAATGAAAGCGTTCCGCGAGCCCGCATCGCTTAGGCGAGCAATGGAACCATCCGAATACCGTGTCTTCATTAAGACGCTGAGGGATGAAATTCAGGTTGATGACAGAGACACTCTGCAATTGCTGCATTTACTTGCCTTTACTGGTATGCGGCTGGGAGAGGCTCGTGGAGCCTGTGCGGAGGACGTAAATTTCACCCGAAAGACGCTGTTTTTGAAGGATACGAAGAGCGGAGATTCACGCCTGGTGCCGCTTTGTGGTGAAGCCATGAATATCGTTTATTTACAGCTGAATAAACACGGTAATCATGGACTGCTATTTCGCTCAATGAGCGGGGGAAAAATCAGCGAGCCTCGCAGGTTAATGAAGAAAATTTGTGAAAAGGCCGGAATTGTGCCCTTCACTATTCACGAACTGAGATATACAGCGGGCTCCGCTATGCTTGCCGCCACGCGAGATCTGTACGCGGTAAAGCGCTTTTTGGGCCATAAGTGCCTTTCGACTTCAGAGCGGTACGCCAATTATTTTGGCGGACAACAGCACGCTGATATTGAGAAAGCAATGGGCCTGATGCTCAATTTTTAGAATATGAATATGTTTGAGGCTATTCCATTAATGATGGAAAAATGCCCCATGACTTCAAAATATAATTTATAAGAGAACTGTTATGTCTGATATGAAAAACAATGTGGTAGTTGTGGCCTCTTGTGATTTTAATTGCCCTGAGGATGCAGGTAAATATTTCATGCAGTTGAAGAATGATCCTGAATTAATCTTGTCAGATAATCAACCAGACGGTTATTATCTGGTTAAGGAAGGCTTATATGGTATCGATCGTGCCGGAGAAGCAAGGTTAATTATGGCGGGGTACATTGTCCCTGTTGGTCTGGCAGCAGATAAAAGTCAGAGTTCTGGCTTATCGGTAGTTTTTTACTGTCAAACAACAGATGGCAAGGTCAGTCAGGAAATCGTTCCGGTTGTTGAGGTTTTATCGAGGAGTGAAGTCGTTTGCCGGCATTTTGCTGGAAAAGGTCTTATCCCTTTGAGTACTGTGCCTGCGATGAACACTTACTTTCGTGCTGCCGCGACTTTGCCACTAAAACGCTATCGTCTGGTCAACAGACATGGTTGGCAACCCGGGGACTTATGCTTTATGCATGGCAGGCACGCAATCAAATCCGAGAAAATTACTGAGGTTCACGGGATGATCCCTGCGGCTTCGTACAATCCCTCTTCGGGTATTGGTGCCCGGGGAAGCCTGGATGAATGGAAAGAAAAAGTGCTGAAACATGCAACCGGCGATATGCAAAAGTTGGCCGTGTGGATTGGGTTAAGTTCGTGCCTGCTTCCGCTGCTGAATGAGCAGGGCATTATTTATCATTTCTACGGGCAATCAAGTGTCGGAAAGACTGCTCTGTTGCAATTGGCAGCTTCTGTAAATGGCAATGGCGGTGAGCCGGGAAACAGTGACAGTCTTATTGAGTCCTGGAACACGACACCGAACGCGCTTGAGATGACCTTGGAGCAACGCAATCATATCACTGCTCCTATCGATGAGCTGGGTGTGTATAAGGGGCCTAAAATTGGCGATGCCATATATGCACTGGCGAATGGGAAAGGTAAGAACCGTATGTCCGGTGAGACGCTGAAAAATGTCGAGCCCGCTTCATGGCTTCTTAACATCATAAGTTCCGGTGAGATTTCGATGCAGGAACGGCTCAGGGATGGAGGTGAAACGGTTAAAGACGGTCTGCTTCATCGCAGTATTGACCTGCTTATCACTCCCGAACATGTGCGGTCTTGTGCTGATGAATCCAGTGAGGACTGCGGTCACCGTATAGAAATAATTAAGGCCAATTCAGCGCAATATTATGGGACCGCCGGGCGGGTATTTATCGAATACCTAGTCAATTTGACGAATGACGAGGCTGAAACGCGTGATTATGTCAATGACCTGCATGAGTGGGTGTGTAAAGCGCTGCTTGCTCACTGTGAAGATCGTGGCTATCAGCTAAATACCGTCCAGAAGCGGCTGTTAAAGCGCTTCGCGGTACCTGGTACTGCTGCATTTATGGCGTATGACTCTGGAATTCTGGAGTGGGGTGAAGACGAAATTTTTGCAACGCTGATAACCGCTTTTGATATCTGGATGGCGAATGTTCAGCCTGAAACAGACCCGAAGCTGGAGGCGCTGATGTGTCTGCAAACTACCCTGGGCACGGAGCATCAGAAATTTGGCAACTTGTCCCGAAACCCTATCCTGTCTCGTTATGAACCAGTGTATGGCATTTTATTACCGGAGAAACAGATGCTGGTTCTGCCAGAAGCAATTGATGGTTGGGTTAAACACTATGGTGTGAACGCCAGGCAGCTAGCCAAACTACTTGATGCCCGTGGATTTCTGATAAGAACTGAGAGAGACCGCCTGATTTCCCGCAAACTCATGGGGAATAAAGCGATCAACGGCTTCATTATTGACGACAGTTTCCTCCGTGCCACACTGAGCTAGCAAATGTTGGCAGCCTGCATGGCTGCCATTTTCATTGCTGATGTTTAATCCGATGTCCCGGAAAAGGCCAGTGCATTACCAATATGTTGCTCAATCAGCTGACCGGTTGCTTTCAGCCGCTGCGGATGCAGATGGGCATAACGCTGTGACGACTGAATACTACGGTGTCCGAGCTGGGCCTGAACGTCATATAAGGTGCCTCCCCGTGAAACGATTAATGCGGCGACCGAATGACGGCAGGTGTGAATGCAGACCTCCTCATCATAGATACCTGCCCGCCGGATAATGCGTCTGAAGGCTTTAGTCACATTGCAGACCGGTTTTCCCGGCAGTTTGCCGCCAAACATCCATATATTGCCGCCGAAGCGAGGCAGTTCATCAATCAGCTTTATCGCCCAGTCATTGAGGTGCACCAGTCTGCCCGAGCCATTTTTGGTTTCAGGCAGCCACAACGTTCCCTGCTGCATACTGTAATGCGCCCATTTTGCCAGCCTCAGTTCGTCGCGACGCAATCCGGTGAGTAACAGTAAACGAACATAAATACCGGCCACACGGCTGTTGTCTTCGCTGGCTGCATCAAATATGTGCCTGATCTCCGTTTCCGAGAAATAGCGCTGACGGGCATTATTTTCACGCAGAAGAGGGATGTTTGCCGCTGGGTTCACCGTTACCATCTCATGGCGCAATGACCATCTGAGGAGGGCTTTCAGCAGGGCAATCACCCGGTTATTGGTGGCAGGTTGGCAGGTTTCGCACAGAGAAGACTGAAGGTGGGTGACGTGGCGGGGCGTAATTTCATTGAGCAGCAGATTTCCCATTACCGGGGCAATATGGTCACGGAAGCGCTGTTCATCTTTGTTCCAGCTCTTTTTGTGCAGTTTCGCCCATGGGAAATAATACTGACTGAAAGCTTCCTGAAGGGTGGGAATGGCCCGGTATTTGTCCCGCTCATAACGCGGGTCAGTGCCGGTGGCTATCTGGCGTTTCATATCAGTGGCAATCTTTCGGGCGGTGATGACATCAATCTCCGGCCAGTGACCAATACTGATGGCGCGTTTGCGGCCCTGCCAGAGATAGCGTAAGAGAAATTTCTTTTTGCCTTCTCCTTTGCCAACCAGACATTTGAGCCCGCTGATTTCGGTATCGCTGTATTCCGCTTCACGGGAGGGGGCATCAGGTTCATTAGGGGGCAGGCCATCAATGAGGCGGTGAGTAAACTTAAAACGGCGTGGTGTGGACATGCAGAAGTCTCCTTATGCAGGGGTGATAAATACGTTAGTGAGGTCAGAAATTGAGGCAGGGAGGGAAGAGTCCCGTGCCTCCGTGTGTTATGCAAACCGTTGCTGAAAAGGCCGCATGGCGATGTTCTGGCAATGACGGTTGCTGATGGAGTGAAGATGAGCACCAGAATTCTCCGGTCCGTCTCTGGTCTTCCCCGCAACTTGCCCGGTGAACTTACTGAAAACGGCAAGTGAAAAAGCCTTGTGTTATAAGGGGTTGACAGGAAATGTCCCGTTTTCCCGACTTCCCGCTGATAATGTGGAGGGGATGCTCATCTGGTGAGTGGTAGTTATGTACCCGGTTCGACTCTGGTATTCCCCGCAAATTACCCGGTGAAATCCCGTAGTCAGGGAGTGAGAAATCCTTGTGTTGTAAGGCTTCGGCAGGATATTCCCCGTTTTCCCGTTAAAAATGTGAAGGGTGGAGTCATTTGATTATAGGTATCTATGTGCAACTGATAAATAATCTGTCAGGAGATGTTTGCATATTAATTGGCTGATAAAAATAACGTATATGAATAATATATATATGAATAGGTATGTGAAACCGTTTGTTGCTCAGTAAATAACAATAGTTAATTCGGATCGATTTTATTAATTGATATAACATTAATAATTAATTTAATTACCAAGGGAATATCAGTTACGCTGAGTTCCCACATTTATCTGCAGCAAGAATAAGAATCATGGTTAACGATACATCATGTCATTTGAGAAAATAAAATGAAAAACTTTTATTGTCTGTTTAATGTGTTTTTATCATGTAACGTATGTTTGTTTGGATTGAGTTTATTACCATTATTTTATGAAGGAATATACAGAGTGATATAAATGTTGGATTGATGTCTGGTGGTAAGCATTCATACCCACTCAGTGAAAATAAATCGGGAAAACGGGAAATTTGAAGCAAAGTATTGGTGCACAAGGGATTCGTGGATCTCTATAGCGGGAAAGCTACGGGGATATTGCGGGAAAGTGGCGGGGGAAGATACTGTGTTGGGCTTTGTTGAATAAATCGAACTTTTGCTGAGTTGAAGGATCAGATCACGCATCTTCCCGACAACGCAGACCGTTCCGTGGCAAAGCAAAAGTTCAAAATCACCAACTGGCCCACCTACAATAAAGCCCTCATCAACCGTGGCTCCATAACTTTCTGGCTGGATGATGAAGCTATTCAGGCCTGGTATGAGTCGGCAACGCCTTCATCACGGGGAAGACCTCAGCGCTATTCTGATCTCGCCATCACCACCGTTCTGGTCATTAAACGCGTGTTCAGGTTGACCCTGCGGGCTGCACAGGGTTTTATTGATTCCATTTTTACACTGATGAATGTTCCGTTGCGCTGCCCGGATTACACCAGTGTCAGCAAGCGCGCAAAGTCGGTTAATGTCAGTTTCAAAACGTTCACCCGAGGTGAAATCGCGCATCTGGTGGTTGATTCCACCGGGCTGAAGGTCTTTGGTGAAGGCGAATGGAAAGTCAAAAAACACGGCAAAGAACGCCGTCGTATATGGCGAAAGTTGCATCTGGCAGTTGACAGCAAAACACATGAAATCATCTGTGCAGACCTGTCGCTGAACAATGTGACGGACTCAGAAGCCTTCCCGGATCTTATCCGGCAGACTCACAGAAAAATCAGGGCAGCATCGGCAGACGGCGCTTACGACACCCGGCTCTGTCACGATGAACTGCGGCGTAAGAAAATCAGCGCGCTTATCCCGCCCCGAAAAGGTGCGGGTTACTGGCCCGGTGAATATGCAGACCGTAACCGTGCAGTGGCTAATCAGCGAATGACCGGGAGTAATGCGCGGTGGAAATGGACAACAGATTACAACCGTCGCTCGATAGCGGAAACGGCGATGTACCGGGTAAAACAGCTGTTCGGGGGTTCACTGACGCTGCGTGACTACGATGGTCAGGTTGCGGAGGCTATGGCCCTGGTACGAGCGCTGAACAAAATGACGAAAGCAGGTATGCCTGAAAGCGTGCGTATTGCCTGAAAACACAACCCGCTACGGGGGAGACTTACCCGAAATCTGATTTATTCAACAAAGCCACTGTGTTGATGCTGAGCAGGTACTTCTGGCCTGCTCTTACACATACCGTGAATGGCGTTAACCTGCTGAAACTCGGTGAGCATGATGTAGGCATAAAAGCTTATCGAATGTCGCAGTGTGTGAGGCAGGCATTAGAGTCGATATGAGTCACGTTACAGTGTCAATATAAAACAAATCAATTGCAAAGACACAGAGGTTGAATGATATTAAGGAAGGTGCGAACAAGTTCCTGATATGAGATCATCATATTCATCCGGAGCGCATCCCAGAGGGACATCATGAGCCATCAACTCACCTTCGCCGATAGTGAATTCAGCACTAAGCGCCGTCAGACCCGAAAAGAGATTTTCCTCTCCCGCATGGAGCAGATTCTGCCATGGCAGAATATGACCGCTGTCATCGAGCCGTTTTATCCCAAGGCGGGCAATGGCCGACGGCCCTATCCGCTGGAGACCATGCTGCGTATTCACTGCATGCAGCATTGGTACAACCTGAGCGACGGTGCCATGGAAGATGCCCTGTACGAAATCGCCTCCATGCGCCTGTTTGCCCGATTATCCCTGGATAGCGCCCTGCCGGATCGCACCACCATCATGAATTTCCGCCACCTGCTCGAGCAGCATCAACTGGCCCGTCAATTGTTCAAGACCATCAATCGCTGGCTGGCCGAAGCAGGCGTCATGATGACCCAAGGCACTTTGGTGGATGCCACCATCATTGAGGCACCCAGCTCTACCAAGAACAAAGAGCAGCAACGCGATCCGGAGATGCATCAGACCAAGAAAGGCAATCAGTGGCACTTTGGCATGAAGGCCCACATTGGTGTCGATGCCAAGAGTGGCCTGACCCACAGCCTGGTCACCACCGCGGCCAACGAGCATGACCTCAATCAGCTGGGTAATCTGCTTCATGGAGAGGAGCAATTTGTCTCAGCCGATGCCGGCTACCAAGGAGCGCCACAGCGCGAGGAGCTGGCCGAGGTGGATGTGGACTGGCTGATCGCCGAGCGTCCCGGCAAGGTAAAAACCTTGAAGCAGCATCCGCGCAAGAACAAAACGGCCATCAACATCGAATACATGAAAGCCAGCATCCGTGCCAGGGTGGAGCACCCGTTTCGCATCATCAAGCGGCAGTTCGGCTTCGTGAAAGCCAGATACAAGGGGCTGCTGAAAAACGATAACCAACTGGCGATGTTATTCACCCTGGCCAACCTGTTTCGGGTGGACCAAATGATACGTCAGTGGGAGAGATCTCAGTAAAAACCGGAAATAACGCCAGAAATGGTGGAAAAAATAGCCTAAATAGGCTGATTCGATGTGTTTGCGGGAAAAAAATCGGCCCAGATCCGCGAAATTTTAATCAGCGAGTCAGCTTGGGAAGAAATGACCTGCTTATTCGCACCTTCCCTAGAAAACAAGTCCGCAGAAGAGTTCACTGCAAAAGATCACCATCTGTCGGCAGAATGGGTCATTCAACGTTATTTACCAGTAGGTGAAGAGCCTACACCCGAACAATGGTCAGAGGTCTCTGGTGACATTCAGCAGAAAATTGACATCAATTTAAATAAGGCTGCTGCGGGTGAACTCCTTAAAACTGAGTATATGCAACCCGCTCGCTATACCCTCACCAAGGACGACTTCCTAAGTGATATAGTGCCCGCTTTCTCAAGGTTTGATTGGCTACCAAATCCTCATTCAAAGGATTGGCAAGGCCGCGAAATCTGGGAATCGCTCTATGAATTTACTCAGCCGTATTCTTTTAAGCATGGTGAAGCAAAAGATGCTCTGATGAGTATCTGTGACACCTACCAGGCTATGCACCTAGTAATGGATCTAGCGCGGACATACTCTCAAATTTGCCAAGCGCAGCTTGATGGCTCGACGAGGATTAAGGTGGTTTGTTCTGGCAAGCATTGTGATGACTGCATGACTCTTGTTGGCACGAAACTGGGCGTTGATGAACTGCTAGCTACATTTAAGAATGGAGTTCCAAAATTTCCTCATCCTTTGCATTATGAAGATGAAGTTCGTTGGTGCCCGGCACCATTTCTATCGCCGGAGAGCCCACTTAAGGATGACGATGATCCAGAGTTTCATGCCTTTTTAGTTGATCTGTTTGATGGACCAGAGAAGCACAAAGACAAATCAAATTGAAATCTACGTCAGGAATAGAGCCAATAGAAATGTTGAAGGGGAGGCCAGATCAAATGCAATTATGCCCTTATCTGAAGGGAATGGATGATGCTTTCCTTCCACTGACCGGACAAAGACCGGATGCTGCCTTGCTGTGATGAATTCACCAGATAGGCATACAAGTTGGAAATAGTGTTTATTGGCTGTTTGAAGCCGAACAGATAACGACGCTGTGACCGGAAGAGCAGGGAGTCGCTAAAGAGAAATGCTGAGGTTGGATGGAAGAGGCCGGGTAGTGGTAGCTGTGGCTAAGAAGACCAGAAATCTACCGGAATCCCAGAAAGCAAAAACCCGCCTTGTGAGCGGGTTCTTTAGAATAGTGGTGCCCGGACTCGGAATCGAACCAAGGACACGGGGATTTTCAATCCCCTGCTCTACCGACTGAGCTATCCGGGCAACGGGGCGCATTAAACCGTATTCACGTCTGCCAGTCAATCAAATTTCGGGAAAAGATGTTCAACCGCTTAATATTGCGGCAATCTGTGCGATTATGCCTGAAGTTTGCACAAAACTTCCAGGCAATTTACCTATCTGACCTTCTATATGAGCAAAGGCTGACGAAAAGGTTACGCGGCCTGTATTACTCCCGCACACTACCGCAAGTTGTGCACAAACCTTTCCGACGTTTCCAGTAACTAACGGTGCAATTGCTGCGGCAGGACCCGCTGGTGTGTCGGGCAATGAGTTGGGCGGGCGTTTAACAGAGTATTTCGCACCACCGTGGCGATGGTGCGTTTTTGTTTACTCATTTCGGACTGGCGGGCATGCTTGCTTAGGTCAGCGCACCGCCCATACGGCACTGAGCAAAGCGCAGGATATCTTCAGCCAGGCGGTGTGCCGTTTCGACATCAGCATGGCTACGATTCACCAGCATGCGGCTCAGACAGCCCTCCAGCACCAGTTCCATCTGTTTGGCGACCATTGCAGGGTCGTCAACTTCCAGCGTCGTCAGCAGCTCATGGGTGAAGTCATGTGCTGCCTTTTTTTGCTGATCGGCTAACTGATGGATCGGATGCCCGGGATCGGGGTAAAACGTACAGGCGGCGATAAACAGGCAGCCTGGATAGCGATTATTGCTCACGCATTCGGACAGCGCGGTGTAGCGTGCCAGTAATTTCTGTTCAGCGCTCAGGGTGTCATCCAGCAAAAGTTGACGCCGCCAGATATCCACCCGCTGACTGAGGTAACGTAACGCATCGTACAGAATGGCCTCTTTGTCGGGCCAAAAGCGTTGTAGTTCATCAAGAGGATAATCGATACGATCGGCCACCATTTCCAGTGTGGTATTGGCTATCCCTTGAACCTCAAGTAATTTCAGGGCTTCTCCCAGGACATCTTCACGTTGCACGGTATTCTCCTCCGTATTTCCTGTTGCAAGTGTCGCTCACGGTTGGCGATCGCGCAAATGTGCGCTGAAGGTCGCGGCATCCATAAAGCCGGTTACCCGAGCCTCCGGATGCTCTTTCCCCTCGGCGTCAAAGAACAAAATAGTCGGCAAACCTAAAACCTGTAGATGTTTCAGCAGAGCGACATCCTGGGCATTATTTGCAGTCACATCCGCCTGCAAAAGCACCGTGTCGCCTAGCGCTTGCTGAACCTGCTGATTGCTAAACGTATACTTCTCAAACTCCTTACAGGCCACGCACCAGTCAGCATACAGATCCAACATCACGGGCTTGCCTTTAGCTTGTGCCAGCGCCTGATTTAGCGCATCCACCGAAGCCACAGGCGTGAAGTTAAGGTGTGTCTGGGTTTGAGCATGCGGCACGCCGAACGCCCAGTCCTGCAATGGCCGAACGGTTACCAGCGCTGCAGCTAACAGGATAATCTGCCCGATGCGCATCCAGGCGTGCTTTGCCTGCAGGCTGGTGATAAATGCCCAGCTAAAGAATGCGACGCCCAACAGCGACCACAGGCGAACGCCCCAGTCGTCGCCAATGATGCGTTCGAGTAAGAAGACGGGGAGCGCCAGAATGACAAAGCCAAAAGCGGTTTTGACATGTTCCATCCATGGGCCGCTTTTAGGTAACAGACGATTACCGAATACGGTAATTAGCATCAGAGGTAATCCCATCCCCAGCGCGTACAGATACAGCGTGCCGCCTCCCAGCCACATGTTCCCGCTCTGAGCGATATACAGCAAAATCGCGCTTAGCGGGGCCGTTGTACAAGGAGAACAGATGAGGCCGGCAATCGCCCCCATCGCAAAGACGCTACCGGGGGAACCGCCTTGCTGACGGTTACTCAACAATGTAAGGCGTGTTTGCAGCGATGAAGGGAGCTGCAGCGTGAACAAGCCAAACATTGAAAGGGCCAGCAGCGTAAAGACGACGGCAAGGCCAATCAGGACGTAAGGATGCTGTAGCGCAGCCTGGAACTGCAATCCAGCGGCGGCAACAACCAGACCCAGCGCGGTATAAGTGAGCGCCATTCCCTGGACGTAGATAAACGTCAGCAGCAGCGCGCGTCCGGTTGATAAGCGTTGTTTGCCGCCCAGCACGATACCGGAAATCAGCGGATACATCGGCAATACGCAAGGTGTAAACGCGATGCCAATTCCGATTAGCAATGCCCACAGCGCAGAGAAGGGAAGCTGGGTTGCGGGTTGTGGTCTCTCTTGCAAAGTATCGGTGGCAGGAACTGGCGCAGGTGTCGCCCTGGTATCGGCAGACACTTCACTTAATGGCACCGTTTTAGTTTCAGGCGGATAGCAAAAACCGGCGTCGGCACAGCCCTGGTATGTGACCGTTAATGTTGCGCCAGATTTAGCCTGATTGACCGTGACCGGGATAGTCAATTGTTTACGGTAAATCTCACTTTTGCCATAAAACTCATCTTCATGCCAGACGCCTGGCGGTAGTTTTACCTCGGCGATATCGGCCTGAGATGGCGTAATGCTTATCTGTTTGCGATACAGATAGTAGCCATCTTTAACCTGCCATGAGAGGTTCAGATCGTGTTGGTTTTGCTGAAAATCAAAAACAAACGCCCGATCGGCAGGAACAAACTGCGAGCGGCCAGGCGCGTCAAATAATCCGGCAAAGGTAGATGTGCTGCACAGCAGCAGGATCAGCGTAAGGATGCGTTGAGCCATGAGCGGTAATCAAAGTCTCCGTGAGTGACGGGTAAAACCAGAAGTTCAGGCGTTTGGTATGGATGATGTGACTTCAGGCAATCGAGAAGGGCTTGCTGGTGTGTGACGGTGGTTTTTAAAATCATCTGGACTTCATATTCCTGCTCCAGCTTACCTTCCCAATAATAGAGGGAGGTCGCGCCAGGCAGCAGCGTCACGCAGGCAGCCAGCTTTTCCGCCAGCACTTTGGCGGCCAGATCCTGGGCGGTTGCTTCATCCGGGGCGGTACAGAGCACCACAACGGTATCGGGGATGGAAATATCCTGACTCTTTACATCAAGCATAAACACCTCGAAAGAACAGAGTAACCAGCTAAAGAGTGGTCACTATACAACGGACGAGGGAAGGATGTTAGTTAAAGCGGGATGATGAGGAGGAGGAACTGCAGGGCGCGAAGGCACCCTGCAGTAAAGTCTTACAGCATGAAGCTGCCCAGCAAGAAGCCGAAGCAGACAGCCAAAAGCACGCCCAGAGTACCCGGGATGAAGAACGGATGGTTAAAGACGAATTTACCGATGCGGGTTGTACCGGTGTCATCCATCTGCACCGCCGCAACCAGAGTTGGGTAGGTTGGCAGAATGAACAGGCCAGAAACAGCTGCGAAAGACGCAACAGCAGTCAGTGGGGAAACGTTCAGAGCCAGAGCCATCGGCATCAGTGCTTTAGCGGTTGCAGCCTGAGAGTACAGCAGCGCAGAAGCAAAGAAGAAGATGACAGCCAGCAACCACGGATGACCCTGAATTACGCTACCTGCAGTATCTTTGATCCAGTCAATGTTGTGAGATACGAAGGTATCACCCAGCCATGCAACACCCAGGATACAAATACAGGCGCTCATACCCGCTTTAAAGGTGCTGGAGTTCAGGATGGAGTCAGTTTCAACGCGGCAGACGATCGTAGTCAGCGTCGCGACGCTCAGCATGATGATCAGGATTGCGTTGGTGGTGTTCATCAGCGGTTTAGCAACCAGGCCGAGGCTTGGGCTGTTGATGATGGCGTATACAACTACGCAAATCACGCCCAGCAGGAACAACCAAACGGAGGTTTTCGCGCCAGCTTTGATTTCAACTTGTCTTTCACCACGCAGTTCAACCAAACCTTCTTCCAGACGCTTACGATAAATCGGGTCGTCAGACAGTTTGGAGTTGAACAGCATTGTTACCAGGAAGGACATCACCAGAACGGCCAGCAGAGTGGACGGAATGACCACGGACAGCAGGTGAATGTAGCTGATGCCATGACCTTCCATTACGGAAGACATGTAAACCACGGCTGCGGAGATTGGCGACGCCGTAATCGCAATCTGTGCAGAAACCACTGCGGTAGAGAGCGGACGGCAAGGTTTGATACCTTGTTCCTTCGCGACTTCAGCGATAACCGGCAGAGTTGCCAGAGAGATGTTGCCGGTACCGGCAAAGATAGTCAGGAAATAGGTCACGATTGGTGCAAGGATCGTGATGTATTTCGGGTTTTTACGCAGCAGTTTTTCAGTTTGATGAACCAGATAGTCCAGACCACCGGCAATCTGCATGGCAGAGATGGCAGCGATAACCGCCATGATAATGGAAATAACATCGAACGGAATATTACCCGGTTTTACGCCAATAGCGGCAAGAACCAGAACACCCAGCCCACCTGCAAATCCAATACCGATACCCCCAAGTCTGGCACCTAAAAAGATTGCCAGCAAAACGATGATAAGTTCTAAAACTATCATATTAGCCTTCCTTGTTGTTTAACAAGTTGATATTAAATTGTTGTTTTTAAGTAACTTCGAGTAAGAAAAAAGGCACGTCATCATGACGTGCCTTCTCCGGTACTACCCTACACGATTACTGTTCGCTTTCATCAGTATAACGTTTTGCTTTATAAGCAGGGTGCATCAGGTTCTGTGCAGAGAAGATATCGTCCAGTTCAGACTCGGTCAACAGACCGCGTTCCAGGACAACTTCACGTACGCTCTTACCGGTTTCGGCACAAATTTTACCGACGATGTCGCCGTTGTGGTGACCGATGAACGGGTTGAGGTAAGTAACGATGCCGATGGAGTTGAATACAAACGCTTCACAGACTTCTTTGTTAGCAGTGATACCACTAACGCATTTTTCCAGCAGGTTGTAGCAAGCATTGCTCAGAATGTGAATGGATTCAAACATTGCCTGGCCAATGACCGGCTCCATTACGTTCAGCTGCAGCTGACCAGCTTCAGATGCCATAGTAACGGTGATGTCGTTACCGATGACTTTAAAGCAAACCTGGTTTACGACTTCTGGAACAACTGGGTTCACTTTTGCTGGCATGATAGAAGAACCAGCCTGCAGTTCCGGCAGGTTGATCTCGTTCAGACCAGCGCGTGGGCCAGAGGAGAGCAAACGCAGGTCGTTACAGATTTTGGACATCTTAACAGCCAGACGTTTCAGTGCGCCGTGAACCATAACGTATGCGCCGCAGTCAGAAGTTGCTTCAATCAGATCTTCTGCCGGAACACAGGCGAAGCCAGTGACTTCAGCCAGTTTCTGTACTGCCAGCGGGGAGTATTCTTTCGGCGTGTTCAGACCCGTACCGATTGCAGTTGCACCGAGGTTAACTTCCAGCAGCAGCTCAGCGGTACGACTAATGTTTTTCACTTCTTCTTTCAACAGTACGCTGAAAGCATGGAATTCCTGACCGAGGGTCATCGGTACAGCATCCTGCAGCTGGGTACGGCCCATTTTCAGGATGTCCTGGAATTCAACAGCTTTTTGTTCGAAGCCTTCACGCAGCTGGTTCAGGGCATCGATCAGTTTGATGATGGATGCGTATACCGCGATACGGAAGCCAGTTGGGTAAGCGTCGTTGGTAGACTGACATTTGTTAACGTGGTCGTTCGGGTTCAGGTACTGATATTCACCTTTCTGGTGACCCATCAGTTCCAGACCGATATTGGCCAGCACTTCGTTGGTGTTC
Organism: Citrobacter sp. RHBSTW-00017; assembly: GCF_013797615.1. NCBI lineage: Bacteria > Pseudomonadati > Pseudomonadota > Gammaproteobacteria > Enterobacterales > Enterobacteriaceae > Citrobacter > Citrobacter sp. RHBSTW-00017. Next base: position 4,495,646 of record NZ_CP056899.1, on the reverse strand, counting down.
ATGTTGACGGAGGTACCCGCACCACCCTGGTAAACATCTACCGGGAATTGATCCATGCATTTTCCGTTATTCAAGACTTCATCACACGCCGCGATGATGGCATTTGCCACACTCTTAGGAATGGTTTGCAGCTCTTTGTTGGCCATTGCCGCTGCCTTTTTAACCATTACCATACCGCGAACAAATTCAGGAATGTCGCTGATTTTGTTGTTGCTAATGTAGAAGTTTTCAATCGCTCTCAGAGTGTGAACACCGTAGTAGGCGTCCGCTGGAACTTCCCTGGTACCCAACAAGTCTTCTTCGATACGAATGTTGTTTAACATGTGAACCTTCTTTTTCAAGCTGCCAATGATTTGACTAAACACACAGGATATATGTGATTTCGATTGTTTCTCGACCGACGATTATCCCCTGCATCGGTCTGATACTCGAGATCATATGCTGGTTCAGGATTTCTACCGTAATCTGGATCACTTAAAGCGTGGAATTTACCCCTTATTTATTATTCTGTGAAATGGATCACCCCTTTAGGATTAATACTAAAAATAAGTGTACAAGCGACTTGAAATTTTGCTAACCACCTCAACGTCTAATTGATGCGAGTCACATAATTCATCGGACAGGCGTTGAAAAAAACGACTGTTATTGACAGGAGAACCCTTTGCGCTGGATACCATTACTTGCCATTTTTCTCTATGTTTACATAGAGATATCTATTTTTATTCAGGTTGCCCATGTCCTGGGTGTCCTGATGACGCTGATTTTGGTTATTTTTACGTCGGTTATCGGTATGTCTCTGGTTCGTAACCAGGGATTTAAAAACTTTTTACTGATGCAACAAAAAATGGCGGCTGGTGAAAGTCCTGCTGCAGAAATGATCAAGAGCGTGTCGCTGATCATTGCTGGTCTGCTGTTGGTACTGCCCGGTTTTTTCACCGATTTCCTCGGTCTTCTTCTTTTATTACCCCCGGTGCAAAAACATCTGACGATGAAACTACTGCCGCATTTGCGTTTTTCGCGTATGCCGGGCGGTGGTTTCAGCGCCGGAACCGGTGGCGGTGAGACCTTTGATGGCGAATTTCAGCGCAAAGACGACGATCGCAACCGTATTGATCATAAAGACGATCCTCGGGATTAAGCATCAGTATGCGGGCCGGATAAGCGTGAGCACCATCCGGCAAAATGCTTATCTGCCGGATGACGGTGTCAACGTCGCCTTATCCGGCCTGCGGGGTAAAAACAGCCACAGCCCTGCCAACATAATCAGCGCATACAGGCTCTTCCAGCCAACCATTGCCAACAGCAGCAGACACAGTAGACCGCCAATGACCGCCAGCATGCGATAATGCCCTTTCAGTAATCGACATCCCGCCAGCATGCACAGCAAATAAATCATAATAAAGATGCCGTTAGCATAGACGATTAACGCATCGAGATTGATTTTCAGCATATAGATGCACAACGTACTGATCACGCAGCAGCCCAATACGGCGTTTAGCGCATTGCGCGGAAGGTGACGGGGAGACAGACGCGCCAGATGACTTTCCGGCTTATATTGCGCTTGCGACCAGACCAGCCGGGCGAAGCTTTGAATATAAATGTTGAGACTGGCAAAACAGGCCAGATAACCAATGATGCAGGCGACCCACAGTGCCTGTACGCCAAATAACTGCACGACGATCTCTGGCAGTGAGGCCGCCGCCGCCATTTGCTCACCGTAGGCGCCAAAATGAAGCACGACGACGGTGCATGCCCAATAAACAGAGCCCGCAAGCAGCAGGCCGATCATCAGCGCGCGCGGGAAATCCCGCTCCGAGTTTTTGAATTCAGATGCCAGATGGGCAAACGCTTCAAGGCCAACAAAACACCAGAACATCACCGACAGCGCGGCGAACAGTCCGGGTAGCTCAATCTCGGTTATCGCAGGGAAGGGGATTTCGCCAGGTTTCACATCGCCTGCCCACCAGATGGCGACAATGAGGGCAACAATCAATCCGGCAATGACCGTTTGCAGATTAGCGCTAGAGCTGGCACCGTGGGAGCCGATATACCAAACCAATGCCAGCGTACCGAGCTCTGCCAACAGAAGCTGTTCGTCATGCCAGCCAAACATTGCCTGACCAAATCCGGCGGCAATATGTAATGCCGCAGGCAAGCCGACGGGAATCACCGACAAAAATAGCCATCCGGTGACGCGCTCCAGGCGTGAGCCAAAGGCCATACCAACAAAATGCGCCACGCCACCCGCGCTGGGAAAATGACGGCCCAGTACGGCAAAGACAATCGCCACGGGAAAGACTAAAACAATCAGCACCGGCCAGGCCCACAGGCTGTTGTTGCCAGCCACCAGCGCGGCTAGCGCAGGGACGGCGAAAACGCCTGTACCTAGCAATGATGTCGACAACAGGCCAATGCCCTGAGCCAGTCCCAGCTCTTGTTTCAGTCCGCTCATAAGTTGTTATCCGGTTATGCCCATTGACCGGGCTACAGCGCAGATTTTTGATGGTATCACAATCGTATTTGCTTATGACGACGTGACTGAAATCGTTATAAAATGTGATGCGCGTCGGCGTTTTGACGGAATTTTCTGCTGATATAAATTTTTTTTCGCTTGCCCCCTTGAAGGTACAAAGCCCCATCCCCATTTCTCTGGTCACTAGCCGGGAAACCGTTCACGGGCCGGCGTCACCCATAACTGATAAAGACTTTCTCAAAGGAGAGCTATCAATGAGTATTCGTCCGTTACATGATCGTGTGATCGTCAAACGTAAAGAAGTTGAATCTAAATCTGCTGGCGGCATCGTACTGACCGGTTCTGCAGCAGGTAAGTCAACTCGTGGCGAAATCATCGCTGTCGGTAAGGGCCGCATCCTGGACAACGGTACCGTACAGCCGCTGGACGTTAAAGTCGGCGATATCGTTATTTTCAACGATGGCTACGGTGTTAAATCTGAGAAGATCGACAATGAAGAAGTGTTGATCATGTCTGAAAGTGACATCCTGGCAATTGTTGAAGCCTAATCCGCGAACGACACTGAACATACGAATTTAAGGGAAAGAGAAAATGGCAGCTAAAGACGTAAAATTCGGTAACGACGCTCGTGTGAAAATGCTGCGCGGCGTAAACGTACTGGCAGATGCAGTGAAAGTTACCCTCGGTCCAAAAGGCCGTAACGTAGTTCTGGATAAATCTTTCGGTGCACCGACCATCACTAAAGATGGTGTTTCCGTAGCCCGTGAAATCGAACTGGAAGACAAGTTCGAAAACATGGGGGCGCAGATGGTGAAAGAAGTTGCCTCTAAAGCGAACGACGCTGCAGGCGACGGTACCACCACCGCAACCGTACTGGCGCAGTCCATCATCACTGAAGGTCTGAAAGCCGTTGCTGCGGGCATGAACCCGATGGATCTGAAACGTGGTATCGACAAAGCTGTCGCTGCTGCCGTTGAAGAACTGAAAGCACTGTCCGTACCGTGCTCTGACTCTAAAGCGATTGCTCAGGTTGGTACTATCTCCGCTAACTCCGACGAAACCGTAGGTAAACTGATCGCTGAAGCGATGGACAAAGTCGGTAAAGAAGGCGTGATCACCGTTGAAGACGGTACCGGTCTGCAGGACGAACTGGACGTGGTTGAAGGTATGCAGTTCGACCGTGGTTACCTGTCTCCTTACTTCATCAACAAGCCGGAAACTGGCGCAGTAGAACTGGAAAGCCCGTTCATCCTGCTGGCTGACAAGAAAATCTCCAACATCCGCGAAATGCTGCCGGTGCTGGAAGCAGTAGCAAAAGCCGGTAAACCACTGCTGATCATCGCTGAAGATGTTGAAGGCGAAGCGCTGGCAACTCTGGTTGTTAACACCATGCGCGGTATCGTGAAAGTCGCGGCGGTTAAAGCGCCTGGCTTCGGCGACCGTCGTAAAGCGATGCTGCAGGATATCGCTACCCTGACCGGTGGTACCGTTATCTCTGAAGAGATCGGTATGGAGCTGGAAAAAGCAACTCTGGAAGATCTGGGTCAGGCGAAACGCGTCGTTATCAACAAAGACACCACCACCATCATTGATGGCGTGGGTGACGAAGCTGCAATCCAGGGTCGCGTGACTCAGATTCGTCAGCAGATCGAAGAAGCAACTTCTGACTACGACCGTGAAAAATTGCAGGAGCGCGTAGCGAAACTGGCAGGCGGCGTTGCGGTTATCAAAGTTGGTGCTGCGACTGAAGTTGAAATGAAAGAGAAGAAAGCCCGCGTTGAAGATGCCCTGCACGCGACTCGTGCTGCGGTAGAAGAAGGCGTGGTTGCTGGTGGTGGTGTTGCGCTGATTCGCGTAGCGTCTAAGATTGCCGGTCTGAAAGGTCAGAACGAAGACCAGAACGTAGGTATCAAAGTTGCGCTGCGCGCAATGGAATCTCCGCTGCGTCAAATCGTACTGAACTGCGGCGAAGAGCCGTCTGTAGTGGCTAACACCGTGAAAGCGGGTGACGGTAACTACGGTTACAACGCTGCAACTGAAGAATACGGTAACATGATCGACATGGGTATCCTGGATCCAACCAAAGTAACGCGTTCAGCTCTGCAGTACGCGGCTTCTGTTGCGGGTCTGATGATCACCACCGAGTGCATGGTTACTGACCTGCCGAAAGGCGATGCGCCTGACTTAGGTGCTGCTGGTGGTATGGGCGGCATGGGTGGAATGGGCGGCATGATGTAATTTAATCTTCATACTTCAAGCCGCAGGTTCATTGGCTGCGTTCGTTTACCCCAGTCACTTACTCATGTAAGCACTGGGGGATTCATGAACCTGCCGCCTGCCTGCAACTTGAATTATTTGATTAAATACGTATCTCGCGAAAAATGAGAAACCCTCGGGCAGAAATGTCCGGGGGTTTTTCTTTTGGTCATCTTTTTAGTATATGATTCAGCTACGGACATAACGTCCAGCTCATTGATTATGGGGAATGACATGCACGTGAAATATTTAGCAGGGATCGTTGGTGCCGCGCTACTGATGGCGGGTTGTAGCTCCAGCAACGAACTGAGTTCAGCCGGGCAAAGCGTACGCTTCGTCGAAGAGAAGCCTGGCGCAGAGTGTCAACTGATTGGCACTGCAACCGGTACGCAAAGCAACTGGCTTTCTGGCCAGCACGGCGAAGAGGGTGGCTCTATGCGTGGCGCAGCAAACGATCTGCGTAACCAGGCTGCGGCAATGGGTGGTAACGTGATTTATGGCGTCAGCAGCCCATCACAGGGAATGCTGTCCAGCTTTGTTCCTACTGCCAGTGAAATGACTGGGCAGGTTTATAAGTGCCCAAATTGATAAATGCTGTTGATGCCTGATGGAGACGCTACAACGTCTTATCAGGCCTACGATACAAATTCGTCGGCCTGATAAGCGCAGAAACATCAGGCATTTTGAGCGTTATGCACAGACTGAGCGCGTAAATGATGCAGCGCGCGCAGGCACTGATCCTGATTGAGCTTTTGCGCCTTATCACCCGTCAACGTTCTGACAAACACCTGGCACGGTACACCAGCAAGCTTTTTCAGCCGTGGGCTGAAATCGAGAAGACGGCGAGTAATGGCTTCGGCCTCTTTGCTGCCGGAAGTGGCGCGAGTTTTTACTACCGAACCACAGAACTGGGCTTTTCCTTGATCATCTGTATAGCGGTAAATAATCGCCAGATAATGATTAAACAGGCTTTGTTTCCATTCGGGGTGCGTATAAGAGTCGTATTCCAGATTGTCGTTTTCTTGGCAATCAACATCGTACAGCGGCAGGAAATCCAGCAGCGATGTAATTCGTAGCGCTAATTCCCGCATGCCAGCATTATTTATTGCATGAATAACAGCATGGGCCAGCACCCGAATCTGTCGTTCATTAATCAGTAATTCACACGTTTGTCCATCATGCAGTGTCAGAGAAAATGTTAAGTTTTCGCCTTTGTCATCCACTAACATCAGCGAATTTATGCGACGATTAATGTCGGCATTTTTTAGCTCATCTTCCTGAATCAAAGGAATATTTTCGTGCATCTTTTGGCTGACTTTATCGCATTCCTTCTCATATTGCGCATGCTCTTCTTCGCTAAGCTGATGTTTGACGGATAGCCTGCTTTCCAGGGCGATAAGCAGATCTCTTAGCCCAAGCGGAGAAAGAAAAAATAACGACGTTTTATTCCTTTGTTCTTTTATCTTTAATGCTAAGGCAATAAATTCATTCTTTTGACGAATAACACCGGTATTAATGCCTTTAATACTTATAGTCATAAAAGGTTCTCCCTAACCATATATTTATTAATATTCTGAATTTGGTTCTACTAATACAAATTATGAATTAATGATTTTATAGCGCTAATTAAAATAGCACAGATTAAAAGTGTGGCTCCACTTGTGAGAATTTAAATAATAAGTAATCTTGGTGAGTGTCCGGAATCGGACACTCAATAATGATTATTGTTGGCGTAGTTGCAGATCCAACGGCGTTTTACTTGGCTCTCCGCCAATTTCACGCGCCAGTTTGGGGACCATATAGCCGGAAACCAACGTCAGCAGTTCACGCATAATGTGACGTGCCTCATCGTCGCTGACCATAAAGTGGGCGGCACCTTGCACTTTGTCCAGTACGTGCAGGTAATAGGGCATCACCCCCGCATCAAACAGGGCGTTGCTCAGGTTCGCCAGTGTTTGTGCGTTATCGTTCACGCCACGCAGCAAAACGCTTTGGTTGAGTAGGGTGACCCCAGCGGTACGCAGTCGGACCATCGCCTGGTGAAACGCCTCATCGACCTCATTGGCGTGGTTAATGTGGTTGACCAGCAGAACCTGCAGGGAGGAGCGCGCAAAGCGCTGGACCAGTCCTTCAGTAATGCGTGCGGGGATCACAATCGGCAAACGGCTGTGAATGCGCAGACGCTTAATGTGCGGGATGGCTTCCAGTTGCGTGAGTAACCAGTCCAGTTCATGGTCCTTGGCCATTAGCGGATCACCACCGGAGAAGATAATCTCATCCAGCTCAGGATGCGCGCTAATGTAGTCCAGGGCGACCTGCCAGTTGCGCTTATTGCCCTGGTTTTCGGCATACGGGAAGTGTCGGCGGAAGCAATAGCGACAATTTACCGCGCAACCGCCTTTAACCAACAACAGCGCCCGATTGCGATATTTATGCAGCAAACCGGGGACCACGCTGTGCTGTTCTTCCAGCGGATCGGTCGAGTAGCCAGGTGCAGCAACAAACTCTTCCTGGGAAGTAAGTACCTGACGCAAAAGCGGATCGTCCGGATTGCCTTTTTCCATACGAGCAATAAAGGCGCGCGGTACGCGCAGGGCGAAAAGTCGTCTCGCGTCGCGTCCGGCCAACAGTTTTTCATCTGCGTCTATATTCAAAAGATGCAGAAGTTCATCAGGATCGGTCACAACATCGGCAAGTTGCGATAACCAATCTTCTCTGGATGGGGTATTTAGGGTTACAATATGCGCCATTTTGTGGCTTAGCTACCAGTTAACAATTTTCAGAGGGCCTTATGGCAACGTACTATAGCAACGATTTTCGTGCTGGTCTTAAAATCATGTTGGACGGCGAACCTTATGCGGTTGAAGCCAGCGAATTCGTTAAACCAGGTAAAGGCCAGGCATTTGCGCGCGTTAAGCTGCGTCGCCTGCTGACCGGTACTCGCGTAGAGAAAACCTTCAAGTCTACCGACTCCGCTGAAGGTGCAGACGTAGCCGACATGAACCTGACCTTCCTGTATAGCGACGGTGAGTTCTGGCACTTTATGAATAACACCACTTTCGAACAGCTGGCTGCAGACGAGAAAGCGGTAGGCGATAACGCTAAATGGCTGCTGGACCAGGCTGAATGCATCGTGACCCTGTGGAACGGTCAGCCGATCTCCGTGACTCCGCCAAACTTCGTTGAGCTGGAAGTCGTTGAAACCGACCCAGGTCTGAAAGGTGATACCGCTGGTACTGGCGGCAAACCGGCTACTCTGTCTACTGGCGCAGTCGTTAAAGTTCCGCTGTTCGTACAGATCGGTGAAGTGATCAAAGTGGATACTCGCTCCGGCGAATACGTTTCTCGCGTAAAATAAGATATCTATTTGATCTTATGGCGCAGGTTGCTGCGCCATACTTTTTCCAGGGCAGGAATGATGAAACGTCTTCTCAGTCTTGTAATGCTCATCCTTTTCACCAGCACTCTCCTGGCGGGTTGTAATACCGCGCGCGGCTTCGGTGAAGACATCAAACATCTTGGCAATTCAATCTCTCACGCCGCCAGCTAACACTCTCTCATAGTCTTAAAAACGGTTGTTTATCCATCACACTTGCGGATCTTGTCTATTATTAATGAGCTATACACAAACAATATTGGCTAGAAAAGGAAGACGTTATGGTTAAAAAGACAATTGCTGCGATCTTTTCTGTGTTGGTTCTTTCTTCAGTGTTGACTGCGTGCAATACCACGAAAGGTGTTGGGCAGGATATCTCTGAGGGCGGTAGCGCAATCTCTGGTGCAGCGACAAAAGCTCAACAATAATCATGAACGGTACGACGTCACGTCGTACCGTTAATTCCCCTTCTCGGGGAGTGAGAGAAACGGCGAGAAGCGGTTCCCCATGTGCAGTTTCATGCGGATATTCCGTTTATAGGTGTAGACCGTCTTGCCATGAATGCTGAGTGCGGCGGCTATCGCATTGTTACTCACACCATCCATCCACATCGACAATACTTTCTCCTCCTGCGGCGTAAGCAGCGGAGTCGCGTTTTCGGCTATTTCTAATGTGGGGCGAAGCTGTAGCGCCTCCTGAATCGTGTGTGAGAGCGCGTTCAGTGTGGTGTGCTTGGTTAAGACCGAATAGGCGACGGATTGAGAGGAAGCCATTGAGGTGTGCTGTCTTTCAACTGATTGCAGTAAAATCAGCGGGATGACGCCGCAGCTCATGAAAAAGGGTTTAATTGGCGGACTGGTATGCGTCTCGCTAATAAAACTGTATAAATCCGCGATCACCAGATGCGGCTTCCACTGCAAAATATGCTCTTTTGCTAACAGGAGATTATTGATCCCTGACACAAGAAATGAGGAGCTGAACCTGCCAGAATGATTAAGCAAGGCCTCAATCCCTGTGCGGGTAAAGTGGCACCGGTCAATCACTAAAATTTTAAGCATAACCTTTTCGCATTCAGAAGAGAGGCAATCGACTTTCCGGATTCAGAAAGCCCTTCATCATAGAGAACTCCGATGAGTGCCAAATGCGGGAACTACGCCGCTAATTATGCTTAATTCTTGCTTTTAGCGGGCAGCGAATAAAAAGGTTGAAATTCATTTTCTCTCGGGCAAAAATGCCATTTCACACATCAGCTTTGCAGGACGACCTGCAAACGCTTCTTTCACCGGGGACGGCCCCATTGTTCTGGAGCCTGATATGTCCTGGATCGTTTTATTAATTGCAGGTCTGCTCGAAGTTGTCTGGGCGATTGGCCTGAAATATACCCACGGTTTTACGCGTTTGACGCCAAGCATTATCACTATTGTGGCAATGATCGTCAGTATCGCCATGCTCTCCTGGGCAATGCGTACGTTGCCTGTAGGAACCGCCTATGCCGTATGGACGGGTATCGGCGCAGTCGGCGCGGCCATTACAGGGATTCTGCTGCTGGGTGAATCTGCCAGCCCGGCGCGGTTACTGAGCCTCGGGCTGATTGTGGCCGGTATTATTGGCCTCAAGCTGAGCACCCACTAAGCACCAGGCTGTTTTACCCAAATCAGCTTATTCACCTCAAACCCTTCCCGGGTCGCGATGGCCAGCATTTGCTGTTTCATTTCATCTGAAATAGTAGGGGTCCGTGAAAGGATCCACAGGTAGTCGCGATCCGGCCCGCAAACCAGCGCGTGACGATATTCCCTGTCGAGGGCAATCACGTTATACCCGCCATAGAAGGGGCCAAAAAACGAGACCTTGAGCGCAGCGCGGTTTGGGTCGCCAGTGAAGTAGGCTTTCCCCTCCGTTTTCTGCCACATTCCTCTGTCCGGGTTATAGCCCTTGTTAATAACATTGATACCGCCGTCGTCGCGCAGGCTGTAGGTAGCAGTCACTTTTTCCAGTCCACGTTCGAATCGATGGTCGAAACGCGCAATTTCATACCAGGTGCCCAGATAGCGTGTGGCATCAAAGTTATTTACTACGGTAACACCTTTCGGTGGTGTTGGGGTGCTGCAAGCGACAACCAGAAATGCAGCCGTAACTGCAGCAACGACGGGCAGAATGCGCATGGGATTTTCCTTGCTGGATTTTTGTTAAGTGTAGATGACAGCAGGAAAAAAAGAGAAAGAAAGGAAGCCCAATATCCAGGGCCTCCTTGTCCGTTACTGCAGTTTTTCAAGAATGCGCCAGGCGGCCTCGACGCGAACAGGGTTTGGGTAGCTCTTGTTTGCCAGCATCACGATGCCAAGGTTTTTTTCTGGAACGAACGCAACGTAGCTGCCGAATCCGCCAGTGGAGCCCGTTTTATGCACCCATGAGGCTTTCACGGCAGGCGCGGGCGGGTTTACCTCAACGGCAGGAAGCGCTGCCAGTGCCACTTTGCTGTCGCTACCGCTAATTATCGAGTCGGCCTTCACCGGCCAGTTCAGCATCTCCCAGCCCAGGCCCTGGTACATATCGCCAATACGCCAGTAACGTGACTGCGCAAGCTCGATGCCCTGCTGGAGCGTTTTCTCCTGAACCTGGCTGGCGTCCATGTTGGCCTGAACCCAACGGGTCATATCGATAACGCTCGATTTCACCCCGTAGGCTTCGGCATCAAGTTGCCCAGGGGATACATGCACTGGCTTTCCTTCGCGATAACCCCAGGCATAATCTTTTTGTTCGCTCTGCGGAACCGTAATCCAGGTATGCGCCAGTTTTAAGGGGTGCAGGACGCGTTTGGTCATCGCCTCTTCGTAGCTCATGCCTGAGGGTTTCACCGCCAGGGCGCCAAACAGACCAATGCTGGAGTTAGCATAAAGACGTTTAGCGCCTGGGGCCCATTGCGGCTGCCAGCTTTGATAAAAGCGTAGTAACGCGGCTTTATTCGTAACGTCGTCCGGAACCTGAAGCGGCAGGCCGCCTGCCGTGTAGGTGGCTAAGTGCAGCAGGCTGATACCCTGCCACTGCTTACCAGTCAGTTCAGGCCAGTACTGCGTGACCGGATCGCTGAACTTAATTTCGCCGCGGGCGATAGCATCGCCGCCCAGCACACCGTTGAACGTTTTACTGACCGATCCGAGTTCAAACAGCGTTTGTTGCGTGACTGGACGGTTATTGGCGATATCGGCTTTACCCCAGGTAAAGTAATAAGGTTTCCCCTGATAGATAATCGCAACGGCCATGCCCGGAATTGCCTGCTCCTGCATCAGCGGTGTGATGGTGCGGTTAACGATATCGGCAATTTGTTGTTCTGTTTTTGCGGCGGCAAACGTGGAGAAAGAAGCTGTCAGCAGCAGCGCGCAGCATATCGATTTTTTCATCATGAAATCAGTTCCGTAATTAAAAGCGAAAGGGTGTCCGGGCCCGTCAGACGTAATCAGTGTGTTTGATTTGCACCGTGTTGACAAACGGTTAAATTTAGCAGCAGATATAAGTTTTTCTAACAGGCCAGATAATGACGCGTAGCTATATCCCCCTTAACTCGCTGCGGGCTTTTGAAGCAGCGGCCAGACATCTCAGCTTTACCCGCGCTGCGATTGAGCTCAACGTGACGCATTCTGCAATAAGCCAGCATGTAAAAGCGCTGGAGCAACAGCTGAATTGTCAGCTTTTTGTGCGTGGTTCTCGAGGGTTAATGTTGACGACTGAAGGGGAAAGTCTGTTACCTGTACTTAATGACTCTTTCGATCGTATGGCGGGGATGCTGGATCGTTTTGCCACTAAACAGACTCAGGAAAAACTAAAAATTGGCGTGGTGGGGACCTTTGCGGTCGGTTGTCTTTTCCCTCTGTTGAGCGATTTTAAGCGCCACTGTCCGCATATTGATTTGCATATTTCCACCCACAATAACCGTGTGGATCCCGCCGCCGAAGGGCTGGATTATACTATTCGCTACGGAGGAGGAGCCTGGCACGATACCGATGCGCAATATTTGTGTAGCGCGCTGATGTCTCCGCTGTGTTCACCGACATTGGCCTCGCAGATTAAAGCACCTGTGGACATCCTGAAATTTCCGTTATTACGATCGTATCGGCGTGATGAATGGACGCTTTGGATGCAGGCCGCCGGAGAAGCGCCTCCGTCACCGACGCACAACGTGGTGGTGTTTGACTCGTCCGTCTCAATGCTGGAAGCCGCGCAGACGGGGATTGGTGTAGCAATTGCACCGGTTAGAATGTTCACGCATTTGCTCAGCAGTGAACGTATCGTGCAGCCTTTTTTAACGCAGATTGATCTGGGGAGTTACTGGATAACGCGTTTACAATCTCGTCCGGAGACGCCCGCGATGCGTGAGTTTTCCCGCTGGTTGACCGGGATGCTGCACTAATAAAAAGGCCCGCCATTGGCGGGCCTGATAATTAACGCATGCGATTAGATGGTCAGGATCCCAATAGCCGTTACAACGGTCAGGATAGCTGCCAGTCCGTAGAATACCCATTTGCCCGCAGGCACGTGGATTTTCAGGTCATGCATCGCGTGGTGCATACGGTGTAAACCGCACCACAGCGGCAGAACGATCATCAGGAACAGAAACGCACGTCCGATGAAGCTCTGAGCGAATGCCAGTACGCGTTCATAGCTGAAAGCATCAGGAACAAAGCCCAGCGGCAGCATAATGCCGACCAGCAGGATCATCACCGGCGCAATGATTGCGCTCCACATACCGCCTGCACCAAACAGGCCCCAGAATACGGGTTCGTCAGAGCGTTTTGGATTTGGATTAATCATTCCGGACTCCTTACCAGAACAGGGCAACAAACAGTATTACTACTGTCGCAACCACAGTAACTGCCCAGAGACCTTTGATGATCGGCTCTGGCCCCATTTTTTCGTCTTTTACAATGATGTTGGCAGCTTTTGGCGCCAGCTCAAACCAGGTTTTGGTATGCAGCAGCGCTGCTGCCAGGGCGATAATATTCAGGATCACCACCACCGGGTTTTGCAAAAAGGCGACAAAGCCCATCCAGGACTCTGCACCATGCTTGAGTGCAAACAGGCCGATAATCAGTTCAATGCTGAACCAGACTGCCGGAACCGCCGTGCCTTCGCGCAGCATGTAAAAACGATAAAATGGCAGCTTTTTCCACCAGGTGGACGTCATTGGTCGCACATAGGGTTTGCGTTTAGTCGTCATCGTGCACTCCTTAGCGTGGTTTCAGGGTAGCGATAAGAAAGTCTTTTGAACTTTCAACTTTACCCTGCTGAATGGCCGCAGCCGGATCGACGTGTTTCGGGCAGACTTCGGAGCAGTAGCCCACAAAAGTACAGGACCAGACGCCGTTCGGGCTGTTCAACTGAGCCATACGCTCCTTCTTACCGTGGTCGCGGCTATCTTCGTTGTAACGATGCGCCAGCGTAATCGCAGCCGGTCCAATGAACTCTGGGTTCAGGCCGAACTGCGGGCACGCGGCGTAGCACAGACCACAGTTGATGCAACCGGAGAACTGATGATACTTCGCCATCTGCGCCGGAGTCTGGGTGTTTGGACCCTGATCCGGTGTACGCGGGTTACCGATGATGTACGGTTTGATCGCTTCCAGGCTTTCGATAAAGTGCGTCATGTCGACGACCAGATCGCGCTCAATCGGGAAGTTGCCCAGCGCTTCAACCTTCATGCCGTTGGTGTAATCACGCAGGAAGGTTTTGCACGCCAGTTTAGGTACATTGTTGACCATCATGCCGCAGGAGCCGCAGATCGCCATACGGCAGGACCAGCGGTAGCTCAGGTCCGGTGCCAGGTTATCCTTGATGTAGCCCAACGCATCCAGCAGTGACGTGGTTTCATCATAAGGAACTTCGTAGAAAGCACTGTGCGGCGCGGTATCGGTTTCCGGGTTATAGCGCACCACCTCAACTTTCAGGTTTTTCATCTCAGCCATTCGCCTTCTCCTTCTTATCGGCTGCTTCCGCTTCGCCACCGTAAACACGTTTAGCCGGTGGCAGAGTGGTGATTTTCACGTCGCTGTATTCCAGGCGAGTCGTGCCGTCAGCATCGCGGAAGGCGAGGGTGTGTTTGAGGAAGTTCACATCGTCACGCTCGGTGCAGCCTTCATCCAGACGCTGATGCGCGCCGCGGGATTCTTTACGCGCCAGAGCAGAGTGCGCCATACATTCAGCAACGTTCAGACCGTGACCCAGTTCGATGGTGTACAGCAGGTCGGTGTTGAAGACGCTGGAGGTATCAGTGATACGTACGCGCTTGAAGCGTTCCTGCAGCTCCGCCAGTTTATCAACGGTTTTCTGCATGAGTTCCGGTGTACGGTAGATACCGCAACCTTCTTCCATGGACAGGCCCATTTCGTCACGGATCTTAGACCAGTTTTCGTTACCTTCCTGGTTAACCAGATCTTTCAGACGTTTTTCAACGCCAGCAACCTGCGCATCGAGCGCGGCACTGTTTGCAGCGCCAGCCGTTGCAGCACGTTCTGCAGCCTGTTCACCGGCCATACGACCGAAGACCACCAGTTCCGCCAGAGAGTTAGAACCCAGACGGTTAGCGCCATGCAGACCAACAGAGGAACATTCGCCCACAGCGAACAGACCTTTAATGCGGGTTTCACAGTGCTGATCGGTTTCGATACCGCCCATGGTGTAGTGCGCGGTAGGACGTACCGGGATCGGCTCTTTAACCGGATCGACACCCACGTAGGCTTTCGCCAGTTCGCAGATGAACGGTAAACGTTCGAGCAGTTTTTTCTCGCCGAGGTGACGCAGGTCGAGGTGAACCACATCGCCACGCGGGGTGGAAATGGTGTTGCCTTTACGCCATTCGTGCCAGAAAGCCTGAGAAACTTTGTCGCGCGGACCGAGTTCCATATATTTGTTTTTCGGTTCGCCCAGCGGGGTTTCCGGACCCATGCCGTAGTCTTGCAGATAACGGTAGCCGTTTTTGTTGACCAGGATACCGCCTTCACCACGGCAGCCTTCGGTCATCAGGATGCCAGAGCCTGGCAGACCCGTCGGGTGATACTGAACGAATTCCATATCACGCAGCGGAACGCCGTGGCTCAGCGCCATGCCCATACCGTCGCCAGTTACGATGCCGCCGTTGGTGTTGTAACGGTAAACACGACCTGCGCCGCCCGTTGCCATCACAACAGCATTAGCACGGATCTGCATCAGCGTGCCTTCCATCATGTTCATGGCAACCAGGCCGCGAGCATGGCCATCATCAACCAGGATATCCAGAACGAAGTGTTCGTCAAAGCGCTGAATCTGCGGGAACTGCAAAGATGTTTGGAACAGCGTATGCAACATGTGGAAGCCGGTTTTATCCGCGGCAAACCAGGTACGCTCGATTTTCATACCGCCGAAGCGACGTACGTTGACGCTACCGTCTTCACGGCGGCTCCATGGGCAGCCCCATTGTTCCAGTTGCGTCATTTCAGTTGGGCAGTGGTGGACAAAGTAATCCACGACATCCTGCTCACACAGCCAGTCTCCGCCTGCTACCGTATCGTGAAAATGGTAGTCAAAGCTGTCATGATCCTGCGCGACAGCAGCAGAGCCGCCTTCGGCAGCAACGGTATGGCTGCGCATTGGGTACACTTTTGAGATCAGTGCGATTTTAGCGTTGGGATTTGCTTGTGCGGCAGCAATTGCAGCACGTAATCCCGCGCCACCGGCGCCTATAATGGCAAGATCGGCTTGAAAGGTTTGCACGACATTCCTCCAGATTGTTGTTATTTCATTCCTGCCTGAAATCAGATGCTTCATCGGCTTCAAACAGGTTATGAACGCGTTTCCACTGCTCCTTTATAGGTACAATAGTATAGTCTCAGGGATGTGCGGGAAATTTGACGTGTTCGATTTTTTTAGCGTGTCAAAGGGGGGAATTATCATTGAATTTGATTAATTTAATTACTAAACCACCCCATGTCGCTTTTTTTATCCAATTGCCAGTGTGGATTATTGGCGCGCGAAATTTGTCTCGTTAACGCGATACGAGTAGACTTCGTGCCCTTGTCTTAAATCGGAGAAACAACCATGAGCGAAACGGCAACCTGGCAGCCGAGCGCGTCCATCCCCAATCTGTTAAAACGTGCAGCAATTATAGCGGAGATTCGCCGCTTTTTTGCCGATCGTGGCGTGCTTGAGGTTGAGACCCCTTGTATGAGTCAGGCAACGGTAACGGACATCCATCTGTTCCCGTTCGAAACGCGTTTCGTCGGCCCTGGACACTCCCAGGGAATGAATCTCTATTTAATGACCAGCCCGGAATACCATATGAAGCGCCTGCTGGTGGCAGGATGCGGCCCGGTGTATCAACTGTGCCGCAGCTTCCGTAATGAAGAGATGGGGCGTCATCATAACCCTGAATTCACCATGCTCGAATGGTATCGTCCGCACTACGATATGTATCGCCTGATGAATGAAGTGGATGATTTGCTCCAGCAGGTGCTGGACTGCTCACCTGCGGAAAGTCTCTCTTACCAGCAAGCCTTCCAGCGCCATCTGGAGATAGACCCGCTGTCTGCGGATAAAACCCAACTGCGGGAAGTGGCGGCGAAATTGGATCTCAGCAATATCGCCGATACTGAAGAAGACCGGGACACCTTACTGCAGTTGCTGTTTACGATGGGCGTTGAGCCGCATATTGGCAAAGACAAACCGACGTTTGTGTATCATTTCCCGGCCAGCCAGGCATCACTGGCGCAAATCAGTACCGAAGATCACCGCGTGGCTGAACGTTTCGAGGTTTACTACAAAGGTATTGAGCTGGCGAATGGTTTCCATGAATTGACCGACGCGCGCGAACAGCAGCAGCGGTTTGAACAGGATAACCGCAAACGTGCCGCACGTGGCTTGCCGCAGCAGCCTATCGACACCAACCTGCTTGAAGCGTTAAAAGTGGGTATGCCGGATTGCTCTGGCGTGGCGCTGGGCGTTGACCGTCTGGTGATGCTGGCGCTGGGCGCAGAGAGCCTGGCCGAGGTTATCGCATTTACCGTCGATCGCGCGTAACGTACTCTCCTTCAATACAAAGTGGCGGTGAAATGGCCACTTTGTAGCATATTTTTTCATTTACCCTCTAATAGCCACAATTTACTCCTGGATATTTGATATCGTTCAGGTATCAATTCTGTGTTGATTTTTCTATCGCTGAACTCTGAAAAGAGGGCAGTGCCAACCGGTGAGTGGCGTTTGTTAAACGCTTGCCAGAGTAAGGGATGGTTTAATGACCCAAACAATAAAAAAGATGAGCCTTATAGGTCTCATCCTCATGATATTTACGTCTGTTTTCGGTTTTGCGAATAGCCCCTCCGCATTCTATCTAATGGGGTATAGCGCGATTCCGTGGTATATATTTTCTGCATTATTATTCTTTATCCCATTTGCTTTAATGATGGCGGAAATGGGGGCTGCCTATCGGAAAGAAGAGGGCGGAATCTATTCGTGGATGAATAATAGCGTTGGGCCACGCTATGCGTTTATCGGCACGTTTATGTGGTTTTCTTCCTATGTGATATGGATGGTAAGCACCGCAGCGAAAGTCTGGGTACCTTTTTCAACCTTCTTATTTGGCGCGGACATGACGCAGCACTGGCGTTTTGCGGGGCTTGAGCCTACGCAGGTCGTCGGGTTGCTCGCCGTCGGTTGGATGATTCTGGTAACCTGCGTGGCCTCCCGGGGTATTAATAAGATTGCTCGTATTACGGCAGTAGGCGGAATTGCCGTAATGTGTCTTAATTTAGTTCTGTTGTTAGTGAGTGTCGCTATTTTGTTATTAACTGGTGGTCACTTTGCGCAGGATATTAATTTCATCTCCTCACCTAATCCGAGATATCAGTCCGGTCTGGCCATGTTGTCATTTGTTGTGTTTGCCATTTTTGCATACGGCGGAATAGAAGCCGTGGGGGGATTAGTTGATAAAACAGAAAAGCCAGAAAAGAACTTTGCGAAAGGCATTGTCTTTGCCGCGATTGTCATTTCTGTCGGTTATTCACTGGCCATATTTTTATGGGGCGTTAGCACCAACTGGCAGCAAGTATTAAGCAATAGCTCGGTCAACCTCGGCAATATAACGTATATCCTGATGAAAAGCCTCGGGATGACGTTAGGTAACGCGCTGCATCTTTCTCCTGAAACCGCGATGGTGACGGGGGTGTGGTTAGCGCGTATCACCGGGCTTTCTATGTTTCTCGCTTACACCGGCGCTTTTTTCACGCTCAGCTATTCGCCACTAAAAGCGATTATTCAAGGAACGCCGAAGGCGCTGTGGCCAGCGCCGATGACCAAACTAAATGCCGTGGGGATGCCGACGACGGCAATGTGGTTGCAGTGCCTGCTGGTGAGCCTGTTTATCCTGCTGGTTTCGTTTGGCGGCGATACGGCTTCAGCGTTCTATAACAAACTGACGCTGATGGCGAACGTCTCGATGACGCTGCCGTATCTGTTCCTCGCGCTGGCGTTTCCGTTCTTTAAAGCCCGTACGGGCCTGGAAAGACCGTTTGTTGTCTTTAAAACCCGAGCGGCGACGTTACTGGCCACATCGGTGGTTGTGCTGGTGGTGACGTTTGCCAATGTGTTCACCATCATCCAGCCGGTGATTGAAGCTGGGGACTGGAACAGCGCATTGTGGATGACCGGAGGCCCGATCTTCTTCTCGCTGTTGGCAATGGCGATTTATCAGAACTACAGCCGTCGTATGGTGAAACTCCCCCGGTGGGTGACAGACTAAGGAAAGATAAATATTGAATTTCCGCAAAGCCCGATAGGGATACCGTTCGGGCTTTGTTCGTAATAAATCATTTTTATAATTTATCAAAATGAAATTCGTGTGTATATCTATGATATATTTATTATGACAATCATCTTGGGGTGATATTGTATAATTGGAAATGATTGCTGCTATGAATTTATTTTAAAAAATATAACTTCTGATTTTTCCTTTTATGCTTGTGATGTCTGTCTCATTACTGGTTGAGAATCATGACTATTGTTAGGTCAATGTTTACATTGCCTTGGTGATTAAATTTTTATGATGATCAGCTCTCCGCCATTTTGTGAGATAGACGAATATGGTTTTCCTCATTGGAACGGGTTGGATTTTTTCCGTTGGTATGCCCTGCCTACCAATTGGCGTTTTATGACTGGGAAATCATATCTTTGGTATTATAAAACGGCTTGGTTAATTCACCATAGAACTATTATAAAACAATGTGCTTATGAAGCAAGAGTCCCAGAATTACTCCTTGCAGGTGTTGCTGTCGCAGAAGTTGGCGGAACTCCAGAGAGATTTAAAGGTGTTGGTGTTCTGCAATTTAGACAGGTAATTGAAGAAGTATTGGGAAAGAGCAGCAATGAATGGTCGAATGCTACATCTGTCGGTTCAGTTGCTATCCAGATAGGCGTTGCAGCAAGAACAATAGGTATTCACCCAGATAAACTGACTCATTTTCAGCAATTCCGCTTGTCGCAGTGTTTGCTTGATAACCACTTTAATATTCGGGTTGTAGCATTCCATTTACGCGATCTTATTTTATATGACAATCCAGATTCTGATACTATGTACTTGACAGATGAACAAATAATATTGGCTGGTTCTAGATATAATCGTGGAACCATGAGAAATAAAAAGGATATTATCCAATCTATTAGTGAACAACCCGGTTTTCCGGATCGTGAGTATAGTGAATATGGTCGTCGAATTATAGAAAAGAAAGATGCAATACTTAAAATTATGCGAGGCGGCTAATGAGTTGGAAGTCTTTTACATTGAATTTCATCTGGGGCATAGTTAGCATTATATTGATAATTATGTTTTCAACTCAGGACAAGGAATGGTTTATTGACGGTAGGGGAATTAATAATGTCTGTGATGTCATGAATTATATTGAGGACGACGATGTTCGTTCTGTGGGCATAATCTTAACACTACCTCTGTTTATTCCTTTTATCTATGCGATCGTATGGAGAAGACAGCGCGGTATCTGGCAATATTCTATCATGGCGACTCTCCTGCTTTTTTGGTTATGGCGTTTTATCATTAGATATCAATTATGCTGGTAAATAAGACGCTGGGTAGTGTAAGCACACCTCACGTCTTATTGTGGCATGACTTACAAACTCCCCGCCGGGCGACTGCTTCTGCCCGCAGAACTTAAGGTTCTTCCCGTTTGCTTACCGCCGAGGCTCTCCAGACGCATCTGGAACGGTGGGAACGGCATATCGATACCGTGCTCGCGGAAGCCTGCCAGAATCAGCTGGTGGATTTCGTGGCGCAGCGGCATACGATGCCCCATCTCAGCGGCATAAATACGCAGTTCGAAGATTTGAATCCCTTGCTGCAGGTCAACCAGGAAGACTTCTGGCGCCGGGTTATCGATAACCAGTGAGCAGCGTTGTGCGGCAGTAAGCAGGATCTGCGTAACCTCCTCGCTGTTAGCCTCCGACGGTGCCGGGATGGTTAATACCACACGGGTGACCGAATCCGATAACGACCAGTTGATAAACTGCTCGGTGATAAAGGCTTTGTTGGGCACGATGATCTCTTTGCGGTCCCAGTCGCTGATGGTCGTGGCGCGGGTATTAATTTTCGTCACGCTACCGGTAAGATCGCGAATTGTCACCGTGTCGCCAATGCGGATTGGTTTTTCAAAGAGGATAATCAGGCCGGAAATAAAGTTGGCGAAGATCTCCTGCAAACCAAAGCCCAGACCGACACCGAGAGCCGCTACCAGCCATTGCAGTTTGGACCACTCAATACCGATCATTGAGAAGCCAACCAGACCGCCAATCAGCATCAGCAGGTACTTGGTGATGGTGGTGATAGCGTAACCGGTGCCGGGGGTTAAATCGAGATGTTGCAGCAGCGCCAGCTCCAGCAGCGCGGGCAGGTTGCGCACTAACTGGGTAGTGATGATAAACACCAGGATTGCGATAAGCACCGCGCCCAGCGTTATCGGCTCTAAACTTTCCACACCCTGCACCGTGGAGGTGACATCCCACAACGAGATGTTTTCCAGGAAGCCGAAAGCAGAATGAATTTCTGACCACAGCACAATGACCGAGAGCAGGGCGATAAGCATCAGGATAGAGCGCACCAGGCGCAGTGATTGCGCGCTGATAGCATCCAGATCCACTTCGCTTTCATCAACATCAATCGTGCCTTCAAGGCTGGTGGAATGCGCTGGTTCTTCTTCACCCCGTGCGCGCTGCGCCAGCATTTCGGCACGTCGATGCTTGGCGCGGTCAAACGCCAGCCGGCGGCGCTGGATCAGCATCCAGCGGCGGATAACGTGATACACCACCAGTAACAAGAACCAGATAGCTACGGACGTTTCCAGACGCGCCAGTAAAGCTTGCGACGTGGCGAGATAGCCCACTGCCGCAGCGAGAATGGCAATCAGCGGTGCGCCCATCAGCATATTCCACAGCATGCTGTTGACCATGTTATCGCTGTTGCCTTCTTTATCGAGGTACAGCGGTATTCCGGCGCGTTTCAGGCTCAGGGTCACGACCGCCAGCGCACCGCAAATCAGAATAAAGCACAGACGCCCCAGTGAGGCGGAGAATTCCCGGTCATTGAGATTATCAAACATAATCACCGCCATGATCAGCGGCACAATCAGCCCGATACTCATCAGGTAATAGTGCATGGCTTTCGCGACGCGGTTACGCGGCCAGCCAAAGTGGGCAATGAACAGACCGTTGGGGCGCGCAAAGGTGGCGCAAATCATTACTGCCCACAGCATGGGCACCGTGGCGGTAACGCCATCACCGATAGCGACAGCTAATGGATAAGGCCAGGCTTCCTGCAATCCGTAACCGAGCGTTGCCCACAGCACCGGCAACGGAGAAGCGACGAGTATCGACCAGAACACCGTGCGTATCGTCAGCCAGAAGTGGTCCTGGGTGACTTTCCCGACCCGGGCAGATGAACGCTCCAGAAAACGGGTGAAGTGTTTGCGCGAAGAGAGGCTAAAGCCAACCAGCACCAATGCCGCGAAAAGCGGCAGCAGCGTTTCTTTGCTGGTCAGCATCATGATGCTGGCTTTGCCCAACTGATTAAACGTATCTAATGAGATCAGACGCCGCAGATCCTGGACGATGTCGACAGGCCAGGAGAGGGAGATGGGGCTAACGTCCGAGGTCCAGAAAAGATAGCGGTGCGTTGCTTCGTTGACCTCTTTTAGCGCATCTTCCAGTTGGCTGTTAGAGACTTTGAGCTTGGTCAGCTCAAGGATCAGCGTATCGCCACCCTGTAACAAAGAGTTCAGCAGCTCACGTTGGGTGCGTAACTGGGCGTTGAGAATGCTGCTCTGTTCAGCGGTCAGCGGTTGTCCATCGGCCTGATGAATCTGACGCAACTGCGGCTGTTTATTGAGGAGATCCTCATAGCGCATACGGTGCACGCGAAGCTGCGCCATTTCGGTATCCAACTGCTGAGGCTTGGGCATTTCCGGTAAACGGGATACCTGCGCGCGCAGCGCTTCTCCCAGCATATTTGAGACCCCAAGCCACTGAGACTGCTCTCGCAGCGTATTCAATGCCTGGCGCACCTGCAGCGTTTGGCTGGCGGCTTGACGCTGTTGCGAGGCGACCAGGTCCATACGTTGCGCCTGCTGGTTTAATGCCTGAGACAGTTCGCGGTTAACCTTGAACTGGTCGACAATACCTTCCGGCAGTCCCGCGCTGTTTTCCGCCAACAGTTCGGTGCTTTCCAGCGCTCGCTCTGCCTCACGCTGACGTTGACTGTTGAGCTGGTTGCGCAAAGCCTGCAGGTAAGTATCGAGCTGCTGGCTCTGTTTTTCCGCCAGCTCTGAGCGCATACGCGCCAGTTCCTGGCGGTTATTAGCGGAAAGCTGCGCCAGCTCCAGTTCATCGACCAGGGCTTTGAGTTTGGCGGATTCAGCCTGCATCGCCTGATTCTGCGCGGGATTAGAGTTGGCGGTACCAATACGTCGCTCAAGCTCATTTAGCTGGCGGCGGGCATCGGTTTGCTGTTGAGGAAGCTGGCTTAACGAGTCGGCGATTTCCCGGGCGCGATCCTGCTCCTGCTGGGCCTGACGACTCTTTTCCAACAGTTGGCTGCTGACCTGGAGGATCTCCTGGTTTAACGCATCGGTGGTGAGTCCGGTTGGCACATTGCGCGGTTCATCGCGCAGGTTGCTAAGCTGCGCGCGTAATGTTGCGGACAGCTTGGGGAAGTTATCAATAACCTGCTGATATTGCTGGGCACGCTCGAGAGAACCTTTACGCTCCTCGAGGGCATTCAGCGCGGACTGGAGAGCCTCAACGGTTTCTGGCTGAGCAGGTTTCGCCGCTTTTGCCTGCTCCAGTTCCTGGGTGAGTTGTTTGGCATCGGGGGCCGTCGCAGCGTACGCCCCCAGGCTGAGGCACCAGGCCATCAGAAAAGTGATAATCAGGCGCACAGCAGCGATTCCTATGTTTAACTTTCGTCTTTTTTGTCGTCAACCAGCGGGCTGGCGTCGTGTTCTGCTTCGATCTCTTCTTTCGCAAGCGGGGCAGGTTCTGCCTCTGGTGTCACGAATGTCTCGGTCGAGATGGCCATTGGCTGGCCGATTTTGGTCACTGAAAGGTCCTGCAACTGCTCAACCAGGTTAACTTTGCCAGGCGCGAACAGGTTGATAACGGTGGAACCGAGCTTAAAGCGGCCCATTTCCTGACCTTTCAACAGCGCCACCGACCCTTCGCTTTCGCCTTCCGGCCAGGTCCAGCGTTTGATGACGCCTTCACGCGGTGGGGTAATGGTGCCAGCCCATGCGGTTTCAATACTGCCAACGATGGTCGCGCCGACCAGAATCTGCACCATCGGGCCAAATTCGGTATCAAACAGACAGATTACGCGTTCGTTGCGTGCAAACAGGTTTGGAACGTTTTGCGCAGTCAGGATATTTACAGAGAAGAGATCGCCTGGCACGTACATCATTTCACGCAGGATACCGTTACACGGCATATGTACACGGTGGTAATCGCGTGGAGATAAGTAAGTGGTCACAAACGTACCGTTGCGGAATTTGTCCGCCATCTGGTAGTTGCCGGCCAGCAGTGCTTCAAGAGTATAGCTGTGCCCTTTGGCCTGCAGCAGTTTGTCTTCTTCGATGTTTCCTAACTGGTTAATCACGCCGTCAGCAGGCATGACCAGTACGTTTGGATCGGTGTTAATCGGGCGAACGTCGTCGCGCAGTGGGCGAACAAAGAAGTCGTTAAAGGTGCGATAGCTGGCGGTGTCCGGTTTTTGCGCCTCTTTCATATCGACCTTGTAATATTTCACGAACAGATCGATAACCAGTTTAGTCAGCCATCCTGCTCGTTTGCTCGCACCCCAACCCGCCAGGCGAGTGAGCCATAGTTTCGGCAGAATGTATTGTAGCGAAAGCTTAAATGAGTTTAACAAGGTAGCCTCCAGGCCATAATTTGTTCCCGATCCGGCATACGGGCCGGATCCTGAAAAAAGGGGGACGATTCTAGCGATGCTTAGCTTAGTTGTCAGTTGTCTGTATCAGAAAAGTTTTTACGTGTTTTTACCTGCGCCATGCTTTCCAGGATGCGGTGATAATTTTCAAACCGAGTTTCGGCTATTGCCCCTTTTTCTACGGCCTCACGGATAGCGCAGCCTGGATCGGTATCATGCTTGCAGTCGCGGTATTTGCAGTGGCCCAGGTAGTCATGGAATTCGACAAAACCATGTGTGATTTGTTCCGGCTCCAGATGCCACAACCCGAACTCACGTACGCCAGGGGAGTCGATAACGTCGCCACCGTGCGGGAAATGATACAGGCGAGAGGCAGTGGTGGTGTGCTGTCCAAGGCCGGAGTTGTCGGAGACATCGTTGGTCAGGATCTCTTCCTGCAGACCGAGAAGATTATTGAGCAGGCTAGATTTACCAACGCCCGACTGACCGGCAAAAATGCTGATGCGATCGGTTAATGCTTCTTCAAGCGGTTTCAGGCCGTCTTTCGTGCGGCTTGATACCATCAACACGCGATAGCCAATGTGGCGATAAATATCCATCTGTTCGTTAACAAAGGCCATGCCTTCGTCATCCAGCAGATCGATCTTATTCAAGACGATAATCGGTTCAACGTGTAGCGTTTCACAGGCTACCAGATACCGGTCGATAATATTGAGTGACAGCTCGGGTAAGATGGCTGAGACAATAACGATCTGGTTGATGTTGGCGGCAATGGGTTTTACCCCGTCGTAAAAGTCGGGGCGTGTCAGTACCGAGGTACGCTCGTGTACCGCCTCAACGATGCCTTTGACATTCACGCCTTCTGCTGCTGCTTTTCCCGGGCGCCAGACAACGCGATCGCCGGTCACCAGCGAGCGAATTGTACGGCGGATGTTGCAGCGGTGAATCTCACCGTCAGCAGATTCCACGTCGGCATGCATGCCAAAACGGCTGATAACGATGCCTTCAGCGGTTTCGCCAAACAGGTTGTCGTCGTAGTCTGGCTTCTCCGTGGACGTTTTCAGACGACGCTGGTGATTGGCGTTCACACGGCGCTGTTGGCCTTTGGAGAGTTTATTCTTACTCAATCGGACTGACTCCTGGTCGCCCATAATGGGCAAAACATTTATGATACACGCAATTTTAGATGAATATAGTCACACTGAATGTGACGCTGAAGGGTGGAAAATAGCATGAGTGCCAATGAAAACAACCTGATTTGGATCGATCTGGAGATGACAGGTCTGGATCCCGAGCGCGATCGCATAATTGAGATAGCCACGCTGGTGACGGATGCCAACCTGAATATTCTGGCTGAAGGACCGACAATTGCGGTGCACCAGTCCGACGAACAGCTGGCATTAATGGATGACTGGAACGTACGTACGCATACCGGTAGTGGGCTAGTGGATCGCGTGAAGGCGAGCACCATGGGGGATCGTGAAGCTGAACTGGCTACGCTGGCTTTTTTGAAAGAGTGGGTTCCAGAAGGGAAATCACCTATCTGCGGCAACAGCATCGGTCAGGATCGTCGTTTCCTGTTTAAATACATGCCGGAGCTGGAGGCATATTTCCATTATCGCTATCTTGACGTCAGTACGCTGAAAGAGCTGGCGCGTCGTTGGAAGCCGGAAATCCTTGCTGGCTTCACCAAGCAGGGAACGCATCAGGCGATGGACGATATTCGTGAATCTGTTGCTGAGCTTGCTTACTATCGCGAACATTTTATTAAGCTTTGATTTTGTGGATGGCCGGGCGGCGCTGTGGCTTACCCGGCCTACGAATATCGTTCCTGTGCGCTTGCACTGAGGCTGGATTGTCGCTAAATTAGACGACTTGCCGATAAATTCAGCACTTAAACAGAAAAACGAAAAAATCGCTTTTAGGGGGGTTGCAGCTAAACGGATTTCTCGTATAATGCGCCTCCCGTAACGACAGAGAATTACACGTTACGGCAGCAGCAAAAGCAGTACAAATTTGCGGGAATAGCTCAGTTGGTAGAGCACGACCTTGCCAAGGTCGGGGTCGCGAGTTCGAGTCTCGTTTCCCGCTCCAAAATTTGAAAGTGCTTGTAAAGCACAGACCACCAATCGCAGAATTTCGAATTGCGACAAGGCGGCAACTGAATGAGTCCTTAGGAGCTTACTAAAGTAAGTGACTTAGGCGAATGAAGGCAGCCAACGCAGTAGCGGTTCGAAAGACGAAGATTAAGCGGGAATAGCTCAGTTGGTAGAGCACGACCTTGCCAAGGTCGGGGTCGCGAGTTCGAGTCTCGTTTCCCGCTCCAAAATTTGAAAGTGCTTATGTCTACAAAGCACAGACACACCCAAGCGGGAATAGCTCAGTTGGTAGAGCACGACCTTGCCAAGGTCGGGGTCGCGAGTTCGAGTCTCGTTTCCCGCTCCAAATTCTTACCCCAATAAAAATATCCACAGCGAATAAATACGTTGGGGACGTTTTTTTTCGTCATTGACATACTCTTGTAAACAGACTTATCCACAGGTTCGGGTATTATTCCTGGAATGCAAAAAACTTAGTTGGGTGAATAGTATCATTTTAACTCTTTGAAAATATTGAATTAATTATCATTTCAAATTGTTAATACGATCACTTGACGATTTTTTCCCTCTTGAATATCAATGTGTTTTTATTTTTATACACAAGCTGTGGATGACTTAAGCGTCACGCGGCAGACCCTTTTCAATGACCCTGACCAAACGTTGTTTCTTCGGTAACTGCACTTCAACTACGCAGGCATTTCGCTTCTCGATTTGCTGAGCAACCGCCCACTCTATGTGTTCGTCGAGAAGTGGGTGCTCACCTCTGCGACTTTCCAGCGCGTGAATAACGGCTTCATCCCATGGGGCATTACCCAGCGCAACGGCGATATTTCGCAGCCAGCGCAGGTGACCAATACGACGAATAGCAGACCCCTCCGTGACTTTTAAAAACCACGCTTCGCTCCAGCTAAACAGCTCTATTAACTCCGGAGCATGAAGTTGTTTGCGTGGGTTGAAGTCATCCTCTGTCGTCAACTGAGAGTAACGGTTCCACGGGCAAATGAGTTGGCAATCATCGCAGCCGTAAATTCGATTCCCCAACAGGGGACGAAACTCTTCCGGGATCGCACCTTCCAGTTCGATAGTGAGATAAGAGATACAGCGGCGCGCATCTACCGTGTAGGGTTCAACGATGGCCCCGGTGGGACAGATGGTCATACAGGCGACGCATTTCCCGCATCCTTCTTCTACTGGGTTGTCGACCGGCAGGGGCAAATCGATCAGTAATTCCCCGAGAAAGAAAAATGAACCGGCTGCGCGATTGAGGATAAGTGAGTGCTTACCTGTCCAGCCAAGCCCGGCTTTTTCCGCTAATGGACGCTCAAGAATGGGCGCAGAATCGACAAAAGGTCTAAAATTCAGCGAAACGCAGTGCTGTTGAATCCTCTCTCCCAGCTTTTTTAAGCGGTTACGCAGCAGTTTATGGTAGTCGCGCCCAAGCGCGTAACGGCTGACGTAACCCAGAGTGGGGTTTTTCAACGTGCTGGCAAAGGCCGCATTGGCAGGAAGATAGTTCATACGTACGCTGATGACACGTAACGTACCGGGTAATAATTCGTGAGGTCGGGCGCGCATCATGCCGTGACGGGCCATCCAGTCCATCTCGCCGTGATAGTGTTTATCCAGCCAGGCCTGCAGTTTGGGCTCCGCTTCGCTGAGGTCGGTGTCGGCAATACCGACCTGCTGAAAGCCAAGCTCCAGCCCCCACTGCTTAATATTTTGCGCTAACTGATTGAGATCGAGGGGCTCTGACATGACGGACCATACAATGAAGAAAAACCCCGCAAGTATACCACACTCCATTTGGCACGCCGATGACATCAGGCGGATGGAGCGAGAGGCGGCAGACAGTTTAGGACTGACGTTGTACGAGCTGATGCAACGGGCGGGAGAGGCGGCGTTTCAGGTCACCCGCAAGACATATCCAAACGCTCAGCACTGGCTGGTGCTATGTGGTCATGGCAACAACGGTGGTGATGGTTACGTGGTGGCAAGGCTTGCCAAAGCTCAGGGTCTTGATATTACGTTGCTGGCACAGGAGAGTGATAAAGCGTTCCCCGAGGAAGCACAGCAGGCGCGCGACGCCTGGCTTAACGCCGGTGGCGTCATTCATGCTGCGGATATCAATTGGCCAGATCGCGTGGACGTCATTATTGATGCGCTGTCAGGCACAGGCTTAAAACACGCGCCGCGTGAGCCTCTCTCGGCATTGATCGAACGTGCCAATCACCATCCTGCCCCTGTCGTGGCGATAGACATTCCATCCGGCTTGCTGGCGCAGACGGGCGCGGCGCCGGGCGCGGTTATCAATGCTGCGCACACCGTGACCTTTATTGCGTTAAAGCCTGGTCTGCTAACCGGTAAAGCGCGCGATGTCACCGGACGCCTGCATGTTAACGCACTCGGACTGGACGACTGGCTGGCGGGGCAGAACGCGCCGCTGCAACGGTTTGATGCTCAACAGCTTGTAAACTGGTTAACGCCGCGTCGACCCACCTCGCACAAAGGCTCCCACGGTCGGCTGGTGATCATCGGTGGTGACCACGGCACGGCTGGCGCAATACGCATGGCCGGTGAAGCGGCGCTGCGTGCAGGAGCCGGGTTGGTCAAAGTGCTGACCCGAAGTGAAAATATTGCGCCTATTCTGACTGCCAGACCGGAACTGATGGTCGATGCGCTGACGCCGCAGACTCTGGAAGAGAGCCTGGCGTGGGCGGATGTTGTGGTGATAGGACCAGGGCTTGGTCAGCAGGAGTGGGGTAAAAAAGCGCTGCAAAAGGTAGAGAATTTTCGCAAACCGATGCTCTGGGATGCGGATGCGCTGAACCTGCTGGCAATCAACCCCGATAAACGTCACAATCGCGTGATCACGCCGCATCCTGGCGAAGCCGCGCGACTTCTGGGCTGTTCCATTGCAGAAATTGAAGACGATCGCTTACTTTGTGCACAACGTCTGGTAAAACGGTACGGAGGCGTAGTCGTGCTGAAAGGCGCGGGTACGGTTGTTGCTGCCGAACAGGCCGAATTGGGTATTATTGATACCGGCAATGCTGGAATGGCCAGCGGCGGAATGGGTGATGTGCTTTCCGGTATTATTGGCGCATTGCTCGGACAGAAGCTTACCCCGTATGATGCGGCATGTGCGGGATGTGTCGCGCACGGTGCGGCGGCGGATGTGCTGGCGGCGCGTTATGGTACGCGCGGCATGCTGGCGACAGATCTCTTTACCACGCTACAGCGTATTGTTAACCCTGATGTGATTGACGTTTATCATGATGAATCGAGTAATTCCACTACCTGATGAGCAGGCGACTTTAGACCTGGGACTGCGGGTAGCCAAAGCCTGTGATGGCGCGACGGTAATTTATTTGTACGGCGACCTGGGGGCGGGTAAAACCACTTTCAGCCGGGGATTCCTGCAGGCGTTAGGTCACAAAGGAAATGTAAAAAGCCCCACCTATACGCTGGTTGAACCCTATTCGCTCGATAATTTGATGGTATATCACTTCGATCTGTACCGACTTGCGGACCCAGAGGAGCTGGAATTTATGGGGATCCGCGATTATTTTGCCAATGACGCCATCTGCCTGGTGGAATGGCCGCAACAAGGTAAAGGTGTACTGCCAGACCCGGACGTCGAAATACACATTGAATATCAGGCGCAAGGTCGAGAGGCGCGCATAAGCGCAGTCTCCTCATCGGGTGATTTATTGCTGGCGCGTTTAGCCGATTAACCTTAAGGGTGGCGGGATGATTTATCGCATCAGAAACTGGCTGATGGCAACACTGGTCCTGCTGTGCGCGCAGGCAGGGGCCGCCAGCCTCTCCGATCTTCAGGTGTCCAATGGCGATCAGCAAGCGCGGATTACGCTGAGCTTTATTGGCGATCCTGAATACGCAGTTTCGCAGGACGGGAAACGAACCGTCGCGTTGGATATTAAACAAACCGGTGTGATTCAGGGGTTACCGCTGCTGTTTAGCGGCAATAATCTGGTGAAATCTATCCGTTCCGGCACGCCAAAAGATGCGCAGTCTCTGCGCCTGGTGGTGGATTTAACCGAGAACGGCAAAGCCGAAGCCGTAAAACGCCAGAACGGCGGCAATTATACCGTCGTGTTTACCATCAAAGCTGATGCGCCACCGCCGCCTCCACCACCTCCAGTGGTTGCGAAGCGTGTTGAAGCGCCGGTTATCGCCCCGCGCCCTGCCGAGCCTGCGCGTAATCCGTTTAAAGCGGAAAACGATCGCACCACGATGGTAACCAACAGTAATACCTCCACACGACCTGCGGCGCGCGCCAGTACCAGTAACGGCGAAAAAGTAGTTATCGCCATTGATGCCGGACACGGCGGGCAGGATCCTGGCGCTATTGGTCCCGGTGGCACACGTGAGAAAAACATCACGATTGCCGTAGCGCGCAAACTGCGCAGTTTGCTCAATGATGACCCGATGTTTAAAGGCGTACTCACCCGTGATGGCGATTACTTTATCTCGGTGATGGGGCGTTCAGACGTTGCGCGTAAACAAAACGCCAACTTCCTGGTCTCTATTCATGCGGATGCTGCGCCAAACCGGGATGCCACTGGTGCTTCCGTCTGGGTACTGTCAAACCGTCGGGCAAACAGTGAGATGGCCGGCTGGCTGGAACAGCACGAAAAGCAATCGGAACTGTTGGGTGGGGCGGGCGATGTTCTGGCAAACAGCCAGTCCGATCCTTATCTCAGCCAGGCCGTGTTGGATCTGCAGTTCGGTCATTCGCAACGCGTTGGGTATGATGTAGCGACCAGCATGATCGGCCAGTTAGAACGTATTGGCTCGATGCATAAGCGTCGTCCGGAACACGCCAGCCTTGGGGTATTACGTTCGCCTGATATCCCGTCAGTGCTGGTTGAAACTGGCTTTATCAGTAACAACAGCGAAGAGCGTCTGTTGGCGAGTGATGACTACCAGCAGCAGCTGGCCGAGGCAATTTACAAAGGATTGCGTAACTATTTCCAGGCGCACCCGATGCAAACCGGGCCTCAAGGCACACCGGCGCAAACCGCGAGTGCGGTATCGCCTGGCAACACGTTAACAAATTAAGGATTAGCCATGCCGATTCAGGTTCTACCGCCACAGCTGGCGAACCAGATTGCCGCAGGCGAGGTGGTAGAACGGCCTGCGTCAGTGGTGAAGGAGCTGGTGGAAAACAGTATTGATGCTGGTGCGACGCGCATTGATATTGATATTGAGCGCGGCGGCGCGAAGCTTATCCGTATTCGTGACAACGGCTGCGGGATTAAAAAAGACGAGCTGGCGCTGGCGCTGGCGCGTCATGCCACCAGTAAAATTTCCTCGCTTGACGATCTCGAAGCCATCGTGAGCCTCGGGTTTCGCGGCGAAGCGCTGGCCAGTATCAGCTCCGTTTCTCGTTTAACCCTGACGTCGCGTACGCAAGAACAACCTGAAGCCTGGCAAGCTTATGCCGAAGGGCGCGACATGGATGTGACGGTTAAACCCGCTGCGCATCCGGTGGGAACCACGCTGGAGGTGTTAGATCTGTTCTACAACACTCCGGCGCGGCGCAAGTTTATGCGCACCGAGAAAACTGAATTTAATCATATCGACGAAATAATCCGCCGCATTGCGCTGGCACGTTTTGATGTGACGATTAATTTGTCGCACAACGGCAAAGTGGTGCGTCAGTACCGGGCAGTGGCCGCGGATGGGCAGCAGGAGCGCCGACTGGGCGCGATTTGCGGCTCGCCGTTTCTGGAACATGCGCTGGCGATTGAATGGCAGCATGGCGATTTAACGCTGCGCGGTTGGGTGGCCGATCCTAACCACACAACGGCGGCGCTGGCGGAAATCCAGTACTGTTATGTGAATGGCCGGATGATGCGCGACCGGCTGATCAACCATGCTATCCGCCAGGCCTGTGAAGATAAGCTGGGAGCCGATCAGCAGCCCGCTTTTGTGCTGTATCTGGAAATCGACCCGCATCAGGTGGATGTTAACGTACATCCCGCCAAACATGAGGTCCGTTTTCATCAGTCCCGCCTGGTGCATGATTTTATTTACCAGGGCGTGTTGAGCGTCCTGCAACAGCAGCTTGAAACGCCGCTGCCGTTGGCTGATGACGACGAGCCTGCCCCAAGGCACATCCCGGAAAACCGCGTCGCGGCCGGGCGTAACCATTTTGCCGAACCGGCCCCGGCGCGTGAACCTGCGACGCCGCGTTACTCAGCATCTGCTGGCGCTGGCAGTAGTGGTAGCCGTCAGACGGGGGCCAGCTGGCCTCATGCCCAACCTGGATATCAAAAGCAGCAGGGTGAGATTTATCAGCAACTGCTACAGACGCCGGTTCCGCCGCGGAAAACGCCGGTTTCTGAAACGCCATCAGCACCTCTGACCGGCAACGGTCAGGGCTTTGGGCGGGTGCTAACCATTGTCGGTACGGACTGCGCATTACTCGAATGCGATGGTCACATTCGGTTGCTGGCATTGCCGGTGGCGGAACGTTGGCTACGTCAGGCGCAGTTAACGCCGGACCAGGGCGTCGTTTGCGCTCAGCCGTTACTGATCCCTTTACGTCTAAAAGTGACCGCTGATGAAAAAGCGGCGCTGCAAAAAGGGCAGAGCCAACTGGCTGAGTTGGGTATTGAATTTCAACTGGATGCACAGCATGTGACCATCCGGGCGGTGCCTTTACCCTTACGCCAACAAAATTTACAAATCTTGATTCCTGAACTGATAGGCTACCTGGCGCAGCAGTCCGAATTCGAACCGGGCAATATTGCACAGTGGATTGCACGTAATCTGATTAGCGAGCATCCGCAGTGGAGCATGGCTCAGGCGATTACGCTGTTAGCGGATGTTGAGCGGCTTTGCCCACAACTCGTGAAGGCGCCGCCGGGTGGTTTGTTACAACCTGTTGATTTACATTCGGTAATGAATGCCCTGAAACATGAGTGATACCCGTAAGGCGAGCCTGCCAAAGGCGATTTTTTTGATGGGGCCGACGGCCTCCGGTAAAACGGCACTGGCAATTGAATTGCGTAAAGTTTTGCCTGTAGAGTTGATAAGCGTTGATTCCGCCCTTATTTACAATGGGATGGATATCGGTACAGCCAAGCCTGATGCAGATGAATTACAGGCCGCGCCGCACCGGTTGCTGGATATCCGCGATCCGTCCCAGGCGTACTCTGCTGCGGATTTTCGCCGCGATGCGTTAGCCGAGATGGCTGATATCACCGCCGCGGGGCGTATTCCGCTGCTGGTGGGCGGCACAATGTTATATTTCAAAGCCTTGCTTGAAGGGCTGTCGCCGTTACCGTCGGCAGATCCGGAAGTCAGGGCCAGAATTGAGCAGCAGGCGGCAGAGCATGGGTGGGACGCGTTACACCGACAGCTTCAGGAAATAGATCCGGTGGCTGCGGCGCGTATTCATCCAAATGATCCGCAAAGACTTTCCCGGGCACTGGAAGTTTTTTTCATTTCGGGTAAAACTTTAACGGAGCTGACGCAAACGTCAGGAGATGCTTTGCCGTATCAGGTGCATCAGTTTGCTATCGCCCCGGCGAGCCGTGAACTGCTCCATCAGCGAATTGAGCAGCGTTTTCATCAGATGTTGGCTTCAGGTTTTGAAGCAGAAGTCCGGGCGCTATTTGCCCGTGGAGATTTGCATACGGATTTGCCTTCCATTCGTTGTGTAGGGTATCGCCAGATGTGGTCATACATTGAAGGCGAAATTTCATACGATGAAATGGTTTATAGAGGTGTTTGCGCCACGAGGCAGTTGGCGAAGCGACAGGTAACCTGGTTGCGTGGTTGGGAAGGGGTGCACTGGCTTGACAGTGAAAAGCCTGACCAGGCGCGAAACGAAGTATTACAGGTTGTTGGTGCTATCGCGAACTGAATGTGTACAATTGAAACGTATCGTGCGCAATTTTTCAGAATCGAAAGGTTCAAAGTACAAATAAGCATATAAGGAAAAGAGAGAATGGCTAAGGGGCAATCTTTACAAGATCCGTTCCTGAACGCACTGCGTCGGGAACGTGTTCCAGTTTCTATTTATTTGGTGAATGGTATTAAGCTGCAAGGTCAAATCGAGTCTTTTGATCAGTTCGTGATCCTGTTGAAAAACACGGTCAGCCAGATGGTTTATAAGCACGCGATTTCTACTGTTGTCCCGTCTCGCCCGGTTTCTCATCACAGCAATAATGCCACCGGCGGCACTGGCAGCAACTACCATCACGGTAGCAACGCGCAAGGTTCATCTGCGCAACAGGACAGCGAAGAAACCGAATAAGGTTGTTAGCTGTTTTACACACGGGGAGCCAGCGATCCTGCGTTCCCCGTTGATATATATTAAGGGGTTGACGCTTGTTTGACCGTTATGATGCCGGTGAGCAGGCGGTACTGGTACACATCTATTTTTCGCAAGACAAAGATATGGAAGACCTCCAGGAGTTTGAATCTCTGGTTTCTTCCGCCGGTGTCGAAGCAATGCAGGTGATTACCGGGAGCCGTAAAGCACCGCACCCGAAGTATTTTGTTGGTGAAGGTAAGGCAATCGAAATTGCGGAAGCCGTAAAAGCGACTGGCGCTGCGGTGGTGATTTTTGATCATGCTCTAAGCCCCGCCCAGGAACGTAACCTGGAACAGTTGTGCCAGTGTCTTGTTATCGACAGGACAGGTCTTATTTTAGATATTTTTGCCCAGCGTGCGCGCACCCATGAGGGTAAGTTGCAGGTTGAGCTGGCGCAGTTGCGCCATATGGCTACTCGTCTGGTCCGTGGCTGGACCCACCTTGAAAGGCAAAAGGGCGGGATTGGTTTGCGCGGTCCGGGTGAAACCCAGCTCGAAACCGACCGTCGTTTGCTGCGTAATCGCATTTTGCAAATACAGTCGCGCCTGGAAAAAGTTGAAAAGCAACGTGAGCAGGGGCGACAGTCGCGCAAGAAAGCGGATGTCCCAACCGTATCACTGGTGGGATATACCAACGCCGGAAAATCCACCCTGTTCAACCAGATCACCGAAGCCCGGGTTTACGCAGCGGATCAGCTGTTTGCGACCCTGGACCCAACGCTGCGCCGTATAGACGTAGCGGACGTCGGTGAAACCGTGCTGGCGGATACCGTAGGGTTTATCCGTCATTTGCCGCACGACCTGGTGGCGGCGTTTAAAGCCACCCTGCAGGAAACGCGTCAGGCGACATTGCTGCTGCATGTTATTGATGCTGCAGATTTTCGTGTGCAGGAAAACATCGAGGCCGTCGACACGGTGCTCGAAGAGATCGATGCGCATGAGATCCCGACTCTGCTGGTGATGAATAAAATTGATATGCTGGATGATTTTGAACCACGTATCGACAGAGATGAAGAGAATAAACCCATTCGCGTTTGGGTTTCAGCGCAAACGGGAATAGGTATACCACAGCTTTTTCAGGCTTTGACTGAGCGACTTTCCGGTGAGGTGGCGCAGCATACGTTGCGTTTGCCGCCGCAGGAAGGGCGTCTGAGAAGCCGGTTTTACCAACTTCAGGCAATAGAAAGAGAGTGGATGGAGGAGGACGGCAGCGTGGGTCTGCAGGTTCGTATGCCGATCGTAGACTGGCGTCGCCTCTGTAAACAAGAACCGGCACTGGAAGACTATATTGTCTGACCTGACGGATATGGCCTGAAGATTTTTTCGCCTCTATACCTTGTGGGTTTTGTGCAGCATGAAGGTGGCAAGTCCTGAAATCTTCAGGAGCATAGTCAACTATGTGACTGAGATTAAGGGGCGTAGCCAACGCATCGGCAGCGCAAAATACGCAGGTATAGCATCGCATAACAAATATGGAGCACAAAAATGGCGTGGAATCAGCCCGGTAATAACGGACAAGACCGCGACCCGTGGGGAAGCAGCAAACCTGGCGGCAACCCTGAGGGAAATGGAAACAAAGGTGGTCGCGATCAGGGACCTCCCGATCTGGATGATATCTTCCGCAAACTGAGTAAAAAGCTCGGTGGTCTGGGTGGCGGTAAAGGTGCTGGTTCTGGCGGCGGTAGCTCATCGCAAGGCCCGCGTCCGCAATTGGGTGGTCGAGTCTTTACTATCGCAGCGGCAGCTATCGTCATTATCTGGGCGGCCAGCGGTTTCTACACCATTAAAGAAGCGGAACGCGGCGTGGTGACACGCTTCGGTAAATTCAGCCATTTGGTTGAACCGGGTCTGAACTGGAAACCGACCTTTGTCGACGAAGTGACCCCGGTCAACGTGGAAGCCGTGCGTGAACTTGCCGCATCCGGCGTGATGCTGACCTCTGACGAAAACGTCGTACGCGTTGAAATGAACGTGCAGTACCGCGTGACCGATCCGCAGCGTTACCTGTTTAGCGTAACCAGCGCGGATGACAGTCTGCGTCAGGCAACCGACAGCGCCCTGCGTGGGGTTATCGGTAAATACACCATGGACCGTATCCTGACCGAAGGGCGTACCGTTATTCGTAGCGATACCCAGCGTGAACTGGAAGAAACGATCCGTCCGTACAACATGGGTATCACCCTGCTGGACGTCAACTTCCAGGCAGCACGTCCGCCGGAAGAAGTAAAAGCCGCGTTTGACGATGCCATTGCAGCACGTGAAAACGAGCAGCAGTACATCCGTGAAGCAGAAGCGTACACTAACGAAGTTCAGCCACGTGCTAACGGTCAGGCGCAGCGTATTCTGGAAGAAGCGCGTGCTTACAAAACGCGAACCATCCTGGAAGCACAGGGTGAAGTGGCTCGTTTCGCAAAAATTCTGCCGGAATATAAAGCCGCACCGCAAATTACTCGCGAGCGTCTGTATATCGAAACCATGGAAAAAGTGCTGAGCAATACCCGCAAAGTCCTGGTTAACGATAAGGGCAGCAATCTGATGGTTCTGCCGCTGGATCAAATGCTGAAAGGCGGTAGTGCGCCAGCAGCAAAGAGTGACAGCAGTTCAAACCTGCTGCGTCTGCCGCCAGCAACGACGTCCGGCACTGGAGCAAGCAATACCTCGTCCACCAGTCAGGGCGATATTATGGACCAACGCCGCGCGAACGCGCAGCGTAACGACTACCAGCGTCAGGGGGAATAACGATGCGTAAGTCAGTTATTGCGATTATCATCATCGTTCTGGTAGTTCTGTTCATGTCTGTCTTTGTGGTCAAAGAAGGCGAGCGCGGGATTACTCTGCGCTTTGGTAAAGTTCTGCGTGACGATGAAAACAAGCCGCTGGTTGTTGCACCAGGCCTGCACTTCAAGATTCCGTTTATTGAATCTGTGAAGATGCTGGATGCGCGTATTCAGACCATGGACAACCAGGCCGATCGCTTTGTTACCAAAGAGAAGAAAGACCTGATCGTTGACTCCTACATTAAGTGGCGCATCAGTGACTTTAGCCGTTACTACCTGGCAACGGGCGGTGGCGATGTTTCTCAGGCAGAAGTCCTGCTGAAACGTAAGTTCTCTGACCGTCTGCGTTCTGAAATTGGTCGTCTGGACGTGAAAGACATCGTTACCGATTCCCGCGGTCGTCTGACGCTGGAAGTTCGTGATGCGCTGAACTCCGGTTCTGCTGGCACGGAAGATGAAGTCGCGACACCGGCGGCAGATAGCGCGATTGCCGAAGCGGCTGAGCGTGTTCAGGCTGAAACAAACGGTAAAGTACCGGTCATCAACCCGAACAGTATGGCGGCATTGGGCATCGAAGTGGTTGACGTGCGTATCAAGCAAATCAACCTGCCTGCTGAAGTGTCTGAGGCTATCTACAACCGTATGCGCGCTGAGCGTGAAGCGGTAGCGCGTCGCCATCGTTCACAAGGTCAGGAAGAAGCGGAAAAACTGCGTGCCACGGCGGATTATGAAGTGACTAAAACGCTGGCAGAATCTGAGCGTCAAGGCCGCATCATGCGCGGTGAAGGCGATGCAGAAGCCGCTAAACTGTTTGCCGATGCGTTCAGCCAGGATCCTGACTTCTACGCCTTCATCCGTAGCCTGCGTGCTTACGAGAAGAGCTTCGAAGGCAACCAGGACGTGATGGTCATGAGCCCGGACAGCGATTTCTTCCGCTACATGAAGACACCGAGCACTACGACACGCTAATAAAGTTCCAGCGGTTTTAAACCAGCAAAACCACCGGCATCCCCAGGGATGCGGTGGTTTTCTTTTTATAAAAGGACGATGGATGAATTCAACAATTTTGCTGGCGCTCGCGCTGGTTTTGGTGCTGGAAGGCCTGGGCCCTATGCTTTATCCCCGCGCGTGGAAGAAAATGATTTCCGCAATGGCGCAACTTCCCGAAAATACTTTGCGTCGTTTTGGTGGAGGTCTTGTGGTTGCGGGCGTTGTGGTCTACTACATGTTGAGGAAAACGATTGGCTGATCAATAAGTAGCCTATTTTGCGGATTTTCGCATGCAAAAAGTGCTGTATATCTGAAAAAGCGGTGGTAGAATCCATTTTTAAGCAAACGGTGATTTTGAAAAATGGGTAACAACGTCGTCGTACTGGGCACCCAATGGGGTGACGAAGGTAAAGGGAAGATCGTCGATCTTCTGACTGAACGGGCTAAATATGTTGTGCGCTACCAGGGTGGTCACAACGCAGGCCATACTCTCGTAATCAACGGTGAAAAAACCGTCCTCCATCTTATTCCATCAGGTATTCTTCGCGAGAATGTCATCAGCATCATCGGTAACGGTGTTGTACTGTCTCCGTCCGCGCTGATGAAAGAAATGAAAGGACTGGAAGATCGTGGCATCCCGGTTCGCGAGCGCCTGCTGTTGTCTGAAGCTTGTCCGCTGATCCTTGATTATCACGTTGCGTTGGATAATGCTCGTGAGAAAGCGCGTGGCGAGAAAGCGATCGGTACTACCGGTCGTGGCATCGGTCCGGCTTATGAAGACAAAGTAGCTCGTCGCGGTCTGCGCGTTGGCGATCTGTTTGATAAAGCAACCTTCGCTGAAAAACTGAAAGAAGTGATGGAATATCACAACTTCCAGCTGGTGAATTTCTATAAAGTTGAAGCAGTTGACTACCAGAAAGTGCTGGATGATGTGATGGCGATTGCCGACATCCTGACCTCTATGGTTGTTGATGTTTCCGATCTGCTGGACCAGGCGCGTAAGCGTGGCGATTTCGTCATGTTCGAAGGCGCACAGGGTACCCTGCTGGATATCGACCACGGTACCTATCCGTATGTAACGTCTTCCAACACCACCGCAGGTGGCGTGGCGACCGGCTCCGGCCTGGGTCCACGTTATGTGGATTACGTTCTGGGTATCATCAAAGCTTACTCAACACGCGTAGGCGCGGGTCCGTTCCCGACCGAGCTGTTTGATGACGTTGGCGAGTTCCTGTGCAAACAAGGTAACGAGTATGGCGCGACCACCGGTCGTCGTCGTCGCACCGGTTGGCTGGACTCCGTTGCGGTACGCCGTGCAGTACAGATTAACTCCCTGTCTGGCTTCTGCCTGACCAAACTGGACGTACTGGACGGTTTGAAAGAGGTGAAAATCTGTGTCGCTTACCGTATGCCGGATGGCCGTGAAGTAACGACTACCCCGCTGGCTGCGGACGACTGGAAAGGTATCGAGCCGATCTACGAAACCATGCCAGGCTGGTCTGAATCCACCTTCGGTGTGAAGGAACGTAGCGGTCTGCCGCAGGCAGCACTGAACTACATCAAGCGTATTGAAGAACTGACCGGTGTGCCGATTGATATTATCTCAACTGGCCCAGACCGTACTGAAACCATGATCCTGCGCGACCCGTTCGACGCATAATTCTGGTTATAGCGTGGCGTCGAATGGCGCTGCGCTTGCACTATCTTAGGCCGGATGAGGCGCTTTGCATCATAATCCGGCTTAAAATCACGTAAGTTCCTCGCTTTTTTCCTTCCTGAACTGAAATAAATTAGCGACCTGGCTGGTGGCTGGTTTATCATCAATGTAATTAATACCACCAGGTTTATCCGTTTTATCCCTTTTCCTGAGGTTGATGTGCAGTTAACAAGTTTCACCGATTACGGATTACGTGCGCTAATCTATATGGCGTCACTTCCCGAAGGACGTATGACCAGTATTTCTGAGGTGACAGAAGTCTACGGCGTGTCCCGTAATCATATGGTCAAAATAATCAATCAACTTAGCCGTGCGGGCTTCGTTACTGCTATTCGAGGAAAAAATGGCGGTATCCGCCTGGGTAAACCAGCTAAGGATATTGGTATTGGTGATGTGGTTCGCGAGCTGGAACCACTATCGTTGGTCAATTGTAGCAGCGAGTTTTGCCACATTACCCCAGCCTGTCGACTTAAACAGGCGCTTTCTAAGGCAGTGCAAAGTTTTCTCACGGAACTGGACAACTACACACTTGCTGATTTGGTTGAAGAGAATCAACCGCTTTATAAATTATTGCTGGTGGAGTGACGAAAATCTTCATCAGAGCTGACAATGGAGGAACCTCGATGTCACAAGATCCTTTCCAGGAACGCGAAGCAGAAAAATACGCGAATCCTATCCCGAGCCGGGAATTTATCCTCGAACATTTAACTAAACGTGAAAAACCGGCCAACCGCGATGAGCTGGCTGCTGAACTCAACATTGAAGGTGAAGAGCAGCAAGAAGCGCTGCGTCGCCGCCTGCGCGCCATGGAGCGTGACGGGCAACTGGTCTTCACTCGTCGTCAGTGCTATGCGCTGCCGGAGCGTCTTGACCTGCTGAAAGGTACCGTTATTGGCCACCGTGATGGCTACGGCTTTCTGCGCGTTGAAGGCCGCAAAGATGACCTGTACCTGTCCAGCGAGCAGATGAAAACCTGTATTCATGGCGATCAGGTGTTGGCACAGCCGCTGGGCGCGGACCGTAAAGGTCGTCGCGAAGCGCGTATTGTGCGCGTACTGGTGCCGAAAACCAGCCAGATTGTCGGTCGCTACTTCACCGACGCTGGCGTTGGGTTTGTCGTCCCTGACGACAGCCGCCTGAGCTTTGATATCCTGATCCCGCCGGAAGAGGTGATGGGTGCTCGTATGGGTTTTGTGGTCGTGGTTGAGCTGACCCAGCGTCCGACGCGTCGCACTAAAGCGGTGGGTAAAATTGTTGAAGTCCTGGGCGACAACATGGGAACCAGCATGGCCGTTGATATGGCGCTGCGTACTCATGAAATCCCGTATATCTGGCCTCAGGCGGTCGAAAAACAGGTCGCTGGCCTGAAAGAAGAAGTGCCGGAGGAAGCGAAAGCCGGACGTGTCGATCTGCGCTCCCTGCCGCTGGTCACTATCGATGGCGAAGATGCGCGTGACTTCGATGATGCGGTTTACTGCGAGAAGAAGCGCGGCGGCGGCTGGCGTTTATGGGTGGCGATTGCTGACGTAAGCTATTACGTTCGCCCGCCGACTCCGCTGGACCAGGAAGCGCGCAGCCGTGGCACATCCGTCTACTTCCCATCGCAGGTTGTTCCGATGCTACCGGAAGTGCTGTCTAACGGATTGTGTTCGCTCAACCCGCAGGTGGACAGGCTGTGTATGGTCTGTGAAATGACCATTTCGTCGAAAGGCCGCTTAACAGGCTTTAAATTCTACGAAGCGGTTATGAGCTCCCATGCGCGTCTGACCTACACCAAGGTCTGGCACATGCTGCAGGGCGATCAGGAACTGCGTGAGCAGTACGCGCCGTTGGTTAAACACATTGAAGAGCTGCATAACCTCTACAAAGTGCTGGATAAAGCGCGTGAAGAGCGTGGCGGTATCTCGTTTGAAAGTGAAGAAGCGAAGTTTATCTTCAATGCTGAACGCCGTATTGAGCGTATTGAGCAGACGCAGCGTAATGACGCGCACAAACTGATTGAAGAGTGCATGATCATGGCGAACATCTCAGCGGCGCGATTCGTTGAGAAAGCCAAAGAGCCGGCACTGTTCCGCATTCACGATAAGCCGACGACCGAAGCGATTAATTCGTTCCGTTCGGTGTTGGCGGAGCTGGGGCTGGAGCTGCCCGGCGGTAATAAACCCGAGCCGCGTGATTACGCTGAACTGCTGGAGTCGATTGCTGACCGTCCTGACGCAGAAATGCTGCAAACTATGCTGCTGCGTTCAATGAAGCAGGCGATTTACGATCCGGAAAACCGCGGTCACTTTGGCCTTGCGTTGCAATCTTATGCACACTTCACCTCGCCGATCCGTCGTTACCCGGATCTCTCCTTGCACCGGGCGATTAAGTATCTGCTGGCGCAGGAGCAGGGCCATAAAGGCAACACCACGGAAACGGGTGGCTACCATTATTCGATGGAAGAGATGCTGCAGCTGGGTCAACACTGTTCGATGGCCGAGCGCCGTGCTGACGAAGCTACACGCGACGTCTCTGACTGGCTGAAGTGCGACTTCATGCTGGATCAGGTAGGTAATGTCTTCAAAGGCGTGATCGCCAGCGTGACCGGGTTTGGTTTCTTCGTCCGTCTTGATGAGCTGTTTATCGACGGTCTGGTGCATGTCTCCTCCCTGGATAACGACTACTATCGTTTTGACCAGGTTGGGCAGCGTCTGACGGGGGAATCCAGCGGTCAAATGTATCGCCTGGGCGATCGCGTGGAAGTTCGCGTGGAAGCGGTCAACATGGACGAGCGTAAAATCGACTTCAGTTTGATCTCCAGCGAACGTGCACCGCGCAATGAAGGTAAAACCGCGCGTGAAAAAGCGAAAAAAGGCGATGCGGGTAAAAATACCGGTAAGCGTCGTCAGATGGGCAAAAAAGTAAATTTCGAGCCGGATAGCGCTTTCCGCGGCGAGAAGAAAGGCAGAGCCAAACCTCAGGCGGATAAAAAAACGGCTGAGAAGAAAGGCGATAAAAAAGCGAAAAAGCCATCGGCAAAAACGCTTAAAATCGCTGCCGCCACCAAAGCTAAACGCGCGACGAAAAAGAAAGTCGCGCAATAACAGCCATAAACAGTAAGTCGGGCAACCTCGCGTTGCCCGCGTTACGCATAAACTATTAACGAGTACATTCATGAGTGAAATGATTTACGGCATCCATGCGGTGCAGGCTCTGCTGGAACGTGCGCCTGAGCGCTTCCAGGACGTCTTTATTCTCAAAGGTCGTGAAGATAAACGCCTGCTGCCGCTGATCCACGCACTGGAAGCACAGGGTGTTGTCA
Organism: Citrobacter sp. RHBSTW-00017; assembly: GCF_013797615.1. Lineage (NCBI taxonomy): Bacteria > Pseudomonadati > Pseudomonadota > Gammaproteobacteria > Enterobacterales > Enterobacteriaceae > Citrobacter > Citrobacter sp. RHBSTW-00017. The sequence goes on along the minus strand of NZ_CP056899.1, from coordinate 4,451,846 downwards.
TTCAGCTGGCTAACCGCCAGTTCCTGGATGAGAAAAGCGAGGGTGCGGTACATCAGGGAATTATTGCTCGCGTGAAGCCGGGTCGTCAGTATCAGGAAAACGATCTGCCGGATCTGATTGCTACGCTCAATCAGCCGTTCTTTTTGATCCTCGATGGTGTTACCGATCCGCATAACCTGGGGGCATGCCTGCGTAGCGCCGATGCTGCTGGCGTCCATGCTGTTATCGTACCGAAGGATCGTTCTGCGCAGTTGAATGCAACGGCGAAAAAAGTGGCCTGCGGCGCGGCAGAAAGTGTACCGCTGATCCGTGTGACCAACCTGGCGCGCACTATGCGTATGCTGCAGGAAGAGAATATCTGGATCGTCGGAACCGCAGGTGAAGCTGACCATACTCTCTACCAGAGCAAAATGACCGGACGTCTGGCGCTGGTGATGGGCGCAGAGGGTGAAGGTATGCGTCGTTTGACCCGCGAACACTGTGACGAACTGATCAGCATCCCGATGGCTGGGAGCGTTTCGTCGCTGAACGTTTCAGTTGCGACGGGCATCTGCCTGTTTGAGGCTGTACGCCAGCGCGGCTAAACTATCTCCCTCATTTCTCTCTTATCTCAAGCCATCCTTCGGGATGGCTTTTTTGTGACCGTTGTCCCATGCGTGCTCCCCTCTGCCTGACCATACTTAAGGTGACGGCCATTGACGGAGGGAGACACAATGCACTGGCAAACGCATACCGTTTTTAACCAACCTGTACCGCTCAATAACAGCAACTTATATCTGTCCGATGGCGCGCTGTGTGAAGCGGTTATCCGTGAAGGCGCTGGCTGGGACAGCGATCTTCTCGCCAGTATTGGTCAGCAGCTAGGGACTGCCGAGTCGCTCGAGCTTGGCCGTCTGGCCAATGCTTTTCCACCCGAGTTGTTGCGCTACGACTCGCAGGGTCAGCGGCTGGATGATGTGCGTTTTCATCCTGCCTGGCATTTACTGATGCAGGGATTGTGCGCCAATCGCGTACATAATCTGGCCTGGGAAGAAGACGCGAGGCAGGGAACATTTGTTGCCCGGGCGGCCCGTTTCATGCTGCATGCGCAGGTGGAAGCGGGCACGTTGTGTCCGGTTACCATGACTTTTGCCGCCACGCCGTTGTTACTTCAGATGTTACCTGCACCCTTTCACGACTGGTTTACGCCGCTGCTAAGCGACCGTTATGACTCGCATTTACTGCCCGGAGGGCAAAAGCGTGGGTTATTGATCGGCATGGGAATGACCGAGAAGCAGGGGGGGTCAGATGTGCTAAGCAATACCACTCAGGCAGAACGTCTTACAGACGGCTCGTATCGGCTGGTGGGACATAAGTGGTTTTTCTCCGTGCCGCAAAGCGATGCCCATTTGGTACTGGCCCAGGCAAAGGGAGGCTTATCCTGCTTTTTTGTACCGCGATTTTTACCCGACGGGCAGCGTAATGCTATCCGTCTGGAGCGGCTGAAAGATAAGTTAGGCAATCGCTCCAACGCCAGCTGCGAGGTTGAATTCCACGATGCGATTGGCTGGCTATTGGGTGAAGAAGGGGAAGGTATACGTCATATCCTGAAAATGGGTGGATGACGCGTTTTGACTGTGCGCTCGGCAGTCATGGCATGATGCGACGTGCTTTTTCTGTCGCGATTTACCATGCGCACCAGCGACAGGTTTTTGGCAAACCATTGATCGAACAACCGATGATGCGCCAGGTATTAGGTCGGATGGCGCTCCAACTGGAAGGTCAGACGGCGTTACTGTTCCGACTGGCGCGGGCCTGGGACCGTCGCGCTGATGCCAAAGAATCTCTGTGGGCCAGGTTGTTCACGCCAGCAGCGAAATTCTCTGTTTGCAAAGCCGGTATGCCGTTTGTTGCAGAGGCGATGGAAGTGCTCGGCGGGATTGGCTACTGCGAGGAGAGTGAATTGCCGCGCCTGTATCGTGAGATGCCGGTAAACAGTATCTGGGAGGGCTCTGGCAACATTATGTGCCTCGATGTATTGCGGGTGCTGACAAAACAACCCGGCATATACGATATGCTCAGCGAAGCCTTTGCTGAGGTAAAAGGGCAAGACCGGCATTACGATCGAAGGGTACGTCAACTACAGCAGCGTTTACGTAAACCGAGCGAGGAGTTGGGACGGGAGATTACACAGCAGCTTTTCCTGCTCGGTTGCGGGGCGCAGATGTTGCGCTATGCCTCTCCGCCAGTGGCGCAGGCCTGGTGTCAAATGATGCTCGATACGCGTGGTGGACTACGATTGTCCGAGCAGGTGCTGAACGACTTGCTCCTGCGGGCAACGGGGGGATTACGGTAATAATATACCTGATGGCGACGCTGGCGCGCCTTATCATGCCTACATTCAATGTAGGCCGGATAAGTTTACGCCATCCGGCAATCTGTTAAGCATAGAGTATGGCCTGTACGCGCCAGTTGTCGGGCTGCTGGTCTTCGTACATCTGAATGATCCGATACCATGAGGCACCCTGTTCATCCGCTTTTAACGCGATTACTCGTTCTACATCCTGCGGATTCCCTGCAATGTTACTGACAGATATCAGGCCAATTTCGTTCAGGCCTGTAACGCAGTCAGCACTGGCGAACTCGGCAGACTGCGCCGTAGTACCTACCAGTCCGGCAGAAAGCAGCAGTGAGGATAAGGCAAGTGATTGTTTCATCGTCAGCTCCATTATTCGTACCCCTACACACGGCAGGGCATTCCATCGCGATAATAAACCTCAAGCTTCCTGCTGTTGGTTTATTGTGCACAGGTAAACGCATAGCGGCGCAAAGCAATGTAAAGCTGACTAAATTCCAACCCAATGTTATTTACGATACAAAATAGCCTGTGAATACCATTGGCCTGTCACGATGGTTTCATCCACTAATAAAACCACGTAGTAATCAGCTTTAGCCGCGACGGCTTTGTCACGGATCTCTGCCAGCGCATCATCCGGAGAGCCTCTTACCAGCGCGCTGACCGTTCCTATTCGCTGTAACCCATTACTCTGGTCACGGCGGATCTCCTGCGGGTGGTCGGCAACGGGCGGTGCGGGTTGCGGCGTTCCCTGTAGCACGCTACAGGCGCTTAAAAGCATCACCAGCAATAAAGAGGCAAACCGACGCATAACTCTATCTCGTTTCCTGATAGCCATAGTGTAGTGCCTTATCAATTTCCCTTTAGGGGAATGTTCCCGAAGTGTTATCTCTCACGCGATTTTCGAATGAAAATGTTGCGAAAGCGTAACCCAGTTCTCAACATTATGAATCATTGCCGAACACATTCGCTTGCGTTAAGTATTGCTGCATGGCATACCAGAAAAAAAGAGGCGACAAATGATCGAAATTGAAACACGACAGTTGGCTGGTATCCCTGTCCTGCACGCCGTTCCGGCTGGCAAACGCGAGTGTTCACTCCCTTGCATTATTTTCTATCACGGGTTTACATCTTCAAGTCTGGTCTATAGCTATTTTGCCGTTGCTCTGGCTCAGGCCGGATTCCGGGTTGTCATGCCAGATGCGCCCGACCATGGTGCCCGCTTCAACGGTGATGCTCAGGAGCGAATGTTCCGCTTCTGGCATATATTGCAGCAAAACATGCAGGAGTTTACGACGTTACGTGCGGCGCTGGTGGCGGAAAATTGGCTATCAGATGAAAGACTTGCTGTTGCGGGGGCGTCGATGGGAGGCATGACGGCGTTGGGCATTATGGCCCGCCATCCCGAGGTTAAATGTGTAGCCAGCCTGATGGGTTCGGGCTATTTTACCCGTCTTGCACAGACGCTTTTTCCCCCTTTACGAGTCCAGACGCCAGAGCAGCAGGCGGAGTTCGATGCCGTTATCGCACCGCTCGCCGAATGGGACGTTACGCATCAGCTACAACGGCTGGCCGACAGACCGTTGCTGTTGTGGCATGGACAGGAGGACGATGTGGTGCCCGCGGTTGAAACCTTCCGCTTACAGCAGGCGCTGATTCAGGCAGGGCTGGATAACAATTTAACCTGCCTGTGGGAAGCGGGCGTACGCCACCGCATCACGCCAGAGGCGCTGGCTGCGACGGTAACGTTTTTTCGCCAGCACCTTTAAACGCGCACGATGCTTACGCCCTGAGCTTCAAGTTGTTGCAGAATATCAGGGTTAGCGTTTTTGCCGGTAATGAGCATATCGATTTGATCGGCGCGACTGAACAGCATCCCCGCGCGTTCACCGACCTTACTGCTATCGACCAGCACCACCAGTTTACCCACTACGTTAAGCATCTTCTGCTCAGCCATCGCGGTTAGCATATCGGTTTTATACAGTCCGTCCGCGGTCAACCCTTTACCGCTGGTAAACATCCAGTGTCCGGCATACAGGCTATTTTCGCTGCCTTGCGGACTAAGCGTGATGGACTGGCTTTTGTTGTATTGCCCTCCCATGATGATCACGCTGTCATGCTCCTGGTCGATCAGATAGTTCGCCAGCGGCAGATAATTGGTGATGATCTGCACCGGCTTGCCGCACATTTCACGACCAAGCAGGAAGGCGGTTGATCCACAGTTGATCACCACGCTTTCACCCGCATTTACAAGTTGGGATGCGGCCTTGGCAATGCGAACTTTTTCATCGTGGTTCTGCGCCTGATGCAGATTCATAGGTGTCCAGCGCGGACGTTGCTGGGTGATGGCTTCTGCGCCATTGCGGACTTTCTTGAGTTTGCCGCTTTCGTCGAGTTTATTTATGTCCCGGCGTGCTGTGGCTGGTGAAATCCCCAGACGCTCAATCACGTTCTCAACGGTAACAAAGCCCAACTGCGCCAGCATATCCAGCAATATTTGATGTCTTTGTGCTTCAGTCATGAGCTATTCCGATACAAATTGATTTGAAAAGATGATATTTGAAATAGCCTGGAAATACTAAAGTAAATGGGAAAAAATGCCGGAATAGCCCGGCATTTTGTAGGGGTCACAAGAAGGATTTAAACGGCAGATCCGGTTCAATCGTGAAGCAGTCATCAAAGCCGCGCGGGTAGTGATATTCAAAGTTGTCTTTGTCCAGCGGCCAGGTGAACTTACCGCCCACCTGCCAGATAAACGGCTTAAAGCCATACTTCAGTCGATCTTTTTTCATCTCCCACAGTACGCGGATCTCCTGAGGGTCGGCCTGGAAGTTTGACCAGATGTCATGATGGAAAGGGATCACCACTTTCGTATTCAACGCTTCCGCCATGCGCAGCATGTCGGAGCTGGTCATTTTGTCCGTAATCCCGCGCGGATTCTCACCGTAGGAGCCGAGCGCAACGTCGATCTGGTGCTCGTTGCCATGCTTTGCGTAGTAGTTAGAGTAGTGCGAGTCTCCGCTGTGGTACAGCGTTCCACCCGGTGTTTTGAACAGGTAGTTCACCGCACGTGCATCCATACCATCCGGCAGCACACCTGCCGCTTTTTGATCTGCAGGTAGCGTGATTAATGCCGTACGATCAAACGCGTCAAGCGCATGAATTTCAATATCTTTCACTTTCACCACATCGCCTGGTTTTACCACGATGCAGCGCTCTTTTGGCACACCCCAACCGATCCACAGATCCACACAGGTTTGCGGCCCGATAAATGGCACGTCATCGGCGCAGTTTTGCATGACGGCGGCCGCGACATTCACGTCGATGTGATCGTTATGATCGTGTGTCGCCAGCACCGCATCGATCTGTCGAATTGCAAACGGATCAAGAACAAACGGCGTGGTGCGCAGGTTTGGCTGCAGTTTCTTCACCCCAGCCATGCGTTGCATCTGGTGGCCGGTTTTCATTAGCGGGTTACCGTGACTCTGTTTACCCGTTCCGCACCAGAAATCGACGCAGATGTTCGTCCCGCCTTCCGACTTCAGCCAGATGCCGGTACAGCCAAGCCACCACATAGCGAATGTGCCCGGGGCGACCTGCTCCTGTTCGATCTCTTCATTCAGCCAACTTCCCCACTCCGGGAATGTACTCAGGATCCATGATTCACGCGTGATGCTTTTTACTTTACTCATCGCATTTACCTTCATATTTATTCAGATTAAGTCAATTTATGATTTGTTTTGATTGATATTGACATCATTTTTTCAAGAAGGCAATGCGTTGATTTTCGCTGTTCAACGGGGAAATGTGATCAAATCACAGCGTGACAGGATGGTCTACTTGAATGTTGGTTTTGTATTTTATTGTTTTAATAGAGTTTATTTTGGAATCGATGAATTAGAAGTAAAGCCACTCTGCAAGTGTGTGAATTATTTGCGTACTGCATCACATTTAATCAAATTCAATCTTGTTGTGATTACTTTTGAAAATTAGAGTGAGGGCACAACATCCTGGGCATCTGTAATGAATGTTCAGCAACTTCGTCTACTGGAGATCGTTATGGAGATCCTCTACAACATCTTTACCGTCTTTTTTAATCAGGTTATGACCAACGCGCCCTTGCTGTTGGGTATTGTGACCTGTCTTGGTTACATCCTGCTGCGTAAAAGCGTCAGCGTTATTATCAAAGGCACGATCAAAACGATTATCGGTTTTATGTTGCTGCAAGCGGGATCGGGCATTCTGACCAGCACGTTTAAACCGGTGGTGGCGAAGATGTCCGAAGTTTACGGTATCAATGGTGCGATTTCCGATACCTATGCCTCCATGATGGCAACCATCGAACGTATGGGCGATGCCTATAGTTGGGTGGGTTATGCTGTGCTGTTGGCGCTGGCGCTGAATATTTGTTACGTACTGCTACGGCGTATTACCGGCATTCGCACCATCATGCTGACCGGCCACATTATGTTCCAGCAGGCGGGCCTGATTGCCGTCTCTCTCTACATCTTTGGTTACCCGATGTGGACCACCATCATCTGCACCGCGGTGCTGGTGTCCCTCTACTGGGGCATTACTTCCAATATGATGTACAAGCCGACGCAGGAAGTGACCGACGGCTGCGGTTTCTCCATCGGTCACCAGCAACAGTTCGCTTCATGGATTGCCTACAAAGTCGCGCCTTATCTTGGTAAGAAAGAGGAGAGTGTTGAAGATCTGAAGCTGCCGGGCTGGCTGAATATCTTCCATGACAACATCGTTTCTACCGCGATTGTTATGACCCTCTTCTTCGGCGCGATCCTGCTCTCTTTCGGCATTGATGTGGTTCAGGCGATGGCGGGTAAAACCCACTGGACGGTCTATATCCTGCAGACCGGTTTTTCGTTTGCCGTCGCTATTTTCATTATCACTCAGGGCGTACGTATGTTCGTTGCTGAGCTTTCAGAAGCGTTCAACGGTATCTCTCAACGTCTGATCCCGGGTGCAGTGCTGGCTATCGACTGCGCGGCGATTTATAGCTTTGCGCCCAACGCGGTGGTCTGGGGCTTTATGTGGGGCACCATCGGCCAACTGATTGCGGTGGGCATCCTGGTGGGTTGCGGCTCTTCTATTCTGATTATCCCTGGCTTTATTCCGATGTTCTTCTCGAACGCGACTATCGGCGTGTTTGCTAACCACTTTGGCGGCTGGCGCGCGGCGCTCAAGATTTGCCTGGTGATGGGGATGATCGAAATCTTCGGCTGCGTCTGGGCGGTGAAGCTCACCGGGATGAGCGCCTGGATGGGCATGGCGGACTGGTCAATTCTGGCGCCGCCGATGATGCAGGGCTTTGCCTCCATCGGCATCGTGTTTATGGCCGTCATTATTCTGATTGCACTGGCTTATATGTTTTTCGCAGGACGCACCTTGCGCGCTGAGGAAGACGCAGAAAAACAACTGGCAGAACACTCTGCTTAATAAGGAGTTCCGATTATGACCGTACGTATTTTGGCTGTATGTGGCAATGGGCAGGGGAGTTCCATGATCATGAAGATGAAGGTGGATCAGTTTTTAACCCAGTCAAATATTGACCATACGGTAAACAGTTGCGCAGTAGGTGAATACAAAAGTGAACTGAGCGGCGCGGATATCATCATCGCTTCTACCCATATCGCCGGTGAGATTACCGTATCGGGCAATAAATATGTTGTTGGCGTACGCAACATGCTGTCTCCCGCCGATTTTGGACCAAAACTGCTGGAAGTGATCAACGCGCATTTCCCTCAGGACGTGAAGTAAGGAGGCGGCCTATGAAATTACGTGATTCGCTGGCAGACAATAACACCATCCTTTTACAGGCTGAGGCCAGCTCCTGGCAGGAAGCGGTAAAGCTGAGCGTGGATCTGCTGGTTAAGGCTGATGTGGTTGAACCACGCTACTACCAGGCCATCCTCGACGGAGTTGAACAGTTCGGCCCGTATTTCGTGATTGCGCCCGGCCTGGCGATGCCGCACGGCCGTCCGGAGGAAGGGGTTAAGAAAACCGGTTTTGCGCTGGTGACGCTGAAAACACCGCTGGTGTTTAACCACGAAGATAACGACCCGGTCGATATCCTGATCACCATGGCGGCAGTAGACGCCAACACACATCAGGAAGTCGGCATCATGCAGATCGTGAATCTCTTTGACGACGAAGCCAATTTCGACCGTTTACGTGCCTGCCGTACCGCGCAGGAAGTGCTGGATTTAATTGATAACGCCACTGCGGCGGCTGTTTAAAAGGATACCAAAATGTCATTACCTATGTTGCAGGTTGCGCTGGATAACCAATCAATGTCTTCCGCCTATGAAACGACGCGTCTGATTGCCGAAGAGGTCGATATCATTGAGGTGGGGACGATTCTTTGCGTGGCTGAGGGGGTGCGCGCCGTACGCGATCTGAAGGCGCTTTATCCGCATAAAATTGTGCTGGCGGATGCCAAAATCGCCGACGCGGGTAAAATCCTCTCGCGCATGTGTTTCGAAGCCAATGCTGACTGGGTTACCGTCATCTGCTGCGCGGATATCAACACCACCAGGGGGGCGCTGGAGGTGGCGAAAGAATTTAACGGCGACGTGCAGATTGAACTGACTGGTTACTGGACCTGGGAGCAGGCGCAGGAGTGGCGTGACGCGGGCATTGGGCAAGTGGTATATCACCGCAGCCGTGACGCGCAGGCGGCGGGTGTGGCGTGGGGAGAGGCAGATATCAGCGCCATCAAACGCCTTTCTGATATGGGCTTTAAGGTCACCGTCACCGGCGGCCTGGCGCTGGAGGATCTGCCGCTGTTCCAGGGGATCCCTATCCACGTCTTTATTGCCGGACGCAGCATTCGCGATGCCGCCTCTCCGGTAGACGCTGCGCGTCAGTTCAAACGTTCCATCGCCCAACTGTGGGGATAAGGAGCGACTATGTTGTCGAAACAGGTCCCGCTCGGTATCTATGAAAAAGCGCTCCCCGGCGGGGAGTGCTGGCTGGAACGCTTGCAGCTGGCGAAGGAACTGGGCTTTGATTTTGTCGAAATATCAGTTGATGAGACCGACGATCGCCTGGCGCGTCTTGACTGGCGCCGCGAGCAGCGACTGGCGCTGGTGGCCGCTATCGCCGAGACAGGGATACGCGTACCGTCCATGTGCCTGAGCGCTCATCGTCGTTTCCCGCTTGGCAGTGAAGATGATGCGGTGCGCGAACAGGGGCTGGAGATCATGCGTAAAGCCATTCAGTTTGCGCAGGATATCGGTATTCGCGTTATTCAACTGGCGGGTTACGACGTCTATTACCAGCAGGCCAATAACGAAACGCGTCGTCGGTTTCGCGATGGGCTGAAAGAGAGCGTGGAGATGGCGAGCCGCGCGCAGGTGACGCTGGCGATGGAAATCATGGATTATCCGCTAATGAATTCGATCAGCAAGGCACTGGGTTATGCCCACTATCTCAACAATCCGTGGTTCCAGTTGTATCCCGATATTGGCAATTTGTCGGCGTGGGATAACGACGTGCAGATGGAGCTGCAGGCTGGGATGGGTCATATCGTTGCCGTACACGTGAAGGATACCAAACCCGGTGTATTCAAAAATGTGCCGTTTGGTGAAGGGGTTGTTGAGTTCGAACGTTGTTTTGCGACGCTCAAACAGAGTGGGTACTGCGGACCATACCTGATTGAGATGTGGAGTGAAACGTCGGACGACCCGGCACGTGAAGTCGCGAAGGCGCGCGACTGGGTGAGGGCGCGAATGGCCAGCGCAGGTCTGGTGGAGGCGGTGTAATGCAAAAACTTAAACAGCAGGTTTTTGAGTCCAATATGGATTTGCCGTGCTACGGGCTGGTGACGTTCACCTGGGGGAACGTCAGCGCCATTGACCGCGAGCGCGGGCTGGTGGTGATTAAGCCTAGCGGCGTCGACTACCAAACGATGCAGGTAGATGACATGGTGGTTGTGGATCTGGCCGGCAACGTAGTGGAAGGGCGCTATCGTCCTTCTTCTGATACCGCCACCCATCTGGAGCTGTATCGCCGCTATTCTTCTCTCGGCGGCGTGGTGCACACCCACTCAACGCACGCGACGGCATGGGCGCAGGCGGGTCTGGCAATTCCCTCGTTCGGCACGACGCATGCGGATTACTTCTTTGGCGATATTCCCTGCACCAGGGCGTTAACTGAAGCTGAAGTTCAGGGCGAGTATGAGCTAAATACCGGCAAGGTGATTGTCGAAACGCTGGGGGAGGTGGAACCTTTGCATACGCCTGGCGTAGTGGTGTACCAGCATGGCCCGTTTGCCTGGGGCAAGGATGCTCACGATGCGGTACATAACGCCGTGGTGATGGAGGAAGTGGCAAAAATGGCATGGATTGCGCGTGGTATTAATCCGGCTCTTAGCCCCATAGACAGTTATCTGATGAATAAGCATTTCATGCGTAAGCACGGTCCAAACGCCTATTACGGACAGAAGTAACGACTAAGTCCTGGAGCCCAATCATTCAGGGGATGTTATTGATCTGGCTGTGGGACTTTGTTGCAAAAAAAGCCCCCTGTGAAGGGGGCAAATTAAACTGCGGCAATGTTCTCGTTGGTTATTTCTGGTGCTAGCGGTAAATATCTGCACTGGCGTGCATATTTCCGTTACTACCGGGTTCCCTGGTGAGGATCACGTGGTAGTAGGTTGCGCCTTGCGCATCGGTCTCTTCATTCAGGGCCTGAGTGGCTTCACTTTCAGTGGCGAAGTTATGATTTATGTAAATGACGCCTAAGCTCTGCACATCATCCATATTCCTGGCCTGATGATTGTCAATTTTGATGGCTGCCGTTGCATTTGCACTAAGCAAAAGCATAGCCAGAAGGGTCAAAACACGGGCTCGCATATGTACCTCCTCGACTGCGGTCTCTGGTTGCCTCTCTCCTGTGAGTGATTAGCTTCTGATGTAATTTTAACCGTTACCGGCGCAGTCGATAGCGACCATTTCTGATGCAGTTGTTCAAAAAATTACCGCATAGCCATCTTTTCTTTTATTAACAGGCCGCTGGTGTGTACCGCTGCGGTGAAAAATACCTGTCTTTCGCGCATAAGCACTTACCAAATAGTCAATTTAATCGGGTGAGTACGCCGTTTATAGTGAGCCGGATAATTAATATAACTTTATGATAATAAGGCAAAAACTTATGGATACTTCATTCATGGATTTCAGCTACTTTGTGATTATGTTTATGGTCGCGCTGGTGGCAGGCTTTATTAACGTGGTGTCGGGCGGCGGTGGTTTTCTCTCGATTGGCGCACTGTTAATTTCTGGTTTACCCCCGGCGAATGCGCTGGCAACCAATAAAATTCAGGCACTGGGCAGCTCGCTGACCTCCGGGATTTATTTTTTACGCCGGGGGCATATCAACGTGCAGGAGCACAAGTATGTGTTTTTATCTGCCTTTATCGGTTCTGCGATGGGAACGACGCTTATCCAGTTCATTGAACCGGAGCTGCTGAAGAAACTGCTCCCGATCCTGATTATCGCGGTCGCTATCTACTTTATTTTTGCGCCAAATCTCAGCGAACCGAAAAGAAAGCAGCAGGTATCCCTGTTTCTCTTCTCGTTGATCGGCGGGGGATGCATTGGCTTTTATGACGGCTTTCTCGGTGCCGGGGCTGGCTCCTTTTATACCCTCAGCTATATCCTGCTGTGGGGATACAGCATCGATAAGGCGCAAATTCACTCGAATTTTATTAACCTGGCGTCCAACATCGCCTCGATATTGTTCTTCATTTTTGGCGGTAAAATGATCTGGTCACTGGGGCTGGTGATGTTTGCCGGGCAGTCCCTCGGCGCACGTCTTGGCGCGACGGTCGTACTAACGCGCGGCAAGAAAGTTATCCGACCCATGATTGTCATTGTCTCCATTTGCATCAGCGTCAAAATGCTGCTGGATATGTATTAATGGCGACATGATAAATAATCGTACAATTACCTTGAGTTTAGTGGCAGGCGCCAGTATTATGACGCGTCAATTTTTCAGCCGACCTTTAACACGTTCCTTGCCTCCCCGGGCCTCGGCTGACCCAGACAGGAGGCTGAATAATCCGTAAGGAGCAATTCGATGCGTCATTACGAAATCGTTTTTATGGTCCATCCTGACCAGAGCGAACAGGTTCCGGGTATGATCGAACGCTACACTGCTGCCATCACTGGTGCAGAAGGCACGATCCACCGTCTGGAAGACTGGGGCCGCCGTCAGCTGGCTTACCCGATCAACAAACTGCACAAAGCTCACTACGTTCTGCTGAACGTTGAAGCGCCGCAGGAAGTGATCGATGAGCTGGAAACTACCTTCCGCTTCAACGATGCCGTTATCCGCAGCATGGTTATGCGTACTAAACACGCTGTTACCGAAGCATCTCCGATGGTTAAAGCGAAAGACGAGCGTCGTGAACGTCGCGATGATTTCGCTAACGAAACCGCAGATGATGCTGAAGCTGGGGATTCTGAAGAGTAATTTCTGATGACCAACCGTCTGGCGTTGTCCGGCACCGTGTGCAGGGCTCCCCTTCGAAAGGTCAGTCCATCAGGAATTCCTCATTGCCAGTTCGTGCTTGAGCATCGTTCTGTGCAGGAGGAAGCCGGGTTTCACCGGCAGGCGTGGTGCCAAATGCCCGTTATTATTAGCGGACACGAAAACCAGGCCATTACTCACAGTATAACGGTCGGTAGCGCAGTGACCGTTCAGGGGTTCATCTCTTGCCACAAGGCAAAGAACGGCCTGAGCAAAATGGTTCTGCATGCCGAGCAGATTGAATTGATAGATTCTGGAGACTAGCCATATGGCACGTTATTTCCGTCGTCGCAAGTTCTGCCGTTTCACCGCGGAAGGCGTTCAAGAGATCGACTATAAAGATATCGCTACGCTGAAAAACTACATCACCGAAAGCGGTAAGATTGTCCCAAGCCGTATCACCGGTACCCGTGCAAAATACCAGCGTCAGCTGGCTCGCGCTATCAAACGCGCTCGCTACCTGTCCCTGCTGCCGTACACTGATCGTCATCAGTAATCGGTCACGGTCCATTAATACGACTTTGAGAGGATAAGGTAATGCAAGTTATTCTGCTTGATAAAGTAGCAAACCTGGGTAGCCTGGGTGATCAGGTTAACGTTAAAGCGGGCTATGCTCGTAACTTCCTGGTACCACAGGGTAAAGCTGTTCCTGCTACCAAGAAAAACGTTGAATTTTTCGAAGCGCGTCGCGCTGAGCTGGAAGCTAAACTGGCTGACGTTCTGTCCGCTGCTGAAGCTCGTGCTGAGAAAATCAACGCACTGGAAACCGTAACCATCGCGTCTAAAGCTGGCGACGAAGGTAAACTGTTCGGTTCCATCGGTACTCGCGACATCGCTGACGCTGTAACTGCAGCTGGCGTTGAAGTAGCTAAGAGCGAAGTTCGTCTGCCGAACGGCGTTCTGCGTACCACTGGTGAGCACGAAGTGAGCTTCCAGGTTCACAGCGAAGTGTTTGCTAAGCTGACTGTAAACGTAGTTGCAGAATAAGTTTTTATTCTGATTACCGCGTAAAAGCGCCGGCCTCGTGTCGGCGTTTTGCTTTTCTGTCCCCTCCGCTTTTCGCTCTGGCTATTCTTTATCCTTTTCGGGATAATCATAAAAATAAAACATTATTTTAAAATGGTGATGGAATGGAACCAACGCACCAACCTCTGTTTGCGCGTAAAAATGTTGTCTACCTGAGCGCAGCGTTCTGCTGTCTGCTGTGGGGGAGCGCCTATCCGGCGATCAAAAGCGGATATGAGATCTTCCAGATTGCCACGGATGACATTCCTTCAAAAATTGTCTTTGCCGGCTATCGCTTCCTGTTTGCTGGATTATTGCTGCTATTGCTGGTGGTGGCGCAGCGTAAACCGATTGGCCGGTTAAGCCCGCGTCAGTACGGTCAGCTCACGCTGTTGGGACTGACGCAAACCTCGCTGCAATACATCTTCTTCTATATTGGCCTGGCGTTCACGACGGGGGTGAAAGGGTCGATCATGAACGCGACTGGCACCTTCTTCAGCGTGCTGCTGGCCCATTTTATCTATCAGAACGACAAGCTGAGCTACAACAAAGTGCTGGGCTGTATCCTGGGCTTTACCGGCGTAATGGTGGTGAACTTTAGCAGCGGACTGGATTTTAACTTCAGCCTGTTAGGGGACGGTTCAGTGGTGATGGCGGCCTTTATTCTTTCTGCCGCCACGTTATACGGTAAACGCATTTCTCAGACGGTAGACCCGACGGTAATGACAGGATATCAGTTGGGCGGCGGCGGTCTGGCGCTGGTTATCGGCGGCTACGCTTTTGGTGGCACGCTGACCGTACACGGCGCGTCTTCAGTGGCGATTCTGGGCTACCTGACGTTACTCTCTTCGGTCGCTTTTGCGTTGTGGAGTATTCTGCTCAAGCATAACCGCGTGGGGATGATTGCGCCGTTTAACTTCCTGATCCCGGTTTCGGGGGCGGTTCTGTCGGCGATATTCCTCGGCGAAAACATTTTCGAATGGAAATATGCGCTGGCGCTGGTGCTGGTCTGTTCCGGGATCTGGTGGGTGAACAAGGTGAAGCGCTGACGCTTCACCTTGATGTCTGATGCGCTGTGTTTATCAGGTCTACAGGTGTGCCGGTTAACGGGCGCGAATAAAACTGCCGTTAGGTTGTCGAGTAAACAGTACCTGCTGACCATTACCGGTATCAATGGTTAATCCCGTTACCACGCCGTTGGCATTCTGCCTGATTTGTACCATCTGGCCGTCTTTCAGGTTGCTCAGCGGTTTTCCGGCACCTTCAACCTGCGCCATTGCGTATACATCGGTTGGCGGGAGGTTATGGTCACGGAATACCTGCGCCAGCGTTTTGCCCGAGTCTACGCGATAGGAGCGCCACTGCTGCTCAATTCCACTATCCTGTTGGAAAGGTTGCGTCTGCGGCTGAGATTGCTGAGCCTGCGGCTGCGCGTCTGGTTCTCCTTCCTGGATTGGCTCAGGCGCAAGCGGAGCGACCTGGCCCGGATCGTTTTGCGGGGCGACCAACTGTGCCTGCAGTTGAGCTTCTGTCGGCGGCTGCGACTGTGACTGTAAATCCAGCTGGGCAGTACGCGTAACCACAGGGGCATCGCTGGTGTCACTGGAGGGCAGCAGGAAGCCTATCACCAGCACGATAGCAGCAATTATAATGCCGCGTCGGTGCATAGGCGGTAGCGGATCCATAATGCGAAAATTGTCCGGTGCATGCCAGATTTTCGCCAGGGTTGGTTTTAATTCAAAGCGCCCGGGCATGGCTTTCCTCCTGCTCCGCGTCTCGTTCCTCGATCATAGAGTATAGATGGCTAATGCTATGATGTTCGTCATATTACCCGCTTTCGTGACGTCAACGCGGGGTATTCCTATTGTTTATGTTTCCTCGCGATTTGTCATCTGTTCCCGAGACAAAGTTTTACCGGATGCGGCATGGCTGATATGCTGCCCGCTACTTTACATCCGATGAAAGGAAATATGATGGCTAACCCGACTTTTGACACTATCGAAGCGCAAGCAAGCTACGGCATTGGTTTGCAGGTAGGACAACAGCTGAGTGAATCCGGACTGGAAGGACTGTTGCCTGAAGCGCTGGTAGCGGGTATCGCTGACGCGCTGGAAGGTAAGCACCCGGCAGTGCCGGTTGATGTTGTGCATCGCGCACTGCGTGAAATCCACGAACGCGCTGATGCAGTTCGTCGCGAGCGTTTCCAGGCTATGGCGGCTGATGGCGTCAAATATCTGGAAGAAAACCGTGAGAAAGACGGTGTGAACAGCACTGAATCCGGTTTGCAGTTCCGTGTTCTGACTCAGGGCGAAGGTGCTATTCCAGCGCGTACTGACCGTGTTCGCGTGCACTACACCGGTAAACTGATCGACGGTACCGTGTTTGACAGCTCTGTCGCACGCGGCGAACCGGCTGAATTCCCGGTTAACGGCGTGATCCCTGGCTGGATTGAAGCGCTGACCCTGATGCCGGTAGGTTCCAAATGGGAACTGACTATTCCTCAGGAACTGGCTTACGGCGAGCGTGGCGCTGGCGCGTCCATTCCTCCGTTCAGCACGCTGGTGTTCGACGTTGAGCTGCTTGAGATCCTGTAAGCAGTGACTTCTGTTCCCTCCGAGGCCGGGGGGAACAAAAAAATAGCGTGAAAAGCTATAGTTACGTGGTTGTCGATATTTTATTTTGCAAATGCCTCGTTAGCGTGTATTTTTGTGAGCTGATTCGCGCTATCAGAGTGATATGACACTCACTTTAAACATTAAATTAACATTATATCTAAATCTTAGTATTCATCCCGCCAATTCTTACCTAATATCGATGAGTCCTGATAATCAGGAACGTCGTATCATAGACACACTAAAGGCCGTAGAGCCTGAACAACACAGACAGGTACAGGAAGAAAAAACATGGTAGATCAGGTAAAAGTCGACGCCGCTGAAGAGGCTTCGTCTGAACAGTCGCTACGGCGCAATCTCACAAACCGTCATATTCAACTTATTGCCATTGGTGGTGCTATTGGTACCGGCCTGTTTATGGGCTCTGGTAAAACCATCAGCCTCGCCGGACCGTCGATCATCTTTGTGTATATGATTATCGGTTTTATGCTGTTTTTCGTGATGCGTGCAATGGGTGAATTGCTGCTCTCGAATCTGGAGTACAAATCTTTTAGTGATTTCGCCTCTGATCTGCTCGGGCCATGGGCCGGGTATTTTACCGGCTGGACTTACTGGTTCTGCTGGGTTGTTACCGGGATGGCAGACGTTGTCGCCATTACGGCGTATGCGCAATTCTGGTTCCCCGAACTTTCAGACTGGGTCGCCTCGCTGGCGGTGATCGTGCTGCTGCTGAGCCTCAACCTTGCCACTGTAAAAATGTTCGGTGAGATGGAGTTCTGGTTTGCGATGATCAAAATCGTCGCCATCATCGGCCTGATTGTCGTTGGTCTGGTGATGGTGCTGACGCACTTCCAGTCGCCAACCGGCGTTCAGGCATCGTTCACGCATCTGTGGAATGACGGTGGCTGGTTCCCGAAAGGTCTGAGCGGCTTCTTTGCTGGCTTCCAGATAGCCGTGTTCGCGTTTGTGGGTATTGAGCTGGTGGGAACGACCGCTGCAGAAACCAAGGACCCGGAGAAATCTCTGCCGCGCGCCATTAACTCGATTCCGATCCGTATCATCATGTTCTACGTTTTTGCGCTGATCGTGATTATGTCTGTAACACCGTGGAGCTCGGTAGTGCCAACCAAGAGCCCATTCGTTGAACTGTTTGTGCTGGTCGGGCTGCCTGCCGCGGCGAGCCTGATCAACTTTGTGGTGCTGACTTCAGCTGCCTCTTCCGCAAACAGTGGCGTGTTCTCTACCAGCCGTATGCTGTTCGGCCTGGCACAGGAAGGCGTAGCGCCTAAAGCGTTTGCCAAACTGTCTAAACGCGCAGTTCCGGCGAAAGGTTTAACCTTCTCCTGTATCTGTCTGCTGGGCGGCGTGGTGATGCTTTACGTGAACCCGAGCGTGATTGGCGCGTTCACCATGATCACTACCGTGTCGGCGATTCTGTTCATGTTCGTCTGGACCATCATTCTTTGCTCGTACCTGGTGTACCGCAAGCAGCGTCCGCACCTGCATGAAAAATCAATCTACAAGATGCCGCTAGGCAAGCTGATGTGCTGGGTATGTATGGCGTTCTTCGTCTTCGTACTGGTACTGCTGACGCTGGAAGATGATACCCGCCAGGCGCTGATCGTGACGCCGCTGTGGTTCATCGCGCTGGGTCTGGGTTGGTTGTTTATCGGTAAGAAACGTATGGCAGGTATGCGTTAATTTTAGTGCCCGGTAGCGCGATGCTTACCGGGCCTGAATTCCGTAGGCCGGATACGCGTTAGCGCTATCCGGCGATATCTTTACTCCCCGGCGAGAGCTCGCGGGAACAACACATTATTTTCCAGACTGATGTGTTCCATCAAGTCGTCGATCATCTCGTTAATGCCGTTATACATGGCTTTCCAGGTGGTGCAGGCTTCTGGCGGCGGCGTCACGTTATGGGTGATGTGTTTGATCACTTCGACCAGTTCACCGGCATCGTCATGTTCGCTTTCCATCACGCTGATTGGTCCCATCGCCTGGCTACCCATGCCCTGTTTGATCATCGGGAACAGGATCTGCTCTTCTTTCATCATATGGCTGGACAGCTCTTCATGCAGCATGGTCAGGTTTTTCGCCAGACCGCGTGGTACGTTCGGTTTATCTGCGTGAACGCGTTCAACTTTCGTGGCCTGCAGGATCAGTTCCGGCAGCTGTTCGCGGTGTCTGTCGTGATAACGCACGATGATATGATCGATGATTTCAGCCAGTGCCACGGTACGCCAGTCTTTCTCCAGCGGCTGTTCAGCCAACTGCGCGAGCTGTGCCTCAATAACGTCTAAATCCAGCTCTTTACGCGCAGCAGCGCGTGCCAGCGTTTGCTTACCGCCGCAGCAGTAATCCATATCGTATTTACGAAACAGGGCCGAAGCGCGAGGAATAGAGAGCGCCAGTTCACCTAAAGGTTGATCGCGATAAGACATTGCCGTTACCTCATTCTTAATAATATAAGATGTATTTTAAATGCAACTTATGGCGAAGGATATAACCCTTTCGGGGTGGGGTGTTTTGTGAGGAATGTCACGAAAATTTCTTGTTTCGTTAAGGTGCTGAATCTTATTAGAAAGGAGAGGGATGGCGAAAAAAGCCGCGCGACAGGATTAAATAAGCGCACGCCGCTGCCGATAGTTAGACCTCAGACAATACCTGCATAATAAAAGGCTACAGATGTTTAAACGAATCAAAGTGATAACCCTACTTATCACCGTGTTACTCGCCCTGGGCGCGATGCAGCTCATCTCCGCGGGCGTCTTTATTGGCGCGCTCAATAACGATAAACAAAACTTTAACGTCTCTCAGCTTTCCAGCCAGAACGTGGCCGAGTTTACCGATGCGTGGATTAGCCTGAACCAGGCTCGCGTCACGCTCAACCGGGGCATGTTGCGTTTACAGGGAACGATGGCCAGCGAGATTAACGGCGGTCAGTTGAAGGAACTGGTGAACACGGCAAATCGCCTGTTAGCAGAATCGAAAGAGCATTACGATAAATACTATGCCCTGCCGGAAACGCCGGGGCTTGATGAACATCTGGCCGATCGACTGGAAGAGCAGTACGGCATCTATTCTGCGACGCTGGCTAAAATGAACGCGCTGCTGGCTGAAGGTAAGCTGGAAGAGATGTTCAAGCAGAATGCCGAGCAAAAGCAAACGGCCATGCAGGAAGTTTATCGGGAATGGCGTAGCGCGCAAACGGCGCTGGCCACTGCCGGGGTGCAGGACAATGAGAGTGATTACCAGAAGATAATCTGGCTGCTGTCCGCCGTGATGCTGATTGTCGTCACCGTGATTATCGCCAGCTGGCTGGCAATGCAGCGAGTGCTGCTCAAGCCTCTCCACGAAGTGATGGGGCATATTCGCCACATTGCTGCGGGTGATTTGACGCACAGCATCAACGCCGATGGCAGCAATGAGATGGCGCTGCTGGCAGTCAACGTTCGCGACATGCAGCAGGCGCTGGCGAACACAGTCAGCGTGGTGCGTGACGGGGCTGACACCATCTATACCGGCGCAGGTGAAATTGCCGCCGGCAGTAACGATCTCTCTTCACGTACCGAGCAGCAGGCCGCCTCTCTGGAAGAGACTGCTGCCAGCATGGAACAACTCACCGCTACCGTGAAACAGAACGCGGATAACGCGCGTCAGGCGACCAGTCTGGCAAAAAATGCCTCACAGACGGCGCAGAAAGGCGGAACCGTGGTTGATGGCGTAGTGCGTACGATGGATGAAATTGCCACCAGTTCCAGCAAAATCGCGCAAATTACCAATGTTATCGACGGCATTGCCTTCCAGACCAATATTCTGGCGCTGAACGCGGCAGTAGAAGCGGCGCGTGCGGGCGAGCAGGGGCGTGGGTTTGCCGTGGTCGCTGGCGAGGTCCGTACACTGGCACAGCGTAGCGCTCAGGCGGCGAAAGAGATTAAGGCACTGATTGATGACTCGGGGAATCGGGTGAATGCCGGTACGGCGCTGGTGCATGAAGCGGGTGAAACGATGGCGGAAATTGTGAGCGCCGTGACCCGTGTGACCGACATCATGGGCGAGATAGCCTCGGCTTCTGATGAACAGAGCCGGGGTATCGATCAGGTAGGTCAGGCGGTTGCCGAGATGGATCGCGTGACGCAGCAAAACGCCTCGCTGGTGGAGGAGTCCGCTTCCGCCGCCGCCGCGCTCGAAGAGCAGGCAGCACGACTGAATCAGACCGTAGCGGTGTTTAAAGTTTAACGTCTACTCCGGCCTACAAAATAATATCTTGTAGGTCGGATTAGCGCAGCGCCGTCCGGGCCATTATGATTGTGGAACCACGACGACGCTTGGTTTCTGTGGTTTGGCTCTGACGGCTATCACCACCCCAACAATCAGCAGCGCAATGCCGCTTACCGTCAGCAGCGGCGGGAATTCCTGGCGCAGGATAAAGGTGTACACCAGGCCAGCCAGCGTTTCGAAGACAATCAGCGGGCCGAGGATCACCGTCGGCAATTTTTGGCTGGCGACGTTCCAGCACAGTGCGCCAACCCACGAACACAATACCGCAATCGCTATCATCAGGCCGATAAACACGCCCGGACGTGGGCCGAAGGGCAGGGCAAAGTCCGGCGTTTGCCCGTTCAGCCACAGGCAGGCTGCAATATAACCGAGCAGAGAAACAGGCAACGTTACCAGTGCCTGGGCCGTCGCCCACATCATCGGGTGCTTATCTGGATTCTCGCGCAGCCAGCGGGCATTACGCAGCGCATACCACGCCCAACACACTACCGAGATCAGCGCCAGCGCGATTCCAGAACCATAACGCCAGCCGCTAAAGTCGGGTAAGCCTTGATTCAGCTCCGAGATATTCACGCACAGCAGACCGATACCAATCAGCACCAGCGCAGGCGACAGACGCCACCATGATAATTTGCCGTCGCGCTGGCTGTAGAGCAGGTTAGCGAAGACCGGGATCACAACCGGCAATGTACCAATAATCATCGTTGAAACCGGCGCGCCAGTGCGCTGGATGGCGCTTGCCAGGCAAACGTAATAAATCAGATTACCCATCATCGTTAGCGCCAGCGCAGTGACCCAGTCTTTACGCGTCAACTGACGCAAGCGCACACGCCCCAGCCAGGCAATCGGCAACGCTATTAGCCCCAGCGCCAGATAGCGCCCCATCGACTGCAATACCGCCGGATATTCCGGTACGATCAGCGGCCCAACAAAAATTAATCCCCACATTAGCCCAGCCAGCAGGGCATACAACACGCCGCTAATCATTTTTGACATCCACATCGCTTAACAATAAGTCGAGTGTAGGCAGGAAAAATGCAGCCGTATTGTATGAGATTGCTGTTCAACGCCGGACGACTTGTTTTTGATAACGTACCGGTGTAATACCGTAGCGATGGGTAAACGCGCGGGTGAGATGCGACTGGTCGGTGAGGCCGGTTGCGGCAGCGACCTCCGCGGCGGGCATTCCGTGAGTGAGAAAACCTTTGGCTCGCCACAGGCGAATCGCCATCAGCATCTGGTGCGGCGTGACGTGGAAATGAGATTTAAACTGGCGCTGAAAATGCCAGGGGCTCAGCGCTGCAACCCGCGCCAGTTCGTCGAGCGTTACCGGGTGCATATAATTATCGTGCAAATACTCGCGTACCCGCTCAAAGCGATGCGATCCCTCCGGTAATACCGGCGCATGGCGGGCCAGCGGCTGGAACGTGTCGATCAGATCGAGTAATAGCCCTTTTTGCGCCAGCGGATCCTCAGTGTTCCACAGGCCATGGATCAGCGAGCAGATCTGGCGCGAGCGTAGCGGATCGTGACGCGTTACGTCATGAAACCACCAGTGGCGGATCCCGGTGACTTCTTCCAGAAGATCGGGCTCAAGATAGATCATCCGATAGCGCCAGCCGTCGGCGGTTTCCGCTTCGCCGGTATGTAGCTCATCGGGATTCATGGTGACGACGGAATGGGCGGGGGCCACGTACTGCGTGCCGCGATAGCGAAAACGTTCGGCTCCGGCTTCTATCGCGCCAATACCAAACGCTTCATGGGTGTGGGGTTCAAAGGCGTAACGCGAGATGTGCGCATGATACAGCTCAACGCCCGGCACCTGTGCCAGATGGCGAAAGCGGGCGCTGTCTTTCTCATCAATAAACTGCTCAGGTACACCTTGCACGTATTCTCTCCCCACGCATCATCATGTCATTATCAGAGAGGATGCGCGGGGATGCCACCACAATTAACTAATTTTTAACACTTACACGATGCCTTTGACGCTGTCTGCCAGCGACGTGGTTGGGCGACCAATCAGTTTGCTCAGCGTATGGCTGTCGTCGAAGAGGCCACCTTTAGAGGCACCAACGTCTGAGTCAGCCAGCATGTCCGCCAGTCCGGCAGGCAGACCAACACCTTTCAGCGCGGCGGCAAAATCAGCTTCGCTCAGGTTTTGATACACCACTTTTTTACCGCTCTGTTTTGCCAGTTCGGCCGCCAACTGGCTCAGGGTCCAGCCTGCGTCGCCCGCCAGTTCGTAGATTTTACCGGCATGACCGTCTTCACTGATGACGCGCGCAGCGGCAGCGGCATAGTCGGCACGGGTCGCCGAGGCGATTTTGCCTTCTCCCGCCGCCCCAATAAACACGCCGTGTTCCAGCGCGGCTGGTGCGCTGGCGAGATAGTTTTCGGTGTACCAACCGTTACGCAGCAGCGCGTACGCGATACCGGATTCAGCCAGCATCTTCTCGGTTGCGACATGCTCATCAGCCAGCCCCAGCGGGGAGCGATCGGCGTGCAGCAGGCTGGTGTAGGCGATAAATTTCACGTGGGCCGCTTTCGCCGCGTTAATCACGTTGCGATGCTGCGGGGCACGTTGTCCCACTTCGCTGGAGGAGATTAGCAGTAACTTGTCTATCCCCTGTAAGGCCGTGGTAAAGGCAGCTTCATCACTGTAATCCGCCTGACGAACGGTAATGCCCTGCTGGCTAAGCGCCGTCGCTTTAGCAGGATTACGCACAATAGCCACAATCTGGCTGGCAGGAACGGTTTTCAGTAGCGTTTCAATAACGTGTTGGCCCAGTTGGCCAGTGGCACCAGTAATCGCGATCATAGGATAACTCCTTTGGTATTGGTCTTGTGTTTAATCACATTAACACCTAAACTTACTTTTAGTAAGTACGTACAAAAAGGTTAGTATGAAAATGACAGCTTTGACGCTCTCCCAGCAATTACGTGATGGCAACTTGTTTGCCGA
Organism: Citrobacter sp. RHBSTW-00017; assembly: GCF_013797615.1. Lineage (NCBI taxonomy): Bacteria > Pseudomonadati > Pseudomonadota > Gammaproteobacteria > Enterobacterales > Enterobacteriaceae > Citrobacter > Citrobacter sp. RHBSTW-00017. Next base: position 4,428,097 of record NZ_CP056899.1, on the reverse strand, counting down.
GCAGTGTCCCTCCCGCGAGGTGTTAAAACACGTCACCAGCCGCTGGGGTGTATTGATTCTGGTGGCGCTGCGCGACGGTACGCACCGTTTCAGCGATTTGCGCCGTAAGATGGGCGGCGTCAGTGAAAAAATGCTGGCGCAATCCCTGCAGGCGTTAGAACAGGACGGGTTTATCAATCGGGTGTCATATCCGGTGGTACCGCCGCATGTGGAGTATAGCCTGACACCGTTGGGTGAGCAGGTGAGCGAAAAAGTCGCAGCGCTGGCGGACTGGATAGAGGTGAATTTGCCGCAGGTTTTGGCAAATCATACCGTTAAGAACGAAGACGTCCCGACATCAGCGTAAACGACCCGGTCGGGATTGCCGGATGGCGCAGTGCCACCCGGCGTGGTCTTACTTACTCAAATCCAACTGATAAATGGCGAAGCCGATGTCATCGGTAGCGACTTTCTTCAGTGGATACTGGCCTTTCTCTTTGATAAACGCAGCGGCTTTATCAGACGGTGATGTTTCAAAGCGAATATCCAGTTGTGTCTCGCTGTGAATCGGCGCCAAACGCCAGTTGTTATCTGCCGCTGGATGAATTTCGCCTGCGCTCTTTGTCTGGGAACCTATCCATGCTGCCAGCACCGAGCGGTTTTCATCTGGTGATGCAAACGCGATGTGGCTGTCGCCGGTCCCGGCAAACTTACCGCCGTAGGCGCGGTAGTTGTTGGTCGCGACGAGGAAGGTTGCGTTCGGATCGATAGGTTTGCCGTTAAAGGTCAGATTTTTAATACGCTCCGCTTGCGGGTTAATCGTCTGGCATTCACCGTCATAGCGAGCGGGTTGTGAAACATCAATCTGATAATTCACGCCGTCAATCACGTCGAAGTTATAGGTACGGAAGCCATCCCAGTTAATTAACGACTGTGGTTTGCTGCTGTGGATATCAATCTGATTAAACTGCCCGGCAGAACATTCCAGCCACTCTTTCACCTCTTTTCCGCTGGCTTTCACCACGACCAGGGTATTGGGATAGAGATACAAATCAGCGGCGTTACGGAAGGTAAGCTGACCTTTTTCGACTTCGACAAAGCTGGCCGGATCGTTCTTGCGTCCACCGACTTTAAACGGTGCAGCGGCGGAAAGTACCGGTAGTTTCGCCAGGTCCGGATCGCCCTGGATAAAATGTTCCACATAGGCTTTCTGCGCGTTATTCACCACCTGCACGGTCGGGTCGTCCTGAACCAGCGCCAGATAGCTGTACATGTTGTCGGCAGATTTACCGATTGGCTTGCTGACAAATTCACGCGTGGCATCGTGATCGGCTTTTAGGATCTCAACGATTTTTTGGTCTTCGCCAGCCAGTGATTTTTTGGCCGCGGCGTCATAAATCGGGCGCGCCTGCGCTTTCCCCTGCGTAACCTGCCATTTACCGCTGTCGTTATTCAGCACTAAATCCACCACGCCCAGGTGATCGCCCCACATGCCCGGCATCACCGCAGGAACGCCATTGAGCGTACCTGTTGTGATATCTGCGCCTTTGATGTTGGCAAAGTCTTTCCCCGGGAAAACGGCGTGAGCGTGACCAAACATAATGGCATCCACGCCCGGAACTTCACTGAGGTAGTAAACGGAGTTTTCCGCCATCGCCTGGTATGGGTCGGCAGAAAGCCCGGAGTGAGCAACCACCACCACGACATCGGCACCTTTGGCTCGCATTTCCGGCACGTATTTACGTGCGGTTTCCGTAATGTCATTCACCGTCACTTTGCCGCTGAGGTTGGCTTTATCCCAGGTCATGATCTGCGGCGGCACAAAACCGATATAGCCAATTTTCAGCGTCTGCTTGTTTCCTTCCTGATCGACAACCTCAGTCTCTTTGATCAGATAAGGAGTAAACAGCGGCTTTTTGGTCTTAACGTCGATGATATTGGCGTTAACGTAAGGGAACTTCGCCCCGGCTAGCGCGTTGTGCAGATACTCAAGACCGTAGTTAAATTCATGGTTGCCAAGGTTACCCACTGCGTAATCCAGCGTATTCAGTGCCTTATATACCGGATGCGTTTCGCCCGCTTTCAGCCCTTTGGCCGCCATATAATCCCCGAGCGGGCTGCCCTGAATCAGATCACCGTTATCAACCAGCACGCTGTTTTTGACTTCACCACGTGCTGCGTTGATCAGGCTTGCCGTACGAACCAGGCCAAATTTTTCAGTCGGCGTATCTTTGTAATAATCGAAATCCATCATATTGCTATGTAAATCAGTGGTTTCCATTATACGCAGATCGACGGTCGCGGCATTGACGCTGGCTGCAATCAGCGTGGCCAGAAACGTTGCACTAAACTTAATCATCAGGGGCATCCTTTTAAGATCTAAGCCACAAAAGAAAATGTATATAAATCTTCTTGCTTACAGAACTGTGAATCATGACATGAATATAGCGTTTAAAACCGCAGACGCTATCACAGTTGGCGGATCCTTTGGCGATCGGGTATAAGTAAAACAACGAGTTAACACCACGACAGAAACGAGGTGGAGAATGTTAGAACATGTATGCCAGCTTGCACGGAATGCGGGCGATGCCATTATGCAGGTCTACGATGGAATCAAACCGATGGAGATTACCAGCAAGCAGGACGATTCTCCGGTCACGGCGGCGGATATCGCCGCGCATACGGTGATCCTCGAAGGATTACTGGCGCTGACGCCGGATATTCCGGTCCTGTCTGAAGAAGCGCCTCCTGGCTGGGATGTTCGCCAGCACTGGCAGCGCTACTGGCTGGTAGACCCGCTGGACGGTACCAAAGAGTTCATTAAGCGTAACGGTGAATTCACCGTCAATATTGCGCTTATCGAGCAAGGAAAGCCGGTACTGGGCGTGGTTTACGCGCCGGTGATGAAAGTGATGTACAGCGCGGCAGAAGGTAAAGCGTGGAAAGAAGAGTGCGGCGTGCGCAAACAAATCCATGTTCGTGACGCGCGTCCGCCGTTGGTGGTGATTAGCCGCTCGCATGCTGACAATGAGTTAAAAGAGTATCTGCAACAGTTAGGTGAGCACCAGACCACGTCGATTGGCTCATCGCTGAAGTTCTGCCTGGTGGCGGAAGGGCAGGCGCAGCTGTACCCACGTTTTGGGCCAACTAACGTATGGGACACCGCCGCTGGCCACGCCGTTGCCGCAGCTGCCGGGGCGCACGTTCACGACTGGCAGGGGAAATCTCTGGATTACACCCCACGTGAATCATTCCTCAACCCCGGCTTTCGCGTCGCTATTTACTGAGTAATTTGTGCAGCAGGGCAATAACCTGCTGCACCTCTTCCTGCGTCAACGCACCATCTTTTGCCCACTGAACGCGTCCGTCCTTATCAAGTACGGCGATAGCGGAGCTCTCTTCATCCAGTTGCCAGGCTTTACGCGCAATGCCATTGCTGTCGACAATAAATTGTGACCACGGGTAGAGCTTCTTATTGCTCTCCAGACTGCTGCGCACAAACATACCGGAGCCAGGAATGGCGTCATCGGTGTTGACGATCGTGGTGGTCTGGTATTTGTCGTGCGGCAGGTTGGCCGCCTTGATTGCCTCGATCAGCGTAGCATTTTTCTCTTTGGCGGAGGTGCGTCCGGCAATGTGTTGCACAATTCGCACTTTCCCTGGCAGCTGCGCGCTATTCCAGCTTTTGTAGCTAAACTTATCGTTATCGAGAATCAGTTCGCCACGATCGGCGATCCCCACCGGCGGTACGCGCTGGTTAGTCTCAAACGAATGCGCACCGGCAATCATCGGCAGCAGCAGGCACGACAGCGCCAGCAGTTTTTGTAAGGTCATAGGTTTTCCTTCTTTCTTTATTTTGCAGGTGATCCGACCACTTGGGTCTGGAATTTAATCATATGTGCGATTGATGCTTTTTCCCGCAAGCGCGATGCCAGTTTGCGGACGGGCGCACAAATCCTGCGAAAAATGAAGGCTTATACTGAAGACAGCGAAGCGTTGAAAAGATAATTCTGAATATTTGTAACCTGAAGGTAAATAAACTTATACACGCTGGAAACATGAGCGAGATAGTCTATAGTCATAGGGCATTAAAATTTGCGCCTGAGGATTGTCGGACCGATTGTGGTACCGCAAAGGCGTAATGCTCAGCAGGAGACAACAATGAAAATTTTCCAACGATACAACCCGCTGCAGGTGGCGAAGTACGTGAAGATCCTGTTTCGTGGACGGTTATATATCAAGGATGTAGGCGCTTTTGAATTTGATAAGGGTAAGATTCTTATCCCAAAAGTGAAGGACAAACTGCATTTTTCCGTGATGTCCGAAGTTAACCGTCAGGTCTTGCGTCTGCAAACTGAGATGGCTTGATCAAAGTGCTATGCGGTAGTTAAAAAAACGGCTCCTGGATGGGAGCCGTTGATGTTTCTGCAGGACGTTAAGACGCCTTTGCCTCTTCTTTTGCATCCGGCAGTTTCGGTACCAGTACGGTAGGTTTACTGTCCAGACGCGTCACCAGCAGCTGATCGATCTTGTAGTTATCGATATCCACCACTTCAAATTTGTAGCCTGAATACTTCACCGAGTCGGTGCGTTTCGGGATTTTACGCAGCATGAACATCATAAAGCCGCCGATGGTTTCATAGTTGCCGGACTGCGGGAACTCATCGATATCCAGGACGCGCATAACGTCATCAATCGGCGTACCGCCATCGACTAACCATGAGTTTTCATCGCGCGCCACGATCTGCTCTTCCAGACCCTGACCGACTAAATCGCCCATCAGCGTAGTCATAACGTCGTTGAGCGTGATAATCCCCACCACCAGCGCGTATTCGTTCATGATGACGGCAAAGTCTTCGCCTGCGGTTTTGAAGCTTTCCAGCGCTTCAGAGAGCGTCAGCGTATCCGGCACAATCAGCGTATTGCGGATCTGTACGCCACTGTTCAGCGCCATGCTTTGGTTCGCCAGTACGCGGTTGAGGAGATCCTTTGAATCGACATAGCCAATGATGTGGTCGATATCTTCGTTACACACCAGGAATTTGGAGTGTGGGTGTTCCGCCACCTTGTTCTTCAGGCTTTGCTCATCTTCGTGGAGATCGAACCAGATAATATTCTCGCGCGAGGTCATGGAAGACGGTACGGTACGGGATTCCAGTTCGAACACATTTTCAATCAGCTCATGTTCCTGCTTACGCAGAACCCCTGCCAACGCACCCGCTTCGACCACGGCGTAAATATCGTCCGAGGTGATGTCGTCTTTACGCACCATCGGGATCTTAAACAGACGGAAGATGTTATTTGCCAGACCGTTAAAGAACCACACCAGCGGGCGGAAGACGAGCAGGCAGAAGCGCATCGGGTTGATGATACGCAAAGCCACAGCTTCTGGCGCAATCATACCGATGCGTTTCGGAGTTAAATCCGCGAACAGGATGAACAGGCCAGTAACCAGCGAGAACGACAGAATAAAGCTTAACTGTTCGGACAGCTCTGGAGTGAAGTACTTCGAGAAAAGGCTGTAAAACGCCGGGGAGAATGCCGCATCACCGACAATACCACCGAGAATAGCGACCGCGTTAAGGCCTATTTGCACAACGGTAAAAAACATGCCGGGGTTTTCCTGCATCTTCAAAACACGTTGTGCGTTTACGTTGCCTTCATCGGCAAGCAGTTTAAGTTTTATTTTGCGTGATGCAGCAAGCGAGATCTCGGATATCGAGAAAAACGCACTCACGGCGATCAGGCAGAGAATGACTAAAATACTGTTTAACATATCTTATCCGACCGTTAAGGCCAGATCCTCGGAAGGGATAAATTGATAAATCCGTGTGAAATACACATTGAAAACCGGTCCGAAGGGAGTGGACCGGTAATTTCAGGAGCTAGTATAGCGTAAGGTACTGTAAAGCCGCCAGAGGGTGGCGATTATCCTTGTGGCGGCAGGCAAACGCCAATCCCGCCAATGCCACAGTACCCATAAGGATTTTTATGCAGATACTGCTGGTGGTCGTCCTCGGCATAGTAGAACGGGGTTGCGGTAGTGATTTCCGTTGTAATAGTGCGCTCGTCGCCAGCGGCGGTCATTGCTGCCTGAAAACGCTCAAGGCTTGCCCGTGCCGCGACGGTTTGCTCCGGCGTTAACGGGTAAATGGCGGAGCGATACTGCGTCCCCTGGTCGTTCCCCTGACGCATGCCCTGCGCCGGGTCGTGATTTTCCCAGAACACCTGCAGCAGTTGCTCGTAGCTGATAACATGCGGATCATAGACGACGCGTACCGCTTCGGCGTGTCCGGTATCGCCGGAACACACTTCCCGATAGGTTGGGTTAGGGGTGTAGCCGCCGGTATATCCGGCCGCTGTGCTGTATACCCCGGGTAATGACCAGAATAAACGTTCAACGCCCCAGAAACATCCCATGGCGAAAAAGGCGATCTCCATACCGTCGGGCACGTTGGTCATCGAATGTTGGTTAACCGCATGCAGCGTTGCCACTGGCATCGGGGTGTTGCGTCCAGGTAGGGCATCTGCTTGAGTAACAAGATGCTTTCTATCAAATAAACTCATGGCCGTTCTCCCGAAATCAGTCATTTGGGTTAAGGTTGTAACGAGACGCGTCTTTGCCCACAATAAACGGCGTGAATACGTCTAGAGTTAAACATAAGAAATATTTGGGTTGTCGTCTGTTTTTCAACTCTTATTGTTGATTTTTTGTTAAGCCGAGGAACGGCATAGTATTTTTTTCCAGGGGTGGGAAAAAAGGATATTCAGGAGAAAATGTGCCACATATCCGTCAGTTATGTTGGGTGGGATTACTGTGCTTAAGTGGCTCCGCCGCCGCAGCGAATGTTCGCTTACAGGTCGAAGGATTATCAGGACCGCTGGAGAAAAACGTCCGTGCGCAGCTATCCACGATTCAAAGTGATGAAGTCACTCCAGACCGACGCTTTCGTGCGCGCGTTGATGATGCCATCCGCGAAGGGCTAAAAGCGCTGGGCTACTTTGAGCCCACCATTGATTTTGAGCTGCGTCCGCCGCCGGCGAAAGGACGCCAGGTGCTGATTGCCAAAGTGACCCCTGGTGAGCCGGTGCTGATTGGCGGCACCGAAGTGATTCTGCGCGGTGGCGCACGTACGGATAAAGATTACCTGGATCTGCTGAAAACGCGACCGGCAATCGGCACCGTGCTGAATCAGGGGGACTATGATAACTTCAAAAAATCACTCACCAGCGTGGCGCTGCGCAAAGGCTATTTCGACAGTGAATTTAATAAAAGCCAGCTTGGGATAGCGCTCGAACGCCGCCAGGCATTCTGGGATATCGATTACAACAGCGGTGAACGCTATCGCTTTGGGCATGTCACTTTTGAAGGCTCGCAAATTCGCGATGAGTACCTGCAAAATCTGGTGCCCTTTAAAGAGGGTGAAGAGTACGAGTCGAAAGATCTGGGCGAACTGAACCGTCGTCTGTCGGCGACCGGATGGTTTAATTCCGTGGTCGTCGCACCGGAATTTGATAAAGCCCGTGAAACCAAAGTGCTGCCGCTGAAAGGCGTGGTGTCGCCGCGAACTGAAAATACCATCGAAACCGGGGTCGGTTACTCAACTGACGTCGGTCCACGGGTGAAGACCTCGTGGAAAAAGCCGTGGATGAACTCCTATGGCCACAGCCTGACCACCAGCGCCAGCATCTCTGCGCCAGAGCAGGTTCTTGATTTCAGTTATAAAATGCCGCTATTAAAGAACCCGCTGGAGCAGTATTACCTGGTGCAGGGGGGCTTTAAGCGTACCGATTTAAACGATACCGAGCAGGACTCCACTACGCTTGCGGTTTCCCGCTACTGGGATCTCTCCAGCGGCTGGCAGCGCGCGATTAACCTGCGCTGGAGCCTCGACCACTTTACCCAGGGTAACGTCACTAACACCACCATGCTGCTCTATCCGGGCGTGATGATCAGTCGGACGCGCTCGCGCGGCGGTCTGATGCCAGTTTGGGGCGACTCCCAACGTTATTCCATCGATTACTCCAACACGGCCTGGGGCTCAGACGTTGATTTCTCCGTCTTCCAGGCGCAAAACGTCTGGATCCGCACGTTGTACGATCGTCATCGCTTTGTGATGCGCGGCAACCTCGGCTGGATCGAAACCGGGGACTTCGACAAAGTACCGCCGGATCTGCGTTTCTTCGCCGGGGGCGATCGCAGCATTCGCGGCTACAAATACAAATCTATTTCGCCTGAAGGCAGCGACGGCAAGCTGAAAGGGGCCTCGAAGCTGGCGACCGGCTCGTTGGAATATCAGTACAACGTGACCGGAAAATGGTGGGGCGCGATGTTTGTCGATAGCGGCGAAGCGGTCAGCGATATCCGCAGAAGCGATTTCAAAACCGGTGCCGGGGTCGGCGTACGCTGGCAATCGCCAGTGGGACCCATCAAGCTCGACTTTGCTGTCCCTGTGGGCGACAAAGATGAACATGGTTTACAGTTTTACATCGGTCTGGGGCCTGAATTATGAGTTTATGGAAGAAGATAAGCCTCGGCGTGCTGATTTTTATCCTGCTGTTGTTAGGCACGGTGGCGTTCCTCGTCGGCACCACTTCGGGCCTGCATCTGATCTTCAAAGCGGCGAATCGTTGGGTTCCGGGGCTGGAGATTGGTCAGGTCACCGGCGGCTGGCGGGATTTATCGCTCAAAAATATTCGTTATGACCAACCTGGCGTGGCGGTGAATGCTGGCGAAGTGCATCTGGCCGTGGGGCTTAACTGCCTGTGGGACAGCAGCCTGTGCGTCAACGATCTGTCGCTGAAAAATATCAACGTGGCGATCGACAGCAAAAAGATGCCGCCATCAGCGCCGGTTGAAGAGGAAGAGAGCGGTCCGCTTAACCTTTCCACACCTTACCCAATCACGCTTTCGCGCGTGGCGCTGAACAACATCAATATCAAAATCGATGACACCACGGTTTCGGTGCTGGAATTTACCTCCGGCCTGAACTGGCAGGAAAAAACGCTGACCCTGAAGCCAACGTCATTACAGGGGCTGCTGATTGCCCTGCCTAAAGTGGCGGAAGTGGCGCAGGAAGAGGTTGTCGAACCAAAGATTCAAAATCCGCAACCGGATGAAAAACCGCTCGGCGAAACGCTAAAAGATCTGTTCTCAAAGCCGGTGCTGCCGGAAATGACCGATGTCCATCTGCCGCTCAATCTCAACATTGAAGCGTTTCGCGGCGAGCAGCTGCGCGTGACCGGGGATACGGATTTAACGGTACATAACATGCTGCTGAAAGTGAGCAGCATTGACGGCAACATGAAACTCGATGCACTGGATATCGACTCGAATCAGGGGACGGTAAAAGCCAGCGGCACGGCGCAACTGACCGACACGTGGCCGGTCGATATTACGTTAAACAGCACGCTCAACGTCGACCCGTTAAAAGGCGAAAAGGTGAAGCTGAAGGTCGGCGGCGCGCTGCGTGAACAGCTGGAAGTCGGCGTAAATCTGTCTGGTCCGGTGGATATGGACCTGCGGGCGCAGGCGCGTCTGGCGGAAGCCGGATTGCCGCTCAACCTTGAGGTGGTGAGTAAGCAGGTTTACTGGCCGTTTACCGGCGACAAGCAGTTCCAGGCTGATGACGTCAAGCTCAAACTGACCGGTAAGATGACCGACTATACGCTGTCGATGCGTACCGCTGTGAAAGGGCAGGATATTCCTCCGGCTACCATCACGCTGGACGCCAAAGGCAACGAACAGCAGATCAATCTCGACAAACTCAGCGTTGCGGCGCTGGAAGGGAAAACTGAGCTGAAAGCGCTGGTGGACTGGCAGCAGGCGATCAGCTGGCGCGGGGAGCTAACGCTGGATGGCATCAACACGGCGAAAGCGATCCCGGAGTGGCCATCAAAACTGAATGGCCTGGTGAAAACTCGCGGCAGTCTGTACGGCGGAAGCTGGCAGATGGAGGTGCCCGAGCTGAAGCTGACCGGCAACGTGAAGCAGAACAAGGTTAATGTGCACGGTTCGCTGAAGGGTAACAGCTACCTGCAGTGGACGATCCCGGGCCTGCATCTGGAACTGGGACGCAACAGCGCGGATGTGAAAGGGGAACTGGGGGTCAAAGACCTCAATCTCGACGCGACGATTGATGCCCCGAGCCTGGATAACGCGCTGCCGGGACTGGGCGGTACGGCGAAAGGGCTGGTAAAAGTTCGCGGTACGGTTGAAGCGCCACAGCTGCTGGCGGATATCACCGCCCGGGGTCTGCGCTGGCAGGAGCTGTCCGTCGCTCAGGTGCGCGTCGAAGGCGACGTGAAATCGGCAGAGCAAATCGCTGGTAATCTCAACGTTCGCGTAGAGCGGATTGTACAGCCTGACGTGAATATTGGCCTGGTGACGCTCAATGCCAAAGGTAGCGAAAAGCAGCATGAGCTGAAGTTGCGCATTCAGGGGGAACCGGTCTCCGGGCAGCTCTCCCTGGCAGGTAGCTTTGATCGCCAAGAGCAGCGCTGGAAAGGTGCGTTAAGCGATACCCGCTTCCAGACGCCGGTCGGACCGTGGTCCCTTAACCGCCCTGTCGCGCTGGATTATCGCAATCAGGAACAGAAAATCAGCATTGGGCCGCACTGCTGGAACAACCCGAATGCGGAACTGTGCGTACCGCAAACCATTGATGCCGGTGCACAAGGTCGCGCGGTGGTGAACCTTAACCGCTTTGACCTGGCGATGCTAAAACCGTTTATGCCGGATACAACCCAGGCCAGCGGCGTTTTCACTGGCAAAGCAGATGTGAGCTGGGACACCACCAAAGAGGGGCTGCCTCAGGGGCAGGTTACGCTGAGCGGACGTAACGTGAAGGTCACGCAAAGCGTAAACGATGCGCCACTCCCTGTGGCGTTTGAAACGCTGAATCTGACCGCCGACCTGCACAATAACCGTGCCGAGCTGGGCTGGCTGATTCGCCTGACCAACAACGGGCAGTTTGACGGCCAGGTGCAGGTGACGGATCCGCAAGGACGCCGCAGTCTCGGCGGCAACGTCAACATCCGCAACTTCAATCTGGCGATGGTGAACCCCATTTTCTCGCGCGGTGAAAAAGCGGCTGGGGTGATCAACGCCAACCTACGTCTGGGCGGTGATGTGCAAAGCCCGCAGCTGCTCGGACAGCTGCAGCTGAGCGGTCTGGATATCGACGGCAACTTTATGCCGTTTGACATGCAGCCAAGCCAGTTAGCCGTTAACTTCACCGGAACACGCTCAACGCTGGCGGGCGTGGTACGTACGCAGCAGGGCGAAATTAACCTGAGCGGCGATGCCGACTGGAGTCAGATAGACAACTGGCGGGCGCGCGTTGCGGCTAAAGGCAGCAGGGTTCGTATTACCGTGCCGCCGATGGTCCGCCTGGACGTATCGCCGGACGTGGTCTTTGAAGCCACGCCGAGCCTGTTTACCCTTGATGGCAACGTGGATGTGCCGTGGGCGCGTATCGTGGTACACGACCTGCCGGAGAGCGCGGTAGGGGTTTCCAGCGATATGGTCATGCTTAACAACAATCTGCAACCGGAGAAACCGCAGACAGCAGGTATTCCGATCAACAGCAACCTGAACATCCACGTCGGTAACAACGTGCGTATTGACGCCTTTGGTCTGAAAGCGCGTCTGACGGGCGATCTGAAAGTGGTGCAGGATAAGCAGGGGCTGGGGCTGAACGGACAAATTAATATTCCGAGCGGGCGTTTCCATGCCTATGGTCAGGATCTGATTGTGCGTAAGGGCGAGCTGTTGTTCTCCGGTCCGCCGGATCAGCCGTTACTCAACATCGAAGCAATTCGTAACCCGGAAGCCACCGAAGACGACGTGATCGCCGGGGTTCGCGTCACGGGCACCGCCGATGAGCCGAAGGCGGAGATCTTCTCCGACCCGGCGATGTCGCAGCAAATGGCGCTTTCCTACCTGCTACGCGGACAAGGACTGGATAGCGAACAGAGCGACAGCGCGGCAATGACTTCAATGCTTATTGGTCTGGGGGTTGCACAAAGTGGTCAGGTTGTGGGTAAAATCGGGGAGACATTTGGCGTAAGCAATCTGGCACTGGACACACAAGGGGTGGGTGATTCATCTCAGGTGGTTGTCAGCGGATACGTACTGCCAGGTCTGCAGGTGAAATATGGTGTGGGTATATTTGACTCCTTAGCGACACTCACGCTACGTTATCGTCTGATGCCTAAGCTATATCTGGAAGCAGTGTCTGGCGTAGATCAGGCACTTGATTTGCTCTATCAGTTCGAGTTTTAGCAATGCGAATATTTGTCTACGGCAGTTTACGAACCAAACAAGGCAACAGCCACTGGATGACCAATGCCCTGTTGCTGGGAAATTTCAGTATCGACAACTACCAGTTGTATAGCCTGGGCCACTATCCAGGCGCCGTTCCGGGAAAAGGAACAGTACACGGGGAAGTTTATCGTATTGATAACGCCACGCTGGCAGAGCTTGACGCTCTGCGTACCCGCGGCGGTGAATACGCACGCCAGTTAATTCAAACGCCGTACGGAAGTGCATGGATGTACGTGTACCAACGTCCGGTTGATGGCTTAACGCTGATTGAAAGCGGTAACTGGTTAGACCGAGACCAGTACTGATATGAACACGCCACCCTCGGGTGGCGTTGTTTTATTCTGGATTTAAAACTCCACGCGCGCGCCGAGGTTATAGCGGCGTCCTTCCACCTGTGCGGATTCGTTCCACGCGGTTGTCAGTTTCGGATCTTCATCCAACACGTTGTAGACTCCAGCCATCAGTTGCGTGTGCTTATTGAGCTGATAACGTACGCCTACGTCCACCATCGTGTAGTCATCGTATTTATAGTTATTGCCGCTGTTGCGGTTACTGCTGCGATAATTCACCGTACTCCATACGTCCAGGCTTTGCGTTGCCGCCCAGTTCAGCGACAGATTCGCCATATGGCGTGGATAATCGTTTAGCGCGTAGCCTTTGTTAACGCCGCTTTTTTGTTCGCTGTGGTTCCAGGTGTAGTTAGCGTTGGCTTTTACATCGGCTGTAATCTGCCAGTCGGCATTCAGTTCTATACCGTATACATCCGCCTCGCTGACGTTGAAGTATTTACTGACGGAATCCGCGTTGTAGCCGTTGACGGAGCACTGGTTCGTCGACGTGGTTTCACAAATAGTTTGTTCAGCAATTTTGTCTTTGAACTGCGTATAGAAGACGGTGCTGTCGACCGATAGCGCATCTCCCGTCCAGTAGAGGCCCAGTTCAGAGTTAACGCTTTGTTCAGGTTTCAGGTCGTCGTTACCAACGGTGAGGAAGGGATAAGGTACGGTTGAGCCGTAAGGGGTTACGAAGTTGCTGGACGTCGCACGCAGCTCCGGTTTTTTATAGCCTGCGGAAACGCCGCCTTTCAGCGCCCAGTCATTGCTAAAGGCCCAGTTACCGTACATTTTCGGCGTAATATGTGTGCCAAAATTGTCATCCTGGTCCATCCTCGCTGACGTGGTCAGGATGAAATCGCCAATGCTCCAGCCGTCTTCAGCAAACAATGCCCAACCGTTACGGCTGATTTTGGTCACCGGGTCAGATCCGGGCAGCGTTTTGTTGGCCACATCAAAGCGGTCATTCAGCTCTTCGCGCGTGAAATTCGCCCCAACGGTCAGTTTATGGGTGTCGAGCGTGAAAGTGGTTTGCGAATTGGCGACGTAGTTCTCCATCTGCACATACTGCGGGGATTGTCCGTCATAAACGTACTTCGAACGGCCTTTTTCATAGTTTATGTAGTTGGTCGTCGCGATGGTGTCGTCTGCATACCAGCCGGTATGCGTCAGGGTGGCGGCGTTACGATCGAACAGCCATGACCACGGCGCACCGCGTTTCTGGGTACGGTTTTTTTCCTGCTCACCGGTGACCACGTTGAGATCGAACAGGTTATTCTCGCTGGCGGCCAGGCCCAATGTCATATCAACGGATTTACGATTGTGTTTGCCAAAATAGTTATTGCGATCGTCATCGCGACGGTCAAGCCAGTCGGCCGCCACGCTAAGGCCGAGAACATCGGGCACAATCGGCCCCATGGTAAACAAATTCATCTGGCTGGTATTACCTAAATACTGGTGTTCCTGCAGCCAGGTATTGGCAGCAATTGCCGTGGTCCACTCTTTTGCGCCGTACGGTTTTTTGGTAATGACGTTAACCACACCGCCGATGGCGTCTGAGCCGTACAGCGAGGACATCGGCCCACGGATAACTTCGATACGCTCAATGGCCTCCATTGGCGGTAAGAAGTTGGCTTCAGTACCAATATCATGTCCGTAAGGGCGAGATTCACCGGTATTTTGTTTGACGCTGTTGACCATAAAAGCGGTATAGGACGGGTCCATGCCGCGGATCATAATGCTGCCGGCGTTCATACCGCTGCTGTTGGTGACCGAGACGCCGGGAAGGTTTTTAATGGCTTCACCGATGCTACGGTCCGGCTGAATATCCAGCGTGTTACGATCGATAACTGAAATAGTGGCCGGCGCTTCGCGTTTTTGCTGCGAGAATCCGGATGCGGTGATCACCATTTCATCTTCGCTAGTGCGTGAGGTCTCGGTGAGTTCTTCTGCCTGGGTGGGGAAAATAACACCGCCTGAGAATGCAACGATCCCTGTCAGCGTAATAAGTTGACGCGTTTTCATAATATAGACACCTGAAAAGTAAAAAATAAAAACATCACCTTGCAGCTCAAAAAAGCTGCAAGGTGCAGATAGTTTTTTAATTATTAATATTTAGAGAGATCGATTTTCAGCACGTAGTCGGGCTTCACACCTGTCATTTTTTCCGACTGTTTGACGCTGACGTACAGGGTGTTAGCATCTGCCGAGAGCGCCAGGCTGTTAGGTAATGCATTGGTTTCAATGCGTTGTTTTACCTGGTAGGTCTTGCTGTTCACAATGCTAATGCGTTTAGCATTACGGTGGGTGATATAAACTTCCTGGCGTTTTTCGTTATATATCACTGCCAGCGAGTTAATAACCTTAATTGGTGCAATAACCTTACCGGTATTAAGATCAACAACCAGTACGTCCGCTAAATCCGGATCGGTCAGGAATGCGCGGTTATTTTTTGCATCCAGGGCAATATTCAGGAAAAAATGTTTTTTATCTGGCTCAATGGTAAAGCGATTAATAATTTGATGGTTGGTGGTATCCAGCGTAATAAGCTCGTTTCGGCCATTCACAACATACAGGCGGTTCTTATTTGCATCCACGGCCATGCCGGTCGGGTACTGGCCCATGTTCTCGAGGGTGGCGATTTTCTCGCGCTTTTGTGTGTCCACCACCCAGACTATGCCTTTTTCAGCCACGCCGGAAACGTACAGACGGTGGTGCTGTTTATCGAGCACCATTTCACGCGTATGAACAATATCTTTCGGGTTTTTGGCTTCGCTCAGTTGCAGTATCGCCAGCTCTTTACCGCTGCGGGTATCGACTAGCGTTACTGAACCTTCCAGCGTGTTGCCGACATACAGCACCTGGTTTTCTTCATCCAGCGCGGTGGCAAAGGCACGACGACTGGTGTCGATGACTTCAGTCGTCGTGAGTTTCTCCAGATCGAGTTTGTAGATAAGCCCGCTGGTTTTATCTTTATCAAACGACGGCGACGAGGCGACAAAAAGTGCATTCTGCTGGCTATCAACCGCCAGCTCATACACGCCGTTACCGACATCGCGGGTCAGAAAATCTTTCTCAGGTAGCGTCTGCGCCACGCTGGACAGGCTGGTAAATAACAGCGCTGTGGCGAGTGCCACGCAGGAATAGCGTTTCAGGGACTTCACATTGTGGAGGTTCATTGACTTTTATTCACATTTATTTACATACTGAGAATGATAATGAGATCTAATATCATTCGCAATTAAGATAAATGAAATGTGACTACCCATTCTGGTAGGTCAAAAAGAAAACAGCGAAGGGGAGAGGTGGTAGAACGTAGAAATTTAAAAACCCTTACTAACCAGAGACTGGCGTTCAGGGTTTTAAGCTAACGCGAACTTACTTCTTCGCGCGCTCGAAAGAAGCAACGATTTCAGCTTTAGCGGCTTCAGCGTTGTCCCAACCGTCAACTTTTACCCATTTGCCCGCTTCGAGATCTTTGTAGTGTTCGAAGAAGTGGGTGATCTGCGCTTTCAGCAGTTCCGGCAGGTCGGTCACATCTTTGATGTGATCGTATTCTTTGCTCAGCTTAGTGTGCGGAACCGCAACCAGTTTCGCATCTTCACCGGATTCGTCAGTCATTTTCAGTACGCCAACCGGACGGCAGCGGATCACTGAACCTGGCTCCAGCGGGTACGGAGTCGGGACAAGAACGTCTACCGGGTCACCGTCCAGAGACAGGGTGTGGTTGATGTAACCGTAGTTGCACGGATAGAACATCGCGGTGGACATGAAGCGGTCAACGAACAGGGCGCCGCTCTCTTTGTCAACTTCGTATTTGATCGGATCTGCATTGGCAGGGATCTCGATAACAACGTAGATATCTTCCGGCAGGTCTTTACCGGCAGGGACGTTGAGTAAGCTCATGTCTGTTTCCTTTAAATAAGCTATGGCAAACAAGTGGCGGGTATTATAGCCAACTCGCGCTGAATGTCTCCGCTTGTTTTCGCTTTCTCTGCGCTCATTTTCTTCTTTTTACCCCTCTCTCGTGACAGAAAAATCCATATCTTCAGCCGCATTTTTCATAGCGGGATGAAAGCGATTACAAAGTTGTGATTAACGTTTTATTTACTTTTTTGAAGTGTGATGTAACGCAATTCGTTACATGCTCAATTGTCTATAGTTTTTTCGCGACGGTTTATTAACCAACAATAATCACCCTACGAGGACGCACTTATGTGGAAGCGCTTACTTTTAGTCACAGCAGTTTCGGCAGCCATGTCGTCTATGGCAATGGCAGCCCCTTTAACCGTAGGATTTTCGCAAGTTGGCTCTGAATCCGGCTGGCGCGCCGCAGAAACCAACGTTGCGAAAAGCGAGGCTGAAAAGCGTGGTATTACGCTGAAAATCGCTGACGGCCAGCAAAAGCAGGAAAACCAGATTAAAGCAGTTCGCTCATTTGTTGCGCAGGGCGTTGACGCCATCTTTATTGCGCCAGTCGTGGCAACGGGTTGGGAACCGGTTTTAAAAGAAGCTAAAGATGCCGACATTCCGGTCTTTTTGCTCGATCGTTCCATCGATGTAAAAGACAAATCTCTCTATATGACCACGGTCACTGCCGACAACGTGCTGGAAGGTAAATTGATCGGCGACTGGTTGATTAAACAAGTGAACGGCAAGCCGTGTAACGTCGTTGAGCTGCAAGGGACCGTCGGGGCCAGCGTGGCCATCGATCGTAAAAAAGGGTTTGCTGAAGCCATCGCCAACGCGCCAAACATTAAGATTATCCGCTCACAGTCCGGCGACTTCACCCGCAGTAAAGGGAAAGAAGTGATGGAGAGCTTTATCAAAGCGGAAAACAATGGCAAGAACATCTGCATGGTTTACGCCCATAACGATGACATGGTGATCGGGGCGATCCAGGCGATTAAAGAAGCGGGCCTGAAACCCGGCAAAGATATTCTGACCGGTTCCATCGACGGCGTACCGGATATCTACAAAGCAATGATTGACGGTGAAGCCAACGCCAGCGTCGAGCTGACGCCGAATATGGCAGGCCCGGCATTCGACGCGCTGGAGAAATTCAAAAAAGACGGCACGATGCCTGAAAAGCTGACCATTACCAAGTCGATCCTCTATCTGCCGGATACGGCGAAAGAAGAGTTAGAGAAGAAGAAAAACATGGGCTACTAGTTTTGCTGCCGGTCTTCCGTAGGCCTGATGGCGTTGCGCTTATCAGGCCTACGAAAAGGCCGTGATTTCGTACCGGAGGAATGCCATGACCACCGACCCCCATCAGGAAATCCTCCGCACCGAAGGATTAAGCAAATTCTTTCCCGGCGTCAAAGCGCTGGATAACGTAGATTTCAGCTTGCGTCGCGGTGAGATTATGGCGCTGCTGGGAGAAAACGGAGCCGGTAAATCGACGCTAATCAAAGCGCTGACCGGCGTTTACCATGCAGATCGCGGCACGATCTGGCTCGAAGGCCAGCCTATCTCCCCCAAAAATACCGCCCATGCCCAGCAGTTGGGGATCGGTACCGTGTATCAGGAAGTGAATCTGCTGCCCAATATGTCGGTAGCGGATAACTTGTTTATTGGCCGTGAACCGCGGTGTTTTGGCCTGCTGCTGCGCAAGCAGATGGAAAAACGCGCGACGGAGTTGATGGCGTCATACGGTTTTTCCCTCGACGTGCGCGAGCCGCTGAACCGCTTTTCCGTGGCGATGCAGCAGATCGTCGCTATCTGTCGGGCGATCGATCTCTCCGCGAAAGTGCTGATCCTCGATGAGCCCACCGCCAGTCTTGATACCCAGGAAGTAGAAATGCTGTTCGGCCTGATGCGGCATCTGCGCGATCGGGGCGTCAGTCTGATCTTCGTTACCCATTTCCTCGATCAGGTCTATCAGGTCAGCGATCGCATTACCGTCCTGCGTAACGGCGGCTTCGTTGGCTGCCGTGAAACCCGCGAGCTGCCACAGATCGAACTGGTCAAAATGATGCTGGGTCGCGAACTGGATACCCATGCGCTACAGCGTGCGGGCCGTACGTTGCTGAGTGATAAACCAGTGGCGGCCTTTAGCGACTTTGGCAAGAAAGGCACCATCGCGCCGTTTGATCTACAGGTGCGCCCTGGTGAGATCGTCGGTCTCGCTGGACTGCTGGGATCCGGGCGAACGGAAACGGCGGAGGTGATCTTCGGTATTAAACCCGCCGACAGCGGCAGTGCGCTGATCAAGGGCAAAGCGCAGACCTTGCGATCGCCGCATCAGGCTTCGTGTCTGGGGATCGGCTTCTGTCCGGAGGATCGCAAAACGGATGGTATTATCGCCGCCGCCTCGGTGCGGGAAAACATCATTCTGGCATTACAGGCGCAGCGTGGCTGGCTGCGGCCTATTCCGCGGAAAGAACAAAATGAGATTGCCGAGCGTTTTATCCGCCAGCTCGGAATTCGCACCCCCAACGCTGAACAGCCGATCGAATTCCTCTCCGGCGGCAATCAGCAAAAAGTATTGCTCTCGCGCTGGTTACTGACCAAACCGCAGTTCCTGATCCTCGATGAACCTACGCGTGGGATCGACGTCGGCGCGCATGCCGAGATCATCCGCCTGATCGAAACGCTGTGCGCGGATGGTCTGGCGCTGCTGGTGATTTCATCCGAACTGGAAGAGTTAGTGGGCTATGCCGATCGGGTCATTATTATGCGCGATCGCAAACAGGTGGCCGAGATCCCGCTGGCTGAATTGTCCGTACCGGCGATCATGAACGCCATTGCGGCCTAAGGAGACTATGGTGATGCCTCAATCTCTCCCTCAATCCACTCCGCCGCAACGGCGATTCCGCTGGCCAAAGGGCATGCCACAACTGGTGGCGCTACTGCTGGTGCTGCTGGTTGATAGCCTGGTCGCGCCGCACTTTTATCAGGTGATTTTGCAAGATGGTCGGCTGTTCGGTAGCCCGATTGATATTCTCAACCGTGCCGCCCCCGTGGCGCTGTTAGCGATTGGCATGACGCTGGTGATTGCCACCGGCGGCATCGACCTTTCCGTAGGCGCCGTCATGGCTATTGCCGGTGCCACCACCGCGGCGATGACGGTGGCCGGGCACAGTTTGCCGGTGGTGCTGCTTGCCGCCTTAGGCTCCGGCATTCTGGCAGGGTTATGGAACGGGATTCTGGTGGCAATCCTCAAAATCCAACCGTTCGTTGCCACGCTAATCCTGATGGTGGCCGGGCGCGGAGTGGCGCAGCTTATCACCTCCGGGCAGATCGTCACCTTCAATTCGCCCGAACTGTCGTGGTTTGGCAGCGGCTCGCTCTTACTGTTCCCCACGCCAGTGATCATTGCCCTGCTAACGCTGGTGGTGTTCTGGTTACTGACGCGTAAAACGGCGCTGGGGATGTTTATTGAAGCGGTAGGCATCAACATTCGTGCGGCAAAAAACGCCGGGGTGAACACGCGCATTATCGTGATGCTCACCTATGTGCTGAGCGGTCTGTGTGCGGCTATCGCCGGCATTATCGTCACGGCGGATATCCGCGGGGCAGATGCCAATAACGCCGGATTGTGGCTGGAACTGGATGCCATCCTGGCGGTAGTTATCGGCGGTGGCTCGCTGATGGGCGGGCGCTTTAATCTGCTGCTGTCGGTGGTCGGGGCATTGATTATTCAGGGCATGAACACCGGGATTTTACTGTCGGGCTTCCCGCCAGAACTAAATCAAGTGGTCAAAGCCGTGGTGGTGTTGTGTGTGCTGGTCGTGCAATCACAACGCTTTATCAGCCTGATAAAAGGAGTGCGTGGTCATGATAAAACGTAATTTACCGCTGATGATCACCCTCGGCGTGTTTGTGCTGGGTTACCTCTACTGCCTGACACAGTTTCCGGCTTTTGCTTCAACCAGAGTTATCTGCAATATCCTGACCGATAACGCTTTTCTGGGCATCATCGCCGTGGGCATGACCTTCGTGATTCTCTCTGGCGGGATCGACCTGTCCGTTGGCTCGGTGATTGCGTTTACCGGCGTATTTCTGGCGAAGGCCATTGGCTACTGGGGTATATCTCCGCTTTTGGCGTTTCCCCTGATTCTGCTGATGGGCTGCGCGTTTGGCGCGTTTATGGGGTTACTGATTGATGCGCTGAAGATCCCAGCATTCATTATTACCCTGGCGGGAATGTTCTTCCTGCGCGGCGTCAGCTATCTGGTGTCTGAAGAGTCGATCCCAATTAACCATCCGGTTTATGACATGCTCTCAAGCCTGGCATGGAAAATTCCCGGCGGCGGTCGCCTGAGTGCAATGGGATTGCTGATGCTGGCGGTAGTCGTCATTGGCATATTCCTGGCGCACCGTACGCGCTTTGGTAATCAGGTTTACGCTATTGGCGGCAACGCCACCTCTGCCAACCTGATGGGGATCTCAACCCGCAGCACGACCATCCGTATCTATATGCTGTCGACCGGGCTTGCGACGCTTGCCGGCATTGTCTTTTCAATTTACACCCAGGCGGGTTATGCGCTGGCGGGCGTCGGCGTTGAGCTGGATGCGATTGCCTCAGTCGTGATTGGCGGAACCCTGTTGAGCGGTGGGGTCGGTACGGTGTTAGGAACGTTGTTTGGTGTCGCCATTCAGGGGTTGATCCAGACCTACATTAATTTTGATGGCACATTAAGTTCCTGGTGGACGAAGATCGCGATTGGCATTTTATTGTTTATTTTTATTGCCTTACAGCGCGGTCTGACGGTACTTTGGGAAAATCGTCAAAGCTCGCCAGTAACCAGAGTGGGGACGGCGGCAACACCAAAGTAACATCCTGATTTTTCACTAAACATTTAAATACCTAAACTTTTTCCGGTTGTAGTCGATAGGTTCTGTACAGGTCTGTTTTAACCCTACAACCGGAAATATAACGATGCCAAAATCCCTTTCAATTCGATCAAGTTTGTTGGTGTTATTGTCTCTGCTGACGTTCCTTCTGTTGCTGACCGGCGGTATGGGGCTGTATGCCTCTACCCGTATCATTACTTCTTTGATTTACCACGGTATTATGAGCGCCTCGATGTTGGCTGCCCTCGCGTTGCTGGCGGTGATTTGGTTCATGCTGCGAAATAAGTTTCTCAAGCCGCTGGATAATATGGTTGAGCAACTGGAACGCCTGGCGACGGGGGATTTGTCGCCGGTTACCGCGCTGTCGGCCAGCGCCGAATTCAACCGTCTGAACGCGGCAATGGATGAAATGCGCCATGCGTTGGGCGACTCGGTACAGCGTGTCCGCGATGCCAGTTTACAAATTGATATTGGTAGCCGTGAGCTGACGGCCGGGAACCAGCATCTGGCGCAACGTACTGAATCGACAGCCACTTCGCTGGAGCAGACCGCAGCCAGTATGGAAGAGCTCACGGCGACCGTGAAACAGAATGCGCAGAACGCGGAACAGGCACACCAGTTGGCAAAATCGGTGTCGGATACCGCCGATCGCGGCAGTGAGATGGTGTGCTATGTGATTGAGAAAATGCGCGATATTTCCGGCAGTTCCAGCCGAATCGCCGACATCCTCAGCGTAATCGACGGTATTGCTTTCCAGACCAATATCCTTGCGCTAAATGCTTCTGTTGAAGCGGCGCGTGCCGGTGAGCAAGGGCGGGGCTTTGCGGTCGTTGCAGGTGAAGTGCGTAATCTGGCCAGCCGCAGCGCCGAGGCGGCAAAAGAGATCCGCACGTTAATCAGCGATTCACACACCCACGTGGGAGAAGGCAGCGAGCTGGCGCAGCAGGCGGGCGAAACCATGGATGAGATTGCCAATGAAGTGATGCGCATGACCAAACTGATGCGTGAAATTGCCAGCGCGTCGCAGGAACAGAGTCGCGGCATTGAGCAGGTGAATATCGCGGTGATTCAGATGGATGAAACGGCGCAGCAAAATGCGGCGCTGGTACAGCAATCTTCAGCGGCTACCCGCTCGCTGGAAGAGCAGTCACATGCGCTGCTCGAAGCAATGGCGGCGTTTAAAGTACAAACGGCGTAGGGGATAAATTTGCCGGATGATGGCGTTAACACGTCTCATCCGGCAAAGCGTATTACGCGTCCGGGAATTCGCGGATAAAGCGTTCTACATCTTCAACCATATGGTCGTTACCTACGAAGAAGGAGCGACGCTGGTGCAGGCTTTCCGGGGTGATATCCAGAATGCGATCTTTACCATCGCTCGCTTTGCCGCCCGCCTGCTCGGCCAGGAAGGCCATCGGATTGCATTCGTACAGCAGGCGCAACTTCCCTTGCGGGTGGCTGGCGGTGCTTGGGTACAGGTAGATCCCGCCTTTGAGCAGATTACGATGGAAATCCGCAACCAGAGAGCCAATGTAGCGCGAGGTGTACGGGCGCTGAGTTGACTTATCTTCTTCCTGGCAGAATTTAATGTACTTCTTCACGCCGTTCGGGAATTTAATGTAGTTGCCTTCGTTAATGGAGTACGTGCTGCCTTTCGCCGGGAAGCGCATACGTTCCTGGCTGAGGCAGAATACGCCCAGAGAAGGATCGTAGGTGAAGGCGTGTACGCCACAGCCGGTGGTATACACCAGCATGGTGGAAGAACCATAAACAACGTAGCCCGCAGCAACCTGCTTGTTGCCTGGTTGCAGGAAATCCTCTTCCGTGACCGGCGTGCCTACTGGGGTTACGCGGCGATAAATAGAGAAAATCGTACCGACAGAGACGTTAACATCGATGTTGGATGAGCCATCCAGAGGATCCATCAGCACAACATATTTTGCGTGTTCACAGCCTTCAAAGACGACGATTTCATCTTCTTCTTCCGAGGCAATGCCCGCCACAATGTCGCGCGCCTTCAGTGCAGCTTTCAGTTTTTCGTTCGCGAACAGATCGAGTTTTTGCTGAACCTCTCCCTGCACGTTCTCAGCACCGCTGGCACCCAGGATATCGACCAGACCGGCCTTGTTGATATCGCGGTGGATGATCTTGGCGCCCAGCTTTATTGCCGACAACAAAGCAGTGAGTTCACCGGTAGCATGAGAAAACTCGTGCTGCTTTTCGACAATAAATTCACCTAACGTTTTCATAACACTTTCCCTGCAATTTATGTGGAGTAAAGCGACCGCAACAATATTAACAAATATTTCCATTGTCGCGCTTAGGTGAATCGCGCCAGCAAACTACGGAATATCCTGAAATGCGTTTCTCACTTGCCGGACATGTGCGTAAAATGGCACCCAGATTAAAAAAGGATAGTGACGTATGCGCATTCATATTTTGGGAATTTGTGGCACTTTCATGGGCGGTCTGGCGATGCTGGCGCGCTCACTCGGTCATGAAGTAACCGGTTCGGACGCCAATGTGTATCCGCCGATGAGTACCTTACTTGAGAAGCAAGGCATTGATCTGATTCAGGGTTACGATGCCAGCCAGCTCGATCCGCAGCCGGACCTGGTGATCATTGGCAATGCCATGACCCGGGGTAATCCGTGTGTGGAAGCGGTGCTGGAAAAGAACATTCCGTACATGTCCGGCCCGCAGTGGCTGCATGACTTTGTACTGCGCGATCGTTGGGTACTGGCGGTTGCGGGGACGCACGGCAAAACCACCACCGCCGGAATGGCGACCTGGATCCTCGAAGCCTGCGGCTATAAGCCTGGCTTTGTTATCGGCGGCGTACCGGGTAACTTTGAGGTTTCCGCGCGTCTGGGTGAGAGCGACTTCTTCGTTATTGAAGCGGATGAGTACGATTGCGCCTTCTTCGATAAGCGTTCTAAATTCGTACATTACTGCCCGCGTACGCTGATCCTCAACAACCTTGAGTTCGATCACGCTGATATCTTTGACGATCTGAAAGCGATCCAGAAACAGTTCCACCACCTGGTGCGTATCGTGCCGGGCCAGGGACGCATTATCTACCCGGAAAACGACATCAATCTGAAACAGACGATGGCGATGGGCTGCTGGAGCGAACAAGAGCTGGTTGGTGAACAAGGTCACTGGCAGGCGAAAAAGCTGACCACTGATGCATCCGAATGGGAAGTGTGGCTGGACGGTGAAAATGTTGGCGTGGTGAAGTGGGGCCTGGTAGGTGAGCACAACATGCACAACGGTCTGATGGCGATTGCTGCCGCGCGCCATGTTGGCGTCGTGCCTGCAGATGCAGCCAATGCGCTGGGCTCGTTCATCAACGCTCGTCGTCGTCTTGAGCTGCGCGGCGAAGCCAATGGCGTGACGGTGTATGACGATTTCGCCCATCACCCAACGGCCATTCTGGCAACGCTTGCGGCGCTGCGCGGTAAAGTGGGTGGCACGGCGCGCATCATCGCGGTGCTGGAACCACGCTCGAACACCATGAAAATGGGCCTGTGCAAAGATGACCTGGCGCCGTCGTTAGGGCGTGCGGACGAAGTGTTCCTGCTGCAACCCCCGCATATTCCGTGGCAGGTAGCAGAAGTCGCTGAAGCCTGCGTTCAGCCTGCGCACTGGAGCGGCGATGTGGATGCGCTGGCAGATATGGTGGTGAAAACTGCACAGCCTGGCGATCACATCCTGGTGATGAGTAACGGCGGGTTTGGTGGCATCCATCAAAAACTGCTGGATGGCCTGGCGAAGAAAGCCCAGGCAGAAGAAGAGTAAAAAAATGCCCGGTGGCGCTACGCTTACCGGGCTTACGATCCGTTGTGGGCCGGATAAGGTGTTTACACCGTTATCCGGCACTTTCTCAGGAGCACGATCTCCGTTGCCATCCGGCCTTCTGGTTACGCCATACTTCTCAACGGAATGGGAAGCCTCTATATGGAAATTTATAACTCAGATCGCAGAAATTAATTTCTAAATCATAAAATCTATTTCCGCTTTTCCCTTGCTAATATCCCCTCGAGAGCCAATGTGGCGTAAGTGCCACATAATAAAAGGTGCGCTCCATGCGAAAAAATTTAACCAATAATGAACTGCGAGTTTATAAATTCTGTCAGGAGAATCCTGCTGATGTTTATAAAATGAAAATTCATGAACTGGCAGATCGCGTTTATACTACCGCGCCATCTATTTCTAAGTTGGTAAAGAAATTAGGCTTTAATAATTTCCAGGAGTTTAAGGTCAACATTCGGGACGTATTCTCCAGATCGCAAAACTCGCAGCACCATAACGCGTTTGTTAGCGAATATATACAAGAAATGCAGGATGCTTTAACCAGAGTGTCTGAGAATAAAGTCAAATTCTTTTGTGATTTTTTGTCCGACTGCAATACGATTATCACCTGGGGATACGGTACATCAGATAGCGTGGCGAACTATGTTAGCTATAATCTGATGGTGCTGGGCTTTAATATCCTCAATGAAACAGACTACACCAACTGTAATGTCCGCAGCCGCTTTCTGACCGCTAACGATTGTATGCTGATTGTTTCCAACAGCGGTGAGTCAGAAATGCTGGAAGAGATAATTTTTAATGCCAGAAAAAACGGCATCAAGGTGGCCGCGATTACCAGCCGGGAAAACTCTACGCTGGCGCTTAAGGCCGATGCGGTCTTGATCTACAAAAACGCCATTATTAAAGATACTGCTTTCGAAAATATAAGCTATCCGATCCAGATAGCCATCGTAGATATTATGCTTTTCCATTTGTCCAATGTCAGAAAAGTGTCGTTGAAATTTAATTCAAAAGTAGAAGACTAATGAAAAAACTAAAACTCGTGGTGATTGGTGCGGGTAGCAGCTATACGCCAGAACTGATTGAAGGGGTAATTAAAAACTACCACCAGCTTCCCATCTCTCACATCGCTTTTGTCGACGTTGAAATGGGTAAAGAGAAAATGAACATCATTTTCGATCTCACCAAAAGAATGCTTGCCAAAGCAAATTTACCAATTGATGTCATCCAAACTTTTGACCGCAAAACAGCGCTGCTGGGTGCCGACTTCGTGGTGACTCAACTGCGCGTCGGTGGTATCGATGCCCGAATCGTTGATGAAAAACTGCCGAAGTCATACGGTTTTATTGGCCAGGAAACCAACGGTGCGGGCGGGATGTTCAAAGCTCTGCGCACCATTCCGGTCATCATTGAAATAGCGAATGAAATGAAGGCGATTTGTCCAAACGCCTGGCTGATTAACTTCACCAATCCAGCTTCCATGGTGACAGAAGCGGTACTCAAATACAGCCACAACAATCGGGTCATCGGCCTGTGCAATGGTCCTGTCAATATGACCCATCAGGTGGCCGGGCTGCTGAATGCCAACGTAGAGGATTTATACGTCGAGTTCAAAGGCTCCAACCATATGAACTTTATTACCAAAATTTTGCATAACGGCGTCGACCGTACCCGCGAAACCATCGAGATAATCAACGCCGCCGACGTCGATGCACTGAGCTTTAAAAACATCAGCAATGAGCAGTTTAATAAAGAGCTGCTGGCCGCCACCAATCTGATCCCCTCTTCCTATTTAAAATACTACCTTAAGACGACTGAAATGCTGGCCGAGCAGGAAGCAGCCGAGCAATCACGAGGTGAGATCGTCAAAAATATCGAAGCCGAACTGTTTAAAAAATACAGCGACGTTACGCTTCAGGATAAGCCTAAAGAGCTGGAAGCCCGCGGCGGTGCGCTTTATTCCACCGCCGCGCTGAACGTTATTCGCGCTATTTACCTCGACGATAAGAGCATTCAAACCGTCAACGTTCGTAACGGCGGTGCTATCACTAATTTACCGGAAGAGGCGGTAGTTGAAGTGAACTGTGTGCTTACCCGTAATGGTCCGATTCCAATTTGTACTGGCGAGATCCCATCTCCTGCGAAAGGGATTGTTTCCATGATGAAAGACTATGAATCGCAGATCGTTAAAGCCGCCGCCACCGGCGATTATCAAGCGCTTATTTCAGCCTTTATTTTCAACCCATTATGCTCAAGCGATACTTCGGGTGTGGCGTTAGTCAAAGAGATGCTGCTGGCCAATAAAAAGTATCTTCCTTTATTCGCCAAAAAGATTGAATCACTTTAATAGCGAGAAGAAACGGATGAAATGTACAACGTTTGATACCAATGCCGCGCTGGCTGAACAGGTCGTTAGTGAGCTATCCGCGCTCAAACCACATTCTCGCGTGCTGATCCCCTCCGGTAGCACGCCTCACTGGATTTACGAAGCACTGGCAGCGACACCGTTTGCCGAACGCCTTACCTTCTTTGCGCTGGATGAGTGGGTCAACGTGCCCAGCGAATCAGATGGCAGCTGCCTGAACATGATTAATCAGGACTTTGTGCACAAATGTGCCTATCCGGTGCGGTTAGTCCATTTCAATCCGTTTGCCTCTACGGCACAAAATATTGCCCATTACCAAACCGCGCTCAACGGTGAAGAGTTTGACTATGTAATTCTGGGCGTGGGAATGAACGGGCATATCGGCTTAAACGAGCCGGGCGTGCCGTTTGATGAGGATTATCTACAAACTCAACTGGATGACGTAACAATTAACGTCGCCAGCCATAAATACTTCTCCGGAGATGTCACCCTCACCGAGGGGATTACCGTCGGGCTGAATAAAATCATCAAGGCTGGAAAAGTGATTGTCATCATCAACCACGATACGAAAAAAGATATTTATCAGGAGATTGTTAACGGCGATGCGCACCACACTCAGGTTCCTGCCATCTATATCAAGCAGTTCCCGCAGGTTAATTATTACGTGACAAAAAACCTTATAGGGTAAGCGGGCATGAGCATAACCTCTCTACTCGAACAAAAGATGTTGCCACTGGCCGAGAAAATCTCGTCAAACATCTACCTGACCGCACTAAAAAATGCGTTTATTGCCCTGATTCCCTTTTTGATTGTCGGTTCATTTTTCGTATTGTTAACCAACTTTCCTGTTAACGGCTATCACGAGTTTATGAGTTCGCTGTTAGGGGAAGGCGTGCTGGATAAGCTCAATTACGGGATTAACGCCAGCTACGGATTAATGACGCTGCTGGTGATTATCACCTTCTCAAAGGAGTTAGTTGAAAAGCTTAATCTCAGCCAAAGTTCCGCTATTTTACCGGTGGCGATCTTCTTCTTAATGTCGCCTGGTCATATTACGACAGGATCGGGAGAAATCGTCGTCGATGCTTACGCGCTGATCGACTTTAGCTCTGAATCGATGTTCTTAGGGATTATCGTCACTGTGGTCACCATCAAGGTGGTCCAGTTTCTGGAAAACAGGGCTTTTACCATCAAGATGCCTGCGAGTGTCCCGCCAGAGATTGCCAGGTCGTTTAAATCGCTGGTACCTATCTTCTTAGTGCTACTGTTCTGGATTATCGTCAAGGTGCTGTTTGAGAACACGCCTTTTGGTACGCCAGGGAAATTTATCAGCGTCATGCTGCAACAGCCGTTGCTGTATCTGGGGAATTCCCTCTTATCGCAACTGATTGCTGAGATGATGATCAGTTTCTTCTGGTTCTTTGGGATCCATGGCGACTCTATCATGACATCCGTAATGGGGCCTATCTGGCAAACGCTCAGTGCGCAGAACCTGGCGCAAACTCAGGCCGGGCTGGTAGCGACCAACATCATTACTCAGCAGTTCAGGGATGTCTATTTGATTGCCGGCGGTACGGGTTTTACCGGGGCACTGTTGATTAGCATCTTTATGGTTGCCAAAAGTACGCGATTAAAGCAGCTCTCACGGCTGGCGGCACCGGCGGCAATTTTTAACATTAATGAGCCGGTTATTTTTGGTTTGCCAATCGTGCTTAATCCGCTGATGCTTATCCCGTTTATCATTACCCCAATGGTGCTGTGTACGGTTACTTATGTGGTTATCGCATTCGGCTGGGTTCCCCCCACCTCTGGTATCTCCATTCCCTGGACAACGCCGATCTTTATTTCTGGTTTCCTCACCACCGGGATTTCAGGCATTGTTTTACAGGCCGTGAATCTGGTTATCGCCACCGCGATTTATACACCGTTCGTGAAGATTTTAGATAAGCAGTATCTGCATGAAGAGAGCCAGTCAGAGAACGCTATGGGCGAAATGCAGCCCCAGCAGTAAGAGCGCAGAATCCAGGCCGGATGAAGTATTTACATCATCCGGCACTTTCTGCAGACGAAGAGGTTAGATTTCGTTTTCCGCCAGTTCACGCAGATACTGGAAAATCTGACGTGCTGATTTCGGCGGCTTGTTGCCTTCTAGCTCTTTCTTCGCATTGCGAACCAGAGAACGAAGCTGCTGGCGATCGGCGTTTGGCCACAGGTTCAGCACTTCCGCTACCGCATCATCACCTTCGGCGATCAGGCGATCGCGCAGTTGCTCAAGCTTGTGAAACAGTACAACCTGTTGGTTGTGACGGTTTTTCAGCTTGTCCAGCGCCTGACGGATAGGATCAACATCGCGCTGGCGCAACATTTTGCCAATCAGCTGCAGCTGGCGGCGGCGACCTTCCATCTTAATACGCTGGGCCAACTCAATCGCGGCACGTAAATCCGCGTCGAGCGGGATTTTATCCAGCGCGTTTTTCCCCAGTTTTACCAGTTCCACACCCAGGTGTTTTAACTCCTCGGCGTCACGTTTTATTTCACTTTTACTAACCCAGATAATTTCATCGTCTTCGTCTTCGATGTCATCACCGGGAACGTCGTCGAGCCAGTCTTCGGGCTGCTTAGTCATGTCAGGCTCCTTAAAAAAAGAGGCTAATGTTACCAGTTAAGATGCGCACTGAAAAACGGTTCTCTGTTAGACTTCAGAGAAACTCTCTCTACATTATGGCATTTGCGATGAAAGTAATCTCACAAGTTGAAGCGCAGCGTAAGATTCTGGAAGAAGCGGTCTCGACGGCACTGGAATTAGCGTCAGGTAAGTCGGATGGCGCGGAAGTCGCTGTGAGCAAGACCACGGGTATTAGCGTCAGCACCCGTTATGGTGAAGTGGAGAACGTAGAATTCAATAGCGATGGCGCGCTGGGGATTACGGTTTATCACCAAAATCGTAAGGGCAGCGCATCGTCCACCGATTTAAGCCCGCAGGCGATTGCACGTACCGTGCAGGCCGCGCTGGATATTGCACGTTACACCTCACCGGACCCGTGCGCGGGCGTGGCAGATAAAGAACTGCTGGCCTTTGATGCGCCCGATTTGGATCTGTTCCACCCGGCGGAAGTTTCCCCTGACGAAGCTATCGAACTGGCAGCCCGCGCTGAACAGGCGGCGCTGCAGGCCGATAAGCGTATCACCAATACCGAGGGTGGCAGTTTTAACAGCCACTATGGCATCAAAGTGTTTGGTAACAGTCACGGGATGCTGCAGGGCTACTGTTCCACGCGTCACTCTCTTTCCAGCTGCGTCATCGCGGAAGAAAATGGCGATATGGAGCGTGATTACGCCTACACCATTGGCCGGGCGATGGGCGATCTGCAAACGCCGGAATGGGTGGGGGCAGACTGTGCTCGCCGCACCTTATCTCGCCTCTCTCCGCGTAAACTTTCCACCATGAAAGCGCCGGTGATTTTTGCCAACGAAGTAGCGACTGGGCTGTTCGGACATCTGGTCGGCGCGATTGCCGGTGGTTCGGTGTACCGTAAATCCACCTTCCTGCTCGACTCGCTGGGCAAACAAATTCTGCCGGAATGGCTGACTATTGAAGAACATCCGCACCTGCTGAAAGGGCTGGCGTCGTCGCCGTTCGACAGCGAAGGCGTACGGACCGAACGCCGTGACATTGTTAAAGACGGCGTGCTGACCCAATGGCTGCTGACCAACTATTCCGCACGTAAGCTGGGACTGAAGAGCACCGGTCATGCGGGCGGGATCCACAACTGGCGAATTCCGGGACAGGGTCTAAGCTTCGAGCAGTTGCTCAAAGAGATGGGCACAGGTCTTGTGGTTACCGAGCTGATGGGGCAGGGCGTTAGCGGCATTACCGGCGATTACTCGCGCGGCGCGGCGGGTTTTTGGGTCGAAAACGGCGAAATTCAGTATCCGGTGAGTGAAATTACCATCGCCGGTAACTTAAAAGAGATGTGGCGCAATATTGTGACCGTAGGCAACGATATTGAAACGCGCAGTAATATTCAGTGTGGTTCGGTATTGTTACCGGAGATGAAAATCGCCGGGCAATGATACTCGTTAAGGCGTTAATTTTTTAATAATAAAAAAGGAAGTGAGCAATGCGTAAACACCTGTTAGCGATCGTCGCGGCTTCAACGCTGGTTCTTGGTTCTTCTGCGTTTGCAGCCGATCTCGAAGATGACATGGGGATCCTCAACGACAACCTGAAGATCGTCGAAAAAACGGACAATGCGACTGAACTAAAAGACGCGTTGACCAAAATGCGTGCAGCCGCGCTGGATGCTCAAAAGGGAACGCCACCGAAGCTGGAGAGCAAATCCCCGGACAGTGCGGAGATGAAAGATTTCCGCCACGGCTTTGACACGCTGATCGGTCAGATTGACGGCGCGCTTAAACTGGCGAACGAAGGTAAAGTCAAAGAGGCGAAAGCCGTTGCGGAAGACCTGAAAAAAACGCGCAACGAAAACCACAAGAAGTTCCGCTAATCTACTCTATCCGGCCTGCATAACCGTAGGCCGGATAAGACGCTGCGCCCCTGCATCCCATAAGTAAACGCTATCCCCATCACATTTTTTCATTTTTATCGTCCATTCATTGTTCGCATTTCCTTCCATTTTGCTGCTCACTCTTGCGATCTCAATCACATTCTTCCAGTGATTAATCGTGGTCCTGGCCCTTTTTGCGGCACAGATCACTATCGCTGCGCCCCTTTCCACTTCGAAGTGGAAAACAACTCGCTACAAACTTTTAACCCCCGCCGCTAAGTTACCCTCAGAGCCACTAGTGGGGTAAGACGAGTGAATAACGGAGCTGTAATGAATGACATGGGGGAATCGGTGGAACTGGCCGACCGCATGCTGGCGCAGGTGTATGCCTTGCTGCGTGAACGCCACATTATTCCCAACGCTGTACAGGAACAGATGCTGACGTCGCATGTTCGCGCCATGGCGCACCGCTCGGTAACGGGTGAACCCTTACCAGAAGTCGATGCCAGCTTGTTTGATGAAATTTCTGCCGAATCAATGGCGCTTGCCCGTGACGTGGTCGCTGAGTTTGGCAATCTTCCTGAGGAAGAGGCCTGGCTGCTGTCGGTGCACTTCGAAGTCGCAAAAGACAACCTTTAAGGAGCAAAAGATGGAACAGATTACCGTAGTGATTGGCGATCGTCTGGGTAAAGGCCAGAAAGTGGCGGCAGGCGTTGAGAAAGCGGGCGGCCGTGCGGTTGTGGTGCCGGGCGTTGCGGCAGATATGAAGCTGGGTGACGTGATGAAAGCGGAAAACGCCACCTTTGGCATCTCGTTTTGCGGCAGTGGCGGCGCGGGTGCGATTACCGCGCAGACCAAATACGGCTACAAGGCGAAATACGGCATGCGCTCGGTTGATGAAGGGGTCACGGCCATCAACGAAGGTTGCAACGTGCTGGGGTTCGGTTTTATGGACAAAGAAGAACTCGGTGAGCGCCTGGTACAGGCGTGGCAAAAGAAACACGGCGCTTAAGCATGAAAGAACAATTCACCACCACGGTGAGAGTCACTGGCAAGGGCGAGGCCAAAGCGCGCGCCTTTGCCGATGCCCTGAACCACGTTCAGGCAGCGGTGATGAAAGCGTCGCCGCATATCTTACTGCGTATTGAGCCACAGGATGTGCAGGTTGTTCAAGCTCGTGAATCGGTGCGCAAAGAGGCATTTTTATACCTCTTTTTGCGCCGGGAAAGACGCACCTTCAGCGTGGAGCTGGACGTGACCGTCAACGTGACTGCCATCAATCTCGACAAGGTGGATTTCGTTACGCAACGCTGATTCTTTATTAAAAGGCATAATTATGTTCCTGATAATATTAATAAAATCGCTCATCATCGGCGGCCTGGTTGGCGTCGGTGTCGGCGCTGGGGCTGCACGCATGTTTCATGCGCCTACCACTCAAGGGATGGGCGCGTTTCGTACTCTGGGAGAACTGAATTCCTGCGAAGGGGATCCGGCTTCTCACTTCTCGTTCGGCCTGGGCTTTTTCTTTAACGCCTGGGCTTCCTCCGTTGCGGCGGGGGCGTTCACTCAGGACGTCGACCATCGCATCATCCCCAACTGGGGCGCTGCTGCGCTGATGGTTAAAAACCGCAACGTCGGTGAAACGCTGCACGATCCCAAGCGCATGGCGATTGCCTGCGGTGTTATCGGGATGATCGTCGTGACCTTCCTGAACCTCACAGCGTCATCCGTACCGGAAGCGTTGCAGGTGACCGCCGTCAAGGTGCTGGTGCCTGCGGCTAACCTGCTGGTCAACACCGTGATGCCGGTGATCTTCTGGCTGGCGGCGATCGATGCCGGTAAAAAATCAGGCTTCTGGGCCACCGTCTTTGGCGGCGCGGCGCAGCTGATTATGGGCAACGCCGTTCCGGGTCTGGTCCTTGGCATTCTGATCGGTAAAGGCGTGGAAGAGAGCGGCTGGAACCACGTCACTAAAGTGATGATGGTGGCTATCGTCGCGCTGTTTGTCCTGAGCGGCTTCTTCCGCGGCTTCGACATGAAGATGATCGAATCCTTCCATCTGACCGTGCCTAACTGGCTCGAACTGATCCACAACTCGCTCAGCGGCAAATAACGGAGGCCATCATGGAACAGAATAAAGGTTTTTGGTTCGCTGACTGGTCGTTCCCGATCTTCGTTGGCCTGCTCTCCTCTGGCGTATTTGCCGGAACGCACATGTACTACCTGTACGGTATTGGCGCATTTAACGAAGTCGCTTTTGTGGCGATGCTGAAGGCGGGAATGGACACCGGCTCCTACGGGGCGGTGGCGGCATTTGGTGCAAGCTTCCTGTTTGCCCGCATCATTGAAGGTTCGCTGGTGGGGATTCTGGATATTGGCGGGGCTATTCAGACCGGGGTCGGGTTAGGTGTTCCGGCGCTGCTGTTGGGCGCAGGTATTATCTTCCCGGTTGCCAACTTCGCAGCGTCGCTGGTCACCGGTCTGGTGATTGGTCTGGCGATTGGCTACATCATTATTCTGGCGCGTAAGTTCACCATCAACCAGAGCGACTCGACCTACGGTGCAGATGTCATGATGGGGGCCGGTAACGCCTCTGGCCGCTTCCTCGGACCATTGATTATCCTCAGCGCGATGACGGCGTCTATCCCTATCGGCATCGGTTCACTGGCGGGCGCGCTGCTGTTTTACCTGTGGCAGAAACCGATCACCGGCGGGGCGATCCTTGGGGCGATGATCCTCGGGTCCATCTTCCCGATTGCCATTAGCTAACTGTTGATTTGTAGGCCGGATGAGGCGGTTGCGCCGCCATCCGGCAAAGGAGAGAGCGATGTTTGATTTACTCCTGCGCCGTGCGCGCCTCGTTGACGATACGGTGAGCGATATTGCGCTCAAAGACGGCAAAATTGCGGCGTTGGGCGACGTTGATGGCCCGGCGCTGAAAACCATCGAACTGGGCGGCGAGTACTACGTCAGCGCAGGTTGGATTGATTCCCACGTTCACTGCTATCCGAAATCCCCGATTTATCACGACCAGCCGGACAGCGTCGGTATAGCTACCGGCGTTACCACGGTGGTGGATGCGGGCAGTACCGGGGCGGACGATATCGATGATTTTTATACCCTGACCCGGGAAGCGGCCACCGAAGTGTATGCGCTGCTGAATATTTCCCGCGTTGGGCTTATCGCCCAGAACGAGCTGGCTAATATGGCCAACATTGACGCCGATGCGGTGCGACAGGCGGTGAAGCGCCATCCTGATTTTATCGTCGGCCTGAAGGCGCGCATGAGCAGCAGCGTGGTCGGTGAAAACGGCATTACGCCGCTGGAGCGCGCCAAAGCGATGCAAGCGCAGAACGGAGACCTGCCGCTGATGGTGCACATCGGCAACAATCCGCCGGATCTGGATGAGATCGCCGAACGCCTGACCGCGGGCGACATCATTACCCACTGCTACAACGGTAAGCCGAATCGCATTCTGACGCCGCAAGGCGAGCTGCGGGCGTCAGTGACGCGGGCGATTTCACGCGGCGTGCGTCTGGACGTTGGGCATGGCACTGCCAGCCTGAGCTTTGCGGTGGCAAAACGCGCTATCGGTCTGGGCATTTTGCCGCACACCATCAGCTCCGATATTTATTGTCGCAACCGTATCAG
The DNA here is from genome assembly GCF_013797615.1 of Citrobacter sp. RHBSTW-00017. NCBI lineage: Bacteria > Pseudomonadati > Pseudomonadota > Gammaproteobacteria > Enterobacterales > Enterobacteriaceae > Citrobacter > Citrobacter sp. RHBSTW-00017. The sequence goes on along the minus strand of NZ_CP056899.1, from coordinate 4,392,316 downwards.
CGGCCCGGTGTATTCCCTGGCGAATGTGATGTCGAAATTTCTCGCCATTGGGATGTCGCTACCGCAGGTCATTGAGTGCGTTACTGCCAATGCCGCCGATGGTCTGCGCCTGAAACAGAAAGGGCGACTGCAGGTTGGTCTGGATGCCGATTTAACCCTCTTTACGCTTAAGCGCCAGCCAACCGTGCTGGTAGATGCAGAAAACGACAGCCTGCAGGCTGAACAACTGCTGGTGCCGCTTGCCGCAATACGTGCGGGCAAGGGCTATATGACCGAACAAGGGAGCGCGGAACATGCCTTCGATTTTTGAGAAATACAATTTAAAACAGGTGATTAACACCTCAGGCCGCATGACGGCGCTCGGCGTTTCTACGCCACGACCAGAAGTGGTTGAGGCCGCAATGGCGGGGATGAATCAATATTTTGAGATGAAAGACCTGGTCAATAAGACCGGTGACTACATTGCGAAATTGCTGGAGGTGGAAGGAGCTACCGTCGTCTCCTGCGCTTCGGCCGGAATCGCCCTGTCAGTGGCTGGAGTGCTGGTTAAGGACAGCGACTGGCTGCTGGAGAACCTGCACGTCGCGCCGATCGAGAACAACGAAATCGTGCTGCCCAAAGGCCACAACGTCAACTTTGGCGCTCCGGTTGGCACCATGGTGGCGCTCGGCGGCGGCAAGCTAGTGGAAGCGGGTTATGCCAACGAATGTTCCGCCGCTCAGCTGGCGGCGGCCATTACGCCACGCACGGCGGCCATTCTGTATATCAAATCTCACCACTGCGTCCAGAAAAGTATGCTCAGCGTGGATCAGGCTGCGGTGGTGGCGCGTACGCATAATCTGCCGCTAATCGTGGATGCGGCGGCGGAAGAGGATTTGCAGTGCTACTACCGGGTTGGTGCGGATCTGGTGATTTATAGCGGTGCGAAGGCGATTGAAGGGCCAACCAGCGGCCTGGTGATTGGCAAAACCCAATACGTTGAGTGGGTGAAGCGCCAGACCGCGGGGATTGGCCGGGCGATGAAGGTGGGTAAAGAGGGGATTCTTGGCCTGACCTGCGCCATCGAACTGTATCTGAACGCGCAGAAAGAGAGCGGCGCGGAGATGGTCGAGAAAATGACGCCGTTCATTAATGCGTTAAACCAGCTTCACGGCGTAAGTGCCCGCGTGGTGTGGGACAGCGCAGGGCGCGACATCGCGCGCACGGAAATTAAGTTTGACGAAGCGGTAACCGGGATCGCCACAGGTGAACTGGTCGACGCACTCAAACAGGGAGAGTACGCGATTTACTTCCGTGGTTACAAAGCTAACGAAGGCATTATCGAAGCCGATGTGCGCAGCGTGGATCGCGCGCAACTGGAGATTGTGGCCCGTCGAATTGGTGAAGTGATTTCGCAGGAGAAAAAAGCATGAAACTGACCCCTAACTTTTATCGCGACCGCGTTTGCCTGAACGTGCTGGCGGGCTCCAAAGAAAATGCCCGGGATATTTACGCGGCGGCGGAAGGACACGTGCTGGTCGGTGTGTTGTCTAAAAATTACCCGGATGTCGCAAGCGCGGTTGCGGATATGCGTGAATACGCAGCGCTTATCGACAATGCCCTCTCCGTGGGGCTGGGGGCGGGCGATCCAAACCAGTCGGCGATGGTCAGTGAAATCTCCCGTCAGGTGCAGCCACAGCATGTTAATCAGGTCTTTACCGGCGTGGCGACCAGCCGCGCGCTGCTGGGTCAGCAGGAGACGGTGGTCAACGGTCTGGTCTCGCCAACTGGCACACCGGGCAGGGTGAAAATCTCCACCGGTCCGCTGAGCAGCCAGACGCCAGACGGCATTGTGCCGGTAGAAACCGCGATTGCGTTGCTCAAAGACATGGGGGGGAGCTCGATTAAATACTTCCCAATGGGTGGCCTGAAGTGCCGTGAGGAATACATTGCAGTTGCCCAGGCCTGCGCCCGCCATGACTTCTGGCTGGAGCCAACTGGCGGTATCGATCTGGATAATTTCACTGAAATTTTGCAGATCGCCCTGGATGCCGGAGTGAGCAAAATTATTCCTCACATCTATAGTTCGATTATTGATAAGGTGAGTGGTAACACCCGCCCGGACGACGTGCGCCAGCTGATGGCGATGACCCGGGCCTGCGTAGGCTAACTGACTGATGAGGAAACTGACGTGCGATTCCCCAACCAACGTTTAGCGCAGCTGTTTGGCATGCTGCAAAACGAAGCGCTTCCACAGGACGAGCTGGCGCAGCGGTTGTCGGTTTCCACACGCACCGTACGGGCGGATATCACTGCGCTAAACGCGCTGCTCACCCAGTACGGCGCGCAGTTTGTCCTCAGCCGGGGTAACGGTTATCAACTCAAAATTGACGACCCGGCACGTTATCATGCCCTGCAAACGCAGCGACCAGACGCGTTGCTGCGCATCCCTCGCACCAGCCAGGAGCGGGTGCACTGGCTGGTGGTTCGTTTTCTGACGTCGGCCTTTTCGCTGAAGCTGGAGGATTTGGCTGATGAATGGTTTATCAGCCGCGCGACGCTGCAAAACGATATGGCTGAGGTGCGCGAGCATCTGCAACGTTATCATCTGACGTTGGAAACGCGCCCCCGTCACGGTATGAAACTGTTTGGCAGCGAGATGGCGATCCGCGCCTGTTTGACCGATCTGCTATGGACGCTGGCGCAGCAGGATCCACAGCACCCGCTAGTGACGCAAGAGGCACTAAATGCCGGGATCCCTGAACAGCTACAACCTGTTTTGCAGGATATTTTTGCCCGTTTTCACATTCGCCTGACCGATGAGGGTGAGCTGTTTTTGCGGTTGTACTGTGCGGTGGCGGTACGGCGGATTAGCGAAGGGTATCCCCTCCCGGAATTTGCCGCAGAAGAAGCCGAGCAATCGGTGTGCCTGGCCACGCGGGAAATCGCAGCGGTATTGCACCGACTGGCGGATAAACCGCTTACCGTTTCCGAAGAGAACTGGCTGCAGGTGCATATCGCCGCCCGCCAGGTACAAGAGATCGCCCCCAGCGCCATCAATGCGGATGATGACGAAGCGCTGGTCAATTACATCCTGCGGTTTATCAACAGCCAGTACAACTACAACCTGTTGAATGACAAACAGTTACATGCTGACCTGCTGACGCATATTAAGACGATGATCACCCGGGTGCGTTACCAGATAATGATCCCCAATCCGCTACTGGAAAATATTAAACAGCACTACCCGATGGCGTGGGACATGACGCTGGCCGCCGTCTCGGGATGGGGAAAATATACGCCGTACACCATCAGTGAAAATGAGATTGGCTTCCTTGTGCTGCATATTGGCGTCGGGCTGGAGCGTAGTTACAACATCGGTTACCAGAGGCAGCCGAAAGTTCTGCTGGTATGCGATGCTGGAAATGCGATGGCGCGGATGATTGAAGCGGTGCTGGCGCGTAAGTATCCGCAGATAGAAATCGTCGATACTGTGACGCTACGCGACTACGAACAGCGGGAAAGTATCAGCGAAGATTTCGTCATCTCTACCGCGCGGGTTGGTGAAAAAGATAAGCCTGTGGTGATGATTGCACCGTTCCCTACCGATTATCAACTGGAGCAAATTGGCAAACTGGTGCTGGTCGACAGAACCCGTCCGTGGATGTTGAACAAATTCTTCGATGCCGCCCATTTTCGTGTGATCGACGAGCCAATGGATCAACAAACGTTGTTCAACGTTTTATGTCGCCAGTTGCAGGATGAAGGCTTTGTCGATGCGGAGTTTCTTGATTCGGTGGTTGAACGTGAGGCCATCGTCAGCACCATGCTGGGTGACAGCATTGCCCTGCCGCACGCCCTCGGTCTGCTGGCAAAGAAAACGGTGGTCTACACCATCCTCGTCCCGCAGGGTATCGCCTGGGGGGATGAAACGGCGCATGTGATCTTCCTGCTCGCCATCAGCAAAAGCGAATACGAAGAAGCGATGGCGATCTACGATATTTTCGTCACCTTCCTGCGCGAGCGCGCGATGACGCGGCTCTGCGCGTGCCGGAATTTCAGCGAGTTCAAAACGGTTGCAATGGAGTGTGTGAGCCGTTTTTAACGACGCTGCAACTATCTTGCTGCGTCGTCTCCTGCAACTGTTACCCTTAATTTCAAGAGGATAACATCACGCGACGACGGTCGTTAACTGCCCGGGAAAGCTAATTTGAATCAACCCACCCCAGGCGCACATTAACTGCGATTGCGCAGTAAGAGCCGGCGCATTGCCGACTATTATCGTCGGTGAACCGGGCATCCATGGCGCAATGGTGGCAGGAATGCACGGCATTGGCGTCAGCACGCCGAGCGCCGCGGCGGTTGCGGCAGCAACGGTCGGGTTGGCGATGCTGTTGCACATCCCGAACGGCAGAATGTTTACAAATGGTTTGTTATCCATAATATTCGCCATCGGCAGGCTGTTGACGATAGTTCGGCTGGTGGGCAACACGTTCAGTGTGGCGGGCGCTATGCCAAACGAGCAGTGCAGCATTGCGCCTGTACATACGGCAGGACAACTCATGGCAGTACCCCCAATTGTCTCCACAGTCGGCGAGCGGACTCATCACCAGTAATCAGTTCATTGAGCAGTTCTGGTAGTGGCGTATGTCCCCAGATATAGGCCCGCTGCAGTAGATACGGTACCGGACTGTGGGGCTCGGTACGCGCCAGATAATCGGCTACCTGTTTAATCATCTGATATGCCTCTTCGCGGTGAAGAAACGTGGCACCGTTGCTGACCGTTGATGCAGTTTCTTGCCCGACAGGTGGCGACTGTTCCGGCAAGGTGTTGCCCAACGCCTGCAGACAGGTCTTGATTTTTTGCTCAAGTGTCTTGAATGAAGGTGCCGATTCGGTAGGCCAACTCTGACAGACGTTGTTGAGCCGTTGGAGCCACTCCATGCTGGATGTCAGGGATAATATGGTGGCCTCGTCCGCGCCAGGCAGCGGAACGTCAGCTAATTTTCCCTGCTGCCACTGGGTCAGGGAGATGTTTTCCCCATGAGCTATAAACAGCGGGGCTTCAGCGACCAGCGTGGCGTAATGTTGCGCTATCCAGCATAGTGGCGCGGCGCGATAGTCATAGTCACCTTCTTTAATTTTAGGATGTAATTGCTCCGGGTATTGCTCCAGCGCCAGGGTCACTAATTCCAGCGCATTGGGCAGGGCTGCTAAGCCGTGAACTCTAATCCATGCCTCACCCAACCAGCTCATAATGACCAGATCCTTACTGAGCGTTTTCGTCAGCACAGTGGCGATTTTGGCGACTTCATCCCAGTCGGCGCGGCGCGGCGTACTTTGCCAGACGCCGGTGGGCAGCGTTTCGTCATCCTGCTGGCGGGCGGCGACCAACTGGTCGAACTCTGGTGAATAACGGATAGAGTCCCCGCACGGATTATCCGCCTGAATGGGGGCCAGTAATGCCTCAATATGTTCCATCATTTTCCTCCTGATAATCCCTGCTCGGTAAGCGGTATCCATGGTAGCGGCGCTTTGCTTTGTGCATCTAACAACGTGACCTGCCAAAATACGGTTGACTGCAATTGCTTCTGACCATCGCCCACGGGGAGCGAAAAACGCAGCGGCAGCGGTTGCGTCGGCGCGCCACCTACGCGCTGTTGTTCAATCATCCTGAGCAGTGCCCACGCTCCCTGCCAGCGCCAACGACCAGTATCACCGCTTACCGTTACGCCTGTCTGTGACAGGCCTGGCATTGGACGCCATGCGGAATTGGCTGCCCAACGCAGACTAAAGTTTAGACTATCGCTGCTGCGCCAGTGCAGGTCAGTTGTGCCGCCGGGGTAGCTAATCGATTGTTGATTACCGACAAGCCGCCAGTCGGCAATCTGATCCGCGCCAGCCTCATGGTTGCGTGAGGTCCGCCAGATAACCCGTAACGTCACGCCTTCAGGGCTGACCAACGCCGACAGTAACGGCTGTGCCGCTGCCAGTTGTTGAATGAGTGGCGGCTGTTCGGATAGCGTTTCGGCGGGGAGTTGCGCCAGTAAAAGAGTCAGTTCACGTACCCGATCGACATCTGCATCCGGTGCGTGTGCCGCGGCGGTAAACGGGAAGCGCCCTGCAAGCCAGGTGTTGTACAGATTGAAGATCTTCTGTACCGCGCCAATGCTGGCTTGTTGGCGTAACTGCTGACATTTTTGCCATGATGCGTTTACCAGCGCGTTCAGCGATTGGCTGTAAAAATCGTTAGCGCCAGCGCTGCGAAACTGCGCCAGTTCACTCTGGCAATTCTGGGCGGAAAGTGTGGGTAACGCGGCGGCAAGAGTGGTCATTTGCATCGGTGGACTGCCAGGATCCTGCTGCTGCAACCGTTGCATTGTTGCCAGTGAACTGCTCCAGCGAACGATAAGCTGGTTATCCGTCGCGCTTAGCCATGGGCGCTGTTTATCGAGCCAGTCAATATCCTGCTTATAGCGGGTTAATGCGCCAGAGATTTGTTCTGCCTGGGCGCTAGCCCATCCGATAATTTTCTGTCCGCTGGCCTGCGCCTGTTCTGTCGTCGCGTAATTGACCGCCGGAGGGGTAATCGGCGGAAGTAACGCGCCGCCGTCCTGACGCACCCGTGCAATCACCTGGGCCGCCGTTTGTTGGCGCAATGCGATGGCAAGCTGAGGACGATTAAGCTGGTTGAAGGCTTCAATGATGTAATCCGCGCTGGCGGTGCTGACATTGCTGTTATCCGGGGTTCCGGTGGCCCCTGTGTATAGCGTCTGACGTATGGCGTTTTCCACCGCCTGTCGCGCCAGCATGATGATTTTAGGTCGCCAGATGCTGTCTGGAAGCTGCTGCATAAATCGTTCAAATCCGCCATACATCGCCAGCGCCTGCTGAAGTTGCAGGTTGCCAGGATAACCGACGGAGAGCTCGGTAGGCTGGCTTGCCCCCTGCTGCCAGAAGGGTTGGTTAAGTAAATCACGCAAGCTTTTTTGTAATGCCAGAAGATCCGGCGATACGCTGAATTGTCCTTCCGGGGATTGCTCGGTTAATGAGGAGAAGTGCAGCCTGGAGCCATCAACCTGCGCCAGAAAGCGTTGGCGCAGTAGGGTTTCGTGGCGGAGCAGTTCCTGAACCACGCTGTTGTCGATAAGCCTAAGGGTTCGTGCCTGCGTGAGCAGCTCATCCAGTGGCAGTCTGATTGGCGAATTTGTTGCGTCACGACTCAGGTTATTAATGGTCGTCAGTGTTGCTTGTAAGCGGCTGACCTGGCGGACCAGCGAGCGGACGAACAAGGGGGTAACCCCGGTGCCATTGCCAAACAGCGCCAACAGTTGTTCGAGCTGCTCTTCGTTGTTATCCAGGCTGGTATTGCCATAGTTTTGCTCCAGCCAGCGCATGGTTTCGTGAGAAAAAAGTACGCTGTTGCGCTGAGTCAGCTCGCTAGCGTCGGGTAATTTCAGACGCGAGAGATTGAGAGTGGCAAACATCTCGTTGAGCTTTTCCTGGGAGGGTAAAGAGTCGGTGTCAACGGTCACGCCCCAAACGCTGGCGCTGACGTTTGCCAACGTCTGCACAGTCGGTTGCTTCATCTGCATTAATTGTAGCAACGGCAAATAGCGCGACTCCATTTGTTTTGCCTGAGTGAGCAAGTTCTGAATTTGCCGGTAACGCTCTTCGGGTAGCAAATCGTCCTGCTCAAAGCCCCTTTCATTGTGATTTTGCAGGCAGATACTGTTGGTGGCTGGTACCAGCAGGCTAGCCAGGGTGACGTTGTTAAACGTCTCGCGCAATTTTGTATCGGTGCGGCTGAACAGCGAGCCGGGCCAGACGATGGAACGAAACTGCCACTGTGGAATGCCATTGAGAACGCGCCAGTACAGTGCGGTGGAACGCTCACCAGTGATATCGGCCCGGACGGCTGTGGCGAGGACCTGCAGACGATCGTGCAATAGTACGGCATGGGTGTGCTGGTATTGCCAACTCCAGGTCATCGCGACAAGCCAAAGAACGCAAAGGCAGCTATAGCACGCGAGAGTGATGAAATGGCGGCGTAAATTCACGCGCAGCAAACGGCGCACCGGAAGCGCGAGACCGCGCTCAGCGGTAATTTTGCTGCTCAGTAGCGACTGACAAAACTGCATCTGTGGTTTGTCATGGTCCAGCGTACGGGCAACAAACCAGATCCCGCGCAGCTGCGGTGGCTCATCGCGGGCATGACTGTTAAACAGGGCGTCAAAAGCGTCATGCAATGGTGCGGCAAGCGGCGGGAAGCTTTCTGGCAAGCGGAATAATTCCTCCGGCGTGTTGCCTCGCAGCGCGCCAAGCTCGGTGATGAACAGCCGCAGCGAAGTCCGGGTATTGTCCAGCGCATTGTCGATCCACTGCGGTTTCCAAATGGCTTCTCTGGCGACCGGAATCGTGCTGCCAATCGGACTGCGGCGAGCATCTTCCGGCAATAGCTCCAGCAGATCGGCTGTACCTTCCAGTGATTCCATGCCGCTGATGATCAGGTAAATTGGCAGACTCAGTCCGCACACCTGCTGCAACTGCTGACAGTTATGCAATAAGCTGGCGCGGACGGTATCATCGTCATGCAGCGTCTCTAATGAAAGGGTGATAATCAGTGCATCCAGTGGTCGCTGGGGGCGGCTTTTCACCAACGCAGACAGCGTCTTCTGCCAGTCATTCTGACGGATTAGCCGCTTCTTCCCAACGGTTTGTAGCGTTTGCGGCAGGCACAGAAGGCTGCACTGAGGATTAAACCACCATTGCCCGAACCAGTATTCCTGGCCGTCGGTAAGTGACCAACTGCGGCACAGCAGACGGTTATCCTCTTCGTCGCCAAGCATCAGGATTCGCACGCTGTCGTAAGGATCCTGACTGGTACAGGCTCGCTGGATCTCCTTTTGCGCACGGTTGAACGTATCGTTTCGGTATTCCCATTGCCACCAGACGCACCAGAGAGTCATCGCCAACAGCACCAGGAGAATAATCAGTAGCGTAAGCCAGGGTTGCGTCACTTATCATCTCCCTGGCAGGACTGGGTTACCGGGAAATCTGGCAGCGAATTTACGCCGATGGCATCTTCAATACTTAGCCACAGTCGCTGACTCAACAGCAATAACGCCAAAAGTATTACGAGGGCGATGAGATGCAGGCGCGAATTGTCTGGCAGGCGGCGATGCGCCGGAAGGTGTAAAGGCGTCCCCAGCGCGGTCGATTCCATGCGTTCGGCAATATCACTGAGCTGAGCGTCATGCTGAAAGGCAAAATGCCACAGCAGGCGGCAGGTTTCCTGATGATTCTGCAGGTTAAAATCGCCACGTCGGGAACCAAACCCCAGCGTCAGGCAGCGCAAATACAGCGCGGCTAAATCCCGCTTTCCTGGGTTACGTTCATTGAGCAGAGCGGTGATCTGGCGGGGGATCTGGTCCCCAGCGCTATGGGTTTGCCACAAATGATACTCCAGCGGGCAGGAGTGCCACAGGGAGAGCGCGGGCCAGTCACCATAGAGTACGGACTCATCAATCAGCGCGACCAGGGCATAAACGGACGCGTCAATCTGCTGCTGAAACGGCGAACCCAGTTCGCGGGTCAGGCGTCGGTTATACTCTTCTACCACCTGACTGGCGTATACAAGGGCCTGATTATGCAACTCATCTGGCGGTAGCGGAGTGCGTTTCCAGCGTTCAAACTGCGCCAGCCAGCGGGTGTAAATCTCATCAAACAGACGGCTGGCAGGCATATCAGGATTGGCGATTGTCATGGCGATCCTCCTGACGGTAGAGCATGATCTGCTGCGGCATATCCTCTGTTTCATGCAATGGGGCAATAACCAACGGCGTCCCTTTTTCAAACCACTGGATGGTAAGGGTCAGGGTAAACAGGGCCACCTTGCCGTCGATTTCCCAGTCACTGCTCTGCTCTGCAGCCAGCGACGTGAAAGTCATCCCGTGCATCCGCTGACGACGCAGAACAGGTACAAAGGGTTGGCTGGTGATAAGACTCATTTGTAACCACTTTTCAGCTTTGGAGGCGTTGTCTCCGGGCATCAGCAGGCCTATCACCACCTGCTCTCCCGCGTGGATATCTGTAGGGAGTTGCAGTGAAAAAGAGTTATCCAGCTTGCTGAAATTCAGCCGCTGATAGCGGCGATGAATATGCGCCAACTGGTTTTTCAGTACGGTGAAAAGAGAGGCAAATGCGGGCAGCATGTTCTGATAATCAAAGGTTGGCAGCAGGGGCAGCGTTTTATCCTGAGTCAGTATTGCCGTTTGTCCGATAAAGAGACACAGCGCGCGGTAAAGATCCTGTGGATGTGGCCGCCCGCTGCTGAGCAAGCTTTCCACCAGCGGCAACGCCCCCTGGATACTATGCAGTGACAGCGTAAGCCATAGCCAGTCGTTGGTGCGTTGTCCGTGTTGCGCCAACTGCATTTCACGGCTCAGAAACAGAATTTTTTCTCTTGCCTGCAGGCAGAGTTGTCGGGTTTGGCGTGCCAGATAACTCTCTTCGTTGAAGGCGGGAGAGGGGGGAAACCACTCGCTCTGACGAAATCCACCTTCGCTATACACAACCTGCAGCAGCGGCAGACAGACGAAATCAGCGCGATCGTGCTGGCAAACCAGACGCGGTACGGGCTGCCATTGCGAAATGCTCTCGGGGAATTCACCGCTACTCAGGTCAGGTAGCGGGGCGCTGTTGACTGAGCGATAGCGGCTATTCATCAACTGCCACTGTCCGGCACGGTTTAACGGCGGCAGCGCCAGCCAAAGGATATGTTCACTGTCTGGCGCGGCAGGCAGCAAGCGGGCGCAGTCAAACTCCAGCGATAAATCGTCGCTAATGTCATAATTGACCGGCGTGCCATCGGGCATCATCGCCTCCAGGCGCAAAATACGCAGCGTTCCTGCACACAGCGCAGCCTCGTCAATCTGGAGCCGGTTGACGCCCCAGAACCACGGATTAGCGCACCCGGTGAGCGCGGCACAAAGTGTTTCATTACGCAATGCCTGCAACTGGAAATGTTGAGGTAGCATTGCCATCCCTTCATACCAGCAAACCATTGCCGGAATTGTGCTCATAGTCCCTTCCTTGTTCATGGTGCCAGGACGGCTTCATCCGTCATTAGTAACAGATGCAGTGAATCTGCTTTTTCCAGTGTTAATCGGTGTTCTCCTGCGCTGCTGTAGCGGGCAAACAGCAGAATTGCCTCTGCCTTAACGCCGTGCAGAGGGGAGCTTTTGGTCACAAAACGCGAATCCGGCACCAGCTCCAGCGACCAGACATGCAACCCGTCAGGGCTATCGCGCAGGAGTTGTGATTTGGCGTTAAACCACTGTGTCGCACTCAGCGATTGTACGGTTGGCAGTAACGCATCATCGGCAATCGCGACAATATCCACGGCGACTGGCGTGTTATCGTTTGCATCTGCTGCGGTTTCAATGACCACATCATTAAATGCCACACGGTTTTGCCATAATGAACAACCGCTACTCAGTAAAATTAAAATACTGAATAGTATTATATTGGCTGAATGGAATAGGCCGTTTGTCATATAAAATCCTTTTATATTGTCATTAATAAGGTAATTAATGGCGGGGGTTGTTTTTTTGACTTAAATCATCATTGGATGAATCTTAAGTAATAAAATCTGTTAACATTTAAATATTCATTAAATTTATATTTTCAGTGCAAAGCATTATTTTATAATCAATTTTAATTGTAACATGTTGATTTTTATTGGTTAATTTTTTGTTAATTGATTTTTATCAAACAATTTATTTTTTTGTGTGAAAAGTAAAAAATTAAGTTGATATTTATTGGGTGTTGTGTTTTTTATATTGCGGGTAGTTATTCATGAATATGACTTTTCGAATAATGGTGCGGTAAATGTCGTGCCAGGGATACTATTGCAATAAAAAGGATTAAATATGGCCGAGAGCATTCAGCATAAACTCAACCGTATTAGGCCGCCGCGCGTGCAAATAACGTATGATGTGGAAACAGGTGGCGCGATTGAGAAGAAAGAGCTTCCCTTAGTTGTTGGTATTTTAGCTGATTTATCCGGACATCCCGCATGCCCACCCGCTAAATTACGTGAGCGGCGATTTGTCGAAATTGACCGTGATAATTTTGACGATGTGCTTTCCTCCCTCTCACCTCGTCTGGCGATACAGGTTGAAAATCGTCTGGCTAATGATGGCAGCAAATTGAACGTTGAGCTGTGCTTTAACGAGTTCGATGATTTTTCTCCACTCAATATTATCAATCAGGTTAAACCCCTTCAGCGACTGTTTCTTGCCCGGCAGCGTCTGCGCGATCTGCTCACCAAACTGGATGGTAACGACGATTTGGATGCGCTGCTACAGCAGGTGGTAAACGATAACGCCGAGCTTCAGGCTTTGAGACCCATCGTTGAAGAAAAACCGGCTGAAAACGCGTAACTGAATCAGGAGAAGAACAATGGAAAATGTTCAGGAACAAGCTGAAAACGGCGGACAGACGGTCACGCTGAGCGTGCTGGATCGCATTATCCAGGAAGGGCGGATGGCGCGCGATGAGCTACAACAGACCTACGCGCGTGACATGCTGGAAGAACTGGCGACGCAAATTCTTGATGAAGGGATGGCGATAGGAAGCGATACGGTGGCGATGATCAACCATCGCATCGCGCAGATCGACGAGCTTATCAGCGGCCAGTTGAATGAGGTATTGCATCACCCGGATATGCAGAAACTGGAAGCCTCCTGGCGCGGTCTGCATCAGTTTGTGATGAATACGGAGACCAGTACCCGACTGAAATTACGTCTGCTAAACGTTTCGCGCAAAGAACTGCAGGACGATCTGGAAAAAGCGGTTGAGTTCGATCAGAGCACGTTGTTTAAGAAATTGTATGAGGATGAATACGGTACTTTTGGGGGGAATCCCTATAGCGTGCTGGTCGGTGATTTCGAGTTTGGCCGTCATCCGCAGGATGTGGCGCTACTGGAAAAACTTTCCCAGGTCGCGGCGGCCGCGCATGCGCCGTTTATCGCCGCTGCCAGTCCTCGTTTGTTTGATATGGGATCGTTTCTCGAGTTAGGTGTCCCGCGCGATCTGGCGAAGATCTTCGAAAGCACCGAGCTGATTAAATGGCGGGCATTCCGCGAAAGCGACGACTCCCGCTATGTCTCATTAGTGCTGCCGCACGTGTTGCAGCGCCTGCCTTACGGCCCGGATACGGTGCCGGTGGAAGGCGTGAACTTTATCGAGGACGTCGACGGCCTTGATGCCAGCAAATATCTGTGGGGCAATGCCGCCTGGATGCTGGCCAGTCGTATTACCGAAGCTTTTGCCTTATACGGCTGGTGTGCGGCGATCCGCGGTGCGGAAGGCGGCGGCCTGGTATCCGATCTCCCGGCGCATACGTTCTCCACGCCATCCGGCGATATCAGCCTGCGCTGCCCGACGGAAATAGCCATTACCGACAGGCGTGAGAAGGAGCTTAACGATCTGGGATTCATCGTGCTGTGTCATAAGAAGAATACCAACACCGCCGCGTTCTTTGGCGGACAGACCACCAATCAGGCAAGGATCTACAACACCCCGGAGGCCAATGCCAACGCGCGGATCTCCGCAATGCTGCCTTACATCCTCGCCGCTTCCCGTTTTGCGCATTACCTGAAGGTGATTATGCGCGACAAGGTCGGCAGCTTTATGAGCCGCGATGATGTTGAGAGCTACCTCAATAACTGGATTGCTGACTATGTGTTGCTGCGCGACAGCGCGCCACAGGAGATTAAAGCGCGTTATCCGCTGCGTGAAGCACGGGTGGACGTGAGTGATGTTCCCGGCAAACCGGGCGTTTATCGCGCCGTTGTATTCCTGCGTCCGCACTTCCAGTTAGAAGAGTTGACCACCTCAATTCGTCTGGTGGCTGAACTGCCGCCGCCAGCTGCCGCTTGATTACTAAGGAGATAGACCATGGATGCGATTTTTTTAAAGCTTGACGATATCAAAGGCGAAAGCCAGGCCGATGGCTTCAAAGATCAGATAGAGATCATGTCCTACAGCCATAACGTGGCGATGCAGGTCACTAACGACGTCAGTAATACCGAACGTACTTCCGGGCGGGCGCACGTGGGTGAAATGTCGCTGACCAAGTTTGTCGATCTCGCCACGCCGGTGCTCAATGAGTATTGCTGTAGCGGGAAGGTGATCAAAGAAGCGAAGTTGACGCTCTGTCGTAACGACAATAGCGCGATGCTGCCGTTTATTGTCTATACCCTGAGTAACGTGGTGATCTCGCACCTGAGCGTCAGCGGCGGGTCCGGCGGTAAGCCGGTAGAGACGATGTCGCTGAACTTCACCAAAATCAAATGGGAAATCACCGCCCAGAAATCGGAAGGCACCCAGCAGGGCACCAGTTCATCCGTCTGGGATATGGCGCTGAATAAGAAAGGCAGCTAATGGTGGAGCCTTTCATCCCGGTTGCGCTATTCGACAGGCTGCTGGATGAGGAGATAAGCCCACGAGAGTCGGTGTGCCGGGAGTTGAATCGATTATTCAACTCCCGAGCCCCTACGGATGATGACGCACTACCGCTGTTGCTTAGCTGGGGCGTCCCGGAATGGCACGGATGTAACGCGGGCGATGAGCGGGTGCTTAACTGGTATTGTCGCCAGCTACGCGCAGCCATTTTACGCAACGAGCCGCGGATTCAGGCGCTAACTGTCAGCGTGAAAGATGCGCATCATCAGACGCTGGCGCTGCATCTCGAGGTGATGTTGTGGCACGACGACGATCCGTTGACGCTGGATCTAACGTATCTGCACGGCAGCTGGCGATGACTATCGCAGGAGAAGATCAATGGATGATCGATTGCTGGAAGACTATTTGCAGGAGTTGAGATGGTTGCGTACCGCCAGCGGCGAGTTCGCCCGGCGGCACCCGCACGTTGCCTCTCGTCTGCGGCTGAGCGAATTTGATTGCCCGGATCCCCACGTTGAAAGGCTTTTAGAAGGTTTCGCCCTGCAAAGCGCCAAATTGCATCAGCGCCTTGATGATGGTTTTGGTGAACTGTGTGAATCGCTGCTGGAGCAGCTCTCACCTCATTCGATACGCCCTTTCCCTTCCACAGCTACCGCCAGTTTTACTGCGGATCCGCTGGCAGGTGATTTGAGTCAGGGTTACGCCCTTCCTGCCGGAACGCCGCTTTACGCGTTAACGCAAAGCGGTAAAACGATCTGGTGGCGTACCGCGCTGGCGCAAACGCTGTGGCCTATTGAGATTGACGATGTTACCTGGTGCGATGCGGCGCAGGCCCGGCAATTAACCGGGCTGACGAGGGCGCGCGGCGCATTGCGTATTCAGCTACGTTGTCTGCCGCCACATCAGTTTTCGACGTTGGCGGTTACACAGTTACGCATTCATCTCAGCGGTTCGCCGCAAATCAACGCCACGCTATTTGATTTGTTGTACGCCCATGTCATTGGGCCGCTGCGCCCACATCCCATTGGCCTGCTGAATGCCGAAAAGATTTTGCCCTGCGAACCGGGCGTAGAGTCCAGCGTGCTGGCGCTCAGTGCCTGGATGAACAGCCCGCAGGCGCTGATGTATTTCGATTTGCCGCTGCCGCCTTCGGGGGAGGGCGACGGCATGATCTTGTGTATTCCTTTCGATCGCGCTCCGCCGGGGGCGCAGCATATTCACTCGGGTGATATTCGTTTGGGGTGTGTGCCTATCGTTAACCTGTTCACCCGGACCTCTGAGCCGCTGATCGCCGGGCATATTCGCAGCGAGCATCGGCTGGTGGCCGATCATCATGATCAACATGTACAGATCTACCGTGTACAGACGTTGTGGATGAGCCGCCGTGAAGAAGCCTGGTGCGTGCCTGCATATTATTCCGCTCACGGGCATAGCGAGTCCCGCTGGTTCTGGCATGCACGACGCAACCGCCAGCAGGGCAATGCGTTGTGGTTAACGCTGGTGGACAGCCGTTTCGACCCGTTTGCGCCGGATGAAGAAGCGAGCCTGACGGCGACGCTCTGGTGCAGCAACGGTGAGCAGGCCGCACTGCTTTGTGCGGGAACGCCACTAACCTTTGAAGTACCCGGCCCGGTTGCGCAGGTGCATTTACTGGGAACGCCGACCACGCCTTCAGCGCCTGCGTTGCAGCGAGATGCACGCTGGAAACTGCTCTCAACGCTTGCGCTCAACCATCTCTTATTGAACGAAGGTCAGAGCGCGCTGGACTCGCTGAAAGAACTGCTGGCCCTGTATGCCCCTTCCTCTGCGTCACCCGCTGTCTGGCAGCAGATCAATGGCATCCGCGAGATGTGTTGCCAACGGGTGAGTGAGCATCGGGGGCGGGATGCCTGGCGCGGCTGGCATAACGGTATCAAGGTGACGCTGGAACTCGATCCACAAGCCTTTACTGGAAGCAGCCGACTGTTGTTTGCGGGCGTTATTGCCCGTTTTCTGGCGCGTAATGCCACCGCAAACTGCTTTATCCACACGATATTGCAAGACGAAGGAGAGGAGCTGTCGCTATGGACAGACGTCGAACAGACCACGCTGATAGCGTAATCGCCCAGCTTAAGGCCGAGCCGTGGCGCTTCTCGCTGGAGCAGTGTGTCCGCATCCTGGAAGCGGCGGGTGAGACGCCCGAACTGCGGGGCGATCTGGGGCTGGCATTTAGCCCAGCGGAAGTCAGTTCGCTGAACGAAGACGTTGTGCAGGTGCGTAGCCTCGGGCCAGGGGGGGCGGATGGCGTATTGCCCTACGGCTGGCTGGAATGGCTACAGCAGGCGACGCAGGATAAAAACAGCGCACTGCAGGATTTTATCTTTATGTTTCAACAGCGTTTTCTTCAACATCACTACCGTAGCCTGAGCCTGCATCGGCTGGCCAGGCCTTACGCCAGGCGAGAAGATGCGCCAGGGCTTTCTGTAATGCGTGCGCTGTGTGGTTTCAGGCTCGACGCCATGGAAAAGTATGAATCTGCGCAGGTACAGAGTCTGCTGATGCAATGCGGCAACCTGCCTAATCGCAGGCGTTCTACGGCTGGATTTGTGGCGCTGGTCGAGGCCGTACTGAACGTCACCGTGCATGTCGAAGAATTTGTCGGCCGCTGGCAGCCTTTGCCACAGGCATCAATAAGCCGGACGGGATGTCGGCTGGGGCGCAATAGCGTCGCCGGTCGGCGAATATGGAACCAGCATGCGGCGCTACGGGTGCATCTGCGTGCTAAAAACGCTACGCAGTGGCGCGAATTTTTACCCGGCAGTCAGGGTTTTCTCCAGCTCAGTAAGTTAGCGGAAATCTGGTTTGGCGCGGGAATAACGCAGGAATTGATGATGCGCGCAACCCTGACGCTGGATCATCGCTTAACCCGCGCTGCGCCGCCGCGTCTGGGGTATACCGCGCAACTGGCAGGGCGCAAGCCCGCCATGTTCCATTGCCAACAGCATCTTGAGGAGAACAGTAAATGGATTTGAAAGCGCTGGTAAAACGACTGAACCCCATTTGTTTTCGTGCGCTGGAACAGGCCGCCGAACGCAGCCGGGCGCAGGGACACTGGTTCGTTGAGCCGGAGCATATGCTGCTGGCTTTACTGGATGATGAACACTGTGATTTAGCGTATTGCCTGAGCAACGCGGCTATCTCCACCGATACGTTACGTGAAGAGATCCAGCGTGCTCAGGCGCAGTTCAAAGCGGGCTGTACGCGGATGCCGGTGTTTTCCGTACAACTGATAGAGCTACTGGAAGGGGCGATTTTGCAGGCGACATTCCAGCGTATTCCTCTGGTTCGTTCGGCCTTATTGCTCCTGACCTTACTCACCCGAGAACGGCTGCGTACCCAGTTGGCGCAGGGAATGCCACTGTTGTTACAGCTTCCGGCTGCGGAGCTGGAAAGCCAGTGGCAGACCTGGTGTCGCAACTCCGTTGAGGAGGCTGCAGACCCTGACAAGGGAGAATCCCCGAAGCGTGAAGGCGGGGTACTGGATCAATACACGCACGATCTGACTCGTGACGCGCGGGAAGGGCGGATCGATCCGATCATCGGGCGCGACGCGGAGATCCGCCAGTGTATCGACATCCTGCTGCGTCGCAGGCAAAACAACCCGATTCTGGTGGGGGCGCCAGGTGTGGGCAAAACCGCCGTCGCCGAAGGGCTGGCGCGACGCATTGCCGAAGCCAGCGTGCCGCCGCCGTTGCGTGATGTCGCTCTGCTGGCTCTCGATCTTGGCTTGTTGCAGGCGAGAGCGGGCGTGAAAGGCGAGTTTGAACAGCGTTTGCGCGGCGTAATCGACGCGGTAAAAAAATCCCCGCAGCCGATCATTTTATTTATCGACGAAGCCCACACGCTGATAGGCGCGGGCGGTGCCGAGGGGGGCAGTGATGCCGCCAACCTGCTGAAACCGGCGCTGGCGCGTGGGGAACTGCGCACCATCGCCGCCACCACATGGCAGGAGTACAAAAAATATTTCGAGAAGGATCCGGCGCTGGACCGACGTTTTCAGCGTATCCAGATTGAAGAGCCGGACGAAAATAGCGCGGTGATCATGCTGCGCGCGGTGGCCGACAAGCTGGAGGCGCATCACGGTGTGCAAATTCTGGATACCGCGATCCGCGAAGCGGTGCGCCTCTCCCAGCGTTACATCTCCGGGCGTCAATTGCCGGACAAAGCCATCAGCGTGCTCGACACTGCCTGCGCCAGAGTGGCGCTGGCGCAGCATGACGTGCCGCCCCAGCTTGAGGGGATCCGTCAGCAGCAGGCGGCCATCGAAGAAGAGAGTGAACGCCTCAACCGCGAGTTGCTGGTGGGCGTCGATCATCACGACAGGCTTTGTGAACTGGAGGCGCTGGCGGAGAAACTGCACATTCAGGCGCGGGAAGTGGAAGGACGTTGGCAGGATGAGCGTCAGCGGGTCGGTGAACTGCTGTCCACGCGCCAGCGGATGCTGGATCTCAGCGAACGGCTGGACGATGATGAGGAACTGGAGCAAGAGCTGGTGGAGTGCGCGGCGCTGATCGGCAAACTGGAAACCGCCGCTGCGCAGCTGCGCGACGAAGTGCCGCTGGTGCCGGACTGCGTGGATACCGCCACGGTAGCGGCGGTGATTGGCGGCTGGACCGGTATCCCTATCGGCCAGATGCTGACCGACGAAGCCCACGCCCTGCGCACGTTGGTTGAGCGAATGAGCGAGCGGGTGATGGGGCAGCAGGCGGCGCTGGAGACTATCGCCCAGCGTTTACGTGCTTATCGCAGCGGTCTGACCGACCCGCAAAAGCCGGTCGGCGTGTTCCTGCTGGTGGGGCCAACCGGTGTGGGCAAAACCGAAACCGCCTATGCGCTGGCGGATGCCCTGTACGGCGGCGAACGTAATCTGATCACCATTAATCTGTCTGAATATCAGGAGGCGCACACCGTCAGCCAGCTGAAAGGCGCGCCGCCGGGCTACGTGGGCTACGGCAGCGGCGGGGCGTTAACCGAAGCGATGCGCCGTCGACCTTATTCGGTGGTACTGCTCGACGAAATCGAAAAGGCGCACCCGGACGTGCTGGAGGCGTTCTATAACGTCTTCGACAAAGGCGTAATGGAAGACGGCACCGGGCTGATTGTTGATTTCAAAAACACGGTGATGCTGGCGACCAGCAACGTCGGCGCGGAGCTGATTCTCGACACGCCTGCGGCTGAATTAAACAGCGAGCGGTTTAACGAAGATTTGCGAGCAGAATTATTAACCCATTTTCGTCCGGCGTTTTTAGCGCGGATGACCACGGTGGCCTATCGGGCACTGGATGAAGAAATATTGAAGGGAATTGTGTTGGCTAAATTGGAAAAGTTATCACAGAGATATTTTGTGGCGACGGGGGATAAATTAAATATGGAGGATGGATTGGTGGAAAGAGTGATGGAGAAATGTAAGGGCGTGGGGGCCAGAGATGTTGAGAATCTGGTGGTTGGGGAAGTGATGAGATAATACTTTGTATAATTTAAATTAAAATTTATCTGGATGAGAAATATGTTTAGAAACAGAGTGCTATTTAGAGCTGATTTGCGTGGCCCCGAGGTGATTTTTGAAGAAGGATTTCATCCCAGATATACTGGCGGGATTATAGTTCATCCTGGCGGGCAAGCTACAGGTGGTATTTCTACAACGAAAGAGCTACTAATTGCAATGGATTATGCAGCTCGTTATGGTGGCTATGTGTATGCGGTTGTAGCTTCAGGGGTAGATATATTGGAATGGCTGTATCAGCATCATGCTACGCAGGGAGCAAAGGCGAATGCTATGACACAAATGGAGATTCATTGTAATTATATTGAGGCAAATAAGATAGCATTTGCAAGAAAAGCTATTTTAGTTGATGGAAAGTTAAGCTTTAGTGATTTGCTAATTACTAATCGTATGTGCATTTACCCTCCGGAGGACCTTATTAGAGTTAGAGAGCTTTTTTTATTGGACGGGCAGTTTGATAAATCTCTTTATCAGTGAATATATGAAGAATTTTTGTTTATTACAAATGTTTAATATGACTGAAATTATATAATAAGGACTCTCCCATGCCCAACACCACCATTATCAAACTCACCGCTCCGGTCCTTACCGCCACCACCGCGCACACCGACTTCCAACTTAACGGCCTGACCATCGTCACCATCGCAGGAACCACCTCCGCGCCGTTAACCTGACAACGAACCACACATCATGGTTATAAGCATCATTAATGATGCTTATAAAGGTGCTTTTAATGGTCTATACTAAAACCTCATTAACGAGGAAAACACCATGCCATTTCATATCCTGACCAAAACCGCTGCCAGTATCACCGACCTGAAACGTAACCCAATGGGGACAGTCAACGCCGGGGAGGGTGAAGCGGTGGCGATTCTGAACCGCAATGAGCCAGCGTTTTACTGCGTGCCGCCTGCGGTTTATGCGTATCTGCTGGAGCTGGTAGAAGACGCCGAGCTGAACCGTATCGCCGACGAACGTGAAGATGGAAAGCGAATAAAGGTGTCTTTAAATGACCTATAACCTGGAGTTTTTAGATATTGCGCTCAAGGAGTGGCGCAAGCTTTCCCCTGCATTACGCGAGCAGTTCAAAAAGAAACTGGCGGAGCGGCTGGAAAATCCCCATGTCCCTGCCGCCCGCCTTTCCGGCAAATTACACCGTTACAAAATCAAGCTTCGCAGTGCCGGGTATCGTCTGGTCTATCAGGTCGAGGACGAGCAGGTTGTCGTTCTTGTGATCGCAGTGGGCAGACGTGATGGTGATGAGGTTTATCATCAGGCTAACCGGCGCTAGCGCTATCGTTGAAAAAGGAATTTCCCCATGCCAGATACCACCATTATCACACTCACCGCCCCAGCCCTGACCGGCCTTACCGCCGCCACTGTGCACACCGATTCCCAACTTAACAGTTTGACCACCGCGACCGTCGCGGGAACCACCTCCGCGCCGTTGACTCTCGATACTGCGCTGGCGACCCATCTGACCGCCACCATCAACAGCGCCGACTACGACGGATTGATTGCCGAGGCGCACCAGCTTCCGGCGACCAGTAACGCCGATCGCTATCAGTTTGTGCTGCGCCCGTGGCTGTGGTGGCTGACGCTTGCCAGCAATAACCGCGTGTTTCAGAACCTCAGCGCGCAGGAGATCGTCGAGAAGGTGTTTAAGGACGCCGGATTTACCGATTATCAGTTCAAACTCAAAACTAAATCAGAAAAGCGCGAATACTGCCTGCAATACAACGAAAGCGATTTTAATTTTGTCTCGCGGCTGCTGGAGCAGGAGGGCATTTTCTGGTTCTTCACCCATAAGGAAGGCAAACACACGCTGGTGCTGGCGGATGATAACAGCGCCTTCCCGCCGATAGCGGGTGAGAAAAAGGTCAAGTATCAGGCGGCACAGAGCGGCGAGCGGGAAACCGGGGCGATTCGCTCGGCAGAGCTGCGTTTGCAGGCCACCGCGCAGGGCTTCCAGAGCAGCGACTATAACTACGAGCAGCCGAAAGCGGCGCTGTTCGCGCTGGCTGGTGAGAAGAAGGGTGGTATGCAGTATCAGCATCCGGGGCGTTTTAGCGTTAAAGCCGAAGGCGACGCGCTGGCGGCGTGGAAAGTTAACGCCCTGAAGGCGCAGGCGAAACAGCTGGTCGGCGAAAGCGACTGCGCGGCGCTGACCGCCGGGCACTGGTTTACTTTGACCGATCACTATGACAAAGCATTGAACATCGACTGGCTGGTCATCGCCGTCAGCCACGAATACGACGGCGAGCGCTATCGCAACCGCTTTACCGCCATCCCGAAGGCCACGCCGTACCGTCCGCTCGCCGTGACGCCGCAGCCTTTTATGCATACGCAAACAGCGGTGGTGGTGGGTAAAAGCGGAGAAGAAATCTGGACTGATAAGCTTGGTCGGGTGAAGGTGCAGTTCCCGTGGGACAGAGAGGGCAAAAACGACGAAACCAGCTCCTGCTGGCTGCGGGTCGCCACCGCCTGGAGCGGCAACGGCTTCGGCGCGCAGTTTATCCCGCGCATCGGCCAGGAAGTGGTGGTGAGCTTTATCGATGGCGACCCGGATAAGCCGCTCATTACCGGCTGTGTGTACAACGGCGCGAATGCACTGCCGTACGCACTTCCGGCGAATCAAACCCAGTCGGGCATTAAGACCAAAAGTGAAAAAGGTTTTAACGAACTGCGCTTCGACGACAAAAAAGATGCCGAGCTGCTGGCGATGCAGGCGCAGAAAGACTTCCAACTTACGGTGCTCAACGACAGCAAAACGACTATCAGCCATGACGATATTCAGAACGTCAAAAACGACCGCACACGTACCGTTGAAGAGGGCAACGAAACCGTCACCCTGAAAAAGGGTAACCGCACGGTCAAGATTGAGAAGGGCAGCGACACGCTGGAGGTGAAAGACAAACGCAGCGTGACGGTGAAGGGCGATCAGGAACTGGCAGTGGACGGCAACGAGACGCACAAGGTGAAAGGGGATTATACGCTTAATGTCGACGGCAATCTGACGATTAAGGTCAGCGGTTCGCTTACCCTGGAGAGCGGCAAAACCCTGAAAGTGAAAAGCGGAGCGGATCTCAGCGCCAGCGCCGCATCGGGTCTGAAACTGGACGCCACCAACATCGCCAGCGAAGCCAAAGCCTCGCTGACGCAAAAAGCCGCGACGATAACCCACGAAGCAAAAGCCACGCTCACCAGCAAGGCCAGCGCCACCCAGACAGTGGACGGCGGTGGCATGTTGACCATCAAAGGCGGGATGGTGAAAATTAACTGATGCGTGAAGTGTTGGAACATCAGCAGGAGAGTACCTGCTTTCAGGCCGAGCTGACCGACGGTCTGCTGAACGGCGAAATGCGGATCGAAGAGCATGGTCGGCTGCTGTCGGTGCTGCGCTATCGGCAGGGCGCGTTGCATGGCGAGATTGAAAGCTGGCATGCCAACGGCCAGCTTGCCATGCAGCAGAGCTATCGCGATGGTCTGGCACAGGGCGTGGCACGTTATTTTTCAGAAGAGGGAGCGCTGATACGTGAAGAGCAGTGGCTTGATGGTCAACTGCACGGTGAATGCTGCAGCTTTTATCCTTCCGGCCAGTTGCAGATACGCGAACAGTGGCGGCACGGGTTGCGTCACTCGCTCAGCGAGCAGTTTTACCCGGACGGCGCGCCAGCCCAGCGGCAATCTTATGAACAGGGAAAACAGGAGGGAGAAGTGGAGCGCTGGCTACCGGATGGGCGTGCCATTGATGCCCGTGGTAAAGCGCAATCGCGAATGAGTAAATGGACGGAGAGGCTGTGAAAAGCCTCTCCAGAGCGCGTGTTAACGCAAATGATGTACAACCTGGTTGCTGCTCCCGCGCCAGATTAGCGCCGGGTCTTTAAGATCCTGTACGTATTTGCCATCGACCAGCACGTTGATGAGATCGACAACCTGCATTTGCGCGGCATCGAGTTCATCGAGCTTGTAGCCGGTCCACACCCAGATGTCTTTTCCCGGACACTCAGCGCGAATGCGCTGCACCAGTTGCAGAATATCCGGCACGTTTTGTGGATGCAGCGGATCGCCGCCGGAGAGCGAGATCCCCTGACGGTGAATACGCGTGTCGTTCAGATCGGCAATGATCTTGTCTTCCATCTCTTTGCTAAACGGCTGGCCGGAATTGAGCCGCCAGGTGCTTTTGTTATAGCAACCGGGGCATTCATGCACGCATCCGGAAACAAACAGCGTGCAGCGGGTTCCGGGACCGTTAACGATGTCGACAGGGTAATACTGATGGTAATTCATTTGCGCTTCTCATCCGTTTATCAATTCGCGCCATAGCTGCGTTCGTGCGCCCGAGTCACTTACTTATGTAAGCTCCCCGGGACTTACTCATTTGCTGCCTTGCTATGACGTGAATTGCGTTGCGGAAATAATGGCCCGAAAAGCGTCGCATCGCCGGGCAATAAAATCGTCTAAATTAACCGATCTGCCCGTTCCCTAAATGCTTAACGCGGCGCTTCACTTCTTCCTGCTTACCGGCGTTAAACGGACGTGCGTCCGGGCTGCCTAAATAACCGCAGACGCGGCGGGTGACCGATACGCGGGCGGCGTCGTGGTTACCACATTTCGGGCAGGTAAAGCCTTTGCTGGTGCACTCAAATTCACCGGTAAAGCCGCACTCGTAGCATTCATCGATTGGCGTGTTGGTCCCGTAATAGGGCACGTGCTGATAGCTGTAATCCCAGACGTCTTCCAGCGCTTTCAGGTTGTGCTGAATATTCGGGTATTCGCCGTAGCAAATGAAGCCCCCGCTTGCCAGCGGCGGGTACGGCGCTTCGAAATCGATCTTGTCGTACGGGTTAACCTTCTTCTCCACGTCGAGGTGGAAGCTGTTGGTGTAGTAGCCTTTGTCGGTCACGCCCGGGACCACGCCAAATTCGGCGGTATCCAGACGGCAGAAACGGTCGCACAGGTTTTCACTTGGCGTGCTGTACAGGCTAAAGCCGTAGCCAGTTTCGTCTTTCCACTGATCGACCGCTTGGCGCAGGCGTTCCACAATGGCGATACCTTTGGCGCGCAGCTGCTCGCTGTCATACACATGCTTGTCGCCAAACAGCGCATTGATGGTTTCGTGAATACCGATGTAGCCCAGAGAGATGGATGCGCGACCATTTTTAAAGATTTCTGACACGTCATCGTCCGCTTTCAGACGCACGCCGCAGGCCCCTTCCATATACAGAATTGGCGCCACGCGGGCCTTCACGCCTTCCAGGCGCGCAATGCGGGTCATCAGCGCTTTACGCGCCAGCACCAGACGATCGTCAAGCAGTTTCCAGAAGGTGGCTTCATCGCCATGCGCTTCCAGCGCGATACGCGGCAGGTTGAGGCTGATAACGCCGAGGTTGTTACGTCCGTCGTGAATCTGCTCGCCGTTCTCGTTTTCCCACACGCCGAGGAAGCTGCGACAGCCCATTGGCGTTTTGAACGAGCCGGTCACTTTGACCACCTGATCGTAGTTCAGGATGTCCGGATACATACGCTTGCTCGCGCACTCCAGTGCCAGCTGCTTGATGTCGTAGTTCGGATCGCCAAACTTGTGGTTCAGACCGTCACGAATCGCGAACACCAGTTTCGGGAACACTGCGGTTTTACGATTTTTACCCAAGCCGGCAATACGGTTACGCAGAATGGACTGCTGGATCAAACGCGATTCCCAGCTGGTTCCCAGGCCAAAACCAAAGGTCACGAACGGCGTCTGACCGTTGGCGGTATGCAGGGTGTTCACTTCATACTCGAGAGACTGGAATGCGTCGTAGCACTCTTTCTCGGTACGGGAATGGGCATAACCGTCGGCGTCCGGGATCTGCCACTCTTCAGCGGTTTTACGATGTTTATTAAAGCTCTCGGTAACGAACGGCGCGAGAACTTCATCAATACGGTTAATGGTGGTGCCGCCATAAATATGGCTGGCGACCTGCGCGATAATTTGCGCGGTGACGGCGGTCGCGGTAGAGATGGATTTTGGCGGTTCAATCTCCGCGTTACCCATCTTAAAGCCCTGCGTCAGCATGCCTTTCAGGTCGATCAGCATGCAGTTAAACATTGGGAAGAACGGAGAGTAGTCGAGATCGTGATAGTGAATATCACCACGCTCGTGCGCCTGGACGACATCACGCGGCAGCAGGTGCTGACGCGCATAGTGTTTGGCAACGATACCGGCCAGCAGGTCGCGCTGGGTCGGGATCACTTTGCTGTCTTTGTTGGCATTTTCATTCAGCAGAGCAGAGTTGGTTTGCTCAACCAGACCACGAATTTCCTGGTTCAGACGGCCACGTTTTTCACGCTGGATATCACGGTCGTGGCGATATTCGATGTACGCACGGGCGAGTTGTTTGTACGGGCCAGACATTAGCTGGTTTTCTACCGCTGTCTGGATCTCGTTGATATCGACCTTGCTGCGCTCATTCATCTGGCTACTAACGACTTCTGCGACGGTGGCACAGTAATCTGCGTCATCGACTCCCGCTGCTTTAGCTGCACGCAGAATGGCTTCTTTGATGCGCTCTGATTTAAACGGCACTTTACAGCCATCTCGTTTCATCACATGCGGTGTCATGATCACTCCATATTTATAAGAACAGGTTATCCACAGAGGTTGGGGAGGCCATCAGGGCTTTATTCATCTCTATTGCCAATGACTTCCCGCAATCCTGACCCACTTTATCCACAATTCCACCGTGAAGCGGTGCACTGTAGTTGTAGCAATTGTAGTCGATTAATACAACATATTGGGTCGGCGTGCATTTTAAGTTCTATATGTAGTGATTTGCATCAAGGATGTTTACGATTTATTTGATGTAGCGCAAAGTAAAAATCGGAGCGTACAGAT
Source organism: Citrobacter sp. RHBSTW-00017 (assembly GCF_013797615.1). Classification (NCBI taxonomy): domain Bacteria; kingdom Pseudomonadati; phylum Pseudomonadota; class Gammaproteobacteria; order Enterobacterales; family Enterobacteriaceae; genus Citrobacter; species Citrobacter sp. RHBSTW-00017. Next base: position 4,365,446 of record NZ_CP056899.1, on the reverse strand, counting down.
GACGGGCACTACAGACGATTGTAAATTGTGGGCAGAAAATTCTGATTAATTATTCAACAAAAACAGAAAGGTAAGCTGAGCGTAGGCATCAAAGCCCGGCAGCGTTATGCGTACCGGGCCTGAACATAATTGCAAGCTATTTTTGCAACCACCAGACGGCTTCAAAAGGACGCAGCGTCATGTCTGTGGGTTGGCTGGCGACCTCGGCATAGTTGTGCATCAGCACCTGCCAGTTGCCGTCGGTCTGGGTCGGCTGCCAGCTCTGGAAGGTATCGCTCAGATTAGCAATGACCAGCAACCGCTGTCCTTGCCATTCACGTTGATAGCACCACAGATGCGGGCTGCCCGGTAGCAGATCCTGATAGTCGCCCCAGGTGATAACCGGCTCTGCTTTACGCAATGCGATCAGCTTCTGATAGGTATAGAACACCGAGTCGGTATCGCGCAGCGCTGCCGCCACGTTGATATCCGCTGCGTTGTCGCACAGATTGATCCACGGCTCACCCTGGGTGAAGCCCGCGTGTTTGCTGGCATCCCACTGCATCGGCGTGCGGCTGTTATCGCGCGATTTACTGGCGAGGATCGCCAGCAGCTCTTGCGCATCGCGCCCCTGGCCGTTCAGGGCGGCAAACATGTTATAGCTTTCCACATCGCGATAATCGGTAATCTGGCGGAAGTGCGGATTGGTCATGCCGATCTCTTCACCCTGGTAGATGTAGGGCGTGCCCTGCATACCGTGCAGCACCATCGCCAGCATTTTTGCGGCCGGAACGCGGTATTTACCTTCATCGCCAAAACGCGACACGATGCGTGGCTGGTCGTGGTTACACCAGAACAGCGCGTTCCAGGCCTGATTGTGCATGCCTTGTTGCCAGTGGCGAAACAGGGTTTTGAGCGCCACATAGTCGGGTTTGGCTAACGTCCACTTCTCACCGTTGGGGTAATCCACTTTCAGGTGGTGGAAGTTGAAGGTCATCGACAGTTCGCTGCCATCGAGTGCGGCGTACTGCTGGCAGTTTTCCAGCGTGGTGGAGGACATTTCTCCGACCGTCATCAGGCCGCGGGGCGTGAAGACGTCGCGATTCATTTCACGTAAAAACGCATGCGCACGCGGGCCGTCGGTATAAAAACGCCGCCCATCGCCGTCGGGATCGCTCGGGAAGTCCTGATCTTTAGAGATAAGATTCACCACGTCGAGACGCAGCCCGTCCACGCCGCGATCGGCCCAGAACTCGCACACTTTTTTTAGCTCGGCGCGGACCGCCGGGTTCTCCCAGTTCAGGTCTGCCTGCTCCGGAGCAAAGAGGTGCAGATAGTACTGCTCGCTTTCGGCGTGCCAGCCCCAGGCGCTGCCGCCAAATTTGGAGCGCCAGTTATTCGGGAGACTGTCTGGCGTACCGTCGCGCCAGAGGTAAAACTGACGATACGGGCTGTCTTTATCCAGCGCCTCGCGAAACCAGGGGTGCTGGGTTGAAGTGTGGTTAAACACCATATCGAGAATAATACGGATACCGCGCGCTTTCGCCTGCGCCACCAGTTCGTCAAAGTCTGCAAGCGTTCCGTAGGCCGGATCGACAGACATGTAATCCGCGACGTCGTAGCCGTTATCAACCTGCGGCGAAATATAGAACGGCGTTAGCCAGATGGCATCAACCCCCAGCGTTTGCAGATAGCCGAGACGCTGCGTCACGCCGCGTAAATCGCCGGTGCCGCTGCCGGTGGTGTCCTGAAAACTCTTGGGGTAAACCTGATAGATGACGCCGTTTTGCCACCAGTGGGGAATATTCATGGTTGTTTCCTGGAAATACGATGGGGCGCAACTGCGCCCCGAAGAAAAGTTAGACAATTTGTAGTGTGCCCATACGGTGTTTACGCTGATAAACGAATGAGGTCAGTACCATGGGGATAACAATCGCAATGACCATTGCCATGCCAAATACCTGCCAGTAAGTCGGCTGGATGGAGAGGATGCCTGGCAAACCGCCGACGCCAATTCCGTTCGCCAGCACACCGTTCAGGCCGCACAGCAGTCCGGCGAGACCGGAACCGATCATCGCGCACAGCATCGGGAAGCGGTATTTCAGGTTGATCCCGTACATGGCCGGTTCAGTGACCCCGAGATAGGCGGAGATCGCGGCAGGAACGGAGATTTCACGTTCATTGTGTTTGCGACTGGAGATGATGATCCCGACTACCGCAGAGGCCTGAGCGATATTCGACAGTGCGATCAGCGGCCATACCGGCGTACCGCCCATGCTCTGAATCATCTGCATGTCGATAGCCAGCGTGGTCTGATGCACGCCGGTTATCACCAGCGGGGCATACAGGAAGCCGAACAGCGCTGCGCCAATCGGGGCAAAGCTGCCGGTCAGCAGGTGACGGACCGCAAACGCGACACCGTCGCCGATCATGCGGCCAAACGGACCAATAAAGGCGTGCGCGAGGAATACCGCGAGGATCAACGAGCACACCGGGACGATCACCAGATACAGATAATCCGGGACGATGCTTTTCATGCGTGTTTCAATAAACCCGAGCGCCAGACCGGCCAGCAGTGCCGGAATAACCTGTGCCTGATAGCCCACTTTCTCAATGCTGAACAGGCCGAAGTTCCACACTTCCGGTACCTGTTGACCGAGTAGATAGGCGTTCATTAGCTGCGGTGAAACCAGGGTCACACCCAGCACAATACCGAGGATCGGCGTACCGCCCATTTTCTTCACTGCCGACCAGCAGATCCCGACCGGCAGATAGAAGAAGATCGCTTCGCCAATTAGCCACAGGAAGTCGTAAAGAGTTTTCAGCGAAGGATGCATCTGCGCCAGCGTCTGCCCGTTGCTCATGGGCAGATCGCCAATCACATTACGGAACCCCAAGATCAAGCCGCCGCTAATCAGCGCTGGCAGCAGCGGGAAGAAGATCTCCGCAAAATGAGAAATCAGCTGTTCGTGCCATTTCATATTCTGCCGCGCGGCTTTTTTCGCCTGCTCTTTGTCGGCGCTGGCCTGACCGGTTGTCGCCAGTAGCGCTTTGTAGTAATCGCCCACTTCGGTACCAATCACCACCTGAAACTGCCCGGCGTTGGTGAAGCAGCCTTTGACCATCGGCAACTGTTCGATCTCTTTTGGCCTGGCATTCGCAGGTTGATTCAGCACAAAACGCAGGCGAGTAATGCAGTGACTTACCGTGGCGATATTGTCGCGCCCGCCTACCAGCTCAATCAGCCGGTCGATGTCTGCTTGTTTTATTTTGCTCATGATGATGTGTGTTCCCCGTAGGCCGGATAAGACGTTTTAGCATCGCCATCTGGCAACTCTCTCGTTGCTGTGGCCAGAGTATATCGTCGATGATTTTTTAAAAATGGGAACGTTCCCGAAACGCAGCGAAGATCACAAATTAACGCTCAGAAAGCGATCAGGAGAGGGTGGAAGGAATAACGATTTGTCGTAGTTCGCTACGGCCGTTGATCTGCTCGATCAGCTGCGAGGCCGCTTGTCGTCCGGCTTCGGCATATCCTGGATCGACGGTGATAATTTCCGGATGGAGGAATTTCATCAGCGGCGTACTGCCCACGCTCGCCAGCTGTAGATTCTCAATTCGCTGCTCTTGCAGATATTTGCTGACACCAAGGGCGAGGGTGTCCGTCGCGCAGACTAAGGCAGTGGTTTCCGGGGTGATGACGTTGGCGGCCTGCTCATAACCCTGCTTCATGGCAAGACCCGGTAGCGCGGCTACAGGATGCAGTTTGTGTTTCTTACAGAACGCCAGGTAGGCTTCATGGCGGCGCTTACCGGTGGTCACGTCGCTATGGGGAACGCCAAGAAAGCTGATATGGCGATGCTCGCGATCGTATAAACGCTGCATCAGGGTGCGAATGGCGCCTTCATCGTCATAGCAGACGGAGGCAAAGCCTTTGGCATCTCTTGCCAGCAGCACCAGCGAATCCTGCCAGGAGGCGAGCATGGATTCACTTATGCCGGTAAAACCAAACAGCACCACGCCGTCAATATTGCGGCGTCTGAGCATGCCGAGATGCTCTTCAACCAGCTCGGGCGAGAACTGGCTTTCCATCATGATCGGGTCGTAACCCTGCTCATAAAAGGCGGGCAGCATGGTTTGTACGGCGAGATTTTCCGAAAGCGAGTCCAGACGCGTGACGATGATCGCCACCACCTTGTCACTTTGTCCGCGCATGGCGCGTGCGGAGCGGGAAGGGGAAAAACCGTGCTGATTCATCACCGCTTCAACGCGTTCGCGGGTGCGTTCGCTCACGCCGCTTTCATTGTTAAGCACACGGGAAACGGTTGATTTTCCCACACCGCTTAAGCGGGCGATGTCTTTAATTGTCAGCCGGTTTTGCATCCTGTTTTCCCGTGTTGCGTGTGAAGTTATGCCAAATAGAGAATAACTTTACTCAAGCGCAGCGCAATGGGCAAAGTCTGGTATACGTTTGGTTTAGTTTCCATGGTTTATCATACTGCCATAATTGCCACAAACCTTATGGTTTTCTGCGTATAATCCGCAGCGCAAATCATTCACTTACCGGAGGCTATATGGATCCCGATCCCACCCCTCTCCCGAGATGGAGAAACTCCCCTTTCCGGTAAGCCTGTCTTTCACTGTCTTACCGGAGCAGTAAGACAGTGACGTTCTGACGTCCCTGTTGTGAATTTAATATTGCCATCAGGTAAGGCTTTGCCACGCCTGAAGGATTTACTGCGCCTGTTGAGACTGGCGCAGAGGGACTGCCTATGTTCAAAAATATTACTCGCCAGCTATTTGCCCGGCTAAACCGCCATTTACCACACCGTCTGGTGCATCGCGATCCGTTGCCTAATGCCCAGACCGTTGCCAGCACGCCGATCCCGCCATCGCTGAGCGAACATTGTCTGAAAATGGCGCTGATGGACGAAGCCGCGCTGTGGAAAACGTTTGGCGCGCACCCGGAAGGATTAAACGCCGCAGAAGTGGAAAACGCTCGCGAATTACATGGCGAGAACCAACTGCCGGCGCAGAAGCCGTCGCCGTGGTGGGTGCATCTGTGGGTCTGCTACCGCAACCCGTTTAATATTTTGTTGACCATCCTCGGTGCGATTTCCTATGCCACCGAAGATCTGTTTGCCGCTGGCGTCATTGCTCTGATGGTCGTCATCTCTACGTTACTGAATTTTGTGCAGGAGGCGCGTTCCACCAAAGCGGCAGATGCGCTGAAAGCGATGGTCAGTAACACCGCTACGGTGCTGCGCGTTATCAACGAGAAAGGAGAGAACGGCTGGGTTGAACTGCCGATCGACCAGTTAGTTCCCGGCGATATCATTAAGCTGGCGGCAGGGGATATGATCCCGGCCGATCTGCGTGTGGTGCAGGCTCGTGACCTGTTCGTGGCCCAGGCTTCGCTGACCGGTGAATCGCTGCCGGTGGAGAAAGTCGCAACCAGCCGCGACCCGCAGCAAAGCAACCCGCTCGAATGCGATACCCTGTGCTTTATGGGCACCAACGTGGTGAGCGGCACGGCGCAGGCCATCGTGATTGCGACCGGAGCCAATACCTGGTTCGGGCAACTGGCGGGGCGCGTCAGCGAGCAGGAAAGCGAGCAGAATGCTTTCCAGAAAGGGATCAGCCGCGTCAGCATGCTGCTGATCCGTTTTATGCTGGTGATGGCGCCGATTGTGCTCATCATCAACGGCTATACCAAAGGCGACTGGTGGGAAGCGGCGCTGTTTGCCCTGTCTGTCGCGGTGGGGCTGACCCCGGAAATGCTGCCGATGATCGTCACCTCGACGCTGGCGCGTGGGGCGGTGAAGCTGTCAAAACAAAAGGTCATCGTCAAACACCTCGACGCCATTCAGAACTTTGGCGCGATGGATATCCTGTGTACTGATAAAACGGGCACCCTGACACAAGACAAAATTGTACTTGAGAATCATACAGATATATCTGGTAAACCCAGCGAGCACGTCCTGCATTCTGCGTGGCTGAACAGCCATTACCAGACCGGGCTGAAGAATTTGCTGGATACGGCAGTGCTGGAAGGCGTGAACGAAGAATCAGCCCGCCAGCTCTCTACCCGCTGGCAGAAAATTGATGAGATCCCGTTTGACTTCGAACGCCGCCGCATGTCGGTGGTGGTCGCTGAAGAAACCGATGTGCATCAGCTGGTGTGCAAAGGCGCGCTGCAGGAGATCCTCAGCGTCTGCACCCAGGTGCGCTACAGCGGTGAGGTTGTCCCGTTAGATGACAACATGCTGCGTCGGGTGAAGCGCGTCACGGATACGCTGAATCGCCAGGGGCTGCGCGTGGTAGCAGTGGCGACGAAATACCTGCCAGCGCGTGAGGGCGATTACCAGCGTATTGATGAATCAGATCTGATCCTCGAAGGCTATATTGCGTTCCTCGATCCGCCGAAAGAGACCACCGCGCCAGCGCTCAAAGCGCTGAAAGCCAGCGGTATTACGGTGAAAATCCTGACTGGCGATAGCGAGCTGGTGGCGGCGAAAGTGTGTCATGAAGTAGGGCTGGATGCGGGCGATGTGGTTATCGGCAGCAGCATTGAAGGGTTAAGCGACGATGAGCTGGCAACGCTGGCCCAGCGCACCACGCTGTTTGCTCGTCTGACGCCGATGCACAAAGAGCGCATTGTCACGCTGCTCAAGCGCGAAGGTCATGTGGTTGGCTTTATGGGGGATGGCATTAACGATGCCCCGGCGCTGCGTGCGGCGGACATTGGTATCTCCGTTGACGGCGCGGTTGATATTGCGCGTGAAGCGGCTGATATCATCCTGCTGGAAAAGAGTCTGATGGTGCTGGAAGAAGGGGTGATCGAAGGACGCCGTACTTTTTCTAACATGCTGAAGTATATCAAAATGACGGCCAGTTCTAACTTCGGTAATGTGTTTAGCGTGCTGGTGGCGAGCGCCTTCTTACCGTTCCTGCCGATGTTGCCGCTGCACTTACTGATTCAGAACCTGCTGTACGATGTATCCCAGGTGGCGATTCCGTTTGATAACGTCGACGAAGAGCAGATCAAAAAGCCGCAGCGCTGGAATCCCAGCGAGTTGGGGCGCTTTATGATCTTCTTTGGACCAATCAGCTCGATCTTCGACATTCTGACATTTTGCCTGATGTGGTTCGTCTTCCATGCGAATACGCCAGAACATCAGACGTTGTTCCAGTCTGGCTGGTTCGTGGTAGGCCTGCTGTCGCAAACGCTGATTGTGCATATGATCCGTACCCGCCGCGTGCCGTTCATCCAAAGCCGCGCCGCATGGCCGCTGATGCTGATGACGCTGGTGGTCATGGTGGTAGGCATTGCATTACCGTTCTCGCCGCTGGCCAACTATCTGCAATTGCAGGCGCTGCCGCTGAGCTACTTCCCGTGGCTGATTGCGATTCTGGCGGGCTACATGACATTAACCCAGCTCGTGAAAGGTTTTTATAGCCGCCGCTACGGCTGGCAGTAAGCACAAGATATCGGCTGCGTTGGCCCCTTAAAAAGCCAACGCAGCTGTAACCTGGCGCAGGAGGAATATCGGTATCGCCCGATGATTCGTGCCGCAGAAAATTCATGCGTATTATTATTTCTGTTAAAAGATAATTAATTCGATAAATGTGAATGATAAGTGAATAAATTCACGTAGAATATTGTTTTTTAATATTCATACATTAAAAATTATAATTTATAAGATATGCCTTAGCACTCCCCCTCCATTCATTCCGCAAAATATCGAGAATTAAAAAATTTACATAAAAATCTATGATTGCAACATGTTGTATTTTATGTTTTTTTTAATGATTCCTTTATTCTTATTTTTATCAATCCCAATAAAAACAATGCGTTGAGATATATATTCATGGCGGTGATTCGTTGTTATGAAATATGTCTTTGGATATACTCGCTTCTATATAAATTTATTTATATGGTGCCGCTGTATTACAGATTCGGAGAATCTGCGGCGGCGTGTTTCGTCGCTATGTCGTTTTATCTATATCATTTCGCTCACATCAGAGAGACTCACATTATGCAAAGGAAAGCTATTTCATTTTGTATTGCCCTGGCATTAAGCGGTAATACATTTGCCGCCGATCTTAACAACAACGAAGACAAAAAAAAGCAGTGTCCCGAAAATATCAGCAGCCTTTCTCAGGCTGAGCTGGCCAAACTGTCGCCGGAGTGCCAGAAAGCCACGGAAAGCGTTTTAGAGCAGGGCTGGGCATGGGCGGTGGGCGGTATCGCTGCTGTGGCCGCCACGGTGGGTATCGCGGCGAGCGGCGGCGGCGGCAGCAGCCATTCGTCCTCCGGGTTGCCTGTTGATCCAGTAACGCCTGTGGACCCGGTAACACCTGTGGACCCGGTAACACCTGTCGATCCGGTGGACCCCGTTACACCTGATACCCCCCCCTCCGTTTATGACAATGGCGTTACCCTTGACCGGGGCGCGAAAACCCTGACCTTTGCCTCGCTGGTGGTGAACGGCGTCACTTATACCAATACCACCTTCGCCATTACCAAGCAGGGCGACGGCTACCTGCTGACCGCGCCGGACGGCAAAACCCTGACCGTGACCAGCCTGAACGTGATGGGCAATGCGCTGGTGATGCAGGGAACGTACGGCAGTAACAACCTGTTCTGGTCGTACAACCGCGCAGGAAAGCTTACTCTTGCGGGGCCAGACACCACGGTTATTGACGGCGACGGGCAGCAGAAAACAGTTGATGGAGGCTCCACCGCAGGCGGCCCGGGCGATACCGGGACGATTATCAACGGCGATGGTAACGATATTAATGTGAATGGTGACACCGGCGCTACTGGCGGCGGCACCGGCACCGACGTGAACGGCAACGACAACACCATCAACAACGGCGGTAAAAATACCGCAGACGGTGAAGGCTCCGCCGGTACAGACGTGACCGGCGACGGCAACGACATCAACAACACCGGTGATAACAGCGGCACCAACGGCGGTACTGGCACCGGCGTGGACGGTAACGACAACACCATCAACAACGGCGGCAAAAATACCGCAGACGGTGAAGGCTCCACCGGTACAGACGTGACCGGCGACGGCAACGACATCAACAACACCGGCGACAACGGCGCCACCAACGGCGGCACCGGCACAGACGTGGACGGCAACGGCAACACAGTTGATAACGGTGGCAACAACACCGCCGACGGTGCAGGCTCCACCGGTACAGACGTGACTGGCGACGGCAACGACATCAACAACACCGGTGATAACAGCGGCACCAACGGCGGTACCGGCACCGGCGTGGACGGCAACGACAACACCATCAACAACGGCGGCAAAAACACCGCAGACGGTGAAGGCTCCACCGGTACTGACGTGACCGGCAACGGCAACGACATCAACAACACCGGTGACAACGGCGCTACTGGCGGCGGCACCGGCACTGACGTGGACGGCAACGACAACACCATCAACAACGGCGGCAAAAATACCGCAGACGGTGAAGGCTCCACCGGTACTGACGTGACCGGCGACGGTAACGACATCAACAACACCGGCGACAACGGCGCCACCAACGGCGGCACCGGCACTGATGTCACTGGTGACGGCAACACCATTGACAACAAGGGTAACAACACTGCCGATGGCGCAGGCTCTACCGGTACGGATGTAGACGGTAACGGCAACAAAATCATTAACGAAGGCGACACCAGCGCTGCTGCAGGCGGCACTGGCACCAGCGTGGATGGCAACGACAACACCATCGACAACAAAGGTAAAAACACCGCAGATGGTGAGGGCTCCACCGGTACGGATGTCACTGGCGACGGTAACAAAATTAACAATGAAGGCGATACCAGCGCCACCAGCGGCGCGACCGGTACTAACGTTGATGGTAATGGCAACGAGATAAACAATAATGGGGCGAACAGCGCTGACGGCGCGGGCTCTACCGGTACTAACGTTTCCGGTGATGACAACACGATCAACAGCAAAGGCGATACCTCGGCCAAAAACGGAGCAACGGGTACCGATATTACAGGTGATGGTAATAAATATAACAATACCGGCGATATCACTGCCGAGGGTGAAAATTCCACTGGTGTTAACATCTCCGGCAACAAGGCAACTGTAGACAACGAGGGGGAGATCAACGTCAGTAACGGTGCCTCAGGTATCAACATTACGGGCGATGATGCGACCGTGACGAATAAAGGTGCGATCACCGTATCCGATAACGCAACCGGTATCAAAATTACGGGCGATAACGCAAATGTTGCTCAGGGAGGTGATATTTCCCTGCCAATCGCAACGGATGGTCAGGGGACTCTTCAGCCTGGTACCGGTCTGGATATCATAGGGAATCATGCTGATGTAACTGTCAGCGGAAAGATTGATTTCAAGACCCCGCAGCCAATAACTGGCCTGGTCTCCTCTGCAGGTAAGATCACTGGAGTACATATCAGCGGGAGCGATAATAACCTGACCGTCAGCGGCGCAACGAATTTTGACGTTGAAGGTAATTTATCTAATTTCACTGGTAAGCTTGTTGCACTTGATGTTTCCGGAGAAAATAACACAGTTAATCTTACTGGTGGTTTCAATCAGTTATTTGACGGAAGAGCAGCGTCAAACTCTGGTTTATTAGGTATTGGCATTGATGGAGCGAATAATATCGTCAATGTTTCAGGTGAATCTACGTTTACCATGACGTCAGCGGCTAATTTAACACAGCATTCTGGTGACTCTAAGTTAGCTAAGGTTTCCGGAGGCTCTAAACTAAACCTGACAGCAACGTCGACACTGGTCGTGGATGTAATAGCAGAGCACGCAAATAATACATATCAGTCAATGGAAGCTGATATGGCTCTGATGAGCAGTACCGGAGAAGGGTCATCGATTGTTAACATGGGTAACATCAGCACCCCGACCGTGGGTAACCTGCTATTAGGGGCCGAAAATGGCGCCAGTGTTGAAAATAAAGGCACAATATCCGTTTCTTCAGTGAGCGCGACGCAGTCTGCAGACACGGCTGATGATTTCGTGATGGGTGCATTCAAGGGCGCGACTGCCACTAACAGCGGCACAATTTCTGTGATCAACACTCAGGAAAAGGCAGTCGGATCAGGCAACTATCATAACCAGGCACCTTTTAGTCCTGGCTGGCGTCATCACTATGTGATGGTCGGCAATGACAATACCTCCCTGGAGAACACCGGTGAGATTAATATCAACGGGGTATCCACATGGGGGATGGCAGTAACTAATCATTCTTCAGCCGTCAATAAAGCAACAGGAACGATCAATCTTGATGGCTTCCGTCCTGTTACCGATGAAAATGGCGTCATAACCAGCAAAGCGGATGCGGGCCTTGTCGGTGATAAGTATCAGAGCGCAGCCATGATGGCGGGTAACGAGGGCGGAGCCAGTTTCGGCAATAATTCATCAGCGGTGAATGAGGGGAATATCAACGTCAGCAATGCGGGCTATGGCATGGCGGCCTTTGCTGGCGGTACGGCGACGAACAAGGGAACCATAACTCTGACGGGCGACTCCACCGCTGCTGCGAATGGTCAACTGGCGGCAATGGCTGTCTTTGGCGGCGGTACCATCATTAACGACGATAGCGGACAAATCATCATTAATGCCGCTAATGGTCAGGCATTCTTTAGCGATGGCAATGTCAATAACCGTATTATCAACCGCGGTGCTATTAATCTGGGCACCAACGTACCGGCAACAGCAGATAACAGCGCTGACCTTGAGACGCAGGAGTTTGTTGATGGCTCGATTCTGACGGGCACCACCACCCTGAGCAGAAATGCGAGCGTGATGTCCGGCAGTACGGTCAGCAACACCGGCACGGTTGATGGCACCTCAACGTTGACTGTCGAGGGTATCTATAACAACCAGACCGGTGCGGTGACCAGCGCGCCGTTGACCGTCAACGCCAGCGGCGTGGTGAATAACAGCGGTACCCTTAGCGGCAAGACCACAGTCTCCGGTAAGATGGTTAACACTGGCACGATGACCCGCGGCGCGACGATGAACGGATCAGGCAAAGTCACCAACAGCGGCGCCGTCGCGCTGGGTAGCAGCAGCGATGCCAGCAATGCCAGCATCCTGGAGCTGAAAAACAACAGCGTGTTTGATAACCTGTCGGGCGGAACCATTGCCCTTGATAACAACAAAAACGCCGTCCATCTGAATAATGACAGTACCTTGAAGAACGAGAAGGGCGGCACCATTACGGTGACCAATAGTTCAACGGGTGCAGGTATCAACATATGGGGCGGCACCGCGGACTTTATCAACGACGGCACTGCAACGGCCACGGGTAAAACGCTGGTCGGCTCTTCCTCAGACGCTGCGGCAGGTAAAGCCTTTGCCTGGAACCAGGATGACGGGGTGATTAACTTCACCGCCACAGCATCCGGCCAGAGCGCGGTCAGCCTGACCAACAGTAACTATGTGGGTATCAACGACGGCACCATGAATCTCAGCGGCAGCGGCGCCATTGGTATGAAAGGCAGCAAGAATGCCCAACTGGTCAACAACGGCACCATCAATCTGGGGACAACCGGTACGGATGAAACCGGCATGATTGCCATGCAGTTGGACGCTGGTGCCACGGCTGATGCGGTGATTGAGAACAACGGCGCGATTAATATTTACGCCAAAGACTCTTACGCCTTCAGCCGCCTGGGTGCAAACGGTCGCATCATCAACAACGGCACGGTCCTGCTGGAAGGTACCGGCAGCGGGCTGGTGAAAGAGTCTGATGTGACGGTGGAAGGTAACGGCACCGGCGGCAACGGCACGGAAACCCATGCGGCTTCCTATACCCTGCCGACCGACCCGACTGTGGCTCCTGTGCAGAGTAAAGGCCTGCGCTCCAGCGTCAGCCAGTACACCATCGGCACCAGCGCCAGCGGCACCGCTGGTACGCTGACCGCCGATTATGTTGACCTGGGCGATGTGGACGTGGATACCGGCTTCACCGCAGGTACGGCTGCCACTACTCAGACCTTCAACGACGTGTTTGTCGGCGAAGATATCCAGGGTGAGCAGAACATCAAATCCACCAGCGTGGTGTGGAGCGCGCAGGGTCAGAAAGACGCGAACGGCAACGTTGACGTCACCATGACCAAAAACGCCTACACCGACGTGGTGACCGACAGCAGCGTCAGCGGTGTTGCCGGCGCGCTGGATGCCGCGTACACCAACAACGAGCTGTTCAGCAGTCTGAACCTGAAGACCTCTGCCGACGTGACGAAGGCGATGAAGCAAATCAGCGGCAACAAGGCTGTGAACGTCTCCCGCGACGCCCGCAGACTCAGCAACCGCTTCGATATGCTGGCGGATGCCGCGCCGGAACTGGGTAACGGTCTGTCGTTTAACCTGGTGGCGAAAGGCGACCAGCGTGCCGAACTGGGTAAAGACACGCAGTACGACATGATGGCCCTGCGTCAGAAACTGGGCTTTGGCGATAATCAGTCGCTGACCATGGAGTACGGTATTGCCCGTCTGGACGGTAAAGGCAATGTCTCTTCCGGCAGCGACGGTATCACCGGCGGTTACAGCCAGTTCCTGGGTCTGGAGCACGCCATGCCGCTCGGCGAGGAAGGTCTCTCCTGGAACAACGCCCTGCGTTACGACGTACATCAGCTCGACAGCAAACGCGGCATTAACTACGGTGATGTCAACAAACAGGCGCTGGCGGACAGCCGTCAGCAGTACCTGGAGCTGCGTACCGAGGGTCGTAAAACCTTCACCGTCAGCGAAGGGCTGGATGTTGTGCCATATGCTGGTCTGAAACTGCGTCACACCATGGAAGACGGTTATCAGGAGCGCGGTGCTGGCGACTTTAACCTGAACATGAACAGCAGCACGGAAACGGCGGTTGATTCAGTGGTGGGTATGAAGCTGAGCTATGCCGGTAAGGATGGCTGGGCAGCAACGGCGACGCTGGAAGGCGGCCCGAACCTGAGCTACGTCAGCACCGGTAAAAAAGCGTCCCTGCAGGGGGCGGCAGGTCAGAGCTTCAACGTTGACGACGGTCAGAAAGGTGGCAGCATCAACAGCATGGCACAGGTGGGTGTGAAGTATAACGCCGGTAACACCAGCGCCGGGCTGGACGCTTTCCACTGAAAAGAGGACAACATCAGCGACAAGGGCTTTATGCTGAATATTAAACACAATTTCTGATAACAGCCTGAGTGAGTAAAAACAGAACCGCCGGAGTGATTTCCGGCGGTTTTTTTTACGCTTATCGACGAACGGCGATCGCTTCAATCTCGATTTTCACGTCTTTCGGCAGACGGGCAACTTCCACGCAAGAACGCGCCGGGAAAGTGGCGTTGTGCTCGGTGAAGAACGCTTCGTAGGTCGCGTTTACGGTTGCGAAATCGTTCAGGTCTTTAACGAAGACGGTAGTTTTTACGATGTCGCCCACTTTCAGGCCTGCTGCTTCAACGATAGCTTGTACGTTTTCCAGCGACTGACGCGCCTGAGCGGACACGTCTTCCGATACGGCACCGGTTTTCGGATCGACCGGGATCTGACCGGAAGTGATTACCATGCTACCCAGGTCAACGCCCTGAACGTATGGGCCGATTGCTGCTGGTGCATTTTCCGTCGCGATAGTCTTGCTCATGATTTCTCCTGAATTACAGCGGTAATAGAATGTTCCCGGCCATTATAGGGAGCCGGGAAATCATTACCAACACCAATTAGTTGGCCAGCACCACATAATGCGAAAACTCTTTTTCACAGTATTTGCATTTGAGTGCGATGTCGTCAGCGCGCTTTTTCACTGAAAAACTGGACGATACTGGTTCAGCATGGCTGATGCAGTTGCTGTTCGGGCAAACCAGCACGTTATCGATACGTTCAGGCAGGCTCGGACGTGATTTACCCACCACGTCATAATCGTCAATGCGGTTTACCGTTGCCTGCGGAGCGTATAGGGAGAGCTGGTTTACCTGCTCGTCGGTCAGGAACGTATTTTCGATTTTAATCAGGTCTTTACGGCCCATTTCGCCAGACGGCAGGTTCAGGCCGATGGTGATACGCTGGTCGGTTTCAGTCAGTTTGAACAACGTCAGCAGCTTAAAACCAACCTGTGCGGGAATGTGGTCAATTACGGTGCCACGTTTGATGGCTTCAACCTGCAGTTTGTTATCGTGTGTCATCTCTTTTTCTCCCTTACAGTGCCAGTTCGCTATTCAGTACCAGTGCCAGTAACGCCTGACGGGCGAAGATGCCGTTGCCAGCCTGCTGGAAATACCAGGCGTGCGGCGTCTTGTCGACGTCGGTGGTGATTTCATCGATGCGCGGCAGCGGATGCAGCACCTTCATGTTCGCTCTGGCACCGTTCAGATCGCTGGCACGCAGAACAAACTGTGCTTTCACGTTGGCGTATTCGGACGGGTCCAGACGCTCTTTTTGTACGCGGGTCATGTAGAGGATATCGACCTCCGCCATTACCTCTTCGATAGTGCCATGCAGGCTCCAGGCGATACCTTTTTCATTCAGCATATCCAGAATGTATTGCGGCATGGCCAGCGCGTCCGGGGCGATGAAGTAGAAGCGGTTACCTTCGAACTTTGCCAGCGCCTGGGTCAGGGAGTGGACGGTGCGGCCATATTTCAGGTCACCCACCATGGCGATTTGCAGATTGTCCAGGCGACCCTGCGTTTCCTGAATGGTAAACAGATCCAGCAGCGTTTGGGTGGGATGCTGGTTGGAACCGTCGCCGGCGTTCAGTACCGGCACGTTACCGGAGAACTCGGTTGCCAGACGCGCGGCACCTTCCTGCGGATGACGCATCACGATGGCGTCGACATAGGTGCTGATGACGGAAATGGTGTCGGCCAGAGTTTCGCCTTTTTTGCCAAGCGACGTGTTGCTGCTGTCAGAGAAACCCACCACGCTGGCGCCCAGACGGTGCATGGAGGTTTCAAAAGATAAACGGGTGCGGGTTGACGCTTCAAAGAAGCAGCTGGCGATGACCTTATGTTTTAACAGCTCTGGCTGCGGGTTAGCTTTTAATTTCGCCGCCGTCGCGAGAACCAGATTAAGGTCATCGCGGCTGAGGTCGTTTATGGAAATGATGTGTTTTTGATAGAGCGGGTTAGCCATGTTTATCTCCTGACGCCTGGGCAAAAAAAAAGCCCCTCAATTGAGGGGCTCGGAATGGGTGATCAACGGAAAGAAAAACGGCAGGCCAGCGTCCTTTTTCAGACGCGGTAAGACAAAATGTCGTACACACTGAACCATACATCCTCCCGGCAAATTGTCCGCGATTATACTCAGCTCCGTTATGGGATCAAGCGAAAAATGCACTATTTATTCATCGCAAACGGTTCTTATGAATTTTAATTCATTTTGAATAGATAATTAATCTGCTTGTGGACCAGGCCCGTTCGCTGTACCACCCGCGGCGCGACCCAGACAATACTGCTACCGGCAATGACGCCGAGAATTTCTGGCAACGCGTGATAATCGAGGATTCTGGCTACGGCGCGACCATAGCCAGCCGCCGTGTGGATGAGGATAAACTCGCTATTGTGTTCCACGCTGACCACCATTTCAGCAATCGATCGGGCAGCATCAGGCGCGGGTCGTGATTGCGGATTTACAGAATAAATTTTTTGCCCTTTTGTATTTCTTATTTTTATAGCACCGAGCAGTTTCAGCAGACGAGATACCGTTGACTGGCTAATCCCGGTGAAACCATGGTGTTGTAGATCGCGGCGAAGCGCTTCCTGAGACAGGTAGCTTTTTTCGCTAATCAGGCGCTGACAAATCGCCAACTGTTTCTGCTCTTTGGTCGAGTAATCATCGAATTCCTTCATAAAAACACCCTAAATTTATCATTTGTATCAATGCGATGGCGAAATTCACCACATTTGCAGTATCAATAACGGCTCAAACGGGCGGTTGTGCAGAAAAACGAGAGCGCGCTCAAAAAAGCCGTCGGGATCCGACGGCCAACAGGACTACAGCATCGCGCCGATACTCAGAACAACCATGTTCAGCACCGTCAGAATTAGCAGCAGTGGTGCGACCCATTTCAGGTAGCGCACATAAGGAACACGAGCGATGGCCAACCCACCCATCACAACCGCTGAGGTGGGGGTAATCAGATTCACAATGCCGGAAGCGGATTGATACGCTGTGACGACCAGATCCCTTTGCACATGGGCGAAGTCAGCCAGCGGGGCCATAATGGGCATCGTGAGCACCGCCAGGCCAGACGAGGAAGGGACCAGGAAGGAGAGCAAGACTTCCAGCCAGTAAGTCACATTGATGAAAATGGTGGTGGACAGACCGGAGACTAAATTTTCGGCGCTGTGCAAAATGGTGTGGGTGATCATGCCGTTGTCCATCACCACGACGATACCGCGCGCAATGCCGATAATCAGCGCCACGCCGAGCAGATCCCGAGCCCCGTCAATGAAGGTACTGGTGAATGCTTCTTCACTCATGCGGGCAATTACGCCGACGATAATCGCAGATGCCAGAAAAACCCCAGATATTTCAGCCATCCACCAGCCGAGCACCGCGACGCCATAAATCATCACTGCAAAGGCGGCGGCGAATATCAGCAGGATCCACTTACGCGTAGCCGTGAATTCAAGATTGGTATTGGCGCGACTACCGAGAAAATGGGCACGGTTTTCCTCCATTTTATCGGCCACGATGGAAAGCTCAGGATGGCTGCGAACTTTCCGTGCATAGCGCATGACCCATACCACACAGATTACATAGCCGACGACCAGTAGCAGAATGCGCATCAGCATTCCCTGGGTGAAGGGGATCCCGGCGGCGTTAGCGGCGATAACTGTTGCGAAAGGGTTGATTGTTGAACCGAGGGTGCCGATGCCTGCGCCAAGCAAAACGGTTGCAGCAGCAACCAGTGGATCAAAGCGCGCAGCCATCATGACCGGAACCAATAAGGTGTAGAAAGGAAGTGATTCTTCCGCCATGCCGTAAATCGTGCCTCCGGCGGCGAAAAGTCCCATCAGGATGGGGATCATCCACTCTTCTTTGCCGTTCAGCCTGACCGTCACGCGTTCGATGCCGGCGTCGATGGCGCCCGTTTTGTTTACCACGCCGAGAAACCCGCCAATAATCAGGACAAACAACGCCACATCAATCGCGCCTGCGGTGTAGGTTTCGTGGTTATAAAGCCCGTCAATCGGAGCCAGCAGTACAGCCGTTAAACCTTGTGGATGCGCCTCTGTTGGGGCATAGGTACCGGCAACCGGCACTTCTTTGCCCAGGGTGGCATTCATCGCCATCTGGTATTTCCCGGCAGGGACAATCCAGGTCATAACGGCGACGAGCGCAATGAGAATAAACAGGATGGTATACGCGCTGGGAAATTTGAATTTGCCCATGATGTTCTCCGGATAGCTTGGGCATATGCCGCCAGGCGACACATGCCCGCTGGGGTTAGTCGCCGAGTGTCGCTACCATGACCGCTTTAATGGTATGCATCCGGTTTTCTGCTTCGTCGAAGACGATGGAATGCGCTGACTCAAATACCTCCTCCGTGACTTCAAGCCCTTTCAGGCCGTAAGCCGCTTCGATTTCACGGCCCACTGTGGTGTGCTCGTTATGGAAGGCGGGCAGGCAGTGCATGAATTTCACATTGGGATTGCCGGTCGCATCGATGACCTGCTGGTTAATTTGATAAGGCGTCATCAGGCTGACGCGTTCTGCCCACGCCTCTTTGGGTTCCCCCATCGAAACCCAGACATCGGTGTAGAGAAAGTCCACGTCGTAAACACCTTCCTCAACATCCTCTGTGAGCGTAATGCGCGCGCCCGTCACGCTGGCGATTTCACGGCATTCGGCAACCAGCGCCTCGTCCGGCCAGAAGGATTTCGGTGCGACCAGACGAATATCCATCCCCATTTTCGCCGCGCCGACCATCAGCGAATTGCCCATGTTATTGCGGGCGTCACCGAGGTAAGCGAAGCTCAGTTCGGGTAAGGTTTTACCCGGGGCGTGTTCCAGCATGGTCATCAGATCCGCGAGGATCTGCGTAGGGTGGAATTCATTCGTCAGCCCGTTCCAGACCGGCACACCAGCGAACTGCCCCAGTTCTTCCACGATCTCCTGGCCGTAGCCGCGGTATTCAATACCGTCATACATGCGACCTAACACGCGGGCGGTATCTTTCATCGACTCTTTATGACCAATCTGCGAGCCGCTTGGGCCAAGGTAGGTCACCTGTGCGCCCTGATCGAAAGCGCCGACTTCAAAGGCGCAGCGGGTGCGAGTTGACGTTTTTTCGAAGATTAGCGCGATATTTTTACCGACCAGCGTTTGCCTTTCGCGCCCGGCTTTTTTCGCCGTTTT
Organism: Citrobacter sp. RHBSTW-00017; assembly: GCF_013797615.1. Lineage (NCBI taxonomy): Bacteria > Pseudomonadati > Pseudomonadota > Gammaproteobacteria > Enterobacterales > Enterobacteriaceae > Citrobacter > Citrobacter sp. RHBSTW-00017. Next base: position 4,346,103 of record NZ_CP056899.1, on the reverse strand, counting down.
TAACTCGATAGCCAGATCGATCAGGTACTGGATTTCCGTTGGGGTGTAGTCCAGCAATTTGAGAAAATTGCGATTTTTCAGGTTAACAGTCATGAAAATATCCTTATGTAGGCTGGATAAGGCTTCGCTTTACCCAGCAAAAAAAGCCTTAAGCGTTAACATCAGTGGCTTCGCGCCGAATTAGCGTGCCTTTGTCACCAGCGAGAATGGCCGAACCGTCAGCCAACGAGCCGATGCCAGCAATCCCGTGACAGTGAGAGACAAATTCCGCGCAGGCGGTGACTTTGGGGCCCATTGAACCGGCGTCGAATTGCATTTCGCTGAGCCTTTCCGGCGTAACCTGGGCCAGCGGGCGCTGGGTAGGTTTGCCCCAGTCGAGATACACCGCATCGGCATCGGTCAGGATCAGCAGCGCATCGGCGTGGATTTGTTTGGCGAGCAGGGCGGCGGAGAGATCTTTGTCGATCACCGCTTCAATACCGTGGTAGCCATCGGCTTTTTCCACCACCGGTACGCCGCCACCGCCGTTGCAGATAACCAGATGATCGCGGGCGATCAGTGTGCGAATGGCGTCACTTTCCACGATTCGTTTGGGTTGTGGAGAGGGCACAACACGGCGGAACGCTTTACCATCGGCTTTGAAAACCCAGCCTTTTTCCGCCTGTAACGCGTGGGCCTGGGGTTCGTCATAAATCGGCCCGATATATTTGGTGGGATTGCTGAAGGCCGGATCGTGGGCATCGACTTCAACCTGAGTCAGCAGGACACTAATTTCACGCTGTGGGAGCTGGTTTTTCAGGGCCTGTTGCAGCATATAGCCAATCATTCCCTGACTTTCTGCGCCGAGAATATCGAGCGGATAGGGGGTGACGTTGGCATAAGCACTGTTTTGTAACGCCAAAAGTCCAACCTGCGGGCCATTGCCGTGTACCAGAATTACGCGCCACTGCTGCGTGAGTTGAGCGAGAGTTCTTGCCGCCAGCTCAATATTCTTGCGTTGGATGTCGGCTTCCAGTGGTTCGCCACGTTTGAGTAGTGCATTGCCGCCCAGCGCCACAACCAGGGTAGGTTTGTTTTCCATAACGTCTCCTTAAATACCGTCGCGTTCCAGTGGGCAACTCATGCAGCGCGCACCGCCGCGCCCACGTCCCAGTTCGTCGCCAGGAATGGGTAAAACAGTGATGCCAGCTTTGTCGTATTTTTCGTTGGTCCAGATGTTACGTTCGTAGCCCACCACAACCCCGGGGCGCAGCGTCAGAACATTGTTCGCGTCATTCCACTGTTCGCGTTCAGCTTCGAAGGCGTCGCCACCGGTGGTGATCAGATTGATCTGGTCGAGGCCAAGTGCTTTTTCGAGGGCATGTACCAGCGTACTTTCCTGGGTGCGTTTCAGGCCGCCGCGCCCGTCTGGTGTCAGGGTCCAGCACTGGACATCCGGGCGCACCACTTCCGGGTAGACGGAGAAGGTATCGATATCGATGTGGGTCATGACGGTATCGAGGTGCATACAGGAGCGATGTTTCGGCAGTTCGACTGCGATGACGCGTTCTGCCTGGCGATGCTTAAATAGCGACTGGGCAAGGAACTCAATGCCCTGCGGCGTGGTACGTTCCGACATACCGATGAGAACTGCGCCGCGACCAATGACCAGTACATCTCCACCTTCTAATGTGGCGTGGTCGTAATTAATATTTTCATCGCCGAAATATTTAATAAAATCACCATCGGCAAATTGTGGATGCCAACGGTAAATCGCCCGCAAGTTATTAGTTTCTCGTTGACGTGCAGTTTTTGCCATCGGATTAATGGATACGCCGTTATATATCCAGCATGAGGTGTCGCGGGTAAATAAGTGGTTTGGTAATGGCTTCATAATAAAGTCATTAATATCGTGAGTATCGACCACCATATTTTTGATTGAGGCAGGAATTTCTCCGTATGTCAGCCCACCGCTTAAATGTCGGGCGAGCTCCCGGTGCTGCATATCTGCAAGCCAGGCGCGAATATCCGTGGCGAAAGCGGGGCCAAGCCGATAATCAGAAATTTGTGTATCCAGTAGCCAGCTTTTGGCATCGGGGATATCCAGAGTTTGTGTCAATAAATCAGTGAGTAACAGAACCTCAATTCCCTGTTGACGTAACGTGTTGGCGAAAATGTCATGCTCTTCTCCTGCACGTTCTACCGAAAGAACATCATCAAAAAGCAATTCCTGGCAATTTGATGGCGTCAGCCTTTTTAGGCTGAGGTTAGGGCGATGTAGCATTACGCTACGTAATTGACCGATTTCAGATCCGACATAATGCTTTTCCATCATTATTCCTTTAATACAATTTTAAAAAATAAAGAGGAGGTGCCTGCAAATAATGTTTATTGCAGTCATGGTTTTTCAGCTGATTTCAGAATCTATATTTAGATCTTATCTGATATAGAAACGTGATTCATTTCACAGTCAGGTCGATGTTTGGCATTTGTTGTTTAATTTATGAGATGGCTCTGAGAATTTAAAAAATAAAAACATGAATAATTGAATTACTACTCAGGAATATGTCTTGTTATTTAACTGTGTTAAGGAAGGTGCGAATAAGCGGGGAAATTCTTCTCGGCTGACTCAGTCATTTCATTTCTTCATGTTTGAGCCGATTTTTTCTCCCGTAAATGCCTTGAATCAGCCTATTTAGACCGTTTCTTCGCCATTTAAGGCGTTATCCCCAGTTTTTAGTGAGATCTCTCCCACTGACGTATCATTTGGTCCGCCCGAAACAGGTTGGCCAGCGTGAATAACATCGCCAGTTGGTTATCGTTTTTCAGCAACCCCTTGTATCTGGCTTTCACGAAGCCGAACTGTCGCTTGATGATGCGAAATGGGTGCTCCACCTTGGCCCGGATGCTGGCTTTCATGTATTCGATGTTGATGGCCGTTTTGTTCTTGCGTGGATGCTGTTTCAAGGTTCTTACCTTGCCGGGGCGCTCGGCGATCAGCCAGTCCACATCCACCTCGGCCAGCTCCTCGCGCTGTGGCGCCCCTTGGTAGCCGGCATCGGCTGAGACAAATTGCTCCTCTCCATGCAGCAGATTACCCAGCTGATTGAGGTCATGCTCGTTGGCCGCGGTGGTGACCAGGCTGTGGGTCAGGCCACTCTTGGCATCGACACCAATGTGGGCCTTCATGCCAAAGTGCCACTGATTGCCTTTCTTGGTCTGATGCATCTCCGGATCGCGTTGCTGCTCTTTGTTCTTGGTCGAGCTGGGTGCCTCAATGATGGTGGCATCGACCAAGGTGCCTCGAGTCATCATGACGCCTGCTTCGGCCAGCCAGCGATTGATGGTCTTGAACAATTGGCGGGCCAGTTGATGCTGCTCCAGCAGGTGGCGGAAATTCATGATGGTGGTGCGGTCCGGCAAGGCGCTATCCAGGGATAACCGGGCAAACAGACGCATGGAGGCGATTTCGTACAGAGCATCTTCCATCGCGCCATCGCTCAGGTTGTACCAATGCTGCATGCAGTGAATGCGTAGCATGGTTTCCAGCGGATAAGGTCGCCGGCCATTACCAGCCTTGGGGTAAAACGGCTCGATGACTTCCACCATGTTTTGCCATGGCAGAATCTGCTCCATGCGGGACAAGAAAATCTCTTTTCTGGTCTGACGGCGCTTACTGCTGAATTCACTGTCGGCGAAGGTAAGTTGATGACTCATGATGAACCCTGTTCCATGGCTCCAGATGACAAACATGATCTCATATCAGGGACTTGTTCGCACCTTCCTTAATTTTATGTACATATTTAAATATTTAATAAATTAAATAGTGCGTTGATTTTTATGTGTTTTTCTATATTTAATGAATTTTTATGCGAATCTATTATTTTATTATTTGTGCTGTAAGGTTTATTTCAAAATAAATATGACGATGAAGAAAGATAACGAAGGAGACGTAAACTGTGATCGATTGCTGGTTTTTCTAACAAAGCTTTCTATAACAGTGAGTTAGTGACTGAGTTGAAAAGTATGAGACGAAAGTTATGCAGAGTTTATGCATAACCTGTTGCTGGCTATTAGCAATTATTTAACATCATCAGCGATAAACATGCGTTGACGCAAAATATCGGTAAATAGCAGTGGTATGGCAGACCGTTTTTTCGTATAACAACAAAAATGAAACGATGTTTTAATTAAGGGGTTTGAAATGATTGTCGGCAATATTCACAACCTGGATGCCTGGCTGCCGGAAGAGCTGCGTCAGGCGATTGAGCACATTAAAGCGCACGTGACGGATGCGACGGAAAAGGGTAAGCACGACATCGACGGCGAACGTCTGTTCTATCTGATTGCTGAAGATATGACGGAGCCGTTTGCGCAGCGCCGCGCCGAATATCACGCTCGCTATCTGGATATTCAGATCCTGCTCAAAGGTCAGGAAGGCATGACTTTCAGCACGCAGCCTGCGGGCGCACCGGAAACTGAATGGCTGGCGGATAAAGATATCGCCTTCCTGCCGGAAGGCGAACAGGAGAAAACGGTGGTGCTGAACGAAGGTGACTTCGTCGTCTTTTATCCGGGTGAAGTGCATAAACCGCTGTGCGCGGTCGGCGCTCCGGCGCTGGTACGCAAAGCCGTGGTGAAAATGCGGGTAGCATAAACCGGTTTGCCGGGTGCGACTTACCCGGCCTAAGGAAGTACGATGGTAGGCCGGATAGGGTGCGTCAGCATCGCCATCCGGCAATTCAATCACGCAATGCTATGATTTGGAAAGCGTCGCGACCATCACCGCTTTGATGGTGTGCATTCGGTTTTCCGCCTGATCAAATACGATACTGGCGGGTGACTCAAACACCTCGTCGGTCACTTCCATGCCGCCGTGCAGACCATATTCCTGCGCCATTTGTTTGCCAAGCGTGGTTTGATCGTCATGGAACGCGGGCAGGCAGTGCAGGAATTTCACCTGCGGATTGCCGGTCAACGCCATCATCGCGCTATTAACCTGGTACTTACGCAACTGCGCAATACGTTCGGCCCATTTCTCTTTCGCTTCGCCCATCGATACCCATACGTCGGTATAGATGAAGTCCGCGCCTTTCACGCCCGTGGCGACATCTTCGGTTAGCGTTATATTGCCGCCGTTTTTCTGTGCCAGCGCTTTACACTCCGCAACGAGGCTTTCCTCCGGCCAGCAGGCCTGGGGCGCGACCAGACGCAGATCCAGTCCGGTTAACGCAGCGGCTTCCAGCATGGAATTGCCCATATTGTTGCGGGCATCGCCGGTGTAGACCAGCACCATCTCATTAAACGCTTTACCCGGCAGGTGTTCCTGAATGGTGAGTAAATCCGCCAGCAACTGGGTGGGGTGAAATTCGTTGGTTAATCCGTTCCAAACCGGAACTCCGGCATATTCCGCCAGCGTCTCGACAATTTCCTGACCGTGGCCCCGATACTGAATACCGTCGTACATACGACCGAGTACGCGGGCGGTGTCTTTGATAGACTCTTTATGACCAATCTGGCTGCCGCTCGGCCCGAGATACGTCACGCGCGCGCCCTGATCGTATGCGGCAACTTCGAAAGAGCAACGGGTGCGGGTTGAGTCTTTTTCGAAGATGAGCGCGATGTTTTTACCGGTGAGTTTAGCGACCTCGGTACCGTTTTTCTTATCCGTCTTGAGCTGCGCGGCGAGCTGGAGCAGTGACGTGAGTTCAGCAGAGGTGAAATCAAGCAGTTTCAAAAAATGTTTCTGATAAAACGCAGACATAGTTCCCTCACATGGCTTAGGCCATTTATTGAATTAAAATTCAATTTATATGGATGTTTATTCATTTGCAACCTTGTTTAACAAATCTTTCCTGGAAAGGTGGAGGCAATGACAGCGGTATGTGACAATAAGAGTATCGGCAGGACATTATGAGGAATGAGCCATGGCAAACCCGGAACTACTGGAAGAACAGCGTGAAGAAACGCGCTTGATTATTGAAGAGTTACTCGAAGATGGCAGCGATCCCGACGCGCTGTACACCATCGAGCATCACCTTTCCGCGGACGACTTTGAAACCCTGGAAAAAGCGGCAGTAGAAGCCTTCAAGCTGGGTTATGAAGTGACCGAGCCGGAAGAGCTGGAGGTGGAAGAGGGCGACACGGTTATTTGCTGTGACATCCTGAGCGAATGTGCTCTGAATGCCGAGTTGATCGACGCTCAGGTTGAGCAACTGATGAACCTGGCTGAAAAATTTGATGTGGAATACGACGGTTGGGGCACCTATTTTGAAGACCCGAACGGCGAAGAAGGTGAAGACGGCGACGATGAAGACCTCGTCGACGAAGATGATGACGGCGTGCGTCACTAAGTCATCTGCTGACCTACGGTAGCGTCTGCTGCCGTAGGCCAAGGATAACGTATGGATTACCTGCAAATACTCTCCCCGATCCACAACTTCCTGCACTGTAAAACGCCCCAGGCCTGGCTTGATAAAGCACGAGCCCCGGCGAATCTCCCTCTGTTACTGACGGATCATCTCGTCTGCGAGCTGAAAGCGGCGCAAACGGCCATGCTGCTGGTGCGTAAGTATGTTGCAGATAAACAGGGATCGCAGGCGCTACTGGACTGGCTGAAACCCTATGAAGCGTATGCTTTCAGAGAAGGGGATGAACCGGATTTTATCGCGCTGAATAAACAGATTAGCAAAAGCGTAATGCCGCAAACTGACGACCCGTGGGGGCGCAAGCTGATCGACAGCATGGTTTTGCTGATCAAAGAAGAGCTGCACCACTTCTGGCAGGTGCGTGAGGCGATGATGAGCCGCAACATTCCCTACGTCAAAATTACCGCCAGCCGTTATGCCAAAGGCATGCTCAAAGAGGTGCGAACCCACGAGCCATTAACGCTAATCGACAAACTGATTTGCGGGGCTTACATTGAGGCGCGTTCTTGTGAACGGTTCGCCGCGCTGGCGCCGTATTTGGATGACGATTTACAGGCATTTTATCTTTCGCTGCTGCGATCCGAGGCGCGGCACTATCAGGACTATCTGGCGCTGGCACAGCAGGTTTCTGCCGACGATATCAGTAGTCGGGTGCGGTTCTTTGGCGAAGTAGAAGCCGCATTGATTACTTCTCCCGACGATGAATTCCGCTTCCACAGCGGCGTGCCAGCCTGACTCTCTTCTCTGACGCGCGGCGCTAATCGTCGCGCGGTTTTACCTTTCCTGTTTCCATTAGCAAAATCTGGTGGCTGGAAATCGCTCGCTGCTGCCGTAATAATCAAAACACACGAAGGGGAAATATATCCCCGCAACAGAGACTGTTTTGCATAAGGATGGTTAATGAACTGGGCACACGTATTGTTGGCGGGTTATATCGGGGCGGTGATTGCTATCGTCGTTGGCATGTTTCGCAAAAAAGGCTGGCTGGGAAAGATCTCCGGCGCGGTGGTTTTTGTGGTAGCGATTGTCGCGTGGAATCTGTTTGATGTGCACTACCTGATCCCGCGCGAAAGCCCTGATTATGGGCTGACGGACGCGCAGAAATTTGAAAATGCGATGCTGGCAATGCCTGTTTATCAGGTACTTAAAGAGCAGGAACCCGCGTTATGGCAGAATATCCTCAACCAGGCAACGCAACTGAAAGAAGCTGGGAAAAGCGAGCAACAGATTATCGACGCTATTCAGCCGCAAATCCTGCAGGTACAGATGGCGCGTTTGCAGCAGGCACCCGATGCCAATGTGATTGAGTATATGAAAATTAACCTCGAGCAGATTGCTGCGGTGGCAAAAGTGGGCGATGACGAGTGTTTTCGCTTTCTGTTCCCGGCGGTGAAAGGCGGGATTAACCCGGTGCGTATTATTCCGCGGGAGCTGATGAATCGTCGTATGGCCAGCGACATGAGTATGATGCACGCGGCTTATGGCCCGAACAAACATACGGTTACGGCGCAAGAGAAACAGCTGGCGCTTCAGGATCTGCAATCCATCGGCCCGGGATTGGTACAGCGCTTTGGACCGGATATCCAGATTATGGCTGATCCGAGTAAAGGTGTGGGCAAAGAGAAAGTCGCCTGTGAAATGGTGCAGGATTTATGGTCACAGGTGCTGACGCTGCCAACCGCTCGCGCGGCTGGCGTCATTCGGCTGATGCTCTCCGCCGAAATGCAGTAACGCAACCATTGCCCCTCATACTGAAGTCAGAGGGGCTTTAACATCCGCACTTCGCAATCCACGTGCCCGGTACAGCCCAGCGCTTCGCTGATATGCTCAAACCCTAAATGTTCATACAGGCGGATTGCCTCGGTCAGAAACGCCGTGGTCTCCAGATAGCACTGTTTGAAACCCTGCTCACGGGCATGTTCGAGGGCCATCAGCGCCAGCTTTTTCGCCAGCCCCTGACCGCGTGCGCTCGACAGGAAGTACATCTTTTGCAGTTCGCAAATGTCCGGTTCGCTACATCCTAACGGCGCAACGCCGCCGCCGCCCACGACTTCACCGTTTTGCTCAACCACCCAGTAGGCCGCGCCCGGCTGGCTGTAAACCTGGAATAGTTCATCCAGATTAGGGTCGGCAACGGTATAGCCCTTATCGGCAGTAAGCCCATATTCAGCGGAAACTTTGCGGATCACCGCAGCGATAGCGGCATTATCTGCTGCGGTGATTCGGCGCAGCGTAAGCGTGGAGGGTAGCACAACATTCATAATATGGCTCAATTCTAAAAATACACTTATATATTTATTTAATACCACTCTCTTCTGTCGGGTGCAAGACGTTCCTGAATCAGAAAAAATTAAAACACATTGGCTAATTAAAAATAGTATTGTAAACGAACCAGTAAATAAACACTGGTTTTTATTTTTTATCTTAATGGAATTTATATTAGGGATATTGTTCATGAATGATTTTGTTGGTGGTCGGGAAAATCAACGACACACATTTATTTTTATCGGTAAAGGATGGCAGTACTTTATTATTTGCATTGTCAATTTTTTGCTGTGTTGTATTACTCTGGGTATTTATACACCGTGGGCGATAGTGAAATGTCGGCGTTATATTTACGAGAATATGACTCTCAATGGCCAACCCTTTACCTATAAGGCGACAGGTGGCGCGATATTCGTAAGCTTCTTGTCGATTATGGTGGTTTATGGTGCCAGCATGAGTTCTATTGCTAACGGCAGCCCTCTCGTTGGTTTTACTTTGATTGGTTTACTGGTAGCTGTCCTTCCATTAATGACCATAAAAAGCCTGCAGTATCAGGCGATGATGACGTCGCTTAACGGTGTGCGTTTTGGTTTTGACTGCTCACAATTACATGCATGGCTTTTTTTACTGGTTGTGCCAGTGGTGCTTGCTGTGGTGAACTGGGGAGTGATTTATCTTCTGATACTTGCCACCGACTGGATTGAGGGCAGTACTGGAATGCTTATCAGAATAGCATTTATCGCGTTGGTGGGAATTGTGGGCATGGGTATCACCTACGGTATTACCTATGCAAAATGGATGCAGTTAGTGGGTAATGGCGGTAATTTTGGTATTCACCGCTTTACTATTAACGTCAATATGAAAGCAAGCATAGTGGGGTGTATTAAAGCCGTGCTGGTACTGCTGCCATTTGTTGTTGTGATTGTCTGGCTAATTGCCCCTATCTTTCTGCAAATGGTGATGTTGGCAGTGTTAGGCGTGGCCGACGACGAATTTATCTGGGAGAATCAGAGCAGAATAATGGCGAGCTATTTTCTCTATTTCGCCGGAATTATTGTGGTTGGAAGCTATTTATACACTACGCTACGTAATCTGTTCATGAATAACCTGGCGCTGGCCGAGGGCAAAATCCGCTTTCATTCTTCCGTCACTGCACATGGCCTGATCTGGCGTTTTGTACTGGTGTTGTTTATTTCAGGCATCACGTTTGGGCTAGCTTATCCGTGGATGAAAATGTGGCTGGTCAGTTGGCTGGCCAGTAACTCCCATGTACAAGGGGATTTGGATGCGCTGGAACTGACTGACCATACAGAGGCGTTGGAAACAGGTCCGGCGATGTGGGTATCACGTGGTGTGATGACCTACTTCCCGTTCATCTGATACAACAAGGCCGGAGCATGCTCCGGCCTTTAATACGTGTATAACGTAACGGCAATTACAGCGCGGCGATGACCGCCTGCTGCTCAATCAGCTTCGCTTTCGCTTCCGCATAACCGTCCAGCTTCTCACGCTCTTTGGCGATAACAGCTTCCGGTGCGCGAGCAACGAAACCTTCGTTGGAAAGTTTGCCTTCGATACGGGCAATCTCACCTTCGATTTTCGCTACTTCTTTCGCCAGACGCGCCAGCTCATCTTCTTTATTGATGAGGCCAGCCATCGGGATCAGCAGCTCGGCGCCGTCGATGATTTTGGTCACGGAGACTGGACCTTTGTCATCGGCTGGCAGTACGGTGATGCTTTCCAGACGCGCCAGGTTCAGCAGGAAGCTGCGGTTATCGTTCACACGGCGCATCGCATCAGCGCTGCAACCGCGCAGCAACAGTTCGAGCGGTTTACCTGGGGCGATGTTCATTTCCGCACGGATGTTACGTACGGCAACGATCGCCTGCTTCAGCCATTCGGTATCAGCCAGTGCGGCTTCATCAACCTGTGCGGCGTTATATTCCGGGAACGGCTGCAGCATGATGGTGTCGGCGGTAATACCGGAAATCACCTTCACACGCTGCCAGATGGTCTCGGTGATGAACGGGATGATCGGATGCGCCAGGCGCAGCAGACCTTCCAGAACGGTGACCAGCGTATTGCGGGTGCCGCGCAGTTCAGACTCGGAACCGCCGTTCATTACCGGCTTGGTCAGCTCCAGATACCAGTCGCAGAACTGGTTCCAGGTGAATTCGTACAGAATGCCCGCGGCGATGTCGAAGCGGAAGTTGTCCAGCGCTTCGCGGTACGCTTTGATGGTCTGGTTGAATTCAGCAAGGATCCAGCGATCCGCCAGCGACAGGGTCATTTCGCCGCCGTTGAAGCCGCAATCCTGGTCTTCGGTGTTCATCAGCACAAAGCGGCTGGCATTCCACAACTTGTTACAGAAGTTACGGTAACCTTCCAGACGCTTCATATCCCAGTTGATGTCGCGACCGGTAGAGGCCAGCGCCGCCAGGGTGAAGCGCAGTGCGTCGGTGCCGTGCGGCTCGATGCCGTCCGGGAACTGCTTCTCGGTACGCTTGGCAATCTTCTCGGCCAGCTGCGGCTGCATCATGTTGCCGGTACGTTTCTCCAGCAGTTCAGCCAGGGAGATACCGTCGACCATATCCAGCGGGTCAATGACGTTGCCCTTGGATTTGGACATCTTCTGGCCTTCGTCGTCGCGGATCAGACCGGTCATGTAGACGGTCTTAAACGGCACCTGCGGCTTGCCGTTTTCATCTTTGATGAAGTGCATGGTCATCATGATCATGCGGGCAATCCAGAAGAAGATGATGTCGAAACCGGAAACCATCACGCTGGTTGGGTGGAACTGACGCAGCGCGTCGGTGTTTTCCGGCCAGCCCAGGGTAGAGAAGGTCCACAGTGCGGAGGAGAACCAGGTATCGAGAACGTCTTCGTCCTGGCGAAGCTGAACGTCGGCACCGAGGTTGTTTTCCTGACGCACTTCGTCTTCGGTACGGCCAACGTAGACGTTGCCGTCGTTGTCATACCATGCCGGGATACGGTGACCCCACCACAGCTGACGGGAAATACACCAGTCCTGAATATCGCGCATCCAGGAGAAGTACATGTTTTCGTACTGCTTCGGTACGAACTGAATGTCGCCGTTCTCAACCGCTTCAACCGCCGGTTTCGCCAGCACGTCGGCACGGACGTACCACTGGTCGGTCAGCATCGGTTCAATAACCACGCCGCCACGGTCGCCGTAAGGCACGGTCAGGTCGTGCGGTTTAATTTCTTCCAGCAGGCCCAGCGCATCAACGGCGGCAACCACCGCTTTACGCGCGGCAAAGCGCTCCAGCTTCTGGAACTCAGCCGGGATTTCATTGGAATAAACGTCGGACTCTTCGCCTTTGGTGTCGTACACTTCCGCGGTTTCACGGATGTCGCCGTCAAAGGTCAGAATATTGATCATCGGCAGGCCGTGACGTTTCCCGACTTCGTAGTCGTTAAAGTCGTGCGCCGGGGTGATCTTCACGCAGCCGGTGCCTTTTTCCATATCAGCGTGTTCATCGCCGACGATGGGAATGCGGCGGTTAACCAGCGGCAGAACAACAAACTTGCCAATCAGATCTTTATAACGCGGATCTTCCGGGTTGACGGCCACGCCGGTATCGCCCAGTACGGTTTCCGGACGGGTGGTGGCGACGACCAGGTAATCTTTACCATCAGCGGTTTTCGCGCCGTCAGCCAGCGGATAGCGGATGTGCCACATTGAGCCTTTCGACTCGCGGTTTTCCACTTCCAGGTCGGAAATTGCGGTGCGCAGTTTCGGGTCCCAGTTCACCAGGCGCTTGCCACGGTAAATCAGGTCTTCTTTGTACAGGCGAACGAAGACTTCTTTCACGGCATTGGAAAGACCTTCGTCCATAGTGAAGCGCTCGCGCTCCCAGTCAACGGAGTTGCCGAGACGGCGCATCTGGCGGGTGATGGTGCCGCCGGATTCCGCTTTCCACTGCCAGATTTTGTCGATAAACGCTTCGCGACCGTAGTCGTGGCGGGTTTTACCTTCTTCAGCGGCAATCTTACGCTCAACCACCATCTGGGTTGCGATACCCGCGTGATCGGTACCGGCCTGCCACAGGGTGTTTTTACCCTGCATGCGCTGGTAGCGGATCATGGTATCCATGATGGTTTGCTGGAAAGCATGACCCATATGCAAACTGCCGGTGACGTTCGGCGGCGGGATCATGATGCAGAAGGACTCTTTGCTTTCATCGCCGTTAGGTTTGAAATAGCCCTGCTTTTCCCAGTGCTCGTAAAGCGGCTGTTCGATATCTTGTGGGTTGTATGTCTTTTCCATTATTTCCAGGTTGCCGTATTCAGGTTAAAACCAGCCACGCGGTAAGCTTTGTAGCGATCGCGTGCCGATTGTTTCAAAGAATCTTCGTAAGGAACGAAGTCTATCACTTCTGTGAAAGCGGTGGCAAAATCTGCAAAGCCAACGCGCAAACTGATAAGCAGGTCGCGCGGGCTGCTGTTGCGTTTCTCCGGCCAGGCAATTTCTACCGGTGCGCCGCCTCTGGGGCCTTCACCTGCCAGATTATGCGGAACAAAGCTTTCTGCCGGTCTTGCCCACAGGGCTTCATCCAGTCGAAGAGCCTGCTTTTCGTTTTCGCAGGCGATCAGCACGCGCTTGCCAGCACGCCAACGTTCTGCGGCAATTTCACACACCAACTGCTCGACGGCGCTTAAGCCATCGTGTTGCGTGCCATTGTCCAGAAGATAGAAAGTTGCGTTTCTCATATATGGGGCTTCTTCTGGTGAATTTAAATGCGTTGCCATGATGCACAACCGTAGGCCGGATGGCGTTGAGCTTATCCGGCCTACGGGTCTTATTGCTTGTGCTTACCGCCTTACTCTTCGCCGTTAAAACCGGCACGATTGAGCAGGAACTGCGACAGCAGCGCCACCGGACGACCGGTTGCGCCTTTGGCTTTCCCTGAACGCCATGCGGTACCGGCGATATCGAGGTGCGCCCAGTTGTACTTACGGGTAAAGCGTGACAGGAAGCAGCCCGCGGTAATGGCGCCGCCAGGACGTCCGCCGATGTTCGCCATATCCGCAAAGTTGGACTCTAGCTGCTCCTGGTATTCATCACCCAGCGGTAAACGCCACGCGCGGTCGCCAGCCTGTTCGGACGCACCGATCAGCTCATGCGCCAGCGGGTTGTGGTTCGACATCAGGCCAGTGATGTGATGGCCCAGCGCAATCACGCACGCGCCGGTCAGGGTTGCGACGTCAATCACCGCTTCTGGCTCAAAGCGCTCGACGTAGGTTAATACGTCGCACAGGACCAGACGGCCTTCGGCATCGGTATTGAGAACTTCAACGGTCTGACCAGACATGGTGGTCAGCACGTCGCCTGGACGATACGCACGGCCACCCGGCATGTTTTCGCAGCCTGCCAGCACGCCGACGACATTGATTGGCAGCTGAAGCTCGGCCACCATGCGCATCACGCCATATACCGCTGCCGCGCCGCACATGTCGTATTTCATCTCATCCATGCCTTCGGCAGGTTTGATGGAGATACCGCCGGAGTCAAAGGTTAACCCTTTACCGACCAGCACGATCGGACGCGCGTCTTCGGATGGATTGCCTTTGTACTCGATGACCGACATCAGCGACTCATTCTGCGAGCCGTGACCGACGGCCAGATAAGAGTGCATGCCCAGCTCTTTCATCTGCTGCTCGCCGATCACGCGGGTTACAACATTTTTGCTGTAGCTGTCTGCTAGTTGGCGCGCCTGAGAAGCAAGGTAAGCGGCGTTACAGATGTTCGGCGGCATGTTGCCGAGATCTTTTGCCGCTTTAATGCCGGCGGCGATCGCCAGACCGTGCTGGATCGCACGTTCACCGCTGGTCAGTTCCCGGCGGGTCGGTACGTTGAAGACCATTTTACGCAGCGGACGACGCGGCTCGCTTTTGTTGGTCTTCAGTTGATCAAAGCTGTACAGCGTTTCCTGTGCTGTCTCAACGGCCTGACGCACTTTCCAGTAGTTATTGCGCCCTTTGACGTGCAGCTCAGTCAGGAAGCAGACGGCTTCCATTGAGCCAGTATCATTCAGCGTATTGATGGTTTTCTGAATGACCTGCTTGTACTGGCGCTCATCAAGCTCGCGCTCTTTGCCACAACCAATGAGGAGAATTCGCTCAGACAGAACGTTAGGAACATGGTGCAGCAACAGGGTTTGACCTGGTTTGCCTTCCAGTTCGCCACGACGCAGCAGTGCGCTGATGTACCCGTCGCTGATCTTGTCGAGCTGCTCTGCAATCGGAGAGAGACGGCGTGGTTCAAAGACACCCACGACGATGCACGCACTCCGCTGTTTCTCCGGGCTACCGCTTTTTACACTGAACTCCATGCACTACGCTCCTGAATCTTAAAGACAACGGCGGTGGCTACGGATAGAATTGCAAGCTTTCGTAACTCATACCCGCTGTTGCGGTGACTTCGTGTTAATCTTAACGTTATTACGGCATTGGCACGTCAGAACAATTTCTGAGAGGTGGATCCGTTGAGTATAATGATCTTAGCGACGATTTCGACGACTCAAGAGAATAAATGACGTTTAAGCCATGAAACAAGCTAAATTCCGGCAAAAGACGGGTTTTTACGGGCGTATTTAAAGTGATAATCATAAGATATCTGGTTCGGGAAACGCTCAAAAGCCAACTTGCGATCCTATTCATCCTGCTTTTGATCTTCTTTTGTCAAAAGTTAGTCAGGATCCTTGGTGCGGCGGTTGACGGTGATATCCCGGCGAATCTGGTGCTCTCGCTGCTGGGGCTGGGCGTGCCAGAAATGGCGCAACTTATCTTGCCATTAAGCCTGTTCCTCGGGCTGCTGATGACGCTGGGCAAACTGTATACCGAAAGTGAAATTACGGTCATGCACGCCTGCGGGCTGAGCAAGGCTGTCTTAGTGAAAGCGGCGATGGTGCTGGCGCTGTTTACCAGTATTATTGCGGCGGTCAACGTGATGTGGGCCGGACCGTGGTCCTCCAGACATCAGGACGAAGTCCTGGCGGAGGCGAAAGCGAACCCCGGTATGGCGGCGCTTGCTCAGGGGCAATTCCAGCAGGCGACTAACGGCGGCTCGGTGCTGTTTATCGAAAGCGTTGACGGCAGTAACTTCAACGATGTGTTCCTCGCGCAAATCCGCCCGAAAGGTAACGCCCGTCCTTCGGTGGTGGTAGCGGACTCCGGTCATCTTACCCAATTGCGCGATGGCTCCCAGGTCGTGACGCTGAACCAGGGGACGCGTTTTGAAGGGACCGCGCTGCTGCGCGATTTCCGCATTACCGACTTCCAGAATTATCAGGCGATTATCGGTCATCAGGCCGTGGCGCTGGATCCAAACGATACCGACCAGATGACCATGCGTACGCTATGGACGACCGACACCGATCGCGCCCGTGCGGAGCTGACCTGGCGTATCACGTTAGTATTCACCGTATTTATGATGGCGCTGATGGTTGTACCGCTGAGCGTGGTGAACCCGCGTCAGGGTCGCGTACTGTCCATGCTGCCAGCAATGCTGCTTTATTTGCTGTTCTTCCTGGTTCAGACATCGCTGAAGTCGAACGGCGGCAAAGGTAAGCTGGATCCGGTGTTCTGGATGTGGACGGTTAACCTGGCGTATCTGGCGCTGGCAATTGTGCTTAACCTCTGGGATACGGTGCCGATGCGCCGCTTACGTGCCCGTTTTATGCGTAAAGGAGCGGTATAATGCAGCCTTTTGGTGTACTTGACCGCTATATCGGTAAAACCATTTTCACCACCATCATGATGACGTTGTTCATGCTGGTGTCGCTCTCCGGGATCATCAAGTTTGTCGACCAGCTGAAAAAAGCCGGGCAGGGGAGCTACGATGCGATGGGCGCCGGGCTGTATACCCTGCTCAGCGCGCCGAAAGATATCCAGATCTTCTTTCCGATGGCGGCGCTGCTGGGTGCTTTGCTGGGGCTGGGCATGCTGGCGCAGCGCAGTGAACTGGTGGTCATGCAGGCTTCTGGCTTTACCCGTATGCAGGTGGCGTTGTCGGTGATGAAAACCGCGATTCCGCTGGTGTTGCTGACGATGGCCATCGGCGAATGGGTGGCGCCGCAGGGCGAACAGATGGCGCGTAACTACCGTGCGCAGCAGATGTATGGCGGCTCGCTGCTCTCTACCCAGCAAGGTTTGTGGGCGAAAGATGGCGACAGCTTTGTCTACATTGAGCGGGTGAAAGGTGACGCCGAGTTAGGCGGAATTAGCATCTACTCCTTTAACGACAAGCGCCGTTTGCAGTCCGTCCGTTATGCCGCAAGCGCGACGTTTGACCCGGAGCAGAAGGTCTGGCGTTTGTCGCAGGTGGATGAATCCAACCTGACCGATCCGAAGCAAATCACCGGCTCGCAGACGGTGAGCGGCACCTGGAAAACCAACCTTACACCCGACAAGCTCGGCGTCGTGGCGTTGGATCCTGATGCGCTCTCGATTAGTGGTCTGCATAACTACGTGAAGTACCTGAAGTCGAGCGGCCAGGACGCCGGACGCTACCAGCTCAATATGTGGAGCAAAGTCTTCCAGCCGCTGTCTGTGGCGGTAATGATGCTGATGGCGCTGTCGTTTATCTTTGGTCCGCTGCGTAGCGTCCCGATGGGCGTGCGCGTGGTGACAGGGATTAGCTTCGGCTTTGTGTTCTATGTGCTGGACCAAATCTTTGGCCCGCTGACGCTGGTGTACGGCATTCCGCCGATTATCGGCGCGTTGCTGCCAAGCGCCAGCTTCTTCCTGATAAGCCTGTGGCTGATGCTGCGTAAGTCCTGATATTCGCCCCTCCCGCTGTGCGGGAGGGGCGCCTTCCTGCTAGCGTTTTCTCCCGCCCATCAAACTCCCCAACATGCCGCGTATTATCTGATTGGTGACCTGTCGCGCCGCGCTCTTCGCCACGCTCTGTACCACGCCATCGCGCTTGCCGCCGCGCGGTCCGGTGCTGCCAAACAGAATATCCTTCAATCCACCGAGAATACCGCCGTCCACATCGATCGCTTTACCGTTGGCGGGAGGTGTATTTTGCTGCTCGGTGCTGGCCTGCACGCCTTGCTGTAAACGCTCATAGGCGGACTCGCGGTCGATCTGTTCTTCATATTTACCGTACAGCGAGGAGTGATTAATCAGCCCGTTGCGCTCGTCATCCGTCACCGGTCCCATCCGCGAGCACGGCGCAATCACCATCGCCCGTTCAACCACCGACGGGCTGCCTTTGGCGTCCAGAAACGACACCAGCGCCTCACCGGTTCCCAGTTCCTGAATGGCTTTTTCGGTATCAAATGCCGGGTTGGCGCGCATGGTTTGTGCCGCGGTTTTCACCGCTTTCTGATCCTTCGGTGTGAACGCGCGCAGGGCGTGCTGCACGCGGTTCCCCAACTGACCGAGCACGTTGTCTGGAATATCTGACGGGTTTTGCGAGACGAACCACACGCCGACCCCTTTCGAGCGGATCAGGCGGATCACCTGTTCGATTTTATCCAGCAGTACCTGCGGGGCGTCGTTGAACAGCAGGTGAGCTTCATCGAAGAAGAACACCAGTTTTGGCTTCTCCAGATCGCCTGCTTCCGGCAGCTGTTCGTACAGTTCGGAGAGCATCCACAGCAGGCTGGCGGCGTACAGTTTGGGCATCTGGTAGAGCTTCTCTGCGCTGAGGATGTTGATCATCCCTTTGCCGCTGGCGTCAGTTCGCATCCAGTCTTTGATGTCCAGCATCGGTTCGCCAAAGAAGTGCGCCGCCCCCTGTTGCTCCAGCGACAGCAGTCCACGCTGGATTGCCCCGACCGAGGCGCTGCTGATATTGCCATACTGATTCTGGAAGGATTTGGCGTTATCGCCGATGTACTGGGTAATAGCTCGCAGGTCTTTGAAATCGAGCAGCAGCAGGCCCTGGTCATCAGCAATGCGGAAGATAATATCCAGCACGCCGGACTGCACGTCGTTGAGGTTCAACAAACGGGCCAGCAGCAGCGGGCCGAGGTCAGATACCGTGGCCCGCACGGGGTGACCTTTTTCGCCGAAGATATCCCACACCGTGACCGGATTAGCATGCGGTTGCCAGTCGGTAATGCCGATATTTTTCAGGCGGGCGAGCAGCTTTTCAGAGGCCTGCCCTTCCTCGGCCACGCCGGTTAAGTCGCCTTTCACATCGGCCATAAATACCGGTACGCCAATTTCAGACAGCGATTCGGCCAGCTTCTGTAGCGTGACGGTTTTACCGGTCCCGGTCGCGCCGGTAATCAGTCCGTGACGGTTGGCCATGCCTGGCAGTAAAAACAGTTCGGTGTCCGGCGTGCGGGCAATTAGCAGGGGTGTGCTCATTGAGATTTCCTCCATTTATCTTGCCTGGAGTATAGGCAATGTCCATCAAAGAGAGTATGCGATGGCCGGAGAAAATGACTTAAAGCGTATTGCCGTGATAAATCTGGTACCCCAAATCCACGGTGTTGTGGTTATGGTCGTTGTTCTTGATTTTGCTCAGCAACATCTGCGCTGCCATGCGGCCAATGTCAAAACGCGGGGTGATCACGCTGGCGAGGCTTGGGATCATCTGCCTGCCCATTTCCAGCCCGTGAAAACCGGCAATTGAGATCTGTTCCGGAACGGCCAGATCGCGCTCGCGGCACAGCAGCAGCGCGCCCATCGCAATATCGTCGTTGGTGCAAAAAACGCCGTCTAAATCCGGATGCGCGGCGAGCGCGTCCCGCATCATCTGGGTGCCGAGATGGATGGACGAAATAGAACGCGGATTGACGCGAAGCGGCACCAGACCCCGGCGCGTCATGGCATCGCAATAGCCGCGATAGCGCTGTTCATCGCGGACGTCGTCTTTCGAACCGAGATAGAGGATTTTGCGCCGCTGGCGTTTATCCAGCATGGTGCTGACCATATCAAATGCCGCCTGACGGTTATCGAAGCCTACTTCCATGTCCAGACGATCGCCCTGAATATCCATCAGCTCCACCACCGGAATGTTGGCTGAACGCAGAAACTTCACCGTACGCAGGGTGTGATATTTCTCGGACAGGATAATGCCGTCGATATTGTATGACAGCAGATTGATCACCGACTCTTCCTCGGATTCCCGGTCGTAATTGTAGTTAGCGATCAGCGTCTGATAGTTATGGTCCGAGGTGACCGACTCAATGCCGGCCAGAATGTCAGCGAACAGCTGGTTTTGAAACGAGGGGATCAGCACGCCAAGCGTATAGCTTTGCGCATTCAGCAGCATCGCGGGCGCGCGGTTGGGGATGTAATTAATCTCCTCCATAATCTGCGCGATGCGTTCACCGGTTTCCTTTGCGACCTTTTTTGGCGAGCGAATGTAGCGGCTCACCGTCATTTTGGTCACGCCCGCCAGCGTGGCGATGTCTTGCAAAGAAATTCTGTGGTTCCTCATTTTCTCTCCAGTGCCGGGGAGCGCGGATCTGTGCTCCCCGGTGATGACCGTCTTAATGCAGAATGGCGTTCAGCGCCAGAACCCCCAGCAGCCCCATAATGGAAATCAGCGTCTCCATTACCGTCCAGGTACGCAACGTTTCCCCGACGCTGAGATTAAAATAGCCTTTAAACAGCCAGAATCCCGGATCGTTAACGTGGGAGGCAATCACGCTGCCCGCGCCGGTAGCCAGCACCATCAGCGCCGGGTCGGCGTGGGTGACGTTAATAATCGGCAGTACCACGCCTGCGGTGGTGATCGCCGCCACGGTGGCTGAACCGAGCGCGATACGCAGCAAGGCGGCGACCGTCCAGCACATCAGCAGCGGAGAAAGCGACGTGCCGGTCATCAGGTGCGAGATATATTGCCCCACGCCGCTGTCGACCAGAACCTGCTTAAACGCGCCGCCCCCGGCGATGATAAACACAATCATCGCAATCGCACCGATAGAGTCGCCAATGATATCCATAATTTGCTCGATCGTACGTCCGTTACGTCGACCAAGGGTAAAAATGGCGAGTACGATAGCGATAAACAACGCGACCGCAGGGTTACCGATAAACTCAAAGAACACCCGTACGCTGTTGGTTTTCGGCAGCGTGATTTCGCACACTGCGGCGACCGCCATCAGTATGACCGGGATTACCGCGGCAAAGATACTGTTCCAGAATGACGGCATCTCTTCTTCGGTGAACAGATGCGGGTTGAATAACCCTTCCGGCGGCGCTTTCTCAAAGCGGGTCAGCAGCTTAGAAAACAGCGGCCCGGCAACAATCACCGTCGGGATAGTAATAATAAAGCCGTACAGCAGGGTAGTGCCGAGATTAGCCTCGAAAATGGTGGCAATCGCGGTCGGCCCCGGATGCGGTGGCAGAAAACAGTGGGTCACGGACAGCGCAGCTACCATCGGGACGCCAACATACAGCAGCGGCAGGCCGGAAGAGGCCACCACCGTAAACACCAGCGGCAGCAGCAGAACAAAGCCGACTTCGAAAAACATCGCCAGACCTACCACCAGTCCGGTGATCACCAGCGCCCACTGCACGCGTTTCTTACCAAACGTGCCAATCAGCGTGGTGGCGATGCGCTGAGCCGCGCCGGTATCGGAAATCAGCTTACCGAGCATTGCACCGAAGCCAAGGATCATCGCCAGACCGCCGAGCGTCCCGCCGATCCCATTTTGTATTGAATGCAAAACGGCCTGGGCATCCATCCCTTCGGCAAAACCGACGACCGCCGCCACCAGGACCAGAGCAATAAAGCCGTTAACTTTAAAACCAATCATCAGGACCAGGAGCAGCGCGACGCCTGCCGCAATTATTATTAATGGCATAATCGTTTCTCTTATATCCCCGTCATACTTCAAGTTGCAGGTGTGTTGGCTACGCTCACTCACCCGAATCACTTACTCAAGTAAGCTCATCGGGTTCATTCACTTGCCGCCGTCCCGCAACTCGAATTATTTAGGGGTGGCCAAAAATGCAGCGCCTGGGCGCTGCGTGATGTTGCGTTGTGTTGCATCAGACGGCGACCAGCATGCCGCCATCGACAAACAACAGGTGCCCGTTAACAAAATCGGATGCTTTGGAAGAGAGGAAGACCGCCGCGCCAATCAACTCCTGCGGATCGCCCCAGCGCGCGGCTGGCGTACGTTTGCACAGCCAGGCGGTGAAGGCTTCATCCTCGACCAGCGCTTTGGTCATCTCGGTTTTGAAGTAGCCCGGTGCGATACCGTTGACCTGGATATTGTGGCGTGCCAGCTCAACGCACATACCGCGGGTGAGCATTTTCACCGCGCCTTTCGAGGCGGCATACGGCGTGATGGTGTCGCGGCCCAGTTCGCTCTGCATGGAGCAGATGTTGATGACCTTCCCGGCCTGACGTTCCACCATGCGACGCGTTACTGCCTGCGAGACCAGGAACACCGCCGTCTGGTTAACGGCAATCACATCGTTCCAGTCCTGCTCCGGGAACTCGGTAAACGGATGGCGGCGCTGAATACCGGCGTTATTCACCAGTACATCGATTGGGCCAATGTCTTTTTCGATATGGTCGATGGCGGCATCAATGTCCTGTTTCTGCGTAACATTAAACGGCGCGGCAACGGCGCGGATCCCTTCCTGTTGCAGTTTGGCGACGGCAGCCTCTGCGCGCTCCGGCGTAATATCATTGACGATAATCTGCGCGCCATATTTACCCAGCCCGGTCGCCAGTAAATAACCAATACCCTGGGCCGAACCGGTGATCAGAATATTTTTTCCATCCAGTGAAAAAAGATCGTTCATTATGTTCTTCCTTATTTTGTTTCAGCAAAAACGAGCTGGACTTTCGCCGCCTGGGTTTTATCCCCGGCAAAGATCAGCGCCTGTTCAAGCTCGGTAAACGGATATTCAGCGCTGAGTAACGGCAGTGGATCGATAACGTTATTCGCCAGCCACGACACCGCGGTGTTGAACTCGGTGGTAAAGCGGAACGAGCCTTTGAGCGCGATCTCTTTGCCGATCAGCATCATCATCGGGAAGTCCGGCACCGCGCCGCCCATGCCGACCTGCACCATCACGCCTTTCGCGCGGGTGACCTCCAGGCAGGTGGTGATTGAGGACGGATGACCAGAGACTTCGAAGCTGACGTCGAAGTAGCCTTTCTCTTTTTTCCACTCATCGAGCGAGTCCTGCTGCGGGTTAATCAGCGTGTCAGCACCCATCTGCTGGGCCAGCGACAGCGAGCGCGGGCTGATATCAGCACAGACAATTTCTGCTGCGCCGAGCGTTTTCACCGCGCTGACGATCAGGCAGCCGATAGGCCCCACGCCGGAGATAAACACGCGCTTGCCCTGCAGGTCTCCTGCTTCATGCGCGGCGTGGATCGCGACTGCCAGCGGTTCGGCAAAGGCCATGACTTTTTCATCGGCGTGCTGGGGGTAGGGGATGCACTGCGCGGTATCGACGGTTTTAAATCGGGTAAAGCCGCCGTCAACGTGGGGAAAATACATGGCGCTGCCAAAAAAGCGCATTTCCGTGCACTGGTTTTCGTCGTGCAGCAGACAGTATTTACAGTGGCCACAGGGCTTCGACGGATTAATAGCCACCGACTGACCTTCATGTAATTCTTTTGAGTCGCTGTGCACCACTTTACCAATAACTTCATGGCCTAAAATCATCGGTGCTTTAACGGTAAAATTACCGACTTTTCCTTCCTGATAATAATGTAAGTCGGAACCACAAATTCCGCCGCGGGTAATTTGCACCAGCGTTCCTTTATTATTCCATTCAATATTTTGGTCGGTAATGGCAACAGTTTTCTTACCCGCGACAACGCAGGATTGGGTTTTGACTTGCATAAATGCCTCACTGGTCAGGTAGTAACCTCGGCAGCATTTAAACGGTTTTGATTGTTATTATTTGTGATAAAGATCACGCTGGAAAATTGTTACACTACAATGTTACGCATAACGTGATGCGCCTTGTAAATCTGCTCAGCCACGCCGAAAAAAGGTGAATTCTGCATTGTGGAAGGCGTAGTATCGCGCCATGGAATATGAATCTGGAGTTTTTTCAATGGCCGGGGAAAGTTATATTTTGATGGGCGTTTCGGGTAGCGGTAAATCTTTAATTGGCAGCAAAATTGCTGCAGTATTATCGGCTAAATTCATTGATGGTGACGATCTCCATCCGGCCCAAAATATTGATAAAATGTCTGAAGGTATTCCATTAACCGATGAAGACCGACTACCGTGGTTAGCACGATTAAATGACGCTTCATACAGTTTATATAAAAAGAATGAGACCGGGTTTATTGTCTGCTCGTCATTAAAAAAACAGTATCGCGATATATTGAGACAGGGCAGTCCGAATGTGCATTTTTTGTGGCTGGACGGCGATTACGAGACCATTCTGGCGCGCATGCAGCGTCGGGCAGGGCATTTTATGCCGGTGGGATTACTCAAAAGCCAGTTCGATGCGCTGGAGTGCCCGCAGGAGGACGAACATGATATTGCCCGCATCGACGTGAACCATGACATCGAGCATGTGACGGAACAGTGCCGCCAGGCGGTGATCGCGTTTCGTAACGGGCAATAAGCTCAGCCCCTTGCGGGACTGAGCCTTGCATCAGAAGTCGGCTTTCAGCACCACGCGGTAGCGGGCTTTGCCGTCACGCACGTGCTGGATAGCGTCGTTAATTCGCGACATCGGGTACAGTTCGGTGGTGGGCGACACCTTGCTGCGCCCGGCAAACTTCATCAGCTTGCGCAGTTCGAACGGCGTACCGGTTGCCGAACCGGAGATGCTGCGATCGCCAGCAATTAAGGTGAACGCTGGCACCGGCAGCGGCTTCAGCACCGCGCCGACGGTATGGAAGTTACCACCGTAGGCCAGCGCTTCAAAATACGGCTGCCAGTCGAGATCGACGTTAACCGTGTTAATAATGAGATCGAACTGGCCCGCCAGCGCTTTTAGCGCATCCGGATCGCGGCTGTTAACCACCTTATCCGCCCCCATCGCCAGCACTTCCTGCTCTTTCGCCGGATTGGAGCTGAACGCGGTCACTTCGCACCCCATCGCGTGTAACAGCTTAATGGCGATATGCCCCAGGCCGCCGATGCCGATCACCCCAACGCGGCTGGTGGCGGTGATATGGTGCATCAGCAGCGGTTTGAACACCGTGATACCGCCGCACAACAAGGGACCCGCCGCCGCCAGATCGATGCTTTCCGGCAGCGGGATCACCCATTGCCAGTCGGCCCGCAGCTTCTCGGCAAAGCCACCGCGATTGAGAATAGTGGGAACGGAACCTTCCAGGCAGTTAATCTGATTGCCGCTGATACAGGCATCGCAATGCCCGCAACTGCGCGCCGTCCAGCCAATGCCGACGCGCTGACCAACCTTCAGACCTTTATCTTGCGCCGCGCTGCCGAGCGCCGCCACGCGACCAATCACCTCATGCCCGGCAACCAGTGGATACTGAGAGAACCCCCATTCGTTGTCGATCATCGACAAATCGGAATGGCAGATACCGCAGTAATCGACCTGGACTTCGACATCTTCCGGCTTAAGCTCGCCCGCATCATATTCATAGAGTTCGAGTTCGCTGCCCGCCGCTTTTGCGGCGTAGCTTTTTATCATCGACATCGTGTTTCCCTCAGTGTGGTGTTGAACTGGAAGTGTAGAGCATGGGGAAACGGGACGCTTCGCAGAAGGGGGGATTAATAAGGGGACAAACTGTGACGATGGTTGCAGGTGAGAAAGGGAATGCTGAAATTTTCAACACTTAGCGAGTCAGGCACACGCTGGTGCTTGCATGGTGGCGCATGACAGGTATAATCCACAACGTTTTCCGCATCCCTTCCGTGCCGGAGTGGCGAAATCGGTAGACGCAGTTGATTCAAAATCAACCGTAGAAATACGTGCCGGTTCGAGTCCGGCCTTCGGCACCATTAGCACTTCCAAGACCATCCGAGAAAGTCCAATTATCCCTTAAAAATCAATGCTTGCAGCGATTTTTACGTCCTGAGTCGTCCGAGGTCGTCCGTTGAAATCCGGATGCCATTGGGGGCATAATTGGGGGCATCTTAACTTCGATTAGAAATGTGCCCCCAAATGAAGCTCAACGCCAGACAGGTCGAGACCGCAAAGCCAAAAGAAAAAACCTACAAAATGGCCGATGGCGGCGGTTTGTATCTCGAGATTTCGGCTAAGGGTTCTAAATACTGGCGCATGAAATACAGACGCCCCTCAGACAAAAAAGAGGATCGCCTCGCTTTTGGTGTTTGGCCTACTGTGACGCTTGCTCAGGCAAGAGCAAAGCGCGATGAAGCTAAAAAGCTGCTAGTGCAGGGCATTGACCCAAAAGCCGAGCAGAAAGAAGCTCAGGCCGAGAATTCGGGGGCATATACTTTCGAAACCATTGCTCGTGAATGGCACGCCAGTAACAAGCGCTGGAGTGAAGACCATCGATCGCGCGTTCTTCGCTATCTTGAGCTTTATATCTTCCCTCATATTGGTTCGTCCGACATTCGCCAGCTCAAGACTAGCCACCTGTTAGCCCCGATTAAAAAAGTTGATGCAAGTGGTAAGCATGACGTCGCGCAGCGTCTTCAGCAGCGTGTCACGGCTATCATGCGTTATGCAGTACAGAACGATTACATCGACTCAAATCCAGCCAGTGATATGGCCGGTGCGCTATCGACAACCAAAGCGCGACATTACCCCGCTTTATCCTCTAGCCGGTTCCCTGAGTTTCTTGCACGTCTTGCTGCATATCGTGGCCGTGTAATGACACGGATCGCGGTTGAGCTTTCCTTACTAACTTTTGTGCGTTCCAGTGAGTTGCGTTTCGCGCGCTGGGATGAGTTCGACTTCGATAAATCTCTTTGGCGTATACCTGCAAAGCGAGAAGAAATTAAGGGCGTGCGTTACTCGTATCGTGGCATGAAAATGAAAGAGGAGCATATTGTTCCTCTCAGTCGGCAGGCGATGGTTTTATTAGAGCAGCTCAAGCAAATTAGTGGTGATAAAGAGCTGCTGTTCCCGGGGGATCATGACGCAACTAAGGTTATGAGTGAAAACACGGTAAACAGCGCATTGCGTGCGATGGGCTATGACACGAAAACTGAAGTTTGCGGGCATGGATTCAGAACGATGGCGCGTGGTGCTATGGGTGAGTCAGGGTTGTGGAGTGATGATGCTATAGAACGTCAGTTAAGCCACTCTGAGCGTAATAATGTTCGGGCGGCATATATTCATACTTCAGAGCATTTGGATGAGCGCAGACTTATGGTTCAGTGGTGGGCTGATTATCTTGATGCGAATAATAATGTACTAATTACACCATATGATTTTGCAAAAAATAAAAACTCACATAATGTATAAGAATTGGCCACAGCTCCCCTCTTAAAAATAAGAGGGGAGCCATGCATTAAGCTGTTATAATTCTTCTATAACGTTGGCTAAATGCGTCTTTACCTCCCTCCATAATGTCACAAATTGTTTTTCTTACTTCACGTTCTTGTAGACCGCCCAGAGAAAGGAAGTCCGTAGTACCCGATTGCTGACTTAATGAAATGACTAGTTCAGAATCCCCATTAACGACAATGTTAGGATTATGAGTGATGATGAGTATTTGTCTTTTATTTTTACTTTCTTTTATTTTTTTTACAATAAGTTCATAAACCAATTGATTATCCAAATCATCCTCAGGTTGATCTAAAATTATTGGATCATCACCATATGAGAGCAAGAATGCTAAAACAGTTGCTGCTTTTTGGCCAGCAGAGCCTTGTGATAAATCTTTAAATCTTCTTCCATCATTATATTTTACAGTAATTGCATCACTAGGGAACCAGCAGATAAGAGATGTAATTACTTCATCTGTTAGTTCATTTTTAAAATCAAAAAATCGTTTGCTTAATTTTACATCAAGAATAGTATTTGAGCTTTTATCAAAAAAACCATTTTTTAGTTTTTGTATTTTTTGGATTATTCCATCCATATTCTCTGATATTTCTTTGATTTGAGTGTTTAATAAATTTAAAAAACCATTTTCATCCTCATTATAGATTTCATTGCTAAATGTTGTGTCTTTCTTGTCAATGGAGTTCCTGAAACTGCTCTCGAGGAATTGTTTATCTGCACAAAAATCCACACTAACTTTGAAGTTAGTATTGTTATTATTTATATCTATGAGGAACTGTCTTCTGCGAGATGTAAGTTCTTTTCGTAGTTCTACTAATCGTTTGTAACTTTCTGTTGTTTCTGCCTTTTTTGTCTCAATGGTTTTTTCATCAGCACTTATCTTATCTAATCGTTCTGTTAGTTGCTTTCTCGTAGTGATCAGAGAATCATATTCATTAGGATTATTAACACCGCTGATTTGTAAAGTGGCCATTAGTGCAGAGTATTGGCTTTGATGAGCCGTAACCTCTTGTTTAAGTGAGCAGGAACTATACCACTCAAGTAAATCTGTAATTTCTTTTGTTGTTATTTCGACTACGTTATTAACAGCTTGAATTGCATCTTCAATTTTTTGTTGTATACCAAGGATTTTACCTTGCACTTCTAATTCATTTATATTGCTGAAAAGTAATGGGATTGCACTAAAAGAATTAGGCTTTGATTGTGTAATATGCTCTATTAGACCTTCAAAGAATTCAATGTTTTTTGAAGTGAAGTCATTAATAGTACTTTCTTGATTTAATGTTTTTTGATAGTTTGCGAGAATGCTCGCATGGCTAGATCTCTCAATAGAGGTTATCTTTTGATTAACATCACTTAGTTGTCCAATTAAGTGTGTCTTGGTAGATATATTGGCTCTGAGATCTTTGACCTCTCTTCTTAGCTGAGAGAGTGTGTTAACTTCATTTCCCCAAGTATATTGCCAGTCATTTATATTTACAATGCTAGACTCATCAATAAGATTTAAAAGATAATTTGGGGAGCGTGAGATTTCATATATTTGTTTTTGACTAAATATTTTTACAGGGAATCTAGATATTACATCTCCTTCTTCTGGGATTATATTTTGATCGTCTATACGATTTATGGATACTTGCTGACGAGCATAAGTCCAATCTAAACGATATTTATTCCCCCCCTTTAAATATTCTATTTGAATACTACTGTCATCGAGAAAAACACCATCATCCTCTCGGTTTTTTGCTTTTTTAGCAAGCTTTTGATAAGTGCTGTACATTTCTTTATTGGAAGATAGTTGTTCAAGCTCATTTTCTCTTCCTAAAGCAGTTCTCATAAACTCTAAAACTGTTGATTTACCACTACCTCTCCCGCCGATGATACAGTTTAACCAAGGATGAAATTGTATTGAAAATTCATTTCTTCGGCCACAGTACTTAGTTTTATTAACTTTAATTGATATAATTCGGTTTTCCGCAAAAACATTCGGTGAGTCAGGGAATTGATCAGATCTTTTTAAAGAGTCGATACCATCAAATAAGGCGAGTTTTAATCCTTCAATGGAAGGCGTCCCCATTTTTATCCAAGTAAATGCTCTACCAACTGTGTTTGGGTGATGAGAGTCAGAGCCAAGTATTTCTGAAAGGCTAGTATTCAGTGAAACATATCCTTGTAGCGGGCTCGAACCAGGTTGAATAGTTTCATATTCATCATGAGTTCTAATTACTTCAACAGCAGATGCATTTGTTAAAATTTGCTTTAATGTTGCTCCCGATGAATGAACTGTGCAAAGACCACTAGCTTTATCAATATGTGCTGGAATAGCTACGCCGCCACGATCAATTATTATGTCTATAACTTGCTGCGGGCTACTTTCAGTTACTGCATCACTGTCTCCTTCTGTACCAGTATAATTAATGGCACCGATGAGTTGTGATATATGGCTTGATGTTTTCTCTGGGTCAAAAATGCCTAATATATGTATGTTGCCATGAGCAGTGATTTCTATGCTGGGAAATATATATATTGAATTCCCTTCATCTCTTAATTTCTCTGCCTCTAATTTTAAAAGATCAATCCATGCTCCTGAATTATGATCAGTGACAGCTATACATTCAATACCATGGCTAATGTAATCCAATAACCACCCCCTCGGGGTCATGGTTTGTTTTATTTGGTGATCAGCTTTACCGTAGTCCATTGACGCAGGAGTGTGTGTGTGGAAGTCAAATTTCCACCATTTTGAACCTATTTGCTGCATAGAAAACTCCTTTTCTTAACCCGTTGATAGTATTTATTTTATTTGAGTAGGTACCCTGAGGGTTCACTTGTTATCTACTCTACTCCTATCTACCACTTAATGCTTCCTACCAAAAATATAGAAAAAAAAAGTAATACGCACGTGCGCGCAATGCTCTCCCCGCCACGCCTGCCCGCTTAAGAGGTCGCTTTTAATGCAGGTGCATGAACGGCCTCAGGCCGCGCCGGTACTGGTGTTGCGTGGGATAAAAAATACGGGGATTTGCATGCAAAACCATGCACCTTATGGATGCATGGCTTTTTTCGGGAAAAATAACAGAATTTTCGGTGATTTTTTCGCGTGCTACCGTGCGGCCAGTTCTGCACGTCGGCGGGTGTAAATCAGGTTCTGTGCCGGGGTGAATTTCTGGCGATTATCATCCCGCGAAGCCGCATCAGGCCTGAATCCGATAGCCGTTAAAATGTCGCTGTCCTGCGCGGAATAATTAATTTTTTCACCTGCGGCCAGCCACACCGACAGGGCTTCACGCAGATAATCAACCGAGTGCTGCATGGCGCTCTGTTTTACTGTGGGAATTTGTTCGTGATATCCCATCAGCTCAGGCGCCAGCGTGGCGGCCAGATCCGCGCCGTGCTGCTGCATAAAGTCATGGAGCCGGTTGCGGATGCTGATGTGCTGCACTTCCTCATGTGAGCGGATATAGCGACCGGCGGCCTGATTAATCTCCCATTTTTTCACGTCGATATTGTCGCGTAAATCCTGCATTCTGCGCGGGATTTGTTCGTCACCGGCAAGGAGCTGTTCACGGTATTCAAGTTCAAGGTCGGCCAGTTCGGCTTTACATTTCAGCCAGGTGTTTTTGTTCGTCTGACAGGCCTCAAAGGCCTGCTGCAATGTCACAGTGGTCACGTGTCTCTCTCCTGATTAATGCCGGAACGGCGAACTGTAACAGCCCTGTACTTTACGCGGCGGCGGTGGCGTCACCGGGGCGGGGTCGGGTTTCTCCGGTGCGGCACGTATCACACCGTCAACCGACTCGATGGTGCGGAAAGTGGCCGAACATTCAATATTGGTACACTGGTGATAACGCTGTTTGACGTTTTCCGACAGATAACGGCTGGTACGAACGTGCGCGGTCTTTTTGCAGAACGGACAGTGAAACATAATTCAGCCCTCTGCCTGTTCGTGGTCTTTTGTGGCCAGTTCAGCGGCAAGCTTCATCCGTCTGGCCGGGCTTCTTAACAGCGCCATATCAACCCCGGTTATGACCGGGCGATTCATGCCCGTTACGGACAGGACCGGCTCCTGCTCCATATCAAAATGATACAGGGATGACTGTAGATTCAGGGCATCACCCAGCTCGTGGGTGACGGTCGCACGCGGCGAGGTTTCTCCGCTCATTTCCAGCGACCGTATACGCAACAGAAAGGCACGCAACAGTGCGGGGCTGATACCGGCTAACGCCTTCTTCCACTCGCTGTTGGCGTAAGTGGTGAACGCTTTTTCATGGGCGCTGATATAAGCCGTACCGGAGGAGCATGCGTCGAGCATGGCGAGGCCTTTGTCTTTCTCCAGCTCGGTAATCAGACCGGTGAACTCATCAGCCAGTTCGCGGCTGGCGATACGTTTACTGTGTTCAGCTTTCAGTTCAGGAGTGAGGTTGCCGCGCAGAGTTCGAAAGCGGCTGCGCCAGTCCTGTTCGGCCTGTGCACTTTCACTGAGCGCGGTCTGTCGTTCCTGCTCACAACGCTGAATGGAAGCCTCAATGTCGCTGAGTTTACCCATGCTGGCCGTGTGTGCGTCTTTTGCTTCGTTAAGTGCGGCCAGCACACCGGCAATACGTTGTTCCGCGCCTTCATCCTGTTTACTGATAACGGTCTGCATGGCTTTGATAATGAGTTCGGGTTTCATGTTCAGGCTCTCCGTGTGTTCAACCTGAAATGATTCTGACGCCTCCTGTACAACAACACGATTCATTGCCGTTGTCAGAGTGCTGGCACAAACAGACCTTAAAATCAGGCTGACCAGAGAAAGGTCGCAGGAAAACCTTACTCACCGTTTGTTTTTTTACTTATAACTATTCACCACTGTTCACCTTAAATAAAAAGATAAATAATACAGTAAGTTAAAGGGTGAACAGTTGAAGGTCTGACTGTTCACCGTCTGTTCACCACTGTTCACCCTTCAGTTTTTTCAGCCAGTCAGCCACTTAGACTTTTTAGTGATTAAAAATAATAAATATATAAATAAAAGTAATTATCGGTTTGCCATTTTGTTATCAGAGATTGTCAACAATTGTCACTGTTTGCCACTGTATAAAAATCGCTCTGTTGTGTGGTGGAGTAATACAAAATGACTTGTTGCCCTGAAGGAAAATATTCACAAAATAGAGAGCTACCCGAAGCCGGACGGACACGCCCGGCACTGTATGGACTTTGTGAGGTAGCCCGATGCACACTGCTTTTTCTTCCCCGTCTTCTGCCCCTGCCGCGCCGCTGATGCCGGTTTCTGATACCGTTCACGAGCGCTTTATCCGTCTGCCCGAAGTGATGCATCTGTGCGGCCTGTCCCGCTCGACCATTTACGACCTCATCAGCCGGGAATCTTTCCCGAAACAAATCTCCCTCGGTGGGAAAAACGTGGCGTGGGCGCAGTCTGAAATCACCGCATGGATGGCAGATCGCATTGCCGAACGTAACCGGGGCTATGACGCATGATGATGATCGTTCAGCAAACAGCCCCTTTTTCTGGCTTGCTTCTTTTCGCCGTTTCCAGGTATAGTTTTCCCGCTGTCGCAAAATCGGCAGCCGGGATTTGCAGCCCGTGTAACTTCAAGGCGACACAACACGCGCCGAGCGTGTTTTTTTATGTCGTTGCTCAGGCACACCTATTTTTCGGGCTGTGGTGCTTACACCTTGGCTCCTGTCAGATAATGGTGGTCCGGGCGGGGCAGCCTTCGGGCTGGCCGGTTTCCTTGAAGGCCGGTACTGCAAACCCCGTCCGGGCTACCACCCATGAGATTTGCAGCTCCGATGGTGGCAATAACCGCTACTTCAAGGAGGTTGCCCTTATGGCTACGACCCTCACCCCGTCACACCCGCAGTTTGTCTTTGTGTTTGCCGCTGTTCGTCGCGCAGACCGTAAACCCCGTATCTGTATGCTCCGCACCGTTGCCGGTGATGAACACGCTGCACGTCGTTCCCTCGTTCGTGATTACATCCTCTCGTTCGCTGGCCGTCTGCCGGTTGCGGAGGTGCGCGCATGAGACACACCACCATTACTGCCCGTGACCTCGAATGTCTGGAGCATATGCGCAACGTCGGCCAGCTCGTCGGCGACCTGATGCAGGTGCAGGACTGCGCCACCGTTCGTCGTGACCCTGCGCAGCAGTTACAGCTCACCTCCGTGATTTACCTCATGACCGCCCAGCTCGACGGCGTGGTCGAACGCTGCAATCAGCAGTGGCTGACCGGGGAGGGTAACGTATGAAAAAGCCATTACCGCCCGTATTACGCGCCGCGCTGTATCGTCGCGCCGTGGCCTGTGCATGGCTGACCCTGTGCGAACGCCAGCACCGCTACCCGCACCTCACCCTCGACGCGCTGGAAAGCGCCATTGCCGCCGAGCTGGAGGGCTTCTACCTGCGCCAGCACGGCGAAGAAAAAGGCCGCCAGATAGCCTGTGCACTACTGGAAGATTTAATGGAAGCCGGACCACTCAAATCCGCGCCGTCGCTGTCCTTTCTCGGGCTGGCCGTGATGGATGAGCTTTGCGCCCGTCATATCACCGCACCGGTACTGCACTGAGGGAGAAAACAACCATGAAAATGAACGTAACAGAAACGGCAAAACAGGCGTGCGGCCACTGGCCGCGCATTCTCCCTGCGCTGGGTGTGAAGGTGATTAAAAACCGCCATCAGTCCTGCCCGGTGTGCGGTGGCTCTGACCGTTTCCGCTTTGACGATAAAGAAGGGCGCGGGACGTGGTTCTGCAATCAGTGTGGCGCAGGTGACGGGCTTAAGCTGGTAGAGAAAGTGTTTGGCGTGACCCCGTCAGAAGCTGCCGGGAAGGTGAACGCCGTGACCGGCAATCTGTCGCCGGTTGCCCCGGAAGTGATTGCGGCCGCAGAGGCCGAAACTGTGGCCGACCGCAAAGCGGCGGCCGCGCTGGCCGTCAGGCTCATGGAGAAAACCCGACCAGCCACCGGCAACGCCTACCTCACCCGCAAGGGTTTCCCCGCTCTGGAATGTCTGACGCTCACCGCCATGCATAAAACCGGCGGCGTGACGTTCCGCGCCGGGGATGTGGTTGTCCCGCTGTATGACGATACCGGCGCACTGGTTAACCTTCAGTTTATCAATGCTGATGGTCTCAAACGCACCCTGAAAGGCGGTCAGGTCAAAGGGGCGTGTCATATCATCGAAGGGAAAAAACAGGCCGGAAAACGCCTGTGGATTGCGGAAGGTTATGCGACCGCGCTCACCGTGCATCACCTGACCGGGGAAACCGTCATGGTGGCGCTGTCCTCCGTGAACCTCCTTTCTCTGGCGAGCCTTACCCGTCAGAAGTCCCCGGCCTGTCAGATTGTCCTCGCCGCCGACCGTGACCTTAACGGCGACGGCCAGAGTAAAGCCGCTGCGGCCGCAGATGCCTGTGAGGGCATTGTTGCCCTGCCGCCGGTGTTCGGTGACTGGAATGATGCGTTTATACAGTACGGCGAGGAAGCCACGCGCAAAGCCATTTATGACGCTATCCGGCCTCCGGCACAAAGTCCGTTTGATACCATGAGTGAGGCGGAATTTACCGCCATGAGCGCCAGCGACAAGGCTTTGCGGGTGCATGAGCATTACGGCGAAGCGCTGGCGGTGGATGCAAACGGCCAGCTCCTGTCCCGCTATGAAAACGGCATCTGGAAAAATATCCCTGCCGCCACTTTTTCACGGAATGTGGCTGATTTATTCCAGCGCTTACGCGCCCCGTTCTCATCCGGGAAAATTGCCTCGGTGGTGGAGACCCTGAAACTGATTATTCCGCAGCAGGATACACCGGCGCGCCGTCTGATTGGTTTTCGCAACGGGGTACTCGATACCCAAAGCGGCGTATTCAGCCCGCACCACAAATCGCACTGGCTGCGCACGCTGTGTGATGTGGATTTTACCCCGCCGGTGGAAGGCGAAATGCTGGAAACCCACGCGCCGAACTTCTGGCGCTGGCTCGACCGGGCGGCCGGTAAAAATCCACAAAAGCGCGACGTGATACTCGCTGCGCTGTTTATGGTACTGGCGAACCGTTACGACTGGCAGCTCTTTCTCGAAGTCACCGGTCCCGGCGGGAGCGGCAAAAGTATTCTGGCCGAAATCGCGACCCTGCTCGCCGGGGAAGATAACGCCACGTCAGCCGATATCGACACACTGGAAGACCCGCGCAAGCGTGCCTCCCTGATTGGCTTCTCGCTTATCCGTCTGCCAGACCAGGAAAAATGGAGCGGTGACGGCGCAGGACTTAAGGCCATCACCGGCGGCGATGCGGTCTCAGTTGACCCGAAATACCAGAACCCGTACTCAACACATATTCCGGCGGTGATTCTGGCCGTGAACAACAACCCCATGCGCTTCACCGACCGCAGCGGCGGTGTGTCGCGCCGCCGGGTGATTATCCACTTCCCGGAGCAGATTGCGCCGGAGGAACGCGACCCGCAGCTCAGGGATAAAATTGCGCGCGAGCTGGCCGTGATTGTGCGCCAGCTTATGCAGAAATTCAGCGACCCGATGACTGCACGCGCACTGCTCCAGTCGCAGCAGAACTCCGACGAGGCACTCAGCATCAAGCGCGATGCTGACCCGACGTTTGATTTTTGCGGCTATCTGGAAATGCTCCCGCAGACCAACGGGATGTTTATGGGGAATGCCAGCATCATCCCGCGTAATTATCGTAAATATCTCTATCATGCGTATCTGGCCTATATGGAGGCCAACGGATACAGAAACGTGCTCAGCCTGAAAATGTTCGGGCTGGGGCTGCCCATGATGCTGAAAGAGTACGGCCTGAATTATGAGAAGCGGCACACCAAGCAGGGGATACAGACTAACCTGTCGCTGAAAGAGGAAAGCTACGGCGACTGGCTGCCTAAGTGCGACGAACCCACAGCGATATAACCTACCTCAGACCGGCAACAGCCGGTCTTTTCCTTTCTGCTCATTGCCACAGGGTGAACAATCCACTGTTCACCCTTCACCGTATATTCACCCTGTATCACCATGAAATTATTGATAAAAAACCAGAGGTGAACAGTGTGAACAGTAAAACCTGAAAAAACTTTTTATCACCCCTCACATCGCCTGAGCGGACGGTTCCAGAACGAGCACAAATCACAAAGGTGAAGAGTCGACTGTTCACTCTTCACCAACCATTCACCACTTATCGTTATGATATTAAAAAGAAAAATGAAAAGGTGAACAGTGTGAACAGTTATATGGAAAAAAAGAATTTTACTGATGTTCAATATTACCCCGGTTAGGATCCGTATATCGGAACCTAACCGATGGGGAAAATATCAATTTCCTTTTGAATACCAATCAGTTGTGAACTTAAGGGGCTTAAAAAACCATGGGGGCACAAAAGGGGGCACATAAACATGTGTTCTTTTTTATTTTCTTTGTTTTCAGTTTATTACATTGTGTTTTGAGTCCGGCCTTCGCACTCACCCTCACCCTCACCCTCACCCTCACCCTCTAAACACCTCCTTCCTGTGCCACTCTACAAACCCTTCTTTTGGATAATTCTCGCGCATCATCGGCAGCGCTATCGATTTACCGTCGAAATCCCAGAACAGTCTGCCCACCATGCCGCTGCCATTCACTGCGGGTGACACCTGAACTCGCATACTCTCATCCAGCCCAATCGAACCTTTATCAAAAGCTTTATGGTGGATTGCACACAGCGCCAGTCCGTTTGAAATCTCGCACGGGCCACCATGCTGTTTCCATTTGATATGCGCCGCTTCAAGCGCAACTGAAGTGCTGTCGTGGCGCATATTGAAGCCACAAATGGCGCATTCATAGTTATAAGCACGCAGAACCTGCTGGCGGAACAACGGGTCCCGCTGTTTGCGGATTTGCAGGATATCAAACCCCAGTTCATCCGCGATTTCTTCCTGAATGCTTTCGGTGAAGTGCGCTTCGAGGATTTGCTGGGCCAGGGCGTTGATGAGGTTCTTGTTCTTTTTCAGCAGAGTAAAATGTTGTTCATCAAAGCCTCCGGCAACGTTATGCGTCACCAGTTCTCCGGCAGGGGGCTGTTTACTGCTGCCGGATGTTGAGCACTGCTCGGCGTTTTGTAGCTCCCAGAACCCATCGCCCTGTAAGCGCCAGAAGGGCATATCCGGGCGGTACTGTGCGCGCTGTGGTCCAAATCGTTCCAGCAGGCTATGCAATGGGTCGCGAACTTCCGAACCGTAGTCAAACAGGCGACCGTGACCCTGCTGATAACCCGCCAGCACATGAAGCAGCAGCAAAGGTTTGTGCGGCGCACGCTGCTCGCCTTTACGCCAGATGGTGATGTCGGCAATTGCCTGCTGCAGGGTTTTACTGGAAGTCATTTATTTCATTATCAGGTAAATAATTGCGATGATGCTCGCAAAATATCACCTGATCAAGCAAAGACGGGTTGATGCGCTATCGACGTCACTTATTGGTATCAATTTGATAAAGCACTATGCGTGGCATGTTGTCTGACATCAACGACATCACTTTTATGTTTTCTGAAAAACACATACGCCACGGCAGTTACCGTTCCCCCACCAGGGTACGCAGGAGTACGATAAGTATGCAAATTATTGCATATCGAAGGATCTCTGATGGACACAGTAGAGGAACTCAACGGAACATACTTTTATAAAGGGGTCTGTAACATTTCTGCAGGTGAGCTATTTTTCTGGATTTTTCTCGACAAAATTGATGAACAATTTGGGGGAATTAAAGATGTGGTAACAATGTCATGTATCATTCTTGGGTTACCATTGCTGAAAACACGGGGTAAACCATATGGGGCAACACAAGGCACATCAATTGCCTCCAAATATTCTCGTGAGTTTCTTAACGTAACATTGTCCGTCAGGCTTCCTACCATCACCAATGCCAGCATCAAATATTTAAAACCAATGATGACTAACAATCTGGGGGCATTCGTTGGACGAACAATTCCTGTGATTGGTTGGGCATTACTCGCAAGTGATGTCGCCCAAATTGTCTATAAAACGGTGAATACCTACAACACCATTGCCAGAGAGGAAGATCGCGTATGGTGACGGATAACGAGGTATTAGAATTTTTTCGGGGAGAGTTATCTCTCGCGGTAACGTTTACTTTCAAGCCTATCCCGATTGAACTTGATACGCCGCTGCAAGGTTACGCTGAATGGGATGAATTACCGTATGCCATTGATGATTTTGGAGAGAAATATAACGTTGATGTTTCTGTGATTGATTTCGAGGCCTATTACCCGTGGGAAAGAGAATCGGTCTATCGAAAATGGTTTACCAAAGAACCCATCAAGCAAGTGTCAAAACCGCTTACTGTGCGTATGTTCGCAGAATCAGCCAGAGCAGGCCGCTGGTTATATGATTGATTACAAGGAGGGTTGAAAATGGCTGTACCCGTTCATTTATTTTTAAAAGACGATGGTGGCGCGATGATTCGTGGAGGCTCGGATGTCCAGGGACGTGAAGGCAGTATTGAGTTACGTGGTTTAACACATAACCTTAGCATTCCAACAGATGGTGCTACCGGGAAGCTAACCGGCACACGCCAACATGGCCCATTTCTTTTTGACAAAGAGATCGATTCCTCCAGCCCATACCTTTACAAAGCAGTTGCGACAGGTCAGACACTTCAAAGTGCGGAACTTAAGTTCTATCACATAAACGACGCAGGCCAGGAAGTGGAATATTTTAATACCCTGCTTGAAGGTGTAAAAGTTGTATCAGTGACACCAATCGTGCATGACACACGTACGGTAACGGGAACCGGGCATTTGGAAAGCGTACAACTGCGCTATGAAAAAATCACCTGGTGTATTGTAGATGGCAATATTCAATATACCGACGCCTGGAACGAACGTACTACGGCATAACAAAGATGACGCAATACATCCTAATAAAGGCGCCCACAGGCGCCTTTAGCAAGACCGTTACCCCTTCGACCCTTTCCCCGCAATCACCCCGATAAACTCCAGCACCTGCTTTTGCTTACGCGCGGAGAGCTTTTCCACGGCGCGCAGGGATTTCATCAGTTCTGACTCTTCGGGTTCGGGCGTGCGGGCGGTTAACACAATGCAGCCTTGCATGACGCGCACATCGACGCGGGTGCCGGTGTCGAATCCGGCGGCTTTAAGCCACTGGCCCTTCATCACGATGGACGGAAACTGGACATACTTCACCGGCAAACGGCTGTAATCAGGATAACCGCTCGCATAACCTACCTTCAGGCAACGGTTATCTGCGACGTACACTTCTGGATCAAATGAAACTGCAATACAATGCGTATCAGTCATGGTGACTATTCTCCGATAATAGTTACTGCGATTAGCGATGCGGAGGTGTTGGCGCACCTTCGCATCGCGCTAATAAAACCCCTGTAAATTACCCCAGTAATTGGCGGGAAGTCCAGATGTAAATAACATGAAATAAGCGCGATTAGCACGCTTTCGGAATAAATAGAAATCCTCTCTATCCCAATAAAAATAGTATTATTCATCGTATAAATTCATTCCTGTCCCATCCTCCTGATACCTGCCATTTCCAGAAAATAACGCCCATCTGTATCAGGCCAAAAATGCGATCTAACTCACTGAAGCAAATAGCAAACTCTGAAACAACGCCGTTTTGTACACTTTGCTTTACACTTTTAGTGATGTGAATCACAAATATAAACCCGTGAAGTGATCCGACTCTCACAAAATGGGGTGTACTCATTCAGCAATACAGTATGAGCACAGCCTGGAAAGTTAAGTTTTCAGTATTTCCCCTCTCCACGGGGGCACCATCGCAAATGGCAAATCAACACGCAAAAAAAAACTTGTTGAATATGAACGGGTAAAAAAACGACGTGTGATTTGCATCACCTACATTTACAGCTTTTTAAATTATTGCCAGTGATTAATGTTGACCAGGCTATTTCCATAATCAATTAAATCTTGCATAGTGCCTCCACATTATTTCTCCCCCTGACTCAGGAGGCGAATAGTTATATTTCATCAGAATTTATTGATGAACCAGGTATGCTTTACTTCACATTAATACGTACATGACCACTGTTACTGGAGAAACAAAATGAATTATCCGGCAGAACCCTTCCGTATTAAAAGCGTTGAAACTGTATCTATGATCCCGCGTGATGAACGCCTTAAGAAAATGCAGGAAGCGGGATACAATACTTTCCTGTTAAATTCGAAAGATATTTATATTGACCTGCTGACAGACAGTGGCACTAACGCAATGAGCGACAAGCAGTGGGCCGGAATGATGATGGGTGATGAAGCCTACGCGGGCAGCGAAAACTTCTATCATCTGGAAAGAACCGTGCAGGAACTGTTTGGCTTTAAACATATTGTTCCTACTCACCAGGGGCGCGGCGCAGAAAACCTGTTATCGCAGCTGGCAATTAAACCGGGGCAATATGTTGCCGGGAATATGTATTTTACTACCACCCGTTATCACCAGGAAAAAAATGGTGCGGTGTTTGTCGATATCGTTCGTGACGAAGCGCACGATGCCGGTCTGAATATTGCTTTTAAAGGTGATATCGATCTTAAAAAATTACAAAAACTGATTGATGAAAAAGGCGCCGAGAATATTGCCTATATTTGCCTGGCAGTCACGGTTAACCTCGCAGGCGGGCAGCCGGTCTCCATGGCTAACATGCGCGCGGTGCGTGAACTGACTGCAGCACACGGCATTAAAGTGTTCTACGACGCTACCCGCTGCGTAGAAAACGCCTACTTTATCAAAGAGCAAGAGCAGGGCTTTGAGAACAAGAGCATCGCAGAGATCGTGCATGAGATGTTCAGCTACGCCGACGGTTGTACCATGAGTGGTAAAAAAGACTGTCTGGTGAATATCGGCGGCTTCCTGTGCATGAACGATGACGAAATGTTCTCTTCTGCCAAAGAGTTAGTCGTTGTCTACGAAGGCATGCCATCTTACGGCGGCCTGGCCGGACGCGA
Source organism: Citrobacter sp. RHBSTW-00017 (assembly GCF_013797615.1). NCBI lineage: Bacteria > Pseudomonadati > Pseudomonadota > Gammaproteobacteria > Enterobacterales > Enterobacteriaceae > Citrobacter > Citrobacter sp. RHBSTW-00017. The sequence goes on along the minus strand of NZ_CP056899.1, from coordinate 4,305,079 downwards.
CATGGAAGCCATGGCGATTGGTCTGCGCGAAGCCATGCAGTATGAGTACATCGAGCACCGCGTGAAGCAGGTTCGCTATCTGGGCGACAAGCTGAAAGCCGCTGGTGTACCGATTGTTGAACCGGTGGGCGGTCACGCGGTATTCCTTGATGCGCGTCGCTTCTGCGAGCATCTGACGCAGGACGAGTTCCCGGCGCAAAGCCTGGCTGCCAGTATCTATGTGGAAACCGGCGTACGTAGTATGGAGCGCGGAATTATCTCTGCGGGCCGTAATAACGTGACTGGTGAACACCACAGGCCGAAACTGGAAACCGTGCGTCTGACTATTCCACGCCGCGTTTATACTTACGCGCATATGGATGTAGTGGCTGACGGTATTATTAAACTTTACCAGCACAAAGAAGATATTCGCGGGCTGAAGTTTATTTACGAGCCGAAGCAGCTCCGTTTCTTTACTGCACGCTTTGACTATATCTAAATAATAATTATGGCCCCATCTCAGGATGGGGCTTTTTTGTATTTCTTTTCCATGAACAGGAAGCCTTTGCGGTGCCCGTTACCGTGACATAACTACAAAAGTAAACCCTGACTCCGACATTTTTATTATCCGCATGATGTACAAATGACAGCTGTAATTATAACGAATAGTCTACAGGAACATTTATCATGGATATTAATGCCATTGAGCGACAGAGTAGTACCCCCGGACTGATTAGCGGAACCATGTTGGTTATCGCGACCGTAGTGGGTGGAGGGATGTTTTCCCTGCCGATTGCGATGGCTGGCGTATGGTTCCCCGGTGCGTCAGTTATTCTTCTGTTTATCGCCATCATGATGTTATTAACCGGTCTGATGCTGGTCGAAGTTAACCTGCATTATGGCGCCGGTGCCAGTTTTAATACTTTTACTCAGGATTTATTAGGCCGAAAGTGGAATATTGTGGTCGGTATCGCTTTCGGCTTTGTGCTGTATATTCTGACCTATGCCTATATCTCTGGTTCGTCGGCGGTGATGGCGCAAACCGTGTTCAAATACAGCGGCGTGCGCTTTCCGGCGAATATCTCGGTGGTGATCGTCAGTATGCTGGTCGGGGCGATTGCCTGGTACAGCTCCTTGTTGGTTGGACGTATTACTACCGTGTTGATTATCGGTAAGTTTATCGCGTTCTTTGCCACCTTCTCTGGCCTGGTGGGGCATATCGAAGTGGCGAAACTCGTCGACAGCGTGGCGGTGGCGCTGCCCAATTCGCAGTACCTGCCGTATATCCTGATGACGTTGCCGTTCTGCATTATCTCGTTTGGTTTTCACGGTAACGTGCCGAGCCTGGTTAAGCTGTATGGCACGAGCGGGATCTCAAATATTACGCGTTCGATTATCATCGGCACGCTGTTTGCCCTGCTGCTGTATATCTTCTGGCTGGGCGTCACGATGGGCAACATCAGCCGTTCCTCATTCCCGCCAATTATCGCCAAAGGCGGCAATATCGACGTGTTTGTCGAGGCTATCAGCGGGCTGTTCACCAGCCGTTATATGGATCTGATCCTGACCTTCTTCGGCAACTTTGCGGTAGCCAGTTCCCTGCTGGCGGCGACGCTTGGCCTGTTCGATTACATCGCCGACCTGTTTCACTTCCCGGATGACGGCATGGGTCGCCTGAAAACCGCGCTGGTGACCTACTTCCCGCCAGCCGCCGTGTGCTTCTTCTTCCCGAACGGGTTTGTCCACGCCATTGGTTACGCCGGTCTGGCCTTTACCATCTGGAGCGTGATCCTGCCGCCGTTCCTGGTGAAAGCGGCGCGGAAACGTTTTCCGACCGCCAGCTATACCGCGCCGTGTAATAACACCGTGCTCAATCTGGTCATTGTCTGTGGGGCGGTTGTCTATCTGACGGTTGTTCTGGACGTATTTGGTCTGCTGCCAACGTTTCGCTAGACGGAGTCAAAATGAAAAACGTGTTGTCTGTTCAGTCGTCAGTCGTTTATGGCTATGCCGGAAATAAAGCCGCCGTGTTGCCGATGCAGCTCTCGGGGATCGATGTCTGGCCGTTTTACACCGTACAGTTTTCCAACCACACCCAGTACGGGATGTGGCAGGGCATGGCGATGCCGCACGGCGAGCTGAGCGCCATCATCAGCGGGCTGGATGATCTGCAAAAACTGGCGCAATGCGATGCCGTGCTGTCCGGGTATCTCGGGGACAAACGCCATTGTGAAGAGGTGAAGCTCGCGGTCACCACCATTCGCCAGCGTAATCCCCAGGCGCTCTATTTTTGTGATCCGGTGATGGGCGACCCGCAAAAAGGCTGCATCGTCGCGCAGGGCGTGGAGTCTTTTTTTGTCGATGACGCCATTCAACTGGCCGATGTGATGGGGCCGAATCTCTATGAGCTGGGCGTGCTGACGGGCAGACAACTACGTAGTTTTGACGAGGTGGTGGAAGCGGCGCAGCAGCTGGTGGCGTGGGGCGTGAAGAAGGTGCTGGTGAAACATCTCGGCGACTGCTCGCGCGACAAACAGGCGTTTGAAATGCTGCTGGTGACGGCGGAACAGACGTTACACATCGCCCGGCCGCTGTATACCTTTGCCAAAATGCCAGTGGGCGTTGGGGATCTGATTTGCAGTGTGATGCTGGCCTCACTGCTCAACGGTTATGAGGACAAGCAGGCGCTGGAGCGGACCACCAGTGTCGTCGACGCGGTGATGCGGCTGACGAAAGAGCACGACTCGTATGAACTGCGGCTGATAGACGCGCGTCACCAGATAATGGAGCCGCAAATTCGCTATCAGGCAACGGTGCTGTAGCGCCGCAAGGAGGCTCTATGTTTCTGACACTGCTACGATTTCAGCATCCGCTGATCTACCGTTTTGCATGGCTTCGTCTGTGGGTCAGGGTGTTAAGAGCGTGCGGGCTGCGTAAGTGAAAGGGGAGAACATTTTTCTCTGCTGCCGGATGCGGCGCTTGCGCCTTATCCGGCCTACAAATGAGCGTGAAACGTAGGCCCGATAAGCGAAGCGCCATCAGGCATTAGCGCCAGGCATTACACGCGGAAGTAGCGTGGTGGGATCAACGCGGAAAAGGCGTCGAACTTCTTCACCATCTTTTTCCAGAACAACATAACAACAATCCTCGATTTGAAACATCGGCGCTATTTTAGTCAGCGCCGACAAATCGTAAAGCCAGTCGCTTCGTTTCGATCCTGAAGCGGTGTAAACCTTTTTGGTCACCACGTCGTCAAATACGGTTGCCGTGAATTTGACGGGGTTGACAATGGATTACGCCATAAACCAGTAATAAAAGAGACCGACTTTCAGGCCGAGGATCACAATGTAGGCGCAGCAGTATTTCATGGTGCCAGACATTATCTGGTTGGCCTGTCCGTCCATTTTTGTGGCTGAAACCGCAATGGCGATACTCTGCGGCGAAATCATTTTCCCTCCCGTTGCGCCAGAAGTATTCGCCGCCGCGAGCCAGTTGGGATCGATATGTAGTTTACTGGCGGCAATGGTTTGCAGTTTGCCGAACAAAATATTCGAGTTGGTATCGCTGCCGGTAACAAACGTGCCCAGCGCGCCAATCACTGGGGCGAGGAAGACGTAGGAACTGCCGGTCAGATCGACAATCGACTGGGCCAGCGTGGAGATAATCCCGCTGAGATCCATCACCGTGGCCAGCGCGACAATCGCCATAATCGCCACAATGGAATTTTTAAGCTGGAAAATGGTTTTGATAAACACTTCCAGCATCCCGCGTGCGGACGCTCCCTGAATAAAACCGCCAATAAGGGTCGCAAAGATGATCAGCATCCCCGGCGTGGTCACCCATTCAACTTTCAGCGCCAGCGTGTTGCCGTCGGCGAGCGTGAAATGCAGCACCGAGGCCAGTTGGGACGCCGCGCCTTTGATCGTCGGGAACAGCGGTGAGCACAGTAGGATAAAAACAAAAATAAACAGATAGATAGAGCCTACGCGGAACAACACTTTTGCCGAGCGCGGCGTGGTTTCGCGGGTATGGCTGACCTCAATGCGCCACTCGGGATCGGTTTTCCCTTTGCGCAGGCGGCTGACCATCGCCACGGCAAACAGGCTGACCAGGCTACCGGCAAAGGCGGGCAATTCCGCGCCAAGATGAATGGCGACAAAATATTGCGGAACCAGCGTGGTGATGCCGCAAATCAGCGTGATCAGAAATACGCCACGAATGGCTTTCAGGCCGCCGCCAATAATGCAGACAATGACAAACGGCAGCAGGATATTAAACAGCGCGAGCTGCAGAATAATGGTTCCGCCTAAGGTATACACCGGCAGATTAACCTGTTCCGCCAGAATAGAAACCGGGATCCCGACCGCGCCGAACGCGGTGGGAACGGTATTCGCCACGAGAGAAGCGATCGCCGCCTTCAGCGGGTTGAATCCCAGCGCAATAAGAATGCCGATCGGAATGGCGACCGCAGTGCCATAACCTGCCGCGGCTTCAAGGAATCCGCCGAAGCACCATGAAATCAGTAGCACCTGAATACGCTTATCTTCGCTAATGCTGGCGAGAATATCGCGCAGAATATCCAGCGCCTTGGTCGCCTGCATGACGTTATAACTGAAGATGGCGCCGAGGATCACAATCACAATCGGCCATAACCCCTTCAGGGCGCCATAGCCTATCGCGGCTTTCAGATTCTGTACGGGCATTTCCCAGAATATGGCCGACAGCGCGGCAGTGAATACCAAAGAGATCAACACGGAATAATGGATGGGCATTTTCAATTTCAATATTAAAAATACCATCAGTAGTAAAGGAGAGAGTGCCAGGGCAAACATAAAATATTCGTTCATTGCTATTCCTGATTGGTTCATTAAACCTGATTTATATTTATGGTGGGGAGGCTACATTGCTGGGTTAATAAAGTATGTAAACTGAATCGCTTCAGTGAATAAAGTAATTATGATTTGTAGTTTTGTAACTATTGTAATCTTTTAATTAAAATCCAATGCCAGGTAAATATACTTAAGAGTAAGCTGAATACCTATAAATAGTTATATGATAACCTTTTTAATAATGCTGGTGATGAGAATAGTAAGCACCTGAAACTGTTTTTAAGGTGTTCATAATGCTGTGGTTTTAAATATAAAAATGTGAGCGAGACCGAAAGAAATAAACCTGGTTGTTGCATATGGGGGTTGATTAGGGGATTATTTGGTTTTGTCATACAAATGAAAATACAGACATATGCGACTGTCCTGACTTAAGAAGCGGAGAGTCGGTATCAGAGGAAAACGACCCGAGCATCACCATGAACCCAGGCATTAGTAAAAACAGCAAACAGAAAAACTGGGCGTGAAATACGGCTGAACCTTTGCTTGATATCGCGATATCAAGCGCAATAAACAGAAATGAAGCAATGGAGTAGTTATTGTGAATGTAAATTTCTTTGTTACCTGCATTGGTGACGCACTGAAATCACGGATGGCACGAGACTCCGTATTGCTGCTGGAAAAACTGGGTTGTCGCGTTAATTTCCCCGAGAAGCAAGGGTGTTGCGGTCAGCCAGCCATCAACAGCGGTTACATCAAAGAGGCGATCCCTGGGATGAAAAACCTGATCGCCGCCCTGGAAGACAACGACGATCCGATTATCTCGCCAGCAGGCTCCTGTACCTACGCGGTAAAAAGCTATCCGACGTATCTGGCCGATGAACCGGAATGGGCGCTGCGTGCCGAAAAGGTTGCCGCGCGTATGCAGGATCTCACCTCCTTTATCGTCAACAAGCTGGGCGTGGTGGACGTCGGCGCCAGCCTGCAGGGCCGCGCTGTCTATCATCCCTCTTGTAGCCTGACTCGAAAGCTGGGGGTGAAGGAAGAGCCGCTCACGCTGCTGAAAAACGTGCGCGGGCTGGAGCTGCTGACGTTTGCCGATCAGGATACCTGCTGCGGCTTTGGCGGGACGTTCTCTGTCAAAATGGCCGAGATATCCGGCGAGATGGTGAAAGAGAAAGTCTTACATTTGATGGATGCGCAGCCGGAATATTTGATTGGCGCAGACGTCAGTTGCCTGCTGAACATTGGCGGTCGACTGCAACGGGAAGGCCAGCCGGTCAAAGTGATGCATATTGCTGAAGTGCTGATGAGCCGCTGAGGGGAAAGAGATGTCGATAAAAACCAGCGATGTAGAATTTAAACTGCGCATTCGTCAGCAGATAGAAGATCCGATCATGCGCAAAGCCGTGGCCAATGCGCAGGAGCGTATTGGCGCAAATCGACAAAAAATGGTCGATGAGTTAGGCCACTGGGAAGACTGGCGCGATCGTGCCAGCCAGATCCGCGATCACGTGCTGAGCAACCTCGACGCTTACCTGTATCAACTCTCCGAGAAAGTGACGCAAAACGGCGGCCACGTCTATTTCGCCAAAACCAAAGAAGAGGCCACCGCCTACATTCTGCAGGTCGCGCGCAGCAAAAACGCGAAGAAGGTGGTGAAGTCCAAGTCGATGGTGACCGAGGAGATCGGCGTCAACCATGTCCTGCAGGATGCGGGAATCCAGGTGATCGAAACCGATCTCGGGGAATACATCCTGCAATTGGATCAGGATCCACCTTCGCACGTCGTGGTCCCGGCTATTCATAAAGATCGCTATCAGATCCGCCGCGTGCTGAACGAGCGTCTGGGGTATGACGGCCCGGAAACCCCGGAAGCCATGACCTTGTTCATTCGCCAGAAGATCCGCGAGGATTTCCTGAGTGCCGAAATCGGTATTACCGGCTGTAACTTTGCCGTGGCGGAAACCGGTTCAGTATGCCTGGTGACCAACGAAGGCAACGCGCGCATGTGCACCACGCTGCCGAAAACGCACATTGCGGTGATGGGCATGGAGCGTATCGCGCCAACCTTTGCTGATGTGGATGTGCTGATCACCATGCTGGCGCGCAGCGCCGTGGGCGCTCGTCTGACGGGCTATAACACCTGGCTGACCGGCCCGCGTGAGGCGCATAACGTGGACGGACCGGAAGAGTTCCATCTGGTGATTGTCGATAACGGTCGCTCGCAGGTGCTGGGCTCTGAGTTTCGCGATGTGCTGCGCTGCATCCGCTGCGGAGCCTGTATGAACACCTGCCCGGCGTATCGCCACATCGGCGGACACGGCTATGGCTCCATCTATCCCGGCCCTATTGGCGCGGTGATTTCTCCACTGCTCGGCGGCTATAAAGATTTTAAAGACCTGCCGTACGCCTGTTCCTTATGCACGGCCTGCGACAGCGTCTGCCCGGTGCGTATTCCGCTGTCAAAACTGATCCTGCGTCATCGTCGGGTGATGGCCGAGGAGGGCATTACCCCGAAAGCCGAGCGAAGGGCGATCAAAATGTTCGCTTATGCCAATAGCCATCCGGGGCTGTGGAAAGTCGGGATGATGGCGGGCGCGCATGCGGCAAGCTGGTTTATCAATGGCGGGAAAACCCCGCTCAAGGTTGGCGCGATTGGTGACTGGATGGAGGCGCGCGATCTGCCTGATGCTGACGGCGAGAGCTTCCGCAGCTGGTTTAAGAAACATCAGGCGCAGGAGAAAAAGAATGGATAACCGTACCGCGTTTTTAAACACCATCGCCCAGGCGCTGGGTCGCCCGCCGCGTTTCGAACCGCAAGCGGATGCCGCGCCGGTTAACAATTATGCCAACGAGCGCCTGACTGAACTTAGCCCGCAGCAGCGCTGCGATGCGTTTATCCAGTTCGCCAGAGAAGTGATGCTGGCCCGCTGTGAACTGACTCGCGAGGACCAGGCCGCAGAAGCAGCGCTACGCCTGTGTGAAGAATTGGGTCAGCCGGTAGTGCTGAGCGGCGACAGCCGACTGGTGGCGCTGGGCATCACCGAACGCTTGCAACAGGAATGCAACGCCGTGGTCTGGGATCCGGCGCGAGGCAGCAAAAATATTACCGAGGCCGAGCAGGCGAAAGTCGGCGTGGTGTATGCCGAGTATGGCCTGACTGAGTCCGGCGGTGTGGTGCTGTTTTCCGCGCCGGAGCGCGGGCGTTCTTTGAGCCTGTTGCCGGAGTCCTCGATTTTCGTGCTGCGTAAAAGCACCATCCTGCCGCGCGTGGCACAACTGGCAGAAAAACTGCATCAGAAAGCGCAGGCCGGTGAGCGTATGCCGTCGTGCATTAACATTATCAGTGGACCCAGCTCGACGGCGGATATTGAGCTTATCAAGGTGGTTGGGGTGCATGGCCCGGTGAAGGCGGTGTATCTGATTATTGAGGATTGTTAAGGCAGGAGAAAGAACCGCTCTGGGCTTTGGGCCAGAGCGGTATCGACGTTATGCAATCATGCTGATGATCAACACGATTACCAGGCCAACCACGGAGTTCACCAGCTCCAGCAGACCCCAGGTTTTCAGCGTATCCTTCACCGACAGGTCAAAGTAGCCTTTGAACAGCCAGAACGAGGCATCGTTGATATGGGTCAGGGTGTTGGAGCCTGCCGCCGTCGCCAGTACCAGCAACGCCGGATCGACGCCCACCAGTTGACCGGTTGCCGGGTCGAGAATGGCTGCGCTGATAATCCCCGCTGCCGTCATGGCTGAGACCACGCCCTGACCGGTTGCCAGACGAATAAGCACGGTTATCAACCACGCCATGATGTATGGCGAAATATTGCCGTGCGACATCAGCATACCGATGGTATCGCCAATGCCGGTATCAATAATGGTCTGCTTCAGTACGCCGCCCGCGCCGATGATCAGGATCACCATGGCGATGCTTTTCACCGCGTTTTCAAAGGCGTTCATCACCCACTGCATGTCGTGACCACGCGCGGTACCAAACAGCACGAAGGCGACAATCATGGCGATAAACATCGCAATTGGCGAGGAGCCTAAGAAGTTGACCACTTCCCACGCCTGCGTTCCTTTCACCAGCCAGATGTTGGCGATGGTGGTGGAGATCATGATGATCGCCGGGATCAGCGGAACCAGAATAGAGATGCCGAAAGACGGTAGATTGTTCTGGTCAACCGGTACGTCGGCCTTCATGAATGACGGCGTCGGGCGATCGAGGTTGCCGAGGAACTTCGGCAGGATAAGCCCGGCGCAGATCACGCTCGGAATAGTCACCAGAATACCGTAGATGTAGACCATACCCATGTCAGCGCCGTAGGCGTTAACCAGCGCGACCGGACCTGGCTGCGGCGGGAACAGAGAGTGGGCAGTGGTGGCGGCGGCAACGGCAGGAATCGCCAGCTTGAGGAACGGGATCTTTGCTTCCGCAGCAATGACGATCACCAGCGGCGCCAGCATAATAAACGCCACTTCATAGAACATCGCCAGGCCAAAAATCAGACCAATAATGATCACCGAAAGCTGCACATAGCGCAGACCGAGTCGCGCCAGCAGCGTATGAGCAATCTGATGCGCCGCTCCGGAATCGACCATCAGCTTACCGATGACTGCCCCGAATACCACGATAATCGCCAACTCACCCAGCGTGCTGCCAAAGCCGGATTTCATGGTGTGCAGCAGCGCCATTAAGTCCATACCCGCCAGCATGCCGACCGAGAGCGCCGCCAGCAGCAGGGCGACCATCGAGTTTATTTTGAATCTTAGATTGAGCACCAGCATCAGACCGATGCCGAATACGACCCACAGAATATTGAGAACATGCATATAACGTCTACCTTTATTGGTTGAACTATTATGATTTTGGTTGAGATGTTATCTGCATTGGTTAACCATTGATGCGATGAATGTCACATTGCGTTACATGTTTACATCTTTACTGCGCTTCCTGGCCGCAAAATGGCGGTCTAATCAGCAAAAATCGTGATTTGGTTAACCAATTCATTCCTTCAGGTTGACATGTCATACCAAAAGGAGGAATTTATGTGCCATATCGTCGAGTCCATAACGTAAATGAGGAATAAAAGATGGAACAGACATGGCGCTGGTATGGTCCTAACGATCCGGTCACCTTAGCGGATGTACGTCAGGCGGGTGCCACGGGCGTGGTCACCGCCTTGCACCATATCCCGAACGGGGAAGTGTGGACGGTTGATGAGATCCTAAAACGTAAAGCCATTATTGAGCAGGCGGGCCTGGTCTGGTCGGTCGTCGAAAGCGTACCGATCCACGAAGACATTAAAACCCGTTCTGGTAACTATCAGCAGTGGATCGCCAACTACCAGCAAAGCCTGCGTAACCTGGCCCAGTGCGGCATTCGTACCGTGTGCTACAACTTCATGCCGGTTCTCGACTGGACCCGTACCGACCTGGAATACGTCCTGCCGGACGGCTCCAAAGCGCTGCGTTTTGACCAGATTGAATTCGCCGCCTTTGAGCTGCACATCCTCAAACGCTCGGGCGCGGAAGCGGATTACACCGCCGAAGAGATTGCTCAGGCGAATGAACGCTTTGCCACCATGAGCGATGAAGACAAAGCGCGTCTGACCCGCAATATCATCGCCGGTCTGCCAGGCGCGGAAGAGGGCTATACGCTTGACCAGTTCCGCCAGCATCTTGCGCGTTATAAAGATATCGATAAAGCCGCACTGCGTGAGAACTTTGCCGTCTTCCTGAAAGCAATTATTCCTGTGGCGGAAGAAGCAGGCGTGCGGATGGCGGTACACCCGGACGATCCGCCGCGCCCAATCCTCGGCCTGCCGCGCATTGTTTCCACTGTGGAAGATATGCAATGGATGGTCGATACGGTCAACAGCATGGCGAACGGTTTTACCATGTGCACCGGCTCCTACGGTGTCCGGGCGGACAACGATCTGGTCGACATGATCAAACAGTTTGGCCCACGCATTTACTTCACCCACCTGCGCTCCACGCTGCGTGAAGATAACCCGAAAACCTTCCATGAAGCGGCGCATCTTAACGGCGACGTCGATATGTACGAAGTCGTGAAAGCGATCGTTGAGGAAGAGCAGCGCCGTAAAGCCGAGGGTAAAGAGGACCTGATCCCAATGCGTCCGGACCACGGCCATCAGATGCTTGACGATCTGAAAAAGAAAACCAACCCAGGCTACTCCGCGATTGGTCGCCTGAAAGGGCTGGCGGAAGTGCGTGGCGTTGAGATGGCTATCCAGCGCGCTTTCTTTAGCCGCTAAAGCGAGTTGCCGGTCACCTGTCTGGCCGGCTTTTTCTTTTCTCTTCCGTTGGTCATTCAACGGGTTCTGGAGTTCACGATGACAACGACAATTGCCAATAGCAACCTGCCGGTAGCTCGCCCTGCATGGGACAGCTCGCGCCTGCAATCCCGCATTGTTCACCTGGGATGCGGCGCATTTCACCGCGCGCATCAGGCGCTGTACACCCATCATCTGCTGGAAACCACCGACAGCGACTGGGGGATCTGTGAAGTTAACCTGATGCCGGGTAACGATCGCGTGCTGATTGAAAACCTGCGCAAACAGCAACTGCTGTATACCGTGGCGGAAAAAGGCGCGGACAACACCGTGCTGAAAGTGATTGGCTCGATGAAAGAAGCGTTGCACCCGGAGGTTGACGGCTGTGATGGTATTTTACAGGCTATGGCGCGCCCGCAGACGGCAATTGTCTCGCTGACGGTCACGGAAAAAGGCTACTGCACCGATGCTGCCAGCGGTCAGTTAGATCTCAATAACCCGCTGATTAAACACGATCTGGCGAATCCAGGCGCGCCGAAATCGGCGATTGGTTACATCGTACAGGCGCTGCATCTGCGTCGTGAGCAAGGGCTTGCGGCCTTTACCGTGATGTCTTGCGATAACGTGCGTGAAAATGGTCATGTGGCGAAAGTCGCGGTGCTGGGTCTGGCGCAGGCGCGCGACCCGCAGCTGGCGCAGTGGATTGAGGCTAACGCCACTTTCCCGTGCACCATGGTCGACCGCATTGTTCCGGCGGCGACGCCAGAAACGTTGCAAGAGATTGCCGACCAGTTGGGCGTGTACGATCCGTGTGCTATCGCCTGTGAGCCATTCCGTCAGTGGGTTATCGAAGATAACTTTGTTAACGGTCGCCCTGACTGGGACAACGTTGGTGCGCAGTTCGTTGCCGATGTGGTGCCGTTTGAAATGATGAAACTGCGTATGCTCAACGGCAGCCACTCTTTCCTCGCGTATTTGGGCTATCTCGGCGGCTATGAAACTATCGCTGATACCATGACAAATCCGGCGTACCGCAAAGCGGCGTTCGCGCTGATGATGCAGGAGCAAGCGCCGACGCTGTCGATGCCGGAAGGCACCGATCTTAACGCCTATGCGACGCTGCTCATCGAGCGTTTCAGCAACCCATCACTGCGTCACCGCACCTGGCAGATTGCGATGGACGGCAGCCAGAAATTGCCGCAGCGCCTGCTGGATCCGGTGCGTCTGCATCTGCAAAACGCCAGCGACTGGCGTCACCTGGCGCTGGGCGTGGCGGGCTGGATGCGCTATACCCGTGGCGTGGATGAACAGGGGCAGGCCATTGATGTTGTCGACCCCTTGCTGGCTGAGTTCCAGCGCATTAACCAACAGTTCCAGGGGGCCGAACGCGTGACGGCGCTGCTGGGGCTGAGCGGCATTTTTGGCCATGATCTGGCGGAAAACGCTGATTTTGTGGAGACAATTATCGCGACGTATCAACAGCTGTGTGAACACGGCGCACGCGAGTGCGTTGCGGCGTTAGGCGCTGACGCATAATCCCCGAAGTATGACGGGTCAATCAAAATGCTGATTTGGTTGACCCGTTTTCTGTTTTTGGCTTCCCGCAAATGCTATAGTTCAGGCGAAAAAACGTTTTTTGTAGGCTTGATAAGATGCGTCAGCGTCGCCATCAGCCAACGGCACAGGTGCCGGATGGCAGCGCATGTGCCTTATCCGGCCTACGGATCTGAATTGACGCATCTGACGGACATAACACGATGAAATCGAACACTTCTCAACAAAGACCCTACCAGGAAGTGGGTGCAATGATCCGCGATCTGATTGTCCAGACGCCGTACCTGCCCGGGGAGCGTTTGCCGCCGGAACGTGAAATTGCTGAGATGCTCAATGTCACTCGCACGGTGGTTCGCGAAGCGTTAATTATGCTGGAAATTAAAGGTCTGGTGGACGTGCGCCGCGGCGCCGGGATCTACGTACTCGACAATGCAGATGCGCAGACCATCGACAGTACGGATGTCAATCATTGCAATGACGCGGGTCCGTTTGAGCTGCTGCAGGCGCGACAGCTGTTGGAAAGCAATATCGCCGAATTCGCCGCGCTGCAGGCTACCCGTGAAGATATCGTTAAAATGCGCCAGGCGTTACAGCTGGAAGAGCGGGAGCTGGCCTCCAGCGAAGCGAACGGTTCTGAAAGCGGCGACATGCAGTTCCATCTCGCCATAGCCGAAGCCACGCATAACAGCATGCTGGTGGAGCTGTTTCGCCAGTCATGGCAGTGGCGTGAAAACAACCCGATGTGGATCCAGCTCCATAGCCACCTTGACGATACCCATTACCGTAAAGAGTGGATGGGTGACCACAAACAGATCCTGGCGGCATTAATCAAAAAGGATGCCCGCGCAGCCAAGCTGGCAATGTGGCAGCATCTGGAAAACGTCAAACAGCGCCTGCTGGAGTTTTCAAATGTTGATGACATCGACTTTGATGGCTATCTGTTTGATTCCTGGCCGCTGGATAAAGTTAACGCCTGATTTTCCTTCCTCTCCCATGCGGGCTGTTGCAGCCCGCGCGACACTTTTCAGCACAAAAGTTTATTGCATAACAACGCTTTTTTCTCGTCATGAACGTCACGTAAAAAAAGGTTTCCATCACCTCAGATGATGATTTTTCCGCCGTCGTTACGCGGTGAAAATTGATTTATATCAATTAAAAACAACTTATTTTTGCATGCGAAAAAATGCATTGTTTACCTTATTTTTACCTTTCCGTGCTTATTTTTAGACAAAACGGGCCTGTGTTAAGTGAGAATCAAACTGATTTACGCGGTGGTCAGAGCGAGGCAGCCTGGAATAACAGTGCATAAAAACAGGCGCTTCACGGAAATGTAGACATTAATAACGGCACGTAACCTATTGGCTGTAATGATGTTTTGATTTGATGTCATGTTTATTATCAATAGTTCTGGCTTTTTTAATCAAATGAATAAAAGTGAATATATGTAAAGTTAAAATTACACATTATTCTATAATCAAGTTATCTTTCATTTGAAATACTGTTCCAGTTTTTTGTTCGTTATTAACAGTTTCATTACTATTGTCACTGTATTTTGCCGTTGACATGTTTTTACACTGACTGCATATTTCATCGCCATAAGCGTGTTTGCGTTCAGGAGATGATAATGCCCTCTCGAGATTACCCCGATATTAGAAAGGCCAGGGGTACCCGTTCAAAAGATATGGTTCTTTTAAGTGCCCGTGTCGATACCTCTCTGTGGGAATATGTTCGTACGCTGGCATTTGAAACCCGTAAAAGTAAACAAGATATTATTGCCGAAGCAATAATGTTATATCGCTCTGTTAATGAGAGCGTAAACGAAGAATCCAAGTAATTACTCTCTGTTCGGGTTTTATTTAACCCAAAATGATATGTGTCTTGCCACTTTATTATTACCTTCATTGGTGTGTTAGAGGTTTTCCCCTTTTCCATAGGGGGCTTTTTTATGCGGGTATTCTGCCTTCATAACAAAGTTGATAGCAAAATTCACAATTAAAAGTGAGTAATAACATGAAAAAGTCAGCAGTGGCATTAGCTGTAATGGTATTAGGGGTAACCTCCGTTCATGCAGCGGAAATTTATAATAAAGATGGCAACAAACTAAATAGCTGCGCCTAATACCGCTACACTTTTGCCTGACCATGTTTTCCTCCGGGGAATGGGCTGGCGGTTTCCATAAAATGGCGGACCTTTTTCAGTAACTGCCACATTGAGCGGCACTGATGATTACGGGTTATCGTGTCATGAAGTGCCTGCCATAGCTGTTCCACATGATTCACCCACGGCGAGTAAACCGGCTGGTAAATTACCCTGAACTTGGGATTTGCTTTCAACCAGCGCTGTGTTTCGCGGCTTTTATGGATAATGTAGTTATCAACGATCAGCGTGATTGTTTTCGCCCGCCGGTAAGTGGCTTTCAGGTGCTTCAGCAGAGCGATAAACAGCGCTGAACTTTTGCTGTTGCCGCCCACGTAGCTGACTTTACCCGTGCCACTGTGCAGTGCGCCGGCCAGATAGTATTTTTCGTTCTGCCCCGGCGTCACTACCCGTTTCTGCTGTCCGCGCAACTGCCAGTCCGCACCGATTTTAGGATTAAGGTGGATATCCACTTCATCTTCATAAAATACCGGATGCTCTGCGCTGCATTCATCCAGCGCTTTGTGGATTACCGCCATCTTTTCATCTTTATGTGGGTCACGGATACGCAGAGTTGGCGCGGCCCTGCGCCATACAAGCCCCGCAGATGGCAACCAGCGGCGAACGGTTCCTGCATGTAACTGGCAACCGGTTATCTCATTGATTTTTATTGCCAGTAATTCGGTGCTCCAGCGTGAACGTTGATAACCAAAATCGCCGGGAGAATGCTTTATCAGCTCACGTAACAGGGTGCAGATATGTTCAAAAGGCCAGCGTCGGGAGCGCCCTGCGGGTAAGGATTTCAGGCCTTCAATACCTGAGTGCGTAAACCAGTTAATCCAGCGACCAACGGATGAACGGGCACAACAGAGAGTTCTGGCAACATCGCTGACCCGTTCACCCCGATGAAGCATCAGCATGGCCGTGAGTCTGCGGGCATGATTTTTATCACGCGTTTTATGAATAGCTTTCTGCATCAGGCGTCGTTCGCCACGGGGTATTGGTACTATGATCGGCATCGCTCAGTCCGGTTGGTGATTTTGGTTGGTTTGGCGATTGATCAGATCGCACAATCCGGGCTGAGTTCCCTTTCAGTGATCTACTATTCCGCGCAGCTATTTAGATCTGTACGGCAAAGTAAAAGCGGTCCATTCCTGGACTGGCGGCACCGATGCCGACGGTACATACGCGCGTCTGGGTTTTCGCGGTGAGACACAAATCAACGATCAACTGACCGGTTATGGCCAATTTGAAAGTCAGTTTGATGCCTCTAAAGCAGAAGGTTCTCAGAATGGCGTCAATACACGTCTGGCGTTTGCTGGCCTGGATTATGGCCATGACGTTAGCTTTGACTACGGTCGTAACTACGGTATTGCTTACGACGTGGGAGCTTACACTGACACTCTTTCAGAGTTCGGCGGCGACTCCTTTGAAGATACTGACCGCTTCCTTACTACACGTACTGCTGGCGTTGCAACACTCCGCACCAAAAATCTGTTTGGAGCCGTTGATGGTCTGAACATTGGCGCGCAATACCAGGGCCAGGATGACACTAACACTAGCCCGGCAAAACAGCATGGCAATGGCTATGGCTTCTCCCTGGGTTATGACAATATTGCGGATTCCGGCGTATCTGCGATTGCGGCCTACACCACCAGTGCGGTGACTGCTCTGCAGAAACGAAGCGGCTGGGATGGCGAAAACGCAGAGTTCTGGGGCGCGGGTCTGAAATATGATGCTAATGCCATCTACGTCGCGACCATGTACGGCGAGTCCCACAACCTGATTCAGGATGCGGATAAAGCTGAGCACTTTGAAGCAATGGCTGCGTATGTATTTGATTTTGGTCTGCGTCCGAACGTGGGTTACGTTCACGCGCGTGACAACAACAATAATGACCTGACTGAATACGTAGCGTTGGGCACGGATTACTACTTCAACAAAAACATCGTGGCTGATGTGGGTTACAAAATTAACCTGCTCGATGGCAAAGACGACGACAACCAGGTTGTTGCGGGTCTGACCTATCAGTTCTAAGTTTTTGTTCTGATATGTAAAAGGCGTCTTAGTTAAGACGCCTTTTTTACCTCTGCCGTGTTTAAACTGGCTGACTCTCTTTCACCTGTCCACCGCTAAACAGCCATTGCCAGATGCCCACTTTTACCCATGCGACCACGCAGAGAATCAGGTAAAAAAGTGGATTATGCGTAATGGTAACGTACATGACCTCCATTAAATCCACATGCAAATTACCGGCAATTGCCATATTGATAACAAAAATTGAGGCTACCGCGCTGGCCAGTAAAATAAATACGGCCTGAAGCTGGGGTATCTCTGGTAACCTGCCAGAGGCCCATTGCCATAAAAATGTTGTTGTTAACAGGAATATAAGAAACAATCCTAACGCGCCAAACAGGCCAAAGTCTTTATAATCCTTTAGCGTGCCAATTAAACCCACCAAAATAATTAACCCCAGTAGTATTTTTTTAAACCATGACATGTACTTTTCCCGAAGATAGTGTTGATGCTGAGTTAATATGTCCATTTTTACGCATTTTAAATTGAGTTTATAAATGAACTGCCGGGGATTATAAATTGTCTGGCGGGTAATTGCCGATTATTTGTGGTTTATTAAATGTTGACATTTGATTGCGGACTAATCCTAAGATACCTGTTTATAAGGTTGTCGATTATACCCTTTTGAGGGAGGCGAAACGCTGTTTGTATAATTGTGTGAGGCTAATCAGTGCCGCAATAAACAAGGCGACGGCACCGCATAGCGTGGCGTTAACGATCGCTTGAGCGCCGCTTCCCAGCAGGCTGGTTAATAGCGGTCCGAGTATTTGCCCAATGCCGTAAGTCAGGGTGACCAGGCCCAGCAGATTAATATTGCGCGGTACGCTAAGTTGACGGGCGAGCGGCATGACCAGCGAAGTGGTCCCCATAAACGTTGCGCCAAAACCCACGCTGCTTATCACCAGCAGCGGCAAGGAGTCGCTGGCGAGCGTCATGACCACGCAGGCACTTTGGATCAGTAAATTCGCCGTCAGGCATTGCAATACCCCCCAGCGTCGGGCAGCCCACAGCCAGGCGAAACAACCCGGAATAATCGATATGCCGACCAACGACCAGAGATGGGCCGTCAGCAGCGGCGACCCGGCACTTTTCGCCATCAGTGGCAGGTATGTAGCGACAATGATGTAGCCAAATCCGGCCAACCCATACAGTAGCGCCAGCAGCCACCAGGACATAGGCTGATGCTCTGTTTTTACCGGTGTGGCGGCGGGGAGCGCATGGTCGCGAGATGGCAGGAGCATAACGAGTAGCACAAAGAACAGCGCGGAGGCTGCCGCTGCCCCCAGCCAGAGCGTGTGTGATGACAGCGCAAAATGCAGACCGCTGATGACATATTCATTGCCCAGCAAAATGCCTGCGCCAACGCCGGAGAACAATGCGGCGATCACGAAGGGATGCCGGGTATGATGCAGGACGATCATCGAACCAAAAATCATCATACCGGCACTGGCGACGCCTGCCAGAAAACGGATCAGCATCACCAGCGTGGGCTGCTTAACGCTTGCCATTGCCAGAATCAATCCTGCGGTAGCGAGCGCAGAAGTTAACAACATCGGGCGTAAACGTGAGGGAAGATGGAAGAGCCCGAAGGAGAAGAGCAGGCTTCCCGCCAGATATCCGGCGTAGTTGGCGCTGGCAATCCAGGAGAGCTGGTCAAACGTAAACTGACCTTCCGACAGCAGTACCGGGAGCATCGGCGTATACAGAAAGCGTCCAATTCCCATGCCCAGCGTTAAGACCAGCATGCCAAAGAGCGCGACGCTGATGGCATGACGATTTGAATCGGGGCTTCCCTGGGACATACGGACTCTCATTTCACGCTGTTAGTTTGATAATTGTTATATTACATGCGCAAATGATAATGAAAAGTAAAATAAAAATGGGCGTTTTACTTTCTCCTTAAAAATTCGCCAGCGTCAGAAGGGAAGGAATTTGCGACAACAGATATAACACCAGCCCAATAGAACCGCCGACCAGCGTGCCGTTGATGCGGATAAACTGTAAATCTTTGCCGATGTTTAGCTCAATTTGCTGCGACATATCGCGCGCATCCCAGCTTTTCACCGTGTCGCTGATATGGCGCGTCAGGAAGGTGGCGAACTCCGGCGCAACTTTATACGCGGCCTGCTCCAGATGCCCATTCAGTGAGGCGCGCAGGGCGCTGTCGGCAACCAGTGTTTCGCCGAACCACTGTCCGGCGCTGGCGATGCGCTGCTTCACGCGCGAATCGTCAGCGTTAATGTCGGTTTTCACCCACTGGCGCAGGTCTGCCCACAGTTCGCCAAGATAACGGTTGAAGGCCTCGTCTTCCTTCAGATAGTTTTTCATGCTTTCGGCCCGCACGGCCATCTCCGGATCGTGTTTGAGCTTATCGATTAGCTTAAACGTGGCGCGATCGAAGGCGTGGCGGATCTGATGCGCCCGATCGTGGCTGATGTCATCCAGTAAGGAATTAACGGCATCAGACACCAGTTCGGCGCTGTGCTCGCCCAGCCATTCAGTCGGCAGGATCTTCGCTTTCAGCGGATGCTCGGTCTCCAGCCAGTGCACGATCTGTCGGGCGATAAACGCCCGCGAGCTGTCGCGCTGGAGCAGGGCGATAAGTTGGGCGATCAATGTGTCGAGCAACACCTGATGGCGATTGTTTTTGGTCATGCTTTCCAGCATCAGCGCGCTGGTACCGGAGAGATCGACCTTGTCGATGGCTTTGTGCACCGCCCGCTTGATCAGCCGCTGAATGCGGGCGTCGTCGGTGAGTTCGAGAAAACCGCTCATGATCTGCAGCAGATGCTGGCCAATTCGCTGGGCGTTTTCCGGCTGGCTGAACCAGTTACCGATCAACAACGCCGGTTCATGGCGGCGGATCAGGGCGATCAGGGACTGGGTGTCGAGAAATTTTTCCTGCACAAACTGACCAAGATTCTCCCCGATCCGATCCTTATTGCGCGGGATAATCGCCGTATGTTGCGAGATAAACGGGATTGGTACCCGTCGAAAAAGCGCCACCACGGCGAACCAGTCCGCCAGCGCGCCGACCATCGCCGCTTCGGCGATCGCTTTGATCCCGAGCACCCAGAAGTTAGGCGGCAGAAACAGCGTGATGACGAAGGTAGCGGCGGCAATCAGCAGCAATGAGAGCGCCAGTCGCTTGGCGCGTTTGAGTTCAGCAATTTTATTCATAGGCTTAAGGATAGAGCCAGACGGGGGGATCGCGCAAAAAATGTGGAGCGCCTCCCATTTTCAGACGAGCAAAGCTTACTCCGGGATCCAGTTGTCCCAGGCGGGTAAGGGGCCGAGTTCCGCCACCAGAAAATCGATAAACGATCGCACCTTCGGATTGCTGTACTTACTGGGAAAATAGAGCGCATACAGGGCGTGGGTTTCGCAGGTGATGGTGCCGTCGAGCATCAGCGGCGTTATCTCTTCTTTTTGAATATGATCGCCAATCAGATAGGTAGGCAAATACGCCACTCCCTGATCTTCTAACACCGATTTCAGCAATACCAGACTGCTGTTGGCCTGGATAGGCATATGCAGTTTTAACTGATGCAGACGATCCTGTTCATCCGCCACCTTCAGCACCGGCGTAAGACCTGGGTAAACCAGGCAATCATGATTGACCAGATCGCTACGACGCTGGGGCATGCCTTTTTTGGCAAGGTAGCCGGGTGAGGCGCAGTACGCCCAGCGGACAGGCACCAGCTTGCGCATTGCGTAGTTCTGCGGTGGTGCGGTGGAGATTCGCAGGGCGATGTCGAAATCCGTTTCGTTCAGATTCACGAAGTTATCGTTGAGATCGATATACAGATTCACATCTGGGAACTGGGAACGATATTTATCCATCAGGTTCACCAGCCGGGAATAACCAAACGCAATTGAGCAGGTTATGCGTAATTCACCTTGCGGGCTGTGGTAATAACCGGAGGTGGTATTCAGCGTTTCATCGAATTCTTTCAAAAGCTTATTGGCGCGGTTAAAGAGATATTGCCCGGCATCGGTCAGGGTAATACTGCGGGTGGTACGTTTAATTAATGTCGTGCCTAACGTATCTTCCATTGCCGCCAGGCTTTTGCTGACCGCAGATGGCGAGACGTTGAGCTGCGCCGCGGCTTCTGACAATCCTCCGCAGTCGACGATTTTAATGAAAAACTCCAGATGCTTGAGTGAAATCGGCGTACTCATAGTTTCCTTTTATTCACAAGTGATTTGCAAAAACGGTACGAATAGGCCGTTACATTCGCGTTTTAAACATGCAACTATTGAATCACAGGAAATAACTTGCTGGCAAAATGAAAAAATAACAACTTAGGTGAGTTACGTCACAAAATAAAAGGAGGCGAAACGGAAACTCATCACATTGTGAATTTAATCTCATTAAATATTATTCTAAAGGTACCGATTATGTGGTCACGACTCGAACCCTACAGATCGTCGATTATTTTATTAGTTGCTCTGGTGATTGGCGGCTTATTAGGTATTTATGCCCCCTCGTTTGCAAGTAAACTCCAGCCAATCGGCCAGATATTCTTAAATCTGCTATTTATGATTATTGTGCCGCTGGTGGGGATCAGCGTCATGTCTTCGATCGCCAGTATGACCGACCTAAAAAGGCTGGGGCGCATTATGGCGATTATCTTTATTGTTTCGATCGCAATGGCCTTTATTCCGGCTGCCGGGATCGTTGCGCTGGCGCTATGGTATAACCCGGCGCAGGGCGTCACTATCGATCTTTCGCAGTCGGTGCAGGCGGGCAGCGGTAAGATGGATTTTGTCAGCATGATCACGACCAGCGACTTTATCGGACTGTTTTCTAAGTCCAATATTCTGGCGCTGATTGTGATGGCGATTATTGCTGGTGTGGCGATTGGTCAATCGGATCAGGCCGGTAAGCGCATTGCGTCGCTGCTGGAAGATGCCAATACCGTGATCATGAAGATCGTCTCAATCATTATGAAGGTTGCACCGATTGGCCTGGGCTGCTATTTCGCTGCCACTATGGCCAGTCAGGACTCTGCACTGCTGCTGACCTTTGCTCGCGCCATCGGCCTGTTCATGGTGGCCACGCTGGTCTACTTTGTTTTTGGCTCGATTCTCTATTCGTATATTGGCGGCGGGATTCCGGCGGTCAAAGCCTTCTGGCGTAATGCGATTGAACCGTCTGCGACTGCGCTGGGAACCTGCTCTTCGCTGGGGACTCTCCCGGTGACGCTGCGTGCCGGTAAGGCGATGGGGATTAACCCGGAAATCGTTGATGTCTCCATTCCGCTACTGGTTAACCTGAACAAAGGTGGCGTGGCGATGATTGCCGCGCTGAAAATTGTCTTTATCTATTCCGTGCTGGGCATGGAGTTCACCACCGAGACCTTCTTCCTGACCATGCTGATTGCGGTGCTCTCCGCCATTATCGTCGGCGGCGTACCGGGCGGGGCATTCCTCGGTGAAATCTTTATCGTCACTACGCTGGGCCTGCCAATGGAAGCGATCCCGATGTTGGTAGTGCTGGGCACGATTACCGATGCGCCTGCCACACTGATTAACGTTATCCATGATTTGAATGCGGCGCAGATTGTTGAACGGTTCGCTGGAAAAAAGCAGACCAACACTGAAATAAACTCTACTGCTGCGGTGGTATAGGTTTCACACGGATTAAGAACAGGAGATGTTATGAAAGACGCAATGAAGCTTGAGACGCAGTTGGTTGTTGCGGGTCGCGACAAACGCTACACCCAGGGAGCGGTGAATCCGGTTATCCAGCGCGCCTCTTCGCTGGTGTTTGATACCGTGAAAGACAAAAAATTCGCCACCGCCAATCGCGCAAATGGCGAGCTGTTTTATGGTCGCCGCGGAACCTACACCCACTTTGCCTTCCAGAAGGCAATGAGCGAACTGGAAGGTGGCGTTGGCTGCGCGCTTTACCCGTGCGGCGCTGCGGCGGTGACCAATGCGATTCTGGCGTTTGTTCAGGGTGGCGATCATATTTTGATGACGGGCGCGGCCTACGAGCCAACCCAGGATTTTTGCAATAAGATCCTGAGTAAATTCAATGTGGAAACAACGTATTACGATCCGTTGATTGGTGCTGGTATCGTTGATCTTCTGCGTCCGGAAACGAAAGTTGTATTCCTCGAATCGCCAAGTTCGATCACCATGGAAGTCCAGGATGTACCGGGGATGGTGAAAGCTATCCGCGCGGTTAATCCGGAGATTGTCATTATGATCGACAACACCTGGGCGGCGGGTGTGCTGTTCAAAGCGCTGGAATATGGCGTGGATATTTCCATTCAGGCGGGAACGAAGTACACCATCGGTCATTCGGACGGCATGCTGGGCACGGCGGTGTCCAACGCGCGTTGTTGGGATTGTCTGCGCGAGAACTCCTATTTGATGGGGCAAACGCTGGATGCTGATACGGCCTACAACGGCAGCCGTGGATTGCGCACCCTGGCGGTACGTCTTAAGCAGCATCAGGAGAGCAGCATCCATATTGCTCGCTGGCTGTCGGCAAGGCCGGAAGTGGCGCGGGTGAATCATCCGGCATTACCGGAATGCCCGGGGCACGAGTATTTTCAGCGTGACTTTGCCGGAAGCTCAGGCCTGTTCTCGTTTGTGCTGAAAAAGAGACTGACCGACGAGCAGATGGCGAATTTCCTCGATAACTTCTCGCTGTTCCATATGGCCTATTCGTGGGGCGGATTTGAGTCGCTTATTCTGGCGAATCAGCCGGAAGAGCTGAACAGCATTCGCCCAGCCGGAGAGGTAGATTTCAGCGGCACACTGGTCAGGGTGCATATTGGCCTTGAGGATATTGGCGACCTGATTGCCGATCTGGAAGCAGGGTTTGCGCGCATTGCTTAAGATAATGTGATGGTTGCCGGATGCGGCGCAAGCGCCTTATCCGGCCTATCACTACGACATAGGCCGGATAAGCGTTAGTGCCATCCGGCAGGTTAGTTTTCAGTGGCTAACGTTGTTGTTTCATGCTGGCGAACCCGCTTCAGTAAGCCTGCCAGGGTAAAGACGACAGTAATACCCGCCGCAACCGCCAGCAGATGAAACGAAATCCTGCCGCCGTTAAACCACAGCCAACGTCCGATTTCGACAGAAACCGCCATCACCGTCAGGATGACCATATTCAGCGACGCCGAGACCGTACCCTTCGGTAAGTTGTTGGAAAACAGCGTAAAGCGGAACAGCGTCGGAAAGATCATACCAATGCCAAACGCATACAGGCTGGTTCCCAGCACCGACCACAGCCAGACGTGTGGCCACAGCAAATTGCCGGCAATCAGCACCGCCAGTCCGCTCAGTTGAATGGGTGCCGCCCGCCAGATAAAACGTGGCTGGGTTGGATCCTTCACAAAACGAACAACCACCATATTGGCGACGATCACCGCGCCAAACACCGGTGCCTGCGCCCAGGCGAACTCTGATGTGCTCATACCGCCAGCGTCGATCAGGATCACCGGCGAGACCGCCACCCAGCTCATCATCGGGATATAGCTTAACGACAGCGTGGCTGCGCCAAACAAGAACACCCGGTTACGGAAAACGTCGCGGAAATCACGCAGTACGCCGCGTGCACTGAACGGCACCGCGCCGCGCTTAACGGTTTCCGGCATTGCTAACGCTAGCCCTATCAGGGCGATAAGCCCCATGGCGGCGATAATGGCGAACAGGACCTTCCAGTGTACAAAGTGCATCAGCGCTGCGCCGGAGAGCGGGCCGATAACTGGCGCAACCAGCACAATGGAGGTGATTATCGCCATTAACTTAATGGCCTTCGTTTGCCCAAACGCCTCCTGCACCGTGACATAGCCAACGGTAGCGATAAAGCAGATGCTGGTGCCCTGTACAAATCGGGCGACCAGAAATTGCGTCATTGAGGTGGTCAATAGCGTGGCAGCGCAGGCGAGCGTAAAGATTAACGCCCCCGCAATCAGCACCGGTCGACGGCCAATCCGGTCGGAAAGCGGCCCCAGCAGCCATTGCAGCGCCATGCCGCCAGCCAGATAGAGGCTCACCGCAGCGGGGGCCAGGCTGACGTCGGCGTTGAAATCACGCACCACATTGATGATGCCTGGCTGGATCAGGTCCGTCGACAGATAAGCGGCGAAGTCATATAAAATCAACGCGACAGGAAAAAATAGCGTCGTGGTGCGTTGGGAGAAAAACGCGAGAATCCGTTGCATAAAACAGCTCCTTTTCGGGAGAAAACCCTCAACGGGAATAGCGAAATTCAATACCGTCTTTGAGACGTCAGACCGATGACAGAAAAAAGCAGACTGCAAATGTACTGAATTTCATGTAATCAAAAACGCTGCCTGCGCGAGGCGCAAACAGGAGAAACGTTTTCAGACTCGGGTCAGAAAACGTAACGATTACAAGTAACAATCAGCACATCGCACCTCGAGAAGAATTGGTTGAATGGATAATAGCCACCCAAAGTGTAATGCGGATTGGATATTAATTAAACGAGTTTATCCGCTTTATTTGCAGAAAATCGTCACGCTTATCAGAAAGTGACGCTCTGCAGAAAACGCAGCGCGATCGCACTGCCGAAGATGATCAACACGCCGCCAGCGATACGCTCGATCCACAATATCCCTCGGGTTAACCGCCGCTGGATCTGCGGTAAGCCGATGAACATCACGATCAGCAGATCCCAGAACAACACCACGCTGGTCATCCAGATCCCGCTCATGGTTTGTTGCAGCAGCGTCACCGACGGGCCGAGCAGGGCGGTCATTAGCGCCAGATAGAACAGCGCATTTTTTGGGTTGAGCAACGACGAACCTAATCCCAGCAGCAGCTGTTTGCCAAATCCTGGACAGGTAGACTGGGCGTCTGCTCCGGTCAGGGTTTGCGGGCGGCTGCGTATCAGTAGGCTGCCAATCCATAATAAATAGAGCGCGCCCAGCAGCTCAATAACCGTAAACAGCAGGGGAAGCTGGCGCAGGATCCCCCAACCAATAATCGCCAGCAGAATATACAGCCCGTTGCCGATGGCGATCCCCACGCACAGTCCGGCGCTGCCGCGCATCCGGTAACGTACGGCGTAACCGACCAGTAAAAAGAAGTCCGGCCCTGGGCTGAGTAGTGCAACAAAATGCGCCAGCGCCAGCGCGGGAAAAGCAGACGGAAAAAGTTCAGCAAGCAGCGACATAGCGACCTCAGAAAATGAAACAGAGATCAGCGTACGCCTGACGCAACGCTAATTATTGTCTGATATTGATCGTCCCAGTGCGTACTGGCGCGGTGTGGCTGCTGTGTAGCGAACAAAGGTGCGATGGAAATGGCTCTGGTCGGCAAACCCGCTCTGGTAGCCGACATCGACAATCTCGTCCCCGGCCCGTAGCCGCTGACGGGCATAGTCAATCCTCATGATGTTCAGATAATTTCCCGGCGTCAGCCCGGTGTCCTGCTTAAAGGTCCGAATCAGCGTCTCTTTACGCATGTGACACTCATTTGCCAGCTCATCCAGCGAGGGTGGGGAGAGCAAACTGGACTGCAACCGCTCGCGCAGATACTGGCTGGTGACGCTTAGGTTTTCCGGTGTTACCGACTGCAATGGCAGCGAGCGCAGCAATGCTTGTGCGGCATCAGTTATCTGCGTCGTTTGCCGTTGCGGCATGAGCGCCACAAGGTGCATGTAGCATTGGAATAATTGCGGATCGCGGATAACAGGAGTGCGCGTACAAAGCCGTTGATTGCTGTTCAGCGTAGGCAGATGGGCAAGACACCACCGGGCATCAAGATAAAGCATGTGATAGCTGCGAAATTTCCCGTTGACGGGATTACAGCTGTGAGGTGCCAGTGGTGGGATCACAATGAGATCGCCCACCTTCAGATGGTATTCCTTGTCATCGCACAGGCAGCAGGTTCCTCCCTCGAGAATTGCCCCAATCGAGAGCTGAGAGTGGTGATGGCGCTTATAGGCCTGCTGACTTTGCCAGGTGCTGCGAAGCTCCAGCCACGGCAGTTGCTCATCACGCCAGAACGATTGTGGAATATCCCGGGTATGCGTCACATAGTGTCCTCCATGAAAGTGATGACTTGTTATAGCACAGGCCCTGCGGTGAAAAAGCGGGAATGTGCATTGAAGTCGTGATTTTGCGTGATGCGTTCCAGACAAATGCAGACGTTACAAAGGGGCGTTTTTATCCCGGAAATCGCCTCGCAAAGAGAGAAAGTTACAGGTGAGGGTGTGGTTTACCAGCGCTACAGTCACGGCATCTTATTTCCAGGTGATGGATCTCCATGAACAAAGCACCGACTTCCACCCCGCATGATGCGGTCTTTAAAACCTTTTTGCGCCACCCTGAGACAGCTCGGGATTTTCTACAAATACATCTTCCCGCTTCGCTGCGCGACCTAATGGGGCTGGTCGAGCAAATTGTTTCCCTGCTACTTACCGGACTGACTAATGACAGCCAGAGAAAGACGCTGTTTAATTATATTTTACGAACTGGCGATGCGCCTCGATTCAGTGAGTTTATTCGTGAGGTTGCCGAACGTTCACCGCAGTATAAGGAGCATTTGATGACGATCGCCGACAGATTGCATGAGGCAGGGCTACAAAAAGGCAGGCTGGAAGGGTTACAAGAGGGGTTACAGGAAGGACGACAAGAAGGGCTTATAGAAGGACGACGTGATGAGGCGCTCCGTATTGCCCGCACCATGCTGGCAGACGGTATTGATATCTGCACGGTACAAAAAATTACCCGGCTTTCCGCAGAAGATATTCAGGGTTTAAGTCATTAGATATGACTTAAATCGTATAATCGCCTGCCCGGAATCACCGGGCGGTCCGGTTTACTCTATCGCCATCTTTACCGCCTCGCCGAGCTTTTGCATCACTTCCTGATGCTTCTCGTTTGGCGGCAACGCGCAGTTGATGCGTACGCAGTTGCGATACTTTCCGGAAGCGGAGAACAGCGATCCCGGTGCGACCTGGATTTTCAGGCGACAGAGCTGCTTAGCGACGCAGACCATATCGACCTGGAGCGGCAGCTCGACCCACAGCATAAAGCCG
The DNA here is from genome assembly GCF_013797615.1 of Citrobacter sp. RHBSTW-00017. Lineage (NCBI taxonomy): Bacteria > Pseudomonadati > Pseudomonadota > Gammaproteobacteria > Enterobacterales > Enterobacteriaceae > Citrobacter > Citrobacter sp. RHBSTW-00017. Next base: position 4,277,177 of record NZ_CP056899.1, on the reverse strand, counting down.
CCTTTCGGTCGAGTGACGCAGATCCCGCAGGGAAAATATTCCCGTACCCAGCAGGTGTAGATCTCCATATTACGCTGATAAATCTGGCGCATACGCCGGATATGCCGATGGTAATGACCTTCGCGTACAAAGGAGGCTGCTGCCAGCTGCGTAGCGGGAACGTTAGTACCAATGACGGCGTACTTCATGTGTAGCAGTTTGTTGTAATAGCGACCGGGAACCACCCAACCCACGCGCAGTCCGGGGGCTACGGATTTGGTAAACGAACTGCAGAGTATTACCCGGCCGTCACTGTCCCAGGAGTGGATCGTACGCGGGCGCGGATACTCTGTGGCCAGTTCGCCATACACATCATCTTCAAAAATGACGATGTCGTGACGCTGGGCGAGGGCGAGCACCGCCCGCTTACGCGCATCCGGCATAATGAACCCGAGAGGGTTGTTGCAGTTGGGTACCAGCAGCACGCCTTTGATCGGCCACTGATCCAGCGCCAGCTCCAGCGCTTCAATGCTGATCCCGGTATCCGGATCGGTTGGGATCTCAATCACCTTGATCCCCAGGCCGCGCAGTAGCTGCATTGTGCCGTAGTAGGTGGGGGATTCAACGGCGACAATGTCCCCTGGCTGACAAACCGCCAGCAGCGCCAGCGACATTCCGCTCTGGCTCCCGTTGGTTATCACAATATCATCGGCGTTGAGGAGTGAACCGCTGTCCAGCATCAGACGGGCGATCTGCTGGCGCAGATCCTGGCTGCCGGGAAGCTTGTCGTACCCCAGCACTGCCTTCAGGTTATGCTGCACTACGCGGCTGAGTTCGCGCCAGAGCGGTTTCAGGCTCGGTTGACTGACATCTGGTGCGCCGCTGCTGAAGGGGATCACAGATTTATCGCTATGCCCTTTTAGCATATCCAGCACCAGATCCCACTGCGTTATCTCGACCGGACGCTGCACCGGGCGTGACATCGGCGGTACGGGCGGCAGCGCTTTTTGCGGCGCGACAAAATAACCGGAACGCGGCTGCGGGGTGATCAGTTGCCGCTGTTCCAGCATCTGATACGCCTGCTGGACGGTGCTGATACTAACCCCGTGCTCCTGACTCAGGTTACGTACCGAAGGCAGTTTTTCGCCATGGCGATACAACCCCTGCTCAATGCGTTCGGCCAGCAGATTGGCCAGATGTTGATAACGCGTCATGCTGTATCCCTCATGGGTATCATACAGATTAAAAAACCAGTACAGATTGGCGTGAAAAAAGCGATGCAGAACCCTTTTTAACCAATCTGTATGTTAAATAAAAGTACTTTGTGAGTCTGTATTGCTTAGGGCCAAATCCGTGAAGATAAAGCCTCAGACAAGGCGGGGAGGCAAGGTATGGAATTTCATGAGAATAAAGCAAAGCAGCCATTTATTGGGTTTGTTCTGATCTGGCGGGCATATAAGGCGTGGCGGTTACGGGCGCAAACGCGGCGCGTATTGCAACAGATGAGTAATGAGCGGCTGCGGGACGTCGGGTTGCGACGCGATCAGGTGGAGTGATTTTCTTCCATCGACAGAGGCTGGAGGGTTATCGCCCCGGCCTCTTTTATATTCACAATATTTATCAATTCATGCTTCTGGACAGTCTGTTTCTTGATACTTACCCTGATAAGCATTATTTTCTTCTCAGCGATGAGGGGAAAGTAAGATGACGGAAGATGAACTGTTTGCCCGCCGTCCGATGGGGATGCGCATGGCTATGGTGGTACGTCAGTGGCGGGCCATTATTGATGCTGCCATCACTGATACTGGCCTGACGCAGTCAAGCTGGACGGTACTGATGCAACTGTATCAACTGGGAGACAACGTATCGGTCAGTGAACTGGCACAAATGCAGGGCATTGAACTGCCGCCGCTGATGCGCACCCTTTCTCAGCTGGAAAAGCAGGGCTATCTGCTGCGTTCCACATCGCCTTATGACAAACGCATCCGTCTGCTAACGCTGACCGCGCAAGGCCGCTCAAGGCTTGAAGAACTTAACCGGGTGATTGAGACATATCAACATCGCGTCACCTGCACCATTCCCGAAGCGGAGCTTGCCTCATTCAGCGCGACCTTAAATCAACTCGCCTGCAATTTGCGGACAATCCGCGAAGAAGACAATCAACACTAAAAACTATGATGACCCCAGAACAAAAATTTGCCCGTTGGGTAAGGGTGAGTATTGCCGCTTTCTTGGTAATATTCGCCTGGTTTATCGTTGCCGATATCTGGATCCCGCTGACGCCGGACTCCACGGTGATGCGCGTGGTAACGCCCGTTTCCTCACGCGTATCCGGTTACGTCTCGCAGGTGCATGTACACAATAATAGCCTGGTGAAGAAGGGCGATTTGCTGTACGAACTGGATCCGACGCCGTTTATCAATAAGGTCGAGGCTGCGCAAATCGCCCTTGAGCAGGCGAAGTTGAGCAATCAACAGTTGGATGCGCAGATAGCCTCCGCGCGCGCCAACCTGCGTACCGCGCAATTCAGCGCCCGTAACGATAAGACCACCTTTGACCGCTATCAGCGCCTGGCCACCATGCAGAACGTGTCGCAATCCGATCTCGACAAGGTGCGTACCGCCTGGCAAACCAGCGAGCAGTCGGTGGCGGCGCTTAATGCCAGCATTCAGAACCTGCTGATCCAGCGCGGCGAGCTCGATGACAAGCGTAACGTGACGCTGCAAAAATACCGTAATGCGCTGGAAGAGGCGCAACTGAACGTCAGCTGGAGCAAAGTGTATGCACAGACCGACGGTACGGTGAGTAACCTTCAGCTTAGTCCCGGACTTTACGCTACCGCAGCCACGCCGCTGCTGGCGCTGGTCAGCCATCAGACCGATATCGTGGCCGACTTTCGAGAGAAAAGCCTGCGCCACACTCGGGTAGATACCGATGCCGCCGTGGTGTTCGACGCCTTGCCGGGCAAAGTTTTCTCTGCCCGCGTCACCAGCAGCGATGCCGGTATTCTGGCGGGTCAGGAACAGGTTAACGGTCTGCTGTCGCAACCGGAACAGTCCACCCGCTGGGTGCGCGATGCCCAGCGTATGCGCATTCACGTTGCACTGAATGAACCGCTCGACACGCCGTTACCGACCGGGGCGCGCGCCACGGTGCAGCTGTATAACAGCGAGGGGATGTTCGCCCGTACCTTTGCCGGGGCGCAGATCCACCTCGTCAGCTGGCTGCATTATGTCTATTAACACTCTGGCCCACGTCTTTACGCCGCACGGGAACATTGTCTACACCGCCAATGATTTTCGCCAGACCTTGCGTATCTCCGTTGCCGGGACGATAGCACTGAGTATCTCGACCTTCTACAACGTACAGTACGGCGTATTTTTTGTGGTTTATCCGCTGATGCTGCTGTCGCTGGTGCCGGTGTTCAACCGCCATGTGGCAAAACAGTTCGTGTTCAGCGCGGCGGTGAACTGTGTCGAAATGGTGCTAATCGTCGGCTATCTCTCACAGTGGCCGCTGATTATGACGCTGGTGGTGTTTGGCCTGTATGTGATGCGTTTTCGCTTGATGAGCAAAGGACCGCTGTTTCTGCTTGGTTCGATGGGCGTGGTGTGCCAGAGCACGATGCTCAACTTTATGAGCTATCCCACCACCAACTGGCACACGCTGATGTTCTCCAATATGGAAGCCTGCATCATGGCGGTGGCGCTGAGTGCGCTGCTGCATTATCTGATCCCGGACGTGGAACCCCGCCAGCTACCGCCGCGCATTGAGAAAGATGCCACCCGGGTGCGCCACGAGTCGCTGCTTTCCGGTACGGTGGCGACGATGATTTTTGTTATCTTCCAGATCTGTGATTTGAGCGATTCGCTGTCGGCACTGATGGCGGGCATTTTGATCCTGTTTCCTATGCACTATCGCGGCGCGGTGTTGAGCTCGCTCTGGCGCGTGGTCGGCGTGGTGCAGGCCTGCCTGTATATTCTGTTGGTGCAACTGCTTATCTATGATTTCAGCAACCATATGCTGCTGATGATGCCGCTGATCGGCCTCGGGCTGGCGTTCAGCGCCCGCCTGCACGTAATGGAAAAAGTCGGCGCGGGGGTGGGTTTTGCCAGTATCACCACCATCGGGATTATGTTCGGCCAGAACCTGCATCCGGACAGCGATCTGGTGTTCAGCGATTTATACCGCATCACCTCTGTTACCGTCGCGCTGGTGGCAACGCTAACGATGGTATTTCTGGTACACCGGGTTTTGAACTGCTTTACCGCGACGCGGTTTGTGATTACCGAGTGAGTGGGGAGTGAATGCCGGATGGCGGCTGCGCCTTATCCGGCCTATGAGACGCAGAATTTGTAGACCCGGTAAGCGTCGTGCCACCGGGTGTTTTCAGATTGCCTGCTGCTTCCCCGTTATCTAATTATTCAGAATACGATTTATTGGTTCGAGAAATAAAGATGTATGAATTATAAATATTTTGAATTTTAATAATTGTGACTTTATGAACATATTTAATTTTACAATTAAATATGATAAGCATAATTATTATATTTTAAAGGGTGTAAATCATATGACATGGGAATATAAAGTATCGACAGGTATACTGAGCCATAACGGTAAATTAATTGCTTATTGCTACAGTGGTGCTGGTGAATCAAAGGATAAACCGAACTGTGAACACATACGTAACAAGGGCCCCATTCCACGAAGCGTTTATTTTATTGCTGGATGGAATAATCATAAAAGTCCCTCCGCTATTATCCTCGAACCTATTGCAGGGACAAATACTTTTGGCAGAGATCATTTCGAAATTCATGGTGATAAAAAAGGGCAGCCACCGGGAACGGCATCTGCAGGATGTATAATTATGAATGGACAAGATAAGCGCCAAACCATTTACGATTCGGGTGACACAATTTTGGTGGTAAGATAATGAAATTTATTTTTATCTCCTTTCTATTTATTCTTTCGGGTGCTCCCTGTGCTGCAGTGCATACTGCAGCACAGCTTCTGCAGATGATAAATGAAAAAGGAGCAAATACCGTTGTACACGAACTTTATGATGGCAGTGAGTCAGAATGGTGGAACCATATTATTCCTGAAATTAGCAAAGGTAATAATGACTGGTTAACGGTAGCAAGTGCTCTTGAATCCGGAGTTGATGCCAGTACGGCGGAAGATTTACAGGGGGCGGTCTCTGAAGCCATTCCACATAACCCAGTCGGTGTTCTGGCTATCCTCAACGATAACAGACCATTGCTGAATATTGAGCAGATATGCGCATTTACCTCTTACCCTGAGTCAGAAGAAGAAATGAATAAGCTATTTGTTAATTCCATCAGGGAAATGTATAAGGTCAAAACGACAGAAGGGAAGCGGTGTATTGCGGTTATGATCAATAGTGTTGAGAATTCTATTCCATTTAACAAGGATTTATAAATGGCTATCCCCGGGTATATGTCATTAATCGATGATGCTGGAAATATTATCAAAGGTAGTGTGATGGTAAAAGACCGTGAAAATCAGATCGAGATTTTAGGTCTGTATCATAATGTGAGCTACAACTCTGATTTGCATAATGGGAGGGTGTTGAATAAACGCCAACATCGTCCATTTTTAATTGAAAAGGAAATTGATGCTTCTAGTGTGCTTTTGTACAAATCATTAAGTACCGGAGAAACATTAAGGAAAGCTGTTATTGACCTCTATCGAATAAATTATGCTGGTCAGGAAGAGGTCTATTTTACGATAACCCTGGAAAATGTGAAAGTCGTTACGCTTTTTTCACTGATGCACGATGTTAAAGATCCTTATTACGAAAAACAGACCCATCTTGAACTTGCTCAGCTCCGTTACAAGAAGATTACCTGGCACTATCATGATGGGAATATAGTCCACTATGATGATTGGGATTATCGCTTAGGGTCTTGAGTAAACGGCTCCGGATAAAATGATGTTACAATCAATACACGGGGCTTATACTCATGAGCGCTGTCTGGCATCCGGGCGGTTATTTCTGCCTGACAGGTTTCGCCGAAATTACGTCGATAAACTCCTGCACCTACTGTTGCTTAGTTGCTTACGTGCGGACAGCTTGCACACCCGACGCAGCGAATGTAATAACGCTAGTTCTTCCGGCTCCGGCAGCTTGGCCGTCAGCACAATGCAGCCGGGTATCACTCTGGCATCGAATTTGCAGCCGGTGGTGAAACCGGCTGCCTCCAGCCACTGGCCTTTCATAATAATTGTCGGAACATGCGTGTAATCCGGATAACGCGACTTTGCCGCGTACGATGACCTTGCCGTCCCGGAGTTTGACCTCTTGTCTGATTTGCGTTGTGTCGTTCCAGCCAGCGTCAAGGATGGCGGGCATTACGCGTTTGGTGATGATGTCTGCTTCCGTCAGGGTACTCAGGTTCAGGTCAGCCATGTCCGTTCTCTACCGATAATGGGATTGCTCTGATTTTACACAATATTGTTATGCAAGCCATGAACAGAAATGGCTGTGCTACAGCGTCTGGCACGTTATTCAATCTCCAGCTCATCAAACAGCTGTAAATCCACATCCAGCAATTCCACTGCGTTGCTGCGTCGAATGCCGACGTTGTTTTCAATCAACAGCTCCAGCAGGCGATCGCCGTCGATTAAGGTAATCGGCGCGGCGCCTGGGAACAGCGCTGCTTCCGCGCATTTGGCGGCAAACTTGCCGGTAGTGATCAGCGTGCCGCGAATGGCTTTGTGGTAGGGAAGTGCGCCGCGTAGCTGATCGATATACGGGCGCGTGATGGTGTTCTGCATCCGTTTTACCTGCACCACTTCGGTAATGGTGGTGATGCCCACCTGAACCTTACCAATCACATCCACGCCTTTATCGCCGGAGGCTTTGGTCACTTCAACCTGCTCGTAACCCATTGTTTCAAGTAGCTGAGCCACCAGATGTTCAAATTTGTACGGATTCATGGTGGAGAGCTGGTCGCGCAATAGCTCTTTTTGCTGCTGGTTATAGCGTTTTACCGCATCCAGCAACTCCTTACGTGGATCGGTTCGACGTTCAGGCAGTGCCTTACCGAGCCATTTTCGACCAGCCTCGGTAATTTTGTAGCTCATCCCTTCACGGGCTACCAGATCGCGCTCGACCAGGTTGTACAGCCGGGCGTAGAGCGTAGTTTTGACTGAACTGGGGGAGGCAAATTTTGAGTGCTGATGTAAGAATGCCTGCCACTCGGGTAGAAGATCAGCGCGTCTGGCCTGCTCCCGGCCGGCGAGCAGTTCCAGTAGTTGCAACATGCCTTCTGTATCGTCGAGTTTACGCAGTGTGGCTTCATCGTTATCCAGAAATAATCGCCCCTGTTCGCTGGGGTACCAGCCGCCGTCTTCGTGGGTCTGCATAAGATCGAACAAAGGGTTATTGATAAACATGTAGCAGCCATAGCTGTGGCGGGGGTTGAGAATATGGTTATCCATCTTCCAGATCTGCCAGGCTATTTTGGCATCTTCGCCGCTGAGCCGTTCTTTAATCCAGTTATCCGGCTCTGACCAGTCAACCGGGTTTTGTGGCGTACCCGTTTGCTCCTGAATGGCGGTGATCATATTACGCACCGCTTTGACTGAACATCCAGCCACGGCATTCATCATGGCTCGGGTCTGATCATAAGTTGGAAAAAGCGGGGTAATCACTTTGTACTTTTTCACGTTGGTCCCTTAACGAGTGCAATGGCAATAGCTTGCCATACCAGATGAAAAATTCCATGGGATGAATCACTTATCGGAATGAAAACTGCCAGTGCCGGATGGCGGCTGCGCCTTATCCGGCCTACTAACTTCACTCTATTAAAAGCAAAATGTGATGTTATTTCCAACAATTTCGCTATAATCGTAAGATAATTGTATATACACTTTTGTATATACAATTAGGGAAAGAACATGCCAATGGAGTTTGAGTGGGATGCAAACAAGGCACAAAGTAACCACCGTAAACATGGTGTTCGCTTTGAGGACGCAATATTGGTTTTCGACGATCCCCAACATCTGTCGCGGCAGGAGCGGTATGAGAACGGTGAGTATCGCTGGCAGACCATTGGTCTCGTTCATGGCATTGTGGTTATTCTGGTTGCCCATAGCGTTAGGTTTGAAAGTCGCTTTGAAGTCATTCGTATCATCAGCGCCAGAAAGGCAGATCGTAAAGAGAGGAATCGTTATGAGCATAGTTAAACATAAACGCGGCAGCGTATCCGCGCTGAGTGCTCAGCATGAGGCTGAACTGAAGGCGCTGGCGAATAAACCGGACGATGATATCGATTACAGCGACATTCCCGTGACCGAAGATAAGCAGTGGTCAGAGGCCATTCGCGGTAAGTTTTTTCGTCCGTTAAAAACGCAGGCGTCGGTGCGCATTGATGCCGATGTGATGGAATGGCTGAAGCGCCCCGGGAAGGGTTACCAGACGCGTCTCAATGCCATTTTGCGCGAAGCGATGCTGCGCGAGCAAAATAAGAAATAGTCAGAATATGCAGGGACTGTGAGTGCCGGATGGCGGCTGTGCCTGATCCGGTCTACGGGAAGCGGAATTTCCTGGCCCGATAAGTGTAGCGCCACCGGGCATCTGCGAGGTTATTTCTGCTGCGGTTCTCCGCTAAAATAACCGCAGCTGTCAAATTAGTGGAACACCTGCGGCATCATGCCGAGATGACAAACCGATTACCACCAGTGAACAGTGGGTTGTAACGCAGCAGGGCGTGTTGAAATAGGATTCGCCCCTCTCCGCTGTAGGGAGAGGGGAATGTTTACGGATTCCTGGCGTGGCTCCGTTAGATCACCTTTGCGCTATTTTCGTAGGTGTTGATAAGATGGTCGCGCAAGCTCCCTGTTCCGTGCATTGTCACCAAAAGATTCTGGCGCGCGCGGGTAAATCCGACATACAGACGCTTGATGTCGTCACTCAGATCTTCCTCATCCCTTTCCTTTGCGGCATCCATAATAGCCACTGAGTGAAATTCAAGCCCCTTACTGCTTGGTAAAGGCATTACACAAAGGAGATCATTTTGCGGCGACCAGTGCTTTTTGTCATCGCTGGTCACAATCATTTTGACCTGCTCCCCGTTGATTAGTACACCCCGATGTTAGTAATGTCTTCATAAGCCACATGAGGACATCCCCATGAAGAAGCGTTTTTCCGACGAACAGATCATCAGTATTCTCCGCGAAGCCGAAGCTGGGGTACCCGCCCGTGAACTCTGCCGCAAGCATGCCATTTCCGATGCCACGTTTTACACCTGGCGTAAGAAGTATGGCAGTATGGAGGTGCCTGAAGTTAAGCGCCTGAAGTCGCTTAAGGAAGAGAACGCCAGACTCAAGAAGCTGCTTGCCGAAGCCATGCTGGATAAAGAGGCGCTTCAGGTGGCTCTTGGGCGAAAGTACTGACGACAGACCAGAAGCGGGAAGCCGTGATGTTGATGTGTGATGCGACCGGTCTGTCGCAACGTCGTGCCTGCAGGCTTACAGGTTTATCCCTGTCGACCTGCCGCTATGAGGCTCACCGTCCGGCTGCTGATGCGCATTTATCAGGGCGCATCACTGAGCTGGCACTGGAGCGCAGGCGTTTTGGCTACCGTCGTATTTGGCAGTTGCTGCGCCGTGAAGGGCTTCATGTTAATCATAAGCGCGTGTACCGGCTTTATCACCTCAGTGGCCTGGGCGTAAAACGCAGAAGACGTCGTAAAGGGCTGGCAACAGAACGTCTGCCGCTGCTCCGTCCGGCGGCGCCCAATCTGACCTGGTCGATGGATTTCGTCATGGACGCACTTTCCACCGGTCGCAGGATCAAGTGTCTTACCTGCGTCGATGATTTCACAAAGGAATGCCTGACGGTCACTGTTGCCTTTGGGATTTCAGGCGTTCAGGTCACGCGTATTCTGGACAGCATTGCACTGTTTCGAGGCTATCCGGCGACGATAAGAACTGACCAGGGGCCGGAGTTCACTTGCCGTGCACTGGATCAATGGGCCTTTGAGCATGGTGTTGAGTTGCGCTTAATCCAGCCGGGCAAGCCAACGCAGAACGGATATATTGAGAGCTTTAACGGACGATTTCGCGATGAATGTTTGAATGAGCACTGGTTCAGCGATATCGTTCATGCCAGGAAAATTATTAATGACTGGCGGCAGGATTATAACGAATGCCGCCCGCACTCCACGCTGAATTATCAGACACCGTCTGAATTTGCAGCGGGCTGGAGAAAGGGTCATTCTGAGAATGAAGATTCCGACGTTACTAACTGAGTGTTGTATCTAATCGTGGGGGCAGGTCAATTTGGTAGGGGATGCTACGCGCCGCGAGACGTGGCCCCAGCATCCCCGAAATGCTGTATGTTGAAGGGCACAGTATGGCGATCTCTGACCATGCAATACCTTGTTGTCGCTGCTTTGTCACCCAATCGAGCACGTGAGTAATCTCCTCGTCCTGATTATCAAAGCTGGCCAGTGCCGGGTAAGTGCCGGACAAGCCTCCAGCATCGGGTTGCTGGTATTTGAGCGCCTCTTCAATGTGATTATTGAGATAATTAAAGGCAATGTTGCTGGCAAAATGGAGTATTTGCCGGGTATTACGATAGTTGGTATTCAGGATCGTAGTGCGGCCGAGGGCCTTAATATTGACACTAGAGAGTGTGAAGTCGAGGGCTTTCTTTTTCTGGTAGATAGACTGGGCGTCATCGTAGAGGAAAAGAAGGGAGTTATCTTTGTTGTCTGGCATACGTGCGAGTATTCTCAGCCACTCCGGTTTAAAATCGTGTCCCTCGTCTATTAGGACTGCGCTGTATTGCTCCGGTTTTATAATCCCCTCTTCAAATGCCACCGTCAGTGCATTTTCCATCAGCTCAATAAAGTTTTTACTTTTCGGCGGAAGACTATGATGTGTATTTAACTGTTGATAACACCAGGCATGAAAATGGATGACTTCGACGGGAAGTCTTAAAGTGTGCTGCTCAAGCTGTGATTTGAGTTTTTTGGCCAGCGTGATGTTGTAGCAAATCACCAGGATCGGCTTGGTGTTTTCAATATTGTTGGCAAGCTCAATACAACGGTGGTGCAAAATGAGCGTTTTACCGGATCCTGCCACGCCATGAATAACACGGTGTCCTGCACCCATGCTTCTGGCGAGTTGTTCCTGGTTCCTGTCCATCATGCAAACCACATCGGGGGTGTGGAACGTAAAATTGTTCAGATCAACCTGCGTAACGGATGCGTTAATGCGTACATCGGGATATAGATGCCATCGGATACGGTCGAGTTGCTGTGGTGTAGTGTGATGAGCGTAGTTATGTCTGAGAAGGGATTCGAGCCGGGCAGAGATTTGTTCCTTGGTCATAAACTCGCTGAGTTCGTCTTTGCAAATAACCTGGCTGGCTGGGAATAGTTCATTTATCGCTTCGGGTGGAAAACTCTTTTCTAGCTGTGCTCGGGTGATATTGCTCAAATAAACACCAAATCCATACGGCATAATAAAGCTGCCTTCATAATCACCTTGTTGCTGGCGAAGCAGCGGATCTTTTTTTAGGCTATTGATAGTGTGAAAGGTATATTGACGAACCTGTTCGAGTGGATTCTTGAACGGTTGAATGCCGTCTTTAGTTTCATAATGAATATGTGATTTGTTGGCAGATTTAATTTTTGTAATAAACCAGTCTTTTACTTCTATAAATAACAAACCTTTTTCGGGGGTTAGAATTACAAAATCCGGATGCTCTTGCTTGTCTCCCATTCGGGTGTCATACCAGCAGGTACACTGTTCGCTGAGTCCCCCCTCAAGAAGTCTTGCCAGTCTTTTTTCGCCGGCAGTAATTTTCTCGCTACAACTGCTTATTGTGGGAATAATGATTGCCATGTTACGCCTACCAATTCATGAAAATTATATAAATATGTTAAATTAATATTCCGAGAAATATTAATAAAAACATGAATTCATCATGGGTAATGACATTAACAGACAATATTACAAACAGAAAGCGTGATGCGAGATATTTGTTTCAGAGATATTTGCTCCCTTTCACAAATAAAAGGGAGCGGCTGTTTACTTCTTCAACCCCGCAAACGCGGCTCGGATCTCGTCTTCCGGCAGGTTAATGCCGATAAACACCAGCAGGCTGTGCGGTTGTTCGTCGCCCCACGGGCGATCCCAGTCGGCACTGTACAGACGCTGAACGCCCTGGAACAGCAGGCGGTTTGGCTCGCCTTCAATCCACAGCATGCCTTTGTAGCGCAGCAGCTTCTCGGCGGATTCCAGCAGCAGATTTTCCATTACCCGCGACACGTCACTGATGTTTACCGGGTAATCCAGCTCGACGACGATCGAGGAGATATCATTTTGCTTGTCGGCGATAAAGTGGAAGCGTGGTTTGGCGCTGACCACGTTCTCCTCGAGCATGAAACCGTTGGTATCGAACAGCAGGGAGAGGTCGATATCACCATGCGTGACGGTATACACCGGGGCGCGGGCGTTGATGCGCGCCAGGCGCTCACGCAGTTTCTCGCTTTCACCCGCCACGTCGGTTTTGGTCAGTAGAATGCGGTCAGCGTAGCCCACCTGCGACTGGGCGATGGTGAACTGGTTCATCTGATCGTCGGCATGTACCGCGTCAACCAGCGCAATCACACCGTCCAACAGGTAGCGTTCGCAAATCACTTCATGGGAGAAAAAGGTCTGGATAATCGGGCCGGGGTCGGCCATGCCGGTGCACTCGATCACCAAACGGTCGAAATGGATGGCGCCTTTGTCGAGGTTGTCGAGCAGATCTAACAGTGCGTCTTCCAGCTCACTGGAGCGGGTACAGCAAATGCAGCCGTTGGTCAGGGTTTTGATCTGCGTGGCGCGGTCGCCAATCAGCTGATCGTCCACCGAGACTTCGCCGAATTCGTTTTCGATAACGGCAATCTTATAGCCGTGCTGCTCGTTGAGAATATGGCGCAACAGGGTGGTTTTACCCGCGCCAAGAAAACCGGTGAGTAGGGTAACTGCAATCGGGGTCATTCATTTCTCCTTCTAACAGCAACTGCTTCCGCCGTTACCGTAGCGGGCTTCCTGGCGCTCGCGGAAGAATTCTTCGTAGGTCATGTACGGCTTATCGGGATGGTTGGTCTTCATGTGCTCGACGTAGTTGTCGTAGTCCGGAATGCCAATCAGCATCTTTGCCGCCTGACCGAGGTATTTTTTTGCCTGACCTAAAGTACCAAACATAAACAATCCTGATAAGCGAAAAGCCCCGCCGAAGCGGGGCTGAATACGGTTAGTGATGTGAAGAGGTCTTCACGCCGCCTTCCGGCACCGGTACATACGGCGTCTCTTTATCAGAGCGACCGTTGATGGCGCGGGCTTTCTGCCAGGTACGGAACCCGTAGAAAATGATGCTGTACACCACCACCAGGAACAGAATACTCAGGCCTGCGTTGGTGTAGTTGTTGACAACGATGTGGTTCATGTTGGCAATCTGCTGAGCGGTCAGTTCGCCGCCGTTAGCAATCTTCTCTTTGTACTGATTCGCCATGAAGAAGAAGCCTTCCATCTGCGGGTTAGTGCTGAACAGTTTCAGACCCAGCGCCCAGGTGGTGCAGATAAGCAGCCATACAGCCGGAACAACGGTAACCCAGATGTATTTGGTGCGCTGCATTTTAACCAGTACCACGGTGCCCAGAACCAGTGCCACGGCAGCCAGCATCTGGTTAGAGATACCGAACAGCGGCCACAGGCTCTTAACGCCGCCCAGCGGGTCAACAACACCTTGATACAGCAGGTAACCCCACAGGCCTACGCAGCCCGCAGTACCGATGATGCCCGCAACCAGAGAGTCGGTTTTTTTCAGGAACGGAACGAAGTTACCCAGTAAATCCTGCAGCATAAAGCGGCCAGAACGGGTACCGGCATCCAGCGCGGTCAGGATGAACAGTGCTTCAAACAGAATACCGAAGTGGTACCAGAAGCCCATATCAGCCATCGGCAGCACTTTGTGGAACACGTGAGCGATACCAACGGCCAGCGTCGGCGCGCCACCTGCGCGGTTCAGAACGGACGGTTCACCGATGTCTTTCGCGGTCTGTAGGATCTGCTCAGGCGAAATGACGAAGCCCCAGGAGCTGACGGTCGCCGCCGCATGTGCGGTTACGTCTTTCAACTGCGCCATAATCAGCGGGGCGTTCTCGCCGCTCATTTCATGCAGGTTCGGCATGGTGATGCCAAGGCCTGCTGGCGGGGTGTTCATTGCGAAGTACAGACCCGGTTCGATGATGGACGCGGCAACCAGCGCCATAATCGCCACGAAGGATTCCATCAGCATGGCGCCGTAACCGATAAAGCGCGCGTCGGTTTCACAGGCCAGCAGCTTCGGTGTGGTACCAGAAGCGATCAGCGCGTGGAAGCCAGAGACCGCACCACACGCGATGGTGATGAACAGGAACGGGAACAGAGCGCCTTTCCACAGCGGGCCAGTACCATCAACGTACTGAGTCATCGCCGGCATTTTCAGTTCCGGGTTGAGGATAACAATCCCCACCGCCAGACCGACGATAACGCCGATTTTCAGGAAGGTAGCCAGATAGTCGCGCGGCGCGAGGATCAGCCATACCGGCAGCAGCGCAGAGATAAACGCGTAGCCGATCAGGGTAAAGGTAATGGTGGTGTCTTTAAAGGTCAGCGCCGGGCCCCAGTACGGGTCGTGAGCAATCACGCCGCCGAAGTAGATAGACGCAACCAGCAGCACAATACCAATCACCGACACTTCGCCCACACGACCCGGTCGCAGGAATCGCATGTAGATCCCCATGAATAGCGCGATAGGTACGGTTGAGCAGACGGTGAACACACCCCACGGGCTTTCAGCCAGCGCTTTCACCACGATCAGCGCCAGTACCGCAAGGATGATGATCATAATTAAGAAGCAGCCGAACAGCGCAATGGTTCCCGGGATCGGGCCCATCTCTTCTTTGATCATCTCACCTAGAGATGCGCCGTTACGGCGTGAAGAGATAAACAGCACCATGAAGTCCTGCACCGCACCGGCCAGCACGACACCCGCCAGCAGCCACAGCGTACCGGGCAGATAGCCCATCTGCGCGGCCAGTACCGGCCCAACCAGCGGACCTGCACCTGCGATAGCGGCAAAGTGGTGGCCAAACAATACGTTACGGTTGGTTGGAACGTAGTTCAGACCGTCATTGTTGATGACCGCCGGCGTGGCACGCGTCGGGTCAAGTTTCATCACCTTTTGGGCGATGTACAGACTGTAGTAACGATAGGCCACCAGATAAACAGAAACTGAGGCGACCACGATCCACAGGGCACTGATGTGCTCACCCCGACGTAATGCCACTACCGAGAGGCAGAATGCACCGATGATTCCGAGAATCACCCAGGGTATGTGCTTGAATATCTTTTTCGTATCCATAGTAAAACCTGGTATCTAATTAATAATTGGCCGAAGCCGCGTGGGTTTGATCTTGTGTTTGAGGAGGTAAATTGACTGCTATGTTGGGGGGATCTTGCCAGAGAAATACGCGCGTAAAGTAAGGTAAATAAGTGAGCGGTTGTATGTCAGCTTAAGCGGTCCCAAGTGTCAGTGAGCGGTAAGCAATGGGGACTAACGGGTATATTTATGTGATTGAGATCACTAATAAACCCGCTTAGCGCTTTGGCAGACGGCGTGGATCGACGAATCGTCGATGCTGAGATCGATTCAACTAGCACAAATTTCATAAAGTTTTCCCTTTCCAGGCCGAAAATTCTGACATCTGTCTAGCGGAAAGAGAAAACATGTTAAAACGAATGAAGATTGTTACCAGCTTACTGCTGGTATTGGCGCTATTTGGCCTTTTACAGCTCGCCTCCGGCGGCTTGTTTTTTAACTCACTTAAGAATGACAAAGAGAACTTTACCGTTCTGCAAACCATTCGCCAGCAACAGTCTGCGCTGAACGCCACCTGGGTTGAGCTGCTGCAAACGCGTAATACCCTGAACCGGGCGGGTATTCGCTACATGATGGATCAGAGCAATATCGGCAGCGGTGCGACCGTTGCTGAGCTGATGCAGGTAGCCAGCACGGCGCTGAAACTGACGGAAAAAAACTGGGCGATTTACGAGTCGCTCCCGCGCGATCCGCGTCAAAGTGAAGCCGCGTTCCAGGAGATCAACCGAACCTATGACATCTATCACGGCGCGCTGGCGGAGCTGATCCAGTTACTGGGTGACGGGAAGATCAATGCGTTCTTTGATCAACCCACGCAGAGCTATCAGGATGGTTTTGAGAAGACATACATCAACTACATGCAGCAGAATGATCGCCTGTATGACATAGCAGTGGCAGATAACAACAGCTCTTACAGCCAGGCGATGTGGGTATTGGTCTGTGTACTGATTACCGTACTGGCGGCAATTATTGCGGTCTGGTTCGGCATCAAACTGACTCTTATCTCCCCAATGAACCGTCTGATCGACAGCATTCGTCATATCGCCAGCGGCGACCTGGTGAAGCGTATTGAGGTGGAAGGTTCCAACGAGATTGGCCAACTGGCGGAAAGTCTGCGTCACATGCAGGGTGAGCTGATGAACACCGTGGGTGATGTGCGTAACGGTGCCAACGCGATTTACAGCGGGGCCAGCGAGATTGCGATGGGCAACAACGATCTCTCCTCGCGTACCGAGCAGCAGGCTGCATCTCTGGAAGAAACCGCAGCCAGCATGGAACAGCTGACGGCGACCGTGAAGCAGAACGCCGAAAACGCGCGTCAGGCCAGCCATCTGGCCCTAAGCGCTTCTGAAACCGCGCAAAAAGGCGGCAAAGTGGTGGATAACGTGGTGCAAACCATGCGCGACATCGCTTCCAGTTCGCAGAAAATCGCCGACATTATCAGCGTCATCGACGGCATTGCCTTCCAGACCAACATTCTGGCGCTCAACGCCGCGGTAGAAGCTGCGCGTGCGGGCGAGCAGGGCCGTGGTTTTGCAGTGGTTGCGGGTGAAGTTCGTAACCTGGCCCAGCGTAGTGCGCAGGCCGCGTGCGAGATCAAGAGCCTGATTGAAGACTCGGTCAGCCGTGTGGATGTGGGTTCAACGCTGGTAGAAAGCGCTGGTGAAACCATGGATGAGATCGTCAATGCGGTAACCCGCGTGACCGATATCATGGGTGAAATCGCCTCTGCTTCTGATGAACAGAGCCGCGGTATCGACCAGGTCGGTCTGGCCGTTGCTGAGATGGATCGTGTGACGCAGCAGAACGCCTCGCTGGTGGAAGAATCCGCCGCCGCCGCTGCGGCGCTGGAAGAGCAGGCCAGCCGTCTGACCCAGGCCGTTGCCGTGTTCCGTATTCAGCATGACCAACAGCGCGCGCGTAATGTTGCTGCCGCTAAACCGGTTTCAACAGTCCAGCCGCGTAAAGCTGCGGTAACGGATGCTGGGGATAACTGGGAAACGTTCTAAGTTGGTAATGCCCGATAAGGCGTAGCCGCCCGCGGGCAATTAACGCAGCATCAGGCGCATGGCGCAGCGTAGTTCGTACGTCTGCCCGTGCGCCGCTTCGTCTTCTCTTTTCTGGCGCAGCAGAGCAGGAAGCGTCTCGTCAGCCAGCATTTCAAACCCCAATCGTGCGTACAATGGCGCATTCCACGGCACATCGCGGAAGGTGGTCAGCGTGAGCGATGTATAACCTTTCGCGCGCGCCTGTTCGGCAACATAGCCAATCAATCTGCGACCAATACCTTTTCCCTGCCACTCCAGATGCAGTGAAAGTTCAGCAATAAACAGCGATGACCCCAGCGTTTCGGCAACTAAAAAACCGACCGGATGCTCGTCGACCTGCGCCAGCCAGCTCATGCCAGCAGCGGCAAATGCCCGATGCTCGTCAACCGATATAGTCTGGTCGTCAGCAATCCACGCCAGTTCGGGGATGAGTAAAAAACGTTGCCCCGCAGATCGTTCGATGGCGGGAAGAGCGGCAGTTTCTGCCAGAGTGGTGGAGCGTAAGGTGATGTTCATTTGTCGAGCATAACATGCCCGATAAGCGCGGTGTTATCGGGCATCATGAGGATTAATCTTTACGCGGATCGCTGATGGGTTGGCGCACCAGGAAGATGTAGGCGAGGGCTCCCACCATGGTGACGCAGCCACAAATGATCAGCGCCAGACGGAAAGAGTTGGTGGTATCAACAATAAATCCGGTGACGATTGGTGCAAACGACGCGCAGATAAAGCTGGCAAAGTTCTGGATACTGCCCACGGAGGCGGTCATGCGTGAGGCGACGGCTACGTGGATCAGGCCCCAGCACGAGGTGCCGGCGAAGTGGATACAGAACAGCGCCATACCGATCAGTAATACGGCGGCCATCGACGTTGTGGCCTGCGGCACGATGAAAGTGAAGGCCGCAGAACAGAACATCCCGGCGATAATACAAATCTTACGGCTCTTAATCGGTGCCATACCGCCTTTCACCAGCCAGTCGGTGACAAAACCGTTAATTAACATGCCGGCTGCGCCAAACAGGAATGGGATCGCTGCCATTAATCCGGTGCTTTTTAAATCCAGGTTGTAGGAGGTTTGCAGGTAGCCTGGCAGCCACGCCAGATATAACCACGCGGTGTAGTTGATGCCGCTAAAGCCCAGCATCATGCCCCACATAGTGCGGTTGCGGAACAGGCTGCGCCATTCGGCAAAGCTCAGCGGATCGCGGCGGGCATTGACGCTACCGGCGTTCAGATACGCTTGTTCAGTAGCGCTCAGCGCAATCTGCTCGCGGTTGCGATACAACATGTACCAGCCGATGGCGAGGAAAATACCCAGCACGCCGATGGTAATAAACATCCAACGCCAGCCCATCACCAGCATCATGGCAGCCAGAATCGGCGGGCTAATGGCAACACCGATGGTGGAAGCAGCGTTGAATAACCCCATTGGGCGACCGCGCTCTTTGATGTTAAACCAGTCGTTGATGACCTTTACGCCGCACGGGTTCATGGGCGCTTCGCCGATCCCCATCCCGATACGCACGAGAACAAACTGAGTGAAGCTGTGAACCATGCCAGACATCGCCTGAAACAGCGACCAGAAGAACATCCCCAGCCCCAGCATAATGCGCGGACCTTTGCGATCCAGCAGCGGGCCGCAGGGCAGCTGTGCAATACCGTAAGCGAGAGAAAACACTGACAGCAGTACGCCGATTTGCGTGGCGCTCAGCCCCAGTTCTTCACGAATCGTTAAGTTGGCGACCGACAGTGAACTGCGGTCGAGATAATTAATCACCGCAGCAAAAAATAATAAAATCATTGCTGTGGTCTGAATACGTTTTATTCGGCTACTGCGTTGCACCATGCCCTCAGGCGGAACGTTAATATCCGCAGATGACGACGTGCCAAACGAAGAACTCGGGTCGAGGGTAATATTATTTTTTTCCACGCCGGACTCCTGAACCTCAATAATTTATTTTCACACAGCCGGGCTGTGCAGTATTGAAAAATACCAGTGATGAATCAATTTGCTCATCACCGCTCACAAAAGTTTTTAATGCAGTCGACTTAGCGTGAGCATAGGCAAGCGGTATTTTTCCGGCGTTTTTATTTTTATAAAATCGTGCTCCCGGTAATGGTTTGCTGTTTTTTATCGGTACTTAATGAGCGGCGCTATGGCTTTGGTTGATGGAGCGAATCATCGATTGTTTGGCTGAATTCAAATGGTTACAGAGCGCCAGGGTGGCATCCAGGTCGCTGCGGCAAATCAGTGCGCTGAGGATGGTCATATGCTCATCAATGGCAATGATATTGCGCTGCTTGAGGTCGCTTTCATCCCACTGATAATGAAAGTGGAAAATCACGGAGATAATTTCAAGTGATTGATTAAAAAATATATTATCTGCTGCGGAGAGCAGTAAAGCATGAAACTCACGGTCTAACTGCGAGAACATACGAAAGCTGCTGCCGATGCTGTCGCGCAGGACCCGGTGGCGCTCAAGCAGTGTTTTAGCCTGCAACCAGCGCGGGTCATCGTCGGGCAGATTGAGAAAATGCTGCAGGGAATGGGTTTCCAGCATCTCTCTGAGTTCAAACAGCTGTTCCGCATAGGCCTGATCGAACTGCTTCATGCTCCAATGGCCGCGTTTTTCGTTTTTGATCAGATTGTAACGTTCGAATTTTAAAAGATATTCTCTCACCACCACCGGGCTGACCCCCGCAGCTCTGGCAAGCTGTAGTTCGGAGAAACTCTCCCCTGCGCGTAGCTGACGCTGGTTGATCATGGTGAAAAAAGCCTGCTCAAAAATCCGGTTTTGCTCAGTCATGGAGGCGGTTGTACAGGCAAAACCGTCGTCATGGTCGGGTTTACGTACGATGACATAGTGGCTGCCGACCTGGGTCAGCACGCCGCACTCGCCTAAGTGGCTCAGCATATGGCGCACGGTGGTGCGGCTGATGTTGTACATCTCCGCCAGCGCGCTCTGCGACGGGAGGGGGGAAGGGATATGGCCACGCGCCATATCGTCAATCATCTGGTTAATCACATTGTGACGTAAGTTCTGCGAACGGCTCATGGCTTCTCCTTTTTGCGTATTAAAACCCGATTTAAAACATTTTTATGCGCTGGGATTCACAGATTGTGTTTCTGCTTTCTCCGGCTTTTTTATTTTCGTTGATATCTGAGGCAACAAAAAAACAGGAGAGCAGAATCATGTCTACGATGAATACGTTGATTTGCCAGGAACCTAAAAAATTAGTCTGGAAAGAGCGTGAAATACCTATTCCGGGTGAGGGTGAAGCATTAATAAAAATTAAATCAGTCGGGATTTGCGGTACCGATATTCATGCCTGGGGTGGCAATCAGCCATTTTTCAGCTATCCACGTGTACTGGGTCATGAAATATGTGGGGAAATTGTCGGGCTGGGCAAAAATATACAGAATCTGAAAAATGGTCAGCAGGTGGCGGTTATTCCTTACGTGGCCTGCCAGCAGTGTCCGGCCTGTCTGAGCGGGCGCACTAACTGCTGCGAGAAGATTTCGGTGATTGGCGTGCATCAGGATGGCGGCTTCAGCGAATACCTGTCCGTACCGGTCACCAACCTGTTGGATGCGCAGGGAATTGATCCGCAGGCGGCGGCGCTGATTGAGCCTTATGCCATTAGTGCGCATGCGGTACGCCGGGCGGCGGTGGCTCCGGGTGAGCAGGTGCTGGTGGTCGGTGCCGGTCCGATTGGTCTGGGCGCGGCGGCGATTGCCAAAGCCGATGGCGCACAGGTGGTGGTCGCCGATACCAGTCCGGCTCGCCGGGAGCATGTGGTTTCCCGGTTGGGGCTCCCGGTTATCGATCCGTCTGCTGAAGATTTTGATGCGCAACTGCGTGACCAGTTTGGTGGTTCGCTGGCGCAAAAGGTCATTGATGCCACGGGCAATCAGCATGCGATGAACAACACGGTGAATTTGATTCGCCATGGCGGCAGCATTGTTTTCGTTGGGCTATTCAAAGGCGATTTGCAGTTCTCCGATCCGGAGTTCCACAAAAAAGAGACCACCATGATGGGCAGTCGCAACGCCACACCGGAAGATTTCGCCAAGGTAGGCCGCCTGATGTCGGAAGGCAAACTGACCGCCGACATGATGCTCACGCACCGTTACGCGTTTGCCACACTGGTAGAAATCTACGAACGGGATGTGATTAACAACCGTGAGCTGATTAAAGGCGTGATCACGTTCTGAGAGGGGAAATGCGATGAAGACATTGAATCGACGTGATTTTCCGGGAACCAGTTACCCAACGCGCGTGATCCAGTTTGGTGAAGGGAATTTCCTGCGGGCGTTTGTCGACTGGCAACTGGATATCCTCAACGAGCAAACCTTTTTGAACGCTGGCGTGACCATCGTTCGCCCGATCAATAGCGATTTTCCACCGTCGCTGAATACCCAGGACGGGCTGTATACCACGCTTATTCGCGGGCTAAACGCGCAGGGCGAAGCGGTGAGCGAGGCGCGGCTGATCCGTTCGGTGAATAACGAAATCAATCCGTATCAGGACTTCGCGGCGTATCTGGCGCTGGCCCACAATGCGGATATTCGCTTTGTGTTTTCAAATACCACCGAAGCCGGAATTAGCTATCACGCGGCAGACCGGGTCGATGATGCGCCGCCGGTAAGCTTTCCGGCTAAACTGACGCGTCTGCTGCTGGAACGTTTTAATCATTTTGAGGGCGCAGTGGATAAGGGCTGGGTCATTATCCCGTGCGAGCTTATCGACTATAACGGTGAGGCGCTCAAAACGCTGGTACTGCGGTATGCACAGGAGTGGCAGCTTCCCCCGGCGTTTGCCGACTGGGTGGCGACGGCAAACACCTTCTGTTCCACGCTGGTCGACCGCATTGTCACTGGCTACCCGCGAGAAGAAGCCGCCGCGCTGGAAGCTTCGCTTGGCTATCACGATGCGTTTCTCGATACCGCGGAGCATTTTTACCTGTTTGTGATTCAGGGGCCGCAGTGGCTGGCCGAGGAGCTGAATCTGGCGCAGTGCCCGCTGAACATACGGGTAGTGAGCGATATCAAACCGTACAAAGAGCGTAAGGTCGCCATTCTCAATGGCGCGCATACGGCGTTGGTGCCGGTGGCCTGGCTGTGTGGCCTGGAGACTGTCGGCGAAGCGATGCAGGATGCCGATGTCCGTCACTTTATCGAGCGGGCGATTAGCGAGGAAATTATACCGGTATTGGATCTCCCGGCGGATGAACTGCGTGAATTTGCCGACGCGGTGAGTGGGCGTTTTCAAAACCCCTACATTCGTCACCAGTTGCTTTCCATTGCGCTTAACGGGATGACCAAATTCCGTACCCGAATTTTGCCGCAACTGCTGGCGGGCCAGCAAAATGGGCGCTGGCCCGTGCGGTTAACGTTCGCCCTCGCGGCGCTGCTGGCGTTTTATCGCGCAGAGCGGGAGGGAGAACGCTATCCGATACAGGATGATGAGCAGTGGGTTAGCCTGTATGCCAGTCTGTGGCCGCGAGTTGGCAAAGATTTAACGCTGCGTGAACTGGTGGATACTGTGCTCGGCGATGCGGCGCACTGGGGTGAAGATTTGACGTTGCTGCCCGGGCTTGCCGGGCTGGTGACGGCAAACCTGGAAATGATTCTGGTGCAGGGTATGCGCCAGGCAGTGAAAAGTCTGGAATAAGGTTGCCATGCAGCGCCCGGTGTGGTGTTGGGCGCTGTTTTTTTTTCAGACAATAAATGCGGCTAGCTGTAAGACTGATAAGCGAAGCGCCATCAGCCATTTCATGTTACGAGCCCTGAGCGACCACTTTGATTTCAACCATCCCGATCCCCAGTTTACGCGGCGAGTGGCCGAGAATATTGCCCTCGTTGGTGGCGACCGGATCGGGCGGGACAATCACCAGCGTATCGGCATCCGCCGGGTTATCAAAATGCAAGGTAGTGGTAGTGACATCATGGCCTAACACCAGCGTCTGTTCCTCGTGGCCAACGCGTACGGGAATAGGGCGATTGGCGTTGTCGCCGAAGGCTTTCGCTGTAATGACCAGATCGAATTTCTTCGGCAGCGGGGCCTTGTACTCGATGGTCACCTCTTTGCTGAGCTGCGCATTGGACCAGCGTCCCCAGGATTCGGGGCGTGAAATGCCGCTAAACTGTTTAACCTCTTCCGGCGCGCCCGCCACGTTGAAGACGAAGCTGTCGGCTTTGTAGCGAATGTCGTTATCGACAATTTTCAGCGTATCAACGTTACCTTTGTAGCGCTCCATGTCGATCACCGTGTCTTTAAACACGGTTTTACTTTTCCATTTGGCTTTGTCGACGTGCTGCACGATTTGCTGTCCGCCTAACTGGCCTTGCGATACGCACCAGTCGGTGGAGAGCGCCAGCTCCGGGGCCCATAGCTGCGCCATTTTGTAGCAGCGATCAACCCAGACAAAGTTATCTCGCGGCGCGAAATCTGCCAGTTGGAAGCGCAGCGGGGCCGAGTATTCGCTTTCCGGCAGCGGCTCGACGCGTTTGTCCGATACGCGCAGCAGCAACGGCAGGCGGAAATGGCTGCCGGAGAAAGAGATCATGTTTTTGTCCTGGTCGACGGTGAACTCTTTCATCTCTTTCGGGAAATTCCACAGGCGGATGATATCGGGCTTCCACGCCAGCATTTTTTCTTTGATGTTCAGGAACACTTCAGACACGGATTCGCTCGACAAACTGCTGCGGCCAAGACCGATAAAGTTATCGCCACCGAGAATATCCAGTACCGTTGCCCCGTTATCCATCGTGTTACGCTTCACCGCCAGCGTCTCCTGCTGTGGCTGGTCGCCGCGCAGCACGAAGAACAGGTTGTTGCGATCCTGCTTGTTCAGATACTTCCATGCGGTGTTGTTCATCGCCAGATGATCGGAAGAAACCACGATAACGGTATCTTTGAACCACGGTGAGGCTTTGATCTTATTGATAAATTCGGCAATGTTTTCCTGGCTGCAGCTGACCGCGCTGAAGGATTGGTTGGCCATCCCGTCGATGTCATAACGTTTACGGTTGCAGCTACGTGAGATAAATCCATCTGGATGATGGGTATCCACGGTCAGCGTAAATAGTGAAAAGCGCTGGCCCGAACGCGAAAGCTCTTCGAATTTTTTCCATGCTTCATCCAGCACGGTATCGTCGTAGAAGCCCCAGTCGTTGCGATAGGCCGGGTCCGCAACCACGCTTTTTAACTCTTCCGCACCGTAGAGATGATCAAAACCGTGAGATTTCAGGAACACGTCTTTGCCGGCAAAGCGCAGGTTGGCTCCCTGCACAAAGTAGTTTTGATAGCCGGAGTTTTTCAGGATATCGCCCAGACAGATATTGTTGGGGAAGAAGCTGGAGACCGATGCCGAGGCGTTACCTTCAAACGGCGCAAACAGCGGAATACCGCACTGGGAGGCGACCATGCCAGCGATGGTGTAATCGGTACCCGGCAGTTGCATGGTATTGCTGAAATCCAGCCCTTCGTTTTTCAACGCACCGAGTTCCGGGGTCAGATCCGGGAACGCGTCATTGTTAAAATAGGTGCGCTCGAGGCTTTCGCCATAGATATAAACCAGGTTCAGCTTCGGGTTGGGAATCGTTTTTGACGGCTCTTTATAATAGGTTGGGAAATCCGGATCGCCATCGCGCGACTGCGACTTTACCAGTTCGGTTATCTGGTGAAACGCCGGGCTGGCATCTACGGAGGCCAGCGCCAGCAGCAGGGCCAGCAGACTGTAACCCACATGATGCGGATGATGGCGACGGCGGCGCAGAATCCAGCCGAGAGCGACAAAAACGGTCGTCAGGACCAGCGCAATCCCGACACCAGGTAAGATATATTTTCCAATTCCCGCGCCGGTCAGGCTGTTGGTCAGCGTGTACAGAACCGCGTCATTGATACCGTCGCCGGTGAAATAGTCACTGGCATACAGCGTGATATTCAAGACAATAAAAATCCCCAGTACCGTTAACGTGGCAGCAAACCACCAGGTATTGCGACCCGCTTTCCAGGCGTAAATCAGCACTGAAGCGAGAAACAGAGTGATGGAGATGAGTTCTGACAACGAGCGATCCTCAGTAAACCGGGCAAACGCCAGGCAGGCTAATGATTTTGGGAAAGCACAATGTAATAGCGATGTTGCATTGCTGCAATTGTAGTGACATTAAATTACGTTGTTATTCAGAATTGGTTTAGATATGCGTGTTTTTTGCGGGGATTTACTGATTATTTGACGTGTGAATTTTATGGGGAGCAGGTTGATGCCGCGCAGGATATACGCGGCATGTCGTGCGTCAGGAAATGAAGTTCATACCCTGTTTTAACACCAGATCGCAGGCCTTGGTTTTTACCTGCTTCGCCAGCGAGCTGTTGCCAATTGTGTTCAGGTCCAGTTGTTGACCATCTTTGGCGTTGAGCAGCCCCTGAATGCCGTCCATATAGTTGGTGTCTTGTTTCTGCTCTGGAGCACTGAGGCCCAGTTTATCCAGCACCTGGTTTTTGACGTTCTGCGTGTCGGTGACCGAGGCCAGTTTCTGTTTCGCGCAATATTCCAGGATCCCGGCGGCGTTATTCATGCTGCTGGAGGTCAGCGACTGATTGCTGCCATTCAGTAGACTGGTCAGGGAAGAGAGCGACGAGCCGCCCTGCGAGCCGGAGCTTTGTTTGCTCAGTTCGCTGGCCGCGCTGGAGAGCGAATCCTGCCAGGAGGCGGCGAAAACGCTGGTCGAGATGAGCGTGCTGGCGGCAAGCGCACAGCACAGCAGACGTTTGGTTGTTTTCATCATTATATGCAACTCGTGTTATGCCTTTTCAGCGCAGTATAGCGCCGGCAGTCTTAGGAGTGGTCCTAATACGTTAATACTCTTTACCGGTTACCCGACTACGGTAGCTTTCCCAGTTGAAGTTTACCCATAAGCTATTGCCTAAGCGCATACGATCCATGACCCGTTCGCCGAGAAGTTTATTCATTTCATCCATGGTCAGGTTGGTCAGCATACCGGTTGGCCGTTTAGAGGACGAGCGACGATCGACGATCTGGTTGATGATCACCTTTTCATAGCGGGATTCGGTCTGCACCCCGATTTCGTCGATCACCAGCAAATCGACATTGCTGAGATCGTTGAGTAGCTGTTCTTCGCTGGTTTCACGGTTGCTGAAGGTATCTTTCATGGCTGACATAATGTCCGCAACGGTGATAATCAGCACCGACTTGCCGCGCAGCAGCAGTTCGTTGCAGATAGCGGCGGCCAGATGGTTTTTGCCGGTGCCGGGCTTGCCAGAGAAAATAAAACTGGCGATGTTGCCGTCAAACTCTTCAACGTACTGGCGAGCTTTGCTCAGGGCGTTCATCTGACCTTCGCATTCCACCCGATAGTTATCGAACGAACAGTTCTGATGCAGTGGACGAATACCGGAACGGTTGAATGTGCGCTGCATTTTCATGGCTCGGTTTTCACGGGCCAGCGCTGCGGCGCGAATTTCACCTTGCTCTTTTTGCCATGCCAGCAGCTCCTCGCCCGTTTTAAAGGCTGGCTCGACATTAGCCGGCATCATTTTTTGCAGACGTTTCATCAGGTCGCCAACGTTTTTCATCGTTATCCTCTAAAACCCGGTGGAATATGGTTGTCAGGCTCGCTGACACTGTTCACATCGCGCTTCGGCATTCCGCCATTGCTGGCCCGGCCAATCTGGATGCTGCGTGCCAGTTTTTGCTGCCACTGAATATGGTGAAAGACTTTGCCTTCGGCCTGCCAGTAGGCGACAAATGAGGCCAGTTCCTCGGCGGTGATCGGTTCTCTTAACGCCACGCCCCACAGGGCGGCCTGGCGCTGAAAGTCGGCATCGGGCTGCCAGTCAGCGTACATCGCAAATTTCCCCATTGGCACGACAACAGGAGCGGTTTGCGGCTCTTCATAAAATTGTGCATCCAGCGTCACATCGCTTCCCGGGCGTGACAGCTTCTCTTCAAGCGCTAACAACTCGGCCAGTCGTGCAGGCGTCACCGCGTAAAATGCTGGCGCGTTATTGGCGAATACGGCTACGGCGCCGTCCGCAGACCTGGCCAGCACCGTGTGGTGATCGTGTAGTAAGGCGTCAATGCTAGTGACGTCCGGCGTCAAAATTTTGCTGGGCATAATGTTTCTCAATACTGAACAACAACCGAGAAGGGGACTGCTTTTATAGTAACACAGAGAAGAAGGAGAGCAGCAGATGAGGGGGGCGATTCCCCTCTCTGCGAGGAGCTAACAAAGCGTGCCGCTAAACACGCGGGCGTTTGCGATACAGCCATAATCCCGGTACGGATAGCCCGATAGAGAGCGCTCCGACAATCGATGAGGCTTTCAGGAAATTGGTCAACAGCGTGATCATCAGCGCTTCGCTGTAACCAAAATGGCCGATTTTTACCGCCGAGATCATGGCGGTATAGGCCGAGATCCCAGGGAACATGGGGATTACTGCCGCAACGGTGAAGACTTTCGGATGCGCCAGATACCAGCGTGACCACTGGATCCCAATGCAGCCCACCAGTAGCGACGCCATAAAGGTTGACCATTCGATATTAAATCCTGCGCTCATCATCACCATTCGTGAACCGTGGCCGAGTGCGCCGAGTAACGCGCACCAGGGGAGCGCCCGATGTGGTACGTTAAATACCATGGCAAAACCAAGCGCAGGTATTGCCGACAGGATCATGTCCTGCATTAGCGCCAAAATGAAATCGATCACGCCCATCCGCGAAGCCCCCATAAGGTCATCGACATGACTACGCCAATGCAGGTCGCCAGCGTCAGCAGACTGGCAATAGCCCAGCGAGCGAGCCCAGTATTAATGTGTCCCTTAAACATATCCGCGACGGAGTTGATCAACGGAAAACCCGGAACCAACAGCAGCACGCTGGCGGCCATGGCGATGGTTGGTGTGTGGTTAAACGTCGGCAAGGTCAGCAGCAGACCAGAAATCGAGGTTGCCACAAACGCAGTAATGCAGAAGTTGATTTGCGGGTGCAAATGCCGGGACGCCAGAATCTGGCGAATATACATTGCCACCATACTGGCGAAAAAGGTGATCACCGCGCCATCCCATCCGCCATTATTGAGTTTACAAAAGCAGGCGCAGGACAAGCCGACCATAAAGGCGACCAACCATCTTGGATAGCGCAGCGGTTTAATCTGGCTAAAGCGTTTCTCAACGCCTTTAACATCCAGCAGTTTGTGTTCCGCCAGAATAACGATGTGCTGCACCTCCGTCACGACGTGCATGTTAATTCCGCGATCCTGATTTTTTCGCGTTGAAGTCAGGCACTGCCCGTCTTTAATGGTGGTCAGGACGATGGCGTTAGAGGAGATAGCGCTTTCTACGCTATCCATGCCAAGCGCCAGCCCGAGGCGGGTGGATAGCTCGTCAACCAGCGCACTTTCTGCCCCATGCTGAAGTAAAAAAAGACCGCATTGAATACATAACCGTGTAACCGTTCGCTGTGACGACTGCTCTGTTTGCATGACTCGCTCTGACTGAAAAGGATCTCTTTGCGTGGCGGATGTCTTCTTTTTATCATGAAGCATGATCCTGTTGGCTCTGGCTAAGATCAATCTTTGCGTCGAAAAAAGATGCAGATCGTACGTCTGATGCGTTTGCACACCTCACTTGCTTATCAATAAAGACAGCGCTTATGAAAATGTAATGTTATTTATCAGGATGGAAAATACGTAAGCAACGCTAACGATCTATTGTAGTTCTTTTAATTGTACAAAGAGTGTATTCATGAGTAATTATTGGCATGATGGTTCAATAGTTTGATGCTACTGGGATTGTAGCGGTATAACTTTGTTTATAAATAAAAGCCAAGGATAAACAATTCACCTCGTCTATTTTTTAGGGTTTCCTGTTAATTAATACTTTTAATTTATCAGGGGATTTTTAATAAGTGCGAATACGGACTGGTGAGTGTGGAGGAGATATGTTGCCAGGACGCTGCAAAAACGCAATTATTATTAGTAAATTACCGATCGTACAAACCGGACTTAAAGGTGTAATGCAGGGGCAGTTCGCTGATTATGAACTTACCTACTGCCGCTCCGTCGAAGAATTGACGTTGCTGCAGCTGCGTTGTGCCGATTTGGTGATTGCTGATTTATCCGGAGACTGTAATCATCCACGTTCAGTCTGCGAACAGTATTATTCTTTATTATCTCAATACCGCGATATTCACTGGGTATTTCTCGTTTCTCGTGTTTTTTATCCGCTGGCCATTGAATTGCTGATGTGTCCTGTCAGTTCGCTGTTATCTGATGCCGAGACGATTGAAAGTTTGGTGAATGTTATTCACGCAGGAAATAGCCGTGCCGAGAGAATTAGCAAGTCGCTGCTCTCTCCGCCCGTGATGCCAGAATTAGCAGACCATAGCGCCCGCTCAATTGTACTTACCCTCTCGGAGAGGAAAGTGCTGAGACTCCTGGGAAAAGGTTGGGGAATTAATCAGATTGCGACATTGCTGAAGAAAAGCAATAAAACGATTAGCGCCCAAAAGAACAGTGCTATGCGCCGCTTGTCGATACATAGCAATGCAGAAATGTACGCCTGGATAAACAGTTCTCAAGGATCGCGAGAATTGAATTTACCTTCAGTTTATGGAGAAACCACGGAATGGAAAGCCGAAGCATCAAAAGAAACGTTGCGCTGGTAGAGAAGTGCGCGATGAGTAGCGTCGGTATTAAGAGCCTGTTTAATACCATGCCGGATAACCAATACGAACTACATATCTTTTCGAGCCAGCCTGCATTTAGTCAGGTTATGTTAAAAACGTCGTTTTCGGCGGTTATTTTCTCCCTCTCTGCAATCAGAACCGATCGCAGGGCCGGGTTAGCTTATCTGACGGAACTGGCTGTAAATTTTCCGCGTATTCGCCGGGTGGTGATTGCTGATGATGACGCTGAAGCGCGATTAATCGGCTCTTTGTCACCGTTGCCGTTAGATGGCGTTGTGAGCAAATCTTCTTCATTAACGGTACTGCAGGACGCGTTATTTACGGTATTGAACGGCCCCAATCGGGGAACCGAAGGTTCTAAAAACCATTGGTATATCAATCAAAGCCGTATGCTCAGTCCAACAGAACGAGAAATACTGCGCTTTATGTCGAATGGCTATTCAATGCCGCAGATCGCTGCTCAGTTAGAGCGGAATATTAAAACCATTCGGGCACATAAATTTAATGTGATGTCCAAGCTGGGCGTGAGCTCAGATGCCGGACTGCTGGATGCTGCAGATATCCTGCTGTACCTGCGTGCAGGTGAACCTGCACCTTTTCTACAGGCGGCTTCTTAACGGGTAATGTTAGATCGTTTCGTGCCGGGTTTCGTTATCGGCACGGAACGTGAATCATCCCTGACACACATCCACCCAGGTGGCGGAAGTCAGCTCAGCCATCCTTTCTGGCGTGATACGAACGGCGCTGTGGATGGCGCCTGCGGCGGGAAGCACTTCAGCGTAATGCTTCAACGAAACATCGCAGTACACCGAAATCGGCGTTTCCAGTCCGAAAGGGCAAACGCCGCCAACGGGATGGCCCGTCGCGTTCACTACTTCATCGCTACTCAACATACGGGCTTTGGCACCGAAAGTGCTCTTTAGCTTTTTGTTATCCAGTCGGGCATCACCTTTGGCGACGACCAGAATAATGTCGTTCTTGACCTTCAGCGAAAGCGTTTTCGCGATCTGGCCAGGTTCGACGTTATGGGCTTTCGCTGCCAGATCGACGGTAGCTGTGCTCTGATCTAATTCGATAATCTCAATATCTGGTGCATATTGCGCTAAAAATTGGCGTACAGATTGCAAACTCATTCTTCTCTCCAAATCGCCTACAGGCAGCTCCATCCAGCAGAAAACCGCATGGCGTAATTTGTCATAGGGGCAAGCTCGCTGTAAATATTTTAATGTAACAACATGGCAACATTGGCAGTTTTTCGATCGTCTTCACAATCAAAGAAACCGGTTACAGTAACCGGTTGCAGAATGCTCAAATGGGGATTAATACTGAAGTTGTCACTTCCTCTGTATTACATAATAAGAGCCATCTATGAAACTGAACTCAAAATGCAGTAGCGCTGGCGTTCCTCCTGGCACGGTTGCGAAAAGCAGTAAGGGGCTTTACGTGGTGGTGTTGATACCAGCACGGTTGCAGGGTTTTGCACAACGGGAGAACGGCTATGTCAACTAATCATGCTGTGTTTAATGTGATTTTCCGCTTCGTTGAAAATTACGTCAGCCCTGTTGCCGGGCGCATCTCTTCACAACGTCATGTGATGGCTATCCGTGATGGGTTTATTTCGGCGATGCCCTTTATGATTGTAGGCTCGTTTCTGCTGGTTTTCGCCTATCCACCTTTCTCTCCGGATACCACCTGGGGGTTTGCACGTGCGTGGCTGGATATGGCGAAACAGTTTGAAGGCCAAATCCTCACACCGTTTGATATGACGATGGGGATCATGTCAGTCTACATATGTGCGGCTATCGCTTATAACCTGGGCAAGCACTATGTGAAGTCGCATCAGCTAGATCCCTTCATGTGTGCGATGCTATCGATCATGGCTTTTTTGCTGATTGCTGCACCGAAAACTAAAGGCACGATGCCGGTTGATAGCCTGGGCGGTACGGGGATTTTCACTGCCATCCTGGTGGCTATTTACTGCGTTGAAATGATGCGCTTCCTGAAGGCGCACAACATCGGCATTCGTTTACCCGATCAGGTGCCGCCGATGATCAAAAACTCCTTCGATCTGCTGATCCCTGTGCTGGTGGTGGTGCTGACGCTGTACCCGCTGAGTCTGGTGATTCAGTCGCAGTTTGACATGCTGATCCCGCAGGCCATCATGGCCATCTTTAAACCACTGGTGTCTGCAGCGGATTCTCTGCCAGCGATACTGCTGGCGGTGCTGATCGGCCATCTGCTGTGGTTTGCGGGTATTCATGGCGCGGCAATTGTGTCGGGAATGCTGCAAATGTTCTGGCTCACCAATCTCGGGATGAACCAGTCGGCGCTGGCGCAGGGCGCGCCTTTACCGCATATCTTTATGGAAGCGTTCTGGACGTTCTTTATTGTGGTTGGAGGTTCCGGCGCGACGATGGGGCTGGTGATTTGCTATCTGCGTAGCCGCTCGGCCCATCTGCGATCGATCGGGCGTTTGAGCGTTGTCCCGAGCATTTTTAATATTAACGAACCGGTGATTTTCGGTACGCCGATTGTCATGAACCCAGTGTTCTTTATTCCCTTCCTGCTGGCCCCTATGGTGAACGCAGTGCTGGCCTGGGCGGCGATGAAGCTGGATTTAATTGGGCGGGTGATTTCAGTGGTTCCCTGGACGGCCCCGGCACCGGTTGGCGCGGCATGGGCGTTAGGCTGGGATTATCGTGCGGCCATTCTGGTTGTCCTGCTGGCACTGGTGTCTGCCGTCATCTACTTCCCATTCTTTAAGGTTTACGAAAAGCAGCTATTAGCGCAGGAAAAAGAAGAAGCACAGCGTATAGAAGAAGAAAATCAGCAGGTTGCATAACTGACGGGCGAGGGGCTACGGCTCCTCGCTTACTTCAGCGTGCAGTCACCGCATTGCTGGACATCGGGCAGGCGATAGCGCTGGCAGCAGGTTCTGCGCACTAACAGTCCCTCGCGCGGAACAACGGTACGCCACAGGGGATTATCCTGACCGCAGGAGAGTTGCTTCTCAAAAAAACAGGTCTGGCGCAGTGTGGTCAGCAGTTCTTCACCTAATAACGGCTTCATTTCCGTTAAATACCAGTGAATTAAATATCCGGTGTTGCTCCAGATAAGCTTCGCATTGATCTCGCCTGTCGCTTCCAGCGCCTGCACAACCGGCGTCAGCGCCGAGAGAATCAGCGTTTCCATGCGTTGCTGAGGAGACTGGGCCGTGACCTGGTGATCCTGATGCACGTCGATCCAGAAGCAGGCAGCACGGCCTGTTTCGTGGAATTCTACGTGCATGTGTTCAGGAGAGACATCGATGGCCTCTTTTTGCGTCAGCAGGGCCACCATGAGCGGAGGCATCATCAGGCCGATATACCACTGCGCCCAGAGAGAAATCAGCGGCTTATTTTCGCGTGGCAGCGTGGGCTGATTGCGATAAATATGGTCTGAATAGACAGCCAGCAATGAACTTAGCGTCGTTGATTGCGTCCATTCATGTAGCGTCATCGCACCTGGCACGGGCGTTTCGTCAAGACGAATGAAGTCCAGCAGGTGCTCACGGGTGTTGGCTATCGTTGCGCGTACGGCAGCAGCCAGCGAGGGCATCTTTGCAGGCAGAGGGCTACGCCAGATGACATCTTCAACGATCGGTGCGGAACGATAAGCCATGTCGATATAAGGATGTTAATCTTAATGATAATGATTGCTAATCCTATAATTGACATTGAGCGATGGCAAGATCTTTGTCGCCATCCCGGGAGACACCGCACAGATAGCTCAGGCAGAAGGGCAGTTTACCCGCAGGTCATCGCTAACCAGCGTACTGTTGCGCCCAAGGCTCTTGGCCTCATAAAGGGCTTTATCCGCTCGGGCAACAGCGGCATCAATATCCTGCTCGACCAGAGGCGCAATACCAATACTCACGGTTACGTTGGTTGCCACGCTCTCGTTAAACATGTGAGGAATTTTAAGGTCGTACACCTTCTGGCGAATACGTTCGGCGGCAGCCTGGGCCTGCTGGGGATCGACCGCGGTCAGCAAAACCATAAACTCTTCCCCACCAAAGCGCGCCACCACGTCCCGGGAGCGCACGGAGTCACGAATCGCGGCAGAGACGCGGATCAGCGCCTGATCTCCCATCATATGACCGTAGTGATCGTTATAGGCTTTGAAGTGGTCGATATCCAGCAGCAAGACGTAGTGCTTCGCGTTGCTCAAGGCCAACAGCGTATCGAGTCGGTGTTGTAGCCCCCGACGATTGTACAAACCGGTTAGCGGGTCGAGCATGCTGAGCCCGTTCAGGGTTTCCCGTTCTTCCAGCAGTTTATACATCAGCTGCTGGGCGAAGCCATCGTAGCGCTTTTGTATCACATGCTGGATGGCGATCCCGGCCATGGGCAGCGCCATAAAATAGATAATTCGCAAACCATGCTCGCTGCCATTCAGCCATAAACAGACGGCGACGGAAGGCAATGAGTGAAGCGTAAACGCGATGATATTATTGGCAAAAGCGATAGAACCAATAAACAGCACGCTGAGAAGCGCGATTAATAGAAAATAATAATCATTATGACCCAGAGCGTTATATTTCAGGAAAATATGTAATGCCCATAGCAAACCAAAAACGATTGAAATAAAAGGAAGATTAATTCTTTTATCCACATATTTCCTATGCCATGCCAGCAACAATGTACTCATCACGAGAATCAGCAATGCCGGTACTGACAACGCTTTGACGGCAAACAGGGGAAAAAAAAGCGTAAACAGTGCGGAGACTGCGTTGAGCAGCAGAAATAATCGTAAAGAGAGTTGGTATTTTTTGGTGCGCAGAGCTCGCCAGGATTGTACTGTCATAGGTAAATATTGTTAGTTATCTGCAATGTACGAAGGTGTGTTGGTAAATAAAACAAATAACGAACGGGGTATCATTCGCAGAGGTTTTTATTGTTTTTAGTTGAAAAGCTAACCGGCGAGCAATTTATCACCTTAAATTATTCATGTCATCAATCGTTAAGTAAAACTCATATAATTGATAGTGCCTCCCAGCTGACAAATGAGAAAATTTATCATATGATATTGGTTATCATTATCAGTGTCATAGGTGGTACCATGTTGCAACGTACGCTGGGCAGTGGATGGGGTGTTCTGCTGCCGGGAATACTGATTGCCGGGATGGCATTTAGCGACCTGTCGATCTACGTATGGAAGGCGATGATTGTATTAGGATTACTGTTGACTTCACTCATGCTGTACCACAAGCGTTTGCGGCATTTTGTCCTGTTGCCTTCATGTGCGGCGCTGATCGGCGGCATTGTTCTGGTGATGATGAACGGGAATCAGGGATGAACAAAACAGGGAAGAAATCGAGAGGGAAATAAGATAATTGGTGCGAGGGGGGGGACTCGAACCCCCACATCCTAAGGACACTAACACCTGAAGCTAGCGCGTCTACCAATTCCGCCACCTTCGCACAGTCATCTTATTTTTTGATATCGCCTCGTTGGTGCGAGGGGGGGGACTCGAACCCCCACATCCTAAGGACACTAACACCTGAAGCTAGCGCGTCTACCAATTCCGCCACCTTCGCCCAGTGCGAGCAATATCAACGTGGATTATGGTGCGAGGGGGGGGACTTGAACCCCCACGTCCGAAAGGACACTAACACCTGAAGCTAGCGCGTCTACCAATTCCGCCACCTTCGCATACCATCGACACTCAAAAAAGTATCGTTACCACGGAGGCGCATTCTAGTGGTTTTCAACTTTTCGTCAATAGTTAATTGCCCAGGACGCGCTTAATTGATGTAAAAATGGGCGCTAAACGCAGGCCGTGTAAACGAAGTGCCACCCCGCATTTAGCAAACCCTGCCGGATGGCGGTGCAGGCACCTTATCCGGCATGGGATGGCCGTTCTACTTCTTCGCCTGACGCGTCATGATGATGCGATAGACCTTGAAGCGACCGGTCTGCGCGATAACTTCGTGGAAGCCAAACACTTCATCCAGTACCTTCGGATAAGGCAGGAAGGCGTTCGCCACGATACGCAGTTCACCGCCGCTGTTGAGGTGGCGCACTGCGCCGCGAATCAGCGTTTGCGCGGCATCGAGGCTGGTCTGCATCCCGTCGTGGAACGGTGGGTTGGAGATGATCATATCAAAGCGACCCGTCACGTCAGAAAAGACGTTACTGGCGATTACGTCTCCTTCAATACCGTTGGCAGCAAGCGTTGCGCGGCTGGCTTCAACGGCGGCGGCACTAACATCGCACAGGGTTAAACGCACTTTTGGCGAGTGGCTGGCTAAGGCGACGGAGAGTACGCCTGCACCACAGCCGACATCCAGAACTTTGCCTTTGGTGTGCGGCGTCAGCGTGGAGAGCAGCAGTTGGCTGCCAACATCCAGGCCGTCACGGCTGAATACGCCCGGCAGCGTTTTGATGGTCAGATTTTCGGTCTGGTATTCATCCCAGTATTTTTCTGCATCAAAGACCGGCTGTTTTTCCAGACGACCATGGTACAGGCCACAGCGACGCGCGCTGTCGACTTTGTTCAGCGGTGCGTATTCGGCCAGCATCTGCTCTGCGCTACGTACGCCGCTGCGGTTCTCACCAACAACAAAAATATCGGTGCCCACCGGTAACAGTGACAGAATGTTCATCAACTGGAACTGGGCTTCCGGCTTATTCTTCGGCCAGTAGTAGATCAGCGTATCGCTATCGGCAACGTCATCGGCCTGCGCGACGAGGCTAAAGCGAACGTTGTCACCCATCTGGCGGTTAAGCACCTGCCAGTGGTGAAGCTGCTGAGTGTGCGCACGGCTGGCGGCGCATTCAAAATGGGCAGGCAGGTCATCCTGCAAATCACCGGCAAACAGAATACGGCTTTGTTCGAAATCATCACTGTGGCGCAGCAAGACTTCACTTGCCGGGGTAAAAGCAGACATGGAGTGCTCCTTAAATTGTACAGCGGGGGATTATAGTTGTTTGATGGCACGGATTCGACAAATTTGCTATATTTGCGCCCCTGATAGACAGGAGTGTTTCGCTATGACATCCCGACGAGACTGGCAGTTACAGCAACTGGGCATTACGCAGTGGTCATTGCGTCGTCCCGGCGCACTGCAGGGCGAGATCGCGATTTCAATTCCTGCGCACGTCCGTTTGGTGATGGTTGCTGCACAATTACCCGCACTAACCGAACCGTTGATGAGCGATATTTTACGCGCATTAACCGTCAGCCCGGATCAGGTTTTACAACTGACGCCTGACCGTGTCGCCATGCTGCCGCAGGGCAGTCGCTGTAATAGCTGGCGGCTGGGAACCGAAGAGCCGCTGCTGCTGGAGGGCGCTCAGGTCGAGAGTCCTGCCTTTAATGAATTACGGGAAAACCCCGCGGCCCGCGCCGCGTTATGGCAACAAATCTGCGCATATGAACACGATTTCTTCCCTCGAACCGACTGATTTACCTGCAGCATTTCAGATTGAAAAACGCGCTCACGCTTTTCCGTGGAGTGAAAAAACATTTGCCAGCAACCAGGGCGATCGCTACCTCAATTTTCAGTTGAGGGTTGACGACGTAATGGCCGCCTTTGCGATTACACAGGTCGTGCTGGATGAAGCTACGCTGTTCAATATTGCCGTCGATCCTGACTTTCAGCGCCGGGGCCTGGGGCGTGAGCTACTGGAATACCTGATCGATGAGCTGGAAAAGCGTGGCATTTTGACACTGTGGCTTGAAGTACGCGCCTCAAATGCTGCCGCTATCGCGCTGTACGAAAGCCTGGGCTTTAACGAGGCGACGATCCGGCGCAATTACTATCCGACGGCCGATGGTCATGAAGACGCCATTATAATGGCATTGCCAATCAGCATGTAAGACAAGGTGTAATGATGAAGAAGTGGGACTGGATTTTCTTTGATGCCGACGAAACGCTGTTTACGTTTGACTCGTTTACCGGCTTACAGCGGATGTTTCTCGACTATAGCATTACCTTTACCGCTGAAGATTTTCAGGACTACCAGGCCGTAAATAAACCGCTGTGGGTGGATTATCAAAACGGTGCGATTACCTCATTACAACTCCAGCACGCTCGTTTTCAGAGCTGGGCTGAACGCCTGAAGGTTGAGCCAGGCCAGCTTAATGACGCCTTTATCAATGCGATGGCGGAGATTTGCTCGCCGTTGCCAGGGGCGGTTTCTCTGCTCAATGCGATTCGTGATAAAACAAAAATCGGTATTATTACTAACGGCTTTACGGCGTTGCAGCAAATCCGCCTTGAGCGGACGGGGCTGCGCGACTATTTCGACCTGCTGGTGATTTCTGAGCAGGTTGGCGTGGCAAAACCCGATCCCCGTATTTTTGACCATGCGCTGGAGCAGGCGGGCAATCCTGAGCGTTCTCGCGTACTGATGGTGGGCGACACCGCAGAGTCCGATATTCTTGGCGGCATTAACGCCGGGCTATCCACCTGCTGGCTAAATACGCACCACCGCGAGCAGCCAGCGGGCATTCAGCCGACCTGGACCGTGGCGTCATTAAGTGAACTGGAGCGGCTCCTGTGTAAACACTGATTGCCTCCCCCCCGTTGATGGGTAAAATAGCCGCAATTTTTCGTATTCAACTTGCACGGCCTGTTGCCGTGCTTACCTAAGAAGATTTGACTATGACGTTGTCTCCTTATTTGCAAGAGGTGGCCAAACGCCGCACTTTTGCCATTATTTCTCACCCGGATGCCGGTAAAACGACAATTACTGAAAAGGTACTGTTATTCGGACAGGCGATCCAGACCGCCGGTACGGTAAAAGGCCGTGGCTCCAGCCAGCATGCGAAATCTGACTGGATGGAAATGGAAAAGCAGCGTGGTATCTCCATTACCACTTCTGTGATGCAGTTTCCATATCATGACTGCCTGGTAAACCTGCTGGACACCCCAGGGCACGAAGACTTCTCTGAAGATACATACCGTACTCTGACGGCGGTGGACTGCTGCCTGATGGTCATCGACGCCGCAAAAGGTGTTGAAGACCGGACCCGTAAGCTGATGGAAGTTACCCGTCTGCGTGATACCCCGATCCTGACCTTTATGAACAAACTCGACCGTGACATCCGCGATCCGATGGAGCTGCTGGATGAAGTCGAGAATGAACTGAAAATCGGCTGTGCGCCGATCACCTGGCCGATTGGCTGCGGTAAGTTGTTCAAAGGCGTCTATCACCTATATAAAGACGAAACTTACCTGTACCAGACGGGTAAAGGCCACACCATTCAGGAAGTGCGCATTGTTAAAGGTCTGAACAACCCGGAACTCGATGCCGCCGTGGGGGAAGACCTGGCGCAGCAGCTGCGCGACGAGCTGGAGCTGGTGCAGGGCGCGTCTAACGAGTTCGACCATGAGCTGTTCCTCGCGGGCGAAATCACCCCGGTATTCTTCGGTACCGCGCTCGGTAACTTCGGCGTTGATCATATGCTGGATGGCTTAGTGGAGTGGGCGCCTGCGCCGATGCCGCGTAAAACCGACACCCGCGTCGTTGAAGCCTCAGAAGAGAAGTTCACCGGCTTCGTGTTTAAAATTCAGGCCAACATGGACCCGAAACACCGTGACCGCGTGGCGTTTATGCGCGTGGTGTCCGGCAAGTACGAGAAAGGTATGAAAATGCGCCAGGTGCGCATTGGTAAAGACGTGGTTATCTCCGATGCGCTGACTTTTATGGCCGGTGACCGTTCTCACGTGGAAGAGGCGTATCCGGGCGATATTCTGGGTCTGCACAACCACGGCACTATCCAGATTGGCGATACCTTTACCCAAGGCGAAATGATGAAGTTCACTGGTATTCCGAACTTCGCGCCGGAGCTGTTCCGTCGCATTCGTCTGAAGGATCCGTTGAAGCAGAAACAGCTGCTGAAAGGGCTGGTTCAGCTGTCCGAAGAGGGCGCAGTGCAGGTTTTCCGTCCGATCGCTAATAACGATCTGATCGTGGGCGCTGTTGGTGTGCTGCAGTTCGACGTGGTGGTTTCACGCCTGAAGAGCGAATACAACGTTGAAGCGATTTATGAGTCGGTCAACGTAGCGACAGCACGCTGGGTAGAGTGTTCTGACGTGAAGAAATTCGAAGAATTCAAGCGTAAAAACGAAATTCAGCTGGCGCTGGATGGCGGCGATAACCTCACCTATATCGCGCCGACCATGGTTAACCTGAATCTCACCCAGGAACGTTACCCTGACGTTCAGTTCCGCAAAACGCGCGAACACTAATCGACCTTCAGGGCACGGTATCCGCCGTGCCCTACAACTTTTCCTGTCTTTTAAATCCCTTGCGGAATGTTCTTAAAACCTCTCGTTTTTCTTTTGTTTGCACGTTTTTTAGTCAATCTGGACTGCGATCACGAAATCCTGAACTATATTTAACAATGTGATGACATAAATGTCGGCGTTAAATGCTTTTTAGGCTGCCTGTTGCAGCTTCTATTGCTGATATTTATTCCACTTACAAGATTAGTTGCTGGCTCAAGCCGTTTTACGGCAGAGCGCAGCTTTTAGCAAACATACAGGAATACATCGATGACAATGACAGGACTTAAGATTTCTAAAACGCTGCTGGCCGTGATGCTGACCTCCGCTGTTGCAACGGGTTCTGCTTATGCAGAAAACTCCACGACGGATAAAACGCAATCCGGCGTCGAAAGTGCGGGGCAGAAAGTCGATAGCTCCATGAACAAAGTCGGTAATTTCATGGATGACAGCACCATCACTGCGAAAGTAAAAGCCGCGCTGGTGGATCACGATAGCATTAAGAGCACCGACATTTCCGTTAAAACCGACCAGAAGGTGGTGACGCTAAGCGGGTTTGTTGAAAGCCAGGCACAGGCCGAAGAGGCAGTTAAAGTCGCCAAAGGCGTTGAGGGTGTGACCTCCGTTAGCGACAAACTGCACGTACGTGATAGCAAAGACACTTCTGTAAAAGGCTATGCGGGCGATACGGCAATCACCAGTGAGGTAAAAGCCAAGCTGCTAGCCGATGATATTGTCCCTTCCCGCAAAGTGAAAGTTGAAACCACCGATGGCGTGGTACAGCTTTCAGGAACCGTTGAATCACAGGCTCAAAGCGATCGTGCTGAGAGCATCGCCAAAGCGATTGATGGCGTGAAAAGCGTCAAAAACGATCTTAAAACTCACTAATTAGACTTAATTCGTCCTCCCGACGTTTGTCGGGAGGCGTGTTGTGCACCACACTGAAAATATCGCCGATGGGCAGCCTGAGTGCTCATATCAAGCGGTGACATTAACTATGGTAAAGGAGAAGCGCATGTTTCGATGGGGCATCATATTTCTGGTTATCGCGTTAATTGCCGCTGCACTGGGTTTTGGTGGACTGGCGGGTACCGCTGCTGGCGCAGCGAAAATTGTTTTTGTGGTGGGGATCATTCTGTTTCTGGTCAGCCTGTTTACAGGTCGTAAACGGCCCTAGCGACATCCCCTTTATTCTTCAAGTTAAAGGTGCGCTGGCTACGCGTGCTCGCCCGTATCACTTACCAGAGTAAGCAGATCGGGATTCACGCCCTTGCCGCCTTCTTGTAACTCGAATTATTTTGGGGATTAACCGTAAAGATAACTTGCTACTAAGCCAGTCCAGTCCACCGGACTGGCTTTTACGGTTTTAGCATCAGGCAATTTGCGTTACTTTGTTGTTCTATTACAAAAACAACAGGAAGGCAGAGGTGGGGCAGAGAATACCCGTCACGCTCGGTAATATTGCGCCGTTATCGTTACGTCCGTTTCAACCAGGCAGTATGGCGCTGGTGTGTGAGGGCGGCGGACAAAGAGGCATCTTCACCGCTGGCGTACTGGATGAATTCATGCGCGCGCAGTTCAATCCTTTTGATCTCTTCTACGGGACCTCCGCTGGCGCGCAAAACCTTTCAGCCTATCTTTGTAACCAGCCGGGTTACGGCCGTAAAGTCATCATGCGTTACACTACCCGACGTGAATTTTTTGACCCGGTGCGCTTTGTGCGCGGGGGAAATTTAATCGATCTCGATTGGCTGGTGGATTCGACTGCATCCCAGATGCCGCTGGCGATGGATAACGCCGAGCGCCTGTTTGCCGCAGGGAAATCGTTTTATATGTGCGCCTGTCGGGGCGATGACTACACGCCAGGCTATTTTTCGCCGAACCGGCAAAACTGGCTCGATCTTATTCGTGCCTCCAGCGCTATTCCCGGGTTCTACCGCGCCGGGGTTGCGCTGGATGGTGTGAATTATCTCGATGGAGGAGTCAGCGACGCCATTCCCGTGCAGGAAGCGGCGAAGCAGGGGGCAAAAACGCTGGTGGTTATCCGCACCGTGCCTTCGCAAATGTATTACACCCCGCAGTGGTTCAAGCGTATGGAACGCTGGCTGGGCGAAAGCAGCCTGCAACCGCTGCTGAATCTGGTCCAGCACCATGAAGCCAGCTATCGCGCGATTCAGAGTTTTATTGAGAAACCGCCGGGCAAGCTGCGTATCTTTGAGATCTACCCGCCCAAACCGCTCCATAGCATGGCATTAGGAAGCCGTATTCCGGCGCTGCGGGAAGATTACAAGACCGGACGCCTGTGTGGTCGTTACTTCCTGGCAACCGTCGGCAAGCTGTTGGCGAAAAATGCGCCGTTGCCTCGTCAGACGCCGAAGATTATGGTGCCGGGACCGGTCGTGGTTCCACCTGCGCCGGTGGCTAACGACGCTCACGCCCCCGTGGTGACCAATGCGCCTCAGGCTAACGACACGACGTTTAATAATGAGGATTTGGCGTGAGTTATCGTTTTATTGATACGCATTGTCACTTTGATTTTCCGCCGTTTACGGGCGATGAATCTGCCAGTATTCAGGGCGCGACTGACGTCGGCGTGCAAAGCATTATCGTTCCGGCCACCCAGGCGGCAAATTTTTCCCGTGTACTGGCGTTAGCGGAAAATTACCCTCCATTGTTTGCCGCCCTGGGGCTGCACCCCATTGTTATTGAGCAACATAGCGATGACTGCCTGGAGCAGTTGCAGCAGGCGCTGGATAAGCGTCCGCAAAAGCTGGTGGCGGTAGGTGAGATTGGGCTGGATCTTTATCGGGACGATCCGCAATTCGATAAGCAAGAGCGGCTGCTGGAAGCGCAGCTTAAGCTGGCGAAGCGTTACGAATTGCCGGTGATCCTGCATTCGCGGCGCACTCATGACAAGCTGGCGATGCACCTGAAACGCCATGCTTTACCGCGAACCGGCGTGGTGCATGGATTTTCCGGGAGCGTGCAGCAGGCCGAACGTTTTGTGCAACTGGGCTACAAAATTGGCGTGGGCGGCACCATTACCTATCCGCGCGCCAGTAAAACCCGCGAGGTAATGGCGCAACTGCCGCTGGACTCACTGCTGCTGGAAACTGACGCGCCGGATATGCCGCTCAACGGCTTTCAGGGACAGCCGAATCGCCCGGAGCAGGTGGTCAGAGTCTTTGATGTCCTCTGCGAGCTGCGCCCGGAACCTGCGGATGTTATCGCTGATGCGCTGTATCGCAATACGACGGCGTTATTTGATTTTTAATTGCCGGACGACGGATACGTCGCATCCGGCAATTACAGGTACAGCGCCGGGAAGATCAAATTATCCACTCCGCGCTCGCGCAATCCTTGCGCCAGTTGCTCCACATCCTCAGGCGTGGCGCTCGGCCAGTCCTTCGCTTCGCCGTACACCCCGTGCGCATGAAAGGCATTTAGCCGCACTGGTACATCACCTGAACGTTTGATAAACGCCGCCAGTGCATCGATATGCTGTAGATAATCCACGTGGCCAGGAATAACCAGCAGGCGCAGTTCCGCAAGTTTTCCCTGCCCGGACAAAAAGGTAATGCTTTGTTTAATCAGCGTGTTATCGCGGCCAGTCAACTGTCGATGACACGCGCTATCCCAGGCTTTTAAATCGAGCATTACGCCGTCGCATACCGGCAGCAGTTTTTGCCAGCCGGTTTCGCTCAGCATGCCGTTGCTGTCTACCATGCAGGTCAGGTGTTGCAGCTGCGGATCGGTTTTGATCGCGTTAAACAGCGCCACGATAAACGGCAACTGGGTGGTCGCTTCGCCGCCGCTGACCGTAATTCCTTCAATAAACAGCACCGCCTTGCGAATATGCTGCAGCACTTCATCAACGCTCAGGGTTTGCGCCATCGGCGTGGCCTGCTGTGGGCACATGTGCAGGCAGGTATCGCACTGCTGACATACGTCGGATTGCCATCTCACTTTCCCCTCACTCAGGCTCAGCGCCTCATGCGGGCAATGCAGGACACATTCCCCGCAGTCGTTGCAGCGTCCCATCGTCCACGGATTGTGGCAATTTTTACAGCGCAGGTTACATCCTTGCAGAAACAGAGCCAGGCGACTGCCCGGCCCGTCG
This sequence comes from Citrobacter sp. RHBSTW-00017, assembly GCF_013797615.1. Classification (NCBI taxonomy): domain Bacteria; kingdom Pseudomonadati; phylum Pseudomonadota; class Gammaproteobacteria; order Enterobacterales; family Enterobacteriaceae; genus Citrobacter; species Citrobacter sp. RHBSTW-00017. The sequence goes on along the minus strand of NZ_CP056899.1, from coordinate 4,232,592 downwards.
ACGCAGGAGAAAGGAATGATCTTACTTACTGAAGCGCATCTGCTGTTCATGGCTAATCACGCGAGGTTGTCGTTCCAGAATGCGCGTATTGCGCGCGGCTTCTTCGCCCAGCCAGGTGGTGTTGGTGCGTGAACCTTCCGCGCGATATTTTTCCAGATCCGACAGGCGTACCATATAGCCGGTGACGCGGACCAAATCGTTACCACTCACGTTGGCGGTAAACTCACGCATCCCAGCTTTAAACGCCCCGAGGCACAATTGCACCAGCGCCTGAGGATTGCGCTTGATGGTTTCATCCAGCGTGAGAATGTCGCTGATCCCAGCGTGATAATACGCATGATGCGGCGCGACGGTTTGCAGGTGAGTGATCGGATCCGGCTCATCGCCGTAGGGCAGACGCGCGCCCGGCGTGGTGCCGATGTCAGAACTGATCCCTGACTGTGCGTGCAGCATTGCGCGCTGCTTCCAGCCAAATTTCACCGGGCTACTTTCTACAAACTCCGCCAGTTGGGCGCTGATACGATACCCGAGCTGATTGGCGACCTCGTCTTTTCCGTAGCGAGCATTCTGCCCCGCCTTATCGCACAGCAGGTTCACCGCCTCCGCCAGGCCATACATGCCGAACATAGGGACAAAACGTTCGGGATCAATCAACCCTTCCTGCACCAGGAAGCTATTCTCAAAGAAATGTGATTTTTCATAGAGGAATTCACATCGTGAATCAATGATGGCGATTTGCTGCTGGCAATAGTGCGGTAGGGTGCGCGTAAAGAAGTCATCGACAGAGGTGCTGCGCTCTGCGATGGCTTTCAGATTGAGCCTGACCAGCGTGCTTCCACCCCCGGCGAGCGGCAACGAGTTGTAACAGCTGACGACGCCATACTGACCTTTTGTGAAAATTTTATCATTTTCGGGGCCGTTGGAAATGTGCGGCTTACTGCACTCGCAGATATTTTGCGCCACGTTGAGCAGCAGGTCGTCAGGTGTAATTTGCGGATCATAAATGAACGTTAGATTAGGCGAAACCTGCTTTAACTCTGCGTCTGCGCGTAAAATTGCACGGGTGACAGGCGTATCTGCGGGGCCGATATTGGCATGCATAAATGCGTCTGGCAGGGTTCTGTCGAGATAACGCCAGAAACGTTTTATTCGAATATCGATCTCATCTTGTGTTAGAATTCTAACATACGGTTGCAACAGAACGTCGAGCTGGCCGAGATAGACCGGCATCGAGGTGACTGACGGAACGTGGTGATACAGGATGGTGAGTAAGGATAACGCGTCATCAAGATCCCTGGCTCCTTCCAGTTCCAGCCATGAGGAACCGTTGGCCAGAAAACGCGCGTAGTCGGGTAAAACATAGCGCGGTTTGAACGGGGCATGACCTTCATACATATCGCAGATCACCCCGTCATCCAGCGCCTGGCGAGCCTCAGCAGGTAGTTGCGGGTAAGGCAGCGCGTTTTCAGCCTCCAGCGCCAGGAAGTGGCGTTTCTGCTCAGGGCTGAGCACCGGACTGGTCACGATTTGTTGGCAACGCTGTTGCAGCGCGAGTTCGCTTGAAGTGGGCATCGTTGATTCCTTTTTATCCCGAAGGTGTAACGCCATTGTAGAAAGCAACGCCGCCACAACCTTTGATCCGGATGCGCCTGATGCCACCGCATCCCTTCCTGAAAGGTGATTTATTTGAAGTAGATCTCATTAGAGTAATGCAAATCTGTATGTGGTTTTCATTAACTGTGATGTATATCGAAGTGTAATAGCGAGCGGATGTTAGAATACTAACAAACTCGCAAGGTGAAATTTTATACGGCGATGCCGTTGGAGAATGTTATGACCGATTTAACAGCAAGCAGCCTGCGTGCACTGAAACTGATGGACCTGACCACCCTGAATGACGACGACACCAATGAAAAAGTGATCGCGCTGTGTCATCAGGCGAAGACCCCGGTAGGCAACACTGCCGCTATTTGCATCTATCCGCGTTTCATCCCTATCGCGCGTAAGACGCTGAAAGAGCAAGGCACTCCGGACATCCGTATTGCAACCGTGACCAACTTCCCGCACGGCAACGACGACATCGAGATTGCGCTGGCTGAAACCCGCGCGGCGATTGCCTACGGCGCGGATGAAGTTGACGTGGTGTTCCCTTACCGTGCCCTGATCGCCGGTAACGAGCAGGTTGGTTTTGATCTGGTTAAAGCATGTAAAGATGCGTGTGCGGCGGCAAACGTGCTGCTGAAAGTGATCATCGAAACCGGTGAGCTGAAAGAAGAGAGTCTTATCCGTAAAGCGTCTGAAATCTCCATCAAAGCGGGTGCTGATTTCATCAAAACCTCTACCGGTAAAGTGCCGGTAAATGCGACGCCGGAAAGCGCACGCATCATGATGGAAGTGATCCGCGACATGGGCGTTTCTAAAACTGTAGGTTTCAAACCGGCAGGCGGCGTGCGTACCGCAGAAGATGCACAGCAGTTCCTGGCGATTGCCGACGAACTGTTTGGCGCTGACTGGGCCGATTCCCGTCACTATCGTTTTGGCGCATCCAGCCTGCTGGCGAGCCTGCTGAAAGCGCTGGGGCACGGCGATGGTAAGAGCGCAAGCAGCTACTAATTACTCGTCATACTTCAAGCCGCAGGTGCGTTAGCTGCACTCCCTCACCCCAGTCACTTACTGTAGTAAGCGCCTGGGGATGAGCTTCCTTGCCGCTTCCTGCGACTCGAATTGTTTAGAGTAATCATTCATTGCAGTGGGTTTTCCGCTGCATTTAACCTGATTTATCGGGGGTTACCATGTTTCTCGCACAAGAAATTATTCGTAAAAAACGTGATGGTCATGCGCTGAGCGATGAAGAGATTCGTTTCTTTATCAATGGGATTCGCGACAACACCATCTCTGAAGGGCAAATCGCCGCCCTGGCGATGACCATTTTCTTCCACGATATGACAATGCCTGAGCGTGTTTCGCTGACCATGGCAATGCGTGATTCAGGAACCGTGCTGGACTGGAAAAGCCTGCAGCTGAACGGCCCGATTGTGGATAAACACTCTACCGGCGGCGTGGGTGACGTAACGTCACTGATGTTAGGCCCAATGGTCGCTGCATGCGGCGGTTATATTCCGATGATCTCCGGACGTGGTCTGGGGCATACCGGCGGTACGCTCGATAAACTGGAAGCCATCCCAGGGTTTGACATCTTCCCGGACGATGCGCGTTTCCGTGAAATTATTAAAGACGTGGGTGTGGCGATTATTGGGCAAACCAGCTCGCTCGCACCGGCGGACAAACGTTTTTATGCCACCCGCGATATTACCGCGACGGTGGATTCCATCCCGCTGATTACCGGCTCTATCCTGGCGAAAAAGCTGGCGGAAGGGCTGGATGCGCTGGTGATGGACGTGAAAGTAGGCAGCGGCGCTTTTATGCCGACCTATGAGCTTTCTGAAGCGCTTGCCGAAGCGATTGTCGGCGTGGCGAACGGAGCGGGTGTACGTACCACCGCGCTGTTAACCGATATGAACCAGGTACTGGCATCCAGCGCAGGTAACGCGGTTGAAGTCCGCGAAGCGGTGCAGTTCCTGACAGGTGAATACCGCAATCCACGTCTGTTAGACGTCACGATGGCGCTGTGCGTGGAAATGCTGATCTCCGGCAATCTGGCGAAAGACGATGCCGAAGCCCGTGCGAAATTGCAGGCGGTGCTGGATAACGGCAAAGCGGCAGAGATTTTTGGTCGCATGGTTGCGGCGCAGAAAGGCCCGACCGATTTCGTCGAAAATTATGCGAAGTACCTGCCGACGGCAATGCTCAGCAAAGCGGTATATGCTGATACCGAAGGTTTTGTCAGCGCTATGGATACCCGGGCGCTGGGAATGGCGGTTGTTTCCATGGGCGGCGGTCGTCGTCAGGCTTCGGACACCATTGATTACAGCGTTGGCTTTAGCGACATGGCGCGTCTGGGCGACAGCGTAGACGGACAGCGTCCGCTGGCGGTGATCCACGCCAAAGACGAAGCCAGCTGGCAGGAAGCGGCGAAAGCGGTCAAAGCGGCAATTAGCCTTGACGATAAAGCGCCAGAAATTACACCGACAGTCTATCGTCGTATTACCGAATAACTGTATACTGATCTGATCGCTTTTTTGCGGCGCAGATGTTGGAGAACAAGATGAAACGTGCATTTATTATGGTGCTGGACTCCTTTGGTATTGGTGCGACTGAAGATGCGGATCGCTTTGGCGACGTAGGCTCAGACACTATGGGACACATTGCGGAAGCCTGTGCGAAAGGCGAAGCTGACAAGGGTCGCAAAGGTCCACTGAATCTGCCTAACCTGACCCGTCTGGGCCTGGTGAAAGCTCACGAAGGTTCTACCGGTAAAATTGCTGCTGGTATGGACGGTAACGCGGAAGTGATTGGTGCCTACGCCTGGGCGCATGAACTCTCTTCCGGGAAAGACACGCCGTCTGGCCACTGGGAAATCGCGGGTGTTCCGGTTCTGTTTGACTGGGGTTATTTCTCCGATCATGACAACAGCTTCCCGCAGGAACTGCTGGATAAACTGGTCAAACGTGCCAACCTGCCGGGCTACCTCGGCAACTGCCACTCTTCCGGTACCGTGATCCTGGATCAACTGGGTGAAGAGCATATGAAAACCGGCAAGCCGATTTTCTATACTTCTGCAGACTCCGTGTTCCAGATTGCCTGTCACGAAGAGACTTTTGGCCTGGATAAACTCTACGAACTGTGTGAAATCGCTCGTGAAGAACTGACCGAAGGTGGTTACAACATCGGTCGTGTTATCGCGCGTCCGTTTATCGGTGATAAAGCGGGTAATTTCCAGCGTACCGGTAACCGTCACGATCTGGCCGTTGAGCCGCCAGCACCGACCGTGCTGCAGAAACTGGTCGACGAGAAAGACGGTCACGTGGTTTCCGTCGGTAAAATCGCGGATATCTACGCTAACTGTGGCATCACCAAAAAAGTGAAAGCTACTGGCCTGGACGCGCTGTTCGACGCCACCATCAAAGAGATGAAAGAAGCGGGTGATAAGACCATTGTCTTCACTAACTTCGTTGATTTCGACTCTTCCTGGGGACATCGTCGCGATATCGCCGGTTACGCTGCAGGTCTGGAACTGTTCGACCGCCGTTTGCCTGAACTGATGGAACTGGTGGGTGAAGATGACATTCTGATCCTGACCGCTGACCACGGCTGTGACCCGAGCTGGACCGGCACTGACCACACCCGTGAGCACATTCCGGTGCTGGTTTACGGCCCGAAAGTGAAACCAGGTTCTTTAGGTCACCGTGAAACTTTCGCGGATATTGGCCAGACGCTGGCGAGCTACTTTGGTACATCGCCGATGGACTACGGTAAAAACATGCTGTGATACCCGTTGTCTTTCGCGCTGTAGATGCGTTGACTTCATTCGCTCACCCCGGTCACATAGGTAATCTATGCTCCCGGGGGTACCGAATTCGTCGCCTTCCAACAACGCGAAATCCTTAGGGTATTTGAATTCGTTTTGTCGGTTGGGTAAGGTATTGCTACCCCCTCGACAAAAACAATAAATCAAAAGGGAACTGAAGATGGCAACTCCACATATTAATGCAGAAATGGGTGATTTCGCTGACGTCGTATTGATGCCGGGCGACCCGCTGCGCGCAAAGCATATTGCTGAAACTTTCCTCGAAGATGTTCGTGAAGTGAACAACGTTCGCGGCATGTTAGGTTTCACCGGTACTTACAAAGGCCGTAAGATCTCCGTTATGGGTCACGGGATGGGTATCCCGTCCTGCTCTATCTACACCAAAGAGCTGATCACCGATTTTGGCGTGAAGAAAATCATTCGCGTAGGCTCCTGCGGCGCTGTGCGTATGGACGTTAAACTGCGTGACGTGGTTATCGGTATGGGCGCCTGCACCGACTCCAAAGTAAACCGTATCCGTTTTAAAGATCATGACTTCGCAGCTATCGCTGACTTCGACATGGTGCGTAATGCAGTTGATGCGGCAAAAGCGCTGGGCGTAGACGCGCGCGTGGGCAACCTGTTCTCCGCTGACCTGTTCTACTCTCCGGACGGCGAAATGTTCGACGTAATGGAAAAATACGGCGTGCTGGGCGTGGAAATGGAAGCGGCGGGTATCTACGGCGTTGCGGCTGAGTTTGGTGCGAAAGCGCTGACCATCTGCACCGTGTCCGACCATATCCGTACTCACGAGCAGACCACTGCCGCTGAACGTCAGACGACCTTCAACGACATGATCAAAATCGCACTGGAATCCGTTCTGCTGGGCGATAAAGAGTAAGTGTTGTGATGCCCGGTAGCGCTGCGCTTACCGGGCATACAATCGATGTATGCCGGACCGCCATCCGGCATTTTCAGGCCAGCGTTTAGCTCACTGCACTGGCAATCCACGCTGACAGCTCGCGTAACTCTTTCTCCTGCTGTGGGAAATCAACCAGCAGCGCTTCGCACTCCTGTTGCAGCATATCCGCACGGTACAAACACCCCTGCAGACGACCCGCCAGCGCTTCTAACGGCGCGGGATTGAGGCTGTCGGTAAAGACCTGCGTACGGGTGATATGACCTTTTTCCACGTCGAAATGCAGCTCAACGCCGCCCCAGGTGAAACGCTCGTCCAGAAGGTGCGAGAACGCAGGCGCCTGACCAAAATTCCACTCCCAACTGCTCTGACGGGCAAAGGTTTCGGCAAAGTTCGGCAGATCCGGGGTTTTGTCCGGCGAGATAATTTCCGCTTCGACACGTTCGCCGTAGTGGGCAAAAAAGGCTTCCGTGATAGCCTGACAGACCTGTTGATGGGTGATGCCCGGCAACAGCTCCGTTAGATTCGCTACGCGTGAGCGAACCGAGGTGATGCCTTTGGCGGCGAGTTTCTTTTTATCCGGATTGAGATAGTTTGCCAGGCGGCTGAGATCGGCGTTCAACAACAGCGTGCCGTGGTGGAATCCGCGGTCTTTCGTTTCCCGAAAAGCAGAGCCGGAAACTTTGCGATCGCCGTCTGGCGTTTTCACGACCAGATCGTTACGCCCGGAGGCGTCGGCGTCTACGCCCAGCGCGTTCAGGGCATGGAGGACAATAGCGGTAGAGATGGTTTTGTCGTACTCCGGTTTACCGGCCATAAAGGTAAAGCAGGTATTGCCTAAGTCATGGAACACCGCGCCGCCGCCGCTGCTGCGACGGGCGAGCCGCACGTTGTCTTCTTCCATACGGCGGGTATTACACTCTTTCCACGGGTTTTGCGCCCGGCCAATCACCACCGTATCGGCGTTACGCCACAAGAACAGGACGCGCTGCGTGGCGGGCATCTGTCGAAAAATGCACTCTTCGACCGCGAGGTTAAACCACGGATCGTAAGAGTCTGAGATAAGCAGGCGTAGTGTCGTCATGGTCGATTTCCTTTCTGTTATTACTCTTTCTTCTCGTTGTCTTCTTCCTGTACCGGTTTATTGGCGGTCAGCAGGAAAGGGGATTGCTGCCAGCGGGTGCGCTTGCCTTGCAATAAGGTACGGGTGAGCACCACGCCAATTGCCAGTGACAGAAGCAGCATTAGGCGTAAGATGTTGGTGGTGTTATCCACCTGCTTGGCTTCGGTGGCGAGCGTGTGGGTATCCAGCGTCAGGCGTAGATAGCCCAGTGGACCATTTTTTCCCTGAATGGGCTCGACAATCTGCTGGTTAAAATAGCCCCCGGCTTTTTTACCGTCCAACGCAAGTCGGTCTCGAACGTTGACGCTCTCACCGGTGCGTGTAATCAGGTCTCCCTGTTCATCGTAGACCCCCGCATCCAGAATACGGCTACTTTCCGTGAGTTGCGAGAGTACCGCTTTAATGCGCTTTTCATCCGGCGTTTCGGTACGCATCAGCGGGGCGACGTTCAAGGAGACCTGGCGAGCCAGCGTGCGCGCCAGCTCTTCGAGCTGCGGATTACGCTGCTGTTGGTGGCTTTGACTAAACCAGGACGCGCCCTGCATCAGAGCAACGAGCAGCGCAAGGCAGGACAATACAATCACTGCACGATGAAGTCGGAATTTCAGTTTTGTGCGAGCCATATTCCACCTGCTGAAAATTTGAGACTTAATGTTGCCAGAAGCGCTGGTTACAGGGTAGCCTCATGCGTTATTTTCCCCTGATGATTCCGACCCGAACGATTTTACAGGAGCTTTAATGCCTAACATTACCTGGTGCGATCTACCTGAAGATGTTTCTCTGTGGCCAGGTCTGCCTCTCTCTTTAAGCGGTGATGAAGTCATGCCGCTGGATTACCACGCGGGCCGCAGTGGCTGGCTGCTGTACGGACGTGGGCTGGATAAACAACGGTTAACGCAATACCAGAGCAAACTGGGTGCGGCGATGGTGATCGTGGCGGCGTGGTGCGTTGAGGATTATCAGGTGATTCGTCTGGCGGGCTCGTTAACGCCACGTGCGGCAAAACTGGCGCATGATGCCAAACTGGATGTTGCGCCACTGGGTAAAATTCCGCATTTGCGCACGCCGGGTTTGCTGGTGATGGACATGGATTCAACGGCTATCCAGATCGAGTGTATTGATGAAATTGCCAAACTGGCTGGAACCGGCGAAATGGTTGCCGAAGTCACCGAACGCGCGATGCGCGGCGAGCTGGACTTTACCGCCAGCTTGCGCAGCCGCGTGGCGACGTTGAAGGGCGCTGATGCCAATATTTTGCACCAGGTGCGCGAAACGCTACCACTGATGCCTGGCCTGACTCAACTGGTGTTAAAACTGGAAACGCTCGGCTGGAAAGTGGCAATTGCCTCCGGCGGTTTTACCTTCTTTGCCGATTATCTGCGTAACAAACTACGTCTGACGGCGGCTGTGGCAAACGAGCTGGAGATCATGGACGGTAAATTCACCGGCAACGTGATCGGCGATATCGTCGATGCGCAGTACAAAGCCAACACCCTGACCCGCCTGGCGCAGGAGTATGAGATCCCGATGGCGCAGACGGTGGCGATCGGCGATGGCGCCAACGATCTGCCGATGATCAAAACGGCTGGACTGGGTATAGCGTATCATGCCAAACCCAAAGTGAATGAAAAGACGGAGATTACGATCCGTCACGCTGACCTGATGGGCGTGTTCTGCATTCTCTCTGGTAGCATGAACCAGAAATGATTTAATTGCCTGATGGCAAAGTGACCGTAGGCCGGATAAGCGCCCACGCTGTCCGGTAAACGCGCTAACGAAAGAGGTAAAACGTGGCCAAAGCTCCAAAACGCGCCTTTGTTTGTAACGAATGCGGGGCCGATTACCCGCGCTGGCAAGGGCAATGCAGCGCCTGTCAGGCCTGGAACACCATTACCGAGGTACGCCTTGCCGCGTCACCAACGGTGGCGCGTAACGAGCGGCTCAGCGGCTATGCCGGGAATGCGGGCATCGCAAAAGTGCAGAAGCTGTCTGATATCAGCCTTGAAGAGTTGCCGCGTTTTTCCACCGGATTTAAAGAGTTTGACCGCGTGCTGGGCGGCGGTGTGGTGCCCGGCAGCGCCATCCTGATTGGCGGTAACCCCGGCGCAGGGAAATCAACGCTGCTGCTGCAAACGCTGTGCAAGCTCGCTGAGCAGATGAAAACCCTGTACGTTACCGGCGAAGAGTCTTTGCAACAGGTGGCGATGCGCGCGCATCGACTCGGTCTGCCGACGGCGAATCTGAACATGCTGTCGGAAACCAGCATCGAACAAATTTGCCTGATTGCCGAAGAAGAACAGCCGAGGCTGATGGTTATCGACTCCATTCAGGTGATGCATATGGCGGATATTCAGTCTTCGCCGGGCAGCGTGGCACAGGTGCGCGAAACAGCGGCTTACCTGACCCGCTTCGCCAAAACGCGCGGCGTGGCGATTGTCATGGTCGGCCACGTCACCAAAGACGGCTCGCTGGCCGGTCCAAAGGTGCTGGAGCACTGTATTGACTGCTCGGTTCTGCTCGACGGCGACGCCGATTCCCGTTTCCGTACTCTGCGTAGCCATAAAAATCGCTTTGGCGCGGTGAATGAGTTGGGCGTCTTTGCCATGACCGAACAGGGGCTGCGCGAAGTTAGCAACCCTTCCGCTATCTTCTTAAGCCGTGGCGATGAAGTCACCTCCGGCAGTTCGGTGATGGTGGTCTGGGAAGGTACGCGCCCGTTGCTGGTGGAGATTCAGGCGCTGGTCGACCATTCGATGATGGCGAATCCGCGTCGTGTGGCGGTCGGTCTGGAGCAGAACCGTCTGGCGATTCTGCTGGCCGTGCTGCATCGTCACGGCGGCTTGCAGATGGCGGATCAGGACGTGTTCGTCAACGTGGTCGGCGGTGTGAAGGTTACCGAAACCAGCGCCGATCTGGCACTGCTACTGGCAATGGTTTCCAGCCTGCGCGACCGACCGCTGCCGCAGGACTTAGTGGTCTTTGGCGAAGTGGGACTGGCGGGCGAAATCCGTCCGGTACCCAGCGGCCAGGAGCGTATTTCCGAAGCGGCGAAGCACGGCTTTCGTCGGGCGATTGTTCCTGCCGCCAACGTGCCGAAAAAAGTGCCGGAAGGGATGCAGGTCTTTGGCGTTAAGAAGCTTACGGATGCTTTAAGCGTGTTTGACGACCTATAATAAAATACCCGCCGTCTTTCCGGCGGTATTGGGTATTACGTTTATTTTTACAGCAGGAGGCTCTTGTGTCATTTGATTATCTGAAAACTGCCATTAAGCAAAAGGGCTGTACCCTGCAACAGGTGGCAGATGCCAGTGGCATGACCAAGGGATATTTAAGTCAACTGCTGAATGCCAAAATTAAAAGCCCCAGCGCGCAAAAGCTGGAGGCGTTGCACCGGTTTCTCGGGCTGGAGTTTCCGCGCCAGCAGAAGAATATCGGTGTGGTATTCGGTAAGTTTTATCCGCTGCATACCGGCCATATCTATCTTATCCAGCGCGCGTGTAGTCAGGTCGATGAACTGCATATCATCATGGGGTATGACGACACGCGCGATCGCAGCCTGTTTGAAGACAGTGCTATGTCGCAACAGCCCACGGTGCCCGATCGTCTACGCTGGCTGCTGCAAACCTTTAAGTATCAGAAAAATATCCGTATTCATGCCTTCAACGAAGAGGGTATGGAGCCGTATCCACACGGTTGGGATGTGTGGAGCAACGGGATCAAAACGTTTATGCAGGAGAAAGGGATCCAGCCTAACTGGATTTACACCTCTGAAGAGTCAGATGCCCCGCAGTATCTGGAACATCTGGGGATCGAAACCGTGCTGGTGGATCCCAAACGAACGTTTATGAACATCAGCGGCGGGCAAATCCGTGAGAACCCGTTTCGCTACTGGGAGTATATTCCTACAGAAGTGAAGCCGTTTTTCGTGCGCACTGTGGCGATCCTCGGCGGAGAGTCGAGCGGAAAATCGACGCTGGTGAACAAGCTCGCCAATATCTTTAACACTACCAGTGCGTGGGAATATGGGCGTGATTACGTCTTCTCCCATTTGGGCGGTGATGAGATGGCGTTGCAGTATTCCGACTACGATAAAATCGCCCTGGGACAAGCCCAATACATTGATTTTGCTGTCAAGTATGCCAATAAAGTGGCGTTTATCGACACCGATTTCGTTACCACTCAGGCCTTCTGCAAAAAGTATGAAGGGCGTGAACACCCGTTTGTGCAGGCCCTGATTGACGAGTATCGCTTTGACCTGGTGATCCTGCTGGAGAACAATACTCCATGGGTGGCGGATGGCTTACGCAGTCTCGGCAGTTCGGTTGACAGAAAAGCGTTTCAGTCGCTGCTGGTCGAGATGCTGCAGGAAAACAATATCAATTTTGTGCACGTTCAGGAGCCCGACTATGACGGTCGATTTCTGCGCTGCGTGGAGTTGGTGAAAGAGTTGATGGGCGAGCAGAGATAGCGTAAATGCCGGATGGCGTTGCGCTTATCCGGCCTACAAGTCGCACTCACCTCGTAGGCCGGATGAGGCGTAACGCCGCCATCCGGCGCTTAACGGTAATTACTTCGAAATACGCTTGTACTTAATACGCTTCGGCTCCAGCGCATCTGCGCCCAGCGTGCGTTTCTTGTACTCTTCGTATTCGGTAAAGTTACCTTCGAAGAACTCAACCTTACCTTCATCCTGGTAATCCAGAATGTGGGTTGCGATACGGTCGAGGAACCAACGGTCGTGCGAGATAACCATCGCGCAGCCCGGGAACTCCAGCAGGGCGTTTTCCAGCGCGCGCAGGGTTTCGATATCCAGGTCGTTGGTTGGTTCATCAAGCAGCAGCATGTTGCCGCCAACCTGCAGCAGCTTCGCCAGGTGCAGACGACCGCGCTCACCGCCGGAGAGTTCGCCTACGCGTTTACCCTGATCAACACCTTTAAAGTTGAAGCGGCCTACGTAGGCGCGGCTTGGCATCTCGGTGTTGCCGATCTTCATGATATCCAGCCCGCCGGAAACTTCTTCCCACACGGTTTTGCTGTTGTCCATGGCGTCACGGAACTGGTCAACGGAAGCCAGCTTGACGGTTTCACCCAGCGTGATGGTGCCGCTGTCTGGCTGTTCCTGACCGGACATCATACGGAACAGGGTAGATTTACCCGCGCCGTTCGGACCGATGATGCCGACGATAGCGCCTTTCGGTACGGAGAAGCTCAGGTCGTCAATCAGAACGCGATCGCCGTAGGATTTACGCAGATTGGTTACTTCAACGACTTTATCACCCAGACGTGCTCCAGGCGGGATAAACAGTTCGTTGGTTTCGTTACGCTTCTGGTATTCGGTGTTGTTCAGCTCTTCAAAACGTGCCAGACGGGCTTTACCCTTAGACTGACGGCCTTTAGCGCCCTGACGCACCCACTCCAGCTCTTTCTCAATGGATTTACGGCGAGCCGCTTCCTGAGACGCTTCCTGCGCCAGACGCTGATCTTTCTGCTCCAGCCAAGAGGAGTAGTTGCCTTCCCATGGAATACCTTCGCCGCGGTCAAGCTCCAGAATCCAGCCCGCAACGTTGTCGAGGAAGTAACGGTCGTGGGTAATCGCCACCACGGTGCCTTCGAAGTCGTGCAGGAAGCGTTCCAGCCACGCAACGGATTCGGCGTCCAGGTGGTTAGTCGGTTCGTCGAGCAGCAGCATGTCTGGTTTTTCCAGCAGCAGGCGGCACAGCGCGACGCGGCGGCGTTCACCACCAGAGAGGTTCTCAATTTTAGCGTCCCAGTCCGGCAGACGCAGGGCGTCAGCGGCACGCTCAAGCTGCACGTTCAGGTTATGACCGTCGTGCGCCTGAATGATCTCTTCAAACTTGCCCTGTTGCGCAGCGAGTTTATCGAAGTCGGCGTCCGGCTCGGCGTACTTTGCGTACACTTCATCCAGACCTTTCAGCGCGTTAACCACTTCGGCAACCGCTTCTTCCACGGATTCACGAACGGTATGTTCCGGGTTCAGTTTCGGTTCCTGCGGCAGGTAACCGATTTTAATGCCAGGCTGTGGGCGAGCTTCACCTTCGATATCGGTATCAATGCCGGCCATGATGCGCAGCAGGGTCGATTTACCCGCGCCGTTCAGACCAAGAACACCGATTTTGGCGCCAGGGAAGAAGCTCAGTGAGATGTTTTTAAGAATATGACGTTTCGGCGGAACGACTTTGCCGACACGATGCATGGTATAAACAAATTGGGCCACGTTGGACTCGCCTCTTTATTTATCCCGTCATACTTCAAGCTACAGATGCGTTGGCTGTGAGTTACTCGGCTCATCCATGAGCCTCGCCCTTGCGGGCCGCTGCTCCGCAGCGTTCAAATCTGTTCCTGACAGATTTGTCGTTCCCCCCAGTCACGCACTTTGTACGCTCAGGGGATTTACTCCCTCGCCGCCTTGCTGCAACTTGAATTATTTAGGGCTAATTATTGGTAAATAGTTATCAAAGGCGAAGTGTAGCCTTTTTCATTGCCCAATCCCAGCCAGCAGATCTCACTCGCAACAAAAGTAAAAAAGTGTCCGTGACGTGGCGCATTCTGCAATGTCTGGTTAGCATGAACTAATTAAGCGGCATGATGCTGCACAGACGTAACATGAGAAGAGGAAGAGCTTGTGGACAAAGCCAATCAATTTACCTGGCGCCTGCTGGCGGCCAGCGTATGTCTGCTGACGGTCAGTCAAGTGGCGCGAGCCGATTCCCTGGATGAGCAGCGCAGTCGCTATGCGCAAATTAAACAGGCCTGGGATAACCGACAGATGGATGTCGTAGAGCAGATGATGCCCGGCCTGAAGAATTATCCTCTGTATCCTTATCTGGAATATCGTCAGATTACTGACGATCTGATGAATCAGCCCACCATTACCGTTACCAATTTTGTGCGCGCCAACCCGACGCTGCCCCCCGCGCGTACTCTGCAATCACGTTTCGTGAATGAACTGGCGCGACGGGAGGACTGGCGTGGACTACTGGCGTTCAGCCCAGAAAAACCGGGTACCACGGAAGCGCAATGCAACTATTACTTTGCGAAATGGAGCACCGGGCAAACCGAAGAGGCCTGGCAGGGCGCGAAAGAACTGTGGTTGAGCGGGAAAAGCCAGCCGAACGCCTGTGACAAATTATTCGGTGTATGGCGCGCCTCAGGAACTCAGGATCCGCTGGCGTATCTGGAGCGTATTCGTCTGGCGATGAAAGCCGGGAATACCGGTCTGGTCACGGCGTTGGCTGGACAAATGCCCGCGCAATACCAAACTATCGCTTCGGCGATCATCGCGCTGGCCAACGACCCGAATTCGGTGATGACCTTTGCACGCACCACTGGCGCGACGGATTTCACCCGACAGATGGCGGCGGTGGCTTTTTCCAGCGTGGCGCGTCAGGATGCGGAAAACGCCCGCCTGATGATCCCGTCTCTGGCGCAGGCGCAACAGCTGAATGACGAGCAAACCCAGGAACTGCGCGACATCGTCGCCTGGCGTCTGATGGGCAATGACGTTACCGATGAGCAGGCCAAATGGCGCGATGACGCCATTATGCGCTCGAATTCCACCTCGCTTGTGGAACGCCGTGTGCGCATGGCGCTGGGAACCGGCGATCGTCGTGGTCTGAATACCTGGCTGGCGCGTCTGCCAATGGAAGCAAAAGAGAAAGATGAGTGGCGTTACTGGCAGGCGGATCTGCTGCTTGAGCGCGGGCGCGAGGCGGAAGCCAAAGAGATCCTGCACCAGCTCATGCAGCAGCGCGGTTTCTATCCGATGGTGGCGGCACAGCGTCTGGGTGAAGAGTACGAGCTGAAAGTGGATAAAGCCCCGGCAAACGTTGACTCTGCGCTGACTCAGGGACCGGAAATGGCACGTGTGCGCGAGCTAATGTACTGGAACCTGGACAATACCGCGCGCAGTGAATGGGCGAATCTGGTCACCAGTCGCACGAAGTCTGAGCAGGCTCAGCTGGCGCGTTACGCGTTCAACAATCACTGGTGGGATCTGAGCGTACAAGCGACGATCGCCGGTAAGCTGTGGGATCATCTGGAAGAGCGCTTCCCGCTGGCCTACAAGGATCTGTTTACACGCTACACCAGCGGCAAGGATATTCCGCCAAGCTATGCGATGGCGATAGCGCGTCAGGAAAGCGCCTGGAACCCGAAAGTAAAATCGCCGGTTGGTGCCAGCGGGCTGATGCAGATTATGCCGGGTACGGCGACGCATACGGTGAAAATGTTCTCGATTCCAGGTTACAGCAGCCCGAGCCAACTACTGGATCCTGATACCAACATCAACATTGGTACCAGCTATTTACAGTATGTCTATCAGCAATTCGGCAATAACCGCATTTTCGCGTCGGCGGCCTATAACGCCGGACCGGGGCGCGTTCGCACCTGGCTTGGCAATAGCGCGGGTCGTATCGATGCTGTCGCGTTTGTCGAAAGCATTCCATTCTCTGAGACGCGTGGCTACGTGAAGAACGTGCTGGCTTACGATGCGTACTATCGCTATTTCCTCGGTGACAAACCGGAGTTGATGAGCGACGCAGAATGGCAACGTCGTTACTGATCGTGTCGGTTGTGTTATGCTATCGTACTCGTTAAAGAGTACAAAAGGGGGAGGCAAGCACGCTTCCCCCGCAACGATGGCGATAACTTATGACTCAGCAATCACCCTATTCGGCAGAGATGGCAGAACAGCGTCACCAGGAGTGGTTACGTTTTGTCGATCTGCTTAAACACGCCTATGAACAAGACTTACACCTGCCCCTGCTCAATTTGATGTTAACGCCGGATGAGCGCGAAGCGCTGGGCACGCGCGTGCGTATCATTGAAGAGCTGCTGCGCGGCGAGATGAGTCAGCGCGAGCTTAAAAACGAGCTCGGGGCGGGGATCGCCACCATTACTCGGGGGTCGAACAGCCTCAAATCTGCACCGGTGGATCTGCGTCATTGGCTGGAGCAGGTGCTGCTAAAAAATGCCTGATGGCACTTCGCTTATCAGGCCTAAGGATGTGGCGCGGTTGTGGCCGGATAAGGCGAAGCCGCCATCCGGCACAACGCTATAAATACACTGCGTTATGAAACGGGCTGAGCGCCAGAATCACCGCCTGGTGGTATACGCTTGAGCGCGTCAGCTTGCCCGCGGTAAAGACGCCGATAGCGCCCTCTTTACGGCCAATCTCATCAATACCCGTGTAGTCCGACATCACCGGACCGAGCGCTTCGCCCTGACGGACTCTGTCGAGAATGACAGCTGGCAATGGCAGCGTGGCTGAACGGGCTTCGCCGCGCTGGACGCCATTATCAATCACCACCCAACTGAAGGTCGCATCGTCGTCAATTCCCGCTTCAATAGCGACCCAGAAATCAGCCTGCGGGTGCAGACGGCGCGCATTATCAACGCGATTTCGTGCGCCAGTGCGCGTTTCCTGGTTTCCGAAAGGTTGTTCCGGCACGCCACTCTCGACGGCGACGGGTTCAATATGGCAGGATCCTTCCCCGAAAATCTCTTCAAATGCCCGCAGAATTGCCTGAATTTTGGCAGGATTGGTGGTCGCAGAGATAACCTTGTGCATAATTAAGCTCAGTTTGAAAATTCATCGCATCGCAGTATAACGGAAAAAAAGCATGTTACAGGTATACCTTGTTCGCCATGGCGAAACGCAGTGGAACGCCGAGCGACGTATTCAAGGCCAGTCAGACAGCCCACTGACCGCTAAAGGTGAACAGCAAGCCATGCAGGTGGGCGAACGCGCCCGCACGTTTGGTATTACGCATGTCATCAGTAGCGATTTAGGTCGTACACGACGCACCGCAGAAATCATCGCCCAGGCCTGTGGCTGTGATATCACCTATGACTCACGTTTGCGCGAGCTGAATATGGGCGTGCTGGAGCAACGTCATATCGATACGCTGACGTCGGAAGAAGAGGGCTGGCGTCGCCAGTTGGTGAACGGTACGGTGGAGGGGCGTATTCCGGAAGGGGAATCGATGCAGGAACTGAGCGATCGCGTCCACGCGGCGCTGGCATCCTGTCTGGAACTGCCGCCGGGGAGTCGTCCGCTGCTGGTCAGTCACGGTATTGCACTGGGTTGTCTGGTGAGTACGATTCTGGGATTACCGGCATGGGCTGAACGTCGCCTGCGTCTGCGCAACTGTTCTATTTCTCGCGTCGATTACCAGGAAAGTTTGTGGCTTGCGCCGGGATGGGTAGTTGAAACGGCAGGGGACATCTCACATCTGGACGCCCCTGCGTTAGACGAACTGCAGCGCTAGCGGCGAATCGGAATCAGGAATTCGCAGCGCAGGTTGATCGGGCGATCTCCCGCTTTGGCATCTTCTGCCGGGTAGTATCGCTCGATATCCTGCCCTTTACGGCGCGTCAGGTTCAGCATTGGCATGCATGTGCCGTAAACCGTCAGGATAAACTCCTGTACACCGGTCCCCAGCCCTTCATAGGTAAACATCACATACTCGCCGCCCTGTAGCAGGATAGGCTGTGCCGACGGCACATAACCATTGGCCTGTTCCGGCGTCAGTGCTGTGGTGTAAAACACTTCCTGCTCATCATCTTTTTCAATGCTCGGACGCGTTTCGTTCAGCCCGTACAGCACCGGTGGGATCGCAGGAGCCTGGCTAAGGAAGTCGCGCCAGAACTGAATTCGCATTTCATGACGGAAATCTGAAATCTGCTCCAGCGAGCAGGAATAGCTTTGCGTGGTGCCAAGCAGTTGCGTATCTTCCAGCGTAACAAACTCGTGCGCAGGCATGGCAAATTCACCCAGTCGCATAGGCGGGCGAATACCAAACGCGCTCCATTCCGGCGAACGGCGATACAGCGCAGGCGTCTGGGAAAACTGTTTCTTGAACGCGCGGGTAAAGGTTTGTTGAGAGTCAAAGCGATATTGCAGCGCAATATCCAGAATTGGGCGTGCAGTCAGGCGCAGCGCCACTGCGGATTTCGATAAACGACGGGCGCGGATATAGGCGCCAATAGCATGGCCCGTCACGTCCTTAAACATTCTCTGCAGGTGCCACTTGGAATAGCCTGCTTTTGCCGCCACATTGTCAAGCGACAAAGGCTGATCCAGATGACCTTCCAGCCAGATTAATAGGTCGCGAATAATGCCAGCCTGATCCATAAAATATCCTCATCCTTTCAACAACGAGTACCTGACGTCAGGTATGAGGATAATAGCATTTTTTGCTGTTTTAGCATTCAGTGTTTTTTTTGCTCATAAATGCTTTTTTCGATCATTCGAAAGCGTGATTATTGTAATCCTGTGATCTGTATACGTTTTATCTTAGAATGTCGAATAATTACACAGAGTAACTTTTAAAAATGGTAACAATATGAAATATAAGAGCTTAATCATTTCCTCAATTCTGCTGATGTTAGCGCAGGTCGCCCATGCGGAGCAGATTGGATCTGTCGATACGGTGTTCAAAATGTTTGGGCCGGATCATAAAATTGTGGTCGAAGCGTTTGACGATCCAGATGTTACCAACGTGACCTGCTACGTGAGCCGGGCGAAGACCGGCGGCATCAAAGGTGGGCTGGGGCTGGCGGAAGATACCTCCGATGCCGCCATTTCCTGTCAGCAGGTGGGGCCGGTAGAACTGAGCGACAGAATCAAGAACGGCAAAGCGCAGGGCGAAGTGGTATTTAAAAAACGTACCTCGCTGGTGTTTAAATCCTTACAGGTCGTGCGTTTTTACGACGCGAAACGTAATGCCCTGGCCTATCTGGCCTATTCAGATAAAGTGGTCGATGGATCGCCCAAAAATGCCATCAGCGCGGTGCCCATCATGCCGTGGCGGGAATAACAAGGAAGCAAAATGCAACAACCGTTGATCTGGTTGGTTGAGGATGAGCAGGGCATCGCCGATACGCTCATCTACATGCTGCAGCAGGAAGGTTTTAGCGTGGAAGCGTTTGAGCGCGGGTTACCTGCGCTGGAGAAATCTCGCCAGCGTTGTCCTGATGCGATCATTCTGGATGTCGGACTACCGGATATCAGCGGTTTTGAACTGTGTCGACGCCTGCTGGAGCGGCATCCAGCGTTGCCGATCCTGTTTCTGACCGCGCGTAGCGATGAGGTGGATCGCCTGCTGGGGCTGGAAATTGGCGCGGATGACTATGTTGCCAAGCCTTTCTCACCGCGCGAGGTGTGTGCCCGCGTGCGTACGCTGCTGCGGCGGGTGCAGAAATTCTCTGCTCCTTCATCGACGACGCGTTGCGGCGATTTTGAACTTAATGAGCTGGCCGCGCAGATTACCTGGTTCGGCAAGCCGTTAAACCTGACGCGCTATGAATTTCTGTTGCTGAAAACGTTGCTATTGTCGCCGGGGCGCATTTACTCACGCCAGCAGTTGATGGATTTAGTCTGGGCCGATGCACAGGACACCTTTGACAGAACGGTCGATACTCACATTAAAACGCTGCGCGCCAAGCTGCGGGCTATCAACCCTGAGCTTTCCCCCATCAATACGCATCGCGGTATGGGATATAGCCTGAGGAGCGTCTGATGCGCATTGGCATGCGTTTGTTGCTCGGCTATTTTCTGATTGTTGCCGTCGCCGCCTGGTTCGTTTTGTCGATCTTTGTACAGGAAATTAAACCAGGCGTCCGCCGGGCAACCGAAGGCACTTTGATTGATACCGCCACGCTGCTGGCTGCGCTGGCGCGCGATGACTTGCTCTCTGACTCTCCCGCCAACGGCAAGCTGGCGCAGGCATTTTCGCAACTGCATAACCGCCCATTCAGCGCCAATATCAGCGGCATTAACAAAGTCCGTAATGAATACCATGTCTACATGACGGACGCGCAGGGTAAAGTGTTGTTTGATTCCGCAAACCAGGCTGTCGGTCAGGACTATTCTCGCTGGAACGACGTGTGGTTAACCCTGCGTGGGCAATATGGCGCCCGCAGTACGCCGCAAAACCCGAACGATCCGGAAAGTTCAGTGATGTACGTGGCCGCGCCGATCGTAGACGGCGGACGTATTATCGGAGTGCTTAGTGTCGGTAAACCGAACGCGGCGATGGCGCCGGTGATTAAACGCAGTGAACGGCGGATGCTGTGGGCCAGCGCCGTATTGCTGGGCATTGCCTTAGTGATTGGCATCGGGATGGTATGGTGGATAAACCGCTCCATCGCCCGGCTGGCGCGCTATGCCGACTCCGTTACCGAGAATCGCCCCGTCCCACTGCCTGATTTAGGCAGCAGCGAGCTACGTAAACTGGCGCAGGCGCTGGAAAGTATGCGACTGAAGCTGGAGGGCAAAAACTACATTGAGCAGTATGTTTATGCGTTAACGCATGAACTGAAAAGTCCGCTGGCGGCCATTCGCGGCGCGGCTGAGATTTTGCGCGAAGGTCCGCCGCCGAACGTGGTTGCGCGCTTTACCGATAATATTCTGACGCAAAATGCGCGCATGCAGGCGCTGGTCGAAACCCTGTTACGCCAGGCGCGGCTGGAGAATCGACAGGACATTACGTTGACGCCAGTGGCGGTAGATGCGCTGTTTGCTCAGCTCAAAGAGGCGCGTAGCGTGCAACTGGCGGCAAAAAACATCACGCTTACCATTATGCCTTCATCGCTTAGCGTCGCCGCCGATCCTGCGTTACTGGAGCAGGCAGTGGGGAATTTGCTCGACAACGCTATCGACTTCACGCCACAGGACGGGACGATTACGCTGAGCGCGCATCAGCAGGATGAACTGGTCACGTTGCAGATAATCGACAGCGGCAGCGGGATCCCCGACTTCGCGTTGCCGCGTATTTTTGAGCGTTTCTATTCGCTGCCCCGTGAAAATGGGCATAAGAGTAGCGGTTTAGGGCTGGCGTTTGTCAGTGAGGTTGCGCGACTGCACGAGGGGACGGTGACATTGTGCAACCGACCACAAGGCGGCGCACAGGCCTCGTTTACGCTTCACGCTCACTTCACATAACTTCAAATTCTCCGCACATAGCTGTTCTACCTTGCTGATATTGTAAAGGAGAGCGCTATGTTTAAATCACCCCTGTTTTGGAAAATAGTCACCTTAGGTGGCGCAATACTGCTGCTGTTAATTCCGCTGACGATGGTCAGGCAGATCATCGTGGAGCGATCGGATTACCGCGATGAAGTCGAAGATGCTATCCGACAGAGCACCAGCGGGCCGCAAAAGATGGTAGGACCGTTGATAGCCATTCCGCTAACGGAACTTTACACCTCACTGGAGGATGGCAAAGAAATCCAGCGTAAGCGTAGCTATATCCATTTCTGGCTGCCGGAGTCGTTGGTAGTTGAGGGGAATCAGAACGTTGAAGCACGTAAAATCGGTATTTATGAGGGCCAGGTCTGGCACAATGATGTTTCGGTGAAGGCTGAGTTTAACGCCGAACGGTTAAGTGATTTAAATCATCCAAATATCAGCATCGGCAAACCGTTTATTGTGGTTGGCGTGGGGGACGCGCGTGGGATTGGTGTGGTAAAAGCGCCGCAGGTCAATGGAACGTCGCTGGCCGTTGAGCCTGGGACGGGGCTGGATGGACGTGCGCAGGGGATCCACATTCCGCTACCCGATGCGAGCTGGGCTGAGCAAAATCTGAGCATAGCGTTGTCGCTTAATTTGAGCGGAACCGGCGATTTCTCCGTCGTTCCGGTTGGACGTAACAGTGAAATGACCTTAACCAGCAACTGGCCGCATCCCAACTTTCTTGGGGACTTCCTCCCGGCTAAGCGCGAAATTAGCGAATCAGGATTCAAGGCTCAGTGGCAAAGCAGCTGGTTTGCGAACAACCTCGGCGAGCGCTTTAACGACGAAAAGATTGGTTGGCTGGGCATGCCAGCGTTTAGCGTCGCCGTCGCCACGCCAGCAGATCAGTACCAGTTAACGGACAGGGCAACAAAGTATGCCATCCTGCTGATTGTGCTGACCTTTATGTCTTTCTTCGTCCTTGAAAGTATGACCAATCTGCGCCTGCACCCGATGCAGTATCTGCTGGTGGGGCTATCGCTGGTAATGTTTTATCTGCTGCTGCTGGCACTGTCGGAACACATCGGTTTTACGGCGGCGTGGATAACGGCAAGTCTGGTGGGGGCGTTGATGAACGGTGTGTATCTGCAGGCGATTTTGCAGGGCTGG
Organism: Citrobacter sp. RHBSTW-00017; assembly: GCF_013797615.1. Lineage (NCBI taxonomy): Bacteria > Pseudomonadati > Pseudomonadota > Gammaproteobacteria > Enterobacterales > Enterobacteriaceae > Citrobacter > Citrobacter sp. RHBSTW-00017. The sequence goes on along the minus strand of NZ_CP056899.1, from coordinate 4,209,998 downwards.
CGGAACAGTATTTTGTTCACCGTGGCGCTGCTGGGGCTGGATGGTGTGATGTGGGTGCTGCTACGTTCACAGGATAGCTCTTTACTGCTGGGAACCGGCGTGCTGTTGTTCGCGCTTTGTGGGGTCATGTTCCTGACGCGTCATCTTGACTGGCACTCGCTGGCACAGCCAAAAACAAAGCCAAAATCTACAGAACTTCCAGAGCTTCAGCCTGCGCAGTGCGACGAATTTCGCTTGTGGAAATAGAGCGGTAGGGAAATGAAAAACGGCGCATCAAGCGCCGTTTTTATACCAGTGAGGATTGAATTAATCCTGCAGGTCGCCGCAGAAACGGTAGCCTTCACCGTGAATGGTGGCGATGATTTCTGGCGTATCCGGCGTTGATTCGAAATGCTTACGAATGCGGCGGATCGTCACGTCAACGGTACGGTCATGCGGCTTCAGTTCGCGACCGGTCATTTTTTTCAGCAGTTCTGCGCGAGACTGGATTTTGCCCGGATTCTCACAGAAGTGAAGCATGGCGCGGAATTCGCTGCGTGGCAGTTTATACTGCTCACCGTCAGGACCAATCAGAGAGCGGCTGTTGATGTCCAGCTCCCAGCCATTGAACTTGTAGCTTTCGACGCTACGGCGTTCTTCGCTGACAGTACCCAGGTTCATGGTACGGGACAGCAGGTTACGAGCACGGATAGTCAGTTCGCGCGGGTTAAACGGCTTGGTGATGTAATCGTCTGCGCCGATTTCGAGGCCGAGAATTTTATCGACTTCGTTATCACGGCCCGTCAGGAACATCAGCGCAACGTTAGCTTGTTCGCGAAGTTCGCGCGCTAACAGCAGGCCATTTTTCCCAGGCAGATTGATATCCATAATCACAAGGTTGATATCATATTCAGAGAGAATCTGATGCATTTCCGCGCCATCTGTCGCTTCGAATACATCATAGCCTTCTGCTTCGAAAATGCTTTTCAACGTGTTGCGTGTTACTAACTCGTCTTCAACGATAAGAATGTGCGGGGTCTGCATGTTTGCTACCTAAATTGCCAACTAAATCGAAACAGGAAGTACAAAAGTCCCTGACCTGCCTGATGCATGCCGTAAATTAACATGATCGGCGTAACATGACTAAAGTACGTAATTGCGTTCTTGATGCACTTTCCATCAACGTCAACAACATCATTAGCTTGGTCGTGGGTAGTTTCCCTCTGGACCCGACAGTGTCAAAAACGGCTGTCATCCTAACCATTTTAACAGCAACATAACAGGCTAAGACATGCCGGACACCCAATAAAACTACGCTTCGTTGACATATATCAAGTTCAATTGTAGCACGTTAACAGTTTGATGAAATCAACGTATCCAAATGTTTGCTTTCATCACAAAATTGCAATATTACAACTAGTTGCACGAGCAAATTAATAAATGTAATGAATCCAACCGGTGCGATCCATTTTAAATTAAATTATCATGGATAAACAGAGGGATATGCAACTTTTGTTAACATAAAAAGCAATAGTACACCCGGGAAATAGTTTAGCATTTTTTAATGGATGCGAAATGCTTTTTCAGTGATTTTTGTTAAAAATATGTAAATTCGCACTGCGTAATATGTTGAAGCACGTCACATTTTTCCTTGCAGACTGGCCAAAAAGAGTATCGAAATGCGTTTAACAATTATTCTGGTTGCCCCCGCCAGAGCGGAAAATATTGGTGCGGCTGCCCGCGCTATGAAGACCATGGGGTTCACCCAATTACGCATCGTTGACAGCGAAGCCCACCTGGAACCCGCCACGCGATGGGTCGCGCATGGTTCTGGCGATATTATTGATAATATTAGCGTTTTTTCAACGTTAGCGGAGGCGCTGCACGACGTAGATTTTACCGTCGCGACCACTGCGCGTAGTCGGGCGAAGTTCCATTACTACGCTACGCCGGTCGAACTGGTTCCTCTGCTGCAGGAAAAATCAACGTGGATGGATCATGCCGCGCTGGTTTTTGGTCGTGAAGATTCAGGGCTGACCAACGAAGAATTGGCCCTGGCGGATGTACTCACCGGTGTACCTATGGTGGCTGACTATCCTTCACTCAATTTGGGGCAGGCGGTGATGGTGTATTGCTATCAATTAGCAGGTTTAATACAACAACCCGTCAAAAACATTGAGGTGACGGATGAGCTTCAGCTACAGGCATTGCGCGCGCGCGTTTTGCGTTTATTAGCCACGCTGAATGTTTCTGACGACATCAAGTTGACGGACTGGCTGCAACAGCGAATGGGTCTGTTAGGGCAGCGAGATACGGCAATGTTGCACCGTTTTTTACATGATATAGAAAAAAGCATCACAAAATAAAATATCGAACTGCATTTGTTTTGTGGTGTTTTGCTCTGGATTCAAGTAGGGGTAACATACTGTATTGGTCGAAACTAAAAGGGCAAGCAGTCGCTCGTGAACAAGTTTCGGAATGTGACCAATTTAAAAATTTATTGACTTAGGTCAGCAGATACTTTAACCCTAAAAGAATACAGGACAGATAATAAATAATTACAGAGCACACAACATCATGAAACGCATCAGCATCACCATTACCACAACCATCACCATTACCACAGGTAACGGTGCGGGCTGACGCGTACAGGAAACACAAGAAAAAGCCCGCACCTAAACAGTGCGGGCTTTTTTTTCGACCAAAGGCAATGAGGTAAACCATGCGAGTGTTGAAGTTCGGCGGTACATCAGTGGCAAATGCAGAGCGCTTTCTGCGGGTTGCCGATATTCTGGAAAGCAATGCCAGACAGGGGCAGGTCGCGACCGTTCTTTCTGCCCCCGCAAAAATTACCAACCATCTGGTGGCGATGATTGAGAAGACCATCGGTGGTCAGGATGCTTTAGCCAATATCAGCGACGCCGAACGCATTTTCTCTGAGCTGTTGGTGGGTCTTGCCGCCGCGCAACCGGGTTTCCCGCAGGCTCCGCTCAAAGCCTTTGTTGAACAAGAGTTTGCACAGATTAGGCACGTCCTGCACGGTATCAGCCTGCTGGGTCAGTGCCCGGACAGCATCAATGCCGCGCTTATTTGCCGTGGTGAAAAAATGTCGATCGCCATCATGGCTGGCCTGCTGGAAGCGCGCGGGCACAACGTGACGGTCATCGACCCGGTAGAGAAATTGCTAGCGGTAGGCCATTACCTCGAATCTACCGTTGATATCGCCGAATCTACGCGCCGCATTGCCGCCAGCCGTATTCCTGCGGACCATATGATTCTGATGGCAGGATTTACCGCCGGGAATGAGAAAGGTGAGTTAGTGGTGCTGGGGCGTAATGGCTCTGACTACTCTGCCGCCGTACTGGCCGCCTGTTTGCGCGCCGATTGTTGTGAGATCTGGACCGATGTCGATGGCGTATATACCTGCGATCCGCGCCAGGTACCCGACGCCCGACTGCTGAAGTCGATGTCTTATCAGGAAGCGATGGAGCTTTCTTACTTCGGCGCTAAAGTGCTGCACCCGCGCACCATTACCCCTATTGCCCAGTTCCAGATCCCGTGCCTGATTAAAAATACCGGCAATCCACAAGCGCCCGGCACGCTTATCGGTGCCAGCAGTGATGATGACGATTTGCCGGTAAAAGGGATTTCTAACCTCAATAACATGGCGATGTTTAGCGTCTCCGGCCCTGGGATGAAAGGCATGGTGGGGATGGCGGCGCGAGTTTTTGCCGTGATGTCGCGCGCGGGAATCTCGGTGGTGCTGATCACCCAATCCTCTTCTGAATATAGCATCAGCTTCTGCGTCCCGCAGGGCGACTGCGCGCGTGCGCAACGCGCCATGCAGGATGAATTCTATCTCGAATTGAAAGAAGGCTTGCTGGAGCCGCTGGCGGTGACTGAGCGTCTGGCGATCATCTCGGTCGTTGGCGATGGTATGCGCACGTTGCGTGGCATCTCGGCGAAATTTTTTGCCGCGCTGGCTCGCGCGAACATCAATATCGTGGCAATCGCCCAGGGCTCGTCTGAGCGTTCCATTTCGGTTGTGGTGAACAACGATGACGCGACCACTGGCGTGCGAGTGACCCATCAGATGCTGTTCAACACCGATCAGGTGATTGAAGTATTTGTCATTGGCGTTGGCGGCGTGGGCGGTGCGCTGCTGGAGCAGCTTAAACGTCAGCAAACCTGGCTTAAAAAGAAGCATATCGATCTGCGTGTGTGCGGTGTGGCGAACTCGAAGGCCCTGCTGACCAACGTCCATGGTCTGAATCTGGAAAACTGGCAGTCGGAGCTGGAAAGCGCGAAAGAGCCTTTCAACCTGGGGCGCTTAATTCGTCTGGTGAAAGAATATCATCTGCTCAATCCGGTGATTGTCGACTGTACGTCAAGTCAGGCGGTTGCGGATCAGTATGCGGATTTCCTGCGCGAAGGCTTCCATGTGGTTACGCCGAACAAAAAGGCCAACACGTCGTCGATGGATTACTACCATCAGCTGCGTTTTGCTGCGGCGAAGTCTCGTCGTAAATTCCTGTACGACACCAACGTAGGCGCGGGCTTGCCGGTAATTGAGAACCTGCAAAATCTGCTCAGCGCGGGCGATGAACTGCAACGTTTCTCCGGCATTCTTTCTGGTTCGCTGTCGTTTATTTTCGGCAAGCTGGATGAAGGCATGAGCTTCTCCGAGGCCACCACCATGGCGCGTGAGCTGGGCTATACCGAACCCGATCCGCGTGACGATCTATCCGGTACGGACGTGGCGCGTAAGCTGTTGATCCTGGCCCGTGAAACCGGTCGTGAGCTGGAGCTTTCTGACATTGTTATTGAGCCGGTCCTGCCAAAAGAGTTTGATGATTCCGGTGATGTTTCCGCGTTTATGGCTAAATTGTCGCAGCTGGATGACGCCTTTGCCGCGCGTGTGGCGAAAGCCCGTGATGAGGGGAAAGTATTACGCTATGTTGGCAATATTGAAGAGGATGGCGTCTGTCGCGTAAAAATAGAAGCAGTAGACGGCAACGATCCGCTGTTCAAAGTGAAAAACGGTGAAAACGCGTTGGCGTTTTACAGCCACTATTATCAGCCGCTACCGTTGGTTCTGCGCGGATACGGCGCGGGTAACGACGTGACGGCGGCGGGCGTATTTGCCGACCTGCTACGCACCCTTTCATGGAAGTTAGGAGTCTGACATGGTGAGAGTTTATGCCCCGGCTTCCAGCGCCAATATGAGCGTCGGGTTTGATGTGCTCGGAGCAGCGGTAACTCCGGTGGACGGTTCGCTGTTAGGCGATGTGGTATCCGTTGAGGCGGCTGACCATTTCAGCCTTAACAACCTTGGTCGCTTTGCCAATAAGCTGCCGCCTGAGCCGCGAGAAAATATTGTCTACCAGTGCTGGGAGCGATTCTGTCAGGAGCTGGGTAAAAGCGTTCCGGTGGCGATGACGCTGGAAAAAAATATGCCGATTGGCTCCGGGTTAGGCTCCAGCGCTTGTTCCGTTGTAGCGGCGCTGGTCGCCATGAACGAGCATTGCGGTAAACCGCTCAACGATACGCGCCTGTTGGCGATAATGGGTGAGCTGGAAGGGCGTATCTCCGGCAGTATTCATTACGATAACGTCGCCCCGTGCTTTTTAGGCGGTATGCAGTTAATGATCGAAGAAAACGGCATTATCAGCCAGCAGGTGCCAGGCTTTGATGAGTGGCTGTGGGTCCTCGCGTATCCGGGGATTAAAGTGTCGACGGCAGAAGCGCGGGCGATTTTACCTGCGCAGTATCGCCGTCAGGACTGTATCGCCCACGGGCGGCATCTGGCTGGGTTTATCCATGCCTGCTATTCCCGTCAGCCAGGGCTTGCCGCGAAGCTGATGAAAGATGTCATTGCTGAGCCATACCGTACCCGCCTGCTGCCAGGCTTTAGCCAGGCGCGTCAGGCGGTAGCGGAAATCGGGGCGCTGGCCAGCGGCATCTCCGGTTCGGGGCCGACGCTGTTCGCTTTGTGCGACAAGCCGGATACGGCGCAGCGTGTAGCAGACTGGCTGGGTAAAAATTATCTGCAAAATCAGGAAGGCTTTGTTCATATTTGCCGGTTGGACACGGCGGGCGCACGGGTACTGGGATAATCAATGAAACTGTATAATCTGAAAGATCATAACGAACAGGTCAGCTTTGCACAGGCCGTCACGCAAGGGCTTGGCAAGAATCAGGGATTGTTTTTTCCGCACGATTTGCCGGAATTCAATCTGTCAGAAGTCGATGAGATGTTGAACCAGGATTTCGTTAGCCGCAGCGCGAAGATCCTTTCCGCATTTATCGGTGATGAAATCCCACAGGAGATTCTGGAACAGCGCGTGCGTGCGGCGTTTGCCTTCCCGGCGCCGGTTGCTCAGGTTGCCACGGATATCGGCTGTCTGGAGCTGTTCCACGGCCCAACGCTTGCATTTAAAGACTTTGGCGGGCGCTTTATGGCGCAGATGCTGACGCATATCAGCGGCGACAAACCGGTCACCATTCTGACGGCGACCTCTGGAGACACTGGTGCGGCAGTCGCACATGCCTTTTATGGCCTGAAAAATGTGCGCGTGGTGATCCTTTATCCGAACGGCAAGATTAGCCCATTACAGGAAAAACTGTTCTGTACACTGGGTGGCAATATTGAAACCGTGGCGATTGATGGCGATTTTGATGCCTGTCAGGCGCTGGTGAAACAGGCGTTTGATGACGAAGAGCTGAAGGTAGCTTTGGGGCTGAATTCGGCTAACTCAATCAACATTAGCCGTCTGCTGGCGCAAATCTGTTACTACTTTGAGGCCGTGGCTCAACTGCCGCAAGAGGCGCGTAATCAGCTGGTTATTTCCGTTCCCAGCGGCAACTTTGGCGATCTGACTGCCGGGCTGCTGGCAAAATCACTGGGCTTGCCGGTGAAGCGTTTTATCGCGGCGACCAACGTCAACGATACGGTTCCACGCTTTCTTGCACAAGGTGAGTGGGCGCCGAAAGCGACTCAGGCGACGTTGTCGAATGCGATGGATGTCAGCCAGCCAAATAACTGGCCGCGGGTGGAAGAACTGTTCCGCCGTAAAATCTGGCGTCTGAATGAGCTGGGTTATGCCGCTGTTGACGATGCCACTACTCAGGACACGATGCGTGAGCTGCATGAGATGGGGTACACCTCAGAACCGCATGCGGCGGTGGCTTACCGTGCGCTGCGTGACCAACTGAACCCTGGCGAGTACGGCCTGTTCCTCGGCACTGCGCATCCGGCCAAGTTTAAAGAAAGCGTTGAAGAGATTCTTGACCTGACGCTGGCTCTGCCAAAAGCGCTGGCGGAACGCGCGGACCTGCCGCTGCTTTCTCATCACCTGCCTGCTGATTTTGCTGAACTGCGCAAGCTGATGATGACCCGCGGTTAACGGTTGTGCCCGCTGGTGCTTTGCTTAGCGGGTCTACAAAACCTGTCGGCCGGATGGGGCGTTCGCCGCCATCCGGCCTTTTTACTACTGCTCCTGGCGCTTAAACACCAGTTCGCCATTTCCTGACGCTTCTTCATCAAAGAAATAGCCTTCGCTGTTAAAGGCGGTCAGCTGTTCTGGCTGCGTTAAGCGGTTCTCAATAATGTAGCGACTCATCAGGCCGCGCGCTTTTTTGGCATAGAAGCTGATGACTTTGAACTTACCGTTCTTCTCGTCGAGGAAGACCGGTTTGATAAGCTCCGCATTGAGCTTTTTCGGCTTCACGGATTTAAAATACTCATCCGAGGCGAGGTTAATCACTACGCTGTCGCCTTGCGCTTCCAGCGCTTCGTTAAGTTTATCGGTGATGGTATCTCCCCAGAACTGGTAGAGATCTTTACCTTTCGCATTGGCCAGACGAATACCCATCTCCAGACGGTAAGGCTGCATCAAATCCAGTGGACGCAAAACGCCATACAGCCCGGACAACATCCGTAAATGTTGCTGAGCGAAGTCGAAATCCGCTTCGCTGAAGGTTTCAGCCTGCAGTCCGGTATACACGTCGCCTTTAAACGCCAGAATGGCCTGGCGTGCGTTTTCCGGCGTGAAGTCAGGCTGCCAGTCATGGAAACGCGTGGCGTTCAGATCCGCCAGCTTGTCGCTAATTCCCATCAGCTTGCCAATTTGCGGAGCAGAGAGTTGGCGCGCCACGTGAATAAGCTGCTGAGAGTGATCCAGCAGTTCGGGCAATGTATGACGTGTCGTTGCCAGCGGACTTTGGTAGTCGAGCGTTTTTGCAGGTGAAATCAGAATCAGCATATCCAGTCCTTGCAGGAAATTTACTGCGACTTTAGCAAAAAAAACGACAGAATTGATCGATGGTTGCGATTGCCGCGCTATCCGCGCGGCGTCTCATCCCAGCTTTCGGGCGCAAGTTGTTGTCTGATATCAGGATAACGGCGCGGATCGAATTCTGGGCGCACCCCGAGTTTGCGTTGGCGTAGATAGTCGCAGGCGATAGTCTGCACAACCGGTGAAAGCAGCAGAATCGCCGTCAGGTTAGTGATGGCCATACACGCCATAATGATGTCCGCCAACTGCCAGATCAGCGGAACGCTGACTAACGTTCCGCCGATAACGGTGCTAACGGTGGCGATCCGTAATAGCCAGATGACGCGGATATTGTCCAGCTTCAGGAAAACGAGGTTGTTTTCCGCATAGATGTAGTTGGCCACGATAGAGCTAAAGGCAAACAGAATCACAATTAACGCCACGAATCCGGCACCCCATTCTCCCGTCACTGAAACCATCGCTTTCTGGAGTAACTGGATGCCTTCCATCGGTACATAGCTGGCGTCATTACCAGCCAACAGAACAATTATCGCGCTGGCCGTACAGAGAATCAGCGTATCAACTAATACTCCGATCATTTGCACAATGCCTTGTGCCGCAGGATGCGGAGGCCAGGATGCTGCTGACGCGGCCGCGTTCGGAGTTGATCCCATTCCGGCCTCATTAGAAAACATACCGCGTTGAAAGCCGCTGGCAATGGCCTGGCTTAGTGTATACCCGGCGGCACCGGCTGCGGCTTCCTGCCAGCCAAAGGCACTTTTTATAATGGTCATGATAATGCCGGGGAGCTGTCCGAAATGCCACAGACAGATGACGATGCTGCAACCGACCCACAACAGCGCCATCATCGGAACGAACCATTGCATCAGGCGGGCAACGCCTTTAATGCCGCCAATGATTGCCAATAATGACACTATTGCCAGTGCGATACCGGTAAAGAGGGGAGGGATATCAAAAGCAAAGGTCAGCGCATGAGAGACCGAATTTGCCTGAACGCTGTTAAAAATCAGACCATAAGCAATGAGTAAAAAGATGGCAAAAAGAACGCCCATCCAGCGCATGCCCAGCCCACGCTCCATATACCACGCAGGACCGCCGCGAAACTGTCCCTTGCTGTCGCGCTCTTTATACAGTTGGGCAAGAGAGCTCTCGGCAAATGACGTCGCCATACCAATGATCGCCGAGACCCACATCCAGAACACGGCTCCCGCGCCGCCAGCGGCAATCGCCAACGCCACGCCCGCCAGATTTCCGCTACCGATACGTGCGGCAAGACTGGTGCATAAAGCCTGAAAGGAAGTTAAACCGCCCGGCTGCGGGCTGATGCTGTTTTTAAGACTTTTGCCAAACTGGCGAATATAGCGAAACTGAATAAACCCTGTACGCCAGGTGAACCAACATCCTGCGCCAAGCAGGAGGTAGATCATCACCGATCCCCAGAGTATTTCATTAATAAATGAGAAAAAATCAGGCATTAACATCCCTCTTGTTGATGCCGGTAAGCGCGAATATTCCCATGTAAGCGCTACCAATAATCGACCAGTATATACCTTATAGGGTGATTGATTGCGGGAGTTTATCATAACAATCGTTATATCCCTTAATTGCGCATCACAGGCTTGGCGATGCGTAATCAGGGCTGAGCGGCTGGTCGGACAATCCAGGCGGTTGCGCTGAGAGTGCGTCGTGCTATCATCAGGGAAGATCGGTTACATCCCCCTAACAAGCTGTTTAAAGAGAATCGCTATCATGACGGACAAATTGACCTCCCTTCGTCAGTTCACCACAGTAGTGGCCGACACCGGAGACATCGCGGCAATGAAGCTGTATCAGCCTCAGGATGCCACAACTAACCCTTCTCTCATTCTTAACGCAGCGCAGATCCCGGAATACCGCAAGCTGATTGATGACGCTGTAGCCTGGGCTAAGCAGCAGAGCAACGACCGTGCGCAGCAGGTCGTCGACGCGACCGACAAGCTGGCAGTAAATATCGGTCTGGAGATCCTGAAACTGGTCCCAGGCCGTATCTCCACTGAAGTTGACGCTCGTCTGTCCTACGACACCGACGCGTCCATCGCTAAAGCAAAACGCCTGATCAAAATGTACAACGATGCTGGCATCAGCAACGATCGCATCCTGATTAAACTGGCTTCAACCTGGCAGGGCATCCGTGCCGCTGAGCAGCTGGAAAAAGAAGGCATCAACTGTAACCTGACTCTGCTGTTCTCCTTCGCGCAGGCACGTGCATGTGCAGAAGCTGGCGTATATCTGATTTCTCCGTTCGTTGGCCGTATTCTTGACTGGTACAAAGCCAATACCGACAAGAAAGAGTATGCACCGGCAGAAGATCCGGGTGTGGTTTCCGTAACGGAAATCTACGAGTACTACAAACAGCACGGTTACGAAACCGTAGTTATGGGTGCGAGCTTCCGTAACATCGGCGAAATCATTGAGCTGGCAGGCTGCGATCGTCTGACGATTGCTCCGGCACTGCTGAAAGAACTGGCGGAAAGCGAAGGTGCTATCGAACGTAAACTGTCTTTCTCCGGCGAAGTGAAAGCGCGCCCTGCACGTATCACCGAAGCTGAGTTCCTGTGGCAGCATAACCAGGATCCGATGGCTGTAGACAAACTGGCGGACGGTATCCGTAAGTTTGCTGTAGACCAGGGTAAACTGGAAAAAATGATCGGCGATCTGCTGTAATCATTAGTGCGTGGCCCTGATATGGGTCACGCTACCTCTTCTGAAACCTGTCTGTCCTTCCCTTCGCAGTGTATCATTCTGTTTAACGAGACTGTTTAAACGGAATAATCATGAATACTTTACGCATTGGCCTGGTTTCCATTTCTGACCGTGCTTCCAGCGGCGTTTACCAGGATAAAGGTATCCCGGCCCTTGAAGAGTGGCTGGCGTCTGCCCTTACCACCCCTTTTGAGCTGCAAACGCGGTTGATCCCGGATGAACAGGCGATCATCGAACAGACCTTATGCGAGCTGGTAGACGAAATGAGTTGTCATCTGGTGCTGACTACCGGCGGAACGGGTCCGGCCCGTCGTGACGTAACGCCTGATGCGACGCTTGCCGTAGCCGACCGTCAGATGCCGGGCTTTGGTGAACAGATGCGCCAGATAAGCCTGCACTTTGTGCCAACGGCGATTCTTTCCCGTCAGGTTGGCGTGATTCGCAAGCAGGCGTTGATCCTGAATCTGCCTGGGCAGCCAAAATCGATCAAAGAGACGCTGGAAGGTGTGAAAGATGCCGACGGTAAGGTTATCGTGCCGGGTATTTTTGCAAGTGTACCGTATTGTATACAGCTATTAGATGGGCCTTATGTGGAAACCGCACCGACTGTTGTAGCATCTTTTCGTCCTAAAAGCGCAATACGCGAAACAAATACCTGAAAGTAGCCCGATCGTGGCATAAGTACCAATGACAGTGGAGTATTGAATTGTTTACGATATAGTAATTTTTGCTTTACATATATCAACGAACAGATTCAATTACTTCACTGACTCATGGTTTGCTATGTCACAACACACTCGACCGCTGAATCGCCAGGATTATAAAACCCTTACGCTTGCTGCCCTTGGTGGTGCGCTTGAGTTTTATGATTTCATTATCTTTGTCTTCTTTGCCGCTGTTGTTGGCGAGCTCTTCTTCCCCGCAGACATCCCTGAATGGCTACGTCAGGTGCAAACCTTCGGCATTTTTGCCGCCGGATATCTGGCGCGTCCGCTGGGGGGCATCATCATGGCGCACTTTGGCGATCTGGTCGGGCGCAAGAAAATGTTCACCCTGAGCATTTTGCTGATGGCGATACCGACGCTGGCGATTGGTCTGTTGCCTACCTACGCCTCAATGGGGATCCTCGCGCCGCTACTGTTACTGCTGATGCGTATTTTGCAAGGCGCTGCCATCGGCGGAGAAGTTCCGGGCGCGTGGGTGTTTGTGGCGGAGCATGTACCGGAGCGTCGCATCGGCATTGCCTGCGGAACGCTGACTGCCGGCCTGACGGTGGGAATTCTGCTGGGGTCGGTGGTTGCGACGCTGGTGAACACCAGCCTGACGCAGCAGGCGGTGCATGATTACGGCTGGCGTATTCCTTTCCTGCTGGGGGGCGTGTTTGGGCTGGTGGCGATGTACCTGCGTCGCTGGCTGCAGGAGACGCCCATATTTCTCGAAATGCAGCAACGTAAAGCGTTGGCGCAAGAGCTACCGGTGAAGTCAGTGGTGAGCAAACATAAAAAAGCGGTGGTTATTTCAATGCTGCTGACCTGGCTGCTATCGGCTGGGATTGTGGTGGTGATCCTGATGTCACCAGTCTGGTTGCAGAAGCAGTATGGCTTTGCGCCGGCGCTAACGTTGCAAGCCAACAGTGTCGCTACCATTATGCTGTGCGTCGGTTGTCTGCTGGCCGGGTTTATTGTCGATCGGGTCGGCGCCAGCAAAACCTTTATTGTCGGCAGCCTGCTGCTGGCCTGTTCAAGCTGGTTTTTCTATCACCTGACCGGCAGCCATCCCCAGCATTTGTTCCTGTTATACGGGCTGGTGGGGTTATGCGTTGGCGTGGTGGGGGCTGTGCCTTATGTGATGGTGCGCGCGTTTCCGGCGGAAGTCCGCTTTACCGGAATATCCTTTTCTTACAACGTGTCGTACGCCATTTTTGGTGGTCTGACGCCAATCGCCGTCACGATGTTGATGAGCGTGTCGCCGATGGCTCCGGCCTGGTATGTGCTGGCGTTATCGCTGGTAGGGCTAGGTTTGGGGATTTGGCTGCGACAGGATCTTTATCATCGCGATTCGAGCGTACAGGCAGAGTTACAGCGCTTGTAAGGAATATCCCCCCGTCAGGGGGGATTGCATCAGATTAGTGCGCTTCACCAATCGGCAGGATGGTACGGCCAAACTGTTCGTTCAGCACTTCACCCATCGCCAGGTAAATGGCGCTTGCGCCACACACTAAGCCTACCCAGCCAGCAACGTGAATGATCGCTTCGTTACCCGCAATGTTGCCAACGGCCAGCAGGGCGAACAGCACTGTCAGGCTCAGGAACACGAACTGCAGCATGCGCGCGGCTTTCAGCGTACCGAAGAACATGAACAGAGTGAACACACCCCACAGACCGAGGTAAGCGCCCAGGAACTGACCATTGGTTGCATCCGCCAGGCCCATTTTCGGCATCAGCAGGATCGCAACCAGCGTCAGCCAGAACGAACCGTAGGAGGTAAAGGCGGTTAAACCGAAGGTGTTGCCTTTTTTATATTCCAGCAGTCCGGCAAAAATTTGCGCGATACCGCCGTAGAAAATGCCCATCGCCAGAATAATAACGTCCAGAGCGAAGAAACCCGCGTTGTGCAGGTTAAGCAGAATGGTGGTCATGCCAAAGCCCATCAGGCCCAGCGGTGCCGGATTAGCCAACTTAGTGTTGCCCATAATTCCTCAAAATCATCATTGATTGAATGGTGAAATAGTTTCCCCGAATAACGATCGCTGTCTTCGGGGCGCGGCATGATAATCAGGGGAGAGGGCACTGTCTATGATCTAACGAAGGGAAAATGAATTATTTTCCCTGTGATGGGCATCACGCTTGCCAGTTACGGCGGTGCTGCTCAGCAGAAGGCCCATAAGCAGGCTGGCGGGAAGGGTTAACACAGATTTCATGGAGTTTCTCTTTGACGGCTGCAAAAGTGTGTGACTTCAGACCATATTACCGTCGTCATAAAAACGATTCATGCTCGTAATCTTTTCTTTTTATTGCTATTTTCATGTGAATGGCTTTCCTGATTTAATTGGTTGTATGAATTAATTCTGGTTGGCGACTATTCATTTTTATCTCTTTTTGCCTTTTTTCTGCGAATTTATTGCCACAAGGCTAAAAAAATTTTTCATGCCCCCCTTGATGACGTGGGTTACGACCCCATCTTGTAGACAACCGCAGTGGTGAGTCTGAAAAAAAACGATTCAGGGTAGTTGAAACCGCACGTTTCGCCCTTATTACAGATTCACAACCACATGATGACCGAATTTTTAGTGGAGACGTTTAGATGGGTAAAATTATTGGTATCGACCTGGGTACTACCAACTCTTGTGTAGCGATTATGGATGGCACTACTGCACGTGTGCTGGAGAACGCCGAGGGCGATCGCACCACGCCTTCTATCATTGCTTATACCCAGGATGGTGAAACTCTGGTTGGTCAGCCGGCTAAACGTCAGGCAGTGACAAACCCGCAAAACACCCTGTTTGCGATTAAACGCCTGATTGGCCGCCGCTTCCAGGACGAAGAAGTGCAGCGTGATGAAGCCATCATGCCGTACAAAATCATCGGTGCTGACAACGGTGATGCATGGATTGACGTAAAAGGTCAGAAAATGGCACCGCCGCAGATTTCTGCTGAAGTGCTGAAAAAAATGAAGAAAACGGCTGAAGATTACTTGGGTGAACCGGTAACTGAAGCAGTTATCACCGTACCTGCATATTTTAACGATGCTCAGCGTCAGGCAACCAAAGACGCCGGCCGTATCGCAGGTCTGGAAGTAAAACGTATCATCAACGAACCAACCGCAGCTGCACTGGCTTACGGTCTGGATAAAGAAGTCGGCAACCGTACTATCGCGGTTTATGACCTGGGTGGTGGTACTTTCGATATCTCTATTATCGAAATCGACGAAGTTGACGGTGAAAAAACCTTCGAAGTTCTGGCAACCAACGGTGATACCCATCTGGGTGGTGAAGACTTCGATAGCCGTATGATCAACTACCTGGTTGACGAATTTAAGAAAGATCAGGGTATCGACCTGCGTAACGACCCGCTGGCGATGCAGCGTCTGAAAGAAGCCGCTGAGAAAGCGAAGATCGAACTGTCTTCCGCTCAGCAGACCGACGTGAACCTGCCGTACATCACTGCAGACGCGACTGGTCCGAAACACATGAACATCAAGGTGACCCGTGCGAAACTGGAAAGCCTGGTTGAAGACCTGGTTAACCGTTCTATCGAGCCGCTGAAAGTTGCTCTGCAGGATGCTGGTCTGTCTGTTTCCGACGTTCAGGACGTTATCCTGGTCGGTGGTCAGACTCGTATGCCGATGGTACAGAAGAAAGTTGCTGAGTTCTTCGGTAAAGAGCCGCGTAAAGACGTTAACCCGGACGAAGCTGTGGCAATCGGTGCTGCCGTTCAGGGTGGTGTATTGACCGGTGATGTGAAAGACGTGCTGCTGCTGGACGTTACCCCGCTGTCTCTGGGTATCGAAACCATGGGTGGCGTGATGACTGCACTGATCGCGAAAAACACCACTATCCCGACCAAGCACAGCCAGGTGTTCTCTACCGCTGAAGACAACCAGTCTGCGGTAACCATCCACGTGCTGCAGGGTGAACGTAAACGTGCCGCTGATAACAAAGATCTGGGTCAATTTAACCTGGATGGCATCAGCCCGGCTCCGCGCGGTATGCCGCAGATCGAAGTTACTTTTGACATCGATGCCGACGGTATCCTGCACGTTTCCGCGAAAGACAAAAATAGCGGTAAAGAGCAGAAGATCACCATCAAGGCTTCTTCTGGTCTGAACGAAGAAGAAATTCAGAAAATGGTTCGTGAAGCAGAAGCGAACGCAGAATCTGACCGTAAGTTTGAAGAGCTGGTTCAGACCCGTAACCAGGGTGACCATCTGCTGCACAGCACTCGCAAGCAGGTTGAAGAAGCAGGCGACAAACTGCCGGCTGATGACAAAACTGCCATCGAGTCTGCACTGACCGCGCTGGAAACTTCTCTGAAAGGCGAAGACAAAGCGGATATCGAAGCGAAAATGCAGGCGCTGGCACAGGTTTCCCAGAAACTGATGGAAATCGCTCAGCAGCAGCACGCACAGCAGCAGGCTGGCGCAGCAGGTGCTGATGCTTCTGCAAACAACGCGAAAGATGACGACGTTGTCGACGCTGAGTTTGAAGAAGTGAAAGACAAAAAATAATCGCCCTTTGAACGGGTAATTACTGGCACGGGCGAAGAGGTTTCCTCTCCGCCCGTGCACGCATGTTAGGGGCAGATAAAAAGAGATGGCTAAGCAAGACTATTACGAGATTTTAGGCGTTTCCAAATCAGCGGAAGAGCGTGAAATCAAAAAGGCCTACAAGCGCCTGGCCATGAAATATCACCCGGACCGCAACCAGGGTGATAAAGAGGCCGAAGCCAAGTTTAAAGAGATCAAAGAAGCGTACGAGATCCTCACCGATGCGCAAAAACGTGCGGCTTATGATCAGTACGGCCATGCAGCGTTTGAGCAAGGCGGTATGGGCGGCGGCGGCGGTTTTGGCGGCGGGGCCGACTTCAGCGATATCTTTGGTGACGTGTTTGGCGATATCTTTGGCGGCGGTCGCGGTCGTCAGCGCGCCTCACGTGGTGCTGATTTACGTTACAACATGGATCTCACTCTGGAAGAAGCCGTGCGTGGCGTCACCAAAGAGATCCGTATTCCGACGCTGGAAGAGTGTGATGTTTGCCACGGCAGCGGTGCGAAGGCGGGCACGCAACCCCAGACCTGTCCAACCTGTCACGGTTCTGGTCAGGTGCAGATGCGTCAGGGCTTTTTTGCCGTACAGCAGACCTGTCCACACTGTCAGGGCCGCGGTACGTTGATTAAAGACCCGTGCAACAAATGCCATGGTCATGGTCGTGTTGAGAAGAGCAAAACGCTGTCCGTTAAGATCCCGGCTGGGGTTGATACTGGCGACCGTATTCGTTTAGCGGGTGAAGGTGAAGCCGGTGAACATGGCGCGCCAGCAGGCGATTTGTACGTTCAGGTGCAGGTAAAACAGCACCCAATTTTCGAACGTGAAGGCAATAACCTGTACTGCGAAGTGCCGATTAACTTTGCGATGGCAGCGCTGGGCGGCGAGATTGAAGTGCCGACGCTGGATGGTCGCGTGAAGTTAAAAATCCCGGGCGAAACGCAGACCGGCAAACTGTTCCGCATGCGTGGTAAAGGCGTTAAGTCAGTACGCGGCGGCGCACAGGGCGATCTGCTGTGCCGTGTAGTGGTTGAAACCCCGGTAGGCCTCAACGACAAGCAGAAGCAGTTGCTGAAAGATCTGCAGGACAGCTTTGGCGGCCCGACCGGCGAGCAAAACAGTCCGCGCTCTAAAAGCTTCTTCGACGGTGTGAAGAAATTTTTTGACGATTTGACGCGCTAATTCTCGACTCAATAATCTTTGATAAAAAGCCTGGGACTGAAAAGTTTCAGGCTTTTTTATTTCTGTTTTCCGTTCGGAAAATCCTGAACGACTTTATTTTAATGGTTCGTTAAAACCGAACCATTCATCATGAATAATCTAATTTTAACGAGCTTTCTGAAGGTGTAAGATAGTATTTACGAAGTATTCACCCAATAGAGAGAATAAAAGTGAAACATCTGCATCGTTTTTTTAGTAGTGACGCCTCGGGGGGCATCATTCTGATCATCGCTGCCGTGGTTGCTATGCTGATGGCAAATATCGGGGTTACCAGTGGATGGTACCACGCCTTTCTGGAAACGCCCGTTCAACTGCGGGTTGGCGCGCTTGAGATCAACAAAAATATGCTGCTGTGGATCAATGACGCGTTGATGGCGGTGTTCTTCCTGTTGATCGGTTTGGAAGTGAAGCGTGAGTTAATGCAAGGTTCGCTGGCCAGTCTGCGCCAGGCGGCGTTTCCGATCATTGCCGCTATCGGGGGCATGATTGTCCCGGCGCTGCTGTATCTGGCATTCAACTATGCTGACCCTATCACCCGTGAGGGTTGGGCGATCCCGGCGGCAACGGATATCGCTTTTGCATTAGGCGTGCTGGCGCTGTTGGGCAGCCGTGTCCCGCTGGCGTTGAAAATCTTCCTGATGGCGCTGGCGATAATCGATGACCTCGGCGCTATTGTGATCATCGCGTTGTTCTACACCAGCGATCTCTCGCTGCTGTCGCTGGGCGTTGCCGCGTGCGCGATCCTTGTCCTGGCAGCATTGAATCTGTGCGGTGTAAGACGTACCGGTATTTATATTCTGGTTGGTGTAGTGCTGTGGACGGCCGTACTGAAGTCTGGCGTGCATGCAACTCTGGCGGGTGTGATCGTCGGTTTCTTCATTCCGTTGAAGGAAAAACACGGGCGTTCACCGGCGAAGCGTCTGGAGCATGTTCTGCACCCGTGGGTGGCATATCTGATCCTACCGTTGTTTGCCTTCGCTAACGCGGGTGTCTCACTGCAGGGCGTCACCATTGATGGACTGACCTCGGTGTTACCGCTGGGGATCATTGCTGGCCTGTTAATCGGGAAACCACTGGGTATAAGCCTCTTTTGCTGGCTGGCGTTACGCTTCAGGGTGGCGCAATTGCCGGAGGGAACGAATTTCCAGCAAATTATGGCGGTCGGCATTCTGTGCGGCATTGGCTTTACGATGTCGATTTTCATCGCCAGCCTGGCGTTTGGGACCGTCGATCCTGAGCTGATTAACTGGGCGAAACTGGGGATCCTGATCGGTTCTTTGCTGTCGGCGGTAATAGGTTACTGCTGGTTACGTACCCGGTTGAACGCAGCAGCCTGACGGGATAACCCTTTCGTGACAATTTTCAGGGAGAGAGTATGTCTCATATAAACTACAACCACCTGTACTACTTTTGGCATGTCTATAAAGAAGGATCGGTGGTTGGTGCAGCAGAGGCGCTTTATCTGACACCGCAGACCATTACCGGGCAGATTAAAGCGCTTGAGGAACGCTTACAGGGAAAGTTGTTCAAGCGGAAGGGGCGTGGACTGGAGCCCAGCGAATTAGGCGAATTGGTTTTTCGTTATGCGGATAAGATGTTCACGCTAAGCCAGGAAATGCTGGATATCGTGAACTACCGCAAAGAGTCGAATTTACTGTTCGATGTCGGCGTGGCGGATGCGTTGTCCAAACAGCTGGTCAGCAGCGTGCTGAATGCCGCAGTCGTTGAAGATGAACAAATCCATCTGCGTTGTTTTGAATCAACGCACGAGATGCTGCTTGATCAGCTCAGCCAGCATAAACTGGATATGATTATCTCCGACTGCCCGATCGATTCTACGCAGCAGGAAGGGTTGTTCTCAGTGCGGATTGGCGAATGCAGCGTGAGCTTTTGGTGCACCCAGCCATTGCCTGAGAAACCATTTCCGGCCTGCCTCGAAGAGCGTCGATTGCTGATCCCTGGGCGCCGTTCGATGCTCGGGCGTAAGCTGCTGAACTGGATTAACTCCCAAGGGCTGAACGTTGAAATCCTTGGTGAGTTTGATGACGCCGCGCTGATGAAAGCGTTCGGCGCAACGCATAATGCTATTTTTGTTGCGCCTACGCTTTATTCCCACAATTTCTATGCCGATGATTCAATTGTTGAAATTGGACGCGTAGAGAATGTGATGGAGGAGTATCACGCCATATTTGCGGAAAGAATGATCCAGCATCCAGCGGTGCAGCGTATTTGCAATACTGATTACTCGGCACTATTTATTTCTGCGGGTAAATAATCAAGGCGCACTCGTCATACTTCATATTGTGGGGGGGGGGTTACTCGGCCAGTCGGTACACTGCACCCTGCCACCTTGTGGCAGGGTCACTGGTGAGTGCTGAGCAAAGTGGATGCACCGACGCAAAAGATGTAGCAAATCAAACAGAAAGAGATTTTCTGAGACCCTCCAGCTCGCTTCTTACCCTATCTCATAACCTGTTTTATACAGAAAATGAGATCTCATCAAATCGATATCTCATGGTTTCAAAGCGTTTGTGATTAGCACCCCTCGCATAATGGGAGCATTACATAGGTGTCCCACCGGACGGATGGGACAAACTATTTCTTCTATGACTCATTAACGAGGTAAGCATTATGACTAACAGCAAACTGGTACAAAATGATTCGCTCAGTACAAAAGAGTACGAGCAGAACGGATTTGTGGCGGCCACGGAAACCAATGAGTTTAGCTATACATCGGCGCGTGTTGCGAAGGTAGCCTATAACGAGTACAAGCCCAACGAGTTTAAAGTGTCCGGTTACTGGACTGACTGGTCGCAATATGACGGCCGTCTCGATGGTGATTTCGCGCCTTCCAGCTGTGGGCGCGGCGTTGACCTGGCGTTATTAGACCCCTTTGCTTACGATAAAATTACGCTGGGTTTCTGCGGGATTGTCGGCGATACCGGCGAGAAAGCGACGACCATCAACAATGCCGCAGTCGACTTCCAGCGTACGCAATGGCAACCCACTTTTGTCGATGCTTGGGGAGATGTTGCCTCCTATCGCAACTGCGGCTTTGCGGGCTGGGTAAGCAATGATTACATGGCGCTTTTCCATCAGTACGATGCACAGGGCGTTCTGGGGGGGTTACGCGATGTACAGAAAAAGAACCCGAATCTCCATCTTTCAATGAGTATCGGCGGCTGGACCATGAGCCAAGCGTTCCACTTTATGGCTAAAGATCCACATAAACGCGCGCTATTCTGCGACGGCCTGACCGATCTGTTCACCCGATTCCCGATGTTTAGCGAAATCGATCTGGATTGGGAATATCCGGGGGCACCGGGAAATACCGGTAATACCTACGATGATACTGACGCACCAAATTTTGCTGCCTTGATTAAGGATGTGAAAGCCGCGCTGAATAAAATCAATCGCAGTGATGTGAAAATTAGCGTTGCCGCGGCTGGTGACATCGAGAAACTGAAAAAAGCCAATATTCCAGCGCTCATTGATGCGGGGGTCTGGGGCATTAATTTAATGACCTACGACTTCTTTGGTACGCCGTGGGCTACCGAGCTGGCGCATCATACCAATCTCTACCCGAATGGCAGCGCGAATAACTGGAGCGTAGAGACCGCCGTTAATTATCTGGAGTCGATTGGGGTGCCGCTTAAACAGGTCTTTATCGGTTATGCCGGTTATAGCCGTAATGCTCATGATGCGACGATCCAGAGCGTATCTCCGCTGAAAGGAACTTACACGCCAGGATACGGCACGACGGTCGGAACATTTGAATCCGGCTCAACGGAATGGTACGACCATATCGCAAATTATCTTGATCTGGAAAACCAGACCGGTCGCAATAATTTTATTGTTTACACCGATGAAGTGGCGGATGCGGATTTCCTGTATAACCCACAGTCTAAAGTCTTTATGTCGCTGGATACCCCGCGCACCGTGAAGGCCAAAGCCGAGTACGTAAAATCCCGCGGCCTGGGTGGCCTGTTTACCTGGACGGCGGATTTGGATCGCGGTCCGCTGGTGAATGCGGCTCGCGAAGGGCTGGGCTGCGAAATGACGCGGCAAACTGTTGATATGAGACCGTTCTATTTTAAAGGTATTACGAAGTAAGCGCTCATGTCCCCCTGTAAAGGGGGACATTTTCGGCTGTCTCAATCGTGTAAAAAACATAGATAAGTAAATAAATATTGTGTATCAGGTGAATTATTATTTTGGATTGAATAAGTAAATTTATATTACATTTTATGACATTGCCTTCTTATTTTTAGATTTTTTTATGGTTTTTTACATCAGGTTTGACAATTCTCTCAGTTAGATGATTATTTTTGGTACTAAAATAACGCATCTCAATAGTTAATGGATTTTCAAATGGTTACATCATTCATGATTGGAAATGATTTATTGTTTGATACAAGTGAAATGGTTCTTCATCATCTTAAGGATGGGGAAAGTATTCATTTATCCGGCGTGAAAGGTCGCTGTTTGAAATGTCTCATCTCACATACCCAACAAGATATAACGACAAAAAAGCAAATTTGCGATGAGGTATGGGGACAATTTGGTTTATTCGCCAGCGATAGTACGTTATTGCAGACGATTTATGCCTTGCGGCGGGATTTGCGGGATATAGAGATGACGGATTTAATCGTTACCCATCCCCGACTGGGCTACCAGATCAATCCGGCCTATAGCGTTACACCGGTTGCTGAATTAGGCGCTGAAAAAAATGAACCTGCTGCCACTGAGGTATTTTCCTGTCCTTCTGACACTGATATTCTCAGTGCCCATTATGAAATTCAGAAAAAAACCGAAGGCAAAAAAACAGACGTTGCCGTTAATCTCTCCCTGCATAAGGCGAGGGTTATTTTAGCGTTCCTGACATTTGTATTGACTACAGTATTAGTACTCCTGACAGTGTTTTTCTACAGGGAAGAGTTACGTCTTCATAATGGCGGAAAAAACTTGTATTTAAATCCTGAAACGGGAAAAGATAGTCATGGACAAAAAGGGTTTATCCTGTGCCAGTGCAATAAGTACGATACAAGCGAAAATTGCAAAAATCATGAATATATATGTAAAAAAGTGACTTCATGATATTTTTCGTTACGTAATGCAACTTAAGTTTATTATGCGTTTGGTGGATAAGGCGAGAGCGTCATCTTGCCACCGAAAAGCTCGGTTAACCGTCGTTCGGCAAGATGATGCGTCCAGTGATGAGCCGGTTAGATGAAATAATGCCTCAGGTGGTTCATCACGGAATTTCCAGCAGGTCTGATTAATAGAGCTGGCAGCCAGAGAGCCATCCAGAACAAGCTCGAGTTTTGTCACCGCATCGGTGATGTAGAGATCATAATGAAGCCCATTCCGATAATTAACCAGATAACCAGATAACGAGTTCCGCGGAGAGTTTATGCTTTCTGATACTGGCTTTATCTGTGGAGCGAAGGACCTGAGAGACATTCAGGAGGTATTGAGTGCCGAAAAGAGGAAAGAGATTCGGGTTCAGCCCAGGTTGTATCGCATAGCGACAGGTTGAAAGTATGAAAAAGCCCCATCAAAAATGATGGGGCTTATTATGCTACGCTTACGCGGGTTTTTTCACAAAGCAACAACAAGCAGGCGATTAAGCCAGTTTGTTGATCTGTGCAGTCAGGTTTGCTTTATGACGTGCAGCTTTGTTTTTGTGGATCAGACCTTTAGCAGCCTGACGGTCCACGATCGGTTGCATTTCGTTAAATGCTTTCAGTGCAGTAGCTTTGTCGCCAGCTTCGATAGCTGCGTATACTTTCTTGATGAAAGTACGCATCATAGAGCGACGGCTAGCGTTGTGCTTGCGGGCCTTTTCAGACTGAACGGCGCGCTTCTTAGCTGATTTGATATTAGCCAAGGTCCAACTCCCAAATGTGTTCTATATGGACAATTCAAAGGCCGAGGAATATGCCCTTTTAGCCTTCTTTTGTCAATGGATTTGTGCAAATAAGCGCCGTTTAAATTGCAGCACTCGTTGCGTAGTGATGGCGCAGGATTCTACCAGCTTGCGGGGCGTGAATACAGCCTTTCCACGAGAAAAATTGCATTGGTGTGCCCGTGAAGGGCGTCAATTTGTTTCATAACGATGAAAACCATCCTCTTTCTGTTTCGTAGAAACAATCGCCGGTTAACGTTGAACGCGGTACAGGGTATACTTTCACGATTTTCACTGTTTTGAGCCAGACATGAAGCTGATACGAGGCATACATAATCTCAGTCAGGCCCCGCATGGGTGTGTGCTGACTATTGGTAATTTCGACGGCGTGCACCGTGGCCATCGTGCGTTGCTGCAGGGCTTACGGGAAGAAGGGCGCAAACGCAATTTACCGGTGATGGTGATGATTTTCGAGCCGCAGCCGTTGGAGCTGTTTGCGACGGACAAGTCACCTGCGCGCCTCACCCGCCTGCGGGAAAAACTGCGTTATCTGGCGGAGTGCGGCGTTGATTACGTGCTGTGCGTGCGTTTTGACAGGCGCTTCGCGGCATTAACGGCGCAGACCTTTATCAGCGATCTGCTGGTGAAGCGCCTTGGTGTACAATTTCTTGCCGTTGGTGATGATTTCCGCTTTGGCGCTAGCCGTGCGGGCGATTTCTTGTTATTACAGGAAGCGGGCGCTGAGTATGGTTTTGATATCACCAGCACCCAAACCTTCTGTGAAGGCGGTGTGCGCATCAGCAGCACCGCGGTACGTCAGGCGCTGGCGGAAGATAACCTGCAACTGGCTGAAAGCCTGCTTGGGCATCCTTTTACTATCTCAGGACGCGTAGTTCACGGTGACGAGTTAGGGCGCACTATCGGTTTTCCGACGGCAAACTTACCGCTTCGTCGCCAGGTTTCTCCGGTGAAAGGGGTTTATGCGGTTGAAGTAATGGGGCTGGGTGACAAACCTTTCCCCGGCGTCGCCAACATCGGCACACGCCCGACGGTAGCAGGCGTACGCCAACAGTTGGAAGTGCATCTATTGGACGTTGTAATGGACCTGTATGGTCGCCATATAGATGTAGTACTGCGTAAAAAAATACGCAGCGAACAGCGATTTGCCTCGCTGGATGAACTAAAAGCGCAGATTGCGCGTGATGAGTTGACTGCCCGTGAATTTTTTGGGCTAACAAAACCGGCTTAATGCCTATACGAGTTTTAAATACGGAACCGAGAATCTGATGAGTGACTATAAATCAACCCTGAATTTGCCGGAAACAGGGTTCCCAATGCGCGGCGATCTCGCCAAGCGTGAACCGGGAATGCTGGCGCGTTGGACTGATGATGACCTGTACGGCATCATTCGTGCGGCCAAAAAAGGCAAAAAAACCTTCATTCTGCATGATGGCCCTCCTTATGCGAATGGCAGCATTCATATTGGTCACTCGGTTAACAAGATTCTGAAAGACATTATCGTGAAGTCCAAAGGACTCACGGGATTCGACTCGCCTTACGTTCCGGGCTGGGACTGCCACGGTCTGCCTATCGAGCTGAAAGTAGAGCAGGAATACGGCAAGCCGGGCGAGAAGTTCACCGCCGCTGAGTTCCGCGCCAAATGCCGTGAATACGCAGCGACGCAGGTTGACGGTCAGCGTAAAGACTTTATCCGTCTTGGCGTGCTGGGCGACTGGTCGCATCCGTACCTGACCATGGACTTCAAAACTGAAGCCAACATCATTCGTGCGCTGGGTAAAATCATCGGCAACGGTCACCTGCACAAAGGTGCGAAGCCGGTGCACTGGTGCGTTGATTGCCGTTCCGCGCTGGCGGAAGCGGAAGTTGAGTATTATGACAAAACCTCCCCGTCCATCGACGTTGCGTTCCACGCCGCCGATCAGGACGCGGTAAAAGCGAAATTTGGCGTTTCTGACATCAATGGCCCGATCTCACTGGTTATCTGGACTACCACCCCGTGGACGTTACCGGCGAACCGCGCAATCTCTCTGGCGCCTGATTTTGACTATGCGCTGGTGCAGATTGACGGGCAGGCTGTGATTCTGGCGAAGGATCTGGTTGAAAGCGTCATGCAGCGTATTGGTGCGGCTGAATACACTATTCTGGGCACCGTAAAAGGCGCCGAGCTGGAACTGCTGCGCTTTACCCATCCGTTTATGGGCTTTGACGTGCCGGCTATTCTTGGCGATCACGTTACGCTGGATGCGGGTACCGGCGCGGTCCATACCGCCGGCGGCCACGGTCCGGATGACTACGTCATTAGCCAGAAATACGGTCTGGAAATCGCTAACCCGGTTGGCCCGGACGGCGCATATCTGGCGGGTACCTATCCGGATCTGGACGGTGTGAACGTCTTTAAAGCCAACGACAAAATCGTTGCGCTGCTGAGCGATAAAGGCGCTCTGCTGCACGTTGAGAAGATGCAGCACAGCTACCCGTGCTGCTGGCGCCACAAATCGCCGATCATCTTTCGTGCGACTCCGCAGTGGTTCGTCAGCATGGATCAGAAAGGTCTGCGCGCGCAGTCGCTTAAAGAGATCAAAGGCGTGCAATGGATCCCGGATTGGGGCCAGGCACGTATTGAATCGATGGTTGCCAACCGTCCTGACTGGTGTATCTCCCGTCAGCGTACGTGGGGTGTGCCGATGTCTCTGTTTGTTCACAAAGACACCGAAGAGCTGCATCCGCGTGCTATCGAACTGATGGAAGAAGTGGCCAAACGCGTTGAAGTTGACGGCATCCAGGCGTGGTGGGATCTCGACCCGAAAGATATCCTTGGCGATGAAGCTGACCAGTATGTCAAAGTCCCGGATACGCTGGACGTGTGGTTCGACTCCGGTTCAACCCACTCATCCGTTGTGGACGTGCGTCCTGAGTTTGCAGGCCATGCGGCAGATATGTATCTGGAAGGTTCTGACCAGCACCGCGGCTGGTTCATGTCTTCTCTGATGATCTCCACTGCAATGAAGGGCAAAGCGCCATACCGTCAGGTACTGACCCACGGTTTCACCGTTGATGGTCAGGGTCGTAAAATGTCCAAGTCTATCGGTAACACCGTAAGCCCGCAGGACGTAATGAACAAACTGGGCGCGGATATTCTGCGTCTGTGGGTCGCTTCTACCGACTATACCGGCGAAATGGCTGTTTCTGACGAAATCCTGAAACGTGCTGCCGACAGCTATCGTCGTATCCGTAACACCGCACGCTTCCTGCTGGCGAACCTGAACGGGTTCGATCCGGTAAAAGATATGGTGAAACCGGAAGAGATGGTGGTGCTGGATCGCTGGGCGGTAGGTTGTGCACAAGCGGCGCAGGAAGAGATCCTGAAAGCTTATGAAGCCTATGACTTCCACGAAGTAGTACAGCGCCTGATGCGCTTCTGCTCCGTAGAAATGGGTTCGTTCTACCTCGACATCATCAAAGACCGTCAGTACACCGCGAAAGCGGACAGTGTGGCGCGTCGTAGTTGCCAGACTGCGCTGTTCCATATTGCAGAAGCACTGGTACGCTGGATGGCGCCGATCATGTCCTTCACCGCCGATGAAATCTGGGGTTACCTGCCGGGCGATCGTGAGAAGTACGTCTTTACCGGCGAATGGTACGAAGGTCTGTTTGGCTTAGGCGAAACCGAAGCGATGAACGATGCCTACTGGGACGAGTTGCTGAAAGTGCGCGGCGAAGTGAACAAGGTCATCGAGCAGGCGCGTGCGGATAAGAAAGTCGGTGGTTCGCTGGAAGCGGCGGTTACTCTGTACGCTGAACCAGAGCTGGCGGCGAAACTGACCGCGCTGGGCGAAGAGTTGCGCTTTGTTTTGCTGACCTCCGGTGCGACGGTTGCGGATTATGCAGCGGCTCCTGCTGACGCTCAGCAGAGCGAACTGCTTAAAGGTCTGAAAATCGTACTGAGCAAAGCCGAAGGTGAGAAATGTCCGCGCTGCTGGCATTACACTACCGATGTCGGCCAGGTGGCGGAACATGCAGATATCTGCGGACGCTGTGTCAGCAACATCGCCGGTGATGGCGAACAACGTAAGTTTGCCTGATGAGTAAGCCTCTATGTTCAACAGGACTACGCTGGCTGTGGCTGGTGGTAGTCGTGCTGATTATCGATTTAGGCAGCAAATACCTGATCCTCCAGAACTTTGCTCTGGGGGATACGGTGTCGCTGTTCCCGTCGCTTAATCTGCACTATGCGCGTAACTATGGTGCGGCGTTTAGCTTCTTAGCCGACAGCGGTGGCTGGCAACGTTGGTTCTTTGCCGGTATCGCCATTGGTATCTGCGTTATCCTGATGGTGATGATGTATCGCTCGAAGGCGACGCAGAAGCTGAACAACATCGCGTATGCGTTAATCATTGGCGGTGCGCTGGGCAACCTGTTCGACCGCCTGTGGCACGGCTTCGTGGTTGATATGATTGACTTTTACGTCGGTGACTGGCATTTCGCGACATTCAACCTTGCTGATACGGCGATCTGTATCGGTGCGGCATTGATTGTCCTCGAAGGCTTCTTACCGTCGAAAGAGAAAAAAGCCGCATAAAAAAATGCCGGATGGCGCTATGCTAATCCGGCCTACAATATACTGCGATCCTTGTAGGCCCGGTAAGCGTAGCGCTATCGGGCAAACAGGCGGCAGCAATTTTAAAGAGCAACCTGCATGTCTAAATCAGTACAGAGTAACAGTGCGGTGCTGGTGCACTTCACCCTTAAGCTCGACGATGGCTCCACCGCAGAGTCAACCCGCAATAACGGCAAGCCTGCGCTGTTTCGCCTGGGCGACGGTTCTCTGTCTGAAGGACTGGAACAACACCTGCTGGGGTTAAAAGAAGGTGATAAAACCACTTTTGCTCTGGAGCCGGATGCCGCCTTCGGCGTGTCAAGCCCGGACTTAATTCAGTATTTCTCGCGTCGGGAATTTATGGACGCGGGCGAGCCAGAAATTGGCGCTATCATGCTCTTTACCGCAATGGACGGCAGTGAGATGCCTGGTGTGATCCGCGAAATCAATGGTGACTCGATCACGGTTGATTTCAACCATCCGCTGGCCGGGCATACCGTTCATTTTGATATTGAAGTGCTGGAAGTCGAACCGGCACTGGAGGCGTAAAATGCAGATCCTGTTGGCCAACCCGCGCGGTTTTTGCGCTGGCGTAGACCGCGCTATCAGCATTGTGGAAAACGCGCTGGCTATTTACGGCGCACCGATTTATGTCCGTCATGAAGTGGTGCATAACCGCTATGTGGTGGATAGCCTGCGCGAGCGCGGCGCTATTTTTATTGAGCAAATCAGCGAAGTACCGGATGGCGCGATCCTGATTTTCTCCGCTCATGGCGTGTCTCAGGCGGTGCGTAACGAAGCCAAAGGCCGCGACCTCACGGTTTTTGATGCGACCTGCCCGCTGGTAACGAAAGTGCATATGGAAGTTGCCCGCGCCAGCCGTCGCGGTGAAGAATCAATTTTAATTGGTCACGCCGGGCATCCGGAAGTTGAAGGCACGATGGGCCAGTACAGTAACCCGCAGGGGGGAATGTATCTGGTCGAATCACCTGAAGATGTGCTGAAACTGAATGTAAAAAATGAAGGCAAATTGTCCTTCATGACGCAGACTACTCTCTCCGTTGATGACACCTCTGACGTCATTGACGCGTTGCGAAGCCGTTTCCCGAAAATTGTCGGGCCGCGCAAAGACGATATCTGTTATGCCACGACCAACCGTCAGGAAGCGGTCCGTGCGCTGGCGGAGCAGGCCGATGTTGTGCTGGTGGTCGGCTCGAAAAACTCTTCTAACTCCAACCGTCTGGCTGAACTGGCCCAACGAATGGGGAAAGCGGCGTATCTGATTGACGATGCGACCGATATCCAGGAAGCGTGGGTGAAAGAAGCCAGGTGCGTGGGCGTGACGGCCGGTGCCTCGGCGCCTGATATCCTGGTGCAAAACGTGATTGCTCGCCTGCAGGAGCTTGGCGGTGGGGAAGCTATTCCGCTGGCAGGGCGTGAAGAAAACATCGTTTTCGAAGTACCGAAAGAGCTGCGTGTGGATGTTCGTGAAGTAGAGTAAGTCTTTCCGGTTACGATTATGAGAAGATGCCAGACTTAACGTCTGGCATTTTTTTATGGAGAAACCATGCGCTTACCGATCATTCTTGATACCGATCCCGGCATTGATGATGCTGCCGCTATTGCCGCCGCGCTGTTTGCCCCTGAGCTGGATCTGCAACTGATGACCACGGTAGCAGGTAATGTGTCGGTGGAAAAAACCACCCGTAATGCATTGCAACTGCTGCACTTCTGGAATGCGGATATTCCACTGGCGCAGGGGGCATCGATGCCGCTGGTGAGACCGCTACGAGATGCCGCTTTCGTACACGGTGAATCAGGTATGGAAGGGTATGAATTTGTCGAACACGACCGCCAGGTGATGGCAAAACCCGCCTTCCAGGCTATTCGCGATGCGTTGATGAATGCTCCGCAGCCTGTGACGCTGGTGGCAATTGGCCCTCTGACCAACATTGCACTGCTGCTGACTCATTATCCTGAATGCATATTCAACATTCACCGTCTGGTGATTATGGGCGGTTCTGCCGGGCGCGGGAACTTCACGCCAAACGCCGAGTTTAATATTGCTATTGATCCCGAGGCAGCCGCAAAAGTCTTCCAGAGCGGGCTGGAGATTGTGATGTGCGGGCTGGATGTCACTAATCAGGCCATGCTCACCCCTGACTATCTGGCGACGTTGCCGCAGCTTAACCAGACGGGAAAAATGCTGCACGCGCTGTTTAGCCATTACCGTAGCGGCAGTATGAATACGGGGCTACGAATGCACGACCTGTGCGCTATTGCCTGGCTGGTGCGCCCGGAACTGTTTACCCTGCAGCCGTGCTTCGTGGCGGTTGAAACCCAGGGTGAATATACCTCGGGTACGACGGTGGTGGACATTGAAGGACGTCTAGGGCATCCGGCAAATGCCCTGGTCGCGCTGGGGCTGGACGTTGAGGGGTTCCAGCAGTGGGTGGCAGAGGTACTGACGCTGGCACCTTGAGGCTGTGATCCGGCCCGCAATATGCAGATAGCGATAGCAGGTTAATCGATTAATCTGCTAATCTGATCCTGTTGTTCTCCTCGGGCCGGAGACACATATGAACCTTTCTTTTATCCAGCCACCGCAGGTGGCGTGGGCAAGCGGCGCTTTAGCTGATGGCCTGTTATTGCGTAAATCCACCCGTATTGAGGATCTTCCAGACGTTTTTGCCGATGAACACGCCCGTCAACAGCTGGCTGGCGAGCAGGTCGTGTATGACGTCGAGATGCTGGATACCTCTCCCGCTGAAGGTGAACTCTACACCGGTGTTACCCATCTTTACCCTGGCCGGGTCGGCTGTGAGTATTTTATGACTCGCGGGCATTTCCATGCGCGCCGCGAACAGGGGGAAGTCTATTTTGGTCTGCGTGGCACCGGTTTGCTGCTGTTGCAAACTGAGCAGGGCGACGCGAGGCTGGAAAAAGTATTCGCGGGATCTGTCCACATTATCCCCGGCTTTACCGCGCATCGGTTAATCAACACCGGGGAAGAGGTTCTGTCGGCGCTCGCCGTATGGCCAGGGATTGCGGGTCATGATTATGCAGCGCTCGCCAGCGGCTTCAGAATAAGGGTCTTTGAGGAAAATAAGACGGTTCAGGCGAAGGAGGTACAGAATGGGTGACTTAGCGCATTCTTACGGCCTGGATATGACGGTCCATCATCATCCGCTTGGTTTTAGCTATGGGGATGAGGTTACCGGGCCGATGCCGGAGATTCGTCAACTTGACCAGATTCGCGCCTCGCTGCGCGATCCGCACTGTGAAGGGCCGCAAGAGGTGTATGCCATAGCGATGGATGTGGCGCGAATGCAGGATCGCGAAGAGTTGAAGAAGCGGATGCTGTTGTTTGGCGTGGTGACCTATGCGGCGGGACGGTTGGGAGAAGAGCCGGTGCGTAGTCAGGGACATATTCATCGTATTAGTCAGCACAGCGGCTGGTCTCCGCCGGAGCTTTATGAAATCTGGCAGGGAAAAGCGATCATTTATATGCAGGAATATGTTGAGGATGACCCAGGCCGCTGTTTTGCTGTAATTGCCGGACCCGGTGAGAAAGTGTTGGTACCACCCGGTTGGGGGCATGCGACTATATCCGCAGACCCGGATGTACCGTTAACCTTTGGCGCGTGGTGCGATCGTGAATATGGTTTTGAGTACGACGCCGTGCGTGCGCATAAAGGACTGGCATGGTATCCGCTGCTGCAGGGCAACAACGTTATCTGGCAGCATAATCCGCGTTACATCCCTGGACGACTGCAGGCCGTTACGCCCAGACAATATACGGAATTCTCGATTACCTCCGCACCTGTTTATCAACAATTCATCGAGGACCCGGCGCGTTTCCAGTTTATCTCACGCCCGGACAAGCACCCCGAGCTATGGCAAAACTTTCATCCATAAAAAAACCGGGGAATAGCCCCGGTTGTACCGTTTTCTGTGTGTTATCCCGCAAACAGGCCCGTGGCAACGCCGAGGGCGGCCAGTATCAACAGTAAAATCATCGCTTTCACTGGTGATACACCGCGCTTGGCCATCAGATACCAGGTACCAAGCACCACAATCAGCGGCAGTAACTGCGGGAAGATACCGTCCAGCATCTGTTGAACATGGATATTCACCCCATCTTTGGTAATAAACTCCAGTCCGGTGCCAAGTTTAACGTAGCTGGCCGCTACACCCCCCATGACAAACACACCCAGCAGCGATAACGCTTCACGCAGACGGGCAGACTTGCTGCTCACCAGCATTTCCACCGAGCCAGAACCCATTTTGTAGCCTTTCAGGAACAAGAACCACGAACCGGGAATGATGATGGCCAGCCAGGCAACGGTATAAAACAGCGGCCCCAGAATGTTACCGCCGGCCGCCAGGGCCATGCCGATGCTGAGCAGGATAGGGATCAGCATGCCAGGGATCATTGAATCGCCGATCCCGGCAATAGGGCCCATCAGGCCAACCTTCAGGGTATTGATGGTCTCCCCATCGATCGGCTCACCGTTCGCTTTTTTCTCCTCCAGCCCCAGCACCATACCGTTTACGATCGCGCCTATCTGGGGTTCCGTATTATAGAATGAGGCATGACGGCGCAGCATTTCAGTACGTTGGGCTGCGTCAGGATAGAGCTTTTTCGCCACCGGAAGCATACTCAGACAAAAGCCAAAAGATTCCAGACGTTCAAAACTCATCGATGATAAGTTGTGCATCATCCATGCGCGCCAGCAGCGGCGAAGATCTTTACGCGTAAGTGTACGTTCTTCCATCAGAATTCATCCTCATCATCATCGGCTACCGACTTTGCATTCGCGGCCTGCGGCGGTTCCGGTTTGTAGTTGTAATGGATCAACGCCAACAGCGAACCGACGATCACCAGCGCGACCATGTTGAGTTTTAAAAATACGATGCAGACAAAACCGACGAGGAAGTAGATCAGCATGGTGTAGTTTTTGATGATCTGCTTCAGCAAAATCGCGATCCCGACGGCGGGTAAAATGCCGCCCAGTACGTTCATCGTTGACAGAACTATTTTCGGCAAGCTGTCCATAAAACCGCTGATATATTGCGCGCCGAAGTAAACCGCAATAAAAGTTGGAACAAAACGCAGGACAAAGTTTGTCACCTGTGGCCAGATGGCGCTGTTCAGGTAAATACCGCGTTCGTCACCCCGTTCCAGCGCCACATCTGCCCGGTGATTCCAGAAAGAGTTCAGTACCATCATCGCGTTAAACAAAATGGTTCCGGCGATACCGATGGTCGCCGCTAGCGCGACCGCGACCTCGGGGCCTTTTCCTGAAAGGATCCCTAAAGCGATTGCGGGGTAAGCGACAAAGTTGAGATCGGCCGGCATCGAACCGCCAGGCGTTACCATCGCGATATATACCGCCTGAACCGCGACGCCAATCATGATCCCGGTTTTAATGTCGCCGAGAATAATCCCGACCAGCATTCCAGAAATCAGCGGGCGGGTGATCAGATACCAGCCGCCGGTCAGCCCCAGAAGCCAGGGACTGCTGAGGGCGCCGAGATAGCAAAGTATGCCAATCAACGTAGCTTCGATAATCATCGTGCGCTCCTTATTTCAGCTTCTGACGTGCGTCCTGCCAGCTGTAGCAACTGGCATCAGGAACCAGGCGAAACTCAACCAGGTGCCCATGTTGCGTCAGCCAGTCAAAGGCGGCAATTTCATCCCCGTTGACCGACTGATTCGGGCCGATGGTGGTGGTATCAGCACGCGCGCTCATCGGACCCACATTAATCTTGCCGTTGGAATTTTTCAGGCTGATACCTGCTTCTTCAATGCGTTTGAGCGTGACGGGTGATTTGCCAATGACGAAATAACGTTTCTCGCTGGCAATGACTTTTGGCAATTTTTCAATCGCGGTGGCCGTATCAAACAACCAAACTTTGGTGTCCTGTACGGCGCCTTTCATCACCGAAGAGAGCAAAGGGTCGGCCGCGACGGCGTCGTCTATAGCGACGATCCCATCACAGGGCAGCTCTTTGGCCCAACGTGTCACGAGCTGCCCATGGATTACGCGGTCATCGATACGTACAAAAGAAATACTCATAGTGTTTTCCTTTAAAAATCGTCGGACTGAACGGATAAAACCGGGGCGGCTTTAATCAGCGTGGGTATCGTCAGCGCCAACAGCTCGACGGCTGCGGCGTGAACATCCGTTAAATGGCAAATCTCCTCGCTTTGTAACAGCATCGGGAAATTGACCCCCGCTACGACGGCAACGGGAGGAACCGTTTGTGAAGAAAAAGCATGATGGCAGGCGACATTCCACGGCGTACCGCTTTGCATGTCACACAGCACCAGTACGCCGTCAGCGTCTTTTCCGGCACTGGTGAGAACCTGAGAGAACGTCTCTTTAAACCCTTCGATACCTGCCTGTTCACTCAGCGTGACGGGGTAAACATGCGGTAATTCTCCATAAACCATACGACCGCTGGCGAGAAGCGCGTCCGCCAGGGGACCATGGGTGGCAACAATTACGTTAATCATGCGCTTATCCTCTAACCCAGGCTTTAATCGTGGCGAGCTGTTGACCGATGCCTTTGCCAAACGGCGAAATACGATATTCTCCGACGGCGGCGGGGATGATAAAGGTCTCTGCATAGTTGACGATAAACGGGGGAAACGCACCGCTCGGGCTTTCAACAACGGCCTGCGCACCTTCGACCAGGTTCAGGACGTTGACGCCGCCATGGGTATGGTGAGTGACCGGTGCCGTAAACCAATGGCGACGCGTTTCGATAAATTCGCGTTCGTGCATTCCGGTTCTTTCTTCCCGCCAACCCTCTCCTTCAGCCAGGGGTTCAATACGGTTGACGAGGTTGTCGTGCACCCATTGCGTGTCGCGCTGCCAGTCAATAACCTGCTGACCGTGATCCAGATGCACCGGACGCGGTAAGCCGTCTAACCCTAAGCGGCCCCAATCCCACAGCTTGAAGGTGAAGATATAGGGCGTTGCGCTGATCTCCAGCACCATGGTTCCTGCACCCGAGCAGTGTACGGTTCCGGCGGGGATCAGGAAGTGATCGTGTTTATGTGCGGGGATCTGGTTAACGAATCGTTCATCATCAAAGGTTTTTTCGCCACGACCCGCGGCCCGGAGGTCGTCGAGCATATCCTGCGGTGCGATCCCGGTTTTGGTCCCGAGATACACCACGGCGTCCGGCTCGGCTTCGAGAATGTAATAGCTCTCATCCTGGGTATAGTGCATACCAAACTGCTGTTGAATGTACTCAGTGAGCGGATGAACCTGAAAGCTCAAATTCTGGCCGCCAATAGTGTCGAGCAAGTCAAAACGGATCGGGAATTCCGCGCCAAAGCGTGCGTGAACTTTTTCACCCAGCAGGGGGCGGGGACAGGTCAGCACCAGATCCTGAGAGGGGATCTCGATCCGCACGTTGCCAAAACGCAGTAACAGGCTGTTTTCCTCGGGCACGCAATCAAAACACCACGCGTAATTGGGGGCTGAGGGATCGAGATCGAAGCGTTGTTTCATCCATTGCCCGCCCCAGACGCCTGGGTCAAAGAAAGGGGCAACGCGAAACGGTTGTTCGGTGGTTTGTTGCAGACCGGCGCGTAACGCGTCGCCGCTGACCATCGCGGGACTATTTTCTACCGTGGTATCGAGCAAATAATCGGCGCGTTTGAGTAACGGCGTTTTATGTTTGTCGAATACCCGCCATTCAATGAAAAAAGCACGTTTGTAACGACGAAGAATATCTTCATCCTGGTTTTCTGCACCCCAGTTACCCAGCCCGTTATGACGCATACGCTGTTGAATTTCCCAGCGCGGAAGATCGGCATAAACCAGTACGTCACCAGGGTGTGCCAGCGCAGCGCCTGAGCCGTACACGACAACCAGCCCTGAGGTAACGGCATCAATCTGTTGGCGGAGTTGGCTGAGTTTGTCGCTATCAAAAAATTCATCCAGGTGATGACAGGAGAGAACGCCGAATACGCGATCGTCGGTAAGGTTACGCGCCAGTAAATCATGCAGGGCCTGCTCATCGCGGCGGGCGGATTCAATATTCAGCACCAGTGCGGTATCTAATGTCGTAACAAGCTGTTGCTCCAGCTCGTCAAGCCGCACGCCCGGATAGCAATCCACGATCAATACGGTTTTGGCGGCGGTAGAAACCCTGGTGTTAAGCACTGAATGAATTGACGACCAACCCTGCCAGGCGTGGTTGTCATAGCCCTGAACGTTAACCTCAGGGAATTTATTATAGGTTGTACGCATATTCTGTCTCCGTGTTGGCTTATTTAAGATTAATCGATTAACCTTATTTTCATAGTGTGGTTAACGCGATTAACCCGCCATAATCAGAATCCAGTGCGGTGAAATGCACGTTAGCGTGATGTGAATCACACGTAAAAAGGCAATATTTCGGTTATTCGATTAACCTTCGAAATAAACAGGAGAGGTCATGACTACAGTCACGCTGGCGCAGGTTGCTGAACGCGCGGGAGTCTCCACGGCAACCGTTTCAATGGTGTTGCGTAACCGGGGGCGCATTTCTCAGGCCACACGTGACAGGGTGCTCAAAGCGCTGGACGATGCCGGCTACGTTTATAATCAAACCGCCGCCAACCTGCGTAACCGGAGCAGTAATCAGGTCGGATTGTTGTTACACGATATCACTAACCCTTTTTACGGTGAGATGACTGCAGGGCTAAGCCATGAGATGGAGCGGCATGACCTGCTTCTGTTTCTGGCAAACAGTGAAGAGTCAGGAGAAAGGCAGCAAAAATTTGTCGACTCGTTGATGCGCAATAATGCCTGCGGCATGGTGCTCTGCGCGGCGCGCGAAACACCGACCTCCTTCTTCGAGGCGCTGAAAAGGCGCAATATTCCCGCCATCATGGTGGTTCGACCTCTTAGCGATCCTGATTTTGATTTTGTGGGAACCGATAACTTTCTCGGTACGCAAATGGCCACCACCCATTTAGTCAAAATGGGGCATAAGAATATTGCGTTTATCGGTGGTAGCCCAAGTTCCGGGAGCCGGGCACAGCGTATCGGTGGATTCACCAGCACGTTGCTGGAGCAGGGAATATCGCCGAATCCGCAATGGATAGTGGCGACGCAGGCCAGCCAGATTGACGGCGCAAAAGTGGCAGAGTCGCTTCTTATGCGGTTCCCGGAAATTACCGCCGCCGTTTGTTATCAGGATATTGTGGCGCTTGGGGTTATGCAGGCATTACGTAAAATGGGGCGTGAACCAGGGCGCGATTTTGCGCTGGTGGGGTTCGATGACATCACCGAAGCGGCGCTGGTACAACCTGCGCTCACCACCGTGTCGGTGGCCGCAAAAGAGATAGGTCGCAAGGCTGGGGAGCTACTTTATAGTCGCATTCAGGGAAATGACGAACCTCCGAAACGCATTATTCTGCCACCTGCGCTGGTGGTCAGAGAATCATGTGGTTTTCGCTGATCGTCATGCCTTTTACTGATATCTCTCCCTGTTTATCATTAAATTCTAATTATCGACGTTTTCGGCTGGCGGCGCAGCGATGTGCTGGTTAATCTGAAAACGATTTACGTAAAATTAACAAAAGAGAATAGCTATGCATGATGCACAAATCCGCGTTGCCATCGCGGGAGCCGGAGGGCGCATGGGGCGTCAGTTGATTCAGGCCACTCTTGGCATGGATGGCGTACAGCTCGGCGCGGCGCTGGAGCGCGAAGGTTCTTCTTTGCTGGGAAGCGATGCCGGAGAGTTAGCGGGAGCCGGTAAAACGGGTGTTACCGTGCAAAGTAGTCTTGAGGCGGTGAAAGATGATTTTGATGTTTTCATCGATTTTACTCGCCCGGAAGGCACGCTGGCGCATCTGGCGTTTTGCCGCCAGCACGGTAAAGGGATGGTGATTGGCACCACTGGCTTTGATGACGCGGGCAAACAGGCTATTCGTGATGCTGCGCAGGACATTGCTATCGTTTTCGCCGCGAACTTTAGCGTTGGCGTTAACGTCATGCTTAAGCTGCTGGAGAAGGCGGCGAAAGTGATGGGTGATTACACCGATATTGAGATTATTGAAGCCCATCACCGTCATAAAGTGGATGCGCCGTCAGGCACTGCGCTGGCGATGGGGGAGGCGATTGCCGGGGCGCTGGATAAAGATTTAAAAGAGTGTGCCGTCTATTCGCGTGAAGGTTACACCGGTGAGCGCGTACCCGGTACGATCGGTTTTGCCACGGTGCGGGCGGGAGATATCGTTGGTGAGCATACCGCGATGTTTGCCGATATTGGCGAGCGCATTGAGATCACGCATAAAGCCTCCAGCCGCATGACCTTTGCCAATGGCGCAGTACGATCGGCAATTTGGCTGAAATCAAAGTCAAACGGTCTTTTTGATATGAAAGATGTGCTTGATTTACGCAGTTTATAACTTTTATTACCCTTCGTGATGTGGTTATTGTAATCATAACTATTTGATTACATAGGGCAATATTTTATTGCCCTTTTATTTTTCGCTTTTTAATTTGATTTTTTATTTAATGACCTATTTGTTTATGTTTTGCAGGGTTATTTTGTTATTTCAATGTAAATTTTGACCAAATGGTCCACTTTTATCTATCGCGCTTCCTGTTTTTACACTCTTTATCTTCCGCAAGCGTTTTCCACCCCAAGTTAGCTGATCTTTTTGCCTGTTAAATCGTGTGTTTTATCTCAGTGGCGTAAAATAATAATAAAAAATGCCCTTTTGGGTAGACTTTTACGTGGGCTATCTCTAGAATGCCGCCGTTTGCCAGAAATCCATAGGTAAGCAAATTTGCATTGATTCATGAGGTGTTAATGAATTAATATGCAAATAAAGTGAGTGAATATTCTCTGGAGGGTGTTTTGATTAAGTCAGCGCTATTGGTTCTGGAAGACGGAACCCAGTTTCACGGTCGGGCCATAGGGGCAACAGGTTCGGCGGTTGGGGAAGTCGTTTTCAATACTTCAATGACCGGTTATCAAGAAATCCTCACTGATCCTTCCTATTCCCGCCAAATCGTCACTCTTACTTATCCTCATATCGGTAATGTCGGCACCAATGAAGCCGATGCAGAATCTTCTCAAGTACATGCGCAAGGCCTGGTCATCCGCGACCTGCCGCTGATTGCCAGCAACTTCCGCGATACCGAAGACCTCTCTTCTTACCTCAAACGCCATAATATTGTGGCAATTGCCGATATCGATACCCGTAAGCTGACGCGTTTGCTGCGTGAAAAGGGCGCACAGAACGGCTGCATTATCGCGGGTGATAACCCGGATGCGGCGCTGGCGCTGGAAAAAGCCAAAGCCTTCCCGGGTCTGAACGGCATGGATCTGGCGAAAGAAGTGACCACCGCGGAGCCTTATAGCTGGACGCAAGGTAGCTGGACGCTGGCCGGTGACCTGCCGGAAGCTAAATCCGCCGATGAACTGCCGTTCCACGTAGTGGCCTACGATTTCGGCGCTAAACGTAACATTCTGCGTATGTTAGCGGATCGCGGCTGCCGCCTGACGGTTGTGCCGGCGAAAACCTCTGCTGAAGATGTTCTGAAGATGAATCCGGACGGTATCTTCCTGTCCAACGGTCCTGGCGATCCGGCGCCGTGCGACTACGCGATTACCGCGATTCAGAAATTCCTCGAAACCGATATTCCGGTATTTGGCATCTGCCTCGGCCATCAACTGCTGGCGCTGGCAAGCGGTGCGAAGACCATTAAGATGAAGTTCGGCCACCACGGCGGCAACCATCCGGTAAAAGATATTGATAACAACACCGTGATGATCACCGCTCAGAACCACGGTTTTGCGGTCGAGGAGGCCTCCATGCCTGCCAACCTGCGCGTGACCCACAAGTCGCTGTTCGACGGCACCCTGCAGGGGATTCATCGTACCGACAAACCGGCGTTCAGCTTCCAGGGGCACCCTGAAGCAAGCCCGGGTCCACACGACGCTGCGCCGCTGTTCGACCACTTTATCGAGTTAATTGAGCAATACCGTCAGTCCGCGAAATAATCAGGAGTAAAAGAGCCATGCCAAAACGTACAGACATAAAAAGTATCCTGATTCTGGGCGCGGGTCCGATCGTTATCGGTCAGGCGTGTGAGTTTGACTATTCCGGCGCGCAGGCTTGTAAAGCCCTGCGTGAAGAGGGTTACCGCGTTATTCTGGTGAACTCTAACCCGGCGACCATCATGACCGACCCGGAAATGGCCGATGCCACCTACATCGAGCCGATTCACTGGGAAGTGGTACGCAAAATCATTGAGAAAGAGCGCCCGGATGCGGTGCTGCCAACCATGGGCGGTCAGACGGCGCTGAACTGTGCGCTGGAGCTGGAACGCCAGGGCGTACTGGCTGAGTTCGGCGTGACCATGATTGGCGCGACGGCGGATGCCATTGATAAAGCGGAAGACCGTCGTCGCTTCGACATCGCGATGAAAAAAATCGGTCTCGATACCGCACGTTCAGGCATCGCTCACACCATGGAAGAAGCGCTGGCGGTTGCCGCTGACGTCGGCTTCCCGTGCATTATCCGTCCGTCCTTCACCATGGGTGGCACCGGCGGCGGTATCGCCTACAACCGCGAAGAGTTTGAAGAAATTTGCGAACGCGGTCTGGATCTTTCCCCAACCAACGAACTGCTGATTGATGAATCGCTGATTGGCTGGAAAGAGTACGAGATGGAAGTGGTGCGTGATAAAAACGACAACTGCATCATCGTCTGCTCCATCGAAAACTTCGACGCGATGGGCATCCATACCGGTGACTCCATCACCGTTGCGCCAGCCCAGACGCTGACCGACAAAGAATATCAAATCATGCGTAACGCCTCGATGGCGGTACTGCGTGAAATCGGCGTTGAAACCGGTGGTTCTAACGTCCAGTTTGCGGTAAACCCGAAAAACGGCCGTCTGATTGTTATCGAGATGAACCCGCGCGTCTCCCGCTCCTCGGCGCTGGCGTCCAAAGCAACCGGCTTCCCGATTGCTAAAGTCGCAGCCAAGCTGGCGGTAGGTTACACCCTCGACGAACTGATGAACGACATCACCGGCGGGCGGACTCCGGCTTCGTTTGAGCCGTCCATCGACTACGTTGTGACGAAAATTCCACGCTTCAACTTCGAGAAATTTGTTGGCGCTAACGACCGTCTGACCACCCAGATGAAATCTGTCGGTGAAGTGATGGCGATTGGCCGCACCCAGCAGGAGTCTCTGCAAAAAGCGCTGCGCGGTCTGGAAGTGGGCGCGACCGGCTTCGACCCGAAAGTAAGTCTGGATGACCCGGAAGCGCTGACCAAAATCCGCCGCGAGCTGAAAGACGCGGGTGCCGAGCGTATCTGGTACATCGCCGATGCTTTCCGTGCTGGCCTGTCCGTCGATGGCGTGTTCAACCTGACCAACATCGACCGCTGGTTCCTGGTGCAGATTGAAGAACTGGTGCGCCTGGAAGAAAAAGTCACAGACCTTGGCATCAACGGCCTCGACGCTGACTTCTTGCGCGTACTGAAGCGCAAAGGTTTCGCCGATGCGCGTCTGGCGAAACTGGCCGGCGTACGCGAAGCGGAAATCCGCAAGCTGCGTGACCAATATAACCTGCACCCGGTCTACAAGCGCGTGGATACCTGCGCGGCAGAATTTGCCACCGACACCGCTTACATGTACTCCACTTATGAAGACGAGTGCGAAGCGAATCCAACTCAGGATCGTGACAAGATTATGGTGCTGGGCGGGGGTCCAAACCGTATCGGTCAGGGCATTGAATTCGACTACTGCTGCGTACACGCCTCGCTGGCGCTGCGCGAAGACGGTTACGAGACCATCATGGTCAACTGTAACCCAGAAACCGTTTCTACCGACTACGATACCTCCGACCGTCTGTACTTCGAGCCGGTAACGCTGGAAGACGTGCTGGAAATCGTGCGCATCGAGAAGCCGAAAGGCGTTATCGTGCAGTACGGCGGCCAGACTCCGCTGAAGCTGGCGCGCGCGCTGGAAGCGGCAGGCGTGCCGGTTATCGGCACCAGCCCGGATGCTATCGACCGTGCGGAAGACCGTGAACGCTTCCAGCAGGCGGTTGACCGTCTGAAGCTGAAACAACCGGCGAACGCCACCGTGACCGCCATTGAAATGGCGGTTGAGAAGGCGAAAGAGATTGGTTACCCGCTGGTGGTGCGTCCGTCCTACGTTCTCGGCGGCCGCGCGATGGAAATCGTCTACGACGAAGCCGACCTGCGTCGCTACTTCCAGACCGCGGTCAGCGTTTCTAACGATGCGCCGGTACTGCTGGACCGTTTCCTTGATGACGCGGTTGAAGTGGACGTGGACGCCATCTGCGACGGCGAAATGGTGCTGATTGGCGGTATCATGGAGCACATCGAACAGGCGGGCGTGCACTCCGGTGACTCCGCATGTTCTCTGCCTGCGTATACCCTGAGCCAGGAAATTCAGGATGTGATGCGCCAGCAGGTGCAGAAACTGGCCTTCGAACTGCAGGTTCGCGGTCTGATGAACGT
Organism: Citrobacter sp. RHBSTW-00017; assembly: GCF_013797615.1. Classification (NCBI taxonomy): domain Bacteria; kingdom Pseudomonadati; phylum Pseudomonadota; class Gammaproteobacteria; order Enterobacterales; family Enterobacteriaceae; genus Citrobacter; species Citrobacter sp. RHBSTW-00017. The sequence continues at coordinate 4,167,443 of NZ_CP056899.1, read as the reverse complement.
CCAGTTTGCGGTGAAGAATAACGAAGTTTACCTGATTGAAGTGAACCCGCGTGCGGCGCGTACCGTTCCGTTCGTCTCCAAGGCAACGGGCGTACCGTTGGCGAAAGTTGCAGCGCGCGTGATGGTCGGGAAAACGCTGGCACAGCAGGGCGTCACCAAAGAAGTTATCCCGCCGTACTACTCGGTAAAAGAAGTGGTGCTGCCGTTCAACAAGTTCCCGGGCGTTGATCCGCTGTTAGGGCCAGAAATGCGCTCTACTGGTGAGGTGATGGGCGTGGGCCGTACCTTCGCGGAAGCGTTCGCCAAGGCACAGCTCGGCAGCAGCTCCACCATGAAAAAACAGGGTCGTGCGCTGCTCTCCGTTCGCGAAGGCGATAAAGAGCGCGTGGTTGACCTGGCGGCGAAGCTGCTGAAGTTTGGTTTCGAGTTGGATGCGACGCACGGCACCGCGATTGTGCTGGGCGAAGCCGGTATCAATCCACGTCTGGTGAACAAGGTGCATGAAGGCCGTCCGCACATTCAGGACCGTATCAAGAATGGCGAGTACACTTACATCATCAACACTACCGAAGGCCGTCAGGCGATTGAAGACTCCAAGCTGATTCGCCGCAGCGCACTGCAGTACAAAGTGCATTATGACACCACCCTGAACGGCGGTTTCGCAACGGCGATGGCGCTGAATGCCGATGCTACCGAGAAGGTGACCTCGGTTCAGGAAATGCACGCGCAGATCAAAAAGTCATAAAAAAAAGGCCCGGTGATAATTGCGCTAACCGGGCCTGCAATATAATTGGGAAAGGGTTTCTGTAAAGAAACCCTTTTTTATCTCTCATAAGGTCATTCCTGGCCAACCGTGCTTTCATAACCACATTTTCAATGTAATAAGCACGATATTGCTCACACTAATCAACATTCAAGTCGCATACTATCCATTATATCCACAATTTTAATATGGCTTAGTTTTTATTTATTTGGACAGGCCGTAGCCAGATTTTTAATTTGTGAAATGGTGTGCTTATGTGTGAAAAATATGTTGAAAGACCGCTTTATTTGTTAATTGCTGACTGGATGATGGCTGAAGATCGTTGGATCACAGCAAAGGAAATTTCCCGCCATTTTGATATTGAACACTGCAAAGCAATTAATACGCTCTCTTATATTCTGTCGGAAGTGGGAGAAATTGTTTGTGAAGTTAAGATGATCCCTAATCAAATTGCAGGCCGCGGCTGCCAGTGCCAGCGTTTGGTGAAAGTCATCAGTATTGATTCTCATCTCTACAGACGATTGAATCACAATTTGCAGGAAAAAAAGGTGAGTGTGGCGAAAACGCCGCGACTGCCAGCGGTTCCCCCAACAGAGCTTAACCGTGAGCAGAAATGGCAGATGATGCTCTCCAAGAGCATGCGTCGATAATGGTGATTTGCCGGATCGGCGTGAGCGCTTCTCCGGCATAAGTTACCGTGCTGATTTTGGCTTTACGTCCGTCGTGCCTTTCAGGCGCGGCCGGTTTTTTTCGACCTGCGTTAATGGCAAGGTTTCGTGTAGTCCTGTTTGGCAGCGGATTACAAGGTCCTGATATTCTTTGGTGTTCAGCCGTTTCCAGTCCAGCTCCTGGTCCGTGACTTCACGCAGTACGCGAACCGGTGAACCAACCAGCATCTGCCTTGCCTCACCCTGAAATCCGGCTTTGACAAAGCTCATGGCGGCGACAATGCTCTCTTCGCCAATCACCGCACCGTCCATAATCACGCTGTTCATGCCAATCAGCGCATCTCTGCCCACCACGCAGCCGTGCAGGATTGCGCCATGGCCGATGTGTCCATTCTCATGCACGATAGTGTCGGTGTCGCAATAGCCGTGCATGATGCAGCCATCCTGCAGGTTAGAACCGGCTTCCAGAATCAGGCGACCATAGTCACCGCGCAATGAGGCGTGTGGACCAATATAAACCCCGGCCCCCACAATGACATCGCCAATCAGCACAGCGCTGGGATGGACATAGGCATCCGGATGAACCACCGGAATCAGGCCCTCAAAGGCGTAATAGCTCATTGTCTTATCTCGGTTTTATTGCCGGATTGCGGCGTAAATACCTTATCCGGCATAGGCACATTAACGACCTTTCCATACCGGATCGCGTTTTTCTGCAAATGCCTGTGGTCCTTCGAGCGCATCTTCCGAGTGCAGCACTGATGGATAGTGCTTCAGCACACCGCTGCGGATGTACCGGTAGCCTTCTTCCACCGGCATTTCGCTGGTCGCACGGTAAATCTCTTTCAGCGCGGCGATAGCCAGCGGGGCGCTATTTACCAGCTGCTGTGCCAGTTCGCGCGCGCTATCCATCAGTTCACTCTGGCTGACAACGCGGTTGACGATACCCCAGCGCAGTGCTTCTTCGGCGCTCATTCGTCTGCCGGTCATCACCATTTCGTTGACGATAGCTGGTGGCAGCAGTTTAGGTAGACGCAGTACGCCGCCGCTGTCAGGCACGATCCCGAGTTTTGCTTCCGGCAGCGCGAAGCTGGCATTTTCCGCACAGACGATAAAATCCGCCGCCAGCGCCAGCTCAAAACCGCCGCCAAACGCGTAGCCGTTTACCGCGGCGATGACCGGCTTATCGAGGTCGAAAATTTCGGTTAAACCAGCGAAGCCGCCTGGGCCAAAATCGGCATCTGGCGCTTCACCGTCGGCCGCCGCTTTTAAGTCCCAGCCCGCAGAAAAGAATTTCTCTCCGCCGCCGGTGATAATTGCTACGCGTAATTCCGGGTCATCACGAAAATTAAGAAAAGCTTCCCCCATTGCAAAGCTGGTTTTAGCGTCAATGGCATTGGCTTTAGGCCGGTCAAGGGTAATTTCCAGGATCGGGCCGTTACGGGTCAGATGTAATGATTCACTCATAGTTCATCTCCAGATAATTAGGTTTCCCGGCCGGAGGAATTCCGACCGGAGGGGTTATTTCAGATTTTTTTTGATTATTTTTCCTGAACAATTGCGCGGCAGGTCGGTTCTTATCTCCATAAAAGAAGGAACCTTGAATTTCGCCATATTGTTTTCGCAGAAGCTGAAGAACTCAGCTTCGCTTAATGTTTCACCCTCATTAAGGACGACAAAAGCTTTAATGGCTTCATCACGGATCGAGTCTTTAATACCGACAACCACAATGTCCTGAATTTTCGGATGCGCAGAAATAATATTTTCCAGCTCGACGCAGGAGACATTTTCCCCACCGCGTTTAATCATGTTGCAGCGTCTGTCGACGAAATAAAAAAAACCGTCCGCATCCTGGTAACCCGAATCACCGGTATGTAACCACCCTTCAGGTTCCAGCGCTTTGGCAGTAGCGTCGGGTTGCGCGTAGTACTCTTTGAAGATTGTTTTTCCCGGCACGCCTTTAATGCAAATTTCGCCAATTTCTCCGGCGGGCAGGGGACGGTTGTGATCGTCACGGATTTCGGCTTCATAGCTAAAACCCACGCGACCAATAGAGGGCCAGCGCCGTTTGTCTCCGGGGCGATCGCCAATAATGCCTACGATGGTTTCGGTCATACCGTAGGAGGTCAGTAGTCTGACGCCAAAGCGGTCGATAAAGGCATCTTTTTCCTGTTCGGATAAATTGAGATAGAACATCACTTCGCGCAGGTGATGCTGTCTGTCCGTTGGGGCTGCGGGTTGGACCATCAGCGTTCTGATCATCATCGGGATGCATTCGGTGACCGTCGCCTGATATCTACGCACCTGATCCCAGAACGCCCTGGCGCTGTACTTCTCCACCAGCACAAAGGTGCTGCCAGCGGAGAAGGCGGCCATGGCAGCCGTACACTGACAGTCAATATGAAAAGCGGGCATCACCGTCATATAGACGTCATCATCGCGCAGAGCGATTTGCCAGGAGGTGTAGTAGCCCGCAAAGCGCAGGTTGTAGTGGGTAATCACCACCCCTTTAGGCCGCGAGGTGGTGCCTGAGGTAAACAGAATTTCCGCCGTATCGTCAGTGGATAACGCAGGCGTATAGCACAGATTAGTCGACTGGCGGGCTTGCAGTTGGGTAAAGTGGCTCACGCCGTCGTCAACCGGAAGCTGCTCGCCAATCAGACAGATATGATTTAGCGGAGTGGTATTTTCCAGCCGTATCTGGCGGTACATAGGATAAAAATCGGCACTGGTGACCAGCAGGCTCACCTGGCTGTTTTGCAGGATCCAGGCGCTCTCTTCGCCCAGCAAGCGGGCATTAATCGGCACCATAATGGCGCCAATTTTTGCCAGTCCAAACCAGCAAAAGATAAATTCCGGACAGTTATCCAGATGCAGTGCGACCTTGTCGCCCTTGCGGATCCCTAAGGAATGGAAAAGGTTCGCCGTGCGGTTTATCTCTTCATTGAGCGAGGCATAGCTATACTGCCGAACGATTCCTTCGCAGGATTCGAAAATTAACGCCGTTTTATCTCCGTACACCCCGGCCAGGTCGTCCCACATCTGACGTAAGTTTTGTCCGCCAACGATATCCATAATGCTTTATCCACTGAAATCAGGCGTGAGCGCTAACCAACCAGCGGGTCAGCGCGTCGCGTTTATTCCTCAACTCTGGCCAGGCCTTTGCCGACCAGCTCATTTATGTCTGCTTCGCTATAACCAATGTTTTTCAGAATGGCGGCGGTATCCATGCCGTGTGACGGCATGCCACGCCAGATTTTCCCTGGGTTGTTTTTAAATTTCGGCATGATGTTCGGCCCTTTGCAGGTGCGGCCGTCCATCGTTTGCCACTGAGTAATGGATTCACGGGCAACGTACTGCGGGTTGCCTTCCAGTTCAGGAATGGTCAGTACCTTCGCGCAGGCGATATTCAGCTCAGCAAAGCGCGCCTGGACTTCGGCGATGGTGTGCGTTGCCAGCCAGGCGTCCAGTTTCTCTTCCACGAGCGGGCCGTAAGGGCATTCCACGCGATGGATAAGCTGGGTGCCTTCCGGGACTTCCGGTGTGCCAAGAATGTGGGCGAGGCCAATATCCTTGAAGCACTCGTTGATTTGCGTGATGCCGACCAGCTCCATGACGATATAGCCATCGGCGCATTTATAGAGACCGCAGCCAGCGTAATACGGGTCTTTGCCTTTGGTCATACGTGGACAAATTTCGCCACCGTTGAAGTAGTCCATCATGAAGTACTGACCCATACGCAGCATCACTTCGTACATGGCGATATCAATGCTTTCACCCTTACCCGTTTCGCGTACTTTGTGCAGGGCTGCCAGCGCTGCTGTCGTCGCGGTCATCCCGGAGAAATAATCGGCGGTGTACGGGAAGGCCGGCATCGGCTGATCAACATCACCGTTTTGGATCAGATAGCCGCTGAACGCCTGTGCGATGGTGTTATATGCCGGAAGATTGGTGTACTCCTCGGTACCAAACTGGCCGAAGCCGGAAAGGTGGGCGATAACCAGTTTTGGGTTATGTTCCCACAGCACGTCATCGGTAATGCCGCGGCGAGCAAAGGCCGGGCCTTTACTGGCTTCAATGAAAATATCGGTGGTTTCCATGAGCTTCAGAAACGCTTCCCGGCCTTCATCTTTGAAAATATTCAGCGACAGGGCGTGCAGGTTGCGGCGTGAGAGCTGTGGATAGTTAGGTTGCACGCGGATGGTATCGGCCCATGCGACGTTTTCAATCCAGATAACCTCAGCACCCCATTCGGCGAACATTTGTCCGGCGAACGGGCCGGCAATTTCGATCCCTGAAAAAACCACGCGTACCCCGGCAAGTGGGCCAAAGGTTGGCATTGGTAAATGATTCATAATTTTGCTCCTGGCATTTTTTGTAGGCCCGGTAGGCGCAGCGCCACCGGGCATGTTGCCGGATGGCGGCGTAAACGCCTTATCCGGCCTACGAATCGTGCTGAATTAGCGGTATTGCTTGAGTACCGCACGACCCAACGTCAGGATCTGCATTTCATCAGAGCCACCAGAAACACGGTCAACGCGCAGATCGCGCCAGAAACGCGTGATGCGATGGTTACCCGCGATACCTACACCGCCCAGCACCTGCATGGCGGTATCGACCACTTCAAACGCGGCGTTGGCGCAGAAGTATTTGCACATTGCCGCATCGCCCGAAGTGATGGTGCCGTTATCCGCTTTCCATGCCGCTTCAAGCAGCATGTTTTTCATGGAATTCAATTTGATCGCCATATGCGCGAACTTCTCCTGAATCAGCTGGAAGCGGCCGATCGTTTCGCCAAACTGCACGCGCTGATTGGCGTAGCGCGCGGCGTCTTCAAAAGCGCACATTGCCGTACCGTAGTTGGTCAGCGCGACGAGGAAACGTTCATGATCGAACTCTTCTTTCACGCGGTTGAAACCATTACCTTCCCGACCGAACATGTCTTTCTCGTCCAGTTCAACGTCGTCAAAGGTGATTTCACAGCAGCTATCCATGCGCAGACCGAGTTTCTCCAGCTTGTTGACCTTGATACCCGCTTTGCTCATGTCAACGAACCACTCGGTGTAAACAGGTTTATCCGGCGATGCACCATCTCTCGCCATAACCACGATGTACGGGGTATAGGCGCTACTGGTGATAAAGCACTTACTGCCATTAAGATAAACCTTACCATTTTTACGTGTATAAGTGGTTTTCAGGCTGCCAACATCCGATCCCGCTCCCGGTTCGGTGATGGCAGAGTTCCACATCTGCTTACCGGTTCCCTGGAACGCCATGATTTTATCGATTTGTTCCTGAGTCCCTTCACGCAGGAACGTGTTAAAACCGCCCGGTAACTGGTACAGCACATAGGTTGGTGCGCCCAGGCGTCCGAGTTCCATCCAGACTGCAGCGACGGTAACAAAACCCGCTTCCAGACCACCGTGTTCTTCCGGGATCAACAGACTATCAATGCCCATATCCGCCAGTGCTTTAACAAAACGCTCAGGGTAGACGCTGTCGCGATCGCACTCGGCAAAATAAGCTTCCCAGTTCTCACTGGCCATCAGTTCACGAATACCGGCGACAAACAGCTCCTGCTCGTCATTTAAGTTGAAATCCATCTTTCAGCCTCTTGATCAATTGGGTTAATTAGAATTACTTGTCTTTCCAGTGCACTTTGGCGTCTTTAATAAAGGACAGCGTCACCATGATGTTGACGAAGAACAGCGGACATCCTCCGGCGATAATCGCGGTCTGAATCGGCTTCAGACCACCCAGCGCCAGCAGAACGATACCGATGATGCCGACCAGAACGGACCAGCCGATACGCACTAACAGCGGCGGTTCTTCACCATCGCGGACTTCACGACAGGTGGACATCGCCAGGGTGTAAGAGCAGGCGTTAATCAGCGTCACGGTGGCAATAAAGCAGAGGATGAAGAAGCCCCACATGGTGGCAGTGCTGAGCGGTAAAGCAGCCCAGGTTTCGATAATGGCGCGCGCCACGCCGTGTTGTTCAATCAGCTGCGGGATGTTGAGAATGTTTTTATCCATCAGCAGTAGCGTGTTACTGCCAAGGACTGTCCACAGGATCCAGGTCGACGCAGTCAGGCCCAGCACCATCCCGAAGCACAGTTCACGGACGGTACGACCACGAGAAATACGGGCCAGGAAGATACTCATCTGGATGGCGTAAATGACCCACCACGCCCAGTAGAAGACGGTCCAGCCCTGTGGGAAGCCGCCTTTACCGATGGCATCGGTATAGAACAGCATGCGCGGCAGATACATCAACAGCATGCCGACGGAGTCGGTGAAGTAGTTCATGATGAAGCTGGCGCCGCTGACGATAAACACCCAGCCCAGCATCAGGAAGCTCAGATAGCTACGCACGTCGCTGGCGATCTTGACCCCTTTTTGCAGGCCGCAGGCCACGCAAATGGCGTTCAATATGATCCAGCAGGTAATGATGATTGCGTCGAGTTGCAGCGTATGCGGAATACCGAACAGATACTGCATGCACTCGGTTACCAGCGGAGTGGCCAGACCGAGGCTGGTACCCATCGCGAAGATCAGCGCCACCAGATAGAAGTTATCGACGATGGTGCCGAACAGCCCTTTCGCATGCTTCTCGCCCACTAACGGTACCAGCGTGGAGCTGGGACGGATGACGTCCATCTTGCGCACAAAGAAGAAGTAGGCGAAAGCCACAGAAAGGAAACTGTAGGTTGCCCACGGCAATGGTCCCCAGTGGAACAGGCTGTACGCCAGGCCCAGCTCTTTCGCGCCCGTGGAGTTAGGCGCGAGAGCAAACGGCGGGGTGGAGATGTAGTAGTAGATCTCGATGGAACCCCAGAACAGCACCGCGGCGGATGTACAGGAAGCGAACATCATAAAAATCCAGCTGGCGGTACTAAACTCTGGTTTTTCGTCGCCTAATTTCTTTTTGGCATACGGGCCAAAGACCAACCAGAACCAGCCGAAGAGCATGACGACCATATACCATTCAAATGCCCAGCCCCAGACATTGGTGACATAACTGAATACCGCATTAATAACGACGTTAGCGGCATCGAGATCTCTTACAGTTAGCCAACAAAGTATCCCAACTATTATTAATGGCGGAAAAAAAACCTTCGGTTCAATTCCCGATTTTCTCTTTTCATTTTTCATAAGTGAATTCCAGTGTGAAAACGAAACTTATTTAGCGTGCCCGTGCATGATCGTTTGTTTATTTATTATTAATGATTTGTTGATAACTTTTTAACCTCTGGGAGCGCCTCAGTGAGTAACCCATAATGAGTATTCATATCGGGTGGTTCTGTTATCTTCGTCACACTTTTTTATGCTGAGTAATTCGCTCAAAAATTTGATATTTTTTGTTTATAATCAATTGGTTGGATGTGGTTTTTTAACTTTTTTAAGTGACTGGCGTTCAATATTGTTGAACCCGCAGACAATATTGAAAATTTTCATATTTGACGTGATTCTTTCAATATTGGTGAGGTGCATAACACTATTGAAAGTTACGAATTTCAATGTGTGACATTTTCAATATTGGTGATTAAGGTTTTATTTCCGAATTAAAGAGCGTGATATCTGTATTTAACACTGCCGATATAAATACGTTTCCTTCATGATTTCTGGAGATGCAATGAAGATAATTACTTGCTACAAATGCGTACCTGATGAACAGGATATTGCGATTAATAATGCTGATGGTTCACTCGATTTCAGCAAAGCGGATGGCAAAATAAGCCAGTATGATCTGAATGCGATCGAAGCGGCTTGTCAGTTGAAACAACAGTCAGGAGAGGCCCTGGTTGTGGCCATGAGCGTCGGCGGCAAAGCGCTGACCAATGCAAAAGGGCGAAAAGATGTGCTTTCCCGTGGCCCAGATGAACTGATTGTTGTTATTGACGAGCAATTTGAGCAGGCGCTGCCACAACAAACTGCCAGCGCGCTGGCTGCCGCCGCGCAAAAAGCAGGTTTCGATCTGCTTATTTGCGGTGACGGTTCTTCCGATCTTTATGCTCAGCAGGTTGGTCTGCTGGTGGGCGAAGCGCTGAACATTCCGGCGATTAACGGCGTGAGTAAAATCCTCTCTCTTACTGACAGCACTTTGACGGTAGAGCGTGAACTGGAAGATGAAGTCGAAACTCTGAGCATTCCGCTTCCGGCGGTGATCGCGGTCTCAACGGACATCAATACCCCACAAATCCCTTCGATGAAAGCCATTCTTGGCGCGGCGAAAAAACCGGTTCAGGTCTGGTCGCCGGCAGACATTGGCCTGAACAGCGCGCAGGCATATTCCGAACAACACGTTGCTGCACCGAAGCAGCGCGAGCGTCAGCGCGTTGTAATTGAAGGTGACGGTGAAGAACAGATTGCCGCATTTGTCGAGAATCTTCGCAAAATCATTTAATTATCAGGGGATGTTATGAACAAATTTTCCAGTATCTGGGTATTCAGCGATACCCCTTCTCGTCTGCCGGAACTGATGAATGGTGCGCAGGCTTTAGGTGAAAAAGTTAACACGTTTGTGCTGAGTGAAGCGGACTGCGCGACGGCATGCCATTTAGGCGCAGATGATGTCTGGTTACTCAGCGGCAAACCAGAAGAGCGTATGGTCGAAGACTACGCTGATGTGATGGCCGAAACTATTCGTCAGCACAGCGAGGGCGGGGCGGTGCTGCTGCCAAATACGCGTCGCGGCAAGCTGTTAGCGGCAAAACTGGGTTTTCGCTTGTCGGCAGCGGTCTCCAACGACGCCAGTGCAGTCGCCGTGCAGGACGGAAAAGCGGCGGTAAAACATATGGTCTACGGCGGCCTGGCGATGGGGGCAGAAACAATCGCTTCACCGTTCGCCGTGATAACGCTCAGCAGTGGAACGTTTGACGCGCAGCAACCGGATACCGCCCGCAGCGGCGAGGTGCACAGTGTGTCATGGCAGGCTCCGGCTGTAGCCGTTACTCGTACGGCAACTCAGGCACGTCAGAGCAACAGCGTCGATCTCGACAAAGCCCGTCTGGTGGTCAGCGTGGGACGCGGGATCGGCAGCAAAGAAAATATCTCGCTGGCGGAGGCGCTGTGCCAGACGATTGGTGCCGAGCTGGCGTGCTCCCGTCCGGTGGCGGAAAACGAGAAGTGGATGGAACATGAACGCTACGTCGGCATCTCCAACCTGATGCTCAAGCCGGAACTGTATCTGGCCGTGGGGATCTCCGGGCAGATCCAACATATGGTCGGCGCCAACGGCGCGCAGACGATTTTCGCCATCAACAAAGATAAAAATGCGCCGATCTTCCAGTATGCGGATTTTGGCATCGTTGGCGATGCGCTGAAGATCCTGCCTGCGCTGACGGCTGCTTTAGCGCGTTAAACCATTTCGGGCAGGATGCGAAGGTGTCCTGCCGCTGACAGGAGTACGTATGTCCGAAGATATCTTTGATGCCATCATCGTGGGTGCAGGTCTGGCGGGTTCGGTTGCGGCGCTGGTGCTGGCTCGGGAGGGCGCACAGGTGCTGGTTATCGAGCGCGGCAATTCTGCTGGCGCGAAGAATGTCACCGGTGGGCGCATGTATGCGCATAGCCTGGAGAACATCATTCCCGGCTTTGCTGAGCAGGCCCCCATTGAACGCATCATCACCCACGAAAAACTCGCCTTTATGACCGACAAAGGGGCGATGACCATCGACTATTGCAACGGCGAAGACGCCAAATCGTCGCAGGTTTCTTACTCTGTCTTACGCAGTAAATTTGACGCCTGGCTGATGGAACAGGCCGAAGAGGCGGGCGCTCAGCTCATCACCGGTATCCGCGTGGATAACGTTGTGCAGCGCGAGGGCAAAGTCGTGGGCGTGGAAGCCGATGGCGATATTCTGGAAGCCAAAGTAGTGATCCTTGCCGACGGAGTGAATTCTCTGTTGGCTGAAAAGTTGGGTATGGCAAAGCGCGTCGAGGCATCGCATGTTGCCGTCGGCGTAAAAGAGCTGATCGAGTTGCCGAAATCGGTAATTGAAGATCGTTTCCAGTTACAAGGGAACGAAGGGGCTGCCTGTCTGTTTGCCGGATCGCCCACCGATGGGTTGATGGGTGGTGGCTTTCTCTATACGAATGAAACGACCCTTTCTCTGGGGCTGGTCTGCGGCCTTCATCATCTGAAAGATGCGAAAAAATCGGTTCCGCAAATGCTGGAAGATTTCAAACAGCATCCGGCGGTTGCCCCGCTGATCGCCGGTGGCAAGCTGGTGGAATATGCCGCGCACGTCGTACCGGAAGCCGGTATCAACATGCAGCCAGAACTGGTGGGGGACGGCGTATTGATTGCTGGTGACGCTGCCGGAATGTGTATGAACCTAGGCTTTACCATTCGCGGTATGGATCTCGCCATATCCGCAGGTGAAGCGGCGGCGAAAACGGTACTTTCCGCAATGAAGCGCGACGATTTTAGCAAGCAGTCGCTGGAGGAATACCGCCAGCATCTGGACGAAGGCCCGATGCGCGATATGCGCATGTATCAAAAGCTACCCGCTTTTCTTGATAACCCACGCATGTTTACCGCTTATCCGGAAATGGCGGTCAGTATTGCGCGCGACCTGTTCACCGTGGATGGTTCGGCACCGGTGCCAATGCGTAAAAAAATCCTACGCCATGCGAAGAAAGTGGGCTTCATCAACCTGATGAAAGATGGCCTGAAAGGAGTGACCGTATTATGACATCTCCCGTCAACGTGGACGTCAAACTGGGCGTCAATAAGTTCAATGTGGATGAAGATAGTCCGCATATCATTCTCAAAACCGATCCTGATAAACAGGCGCTGGAGGTGCTGATTAAGGCCTGTCCGGCTGGCCTGTATAAAAAGCAGGATGACGGTAGCGTACGTTTTGATTATGCCGGATGCCTGGAATGCGGAACGTGCCGCATTCTCGGACTGGATACAGCGCTGGAAAAATGGGAATACCCGCGTGGGACGTTTGGCGTGGAGTTCCGCTACGGCTAAACCTGGTGCCGGATGGCGGCTTCGCCTTATCCGGCCTACAGGAACAATGCGTAGGCCTGATAAGCGTAACGTCATCAGGCATTAAGTTAAAATAAAACAGGACATAACCATGCAGCAGCCCAGGAACTTTGATGACATCAAATTCACCTCTATTCACCGCCGGATAATGCTGTGGGGAAGCGGTGGGCCGTTTCTGGATGGTTATGTGCTGGTGATGATTGGCGTGGCACTGGAACAGCTCACGCCAGCATTGAAACTGGATGCGCAGTGGATTGGTCTGCTGGGCGCCGGTACGCTCGCGGGGCTGTTTGTGGGGACGTCGCTGTTTGGCTACATCTCCGACAAGGTCGGGCGGCGCAAAATGTTCATTATCGATATTATCGCCATTGGCGTGATATCGGCGGCAACCATGTTTGTCTCCTCGCCCGTTGAGTTGTTGGTAATGCGCGTGCTGATCGGCATTGTAATTGGTGCCGACTACCCAATCGCCACCTCGATGATCACCGAGTTTTCCAATACCCGCCAGCGCGCTTTCTCCATCGGTTTTATCGCCGCTATGTGGTATGTCGGCGCCACCTGTGCCGATCTGGTCGGCTACTGGTTGTATGATGTTGAGGGCGGATGGCGCTGGATGTTGGGCAGCGCGGTGATCCCCTGCATTTTGATCCTGATTGGGCGTTTCGATCTTCCTGAATCGCCGCGCTGGCTGCTGCGTAAAGGTCGGGTGAAAGAGTGTGAGGAGATGATGATCAAACTGTTCGGTGAACCGGTGGTGTTCGACGAAGAAGCGCCGCAGGAGACGCGCTTTCTTCAGCTATTTAATCGCCGTCATTTCCCGTTTGTGCTGTTTGTCGCCGCTATCTGGACTTGTCAGGTGATCCCGATGTTTGCCATTTATACTTTTGGTCCGCAGATTGTGGGGCTGCTGGGGCTTGGTGCCGGGAAAAGCGCCGCGTTGGGAAATGTGGTAATCAGCTTGTGCTTTATGTTGGGATGCATTCCTCCCATGTTCTGGCTTAATAGCGCGGGCCGACGACCGCTGTTAATTGGCAGCTTCATTATGATGACGCTGGCGCTGGCCGTGCTGGGGTTAATCCCTGATATGGGCGCGTGGCTGGTGGTGCTGGCGTTTGCCGTATACGCATTTTTCTCTGGGGGACCAGGAAACCTGCAATGGCTATACCCTAACGAACTGTTTCCCACCGATATTCGTGCGTCTGCCGTCGGGGTGATTATGTCCTTAAGCCGTATCGGCACCATTGTTTCAACCTGGGCGCTACCAGTGTTCATCACCAAATACGGGATCAGTAATGTCATGTTGATGGGGGCGGGAATTTCGCTGATCGGCCTGCTCGTGTCCATCGCTTTCGCCCCGGAAACGCGAGGCCTGACGCTGGCGCAAACCAGCCAAATGACGATCCGCAGTAAACCCGTGACCAGGACGGGTTATTAGGAGTGTTCTGTATTTTCCCTGCAACTCAGTCAGTTAGCCTACAGTTAACGGGTATATCACTGAAAACGACTGAAAAGCAGGGAGAACACCATGCAAAAACATATTCTGATCACCTCTATTTTTACCGCAGCAGCACTGTTCACCGTAGCCGGTTGCTCCTCGAACCAGGCGGTTAAAACTACCGATGGCAAAACAATCGTGACCGACGGCAAACCGCAAATCGATGATGATACAGGCCTGGTGTCGTACAAAAATGCGCAAACGGGTAAGACGGAACAAATTAACCGCGATCAGGTTAAAGATATGAGCGAACTGGATAACTAGTTCAGTTTTCTCCATTCAACCACTCAATAATATTGACTGTTAGCCTGCGGATTAACTGACTAAACTCACTGTTATTACAATAATGCAGTGAAACAGGCTAATCATGATCCTCATCATTTATGCGCATCCCTATCCGCAGCACTCGCATGCGAATAAGCGGATGCTTGAACAGGCAAGGATGCTGGAGGGCGTGGAGATCCGCTCGCTCTACCAGCTCTACCCCGACTTCAATATCGATATTGCCGCTGAACAGGATGCGCTGGCGCGCGCTGATTTGATTATCTGGCAGCATCCTATGCAATGGTATAGCACACCTCCCTTACTCAAGCTGTGGATGGATAAGGTCCTTTCGCACGGTTGGGCATATGGCCACGGCGGGACTGCGCTCCACGGTAAACATCTGCTGTGGGCAGTGACGACCGGCGGCGGCGAAAACCACTTTGATATTGGCTCCCATCCCGGATTTGATGTGCTTTCCCAGCCCTTACAGGCAACAGCGCTCTACTGTGGTCTCAAATGGCTGCCGCCGTTTGCGATGCACTGTACGTTTATCTGTGATGATGAAACTCTGCAGGCGCAGGCGCGTCATTACAAACAGCGTCTGTTGGAGTGGCAGGAGGTTCATCATGGATAACCATACGCTAATACAGGCGCTGATTTATCTCGGATCGGCGGCGCTGATTGTCCCCATTGCCGTGCGACTGGGGCTAGGATCAGTGCTGGGGTATCTCATCGCAGGGTGCATTATTGGACCATGGGGTCTGAGGATGGTGACTGACGCTGAATCAATCCTGCATTTTGCGGAGAACGGCGTGGTGCTGATGCTGTTTGTCATCGGTCTGGAGCTGGATCCGCAACGTTTGTGGAAACTGCGGGCCTCGGTGTTCGGTGGTGGTGCGCTGCAGATGGTGGTTTGCGGCGGTCTGATTGGTTTGTTCTGTATGTTCCTCGGCCTGCGCTGGCAGGTCGCGGAACTGATCGGCATGACGCTGGCGCTTTCCTCCACGGCTATTGCTATGCAGGCAATGAATGAGCGGAACCTGATGGTTTCGCAAATGGGACGCAGCGCGTTTGCCGTGCTGCTGTTCCAGGATATCGCCGCTATTCCTCTGGTGGCGATGATCCCATTACTTGCGGCGAGCGGAGCATCGACAACGCTTGGAGCGTTTGCGCTCTCCGCCCTTAAGGTGGCGAGCGCCCTGGTGCTGGTGGTGTTGCTGGGGCGTTATGTGACGCGTCCGGCCTTGCGTTTTGTCGCTCGTTCTGGCCTGCGGGAAGTATTCAGTGCCGTTGCGCTGTTCCTCGTTTTTGGCTTCGGTCTGCTGTTGGAAGAGGTTGGACTGTCGATGGCGATGGGGGCGTTCCTGGCTGGCGTGCTGCTGGCAAGCTCTGAGTATCGTCACGCGCAGGAAAGCGATATCGAGCCATTTAAAGGGCTGCTGCTGGGACTGTTTTTCATCGGCGTCGGGATGTCTATCGACTTTGGTACGCTGATTGATAATCCCTTGCGCATTATCATTCTGTTGGTCGGTTTCCTGGTTATCAAAACCGTCATGCTGTGGCTGATAGCGAAACCCTTACAGGTGCCGAACAAGCAGCGCAGATGGTTTGCCGTGTTATTAGGGCAGGGCAGTGAGTTTGCCTTCGTGGTGTTTGGCGCGGCGCAAATGGCAAACGTGCTTGATCCTGATTGGGCGAAATCTCTGACGCTGGCGGTGGCGCTGTCGATGGCGGCGACGCCGATTTTACTGGTAATTCTGACGCGTCTGGAAAAATCGGCGACCGGTGAAGAGCGGGAAGCAGATGAAATCGACGAGGAACAACCTCGGGTGATCATCGCCGGGTTTGGGCGATTTGGTCAGATAACCGGTCGTCTGTTGTTGTCGAGCGGGGTCAAAATGGTGGTTCTTGATCATGACCCGGACCATATCGAAACGCTGCGTAAATTCGGCATGAAGGTTTTCTATGGCGATGCGACGCGGATGGATCTGCTGGAGTCTGCCGGGGCGGCTAAAGCTGAAGTTATTATTAACGCCATTGACGATCCGCAAACCAGCCTGCAACTGACCGAAATGGTGAAACAGTATTTCCCGCATCTGCAAATTATTGCCCGTGCGCGCGACGTGGATCATTACATCCGCCTGCGCCAGGCTGGCGTGGAGATGCCGGAACGTGAAACCTTTGAGGGCGCGCTGAAGACCGGACGTCTGGCACTGGAAGGTCTTGGGCTTGGACGCTATGAAGCGCGTGAGCGGGCCGATGTATTCCGCCGCTTCAACACGCTGATGGTTGAGGAGATGGTGAAAGGGGAAAATGACGCAACGTCCCGCGCGGCGGTATATAAACGCACCAGCGAAATGCTGAGTGAAATTATTTCGGAAGATCGTCAGCACTTATCATTAATTCAACGCCATGGCTGGCAAGGCACGGATGAAGGTAAGCATACGGGCGACGTCGCCGATGAGCCGGAAGTGAAACCGTCAGCATAGGGTAAAAAATGTGATGTTCTGCAAACTTTACTGCTAATTGGCTGTTTTTGAACTACTGTAATGCTGGCGTACCACCTTAAATAGGTCGGTTCGCCAGCAGAACGGAAAATTTTCATGCTCATCCTCTTTCCGCCAGTCGACGAAAGATTGCGCTTTCCGTATAGTGGCGACAATTTTTTTGTATCCGGGAAACATTCAATGATCAGTCTGATTGCGGCGTTAGCGGTAGATCGCGTCATCGGTATGGAAAATGCCATGCCATGGAACCTACCTGCCGATCTCGCCTGGTTTAAACGTAATACCTTAAACAAGCCGGTTGTCATGGGACGCCACACGTGGGAATCCATCGGGCGACCGTTGCCAGGGCGTAAAAATATCGTCATCAGCAGCAAGCCTGGCACCGACGATCGCGTGCAGTGGGTGAAGTCTGTTGAGGAAGCGATCGCGGCCTGTGGCGATGAACCTGAAATTATGGTTATTGGCGGTGGACGTGTGTATGAGCAGTTCCTGCCGAAAGCGCAGAAACTGTATCTGACACACATTGATGCGGAAGTTGAAGGGGATACGCATTTCCCGGACTACGAACCGGATGACTGGGAATCAGTGTTCAGTGAATTCCACGATGCTGACGCGCAAAACTCCCACAGCTACTGCTTCGAGATTTTGGAACGTCGTTAATGTGGATGCCTGATGGCGTTGCGCTAATCAGGCCTACAGATTGTACATTCGTCTGCCGGATTAGGTGTAAGCACCGCCCTCCGGCAGACGGCTATCAGGCGTTGACGGCCTCGCCGGGATCCAGATTCAGATGGCGATTTGATGGCTGTACAAAGTACTGTTTGTCTTCCCAGCGCAGACAGGTGAGATTCCCGCCCCAGCAACACCCCGTATCTAACGCGTAAATACCTTCTGGCGTGCCTTTGCCCTCCAGCGATGCCCAGTGCCCGAATGCAATGCTATAGGCTTCACTGACCGGTCCAGGAATGGCAAACCACGGCTTCAGCGGGGCAGGCGCATCTTCTGGCGACTCTTTGCTGTACATGTCCAACTGACCATTGGGGAAGCAGTAACGCATGCGGGTAAACGCGTTGGTAATAAAACGCAGGCGCGCCAGCCCCGTCAGTTCCGGGGTCCAGTTATTTGGCATGTCGCCGTACATGGCGTCAAGAAAGAATGGATAAGAGTCGCTCGACAGCACGGCTTCAACATCGCGAGCACAGTCCTTCGCCGTCTGCAGATCCCACTGTGGGGTAATCCCTGCATGCGCCATGACCAGTTTCTTCTCTTCATCAACCTGCAACAGCGGCTGGCGACGTAGCCAGTTAAGCAGCGTGTCAGCATCCGGTGCTTCAAGCAGCGGCGTGAGCCGGTCTTTCGGTTTATTACGGCTGATGCCAGCAAACACGGCCAGCAGGTGTAAATCGTGATTACCGAGGACTAACCGCACGCTGTCGCCCAGCGATTTAACGTAGCGCAAAACGTCTAACGACCCTGGCCCACGCGCGACCAGATCGCCGGTGAGCCATAAGGTGTCTTGTTCTGGATTAAAGTCAACCTGGTGCAGCAAGGCTACCAGTTCATCGTAACAACCGTGAACGTCGCCAATGAGGTATGTTGCCATAGCTATTGTTTTAATGAATAAGTGTAGGAACGGCGAGTCGGAACACGGGAATGTCGATGGTAAAGGCGATCCCTTGCTCATCGATCATTTCGTAATGACCCTGCATGGTGCCCAGCGGTGTTTCAATCACCGCACCGCTGGTGTACTGGTACTCTTCGCCAGGTTCGATGTGGGGCTGAACGCCAACCACGCCTTCGCCCTGAACTTCGGTTTCACGGCCATGACCATTGGTGATCAACCAATAACGCCCCAACAGCTGCACAGGCGCTCGCCCCAAATTGCGGATAGTCACGGTATAAGCAAAAACGTAACGTTCATCATCAGGTGAGGATTGCGCCTCAATGTAGACGCTTTGTACCTGAATGCACACTCGGGGCGAATTGATCATGTTTAACTCTCCTTCGATGGCGCGTTTTCTGACAGATAGTTAGCCATCCGGCAGTATTGCGCGACAGAGATATTTTCCGCTCGCATCGCCGGATCAACGCCCAGCTCTGTCAGTACTTCAACGCTAAACAGGTTGCCGAGACTATTACGTACCGTTTTGCGACGCTGATTAAACGCTTCAGTGGTAATACGGCTCAGCACACGAACATCTTTAACGGGGTACGGCATTGTCGCGTGAGGGACCAGACGCACCACGGCGGAATCGACTTTAGGCGCAGGCGTAAATGCGGATGGCGGCACTTCAAGTACCGGGATCACATTGCAGTAATACTGCGCCATGACGCTTAATCGACCATACGCTTTACTGTTTGGCCCTGCAACCAGACGGTTGACCACCTCTTTTTGCAACATGAAATGCATGTCGGCGATGGCATCAGTATAGGAAAAAAGATGGAACATGAGCGGCGTGGAGATGTTATACGGCAGGTTGCCGAATACGCGCAGCGGCTGACCCATCGTTTGTGCGAGTTCGCCGAAGTTCATGGTCATGGCATCTTGCTGATAAATCGTCAGCTTCGGCCCTAAAAACGGGTGTGTTTGCAGGCGGGCGGCGAGATCGCGGTCCAGCTCAATGACCGTGAGCTTGTCCAGGCGTTCGCCTACAGGTTCGGTCAACGCTGCCAGGCCCGGGCCGATTTCGACCATAGCCTGACCTTTCTGCGGGTTGATAGCAGAGACAATACTTTCGATCACAAACTGATCGTTGAGGAAGTTTTGCCCGAAACGTTTACGGGCTAAGTGGCCCTGATGGACTCGATTATTCATTGGTATTAACAATCATTTTGATGGCGAGATTAAGCGCCGTAATAAAACTGCCGACATCTGCTTGCCCACGACCCGCAAGTTCAAGCGCGGTGCCGTGATCGACGGATGTGCGAATAAAGGGCAGGCCCAGCGTGATATTCACACCGCGACCAAATCCCTGGTATTTTAGCACGGGGAGACCCTGATCGTGGTACATTGCCAGCACGGCATCCGCGTGGTCGAGATATTTGGGCTGAAACAGCGTATCTGCGGGCAGCGGGCCGTTTAATTTCATCCCCTGCGCACGCAGTTCATCAAGGACCGGAATGAGGGTGTCTATCTCTTCCGTTCCCATATGACCACCTTCACCGGCATGCGGGTTAAGACCGCACACCAGAATATGCGGATCGGTAATGCCAAACTTGGTGCGCAAATCATGATGCAAAATACCGATCACTTCTTTAAGCAGAGCAGGCGTAATGGCGTCGGCAACGGCTCTGAGCGGCAAATGAGTGGTTGCCAGGGCAACGCGCAGCGCTTCAGTCGCCAGCATCATGACGACTTTCTTCGCATGTGAGCGCTCTTCAAAAAACTCGGTATGTCCGGTAAACGGGACGCCTGCGTCATTGATTACGCCTTTGTGCACCGGACCGGTAATCAGCGCCGCAAACTCACCTTGCAGACAACCATCGCAGGCGCGAGCCAGCGTATCCACCACATATTGTCCGTTCTCTACCGCCAACTGACCCGCGATAACAGGCGCCCGCAGCGCAATCGGCAACAGCGTCAACGTACCTGCTGATTGCGGTCTGGCTGGGGTATCTGGAGAGTATGGGAGGAGTGAAAGCGGTAAACCGAGCATTGCTGCCCGGTCACTGAGGAGTGCGGCATCCGCACAGACAACGAGTTCTACAGGCCACTCACGTTGGGCGAGCTGAACCACCAGGTCCGGGCCAATCCCGGCGGGTTCGCCGGGAGTGATCACAACGCGTTGAATACGAGTCATTAGTTGCTCAGAACTTTAACGTAGGCGCTGGCGCGCTGTTCCTGCATCCAGGTTGCCGCTTCTTCCGAGAATTTACGGTTCATCAGCATACGATAAGCTCTGTCTTTCTGCGCCGCGTCAGTTTTATCAACGTTACGCGTGTCCAGCAGCTCGATCAGATGCCACCCGAAAGAGGAGTGCACCGGGGTACTCATCTGGCCTTTGTGAAGTTTGGTCAGCGCATCGCGGAAAGCGGGATCGAAAATATCCGCTGCAGCCCAGCCCAGATCGCCGCCCTGGTTGGCAGAACCCGGATCCTGAGAAAATTCTTTAGCCGCTGCCGCGAAGGTTGTTTTACCGCTCTTAATATCAGCTGCGATTTGTTCCAGCTTCAGACGCGCCTGTTGATCGGTCATGATCGGCGATGGCTTGAGCAGAATATGGCGGGCATGAACTTCAGTCACGGAGATGCTCTGGCTTTGACCACGCATATCGTTAACTTTCAGGATGTGGAAGCCGACACCAGAACGAATTGGGCCGATGATATCGCCTTTTTTCGCGGTGCTTAGCGCCTGGGCAAAGATGCCCGGCAGCTCCTGAATACGTCCCCAACCCATCTGGCCGCCTTTCAGCGCCTGCTGGTCAGCGGAATAGGTGATAGCCAGTTTGCCGAAATCGCTACCGTTACGCGCTTCATCAACAACAGAGCGCGCCTGACTTTCAGCCGCGTTAACCTGGTCAGAAGTTGGGTTTTCCGGTAATGGGATCAGAATGTGGCTCAGGTTCAGCTCGGTGCTGGCATCGTTTTGGTTGCCGACCTGCTGCGCCAGGGCATCCACTTCCTGAGGCAGGATAGTAACGCGACGGCGAACTTCGTTGTTCCGCACTTCAGAGATGGTCATCTCTTTGCGGATCTGGCTACGATAGGTCGAATAGCTTAAGCCATCCTGTGCCAGACGGCTGCGCATCTGATCCAGCGTCATGTTGTTTTGCTTGGCGATGTTGGCAATTGCCTGATCCAGTTGCTCGTCAGAGATTTTAACACCCATCTTCTGACCCATCTGCAGGAGGATTTGATCCATGATCAAACGTTCCAGGATCTGATGACGCAGCGTGGCGTCGTCCGGTAATTGTTGACCAGCCTGACCCGCATTAAGTTTTACTGACTGCATTAAGCCATCGACGTCGCTTTCCAGAACGACGCCGTTATTGACGACGGCTGCGACTTTATCGACTACCTGCGGGGCAGCGAAACTGGTATTCGCGATCATGGCGATACCGAGAAGCAGCGTTTTCCAGTTCTTCATACTTTTTCCATTTCAATTAACCGCAAAGCGGATTACGTTGTAAATCAATCAGATCATAAAGAGCTTTGATACGGCAAAATGTTAGAACGTAACATTTGGTTGGTGCCGAGACCGTAGTTGGAACTCAGGCCGCGTAGTTCGATATTAAAGCCGATCGTGTTGTCATAAACTGCATGTTTCTGAGTGTCATCCCAGCCGTTCAGCTTACGTTCGTAGCCGAAGCGAATGGCGTAACAGCAGGAGTTGTACTGCAGACCCAGCATGGAATCCGCTTCTTTGTTCACGTTGGTATCAAAGTAGTAAGCCCCGACAATCGACCAGCGGTCGGCGATCGGGAAGCTTGCTACCGCGCCCACCTGTGAAATCCCGTTTTTATACTGCTCTGCTGTAGAGTAGTAAGACGGCAGGGTTGCCTGGATATATTCAGAGCTGGCATAACGGTAGTTCAGCTGCAGCATACGGTTTTCGTCGCGGCGGTATTCGATACTGCTGCTGCTGGTTGCAACGCTGTCCAGACGCGTGTCGTACTGGATCCCACTGCGTAAGCCCCAGCGATCGGAGATGCGCCAGTAGGTGTCGCCAGCCCATACCAGTGAGCCCGTTTTGTCGTCATTCTCCCATTTAATGTTGTCATCGCCAGTGCGAGACTCGGTGAAATAGTAGATTTGACCCACAGAAATATTAAAACGTTCAACGGCCGCGTCATCATAAACGCGAGATGTGACCCCGGTCGTTACCTGGTTGGCAGATGCGATGCGGTCCAGACCGCCATAGGTACGATCGCGGAACAGGCCGCTGTAGTCAGATTGCAGCAGGGACGAGTCATAGTTATAGATATGACTTTGGTCGCGATACGGTACATACAGGTACTGAGCACGGGGCTCCAGCGTTTGGGTATAGCCCGGCGCTAACATGTTCATGTCGCGCTCGAAGATCATCTTGCCGTCAACTTTAAACTGCGGCATGACGCGGTTGGCGGAATCATCGAGCTTGTTAACGTTACTCGGGTTGTTGTTGTACCAATCCAGGTTAGTTTGCTGATAGTGCGTTGCCAGCAGTTTCGCTTCGGTATTGATACTTCCCCAGTTATTCGACAATGGCAGGTTGATGGTCGGTTCGAGGTGAACACGCGTCGCTTCTGGCATGTTGTCGTTGGAATTAACGAAATGGACCGCCTGCCCATAAATCCGGGTGTCAAACGGGCCCACGTCATTCTGGTAGTAGTTGACGTCTAACTGCGGCTGAGCGGAATAGCTACTGTTGTTCTGATCGTCAAAGACCTGGAACTGCTTGGTCGAAACTGTCGCATCAAAGTTTTGTACCGCATAGCCGACGCTGAATTTTTGCGTGGCGTAGCCGTCAGTACTGGAACCGTATTTATTATCAAAATCGTTAAAGTAGCTGGAATCGCTGACCTTGGTGTAGTCGACGTTAAAACGCCACACCTGATCCATTACACCGGCGTGCTGCCAGTAGAACAGCCAGCGGCGGGAATTGTCATCCTTCGGGTGTTCATCCTCGTACACTTTATCGGAATTCAGATAGTCGAACTCCATCAGACCTGCGCCCGCCTGGGTGAGGTAGCGGAATTCGTTCTCCCACATGATACCGCCACGACGATGTATATAATGCGGCGTGATGGTGGCGTCCATATTGGGCGCAATGTTCCAATAATACGGGAGATAGAACTCAAAATAGTTATTGGTAGAGTATTTTGCGTTCGGGATCAGGAAACCAGAGCGACGCTTATCGCCGACGGGTAACTGTAAATAAGGACTGTAAAAGACCGGAACCGGACCCAGTTTAAAACGGGCGTTCCAGATCTCTGCGACCTGTTCTTCACGGTCGTGAATGACTTCGCTACCGACGACGCTCCAGGTATTGGAACCTGGCAGACAGGAGGTGAAGCTACCGTTTTCCAGAATGGTATAGCGGTTTTCCCCACGCTGCTTCATCAGATCGGCTTTTCCGCGCCCCTGACGACCTACCATCTGATAATCACCTTCCCAGATGTTGGTATCTTTGGTATTCAGATTAGACCAGCCCTTCGGCCCCTTCAGAATAACCTGATTGTCATCATAATGGACATTGCCCAGCGCATCGACGGTACGAACTGGCTCCGGCTGGCCTTCTGCCTGCTTCTGATGAAGCTGCACTTCGTCGGCCTGCAGGCGGCTGTTACCCTGTGCAATGTCCACATTGCCGGTAAACACCGCGTCATCCGGGTAATTCCCTTTCGCGTTGTCAGCAGTGATGGTGACGGGTAATTCATTAGTCTCGCCCTGTACCAGAGGACGGTCATAGCTTGGCACGCCCAGCATACACTGTGAGGCGAGATCGGCTGCCAGACCCTGATGGCTATAGAGGGCGCTGGCAATCATGGTGGCCAGAAGAGTGGGAATACGTTTTTTCATACGTTGTATTTATTGTTCCATCATCAGTAGCGTCGCGCGTGACAAACGGTCACAGCCTAACTTATCTCATCTTCACTTCGCTAGTATTAATCCTGCCCATTTTATCCCGCCACCTTTCAAGCTGCATCTTCGTTCCAGACGAATTGGTCACTGCGTTGCCGCCTTGTTGCAACTCGAAATCCAACGGGTATAGCGTTTGTGGTGTTAGGCACGGCATAGAATGACAGGTATGATAATGCAAATTATAGGCGATGTCCCACAATTGACCGCAGCCGTAAATCGGTAAAAGCACCTTATATTGTGGGACATATCCTGGCTGAGAGCAGAAAGATTTGGGGAGTCTATGCAGTATTGGGGAAAGATAATTGGTGTCGCCGTGGCCTTAATGATGGGCGGCGGCTTCTGGGGTGTGGTTCTGGGCCTGTTAGTTGGCCACATGTTCGACAAAGCCCGCATGCGCAAAATGGCGTGGTTTGCCAACCAGCGTGAACGCCAGGCGCTGTTTTTTGCCACCACTTTTGAGGTGATGGGGCATCTGACCAAATCCAAAGGTCGCGTCACGGAAGCCGATATCCATATCGCCAGTCAATTGATGGATCGAATGAATTTGCACGGCGACTCGCGTACCGCCGCGCAACATGCCTTCCGGGTGGGAAAATCGGACAATTACCCATTACGTGAAAAAATGCGTCAGTTTCGCAGCGTCTGTTTTGGTCGCTTCGATCTGATCCGCATGTTTCTGGAGATTCAGATCCAGGCAGCTTTTGCCGATGGGTCGTTGCATCCGAACGAGCGTGAAGTGCTGTATGTGATTGCTGAAGAGTTGGGGATCTCACGTACCCAATTTGATCAGTTTCTGCGCATGATGCAGGGCGGCGCCCAGTTTGGCGGCGGATATCAGCAGCAGTCCGGCGGCGGTGGCTGGCAGCAGGCGCAACGCGGTCCGACGCTGGAAGACGCCTGCAATGTGCTGGGTGTGAAAGCGACCGATGATGCGACCACCATTAAGCGCGCATACCGTAAGCTGATGAGCGAGCACCATCCGGACAAACTGGTGGCGAAAGGCCTGCCGCCAGAAATGATGGAAATGGCGAAGCAAAAAGCGCAGGAAATTCAAAAAGCTTACGAGCTAATTAAAGAACAGAAAGGCTTTAAATAATCGTTATGCCGGATGGCAGCTAGCGCCTTATCCGGCCTACGTTAATGAATGTAGGCCGGGCAAGCGAAGCACCCGGCCTAAATGGGGCCTGCGTTTAAAAATCTGCCGGAACTTTAAACGTCATACTGTTGCCGTATTCGGGATGCGTGATAGTTAACATCTCTGCGTGCAGCAGCAGGCGCGGCGCTAACGCCAGGACCTGTGGCGGGGCGTAGAAGCGGTCGCCCAGAATCGGATGCCCTAATGCCAGCATATGCACACGCAACTGGTGGGAGCGTCCGGTAATGGGTTTGAGCACGACCCGGGCGGTGTTATCTTCCGCAAACTCCACCACTTCATACTCGGTCTGCGCCGATTTTCCGGTCTCATAACACACTTTCTGCTTTGGCCGATTCGGCCAGTCGCAAATCAGCGGTAAATCAACCAGCCCCTCGGCCGGAGCGGGATGCCCCCAGACGCGTGCGACATACTGTTTCTTCGGCTCGCGTTCGCGAAACTGGCGCTTTAGCTCGCGCTCTGCCGCTTTAGTTAGCGCCACTACAATCACGCCGCTGGTTGCCATATCCAGACGATGTACGGATTCAGCTTGCGGGTAATCGCGCTGAATACGCGTCATCACGCTGTCTTTGTGTTCATCCAGACGACCCGGCACGGACAACAAGCCGCTCGGCTTGTTGACCACCATAATGTGCTCATCCTGATACAGGATAACCAGCCAGGGTTCCTGCGGCGGATTATAGTTTTCCATCCCCATGTCAGGCTCCGTTACTGATGCGTCACGACGATCAGGCGCAGGGCATCCAGACGCCATCCCGCCTGATCCAGGCTTTCCATCACCAGCTGACGATTGCTTTCAATGGCGCTGAGTTCGTCATCACGGATGTTCGGGTTAACGGCACGCAGCGCTTCCAGACGGGAGAGTTCAGCCGTCAGCTTCTCGTCCGCTTCTTTGCGCGCCGCGTCGATCAGCGCGCGGGCCGATTTTTCTACCTGCGCTTCACCGAGTTGCAGAATGGCATGCACATCCTGCTGTACGGCGTTGACCAGTTTACTGCCGGTGTGGCGGTTAACGGCGCTGAGCTGACGGTTAAATGTTTCGAATTCAACCTGCGCGGCAAGGTTGTTGCCGTTTTTGTCCAGCAGCATGCGTACCGGCGTTGGCGGCAGGAAGCGGTTTAACTGCAGCTGTTTTGGCGCTTGCGCTTCAACGACGTAGACCAGTTCAACCAGCAGAGTACCGACTGGTAATGCTTTGTTTTTCAGCAAAGAAATGGTGCTGCTTCCAGTGTCGCCGGAGAGGATCAGATCCAGACCATTACGGATCAGCGGATGCTCCCAGGTAATAAACTGCGCGTCTTCACGCGACAGGGCAACATCACGCTCAAACGTAATGGTACAGCCATCTTCCGGCAGCCCAGGGAAATCCGGCACCAGCATATGATCGGACGGTGTCAGCACGATCAAATTGTCGCCACGGTCATCCTGATTAATACCAACGATATCAAACAGGTTCATGGCGAAGGCGATCAGGCTGGTATCGTCGTCCTGTTCTTCAATACTCTCAGCCAGCGCCAGCGCTTTTTCGCCGCCGTTAGAGTGGATCTCCAGCAGGCGATCGCGACCTTGCTCCAGCTGCGCTTTCAGCGCGTCATGCTGTTCGCGACAGGTTTTGATCAGATCGTCAAAGCCATCGGTGTTTTCTGGCTCAGCCAGGTAGCCGATCAGATTGTTATATACCGTGTCATAGATGGTACGTCCGGTCGGGCAAGTGTGTTCGAACGCATCCAGACCTTCGTGGTACCAACGCACCAGCACGGATTGCGCGGTTTTTTCCAGGTATGGAACGTGGATCTGGATATCATGCACCTGACCAATACGGTCCAGACGGCCAATACGCTGTTCCAGCAGGTCCGGATTGAAAGGCAGATCAAACATCACCAGATGGCTGGCGAACTGGAAGTTACGCCCTTCGGAGCCGATTTCAGAGCACAGCATCACCTGGGCGCCGCTATCTTCTTCGCTAAACCAGGCCGCAGCGCGGTCACGTTCAATGATCGACATCCCTTCATGGAACACGGCGGCGCGGATACCTTCGCGCTCGCGCAGAACCTGCTCCAGTTGAAGCGCAGTGGTGGCTTTCGCACAGATGACCAGAACTTTTTGCGAGCGGTGGCTGGTCAGGTAGCCCATCAGCCATTCCACGCGCGGGTCAAAGTTCCACCAGGTGCCGGTGTCGCCTTCGAATTCCTGATAAATCTGCTCCGGGTAGAGCATGTCGCGCGCGCGGTCTTCCGCACTCTTACGCGCGCCCATAATGCCGGAGACTTTAATGGCCGTCTGGTATTGGGTTGGCAACGGCAATTTGATGGTATGCAGCTCGCGTTTAGGGAAGCCTTTCACACCGTTACGGGTATTTCGGAACAGCACGCGGCTGGTGCCGTGGCGGTCCATCAGCATCGAAACCAGCTCCTGACGCGCGCTCTGGGCGTCTTCGCTGTCGCTGTTTGCCGCCTGCAATAACGGCTCAATGTCCTGTTCGCCAATCATGTCACCTAACATGTTCAGCTCATTGTTACTCAGCTTGTTGCCAGCCAGCAACATGGCGACGGCGTCGGCGACCGGACGGTAATTTTTCTGTTCTTCAACAAACTGGGCGAAATCGTGGAAGCGGCTTGGATCCAGTAGGCGCAGGCGCGCAAAGTGGCTTTCCAGGCCCAGCTGTTCCGGCGTTGCGGTCAGCAGCAGGATGCCTGGTACGCGCTCTGCCAGCTGTTCAACGGCCATATATTCACGGCTGGGCGCGTCTTCGCTCCACACAAGGTGATGGGCTTCATCGACAATCAGCAGATCCCACTCGGAATCACACAGGTGCTCCAGACGCTGTTTACTGCGACGGGCAAAGTCCAGCGAACAGATAACCAACTGTTCGGTTTCAAACGGGTTGTAGGCATCGTGCTGCGCTTCGGCATAACGCACATCATCAAACAGCGCAAAGCGCAGGTTGAAACGACGCAGCATTTCGACCAGCCACTGGTGCTGTAACGTCTCCGGGACGATGATCAGCACGCGCTCCGCGGCGCCTGACAGCAGCTGTTGATGCAGGATCATCCCAGCTTCAATGGTTTTACCTAAACCCACTTCGTCAGCCAGCAGCACGCGAGGGGCATGACGACGGCCGACATCATGGGCAATGTTGAGCTGGTGGGGGATCAGGCTGGTACGTTGACCACGCAAACCACTCCACGGCATACGGTACTGTTCGCTCTGAAATTTACGTGCGCGATAGCGCAGCGCAAAGCGGTCCATACGGTCAATCTGGCCGGCAAACAGGCGATCCTGGGGTTTACTGAAAACCAGTTTGCTGTCGAGCAGCACTTCACGCAGCATTACACCGGTTTCTTCGGTATCAAGGCGGGTTCCGATATAGGCAAGCAGGCCGTTTTCTTCTTTTACTTCATCGACATGCAGTTGCCAGCCTTCATGGCTCGTGATCGTGTCGCCAGGGTTGAACATCACGCGGGTCACGGGGGAATCACTGCGCGCATACAGACGGTTTTCACCCGTCGATGAGAAAAGTAAAGTGACGGTTCGCGCATCCATGGCGACAACAGTACCAAGTCCCAATTCGCTTTCTGTATCGCTGATCCAGCGTTGACCAAGTGTAAAAGGCATATATGTTCGGCTCTATATCTTTAATTGCAGGCAATACTCGTCATTTTCCGGGCTAGTCCCCGTTATTGAGAGCATACGACCCCGCTACCAGGCTAATAAATCAGTGGTAGGGGTGTTAAATGGGTCCAGGAATGGAAAGGGCGCTATGGTACTGGATGGCGGCGGTTTCGTCACGCGTCAAAATAACCCCAGTTGTCCTGTGAGTAGTGTAGCAAAATTATCGTCAATAAAGGGAAGAATTCCCTCGGCAACCGGCTGGATCTGGCGGGTCAGATAATGCTCGTAATCAAGTGCAGATAGCTGATAATCAACAGGCTCAGGTCCATTTATCGTCCAGACATATTTAATCGTGCCACGATTCTGATACTGCTGCGGACGCCCCAGTTTGACGTTCTGCTCATCGGCGAGCCGTGCGGCGCGAACGTGCGGCGGAACATTCCGCTGGTATTCGCTCAACGGGCGGCGCAGGCGTTTGCGGTACACCAGGTGTTCATCCAGTTCACCCGCCATTAGACGGTCGATAGTCTCGCGAACAAACTCTTGATAAGGCTCGTTACGAAAAATTCGCAGGTACAGCTCCTGCTGAAACTGCTGGGCCAGCGGCGTCCAGTCGGTGCGTACCGTTTCCAGACCTTTAAATACCATGCGTTGCTCAGCACCTGACTGAATCATTCCGGCGTAGCGTTTTTTGCTGCCGGTATCTGCACCGCGAATGGTCGGCATCAGAAAGCGACAAAAGTGGGTTTCAAATTCCAGCTCCAGCGCGCTGGTCAGGTTTTGCTGCTTCAGCGATTGCGCCCACCAGTTGTTGACATAGCTCACCAGCTCCCGACCAATCCGGGCCGCATCGTCTTCCGAGTGCGCCTTTTTAAGCCAGACAAAGGTGGAGTCGGTGTCGCCATAGATGACGTCGTAACCCTGAGCCTCAATCAGCGCTTTGGTCTGACGCATGATCGCGTGACCGCGCATGGTGATAGACGAAGCCAGCCTCGGGTCGAAAAAGCGGCAGGCGGTGGTGCCAAGCACGCCGTAAAACGCGTTCATGATGATTTTCAGCGCCTGTGAGAGCGGCTTATTGCCGCGGCGTTTGGCTTCATCGCGCCCATGCCAGATCTGGGTAACAATTTCCGGCAGACAGTGCTTTTCGCGTGAGAACCAGGCGTCAAGGAACCCCTCGGTACTGTGTTCCCGATCCGGCTGTGCCATCCCTTCGATAAGTCCCACTGGATCGATCAAAAAAGTACGAATAATTGACGGGTACAGGCTTTTGTAATCCAGCACCAGCACGGAGTCGTACAAACCCGGGCGCGAGTCCATCACGTAGCCACCGGGGCTGGCGTGCGCGGGAACCTCCCCCAGATTCGGTGCCACATAGCCCGCCCGGTGCATTCGCGGTAGGTAGAGATGGCCGAAGGCGGCAACGGAACCGCCGTGCCGGTCGACCGGCAGGCCGTTTACCGTCGATCGTTCCAGCAAAAATGGCATGATCTCGGTTTTATGAAAAATACGCGTGACCAGCTCACAGTCTTTGAGATTGTAGGTGGCGAGTGCGGGCTTATCCTGGGCAAACCGGCGATCTATTTCGTCCATCCTGTCCCAGGGATTATCTATCGACTTCCCTTCGCCCAGCAGCTCCTGTGACACCGTTTCCAGCGAAAAGGATGAGAAATTCCAGAATGCGGATTTAAGCGCCTCAATGCCGTCGATAATCAGGCGACCTTTAGCCTGCGCGAAGAATACGCCGTTTTTGAAGCCATGTTCGCGCCACTCCAGCTCGCTATTGTCACGGCCAAAACGCAGGGGAATGCGGTAACGTTCAGCATGCTTTTGCAGGACGCGTAAATCGAATTGCACGACGTTCCAGCCGATTACCACATCAGGATCGTGACGGGCAATCCAGTCGTTGAGCTTTTCCAGTAACTGCGGGCGGCTTGCGACGTATTCAAGTTCAAAATCCAGCGCTGAGGCATCGCCGTTTGCCGGGCCGAGCATGTAGACAATACGCTGCCCACAGCCTTCAAGGCCGATACAGTAGAGTTCGCCGTGGCGCGTGGTTTCGATATCCAGCGAGACCCATTTCAGCGGCGGTCGATAGTCAGGGTTCGGCTTCAACCGGGCATTAACCAGCGTACCGTTATGTCTGTCGCCTTCAACCCAAACAGGTGAGGTGATAAAACGCTCCATCAGATACCGTTCCGGCGGACGCACGTCGGCCTCGTAGACGGTAATTGCGTTTTCACGCAGCAGCTTTTCCAGCCGCATGAGCTGGCGATGTGAGCGGCAATACAGGCCGGAAACGGGCTGGCGGTGGAAGTCTTGCAATTGCAGCGGCGTCAGACGATAGCCGTTTTCATTGCGTAATAATGACGCTACGCGAGGAACCTGACTGACAGGTATAAACGCGACAGACTCCTGAGGCGCGAGCGTGACCTGTAGCGGCCCGTCGTCCGTAGCCAGCCAGAATGTGACCTCAGTTCCCTGCGGGGTGTCCCGCCAGTGCCGGGTTAAAATAAAGCCTGCCTGCGCCACGCTGCTTACCCATTAAAAAACCAGGCATTATTATAGCCTGGTTTACACGATTGTACTGTTATTTTGTACAGTTAAAAATGAGAGCTGCGGGAAGTTATTGTGACAGTAACAGTAAAATGCCCTCCGCAGTAAAAGTGTTACAGGATAGGCTTTGATATTTAATAAATGAATGCCTTAATTGAAAAACTCTTCCTTTAATTATTTTATTGGCCTGTCATGGCTATTTGTATCTATTATTCTTTTGTAATTATATTTGTTTCATAAATTGGAAGTCCGTTTCAGGATTTTTATGTCATTTTCGGAATCGTGCTCGTACGATTTTGTTACTTATCCCTCGGTTCAGGAAAAATGGTTCTTTTTTTTATTTGTTTTTATTCATGGTTAGTGTAACTATTTTAATCAAACACTCGGGTTACCAGATTGAATATAATATATTTTTATGGCTTGCTATTGTCTGGATAAAAACGGATTTTCGGTTCGATTTCGTCGGGAATATCTCTCTGTATAATTTGATTTTTATCGCTGAATATAATTTTATTCATCTGATAGCTCGGGTGTTTTATATCAATAGCTTGGGTGCGTAGTGTTATGGAGGCCTATTATGGATATTTATACTCAGGCGTTACAGGTAGGATATGATCACTATTTATTTGTTAATACTCAGTTATCTAACCCTACAATTAAGTCAGTAAGTCAATATATTGAGTATAGAACGTGGTCAGGTCAAATTTGGCGTACTGAGGTTATTGAACGTGGGAATGCTTTCTTTCACTGGCAAGGGCATGACAGAATAAATGGTCATCGTGATACGGTGATTAATTATCTGTTGAATGGACAGCGCTGGCAGTCAACGATTACAGATTACATTTTCTTTCATTCACTGGATGGTGAAGAGGCGCAGGGACATTATGACAACGTGATTAAATACGTTTGTGCTAATAACTGTGTGTATCGAAGTGCGTTTGCGGAATATATAAAGGAATAACCAGAGAGCGCGCCACCGAGATTTCGGGCGCGCTCAGATTGTTTTCACTGGCCGTAGTAGGCTTTTGCGCCGTGTTTACGTAGGTAATGTTTATCTAACAGGGTTTGCTGCATATCCGGCAATTGCGGCGCGAGCTGGCGACAGAAGATCCCCATGTAGGCGACTTCTTCCAGCACGATGGCGTTGTGTACCGCATCTTCGGCGTTTTTTCCCCACGCAAACGGACCGTGAGAGTGCACCAGCACGCCAGGCATCTGCGAAGCGTCAATGCCTTGTTTCTCAAAGGTTTCAACGATCACGTTACCGGTTTCCCACTCATATTCGCCGTTGATTTCTTCCTCGGTCATTTTCCGTGTGCAGGGAATCGATCCGTAGAAATAGTCCGCATGAGTGGTACCCGTGGCTGGAATCGACTGGCCCGCCTGCGCCCAGATGGTCGCATGACGCGAATGGGTATGAACAATGCCGCCAATGGTCGGGAATGCCTGATACAGCAGACGGTGCGTTGGGGTATCAGAGGAGGGTTTCTTCGCACCTTCTACAACCTCACCGGTGGCGATACTGACTACGACCATATCTTCTGCGGTCATAACGCTGTAATCGACCCCGGAAGGTTTTATCACAAACACGCCGCGCTCGCGATCGACGGCACTCACGTTCCCCCAGGTCAAGGTAACCAGGTGGTGCTTAGGCAACGCCAGATTGGCTTCCAGCACCTGACGTTTGAGATCTTCTAACATGTTGATTCCTCTGTGCCGGATGGCGGGCAAGCGCAGAGCCATCCGGCAACAACATAATTAACGTTTAAAACCGTAATAGACGTCGTTCCAGCGCAGCGCGTCCTTAAAGGCCGGCAGGCGGGTATCGTTGTCGATCACGGCGATCTCGATATCGTGCATTTCAGCGAACTGGCGCATATCGTTCAGATCCAGCGCGTGGCTGAAGACGGTGTGGTGCGCGCCACCGGCCAGGATCCAGGCTTCAGATGCGGTCGGCAGATCAGGCTGGGCTTTCCACAATGCGTTAGCCACCGGCAGTTTCGGCAGGGAGTGCGGTGTTTGAACCGTGTCGATGCAGTTAACCAGCAGACGATAGCGATCGCCAAGATCGATCAGGCTGGCAACGACTGCCGGGCCAGTTTTGGTGTTGAAGATCAAACGAGCGGGATCGTCTTTACCACCAATGCCGAGATGCTGAACATCGAGGATCGGTTTATCTTCCACCGCGATGGACGGGCACACTTCCAGCATGTGCGAGCCGAGCACCAGATCGTTGCCTTTCTCGAAGTGGTAGGTGTAATCCTCCATAAATGAGGTGCCGCCCTGCAGACCGGTTGACATCACCTTCATGATGCGAAGCAGAGCGGCGGTTTTCCAGTCGCCTTCGCCCGCAAAGCCGTAGCCTTGCTGCATCAGACGCTGTACGGCCAGACCCGGGAGCTGTTTCAGGCCGTGTAAATCTTCAAATGTCGTGGTAAAGGCGTGGAATCCGCCCTGTTCCAGGAAGCGCTTCATCCCCAGTTCAATACGGGCCGCTTCCAGTACGTTCTGACGTTTCTCACCGTGGACTTGCGTTGCCGCCGTCATGGTGTAGGTGCTTTCATACTCATCGATTAGCGCGTTGATTTCGCCGTCGCTAATGGAGTTTACTACCTGCACCAGATCGCCTACGGCCCAGGTATTTACCGAGAAGCCGAATTTGATCTGCGCAGCGACTTTATCGCCATCGGTGACTGCGACTTCACGCATGTTGTCGCCAAAACGGCAGACTTTCAGATGGCGGGTATCCTGTTTGGACACGGCCTGGCGCATCCAGGAGCCAATGCGTTCGTGCGCTTGTTTGTCCTGCCAGTGACCGGTGACCACGGCGTGCTGCTGACGCATACGTGCGCCGATGAAGCCGAATTCACGGCCGCCGTGCGCGGTCTGGTTCAGGTTCATAAAGTCCATATCAATGCTGTCCCACGGCAGGGCGGCGTTGAACTGGGTATGGAATTGCATCAGCGGCTTGTTGAGGATAGTCAGACCGTTAATCCACATTTTGGCCGGAGAGAAAGTGTGCAGCCAGACCACCAGACCTGCGCAGCGATCATCGTAGTTAGCGTCACGACAAATAGCGGTAATCTCGTCAGGTGAAGTACCCAGCGGTTTTAAAACCAGTTTGCAGGGCAGTTTAGCTTCAGTATTCAGCGCGTTAACGACGTGCTCGGCATGTTGGGTTACCTGACGCAGGGTTTCAGGGCCATACAGATGCTGGCTACCAATCACAAACCACACTTCATAGTTATCAAAAATCGTCATTGTCGTGTCCTTAATGTGTCAGGGTTGCCTGGTCTACCGGGGTTTGTTGCGCCGGAGCGGCAGTCGGAAGGTATTGTTGTTCAGCGCTAACCGCCCACTGCTGGTAGCGGCGGTAAAGCTGTTCAAACCGTTGAGCCTGCTCTGGTCGAGGTTGCAGCGTGTTTTCCACGGCGCTTGCCATCTGTTGCTGAGCGGCTGGGATATCGGTGTGTACTTTCGCGGCAACGGCGGCAAAGATAGCCGCACCGAGTGCGCAGCACTGGTCTGAAGCGACAATCTGTAGCGGACGGTTGAGCACGTCACAGCAGGCCTGCATGATGACCGGATTTTTACGGGCGATGCCGCCTAGCGCCATTACGTTGTTAACCGCAATGCCTTGTTCGGTGAAGCATTCCATGATGGCGCGTGCACCAAAGGCGGTGGCGGCAATCAGACCGCCGAACAGCGCTGGCGCGTCGGTTGCCAGATTCAGATCGGTAATCACTCCTTTCAGACGCTGGTTGGCATTGGGCGTACGGCGACCGTTGAACCAGTCGAGCACCACCGGCAGGTGATCCAGCGACGGATTTCTCGCCCAGGCTTCGGTTAGCGCTGGTAGCAGCTGTTTTTGGCTGGCTTTAATCTGGGTCTTCAGCTCCGGGTGCTGCGTGGCAAGCTGCTCCAGCGGCCAGCTCAGCACACGGCTAAACCAGGCATAGATATCGCCGAACGCGGACTGGCCTGCCTCGAGGCCAATAAAATGCGGCACCACGCTGCCATCAACCTGGCCGCAAATGCCTTTCACCGCGCGCTCGCCGACGCTGTGTTTGTCAGCAATCAGAATGTCGCAGGTCGACGTGCCAATGACTTTCACCAGCGTATTGGGCTGTGCGCCCGCGCCGACCGCGCCCATATGGCAGTCAAAAGCGCCGCCTGCAATCACCACGCTTTCCGGTAGTCCCAGACGCTGCGCCCACTCGGCGCACAGGGTGCCAACCGGCAGGTCGGCCGTGAAGGTATCGGTAAACATCGGGTATTGCAGATGGCGGTTGAGGATGGGGTCGAGTTCGTCAAAGAAACTGGCTGGCGGTAGACCACCCCAGCTTTCATGCCACAGGGATTTATGCCCGGCGCTGCAGCGACCGCGACGAATATCCTGTGGACGTACGGTATTAGAGAGCAGGGCCGGAACCCAATCGCACAGTTCAATCCACGAAACCGCGGCCTCGGCAACCGCGTGGTCCTGACGGGTCACATGCAGGATTTTGGCCCAGAACCATTCGCTGGAATAAATACCGCCGATATAGCGGGAGTAATCGATCTTGCCCGGTGTGTGGCACAGACGGGTAATTTCTTCAGCTTCTTCTACTGAGGTGTGATCTTTCCACAGGACAAACATTGCATTTGGGTTTTCAGCGAACTCCGGACGCAACGCCAGTACGTTGCCGTCGGCATCGATGGGGGCCGGGGTTGAACCGGTGCTGTCAACGCCAATCCCGACCACTTCCGCACGCTGTTTAACGCTCAGTTCGGCCAGCACGGTTTTCAGCGCCGCTTCCATTGATTCAATGTAGTCGCGTGGATGATGGCGAAACTGGTTGTTTGGGCCATCGCAATACTGTCCTTCCTGCCAACGTGGGTACCACTCTACGCTGGTGGCGATTTCTTCACCGGTGGCACATTCCACTGCCAAAGCGCGTACTGAATCACTGCCAAAATCGAGGCCAATTGCAATCGCCATCGTCTTACTCCATCCAAAAATACGGGTATGGATAAACAGTAGTTAGTAGGGATAAAAACCGTCAGGCAGGATTCGCTAATCTTATGGACTAAAATGCTGTGGCATCACAAAGTGTGACGCCGTGCAAATAATCAATGTGGACATTTCTGCCGTAGTTATAGACACTTTTGTTAGCCGATTTTAACGTTGGCGCAGTACATATTTTTTACAAAGTGCTTTTCACAAGCGGGGTTGATGGTCCATTACCGCAAACACAGCGGCCCGCAGGGGCGACGGCAATGATGTCTGGCGTAATATGGACAAATTGTTTCTTAGCAGAACATAGGGAGTATTGAAAGTATGGCTGAAACGCAAAACGATCCCCTGCTGCCAGGCTATTCGTTTAACGCGCATTTGGTGGCCGGATTAACCCCCATCGAGGCGAACGGATACCTGGATTTTTTTATCGACAGGCCGCTGGGTATGAAGGGCTATATCCTCAATCTCACTATCCGTGGCGAAGGGGTTATCAATAATCAGGGCAAACAATTTGTCTGTCGGCCTGGCGATATTTTGCTGTTTCCACCCGGAGAAATTCACCACTACGGACGCCATCCTGATGCCAGCGAGTGGTATCACCAGTGGGTTTACTTTCGCCCACGCGCCTACTGGCAGGAGTGGCTGACCTGGCCGGCCATTTTTGCCCAGACTGGATTCTTTCGTCCGGATGAAGCACATCAGCCGCATTTTAACGAACTGTTTGGGCAGATAATCAACGCCGGGCAGGGAGAAGGTCGCTATTCCGAACTGCTGGCGATTAATTTACTGGAACAGTTATTGCTCCGACGTATGGAAGCCATTAATGAATCGCTACATCCCCCCATGGACAACCGCGTGCGCGACGCCTGCCAGTACATCAGCGATCACCTGGCGGACAGTAATTTTGATATTGCCAGCGTCGCACAGCACGTCTGCCTGTCGCCTTCCCGTTTGTCGCATCTGTTCCGTCAGCAGTTGGGTATCAGCGTATTAAGCTGGCGCGAGGATCAGCGTATCAGCCAGGCCAAGCTATTGCTGAGTACCACTCGTATGCCCATTGCTACGGTAGGGCGCAATGTTGGCTTTGACGATCAGCTCTATTTTTCTCGCGTTTTCAAAAAATGTACCGGCGCCAGTCCGAGCGAGTTTCGCGCCGGATGTGAATAAAAAGTGAATGATGTGTCCTGAAAGTTGTCATAACTCGCAATCTATTCAGACAATTGATGGCTTGACGAAGTTGAGACGGGTTATCAAAATCCCTGCTTCGTAAATCTGACGGACACATTATGCAAGCATTGCTGGAACACTTTATTCTTCAGTCCGCCCTGTACTCCCTGATCGCCGTACTGCTGGTGGCCTTTCTGGAGTCGCTGGCGCTGGTTGGTCTGATTCTGCCCGGTACCGTGATGATGGCGGGACTGGGGGCGCTGATTGGCAGTGGCGAACTGAACTTCTGGCATGCCTGGCTTGCGGGCATCATTGGTTGCCTGTTGGGGGACTGGATCTCTTTCTGGTTGGGCTGGCGCTTTAAAAAGCCGCTGCACCGTTGGTCGTTCATGAAAAAGAACAAGGCGTTGCTGGATAAAACCGAGCACGCGCTGCATCAGCACAGCATGTTTACCATTCTGGTGGGGCGTTTTGTGGGACCGACGCGTCCGCTGGTGCCAATGGTGGCGGGCATGCTGGATCTGCCTGTCGCTAAATTTATCGTCCCGAATATTATTGGTTGCGTACTGTGGCCGCCGTTCTACTTCCTGCCGGGGATCCTGGCGGGGGCGGCAATTGATATTCCTTCTGAGATGCAGAGCGGGGATTTTAAATGGTTGCTGCTGGCGACGGCGCTGTTGCTATGGGTAGGGGGCTGGTTTTGCTGGCGACTGTGGCGTAGCGGCAAAGCGGCAGTCGATCGCTTAACCGCGTATTTCCCCCGCAGCCGTTTACTGTATCTGGCGCCGTTGACGCTTGGGATCGGCGTGGTCGCGCTGGTGGCGTTACTGCGCCATCCGCTGATGCCGGTGTATATTGATATTCTGCGTAAAGTCGTGGGTTTCTGACGATTCTTTTGCCGGATGGCGCTGACGCTTATCCGGCCTGGGAAATCAATCACTCGGCTTTGATGCCCAAGAGCGTCGAGGCGCTGGCCTGACCGCTTAATAACTCATCCGTTTTGCCCTGCCAGGCGATGCGCCCGTCGGCGACCACAATCGAACGGGACGCAATTCGCGCCGCATCTTCTACGCTGTGGGACACCATCAGCAAGGTAAGCTGTTTATCGCGACAGACTTCAGCAACCAGCGTTAACATCTCCTGGCGCAGGGCGGGATCGAGCGCAGAGAACGGTTCATCAAGCAGCAAAATGGGTTGTTCCCGCACCAGGCAACGCGCCAGCGCTACGCGCTGTCGCTGACCGCCGGAAAGCTCACCGGGGAGGCGCTCCAGCAGTGAGTCGATCCCCATTTGCTGCGCGATGTGATGCATTTTCTCCCGCTGCGATGCGTTCAGCTTCAATCCCGGGTTAAGGCCCAGGCCGATGTTTTGCTGCACGCTCAGGTGGCTGAACAGGTTATTTTCCTGAAACAGCATCGAAACGGGGCGACGTGAGGGAGGCGTGGCGGTGTGATCTTCACCTTCAATCAACATGGTACCGCTGGCTGGCGTGAGAAAGCCGGCGATCAGATTCAGCAGCGTACTTTTCCCGGCGCCGCTGGGCCCGAGGATCGCAACCTGCTCACCGCGTGCGATCGACAGCGTAAAGCGCATCGGCAAATGGTGATAAAGCCATGTGATATCAATCAGTTTTAACATTTCGACCCGGCAATTTCTCAATAACGGTAAACAGCGTAAAGCACAG
Source organism: Citrobacter sp. RHBSTW-00017 (assembly GCF_013797615.1). Classification (NCBI taxonomy): domain Bacteria; kingdom Pseudomonadati; phylum Pseudomonadota; class Gammaproteobacteria; order Enterobacterales; family Enterobacteriaceae; genus Citrobacter; species Citrobacter sp. RHBSTW-00017. The sequence goes on along the minus strand of NZ_CP056899.1, from coordinate 4,128,010 downwards.
GATCAGCAGCAATAACGCCGTAACTGCGCCATCCTGACTGCGATAAGAGCCTATCTGCTGATATAAATAAAACGGCAGGGTGCGGAAATCCTCATTACCAAATAGCGCGACCACGCCAAAATCGCCAATCGACAGCACGCAGGCAAAAGCCATCGCCTGCGCCAGCGGGCGCTTCAGGGCGCGCAGTTCAACCACTTTCAGGCGCGACCATCCCTCAATTCCCAACGACTGGCACAACATACTGTAGCGGGTGGTGACGTCCCGCATTGGGTTTTCCAGTACCTTCAGCGCGTAAGGGATCGCCATCAGCGCATTGGTAAAAATGACAATCCCGTCGGCTGATTCGGGGAGTCCAATGGTGTTATTGAGCAGCAGAAAGAAGCCGGTTGCCAGCACGATGCCCGGCATGGCGAGGATCAACATGCCGCTAAGTTCCAGCATCTGACCTGCCAGCACCTGCTGTCGGGCACGCAGTTCACGACTGCTCCATAACAGCATCATGGTGAGAACTACGCACAACGCACCTGCCGCCAGCGCAATGCGCAGCGAGGTTCCCAGTGCGTGCCACAGTACAGGTTGCTTAAGAACATCCAGCATATGGCGGTTAAAACCATCGACAATTACCGCCAGCAGCGGCGGCAGCAGTAGCAGCAGGGCCAGAATAATCAGCAGTGCGTCTGCCAGGCGGCTGTGCAGACGATCGTCGGGATCGCGCCAGCCCTGAACCAGCGTGGTACCGGGGGCGATGGCGCGGCTCAGACGTTGGCTGAAGAGCACCAGCGCTAAACAACAAACCATCTGGATCAACGCCAGCATGGCGGCGCGGGCGGGATCGTAATCAAAGTTCAGCGCCTGATAAATCGCCAGCTCGATGGTTGTGGCCTGCGGTCCACCGCCCAGTGACAAAACGGTGGCGAAGCTGGCGAAACAGAGCATAAAGATGAGCGCCGCGACGGGAAGGATTTGCCGACGCAGCCACGGCCATTCAACAAAGCGGAAGAAATGCCAGCCGCGCAGACCTAACTGAGCGGCTAACTGTCGCTGTTCGCCGGGAATATTCTCCAGCGACTGCAACAGCAAACGACTGGCCATCGGCAGATTGAAAAAGACGTGCGCCAGCAGAATGCCCTGCAAACCGTACGGCGAAAACGTCCATTCCAGCCCGAATGTATGCCAGATCGAGGCCAGCCAGCCCTGACGACCGTACACGCTAAGAATACCGAAGACCGCGACCAGCACTGGCAGGATTAACGTCATCGCGCACAGGCGCAGCAGCGCCAGTCGTCCTGGAAAACGGCGGCGATAGAGCGCTCTGGCAAGGAAAATCGCCGGGATGACCGACAGCACTGCGGATAAAAAAGCCTGCCAGAAAGAAAAGCGCACCACGTGCCACAGGTAGTCGTCTTGCCACAGTGAGCGCCACTCCCCCCGTGGGGCGTTAAACCACAGCGCCAGAAACGCGGCCAGGGCAACGGTCACCATCAGCGTGGCGGCGGTAAGCCCTGGAACCAGCCAGCCGGAAATTAACGGCTGACGGCGCGTTGCCATTCGCTAATCCATGCCTGGCGTTGAGCCGCAACCTGCTGCGGCGTAAATTCCAGCGCGGTGGCTGGCTTATTCAGTTGCTCGAATCCAGAAGGCAGGGCGACCGGGGTTACCGGATACATCCAGTTGCCGGTCGGAATCGCATTCTGGAAGGCTGGAGACACCATAAACTTGAGGAATTTCTCGGCCAGTTCCGGCTGTTTGCTGGCCGCAGTACGGGCGGCGACTTCCACTTGCAAATAGTGGCCTTCGCTAAAGTTGGCTGCGGCGTAGTTGTCTTTTTTCTCGGCGATGATGTGATAGGCCGGAGAGGTGGTGTAGCTGAGTACCAGGTCGCTTTCGCCTTTCAGGAACAGGCCGTAGGCTTCACTCCAGCCCTTGGTGACCGTGACGGTTTTTGCCGAAAGCGCGCGCCAGGCCTCCGGCGCCTTATCGCCATAGACTTTTTGCATCCATAGCAGCAGGCCCAGCCCCGGCGTGCTGGTACGCGGGTCCTGATAAATGACGCGCCATTTTTGATCGCTCTCTACCAGTTCTTTCAGGCTTTTGGGCGGATTCTTCAGCTTGTTCTTATCATAAACGAAGGCGAAATAGCCGTAATCAAACGGAACGAAGGTATCGTTTTTCCAGCCGCCGGGCACGTTTACGGCTTCACTTGCTACACCGCTTTTGGCAAACAGTTTGGTTTGGGTGGCGGCTTCCAGAAGGTTGTTATCGAGGCCCAGTACGACGTCAGCTTTACTGTTTTTTCCTTCCATGCGCAGGCGGTTAAGCAGCGAGACACCATCTTCCAGCGCGACCAGTTTCAGTTCACAGTTGCAGTCAGCTTCAAAGGCTTTTTTTATTGTCGGGCCCGGGCCCCAGTCAGCTGCGAACGAGTCGTAGGTATATACTGTCAGTACAGGTTTGGCGAAAGCAGGCGCTGCGCACAGCAGTAAAAGCGGAAGACATTTTTTAAACACTTTGCACCTCATAAAGTTGGGTGGCAAAGGACTTGAGTTGCAGCCTCAAATCCCTTCGCCGGCATTATCCGGATCAGGTTCGACGGGTATCTCTCAGCCCATACACTTCATCATTCACGCTGCCTCTGTGTTGGCTGCGTTACTCGGCCCATCTCCGGGCCTCGCCCCTTCGGGGCCGCTGCAAGCAGCGTTCAAATCTGCTCCCGGCAGATTTGTCGCTCACCCCAGTCACATAGTTATCTATGCTCCTGGGGACTCACTCGCTTGCCGCCTTGATGCAGCGTGAATGATTTTGTGTATGTTTTTATTTAGCACCCCGTTGAGAACGGCGTTAGTGTAATGATTTTGTTGCTATGCGGCAATCAAGAGCCGGATCTAAGGATCCGGTGGTGCAAACCACGCCGATTTAAAATCAAACCAGCCGAGGGTGTTCATGCGTAATCCGCGCATACTGCGCTGTCCTTGAATGATGAGCCAGTGGTGGATCAGCGGCACAATGGCCTTTGTGGCGAGCAGCTGTTGGCACCATGCCGCCAGGCTCATTTCGCCCGTTCGCCAGCGGGCCGCATCGTTTTCCCAGTCCCGCGAGATACAGTTTTGCAGTAACGGGACTTCGCACAAATGGGCGAACAGCGAGAAATCCAGCGGTAGGGTAAAATTGGCGCTGTTGAGCCAGATATCGCTGACGATTTCACCCGCATGCCATTGATCGTAGTCGATCTCCTGAATATTTAACTGTACCTGATGCTCTGCCAGCAACGTCTTCATGATCTGCGCGATAATCCGATGTTCGATGTGATCGCGATAGTAGGTGATCGTCAGCGTTTCCAGTCCGGCGGGTTTTTCACCATGGCCGGGTTTGGCATGGTGCCAGCGGGGGAGCAAACCGTAGGCGGGAAACCACAGTCGCTGGAACTGTTCGTCGGCGTGGCAGATGAGATGGGTTGGCGAAAGAACGCGGCTAACCCAATCGCGAACCTCCTGATTAGCGCCACGGTGGGTGCGCGCATCAAACAGCAGGTAGTAGCATCCTTCCTCGAGGCGGCTTTCGATCGCCTTTTCATCCTCCGTGGGGCCTTTTAGCGTCAACCCACCGCCAGGCTCTTCACCGATATCGGGTAAAACCCAAACGTTAACTTCGTCGATCAGCGCCCGGTAGCCAAAATAATCATCAAATGCATGAATTTTCAGTTGGTTATTGGTATTGCGCATCACCGCATAGGGACCAGTGCCAATTGGGTGGCTGGAGAAGTTGCTGAGCGTCTCCCATTCTCGCGGCAGGATCATGGCGGGGACTTGCCCCAATAGCCAGGGAAGCCAGCGGTCGGGTTGGGCGAGATGGATATCCAGCGTCCAGGCCGTGGGAGAAACGATCTGCGTGATGTGCGAGTACAGCGGCAGGGCGTTAATGCGCATCAGCGAGGTGATGACATCTTCCATTTCCAGTTCGCGGCCATGATGAAAATGAATCCCCGGACGCAGGAAGAATCGCCAGTGTAAAGGTGAAATCTGCTGCCAGTGATGGGCGATGTCCGCTTCCAGTTCCCCATTTTCCTCATTTACCCGAATTAAGGCGCTGAAGATTTGCCGGGCGATATGAGTTTCTGAACGGCGTAGCGCCGTACCGGGAAGCAGGTTGTGCATGGGACGATAATAGAGAACGCGCATGATGTGCCGCCCCTGGCGAAAACTGCGTCCCAGGTGCGAAACCAGCATCTGTCGTACGGCCGTTTTGTCACCGACCAGCTGCACCAGTTGATCGATGCGATCCTGTTCCAGCAGGTCTTCTGCCCGCTGCTGCTGGAGTGCCAGCCCGGTATAGAGGAAAGTCAGGCGCGAGCGTTTACCTCGCCCAACTTCGGCTTCCCACGTTAACCAGCCGCGTTCTTGCATGGTATTGAGCAGGGTACGCATATGGCGGCGCGAACAACTCAGCAGCTCCGCCAGCTCGTTCAGCGTCGTGTCTTGCGTTTTGCCGTCACAGCATTGCCACAGACGGATGAACTGTTGTTGCAGACGACCAGAAGACATAAAAGGGGAACTCCTGCGAAAAACTCAGCAATTTTATTATCCCTATATTAAGCCAATAATAGATTCCGATGAAGCGATGAGACAACGAAGGGGTCATCTATGCGTCAGTTCTGGTTGAAATACTTTACCGCGACGGAAAAATCGTCCTGGTTGGCTTGCCTGAGCGCACCGCAGCGCTTAAAGATGCTCGAAGAACTGATGCAGTGGGAGGTGACAGCCTGACTCCTGAATTGGGAATTGCAGACATCATGTGTGACTGAGTATTGGTGTTAATCGCCGCGCCAGCAGATAATCACTGCTGGCTTTTTTTGTTTCTGCTGCGCTAAAAGGAACTGTAATGCTCTGGATTATGACCATGGGACGGCGCCTCAACGGCGTTTACGCGGCATTTATGCTGGTTGCTTTTATGATGGGCGTAGCAGGGGCGTTGCAGGCACCCACGCTGAGCTTGTTCCTGAGCCGTGAAGTCGGGGCGCAGCCGTTTTGGGTCGGGCTGTTTTATACCGTCAATGCGATTGTCGGGATCGTTGTCAGCCTTGCCCTCGCGAAACGATCCGACAGCCAGGGCGACAGGCGCAAGCTGATCATGTTCTGCTGCCTGATGGCAATCGGAAACGCGCTGCTGTTTGCGTTTAATCGCCACTATCTCACGCTTATCACCTGCGGTGTGCTGCTGGCCTCGCTGGCGAATACCGCCATGCCGCAGCTGTTTGCGCTGGCGCGGGAATACGCTGATAACTCCGCGCGTGAAGTGGTGATGTTTAGCTCGGTGATGCGTGCGCAGCTTTCGCTGGCCTGGGTAATTGGACCGCCGCTGGCCTTCATGCTGGCGCTGAATTACGGCTTTACGGCGATGTTTTCCATTGCCGCAGGGATTTTCGCCATTAGCCTGGTGCTGATTGCGCTGATACTGCCGTCAGTCACACGGGTGGAGCAACCTGTTGACGTACCGCTGGAACAGACCGGCGGTTGGCAGGACAAAAATGTGCGCATGTTGTTTATTGCCTCCACGCTGATGTGGACCTGCAATACCATGTACATCATCGATATGCCGCTGTGGATAAGCCTTGAGCTGGGGTTACCGGACAAGCTGGCCGGTATCCTGATGGGGACGGCGGCTGGGCTGGAAATTCCGGCGATGATCCTGGCGGGCTACTATGTGAAGCGCTTTGGTAAACGGCGAATGATGATCGCGGCCGTCGCGGCGGGCGTACTGTTTTATCTTGGTTTGATCTTCTTTCACAGCCGCACGGCGCTGCTGGTGCTGCAACTATTTAATGCAGTATTTATCGGTATCATCGCCGGGATAGGAATGCTGTGGTTTCAGGATCTTATGCCCGGGCGTGCGGGGTCAGCGACCACATTATTTACCAACAGTATTTCAACGGGGGTCATTCTCGCGGGAGTGATTCAGGGGGCTGTTGCGCAAAGCTACGGTCACTTTGCCGTCTATTGGGTGATTGCGGCGATTTCTGTGGTCACGCTGGTGATGACCGGGCGGGTAAAGGACGTTTGATTTTTGGAGTGCCGGATGGCAGCTTACGCCTTATCCGGCACTACAAGGACTAGCGCATAAACGCTGGCTGCTTGTCTTCGTACTCGGTGATGGCTGCTTCATGCTGCAGCGTCAGCCCGATGCTGTCCAGACCGTTCAGCATGCAGTGGCGGCGGAAGTCGTCGATTTTAAAGCTGTAGGACTTATCGCCCGCTTTCACCACCTGCGCTTGCAGATCCACTTCAAATTTAATGCCCGGATTGGCTTTCACCAGGGCGAACATTTCATCTACCTGCGCGTCGCTCAAGGTCACCGGCAGCAGTTGGTTATTGAAGCTGTTGCCGTAGAAGATGTCAGCGAAGCTTGGCGCGATCACTACTTTAAAGCCGTAATCGGTCAGCGCCCATGGCGCATGTTCACGGGAAGAGCCGCAGCCAAAGTTTTCCCGCGCCAGCAGAATTGACGCGCCTTTATATTCCGGGAAGTTCAGTACGAACTCTGGGTTAGGCTGTTGCCCTTTTTCATCCAGAAAACGCCAGTCGTTAAACAGATGAGCGCCAAAACCGGTGCGCGTAACCTTCTGCAAAAACTGTTTGGGAATAATCGCGTCGGTATCCACGTTGGCGGCATCCAGTGGGACAACCAGGCCGGTATGTTGGGTAAATTTCTCTGCCATGGTAGTTTCCTTATTTGATGCTGCGAATGTCGGCAAAATGACCGGTAACGGCGGCAGCGGCGGCCATGGCCGGGCTGACTAAATGCGTGCGACCACCGCGGCCCTGGCGGCCTTCAAAGTTACGGTTGCTGGTGGATGCACAGCGCTCGCCTGGGTTCAGGCGGTCATTGTTCATGGCCAGACACATGGAACAGCCCGGTAAACGCCATTCAAACCCGGCTTCGATGAAGATCTTGTCCAGACCTTCCGCTTCAGCCTGCGCTTTCACCGGACCAGAACCCGGCACAACCAGCGCCTGTACGCCTGGCGCAACTTTGCGTCCTTTGGCGATTTGGGCCGCAGCGCGTAAATCTTCAATACGCGAATTGGTACAGGAACCGATAAACACTTTATCAATAGCCACTTCTGTTAACGGAATACCCGGTTTCAGCCCCATATATGCCAGCGCTTTTTCAGCCGATGCGCGCTCAACGGGATCGGAAAATGACGCCGGGTCGGGAATATTATCGTTCACCGAGATGACCTGACCCGGGTTCGTACCCCAAGTGACCTGCGGTGCGATCTCTTCTGCCTGCAGGGTAACGACGGTATCAAACGTCGCGTTGTCGTCGGTTTTCAGCGTTTTCCAGTACGCAACCGCGTTGGTAAAATCCTCACCCTTCGGTGCGTGTAAACGCCCCTGCACATAGTTAAAGGTGGTTTCATCCGGTGCGACCAGACCCGCTTTGGCGCCCATTTCAATGGCCATGTTGCACAGGGTCATACGGCCTTCCATGCTCAGCGCACGGATGGCTTCGCCACAAAATTCAACGACGTGCCCGGTACCGCCTGCACTACCGGTTTTACCGATAATCGCCAGCACGATATCTTTGGCGGTAATGCCTGGTGCTGCCGTGCCGTTAACTTCAATCTTCATGGTTTTGGCACGCCCCTGTTTCAGGGTCTGCGTCGCCAGAACGTGTTCAACTTCAGAGGTGCCAATACCAAAGGCCAGCGCGCCAAACGCGCCGTGTGTGGCGGTGTGGGAGTCGCCGCAAACGATGGTCATACCCGGCAACGTCACGCCTTGCTCAGGCCCCATCACGTGAACGATCCCCTGATACGGGTGGTTCAGGTCGTACAGTTCGACGCCAAATTCATTGCAGTTTTTGATCAATTCCTGCATCTGAATGCGCGCCATTTCGCCGGAAGCGTTAATGTCTTTGGTTTGCGTGGAGACGTTATGGTCCATAGTGGCAAAGGTTTTACCCGGCTGGCGCACCTGACGGCCATGCGCACGCAGGCCATCAAACGCCTGCGGAGAGGTCACTTCATGCACCAGATGTCTGTCGATATACAACAGCGGGGTTTCGTTTTGCGCTTCGTAGACGACGTGCGCATCGAACAATTTTTCGTATAACGTTTTGGCCATGATTACACCCCTTCTGCGACGTAACGGGCAATAATGTCACCCATTTCATCGGTACCGACTGCGGCAGCGCCACGGGCTAAGTCACCGGTGCGAATGCCTTCTTCTAATGCGCGGTTGATGGCGCTCTCGATTGCGGTTGCCGCATCATTGGCGTCCAGGCTGTAGCGCAGCAGCAGCGCCAGCGAAAGGATTTGGGCGATAGGGTTAGCAATGTTTTTCCCGGCGATATCTGGAGCGGAGCCGCCAGCGGGCTCGTACAGACCAAAGCCCTGCTCATTCAGGCTGGCGGACGGTAACATCCCCATTGATCCGGTGATCATGGCGCATTCGTCAGACAGAATGTCGCCAAACAAGTTGGAGCACAGCAGCACGTCGAACTGGGATGGATCTTTGATCAACTGCATCGTCGCGTTGTCGATGTACATATGCGCCAGCTCAACATCCGGATATTCATTAGCAATTTCATTGACGATTTGGCGCCACAGAATAGACGTTTGCAGTACGTTGGCTTTATCAATCGACGTGACTTTGCGGCGACGCTGGCGAGCAGATTCAAACGCGATACGTGCGATACGCTCGATCTCGAAACGGTGATAAACCTCGGTATCAAAGGCTTTTTCATGTTGTCCGCTGCCTTCGCGGCCTTTTGGCTGACCGAAGTAGATACCGCCGGTCAGTTCGCGCACGCACAGGATGTCGAAACCGTTCGCGGCAATATCTGCGCGCAGAGGGCAAAATGCTTCCAGCCCCTGGTACAGCTTAGCCGGGCGCAGGTTGCTGAATAATTTGAAGTGTTTACGCAACGGCAGCAGCGCGCCGCGTTCAGGCTGCTGGTTTGGCGGCAGATTTTCCCATTTCGGACCGCCAACGGAGCCAAACAGAATGGCGTCAGCTTGCTCACAGCCTTCAACCGTCGCTGGCGGCAGCGGCTGACCATGGTTATCGATAGCTGCCCCCCCCACGTCGTAGTGGCTGGTGGTAATGCGCATGTTAAAACGGTTGCGGATTGCGTCCAGTACCTTCAGGGCTTGCGCCATCACTTCCGGACCAATACCGTCGCCCGGCAAAACAGCAATATGATAATTCTTCGACATCACACGGTTTCCTTGTTGTTCTCGTTGTTCTGAGCTTTGCGTTGCAATTCTTTTTCGACTTCTTCGGCGCGCCAAATGTTGTTCAGCACATGAACCATCGCTTTCGCGGACGATTCGACGATATCTGTTGCCAGACCGACGCCGTGGAAGCGGCGACCGTTATAATTAGCAACGATATCCACCTGGCCCAGCGCATCTTTACCGTGCCCTTTGGCGGTCAGGCTGTATTTCACCAGTTCGATGTTGTACTCGGTCACACGGTTGATGGCCTGATAAATGGCATCGACCGGACCGTTACCGTTCGCCGCTTCGGCTTTGACTTCTTCACCGCAGGCCAGCTTGACGGAGGCGGTGGCGATGTCATTTGAGCCGGACTGCACGCTGAAGTAATCCAGACGGAAATGCTCCGGCTCTTCCTGCTGTTTATTAATAAAGGCCAGCGCTTCCAGGTCGTAATCAAATACCTGACCTTTTTTATCCGCCAGCTTCAGGAATGCGTCGTACAGGTTGTCCAGGTTGTATTCATTCTCTTTATATCCCATCTCGTCCATACGGTGTTTCACTGCGGCGCGTCCGGAACGGGAAGTCAGGTTCAACTGCACCTGGTTCAGACCGATGGATTCAGGCGTCATGATTTCGTAGTTTTCACGATTTTTCAGTACGCCGTCCTGATGGATGCCAGAGGAGTGGGCAAAGGCGCCGCTACCGACAATGGCTTTGTTGGCCGGAATGGGCATGTTGCAGATTTGGCTGACTAACTGACTGGTACGCCAGATTTCTTGGTGATTAATGCGGGTCTGTACGTTCAGGATATCTTTGCGCACTTTGATCGCCATGATCACTTCTTCCAGTGAGCAGTTACCGGCGCGTTCGCCGATACCGTTCATCGCGCCTTCCACCTGGCGAGCACCGGCGTGGACGGCCGCCAACGCGTTGCCAACGCCCAGACCTAAATCATCATGGGTGTGCACGGAGATGATGGCTTTATCGATATTCGGTACGCGTTCATACAGACCAGAAATGATTGCTCCGAATTCGAAAGGCATGGTGTAGCCAACGGTATCGGGGATATTGATAGTTTTGGCTCCCGCATTAATCGCGGCTTCGACCACGCGGGCCAGATCGGCAATAGGGGTACGGCCAGCATCCTCGCATGAGAACTCCACGTCATCCGTATAATTACGCGCACGCTTCACCATGTAGACTGCTCGCTCGATCACTTCATCCAACGTGCTGCGCAATTTCGTCGCGATATGCATCGGCGAGGTGGCGATGAACGTATGAATGCGGAAAGCCTCAGCGACCTTCAGAGATTCTGCGGCAACGTCGATATCTTTTTCTACGCAGCGGGCTAAGGCGCAAACGCGGCTGTTCTTCACCTGACGAGCGATGGTTTGTACGGACTCAAAGTCACCCGGTGAAGAGACCGGAAAACCGACCTCCATCACGTCAACGCCCATACGCTCGAGGGCCAGCGCAATCTGCAGTTTTTCTTTCACACTCAGGCTCGCCTGTAACGCCTGTTCACCGTCACGTAAGGTGGTATCGAAAATAATGACTTGCTGGCTCATGGTTTAGGTCCTTGGTCTTTAGGGCGCCTTGCTTCGAGCATAAAAAAACCCGCGCAACGGCGCGGGTTTTTTGTCTTAACTGGAGCTGACTTAATGCTGAATGTCGTCCACCAGTCTACCGCGCAATGAGAATGCGTTTAGTAGTAGTAGACCGATAAAACGAGCAATGTAAGTCATCAATCAAGCTCCAGGCGAATGCGATATGCTTTTAGTGGTACTGGATATGAAGACTGATGTCAACCCCATTCCCTGTAAATGCTCCCGTTAAGGGGGAAAGTTTCTGATAAACTTAAGCGAATTGTGCTGAATTTCTCAGGGTATATAAAATTAATCATCTGATCGTTGAACATGTTTTTCACGGTTTGACATATTTAAGCATATTTATTTGCATTTATGGTCACGAAGAACTGAAGATAACGCCTCATTTGGGATTTCATATCTTTATGATTTATCAGCTTTTATATTCATTCTGAATGGATGAAACCAATGTGTTACCCAATAATTGATAAATTAATGTTAACTTTTAATGTGTTAATAATAGAAATGTTTAATTAAAACTTAAATACGTATTCACTGTGCGTATGATTGTGCATTCGCCACGCTTATGGTTATATTGTTTTCGAAATTTAAACATATGAATCATCGCGCAGTGACATCTGCCGCACTACGCTTGTGGTGTTCTTTTGTACATTTAGATTTGTGCCTTTATGTTTTCCTAATTTTAATGTTTTTCCTTTTTCTTATTTTATATGCATGGTAAATCATATTAACGGAGATTATTTCTGCACTCCGTCTGGGAAAAGGGAGTTTAGAGTGACAGTGGAGTTAAATATGCCAGAAGTAAAAATAATAGATAAATCTAATCTCATAGAGATGGGGAAGCCACAGCTTCGCATGGTTGATCTTAATTTATTAACTGTTTTTGATGCGGTGATGCAGGAACAAAATATTACGCGTGCTGCACATACGCTGGGGATGTCGCAACCCGCTGTCAGTAATGCGGTCGCACGCCTGAAAGTCATGTTTAACGATGAGCTTTTTGTTCGTTATGGCCGTGGAATCCAGCCGACAGCAAGAGCCTTCCAGCTGTTTGGCTCCGTTCGTCAGGCATTGCAATTAGTGCAGAATGAACTGCCTGGTTCCGGCTTTGAACCTACCAGCAGCGAGCGTGTATTCAATCTTTGCGTATGCAGTCCATTGGATAATATTCTTACTTCGTTGATTTATAATCGAGTTGAACAAGTCGCGCCGAACATTAATGTCGTTTTTAAATCTTCACTAAATCTAAATACCGAGCACCAATTACGTTATCAGGAAACTGAGTTTGTTATTAGCTATGAAGAATTCCGTCGTCCGGAATTTACCAGTGTTCCGTTATTCAATGACGAAATGGTGTTAGTGGCAAGCAAAAAACATCCGCGCATTAGTGGCCCATTGCTGGAAAGCAATCTCTATCATGAACAGCATGCCGTGGTTTCGCTCGATCGCTTCGCCTCATTCAGCCAGCCGTGGTATGACACACCGGATAAACAATCCTGCGTGGCTTATCAGGGAATGGCATTAATCAGCGTGCTTAATATTGTGTCGCAAACGCACCTGGTCTCTATTGCGCCGCGTTGGTTGGCGGAAGAGTTCGCCGATTCTTTAGAACTGCAGATATTGCCTTTACCTTTAAAATTGAACAGCCGCACATGTTATCTTTCCTGGCATGAGGCTGCGGGGCGCGATAAAGGACATCAATGGATGGAAGAACTGTTGGTCTCCGTCTGTAAGAAGTAGCCGCTGGCAGAATAAATCGGGGAATACATCTGGTTTATTCTGCTTTTATCTTTATATCTAAAATTTTGTGCTGAACTCGACTTTTTACGTATGTCCGAAAGTGTAAAAAAATAGACTAATTGCTGTAAGTCCCCCTTTTTAAGCGATTATTTATCATATCAATTGCTTATGCTGGTTTAATTCTCCATTTATTCAATTCTTACCTCCGTTTTATTCTTATTTACTCCAGTGCCACCTCTTCGGAGTCAATTGCCATGCGTCATCGTCAGCGGTTAATGTGTTGTTAAACCGTAATTCATTATAAGAGTGAGGCAAGCCATGGAGATGTTGTCTGGAGCCGAGATGGTCGTCCGATCGCTTATCGATCAGGGTGTGAAGCAGGTATTCGGTTATCCCGGGGGGGCCGTCCTCGATATTTATGATGCATTGCATACGGTCGGCGGTATTGATCATGTGTTAGTCCGTCATGAGCAAGCCGCAGTACATATGGCTGATGGCCTGGCGCGTGCCACGGGAGAAGTGGGCGTCGTTTTGGTCACTTCCGGACCAGGGGCAACCAATGCGATCACCGGGATTGCAACGGCATATATGGATTCCATTCCGCTGGTGATCCTCTCCGGCCAGGTCGCCACCTCCCTGATTGGCTACGATGCCTTTCAGGAGTGCGACATGGTGGGTATATCCCGCCCGGTGGTAAAACACAGTTTTCTGGTTAAACAAACGGAAGATATCCCGCAGGTGCTGAAAAAAGCCTTCTGGTTGGCGGCAAGCGGTCGTCCGGGGCCGGTGGTGGTGGATTTGCCGAAAGATATTCTGAATCCGGCGAAAAAACTGCCTTATAGCTGGCCGGAGTCGGTGAGTATGCGTTCGTATAACCCGACAACGACCGGGCACAAAGGACAGATAAAACGTGCTTTGCAGACGCTGGTCGCGGCGAAGAAACCGGTTGTCTATGTTGGTGGTGGCGCGGTGAATGCCGCCTGTCACGAACAACTGGGGCAAATTGCCGAAGCACTTAATCTGCCGGTTGTCTCCTCGCTGATGGGGTTAGGCGCGTTTCCGGCCACGCATCGCCAGGCGCTGGGAATGTTGGGCATGCATGGTACTTACGAAGCGAATATGACCATGCATCATTCTGATGTGATCTTTGCCGTCGGCGTTCGTTTTGACGATCGAACGACCAATAATCTGGCAAAATATTGCCCGAATGCGACCGTGCTGCATATTGACATCGATCCGACCTCTATTTCAAAAACCGTCACTGCGGATATTCCGATTGTGGGCGATGCTCGCCTGGTGCTGGATCAGATGCTTGAACTGCTGCCACAGGAGAAATCGCAGCAGCCGCTGGATGATAACCGTGACTGGTGGCAACAGATCGAACACTGGCGCGCTCGTCAGTGCCTGAAATACGACACGCAAAGTGAAAGTATTAAACCGCAGGCGGTGATTGAAACCATCTGGCGTCTGACGAAAGGGGATGCATACGTGACCTCTGACGTTGGCCAGCATCAAATGTTTGCCGCACTTTACTATCCGTTCGATAAACCACGCCGCTGGATTAACTCAGGCGGCCTCGGCACCATGGGATTCGGTTTACCCGCGGCGTTAGGGGTGAAAATGGCGCTGCCGGATGAAACAGTGGTGTGCGTCACCGGGGATGGCAGCATTCAGATGAACATCCAGGAACTGTCGACGGCGCTGCAATATGAGCTACCGGTACTGGTGCTCAACCTTAACAACCGCTATCTCGGCATGGTCAAACAGTGGCAGGACATGATTTACTCCGGGCGTCACTCCCAGTCTTACATGCAGTCGCTACCTGATTTTGTGCGCCTTGCTGAAGCTTATGGGCATATCGGTATCCAGATTAATCATCCAGGCGAACTGGAGAGCAAGCTGGGCGAAGCGCTGGAACATGTGCGTAACCATCGCCTGGTGTTTGTTGATGTCACCGTCGACGGCAGTGAGCATGTCTACCCGATGCAGATTCGTGGGGGCGGGATGGACGAAATGTGGTTAAGTAAAACGGAGAGGACCTGATTATGCGCCGGATATTATCAGTATTGCTGGAAAACGAGTCGGGTGCATTGTCACGTGTGATTGGCCTCTTCGCCCAGCGCGGATACAACATTGAAAGCCTGACCGTCGCGCCGACTGACGACCCGACCTTATCGCGGATGACGATTCAAACGGTAGGGGATGAGAAAGTCCTGGAGCAGATCGAAAAGCAGCTACACAAACTGGTGGATGTTCTGCGCGTCAGCGAACTGGGGCAGGGCGCCCACGTTGAACGAGAAATCATGCTGGTGAAAATCCAGGCTAGCGGCTATGGCCGGGAAGAGGTGAAACGCAACACGGAGATATTCCGTGGGCAAATCATCGATGTTACGCCGTCGATCTACACCGTACAGCTGGCGGGCACCAGCGATAAGCTGGATGCGTTTCTGGCAACGCTACGGGAAGTCGCCAAAATCGTGGAAGTTGCCCGTTCCGGCGTGGTGGGGCTTTCCCGCGGCGATAAAATTATGCGCTAACGCTTACCTGACCTACGCGAGATGCATTGGCTATCGGTTGCTTTTTTTTGCGAAATCAGCAGTAACCAGAGACAAAAGCGGTTGCCGCAGTCATTATTCTGCGCTTAGATGTTAAGAAGTTTAACCCATGCCATCTCAAAGGTTATGGTTTGTACATTTTACGCAAGGGGCAATTGTGAAACTGGATGAAATCGCTCGGTTGGCCGGCGTTTCGCGAACGACTGCAAGCTACGTTATTAACGGCAAAGCAAAGCAATACCGCGTAAGCGACAAAACGGTTGAAAAAGTCATGGCGGTGGTGCGTGAGCATAATTACCATCCGAATGCCGTGGCGGCCGGGCTGCGTGCTGGACGCACACGTTCTATCGGGCTGGTGATCCCGGATCTCGAGAACACGAGCTATACCCGGATTGCAAACTATCTGGAGCGCCAGGCGCGTCAGCGCGGGTATCAACTACTGATTGCCTGCTCTGAAGATCAGCCGGATAACGAAATGCGCTGTATTGAGCATCTTTTACAACGTCAGGTTGATGCCATTATCGTTTCGACTTCCTTGCCGCCTGAACATCCGTTTTATCAGCGCTGGGCGAACAGTTCATTCCCGATTGTGGCGCTGGATCGCGCGCTGGATCGTGAACATTTCACCAGCGTGGTGGGCGCTGACCAGGATGATGCGCAGATGCTGGCGGAGGAGTTACGTAAATTCCCTGCTGAAACCGTGCTCTATCTGGGGGCTCTTCCTGAATTGTCCGTCAGTTTCCTGCGCGAACAGGGTTTCCGTACCGCGTGGAAGGACGATCCACGTGAAGTGCATTTTCTCTATGCCAACAGCTATGAGCGGGAGGCGGCCGCGCAGTTATTTGATAAATGGCTGGAAACGCATCCAATGCCTCAGGCGCTGTTTACCACGTCGTTTGCCCTGTTGCAGGGGGTGATGGATGTGACCCTGCGGCGCGACGGGCAGTTACCGTCTGATTTAGCGATTGCGACTTTTGGCGACCACGAGCTGCTCGACTTCCTGCAGTGCCCGGTACTGGCGGTGGCGCAGCGCCATCGAGATGTCGCGGAACGCGTGCTGGAGATTGTGTTGGCAAGCCTGGATGAGCCGCGTAAACCCAAACCAGGTTTAACGCGTATACGGCGTAATCTGTACCGTCGCGGTATTCTAAGCCGTAACTAAGTTGCCTCAATTGATGATGTCGGCGGATAAGCCTCTGACATCATCAATTATCCCGTTCTCGGAAATAACCGCATTATAATTAAGAATATTCTTTAGAATTATCTGAAATTGATTCTTCTATTATGCCGAATTAAAAATGCAACTATCCATTTTTGGGTAATTGAGACGTAACGATGCGTTACGGTTGTATTATTTTGTTACAAGCATGTAGGGATTTGCCGAATTAACAAACACTTTACTGGTGTGTTGCGACAATCTCGCCCTTATCTCGCTCCTGTGCGGCGTACAGACTGATTAACTGGTACTGTTATCTCGCTGCATATTGTCCTAAAATGCCGCTCGCGTCGCAAACTGACACTTTATATTTTTCTTTTGATGATATTCAGTTGTTTTAAACAATCATGAGTTGTTGGATTTTTTTCTTACAAATATTCATGACGTTAATTTGCTTCGTTTGCTGTACGGAATTTGTTCAACGCTGATATTAGCCGTAAACAATGGGTTTTTTGCTCCGCTAAGCGCCGTGACTTGCTTGACAAGGTTTTCCTCCGCTCCGTAAACTCCTTTAAGTGGGAATTTGTGGGATAAAGTGGTAATCGGGGGTGAGGCTGGCATGTTCCGGGGAGCAACGTTAGTTAATCTCGACAGTAAAGGGCGCTTATCTGTGCCTACCCGTTATCGGGATCAACTGCTCGAGAGCGCTACCGGTCAAATGGTTTGCACCATTGACATCCATCACCCGTGCCTGCTGCTGTACCCCCTGCCTGAATGGGAAATTATCGAGCAGAAGTTATCGCGTCTGTCGAGCATGAATCCAGTTGAGCGTCGCGTACAGCGCCTGTTGTTGGGTCATGCTAGCGAATGTCAGATGGATAGCGCTGGCCGATTATTGATAGCGCCCATTCTGCGGCAACACGCAGGGCTAACGAAAGAAGTGATGCTGGTTGGGCAGTTCAATAAGTTTGAGCTGTGGGATGAAACGACCTGGTATCAACAGGTCAAGGAAGATATCGACGCTGAGCAGTCTGTTACCGGCGCGCTGTCGGAACGATTGCAGGATTTGTCTCTATAAAATGATGGAAAATTATAAACATACAACGGTGTTGCTGGATGAAGCCGTAAACGGCCTGAATATTCGTCCAGACGGCATCTACAT
Source organism: Citrobacter sp. RHBSTW-00017 (assembly GCF_013797615.1). Taxonomy (NCBI): domain Bacteria; kingdom Pseudomonadati; phylum Pseudomonadota; class Gammaproteobacteria; order Enterobacterales; family Enterobacteriaceae; genus Citrobacter; species Citrobacter sp. RHBSTW-00017. The sequence continues at coordinate 4,110,573 of NZ_CP056899.1, read as the reverse complement.
TGACGGGACATTTGGTCGCGGTGGTCACTCACGTCTGATCCTCTCGCAACTTGGCGAAGCGGGGCGTTTACTGGCCATCGATCGCGATCCGCAGGCGATTGCCGTTGCAAAGACGATTACCGATCCCCGTTTTTCCATCGTCCATGGTCCTTTTTCTGCGCTGGCTGATTATGTCGCCGAGCGCGGACTTACCGGTAAGATCGACGGGATTCTTCTTGATCTTGGGGTGTCTTCTCCACAGCTTGATGATGCTGAGCGCGGATTCTCATTTATGCGTGACGGTCCGTTAGATATGCGTATGGACCCAACACGCGGTCAGTCAGCGGCCGAATGGCTGCAAACCGCCGATGAAGCAGACATTGCCTGGGTGATTAAAACCTTTGGCGAAGAGCGCTTCGGCAAACGTATTGCTCGCGCCATAGTAGAGCGCAACCGCATCGAACCGATGACCCGCACTAAAGAGCTGGCGGAAGTTATTGCGGCGGCAATGCCGGTGAAAGACAAATTCAAACATCCCGCGACCCGTACCTTCCAGGCGGTGCGCATTTGGGTGAACAGTGAACTGGAGGAGATAGAGCAGGCGCTAAAAAGCTCGCTCAGCGTGCTGGCACCAGGTGGTCGCCTTTCGGTAATCAGTTTCCATTCGCTTGAAGATCGCATTGTGAAACGCTTTATGCGCGAACAAAGCCGTGGTCCTCAGGTTCCGGCTGGAATACCGATGACCGAAGCGCAGATCAAAAAGCTGGGCGGCCGTGAGTTAAGAGCACTAGGCAAGATGATGCCGGGTGAAGAAGAGGTAGCTGAAAATCCTCGTGCCCGTAGTTCAGTTCTGCGTATTGCAGAGAGGACGAACGCATGATCAGCAGAGTGACAGAAGCCCTCAGCAAAGTTAAAGGATCGATAGGAAGCAACGAGCGCCATGCCTTGCCTGGCGTGATCGGTGACGATCTTTTGCGGTATGGGAAGCTGCCACTCTGCCTGTTCATTTGCATTATTTTGACGGCGGTTACCGTCGTGACAACAGCACACCATACGCGGTTACTGACCGCGCAGCGTGAGCAGCTGGTTCTGGAGCGAGATGCGTTGGATATCGAATGGCGCAACTTGATCCTTGAGGAGAACGCGCTCGGCGACCATAGCCGTGTTGAACGGATCGCAACGGAAAAGCTGCAAATGCAGCATGTTGATCCCTCACAAGAAAATATCGTAGTACAAAAATAAGGATAAACGCGACGCATGAAAGCAGCGGCAAAAACGCACAAGCCAAAACGCCAGGAAGAACAAGCCAACTTTATCAGTTGGCGTTTTGCGTTACTGTGCGGCTGTATTTTGCTGGCACTGGGTTTTCTGCTGGGGCGCGTTGCCTGGCTGCAAATCATCGCGCCGGACATGCTGGTGCGTCAGGGCGATATGCGCTCTCTGCGCGTACAGGAAGTGTCCACATCGCGCGGGATGATTACCGACCGTTCAGGTCGTCCGCTGGCGGTGAGCGTTCCGGTTAAGGCGATTTGGGCCGACCCAAAAGAGGTGCATGACGCAGGCGGCGTAAGCGTTGGTGAACGCTGGAAAGCGCTGTCGACCGCGCTGAATCTCCCGCTCGATCAACTGGCTTCCCGCATTAACGCCAACCCGAAAGGGCGCTTTATCTATCTGGCGCGTCAGGTAAACCCTGACATGGCTGACTACATCAAAAAACTGAAGCTGCCAGGCATTCACCTGCGCGAAGAATCCCGCCGTTACTATCCTTCCGGAGAAGTGACCGCTCACCTTATCGGCTTTACTAACGTTGACAGCCAGGGGATTGAAGGCGTTGAGAAGAGCTTCGACAAATGGCTCACCGGGCAACCGGGCGAACGCATTGTACGTAAAGACCGTTATGGCCGCGTCATTGAGGATATTTCCTCTACCGACAGCCAGGCGGCGCATAACCTTGCGCTAAGTATCGATGAGCGTTTACAGGCGCTGGTCTACCGTGAACTGAATAACGCCGTGGCGTTTAACAAGGCGGAGTCAGGCAGTGCGGTACTGGTGGATGTGAACACCGGTGAAGTGCTGGCGATGGCCAACAGCCCGTCCTACAACCCGAACAATCTCACCGGTACGCCGAAGGATGCGATGCGTAACCGTACGATTACCGACGTGTTTGAACCGGGTTCCACCGTCAAACCGATGGTGGTGATGACGGCGCTGCAGCGTGGCGTGGTTCGCGAAAATACCGTACTTAACACTATCCCTTACCGAATTAATGGCCATGAAATCAAAGACGTGGCGCGTTATAGCGAATTGACCCTCACCGGGGTTTTGCAGAAGTCGAGTAACGTCGGTGTTTCCAAGCTGGCGTTAGCGATGCCGTCCTCAGCGTTAGTAGACACTTACTCACGTTTTGGGCTGGGAAAAGCGACCAATTTGGGGTTGGTCGGAGAACGCAGTGGCTTATATCCTCAAAAACAACGGTGGTCTGACATAGAGAGGGCCACCTTCTCTTTCGGCTATGGGCTAATGGTAACGCCGTTACAGTTAGCGCGAGTCTATGCAACGATCGGCAGCTATGGCGTTTATCGGCCACTGTCGATCACCAAAGTTGACCCTCCTGTTCCGGGCGAGCGTATCTTCCCGGAATCAACCGTGCGTACCGTAGTGCACATGATGGAAAGCGTGGCGTTGCCCGGTGGCGGCGGCGTGAAGGCGGCGATTAAAGGCTATCGTATCGCCATTAAAACCGGTACGGCGAAGAAAGTAGGGCCGGATGGCCGCTACATCAACAAATACATTGCTTATACCGCAGGCGTTGCGCCTGCGAGTCAGCCGCGCTTCGCGCTGGTTGTTGTTATCAACGATCCGCAGGCGGGTAAATACTACGGTGGCGCCGTTTCAGCGCCGGTCTTTGGTGCCATCATGGGCGGCGTACTGCGCACCATGAACATCGAACCGGATGCGCTGACAACGGGCGATAAAAATGAATTTGTGAATAATCAAGGCGAGGCAACAGGTGGCAGATCGTAATTTGCGCGACCTTCTTGCTCCATGGGTGCCGGGTGCACCGGAGCGAGCACTGCGGGAGATGACGCTCGACAGCCGTATGGCTGCATCGGGCGATCTCTTTGTCGCAGTATTGGGTCATCAGGCGGACGGGCGTCGGTATATCCCGCAGGCGATAGCGCAAGGTGTGGCTGCCATTATTGCAGAAGCAAAAGATGAAGCTACTGACGGTGAAATCCGTGAAATGCACGGCGTTCCAGTTATCTATCTCAGTCAGCTTAACGAACGTTTATCTGCACTGGCGGGCCGCTTTTACCACGAGCCTTCTGAAAAAATGCGACTGGTCGGCGTGACCGGGACCAACGGTAAAACCACCACCACCCAATTGCTGGCACAGTGGAGCCAACTGCTTGGTGAAACCAGCGCGGTGATGGGAACAGTCGGCAATGGCCTGCTGGGCAAAGTGATCCCGACGGAAAATACCACCGGTTCAGCCGTTGATGTCCAGCATGTGCTGGCGGGGCTGGTTGCACAAGGCGCAACGGTTGGCGCAATGGAAGTGTCTTCACACGGTCTGGTTCAGCATCGCGTGGCGGCGCTGAAGTTTGCCGCATCAGTATTTACTAACTTAAGCCGTGACCATCTTGATTACCACGGCGACATGGAACATTACGAAGCCGCGAAATGGCTGCTGTATTCCACGCACCATTGCGGCCAGGCCATCGTTAATGCGGATGATGAAGTCGGTCGTCGCTGGTTGGCCAAACTTCCGGATGCGGTTGCCGTATCGATGGAAGACCACATCAACCCGAACTGTCACGGTCGTTGGTTAAAGGCGATTGACGTGAATTATCATGACAGCGGGGCAACGATTCGTTTTACCTCCTCATGGGGTGACGGCGAAATTGAAAGTCGCCTGATGGGCGCGTTTAACGTCAGCAATCTGCTGTTGGCGCTGGCAACGCTGCTGGCGTTGGGATATCCGTTAGCTGATTTACTGAAAACGGCGACACAATTACAGCCGGTTTGTGGGCGCATGGAAGTGTTCAGCGCGCCGGGTAAAACCACCGTTGTGGTTGATTATGCCCATACGCCAGATGCGCTGGAAAAAGCGCTGCAGGCGGCACGTCTGCACTGTACTGGCAAACTGTGGTGCGTCTTTGGCTGCGGCGGCGATCGCGACAAAGGCAAACGTCCGTTGATGGGCGCGATTGCCGAGCAGTTTGCTGATGTTGTCGTGGTGACCGATGACAACCCGCGTACCGAAGAGCCGCGCACCATTATTAACGACATTCTGGCGGGTATGCTGGATGCCGGACAGGCGAAAGTGATGGAAGGTCGCGCAGAGGCTGTGACAAACGCCATTATGCAGGCGAAAGAAAACGACGTGGTGCTGGTGGCCGGGAAAGGTCACGAAGACTACCAGATCGTTGGCTCGCAGCGCCTCGACTATTCTGACCGCGTTACGGCAGCGCGTCTGCTGGGAGTAATCGCATGATTAGCGTAACGCTCAGCCAACTGGCGGAGATCCTCCGCGGCGAACTGAAAGGAGCCGATCTGACTCTTGATGCGGTGACAACTGATACGCGTAAAGTTACGCCGGGTTGCCTGTTTGTCGCGCTGAAAGGCGAACGCTTTGATGCCCACGATTTCGCAGACAAGGCGCAAGAGAGCGGGGCGGGTGCGCTGCTGGTCAGCCGTCCGTTGGACACCAACCTGCCGCAGCTGATTGTTAAAGATACACGTCTGGCGTTTGGTGAACTGGCGGCATGGGTACGCGCCCAGGTTCCGGCGCGCGTTGTCGCGCTGACCGGCTCTTCCGGTAAAACGTCCGTCAAAGAGATGACCGCATCCATTCTGAGTCAGTGTGGCAACACCTTATATACCGCGGGCAACCTGAATAACGACATCGGCGTACCGATGACGCTGTTGCGCTTAAACAACGATTACGACTATGCCGTGATTGAGCTTGGCGCTAATCATCAGGGCGAAATCGCCTGGACCGTTGGCCTGACGCGTCCGGAAGCGGCGCTGGTGAATAACCTGGCGGCCGCGCATCTGGAAGGCTTTGGTTCACTGGCGGGCGTTGCGAAGGCAAAAGGTGAGATTTTTACCGGCCTGCCAGCGAACGGAATCGCCATTATGAATGCCGACAATAACGACTGGCTGAACTGGCAGAGCATTATCGGCGATCGCAAAGTCTGGCGCTTCTCCCCGAATGCGGCCAACAGCGACTTTTCGGCGGCCAATGTTCATGTGACTTCACACGGCACAGAGTTTTCTCTGCAAACGCCAACCGGAAGCATTGATGTTCTGCTGCCGCTGCCGGGTCGTCACAACATTGCTAACGCCCTGGCGGCGGCTGCGCTCTCTATGGCGGTAGGCGCGACGCACGAAGCGATTAAAGCGGGTCTGAAGGAGCTGCAAGCGGTACCGGGCCGTCTGTTCCCGATTCAACTGGCAGAAAATCAGCTACTGCTGGATGACTCCTATAACGCAAATGTCGGGTCAATGACCGCAGCGGTAAACGTGCTGTCCGAAATGCCGGGCTACCGCGTGCTGGTCGTTGGCGATATGGCAGAGCTTGGCGCGGAAAGCGAAGCATGCCACGTGCAGGTGGGTGACGCTGCGAAGGCTGCAGGTATCGACCGTGTGCTGAGTACAGGGAAACTGAGTCAGGCAATTAGCCATGCCAGCGGTGTGGGTGAGCATTTTGCGGATAAAACCGCGTTGACCGCGCATCTTAAGGCGCTGATTGCAGAACATCAGATTATGACGATTTTAGTGAAGGGTTCACGTAGTGCCGCCATGGAAGAGGTAGTACGCGCATTACAGGAGAATGGGACATGTTAGTTTGGCTGGCCGAACATTTGGTCAAATATTATTCCGGCTTTAACGTCTTTTCCTATCTGACGTTTCGCGCCATCGTCAGCCTGCTGACCGCGCTGTTCATCTCTTTGTGGATGGGCCCGCGCATGATCGCCCGCTTGCAAAAAATGTCCTTTGGACAGGTCGTGCGTAACGACGGTCCGGAATCACACTTCAGTAAACGCGGTACGCCGACCATGGGCGGGATTATGATCCTCACCGCGATTGTTATCTCCGTACTGCTGTGGGCATACCCGTCGAACCCGTACGTATGGTGCGTGCTGGTGGTATTGGTCGGTTACGGCATTATCGGTTTTGTCGATGACTACCGCAAAGTGGTACGCAAAGACACCAAGGGCCTGATCGCGCGCTGGAAATACTTCTGGATGTCGGTGATTGCGCTGGGCGTGGCCTTTGCCCTGTATCTGGCTGGTAAAGATACCCCGGCCACTGAGCTGGTGGTGCCGTTCTTTAAAGACGTGATGCCCCAGTTGGGGCTGTTCTACGTGCTGCTGGCGTACTTCGTGATTGTGGGTACTGGCAACGCGGTCAACCTCACCGATGGTCTGGATGGTCTGGCGATTATGCCGACCGTCTTTGTGGCCGCAGGTTTTGCGTTGGTAGCGTGGGCGACCGGTAACATGAACTTCGCCAACTATCTACATATTCCCTATTTACGTCATGCCGGCGAATTGGTGATCGTTTGTACGGCAATTGTCGGTGCGGGGTTAGGCTTCTTGTGGTTTAACACCTATCCGGCGCAGGTCTTTATGGGCGACGTCGGATCGCTGGCGCTGGGCGGCGCGCTGGGCATTATTGCCGTGCTGCTGCGTCAGGAGTTCCTGCTGGTGATCATGGGCGGTGTATTCGTCGTAGAAACACTGTCGGTCATTTTGCAGGTTGGCTCCTTTAAGCTGCGCGGACAGCGCATCTTCCGTATGGCGCCGATCCACCATCACTATGAACTGAAAGGCTGGCCGGAACCGCGCGTAATTGTGCGCTTCTGGATTATTTCGCTGATGCTGGTGCTGATTGGCCTGGCAACGCTGAAGGTACGTTAATCATGGCTGATTACCAGGGTAAAAAAGTCGTCATTATCGGTCTGGGTTTGACCGGGCTGTCCTGCGTGGATTTCTTCCTGGCGCGTGGCGTGACGCCGCGCGTAATGGATACCCGCGCGACGCCGCCGGGCCTGGACAAATTACCGGAAGCGGTTGAGCGTCATGTTGGCAGTCTGAATGATGACTGGCTGCTGGCCGCTGATCTTATTGTCGCCAGCCCTGGTATTGCCCTGGCGCATCCTTCGTTGAGCGCCGCCGCCGATGCGGGAATTGAAATTGTCGGCGACATTGAGCTGTTCTGTCGCGAAGCACAAGCCCCGATCGTCGCGATCACCGGTTCCAACGGGAAAAGCACAGTCACTACGCTGGTAGGTGAGATGGCGAAAGCGGCCGGTGTGAACGTGGGGGTTGGCGGTAATATTGGCCTGCCCGCGCTGATGCTGCTGGATGACGAACGTGAGCTGTATGTTCTGGAACTGTCGAGCTTCCAACTGGAAACGACCTCCAGCTTACAAGCCGTAGCCGCTACCATTTTGAACGTCACCGAAGACCATATGGACAGATATCCGTTTGGCTTGCAGCAGTATCGTGCGGCCAAACTGCGCGTCTATGAAAACGCGAAAGTGTGTGTGGTCAACGCTGATGATGCGCTGACCATGCCGGTTCGCGGGGCGGATGAGCGTTGCGTGAGCTTTGGTATCAACATGGGTGATTATCACCTGAACCGTCAGCAGGGCGAAACCTGGCTGCGAGTGAAGGGTGAAAAAGTTCTTAACGTGAAAGAGATGACGCTTTCCGGTCAGCATAACTATACCAACGCCCTGGCTGCGCTGGCGCTGGCGGATGCCGCAGGTCTGCCGCGGGCGTCGAGCCTGAAAGCGCTCACCACGTTTACCGGTCTGGCGCACCGTTTCCAGAATGTGCTTGAGCACAACGGCGTGCGCTGGATTAACGATTCTAAAGCCACCAACGTCGGCAGCACTGAAGCTGCGCTGAATGGCCTGCACGTGGACGGTACGTTGCACCTGTTGCTGGGGGGAGACGGGAAATCCGCTGACTTTACGCCGCTGCAACGATATCTGACCGGCGACAACATTCGTCTGTACTGCTTTGGTCGCGATGGCGCGCAGCTTGCCGCTCTGCGACCTGACGTTACGGAACAAACTGAAACCATGGAGCAGGCAATGCGTCTGCTCGCACCGCGCGTGAAGTCGGGCGATATGGTGCTGCTGTCGCCCGCCTGCGCCAGCCTCGACCAGTTCAAGAACTTTGAGCAACGCGGTGACGTCTTTACCCGCCTGGCGAAGGAGTTGGGTTGATGCGCTTATCTCTCCCTCGTCTGAGAATGCCGCGCTTACCGGGACTGGGTATCCTGGCGTGGGTCTTCGCGGCACTTAAAGGCTGGGTGATGGCTTCGCGTGATAAAGACGCGGACAGCCTGATCATGTATGACCGCATGCTGCTGTGGTTGACCTTTGGTCTGGCAGCGATCGGTTTTGTGATGGTGACATCGGCATCGATGCCCGTAGGACAACGTCTGGCGGGCGATCCTTTCCTGTTTGCTAAGCGTGACGCACTGTACATCTTCCTCGCCTTCTGTCTGGCAATGGTGACGCTGCGTCTGCCGATGGAGTTCTGGCAAAAGTACAGTACGACGATGCTGATAGCCTCGATCATCATGCTGCTGATTGTGCTGGTGGTGGGTAGCTCCGTTAACGGGGCGTCGCGCTGGATTGCGCTGGGGCCGCTGCGTATTCAGCCTGCGGAATTTACCAAGCTGTCGCTGTTCTGTTACCTCGCCAACTACCTGGTGCGTAAAGTTGATGAAGTGCGTAACAACCTGCGCGGTTTCTTAAAACCGATGGGCGTGATCCTGGTGCTGGCTATTTTACTGCTGGCACAGCCTGACCTTGGTACGGTGGTGGTGCTGTTTGTCACTACCCTGGCGATGCTGTTTCTCGCCGGAGCAAAACTGTGGCAGTTCATTGCCATCATCGGCATGGGTATTTCGGCAGTTGTGCTGCTGATCCTTGCCGAACCGTATCGTATTCGCCGCGTAACCTCCTTCTGGAACCCATGGGAAGATCCGTTCGGCAGTGGCTACCAGCTGACGCAATCCCTGATGGCCTTTGGTCGCGGTGAGGTTTGGGGGCAGGGCTTAGGTAATTCAGTCCAAAAACTGGAGTATTTACCAGAAGCGCACACCGACTTCATCTTCGCCATCATTGGGGAAGAGCTGGGTTATATCGGTGTGGTATTGGCACTTTTAATGGTATTCTTCGTCGCTTTTCGCGCGATGTCGATTGGCCGTAAGGCGTTGGAAATTGACCACCGTTTTTCAGGCTTTTTAGCCTGCTCTATCGGGATCTGGTTTAGCTTCCAGGCACTGGTAAACGTCGGTGCGGCGGCGGGTATGCTGCCAACCAAAGGTCTGACGCTGCCGCTGATCAGTTATGGTGGTTCAAGTTTGTTGATTATGTCGACGGCCATCATGTTTTTGTTACGTATTGATTATGAAACGCGTCTGGAAAAAGCCCAGGCGTTTACACGAGGTGCACGATGAGTGGTCAACCGAAGCGGTTAATGGTGATGGCGGGCGGTACCGGCGGGCATGTGTTCCCGGGGCTGGCGGTCGCGCACCATTTAATGGCCCAGGGCTGGCAGGTTCGTTGGCTGGGCACCGCCGATCGTATGGAAGCGGACTTAGTGCCGAAACACGGCATTGAAATTGACTTTATTCGTATCTCCGGTTTGCGTGGTAAAGGCGTCAATGCGCTGCTTGCCGCACCTGTGCGTATTTTTAATGCCTGGCGTCAGGCGCGCGCCATCATGAAGCAGTTTAAACCCGATGTGGTGCTGGGTATGGGCGGCTACGTGTCTGGCCCTGGCGGTCTGGCGGCCTGGTCATTAGGTATTCCGGTTGTACTGCATGAGCAGAACGGCATTGCGGGATTAACTAACAAATGGCTGGCGAAGATTGCCACTACGGTGATGCAGGCTTTTCCTGGCGCTTTCCCGAATGCGGAAGTGGTGGGCAACCCAGTGCGCACTGACGTGCTGGCGCTGCCGTTGCCAAAAGTGCGTCTGGCCGGGCGTGAAGGTCCGGTTCGTGTGTTGGTCGTCGGGGGATCTCAGGGCGCACGCGTACTGAACCAGACGATGCCGCAGGTTGCCGCAAAGCTTGGCGACGCGGTGACTATCTGGCATCAGAGCGGCAAAGGCGCGCAGCAGACCGTTGAACAGGCGTATGCCGACGCGGGACAACCGCAGCACAAGGTCACTGAGTTTATTGATGATATGGCAGCGGCCTACGCGTGGGCTGATGTCGTGGTTTGTCGCTCAGGCGCGCTGACGGTGAGCGAAATTGCCGCCGCGGGTTTGCCTGCGCTGTTTGTGCCGTTCCAGCACAAAGACAGACAGCAGTATTGGAATGCGCTGCCGCTGGAGAAAGCGGGCGCCGCCAAAATTCTGGAGCAGCCGCAGTTTACTGTGGATGCCGTCGCCAGCACCCTTGCCGGGTGGTCGCGAGAAACGTTATTAACCATGGCAGAACGTGCGCGCGCCGCATCCATACCGGATGCCACAGAGCGCGTTGCAAATGAAGTGAGCCGGGCTGCCCGGGCGTAATTGTGGTGATGCCTTTTGCATCGCATGAACTAAGAAGTTAATGGCTAAAGAATGAATACACAACAACTGGCAAAACTGCGTTCCATCGTGCCCGAAATGCGTCGCGTTCGGCACATTCACTTTGTCGGCATCGGTGGTGCTGGTATGGGCGGTATTGCCGAAGTTTTGGCCAATGAAGGTTATCAGATCAGCGGTTCTGACTTAGCGCCGAATCCTGTGACGCAGCAGTTGACGAATCTGGGTGCCACGATTTTCTTCAACCATCGCCCGGAAAACGTGCGCGATGCGAGCGTGGTGGTGGTATCCAGCGCTATTTCTGCGGATAACCCGGAAATTGTTGCAGCGCATGAAGCACGTATTCCGGTGATTCGTCGTGCTGAAATGCTGGCGGAGTTAATGCGTTTTCGTCACGGTATTGCTATTGCCGGGACGCACGGTAAAACCACGACCACGGCAATGGTCTCCAGCATCTACGCGGAAGCGGGTCTGGATCCCACTTTTGTCAACGGCGGTCTGGTGAAGGCTGCAGGCGTGCATGCGCGCCTGGGTCATAGCCGTTATTTGATTGCTGAAGCGGACGAGAGCGACGCGTCGTTCCTGCATTTGCAGCCGATGGTGGCGATTGTCACCAATATCGAAGCCGACCACATGGATACCTACCATGGCGACTTCGAAAATTTAAAGCAGACGTTTATTAATTTCCTGCATAACTTGCCGTTTTATGGGCGTGCGGTGATGTGCGTTGACGATCCGGTGATCCGCGAACTGTTACCGCGAGTTGGCCGTCAAACCACAACCTATGGTTTCAGTGATGATGCCGATGTGCGCGTTGAAGATTACCAGCAGATTGGTCCACAAGGACACTTCACGCTGGTGCGTCAGGGGATGGCCGATTTACGTGTTACGTTAAACGCGCCTGGTCGTCACAATGCACTGAACGCGGCGGCAGCAGTGGCGGTCGCGACGGAAGAAGGTATTGAAGACGACGCTATTCTGCGCGCGCTGGAAAGTTTCCAGGGTACCGGACGTCGTTTTGACTTCCTCGGCGAATTCCCGCTTGAGCCGGTGAACGGTAAAGCCGGGACCGCGATGCTGGTTGATGACTATGGCCACCACCCAACGGAAGTGGACGCCACGATTAAAGCCGCGCGCGCGGGATGGCCGGACAAAAACCTGGTGATGCTGTTCCAGCCGCACCGGTTTACGCGTACACGCGATCTGTACGACGACTTTGCTAACGTGCTGACCCAGGTCGATGCGCTGTTGATGCTGGATGTGTATGCCGCGGGCGAAGCCGCGATTCCGGGTGCCGATAGCCGTTCGTTGTGCCGTACGATTCGTGGCCGCGGTAAGATCGATCCGATTCTGGTATCCGACCCGGCCCAGGTGGCAGAAATGTTGGCACCCGTATTAACCGGCAACGATCTGATTTTGGTGCAAGGCGCTGGAAATATCGGCAAAATCGCGCGTTCCTTAGCTGAAATCAAACTGAAGCCGCAAAACCCGGAGGAAGAACAACATGGCTGATAAAATCGCGGTCCTGTTCGGGGGAACCTCCGCTGAGCGTGAAGTATCGCTGAATTCAGGCGCGGCCGTATTGGCAGGGTTACGCGAAGGTGGTGTAGATGCCCATCCGGTTGACCCTAAAGAGGTCGATGTCACTCTTCTGAAATCTATGGGGTTTCAGAAGGTGTTTATTGCGCTGCATGGTCGTGGCGGTGAAGATGGCACATTGCAGGGCATGCTGGAGCTGATTGGCCTGCCGTATACCGGCAGCGGCGTCATGGCTTCCGCGATTTCCATGGACAAACTGCGCAGCAAGCTGCTGTGGCAGGGAGCAGGTTTACCCGTCGCCCCATGGGTTGCGCTGACCCGCGCTGAGTTCGAAAAAGGTCTTAGCGATGAAGCAGTTACAAAAATTTCTGCGTTAGGCTTGCCGCTGATTGTAAAGCCAAGCCGTGAAGGTTCCAGCGTAGGGATGTCAAAAGTTGAAGAAGAAAATGCTTTGCAGGGTGCATTAGCATTGGCTTTTCAGCATGATGAAGAAGTACTGATTGAAAAATGGCTCAGTGGCCCGGAATTTACAGTTGCGATACTTGGCGAAGAAATTTTACCGTCAATACGTATCCAACCCGCGGGAACCTTCTATGATTATGAGGCGAAGTATCTCTCTGATGAGACACAATATTTCTGCCCTGCTGGTCTGGAAGTCGAACAAGAAGCCTTTTTACAGGAATTAGTCCTGAAAGCGTGGACTGCATTGGGCTGTAAAGGTTGGGGTCGCATTGACGTCATGCTGGACAGCGATGGCCAGTTTTATCTGCTGGAAGCGAATACCTCTCCGGGTATGACCAGCCACAGCCTGGTGCCGATGGCGGCGCGTCAGGCGGGCCTGAGCTTCTCGCAGTTGGTGGTAAGAATTCTGGAGTTGGCGGACTGATATGTCGCAGGCTGCGCTGAACACGCGAAACGGTGATGAAGAAGAAGCAAACTCCTCACGCCGCAATAATGGAACGCGTCTTGCAGGAATACTGTTCCTGCTGACAGTGCTGTGCACCGTGTTTGTCAGCGGCTGGGTAGTGTTGGGATGGATGGAAGATGCGCAGCGCCTGCCATTGTCAAAACTGGTGTTAACCGGTGAACGGCATTACACGCGCAATGATGATATCCGTCAGTTCATCCTGGCGCTGGGCGCTCCGGGAACATTTATGACTCAGGATGTGAACATCATCCAGAGTCAGATTGAACGCCTCCCCTGGATCAAACAGGCGAGCGTCAGAAAGCAATGGCCTGATGAATTGAAGATTCATCTGGTTGAATATGTGCCAATAGCGCGTTGGAATGACCAACATATGGTGGATGCTGAAGGAAATACCTTCAGTGTCCCAACCGGTCGGGCCAATAAGCAGGTATTACCTATGTTGTACGGACCGGAAGGCAGCGCAAGTGAAGTGCTGCAAGGGTTCCGCGATATGGGGCAGGTGCTGGCTAAGGACAGATTCACCCTGAAGGAAGCGGCAATGACCGCTCGTCGTTCCTGGCAGTTGACGCTGAATAACGATATTAAGCTGAATCTGGGCAGGGGCGATACGATAAAACGTTTGGCTCGCTTTGTGGAACTCTACCCGGTTTTACAGCAGCAGGCGCAAACCGATGGCAAACGGATTAGCTACGTTGATTTGCGTTATGACTCAGGAGCGGCAGTAGGCTGGGTTCCCTTGCCTCCTGAGGAATCTAATCAGCAACAGAATCAGGCACAGGCAGAACAACAATGATCAAGGCGACGGACAGAAAACTGGTAGTTGGACTGGAGATTGGCACCGCGAAGGTAGCCGCTTTAGTAGGGGAAGTTCTGCCCGACGGTATGGTCAATATCATTGGCGTGGGCAGTTGCCCATCGCGAGGTATGGATAAAGGCGGGGTGAATGACCTTGAGTCAGTGGTGAAGTGCGTACAGCGCGCCATTGACCAGGCTGAACTGATGGCAGATTGCCAGATCTCTTCAGTGTATCTGGCGCTTTCCGGTAAACATATTAGCTGTCAGAATGAAATTGGTATGGTGCCCATTTCCGAAGAGGAAGTGACGCAGGAAGATGTGGAAAACGTGGTACATACGGCAAAATCCGTACGCGTTCGCGATGAACATCGTGTTCTGCACGTCATTCCGCAGGAATACGCCATCGACTACCAGGAAGGTATCAAAAATCCGGTCGGTCTTTCCGGTGTGCGTATGCAGGCAAAAGTCCATCTTATTACCTGCCACAACGACATGGCGAAGAATATTGTCAAAGCCGTTGAACGTTGTGGTCTGAAAGTTGACCAACTGATTTTTGCCGGGTTGGCAGCCAGTTATTCCGTATTGACGGAAGATGAACGTGAACTGGGTGTCTGCGTGGTGGATATTGGTGGTGGTACAATGGACATCGCCGTTTATACTGGCGGGGCGTTGCGTCACACTAAAGTTATCCCTTATGCAGGGAATGTCGTGACCAGCGATATCGCGTATGCCTTTGGTACGCCGCCGAGCGATGCTGAAGCCATCAAAGTGCGTCATGGCTGCGCACTGGGTTCCATCGTGGGTAAAGACGAGAGCGTTGAAGTGCCAAGCGTTGGTGGTCGTCCGCCGCGTAGCCTGCAACGTCAGACTCTGGCAGAGGTCATTGAGCCGCGTTATACCGAGCTGCTCAACCTGGTAAACGAAGAAATTTTGCAATTACAAGAACAGCTTCGCCAACAGGGTGTGAAACATCATCTGGCGGCGGGGATTGTGTTAACCGGCGGTGCTGCGCAAATTGAAGGTCTTGCGGCCTGCGCACAGCGCGTGTTCCATACACAAGTACGTATTGGCGCACCGCTGAATATTACCGGTCTGACGGATTATGCCCAGGAGCCGTATTATTCAACGGCGGTGGGGCTGCTGCACTACGGGAAAGAATCCCATTTAAGTGGTGAGGCTGAAGTGGAAAAGCGCGTAACTGCCTCGGTCGGATCGTGGATCAAGCGACTGAATAGCTGGTTACGTAAAGAGTTTTAATTTTTAAAGAGACCGACGCAAATTAACGGTCTCAGGCGACAGGCACTACACAAAGTCATTCAAGTTGCATCGCGGCGGCAACTGAGCGAATCTCCTGGAGCATAGTTTACTATGTCACGGGAGTGAGTGAAGGCAGCCAACAAAGAGGCGGCTTGAAGGATGAAGTGTAAAACGGAGAGAGAAACTATGTTTGAACCTATGGAACTAACCAACGACGCGGTGATTAAAGTCATCGGCGTCGGTGGCGGCGGCGGTAATGCCGTTGAACACATGGTGCGTGAGCGCATCGAAGGTGTTGAATTCTTCGCGGTGAATACCGACGCTCAGGCGTTGCGTAAAACGGCGGTTGGACAGACCATTCAGATTGGTAGCGGCATCACCAAAGGTCTGGGCGCGGGTGCAAACCCGGAAGTCGGTCGTAATGCGGCAGACGAAGATCGCGAAGCTCTGCGCGCAGCGCTTGACGGCGCAGACATGGTGTTTATCGCAGCTGGCATGGGCGGCGGTACCGGTACCGGTGCAGCGCCAGTGGTAGCTGAAGTCGCAAAAGATTTAGGTATTCTGACCGTTGCTGTCGTGACTAAGCCTTTCAACTTTGAAGGCAAGAAGCGTATGGCATTCGCGGAGCAGGGTATCACCGAACTGTCCAAACACGTGGACTCTCTGATCACTATCCCGAACGACAAGCTGCTGAAAGTACTGGGCCGTGGTATCTCCCTGCTGGATGCATTTGGCGCAGCGAACGACGTGCTGAAAGGCGCAGTCCAGGGTATCGCTGAACTGATTACTCGTCCAGGCCTGATGAACGTCGACTTTGCAGACGTGCGCACCGTGATGTCCGAAATGGGCTACGCGATGATGGGTTCTGGCGTGGCGAGCGGTGAAGACCGTGCAGAAGAAGCGGCTGAAATGGCTATCTCTTCTCCGCTGCTGGAAGATATCGATCTGTCCGGCGCACGCGGCGTGCTGGTTAACATTACTGCGGGCTTCGACCTGCGTCTGGATGAGTTCGAAACCGTGGGTAACACGATTCGTGCCTTTGCATCGGATAACGCAACTGTGGTTATCGGTACCTCTCTGGACCCGGATATGAACGACGAACTGCGCGTGACCGTTGTTGCGACTGGAATTGGTATGGACAAGCGTCCTGAAATCACTCTGGTGACCAACAAACAGGTACAGCAGCCGGTAATGGATCGTTACCAGCAGCACGGTATGGCGCCGTTGACGCAAGAGCAGAAACCGGTAGCGAAAGTGGTTAACGACAATACGCCGCAAACCACGAAAGAGCCGGATTATCTGGATATCCCTGCATTCCTGCGTAAGCAAGCTGATTAAGAATTAGCTGGAATTTGGGAATTGTGGCTCTTTGTGCTAAACTGGCCCACCGAATGTATAGTACACTTCGGTTGGATAGGTAATTTGGCGAGATTATACGATGATCAAACAAAGGACTCTTAAACGTATCGTTCAGGCGACTGGCGTCGGTTTGCATACCGGCAAAAAAGTCACCCTGACATTACGCCCTGCGCCGGCCAACACCGGGGTCATCTATCGTCGCACCGACTTGAATCCTCCGGTAGATTTCCCGGCCGATGCCAAATCTGTGCGTGATACCATGCTCTGTACGTGTCTGGTCAATGAGCATGATGTGCGGATTTCAACCGTAGAGCACCTTAATGCTGCTCTGGCGGGCTTAGGTATCGATAACATCGTTATTGAAGTTAATGCCCCGGAAATCCCGATTATGGATGGCAGTGCCGCTCCGTTCGTTTACCTGCTGCTTGATGCAGGTATTGAAGAACTGAGCAGCGCCAAAAAATTTGTTCGCATCAAAGAGACCGTTCGTGTCGAAGATGGCGATAAGTGGGCTGAGTTTAAGCCGTATAATGGTTTTACGTTGGATTTCACCATCGACTTTAACCATCCGGCGATCGACTCCAGCACGCAGCGCTACGCGATGAACTTCTCTGCGGATGCGTTCATGCGCCAGATCAGCCGCGCGCGTACTTTCGGCTTCATGCGTGATATCGAATATCTGCAGTCCCGCGGCCTGTGTCTGGGCGGCAGCTTCGATTGTGCCATCGTTGTTGACGATTATCGCGTATTGAACGAAGACGGCCTGCGTTTTGAAGACGAATTCGTTCGTCACAAAATGCTCGACGCGATTGGTGACTTGTTCATGTGTGGTCACAACATTATTGGTGCATTCACCGCGTATAAATCCGGTCATGCACTGAATAACAAACTATTGCAGGCAGTCCTGGCAAAACAGGAAGCCTGGGAATATGTGACCTTCCAGGACGATGCAGAACTGCCGTTGGCGTTCAAAGCACCTTCGACTGTACTGGCATAACGACATACGCTGTCGCATAAATTCGACTGGTAAATCTGGCACTCTCTCCGGCCAGGTGAGCCAGTCGTTTTTTTATCTTTCGATTGCAAAACCACCTTATCTGAAGCGACTTTTTTCCCACCGACAGATTAAAACACCGTTCGATCGCTGCTTTCTTAAGCATATTTACCCGCGACTTGCTGTCATTACTGCTGTGGAGCGTACGCTTTAATGGTAATATTTATGCGCAAAAAAATGGTTTTGCATTTGTAACCCCAAACGCAGGGTATATCAGGTGGCAATAACGTGAGTGGAATACTGACGCGTTGGCGACAGTTAGGCAGACGGTACTTCTGGCCGCATCTCCTGTTGGGGATGGTCGCGGCTAGTTTTGGCCTGCCTGCGCTCGGTAATGCTGCTGAACCTAATACTCCCGCGAAGGCGACCGCCAGCAATCACGATCAATCTGCCAAAGTTAACTTTAGCCAGCTTGCTTTGCTGGAGGCGACCAATCGCCGCCCGAATTTTACCGTTGACTACTGGCATCAGCATGCCATTCGTACAGTCATTCGCCATCTTTCTTTTGCTATGGCTCCTCAGGCGCTGCCTGTTGCCGAAGAGCCGTTGCCAATCCAGGCGCACCATCTTGCGTTACTGAATACGCTCAGCGCGATGCTGACGCAAGAAGGCAGACCGCCCGCGGCCGTGAGTCGCGTGACATATGCTCATTTTACCTCTCAGGCCGCATTTAGCGTTCCGGTCTGGATCAGCCAGCTGCAGGGTATCCGTGCTGGCCCTCAACGCCTCAGCTAAAAAAGAACCTTCCAACTTATAATTTTTGACTCCGCACCGCGGGGCGTTTGAGATTTTATTATGCTAATCAAATTATTAACAAAAGTATTCGGTAGCCGTAACGAGCGTACGCTGCGTCGTATGCGTAAAGTGGTCAATGTCATCAATGCAATGGAACCGGAGATGGAAAAACTCTCCGATGATGAACTGAAAGCGAAGACCGCTGAATTCCGCGCCCGTCTGGAAAAAGGCGCCAGCGTTGAAAGCCTGATCCCGGAAGCGTTCGCGGTGGTCCGCGAAGCGAGTAAGCGTGTGTTCGGCATGCGTCATTTCGACGTACAGCTGCTGGGTGGTATGGTGCTTAACGATCGCTGCATCGCGGAAATGCGTACCGGTGAAGGTAAAACCCTTACCGCAACGCTGCCAGCCTACCTGAACGCCTTAAGCGGGAAGGGTGTACACGTGGTTACCGTGAACGACTACCTGGCTCAGCGTGACGCCGAAAATAACCGCCCGCTGTTTGAATTCCTCGGCATGACCGTGGGTATCAACATGTCTGGCCTGCCTGCGCCAGCCAAGCGTGAAGCCTACAATGCCGATATTACTTACGGTACCAACAACGAATACGGCTTTGACTACCTGCGCGACAACATGGCGTTTAGCCCGGAAGAGCGCGTTCAGCGTAAACTGCACTATGCGCTGGTCGATGAAGTCGACTCCATCCTGATCGATGAAGCGCGTACGCCGCTGATCATTTCCGGTCCGGCTGAAGACAGCTCGGAAATGTATAAAAAAGTGAACAAAATCATCCCGCACCTGATTCGTCAGGAGAAGGACGATTCCGACACGTTCCAGGGGGAAGGCCACTTCTCTGTTGATGAGAAAGCGCGCCAGGTCAACCTGACCGAACGTGGTCTGGTACTGATTGAAGAGCTGTTGGTTAACGAAGGCATCATGGATGAGGGCGAATCGCTGTACTCTCCGGGCAACATTATGCTGATGCACCACGTGACTGCTGCACTGCGCGCGCACGTGTTGTTTACCCGCGACGTTGACTATATCGTGAAAGACGGCGAAGTTATCATCGTCGACGAACACACCGGTCGTACTATGCAGGGCCGCCGCTGGTCCGATGGTCTGCACCAGGCTGTTGAAGCCAAAGAAGGCGTAGATATCCAAAACGAGAACCAGACGCTGGCATCCATTACCTTCCAGAACTACTTCCGTTTGTACGAAAAACTGGCCGGTATGACCGGTACAGCAGACACTGAAGCCTTTGAATTCAGCTCCATCTACAAACTGGATACCGTTGTTGTGCCGACCAACCGCCCGATGATCCGTAAGGATTTACCGGATCTGGTGTACATGACTGAAGCGGAAAAAATTCAGGCGATCATTGAAGATATTAAAGAGCGTACCGCAAATGGCCAGCCGGTGCTGGTTGGTACTATCTCTATTGAAAAATCGGAAGTGGTTTCTAACGAGCTGAACAAGGCAGGTATCAAACACAACGTTCTGAACGCCAAGTTCCACGCCAACGAAGCCGCAATAGTCGCCCAGGCGGGTTATCCGTCCGCAGTGACTATCGCGACAAACATGGCAGGTCGTGGTACCGATATCGTGCTGGGTGGTAGCTGGCAGGCGGAAATTGCCGAGCTGGAAGACCCGACTCCAGAACAAATCGCGCAGATCAAAGCCGAGTGGCAGGTTCGCCATGATGCGGTATTAGCAGCAGGTGGTTTACATATTATCGGCACCGAGCGTCACGAATCTCGTCGTATAGATAACCAGCTGCGTGGTCGTTCTGGTCGTCAGGGGGATGCGGGGTCTTCTCGTTTCTATCTGTCGATGGAAGATGCGCTGATGCGTATTTTTGCTTCTGACCGCGTGTCCGGCATGATGCGTAAACTGGGCATGAAGCCTGGTGAAGCGATTGAACACCCGTGGGTGACAAAAGCGATTGCAAACGCGCAGCGTAAAGTAGAAAGCCGCAACTTCGATATTCGTAAGCAACTGCTGGAATATGATGACGTTGCCAATGACCAGCGTCGCGCAATCTACACCCAGCGTAACGAACTGCTGGACGTAACTGACGTTAGCGAAACCATTAATAGCATCCGTGAGGATGTCTTCAAAGCGACGATTGATGCCTATATTCCGCCGCAGTCTCTGGAAGAAATGTGGGATATCCCGGGTCTGCAGGAACGTCTGAAAAACGACTTCGATCTGGAAATGCCTATTTCAGAGTGGCTGGATAAAGAGCCTGAGCTGCATGAGGAAACGCTGCGCGAACGTATTCTGGCAAACGCCATCGAAGTTTATCAGCGTAAAGAAGAAGTTGTGGGCGCGGAGATGATGCGTCACTTCGAAAAAGGCGTGATGCTGCAAACTCTCGATTCTCTGTGGAAAGAGCACCTTGCGGCGATGGATTACCTGCGTCAGGGTATCCACCTGCGTGGTTATGCGCAAAAAGATCCGAAGCAGGAATACAAGCGTGAATCCTTCTCTATGTTTGCATCAATGCTGGAATCACTGAAGTACGAAGTGATCAGTACCCTGAGCAAAGTTCAGGTACGTATGCCTGAAGAAGTAGAAGCGATGGAGCAGCAACGTCGTGAAGACGCTGAACGTTTAGCGCAGATGCAGCAGTTGAGCCATAAAGGTGACGATTCTGCCGCGGCAGAAGAGCTGGCAGCACAAACTGGCGATCGTAAAGTGGGTCGTAACGATCCGTGTCCTTGCGGTTCCGGGAAAAAGTACAAACAGTGCCATGGCCGTCTGAGCTAAGAAAGTAACTTACTGAAAAGGCGCAGAATTCTGCGCCTTTTTTATGGACTATAAAGATGAAAATACTGCAGATCGCCGTCGGGATTATTCGCAACCAGCACCATGAAATTTTTATAACCCAGCGTGCGGCTGATGCCCACATGGCAAATAAGCTGGAGTTCCCCGGCGGGAAAATTGAAGCAGGCGAAACGCCGGAGCAGGCGCTGATTCGCGAGTTACAGGAAGAAGTAGGCATTACGCCGACTCAAAGCTCACTGTTCGAAAAGCTGGAGTACCAGTTTCCGGACCGGCATATCACTCTGTGGTTCTGGCTGGTTGAAAGCTGGGAAGGCGAACCGTGGGGGAAAGAGGGGCAACCGGCGCAGTGGATTGCGCAAGATGCTCTGAATACAGAAGATTTTCCGCCTGCGAATGCGCCGGTAATTGAAAAGCTGATTGCTGGATAAAGGTGTTCGTAGGCCGGATTAGGCAACCCCACCATCCGGCAAATTAGGGCGGGGTCGCTACGCTTGCCCGCCCTACGTTTTAGCTGAATTACTTCTGCTCTTCACTCCAGTCGTCGTTTTCCGACAGATCACCAGAGCTTGGGATACGTTTCTCTTCTGCGGCCCACTCACCCAGATCGATTAACTGGCAGCGCTTGCTGCAGAATGGGCGAAACGGGCTGACTTCACCCCACACTACGGGTTTGCCGCAGGTTGGGCAGTTGACGATGGTTTGTTCAGACATGTTGACTCCTTAACAGCACGCCAGATCAAAATCGAGACGCTCAGGCACCTGGCCATTCTCGCTATCCAGCGGCATAAAGCGAATAGCAAAGCGGCTCTTATGACCAGAAATTTGCGGATAAAGCTGCGAATCAAGCGGCAGCTGCAAGCGAAGCAGATCGGCATCTTCGCCGTTGTCCTGATAAAAACCATTCAAGCTGGTTTGCTTACGGAATGGCGCAGAGTTGCGAATTAAATCCAGCACCAGCGACAGTGCCTGATTGAGCGGATTCAGACTTGCAAGCCAGGTTTCAACCTGCGCGTCGCGATGCGACTGCGGTAGATGTAACCAAATATGCAGGGTCGGCAGATCGAAGCTGCAGCATCCGCCAGGAATGCTTAAACGCTGACGTACAAGGCCAATCAGACGATCTTCGCGCAGCGTCTGTCCAATACGCGGAGCCGAAATAAGTATGCTGCCCGCGCTTTTTAACTGCTGGCGCAATGCGTCGATCCTGTTTTGATCGACGCCGGGAACTTCAACCCAGGCCTGGAGTTTACGCTGTTGTCTTTCCAGCTCTTTGAGGAGTTCGGTACGGACTTCGCCGCGTTCAAAGACATCCAGTAAGTCCCCGATGTTGCGGAAAAAATGCAGTGCGCCTGCATGGTCCGCTATGGGTACATTAACGGAGAGCTGTTGGATTAAAAACTCTATGCGCAGCCATGTACGCATCTTCTCATTGAGAGGGTGTTCAAAAAGGACCTGGGTGTGCATTACGGTTTTTCCTGTGAGACAAACTGCAACGCGCATTGCAGATAGAGCGCGTGCAGGCGGGCGACATCCGAGGCGATGGCCTCCGGTGCGCCATTATTATCAATAACATCGTCTGCCACGGCCAGACGCGCTTCGCGCGTTGCCTGGGCAGCAAGAATTTGTTCAACATGCTCACGCGTGACGTCATCGCGCTGCATAGTGCGTCTGAGCTGTGTCTCGGGAGTAACATCCACCACGAGTACGCGGTTGGCTTTTTTATACAGCGAATTTTCCACCAGCAAAGGTACAACCCACAACAGATAAGGGGAGGTTGCTTGCTGAAACTGGCGCTGCGTTTCCTGCTGAATAAGCGGATGGAGCAGGGCATTCAGCCAGCTTTTCTCCTCAGGACTGGAAAAAATGCGTTCGCGTAAAATGCGTCGCTGCAACGATCCGTCGGTAGCTATAACTTCGGTACCAAAATGTTCTTCGATCGCCTTAAGGGCTGGGGTACCGGGTTCAACCACCTGGCGCGCAATAATATCTGCATCAATGACGTTTATTCCGAGGTCTGCGAACGCATTTGCAACGGTACTTTTACCACTGCCAATGCCACCGGTTAAGGCTACCGTATACCTCATAGATGCAGATCCTGGAGTTTAAGTTTGATTATCAAACAGTTAAAAGTTAAGCGTGCGACGGCGAGGTTGCTGCAGGATTAACCTACTATTCGCCAGGTAAATTTATGGGATTGTAGCGTAAAAAAAGAGAATTTCGCAGTCTTGCGCGGCATTGATTAGTGCGTATGATAGCGTCACTGGAGTTGTGAGTTTCGATTTTTCGCCATTAACCCCAGGAATCCGCACATGCGTATCGAAGAAGATCTGAAGTTAGGTTTCAAAGACGTTCTTATCCGCCCTAAGCGTTCTACTCTCAAAAGCCGTTCCGATGTTGAGCTGGAACGTCAATTTACCTTTAAGCACTCAGGTCAGACCTGGTCCGGCGTACCCATTATTGCCGCGAACATGGACACTGTCGGGACGTTTGCCATGGCAACGGCGCTGGCATCCTTCGACATCCTGACTGCGGTACACAAACACTATTCTGTTGAAGACTGGGCTGCTTTCATCGCAGAGAGCTCTGCTGATGTGCTCAAACACGTAATGGTTTCAACCGGCACCTCTGACGCAGATTTCGAAAAAACCAAACAGATTCTGGCGCTCAACCCGGCGCTGAACTTTATCTGCATTGATGTGGCAAATGGCTACTCAGAGCATTTTGTTCAGTTTGTGTCGAAAGCGCGTGAAGCATGGCCGACAAAAACAATTTGTGCGGGCAATGTGGTTACTGGAGAAATGTGTGAAGAGCTGGTACTTTCCGGCGCGGACATTGTTAAAGTCGGCATTGGCCCGGGTTCTGTATGTACCACACGTGTAAAAACCGGCGTTGGCTACCCACAGCTTTCTGCGGTTATTGAATGTGCCGATGCAGCTCACGGTCTGGGCGGCATGATTGTCAGTGACGGCGGCTGCACAATGCCGGGTGACGTGGCAAAAGCGTTCGGCGGTGGCGCGGACTTCGTTATGCTCGGCGGTATGTTGGCCGGTCATGAAGAAAGCGGCGGCAAAATTGTTGAAGAGAACGGTGAGAAATTCATGCTGTTCTACGGCATGAGCTCTGAATCAGCCATGACGCGTCACGTTGGTGGTGTTGCACAATACCGCGCTGCGGAAGGTAAAACAGTTAAGTTGCCTCTGCGTGGCCCGGTTGATAATACTGCACGCGATATCCTTGGCGGCCTGCGTTCTGCCTGTACCTATGTCGGTGCATCTCGCCTGAAAGAACTGACCAAACGTACAACGTTTATTCGTGTACAGGAACAAGAAAACCGCGTTTTCAATAGCCTGTAAGAACAGGTAGTACTATGACATGCCGGATAAGCTGTGCGCCATCCGGCATTTGAATTTATCCCACCCCGCTCATCGCATCTCCTAAATGAAAAATCGGCAAATACATCGCAACGACCAGCGTACCGATTATCAGCCCCGTAATGACCAGTAACGCAGGCTCGAGTAGCGCAGCCAGATTCTCTGCCTGAGACAATGTTTTCTCGCCGTGGTGATGGGCGAGATTACGCAGCATTGTATCCAGCGAGCCGGAAGCCTCACCTGTTCTGACCAACTGTATGCACAATGGGCTGAATTCACCGCAATTTTTTAGCGCTAACCAGACCGGTTTTCCGGCGCTGATATCTTGATGTACCTGCGCTAAGCGTTGTGACCAGAAAGGGTTGGCCAGCGTTTCAGTGACGCTCTCAAGACCTTGCAGAAAAGGAATACCTGCATTTTGCGTTAACGCCAGAACAGTGAAGATCTGCGTGAGTTTTTGCCCTCTCACCATCGGCCCTATGACCGGGAAGCCGAGCAGCAATTTCTGGCGCAGAGTGAGCCAGTATGGCTGCTGCTTCATCAGGTGATATGCTGCAACCGCTATCAGGATGAATGCTCCCACCAGCCATCCCCATTGGCTGCTAAAATGCGCGATGGCGATAATCCGCTGAGTGAGTACTGGTAGCGGGGTGTTAAACGTCTGGTAAATGGCGGCAAACTCAGGGAGTACAAACTGCAGCATCGCGAATACCACCATCACTGCCATCGTGATGATGAATATCGGATAGCGTAGGGCTTTTTTAACTTTATCCGCCAGCTGCTGTTGATTCTTCTGCTGGCGGGCGAGTTCAAAGCAGCAGTCGTCCAGCTTACCCGTAAGCTCTCCGGTACGGATCATTGCCAGATAAAGAGGCGGAAAAACGTGTTGCCACTGAGATAGCGATGTGGAGAGAGAAATACCCTGTTCCATATCGTGAGCCAGCGTACGCAGTAGCGCTTGCCATTGGCTGCTGGGATGCTGTTCAGCCAGCAAAGCTAAACTTGCCGAGAGTGTTAGCCCTGCTTTCAGCAACGTCGCCAGTTGATGTATGGTTTCAGCGCTTTTTTCACGGCTCCAGTGTGAGGCTTTGACACGCATACGATTAATGCGCAGCGGCGTGATATGCCGTTGCTCGAGAGCAAGCATCAATGAGGGGCGGGTATCGGCCCAAAGTACGCCTTCCAGTGGATTACCTTCGTTGCTAATACCTTGCCAGCGCCAAAGCAGTTTAGCTGACATGGGGCATGCCCAGTACGCGTACCAACTCTTCAAATGTTGTTAACCCTTGTTCGACGGCCTTGCAACCATTTTCGAAAAGCGTGCTCATCCCCAGTTGCTGAGCATTCGATTCCACTCCGTCTACGGACGTACCGTTGGCGATGCTCTGGCGCAATGCAGGTGTCACGGGGAGAACTTCAAACAATGCCGTACGGCCATAAAATCCGTGATAGCAATGTTGGCAGCCCGGAGCCTGCCAACGAGGCAGTGGCGTAGGCCAGATCGCTTCCGGGAGCATGATCGGCGTTTCCAGGCGTTGTCGGCAATGGGGACACAATTTTCTCACCAACCGCTGCGCAATAACGAGCGTCAGCGCGGAGGCGATCATCCAGCGTGCAACCCCCATTTGCTGCAAGCGTATTAGTGTTTCTGTGGTGGAATTGGTATGTAGTGTTGATAGAACCAGATGACCGGTTTGTGCGGCTTTAAGGGCTATTTCAGCCGTTTCGCCATCACGGATTTCACCCACCATGATAATGTCGGGATCCTGGCGCAGCAGCGCGCGCAATACTCCCTGAAAAGTGAGACCGGCACGTGGATGAATTTGTGTCTGGTTAAGACCTGCGATCGGGATCTCTACTGGATCTTCCACGCTACAGAGGTTAACGTCCGGAGTGTTTCGGGTCTGCAGCGCACTGTACAGCGTGACCGTTTTACCGCTTCCGGTCGGTCCGGTGACCAGAATCAGCCCCTGAGGCTGCTGCAACGCTTGTGAAAATGCTGCCAGCTGCGCGTCCTGCATTCCCAGCGCGGTGATTTCCAGCGCTTGATCGACCTGATGCAGTAGCCGTAGCACCACTTTTTCGCCAAAGCGACAGGGCAAGGTGGCGATGCGAAACGAGACCGGCTCTCCTGAAATCTCAACGGTAAATTGGCCGTCTTGCGCAAGTCGGTGCTCGGCAATATCCAGACTGCCTAAAACTTTTAGTCTGGCAGTGATGGCGATACCCATCTCGGTCGTGACGTCCGGTAAAGCATGCAGTACGCCATCCACACGTAATCTGATTCGATAGTGATTTTCCGCTGGTTCAAAATGAATATCAGAAGCCCGTTGCACCAGCGCGGATTGAAACGTCTGATTCAGCAAATCTGCTGCGCTGGCGCTGCTTTTCGTGACCACTGCCGGGAGCATTTTCTGTGGCGTATGCGTGTGGCCTTCCATTTGTTGACGCGTCCAGCAGACGATGTCGATACGTCGGGTGGTGGCAAAATGCAGTGCGTCCAGCAATTCGTGGGATGGAGCGTCCACGACGGCGATGTGCACCACTTCATTGTCTGCATCCAGTAATATTCCCTGATGACGTTGGCACAGCGCCGTAAGTTGGGTGGTATTCATCTCTTTTCCTTAATTAATATCGAAACGGAAAACGTCTTCACAGGCCTGTTGCAATGCGCTGTCATTCTGGATAACGCAGTTACGGCTCCAGCCGGTAATACCGTTGGCATTGTCCCAACCCGGCGTCATGGTGATGCTTAACCCGTTCAGGCTTTCTTGTCCGCTGAGGCTGACCACTCCTTTTTCAACGCTCATGGCGGAGACATAACGGGTGGTGGCTGGAGAAGGGATGCCATTCGTTCCGGCATCACAGGTTGTTGTTCCGCCATGCTCCAGCGCACAGAGCTCAACCGCCGTGCGATAGGGAACAAAGGTTTGCAGCATGTCTGTTAACGCGGCTTTGCGCAGATAGTTTTGATAAGCCGGAATACCGATGGCGCTAAGGATGGCAATAATGCCAATGACCACCATGAGTTCGATAAGTGTGAAGCCTCGTTGCTTGTCCATCGTTCGCTCCTTGAGTTAGCTGGCGCTACTTTGGCAAACGCTCGGGGTCACGGCGAGAGGCAAAAAACAGAACGGGAAGGCGGGTTCCGAGGATTTTTATGAAATTACAGAGTCAGACAACGTATTTGCGAAGAGGCTCGAAGAAACAGCCGTATGGCGGCGTAAACGCTTATCCGGCCGATAGAAAAACCGGCGTGATGGGCCCGATAAGTGAATGTACTATCGGGCTAAACCATCAGTAATTAGCGAAAACGCATAGAGAGATCGAGCGCGCGAACATGCTTGGTCAGCGCGCCAACAGAGATGAAATCCACGCCGGTTTCGGCAAATTCGCGCAGAGTTTCATGAGTGACGTTACCCGACACTTCCAGACGCGCCTGGCCGTTGGTGCGTTTTACCGCTTCCCGCATTTGGTCAGTTTCGAAGTTATCGAGCATGATGATGTCGGCCCCTGCTTTCAGCGCGTCGTCCAGTTCATCCAGGCTTTCTACTTCGACTTCAACCGGCACATCCGGGTGCAGCCAGAAGGCTTTTTCAACGGCCTGACGTACCGAACCTGAAGCAATAATGTGGTTTTCTTTAATCAGGAAAGCATCAGAAAGCCCCAGACGATGATTCGCGCCGCCGCCGCATAATACGGCGTATTTCAGCGCGGTACGCAGCCCCGGCAGAGTTTTACGTGTATCCAGCAGTTGGGTTTTTGTTCCCGCCAGCAGGTCGACATATTTACGCACCTCGCTCGCCACACCCGAAAGCGTCTGTACAAAATTAAGCGCGGTACGTTCGCCGGTTAGCAGCACGCGGGAAGGGCCGTCCAGTTCAAATAGCGGCTGATTGGCCTTAATGCTGTCGCCATCTTCGACATGCCAGGTGATGTTGACATCATCGCCAGCCAGTTGAATAAAGACCTCTTCCACCCAACGTTTTCCACAAAAAACGCCATCTTCGCGGGTGATCACGGTGGCGTGGGAGCGCATCTCCGCGGGTAAAAGCTGTGCGGTGATATCGTTATTGGCATCAACTTCTCCGCCTAAATCTTCACGCAGCGCCTGAGCTACAGCGGCAGGGATATCCAGATTTATGCGTTCCAACAGCGCGTCACGTCGGTAGTCAGGGTTATAGCGGCGAGGCGGCATGATAAAACTCCAAATTGCTAACGAATCATAAGGTGGAAACATGCTACCCTGAACCTGATATGAGCACCACCAATAAGGAGATTCTGCATGTTGTTAGACGAGGGCTGGCTGGCAGAGGCGCGACGCGTTCCCTCTCCTCATTACGATTGCCGCCCGGATGACGAAAACCCTTCTCTGCTGGTGGTGCATAATATCAGCCTGCCGCCCGGCGAGTTTGGCGGCCCGTGGAACGATGCGCTGTTTACGGGCACGATTGATCCCAATGCCCATCCTTATTTTGCCGGGATCGCCCATTTGCGCGTTTCGGCACATTGTTTAATTCGCCGTGACGGTGAAATCGTGCAGTATGTCCCCTTTGATAAACGCGCCTGGCATGCTGGCGTGTCGAACTATCAAGGCCGCGAACGCTGTAATGATTTCTCAATTGGTATTGAGCTGGAAGGGACGGATACGCTGGCCTATACCGATGCGCAGTATCAGCAACTGGCAGCCGTGACGAATGCCCTGATTACGCGTTATCCGGCCATTGCCAACAACATGACAGGACATTGCAATATTGCGCCCGAGCGTAAGACCGATCCCGGGCCCTCTTTTGACTGGGCAAGGTTTCGCGCCCTGGTCACCCCCTCGTCGCACAAGGAGATGACATGACGCTGTTTACAACATTACTGGTGTTGATTGTTGAACGCCTGTTTAAGTTGGGTGAGCACTGGCAGCTTGATCACCGGGTTGAAGCTTTTTTCCGCCGGGTGAAGCATTTTTCGATGATGCGTACGGTAGGCATGGCCCTTATTGCGATGGGGGTGACATTCCTGCTGCTGCGCGCACTTCAAGGCCTGTTGTTTAACGTGCCTTTGCTGGTGGCGTGGATCTTAATTGGTTTGCTGTGCATCGGCGCTGGCAAGACGCGTCTTCATTATCATGCCTATCTGAACGCGGCTGCTCGCGATGACGCTCACGCCCGTGAAGCGATGGCCAGCGAGCTGACCCTGATTCATGGGATTCCGCCTGAGTGCGATGAGCGTGAGTTCTTGCGCGAACTGCAGAACGCGCTGTTATGGAACAACTTTCGCTTTTATCTGGCGCCGTTATTCTGGCTGATTGTCGGTGGCCCGTGGGGACCGGTGACGCTGGTGGGTTATGCCTTTCTACGTGCCTGGCAGTCCTGGCTGGCGCGCTATCAGACGCCACACCAGCGTTTGCAATCAGGTATCGATGCGATCCTGCATGTGCTGGATTGGATCCCGGTGCGCCTGGCGGGTGTCGTCTATGCGCTGCTGGGGCACGGCGAGAAGGCGTTGCCTGCCTGGTTTGCGTCGCTGGCGGATCTGCATACTTCGCAATATCAGGTGCTTACTCGCCTTGCGCAGTTTTCTTTAGCGCGTGAACCACATACCGATAAAGTCGCAACGCCAAAAGCCGCGGTTTCGATGGCGAAGAAGACCTCGTTTGTGGTGGTGGTGGTCATTGCCGTGTTGACCATTTATGGAACATTAATTTAAGCCATTATTATTGGTGGATGGCGCTGCGCTTATCCGTCGAGGAAAAAATTGGCCCGGTCGCTTTGTGCTTGCGGGCCAATCTTTCAAAGCGTATCAGCATGCGGGATGCCAAAATCTGGCATCCCGTTTTCGTTCCAGCGCACCAGCTTCAGACGAGTGTGGCGGTTTGGGTCGTACAGCGGATCGCCCTCGATTTCAGTGTAATTTCTCGCGTGGTACACCAGCACATCTTCACCTTCCGGCGTTTGCGTAAAGCTGTTGTGCCCCGGCCCGTATTGGCGGTTTTCGTAGCTGGTGGTAAAGACCGGGCGCGGCGATTTGTGCCAGTTCTGCGGGTTGAGCGGATCGGCATTGAGATCAATCCACAATAATCCCATACAGTAGTTCTCATCGGTGGCGCTGGCGGAATAGCTGATAAACAGCTTATCGCCGTGAACCATGACGGCCGGGCCTTCGTTGACCCAAAAACCCCGGCATTCCCAGTCATACTCTGGATGACTGAGCATTACCGGCTCGCCTTTAATCGTCCATGGATTTTCCAGTTCGGCGAGATAGATATTGGAGTTTCCGGCGATATCGGGGGATTTCTGCGCCCACAGATACCACTGTTTTCCCTGATGGTTAAAGGTGGTGGCATCGAGCGCGAAGGTATCAAACTGCGTTTTAATCTGCCCTTTCTCTGTCCATTGGCCGGTCAGCGGATCGGCGTCTGCACATTCGAGCGCAAACATACGGTGCTGGAACATCCCCAGCTTGTCGAGCGCCTGTGTGTGGGCGGCGGCAAAATAGATGTACCACTTGCCTGCCAGATGATGGATCTCAGGTGCCCAGATCAGCTGGCTCATGGGGCCGTTTTCTGGTTTGCGCCAGACGACAACCGGGACGGCGGTGCGTAACCCTTCCAGCGAGTCCGCCCGGCGGATCTCCAGACGATCGTATTCGGGCACTGAAGCAATGAAATAGTAGTGGCTACCGTCACGTAAAATAAACGGGTCGGCACGCTGTTCAATAAAGGGGTTTGGCCACTGATTCATTAGGCTTTCCTTACGTTTTCAGTCGTTTTTATATCGTGGTACTCATTCAGTTCACGGTAGTTGGCGCGGCGCTTTTCTAAATCTGTCTGGATTTGTTGCATAAACTCGCGGTCAACTTTCAGCAGACGAACTACGCCTGCGGTAATCAGGTAGCCTACACCCGGTATGATGGTAAACAGCAGCATAATACCGTTAATGGCGGAGTCGCTTTGCGCTTTCGCCCCTGCGTCGTAGCCGTACCAGGAGAGCAGGAAACCAACCATCGCTCCGGCAATCGCCAGGCCCAGTTTCAGGAAGAACAGGTTGCCGGAGAAGCTGATTCCGGTGATACGTTTACCGGTTTTCCACTCGCCGTAATCATCGACATCCGCCATCAGCGACCAGTGCAGTGGGGATGGGATCTGATGCAGAATGTTGAGCAGGAAGTAAAGCACCATAATCATCATGGTGGCTTTAGGATCAAAGAAGTAAAACGCGCCGGAGAAAATCGCCAGGATGATATTGGTCCAGAAGAAGACTTTCAGTTTGCACCAGCGATCGGTTAACACCTTCGCCAGCATGCTGCCGATCATCATGCCCACAACGCCAAGGCTGATAAACAGCGTTGCGAACTGCGTGCTTTGCTGCATAACCCAGGTTACGTAGTACATGGTGGCAGCCATGCGAATAAAGCCCGGACAGACGTTGCACAGGGTTAACAGCAGGATTTTTACCCACTGATCGTTTTTCCATACATCTTTCAGGTCGGCTTTTAAATCGTCGTTAGTCGGGACGGCAGGACGTACGCGCTCACGGACGGTTGCAAAGCAAAACAGGAACATACACATGCCGATGAAGGCCAGCACTGCCATCGCCATCTGATAGCCTTTAGCTTTATCTTCCCCGCCAAACCAGTCCGCCATTGGCAGCAAGGTGAGGGAGAGCAGCAGGGTTGCAATTCCTACCAACACAAAGCGATATGACTGGCAGGCGACACGTTCCTTTGGATCGTTAGTGATGACGCTGCCGAGCGAGCAGTAAGGGATATTGATCGCCGTATAGGTGATAGAGAGCAGGAAGTAGGTGACGAACGCATAGATTACTTTGCTGTTATATGTCCACTCAGGGGTGGTAAACATGAGTACGCTAAATAATGCGTATGGGAAAGCCATCCACAAAAGCCATGGACGAAATCGACCATATTTGCTGCGGGTGCGGTCGGCCATCGCGCCCATAATAGGGTCGGTAACGGCATCTATAACGCGTACTGAGAGCAGTAACACGCCGACCAGGGCCGGTGCCAGGCCAAAAATATCTGTGTAAAAATAGTTAACAAACAACATGATGGCGCCAAAGATGATGTTGCATCCGGCGTCGCCCATTCCATAGCCGATCTTTTCTTTCACCGTGAGCTTACTGGTTTCCATCAACTGCACTCCATTAATAAGATATGGAGATAATTATTGTCTGGCAGAGGTGTTTTTGCGTTGCAGGATAACGCCAGTGATATGGACGAAACAGTCGTGAGTGGGAAAGTGTGAGGCAGGTAACAACCCCCACCTGATGCAGGTGGGGGAGGGAGAATTAATGCGCTTTAGCTACTTTGGCGGTTTTCTGTTTGCACAAATAGCCGATGCCAAGAATGGCTATCCATACCGGGATTAAGTACACCGAAATCGCCATGCCCGGCGTCATCAGCATAATCACCAGCACTGCAGCCATGAAAATCAGACATACCCAGTTACCAAGCGGATAGAGCAGCGCCGGGAAACGGGTGGTAACGCCTTGCTGCTGTTTGGCTTTGCGGAACTTCATGTGCGCCAGGCTAATCATTGCCCAGTTGATCACCAGTGCGGAAACCACCAGCGCCATCAGCAGGCCAAAGGCGGATTCCGGGGCCAGATAGTTGATCAGTACACACAGAGCCGTAACCAGCGCGGAGACCAGAATGGTGTTCACCGGTACACCGCGTTTGTCGACGTTCATCAGCGCTTTTGGCGCGTTGCCCTGCTGTGCCAGACCGAACAGCATACGGCTGTTGCAGTATACGCAGCTGTTATACACAGAAAGGGCAGCGGTCAGCACTACGATGTTCAGTGCATTGGCAACAAAGGTGTCGCCCAGCTCGTGGAAAATAAGGACAAACGGGCTGGTATCAGCCGTGACGCGCGTCCACGGCATCAGGGAAAGCAGAACTGCCAGCGAACCTACATAGAAAATCAGGATACGGTAGATAACCTGGTTGGTTGCTTTGGGAATGCTTTGCTCCGGGTTATCGGCTTCTGCTGCGGTGATCCCGACCAGCTCCAGCCCACCAAAAGAGAACATAATAATAGCCATCATCATCACCAGACCGGTGAAGCCGTGCGGCAGGAAGCCACCCTGACTCCACAGGTTACTGACGCTGGCCTGCGGGCCGCCGTTGCCGCTAAACAGCAACCAGCCGCCGAACAGAATCATCGCAACCACGGCAATGACTTTGATAATGGCGAACCAGAACTCCATTTCCCCAAACACTTTCACGTTGGTCAGGTTGATGGCGTTGATCAGCACGAAGAAGGCTGCAGCAGAAACCCAGGTGGGGATATCCGGATACCAGAACTGGATGTATTTACCTACGGCAGTCAGTTCAGCCATGGCAACCAGGACGTACAGTACCCAATAGTTCCAGCCAGAAGAGAAACCCGCGAAACCGCCCCAGTATTTATAAGCA
Organism: Citrobacter sp. RHBSTW-00017; assembly: GCF_013797615.1. Classification (NCBI taxonomy): domain Bacteria; kingdom Pseudomonadati; phylum Pseudomonadota; class Gammaproteobacteria; order Enterobacterales; family Enterobacteriaceae; genus Citrobacter; species Citrobacter sp. RHBSTW-00017. The sequence goes on along the minus strand of NZ_CP056899.1, from coordinate 4,076,775 downwards.
AAGTGGCTAAAGGAGCCTGCAACCGGCTCTTCAACTACCATTTCACCTAATTGACGCATAATCAAAAAGGCGATAAAGCCGGCAATTGCGTAACCCAGAATAATACCCGGTCCTGCAGACTGGATAACGGATGCGCTACCGAGGAATAACCCGGTACCAATCGCGCCACCCAGCGCGATTAGCTGTATATGGCGGTTCTTAAGACCGCGCTTGAGCTGATCGCCATGCTGTTGACTTTCCATCATTAAACCTCGTGTGTGGTTTTACTCTTCATATTTCGAGTACTTATTTTTTGAACTACGCAGCAATGCGTGTGTAAGTTTGCAATTCCGTTTGTTGTATTTATTTGTTTACAGATGCTTTATATAAAATGTTGCCTCAATGCTTTTGTCTTGATCAGAATAATGATATGCGAGCGCGAATGCACCTGCTTTATGCGGGCAAGATGACGAGTTGAATAAAAAGAAACCATTTGTAAATGCGAGTTTATCTACCACAAAATTTCCATTTTGAATTTTTATTCACTAATTGTGGCTAATGTGTCGATAAATAATCAGGTGAATCGGTTCAGATGAGATATTTTTTCGTTTCAATTCCGTTAAAACTACCCCGTGGTGGGTAAATTTAACATTTGTGCATAGTTACATGTTTGAAACGTTATTTCTGTAATGTTGTTAAAATATGCCCCCTTTACTGATTTCAATCAAAACCTGTATGGACAGAAGGTGAATACTTTGTTACTTTAGCGTCAAGAACATGAAATTGGTAAGACCAATTGACTCCGGGCAAATGGCTTAAGACAGGAAATCATGGCCTACAGCAAAATCCGCCAACCAAAACTCTCCGATGTGATTGAGCAGCAGCTGGAGTTTTTAATTCTTGAGGGGACACTTCGCCCCGGAGAAAAACTCCCACCGGAACGCGAGCTGGCAAAACAGTTCGACGTCTCCCGCCCCTCCTTACGCGAGGCGATCCAACGCCTTGAAGCGAAGGGGTTACTGCTTCGTCGTCAGGGCGGTGGCACTTTTGTTCAGAGCAGCCTGTGGCAGAGCTTTAGCGACCCACTGGTAGAGCTGCTCTCCGACCATCCTGAATCCCAGTTTGACCTGCTTGAGACGCGCCATGCGCTGGAAGGTATTGCAGCCTATTACGCTGCACTGCGCAGCACGGATGAAGACAAAACGCGTATCCGTGAACTCCACCATGCGATCGAGCTTGCTCAACAGTCCGGCGATCTTGACGGCGAATCTGACGCGGTACTCCAGTATCAAATTGCTGTCACCGAAGCGGCACATAATGTGGTGCTGCTCCATTTGCTAAGGTGTATGGAGCCGATGCTGGCCCAGAACGTTCGGCAAAACTTCGAATTGCTGTATGCGCGTCGCGAGATGCTGCCGCTGGTGAGCAGTCACCGTACCCGCATCTTTGAAGCAATTATCGCCGGGAAGCCTGAAGAAGCGCGTGAAGCGTCTCACCGTCACCTGGCGTTTATCGAAGAGATTCTGCTGGACAGGAGCCGTGAGGAAAGCCGTCGTGAACGCGCCTTACGCCGTCTGGAGCAACGAAAGAATTAGTGATTTTTCTGGCAGAACGTTAACCAGAAGATGTTGTAAATCAAGCGCTATCGAAAGGCGCGGCAACTAAACGCAGAACCTGTCTTATTACGCTCTCTGGTGAGAACGTAATGGGACAGGTTCCAGATAACTCAACGTATTAGATAGATAAGGAATACCCCCATGTCAGAACGTTTCCCAAATGACGTGGATCCGATCGAAACTCGCGACTGGCTACAGGCGATCGAATCGGTCATCCGTGAAGAAGGTGTTGAGCGTGCTCAGTATCTGATCGACCAACTGCTTTCAGAAGCTCGCAAAGGCGGCGTGAAAGTAGCGGCAGGTGCTGGGGCCAGCAATTATGTAAACACTATTGCCGTTGAAGATGAACCGGAATACCCGGGCAATCTGGAGCTGGAACGTCGTATTCGTTCTGCTATCCGCTGGAACGCCATCATGACCGTACTGCGCGCGTCTAAAAAGGACCTCGAGCTGGGTGGCCACATGGCATCCTTCCAGTCCTCCGCAACGGTGTATGATGTTTGCTTCAACCACTTCTTCCGTGCACGCAACGAGCAGGATGGCGGCGATCTGGTTTACTTCCAGGGCCACATCTCTCCGGGCATCTACGCTCGCGCATTCCTGGAAGGTCGTCTGACTGAAGAGCAGATGAACAACTTCCGTCAGGAAGTACATGGCAAAGGCCTGTCTTCCTACCCGCACCCGAAACTGATGCCGGAATTCTGGCAGTTCCCGACCGTATCTATGGGTCTGGGCCCAATCGGTGCAATCTACCAGGCTAAATTCCTGAAATATCTGGAACACCGTGGCCTGAAAGATACCTCTAAACAAACCGTTTACGCCTTCCTGGGCGACGGCGAAATGGACGAGCCAGAATCTAAGGGTGCTATCACCATCGCGACCCGTGAGAAACTGGACAACCTGGTCTTTGTTATCAACTGTAACCTGCAGCGTCTTGACGGTCCGGTCACCGGTAACGGCAAGATTGTTAACGAACTGGAAGGCATCTTCGCGGGCGCTGGCTGGAACGTTATCAAAGTCATGTGGGGCGGTCGTTGGGATGAGCTGCTGCGTAAAGATACCAGCGGTAAACTGATCCAACTGATGAACGAAACCGTTGACGGCGACTACCAGACCTTTAAATCCAAAGATGGCGCATACGTACGTGAGCACTTCTTCGGTAAATACCCGGAAACCGCAGCCCTGGTTGCTGACTGGACTGACGAGCAGATTTGGGCTCTGAACCGTGGTGGTCACGATCCGAAGAAAGTCTACGCTGCACTGAAGAAAGCGCAGGAAACCAAAGGCAAAGCAACTGTAATCCTGGCCCATACCATCAAAGGTTACGGCATGGGTGACACCGCCGAAGGTAAAAACATCGCTCACCAGGTTAAGAAAATGAACATGGACGGCGTGCGTTATATCCGCGACCGTTTCAACGTTCCTGTGACCGATGAGCAGGTTGAAAACCTGTCTTACATCACCTTCCCGGAAGGTTCTGAAGAGCACACTTATCTGCACGCTCAGCGTCAGAAACTGCACGGCTATCTGCCTGCTCGTCAGCCGAACTTCACCGAGAAGCTGGAACTGCCTGCTCTGGAAGACTTCGGTGCGCTGCTGGAAGAGCAGAACAAAGAAATCTCCACCACTATCGCTTTCGTTCGTGCCCTGAACGTGATGCTGAAGAACAAGTCGATCAAAGATCGTCTGGTTCCGATCATCGCTGACGAAGCGCGTACTTTCGGTATGGAAGGTCTGTTCCGTCAGATCGGTATCTACAGCCCGAACGGTCAGCAGTACACCCCGCAGGACCGTGAGCAGGTTGCTTACTATAAAGAAGACGAGAAAGGTCAGATCCTGCAGGAAGGCATCAACGAACTGGGTGCTGGCGCATCCTGGCTGGCTGCTGCGACCTCCTACAGCACCAACGATCTGCCGATGATTCCGTTCTACATCTACTACTCCATGTTCGGGTTCCAGCGAATCGGTGACCTGTGCTGGCAGGCAGGCGACCAACAGGCTCGCGGCTTCCTGGTAGGGGGAACTTCTGGTCGTACGACGCTGAACGGCGAAGGTCTGCAGCACGAAGATGGTCACAGCCATATTCAGTCTCTGACTATCCCGAACTGTATCTCTTACGATCCGTCTTACGCGTACGAAGTTGCGGTCATCATGCACGATGGTCTGGAGCGTATGTACGGTGAGAAACAAGAGAACGTTTATTACTACATCACCACGCTGAACGAAAACTACCACATGCCGGCAATGCCAGCAGGTGCCGAGGAAGGTATCCGTAAAGGTATCTACAAACTCGAAACCCTCGAAGGTAAGAAAGGTAAAGTTCAACTGCTGGGCTCCGGTTCTATCCTGCGTCACGTGCGTGAAGCAGCACAGATCCTGGCGAACGACTACGGTGTAGGTTCTGACGTTTACAGCGTAACCTCCTTCACTGAACTGGCGCGTGATGGCCAGGATTGTGAACGCTGGAACATGCTGCACCCGATGGAAACTCCGCGCGTTCCGTACATCGCTCAGGTGATGAACGACGCTCCGGCAGTGGCATCTACTGACTATATGAAACTGTTTGCCGAACAGGTTCGTACTTATGTACCGGCTGATGATTATCGCGTACTGGGTACTGACGGCTTCGGTCGCTCTGACAGCCGTGAAAACCTGCGTCACCACTTCGAAGTTGATGCTTCTTATGTGGTTGTAGCGGCCCTGGGCGAACTGGCTAAACGTGGCGAAATCGATAAGAAAGTGGTTGCTGACGCAATCATCAAATTCAACATCGATGCAGATAAAGTTAACCCGCGTCTGGCGTAAGAGGTAAAAGAATAATGGCTATCGAAATCAATGTACCGGACATCGGGGCTGATGAAGTTGAAATCACCGAGATCCTGGTCAAAGTGGGCGACAAAGTTGAAGCTGAACAGTCGCTGATCACCGTAGAAGGCGACAAAGCCTCTATGGAAGTTCCGTCTCCTCAGGCAGGTATCGTTAAAGAGATCAAAGTCTCTGTTGGCGACAAAACTGAGACCGGCAAACTGATCATGATTTTCGATTCCGCCGATGGTGCAGCAGCCGCTGCACCTGCTTCGGCAGAAGAGAAGAAAGAAGCAGCTCCGGCAGCAGCACCTGCTGCGGCAGCGGCGAAAGAAGTACACGTACCGGACATCGGCGGTGACGAAGTCGAAGTTACCGAGGTTATGGTTAAAGTGGGCGACACCGTTGCGGCTGAACAGTCTCTGATCACCGTTGAAGGCGATAAAGCGTCAATGGAAGTTCCGGCGCCGTTCGCGGGCACCGTTAAAGAGATCAAAATCAACACGGGCGATAAAGTGTCTACCGGTTCTCTGATTATGGTCTTCGAAGTTGCAGGCGCAGCGCCTGCTGCAGCACCGGCTCAGGCGGCAGCTCCAGCTGCAGCGGCGGCTCCGGCAGCTTCTGGCTCGAAAGAGGTTAACGTTCCGGATATCGGCGGTGACGAAGTTGAAGTCACTGAAGTGATGGTTAAAGTGGGCGATAAAATTGCCGCTGAGCAGTCACTGATTACCGTTGAAGGCGATAAAGCGTCGATGGAAGTTCCGGCACCGTTCGCGGGCACCGTGAAAGAAATCAAAATCAGCACCGGTGACAAAGTCAAAACCGGTTCTCTGATTATGATCTTCGAAGTTGAAGGCGCAGCACCTGCTGCCGCTCCAGCTGCCGCGGCTGCTCCAGCCTCTGCAGCTGCACCGGCTCAGGCTGCTAAACCAGCCGCAGCTCCGGCCGCGAAAGCGGAAGGTAAATCTGAGTTCGCTGAGAACGACGCTTACGTTCATGCAACGCCGCTGATTCGTCGCCTGGCGCGCGAGTTCGGTGTAAACCTGGCGAAAGTGAAAGGTTCTGGCCGTAAAGGTCGTATCCTGCGTGAAGACGTTCAGGCTTACGTGAAAGACGCTATCAAGCGTGCTGAAGCTGCTCCGGCAGCAGCAGGCGGCGGTATTCCGGGCATGCTGCCTTGGCCGAAAGTGGACTTCAGCAAGTTTGGTGAAATCGAAGAAGTGGAACTGGGCCGTATCCAGAAAATCTCTGGTGCTAACCTGAGCCGTAACTGGGTGATGATCCCGCACGTTACTCACTTCGACAAGACCGATATCACCGATCTGGAAGCGTTCCGTAAACAGCAGAACGCCGAAGCTGAAAAACGTAAACTGGATGTGAAATTCACGCCAGTGGTCTTCATCATGAAAGCCGTTGCCGCCGCTCTGGAACAGATGCCGCGCTTCAACAGCTCTCTGTCTGAAGACGGTCAGCGTCTGACCCTGAAAAAATACATCAACATCGGTGTCGCGGTAGATACGCCGAATGGTCTGGTTGTTCCGGTCTTCAAAGACGTGAACAAGAAGAGCATTACCGAGCTGTCTCGTGAACTGACCACCATCTCCAAGAAAGCGCGTGATGGCAAGCTGACCGCTGGCGAAATGCAGGGGGGTTGCTTCACCATCTCCAGCATCGGTGGCCTGGGTACGACCCACTTCGCGCCGATTGTGAACGCGCCGGAAGTGGCTATCCTCGGTGTCTCCAAGTCCTCTATGGAGCCAGTGTGGAACGGTAAAGAGTTTATGCCGCGTCTGATGATGCCGATTTCGCTCTCCTTCGACCACCGCGTAATCGACGGTGCTGATGGTGCGCGCTTTATCACCATCATCAACAACATGCTGTCTGACATTCGCCGCCTGGTGATGTAAGCGAAAAAGCCGGCCCGACGGCCGGCTTTTTTCTGGTAATCTCATGAAGTCAGTGAGGTTATTGTGCGAAAGACAAATCGGTTGCCGTTTGTTGTTTCAAAATTGTTAACAATTTTGTAAAATACGGGCGGATAGAACGACCCGGTGGACGACGGGTATAAATTAAGAGGTCATGATGAGCACTGAAATCAAAACTCAGGTCGTGGTACTTGGGGCAGGCCCTGCAGGTTACTCTGCTGCCTTCCGTTGCGCAGATTTAGGTCTGGAGACCGTCATCGTAGAACGTTACAGCACCCTCGGTGGTGTTTGTCTGAACGTCGGCTGTATCCCTTCTAAAGCGCTGCTGCACGTAGCAAAAGTTATCGAAGAAGCCAAAGCGCTGGCTGAACACGGTATCGTTTTTGGCGAGCCGAAAACCGATATCGACAAGATTCGTACCTGGAAAGAAAAAGTTATCACTCAACTGACCGGCGGTCTGGCGGGTATGGCCAAAGGCCGTAAAGTGAAAGTGGTTAACGGTCTGGGTAAATTTACCGGGGCGAACACCCTGGAAGTTGAAGGTGAAAACGGCAAAACCGTGATCAACTTTGACAACGCGATCATCGCGGCGGGTTCCCGTCCGATCGAACTGCCATTCATTCCGCATGAAGATCCGCGCGTGTGGGATTCCACCGATGCACTGGAACTGAAAACTGTTCCTAAGCGCCTGCTGGTAATGGGCGGCGGTATCATCGGTCTGGAAATGGGTACCGTGTACCATGCGCTGGGTTCAGAGATCGACGTGGTTGAAATGTTCGACCAGGTTATCCCGGCTGCCGATAAAGACGTGGTTAAAGTCTTTACCAAACGCATCAGCAAGAAATTCAACCTGATGCTGGAAACCAAAGTAACCGCCGTTGAAGCGAAAGAAGACGGTATCTACGTTTCTATGGAAGGCAAAAAAGCGCCAGCTGAAGCTCAGCGTTACGATGCAGTGCTGGTGGCTATCGGTCGTGTACCGAACGGCAAAAACCTCGACGCGGGCAAAGCTGGCGTGGAAGTTGATGACCGTGGCTTCATCCGCGTTGACAAACAGCTGCGTACCAACGTGCCGCACATCTTTGCTATCGGCGATATCGTCGGTCAGCCGATGCTGGCGCACAAAGGTGTTCACGAAGGTCACGTTGCCGCTGAAGTTATCGCCGGTAAGAAACACTACTTCGATCCGAAAGTTATCCCATCCATCGCATACACTGAACCAGAAGTTGCATGGGTTGGCCTGACTGAGAAAGAAGCGAAAGAGAAAGGCATCAGCTTTGAGACCGCCACCTTCCCGTGGGCTGCTTCTGGTCGTGCTATCGCTTCCGACTGCGCAGACGGTATGACTAAACTGATTTTCGACAAAGAATCTCACCGTGTTATCGGTGGTGCGATTGTCGGTACCAACGGCGGCGAGCTGCTGGGTGAAATCGGTCTGGCGATCGAAATGGGTTGTGATGCTGAAGACATCGCGCTGACCATCCACGCGCACCCGACTCTGCACGAGTCTGTGGGCCTGGCGGCAGAAGTGTTCGAAGGTAGCATCACCGACCTGCCAAACCCGAAAGCGAAGAAAAAGTAATCTTCCCGCTTTTGTGAAAACGCCTCTTCGGAGGCGTTTTTTTTGCCTGAAAGCTACCAGTTTTGGTAACGTTGCCGCACTGCGCCAGGGCACGTCCGGTATCAAGCTGCAAACCAGCAGCGCGCAGGGCGATCGCGCAAAATACCAGACCCGCGTCGTGTCTAATGCCAACAAAGTGAACCTGAAGTTCGAAGAAGCGAAACCGGTTCTGGAAGCGCAGCTGGCGAAATCCGTCGCTAACATCCTGTAATCTCTCGTGAGTTGGCCGGAGCCCCGGTCAACTCACTATTTGACTGGCATTCAGGGCGCTACGGGCTGCCAGTTTTTATCCAGATGATATGCGGTTAACGCCTCGGCTTTCTGCTGTGCATCAGCGCCGAGATCGGCCTGGTAGACTTTATCATCACCGTTAATCATAAAACTCATAACACCAGTGTGATCGTAGCTGACGGGCCAGGCAACCATCGCAAAGCCGCTGGTTTTATCGGGAAGGATACGGAAACGATAGCCGTGATAGCCCGTGCCAGGCTCTTGCGGACTAAAGGCCGGGCCAAGCGGGCTTGGCGCTTCGCCGGGCGAAACAGGCCAGTACAGACCATCTTTTTTCCCTTCAGAACTGACAATCTTTTGCGCGTATTTTTGGTTCATCGCAAAGTAGCTTTGCTGAGCATCTACATAGGCGTGTAATGCTTCAATAGCCGCAAGTTCGTTGCGCCCAATCTCTCGGGTCAGGATCTCTTCAGCCGCTTCCTTGATATCAAATTGCCAGCCGGAAGCGGTTTTAACAACCGGGATCGGCAGTTGCCAGTCGCTGTCCCCGACCACCAGGTGCGCGGTATTGCCGTCGATGACGGTATTATGGCGGACCTTCCAGTCGCGCAGGAAGCGATCAACCGCATCAGGATCGACGCCTTCCGGTGGCAGAAACTCGCGCCAGTTTTCCCCGAGCAGGTTGTTCATCGCGCTTTCATTCTGCTCGCTTATCGCGGTTGCCAGGGCATCGGTCGCCTGGTCTGGTGTGCTGAAGGATTGCTGTGCCATCGCGGTGGTCGAAACCATGAATAACACCATTCCACTGAGTAGTTTATTTTTCATGTCGCTTCCCTTAACGATGACGGAATTCACGGTGTTCAGCACGGTCGCCGGATAGCTGGCGAGATGGCTGGTTGCGGGCGACCTGCCTGCTTTGAGCCCCTCGCTGCTGCTGCGCCTGCCAACTGGCGGAGCGACTGTCGTTGCCGCTCAGCGCATTGGCCCGCGGCTGGCTGGTCCGTTGTTGAAGATTGCGCTGCTGCACGTTGCGTTGCTGCGCTGGTTGCGTGACCCGTTTCTCTTGTCGCTGAGTGGCGGCCTGGCGATGTTCATGTTGCTGAGTGTTTGCCCGTTTTGCCGTTTGCGGTTTGCTATCGTAACCACGGTAGTTATTACGCTGGGAAATTTGCTTTAGCTGTTGGCTGGATGCCTGACGCTGGGCGTCTTTCGTTCCCGTACGCGCCGTCTGGGGGAAGGTTTTCCCCGTTGATTTTTCCATCTGGCTCAACGCTGCCTGACGCTGGCTATCACGGTTGACCGGTCTTTGCTGGGTTGAGCTTAGGCCCGTAGCCGTGTTAGTGGAGTGGAAGCGGTTATTGAGCTGGCTATTAGGGTACGGAACCCCTTCGCGATAGGCCGGGTTGTGCTGCCAGGTACGGTTGGCATCCGTCAGACGCTGTCCACTGATTTTATTGAAGTTATCAACGTTGATATTGATGTTGTTATCACCGTTGCGGTTATAGCCGCCATGGTTATCCCAGTCATCGTTATGATGGTGATCCCAGTCATCGTCGTCATCCCAGTCAATATTGCTGAAGATGGCATAAGTTGTGGCGACGCCGAGGCTGAAGCCTAAACCGTTAACGAAGCTGTTGCCAAACTGCTCGCCGGGCGTTGGCGGTAGATAGGTTGGCGGATAGGCGGTGTTCGGCCAGGTACCGTAAACCGTATTTGGGTTATAGGTGGGAACGTAAACTACCTGCGGGTCGGCGGATTCAATTTTGATTACCGTTGGGCTTGCTGAGGCGGCGGTCGTGGCTGTTGTGGTCGTTGACTCGCTGGTAACGGTTTTAGCCGGAGCTGCTTTGGCCACGGTGGTAACAGTCTGCTGCGGTGTTGATTGCAATGCTCCGGTCTGTTGCGCCAGCGCACGCAGGCGTTGAACGGAATCCATAACCTCTTTCGGCTGCGCAAGGAATGCATCGCCCAGGCTCTGTACCCACGGCGGATTTTCACCCATCAGCGACATCAGCTGTGGAAACGCCACCAGCGATTTCACGCTGGGATCCCAGGGTTGGCTGGCAACGGCCTGAATGGCGGCATCACCCTGCATTTTGGGATTGTCTTTTGACCACTGCGCGGCCTGGATGACGTTGGCCGGGTAGGTTGAGGCCATCAAAATTTGCGACAGCAGTGAATCCGGATAGAGCGCGATAGGCGCAACCCACTGATCGATTTGTGCCGATGTGTACGTAGGGGCTGCGGTGGGCGCTGGTTGATCGGCCGAGGCAGGGGCCGCTACGGGAGCTGGAGCCGGTGCGGACGGTTGCTGTGCGACGGGGGCTGGAGCTGCTGGCTCCGTTGCGCGACTTTTAACGAACATCACGCCAGAGGCGGCAAATAGCCCGGCACTGCACAGAAGGACAAGCAGATGTGGCTTAAAGGGCAACTTCATAAAATGACTCCAACGAGACAAGCGCTGTGCCGTGAGGCGTTCTGTTGCCGCGAGTATTATTCACCCGTGTTAGATAGTTTTGACTTTTATTGGGGATTCACCCGGCAGGTCCGGAAAAAGAGTGTGAAGATTTATTACACAATTATATCTGATGGCTGAAAAATCGCTGGAATATTCAGCATGTCGCGCTTGAAAATCCACCGTTTCACATCGTTTTTAGGGAGCCTAAATTACGCCCCGCCTTGTCGCTACACCATTCTTAACGATTCAGCCAATTTTTTATGTTGCTTTTTTGTAAACGGATTAACACTTAATGAAAATCCTGTTATTGTGCCTTACGCGGTACCGGGCATTTACCCTACTAACTACTGTCTCACAGGAGCGTGAAGAGAATCGCCCATCTACAAAAGCGCCGCATTATGACAATGAGAGCGAGGAGATATCGTCGTGCTAGAAGAATACCGTAAGCACGTAGCTGAGCGTGCTGCCCAGGGGATTGTGCCAAAACCGTTAGACGCAACCCAAATGGCCGCACTTGTCGAGCTGCTGAAGACCCCGCCTGTGGGCGAAGAAGAATTCCTGTTAGACCTGTTGATCAACCGCGTTCCTCCTGGCGTAGATGAAGCCGCTTATGTTAAAGCAGGTTTTCTCGCTGCCGTCGCGAAAGGCGACACCACCTCCCCGCTGGTGACGCCAGAAAAAGCCATTGAACTGCTGGGCACCATGCAGGGTGGTTACAACATTCATCCGCTGATCGACGCGCTTGACGACGCAAAACTGGCGCCGATTGCCGCCAGAGCGCTCTCTTCAACGCTGCTGATGTTCGATAACTTCTACGATGTAGAAGAAAAAGCCAAAGCGGGCAACGAATATGCGAAGCAGGTAATGCAGTCCTGGGCCGATGCCGAATGGTTCCTGAACCGTCCTGCTCTGGCTGAAAAAATCACCGTTACCGTGTTTAAAGTGACGGGTGAAACCAACACCGATGACCTCTCTCCGGCACCGGACGCATGGTCTCGCCCGGATATCCCTCTGCACGCGCTGGCGATGCTGAAAAACGCCCGTGAAGGTATCGAACCGGACCAGCCGGGCGCGGTAGGTCCGATCAAACAGATTGAAGAACTGCAGAAAAAAGGCTACCCGCTGGCTTATGTGGGTGACGTTGTTGGTACCGGCTCTTCGCGTAAATCTGCAACCAACTCCGTACTGTGGTTCATGGGCGATGATATCCCTCATGTACCGAACAAGCGTGGCGGCGGTCTGTGTCTCGGCGGCAAAATTGCACCGATCTTCTTCAATACCATGGAAGATGCGGGCGCACTGCCAATCGAAGTGGACGTTTCGAACATGAACATGGGCGACGTGATTGACGTTTACCCGTTCAAAGGAGAAGTGCGTAACCACGAAACCGGCGAATTGCTGGCAAGCTTTGAGCTGAAAACTGATGTGCTGATCGACGAAGTGCGCGCTGGTGGCCGTATTCCGCTGATCATCGGTCGTGGCCTGACCACCAAAGCGCGCGAAGCGCTGGGACTGCCGCACAGCGACGTATTCCGTCAGGCGAAAGACGTGGCGGAAAGCAGCCGCGGCTTCTCTCTGGCGCAGAAAATGGTGGGCCGCGCCTGCGGCGTGAAAGGTATCCGTCCGGGCGCGTACTGCGAACCGAAGATGACCTCCGTGGGTTCTCAGGATACCACCGGCCCGATGACCCGTGATGAACTGAAAGACCTGGCGTGCCTGGGCTTCTCTGCTGACCTGGTGATGCAGTCCTTCTGTCACACTGCCGCGTATCCGAAGCCGGTTGACGTGACCACGCACCACACTCTGCCGGACTTCATCATGAACCGTGGCGGCGTGTCGCTGCGTCCGGGCGATGGCGTAATCCACTCCTGGCTGAACCGCATGCTGTTGCCGGATACCGTCGGCACCGGTGGTGACTCCCATACTCGTTTCCCGATTGGCATCTCCTTCCCGGCGGGTTCTGGCCTGGTGGCGTTTGCTGCTGCGACCGGCGTGATGCCGCTGGATATGCCGGAATCCGTTCTGGTGCGTTTCAAAGGCAAAATGCAGCCGGGGATTACCCTGCGCGATCTGGTACACGCCATTCCGCTGTACGCGATCAAACAGGGTCTGCTGACCGTTGAGAAGAAAGGTAAGAAAAACATCTTCTCTGGCCGCATCCTCGAAATCGAAGGTCTGCCGGATCTGAAAGTGGAGCAGGCGTTCGAACTGACCGATGCCTCCGCTGAACGTTCCGCTGCCGGTTGTACCATCAAACTGAACAAAGAGCCGATCGTTGAGTATCTGAACTCTAACATCGTTCTGCTGAAGTGGATGATCGCTGAAGGTTACGGCGATCGCCGTACGCTGGAGCGTCGTGTGCAGGGGATGGAAAAATGGCTGGCGGATCCGCAATTGCTGGAAGCCGACGCTGACGCAGAATACGCGGCGGTGATCGACATCGATCTGGCGGATATCAAAGAGCCAATCCTGTGTGCACCGAACGATCCGGACGACGCGCGTCTGCTGTCTGACGTGCAGGGCGAGAAGATCGATGAAGTCTTCATCGGCTCCTGCATGACCAACATCGGCCACTTCCGTGCGGCGGGTAAACTGCTGGATGCACACAAAGGCCAGTTGCCGACGCGTCTGTGGGTGGCTCCGCCAACCCGTATGGATGCGGCGCAGCTGACCGAAGAAGGCTACTACAGCGTGTTTGGTAAGAGCGGTGCGCGTATTGAGATCCCTGGCTGTTCGCTGTGCATGGGTAACCAGGCGCGTGTGGCTGACGGCGCAACGGTGGTTTCGACCTCTACCCGTAACTTCCCGAACCGTTTAGGTACCGGGGCGAACGTCTACCTGGCTTCTGCGGAGCTGGCGGCGGTTGCGGCGCTGATTGGCAAACTGCCGACGGCGGAAGAGTATCAGACCTATGTGGCGCAGGTTGATAAGACGGCGGTGGATACTTACCGTTATCTGAACTTCGACCAGCTGTCTCAGTATACTGAGAAAGCCGATGGTGTGATTTTCCAGACCGCGGTGTAATACGCAAACGCGATTTGTGTAAAAACGCATCAATGCCCGGAGAAGTCTGCTTCTCCGGGCATTTTTATTTCTATTCCTTATACCCGCTACGCTTTTTTTCTGCCGCGCTGCTGCGATAATTACAGCAAGGCGCAATGCGGTATTGGCGCATTGCCGGGAGCAGAGGAAGACATTATGGATTACGAATTTCTGCGCGATATTACCGGAGTGGTAAAAGTGCGTATGTCCATGGGCCACGAGGTGGTGGGGCACTGGTTTAACGAAGAAGTGAAAGAGAACCTGGCCTTACTTGATGAAGTGGAACAGGCGGCGCATGCGGTGAAGGGCAGTGAGCGCTCCTGGCAGCGAGCAGGGCATGAATACACGCTCTGGCTGGATGGTGAAGAGGTGATGGTGCGCGCCAATCAGCTGGAATTCTCCGGAGATGAAATGGAAGAGGGGATGAGCTACTACGACGAAGAGAGCTTTTCACTTTGCGGCGTAGAGGACTTTCTTCAGGTCGTGGCGGCTTATCGTGAATTTTTAAAGCAAAAATGATCTTCTTAGGGTTGTGTAATTAACTGGGAGGTTTTAAATTTAGACATCTTGTGAATTAACAAGATGTCTAAATTTTATGGATGAAAGTAAATCAGAAACAGGGATTATCAATCATGAGTTATCTAAAGATAAGTGGGTTTAAAAATAGTAAATGGGCTGTTACTGCGGTTCTTGTTTTTGTTAATTTTGTTTTCTTTGTTTTTTCGGCTTATTTGGATTCGCGGGCGTTTAATTTATATCAAGCATCCTCATTCATCATTGCATGGGGAGGGAATGCGTCTCCGTTAACCCTATCAGGTGAATACTGGAGACTTTTAAGTAGCATGTTTATGCATTTAAGTATTTTTCATTTTTTCTCTAATATGATTGCACTACTTGGGATTGGTTTTTTGTTTGAAAACATGTTTTCACGTAGAGTTTTTATTGCTGTCTATATGTTATCTGGTATCGCTGGAGGGATATTAAGTGCTGTAGTTCATCGATATGAGTTGATAGTTAGTTGTGGAGCATCAGGAGCCATTCTTGGTATTACCGGCTATTTGCTAGCTTTTGGATTGTGTAACAAGATCGAGCTTCCATTTTCTAAAATTTTCACCAATGTTATTATTGTAATATGTTTAGGATTATTTCTGCCTGTAGATAACATGGCACATTTGGGTGGTTTTGTTACTGGGTTCGTCTTAGGTGCCCTAAGTGTAGATGGGAAGACCCATTTTTTTAAAAAACCAGGCAAGGTTTCAATAATTCTGATCATGACAGTGTGTATAATTGAAGGTGCTGTGCTTGCTAAATATTCAATTCCTGAGAATATTAAGTTCGTTCGACTTTCTAGATTAGAGTTTATTGTGAAAGACATGCGAGAGGGTGCCCCAGACCAACCGATAGATTTTAGATTTTTTAACCAATGTGTTGATGCTAGTGTTGAAAGCGGAAGTATTGTTCGATCTGAACTAATCGACTGTGAAAAAATGAGGGGGTTGTTTTATAAATATGGCTTAAGAATTAAAGAGCGTATTGAAGAGGATTTGAATAATTGTATAAATATTACTGAGGATCTGCGTTCTGAAAAGATAAGTGAAACTGAAAAACATAGTATAGAAATAATTAGTAATTATTGCGTGGCCCGACAAAAACTTGTTAATATTTCTTTTAAAAATTATCCAAATTCATCTGTAGATATCAAAAAATATTTTGAAGCTGAACATCAATTTAACGAATCAGTGATCGTGAATGATAACTCTAGTAAAATATTTGAGAATATCCCTGAATTAATATTTAATGCTGTTTCTTTAGAGCGGTGCAGAACTACAATTTGTCGTCGGTGGTAATAAACAATTTTTGTCACAAGACCTGTGTTGAAAATCGGTGTCTGAATGTGAAGTTAGATAAAATTACTTGTATATTATGGGGGGAGTAGATTTCGCGTATCTCTCTCCAGAGCAGACCGGTGATGACATTAGGTTCCTCTTCTCTAAACTCTTTCGGTTCAGTATGGGACGTGCAGTGCTGAAGGTAGATTTCTTTCAGTAAAATCTTAGTATGAAAGATATTTTCCTTGTTCACGTCGTAGGTGAAGTCGCGAACGTGGTACTTCACTCGGTATAGCGTCGTCCCCCCTCCTGATAATCAGCATATTCCTGGCATGGCTATGGGCCAATACAGGAACGTGGGCCATCATTTCATGATTCATAAACTCATCGCGCTCGGTGATTTGCACCACGTCATCCAGCAGCCAAAATCTTCGTTTTCAAAAATGATGTGATCTTGGTGATCCAAAGTAAACAATGACAGGGAATGCCCAGTCATTGTTTCAATAGACGTTTCAGTGGATAGAGGCTATTTAACGTAAGCCAACAGGCTCAGGGAGTCACGTGCCAGCGCTTTGCATTTCTTGGCCGTTGGGATGCCTATACCGCTGAGGTCGCGGTAGCTGTCTTCACCCAACGCTTTCATATTGAAGGTGTCGTAATTACTCAAGTCCCACTGGTTTTGCTGGGCAAAAAAGACCAGTGCGCGACGAATCTGCCCATTTGGCAAATTCTGGTATCCACAGTCATTTTTCAGAAAAACAAAAACTGCCGTTAAATCGGCCATATCTTCGGCTTCGGACTCACTAAGCGCGTAGCTGTTTGCGCATACGGCCATCAGGCTGCCGAACAAAACGGTTCTGAAAAACGTCTTCATTGCTTCTACCACTGCATCACGGAATTTAAACGTTAGCACACTGCGAGCGAAGCGACGACCTTTATTATTAGCCGTTTACTTGACCTTCCCGTAAGGGGAAGGCTTATGCTTAAAAGATAGCCTGCTTAAGCTGCTGAATATAAGGAAGTGATTATGCAACGTCGTGACTTTTTAAAGTACTCCGTGGCGCTGGGCGTCGCGTCAGCGTTACCTCTGTGGAGCCGGAGCGTATTTGCTGCAGACCGTCCCGCATTACCCATTCCAGACCTGTTAACCGCAGATGCCTCTAACCGTATGCAGCTGATCGTGCAAGCCGGACAGTCGAGTTTTGCCGGTAAAACAGCCACGACCTGGGGATATAACGGCAGTTTGCTCGGGCCGGCGGTCAAGCTGAGTAAAGGGCAATCGGTGACGGTGGATATCCATAACCAGCTTGCCGAAGAGACGACGTTGCACTGGCACGGGCTGGAAATCCCCGGTGAAGTCGACGGTGGCCCGCAAGGTATTATTCCGGCGGGTGGGAAACGTTCTGTGACCTTCACACCGGATCAGCGCGCGGCAACCTGCTGGTTCCACCCGCATCAGCATGGGAAGACTGGTCATCAGGTGGCGATGGGCCTGGCCGGGCTGGTGCTGATTGAAGATGAAGAGATTCGCAAGCTGCTGCTGCCTAAGCAGTGGGGCATTGATGATGTGCCGGTGATTATTCAGGATAAACAGTTCTCTGCTGATGGTCAGGTTAACTATCAACTGGACATCATGACCGCTGCCGTCGGTTGGTTTGGCGATACGCTGCTGACCAATGGGGCGATTTATCCTCAGCATGCTGCACCGCGCGGTTGGTTGCGCCTGCGTCTGCTAAATGGTTGTAACGCACGCTCACTGAATATCGCGGCCAGCGACAATCGTCCTTTGTACGTTATTGCCAGCGACGGCGGACTGTTGGCAGAGCCAGTAAAAGTAACCGAACTTCCCATGCTGATGGGCGAACGATTTGAAGTGCTGGTGGACGTGAGCGATGGTAAAGCGTTTGATCTGGTCACTCTGCCTGTGGGTCAGATGGGCATGGCGATTGCGCCATTTGATAAGCCGCATCCGGTGATGCACGTTCAGCCACTGCTGATTACCGCTTCCGGCACGCTGCCGGATACGCTGACATCCATGCCGGCGCTGCCATCGCTTGAGGGGCTGACGGTGCGCAAACTGCAATTATCGATGGACCCAATGCTCGACATGATGGGCATGCAAATGTTGATGAAGAAGTACGGCGCTCAGGCTATGGCGGGTATGGATCATGGCAAGATGATGGGCCATATGAATAATGACAATATGGGCCACGGGAACATGAAGCATGGCAATATGAACCACGGTGAGATGGGGAATATGCAGCATGGTGACATGGGCAACATGAAGCATGGAACATTCGATTTCCATAATGCCAACCGGATTAATGGTCAGGCGTTTGATATGAATAAACCGATGTTTGCCGCGGCGAAAGGTCAACACGAACGCTGGGTGATTTCCGGTCAGGGCGACATGATGCTGCATCCGTTCCACATTCACGGCACGCAGTTTCGTATTCTGTCTGAAAATGGCAAAGCGCCTGCTGCGCACCGCGCGGGATGGAAAGATACGGTGCGGGTTGAGGGCGGCGTGAGCGAGGTGCTGGTGAAATTTGACCACGACGCGCCAAAGGAACATGCCTATATGGCGCACTGCCATTTGTTAGAGCATGAGGATACCGGGATGATGCTCGGTTTTACCGTATAAACAGCGGCGGATAGCGGTGGCGCTATCCGCTAAATGTTTATTTCAAAAACGGATTATTACCCTTATCGTCGAGTAAAAGCATTCATATACTGATGAGGTTAATCACTCATCACGAGGTATTCATGACCCTTTTGCGTAAAGTACTGACGGCATCTTTTATTATGCTTCTGGCGGTTTCGGCACAGGCTGCGATGAAGATGGAACGCCAACAGATTTCAAAACTGAATTTAAGTCTCGAAATTCCGCAGACGCTCACGCCGATGCCGGACGAAATGGCAAAAATCAAATACCCTTCTGAAAACCGTCCACAGGTGATTTACGGTGACGAACGCGGTAAAGCGTCTCTAGGTATTACCGCCGGGCGCAACGCGTTGCCTGCCGCTCAGTTGGATATGGCAAAGGATGCGACACTGAAGATGCTGACCAACTTCAAGCCGCAGGCGGAACCTGTCACGGTTGATGGGCATAAAGCGTGGCTGATTACTTTCCGTTCTCAAGCGCCGGATACTGAAATTCTCAATATGCTGCTGATTACCTCGCAAAACGAGAAAGCGGTGCAGGTCTCCTTCAATATGACCAAAGATCTGGTGGCTCAGTATCAGGAAGCCGCAAAAGCGTCGTTACTGTCACTGAAGTTTGAATAAAAAAACGCCCGCTGATTAGCGGGCGTTTTCCATTTTACTTCGCGTCGTCCGGCAACGCATATGCCACAATATAATCGCCCATCTTGGTGCCAAATGAGCCGTGGCCCCCGGCGGATATCACCACATATTGCTTACCGTTAACTTCATACGTCATCGGCGTTGCCTGGCCGCCTGCCGGAAGCCGACCCTGCCACAGTTTTTCACCGTTGCTCATGTTGTATGCGCGCAGATAGTTATCGGCAGTCGCGGCTATAAACAGCACGTTACCCGCGGTGGAGATAGGTCCACCCAGCATCGGCATCCCCATATTGAACGGCACCGGAATCGGCATTGGGAATGGCATGCTGTCCTGTGGCGTGCCAATGCGTTTTTTCCACACCACTTGATTGGTTTTCAGATCTACGGCGGAAATGTAGCCCCATGCTGGCTGTTTACACGGCAGACCAAATGGTGAAAGGAATGGATTAAGCGTTACGCCGAATGGTACGCCGTACTGCGGCTGAATCCCGGACTCTGTGCCAGTACCTTTGGCATCTTTCGGCGGCTCCATCGGGTTGCCGGGACCGCGTGGGATCAGCTTAGAAACGAACGGCAGCGCCATCGGGTTGGCAATGGCTACCTGACGGTTGGGATCAACGGAAATGCCGCCCCATTCGAACATGCCGAGGTTACCCGGGAACACCAGAGTGCCTTGCTCTGAAGGCGGGGTAAAAATGCCTTCATAGCGCAGCTGGTGGAACATTACGCGGCACACCAACTGGTCAAATATGGTTGCGCCCCACATATCCGCACCACTGAGATCTTTTTGCGGACGGAAACTGAGATCGGAGAACGGCTGGGTTTTGCTGACATAATCACCTTTGGCTGCACCTTGCGGCACCGGTTTTTCCGGGGCAGGCACCACCAGTTCACCATTACGGCGGTCGAGCACAAAGATATTACCGGTTTTTGCCGGGGCATAAATGACCGGAATTTTCTCTCCATTGACGTTGATATCCGCCAGGGTTGGCTGCGCCGGTAAGTCCATATCCCACAGATCGTGGTGAACGGTCTGATAGCTCCAGGCCAATTTCCCGGTCGTGGCATTTAACGCCAGAATGGCGCTGGCGTAACGTTCCTGTTCCGGTGTGCGGTTACCGCCCCAGATATCCGGCGTGGTAACGCCCATGGGCAGATACACCAGATCCAGCTTCGCGTCGTAGGCCGCAGGCGCCCAGGAGTTGGGTGAGTTAAAGGTGAAGGTATGTTCATCTGACGGGATGAAATTAGGATCCTTGGCACCGGGATCAAATGCCCACAGAAGCTTGCCGTTATTGACGTCAAAACCACGTATCACCCCGGATGTTTCGCGGGTTGAGTAGTTATCGGTTACCGACCCGGCAATAACGATAGTTTTATCGGTGATTATCGGGGGAGACGTCGGTTCGTACAGGCCCGGTGAGGTATCCGGCATATTGGTCTGCAGATTCAAAATACCTTTATTGGCGAAGGTTTCGCACAGCTTGCCGGTCTCGGCATTCAAGGCAAACAGTCGACCATCATTGACCGGCAAAAGGATGCGGCGCGGACAGTCGGCCATCACCTCTGCAGAAGCTGTATCCGGTCTGGCTTCATGATAAGAAACGCCGCGACAGGTTACGTGCTGGAAGCTGGTATTGGTATTGAGTTGGGGATCGAAATGCCACTTCTCTTTACCGCTGGCCGCATCCAGGGCGAACAGCCGCTGGTGGGCGGTACACAGATAAAGAGTATCCCCCACTTTTATTGGCGTGACTTCATTGGTGATTTCACCGGGATCGTTGGGTTGTTTTAAATCCCCGGTACGAAATACCCAGGCTTCTTTCAACTGATGAACGTTGTCAGCGTTAATTTGTTTTAACGGTGAGTAGCGTTGACCTTCCTGATTGCGACCGTAAGCCGGCCAATCCTCGTCGGCAACCGCTGAGATTGCATCGGCCTGAGAGGTATCTGCACTCAGCGTGCCGTGAACCTCTTGTGGGTCGTTGAAGCCAGCCCAGGTCAGGATACCGCCGCTAATCAGCAGGGCCACCACCAGCGCCGCTACTGCGCCACTGGAAGGGATAATCAGGCGATGCCAGACGAAAGGCAGGATAAGCCAGATACCAAAGAAGACCAGGATGTCGCTACGCGGCGTCAGCGCCCAGAAATCAAAGCCGACTTCCCAGACGCCCCAAATCATGGTGGCGAGAAGCAGGGCGGCATACAGCCAAAGGGCGGATCGGTTACTGCGCCACAGCAGGAGAGCCACACCGAGCATGGCAAGGCCCGCGATCGGGTAATACCAGGAGCCACCGATGGCGACCAGCCAGCCTCCACCAATCAGGAGATATAGTCCACAAAGTGCCGCAAACAGGGCGCTCAGGGTCACGATAAGCCGTTGAGAACGTACGTTGTTATTTGCCATAAAAAATACCATCACAGGTGTTATTTCTTTAATAGCAGTTAATTATAGGAGCTAAAACGCGTGATAAACGTCACATTATGAACTTTATCAACAGATGCCGCGTATGAATGCTTTTGCTGGTATACTGCGTGCCTTGCGCTTAGATGCTGGCTTATTAAAAGTTAGCATTGAGTGATTTGTTTTTAAATCATATGGTTAGAGATATGAAACATACTGTTGAAGTCATGATCCCGGAAGCGGAGATCAAAGCGCGTATTGCTGAACTGGGACGTCAGATTAACGAACGTTACAAGGACAGCGGCAGCGATATGGTGCTGGTTGGTCTGTTACGCGGCTCATTTATGTTTATGGCCGACCTGTGCCGTGAAGTGCATGTCTCCCACGAAGTCGATTTCATGACTGCTTCCAGCTATGGCAGCGGAATGTCCACCACGCGCGATGTTAAAATCCTGAAAGACCTGGATGAAGACATTCGTGGCAAGGACGTGCTGATTGTCGAAGACATCATCGACTCCGGTAACACGTTGTCCAAAGTGCGTGAGATTCTGAGCCTGCGCGAGCCGAAATCCCTGGCTATTTGTACGCTGCTGGACAAACCTACCCGTCGTGAAGTGGATGTTCCGGTTGAGTTTATCGGATTCTCTATCCCAGATGAGTTTGTTGTCGGCTATGGCATTGACTATGCCCAGCGTTATCGCCATTTGCCGTACGTTGGCAAAGTGGTGCTGCTGGACGAGTAATGTCGGGAGCGCTTGATGGCGCTTTGCTTATTCGGCCTGCACGATACTTCCCCGCAGGCCGAAAAGCGACTTAAGCGTCGCTGCCGCTTGTTGGTATCTGCTTGTGATTGGTATGTTTCTGGCTGAGGTTAGACAGCCCCTGGCGATAGCGCTGCTCCAGCGTCTCGCGACTGGTGGCGGTGACGTCCAGATCGCGCAGCAGGCCATCATGAATACCGTAAGCCCAGCCGTGAATGGTAACTTTCTGACCGCGCTTCCAGGCTGAACGCATGATGGTTGAGTGGCCCAAGTTGTAGACCTGCTCCATTACATTCAGTTCGCACAGGGTGTCAATGCGACGTTCCTGCGGCATTTCACCCAGCAGTGAACTGTGTTTAAACCAGATATCGCGAATATGCAGTAACCAGTTATCAATCAGCCCCTGTTCTTTATTTTCAATAGCCGCCTGTACGCCACCACATCCATAGTGGCCGCAAATAATAATATGTTCCACTTCCAGCACATCCACCGCATACTGAACCACTGAGAGACAGTTCAGGTCGGTGTGAATAACCAGATTGGCAACATTACGGTGAACAAATAATTCACCCGGCTCAAGACCGGTTAAACGTTCTGCGGGAACGCGACTGTCGGAACATCCAATCCATAAAAAGCGCGGATTTTGTGCGTGAGTCAGCGTTTCAAAAAATCCGGGATCCTCTTCTACCAGCATCTTTGACCATAGCGCGTTGTTGCTGATGAGTGTATCTATGTCTTTCATGGAGGCTGTAACCAATTGAATTGCGTTGCGCTAATATAGGGTAACTCCTGATTTATTAAAACCAAATATCAAGCATTAGAATGTAAGGTAAGTAAAAAACCATGACCATTGCTCTGGAACTTCAACAACTTAAAAAAACCTATCCCGGTGGCGTTCAGGCGTTACGCGGAATAGATTTGCAAGTCGAAGCGGGGGATTTTTATGC
Organism: Citrobacter sp. RHBSTW-00017; assembly: GCF_013797615.1. Classification (NCBI taxonomy): domain Bacteria; kingdom Pseudomonadati; phylum Pseudomonadota; class Gammaproteobacteria; order Enterobacterales; family Enterobacteriaceae; genus Citrobacter; species Citrobacter sp. RHBSTW-00017. The sequence continues at coordinate 4,053,851 of NZ_CP056899.1, read as the reverse complement.
GCTTTTGGGACCGAATGGCGCAGGCAAGTCCACCACCATCGGGATAATCAGCTCGCTGGTGAATAAAACCTCTGGGCGGGTGAGCGTCTTCGGATACGATCTTGAAAAAGATACCGTTAATGCGAAACGCCAGCTTGGTCTGGTACCGCAGGAGTTTAACTTTAACCCGTTTGAAACCGTGCAGCAGATCGTAGTCAACCAGGCGGGTTATTACGGCGTTGAGTATAAAGAGGCGGTCAAACGCAGCGAATTATATTTAAAGCAGCTCGATTTATGGGAAAAACGTAACGAGCGCGCGCGCATGCTCTCCGGCGGGATGAAACGCCGTCTGATGATTGCCCGCGCACTAATGCACGAGCCTAAATTACTCATCCTTGATGAACCGACGGCGGGGGTCGACATTGAGCTGCGTCGTTCAATGTGGGGTTTTTTAAAGGATTTAAACGACAAAGGCACCACGATTATTCTGACCACTCACTATCTCGAAGAAGCGGAAATGCTGTGTCGCAACATCGGCATTATTCAGCACGGCGAGCTGGTGGAAAACACCTCGATGAAGAGCCTGCTCTCTAAGCTGAAATCCGAGACCTTTATTCTCGATCTGGCGCCGAAAAGCCCGCTGCCAAAACTGGAAGGCTATCATTACCGGCTGGTGGATACCTCCACGCTGGAAGTTGAAGTACTGCGTGAACAGGGGGTCAACAGCGTGTTCTCACAGCTGAGCGCCCAGGGCATTCAGGTATTGAGTATGCGAAACAAAGCGAACCGACTGGAAGAACTGTTTGTTTCTCTGGTGCATGAAAAACAAGGAGATCGCGCATGATGCAGCTTTATTGGGTTGCGCTGAAAAGCATCTGGGCGAAAGAGATCCACCGCTTTATGCGTATCTGGGTCCAGACTCTGGTTCCTCCCGTCATTACTATGACGCTCTATTTTATTATCTTTGGTAACCTGATCGGCTCGCGAATCGGCGAAATGCATGGTTTTAGCTACATGCAGTTTATCGTGCCAGGGCTGATTATGATGGCGGTAATTACCAACTCGTACGCTAACGTGGCATCGTCATTCTTCAGCGCCAAGTTTCAACGCAACATTGAAGAGTTACTGGTCGCTCCGGTACCGACGCACGTGATCATCGCCGGCTTTGTTGGCGGCGGCGTGGCGCGTGGCCTGTGCGTAGGGATCCTGGTAACAGCGATTTCGTTGTTCTTTGTGCCGTTCCAGGTGCATTCCTGGGTCTTTGTGGCGCTTACGCTGGTGTTAACGGCGGTGCTGTTTTCGTTGGCCGGTCTGTTGAACGCGGTTTTCGCTAAAACCTTTGACGATATCAGCCTGATCCCAACCTTCGTGCTGACTCCGCTGACCTATCTGGGCGGCGTTTTCTATTCGTTAACGTTGCTGCCGCCGTTCTGGCAGGGACTGTCGCATCTGAACCCGATTGTCTACATGATTAGCGGTTTCCGTTACGGCTTCCTGGGGATCCACGATGTTCCGCTGGTTACCACCTTTGGCGTGCTGGTGGTGTTTATCGCAGCATTTTATTTGCTGTGCTGGTACCTGATTCAGCGCGGACGCGGCCTGCGCAGCTAAGTCTTTCTTCCTCTCCTTACCCGGGAGAGGAAGACTTTTGATGCTTATCACCATTACGGATTTATCACCCTGATAAACTACTTGCCTGCTAAGGAGGTAGGCAATGCTAGGTTGGGTAATTACCTGTCATGATGATAAGGCACAGGATATGCTGCATCGTCTGGAGAAAAAGTACGGCCCGTTGGTTCAATGCCAGGCGGTGAGTTTTTGGCGTGGGCTTAGCTCGAATATGCTAAGCCGCATGATGTGCCATGCCCTGCATGCTACAGACTCTGGCGAGGGTGTGATATTCCTGACGGATATGGCCGGGGCCGCGCCTTACCGCGTGGCTTCGTTAATGAGCCATAAACATCCCCAGTGTGAAGTGATTTCAGGTATCAGTTATCCATTGCTTGAGCGAATGCTTTCGTCGCGGGAATCGATGAGCAGTTCTGCGTTTCGTGATAGCATCGTTGCGCTTGGCGGGCCCGAAGTCTCTAGCCTCTGGCATCAACAACAGAAAAATCCCCCCTTCGTGTTGAAGCATGATTTGTATGAGTATTAATCATTGGTATTGATGGCGCTTTTGCTACAATAGCCGGGGTTTCTCGCCTCGGTTATCTCATATGGTTATGCGCGTTCTGCTTGTTTTATTGCTCCTGTTTTCTGGCAGCATAGCTGCGGCTTTGCCTGCTCGCTACATGCAAACCACCGAAGCAGCCGCCGTGTGGGCGCAGATTGGCAACAAGATGGTGACGGTAGGAAATATTCGCGCCGGGCAGATCCTCGCCGTTGAGCCAATTGCGGCAGACTATTACGAATTTACCTTTGGTTTTGGTACCGGGTTTATTGATAAGGGGCATCTGGAGCCTGTGCAGGGGCGGCAGAAAGTCGACGATGGTCTGGGCGATCTCAATAAACCCCTCAGCAACCAAAGCCTGATCACCTGGAAAGATACGCCGGTTTATAACGCTCCGGATGTTGGTAGCGCCCCGTTTGGCGTGCTGGCGGATAATCTGCGTTATCCGGTTATCAGCAAGCTTAAAGACCGTCTCAACCAAACCTGGTACCAGATCCGTATTGGCGGCAGACTGGCCTATATCAGTGCTCTGGATGCGCAGGAAGACAACGGTATCCCGGTGTTAACCTATCACCATATTCTGCGCGATGAAGAGAATACCCGTTTTCGCCACACCTCCACGACAACCTCCGTACGCGCCTTCAGCAACCAGATGGCCTGGCTACAGGACCGCGGCTACACCACGTTGACGATGTACCAACTGGAAGGCTATGTTCGCAACAATATGAATCTCCCGGCGCGGGCGGTGGTGCTGACTTTTGATGATGGTTTGAAGTCGGTGAGTCGTTATGCTTACCCGATTCTGAAGCAGCACGGCATGAAGGCAACGGCGTTTATTATCTCCTCACGTATCAAGCGCCACCCGCAGAAGTGGGATCCGAAATCACTGCAGTTTATGAGCATCGCGGAACTGAATGAGATCAGGGACGTGTTCGACTTCCAGTCGCATACCCATTTTTTACATCGGGTTGATGCGAATCACCGGCCAATCCTGCTGAGTCGCAGCTATCACAATATTCTGTTTGATTTTGCCCGTTCGCGTCGGGCGTTGTCTCAGTTTAACCCTCACGTTCTTTATCTTTCTTACCCGTTTGGCGGCTATAACGCCACCGCAGTAAAAGCGGCAGGCGACGCGGGATTCCACATGGCGGTCACCACGGTGAGAGGGAAGGTTAAACCGGGGGATAATCCGTTCTTATTGAAAAGACTTTATATTTTAAGAACGGATTCGCTGGAGACGATGTCGCGGCTGATAAGTAATCAGCCGCAGGGGTAAGGGCTGTCAGGCAACCTGTACCGGAATGGCTTTCGCGGTGCGCTTCATTTCGTTGTCGCCTTCAAAGTAGGCCACTTTCGGACGCCAGGTGCGGGCTTCTTCATCAGACATGGTGACGAAGCTGGCGATAATCACAATGTCGCCGACTTCAGCACAGTGTGCCGCTGCGCCGTTCACCGAGATGATTCTGGAGCCGCGTTCAGCCGCAATCGCATAGGTTGAGAAACGTTTACCGTTGCTCACGTTCCAGATATCAATAGCTTCGTTTTCCAGAATACCAGAGGCATCGAGGAAATCCTGGTCGATGGCGCAGGAGCCTTCGTAGTGCAGGTCCGCCTGCGTGACTTTTACGCGGTGGAGCTTGCCTTGCAGCATGGTGCGAATCATAACTTCTATACCCTGTCGTTTACCTTGGCTAAGCAGGCACTACTGGCCTGCTTTGAGAAATTCTCAGGCAGTATTGCCTGATTTTTAACCCCTGTCTACTGGGCTAATGTAACGCTTTGATTATCGATCAGACGTGCCTGACCCAGCCAGGCGGCGGCCAGAATCACCGCGCGTTTACTGGTTTCCGTCAGCTCCAGCAGCGTGTCGGCATCACGAATCTGAATATCGTCGGCACGGAAGCCTTTTTCATTCAGTTCCTGCTCGGCAATGGCAATAATCTCTTCCTGGTCACGATGGCCGGCAAGCAGCTTTTCAGCGATGCCGTTCATCACTTTGTGCAGACCCGGCGCAATTTTTCGCTGCTCTGCGGTCAGATAACCGTTACGTGAGCTAAGCGCCAGACCGTCTTTGGCGCGAATAATCGGCACGCCAACGATCTCAATGTCATAACCCAGATCCGCCACCATTTTGCGGATCAGTGCGAGCTGCTGGAAATCTTTCTCGCCAAAGCAGGCGATATCTGGCTGGATCAGGTTAAACAGCTTGCTGACGATAGTGGAAACGCCACGGAAGTGGCCTGGACGGCTGGCGCCTTCCAGCATGGTGGAGAGACCGGGAACTTCAACGAAAGTCTGGCCTTCCAGACCCTGCGGGTAGATTTCCTCAACGGCTGGCGCAAAAACATAATCGACTTTACGCTTGTTCAGCTTTTCACAATCTTCCTGCAGCGTGCGTGGATAGCGCACCAGATCGTCCGGTCGGTCAAACTGCATCGGATTGACGAAAATGCTGACGATCACCACATCAGCCCGCGCTTTTGCCTCATCGACCAGCTTCATATGGCCGTCGTGCAGGTTGCCCATGGTGGGAACCAGAGCGACGCGTTTGCCTTCCTGACGCAGACGACGAATATGCTGGCGCAGCAGCGGCAGGGTTTCAATGATTAACACGACAAGACTCCTTGAGTTGCCTGAGGAACCGTAGGCCGGATAAGGCGTTTACGCCGCCATCCGGCAACATGCAGCGAACCGCCTGATGGCGCTACGCTTTTCAGGCCGATATATGGCCTGAAAAATTAGTGGAAACTGTGTTCTTCGCCCGGATAAACGCCGGACTCCACTTCAGCCATATACTGCCGCACTGCGGCGCGCATGTCGCCTGCTTCATTGAGGAAATTCTTCGCAAATTTCGGGATGTGGCCACCGGTAATACCAAAGGCATCGTGCATGACGAGGATTTGTCCATCGGTGACGTTACCAGCGCCGATACCGATAACCGGAATCGACAGCGCTTCGGTGACGCGCTTCGCCACCTCAACCGGCACGCACTCCAGCACCAGCAACTGAGCGCCAGCGGCTTCTAAGGCCAGCGCGTCATCCAGCAATACCTGCCCGGCGTCGCCGCGGCCCTGAATTTTATAGCCGCCGAAAATATTCACCGACTGCGGTGTTAATCCCAGATGACCGCAAACCGGTACGGCGCGTTCGGTGAGCATTTTTACCGTATCTACCAGCCAGGCGCCGCCTTCAATTTTGACCATATTAGCGCCCGCCCGCATCACCACCGCGGCGTTTTCAAATGCTTGTTCCGGCGTGGCGTAAGCCATAAATGGCAGGTCGGAGAGCAGCAGACAGTTGGGAGCGCCACGACGTACGGCACGAGTGTGGTAAGCAATATCTTCAACGGTGACCGGTAGGGTGGAGTCATGCCCCTGGATCGTCATGCCCAGCGAGTCGCCAACCAGCATCACATTAATGCCTTCGTCGGCAAATAACTTAGCGAAGCTGTAGTCGTAGGCGGTAATGGTCGCGAAGCGTTTTTTCTCTTGCTTGCATTTCTGCAGCAGTGAAATGGTGGTGGGTTTCATAACATTTCCTGATGATGAAAGTCATATTTATCGGCATTCTAACAGTCACATTCAGGGGGGCAATTGTTTTAAGCAACCGTTTGGCACTAAAGTAGTAAACGCTGAAGGGGAGGGGATACTTTACCAGTGTGCAGGTTTTGCGGCACCAAGATGGGTGAGGAGCTGATGCAGGCTGATACCCTCCGGGAAGATAAGCTCAGGTGCGATTTCAGCGAGCGGCCACAGCATAAAACCACGGTTTTTCATGTCGTAGTGTGGCACGGTCAGACGTTCGGTGTTAATCACTTCATCGCCAAACAGCATAATATCGAGGTCCAGAGTGCGCGGCCCCCAGCGTTCGGCTTTACGTACGCGTCCCTGTTGCAGCTCAATGCGTTGGGTATGATTAAGCAATTCTTCGGGAGCGAGAGTGGTTTCCAGCGCCACGGCAGCGTTCAGGTAATCTGGCTGATCCTGCGGGCCTAATGGCGGTGTGCGGTAAAAGGAGGAAACAGCGACGATACGGCTGTCGGGAATGTCGCCAATCGCTTTTACGGCAGCATTAACCTGCTCCAGAGGAGAGGCTAGATTACTGCCGAGAGCGATATAGGCGATGGTCACGCGGAACCTTCACGGCGCGGGGCGCGTTTACGCGGGCGACGATGACGACGGCGTTCTGGTTCTTCGTCGAGTTCGTTGAGCATGCCTTTTTGTTCCGGCGGCGCTGAAACCTGGAATTCTCCCCACCACTGCGCCAGACGCTGCAGTTCAGCGTTGTTTTCCACTTCGGCACGCAGGGCCAGCAGATCGTAAGCGGCGCGGAACTTCGGATGCTCCATCAGCTTCCAGGCGCGTTTGCCCTGGCGACGAGACATGCGTAGCTGCAACTGCCAGATATCACGGGTCAGCGAGGTCAGACGTTTCGGGATCGCCAGCGAGCGGCAGGCTTCATCCAGTACGTCGTTCATCGCCAGTGCGAAGGCATCGTAATAAGCCAGACCGCTTTCCTGGGCAATTTTCTGCGCAGCTTCCAGTAACGGATACCAGAACATGGCGGCGAACAAGAACGCCGGGTTAACGCGCATATCATTGTGGATGCGGTTATCGGTATTCTTCAGCACCTGAGCGATGATGCGTTCCATTGGGCTGTCACCGTCTTCGGTGAAATAGCGCGTAATGGTGGGGAACAGCGGCTGGAACAGGCTGTACTCACGCAGTTTTTTATAGGTTTCATACCCATAGCCCGCCTGTAACAGTTTGAGTGCTTCTTCAAACAGGCGTGCGGGGGGAATATCGTTAAGCAGTGTTGCCAGACGCGGGATTGGCTCAGCGGTTTCCGGGCTGATACGCATGTCGAGCTTGGCGGCAAAGCGCACGGCCCGCAGCATACGTACAGGGTCTTCGCGGTAGCGCGTTTCCGGATTACCGATCAGGCGAACGATGCCCTCTTCGAGATCCTGCATGCCACCAACGTAATCACGCACGGTGAAATCGGCCACGCTGTAATACAGGCTGTTAATCGTGAAGTCGCGACGCTGGGCATCTTCTTCGATGGAGCCGAAGATGTTGTCGCGCAGCAGCATACCGTTTTGTCCGCGCTGTGAGGTTGTGCGATCGGACTCGCTGCCTTCATGATGACCACGGAAAGTTGCCACTTCGATAATTTCCGGGCCAAACATGACATGGGCCAGACGGAAACGGCGACCAACCAGACGACAGTTACGAAACAGTTTTCGCACCTGATCTGGCGTGGCGTTAGTCGTGACATCAAAATCTTTCGGCTTTTTGCCCAGCAAAAGATCGCGTACGCCTCCGCCAACCAGCCATGCCTCGTATCCGGCCTTATTGAGCCTGTACATTACCTTCAGGGCATTTTCACTGATATCTTTGCGGGAGATAGAGTGCTGCTCACGCGGGATTACCGTCATATGTGGACGGGCGACGGCGAGCTCGGCCTCGCGCTCCTCGCGGCTTAGCACCTTGCGGCAAAAATTAGCGACTCGGGTAAAAATAGTGCACCTCGGTAGTGTCAAACTTCAATCAGAACAAGTGTTGCTGTGTAAAAATAGCGGCTAATCATAGCTCAGCATGATGCATTTGAGAATGGCGGATTTACGATCGCCGATTCTGGCACCGCTGTCAGACTCCAGTTTTCAATGGCAAACGTGAGAATCTGATCCACGCGCATCTCCTGCCACGGGATATCGGAGTGCTGGCCGAGAAAGCGCAGCGCAGCAACAATCACCGGGCGTGGATCGCCTTGCGGCAGTGCAGGTGCATGATTTTGTTTTGAAAGTTTAGCGCCTTGTTCGTTGAGCGCCAGCGGCAGATGAATATAGTCCGGCGCTTGCCAGCCGAACTGTTGATACAACGAAATTTGCCGTACCGTCGGTTCGATAAGATCGGCACCGCGCACAATTTCCGTCACGCCCTGGAAGTGGTCGTCTACCACCACCGCGAGGTTATAGGCAAACAGCCCGTCGCGACGGTGAATAATAAAATCTTCCTTTGCAAGCCGCGGATCAGCCTGAATCACACCGCGCAGTTGGTCCGTAAACTGCATCACCGGATGGCGTTGCTTAATGCGGACCGCCGCCTGTTCAGGCCCGTGGCGTAGTTCACGGCAATGACCGTCGTAAATACCGCCGACGCTTTGAATACGCGCGCGCGTACAGGTGCAGTAATAACTCAGATCCTGCTGATGCAGCCAGGCCAGCGCCTCGCGGTAGGCGTCATGACGCTGGGATTGCCATAAAATATCGCCATCCCAGTGCAGCCCGTAATGTTCCAGCTGACGCAGAATCGTGTCTGCAGCACCGGGAACTTCACGAGGGGGGTCAATATCTTCAATGCGTACCCGCCAGATTCCGCGACGAGCACGGGCCTGCAGGTAACTCCCGAGGGCGGCAATCAGTGAACCAAAATGGAGTTCGCCAGAGGGGGAAGGGGCGAAGCGGCCAATATAATGTGAATCGCTCATTTTGCGGGCTAACAAATAATAAGGCGGGAGAAGCTCCCGCCTGTAGTAAACGTGGTAAAAATGACCGGAATTAACCTGCCATTTGTTTTTCGCGGATTTCTGCCAGCGTTTTACAGTCGATGCACAGATCGGCTGTCGGACGCGCTTCCAGACGGCGAATACCAATTTCTACGCCGCATGATTCGCAGTAGCCGAAATCTTCGTCTTCTACTTTCTTCAGCGTCTTCTCGATCTTTTTGATCAGTTTGCGCTCACGATCACGGTTACGCAGCTCAAGGCTGAATTCTTCTTCCTGTGCGGCGCGGTCCACCGGATCAGGGAAGTTAGCCGCTTCGTCTTGCATATGAGATACGGTGCGATCAACTTCATCCCTAAGTTGATTACGCCATGCCTCAAGAATACGCCTGAAGTGCGACAGCTGGGCTTCGTTCATATACTCTTCGCCCGGTTTCTCCTGGTACGGCTCCACCCCAGCGATGGCGAGAATACTCAGGGACGATGTTTTACGGTTTTGCCCTTCTTGCATGTTGCTTCTCCTTAACACGCACTATCGATCCCCATGTTCGGGGGAAAAATCAGGTCGCTATAAATAGCAGATGCTTTTCCGGATAGCAATTATCTAAACGTAACACTTGACAACCCTGTGAGGAAAAGCGTATTTGCCCACGCGCCCAGAATACTAATTAACCGAATATTTACACCATTACAAGGTAATGGGCAACGGCTCTTTAAGAGTCATACCATGGGCAGAAAGTTCCGCTTTATAAACCAGAATTTCTACCCCCTTAAGCTGTGCTTCAACTAATAATTGCGCATATTTTGCATCGATATGGCGCGCGGGTGAAAACCGTGTAATGGCTGAATGCAACACCGCGAAAAATATCACCGCGCGCTTGCCTTCGGCCGCTACGCTCATCAATTCCCGAAGATGTTTCTGACCTCGTTCAGTGATGGCATCGGGAAAATAACCCTGATCTTTTTCCGCCAACGTGACTGATTTCACTTCAATATAGCAGTCAGGTCGGGAATCCGCCTGTAACAAAAAGTCGATGCGGCTCCCTTCGGTGCCGTATTTTACTTCACTTTTCAAGGTGCTGTAGTCTGAAACTTCCGAAATTAACGAACGCTGAATAGCCTCTTTCGTTAATCTATTGGCCCACAGCGTGTTAACACAAATAAGTGCACCGGATTGGGTTTGCGTTAATTCCCAGGTATGTGGATATTTTCGTTTAGTATTTTCTGATGTCGAATACCAGACAGTATCTCCCGGCGTTGCGCAGCCGGTCATGGCTCCCGTATTGGGGCAGTGTAGCGTTAACGTTGTGCCATCCGGTGTGATCACATCCGCTAAAAAACGCTTATAGCGCTGAATGAGCGTTGCTGGTTGTAAAGGTGGAGAAAATTGCATGAACAGTTCCTTTGATTATTCAGTCAGCGTCCAGCGTTGCAACTGCGTGTAACGCGTGCGTCCTCGCATGAATGAGGAGGAATAAAGCCCAAACTCCGTTACCGGAAACGACCAGCCAAACCCTGGCGGAGGGATAGATACCGCGTGACCGGCGTCACGCAGCAACGTGATATGCGGGTGAAACGGCTGCGGGCTCTGGTGGCACCCACTGCGTGCGGCTTGTGCCCGCAACATGTTCGCCAACTGCAGCAGCCCGCGCGGCGGCTGACGCATTCCCAACCACACGACTCGCGAGCGCAGCCATTGCCCGGCATCGTCGAGTTTGAGCGTAAAACCAGGCTGGCGAATACGCCCCGCAAGCTGCGTTAACGCATGCTGCTTCTCAGCGCTGACGTCGCCCAAAAAGGCGAGCGTCAGATGCAGATTATCGGCGGCGACGGGACGACCCGCTTCAGGGGGGAACTGCGCGGCCCGCCAGTGGATTAACTGCTCCCGAACCTCGCCAGGCAATTCAATCGCAAAGAACAGCCTTTTTGGCTCAGACATGATGGATACTCGGTTATGAATTAACGCGATGCTACAATGCAGCGCGAAGAATGTTAACCCTCTGGAGTCATTTGTGACGTCGTTGCCCGTTGCCGCCGTAGTGCCTGAACTACTTACCGCCCTTGATGCCTCGTCGCAGGTTTTGCTGACGGCGCCGACCGGTGCCGGGAAATCAACCTGGCTGCCGTTGCGACTCCTTGAACATCGCGGTATCAAGGGACGGATTATTTTGCTGGAGCCGCGGCGTCTGGCAGCACGCAATGTGGCGCAGCGGTTGGCGGAATTGCTGAATGAAAAGCCTGGCGAGACCGTGGGGTATCGCATGCGTGCGCAAAGCTGCGTAGGGCCGCAGACCCGCCTTGAGGTGGTGACGGAGGGGGTTCTGACACGCATGATCCAGCGCGACCCCGAATTGACGGGCGTTGGGCTGGTCATCCTCGACGAATTTCACGAGCGGAGTTTGCAGGCCGACCTGGCGCTGGCGCTGTTGCTGGATGTGCAGCAAGGGCTGCGTGACGATCTGAAAATATTGATCATTTCTGCCACTTTGGACAACGGGCGTTTGCAGCAGATGTTGCCTGATGCGCCGACGATCGTTTCTGAAGGCCGCGCTTTTCCCGTTGATCGACGATATCAGCCGTTGGCGGCGCATCTGCGTTTTGCTGAAGCGGTAGCGATAGCGACGGCAGAACTCCTGCGCCATGAAAGCGGGTCGCTGCTGCTGTTTTTACCGGGTGTAGGGGAAATCCAGCGCGTGCAGGAGCAACTGGCAACGCGTGTGGGCAGCGATGTGTTGTTGTGCCCACTGTACGGCGCGCTGACGCTTGCCGAGCAGCGTCAGGCGATTTTGCCCGCGCCGCAAGGCAAGCGCAAAGTGGTGCTGGCGACCAATATTGCCGAAACCAGCTTAACGATCGAAGGCATCCGGCTGGTGGTGGACTGCGCCCAGGAGCGCGTGGCGCGCTATGATGCGCGTACCGGTTTAACGCGACTGATTACCCAACGCATAAGCCAGGCCTCGATGACCCAGCGAGCGGGACGCGCGGGCCGTCTGGAACCCGGTATCTGCCTCCATTTGCTTGCCAAAGAGCAGGCGGAAAGAGCGGCGGCACAGGGAGAACCGGAGATTTTACAGAGCGACCTGTCCGGACTGCTGATGGAGTTACTGCAATGGGGATGCACCGACCCTGAGCAACTGAACTGGCTGGATACACCGCCCGCCATCAACTTGCAGGCGGCAAAGCGGCTGCTGCAGATGCTGGGGGCGCTTGAGGGTGACAGGCTCAGCGCCAGGGGGCAGAAAATGGCGACGTTGGGTAACGACCCCCGTTTAGCGGCTATGCTGGTTAGCGCCAACAATGACAATGAAGCGGCAACGGCGGCAAAACTGGCTGCGATTCTGGAAGAGCCGCCGCGCGGTGGCAGTACCGATCTGGCTGTAGCGTTTTCACGAAATCAGCCCGCCTGGCAGCAGCGCAGCCAGCAATTACTGAAACGGCTTAACGTTCGCAGCGGACAGCCGGACAGCGCGCTGCTCCCCTCATTACTGGCGCAGGCGTTTGCCGATCGGATCGCGCGTCGGCGCGGGCAGGAAGGGCGCTATCAACTGGCGAATGGCATGGGGGCAATGCTGGATGCCGATGACGCCTCCGGACGCCATGAATGGCTAATTGCGCCGCTGCTACTGCAGGGCAGCGCTTCGCCGGATGCGCGTATTCTGCTGGCTCTGCCGCTGGATATCGAAGCGCTGATACAGGCATGCCCTGAACTGCTACAACAATCTGACACCATCGAATGGGATGAAACTCAGGGAACGTTAAAAGCATTGCGTCGGTCGCGCATTGGCCAGCTAACGGTAAAAGTACAGGCGCTGGCCAAACCCTCGGAAGAGGAGTTGCACCTGGCGATGTTGAACGGCATTCGCGATAAAGGGCTAAGTGTGCTCAACTGGACGCCGGAAGCCGAGCAGTTTCGCCTGCGTCTGCAATGTGCGGCAAACTGGTTGTCAGAGTATAACTGGCCTGCGGTAGATGAGGATTCTCTGCTGGCGACGCTGGAGAGCTGGCTGCTGCCGCACATGAGCGGTGTGCATTCGCTACGCGCGTTAAAAGCGCTAAATGTGGGTCAGGCGTTGCGCGGTTTGCTGGATTGGTCAATGCTGCAACGTCTGGATAGTGAACTGCCAGCGCATTACACTGTGCCGACGGGAAGCCGGATTGCCATTCGCTATCATGAGGATAACCCTCCGGTATTGGCGGTTCGGATGCAGGAAATGTTTGGTGAAGCGAAGACCCCAACCATCGCCGAGGGGCGCGTGCCGCTGGTGCTGGAACTGCTGTCTCCGGCGCAACGACCACTACAGGTAACGAGCGATTTAAGCGCGTTCTGGCAGGGATCGTACCGTGAGGTGCAAAAAGAGATGAAAGGGCGCTATCCCAAACATGTCTGGCCGGACGATCCGGCGAATACCGCGCCAACGCGGCGAACAAAGAAGTATTCGTAATGAAACTGTAGGCCGGATAAAGCGAAGCCGTCATCCGGTATAAACACGGCAGTAAATTGAGAGATTTCTTCTTCTGTTAACTGACGGAAGAACAGAGAATCGGGCCCTTGCGCCTGAATGTTGCGGAGAAAAAGCATGGCGGGGAATGACCGCGAGCCAATTGGACGTAAAGGGAAACCCTCGCGTCCGGTGAAACAAAAGGTGAGCCGTCGTCAACTCAGAGATGAAGAGTATGACGACGATTATGATGATGATGACTATGAGGATGAAGAACCGATGCCGCGTAAGGGTAAAGGCAAAGGGCGTAAGCCTCGTGGTAAACGCGGCTGGTTCTGGCTGCTGGTAAAACTGTCGATTGTTTTTTTGGTGCTGATCGCCATTTACGGCGTTTATCTGGACCAAAAAATCCGCAGCCGTATAGATGGTAAAGTCTGGCAGCTTCCTGCGGCAGTATATGGCCGTATGGTTAACCTTGAGCCAGAAATGCCGATCGGCAAGAACGAGATGGTGAAACTGCTGGAGGCTACGCAGTATCGTCAGGTGACGAAGATGACGCGCCCTGGCGAATTCACCGTGCAGGCGAAAAGCATCGAGATGATCCGTCGTCCGTTTGATTTTCCGGACAGTAAAGAAGGACAGGTGCGCGCGCGTCTGACCTTTGATGGCGACCATCTGGATACCATCGAGAATATGGATAACAACCGCCAGTTCGGTTTCTTCCGTCTCGATCCGCGGCTGATTACCATGCTTTCTTCGCCTAACGGTGAGCAGCGCCTGTTTGTCCCGCGCAGTGGATTCCCGGATCTGCTGGTGGACACGCTGCTGGCGACCGAAGATCGTCACTTCTATGAGCATGACGGTATCAGCCTCTATTCCATTGGCCGCGCGGTGCTGGCGAACCTGACGGCGGGGCGCACGGTACAAGGGGCCAGTACGCTGACCCAGCAACTGGTGAAAAACCTGTTCCTGTCCAGCGAACGTTCCTACTGGCGTAAGGCCAACGAAGCCTATATGGCGCTGATCATGGATGCGCGTTACAGCAAAGACCGCATTCTTGAGCTGTACATGAACGAAGTCTATCTCGGTCAAAGCGGTGACAATGAGATCCGCGGCTTCCCGCTGGCGAGCCTCTACTACTTTGGCCGTCCGGTGGAAGAGCTGAGCCTCGACCAGCAGGCGCTGCTGGTAGGGATGGTTAAAGGAGCGTCAATCTATAACCCGTGGCGTAACCCGAAGCTGGCACTGGAGCGTCGTAACCTGGTGCTGCGTTTACTACAACAGCAGCAGATTATCGACCAGGATCTGTATGACATGCTGAGCGCGCGTCCGTTAGGCGTACAGCCGCGTGGTGGGGTGATCTCACCGCAGCCCGCCTTTATGCAGATGGTGCGCCAGGAGCTACAGGCAAAGCTGGGCGATAAAGTTAAAGACCTCTCCGGCGTGAAGATTTTCACCACCTTTGATTCCGTGGCGCAGGATGCTGCAGAAAAAGCGGCGGTGGAAGGTATTCCGGTGCTGAAGAAACAACGTAAGCTGAGCGATCTGGAAACCGCGATTGTGGTGGTCGACCGCTTTAGCGGCGAAGTGCGTGCCATGGTTGGTGGGGCAGAACCGCAGTTCGCTGGTTATAACCGTGCGATGCAGGCACGTCGTTCGATTGGTTCTTTGGCTAAACCAGCGACCTATCTGACCGCGCTCAGCCAGCCGAAGCTGTATCGTCTAAATACTTGGATTGCCGATGCCCCGATTGCGCTGCGCCAGCCTAACGGCCAGGTGTGGTCGCCGCAGAACGATGACCGTCGCTATAGCGAAAGCGGAAAAGTGATGCTGGTGGATGCGTTAACGCGCTCAATGAACGTGCCAACGGTAAATCTGGGGATGGCGCTGGGCCTGCCTGCCGTCACCGATACCTGGCTGAAGCTGGGCGCGCCGAAAGATCAGCTTAACCCGGTTCCAGCCATGCTGCTGGGGGCGTTGAACCTGACGCCGATCGAAGTGGCGCAGGCGTTCCAGACTATCGCCAGCGGCGGGAACCGCGCGCCGCTGTCGGCGCTGCGTTCGGTGATTGCCGAAGATGGGACGGTGCTGTATCAGAGCTTCCCGCAGGCCGAGCGTGCCGTTCCGGCGCAGGCGGCGTATATGACGCTGTGGACCATGCAACAGGTGGTTCAGCGTGGTACGGGCCGCCAGCTTGGCGCGAAATATCCTGGGCTTCATCTGGCAGGGAAAACCGGGACCACTAACAACAACGTGGATACCTGGTTTGCCGGGATCGACGGCAGCCAGGTAACCATCACCTGGGTGGGCCGTGATAACAACCAGCCAACCAAGCTGTACGGTGCCAGCGGTGCGATGTCGATTTATCAGCGTTATCTTGCCAACCAGACGCCAACACCGCTGGTGCTGACGCCGCCGGAAGATGTGGTGGATATGGGCGTGGACTACGACGGTAACTTTGTTTGTAGCGGGGGGATGCGTACGCTTCCGGTATGGACTACCGATCCTGATTCGCTGTGTCAGCAGGGTGAAATGATGCAACAGCCGACCGGGAATCCGTTCGATCAGTCAACGCCGCAGCAGCAGCCTCAACAGCAGCAGCAACAACCGGCGCAGCAGGAAAAGAAAGATAGCGACGGTGTCGCTGGCTGGATAAAGGATATGTTCGGCAGTAACTGATATTGCTCAAAACCCGCTTCGGCGGGTTTTTCTTCTTTGGTCCATTCTCAGGGCCGAATAACATTCCAGCCTAATTTATTAACCCTTTCTTTTCATCTGGTTATTTCTTAACCCCTCAGTTTTAGTAGGGACGCGTATTGCTTGCTATCTCGCCAGAGTTTCGAATATTATGCTGCCGTTATAATAATAATTCTCGTTTACGTTATCATTCACTTTCATCAGAGAAATACCAATGGCGCGTCTTAAAACTGCTCAGCCAAGTTCATCGCTGCGTAAAATCGCAGTAGTGGTAGCCACAGCGGTTAGCGGCATGTCTGTCTATGCACAGGCGGCGGTTGACCCGAAAGAAGAAACCATCACCGTAACTGCTGCTCCTGCCGCACAAGAAAGCGCATGGGGGCCTTCGCCGACAATTGCCGCGAAGCGTTCCGCCACCGCTACCAAAACCGACACGCCGATCGAAAAGACGCCACAGTCTGTTTCGGTAGTGACAAACGAAGAGATGCAGATCCATCAGTCTCGTTCCGTCAAGGAAGCGCTGGGTTATACCCCAGGGGTTGTGGTCAGTAACCGTGGTGCTTCAAATACATACGATTTTGTCAGCATCCGTGGTTTTACCTCTGTCGGTTTAAGCCAGAACAACTATCTGGATGGTCTGAAGCTACAAGGGAACTTCTATAACGACGCGGTTATCGATCCTTACATGCTGGAGCGTGTAGAGTTGATGCGTGGGCCAACTTCCGTGTTGTACGGTAAGAGTAACCCTGGCGGTATTATTTCGATGGTCAGCAAACGTCCAACCACCGAGCCGCTAAAAGAAGTTCAGTTTAAAATGGGAACAAATAATCTGTTCCAGACAGGGTTTGATTTTAGTGATGCATTGGATGATAACGGTGAATTCTCTTACCGTTTAACCGGTCTGGCTCGTTCCACAAATGAGCAGCAGCAAGGTTCTGAATCACAGCGTTATACCGTTGCTCCGTCCTTCTCATGGCGTCCTGACGACAAGACTAACTTTACATTCCTTTCTTATTTCCAGAATGAACCCGAAACGGGTTACTACGGTTGGTTGCCGAAGGAAGGTACGGTTGAACCGCTACCTAACGGCAAGCGTTTGCCGACTGATTTTAATGAAGGTGCTTCAAATAACACTTATTCCCGCAATCAGAAAATGGTGGGGTACAGCTTTGAACACGACTTTAATGACACCTTCACTGTCCGGCAGAATTTACGTTTTGCTGAAATGAAAACGTCGCAGCAGAGCGTGTACGGTACGGGTATCTGTACAACAAATGCGTTTAACGCGCCTTGCCAGGCAATTCCGGCCGATCAGCGCGACCATTATCTTGGTCGTGGCACGGTTGTCGATGATGAACGCTTGCAGAACTTCAGTGTTGATACCCAGTTGCAGAGCAATTTCGCGACAGGAACGGTGGACCATACGTTGCTGACAGGTGTTGACTTCATGCGTATGCGTAATGATATCAATGCTAAATTTGGCACAGCTCCTGTTCTGGATCTTTATAACCCACAGCCTCTGGAAGATTTTGATTTCGACTCTACCGAGCCTTATCAGATGAACGAAACCAAACAAACCGGTATCTACATCCAGGATCAGGCGGAATGGGATAAGTGGGTCTTTACGCTGGGTGGTCGTTATGACTGGTCACAGCAAGCGACGACGATTCGTCAGAATTCAACCACTCCGCAAGCGGGTTATATTGAGCGTAACGATCATCAGTTCACATGGCGTGGCGGTGTAAACTACCTGTTTGATAATGGTATTTCTCCGTACGTTAGCTATAGCCAGTCATTTGAACCAAACGCATTCGATCTCTACAGCACTCCACGCATGGCTTTTGCGCCATCCAAGGGTGAACAGTATGAAGCGGGTGTAAAATATGTGCCGAAAGATCTGCCTGTGGTTATTACGGCTGCGGCATATCATCTGACGAAGACGAATACGCTGACAACCGATCCGACCAACTCGAATCTGCAAGTTCCGTCAGGCGAAGTACGTTCTCAGGGCTTTGAATTTGAAGCTAAAGCGGCCTTGAATGCCAATATCAATGTGACTGCTTCATATACTTACACTGATGCGGAGTACACTAAGGACACCAATCTCAAAGGGAACAACGTAGAACAAGTTCCTGAAAATATGGCATCACTCTGGGGCGACTATACCTTTAACGAAGGCGTTCTGTCGGGACTGACCCTGGGAACCGGTGGACGTTTTATCGGTTCAAGCTATGGCGATCCTGCAAACACCTTTAAAGTGGGAAGTGCTGCTGTAATGGATGCTGTCGTGAAATACGATTTAGCGCGTTTTGGTATGGCTGGCTCTAGTGTTGCTGTCAACGTTACCAACCTGCTGGATCGTGAATACGTTTCTAGTTGCTTCCAAACCTATGGCTGCTTCTGGGGCGCAGAACGTCAGGTCGTTGCAACCGCAACCTTCCGTTTCTAATTTCTTTTTGGGCACGCTTTGCGTGCCCGTTTTACAAGTTGGCTGCTATGCAGGAAAACAGATCCCATCCCGACACCACTTTCGCGTTGCGTAATGTCTCCTTTCGTGTGCCTGGCCGCACGCTGTTGCATCCTCTCTCATTAACTTTTCCAGTGGGGAAAGTGACCGGCCTTATCGGTCACAACGGGTCCGGAAAATCGACGTTATTGAAAATGCTGGGACGTCATCAGCCGCCGTCGGAAGGTGAAATCCTGCTCGACGAACAGCCGCTGGAGAACTGGAGCAGTAAAGCGTTTGCCCGCAAGGTCGCCTATCTGCCGCAGCAGTTGCCGCAGGCCGAAGGGATGACGGTGCGTGAACTGGTGGCGATTGGCCGCTATCCGTGGCACGGGGCGCTGGGACGTTTTGGCGTTGCCGACAGAGAGAAAGTAGAAGAAGCTATTTCGTTGGTCGGCTTAAAACCGCTGGCGCACCGCCTGGTGGATAGCCTGTCCGGCGGAGAACGCCAGCGTGCGTGGATTGCCATGCTGGTGGCGCAGGACAGCCGCTGTCTGCTGCTTGATGAGCCGACTTCCGCGCTGGATATCGCTCATCAGGTTGACGTGCTGGCGCTGGTGCATCGCTTAAGCCAGCAGCGTGGGCTAACGGTGATTGCGGTGCTGCATGATATCAACATGGCGGCCCGCTACTGCGATTACTTAGTTGCGCTGCGCGGTGGTGAAATGATTGCGCAAGGAACGCCTGCTGAACTGATGCGCAGTGAAACTCTGGAACAGATTTACGGTATCCCGATGGGCATTTTGCCGCATCCGGCCGGTGCCGCACCCGTGAGTTTTGTCTATTAATGATTGAATTACATCATATTACCCGTCGGCGTCTGCTTACGGCGATGGCGCTCTCGCCGCTGCTGTGGCGGATGAATACGGCGTCCGCCGCGGCGATTGATCCGCAGCGTATTGTGGCGCTGGAATGGCTGCCGGTAGAGCTGTTGCTGGCGCTGGGTATTACGCCGTATGGCATTGCGGATATCCCTAACTACAAGCTGTGGGTCAGTGAGCCACCTCTACCGGACTCGGTGATTGATGTCGGGCTACGCACGGAACCCAATCTCGAACTGCTAACCGAAATGAAACCCTCGTTTCTGCTCTGGTCGGCAGGCTATGGTCCTTCCCCTGAAAAGCTGGCACGTATTGCACCTGGTCGGGGATTTAACTTCAGCGACGGTAAAAAACCGCTGGTCGTTGCGCGACAATCGCTGCAGGAAATGGCGCAATTGTTCAATCTGCAGGCCTCTGCTGAACGCCATCTGACTGAGTACGATCGTTTTATTGCCAGCCTGAAGCCGCGCTTCATTCAACGCGGCGCGCGCCCTGTGCTTCTCACCTCTCTGCTTGATTCGCGGCATATGCTGGTGTTTGGCCCAAACAGCCTGTTTCAGGACGTGCTGGACGAATATGGGATCCCTAACGCCTGGCAGGGAGAGACAAACTTTTGGGGCAGCACTGCCGTGAGTATTGACCGTCTGGCTGCTTTTCAGGATGTCGATGTATTGTGCTTTGATCACGGCAACGATAAAGAGATGGCTGCACTGATGTCTACGCCGTTGTGGCAGGCGATGCCCTTTGTTCGCAGTGGACGTTTTCAGCGCGTGCCGGCCGTCTGGTTCTATGGCGCAACGCTATCAGCCATGCATTTTGCCCGCATTCTGGATAATGCGCTGGGAGGCAAAGCGTGAGTAAACGTATCGCGCTGTTCCCCATTCTCCTGCTGACGGTTCTGTTTGTTGCCGCCTGTTGGCTCACATGGGTTAACTTCTCCGTTGCGCTACCGCGCAACCAGTGGCAACAGGCTATCTGGTCACCGGATATCGATGCCATTAAACAGATGGTTTTCCACTACAGCCTGCTGCCGAGGCTGGCGATTTCGCTGTTGGTCGGTGCCGGGCTGGGACTGGTCGGCGTATTGTTTCAGCAGGTGCTGCGTAACCCACTGGCGGAGCCAACCACGCTAGGCGTTGCGACCGGTGCGCAGTTGGGCATTACCGTCACGACGCTGTGGGCTATTCCCGGTGCGCTCACCACGCAATTTGCTGCGCTGGCAGGTGCTTGTGTCGTTGGGGCGCTGGTGTTTGGCGTCGCCTGGGGCAAACGTCTTTCTCCGGTGACGTTAATCCTCGCCGGACTGGTGGTCAGCCTGTACTGCGGGGCGATTAACCAGTTGATGGTTATCTTCCATCACGATCAACTGCAAAGCATGTTTTTATGGAGCAGCGGCACGCTAACCCAAACCGACTGGAGCGGCGTACAGCGACTGTGGCCACAGCTGCTGGGCGGCGTGATGCTGACTCTGCTGCTGTTGCGTCCAATGACGCTGATGGGACTGGATGACGGCGTGGCGCGTAACCTCGGTCTGGCGTTGTCGCTGGCGCGCCTGGCGGCCTTATCGCTGGCGATTGTCATCAGCTCCTTGCTGGTTAACGCGGTTGGGATTATCGGCTTTATTGGCCTCTTTGCACCGCTGCTGGCGAAAATGCTCGGCGCGCGGCGTCTGTTGGCGCGTCTGATGCTGGCCCCGCTGATTGGTGCGTTGATCCTCTGGCTCTCTGACCAAATCATTCTGTGGCTGACCCGCGTATGGATGGAGGTCTCCACCGGTTCGGTGACGGCGCTGATTGGCGCGCCATTGCTGCTGTGGTTGTTGCCGCGCCTTAGAAGTATGAGCGCACCGGATATGAATGCCAGCAACCGTATCGCCGCGGAGCGTCAGAATGTACTGATGTTTGCGCTGGCGGGCGGGGTGGTTTTGCTGCTGACTCTGGTGGTGGCGCTGTCGTTTGGCCGCGATGCGCACGGCTGGACATGGGCCAGCGGCGCGATGCTGGATGAACTGATGCCCTGGCGCTGGCCACGTATTCTGGCGGCGTTGATTGCCGGGGTGATGCTGGCGGTAGCGGGTTGTATTATTCAGCGTCTGACCGGAAACCCAATGGCGAGCCCGGAAGTTCTGGGCATTAGCTCCGGCGCGGCATTTGGCGTGGTGTTAATGCTGTTTCTGGTCCCCGGAAATGCATTTGGCTGGCTGCTGCCCGCAGGGAGTCTCGGGGCTGCGGTCACCTTGCTTATCATTATGATTGCCGCCGGGCGCGGTGGTTTTTCGCCGCACCGTATGCTGCTGGCAGGGATGGCGATCAGTACGGCGTTTACTATGTTGTTGATGATGCTGCAGGCCAGCGGCGATCCGCGTATGGCGGGCGTGCTGACCTGGATCTCCGGCTCAACCTATAACGCGACGGGCGAACAGGTACTGCGCACCGGGATTGTGATGGTTATCCTGCTGGCACTGACACCGCTGTGTCGTCGTTGGCTGACGATTTTACCGCTCGGCGGCGATACGGCGCGTGCGGTGGGTATGGCGATCACGCCGTCACGCGTAGGGTTACTGCTGTTGGCTGCGGGGCTAACGGCGACAGCAACCATGACCATTGGACCGTTGAGTTTTGTCGGGCTGATGGCTCCGCATATTGCCCGAATGATGGGTTTTCGTCGGGCGATGCCGCATATGCTGATTTCGGCGCTGGCGGGAGGTGTGCTGCTGGTCTTTGCTGACTGGTGCGGCAGGATGGTGCTGTTTCCGTATCAGATCCCGGCAGGATTACTGTCGACGTTTATTGGCGCGCCGTACTTTATCTATCTGCTACGTAAGCAGAGTCGCTGAGGTTAATCTCTTCCATTTAGGCTGCGTCGCCATCCGGCAATGAAAAAGCCGGGTGGCGGCTTCGCCTTACCCGGCCTACGTTATTTCTGGATGTTCTCTTTTACAATTTCGCAAACACCCGGCGCGCGGCGTCGATGGTGTTATTGATATCGTCTTCACTGTGCGCGACGGACATAAAGCCCGCTTCGAAGGCGGACGGCGCCAGGTAAATCCCTTCATCCAGCATCATGTGGAAGAAACGCTTGAAGCGTTCAACGTCGCATGCCATCACATCCTGATAGCAGGTCACGGTTTCTGCATCGGTGAAGAAAATCCCGAACATCCCGCCCACATGGTTAACCACCAGCGGAATATTCGTTTCTGCGGCGGCTTCCAGCAGACCTTCCGCCAGACGCGTCGTCAGTTTGTTCAGCGTTTCATGAATACCCGGCTGGGCCACTTCGTTCAGACAAGCAAAGCCTGCCGCCATCGCAATCGGGTTACCTGAAAGCGTACCCGCCTGATAAACCGGACCGGTTGGCGCCAGCGCGTCCATCACATCACGGCGACCGCCGAATGCGCCAACGGGCATCCCGCCACCGATGATTTTGCCAAGGCAGGTCAGATCCGGAACGACGCCGTAATAATCCTGCGCACCGGCCAGTGCCACGCGGAAACCGGTCATGACTTCATCGATGATCAACAGTGCGCCAAACTCATCACACAGGGCACGCAGGCCCGGCAGGAATTCTGGCAGCGGCGGGATGCAGTTCATGTTGCCTGCGACCGGCTCAACGATAATGCAGGCGATCTCCTGCGGATACTGTTCGAATGCCGCACGAACTGAAGAGAGATCGTTGTAGGTGCAGGTCAGGGTGTGTTTCGCGAAATCGGCTGGAACGCCCGGGGAGTTTGGCTGACCCAGCGTTAACGCGCCGGAACCAGCTTTAACCAGCAGGCAGTCGGCATGACCGTGATAGCAGCCTTCAAATTTGATGATCTTATCGCGACCGGTGAAACCGCGCGCCAGACGGATTGCGCTCATCGTCGCTTCCGTACCGGAGTTCACCATACGCACCATATCCATGGTCGGCACAAGTTCAGTGACCAGCTCCGCCATTTTCACTTCCATCTCGGTCGGCGCGCCGAAGCTTAAACCGCGCTCTGCGGCTTCAATCACCGCATTGCGAATTGCCGGGTGGTTATGGCCCAGTACCATCGGTCCCCAGGAACCGACGTAATCGACATAGGCTTTACCATCGACATCGTACAGATACGCGCCGTCCGCTTTTTCGATAAACAGCGGAGTACCACCCACGCCAGTAAAGGCGCGAACGGGGGAGTTAACGCCGCCAGGGATAAGTTCGCGTGCTGCGCTGTAGAGATTTTCAGACTTACTCATGGATGGGGTCCTGGTTCGTAGAAAAAGTAAATGCCCGCTATTCTAGTTATTCAGAGAAGGTTATGAAAGTTTTACGCAATTGAAACAATGCGATTTGCAGGGGATTTTCGTGAAATGTGCGAGTAGAATGCCGATTCCGTATTTGTATTACCAATTAATGATCATCTGATGAAGACTGACTCTCCCTCTTTTGAAGCACAACAAATTGTGCGTTTACGCCGCAGGGATCAAATCCGTCGACTCCTGGAACGCGACAAAACGCCGCTGGCGATCCTGTTGATGGCCGCCGTTGTCGGTACCGTGACGGGGCTTGTTGGCGTGGCATTTGAGAAAGCGGTGACCTGGGTACAAAATCAGCGCATTGGCGTCCTGGCCCAGGTTGCGGACCATGCCATTCTGCTGTGGCCGCTGGCGTTTATTCTCTCTGCATTGCTGGCGATGGTCGGCTATTTTCTGGTTCGTAAATTTGCGCCGGAAGCGGGAGGCTCGGGGATCCCTGAGATTGAAGGCGCGCTGGAAGAGCTACGACCTGTGCGCTGGTGGCGCGTTCTGCCGGTAAAATTTATTGGCGGCATGGGCACGCTGGGAGCCGGTATGGTGCTCGGGCGAGAAGGGCCGACCGTACAGATAGGCGGGAACATTGGGCGCATGGTGCTGGATATTTTCCGCATGCGTAGCGCCGAAGCGCGACATACCCTGCTGGCCACCGGTGCGGCTGCGGGTTTGTCGGCGGCGTTTAATGCGCCTCTGGCTGGGATCCTGTTCATTATTGAAGAGATGCGCCCGCAGTTTCGCTATAACCTCGTCTCGATCAAAGCCGTGTTTACCGGCGTTATTATGTCGAGCATTGTGTTTCGTGTGTTCAACGGTGAAGCACCTATTATTGAAGTCGGGAAGCTGTCTAATGCGCCGGTAAATACGCTGTGGCTGTATCTTGTGCTCGGGCTTATTTTTGGCTGTGTCGGGCCGTTGTTCAACACGATGGTGTTGCGTACCCAGGATATGTTCCAGCGCTTCCACGGCGGTGAAATTAAAAAATGGGTGCTGATGGGTGGCGCGATTGGTGGCCTGTGCGGGATCCTGGGATTAATTAAACCGGAAGCGGCAGGCGGCGGGTTTAACCTGATTCCTATCGCCGCGGCGGGTAATTTTAGCGTCGGTTTACTGCTGTTTATATTTATTACCCGGGTGATCACCACGCTGTTGTGCTTCTCGTCCGGCGCGCCCGGTGGGATTTTTGCCCCGATGCTGGCGTTGGGCACATTACTTGGCACCGCGTTCGGTATGGCCGCGGCGGCCTCTTTTCCACAGTATCATCTGGAGGCCGGAACCTTTGCCATTGCCGGAATGGGGGCTTTGCTGGCGGCTTCGGTACGTGCACCGCTAACCGGTATTGTACTGGTGCTGGAGATGACCGATAACTATCAGCTCATTTTGCCAATGATTATTACCTGTCTTGGCGCAACACTATTAGCCCAATTTATGGGTGGAAAGCCGCTATACTCGACTATCCTTGCCCGCACGCTGGCAAAACAGGAAGCGGAGCAGGCGGCAAAAAGCCAGAGTACCGCCGCTGGCGAGAATACTTGAACGAAATACCAGGGTATTAGATAATGGCCTTAACCATTGGGTTATAATTTGCCCAATTGCCAATGTCGTTTGGAGCAAAATATGAGTGATGACGTAGCGCTGCCACTGCAATTTACTGAAGCAGCAGCCAATAAAGTAAAAAGCCTGATCGCTGACGAAGATAACCCGAATCTGAAATTACGCGTGTATATCACCGGCGGTGGTTGCAGCGGTTTCCAGTACGGTTTCACCTTTGATGATCAGGTGAACGATGGTGATATGACCATTGAGAAACAAGGTGTGGGGCTGGTGGTTGATCCGATGAGCCTGCAATATCTGGTGGGCGGCGCGGTTGACTATACCGAAGGTCTGGAAGGTTCCCGCTTCGTTGTGACTAACCCCAATGCGAAAAGCACCTGCGGGTGTGGTTCTTCTTTCAGCATCTGATTGCTGCCTGTAATACCGATGGTCTGATGGTGTAGGCCCGGTAAGCGTAGCGCCACCGGGCAATGTGCCGGTTGGCGACGTAAACGCCTTATCCGGCCTACATGTTCTGCATCATCACATCAACGCCCGTTATCATCCAGAGCAAACGTCGGCAATTTCAAATGCCAGCGAATGGCGGCAAGCCTAATCAGCAGGGTGACGATCATCCCCATCATACTGGCGTTTTCTAGCGATACATTAAAAGTATAAAACGCTGTCGCATGCACGATCCCGCCGATAATACATGCCGTGGCGTAGATTTCGGTGCGCAGAATCATCGGGACTTCACGAGCTAACACATCGCGAATGATCCCGCCGCCGACGCCAGTAATCACCCCCATACAAATCGCCACCAGGGGGCCCGTCCCGGCGAGAAATGCTTTATTGACGCCAATCCCCACGAACACCGCCAGGCCAACGGCATCCAGCACCGGAAGGATCCACTTCGGTAAACGTCGTGGCTGACGTACCAGCAGGATTGTCAGCATGCTGGTGATCATTGCCACCACCAGATCGGTGGGATCCTTAACCCAAAATACCGGCCCATGATCCAGCGCCATATCGCGGATCGTACCGCCGCCAACGGCGGTAACCACCCCGAGTACCAGGACGCCAAACGGGTCCATTCGCAATTTTCCGGCCAGTAAGACGCCAGAGATAGCAAATACCGCGGTGCCGACAATATCCAGCCAATAGACGAGCATTTTTAAATCCTCACAACAGACCTGGTGGGGGCAGGCGCTAATTTATCTGTGAAAGCGCATTACAGAGTTGTTTTGCGGCGAGGATAATACGCGGGCTCGCGCGTTCGAACCAGTCACTATTAAGTGTAATAATGGGTATTTTTAGCTGGTTTCCCCAGTATTGTTCAATTTTCAGAGTTTCGCCTGGCCCTCCGGTTGCAACAATAGCCTGGGGCGCTCGTGCCAGGACCTGCTCACGGCTAACCTGTGGCCAGGGAACCCGACTGCCGGCAAAGATGTTTTCTCCACCGCATACCTCAAGAACTTCGTGCTGAATGGACCCTTTTCCACTGGTAAACAGAGGATTTGCGCCAAACTGGAGAAACACGCGTTTTTTCGGTTTGTTGGCATACCGAGATTTTAGTAAAGCATAGTCATCAAGCATGGTTTGCGCCGCCTGTTTGGCCTGCTCAGGTTTTGGGCTCCACGCTGCCAGCTGACGGAGCGCATCGGCGACCTGCTCGATGGTAACGGCGTCCACCCAGATGACCTTAATTCCCAGGGCGGTCAGCTGATTCACCTGCCGCTCAGCATTTCCCCCGCGCCAGGCGACGACTAAATCCGGTTTAAGCGCCACAATGCGTTCAAGGTTCATACCTTGCCAGGTGGAAACCTCCTCGATATTTTTGGCCGCTGGCGGGTAGTTTGAGTAGCTACTGACGCCTACGGGTGTAATGCCGGCGGCAAAGGCGAGTTCGGTATTGGCAGGAGAAAGCGTCACAACACGCGGTGCGGCGTACAGGAACGCCGGAAGAGTGAAAAGCAGGGCGACCAGCGCCCTGGAGAGTAATTTAGCCATGCGCCAGTTTCTGTACCAGCGTTTCAACCATCAGGCTTGACTGTTTCGCGGCAACAACCAGGAACTCGTCAAAGCTGAGATGGGACTGCTGATCGGCGACGTCAGAGATGGCGCGAACCACGACAAACGGCACATTGAAGTTATGGCAAACGTGCGCAATCGCGGTCGCTTCCATCTCAACGGCAATGGCCTGCGGGAAGTTATGCTTAATTTTAGCCAGACCCACGGAGCCATTAATGAAGGCATCGCCGCTGACGATAAGTCCGCGAACGGCGTTCAGATTGAGTTGTGCAATGCAGGATTCTGCTGCAGCAATCAGCGCAGGATCGGCTTTAAAACCAGCCGGGCAGCCCGGTAACTGACCAAATTCATAGCCAAAGGCGGTGACGTCGGCATCGTGATAGCGCGCTTCGTCAGAAACCACAATATCGCCGACTTTCAGCGTAGAGGCCAGGCCGCCCGCGGAACCGGTGTTAATGATGGCATCCGGCTTGCAGCGTTCAAGCAGCAGCGTAGCGCCCAGCGCCGCCGCCACTTTACCGATACCTGATTTCAGTAGCGCAACCTCTGTACCGTTCAGTTGGCCGGTGTAAATTTCACAACCGCCGAGAGAGAGGGTCTGACGGTTTTCGATTTTGTCACGCAGCAGCGTAACTTCTTCTTCCATTGCACCAATGATGCCGATTTTCATAGATTTACTCGCGATAAGCCAGATTTGAGGGCATAGTCTATCATGCGCTTAAGGGGTAGCGCATTTCTCAGGCGGGAGAGGATATGGTACAGATCGATTTCCGAAAAAAAATAAACTGGCATCGTCGTTACCGTTCGCCGCAGGGCGTGAAGACGGAGCATGAGATCCTGCGTATTTTCGAAAGCGATCGTGGACGTATTATCAATTCTCCGGCTATTCGCCGACTGCAACAAAAAACCCAGGTTTTTCCGCTGGAGCGTAACGCGGCGGTGCGCACGCGCCTGACGCACTCGATGGAAGTTCAGCAAGTTGGGCGCTATATCGCTAAAGAGATCCTCAGCCGACTGAAAGAACTAAAACTGCTGGAGCAGTATGGTCTGGATGAACTGACGGGACCGTTTGAGAGTATTGTCGAAATGTCGTGCCTGATGCATGACATCGGCAATCCGCCGTTTGGTCATTTTGGTGAAGCGGCGATTAATGACTGGTTCCGACAGCGGCTGTATCCCGCCGACGCGGAAAGTCAGCCCCTCAGCGATGACCGCTGCCTGGTGGCGGCGTTACGTTTGCGCGAAGGCGAAGAGTCGCTGAATGATATTCGCCGTAAGGTGCGCCAGGACCTGTGCCATTTTGAAGGTAATGCCCAGGGGATTCGTCTGGTGCATACTTTGATGCGTATGAATCTTACCTGGGCCCAAGTTGGCGGTATTTTAAAATATACCCGTCCGGCGTGGTGGCGCGGAAGTACGCCTACTACGCATGACTATTTAATGAAGAAACCGGGCTATTACCTTTCTGAAGAACCGTATATTGAACGGTTACGTAAAGAATTATCATTAGCGCCCTACAGTCGCTTTCCATTAACCTGGATAATGGAAGCTGCCGATGATATCTCTTATTGCGTGGCCGACCTGGAAGATGCCGTTGAGAAAAGAATCTTTAGCGTCGAACAACTTTATCACCATCTGCATGAGGCGTGGGGGCATCACGAAAAAGGTTCCCTGTTTAGTCAGGTTGTTGAGAATGCCTGGGAGAAATCACGTTCAAATACATTAAGCCGGAGCACGGAAGATCAGTTCTTTATGTATTTACGCGTCAATACGCTGAATAAACTGGTGCCGTATGCAGCCCAGCGGTTTATTGATAATTTACCGCAGGTTTTTGACGGCAGCTTTAATCACGCCCTGTTAGAAGATGCCAGTAGCTTTAGTCAGTTGCTGGGTGTCTATAAAAATGTGGCAGTAAAACACGTATTTAGTCATCCGGACGTTGAGCAGTTGGAATTGCAGGGGTATCGGGTGATCAGCGGGTTGCTGGAGATCTATCAGCCTTTATTAAAAATGTCCCAGTCAGATTTTACTGAGCTGGTCGACAATGAAAGAGTTAAACGTTTTCCTATCGAATCACGATTATTTCAGAAGTTGTCTACTCGCCATCGCCTTGCTTATGTCGAGGCGGTTAGTAAAATATCAACGGGTTGCGCTGAGTTTTCGGTAATGGAATATTATTATCGCTGCCGGCTGATTCAGGATTATATCAGCGGGATGACCGATCTGTATGCCTGGGATGAATATCGTCGCTTGATGGCCGTAGAACAATAAATACTCATTTGTAAAGACGGCCAATAAAATTTTACTTTTTCCTTAAACTCAATTCTGGAACTTAGCGCTATAAAACGACTCTGACGTATACAGCAATTTTGCGTTACCTGTTAATCGAGAACGAAACACATGAAAAAAACCACATTAGCAATGAGTGCACTGGCTCTGAGTTTAGGTTTGGCGTTGTCCCCCCTGTCTGCCACAGCGGCTGAGACGTCGTCTTCAGCAATGACCGCCCAACAGATGCCAAGCCTGGCCCCGATGCTCGAAAAAGTGATGCCATCGGTGGTAAGTATTAACGTCGAGGGGAGCACGACGGTAAATACGCCGCGTATGCCGCGTAATTTCCAGCAGTTCTTCGGTGATAATTCACCATTCTGCCAGGACGGTTCACCGTTCCAGAGTTCACCGTTCTGCCAGGGCGGCGCGCCGGGCGCTGACAACGGCGGCGGCCAGCAGCAGAAATTTATGGCCCTGGGTTCCGGTGTAATTATTGATGCCGCGAAAGGGTATGTCGTGACCAACAACCACGTGGTGGATAACGCCACGGTGATTAAGGTTCAGTTGAGCGATGGCCGTAAATTTGATGCGAAGATTGTGGGTAAAGATCCGCGCTCCGATATCGCGCTGATCCAAATTCAGGATCCGAAAAACCTGACGGCGATTAAGCTGGCAGATTCCGACGCGCTGCGTGTAGGTGATTACACCGTAGCAATTGGTAACCCGTTTGGCCTCGGTGAGACCGTGACCTCCGGTATTGTTTCTGCGCTGGGCCGTAGCGGCCTGAACGCGGAAAACTACGAAAACTTTATTCAGACGGATGCCGCGATCAACCGGGGTAACTCCGGTGGCGCACTGGTTAACCTGAACGGTGAGCTGATCGGTATTAACACCGCGATCCTTGCGCCGGACGGCGGTAACATCGGTATCGGCTTTGCAATCCCGAGCAACATGGTGAAAAACCTGACGTCACAGATGGTTGAGTTTGGTCAGGTTAAACGCGGTGAGCTGGGTATTATGGGTACCGAGCTGAGCTCTGAGCTGGCGAAAGCGATGAAAGTTGATGCTCAGCGTGGCGCATTTGTCAGCCAGGTGATGCCGAACTCTTCCGCAGCGAAAGCAGGTATTAAAGCCGGGGATGTGATTACCTCCCTGAACGGTAAACCGATCAGCAGCTTCGCCGCCCTGCGTGCGCAGGTGGGTACGATGCCGGTAGGCAGCAAAATTAACCTTGGCCTGTTGCGTGACGGTAAGCCGGTCACTGTGAATCTGGAACTGCAGCAGAGCAGCCAGACTCAGGTTGATTCCAGCTCTATCTTCAAAGGCATTGAAGGGGCTGATATGAGCAACAAAGGCCAGGACAAAGGGGTCGTGGTCAGCGAGGTGAAAGCGAATTCTCCGGCTGCACGGATTGGCCTGAAGAAAGGGGATGTGATTATTGGTGCGAACCAGCAGCCGGTGAAAAATATCGCCGAACTGCGCAAAATCCTCGACAGCAAACCGGCTGTACTGGCGCTGAACATTCAGCGTGGTGACAGCTCCATCTATCTGTTGATGCAGTAATGTCCCTAAACCCCTTCCTGCACAGGAAGGGGTTTCTTTTTGTGATACTTCCCACAACTCCATACTTCTCCCTCTCGCTTTGTGCAGTTGCACAATGCCGCCGCTTATTATCTTCCCTATGCTTGAGCTCTGCTCACAGGAGGGGTTTATGGCTGGCTGGCATCTTGATACCAAAATGGCGCAGGATATCGTAGCGCGAACCATGCGCATCATTGATACCAATATCAACGTAATGGATGCTCGCGGGCGGATCATTGGCAGCGGCGATCGCGAACGAATTGGTGAATTGCACGAAGGCGCGCTGCTGGTGCTTTCGCAAGGTCGGGTGGTCGATATTGACGATGCGGTAGCCCGGCATTTACACGGCGTGCGTCAGGGGATAAACCTGCCGCTGCGTCTGGAAGGCGAAATCGTTGGCGTTATCGGTCTTACTGGCGAGCCGGAACATCTGCGCAAGTATGGCGAACTGGTGTGCATGACCGCCGAAATGATGCTGGAACAGTCGCGTCTGATGCATCTGTTAGCGCAGGATAGCCGTCTGCGTGAAGAGCTGGTGATGAACCTGATTCAGGCTGAAGAGAATACCCCGGCGCTGATGGAATGGGCACAGCGATTGGGCATTGATTTGAACCAGCCGCGCGTGGTGGCGGTAGTGGAGGTCGACAGCGGTCAGCTTGGCGTTGATAGTGCGATGGCGGAGCTACAGCAATTGCAGAACGCGTTGACTACACCCGAACGTAATAATCTGATTGCGATTGTTTCTCTGACCGAGATGGTGGTGCTGAAACCAGCGCTCAATCAGTTTGGCCGCTGGGACGCTGAAGATCATCGCAAGCGCGTTGAGCAACTGATTGCCCGCATGAAAGAGAATGGACAACTGCGTTTTCGCGTGTCGCTGGGCAACTATTTTACCGGGCCCGGCAGCATTGCCCGTTCGTATCGTACGGCGCGCACCACCATGATGGTCGGCAAGCAGCGGATGCCGGAAAGCCGGAGCTATTTCTATCAGGACTTGATGCTGCCGGTGCTGCTGGACAGCCTGCGCGGCGGCTGGCAGGCCAATGAGCTAGCGCGCCCGCTGGTAAGGCTGAAAGCGATGGATAACAACGGTTTGCTGCGTCGAACATTATCGGCATGGTTTCGACATAACGTTCAGCCGCTGGCGACCTCAAAAGCATTGTTTATTCACCGCAATACGCTGGAGTATCGCCTGAACCGTATTTCAGAGCTGACCGGGCTGGATCTGGGGAATTTTGACGATCGACTGCTGCTGTATGTGGCGTTGCAGCTGGATGAGCAGCATTGATTAATTGCCTGATAAGCGTAGCGCTATCAGGCAACAATCGACTTATTTGCGCGTCAGTTTTTCCAGATCGGCTTCAATCTCGCTGATCTTGTTGGTCACGACGCTTTCCAGGTGACGTAAATCATCGAGGATCTTGCGTTTAAGATCGACTTCGCTGCGATCTCGCTGGCAGATCTGATCCAGTTCGTCGATCACATAGCGCAGGTTGGGACTGATCTCCTGCACTTCTTTGTAACCCTGGCCGACGCCATCGGCGACAACCGTTTTACGCTGACGGGGATATTTGAACTTCACGCTCTTGGCAAAAAACTCGCCTTTATCCTTCTGGAAATAGATTTTCAGGATATCGTTGTTGGCTTCTTGCCGCAGGCTGTAACGATCGATCTCTTCAGGATTAGTAATGCCCAGACTTTTCAGATTGTCATACATAGCGGTACCCTTAAGCTCACTATAACCATTGAATAATTAACGAAAAGCCTTGTTTATGCCACTCGCAGATGTAAAAAAAGCGGGCTAAGCCCGCTTTTTCAAATCGCTGTTAGTCGATGGTGCGTAACAGTTCGTTGATTCCCACTTTGCCACGCGTTTTGGCATCGACTTTCTTCACAATCACCGCGCAGTACAGGCTGTATTTGCCATCTTTCGACGGCAGGTTGCCGGAGACGACCACGGAACCCGCTGGAACGCGGCCGTAATGCACTTCGCCGGTTTCGCGATCGTAAATACGGGTGCTCTGGCCGATATACACACCCATAGAGATGACGGAGCCTTCTTCGACGATCACGCCTTCAACCACTTCAGAGCGCGCGCCGATGAAGCAGTTGTCTTCGATGATGGTCGGGTTAGCCTGCAACGGTTCCAGTACGCCACCAATACCAACGCCACCGGACAGGTGTACGTTCTTACCGATTTGCGCACAGGAACCTACGGTCGCCCAGGTATCAACCATCGTACCTTCATCAACATAAGCGCCGATGTTCACGTAAGACGGCATCAGCACGGTGTTACGGGCGATAAACGCGCCCTGACGCACTGCCGCAGGCGGAACCACGCGGAAACCTTCTTTCTGGAAGCGCGCTTCGTCGTAGTTGGCGAATTTCATCGGCACTTTATCGAAGTAACGGCTTTCCGCACCCTCGATAACCTGATTATCGTTAATACGGAAAGAGAGCAGGACCGCCTTTTTCAGCCACTGATGCGTGACCCACTGACCCTCAATCTTTTCTGCGACGCGCAGTGCACCGGAATCCAGTAAAGAAATAACCTGATTCACCGCTTCGCGGGTTACGGTATCTACATTTGCCGGAGTAATGTCGGCACGGCGCTCGAAAGCGGACTCAATAACGTTCTGTAACTGCTGCATTGTTAAACTCTTTCCATAATAAATAAAAACATTACCCTTTATCGTTTGGATTGAGGGCCTCTGTCAACCGTTGATGCACTTCCTGCTGCAGCTCATTATTAAGGGCGCGCCGGTCGGCGGTGGCGATTATGAATAAATCTTCTACTCGCTCGCCAATAGTTGTAATTCGGGCGCCATGCAGCGAAATTCCCAGATCGGCAAAAATCTGCCCGACCCGCGCCAGCAGTCCTGGCTGGTCGAGAGCGATAAGCTCAAGAAATGATTTTCGGTCGGTATGGGTCGGCAGAAAAGTGACCTCGGTATCGACGGTAAAGTGACGTAATTTTGCCGGCTGGCGACGCGGTTGCGGCGGCTGCCAGCTACGCTGGGTGATCGCCTGTTCAAGCCCAAAACGGATCGCTTCGTGTCGGTCTGACGACAGCGGGCTACCGTCTGGTTCCAGCACAATGAACGTATCCATCGCCATCCCATCGCGGGTGGTGAAAATCTGCGCATCGTGGACGCTAAGGTTGCGCCTGTCCAGTTCGGCGCAGACGGCAGCAAACAGATAAGGGCGGTCAGGGCTCCAGATGAAAATTTCCGTCCCGCCTCGCGTGGCCTGCGGGCTGAGCAGGATCAGCGGCTTGCTGAGATCGTGTTGCAGCAGATGACGTGCATGCCAGGCCAGTTGATTTGGGCTGTGACGTACGAAATAGTTGGCGCGACAGCGCGACCAGATATGGTGTAGCGCTTCTTCATCAATGTTGTCCATGCGCAGTAGCGCCAGCGCCTGAAGCTGATGATGGCGTACGCGCTCACGCATATCCGGCGTGTTTTGCATCCCGCGCCGTAACTGTTTTTCCGTCGCGAAGTACAGCTCGCGCAGCAAGCTTTGCTTCCAGCTATTCCACAGCGTTTCGTTGGTGGCGCAAATATCTGCGACGGTCAGGCACACCAAAAAGCGCAGACGATGTTCCGTTTGCACCTCTTCGGCGAATTGCTTAATGACTTCGGGATCCTGAATATCGCGGCGCTGAGCGGTAACCGACATCAGCAAATGCTGGCGCACCAGCCACACGATCAGTTGCGTTTCGCGGGAGTTCAGACCGTGCAGTTCGGCGAATTTGAGCACATCCTGGGCGCCGAGAACCGAGTGATCGCCGCCGCGACCTTTGGCGATATCGTGGAACAGCGCGGCAATCAAAATCAGCTCCGGCTGTCGCAGACGCGGCCACAGATCCACGCACAGCGGATGGCGCTGACGGGTCTCTTCGTTAGCAAAACTTTCCAGCTTGAGCATTACGCGAATGGTGTGTTCATCCACCGTATATGCATGAAACAGGTCAAACTGCATTTGGCCGACAATATGCGACCATTGCGGCATATAGGCCCACAACACGCTGTGGCGATGCATAGGCAGCAGGCCGCGACTCACCGCGCCCGGATGGCGCAACATACTGAGAAACAGCGAACGCGCTTCCGGGATGTAGCACAGCGGCTGCGTTAAATGACGGCGGGCATGACGTAAATGGCGCAGCGTAGTGGAGTAAATTCCGCTGATCGCGCTATTACGCACCATGATGTAAAACATCCGCAATATTGCTTCGGGTTTGCGAATAAACAGGTCGTCGTCGCGCAGATCAATCAACGTGCCGCGCAGTTGAAAGTCGTCATCAATCGGACGTGGTTTTTCATCGGCGGGCAGGGCGAGGATCGCCTCGTCGAACAGTTGCAACAGCATGTGGTTCAGTTCGCTGACCCGTCGTGTGACGCGGAAATAGTCTTTCATCATCCGCTCGATAGGCTCATTGCCTTCACCGCCGTAGTTCAGGCGTTGCGCCACGCTGAGCTGACGATCAAACAGCAGACGGTTGTCGTAACGACTAACGACCAGATGCAGGGCAAAGCGAATGCGCCACAGGATATGCAAACATTCATTCAGCTCGGCACGTTCTGCCTGCGTCAAAAAGCCGAAACCGACCATTTCATCCAGTGAGGTGGCGCCAAAATGGCGGCGGGCCACCCATTGCAGGGTATGAATATCGCGCAGGCCGCCGGGGCTACTTTTGATATCCGGCTCCAGGTTGTAGCTGGTGCCGTGATAGCGCTGGTGGCGCTGATTCTGTTCTTCAACTTTGGCTGCGTAAAACTTATCGGACGGCCAGAAACCTTCGCTAAAAATATGCTTTTGTAGCTCAAGAAACAGCGCCACATCACCAATCAGCAGGCGTGTTTCAATCAGGTTGGTGGCGACGGTTAAATCTGACAATCCTTCCAGCAGACACTCTTCCAGCGTGCGCACGCTGTGCCCAACCTCGAGCCTCACGTCCCATAGCAGCGTTAACAATTCGCCAACTTTTTCGGCCTGCGCGTCTGGTAGCTTTTTACGACTCAGGATCAGCAGGTCAATATCGGAAAGCGGATGCAGTTCGCCGCGCCCGTAACCGCCAACGGCAACCAGCGCCAGGTCGGCAATTTGACCGAAACCGGCTTCAATCCACAGACGTTGCAGTAACTGGTCAATAAACTCGGTGCGGGCTTCAATCAGCTGTTCTGCGGAAATCCCGCTGTCAAACGCGTCACCTAACCAGTGCTGGAAAGTGTCGATATGCGCTTTAATGCCGGGGCAGTTGAGATCGTGCTGTGGCCAGGTTCCGGGGTTCTGCGGTTGGCCTGGCAGGGTGGGGAGGGCAGTATTTGCGTGTTGTTCAGGAAGAGTATTCATTATGCGCCACCCATTAAAAAAGCCGGATGACGGCGTGAACGCCTTACCCGGCCTACGAAGTAGTACAATTTGTAGGCCTGATAAGATGCGGGCGCATCGCCATCAGGCAAAACATTATTCGTCGTGTGTGATGATCGCCGGGATGGTGTCATCCTTGCGTAATGTCAGAATTTCACAGCCTTTTTCCGTCACCACAATAGTATGCTCGTACTGAGCAGACAAGCTCCGATCTTTAGTTTTCACCGTCCATCCGTCTTTCATGGTGCGGATGCGGTAATCACCGGCATTCAGCATGGGCTCTACGGTGAAGGTCATGCCCGGCTGCAGTACCACACCGCCGTCGTCTGCATCGTAGTGCAGAACCTGCGGCTCTTCATGGAAGCCGCGACCGATGCCGTGACCGCAATATTCACGGACCACAGAGAAGCCTTCGCCTTCCGCGTATTTTTGAATCGCAGCGCCCAGCGTGCGCAGGCGAATACCCGGTTTTACCATCCGCAGCGCCAGATACAGGCTTTCCTGCGTGACGCGGCACAAACGCTCGCCCAGAATGGTTGGTTTGCCGACGATGAACATTTTCGAGGTATCACCGTGGAACTCGTCTTTAATCACGGTTACGTCGATGTTGACGATATCGCCGTCTTTCAGGAGCTTGGCGTCGTCCGGGATCCCATGGCACACCACTTCATTAATAGAGATGCACACGGACTTCGGATAACCGTGATAGCCCAGGCAGGCGGAAATGGCCTGCTGCTCATTCACGATGTAGTCATTACAGATGCGATCCAGTTCGCCGGTGCTGACGCCTGGCTTAACAAACGGTTCGATCATTTCCAGTACATCGGCGGCCAGACGGCCAGCGATGCGCATTTTTTCGATTTCTTCAGGGGTCTTGATTGAGATAGCCATGAATTCTGTCCATCAGTGCCGATGATATCGGCAATAATTGTTTAAGTGGTGCCAATGGTATCAGTCCGGCATACATGCTGCCAAATTGAGAATCATTCTGAACTTCGCCTTTCGTGCCACAGGTGTGTTGGCTGAAATTTTTCACTCCAGTCGCTCACTGCATGTAAGCGCCCGGAGATGCAAAAAATTGGCTGCCTCCCTGTAACACGAAATTCATCGTTCATTCAGCACGCACCGCCAACAATTATTGGTGTCGGTAGCGTATTTGTGGTATAAAGCGCGCCGGACTTCCGATCCATTTGAAGACTACACACGATGGACGGGAGCGACAAATCTCACTTTGTGTAACAACACACACGTATCGGCACATATTCCGGGGTGCCCTTTGGGGTCGGTAATATGGGATGCGTGGAGGCTTAACCCCAACTTTTATATATAGAGGTTTTAATCATGGCAACTGTTTCCATGCGCGACATGCTCAAGGCTGGTGTTCACTTCGGTCACCAGACCCGTTACTGGAACCCGAAAATGAAGCCGTTCATCTTCGGTGCGCGTAACAAAGTTCACATCATCAACCTTGAGAAAACTGTACCGATGTTCAACGAAGCTCTGGCTGAACTGAACAAGATCTCTGCTCGTAAAGGTAAAATCCTTTTCGTTGGTACTAAACGCGCTGCAAGCGAAGCGGTGAAAGAAGCTGCTAACAACTGCGACCAGTTCTTCGTGAACCATCGCTGGTTGGGCGGCATGCTGACTAACTGGAAAACCGTTCGTCAGTCCATCAAACGTCTGAAAGATCTGGAAACTCAGTCTCAGGACGGTACTTTCGAAAAGCTGACCAAGAAAGAAGCGCTGATGCGTACTCGTGAGCTTGAGAAACTGGAAAACAGCCTGGGCGGTATCAAAGACATGGGCGGTCTGCCGGACGCTCTGTTCGTAATCGATGCTGACCACGAGCACATTGCTATCAAAGAAGCAAACAACCTGGGTATCCCAGTATTTGCTATCGTTGATACCAACTCTGATCCGGACGGTGTTGACTTCGTTATCCCGGGTAACGACGACGCAATCCGTGCTGTGACCCTGTACCTGGGCGCTGTAGCTACTACCGTTCGTGAAGGCCGTTCTCAGGATCTGGCTTCCCAGGCGGAAGAAAGCTTCGTAGAAGCTGAATAATAAGGCACGCTCGTTCGAGCCCCCTTATAAACCAGGTAGTATCACGTTTGGTTAGGGGCCCTTTAGGCCCCTTTTTCACTTTTAAATCTGTGCGGTTTCATGCCGGGCAGATCAAATCTTCCGAGGATTTTAGAATGGCTGAAATTACCGCATCCCTGGTAAAAGAGCTGCGTGAGCGTACTGGCGCAGGCATGATGGATTGCAAAAAAGCACTGACTGAAGCTAATGGCGACATCGAGCTGGCAATCGAAAACATGCGTAAGTCCGGCGCAATCAAAGCGGCGAAAAAAGCAGGCAACGTTGCTGCTGACGGCGTAATCAAAACCAAAATCGACGGCAACATCGCTTTCATTCTGGAAGTTAACTGCCAGACTGACTTCGTTGCTAAAGATGCTGGTTTCCAGGCATTTGCTGACAAAGTACTGGACGCTGCCGTTGCTGGCAAAATCACTGACGTTGAAGTTCTGAAAGCGCAGTTCGAAGAAGAACGTGTTGCTCTGGTTGCTAAAATCGGTGAGAACATCAACATCCGTCGCGTTGCTTCCCTGGAAGGCGAAGTTCTGGGTAACTACCAGCACGGTGCTCGTATCGGTGTTCTGGTTGCTGCAACTGGCGCTGACGAAGAGCTGGTTAAACAGCTGGCAATGCACGTTGCTGCAAGCAAGCCAGAATTCGTTAAGCCGGAAGACGTTTCTGCTGAAGTGGTAGAGAAAGAATACCAGGTTCAGCTGGACATCGCGATGCAGTCTGGTAAGCCGAAAGAAATCGCAGAGAAAATGGTTGAAGGCCGTATGAAGAAATTCACCGGCGAAGTTTCTCTGACTGGTCAGCCTTTCGTTATGGATCCGAGCAAATCTGTTGGTCAGCTGCTGAAAGAGCACAACGCTGATGTAACAGGCTTCATCCGCTTTGAAGTGGGTGAAGGTATCGAGAAAGTTGAGACTGACTTTGCAGCAGAAGTTGCTGCGATGTCCAAGCAGTCTTAATTTTTAAAGGAGCCGCCTGAGGGCGGCTTCTTTTTGTGTCTGGCTTGTAAATTCAGCGAACCGCTATAGTGGTCATGCTGAAAAGCGACATACAATGTCGCCGGAATTAATTCATCTCATTCGTTGACAGTCTCAGGAAAGAAACATGGCTACCAATGCAAAACCCGTCTACAAACGTATTCTGCTTAAGTTAAGTGGCGAAGCTCTGCAAGGTTCAGAAGGCTTCGGTATTGATGCAAGCATCCTTGACCGTATGGCTCAGGAAATCAAAGAGCTGGTTGAGCTGGGTATCCAGGTTGGCGTAGTGATTGGTGGTGGTAACCTGTTCCGTGGCGCTGGTCTGGCGAAAGCAGGGATGAACCGCGTTGTGGGCGACCACATGGGCATGTTAGCCACCGTCATGAACGGTCTGGCGATGCGCGATGCGCTTCACCGCGCCTATGTGAACGCTCGCTTGATGTCCGCAATTCCTCTGAATGGCGTGTGTGATAACTACAG
This sequence comes from Citrobacter sp. RHBSTW-00017, assembly GCF_013797615.1. Lineage (NCBI taxonomy): Bacteria > Pseudomonadati > Pseudomonadota > Gammaproteobacteria > Enterobacterales > Enterobacteriaceae > Citrobacter > Citrobacter sp. RHBSTW-00017. Next base: position 4,014,124 of record NZ_CP056899.1, on the reverse strand, counting down.
CTGGGCGGAAGCAATCAGCCTGCTGCGTAACAACCGCGTTGTTATTTTGTCTGCGGGTACTGGCAATCCGTTCTTCACTACCGACTCTGCGGCTTGCCTGCGTGGTATTGAAATTGAAGCGGATGTGGTACTGAAAGCCACCAAAGTCGATGGCGTATTTACGGCTGACCCGGCTAAAGATCCAACGGCGACTATGTACGAACAGTTGACCTATGCTGAAGTTCTGGATAAAGAGCTGAAAGTGATGGATCTTGCGGCGTTTACGCTGGCTCGTGACCACAAATTACCGATTCGTGTCTTTAACATGAACAAACCGGGTGCGCTGCGCCGTGTTGTTATGGGTGAAAAAGAAGGCACGTTAATCACGGAATAATTCCCGTTGCGGCTAAATGCAGGTAATATTCCGCTTTAATGTCGCGGGATACGTCCCTCAAAATTAATCAAGACTATACTTGTCACATCTTGCGTGGTGGGTATGGTCTGACTGAAATAAGCTTTCAAGGATTCGTAACGTGATCAACGATATCAGAAAAGATGCTGAAGTACGCATGGACAAATGCGTCGAAGCGTTCAAAAACCAAATCAGCAAAATTCGCACGGGCCGTGCTTCTCCTAGCCTGCTGGATGGTATTGTCGTGGAATATTACGGCACACCGACCCCGCTGCGCCAGCTGGCAAGCGTAACGGTTGAAGATTCCCGTACCCTGAAAATCAACGTGTTTGACCGTTCTATGGGGCCAGCCGTTGAGAAAGCAATTATGGCTTCCGACCTCGGTCTGAATCCAAGTTCTGCGGGTTCCGACATCCGCGTTCCGCTGCCGCCGCTGACTGAAGAACGTCGTAAAGATCTGACCAAGATCGTGCGTGGCGAAGCTGAAGGCGCGCGCGTTGCCGTACGTAACGTACGCCGCGATGCCAACGACAAAGTGAAAGCGTTGTTGAAAGAAAAAGAGATCAGCGAAGATGACGATCGCCGTTCTCAGGACGACGTACAGAAACTGACTGACGCAGCTATCAAGAAAGTTGATGCGGCGCTGGCAGAGAAAGAAACGGAACTGATGCAGTTCTGATTCGCCTGTACGCTAAAAACGCCGCTTAGAAGGCCTGAGAAGGCTGGATGGCGGCGTTTTGCTTTTTTCTGTCTATATACTCTAAATAATTCGAGTTGCAGGAAGGCGGCGACGCAGGGCATCCCCGGGAGCGTACACCAGTGCGTGACAGGGGTGAACGAGGAGAGCCAACGTACATGCAACTTGAAGTATGACGAGTAAAATTCTTCTGGATGTCTGATGAAGCAATTAACCATCCTGGGATCAACCGGTTCCATTGGTTGCAGTACGCTGGATGTAGTACGCCATAACCCGGAAAAATTTCGTGTTGCTGCGTTGGTGGCGGGTAAAAATGTCGTCCGTATGGTTGAGCAATGTCTGGAATTTTCTCCTCGCTATGCGGTAATGGACGATGAAAAAAGCGCTGCGTTGGTAAAAGCAGCTCTGCTGGAGCAGGGCAGTCGTACTGAGGTTATGAGCGGGCAGCAGGCGGCCTGTGATATGGCTGCGCTGGATGATGTTGATCAGGTTATGGCGGCGATTGTCGGCGCGGCGGGCTTGCTACCGACGCTGGCGGCAATCCGTGCGGGCAAAAGCATTTTGCTGGCGAATAAAGAGTCACTGGTGACCTGCGGGCGTCTGTTTATGGACGACGTGCAACGCCACAAAGCACAGCTTTTGCCGGTAGATAGCGAACATAACGCGATTTTTCAGAGTTTACCGCAACCTATCCAACACAATCTGGGATACGCTGACCTTGAGCAAAATGGCGTCATATCAGTTTTGCTTACCGGGTCTGGTGGCCCTTTCCGTGAAACGGCATTGCGCGATCTGGTTTCTATGACCCCCGATCAGGCATGTCGTCATCCGAATTGGTCGATGGGACGAAAAATCTCTGTCGATTCAGCCACCATGATGAATAAAGGTCTGGAATACATTGAAGCGCGTTGGTTATTTAATGCCAATGCAAGCCAGATGGAAGTGCTGATTCACCCGCAGTCGGTTATTCATTCGATGGTGCGTTATCAGGATGGTAGCGTTCTGGCGCAGTTGGGGGAACCTGATATGCGTACACCTATTGCTCATACGATGGCATGGCCAGAACGAGTGACGTCCGGCGTTAAGCCTGTCGACTTTTGCAAGCTCAGTGCGTTGACGTTTTCCGCACCTGATTACCAGCGTTATCCATGCCTGAAACTGGCGATGGACGCGTTTGAGCAAGGGCAGGCGGCGACGACCGCTTTGAACGCAGCGAATGAAATTACCGTTGCCGCATTCCTGGCGCAGCAGATCCGATTTACCGATATTGCTGACCTGAATTTATCCGTACTGGATAAGATGGATTTGCAGGAACCACAGAGCGTTGATGACGTGCTGAAGGTTGATGCTATCGCGCGGGAAGTCGCCAGAAAAGAAGTGATGCGACGCTCAAGCTGATGATAATCCCTCCACGGAGAATCGCGCTATTTGTTAGCGTTGGGCTTCAGTGATATAGTCTGCGCCACTCGATCGCGGGTATTTGTTTTTTTTCGGTCGGGTAAGCCGTGGTTTGACACGGCTTTTTTGTGGATGCACAAAATCATTCAGGTTGCATCAAGGTGGCAAGTGGATGAGTCCCCTGGAGCATACAAAGAGTATGTGACTGGGGCGAAGATCACAGCCAACGAAGGAGCAGCCTGAAGGATGAAGCGCAAAAGGCTTCAGTATTCCTGAGTACCGTATAATCCTTTCAGGGACTAAAAACGCGTTATGTTGTCTGCAACTAAACCATTAAGCGAAAATTTGCCAGCACATGGTTGTCGCCATGTAGCAATTATCATGGATGGCAATGGCCGCTGGGCGAAAAAGCAAGGGAAGATTCGCGCCTTTGGACATAAGGCCGGAGCAAAGTCCGTCCGCCGGGCTGTCTCTTTTGCTGCCAATAACGGTATTGATGCGTTAACGCTGTATGCCTTTAGCAGTGAGAACTGGAACCGACCCGCGCAGGAAGTGAGCGCGTTAATGGAGCTGTTTGTGTGGGCGCTTGATAGCGAAGTGAAAAACCTGCACCGCCATAACGTACGTCTGCGTATTATCGGGGATATCAGTCGATTTAACTCACGTTTGCAAGAACGGATTCGCAAATCAGAAGCGATTACTGCCCAGAATACCGGGTTGACGCTAAATATTGCAGCGAATTACGGTGGACGGTGGGATATAGTCCAGGGAGTCAGACAACTGGCACAACAGGTGCAGGATGGTCTGCTGCGTCCAGAGCAAATCGATGAAGAGATGCTGGGGCAGCAAATTTGTATGCATGAACTGGCTCCTGTGGATTTAGTGATAAGGACTGGGGGAGAGCATCGAATTAGTAATTTTCTGTTGTGGCAAATTGCCTATGCCGAACTTTACTTTACGGATGTTCTCTGGCCCGATTTCGATGAACAAGACTTTGAAGGTGCGCTGCATGCCTTTGCTAATCGTGAGCGTCGTTTCGGCGGCACCGAGCCCGGTGATGAAAAAGCCTGATGGGGGTCGCTTTTGCTGAAGTATCGCCTGATTTCTGCTTTTGTTTTAATACCCGTTGTCATCGCGGCGCTGTTTTTGCTGCCGCCGGTGGGGTTCGCCATTGTTACGCTGGCCGTCTGTATGCTGGCCGCCTGGGAATGGGGACAGTTAAGCGGTTTTACCACGCGTACGCAGCGAGTCTGGCTGGCTGTTTTGTGCGGGCTATTGCTGGCACTGATGCTATTTTTGTTGCCGGAATACCATCGCAATATTCATCAGCCGCTGGTTGAAGTATCGCTGTGGGCGTCGCTGGGCTGGTGGGTCGTGGCGCTGTTACTGGTGCTGTTTTATCCCGGCTCTGCGTCGGTCTGGCGTAATTCCAAAACATTACGCATAATTTTCGGCGTGTTAACCATAGTCCCTTTCTTTTGGGGAATGCTGGCGCTACGTGCATGGCACTATGATGAGAATCATTATAGTGGCGCGCTATGGCTGCTGTATGTCATGATCCTCGTCTGGGGAGCGGACTCGGGTGCCTATATGTTTGGTAAGCTGTTTGGCAAACATAAGCTGGCGCCGAAGGTTTCTCCTGGTAAAACCTGGCAGGGTTTTATTGGCGGACTCGCCACTGCTGCCGTGATCTCATGGGGTTATGGCATGTGGGCGAATCTTGAGGTTGCGCCTGTCACCTTGCTTATTTGCTCCATCGTTGCAGCCCTGGCCTCCGTGCTGGGTGATCTGACCGAGAGTATGTTTAAGCGTGAAGCAGGTATTAAGGACAGTGGTCACTTAATACCAGGACACGGCGGTATTTTGGATCGTATTGATAGCCTGACGGCTGCGGTACCGGTCTTTGCCTGCCTGTTGTTACTGGTATTCAGGACGCTCTAACGGATGGTCTTATGCTGAGTATTCTCTGGAATCTGGCTGCATTCATCGTTGCACTTGGTGTGCTTATCACCGTGCATGAATTTGGTCATTTCTGGGTTGCACGGCGCTGCGGAGTCCGCGTCGAACGCTTTTCCATTGGCTTTGGAAAAGCGCTTTGGCGGCGTACCGATAAATCAGGTACGGAATACGTCATCGCCCTGATTCCCCTCGGCGGTTACGTCAAAATGCTGGATGAGCGCGCTGAACCGGTCGCACCGGAGCTGCGCCATTACGCTTTCAACAATAAAACGGTTGGACAACGCGCAGCCATCATCGCCGCAGGTCCGATTGCCAACTTCCTTTTTGCTATTTTCGCGTATTGGCTGGTGTTTATCATCGGTGTCCCTGGCGTTCGTCCGGTTGTTGGTGAAATAACACCCAACTCGATTGCCGCACAGGCGCAAATTCAGCCGGGTACGGAACTAAAAGCGGTTGATGGTATCGAAACCCCTGATTGGGATGCCGTGCGATTACAACTGGTATCAAAAATTGGCGATGAACATACGACTCTCAGCGTGGCGCAGTTTGGCAGCAACCAGCGGCAGGACAAAACGCTGGATTTACGCCATTGGGCATTTGAGCCAGACAAAGAGGATCCTGTTTCCAGTTTAGGGATTCGCCCGCGCGGTCCGCAGATTGAATCGGTGCTGTCAGAAGTGCAGGTAAACTCCGCTGCAAGTAAGGCGGGTTTGCAAGCTGGCGACAGGATCGTTAAAGTCAATGGTCAGCCGCTGACGCAATGGATGACGTTCGTGACGCTGGTGCGCGATAATCCGGATAAGCCGTTAGCGCTAGATATTGAAAGACAAGGAAGTTCCTTGTCTTTAACGTTAACCCCAGATTCAAAACAGGTTAACGGGAAGGCAGAGGGTTTTGCGGGCGTGGTGCCTAAAGTTATTCCTCTGCCTGATGAGTATAAGACTGTACGCCAGTATGGGCCATTCAGCGCCATCCTCGAAGCCTCGGATAAAACGTGGCAGTTGATGAAGCTGACGGTCAGTATGCTGGGAAAATTGATTACCGGTGATGTAAAACTGAACAACCTCAGTGGGCCGATTTCTATCGCCCAGGGGGCTGGGATGTCAGCGGAGTTCGGGGTTATTTATTACCTGATGTTCCTTGCGCTTATCAGCGTGAACTTAGGGATAATCAACCTGTTTCCGTTGCCCGTTCTTGACGGGGGGCATCTGCTGTTCCTGGCGATTGAAAAGCTGAAGGGCGGTCCGGTATCCGAGCGGGTTCAAGACTTTAGTTATCGCATTGGCTCTATCTTGCTGGTGTTGTTAATGGGGCTTGCACTTTTCAATGATTTCTCTCGGTTGTAAGAGAGTGTTAGGAAGAACGCATAATAACGATGGCGATGAAAAAGTTGCTCATAGCGTCGCTGCTGTTTAGCAGCGCCACCGTATACGGTGCTGAAGGGTTCGTAGTGAAGGACATTCATTTCGAAGGCCTACAGCGAGTCGCCGTTGGTGCGGCTCTCCTCAGTATGCCGGTGCGCACAGGCGACACGGTTAATGATGAAGACATCAGTAATACCATTCGTGCTCTGTTCGCCACCGGTAACTTTGAGGATGTCCGCGTCCTGCGCGATGGTGATACCCTTCTGGTTCAGGTAAAAGAACGCCCGACGATTGCCAGCATCACTTTCTCCGGTAACAAATCGGTGAAAGATGACATGCTCAAGCAAAACCTCGAGGCTTCTGGTGTGCGTGTTGGCGAGTCTCTGGATCGCACCACGCTAGCCGATATCGAAAAAGGGCTGGAAGATTTCTACTATAGCGTCGGTAAGTACAGCGCCAGTGTGAAAGCGGTGGTAACGCCGTTGCCGCGTAACCGCGTTGACCTCAAGCTGGTCTTCCAGGAAGGCGTTTCGGCGAAGATCCAACAGATCAATATCGTCGGCAACCATGCTTTCTCGACCGACGAACTGATCTCTCACTTCCAACTGCGTGATGAAGTGCCGTGGTGGAACGTGGTGGGCGATCGTAAATACCAGAAACAGAAACTGGCAGGCGATCTTGAAACCTTGCGCAGTTACTATCTGGATCGCGGTTATGCTCGCTTCAATATCGATTCCACCCAGGTTAGCCTGACGCCGGATAAAAAAGGTATCTACATTACCGTTAACATCACTGAAGGCGATCAATACAAGCTTTCAGGGGTACAGGTGAGCGGTAACCTGGCTGGGCACTCCGCCGAAATTGAGACCCTGACCAAAATCGAGCCAGGCGAACTCTATAACGGCACCAAAGTGACCAAAATGGAAGATGATATCAAGAAGCTTCTGGGTCGCTATGGCTATGCCTATCCGCGCGTACAGTCGCAACCTGAAATCAACGACGCCGACAAAACTGTTAAATTACGCGTAAACGTAGATGCAGGTAACCGTTTCTACGTGCGTAAGATTCGTTTTGAAGGTAACGACACCTCTAAAGATTCCGTTCTGCGTCGCGAAATGCGCCAGATGGAAGGTGCCTGGTTGGGTAGCGATCTGGTCGATCAGGGTAAAGAGCGTCTGAACCGTCTGGGTTACTTTGAAACTGTCGATACCGATACTCAGCGTGTACCGGGTAGCCCGGATCAGGTTGATGTGGTCTATAAGGTTAAAGAGCGTAACACCGGTAGCTTTAACTTCGGCGTTGGTTACGGTACTGAAAGCGGCGTGAGCTTCCAGGCTGGCGTTCAGCAAGATAACTGGTTAGGTACCGGTTATTCAGTCGGCATCAACGGCACCAAAAACGACTATCAGACCTATACTGAGTTGTCTGTCACCAACCCATATTTCACCGTTGATGGGGTGAGCCTTGGTGGTCGCGTTTTCTACAATGACTTTAAAGCGGATGATGCAGACCTGTCCGACTATACCAACAAAAGTTATGGTACTGACGCAACGCTCGGCTTCCCGATCAACGAATACAACACCTTGCGTGCGGGTGTGGGTTATGTGCATAACTCCTTGTCTAACATGGATCCACAGGTTGCAATGCAACGTTATCTGGTTTCAATGGGTAAGGATCCTGACGCTGATAGCTTTAAATCAGACGATTTCACCTTCAACTATGGGTGGACATATAACAAGCTGGACCGTGGGTACTTCCCAACGGAAGGTACGCGTGTCAACCTGAACGGTAAAGTAACCATTCCGGGTTCTGACAACGAATACTACAAAGCGACGTTGGATACCGCGACCTATGTGCCGATCGATGACGATCACAAATGGGTTGTTCTGGGTCGCACGAAGTGGGGCTATGGTGACGGCATCGGCAGCAAAGAGATGCCGTTCTACGAGAACTTCTATGCGGGTGGTTCCAGCACCGTGCGTGGTTTCCAGTCCAACACCATCGGTCCAAAGGCTGTCTATTTACCGGCTAATCGTTATAACAACGATAGCGATTACGATAACGAATGTGACGCCACCAATACTTCACCGTGTAAATCGGATGATGCGGTGGGCGGTAACGCCATGGCTGTCGCCAGCCTGGAATTTATTACCCCGACGCCGTTTATCAGCGACAAGTATGCCAACTCGGTCCGTACCTCGTTCTTCTGGGATATGGGTACCGTTTGGGATACGAACTGGGATTCAGCTAAGTACTCTGGTTATCCGGACTACAGCGATCCGAACAATATCCGTATGTCAGCGGGTATCGCTTTACAATGGATGTCCCCATTGGGGCCGTTGGTTTTCTCCTACGCCCAGCCGTTCAAGAAGTACGATGGAGACAAAGCGGAACAGTTCCAGTTTAACATTGGTAAAACCTGGTAATTGTTCTTCGCAAAGGAATGTAGTGGTAGTGTAGCGATGACTTTAGGCGATCTTGCATGGGATCGCCTGGCCACGCAAAGAACTGTACCTTCGGGTGCAAATGGGATGGTAAGGAGTTAATTGTGAAAAAGTGGTTATTAGCTGCAGGTCTCGGTTTAGCGATGGCAACGTCCGCACAGGCTGCTGACAAAATTGCAATCGTCAACATGGGTAGCTTGTTCCAACAGGTTGCACAGAAGACGGGCGTTTCTGCTACGCTGGAAAACGAGTTCAAAGGCCGTGCCAGCGAACTGCAGCGTATGGAATCTGATCTGCAATCTAAAATGCAGCGTCTGCAATCCATGAAAGCGGGTAGCGATCGTACCAAGCTGGAAAAAGACGTCATGGCTCAGCGTCAGACTTTCTCTCAGAAAGCTCAGGCTTTTGAGCAGGATCGTGCGCGTCGTTCCAACGAAGAACGTGGCAAACTGGTTACTCGTATCCAGACAGCTGTGAAATCTGTTGCTAACAGTCAGAGCATCGATCTGGTTGTTGACGCAAACACCGTTGCATACAACAGCAGCGATGTAAAAGACATCACCGCTGACGTACTGAAACAGGTTAAATAAGTAATGCCTTCAATTCGACTGGCTGATTTAGCAGAGCAGTTGGATGCAGAATTACACGGTGATGGCGATATCGTCATCACCGGCGTAGCGTCCATGCAATCTGCGCAAACTGGCAATATCACGTTCATGGTGAATCCTAAGTACCGTGAACACTTAGGCGTATGCCAGGCCTCTGCCGTTGTGATGACGCAGGACGATCTTCCTTTTGCTAAGAGTGCTGCGCTGGTAGTGAAGAATCCCTACCTGACCTATGCACGTATGGCGCAAATCTTAGATACCACGCCGCAGCCCGCACAAAACATTGCACCGAGTGCAGTGATCGATGCGACGGCGAAGCTGGGTAATAATGTTTCTGTGGGCGCAAATGCGGTCATTGAGTCTGGCGTAGAACTGGGCGATAACGTCGTTATCGGCGCAGGCTGCTTCGTCGGAAAAAATACTAAAATCGGCGCAGGTTCACGCTTGTGGGCGAATGTGACGATTTACCACGACATTCAGATCGGTGAGAATTGCCTGATCCAGTCCAGCACTGTCGTCGGATCTGATGGATTTGGTTACGCGAACGATCGCGGTAACTGGGTGAAGATCCCGCAGCTTGGTCGCGTGATTATCGGCGATCGCGTCGAGATAGGCGCTTGTACCACCATTGACCGTGGTGCGCTGGACGATACTGTGATCGGTAATGGTGTTATCATTGATAACCAGTGCCAGATTGCGCATAACGTTGTGATTGGCGACAATACGGCGGTAGCCGGTGGCGTCATTATGGCGGGTAGCCTGAAGATTGGCCGTTACTGCATGATTGGCGGCGCCAGCGTGATCAATGGGCATATGGAAATATGCGATAAAGTCACGGTGACTGGCATGGGTATGGTGATGCGTCCTATCACCGAATCTGGCGTCTATTCCTCAGGCATTCCGCTACAACCCAATAAGGTATGGCGTAAAACAGCTGCACTGGTGATGAATATTGATGATATGAGCAAGCGTCTCAAAGCGATTGAGCGCAAGGTTAATCAACAAGACTAAAGCACCGTTTTTGCATGTCTGACTTTTCGGCCTGTCCCATTCATACGATTGCGACAGGCCGTGTTATTATTGCCTTTTAGTATATTTTGACAGGAAGAGTATTTTGACTACTAACACTCATACTCTGCATATTGAAGAGATTTTAGAACTTCTGCCGCACCGTTTTCCGTTTCTGCTGGTTGACCGCGTGCTGGATTTTGAAGAAGGTCGCTTTCTGCGCGCAGTGAAAAATGTATCTGTTAACGAGCCTTTCTTCCAGGGCCACTTCCCGGGTAAACCTATTTTCCCAGGCGTACTGATTCTGGAAGCAATGGCGCAGGCCACTGGTATCCTCGCGTTTAAAAGCGTAGGGAAACTGGAACCAGGTGAACTGTACTATTTTGCGGGTATTGACGAAGCGCGCTTTAAGCGTCCTGTCGTGCCAGGCGATCAGATGATCATGGAAGTGACTTTCGAGAAAACGCGCCGCGGCCTGACCCGTTTTAAAGGGGTTGCGCTGGTCGACGGTAAAGTTGTGTGCGAAGCAACGATGATGTGTGCCCGTAGCCGGGAGGCCTGATACGTGATTGATAAATCCGCCTTTATTCACCCAACTGCCATTGTGGAAGAAGGCGCCAGCATTGGCGCTAACGCTCACATTGGCCCATTTTGTATTGTTGGACCCCATGTTGAAATTGGTGAGGGTACCGTACTGAAGTCTCACGTTGTCGTGAATGGCCATACAAAAATTGGTCGCGATAACGAGATCTATCAGTTTGCCTCCATCGGTGAAGTTAACCAGGATCTGAAATATGCTGGCGAACCGACCCGCGTGGAAATTGGCGATCGCAACCGCATCCGCGAAAGCGTCACCATTCATCGTGGCACAGTGCAGGGCGGTGGAGTGACGAAGGTGGGCAGCGATAACTTACTGATGATTAATGCGCACGTCGCGCATGATTGTACGGTAGGCAACCGCTGTATTCTGGCGAATAACGCCACGCTTGCCGGGCATGTGTCGCTGGATGATTTTGTTATCATCGGCGGTATGACTGCGGTGCATCAGTTCTGCATCATCGGCGCGCATGTGATGGTTGGTGGCTGTTCTGGCGTTGCTCAGGACGTGCCTCCATACGTTATCGCCCAGGGCAACCACGCAACGCCATTTGGCGTCAATATCGAAGGTCTGAAGCGTCGTGGGTTCACCCGCGAAGCGATTACCGCGATTCGTAATGCCTACAAAGCGTTGTACCGTAGTGGTAAAACGCTGGAAGAAGTGAAACCGGAAATCGCGGAACTGGCGAAACAATACCCTGAAGTTCAGGCTTTCAGCGACTTCTTTGAGCGCTCAACGCGTGGTCTGATTCGTTAATGACTGAGCAGCGTCCTTTAACGATTGCCCTCGTCGCCGGAGAAACCTCCGGCGATATTCTTGGTGCAGGGTTAATCCGTGCACTCAAGGCTCGCGTTCCCAATGCGCGTTTTGTTGGCGTGGCGGGTCCGCTGATGCAGGCCGAAGGCTGTGAAGCCTGGTACGAAATGGAAGAGCTGGCGGTAATGGGCATTGTTGAAGTGCTCGGACGCCTGCGCCGGTTACTGCATATTCGCGCCGATCTCACTCGCCGATTTACCGACTTAAAGCCGGATGTTTTCGTCGGTATTGATGCGCCTGATTTCAATATTACCCTCGAAGGGAATTTGAAAAAGCAGGGCATTAAAACCATTCATTACGTCAGCCCCTCTGTGTGGGCCTGGCGACAGAAACGCGTTTTCAAAATAGGCAGATCCACCAATATGGTGCTGGCCTTTCTGCCTTTCGAAAAAGCGTTTTATGACAAATTTAACGTCCCGTGCCGCTTTATCGGTCATACCATGGCAGATGCCATGCCGTTGGACCCGGATAAAAACGCGGCTCGCGATGTTCTGGGTATTCCCCATGACGCTCACTGCCTGGCGCTATTGCCAGGAAGCCGTGGCGCAGAAGTGGAGATGCTTAGCGCCGATTTTCTGAAAACGGCGCAGTTGTTACGCCAGCATTATCCAGATCTCGAAGTGGTAGTGCCGTTGGTGAATGCCAAACGTCGCGAGCAGTTTGAGCGCATTAAAGCTGAAGTTGCACCGGAGCTTTCCGTACATCTGCTTAATGGGATGGGACGTGAAGCGATGGTTGCCAGCGATGCCGCACTGCTGGCTTCAGGCACCGCTGCGCTGGAATGTATGCTGGCAAAATGCCCGATGGTGGTTGGCTATCGTATGAAACCTTTCACCTTTTGGCTGGCAAAGCGTCTGGTGAAGACCGATTACGTTTCGCTACCTAACCTACTGGCGGGAAGAGAACTGGTTAAAGAGCTGTTGCAGGAAGAGTGCGAACCGCAGGCGCTGTCGCAAGCGCTGTTGCCGTTGCTGGCGAATGGCAAAACCAGCCATGCAATGCACGACACATTCCGTGAACTGCATCAGCAGATCCGTTGCAACGCTGATGAGCAGGCGGCGGATGCGGTCCTGGAGTTAGCGCAATGATTGAATTTGTATATCCGCATACGCATTTAGTGGCGGGTGTAGATGAAGTTGGACGTGGTCCTTTAGTCGGCGCGGTCGTCACTGCCGCCGTCATTCTGGATCCGGCTCGCCCTATTATCGGTCTTAACGACTCAAAAAAACTGTCGGAAAAACGTCGCCTGGCGCTATTCGATGAGATTAAAGAAAAAGCGTTAAGCTGGAGCCTGGGGCGTGCGGAACCACATGAAATCGACGAGTTGAATATTTTACATGCCACTATGCTGGCCATGCAGCGTGCGGTTGCGGGTCTGCATATAGCGCCGGAATACGTACTGATCGACGGCAATCGTTGCCCGGCATTACCGGTGCCATCGCTTGCGGTGGTAAAAGGTGATAGCCGTGTGGCGGAGATTAGCGCGGCGTCGATACTGGCAAAAGTTACACGTGATGCTGAAATGGCGGCCCTGGATACGGTGTTCCCGCAGTATGGCTTTGCACAGCACAAAGGCTATCCAACCGCTTTTCATCTGGAAAAGTTGGCAATGCATGGCGCAACAGAGCACCATCGCCGTAGTTTTGGCCCCGTCAAACGCGCACTGGGACTCACGTCCTGATTCTTGTGTCGAAGGAATCTGAAGATGTCTGAACCTCGTTTCGTCCACCTGCGGGTGCACAGCGACTACTCCATGATCGATGGGCTGGCGAAAACCGGGCCGCTAGTGAAAAAGGCGGCCGCGTTAGGCATGCCTGCGCTGGCGATCACCGATTTTACCAACCTGTGTGGTCTGGTGAAGTTTTACGGAGCGGGTCACGGTGCGGGTATCAAGCCGATAGTTGGCGCAGATTTTCATGTCCGTAGCGAACTGCTGGGCGATGAACTCACGCAGCTCACCGTGCTGGCCGCAAATAATACCGGCTATCAGAACCTGACGTTGTTGATATCGAAAGCCTATCAGCGTGGTTATGGCGCAGAAGGGCCGGTCATCGACCGGGATTGGTTGGCCGAGTTAAAAGAAGGTTTGATTTTGCTCTCTGGCGGCCGCATGGGCGACGTCGGGCGCAGCCTGCTGCGCGGTAATAGCGCGCTGGTTGATGAGTGCGTAGCGTTTTACGAAGAACATTTTCCAAATTGTTATTTCCTCGAGCTTATCCGCACCGGCAGGCAAGATGAAGAAAATTATCTGCATGCAGCGGTAGAACTGGCGGAAAGACGTGGTCTTCCGGTGGTGGCGACCAACGATGTTCGTTTCCTTGAAACCGGTGATTTTGACGCGCATGAAATCCGCGTGGCAATCCATGACGGGTTCACCCTTGACGACCCGAAACGCCCGCGAAATTATTCGCCGCAGCAGTACATGCGTAGCGAAGATGAGATGTGCGAGCTGTTTTCCGATATTCCGGAAGCGCTGCAAAACACCGTTGAGATAGCTAAGCGCTGTAACGTGACGGTACGTCTGGGTGAGTATTTCCTGCCACAGTTCCCGACCGGTGATATGACCACCGAGGATTTCCTCGTGGCGAAATCGCGCGAAGGTCTGGAAGAGCGTCTGGCGTTTTTGTTCCCGGACCCTGAAGTTCGCGCCCAGAAGCGCCCGCCTTATGACGAACGTCTGGAAGTTGAACTGAAAGTTATCAACCAGATGGGATTCCCTGGCTACTTCCTGATCGTGATGGAATTTATCCAGTGGTCGAAAGATAACGGCGTACCGGTAGGCCCTGGACGTGGTTCCGGTGCCGGCTCGCTTGTCGCCTATGCGCTGAAAATTACCGACCTGGATCCGCTGGAATTTGACCTGCTGTTCGAACGATTCCTGAACCCGGAACGTGTCTCAATGCCCGACTTCGACGTTGACTTCTGTATGGAGAAACGCGACCGGGTAATTGAACACGTGGCGGAAATGTACGGTCGTGATGCTGTTTCGCAGATTATTACCTTCGGTACGATGGCGGCCAAAGCGGTTATCCGTGACGTGGGGCGCGTGCTGGGACACCCGTACGGCTTCGTTGACCGTATTTCGAAACTGGTGCCACCCGATCCGGGCATGACGCTGGCAAAAGCCTTTGAAGCCGAACCCCAACTGCCGGAAATCTATGAGGCAGATGAAGAGGTTAAAGCGCTGATCGATATGGCGCGTAAGCTGGAAGGCGTCACGCGTAACGCCGGTAAACACGCCGGTGGTGTAGTTATCGCGCCGACCAAAATTACCGATTTTGCGCCGCTGTACTGCGATGAACAGGGGCTGCACCCGGTTACTCAGTTTGATAAGAACGACGTGGAATATGCCGGCCTTGTGAAGTTCGACTTCCTCGGCCTGCGTACGCTCACCATCATCAACTGGGCGCTGGAAATGATTAACGCGCGCCGTGAAAAGAACGGCGAGCCGCCGCTGGATATCGCCGCTATCCCGCTGGATGACAAGAAAAGCTTCGACATGCTGCAACGCTCGGAGACCACGGCGGTCTTCCAGCTAGAATCCCGCGGCATGAAAGATCTTATCAAACGTCTGCAGCCTGACTGCTTCGAAGATATGATCGCCCTGGTGGCCCTGTTCCGTCCAGGTCCGCTACAGTCGGGGATGGTAGATAACTTTATCGACCGTAAGCATGGTCGCGAAGAGATTTCCTACCCGGACGTACAATGGCAGCATGAGTGTCTGAAACCGGTACTGGAGCCGACCTACGGCATTATCCTGTATCAGGAACAGGTTATGCAGATTGCCCAGGAGCTGTCCGGATATACCCTTGGCGGTGCGGACATGTTGCGTCGTGCGATGGGTAAGAAAAAGCCGGAAGAGATGGCTAAGCAGCGCGGCACCTTTGAAGAAGGGGCGAAAAAGCGCGGCGTCGACGGCGAACTGGCGATGAAAATCTTTGACCTGGTGGAGAAATTCGCCGGTTACGGATTTAACAAATCGCACTCCGCTGCCTATGCGCTGGTCTCTTACCAGACGCTATGGCTGAAGGCGCATTACCCCGCCGAGTTTATGGCGGCGGTAATGACCGCCGATATGGATAACACCGAGAAAGTGGTCGGGCTGGTGGATGAATGCTGGCGTATGGGGCTCAAAATCCTGCCGCCGGATATCAACTCCGGGCTTTATCATTTTCACGTGAATGATGATGGCGAAATTGTCTATGGCATCGGCGCGATAAAAGGCGTGGGTGAAGGGCCAATTGAAGCTATTATTGAGGCGCGCAACGAAGGCGGTTACTTCCGCGAGCTGTTTGATCTCTGTGCGCGCACGGACATCAAAAAACTCAACCGCCGGGTGCTGGAAAAGTTAATCATGTCCGGGGCGTTTGACCGCCTTGGTCCGCATCGTGCGGCGCTGATGAATTCGCTCAACGATGCGCTAAAAGCCGCCGATCAGCATGCGAAAGCCGAGGCAACGGGTCAGGCGGACATGTTTGGCGTGCTGGCTGAAGAGCCGGAACAAATTGAACAGTCTTATGCTAACTGTACACCGTGGCCGGAGCAGGTGGTATTAGAAGGGGAACGTGAAACGTTAGGGCTTTACCTGACGGGACACCCCATCAACCAGTATTTAAAAGAAATTGAGCGCTATGTTGGAGGCCACAGGCTGAAAGACATGCATCCGACAGAACGTGGTAAAGTCACCACGGCTGCGGGGCTCGTCATTGCTGCGCGGGTAATGGTCACCAAGCGCGGCAATCGTATCGGCATCTGTACCCTGGATGACCGTTCCGGGCGTCTGGAAGTTATGTTGTTTACCGACGCCCTGGATAAATACCAGCAATTGCTGGAAAAAGACCGCATACTTATCGTCAGCGGACAGGTCAGCTTTGATGACTTCAGCGGCGGGCTTAAAATGATGGCCCGTGAAGTCATGGATATTGACGAAGCCCGGGAAAAATATGCTCGCGGGCTTGCTATCTCGCTGACGGACAGGCAAATTGATGACCAGCTTTTAAACCGACTCCGTCAGTCTCTGGAACCCCACCGCTCGGGGACAATTCCAGTACATCTCTACTATCAGAGGGCGGATGCACGTGCGCGATTGCGTTTTGGCACAACGTGGCGTGTCTCTCCGAGCGATCGTTTGCTAAACGATCTCCGTGGCCTTATTGGTTCGGAGCAGGTGGAACTGGAGTTTGACTAATACAGGAATACTATGAGTCTGAATTTCCTTGATTTTGAACAGCCGATTGCAGAGCTGGAAGCAAAAATCGATTCTCTGACTGCGGTTAGCCGTCAGGATGAGAAACTGGATATTAACATCGATGAAGAAGTGCATCGTCTGCGTGAAAAAAGCGTAGAGCTGACGCGTAAAATCTTCGCCGATCTTGGCGCATGGCAGGTAGCCCAACTGGCGCGCCATCCACAGCGTCCGTACACCCTGGATTATGTCCGCCTGGCATTTGATGAATTTGATGAGCTGGCGGGCGATCGTGCCTATGCGGATGATAAAGCTATTGTCGGCGGCATCGCGCGTCTGGATGGCCGTCCGGTGATGATCATTGGTCATCAGAAAGGCCGTGAGACCAAAGAAAAAATTCGTCGTAATTTCGGCATGCCGGCACCGGAAGGCTATCGCAAAGCGCTGCGTCTGATGGAAATGGCCGAGCGTTTCAATATGCCGATCATTACTTTCATCGACACCCCAGGGGCTTATCCGGGCGTGGGCGCGGAAGAACGTGGTCAGTCTGAAGCGATTGCGCGCAACCTGCGTGAAATGTCGCGTCTGAGCGTACCGGTAATCTGCACCGTTATTGGTGAAGGTGGTTCCGGTGGCGCGCTGGCGATCGGCGTGGGCGATAAAGTGAATATGCTGCAATACAGCACCTATTCCGTTATCTCCCCGGAAGGTTGTGCCTCCATTCTGTGGAAAAGTGCCGACAAAGCGCCGCTGGCCGCAGAAGCGATGGGGATTATCGCGCCGCGTCTGAAAGAGCTGAAGCTTATCGACTCTATCATCCCGGAACCGCTGGGCGGCGCGCACCGCAACCCGGAAGTGATGGCTGCGTCCCTGAAAGCACAGTTGCTGGCCGATCTCGCCGACCTCGACGTGTTAAGCAAAGATGATTTGAAAAACCGTCGTTACCAGCGTCTGATGAGCTACGGTTACGCGTAAACTGCATTAATTCTGAAAAGGGCCACAACGCTGTGGCCCTTTTTTTTACCTGTGGTTTCACCAGGCTATGATTAACTAAGGTTTTTCCAGGAGGAACGCATGAATATCATTGCCATCATGGGACCGCATGGCGTCTTTTATAAAGATGAGCCCATCAAGGAACTTGAGCGTGCGCTGCAACAGCAGGGGTTTCAGATTATCTGGCCGCAGAATAGCGTCGACCTGCTTAAGTTTATCGAACATAACCCACGAATTTGCAGTGTCATTTTTGACTGGGATGAATACAGTCTGGATCTGTGCAGTGACATCAACCAGCTCAACGAGTATCTCCCGCTCTACGCCTTTATTAATACCCATTCGACGATGGATGTCAGCGCGCACGACCTGCGCATGGCGCTGTGGTTTTTTGAGTATGCGCTGGGCCAGTCTGAAGATATTGCAACCCGCATCCGTCAGTACACCAGCGAATACCTCGATAACATCACGCCTCCTTTCACCAAGGCGCTGTTTACCTATGTGAAGGAAGGAAAGTACACCTTCTGCACACCCGGACATATGGCGGGAACGGCGTATCAGAAAAGCCCGGTAGGCTGCCTGTTCTATGATTTCTTTGGCGGCAATACGCTGAAGGCCGACGTGTCTATTTCCGTGACTGAACTCGGATCGCTGCTGGATCATACCGGCCCGCATCTGGAAGCGGAGGAGTATATCGCGCGCACCTTTGGCGCCGAGCAGAGCTATATGGTGACCAACGGCACCTCGACGTCGAACAAGATTGTCGGCATGTATGCCGCGCCTTCAGGCAGTACGCTACTGATTGATCGCAACTGTCATAAGTCGCTGGCGCATTTGCTAATGATGAGCGATGTGGTGCCAATCTGGCTGAAGCCTACGCGCAATGCGCTGGGGATCCTCGGCGGTATACCTCGTCGGGAATTCACCCGCGCAAGCATTGAACGCAAGGTAGAAGAGACCCCTCAGGCACTATGGCCGGTACACGCGGTGATCACCAATTCCACCTATGACGGCCTGTTGTATAACACCAACTGGATCAAGCAAACCCTGGATGTGCCCTCCATTCATTTTGATTCTGCCTGGGTGCCGTATACCCATTTTCACCCGATCTATCAGGGGAAAAGCGGGATGAGCGGCGAACGGGTGCCGGGGAAAGTGATTTTTGAAACCCAGTCAACCCACAAGATGCTGGCGGCACTATCACAGGCTTCTCTGATCCACATTAAGGGCGACTACGACGAAGAGACGTTCAACGAAGCCTTTATGATGCACACTTCCACTTCCCCGAGCTACCCGATTGTCGCGTCGATAGAAACGGCGGCGGCAATGCTGCGTGGCAATTCAGGCAAGAGGTTAATCAATCGTTCGGTGGAGCGGGCGCTGCATTTCCGTAAAGAAGTGCAGCGGCTACGCGAAGAGTCGGATGGCTGGTTCTTTGATATCTGGCAGCCGGAAAGGGTAGATGAGGCGGAGTGCTGGCCGGTAGCGCCTGGTGAAGACTGGCACGGATTTGTTGATGCTGACGCCGACCATATGTTCCTCGACCCGGTGAAGGTCACCATTCTTACGCCGGGAATGGATGAACAGGGAAATATGAGTGAAGAGGGGATCCCTGCGGCGCTGGTGGCGAAATTCCTTGATGAGCGCGGCGTCGTTGTCGAGAAAACGGGACCGTATAATCTGTTGTTCCTGTTCAGTATTGGCATTGATAAAACCCGGGCGATGGGGCTACTGCGCGGCCTGACGGAATTTAAACGCTCGTACGATCTGAATTTACGCGTGAAAAATATGCTGCCGGATCTGTATGCCGAGGATCCCGATTTCTATCGTAATATGCGTATTCAGGATCTGGCGCAGGGGATCCATAAGCTGATCCGCCAGCACGATCTCTCCGGGCTGATGCTGCGGGCATTTGATACCTTACCGGAAATGAAAATGACCCCGCACCAGGCCTGGCAGCGGCAGATCAAAGGTGAGGTCGAAACGGTGGCGCTCGATCAACTGGTGGGGCGCATTTCTGCCAATATGATTCTGCCTTATCCTCCCGGTGTGCCGCTCTTGATGCCCGGGGAAATGATTACGGCTAAAAGTCGGGCTGTACTCGATTTTCTGCTGATGTTGTGTTCAGTGGGCCATCACTATCCTGGATTTGAAACCGATATCCATGGCGCTAAACTGGGTGAAGATGGCGTGTATCGCGTGCGAGTCCTAAAAATGGCATGACGACTTGCGTGAACCCATTACGCATGAGTAACGTGCTGGCAGAAAAACGAAAGAGGCGATGACGCTATGCTGGGATTAAAACAGGTTCACCATATTGCCATTATTGCGACGGACTACGCGGCGAGTAAGGCATTTTACTGTGATGTGCTGGGCTTTACGCTAATCAGCGAAGCCTACAGGGAAGAACGTGACTCGTGGAAGGGTGATCTGGCATTGAACGGTCAGTATGTGATTGAGCTTTTTTCTTTTCCATTTCCGCCTTGCCGTCCGAGCCGACCGGAAGCCTGCGGTTTACGCCATCTGGCGTTCAGCGTAGATGACGTGGAAAAAGCGATCGCGCATCTGGAAGCTCACCACGTGAAGTGCGAATCCGTGCGTATCGATCCGTTTACCGGCAAACGCTTTACGTTTTTTAACGATCCGGACGGATTACCGCTCGAACTGTACGAGCTGTAAGTCTTATCATTGTGGCATTAGCCTGGCAATGTGCCGGGCAATGCCCTTGTAAGTAACCATCATGACGACACTCACGCTGAACACTTCACTGCTGAATTCTCAATCGATTCTGGTCGCCTTTAGCGGCGGGCTGGACTCCACCGTGCTGCTGCATCAGCTGGTACTGTGGCGAGCGCAAAATCCTGAGGTTGCCTTGCGCGCAATCCATATTCATCACGGATTAAGCCCGCAGGCAGACAGTTGGGTGCAACACTGTGAGTCGGTATGCGCACAGTGGCAGGTGCCGCTGGTGGTTGAACGGGTCCATCTTGAGGATGATGGTTTGGGCATCGAAGCTCAGGCGCGACGCGCGCGCTATCAGGCATTTGCGCAGATCTTACTACCGGGTGAAGTGCTGATGACCGCCCAGCATCTCGACGACCAGTGTGAAACCTTTCTACTGGCGCTTAAACGCGGCAGTGGTCCTGCCGGGCTCTCCGCCATGGGCGAAAGCTCACCATTTGCCGGAACCCAACTGATTCGACCGCTGCTGGCGCAAACGCGAGAGGCGCTTGAAGCATGGGCGCGACAGCATGAATTATGCTGGATCGAAGATGAAAGTAATCAGGATGATGCCTACGATCGCAATTTTCTCAGATTGCGCGTTACCCCCTTGCTCCAACAGCGATGGCCGCACTTCGCGCAAGCCGCAGCCCGTAGCGCCGCGCTGTGCGCCGAGCAGGAGAGTTTACTGGATGAACTGCTGGCCAATGATTTAGCCGACTGCGTGACTGCCCAAGGCACGCTGTTACTGGCACCGTTAATGATGATGAGTGGCGTGCGGCGTGCCGCTCTGCTTCGTCGCTGGTTGGCGGGGGTAAATGCACCGATGCCTTCCCGGGACGGGCTGGAACGTATCTGGCAGGAAGTGGCGTTGGCGCGAGAAGATGCTTCCCCCTGTTTTCGTCTAGGAGAATATGAGGTCCGTCGCTATCAGTCACAGCTATGGTGGGTTAAATCGGTCGACGGGCAAAGCGAAACAGTCATCCCGTGGTCATGTCGGGAAACGCCGTTGACGCTGCCTGCCGGGTTAGGCTCGGTGCAGCTAATCTCGGCTGGCGAATTGCGCATGCCGCAAGCAAGTGAAGCGATCAGTATTCGTTTTAAAGCGCCAGGCGTATTGCATATTGTCGGGCGTAACGGTGGACGTAAATTAAAGAAAATCTGGCAGGAGCAGGGGATCCCGCCCTGGCGACGAGATACCACGCCGTTGTTGTTTTACGGTGAAACGTTGATTGCGGCTGCGGGTGTTTTTGTGACGCGTGAGGGGGCGGCGGTAGATGAAGAAGGCATGAGTCTGATTTGGCACGCCTGATGGCGCTGCGATTATCAGGCCTGGTCATTTAGGCCTGATAAGGCGCAAGAAAAGCTAAGATTCGCTGACGACCACGGTACCGATTTGCGGGTGGCTGAAGCTGGCAATTTTATCGAGACGAAGCTCCCGGATTTCACCTGCGACATCTGCGACCAGATACTCCACGTTTTTGCGTGAAACCAGGTCATTCGCTTTCGCCTGCAAAACTTCGCCATCTTTTAGCGCCAGCGTCAGTAACAAATGGTTCTGGCAGGCGAGTTCAAGATTGTCGTAATCATCACAATTGATGGGTTGATACGTTTCATTCATTGACATAATCGCTCACCAGTAAGTTGGCGGCAGCATAGGCCGCTTTTTCCCTGACCGACTCTGGAAGGGCGCTGTCTGCCGCCACTTCATTAAGCACCTTCAATACGCAACCCAGCGCATCCGGGATATACCCTAAGTCTCCGCTGGCGATTTCCGCGTACCGCTTGCGTATTAACTCACAATATTTTTCCACATGCCCTCCTGTCAGCACTCTGACTTAACCGTGGATGCAAGTCTAAGCCTACGAAGATAAACTCTGTTTAGCAAGGTGACTATACCATACTCATTCAAGCAATATCAGCGCCTTGATTGAGGAGCTGTTAGCAGCCTTTTGCGGCAGTTTTCGCTACAATGAGCGCCTGATTCGAAAGGAGTTCTCTCATGGCGCTTAAAGCGACAATTTATAAAGCCGTCGTCAACGTAGCGGATCTCGACCGCAACCAGTTCCTTGACGCGGCCTTGACGCTGGCGCGTCATCCCTCTGAAACCCAGGAGCGCATGATGCTGCGCCTGCTGGCCTGGATTAAATATGCCGATGAACGGCTGCAGTTCACGCGTGGCCTGAGTGCTGAAGACGAGCCTGAAGCATGGCTGCGTAACGATCATCTGGGCATCGATCTCTGGATTGAACTGGGTCTGCCGGATGAGCGTCGTATTAAAAAAGCCTGTACCCAGTCTGGTGAAGTTGCCCTGTTTACTTACAACAGCCGTGCGGCCCAGATCTGGTGGCAGCAAAACCAGAACAAGTGTGCGCAGTTTAAAAATCTCACCGTGTGGTATCTGGATGATGAACAGCTGGCGCAACTGAGTGATTTTGCTGGTCGTACAATGGCGCTGCAGGCAACTATCCAGGATGGCGCTATCTGGCTGTCTGATTCTCAGAACAATCTGGAAATTCATCTGACCGCGTGGCAGCCGCGTTCATGATTGTTATCTCCCGAAACGTCTCTATCCCTGACAGTGAGCTGGAAATCACGGCGATTCGGGCACAGGGCGCGGGCGGTCAGCACGTTAACAAGACCTCTACGGCTATCCATTTGCGCTTTGACATTCGGGCCTCAGGCCTGCCAGAGTATTACAAGGAACGTCTGCTGGCCGCCAGCCATCATCTGATTAGCAGCGATGGCGTTATTATCATAAAGGCGCAGGAATACCGTAGCCAGGAGCTAAATCGGGAAGCGGCAATCTCCCGACTGGTGGCGGTGATAAAAGAATTAACCGCGGTGCAAAAAAGCCGACAGGCAACACGTCCAACGCGCGCCTCGAAAGAGCGCAGGTTGTCATCGAAGGCGCAAAAATCCACAGTGAAAGCACTGCGTGGGAGAGTTCGTCGAACGCAAGACTGACGAGCGGGAATAAAAAATTATAAGGAATTCATAGTGAAAACAGCAATATTGTCCGTGGTCGCTGCATGCACGCTTTTTTCCTTGATCGGCTGTAACAACCGTACTGAAGTCGATGTAGTACAGCCGACGCGGGCGGCAGAATTAAAACCGATGCAGCAAAGCTGGCGTGGCATTTTGCCTTGCGCGGACTGCGAAGGAATTGAAACCTCTCTGTTCCTGGAAAAAGACGGCACATGGGTGATGAACGAACGCTATCAGGGCGTGCGGGATGAACCGTCCTCCTTTGCCTCTTATGGTACATGGGCGCGCACTGCCGATAAGCTGGTGCTGACTGACAGCAAAGGTGAAAAGTCGTACTACCGGGCAAAAGGTGAAGCGCTGGAGATGCTCGATCGTGAAGGTAACCCGATTGAGTCACAGTTCAACTACACGCTTGAGCCAGTTTCTGCCAGCTTACCGGTGACGCCAATGCCGATGCGGGGCATGTACTTCTATATGGCTGACGCGGCAACCTTCACTGATTGTGCGACGGGTAAAAGAGTCTCTGTCGCGAACAATGCACAACTGGAGCGAGATTATCTGACTGCGCGTGGTGCAACGGATAAGGCAGTTCTGCTTACTGTGGAAGGGCACTTCACGATGGAAGAAAATCCTGATACGGGCACACCAGTGAAAACCTTAAGAGCGGATAAAGAAATTAAGTTTATCCCTGGCCAGAGTTGCGATGATTAATCTGCAGCTTATAAAAACTGTCCGGGCGATCGCCGGACAGTTTTTCCTTATCGGATCAATCCAACAAAACGGCTGGTTTTGATATAAATCCCTAACTTCAGGTGGCCGATATACTGTAGCTGCGTTTCAGACTTAAACGCTGAAATGTCACCTTCGCGCATATGCATCAGGTCGGAAGGGCTAATCCAACCCGGCTGCGCCATTGTTAGCGGATGCCCGGCTGTGGCAAACGCATCGGTTACAAATTCGGAGCAAAACCACGCCTTCTTTTCTCCTTCACTGGTATTGTTCAACTGTGCTTTTGCCAGCCCGCTGACGCATTGCTGGCGAAAATCCTCTGAGAAAGGATTCAATGAACATATTTGCCGGGTCACCATAAACGGAATAAATTCGACGATGCCGCGGTAGTTATAGCCGCTATCTTTGATTTTATAAGCGAATGTTTTGATTTCTTCGGCCTGCTGCGGTGTGAGGTTGGGGACCCGCAGAGCAAAAAGCTTATCGCTGTGATTTTCAGCCTTTTTGAGCGAAATGATTTGTACTCCCGCCCCGGTCGCTTCGGCAACTTCATTATCGCCAAGGTAAACGGCGACATGGCTGACAGAAGAGGTGCTGAACGCGCGAATACCAAATGAGGTCACCCCAAGACTGGAGGAGAACAGCAGGTCGCCCGGCCTGAGGTCGGTATCCGTAATTTCATGCAGCGCTTGATCGGTAAATGAGCTTTGATGCTGGAGTTTTATCTCCCATTTCTTTGCCTGGGCATCAACAGCGGTTGCTGATGAATTTTGCTGACTGACGTCAATCGTGCAGGCTGAAAGCAGAAGAACGAAGGGGAGGAGCAGGCGGTAATACGCCGTTGGTTTAGGCATTTTATACAATCCATGTAAAAAAGGCCCTGATCCTCAGGGCCTTGTGCTGGTATTAGCCTTTAATAGCTTTGACCAGGTAGTCGACGATGTCGCCGGTTTTAATCAGCTCTTTCTCGCCGTTACGACGGTATTTGTATTCGATATCGTCGTTGTCGAGGTTACGGTCGCCCAGCACGATGGTATGCGGAATACCGATGAGCTCCATATCAGCAAACATCACGCCTGGACGCTCTTTACGATCGTCCATCAGCACTTCAATACCCTGCGCGCGCAGCTCCGCGTACAGCTTTTCAGCCAGCTCCTGCACACGGTAGGATTTGTGCATGTTCATCGGCAGAATAGCAACCTGGAACGGGGCAATGGCGTCTGGCCATACAATGCCGCGATCGTCGTAGTTCTGTTCAATCGCGGCAGCCACAACGCGAGTGACCCCGATACCGTAGCAGCCCATGGTCAGCGTCTGGTTACGACCATCTTCTCCCTGAACGGCGGCTTTCATCGCTTCAGAGTACTTGGTACCCAACTGGAAGATGTGGCCCACTTCGATACCGCGTTTGATCATCAGCGTACCTTTGCCATCCGGGCTTGGATCGCCGGCGACCACGTTACGAATGTCAGCTACTTCCGGGGTGGCCACATCGCGATCCCAGTTGATACCGAAATAGTGTTTACCGTCGATGTTGGCACCGGCAGCAAAATCGCTCATTACCGCAACGGTACGGTCGATAACCACCGGAATCGGCATGTTCACCGGACCCAGAGATCCAGGACCTGCTTTAACCAGCGCACGAATTTCTTCTTCGGTGGCGAAGGTCAGCGGGCTGGCAACCTGCGGCAGTTTTTCCGCCTTGACTTCGTTCAGCTCGTGATCGCCACGAACCAGCAGCGCAACCAGCGGGTAGCTGCTGCCTTCAACCGCTTTCACCAGCAGGGTTTTCACGGTTTTCTCGATAGGCAGGTTGAATTGTTCAACCAGCTCGGCGATGGTTTTAGCGTTCGGCGTATCAACCAGCGTCATTTCCTGCGTTGCAGCGGCGCGCGGTTCTTTCGGTGCAACAGCTTCGGCAAATTCGATGTTTGCCGCATAGTCGGAAGAGTCAGAGAAGATCACATCGTCTTCACCGCTCTGCGCCAGCACCTGGAATTCGTGAGAGGCGCTGCCGCCGATAGAACCGGTATCCGCTTGTACCGCACGGAAATCCAGCCCCATACGGCTGAAGATTTTGCTGTACGCAGCGTACATCGCGTCGTAGGTTTCCTGCAGAGATTCCTGAGAAGTGTGGAAAGAGTAGGCATCTTTCATCAGGAATTCGCGGGAACGCATCACGCCGAAGCGCGGACGCACTTCGTCACGGAATTTGGTCTGGATCTGATAGAAGTTCAGCGGCAGTTGTTTGTAAGAGCTCAGCTCATTACGGATCAGGTCGGTGATCACTTCTTCATGCGTTGGGCCGAGTACGAACGAACGATCGCCACGGTCAGCAATACGCAGCAGTTCCGGGCCGTATTGTTCCCAACGGCCGCTCTCTTCCCACAGTTCAGAAGGCTGAACGACCGGCATCAACACCTCGATCGCACCGGCGTTGTTCATCTCTTCACGCACGATGTTTTCGACTTTTTTCAGGACGCGCACGCCGGTCGGCAGCCAGGTATATAACCCGGAGGCCAGCTTGCGGATCATCCCGGCGCGCAGCATCAGCTGGTGGCTGATGACCTCGGCGTCGGCAGGTGTCTCCTTCAGAGTGGAGAGCAGATATTGGCTAGTACGCATGTTGTTACGGTTCCAGTTGAACGATCGAACAGGCTCAAAATGAGCCTGGCACAAAACAAAAGTGGTTTAGTTTACCAGCGAGAAGGGGATGTCAAAAGAGTACGCGATGCAAATTAGCGGGCTTCCAGAGCAAAGACCTCAAATCCTGACGGCGTCACGCGCCAGCGGACGTTAAAGTCCAGCAACCAGACGGCATAGGTTTTACCTTCTTCCTCGTTTTTACGGTAGGCAGGACGCGGATCCTGCGCCAGCACTTCGGCAATAAACTGACGAAGATGCGGGTAACGCTGTTCGAGCTTTGGGAGTTGCTCAGCGAGCTCTTCACTGAACGTCACGTCTACACTGGCCTGCGGCGCGTCCTGAGCATAGCTGGCGCGAGCATCAGGCAGCGATTCGGCAAACGGCAGATACGGTTTTATATCCACTACCGGCGTGCCATCAACAAGATCCAGCCCGCCGAGCTCAAGGATTACGTGCTCTTTATGGCAACGGATGCCCCGCAGCTCAACCAACGACATGCCAACAGGGTTCGGACGAAACGTTGAACGCGTGGCAAAGACGCCCATTCTGGCATTGCCGCCAAGACGGGGAGGGCGCACGGTTGGACGCCATCCACCTTCCATTGTCTGGTGAAAAACAAAAATCACCCACAAATGGCTGAAGGCTTCCAGGCCGCGAACGGCATCGGCCTGGTTATAAGGTGCGAGCAAATGCAGTTCACCGTTGGCACTTTTCACCAGACCCGGCTGGCGTGGAACGGCGAACTTTTCTTTATAAGGTGAGCGGATAACGCCTATTTGCTCGAACTGAAAATGGCTCATTTCGCCGAAATGTTCAGTGCAGAACCGATGCAAACCGCCTGGCGATAGCAACCCGGCGTTCCGCTGGTTACTTCACAACTGTGCAGCAATACCGCATTTGCTTTCATTTTAGATGCGTTAATCTGCATGCGTTTGCGTGCGGTTGGAATGCTCGGCGGAGAATCCTGGTTGGATGCCTGGCAGGATTCGCCGCTGACTTCGCCGAGATCGCGGAACGGTTTGCCAACTAAATCTTCAGCGTTAGTAATGATTCTTACCGGCGCCGCGCGCGGTGCTTTGGGTTTTTCCGGCTCCGCTTTAGGCGGGGTAGCGGTGCTTTGAACGGGTTCAACAGGGGATCTGCTTAACATAGAACAGCCGCTCAGCATGAGTGCTACTAAACAGATCGGTAAAGCACGCATAATATTTCCTCAATGAATGATCTAAACGTCAGATATTGAATCAGGTGCTTGCATAAATGACAAGACGGGCAAGCGCCCGTCCTGATGATATTACAGATTCTGGAAACAGCCTAAAATTACCAGCCCTTAACAGCACCGCCGTTGAAGACTTTGTTTGCTGCTTCGTACACTTCGTCAGACTGGTATGCCTGAACGAATTTCTTCACATTCTCAGCATCTTTATTGTCTTCACGAGTCACGATCAGGTTTACGTACGGAGAATCTTTATCTTCAACAAAGATACCGTCTTTAGCCGGGGTCAGGCCGATCTGGCTGGCGTAGGTCGTGTTGATGACCGCCAGTGCGATTTGTGCATCGTCCAAGGAACGCGGCAGCTGCGGCGCTTCCAGTTCAACCAGCTTCAGGTTTTTCGGGTTTTCAATCACGTCCAGCGCGGTCGGCAGCAGACCAACACCGTCTTTCAGTTTGATTAAGCCCACTTTTTGCAGCAGCAGCAGGGAGCGGCCAAGGTTAGTCGGATCGTTTGGAATCGCGACCTGAGAGCCTTCCTGCAACTCATCCAGTGATTTGATTTTTTTAGAGTAGCCCGCAATCGGGTAAACAAAAGTATTACCTGCGGCAACCAGTTTGTAGCCGCGATCTTTGATCTGTTGATCCAGGTACGGTTTGTGCTGGAAGGCGTTAGCATCAATATCGCCTTTGCTCAGTGCTTCGTTAGGCAGGACGTAATCGTTAAACGTGACCAGCTCAACGTCCAGACCGTATTTTTCTTTAGCCACTTTCTGCGCGACTTCTGCGACCTGCTGCTCTGCGCCAACAATAACGCCCACTTTGATGTGGTTAGGATCTTTTTCATCCTGACCGCAACCCACAAGTGCCAGAGAACCGATCAGGGCTCCAACTGCCGCAAAGGTTTTGAATTTGAACGCCATGCTTATTTCCTTTTCTTAATGAGTTTTTAGTGTTGTGTGCAACGTTATTTGTGCGTGACAGCCCGGACGATGCGATCACCGGATAACTGAATTAAATAAACCAGAATGACGAGCAATACCAGCACTGTATTCATGACGGTAGCGTTGTAGCCAATATAACCGTACTGATAACCAATCTGGCCAAGGCCACCGGCACCGACGGCACCGCCCATCGCGGAATACCCCACCAGCGTGATAAGGGTGATGGTGGCCGCATTGACCAGTCCAGGCAGTGCTTCTGGAAGTAATACCTTACGTACAATTTGCAGCGGCGTGGCGCCCATTGCACGGGAGGCTTCAATCAGCCCGGTCGGGATTTCGAGCAGCGCGTTTTCCACCATACGGGCGATAAACGGCGCGGCGCCGACGGTCAGCGGGACGATAGCGGCCTGCAGCCCAATAGAGGTGCCAACGATCATGCGGGTGAACGGAATCATCCACACCAGCAAGATAATGAACGGGATGGAACGGAAAATATTCACCAGTGCAGAGAGCGTGCGGTAGAGCTTCGCGTTCTCAATGATTTGCCCCGGCCGCGTTACGTACAGCAACACGCCAACCGGCAGGCCAATCACAAAACCAAAAAAACCGGACACAAAGGTCATTGCCAGCGTTTCCCATACGCCGCGAACCAGTAGCCACATCATCGGCTCAGACATAACCCAGTACCTCTACTTTTACATGGTGTTCCTGCAACCAGTTAATGGCTGCTTGTGTATCTTCCTGTGTGCCGTGCATTTCAGTCAGCATGATGCCGAACTTCACGCCGCCGGCGTAATCCATCTGCGCGCTAATAATGTTGTTATTCACGTTAAAACGACGGGCCGTCTCCGAAAGTAATGGCGCATCAACCGAATGACCGGTGAATTCCATGCGCAGCATTGGCACGCTGTCGGCTTCTGGCTTTGCTTTTAAACGTTCCAGATAATCTTCCGGGATATCCAGGTGTAGCGTGGACTGGATAAATTTCTGTGCCAGCGGCGTTTTCGGGTGGGAGAACACTTCGCTGACGGTGTCCTGCTCAATCAGCTCACTATTACTGATGACCGCTACGCAGTCACAAATGCGTTTTACAACGTCCATCTCATGGGTAATCAGCAGAATGGTGAGTCCCAAACGACGGTTAATGTCTTTCAATAATTCCAGAATCGAGCGGGTTGTTGCCGGATCAAGTGCGCTGGTGGCTTCATCACACAGCAACACTTTTGGATTGCTGGCCAGCGCACGCGCAATCGCCACTCGCTGTTTTTGTCCGCCGGAAAGGTTGGCCGGGTAGCTGTCGTGCTTGTCGCCAAGGCCGACTAAATCCAGCAGTTCTGTTACACGGCGTTTGATCTCTTCCTTTGGCGTGTTATCCAGTTCCAGCGGCAGCGCGACGTTGCCAAACACGGTACGGGAAGAAAGCAGGTTAAAGTGCTGGAAAATCATGCCGATTTGACGGCGAGCTTTAGTCAGCTCGGATTCAGAAAGCGTCGTCAGCTCCTGACCGCCAACCTGAACACTGCCCTCGGTTGGGCGTTCAAGTAAGTTAACGCAGCGAATGAGCGTACTTTTACCGGCACCGGAGGCGCCAATGACGCCATAAATCTGCCCGGCAGGAACGTGCAGGCTGACTTTATTTAGCGCCTGAATGGTGCGAGTCCCCTGCTGGAACACTTTGGTGATATTCGAAAGTTTAATCATTGGTTATTTATTATCGTAATTAAGTTAGCCGTGGCATTTTCGTCTGTCTGGGACGGTCGAAGCCGTCAACAAGATGGATGTTAAGGCATCCAGACGTCTAAATCAATCTAGCTTTGCACGATGAGCACTTTCTTGCCCGCCGAAACATGCGATACTAGAGCCACATGCCTTATTCAGGAGCTATAAAAGGTGGCAAAATCTGTACCCGCAATTTTTCTCGACCGCGACGGCACCATTAATGTGGACCACGGTTACGTACATGAGATTGACGAGTTCGAGTTTATCGACGGCGTTATTGATGCCATGCGTGAACTTAAAAATATGGGTTACGCGCTCATTATCGTGACAAACCAGTCTGGTATCGCTCGTGGCAAATTTACTGAGGCACAGTTTGAAACGTTGACCGAATGGATGGACTGGTCGCTGGCCGATCGCGACGTTGATTTGGATGGTATCTACTATTGCCCGCATCATCCGCAGGGCACAGTAGAAGAGTATCGTCAGGTCTGCGACTGTCGTAAACCGCATCCTGGAATGTTGATCTCCGCCCGAGACTTCCTGCATATCGATATGGCCGCTTCCTATATGGTAGGCGACAAGATAGAAGATATGCAGGCAGCGGCAGCGGCGAATGTTGGAACGAAGGTTCTGGTGCGCACGGGCAAACCTGTTACGCCGGAAGCAGAAAATGCGGCAGATTTGGTCATAAATAGTCTGGCAGACCTGCCAATGGCGATAAAAAAGCAGCAAAAGTAAGCGCAATGGATAAAAGGTGAGCGGTTGAAACAAAAATGCATTTTTCCGCTTGTCTTCCTGAGTCGACTCCCTATAATGCGCCTCCATCGACACGGCGGATGTGAATCACTTCACACAAACAGCCGGTTCGGTTGAAGAGAAAAACCTGAAAATGAGGGTTGACTCTGAAAGAGGAAAGCGTAACATACGCCACCTCGCGACAGAGCGCTAAAGCGCGTCGCAACTGCTCTTTAACAATTTATCAGACAATCTGTGTGGGCACTCGAAGATACGGATTCTTAACGTCGCAAGACGAAAAATGAATACCAAGTCTCTGAGTGAACACGTAATTCATTACGAAGTTTAATTCACGAGCATCAAACTTAAATTGAAGAGTTTGATCATGGCTCAGATTGAACGCTGGCGGCAGGCCTAACACATGCAAGTCGAACGGTAGCACAGAGGAGCTTGCTCCTTGGGTGACGAGTGGCGGACGGGTGAGTAATGTCTGGGAAACTGCCCGATGGAGGGGGATAACTACTGGAAACGGTAGCTAATACCGCATAACGTCGCAAGACCAAAGAGGGGGACCTTCGGGCCTCTTGCCATCGGATGTGCCCAGATGGGATTAGCTAGTAGGTGGGGTAACGGCTCACCTAGGCGACGATCCCTAGCTGGTCTGAGAGGATGACCAGCCACACTGGAACTGAGACACGGTCCAGACTCCTACGGGAGGCAGCAGTGGGGAATATTGCACAATGGGCGCAAGCCTGATGCAGCCATGCCGCGTGTATGAAGAAGGCCTTCGGGTTGTAAAGTACTTTCAGCGAGGAGGAAGGTGTTGAGGTTAATAACCGCAGCAATTGACGTTACTCGCAGAAGAAGCACCGGCTAACTCCGTGCCAGCAGCCGCGGTAATACGGAGGGTGCAAGCGTTAATCGGAATTACTGGGCGTAAAGCGCACGCAGGCGGTCTGTCAAGTCGGATGTGAAATCCCCGGGCTCAACCTGGGAACTGCATCCGAAACTGGCAGGCTAGAGTCTTGTAGAGGGGGGTAGAATTCCAGGTGTAGCGGTGAAATGCGTAGAGATCTGGAGGAATACCGGTGGCGAAGGCGGCCCCCTGGACAAAGACTGACGCTCAGGTGCGAAAGCGTGGGGAGCAAACAGGATTAGATACCCTGGTAGTCCACGCCGTAAACGATGTCGACTTGGAGGTTGTGCCCTTGAGGCGTGGCTTCCGGAGCTAACGCGTTAAGTCGACCGCCTGGGGAGTACGGCCGCAAGGTTAAAACTCAAATGAATTGACGGGGGCCCGCACAAGCGGTGGAGCATGTGGTTTAATTCGATGCAACGCGAAGAACCTTACCTACTCTTGACATCCAGAGAAGTTTGCAGAGATGCGAACGTGCCTTCGGGAACTCTGAGACAGGTGCTGCATGGCTGTCGTCAGCTCGTGTTGTGAAATGTTGGGTTAAGTCCCGCAACGAGCGCAACCCTTATCCTTTGTTGCCAGCGGTCCGGCCGGGAACTCAAAGGAGACTGCCAGTGATAAACTGGAGGAAGGTGGGGATGACGTCAAGTCATCATGGCCCTTACGAGTAGGGCTACACACGTGCTACAATGGCATATACAAAGAGAAGCGACCTCGCGAGAGCAAGCGGACCTCATAAAGTATGTCGTAGTCCGGATTGGAGTCTGCAACTCGACTCCATGAAGTCGGAATCGCTAGTAATCGTGGATCAGAATGCCACGGTGAATACGTTCCCGGGCCTTGTACACACCGCCCGTCACACCATGGGAGTGGGTTGCAAAAGAAGTAGGTAGCTTAACCTTCGGGAGGGCGCTTACCACTTTGTGATTCATGACTGGGGTGAAGTCGTAACAAGGTAACCGTAGGGGAACCTGCGGTTGGATCACCTCCTTACCTTAAAGAAACGTTCTTTGTAGTGCTCACACAGATTGTCTGATGAAAAGTAAATAGCAAGGCGTCTTGCGATTGAGACTTCAGTGTCCCCTTCGTCTAGAGGCCCAGGACACCGCCCTTTCACGGCGGTAACAGGGGTTCGAATCCCCTAGGGGACGCCACTTGCTGGTATGTGTGAGTGAAAGTCGCCGACCGAAGTATCTCAAAACAGACTTTCGAGTCTCGTTTGAGATATTTGCTCTTTAAAAATCTGGATCAAGCTGAAAATTGAAACGAAACACTGTTTCATTTCTCCGTAAACAAGAAATGAAAAGCGGTGTGTCCGAGTCTCTCAAATTTTCGCAACACTGAAGTGTTTTACGAAACATCTTCGGGTTGTGAGGTTAAGCGACTAAGCGTACACGGTGGATGCCCTGGCAGTCAGAGGCGATGAAGGACGTGCTAATCTGCGATAAGCGTCGGTAAGGTGATATGAACCGTTATAACCGGCGATTTCCGAATGGGGAAACCCAGTGTGATTCGTCACACTATCATTACGTGAATACATAGCGTAATGAAGCGAACCGGGGGAACTGAAACATCTAAGTACCCCGAGGAAAAGAAATCAACCGAGATTCCCCCAGTAGCGGCGAGCGAACGGGGAGCAGCCCAGAGTCTGAATCAGCATGTGTGGTAGTGGAACGGTCTGGAAAGTCCGGCGATACAGGGTGACAGCCCCGTACACAAAAGTGCATGTGTTGTGAACTCGAAGAGTAGGGCGGGACACGTGGTATCCTGTCTGAATATGGGGGGACCATCCTCCAAGGCTAAATACTCCTGACTGACCGATAGTGAACCAGTACCGTGAGGGAAAGGCGAAAAGAACCCCGGCGAGGGGAGTGAAAAAGAACCTGAAACCGTGTACGTACAAGCAGTGGGAGCCTCTTTATGGGGTGACTGCGTACCTTTTGTATAATGGGTCAGCGACTTATATTCTGTAGCAAGGTTAACCGAATAGGGGAGCCGAAGGGAAACCGAGTCTTAACTGGGCGTTAAGTTGCAGGGTATAGACCCGAAACCCGGTGATCTAGCCATGGGCAGGTTGAAGGTTGGGTAACACTAACTGGAGGACCGAACCGACTAATGTTGAAAAATTAGCGGATGACTTGTGGCTGGGGGTGAAAGGCCAATCAAACCGGGAGATAGCTGGTTCTCCCCGAAAGCTATTTAGGTAGCGCCTCGTGAACTCATCTTCGGGGGTAGAGCACTGTTTCGGCTAGGGGGTCATCCCGACTTACCAACCCGATGCAAACTGCGAATACCGAAGAATGTTATCACGGGAGACACACGGCGGGTGCTAACGTCCGTCGTGAAGAGGGAAACAACCCAGACCGCCAGCTAAGGTCCCAAAGTCATGGTTAAGTGGGAAACGATGTGGGAAGGCACAGACAGCCAGGATGTTGGCTTAGAAGCAGCCATCATTTAAAGAAAGCGTAATAGCTCACTGGTCGAGTCGGCCTGCGCGGAAGATGTAACGGGGCTAAACCATGCACCGAAGCTGCGGCAGCGACACTATGTGTTGTTGGGTAGGGGAGCGTTCTGTAAGCCGTTGAAGGTGTGCTGTGAGGCATGCTGGAGGTATCAGAAGTGCGAATGCTGACATAAGTAACGATAATGCGGGTGAAAAACCCGCACGCCGGAAGACCAAGGGTTCCTGTCCAACGTTAATCGGGGCAGGGTGAGTCGACCCCTAAGGCGAGGCCGAAAGGCGTAGTCGATGGGAAACAGGTTAATATTCCTGTACTTGGTGTTACTGCGAAGGGGGGACGGAGAAGGCTATGTTAGCCGGGCGACGGTTGTCCCGGTTTAAGCATGTAGGCGGAGATTCCAGGTAAATCCGGAGTCTTGTTAACGCTGAGGTGTGATGACGAGGCACTACGGTGCTGAAGTAACAAATGCCCTGCTTCCAGGAAAAGCCTCTAAGCATCAGGTAACACAAAATCGTACCCCAAACCGA
The DNA here is from genome assembly GCF_013797615.1 of Citrobacter sp. RHBSTW-00017. NCBI lineage: Bacteria > Pseudomonadati > Pseudomonadota > Gammaproteobacteria > Enterobacterales > Enterobacteriaceae > Citrobacter > Citrobacter sp. RHBSTW-00017. The sequence continues at coordinate 3,979,069 of NZ_CP056899.1, read as the reverse complement.
CACAGGTGGTCAGGTAGAGAATACCAAGGCGCTTGAGAGAACTCGGGTGAAGGAACTAGGCAAAATGGTGCCGTAACTTCGGGAGAAGGCACGCTGATATGTAGGTGAAGTGATTTACTCATGGAGCTGAAATCAGTCGAAGATACCAGCTGGCTGCAACTGTTTATTAAAAACACAGCACTGTGCAAACACGAAAGTGGACGTATACGGTGTGACGCCTGCCCGGTGCCGGAAGGTTAATTGATGGGGTTATCCGTAAGGAGAAGCTCTTGATCGAAGCCCCGGTAAACGGCGGCCGTAACTATAACGGTCCTAAGGTAGCGAAATTCCTTGTCGGGTAAGTTCCGACCTGCACGAATGGCGTAATGATGGCCAGGCTGTCTCCACCCGAGACTCAGTGAAATTGAACTCGCTGTGAAGATGCAGTGTACCCGCGGCAAGACGGAAAGACCCCGTGAACCTTTACTATAGCTTGACACTGAACACTGGTCCTTGATGTGTAGGATAGGTGGGAGGCTTTGAAGTGTGGACGCCAGTCTGCATGGAGCCAACCTTGAAATACCACCCTTTAATGGCTGGTGTTCTAACGTAGACCCGTGATCCGGGTTGCGGACAGTGTCTGGTGGGTAGTTTGACTGGGGCGGTCTCCTCCTAAAGAGTAACGGAGGAGCACGAAGGTTAGCTAATCCTGGTCGGACATCAGGAGGTTAGTGCAAAGGCATAAGCTAGCTTGACTGCGAGAGTGACGGCTCGAGCAGGTGCGAAAGCAGGTCTTAGTGATCCGGTGGTTCTGAATGGAAGGGCCATCGCTCAACGGATAAAAGGTACTCCGGGGATAACAGGCTGATACCGCCCAAGAGTTCATATCGACGGCGGTGTTTGGCACCTCGATGTCGGCTCATCACATCCTGGGGCTGAAGTAGGTCCCAAGGGTATGGCTGTTCGCCATTTAAAGTGGTACGCGAGCTGGGTTTAGAACGTCGTGAGACAGTTCGGTCCCTATCTGCCGTGGGCGCTGGAGAATTGAGGGGGGCTGCTCCTAGTACGAGAGGACCGGAGTGGACGCATCACTGGTGTTCGGGTTGTCATGCCAATGGCATTGCCCGGTAGCTAAATGCGGAAGAGATAAGTGCTGAAAGCATCTAAGCACGAAACTTGCCCCGAGATGAGTTCTCCCTGATCCTTTAAGGGTCCTGAAGGAACGTTGAAGACGACGACGTTGATAGGTCGGGTGTGTAAGCGTAGCGATACGTTGAGCTAACCGATACTAATGAACCGTGAGGCTTAACCTTACAACGCCGAAGATGTTTTGGCGAAGAGACACGATATTCAGCTTGATTACAGATGACATCGACATGCGAAAAGTGTGTTGATAGACAGAATTTGCCTGGCGGCTGTAGCGCGGTGGTCCCACCTGACCCCATGCCGAACTCAGAAGTGAAACGCCGTAGCGCCGATGGTAGTGTGGGGTCTCCCCATGCGAGAGTAGGGAACTGCCAGGCATTAAATTGCAGTAAACCGGGATGAATAATCCGGGTAGTGACAAAGAAATTCGGTGGAGCGGTAGTTCAGTTGGTTAGAATACCTGCCTGTCACGCAGGGGGTCGCGGGTTCGAGTCCCGTCCGTTCCGCCACTTATTAAGAGCCCTGAGCTAACGCTCAGGGCTTTTTCTTTTCCAGCGATTTAATTATTGCTGAATCCGCAAAAATCCTCTGCATTTTTCACTCTTTTTCGGCAAAGAACTGATGGTCATAATCCTCTCAGTTAACGAACATAGTGATTAACAAGAGGAATTCTATGACTATCCCTGCATTCGGTTTAGGTACGTTTCGCCTGAAAGACGACGTGGTTATCGCTTCTGTCAAAACGGCGCTTGAGCTGGGCTACCGTGCTGTCGACACTGCGCAAATCTATGAAAATGAAGCGGCTGTTGGTCAGGCAATTGCCGAAAGTGGCGTACCGCGTAACGAGTTGTACATCACCACCAAGATCTGGATTGAAAATCTCAGCAAAGACAAACTGATCCCAAGTCTGAAAGAAAGTCTGAAGAAACTGCGTACGGATTATGTCGATCTGACGCTGATCCACTGGCCATCTCCGGGCGATGCGGTATCCGTTGAAGAATTTATGCAGGCGCTGCTTGAAGCGAAAGAGCAGGGGCTGACTCGCGAAATTGGTGTCTCAAATTTCACTATTCCGCTGATGGAAAAAGCCATTGCTACAGTAGGTGCAGACAATATCGCGACCAACCAGATTGAGCTGTCTCCGTATCTGCAGAGTCGTAAGGTGGTTGACTGGGCTAAAGCGCACGGTATCCACATCACCTCTTACATGACGCTGGCTTACGGTAAGGCGCTAAAAGATGAAGTGATTGCACGTATTGCCGCTAAACATAACGCGACCCCGGCGCAGGTTATTCTGGCATGGGCAATGGATGAAGGTTACTCCGTGATCCCTTCATCTACCAAGCGTGAAAACCTGGCAAGCAACCTGCTGGCGCTGGACCTGCATCTGGATACTGAAGATAAAAAAGCGATCGCGGCACTGGACTGCAACGATCGTCTGGTCAGCCCGGAAGGCCTGGCCCCTGATTGGGATTAATTGCCCGACCCTCTGTACCTTTAACCCTCTTTCACAGCTCCTTCGGGAGCTGTTCTTATATACTCACTTAAAAAGTCTATAAATGCCCGAATGCGTGTACTGACCGCACGATCGCTGTAGTAAACGGCGCTGAAAGGCATTTCTACCGGCAGACGTTTATCGGCCAGCAGCTCCACCAGTTCTCCCCGCGCGATCTCTTTATCAATCATATAATCTGAAAGACATGCGATACCATTGCCGCTCAGGCAAAGCTGTTTTAACGTTTCCCCGCTGTTGGAAGAAATCCCACATTCGACCTCATGGAGCTGTCCGTCGCTACGGGCAATCGGCCAGGTATTGAGTGAAACGGGTTCGGAAAACCCCAGACACAGATGCTGCTTTAACTGTTCGACGGTCTCGGGCTTGCCAAAACGGGCAATATAGTCCGGTGAGGCAATAATCTTACGATAACTGGTAAACAACGGACGCGCACGCAGGCTCGAGTCAGTCAGCGTACCTGCTCGTATCGCGACATCCACTTTTCGTTCAATAAGATTGATGAACGTTTCTGAGGAGACAAGAGACAACGTCATGTCAGGATATCTCTCACGGAACGGTCTGATTAGCGGCATCAGGAAATGCAGCATCACCGGCGTTGCCGCGTCGATACGCAGCAGGCCGCGCGGGGTATTGCGCGACTCCATGATTTCCGTTTCTGCTGCTGCCATCTCTTGCAGTATCTGCTGCACACGCCTGAAGTAGCGTTCTCCTTCTTCAGTCAGGCTTAGCTGTCGGGTAGTTCGATTAAGCAGACTCACACCCAATTTCATCTCCAGCTTTTTTACTGCCCGACTGACTGCGGAATTAGCCTGACCGAGTTGTTCTGCCGCCCGGCTGAAGCTGCCGCTTTCCACAACGGCCACAAAAATCGCAAGTTCTTCAGAGGTTGCTTTCATTTTTGCACCTGACGCAAAATTATATTGAGATTTTGAATATTTTTGTTATTAAAACATCCCGGCATACTGCGTGTCATCTGATTACTGATGTTACGGAGTTATTTATGCCTCTCGCATTATTTGCACTAACAATAAGTGCCTTCGCTATTGGCACGACTGAGTTTGTGATTGTTGGCCTGGTGCCGACCATCGCTCAACAACTGGCGATCTCGTTACCTTCAGCCGGGATGCTGGTTTCAATCTATGCGCTGGGTGTGGCGATTGGCGCACCAGTGCTGACCGCTCTGACCGGAAGCTTGCCACGTAAAAAGTTGCTTGTCGCGCTGATGGTCCTGTTTACGGCGGGGAATTTACTGGCATGGCAGGCACCCGGGTATATGACACTTATTGTCGCCCGTCTGCTGACGGGGCTGGCTCACGGCGTATTCTTCTCGATTGGTTCCACTATCGCGACAAGTCTGGTGCCAAAAGAAAAAGCGGCTTCCGCTATCGCTATTATGTTCGGTGGCTTAACCGTTGCGTTGGTCACGGGCGTGCCGCTGGGTACGTTTATCGGCCAGCACTTTGGCTGGCGTGAGACTTTCCTGGCAGTATCAATGTTAGGCGTGATTGCGCTGATTAGTAGCCAACTACTGATCCCGGCTAACATTCCTGGTCGAGCGGCCGCCAGCATTCGCGACCAGGTGAAAGTGCTGACTCATCCTCGTTTGTTGCTGATTTACGCCGTTACGGCATTGGGCTACGGTGGTGTGTTCACGGCTTTCACCTTCCTGGCACCGATGATGCAGGATCTGGCGGGCTTCTCCCCGGCAGCGGTGAGCTGGATCTTACTGGGTTACGGCGTATCAGTCGCTATCGGCAATATCTGGGGCGGTAAGCTGGCGGATAAACATGGTGCGGTTCCTGCGTTGAAATTCATTTTCGCCGCACTGTTTGTTCTGCTGATGGTCTTCCAACTGACGGCTTCCACGCAGTACGCCGCGCTGGCTACCATTCTGGTGATGGGGATCTTTGCCTTCGGTAACGTACCGGGGTTGCAGGTCTACGTGGTACAGAAAGCGGAACAATTTACGCCCAATGCTGTTGATGTGGCGTCAGGGCTGAACATTGCAGCGTTTAACATTGGTATTGCACTGGGTTCCGTGATTGGCGGACAAACGGTCGAGCATTATGGGTTGGCGCAGACACCATGGATTGGCGCACTTATTGTTCTGGTGGCTTTCCTGCTGATGGGGCTGAGCGGCCGTCTTGATAAGCCCACGCACGTTGCTCTGGGGTAAATCATTGATGTAAGCGCCCACTTACAAAACAAACTGCAATTGTTCGTTGAAAGTGAGTGCTAAAATCCCTATAACAGAAGAACCAGTCCGGCTGCGGACTGGTTGACGTTACAGAGGTTTGAAAGTCTAAAGTGCGAAAAAACACCTATGCCATGCGTTATGTTGCCGGACAACCCGCCGAGCGGATTTTACCGCCGGGCTCGTTTGCGCATATTGGCCAGGCATTACCCGCAGGCGTACCGTTGAGCAGTGAAGATCGCATTCGCGTGCTGGTATGGAATATTTTTAAACAGCAGCGAGCTGAGTGGCAGTCGGTGCTGAAGAATTTTGGCAAAGACGCGCATCTGGTGTTATTGCAGGAAGCGCAAACCACACCAGAACTGGTGCAGTTTGCGACCACTAACTATCTCGCTGCCGACCAGGTTCCCGCCTTTGTGCTGCCTCAGCACCCCTCTGGCGTTATGACACTCTCCTCCGCCCATCCTGTTTACTGCTGCCCATTGCGCGAGCGTGAGCCTATTTTACGGCTGGCGAAATCGGCGCTGGTGACGGTGTACCCGTTGCCTGACACTCGGTTGTTAATGGTGGTGAATATCCACGCGGTTAACTTTAGCCTTGGCGTTGATGTCTATAGTAAGCAGTTACTTCCCATTGGCGATCAGATTGCTCATCACAGCGGTCCGGTGATTATGGCCGGCGATTTTAATGCCTGGAGCCGTCGACGGATGAATGCGCTGTACCGCTTTGCGCGTGAAATGTCGCTGCGCCAGGTGCGCTTTACCGACGATCAGCGCCGCCGCGCGTTTGGTCGTCCTCTCGATTTTGTGTTCTATCGCGGTCTGAACGTGAGTGAGGCCTCTGTGCTGGTCACCCGCGCCTCCGACCACAACCCGCTACTCGTTGAATTCAGTCCCGGCAAACCTGAACAATAACGGTGTGTCAGGTCTGCCGTAGGGCAGGCCTGTGATGGTTGCCCTTCATATTTCACAACAACCGAAGGACAACACAATGACAACACGCTCTCATCATGACAACGTCGAAAAACAGTTTGGTTCTCAGGCTAATGCCTACTTAACCAGTGCGGTGCACGCCTCTGGTCGTGACTTGCAACGTCTGGGGGAAAGGTTGCTGGCATTTCCGCAGGCCCGCGTGTTGGATATGGGATGCGGAGCGGGGCACGCCAGCTTTGTGGCCGCGCAATACGTAAAGCAGGTAGTGGCATATGATTTATCGTCGCAGATGCTTGACGTGGTCACTGAAGCGGCAAAGGACAGAGGTCTGGAGAATATCGCCACACGGCAGGGTTATGCTGAAAGCCTGCCGTTTGAAGATAACGTATTTGACGTGGTGATTAGCCGCTATTCCGCGCATCACTGGCATGATGTCGGGCGTGCGTTGCGAGAAGTGAACCGCGTTCTGAAGCCCGGCGGCGTGCTGATTGTGATGGATGTGATGTCGCCAGGCCATCCTGTACGTGACATCTGGTTGCAAACTGTGGAGGCGTTACGCGATACCTCGCACGTACGCAACTATTCCAGCGGAGAATGGCTGTCGTTAATCAATGACGCCAATCTGATTGCCGATACCTTGTTAACCGATCGTCTGCCGCTGGAGTTCAGTTCGTGGGTGGCGCGGATGCGCACGCCTGCAGCATTGAGCGACGCGATCCGTGTATACCAACAAAGTGCTTCTGCGGAAGTGAAAGCCTATTTTGCGTTACAGGAAGATGGCTCGTTTACCAGCGACACGATAATGGTTGAAGCACATAAAGCGGGATAAATAAAAAAGGCACTGGGGGGAAACCAGTGCCTTCATTTCTACAATGCTATCAGGAGTCCGGCATACCGCTGTTTTTCACAAACAACGTTAGCTGATCGCCTGGCTGCAGATTGTTCGTATCGCTGTTCCAGCGCATCACATCCTTGATGTTAACCCCGTGGCGTTTGGCAATGCTCGAGAGCGAGTCGCCTTTACGCACACGATAGGTGATGCTATCGCTGTTGTTCGCCAGTCGCTGTGCGCTGGTACCAGCGCCCACCGTCAGATTTTGGCCTACTTTCAGCGATGATCCGCGCAGATTATTCCACTGCTTAAGGTCATTGGTGCTCACGCCAAGACGTGAAGCGACGCCAGAAAGCGTATCGCCAGAGCGAACTTTGTAGCTACGGCTGTTCAGCGGCGTGTTATCCGCAACCAACGTTGACTGCACGGCTGCAATTTCGCCTGAGGCCAGAGACTCACGCAGCTTCTCTGCATGCTTCTTTGGCACCATCACATATTGCGGACCGCTGGCACCCAACGTGGAGCCTTTCACGCCTGCATTGAAGGTTTTCAGCTTGCTGACGGAAATACCTGCCATATCGGCAACCTGAGCCATTTCAACCGGGCTACTCAGGCGAACACGTGCCAACGCGCGGCTTTCGTCTGTTGTTGGCAGACGCACGCCATAGCGTTTGCTGTTTTTGAGTATATCGCTCAATGCCAGCATTTTTGGCACATATAGCTTCGTTTCCTGAGGCAATGGCAACGACCAGAAGTCAGTGGGTTTACCACGGGCTTTGTTCGTTTTAATTGCCTTCATGACACGACCTTCACCGCTATTATAAGCAGCAACGGTCAGCAGCCAGTCGCCATCAAACATTTTGTTCAGACGCTGCATCATGTCCAGTGCGGCGGTGGTGGAAGCCACAACGTCGCGACGTGCATCATAATTGCGGGTCTGTTTTAAACCATAATTGCGCCCCGTGCTCGGAATGATCTGCCAAATACCTGCGGCATTGGCGCCAGACGTTGCGTGAGGATCAAAAGCGCTCTCCACTATGGGTAGTAGTACCAGTTCCATTGGCATGTTACGTTTCTTAACCTGCCCGGCTATCCAGTACATATACGGCTCTGCCCGTAAAGTTACATCGTGGAGATAGCTCTTATTGCGTAAATACTTCTGTTTCTGTTCGCGAATCCGGTTGTTTTCCGGAATTCCCATCTTTAGCTCGTCACCAATGAAAGCCCACAAATCTTGATCAGCAGCGATAGATGTTCCGTCGTCCATCCATCGCGCCTGACTTGTAAACTTTCCTGCTTCCCCTTGACCAGCTGCAGAAAGGCTCTGTGCGTGTTGTTGGACGTTACCAGTATTCTGGCACCCAACAAGCAGGACAGAGGCGAGTAATATCGCTTTTGCCTTCATGTGTGTGTCAATAGTTGCTTAAAAGACGACCGATCATAACGGCGAAGTTTTCAAAAGGCAACCCGGAATTGTCAGAACGTATCTTTCTTTGACCTTAACCAGGCAAAACGCTCTTCAGGTTGTTGCAATATTGTTTTTTTATTTATTTCATTAATTAAATCAATATCTTCCGTTCTTAAAAAAAGATTATTTCGTCGCTCATTTTTCAGAATTACGGGCAGTGTCATTTGTTTTTTTACGCGTAACTCATTAACTTTACGATAATATTCATTTATGAACGGATCGTGCGGAAGAATGCTTAAGGCAAACTTCATGTTTGCTAATGTGTACTCATGTGCGCAACAAATCAATGTATCGTCAGGAAGTGCGTTTAGTTTTTTAAGTGATTGATACATTTGAGATGCTGTGCCTTCAAAAAGCCGACCGCAGCCACCGGAGAAGAGCGTGTCGCCGCAAAACAGGTAAGGGTGGCTAAAGTAACAGATATGTCCTAAAGTGTGACCCGGCGTAGCAATTACCGTAAATTCATGCCCCAAAACGAGTGCAATATCGCCATCTTCGACTATATGCGTCGTTCCCTTATCTTGCGTTTCAGCCGGTCCGTATACCGCTATTTGTGGGAAATGTTGCAGAAGTTCTTTCACGCCGCCCACGTGATCCTGATGATGATGTGTCAGCAGAATGGCCTCGGGAACCCAGTTATGTTCTGCAATAGCTTTCAGAACAGGTTCTGCTTCACCCGGGTCCACAATCAGACAATGTTTGTCATTATTCGACAGGACCCAGATGTAATTGTCCTGAAATGCAGGAATACTGTTAAGATTCATAGATTACCTCTCAATGCGTAACGGAAGGTTGTGATGAAACCGGCAAGGATCCCTCAAACTGTCGTAGCGCCCGTTAGTTGGGATGATTTGCCCTGGGGCGAACACTATCGTCAGGCGCTGGAGCATCAGCTTAACCCGTGGTTCGCAAAAATGTACGGATTTCATCTGCTTAAGATTGGCAATTTAAGCGCAGAAATCAATTCTGAAGCGTGCGCGGTTTCTCATCAGGTAAATGTTTCTTTGCAAGGCGCTCCCATGCAGGTGACTGCCGATCCTTTACATCTGCCCTTTGCCGATAAGTCCGTGGATGTTTGTTTGTTGGCTCATACGCTGCCGTGGTGTTCCGATCCACATCGCTTATTGCATGAAGCCGATCGCGTGCTTATTGATGACGGTTGGTTGATTCTGAGCGGCTTTAACCCGGTAAGTCTGATGGGATTGCGTAAACTGGTGCCCGTATTGCGTAAAACATCGCCCTACAACAGCCGGATGTTTACCCTCATGCGGCAGTTGGACTGGCTCTCATTGTTGAATTTTGAAGTACTGCACTATAGCCGTTTTCATGTCCTGCCCTGGAACAAGAAGGGCGGGAAAATGTTAAGCGCCCATATCCCTGCGCTGGGCTGTTTGCAACTGGTGGTTGCGCGTAAGCGAACCATTCCGCTTACGCTCAACCCGATGAAACAAAATAAAAGCAAAACGCCTATCCGCCAGGCCGTTGGCGCAACCCGGCAATACCGTAAACCAGACGTTTAAGCCTCAGCCTGATACCCAATATCATCCTGAGTGGGACGCATTGCAGCAGCGCGCGCAAGCTCATCACAGCGTTCGTTTTCCGGATGGCCCGCATGGCCTTTAACCCATTCCCATTTGATTTGATGCGGCCCCAGCGCGGTATCCAGACGTTTCCACAGATCGACGTTCTTCACTGGTTTTTTATCTGCTGTTTTCCAGCCGCGCTTCTTCCAGTTGTGGATCCACTGCGTAATGCCCTGGCGCACATACTGGCTGTCCGTGCTGAGTATCACTTCACACTGTTCTTTCAGGGCTTCCAGCGCAACGATTGCCGCCATCAGCTCCATGCGATTATTGGTGGTGAGGTTGTAGCCTTCGCTAAAGGTTTTTTCGCGCCCGCGATAGCGTAAAATCGCCCCATAACCACCTGGCCCTGGATTTCCCAGGCAAGAACCATCGGTGAAAATCTCTACCTGTTTAAGCATCTCTGGTAGACTTCCTGTTTTAGCAAATCGAAATCAAACGATAAGTCTGACATAAATGACCGTTATGAGCACTGGAATTACACGACAGATCGTCCTCGATACCGAAACCACCGGTATGAACCAGATTGGCGCCCACTACGAAGGCCACAAGATCATTGAGATCGGTGCGGTTGAAGTGGTGAACCGCCGCCTGACCGGGAATAACTTCCACGTTTACCTGAAACCGGATCGGCTGGTGGACCCGGAAGCGTTTGGTGTACACGGAATCGCAGACGAATTCCTGCTTGATAAACCTACGTTTGCCGATGTGGCCGATGAGTTTCTCGACTACATCCGCGGTGCGGAGCTGGTCATCCATAACGCATCGTTTGATATCGGGTTTATGGATTACGAATTCGCTAAGCTCAGGCGGGATATTCCGAAGACAAACGAATTCTGCAAAATTACCGATAGCCTGGCGCTGGCGAGGAAAATGTTTCCTGGCAAGCGCAACAGCCTTGATGCGTTATGCTCACGCTATGAAATAGACAACAGTAAGCGAACCCTGCACGGCGCATTGCTCGATGCCCAGATTCTGGCCGACGTTTATCTGATGATGACCGGTGGGCAGACCACGATGGCGTTCTCAATGGAAGGTGACAGCCAGCAGCAGAATGACACGGGGATCCAGCGTATTGTGCGACAGTCCAGCAAACTACGCGTTGTTTTCGCCACTGATGAAGAGTTAGCGGCCCATGAGTCGCGCCTTGACCTGGTGCAGAAGAAAGGCGGAAGTTGCCTCTGGCGGGCATAGTTTGTACGTTTTCCGTATGGAAATGACCATTCGGGTGATTTTTGCAGCAAACGATTAAAAAACGTGAGAAAAAGCGTTGACGAGGCGTGAGGCAATCCGTAATATTCGCTTCGTTCCCAAGCGGAACACAACGCGGAGTGGTAGTTCAGTTGGTTAGAATACCTGCCTGTCACGCAGGGGGTCGCGGGTTCGAGTCCCGTCCATTCCGCCACTATTCAGAAAGCCTGAATCAGAAATGATTCAGGCTTTCGTCGTTTTAGCCCGCCACAATAATAATCTCATCATCACACTTTATCGACCACGTCCGTGCTATCGGGCAGGCAACACATCAGGTCATCCTTAACCCGACGCATATCCAGGGGCAGATCAACCTGCGAAGTGATTCATCACGCAGGCGAAGCGGGGGGAAAAGTTATCGCCGATAAGCACCGTTTCTTCATTCAAGTGCTTTAGCATATACAGCTTGTCGGCACGTTCGTAAGCGTCGAAGAAGAGATAATCGACAGCATCCGTTGCTTCATCATCGGGAGATTTTTCACGTCCGTTGGGAGTGAGCATGAAAACACCGGCGGTATGGCCGAGTGGTCGGGCATAGCGAAAGAACAGTTTTCGGTTCACAGCAAACTCGCCATCATCACTTTTGAGTTTCCCTTGTACTGACAATGAAAGGTGTCCGGAGTTGTAGCTGGTAATCAGCATTATTCCATGGAGTACCTTTTTTGTATCCTGGATGTCGAGTATCGACGTGAATTCCGAGGAGCAGGAAAAACTGATTTCTTGTTTTTTCGCATTCCCGGCGATAATAAAAAAAGCGATAGCCGCCAGCCCAAAAATGGCAATCACGACTGACCATAGTAAAGGAGAGTGATCGCTTTCTTGCTTCATATCATTCCTCATGATGGCGATACTGGCTGATGCAATGGTAATAGCCGAGGTTCAGCCCGCATTCAGCGGCAAACGACCACTCAACCAGATTATGGTTGCTCGCCCAGGTATTGAGATACAGATCTTTTGGGTACGAACAGTCGGGGTTAATGCCCACGGACTTGAAAATATCCAGCGCTTTCTTTTCGGTTATGGTGTCGGTGAGGGCGTTTCCTAATATATGTACACGGCATTGTTCATAGTCGATAGTCCGCAGGATAGTCGCGTCCGTCATGGCGATTTCATTGGGAATCCATGTTAACCACGCTGTCGCCAGCACGGCGATACCAGTAATTAACGCGGTTATCGCCACAGGCCAACGGCTTTGTTTCTTTTTGTTGAGCGTCGATGCAACATTGGCAATTCTGGCGGGAGCTTGCGCTTCTTCCAGTTGCTGAATATTGATATTAGCGTCGCCCATCCGAAATCCCATCCGCGGAATTGTGACGATGAGCTCTGCAGGATGACCCGTAGACGTTATTGCTTTGCGCAGAAATGAAATGTGCTGATTGAGATTCGCATCCGTCGCTCTGGCGCCATTATGCTGAAAAACATTCAGCAGAATTTCATCACGCGAGGATATCTCTTTACCATTTTGCAACAAATAGAGCAGTAATTGTGTTGCCACATTATTCAATGTGGCCATTTCACCAGATGCCAGGTCTTTTAGGGTATTTTTATGTGGTCTGAAAACTAAGCCATCACCAATAATTACGGATTTAATTTTGTTTATTGGTATATGAGAAATCACTGATGTCTCCTTTAAAGCAGGATATCTCGCATTCGAGTGGGGGAAGCAATAGCATAACATAATTCATTTATAAAAAATGGTTGTACCATAGATCGCTTTATTAATATTTATATAACAATATTTTAATATCTCTTATAGAATCCTCTTTTCTCCTTCATCTCTTTCACTATCTTATTGTCATTACTCGCTTTTGATATCCAATTTCATTTTTACAAAAATTTCATAAATACATTTTGCCTGTTGTTCTGGCTAAATAAAAAAATAGTTGATAGATAAAAACTCTATAAAAATGCTAAATGATAGATACTAACACTGGCTAAGTCGTGATTTTTGGCGGTTTTTTAGGTAAACGATCGCTGTGCAGACAGTGTTACAACATGATTCCCTGAGTTTGATTAATACCGGATTTTTGCATTGTGTCATTTTCCCGTCGACTTAATATAAGCCCCGAAACAGCGTAAACAACTGTGGACGGTATTTCGGATGGAATACCAATGAAGTTCAAAATACGGGGCGGCTTGAGATGGATTGTTTGCAAGGATATGCGCTACCGCCACCTGCAGATCAGGATTTTCCGGACATAAATTATCTGCGGAAATAGATCTTCGGAATAACTAAAAAACAGATATAAGGTTAAGTAGTAATATGAAAATGAAAAACGTGGCTGTGGCCTGTGCGCTGATGGCGGGAATGACTTTTACTGCCTCTTCTGCTTTTGCTGCAAAAAATGTCGAACCGACTAACGGTAAAATTCACTTCACCGGTTCTCTGGTTAATTCCGCATGTGGTCTGGCACCAGAATCCAGCCCGGTACAGGTTAATTTTGGTGAGATCCCAACTTCCCAGTTAAAAGACAACCAACGTGCTGGCGTTAAGCATGCCAAAATCGTTCTGCAGGGCTGTGATACGACCGTCGCGAAAACGGCCACTGTGACTTATACCCCGGCAACGATTGATACAGACAACAACGCACTAGCTGCGTTCACCTCTGGTACTGCAAAGGGCGCGGGCATCGGTATGATTGACAGTGGCAACCAGGACGTGGAATGGGGTCAAGCCGCCTCTCAGGTCAACATTACCGATGGTGAAACCGACATTGATTTCGTCGCTTACCTGCAGGCAAACAACGCATCTGCTGCGGTAACCCCAGGTGATTTCGAATCTACCGTTAATTTCCAGATCGACTACCAGTAACGATCTGCAGCAGGCGCATTAACGCGCCTGCTTAACCCTTCCTGCGAATAACTGAAAGGAAATGCGGTGATGCCTGGATGGCGAATTTTACTGCTTTTTATCTTCATATCGCCTGCATGGGTTTTGGCTGACACCAATCGTCTTGTCAGTACGCCCGGCAAAATGCGCATGCACGGAAATATTATTGAGGCTGCCTGTTATGTCGATCCACGCGACCGGTCGCTACTGGTTGAATTTGATGATCTCTCAGCCAGAGATATTTCCGGAAAACCAGAGAAAGTATCAGCGCATGATTTCAGCATTCATTTGTTGGGATGTTCATTAGGGGATTCTCAACACCCCGGGAATCTGTTTCAACGTGCCAATATTACCTTTTCTGGCGCACCGGATAGTGACAATCCAGATTATCTAAGCGTGCAATCGGAAACTGAAAATTTAGCGATAGAAATATATGACAGCAACGGACAGCAAATTCATCTGGGTGAGCCATCACCGGACTATGTGCTTAATCCAGGGAAAAACATGCTCAATTTTACGGCTTATTTGATCTCCCGCGACGGAAGAATGACATCTGGCGAATTTACTGCGGTCACGCATTTTGTTGTGAATTATCTCTGAGCTGCACTGCAATTCGGGTATCTGAAGGTTTGCGAACGAAAATGATCACGCTGAAAACAGATAAAAAACGTCTGGCGCTTTTTATTGCTCTGGTCTGTGCCTCTTCATGGGCTGAAGCGGATGAGGCCATTGAATTTAATACCGACGTACTGGATGCCAGTGACAGGCACAATGTCGATTTGCAGCGTTTTTCCGAAGGCAACTTTGTGACTCCCGGAGAATATCTGCTGGATGTTCGTATTAACAGCCAGGAGATTCCACAGCAGTCGATCCGTTATATCGTCGATCCTGCCAACCCGCATAAATCCATGGCATGTCTGACCCCGCAACAACTCGAATTACTGGCGCTCAAAGAAGAAGCGCTGGCCTATATTCATCCGATTAGCGCGACCTGCTATGACATTTCCCGCCTGCCGGGTGTGGCGTTGAATAATAGCGCAGGCGTACTGGACATTATCGTGCCTCAGGCGTGGATGAAATATACCGATCCAGACTGGACGCCACCGGAACGCTGGGATAACGGCGTCGCGGGGCTGATTTTTGACTACAGCGTCTCGGGCCAGGCCACACATTATGAACAGGGCGGCGATCGTTATCGCTCTCTGTCTGGCTATGGGCAGACAGGTTTTAACCTCGGCGCGTGGCGATTTCGTGGCCAGTATCAGGCCAATTACGCTTCGGATGATAATCGCGGCCGTATCGACTGGGATCAGATCTATGCCTATCGACCGTTGCCGATGCAGGCTGCAAAACTGACGGTCGGCGAAATCTACCTGAATTCTCAGGTTTTTGATTCGGTACGTTTCACCGGGGCTAACCTCGCCAGCGACGAGCGTATGTTGCCACCGAATTTGCAGGGCTACGCGCCTGAAGTGCACGGCATCGCCCGCAGCAATGCGAAGGTTACCGTCAGTCAGCAGGGCCGTGTTATCTATCAAACCACCGTTCCTGCAGGGCCATTTAATATTCAGGATCTGCACGGTTCGGTACGCGGCACGCTGGATGTTCGCGTCGAGGAGCAGGATGGCAGCGTACACACTTTTCAGGTCAATACGGCCGATATTCCTTACCTGACGCGACCAGGCTATGTGCGCTACAACGCCGCGGTCGGGAAGCCATCGCGTTATAACCACGACGTTCAGGGGCCTGCATTTTATAGCGGTGATTTTTCATGGGGGGTCAGCAATGCCTGGTCGCTGTACGGCGGCGCGCTGCTGACTGGCGATCGCTATAACGCCTGGTCGATGGGGATTGGGCGGGACTTGAGCTGGCTGGGGGCGCTGTCGGCTGATGCGACGCAATCCGTGAGTCGGGTAAAGCATCAGGCTGAACAAAAAGGCATGTCTTTTAAGCTCAGCTACGCCAAAACTTTTGATGAGTACAACAGCGCCATCACCTTTGCCGGTTACCGCTTCTCACAGCGTAACTTCCGCACTTTCTCGCAGTTTCTCGACGAGCAGTATGAAAATAACAACAGTGCCGGCAACGAAAAAGAGATGTACACCATCACCGGCAACAAAACCTTCTTTGCTGACGACCCACTATTAGCGACCACGCTGTACCTGACCTATACCCACCAGAACTATTGGGATCGCGGTTCCCAGGATCGTTACGGATTATCGATGGGGCACAGCTTTTCATTTGCTGGCATCCAGGGGATCAGCGCCAACGTTGCGGCTTACCGCTCTGAGTATCAGGGCAAACGAGACGACAGTCTTTCGCTTTCAATCTCGGTGCCATGGAGCGATGGCCGCTCTATGGATTACGAATTGCAGAACAGCGGCAACCAGACCAGCCAGATGGTTTCGTATTCCGATAACCGTGACCGTAACAATCCGTGGCGTTTGCGCACAGGGGTTTCCGGTGAAGGGCGTACGGCATTTGATGGCTATTACAAGCACCGCAGCATGATGGCGGAACTGGAATCTAACGTCAGCTGGCAGCAATCACGTTATTTCTCCGTTGGCGGCACGATGCGCGGCGGCTTTACCGCGACGCGTCACGGTGCGGCGCTGCACAACAGCCAGGCGTCGATGAATACCGCCAGAGTGATGGTTGATACCGACGGGGTGGCGAACGTGCCGCTGAACGGCGAACAGGCGCACTCAAACCGCTTCGGTATTGCCGTCGTACCGGACGTCGTTAGCTATCACAGCTTTGATACCCGTATCGATGTGGACGCAATGGACGAGGACATTTCCGCGACTAAAGCCATCGTGACCAACACCCTGACGGAAGGAGCGATTGGCTACCAGCATTTTGCCGTGGCGCAGGGGCAAAAAATGATGGCGCTGCTGCGCCTGAAGGATGGTTCGGTACCGCCGTTTGGCGCCGAAGTGTTTAACGCTAACGGCGTTAGCGTCGCCATGGTAATGGAAAACGGTATGGCCTGGATTGCGGGTGTGAATCCGGCTGAGCGTCTTTCCGTTGCCTGGGCTGGCCGTGCGCAGTGCCACTTACAGGTGCCACAACAAATCAACCCGGAAGGTAACGTGCTGTTGCCTTGTGAATAATTTCAATAACCTGAATGAATTTTGTCATGAATAATCAAGCTTTTTACTCCGTGCAGCGTTGGCTTAAACCCGTGGCCTGTGGCCTGCTTTTGATTGCAGAGATCAACACCTCATGGGCGGGTATTGCGCTCGACCGTACTCGCATGATCATCACTGGTGATGCGCGCTCAGTCAGTGCGAACTTAACCAATACCAGCCCGAGCATTCCGTTTCTGGCTCAGTCGTGGGTGGAAGATGCCAACGGAACAAAAATTACCTCGCCGCTGATGGTCTTACCGCCGCTGCAACGAATTAACGGCGGGCAAAAGGGAATTGCCCGCGTGACGAAAACCAGCGGGATCAACGCCCTGCCGCAGGATCGCGAGAGCTTGTTCTACCTGAACGTACGTGAAATTCCGCCTAAACCGGATAAGCCGAACGTGCTGCAACTGGCGATGCAGTCGCGCATCAAATTGTTCTACCGTCCGGCCGCCATTGTGCCGGAAACGCCGGGCGCCGTGTGGCAAAACCAACTGGTCTTTCACAAGCAGGGCCAGCGCTGGCGTGTGGATAACCCAACGCCTTACTTCGTCACCTTAATCGGCTTAAGCCGCAAGCCAGAAGCGCAGGGAGGCGGCAGATTGACCGACTTCCCCGGCGTTATGGTCTCACCAAAATCCTCTCTCGATTTCAGCGTCACGGACGGCAGCGTCAGCCAGTTCAGCATGATGTACGTGAACGATTTTGGCGGTCATCCCGAACTGAAATTCAGCTGCACAGGCAATGTATGTAAAGCATTGCCGATGGAGCAACAGCCCCGGTAACAGGAATCGTAAATGAAAAAGATGCTTTGCGCCCTGCTGATGGCGGGCATGGCCTGGCAGGTTCAGGCCACCAGCGGCCGCCAGGATATGAGCAACGTGTCCGGTGAGTATGGCAACGTCCGCTTTCACGGCCGGGTCTACGTGTCGCCGTGCGTGCTGGATATGGCCTCACGCGATCAGATCATCAATCTTGGTGATATTTCCGCCAGTCGGTTTCGCCAGGGCGGCGATCGCAGCGAACCGGTGTTGGTCACGCTGTACCTGAACGGCTGCTTAAAGGGCTCTGGTCATACCCTGAGGGATTTCCCCGGGCAGACCAGCGAAATGCCTGAGCTGGCGCACAGCACGGTGGAACGTGGCGTTTCTATGACGCTGATGGCCGAAGGCGCGCCGGAAAACAGTGACCTGGGGCGTATTCGTGGTGATGTGCGCGGCGCGGGCATTCGGCTACTGACCGAGCGTAATCAGCTGATCCATCTGAACCAACCGCAACGTATGTGGATCCTCAAACCAGGCGATAACGCCATTCACTTTCTGGCCACGCTGGAATCTTTTGGGCCAGAGGTGACTGCCGGAGAATTTAACGGCCTGGTGAGACTTAAGCTGGAGTATCTATGAGCGTATTACGCAAAGCGCTGTTGTGGGTTGCCCTGGCTGGCTGTCCACTGGCCGGGCAGGCATTTACACAGGGGGAAGGTGAGCCGGAGGGCGGGTCGCCGCATCAGTACGATATCGAATTGAGCTCGCTGGATGTCAGTAAAAACCACGTGGGTGGCAGAACGGATCCGTTTACCTGGAATCTGGGCAGTTGGTATGTGGTGAATTTCTATTGCGAGCAGGCTGACATCTCCCGGTCGCCGATTTACTACACCACCACGACTACGATGCCGCCTTCAAATCAGGGGGCGAACCGTTTTCGGCTAAATGAGTATCTGGATGTGGAAGTGCAGGTGTGGGTTGCCGGGGGCTATAAACAGTATGTTCAGGCGCCTTTTACCAACGTTTCAAACCGCAACAGCAATAACACTTGCAAAAAGCGCAAGGGCTACACGCGCGCCACTAACGTTGAAAGTGGTTCAAAAGGGAAAGTGACGTTTATTGTCACTAAACCCATTATCAACGGCATCAATATCACTTCCCAATCGCTGGTGGAGGTTGCCGGGCGCATGGGGAGCGCGGGACCTACGCCCACTACGGCGATTTCCCGTGTGGTGATTAAATCCGGGCTGATTACCGTACCGGACAAATGCACCTTCAACCGGGGAGACAAAATCAGTATTGAGTTTGGCGATCTGCCAGGATCCGCTGCCCGGCTCAATGGCACTAACTACAGCAAGTCGATCCCCATTCATGTTGTTTGTGAAGGCGGCAGCTTCGATCAGGGCGCGCTGAACATTAATCTTGGCGTACAAACTACCACGGCGTCAGGCACTGCGGGGTTCAACGATCATCTCCTCGGCACGCTGAGCGGCGGACAAAAGCGCGACGATCTCGGCATTATGCTTAAAGACGAGAGCGGTGGCACCGTCGTGCCCAATCAATTCTATAACGTGAAAGGTTTTTACCAGAATCAGGGCGACTGGAATCTCACCGCTGCACCGGTGGCAAAGCCGGGCGTGGGAAGCGTTAAGGAAGGTGAGTTTGAAGCCTCTGCCACCGTTGTTGCGCAGTTTCAGTAGGGGGATGCCATGAGATTTTCGGCGTTATTCGCGATCGGTGTGTTACTGCTTGGCGGCATGGCGCAGGCCGACACCAAACTGGTCGGCGGTGATATGTATTTTCACGGCACTATCAGAGCGCTGGCCTGCAGCCTGGCACCAGGAGGCGACAAAATCGAGGTCGATTTCGGGCAAATCGCGACGCAGGATCTCTATCTCTCGGGGCGCAGTAAGCCGGAAAAATTCAGCATTCAGCTACGCGACTGCAACCCCGAGGTTTTTCGCGGGATCTCGGTCACTTTCAGTGGTAGTGAGGATGCTGAACTGGACGATCATCTGGCGCTGGATAGCAGTGAACAGGGTGGCGCGACTGGGATCGGTATTGGGATGAGCGAAGAGGACGGCACGGCAATTCGCCTTGATGAGAGCACGTCAGTCAAAGAGATAACTGCAGGCTCGATGACGCTAAATTTTTGGGCGTGGGTCGCAGCAGAGCCGTCGGCGATAAAAAATCAGTCTCTCGAATACGGTCCGTTCAGCGCCAGCGGGACCTGGACACTGAACTACCAGTAGCATGATGAACGCAATGAATCGTATTGCCCCGCTGCCTGCGCAGAAATTATTGCTCGTTATTAGTCTGTTTTTCTGGTGTGGGGTAATGCATCTCTACTGGCCGAATAACGGCGGCAGCGGTCTGTCGTTGCCGCTTAATATTACGAGCTGGATTTATGCCGTTGTGCTGGCTGCAAGCGCATCAGTGCTGGTGCCTCGTCAACGCTGGCGTATCACTGTCCCCGCCACGGTTTTTTCGATGGGGGCGCTCATCCTGACGCTGCTTTGTCTGCTGACGCCTGGCGTCTGGCAGTTCGAGGCGCAGCTGGTCGCAGGGGCGCTGCTGGGAGGCGTGCTCGTCTATCTGGTGACATTACAGATTCCGCTTGCGGCAAACACCCTGACGGTACTGCTGACTCTGCTATGGGGCGCGTGCGTCATCGAATGTCTGGCGTTTTTGTATCAGTACTGGCATTTGCCGGGTGTTGATTACTGGGAGTTTGCCTGGCGACGCGGTACGCGGCCCTACGGTATTTTTCAGCAGGTCAATCTGATGGCCAGCTTCACTGCATCTGGTGTGCTGCTGTCAGCTCCGCTCTTTTTACGGCTACGCGACAGATATCGAATTGTCATCGGGATTGCCCTGGTGATGATGGGCTTTGTGCTGCATGAATCCCAGTCGCAAACCGGCTATGTGTCTGTGGTGGTAGGTGAAGTCTTGCTGCTGGTGGTTTTCCCGGCGCAACGCCGTATGTTGTTGCTACTTCTGCTGCCGCTGGCGTTAGGCATGGTGGCGGGCACGCTCGCTCGCTATTTTTTGTCCGTTGCTACAGTCGATCACCTGACCACTTCCCAGGTGCGCTGGACGGTGCTTAAAACGTCACTGGCATTATTTGCCGAACGCCCGTGGACGGGGTGGGGCGTGGGCAGTTTTGCCGCCGTGTTTCTCGAACGTGCGGGGGCGCTGTGCTTTATTACGGGGGGCTTCTGGCTGTGGATGCACGGAAATCGCTGGCGTCGCGCTTGTCTGGTGGCGGCGCTGCCGGTGGTCATTCATATGTTGACGGAATACCCCGCCAGGCAGTCAACACCACACTGGTTACTGCTGATCCTGCTGCTTCGTTGTGCAGATAGCCCGCTAAAAGGGGCTCGCCTGACGCTTACGTCGACGTCGCTGATTCGTGCGCTGGCATTGATCTCGTTTTTAACCTTCACGCCACTGTTGCTTCTCTCACTGCACACGCAACAGCAGTTGACGCTGGCGGAGCGGCAGTCAGCGCAGTGGCGTCTGGCCGAGTCGCTCCCGGTAGGAGGCTGGCTCCTTGCCCCTCGCTACCGGTTTGATGTTCAGATGGGGTATCTGCAACGGTATCAGCGTACCCGGGATGCTCGCTGGCTGGAAGCGGTTCGCCGCTGGGCGCCTGACTATGTGCGTGTTCACCCAGACCCGAATGTCTCCTTCACGCAAATCTTGCTGGCGTTACAGCAGCGCGACCTACCTGAGGCGCATCGTCTGGCGACGCGCTTTTACCTGACATACCCGAACGATCGCCGTATCCCGTGGCTGCAGGATGCACGACGTCCTTTCAATCAAAAAATGGAATGATATGAACAGATTCAGCGAACAGACCCGCCATGTGCCAGAGCTTCCCCGCAACGCCGAGCTGCTGCGGATCACCGGGATCCGTTTGCAGCGCATCCATTTTTTTGATGATGCATCGCTGGATGTCTGTGAGGTGTTAAGTCAGGTACGCACGCCGCTACCGCTCGATCTTTTTTTCAAGCACCTTTCCATCACCGCAAAACAGCAGCTATTTCTGTGGCAAATGCGGCAGGTACTGGCACTCTCAGGAAGTTATTCGCTGAATTTATCCGTCAGGATGCTGACCTGTCTGTCGTGGATTGCGCAGCTCGCCCGGCAGGCGCATCAGGGGCGGATTGTTATCGAAATACAGGATCCTGGCACCATGATGCGACTGGAAAAGGCAGAACAGCAGGCCGTATGCATTGCCGTTAAAACCCTGGTGCGTCACGGGTTTCGCGTGTGGCTGGATGATGTTTCGCCTGAGCTATTTTTTGTTTGGCGACTGTCTGGCATCCGTTTCGATGCCATCAAAATTGAAAGCGGAATGTTTCATCAGTTCAGGACGTCGGATTGGCAGTTAAGGGTACTGGTCAATCAATTTCGCGGGCTGGGAGAACGGGTTGTGATCGAGGGGGTGGAAACGCCGCAGGATTACGCCATTTGCCGTATGAGCGGCGCAGATGCTGTGCAGGGATTTTTGTTCGAGCAGGAAGTATTACCGAAAGGCCTGAATCATTGCTGATTCAGGCCATGGTCATTATTCGCTCAGCGTCTGTGCGATATCTTTTTGCACCTGCTGGCGCTGTTCTGGGGTCAGTACTTTGTTCAGGTCGAAATAGTATTTCACGCGGTAATAACGCGCCTGCTGTTCGATATTGCTGAAGGCGGAAAGCTGTTTTTTGACGGCGGCTTCATCCCATTTCCCGGACTTGATGACGTCAATCAACGCGCCGTCTTTAACATCCTTCACCGATATCTGGCTAACGTTGGTTTCAAGCTGCTGGTGCAGTTTTTTAATCTGCGCAACCTGGTCAGTGCTCAGTTTAAGGTGCTGAACTACCGGGTCCTGAGCTGGTGCGGGTACATTGGATACGTTTGCTGCAAGCGTGCTAAAAGAAGCGCCAGCCACGGTTGCCGCCAGCAAAGTCATGCGTACGAAGTTCTTCATTTCGGGATCCTGATAAGGGAATTATTAACATTGTCTGTCACTCGCTGGTGACGAGTGATTATCCTTTGCAGAATACGATGCCCGAAACACGTCGCCACGCGAATTTGTTTTGCGGTTGGTTACGGAGTGAAACAATCCCGCTACGGAAAACGTTGTGCAGCGGGAGGGAAGGCGATATCTACAGCGTGAACGGGTCAGCGTCCTGCCAGGCGGGGAACTTCTCGCGGTACTCGCGCAGCGCCGAGAGTGACAGTTCAGCGTCAATGCGCGTAGCCTGATGCGGCTCGGCGGTGGCAATAATCTCCCCCTGCGGATTAATCACCCGGCTGTCACCGCGATAATGATGGCCGTTACCGTCAGTACCCACGCGGTTACATCCTGCTACATAAGCCTGGTTCTCAATTGCCCGCGCGGTGAGCAGAACCTGCCAGTGTAGCGAACGAGGCGCCGGCCAGTTGGCGACATACAATGCCAGGTCGTAATCGTTGCGGTTGCGCGACCATACCGGAAAACGCAGGTCATAACAGACCAACGGCAGAATGCGCCAGCCGCGCCATTCAAAAATAACCCGCGCGTCACCCGCCTGATAATGTTGATGTTCATCCGCCATGCGGAACAGGTGGCGCTTGTCATAGAAATGGACATTACCTTCGGGTTCGACCAGCAAAAAGCGGTTTACCGGGCCACGTTCAGACAGGAGAGCGGCGCTGCCTGCTATAAGGGCGTTCGTCTGTTGCGCCTTAGTGCGCATCCAACTGACAACCTCTTCCTGCGGCAGCGATTTGCTTGCCGCTTCCATGGCAAATCCGCTGGTAAACATTTCAGGTAACACAATGACATCACGTCCGGTGACGGTTTCCAGTTGGCGGTCGAAATGGCGCAGGTTGGCCGGGCCATCCATCCAGATCAGCGGTTGTTGCAGCAGAGTAATTTTCAAACCGGGCACGATCGAGGCTCCTCATTGAACAACATTTTGACACTGTAGCATGAGCTCTAACGGAAATGTGGCAATAAAAAGCCCCGCATTAAGCGGGGCTAAACGTTGTGCGTGTGTCGTTACGCGGCTTCGACTTTACGCACCTTCTCTGGCAGCTTTACCGGCTGAGTCGCCAGCGCCTCGGGTTCAAAGTCATCCACGTTGATGCTACGCAGACGACTCGCTTCGGCTTTCACCAGAATTGCGGCTTCGTCTTTATCAATCAGCCCTTTAGCCAGCGCATTGTGCGCCAGTTCATCCAGGCGGGTAAACGGCAGGTTTTTACCCAGCTCTTTGCAGATCCGCTGGTGGATAGGGTCGGCTGCAATCACATCCAGCAAAGCCTCTTCCAGCAAACCTACCGGGTTATACTCGCTCGGCGTCAGGTATTGACCACGACCAAGGCGAGAACGGGTGGCGCTCGGAACCTGCAGAATCTTCGCGACTTTATGATCCAGCTTGTCAGACGGTGCATGGTAGTGGCGACCGGTAGGGAAGATAACCACACTCAGCAGGCCCGCGACCAGTCGGTTCGGGAAGTTTTTCAGCAGGTCGTCCATCGCCTGTTCCGCTTTGTACAACGCATCCTGAACGCCCCAGTGAACCAACGGCAGGTCTGCTTCATTACGGCCTTCATCGTCATAACGCTTCAGTACCGCGGAGGCCAGATACAGCTGACTTAACACATCGCCCAGACGCGCGGAGATACGTTCACGGCGCTTCAGGCTACCGCCCAGTACGGCCATGGAGACATCCGAAAGCAGTGCCAGGTTAGCGCTCAGACGGTTCAGATGTTGGTAGTAACGTTTGGTCGCATCGCCGGTTGGCGTGCTGCTGGTTAAGCCGCGCGTCAGGCCCAACCAGAAGCTGCGCACTTTGTTACTGCCGACGTGGCCGATGTGTTTGAACAGCAGCTTGTCGAACGCATTCACATCGTTACTCTGTGCCGCGGCCATCTCTTCCAGAACGTACGGATGGCAGCGAATCGCCCCCTGACCGAAGATCATCATGCTCCGGGTCAGAATGTTGGCACCTTCTACGGTAATGGCGATAGGCGCGCCCTGATAAGCACGGGCGAGGAAGTTGCTTTCGCCAAGCATAATGCCTTTACCGCCAGTAATATCCATTGCATCGATGATTGACTGCTGTCCACGGTGGGTACAGTGATACTTCACGATGGCCGACAGCACCGCCGGTTTTTCACCCAGCATAATACCGTAGGTAATCAGCGACGCCGCTGCATCCATCACGTACGCGTTACCCGCAATACGTGCCAACGGCTCTTCAATACCTTCCATCTTACCGATAGAGATTTTGAACTGGCGACGAATATGCGCATACGCGCCGGTTGCCATTGCGACCGATTTCACGCCGCCCGTCGAGTTAGACGGCAGGGTAATACCGCGTCCCACGGACAGACATTCCACCAGCATGCGCCAGCCCTGACCGGCCATTTTTGGGCCACCGATGATGTAATCAATCGGCACGAAGACATCTTTGCCCAGCGTCGGACCGTTCTGGAACGGCACGTTCAGCGGGAAGTGTCGACGCCCAATTTGTACGCCTGGGGTTGACGTTGGGATCAGCGCACAGGTAATGCCGAGATCTTCTTCACCACCCAGCAGTTTTTCCGGGTCGGAGAGTTTAAATGCCAGACCCAGTACGGTAGCGATAGGCGCTAGGGTGATATAACGCTTATTCCAGGTCAGGCGCATACCCAGCACCTGCTGGCCCTGCCAGTCGCCCATACAAACCACGCCGGTATCAGGGATCGCGCCTGCGTCGGAACCCGCTTCCGGGCTGGTCAGAGCAAA
Source organism: Citrobacter sp. RHBSTW-00017 (assembly GCF_013797615.1). Taxonomy (NCBI): domain Bacteria; kingdom Pseudomonadati; phylum Pseudomonadota; class Gammaproteobacteria; order Enterobacterales; family Enterobacteriaceae; genus Citrobacter; species Citrobacter sp. RHBSTW-00017. Next base: position 3,953,669 of record NZ_CP056899.1, on the reverse strand, counting down.
GCAGGGGATCTCCTGACCACGTGCCAGACGCGGCAGGTAATGATTCTTCTGCTCTTCGGTGCCGTAATGCTGCAGCAGTTCGCCAGGGCCTAAGGAGTTAGGTACGCCAACGGTGATCGCCAGGATCCCGGAAACGCCGGAGAGTTTCTGCAGAACGCGAGCCTGAGCATATGCGGAGAATTCCAGCCCGCCGTACTCTTTCTTAATGATCATCGCGAAGAAGCGGTGCTCTTTCAGATACGCCCACAGTTCCGGCGGCAGATCCGCGAGTTCATGGGTGATCTGGAAGTCATTCGCCATGCGGCAGGCTTCTTCCACCGGGCCGTCAATAAACGCTTGTTCTTCAGCTGTCAGATGCGGCTGAGGATAGTTATGCAGTTTTTTCCAGTCTGGCTTGCCCTGGAACAGGTCGCCTTCCCACCAGGTTGTACCGGCATCAATCGCCTCTTTCTCAGTACGCGACATCGGCGGCATGACTTTACGGAAACCGCGGAACACTGGCGCAGAGATCATGGATTTGCGCATTGGCGTAAAGTTAAACGGTACGAGGAGAATGGCCAGAGGAACCAGCAGCCAGATTGACCACAGGCCAACCACGCCAAGCGCAGCTGTCCAGGCGAGCAAAATTAAGCTGCTGAGTAATAAGCTCACGCGGTGATAAAACAGAACGCTGAGCAGAACAACCGTAGCGATAATACTCAAAATCATCATAACGAAAAGCTCCCTTGCTTGTAGGAGGTCTGACCACTTGTGATGATATGGTTGTAGTGGATGTAAATTCTTTTAGCAATGTGTTTACAAAATAATTACAACAAAGCTCACATTGTTGCTGTTTTAACCGGCACAAAAAATCAAAAGCCGCAGCCATTCCTGTGGCTTGTACTTCTCGCTGGTAGCGCTATCCGGTACACTGCATCTTGTCATTTACATTCATGCTGAAGGATATCCTCATGTACCAGGATCTTATTCGTAACGAACTGAGCGAAGCGGCGGAAACGCTGGCTAATTTTCTTAAAGATGACGCCAATATTCACGCCATTCAGCGCGCGGCGGTCCTGTTGGCAGACAGCTTTAAAGCTGGCGGTAAGGTACTTTCTTGCGGTAACGGCGGTTCCCATTGCGACGCGATGCACTTCGCCGAAGAGCTGACCGGACGTTATCGCGAAAACCGCCCTGGCTACCCGGCGATCGCTATCTCTGATGTCAGCCATATCTCCTGCGTCAGCAACGATTTCGGTTACGATTATGTCTTCTCCCGCTACGTTGAAGCCGTGGGGCGCGAAGGCGATGTCCTGTTAGGCATCTCTACTTCGGGTAACTCCGGTAACGTGATTAAAGCGATTGCCGCAGCGCGCGAGAAAGGGATGAAAGTCATCACCCTGACTGGTAAAGATGGCGGCAAAATGGCGGGCAGCGCGGATATCGAAATTCGCGTGCCGCACTTTGGCTATGCTGACCGCATTCAGGAAATTCATATCAAAGTGATCCATATCCTGATCCAGTTGATCGAAAAAGAGATGGTGAAGTAAGAAGGCTATTTTATTTGCCATTTTGAATCCGGGCAGTGCCCGAAATCTTCACGTACTACGTGTACGCTCCGGTTTCCGCGCGCTGTCCGAATCTAAACTGGCTGCAACAATTACGCCTTCCCGCTTAAAGGCGTTTGTGGAGGTGATGTATGTGCGAACTGCTCGGGATGAGCGCCAATGTGCCAACCGATATCTGCTTTAGCTTCACCGGGCTGGTTCAGCGCGGCGGAGGTACCGGGCCGCACAAAGACGGCTGGGGTATTACGTTTTATGAAGGTAAGGGTTGCCGTACGTTTAAAGATCCGCAACCCAGCTTTAATTCGCCTATCGCCAAACTGGTACAAGACTATCCCATCAAATCCTGTTCCGTGATTGCCCATATTCGTCAGGCGAATCGTGGCGAAGTGGCATTGGAAAATACCCATCCATTTACGCGTGAACTGTGGGGACGTAACTGGACGTACGCTCATAACGGACAGCTCAGCGGCTATAAATCGCTGGAAACCGGTAATTTCCGCCCGGTCGGGGAAACCGACAGCGAAAAAGCTTTCTGCTGGTTGCTCCACAAGCTGACTGAACGGTATCCGCGTACGCCTGGCAATATGACGGCAGTGTTTAAATATATCGCGATGCTGGCAGGAGAATTGCGTGAGAAGGGCGTCTTCAACATGCTGTTGTCTGACGGGCGTTATGTGATGGCTTTCTGCTCGACCAACCTGTTTTGGATCACTCGTCGTGCGCCGTTTGGCGTGGCGACACTGCTGGATCAGGATGTGGAAATCGATTTTAGCTCAGAGACCACACCCAATGATGTGGTCACCGTGATTGCCACTCAGCCGCTAACCGGCAATGAAACCTGGCAAAAGATTATGCCAGGCGAGTGGGCGTTATTTTGTCTCGGGGAGCGTATAGTTTGATGCCAGCTGCGGCTGAACCACTTCGTGACTCAACGGCTTGCTGATAACGTAACGGCCATCGACGACGGAAACGGTCGGTGGCTTACGCGTTTGTTCAAAGTAATCGTAGCCAGGCTTTAGCTGCGCCCAGAATTCTTTGTAATACGAGAACTTATGGCGCTGCATGTTGGCATCGGTCATGCGGAATGGATAAATGCTAACCTGCACGCTGGACTGCCCAAACACCAGTGCGCCGGTGACAAACTGGAAAATCTCATCAATGCCGTTGTCGGTCATTGCGTAGCAGCCGACGGAAACGCAGGCTCCGTGGATCATCAGGTATTTACCTTCATAACCGTGTGCGCGGTCATAGGCGTTAGGGAAACCAATGTTAATCGCTTTATAAAAGCGGCTATCTGGTTTCAGCTGTCCGCGCTGTACGCTGTAAAACCCTTCCGGGCTTTTGAAATCGCCCTGACGCTGTTTCGGACCTAAGCCGCCGGAATAATTGCAGATCTTATAGCTGTCGAGCAATTGATACTGTTCGCCCATCTTGACGTACAGATCCAGCGTTCGCTCTTCTTTGAAGATCTGGATATAGACGGGGGAGCCCATTAATTGCTGCTTATATTCTTTGCTGACAGGCGTAGTCGGGCTGCTGCTGCTCAGCAAACCGGCAAATGAAACGCACGGCAATAAAAGCATCGCAAGAAAAAATGCGATTTTACGCATACTGCTTATTCCTTGATAAAACGATTACACACGCCAGGACGGCAAAAAGAGTTCCCAAATCGGATAAATCTGGATCTGGAGCGCTCACATTATCACCCAGAGAGTTTTTCGCAAGTCTCTCGTGCGGCGTTTACACTTTAGATTTTCTTTATACGGAAAATTGTGCTTAAAGGCAGTCAGACACTGACGTATTTTGTGGGTTAGCGCACGTCATTAAGTCTTCTGAGTGCAGAATTCCTAATATATTGAATTTAAAAAATTAATAATTTAATAATCGAATATTAAAATGGAATGCCCGGCAATAGCGGTAGACTGCGGCGAACGTGTTTGATTAGGTAGTGTTGTTTTCATGTCTTTTGTCTCTGCGCCCCGACGCTTTTTGCCGGGTCTGCTGTCTTTGTGTGTTGTGTTGTCCTCGCCGTCTGTCGCCAAAGTTCAGCCCCTCTTATCTGACGCCCATTTAAGCTATGCGGCGCAATTACGCATGCGTAACCGCGCCCGGCTACTGAAGCAGTACCACGCGCAGGTAAAAAAGCAGGCAAGTTATGTGGTGGAAGGTAATGCGCAAAGTAAAAGCGCGCTGCGCCAGCAAAACAGGACGCTGATTAAACAGCACCCGGAGTGGTTCCCGGGGCCACTAAAAGCGAGCGATCAACGCTGGCAGGAGCTGGCTGAGAATGACCATTTTCTCAGTAGCGATCATCTGCACAACATAACCGAAGTGGCAATCCACCGTCTTGAGCAGCAGTTAGGTAAACCCTATTTGTGGGGCGGGACCAGCCCGGAACAAGGCTTTGACTGTAGCGGGCTGATCTTTTATGCCTACAACAAAATTCTGGCAGCAAAATTGCCACGTACGGCGAATGAAATGTATCACTATCGGCGGGCGACCATCGTCGCGAATCGCGACCTTCGTCGTGGTGATTTATTGTTCTTTCATATTCACAGTCGGGATATTGCCGATCATATGGGCGTCTATTTGGGGCAGGGACAATTTATTGAATCGCCGCGTACGGGAGAAACGATTCGGGTGAGCAATTTATCCGATGACTTCTGGCAGGATCATTATCTCGGCGCTCGTCGTATTCTGACGGAAAATACCATTCTGTAATCAAAAAGGCGGTGCGAATGGCACCGCCTCGTCAGGGGTTAACTCAACGCCCCCATGATCTTTAATTCCAGCTCATCCGGAACTTCGTTATATGACAACACCTGTAAGCCTGGTGCAAACAGGCGCGCATAGCGCGCAAGCAGAGGACGTAGCTGCGGTGCGACCAGCAGTACCGGCTCTTTACCCGCGGCTTTCATCTGTTCTTTAATCTGCGGCATATTGGTCTGGAACTGATTCAGCATATTAGGATCGACCGGTACGCTATCGAGCACCACTTTTCCACTTTGCTGAGCCTGATTCACTACATTAGCCAGCAGATTCTCCAGCTCATTATTCAGCGTGTAGACCGCCAGCTCATCTTTGCGCACAAACGGATGGGTAATGCTGCGACGGAGCGCCAGACGTACATCTGCCGTCAACAGAATATGATCTTTAGTGACGGCGCTACTGGCGACCAGTACGGTGGCAATGGTAACGATATCGCGCAGCGGCACGCCTTCGACCAGTAGCGCCCGATAAACTTTCAAGAGCTGGCTGTAATTCAGCGCCGTGCTCAGATCTTCCGCCAGACGGGGGGCCATCGAAGAGAGGCGGTTATGCAGTTGGGTAATATCATCGTAGTTAAACAGGTCGGGAATAAAGTTGCGAATGACCTTATTCACATGCGTCGCAATGACGCTGGCACTATCAATGACCTGATACCCCATATTTAGCGCTTTGGCTTTTTGCGCCGGGACAATCCACGTCACCGGCATACCATAGGCCGGATCGTGGCCTAACACACCATCGATCTCGCCATACGTTTCACTGGAGGGCAGCGCCATCAGTTTATCTGAAGGAATATCGGCCTCATCAGCCTTGATCCCATTGATAAAAATGGCGTACTGGGTCGGTTTTAGACGGAAGTTTTCGCGGATGCGAATTTCCGGGAGCAGCACGCCGTTAGTGTCTGAGATAACCTGCCGTACACCGCGAATACGTTGAGTGAGCGGATTCCCTTTGGATTTGTCTACCAGCGACACCAGCTTGTACCCCAGGCTCAGGCTGATTGGCTCGATCAAAGGGATAGTTTCCCAACTGACCTGTTGCTCGGTGGTTTCAACGATGGTTTTGGTCAGCGTCTCAAGATTTTTCTCTTCAGTTTCAGCCACCTTCGGGCGCTTGCTCATACGCCAGGCGGTGAACCCCATCAGGGCGCTGAACACCAGGAACGGGAAGTGCGGCATTCCCGGTACCACCGCCAGTACAAACATAATGCTGGTGGCGGTATAGAGTACGGAGGGGCTGGCCAGCAGTTGGCTACGCACGTCTGTGGCGATATCACCGCTGTCGCTCACGCGAGTAACGATAATCGCCGCCGCCGTCGACAGCAGCAGAGACGGGATCTGGGCGACCAGACCGTCGCCGATGGTCATCAGTACGTATTGCTGGAAGGCGGCTTCGGCGCTTAAATCGTATTTGAAAATACCGATACAGACGCCGCCTATCAGGTTGATGGCCAAGATCATCATCCCGGCGATGGCATCACCGCGCACGAACTTCGACGCACCGTCCATTGCGCCATAGAAATCCGCTTCGCCCGCCACATCTTTACGTCGTGCCTGCGCCTGGGCCTGATTAATCAGGCCTGCGTTCAGATCGGCGTCGATCGCCATCTGCTTTCCGGGCATGGCGTCCAGCGTAAAGCGGGCCGAAACCTCGGAGATACGCTCGGCACCCTTGGTAACCACGATAAAGTTGATGATCATCAAGATGATGAACACCACAAAACCGACGACAAAGTTACCGCCGATCACCACCTGACCAAAGGACTCAATCACCTTACCGGCAGCGCCTGCGCCCATATGGCCGTGCAGTAACACCACGCGCGTTGATGCTACGTTCAGCGTCAAGCGCATTAAGGTGGTGATCAGCAAAATGGTCGGGAACAGGCTGAATTCGAGCGGGCGTTTCGCGGAAACGGCCACCAACAGCACCATCACCGCCAGCACGATGTTAAAGGTGAACAGAATATCCAGCACGGCCGGTGGTAATGGCAGGATCACCATCGCCAGGATAGACAGTATGACCAGCGGAATGCCGATGTTACCGTTACGCAGCAGCGCGAGGAATTGTTTAGTTGTTTTCGGCATCCAGTTTAAGAACCTCTTTTGGAATGGAAATATGTCTGTTCAGCGAAGGGCGTGATTGTGAACCGTCACGCCAGTGCTTCATTTGCAGTACATAGGTCAGGACGTGTGCTATCGCCCGATAAAGTTGAAATGGGATCTGTTGATTGACCTGGGTGGTGTAATAAACGGAGCGCGCCAGCTTAGGAAATTCAACAATCTCAATATTGCTCTCCGCCGCCACCTGACGGATATACAGCGCGATTTCATCGGTGCCTTTGGCGACAACGAAGGGTGCGGCGGCGCGCGACTGGTCATACTGTAGCGCCACGGCATAGTGGGTTGGGTTGGTGATCACCACATCGGCTTTTGGCACCACCTTGCGAATTTGCCCCATCGCCATTTGCCGTTGCAGGCGACGGATCCTGGCCCGTACCTCCGGCTTACCTTCCTGATTTTTATACTCTTCCTTCACTTCCTGTTTGGTCATCTTCAACCCTTTGGTGAACATTTTTTTCGCCAGAGGAACATCAATCAGAGCGAAAAAAATAAACAGGATGACAAAGTTGCGCATGATGCTGCTGTACAGCGCCAGGCCATCGCTGACGGCCTGTTTGAAATACAGCTCCTGTAGCCCCAGAAAGGCGGCAACGTTATTGCGTACGCTAATCCACAGCATCACCAGCAGTACCATCGCTTTGAGCGTCATCTTGCCGGTGTCCACCAGATGGTCGGTGGAAAACAGACGGCCAATCCCTTTGAGCGGGCTTAATTTGCTAAAGTCCGGCAAAATTTTCTTCGGCAGGAACAGCCAGCCTCCGGGAATCAGCGAGGCAAACAGCGCGGCAACCGGCATGGGTAACAGCGTCAGGATGAACTTGGCTAAAATCAGCAGATGGTGCTCAAGGAACTGGCCGATAATGTCCGGATCATTAATGTTCTGCGCATACTGATGCACACTGATAAAGCTTTCGCGGACAAAATCTTCATACCAGTGGAAGCTGCTGGAGATCACCATAAACGCGGCAAACAGACTGGCGGCAAGCCCCATATCTTTTGAGCGTGGAATTTGCCCCTCTTGCCTGGCTTTGCGAAGTTTTTGCGCCGAGGGTTTTTCTGTTTTTTCTTCGCTGCTGCTATCCGCCATAGTGCCCCTTGAGCGCGTCAAGTTGCTGCAAGACGAAATTTGCCAGGTGCAAATAGTGGTCGGGCAGGTTGTAAAACAGAGTCGCAAAGCAGACAAGACCCGCCAGCATGTTGATCGGAAAACCTAACGAGTACAGGTTGAGCGGAGGCGCAATGCGGTTCAACAGGCCAAAGCAGCCCTGGACAATCAACATGATAAAGGTTGTCGGTAGCGCCAGCAGGGTGGCCGCGGCAAATACCCAGCCCAGCCCCAGGGAAATGGTGCGCAAAGATTGTGGATGCAGTGCATTACCAATCGGCCAGTAAGTAAAGCCTTTGAATAAAATGCTCACCAGCAGCAAATGCCCATCCATCGCAAAGAACAGGATCACCGCGTAGATGTTGATCATCTCCGCCAGTACCGTCGTTGATGCGCCGCTGCTGGGGTCGTTCATCACCGCCATGCTCATCCCCATATTGAAAGAGAGGATCTGGCCCGCCAGCTGCAGCGCTAAAAATAAAAACTGCAGCATCAGGCCGAAAAGCATGCCCCACAGAAACTGCTCTGCGGTCAAAATAATGCTGTTGATTGACAGCAGGCTGTCAGGAACCGGATGGGGAATAAGCGGCGTAATGATAAAGGCCAGCGCCAGGGACAAAATAATGCGTATGCGCACCGTGAGCGCCGCGTTATCCAGTACCGGCGCGTAGTGAATAAACGCCATAATGCGCACGAATGGAAACCACATGCCCAGTATCAGGTTACTTAACTGTGTAACGTCTGTTTCGCGCATGTCAGTGCACCAGAATGGCGGCCTGAGTGAACAGATGCACGCAGAGATCGCTTAACTGGACGATCATCCATTTTCCGCTAATGCCCAAAACTGCGAGGGTGACGATAAGCCTGGGCAAAAAGCTGAGCGTTTGTTCGTTAATCTGCGTAACGGCCTGAAAAATGCTGACCAGCATCCCCACCAGCAGGCTGGGAACGACCAACACGCAGACTAAAATGATCACGACTTTTATACCGCTGGCGACGATATCTGCGGCTACATCAATGGTTAACATATCCGATCTCCGTTAGCCCAGTCCCAGACCGCGAATACTGGAGGTCAGCGTACCGACGGTCAGCGCCCAGCCGTCAATAAGCACAAACAGCATCAGCTTAAAGGGGAGGGAAACGATCAGCGGGACAGCATCATCATCCCCATCGCCATCAGCACGCTGGCGACGATCAGGTCGATCACCAGGAACGGGATGTAAATCATGAAGCCTATCTGGAAGGCGGTTTTAAGTTCGCTCAGCACATACGCCGGGACGATAATGGAGAGATCCTGATCGGCTGCATTACCTTTCGCGTTGGCGATCGTCATGATCTGCGCAATCGCTTTTTTGTTGGTCTGCGCCAGCATAAAGCGCTTCAGGGGCGAGGCGGCGGTGCTCAGGGCGTCAGGGAGCGTGATTTGATCGTTTTCAAAAGGCACAACCGCGTGGTCGTAAATGTTGATCCAGACCGGACGCATCACCAGCATGGTTAACGACAGCGCAATGCCTATCAGTATGCGGTTGGGTGGCGTTTGCTGTAGCCCCAACGCCTGGCGCAGCAGGGAGAGAACAATAATAAAACGCGTAAAGCAGGTCATCATCAGTACCAGGGTTGGCAGAATGCCCACCAGGGTCATCAGGATCAGGACCTGGATTTTTACGCTGTATTCCTGGCTATTACCGTGTGAAATCACATTCAGCAACGGGATATCTCCCCCTTGCGCGCAGGCAAAGGGAGAAAGGATGAGTAATGAGATACCGAGTATGAGCGTGAGGATTGGTGCGCGTTTCATGGTGCCAGGTCGTTGATTTCATGCGTGTTGAATTCAAGGACGCGCAGGCCATATTTTTCATTGACCACCACCACTTCAGCCTTGCCCAGCAGGATGTTATTAACCTTAATATCCAGCGGTTCACCGGCAAGCTTGTCCATCTCAATGACGGTGTCGTCATCAATGTTCAGCAGATCGGACAGCATCACTTCCACGGATGACACTTCCAGCGTTAGCGTGACCGGAATACGTTTGAGTAATGACATCGACTCGGAAAAGCGGTCTTCTAAACGCGCCACCAACGTTTCTGTTGCCGACGGTGCCGTTGGCGTGGTTGTTTCGGGCGCTAACTCGAAACCTTGCTCTAAAATATCTTCTGGCTTACTCATAGGATTTCTCCGTCTTGCTCGTTAATTCGGATAAAAACAGTTTGTCTTTGGAAGGTGCGAATAAGCGGGGAAATTCTTCTCGGCTGACTCAGTCATTTCATTTCTTCATGTTTGAGCCGATTTTTTCTCCCGTAAATGCCTTGAATCAGCCTATTTAGACCGTTTCTTCGCCATTTAAGGCGTTATCCCCAGTTTTTAGTGAGATCTCTCCCACTGACGTATCATTTGGTCCGCCCGAAACAGGTTGGCCAGCGTGAATAACATCGCCAGTTGGTTATCGTTTTTCAGCAACCCCTTGTATCTGGCTTTCACGAAGCCGAACTGTCGCTTGATGATGCGAAATGGGTGCTCCACCTTGGCCCGGATGCTGGCTTTCATGTATTCGATGTTGATGGCCGTTTTGTTCTTGCGTGGATGCTGTTTCAAGGTTCTTACCTTGCCGGGGCGCTCGGCGATCAGCCAGTCCACATCCACCTCGGCCAGCTCCTCGCGCTGTGGCGCCCCTTGGTAGCCGGCATCGGCTGAGACAAATTGCTCCTCTCCATGCAGCAGATTACCCAGCTGATTGAGGTCATGCTCGTTGGCCGCGGTGGTGACCAGGCTGTGGGTCAGGCCACTCTTGGCATCGACACCAATGTGGGCCTTCATGCCAAAGTGCCACTGATTGCCTTTCTTGGTCTGATGCATCTCCGGATCGCGTTGCTGCTCTTTGTTCTTGGTCGAGCTGGGTGCCTCAATGATGGTGGCATCGACCAAGGTGCCTCGAGTCATCATGACGCCTGCTTCGGCCAGCCAGCGATTGATGGTCTTGAACAATTGGCGGGCCAGTTGATGCTGCTCCAGCAGGTGGCGGAAATTCATGATGGTGGTGCGGTCCGGCAAGGCGCTATCCAGGGATAACCGGGCAAACAGACGCATGGAGGCGATTTCGTACAGAGCATCTTCCATCGCGCCATCGCTCAGGTTGTACCAATGCTGCATGCAGTGAATGCGTAGCATGGTTTCCAGCGGATAAGGTCGCCGGCCATTACCAGCCTTGGGGTAAAACGGCTCGATGACTTCCACCATGTTTTGCCATGGCAGAATCTGCTCCATGCGGGACAAGAAAATCTCTTTTCTGGTCTGACGGCGCTTACTGCTGAATTCACTGTCGGCGAAGGTAAGTTGATGACTCATGATGAACCCTGTTCCATGGCTCCAGATGACAAACATGATCTCATATCAGGGACTTGTTCGCACCTTCCCCAGTACCTGGCAAAGACGATGATCTATAGCAGGGTAATTATTCATTGTCATATTGACATTCCCTTTGATAACGTTGAATTGAAGCTCAACTAAATAGTTTTTTCTGCAGACTGTGCAGTAACGTATTTGTCATTAGCGGTTGTGGCGCATTTATCAGGCTTTCGATCTCTTGAGCCGCCCGTTTCCCCGCCTGACCATCCATAAACGCATCGCAATAATGGTGGCGAATCTCCTCCAATGGCGCTTCCAGCGCAGCCCAGTCAAATGCGGATGACAGGGCGTGGCGCAACGTCTGTATATCCTGTGCCACCGGGAGAACATCGCGAATACGCTGATCGGCGCTGTCAGGAGTAGAGAAACTTTGTTGACCATCGAGCAGCAAGGGCATCTCTGGCCAGCTCAGTAAAATGACGCGTTTATTCATATGAATGGCGTCAAAAATAAAGCCGCTGCTGTCTGTCAGGACGTAATCCGCCTGCGCGATAAGCGCCAGCAGATGCTGTGGATCGTCAATTCGGTTTTTTAAATAGCGCTGCGCCAGCGCCAGAGAGGCGGCTTCTTCCGGTCTGTGCAGGGTGCCATGATGTAGTTTGGTGACGACATTGTATTCATGACTTAACCGGCTGAGCTGTTCCGCCCAGTGAGGGAGAGAGCTTAGCGCGCCATAGGTTGGCGCATACAGGATGGTCTGCTTTTTCGCATTCAGCTTCAGGCTTTTTGGCAGCGCAGTATCGTAAGTGTGATTATGCCACTCATCGAAACGGGGATTGCCCACCACTTTGGCGCTGCCACCGATATCAAGCGCGTGCTGGCTATAGTGGCTGTAACACAGGATGCGGTGATAAAAGGCGTTCCACCAGGCATGATTCCACTCTTCTTTCGCCAGGCCATACAGGGTGCGTACATGGGTATCCGCCAGCCCGTTCAGCAGTGGCGTGTAGTAAGGGCTGACCAGGCACCGGAAGCGCTGACGGTTCTCAATGACCGCTGAAAGACGCGTACCGCCGAGCGCAGGGTCGTTGATGGCTTTAATCGTCGCGGTCATCTCATCCAGAAACGATTTAGGTATTTTGTCACTGACCAGCAGCGAGCAGGTATGGCCCATCGCCTGAAGCGCGGTAATGATAGGGCGGTAGACCGCGTAGTGCAGCGAGGTTTCCATATAGAAGCCAATGGCATCTATCTGCGTGGATGCCGTAGGAAGCGGGTTGCTTACCAGCGTGCTGACGGTGGCGGGTTTCTTATTGATTTTGTTGAAGTAGTAACCGATGTTATCGGTTTCTTTTTTCTCAATATCGCTGTATCCCGCGCGCTGATAGCAGATGCTCGGATAGCAGGAGAGCCATTTCCCTTCACGCAGCAGCGGCTGCCATTGCCCTTCGAGCGTATCTGAGAGGTCATGCTCCATCTGCTGAGCCAGCACCGGGTAATAGCTGCTGTTGACCAGATAGGCGCAAACCTTATTGCAGTCACGGGCATGGATCATGCCATTGAGGCTTTTGAGTTCGCGGCCTTGTTTAATTTCTCCGCCGAGGATAACCACTTCCCACGGAAAACCAGGCAGCGCATTCAGAAGTGAGTTGAGTACCCGGATATGCTTTTCCTGCTTCAGGATCACGCTATCGTCTTCAAGTAGCAGGTAGTTTTTCCAGCCGTTACGCTGTGCCAGTTGCAGCGCCTGCAGATGGGACTGGCGGCGACCAGCCTGGCCGTTAGTGGCAACGGACGCCGCAAGGCGGGTGATCTTTTGCGCCGGGAAATTGAGAAACGCCAGCTCTTGCTGGATGTGGGCTAAACGATCCGGGCGTGAGTCCAGATTCACGATCACCACCTGATCGATGTAATCCCACTGGATCGGCTGATGATGGGTGGCGTTATGCAGGCTTTGATACCAGTTTTTCAGCATCGGGTCTGTAATCGCCTGTGCCAGCGAGGTTTCCAGCGGCTCGCTGCTGCCCAGCACAAAGTCTTTATCGAACGTATTTTGACTGTGCGAGATACAAATAATGGTGCGCTCGCCCGGCAATTGCAGCGGGTTTGCGGTGAATTGATTAGTGAATCCTTCCTCTTCGCCTAAGTTACATTCATCATCGTAACGGTGCTTTTTTAAATAATTGCGGTGGTAGCAAAAGGTGCCGTTGAGAATGTTCTGCGGGCCAAAGCTGCGGCTTTTGAACACGCGGTTGATATGGCTATACCAGATGGGGATCTGATCGGAACCTGAAATCAACGCCCGGTGGCGCTGCATCATGTCGATAGTGTAGGAGATCTTATCCGCCGGATAATAATCATCGTCATCCATACAGAGAATATATTCGCCTAACGCCAGCGCATTGAGCATGTTGCGCTTTTTTCCCAGCGTCAGTTTTTCCGCATGGTAGATATAACGAATATTGAATTTCTCCGGGTGATTCTGCGTCAGCCTGTCAATGATTGACTGATGGCTTTGTGGGGAATCATCCAGGATCACCAGCTCCCGGCGGTCGGCAGGGTAGTCCTGATAGCGGAACATATACAGCAAATAGGGTAAGAAAGCGCCGCGGTTCCACGTGGGAGTAATGACGCTGACAAACGGTTTTTCGCGACCAGTGTCGAGCGTTTTAACGATGCCGGTCAGGGCGGAACGTGCTTTGGAGGATTCAGACATGGTGATGTGTATTCGCGATTCGAAAAAGGACCGGGTATGTACCCGGCCAACAGGCGCTAACGTGTAATCAGGGAGAACGCCGAGAGCAGAGGGTCTCCCGACAACATATCCAGAATATGCTGACGCAACGAGCGGGCATTCTCGCTGTTGCGCCACGCTTCAAACAGCGCGAAAAGGGCGTAGATTTCGTCATGGCTCAGCGTGGAATCATCCATTGTCCACAGGCAAAATAGGGTGCGAAGCATAAAGATGTCAGCCACCAGCCAGAAGAAGCGCTGCAGCGCGCTTTCACTCTCGTGCTGCGGGAAGGTATCGTGATACAGGCGATAAATCAGATAGTTACTGAATATCCATGCGTCATGGGCAAAGTAGCGCTCATAGGTCTTTAACCACTGATCCTGCAACTGCTGCTGAAGCATAGCCTCACTGTTTGCATCCTGGAGCATCAGCAGACTTACCTGCAGAGGTAAGGTCAGCTTGCGCGTGCTTTCCGGCAACAGATCCCAATTGAACTCACAACTGCCCATTTGGGTGATCAGCTCCCGCTGCAGCTGGGGCAGGCTGGGCAGTTGCACGAACTGCTCCTGCAGTTTTCCGCTTTGCGCGTGGGCGGCCAGAACCTGCGGCAGCGAGGCCAGTTTCTCAAGCATAGGATCGCTGTCGCCAGGGCATTTCTCGGAAAAAGAGAGCATGATGCCCAGCGCATACAAGCGCAGTTCCGGTGACAAACCGGGGAGCGTGATGGTATGCAGAGCAGATTGATTAAGTACCTGATCGCGTGGAGATAACGCCGGGCTGTCCGCATCGGCTGCACATTGCGAGGTATGCAGCACAAAGGCGTTGGGATCGCCTAATGCAGCCTGACAGCTGGCCGGATCGGTTAATACCAGACTCTGACGTACTTCCGTTTTCCAGCGCATTTCGGCCAGTAAAGCGGAATCCGGATGGTGGGATAAAAACAACCGGACAAAGTCAGGTTCATAACAATCAACCATACTCATAATGTGTTCTCAGCAATCCCTAAATTCAAAATCTGGCTACATCATTGCAATATCCATGCCTGAATTTTTATTGTATTTATATCAATTAGTTAGGGTGTGCGCGGAAAGTCGTTTTCCGCGTCAGGGAAGGAAGGTTTAGCGCTGGTAAATAAAATCCGGCTCGGTGCCTAAAAAAGTCTGAATAAATTCATACTGGCGGATCAGCAACTCGCCGTTTTTTTCGTTGTACGCCTTGCAGCGTTTCGCTTTTTGCTCAAGGCTCTGCCACCAACCCTCTGCGGCACTTTTTTGTAAGCCCGGCAACCAGCTAAATACCTGTTCCATCCCTGCACGATCGACGCTTACGCCCAGCAATTGCAGGATTGAGCGGCGCTGCTGGCTACTGTTATTCAACTGCTCATAGTGCTGTTGAATCGTCTCATTGACCGCCAACAGCTCTTCACTGGCGCGACGGATCATGCACAGACGTTGTTGTTCTAACTGATGTCTGAGCGCGTCATATCGCGTCCCGTCCTCCCGGATACCCTGAAGCAGCGTTTTCACCTGCTGTAGCCTGGTACTCACAATTTTGGCCTCTTATTTCTGGAAAAAGCTGAGCATGTCACCAGCCAGTTGCTGGGTATCAACCTGCATGTCGCCTGCGGCCAGCATGGCCTGCATTTGCGCCACTTTGTCGTAATCAACGTCGCTTTGCGGATCGCTGTTCAGCGTTTGCTGCGCCGTTTGCAATCCCGCCTGAGTAATATCGTCGGCGGAAAGCGTCGCGGCGCTGGAGGTAGTGGTCTGCGTGCTGCTCTTGTCTGAACGCGTCTGCCCGGTTGTAGATGCAGGGCGATCGCCTGGCAGAGTCGGGGTAATTTTCATAGCAACCTCGTACATATTTCGTTGGGTTGGTTATCTGTTATTGGCTAAAAGCGACGGTAAGAGAGGAAAACTTTAATCCCATCACAAAAAATCCCTTCACTGCTCGGCCGTCAGTGTGGTGACCACGCCGATATCGTCCACCATCCCGCTAATGATCCGCTGGCTGCTGCTGTTGCGAATTTTTATCACATCCCCTTTGCGCCCGTTCTTCAACGCCACGCCCGGCATCGAGGCGGTAATTCCGGCCGTATGGGAGACGATCATCACCGGTTGCTCGCGTTTGACCAGCACCGGTTGAACCAGTTCGCTCCGGGTAATCGGTTTGCCCGGTTGCAGGGCGCGCTTACTGGTGAGACCAATCGCCTCATCCATATTTGTCATTAATCCTTCCCGCTGGTTGCTGATATTGAATTTTTTAAGCTGCAGGTCGTTGGCCGTAATTACCGTATCTCGGGCAATCAACGACTTTGGCATCACTACCGGCACCGACACGTCGGGGCGTACCGCAACGTTAAATTGCCAGCCCGCGCTGCCCGGACAACTCACCACAAAGTTCATTCGCGTCAGGGCCATTCTTGGGGATGTGCTGGAAGTGATCTGGGGCGCTGTTGCGCATAGCGCGCTGGTGCTCACCGTTGAGGGAATATAGACGTTGAACGTGTAGCGATAGTCCTGCCACTGCTGTTTTTTCGCCAGCGCGTCAATTTCATGACCGGCGGCAGTTATGACCCGCGCGTTGATCTGTTCCCGGGCGCTGTGCTGAATGGGATGGACGGCGGCATGTGCGGGCAAGACACAGCATAACGCCAGCATTATTTCCGCGGCAAAGGGGAAAGAAGGCTTCCTTATGTCGAAGGGGAATTTCATAAAGTCATTTCTCATCAATCACTTAAAAGTTGGCATACATATTGCTAATAACAGCGATATCTACGCAGGAGTGATGTAAGAAATGGGAATCAGTTTTCAGCAGGCATTGGGTGTACATCCGCAGGCAGTGAAGTTACGTCTTGAGAGGACCGAGCTACTGACTGCGAATCTGGCAAACGTCGATACACCAAATTTCAAAGCTAAAGATATTGATTTTGCCGCTGAGATGCAACGGGCAAGTCGCACAAATGTGCTGCCCGAGGCTGACGTGAAATACCGTGTGCCGATGCAGCCCTCAGAGGATGGCAATACCGTAGAGCTGAATACCGAGCAGGCCCGGTTTTCACAAAATAGTATGGATTATCAAAGCAGTCTGACCTTTTTGAACCTGCAACTTAGCGGTATCAAAGAGGCCATCGAAGGGAAATAACCATGTCGTTTACTGATATTTACCAGATTTCCGGCTCGGCGATGACGGCGCAAACCATCCGTCTGAATACCGTCGCCAGCAACATGGCGAATGCGGAATCTCCCGCCAGCAGCGAGGCGCAGGCCTATAAGGCGCGCAGCCCGGTTTTTGCCGCGGTTTACCACAATAGCCTGATGGGTGGGCATAACCGCCATGCCATTGATGGTGCCAGCGTACAGGTACAGGACGTCATGCAAAGCGGCGGGGCGGTGAAGCGTTATGAGCCACACCATCCGATGGCGGACCAGAACGGTTTCGTCTGGTATCCGGATGTCAATGTGGTCGAGCAAATGGCCGACATGATGTCCGCCTCACGTGATTTTGAAACCGACGTTGATGTGCTGAATAACGTCAAAAGTATGCAGCAAAGCTTACTCAAACTGGGAGAAGTGTAATGAATACCCTGACTCTGTATGCCCAATCTCAGGCGCAGGCTCCTTCTTCGGAGAATACGGCGGTGGCTGAAAATAACGTCGGCGCTACGGCGCAAAGCAGCAATCTGGGAGACAGCAGTTCTTCCTCAACGTCGTCAACAACGAATACCAGCGGGACAAGCGGTACTCCAACCACGACAACGTCCACCGAAACGTCCGCGGTTGATACGTTTTTGACGCTGTTCGTGGCTGAAATTGAAAACCAGGACCCGACCGATCCAACCGATCCTACGGCCTATATCGATCAGCTCGCCTCCATGGCGCAGGTTGCCATGATGGAAGAGATGAGCGTTGAGGCAAACACTAACGCCGTACTGATGAGCAACATTCAGGTGATGGCGCTGGGGAATATGGTCGGCGACGACATCATGGTGCAAACCACCTCGCTGGATATCGAAGACAACAGCAAAGAAATCCAGGGACGCGTGACGCTGGATGACAGTTGTACCGATGTGGATCTGCACTTTACCGATGAAGCCGGTGATGACTACACCGTGTCGCTGATCCCGCAAGGTGAAACCTCCGTCGGGCCCGGCCAGGTGGATTTCGACATCAATCCTGCGGATTACGGCATCCCGCCGGGCGATTACAGCGTATCCGTGGTGACCAATACCGGAGAAGAGGAAGTGCCGATTGAGGTGACCGGAACGGTGGAAGATGTGCGTATTCCGCTCGATGGCAGCACGCCGGTGCTCAACGTTGACGGCGTTGGCGAAGTGCCTTTCACCATGATCACCCAGTTTGGCGTACCGGACAGCACTGATGACATCACGCCGCCGGATACTGACGACGGCGGCGATAACGCCGACAGCAACACCGTGATCTGATCTCGTTTACATTACAGGAAGAAACAATGAGTTATGAAATTGCAGCGACGGGACTGAACGCCGTCAACGAACAGCTTGATGGCATCAGTAACAACATCGCAAACTCCGGTACGGTTGGGTATAAATCGATGACCACCCAGTTTTCCGCCATGTATGCCGGAACGCAGGCGATGGGCGTGAGCGTGGCGGGTTCGGCACAAAGCATCTCCACCGGCGGCTCTATGGTTTCAACCGGCAATGCGCTGGATCTGGCGATCAACGACGATGGTTTTTTTGTGATGTGCGACAGCGCCGGGAACATCTCCTATACCCGCGCGGGTTCCTTCGTGACGGACAAAAACGGCTATATCGTCAATGCGTCCGGCGATTACCTGCAGGGCTATCCGGTTGATGACAGCGGCACGCTGCAAACCGGTACCGTTACCGATATCCAGATTAAAACCGGCAACATCCCGGCGCAGGCCACGGACAGCATGACCTTCACGGCAAACTTTGACGCCAGTGATGAAACAATCGATCGCGCAACCGTGCCGTTTGATGCCAACAACAGCGATACCTACACCGACAGCTACACCACCACCGTGTATGACTCGCTGGGTAATGAGCACTCGGTTAGCCAGTACTTTACTAAAACGGCGGATAACACCTGGGAAGTGCAATACACCTTTGATGGTGAAGCGCAGAGCGGTGTACCGCCGACTACCCTGACCTTCGACCCAAATACCGGCAAGCTGACGGCTCCAACCACACCGCAAACCATCACCTTCACCACCGATGAAGCCGCACCGATTTCAATGACGATTGACTACTCCGATTGTACTCAGTACGGCTCTGATTTCTCGGTCACCACCAACGCCGCCACCGGTTATGCCTCTGCGACACAAAACGGCGTGCAGGTGGATGATGACGGTAAAGTGTACGCCACCTACAGCAACGGTGAGCGCATGCTGCAGGGCCAGGTTGTACTCGCCACCTTCCCGGATGAGAACGGACTGGAAGCAGTGAGCGGTACTGCCTGGGTACAGACGGGCGAATCCGGTACGCCGCTGATAGGTACGCCTGGCTCCGGCTCCTGCGGCACGCTCTCCTCCGGCATGCTCGAAAGCTCCAACGTGGATATCACCAACGAACTGGTCAATCTCATGACCGCCCAGCGTAACTACCAGGCGAACACCAAGGTGATTTCCACCAGTACGCAGCTGGATCAGGCTCTCTTCCAGGCGATGTAAGGCTAAGAAATGGATCGGTTGATTTATACCGCGCTGAGCGGCGCCACCCAGACGTTACAAGAGCAGCAAATTAGCGCCAACAACCTCGCCAACGTCAACACCAATGGTTTTCGCGCGGATATGGCGATGGCGAGTAATGACAAAGTGAAGGGCGGTGGTTTTGATACGCGTTTTATGGCGAAGGAAAGTCCCAGCGGCGTCAATGACAGTACCGGCGTGGCGGAAAAAACCGAGCGCCCGCTGGACGTCGCCATTCAGGGGACGGGCTATATCGCCGTGCAGGACAAAGCCGGAAACGAGGTCTATACCCGCAACGGCAATATTCAGCAAGACGATCAGGGTCAGCTGACCATCGACGGTAACGTGGTGCTCGGAGATAACGGCCCGATTATTTTGCCGCCAAACGCGATTGCCTCTTTCGGCAGCGACGGCACGCTCTCGGTTACGCCTGACGACGGTGATGTTACCGCCACGATGGATATCGATCGGCTGAAGCTGGTGGATATCCCGGTCGCTAATCTGGCGAAAAACAGCGAGGGAATGCTGGTGACGGCGGATGGCGTACCGGCCCAGCGCGATGAAAACATCAAAGTAAGCGGCGGCTTTCTGGAAGGCAGTAACGTGTCTGCGGTGAGCGAAATGATGTCGTCCATTGCGATGAACCGTCAGTTTGAAGCGCAAATCAAAATGATGAAAACCGCTGAAGATCTCAGCGACTCCGGCAACAGGCTGCTACGCGGCTCCTGAGTCGTAGCCTTTAATCAGGGATAAAGTTTTATGAACGCAGCGTTATGGATCAGTAAAACCGGCCTGTCGGCGCAGGATGCTGAGATGAGTGCGATTGCCAACAACATCGCCAACGTCAACACCACGGGCTTTAAGCGTGACCGCGTGATGTTCCAGGATCTGTTTTATCAGACTCAGGAAGCGCCGGGCGCCATGCTCGATCAAAACAACATCATGCCGACCGGAATGCAGTTCGGTAGCGGTGTGCGCATCGTTGGAACCCAAAAAACCTTCACCGAAGGGAATGTGGAAACCACCGATAATGCGATGAACGTGGCCATCATGGGGCAGGGGTTCTGGCAGGTGCAAAAGGCCAACGGGGATATTGCGTATACCCGTGACGGCAATATGCAGATTAACGCCGACGGCGTGCTAACCAACGCCCAGGGCTTGCCGCTGCAACCGGAAATTGATGTTCCCGCTGGCGCGACCAACGTGGCATTTGGCGAAGATGGCACCGTGACGGCGATCCTGCCCGGCGACAGCGATCCGACCGAACTGGGGCAACTAACGCTGGTGAACTTCGCCAACCCGGCGGGCCTTTCAGCCGAAGGCGACAACCTGTATCTGGAAACGGCAGCCAGCGGTCAACCGACGGAAGGTATTCCGGGGGAAGATGGTCTGGGCACCTTGCAGGACAGCGCGCTGGAAGGCTCGAATGTGGATATTGTCAACGAAATGGTGGCGATGATTAACGTGCAGCGCGCCTATGAGATGAACGCCAAAATGGTCTCTGCGGCAGACGATATGCTGCAGTTTATTAGTCAGACGCTGTAATTCAAGAATGTGAAATGCCGGATAGCGGCTTCGCCTTATCCGGCAAATTTAAAGTAAACAGGCAGAACGTGAAAAATTATCTCTGGCTGGTGGTACTGCTGCCCCTGTTAAGCGGGTGCGAATCGCAGGCCCTCCTGGTCAAAAAAAATGACGAATTCTTTGCTCCTCCCAAAACCGAGTTGCCGCCAACGGCGGATGGTCGCGCGGGAGGGGTGTTCGAAACGGGTTACAAGTGGTCGCTGACGGCAGACCGCCGCGCCTATCGGGTGGGCGACATCCTGACCGTGATGCTGGAAGAATCCACCCAGTCGAGCAAACAGGCGAAAACCAATTTCGGCAAGAACAATACCGTTGATATCGGTGCACCGACTCTTTTTGGGCATACCAAAGATAATCTTTCCGCTTCCGTGGACGCCAATCGCGACTTCAACGGGACGGCGACCTCGCAGCAGCAAAACAGTTTGCGTGGCGAAATTACGGTGTCGGTGCACTCGGTACAGTCGAACGGCATTCTGGAAATTCGCGGTGAAAAATGGCTCACCCTCAACCAGGGGGATGAGTACATTCGCCTGAGTGGTCTGGTGCGCGCCGATGATATTCAAAACGACAACTCCGTTTCATCGCAGCGCATTGCCGATGCGCGTATCTCCTATGCGGGCCGTGGCGCATTGAGCGATGCCAATGCGGCGGGCTGGCTGACGCGTCTGTTTAACCATCCTCTCTTCCCGATCTAATGCAGGATTTTAATATGCAACACATAAGCGGGCGCTGGATGAAGGCGTTAAACGGCATCGTTATCGCCCTGAGCCTGGTGCTGCCCGGCACTACGCAGGCGCAATCTCTGGAGTCGCTGGTCAACGTCCAGGGGATCAGGGAAAACCAACTTGTTGGCTACAGCCTGGTGGTGGGGCTGGACGGAACCGGGGATAAAAACCAGGTCAAATTCACGAACCAAACTATTACCAACATGCTGCGCCAGTTCGGGGTACAACTGCCGGGTAAAATCGATCCGAAGGTGAAAAACGTCGCGGCGGTAGCGGTCAGCGCGATGCTGCCGCCAATGTACTCGCGTGGGCAGACCATTGATGTCACGGTCTCGTCGATTGGCGATGCCAAAAGCCTGCGCGGCGGTACGTTATTGCTCACCCAGCTACACGGCGCAGATGGGGAGGTTTATGCCCTTGCACAAGGGAGCGTGGTGGTGGGTGGGATGAACGCGACCGGGGCTAGCGGCTCCAGCGTGACCGTGAATACCCCCACAGCCGGACTGATACCGAATGGCGCGTCGGTCGAACGTGAAATTCCCAGCGATTTCCAGATGGGTGACACCATTACGCTTAATCTGAAACGTCCCTCCTTTAAAGATGCCAATAACATTGCGGCGGCGATCAACGCTTCGTTTGGCGGCATTGCTACGGCACAAAGCTCGACCAACGTCAGCGTCCGCGCGCCAACCAGCCCAGGGGCGCGCGTTGCCTTTATGTCTCAGTTAGATGACGTCCAGGTTCAGGCAGAAAAAGTACGCGCCCGCGTGGTGTTTAACTCGCGTACCGGTACGGTGGTGATGGGGGATGGCATTGCCCTGCACGCGGCGGCGGTATCGCATGGCAGCCTGACGGTTTCCATCAATGAAAGCAGCAACGTCAGCCAGCCGAATGCCTTTGCCGGTGGTCGTACGGCGGTGACGCCGCAGAGCAATATTTCGGTGAATCACGCCCGACCGGGGATGATTACGCTGCCTGAATCCAGCAGCCTGAAAACGCTGGTTAATGCGCTCAACAGTCTCGGGGCCACGCCGGACGACATTATGTCCATTTTACAGGCCCTGCATGAAGCCGGGGCACTGGATGCCGATCTGGAGGTCATTTAATGGCTGACATCAAAGTGAATCATAGCGGGGGCATTGACGGTAGCGATGCGTTAATGGGCCCGAAAATTAAAGATAACGATTTGCAGAAAGCCGCCCAGCAGTTTGAAGCCATTTTCTTACGCAACATGCTGAAAGAGATGCGTAAAACCAATGAGATCTTCGACTCCAAAGATAACCCGTTTAACAGCGACTCGGTGCGCATGATGCAGGGATTTTACGACGATCAGTTATGTAACAGCCTGGCCCAGCAGCACGGTATTGGGATTGCGGCGATGATCGTTAAACAGCTCTCCCCGCATCACAAAGGATAAAGGTTGCGCGGCGGCTTAAGAACTGAGGTTTTTTCGCCGCTTTTAATCGGCAAGGTTGTTAACGACAGACCGGGGAACTGACCGGCGAGGACTCTTTGATGGACATGATTAACATTGGCTACAGCGGCGCATCTACTGCGCAGGTGGAGCTTAACGTAACGGCGCAAAACACGGCGAACGCCATGACCGACGGTTATACCCGGCAGGTGGCCGTCACCAGTACTATTGGCGCCAGCTCAGGCTCGGCGAACAGTGCGGGTAACGGTGTGCAGGTGGACAGTATTCGCCGGGTATCCAACCAGTATCAGGTGAACCAGGTCTGGTATGCCGCCAGCGATTACGGCTATTACAACACCCAGCAGACGTATTTAACTCAGCTGGAAACCGTGCTCAGCGATGATAACAGCAGCCTGAGCGGCGGCTTTGACAACTTTTTTGCCGCTCTAAACGCAGCTACCACCAGCCCGGATGACTCTGCTCTGCGTGAGCAGGTGATCAGCGAGTCTGGCGCGCTGGCGCTGCGCGTGGATAACACCCTCGATTATATCGATTCGCAAAGCAGTGAAATCGTTAGTCAGGAGCAGGCGATGGTGGCGCAGGTGAATACGCTTACCAGCGGTATTGCCAGCTACAACCAGCAGATCACTGAAGCCGAAGCCAACGGGGATAACGCGTCTGCGCTCTACGATGCCCGCGACCAGATGGTGGAAGAACTGAGCGGCATTATGGATGTTCAGGTCAATATTGATGATGAAGGTAACTACAACGTCACGCTGCAAAACGGTCAGCCGTTGGTGAGCGGGCAAGAGAGTTCCACCCTCGAACTGGAAACCAACGCCGACGGCACGCAGAGCATGTCGCTGACGTTCGCCGGAACCACGTCATCCATGAACACTGATACCGGCGGCTCGCTGGGCGCGCTGTTTGATTATCAGAATGAGGTACTGACGCCACTGACGGGGACGATTAACAGTATGGCAGAGCAGTTTGCCGATGCGGTTAACACCCAACTGGCGCAGGGCTACGACCTGAACGGAAATCCCGGCGAGCCGCTGTTTATTTATGACGAAAACTCCTCGGATGGCCCGCTGGAAGTGAACCCCGATATCACCGCCGATGAGCTGGCGTTTTCCAGTTCGCCGGATGAAAGCGGCAACAGCGATAACCTGCAGGCGCTGATCAACCTCTCAACCGAACCGTTAGATATCGAGGGGCTTGGTAGCGTAACCGTGGGCGAAGCCTGTTCATCAATCATCAGTAACATCGGTATTTACAGCCAGCAAAACCAGACGGAAGCGCAAGCGGCAGCGAACGTGTACTCCGAAGCACAGAACCAGCAGAGCAGCGTCAGCGGCGTCAGCATGGATGAAGAAGCGGTGAACCTCATTACCTACCAGCAAATTTACGAGGCCAACCTCAAAGTTATCTCAACGGGCGCAGATATTTTCGACTCTGTGCTGGAAATGTGTAGTTAATCTGGAGGGCTATTATCATGCGCGTGTCTACCCAACAATCCTATGTGTCTATGACGCAAAGTTTTAACGACCTTTCCAGCGATCTTTCCCACGTTGTCACGCAGATGGCGACAGGGAAAAGTATTCTGCTGCCGTCAGACGATCCTATCGCTGCGACACGAATCACCCAGCTTAACCGCCAGCAATCGGCTCTCGATCAGTATCAAACTAATATTGATTCCGCCTCGGCGGGGATGAGCCAGCAGGAGTCTATTCTGGATGGCGTGAATAACGATCTGTTAGCGATTCGCGACGATCTGCTGGAGGCCGCCAACGGCACCAACACCGCCGAGTCGTTATCCAGCCTGGGGCAGGATATTCAGTCGATGACCGAAGCGATGGTCTCGGCGCTGAATTATCAGGATGAAGACGGTCACTATGTGTTTGGCGGGACGGTGAACGATCAACCGCCCATTGTCGCGGTAGATGAAGACGGTGACGGGGTGACCGACAGTTATACCTATCAGGGTAACGACGATCATCGCCAGACCACGGTGTCCAATGGCGTTGAGGTTGATACCAATGTGGCAGTCAGCGATTTCTTCGGCGATAGCCTCGACGTTCTGAACACTCTGACGTCGTTGTCGAAAGAATTACAGGATCCGTCGGTTGACCCTGCCGATCCACAGGTGCAAAGCGATATTCAAAATGCCATTGATACGGTGGATGTGGCCTCAGACGCGCTCAACGCTTCTATAGCCACCATTGGTGAAACGCAGAATACGATGAGCATGCTGAGCAGTGCTCAGACGGATATCACTACCTCCAACGATCAGCTTATCAGTCAGTTGAGCGATCTGGATTATGGCCCAGCCTCCATTACCTTTACCGGTCTGGAAATGGCGATGGAAGCCACTTTAAAAACCTACTCCAAAGTGAGTGAGTTAAACCTTTTCAGTGTGATTTAACAGTTAGCAGTAGCTCAGGAATAGTATGCAGGTCGGTTTAAATACAACATCACTCTCCGGTAGCGGAGCGCTTAATCCTTCTGTGCAGCAGCATACCGTTGCGCAGAATGCCCCTGTCCGTCAAAAGTTACCCGCAACGGCGAGTGATTACCCGGCCTCACCCCTTATTACTACCCGGCCTCAGCGCTACAGCGTGCAGCTTAACGATCAGCTCACCACGCTGCAGCAAGCTGACCACTACCTGGGTCAACTGGAGCAGCATTTGCTGGACTTTCGTCACGCCTCTCGCCGCGGCGGACAGACGCTGCAGCAGAAGGGGGCTGAACTAACTCAGTGGCTGGAAAAACGGCCAGCATTGTCCGGTGATGCGGTCGACAGGCAGTTGCGTCCGGTTTTACAGGGTGAGGCACGCGTCACTTTTCACTCGCCTGAACTGGCGCAGATGCTGCAAAAAAACGCGATAAGTTCACGCATGTTCAGTGTTTCTGACGGGCGGCAGACGCAGCACTCTGCGGTGGTGGTAGGCGAGGACCTGGATCCTGGTCAATACAAAATGATGATGAGCAACGCACTGCGCCGTGTCGGTGTACAGGTGCACGATCAGCAGGGGGCGCTGAGCTTTTCCACGACGGAGAAGCAATGGCAGCAGATCCAACAAACCCTGAGCGTACGTGATGTTGACGCGAAGTCCTCGGCGTTTACTCTGCTAAAGACATTTGCCGATCCCTCTCGTTCAGATGAGCTTCTGCAACATATCGCGCAGGGCAGTTCCCGCACTCAGGATGGGTTACAGCAGGCGCTGGATGCGATTGGCGATCAGCGCGCGCAAATGGCCGCGCAGCAGGAGAAGGCCCGGCAGCTGATTGACGGTATGGCGCGTTTTCCACAGGCAGAAAGTGCGGTTAAAGCATCTGAATCACTGGGCGGGGTACTGGATCATGCTAATCACAACTATCAGGTTTTAGCCCAGGCGGTCAACGGACAAGCCCGGCTTTCCAGCCAGACTGTCCGTAGCTTATTAAGTTAATTCTGCTGACAAGATGTTGTCGAAAAGGTAAATGCCGAGGGGTCTGTGATTAACAGGCCTCCTACATCCTGAGTGAAGAGCAAATTTTGCTGCGGGTTTAAATGAATCCACCACGTATGAAGGTTATGCTCAACAATAAAGGAACTGAAATTTGATAAGCGGAGATCGTTATTATCCGCTTTCGCATCGCTAAAATGAAGCTCACCTTGTTGAGATGATTCTGTAGAACGATTAAGGCAAGTGGAGATCTCGAATACTGAAGGAACCTGGTTATTATGTTCCAAAGGGATGAGCGTAAGGGCCGTATCCTTGTGTTGTGGGCTCAGAATAAGTTGGTAATGTGCATTCCTTCCGGCGTTAAGATCATAATAGGCAATAACCGTGTGCTCAATGTGGGCATGGGCCAGAAAACTAAAAAATAGGGAGGAAATAGCCAGGATATAAAAAGCGTAATTATTTGCATTTTGGCATTTCATTTAACATTTTCTCCACTTCTTTAATTAAAATACCATTCATTTCGTTATCTTTATTTAGCCAGTTATCAAAGCTTAGTGCTAACTGCCAGCTATCATTGCATTGATTGCTCATCACAATATCAAGTGCGAGTTTGTTCAACGAGACCCGATAATAAAGGGTCATCGAGGCGCTATGCGCGACCAACAGTTGATTGATTTGCTCTATACCAGGAAGAATATGTTTTGAAACAAGCGATAACGATTTCTTATTCTCACCTGGATCGTAAAGTTGATAGACCGTAATACGGTTGGCATTTTCAAGCGTTTCTTTAACCAGTTGTGGGGTTTCTTCCGTTTTAGTGGATGACGGCGCTTTAAAATATGAGATCAGCGCAAACAGCGACAGAGCGACAACGATAACGGGCAAGGTAATCAGAACAGCCCGATAAGGATGATGTTTGGTTGCCAGTTTTTTCTTGCTAGCTTCATGTAATGAGCTGTTATTTAAAGATATTTTTTCTATTTCTGATGGCGGTTGCTCCTCAGATGCGAGGGTTTCAACTACCTCAGCATTCTCTTCGGTTACCTCACTGGCGCTGTCATTAACCTTATTTTCATTAGGAGCAATGATTTCAGTTAGATAGAGTTTATTAAACAAATACCCTTTTTTTGGTATGGTTTTTATAATTTCTTGTTGTTTACCATCATCATCAATAGCGACGCGCAGGGCATGAACGGCTGTCGGCAGACTATTTCCACCGACGATGCGATTCTTCCAGACAGCGGTCATTAAAAATGAACGAGATAAAACAACATCGGCATTTTTAGCTAATGTCTCTAACAGAATAAAATGGTATTCGCCCAGGCGACGTATCTCACCTGTTTCACAGTGGATTAACGCATTAAGCGAAGAGTCCATCCGCCAATTGTTGACTACAATACTCATGGTTTATTATACCCGCGCAAGATTTTTATATCCCTGGTGCCACACCGTTAAAAATCAGTGCATTAAAATTCTGGAGAAATTGAGATGTCTTCTGCCTGAGAAACAGCAGGTAAATCGGTATTGAGTGTTTTTTATGCTGTGCAAAAGAGGATTGGAAATGTAGCGAAAGTGTCTGAGACTCACAATATAAAAATACAGGGCATTTGCAACCAAATGTAAAATAAAGTTATAACCAGGCGATTTAAAACATTTTTATCTAAGTATAATCCTATCTTTATCATAAGGTTAACATATCAGATGTGTAATCGATCAGGTCGTTATTAGATATTTCTAATAATCTTTTAATTAAATCTTGATTGAGATCTTCCTTATGCAGTGATTGTTTTGGTGAGGAGCACGGAAAGCTAAAATAGAGTTGGAGACGTTTTATCTCTCGCGTTAACGATGTTGTGCAAGGCGTAAAAAATTTTTCTGCAGCGCTTTAAGTTTTCCGAAGGGGTGGTCGTTTTTACAGAGTATCGAAACGAAAACGATTATTCCCAAGGAGCAGTACCATGTTATCGATTAATACTAATACCGCATCAATGTCCGCTGTTAACGCTATCAACAAAAGCAGCGCATCACTGTCTACTTCTATGGAACGTCTGGCGACAGGTAACCGTATTAACTCTTCTGCAGATGATGCTGCGGGCAAACAGATTGCCAACCGTCTGACTGCGCAGTCCAGCGGTATGGGCGTTGCGCTGAGTAACATTCAGGACGCGACTGCCATGCTGCAGACTGCAGACAGCATGTTTGACGAAATGACCGACGTACTGGGCCGTATGAAAGACCTGTCCACTCAGGCAGCGAACGGAACCTACAACGACGAAGATTTGCAGGCGATGCAGGACGAATACGACGAACTGGGTCAGCAGATGTCCGATATGCTGCAGAACACCACTTACGGCGGCACCAACCTGTTCGGTGTTTCCGGTACCAGCAACACCGGCAAAGACGGTCTGTTCCAGGGGGCGGTAACCTTCCAGGTTGGTGCTGAATCTTCTGACACCATGACCGTTGATATCTCCAGCCAACTGGGCGATCTGGTTAACGATTTAAACAGCGTTAGCAACTCTTTCGAAGCTGATCAGTTAGATGCGACCGGTACTGCAGGCATTTCCGGTGGTACTGAGCTGACCGCTTCTGGTTCTGCAAACCAGATGATCACTACTATCCAGACTGCAATGGACGACGTGTCTAAGATCCAGTCCAAACTGGGTGCATCTATCAACCGTCTGAACGATACCGCAGCGAACCTGACCAGCATGCAGGACAACACTGAAGTGGCGATCGGTAACATTATGGATACCGACTACGCGACGGAAGCGTCCAACATGACCCAGCAACAGGTGCTGATGCAAACCGGCATCACCATGCTGAAGCAGTCCAACAGCATGTCCAGCATGGTTTCCAGCCTGCTGCAGTAATTCCTGACTTAACGTCATTTCCAACACCGCCACCCGGCGGTGTTGTGCTTTCAGCGACCTGGCTTTTACCTGGAAACCTTCCTGGGGAAGGGAAAATTCATTTCCGCTACTAAGTTAACTCACTGAATTTTAATTGTAAAAATTATTGGCATGTATTTTGCTTTTACATAAATAACGTTGCACGGAGTCATTGATCATGAGCTATACGAGTCCGATCCAAAAATTAGCACAACAATTTGCCTACGCCGATATTGCCACCCAGGCGACGAATCTGCAGAACCAACAGAACGAGTTGAATGCTGAGAGCAGCGGTCTGGACTCGCTAAGTACCGCGCTGACTGATTTTCAGACGGCAATCGATGCGCTGAACAGCGACACCGACGGCCCACTGACGTTTTCCGCCACCACAAATAATGAGTCGAATACGGTGTCGGCTAACTCGCAGGCACAGGCGGGGACCTATTCATTTTATGTTTCGCAGTTAGCTCAGGGGCAACAAACCACGTTCAGCATGAGCGACGATACTTACGCCGCGACGGGTTCATTTGAGATAACCATGGATGACGGCACAACCATGGATATTGACCTGTCTACGGTCGATGAGGATGGCGATAACTGTGTTGATGCCAGTGAACTGGTTGATGCGATTAATAACTCGGACGATAACCCAGGCGTGTCGGCGGCATTGGTTAAGACCGACGGCACGACCACCATCATGCTGACCTCTGATACCACCGGTGAGCAAAGCGGTTTTTCGGTGAGCGTTTCGGGTAACACCGATCTGGCTACGGCGGAATCCTCCAGTGAACAACAGATAACGCAAGCGCAGGACGCCATTATTCACCTCGGTAACGAGGATGGCCCTGCGATCACCAGCAGCACCAATACCTTTGACGATGTGATCCCCGGCGTGACGATGACTTTTTCTGAGGTTAGCGATCCTGATGATCCTAACGATGTGACCACTTTTACCGTCGCGGAAGACTCCAGCGGATCGCAGGCCAAAGTACAGACCTTTGTTGATGCCTACAACACCTTGGTCGACACCATCGATTCACTGACCAGCTACGGCGATGACGACACAGCGTCCGGGGTTTTTGCGGGGGACGCCGGGATGAATTCGCTGGCAAATCAGATGGATGATATTGCTCACGCGTCTTACGGTGGCGTGTCGATTGTTGATTATGGCATCACGCTGGATTCCGACGGTCACTTACAAATTGACTCCACTCAGTTCAGCGAAGCAATGGAAGAAAACCCGGACGGTTTGACCGCTATTTTTGTCGGGGAGGACAGCATGGTCGCGCAGATGGACGACCTGATGGAAAGCTATCTGGATTCCAGCAACGGCATCATCGCCCTGCGCCAGGAAAACATTGATGACCAGCAGAGCAAAATTCAGGACGAAAGCGATCAGCTGACTGAAACCTATAACACCAACTACGAGCGCTATGTGGAAGAGTACACCAATACGCTGGTGGAAACGTACACCATGAAAATGAGTATGGCCGCGTTTATGTAACCGGCTGATTTAAGAGAAGGATTGAGAATCAACATGTACGACACGCAGGATGGTTATTCGCAATACAAAGAGATGGATCTTGCTGCGCGTACCGCAGCAGCATCGCCATTAGAGCTGGTGCTGGTGCTGTTTTCGGGGCTGATGGACGAGCTGGAACGCGCCAAAAGCCACATTGAGAACAAACGCTATGAGCGCAAGGCGCAAAGCATCAACAAATGCATCGATATTCTCAACGCCTTAACCAGCTCGCTGGAGTTTGAAACGGGCGGCGAGTTGGTGGTGAATTTGTCCCGGCTGTATGACCACTGCGTCTACCGCCTGTATGAAGCCAGCGGCGAATTGTCGCTGGAAAAAATTGATGAAGTGATCCTCATCCTGACCAATCTACGCACAGGCTGGGAAGGTCTGTCGGCAAAGCTGGGATAAGACGATGGAAAGAGAGCGTCAGCAACAGCAGCTTTATGCCCTGGTAAAAGAGATGAACGAGGCGCTGGATCGAAAGCGTTGGCGCCGATTACCCGGCCTGCATCAGCAGGTGATGCGCGTTTTTCATGACTATGCCGCCTGGGAAACCGATGCCACCGCGTTGCGAGAGGTCAAAGACACCCTGCATGCGGCGTTTGAGGTGCTGATTGCCCGACGAACGCAGCGTGCGGAAGAACTCAAAGCGCGCATGGATCAACATCAGCAAAACCAGGAAGGAATGTTGGCGTACTCAATGGTTAATTTAATTTCGGAGAAGGCATGAATCCTGTATTACTGGCCTCGGCCAGTGCGTTGGCAGAGGCCACACCGGAAAAGGCGGCTATTTCGGCCCCAACAACGTCAACGAGCGGCAGCACGTTTTCTTTACCGCAGGCCGGGCTTAACGCGGTGGCTGAACGTTTGATCGGCGCAAAAATAAACCAACAGCAGGCGTCGTTGCCTGAGCATCAACGCGATGATGCAGATCCTGCGGCCATGCAGGCATTGCTGGCGATGTTACTGGCGCAACCGGCACAGCCGTTAACGCCTGCGGCGGCGCAGAAGCAGCCTGACGGTGAGATGCTGAAAATGCTGACGCAGGCGCAAACTACGGGGGCGGGGTCTGCGCTTTTGCGCCAACTGGCGAGCGCGATGGCCGGGCAAGGAAAACAATCCATGCCGTCGGCTGAGCAGCACGCCACGGATTTATCGTCACTGTCGCCAAAGCTGCAAACGTTACTGGCATCGATCACCGAGAATTTGCCCCAGGCAACCCCGGATCAGCAGGCCAAACTGGCGACATTCTCCGCCCAGGATCTGCGCGCGATTGCGCCTGAACCTGTCTCGCTTTCGACCTCACAGCAAATTTCCGCCCGGGTGAAGTCAGCGGATCACGCCGTTCCTCGCCCGATGGCGGTGAGAAAAACGGATAGCGTAACGGTTAACCCATCGCTTGCGTCGCAAAGTTTGCTCAATACGGCGGCGCAGGGAACTCAGCCGGTAAATGCCCTGAGCGACCACAACGTGGTGTCGACGCAAGTTTCCGCGCCTACCACGCTGTCAACAGAGGAGCTCGGCGAGAAGCTCACCGCGCTGCTCAAAGACAGAATTCAGTTCCAGTTGGGTCAGCAACAGCAGGTGTCGACCATTCGTCTAGACCCGCCATCGCTGGGCAAACTGGAAATTGCCGTGCAGCTGGACGCAGGAAAGCTGATGGTGCACATCGGCGCAAATCAGAGCGATGTCTGCCGCTCGTTGCAGCAATTTAGCGAGAACTTACGCCAGCACCTCACGGCGCAGAACTTCATGGAAGTGAATGTTCAGGTCTCTTCCGAGGGACAATCGCAACAGCAACAACAGCAGTCAGGCCATCAACAGGACGAGGTGACGTCGGCGCTAACGCTTAACGACGAACCTCAATTTCAACAGAACGAATCCGTTCTGATCAAAGTGTAAAAGCAAGATGAAGAAAATTGTTATTGCGTGTGTGATCAGCTCTGTCGTTGCTCTGGGTATTGCTGGTGGGGCTGGATGGGGTATTTATCATTTTATGAATAAAGGTGCGACAGCTAAGGCAGCAAAACCCGCTGAGATACCCGAAGAAAATCAGGATGAGAGCAGCAGCATTTTTGTCTCTCTGCCGGAAACGGTGGTTACGCTTCATGATAGTGAAGGGACAGACCGATACATGGTGGCAGAGCTGGTAATGGTCGTTGATTCAGAGAAAGATGCTGAAAAAATTAAGAAAGACGAACCGCTCTATCAAAGTATTACGGTAGATGAACTCTCGAATATGAAATATGAAGAGATTCGGGCGCTGAAGATCTCCGATATCAGAAAGAAAGTTTTTGAAAATCTAAAAATTGAATTAGCGAAACGCAAAATGGCGACACCGTATAAGGACATATTGGTGAAAAAAGTCGTGTTTCAATAAGCGACAAGCCAGGAAATAACATGATCCAGGATGCTTACGAGTCAGAAGATTTTAATGCGACGCCCGTGCTAACGCCAAAGCAAGAGAGCCATTATTTACAGGCTTATCTTCCTTTGGTGCGCAAAGTGGTGCGTCAACTTGCGCCGCAATGTACCTGCGTTATGGACAGGCAGGATATGGAGCAAACGGCGCTGATGGGATTGCTGAATGCGATTCGCCGCTATGGTCAACCGGATGAGGGCTTTGCCGGTTATGCCGTCCATCGTATCCGCGGAGCCATACTCGATGAGCTGCGCAGCCTCGACTGGCGGCCTCGTCAGCTACGACAAAAATACCATCAGATTAAAGATTTGATTCGTGATGCGCGTACTCAGCTCGGGCATGAACCCTCATGGGAGGAGCTTTCCCGGTTGGGTTTGTCGTCTGAAGATTATCAGGAATATCAACAGCTGGAAGGTGCCGAGTCGCTGGCCAGCCTGGATGAATTACTGAATGGCGATATACCGATTGCGCCGCTCGAAGGGCGGGGGCTTGAAGAACAATTCGTCACGCAGGAAATGCTGGGTTATGCCCTGAGCCAACTCAGCGAAAAGGAGGGACTGGTGCTCTCAATGTATTACCAGCACGATATGAATTTAAAAGAAATCGCGCTGGTATTAGGGCTGACTGAAGCTCGAATTTGTCAAATGAATAAAAAAATCACGCACAAGATTCGTGATTGTTTATATCCAGATTAACAATTCCGAATCAACATGCGGAGGACGTAATGCAAAAGATTTTTGGTTTATTGGTGGTTTTAGGCTGCGTATTTGGTGGCTACTTTGAGGCTGGCGGACAGTTAATTGCTATCTGGCAGCCGGCAGAAATTATTATTATCGTGGGGGCCGGTCTGGGGGCGATGATTATCGGTAACCCAATGCATGTGCTTAAAGAGATTGCTCACCAGATCAAAGGCGTGGTCAGCAAAAAGAAAATGGGGCCGGAGTTCCAGCGTCAGTTGCTGATGTGCCTGTATGAACTGCTGGAAATGGTGCAAAACGGCGGTCTGCGTATGTTGGATCAGCATATCGAACAGCCGGAAGAGAGTACCATTTTCCAGAAATACCCGCTGGTACTGACCCAGAAACGACTGGTGACCTTTATCGCCGATAATTTCCGTCTGATGGCGATGGGGAAAATTGATGCCCACGAGCTGGAAGGGATCCTCGATCAGGAACTGGATACCGCGGAAGAATCGCTGTTAACCCCTTCGCGCTCTCTGCAGCGTACCGCCGAGGCGATGCCTGGCTTCGGCATTTGCGCGGCGGTGCTGGGTATCATCATCACCATGCAGTCAATCGATGGTTCCATTGCGCTTATCGGCCTGAAAGTGGCGGCGGCGCTGGTGGGGACATTCTTAGGGGTCTTCATCTGTTATTGCGTGATGGATCCGCTGGCAAACGCCATGGAACAGCAGGCGCGGGCGGAACATTCGCTGCTCGAATGTGTACGTACCGTGCTGGTGGCGCAGGCGGGCGGTAAGCCGACGCTGCTGGCGGTTGATGCGGGACGTAAACTTCTTCATCTGGCTTCCAAACCCACATTCGCCAATCTGGATGCGTGGGTGAATGCGATGCTGGAGCAAGAATAAGCATGAGGAAGGGGCCAAATCGTCGCGATCGCGGCGCGAAAACCACCATTATCCGCCGACAAATCAAAAAGAATCATGCAGGTCATCATGGGGGAGCGTGGAAGGTGGCATTTGCTGACTTTACGCTGGCGATGATGGCGTTGTTTATGACGTTGTGGATTGTGAACAGCGTCAGTAAAGCTGACCGCGAAAATATTGTGGCGGCGCTGCATGGTCAGTCAATCTTTAACGGTGGCGGTATGGCGCCATTAAATAAGCTGGGCAAGCAGCCGATAGCGCCGGGAGCGCAGAAGAAAAACGTCACGCGCAACAAACTCGATAAAACCGTCAACCCGCAGGAGACGGCGAAAATTACGGAAGAGAACGCGAAAAAGGCGCTGGATGTGAATGAAAAAGCGGTGCTGCTGAAACAAAAATCAGCCCGCGAATTGGGCGAACTGGCGACCGACATTAACGTTATCGCCCGCAATGCGCATATGGAAACTAACCTTGAGATGGAGATTGTTCCTCAGGGGCTGCGCGTACTGATTAAAGATGACCAGAATCGCAATATGTTTGAGCGCGGTAGCGCCAGGATTATGCCGTTCTTTAAATCGCTGTTGGTTGAACTGACTCCCGTGTTTGACTCGCTGGATAACAAGATAATCATCACCGGGCATACAGACGCGATGAGCTATAAGAGTAACATTTACAACAACTGGAACCTCTC
The DNA here is from genome assembly GCF_013797615.1 of Citrobacter sp. RHBSTW-00017. Lineage (NCBI taxonomy): Bacteria > Pseudomonadati > Pseudomonadota > Gammaproteobacteria > Enterobacterales > Enterobacteriaceae > Citrobacter > Citrobacter sp. RHBSTW-00017. Next base: position 3,918,057 of record NZ_CP056899.1, on the reverse strand, counting down.
CGGCGACCGCGCTTTGTCGGCGCGACGCGTGCTGGAGGATGCCGGAATGCCGCAGAATAAAGTCATGCAGGTCAGCGCGATGGCGGACCAAATGCTGCTGGATGCGAAAAATCCGGAAAGTGCCGGGAACCGTCGCATTGAGATCATGGTGCTGACGCAAAGCGCTTCCGATACGTTGTATCAATATTTTGGCCAGCAGGGAGAGAAGGTTGTGCAACCGCTGGTGGATAAGCTGGACAAGCAAAAGCAGGTGACTTCTTTACGTCAACAATCTGCTCCCGTCACTCATTAATTCTGTTCTCGTCCCCCACGCAACGTGGGGGCAATTTATTCCTCAGGAAGGCAATGTGATAGATGTAACCCATATTATTCCATTGGAGATTCATACTGATAACGTCACCGATGTAGCCTGTCAGGGGGCGCATTTCGACAAGGTCTCAGGTATCTGGTACACCGAACCCCACGAGCTAAACGGGGCGCTTCGTGACTATGTCTACGACACCGACAATTTTAATATTGTCGCGCCGTACTATCTGGTGATTACCTCGAAGATGCACTGCTGGAGCTGCCACCAAATTACCCGCATCCATGGCGTGATGTTTACCCGCTTTATTAAGAAAAATCAGGATGGTCAGGGCTGGCAGTCGGTCAGGCGTAACAGCTTTTTGTTCCACATTAATTCTCTGCCTGAAGAGATAAAAAAGAACATCAAAGCCAGCAATTACTACCTCGATAAAAGTAAAACCACCGGGCTACGTTACTGGATGAATCACTGTGAAATTTGTGGTGAACGTCTGGGCGACTACGAGCTTTTCTGCGTTGAAAATGATGCCTTCCGCCTGATGACAATCGAAAAACTGCTGCGGGCAAATGTTCGCAAAGTGAATAAACTGTTTGTCAGTACGGCGGGGAATCCCGCAGAACATACGAAAAAGGATATTGTGCGTTACCTGTGCGATGCCCGCTTCGTCATGAATGGTCCGGCGTAAGGAATAATCATACTTCTCACACTATAAAAATACTGTATACTTAAACAGTGTTGTGGGAGGCGAGTAATGCGCAAAATCATACATGTTGATATGGACTGCTTTTTCGCAGCGGTGGAAATGCGCGATAACCCCGCTCTGCGTGACATTCCCATTGCCATCGGCGGCAGCCGGGAGCGCCGGGGGGTTATCAGTACAGCCAATTACCCGGCGCGCAAATTTGGCGTGCGTAGCGCGATGCCAACGGGAATGGCGTTAAAGCTATGCCCGCATCTTACCTTATTACCCGGTCGCTACGAGGCCTACAAAGAAGCCTCCCGCCAGATTCAGGCTATTTTCTCCCGCTATACCTCGCTGATTGAACCCCTGTCGCTGGATGAAGCCTATCTGGATGTAACCGACAGCACCCACTGCCACGGTTCTGCCACGCTGATCGCCCAGGAGATCCGCCAGACGATTTTTAACGAGCTGCAGCTAACCGCCTCCGCCGGGATTGCGCCGGTTAAATTTCTGGCAAAAATAGCCTCCGATCTCAACAAGCCCAACGGGCAATATGTGATTACCCCTGCCGATGTTCCTGAATTTCTCAAAACGTTACCGCTAGGCAAAATTCCCGGCGTCGGCAAAGTCTCCGCCGCGAAGCTGGAATCAATGGGATTGCGTACCTGCGAGGATGTTCAAAAATACGACCTGGCAATGCTGCTCAAACGTTTTGGTAAGTTTGGTCGCGTGCTGTGGGAGCGAAGCCAGGGCATTGACGAGCGGGACGTTAACAACGACAGACTGCGCAAATCCGTCGGCGTGGAGCGCACGCTGGCGGAAGATATTCATGAGTGGTCAGAATGCGAGGCGATTATTGAGCGGCTTTATCCCGAACTGGAACGGCGTCTGGCCAAGGTAAAGCCGGATCTCCTTATCGCTCGCCAGGGGATAAAACTCAAGTTTAATGATTTTCAGCAGACCACGCAGGAGCACGTCTGGCCGCGCTTAAATAAAGATGACTTAATTGCGACGGCGCGTAAAACCTGGGAAGAACGTCGGGGAGGGCGAGGCGTGAGGCTGGTGGGATTACACGTCACGCTGCTGGATCCCCAACTGGAAAGACAGCTGCTGTTGGGGCTGTGACTCTGATGGATTGCCGGATAAGCGCAGCGCTATCCGGCATTTAGCGCAGAATCTTACTTCGCCGGAATCGACTTCAGCAGTTCAGTCAGCAGCGTCCAGTAGTGGCCAACGCTTTCGATATGAACCTGCTCATCCGGGGAGTGCGGACCGGTGATGGTTGGCCCGATGGAAACCATGTCCATTTCCGGATACGGTTTCTTGAACAGGCCACATTCCAGACCGGCGTGAATGATCTGGATGTTTGGCGTTTTGTTGAACAGACGCTGGTAGGTTTCGCGAACCAGGTGCATAACCGGAGAGTTAGCATCCGGCTGCCAGCCAGGGTATCCGCCTTTGGCCTGGGTTTTCGCGCCAGCCAGTTTACCCAGTGAATCCAGCATGCTCACCACGTAGTCTTTACCGCTGTCGATCAGGGAACGGATCAGGCAGTGAATTTCAACGTTGTCGTCAGTCATGGTTACAACGCCGACGTTCAGGGAGGTTTCAACCACGCCTTTGGCTACGTCGGAATTGCGGATAACACCGTTCGGGGTGGCGTTCAGCAGACGTACGAAGCTGTCGCGAGACTGAGTGGTCAGCGCGGCTTTGTCGTGAGTAACGGCATCCAGCAGCAGAGCCAGGTTCTTCTCTTTGGCTTCCAGTTCGTTTTTCAGGATTTCCTGGTAGGTGTTGACCAGCGCTTTTAACGCATCAACTTTATCTGCCGCCACGGCGAGGGTGGCAAAGGCTTCACGCGGAATTGCGTTGCGCAGCGTACCGCCGTTGAAATCAACCAGACGCAGATCCAGCTCTTCAGCGTGACCCGCCAGGAAGCGTACCAGCAGCTTGTTAGCGTTACCGAGACCCACGTGGATTTCGCCACCGGAGTGACCGCCTTTCAGGCCTTTCAACGTCAGCTTAAAGCTCTGGAAGCCAGCCGGGATTGCTTCACGGGACAGCGGCAGGTTAGAGGTAAAGTCGATACCGCCTGCGCAACCCATATAGATCTCACCTTCTTCTTCAGAGTCGGTGTTGATCAGGATATCTGCCTGCAGCCAGTTAGCCTGCAGACCAAACGCGCCATCCATACCTGCTTCTTCGGTCATGGTCAGCAGCACTTCGAGCGGACCGTGTACCACGTTGTCATCAGCCAGAACGGCCAGTGCGGACGCCATACCGATGCCGTTATCCGCACCCAGCGTGGTGCCACGGGCTTTTACCCATTCGCCGTCAATATAAGGCTGGATAGGATCTTTAGTGAAGTCGTGCACGGTGTCGTTATTTTTCTGCGGGACCATATCCAGGTGCGCTTGCAGAACGACCGGCTTGCGGTTTTCCATTCCTGCGGTAGCGGGTTTGCGAATCAGGATATTACCGACCTGATCGCGCTCGACGTGGAAACCTTTCTCTTGGGCCCAGCTCAGAATGTGTTCAGCGAGCTGCTCTTCATGGTAGGACGGATGAGGAATAGAACAGATTTTGGCAAAAATATCCCACAGCGGTTGCGGGGATAACTGAGACAGTTCAGACACGTTGAGTCTCCTTGGCGATGTCCTACAAAACTTGCTTGCAGGCCACAGGGTTAGCAGAATTAAAAACATCACAAGACAGGCTTGCGCGATGCGATTGAGAATACCACTTTCTCCGCTGACGGCTAGCATAAAGCATGCAAAAAGAGGCACGGATTCCGCGAAACACTGGTTTTTAGTGCGTCAGATCTCTATAATCTCGCGCAACCTATTTCCCCCTCGAACACTTTTTAAGCCGTAGATAAACAGGCTGGGACACTTCACATGAGCGAAAAATACGTCGTCACCTGGGACATGTTGCAGATCCATGCACGTAAACTGGCAAGCCGCCTGATGCCTTCTGAACAATGGAAAGGCATTATTGCCGTTAGCCGTGGTGGTCTGGTGCCGGGCGCATTGCTGGCGCGTGAATTGGGTATTCGTCATGTCGATACCGTATGCATCTCCAGCTACGATCACGACAACCAGCGCGAACTGAAAGTGCTGAAGCGTGCCGAAGGCGACGGTGAAGGTTTCATCGTAATTGATGACCTGGTTGACACCGGTGGTACCGCCGTAGCGATCCGCGAAATGTACCCTAAAGCGCATTTCGTCACTATTTTCGCTAAGCCGGCAGGTCGCCCGCTGGTGAATGATTATGTTGTTGATATCCCTCAGGATACCTGGATTGAGCAGCCGTGGGATATGGGCGTAGTGTTCGTTCCGCCGATCTCGGGTCGCTAATCTAAAAAGTTTTCAACGCCCGCACTGTCGGGCGTTGTTCTTTTTGTGCTGTGTCAGGTTACACTATGCCTTAGTGAGTACTCATGGAGGCTGCAATCATGTCACAGGCTAACCTCAGCGAAGTCCTGTTTAAACCCCGCTTCAAACACCCTGAAACGTCAACGCTGGTTCGTCGTTTTAATCACGGCGCGCAGCCGTCCGTACAATCGACCCTGGATGGCAAAACCATCCCGCACTGGTACCGCATGGTGAACCGCCTGATGTGGATCTGGCGTGGCGTCGATCCGCGCGAAATCCTCGAAGTGCAGGCACGTATCGTCATGAGCGAAGCCGAACGCACTGATAAAGAGCTCTACGACACGGTTATCGGCTATCGCGGCGGAAACTGGATTTACGAGTGGGCGAAGCAGGCGATGGACTGGCAACAGAAAGCCTCTATGGAAGAGGATCCGCAGGTGAGCGGACGCCACTGGCTGCATGCTTCCACGCTCTACAACATCGCCGCTTATCCGCACTTAAAAGGCGATGAGCTGGCAGAACAGGCGCAGGCTCTGGCCAATCGCGCCTATGAAGAGGCCGCACAGCGTCTGCCGGGCACGCTGCGTGAGATGGAATTTGCCGTTACCGGCGGCGCGCCGATTACCGGCTTCCTGCATATGCCAAAAGGCGACGGTCCGTTCCCGACGGTGCTGATGTGCGGTGGCCTCGATTCCATGCAAACGGATTATTACACTCTGTATGAGCGCTACTTTGCCCCGCGCGGTATTGCCATGCTGACGCTGGATATGCCGTCGGTCGGGTTCTCGTCAAAATGGAAACTGACCCAGGACTCCAGCCTGCTGCATCAGCACGTATTAAAAGCGCTGCCGAATGTTCCGTGGGTGGATCACACCCGTGTGGCGGCCTTCGGCTTCCGTTTTGGCGCCAACGTGGCGGTACGCCTGGCGTATCTGGAATCATCACGTCTGAAGGCGGTGGCCTGTTTGGGTCCGGTGGTTCATGCGCTGCTTAGCGACCCGCAGCGCCAGGCAAGCGTCCCGGAAATGTACCTTGACGTTCTGGCCAGTCGTTTAGGGATGCACGACGCATCCGATGAAGCGTTGCGCGTTGAGCTTAATCGCTATTCATTAAAAGTGCAGGGCCTGCTGGGCCGACGCTGCCCGACGCCAATGCTGTCGGGGTTCTGGAAAAACGATCCGTTTAGCCCGGAAGAGGAGTCGCGTTTAATCACATCTTCATCTTCTGACGGTAAGCTGCTGGAGATTCCATTCAACCCGGTGTATCGCAATTTTGACAAAGGGCTGCAGGAAATAACCGGTTGGATCAATCAGAGATTGTGTTAAAAGTTTGCTAAATTTTATCGATTTGGTAAAACAGGTGCTTCACCTAAGGAGATCGTAATGACGTTACCGAGTGGGCATCCGAAAAGTAGATTGATCAAGAAATTCACCGCGCTTGGCCCGTACATCCGGGAAGGGCAGTGCGAAGATAATCGGTTTTTTTTCGATTGTCTGGCTGTTTGCGTCAATGTGAAACCCGCCCCAGAGAAACGCGAGTTTTGGGGCTGGTGGATGGAACTGGAGGCGCAGGAAAAACGCTTCACGTACAGCTACCAGTTTGGCTTGTTCGATAAAGACGGGAACTGGACTGCGGTGCCGGTGAAAGAGACTGAAGTGGTAGAGCGACTGGAATACACCTTACGTGAATTTCATGAAAAATTACGTGGGTTGTTAACGTCGCTGAATCTGGCGCTGGAGCCTGCTGACGATTTTAACGATGAACCGGTTAAATTAACGGCATAATGAACAGTAAAATGCCGGATGGCGGCGCAACCCCATCCGGCATTTTTTTATGCTACATCAGAACTGATAAACCATACCGACAGCAACGATATCATCATTGTTGATGCCCAGTTTATTGTCGCTATCGAGCTGGTTGATTTTATAATCGACAAACGCGGACATATTTTTGTTGAAATAGTATGTTGCGCCAACGTCGATATAATTCACCAGATCCTCATTGCCTACGCCTTCAATATCTTTCCCTTTTGACAGCACATAACCCAGTGACGGACGCAGACCAAAGTCAAACTGGTACTGAACTACCGCTTCGAAGTTCTGTGTTTTATTAGCGAAGCCACCGGAAATTGGCGTCATATTGCGCGTTTCAGAATAGAACGTCGCAATATAAATATCGTTAGCATCATATTTTAAACCGGTTGCCCAGGCTTCTGCTTTATCGCCAGTCCCACGCGTTTGCAGATTCTGCTGGTTGGTACGATCGGAGTTGGTATACGCACCGCTCACCGCGAAATCGCTGCCGCCAAAGTCATAGGTAACGGAAGTACCAAAACCGTCGCCATTTTGTTTTTTCACATCGCGGTCCTGATTTTTCCCCTGGTATTGCAGGGTGAGATCCAGACCATCCACGACGCCGAAGAAGTCGGTGTTACGGTAGGTCGCCAGGCCGCTCGCGCGTTTGGTCATAAAGTTATCGGTCTGCGCGGAGGAGTCGCCGCCGAATTCCGGGAACATATCGGTCCACGCTTCCACGTCGTACAGCGCGCCGAGGTTACGACCGTAATCAAACGAGCCAAGGTTTTTTAATTTCAGACCGGCAAAGGCCAGACGGGTTTTTTGCTGGTTTGAGTCGCTTTCGGCTTTATTGCCGGCGAACTCTGCTTCCCAGCGGCCATATCCCGTCAGTTCATCGTTAATTTGCGTTTCGCCTTTAAAACCTAAACGGATATAGCTCTGGTCGCCGTCTTTGCTGTCATAATCCGTCATGTAATGCATGGCTTTTACTTTACCGTACAGGTCCAGTTTATTACCGTTCTTGTTATACACTTCCGCTGCCTGTATGGATGCCGACGCAGTAATACCCATCACCACTAATGCCAGAGTGCTCTTTTTCATTTTCATTCCTGATTAAAAGTACGCGCTAATATTCACTGGGTGTGATCCCCGTTAAAAGACAGGAGGGTTTTTAACGTCTGGTAATGAACGTTTTATGACAAAGTAAGAATATTTTTAAAAAAGGATGTTTTTTTGTTTCTGTAATAAATGCGTCAAAATCTGCCGCTACGCTTGCTGATCCTGCGCAATAAAATTTCATGCTTTGTGCGCTGGTTGTTGGCAACCGGGGCCAGTCCTGCTAAAACGTTCGTTTGATATCATTTTCCCCAATTTTGAATGGCAGAGAATCATGAGTGACAGCCAGACGCTGGTGGTAAAACTTGGCACCAGTGTGTTAACGGGCGGATCGCGCCGCCTGAACCGCGCCCATATCGTAGAACTGGTTCGCCAGTGCGCGCAGCTCCATGCCGCAGGGCATCGTATTGTTATCGTTACCTCGGGCGCGATTGCCGCCGGACGTGAGCATCTGGGTTACCCTGAGCTCCCGGCAACGATAGCCTCGAAACAGCTGTTGGCGGCGGTAGGGCAGAGCCGATTGATTCAACTGTGGGAACAGTTGTTCTCGATTTACGGTATTCACATCGGACAGATGCTGCTAACGCGTGCGGATATGGAAGACAGAGAGCGCTTCCTTAACGCCCGCGATACGCTACGCGCGCTGCTGGATAACAACATCGTTCCTGTCATTAATGAGAACGACGCCGTAGCGACCGCCGAAATTAAAGTCGGTGATAACGACAACCTTTCTGCGCTGGCGGCGATTCTGGCCGGGGCCGATAAGCTGCTGCTGCTGACCGATCAGCAAGGGCTGTTTACCGCCGATCCGCGCACCAACCCGCAGGCTGAGCTGATCAAAGACGTTCACGGTATTGATGATGCGCTGCGCGCCATTGCCGGTGATAGCGTCTCGGGTCTGGGAACCGGTGGTATGGGGACTAAACTGCAGGCCGCTGATGTTGCATGCCGCGCCGGGATTGACACCATTATTGCCGCAGGCAGCAAGCCGGGCGTAATTGGCGACGTGATGGAAGGCGTTTCCGTTGGGACGCGTTTCCATGCACAGGCCTCTCCGCTGGAGAACCGTAAACGCTGGATCTTCGGCGCAGCGCCAGCCGGGGAAATTACCGTTGATGAGGGGGCGACCGCAGCGATTCTGGAGCGTGGCAGTTCATTACTGCCAAAAGGCATTAAAAGCGTGACAGGCAACTTCTCTCGTGGTGAAGTGATCCGCATCTGCAATCTCGAAGGGCGCGATATTGCCCACGGCGTTACCCGCTATAACAGCGATGCGCTGCGCCGTATTGCCGGACATCACTCACAACAGATCGACACCATCCTGGGCTACGAATACGGTCCGGTTGCTGTCCATCGCGACGACATGATTACCCGTTAAGGAACAGGCATATGCTGGAACAAATGGGCATTGCTGCCAAAGCTGCGTCATACAAGCTGGCGCTGCTCTCCAGTCGCGAAAAAAACCGCGTACTGGAAACGATAGCTGATGAGCTGGAAGCGCAAACGGAAAGCATCCTCAGCGCGAACGTACAAGATGTTGAGCAAGCGCGAGCCAACGGCCTGAGCGAAGCGATGCTCGACCGCCTGGCGCTGACTCCGGCGCGTCTGAAAGCGATTGCCGACGATGTGCGTCAGGTATGTAATCTCGCCGACCCGGTCGGGCAGGTGATTGATGGCGGTCTGCTGGATAGCGGCCTGCGTCTCGAACGTCGTCGCGTTCCGCTGGGCGTGATTGGCGTGATTTATGAAGCGCGTCCAAATGTCACCGTTGACGTTGCTTCCCTGTGCCTGAAAACCGGTAATGCGGCGATCCTGCGCGGTGGGAAAGAGACGTACCGGACGAATGCGGCAACCGTGGCGGTTATCCAAAAGGCGCTGGAAGCCTGTGGTTTACCCGCCGCAGCCGTGCAGTCGATAGATAACCCGGACCGAGCGCTGGTCGCCGAAATGCTGCGTATGGATAAGTACATTGATATGCTGATCCCTCGCGGTGGCGCGGGTCTGCATAAGCTGTGCCGTGAGCAGTCGACTATCCCGGTCATCACCGGCGGCATTGGGGTTTGTCATATTTATGTTGATGATAGCGCGGAGATCGACCCGGCGCTGAAGATTATCGTCAACGCCAAAACCCAGCGTCCGAGCACCTGTAACACCGTAGAAACCCTGCTGGTGCATCAGGATATCGCTGCGCGTTTTCTGCCTGCGCTGAGCCAGCAGATGGCACAAAGCGGCGTCACGCTGCATGCCGACGACACCGCGCTGGCCACATTGCAGGCAGGGCCCGCTAACGTGGTTGCGGTGAAAGCCGAAGAGTATGACGACGAGTTTCTGTCGTTGGATCTGAACGTTAAAATCGTTACCGATCTGGACGATGCTATCACCCACATTCGCGAGCATGGGACCCAGCATTCCGATGCCATCCTGACGCGCACACTGCGTAACGCCGATCGTTTCGTGAATGAAGTGGACTCTTCTGCCGTGTACGTTAACGCCTCTACTCGTTTTACCGATGGCGGCCAATTCGGACTGGGGGCGGAAGTGGCTGTGAGTACGCAAAAACTGCACGCGCGTGGCCCAATGGGTCTGGAAGCACTGACCACCTATAAGTGGGTTGGCTTCGGTGACGACACGATTCGTGCGTAATTGAAAACGGGCGATGCCATAATAGGTCTATGATTTTCAGGTCTATTAAGGCATTGCCCGGTTAATTCTACCCTTTACCCCGCTACCGTATTTGTTTTCTATCCTGCGTTTTATCATCATCCGCATCAGTCTGGTTTTTACCCATGCGCTCCCTGGCGTTGAAAGACGACGTATCACAGAATTTTCCCTGCCAGCATGAATTTTCTGGGTCTGTAGCTCACGTATTGTTCCCATGGTTCGATCTATTAGAATCAGTCTCATTTTTATGAGGAGTTGTTGCGTGAAATCGGATATTCACAAACATAGCATTCCTGTTGTGCCGCTCGGTAACCCGTTTCCCCCCCGCCATTGTTCACTGTGTCCAAAGGGCGCGGCGATTGATCGTGATAATCAATACCGATTGATAGACAAAAGAAGGAAGTTTAAAGCGGGGGAGATACTCGCCCGGCAGGATGAAGCCGCAGACATGCTTTTTGTTATTCACGAGGGGTACTGCACGTCCAGCGTGGAATGTGGTGATAATGATTTTATCAGTCGCTTTTATTTTCCGGGAGACATCATGGCGCTGGATGCTGTTGAAGGGGGTAAGTATCTGACAACGATCAAGGCTGCAACGGCTGCGGAGGTATGTCATATCGATATTGCGCGGTTGTTCAAGGCAGCAGAAAAGGAGCCGTCGGTTGCAGCGGCAGTCATCAAGTTTCTCTGCAGGGACAATGGATTCATTGTTGAAAAACTACGGCGTTATGCCAATAAACATGCTGAGGCCAGAATCGCTGCTTTCCTCGTGGAGTTTTACGAAATGCATTTACGTATTGGCAGGCCAGAAACGACGCTTCGCTTGCCATTCTCGCGGGAGGAAATTGCCAGTTATCTCGATCTTAAAATTGAAACCGTTAGCCGCTCATTAAAATCCCTCGAACAACAAAAGTTGATTAGCTTACATCGGGTTCGTACGGTAACAATTAATAGTTACTTGGGGTTAAAAGGTTTCAGCTAACGCTATCTTTGCCGTGTGTTATTTATCTCTTGATATTCCAGGAATATTCGTTTTATATGGAAAATTCCTGGTTTTATTTATGTGAAATAATTATCAATTCGAATAATAATCCTACAGGTCAGCGCTATTTTTATAAGAATATTCCCCCATAACTAAATATTTCATGAGAATTTTCTTGTGAAGTTAAAAAATTAGCATAATTGCAACAAATAATAAGCATTATAGAGAGAATATGGAGATGTTAATTATCTTTATGTTTTGTAAGGGTTTTGCTCTGGTGTTATTTGTATGATCTTTTTGATATTTATCAAAAACATAAAAAAGATGAATTGTTTGATTTTGCTTATCTGGGTGGGTAATGATTCTGAAAATGGATGTGTTTTAAGTGATTGTGTCTTAGGAAACTTCTTAGGCAATGTTTTTTACGGGAAAATTCTTAGTTTTTTGTAATTTTTGCGTTTCAGGGTTTGTTGAGATGTTACTTAATTCAAATGATAATTTTTTGGCGCGGCAATTCTGGCTCGCAATTAATGGAACCGCTGGAGTGACTTAATAATAAGACTCGGTGGTGAGTTTGTTCTTAGGAGAAGATAAAATGAAAAAATTATTATTAGTAACCTCTCTGGCTTCTGTATTTGTTGCAGCAAATGCAATGGCAGATGTTACTGCTTCTGCAACTGCCTCGTGGGACGCGACGGCAACAAAAGATACCACCAGCATGTTGGTTGTCACCCCGCTGAACTCTTTAACTTTCCAGTATGCTGAAGGGCTGAATGCCTTCAACTCTCAGGACGGTGCTTTTGATGTGACGATTCAGGGTCAGGAGACGGCAACTGATTTTGAGCTGACTGCTCAGATTATTAGCAACACTCTGACCAACGCCAGTGGTGATGCTTCTACCCTGAACGTAGGGGTGGCATGGAATGGCACGGCACTGACTAATTCATCAGATACTGTCCTTGTTAACTCCAGCTCTACTTCTGGTCTTGAAAGCCTGATGGCAGATGGCGCTTATAACGGTGCCGCTCGTGTCAGCGATCAATCCAACTTCAAATTCACCATCGCGTCAGCGACTTCTGATGGTAGTCAGACAGTAGCAGATTACTCTGCACTGCCAGACGGCTATTGGACTGGCGATGTAAAAGTACAGTTCAATGCAACCTGGACGACTCCGTCTGCCTAAGTAATAAAAAATTCGGGAGAATTTGTTCTCCCGAATTTATCAGGAATGGTGTCATGAAAAAATATTTACCGGCAGCGATGTTGGTAGGGTTAGTAGCATCTTTTCCCGGATGGGCAATTAATGTTGGTGAAATTACATCGATCATGACTTCTGCTGAGAGTTCATTATCGAAAGAAATTATCAATACGACAGATGCGGCGCGTTATGTCAGTGTTTCGGTAAAACAATTGTCATCACCTTTGGCCGGGGGAATCGAAATAAAGCCCGTTAATTCCGGAGAATTACTCTCTACACCTGCCAATCTTATTCTTCCTGGCCAGGCGAAGGATGTTTTTCGTTTCTTTTATAAAGGACCTGCAGATGATATCGAACGTTATTATCGTCTGCAATGGATAGATGAGCCGGTCACCGAGAGCGCGGAAACCCGGGCGAATAAAATGGCTGTTGCAACAGCGTCGGCTGAAATTGGCACTATTCTGGTAGTCGCGCCGCGCAAGGAACGTTTTGAATATAGCCGAAATGGCGATGTTATTACCAATACCGGCAATGTTTCATTTCGTGTGATCGCTTATGGGGCTTGTAAAGATAAGGCTCGCGAGCGGGGACGAGGCTGTCGCGAACGTTATTACATTATGCCGGGTACAAAAATAAAATTACAGTTTACCGACATTAGTAATAGCCGTTCACGCATCGGTATCTGGCACGGTAAGCAGTTTATTACAGTGAAGTGATGGTCAATAGCAGCCATCTGTACGGGATAAATAAAATTACCGGAATGTAAGGATGCATATGACAACAACAAATATTGTCGGCGGTAGCATTTGTCTTTTTATTGCGCTGACACCAGGATTTTCACATGCAGCCCCAGTAAAAGTGGGTAATTACGTTATTCCCAGCGCTTTCGCCCGTTCACTGGAGCAGGGAATGACGGTGCCGGTATATATTCGTTACAACGAGACTGACGAGAAAAGTCAGCAAAAAGTTGCCGATGCGGTGATTTCCCTTGTTGATGGCAATATTACAGTTAAAGCCCTGACTCTTGCTGAATTGCCCAATAATGCCGTGTTATCTGGAAAAACCCGCGCGTTGGTGGAAAAAATTCGTGATGTGAAGTTTCACGATAACACCAATATCGAGCTATCGGATGATGCACGCCTGCAACTCAACGTCTCCTCATTTCACCTGGAGATGATTGTCAGCAAAGATGCGTTAACTGAAGCGATTGTCGCACGCAGCAGCCTGCTTGGACCTTCCAGCGTGGAGACTCTCTCTAACGTCCTGAACTATAACTTTGGCACCTACTACAACGATTATCATAACGGCAGCAGTACCCGCAGCTATCTGACGATGGACAATACAACATCGCTGCGTGAACACCATGTCAACATTAACGGTTCGTTTTACGGCATAGGCGACAGCAACAGCACCAGTAAACTCTATCGCGCGATGTATGAGCGTGATTATGACGGATATCGACTGGCGCTCGGGATGCTCGACACTTGGAATGTCCAGTCTATTGCCAGCCTGAATGCGCTGAATGGTGGGAAAATTTACGGCGTAAGCTACGGAAACAAAGGAAGTACGGTTGTTGAGAATACCTCGCTTTCGCTCACGCCAATTACCGTATTTTTGCCAGCCGCTGGCGAGGTTCATGTATTTCGTGACGGGCGTTTGCTCAGCGTACAGAACTTTAATATGGGCAGTTATGAAATTGATACCAGTCGTTTTCCGTATGGTGTTTATGATGTCACGGTAGATATCGTGGTCAATGGCCGGACAATTAATAGTCGTATTAGTCGGGTTAATAAAATCTTTGCCCGCCAGCAGGCAGCTGGAATTGATCAGCTCTCATGGCAACTGTTTGGTGGCTCACTGGATTATGACCGTGTGAGCTATAAGCGAAACCACTATCAGGATTTAGGCAATGAGCAGACCTGGATTGCCGGCGGTGCCGCATCGGTGACGTTGGCGATATTGTCGGGGCTGGGCCTGAAATCTACGCTCTACGGTTTTGGCAACAATACGGTTAATGAAACGGATGTCACACTCAATGTGAATGAATACGTAAGCATTGGCAATCAGACGCTGGTAGCTAACGATTCGTCATGGCGAAACATCAGTAATATCAATCTCAATATCCCCGAGGGATATGGTTCTCTTTGGGCATCTCGTGAAGACAGTAAAATTGGCGACCGTCTGCCCATGCAGGAGCGTAACAATTATTCCATTGGTGGCACTCTTAACCTCGGGAAGTTTATTCCTCATGGCGGCTCGCTTACCGTGAGTCAGACGGAGAATCGCTACTCGGGAAATAAATACCGTAACCTGGACTACAGCACGAACCTTTATTCAGGCAAGTATGCCACGGTTGGGTTGCGCGCAGGTATTCAGCGTTATTACTACAACAACCGGAATGACGATGGGCGACAGGAACGTTATGTCAGCCTGGATTTATCGTTGCCGTTGGCGTCCTGGATGAGCATGGGCGTCTCCCGGGATCGCTATGGCAGCACTCAGGGTAATCTCAGCGCGCGCAAGCAGTATGCTGAAGGCCCCATTAAATCGGTCGGATTGTCGGCTTCGACACGCCTGAGTGGCGAGCAGTATTACGACAATAATTACTCGGTAAACGGCAATCTGAGTTATGACACGAAATATAACGCCGGCACCGTATCGGTAACGCGTTCTGCGGACAACTCCACCAATATGAACTTCTCTTCTCAAGGTTCCCTGGCGTGGGCAGGAAAAGATTTCGGTCTGAGTAAAGAGAGGCAAAGGTCAGGCATTATTGTGAAAACCGATTTGACCGGCGAAGGGAAACTGGCTGCGAAGATTAATAACCGAAATTATCTTCTCAGCGGTAAATCAAATTTCATTGCACTGCCGCCTTATGCTCAGTATAAGCTGGAGATCCTCAATGATAAAAACTCTGAAGACAGCTTTGATATTGTTTCAGGGCGCAAACAGGAACTGACGCTATATCCGGGTAACGTGGGTGTTATCAACCCTGAAGTGAAAAGTATGGTCACCGTATTCGGGCGTATTCGTTATCCCGATGGGCAGTTGGCTGCAAACACCGATATTCATAATCACATCGGTAAAACGCGTACGGATGAAAAAGGGGAGTTTGCTATCGATATCGATAAGAAATATCCGGTCATCACGTTAATTTCAGCCAATGGCAGCATATGCGAAGCCGATCTCGATTTGGAAAAAGCACGCGGCGCAGCGTGGGTTGGTGATGTGAAATGTGCCACGCAAACCACGATGGCGCAGAGGTAATAAAATGAAAGTATTAATTAAATTAGCTACTGTAATCTGTGCTGTGGGGAGTTTTGCGCCTGCGCCTGCGTTGGCTTTGAATGCAATATCTTCGGGCTCAGTCAGTAATAACTATTTGTTTATTGAAAATGCCATTGATAGTGAATACTTTATTACCCCCTCGGCACTCGATCCGCGTTTCAGCGGGTCAAACACGTGGATAAAATACGGTACTTCTCAGGTGAGTCTCGGGTATTTAGGTTTTGTCGGCTGGACTGCGCCAGGAAATTATTATCAGGACATGTGGATTGATAATTCCCCGATTAACGGCCCTTTTCGGGGGATCCGTTGTTATAGCGGCAGCCAGTGTCCATCAACTGGGTTTATCGCCGGGCAAGGCACTGACAATAACGGTTTTTATCATGCGCAGGTAGGATCTGTCGCTGGCGTTATTGGTGGCGCCTACGGATTCGCTTCCCTGACGGATACTGCCTATGAGTACTTTCGCAATGTGCCTACCGGTAGCAGCGAAACCTATGTGTTCAACCGTTGTTATACTTCCGTGAATTATGATTATTCTTCCGGGCAACGCTGCAAAGATCAATCAACAGGATTATGGAATTACGTCAATTATACGTTAACCAAACGCGGTCATCTGTCACTGGTATCGACTAATGCATTTCAGGAACTTTGGGTTGCCAGCGATGGTACGCCGAGCATCACCAAAGACTCTGGTTATTGTGAGCTTGGCGTGGTGGGCGGTGCTGACGGCGTGATTTGCAAAATGGTGAGTTATAACCTGCAACAAACCGCCAATCTGACCGCCTCCCTGACGTTTCGCGCTTATGTCGACACGGCGATGCTTGGTTTTACGCCTGGACCGGCCACCGTGAGATACTCCGGGAATGGTTCAAACTGGTATAACTATGGTACTTCAACTGCTTATTACAACGTTTTCACGACCTCTGGAGAGTACATATATATTTTTCTGTCAAAAGCATTCCTGAAAAATCTCGTCGATTCAGGAATCAGCATTACTAACAGTCAACCGTTTACCTTCGGTTTTTATAATGGCTTAACACCAGAGTCAGGGCACTACCAGTTTACGCCTTCGCTACAGCTCAATATTGTGCCGAAGGAGTATGGGATCAGTATCGTCTCTTCAGATAACACCGCTTCTGCGAGCGGCAGTGGCACGATTGGCGACGCCGCTCCTATAGAAATGGATTACACCGTGACAGTCTCCGGTCCTCGTCAGGCTGATAGCATTACCGCGCAAGTTATCGGGGAAAGTACGACGATAAACAGTGTGCCTTACTGTCTGTTTACCTCCCCTCAAGGCGGGCTGTCAGTCCCAATCCCTGCCTTTCTGCAGTACAACAGTCAGTCGGGGGGCGTGGTACAGAAACGAAATAGCTGTAGTGAAGCAGCAATTAATATGAGCGATGCGCAGTGGCGACAGACGCCCTGGGACGCAAATAACAATGATGATGGAAGCTATTATGCTACTGATTTGAAATTGCTTTTCCCAATGAATGATTCACGTTCGATGTTAACTGTTTCCGGTACAGATTGGGAAGGTGTCGTCAGTGCCAGTGGAGAGATAAAAGTCACGGCGAATTGGGTGGGAGTGACGCCATGAACCGCTGCCGTTTGGTGCTTAGATGGGTATTTATATTACTTTCCGGGCTGACTGTATTCTCCGCACAGGCTGTCTACCTGGAGTCGACCATTTATGAGATGCCATCGGATAAATCATTTATCAGCAAACGGATCTATAACGATAGCCAGAAACAGAATTTGTACAGTATTGGCGCAGTAAAAATTGATAAGCCGGGACCGGGAGGTGAAAACAGAAGTGCCATTGCTGAAGGCGAACTTTTGTTTACGCCACTGAATTTTTCACTGGCTCCGCAGGCGAGTGAGTTTTTTAAGATTTTCTACCGTGGACCGCAGGATGATAAAGAACGCTATTGTAGATTCAATTGGTCAACGCAACAGTTATGTGAAAACATGGGGTTGCGGAGGTTTTTTGAATGAGACGAACATTTACAGCAGAGGAAAAAGCCTCTGTTTTTGAACTATGGAAGAACGGAACAGGCTTCAGTGAAATAGCGAATATCCTGGGTTCAAAACCCGGAACGATCTTCACTATGTTAAGGGATACTGGCGGCATAAAACCCCATGAGCGTAAGCGGGCTGTAGCTCACCTGACACTGTCTGAGCGCGAGGAGATACGAGCTGGTTTGTCAGCCAAAATGAGCATTCGTGCGATAGCTACTGCGCTGAATCGCAGTCCTTCGACGATCTCACGTGAAGTTCAGCGTAATCGGGGCAGACGCTATTACAAAGCTGTTGATGCTAATAACCGAGCCAACAGAATGGCGAAAAGGCCAAAACCGTGCTTACTGGATCAAAATTTACCATTGCGAAAGCTTGTTCTGGAAAAGCTGGAGATGAAATGGTCTCCAGAGCAAATATCAGGATGGTTAAGGCGAACAAAACCACGTCAAAAAACGCTGCGAATATCACCTGAGACAATTTATAAAACGCTGTACTTTCGTAGCCGTGAAGCGCTACACCACCTGAATATACAGCATCTGCGACGGTCGCATAGCCTTCGCCATGGCAGGCGTCATACCCGCAAAGGCGAAAGAGGTACGATTAACATAGTGAACGGAACACCAATTCACGAACGTTCCCGAAATATCGATAACAGACGCTCTCTGGGGCATTGGGAGGGCGATTTAGTCTCAGGTACAAAAAACTCTCATATAGCCACACTTGTAGACCGAAAATCACGTTATACGATCATCCTTAGACTCAGGGGCAAAGATTCTGTCTCAGTAAATCAGGCTCTTACCGACAAATTCCTGAGTTTACCGTCAGAACTCAGAAAATCACTGACATGGGACAGAGGAATGGAACTGGCCAGACATCTAGAATTTACTGTCAGCACCGGCGTTAAAGTTTACTTCTGCGATCCTCAGAGTCCTTGGCAGCGGGGAACAAATGAGAACACAAATGGGCTAATTCGGCAGTACTTTCCTAAAAAGACATGTCTTGCCCAATATACTCAACATGAACTAGATCTGGTTGCTGCTCAGCTAAACAACAGACCGAGAAAGACACTGAAGTTCAAAACACCGAAAGAGATAATTGAAAGGGGTGTTGCATTGACAGATTGAATCTACAACCGCGCTCTTGATGTCAGACTCCCTGAACAGTTCTCGATAATCGGGAAACTCAGAGCGCATTATCCTGTGGCCACACTCTGCCATGTGTTCGGGGTTCATCGCAGCAGCTACAGATACTGGAAAAACCGTCCTGAAAAACCAGACGGCAGACGGGCTGTATTACGCAGTCAGGTACTTGAGCTACATGGCATCAGCCACGGTTCGGCCGGAGGAAGAAGCATTGCCACAATGGCAACCCGGAGAGGCTACCAGATGGGACGCTGGCTTGCTGGCAGGCTCATGAAAGAGCTGGGGCTGGTCAGCTGTCAGCAGCCGACTCACCGGTATAAACGTGGTGGTCATGAACATGTTGCTATCCCTAACTACCTTGAACGGCAGTTCGCCGTGACCGAGCCAAATCAGGTGTGGTGCGGTGATGTGACCTATAGTGTGCCCGGAGTTCAGGGCGGGCATGGATGCTTAAATGAACCGCGAGTCTGTCTGGAATATTGAACCGGTAACTCACGATGAGAAACCCAACAATCCCACCGGGTGTGACGGTGGAGAACCTGAGCGGCAGTGACCTGCGGCATGCCCGCAGGGTGATGTAACCCGCTGACAACGGGGATTGAGGCGAGATCACTAAGCCGAGATGATCCTCAAGGTTAAGTACTGAAAGGCTGAAGAACATGAACCCGTTAATCCGCCTCTGTGGGTTGAAAACGTCACCACGGCCTACGTGATCTGACAGGCCGTGCAGGAGGAACTGGCAGTGATACGTAAGCACTGCCGGTCGAAGGTGTTTTGACATGTATGCGAAACACCGGGGCAGCAGCGTCTATCACGCTTGCGTTGCTGACCTCTGCCAACTTGCGGCAAGCAAGGATAAAGAGTGCGACGGGCAGCCTCCTCAGTATGCCTGAGTCCAGGCAGGTAAACCGGGGAAGGTCAGCGACGGATGTTAAGGGGGCATGGCTCCGATGACGCGCTGGCTGGCGGAGCTTCCGTAGTAGTCCGCGATGGGGAAAGCCCATTACATGGCGAAGGGAAGCAGTTTGAATGTGTTTGCGACGTGAATTAACTGACCTAACGAGGTGAAGACCTTTGATAATCAGCGAAATGCAACGCAAGCTTGCCACATGGGCAGTCACCGATCCGTCCCTACGGATTCAACGGCTGCTGCGTCTGATAACACAACCAGAATGGCTGGCTGAAGCGGCGCGGATCACGCTTTCATCAAAGGGGGCCCATACCCCCGGCGTTGATGGCGTGAACAAAACAATGCTACAGGCCAGACTGGCTGTTGAGCTGCAAATCCTCAGGGATGAATTACTCTCAGGCCACTACCAGCCCTTGCCCGCCAGACGGGTTTACATCCCTAAAAGCAACGGCAAACTGCGACCACTGGGTATCCCCGCGTTGCGGGATCGTATTGTTCAGCGGGCCATGCTGATGGCGATGGAGCCGATATGGGAGAGTGATTTTCATACGCTCTCATATGGCTTCCGGCCTGAGCGCAGTGTCCACCACGCGATCCGCACGGTGAAATTACAGCTCACAGACTGTGGTGAAACCCGGGGACGCTGGGTGATTGAAGGCGACCTGTCCAGTTACTTCGACACCGTACATCATCGACTGCTGATGAAGGCTGTACGCCGCAGGATCAGTGACGCACGTTTCATGACTCTGCTGTGGAAAACCATCAAGGCGGGACATATCGATGTCGGTCTCTTTCGGGCGGCCAGTGAAGGTGTGCCACAGGGCGGTGTTATATCGCCGCTATTATCGAACATCATGCTGAATGAGTTCGATCAATACCTGCATGAGCGCTACCTGAGCGGGAAAGCCAGAAAAGATCGGTGGTACTGGAATAACAGTATCCAACGGGGCCGAAGTACGGCGGTCAGAGAAAACTGGCAGTGGAAACCCGCGGTGGCGTACTGCCGCTATGCCGATGATTTTGTCCTCATCGTCAAAGGCACCAAAGCACAGGCGGAAGCCATCAGGGAGGAGTGTCGGGGTGTGCTCGAAGGCAGTCTGAAACTCAGGCTGAACATGGATAAGACTAAAATCACCCATGTTAATGACGGCTTTATCTTTCTGGGGCACAGGATCATTCGCAAACGCAGTCGTTATGGCGAGATGCGAGTGGTCTCAACGATCCCGCAGGAGAAAGCCAGAAACTTCGCCGCATCGCTGACAGCACTGTTATCAGGCAACTACAGTGAAAGCAAAGTCGATATGGCTGAACAACTCAACCGAAAACTGAAAGGCTGGGCCATGTTCTATCAGTTCGTTGATTTTAAGGCCAAAGTCTTCAGTTATATCGACCGTGTCGTGTTCTGGAAGCTGGCTCACTGGCTGGCCCGCAAATACCGTACAGGTATCGCTTCCCTGATGAGGTGGTGGTGTAAATCACCGAAACCGGGTCAGAGCAAAACGTGGGTTTTATTTGGTAAAACCAATCACGGCAAGCTCAGCGGCGAAATACTGTACCGGTTGGTGGGGCAAGGCAAGAAGCTGTTCCGCTGGCGGCTACCCGAAGGTAATCCCTATCTGAGGACGGAGACCAGAAACACGTATACATCGCGCTTTACAGAAGTGGCAATGGCGTTCGCCAGCATTTAAATGGAGAGCCGGATGCGCTGAAAGGTGCACGTCCGGTTCGGGGAGGAGAGGCAGGGAAATAGTCCGACTACGCCCTGCCTCTTACTCTACTCTGGACAGGCAAGCGTTGGGCTTACCTTGCTGTTGTTCTCGATCTGTTCGCAAGGAAACCTGAGGGTTGGGCAATGTCATTCTCACCGGACAGCAAGCTGACATCAAAGCGCTGGAAATTGCGTGGGAAGCTTGCGGTAAACCCGCCGGAGTGATGTTCCACAGTGACAGTAATAATGCCGGTGTCAGTCTTTACCACCACTCAGTTTGCCGTTTAACCCGATTGGTGTGATTACTGATGCAGTGAAGACCTTTCCGCATCACATCACTACAAATATTGATTTTTGATTGTTGGATTCGCACCAGATTTCACCTCTGTAGGGTATTCAAAAATGCTCAGTTATTACTGATGCCTAAACTGCAGCGTTGCGGGCAGGTAGCGTTGTAGCGTTTCGGGCGTATCGCCCTCGATCAATTGGCTTATCAGATCATAGCAGTGCCAGGCCAACTGGCGGTTATCCTGCTGTACGGTATCGATACGCAGCGACAGCGAATCATAAAGATAGTGATCGTCAAAGCTCGTCAGATGGATATCTGAGTCGAGTAAATGGTGCTGGCTCATATAGCGCAGTACCCCTTCGAGCAGTCCACAGGCGGCAGTGAACAGCGCCTTAGGCGGCCGCCCAAGTCGCGCGCAGAGTGCGGCGAACATCTCATAGCCTGAGCTCGGGTGGTAGTTACCGTTAATCACCCATTCCGGGCGCAGTGCAATACCCGCCTGAGCCAAACCCTGCGTGAAGCCGGTCAGACGATCGCGTGAAGGCGACAGACGCGACTGACCGCCTAAAAACCAGAACTCATCGCTATGCTTAGGTGCAATGCGGGAAATCAGTTCCGCCGTTGGGGTAATCGAATCAGTCATCACCAGCGGCAGCAGGCTTTCATTAGGACAACGGTCAAACAGCACTACTGGCAGTTGTTGGCTGAGCTTAAGATAGTCGGCATCGTTGTGCATACATGAAGCGACGATCAGACCGTCAACCTGGCGGGAAATCATGTTATTGACCACCACGCTCTCCTGACCGGGGTTTTCATCAGTACAAGAGATCAATAGCTGGACGCCTGCTTCGCGGCACAGCATTTCCAGCTCATGTGAAAAGACCGCAAAGCCGTGGTTGGTGATCTCCGGCACCACCAGTCCGATGGTGTGGCTGCGGTTGTCGCGCAGCGAGCGGGCGTGAATGCTTGGCTGATAGTGCTGCTCACGGGCAATCGCCAGTACTCGCTCACGCGTTTCCTGCGCCACACGCAGCTCCTTACCACGACCGTTCAGTACTAGGCTGGCGGTCGCTTTTGAGACGCCAGCCTGTTCGGCGATATCTTTAATGGTTACGCGTTTAGTTTTCATTACGACGCCATGAGCTTGAGGCAAAACGCTTATTCTACCATGCAAGTTCGCAGCGGCCAGTAGCAGAATGCGTCCGGTGTGATGCCAGAGAACATTAGCTGCCCTGAACAGGCCGGGAAGTAGCGGCAGCTCATCACTCCTTCGCCGCCGTTGATGAAAATCTCCACGCTAGACTGGTCGATGAAAATATGCAGCGAGCGGACGTCTCCGCGCCAGTAACGATAATGCTTCTCGTCGCTGGCCAGACTGGGTCGGGCCAGGCGGATCCCGCTGGCATCGCGTTCAAGGATTAATGCGCCGTCAAAATCGAGGCTCAAAATATCGTCCCCAGTGGTTTGTAGAACGATTTCCATCGGTGCCAGCGGCAGGGAGTTCCCTGCCCAGCCGTGCGCTTCGCCGCGCAGGGCGCTCAGCTCTCGTAGAGGACGTTGGTATAGCTGACCATCGATAAACTCCAGCTCACGCAGGCAGGTCATCTGATGGATCCAGCCGTTGGTGAGGGTCGGTTGAAGCATCTCTTCGCCCTCCGGCACGCCCATCCAGCCGACCAGCAGACGGCGGCCATCACTGGTAAGCATGGTTTGCGGGGCGTAGAACTCAAACCCTGCGTCCAATTCGTGCAGTTCGCCATGCTCGAAGGCCGCGCGGTGGTAGTCGAAATCGCCGCTCATCCACACTGCCGGGTAGGTGTTGAGATAGCGCTCTTTCTCACGAGGCACGCCCTGCGGGCAGCAAATCAGGACATGCTGGTCGCCGAGGGCAAACAGGTCCGGGCATTCCCACATATAGCCCGCGTCGTCCAGGCCATTGATGCCATAACCGGCGATTTCGCCCTGACTCGTCCACTCATGAAGGTCCGCTGAGCTGAATAACAACACCTTGCCACGCTTTTGCAAATCCTGTGCGCCCAGCACCATGTACCAGCGACCTTCGTGCTGCCAGACTTTCGGGTCACGCACGTGGCCGGTATAGCCCTCCGGCAGCGGTAATACCGGGCCGAGTTTGGTAAACGTGCCGTCGGCATTTTCCGTCGCCAGGCACTGCCACGCGGTTCGGCTGCCGTCGTCAAATTTTACGTTGCCGGTATAGCACAGGGTGAGCGTGCCCTGACTATCCACGGCGCTTCCGGAGTAGCAGCCGTTGCGGTCATACTCTTCATCCGGCATGAGCGCGATCGGCTCATGTTGCCAGTGCAGCAGGTCGGCAGAGCTCCAGTGCCCCCAGCACTTGAACTTATGATCGCAGGCGAGCGGGTTCCACTGATAAAACAGGTGATAACGTCCGGCAAATTCAATAAAGCCGTTGGGATCGTTCATCAGCCCGGTCACCGGCGCATGGTGCCAGCGGGGATAGTGGCTGTCGGCCAGCGCGCGCGGCTGGCCCTGCATAACAGCCTGCAAAATCGCAGGCAGGCGTGATGGATGTGACATTATTCAGCGTCCGTTTTGTATTTCAGTACCAGGGAGACGACAAAGGCGACGCCAAAGGCGATAACCATCCCGATAATGTAGTTCAGCAGCGAGCTGGCCTGCACGATAGCCATGCCAGGGATAGCCGTCAGGCCCACCGCGGTCATGTAAACATGCATGGATACCACCCACGCGCCGCCCACCGCGCCGCCAATCAGGGCTGCGATAAACGGTTTTACAAAGCGTAAGTTAATACCAAAAATCGCCGCTTCGGTGATGCCGAGCATGGCAGAAAACGCCGAGGGCAGGGTAATGGCTTTGATTTTGGCATCTTTCGTTTTGAACCACACCGCCAGACAAGCACCGCCCTGAGCGACGTTGGCCATCGCCCAAATCGGCAGCAGGAAGTTGACGCCGATGGATGGGTTGCCCAGCAGTCCCGCTTCGATGGCGTGGAAGCTGTGGTGAATACCGGTAATGACGATAACCGAATAGAGACCGCCAAACAGCAGTCCGGCCAGCCAACCGGCGTGGGTAATCAGGGTGCTAAGGACAAACGAAATACCGTCGCCAAGCGCGCGACCAGCCGGGCCGATAATCAGCAGGGCGATAAAACCGGAAATGATCACCGTCAGGAACGGCGTCAGGATCAGATCCAGTGCATCGGGGATCACGCGACGCAGCTGTTTCTCAACGATGCTCATAAACCACACCGCCAGCAGCACCGGGAACACCGTGCCCTGATAGCCGATCATGGCAATCTCAAGGCCGAAGAAGTTCATGGTGTGGAAACCGGCGGCCACACCCCAGGCGTTGGTGAGCGCCGGGTGAGTCAGGATGCCGCCAAGCGTCGCGCCAAGATAAGGATTACCACCGAACTCGCGGGCGGCGGTGAAGCCAATCAGGATCGGCAGAATAATAAACGCCGCTGAGCTGCACATATCCAGCATGATGTAGATGGCGTTACCCGGGTCGACCCAGCCGTACGTTTTAACCATCCCCAGAAGGCCCATCAACAGGCCGGAGGCGACGATAGCCGGGATGATCGGCACAAAGATGTTCGACAACAGGCGGGCAATGCGCTGGAAAGGATTCAGTTTTTTCGCCGCAATGTCGGCAGCTTCCGATTTGCTGGATTCGCCAATCCCTGCCGCCTGGATAAAGGCGGCGTAGACTTTGTTCACCACCCCGGTGCCGAAGATAATCTGCATCTGTCCGGCGTTACGGAAACAGCCCTTCACCCCATCAATTTTGCCGATGGCCTGCTGATCGGCCAGTGAGTCATCGACCAGCACCAGGCGCAGGCGTGTGGCACAGTGCGCGGCGCTGGCGATATTTTCCTTGCCTCCCAGAAGCGGAAGTAGCGAGCGGGAAATCTGTTCAAAATCCATAGTACCCTCTGAATGCGTATTGATTTTCGAGTTGTCGTCCCGTGGTAGCCGGAGCGCATTCTCTTCGTTGTTATTGTGTCCGGGGCGACGAAACGTATTTTGTCGCCCCGGCGGTTACTGTCGCCAGGTGTTAACCATCAAAACCAGGTTTCCATCTGCATCCCGAACGACCATTCGCCGCCCGATTTAAAACCACTGCTGCCCAGCGCGTCATCGCTGGCGTAATTATTGAGTTTTTTGCTCCAGTCCATCCACGAGGTGTAAAGACGGATTTCAGGACGGCTGAAGAAATCGCCGATGTCGCCAACCTTAAAGGTCGGGGCGAAGGTGAGCTTGTAGAAGCTGCCGTTTACCGCATGGCGATCGTTATAACCTTCAGGTTTGAGATCCATATACTGGTAACTGCCTTCATAAGCGAGGGCGAAGTTTTGATTGATCTCCTGGATCAGACGCATGTTGAGGGTTGCCCACTGGTAGCTGTCGCCATCGACATAACGGTCTTTACTGGTTTGTGCCAGTATCGCCGGGGCGATAAACCAGTTCTTGCTCAGTGGCGTGGTGCCGTAGCTGGCGAAGCGCCAGGTGTTAGCCCCCGAGCGTAACGCGCCGTCAGAGCCGACACCTTTAACTTCGGCACCCAGTCCGTGACCGTAGAGCAGGGCGGTTTTGCTGGCACCTTCACGCAGGCCGTAAAAACTGTCGTTGTGCAACCCGAGCAGCGCATGTACACCGGTATTTGCCGCATCGCCTTTGACCGGATTACCGTTGGTATCCTGGCGTTCGTCGTTGTCTTTTGCCCGCATCCCGCTGACCATCATCTGCACCGGCCCGATGAAATTGTTCATGCTGACGATGTAGTTCTGCACACTGTTGCTGGTATCAGCAATATCGCCGAAGTTACGCCCGTAAAGAGAGAAGTTGCTGCGAACGCTGTCGTTCCACCTGACATCGTAAATACCGCCGCCGGTACCGGCGAGGAACACGACATCCGAGTCGATCCAGTGAATGTCAAAGTTATCCCGGTCAAAGCGTTTCCCGGCCCACAGGGTGGAGCCTTTAAACGGCCCGTCGAAGGTGGGCAAGTTGCCCAGTTCAACAAAGGCCTGACGCACGTTCAAATCACTGGTGCTCGCCGTCCAGTCGTTATAAGTGGTTTGACCGTCGGCGACCATGACTTTGAAGCGGGTCGTTGCCCCGTTATCCAGGGTCTGCTTATGTTCAAGATTCATTTCAACATAGGTATCGGCCTGGTTTCCCAGGCGGCCAATAGCCCCACCGGTTTCCCCTGCTGGCGTCATGTAGGCTCCGGATTTGGTGCTGGCGCCGGAGTCATTCATTATCACGCCGGAGCGGGCGTAGCCGTGGAACTCAAACCCGCTTTTCTCATCGGCTTTTTTCTCCAGTTTGGCGGTACGCTGAGCCACTTCCTGAGTGCTGTCCTGGGTTTTTTGTTGCTGTGTCGTGAGCTGCTGTACTTTCTTCTCTGCCGACTCTGCGCGGGTTTCTGCCGTTTGCGCTCTGTTTTCGGCATCCTGTAAGCGTTTTTCCAGCGCAATTAAACGGGCTTCGATACTGCTGAGATCCGTTTGTGCATGGGCTGAGGCGGCGCCGGTTAGCAAAGCGATAAGAACCGCGAGTGTGCTTTTTCTGAACATATTGATTGCATCCCAAAAGGAAAATAAAAAATTGTGTGTTTTTACTAAACCGGTTTAGTTGCAATGTTAAGCACGACATTTAACATTTTGAAATTGATTTTGCTAAACCGGTTTAATAAGTGTGATGGATGCAACAAAGTGGACCGCGTACGACGGTATTTAGGATCAAATCTGGCGGTGTAGATCGCGCTGGTATGGCAGGGCAGTCATCGCGCCTTTCGCCAGGGTTGCCAGGGCACCGCAGGTTTGCGCCAGAGCGAGCGTTGGCTCCAGGGCATTGATATCCGCCGGCATCCCGTTGGCAGCAAGGCTGGCAAGCAGTCCGGCGACAAACGCATCGCCCGCACCGGTGGTATCCACGCTGACAACCGGTTTAGCGCTGAAATGGATAAACTGCTGCTGGAATGCGGCGATGACGCCCGCTTTACCCTGAGTCACCAGCAGTAATTCAGGCTGATAACGCTCAGTGATGCTGGCGATCCCCTGCGCGATATCATTACTCCCGCTGATGAGTATCAGCTCTTCTTCGGACAGTTTCACCACGTTCGCCAGACGCAGGGCGCGGTCGAGACAGGCGTGCAACAGGTTCTGATCTTGCCAGAGATCCAGGCGGATATTAGGGTCAAAGCTCACCCGGCCACCGGCACGTTTGATGTTCTCCATAGCCGCGAAGGTAGCACTGCGGCTGGGCTCGGCGCTGAGCGCGATGGAGCAGATGTGCAACCACTGTCCGGCGGCAAACTGTGGCAGGTCTTCTTCAGCCAGGAACAGGTCAGCGCTGGGGCGTACCATAAAGGTAAAGGTGCGTTCACCTTGGTCATCAAGGTCGACCACCACAGTGGACGTGCGGTGATGATCGTCAAGATACATATGGCTGACGTCGACCTGCTCCTGTTGCAGGGTATGACGCATGTAGCGGCCAAACGGGTCACCGCCGACGCGGCCGATAAATCCGCTGTTGCCGCCAAGGCGGGCAACCCCTACCGCCACGTTAGCCGGCGCGCCTCCAGGGCACTGTAGCAAGCGCCCTTCACTCTCCGGTAGCAGGTCCACCACTGCGTCGCCCAGAACCCAAACTTTTGCTTTCATGCTAAAACCCTCCAAGGCTAAACTTAATTAAACCGGTTTAGCATATTAAATCACAGTGAATGAGTGGGGGAAAGTTCCAGCCGGAAAAGCACTGCTCAGGGCATAAAAACGTGAGCCGCCTTACGAAATAGAATTGATTCGACAGCTGTGAAGACTTACGTCCTGGACACAAATGGATCCTGGATAAATTACCATGCAACTTGATGAAATTATCATGTTTTATCTTATTTACAGATAAATCAAAGGGCTTTTAACACCACACTTCTTGGCATAATGGTTAAGTGTAGTAATGCTCGCTCTGGATGGGTTTGCTTCTATGCTGCGCAGGTATTTGTAAGAAATACCCATTCTACTGGCGAGTTGTTGTCGCATCAGGCCAGCGAAACTGCGCAATTTCATCAGCGTTTCTGGAGGGTTTCCTTTAAAACTTCATCGACAAAACCGCTTTTTACCGTAGATACAGTAAGTGCCTCTTCTCTGCCATTATCCCAGCATCCAAGGTTACCGGGTTCTGATGTAGTCTGCCGATATGCAAGGGAAGGTGCGAATAAGCAGGTCATTTCTTCCCAAGCTGACTCGCTGATTAAAATTTCGCGGATCTGGGCCGATTTTTTTCCCGCAAACACATCGAATCAGCCTATTTAGGCTATTTTTTCCACCATTTCTGGCGTTATTTCCGGTTTTTACTGAGATCTCTCCCACTGACGTATCATTTGGTCCACCCGAAACAGGTTGGCCAGGGTGAATAACATCGCCAGTTGGTTATCGTTTTTCAGCAGCCCCTTGTATCTGGCTTTCACGAAGCCGAACTGCCGCTTGATGATGCGAAACGGGTGCTCCACCCTGGCACGGATGCTGGCTTTCATGTATTCGATGTTGATGGCCGTTTTGTTCTTGCGCGGATGCTGCTTCAAGGTTTTTACCTTGCCGGGACGCTCGGCGATCAGCCAGTCCACATCCACCTCGGCCAGCTCCTCGCGCTGTGGCGCTCCTTGGTAGCCGGCATCGGCTGAGACAAATTGCTCCTCTCCATGAAGCAGATTACCCAGCTGATTGAGGTCATGCTCGTTGGCCGCGGTGGTGACCAGGCTGTGGGTCAGGCCACTCTTGGCATCGACACCAATGTGGGCCTTCATGCCAAAGTGCCACTGATTGCCTTTCTTGGTCTGATGCATCTCCGGATCGCGTTGCTGCTCTTTGTTCTTGGTAGAGCTGGGTGCCTCAATGATGGTGGCATCCACCAAAGTGCCTTGGGTCATCATGACGCCTGCTTCGGCCAGCCAGCGATTGATGGTCTTGAACAATTGACGGGCCAGTTGATGCTGCTCGAGCAGGTGGCGGAAATTCATGATGGTGGTGCGATCCGGCAGGGCGCTATCCAGGGATAATCGGGCAAACAGGCGCATGGAGGCGATTTCGTACAGGGCATCTTCCATGGCACCGTCGCTCAGGTTGTACCAATGCTGCATGCAGTGAATACGCAGCATGGTCTCCAGCGGATAGGGCCGTCGGCCATTGCCCGCCTTGGGATAAAACGGCTCGATGACAGCGGTCATATTCTGCCATGGCAGAATCTGCTCCATGCGGGAGAGGAAAATCTCTTTTCGGGTCTGACGGCGCTTAGTGCTGAATTCACTATCGGCGAAGGTGAGTTGATGGCTCATGATGTCCCTCTGGGATGCGCTCCGGATGAATATGATGATCTCATATCAGGAACTTGTTCGCACCTTCCTTAGCTAACTCGCGGGTAGAAATTAGTTGTGACTGAGAGGGTTTTTGATGTTTGATATCGCTCATTTCATCACCCCAACATTTGATATGTGGGCAAATAAGACGATCATTGTTTTTAACAGAGATGAAAGAATGAAATGAAAAGGGGTGAATATGGGGTCTCTATCGGGATCGGGGTCGCTACTACTACCATCCGATGAAGATGATGATGAGTTTTTTGATGACGTTGT
Source organism: Citrobacter sp. RHBSTW-00017 (assembly GCF_013797615.1). Lineage (NCBI taxonomy): Bacteria > Pseudomonadati > Pseudomonadota > Gammaproteobacteria > Enterobacterales > Enterobacteriaceae > Citrobacter > Citrobacter sp. RHBSTW-00017. The sequence continues at coordinate 3,887,951 of NZ_CP056899.1, read as the reverse complement.
TGAACTTCGGCGTGAGCGGGAAGTATTCCCCTTTGGTGGAAAAAGGCATGTTATAGTATTGACTACATTCCTAATAGCAACTAAAAGTTTTGAAACACGGTGCCAAAGAGGTAGTATTCGGTCAGTACTACTATTATTAAAACGCTGAATTGTTGTTTCCCAAAAATTAGAACTTTTGTTTTTAGTCGGATGTAAACCCCATCTCGCTCTGATTTCCGCACTTCGGTCTTCTCTTGATACAGTTATTGGGTTAGTCACTGTAGTTAATCTCCTGCTTAGTGAGTGAATGTAGTTAGCAGTAATAAAAGATAACTGAAAAAAAATTTCTGTCAACACATGTGATTTTATGTAAGTTGTTGATATTTGATAAAATCAACGCTTATCAACGTTGTTTTTTATTTTTGCTTCTTCTAAGATCCATAATTCAACTTTTTCATGCCATTTTCTTAGCAAATCTAATGGACGGCGGCGATAGTGCTTTTCAGCAAGAGCGCTAGGCTTATGGCCCATAATCTGCGCAACAATACCTGTTGGTACTTCGACCCATTCAGCGAGGGTCCCAAAACTACGGCGCAATCCGTGCAAGCTGATATGTGGTAACTCCGCGCGAGTTAATGCTCTATTATGTGCTGAACGCGGTTCAATAATTTTGCCACTTTTGCTGTTACTTCTGAAAACCCAATTCTCCTCGTTTGTACCACGATTGGGGATCTCCATCAGTGAGCGTAACAAGTCAGAAACATAGGGAGTGAGGGGGATAATTCGCTCGCCTTCGATCTTGTCTTTAATTCTCATGCTTGACCATTTGAAATCTATGTCAGACCAGCGAAGTGAGGAAATTTCTTCACGCCGTGCACCGGTGAGCAAAAGCACTTGGAGATAGGCTGATGCAATGGGATTATTGAGGCTACGCACGGCACTGAACCAGCTTTTGAGCTGTTCTTTTTGTAAGCAATCTCCCGCTTTGCTCGCTGATATTGGAACCATTTTTCTCACGTTATGATCTTGTGCAAGATCGCCATCGATTATTCCCTGATATTTTTTCTGGTAATTAGCCCATTTGATGAATGCACGCAACAGACGGTAGGCATGAGCAGTGACGGTAGGCCGATTTTGTCTCTCTGTACTTAGCCATTCGGCAATGTTCTCTGGTGTTAGTTCTGATAATGGTCGGTCGAGCAGGCTAGCCAGTGGCCCAGGTGAGGTTGGGCCCCGGCCTCTTTTTTTACTTTCGCCTCCACGACTGGACAAGTTAACGTGATCGGCAATGTAGCGTGCAGAGTAGGGGCGTTTAGTTTTTGCGCTGATTCCGGTTCTCAATTCATCAAGATAATCTTCCCAAGCGCTTGAAAAGGTTGCCTTCGTTTTACGAGATTCAGCCTGCTGTGATTCCGCTTCAGCAATTTTTTCCGCCTTAGCTATACGCGGATCTATCCCAGTATCGATTAATGTTTGCAGTCGCCTGGCTTCGGCCCTCGCATCATCAATCCTCCAATCGTTAATGTTGCCAATGGTCATGCGAAGGGTTTTTCCCGCATACAGGCTTTGGAATACAAAGGCTTTTGCTCCACGAGTTGCTCGACATGCCAAGCTTGTTACGTCCGTATCCCAAAGGAAAACTTGGTTTTTCCCTTCAGGTAAAGTAAATCTTCGAATTCGTTCGAAGGTTAGTTTTTGTCTTGAAAGCGCCATTTTTAGGGTTCCTGTTGGGGATTACGGTTTACAGTAATGTAACGGCTGGTGTAAGTAAATTGAAAGGATAAACATCAACACTCATCAATTTACATCAACAGGTTTTTTGTTTTAATATTATGATTTAAAATGATAAATTTGTGATTTCTGATGGTTGTTCAAGCAGTTAAAATATAAAAACTTCGCATTCGTAATGCGAAGGTCGTAGGTTCGACTCCTATTATCGGCACCATTCAATCAAGCAGTTACAACTCCACATCTTCAATGTAATCTCCTTCTTTTTGTCTCGCGCACTGGTTTAGCACTCTATAGCTTCTCATTTCCTTTCCGCTCTTCGAACACGTCCATTGCAGCACCACTCTGCGGTTTATAGATAAGCTTGGTGCTAACCAGGGGTTGGGTGCAGCCATGCTGCTTTTGTGTGAACGAATAAAGACTCCCTGAATAAACAGGGGAGCCAGGAAGCGTAACGCACGCGCAGGGCTATTTCTGCCGTGACTCAAGCCAGACCAGCGCCAGCGTGGAGAGCGTGCACATCAGCAGAATGCCGACAAACCAAAACAGATACCACATCGTACAGTCCTCCCTAATAAAGTTCGTGGTTGTGGCGGCGGATGGTTTCTACGTTGATTCGTCCCAGCATCTTGTAATAACTCCACAAGGTATAAAGCAGAACTATCGGTAGGAAAATCAGCACGATAACCAGCATGATACTGAGCGTCATCTGGCTGGAGGTACTGTCCCACACCGTCAGGCTAGAGAGTGGATATGCGCTGGATGGCATCACAAATGGAAACAGGGTGATTCCAGCGGTGAAGATCACGCAGGTCTGGGTCAATGAAGCAAACAGAAATCCCCACACGGCCCGACGTTGCCCGCAGGCATAGATCGCGAGCATTGGAAAAATCATGCCCAACAGCGGAATAACCAACAATAGTGGTGAATTTTCAAAGTGCGCCATCCACGCGCCCGGTGCGGTCGTTACTGCCTTTAATAGCGGGTTGGACGGACCATTAGGATCCTGGCTAAGCAGCACATAGCCGTCGATCCCCGTCCACAGCCAGTACCCGGCTAACAGGAAGCAGAGCACCACTAACATCGCGCTGCGTCGGGTGGCAGACAGCGCGCGCAGGTGAAGAATGCCGTCGGTTTTCAACTGGAGCCAAACGCCCCCCTGCATAATGACCAACATCAGGCTTAATGCGCCGCACAGTAGGGCAAAAGGAGAGAGCAATTCCCAGAAAGTGCCCAGGTATTGCACATGTAATTGTGGTGTGAACACAAAAGGCACCCCCAGGAACAGATTGCCGAAGGCGACGCCGAAGATAACCGGTGGCACCAGGCTGCCGATAACCAACCCGGTGTCCCACATGGCGCGCCAGCGTGCATTCGCTATTTTACCGCGATAATCAAAGGCCAATGGACGAAAGAAAAGGGCGCACAGCACCAGAATCATCGCCACATAAAACCCCGAAAATGCGGCAGCATAGACGCGTGGCCAGGCTGCGAATAATGCACCGCCCGCCAGAATGAGCCACACCTGGTTACCTTCCCAGTGCGCCCCTACGCTATTGATTAACACCCGACGTTCATCATCGTTGCGCGCGATCAGCGGTAACAGGCAGCCGACCCCCATATCAAACCCGTCAGTGACCATAAAGGCCACCAGAATAATGCCAATCAGCAGCCACCAAATGAGCCGCAACGTTTCATAATCCAACATGATGCTCTCCTTTATTCTTGTTGTTGTGCCGGTTGTTGACGTTGCATCGCATCTGGACCAAGACGCGCGTATTTTTGCATCAGGTAGACTTCGGCAATTAAAAACAGGGTGTAAAGCGTGAGGATTAGCCCCATGGAGAAGGCCAGTTGGCCCGCGCTCAGCGCGGAGTGGGCGTACCAGGTCGGCAAAATATCCTGAATCGCCCACGGCTGGCGGCCAAACTCCGTCATAAACCAGCCTGCTTCAATGGCAATCCACGGTAGTGGCAGGCTCCACAGCGTTATGTGCAGTACCCAGCGATGCTGGTCGATACGCCAGCGTAAGGTCTGTATCAGCGCAATCGCCATCACCAGCAGCAGAAGGGAACCGCATCCAATCATGATGCGAAAGCTCCAGAACACGGGGGCGACTTGCGGAATAGCGCCGCGTTGTGCGGCCTGATATTGCGCTGGCGTGACATGGTTCATGTCAGGGGCGTAGTTTGCTAACAGGATGCCGTAACCCAGATCTTTTTCCACGGCGTGAAAAGCGTGCAGTAGCTGAGGCGTGCGGTTACCTTTGGCGATTTCCTGCATCAGCAACCATGCTTCCCGGCCCCGCTGCAGGCGGGGTAGCGCGTCTGCCATCAGGTTCTTCAGCCCCGGAACTGGCGTATCTAAAGAGTGAGTTGCCAGGATACCCAGCAGGGCCGGTATCTTCACGGAAAAGGCGTTACGCTCTTGCTCCTGCTGCGGCCAGGCTATCACATGAAAGGGCGCAGGTGCCGGTTCGGTTTGCCATTCCCCTTCCATTGCCGCCAGTTTTACCGGCTGGCGTTGGGCGACCTCATAAGCTGAGCTATCTCCCAGTTGCAGAGTGCCGAGGATAGCCAGTGTGCCAAAGACAGAACCTACCGCGAAGGAGCGCAGGGCGAACTCGCGAGCGCGACCACGCAGCAGATACCAGGCGCTAATGGACATCACAAACATGGCGCCTGTGACATAACCAGACATCACGGTATGCACAAATTTCACCTGGCTGATGGGGTTAAAAACCAGCTCGCTAAAGCTGCTCATCTCCATGCGCAGGGTATCAATATTAAAGTGAGCGCCCGTTGGATATTGCATCCAGCCGTTGGCGTTGAGGATCCACAGGGCCGAGATATTGGAGCCAAACGCTACCAGCCAGGTCACCAGTAAATGCTGGTACTTGTTTAAGCGCTGCCAGCCGAAGAAGAACAGACCCACGAATGTGGATTCAAGAAAGAAAGCCATCAAGGCTTCCATCGCCAGCGGGGCACCGAAAATATCGCCCACATAGTTGGAATAGAGCGACCAGTTAGTCCCGAACTGAAACTCCATGGTCAGGCCGGTCGCCACACCGAGCGCAAAGTTAATACCGAATAACTTTCCCCAGAAACGCGTCATGTCGCGGTAGACTGTTTTGCCCGTCACCACGAACAGGGTTTCCATGATGGCCAGCAAAAAAATCAGCCCCAGCGTCAGGGGAACAAACAGAAAATGGTACAGCGCGGTCAGCGCAAACTGCCAGCGCGATAAGTCAATGACGTCCCACATGCGAACTCCATCAGGCATTAGAGAGTGAATAGATAAGGAAGAAAACGCCAGACCCGCAGCAGAAAAGTATGCGGGTCGGGAGAAGGGGATCAGGCCGGCGGGCCGGATGCCAGCCAGCTACAGACTTCATCCAGGCGCTGGAGCGAGTCGAGCAGATCCTCCGGAGCAGCCAGTACCAGTTCCGGTAATGGACAGATCTCATAACTCTCGAGCAGAAGCCCTTTCAGGGTATCCAGACAGCGCACATGCCAGACATGGCGCAGCGCCGTGGCGTCGATTTGGCTCTCGCCGTAGCCGATGGTGCGGATCTGAATGCGCCCTTCGCCACACAGGCGGGAGAGGAACTGGCGATCCGCATCGCTAACCGGGAGTTGGGTGAGGTTAATGCTATGAGGTTGCGTGGCCGGATCGCGCACGTGCGCCAGCAGTTCCTGAGCCAGCGTCAGGCCATTCATCAACCCATCGACGGGCGGAGGCAACAGGCTATCGTCTGGCAGCGTCGTGATTGTTGCTGCCTGCCACAGCGCCCGTGGCGCACTGCCTGCCTCCAGATGCTCCTCCCATTGACCCAAGTCATTCTGGCAACGCACCCGCCAGATTCCGCAGAAAATAGACTCCTGAATCTCACTCGCCCTGCCGTCAGCCTGCTGGATACGCACGGAAACTTCGCCTTCGCCGAGCAGCGTATTCAAAAACGTGAGGTCGTCTGCGTTGAGCGTGGATAAATCCCATCCCAGCACGTCCTGTTTTACGGGGATTTTCTGGCTAAGCTGGTGGCGCACGTCGGCTAACAATGCCATCACCGCCGGGCTGTGCGGACAGTTTTCCAGCCTCGCCATGCTGGGGCTGCTGTTGACCTGGCAGGTGAGGGGCAAGGGATTCATGCTGAAGCTGTCATCGCCCGGCTGGGTTCCCGGTCCCAGCAGATGAAAAAAGGTATCACTCATCTTGCAGGCTCCGGGGGATGCGTTCTTCAACGAGGGGGCGCATCAGGTTGAGCAGGTCGGCCCACGGGTGGATGCCGCTGAGAATGCCGCGCAGCTCGCCGTGGATAAATACCAGCGTGGCCGGGAAGCGGAATACGCCAAAACGATCGCCGATAGCCTCGCTGTGCTCGAGATCCGCCATAGCGATTTGCCAGTCAAACTGGGGAAACTCGCGGAGCAACTCGGCAATCATTACCGGGTTATCGCTGACTTCTGGCGTGCGGCGGGGATCGCTACTGAGCAGCACCACGCCATCACGCACACGCGTTACCCAGTCATCCAGTTCAGATGCGGTCAGCGGTTGCCAGCCGCGCGCCAGCATGCGTTGCCATAACGCAGAAAATGGTTTTTCATTCAACATGTTGCTTATCTCTCCAGCGTTACACGATACTGGCGAATACGCACGCCTTCATAGTTTTCCAGCGACAGGCATTCATAGTTCAGGCAACGCGTTTCATCGATTGTCTGTGGCGCGATGCCCCACGCGGCCAGTTGCGTTAGCGCGGCTTGTTCTGCCGCCGGGAGCTGAGCGCGCGCGATGTCGGTCAGGCTGCCGCCATAGTCGTCCAGCTGCACCGGCTGTAGTCCTACGAGGGCGATGTGGGCGGGCAGATGACCGCGAATCTCCGCCAGAGCAAGCACTTCGGAGAAGCTGTTCTGATGCAGACTCATTTTTTTGGCGCTGAGGTAACTGGGGACTTGTTCACCGGCGTAGGATTGCAAAGTGCCTGGCGCGAGTCCGTAGTCGATAGCGTCCAGCAGCAACAAATGGCTGGCCTGCTCAACGTAGCCCAGCAGATTCAGCCCTTGCGTGCCGCCGTCGACAATCTCTACCCATTCCGGCCAGTGATAGTGGGCGTACAGGCGTTCGGCAACGCGAATGCCAAATCCTTCATCTGCCCACAGCAGGTTGCCTAAGCCCATCACGATGACGTTAGGTTCGCTCATGACGCCTCCTTATCGCGCTGGCGTTTGGCAAATTTGTGGCTACGGTAGCCGTTGATCATAGTTGAGATGACGGTATCGTCAGACATGATGTCCTCGCGGATAGCCATATACACATGACCGATGATGAAGGCGGCGATGAACCACATCCCCAACCGATGCCAGCTGTGGATATCGAGAGAGTTACCGCCGGTCCAGTAGAAAAACTCCGTCACATAGCGGAAGGGGGTAAAAATGGCGTACTGGCTATGCTCGCTGTATAAGGCAAAACCGGTGAGGATCATAAAAACGGAGAGCAGGAAATAACCGAACATCGCCGCCTGCGCGACGGGGTTATGGCCGATATCCTCTCCCGGTTTTTTTTCCAGAAACAGATACCAGCGCACCACCGAAAAGGCACCCTGCCACCAACTGCGACGCCAGACAGGCACGATAAACAGCTCGCGTGAATAGCGATTGCCGACGAAGGCCCAGTAAATGCGACCCAGCAGTATCACCGTAAACACCATGGCTGCGGCGAAATGTACTAACCGGATGTCGCCCATGTAGAACAGGTAAGTGGCCTCGCCGTTGACCGACGGCAGTGGTCGGCCAATGAAGTATCCGGTTACCATCAAAACCAACATGCAGCCCACTGTCAGCCAGTGCCACAAGCGTACGGGCGCTTCAAACACATAGTGGCTGACGGCGGTATCACGCGCCTCCCCGACGCGTGGGGATATCTTTCCAGTCATCGTTCCGTTCCTTAACGCTTAGCGAACCTGGACTGCGATAAGTTCGCTGCCGTCGTCGCCGAGGACGTGGGTTGAACATGCCAGGCAGGGGTCGAAGCTGTGCAAGGTGCGCAGGATCTCCAGCGGTTGATCCGGTATCGCCATTTGGGTGCCCATCAACGCCGCCTCGTAGGCGCCAATTTGCCCCTTCGGATCGCGCGGGCTGGCATTCCAGGTGGTCGGCACTACGCACTGATACACGTCGATCTTCTGGTCGCGAATCGACGCCCAGTGACCGAGTGCTCCGCGCGGCGCCTCGGTAAAACCGATCCCACGGCACTGCTGCGGCCAGCTTGCAGGCTCCCATTTTTCGGTATTCGCCGTAGCCAGATTGCCGTTTTTCAGGTTGGTCATCAGCTTGTCGAAGAAATATTGCAGCTTGCTCACGGCCCACTGCGCCTCGTGCGCGCGGCACAAAATACGCCCCAGCGTCGACTGCATACCCGACAGCGGCAGTTTGAGTGCGGACATCATGCGATCGACGGATTCAATCGTGGCGGCATCCCCTTTGTGATAGGCAATCAGCGTACGCGCCAACGGTCCAACTTCCATGGCGTGTCCGCGCCAGCGCGGGGCTTTGATCCACGAGTAGCGTTCCTGTTCGTTGAGCTGCTGGATATCGGTATCGCTGCCTTTGACATCGCCGGGGTTGTACCAGGGTTCAGTAATCCCCTCGAACGGGTGACGACCTAATTGATCGTCCGGATAACGGTACCAGGCATGATCGACAAACTCCTGAATTTGCTGCTGATCGGCCAGATCCACCGGCATGACGTTGTTAAAATCACCGTTAATGACCGCGCCGCCAGGCATCAACAGGCTCTTCGCGCTGAAGTCGTTGGCGATATCCGGGAACGCGCCGTAGCTTAAGACGCACTTATCAGACAGCCCGGTGCCAATCTGGCTCCAGGGTTTGTTGAACTGGCCGATAGCCAGCGCGTCAGGAACCATGACGTTGTTGATGAAGTCGGCGGTGCGGGTGATGATCGACTGTACCAGGTTAAGGCGTTCCATATCGACCGCGCCAACCGCGCCGCTCTGATCGATATTGATAGCGCATGGCATGCCGCCGACAATCCAGTTAGGATGCGGATTCTTGCCGCCAAACACCGTATGGATTTTGATAATCTCGCGCTGAAAATCGAGCGCTTCCAGATAATGGGCAAAGCCCATCAGGTTAGCCTCTGGCGACAGTTTGTACTGCGGATGCCCCCAATAACCGTTGCGGAAAATCCCCAACTGACCGCCGTCGACAAATTTCTTCAGGCGGTTTTGTACGTCAAAGAAGTAGCCCGGGGAGGACATCGACCAGGCTGAAAGGCTTTGTGCCAACTGCGATGTTGCGCGCGGGTCGGCTTTCAGGGCATTCAGAACGTCAATCCAGTCCATTCCGGCTAGCTGGTAAAAGTGGACCAGGTGGTCGTGGCACCACAGCGTCGCCAGCATAATATTGCGAATGATGTTGGCGTTATCGGGCACCTTGATGCCAATGGCATCTTCAATGGCATAGACCGATGCGAGCGCATGTACGCCAGTGCACACCCCGCAAATTCGTTCGACAAACGCCCAGGCATCGCGCGGGTCGCGCCCTTGCAGAATAATTTCCAGTCCACGGAACATGGTGCCGCAGGACACCGCGTTGGTGATGATGTTCTGCTCATCAATGTTCACCTCACAACGCATATGGCCTTCAATGCGCGTAATGGGGTCGACAACCAGGCGGCGGCCGGCATTATTGACCGTATATCCCTGGGTTTGATACGAATTGCTCATGCCTGTTTATCCTCATTGTCTTGCGACTGTTGTCCGGCGTCGGCTAATTGCTGTTTGTGGCGGTTATGTTGATTGACGGCGCTGGCGACTGCGTGGACACCGACGCTGGCGGCCACCACGCCAAGCGCGGTGAGGCCCACGGTATCGGCGGTTGAATGCGTCCCCATCTGCGGGATATCGACTACGCGGCTGTAGAACGAACCGCGATCCCAGAAGCCGTTCTCTGAACATCCCAGACACCCATGACCGGACTGGATGGGGAAAGAAACGCCGCCATTCCAGCGGGTGGTGGAGCAGGCGTTATAAGTGGTAGGCCCTTTGCAGCCCATTTTGTACAGACAATAGCCTTTTCGGGCTGCGTCATCGTCCCAACTCTCAACGAACTCCCCGGCGTCAAAGTGGGCGCGGCGGTAGCATTTGTCGTGAATACGCTGACCATAGAACATCAGCGGACGCCCCAGACGATCGAGTTCAGGCAGACGATCAAACGTCACCATATAGGTAATGATGGCGCTCATGACATCCGGAATCGGCGGGCAGCCGGGCACTTTCACGATTGGCTTATCGGTGATCACCTTATCGATCGGCGTTGCCTGGGTTGGATTAGGCCGTGCGGCCTGCACGCAGCCCCAGGAGGCACAGGTTCCCCAGGCGATAATCGCGCTGGCGCCTGCCGCGGCTCTTTTTAGCTTTTCAATAAACGGTCGCCCGCCGCTGATGCAGAACATTCCTTGTTCACCCAGCGGAGGATTGCCCTCGACGGCCAGAATGTATCGGCCGTGGTAGCGGCTCAGAATGTCTTCAAATACCTCTTCGGCCTGCGTTCCGGCGGCGGCCATCAGGGTGTCGTCGTAATCAAGAGAAATCAGGGAGAGGATGACGTCTTTGGCGAGTGGGTGAGAGGAGCGGATAAATGATTCAGTGCAACAGGTGCATTCCAGCCCGTGGATCCAGACGACCGGGATCCGGGGTTTGTTTTCCAGCGCCCAGGCTATTCTGGGCGTCATTGCGGCTCCCAGCCCAAGCGATGTTGCTGCGAGGCTGCAATATTTGAGAAAACTGCGTCGACTCACCCCTTTGCGGCGCATCGCCTGATAAAAGGTCTCCTCGTTATTCGTATTCATAACACGCGTTTCTTCCCCCGTTGAGTTCTGGCCACGTCGCCAGCGATAATCTAAAAAAGCCTATCCGATCAGCGGGGAGAAACAATGTAAAGTGTAGGGTTATGTCCTATTGCGATATTTTCGTGCCCGTTACCTGTTTTTCACTGTCCGGGAATAAAAAAACGCACAGGGGAGACCGCCCTGTGCGTCGGGTTTATTGCGGAAGAACTTAAACCCCAAGGCGATCGCGTAAGCTGTAATATGCCGCCCCCATGGCGGTAAACGGAATGCGCAGGCTGCGCCCCCCCGGGAACGGGTAGTGCGGCAGTTTGGCGAAAGCGTCAAAGCGCTCGGCATCCCCGCGCAGCAGTTCAGAAATCAGACGTCCTGCCAGGTGGGTACAGGTCACGCCGTGGCCGCTGTAGCCCTGCATATAGTAAATGTTGGTATCAAGACGGCCAAACTGCGGCATGCGAGATAGCGTTAACAGGAAATTACCGGTCCAGCGGTAATCAATTTTTACCCCCTGCAATTGCGGGAAGGTTTTCAGCAATTTCGGCATTACCAGACGTTCAATATCGTCCGGATCGCGGGCACCGTAGACCACGCCGCCGCCGTACAGCAGGCGGTTATCACCGGTCAGACGGTAGTAATCCAGCAGATAGTTACAATCTTCCACGCAGTAGTTTTTAGGAATCAGCGAGCGCGCCATCTCTGCAGACAACGGTTCGGTGGTTAACACCTGTGTGCCGCATGGCATGCTGCTTTTTGCCAGCGCAGGCTCCAGTTTGTCGCCGAGGTAGGCGTTGCCCGCGACGATCACAAAGCGGGCCGTAACCTGACCTTTTTCGGTGCTGACCACCGCCGGGCTGGTGTGCTGGATACGGGTGACCGGCGACTGTTCGAAGACGCGCCCGCCGTTCAGACGAATGGCGTTAGCTTCGCCAATCGCCAGGTTCAGCGGATGAATATGACCACCGCTGTGGTCGAGCAGCGCGCCGACATAACGATCGCTACTGACTTCGCGACGAATTTCGCTGCTGTCTAACAGTTCAAGCTGCGTGTTGCCGTAGCGTTCCCAGTTCGACTTCTGCTCTTCCAGCGTTTCCATCTGCTTGTGGTTCAGCGCCACAAACAGTCCGCCGGGGCGATAGTCGCATTCGATCTGATAACGCTTGATACGTTCGCGGATGATATTACCGCCTTCAAACATCATGCTGCCAAGCATTTTGGCGGCGTCCGGGCCATAGGTGCGCTCGATGACGTCGATATCGCGACTGTAGGAGTTCACCAACTGACCGCCGTTACGTCCGCTGGCCCCGAAGCCGATACGCGCGGATTCCAGTAGCACTACGTCGTAACCCATCTCCGCTAAGTGCAGGGCGGAGGAGAGTCCGGTATATCCACCGCCCACGACGCAAACATCACAGCTAACCGACTCGCTAAGGGTGGGAAACGGTTCGTACTGATTGGCGCTTGCGGCGTAATAACTGCTGGTATGTTCAGTCATGATTAAGGCTCCAGGGAGATCCAAATGGTTTTCAGTTCGCTAAATTTTTCCAGCGCATGCAGGGACTTATCGCGCCCGTTGCCGCTTTGCTTATAACCGCCGAACGGCACAGTCATATCACCATCGTTGTAGTTATTAACGAAGACCGAACCGGCCTTCAGGCGACGGCTCATGCGGTGGGCGCGCGACAGATCGCGGGTCCAGACCGCGGCCCCCAGGCCGTAGTCACTGTCGTTGGCCAGCGCCAGGGCTTCGGCTTCGCTGCTAAAACGGGTGACGACCAGTACCGGGCCGAAAATCTCATCGCGGCTGACGTGGGCTTGCGGGGCTGTATCGACAAAAATAGTCGGGCCGATAGCCGCTGGGTGGACGTGGCTGCGACCATCCAGCGCCAGCGTGCCTTGCGCTTCACCGTCGCGAATAAAACCGTGCACGGTGTCGGCATGCGCGTTGTCGATAAGCGTGCCCATCGTGGTTTCCGGATCCAGCGGGTTGCCCGGCTGCCAGTTTTTCGCCTGCTCTTTCAGCAGGGCGATGAACTCGTCGGCAATACTCTCTTCCAGTAACAGACGCGTACCGGCGATACAGACCTGACCCTGGTTATAGAAGATGCCTGCTGCAGCATTGGCGGCGGCTTTCGGCAGATCCGGGCAGTCGGCAAAAACGATGTTGGCACTTTTACCACCGGCCTCCAGCCAGACGCGTTTCATATTGCTGTCGCCAGCGTCTTTGAGCAGTTGCTTGCCGGTGCGGGTCGAGCCGGTAAAGGTGATCACATCAACATCCGGATGCTGCGACAACGCCTGGCCCGCTTCGTGGCCATATCCGCTCACCACGCTGAGTACGCCATCTGGCAAACCGGCTTTTTTTGCCAACGCAGCAAGGCGAATGGCGGTCAGCGGTGATTTTTCTGAAGGCTTGAGGATCACGCTGTTGCCTGCAGCCAGTGCCGGGCCAAGTTTCCAGCAGGCCAGCAGCAGGGGAAAATTCCACGGCACGATGGCCGCAATGACGCCTACCGGCTCGCGCACAATCAGCGCCAGATCGCTCACCGAGGTGGTGGCCACTTCGCCATAGACTTTATCTATTGCTTCGGCGTACCAACGGATGGCGCGTGCCGCGCCTGGAATATCATCACGCAGGCTATGGCGAATCGGTTTACCGGTGTCGAGCGTTTCCAGTAGCGCCAGCTCCTCGTGATGCTGCTCCATTAAATCGGCGAACTTGTGCAGGACTGCCTTGCGCTCTGCGGGTGATGCTTGCGACCAGTCTCCGCGTTCAAACACGGTGCGGGCTGCGGTGACCGCGCGGTCTACATCCGCTTTTTTGCCGCGGGCGACTTTGGCGAGCGGGCGTTGTCCTGCCGGATCCTGCGTAATAAAGGTTTCGTTATCGGCGGCTGCGCAATATTCGCCGTTAATAAATAAACGGGTCTCCGGCGAATAATGGCTGGCTTTTTCACGCCAATATTTAAGATTCTGAAAGTTCATAGCTACTCCTTTTATATCAATAAGATAAAGTTCGTTGCTGATCTTTTCAGGCAAAATCAGGCTGCACGATGCCCCAGGGATGTACCCTGTTAATGCGCGTTATTTAAGAAGGCCTGAGAAACTCAGGCCGCTACTTATTAGAAAGTGGTAGGAGTGTGGGCACTGATGATGCGGCAGATCCCTGCCGAGGTGTTGCTGAAGCTGTGTGGTATACCGGTGTTAATGGCATAACTTTGCCCTGCAACAAGATGATACGTTTGACCGTTGATGGTCAGTATCACTTCACCTTCAAGTATTGTCCCAATCTCTTCACCCTGGTGTTTAATTCTCTCCCCGGTTGTCGTACCTGGCTGATAGGTTTCAAACATCATGGCCAGCGTACGATTCGGATTTCCGTTGTGTACCAGCTTCATGGATACTCCCTGACTCCCGATCTCAATCAAATCATCTTGATTGATAACCACCTGCGGTTCGTCAGGCTTTTCCGGTTCCGCGAAGAACTCGGAGAGCGACAGCCCATAAACTTTCAATAGCTTTTGCAGCGTACTGATGGCAGGACTGACTTTATCCTGCTCTATGGTGCTGATGGCGCTATGCGTTAACCCAGACAGTTCGGCGGCACGACGCTGTGAAAGACCCAATTGCTGGCGGATCTCTGACAAACGTTTACCCGGCGCCAGGCCGTCATCGCTCATAATTGCATTTCCTTAACTGTAGTGGTCAGAGTCGCTGTTTTTCAGCGAGGTGGTTCTGACAAGCGGTGATAAAACCTTCAAGTAACAAACGCGACAGGGCATATTCGCTACTGTTCCATTCCGGGTGCCACTGCACGCCAAGCGCGAAAGGATGGTCGTGAACGCTGGCTGCTTCCACTAATCCATCCTGCGAGCGTGCTTCCACGCGCAGTTGCGGGCCAAGGGTTTTTGCGCCCTGACCATGCAAGGAGTTAACCCAAAACGTGCTGCAACCTGGTATTAGCTGAGATAGCAATCCTCCCTGTTGAACCTGGACTTCATGAGATGGCGCATATTGCTGCTCCACCGGGAGTTCCGCATCTTCACGATGTTCCAGGAACTGTGAGTGATCGCACAGGCGACGATACAGAGTCCCGCCAGTGGCGACAACTAATTCCTGTAAGCCCCGGCAGATGGCGAAAATGGGAATGCGCCTTTCGAGCCCGGCGGTAATTAGCGCCATGCTCAGAAGATCACGCCCGGGATCGGCGTCAGACTCATCGCCATTTTCACCATAAAGGTGCGGCTGCACATTGCTTGGGCTTCCTGGCAGGAAGATACCATCCAGTTTCGGTAACAGCGCGTTCAGTAATTCGGGTTCCGCAAGCGCATGGGGAATCGCTATCGGTAATCCACCGGCGTTTAATACTGCATTCAGGTACTTTTCTTGCAGAGTCTGGGTCTCGTGACCCTTAAGCCTGTTCCTACACATCACTACACCAATAACTGGCTTGTCAAATATATTGCCCATGATCGACCTCACGTTTTGGAATAAATTATTGCCAAACGGTTCCTTGTTATGCCATTCCGTTCATTATTTTCTCAATCTAGCAGTGGAATAACCTTCTAGCAAACTTAATTTAACATTTGACAAACAATTTGTTTGCATCCAGAGTCGAAGAGTGGACATTATATTTAACAGTCAAATCACAGAACAGCTTACAGGCCAACGGCGGTGAATCATGGAAACCAATATCGTAGAAGTTGAGAATTTTGTTCAGCATTCTGAAGAGAGACGAAGTAGCGCGTTTGCGCGTGAAGTTAAGCAGTATCTGGAGCGCTATCCCAACACGCAGTTCGTGGATGTGCTGTTAACCGACCTGAATGGTTGCTTTCGTGGTAAACGCATTCCCGTTGCAGGGTTACACAAGTTAGAGAAAGGCTGCTATTTCCCGGCATCCGTTTTCGCGATGGATATTCTTGGCAATGTGGTCGAAGAGGCGGGATTAGGGCAGGAGCTTGGCGAACCGGATCGGACCTGTGTCCCGGTGCCTGGCACGTTAACGCCTTCGGCCGCCGATCCGGAATGTATTGCGCAGATGATGCTGACGATGCTGGATGAAGATGGCGCTCCCTTTGACGTTGAGCCGCGGAACGTACTTAACCGACTCTGGCAGAAACTTCGCCAGCGCGGTCTGTTCCCCGTCGTAGCGGTAGAGCTGGAGTTCTATTTACTCGATCGTAAGCGCGATCCCGAAGGTTATCTGCAGCCGCCGTGCGCGCCGGGAACGGACGATCGGAATACGCAAAGTCAGGTTTACTCGGTTGATAACCTGAACCACTTTGCTGATGTGCTGAACGATATCGATGAACTGGCCCGTTTGCAGCTGATCCCGGCTGACGGCGCGGTGGCTGAAGCCTCCCCTGGGCAGTTTGAAATCAACCTCTACCATACCGATAACGTACTCGACGCCTGCGACGACGCGCTGGCGCTGAAACGGCTGGTACGGCTGGTGGCGGAGAAACATAAGATGCATGCCACGTTTATGGCAAAACCTTATGAGGAGCATGCCGGTAGCGGAATGCATATCCACATCAGCATTATGAATAATAAAGGCGAGAACGTGTTAGCCGATGCGAATGGCGATGATTCCGCGTTACTTAAACGTGCGCTTGCCGGGATGATTGATCTGATGCCCGCGTCAATGGCGCTGCTGGCGCCGAATGTGAACTCTTATCGCCGCTTCCAGCCGGGGATGTATGTTCCGACCCAGGCTTCCTGGGGGCACAACAACCGTACGGTGGCACTGCGCATTCCCTGCGGCGATCGTGATAACCATCGGGTTGAATATCGCGTGGCGGGGGCTGACGCCAACCCGTATCTGGTGATGTCGACCATTCTGGCGGGGATCCTGCATGGGCTGGATAACGAGCTGCCGTTGCAGGAAGAGGTGGAAGGTAACGGCCTGGAGCAGGAAGGGCTACCGTTCCCGATCCGCCAGAGCGATGCGCTGTGGGAGTTCATGCAAAATGACAGTCTGCGTGAGTTGCTCGGGGAGCGTTTTAGCCATGTGTATCACGCCTGTAAACACGATGAACTGATCCAGTTTGAACGCCTGATTACCGACACTGAAATTGAGTGGATGCTGAAAAACGCCTGACAGGAAAGTGGCCCGGCGGCGGAATGTTTGTCGGGCCTGTACGCATTGTTTGGTCATTGAAAAAAAGAAGTCGCATCATGCGGTCTGAGCGGAGCCAGCCCGTCAATATTGCAGGATCACCTGCCATTTCCCGGATGTCGCGTAATGGAGCGGCTTGCGACAACGGGTCTTCAGATAACCGACAGAGTTTGTGACGAGGAAATGTGATGATGCCAATGTTTAAAAACCCGCCCCGCGTGAGCATCCATGGCTCCCGCAGTAAGTACGGACCGCATCTGTGCCGTGCAACATTGACGCCTTTCTTTTGGCTTTCCACCCCGACACGACCCAGGTCTGCTGTACCCACGTTTCGATCGCAGATCTGGGCCCGTGGCGGGGAGGAAAGCTATGTCGACTAATTCTTCTGTGGATCTCGCGGCCCAGCCGGGCAAAGCACAGTTGCGTAAATCCCTCAAGCTGTGGCAGGTGGTGGTGATGGGGCTGGCCTATCTCACACCGATGACGGTATTTGACACTTTTGGTATTGTTTCGGGTATCAGCAATGGTCATGTTCCGGCCTCCTATCTGCTGGCCCTGGCGGGCGTGCTGTTTACCGCCATCAGTTACGGAAAGCTGGTTCGCCAGTTTCCACAAGCCGGTTCGGCCTACACCTATGCGCAAAAAGCAATCAACCCGCATGTGGGGTTTATGGTCGGCTGGTCGTCACTGCTTGATTACCTGTTCCTGCCGATGATTAACGTCCTGCTGGCGAAAATTTACCTTTCCGCGTTGTTCCCGGGCGTTGCGCCATGGATTTGGGTGGTGATGTTTGTAGCGATCCTCACCGCGGCCAATTTGAAAAGCGTAAATCTGGTGGCGAACTTCAATGCGCTGTTTGTACTGGTGCAGGTTGCGATAATCGTGGTGTTCATTGTTCTCGTGGTGCAGGGGCTGCACAAAGGCGAAGGGGTCGGGACCGTCTGGTCGCTGCAACCGTTTATCAGCCAGAATGCGCATTTGATCCCGATTATCACCGGGGCGACCATCGTCTGCTTCTCGTTTCTCGGTTTTGATGCGGTAACCACGCTCTCTGAAGAGACACCGGATGCCGCGCGTACCATTCCAAAAGCAATTTTCCTTACCGCGCTTTACGGTGGACTGATCTTCATTGCTGCCTCGTTCTTTATGCAGCTATTTTTTCCAGATATTAGCCGATTTAAAGACCCGGACGCGGCGCTGCCGGAGATTGCGCTGTACGTCGGCGGCAAACTGTTCCAGTCTATTTTCTTGTGTACGACCTTTGTAAATACGCTGGCGTCAGGTCTGGCGTCCCATGCCAGCGTTTCACGTCTGCTGTACGTGATGGGCCGCGATAACGTCTTCCCGGAGAAGTACTTCGGCTATGTCCATCCGAAATGGCGTACACCCGCGCTGAACGTCATTATGGTCGGGATTGTGGCACTCTCGGCCCTGTTTTTTGACCTGGTGACCGCCACGGCGTTGATTAACTTTGGCGCGCTGGTGGCCTTTACGTTCGTTAATTTGTCCGTGTTTAACCACTTCTGGCGTCGTGAAGGGCGTAAGCATACCTGGCAGGAAAAGTTGCACTACCTGGTATTGCCAATGGTCGGCGCCGCCACCGTTGCCGTACTGTGGGTGAACCTGGAGGTGACATCGCTGACGCTGGGACTGGTATGGGCTGGCGTGGGGTTGGTGTATCTCGCCTACCTGACCGGACGTTTCCGCAAGCCGCCGCCGCAGTTTGACGCCGCGAAATCTGAGCAGGCCTGGGAGTGACATAAACTTCAGGTATTAACAACAGGGCACGCCGTCAGGGGCAACTACCTTCAGACGTCCGGTGACGGCGTGTCCTGCGGTATTTATTAATGTCGTGAAATGCGTGGGCTATAGTAAAGATGGCCGTTATTTCTCATCATTAATAACCGTGAGCGGGGGATGTGAATGAAGAAGATACTGATGCTGGTCGGCGATTATGTCGAAGATTATGAAACGATGGTGCCTTTTCAGGCATTGCAGATGCTGGGCCATCGTGTTGATGCCGTCTGTCCGGATAAAAGTCAGGGGGACTACGTTCAAACCGCTATTCATGATTTTGATGGGGCGCAGACCTACAGTGAAAAACCGGGTCATCGTTTTACGCTGAATGCAAATTTTGCCGAGGTGCGGGCCACCGATTACGACGCGCTGCTGATCCCCGGCGGACGTGCTCCGGAATATCTCCGGCTGAATCCGGATGTCATTAAGCTGGTGCAAGATTTCAACGCTGCCGGTAAGCCTATCGCCGCGGTCTGTCATGGACCTCAGCTATTAGCGGCGGCGGGGGTGTTAGAAAACCGGACCTGTAGCGCCTATCCGGCCTGTGCGCCAGAAGTTCGTCTGAGCGGCGGGCATTACGCAGATATCGGCATTGATCAAGCCCACGTGGATGGCAATCTGATTACCGCGCCTGCATGGCCCGCGCATCCGCAATGGCTGGCTAAATTTGTTGAAGTATTAATGAAGTAAGCGATGAAAAAAGTCGGTATAACCTGCCTCGTTATACCGACTGGACATATTACCTCTGTATGAGTGCGAACACCCCCCAACCAATGTACTCCCGGGTGAAGGCTACGTGGCGTGCTGGTGAACTCCTCAGTTGCTCTCTGACTTCCGGGGCAAATTCATCGTCCGGATTTGCCTCCAGCCACCGGCGCATCGTCAGCCATTTGGCCGCCTCGTATCTGTCCCAACCCTCCTGGTCAGCCAGTACCATTTCAACCACGTCATAACCGAGCAGGTCGAAAGATGAAACGAGCTCTGGCAGAGAAAGAAAATCGGTCACCGAAGTCGCGCCGCAAGCCTGGGCGATGCTCTCCGTTGCAGGCGTCTGACGCCAGTAAGGTTCGCCGATGAGCATAATTCCGCATGGTTTGAGACTTTGTTCCAGTTGTCTGACCGTTCCAGCGACGCCGCCGGCAATCCAGGTCGCACCAACGCAGGCGGCAATATCGAATTTTTCTTCGGCGATATAACCTGTTGCATCGGCATGAATAAAACGCACGTGCTCATTGACACCCAACTCTTTGGCCCGCAGGGTGGCTTGCTCACTGAACAGCCGGCTCATATCGATACCAACGCCGGAAATACCGTGATCGCGTGCCCAGGTGCACAACATCTCACCCGAACCGCTGCCGAGGTCCAGAATGCGTGTTCCCGGTGCCATCCTTAAAACCTCGCCTAACGTGGCGTATTTCTGTGCGGTGAACGGATTATGAATGCGATGTGCGCTTTCGCTGATGGTAAAAATCTTGGTAATGGTGCCAACTTACTGATTTAGTGTATGATGGTGTTTTTGAGGTGCTCCAGTGGCTTCTGTTTCTATCAGCTGTCCCTCCTGTTCAGCTACTGAAGGCGTGGTGCGTAACGGTAAAAGCACTGCCGGACATCAGCGCTATCTCTGCTCTCACTGCCGTAAAACATGGCAGCTACAGTTCACTTACACCGCCTCTCAGCCCGGTACACACCAGAAAATTATTGATATGGCCATGAATGGCGTCGGATGTCGCGCCAGTGCACGCATTATGGGCGTTGGCCTCAACACGATTTTACGACACTTAAAAAACTCAGGCCGCAGTCGGTAAACTCACGCATACAACCGGGCAGTGACGTCATTGTTTGCGCGGAAATGGACGAACAGTGGGGTTACGTCGGCGCTAAATCACGCCAGCGCTGGTTGTTTTACGCGTATGACAGGATACGGAGGACGGTTGTGGCGCACGTATTCGGTGAACGCACGTTGGCCACGCTGGAGCGTCTTCTTGGCCTGCTGTCGGCCTTTGAGGTCGTGGTATGGATGACGGATGGCTGGCCGCTTTATGAATCACGCCTGAAGGGAGAACTGCACGTTATCAGCAAGCGATATACGCAGCGCATTGAGCGGCATAACCTGAATCTGAGGCAGCATCTGGCAAGGCTGGGCAGGAAGTCACTGTCGTTCTCAAAATCGGTGGAGCTGCATGACAAAGTCATCGGGCATTATCTGAACATAAAACACTATCAGTAAGTTGGAGTCATTACCCGCGCGCGACCAAATTCAAAATTGCTTCGGCGGCTGGCTTTTTCAATATAGGCTTCAATCGCCGGAGCGCCGGCATTGTAGATAAAGCCAAGGTAAATCCCGCCGACAATCGAACCCAGTAAAATATTAACCTGTAATAACGGGCCAAAGACGTAAATAAAGAATGGGGCAAACATTACCAGCATTCCGGTAATTACCCACAGCAGGTGTTTACGCAGGCCAAGCTTATCGGAGAGCAGTCCGAAAACAGGCTGGAATAATAATGAAAATAGTGAAATACAGGCGAAAATGATCCCGGTGTCACCTTTACTGATATGGTTTACATCGTGTAACCAGATAGGGAAGAAGGGGAAATAGGCACCCATAATGAAAAAGTAAAAGAAAAAGAAGAAGCCGAACATCCAAAAGTTAGTGTTTTTCAAATAATACATAATGGACTTCCTTACGATGAATGCGGGCAGGGGGGAACCTGCCCGATTATTATTATTTTTGACCCCAGACCAGCTGGTAGTGGTAGCGTCCGGCACTCAGCAGGAACTCTGGTGAAACGGAAGGACTCCAGGAGTCGTCACCGCCCACGCCCATATGGAAGCCATCAATATTGACCCAGGTACCAGCCTCCGGTTGCAGCAGATGGCGGTGGCTGGTTTCCATCAGTTGCTTCTGGCTAAAGCGGCTGATGTTGAACAGGAAGTCCCCTCGCCATTGATGTTCGCCGTAGCGTAGCTCACGCGTGTTGCAGCGCAGACCGTTTTCGCCAGGGAAAACATACGGGGTGTACATCTCATCAAGCGACAAATCCCAACGATCAAAACAGGCAGCGCTCAGGCGATCCGGGTAGTTCTCATGTGGGCCGAGACCTAACCAGTTCACGCGCTCAGCGACCTGCGCCAGCTGGCAGCTCAGGCCGATGCGGGCCGGATGTGGCGTGCCGCTGGCGACGTCGACATCCACCGTTATCTGCATTTCACCATTGCCGTCAATGCGATAGCTTTTTCGGCTGACGAACAGTGTTTCGCCCTGATACTGCCACGCATGTTCGGTGGCGATCAGTACCGCATGGCTTAGCGTGTCGGCAGCACAGTGCAGTAACGTTGCTTCGACCAGATAATGACCGGCGGCTTTCCAGCGTTCGACCCAGGCGTTAGGGTCGATGCGGGTTGACTCGCTCACGCCGATGTCGTTGTCCAGCGGCGCGCGGGTGAACTGGTCAGTAAGCGGGGTTAACAGCTGAGCTGCGTCGCCAATCCAGTACTGTGTCAGCAGGCCAGACTGACGGTTGAATTGCCAGCGCTTGTCGTTGACCTCAACAGTAAAGGTGTTTTCGCTCACGTTCAGCTGTGGTGCGGTACGGGCAGTTTGCCGTGGCGCCAGGCTGAGTTTCTCTTCCAGCTTCCATTGCTGCCAGGCGCTAATGTGCCCGGCATCTGACCATGCGGTGGCCTGAGGTTGCTCTACGCGTACCTTTAGCCATAGCTGGCCGGCGGTTTCCGGCAGCGGGACATCTGGCAGGGTAATCACCTGGCGACTCTGTGGGGCGATATCCAGCACGATTTCTCCGGCGGCCAGCGGGTTGCCATCCTGGGCAATCGACCAGTGCAGAACTTCGTTATCGCTGTGGCGGAACAGATATTCGCTGGTTACTTCAATCTGGCGTTTGGGTCCCGGCAGCAGCGTAAACTGGAAAAACTGCTGCACATGTTTGGCCTCGTATAATGCCGGATGCGGGGTGCGATCGGCGAACACCAGGCCGTTCATGCAAAACTGACGATCGTTAGGCGTGTCGCCAAAATCACCACCGTAGGCAGACCATGCCTTGCCGTTCTCATCATATTTAATCAGCGACTGATCTACCCAGTCCCAGACAAACCCGCCCTGTAGGCGCGGAAATTGACGGAACGCTTGCCAGTATTTGGCGAAGCCGCCAAAACTGTTGCCCATGGCGTGGGCGTATTCGCAGAGGATCAGCGGACGCTGCTCGCCGGGCATCGACAGCCACTTTTTAATCGACCATTTGGGTACCGCAGGGAAGGGCTGATCCTGATCGACGCGGGCGTACATCGGGCAAATAATGTCGGTCGCCGTGGTATTTGCGCCGCCGCCTTCATACTGTACCGGGCGGGACGGATCTTCTGATTTTATCCAGCGGTAGAGCGCGTCATGGTTGGCGCCATGCCCGGATTCATTGCCCAGTGACCAGATGATGATGCTCGGGTGGTTGCGATCGCGTTGCACCATGCGCGTGACGCGCTGGCTCATGGCTGGCAGCCATGCGGGATCGTCGGTGAGGCGATTCATCGGCACCATGCCGTGGGTTTCAATGTTGGCTTCGTCGACCACATACAGGCCGTAGCGATCGCACAGGGTGTACCACAATGGATGGTTCGGGTAATGGGAGCAGCGCACGGCGTTAAAGTTGTTCTGCTTCATCAGCAGAATATCCTGCACCATCGTCGCCTCGTCCATCACCTGACCATTGACCGGATGGTGCTCATGACGGTTGGTGCCGCGAATCAACAGCGGCTTACCGTTGAGTAACAGCAGGCCGTTTTCAATACGAACCTGACGAAAGCCGACATCACAGGCTTCCGCTTCAATCAGCACTCCGTCAGCGGTACGTAACTGGACCACAGCGCGGTACAGATTAGGCGTTTCGGCACTCCACAGCGCCGGGTTTTCGACGTTCAGACGCAGGGTAACCCGATCATGATAAGCGCCGCGTTCATCAATAATTTCGCTGCCGAGCGGGGAAGTCGTTTCGTGAGTGAGCGTTTCACCGTCCCACAATTGCAGGGTGACGCGTAAATCTTCGCTCTCGTTGTCCGCCACTCTGACTTCTGTTTCCAGCGTGGCGCGGCTGAAATCGTCGTTAAAACGGGTGTTAATGCGCAGGTCGCGGATTTGCGTAGTGGGCTTATACAGCAAAGATACATCGCGAAAGATCCCGCTCATGCGCCACATGTCCTGGTCTTCCAGATAACTGCCGTCGCTCCAGCGCAGCACCATCACAGCCAGGCGGTTTTCGCCTGGCAGCAGATAATCGCTAAGATCGAATTCAGACGGCAGGCGGCTGTCCTGACCGTAGCCAACCCAGCGACCATTGCACCACAAATGAAACGCGGAATTCACCCCGTCAAAAATAATGCGCGTCTGACCTTCATCTAACCACGCGTCTTCGATACTGAATGTGAGCGAGTAACATCCTGTCGGATTCTGCGCTGGAACGTACGGGGGGTTAACCGGGATCGGGTAGGTGACGTTGGTATAAATTGGCGCGTCGTAACCGTCCATCTGCCAGTTAGAGGGGACGTTGATAGTATCAGCCTGTGGCAGATCGCTTGTCAGCCAGCTTTCCGGCACGGCCTCAGGCGCGGAAAACCAGGCGAACTGCCACTTGCCATTCAGCGAGCGTAACTGAGTTGATCGCTGATTGGTGCGCGCATCATCCGCTGAGCGCCAGCTACAAAACGGCGGGTGCGCCTCCAGGCGGTTGAGCTGCGTGACGCCGGGATTTTCCCAGTCACGGCGGGCCAGTACAGCGGAGAGTGAATCTGTGTTCAGGTTCATAACGGTATCCTGTTTGAATTTGTTATTCGCTCACAATTTCAATCAAAATACGAATAAGCGATCCCAACTGTAAAGGATGGGGCGCTCAATGAGTGAACTGACTCACACAATTGTTATGCGTTCACAATTTGGGTGTGAGCTGCGAAACTTGCCGCGCTAGCTGGATCAGTGAGTCGGCCAGCACCTGGGGTGAGATGGTTTGCGTATCGGGAGGCAGAACCGTATTGCGCTTAACCAGGGTTACGGGCAGCAGTTGGTTGCCCACGCTTGAGGTCCCACGGGGAAGTTGCAGCAGTCTGTCGACGCTGGTTTCACCCAGTAACGGAAAATCCTGCCTGATGGTGGTCAGTGGTGGGATGTAGCAGGCGCTGTCTTCGGTGTCATCGTAGCCGATCACCGAGATATCAACCGCCACCCGCAGACCGAACTCGCTGATCGCCCGCATCGCGCCCAGCGCCATTTGATCGTTAGCGACCAGCATGGCAGTGGGGAGATTACCACCATTAAGCATATGCAGCGTTTGCTGAAAACCTGACATCGCGCTCCAGTCGCCTTCCAGCTCCGCGGTGGGTTGCAGCTGGTAGTGCGCCAGATATTTATGCCACCCCGCATGGCGAAGTCTTGCCGAAACCGAAGTGTGTGGCCCACTCAGCAGGGCGATACGCTGATGCCCATGCTGCACCAGATGTTCAACGCCGAGACGTGCGCCGTCGTCATGGGAGAAAATCACGCTGTTAATTGGCGTCTGATCTGAGACATCGAGAAACAGCACCGGCACCGTACCGCAGGCGGCAGCCACGGCAATGGCGTCTTCTTCATCCAGCGGGTAGTTGATGATAAGCCCGGTTACGCGTTGAGAAAGCAGGTTGTGGACTGCGGCTTTACATGCCTCAACGCCGCTACGTTCGACCATGGCGATCACAACGCTGGCCCCGGACTGGTCGGCGCGGGATTTTATGGCGGCAACGATTTGCGAGGGGGCGTGCAGGGCAAGGTTCGCCGTCACGACGCCAATCAGCGGCGTCTGTTTGCCCGCCAGCTGCTGTGCGACGCGGTTGGGGATGTAATTGAGCTCCGCCATCGCGGCCTCAACTTTCTGTCGGGTTTTTGCGGAAACGTGGCTGGCCTGATTCACGACGCGCGAGACGGTCTGGTAAGAGACTCCTGCATGGTCTGCCACATCGTATAGCGTTACCGGTTTCACGTTTATCACCCCTGTCATGACGTTATCTGCGCGCTATGATGCCACAGCGGGACGGTTTTGGGGTATTTGCGCATTGGTTCTGCGAGGCGCATTCCAGGGTTGCAGATCGTGTGCTGGAGGATTTATCGTCGTGATGCTTAACAGCATAAAAAAGTGAGGACATCGTGAGCGACTCTGCGGCAAACAACATTCTGTCCATCTACCAACGTCATGTGGAGGCCTTTGCCAGCCAGCGTTCACGCGCACTGTTCGAGAAAAGCTGGCTGGATAAGTTCATCACCGTGATGGGCGGGCAGGGCAGCATTGTGGATATTGGCTGCGGCAACGGTCAGCCGATTGCTGGTTATTTTATTCAGCAAGGCTTTCCGCTTACGGGAATTGATGGTTCTGCGGCGATGCTGGCGCGGGCCCGGCACTCTTTTCCTGCACAGCGCTGGCTGGCGCAGGATATGCGCGAGCTGGGACTTAACGAGACTTTCGATGGTCTGATCGCCTGGGACAGCTTTTTCCATTTAACTCAGCAGGATCAGCAAAAGATGTTCCCGATTTTTGACCGACTCAGCCGTCCCGGCAGCGCGCTGATGTTTACCAGCGGAACGGAAAACGGTATCGCGATGGGGCAATTTGAGGGCGAACCGCTGTTTCACGCCAGCCTCGCGCCGGATGAATACCGCGCATTGCTGTCAGCGCACGGTTTTGTGGTGGTAGAGATGGTGATGGAAGATCCGCACTGCGCCGGGCATACCATCTGGCTGGCGCAAAAACGTGGCTAAACTCTCAACGTTAAGCGTTCCCTTCTCTTCCTTCCCTTCTGCTTTGGTGAGCCCTATTAAAACAAAAGGCATAATTGTCAAATGAGTGAGTTGGTTGCTAAAAAATACTGATATGGGCTGTATTCGTCGGAACGAAATTTACACAGGGTATAAATCGACAAGAATAAACCCAGGGTTGCAATAAAACCATTGAGCATTGCCAGAATAAGGAAGAAAAGAACGATCGCGGAAGGTTTAATTATGCTGGTATTCATTTCTAATTATTCCATGTTTTTTAACGCTATTACTTTACGACAATTAAGTTAAGCGATAATAGTACAATTTCCAGGTATTGCGGATTCCGCTTATTTAGTGCCGGGGAGGTGTGTCTGTTAGCACGATGCGAGTGGCGTCATCGTAGCGTATTGTCCAGAGCGTTAATGTGGGTAAATGGGCGATTTGCGATGGGATTAGGTCAACAGAGTAAGAATAATTTAACTTAAGAGCATAAGAAATCCTAAAATGCAATTGGAATGAAGTGAAATAGCACTTAATGTCTTTACTTTTGTTTACATTTTGTGCTTTTTTACAAGGATCGGCTGTGCTTTACAGTCAAGTTCGCTTTCGTACTTTTATGGGGGGTGGGGTGAAGTTCAGGGATGAAAGAAAGTTGGCAATATTAATTGGGATGTTAATTTTGCCGTTCACAACTGTTTCTGCGGCGCCACTCTCTCCTGCGGATCGGAATACCATTCAGCAGCAACAGCAGCAGCGACTTAATGAAAACCAGCGCCAGCGTGAAGAGCTGGAGCGTAGCGTTACGCTACCCGAAACCGTAACGCCGAAAACGCCAGCCCAGACTGAAGGGCCGTGTTTTATGATTTCGCGTATTGATATTGACGGCGCAACGAAGTTGTCCGCCGCTGCCTCGGCAAAGCTTACCGCGCCATGGGTGAATCAATGCCTGAATATTCCCCGCCTTACGGAACTGACAAATGCAATTTCCGACTGGTATATCAGTCGAGGCTACATCACCAGTCGTGCCTTTTTAACCGAACAGGATCTCTCATCCGGGGTGCTGCACATTGCGGTGCTTGAGGGTAAATTGCAGCAAATACGTCTGGAAGGCGTCCCATCGCGCACTCTGCTGATGACCTTTCCCGGAATGGAAGGAAAAATTCTCAATCTGCGTGACATTGAACAGGGGATGGAGCAGTTGAACCGGGTTCGCCAGACGCCGGTGGAAATTGAAATTTTGCCGGGCAGTCAGCAGGGGTTCTCAATAGTTAACCTCACCGCCACGCCTGAATTTCCACTCAATGGCTCAGTTAGTTTTGATAACAGTGGACAAAAGAGCACCGGAACCGGACAGCTCAGTGGTGCGCTATTTTTCAATAATATGCTCGGCCTGGCGGATAAATGGTTTATTAGCGGCGGACGCAGTAGCGATTTTTCCAGCAGCAAAGATGCGCAGAACTTTGCGGCCGGCGTGAGTATTCCTTACGGCTACGGACTGCTTGATTACAACTACAGCTGGAGTAACTACCTCAGCACGATTGATAACAATGGTTATGCCTGGCGTTCCACCGGAGATAGCGAAACCCATCGTCTGAACGGATCCTGGGTTTTGTTTCGCAATGGTGATGTCAAAACCGCTGCATCGCTGGGTTTGACGCATCGAATTAACCGTAACAAATTGAATGATATCCTGCTGGAAACCAGTAGTCGCAAGCTTTCCAGCGTTTCGCTGGGCATCAACCATACGCAAAAAATTGCTTCCGGCGTTGCGACGTTTAACCCTTCATTCACCCAGGGCGTGCCATGGTTTGGCGCAGAGGATGACAACGATAAACAGGGTGATGTGCCAAGGGCGGAATTTCGCAAATGGGGCGTCAGCGGTAGTTTCCAGCGCCCGTTGGCAGAGAAACTGTGGTGGCTAAGCAGCGTGTATTTTCAATGGTCTCCAGACCGACTCTATGGAAGTGAACGCCTGACGCTGGGCGGAGAAACCTCCGTTCGCGGTTTTAAAGAACAGTACATTTCTGGAGATAACGGCGGCTACTGGCGCAATGAAGTGAATTATTCGCTATTTACACTGCCGGTGCTGGGACAGATTGGCGCGATAGCGGCATTCGACGGCGGCTGGCTGAAACAGGATAACGTTGATAGCTATGCCTCCGGCACGTTGTGGGGGGCTGCGCTGGGATTAACCAGTTCAGGGCGCTGGTTTTCCAGTCAGTTTACCGTAGGAACGCCAGTTAACTATCCGGACTGGCTGGCGCCGGATCATCTCAATGTGTATTACCGCGTTGCGGTGGCATTTTAAGGAATAAGGGTGATGAAAAAGGATCAGGTTCGTTTTTCCCAGCGTTTGCTAAGTGGCATGTTGAGTTTCCTGTTGGCTACCCAACCACTGCTCCCAGCGATGGCCGCCGCCATCACGCCTGAAGGCAATACGCAGATGGATAAAGCCGCCAATGGTGTTCCGGTGGTGAATATTGCCACGCCGAACCAGTCCGGGATTTCACACAATAAATATAACGACTACAACGTGGGAAAAGAGGGGCTGATCCTCAACAACGCGACCGGGCAATTTACCCAGACCCAGCTCGGCGGCATCATCCAGAATAACCCGAACCTGCAACCGGGAAAGGAAGCTTCAGGGATCATCAACGAAGTTACCGGCGCTAACCGTTCGCAGCTTCAGGGCTATACCGAAGTCGCGGGGAAAGCTGCCAACGTCATGGTTGCCAACCCCTATGGCATTACCTGTAATGGTTGTGGATTTATCAACACGCCTAACGCCACGCTGACCACCGGTAAACCCGTGTTGGATGCCAACGGCAACCTACAGTCGCTGGATGTAAGCAAGGGCAGCATTACCATCGAAGGTAAGGGGCTGGATGGTAGTCAGAGCGATGCGGTGTCGATTATTGCCCGTGCCACGGAAATTAATGCTGCGTTGCACGCCAAGGATCTGACGGTTATCGCCGGCGCGAATCGCGTGGCGGCGAATGGCCAGGTGAGCCCGCTGAATGGCGAAGGGGAAGCACCGAAAATTGCGGTAGACACCGGTGCGTTAGGCGGCATGTATGCTAATCGAATTCATCTGGTCTCCAGCGAGAAAGGGCTGGGGGTCAACCTCGGGAATCTGAATGCCCGTCAGGGTGATATCACCCTCAATGCTAACGGGAAATTAACGATCGGCAACAGTCTGGCAAATGGTGGTCTATCCGCCAGTGGCGAAGGCGTCACGTTGACCGGCAGTCATAAGACCGGAAGCGGGATGGTCATCAACAGCACCGGGGCGTTAGCGTTACAGAATGCAAATCTCTCCACCGGCGCAGGCGTGCAGTTGGGCAGCGATGGCAAGGTGACGATCGAGGGGGGCGGGGTTGCCGCAGCTGGCGAGTTGCAGGTGGCTGCTAAACAGGATGTAGCCATTGCGGCAACCACTTTGGTTAGCCAGAAAAACACCTCACTGCGCAGTGACGGTTCGCTGAAAATCACCGACGGCAGCCTGACCAGTAAAGAAAAAATGCATGTTACGGGTACTAATGGGCTGGCGCTGACCCGTTCCACACTGGGGAGTGATACTGATGTCAGCCTTAACAGTCAAGGCGAACTGTCGGCGCATGGGGGATTGCTCTCAGCAGGTAACGGATTAACGCTGAAGGCACAGCGCATAGCTCTGAATAACGCCAGTCGTGCCGATGCGAAGGGCGCATTAAGCCTGACCGGTAGCGACATGAACAACCAGGGACAGGTCAATGCGGGAGGCGCGTTGTCCCTTTCTGGTGGGCACCTCGTTAATGGTGGTCAACTGGCTGCAAATGGCAGTCTTGATGTTTCTGTCAGCAGCCTTAACAACGCAGGTCTGATGCAGGGTAACAGCGTATCGGTCAACAGCGGGGCGCTGGATAATATGGGTACGCTGGCGAGCGGCGGCCAGCTTTCAGTACAAACGGTAGCGCTGAACCAACAGGGGATCCTGAGCGCGAAAAACGATGCGGATATCCGGGCTGATGCCACGCTGAGTAATGGTGGAAAGTTGCTCTCTGATGGCACATTAACGGTGCAGGCCGCGACAGTTGAACAACATGGCGTCCTCTCTGGCAACCAGGGGGTAACGGTCAATGCTGAAAACCTCACCACCGCGAAAGATTCGCTGATCGCCGGGCAACAGGACATACAGTTAAACGTTACGCAAAACCTTAATCTGAACGGTCAGGTTAATGCCGCTGGTGCGCTTAATGTCGACGCAAAGCAGTTGACTACTGGCAAAGACGGTCATTTGCAGAGCGGTCTGGACCTTGCGATTACGGGCAACAACGTGACGCTGAACGGCGTACAGGCGGCTAAAGGTTCGTTGGATGTGACGGCTGACAGGCTCAGTCATGGCGGGAAATCCACTGGGGAACGCGTCGGTTTCAGCGCGCAGCAGTCAGTTGATAACCATGGAGAGCTGCTGGCCGATACTCTGGCGCTCAGTGGGACAACGCTGACCCATAGCGGTAGCGCCAGCGCCGAACGCATCTCGATTATTGCATCTGATGGACTCGCCAGCAGCGGCTCTCTGATCGCCGACACGTTAACTCTCCAGAGTCAGCATGTCGTGAACAGCGGTCTGATGCAGGGCAACACCGCGCTGAACCTGCATACCGACAGACTGGAAAACCTCAGCGGCGGCTCACTCTACAGCAAAGCATCTCTAGCGCTGGATATACCGTATCTGGCTAACCATGGGTTGATTACAACCGACGGTTCATTGCACCTCAACGGTCGCCAGTTGGTTAACGGCGGAGAAATTAACGGCGTTAATCTGCAAAGTGAATATGCGACGATAAAAAACGAAGCCGCGGGACGCCTGCTGGCTGACACGTCATTATCTGTTCACGGACAGCAGACAGATAACCTCGGACTCATGGCCGCCGATACGCTCGCGCTGAACAGTCAGGACGTGAATAACGACGGTAATGTGTTGTCGGTGGGTGAATTAAGTATTAAGAATCAGACTCTCCACAACACTGGCTTGCTGCAGGGCGGTACGCTGAATCTGGAAGCAAATACGTGGCAAAATAGCGGTAATGCGTTGGGTGAAACGGGGGTAACGGCAACAGTACACGACGCGTTCACTAACCAGGGAAAAGTACTCAGTCAACAAGGTATGACCGTGCATGCCGCCAGCGTGAATAACAGCGGAATGCTGGCAGCGAAGGTGCTGGCATTACACGGCGATCTCAGCAACAGTGGGATCCTGCAGGGGAATCAGGCGCTCGCCTGGGATGGGAATCGCTTTACAAACCTTGCTGGTGGGCAGGTGACCAGCGGTGAAGATCTACAGCTCAGCGGAAAGCGTTTTGAAAATGATGGTCAACTAGAGGGCCGTACCGCGGCGATTAGACTGGATAACCTGCGCAATAGCGGCAGCGTTCAGGCACTGGACAGTCTGAAGATTAAGGCTAACGGGCGACTGGATAATCAGGGATCGCTGCGCAGTCTCAACCTGTTTGAGTTGGCTGCGGCACAGTTGTTTAACGACGAAATGATTGCTGCAAAATCCCTGAGCATTTCCGCACCGGAGCTGGTGAATAACGGCATTGTGCAGGGTAATTCGGCGCTACAACTCACCACCCGCAATCTGTTCAATGGTCAGCAGGGACAACTGGTTAGCGGCGCGGGGTTGGATTTAGGCCTCGACATGCTGGAAAACCACGGTCTGCTGCTGACAAATACCGACTTCACACTGCGCGGCAGCAAATTAATTAACGCAGGTGATATTCAGGCCGATTCCCTGAACCTGACGCTGGCGAACTCGGTTGAAAACCAGGGGAGTATGGTGGCGAAACAGGGGGCGTCGATGAATACTGCATCCCTGGATAACCGCGGTACGCTGGCGGCGAAAAGTGTCACTCTGGATGGAAAATCAATCCGTAACAGCGGTCTGGTACAGAGCAACGACAATACCTCGGTTTCTGCGAATACCTTCATCACGGATACCGTAGGTAAATGGCTGGCCGGTAATGCGCTGCTGGTGCATTCCGGTGCGATGGAAAACGCCGGCGTACTGCAAGGCGATACCCTGACATTCACTGCCGACTCGCTGAATAACAGCGGCGTGTTTAACGGTTTGCATGGCCTGGAAGGCAAGCTGTCCGGGCGACTTACCAACCCCGGACACATTCAAAGTGGCGGCGCACTGACGCTTACGGCTGATGATATCAACAGCGCCGGGCGTATTACCGGTGACAGGCTGACACTTGCAGCCTCGACGTTAAACAATACAGGCCTGTGGCAGGGGACGAATGGGCTTACGCTGGCTGGCGATGTGCTCACGACGGGCATTACGTCCCGTACGCTGAGCGGCGGCGCGTTGAGCGTCAATGCCGGCACTATCACGACGCAGGGAACGCTGCAGGGGCAGCAACTTACGCTGACCGCAGATGACTGGCTGCACAAAGGATCGCTGATAAGCCTGGGTAATCTGACGGCTGATGTAAACAACGGCCTTACTACATCAGGCGAAGTGATGAGTCATGGCGGAATGTCACTGACCGCGCAGCAGCTTGATAACAGCGGCAAGCTGCTCAGCGAAAGCGACGTAACGCTAGACGGCGTGCAGCTTAATAACAGTGGCACGGTACAGGGAAATACCCTGACCCTGCAGCAAAACCGGATCCACAATCAGGGTACGCTGACCGGTCTGCAAAGCCTGACGCTAGAGGCTCGTCAGCGTCTGATGGCGCGCATGGCGATGGCTTCACCGCAACAGGAATTGATTAACGCAGCAGGTGGTTCACTGCTGACGCAGGGGACGCTGAAACTCTCTTCTGGCGAGGTGACGAATAACGGCGTGTGGCAAGGGCAGTCTGTTCTGCTCAATGCGCAAACGCTGACAAACAACGGGGCAATACAAAGCGCCGACGCTCTGCAGCTTACGCTCGCAAATAACCTGACGTCTGCGGCGGGCAGCAAAATTACTGCCCTTGGTAACGCGACGCTACAGGCGCTTTCTCTGACTAACGCCGGGCAATGGACGGCGAAAAATCTTACGCTGAAGGGGACAACCCTTGATAACAGTGCGGCGATTAGCGGCGTAAATGCGTTTACGCTTGCCATGAACGGCGCGG
This sequence comes from Citrobacter sp. RHBSTW-00017, assembly GCF_013797615.1. Classification (NCBI taxonomy): domain Bacteria; kingdom Pseudomonadati; phylum Pseudomonadota; class Gammaproteobacteria; order Enterobacterales; family Enterobacteriaceae; genus Citrobacter; species Citrobacter sp. RHBSTW-00017. The sequence goes on along the minus strand of NZ_CP056899.1, from coordinate 3,854,575 downwards.
TCAGGCAGCAGAAAGCGGGCAGTATGCTGAGCGGGGGCGCGTTGGATCTGACTGCGGCGTCAGTCACCAATGAGGGCAAAATTCAGGGGGCGACGCTGGGCATGACGACCGGCGCATTGACCAACAGCGGACGACTGCAAGGGGATAATGGCGCAACGCTGTCGCTGAGCGGTGATTTGATAAACCAGGTTTCCGGGGAGATTGTCAGCCGCCAGGGGCTGACGCTTTCTACGCCAGTGCTGTCCAACTACGGTTTAATGCAGGGCGGTGGAGAGACCCATCTTAACGCCACAACTCGCGCACTCAATGACGGCAAACTGCTTTCTGGCGCGGGAATGAAGCTGACCACGCCGCAGTATTCCGGCGCAGGCTGGTTACAGGCGGCAAACCTCATTCTGAATGCAGCAACGGCCACCAATAGCGGGAACTGGCTGGCTGACAGCGCCACGCTTGCAGGGACCAGTTTTACCAACCTGGGAACCGCGCAGGCCGGTCAACTGGCGGTGAAATACACGCAACTAACAAATAACGGTACGCTGTTGGGCACCTCGCAACTGAGTGTTAATGCCAGCCAGATTAATCAGAATGCGGTAGGGAAACTGTTCAGCGGCGGCGATCTGTCCGTTGAGAGTCACGGGCTGGGTACGTTGGGGCAGGTGGTTGCGCTGGGTAATCTGACGCTGAAACTGGTGAATGACTTTACTGTGCAAAGCGCTTTTGCCGCGGGTAAAACGCTGACCATTACCAGCGATGGCGCTATCGACAACCGTAGCGTGCTTCAGGGGCAATCGCTCAACCTGACGGCGGGCGGACAGCTCAGCAATAATGGACAAATCACCACTGGCAACGGCGCCAGTTATCTCAGCGGCGACAGCGTAGCGCTCAATACCGCCGGAACGTTACAGGGCGGCGGCGATATTACGCTGGCCAGTCGCGGTAATATTTCAGTCTCTGGTTTCACCGGAACGCGTGGCTCTCTGACGCTCAATGCACCGGGTGCCATCGTCAATACGGCGCTGTTGTACGCGGCAAATAATCTGGCGCTATATGCTAACACCATTACCAACCAGCGCGGCGATATCCTCGCGGGAAACAATCTGTGGATGCAGCGAGATGCGGCGGGAAATGCCAACAGCGAAGTGGTCAACACCTCCGGTAATATCGAAACCCAGAACGGTGATATCACCATCAAAACCGGGCATCTGCTGAATCAGCGGGATGGGCTTACTATCAGTCAGAGAAAGCAGGAATTTTCTAATGCATTACCTTCGGGACCATTTTTATTTTCAAGCACGATCGGTGATGGTAAGAAAAAGCCGGATGTTGAGCTTAGTTTGCAGGAATGGCTGAAGTCCCCTGAGAATATTATCTGGAGCTATTGGGGGGAAAGATGTGCCGGAAATAGTCAGATCTGCCACGATATATATAAGTATCTTTTACTTGGGAATGATATTCGTCGTTTTATATTAAGTGAATTAATAGTTGAAGCGAATGCTACGGGGGATGCCGCACGTATTGCCGCAGGTCGGGACATTGTTATCGACGCTACAATAATGGATAACCGTGCAAGTCATGTTCTTTCGGACAGAGATGCATTACTGAGTGGAGATTCGTTGAATAATCTTTCTGCCGAAGCTGGGCATGAAATCGTTTATCAAGAGGCTGAATACCGGTGTGAGTGGTTCTCTGATAACTGCAATGTAACCCCTTTGAAACTAAAGGACTCTCCAAAATACGGTAAATGGTATCAGTCCACTAATACTTACGGAATATCAGCTTTACCCACTAAAAATGGCTTCGAATACATAGGGGTTCCGTATATTTTAGGGGGGATTAAAAAAGAGTTTACAGCTGATAGTGAATCATACCGCTCAGTGATTAGTGCGGGTGGGAATATCACAGCGACGTTCACTAATGACATTAGTAATACCAGCATCACGGCAAACAGTGGAGTTGGCATCACTATTTCTGTGCCTACCCTCAACACCCTCAGCAACCAAACCATCAGTAATGGGGTGCAAAAGCAGGCGTTGGCAGGCAATGACACGGTAAGTGTCAGCTCTCCACAGTGGAACGATCGACTGCATGACGTATTGCAGAAGATTAACGGCGGCGGCGCGCTGGAGAGCAGCGGCGTATCAGACGCTACGCTCAACCCTGTTTCTACCACGCAGAAAGGTAACGCTAGCCTCGGTCAACTCAATGGCCTGATTAACCCAGGCGAGAAGGGCGTGAATGCCGCTGGGATAAATCAGGGCAAAACGGTGGATACCAGCGCTTATCCGTTGCCTTCCGGAAAGAACGGGTATTTCGTCGTCTCTGACGATCCGAAAAGCCCGTATCTGATCAACGTTAACCCGAAACTGAATGGTCTTGGTCAGCTCGATCCCAGCCTGTTTGGTGATTTGAATGCAATGCTGGGTATCAAACCTGGTGAAGCGCCGCGTGAAACCAATATTGCGTATACCGATCAAAACCAGTTCCTGGGATCGGCCTATATGCTCGATCGTCTCAAACTGAACCCTGAATATGACTACCGTTTCCTCGGTGATGCGGCGTTCGATACCCGCTATGTTAGTAACGCCATGCTGAATAAGACGGGAAGTCGATACATCAACGGCATTGGTTCTGACCTTGACCAGATGCGTTATCTGATGGATAGCGCTGCAAGTACTCAGCAGTCGCTGGGACTGAAATTTGGGGTGGCGCTGACGGCAGATCAGATAGCGTCCCTTGAGCACAGTATGCTGTGGTGGGAAGCCGCCACCGTCAACGGTGAGACGGTAATGATACCGAAGCTGTATCTCTCGCCGAAAGATATCACCGTGAACAACGGTAGCGTCATTGCCGGGAATAATGTTCAGCTTACCAGCGGGAATATCACCAACTCCGGCAGTACGCTGTTGGCGAGAAACGACCTCACTCTCGACAGCCAAAACAGTATTAACAACCTTAACAATGGTCTGATGCAGGCCGGGGGCAACCTCGACCTGAGCGCGATTGGTGATATCAATAACGTCAGCTCCGCCATCAGCGGAAAAACGGTGGCGCTGGAAAGCCTGGGCGGCAACATCAATAATCTGACGCTGGCAGAACAGATTGATGTGAGTGCCAGGGACAAATACCGCAATGTGAGCTTTAAAGATACTCTGCTGGGGGCTACGGCATCGATAACCGCGCAGGACGGATTGTCGCTCTCGGCAGGCAAAGATATCACTGTTACTGGCGCGAATCTCTCTGCAGGTGGCTCATTGCTGATGGATGCGTGGGGGGATATTGCGGTAAATGCCAACCAGATTAACGATGCCCGGAGTCGCTCCGGACGCTGGATAACTGAGACTGGTCGGTCGTCAGTAGACTGGCAGGGTAGCGCCATCAGCGCGGGCGGTAACCTCGGTATCAATGCCGGGAATAACCTCAATATCACCGCCAGCGATGTTAAAGCGGGAGGGAATGCTCAGCTAACAGCGGGTAACGATCTCAATCTGAATGCAGCTACCACTCAGCAAAGTAGCCGTAACGGGGGCAGTGAATCGCACAGCACCGGGCTTTCCCGTACTACCGTTTCAGCGGGTGACAATCTGGTGTTGAAAGCGGGTCAGGATATTAATTCCCATGCGGCTGGGCTGGCTGCGGAGAATGATGTCGGTCTGCTGGCCGGGCGAGATGTCAACCTGCTGGCTGAAGCAACGACCGACGGCGACAGCTATCGTGCGAAGAAGAAAACCGTAGTCAATGACGCCGTACGCCAGCAGGGAACGGAAATTGCCAGCGGCGGCGACGCCGTCATTATTGCCGGGCGTGATGTAAACGCACAGGCAGCAGATGTTACGGCACAGGCCGATATCGGCGTAACGGCAGGCCGGGATGTGAATCTCACGACCGCCACAGAGAGCGATTATCACTACCAGGAAACCACGAAAACCAAAAAAGGATTCCTTAGTAAAAAGACTACCCATACGATTGAAGAAGACAGCGCTACGCGGGAAAAAGGCGCGCTGCTGAGTGGGAACAATGTAACTGTCACCGCCGGGAATAACATTTTGGTACAGGGCTCAGCCGTTGCCGGTGACGGCAATGTGGCGCTGGGGGCTGGCAACAATGTGGATATTGTTGCCGCCACCAATACCGATACCTCATGGCGCTTTAAAGAGACTAAAAAGAGCGGCCTGATGGGGTCAGGCGGGATCGGCTTCACCATCGGTAGCAGCAAAACCACGCACGATCTGCGCGAAAAAGGCACCACCCAAAGCGAGAGCTTCAGTACTGTCGGCTCAACGGCGGGCAACGTCAGTATCACCGCAGGCCAGCAGGCACATATCGGCGGCGCGGATATCATCGCCCAGAAAGATATTGCTGTTCGCGGCGACAGCGTACTTATTGAACCGGGTCATGACAAACGCACACGTGATGAGAAGTTTGAGCAGAAAACCAGCGGACTGACGGTGGCGCTGTCGGGGGCTGCGGGCAGTGCGGTGAACAGCGCGGTTTCAGCAGCACAGGGAGCAAAACAAAGCAGCGATTCCCGACTAGCGGCACTGCAGGGTACGCAGGCAGTTCTCTCCGGAGTACAGGCCGGGCAGGCTGTGGCTCTGGATCAGGCGAAAGGGACCGCTAAAGACAATACCAATACGATAGGTGTCAGTGCTTCTCTGGGCTCACAGTCCTCAAAATCGACCTCCCACAGTGAGCAGGATTCAACGACGGGAAGTACTCTGAACGCAGGCAACAGCGTCAATATCACGTCCACAGGAAGCGATATTACTATTGCAGGCAGTGAAGTGAAGGCCGGTAAGGATGTGGTGCTGGATGCCACACGTGACGTGAATCTTATCGCTTCGCAGGATACGCAACTGACGACCGGTAAAAACAGCAGCAGCGGTGGCAGTATTGGCGTGGGTATCGGTGTGGGTTCCGGTGGCGCGGGGATCAGCGTCTCGGCGAACGCCAACAGCAGTAAAGGGCGTGAGAAAGGCAACGGCACCTGGCAGAATGAAACCACGGTGGATGCGGGTAATCAGGTCACGATAAACAGCGGGCGGGACACTACGCTTGCTGGTGCGCAGGTCAACGGCAATCAAGTGACGGCAGATGTCGGCCGCGATCTGACGATTACCAGTACGCAGGACAGCGACCACTACGATAGCAAACAGAACAGCGTGAGCGGAGGAGTGGGATATACCTTCGGCGCGGGGACGGCTTCTGCGAGTATCAATGCCAGCCGCGACAGGATGAAGAGCGACTATGATTCGGTGCAGGAGCAGAGCGGGATATTCGCGGGAGACGGTGGCTTTGATATCACCGTGGGCAAGCACACCCAACTGGATGGCGCGGTCATTGCTTCTACCGGTTCAGCGGATAAAAACAGTCTGGATACGGGCACGCTGGGCTTTGGCGATATCCACAATCAGGCAGATTACAAAGTGGATCACCAGGGGGGAGGGATCAGTACGGGAGGCAGTATTGGTCAACAGTTCGCGGGTAATCTGGCGAACGCCCTGATTGCCGGAGGTGGCAGCAGCGGGCATGCGGAAGGAACAACGCAGGCGGCGGTGAGTGAGGGGACGTTAACTGTTCGCGACACGGAAAACCAGAAGCAGGATGTCGCCGGTCTGAGCCGGGATGCGGAGCATGCAAACGGCAGCATCAGTCCTATTTTTGACAAGGAAAAAGAGCAGAGGCGTCTGCAAGAAGTGCAACTGATAGCCCAGATAGGTAACCAGGCGGCGGATATCGCGCGGACGCAAGGTGAGATAAATGGCCTGAACGCGGGTAAAAAAGCACTGGCAAAGGAAGGCATTCCTGAGCCGGATGTGAACGCCAGTGATGAAGAAAAAGCAAGATACCAGACGCAACTACGGAACTCAGCGGCATATAAAACCGAGCAGACGAAATACGGTACGGGCAGTGACGTGCAGCGGGGTATTCAGGCTGCAGTAGGCGCTCTGCAGGGGCTGGCTGGCGGTAATATTGGCGCGGCGCTGGCGGGGGCATCGGCACCGGAGCTTGCCAATATCATAGGCCATAAGGCGGGCCTCAGCGAGGATGATATCGCGGCTAAAGCCATCGCGCATGCGATACTGGGTGGTGCTGCGGCGGCTATGCAGGGGAACAATGTAGCAGCCGGAGCGGCTGGCGCAGCGGCAGGAGAGCTTGCTGCAAATGCGATACTGAAAACGATGTATCCGGGCAAGCACGTCAGTGAGCTGGATGAAAGTGACAGGCAGTTAGTCAGCAATCTTGCGACTATTGCATCCGGGCTGGCAGGTAATCTGGCCGGGGGGGATTCGAAAAGCACGACAACAGGGGCGCAGTCTGGTAAAAATTCAGTTGAGAATAACTACCTTAGCAGTAAGCAGATAGATGCCTGGTCCGCTGAAATGAAGTCCTGTCAGGCGGAAGGCGGTGACTGCGGCGGTATTATCAAAAAGTACGAAGAGTTGAGTACGGCACAGCAGAAGCAACTGATCAGTGACTGTGCAGCCAGCCCGGCAACCTGCCAGCAGAAATACGGTGATGTACTGACTGACAGTCTGGCGGTGAAGCAGGCAATAGATCGTGCTCTGGGTGAAGATATCCCGATCAAGATGGTCTACGATCTGACGGCGACTTTTGCGCAGCAAATGCAGTCCGAAGGGGTTGTCGCGACCAACAAAGTCTCGGAAGCACTCCAGAAAGAATACGGTCTGGATGAAGTTCAGGCGGGAATAGTCGCGAGCGCTGCGGCGTCAGCATTTGGGGGAATTAGTAAGGCTAAAGGGAATTCCCAGCCTAAAATTGAACAAATCCTCAAGCCAGAGAAAAACTGGGAAACTGCTCGAAACAAGGCACTGGATCTTGTAGGTAATTTAGGAGCGGACTCTAAGCCAGTTATCGGACGTTTGGAAGTCAGCGCTGGTAATGGGAAAGTCATAGGGCGGCAATCCAGCGACGGAAAGGTTGGTTGGCGTGTTGATTATGATCCTGAAAAAGGCACACACATCAATATATGGGATTACTCACAAGGTAAAGGCCCTGGAAAAGCGATGAAGCTAGTCATACCTTTTGAAGGCAATGAAAAGTCTTTTGAAACAATATTGAAACAGCTAAACAGGTAGAGCAAATGACTTTATTTGATGAGTGTCGGGAAGCACTGAGTGCTGATTTTAATATAGTAGAGGGGCTGGCTCAGCAGGAGGCTCTGGGCATTTTAAATAAGTATCCTCTCGCGAAAGGAAGTGTTACTTGGTCAGAGATCAGGCATTCTGATTATGAGAGTTTTGATGAGCTATTGAGTGCAAACTCTGTAAAAAATGATGACATGTTTGTCTTTGCAGATGATGCAAGTATTCCAGTTTTTAGGTCAAATCTAAGATTAATCGCTGAAAATATCTATGACGTAACAGCTTTATCGCCCAAATTATTCATTTTTAATGATGAAGTGATAATACAACCTTTATTCCCAACTGATATGTTCCGTTTAGGAATCAAGAAATAGTGGGAAAGCTCGCAAATCCCGACCCTTATGCCGGGATTTTTTTTTGCGCGTCATCTGCCACAGCTTTACACGGTTTTCCTCTCAACAGCGGGACGGGGTAACAACGCAAAAAAAGCCCGTGGAGAAAATGCAACAGGAAAGACCGGTTGTAACTCACGGAAAGAACAGGGAAAAACCGTTATCATCACAGCAATGTACACCGGAGCGAGTTGTTGTTGAGAATAATTTCCTGAGCAGTACCTCCTCGGAAAAACGTGATGCTTTGGCAGAGAAAGTCTTAAAAGGCGATAAATCCCTGCAAACCGCGAAAGAGTTTTTACAACTTGAGAATGCCGATAAACGTAGCGATGCACTGGTTGCTAAGTTCAATAAAGAACCAGCGGAGTTGAGCACGGCAGAGCGAACCGAGTTGGTAAGTTATTTGAAAATATATGCATCTGACATGCAGGCTAAATATGGTGAGGCAGTAACTAAAGAGCTGATCGCAGGAATGCTGACTGGGCAGGATTATATGAAGTCAGCGCCACAGACAGAGGCGCAGCAGAAAGCACAAACCATCATGAATACATGGGGTTATCATAAATCCAATGCCAGTATTGGAGACCCGGTATTGTTATTTGGCAGCAGTGTCCTTGGCACCACAATAAAAGAAGGTATGGCGGTTAATGCGGCAATCGGTGTGGGCGTGAATACGGGCGTACAACTTAGCGGGAATGATCCTTTCAGCTATGTTGATGCAATTCTCGCCGGTGTGACAGCTGCCGCGACTACAGGTAAAAGTTGGCAGGCATCAGCAGCGATCAATATGGGAGGTGCTGCGATTGGCAGTGCGATTAAAGGGGAAGATCCGACTAACTCTGTGATAAGTACTGGCTTTGGTAGTGCGGCTGGTAGTTTAGGGGGAAAAGTTGTTGATTCATTGTCTCCGGTAACTGATCAAGTGACAAAGGATGTTATTGGTGCAGTTACAGGTTCTACTGCTTCTGAACTTACAGGAAAAGCTGTAAAAGATGAATTAGACAAGCGGGAGAAGAAGCAATGAATCTCTTCAGCAAGGTTGGTACCCTTTGGCTTCTTTTCTTGGTTGTGTACTGTACTGCCTTAATCTCTGTTGTTCTTTTCATATGCCAACTAGGAGTGTCAACAATTTTCTACTTCAAGGATGGGGCATTCCTTTTTTCATGGGAAGAGGCATTATATATCGCATTGAAAAAAGGGAGCATCGCAGGAGTAGTATTAGGTGCTGGAGTATGGTTGAAAAATAAATTGCATGAGCGTCATAGGAAATAATAGTTGTTGAGAATAACTCGCTCAGTGGTGACCGGGCCCGTGAAGCGGCGAAACAGGCCGCTGAATCGCTGAAAAATCAAGTCAGGGAAAAGCTGGGTGACGGTACAACCTCTTCCATCGCGAACGGTATTATCAATGCCCTCGCTGATACCGGTGATGCAGCACTAGGCTCAGCGGATTATGTTGCTGATGCGGCCATGGCGCTGGCAGCCTGTGCTGCGGGTGATAGTTACTGAAGCAAGGCCATGAGTGACCTGGCCGGGAAGAATCAGGTGGTGGCGGATACGGTTACTGCGCTGATGAAGAGTGAAACCTGGTCGGCGATAGCGGACACAGTTAAAGACGCTTCATCAGGGAACCAGGTTGCGCTTGAAGCGCCAGGTGGTTTGCTGGCTTGCATTATATTGCCAGGTTAGATAGTACCTGGCTCAGTAACTCGAATTGAAACAATATTAAAGTCTGAGAAAAACTGGGAAAGTGCTCGAAATAAGGCGCTAAATATTGTAGGTAATTTAGGTGCTGACTCTACACCTGTAATTGGGGGGTTAGAAGCAAGCGTAGGGAATGGAAAAATAATTGGACGCCAATCGAAGGGATGGACTCGCGGTCTGGCCGCCATCCTGGAGGGGGAGTGGCGGCGAGGATAAATGCTCGATGGCGCTTCGCTTAGCAGGCTAGCAGGGGAATCATTATTTTTTGCTGTTTAATCACCGGAATATCCCCTAAATCATTTAATGCTCCGGGAAAAGACTTTAACTACTTTCCTTCTTTACTACACTATTTAACCTGTGGCTGTTATACCGAGCTGAATAAAAACACAGTCATTTAAATAAGGGCTGATTTATTAAATACGAAGCGGCTCCAGAAAATAGTGTTGATATATGCAACGTATTGCAGCCAATAAAACAGATCGCGAACCATGAAATAAGAATGCTATCATTCACACCAGACGCGGCAGGCAACTGCTGACACACGCATTTACCCCGGAGCACCCGATGAACAACGACATTCCGCTAAAATTTTATGATATCGCCGACGAATACGCGACTGAAGCGGCAAAGCCGGTGAGCGATACAGAACGCGACGCACTGGCACTCTACTTCCAGCAGTTGATCACTCGTTTGATGAACAATGAAGAGATCAGCGAAGAAGCGCAGCAGGAGATGGCAACCGAGGCCGGAGTCGACGCACAGCGTATCGATGATATCGCGGAGTTCCTCAATCGTTGGGGTAACGAGTAGCCAAAGACATGGCCTGTGTTTTACACTGCGCGCAAATTGAGTAGGTATACTCTACAAGTAATAGGTTTAATCAGGCGGAAACAGCAATGAACGGAACAATCACAACGTGGTTTAAAGATAAAGGCTTTGGATTTATCAAAGATGAAAACGGCGACAACCGCTATTTTCATGTGATTAAGGTTGCTAATCCTGAGCTGATCAAGAAAGACGCGGCGGTGACCTTTGAGCCTACCACCAACAACAAAGGCTTATCTGCCTACGCGGTAAAAGTCATACCCGACAGCAAATACATCTATATCGCCGGTGAGCGTCTGAAGCTCACGGCGATCAAGTCTTACCTGGTCTACAGCGAAGAAGTCCCTGCTGAGACTCGTATCGACAAAGAAAATGCGGTGCTGTCCGTTGGTGTGCTGATGAACAGCATCCGACCGAAATCAGACGTGAAGCCTGGTGAAATGCGCACGCTGAAAAAGCTGGCCATCACCACCTTCCAGGGCACGACGCTGATCTTCTCGGAAGATGAAATCGACATCGACGAGACGGTGAAACTGCTTAAGGTCTGAAGCCCTTCAGAGTGAATGAAAACCGAAATCCTGCTCTCTTCAGAAGCGGGGTTTCGGTTTTTTTATGCGTATTTTTGTCAGAAGGGAATATCCATTTGAGCCAAATAGCAAATTCCATTCTGTTTTTTTATTTTGACGAGGCACCTGGAATTACCACGTCATCCATCAGTATGTAACGTGCTTCCTGGCGCGTGTATTGATCGATTAACGGCACAAGTCGCCGGAAATGCTCACTAGCACAATGTTCATCGAGAGCCGCGTGGTTTGGCCATTCTTCGATAAAAATAAAATGCCCCGGATCTTTTTCATCAATATAGAGGTCATAAGCAATGCATTGCGGTTCTTTCTTCGTCGCCGATATTAGCTCACGGTACCAAGGAAGAACGGTTTCAATATACTCAGGTTTGATGAAATCTTCGGCAATGACCTTTAACATGCAGCCTCCTGGCAGAAAACGAATGCACACTATGTGATGAAGATATATTTAGGGCAAGACGCCACAGTGTTATATCGGTCGGTGAGTGAGTTATCTCAGCTATTAATCCGATGATCCGCTTAACTGTGATCCATCTCACCTCCCGGCAACCAAAATCTCCTGCGACTCAACGCCGTCCTCTATCTGTTTCGCCACCTTTTGTAAGGCCGGAAGATGTTTTTCCGCGGCCTGTTCGATGGTCATGGCGCTGGCCATATACACCAGATTCAGGCAGCCGATCACCCGCTGTTCACTGCGAATGGGGACGGCGATGGAGGCGATTTTCTCCTCCTGATCCCAACCGCGAAAGTTCTGGCCAAAACCGTCTTTGCGCGCACGGCTCAAAATGGCGTCGAGCTTCAGCGGTTCGCGCGCCAACTGGAACTCATCTCCCGGTCGTGAAGCCAGCATTTCAATCAGTTCCTGACGTTCATTCTCCGGGCTAAATGCCAGCCAGGTCAGGCCGGATGCGGTTTTCAGCAGCGGCAAACGACGCCCGACCATCGCCCGATGAAACGACAGGCGGCTGAAGCGATGGGTGGTTTCACGCACCACCATCGCGTCCACATCCAGCGTGGAAACGTCGGTCGGCCAGATGACCTCGCGCAGCAAATCTCCCAACAGCGGGGCGGCGAGCGCAGAAATCCACTGCTCGTCACGAAATCCCTCACTGAGCTGACGGACCTTAATGGTTAAGCGAAAGCTGTCATCGGACAGACTGCGCCGGACGTAACCCTCATCCTGCAGGGTTTCCAGTAGTCGCCTGACCGTGGTGCGGTGCAGGCCGCTCAGCTCTGCCAGCAGGCCAACGCTGGCCCCGCCGTCGAGACGATTTAACATATTTAATAACATTAGTCCGCGCGTTAACCCGCGCACGGTTTTGTATTCGGTACCGTCGTCACTTTTCATATTTATTGACAAATCTACAGTTAAAACAACGTTGTGCACTTAGTGCACATCCAGGCATGTTTTGATTGTAGCGCAAAAACTCACTTCTATACTGACCGCACAATAAAAAAATATTCACATTCTTTTAACAAAAACAATTGCGCCTCACCAGGGTCTGCAATTGCATTTTGTCCGAGTAGTGAGGTTCTGAAATGACAACAATAAATCCAGATATCCAACCCGCTGTGCAGCACACCGTGCAGGTAGCGATTGCCGGAGCCGGTCCGGTAGGGCTGATGATGGCGAACTATCTTGGCCAGATGGGCATTGAGGTGTTGGTGGTGGAGAAGCTCGATACCCTTATCGACTATCCTCGCGCCATCGGCATTGACGATGAAGCGCTGCGCACCATGCAGTCCGTCGGTCTGGTCGAAAATGTTCTGCCGCACACCACGCCGTGGCATGCGATGCGCTTTCTCACCCCGAAAGGGCGCTGTTTTGCTGATATCCAGCCGATGACCGACGAATTTGGCTGGTCGCGCCGCAACGCGTTTATTCAGCCGCAGGTAGACGCGGTGATGCTGGAAGGGCTGTCGCGTTTTCCCAACGTGCGCTGCCTGTTCTCCCGCGAACTGGAAGCCTTCAGCCAGCAAAATGGTGAAGTGACGTTGAACCTGAAAGCGCCGGATGGCCAGCGTGAAACGGTGAAAGCTCAGTGGCTGGTGGCCTGCGACGGTGGGGCCAGCAACGTCAGACGTTCGCTGAATGTGCCATTTGAAGGCAAAACCGCGCCGAATCAGTGGATTGTGGTGGATATTGCTAACGATCCGCTCAGCACGCCGCATGTGTATCTGTGCTGCGATCCGGTGCGCCCGTATGTCTCCGCCGCGCTGCCGCACGCGGTGCGGCGCTTTGAATTTATGGTGATGCCAGGGGAAACCGAAGCGCAGCTCAGCGAACCGCAGAATATGCGCCAGCTTTTGAGCAAAGTGCTGCCGAACCCGGACAACGTCGAGCTGATCCGCCAGCGCGTATATACCCATAACGCACGTCTGGCCGAACGTTTTCGCATTGACCGCGTGCTGCTGGCGGGCGATGCGGCGCACATTATGCCGGTCTGGCAGGGGCAGGGTTACAACAGCGGCATGCGCGATGCCTTCAATCTGGCGTGGAAACTGGCGCTGGTGATTGAGGGTAAAGCCGGTGATGCGCTGTTGGATTCCTACCAGCAGGAACGCCGCGACCACGCCAAAGCGATGATCGATCTCTCGGTGACCGCAGGCAACGTACTTGCGCCGCCGAAACGCTGGCACGGCGCGGTGCGCGACGGGGTTTCCTGGCTGCTGAACTACATTCCGCCGGTCAAACGCTACTTCCTTGAAATGCGCTTTAAGCCGATGCCGCAGTACCACGCCGGGGCGCTGGTGCGTGAAGGCGACGCGAAAACCTCTCCCGTTGGCAAGATGTTTATCCAGCCGAAGGTAACGCTGGAATCAGGTGAAGTGACGCTGCTCGACAACGTCATCGGGCCGAATTTCGCGGTGATCGGTTGGGGCTGTAACCCGCTGTGGGGCATGAGCGAGGCGCAGATCCAACAGTGGCAGGCGCTGGGGACGCAGTTTATCCAGGTGGTGCCGGATACACAGATACAAACCGATCAGGATAACCACGACGGCGTTACCCGCATTGGCGATACGCAAAACCGCCTGCGCACGTGGTTTGCCCAGCACAACGCCGCGCTGGTGGTGATACGCCCGGACCGCTTTGTGGCCGCCATCGCCATTCCGCAAACCCTGGGCAGTACCCTGAATAAACTGGCGTCGGTGATGACGCTCACCCGCGTTAATGCCCACATTCCCGCTGAAAAGGTGGCCTGATATGCACGCTTATCTTCACTGTCTTTCCCACTCGCCGCTGGTGGGTTACGTCGACCCGGCGCAGGCCGTGCTCGACGAGGTTAACGGTGTGATCGCCAGCGCCCGGGCACGTATTGCGGCGTTCGACCCTGAACTGGTGGTGCTGTTTGCCCCCGATCACTACAACGGATTTTTCTACGACGTGATGCCGCCGTTCTGTTTAGGCGTAGGCGCTACGGCGATCGGCGATTTCGGCAGCGCGGCGGGGGAGCTGCCGGTGCCGACAGATCTCGCTGAAGCCTGCGCCCACGCGGTAATGAAAAGCGGCATCGATCTCGCCGTGTCCTACAACATGCAGGTCGATCACGGCTTCGCGCAGCCGCTGGAGTTTTTGCTCGGCGGTCTGGATAACGTGCCGGTGCTGCCAGTGTTTATTAACGGCGTCGCCACGCCGCTGCCGGGCTTTCAGCGTACCCGCATGCTCGGTGAAGCGATTGGCCGATTCGCCAGCTCGCTGAATCAGCGTGTGCTGTTTTTAGGCTCCGGCGGCCTGTCGCATCAGCCGCCGGTCCCGGAGCTGGCGAAGGCCGATGCCCATATGCGCGACCGCCTGCTCGGCAGCGGCAAACAACTGCCTGAAAACGAGCGCGAGCTGCGCCAGCAGCGGGTGATCAGCGCCGCCGAGAAGTTTGTGGCCGATCAACACACGCTGCATCCGCTTAACCCTGTCTGGGATAACCGCTTTATGACGCTGCTTGAACAGGGACGTTTGCAGGAGCTGGACGCGGTCAGTAACGAAGAACTGTCCGCGATGGCGGGCAAATCAACGCACGAAGTTAAAACCTGGGTTGCTGCCTTCGCCGCAATTTCTGCCTTTGGCAACTGGCGCAGCGAAGGCCGTTATTACCGCCCGATCCCAGAGTGGATCGCTGGATTCGGCTCCCTGAGCGCCACCACACAGAACTGAAACAGAACTGAATATGCAGGAGAACATCATGACTTACCAACCGCAAACCGAAGCCGCAACCAGTCGTTTTCTGCAGGTGCAGGAAGCAGGCGAAACGCTGCGCGTGCATTTCAATGACTGTGGGCAGGGCGAAGAGACCGTCGTGCTGTTGCATGGATCTGGTCCGGGTGCGACGGGCTGGGCGAACTTCAGCCGCAATATCGATCCGCTGGTGGAGGCTGGATACCGGGTGATCCTGCTGGATTGTCCTGGCTGGGGCAAAAGCGATGGCATCGTTAACCGCGGTTCGCGATCCGATCTTAATGCTCGCATCCTGAAAAGCGTGGTCGATCAGTTGGATATTCAGAAAATCCATCTGCTGGGCAACTCGATGGGGGGCCACAGTGCCGTGGCGTTCACCCTGAGCTGGCCGGAGCGTGTGGGCAAGCTGGTGCTGATGGGCGGCGGGACGGGGGGCATGAGCCTGTTTACCCCGATGCCGACCGAAGGCATCAAGCGCCTGAATCAGCTGTACCGCGAACCGACCATCGAGAACCTGAAGCTGATGATGGAGATCTTTGTCTTCGACACCAGCGACTTGACCGAGGCGCTGTTTGAGGCGCGTCTGAATAACATGCTGTCGCGTCGCGATCACCTGGAAAACTTTGTCCACAGCCTTGAAGCCAACCCGAAACAGTTTCCGGATTTCAGCCCGCGCCTGGGCGAAATCAAAGCCCAGACCCTGATTGTCTGGGGACGCAACGACCGCTTCGTGCCGATGGACGCCGGCCTGCGCCTGCTCTCCGGGATTGCCGGGTCTGAGCTGCACATCTACCGCGACTGCGGGCACTGGGCACAGTGGGAACATGCGGATGCTTTTAACCAGCTGGTGCTGAACTTCCTCGCACGCCCTTAAGGAACGGACATGACGAATCTTAATCTTGAGCAGTTAGCCGCCGATTTACGTCAGGCTGAGGAAAAAGGGGACGCTATCGCCCCGTTGCGTGAACTGATCGGCGTGGATAACGCCGAAGCGGCCTACGCCATTCAGCGTATCAATGTGCAGTATGACGTGGCGCGCGGGCGTCGCGTCGTCGGGCGCAAAGTGGGGCTGACGCACCCGAAAGTGCAACAGCAGCTGGGCGTCGATCAGCCGGACTTCGGCACGCTGTTCGCCGACATGTGCTACGGCGACAACGACACCATTGCGTTTGCCCGCGTGCTACAACCGCGTATTGAAGCGGAGATTGCGCTGGTGCTGAACCGCGATCTGCCCAATGCCGATACCACCTTTGACGAGCTGTACAACGCCATCGAGTGGGTGCTACCCGCGCTGGAAGTGGTCGGCAGCCGTATTCGCGACTGGTCGATCAAGTTTGTTGATACCGTGGCGGATAACGCCTCCTGTGGCGTGTATGTGGTCGGCGGCCCGGCACAACGTCCGGCAGGATTAGATCTGAAAAACTGTGCGATGAAAATGACGCGCAATAACGAAGAGGTTTCCAGCGGGCGCGGTAGCGAATGTCTGGGACATCCGATCAACGCCGCCGTGTGGCTGGCGCGCAAAATGGCCAGCCTCGGCGAGCCGCTGCGTGCCGGGGACATTATTCTCACCGGGGCGTTAGGCCCGATGGTGGCGGTGAATGCGGGCGATCGTTTCGAAGCCCATATCGACGGTATTGGTTCAGTTGCCGCCACCTTTTCAGCGGCGGTTACAAAAGGAAGTCAGTCATGAGTAAGCGTAAAGTCGCCATTATCGGCTCTGGCAACATCGGCACCGATTTGATGATTAAAATTCTGCGTCACGGCGTACGTCTGGAGATGGCGGTGATGGTGGGGATTGATCCGCAATCCGACGGTCTGGCACGCGCCCGGCGTATGGGCGTTGCCACCACCCATGAAGGGGTGACGGGGCTTCTTGCGATGCCAGAATTCGCCGACATCGACATCGTGTTTGATGCCACCAGTGCGGGCGCGCACGTGAAAAATGACGCCGTGCTGCGCGCCGTAAAACCGGGGATCCGTCTGATCGACCTGACGCCCGCAGCGATCGGCCCGTACTGCGTCCCGGTGGTGAATCTGGAGACCAACGTTAACCAGCAGAACGTCAATATGGTGACCTGCGGCGGACAGGCGACCATCCCGATGGTGGCGGCGGTTTCTCGCGTGGCAAAAGTCCATTACGCCGAAATTATCGCCTCGATCGCCAGTAAATCTGCGGGACCGGGCACCCGCGCCAATATCGACGAGTTTACCGAAACCACCTCGAAGGCGATTGAAGTGGTGGGGGGCGCGGCCAAAGGCAAAGCCATTATCGTACTTAACCCGGCGGAGCCGCCGCTGATGATGCGCGACACGGTGTATGTGTTGAGCGAAGCGGCCTCTCAGCTTGAAGTTGAAGCGTCGATTAATGACATGGCGGCGGCGGTGCAGGCGTATGTGCCAGGCTATCGCCTGAAACAGCGCGTCCAGTTTGAAGTCATCCCGGAGGATAAACCGGTGAATCTGCCGGGTATTGGTCAGTTTTCCGGGCTGAAAACCGCGGTGTATCTGGAAGTGGAAGGTGCGGCGCACTATTTACCCGCCTATGCGGGCAACCTCGACATTATGACCTCCAGCGCGCTGGCGACCGCTGAGCAGATGGCGCAGTCACTCACCCGTCAGGCAGGAGAAGCAGCATGAACGGTAAAAAACTCTATATCTCTGACGTGACCCTGCGCGACGGCATGCATGCGATTCGTCACCAGTATTCGCTGGAAAACGTGCGCCAGATTGCCAAAGCGCTGGACGATGCGCGGGTTGATTCCATTGAGGTGGCCCACGGCGACGGTTTACAAGGTTCCAGCTTTAACTACGGCTTTGGCGCGCACAGCGATCTCGAGTGGATTGAAGCGGCAGCAGACGTGGTCAAACACGCAAAGATCGCCACGCTGTTGCTGCCGGGCATCGGCACTCTTCATGACCTGAAAAACGCGTATCAGGCTGGCGCGCGAGTGGTGCGCGTGGCGACCCACTGCACCGAAGCGGACGTGTCGGCCCAGCATATTCAGTACGCGCGTGAGCTTGGCATGGATACCGTCGGCTTTCTGATGATGAGCCATATGACCACGCCGGAGAATCTGGCGCAGCAGGCGAAGCTGATGGAAAACTACGGCGCGACGTGTATCTACGTGGTCGATTCTGGCGGGGCGATGAATATGAGCGATATTCGCGCCCGCTTCCGCGCCCTGAAAGCGGTGCTGAAGCCAGAGACAGAAACCGGAATGCATGCGCATCACAACCTGAGCCTCGGCGTGGCGAACTCGATTGCCGCGGTGGAAGAGGGCTGCGACCGTATCGACGCCAGCCTGGCGGGTATGGGCGCTGGCGCGGGCAACGCGCCGCTGGAAGTATTTATCGCCGCTGCGGATAAGCTCGGCTGGCAGCACGGCACCGATCTGTATGCGCTGATGGACGCCGCCGACGATCTGGTGCGTCCATTGCAGGACCGTCCGGTGCGGGTGGATCGCGAAACGCTGGCACTGGGCTATGCCGGGGTGTACTCCAGCTTCTTGCGTCACTGCGAAGTGGCGGCGGCGCGTTATGGCCTGAGCGCGGTCGATATTCTGGTTGAGCTGGGCAAACGCCGAATGGTGGGCGGCCAGGAAGATATGATCGTCGACGTGGCGCTGGATCTGCGCAATAGCAAATAAAAATGATTACGCGGCTGGCAACGTATCAGCCGCGACTCACCTGCATCGTGACCTCAGAGGTACATCTTATGACTACCCGTACCCCCACATCTTACCGCCTGACGTTAACCGTCGGGCTTTGCTTTTTAGTTGCCCTGATGGAAGGGCTGGATCTACAGGCCGCCGGGATCGCTGCCGTCGGTATCGCCCAGGCGTTTGCGCTGGATAAAATGCAGATGGGCTGGATCTTCAGTGCGGGCATTCTCGGGCTGCTGCCCGGCGCGCTGGTGGGCGGCATGCTGGCCGATCGCTATGGCCGCAAGCGTATTCTTATTGCCTCCGTGGCGCTGTTCGGCCTGTTCTCGCTGGCGACGGCGATTTCCTGGGATTTCTCGTCGCTGGTGTTTGCCCGTCTGATGACCGGCGTCGGGTTGGGCGCGGCGTTGCCGAATCTGATCGCGCTGACCTCCGAAGCGGCGGGCCCGCGTTTTCGCGGTACGGCGGTGAGCCTGATGTACTGTGGCGTGCCGATTGGCGCGGCGTTAGCGGCGGCGCTCGGGTTTAGCGGTCTGGCCGCAGCCTGGCAAACGGTGTTCTGGGTTGGCGGAGTGATCCCGCTGCTGCTGGTGCCGTTGTTGATGCGCTGGCTGCCAGAATCACAGGTTTATGCCCAGCAAACGCAGGTGGCCGCCGCGCCGTTGCGCGCCCTGTTCGCACCTGCTACCGCGACAGCCACGCTGCTGCTGTGGCTGTGCTATTTCTTCACCCTGCTGGTGGTGTATATGCTGATCAACTGGCTGCCGATGCTGCTGGTGGAGCAGGGCTTTCAGCCCTCGCAGGCGGCTGGCGTGATGTTTGCTCTGCAAATCGGTGCGGCCAGCGGCACGTTAATTCTCGGGGCGTTAATGGACAAACTGCGCCCGGTGGTCATGTCGCTTCTGATCTACACCGGGATGTTGGCTTCGCTGCTGGCGCTGGGGACGGTGTCGTCATTGAGCGGTATGCTGATGGCTGGATTTGTGGCGGGGATGTTTGCCACTGGAGGACAAAGCGTGCTGTATGCGCTGGCTCCGCTGTTTTACAGCACGCAGATCCGCGCGACAGGCGTGGGTACCGCCGTCGCCGTTGGGCGTCTGGGGGCGATGAGCGGCCCGCTGCTGGCAGGAAAAATGTTAGCGCTCGGCACTGGAACGGTAGGCGTGATGGCAGCTTCTGCGCCGGGCATTTTACTGGCAGGGCTGGCGGTATTTTTCCTGATGAGCCGTAAATCGCAGATGCCGATCCCGACCAGTGGCTCATAAGCAATCGTTCGGTTGTATGAGTGGGGAGATACGGTTCCCACTTCCGGGTGAACGCCAGTCGGCGATGACGTTGCCAGAGTTTATATAAAGCCTGGCAACGGAGGCGTTATGAGCTGGCGGCCCTTTTTATATTTGATAATTAACCCCCACCCGATATTAAGCGCCCGGCGCGGTCATCTGCGTCTGGTGCAGGGTTGACTTTGCATTGTGTTAACAAACGCGGTATAACAAACCTTCTTTGGATGTTTAGATGTCCATACGTTTGGAAGGTTATATGCAAACAACACAACAAAATGCGCCACTGAAGCGCACGATGAAAACGCGTCACCTGATTATGCTCTCCTTAGGCGGCGTGATTGGCACAGGGTTATTCTTCAATACCGGCTACATCATCTCCACTACCGGGGCCGCGGGAACGCTGCTGGCCTATCTGATTGGCGCGCTGGTGGTCTGGCTGGTTATGCAGTGTCTGGGCGAGCTGTCGGTCGCGATGCCGGAGACCGGGGCGTTTCACGTCTATGCCGCGCGCTATCTCGGCCCGGCGACGGGGTATACCGTGGCCTGGCTCTACTGGCTGACCTGGACCGTGGCGCTTGGTTCGAGTTTTACCGCTGCCGGATTCTGTATGCAGTACTGGTTTCCGTTGGTGCCAGTTTGGGTCTGGTGCGTGGTGTTCTGTGTGATTATTTTTGGCCTGAACGTTATCTCCACGCGCTTATTTGCCGAAGGGGAGTTCTGGTTCTCGCTGGTGAAAGTGGTCACTATCATCGCCTTTATTATCCTCGGCGGGGCGGCGATTTTTGGCTTTATCCCGATGCAGGATGGCTCGCCCGCGCCGGGGCTGAGTAATATCACGGCTGAAGGTTGGTTCCCGCATGGTGGCTTACCGATCCTGATGACTATGGTGGCGGTGAACTTTGCTTTTTCGGGAACTGAGCTTATCGGTATTGCCGCCGGTGAAACGGAAAATCCGCGCAAGGTGATCCCGGTGGCGATTCGTACCACCATCGCGCGACTGATTATTTTCTTTATCGGCACCGTGTTTGTGCTGGCGGCGCTGATCCCGATGCAGCAGGCGGGCGTGGAGAAAAGCCCGTTTGTGCTGGTATTTGAGAAGGTAGGTATTCCGTACGCCGCCGATATTTTTAACTTCGTGATCCTGACAGCCATTCTTTCTGCGGCGAACTCCGGGCTGTATGCCTCCGGGCGCATGCTCTGGTCGCTGTCGAATGAACGTACGCTGCCAGTCTGTTTTGCGCGAGTAACGAAAAACGGCGTGCCGCTGACGGCGCTGTCGGTCAGTATGCTCGGCGGCGTACTGGCGCTGTTTTCCAGCGTGGTGGCCCCGGACACGGTATTTGTCGCGCTGTCGGCAATCTCTGGGTTTGCGGTGGTGGCGGTGTGGCTGAGCATCTGCGCCTCGCACTTTGTTTTTCGCCGCCGTCATCTGCAACAGGGTAAGGCATTGAGTGCATTACATTATCGTGCGCCGTGGTATCCGCTGGTGCCGGTATTAGGATTTGTGTTGTGTCTGGTGGCCTGTGTGGGGCTGGCATTCGATCCAGCGCAGAGAATTGCGTTGTGGTGCGGGTTACCGTTTGTTGCGTTGTGCTATGGTGCATATTTCCTTACTCAACCCCGTAACGCAAAACAGGAGCCAGAACATGTCGCAGAATAATCCGTTACGCGCTCTCCTTGAGAAACAGGATGTCCTGTTACTGGATGGCGCGATGGCGACGGAGCTGGAAGCGCGAGGGTGTAACTTAGCCGACAGCCTGTGGTCAGCCAAAGTGCTGGTAGAAAACCCGGAGCTTATCCGCGAAGTGCATCTTGATTATTACCGGGCGGGGGCGCAATGCGCGATCACCGCCAGCTATCAGGCGACACCGGCGGGCTTTGCCGCGCGTGGCCTGGATGAAGCGCAGTCGAAAGCGCTGATTGGCAAAAGCGTGGAGCTGGCGCGTAAAGCGCGTGAAGCGTATTTGGCAGAGAACCCGCAAGCGGGCACGCTGCTGGTGGCGGGATCTGTCGGACCTTACGGCGCGTATCTGGCGGACGGCTCTGAATACCGTGGCGATTACCAGCGCAGCGCCGAGGCTTTCCAGGCGTTTCATCGCCCGCGCGTGGAAGCATTGCTGGATGCCGGGGCCGATCTGCTGGCCTGCGAAACCCTGCCTAATTTTGTCGAGATTGGCGCACTGGCTGCGCTGTTGACCGCGTACCCGCGTGCACGAGCCTGGTTCTCATTTACTCTGCGTGACAGCGAGCACCTGAGCGACGGTACGCCGCTGCGTGACGTGGTCGCGTTGCTGGCGGATTATCCGCAGGTGGTGGCGTTAGGCATTAACTGCATTGCGCTGGAAAACACCACCGCTGCGTTGCAGCATTTACACGGCTTAACGGCGCTGCCGCTGGTGGTGTATCCGAATTCGGGCGAGCAGTACGATGCCGCGAGCAAAACCTGGCATCATCACGGTGAGTCTTGTGCGCAACTGGCGGATTATCTGCCACAGTGGCAGGCCGCTGGCGCACGATTGATTGGCGGGTGCTGTCGCACCACGCCTGCGGATATTGCCGCGTTAAAAGTTCAGGCCCAGGCCCGATAAGACGTAAGCCGCCATCGGGCATTTTTGCCAGATGGCGATACGGTATGAACCGGAAACATGGGTAACACTTTATGCCGCATCCGCCAGCACAAACATGCCGTACGGATGGATTTCGAGATAATATTGCTCGCCGACGTCCGGCTGCAGACGCGTAGCGTTGACCTGCAATAAAATCTCCTGTCCGTGCCACTCCACCGTGACCTCATATTGGGGTCCCATATACGCGACGTGGCTGATCACGCAGCGTTGGCTCTCTTCGCCGCGGTCGCTGAGCGTGATCGCTTCCGGGCGCACGCCTACCATGCCCTCGCCTTGATCGCTAAAGTGCAGTGGGCGCGGCAGATGATAGCCGTAGATATCAACGTATCTGTCGCTGAAGGTGGCCGGGAACAGGTTGGCATCGCCCATAAAGCTCGCCATAAAGCGGGAGGCGGGCTGGCGATAGAGATCCTGCGGCGAGCCGATCTGCATGATGTGTCCCTTGTTCATCACCAGTACGGTATCGGAAACCGCAAAGGCTTCGCTCTGATCGTGGGTGACGTACAGCGAGGTGATATCAAACTGCTTTTGCAGCTCGCGGATTTTGTCGCGCATGCTGCGACGCAGGTTGGCGTCCAGGTTACTTAACGGTTCATCAAACAGCAGCACTTTCGGTTTGAGGATCAACGCACGGGCCAGCGCCACGCGCTGCTGCTGACCGCCGGAGATCTGATCGACAAAGCGGTCTTCAAATCCTTCCAGATCCACCATCGCCAGCGCCTCTTTGACGCGGGTTTTCACCTCCGCGCGCGACACGCCGAGCATCTTCAGGCCATAACCGACGTTCTCCCCTAACGACATGTGCGGGAACAGGGCATATGACTGAAACACCATACAGATATCGCGCTGCTGAATAGAACGATGGGTAACGTCTTCTCCATCAATGAAAATTTGTCCTTCGCTCGGTTTTTCCAGCCCGGCAACCAGACGCAAGATGGTGGTTTTACCGCAGCCGGACGGGCCGAGCAGCGTTACCATTTGCCCCTGCGGAATGGTGAGATTGATATTGTCGATAACCGTGTTGCTGCCAAATCGTTTAGTGACGTTGCGCAGTTCAACGAAATTTTTCTGAGTCATAGTGCGCTCCATTACGCCTGGTTTTTGGCTTTTGAACGGGAGGTACGTGATTCACCGATCAGCCAGTCAAAGATGAAAATAATCGCCAGCATCACCACGATCAAAATGGAACCGTAGGCAATCGCCACGCCGTATTCGCCGTCTTCTACGCGGTTCAGGATGTAGGCCGTGGCCACGCGGGTATCCGGCGTGACGAGGAACACAATGGCGCTGACGGTGGTAATGGCGCGCACAAAGCTGTAGATCAGCGCTGAGAGGATCGCCGGGCGCAGCAGCGGCAACAGGATATGCGTAATGGTGCGCAGGGAACCGGCACGCAGACTGAGCGAGGCTTCATCCAGCGATTTATCGATTTGGCCTAAGCCCGCAATGCCCGCCCGGATACCGACCGGGACGTTACGCATCACCATTGAGATAATCACGATGGCGGCGGTGCCGGTGAGGTATACCGGGGCGCTGTTAAAGGCCAGAATGTACGATACGCCCGCTACGGTGCCCGGAACGGCAAAGCACAGCATAGTGGTGAACTCGATGGTCTTTTTGCCTTTAAACTGCTGACGCACCACAACCCATGCGATCAGCAGGCCAAAGATAGCGGTGATCGGCGCGGCAATCCCGGCGTAGAGCAGGGTGTCGAGCAGTGAAGGCCACGCGCCGTCGCTCATTCCCTGACCGAACAGTTTGGTAAAGTTCGCCAGTGTCAGGGTGTAGTCCACGCCCCAGTTTACGGTGAAACTGCCGTAGAAAATGCTGCCGTAGAGCAGGGCGTTAAAGGCAATCCACACCGCCAGCAGCGCGACCACGCTCCATACCAGCGTTACCGGCAGCGGCTGCACGTCGCCCCGATAGGATTTACCAGAAACGGTGACGTACGAGCGTTTACCAATCCACATGTACTGCACGCAGAACACCAGCAGCGAGAACAGCAACAGGAAGGCACCCAGCGTACTGGCGGCCTGGTAGTCGAGCTGGGAACCGGTGATATAGAAGTAGATTTGCGTTGCCAGCACGTCGAAGTTACCGCCAAGCACCAGCGGGTTACTGAAGTCGGCCAGCGACTGCACCACCACAATTAAAAAGGCGTTTGCCAGTGCCGGTTTTAGCAGCGGGACAAACACGCCGTTAAAGGTTTGCCAGCGGCTGGCGCGCAGGGTGTATGACGCCTCCTCCAGCGACGGATGAATGGTTTTGATCGCCCCGTCGAGGATCATAAACGCCATCGGAGTGAAGGCCAGCACCTGCGCCAGCCAGATGCCGGTAAAACCGTACAGCCAGTTGGTGTTGGTCAAACCAAACCATTCGACCATAAATTCGGTGATGTAACCGGAGCGTCCCATCATCAGCGTTACGCCTAAACCCACAACAAACGGCGGGGTGACGATCGGCAGAATCGAGAAAATACGTCCGATAATGGCGCTGCGTTTCGCGATACGGGTGGTGTAGATAGCCAGCACCAGGCCAAAGAAGGTACAGCCGACGCCGACGGCAATCGACAGCATAATCGAGTTGAGGATCACCTGAATGATATGCGCCTGCGACAGCACATTCATAAACGCCAGCGGAGCAAATTCCCCGGCGTCGTTGGTGAACATCGGAATGAAAATAGCGATACTTGGCCAGACGATAAAAATACCGATCAGCGCGACAATCGCGGTGAGCGAGCCGATGACGAAACGGTCGCCACCCAGCCATTCCAGACGGGTGAGCGCCAGGGTCATGATCGCGCCAAGTGCCACAAACAGCACGATGGTGGCATAGCCTAAGCCGCGCCCCTCAAGAGTCGCGCTGGCGACGATAAACGCCATACAGAAAAACGCCCAGCCCGCGTCAAAATAATGGCGGCTGCGCTGTTCGCGTCTGGCTTCATGGAACGGGCGCACCAGCAGCAGGCTTGGCAGCAGATACCAGAGCCAACTGATATTGAACTGTGACCAGCCGTAGGCGGCGAGAATTTCTTCGCGCGTCGACTCCAGCAGACCGTAGTCCAGGCTCCAGCTCGGCAGCAGGGCAAACGCCAGCCAGCCGAGTAAAATCCAAAGAAATATCGCATCCCGTTTTTTCACGGGATGGAGTGCAAGTGTGTGTGACATAGCGGTTCCGGTATTTCAGGCCGGATATGGCGTTAAGGCCTTATCCGGCAAATGAACGCAAATCTGGGGTTATTTACCCATCTTCACTTCGCTGACCCACTTATTGATCAGGGCTTTACGCACGTCGGTCGAGCCGTACTTATCCATGTCGTAATTGATAAGCTTCAGGTCGTCGAGCTTCAGCGAGTTAGGGGACGTCTCGGCGGTGGTGTTGGTCAGGATCTGATAGGATTTACCTTTCTTCCACGCCAGCTCCTGCGCGTCTTTCGACAGTACCCAGTCAACGAACAGTTTGGCGTTATCGAGGTTGCGCGCGCCTTTCAGGATGCTGACACCGCCGATTTCATAACCGGTACCTTCGCACGGTGAGACAAGTTCCAGCGGTGCGCCCTGTTCTTTTTCCAGCGAGTAGTCGTGCAAAAAACCGATGCCGATAGCCGTTTCGCCACGGGCGGCGTTACGCGCCGGGGCAATGCCGGATTTGGTGTACTGGGAGACGTTGGCGTTGAGCTGTTTCAGGTAGTCAAAGGCCTGATCTTCCCCCCACAGTTGGGCAAAGGTCGCCAGTGCGGTATAGGCGGTACCGGAGCTTTGCGGATCAGCAATCTGGATTTCGCCTTTGTATTCCGGTTTGGTCAGATCCTTCCAGCATTTTGGCACCGGTAGGTTTTTCTCTTTCAGGCGCTGGGTATTGACGCCAAAGCCCAGAATACCGACATAAACCGCCGAGGAGAGGTTGCCTTTCACTTTTGCCGGATCGCGGAACTTCTCCATGATTTGTTCGAGGTTTGGTGATTTATACGGCTGCAGCAGCCCCATTTCACCGGCCTGAGACTGTGGATCCAGCGTACCGCCGTACCAGACATCCGCCTGCGGGTTTTTCTTCTCGGCATCCACTTTCGCCAGCGTACTGCCTGAGCCGTTGCGAATGAATGAAGTCTTCACATCATATTTTTCACCGAAGGCTTTGGTTTCGGTTTCGCACATTTCGTTGGTGGCGCTGCAATATACCACCAGACGACCCTGCGCCTGAGCAGCACTGCTGAAGGCTGCCAGCGTCAGAGCGGAGGCAATTAGGGTAGAGGTAAGCGTCAGTTTCATTGTTTTATCCTTTGACTGAGAGAAGGGGGAATGCCCGCAATGAGCAATGGCATCAGCAATAAACCCATAAAGACAGCGGCAACCGAGAGCAAACTGAACATTCCCGACCAGCCGTAGTGTTCTATGACCAGCGACAGCGGCCAACCCGCCAGCGCGGCCCCCAGATAGGCGAACAGCCCGAGAAAACCAGTAATTGAACCTGCCGCCGCTTTATGTCCGCATTCCACGGCCGCGAGGCCAATTAGCATCTGTGGGCCAAACACAAAAAAGCCCACGGTAAAGAAACACACTGCCAGTAGCGCGTAGTGGTGCACCGGTGCCAGCCACAGCGCGGCGACGGAGACCATCAGCCCCAGTGTGAACAGCAAAATCATTGGCGCACGCTGACCGCTGAACAGCAGATCCGATCCCCATCCGGCAAACAGCGCCCCCAGCAAGCCGCCGACTTCAAACAGCATTACCGTGGCATTGGCGCTGAGCAGGTTCACACCGTGGCTTTCCGTCAGCCAGATGTTGCCCCAGTCGTTCAGCGCAATGCGGATCAGATAGACCAACACATATGACACGCCGAGTAGCCAGATCATTGGGTTCTTCAGCATGGTGGTGCGCAACATTTGCCACAGTCCCATCGGCGGGCTTTGCTGCTCCTGACGCAACTCCAGCGGGTCTTGCCGCCATTCCCCAACCGTGGGTAAGCCTTCTTCCCGGGGCGTGCCTTTCAGTTGCAGGGTGAGCCAGACGCCTAACGCCATGCTGATTATTCCTGGAGTCAGCATGGCTGCCTGCCAACCCCACCAGTGGGCGGCAAAGGCGCTAATCAGCGGGATGATGGCCCCACCGATGTTGATCGACATATTCCAGCAGCCCCACCAGAAGCCGCGTTCGTTGCGCGAGTACCAGTGAGTCAGTAGTCGGGCGCAGGGCGGCCAACCCCAGCCCTGAAAAAATCCGTTCATCGTCCAGACCACCAGGAGCAGCGTCAGCGATTCACCAAAGGCGAACAGCACGTTTAAAACGCCGGTGGCAAACAGGCCAATGCCCATAAACGCGCGCTGTCCGTGGCTGTCGTGCCATAGCCCGGCGGTGAATTTCGACAGGCCATAGGTCAGATAAAACAGCGATCCCAGCAGGCCGATATCGCCTTTATCCAGACCCAGATCCGTTTGCAGCGCCGGGAGGACGTAGTTAACGCTTTTGCGCGTCAGATAAAACGCGGCGTACCCAATCACCATACACATCAGCAGCCGGGGGCGTAGCGCCCGGTACTGTTGGTCTGTTTCGCGTGATGCACGTGCATGCATGGCAGCCTCCGTTTGTGCTGACTATAGGAAAGTGAAAGCAAAATGGGATGAGATAAAGTCCGCAGTGACTAAGACTTTTTCCTGGTTAACGGCTGATTTGTTGCAAATTTGTGGGCAGGTTAACAATTACCCGCGTGCCGTTGTTCGATTCGAGCGTCAGTTCGCCGCCAAGGGCGCTGACCCGCTCACGCATCCCCTGGATACCGAACCCGGGGATTTTCTCCGCGAGAATACCTACGCCGTTGTCAGCGACGTGCAGAAACACGCGGTGTTCCTGCTGGCGCAGCGTAATCGATACTTCGCTGGCATCGGCATGTTTACAGACGTTATTGAGCAACTCCTGCAGCAGGCGATACAGTGTGAAACGCACCGTTTCATTTTCTGGCGTATTTTCAAGCTGATAGTCAAACCAACAGCGAATGCCGCGTTCGGCAAAGGCAAATTCATTCACCAGATGATGCAGTGCATCTTTAAAGGCCAGTTCATCGAGCGCGGGCGGTCGCAGCTGGCGCAACAGTTGGCGGGTGGAGTGGTGAATGCGCCGGGCAAGGTCGTTGATCTGATTTGCCGCTTCAAGCGTTTGCTCGCGACCCGGCGCGCGCTTGACCAGTTGCGACTGAATTTGAATGGCGGTGATGTTCTGACCAATTTCGTCGTGTAGTTCCCGCGCCAGGCTTTTGCGCGTATTTTCCTCGGTGCGGATCAGTTGTTCGGTCAGCGCGCGTCGCGCTGCCAGTTCGGCTTCCAGACGCTGGCGATAATGGTGCAGGTTTTGCGCCAGATGCTGCTGGCGGCTGATAGCGATCCCGAGCCCTATGCCCAGCAGCGCCTGGGTGGCGAGGAAAATCTCTAGCTCCAGTAAATTGCTGAACCCGACGCCGATTTGCCGGGCGATGGTGATCATCATACTGCCGAGCAGTCCGGACAACACGCCGCCCTGCCAGCCAAATTTCCACGCCATCACCACGTTCGGTAAGAACACCACGATTAGCAGCAGGCGCTCGATCTCCGGTGACAGCACCATCTGGGTACCTATGCCGATAATGAAAAACAGACTACACCAGATGATAAGCGAGGTACGCAGGGGGGGATTGGTGGTATCCAGTCCGAGCAAATGATAGCGGTGCTGCTGGCGCAGAAATTCATAGATCAGATAGACAAACGGCGTCAGCAGCACGCCGCCGGTAAACGACGCCAGGCCAATTAACGTTGCCGGGCTTTGGATAAACGGTGAAAGCAGGAGGGTATTGAGCAATGACGTGATCGTCACCGCGGCCAGCAGCAACGTTAAGCGCTGCCAGTAAAGGGGGAATCGGTGCCAGTATGACTGGCCGATACTCGCCGGGATCAGGCTAATCAACGGCGCAACCAGCAGGATATAGCCATTCACTAATTGCTCGCTGTGCAGCCAGAACAGCATCAGCACCGGCGGCAGTACCAGCGCGGGCCAGTAACGGCGAGAAAGCAGGATTAGCAGGGCGAGATAGACGCCGTGCGGCAGGAATAGCGCTGCCTGCTGGCCGTTGTGGGTCAGGTAAAACCCCAGCGTCCACAGCATCAGCCAGCCCGATCCCCAGGCCAGCAGAATAAACAGAGAAATAACCCAATGACGAAGGCTGCGTGACATTAATGCCCCGTCAGCAACTGGTGGTCGAGTGCAAAATGCACCAGATCGATGGTGCTGTGGCATTGCAGTTTGCCCAGCACGTTCGCACGATGAACGTGCACCGTTTTATGGCTGAGGTCGAGCTTGAAGGCGATCTCTTTTACGCTGTCGCCTTTGACCAGCAGATCAAACACTTCGCGCTCGCGCGGGGTCAATACCTCCAGTACCTGCGCGGGCTGTTCGCCGCCGCGTAGCGCCCGCAGCGCGTCGGCGCACAGGTAATGCCCGCCCATACCAACCGATCGTACCGCCTGCACCAGTTCCTCTGGCCCGCAGCGTTTGGTCAGATAACCGCTGGCACCGGCATCCAGTGCGCTTTGCACAAACGTGGGTGAGTCATAGATGCTGAGAATAATGGCGCGAAAACCGGGCTTTTGCGCCCGCAGTCGTTTTAACAGGCTCAGGCCATTTTCATCCGGCATGGCGATATCCATCACCGCAACGTTGACGTCATCATGCAGTAATGCTGGCCACGCCTGTGCCGCGCTGCTGTACTGGCCAGCAACGTTGAGATCGTCTTCGAGACTGAGTAATTGCGCAAAGCCGGAACGCACCACCACATGGTCATCCACCAGCACAACATGAATCATGATCTTGCTCTCTTGCCTGACAATGGCATCTATGATGCCTGCCAGCGCCGCGCTGGCAATCCCCGTGGCGCGGATATGTAACGAATGTAACAAAATCGCAATAATTTGCCGGCCTGCAATCAAATGCATTTCCGGGCTAAGCATTGCCGCTTTTTTTCTAAAAACAGATCGCTATTAGCCAGAATTTTTAATTCCTTTATCAAATTGTGCCGCAACGAAATACTGCCCCCATAACAAGACAGGGGAGCAGACAATCATGGCTATTTCATCGCGTAACGCACTACTTGCCACACTGGCATTCATCGCATTTCAGGCACAGGCGGTGAACGTCACCGTTGCTTATCAGACCTCCGCTGAACCCGCCAAAGTGGCGCAGGCGGATAACACCTTTGCTAAAGAGAGCGGGGCTACCGTTGACTGGCGCAAATTCGACAGCGGTGCGAGCATCGTCCGTGCGCTGGCATCCGGTGATGTGCAGATCGGTAATCTTGGCTCCAGCCCGCTGGCGGTCGCTGCCAGCCAGCAGGTGCCTATTGAGGTTTTCCTGCTGGCGTCAAAACTCGGCAATTCTGAAGCGCTGGTGGTGAAGAAAAACATCAGTAAACCGCAAGATTTGATTGGTAAGCGCATTGCCGTGCCGTTTATTTCCACTACCCATTACAGCCTGCTGGCGGCGTTGAAACACTGGGGTATCAAAGCAGGGCAGGTGGAGATTGTGAACCTGCAGCCACCCGCGATTATTGCCGCCTGGCAGCGCGGAGATATTGATGGTGCTTATGTCTGGGCGCCTGCGGTAAACGCGCTGGAAAAAGATGGCAAGGTATTAACCGACTCATCGCAGGTTGGCGAGTGGGGCGCACCGACGCTGGACGTGTGGGTGGTGCGCAAAGATTTTGCCGAGAAGCATCCTGACGTGGTGAAAGCCTTTGCCAAAAGCGCCATCGACGCCCAGCAGCCTTATATCGCTAATCCCGATGAATGGCTGAAACAGCCGGAGAATATCAGCAAACTGTCGCGTTTGAGTGGTGTACCGGAGGCGGATGTGCCGGGCCTGGTGAAAGGTAACACCTATTTGACGGCACAACAGCAAACCGCTGAGCTAACCGGCCCGGTGAATAAAGCGATTATCGACACCGCGCAGTTCCTCAAAGAGCAGGGCAAAGTCCCCGCCGTCGCGACGGATTACAGCCAGTATGTGACCGATCGCTTCGTGCAATAAATAAGGAGGCGCTGATGCTGCAAATCTCTCATCTTGCCGCCAGCTACGGTGGAAAACCGGTGCTGGAAGATATCAACCTGACGCTCGATAGTGGCGAACTGCTGGTGGTACTCGGACCTTCTGGTTGCGGAAAAACCACGCTGTTAAATCTGATTGCCGGGTTTGTGCCGTATCAGCATGGCAGCATTATGCTGGCGGGCAACAAGGTTGAAGGTCCAGGCGCAGAGCGCGGGGTTGTGTTCCAGAACGATGGCCTGCTGCCCTGGCGCAACGTGCAGGACAACGTGGCCTTCGGGCTGCAACTGGCGGGGATGGAGAAGCCCCAACGTCAACGAATCGCGCGGGAGATGTTGCAGAAAGTTGGGTTGGAGGATGCGGGAAAACGTTTTATCTGGCAGCTCTCTGGTGGTCAGCGTCAGCGCGTCGGCATTGCGAGGGCGTTGGCTGCCAACCCGCAGCTGTTGTTGCTGGATGAACCCTTTGGCGCGCTCGACGCCTTTACCCGCGAGCAGATGCAAACCCTGCTGCTGAAGTTGTGGCATGAGACTGGCAAACAGGTGCTGTTGATTACCCACGATATTGAAGAAGCCGTTTTTTTGGCAACGGAGCTGGTATTGCTGTCGCCAGGCCCTGGCCGGGTACTGGAGCGTCTGCCGCTGAATTTCGCTCGTCGCTTTGTGGCCGGAGAGCCGAGCCGCAGCATTAAGTCCGACCCGCAGTTTATCGCCATGCGCGAGTATGTGTTAGGTCGTGTCTTTGAACAACGGGAGGCATTCTCATGAGCGTGGTGATTAATGATAAACCCCGCCGCCAGCGCGCGCTGAGCTGGCGCTGGCCGTTCTCGCGGCAGATTACCTTAAGCTTCAGTACGCTGGTCGTCATTCTGGCGGTGTGGTGGACGGTGGCGGCGCTGCAGTTAATCAGTCCGCTGTTTTTACCCCCGCCGGGCCAGGTTTTGCAAAAACTGATGGTTATTGCCGGGCCGCAGGGGTTTATGGATGCCACGCTGTGGCAGCATCTGGCGGCGAGCCTGACGCGTATTGTTATCGCGCTGCTGGCGGCGGTACTGCTCGGCGTTCCGGTTGGGATCGCTATGGGGCTGAGTCCGACGATGCGCGGCATTCTCGATCCGATCATTGAACTGTATCGTCCGGTTCCGCCATTGGCCTATTTGCCGCTGATGGTGATCTGGTTTGGCATTGGTGAGACCTCCAAGATCCTGCTGATCTATCTGGCGATTTTCGCCCCTGTAGCGATGTCGGCGCTGGCGGGGGTTAAAAGCGCGCAGCAGGTGAGAGTGCGTGCCGCACAGTCGCTGGGAGCCAGCCGTACGCAGGTGCTGTGGTTTGTTATTTTGCCGGGGGCATTGCCGGAGATACTCACAGGGTTGCGTATCGGGCTTGGCGTGGGCTGGTCGACGTTGGTGGCAGCAGAGCTGATTGCCGCCACGCGAGGTTTAGGATTTATGGTGCAGTCAGCCGGTGAGTTTCTGGCAACGGATGTGGTGCTGGCGGGGATCGCGGTGATTGCCGTTATCGCGTTTATTTTAGAACTGGGTCTGCGCGCGCTTCAGCGCCGCCTGACGCCCTGGCATGGAGAAGTACAATGAGTGAACGTCTGAGCATTACCCCGCTGGGGCCGAACATTGGCGCACAAATCACCGGTGCGGATTTGACGCGCCCGCTGAGCGATAATCAGTTTGAACAGCTTTATCACGCCGTACTGCGCCATCAGGTGGTGTTTCTACGTGAGCAGGTGATTACGCCGCAACAACAGCGGGCGCTGGCGCTGCGTTTTGGCGATCTGCATATTCACCCTGTCTATCCGCATGCCGAAGGGGTTGAAGAGATTATCGTGCTGGATACTCATAACGATAATCCCCCGGATAACGACAACTGGCACACCGATGTGACCTTTATCGACACGCCGCCAGCGGGCGCGATTCTGGCGGCAAAAGAGCTGCCATCGACAGGGGGAGACACCCTGTGGACCAGCGGGATTGCCGCTTATGACGCATTATCTGAGCCGTTTCGCCAGTTGCTGAGCGGCCTGCAGGCAGAGCATGATTTTCGTAAATCCTTCCAGGAATATAAATACCGCCAGACGCCAGAGGAGCATCAGCGCTGGCTGGAGGCGGTGGCAAAG
Source organism: Citrobacter sp. RHBSTW-00017 (assembly GCF_013797615.1). Taxonomy (NCBI): domain Bacteria; kingdom Pseudomonadati; phylum Pseudomonadota; class Gammaproteobacteria; order Enterobacterales; family Enterobacteriaceae; genus Citrobacter; species Citrobacter sp. RHBSTW-00017. The sequence continues at coordinate 3,821,033 of NZ_CP056899.1, read as the reverse complement.
CATCCGCCCCTGCTGCATCCGGTGGTGCGCACGCATCCAGTGAGCGGGAAGCAGGCGCTGTTCGTGAATGAAGGATTTACCACGCGAATTGTCGATGTGACGGAAAAAGAGAGCGAGGCGTTACTGCGCTTTTTGTTCGCGCATATCACTAAACCGGAGTTCCAGGTGCGCTGGCGTTGGCAGCCCAACGATGTGGCGATTTGGGATAATCGCGTGACGCAGCATTATGCGAATGCGGATTATCTGCCCCAGCGGCGCATTATGCACCGGGCGACAATTTTGGGAGACAAGCCGTTTTTTCGGGCGGGATGATTATCGGAGACGCTTCATTTACCGGGCCTACGACCTGTAGGTCCGGTAAAGCGAAGCCGTCATTAGGCAACAAAGTGATTAGCGCAGGATTTTTTTCTCAGCCAGATCCAGTGCGAAGTAGCTGAAGATCAGATCCGCGCCAGCGCGTTTGATCGAGCCTAAGCTTTCCAGCACCACTTTCTCTTCATCAATTGCACCCGCGAGGGCTGCAAACTTGATCATCGCGTATTCACCGCTGACCTGATAAGCGCCAATCGGCAGCTCGGTGCGCTCGCGGATATCGCGCAGAATATCGAGGTATGCGCCAGCCGGTTTGACCATCAGGCAGTCTGCGCCCTGGGCTTCATCCAGCAGCGATTCGCGGATCGCTTCCCGACGGTTCATCGGGTTCATCTGATAGGTTTTACGATCGCCCTTCAGCGCGGTACCTGCGGCTTCACGGAATGGGCCATAGAAAGAAGAGGCAAATTTGGTGGAGTAGGACATGATCGCGGTATCGGTAAAGCCCGCGGCATCCAGCGCCTGGCGAATCGCCTGCACCTGGCCGTCCATTGCGGCGGAAGGGGCGATGAAATCTGCGCCCGCAGCGGCGGCAACGACCGCCTGTTTGCCGAGATTGGCAAGGGTTAAATCGTTATCAACGCCGTGCTCGCATAATACGCCGCAGTGACCGTGCGAGGTGTATTCACAGAAGCAGGTGTCGGACATGACGATCATCTCCGGTACGGTCTGCTTACAGATACGCGACATGCGCGCCACCAGACCGTCTTCTTTCCAGGCATCGCTGCCGGTGTCATCGGTGTGATGAGAAATGCCGAAGGTCATGACCGAGCGGATGCCTGCATTAGCAATGCGTTCAATTTCGCGCGCCAGATGCTTCTCTGGAATGCGCATCACGCCGGGCATGGCCTCGATAGCTTTGTAATCGTCGAGTTCTTCTTCAACAAAGATCGGCAACACCAGGTCATTTAAGCTGAGTGTTGTCTCTTCAAACATAGCGCGCAGCGCAGGTGATTTGCGCAGGCGGCGAGGGCGTTGGATTAGGTCTGTCATGGTATGCCTGATGTTTGTGGAATCGAAGGCCGTAGTATACCCGAACCTGAGGGTGGGTGGTTTACGAAAGTTGGCGTTATATCTGGATTTTCCATGGTGGAAGGCTGAATCATTAGAGCAATTTATTCACATTTATGGCAAATTATTCATATTCATTATTTTGTTTGTTTCTATTTTATTATTTTAAATATCGATGCGTTTATTTTTATAGATCTTGAAATAATTCCATTTCATTTATTGTTTATTTGTTTAGGTGAGTGGTGAGTTATTTATTAATTATATGCTTCAGAAATGTCTTGTGAGATATTTCATTGAAAGAATGAGTTTTTTTGTCTTTTGTGTCAGAGGCGGGGGTATTCGTAGTGTTGTCCGGTTTCGGACGACAAGCAAAGAATAATTGAACCTTTCCTTTGTGAAACCGCATAATCGTCCCCGCGAAACATAAAATGTTTTCTTTGCATTGATAATTGATGGATCAACTATATTACGTCCCTGAGGAGGGATGACAAATGCACACTTGGAAAAAGAAACTTGTAGTCTCACAATTAGCATTAGCCTGTACTTTGGCAATCACTTCTCAGGCGAATGCTTCTACTGATATTTCTGGGACGACGTACACAACGTTCACCCATTATAATGACGCATCACATGTTGATGACGTTTACTTCGATGGCTATGTCGGTTGGAACAATTACGGCACTGATAGTATTTATAACGGTGATATTTATCCGGTAATCAATAACGCTACTGTCAACGGCGTTATTTCTACTTATTATCTGGATGATGGACTGTCAACCAACGGCAATTATAACAGCCTGACGATTAAAAACAGTACCATTCACGGTATGGTGACATCCGAATGTATGACCACGGATTGTACTAACCGTACGGGTACCGACTATTACTACGATCGTCTGGCGATGAACGTCATCAATTCTACTATCGATGACAACTACGAACATTATACCTACAACGGTACCTATAATGACGTGGCTGATACGCACGTTGTCGACGTTTATAACTTGGGTACGGCTATCACTCTGGATCAAGAAGTTGATCTGTCTATCACCAACAACTCTCACGTTGCGGGTATTACCCTGACTCAAGGTTATGAGTGGGAAGATATTGACGATAATACCGTCATCACCGGCGTAAACAGCGGCGAAGTGTTTAACAACACTATCGCTGTTACCGACTCTACCCTGACCTCCGGTTCCTGGTCTGATGAAGGAAGATCCGGCTGGTTTGGTAACACCAGCAATGCGAGCGACTACAACGGTAACGGTTGGAACGCGAATGATATCGCATTGGCGGTTATTGCTCATCCCGATGCAGATAACGCGATGCAGACCACCGCCACGTTTGATAACGCTACGCTGATGGGCGATGTGCTGTTCTCCAGCAACTTTGATGAGAACTTCTTCCCGAACGGTGCTGATACTTACCGTGATACTGATGCCGATCTGGATACCAACGGCTGGGATGGTACTGACCGTCTGGATCTGACCCTGAACCACGGCAGCAAGTGGGTTGGTGCGGCAATGTCCGTCCATCAGGTTGACGTTGATGGTGATGGCGTTTACGAAAGCTATGCTGAGGGCACTGAAGCCACCGCTACGCTGATTGATATCGCTGCCAACAGCCTGTGGCCTTCTTCAACCTACGGTATCGATAGCGACACAACCTCTTATGACGAAAATGGTCATGTGGTTGGCAATACCGTTTATCAGAGCGGTCTGTTCAACGTGACGCTGAACGGCGCTTCCCAGTGGGATACCACCAAAACTTCTCTGATTGACACTCTGAGCATCAACAGCGGTTCCGTTGTCAACGTGGGTGATTCTGCGCTGGTTTCTGACTCCATCTCTCTGACCGGTGCTTCCGCACTGAACATCAATGAAGATGGTCGTGTTGCGACTAATACGCTGTCTATTGACAACAGTACCGTAACGATTGCTGATGATGTCTCTGCAGGCTGGAATGTGCTTAATGCCGCGCTGTATGCCAATACCATTAACGTCACCAACAACGGCGTTCTGGATGTGGGCAACAGCACCGGAAACGCGCTGCAGGTTGATACCCTGAATCTGACCAGCTACACCGACGCTTACAACCATGTTAATGCGGGTGTTTTCGACATCAACAGCGCTAACTATGTGTTGAATGCTGACCTGACCAACGATCGTACCAACGATACGCGCCAGGCTAACTACGGTTATGGCGTGATCGCGATGAACTCTGATGGTCATCTGACTATCAACGGTAACGGCGATTCCGACACCTCAGGCGATCAGTCTGAAGTTGATAACTACGGTGATCACGTAGCAGCGGCAACCGGTAACTATAAAGTTCGCATCGATAACGCCACTGGCGCAGGTTCTGTTGCTGATTACAACGGTAACGAGCTGATCTACGTTAACGACACGAACAGCACCGCAACCTTCTCTGCAGCCAACAAAGCAGACCTGGGTGCTTACACCTATCAGGCTCAGCAGCAGGGTAACACCGTTGTTCTGCAGCAGATGGAGCTGACCGACTACGCGAACATGGCGCTGAGCATTCCGTCTGCCAACACCAATATCTGGAACCTGGAACAAGACACCGTTGGTACTCGTCTGACTAACGCGCGTCATGGCCTGGTAGATAACGGTGGTGCATGGGTGAGCTACTTCGGCGGCAGCTTCGATGCGGATAACGGCAACATTAACTATGATCAGGATGTTAACGGCATCATGGTCGGTGTTGATTCCAAAATCGATGGTAACAACGCTAAGTGGATTGTCGGTGCTGCGGCAGGCTTCGCGAAAGGTGACATGAGTGATCGTACCGGTCAGGTAGATCAGGATAGCCAGACTGCCTATATCTACTCTTCTGCTCGTTTTGCGAACAACATCTTTGTTGACAGTAACTTAAGCTACTCCCACTTCAACAACGATCTGTCTGCCAGCATGAGCAACGGTCAGTATGTTGATGGCAGCACCTCTTCTGATGCCTGGGGCTTTGGCTTGAAACTGGGTTATGACCTGAAGCTGGGTGACGCAGGTTACGTAACCCCTTACGGTAGCGTATCCGGTCTGTTCCAGTCTGGTGATGACTATAAGCTGAGCAACGACATGAAAGTTGACGGTCAGTCTTATGACAGCATGCGTTATGAACTTGGTGTAGATGCGGGTTATACCTTCGCCTACAGCGATGACCAGGCGCTGACCCCGTACTTCAAACTGGCCTACGTTTACGACGACTCTAACAACGATTCTGATGTAAACGGTGATTCTATCGACAACGGCGTAGAAGGTTCTGCGGTACGCGTTGGGCTGGGTACTCAGTTCAGCTTCACCAAGAACTTCAGCGCGTACACCGATGCTAATTACCTCGGTGGCGGTGATGTCGATCAAGACTGGTCTGCAAACGTTGGTGTTAAATATACCTGGTAACAACTTTCTCGCAGAGAAATAAAAGGTAATTTAATTTAGAATAATGCCCGTCACGGATTTGACGGGCATTTATTGCAAGGAATGCGCACATGCTATCTTCAAATAAACCTCTTCTTGAGTTTGGTAAGCTTGATAAATGTTTAGCGAAATATGGTAAACACTTTGAGTGTGAGAACGATAAAGAAATAATTTATTCCGGTGATATTAATAGTGATGATACTTTCGTTATTTTAAGTGGTGTTGTTTCCTTGCGTAGAGGGGAAAGCGTGCTGGTCGGGATTGCACAGGCACCTTTTATTATGGGCCTTTCTGATGGCGTGATGAAAACAGATGTACAATACAAATTAATAACCGAAAGTAATTGTACAGGATACCACCTGCCTGCTTCGCAAACGATAAATATAATTGAACAATGCCAGCTTTGGCGTGAAGCCTTTTGCTGGTTAGCATGGCAAAATTCCATGTTTGAGTTGCGCGATCTGCAACTGATCGGCAATAACTCCTACGATCAGATCCGCGCGACGCTGATATCCATGATGAAATGGGACGACGTACTGCGTTCGCGTATCGGCGTCATGAACTATATTCACCAACGCACGCGAATTTCACGCTCAGTTGTCGCTGAGGTTCTCGCGGCATTGCGTAAAGGTGGTTACATTGAAATGAATAAAGGCAAACTGGTGAGCATTAACCGTTTGCCTTTTGAGTATTAAGTCAGGATGCAGGAATAACCTGCGGTTTGTTCCCGCTCAGCTCAGCAACCAGATCGTTGATACCGTCGCTCATATTGGTAAAGCGGGTTAGCGGAGAGCGGGTCACCACGATAAATGCCCCGACGTTTTGCTGCGGGATCATCGCCATATAGGTAATGAAGCCGCCGCCGCCACCGGTTTTTTGAATAATTCCCGGTCGCCCATTCTTCGGCGCCATATAGACCCAGCCCAAACCCAGCGCATCGGCTCTACCCGGAACATCCATCCCTATCACTTTGGTTAACTGCGTACGCTGATAAATCAGCGTCTGCATACGGTCGGCCTGCTGCCTACGATGGTAAAAATCAGATGAGAGATACTGCTGCATCCAGCGCATCATATCGCCGGGCGTTGAATAAACACCGCCGCTGCCCATTGCCGCCAGGGTATTGTTGCAAGGACTGGCGCCTTTTTCCGCGACCATCAGGCGTCTGCATTGATCGGGGGATGGGGTAAAGGTGGTGTCTTTCATCCCCAGCGGACGGGTAATTTTTTCTTCAAACAGCTGTGGATAAGGCTTTCCGGATGCGGTTCCTAGCGCATCAGCCAGCAGGTCAAACGCCAGGTTGGAATAAGAAGCCTGCGAGCCCGGTGCGGCTTTAAGCGTGGCGGTTGAGAGATAACTCCAGCGCTGTTCACGGGTTGGCCAGACAAATACCGGGCGTTTCGCCGCGCCGCCAGGCTGTTCGCGCGGTAGCGCGCTGGTATGCGTCGCCAGATTCACCAGCGTAATCGGCGTGCCCTGATAAGTTGGCACGCGCGCGCCAGGCGGCGCATATTTGCTCAATGGATCGTTGAGTTTAACCGTACCCTGATCGAGTAATTTCACCAGCATTTCGCTGGTCATTAATTTAGTAATAGAGGCAATTCGAATAACGGAATCCAGCTGCGGATGAACGTTATTGCCAGGGCGTGTTTCGCCGAAGCTGCGAAATACGCGCTGGTTACCATCAATCACCACGAGCGCCATCCCCGTAGCACCGCTGCCGTAAAATATATGGTCGGCATAACGATCGACGATATCAGAGGCGAAGACCGGATCGGTTATAGGCTGTGCCGCCTGGACAGATGTCAATGACGCCGCACACAGCGCGGCAGAAAAAAGCAGACTACGTTTCAACGGTGGTGTCCATGAGTTAGAGAAAGTGAAAAAGGATGTCGTGCGTATGCGTATTTATACTACTCATCGGCGTATTGCAAAGCGCTTATCAGCCAATGATAGTGTGAAAAACGTAACGATGAGTAAACGCAAGCGTTTCCCGGATTACGGATGTTCGCTTTTGTGATCTCACGCTGTGATAATCTGCACTTGCTGGAACGTTGTCGAGTGTGAAAATCACAGAAACAATTCTTCATACCCGGGTGCGAACTAAGTGCCGCGGTTTTGGTCACACTTGTCGGTTTCAGCTTGTGTTTTTGGGCGTAAGCCGTCTGGCCACCGCACTCCACGGTGGCAAATACACAGCAGTCGTCATAACGATAAGAAGTTAGCAGGAGAGCACTATGTTTAAGTCTTTTTTCCCAAAGCCGGGGCCGTTCTTTATTTCGGCATTTATTTGGGCACTGGTCGCCGTTGTATTCTGGCAAGGAGGAGGGGGAGCCTGGGTTGCACATATTACCGGCGCGTCGGGAGACGTACCGATTAGCGCGGCCCGATTCTGGTCGCTGGATTACCTGATTTTTTATGCGTATTACATTCTTTGTGTTGGAGTGTTCGCGCTGTTCTGGTTTATCTACAGCCCGCACCGCTGGCAGTACTGGTCCATACTGGGCACGTCGCTGATTATTTTCGTGACCTGGTTTCTGGTTGAAGTTGGCGTCGCCGTCAACGCCTGGTATGCGCCATTCTATGATCTGATTCAATCCGCGTTGAGTGCGCCGCATAAGGTGAAGATTGAGCAGTTCTATCATGAAGTAGGCATCTTTCTTGGCATTGCGCTGATTGCCGTGGTCATTGGGGTGATGAACAACTTCTTCGTCAGCCACTATGTATTCCGCTGGCGTACCGCAATGAACGAACACTATATGGCGCACTGGCAGCATCTGCGTCATATCGAAGGCGCGGCGCAGCGTGTGCAGGAAGATACCATGCGTTTTGCCTCCACGCTTGAAGATATGGGGGTCAGCTTTATCAATGCGATTATGACGCTGATTGCCTTCTTACCTGTCCTGGTCACACTCTCATCCCATGTGCCGGACCTGCCAATTGTTGGACATGTTCCTTATGGCCTGGTGATTGCCGCGATTGTCTGGTCGTTGATGGGAACCGGCTTGCTGGCGGTAGTCGGCATCAAACTTCCGGGGCTGGAGTTTAAAAACCAGCGCGTGGAAGCGGCCTACCGTAAAGAACTGGTTTACGGTGAAGATGACGCTAATCGTGCGACCCCGCCGACGGTGCGTGAACTGTTCCATGCGGTGCGCCAGAACTACTTCCGCCTCTATTTTCACTATATGTACTTCAATATCGCCCGCATTCTATACCTGCAGGTTGATAACGTTTTCGGCTTGTTCCTGCTGTTTCCGTCGATTGTTGCCGGTACGATTACGCTCGGCCTGATGACGCAAATCACCAACGTGTTTGGCCAGGTGCGCGGCTCGTTCCAGTATTTGATTAACTCCTGGACAACGTTAGTCGAACTGATGTCTATTTATAAGCGTCTGCGCAGCTTTGAACGTGAGCTTGATGGCCAGGATATTCAGGAAGTTACCCATACGCTTAGTTAATAAAAAAGGAGATGTTATGTCGACGGTTTCCCGTCTTTACCCCTTGTCCGGTCTGGCCGCTCTGGTGCTGGTGGGATGTAGTAGCCAACCCGCGCAGCCGCTAAAAAAAGGGGAGAAAGCCGTCGATGTGGCGAGCGTGGTGCGCCAGAAAATGCCCGCCAGCGTGAAAGACCGGGACGCATGGGCGCAGGATTTAGCGAAGACGTTTGAAAGCCAGAAGCTGGCGCCGACGGTTGAAAATATCTGTTCGGTGCTGGCGGTCGCGCAACAGGAGTCAAACTATCAGGCGGATCCGGCCGTTCCAAACTTAAGTAAAATCGCCTGGAAAGAGATCGACCGGCGCGCCGAGCGTATGCATATCCCGCAGTTTGTGGTGCATACCGCACTGAAGATTAACTCGCCAACGGGGAAAAGCTACAGCGAGCGTCTGGATACGGTGAAAACGGAAAAACAGCTTAGCGCCATTTTTGATGATTTTATCAATATGGTACCGATGGGGCAGACGCTGTTTGGTTCGCTTAATCCGGTACATACCGGTGGGCCAATGCAGGTCAGTATCGCGTTTGCCGAGCAGCACGCCGACGGGTATCCGTGGAAAATGGCGGGAACAGTTCGTCAGGAAGTGTTCAGCCGCCGCGGTGGGCTGTGGTTCGGTACGTATCATCTGCTTAACTACCCGGCGAATTACAGCGCGCCAATATTCCGTTTCGCCGATTTCAATGCGGGATGGTATGCCAGCCGCAATGCAGCTTTCCAGAATGCGGTCAGTAAAGCCAGCGGAGTGAAGCTGGCGATGGATGGTGACTTGATTCTCTACGGCAGCAGCGAGCCGGGCAAAACCGAGCTGGCGGTACGTAAACTGGCCGGGAAGCTGGGGATGAGCGAGAGTGAGATCCACCGTCAACTGCAAAAAGGTGACAGCCTGGCATTTGAGGATACCGCGCTGTACGAGAAGGTCTATAAGCTGGCGGAAGCGAAGAGCGGGAAAGCGCTACCCCGTGAAATGCTGCCAGGCATTCAGCTGGAAAGCCCGAAGATTACACGTAATCTGACCACCGCGTGGTTTGCGAAACGCGTGGACGATCGTCGAGCGAAATGTATGGGTCAGTCATCGTTATGATGACGGCGGCGCCAGCGAACGAATGCCGCAATGGCGCCAAGAATCAGACTTCCGGCAAGGAAAGGGACCAGCCCAAAAAGGGTACCGACGCCTAAGCCAATTTCAACTCGTGGGCGTCCTGTCTCTTGCATTTGCAACTGCATCAGCTGTTCATAGATGCCGGGAGCGTGGGCCAACAGATTTAAAACCTGCGCGCCTGCCCAAAAGCAAAACAGCACAAATACGGAATACGCAATGTTGCCGGGCAGGGAGGAGGTATCCCGATGCTTGCCCTTAAACAGGGATTTTGAGAGCGTAAAATCAGCCATAAAGACCTCCGGAAATAACCTGCTTTTTTGACGTGATGCCTGGAACTGACAGTGAGTCTGACAGGTGATTAGCAATGTCAATATCAGAATGATGGTAATTTCAGGTAGAGATTATTCCTGGATCTCGGTTTTTTGCTGACTGTCACAATTACGTAACCTTAAGTGAAATTAAGTTACATTTCAGAAATTCCGCACAGGCCACAGATGTCTATGAGGAAATGTGCGAGGATGCGCTTTCACGTTGTATTTCCACCGGAGCCGTTATGAACCTGCCTGTTAAAATCCGCCGAGACTGGCACTACTATGCCTTCGCTATTGGGCTTATCTTTATTCTGAACGGTGTGGTCGGCTTACTGGGTTTTGAAGCGCAGGGATGGCAGACCTATGCGGTGGGGTTGGTGACGTGGGTGATTAGCTTTTGGCTGGCCGGATTAATTATCCGTCGCCGCGTGGAAGATGAAGAAGAAGCAAAGGATGCCCAATAGCTATCGATCAGGCATCCAGGCGGGTTTACATACTGGTTTTCAACGCGCTATCCGCCGCATGACGTTCCAGCGCCAGTTCGATCAGGCGAGTGATCAAATCGGTATAGCCTAAGCCGCTCGCCTGCCACAATTTTGGATACATGCTGATGTTGGTAAAGCCCGGCAGCGTGTTGATCTCATTGATCACAACATCGTTCTCTGCGGTTAAGAAAACGTCCACGCGCGCCATACCGGCGCAGCCCAGCGCCTGATAAGCCTGAATAGCAATGTCGCGGATCTTATCGTTAAGTTCCGGTGCGATCGCTGCCGGAACAACCACTTTGGCACCGTTATCGTCAATGTATTTGGTGTCGTAAGCGTAAAAATCACTGTTCAGCACGATCTCGCCACAGGTACTGGCCTGCGGTTGATCGTTGCCCAGCACCGCGCATTCGATCTCGCGGCCCTTAATCCCTTGTTCCACCACGACTTTATGGTCGAATTCAAATGCCAGCGCGACGGCCTGATTGTATTGCGCTTCGCTGGTCACTTTACTGACGCCAACGGACGAGCCCTGGTTGGCTGGTTTCACAAACAGCGGCAGGCCAAGGCGGGATTCCACCTCGGCAAAGCTGATGCGGTTGCGATTGGCGCGAGTGAGCGTAATAAATGGCGCGATGTTTAATCCGGCATCGCGCAGTAGACGTTTGGTCACGTCTTTATCCATACAGGCCGCAGAACCCAGGACATCAGAACCGACGAACGGCAGATTCGCCACGCGCAGCATACCCTGCAGAGAGCCATCTTCACCCAACGTACCGTGTACGATCGGGAAAATAACATCGACCGTTGGCAGTGGCTGACCGTTTTGCGCATCGATCAACTGGTGCTCTTGTTTACCCGGGACCTGAGCCAGGCTGGTCGCGGAAGGACGCAGTGCAATATGCGCTGGATCATCTGAATTGAGCAGATAGTTACTGGCATCGCTAATGTGCCATTGCCCTTGCTTATCAATACCTAACAGCACAACGTCAAAGCGAGTCTTGTCGATGGCATCGACAATATTTTTTGCCGATTGCAATGACACTTCATGTTCCGCTGATTTACCACCAAATACGATTCCTACCCGCAACTTTGCCATCTTAAAAAACCCATTCCATGAATGCAAAGCACATACATTACCACGACAAAACGCAGGTTTCCTCGGCTTCTGGCAGATTGTTTTGGTGGGCAACAGAGGAACAGATAAGCGCAAACGCGCAGAACGGACGCGGAGCATAAACCCCTGCTGATATTGTGGGGTTGATGTGAGGTATATCACAAATATGATGAGCGGGAAGATAAAATCCTAAACTGTGATATATCGCACCTGTGGACCCTTATTTGGCTAAGTAATTTGTTAAGCTGCTCGCAGTTTTTAGCTACTTATCGTTATGAGTCCCTATGGAATCCTGGAGAGTCAACCTCATTTCCGTATGGTTCGGTTGCTTTTTCACCGGCCTGGCAATCAGCCAAATCCTACCTTTTTTACCGCTCTATATCTCCCAACTGGGGGTAAGCTCCCATGAAGCACTCTCAATGTGGTCCGGCTTAACGTTTAGCGTCACCTTCCTGATTTCAGCCATTGTCTCTCCGATGTGGGGGAGTTTAGCCGACCGTAAAGGACGCAAGCTAATGTTGCTGCGGGCCTCTTTGGGTATGGCGATTGCGATTTTACTGCAGGCCTTTGCCACTAACGTCTGGCAGCTTTTTCTGCTGCGTGGGGTCATGGGGTTAACGTCTGGCTATATTCCCAATGCGATGGCGCTGGTAGCCTCACAGGTTCCGCGCGAACGCAGCGGGTGGGCGCTGAGTACGCTCTCGACGGCGCAAATTAGCGGCGTTATTGGCGGACCGCTGATGGGGGGCTTTATTGCCGACCACGTTGGCTTACGGGCGGTATTCTGTATTACCGCGGCTTTGCTGGTAGTGAGTTTTCTGGTCACGCTGTTCTTTATCAAAGAAGGTGTGCGCCCGACAATCAAAAAAAGCGAACGCCTGAGCGGGAAGGCCGTCTTTGCCTCGCTGCCTTATCCGGCGCTGGTGATCAGCCTGTTTTTTACTACGATGGTGATCCAGTTATGTAACGGCTCAATTGGGCCAATTCTGGCGCTGTTTATTAAATCAATGGTCCCAGACAGTTCTAATATTGCCTTTCTCAGCGGGCTGATTGCTTCGGTTCCGGGCATCTCGGCGCTGATTTCTGCGCCCCGGCTAGGTAAATTAGGCGATCGTATTGGGACCGAGCGGATTTTAATGGCAACGTTAATCTTCGCCGTCGTGTTGTTTTTCGCCATGTCATGGGTCACTACGCCGTTGCAGTTGGGGATCTTACGTTTTCTGCTCGGCTTTGCCGACGGCGCGATGTTGCCCGCGGTGCAGACGCTGCTGGTGAAATACTCCAGCGACCAGATAACCGGGCGCATTTTTGGTTATAACCAGTCATTTATGTACCTCGGCAACGTAGCCGGGCCATTAATGGGGGCAACAGTTTCGGCAATGGCGGGCTTTCGCTGGGTGTTTATTGCCACGGCGTGCATTGTGCTAATCAACATCTGGCAACTGGCTATCGCGTTGCGACGTCGGCGCTGCGCACGCTGAGTACCTGATTAACAACGCTGCCCGTCAGCGTTGTTAATCCATCATTATGCATTTATATATCCAGGTGATTATTAATCCCCTTACCCTTTTATATGGAATAATTCTGCGCTAAGACTCCTTCCCCCTTATTTTGTGTTGTGATTGTTTTCGCAAAACGTTTTATTTCTTATGAAAATACAACTTTCATCCTCTAGGCAGTTGTGAGTCTTAATGATAACGTGGCCTATATTTGGTTAAGGGAATACGTAAATGAAAAATCTCGTTACTGAGTTGTTACTTAAGCTCGCCCAAAAAGAAGAAGAGTCGCAAGAACTGACGGCGCAGGTTGAAACGCTGGAGCAGGTAATCATCGAAATGCTGCGCAATATGACGTGTAACGATCGGCAAATATTTATTCGCCAAATTGAGGGGGCTTTGGCTGGAGAAGGCCGTATGCCTGCGTTTCTGACCAACGTTCATAACGCTGGCGAGAGTGTGCCAAAAGCGTTTTGAGTAATCCGTGGTGCGTCATCCACAAATTATCATAAAAGTGTCACATCAAATACTTATAGTCGCTTTGTTTTAATTTTACCGTATTTATACATGGAGAAAATAAAGTGAAACAAAGCGCACTCGCTATTGCCCTGTTACCTTTGCTGTTTACCCCGGTTATTAATGCAGAAACCTCTGCCATAGCGGTTATGGATAATCGTGCCGCTCAGGGTGATATCACCACGCCGGGCGGCGCCCGCCGATTGTCTGCCGATCAAACGGCGGCTCTGCGCGAATCTCTGAGCGATAAACCTGCCAAAAATATTATTTTATTGATTGGCGATGGGATGGGTGACTCAGAAATAACGGCCGCGCGAAATTATGCCGAAGGCGCAGGCGGCTTTTTTAAAGGAATTGATGCTTTACCGTTGACCGGACAATACACGCACTATGCGTTGGATAAGAAAACGGGTAAACCCGATTATGTGACGGATTCTGCGGCATCCGCGACGGCGTGGACCACCGGTGTGAAAACCTATAATGGTGCGCTGGGCGTTGATATTCATGAAAAAGATCACGCCACAATTCTTGAAATGGCAAAAGCGGCGGGGCTGGCAACGGGCAACGTTTCTACCGCTGAATTGCAGGATGCTACCCCGGCGGCGCTGGTTGCCCATGTGACTTCGCGTAAGTGCTATGGCCCTGGCGTGACACGTGAAAAATGCCCAACCAATGCGCTGGAAAAAGGCGGTAAAGGGTCAATCACCGAACAATTACTGAATGCCAGGGCTGACGTTACGCTGGGCGGCGGGGCCAAAACGTTTGCGGAAACCGCTGCGGCGGGCGAGTGGCAGGGTAAAACGTTGCGTGAACAAGCCCTGGCCCGCGGTTATCAGATGGTGAGTGATACCGCGACGCTGGCGGCGATTACCGAAGCTAATCAGGATAAACCGCTGCTGGGCCTGTTCTCTGACGGCAATATGCCCGTGCGCTGGGAAGGTCCGAAAGCGTCTTATCATGGCAATCTGGATAAGCCGGTTGTGACCTGTACGCCAAATCCAAAGCGTGACGACAGCGTGCCAACGCTGGCGCAGATGACGGATAAAGCGATTGAGCTGTTAAGCAAAAATGAGAAAGGCTTCTTCCTGCAAGTGGAAGGGGCGTCAATCGATAAACAGGACCACGCCGCCAACCCGTGCGGACAGATTGGTGAAACGGTCGATCTGGACGAAGCGGTACAGCGCGCGCTTGCCTTTGCGAAGAAAGATGGCAACACCCTGGTGGTGGTAACCGCTGACCACGCACATGCCAGCCAGATTGTCGCGCCGGATACCAAAGCACCTGGCCTGACCCAGGCGCTGAACACCAAAGATGGCGCGGTCATGGTCATCAGCTACGGCAACTCTGAAGAGGAATCTCAGGAGCACACCGGCAGCCAGCTGCGAATTGCAGCCTATGGCCCGCACGCGGCGAATGTGGTCGGCCTGACCGATCAAACCGACCTGTTTTACACCATGAAAGCGGCGTTAGGACTGAAATAACCCGACGCCCGGCGGCAATACTTTTGCCGCCGGGTGGTATTTTTATCGTTAGCAGCCAAACTTACCTGTGTGTTGTCGTTCAGAAAAGAAGGATGCTATGAAAATTACATTATTAATGACGCTGCTTTTTGGTCTGATTTTTTTAACTACCGTCGGTGCTGCCGAGAAGACTTTAACCCCGCAACAACAGCGTATGACCACCTGCAATCAGCAGGCAACGGCGCAGACCTTAAAAGGGGATGCGCGTAAGACATATATGAGTGATTGCCTGAAAAACAGTAAATCTGCGCCGGAGGAAAAGAGCCTGACGCCGCAGCAGCAAAAAATGCGTGAATGTAACGTTAAGGCGACGGAGCAGTCTCTGAAAGGTGATGATCGTAATAAATTTATGAGCGCTTGCCTGAAGAAATCTGCGTAGCACTTACGGGTGAGCAGGTAAAATCGCTCACCCGAAATATCATACTTCCGCCACCAGACCCCTTCCTATAATTTGGGAAATTTGTTTCAGAACATTCCCAAATACAATGAATGATGAAAACTTTTATCAAAAGAAGGTCGTCCCGAATGAAGCATTTTTATCGCTTCATCAAAATGACCACCAACGTTCCGGTCTGCGATTCGCCCGACGAATCAGGCTGCCGCGAGCGGTGGGATTGGGGGGAATGTTTTTCCCTATCGCGTCGGTATTAGTTGCTCAGCCCATTACCGGTGGCTGGTGGCTATTACTGGTGGGATGGGCGTTTGTCTGGCCGCATTTGGCCTGGCAGTTGGCCAGCAAAGCCGACGATCCTCTGCATAGCGAATTTACCAACTTAAAAGCCGATGCCATTCTTGCCGGTATGTGGATAGGGATTATGGGCGTAAACCTGTTGCCATCCACGGCGCTGCTGATGATTATCTGCATCAACCTGATGGGCGCAGGCGGGATGCGAATATTCATCGCAGGCGCCGTTTTGATGATGGTTTCATGCCTGGTGACGTTACAGTTAACCGATATCTCCGTCGCTTTTAGCAGTACTCAACTTAGCGTGCTATTGACGCTGCCGGTGCTGGTGATTTATCCGCTGCTGTTTGCCTGGGTCAGCTACCAGACGGTCATCAAGCTGGCGGAACATAAACGCCGTTTACAGGTGATGAGTACGCGAGATGGCATGACTGGGGTGTACAACCGCCGCCATTGGGAACTGTTACTGCGTAATGAATTTGATAATTGCCGCCGCTACCAGCGTGACGCCACGTTACTGATTATCGATATCGACCATTTTAAGAGCATCAATGATACCTGGGGTCATGACGTTGGGGACCAGGCGATTGTCGCGCTGACCCGCC
Source organism: Citrobacter sp. RHBSTW-00017 (assembly GCF_013797615.1). Lineage (NCBI taxonomy): Bacteria > Pseudomonadati > Pseudomonadota > Gammaproteobacteria > Enterobacterales > Enterobacteriaceae > Citrobacter > Citrobacter sp. RHBSTW-00017. Next base: position 3,804,885 of record NZ_CP056899.1, on the reverse strand, counting down.
AGTTGCAGATGACCTTACGCGGTAGCGACGTGATCGGGCGCTTTGGCGGTGATGAGTTTGCGGTGATTATGTGCGGCACGCCGGCAACCAGCGCGATTGCGGCGATGTCTCGCGTTCACGAACGACTTGGCCAACTGCGTTTATCCTGCGCGCCGCAGGTTGCTCTGCGGATCAGCGTGGGCGTTGCGCCGCTGACCGCAGAAACCGAGCATTATCGAGAATGGTTAAAGTCGGCGGATATGGCGCTCTACAAAGCAAAGAATTCCGGACGTAACCGCACTGAGGCGGCGGCCTGACGTCCGGCGGTGTTAACTCAGGAGCGGCTGAGTTTTTCCGACTGCTCCATGCACTTAATCATCGCTTCAATCACTGATGAACGAAAACCTCGTTCTTCCAGGACGCGTACCGCTTCAATGGTGGTTCCACCAGGCGAGCACACCATATCCTTCAGTTCTCCGGGATGTTTACCCGTATCCAGCACCATCTTCGCCGAACCCATTACTGCCTGCGCCGCGAATTTATAAGCTTGCGCGCGAGGCATGCCACCCTGCACGGCGGCGTCCGCCATCGCTTCAATAAACATAAACACATAAGCCGGGGCTGAACCACTGACGCCAACGACCGGATGAATCATTGCCTCCGCAATGACTTCTGCTTCGCCAAAGCAGCGGAAGATATTCAGCACGTCGGCGGTGTCTTCTGGCGTGACTAAGGCGTTCGGTGTGACGGAAGTCATTCCGGCATTCACCAGTGACGGCGTGTTTGGCATCGCGCGAATGATTTTACGGTCATGGCCTAGCGCGCGGGCGAGCTGATCGAGGGTGACGCCAGCGGCAATCGAGACGACCAGGGAGTCTTTGTTCAGGCTGGAGGTAATTTCGCTCAGCACTTTAATCATGATGCCTGGTTTTACGGCCCCAAAAACGATGTCAGCGATTTGCGCGACCTCTTGCGCAGACTGCGCCGCATTAATACCGTACTGGTCGTGCAATGCAGCGACTTTATCGGGGGAAGGGGTGTAGACCCAGATTTGTCCAGGGAGAACCTGGCCGCTGGCGATCATGCCGCCAAGTATCGCTTTGCCCATATTACCGCAGCCGATAAAACCGATTTTCTTGTCCATTTTGTCACTCCCTATGCGTGATATTCATTGTTTTACCTGGGAAAGCTAAGCTTAGCGCGGATTGAATATGTGCAGAAGGATAAACAGCACTTTGCCTGCAAGTAAAAGCACGCGACAATGTGCAACTGCACATTAGTGGGGAGAAATTATGACAATATGGGTGGATGCCGATGCGTGTCCGAATGTGATTAAAGATATTTTGTACCGCGCTTCTGAGCGCATGCAGATGCCGCTTATTTTGGTAGCCAACCAAAGTTTGCGCGTCCCGTCTTCGCGGTTTATCCGCACATTACGTGTTCCCGCCGGGTTTGACGTGGCGGATAACGAGATTGTACGTCAGTGTAGTGCCGGTGATTTAGTGATAACAGCGGATATCCCGCTGGCGGCAGAAGTCATTGAAAAAGGTGCGGCGGCGCTTAATCCGCGCGGTGAACGTTATACCGAAGCCACGATCCGTGAGCGTCTGATGATGCGTGATTTTATGGATACGCTACGCGCCAGCGGTATTCAGACCGGCGGGCCGGACAGCCTTTCACCACGAGACAGGCAGCATTTTGCTGCTGAGCTTGATAAGTGGTGGCTGGAAGTACAGCGCAGAAAATAAAACGTGTAATTTATTATTTACACTTTATTCATGGTGAATTCTTGTTATAGTAGGAGTTAATAGGTATCTCTACCCTGTATGTAATTTTTTCTTTACGCTTTGGCGATGTACTAGTTTGGTGATATGATTATATCTTTAACCGCATCAGATCCCGCTCGCTCGCGGCTCCCTGGGGAATTTCTGTAATGACGCAACCTCTTTATCTTGTCGGCCCCCGGGGGTGTGGTAAGACAACTACCGGTATGGCGCTGGCGAAGGCTATCGATTTCCAGTTTGTCGATACCGATCGCTGGTTGCAATCGCACGTGCAGATGACCGTGGCGGAGATCGTCGAAAGGGAAGGATGGGAAGGGTTTCGTGCCCAGGAGACGAGCGCTCTGCAGGCCGTCACAGCCCCGGCAACGGTTGTTGCGACCGGCGGCGGCATCATTCTTACCGAATTTAATCGTCATTACATGCGCAGCCACGGCGTGGTTATCTATTTAAGCGCACCGGTATCAGTACTGGTTGATCGTCTGGAGGCCACGCCTGAAGAGGGATTGCGCCCAACCTTAACCGGTAAGCCGCTGACTGAAGAGGTGCAGGAAGTGCTCGCTCAGCGCGATGTTCTGTACCGTGAAGCTGCGCACTACATCGTTGATGCCACCCATAAACCTGCGCAGGTGGTGGAAGACATTCTTGAGATACTGGCGCAGGCAGCGCCACGGTTACAGGGCGGTGTCTATACTTAATGTTCATCCAGTGAAAAGGAAGAACTATGCCGACAAAACCACCTTACCCACGTCAAGCGAACATTGTTACGGTTGAAAAGGGGACGCCAGGCCAGACGGTAACCTGGTATCAACTTCGAGCCGATCACCCTAAACCGAATACGTTGATCAGTGAGCATCCTTCTGCGCAGGAAGCCATGGATGCCAAAAAACGCTACGAAGACCCCGATAAAACCTGATATTAAGCACCGTCCTGGCACGAGTCTGAACAGTGCCAGGACGGGCGTTCATCACATTTTCTTAAATTTCGCCGTATACCGTTAAAATTGAAAATTAAGCAATAACAATCCAGTACCGGAATGATTTGGAATCTTTACACAATACACCGCCGATCAGCTGCTACGCTTTTGAGCATTTGTAGCGCAGGTCAGCGCCCGGCACTTGCCCGGGATTTCACAGCAAAGTAAGAAGATGGTGGAGCAACAAATGAGTGCGTCGTTGGCTATCCTCACGATTGGCGTGGTGCCGATGTGTGAGGTGTTACCGCTCCTGACGGAATATATCGATGAACAGCACATTACTCACCACAGTCTGCTTGGACAGATGCGGCGAGAAGATGTGATGGCTGAGTACGGCGTTTCGCCCGGTGACGAGCCTTTATTAACGCTGCTCAGCGACCACCAACTTGCTCATGTCTCACGCCAGAAGGTAGAGCGCTCGCTGCAAAGTATCGTGGAGGTGCTGGATAACCAGGGCTTTGACGTGATCCTGCTGATGAGTACCGCCTCAATCGCTCGCCTGACCGCCCGCAATAGCATTCTATTGGAGCCGTTACGTATTATCCCCCCGCTGGTGGCCTCGATTGTCGATGGGCATCAGGTCGGGGTTATTGTCCCCGTCACCGAATTGCTCAAAGCCCAGACGCAAAAATGGCAGGTGTTACAAACTCCACCAGTGTATGCCGTGGCGAATCCGATCGAAGGTACCGAACAACAATTGATTGATGCCGGGAAAGAACTGCTGGAGCAAGGCGCGGATGTGATCATGCTGGATTGTCTGGGGTTCAATCAACGCCATCGTGATTTACTGCAAAAATCGCTGGATGTCCCGGTTCTTCTGTCTAATGTGTTGATTGCCCGACTGGCTTCGGAGCTGTTGGCGTAATTTTGCGTGACAGGTGGAACGTCAGCCCCCTATATTGGTTCTCAACTTAATCACGAGATAGGGCCAGTTGTATGCTTCAAAGTAATGAATACTTTTCCGGCAAAGTAAAATCGATCGGTTTTACCAGCAGCAGTACTGGCCGAGCCAGTGTTGGCGTGATGGCTGAAGGCGAATATACCTTTAGTACTGCGGCGCCTGAAGAGATGACTGTCGTTAGCGGCGCACTGAACGTGCTGCTGCCGGGGGAAACCGAGTGGAAGGTGTATGCCGCAGGGGACGTGTTCAACGTACCGGGCAACAGCGAGTTTCATCTGCAGGTGGCAGAGCCAACATCCTATCTTTGCCGCTATCTGTAAGCATAGAAATGACGAATGGCGACATTGTGCCGCCATTCGGTAAACACGGCTTAACGTTGCGCTTCGCCGCCTAATCCTTCCACCAGACTTTTAATCAGCGCCGCCAGTTCACCCGTCATCAGGATGAAATCGGCATCAAAACGCTGAGCATAATCTTCGCGGTCAATATCTTCGTTCTGATCGCGCAGCTCGTCGCTAAACTTCAAACGCTTAATCGAGCCGTCGTCACACATCACGAACTGAATGCGCTGCTGCCAGTCGAGGGCCAGTTTGGTGACCAGTTTGCCCGCTTCGATATGCACGGCGATTTCGTCGCAGACCAGATCCTGCTTTTTCGCGCGGATCACGCCGCCGTCTTCAAGGATCGCTTTTAGTTCAGCTTCATCCAGTAACTGGAATCCCTGTGCCGTTGTGCCGGAACGAACCCATTCGGTCAGCGTCAGCTCAATGGGGTTTTCCATCGTCAGCGGAACGACCGGCAGCGAACCGAGACTCTTACGCAGCAGCGCCAGCGTATCTTCGGCTTTCTTCGCACTCGCGCAATCAACCATGATCAGATCGTTGACGGTATCGATCCACATCATCGTCTGGCTGAAACGGCTAAAGGCGCGCGGCAGCAATGAGTGCAGAACTTCATCTTTCAGCGAGTCTTTTTCGGTCTTCTTGAGTTTGCGACCTTGCTCAGCTTCCAGTTTGAAAATTTTGGCTTCCAGCGCCTGTTTAATAACCGGCGACGGCAGAATTTTTTCTTCTTTGCGGGCGCAGATAATAATTTGGCCATTGGCGGTATGCGTTAATGCATCGCTGTGCGATCCCATCGGCGGAACCCAGCCCATTTTTGCCATATCCTGGCTACCGCAAGGGGTGAACGTCATTGATGCCAGCTGTTTTTCCATCTCTTCGGCACGCAAAGAAACATCGCGGCTAAGACGGTAAACCATTAAATTTTTGAACCACAGCATGATAATTTCCACGGCCTTGTCGTTAAATCCAGCGGGCATGATAGCGAATTGTCGCTATGCTTGCATTGTTAATCGGGAAGAGGAGCAAACAGTGCGTATAGGTATCGATTTAGGCGGTACGAAAACGGAAGTTATCGCGCTTGGCGATGCAGGCGAACAGCTTTTTCGCCATCGCCTGCCCACGCCGCGTGATGATTATCGGCAAACGATAGAAACCATCGCCGCGCTGGTGGAGATGGCGGAAAAGGCCACCGGGCAGTCGGGAACCGTCGGGATGGGCATTCCCGGTTCAATTTCGCCCTACACCGGAGTGGTGAAGAATGCCAACTCGACCTGGCTTAACGGGCAACCTTTTGACAAAGACCTGAGTACGCGTTTGAATCGCGAAGTGCGGCTGGCAAATGATGCCAACTGCCTGGCGGTTTCTGAAGCCGTTGATGGTGCAGCGGCGGGGGCGCAAACCGTGTTTGCGGTGATTATCGGTACAGGATGTGGCGCTGGAGTGGCGCTGAACGGCCGGGCGCACACGGGCGGCAACGGTACTGCGGGCGAGTGGGGGCATAATCCGCTGCCGTGGATGGACGAAGACGAACTGCGTTATCGGCAGGAAGTGTCCTGCTATTGCGGCAAGCAAGGCTGTATTGAAACCTTCATTTCCGGAACCGGTTTTGCCACCGACTACCAGCGTCTGAGCGGTAAGCCGCTCAAGGGCAGTGAAATTATCAGTCTTGTTAATGCCCGGGATACCCTGGCGGAACAGGCGTTGAGTCGGTACGAGCTGCGTCTGGCGAAATCACTGGCACATGTGGTGAATATTCTCGATCCGGATGTAATCGTGCTGGGCGGTGGAATGAGCAATGTCGATCGACTGTATCAAAACGTGCCAACGTTGATTAAACAGTTTGTTTTTGGCGGTGAGTGCGAAACGCCTCTACGCAAGGCGCTGCACGGTGACTCCAGCGGCGTGCGCGGCGCGGCCTGGTTGTGGCCGCAGGAGTAATGTTCGCGCTGCCGGGTAGCGCAGAGGCTATCCGGCAGCGGGAGTCATCTGGGATACGCTGCGCTTCAGGCGACCATAGAGCAGCAGCGACGACATCGCAGAAAACGACAGCAGCGCCGCCGGCAACGTCACGTAGTTGTAGGCAAAGCCCAGCGTCAGCATCATACCACCGCACCAGGCGCCAATCGCGCTGCCGAGATTAAAGGCAATTTGCCCCCCAGCCGCACCCAGCAGCTCACCCCCTTTAGCATTTTGCAGCAGCAAAATTTGCAGCGGCGCCGATAGGGCAAACAGGCCCGCGCAGCAAATAAAGGCGAAGATCAGCGACGCGGCTTTGATCCCGCCAAAGGCAAAGAGCAGCAGCAGAGCCAGCATAATTACAAAGTCGGTTATTACCGCAATACGCAGCGGCGTATAGCGGCCAGAAAGGCGACCGCTCAGCAGATTTCCCAACACCATCCCCAATCCCACCAGCATCATGATGAAGGTCATCAGCGCTTCGGAAAAGCCGGAGATGAACATCATGTACGGTTTGACGTAGCTGAACCAGGCGAAAACCCCGGCGTTACCAAACATGGTGGCGGAAAAGATGAGCCACGGGGCGGGGGTTTTCAAAAAGTGAAATTGTTCGCGCAGTTTCCCTTTTGCTTCATCGCTGATGTTGGGTACCCAAAAAGTTATCGAGACCATCACGGCGATATTAAAGACGGCTATCAGCAGAAACGTGTAGCGCCAGCTAAATTCCTGGCTCAGCCAGGTGCCGATGGGAATGCCAATCAGATTAGCAACGGTCATACCCGAAACCATGCCCGCGACGGCGGCGGTGACTTTTCCCGGACGGGCCAGCTTCGACAGGATAATCGCGCCAACGCCAAAAAACGCGCCGTGTGGAAAGCCGGAAACCAGCCTGCCCACCGCCAGCATTAAATATGAGGAGGAGAGGGTGAAGATGGCGTTGCCGATCACGCACAGCGTGACCAGAAACAGCAGAATATGCTTGAGAGAAAAGCGGTTGGAAAAGAGCGCAATAATAGGCGCGCCCAGCACCACGCCAAAAGCGTAAAACGAAATCATATGGCCAGCGGCAGGGATGGAAATTCCCACGTCCCGCGCCAGCTCGGTGAGTACACCCATGATGCCAAACTCGGCCATGCCCAGCCCAAATGTCCCCAGAGCTAAAGAGAAAATGACTTTTTTCATACCACCTGCCAACAAGAAAGACGCACGATATGCGCCATAGCGGCGAACGTTCGCCGCCAATAGAGATAGCTTGCGGATAAGCGAAGTGGAATGCCATTTCATATCCGTCTTTGTGTATTCACGATCGTGCTATGTGCCGTGCCGGATAGCGCTGGCGCATATCCGGCCTCCAGGTGCTGAGCTGCTATCAAGCATCAACTGCAAACATTTTATCGAGTTTACTGTAGCCCAGTCCGTTGATTTTTTTGACCTTGATCTGCACCGGAATGCGTTCTTTCATCGCTTCAACGTGGCTGATGACACCAATGGTTTTGCCAGTGGCGTTGAGCGCATCGAGCGCATCCAGGGCGGTATCCAGCGTTTCGCTGTCCAACGTGCCGAAACCTTCGTCGAGGAACAGGGAGTCAATTCGCGTTTTGTGGCTGACCAGATCGGACAACGCCAGCGCCAGCGCCAGACTCACGAGGAAGCTCTCGCCGCCGGAAAGCGTACGCGTGTCACGCACGGCATCGGCCTGCCAGGTATCAACCACTTCCAGCTCCAGCGCTTCGCTGGCCTTGCGCTGCAACAGATAGCGACCGTGCAGACGGGTCAACTGGTTGTTGGCAAGCCAGACCAGATTATCCAGCGTCAGCCCCTGGGCAAACTTGCGGAATTTATCTCCCTCTTTCGAGCCGATCAGTGCGTTCAGATAGCCCCAGTCTTCGACCTGCTGTGCGACTTTCGCAATCGTCAGCATCAGCGCCTGCTGCTGCTGGCGGTTTTCACCATCCTGCTTGAGCTGCTGGCGAATTTCGCCCTGACGAGTGGTGTTCTCCCGTAGCTGCTGGGTGAGTTGCGCCAGCGCGTCGTGAAGATGTTGCACGGTGAGCGTGAGATCCACCCCGGTTGGTAGCTGTTGTTGATGAGTCGCCAGCGCCTGCTGCGCCTGATTAAGCAGCGTTTGCGCCTGCTGTCGCTGGCCTTCCAGTGATTGCTTCAATTGTTCAAGGCGGTTAAAGGTCTCTTCATCCAGCAGGGCGGCAACAAAGGCGTCGCGATCGGCAAAGATGCTGGCCTGCAATGCGGTATCAAACTGCGCCTGAATTTCTGCAGCGCGCTGAACGTCCTGCGCCTCCTGCTGCTGTAAGGTTTGCCACTGCCCCTGTAAAGAGAGGCAATCGTCGTGCACCTGCCGCCAGTTTTCCAGCGACAGATTCTCAATGTTTTCACCAAGCGCATCGGTTTCAGGCAGCGTTTCCAGCACCGGCGCAAGCTGGGCGATTCGGGCCTGTAATTCAGTCAGTTCGTTCTGGCGCTGTTGCCACATTTGCGCTTCGTTCGCCCGTTCGCTCAGCCATGAGGCGACTTCAGCCTCGGTCGGAAGGGACAGACCATGACGGGCCAGCTCGGCGGTTAACGTTGCCTGACGCTGGTCAATATGCTGCTGGAGCTGAGTAATCTGCTCTGTGTGTGCGGTGATTTGCGCTTGCAGGGTATGACGCAGACTCAGTTGGTGAAGCTGCTGCTCGTGCTCTTCCTGGGCGGCAAGCCACGGGGCGATGTCATCCTGCGGTTGCAGCGTCACGTTGAGGCTGGCGGTGACGGTCTGCCACTCTTGAGTAAGTGCTTGCTCTTCCTGAGAAAGCGTTTGTACTTCGCGTTCATCGCGCTGAAGTTGCTGGGTTATCGCCTCAAGTTGACCGCGTAGCGTTGAACCCTCATCGGCCAGCGTTTTGACCTCTTTTTCCAGCGCTTCACGCCGTGTCTGATTCACACTCAGTTCGAGCGTTTGATAGCGCTCAATCGCCGGGTGCGTGGTGGAGCCGCAAAGTGGGCAAGGCATGCCGGATTGCAATAGTGCCCGCTGGCTTTCCAGATCTTTGATCCGGGCTTCCTGCTCGCAAATGATTCTCACATCGGCAAGCTGCTGATTTTTATCTTTATAGCGCTGACGCTTTTCTGTAAGCACCGCATTGCGCTGGGCCAGCTCCTGCTGACGCTGCACAAGCGTGGCGCGTAGCTGCGCCAGTTGCTTTTGCTTCGGGGCGATTTGCCCGTGCAGATTACTCAGCCGCTGGCGTAACGGACGAAGCTGCACATGTTGCGCCAGCGCTTCCGTTACCTGTTGTGCCGAAAGGGTCAGCGTGGGAAGCGCCAGCGCATCGAGCTTGCGCGTGTCGTTCTCCCGCAACTGCTGCCACTGGCGCAGTTGGGCGCTGGCGTCGGACTGTTGGGCCAGTAGCGCTTTCCATCCTGCCAGTTCGCTACTCCACAAACGGAAGCGGTCATGTTCCTTCAACCAGTCGGTTAACGTTTGCTGTCCGGCGAGCATAGCGGCTGACTGCGTTTGTGCCTGCTGACGAATACGTCCGCGCAGCGCTAAGCTGCTTTGTAAGCGAGCATTCACTTCCTGAATCTTCTGTCGCGTACGGTCAATCGTAGCCGTTTGTTCCTGGATTCGCTCCCAGTGTGGGCGTAACGCTCTGGCCGGGAGTGCCAGACTCAGCGCCGCCAGTTGCGGCTGCGCCTCTTCCTGCGCCTGAAGTGCAGCCTGTAATGCCTGCTGGTGGCGGTTTATCTCCGCCTGTAGCTCATTTTGCCGCATGAGCCAGTTGAGGTGCTGCTGCTGGGCTTGTTGGCAGGTAAGATATTGTTTTTCTTCGTCAGTAAGTACCTGCAAACTTTCTGTCAGGGATTGCAGCTGTTCTGGCGCTAACAGCGCAACACCGCTGGCCTGGGCCTGCAGTTTTTCCAGTTCCGTACGCGCTGATTTGTGCTTTTCAAATACCATGGCGGAGATTTGGCCGTAGATCTCAGTGCCGGTCAGTTCTTCCAGCAGCTCGGCGCGTTCTTTCGGTTTGGCATTGAGAAATGCGGCAAACTGCCCCTGAGACAGCAGCATCGAACGGGTAAAACGTCCGTAATCCAGCCCGGTAAGCTCGGCGATCATCTCCAGCTTATCTTTGACCTTATCGGCGAGGATTTTACCGTCGGAGCAGCGGGCCAGCTCTACGCGAGGGACCTGCAGATTGCCCTCCGGCTGATTGCGTGCCCGGTTCTGGCTCCAGAATGCGCGGTAGGCTTCGCCCCGCACCTCAAACTCGACCTCGGCCAGACACTCCGCGGTGTCGCGGGTCATCAGGTCGTTTTGCGACTGTGACACGGTATTCAGGCGTGGCGTTTCGTGGTACAGCGCAAGGCAAATTGCGTCCAGCAGGGTCGTTTTCCCCGCACCCGTTGGTCCGGTGATGGCGAATAACCCGTTGCTGGCAAAAGGTTCTGCCGTAAAATCGACTTTCCATTCTCCCTTCAGGGAGTTGAGGTTTTTCAGGCGCAGGCTGAGAATTTTCATGCTTCAGCCTCCCCGGCAAGCGTTTGTAAGGTTGCGCTAAACAGCTGGTTAAGCCGCTCACGCTGCGGTTCTTCGAGTTCTTCCAGCGCCAGGCGGCGGTCAAAAACCTCTGCCACGCTCAGCTCGCTTAACGTTTCACGTCGTTCATTGGCCATAATGCGTTCGCGCTGTTCACGACTGCGGCGCACCAGTAGCACTTCTACCGGTAAATCTTCGGTTAAGGCCTGGATCTTACGTTGCATATCATGCAGGTAGTCATCGGTGGTGATTTCAATATCCAGCCACACCGGTGGCTCTTGCTGCACGCCGCGCCACTGCTCAAGCTGGGTAGTAATGGCGGCTAAATCGCCTTTCAGTACCGCAAGCTGCTGCGTAACCGGCACGGTGAGATTTTCAACGGCGCTGAGTTTCCCCGCGTCAAAGCTCACCAGATGTACACATTTGCTTTTGCCGCACTCGTCAAAACTGAGAGGAATCGGCGAGCCGCAGTAGCGAATATGTTCCGTGCCGCCGATAACCTGCGCCCGGTGAATATGTCCCAGCGCGATGTAGTCTGCCGGTGGGAAGTTTTGCGCCGGGAAGGCGTCCAGCGTACCGATATAAATGTCACGTACGGCGTCGCTTTTACTGGCTCCGACGGTGGTCAAATGCCCGGTCGCAATGATGGGAAGATTGTGGTCGCCGCGCAGCGTGCAGGCATCCTGATACTGCTGCTGATAATAATCGGTGATTGCGCCCAGTAAATGCTGCTGTTTTTCTTGTCCTGTCAGCCCGGCCTGGCTGGTGATGATGTCGCGCGGACGTAAAAAAGGCACCGGACACAGGATCGCCCCCGGTGTACCGTCGCGTAGCGGCAGTATCTGCGGCCCATGGCCAGCGCTGGCAATCACCGTTGTGTTGAGAAACGCCAGAATATCGCGGGATTCATTGAGCGTGGCGACGGAGTCGTGGTTGCCTGCCAGCACCACCAGATGACAGCCGGTTTGCTGCAGATTGACGACAAAACGGTTATACAGCTCACGGGCATAGCTAGGCGGTGAGCCGGTATCGAAAATGTCGCCTGCCACAATAATGGCATCCACCTGCTGGGATTGTGCCGTTTCCAGCAGCCAGTCGAGAAAGGCCTGATGCTCGGCGGCGCGGCTCTTGCTGTAGAAATTTTGGCCCAGATGCCAGTCAGACGTGTGAAGGATGCGCATAAGAGTTCCATGACGGTAAAACAATGGCGGGGATTATAACCCTTCACGAGTGGGAATATCTTGTCTCCGGGCTGTCATAATTCGCCGGGCTGCGTTAAACCTGGACTATCTTTTCATAAATCTGTCATAAAACTGACGCATAATGGCACTGTATTGATGGCAAACGATTTAATTACAAACAGGGCAAATCATGGCGAGACGTATTCTGGTCGTAGAAGATGAAGCTCCAATTCGTGAAATGGTCTGCTTCGTGCTCGAGCAAAACGGATTTCAACCCGTTGAAGCCGAAGACTATGACAGTGCTGTGAACCAACTCAATGAACCCTGGCCGGATCTCGTCCTGCTTGACTGGATGCTTCCAGGCGGCTCGGGTCTACAGTTTATTAAACATCTCAAGCGCGAAGCGATGACGCGGGATATCCCGGTGATGATGCTGACGGCGAGGGGGGAAGAGGAAGATCGCGTCCGGGGGCTGGAAACCGGCGCGGATGATTATATTACCAAGCCCTTTTCTCCCAAGGAGCTGGTGGCGCGTATTAAAGCAGTTCTGCGTCGTATTTCACCGATGGCGGTGGAAGAGGTTATAGAGATGCAGGGGCTAAGCCTTGATCCCACCTCGCATCGCGTGATGACCGGCGAGGATCCGCTGGATATGGGGCCGACCGAATTCAAACTGTTGCACTTCTTTATGACTCATCCCGAGCGTGTCTACAGTCGCGAGCAACTCCTTAATCATGTCTGGGGAACCAATGTGTACGTGGAAGACCGGACAGTGGATGTGCACATCCGCCGCTTACGTAAGGCGCTGGAGCACAGCGGACACGATCGTATGGTGCAGACGGTTCGCGGGACGGGATATCGTTTTTCAACCCGCTTCTGACTGACAAGAATCAAGGCCTGAAGGAATAGGCCGTATAGGGAGTAAGACGTTTGCTAGAACGATTGTCATGGAAAAGGTTGGTACTGGAGCTGATCCTGTGCTGCATACCGGCATTTATCCTTAGCGCTTTTTTCGGTTACCTGCCCTGGTTTTTACTGGCGTCGGTAACGGGCCTGCTTATCTGGCATTTCTGGAATTTATTACGTTTGTCCTGGTGGCTATGGGTCGACAGAAGCATGACGCCGCCGCCGGGGCGAGGCAGTTGGGAGCCGTTGTTGTACGGGCTGCATCAAATGCAACTGCGCAACAAAAAGCGCCGTCGTGAACTGGGTAATCTGATTAAACGTTTTCGCAGCGGGGCGGAATCGCTACCCGACGCGGTGGTGCTGACCACTGAAGAAGGCGGTATCTTCTGGTGTAACGGACTGGCCCAGCAGGTTCTGGGACTGCGCTGGCCGGACGATAGCGGGCAAAATATTCTTAACCTGTTGCGCTACCCGGAATTTACACAATATCTGAAAACGCGCGATTTTAGCCGACCGATCAATCTGGTACTCAATACCGGACGGCATCTGGAAATTCGCGTGATGCCCTATACCGATAAGCAACTGCTGATGGTGGCGCGCGACGTTACCCAGATGCATCAACTGGAAGGTTCACGACGTAACTTTTTCGCCAACGCCAGCCATGAACTGCGTACGCCTCTGACGGTGTTACAAGGGTACCTGGAAATGATGCAGGAGCATCCGCTGGAAGGGACGACGCGTGAAAAAGCGCTGCATACCATGCGTGAACAAACGTATCGCATGGAAGGGCTGGTGAAACAGCTGCTGACGCTGTCAAAAATTGAGGCTGCGCCGACGCTACTGCTCAATGAGAAGGTCGATGTGCCCATGATGCTGCGCGTGCTCGAACACGAAGCGCAAACGCTGAGCCAGCAAAAACATACGTTTACCTTTGATGTTGATAACAGCCTGAATGTGCGGGGTAACGAGGAGCAGTTGCGTAGCGCTATCTCGAATCTCGTCTACAACGCGGTGAACCATACGCCAGCGGGAACGCACATTACCGTACGCTGGCAGCATGTGGCGTCGGGGGCGGAGTTTTGCGTGGAAGACAACGGTCCAGGCATTGCCGCCGAGCATCTTCCACGCTTAACCGAACGTTTTTATCGTGTGGATAAGGCGCGATCGCGGCAAACGGGCGGCAGCGGACTTGGTCTGGCCATCGTTAAGCATGCGCTGCATCATCACGACAGTCGCTTGAATATCGAAAGCGAACCAGGCGTTGGGACGCGATTTAGTTTCGTGATCCCGGAACGTTTAATTGCCAAAATTAACGGTTAAGGCGCATTCGTAAGATAATCTTTCCAAAAGCCAGCGCAAGCTGGCTTTTTCTATGCGGTCAATATAACCATCCTGAATTTTACGACGTTTGGTTGTTTTTTGTTCGAACTATTACCCATGCCTTTTTCCATGAAATGGTGTTTTGTGCTAACCCCATTTTTCATATCGCTATATTGTTCTGGTTTTGGGATCCCACCTTGCTTTAAAACGTTATAAGCGTTTAAATTGCGCTCCAGGTGCTGTCATACCGACTGCATTTACGCGGTAAATCGAAAAACTATTCTTCGCCGCGCCAGTCTGGGAGTGTTTCCCGCTGGAATTGAGCAAAAATGCCGCTGTATTGTCCCCCAGGGAAAGGCAAAAATTTATTATTTTCAACACCACATCCACAGGCAGTAAGACTTTATGACCCATCAGTTAAAATCGCGCGATATTATCGCTTTGGGATTTATGACATTTGCACTGTTCGTTGGTGCAGGTAACATCATCTTCCCCCCAATGGTTGGTTTGCAGGCAGGTGAACACGTCTGGACTGCGGCTTTTGGCTTTTTGATTACCGCCGTTGGCCTGCCGGTACTTACCGTTGTCGCGCTGGCGAAAGTCGGTGGTGGTGTGGACCGACTGAGCACGCCTATCGGTAAAGTCGCTGGTTTGCTGCTGGCGACCGTGTGCTATCTGGCTGTTGGACCGTTATTTGCTACGCCGCGTACCGCAACGGTCTCTTTCGAAGTCGGGATTGCTCCGCTGACCGGTGACTCCGCGCTGCCGCTGCTTATCTACAGCGTGGTCTATTTCGCGATTGTGATTCTGGTTTCGCTGTATCCGGGCAAACTGCTGGATACGGTTGGTAATTTCCTGGCCCCGCTGAAAATCCTGGCGCTGGTGGTCCTGTCTGTCGCCGCAATCGTCTGGCCAGCAGGCCCGATCAGCAATGCGATGGAAGCCTATCAAACTGCGGCGTTTTCTAATGGCTTCGTGAACGGGTATCTGACCATGGATACGCTGGGCGCGATGGTATTTGGTATTGTTATCGTCAACGCCGCTCGCTCGCGTGGCGTTACTGAAGCGCGTCTGCTGACCCGTTATACCGTTTGGGCGGGTTTGATGGCGGGTGTGGGCTTAACGCTGCTGTATCTCGCGTTGTTCCGTCTGGGTTCAGATAGCGCAATTCTGGTCGATCAGTCTGCTAACGGCGCGGCAATTCTGCATGCGTATGTTCAGCACACCTTTGGTGGCGCAGGGAGCTTCCTGCTGGCGGCGTTGATTTTCATCGCCTGTCTGGTCACCGCTGTTGGCCTGACCTGCGCGTGCGCAGAGTTCTTTGCCCAGTACGTTCCACTGTCTTATCGTACGCTGGTATTTATCCTCGGCGGCTTCTCGATGGTGGTCTCTAACCTGGGTCTGAGCCATCTGATTCAGATCTCTATTCCGGTGCTGACGGCTATCTATCCGCCATGTATCGCACTGGTTGTATTAAGTTTTACCCGCTCATGGTGGCATAATTCTTCCCGCGTCATTGCACCTGCGATGTTTATCAGCCTGATTTTTGGTATCCTTGATGGCATTAAAGCTTCTGCAATTGGCGACGTGTTACCGGCCTGGACCCAGCGTTTACCGCTGGCGGAGCAGGGGCTGGCGTGGTTGATGCCAACAGTCGTGATGGTGGTCCTGGCAGTTATCTGGGATCGTGCAGCGGGTCGACAAGTGACCTCCAGCGCACACTAATATCACTGACAATAAGTTTTAACCACGGGGCTATTAACATGGCCCCGTGGTTTTTTATTGTGTTAACAGGTTAGGAATCGATGGAAAGTAATAACAAGCTAAAGCGTGGGCTGAGCACCCGGCACATTCGCTTTATGGCATTAGGTTCAGCAATTGGTACCGGGCTGTTCTACGGCTCGGCCGATGCCATCAAAATGGCGGGGCCAAGCGTGTTGCTGGCCTATATTATCGGCGGCGTAGCGGCGTATATCATTATGCGCGCGCTGGGCGAAATGTCCGTTCATAACCCTGCAGCCAGCTCCTTCTCGCGCTATGCGCAGGAAAACCTCGGACCGCTGGCAGGCTACATAACCGGCTGGACCTACTGTTTTGAAATCCTGATTGTCGCCATTGCCGATGTGACTGCCTTTGGTATTTATATGGGCGTCTGGTTCCCGGCCGTACCGCACTGGATTTGGGTACTCAGCGTGGTATTGATTATCTGCGCCATCAATCTGATGAGCGTGAAGGTGTTTGGCGAGCTGGAATTTTGGTTCTCGTTCTTTAAAGTTGCCACCATTATCATCATGATTGTCGCCGGTTTTGGCATCATCATTTGGGGGATTGGTAACGGCGGACAGCCTACCGGTATCCATAATCTGTGGAGCAACGGCGGTTTCTTCAGCAACGGCTGGCTCGGCATGGTGATGTCGCTACAAATGGTGATGTTCGCCTACGGCGGGATTGAGATTATTGGGATTACCGCTGGCGAAGCCAAAGACCCGGAAAAATCTATTCCGCGCGCCATCAATTCCGTACCGATGCGTATCCTCGTGTTTTACGTGGGGACGCTGTTCGTCATCATGTCTATTTACCCGTGGAACCAGGTCGGCACTGACGGTAGCCCGTTCGTTCTGACGTTCCAGCATATGGGGATTACCTTTGCCGCCGGGATCCTCAACTTCGTAGTCCTGACCGCGTCGCTGTCGGCCATCAACTCTGACGTCTTTGGCGTGGGGCGTATGCTGCACGGTATGGCGGAGCAGGGCAGCGCGCCGAAAATGTTCGCCAAGACGTCGCGTCGTGGCGTGCCATGGGTGACGGTGATGGTGATGACTATCGCGCTGCTGTTTGCGGTGTATCTTAACTACATCATGCCGGAAAACGTCTTCCTGGTGATCGCCTCTCTGGCGACCTTCGCAACGGTATGGGTGTGGATTATGATCCTGCTGTCACAAATTGCCTTCCGTCGTCGTCTGCCGCCGGAAGAGGTTAAGGCGCTGAAATTTAAAGTGCCGGGTGGGGTTGTGACGACCGTCATTGGCCTGATTTTCCTGGTCTTTATCATCGCGCTTATCGGCTATCATCCGGATACCCGCATTTCGCTATACGTCGGCTTTGCGTGGATTATCCTGCTGCTTGCCGGCTGGGTTTTCAAGCGCCGTCGCGAGCGCCAACTGGCTGAAGCGCAGTAATATTTTTGCCGGGTAGCTTAATGTTACCCGGCAATTTTCTCCTCCCCCACACTCCTCCCCCAATAAACGTTAAGATGATGAGTGATCCTGCACTTCGCTATGGCAAGGTGACGTCATTATCATCAAAGGGGATACGTGATGTTGAACGCCTGGCACCTTCCGGTTGCCCCATTTGTTAAGCAAAACAAAGATCAACTGACGATTACATTATGGCTGGCGGGGGAAAATCCACCCCAGCGGGTGACGCTACGCGCAGAAAACGATAACGAAGAGATTTCGCTGGGTATGCACAAGCAACGCAGCCAGCCGCTGCCGGGCGTGACCGCGTGGAGAGCGGCGATCGATCTCTCCAGCGGACAGCCTCGTCGACGCTATAGTTTTAAATTACTTTGGCTCGATCGTCAGCTGTGGTTCACCCCGCAGGGATTCAGCCGTTTTCCGCCTGCGCGTCTGGAGCAGTTTGCTGTTGATGTGCCGGATAACGGTCCGCAGTGGGTCGCCGATCAGATTTTTTACCAAATTTTCCCGGACCGTTTTGCCCGCAGCCAGTCGCGTGAAGCGACTCAGGATAACGTCTATTACCACCACGCCGCCGGACACGATATTGTGCGGCGCGAGTGGGATGAACCGCTTACGGCCCAGGCCGGTGGCTCCACGTTTTATGGCGGCGATTTGGACGGCATCAGCGAAAAGCTGCCGTATCTGAAAACGTTAGGCGTCACGGCGCTGTACCTGAATCCGGTATTTACCGCGCCGAGCGTGCATAAATACGATACCGAAGATTACCGTCATGTTGATCCGCAGTTTGGCGGCGACAGGGCGCTGCTGCGCCTGCGTCACACCACCCAACAGCAGGGGATGCGCCTGATTCTCGACGGTGTTTTTAACCATAGCGGCGATTCACACGCCTGGTTTGACCGACATAATCGGGGAACGGATGGCGCGTGCCATAATCCGCAATCCCCCTGGCGCGACTGGTATCATTTCTCAGCCGACGGCGTCGCGCTCGACTGGCTGGGGTATTCCAGCCTGCCCAAGCTGGACTTTTCCTCTGAAAGCCTGGTGAATGAAATTTATCGCGGCGAAGACAGTATCGTTCGCCACTGGCTGAAAGCGCCGTGGAGTATGGACGGCTGGCGTCTTGACGTGGTGCATATGCTGGGAGAGGCCGGTGGTGCGCACAACAACCTGCAGCACGTGGCCGGAATTACGCAGGCGGCGAAAGAGACCCAGTCAGAGGCGTATGTGGTGGGCGAGCATTTTGGCGACGCGCGTCAATGGTTGCAGGCCGACGCGGAAGATGCCGCCATGAACTATCGCGGTTTTACCTTCCCTGTATGGGGATTTCTCGCCAATACCGATATTTCATACGATCCGCAATTCATTGACGCCCAGACCTGTATGGCGTGGATGGATAACTATCGCGCGGGTTTGTCGCATCAGCAGCAGTTGCGGATGTTCAACCAGCTCGACAGCCACGATACCGCCCGTTTTAAATCTCTGCTCGGTAAAGACGTCGCACGTTTACCGTTGGCGGTGGTGTGGCTGTTTACCTGGCCTGGTGTGCCCTGTATTTACTACGGTGACGAAGTGGGACTGGATGGGAACAACGATCCGTTTTGTCGCAAACCATTCCCGTGGCAGCCTGAAAAACAGGACGTTAACCTGCTGGCGTTGTATCAGCGGCTGGCAACATTACGCCACCAGAGCCAGGCGCTGCGCCATGGTGGTTGTCAGGTGATTTACGCCGAGGATAACGTGGTGGTGTTTGTACGCGTGCTAAACCGCCAGCGCGTATTGGTGGCGATTAACCGTGGCCACGCTTGTGAAGTGGTCCTGCCAGCCTCGCCATTACTGAGCGTCAGTCAATGGCAGCACCAGGAGGGCAAAGGCGTGCTTGCCGAGGATATCCTGACGCTGCCGGCGATTTCCGCCTCGGTGTGGATGGGTCATTGATATAAGCGCGTAACATCCTGGCTTGCCAGCAGCGTTTCCCGCCACCAGCGCTGCGCCAGTCCATCGCGGTTATTGCGCCAGGCCATATAGGCCACGTCTTTTTGGCGAAATGAGATCACCGTTTTTTCCACCAGCTCGCCCGTGGCAAGCCACGGGTTAGCAATATGGCGGGGGAGAAATCCGCAGCCCAAGCCGGCCCGCAGTAGCATCACCTTACTGTGGAAATCATCAACGCGAATCTGCGCCTGCTCCTCCATCAGATTGGTTTGTAACGGATGACAAAAGCGGGCGCTGTCGCTAATGACAATCGCCCGGTGCAGGCACAGCTGTTCGTTAGTCAGGCCATCCGGTGCTGCGGCCAGCGGATGCTCAGGCGCAACGACAAACACATTGTCCAGCGTGCCAAGCATTTTGTAGGACCAGGCCGCTGACGTAGGCGGTTCATTAATCGCCCCCAAAATAATATCTGCTCCATTATGCGTCAGTTCCTCCCAGGAGCCCGCCAGCGTATGGTGGGTGAAGTTAAGGCGGGTTTGCTTATTCAGCGCGTGAAATTCATCGATAATGGGCAGCAGCGAGGCGAAAGGGAAGGAGTCGTCCAGCGCAATCGCCAGCTCTTTTTCCCAGCCTGAACTCAGCTGCACCGCCTGCTTTTCGAGATCTTTTGCCGCACTCAGCAGCAAACGTCCCTTTTCCAGCATCATCTGACCGGTGTCGGTAAATTTTGCCCGGTGACCGGAACGGTCAAGCAACTCGATATTCAAATCACTTTCCAGCTTTTGAATCATATAGCTGAGTGCTGCAGGGGTTTTAAACAGCGATTCGGCCGCTGCGGCAAATGAACCCTGTTTATCAAGTGCGTCGAGAATTAGCAAAACATCCAGATTGATGCGCATAAGCAGAAAATATCCTGAAAATTAAACCCCTCTGTTGTACCGAATGGAGAAAAACAATGCCAGTGAATAAATTAGATGAGTCATGCGCATTTTTTTGATGTTGTTTAGGATATATCGCAACACAAAATTAATAGTTTCACTGGATGGTAAGTTTTCTTTAATAACTCGTTAGAAATTTCCCGCTATACTCAACAAGCTTTCTGATTCAGGATCCTGCTGCTGACGGCAGATACAGACCGTTGCCTTTTAACTTATTGATTAAGAAGGTGTGCTATGTCTATTCGGGAACTGATTGACCCTCAAAACTCAACGCTTATTTTTATTGATCATCAGCCGCAAATGTCATTTGGTGTGGCGAATATTGACCGCCAGACTTTGAAAAATAATACCGTGGCATTAGCGAAGGCCGGGAAAATATTTAATGTTCCGGTGATTTATACTTCTGTGGAAACGAAAAGTTTTAGCGGTTATATCTGGCCGGAATTGTTAGCGGTTCATCCTGATGTGAAACCAATTGAACGCACCTCGATGAACTCCTGGGAAGATGCGGCGTTTGTGAAAGCCGTGGAAGCGACCGGGCGTAAAAAATTGATTATCTCCGCGCTGTGGACCGAAGTATGCCTGACTTTCCCGGCGCTGATGGCGCTGGAAGCGGGTTACGAAGTTTATGTGGTAACTGACACTTCCGGCGGCACGTCCGTGGATGCCCATGAGCGTTCTATCGACCGCATGGTACAGGCGGGCGCCGTACCAGTGACCTGGCAACAGGTTCTTCTCGAGTACCAGCGCGACTGGTCCCGCAAAGAAACCTACGACGCCGTCATGGATCTGGTACGTGAGCACAGCGGCGCCTACGGTATGGGCGTGGATTACGCCTACACCATGGTGCATGGCGCGCCGGAACGTAAAGCCTAAATACACCTCATCCTTCATGTTGCCTCTTTGTAGGCTTCGTTTGCGTACCCCGGTCACTCACTTTGTCAGCTTCCGGGGATACACAATCTTGCCGCTTCGATGCGCCATGAATGATTTTGTGTATTGCTTCCGTGGCCTAAGCGGGCCTGTTTCCTCTCCACAAGGAACCCTTTATGGCGCAGAACAAACATGTGACGTTGGTGATTTCCCACACCCTGCTGCCTGAACAAGCGCAGCGGTATGAGCAGTGGCTGGGGAAAATCATGCCGGTGGCGGCCGAGTTTCCCGGTCATCTTGGGGCGAATGTGATTCGTCCTGCAGATGGCAACAATTTGTGGAACATCATTATCCGCTTCGACACGCTTGAGCATCTGTATAACTGGACCCAGTCCGATACGCGCCGCGTGCTGGTCGAAGAGATTGCCCCGCTGCTGGCGGAAGGGGATAAAACTGAAATCCGCACCGAAGCGGCGTTCTGGTTTACACCGCCCGCGCCCCATGTACGTCAGCCCAGGCGCTGGAAACAGTTTCTGATAACTCTGCTGGTGATTTTTCCCAGCACCAATCTGGTGCCGTGGTTGACCGGTATTGTGCTGCCTGCCATGAAGGGCTCGTTACTCCTGCATCTGATCAATGATGCCTGTGTGGTTGCGCTGGTGGTCTGGTTCTGGATGCCCATCGTAACCCGTCTGTTTGCCGGATGGCTGAAAAAAGCCTGACCGGTTTCTCAGGAGATTGTTATGTCTCAAACTGCCACACTGATTCTGACTCACGGAAAAATTCATACTCTCGAAAGACAAAACCCGCAGGTCGAGGCGGTGGCGATCGCCAATGGTAAGATCCTGGCGACCGGTAGCCACGATCGCATCATGAGTTTTGCCACCGACGGGACGCAGGTTGTCGATCTGCAAGGGCATACGGTGATCCCGGGCCTGAACGATTCGCACCTGCACCTCATTCGCGGCGGTCTGAATTACAACCTGGAATTGCGTTGGGAAGGCGTTCCGTCGCTGGCGGACGCGCTACGCATGCTCAAAGAGCAGGCTGACAGAACGCCATCGCCGCAATGGGTGCGCGTGGTGGGCGGCTGGAGCGAATTCCAGTTTGCCGAACGTCGCATGCCAACCCTCGAAGAACTGAATGAAGCTGCCCCGGATACCCCAGTTTTTGTTCTGCACCTCTACGACAGAGCTTTGCTGAACCGTGCCGCACTGAAAGCAGTCGGCTACACCAAAGCGACGCCGGACCCGGCGGGTGGTGAGATTGTGCGTGATAGCAACGGTAACCCAACCGGGATGCTGATCGCCAAACCCAACGCCATGATCCTTTATTCGACGCTGGCAAAAGGACCAAAACTGCCGCTGGAAATGCAGGTCAACTCGACCCGGCAGTTTATGCGCGAGCTGAACCGTCTCGGGCTGACCAGCGCCATCGATGCAGGCGGTGGTTTTCAGAACTACCCGGAAGATTACGAGATAATTGAGCAGCTACACGCCAACAAACAGATGACGGTGCGCATCGCCTACAACTTGTTTACCCAGCGTCCGCAGCAGGAACTGGAAGACTTTGAGCGCTGGACCGATATGCTCAAACCAGGGCAGGGGACCGACTTCTACCGTGCCAATGGGGCAGGGGAAATGCTGGTCTTCTCGGCCGCGGATTTTGAAGACTTTCTCCAGCCACGCCCGGATCTGCCGGAAGGTATGGAAGATGAGCTGGAGCGCGTGGTGCGCCACCTCGTGGAGCACCGCTGGCCGTTCCGCCTGCACGCCACCTACGATGAATCCATCAGCCGAATGCTCGACGTATTCGAGAAGGTGAATCGCGATATCCCGTTCAATGGCCTGCACTGGTTCTTCGATCACGCTGAAACGATTACCGAACGGAATATCGAGCGCGTAAAAGCGCTGGGGGGCGGGATCGCTGTTCAGCACCGTATGGCGTTCCAGGGCGAATATTTTGTCGATCGCTATGGCAAAGATGCGGTCAAACATACCCCGCCAGTGGCGAAAATGCTGGCGGCTGACGTTCCGGTAGGGCTGGGGACTGATGCCACCCGCGTGGCCAGCTACAACCCGTGGACAGCGCTCTACTGGCTGGTTTCGGGCCGTACTGTGGGAGGGATGGCGATGTACGATGATAACAATCGCCTGCCGCGCGATGTGGCGCTGGAACTGTGGACGGCCGGTAGCGCCTGGTTCTCCAGCGAACAGGGTAAGAAAGGGCGCATCGAGAAAGACCAACTGGCCGACCTGGTGGTGCTGTCTAAAGATTACTTCAGTGTGCCGGAAGAGGAGATCAAAGGCATAGAGTCGGTAATGACCATTGTCGATGGCAAAGTGGTGTATGCGGCCGGGCATTTCACTCCGCTGGCGCCGCCGGCCATCCCGGTTGTACCTGACTGGTCGCCGGTGGTAAAAGTGCCGGGGCACTATCGCTCAGCGCCGCCTGCTGCGGCGAAAATTGGCGCAATGGTGCAGATGCACCAGTGCTGCGGCAGCTGCGGCGTACACGGTCATCAGCATGATATAGCGCGTAAATCGGCAATTCCGGTGTCAGATGACCGGGCTTTCTGGGGCGCGCTTGGCTGCTCCTGCTTCGCGTTTTAATCCCTCATCACAGCCCCTGGCCAAACGCAGGGGCTGATTGTCTATTCTGAAAAGCGGTTCATCGTGTTAACCGATATGGCGCAACTGCAACAATTTGTGTCATTCTGGTCTGTCTTTATACAGTGAAGGTGGAAACATGGATGAGCTGCTAACCCTTGGCTGCATTGTATTATTCTTCGCGCTGGTAGTGGTTCCTGGCCTCGCGATCGTGGCATTCAGACGCAGTGCGGCTGTACGTTCTGAGCTGATGGCCTTGCGCCGTCGGGTAGAGGAGCTGGAGCTGCGCGGTGTGGCGCAGACCAGCGCCGTTGAGCCAACGGCAGCAAAAGATATTGTTCCTGCCGATGCGCCAACGGCTGCGATGAGCAGCGTATCGCCGGAGCCAGTAACTGAGCCGCCGCCTGAGCCCGTTAACACGTGGGTTTCACAGCCGAAGCCGGATAATGCGGCGGTATCTACGCCCGACGTCGAGCGGCCTTCTGCTTTTGGCGGGGTAATGTCATCGCTGGTGCGCTGGTTTATGCAGGGTAACCCGTTGGCAAAGCTCGGTATTTTGCTCCTGTTTTTGGGGCTTTCTTTCCTGCTGCGTTATACGGTCGAACATTCTCTGTTTCCGCTGGAGCTGCGTCTGGTGGCGGCCGCGCTGTTCGCTATTGTGCTGTTGGCGTTGGGCTGGCGGCTGCGGCATAAGCAACCGATCTATGCGCTGATATTACAGGGGGGAGCTACCGGAGCACTCTATCTCACCGTGTTTGGCGCGTTCCGGCTGTGGCAAATGCTGCCAATGACGCTGGCATTTGCGCTGCTGGTGGCGATTTGTGCGGCGAGTGTGGGGCTGGCTATTCTGCAAAAGGCGCTCAGCCTGGCGATGCTGGCAAGTCTTGGCGGTTATCTCGCGCCGCTGTTGCTTTCCACCGGCGGCGGCAGTCATGTCGCGCTCTTCTCATTCTATCTTCTGCTCTCGGTCGGCATTCTCGCCATCAGCATTTGGCAGCACTGGCGGGAGCTTAATCTGCTTGGCCTGCTGTTCACCTTCGGCGTTGGCGGGGTGTGGGGCCTGGAGGGCTATCGACCAGAGTATTACCTGAGTTGCCAACTGTTCCTGATCGCCAACACGATTATTTTTGGCGTGCTGAGCGTGGCGTTGTCGCTCCGGGCGCAGGAAAAAGGCAAACAGATTATTGACGGCGTACTGCTGTTTGCCCCACCGCTGATCGGTTTTGGAATGCAGTATGCCATTACCCGGCATATGGCTTATGGTCCGGCGCTTAGTGCGCTGGGTTACGGTGGTTTCTATCTGGTGTTAGCAAAGTTTGCGTTGCGCCGTTCCTCTTCTCTGGGGAGACCTCTGGTATTGTCCGCCCTGGCGCTCGGTGGTGCGTTTACCACGCTTGCTATCCCGTTGGCGCTTTCAGCCCGTTGGACGGCGATGGCCTGGTCGCTGGAGGGGCTTGGGATCCTCTGGCTGGGCGTGCAACAACAGCAACGACGCATGAGTTATAGCGGTTCGGCGCTGCTCGTGCTGGCCGTGGGCAGCGCGCTATGGGCGCTGGCGAACGGAACAACCGCGCTCTCAGTCATGCTGATTTTTGCCGTGCTCAGCCTCAGTTGGCTGGTTGCTGCTTGGCTATGGCGCAACATTTGGATGCCGGGCAGTTGGGCGCTACTCGCTGGTGGTTTGGTTTTCTGGATTGTTGCGCTCGTTGCGGCATCGCAACTCGTTCTGAAACAGGAGCGGTGGGTACTGTCTGGCGTGCTGGCATTAATGGCGGTATCGAGCTGGGGCTGGCGAAGTATCGCGGGTCGCCTGGCGTGGCGGGAGCTGGATGCCAGTAAATGGCTGCTGTGGCCGATGATGCTGGTGATGCTGATGTATCAGATCGCTGTACAGCAGATTTTTGCGGCGGGCTGGCCGAATCTGGCCTGGTGCGCGGCGCTAATTGTTGCGGTAGCGCTGCTCTGGCGTGATGCACAAATATTACCGCCAATGCTTTCCAGACTGGCGCATTTATCGTTCTTCTGGATGATTTTACTGGCGCTCGCGGTTGAACTGTTCTGGTTCGCGCAGGGGCTGCCGTGGGGAAGGGCTGCGTGGGGTAGCGGCCTGATGATGGCGGCTGGCGGGCTGCTTATTTTCCTGATTTATCAGTCTGTTCATCGACAAATCTAGCCGTTTCGCATCTGGCCGGCCCTCTATTCTGTTCAGGCGATGGTTCCCGTTGTGCTGGTGCTGGTCGGTCTGCTCGTGCTGACGAATTTACAAGATGGCATGGTTTATCGTCAGACTTATCTGCCGTTGCTCAACCCGCAGGAAGAGGGCGCAGCTTTTGCCCTGCTGGGCTTGGTGGTGTTTTATCGCGCGTCTGAACGCTATTTCCCGGTGCAGCTTTCGGTATGCCGCCCATGGCCGGTTGTGGCGCTGATGGCGCTCAGCTTTTGGTGGCTCAATGGTGTGCTGCTGCGCGCATTGTCCTGGTATGGCGAGGTTGCGTGGCGTGTAGACGCACTATGGGATTCACGGCTGATTCAAACCTGTTTTGCTCTGTTCTGGATGCTGGCGGCATTGGTGGTGATGCTGCGGGCGACCCGGCGCCGCTCGCGTCGGGAATGGCTGTGTGGCGCGGTATTGTTGGGGATAGTCATTGTGAAACTGATGCTGGTGGACAGCGCAGGAGGCGGCGGCCTGGCGCGCGCGGTTGCGTTTATCGGCGTGGCCATTCTGGTGTTGATTATCGGGTATTTTTCACCATTACCGCCCAAAGCTGGAGAAGAAAAATGAAATGGATGAAAGCGGTGTTATGCAGCGTACTGCTGGGCGCGACAGGCGCGGCGGTAAGCAGCGATGAAGTGAAAGAGTCTCCGGCGGACTACGTAACGGGGGTGACGCTGGAAACTACGGGCACATCGCCGTGGTATCGCGTTTCGCTACCTCCGGCGGTGTATCCGGGTACCGCCTGGGCGGATTTGCGCGATGTCCGGGTCTTTAACCATCTGGGGGAGACGGTGCCGTTTACTCTGGTGGCGCAGAAAACCCAGCCCGTTACGCCAGAGGCAGTGGCGCTGCGTTTTTTCCCGCTTGATATGTCACCGGTTGCGCCGCGTGAGGAGGGGCAACGAGGCGGAGACGCTATTGTTTTACGCTCGAAGAGCGGCATTGAAATTCATTTGCAAAGTGATGATGTCAAAGCGCTCGGCCAGAGCTATTTACTGACGCTCCCGGAAGAGACGAAAGATGCCTTTTCACTGGCGCAGTTACGCCTGAACTGGGACTCGCAGGCGGGCAACTGGCAGGGGAAAGCCTCGGTTTATGCAAGCAGTGATTTGCGCTACTGGCGACCCGTGCAGGAAGATGCGCCGTTAATGGATCTGACGCGTGATAACGATCGCCTGAAAATGGACACCATCAGCGCCAGCCTCACGCTCTCTGTGGAGGCGACTCGCTACCTGCTTGTGATCCTCGACTCGCAAAGTCCGGCGCTGACGTTAAACAGCGTGAGCGCGATAGCGGCCAGCAGCGAGCCGGAATCCGAGCGTATCGTGATTGAAGCCCAGGGGATTAAGGTTTCGGATGACGAAGCCGTCTGGCGATGGGCGCAGCCCCAGCCGCTGACCTCGCTTCGCATCGATCTGGAAAGTGAAGGTGTTTTACCGGTGGAACTGGCCTGGCGCAGCGCTGAAAAAGAGCCCTGGCAGCCGCTGACAAAAACCATGCTTTACAATCTGGACTGGAGGAGTGCGGAAGATATTCGTCTTTCCGGTCAGTTGGTTGAGGCTGTCCGGATGACGACCATTAACGCCCGGTTGCCAGAGAGGCTGCCTGAGTTGAGCGGCATGCGCGACAGTTATCAACTGGTGTTTAATACGCAGGGCAAAGGGCCTTATATGCTGGCGTGGGGAAACCGGGCGGCGAAAAAGGCAGATGTTGGTCTCGATATGCTGATCCCGGCGTCGCTGCGTAAATCGCAGGAGATAGATTATCTACCGTGGGCGACTCTTCAGGAGAGCGTGGCGCTTGGTGGTGAAGCGCGATTGACGGCAACGTCAGTAGCTGAGCAACAAAGCCAGTGGAAAACGTTGTTGGTGTGGGGGGCGTTAATTCTTGGGGTCGCCGTACTGGCGCTTATGGCGTGGCGAATCTGGCGTGAAGTGAAAAAGGGTAATCCGACATAAACCAATAAAAGAGGCCCGCATTTGCGGGCCTCTTACGATTCATGCCAATTACAGGCTGGAAACGTTCTCGGTCAGGTATTTTGCTACGCCGTCCGGAGACGCGTTCATACCTTCTTTACCTTTTTCCCACTGTGCCGGGCAAACGTCGCCGTGCTCTTCGTGGAACTGCAGCGCGTCAACCATGCGCAGCATTTCGTCGATGTTACGACCCAGCGGCAGATCGTTAACCACCTGGTGGCGAACAACGCCGTTAGCGTCGATCAGGAAAGAACCGCGCAGAGCAACGCCCGCTTCCGGGTGCTCGATGCCGTAGGCTTTCTGGATTTCGCGTTTGATGTCAGCAACCATTGCGTATTTCACTGCACCGATGCCGCCTTTGTCGACAGGGGTGTTACGCCATGCGTTGTGGACAAATTCAGAGTCGAAGGAAACGCCAACAACTTCCACGCCGCGCTTCTGGAATTCTTCGTAACGTTTGTCGAAAGCGATCAGTTCAGACGGGCAAACGAAGGTGAAGTCCATCGGCCAGAAGAACAGAACGGTAGTTTTACCGTTGGTATGCTGTTTGAAGTTGAAGTTTTCAACGATCTCACCGCTACCCAGTACCGCAGCTGCTGTGAAATCCGGAGCCTGACGAGTTACCAGTACCATATAATTCTCCTGCAATGTTAAGGGGTTTTTGGAACGCAACGCGGGCCAGTATAGAGAGTGTTCGGGAATAAGACAAAGAGGCGCTGGCAATCAATGAGACAGGTTTTGTCTATCAATCTTTTGCCGGATGGCGGCTACTGCTTATCCGGCGGCTAATACGGGCTGTAGTCAAAGGGTTTTACGCTGCGCCTGTTCCATCATTTGCGGATAAAACTGCCAGAATCGTTCCTCTAACGCATCGTAATGCGTATCCAGGTCATACCATGAGTCACGCAGGGCATCGAGTCGTGGGCGGCGGCTGGCCATGCCATTCAGGACGTTCTGGATAAAATCCATGTCCCGATAGCGCTCAAGCCATTTCTCTGACCATATATAGTTGTTTAAATTGATAAAGCGCGGTGGCGATTCAGGCAAAATAGTGGTCACCTGGGTGCGAGCATAGCGCACAAAGTCCGCCAGCGGGAAGTCGGGGGATATTTCCGACCAGTGGCGCGACAGAAAATGATCCCACATTACGTCCAGCGTAATTGGCGCGACACGGCGCGTTTCGCTGCGAAACCACTCTTTGGCTTCACGCACCTGCGGCAGGTTATCGGTCATCACGTCGATACGACGGTGCATGAAGATGCCTTCTACCACGTCAGGCGAAAAGTGCGTTTCCGGATTGCCCCGGACAAAGTCGGCCAACAAATTGCCGGAAAGCGAGCTGTCGGCAAGGTGAGCCAGATGCAAATGTGCAAGAAAATTCATATCCACTTCATCCTTCAAACTGCCTCTTTGTTGGCTGCCTTCTCTCACCCCTGTCACTTACTTGAGTAAGCTCCCGGGGACTCATTCAGTTGCCGCCTCGATGCATCTTGAATGATTTTGTGTATAGATTATGTCTTTTAACTTGAGGGGTAAAGGTTGCAGGGAGGACGCCCCGGCACTAGACTACCCGCCTCTTATTTTAGTCTGAGTCAGTGTCATGCGCGTTACCGATTTCACCTTTGAACTACCCGAATCCCTGATTGCCCACTATCCGCAAGCTGAGCGCAGTAGTTGCCGCTTGCTGTCTTTGGACGGGCCGACGGGCGCGCTGACGCACGGTACTTTCACCGATTTGCTCGATAAGCTCAACCCTGGCGATTTGCTGGTCTTTAACAACACCCGCGTTATTCCGGCGCGTCTGTTTGGCCGTAAAGCCAGCGGCGGCAAGATCGAAGTGCTGGTCGAGCGTATGTTGGATGACAAACGTATTCTGGCGCATATTCGCGCCTCGAAAGCGCCAAAGCCGGGGGCCGAGCTGCTGCTGGGCGACGACGAAAGTATTAAAGCAACGATGGTGGCACTCCATGACGCGCTGTTTGAAGTCGAGTTTAACGACGAGCGCAGCGTGCTGGATATCCTTAACGCCATCGGCCATATGCCGCTGCCACCGTATATTGACCGTCCGGATGAAGACGCCGATCGCGAGCTGTATCAGACCGTGTATAGCGAAAAACCGGGTGCGGTCGCCGCGCCGACTGCGGGTCTGCACTTTGACGATCCGCTGCTGGCTAAGCTGCGCGATAAAGGCATTGAAATGGCGTTCGTCACGCTGCACGTGGGCGCGGGGACTTTCCAGCCGGTGCGCGTAGACACCATCGAAGATCACATCATGCACTCCGAATATGCGGAAGTGCCGCAGGATGTCGTTGATGCTGTGCTGGCGGCGAAAGCGCGCGGAAACCGCGTGATTGCGGTGGGCACCACCTCCGTACGTTCACTGGAAAGCGCGGCGCAGGCGGCCAAAAACGACCTTATCGAGCCGTTTTTCGGCGATACGCAAATATTCATTTATCCTGGCTATAAATATCAGGTGATTGATGCCCTGGTAACCAACTTCCACCTGCCGGAATCAACGCTGATCATGCTGGTTTCCGCGTTTGCTGGTTATAAAAACACCATGCACGCCTATCATGAAGCGGTAAAAGCGGAATATCGCTTTTTTAGTTACGGTGATGCGATGTTTATCACGTACAATCCGCAGGCTATTTCTGAGCGTGTCGGGGAATAAATCCGCGATATGAGTATTTAAAACGTCGGACTGTTTTTCTGACGCAGGAGTTAAGATGAAATTTGAACTGGATACCACAGACGGTCGCGCTCGCCGCGGCCGCCTGGTTTTTGATCGTGGCGTAGTAGAAACACCTGCTTTTATGCCGGTCGGTACTTACGGCACCGTGAAAGGCATGACGCCGGAAGAAGTTGAAGCAACTGGCGCGCAGATTATCCTCGGTAACACCTTCCACCTGTGGCTGCGCCCGGGGCAGGAAATCATGAAACTGCATGGCGATCTGCACGATTTTATGCAGTGGAAAGGGCCAATCCTCACCGATTCCGGCGGCTTCCAGGTTTTCAGCCTGGGTGATATCCGTAAGATTACCGAGCAGGGCGTGCATTTCCGTAACCCAATCAACGGCGATCCGATTTTCCTCGATCCCGAGAAGTCGATGGAGATTCAATACGATCTCGGTTCCGATATCGTCATGATCTTCGACGAATGTACACCGTATCCGGCCGACTGGGACTATGCTAAACGCTCGATGGAGATGTCTCTGCGTTGGGCGAAGCGCAGTCGGGATCGTTTTGATAGCCTCGGCAACAAAAATGCGCTTTTTGGCATCATTCAGGGCAGTGTTTACGAAGATTTACGTGATATCTCCGTTAAAGGTCTGGTAGACATCGGTTTTGATGGCTACGCTGTCGGCGGTTTGGCTGTCGGTGAGCCGAAGGAAGATATGCACCGCATCCTGGAGCATGTATGCCCACAGATTCCGGCAGATAAACCTCGTTACCTGATGGGCGTCGGCAAACCAGAAGATCTGGTTGAAGGCGTACGTCGCGGTATCGATATGTTTGACTGCGTGATGCCAACGCGAAATGCCCGTAATGGTCATTTGTTTGTGACTGACGGCGTGGTAAAAATTCGTAACGCGAAACATAAAAGCGACACCAGTCCGCTCGATGCTGAGTGTGATTGCTACACCTGTCGCAATTATTCGCGCGCTTACTTGCATCATCTCGACCGTTGCAACGAAATATTGGGCGCGCGACTCAACACGATTCATAACCTTCGCTACTACCAGCGTTTGATGGCGGGTTTACGCAAGACTATTGAAGAGGGTAAATTAGAGAGCTTCGTGACCGATTTTTACCAACGTCAGGGTAGACCAGTTCCACCTGTGAACGTTGATTAATTTTAATAATGAGGGAATTTGAATGAGCTTTTTTATTTCTGATGCGGTAGCGGCAACAGGTGCTCCGGCGCAGGGCAGCCCGATGTCTCTGATTCTGATGCTGGTGGTGTTTGGTCTGATTTTCTACTTCATGATCCTGCGCCCGCAGCAAAAGCGCACCAAAGAACACAAAAATCTGATGAACTCCATTGCGAAAGGCGATGAAGTGCTGACTAACGGTGGTCTGGTGGGTCGCGTGACCAAAGTAGCAGAATCTGGCTACATCGCTATCGCGCTGAACGACACCACTGAAGTGGTTATTAAACGTGATTTCGTAGCTGCCGTTCTGCCGAAAGGCACCATGAAGGCGCTGTAATTTATTGTTTTCCCAAAGGGAACTGCCGTGTTAAACCGTTATCCTTTGTGGAAGTATGTCATGCTGATCGTCGTTATTGTCGTCGGTCTGCTCTATGCGCTTCCCAACCTGTATGGTGAGGATCCGGCTGTTCAAATCACTGGCGTGCGCGGTGCCGCCGCCAGTGAGCAAACGCTGATCCAGGTCCAGAAAACGTTACAAGAAGATAAAATCACACCTAAGTCTGTGGCTCTGGAAGAGGGTGCTATTCTTGCGCGCTTCGACTCCACTGATACCCAACTGCGCGCTCGTGAAGTGTTAATGGGCGTATTGGGCGATCAATACGTCGTGGCGCTTAACCTTGCACCGGCAACTCCACGCTGGCTGGCAGCCATTCACGCAGAACCGATGAAACTCGGTCTTGACCTGCGTGGCGGCGTTCACTTCCTGATGGAAGTGGATATGGACACCGCGCTGAGTAAGTTGCAGGAACAAAATATCGATAGCCTGCGCAGCGATCTGCGTGAAAAAGGCATTCCTTATACTACCGTTCGCAAAGAAGATAACTACGGTCTGAGCATCACCTTCCGTGATAGCAGCGCTCGTGATGAAGCTATCTCTTACCTGAGCAAGCGTCACCAGGATCTGGTTATTTCCAGCCAGGGCAGCAATGCTCTGCGTGCGGTGATGACCGATGCGCGCCTGAGCGAAGCCCGTGAGTACGCGGTACAGCAGAACATCAACATTCTGCGTAATCGTGTTAACCAACTGGGTGTTGCTGAGCCGGTGGTCCAACGTCAGGGTGCTGACCGCATTGTGGTCGAACTGCCAGGCATTCAGGATACCGCGCGTGCGAAAGAAATTCTGGGCGCTACCGCGACGCTGGAATTCCGTCTGGTGAACACCAACGTTGACCAGTCTGCTGCGGCATCCGGGCGTGTACCGGGTGATTCGGAAGTGAAACAGTCTCGTGAAGGTCAGCCGGTTGTGCTGTACAAACGCGTGATCCTGACCGGTGATCATATCACCGACTCCACTTCCAGCCAGGACGAATACAATCAGCCGCAGGTTAACATCTCGCTGGATAGCGCGGGTGGTAACATCATGTCCAACTTCACCAAGGACAACATCGGTAAGCCGATGGCGACCCTGTTCGTGGAGTACAAAGACAGCGGTAAAAAAGATGCCAACGGTCGCGCAGTGCTGGTGAAACAGGAAGAGGTGATTAACATCGCCAACATCCAGTCTCGCCTGGGCAACAGCTTCCGTATCACCGGTATTAACAACCCGAACGAAGCGCGTCAGCTTTCTCTGCTGTTACGTGCCGGTGCGTTGATTGCGCCGATTCAGATTGTTGAAGAACGTACCATCGGTCCTACCCTGGGTATGCAGAACATTAAACAGGGTCTGGAAGCGTGTCTGGCCGGTCTGGTGGTGTCTATCCTGTTCATGATCTTCTTCTATAAGAAGTTCGGTCTGATCGCGACCAGTGCGCTGATTGCTAACCTGGTACTGATTGTCGGTATTATGTCGCTGCTGCCGGGCGCTACGCTGAGTATGCCGGGGATTGCGGGGATCGTCTTAACCCTTGCCGTCGCGGTCGATGCGAACGTACTGATTAACGAACGTATCAAAGAAGAGTTGAGTAACGGGCGTTCGGTGCAGCAGGCCATCAATGAAGGTTATGCGGGTGCATTTAGCTCCATCTTTGATGCGAACATTACGACGCTGATTAAGGTCATTATCCTGTACGCAGTTGGCACCGGGGCAATTAAAGGGTTCGCGATTACTACCGGTATTGGTGTGGCGACGTCGATGTTTACCGCGATTGTCGGTACACGTGCCATCGTAAACCTGTTGTATGGCGGCAAGCGCGTCAAAAAGCTGTCAATCTGAGGAGTGCGAAGTGGCACAGGAATATACTGTTGAACAATTGAACCACGGCCGTAAAGTCTGGGACTTTATGCGCTGGGACTACTGGGCTTTCGGCATTTCAGGTTTCCTGCTGATTGCGGCCATCGTGGTGATGGGCGTACGCGGGTTTAACTGGGGGCTCGATTTCACCGGTGGTACGGTAATTGAAATCACGCTGGAAAAACCGGCCGATATGGACGTGATGCGCGATGCGCTGGAGAAAGCGGGCTTTGTTGATCCGCTTCTGCAGAACTTCGGCAGCAGCCACGACATTATGGTGCGTATGCCGCCAACTGAAGGCGCAGACGGCGGTCAGGTACTGGGCAGCAAAGTGTTGAGTGTGATTAACGAATCCACCAACCAAAACGCCGCGGTGAAACGAATTGAATTCGTGGGGCCGAGCGTGGGTGCAGACCTGGCGCAAACCGGTGCAATGGCGCTGATGGCGGCGTTAATATCCATCCTGGTGTACGTCGGTTTCCGCTTTGAGTGGCGACTGGCGGCAGGGGTAGTTATCGCTCTGGCGCACGACGTGATTATCACACTTGGGATCCTGTCGTTGTTCCATATCGAAATTGATCTGACTATCGTCGCATCGTTGATGTCGGTAATCGGTTACTCGCTGAACGACAGTATCGTCGTATCTGACCGTATTCGTGAAAACTTCCGCAAAATTCGTCGCGGTACGCCTTACGAAATCTTTAACGTGTCATTGACTCAGACGCTGCACCGTACGTTGATTACGTCCGGTACGACGTTGATGGTTATTCTGATGCTGTTCCTGTTCGGTGGTCCGGTACTGGAAGGCTTCTCGCTGACGATGCTGATCGGTGTTTCCATCGGTACTGCATCTTCTATCTACGTAGCATCGGCGCTGGCGCTGAAGCTGGGTATGAAGCGTGAGCACATGCTGCAGCAGAAGGTTGAGAAAGAAGGGGCGGATCAACCGTCAATTCTGCCTTAAACTATTAAGAGTGAAGATACTGGAATCCCGATCGCAAGGTCGGGATTTTTTTTGCCTGCGATTTGCTAGCAGTCCATTATCTTTTCCGGTCGCCATACTACTGACAGTATGCTGTCAGTAGCCCTGTCTTATAGTCCTTCTGAGATTACCCACACAGGCAGGAGGAAGTATGAATAACGTAATTAGCTGGTTTGAAATCCCCGTGGCACAAATGGAGCGCGCCATTGCTTTTTATGAGCCAGTGATGCAGGTTTCTTTGCGTCGTGAGAATATGGACAGCGCGGAGCTGGCCGTATTTCCACATCAGGATCCCGCTCCCGGCGGGGCGCTGGCTAAATTTGACGGTATTACGCCTTCAGCGCAGGGCGCTATTATTTATCTGCATACGGACGATTTGGCTGCAACGCTTAAACGCGTCGCCACCGCTGGCGGCCAGTGCGTGTTTGGTCCGCTCGAACTGGGGCAGGATATTGGCACTATTGCGCTGTTTACTGACAGCGAAGGCAATCGTGTTGGTTTACATCAACCCGCGTAATATTTTCAGGACTGAGGATTAAAATGACCAGACGCGCCGACCGCTTGTTTCAGATTGTACAAATCCTGCGTGGCAGGCGAGTGACAACGGCGGCGCTGCTGGCAGAACGTCTTGAGGTTTCTGAACGGACGATTTATCGCGATATCCGCGATCTCTCTTTATCCGGCGTGCCCATTGAAGGAGAAGTGGGCAGTGGATACCGCTTAATGGCGGGGTTTGATCTGCCGCCGTTGATGTTAACGCATCGCGAATCAGAAGCGTTAATGGTAGCGATTCGGTTGCTGAAAACATGGGGTGGGGATTCACTCTCACAGGCGCTGGAATCCGCGCAGGAAAAAGTGCTGGCGATATTGCCGCCAGAGTGTCGGCGCAGAGCCGAGCAAACGCGGGTTTTCGCGCCAGATTTTGGCAATCAGCCGCATTCACGCAGTGCTTTTGATCTCATACATCGCGCGGTTTCGGCGCAGCAGGTGCTGGCGCTGCATTATCGCGACGAGTCCGGGAATCTCTCCTGGCGCGACGTTCAGCCGCTGGGGTTATTTTTCTGGGGTGAGCACTGGTTGCTGGTTGCCTGGTGCGAGAAACGTAACGATTATCGCTGCTTTCGCGTTGATCGGTGTCTGAAGATCACGCTGCTCGACAGGCATTTTCGTGAATCTGCAGATCGCTCGCTAAGTGACTTTTTACGTAAAGTACGCTGTGAAGACCAGCCATAAAAAAGCCAGCGGTTAAGCTGGCTTGTCTGCGATAAATTGGCAGGATTAGAAGTTGTAACCTACGACCAGGTAACCACCCCAACCGGTAGATTTCGCGCTGAAGTCGCCTTCGCCCCAGTTCAGAGTATCTCCACCTTTCCACTGGCCGCCGTTATGGAAGTAACGCGCTACTACGGAGTAGTGCCAGTGATCGTAGTTCAGCGCCAGGACGTGGCTGGAAGCGATAGAATTGCTGGTGCGGTTCGGATCATCACCCAAATCGGAGCCCCAGTCGAAGTTGGTGAAGCCGATGTAGGTCAGTTGGCCGCCCCAAACCTGGGTGATCGGCACAAAGTATTTCACTTTGAAACGGTAGCCATCCCACTCGTTTTCGTTGGATGCGCCATAGTTCTGCCACTGGTACTTAGCATACACGTTCAGGGACAGACCCATCGGCAGACCGGTATCGATATCGGTACCCAGACCCATATACCAGGTGCTCTGGCGGCTGGCTTTGTTATCACCCATATCGTAGATGTAGTTGTTGGCGAAATACCACTCTTTGAACGGACCAAAGCTCAGGTCAGCACCGGTCAGTTTATCGATGGAGAAACGCGGTTCGATTTCCATAAACAGCGGGGAACCGTCAGACCAGATGCCTTTATCGTTGCCGTTACCCCAGTCGAAGGTTTTCGGAATATCGATGTAGCCATAGAAGTCAAACCAGTCTTTTTTGGCAAACGCTTCGTATTCCAGATAAACGTCGTTGTTCAGTTTCGGGGAGAAACGGGTGTGGTAGCTTCCCACCACGTTGACGCTCTGGTGCCACCAGTCGGACAGATATTGCGGTTTGTCATTTTCTGCAGCGTTGGCAGTAAAAGACGAGGAGAGCGCCAGCACTGCACCGGCTGCAAGTAATGTTTTTTTCATATGTATGCCACTGTTTGAAATCCCTTTCGGGAGTGAAAAAGGCGCAAATTGCGTTTCTAAATATTTCGTGTTTCTTCGGAGCCTATTATAAAAATCATTGTTCACAAAAATATGTGTTGTTTCACAGTTCTATCATTTACGTAATCGATTGCGTTCACGTTTGCTTACTTTAGGCGGCGAATTGTACTGGCTCCCATGAATGTTGCCAAGTTTTACCAGAAATATCGGTTATGTCAGGTGAGTAACAAAACGGGCCGGAGTGATGTTGCGGAACGCACAAAACGTCCCGCAAAAAAGTTTATTGATTAACAGGCTGGATGTCGTGGATACGAACAAATCCTAACTGGTCCGGAGAGAGGCCATTTATCTGCAGCGGAATGTCTACGTCGCTGGGAGCAAGGATACTTGCCGGGGCCGTTACCAATTGGTTCTGAACGTTCGTTTCCTGATAGTTATCCGTGGTGCCCTGAATTTGTCCATACTCGACGGTGGCGCTAAAGGCGGGTAAAGGCGTAGTGGATTCACCCTGAATACGTAATGTGAGCCGCGTGCCGTCGGCGTTCGGCGCAATATTGACAAGTGACATCCGTAACATGCCAATCTGGCTGTCCAGTCGGGCTGGTGTATTGGAACCCGGCAGCAGATAGGCTCCACTGGTTGATTTGGCATTCAACATATTTTGTTGTGTAATTTTTACCGTTTCCTGATTTAGCTGTGTCATCTCTTTATTCAACGTGCTAACGCTTTGATGCATCTGGCGTACTTCGCTTTGCTGTGCGCATGCGCTAAGACTAAAGAGACTTCCCACCAGGAGAATTCTTAGGTAACGTCTTGTCATTGTGATTACTTCCTTCATTGTCGCGATAGCATAATGGTAGTGCGCACCGAGCACGAAGGCATCGATCCTTTGTCTCAAAAGCGCTGCGCCTTTGTTGTCACGCCAGTTCAGGGTAAAATAGATTTCTGTTAACCACTGAGGACAGGACGCCGTATGCATTGCCCATTCTGTTTCGCCGTAGACACTAAGGTAATTGACTCTCGTCTTGTAGGCGAGGGCTCCTCAGTACGCCGCCGTCGGCAGTGTCTGGTCTGTAACGAACGTTTCACCACTTTTGAAGTGGCTGAACTTGTCATGCCACGCGTTGTGAAAAGCAACGATGTGCGTGAACCCTTTAATGAAGATAAGCTGCGCAGCGGCATGCTCAGAGCGCTTGAGAAACGTCCGGTCAGCTCAGATGACGTCGAAATGGCGTTGAACCATATCAAATCACAACTGCGTGCGACTGGCGAGCGTGAGGTGCCGAGCAAGATGATCGGCAACCTGGTGATGGAGCAGTTGAAAAAACTCGATAAAGTCGCCTACATCCGCTTTGCCTCGGTTTACCGGAGTTTCGAAGATATCAAAGAATTTGGCGAAGAGATTGCTCGCCTACAGGACTAAGCCATGCAGGATGAATTGTACATGGCGCGCGCGCTGAAGCTTGCTGCGCGCGGACGTTTTACCACTCACCCCAATCCCAACGTGGGCTGCGTGATTGTCAAAGATGGGGAGATCGTCGGTGAAGGGTATCATCACCGCGCGGGTGAACCGCATGCCGAAGTCCACGCTCTGCGCATGGCTGGAGAAAAAGCGCAAGGGGCGACTGCCTATGTAACGCTTGAACCCTGCAGCCATCATGGTCGTACACCCCCGTGCTGCGATGCGCTGATTGCCGCAGGCGTGTCACGTGTGGTTGCAGCGATGCAGGATCCCAATCCGCAGGTAGCAGGTCGTGGTCTCTACCGTTTGCAGCAGGCGGGCATTGACGTCAGTCACGGGCTGATGATGAGCGAGGTTGAGCAGCTTAATAAAGGCTTTCTCAAGCGTATGCGTACGGGATTCCCCTACGTGCAGCTTAAACTTGGTGCGTCGCTTGATGGGCGTACGGCGATGGCCAGTGGTGAAAGCCAGTGGATAACCTCGCCACAGGCGCGTCGCGATGTGCAACGATTACGGGCGCAAAGCCATGCCATCTTAACCAGCAGCGCTACGGTGTTGGCTGACGACCCTCAGCTTACCGTGCGTTGGTCGGAACTTGGGGAGTCAACCCAGGCGAGTTACCCGCAGGAAAATCTGCGCCAGCCTATCCGCATTGTTGTTGATAGCCAGAATCAGGTCACGCCGGAACACCGTATTGTGCAACAGCCTGGAGAAACCTGGATTGCCCGGACAAAAGATGATCCTCGTAGTTGGCCGGAGACGGTGCGCAGCCTGAAGGTGCCGGAACATAACGGGCATCTGGATCTGGTGGTGCTGATGATGCAACTGGGCAAGCAGCAAATTAACAGCATTTGGGTTGAAGCTGGTCCAACGCTTGCGGGCGCGTTATTACAGGCCGGTCTGGTCGATGAGCTAATCGTGTATGTTGCGCCTAAACTGTTAGGCAGCGATGCACGAGGATTATGTGTGCTTCCAGGCCTTGAGAAACTGGCTGACGCCCCCCATTTCAAATTCAACGAAATACGCCATGTAGGTCCGGACCTTTGCCTGCATTTAGTGGGCGCATGATCTCCCGGTTCGAAAGGGAAGCAGCGCACAGATTATTATGATAAAATCCGCCCCCCTGCGGGGTCCAGTGAATCCGAAGGAAGAATATGAACATTATTGAAGCTAACGTTGCTACCCCGGACGCTCGCGTCGCCATCACCATTGCGCGTTTCAACAACTTTATCAATGACAGCCTGCTGGAAGGTGCGATCGACGCCCTGAAACGTATTGGTCAGGTTAAAGATGAAAACATTACCGTCGTTTGGGTTCCGGGCGCGTATGAGCTGCCGCTGGCAGCCTCAGTACTTGCAAAATCCGGTAAATACGACGCGGTGATTGCGTTAGGTACGGTGATTCGTGGTGGTACCGCGCACTTCGAATATGTGGCTGGCGGTGCAAGCAATGGCCTGGCGCATGTCGCTCAGGACAGTGGCATTCCGGTAGCCTTCGGTGTTCTGACCACCGAAAGTATTGAACAAGCCATCGAACGTGCTGGCACTAAAGCTGGCAACAAAGGCGCAGAAGCTGCACTGACTGCACTTGAAATGATTAATGTATTGAAAGCCATCAAGGCCTGATTTTTGTAAGGGGAAATCCGTGAAACCTGCTGCTCGTCGCCGCGCCCGTGAGTGTGCCGTCCAGGCGCTCTACTCCTGGCAGTTGTCCCAGAACGACATCGCTGATGTTGAATACCAGTTCCTGGCGGAACAGGACGTAAAAGATGTCGACGTTCTGTATTTCCGTGAACTGCTGTCCGGGGTGGCGACTAACAGCGCGTACCTGGATGGATTAATGAAGCCTTATCTGTCTCGTCTGTTGGAAGAGCTGGGTCAGGTAGAAAAAGCCGTGCTGCGTATTGCGCTGTTTGAACTGTCTAAACGTAGTGATGTGCCGTACAAAGTGGCCATCAACGAAGCGATTGAACTGGCGAAAACCTTCGGCGCTGAAGACAGCCATAAATTCGTGAACGGCGTACTGGATAAAGCAGCACCTGTGATTCGCCCCAACAAAAAGTAATCCCGAGGCCGGCTGGATGGTGGAACTTGTTTCCGCTGCCCCCGGCTTTTTCTTTTTTTCTGCTGAGGCATAACGTATGGCATGCGGCGAATTTTCCCTGATTGCCCGTTATTTTGACCGCGTAAGAACGTCTCGTCTTGATGTCGAAACCGGTATTGGTGACGATTGCGCACTTCTGAACATCCCTGAAAAACAGACGCTGGCGATCAGCACCGATACGCTGGTGGCAGGCAACCACTTCCTCCCCGACATTGATCCCACCGATCTCGCCTGGAAAGCGCTGGCGGTGAATTTGAGCGATCTGGCGGCGATGGGAGCCGATCCTGCGTGGCTGACGCTGGCGCTCACACTGCCTGACGTCGATGAAGCCTGGCTTGAAGCCTTCAGCGATAGCCTGTTTGAACTCCTCAATTACTATGATATGCAGCTGATAGGTGGTGACACCACGCGTGGGCCATTGTCGATGACGCTGGGTATCCACGGCTACGTCCCTGTTGGACGGGCCTTAAAACGCTCCGGTGCGAAACCGGGGGACTGGATTTATGTGACCGGTACGCCGGGCGAC
This sequence comes from Citrobacter sp. RHBSTW-00017, assembly GCF_013797615.1. Classification (NCBI taxonomy): domain Bacteria; kingdom Pseudomonadati; phylum Pseudomonadota; class Gammaproteobacteria; order Enterobacterales; family Enterobacteriaceae; genus Citrobacter; species Citrobacter sp. RHBSTW-00017. Next base: position 3,763,929 of record NZ_CP056899.1, on the reverse strand, counting down.
AGCGCGGCCGGGCTGGCGATTTTGCAGGATCGCTTGCAGGTGGCAGATGCAAAAGACGCAGACTATCTGCTTAAACGTCATCTGCGTCCAACACCGCGTATTTTGCAGGGACAAGCCCTGCGCGATCTGGCCAGTGCGGCTATCGATATTTCCGACGGCCTGATTTCCGATCTGGGGCATATCGTCAATGCCTGCGGCTGTGGGGCGCGGGTTAACGTCGATGCGTTGCCATACTCCACGGCATTTGCCCAACACGTTGAGCCGGAACAAGCCCTGCGCTGGGCGCTTTCGGGGGGTGAAGATTATGAGTTATGCTTTACCGTACCGGAAATTAACCGTGGCGCACTGGACGTGGCGCTGGGGAATCTCGGCGCATCGTTTACCTGCATTGGGCAGATGAGCGCGGACGTGGAAGGCATTCACTTTACGCGCGACGGAAAACCCGTCACGTTCGACTGGAAAGGATATGACCATTTTGCCGCGCCTTAAAAAAGATGTCGCCAAAAGCCGCCTGAGTATGCGCAATCCGTGGCACCTGTTGGCCACCGGTTTTGGCAGCGGGCTGAGCCCAATTGTTCCAGGCACGATGGGATCGCTGGCGGCGATCCCTTTTTGGTATTTAATGACGTTTCTGCCGTGGCAGCTGTATTCACTGGTGGTCATGTTGTCTATCTGTATCGGCGTTTATCTGTGCCATCAAACGGCGAAAGATATGGGCGTGCACGATCACGGTAGCATTGTCTGGGACGAGTTTGTCGGGATGTGGATAACCCTGATGGCGCTGCCGACCCACGACTGGCAGTGGGTCGCCGCCGGATTTGTGATTTTCCGTATTCTGGATATGTGGAAGCCGTGGCCGATCCGTTGGTTCGATCGCAACGTGCATGGCGGTACGGGGATCATGATTGATGATATTGTGGCCGGAATACTCTCCGCCGGAATTTTGTATTTTATCGGCCATCACTGGCCGGTAGGTATCATTTAAATGGGCTTGCCGGATGGCAGCGTAAACGCCTTATCCGGCCTGGAAACACGATGGCGGTTTCGTAGGCCCGATAAGCGCAGCGCCATCGGGCAATGCCAGATTATTTAAATCCGACCACCGGATGCTGTTTGTACGGCGTTTCCAGCTCGGCAATCTGCTCTGGCTTCAGCGTCAAATCCACCGCATTAAGTAACTCATCCAACTGTTCCTCGCGTGAAGTGCCGATAATCGGCGCTGCCACCCCCGGTTTGCTCAGCAGCCAGGCCAGCGCAACCTGCGCACGCGTTACGCCTAATTCCTCACTGACACCGGTCAGCCGCGCGGCAATTTGCGCGTCGTTTTCATCGCTGTCACTGTATAAATTTTTACCGACTTCATCAGAAACCAGACGTGCGGTCGTTTCTCCCCAGGGGCGCGTCAGGCGACCACGCGCCAGCGGACTCCAAGGGATCACCGCGACGCCTTCCTGATAGCAAAGCGGCAGCATTTCGCGTTCTTCCTCACGGTAGATCAGGTTGTAGTGATCCTGCATGCTAACGAACTGCGCCCAGCCGTGTTGTTTCTGTAAAGCCAGCGCCTGAGCAAACTGAGACGCGTGCATGGATGAGGCGCCAATATAGCGAGCTTTACCGGCTTTCACTACGTCGTTAAGGGCTTCCAGCGTTTCTTCGATAGGCGTATTGTAATCCCAGCGGTGAATTTGCAGGATGTCCACATAGTCCATACCCAGGCGTCTGAGGCTATCGTCGATTGAGCGCAAGATTTGTGCGCGGGATAATCCTTCCGCTAAATCATCAACCTGGTGAAAAACCTTGGTGGCGACCACGACCTCTTCGCGGCGGGCGAAATCACGCAGCGCGCGGCCGACAATCTCTTCGCTGCTACCAGCGGAGTAGCTGTTGGCGGTATCAAAAAAGTTAATGCCGCCTTCAAGAGCGTGTTTGATTATCGGGCGGCTGCTTTCTTCAGGTAGCGTCCAGGCGTGATTGCCGCGATTGGGCTCGCCAAACGTCATGCAACCCAGGCAAAGGCGGGAGACCCGTAGGTCGGTTTTTCCTAAGGTGTTGTATTTCATTAATCCACTCCTGCTTAGCTCGTGATGAGTTAAGCATAGCAGGAGCGGGGAGGGGATTATGCCAGCCAGGCCTTGATTTTGGCCTCAATTCCGGCGGCATTAAGTCCCAGTTCGGCGCGAGCCTCGTCCTGAGTCCCCTGCGGGATGAAGAAGTCAGGCAGGCCAATGTTCAGCACCGGAACAGGCTTGCGATGGGCCATCAGCACTTCGTTTACGCCGCTACCAGCGCCACCCATAATGGCATTCTCTTCGAGGGTGACCAGCACCTCGTGTTGGGCTGCCATTTCGAGGATCAACGTTTCATCCAACGGTTTCACAAAGCGCATATCAACCAGCGTGGCGTTCAGTGACTCTGCGACCTGAGCGGCTTCCGGCATTAGGGTGCCGAAGTTGAGGATCGCTACTTTCGCACCGTGACGCTTCACGATGCCTTTGCCGATTGGCAGATGTTCCAGCGGCGCCAGCTCAACGCCCACCGCGTTACCGCGCGGATAACGTACGACCGTTGGACCGTCGTTGTAGTGATAGCCGGTGAACAGCATCTGGCGACATTCGTTCTCATCGCTTGGGGTCATAATGACCATTTCCGGGATACAGCGCAGGAAAGAGAGGTCGAACGCCCCTTGGTGGGTTTGTCCATCTGCGCCAACGATACCTGCCCGGTCGACGGCGAACAGGACCGGCAGTTTCTGGATGGCGACATCATGCAGTACCTGATCGTAAGCGCGTTGCAGGAAGGTGGAGTAAATAGCCACGACCGGCTTATAACCGCCAATCGCCAGACCGGCCGCAAACGTCACCGCGTGCTGCTCGGCAATCGCCACATCAAAGTAGCGGTCCGGGAACTTACGTGAGAACTCCACCATACCGGAGCCTTCGCGCATCGCCGGGGTGATCGCCATCAGCTTATTGTCTTTCGCCGCGGTCTCACACAGCCAGTCACCGAAGATCTTTGAATAGCTCGGCAGGCCGCCGCTGCTTTTCGGCAGGCATCCGCTGGATGGATCGAATTTGGGTACCGCGTGGAACGTAATCGGATCTTTTTCCGCAGGCTCGTAGCCACGACCTTTTTTGGTCATGATGTGCAGGAACTGTGGACCTTTGAGATCGCGCATGTTCTTAAGCGTGGTGATAAGCCCCAGCACGTCGTGTCCGTCCACCGGACCAATATAGTTAAAGCCCAGCTCTTCAAACAGCGTACCCGGCACAACCATGCCTTTGATGTGCTCTTCGGTACGTTTGAGCAGTTCTTTAATCGGTGGTACACCGGAGAACACTTTCTTCCCGCCTTCGCGCAGCGAGGAGTAGAGTTTGCCTGAGAGCAGTTGCGCCAGGTGATTGTTCAGCGCGCCGACGTTCTCTGAAATCGACATTTCGTTGTCGTTGAGGATAACCAGCATGTCGGGCTTAATATCACCCGCGTGGTTCATCGCTTCAAATGCCATGCCTGCGGTGATTGCACCGTCCCCAATCACACAAACGGTACGGCGTTCCTTGCCTTCTTTCTCGGCGGCAACCGCAATACCGATACCTGCGCTGATGGAGGTTGAGGAGTGCCCAACGCTCAGTACGTCATATTCGCTCTCACCGCGCCATGGGAATGGATGCAAACCGCCTTTCTGCCGAATGGTGCCGATTTTATCGCGGCGGCCGGTCAGAATTTTGTGCGGGTAAGCCTGATGTCCCACATCCCAGATTAACTGGTCAAACGGGGTGTTGTAGACGTAGTGCAGCGCTACGGTGAGTTCCACCGTGCCCAGACCAGAGGCGAAGTGCCCGCTGGAACGGCTTACGCTGTCGAGCAAATAGCGGCGCAGTTCGTCGCAAAGCTTTGGCAGGCTCTCTTTTGGCAGCAGGCGTAACTCCTGAGTGGAGTCGACCAGCGCCAGGGTCGGGTATTTGGCTATATCAAAACTCATCGCAAGCTCATGGGATATGTTGGTTTATTTATCACGCTGGATTATGTAGTCCGCTAGCGCTTCCAGTGCCGAGGTATCGAGTGACTGTGCGGCCAGCAAACTTAGCGACTGGCGGGCATCCTCAATTAAATCCCGGGCTTTATTCTGGGCTTGCTCAAGACCCAGAAGTGCAGGATAGGTACTTTTGCCAAGCTGCTGGTCAGCACCCTGACGTTTACCCAATGTTGCAGTATCGCCTACCACATCCAGGATGTCATCCTGAACCTGGAAGGCCAGACCGATGCTTTCTGCGTACTTGTCGAGTATTGCCAGGCATTCTCGCCCTTTATCGCCTGCGCTTAACGCACCCAGACGCACGGCGGCGCGAATCAATGCCCCGGTTTTATGGCGGTGAATACGCTCCAGCGCATCCAATTCTACCTGATGGCCTTCAGCGTCCAGATCCAACGCCTGACCGCCGCACATACCGGCGATACCGCTGGCCTGGGCCAGTTCAGAGATCATCGCGATGCGGTCACGATCAGAAACTTCCGGCATCGGGGCGTCGCTGATAATGGAGAACGCCAGCGTCTGTAGCGCATCTCCGGCCAGGATCGCATTCGCCTCGCCAAATTTTACGTGGCAGGTCGGCAGACCGCGGCGCAGGTCATCGTCGTCCATCGCGGGTAAGTCATCGTGCATCAGCGAATAGGCATGGATACACTCGACGGCGGCAGCGGGAGCATCAAGCGTACTCAGGCTGACGCCAAACATCTGACCGGTCGCATACACCAGAAACGGGCGCAGACGTTTACCGCCTAATAATGCGCCATATTGCATGGTTTCGACCACGGGAGTGTTCTGAAAGGGCAATGGCGCGATAAAACGGCTCAGTGCCTGGTTGGCCTGCTCAACGCAAGCCTGTAGCTGCTGCGTAAAATCCATTTACTCATTATCCGGTGTGAAAGGCGTAAGGGCGGCGTCTTCAGTATCTGACAGCAGGATTTGTACGCGCTGTTCAGCCTGTTGCAACTTGACCTGTCCCTGACGTGCTAACTGTACGCCACGTTCAAATTCGTTCAGCGCTTCTTCCAGCGGCAGGTCGCCGCTTTCCAGACGGGTAACAATCTGTTCCAGGTCGCTCAGCGCTGTTTCAAAACTGGCTGGCGCTTCATTTTTCTTCGGCATAATGAATGTCTGACTCTCTGTATTGGCAGCACAAGGCTATGGTAACGGACTCGCACTGATAAGCAAATAACGCACAATGGTAAGGCGATGTGCACAGGATGACCATGATGGTGGTATACTTGCGCGCCTGGATGCAGCCGCAGGGTATGGGCTGCTGTATTTTTTTCCATTACAAGTCATTCAGACTTGCCAAAGAACCATTGCCGCCATGAAGTTTATCATTAAATTGTTCCCAGAAATCACCATCAAAAGCCAATCTGTGCGTTTGCGCTTTATAAAAATTCTGACAGGGAACATTCGTAACGTTTTAAAGCACTATGATGAAGACCTTGCCGTTGTCCGCCACTGGGATCACGTTGAGGTTCGCGCTAAAGATGAAAGCCAGCGCCTGGATATTCGCGACGCGCTGACCCGTATTCCGGGGATCCACCATATTCTCGAAGTTGAAGACGTGCCGTTTACCGATATGCACGATATTTTCGAGAAAGCGCTGGTGCAGTATCGCGATCAACTGGAAGGCAAAACCTTCTGCGTACGCGTTAAGCGTCGCGGTAAGCATGAGTTTAGCTCTATTGAGGTGGAACGCTATGTTGGCGGTGGACTGAACCAGCATATTGAATCCGCGCGCGTGAAGCTGACGAAGCCGGACGTGACGGTTAATCTTGAAATCGAAAACGACCGTCTGCTGCTGGTTAAAGGCCGCTATGAAGGTATTGGCGGTTTCCCGATCGGGACGCAGGAAGATGTACTGTCGCTGATTTCCGGTGGTTTCGACTCCGGCGTGTCCAGCTATATGCTGATGCGTCGCGGTTGCCGTGTGCACTACTGCTTCTTTAATCTCGGCGGCGCAGCGCATGAAATCGGCGTTCGTCAGGTGGCGCATTATCTGTGGAACCGCTTTGGTAGCTCGCATCGCGTGCGTTTTGTCGCGATCAACTTTGAGCCGGTGGTTGGCGAGATCCTGGAGAAAGTCGACGACGGTCAGATGGGCGTGGTCCTTAAACGTATGATGGTTCGTGCAGCGTCGAAAGTCGCTGAGCGCTACGGCGTACAGGCGCTGGTAACCGGTGAAGCGCTGGGCCAGGTGTCCAGCCAGACGCTGACCAACCTGCGCCTGATCGATAACGTTTCTGACACCCTGATCCTGCGCCCGCTTATCTCCCATGATAAGGAGCACATCATTAATCTGGCGCGTGAAATTGGTACTGAGGACTTTGCCCGTACCATGCCGGAATACTGCGGTGTGATTTCAAAAAGCCCGACGGTGAAAGCGATTAAAGCGAAGATTGAGGCCGAAGAAGAAAACTTCGATTTCTCTATCCTCGATAAAGTGGTTGAAGAAGCGAACAATATCGATATTCGTGATATCGCCCAGCAGACGCAGCAGACCGTGGTGGAAGTGGAAACCGTGAGCGGCTTCGGCCCGAACGATGTGATTCTGGATATCCGCTCTGTGGATGAACAGGATGACAAACCGCTGAAGGTTGACGGTGTGGACGTCGTTTCTCTGCCGTTCTACAAACTGAGCACCAAATTCGGCGATCTGGACCAGAGTAAAACCTGGCTGCTGTGGTGTGAACGCGGGGTGATGAGCCGTCTGCAGGCGCTGTATCTGCGCGAGCAGGGCTTTGAAAACGTGAAGGTATATCGCCCGTAGTGACTTTTGCCTGAGGGTGCTGCGCTTATCAGGCCTGCAAGCGGTATGTTTTGTAGGCCTGATAAATTGTTTACGCTGCCATCCGGCAATATAACAATATTATTCAAAACGGATGGGGAGCTTTTTCCCGTTCGACTCCCAGACACCCTGATAGACGCCGTCTTTTAACTCCAGCGTTATCTTCTCTTCCGATTGTTCAGCGGCAGAGGTCTTCAGTACATAATGTTGATTGTCGGCTGTGTCGCATTTACCGTTTAATTCAATCGGTGCGCCAAATTTCTGGTAAAAGTAAGCCCCTTCAAAAAAATCACCGTATTTGCAGTCGACCTTCAACACAATACGCATGCTTTTTCCCAACGTGCCGTACATGACCTTGCCGTCAATGCCGGGCGCTGGCGAAACCGGTGTAGATCTCTTTGCGGCAGTCAGATACTGGCCGTAAGGCGTGAGCTGATTATGCAGTTCAACGGTCGGGATTTTCGTGGTGAAATCGCCCAGTTCGTCACCCGCGCGATTGGCGTGGTTGCTACAACGTCCGTTCAGGAAAGCCAGATGGTCTTTTTGCAGGGAGAATTTGTCGATGTAGTACAGACCGTCGGTGTAGGTTGCACACGATGCGTAGAATTCGGCAAAGCCAGAATCTCCACCGTCTTCTTTTATTTGCTCCGGCTTTTGTGATTTCTGTGCGGCAACAAAGGTATCAATTTGGCTGCGGATATCTTTTCTGATACGGGTGTTTAATTCGGTCATCGTGGAGCGGGAAAAGAGGTCGTTAAGGGTAATTGTCGCGCCGTTGGCTAAATCGAAGCTGATCGGTACATTGTACGACTCGCAATACGCCCCGCAGCCTTCGACAAACATGTTGAGGGTCAACACTTTGGCGTCGCGATACTCAACCGTGTAGTCAAGGTTTGCGGTGGGATTCATCTCTGATTTCGCAAACTGATTCACGGTCGCTCGTGGATTATTTCCCGGTAGCTGATTGATAAAGCTTGTGAAAATATAATCGTTAATGCGTTTTGCAACCTGTGGGTTATCCGTTGAGGTAAACCACGGCACGCGATATTGCATCTCAGTGCTTGCGGGATAGCGATACTCAAGGCTCTCAATTTCAAGTTGAGTCGCACTGGCGTAGCCGGAAAGGAGCAGTAAAGCCACTCCGCTCAGATATCCTTTCATCATAATTCCTTGAATGCGAGTGGCCTGAAGATTACTCGTAGTAGTTATAAATTCCCGCTGCCATCACCAGTTGTGATGCCACTTCGTAAGCTTTTTCGCGACTCACCAGGAGATCAATGATTTTTAAACCGAAATCGATTGAGGTTCCCGGTCCCTGGCTGGTTAACAGATTGACGCGCGGATCCCATACGACGCGCTTATCCTGCCACTGGTCAGTGGGAATATTGTCTTTCAGCGCCGGAAAACCGGTCATGTTACCGATGGGAAAAATATCGTGTGGGACGAGGACTGTGGCGGCAGCGGCGCAAATTGCCGCGACAATGCGCCCGGAGCGATGAAACTGTTTCACGGTTTCGACAAGCAGAGGGCTGTCGCGAAAACACTCGGCGCCTTTAATACCGCCGGGCAGCACGATAATGTCGAAATCCCCGTCAGCAACTTCCACTAATGGTGCATCCGCCAGTAGTTTTACTCCGCGTGAGCACACGATCGTCAGGCCGCCATCGCTGGCAACGCTTGCGGTCGTGACCTTAATTCCGCCGCGAACCAGCAGATCGATAGTGGTGACCGCTTCGGTCTCTTCACTACCAGGGGCGAGACATACCAGTGCTTGAGCGCTCATACTCACTTTCCTTTCTCTTAACCATTTCAAACAGGCGGGCATTTTCCGGTACGGCGATGCCGTGCGCGCGGGCGCGTTTTAACAAATAACCAGTAATGTAGTCGATCTCAGTATGGCGCAGGGCATGTATGTCTTGCAGCATTGATGAGATATTTTCCGCCGTACTGTCAATCACTTGCTCAACATAATAGCGTAAATCATCTGCTGATGTGTGGTGGCCTTCGCGTTCAATGACCGCCGCCACCTCCTCGCAGATGAGCGCTATTTTTTCAGGATGATGGCGTAACTCTCCATTCGAGCAATCCCATAATGCGGTCAGCGGGTTAATGACGCAGTTGACGGCCAGCTTGCGCCACAACTCAGCGCGAATATTGTTGTGCCAGGCGACGTCCGGCAGCACCTCTTGCAGGACTTCAGCCAGATAACTGAAATCACCGTCTTGTTCACGCGCCGGACCAATCCTTGTTGTTCCCTGAGCGACATGAATGATCACGTTCCCGTCACGGCGTGCCGCGTGGGTTGTGGTGCCCATCAATAGAGGTTGCTTAATGTTATGCAACTCTTCAATCGTCCCCATACCGTTGTGAATCAGCAGAATGGGAGTGGTGTCAGGCAGAATGGCGGCCAGGCCTTTGACCGCATCAGAAACCTGCCAGGCTTTCAGAGTGACAAGCAGCAGGTCGCTTTTCGCCAAAAAATCGGGGTCGTTTGCCGTCAGGGATTCATTGAATACTGACCCATCCGTGTCGATCAGGTTAACGCTGCAATAGGGTTGCGGTACGCGTAGCCACCCCTGAACCTCATGTCCATGTTTGCACAGCGTGGTTAGCCAAAGCTGTCCTAACGCTCCACATCCCAGTACGGTAATTTTCATTCTTCCTCCTCACCTGCAACATCACCAGGTGTTAATCCATATCGGCCGTACCCCATTATTGTTCGCAGGTATCAGTACCACGTACAATTAAAGGATACAGCCTAGTATAGCGCTGTCTGTTGTGTAACTTTGCAGGTATTATGCTTCGCATCAAAAATGAAGGGAGAGGAAAAGATGCCATCTTTCGATATTGTTTCTGAAGTTGATCTTCAGGAAGCCCGTAACGCGGTAGATAACGCCAGCCGTGAAGTGGAGTCACGCTTTGATTTTCGTGGCGTTGAAGCGACTTTTGAGCTGAACGAGTCGAATAAGACGATTAAGGTGCTAAGCGAGTCTGATTTCCAGGTCAATCAGTTGCTGGATATTTTACGTGCCAAGCTGCTGAAACGTGGTATTGAAGGCACTTCGTTGGACGTACCAGAAACCTTCGTGCATAGCGGTAAAACCTGGTTTGTTGAAGCTAAGCTGAAACAGGGCATTGAAAGCGCGGTGCAAAAGAAAATCGTTAAGCTGATCAAAGACAGCAAACTGAAGGTGCAGGCGCAGATTCAGGGCGAAGAAATCCGCGTGACCGGCAAGGCGCGTGACGATCTGCAATCCGTTATGGCGCTGGTTCGCGGCGGCGATCTCGGCCAGCCGTTCCAGTTTAAGAACTTCCGCGATTAAGTCGTAATGCCTGATGGCGCTACGCTTATCCGGCCTACAGGTTGCACACGCTATTTGTAGGCTGGATCAAACGATAGTCGCCATCTGGCACTCTTCACGCCTGGCTGATGGCCTGTTCAACCTCAAATCGATTCGTCACTTTGCTGTCGATTTTCACGTAAGCCGAATGCTCTTTCGCAACAATTAACACTTCGCTTATCCCTTCTTTAGCCAGCAGACGCTGCTTAAGGGTGTCATCTGCGGCAATCTCAGGTGGGATTTCCACTCGCAGGCTACTGACATACGGCGGCTCTTTCATTGTGCTTGCCACCAACAACCAAACTGCCGCCAGAAGCGCGCCGGCCAGGAATACCGCCTGACCATCAAACATTTCGACCACCCAACCGCCGAACGAACCGCCAATCGCCACGCCAAGAAACTGGCTGGTGGAGTAAACGCCCATCGCCGTGCCTTTATAGCCAGCCGGAGACTCTTTGCTGATAAGCGAGGGGAGGAGGGCCTCCATCAGGTTGAAGGCGAGGAAGAATATCTGAACGCCCGCAATCAGCCCCCAAAAACGCACGTTAGCGCTCCACAATACAATCTCTGCGATAAGGATCAGTAACACGCAGGCGAGGAATACGCGCTTCATCCGCCGCTTCACTTCTGCGTAGATGATGAACGGCACCACGGAAACAAAGGACAGCAGCATCGTCACCAGATAAATTTTCCAGTGTTCTGCGGCGGGGAAACCGGCTTTCGCCAGTTGGCCCGGTAAGGCGACGAAAGTGGACATCAACAAAATGTGCAGACACATGATGCCAAAGTTGAGCTTGAGCAGTTTGGGCTCCGCCAGCACTTTGCTGAAGCTGCCTTTTACCATGCCAGATTCGCGGTTCAGCACGTGGCTGGTGCTATTGGGAACGACCCAAATGGTTAGCACGATGCCGGTGGTTGCAAGAGCTGCAATCATCCAGAACAGCGCGTGTAGCCCCAGCGCATGGGTAACGATCGGTCCTAGCACCATCGCAATGGCGAAGGTGATACCAAAGCTGACGCCGATAAACGCCATCGCTTTGGTACGGTTTTGCTCACGGGTTAAGTCGGAAAGCAGCGCCATCACGGCGGCGGCAATCGCGCCAGAGCCTTGCAAAGCGCGACCGAGAATAATGCCCCAGATTGAATCGGAGAGGGCGGCAATCACGCTGCCGAGAACGAACACCGCCAGCCCGCCGACGATAAGCGGCTTACGACCGATGCGGTCAGAAAGCAGACCAAAGGGGATCTGTAAAACGGCTTGCGCCAGACCATAAATGCCAATGGCAAGGCCAATTAGCGCTTCACTGGCACCCTGTAGCGCCATACCGTACGTGGTCAGAACCGGCAGAACCATAAACATGCCAAGCATGCGCAACGAGAATACGGTCCCTAAACCCCAGGTGGCGCGCAACTCACCGGGCGTCATTTTGTAATCGTTCATTCCCACCTCTGTATTAATTTCGCGCCTAGTGTAAAGCGGGGAAGGAGTGCGGTAAACCTCTACGATATGTGGAATTGTGTAGTGGGAAAATTGAAATAATTACAACTGCGACTAATTTACTTGCGATAATTACAGGTGTAGTCTTTTTGTGGTTATTTCTAATGGAAAGAGGGAAAAGGAAAATGGCGATTCCGGGCAATATGTGGATTTATGACGATGGTGGTGCGCTGATTAAGGGTGGGTGTGATGTAAAGGGAAGAGAATACAGTATTGAATTTAAAGGCTTTCATCACAATTTGTCTATTCCCACTGATAACGGTACAGGCAAGCCAACAGGCACACGCCAACATTCACCGATGATGATCGTCAAAGAGTTTGACTACTCTAGCCCGTATTTATACAAAGCTGTCGCTTCTGGTCAGAATCTTAAGTCCGCAGAGATTCGTTGGTACAAAATCAATGATGCCGGTCAGGAAGTTGAATACTTCAATATGTTTCTGGAAGGGGTGCGGATTGTCTCCGTTTCTCCCTCGATGGCTGGTCCAGAGGACATGAATAATAACCATCTTGAAACCATAGAATTACGCTACGAAAAAATCACCTGGAAGCATTGCGACGGGAACATTATCTATACCGACGCATGGAATGACCGGCAGACGGCATAATGGGGGATTGAATGGACACAACTGAAGAGGCGAATGGAACCTATTGGTATCATGGTCACAGCAATCTGTCCGCTGGCGAATTGTTCGATCTCATCTTTCTGGAACAGTTTTGTGATGAGTTAGGTATTGGTATTGAATCGGGAGCCGCTATTCTGGCTGGTCAACCCTGGTTAAAGACGAGACAAAAACCTTCCGGGGCTATTGAAGGAACAAGTGTTGTTTCCAAATACGGGAGAATGCTTCTGAAAGATGCGCGGGTACCATTTGGTATTAAAGTCCCCACTCCGGTGGGGTTAAGGATACAAAGCACTAACAAACTCGCTGCTGTGATTGCTCGTTATGTACCCTGGCTTGGGTGGATTGGTCTTGTAAATGCACTTGTGCAAGTATCCAGAAAGACTCAGATAAAATACAACTTAATTGCTCGCTCTAAAGATCGCATTCAGTGGACATCATTCTAATGAGTATTCAAGACGATGTGTTAAAGCTTTTCAGGGAAGAAATACCTGGGTATTTGGATGAAAACTGGAAAGAGGTTCCTTTAGAACTCGACTCAGATTTGTTTGATGCCCCCGGTGATGATCTTCACAGTGCTCTGGATCGATATGAGAAAGAGTTCAAAGTCGATTTATCATGTGTGAACTGGAAACCTTATTATCCATGGCACAATCTGCCACTATTCACTAGATGGTTCAAAGCTAACCGGGAAGAAGTGGAAGCAACACGCATACCGCTAACCGTAAGGATGTTTGCTGAGTCGGCTGAAGCGGGGAAATGGCTTTATGACTGAATAACATCCCTGCCAATAAAAAAGGGTGCCGGAGGCACCCTTTTCGTATCAGCAGATCGTTACCAGACGTAAGTCAGCAGGTTCTGCGAGTTTGGCACCATAAAGTCAACGGACATCATCACGGAAAGCGCGGTAATGGCGATGATGGAGAAACCGAACAGCTTGCGTGCCCAGACCCTGTCATCTTCCACTTTATAACCGCGCAGCGCCATGCCCAACCACCAGACACTCACCGCCGCAGCAACAATCAGGTATTTATAACCAGCATAGCCGCCCAGGGTTAGCATCAGCGTGGCGATAGCAAACGCCACGATGTACAGCGTGATATGGTTCTTCGCGACCGAAATACCTTTCACCACCGGCAGTACCGGGATGTTGGCTGCCTGATAATCCTTAAAGCGGAAAATCGCAATCGCGTAAGAGTGCGGCATCTGCCACAGACTGAAAATAGCCAGCAGAATCAGCGCACCGCTATCGAACTCACCGGTTACGGCGCAGTAGCCAATCACCGGCGGCGCAGCACCGGAGAGTGAGCCAATCAGCGTGCCATAAACGGAATGGCGCTTCATGTACAGGCTATAGACGCCCACATAGACCACGAAGCCCATTACCCCCAGCCAGCAGGCCAGAGGGTTCGCGCCAAACCACAGCAGCATAAAGCCAGCAATACCCAGCAGGGTGGCGTATACCAGCGAGACCGCAGGGGAAATCAGACCTTTAACCAGCACACGGTTTTTGGTCCTCTCCATCTTCCTGTCGATATCCCTGTCGATGTAGTTGTTAAATACACAACCCGACGCCACAACCAGTGACACCCCAACCAACGTGTAGATAAACAGGGGATAATCAATGCTGCCTTTCGAGGCCAGCAGGAATCCCCCAATCACCGAGATCAGGTTGCCAAAGATGATGCCTGGTTTTGTTACTTGCAGGTATTGCTTAAACATCATAATCGCCGCTCTTAGTGCATCATCATGTTGTAGTTAAGGTTCCACATAATCCAGATGGAGCCCACAACCAGGATGGCGATGATTAGCACAGTAAAGACAAAGGCTGTCATGTTCCAACCTTCATCAGATTTGCTATTCATGTGCAGGAAGCACACCAGGTGCACCAGAATCTGTACCACTGCCATTGCCAGAATAGTTCCCAGAATGACGGCAGGAGAGGCAGAACCTGTCATGACCATCCAGAACGGAATAACCGTCAGGATTATCGACAGGATAAAACCTGTCATGTAGGTTTTTACGCTGCCATGGGATGCGCCGCCGCTCTCGTTAGAATGACTCATTACATCGCCCCCATCAGATAAACAACAGTGAACACACAGATCCACACCACATCCAGGAAGTGCCAGAACAGGCTCAGGCACATGATGCGGGTACGGTTAGTACTGGTCAGGCCGCGGCGAGCAACTTGCACCATCAGCACCGCCATCCAGATAAGACCGGAGGTGACGTGCAGACCGTGCGTGCCGACCAGCGCGAAGAACGCAGACAGGAAGCCGCTGCGATCCGGGCCCATACCGTTAACAATCAGGTGATGGAATTCATAGAGTTCCATCCCGATGAATCCGGCACCGAACAAGAAGGTCAACGCCAGCCAGGAGATAACCTGGCTCTTGTTGTTCTTGTACATGGCGATCGCCGCCATGCCGTAAGTAATAGAGCTGAATAACAGCAGGAATGTTTCAACCAGAACGAACGGCAGTTCAAAAATGTCCTTACCTGTTGGGCCACCTGCTGTGCCGTTCACCAGAACGGCATAGGTTGCAAACAGAATAGAGAACAGAATGCAGTCGCTCATCAGGTAGACCCAGAATCCGAAGATCTTGGTCTGGCCTGCATCGTGGTGCCCGTGTTCGTGCGCGTGGGCAGTCGCGTGCGTTAAAGTATCAGTTGCCATTTTTCAGCCCTGCCTTAGTAATCTCATCGAAATGCTGGTTTTCCAGTTTTTCGACTTCCGGGACCGGCACGTAGTAATCCACGTCTTCATCAAAGCTTTTCACAATCCAGCTGATGATCATGCCTGCGAAGCTTGCAATCGCCAGCCACCAGATATGCCAGATCATGGCGAAACCAAACAGTGTTGCGAAGGCGGTAATGACGATACCGGCACCGCTGTTTTTCGGCATATGAATTTCTTCATAGTGCGCAGGCTGCTTGTACGCTTCACCTTTTTCTTTCATTTCCCAGAAGGCATCACGCTCATGAACGTGCGGCACAACGGCAAAGTTGTAGAACGGAGGCGGGGAAGAGGTTGCCCACTCCAGCGTACGACCACCCCATGGGTCACCGGTCAGGTCGCGGTTCTGCTCGCGGTCGCGAATAGAAACGAAGATCTGAATCAGCTGGCACAGGATACCCAATGCAATCAGCGCGGCACCGCAGGCGGCAACGACCAGCATCGGATGGAACTGCGGGTCAATCTGCTGGCTGAGGCGACGGGTCATCCCCATAAAGCCCAGCACATACAGCGGCATAAACGCCACGAAGAAGCCGATGATCCAGAACCAGAATGCGCGTTTACCCCAGGTTTCGTTCAGCGTGAAGCCAAACGCTTTTGGCCACCAGTAGGTCATACCTGCGAAGCATCCAAATACGACGCCGCCGATGATAACGTTATGGAAGTGCGCAATCAGGAACAGACTGTTGTGCAGCACGAAGTCCGCACCCGGAACCGCCAGCAGTACGCCGGTCATGCCGCCGACTGAGAAGGTAACGATAAAGCCAATCGTCCACAGCATCGCTGAGTGGAATACGATACGACCCTGGTACATGGTGAACAGCCAGTTGAAGATCTTCACCCCGGTCGGGATGGCGATAATCATGGTGGTAATACCGAAGAAGGCGTTTACGTTAGCGCCTGCACCCATGGTGAAGAAGTGGTGCAGCCAAACAACGAACGACAGAACGGTGATACACACGGTTGCCCACACCAGTGAGGTGTAACCAAACAGACGTTTACGTGAGAAGGTTGCAGCGATTTCGGAGAACACACCGAAGACCGGCAGAACCAGAATGTACACTTCCGGATGGCCCCAGGCCCAAATCAGGTTGATGTACATCATCATGTTGCCGCCCATATCGTTGGTAAAGAAATGGGTGCCCAGATAGCGATCCAGGGTCAGCAACGCGACGGTAACCGTCAGGATTGGGAAAGACGCGATAATCAGGATGTTCGCACACAGCGATGCCCAGCTAAATACCGGCATCTTGAACATGGTCATTCCTGGCGCACGCATCTTAATGATGGTCACAAAGAAGTTGATCCCGGTTAGGGTTGTACCAATACCGGACAACTGGACTGCCCATATCCAATAATCGACCCCGACGCTTGGACTGTACTCTATTCCCGAGAGTGGCGGGTACGCCAGCCAACCGGTCTGTGCGAATTCACCCACGCCCAGAGACAGGTTAACCAGGATTACGCCGACAACGGTGAACCAGAAGCTCAGGTTGTTCAGGAACGGGAATGCAACGTCACGTGCGCCGATCTGCAGCGGAACCACCAGGTTCATCAGACCGATAACAAATGGCATTGCCACGAAGAAGATCATAATCACGCCGTGAGCCGTGAAGATCTGGTCGTAGTGGTGAGGTGGCAGGAAGCCCGCTTCACCTGCAGAAGCCAGCGCTTGCTGACTACGCATCATGATGGCGTCGGCAAAGCCACGAATCAACATGACGATTGCGACAATGACATACATGATGCCAAGGCGTTTGTGGTCAACCGAAGTTAGCCACTCTTTCCACAGGTAGGTCCACTTACCGAAGTAAGTGATTAGGCCCAGTAAGGCCGCACCACCGATGATAATGGCAGCGATCGTAACCATGACAATTGGTTCATGGAACGGCACTGCATCCAGCGTCAATTTTCCGAACATCGTATTCTTCCTCGGCCCCTTAGTGAGCGGATTCCGCGTGGCTCATGTCCATGCCTTCCATTCCTTCGTGTGCGCTGTGCTCACCTTCGGGTTGGGTCATGTCCATGCTCTTACCGTGAGCCATAAATTTGTTAATAACGTCTTTAAACAAATCTGGTTTCACGTTGGAGAAGTATTCCACCTGGTTGTATTCGCTTGGCACAGCCACTTTTTCGAACGCAGCCATGTCGCTCATGGTGTTCGTGGACTGTTTAGCTTTAGCAACCCATTGGTCGAATTCGGCGCGGTCCTTTGTTGCGATAGCCTTGAACTTCATACCGGAGAAGCCTGGTCCGCTATAGCTTGCGGAGATACCATCATAAGTACCGACTTCGTTGGCGATCAGATGCAGTCGAGTCTGCATACCGGCCATGGCATAAATCTGGCTACCCAGACGCGGGATAAAGAAGGAGTTCATCACGGAGTTGGACGTCACTTTGAACTCAACCGGAGTATTCGCCGGGAAGGCGATTTCATTCACGGTAGCGATACCTTGTTCCGGATAGATGAAGAACCATTTCCAGTCCATGGAAACCACTTCAATGGTAATGGGCTTCTCGTCATGCGCCAGCGGTTTGCTTGGCTCAAGAGCGTGAGTGGTTTTCCAGGTCAGTACGGCAAGGAAAATGATGATTAAGATCGGTACCGTCCAGACCACAGCTTCCACTTTATTGGAGTGTGACCAGTTCGGGCTGTACTTCGCATCTTTATTGCTTGCACGATACTTCCAGGCGAAACCAACAGCCATCAAGATGGCAGGAATAACGACAATCAACATCAGGCCAAATGCCGTCAGTATCAGAGAACGTTGTTCCAGTCCAATCTGTCCTTTAGGGTCAAGCAGCGCAGAATTACAGCCACTGAGTAATGCAGTGCCTGCAATTAATGACAACCATCCCAAACTTTTATTGTATTTCCTGAGTCTCATTTAACGACCTCAATTCCACGGGACCGGGTGGCGTTTAAAGTGTGAGGGCATTTTACGGGAAGGTTACATTACTGTAAACATCCTTGGATCTGTGTTACTGGGTTCTGCCGGGCATGTCACATATGTTGCAATATATGTCGTTTTGACTTTAAGAACCTGTTGCAACATCACGTTATAACGAAAGAGGGCAAGCGGGAGACGTGCTGAGGGCAATTGGTATAACCAATACGAAAATAAAACAATTGTTTAACAATTGATTATCAATAAAAAGACAATTGAAGAACAAAAAATAAATCTGTAGTGGCTGAATCGAGTAAGGGAAATAGTATATATAAAAGGCGTCAATAATTTCCAAATTCTTTGGCGCACAAAATAACAAATAATATTTTTAGTAATTGTTGTTTATTTAGCCGTTATAATTACGCAGGGTGATTACAACGGCGATATTAATGTGGATTTTTACACCAGGCGGGTTTTGCGCAGTGCCAGATAATCCAGCAATCCACCAAAAACGACCCCGCAGACCGCGACCACCACCGAGATTTCCAGCAGTTCCGGCAGGAAGGAGAAGTTGGTGTAATCCAGCGCGTTCATAGTTAACAGCAGCAGCCAAACCACCAGCAGACAGCAGCCCGCAACCAACGTCATTAATGCCAGGCTGTACGCGCTACGAAATTCCGTGCGCGGAATGAAGCTCTCATTTTGCCAGCTATGTTCCAGAGTCTGGCGACAAACCAGCAGCAGTATGAGGCCGGGGATAGCGGCAAACACAGAGAACAAATAAAACGTTGGCCACCCGTGCGCTTCAACAAACCAACCTGCTACCGGACCAACGTAAACGCGACCAACGGCTGAAAGCGCGGAGAGCAGAGCGAACTGGGTCGCTGAAAAGGACTTATTGCACAGCGTCATTAATAAGGCGACAAACGCTGCCGTACCCATACCACCACACAGGTTTTCAAAGAAGACGGCGGCGGCCATACTAAACATGTGTTTGTCAGTGATGGACAATAACCAGTAGCCCGCATTCGACGCCCCCTGCAGGATGCCGAAAATCAGCAATGCGCGAAACAGCGAAAGGCGTTGCATCAGGATCCCGCCGTACAGCGCGCCAACGATGGTTGCCAGTAGTCCGAGCGTTTTATTCACCACGCCAACTTCACCCGCATCAAATCCGACGCCGCGGATTAAAAAGGTTGTAGTCAGGCTCATGGCAAAGGCATCCCCGAGCTTATACAGAACGATAAGCAGCAGAATTAGCCAGGCGTTGTTACGACCAAAGAAGTCGCGCAGCGGGGCCACAACCGCTTGCTCCAGCGTTTTGGGCACCGGAATGGCATCAGTCGGTTCGGGCGCTAGCAGGGTAGCGATGATGCAAGGTATCAGCAGCGCCGCCATCAGCCAGTACATTCCTTGCCAGCCCAGCCAGCGGTCGGCCATCCACAGAGCCAGCCCACCGGAAACCAGCATCCCTAAACGATAGCCCAGCACGCTGATAGCCGCGCCGGTGCCGCGTTCTTCGGCGGGTAGCACGTCGGTTTTCCATGCGTCAAAGACGATATCCTGCGATGCCGAGCAAAACGCGATCACCACCGCAAGCGCGGCCATCCAGCGTAGCTGCGTGCCTGGCTCCAGAAAGCCCATCGCGGCGATAGAAATCAGTAACAGCACCTGAGTTGCCAGCAACCAACCACGGCGTCGACCTAAAAACGGCGGCGTGTAGCGGTCCATTAGCGGAGACCAGAGGAACTTAAACACGTAGGCCTGGCCGACCAGAGAAAAGAAACCGATAGTTTTAAGATCGATATTCTCGACTGTCATCCATGCCTGAAGCGTACCCGAGGTCAGTGCGAGTGGTAAACCGGAGGCGAATCCCAGTATAAGCAGGATAGCTGAACGTGGTTGCTGAAAAATACGTAAGTAATGACTGGACATGGGCTTCTATAGGCCCGACGAACGCCGGGCCATATGGGCAGAAATTAACGAGCGTTCTGCTTGATGAAATCGTGAACGCTGGTGTCCTGAGACATATCAGCGATGGTATCGGTCAGCACGCTGTTAACGGCGTCAGCGATATTTTTGTTAGAGGCCTGCAGTGCGCCTTCAACAGAATAGCTTGCGCGGTAGTTTTTGGTCATCTTGTTGCCGTTAGCAGCGGTCGCAATGATGGCGATGTCTGCCTTGGTGGCGATGTTATAGCGCACGCTACCCTGGGACACGTCTGCATACAGCTGGCTAACAATGATTTGCAGGTTAACAGCACCGTTTGGCCCAATCATATAACCGCGTGCGGTCATCTGTTTTTCCAGTACTTCTTGCAGCAGGAAGCGCATATCGCGGGACGCGGTCAGGGTAACAAGCTGGTTGTCACGGGTAACTTTTGCCAGCGCCTGATCCTGACGCTGGTCGGCACCGTTGATGCTAACGGTCACACCCATCAGGCTCGGGTCCTGCTGTGGCAGGGTAATTTTCGGGGAAACTTCAATAGTGGTCGGCGGCGTTGCGCATCCAGCTAACATAAACAGCGCGACAAACGGGACGAGGATTTTTTTAAACATGCCAGGGCTCTCAGCGAATCTAAATTGTATGGTTGGAGAAAATACCCGCCATCATAACATCGCCAACGATGAGGGGAAGTGGGTAACGCATGTAAATTCATTGTGTTGTCAGTTTTATGTCTTTGTGGAGACCATAAACGGACTTTTTGCAATAAATCGAAGTGAGGATTTAGTGAACTTCATCCATTTGGCTGAGAAAATCAGACAAACGCTAATTTTTTGTTGCTAAGGTGTAATGAAAGCGGTAAAAGCGGCTAGTATTTAAAGGGATGGGTGACATCTCAGCGTTGTCGGAGGAAAAACTTCATGATGATTCGTGAGCAAATAGAAGAAAAATTAAGGGCAGCGTTCCAACCCGTGTTCCTCGAAGTTGTGGATGAAAGCTATCGTCACAATGTCCCGGCAGGTTCTGAAAGCCACTTTAAGGTTGTGCTGGTTAGCGATCGCTTTACAGGTGAGCGTTTTCTGAATCGTCATCGGATGATTTACAGCACCTTAACGGTGGAGCTTTCCACAACCGTTCATGCACTTGCCCTGCATACCTACACCATTAAGGAGTGGGAAGCGTTGCAGGATACGATTTTTGCATCGCCTCCGTGTCGTGGGGCGGGAAGCATCGCGTAAAAACGGATTTGCAACAACCGACGCTTTTCCAGTATGTTGCTACAGATTATGTGAAAACGGCCTGCGGGCCGTTTTGTTTTGTCTGAATTCTGGGGCAGTCGTACAGTATTCAGACAAAAATTAGCCGGGAATTGTGAAAAAAGCCGCAGCAACGCGCGATAACCGTTCTCGACTCATAAAAGTGATGCCGCTATAATGCGCGTCTTATTTTTCGGAATGTCTTCGGGATGATTCTGACGACAGGGAATGTGATTGCTTATGAGAACATCCCAGTTCCGCGAAGCCAACAACCTGTGCTTGCGGAGAAGAGTTGACCGAGCACTGTGATTTTTTGAGGTAACAAGATGCAAGTTTCAGTTGAAACCACTCAAGGCCTTGGCCGCCGTGTAACGATTACTATCGCTGCTGACAGCATCGAGACCGCTGTGAAAAGCGAGCTGGTCAACGTAGCGAAGAAAGTGCGTATTGACGGTTTCCGCAAAGGAAAAGTACCGATGAATGTTGTTGCTCAGCGTTATGGCGCGTCTGTTCGCCAGGACGTTCTGGGCGACCTGATGAGCCGCAACTTCGTTGACGCGATCATCAAAGAAAAAATCAATCCGGCTGGCGCACCGAACTACGTTCCGGGCGAATACAAACTGGGTGAAGATTTTACTTACGCGGTAGAGTTCGAAGTTTACCCGGAAGTTGAGCTGACTGGCCTGGAAGCAATCGAAGTTGAAAAACCGGTTGTTGAAGTCACCGACGCTGACGTTGACGTGATGCTGGACACCCTGCGTAAGCAGCAGGCTACCTGGAAAGACAAAGACGGCGCTGCTGATGCAGAAGACCGTGTAACCATCGACTTCACCGGCTCTGTAGACGGCGAAGAGTTCGAAGGCGGCAAAGCGTCTGACTTCGTACTGGCGATGGGCCAGGGTCGTATGATCCCAGGCTTTGAAGAAGGCGTTAAAGGCCACAAAGCTGGCGAAGAGTTCACTATCGATGTGACCTTCCCGGAAGAGTACCACGCTGAAAACCTGAAAGGTAAAGCCGCTAAGTTCGTTATCAACCTGAAGAAAGTTGAAGAGCGCGAACTGCCGGAACTGACTGAAGAATTCATCAAACGTTTCGGCGTTGAAGATGGTTCCGTAGCGGGTCTGCGCGCTGAAGTACGTAAAAACATGGAACGTGAGCTGAAAGGCGCTGTGCGCAACCGCGTTAAGTCTCAGGCGATCGAAGGTCTGGTAAAAGCTAACGACATCGACGTTCCGGCTGCTCTGATCGACAGCGAAATCGACGTTCTGCGTCGTCAGGCTGCACAGCGTTTTGGCGGCAACGAAAAACAAGCTCTGGAACTGCCGCGTGAACTGTTCGAAGAACAGGCTAAGCGTCGCGTAGTTGTAGGTCTGCTGCTGGGCGAAGTGATTCGTACCAACGAGCTGAAAGCTGACGAAGATCGCGTTAAAGGCCTGATCGAAGAGATGGCTTCTGCTTACGAAGATCCGAAAGAAGTTGTTGAGTTCTACAGCAAAAATAAAGAGCTGATGGACAACATGCGTAACGTCGCTCTGGAAGAGCAGGCTGTTGAAGCCGTTCTGGCGAAAGCGAAAGTGACTGAAAAAGCCACTTCCTTCAACGAGCTGATGAACCAGCAGGCGTAATTCGTCGCTTATTTAGCACGAATTTCGTACACAAGCCCGTCACCTTTTGGTGGCGGGTTTTTTTTTGTCACGGATTTTGCATGGGAAGAGTGCGAAAACAGCGTTTCAGTGTTAGCGTTACAACAAAAGATTGTTATGCTTGAATTATGGCGATGTCGTACCCATTACTGAGGGACTAGCTGATAATCCGTCCATAAGGTTACAATCAGCACAGCAGGTTTTTTCAAATTTTATCCAGGAGACGGAAATGTCATACAGCGGCGAACGAGATAACTTTGCACCCCATATGGCGCTGGTGCCGATGGTCATTGAACAGACCTCACGTGGTGAGCGCTCTTTTGATATCTATTCTCGTCTACTTAAGGAACGCGTCATTTTTCTGACCGGCCAGGTCGAAGACCATATGGCTAACCTGATCGTGGCGCAGATGCTGTTCCTGGAAGCAGAAAACCCAGAAAAAGATATCTACCTGTACATCAACTCCCCTGGTGGAGTGATCACTGCCGGGATGTCTATCTATGACACCATGCAGTTTATTAAGCCGGACGTCAGCACCATTTGTATGGGCCAGGCGGCCTCAATGGGCGCGTTCCTGCTGACTGCCGGGGCGAAAGGTAAACGTTTTTGCCTGCCTAACTCTCGCGTCATGATCCACCAGCCTCTGGGCGGTTACCAGGGCCAGGCAACGGATATTGAAATTCATGCCCGTGAAATCCTGAAGGTAAAAGGGCGCATGAACGAACTTATGGCGCATCATACGGGTCAATCTCTTGAGCAGATTGAACGTGATACCGAGCGCGATCGCTTCCTCTCCGCTTCTGAAGCGGTAGAGTACGGTCTGGTCGACTCGATTTTGACCCATCGTAATTAATGCCCAGCGCGCAGGTGTACCGCTATAATTACCTGGAGCGGCACAACGCTGACTAGCGTCTTGCGCCTGAGAATGGCATTTGCGTCGTCGTGTGCGGCACAAAGAACAAAGAAGAGGTTTTGACCCATGACAGATAAACGCAAAGATGGCTCGGGCAAATTGTTGTACTGCTCTTTTTGCGGCAAAAGCCAGCATGAAGTGCGTAAGCTGATTGCCGGACCATCCGTGTATATCTGCGACGAATGTGTTGATTTATGTAACGACATCATTCGCGAAGAGATTAAGGAAGTAGCACCGCACCGTGAACGCAGTGCGCTGCCGACGCCACATGAAATTCGCAACCACCTGGACGATTACGTCATCGGTCAGGAGCAGGCGAAGAAAGTGCTGGCGGTCGCGGTATACAACCATTACAAACGTCTGCGCAACGGCGACACCAGCAATGGCGTCGAGTTGGGCAAAAGTAACATCCTGCTGATTGGCCCGACGGGTTCCGGTAAAACGCTGCTGGCTGAAACGCTGGCACGCCTGCTGGACGTTCCGTTCACTATGGCCGATGCCACCACGCTGACCGAAGCTGGTTATGTGGGTGAAGATGTTGAAAATATTATTCAGAAACTGCTGCAGAAGTGCGATTACGACGTGCAGAAAGCACAGCGCGGGATCGTCTATATCGATGAAATCGACAAGATTTCTCGTAAGTCTGACAACCCGTCCATTACCCGTGACGTTTCTGGCGAAGGTGTACAGCAGGCGCTGTTGAAATTGATCGAAGGTACGGTTGCTGCCGTTCCACCGCAGGGAGGGCGTAAACATCCTCAGCAGGAATTCCTGCAGGTTGATACCTCCAAGATCCTGTTTATCTGTGGCGGTGCCTTTGCCGGTCTGGATAAAGTCATTGCTAACCGTGTTGAAACGGGCTCCGGCATTGGTTTTGGCGCAACGGTAAAAGCGCAGTCTGATAAAGCCAGTGAAGGTGAACTGCTGTCGCAGGTGGAGCCGGAAGATCTGATCAAATTTGGTCTGATCCCTGAGTTCATCGGGCGTCTGCCGGTTGTAGCGACGCTGAGCGAACTGAGCGAAGAAGCGCTGATCCAGATCCTGAAAGAGCCGAAAAATGCCCTGACCAAGCAGTACCAGGCGCTGTTCAATCTTGAAGGTGTTGATCTGGAATTCCGTGAGGAAGCGCTGGATGCGATCGCCAAGAAAGCGATGGCACGTAAAACCGGTGCTCGTGGTCTGCGTTCTATCGTCGAAGCCGCGCTGCTTGACACCATGTACGATCTGCCTTCTATGGAAGACGTCGAAAAAGTGGTGATCGATGAGTCGGTGATTGGTGGCCAGAGCAAGCCATTGCTGATTTACGGTAAGCCGGAAGCGCAGCAGGCATCTGGCGAATAATTCATCAATTCATACAGACATTTAATTAATAAGGGGGGATTTTATCTCCCCTTTTATTTTTCCGTAAACATGGCGTTGAATGTGTGGGAAACATCCCCATATACTGACATACATGTTAAAGGTGGTGTGGAGCACAGTCGTACCACCTGATTACCTGGCGGAAACTAAACTAAGAGAGAGCTCTATGAATCCTGAGCGTTCTGAACGCATTGAAATCCCCGTATTGCCGTTGCGCGATGTGGTGGTTTATCCGCACATGGTCATACCCTTATTTGTAGGGCGGGAAAAATCTATCCGTTGTCTGGAAGCGGCTATGGACCATGATAAAAAAATCATGCTGGTTGCCCAGAAAGAAGCGTCAACGGATGAGCCGGGTGTAAACGATCTTTTCACCGTCGGGACCGTGGCCTCTATTTTGCAGATGCTGAAACTGCCTGACGGCACCGTAAAAGTGCTGGTCGAGGGGTTACAGCGCGCGCGTATTTCAGCGCTGTCTGACAACGGTGAGCACTTCTCTGCGAAAGCGGAGTACCTTGACTCGCCTGCTATTGATGAGCGCGAACAGGAAGTGCTGGTGCGTACCGCTATCAGCCAGTTCGAAGGCTATATCAAGCTGAACAAGAAAATCCCGCCCGAAGTGCTGACGTCGCTGAACAGTATTGACGATCCTGCACGTCTGGCGGACACCATCGCTGCGCACATGCCGCTGAAGCTTGCTGACAAGCAGTCCGTACTGGAGATGTCTGACGTTAACGAACGTCTGGAATATCTGATGGCGATGATGGAGTCTGAAATCGATCTGCTGCAGGTTGAGAAACGCATTCGCAACCGCGTGAAAAAGCAGATGGAAAAATCCCAGCGTGAGTACTATCTGAACGAGCAGATGAAAGCCATTCAGAAAGAGCTCGGCGAGATGGACGATGCGCCGGACGAAAACGAAGCGTTGAAGCGTAAAATCGACGCGGCGAAAATGCCGAAAGAGGCAAAAGAGAAAGCGGAAGCAGAACTGCAGAAGCTGAAAATGATGTCTCCGATGTCAGCGGAAGCGACCGTAGTCCGTGGCTACATCGACTGGATGGTTCAGGTGCCGTGGAATGCGCGTAGCAAGGTCAAAAAAGATCTGCGTCAGGCTCAGGAAATCCTCGATACTGACCATTACGGTCTGGAACGCGTCAAAGACCGTATTCTTGAGTATCTCGCGGTTCAAAGCCGTGTGAATAAAATCAAGGGGCCGATCCTGTGCCTGGTTGGGCCGCCGGGGGTAGGTAAAACTTCTCTGGGACAGTCCATCGCTAAAGCAACCGGACGTAAATACATCCGTATGGCGCTGGGCGGCGTGCGTGATGAAGCTGAAATTCGCGGTCACCGCCGGACCTATATTGGTTCGATGCCGGGTAAACTGATCCAGAAAATGGCTAAAGTGGGCGTTAAAAACCCGCTGTTCCTGCTTGATGAGATCGACAAAATGTCTTCCGACATGCGTGGCGATCCGGCTTCCGCACTGCTTGAGGTGCTGGATCCAGAGCAGAACGTGGCGTTCAGCGATCATTACCTGGAAGTGGACTACGATCTCAGCGACGTGATGTTCGTTGCGACCTCTAACTCCATGAATATTCCCGCACCGTTGCTGGATCGTATGGAAGTGATCCGTCTGTCCGGGTATACCGAAGACGAGAAGCTGAACATTGCTAAACGTCACCTGTTGCCGAAACAGATTGAGCGTAACGCGCTGAAAAAAGGCGAGCTGACGGTCGACGATAGCGCCATTGTGGGCATTATTCGTTATTACACCCGTGAAGCTGGCGTGCGTAGTCTGGAGCGTGAAATTTCCAAACTGTGCCGTAAAGCGGTGAAACAGTTGCTGCTCGACAAGTCGCTGAAACATATTGAGATCAATGGTGACAACCTGCACGACTACCTGGGCGTACAGCGCTTTGACTATGGCCGCGCGGACAACGAAAACCGCGTTGGTCAGGTAACCGGTCTGGCATGGACGGAAGTGGGCGGCGATCTGCTGACCATCGAAACCGCTTGCGTACCGGGTAAAGGTAAGCTGACCTACACCGGTTCTCTGGGTGAAGTCATGCAGGAATCCATTCAGGCTGCGCTGACCGTGGTGCGCGCGCGCGCGGAAAAACTGGGCATTAATCCGGACTTTTACGAAAAACGCGACATCCACGTTCACGTACCTGAAGGGGCGACGCCGAAAGACGGTCCAAGTGCGGGTATTGCCATGTGTACTGCGCTGGTTTCTTGTCTGACCGGTAACCCGGTTCGCGCCGACGTAGCGATGACCGGCGAGATCACCCTGCGTGGCCAGGTTCTGCCTATTGGTGGTTTGAAAGAAAAACTGCTGGCAGCACACCGTGGTGGTATTAAAACGGTCTTAATTCCAGACGAAAACAAACGTGACCTGGAAGAGATTCCTGACAACGTAATTGCCGATCTGGACATCCATCCGGTGAAACGCATTGAGGAGGTTCTGACGCTCGCGTTGCAAAATGAGCCCTCCGGAATGCAGGTTGTGACCGCAAAATAGTGACCTCGCGCAAAGAGCACTAATAAAAACAGGGCTGGCAGGCCATTTCGGACTTGCCAGCCTTTTTTTGTATAGCTAATTTAGATGACGGATTGGGCTTGCCATCATTAACGGGTGTTGTAAGGGCATGGCAGGCCTGATATAACTGCTGCGCGTTCGCACTTTGAAGGATTCAGGTGCGATATAAATTATAAAGAGGAAGAGAAGAGTGAATAAATCTCAACTGATCGACAAAATTGCTGCAGGGGCTGATATCTCTAAAGCTGCGGCTGGACGTGCGTTAGATGCAATTATTGCTTCTGTTACCGAATCTCTGAAAGAAGGTGATGACGTAGCGCTGGTAGGTTTTGGTACTTTTGCCGTTAAAGAGCGTGCTGCCCGTACTGGTCGCAACCCGCAAACAGGTAAAGAGATCACCATCGCCGCGGCTAAAGTACCGGGCTTCCGTGCAGGTAAAGCACTGAAAGACGCGGTAAACTAAGTGATTTCCCCTTTGGGGATGTGACGAAGTACAAGGGCGCATCGACTGATGTGCCTTTTTTATTTGTAATTCCGGTACTTTCTACGCGTTGTGGGCTGACAATTGCCCCTGTTTCTTGTCACAATAGGCCTTTGTACGCAGCGTTCAGGAAACGCTATGCTGCGTGAAGCATATATACTCAAAATCCTTGCCGCCGCTGTGGTGACAACGCGCAGGCGGCTTGAGAGATAACGCGTATAGTCATCTACAGCGGAGTGTGGTTACACCATGATGGACAGCTTACGCACGGCTGCTAACAGTCTCGTGCTCAAGATTATTTTCGGTATCATTATCGTGTCGTTCATTTTGACCGGCGTGAGTGGTTACCTGATTGGCGGGGGCAATAACTTCGCCGCCAAAGTGAATGGCCAGGAGATTAGCCGCGGGCAGTTCGAGAATGCGTTCAACAGCGAACGTAACCGCATGCAGCAACAGCTGGGCGATCAATACTCCGAACTGGCTGCGAACGAAGGCTACATGAAAACGCTGCGTCAGCAGGTGCTGAATCGTCTTATTGACGAAGCGCTGCTGGATCAGTACTCCCGCGAGCTTAATCTCAACATCAGCGACGATCAGGTTAAACAGGCTATTTTCGCCACGCCTGCGTTCCAGGTGGACGGTAAATTTGATAACAATCGCTACAACGCGATTGTTAATCAGATGGGAATGACCGCAGACCAGTACGCTCAGGCATTACGTAATCAGCTTACTACCCAGCAACTGATTAACGGTGTTGCCGGTACGGACTTCATGCTGAAAGGCGAAACGGACGAGCTGGCGGCGCTGGTCGCACAGCAGCGTATCGTTCGCGAGGCGACAATTGACGTTAACGCACTGGCCGCTAAGCAGTCTGTTACCGAGCAAGAAGTTGCCAGCTACTACGAGCAGAATAAAAACAACTTTATGACGCCGGAACAGTTCCGCGTGAGCTACATCAAGCTGGATGCTGCTGCTATGCAGGAGACGGCCAGCGATGCGGATATTCAGGCTTATTATGACCAGCATCAGGATCAGTTCACTCAGCCGCAGCGTAACCGCTACAGCATCATTCAGACCAAAACGGAAGATGAAGCCAAAGCGGTACTGGACGAGCTGAACAAAGGCGGTGATTTCGCTGCGCTGGCAAAAGAAAAATCTGCTGACATCATCTCTGCCCGTAAAGGCGGCGATATGGGATGGCTGGAAGATTCCACCACCCCGGATGAGCTGAAGAATGCCGGTCTGAAAGAGAAAGGCCAGCTGTCAGGTGTGATTAAGTCTTCCGTTGGTTTCCTCGTTGCGCGTCTTGACGACGTACAGCCTGCGCAGGTTAAACCGCTGAGCGAAGCCCGTGACGACATTGCGGTGAAAGTGAAGCAGGAAAAAGCGCTGGATGCCTACTATGCGCTGCAGCAGAAAGTGAGCGATGCCGCCAGCAACGATAACGAATCCCTGGCGGGCGCGGAGCAGGCGGCGGGTATGAAAGCGGTTGAAACGGGCTGGTTTAGCCGTGACAGCCTGCCGGAAGAGCTGAACTTCAAACCGGTCGCTGACATCATTTTCAATGGTGGTTTGGTTGGTGAGAACGGTACGCCTGGCAGTAACTCTGACATCATCACCGTGGATGGCGATCGCGCGTTTGTACTGCGTATTGCAGAGCACAAAGCTGAAGCCGTTAAACCACTGGCTGAAGTGAAAGATCAGGTAACTGCGCTTGTTAAGCACAATAAAGCAGAGCAGCAGGCGAAGCTTGATGCCGATAAACTGCTGGCGGATCTGAAAGCTGGTAAAGGCGATGAAGCCATGAAAGCGGCGGGTCTGAGCTTTGGCGAGGCGAAAACGCTGAGCCGTACGGGTCAGGATCCGCTGAGTCAGGCGGCCTTTGGCCTGAGCCTGCCGGCGAAAGACAAACCGAGCTACGGCGTGGCGAACGACATGCAGGGTAACGTTGTACTGCTGGCGCTGGACGAGGTGAAAGCCGGTTCTATGCCTGAAGAGCAGAAGAAAGCGATGGTTCAGGGGATTACCCAGAACAATGCGCAGATTGTCTTTGAAGCGCTGATGAGCAACCTGCGTAAAGCCGCAAAAATTAAAGTCGGTGACGCGCTGGAACAGCAGCAATAACCGAGGCTACTCGCAAAAAATTGCAAAAAATTGTATCAACCAAAGGCCGCTTTCGCGGCCTTTTCCATTTCTGATATTTGCCGTTTGTCTGCCGTTCTGCACCTCGCTATCGTGATTCCACTGTTAACAAACAAGGAGAAAACAGTATGAAACATGGAATCAAAGCCCTGCTTATTACCCTTTCATTGACCTGTGCCGGTATGGCTCAAAGCGCACTGGCTGCAGAGCCAGTCGCCAAAAGCCAGGCGACTCAAGCCAAAGCGGATGCTACGGGAGTAGCACAAAGCAAAGCCACGCAACCGGCTAAAGCGAGCGATGATGAAGGCACCAGGGTAAGCATCAACAGCGCTTCTGCGGAGGATTTAGCGCGAGTCATGAATGGCGTGGGTCTGAAGAAAGCGCAGGCGATTGTCAGCTATCGTGAGGAGTACGGGCCGTTTAAAACGGTGGAGGACTTAAAGCAGGTACCGGGCATGGGGAGTTCGCTGGTAGAGCGCAATCTGGCAGTTTTAACACTTTAATAACTTGCAGAGTGCTGAAAGTTTGCCAGACTGTAGAGGTCATACCAGTTATGACCTCTTACCCTGAAGTGTGTTCCTATAAAAACAACGTAAGGCTCCTGCGCTATGCAAACACAAATCAAAGTTCGTGGTTTTCATCTTGATGTCTATCAGCACGTTAACAATGCTCGCTATCTTGAGTTTCTGGAAGAAGCCCGCTGGGATGGCCTGGAAAACAGCGACAGCTTTCAGTGGATGACCGCACACAACATCGCTTTTGTGGTCGTGAATATTAACATTAACTACCGCCGCCCTGCGGTGCTGAGCGACCTGCTGACCATTACCAGTCAGGTGCAACAGTTAAATGGCAAAAGCGGTGTGTTGAACCAGACTATCACCCTGGAGCCGGAAGGACAGGTGGTGGCAGACGCGTTGATTACCTTCGTCTGTATTGATTTGAAAACGCAAAAGGCGCTACCGCTGGAAGGGGAGTTGCGCGAAAAACTGGAGCAGATGGTGAAGTGATGGAAGGAAGCCTGACGGCGCTTTGCTTATCAGGCTTACGGGCGATATTGACCACGGTGAACGTCGAAAGCCGGATAAGGTGCGTGCACCGCCATCCGGCAAAACGATCACTTTAGTCCTGTTTTCTGCTTCATTGCCGCCATCACTGCCGGTTTATCTGCCAGATAATGGTTCAGGCCGTTGGCGCGCAGATTACAGGCCGCGCAGTGACCGCAACCGTCACCTTTGATGCCGTTATAGCAGGTCAGCGTTTCTTCGCGTACCAGGTCCAGCTTGCCCCAGTAATCGGCCAGTGCCCAGGTTTCGGCTTTATCGATCCACATCAGCGGGGTTTCAAAGCGGATATCTTTCGCCATTCCCAGGCTTACGGCATGGT
Organism: Citrobacter sp. RHBSTW-00017; assembly: GCF_013797615.1. NCBI lineage: Bacteria > Pseudomonadati > Pseudomonadota > Gammaproteobacteria > Enterobacterales > Enterobacteriaceae > Citrobacter > Citrobacter sp. RHBSTW-00017. Next base: position 3,732,358 of record NZ_CP056899.1, on the reverse strand, counting down.
TCAGGGCTTTGACGAACTCATCGCGGCAGTCCGGATATCCAGAGAAATCCGTTTCACAAACGCCGGTAATGACCGCCTCCGCCTGCACCTGATACGCGTAAATCGCCGCCAGCGTTAAAAACAGAATATTGCGTCCTGGCACAAAGGTATTAGGAATGCCGTTCGCATCCGGTTCGTAATCGGGTACCGGAATGTTATCGCGGGTCAGGCTGCTGACGGCCAGTTCGCTGAGCAGCGTTACATCAAGTACCTTGTGCGCACGCGCGCCAAGTTTTAAGGCCAGGTCACGTGCGACATCAATCTCAGCGCGATGGCGCTGACCATAATCAAAGGTCACGCAGTGCACTTCATCATACTGATGCAGCGCTTGCGCCAGACAGGTTGTGGAGTCCTGACCCCCACTGAATACAACAACGGCACGTTTCATGGTTTTTCCTGACAAATAACGAAACCCTTATGGTAGCGCCTGGGCGTGTCGCCGACCAGCTTCTTCACGCCGACGGGGGCGGTAGCCAGGCTTCGGTAAATTCAAACCAGCCGCGAGGATTCAGGCGTACGCCGTTCACGCCCGGCGGAGCGCTAATACGATAGTGATAATTGAACAGCGGTGTCAGGGTCGCGTCATGCATCAGCGAGGCGAAAACGTGTTGTAAAGCCGCATGACGATCGTCCTCATCGGCCTGGATTTGCAGGGCATCCAGGGTGGTTTGCAGATGAGTATATGCCGGCGAGCTCAATACATGTGACCAGAGCTGATCGCAACGCAGCCACTGTTCGAGGGTATATTCAGGCGCTTCGCCAATCAGCCTGTCGCCCATCATCAGGTCGGCCTGGGCTAAAGGATGGTCGCCATCCCAGTTTTTAGCATTATGAAAAATAAGCGTTAATTCACAGCCGAGTAGCGCCAGCGCCTGGCGAAGCTGTTCAGCCATGGCGTGCAATTCTACCGGCAGGTGATAGGCCAGCGTAAGTTTTTCCGGTAGCGGCACGTCGTCCAGTTCATCCCATTGGGGGATCATCCATCCCGGCAGCAGCGCATTGCTTGGCGTGATCAGGTTTTCATCCACGTCAAGCGTTTGTAGCAGGGAAGAGCGGTGGATAATATTGACCAGGCGACGGGCCTGCTGCGTATTCAGCCGCGCGCTTTTTCTGAGCGTGAGATAGCAGAAACCGAGGCTGATCCCGCTGCTTACCTGGCTTAGCATGGGAAGCTCTTCGGGTTTACCAATTGCAATTTGAACCGGATGGCGACAGCTGGTGCCCAAATCCTGGGAGAAAAGCTGCGGGGTTATCCAGTATTCAATGGCTTTTAGTAGCGGGTGACTCAGGTGGTAGTGATCGTGACTCTCGATGCGCACCAGGTCTGGGGTAAACAGCGTCAACCGGAACGGACCGGTACCAACAAACGGGAGTTCGGGATGTGCCAGGTGACTGCTGTAGCTTGCCAGACGATGCGCCAGCCAGAAGTCGGGGCGATGCAAAATAAAGGTTAGGCACTGGGGATGCGTCACCTCAATGCGCTTTACGCTGATAAACAGCTTGTTTAACGCGGGTAGCTCTAACAGCTTCAGCAACTGTTGATGTAGCTGTGTGCTGCTGACCGCATCGCCGTTATGCCAGTACAGGGTGGAACGAATATAGAAATCCCAGCGCTGGCCGTCGGCGGAGATATTCCAGTGGTGGGCTAAATCTCCGCAGGGGCGTTGCGTAACACTGTCGAACCGGGTCAGGCCCGAGAATATTTGTCCGGCGAGGTGTTGTTCTGCGCGACCAGGGAGAAATCCAGGGTGCAAAGGGTCGAGCTGGCGGTAATAGGGGATGCGCAGGGTTGGCGTGTCGTTTTGCCACTGCCCGCCCATAAACGGCTGGAGCAGCGTTCTTAATTCTCCCGGCGCCAGCTGAGCCAGCTCCAGTACGCTAAGTTGCTCCCCCTTTTGCAGCGCTTGCTCCATCATAATGCTGCGTAGCGAATCTGGCGTCACCAAAAAGCGCAGTTGCCCGCGTTTCCCACGCCCCGACTGGGCGTGCCACTCCAGCCAGCCAGCATCCTGCGCTTGCTTCAGCAGGGTACGCACGTGGCGCTCGCTGCAAAAACAGCGTTCTGCCAGCTCCCCGACGGTCACCGACTGCGGTTCTCCCGCCGAAGGCTGCCACAGGCGTTGGTACTGATTCAGGCGATTCAACAATCTCATATACACGTCATCCTTCAAGCTGCCTCTTTGTTGGCGGCGTTAATTCACCCCAGTCACTGCATGCTCCTGGACGTTCATTCACTTGCCGCCTGGATGCAACTTGAATGATTTTGTGTAATAAACCCGGAACAATTCATTTTATCTATTCACTATTACTTCCGTATATCTCAGGTAATACTGAATCACAAGTTAACCGCGTCACAGTGTGGAGAAAGAAATGGCTCGTCTGGCTGCATTTGATATGGATGGCACCCTTTTGATGCCGAATCACCATTTAGGTGACGAAACGCTTTCAACGCTGGCGCGCCTGCGTGAACGCGAGATCACCCTGACATTTGCCACCGGCCGCCATGTGCTGGAGATGCGCCATATTTTGGGTTCTATCTCACTGGACGCCTTTTTGATCACGGGTAACGGCACGCGCATTCACTCTGTTGAGGGCGATGTATTGCACCGTCAGGATCTGGATCCGACTGTGGCGGATATCGTGTTACATCAGAAGTGGGATACTACAGCCAGCATGCATGTCTTTAATGACAACGGTTGGTTCACCGGACAAGAGATCCCATCGCTGCTACAGGCGCATGTGTATAGCGGATTTCGCTACCAGATCGTCGATGTGAAACGTATCCCGGCTCATCAGGTAACGAAAGTCTGTTTCTGTGGGGATCATGACTCCCTGATCCAATTACGCATTCAACTGAATGAGGCGCTGGGTGAGCAGGCAAATCTCTGTTTTTCCGCGGTTGATTGCCTTGAGGTGCTGCCGGTGGGCTGTAACAAAGGATCGGCGCTGGCGGTACTAAGCGACCACTTAGGTTATTCAATGGCCGAATGTATGGCGTTTGGCGATGCCATGAACGATCGCGAAATGTTAGGTAGCGTTGGGCGCGGCCTGATTATGGGTAACGCGATGCCACAACTGATTGCTGAACTGCCGCATTTGTCGGTGATTGGGCATTGCCGAAATCAGGCGGTGTCACACTTTTTGACGCATTGGCTGGACAATCCGCATCTACCTTATTCCCCCGAATGAGAGATCCCTTCCAGCAAGCCAGACTTCGCGTCTGGCTTTTTTTTATCCCATTAATGGGTGTTCAGAAGCCGGGTGAGTTCCGCTTTCCACTGCGTTAAATCACCGATGTGCGTGTCGATCCACTGCGGGTTGTAGTAGGTTTCAAGATAGCGTTCGCCGCTGTCGCACAGCAGCGTGACCAGTGAACCGCTTTCTCCTGCATCGCGCATACGGGCGGCAAGTTGCAGCGTTCCCCACATGTTGGTGCCAGTTGAAGCGCCGACTTTGCGGCCCAACTGCGTTTCCAGCCAGTGTGCGGTGGCCACGCTTGCGGCATCCGGCACGCGCAGCATTTCATCGACTACGTCAGGAATGAAGGAGGGTTCGACACGTGGGCGGCCGATGCCTTCGATTTTGCTTCCTACCGGGCTGCGTAACGTTGCATCGCGATCCTGCCAGAAGGGCAGAAAGACTGAGTTTTCCGGATCCACCACCATCAGGCGAGTATCGTAGCCCTGACAACGAATATAGCGGCCAATGGTTGCAGAGGTGCCGCCGGTTCCGGCGCTCATCACAATATGGCGGGGGACGGGGTTGGGCTCGCACTGCATCTGGCGGAAGATGCTGTCAGCAATATTGTTATTGCCACGCCAGTCGGTAGCGCGCTCAGCATAAGTGAACTGGTCCATGTAATGACCGTTCAGCTCACGCGCCAGCTGTTCAGAGGCCGCATAGATTTCACAGGCGCTTTCCACGAAATGACAGCGACCGCCGTAAAACTCAATCTGTTCAATTTTACGCTTCGCCGTACAGGAAGGCATGACGGCAATAAACGGCAGCCCTAACAGTCGGGCGAAATAAGCCTCGGAGACCGCCGTTGAACCGGACGATGATTCAATGATGGTGGTGCCTTCTTTAATCCAGCCATTGCACAATCCGTACAGAAACAGTGAACGCGCCAGACGATGCTTCAGGCTCCCGGTGGGATGCGTGCTCTCATCTTTTAAATAGATCTGAATGCCCGGGAACGCCGGTAGCGACAGACGAATGAGATGCGTATCCGCAGAACGCTGATAATCCGCGTTGATTTCATTGATGGCGTTTTTAACCCAGGAGCTATTCATAATTAATAGATATCCATTTGTCATTTTGTGCCAAGAATAGCGAAAAGCACGGAAAAAATTGTTGCCATTTAGCCTTTAAAATAGAATGTAAGGAGAAAATTCTTCTCTGTGGAGTGGATATGTTAGACAAAATTGACCGTAAGCTGCTTAGCTTACTGCAACAGGACTGCACCCTTTCTTTGCAGGCGTTAGCAGATGCCGTTAATCTGACTACCACCCCCTGCTGGAAACGCCTCAAACGGCTTGAGGATGACGGTATCCTGCTGGGTAGAGTCGCCCTGTTAGATCCAGAAAAACTGGGGCTGGGGCTGACCGCGTTTGTGCTGATTAAGACTCAGCATCACAGCAGTGAATGGTATTGCCGCTTTGTCACCGAAGTCACCGGTATGCCGGAGGTTCTGGGGTTCTGGCGTATGGCAGGGGAATATGATTACCTGATGCGAGTGCAGGTCGCCGATATGAAAAGCTACGATGAATTTTATAAGCGCCTGGTGAACAGCGTACCGGGCCTGTCTGACGTCACCTCCAGCTTTGCGATGGAACAGATTAAATACACAACTGCTCTCCCTATTGAATAACTCTCCCGGCGCTTATTGCCGGAAATCTTGTCAGGACATAACGCGTGCGATTATTTGCTCAATTAAGCTGGTACTTCCGCCGGGAGTGGCGTCGCTACCTCGGGGCGGTGGCCCTGCTTATCATCATCGCTATCCTTCAGCTTATTCCGCCGAAAGTGGTCGGGATCATTGTGGATGGCGTGACGACTCAACGCTTCACCACCGAGCGACTGCTGATGTGGGTGGGAACAATTGCCCTGATTGCAGTGGTGGTTTATTTGCTGCGCTATGTCTGGCGCGTGCTGCTGTTTGGCGCATCCTACCAACTAGCGGTTGAGCTGCGGGAAGATTATTACCGTCAGTTGAGTCGCCAGCATCCAGAATTTTATCTGCGTCACCGCACGGGCGATCTGATGGCGCGTGCGACCAACGATGTCGATCGGGTCGTATTTGCCGCCGGAGAAGGCGTGCTGACGCTGGTAGATTCGCTGGTAATGGGATGTGCGGTGCTGATCGTGATGTCAACGCAGATAAGCTGGCAGTTGACGTTAATTGCGCTGCTGCCGATGCCGGTGATGGCGTTGATGATCAAACGTTACGGCGATCGACTGCATAACCGCTTTAAGCTGGCGCAGGCGGCGTTTTCCAGTCTCAACGACCGTACTCAGGAAAGCCTGACCAGTATTCGCATGATCAAGGCCTTCGGTCTGGAGGATCGGCAATCGGCATTATTTGCCGCCGATGCCGAAGATACCGGTAAGAAAAACCTGCGCGTGGCGCGCATTGACGCCCGCTTTGATCCCACGATTTATATCGCCATTGGCATGGCTAACCTACTGGCGATTGCTGGGGGAAGCTGGATGGTGGTGCACGGTTCGCTGACGCTCGGCCAGCTCACCAGCTTTATGATGTATCTCGGTTTGATGATTTGGCCGATGCTGGCGCTGGCATGGATGTTTAACATCGTCGAACGTGGCAGCGCGGCGTACAGCCGTATTCGCGCCATGCTGTCTGAAGCGCCGGTGGTGGATGACGGCACTGAACCGGTACCGGAAGGGCGTGGAGAGCTGGCGGTGGCGATTCGTGAATTTTGCTACCCGCAAACGGCACATCCGGCGCTGGAAAATGTGAACTTCCAGCTTAAACCTGGGCAGATGTTGGGTATTTGTGGGCCTACCGGCGCGGGGAAAAGTACGGTGCTGTCGCTGATTCAGCGTCATTTTGATATCACCCACGGCGATGTGCGCTTTCATGATATCCCCTTAACGCGATTACAACTGGATAGCTGGCGCAGCCGGCTGGCAGTTGTCAGCCAGACGCCATTCCTGTTTTCGGATACCGTTGGCAATAACATCGCGTTAGGACGCCCTCAGGCCACGCAGGAAGAGATCGAGTATGTGGCACGCCTTGCCAGCGTTCATGAGGATATTTTACGTCTTCCGCAGGGCTACGACACCGAAGTGGGCGAACGTGGGGTGATGCTGTCTGGTGGGCAAAAACAGCGTATTTCTATCGCTCGAGCGCTACTCCTGAACGCTGAAATCCTGATTCTGGATGATGCGCTGTCGGCGGTAGATGGTCGTACCGAGCATCAGATCCTGCATAACCTGCGCCAGTGGGGCGAAGGCAGAACCGTCATTATTAGCGCCCACCGTTTATCGGCCCTGACGGAAGCCAGTGAGATTATCGTGATGCAGCATGGGCATATTGCCCAGCGCGGCGAGCATGATGCGTTAGTGCAGCAGCCTGGCTGGTATCGCGATATGTACCGCTATCAGCAACTGGAAGCGGCGCTGACTGATGCACCAGAGATAAACGAGGAGGCGGCTAATGCGTAGTTTTGGGCAATTATGGCCGACCCTGAAAAGATTGCTGGCGTATGGCTCTCCATGGCGAAAACAGCTGGCTATTGCGGTAGTCATGCTGTGGGTGGCAGCTGCGGCGGAAGTCAGCGGTCCGCTGCTGATTAGCTATTTTATCGATAACATGGTGGCGAAGAATAATCTGCCGCTGGCGATGGTCGCCGGGCTGGTTGCGGCATATATCGGTCTGCAACTGCTGGCGGCTGGCCTGCATTACGCGCAGTCATTGCTGTTTAACCAGGCGGCAGTTGGCGTAGTACAACAGTTGCGCACCGACGTAATGGACGCTGCGCTGCGCCAGCCGCTCAGCGCCTTTGATACTCAACCCGTCGGACAGCTAATCTCCCGCGTGACCAACGACACTGAAGTTATTCGCGACCTGTACGTGACGGTGGTAGCAACGGTCCTGCGCAGCGCGGCATTAATTGGCGCCATGCTGGTAGCGATGTTCAGCCTTGAGTGGCGTATGGCGTTAGTGGCGATGGCCATTTTCCCGGCCGTGCTGGTGGTGATGGTGATTTATCAACGCTACAGCACCCCGATTGTGCGCCGGGTTCGCGCTTATCTGGCGGATATTAACGATGGCTTTAACGAAGTCATCAACGGCATGAGTGTTATCCAGCAGTTCCGCCAGCAGGCGCGATTTGGCGAGAGAATGGGCGAAGCAAGCCGCTCGCACTATATGGCGCGTATGCAGACCCTGCGACTGGATGGTTTTTTGTTGCGCCCGCTGCTTAGCCTTTTCTCGGCGCTGATCCTCTGCGGATTGCTGATGCTGTTCAGTTTTACCTCTGGCAGCTCGATCGAGGTTGGCGTGCTGTACGCGTTTATCAGCTACCTCGGCCGTTTGAACGAACCGCTGATCGAGTTGACCACTCAGCAATCAATGCTGCAGCAGGCGGTTGTCGCCGGTGAGCGAGTGTTCGAACTGATGGATGGGCCACGTCAGCGCTATGGTGAAGATGAGCGGCCGCTAAAGAGCGGGGACATTGAGGTGGATAACGTTTCATTTGCCTATCGCGACGACAATCTGGTGCTGCAAAATATCAGTTTGTCCGTGCCTTCGCGCAGCTTTGTGGCTTTGGTCGGACACACCGGCAGTGGTAAAAGCACGCTCGCCAGCCTGTTGATGGGTTACTACCCGCTGACGCAGGGGGAAATCCGCCTTGATGGACGGCCGCTGTCTTCACTGAGCCACGGTGCGTTACGTCAGGGCATCGCCATGGTGCAGCAGGATCCGGTGGTGATGGCAGATACCTTCCTGGCGAACGTCACGCTGGGCCGCGATATCTCAGAAGAGCGGGTATGGCAGGCGCTGGAGACCGAGCAACTGGCAGAACTGGCGCGAGGTCTGAGCGAGGGGATTCATACCCGGCTGGGCGAGCAGGGCAATAATCTCTCCGTTGGTCAAAAACAGCTGCTGGCGTTGGCGCGGGTGTTGGTTGAAACGCCACAGGTGTTGATCCTCGACGAAGCGACGGCCAGTATTGACTCCGGTACTGAACAGGCCATTCAGCAAGCTCTGGCGGCGGTACGTGAACACACCACGCTGGTGGTGATTGCGCATCGGTTATCGACGATTGTCGATGCGGACACCATTCTGGTGCTGCATCGCGGTCAGGCGGTTGAGCGTGGTACGCACCAGCAATTACTCGCGGCGCAAGGCCGTTACTGGCAGATGTATCAGCTGCAGCTGGCGGGTGAAGAGTTAGCCGCCAGTACGCAAGACGATTCTGTTATCGCCTGATGGCGCGGCGCTTATCCGGTCTGGGGCCTGCGCGGTCTCGTAGGCCGGATAAGGCGTTTACGCTGCCATCCGGCAATCAACAATCTGGTGCAAAAATGTAACGCACTATGCACCGTTATAGTGCGTTTTTTCTTTTTCTCTCCCGGAAGTACCCTGAGAACCTGAATCATCCCGCCTTTTTCATTTCTGGCACATCCCTTGCAATATTCCTCTCGTGTATCTGCAGCCACTACTGAATTCTGACTGGAGGGGATCTATGAAGCTGGTTACCGTGGTAATCAAACCGTTCAAACTGGAAGACGTCCGTGAAGCATTGTCGTCTATTGGTATTCAGGGGCTGACCGTCACCGAAGTGAAGGGGTTTGGCCGACAGAAAGGTCATGCTGAGCTGTACCGTGGGGCTGAATATAGCGTCAATTTTCTGCCGAAGGTGAAGATTGATGTGGCGATTGCCGACGACCAACTGGATGGCGTGATTGATGTCATCAGTAAGGCGGCATACACCGGAAAAATTGGCGACGGCAAAATCTTCGTCGCCGAGCTGCAACGTGTGATTCGTATTCGTACCGGCGAAGCCGACGAAGCCGCACTGTAACGTCTGGCACACAGTGATAGGAAACCAAAAAATGAAGATAGCAACGATGAAAACAGGTATTGCTTCACTGGCGCTGCTGCCGGGACTGGCGATGGCGGCACCGGCGGTTGCGGATAAAGCGGATAACGCTTTTATGATGATCTGTACCGCGCTGGTGCTGTTTATGACCATCCCTGGCATTGCGCTGTTCTACGGCGGTTTGATTCGCGGTAAGAACGTGCTGTCGATGCTGACTCAGGTTACGGTGACATTTGCTCTGGTTTGTATTTTATGGGTGGTTTATGGCTACTCACTGGCCTTTGGCGAAGGAAATAATTTCTTCGGCAACTTCAACTGGGTATTGCTGAAGAATATTGCGCTGACGGCAGTAACGGGGAGCTTCTACCAGTACATTCACGTTGCTTTTCAGGGCTCGTTCGCCTGCATCACCGTTGGGCTAATCGTCGGTGCGCTGGCTGAACGTATTCGCTTCTCCGCGGTGCTGATTTTTGTGGTGGTATGGTTAACGCTGTCGTACATCCCCATTGCCCATATGGTCTGGGGCGGCGGCTTGCTGGCTTCCCACGGCGCGCTGGATTTTGCCGGCGGAACGGTTGTGCACATCAACGCGGCGATTGCCGGTCTGGTAGGCGCGTATCTGATTGGCAAACGTGTCGGTTTTGGCAAAGAAGCTTTTAAACCGCATAACCTGCCGATGGTCTTCACCGGTACCGCTATTCTCTACATTGGTTGGTTTGGCTTTAACGCTGGTTCAGCGGGTACGGCAAATGAAATCGCCGCACTGGCCTTCGTCAATACCGTGGTCGCCACCGCTGCAGCCATCCTCGGATGGATCTTCGGTGAATGGGCGCTGCGTGGTAAACCGTCTCTGCTGGGCGCCTGCTCTGGTGCCATTGCGGGTCTGGTGGGCGTAACACCTGCATGTGGCTACATCGGTGTCGGCGGCGCGCTGATAATCGGTGTCGTTGCGGGTTTGGCAGGCCTGTGGGGCGTGACCATGCTGAAGCGTTTTCTGCGTGTGGACGATCCGTGTGACGTGTTTGGCGTTCACGGCGTGTGCGGCATTGTCGGCTGTATCCTGACCGGAGTTTTCGCTGCCAGCTCTTTGGGAGGCGTGGGCTTTGCCGAGGGCGTGACCATGGGGCATCAGCTGCTGGTGCAACTGGAAAGCGTGGCGATCACCATCGTCTGGTCTGGCGTGGTGGCTTTCATTGGCTATAAGCTGGCGGATATGACGGTTGGTTTGCGCGTACCGGAAGAGCAGGAGCGCGAAGGTCTGGATGTAAACAGTCACGGCGAGAACGCTTACAACGCCTGATTCTCAATTTGCCGGATGGCAACGCTTTTGCGCCACCATCCGGTAATTCTCAATTGCGATTACGCATTACCCCTTCCTGTACGGTAGAAGCGACCAGCACGCCATCCTGGGTATAAAACTCTCCGCGTACAAAGCCCCGGGCACCGGATGCCGAAGTACTCTCGACGTTATACAGCAGCCATTCATTGATATTAAACGGACGGTGGAACCACATGGAATGGTCAATGGTGGCGATCTGAATCCCTTTTTCCAGGAAGCCAATCCCATACGGTTGCAGCGCAACAGGCAGGAAGTTCAGGTCTGAGGCATAACCCAGCAGATACTGATGGACGCGCAGATCGTCCTGCAGCACGCCGTTAGCTCGGATCCATACCTGGCGCGTCGGAGGTGCGACGTGACCTTTTAGGGGGTTATGAAACTCGACAGGGCGTACTTCCAACGGACGATCGTTGATAAATTTTTCTTTCAACAGCGGCGGCAGCAAATGCGCCACTGAGCGGGCAATTTCCGTTTCTGATTTCAGCTCATCGGGACCCGGCGCATCTGGCATGGTTTTCTGATGTTCAAATCCGTCTTCCGGTGCCTGAAAAGAGGCAGTCATGTAAAAAATGGGTTTACCATTCTGGATCGCGGCAACGCGGCGCGCGCTGAAGCTGTTACCATCACGCAGGACTTCCACATCATAGATGATGGGCTTTTGGCTATCGCCGGGGCGTAAAAAGTAGCTGTGAAAAGAGTGTACCAGACGCTCTTCCGGTACGGTTTCTTTTGCGGCATATAGCGCCTGACCGACAACCTGTCCCCCAAAAACCTGACGTAACCCTAAGTCTTCACTTTGGCCCCGAAAGAGTCCTTCTTCAATTTTTTCCAGATTTAACAATGTCAGCAAATTTTTCAGTGCCAGACTCATACGTGCTCTCCAGGTGATATCGATGTCGCAGCGAGGTAGGCAGAGTATAACGCAATTTTAAAAGTGGTCCGATGGGTGCAATTGTCTGAATTACTGGCCTATTACAGGCAAAAATAGCTGTCTTGTGCCACACTTAGTCACGTTATGTTTTTGTTAACCACTCTTCTGGCGAGGAAAGTTCTCGCTGGTGCATAGATGATAAGGAGAATTTAATGAAACTCGTGCACATGGTAAGTGGTTTAGCGGTTGCAGTCGCTCTGGCGGCCTGTGCCGATAAAAGCGCTGATATTCAGACACCTGCGCCAAGCCCTAATACGTCAATTTCTGACACACAGTCTAAAATTCAGCAGCCAAATGTCTCCGGTACAGTATGGATCCGTCAGAAAGTGGCCTTGCCACCCGATGCGGTGCTAACCGTTACGCTGTCAGATGCTTCACTGGCCGATGCGCCGTCAAAAGTGCTGTCGCAGAAAGCGGTTCGTACTGAAGGTAAACAAGCGCCATTCAGCTTTGTATTACCGTTTAACCCGGCAGATATTCAACCTAACGCCCGTATTCTGCTGAGTGCGGCTATTACGGTAAATGATAAACTGGTCTTTATTACTGATACCGTTCAGACGGTCATCAATCAGGGTGGGACTAAAGCCGACCTGACGTTGGTCCCGGTACAGCAAACAGCAGTACCGGTTCAGGCGAGCGGTGGGGCTACTACCACGGTTCCGTCAACGTCACCAACCCAGGTGAATCCGTCATCTGCGGTTCCGGCTCCCACGCAGTACTAAGGTCGTTGTAACCCTCTCCGCCTGGAGAGGGTTAGTACACCCAGCGATAGCGCTGTAAATCGATCTGTCCGCTTCCTGAAACCACTATTCCTTCAGCCAGCAACGCCTGACGTTGTCGTTGTAGGTCGGGACCTGTCAGCGAAATGGCCCCGTGGCGATTGACCACCCGATGCCAGGGCAGGGTGCTGCCTTCGGGGAGACGCTTAAGCACGCCGCCTACCTGACGCGCAGCGCGCGGCGATCCCGCAAGCCTGGCAACATCGCCATACGTGGTGACGAAACCTTCGGGGATTGAAGCGACAATTTGCCAGACGCGTTGGGGGAAAGAGTCCTGTATATCCATCATTTATTCCTGCGCTAATCCTCCAGCATAATGCCGAATGGCGAAGGAGTGAAGCCGCATTGCACAAGAAAACAGCATCCGATGCTGGATGGGTTGCAATTACAGGGTGCAGCAGTGATAATGCGCCTGCGCGTTGGTTAACAACGCTCTCAATGGGGGCTCTGTTGGTTCTCCCGCAACACTACTCTGTTTACCAGGTCAGGTCCGGAAGGAAGCAGCCAAGGCAGATGACGTGTGTGCCGGGATGTAGCTGGCAGGGCCCCCACCCAATTCTGCCGTCCGGCAATTTCTCTTCTGTTTATCTTCTTTTCTTTGTCATCGTATCGTCATTTTATTGTCATCAAATACTGTCACTGTGTTTTGGGGATGTTATTTGAGCTTTTGCCGCCGCCATTGCGCTGTAATGACATGGTCTTACATCCGGTGTGTTGTGGCTGACCACAAGGATTTTCTACGATGTCGACCGCTGTATTGAATGTCAAAGTTGATGAGGCGCTAAAAGAAAAGCTTCGCCATTATGCTGAAGTGCATAATGAAAATTTGAGTATCGCCACGGAAAAACTGCTACTGATCGCGTTTTCCGCCATTGAAGAGGTGGGAGTCTCCGCTGAGGATATCGATAGCCAGCATACGGAAGAATCCGTAGTTGATGCACTGACTCCTAAAGAAATCAAAGCATTGCGAAGATTACTGAAGAAGAAAAAATGAAACAACAATCGCTCTCAACCGCCTGTAATTATGGCGAAGCCTGTGAAATGCTGCGCTCCGGTTATGTGAAACACGTTCGTCTGAGCTGGAATGTCGGCAGCGATGAGTTCTTCCGTATTGCCTCCGACTGGTGTGATGCTGGGGCAAAAATTAAGAAAGATGGTGAGAATTTCGTGATTTCCCTGAAGGGTTTTCCGGTTCCTCCTCAGCGGTAGTATTGCCTGGACCTCCTCGTCCATCACGGCATTCAAGAGCGAGTCCTTTAACTCGTCGTTTAGATTATTTTACGCATTTTCCCACTGCTGGCCTGCAAGCGCAGGCTATCCCAAATGGGTTGCAACACTCTGAAGGCGGCACAAGCTGTGTCATCCGGCAACGTGAAGGGCATACGCAAAAATCGGTCGAATGCGCCATCAAGGCCGAACCGCGTACCGGTTCCCAACTGAATGCCTGCACTTTCGGCGCGCGTGGCAAAGAGCGTCGCCAGCGTATCAGGCAGTTCAACCCAGAAAGAGAGTCCTCCTTGTGGCTGGGTAAACTGCCATTCCGGGAAATGTGAGTTCATCAGGCGCGAGCACAGGTCTCGCTGTGATGTGAGTCGGCGTCTTCTGTCAGGAAGAAAGTCCTCGGCGTTATCCAGCAGCCAACTGGTGGCGAGTTGTTCAAGCACCGGGGAGCCCAAATCGAAGGTGTCGCGGGTTTGGACCAGCGCGGCAATGGTACGCGCCGACGCCCGAATCCAGCCCAGACGTAATCCGCCCCAAAAGCTTTTCCCTGCTGAACCGAGCAGGATGATTGGGGCATCGCGATTGAATGCGGCAAGCGGCGGTGGCGGTGGGGCGTCATACCACAGGTTCACCATGGTCTCATCGACCACCAACGTCGTGCGGGTTCTTTCAGCAATATCCGCCACGACCTGGCGAGTAGCGGTGTCCATACAGCGCCCGGTCGGGTTGTGAAAATCCGGCATCAGATAGGCCATTCTCGGTGCAGTTTGCGCGATGGTGGCGACCAGACCCGCCGTATCCCAACCGTGCTCGGGCAGCGACACGCCGACGGGGCGACATGACGCCCCTTGTATTGCTGCAATGGCCAGCGGATAAGTGGGGTGATCTACCACTACGCGATCGCCGGGGCCGGTGAGTAAACGCAGGATCAACGCCAGACCGCTAACCGCGCCGTTCACGACCATTATTTCGTCGGGCTGCGTCGGGAGACCGCGTTCGCAATAATGCCGGGCGATGGATTCACGCAAAACCGACAGTCCCTGCGGTAGATACCCGGAGCTCAGCAGATGCTGCGGCATTGCGAACAGTGCCTGCTGGTAAGCCTGATGAATTTCAGGACCGGCACTCAGCGCTGCCGTGGACAAATCAAGCGCTGTGCCAGTGCTGGTCCGCGTAGGCACATGGCGAATGTGTTCCGGCAGGATCACCCGTGAACCGCTACCATGTCGGCTTTCCAGATATCCCTCCTCACGCAGTTGTGCCATGGCGCTGGCGACGGTGGTTCGGCTGACTTGCAGAACGGCAGCGAGCTCGCGCTCACCGGGCAAGCGGCTATCCAGCGCCAGTCGTCCATCGAGGATCAGCAAACGTAACGCTTCTGCCAACTGTCGCCAGATGGGCGTTCGCGAGGGACTTTCCTGCCAGTGTCCGAGCAGGCGTTGCAAAGACTGGCTTCCGTAACGGCGAGATGACATAGCAGTCCACTTTTTGAAAACTGGACATTAATCATAGTGCCAATTGCGGTGAAGATGAAAGTTATCTGAGAGTAAGAGGGGAAGAACATGCTGCGTCGTTTACTTCAGCTGTTTATTGGGCTGACGCTGTACGGTGTGTCGACGGCGATGTTTGTCCGTGCCGATTTAGGGGCCGATCCGTGGAACGTGTTTCACCTGGGGGTGGCAAATTTACTGTCGATGAATATCGGCGTGGTGATTATTGCCGTGGGTGTGTTGGTGCTTCTGGCGTGGATACCGCTACGCCAGCGCCCAGGGTTTGGCACGTTGAGCAACGTGATTATGATTGGGCTGGCGGCAGATATCGCGCTGCTGGTGATTCCGGGATTTGAATCCCTGCTGGCGCGCAGCGGGCTGCTGGTGTCAGCGGTGATACTGAATGCGTTAGCAACCGCTCTGTACATTGGTGCCGGTTTTGGCGCGGGCCCGCGTGACGGTCTGATGACTGGAATTCACGCGCGTACCGGTTGGCCAGTACGACGAATTCGAACCGCAATCGAAGTGTCCGTGTTGCTTATTGGTTGGCTGCTGGGGGGAACCGTTGGGTTTGGAACGGTGCTGTATGCACTGGCTATTGGGCCGCTGATTCAAATTTGCCTGCCATGGTTTTGCCATCAGCCACAGGCGCGTATTCGCATCAGGAATGCGCCTGGGGCACGATCGCCTGCTGGCGACTAAACTTAACCTCGACTGACGCGGCCGGAATCGGCTTGCCGCGCAGTACACTTCGGAGGTTTTTCTCATGAAGTATGTTGATGGCTTTGTGGTTGCCGTACCCGCTGAAAACAAGGAGGCGTACATTGCGATGGCGGCAAAAGCAGCTCCGCTTTTCAAGGAGTTCGGTGCATTGCGCGTGGTGGAGTGCTGGGCAGATGATGTCCCCGACGGCAAACTGACCGATTTTCGCATGGCTGTGAAAGCGCAGGATCATGAAGAAGTGGTATTCAGCTGGATTGAATACCCTTCCAAAGAGGTCCGCGATGCGGCGAATCAGAAGATGATGTCCGATCCCCGTATGAAGGAATTCGGTGAATCTATGCCATTTGATGGCAAGCGAATGATCTACGGTGGATTTGCGCCCATTATGGAAGAGTGATGTGACTGGCTGTGCGGCGTGCCGCCAGCCATCTCACCATCAACAGCTATGCTAAAGCCGTTTTTCTGCCCACAGAATAAATTCCGCTTTCGGCAGCGCTTTACTGTAGAGCCAGCCCTGACCGTACTGCACGCCGTGCTGGCGTAGCCAGGCTTCCTGATTCTCGGTTTCAATACCTTCTGCCACCATCTCCAGCTTCAGCGTTTTCGCGATCTCGATGATATGTGGCGTGACGTTGTTGTACTCCAGCGCATCGACGAACGATTTGTCGATCTTCAGGATATCCACATCCAGATCCTGCAAATAGCTAAGACTTGAATAGCCGGTACCAAAATCATCAATATAGATCGAATGGCCTGCCTGTCGGTATTTAGCAATAAACGGCGCGCTGTTTTTCGGGTCGGCAAATTCACGTTCGGTCAGCTCCAGCGCGATTTGCGCAGGCTTAAGTTGCCAGTGGTTCACCTTCTGGCTTAACAGAGCAGGAAGCGTTTCGGAGGTCAGATCGGCTGACTCAAGGTTAATGGATATATGCTGGTGGGGATATTGACGCAACCATTTTCCTAAATCGTCAAATACGCTTTCAATAATCAAACGGGTGAGCGGCTCTGAAAGCCCGGTCTCTTGCGCCAGTGCGACGAAAATCTCAGGCGACAGATAGCTCCCGTCGGCCTGTGGCCAGCGAGCCAGCGCTTCTGCCCCGACCACTTTCCCCGTTTTGAGCGAGATAATCGGTTGGTAGTAGACCTTGATATCCCGATGCTGGATAGCGTCCTGCAACTGGTGATGAGGGGACTGTAAACGGCGCAAAATACGCAGAATAAAGGCTGCGGTGAGTAAGCCGAGGAGGATCCCTGCCGGCAGCCAGATTAGCGCTTGTCGGTGCCAGCTCTTTTGCAAAGGTACAGTGGATGCCCAGGTTACAACCGTAATGCCCAGTTCGGGGAAGGGGCGGGCGTTATAAATACTGCCGTCTTTCTGCAGATGGGTAATCGAATGCTCTAGTTGCACATGTTGTAAAACATCCGGTGGCAGATCGGTGCTACTGGCTACCACCGTGTTACGCGCGGTACCAATGATAGCGACTTCAATCGGCCATGAGCCAAACGGGATGACATCAATAAAAGAACCGGGATCGATCATCACGACGTAATGCTTGCTACCTAATGCCGCCATAAAACGCTTGATGCCCAAATCGTTTTGCATGGTCAACCATGCGTGGTAGCCATCGGGCGTGATTTTCATTGCTGGAGGAAACGCGGCTGCCCGGCTTCTTTTTTCCAGGGATGAGCATTGTGGAACGTTATCTTTGAGGTACAGCACTTCCTGAATATAGCGATAGCTATATGACAAACGACGCATTTCAAGCAGATGCTCTTCACTACAAGGTTCACCCTGAAAAGCTTCAATATGGCGCAACGCTTTTTTGGCCTGTTCACCTACGCGTTCCGTACGTAATGCGACTCGGGTTGAGAACATATCGAGTTCATCGATAAATTTCGTTTCGACCTGACGATGCGCCAGCCACAGGCTTAAACCTACGGGCGCGAGGATGGAAAGAAACAGCACCCCAGTCACCAGGCTTATCAGATGTCGTGTTATCACAGTGATATCCTTATTAACACAGCGTAGGGAAAGTATATCCGAAAGCCGAAAAAGCTATTCGATTGGCATCATATATTTACAGCCACTTATCATCCCGTTTAACTCTTAATCGCGTAAACCAGGTTGTGATTTATACAAGAGTGGTGTATTTTGATAGTTATGTTATAACGTAACAAATTGAGGTTGCCATGAAGCCGGATATTCATCCTTTTTACCGTACTGTGGTGTTTCACGATACCAGCGCCAATGAATTTTTTAAGGTCGGCTCGACCATTAAAACGGAACGTGAGATTGAGTTTGAGGGGAAAATGTACCCGTACGTGACCCTGGATATCTCTTCCAAATCGCATCCGTACTATACCGGGAAACAAAAAACCTTTGATAACGAAGGCAGTGCAGCACGTTTCCAGAAACGTTTTGGTCATTTTATTGGCACTAAGCGAGGTTAAGATGCAGGTACTCAATTCACTTCGTAGTGCAAAACAGCGTCATCCTGACTGCCAGATAGTGAAACGCAAAGGGCGTTTGTACGTAATCTGCAAAACGAATCCGCGCTTTAAAGCTGTTCAGGGTCGTAAAAAAAGACGTTAGTTTCTTTACCAACATTTCAGGGATTAAAGTGCGTTTCCTTCATCGGGACGCACTTTTTTATCTGCGTTGAGATGTGGTTACTGGCTGGTCTGGGGGCGGGTTAGCGTAAAGACATCGTAAAACGAGAGTTCACCCTTACGCGATATCATCTTTTGCAGCTGCGCTTTATGTTCGCTATCGACGGAAGGTGAGTGCAGGATGGTATCGATGAGTGAAGGGGGGACAAAGCGCGTGTTATACCATTCCCCGTTATAGCAAACTCTGAAATCCAGTACGTCGATATCTTCAAAGCGGTATCGCGGCGCAACGTCGAAAAAGAAAAACGCGTTGAGTATGACGAACAGAACCACCAGCAGCCATACTGAATCGACTAACGTTTCTGACTGCAGCATCACCGCCAGCGTGGCAAACCACGCAACATACATGCCGATGAACAGGCCGGGATGTTTGCGAATAAAGCTGATGCTAAAGCGCGGTTTGTTGTCGCGCTTTTCGCGAATATTTAAGTCGTCGATGGTTTCGGTAAGCAGGCGCTGTATTTCTGTCATCTCTTGCCTTTGTAGTGTCTGCGATATTCAGATGCGATCGCCCTATTTTAAAAGGGGATACCTTGTGAAGAAAGTAACAGATTAACCACAATTTAGCATAACAGTTACATTTAAGATCACAGCGTTTTGATAATCCTGGCGGGATTGCCCCCAACCACGCAGTTTGCCTGAACGCTTTTCGTGACCACCGCGCCTGAGGCCACAACCACGTTATCACCCAACGTTACGCCAGGGTTTATCACTGCGCGTCCACCTATCCAGACGTTGTTGCCAATAGTCACGGGTTTGCCGAGCTCCATGCCACTGTTTCGCTCGGTGGCATCCAGCGGGTGGGTGGCTGTATAAATATGGACTCCTGGGGCTAACATGCAGTTGTCGCCAATATGGATCGGGCAGACGTCGAGCATAACGCAGTCGAAGTTGGCGTAAAATTCTTTACCGAGATAGATGTTATAGCCGTAATCACAACGAAAAGAGGGTTCAATATAAGCCCCTTCGCTCTGGCCCAACAGCTCATGCAGGATAGCTTGTCGCGCATTTTTTTCATCGGGAGCGGTGAGGTTGTAGCGATGGGTCAACTGACGAGCGCGTAGTCGGTCGTGGCGCAATGTTTCATCCGCCGGGCGATAAAGTTCACCGGCGATCATTTTTTGCTTTTCATTACTCATTACGAATTTCCTGTGTACTGGAGGTCATTTCAACACAGTAAAACGCAATGCAAACAAGGGGAACGTTCCCACTTCTTCGCTGTGATCGTAGTCACGTGATTTGATTTAAATAACCATTGTAAATACGAAAATGGTCAGCCAGACAAATGTACCGCTATACCTGACTTAACCCGTGAGCAATTAGCGAATGAATTTCCAAACAGAAGTTGGAATCTTGTCGTAGAGCTTATTCATAGTCAATTCAGCAAGGCGGTGATCTGCTGCTGAGTAAAATACAGCCAGTTCGTTGTCGGACAATTCATATTTATTTTTTTCAATAACGCGCTCAAGTGTGTCAATTGTCTGACAACGTCGCAGGCGCATCAAATAATCAGTTTTAGTTAATGGTTTATCGGACATAAATCTTACCTATGATTGTAATAATTTTTAACAAGACAAACTAACAGGATTAGCCCTGGTGGCATTGACAAAACAGCGAAACAGTCGATTACCTGACTTCCGCCATTTCTGCAGATCCTGCGTATTAATACCATAACTGCTGAACAACATAAAAGTGTCATCCAGGTATTCATCTATCTGCGCGATCATCTTATTGTCCTCATTGTACTTAATTTTATAATTAAGTGCGAAGGTTGCAATATGCTCTATCAGTTCATTGAGCTGCAAGCTAGTGGCAGAGGTAGGGTCATTAACCCAGCCATGGTTACTTTGTTCAAGGTTTGCAAGACAGTCATGATACAGGGTTTCGCAGAGAAATTTAAGCTGCGCGATATCATGTCTTTTGGGTGAGTATTCATCCATAACGCATCCCCTTCTTCGTGGCTTAAACTAACCGAACACCTTCGGGATGGATACAACAGACTACCTGGAACTTGCCCGCGACTCCTGATGATTTAACTATAATCTAGTCTAAAAAAGATTTCATCGTCATATCACGAAAAATTACAATTATGCAAACTTATGATGTCAGGTCATTTTTACATTTTAACAGATAAATGCGGTTATTCGGAATCGGACAATTTCTTTATTCTTCGGGCAATCATCGAGTTATCTTGATTAGGTTTAGCAACGAAAGGTAACAATCGACAATGTGAACCGCTTACCAGGAATAATCTTAATATTTATTAAAGTAAATAAGAACTCTCAATGATTTTTAAGAATAGCCTTTAAGGCTACAGGGATTATATCGCTTATTTACCCTGGAGAAAATAAACGAAATAGCAATAAGTGATTTTTATGATTTTTCCAGAAAAAAGGCCGCTTGCGCGGCCTTATCTTTAGAGATCTATCAATGATGGTCTACTGAGTGGCTATGCTCAAGATCTTCACTTTTGCGGCTAAAGCGGCGGCGTACCACCACAAAGAACACCGGAACAAAGAAGATAGCCAACACGGTTGCCGTCACCATCCCGCCCATTACGCCAGTACCAACGGCGTTCTGCGCGCCGGAGCCTGCGCCGGAGCTGATAACCAGCGGCATTACGCCCAGAATAAAGGCCAGCGATGTCATCAGGATCGGACGTAAACGCATGCGGACCGCATCCAGCGTCGCCTCTATCAGACCTTTACCCTCTTTATCCATCAAGTCTTTGGCGAATTCGACGATAAGTATCGCGTTCTTCGCCGACAACCCAATGGTTGTGAGCAGGCCTACCTGGAAGTAAACGTCGTTGGTCAGGCCGCGGAACGTTGCTGCCAGCAATGCACCGATAACACCTAACGGTACCACCAGCATGACGGAGAACGGAATTGACCAGCTCTCGTACAATGCCGCCAGACACAGGAATACGACAATCAGTGAAATGGCATACAGAGCAGGGGCCTGGTTGCCGGACAGTCGTTCCTGGTAGGACATACCGGTCCAGTCATAGCCGATACCGGATGGCAGTTTGCTGGCCAGTTCCTCCATCATTGCCATGGCTTCACCGGTACTTTTACCCGGTGCGGCCTGGCCTAAGATTTCCATGGAAGGCAGACCGTTATAGCGTTCCAGACGCGGTGAACCATATTCCCAACGTGAGGTAGAGAAGGCGGAGAACGGTACCATCTGTCCATCGCTACCGCGGACATACCAGTTTCCAATATCTTCCGGCAACATACGGTATTTCGCTTCAGACATGATGTAAACTTTCTTCACACGACCACGGTCGATGAAGTCATTTACGTAGCTTCCGCCCCATGCTGCACCCAGCGTTGTATTAATATCACTAATGGATACACCCAGAGCCTGCGCTTTTTCCTGATCGATATCGATCTTGAACTGCGGCGTATCTTCCAGACCGTTAGGACGTACGCCGACTAACAGATCAGGATGTTTCGCAACTTCACCAAACAGCTGGTTACGCGCCTGGGTTAGCTTCTCATGACCTAAACCTGCCTGGTCAATCAGCTGGAAGTCGAAACCGGTCGCGGTCCCTAACTCCACAATCGCTGGCAGGTTAAAAGCAAAGACCATCGCGTCTTTAATCTGCGAGAATGCGCCCATCGCACGTTGAGTAATTGCCTCAACCTTGTTCTCCTCGCCTGGACGTTCACTCCAGTCTTTCAGAGACACGAATGCGATACCGGTGTTCTGACCACGTCCTGCAAAACCGAAGCCGTTAACGGCAAACACCGATTCAACGTTCGCTTTTTCTTTGGTCAGATAGTAATCCGTCATTTCGTCCAGCACCTTCTGGGTACGCTCTTGCGTTGCACCCGCTGGCAGCTGAGCCATTGACAGGAATACCCCCTGGTCTTCATCCGGCAGGAACGAGCTTGGCAGACGAACGAACAGATAGGCCATACCCACGACGATGATCAGATACAGCGCCAGATAACGACCGGTGCTGCGCAGAATTCCGCCCACGCTGTCGGTGTAATGGTGCGTGCTCTTATCGAACATGCGGTTAAACCAGCCGAAGAAACCTTTTTTGCCTTCTCCGTGATCGCCTTTAGCAACCGGTTTGAGCATGGTCGCACACAGGGCAGGGGTCAGAATCAATGCCACCAGGACTGATAACGCCATCGCCGAAACAATGGTGATGGAGAACTGACGGTAAATTGCACCGGTAGATCCCCCGAAGAAGGCCATCGGAATAAATACCGCTGACAGCACCATAGCGATACCAACCAGTGCGCCCTGAATCTGGCCCATCGATTTACGCGTTGCTTCCTTCGGTGGTAGCCCTTCCTCAGCCATTACACGTTCAACGTTCTCGACCACAACGATGGCGTCATCCACCAACAGGCCGATGGCGAGCACCATCCCGAACATCGTCAGCGTGTTTATCGAGAAGCCGAAAATCGCAAGGACGGCAAACGTACCCAATAGCACCACCGGCACGGCGATAGTCGGAATCAGCGTCGCGCGGAAGTTCTGCAGGAACAGATACATTACCAGGAACACGAGGATGATGGCTTCCGCCAGCGTTTTCACTACTTCGTGAATAGAGATTTTCACGAACGGCGTGGTGTCATACGGGTAAACGATCTTCAGACCTGACGGGAAGAACGGTTCCATCTTCTTCAGTTCATCGCGGATAGCGTTTGCGGTGTCCAGGGCGTTAGCGCCTGTCGCCAGCTTGATACCCAGACCGGATGCCGGTTTACCGTTGAACTTCGCAATGATGTCGTAGTTCTCACCACCCAGTTCGACTTTCGCTACGTCACGCAGGCGCACCTGGGAACCGTCCTGATTCACTTTCAGCAGAATTTTGCTGAACTCATCGGCGGAGGTTAGACGGGTTTGCGCGATGATCGAAGCGTTAAGCTGCTGGCCTTTCACCGGCGGCGTACCGCCTAACTGACCGGCTGCAACCTGGGCGTTCTGCGCTTTGATGGCGCTGATCACATCAACCGGCGTCAGCTGGAAGTTATTCAGTTTGTTCGGATCCATCCAGATGCGCATCGCGTACTGGGAACCGAACAGCTGAACATCACCCACACCTGAAGTACGGCTGATGGCGTCCTTCATGTTGGCGCCCACGTAGTCGGAAATATCCTCCTGCGTCATGGTGCCGTTGGTGTTGATTACGCCGACAACCATCAGGAAGCTACTGGATGATTTCTCAACGCTCACACCCTGTTGTTGTACTTCCTGCGGTAGAAGCGGCATTGCCAGCTGCAGTTTGTTCTGCACCTGTACCTGCGCGATATCCGCATCAGTACCAGACTGAAAGGTAAGCGTGATCTGCACGGTACCCGTGGAGTCACTGTTTGAGGACATGTACATCAGGTTATCGATACCGTTCATATTCTGTTCGATAACCTGCGTAACAGTATCCTGTACTGTTTTGGCATCAGCGCCAGGGTAGGTCGCGGAGATCGTCACTGCTGGCGGTGCAATAGTCGGATATTGCGCTACCGGCAATTTGAGGATCGCGAGCCCCCCTGCCAACATGATGATAATGGCGATCACCCACGCAAATATTGGGCGATCGATAAAGAAATTAGGCATGTCTTAACGGCTCCTGTTTAAGTTAAGACTTGGACTGTTCAGGCTGGCTACCGCTTGCAGCTTGCTGGTTGTTATCAGCGGTGATTTCCTGCGCTTTTACCTGCGCGCCAGGACGTACTTTTTGCAGCCCAGTGACAATCACGCGGTCGCCCGGTTTAAGTCCATCAGTGACTAACCATTTGTCGCCAATCGCTTGTGCGGCGACAATTTGACGGGTTTCAACTTTGTTGTCTGCACCGATAACCAATGCACTGGCATCGCCACGCGGTGTGCGGGTAACGCCTTGCTGTGGAACCAGTAATGCAGTTGGGTTAGTCCCTTCTTCCAGACGAGCACGGACGAACATACCCGGCAGTAAGGTGTGATCCGGGTTAGGGAAGATTGCGCGTAACGTAATCGACCCGGTGGTTTGATCTACCGTGACATCAGAAAATTCCAGCGTACCGGACTGCGGGAATTTAATGCCGTCATTGGTCACCAGTTCGACTTTCGCTTTACCGTTTTCTTGCTTCAGAGTGCCGTTGGCCAACTCTTGTTTCAGGCGCAGGAAATCGTTGCTTGACTGCGTCACGTCCACATAGATGGGATCCAACTGCTGAACGGTTGCCAGTGCGGTTGCCTGACCGTTTTGCACCAGAGCGCCTTCAGTAACGGATGATTTACCAATGCGGCCGCTGATCGGCGACGTTACTTTGGTATAAGCCAGATTGATGCGTGCAGTTTCTACCGCGGCTTTCGCGGCGACAACGGAGGCGTTCGCCTGCTGTGCGTCTGCCAGTGCACTATCGTAATCCTGTTGACTGATGTACTTAGTACCCAACAGTTTCTGATAACGTTTGACCGTCAGTTGAGCGATATTTGCTGCGGCTTGCGCTTTTGCCAGATCGCCTTTTGCGCTTTCATAAGCGGCCTGGTAAGTAGCAGGATCAATCTGATAGAGAGATACACCCGCTTCGATGTCACCACCTTCCGTGAAATTACGCTTCAGGATAATACCGCTAACCTGAGGGCGAACTTCTGCAATGCGATACGCACTGGTGCGACCCGGGAGTTCGGTTGTTATCTGTAGAGGTTCAGTTTTGAGCGTAACAACTCCAACCTCTGGCATCTGCTGGCCCCCTTGTTGGGCCTGTTTGTCGTCACATCCTGTTAGCGCTAAGCTGCCTGAGAGCATCAGAACGACTGCCAGAGGCGTTAACCCTCTGTTTTTGTTCATATGTAAACCTCGAGTGTCCGATTTCAAATTGATCAATGGCTGAAAGCCCATAAACCCATTGCTGCGTTTATATTATCGTCGTGCTATGGTACATACATTCACAAATGTATGTAAATCTAACGCCTGTAAATTCACTGACCTATGGCACGAAAAACCAAACAACAAGCACAGGAAACTCGACAGCACATTCTCGATGTCGCTCTGCGTTTGTTTTCGCAACAAGGGGTATCATCCACCTCGCTTGCGGAGATCGCAGCAGCCGCTGGTGTCACGCGCGGCGCGATCTATTGGCATTTCAAAAACAAATCGGATTTATTCAGTGAAATCTGGGAGCTAGCAAAACCTAACATTGATGAGTTAGAGACTGAGTATCAGGCAAAATTCCCCGACGATCCACTATCAGTATTAAGAGAAATTTTAATTTACGTTCTTGAAGCTACCGTGACAGAAGAACGCCGACGTTTATTGTTGGAAATTATATTCCACAAATGCGAATTTGTCGGGGAAATGGCCTCAGTTCAGCTAGCTCAACGCAGTCTGTGTATTGAAAATTACGACCGTATCGAACAAACATTGCGGCACTGCATGAACGCCAACATGCTGCCGGAAAATCTGAACACGCGTCGCGTGGCGGTGCTGCTGCGTAGTTATGTTACCGGAATTATCGAGAACTGGTTATTTGCCCCTGAATCTTTTGATCTGAAAAAAGAGGCTCGGGAATACGTCGCCGTGCTGCTTGAGATGTGTCTTCTCTGCCCAACCTTGCGGGTTAACGTAGCGGAAACCTGTTAACTCTCTGGGTCTGTACCAGGAATTCTCCTGGTCATTTTGCCTCCTGCTATTCTGCCGGTCACAGCCGTGATATTCTTGCCGTTTGACTATTTTCGGTCACTTTTCCGGTTCAGAAACCTTCATTCTCATGACTATGTTGCAGCTCTATAAACGTTCACAGCATCTTATTGCTATTACCATTCTTTTCTTCATTCTATTGCTATCCTGCCAGTCATCTGCATTTGCGCGGGCGCAACAGAGTGGTGAACTGCCGACGAAAGCGGATATTCAGAGCCAGTTAGACACGCTGAATAAACAAAAAGATCTCTCCGCACAGGATAAGCTGGTTCAACAGGATCTCATCGATACCATTGCCACGCTGGATAAAATCGATCGTGTGAAGGATGAAACCGTACAGCTTCGGCAAAAAGTTGCCCAGGCGCCGGAGAAAATGCGTCAGGCGACGGATGCGCTAAATTCGCTTAGCGATGTCGATAATGACGATGAAACGCGAAAAACGCTGAGTACGCTCTCCTTACGACAGCTTGAGTCGCGCGTGTCGCAGGTCCTGGATGATCTGCAAAGCTCGCAAAACGATCTGGCCGCTTACAACAGCCAACTGGTATCGCTGCAGACACAGCCAGAGCGCGTACAAAATGCGATGTACACCGCGTCGCAACAGATGCAGCAAATCCGCAATCGACTCGATGGCACCACTGTGGGAGAGGCGGCTTTACGCCCCAGCCAGCAGGTGCTGCTGCAGGCGCAGCAAGCGTTGCTGAACGCGCAGATCGACCAGCAGCGTAAGAGCCTCGAAGGGAATACCGTTTTGCAGGATACCCTGCAAAAACAACGCGATTATGTGACGGCGCACAGTAACCGCCTTGAACACCAGCTCCAGCTCCTGCAAGAGGCGGTGAACAGCAAACGACTGACGTTAACCGAAAAGACGGCACAGGAAGCGGTAACGCCGGACGAAGCCGAGCGTATTCAGTCCAATCCGTTAGTGAAGCAGGAACTTGATGTTAACCATCAGCTCAGCCAGCGCCTGATTGCCGCGACTGAAAACGGCAACAGCCTGATGCAGCAAAATATCAAGGTCAAAAACTGGCTTGACCGCGCGATGCAATCCGAACGCAACATTAAAGAGCAGATCGCCGTCCTGAAAGGCAGTCTGCTGCTGTCGCGCATTTTATATCAGCAACAACAAACGCTGCCGTCGGCGGATGAGCTTGCCGATATGACCAACCGGATCGCCGATTTGCGTCTGGAGCAGTTCGAAGTTAACCAGCAGCGCGATACGTTGTTCCAGAATGATGCGTTTGTCGCCAAACTGGAAGAAGGACACAGCAACGACGTTAACCCTGAAGTCCATGATGCCCTGCTGCAGGTCGTGGATATGCGTCGTGAACTGTTGGATCAGCTAAATAAGCAGCTGGGCAACCAGTTGATGATGGCGATTAATCTGCAAATCAACCAGCAGCAGTTAATGAGCGTGTCGAAAAACCTGAAAGAGATCCTCACGCAGCAAATCTTCTGGGTTAACAGTAACCGTCCGATGGACTGGGACTGGATCAAAGCCTTCCCGCAAACCCTAAAAGACCAGTTTAAGTCGATGAAAATCACGGTGAACTGGGAAAAAGCCTGGCCCGCCGTGTTTATTGCGTTCCTGGCAGGGCTGCCGCTGCTGCTTATCGCCGGGTTAATCCGTTGGCGTTTGAAGTGGCTGAAGGATTATCAGGCAAAATTAGCCGCCGCGGTGGGGAACCTGCGCAATGACAGTCAGCTTAATACGCCAAAAGCGATTCTGATCGATCTCATCAGAGCCTTGCCGGCGTGTCTGATTATCCTCGCGGTGGGTCTGATTCTGCTGACTATGCAACTGAATATTAGCGACCTGCTGTGGGCGTTCAGTAAGAAGATGACCATCTTCTGGCTGGTGTTTGGTCTGTGCTGGAAGGTGCTGGAAAAAGATGGCGTGGCGATACGTCATTTTGGCATGCCAGCGAAGCAGACCAGCCACTGGCGTCGCCAGATTGTGCGTATTAGCCTTGCGCTGTTGCCGCTTAACTTCTGGTCGGTCATTGCTGAGCTGTCGCCGCTTAATTTGATGGACGATGTGCTTGGCCAGGTGGTCATTTTCCTCAACCTGCTGCTGATCGCCTTCCTGGTATGGCCAATGTGCCGCGAAAGCTGGCGTGACAAAGAGTCGCATGGTCTGCGTCTGGTCACTATTACCGTGCTGTCTATTATTCCGATTGCATTAATGGTGCTGACGGCGACAGGGTATTTCTACACCACGCTGCGCCTGGCGGGCCGCTGGATTGAAACGGTCTATCTGGTTATCCTCTGGAATCTGCTGTACCAGACGGTGCTGCGAGGGTTGAGCGTAGCGGCACGCCGTATCGCCTGGCGTCGTGCGTTAGCGCGTCGTCAGAACCTGGTGAAAGAAGGGGCCGAAGGCGCAGAGCCGCAGGAAGAACCGACTATTGCGCTGGAACAGGTTAACCAGCAAACGCTGCGTATAACCATGCTGGTGATGGTTGCCCTGTTTGGTGTTCTGTTCTGGGCCATTTGGTCTGATTTGATCACCGTGTTCAGCTATCTCGACAGCATAACGCTCTGGCATTACAACGGCACCGAAGCGGGTGCGGCAGTGGTGAAAGACGTCACCATGGGCAGCCTGTTGTTTGCGATTATTGCGTCAATGGTCGCGTGGGCGCTGATCCGCAACTTACCCGGCCTGCTGGAAGTGCTGGTGCTCTCGCGACTGAAGATGCGCCAGGGGGCTTCTTATGCGATCACCACGATCCTGAATTACGCCATCATCGCCATTGGTGCGATGACGGTCTTCGGATCGCTCGGCGTTTCGTGGGATAAGCTACAGTGGCTGGCCGCTGCTCTCTCGGTTGGTCTTGGTTTCGGCTTGCAGGAAATTTTCGGTAACTTTGTTTCCGGTCTGATTATTCTGTTTGAACGCCCGGTACGCATCGGCGATACCGTGACCATCGGTACGTTCTCCGGAACGGTCAGCAAGATCCGTATCCGTGCCACTACTATTACTGACTTCGATCGTAAAGAGGTGATCATCCCGAACAAAGCATTCGTGACGGAGCGTTTGATCAACTGGTCGCTCTCCGATACCACCACGCGTCTGGTGATCCGCATTGGCGTGGCCTATGGTTCGGATCTGGACAAAGTGAAGAAGGTGCTGTTGCAGGCGGCGACAGAACACCCGAAAGTGATGCACGATCCGGAGCCTGCAGTGTTCTTTACCGCCTTCGGCGCCAGCACGCTGGATCATGAGCTGCGTTTATACGTGCGTGAATTGCGCGATCGTAGCCACACGGTTGATGAACTTAACCGGGCGGTCGATCGTTTGTGTCGTGAAAATGACATTGATATCGCCTTTAACCAGCTCGAAGTTCACCTGCATAACGCGAAAGGTGACACCGTGACCGAGGTTAAACGTGACATCATTAAAGGTGACGATCCGACGCCTTCGGTAGGTTAACAGAAATAATCATCAGGCCTGCGAGCTTCGATTCATTCGTAGGCCTGATAAGTGCAAAGCCATCAGGTTTTCAGTTACAGCTCTTTTTTAGATAAAGAGAGTAGTTTCTTCTCGTAATCCTGCTTCACAATCTCCAGTGCTTTCAGAACTGTTTCAGGCTCCATCTGATTCTCTTCAAGCAGGACAATCAAATCGACGGCCAGTTTGACTTCATCTGGGGCGTTCTCTAATGACATAAATTCTCCGGGGATTAGCGGGTTAAACGCGCCAGCATGTTATCTATTCTTGCCAGTGCATGACGACAGCGTGCCAGTCGTGCTTCGAATGCCTCTACTTCGCGATGCAGTTTTTGCTGTTCTTCAAAGCCTGTAACCTGTGCCAGGCGTTCTTTACGTTCACGCGTCATTTCAACCAGGCGGCGCTCAAACTCCTGGTGTTGAACTCGCTTACGCTGCCAGCGCGCCAGACCAGGAGAGGCGCAGTCCCACTCCCGGAGCGACCAACTGGCGGTTTCACGTGAAATCGCCTCTAACTGTGAGGCAAGGTGTTCCGTAAGCCAGGTAATTTGTGGTAGTTGTTGCTGTTCAACTGCGCGACGTAGAGCAGTGAGATTATCATCAGCTTCATCCAGACAGGCCTGTAGCAACGTGCTGCGGGTGTGAAACAGATGCCTGTCAAAGCGGGCGCTAAGCGTGGCATGGTGTGCCAGTGGGGCACAACGCTGCCGCAAGCGGTTAAGCTGGTTTTCGAGCGTCTGAAGCAGCATGACGGTTTTCACGACAACACTCCGATGAAAATGAGAACTGTTATGATAAAGTAGCGATTCTCTGTGTTAAGTATTCATATTATGCAACGCATTATTCTAATCATCATAGGCTGGATAGCGGTAGTGTCAGGAACGCTGGGCGTTGTATTGCCTCTGTTGCCGACAACGCCGTTTATCTTGCTGGCCGCCTGGTGTTTTGCTCGCTCGTCGCCGCGTTTTCACGACTGGTTGCTGTACCGTTCGTGGTTCGGCGGGTATCTGCGCCACTGGCAAAAACACCGCGCGATGCCGCCGGGAGCAAAGCCGCGCGCTATTTTGTTGATCCTGGTAACGTTTAGTATTTCACTGTGGCTGGTCAATATGATGTGGGTACGCGGCCTGCTGCTGGTTATTCTCGCCTGTTTACTGATTTTTATGTGGCGGATCCCGGTGATTGATGAAAAACAACAAAAGCAGTAAAGCGCAATAAACGCTGTTGCAATTGTCTCTCACAGCCAGTAAATTCGACCGTTTTCGAGCACAGGCGCAGGTGGTCAAAGGTTAAGCAAATATAACCTTGGCTCTTATACAGACACAAAATCATTCAAGATACGTCGAGGATGAAGTGTATAGTGCGCCGTGAAGTAATACTGTATTAATCAGGCACAAACTTATGACCGCGACTGCACAGCAGCTTGAGTTTCTCAAAAATAGCATCAAAAGCATCCACGATTACCCAAAACCGGGCATTCTTTTTCGTGATGTCACCAGTTTACTGGAAGACCCGAAAGCCTACGCCCTCAGTATTGAATTGCTGGTTGAACGCTACAAAAATGCGGGTATCACTAAAGTGGTTGGTACCGAAGCGCGTGGCTTCCTGTTTGGCGCGCCGGTAGCGTTGGGTCTGGGCGTTGGTTTTGTTCCGGTACGTAAACCCCGTAAGCTTCCGCGTGAAGTTATTGCTGAGAGCTATGAGCTGGAATACGGCACCGATCAACTGGAAATCCACGTTGATGCCATCAAACCTGGTGATAAAGTCCTGGTTGTGGACGACCTGTTGGCAACCGGCGGCACGATTGAAGCGACCGTGAAACTGATCCGCCGTCTGGGTGGCGAAGTGACCGATGCTGCATTTATCATTAACCTGTTTGATCTGGGTGGCGAGCAGCGTCTGGAAAAGCAGGGACTGACCTGTTATAGCCTGGTTCCATTCCCGGGCCACTAATTTCGGGCTATCTTATCTCGGCAGATTAATACCGAGACACACAACCTCGCCGTCGCTGCGAGGTTGTGTTAGCATTATCTCCCTGTGAATCCACCCTCCAGCCTTTCAGAGCCTGCCAATGAGTTATCAGGTCTTAGCCCGAAAATGGCGCCCACAAACCTTTGCTGACGTCGTCGGCCAGGAACATGTGCTGACGGCACTGGCGAACGGCTTGTCGTTAGGGCGTATTCATCATGCTTATTTGTTTTCCGGCACCCGTGGCGTCGGGAAAACGTCAATCGCCCGTTTGCTGGCGAAGGGATTAAACTGTGAAACCGGCATCACCGCTACGCCGTGCGGCGTGTGTGATAACTGCCGTGAAATCGAGCAGGGGCGCTTTGTCGATCTGATTGAAATCGACGCCGCCTCACGCACCAAAGTCGAAGACACCCGTGACCTGCTGGATAACGTCCAGTACGCGCCAGCGCGCGGTCGCTTTAAGGTCTATTTGATTGACGAAGTGCACATGCTGTCGCGCCACAGTTTTAACGCCTTGCTGAAAACGCTCGAAGAGCCGCCCGCACACGTTAAGTTCCTGCTGGCGACCACCGATCCGCAGAAGCTGCCGGTGACTATCCTGTCGCGCTGTCTGCAATTCCATCTTAAAGCGTTGGATGTCGAACAGATTCGCCATCAGCTTGAGCATATCCTCAAAGAAGAGCATATCGCCCATGAGCCACGTGCGTTGCAACTGCTGGCTCGCGCCGCGGACGGCAGCCTGCGCGATGCGCTGAGCCTGACCGATCAAGCGATCGCCAGCGGCGATGGTCAGGTCTCGACCGACGCGGTCAGCACCATGCTTGGTACGCTGGACGACGACCAGGCGCTTTCGCTGGTTGAAGCGGTTGTGGCTGCGGACGGCGAACGCGTTATGACGCTGGTGAACGATGCCGCCGCGCGCGGTATTGAATGGGAAGCGCTACTGGTTGAGATGTCGGCTCTGCTGCATCGTATTGCCATGGTTCAGCTTTCACCTGCCGCGCTCGGCAGCGATATGGCCGCCATTGAACAGCGTATGCGCGAACTGGCGCGAATCGTCCCGCCAACCGATGTGCAGCTTTACTACCAGACCCTGTTAATCGGGCGCAAAGAACTGCCGTATGCGCCGGACAGGCGAATGGGCGTTGAAATGACGCTGCTACGTGCGCTGGCTTTTCATCCGCGCATGCCGCTCCCGGAACCTGAAGCCCCGCGACAGTCTTTTGCCCCGGTCGCCCCCACTGCGGTGATGAACCCGACGCAGGTGCCGCAGCAGCCTGCGGCAGCGCAACAGCAACAGAATGTACCGCTCTCCGATGCTACCAGCCAGGTGCTGGCGGCACGCAGCCAGCTGCAACGCGCTCAGGGAGCAACCAAACCAAAAAAGAGTGAACCGGCAGCCGCTTCCCGCGCGCGGCCGGTGAATAATGCTGCGCTGGAAAGACTGGCTTCGGTGTCGGAACGTGTTCAGGCGCGTCCAGCGGTCTCTGCGCTGGAAAAAGCGCCAGCGAAGAAAGAAGCGTATCGCTGGAAAGCGACCAATCCTGTTGCAGAAGTCAAAGAGGTCGTCGCTACGCCGAAAGCGCTGAAAAAAGCGCTTGAGCATGAAAAAACGCCAGAACTGGCGGCAAAGCTGGCGGCTGAGGCCATCGAACGCGACCCGTGGGCTGCACAGGTAAGCCAGCTCTCGCTGCCTAAACTGGTGGAGCAGGTGGCGCTTAATGCCTGGAAAGAAGAGAATGGCAACGTGGTTTGCCTGCACCTGCGTTCCACGCAGCGACACCTTAACTCCAGCGGCGCGCAGCAAAAACTGGCCGAAGCATTGAGTTCCTTAACGGGGTCAACGGTTGAATTGACCATCGTTGAAGATGATAATCCAGCGGTGCGCACGCCGCTGGAGTGGCGTCAGGCCATTTATGAAGAGAAACTCGCGCAGGCGCGTGAGTCGATTATTGCGGATAATAACATTCAGACGCTGCGTCGTTTTTTCGATGCGGACCTGGACGAAGAGAGTATTCGCCCCATTTGATCGTCAGCCATTACGGTTTGACGGTCGTCATCCCTTAACGTGATTGAGAGAGAAGCCTATGTTTGGTAAAGGCGGTCTGGGTAACCTGATGAAACAGGCCCAGCAGATGCAAGAAAAAATGCAGCAGATGCAGGAAGAAGTCGCCAAGCTGGAAGTGACCGGCGAATCTGGCGCTGGTCTGGTAAAAGTAACCATCAACGGCGCGCATAACTGCCGTCGTGTGGAGATCGATCCAAGCCTGCTGGAAGACGACAAAGAGATGCTGGAAGACTTGGTTGCTGCGGCATTCAACGACGCCGCGCGCCGTATTGAAGAGACGCAGAAAGAGAAGATGGCCTCTGTTTCCTCCGGAATGCAGCTGCCGCCTGGCTTTAAGATGCCGTTCTGATGCAAACCAGCCCGCTGTTAACTCAGCTTATGGAAGCGCTGCGCTGTCTGCCGGGCGTTGGCCCGAAGTCTGCGCAGCGCATGGCGTTCACGCTGCTTCAGCGCGATCGCAGCGGCGGGATGCGTCTGGCGCAGGCGTTAACGAAGGCGATGTCGGAAATCGGCCACTGTGCCGATTGCCGCACATTCACAGAACAGGACGTCTGCAACATCTGCTCGAACCCGCGTCGCCAGGAAAACGGTCAGATTTGCGTGGTGGAGAGTCCGGCGGACATCTACGCCATTGAGCAAACCGGGCAATTTTCCGGACGTTACTTCGTGCTGATGGGACACCTGTCGCCGCTGGACGGTATTGGTCCTGATGATATCGGGCTGGATCGTCTCGAGCAGCGGCTGGCATCTGAGCAAATCAGCGAACTGATCCTGGCGACCAATCCCACGGTCGAAGGAGAGGCGACCGCCAACTATATTGCTGAGCTTTGCATGCAATATGACGTTGAGGCCAGCCGTATCGCCCATGGCGTTCCGGTTGGTGGCGAGCTGGAAATGGTCGATGGCACCACGCTGTCGCACTCTCTGGCAGGACGACACAAGATTAAATTCTGAACAAACGGAGGCCGCGACGGCGGCTTCCGCTTGAAATCCTTTCCGCTTGTCCCCATTTCACCCTCAACCTGTTTTTACCATTGAAAATGGCATTGTTGAGGTAGACCTACATGAAAGGACAAGAAACTCGTGGTTTTCAGTCAGAAGTAAAACAGCTTCTGCACCTGATGATCCATTCTCTGTATTCCAATAAAGAAATCTTCCTGCGTGAGCTTATCTCTAACGCCTCGGATGCGGCAGACAAGCTGCGTTTTCGCGCACTGTCTAACCCGGACCTGTATGAAGGTGACGGTGAGCTGCGTGTGCGTGTTTCCTTCGATAAAGATAAGCGTACGTTGACCATTGCCGATAACGGCGTGGGGATGAACCGTGATGACGTTATCGATCATCTGGGGACCATTGCGAAATCCGGTGCTAAATCTTTCCTTGAATCCATGGGATCCGATCAGGCAAAAGACAGCCAGTTGATCGGCCAGTTCGGGGTTGGCTTCTACTCTGCGTTCATCGTGGCGGATAAAGTCACCGTGCGTACCCGCGCAGCGGGCGATAAACCGGAAAACGGCGTGTTCTGGGAATCTGCGGGTGAAGGTGAGTACACCGTTGCCGACATCACCAAAGACGATCGCGGCACCGAAATCACGCTGCATCTGCGCGAAGGCGAAGACGAGTTCCTTGATGACTGGCGCGTACGTTCCATCATCAGCAAATATTCCGACCATATCGCGCTGCCGGTAGAGATCGAAAAATCCGAAGAGAAAGACGGCGAGACCGTAGTTTCCTGGGAAAAGATCAACAAGGCGCAGGCGCTGTGGACCCGTAACAAGTCGGAAATCAAAGACGACGAGTACAACGAATTCTACAAACATATCGCGCACGACTTCACTGATCCGCTGACCTGGAGTCATAACCGTGTGGAAGGTAAGCAGGAGTACACCAGCCTGCTGTACATCCCGTCTCAGGCTCCGTGGGATATGTGGAACCGCGATCACAAGCATGGTCTGAAACTGTACGTTCAGCGCGTGTTCATTATGGACGACGCCGAGCAGTTCATGCCGAATTACCTGCGCTTTGTGCGTGGCCTGATAGATTCTAACGATCTGCCGCTGAACGTTTCTCGTGAGATCCTGCAGGACAGCACCGTCACCCGTAACCTGCGTAGCGCGCTGACCAAACGCGTACTGCAGATGCTGGAAAAACTGGCGAAAGACGACGCGGAAAAATACCAGACCTTCTGGAAACAGTTCGGCCTGGTGCTGAAAGAAGGCCCGGCGGAAGACAACGCTAACCAGGAAACGATCGCTAAGCTGATGCGCTTCGCGTCCACGCACACTGACTCCTCCGCACAAACCGTGTCGCTGGAAGACTACGTGTCGCGTATGAAAGAAGGGCAGGAGAAAATCTACTACATCACCGCAGACAGCTATGCGGCGGCGAAGAGCAGCCCGCACCTGGAACTGTTGCGTAAGAAAGGCATCGAAGTGCTGCTGCTTTCTGACCGTATCGATGAGTGGATGATGAACTACCTGACCGAGTTCGACGGTAAGGCATTCCAGTCCGTAGCCAAAGCTGACGAGTCCATCGACAAGCTGGCGGATGACGTTGACGAATCGGCAAAAGAAGCGGAAAAAGCGCTGACGCCGTTCGTTGAGCGCGTGAAAACCCTGCTGGGCGATCGCGTAAAAGAAGTGCGTCTGACTCACCGTCTGACCGACACGCCGGCCATCGTTACCACCGATGCGGACGAAATGAGCACCCAGATGGCGAAACTGTTCGCAGCTGCTGGCCAGGCCGTACCGGAAGTGAAATATATCTTTGAACTCAACCCGGACCACGTGCTGGTCAAACGCACAGCGGATACCCAGGACGAAGCGCAGTTCAAAGAGTGGGTTGAACTGCTGCTGGATCAGGCGCTGTTTGCTGAACGCGGCACGCTGGAAGATCCAAACCAGTTCATTCGTCGTATGAACCAGTTGCTGGTGTCCTGATAGCCGTAAGGTAATGCCGGATGATGCTAACGCGTGTCCGGCTTACACCATCTCGTCGATCCCTGGCCGGATACGGTGTTTACACCGCGATCCGGCATTTTCTCTCCTCATTTTTAATTTTCCCATCGTTAACCGTTTCAGCGTCGGGCGTCTTCCTTGAGCCAATTGCGTGATGGTGGTATCGTTTAGCGCTTTTTAAAAAATATCGACAACCTTTAAGGGGATTTTCGTAATGCGTATCATTCTGCTTGGCGCTCCGGGCGCGGGTAAAGGAACTCAGGCTCAGTTCATCATGGAGAAGTATGGTATTCCGCAAATCTCCACCGGTGATATGCTGCGTGCTGCCGTGAAATCTGGCTCCGAGCTGGGCAAACAAGCGAAAGACATCATGGACGCCGGTAAGCTGGTGACTGATGAGCTGGTGATCGCGCTGGTAAAAGAGCGTATTGCTCAGGAAGACTGCCGTAATGGTTTCCTGCTTGATGGCTTCCCGCGTACTATTCCGCAGGCTGATGCCATGAAAGAAGCAGGCATCAACGTGGACTACGTTCTTGAATTCGACGTTCCGGACGAGCTGATCGTTGACCGTATCGTGGGTCGTCGCGTACACGCTGCTTCTGGCCGCGTTTACCACATCAAATTCAACCCGCCTAAGGTTGAAGGCAAAGACGACGTGACCGGCGAAGAGCTGACCACCCGTAAAGACGATCAGGAAGAGACCGTACGTAAGCGCCTGGTGGAATACCATCAGATGACCGCTCCGCTGATCGGCTACTACTCTAAAGAAGCGCAGGCGGGTAACACCAAATACGCGAAAGTTGACGGCACCCAGGCTGTGGCTGACGTTCGCGCAGCGCTGGAAAAAATCCTCGGTTAAGTTTTAGCGCAGTCAATGCCGGATGGCGGTGTAAACACCTTATCCGGCCTACGATTTTATGTAGGCCTGATAAGCACAGCGCCATCAGGCAAATTCTCGTCTTACCTTTCACAGCAATTAGTTCTTCTTTATCGCTTTTCCGCTACAATTATCAACAATTTGAATCGATAAGAGGCGGTAATGCGTCAGACGAAAACCGGTATCCTGCTGGCAAACCTCGGCACTCCCGATGCCCCAACCCCCGAAGCCGTTAAGCGCTACCTGCGCCAGTTTTTAAGCGATCAACGCGTAGTCGATACGTCACCTGCGCTGTGGTGGCCGCTGCTGCGTGGTGTGATTTTGCCGCTACGTGCGCCACGCGTGGCAAAGCTGTACCAGTCAATCTGGATGGAAGACGGTTCCCCGCTGATGGTCTACAGCAAGGCGCAACAGCTGGCGCTGGCACAACGTCTGCCAAATACGCCTGTCGCGCTGGGGATGAGCTACGGTTCACCGTCGCTTGAAAGCGCGGTCGATGAACTGCTGGCAAGCGGAGTTGAACACATGGTGGTGTTACCGCTGTACCCGCAATATTCCTGTTCTACCGTGGCGGCAGTCTGGGATGAACTGGCGCGAATCTTAGCGCGTAAACGCAGTATTCCTGGCATCTCATTTATTCGTGATTACGCCGATGACAGCAGCTACATTGATGCGCTGGCCAAGAGCGCCCGTGATTCATTTGCTCAACATGGTGAACCCGATTTGCTGCTGCTTTCCTATCACGGCATTCCGCAGCGCTACGCCGATGAAGGCGGTGACTACCCGCAGCGCTGTCGTGATACGACTCGTGAGCTGGTTTCTGCGCTTGGCTTGCCGCCGGAAAAAGTGATGATGACCTTCCAGTCTCGTTTTGGCCGTGAACCGTGGTTGACGCCATATACCGATGAAACGTTAAAAATGCTGGCGGAGAAAGGGACCCGACATATCCAGGTCATGTGTCCGGGCTTCGCGGCTGATTGTCTCGAAACGCTGGAAGAGATAGCGGTGCAAAACCGGGAGATTTTCCTCGAGGCAGGCGGTAAGCAATATGAGTATATTCCGGCGCTGAATGCCACACCGGAACATATCGAAATGATGGTTAAACTGACCGCAGCCTACCGTTAAAGCTGCGCTCTGAAGTAACGCGCGCCCTCCCGCAACGCATCGTCGGCGGTTTTCATCATCCGCGAATAGTGCAGGAAGGCGTGCAACGTGCCGGGGTACATTTTGTACTGGCAGGGCTGCTGATGCGCCTGTAGCGTCTGGAACAATAAGCGGCTGTCGTCAATCAGCGGATCAAACTCCGCACCGGCGATAAAACACGGCGGCACGTCGCGCGTCAGGTCGTTATTAAACAGGCAATAGTACGGTGATTCACGATCGTCGGCGCTACGCAGGTACGCGTTTTCGTACATCTGCAGATCCTCGCGAGTTAAACCATCCCAGGCTCCGCCCATTAGCCGTCGGCTCAGTGAATCCTGCAGGCCGTAAAGCCCATACCACAACAGCACGCCAGCCACCTTGCCGCAGGCAATGTGTTTATCCCGCAACCACAACGCGCTGGCAAGCGCCAGCATGGCCCCGGCGGAATCGCCCGCAAAACCAATATGATTCACATTAAGGGAATAATCGCCAGCGTGCTGATAAAAGTACTGACAGACGGCGACAATCTCTTCGATGGCTTGCGGGTAGCGGGCCTCTGGCGAAAGCGAATAGTCGATGCCAATTATCGTGCACTGCGTATAGCGCGCCAGTAAACGCATAATGCGATCGTGGGTATCCAGATTACCGAGAATAAAACCGCCGCCGTGCAGGTAATATAGCGTCGCCTGGCTATGGGGCAGCGGAGCGTAAATTCGTGTGGCAACGGGGCCGCATGCGGTGGAAATAACGCATTCTCGGGTATTCATCTGTGGGGCATCGGCATTCCACAACTGCCGTTCATGAATGTAGTGTTTACGCTGGGCCACAAAGTCATCGGCAGCGGGCCACGGCGGCAAATCTTCGCGATGAAAATTCACCACACTTTTCATTTCATCCGAAATGTTGTCGAGTACGGGGATCTTGTTTTCCGGCTTCATAAAGCGCTCCTTGTGAAGGTGAGTTATTGTAGAAATTCATCCCGGATAAACTGCGATCTCACCGTCCGATATTGAAACTCAGCGCCGCATCGCATGCGCAGCGGGGAATGTGCTACCATGCATCGCTCAGCTAACCACCCGTAAAATCGACCATGAAATTTCCCGGTAAACGTAAATCCAAACACTATTTTCCCGTCAGCGCGCGCGATCCGTTGCTGCAACAAATTCAGCCAGAAAATGAAACCAGCGCAGCCTGGGTGGTGGGTATTGACCAGACGCTGGTGGATATTGAAGCCAAAGTTGATGATAACTTTGTAAAACGTTATGGATTAAGTGCCGGGCACTCTCTGGTGATTGCAGATGATGTCGCTGAAGCGCTCTACCAGGAACTGGTGCGTGAAAATTTGATCACCCATCAGTTTGCGGGCGGTACTATCGGTAATACGATGCACAACTACTCTGTGCTGGCGGATGACCGCTCGGTGCTGCTGGGTGTGATGTGCAGCAATATCGAGATTGGCAGCTATGCGTACCGCTATTTATGCAATACCTCCAGTCGTACCGATCTGAACTACCTGCAGGGCGTAGATGGACCGATTGGTCGCTGCTTTACGCTGATTGGCGAGTCCGGTGAGCGTACCTTTGCAATCAGCCCAGGGCATATGAACAAGCTACGGGCGGATAGCATCCCTGAATCGGTGATTGCCGGAGCGTCCGCGCTGGTGCTGACGTCCTATCTGGTGCGCTGCGAGCCGGGCGAGCCAATGCCGGAAGCGACCATGAAGGCGATCGAATTTGCTAAAAAACACAATGTTCCGGTGGTACTGACGCTGGGCACCAAATTTGTCATTGCCGATAATCCGCAGTGGTGGCAGGCATTCCTGAAAGAGCATGTCTCAATTCTGGCGATGAATGAAGAAGAGGCCGAAGCGCTGACCGGCGAAAACGATCCGCTGCTGGCGTCCGACAAGGCGCTGGATTGGGTGGATCTGGTGCTGTGCACAGCGGGACCGGCGGGTCTTTATATGGCGGGCTTTACGGAAGAAGAAGTCAAACGTAAAACCCAGCATCCGCTGCTGCCTGGGGCCATTGCCGAATTCAACCAGTACGAGTTTAGCCGCGCCATGCGCCATAAAGATTGTACCAATCCGCTGCGTGTGTATTCGCACATCGCACCGTATATGGGCGGTCCAGAGAAGATCATGAATACCAACGGCGCTGGCGACGGCGCGCTGGCGGCATTGCTGCATGATATTACCGCTAACAGCTATCACCGCAGCAACGTGCCTAACTCCAGCAAGCACAAGTTCACCTGGCTGACCTATTCGTCGTTAGCCCAGGTGTGTAAATATGCGAATCGCGTGAGTTATCAGGTGCTGAACCAGCATTCCCCGCGCCTGACGCGCGGTTTGCCGGAACGCGAAGATAGCCTCGAAGAGTCGTACTGGGATCGTTAAATCATGCACATGCCGGATAAGCGATAGCGTCATCCGGCAACGACATCAGCCTGTAACGACCACCTCACCAGCAGGCGGCGTTTCAATCAGCTCCAGCATGGTACGGGCGATTTCACGCTCACCCATGACGACCTGATTGGCGCCGCGTTCGGTAATGTATTCCACCTCATCGTCATAATGCGCGCGCGCGATAATTTCAATCGACGGGCACTTCTCGCGTGCTGAAGCGACAATTTCACCCGCTTCATAGCCATTGGGAATAGTCAGCAGCAGCCAGCGTGCGCAATCCAGATGCGCCAGATTCATAATTTCTTCGTTGGCGGCATTCCCCAGCACCGCGCGGATCCCGCGCTCGCGCAGTTCATCCACTCGGGTGCGTGAGGTTTCGATAACTACCAGCGGGATCCCCGCAGCCATCAATTTCTCGCCCAGCAGGCTACCGACGCGCCCAAAGCCAACCAGCAGGGCGTGATTGCAGATATCCACCGGAATTTGCTTCTCTTCTTCAATAGCCTCTTCCAGCGTCTGTTCTTCCAGCGTTTCTGTTTTGGCGAGATATTTTTCTAACACCGCGAACAGCACCGGGTTAAGCATGATAGACAGGATCGCCCCCGCCAGCACCAGATTCTGTCCGGCCTGCGGCAGCAGGTTTAACGCCATGCCCAGACCCGCCAGGATAAAGGCAAATTCACCAATCTGCGCCAGGCTGGTGGCAATGGTGAGCGCTGTGCGTTGGGAGTGACCAAACAGGCGCACCAGGAAATAGGCGGCAAGGGATTTACCAAAGATGATAATCGCCAGCGTGCCCAGCACCGCCAGCGGCTGCTGAATCAGAATCATGGGATCAAAGAGCATCCCGACGGAAACGAAGAACAGTACGGCGAACGCATCGCGCAGCGGCAGGGTGTCATGCGCCGCACGGTGACTCAGTTCAGATTCGTTCAGCACCATGCCGGCGAAGAATGCCCCCAGTGCAAAGGAGACATCGAACAGCTCCACTGCGCCAAATGCGATACCTAATGCGAGGGCGAGGACTGACAGGGTAAACAGTTCGCGTGAGCCGGTTGCGGCGCTACGGGCCATAATCCACGGCACCAGGCGACGACCAACCAGCATCATAATTGCGATAAACGCCACTACCTTACCGATGGTAATGCCCATATCTACGGCCAGCGAGGCAAAGCCGACATCTTCTTTTTCCAGCATTCCAGCGACGGCTGGCAGGAGAACCAGCGTCAGCACCATCATCAGGTCTTCGACAATCAGCCAGCCAATGGCGATTTGCCCGCGCTGACTGTCAATGAGCTGCCTTTCTTCAAGCGCACGCAATAGCACTACGGTACTGGCGGTTGAAAGACACAGACCAAACACGATCCCAACCATCAGCGACCAGCCCATCACTGCTGAAAGCGCCATGCCCAGCAGCGTTGCCACCGCTATCTGGGCAATCGCGCCGGGAATGGCGATAGACTTTACCGCCATCAAATCCTTCAGCGAAAAGTGCAGCCCCACGCCGAACATCAGCAGGATTACGCCAAGCTCGGCCAGTTCAGGCGCTAGCTTGGTATCAGCAACAAAACCAGGTGTAAATGGACCGGCCAGAACGCCCGCTAACAGATATCCCACCAGAGGAGAAATACGTAGTTTATTGGCAATCATGCCTAATATAAAAGCGAGCACAAGGCCGCCGACAATGGTGGTGATAAGCGGGGTGGCGTGATGCATTCCGTCTCCTTTGGTTGCTGTGATAATCCTGAAAACTCAAACGACGAGTAATAGTTTATGACAATTTTGATGTTTTTGTTTGTGAATAATTATTGAATTTTGATGAAAATAGGATTTTAGACGTAAAAAAGCACGGATCGGAAAAGTACAGCGGTATGTGAGAGGCAAAGGCTGATGGCTACTGTAAGTCTGACGGCCAAAATTTACTTTTGGCCGTCAGGAAATCACGCTTTATGTCGGTTATCAGGTAAGAATATGGTCAGTATCCCCAGTAGTGGCAGGAAAGCACATATTTTGTAGACCAAATCGATGCTGGTATGGTCGGCAATCAGCCCTAACACCGCGGCTCCCAAGCCGCCCATGCCGAAGGCAAAACCGAAAAATAGCCCAGAAACCATGCCGATACGGCCAGGAAGCAGCTCCTGCGCGTAGACCAGAATGGCAGAAAACGCCGATGCGAGGATAAAACCAATGATCACGGTTAAAATCCCGGTCCATTCCAGCGTTGCGTAGGGTAA
Source organism: Citrobacter sp. RHBSTW-00017 (assembly GCF_013797615.1). Classification (NCBI taxonomy): domain Bacteria; kingdom Pseudomonadati; phylum Pseudomonadota; class Gammaproteobacteria; order Enterobacterales; family Enterobacteriaceae; genus Citrobacter; species Citrobacter sp. RHBSTW-00017. Next base: position 3,689,346 of record NZ_CP056899.1, on the reverse strand, counting down.
AAAGAGGGTAAAGGGTGCTACGCCGAGGATAGAGCCCCAAATAACATATTTTCTGCCAATTTTATCGCCCAATGGTCCACCAATCACCGTCCCGGCTGCGACGGCAAACAGGAAGGCAAACAGGTGAAACTGGGCATTTTGTACCGATAATCCGAATTTTTGCATCAGATAAAAGGTGTAATAGCTGCTGATGCTCGCCATATAGAAGTATTTGGAGAAAATCAGCACCAGCAGGATGCTTACCGCCAGTACCACTTTATTCCGTGGTAACGGATTCACGATGGCGACTTTCGGTTTTCCTTTACTCATCCGGTGCTGCGCGGCATACCAACGGCTGATTTGCGCCAGAACGACAATCGCTAATAACGCAGCCAGCACAAACCAAGCCACATTACCCTTACCATATGGCGCGATGATGACAGCCGCCAGTAACGGTCCCAGAGAGCTACCGAAGTTGCCGCCAACCTGGAAAATTGACTGGGCAAGACCGTGACGACCGCCGGAGGCCATTCGCGCCACGCGGGATGATTCCGGGTGAAATACCGAAGAGCCGGTACCAACCAGCGCTGCGGCGAGCAGGACCATATGGAAACTGCCGGCCATGGCCAGCAAAACAAGCCCACTCAGCGTGAAGCACATCCCAATGGGCAGCGACCACGGCATCGGGTATTTATCCGTCCAGTAACCCACAACCGGTTGCAGCAGTGAGGAAGCAAGCTGGAAGGTCAGGGTAATCATCCCTATCTGCATAAACGTCAGCGAGAACTCTGACTGCAATAGCGGATAAATCGCCAGGATCAGCGACTGGATCATATCGTTTAGCAGATGGGAGAGGCTGATTGCCCCTAAAATGCCAAATGAGGTGCGTGCTTTAGCAACCGACGCTGACGCGCCAGCCACTGGCTGGGTTGGTTCACTTATTGCCATAGAAAGTCACTTCTGTTTGGGTTGCGATTATGAGGGTAATCTAATTTGTTATTATTACCTGACTAACATACCTGCGGAAGGTGTTTGAAGGAAGTCTCATTTCTGAAAACATTTTCGGCTATTATTTTCAGTAGCTGTAATTTTATGCCCGAACTAATTCGACTTACAGGTAGGCGGCAAACGCGAGAGTCCCAGGAGCTTACTGCATAAGCGACAGGGGGAAGTGAGCGCAGCCAACGCACATGTAATTTGAAGGATAACGGGTATGGCGGTTGATATTGAGTCAGGGAGTGAAATATGAAGTTTTTAAAACGGGGCGTGGCGCTGGCGTTATTAGCCGCATTTGCGCTGGCAGGTCAACCTGCACAGGCGTACGAAAAAGATAAAACCTACAAAATTACCATTCTGCATACCAACGATCATCACGGTCACTTCTGGCGCAGCGAATACGGTGAATACGGGCTGGCGGCACAAAAAACGCTGGTGGACGGTATTCGTAAAGAGGTGGCTGAGGAAGGAGGCAGCGTACTGCTGCTTTCCGGTGGCGACATTAATACCGGCGTACCGGAGTCCGATCTGCAGGATGCTGAACCTGATTTTCGTGGAATGAACCTGATTGGCTATGATGCGATGGCGGTCGGAAACCACGAGTTTGATAATCCGCTTAGCGTATTGCGCCAGCAGGAAAAATGGTCCAAATTCCCGTTTCTCTCGGCCAATATCTATCAGAAAAGCACCGGCGAGCGTTTGTTTAAGCCGTGGGCCATCTTTAAGCGCCAGGATTTAAAAATTGCCGTACTCGGTTTAACCACTGACGATACGGCGAAAATTGGCAACCCAGAGTTCTTTACCGATATTGAGTTCCGTAAACCTGCTGATGAAGCCAAACTGGTTATCCAGGAACTGAATATGGGGGAAAAGCCGGACATCATTATTGCGACCACCCATATGGGACATTATGACAATGGCAATCACGGCTCGAACGCGCCTGGCGACGTAGAAATGGCGCGCAGCCTGCCGGCGGGATCGCTGGCAATGATTGTGGGTGGTCACTCGCAGGATCCGGTATGTATGGCCGCGGAAAACAAGAAGCAGGTTGATTACGTACCGGGTACGCCGTGTGCGCCAGACAAGCAAAACGGGATCTGGATTGTGCAGGCGCATGAGTGGGGGAAATACGTGGGGCGGGCGGACTTTGAGTTCCGCAATGGCGAAATGAAAATGGTTAACTACCAGCTCATCCCCGTCAACCAGAAGAAAAAAGTGACCTGGGACAACGGTAAAAGTGAGCGCGTACTCTACACCCCGGAAATTGCAGAAAATCAGCAAATGCTTTCACTGCTGACGCCGTTCCAGAATAAAGGTAAAGCGCAGCTCGACGTGAAAATTGGTAGCGTCAATGCGCGCCTCGAAGGCGACCGTAGCAAAGTCCGTTTCGTACAGACCAACATGGGGCATTTACTGCTGGCTGCGCAAATGGCGCGAACCAGCGCTGATTTTGGCGTGATGAGCGGCGGCGGTATCCGTGACTCCATCGAAGGCGGTGATATCACCTATAAGAGCGTGCTGAAAGTGCAGCCGTTCGGTAACATCGTGGTGTACGCCGACATGAGCGGGAAAGAGGTGATTGACTATCTGACCGCCGTGGCACAAATGAAGCCGGATTCCGGGGCCTATCCGCAGTTTGCCAATGTCAGCTTCGTGGCGAAAGACGGCAAGCTTAACGATTTGAAAATTAAAGGCGAACCCGTTGATCCAGCCAAAACCTATCGCATGGCAACGCTGAGCTTCAATGCCACCGGCGGCGATGGCTATCCGCGAATTGATAACAAGCCTGGCTATGTAAATACCGGGTTTATTGATGCGGAAGTGCTGAAAGAGTACGTGCAGAAGAACTCACCGCTCGATGCTGGTGCGTATGAGCCGAAGGGCGAGGTAAGCTGGCAGTAACAGGGCAATTTGGGGCATCATTTTATCCGCTCCTCCGGGCCGCCCTTCATGGCGGCCCAATAATCCTACTTATTACATCTACGCTCCGGTTCTTGCGCGCTGGCCGAGTCCAAACTGTCTTCACCAATCACACCCTGTAATCGCAGTAGGCTCAATCGCCGTATCACCGGGCAAAAGACAATTAATCACGGCGTGCGATATCGGCGAATTTCGCATCCAGAATTTTCGCCAAATCGCCCGCTGCCAGTTCAATATCCAGCCCGCGTTTGCCGCCGGACACATAAATGGTGTCAAACGTCTGGGCGGGAGCGTCGATGAGCGTCGGCAATCTTTTTTTCTGCCCCAGCGGGCTGATGCCGCCTACCAGATACCCGGTGGTTCGCTGCGCGATCATCGGATCGGCCATATCGACCTTTTTGGCTCCCAACGCCCTGGCGACTTTTTTGAGATCCAGTTGACCGGCTACCGGCGTAACGGCAACCGCCAGGTGCTTCATATCGCCATTCACGGCAACCAGTAGCGTTTTGTAGACCTGGTCCGCATTCAGACCTAACTTGCGTACCACTTCGTCACCAAAGTTCGTCTCGGACGGATCGTGATCGTAGGTGTGGATCTGGAAAGAAATTTTGTTTTTTTCGAGTAATTTAACGGCGGGTGTCATAGCAATTTTCCTGGCCCAGACAAAATACGACACAAGCATACGCCTGATGTCTGTCTAAAAAATAGTACCATCTTGCGCAATAGTGTTGGCAGGATGATGACTTTGAGCGACAATCGAACTACACCGATGCTTTAAGCGTCGGGATCATAATAATGATGAAATTCCTCTTTGACGGGCCAATAGCAATATTGGCCATTTTTTTACCGTAACATCTCCGGCAAATTTCCTTCTCCATACAAATGCAGCGCGCCAACGGCCACGACATAGTGCCCGGCAGGCATCGCCCTGAGTCGATCGCGCCAGGCCACATTACGCTGATGCATCAAAACGTCATACAGCGACTGGCTAAAAGTATTGGGTAGAGTGAGTTCGCTATTGCGTGGCGGCGTTTTAAGCCACCAGCCCATCATCTGTTGTAGCAGTCTGGCATTGGTGTGCCAGTGCGTCAGGGTATCGTCCAGCAGAGCCAGTCCGTTATCGGGTAACTGACACAACAGTTCGATTTGGCTGGATGCGCCTTCCAGCTCGATTATGGGTTTATGCACCTGTTTTGCCGCATTCAGAAGTTGGTAATCAATGCCGTATTCTGCCCGCAACCCTAACTGCTGCGCCTGCGTTGCCTGCAAGACCATGGCGATTTGCCACAGCGGCTGGGTAGACAGCAGGGAAGAGGAAATACCCAGCTCGTCGGTGACTTTGTGCAGATTATCTAGCAGCTCTGGGCTGATGCGCTCTTCCAGTGCGGCAAAGGTCGGAAGGTTGGCAAACGGCGCGTCGTCGCCGGAAACATCGGCTTCGACAATGAGCGCATCGGCACGCTGGAGCTTTTTGAGTAATTTGGCAGGCAGAGGCGCCATATCGCGGCTGCCCATGTGAATACTGCCAATCAGATGAAAATGGCGGTTTCCGGGCAAGGAGATGTCGATGGCAGGCCAGGTATAGTGGTTGCCGCGTAGCGCGGTGAAAAATGATTTTACCCGGTACAACAGATCCATACGGCCTCCCTAAGTAGACTTCCATGCTAGCGCGTGGTCCTGGAAGGTGCAAATACACTTCATCATTCGCTCAGCCTCTTTATTGGCAGCGAGCAAAAACCCCAGTCACATAGTTGGCTATGCTCCTGGGGTTTTTATACTTGCCGCCTTGAGGCAACGCGAATGATTTGGGGCCCCGTTCAGAGCGACATCCGGTAAAGGCTTACTCTTTAGGTTTGAAGCGCAGCAGTCGGTTAGCGTTGCTCACCACGGTAATGGAGGAGAGCGCCATCGCCGCCCCGGCAACGACCGGGTTGAGCAGTGTTCCGGTGAACGGCCACAAAATCCCGGCGGCAACGGGGATACCGATGCTGTTATAGATAAACGCGCCGAGCAGGTTCTGCTTCATATTGCGCAGCGTTGCCCGGGAGATAGACAGCGCATCGGCAACGCCCATCAGGCTATGGCGCATCAGCGTAATCGCGGCGGTTTCAATCGCCACATCGCTGCCGCCACCCATGGCAATCCCTACGTCAGCCTGAGCCAGCGCAGGCGCATCGTTGATACCGTCACCGACCATGGCAACCTGACGCCCCTGGCTCTGCAGACGTTTAATCGCCTCGGCTTTACCGTCCGGCAGAACGCCAGCAATCACCTCATCAATACCCGCCTCTTTGGCAATGGCGTTGGCGGTCGTTGGGTTGTCGCCGGTGAGCATCACCAGACGATACCCGGCGCGGTGCAGACGCTGGAGTGCTGCCACGCTGTCGCTACGCAGAGGATCACGTACCGCTAACAGCGCTGCCGCTTTACCGTCAATCGCTAACAGTACTGGGGTTGAGCCTTGGGAAGCCTGAGCGGTGATTTCAGCCTCCATTTCAGTGGTATCTACCTGCTGTTCATTGAGCAGCGCCTGGTTTCCCAGCAGCAGCGAATGACCTTCCGTTTCGCCACTGACGCCTAAACCGCGCAGCGTACGGAAACCGTTGACCTGCGGCAGCGTGACATCACCTGCTTTGTCCAGAATCGCCCTGGCTAACGGGTGGCTGGAACCCTGTTCAAGGGCCGCTGCCAGACGAATTGCCAGCGCTTCGTCGGTATTGCCAAACGTTTTGATGGCGACAACCTGTGGTTTGCCTTCAGTTAGCGTCCCGGTTTTATCAAACACGATGGTATCGAGCGTGCTGGCGCGCTGCAGCGCATCGGCATCACGTACCAGCACACCAAATTCAGCGGCACGCCCGACGCCGGAAATAATCGACATCGGCGTTGCCAGACCCAGCGCACAAGGGCAGGCAATAATCAGGACGGTGGTGGCGATTACCAGCGTATAGACAATCTGCGGCGCCGGTCCAAAGAAATACCAGATAGCCGCACTGACCAGCGCAATGGCGACCACGACCGGAACGAACACCGACGAGATGCGGTCGGCCAGTTTGCCAATCTCCGGTTTGCTGCTTTGTGCCTGGCGCACCATACGAATAATGCGCGACAGCGTGGTGTGACTGCCAACAGCGCTGGCGCGGAACAGCACGCTACCGTCCTGTACGACCGTACCGGCGTGGACGCTATCGCCTGCGCCTTTTTGCTGTGGAATCGGCTCACCGGTCAGCATGGCCTCATCCAGCCAGGCTTCACCCTGAGTGATTTCGCCATCAACCGGAACGCGGTCACCGGTGGTCAGGCGCAGCAACATTCCAGCCTGCACCTCTGCCAGCGGCACGTTCTTTTCACCTTCGTCAGTGACGACGCGTGCGGTCGGCGGTGTCAGATCGAGCAGTTTTTCCAGTGCTTTAGACGAGCGTTGGCGAGCCCGCGCTTCCAGCATGTGTCCGAGGTTAATCAGACCGATAATCATGGCACTGGCTTCATAATAGAGGTGTCGCGCTTCCATCGGGAACCATTGTGGCCAGAGGTTGACGCTCATGGAATAGAGCCATGCCACCCCCGTACCCAGCGCCACCAACGTATCCATGGTCGCGGTGCCGTTCATCAGGCTTTTCCACGCATTGCGGTAAAAGTGACCGCCCGCGAAAACCATCACGGCAAGCGTTGCCAGACCAATCATCAGCCACAGGCTGCGGTTGTCGTCGCTCACCATCATGTTGTCGCCAATCATGCCCCATACCATCACCGGGATACCCAGGAGCAGCGCGACGGCTGCCTGCCAGCGAAAACGTTTCATGGTTGCCACGGCGGTTTCTTGCTGACGTTCGCGACGCTTAGCATCATCTTCAATCGCTTCTGCGCCGTAGCCCGCTTTTTCAACCGCTTGTACTAAATCTGCGGCGGAGGCACTGCCCATTACCAGCGCAGTGCGTTCCGCCAGGTTTACCCGTGCCTGCGTGACGCCCGGTACACTTTGCAATGCATTTTGTACGCGGGTCACACAACTGGCGCAGCTCATGCCGTTTAACAGCAACTGTTGGCTGTCATCATCAGCCGTAGCTGCCGGAAGCTCGGAAGGGACCGCTGCCAGTGCTTCCGACGGGATTGATGACTCCGTCAGCGGTTTAGCCTTTGGGTGGCTTAACTCCGCGCCGTAACCGGCTTGTTTAATGGTTTCAATCAGCGCTTCTGCGCTGGCGCTCCCGGTAACATGCGCTTCTGTCACGGTGACATCCGCTTGCTCAACGTCCGGACGTTGTTCCAGACTTTCTTTAACGCGTTTTACGCAGTGACCACAGGACAGGCCGTCCAGGGTTAGATCGATTGTTTGAGACATAACCAACTCCTTTTTTGCAGGATTAACTGACTGTGATAAAGGTTAAACCTTCCAGCAAGGGGAAGGTCAAGGGCGTTTTTAGAAAAGGTGAAAAAAGGGTGTAAAGGGAGAAAAACGGGAACGCCATGTCAGGGGTTCCCGGTCTGTTATTGATTGAGGACGATAATCGGCGTTCGATGCTCCGGTTCATTTATGACCGTGAGATCGGCACCGTACAGCGCGTTCAGCGACCGTTGCTTCAGAACATCCTGCGGATATCCGTTATCAACTATCCTGCCGCGTTCCATCAATACCACACGGTCGGCATAGCGCGCCGCGAGGTTGAGATCGTGCAGGACGCAGCAGACGTTAAACTGTCGTTCACGCACCAGACGACGTAGCAGACGAAAAAGGTGCTGCTGGTGGTGAATATCCAGCGCGGAGGTGGGTTCATCAAGAAACAACCATTTCGGCCCAGGCTCGGGCTCCCAAAGCTGAACCAGCAGGCGCGCCAGTTGTACCCGCTGTTGTTCTCCTCCCGAGAGATGCCGGTAATCGCGTGCGGCCAGCGCCTGGCAATCACACAATGCCATGATGTACTCCGTTTCATCGCCCGTGTTGCGCGTACGATACGGATGTCTGCCCATGCGAATGACCTCCTGAACGCTAAACGGGAAGGCCATATGACTATTCTGGCGCATCACGGCACGGGTTTTTGCCAGCTCGGTGATTGACCACTTGTCCAGCGGCTTGCCAAACATGCTACAACGCCCACTGTGGGGCTGCAGATATCCCGTAAGCTGGCGTAGCAGCGTCGATTTCCCGGCTCCGTTCGGGCCAAGAATCGCGATGATCTCTCCATCAGGTAGCGTCAGGGAAACGTCGTCGGTCAGTCGTCTTCCCTGAATATGGTAGACCAGATTTTCAGCGACGATCATGACACCCTCCGGCTACGCAGTATTAACCACAGGAAATACGGTCCACCGATCAGGCTGGTTAACAGGCCAACGGGCATTTCGGCTGGCTGAACAAGTGTGCGGGCCAACGTGTCGGCAATCAGAAGTAAACAGGCACCGGCCAGCGTAGAGCAGGGAATCAACCAGCGATGATCGGCGCCGGTCGTCATTCTGATCAGATGCGGGATCACCAGGCCAATAAAGCCAATTACGCCGCTGACGGAAACCGCAGCGCCAACCAGGAGCGAACTGAGCAACAGTAACTGCTGACGCTTACGTTTGACGTTTACGCCGAGGTAATGCGCCTCTTCATCACCCAACTGCAGTAAATTAAGCGTTCCCGCCATGCAGATGGTTATAACAATGGCTGGAAGAATAAACGTGCTGGCAACCAACAGCGTTGGCCACTGGGCCTGGCCGAGATTTCCCATCATCCACAATGTAAGTTGACGTAGCTGCTGCTCGTCGCCCACATAGCTCAGTACGCCAATAGCCGAACCGCACAGGGCATTGATAGCGATACCGGCTAACAGCAGTTGCATCATTCCACCGTGGTTATGACGCTGGCTTATCAGGAAAATAATCGTGCAGACCACCATGCTGCCTGCGACGGCAAAAATCATCTGCTCATACAGCACCAGCACTACGGGGAACGAAAATGGGATAACTATCGCGATGCCGACCATCAGCGCGGAGCCGCTGCTGACGCCAAGGAGGCCAGGATCGGCCATCGGATTGCGGAAAAGTCCCTGCATGATGACCCCAGCCGTCGCCAGCGCAGCACCGACCAGAACGGCCAGCAGCACGCGAGGCAGGCGGATGTTTAACCAGATATCACGATATTCGTCGTTGAACAGAGCGCTGAAGCTAATGTTCAGCGCCCCCTGGCTGGCACCGAAGAGCATCAGAGCAACCAGCAAAAGAGAAAGATCCGTCAGGATGCTGACGGAAGAAAGCGAGTCCTTAAGCACGTAACGCTCCATAACGTCTTTGCGGCGCGGAGTTCCCGCGCCGTGAGGGGTTTACGCGGGTTTCAGTCCCGGCTCAACCAAACTGTAAATCTGGTTATTGAGTGCCGGCGCAGTGGCCAGTTCGTGAATATGCTTCGCAACATCTGCACGCATTACAAAGCCGTGACACTCCTGAGCCTGTATTCGTTGCGCCTGGCCGGTGGCTGCACCGTTCAGCAAACCGCCGGGGCGGAGAATGGCGTAGTCCAGTCGACTGGTTTGTAGCCAGCTTTCAGCCAACGATTTTTCCCGTACAGCCTGACCAAATGCGGCCTTTGCGCGTGAAGAAAGAAAAGGCCAACTGTCACCGCAGCCGAGTGAGGTCACCAGAATCATGCGCTTGATCTCCGCTTTTTCTGCTTCATCAATGACGGTTCTGTGCGCCAGATAATCCTGGGCGCCGCCCATGGAGGAGATCACCGTGGCATGTTGACCCGCTGCGCGACAGGCACAGGCGGTGACCTGACTATCGCAGGCGTCGCCGATGAAGACCTGCACACCTTTTTCCTGCAACCCTGCAGCGACCTGTGCGTTGCGAACGACAACAATCACCGGACGTTGTTCCGCCAGTGCGAGTTCAAGCGTTTTCGCACCGACGCCGTTACCACCCGCACCAAAAATGAGCCATGGAGCCATCAGGCATGTTCCTTTAAAGATGAAGACAACGCGTGAAAGGCGCTAACCTGTTCGGCCAGTAGCTGTCGATGTTCATCCCGACCGAGGAAAATTTTGAACATCGCGCTACCCGCCTGGTTAAAGAAGAGAATGGACGCGGTGTCCATTCCCATAAATTTGCGTTCAATCAGGGCAATATGCGTACAGTTTTCTGCCTTGATATGACCGGTCATGCCTTTTTTGCCGCGCAGGTTGAAGTAGCCATGACGGTGGAATCCGGAAGGTAATTCACCGGTGAATTCCAGAATGACATCAGCAGTATGGACCAGGGTGGTGACTTTGCCCCATTCGCTGACGGTTTCCCAGACGGTATCAAATTGATCGCCGGAAACCAGCGTCGGGGAGGGGAGGTTTTTCACCACCTCCAGCAGCGTGGTGTTGTACTGGGCAGCGATAGCTTCCAGCGTACCGTCCGGTTCAGTTTTCAAAAAATCCTGTAAAGAGACATGGCTCATAATTCACTCCTGGTATGGTTGTTCTACCGCAATGCGCGGCGCGTTAAGTGCCTGAATAAGTTCATCAAGAGACTGCAAAATATTGCTCGCCCAAAAACGCCCTTCATTGGTCAGGCGCACACAGGTGCTGGCATCTCGCGTCAGTCCTGCGTGATGCCATTGGGTCAGTAGCGGGGTCAGTTTTTGTGCATGAGGCGTCAGTTCATCCAGCGGAACGCGGGCCGTTTCAATGCCCGCCTGGAGAGTGTGTCGCCACTGGAAACCACGCTCGGCGGTACGCATCATCATCATTAGTGGTTTTTTCCCGGCGGCGATAGATTCATGCCATGTCGTCAGATTGCGCTCGACCATCCAGGAATAGCCATTGACTGATCCCCCGGCGCCTGAGCCGAATGCCAGACAGTCCGCTCCCTGTTTAATCTGCAGGTTGTACAGATTGCGTTCACGCGTGGTACGCGCCCAGTGGCTGTTGCTGATGCAGCGCCAGCCCGCGCTGTCCATGAAATCGCAACCCTGAAGATAGAGATCGCGACGTTCGGCGGGAGAGGGAACGGTTGTGCGCCCGGTTTCAACTGCTTTGCCAAGCGGTGTATTGGGGATCAGGTTCAGCGCATAAAGATCTACGCCGTCGAGGCCGATGTCACGGGCAATCGCCAGATCGTCGCCCCACAGTTTTGCATCTTGTCCTGGCAGACCAAACAACAGATCGCATACCACGGCGGCACGATCCCGTTTTACCAGCCCCTGCATAAAGGCAATTGCGGTTGGGCCGTCCGAGGTGCGCGCCATTTTCTTGCGGATCCGGCTGTTAAAAGATTGAATACCGATCGAAAACCGATTGGCGCCAGCGTCAAGGCAGGCATCAATTCGCGCATCGTCAAAATTGAGCACTCGTCCCTCAATGGTAATTTCGCAGTCCGGCGCCAGCGGTAACTTTTCACGCAGCGCAGTGATGATTCTGCCCAGATCCCGTGCTGACAGCGCTGAAGGCGTACCGCCGCCAAAATAGACGGCGTGAATTGGGGCTGACTGATGTAATGCGCTATCGGCTTCCATCTCGATTTCGCGCAACAGCGCGTTGGTGTAGCGGGCGCAGTGATCTTCTTCGAACCGGTTTTGATAAAAACCGCAGAAAGTACAATGCGTTGCACAAAAAGGGATATGCAAGTACACCAGCCGTTTACGCGGCGGGGTAGGCTGGCTGATAACATCCTGCCAGGTTTGTGACAATAGCTCTTTGGCAATCGGGATCGCCCCGCGCCATGGCATTGTGGCGCGGCGATCCTTAAAGGGCTGACTTCCCTCAAGCGCAAAATGCGCGGTGAGATCCAGCGAGTGTTCAGTTTTCATTCTTTTTTATAAATCCAGTTAGTGAGGCCAGAATTGCTGGTGCAGGGCTTCAACCGCATCGGCGACGCGAGGCCCCATTCCCAGAATCAGCGCCTGGTCTACCGCCACAATGCGCTGATTTTTCCAGGCCGCAGTGTGGGTAATACCGGCAATCGCGCTCAGACGAGCCAGATCGCCATCCACCATTTGCGACGTCACCACGATCACCTCCGGGTTGGCGGCGATCAGCGACTCCGCGCTGTAACTTTTATACTGCGCGTGGGTGGCGACATTTTGTGCGCCTGCGAGGGTCATAATGGCATCGGCAACGCTGCCCTTGCCGGCGACCTGCGGCGCGCTGCCGCCAGCGGAGAGAATGAACATGGCTTTGACCGGCGCATTTTTCGCCGCCACGCTGTGCTGAACACGATCCAGACGTTGATGCAGGCGATTGACCAGCGCTTCACCTTGTTCAGGAATGCGCAGCGTTTGAGCCAGCTCCCGAATGTTGGCGTACATCTGCTCGACGGTGGCCGGTACGCGCGGCAATGTAACGACGTTAACTTTCTGCGCCCGGAGCTGATCCAAAACGATTTGAGGGCCTGCATCCTGCCAGGTGATAAAGCTGTCCGGGTGCAGCGATAAAATGCCCTCGCTGCTTAACTGCTTCCAGTAGCCGATATGCGGGAGTGCGGCAGTTTCAGGTGGGTACGAGGTGGTTTCATCGACGCCAACCACCAGGTTGCCGACGCCCATGGCGTAAATCAGTTCGCTAAGCGAACCGCCCGCCACCACCAGGCGTTCAGCGGACTGGGCGCTGAACACACAGGCGAGGCTCAGTAAGCCAATCATGAGTTTTTTCATCGTCAGAAATTCCACGCAAAGCCAACAGCGGCATTGAAACCAGCGTCTGGGATAGATTCATGCGCGGTTCTGTAACGCTTGTCGGTCAGGTTGTTGAGCGCGAGGTTGACCTGATACTGGTCCTGCGGACCAAACTCAGTGTTGAATGCGAGGTTTAGCGTGGCCCAGCCTGGGTAGTTTATTTCCGTGGTGCCGGTATTATCTTTGGCGCGGGACGCCGCGCGAATAAAGACATCGGACGTCACGTTAGCGGCATTCATCAACCAGGTATGTTTCAGGCCAACGCGCCCGGTCAGCGTGGGTTCGCCGGTATCCCAGGTTTTTATGGTGTTGCCTTCGTATTGACGGCGAATGAGATTACCGCCCAGGTAGGGGGAAACCGCCCAGCCGTTGTATTCTGCGGTTAATTCCATGCCCCAGGTTTTGGCACGATCGATGTTGTCGTAGTAGTAATAGCCGCCGCGGGAAGAGGTGGTGTTGCCGTTGCAAACGGGTTGGCCTGAACAGGCCAGACTGGCGATATAGTCTTTGGCTTCGGAGTAATAAATGGCGCCGTCAATCAGCCACATATTCCCTTTATACCGCGCGCCCAACTCATAGTTATTTGAGTGTTCCGCCTTCAGGTTTGGGTTGCCGTAGGTAACGCTGCCGCCGGCGGATGTCTGCATGAACAATTGAGTAAGCGTGGGGAAGACATAGCCCTGGGCGTATGCAGCCCGAAGTTCAAGATCTTCAAAGCCGGAATAGCGCAGGCTGGTCGAGGTCACCAGTTCATCATCGTGAACGGAATTTCCCCCGGTGGATTGCCAGGTGGTGCCGCTGCTTTGGATAGTTTGCGTATCGTTGCGATTGAGTTTCGAAGACAGCCAGTACTGGCGTGCGCCCACGGTCCACGTCCAGTCATCAGCAAAGCGCCAGTCGTTTTGCGCGAACAGTGAGGTGTTGCTTTGTTCCGCTTCGTTATATGACAGGGTACGGGTTTGCGTATCGAAGAAGCCGGTAGCCGCGGTCTGGCGCGTACTGCCGTCCGTGTCCTGTTTTATTTTGTCATGCTGATACTGAGTGCCAATCACCAGCGTGTTGTTAGCCGGAAGGGAGATATTGCCCTGCAGCGTTACACCCTGGGTATGTTGTTTGTCGTTGGTATTGGTTTGATTGCTTACCGTCAGCGCTTTAATCATCGGGCTGGGGATAATCTGGGTCGTTTTGACCCGGTTTTCAAATTTGCGCTCTATTGTCTGGGTGTATGCGTCAAAATGGATGTTCTTCAGGTAATCCCCGTCGGCCGCGTAGTCGTAGAAAAGACCGATTTTCTCGCGTTCCAGCTTAGGAATTTTGACGCTAAAGTCGTCGAACTGACCTTCGGGATCGTCAAACCAGGTTTGAGTGGATAGCTTATAACGGTCGAGTGAGAGTCCAATTTTGTGGCGATCGAGGTTGTAGCCAAGCCACACTCCCTGGCCGTTATTACGGAAGTTGGTGTCGGGCAATCTTCCGTCAGGTGTATCGCGATCCCCCTGGTCGGAATAGCTGCCATTGATACGGTAGTCAAAGTTACCGATGCTTCCCCAGGCTGCCGCTGACTCTTCCCATCCTGCCGTTGCGGAGTTATAAACAGCCTTAACGCTACCACCCAGAGGCTTATCGCCGCCTTTTTTGGTAATAAAGTTCACGACGCCGCCAATTGCCTGCGAACCGTAGAGGACAGAATAAGGGCCTTTGACCACTTCAATGCGTTCCAGCGCGGATTCGTCAATCAGTAAACCGGCTCCGTAGTTTTGTCCGGCACGTTGGTAGCTGACGACCTGGCCGTCTATCAAAATCAGCACCCGCGAAGAAGCTTCGCCACGGATACGAATTTGTTTCCGACCTGCGAGAGCGTTATCGGTAACTTCGACGCCGGGGATATCTTGTAAATCATCAGCAAGAGAAACGCTGGTGGAGTTTTGTAGCGTCTGGCGATCGATAACCTGAATGGTTGCCGGGCTATCCCAGAGACTACTTTCTGTGCGGTTAGCCGTAACGATCACCGTATCTTCGTCGGACGTTGAACCGTGTGTTGGAGAGGTCGCTGCAAAAGTAGCGCCTGACATGCATAATGTCAGGGCTGAAAGAATAAATGGCCTTTGATTAATCCGTGGCAACATAAGAGAACCTTTATTGAATGTAAATGATCATCATTATCATTCGCGTTTGTATATAAAATTGTTTCCCTTTGTTCAAGATGAAAGGTGCAGAACCGATACATCTTTTGATTTGAGTCAATTTTGCGTGGTCAATAAATGCTGAAATGTGATCTGAATCGGATATAACAATGTGAATTAAAAGGATTTGTGCATCGCTGTGATGGTGGAAAATGCGCGGGGTTCTTGGGTAAAGGATTACGGCAATGTGGGCTATAATGTGGCTCAGTACCAACAAGATCAGCGGGGGAAATGTGAATATTAGCGATGTTGCGAAAAAAACCGGTTTAACCAGCAAAGCGATACGCTTTTACGAAGAAAAGGGGTTAGTGACGCCGCCGCTGCGTAGCGAAAATGGCTATCGCACATACAACCAACAGCATCTGAATGAGCTTACGCTGTTGCGACAGGCACGACAGGTTGGTTTTAACCTGGAAGAGTGCGGCGAGTTGGTGAACCTGTTTAACGATCCGGCGCGTCACAGCGCAGATGTGAAAAAGCGTACGTTAGAAAAGGTGGCGGATATTGAGCGCCATATCAGCGAGCTGCAGGCTATGCGCTTGCATTTGTTGGCGCTGGCGGAGAGTTGCCCTGGCGATGACAGCGCCGAATGCCCGATTATTGATAATCTCTCCGGCTGCTGCCACCATAAAGCGAAGGCTTAACGGAGTGGCGGATTAAGCATAAACACCACAGTGCCGCGGTACCACGGTGATTTCTCAAGCTGCGCTTCAGCCTGCGGGTCCCGGCTACCGTTTTGTACCAGCCCCAGCTTAAATGGAATGCGCAGACGACTGAGGGCGGGCAGATACGCCTGATAATTCGGTACCGTGTGACGTCCCTGATAGCTCTGGACCACCAGTTCATCGACCGCCAGCGCGTTCAGCGTGGCGACGTCGCCCGTTTTTGCCCAATCCAGTAGTCCGGTTACGCCAAGTGCAAACTCGGTCGGTAGCCGTTGGCGTAACTGCTGCAGAAAGTGGGCGTAATCGGCAAGCTGATGGGTCGCCGCGTCAAAATCAACCTGCAGGCCGATGACGTGATTTCCGGCCGCCTGCCAGCGTTGCATCAAGCGTATGATGCGCGCCGGGATCTCCTCCGGTACGTCGAGTGTGGTAAAGCGCACGGTCAACCAGATAGAGGGGAAAGTCAGGCGATTGACCGGCAGCCCGAGACGCTGGAACACCACGTGACCTGAACGAACCAGGACTTCGCCCTGATGCAGATAGACTGTTTGTGCGTTTTTCAGCTCGTCACTGGCCTTCACTCCGGACCATAGCCAGAAGGCCGGATGTTCACGGGCGGCGACGATCTCCGCCGCCTGTGCCTGGCCGAGCAGTAGCGCAGTTACCAGTAGTATTTGAGTTTTTGCGCCCACGGACTTCCCGGATACTGCGTTTTCAGTTGGGTGAACCAGCCTTTACGCTGTAGTTTATCCACTTCCTCACCGCCGCACTCGTTAGAGCCTGAAGGCGCATAGCACATGATGGCGCGATACAGCGCAAAGCTCTTATCTTCAACCTCTGCTTTTGGCGATGTGATCACCTGCTGGTAGTAGCTTTGCCTGTCGAACTGGCCGAACGGTTTCTTGCGCGAGATTGCTGATTCAAGCACATCGTTGCCGGAACTGTTTTTCCATAAATCAACGTGGGTTTGCGTAGTGCGGAAAAATTCGCCTAAGCAGTTCAGGGCGTGGGCATCATGCGCTTGTTTGCTCAGAACTGTTACCGTTTCATTGAGGCTGCGACAGGTATAACCGCTCTCGGCAGAGTCGCCGTTCCAGTCGAAAATACTCAGATTAACGTCATCAAACGCTTCGCCAATGACCGGCGGCGTAATGGCGCTGGCCAGTTTTCTGTCATTCAGCCAGTCGTCAAAGCGATGCTCAGTGAGATCCCGCACCAGCAGCGTATGCAGGGCGATGGTACGCTCTTCGTTATTAGGACCGTGGACGGCTTGCTGGCGCAGTAGTTCAGGCGTTGCCTGGGTTTTCAGCACCTGCGAGCGAAAGCGCAGGTTAGTTACTGCGCTTTCCGGGGCGAAAATTGCCGCCACGTCGCCGCTATAAACCAGCGTCGCGGCTAGCTTAGCCTGCACATACTGCTGCTGTTCGTTGTCCTGGCTGAGCTTCAGCAATGTCTGCCAGAAATCACGTGCCGTGGTCCATTTCTTCTGGCCCATCAGCGCTTCGCCGTACAGCACCTGTTCGCTGAAGGCCAGCGTATCGTGGGCCGGAAGTTTCTGCGCCGGAGTAACTGCCGAAATAATCGCCGCGTAGTTGCCCGTTGCCAGCCACAGATTCAACTGCAGATCGCGCCATAGCGGCAGTTTTTGGCTCTGCTCAAACACCGGTTTGCTGGCGTCAAGCTGGGCCTGCGTCAGCGTTGGTTTGTTGTTGTTATTCAGGCGCAACGCGCGCAGCAGTTCGATATAGCTGACAAGCGGCGCATCGGGGAAAGCCTCCACCACGGACTGTTCGTAGAACGCCATGCCGTAGACATTATCGTATTCGATGACGATCTCACGCAGTTGCTGTGCGTCAGCCGACTGCTGGAGCGTCTGCTCATACAACCCCGCCAATTGCGGCCACGCCTGTAAATACCAGTTGATACGACGCAGCATACCGTGCGAGGAAGCGGCGTACAGGCCTTGTGGGTAGTGTTGCAGATAGGCTTGCGCCAGCGTCTGAGCCTGAGAAGCGTCCTCGCGGTTAATTTTTGCGATATCAAAATCGCCGTACTCGCCCACGCTGTTCTGGCTGCTTTTGTTCAACGCCGCACGTATCAGCATGTATTGCGCGGTCTCAGCCAGCCACGGACGATCGCTTTTGGCTAGCTGAGCGAAATCCTGTTCGGCGCTGGCATAATCACCGGCATAAAAACTGGCGGCCGCTGCCAGATAGCTTTTGTAGGACTGAGCTGGAGAATCTGCCGGGAGAGTGGCAAGCGATGACTCAATCTGCTCGCGGGTTGCCCCGGATAACAGTCCTGTGCGCGCCTGGGCCAGGGCCTGACGCTGATTTGCCGTTAACGTTGAGTCGGCCAGCAGTGCGGCAAAAAATGCGCTGACGCTCGCGGTATTATTCGAAACATGACGGTTCTCAAGCTCAGCGTCGTTGACGTTTATTTCGTCTGCGCTAATGTTCAGTTCGGCTATCTGTCGGGACAGGGGGCTGTCTTCGGCAGATACCTGCGCTGCGGCTGGCTGCGGGGCAATGTCATCCCACTGCGGATGATACGCAAAATAGAAATCGCGGGAGCGGGTGATGTCCGCCGGCATCGACTGCACCGGCAGAGCAAATGATTTCTCCTGGCTCAGCAGCCGCAGCAGGTTATCGCGGCTGTCGTTTTCCGGGTTGAAGGTGGGCGTGCCTTTCAGCAGGCAGCTGTCGTCGCTCCATTTGCAGTCTTCCATATCGAAAGAGGCGAATACCTGCGGGGCGGCGGCCAATAATGAGCAAAGGGCAAAGGCAAGGGGTGTCTTCCTGACCATAGTCTTATTTCCTGTCTTTTTAGTGTGATACCGCTGTAATAATCAGGGTAATTCCCTCAACGGCAATGACTTCAACCTGCGTTCCGGCGCTCAAATCGTCGCGGGCGCTGACGGGCCATGAGCTGTCGCCGACGCGCATATGTCCGCGGCCATTGACCAGGGCAGTTTCCAGAATAAATCGACGGCCAACTAACTGCTGCCCGCGCTGGTTAAGATGGCTGTCGGCGGGTTTCTGATCTTGTACGCGCCTTGCCAACCACTTCCACCACAGCCAGGCCGCCAGCAGGGTGAGTACGGCGAACATCGCCCCCTGCCACGCCCAGTCAAGCGGGATGAGCCACACTACCAGGCCGGTAATCACCGCCGCCACGCCGCTCCACAGCAGATAGCCGTTACCGCCCAGCATCTCGGCGGCGAGTAGCAGACCGCCGAGGCTGAGCCAGAAGATGTGCGGGTGCACCAGAATCATCGCTATCATGATTTTTTCCGTTCGCTGGCGCTGTCTTTCACCAGTTCGGCGATCCCGGCAATGGATCCCATCAGGCTGCTGGCATCCAGCGGCATCATCACCACTTTGCTGTTATTCGACGAACCGATGTGCTGCAGCGCTTCGGTGTATTTCTGCGCCACGAAGTAGTTCACGGCCTGAATATCCCCGGCGGCAATGGCCTCCGAAACCATCTGCGTCGCGCGGGCCTCGGCTTCTGCGGAACGTTCACGCGCTTCAGCCTGTAAAAATGCCGACTGGCGTTCACCTTCCGCTTTGAGGATTTTCGACTGCTTCTCACCTTCGGCCTTGACGATTTCTGCCTGACGGATCCCTTCCGCTTCAAGAATATAGGCGCGCTTGGTGCGTTCGGCTTTCATCTGCGCGTTCATGGCGTCGATAAGTTCTGCTGGGGGACGCACATCGCGGATTTCAATACGGGTGATTTTAATGCCCCAGGGATTCGTGGCCTCATCAACGATATGCAGCAGGCGCGTGTTGATGTTGTCACGCTGGGAGAGCATTTCATCGAGTTCCATCGAGCCGAGAACGGTACGAATATTGGTCATGGTCAGGTTGATGATCGCCAGTTCCAGGTTGCTGACCTCATAAGCCGCTTTTGGCGCGTCGATCACCTGAATAAAGCAGACGGCATCGATCGCGACGTTGGCGTTGTCTTTGGAGATGACTTCCTGAGAGGGGATATCAAGCACCTGTTCCATCATGTTGATCTTACGACCGATGCGGTCCATGAACGGTACAACAAGGTTTAAACCCGGTTGCAGGGTTTTGGTGTAACGGCCAAAACGCTCGACCGTCCACTGATATCCCTGCGGGACGATTTTGACGCCAGCACCGACGATGACCAGCGCGACAAAAATGAGAATAGGAATAAAAATGAGCATTGATGAAACCTCCTGTTGTGTTGTCCTTTACTGCCTCATTAGTCAAATTATACCCGATTTATCAGGGTGGGCTCCCCTATAATAAATTACAGGGATAGACTGTCTGCACGAAAGAGGTAAAAAAGGGATTGGTAATGGAAGAAAGCAGCATTCTGCTTCAGTTAAAAAATGTCGCATGGCAGGCAGGGGCGACGCAGGTTCTCAATAACATCTGTTTTAATCTCCGGGCCGGAGAATTTAAACTGATTACCGGCCAGTCTGGTTGCGGTAAAAGTACGTTACTCAAGATAGTGGCGTCATTAATTAGCCCGACTGCCGGTGAAATTCTCTTTGAGGGCAAGGAGATAAACACTCTTAAGCCTGAAACATATCGCCAGCAGGTCTCTTATTGTGCGCAAACGCCCGCGTTGTTTGGTGACACCGTTTACGACAACCTCATTTTCCCCTGGCAAATCCGCGATAAACGTCCGGATCCGGATGTGTTTCTTGCCGATCTGGCCCGTTTTGAGCTACCCGAAACGATCCTCAAAAAAAACATCAATGAGCTGTCTGGCGGCGAAAAGCAACGCGTCTCATTAATTCGTAATTTACAGTTTCTGCCAAAAATCCTGCTGCTTGATGAAATTACCAGCGCGCTGGATGAAGCCAATAAACGGAATGTGAACGAATTAATTCACCACTATGTCCGCGATAAGAATATTGCTGTGCTGTGGGTGACGCACGACAAAGATGAAATTAATCATGCGGATAATGTCATAACCCTTCAACCGCACGCCGGGGAAATGCAGGAAGTAAGCAATGAACGAGCATAATATTACCAATGAATCACTGGCGTTAGCGATGATGCTGGTGGTGGTCGCGATACTGATCAGCAACAAAGAAAAACTGGCGCTGGAAAAAGATATTCTCTGGAGCGTTTGCCGGGCGGTGGTTCAGCTTATTATCGTTGGCTATGTGCTGAAATATATTTTCGGCGTTAACCACAGCATTCTGACCTTATTGATGGTGCTGTTTATCTGTTTCAACGCGGCCTATAACGCGCAAAAGCGCAGTAAATATATTGATAAAGCTTTTCTCTCGTCATTTATCGCCATCACGGCGGGGGCGGGGTTAACGCTGGCGGTGCTGGTTCTGTCAGGCTCTATCGAGTTTACCCCAATGCAGGTGATCCCAATTTCCGGCATGATTGCAGGCAATGCGATGGTTGCGGTAGGGCTGTGTTACAACAATCTGGGGCAGCGGTTTAACAGCGAACAGCAGCAAATTCAGGAAAAACTCAGCCTCGGTGCGACGCCGAAAGTGGCCTCCGCGCCGCTGATTCGCGACAGTATTCGCGCTTCGCTGATCCCGACGATCGATTCAGCGAAGACCGTGGGACTGGTGAGTTTACCGGGAATGATGTCCGGGTTGATCTTTGCAGGTATTGATCCGGTAAAAGCGATTAAGTATCAGATTATGGTGACGTTTATGCTGCTTTCGACCGCCAGTCTGTCAACCATTATCGCCTGCTACCTGACCTATCGGAAGTTCTATAATTCACGTCACCAACTGGTGGTGACGCATTTGAAAAAAACCTAATGGAGTACCGGATGGCGCGGGCCTACGGGGAGATTGTAGGCCCGATTAGCGCAAGCGCCATCAGGCAAATGCAGCGGATTAGTACAACAGCGCGTACAGCTGGCGGCGGTATTTCGAGGCCAGCGCATCGCCGGTGCCCAGTGCGGCAAGGATCTCCTGGAAGGTTTTACGCGCCTGACCGTCGGCTGCAGTGAGATCTTTCTTCAGGTGACTGAACAGCAATTCCAGTGATTCCTCGTTACGTCCGACCTGGTGTAACTGAATGGCCAGTTGAGTTGCCAGCGCCGCATCCTGTGGATTGCTGGCGACCTGCTGCTGCAACTGTTGGATTTCAGGTGTATCAGCCGCCTGCTTCAGCAGTTCGATCTGTGCCACCAGGCCCTGATAACGGGTGTCCTGATCCTGCAACGGGATAGTTTTCAGCACCGCTTCGGCTTCGTCAGAACGGTTCAGGGCGATTTGCGTTTCCGCCAGCAGCAGGCCAATTTCGCTGCTCTGGTTGGAGATCTGCCAGGCTTCTTTCAGCAGCGGCAGCGCATCAGCGTGATTGCCGGCTTCGATGAACTCGATCGCCTGGCGCGCTTTCAGCTCTTCCTCGCTCGGTAACACTTTCTCCAGCAGCGCGCGAATAACCTCTTCCGGCTGCGGGCCCTGGAATCCATCTACCGGCTGACCGTTCTGGAACAGATAAACCGTGGGGATCGCGCGCAGACCAAACTGGGAGGCGATCATCTGCTCGGCGTCGCAATCTAACTTGGCGAGAATAAACTGACCGTTGTACTGAGCAACAAGGCTCTCCAGTACCGGCGTTAATTGCAGACAATGCTGGCTGCGCTCAGACCAAAAATAGAACAGGACCGGCGTGGTCATCGACTGTTCAAGGGTCTGCTGGAGGTTCGATTCGTTAATGTTAACAATATTCTGTGTGGACATGGAGTTACTCTCTTTTGTCGATTTCTTGTTACATGGGGGCTGACGCGCGTGCTTCAACTCAACCGTGTAAAATTTTGTCCATTATGCGGCCTGGCAACAGGCGCTTCAGTAGCATAACTGCCCAGGTCACCAGCGTAACCGGATAACGCAGCTTTGGTTTGTCGCTCTCAAACGCATGACGCACTTTGGCGACAACCGCTTGTGGCTCCAGCGTAAAACGCGCGGCAATTCCGGGGTTTTCCACGGGAGCATCGCTCTGGGTCTGGTTGACGTTTTCGGTAAAGCGGGTGCGAATAGGGCCAGGCTCAATCAGGCTGACCTTAATCCCGCTGTGGCGCAGCTCCATACGCAGCGCGTCGGACCAGGCTTCCAGCGCATATTTGCTGGCGGCATAGGCCCCGCGCCCCGGCGTTGAGATCAATCCCATTACCGACGAGGTCATCACAATTCGTCCTTCGCCGTGGGGTAGCATGGCGGGTAACAGGCGCATGGTAAGCTGATGTGCGCCAAAGAAGTTGGCGGAAAACTGCTGTTCCATCTGCTCGCGGCTGATGGTGGGCAGTGGGCCATAGACGCCGTATCCGGCGTTGTTAAAGATCCCATACAAACGATTATCGGTCAGGGCGATCACCTCATCAGCCGCGCGATCTACGCTCTCGGGTGAATCCAGATCCAGCAATATGCCGGTGAATCCCATGCTGTTCATACGCGCCACATCGTCAGGTTTGCGACAGCCCGCCAGAATTTGAAAACCCTGGCGCTTTAGCTCAAGCGCGCTTTCCAGACCGATTCCGCTGGAACATCCTGTTATTAAGACCGATTTTTGCATAACTTTACCTGTCAGGATCTCCGTTGTTTTACGAGTCGTGATTTACTAGAGGAGTGAGATGTTGCGCCATCCAGTCGGCAATAAACGGCTGGGCGTCACGGTTAGGATGAATACCATCATCCTGCATCCACTGGGGTTTCAGATAAACCTCTTCCATAAAAAAGGGCAGCAGAGGTATATCAAACTCTTTGGCGAGTTTTGGATAAATCGCGCTAAAGCTTTCATTATAACGGCGACCGTAGTTTGCCGGCAGACGAATTTGCATCAGCAGCGGTTCGGCATTTGCTGCTTTCACATCCTGCAGAATCGTGCGCAGGGTTTGTTCGGTTTGCGCAGGCGCAAAACCGCGCAGACCGTCGTTGCCGCCAAGTTCGACCAGCACCCAGCGCGGCTGGTGCTGCTTCAGTAATGCAGGCAGACGGGCCAGCCCCTGCTGCGAGGTGTCGCCGCTAATACTGGCATTCACCACCGGCGTTTTGGTTTGCCATTTATCATTAAGTAGCGCAGGCCATGCGGCGCTGGCGGACATACGGTATCCGGCGCTCAGGCTGTCACCCAGAATTAATAACGTGTCCGCTGCGGCGGCGCGGAAAGTTAACAGGACCAGGAACAGGAAAGGCCAATGCCAGCGGAAAACATTGTTGAAGTTCATCATCTTAAGAAATCCGTCGGTCAGGGTGATCATGAGCTATCCATCCTTACCGGAGTTGAACTGGTTGTCAAACGCGCCGAGACCATTGCGCTGATTGGCGAGTCGGGTTCAGGAAAATCCACACTGCTGGCGATCCTCGCCGGGCTGGACGATGGCACCAGCGGTGAAGTCAGCCTGGTGGGGCAGGCGCTGCACACCATGGATGAAGAAGCCCGGGCACAGCTGCGGGCGCGACACGTGGGTTTTGTCTTCCAGTCATTCATGTTAATTCCGACCCTAAACGCGCTGGAAAACGTCGAGTTGCCCGCGTTGTTGCGCGGCGAAAACAGCGGAAAAAGTCGCGACGGGGCAAAAACGTTGCTGGAGCAACTGGGGCTGGGAAAACGTCTTGATCATCTTCCGGCCCAGCTTTCCGGTGGGGAGCAGCAGCGCGTGGCGCTGGCGCGGGCGTTTAACGGTCGTCCTGACGTGCTGTTTGCCGATGAACCGACGGGCAATCTGGACCGCCAGACCGGAGACAAAATCGCCGACCTGCTGTTTTCTCTGAACCGGGAACATGGCACCACCCTGATTCTGGTGACCCATGATTCTCAACTGGCGGCGCGTTGCGATCGGCGTTTACGCCTGGTGAACGGACAGTTGCAGGAGGAGGCATGATTGCACGCTGGTTCTGGCGCGAATGGCGCTCGCCTTCATTACTGATTGTCTGGCTGGCGCTGAGCCTGGCCGTGGCCTGCGTGCTGGCGCTGGGCAATATCAGCGATCGTATGGAAAAGGGGCTGAGCCAGCAAAGCCGTGAGTTTATGGCGGGAGATCGGTCGCTGCAAAGTTCGCGTACCGTGCCGAAAGCGTGGATTGACGAGGCGCGACAGCGTGGCCTGAAAGTGGGCGAACAGCTGACCTTTGCCACTATGACCTTTGCCCGGGATACGCCGCAGTTGGCGAACGTCAAAGCGGTGGATGATGTGTATCCGATGTATGGCACGTTGCAAACCAATCCGCCGGGACTGAAACCTCAGCCAGGCTCGGTACTGCTGGCTCCGCGTCTGATGGCGTTGCTGAACTTAAAAATCGGTGATTCCATCGACGTGGGTGATGCCACGCTGCGCATCGCCGGGGAAGTGGTGCAGGAGCCGGACGCCGGTTTCAATCCGTTCCAGATAGCGCCGCGCCTGATGATGAACATGGCGGATGTCGAAAAAACGGCGGCGGTCCAGCCGGGGAGCCGTGTGACCTGGCGCTATAAATTTGGCGGGACACCGCAGCAACTGGAAGCCTATGAAAAATGGCTGCTCCCGCAGTTAAAGCCTGAACAGCGCTGGTATGGGCTGGAGCAGGATGAAGGGGCGCTGGGGAAATCACTGGAGCGTTCGCAACAGTTCCTGCTGCTGTCGGCGCTGCTAACCCTGCTGCTGGCGGTCGCTGCGGTTGCCGTGGCGATGAGCCATTACTGCCGCAGTCGTTACGATCTGGTGGCTATTCTGAAAACCCTTGGCGCGGGCAGAGCACAGTTGCGCAGGCTGATTATTGGTCAATGGCTGATGGTGCTGGTGCTGTCTGGCGTGACCGGAGGGTTATTCGGGCTGTTGTTTGAACGCGTGCTGGTGGTATTACTTAAGCCGGTACTGCCCGGTGAACTGCCGCCTGCCAGTCCCTGGCCGTGGCTATGGGCATTAGGCACCATGACGGTCATTTCTCTGCTGGTGGGGTTACGCCCTTACCGTTTGCTGCTGGCGACTCAGCCACTGCGGGTACTGCGCCGTGACGTGGTGGCAAACGTCTGGCCGCTGAAGTTTTATTTGCCGGTGGTATTGATAGTCGTGATTGCCCTGCTCGCCGGACTGATGGGCGGAAGTCCGCTGCTGTGGGCCGTGCTGGCCGGAGCGGTAGTGCTGGCGCTTTTGTGCGGGGTGCTCGGCTGGATGCTGCTCAACGTGCTGCGTGGCCTGACGCTCACCTCGCTGCCGCTGCGTTTAGCGGTCAGTCGGCTGTTGCGCCAGCCGTGGTCAACGCTCAGTCAGCTGTCGGCATTTTCGCTTTCCTTTATGTTGCTGGCGCTGCTGCTGGTACTGCGTGGCGACCTGCTCGACCGCTGGCAGCAGCAAATGCCGCCGGAAAGCCCGAACTATTTTCTCATCAACATTGCCACCGAACAGGTGGTTCCACTCAAGGCTTTCCTGGCTGAGCATCAGGTGATCCCGGAATCGTTCTATCCGATTGTGCGGGCGCGTTTGACGGCTATCAATGAGAAGCCGACCGAAGGCAATCACGATGAGGCGCTGAACCGTGAGCTTAATCTGACCTGGCAGGATACCCGACCGGATCATAACCCGATCGTTGCCGGAAGCTGGCCGCCAAAAGCGGGCGAAGTCTCGATGGAAGAGGGGCTGGCGAAACGGCTGAACGTCAAGCTTGGCGATCGGGTGACCTTTATGGGCGATACCCAGGATTTCAGCGCCACGGTCAGCAGTCTGCGCAAAGTGGACTGGGAAAGCCTGCGCCCCAACTTCTTCTTTATCTTTCCCTCCGGCGCGCTGGACGCTCAGCCGCAAAGCTGGTTAACCAGCTTTCGCTGGGAGAACGGCAACGGCATGCTGACGCAGCTTAACCGCGAATTCCCGACTATCAGCCTGCTGGATATTGGTGCAATCCTCAAACAGGTGAGCCAGGTGCTGGAGCAGGTGAGCCGGGCACTGGAGGTGATGGTGGTGCTGGTTACCGCTTGCGGTATGTTGCTGCTATTGGCGCAGGTCCAGGTCGGAATGCGTCAGCGTCATCAGGAACTGGTGGTCTGGCGCACGCTGGGCGCGGGTAAGAAGCTGCTGCGTACCACGCTATGGTGCGAGTTCGCCATGCTCGGGATGGTCGCCGGACTGGTGGCTGCCATCGGCGCGGAAACCGCACTGGCGGTGCTGCAAACCCGAGTGTTTGATTTTCCGTGGGAGCCAGACTGGCGACTGTGGGTCGTGTTGCCGCTTTGTGGGGCATTGTTGCTCTCATTATGCGGCGGATGGCTCGGTTCACGTCTGCTAAAAGGCAAAGCGCTGTTCCGTCAATTCAGTAGTTAATTCATATTCGTGATGATTACGCACCGGTTTTTTAAATCGGTGCGTTTTTTATCTATGTAGCACAAATTGATAACTCATTGATATTTAACAGCACAGAACAATAAAAACCCGACAACACGAGTGTATTAATAAACGTTAATATTTGTATGCTGAATAATTGGCAGGCTATCTATCAAGGTACAAATAATGACTATAAAAAAAACGGCGCTGGCGGTATCGATCGGCGCAGCAGTGGCATTAACGACGTTCGCCTCCCAGGCGGAAATCACGGTCCTGAAACAAGATCCACAGGCGGGCAACCCGCTGAGCCGTCTTAACTTCACCGTTGGCGGGAGTATTCGTCCGCAGTTCCAGAATATGGCTGGTGACGATGGTAAGAATGGCTACAAACGTAATGGTTTCGACGGCGGGACGCGTTTCCGCTTCGCCGCTGATTACTATCTGTTTGATGACATCAGCTGGGTGAGTTATTACGAGCTGGGCGTTAACTTCCCGGCAATGTTCAACTGGGATAATCACTATGCTAACGGCGCCAACGATACCACGCGTCGTATGTTGTACACCGGTCTGAAGAGCGCGACCTGGGGTACGCTGACCTTCGGTCAACAGAACAGCATTTACTATGATGTGGTTGGTGCGAAAACGGATATCTGGGACTACGACATGATCGGTCAGGCACCAGGTAACGGTATCAATGGCGACTATGACGGTTCCTATCGTACGCGTAAATCACTGAAGTATAAGAAAACGGTTGGCGATGTTGATCTCTACGCGTCTTATCTGTTCAGTGATGATTACAACCCGAACAATGGTCTGCGCTACAAGCGTAAAGGCGGTGGCTCGCTGGGTGTGGATTATCACATCACTGATGACCTGACCTGGGGTACGGCGTGGAACTACACCCGCGCGGAAATGCGTGGCGACACCAGCAAAACCTACGATCAAAACATCGTCGGTACCGCGCTGAGCTGGAAACCGGACAACTGGACCTTCTCGATGGGCGGCGGTTGGTATCAAAACTTCATGACCACCAAAAAAGTCTCTGTTAACGATTACTTTGCCGGTGATGCCTGGGGTCTGGAATACTTTGCGGGTTACACCTTCCCGGTTGGTCAGTATGCGCTGAAATCCGTTCAACCCTACGTTATGGGCGACCGTATTGAATACGTGAATGGTCGTAACTACCTGCGTACCGACAATGGTGTGGGTATCAGCTTCCAGCTGGACTACGGTTTCCGTGTGGATTACGAACACGTCTTCACCTCCAGCACCGACAATCTGGGTGATATGAACCTGGTTCGTCTGCGTTACGATTTCTAAGTCAATTTCCCTGCCAAAACCGGGTAACCAGAAGGTTATCCGGTTTTTTACTATCCTTTGCTGAAAAACACATTAGTACCTTCAACGTACATTCAACGACATATCCCGCAACATCATGAAATAATTTCAAGGACAGCAGGTTGTGATCTGTGTCATGTTAACAATCTGCCTGTTAACAGGCCAACAAGAACAACGCCGCAAGAACGGCGTGAGACATGACACCACAACGTTAAAATGGAGAAATTATGGGATTGCGTCAGAGTTTACGCGTCGCGACCGGAGCGCTGTTACTGGCCTGTGGATTACAACTTGCTCATGCGAACAGTGACCCGCATACCATCGTGTTTGGCGTCGCACCTGGTCCGTACGGCGATATGGTGAAACAGGCCATTGCCCCTACGCTGAAAGAGAAAGGCTATAAGGTAGTGGTGCGCGAATTCAGCGACTACGTGCAGCCGAACATGGCGCTTTCCAACGGCAGTATTGATGCCAACTTGTTCCAGCACTCGCTCTACTTTGACAAATTCACCGCTGATAAAGGACTGAAGCTGAGCAAGCTGATTGTGGTCCCAACGGCCGGGATGGGTTTTTACTCACATAAAATCAAAAGCCTGGATGAGTTAAAAAAAGGGGATGTGATCACGCTTTCCAATGATCCAACCAATCTGGCTCGCGGTCTGCGTTTCCTGCAGTCTATTGGCCTTATTACCATCAAAGACACTATCGATCCGACTAAAGCCTCTGAGCGCGATATCGCCAGCAACCCGAAAGGGCTGGTGTTTAAGCCGCTGGAAGCGGCACAACTGCCGCGTACCCTGGACGGTGTGACCGGCGCGCTGGTCAACGGTAACTTTGCCGTGGCGGCGAAACTGGATCTCGCCAGTGCCATCAAGCAAGAGCATCTGGACGAAAATCTGAAAAATATCATAGCGGTTCGCAGTGAAGATGCGGATAAACCGTTCGCGAAAGATATTGTGGCGGCGGTGAAATCTCCGGCGTATCGCGCGGTGATCGACGATCCGCAAAATATCTACAGCGCCTTCCAGAAACCGGAATGGATGTCGGCAGCCCAATAATCGCTGCGCACAAGGTTAACAGGGGCAGCGGCGACTGCCCTTTTCGCATTTCTGAGGTGGCTATGATTGAGATAGAAAAGGTTTGCGTGGATTTTAGCGCAGGCCGTGGACCATCAACCCGGGCGGTTGATGACGTCAGCTTGCGCATAGGCGCAGGCGAGATATTTGGCATTGTCGGGACCAGCGGCGCGGGGAAAAGTACGCTGCTGCGCACCCTGAACGCCTTAACGCGACCAGGCCTGGGAAGCGTAAAGGTTAACGGCGTAGAAATTTCCGCGCTGGAAGGGGCGCAACTACGTAAAGCCCGTCAGCGTATTGGGATGATTTTTCAGCATTTTAATCTGATGCATACCCGTACCGTGGCGCAAAACGTCGCTTTCAGCCTGAAGGCTGCCGGATGGGAGCGCAGTAAAATTGGCCCACGCGTCAGCGAAATCCTGACGCTGGTGGGGCTGTCTGACAAGGCAAACCGCTTTCCTGTGCAGCTCAGCGGCGGGCAAAAGCAGCGCGTTGGTATTGCCCGTGCGATTGCCAATCACCCGGATGTGCTGCTGTGTGATGAACCGACCTCTGCGCTGGATCTGGAAACGTCGGCCACTATTCTGGCATTGCTTAAGCAGATCAACCAACAGCTGGGGATCACGATCGTGCTGATCACTCACGAGATGAACGTGATCAAATCGATTTGCGATCGTGTGGCGGTGATGTCCGGCGGCAAGGTGGTGGAGTCCGGTGAAGTGTTTGACGTTTTTGCTCACCCGCAGCACGCTTTCACGCAGCAACTGGTGTCGCATACCCTCAATCTGACGCTACCCGAACGCTTGCGCCAGCATTTGCCTGGCCAGTTGCTGAAAATTCTGTTCATCGGCGATTCGGCGGAACAGCCAGTGTTGTCAGAAGTCGCGGTTAAATTTGGTGTGGCGGTGAACATTCTGCACGGCAAAATTGAATATATCGGCGAGCGTGCGCTGGGGATTCTGGTGGTGCAACTGACCGCGCCGCATAACCCTTCTGCGGTGGATGTCGCCGTGGAACATATTCGTCAACGCACGGCACAGGTGGAGGTGATTCGTGGATGATTTATTGCCTGATTTGACGCTGGCGTTTAATGAAACCTTTCAGATGCTAAGCATCTCTACGGTGCTGGCGATTATTGGCGGTCTGCCGCTCGGTTTTCTTATTTTCGTCACCGACCGGCATTTATTCTGGCAAAACCGTTTTGTGTATCTGCTCAGCTCCGTGCTGGTGAATATCATCCGTTCGGTGCCGTTTGTGATCCTGCTGGTGCTGCTGCTGCCGCTCACCCAGTTTTTACTCGGAAATACCATTGGGCCGATTGCGGCGTCGGTCCCGCTCTCGGTGGCGGCAATCGCTTTTTATGCCCGTCTGGTCGACAGCGCACTGCGTGAAGTCGATAAAGGCATTATTGAAGCGGCGGAAGCCTTTGGCGCCAGCCCGATGCGTATCATCTGCACCGTTCTGTTACCTGAAGCGAGCGCGGGTCTGCTGCGTGGGTTGACGATAACGCTGGTGAGTCTGATCGGTTACTCCGCGATGGCCGGAATTGTTGGCGGCGGTGGGGTAGGCGACCTGGCGATTCGCTTTGGTTATTACCGCTACGAAACCCAGGTCATGATCGTCACCGTGGTGGCGCTGATTATTCTGGTGCAGGTCGTGCAGGTGCTGGGCGACTGGCTGGCGAAACGCGCGGATAAGCGCGACAGACACTGATCACTGTGCGTTAAGCCAGTCGGCAACATCCTGCCATGTGCCGCGAAAGACGATTTTCGCGGCTTTCTTTTCCAACTGATAGCGATACATCGGGTCGTAATACTCGTTGAGCAACGGCACCAGCCAGCCCATATGGGCGTCGGTACTGCCCGTCGCTTGCTGTTCGCGCAGAGCCACGTCGAGCAGGGCCGTCAGCTCGGCAAAACGTTGTAAACCCAGACGGCGGCGAATAGCAAACAGGCCGTGGTGCAGATACTCGCTATACTCCTGCCAGCCCTGACTCTCGCCATAAGCATGGGTAAAATCGTGGTGCATCCGCACGAAATACTCTTCGCGCAGTCGCTCCAGACGACGCTCAAAAGGATCGTCCACCACTGCAATAGATGCCTGGGTCATGCGTTCACGCAGGCACTCAGGAAGATGATTAGCCCCGATCATGCGGCCTTCATCTTCCAGTACCCACAGACGCAGATCCTGACGGCTGTCGGTTCTGAGCATTTCGACCGCCAGCAGGTTTTCAAAACTCGCCTGACTCAACTGCGGTTCAACGGTGCGACCAAACGAGGAACCGCGATGGTGCGCCAGACCTTCGAGATCCACGCCGTTCGGCTGCTGTTGCACCAGCTGCGTTTTACCGTTCCCGGTACAGCCGCCAATTAAGACGATCGGCTTTTGCACTAATTCTTCCGTCAGCTGAATCGCCGCCTGACGCAGGGCTTTGTAGCCGCCGTGTATCAGCGGGTAGTCAATCCCGGACTCGAGCAGCCACTGCTGCACAATGTGCGAACGCTGACCGCCGCGCGCGCAGCATAAATAGCCCGCAGGATTTTGACGACAGGCATCCAGCCAGGCCTTCATACGTTGTTGGCGAGTCTCGCCGCAGACCAGTTGATGGCCGAGCGTGAGGGCTGCCTCGGGTCCCTGACGTTTATAACAGGTACCCACGGCGGCACGTTCGTCATCGTTCATTAGGGGAAGGTTGATTGCGCCCGGCATTGCGCCTTGCAGAAATTCGACGGGGGCGCGTACATCGATTATAGGCGTACCAGCGAGCAAAATTGCGCGATAGTCCGTTCCATCGTTCATGTGTGATCCTGAAAATACAAAAACAGCAATGGAGGGGATTTTACGCGCCAGAGGAGGGGCCGGGGAAGGATAAAATCAAATCCCCGGTATTAATGGCTTATTTCAGCGTTGACTGCGCCCAGATAATACCGCTGGCATATTCCGGCGGCAGCAGGGGGATAAGCGCTTCCAGCGTCGCGCTAAGACGCGCGGTATCGCTGTCGCTCAGGTTCAGGTGTCCCACCTTACGCCCTTCACGCACCTCTTTGTCATACCAGTGCAGATGCACCAGCGGCAGCTTCAGCCAGTCATAGTTCAGGTCGCTACCAATCAGATTTACCATCACCGAAGGAGTGTTCACTATCGGCGTGGGTAACGGCAGGTTGGTAATGGCGCGCAGGTGCAGCTCAAACTGGCTGATGCTGGCACCGTTTTGCGTCCAGTGCCCGCTGTTGTGCACGCGTGGAGCCAGTTCGTTAATCAGCAGACCTTCCGGGGTGATGAAACATTCCATCGCCATCACGCCGACATAGCCCAGCTCCTGCATGATGGCAGAGAGCATCGCTTCGGCCTGTTTCTGCTGTTTGCCGTTAGCCTGCGGGAAGACCACGCTGGTGCGCAGAATGCCGTCCTGGTGCAGGTTATGGGTCAGCGGATAGAAGACGGTGCTACCGTCGTGCGCACGAGCGCCAACCAGTGAGACTTCACCAGAGAAGTTGATTCCCTGCTCAACGATGCACTCGCCGTAGCAGTCGTCCGGCAGTTGTCCGGTTTCATTTGCGCGCAAACGCCACTGCCCACGACCGTCGTAGCCGCCGACGCGACGTTTCACGATCGCCAACTCACCGAGTTTGTCGAATACTGCAGGCCATTCGCTTTTATCTGCCA
Organism: Citrobacter sp. RHBSTW-00017; assembly: GCF_013797615.1. Lineage (NCBI taxonomy): Bacteria > Pseudomonadati > Pseudomonadota > Gammaproteobacteria > Enterobacterales > Enterobacteriaceae > Citrobacter > Citrobacter sp. RHBSTW-00017. The sequence goes on along the minus strand of NZ_CP056899.1, from coordinate 3,656,634 downwards.
GCAACTTCCACGGCGCAGTTGCCAGGCCGAGCTTGTCAAAAAGCTGCTTTTGCGTCAGACGGTCGGCAATAATTGGGAAAACGTCGCGGTTGACAAATGCCGGATGGCGCGCGAGCTCGCGGGTGAGCGCCGTTTCCGGCCAGCGCTCAATCTCAGCGGTGATCACGCTTTGCTGAAAAGGGACCGCTGCTGGTTCGGCATCCAGCCCGACGGGCCAGACCGCAATGCCCAGCGGCTCACCGGCCTGGCGCAGCATGCGCCCTAACTGACCGTTACCGAGTACGCAGACCTGCTTCATGCCGCACCTCGCGGGTCCGGATTCTCCAGCACCTCGTCGGTTTGTACTTTGCGCCAGTCGTTCAGACGCTGGTGTAATGCTTTGTCGTGTGTTGCCAGAATTTGTGCTGCCAGCAGGGCCGCATTTGCCGCGCCCGCTTTGCCGATAGCCAGCGTTCCGACCGGAATACCGCGCGGCATCTGTACGATGGAGTAAAGGCTATCTACGCCGCTCAGCGCCGCGCTTTGCACCGGGACGCCTAAAACAGGCACCAGCGTTTTCGCCGCAATCATGCCCGGCAGATGCGCAGCGCCACCCGCACCGGCAATGATCACCTGATAGCCGTTCTCTTCTGCGCTTTCGGCGAAGCTAAACAGCTTGTCAGGGGTGCGGTGGGCGGAGACGACTTCAACATGATGCGGCACGTTCAGAATTTCGAAGATTTCGGCGGCGAACTGCATGGTAGCCCAGTCGCTTTTGGACCCCATCACGATGGCGACACGCGCCGGGTTATTGCGGGAAGACATGCGTCTGAAAACTCCTGTGATGCACTACACTCGACTTTTGAGGCCACAGAGAATAGCATAATTCGCCGTCAAGGAAAACGATTGCGCGCTTTACACTTCACCCTTCAGGCAGCCTCTGTAGTTGGCTACATCTCAATGAGTTTTGTGTAAAGAGGAACTGGATATCTGCGGAATTAAAACGGAAATGCGATCAGTTCAACGTCATTTGGCGTGACTTTGATCATCGACCCTTCGGTGTGCCATGCGCCTAATACCACGCGGAAAGCGGGTTGCTCATTGGCCGTAAGTTCGTGGACTGCCGGGCGGTGGGTGTGGCCGTGAATTAACCACTGGACCTGATGCTTTTCCATCTCGGTGATGACGGCCTGCGGATTCACATCCATGATCGCCAGTGACTTGCTGCTGTTGGCCGCTTTGCTGTTGGCGCGCATTTTCGCGGCGATACGTTGGCGAACGAACAGAGGTAGGGAGAGGAACAGCTTCTGTAGCCAGGGTTGATGTACTTTGGCGCGAAACGCCTGATAGCCTGCATCGTCGGTACACAAAGTGTCGCCATGCATGATCAATACCTTGCGGCCATACAGGTTGAGTACTTTTTTCTCAGGCAGCAAGCTCATGCCGCTTTCACGGGCAAAACGTTTGCCGAGCAGAAAATCTCGGTTGCCGTGAATAAAAAAGCAGGGAACGCCGGAATCAACCAGTGATTTTATCGCCGCGGCTATTTCATGATGCAGTGGGGTTGGGTCGTCGTCGCCAATCCAGGCTTCAAACAGGTCGCCGAGAATGTACAGTGCATCAGCTTTTCGCGCATCACCGGCTAAAAAACGCAGAAAACCGGCGGTGATCGCCGGTTCTTCTGTGCAGAGGTGAAGATCTGCAATAAACAGTGTCGTCACGATTACTCGCTAACGGTCACGTTTTCGATGATGACGTCTTCTTTTGGCACATCCTGGTGCATACCGCTGCGACCAGTGGAAACGCCTTTGATTTTATCAACCACGTCCATGCCTTCAACAACTTCAGCAAACACGCAATAACCCCAACCCTGCATGCTTTCGCCGGAGAAGTTCAGGAAGTCGTTATCTGCAACGTTGATGAAGAACTGTGCGGTTGCGGAGTGCGGAGCCTGAGTACGCGCCATCGCCAGCGTACCACGGGTGTTTTTCAGACCGTTGTTCGCTTCGTTTTTGATCGCTTCTTTCGTGGCTTTTTGCTTCATGCCAGGTTCGAAACCGCCGCCCTGGATCATGAAACCGTTAATAACACGGTGGAAAATGGTGTTGTTGTAAAAACCTTCGCGGCAGTAGTCCAGGAAGTTTTTAACTGTTTCAGGCGCTTTATCATCAAACGTTTTGATTACGATATCGCCGTGATTAGTGTGGAAAGTAACCATTTTTGCATCCTGTTCCGATAGATTGGTGCTTCGACCCCGTGAAGGGTCAGAGTTAGGGGTGTGTTATAGCATAACCGCAAGCTGCGATCACCTCGCAAAGTGTGCTGCTTCCGGTCTAAATTATGGGTATTATACAGACTTTACTATCCACACACGTCTACACGGAATCTTCGATGTTAAAAATCTTTAATACACTGACGCGCCAAAAAGAGGAATTCAAACCTATTCATGCCGGGGAAGTCGGCATGTACGTGTGTGGTATTACCGTTTACGATCTCTGTCATATTGGCCACGGACGTACCTTCGTTTCTTTCGACGTTGTCGCGCGCTATTTGCGCTTCCTCGGCTATAAGCTGAAGTATGTGCGCAATATTACTGATATCGATGACAAAATCATCAAGCGCGCGAATGAAAACGGTGAGAGCTTTGTGGCGTTGGTCGACAGAATGATCGCGGAAATGCATAGCGATTTCGACGCGCTGAATATTCTGCGCCCGGATCTGGAGCCGCGCGCTACGCACCATATCGCTGAGATTATTGAAATCACTGAACAGCTGATTGCCAAAGGTCACGCTTATGTCGCTGATAACGGCGACGTGATGTTCGACGTGCCGACTGACCCGAACTATGGTCAGCTGTCACGCCAGGATCTGGATCAGCTGCAGGCGGGCGCACGCGTTGATGTGGTTGATGTGAAGCGCAACCCGATGGACTTCGTGCTGTGGAAAATGTCCAAAGAAGGCGAGCCGAGCTGGCCGTCTCCGTGGGGCGCGGGTCGTCCTGGCTGGCACATCGAATGTTCGGCGATGAACTGCAAACAGTTGGGCAACCATTTTGATATTCATGGCGGTGGTTCGGATCTGATGTTCCCGCACCATGAAAACGAAATCGCTCAGTCCACCTGTGCGCATGACGGTGAATACGTTAATTACTGGATGCACTCCGGGATGGTGATGGTTGACCGGGAGAAAATGTCCAAATCGTTGGGCAACTTCTTTACCGTGCGTGACGTGCTGAAATACTACGACGCCGAAACCATTCGCTACTTCCTGATGTCTGGTCATTACCGTAGCCAGTTAAACTACAGCGAAGAGAACCTGAAGCAGGCGCGTTCTGCGCTGGAGCGTCTGTATACCGCGCTGCGCGGCACCGATAAGTCCGTTGCCCCAGCCGGTGGCGAAGCCTTTGAAGCGCGCTTCATTGAAGCGATGGACGATGACTTCAATACGCCGGAAGCCTACTCCGTGCTGTTTGATATGGCGCGTGAGGTTAACCGCCTGAAGGGTGAAGATATGGCGGCGGCTAACGGTATGGCTTCGCATCTGCGTAAGCTTTCCAGCGTGCTGGGCCTGCTGGAACAGGAGCCCGAAGCATTCCTGCAAAGCGGTGCGCAGGCGGATGACGGTGAAGTTGCTGAAATTGAAGCGTTAATCCAGCAGCGTCTGGATGCCCGTAAAGCCAAAGACTGGGCGGCAGCTGACGCCGCGCGTGACCGTCTCAATGAGATGGGTATCGTGCTGGAAGATGGCCCGCAGGGCACTACCTGGCGCCGTAAGTAATGATATTGATTGCCGGATGGCGGCTCGCGCCCTGTCCGGCAATCAATGTACGAATGTCGGTCGGATAAGACGCTTGTTGTATCCGGCAAATTAATATTTCCGATACCACCACAGCACACCCATCATCATAACTCCCGGTAGCCATACCCATATCAACTCCGAAATTATCACCTGGTGCCCGTATGGTGTGGCGTAGCGTGATAGCGCAAACGGGGCGACTTTAATCACCTGCCACGGTGCAAAGAAGCGTTCATCCGACCACGGCCACAGCCAGCCGACGCCTTTGCCGCCAGTGGTGACCGAATCCAACAGGCTGTGCGACAGCAGTGAAACCGTCAGGAATAGCCAGCAGCGAATTAATCCTGCCTTGAACCATCGTCGACCCATCCATACGCCGAGCAGCGGTACCACGAAGGCGAACAGCAGCGAATGGGTAAAACCACGGTGACCAAACACGTTGCCGTAGGCGACGCCAAGCTTAAACGACAGTACGTCGGCATCCGGCAACATAGCCAGAATGACGCCAGTAAACAGTAATTGCGGGGGGATGACTTTACGCCCGAGACCTAATCCTAAACAGAGAGGAACGGCAGCGTGGGTAACGATTGTTGGCATGATGATCGCTTCATGTGGAAAAACAACATGCTAACAGTTCACTGTGAAGTGGTGATGAAGTCATTATCTGAAAAGGAGAGAGGAAGTGGCCGGACAGGGGTTAACCTCATCCGGCACCTGGGATCACGCCACGACGTTAATGCTGTGGCCTTCAAAGCTGACGGTCTGTCCTGCAACGATTTTGCAGCGTTTACGCGTTTCTACCGCACCATCGACCTTCACTAACCCTTCGCCAATAGCAATTTTTGCCTGGGCGCCGCTTTCGCTCCAGCCTTCCAGCTTCAGTAAATCGCAGAGTTCAACGTGTGGGTGTTTACCCAGTGAAAATGTGGCCATCTTAAACGTCCTTTACATCATGATATTCAACACACGCCTGCAGCGTGTTTTCGATAAGTGTGGCGACCGTCATTGGGCCTACGCCGCCGGGTACCGGCGTGATGTATGACGCGCGTGCGGCAGCATCTTCAAAGACCACATCGCCAACAACCTTACCATTCTCCAGACGGTTGATGCCGACATCAATCACAATCGCACCTTCTTTGATCCACTCGCCGGGAATAAAGCCAGGTTTGCCGACGGCAACAATCAGCAGGTCTGCATGCTCTACATGGCGACGCAGATCTTTGGTGAACCGGTGGGTGACGGTGGTGGTGCAGCCAGCCAGCAGCAGCTCCATGCTCATCGGGCGGCCAACAATATTCGACGCGCCAATAACGACCGCATTCAGACCGTAGGTGTCGATATTGTAACGCTCAAGCAGAGTCACAATACCGCGCGGAGTACACGGGCGCAGGCGCGGCGCACGCTGGCACAGGCGACCAACGTTATACGGGTGGAAACCGTCAACGTCTTTATCCGGCGCAATACGCTCGAGAACTTTAACGTTGTCGATACCCGCAGGTAACGGCAGCTGGACCAGAATACCGTCGATGGTGGTATCTGCATTGAGCGTATCGATCAGCTCGAGCAGCTCTGCCTCGCTGGTGGTTTCAGGCAGGTCATAGGAGCGGGAGACAAACCCCACCTCGTCACAGGCTTTGCGTTTACTCGCGACATAAATCTGCGAAGCCGGGTTGCTACCTACCAGCACAACAGCCAGGCCTGGGGCGCGTAATCCAGCCGCTAAACGCGCCTGAACTTTTTGAGCAACCTCAGAGCGCACCTGCTGCGCAATCGTTTTACCGTCAATAATCTTTGCTGCCATCAGAGAGAGGATTCCGTCTGTTACGTTAAATCGAAGGGGATGCCGCTATTTTGTCAGAAGCGGGACGTGCTGTCAGTTTTCGTTTGCATTTTTATGTGCGCCAGGGGGCGTCACGATCTGCGAATGGGGTCAGTACAGAGGCTTAAGCCTTACGGATAATTAATGAGCATGCTAATTAAAATTAACGTGAATGAAACAACTCATCACCCTAGTATATTCAGGGGTAATGCGCCACAAACCAGTCTGTTACGGTTAATTATGAGGGATTTTACCTCATTCCAACCCAGATTTTTCCTGGGTCCCATTAAGAATTAGCCAGGGTCATTAAAAGGATTTGCAGGTATTTTTCATTAATTGAAATGTTTAATTTATCGCTGTGACGAATAGTCATATTCGCGAGGAATAATTAGTGAATCAAATACTCAGGAGAGTTGGGGTAAAAGGTTAGCTAATTCTCATGCGATATATATCTTTACAGGATGCAGAGATAATTAGCCTGACATTTAATGTCGATAATGATTCAAACGGATCCCGCAGGATGCCGGAGCCGGATGTGTGTAATTCAAGGGAAATCCATGAAACGTAAATTAATGACCTCTTCTGTTATTGCCAGCCTGATGTTAGTCGCCGGTGCAGCGGTTGCAGCCGATCCGGTAAGCGTTAGCGGCGGTACTGTGCATTTTGAAGGTGAACTGGTCAATGCAGCCTGTGCAGTCAGTACTCAGTCATCCGATCAGGTTGTGACGTTAGGCCAGTATCGTACTGCCAGTTTTGCCGCAGTGGGTGACACTACAGCACAAATTCCGTTCTCTATCGTGCTGAACGACTGTGACCCGAACGTTGCCGCAACCGCAGCTGTTGCTTTCTCAGGCCAGTCCGATATTACCAATAACAACCTGCTGGCCGTCACTTCTGCAGACAACGGTACCACTGCAGGCGGTGTTGGGATTGAAATTCTGGACAATACGTCCACCGCGCTGAAGCCGGATGGCGCAACCTTCTCTACCGCTCAGGCGCTGGTAGAAGGGACCAACACCCTGCGTTTCTCTGCACGTTACAAAGCCACTGCCGCAAGCGCAACGCCGGGTCAGGCAAATGCCGACGCGACATTCATCATGAAGTACGAATAAGCCGTTTTGATTTGCGCAAGGATGACGTTCGCCTCAATGGATGAGGCAATATCCGGGGATGATGAAGGATGCGGCAGATGATAGGGAAAGGCGTGGCGCTGGCGGGAATGCTGTGCGTAATGCCTGTGCTTTCACATACGGTAATACTGGAAAGTGGCCGCGTCCACTTACGGGGACAGCTCGTCAACGGCGCCTGTACGGTCGCCACTGACAGTCAGGATATGCGGGTGCAAATGGGGCAGTATCGCACCAATGCTTTCTCTGGGACGGGAAGCTTCGCCTCTACCAGCGTACCGTTTTCACTGCGCTTAACGTCGTGCAGCTCCGATGTTTATGACCATGTTGGGATTGCATTTGCGGGCGTGACGCCAGCGGAAGATCCGCAGGTTTTTCTTGCCAGCGGCGATGCGTCTGCGGCTTCGGGGATTGGCCTGGCATTATTTGACGAGCGCCAACGGCAAATTATACCGAATGCCCTGCCGCTTCATTATGCGCCGATTATAACGCAAGAGATGACGTTTCATTTCACTGCCCGCTATCGGGCTGTCTCGGAAAATATAACACCGGGAACGCTTCGCTCAGACGTGTGGTTTACGTTGGTTTATCCCTGATTTATTTCCCAACGATAATCGCATCAAAGGTATTTTTAGCTATGTTTAATTATCTAAAATCAGGTTTTATCCTTTTACTGGCCTTATTTTCTGCTGCCAGTGTTCAGGCTGCCGGAGGCATTGCATTAGGCGCCACTCGCGTTATTTATCCGGCCGATGCCAAACAAACGTCCCTGTCTATTAGCAATAGCGATACCAAAGAACGTTACCTGGTTAATTCATGGATTGAGAATAGCGCAGGTGCTAAAGAAAAATCGTTTGTGGTTACGCCTCCGCTGTTTGTCAGTGAACCCAAAAGCGAAAACACGCTGCGTATCATCTATGCCGGTGAACCGTTGCCCAAAGACCGTGAGTCGCTGTTCTGGATGAACGTAAAAGCCATTCCGTCAGTCAATAAAAACAGCCTTGAGGGCAAAAACGTTCTGCAACTGGCGATTCTGTCACGCATCAAACTTTTCGTTCGTCCGAATAATCTGCCGCAAATCCCGGAAGATGCGCCAGGAATGCTGACCTTTTCCCGCTCCGGCAACTACCTGAAGATCAACAATCCGTCAGCGTATTACGTCACGTTGGTCAATCTCAATGTGGGGAAAACGAAGGTCGATAACGTGATGGTTGCGCCGAAAAGCGATGCGCAGGTCCTGCTACCCACGGGCGTTCAGGGCAACGTCACGTTCCAGACGGTCAATGATTATGGCGCGGTGACCCCGGCTAAAACGGTTAGTGTGCGTTGAGATAACGATGAATAAGACAACGTATTTTCCTGGCCTGTTACCGGGGGTTACGCCACCGCTGGCGGGGGTGGCGTTGTCCACGCTGGCGGCGCTCTTTCCCTCTCTAAGCTATGGGGAAAGCTATTTTAATCCGGCCTTTTTATCTGCGGATACGGCAACCGTGGCGGATTTATCACGTTTTGAAAAAGGCAATCACCAGCCTGAAGGCGTTTATCGCGTGGATATCTGGCGCAACGATGAGTTTGTTGCCACTCAGGATATTCGTTTTACTACCAGTGCGGCAAAAGCCGGGGAGAAGTCCGGTGGGTTGATGCCGTGCTTTGGACTCGACTGGGTGAAGCGCCTTGGCGTCAATATCGCCGCGTTTCCGGCACTCAGTAAGGATCCGAACGATACCTGTATCAATCTACCTGAGGCGATTCCTGGCAGCGAGATTGCGTTTGATTTTTCTACCCTGCGCTTAAACGTCAGCCTGCCACAGGCGTCAATGTTAAACAGCGCGCGCGGCTATATTCCACCGGAAGAGTGGGATGAAGGGATCCCGGCCGCGCTGGTTAACTACAGCTTTACCGGCAGCCGTGGCAGTGATACTGACAGCTATTTCCTCAGTATGCTCAGTGGTCTGAACTATGGCCCCTGGCGGCTGAGAAACAACGGTGCGTGGAGCTACTCCAAGGGCGACGGATACCACTCACAAAGCTGGAAAAACATCGGTACATGGCTTCAGCGCGCAATTGTCCCGCTGAAGGGCGAACTGGTGATGGGCGACAGCAACACTGGCAACGACGTTTTTGACAGCGTCGGGTTTCGCGGTGCGCGGCTCTATTCCTCAGACAGTATGTATCCCGACAGCTTACAGGGCTACGCGCCTACCGTTCGCGGCATTGCGCGTACCGCAGCGAAACTGACCATTCGTCAGAATGGCTATGTGATTTATCAAAGCTATGTTTCACCCGGCGCTTTCTCGATAACCGATCTCAACCCAACGTCATCCAGCGGTGATCTTGAGGTCACGGTGGATGAGAAGGACGGCAGCCAGCAACGCTATACGGTGCCGTACTCCACCGTTCCCTTATTACAGCGAGAAGGGCGTTTCAAATATGACGTTGTCGCCGGGGATTTTCGCAGCGGCAATAGCCAGCAATCTTCACCGTTCTTTTTCCAGGGAACATTAATTGCCGGGTTACCAGAGGGCTATACCGCATACGGTGGTACGCAGTTGGCCTCACGTTACACCGCGGTGGTTTTAGGCACCGGTCGAAACCTGGGGGACTGGGGGGCGGTTTCTGTCGATCTCACCCATGCGCGCAGCCAACTGGCGGATGACAGTACGCACCAGGGGCAGTCTTTGCGTTTCTTGTATGCGAAATCGCTGAACAATTTTGGCACTAACTTCCAGTTGTTGGGGTATCGCTACTCAACGCGTGGCTTCTATACCCTCGACGATGTGGCGTATCGCAGTATGGAAGGCTATGAGTACGAATACGACAGTGAGGGCAATCGCCACGACGTGCCCAATGTGACGAGTTACCACAACCTGAGCTACAGCAAAAAGGGCCGTTTCCAGATCAACATTTCGCAGAATCTGGGGGATTACGGATCGCTGTATATCTCGGGTAGTCAGCAGACGTACTGGAATACTTCAGACACCAATACCTGGTATCAACTGGGCTATGCCAGCGGCTGGCAGGGGATTAGCTATTCACTCTCCTGGTCGTGGAATGAATCGGTTGGCATCACCGACACCGACCGTATTCTGGCGTTCAATATGTCTGTACCGTTCAGCGTGCTGAGCGGACGGCGTTACTCGCGTGATAACGCCCTCGATCGCACCTACGCCACCTTTAACGCCAACCGTAATAGCAACGGACAGAACAGCTGGCAGAGCGGGATCGGCGGTACGTTGCTGGATGGGCGCAACCTGAGCTACAGCGTGAATCAGGGGCACAGCAGCACCAATGGCTATAGCGGAAACGCCAGCGCCAACTGGCAGGCGGCCTATGGCACGCTGGGCGTGGGTTACAACTACGACCGTGACCAGCATGACTACAACTGGCAGCTCTCCGGCGGCGTGGTGGGGCATGCGGACGGCATTACGCTCAGTCAGCCTCTGGGCGATACCAACGTGCTGATTAAAGCGCCGGGCGCGCAGGGTGTACGGATAGAGAACCAGACCGGCGTTCAAACCGACTGGCGCGGATACGCGGTGATGCCATATGCCACCGTCTATCGCTATAACCGCGTCGCGTTAGACACCAATTCCATGAACAACAATACCGATGTGGAGAATAACGTCAGTAGCGTAGTGCCAACGCAAGGGGCGCTGGTGCGGGCGGCGTTTGATACACGAATCGGTGTGCGGGCGCTGATTACCGCCAAACATGCCGGTAAACCAGTGCCGTTTGGCTCCGTCGTGCGTGAAAACACCAGCGGCGTGACCAGCATGGTGGGTGAAGACGGGCAAATCTACCTGAGCGGCTTGCCGCTAAAAGGCGAGTTGTTGATCCAATGGGGGGAAGGCGCAAACGCGCGCTGCGTGGCGCGCTATGCCTTGCCAGAGGATAGCCTGAAACAAGCGGTAACGCTCACGAACGTGACGTGCGAATCTCCGTCAGCACGACAGGAATAATACGATGAAACGACAAACGGGTTTGTTACTGGGAAGCGCTTTACTGCTGATGGCCCATTCGTCCTGGGCGACGGTCTGCCAAAACTCGAATGGCACGCCAACGGATGTTTTTTACGATCTGTCGAATGTCTTCAACAGTAGTAACAACCAGCCGGGACAGGTGGTGACGTTACCGGAAAAATCTGGTTGGGTTGGCGTGAATGCCACCTGTCCGGCCGGGACAACGGTAAATTACACCTATCGAAGCTATGTCACTGAACTTCCGGTTCAAAGTACCGAAGGCGGCTTCCAGTATCTGAAGCTCAATGACTACCTGCTGGGGGCCATGAGCATAACCGATAGCTATGCCGGGTTATTTTATCCCCCGCGTAATTACATTCGCATGGGGACTCACCCTAACGTACCTAAGCAGCAGCCTTTTGGCGTGATGGATTCAAAGCTGGTGTTTAAGCTCAAAGTGATCCGCCCGTTTATTAACATGGTGCCGATTCCGCGGCAGACGATGTTCAGCGTCTATGTCACGACCAGTACCGGAGATGCGCTAAGCGTGCCGGTTTATACCATCAGCTACAGCGGCAAGGTGGAGGTTCCACAAAACTGCGAAGTAAACGCCGGGCAGATTGTTGAGTTTGATTTTGGTGATATTGGCGCATCGCTGTTTAGCAAGGCAGGAGCGGGAAACCGGCCTGAAGGCATCAATCCGCAGACCAAAACGGTAGCGATAAAATGCACCAACGTCGCTGCACAGGCCTACTTAACCATGCGTGTAGAGGCCGAGAAAGCCACCGGGCAAATGATGGTATCTGACAATCCCGATTTAGGTTTTATTGTCGCCGACAGCAGCGGTAAACCGCTGACGCCCAATAATCTGTCCAGCACTATCCCGTTTCAACTGGATGATAACGCCGCGGCGAGCGTGGGTATTCGAACATGGCCGGTTAGCGTGACGGGCAATAAACCTACCGAAGGACCTTTTACAGCCCGTGGCTATCTGCGAGTGGATTATGACTAACAAGCAAACGCCAGCCGCAGGGAAACGCCTGGCAATGGTGTGCCTGCTGACATTCAGCTCGTTGTGCCATGCCGCTTCGTCGCTGGGGGAAATCAATATTGAACTGCGCGGAAACGTGGTGGACTTTACCTGCGCGGTAATTGCCAGCGACAGCAATAAGTCCGTGGAGCTAGGCACCTGGCCGACCAAGCAGCTTCAGAACAGCGGAGATACTACTCAACCGGTCGCGTTTACGCTGAAGCTAGAAGGCTGCCCGCCGGGTTCCGCTTCGATAACGTTTTCCGGAACTCCGGCCCCGGGCACGACGTTGCTGGCGCTTGATGACGCGGTGATGGCGCAAAAGGTGGCGATCGAACTGCACGACAGCGACCGTACGCGATTGCCGCTCGAGCAGGCCAGTCAGACGGTGGGGATTGATGAGAACGGCAATGCCACGCTGACCTTTTTCGCAAACTATATCGCGTTAGCTGCTGGGGTTCAGCCTGGCATTGCCAGGGCTGATGCCACGTTCATGATTAACTATAACTAATCAATGCGCTAACAAAACACTCCCGAACGAAATCTCGCCGGGAGTGTTATTACATTAATTCAGGTAATGACTCCAACTTACTGATAGTGTTTTATGTTCAGATAATGCCCGATGACTTTGTCATGCAGCTCCACCGATTTTGAGAACGACAGTGACTTCCTGCCCAGCCTTGCCAGATGCTGCCTCAGATTCAGGTTATGCCGCTCAATGCGCTGCGTATATCGCTTGCTGATAACGTGCAGTTCTCCCTTCAGGCGTGATTCATAAAGCGGCCAGCCATCCGTCATCCATACCACGACCTCAAAGGCCGACAGCAGGCCAAGAAGACGCTCCAGCGTGGCCAACGTGCGTTCACCGAATACGTGCGCCACAACCGTCCTCCGTATCCTGTCATACGCGTAAAACAACCAGCGCTGGCGTGATTTAGCGCCGACGTAACCCCACTGTTCGTCCATTTCCGCGCAAACAATGACGTCACTGCCCGGTTGTATGCGTGAGTTTACCGACTGCGGCCTGAGTTTTTTAAGTGTCGTAAAATCGTGTTGAGGCCAACGCCCATAATGCGTGCACTGGCGCGACATCCGACGCCATTCATGGCCATATCAATAATTTTCTGGTGTGTACCGGGCTGAGAGGCGGTGTAAGTGAACTGTAGCTGCCATGTTTTACGGCAGTGAGAGCAGAGATAGCGCTGATGTCCGGCAGTGCTTTTACCGTTACGCACCACGCCTTCAGTAGCTGAACAGGAGGGACAGCTGATAGAAACAGAAGCCACTGGAGCACCTCAAAAACACCATCATACACTAAATCAGTAAGTTGGCACCATTACCTTAATTCATGCATTTTTGCGTAATCGATCAGCTCAACGATGGTGTGCAACCCGAGCTTGGAGTAGATATTAGCCTTGTGAGCGCTAATCGTTTTATTGCTGAGTAACAACTGCTCAGCAATTTCCTTATTGGATAGCCCGTTTGCCAGATAACGCAAAACGGTAACTTCACGGTTAGAGAGCGGCATGTCATGTAAGACGCCTTTTTGTGCATTTATATTGTTAATGAAATTAAGGGTATCCGAAGGAAAAAAGGAATATCCCGATAAAATCATTTTTACCGCATTGTAGATATCATTGAGATCCTTTCGTTTACTGACAAACCCATTTGCACCGGCCCGGATAGCACGTCCGGCATAAAATGACTCGGATTTTGAGGACAGAAACAGTACCCGAGTTTTCTCCTGCAATGACTTTATTCTTTTGAGTAATGTAAACCCATCAGAACCAGGCAGTTCAATATCCAGGATGACAAGATCGACAGGGTACGTGTGCAGGTGTTCTATTGCCGTACGGCTGTCATCGGTTTTCAACACTACCTGAATATTACTGTTTTTCTCGAGTAGTACTTCTATCGACATTCTGACAATAGGGTGTTCGTCCATAATGATAACGGATGCTGGTTTCATTGTTGTATGCCTCAAACTGTTTGCGTATCTTGCGAATTTGATAAAACATCAGGCGTTATAATATTGTCAAATAGCCAAGAATTGTTCTGAGGGAGAGCCGAATAAATATTATTTCATCCTTGTTTATTCGGTTGTTCTTCTGCAGAACAATGAATTTGTGGAAAATCCATTTCACACCGGGAAAACTAACAATTAATCAGGAAACTGTGGGGATTATACCTGCTCTGCTCATTCGGAAAAGACTTACAACATCCTGGTTGTTAATGTCAGTTAGGATATTCTGAAAGATCCAGATGTGTTAATGACTATTGGTATTATTTATCTGTGGTTCTAATTATGGCAGATTGAAAATTTTTTTAAACAGTAAAAACGACACAATAAACCAATTGTTTAGGTTTTGTTAAGGCTGCAATAGGACTATTTTTTATTGAAATGCACAGGATCAGTAAGGTTAAGTGTGAGTGTGCCTCCAGGCATAATACCAGGAATAGTTGTAAATATTAAATATTTGTAAAAATTAGATCTTTTTTCTTATTCAAGAATAAGTAATTTCCTAAAAAATCTTATAGCACAATGAGTTATGGTGTTAAATTAAATGGGGAGAGGTAACGTTGAGGCGGTGTATCAGATGCAAAAAGCGCTGCCTGCTGGGTAATCCAAGGCGCGTAATCAACTGGTTCAGGCGATAGATGATGCGGTGGTAGGGTTGCGCCTGTAACAATGCAATCTTTTTTAAGGAGTTACCCTGTAATAGTAAGGTAATCAGCTCCCAGTCGAGCTGATTTATACGCCTGGAATGAATATAGTTAAGAGCCGGAGATAATAAGGCATGGCGCATCTCGGGGAGGCGCAAATTGCGTGGCAAGATATAAAATGGACCGGACAGTGAAATAAATGTAGTGAGGTCTTCATCGCGACTGGAAAGCATTATGAAGATTTGGATGTCATTATGCTTCTTAATTAGCTGGCGCAGGCTTTCAAGTATATCGAAATAAGGGGTTGTTAAGCTTTCAATGTCAATCACTAACTGGCTAATTACCGGCTCTTGCATGCTGAGCAAAGTCGATTCAACGCTCTGGAAGATCGCCGTGCGAGTACCTGAGAATAAATGTCGACTCAGCGCATAGGCCAGATAGTAGTCTGTCGTAATTATCGCCTGAGATATAGTGCCGTCCGGTAAGGTGTATTCGAGTTTTTGTGCCAGATACTCGATCCGGTCAAATACCTGTGAGGTACAGTGGGGAAATTGCCAGCTACAGTTAGCGTTTCGTATACGGCGATAGCGGTCCCGGCGTTTTGCACTGTGCATCCTTTTCCATTCCATTTCTGTTGCGGCAGGTCTGGATAAATTGCTGACTACAGGCATCCCTGAACCAAACTTTTGTCAGCGCAAAGGTGAGTTGACTTGTGCCGTTGGGTTTCAGTGCTTCAACAATCATCAGACTGGCAATTGCGTACTCCATCAGAATAATCTGCCGGAAGTTTTCTGATGTCTTACTCAATGCCCAAAAGATCGTTTTATCCAGTTCAACCTCTCTCTGAGATTAGATAAAATATTACCGGGTGTGTCTTTTTGTTACCCCGGAAATAGTATGGCCGGATTATTCTCGCAGCCTGAAGCCAGGTACAGTAGGAGCCGATGCTTAATCGATGATGAGATATTTCTCAATAAAAATTAGGCAGAGATACCCCGTCTAATTTTGCAGAAAGTTCAGATGTGCGCGGATGTATCTTAAGAATTGCTGATCGTTTTTCACATGCAGCTTTTTCATAATGCTGCGGCGGGTCGCTTTGGCCTGGATATCACTGACTGAGAGCAGATGAGCCGTTTCGGATAACGTATACCCGCTGGCGAGAAACATTAAGAACTGGCGTTCTTCGATAGAAAAGTTGCGGGTGGTGCAGTAATGGCAGATAGTCGCGGGCACGCTAGTGCGCAGTGCGCGTTTTTGCAGGATGAGGACCAGTTTTTTGGTTATCTCGTCGACGTCATCTTCCCGATAAATCAGTGGCAACATGTACAGGCAGGGGCGGAACATCAGCTTATCTTTGTCGTTTTTGCTACAGATGACCACCCGGTGTTGGCGCCTGGTGTGGACAGGAACCATGTAACAATCGGCGCTGAGCCAATCTTCATCCAGTGAGATAAACGCGATTTCCGCGCGATCGATATCTTCGACAGGTAAAAAGCTAATCTCCTGATGCCACTGATTTGCCAGATGGGAGATGATGATTTTCAGTCCATGTTCGAAGTGACTGTTTTCTTCCTTGATGGCGATACTTAACATTAAAGAGTTCCTGACCACTGGAGAGGGGATAAAGGAATGTTAAGCAAAATCATAAATATTCTAAATACATGTATCCCTAAATCTGACGTTTTGCGGGCTGAGTTGTTACCAGGTGATTTCCTGGATACCTTTGAACGAGCAGAAAAAATCAACATTCGTACACTTCGCCAGCAACCGAAACAAAAGGCATTGACTCAGCAAGCGCTGACCGTATAATTCACGCGTTTCATCTGCATGAAGTAATCACTTCGCAATGCGCCCTTAGCTCAGTTGGATAGAGCAACGGCCTTCTAAGCCGTAGGTCGTAGGTTCGAATCCTACAGGGCGTACCATTTCAACGTCACTTCTGATGTTCAGCTTCGGCTAATCGCGACAAATTTTCTTTTGCCAACCACATTTCCACTTCTGTAAGACTTAGTTGTACTTCCTCTCTGAGTGAAAAATCAGCTAGCGGCTGCTGTTCAAGCGCTGCGCACATCCTGCTGGCAGAACGCATCCCCATGCTGGCGCAGCTGCTTTTTAGCTGATGTGCCAGACGTTTTATCTTCTCGTACTCACATGCTGCGCGCGCTGCGTCAATCTCATCTAATACAGGAAGGGTGTGTTGCTTAAAGAGCGCTAACCATTCGTGCACCTTTTGCCATCCCATTAGCTGGATATCCCCGGCTAATTGCTGGGTATCTAACCGTTGGTCGTCATTTTCTAATGCAACCGGGAGAGGGGCGTTACCGTGCAGATAATGGGTAATGAGCCGACTGAGTTCATCCCGGGGAACCGGTTTTTGAATAACGCCGAGAAACAGGGTGCTGGTTCTTTGGCTTAGCGTTTCGTCGATGACGTGTGCGCTAAAGCCTATTAGCTTTAACGTCGGAAACTCGCGGGTTAACTGTTGCGCCAGCGTGATGCCGTCGATATCCGGAAGATCAAAATCAACCAGCGCGGCATTATACTGGGCGTCTTGCTGCAGTATGGTGAGCGCCGCAGCCGCACTGTCGGCAGCGGTGACCTGGGCGCCATTGAGGGTGAGCATTTCTGTACTGATGCGCTGCGTGAGGGGGTTATCCTCGATTAGCAGTAAGCGTAAACCCTGTAACGATATGGCACGTGGAACGGATTTAGCTACTGGCATCGCGCCAGCCCGTAATGGCAGACGCAGACGAAAGCAGCTTCCGACTCCCGGCGTACTGGTGACGCTCAGTTCTCCCTGCATCGCCTGCGCAAGGCTGGCACTGATAGTGAGTCCAAGCCCGGTCCCCCCACGTTTACCGCTAACCTGAACAAACGGCTGAAAAATATCGCGCTGATGGACAAGATCAATCCCGCATCCCGTGTCCTCAACCTCAATATACCAGTCCTGATCTTTACATCGGCTACGCAGGGTGATGTGTCCGCGATCGGTAAAGCGCAGCGCGTTGTTTAATAGGTTAGTTATGATTTGCCGAATGCGGCGCGGATCGCCGCGTAGGGAGTCGGGGACATCGTCGGCAAAATCCGTAACCAGCACGACCGGGCGACCCACAACGCGACCGTGCATGAGCTGAAGCGTACTTTCCAGCAAGGGTCTGGGCTCAAAAGGTTCATCGCCGATCGCCACATTTTTTCCGCCCGCTTCGATGGCGGAATAGTCCAGGATATCGTTGAGGATGGTCAGCAGAGACTCGCCAGAGTCGGTGATTGCGCGTAGATTCTCCTGATGCTGCGCCAGAGCGGGATTGTCTGAGAGCAACTGCGCAGTGCCGAGGATCCCATACAGCGGGGTGCGTATTTCATGGCTCATGGCGGCCAGAAATGCCGATTTTGCCTGGTTGGCTTTTTCGGCTTCTGCCCGCGCCTGCCGGTGTTCAGACACCATAGAACGCAGTTCGGCGGTGCGAGCTTTTACCTGAGCGGCCAGATGTTCGCGATGGCTATTAAGGGCGTGAACGCTGCCGCGAAAGGCGTCCATTAACCGACCGATGGTATCCAGTTCGCGAACGCCCGCTGTTTCCGGAAATGGGGAGTCAATATCACCTTCAAGCAGACGCTGTAACGCCTGGGTTTGCTGCGCCAACGGACGCGTGACCGAGCGGTAAACTACGCGCCAAAGAATGAGAATTAACAAGCACAATGACACCGCACCTAACAGCAGCAGCAGCGTTTGCCCGCGCTGGCTGGCCTGTTTGAGATGTGCCAGCCCGGTCTGATTGCGTTGGCCAATGATTTCTACCAACTGACTGACTTCGCTACTGAAACGGGTAAATTGCTCGATATTATTCTGCGATAAGATCTGTAAGCGGGTGGTGATGTCATTATCCTGACGATACAGGGCCAGCAGATCGACATAACGGCTTATCGAATTTACAGCGCCGGCAACCTGGGTGCGTACCACCGGATCTTCAATGCGTATTTGTCGGCGGTGAAGCACTCTGACGGCGGCATTAAGCTGGGTTTCCAGCGCGGCAAGGTTATTCTGCGCCTGGTTATTCCCCAGATTCATCACCATTTGCTGCACGCGTAGCGCGCTCAGGCGCAGTTCATTCATCTGGTTATAATATTCCAGATCGATATCGATAAGCCTGTCGAGAGCGTGTTCTGCCGCCTGCCCCTGATGGCTCTCAATCAAATCATAAATGCTTGCCTGCGTAGCGCCCGCCGAGGTGGCGGCATTACTGGCCTGACCGCGCGCCATTTCGGCAACGTCGGCGGTAGCCTCAACAATATGTTGGCTGAGCTGTTGCTGCCGATCGCGCAGTTTCAGACGTTCGCCAACCAACTCCCCCTGATGGCTTAACGACTGGGCGATCTCTTTTTCCTGTTGTTCAATGGCCGACGTGTCAAAGCCCTGCTCGCGCAGAGTTTTCAGTAATGCGGTTATTTTCAGGCTTTGGGCGGTTAAGGAAGGTGCGAATAAGCAGGTCATTTCTTCCCAAGCTGACTCGCTGATTAAAATTTCGCGGATCTGGGCCGATTTTTTTCCCGCAAACACATCGAATCAGCCTATTTAGGCTATTTTTTCCACCATTTCTGGCGTTATTTCCGGTTTTTACTGAGATCTCTCCCACTGACGTATCATTTGGTCCACCCGAAACAGGTTGGCCAGGGTGAATAACATCGCCAGTTGGTTATCGTTTTTCAGCAGCCCCTTGTATCTGGCTTTCACGAAGCCGAACTGCCGCTTGATGATGCGAAACGGGTGCTCCACCCTGGCACGGATGCTGGCTTTCATGTATTCGATGTTGATGGCCGTTTTGTTCTTGCGCGGATGCTGCTTCAAGGTTTTTACCTTGCCGGGACGCTCGGCGATCAGCCAGTCCACATCCACCTCGGCCAGCTCCTCGCGCTGTGGCGCTCCTTGGTAGCCGGCATCGGCTGAGACAAATTGCTCCTCTCCATGAAGCAGATTACCCAGCTGATTGAGGTCATGCTCGTTGGCCGCGGTGGTGACCAGGCTGTGGGTCAGGCCACTCTTGGCATCGACACCAATGTGGGCCTTCATGCCAAAGTGCCACTGATTGCCTTTCTTGGTCTGATGCATCTCCGGATCGCGTTGCTGCTCTTTGTTCTTGGTAGAGCTGGGTGCCTCAATGATGGTGGCATCCACCAAAGTGCCTTGGGTCATCATGACGCCTGCTTCGGCCAGCCAGCGATTGATGGTCTTGAACAATTGACGGGCCAGTTGATGCTGCTCGAGCAGGTGGCGGAAATTCATGATGGTGGTGCGATCCGGCAGGGCGCTATCCAGGGATAATCGGGCAAACAGGCGCATGGAGGCGATTTCGTACAGGGCATCTTCCATGGCACCGTCGCTCAGGTTGTACCAATGCTGCATGCAGTGAATACGCAGCATGGTCTCCAGCGGATAGGGCCGTCGGCCATTGCCCGCCTTGGGATAAAACGGCTCGATGACAGCGGTCATATTCTGCCATGGCAGAATCTGCTCCATGCGGGAGAGGAAAATCTCTTTTCGGGTCTGACGGCGCTTAGTGCTGAATTCACTATCGGCGAAGGTGAGTTGATGGCTCATGATGTCCCTCTGGGATGCGCTCCGGATGAATATGATGATCTCATATCAGGAACTTGTTCGCACCTTCCTTAGCAATTATGCCGCACCGTTTTCATTCCTGAACAAAGCCTTTGCCGGGGATTATCCGTGGACTGCGCAGACGATGCCGGAGATCGATCTGCTCATTATCTCGCACGATCACTATGACCATCTGGATCTCGCCACTATCAAGGCGTTAATGCCGAAAATTAAGCGAGTGATTACGCCGCTCGGCGTAGGGTCGCATCTGCGTTACTGGGGGATGCGCAGCGAGATAATCGAAGAGCGGGACTGGAATCAGTCCGTCAGAGTGACGGATTCACTGATCGTTCATGTGCTGCCTGCTCGTCATTTTTCGGGGCGCGGTATCAAGCGCAACCAGACGCTATGGGCGAGCTTCATGTTCGAAACGCCGGAGCAGAACGTTTATTACAGCGGAGATTCCGGCTATGGACCGCATTTTAAAGCCATCGGTGAGCAGTTTGGCTCGGTTGATTTGGCGATTATGGAGAACGGTCAATATGACCAGGACTGGAAGTTTATTCACATGATGCCAGAAGAGACGGCGCAGGCTGCGGCCGATCTGCATGCGAAAGCCGTGTTGCCAGGGCATGCCGGCCGTTTCGTTCTGGCGAAACATACCTGGGATGATCCTTACAAACGACTGGCGCTTGCCAGCCGTCGTCAGGATTACCGACTACTGACGCCAATGCTGGGTGAACCGGTAATTCTGTCCGAACCGGACCAACCGTTTACGGCCTGGTGGCAACAGGCGACTCAATGAATACAGGGGAGAGCATGATGACGATTTCTGCTCAGGTCATTGATACGATTGTTGAATGGATTGATGATAATTTGAATCAGCCATTGCGCATTGATGATATTGCACGCCATGCGGGATATTCCAAATGGCACCTGCAGCGTCTTTTTATGCAGTACAAAGGTGAAAGCCTCGGGCGCTACATCCGCGAGCGTAAGCTGCTACTGGCGGCGCGCGATCTACGCGATACCGACCAGAAAGTGTATGACATCTGTTTGAAATACGGATTCGATTCGCAGCAGACCTTTACGCGAATTTTCACCCGTACGTTCAGCCAGCCGCCGGGCGCGTATCGCAAAGAAAATCATAGCCGAACGCATTAAAGGCAAAGGGTTCTCGCGGGTCTAATCCGCCAGCGAGAACCAGCGCCGCCAGATAAAACGCAGTACAAAATATTCAATCACCCCCAGCAGTAAAAACCACAGACAAAACAGCAAAGTATAAAATTGGTTGAGATCCATTAGATGAAAGGTGGCGACGAGTTTTTGCGCCAGCACAATGCCCAGTGAGGGGGCGGGCAGCAGCAGGCAAGACAAAAAAGCCAGCAGCAGGATCCCTGCGGCGGTCATCAGTGATTCAAGCGGGTGTTTCATGGCATTGTTAAACTTGAGTTAAAAAGCCATTGTCCGGGATCTCTGTGGGCAACGCAAACGCCACGCTTACAGCCCGGCCCAAATCTCACAATGTTTTTTCACCAGACCACTCAGAGATCCGCCGTCGGCGACGAAATCACGCATGCTCTGCGCTTCATCATGACCATTTTTAACCTGCAGGCGTAAGGATTCAATCGCGCTGGTCGCGCCCACTTTGTCCGCAGAAGCGGCGACATTCTCCAGTAGCCGTAGCGTGTCATCTGACAGGCGGTGCCCATCGCCGGTATTGACGTCGGTGATGATTCCCTCCATGCCAAAGCGGCAGGCCTGGAAACGGTTAAATTTATACAGCAGGTAATCACGCTCCTGGTGCTTGAATGGCCGTTTAGTGAGCAACCAGTGGGCGGTAGCCTGAATAAGTCCCGCCATATTGACTGCGTGTTCAAGGGTTAGCGGAGTGTCCATGACGCGAACCTCTACCGTACCAAAGTGCGGGCTGGGGCGGATGTCCCAGTGTAAATCTTTAATGCTATCAATCATGCTGGTGTAAGCCAGTCGACGAAATAACCCCTCGAATTCCTGCCAGTTATTCACCCACGGCATCGGGCCATTATCGGGAAATCCGGAGAAAATATTCAGCCGCGCGCAGGCAAACCGCGTGTCGGACGTCTGCATATAAGGTGAGGCGGCAGAGAGTGCAATAAAATGGGGAACAAATCGCGACAGGCCGTGCAGGAGGTAAATAGCATCATCGCCGTTTGCGCAGCCGATATGCACATGTTGGCCGAATACCGTCGCCTGCTGAATAAGATAGCCAAAATTTTCCAGGTTGCGCCGATAGCGTTCGTCATCGCAGACTTCCTGACGTTGCCATTTTTGAAACGGATGCGTACCGCCGCCACAGATGGCGAGGTGATGCTCGGCAGCAACCCGTGAGATTATCTGCTGCATGGCGGATAATTCAGCACTCGCCTGGTCGATATTGCGACAAACCCCGGTCGCCATCTCCAGCATACTTTCAGTGATATCGTGCTTTACTTCTCCGGCGGTGAGCTGCGGCTTTACGGCGTCAATCAGTCGGGAAGAGTCCTGGCTCAGGTCGTAGCCCGGAGGATTGACCACCTGCATTTCCAGTTCAATGCCTAACGTAAAAGGGTCAGAAACATGAAAATCGGGTAGGGACATAGTGTTCTCTTCAGCGTTGATTTTTAATCAGTATAGACGCGTCATCTTGCAAGCTGCATATAGAAGGGCCGCTGAATTTCTGTTCGATGTCAGAAATCCCCCCGCGATGCTTTGACGGCGAAATGGCCGGTGTTATAACTATTTTTTACTTCGCAATAGGGGTTGAATCGTGCCGGAAATTAATCTTTATGGACAGACCGTCGGCGATATTGTGCCTGACTGGAATGGTGCCGCCGTACTGCCGCGGGAAGAACTTGCAGGGCAATATTGTCGACTGGTTCCCCTGGATGCCGACAGCCATGCCGCCGATCTGTTTGATGCTTACGCGCAGGCGCCAGACGATCGCGACTGGACCTGGCTTGCAAGTTCTCGCCCCACGAGCGTTGAGGCCACAGCTTGCTGGGTAGAGGGCAAATCCACGGATGCATCTCTGGTTCCCTATGCTGTCATTGAACAGCGTTCCGGTCGTGCGGTGGGACTGGTGTGCTTTATGGCGATCGAACGGGAGCATGGTTCGGTTGAAATTGGTCATGTAACCTGGTCACCGCGCATGAAAAATACGGTACTCGGCACCGAAAGCATCTGGCTGTTGCTGCGCCAGGCGTTTGCGTTGGGCTATCGTCGCGTGGAGTGGAAATGTGACTCTCTGAACACGGCTTCCCGTCGGGCGGCGGAGCGCCTTGGGTTTATCTTCGAAGGACGTTTTCGCCAGAAGATTGTGCGCAAGGGGCGTAATCGCGACAGCGACTGGTTATCGATGATTGATAGTGAATGGCCCCAGTGCGACGCTGTTTTGCAGCACTGGCTGGCTGCCGACAACTTCGATGAAAAAGGACAGCAACGCCGATCGCTGGCGGCGTGTCAGCAACAGTAGCTCGCTTTTGAAGAATTAACAGTGCGCCCACAGTCAGTTATGGCTGCGGGCGCATTTATCATTAGCGTTGATTTATTAACGGGTTTGCCAACGGGTGCGTTCGACGGCCCCTTGCCATTCATGCCAGCGTTTTTGCAATCTCCCATGGCGCGCCATGTTTGGCTGGAACGATACGTGTTCGGGCAGATAATCTCGCAACTGGCTGGTAGATGCACCTTGCAGCTTCTTGCGTGCCAGCAATCCGGCACCGATAGCGGAAAGTTCAGGGATATCGCTGCGCATCACCGGACAGCCCAATAAATCGGCTTGATACTGCATTAGCCAGTCATTTTTTGTTGGCCCGCCATCAACCATTAACGCGCTGAGTCGAAAACCGTTGTGCTGGCGCATCGCTAAAACAACATCGGCAATCTGATAGGTAATCGACTCCAGTGCCGCACGTACCAGATGTGCGCGTTTCACTCCGCGGCTGAGACCGTGAATCAACCCCCGGGCATCTTCATCCCACCAGGGCGCGCCCAGCCCGGTAAGGGCCGGAACAAAATAGACGCCCAGCGTGGAGTCAACCGTGGCGGGCAGCGTATTGAGCTCATGAAGCAGTTGCTCTTCCGGTAATTCGCTAAGACCTGTGCTATCGGCCATCCATGCGACGGCATCTCCCGTATGCGGAATATTACCTTCCAGCCCGTAGACCAGGGTGTCACCGTCATGCCAGGCTATGGTCGTTGCCAGCGCGCTCACCTCGGACTGCGCCGAGAATACGGGTGCCATAACGGAAGATCCGGTGCCATAGGTCGCTTTGACGCAGCCTTCCATACCCAGCCCATGGGCAAAAAGCGCAGCATGTGAGTCGCCAATCATCGCCAGAATAGGGATTCCATCAGGTATCCTCTCCAGACCTTTTGTTACGCCAAAATGGTGGCTGGAAGGGCAAACTTCGGGCAACGCCTGCTGCGGGATACCGAATAGAGCCAACATCTCGTTATCCCATTGTCCGCTGTTGAGATTGAGCAACTGCGTGCGTGAAGCGTTGGAGATATCGCAACGAAATTCCTCGCCGTGCGTTAAGTTCCACAGTAACCAGCTATCGATGGTCCCGAGACATATTTCCCCTTGCTGTGCGAGCGTCATACCGTTGGGAACTGACTCCAGCAGCCAGCGCATTTTAGAGGCGGAAAAGAGTGGGGCAACGGGTAATCCAGTGATGGATTTTATGTACGCCTCGTGCCCCTGTTCACGTAATGCACGGCAAAAATCAGCCGTGCGCGAACATTGCCAGGTGATAGCAGGGCCGAGAGGGCGACCGCTGGCACGAGACCAGCCTATCGCCGTTTCACGTTGATTGCTGATCGCCAGCGCTGCGACGCGTTGTGCGCCGACGCAGGTAATGGCTTGTGCCACAACATCCAGTGATGCGTCCAGAAGTGCATCACCTGACTGTTCAACCCAGCCTTCACGGGGCGTGTGGATCGCCAGCGCGCGGGAGAACTTCGCGACCACGTTTCCCTGACCATCCAGCGCTACGGCTTTGGCATTGGTGGTGCCTTCATCAAGCGCAATAATAATGTCTTTTTGTGCTGACATTGTTTTCTCCAGCCCTTCGGTTTCCCTGAGTATTAGCGATGGAAAAAGGTATCCACCCCGAGATAGCGGGTGAAAGCTTCATGCAGTACCTCTGCGCTGGCGGAATGGTTCATTGCCACGTGATGCTCAAAGCCATTACGACAAATCCAGGCCAGTAGGTTCTCCAGATGAGGTACCTGGATTACCGCTCGGCAGCCGACAGTGTCCAGCGGATCGTCAACCGATAGCCCTTCGCCGACGTAGGCTTTGATTTCGCCGGTTAAATCGTCGGTACTCAGGCGGAAGTAGGTCAAGGCACCGCTTTTCATACGACCGTGAACTGCACCGCAGGTGTTCTCTTTACCGACGGTGGTACCGATGATATCCGCCGTCCCCATCTTCGGGCTGTCCAGACTGGCTGATGCGAAATTACCGCAGTGAAAAAGAACGCATTTATCACGATCGTCGCCGAAATTATTGTTCCAGTCGGCAATGGATGCTGGACTTAAGTTACTGCTGGCGAGGGCGTACATTGACAACGCGCCCATCACATCCACTTCGCAGGCACTGGGCATTAACTGCCCGGACATCACGCTCATGATTGAGCACACGTTGATGCCTAAATTTTCCTGCAGCGAGGTCCAGCACTGGATGGCAGTCGTATCAATATCATTAGCGATGACCCATTCGCTGATAACGACAAACAGTTTTGCCATGGTGACCAGTTTGTCGGCTGGAATGGCGCTGGCGTCGGCGTTATCCATCAACAGGCGGCGTTTTTCATCCACCCGGATATCGTCGTCGCGCAGTCGTTTGATGCGGGTAAAGACTTCAGACAGATCCAGTGTTTCGACGGCAATACCCAGTCTTTCGAGCAATTTTTCGCTGTAGCGGACGGTGTTAAACCCGGCTGGACGTGCGCCGATAGCGCCGACGCGAACTCCGCGCATGCTGGCGACCACGCGACAGATTTGTTCGAAACGTTTCAGGTCTTGTGCAAACACCTCGCCTGACAGGTCGCAGACATGCTGGGTGGTTAGCGTAAACGGAATACCGTACTGGCGCATGTTATTGCACAGGGAGATCTTGCCGCAGAAGCTGTCACGGCGAGTGGCAAGCCCCATTTTATCCAGGTTGTCTTCCTGCGCCTGGATCAGAACCGGGACATCTAAACCGGAAAGTCGCAGCGTTTCCGCTATCGCTTTTTCATCGCCAAAGTTCGGCAGTAGTACCACCACACCGTGAATCTTGTCGCGGTGAGCGCGGAAAAGTTCAGCACAAACTTTCGCATCCTGACGGGTTTCAACACCGCCGAGTTCTGTCTGCGTTTCGTTGAGCATTATGGTGTTAATGCCCAGCCGCTCAAAGAGCACGCTGGCTTGTTCGCGGGCTTCAGCAACCAGATAGCTCGGGAAAAATCCCCGATTGCCAATAATCACCGCCATGGTCAACTGATGAGGAATTCGTGACATCGCTTTCTCCAGTAAGTGTTCTGTTGTTATTGTTTTATCGTGTTGCCAGCAACAGTGCGGTGGCGTTTTTCACGACACCCGCCGCGTCAATTTCATGGTGCGCGCGCGTTGCTGCACGATCGGCTGCGATTGCATATTGGCCATCGGCAATCCCCA
This sequence comes from Citrobacter sp. RHBSTW-00017, assembly GCF_013797615.1. NCBI lineage: Bacteria > Pseudomonadati > Pseudomonadota > Gammaproteobacteria > Enterobacterales > Enterobacteriaceae > Citrobacter > Citrobacter sp. RHBSTW-00017. The sequence continues at coordinate 3,629,984 of NZ_CP056899.1, read as the reverse complement.
ATCTACGCAGTGGAATAGCACAGCCAGCTTCTGCCAGCACTTCAGCCACCAGACTTCCCACGCCGCCATTAATGTTATGTTCTTCCACGCTAACCACTGCCTTGCAGTGGGTTAAAGCTGCCAGTAACTGTTGGGTATTGCAGGGACGAATTGACGGTACACTGATTACGCTGGCGTCAATACCCGCCTGTTCCAGCACTGTGGCAGCCTCGACAATTTCATGCACAGTTGAGCCCATTGCCACCAGTGCGACATCTTTTCCTTTGCGCAAAATATCGATATTACCCGGCGCGAACTGGTAGTTTTCGTCGTGTAATTCGGGTAAGGCTTTGCCATCCAGGCGAATATAAACCGGACCTATGTGGCTTAAGGCGTAGTCGAGAATCTGTCGGCATTCCACCGGACAGGACGGGGCGTAAATCTCTATATTGCCAAAACCGCGTAGCACGGAAATATCATCAATGCTGTGGTGCGTACTGGCGAGCGGTCCGTAGCTGGCCCCTGCGTTCAGGCCAATCAACTTCACGTTGGTATTGTTGTAGCAAATGTCGACTTTAATTTGCTCATTGGCCCGTGAAATCAAGAAGGGCGCAGCGTTACAGGTGACGGCGATTTTACCGCCCAGCGCCAGTCCGGCAGCAGCACCGACCAACGTCTGTTCGGCAATACCCACGTTGACCAGACGACCGGGAAATTCCTTCATAAATGGGGCGATTTTTGCTGTTGATGTTGAGTCAGCCACCACCGGCACAACATCCATTCCACGTTTGACCGCGGCAATTAACGTGTTCACCATGACGGTGGCTAGGTGTTCGCTATTACGCATCTTTCAGTTCCTCCAGCGCCAGTTCAACTTCTTCTCCTTTTGGCACGCGATGGTGCCATTCCGGGCGGCCCTGGATAAAAGAGATCCCGGCTCCTTTGGTGGTGTGTGCAATGACGACATATGGCTTGCCTTCAGGGGTTAATCCTTCCAGCGTGCGCACCACATCGCTCATATCGTTCCCGCGACACTCTGTGACTTGCATACCGAAGGCTCGCCATTTTTCATCCAGCGGATCGGTGTTCATGATCTCTTTGGTTGATCCGGCAAGCTGGAGGTTATTTTTGTCGTTGATGATAATCAGGTTATCCAGTTTATAGTGGGCAGCGACCAGTGCTGCTTCCCAGTTGCTGCCTTCGGCCAGTTCACCATCACCGGTGACGACAAACACCCGGCGTTTGCTGTTGCTGCGTTTAGCCGCCAGCGCAATCCCTACTGCAACCGGCAGACCGTGACCTAGAGCTCCGGTATTCAATTCAATTCCTGGCGTTTTATGTTTTACCGGATGCCCCGGCAGATGCGAATCGGCGTGTTGATAGGTCGCCAGCCAGTCCACAGGAATAAAACCGGCTTCTGCCAAGACACAGTAGTAACCGCCCACAGCGTGACCTTTTGACTGGATGTAGATATCGCGCTCGTCGCTCTCTTTAATCTCCGGGGAGCAATTCAGGATACGAAAATAGAGTGCTGTCAGCAGTTCAACCTGCGACAGGTCTGCGCCAGTGTGCCCGCCAGCCGGGCTTTCAGCATTCAACACGATAATGCGGCGACGCACGGCACGTGCTTTCTTTTCTAGCTCTGGTATTGAGAGCGAAAACGGATTCATAAGACACCTCTTGAATGTTTAATCTTGAATGAATAAATATTCCATGTGAGTGCAGTAGTGCAACTGTCTCTCTACCCACCACGTAATCTGCAGATAAAACAGTCAGTCGTTATTGGTTAGAATAAATATTCACTACTGATTTATTATTCACGATTAAAGATATGCCTTGTCTGGCGGTTTGTCTACGGCTTGTGCCACCAAATTTTGGAGAAAAGAGAAAAGGATCACACTAACGTGATAACTGGAAAGGTACTGATGACTTGTTATCTATTCAGGTATGAATAAAAATAACAGGCAGTTTATCAGGGGGAATGCCATGTCAAAGCAGGATGAACAGCGGTTGCTGGTTAAGATTGCCACGCTTTACTACGCCGAAAATAAAAAACAGTCTGAAATCGCCACGCTGCTGCATTTGTCGCAGTCCTTTGTCTCCCGTGCTTTAACGCGTTGTCAGAAAGAAGGGCTGGTGAAAATCACCGTCGTACAGCCGACCAATATCTTTGTGGCGCTGGAAAAAGCCATTGAAGAGCAGTTTTGTATTCGTCAGGCGATTGTCGTGGATGTCGGTGACAACCCCAGCAATACGCAAATTAAGCATGCTATTGGCAGTGCGGCGGCGCATTACGTTGAAACCCGCCTGCGAGCCGAGGACCTGGTTGGAATTTCCTCCTGGAGTAGCACCATTCGCTGTATGGTCGATGAGATGCACCCGCAAAATATCCGTGCGGCGGGGGTGATCCAACTGCTGGGCGGCGTAGGGCCGAATGGTAACGTGCAGGCCACGATTCTTACGCAACAGTTGGCAGCGCACCTTGGCTGTCCGGCCTGGTTGCTGCCTTCACAAAGTATTGAGCATTCGGTTGAAGAGCGTACACGGTTGGTTAACAGCCCTGACGTTGCCGCGGTGGTTGAAAAGTTTGCTGAAGTGGATGTGGCAATTGTCGGTATTGGCGAACTGGAGCCTTCTCAATTGCTGAAAAACTCAGGCAACTACTACAACGAAGAAATGTTGCGACTGCTCGCCGAGCGCGGCGCAGTAGGCGATATCTGTCTGCATTATTACGATGCAGCAGGTAACCCGGTACTCAGCCATGAGGAAGACCCGGTCATCGGAATGGAGCTTTCGCAGATCCGGGAGTGTAACCACGTGATTGCTTTGGCTGGTGGTGTGGAAAAACAGAATGCGATACGCGGGGCATTGCAGGGGAATTATATTGACGTATTGATCACCGACTACCCGACAGCCCGCAGTCTGGTGGAAGGGTGATGTCACGGTGAGTTAAACAATTGACAGCCCCAGGAGGCCCCTGGAGCTGTCTGGTTGTGCATATCAGACTTTTCAGAGGGGATTACTGACTTTCCATCGCCGCCTTTTGTGCTACCACCGCGGCTTTTTGCTGCATCCGGTTTTGCATCTGGTCGATGATGACCGCGACGATAATCACGATACCTTTAATCACCATTTGCCAGAACTCGCTGACGCCCATCATCACCAGACCATCGGCCAGAAAACCGATAACGAAAGCGCCAATCAGCGTGCCTAAAATCGTGCCCCGTCCACCGGCCAGTGACGTACCGCCGAGAACCACTGCGGCAATGGCGTTCATCTCAAATGCCGTACCGTTGGCCGGATGGCTGGCGGAAAGCTGTGCCGAGACCACAATTCCAGCAATCGCGGCACACAGTCCGGATAGGGTATACACCCAGATTTTCACCTGTTTTACTTTTACCCCTGACAGCTCAGCAGCGCGCTCGTTATCCCCGATGGCGTAAACGTGGCGACCAAAAGGTAGACGACGAGCGACGTAAGCAATGACCAGTGCCAGCACAATCATCATCCAGATGGCCCACGGAATCCCAAACAGTGTACCGGCACCAATCTCATCAAAACCGGTATTGCCGAGCTGCGGATTGCCGGAAAGCCCGGGAAAGGTTTGCCCATCGGAGGTCAGCATCGCCGCCCCGCGCAAAACGTACATGGTTCCGAGCGTACAAATAAACGGTGCGACGTTATAGTGGGTGATGATCCAACCATTCGCCGCGCCAATCAGCCCACCAATCAACAAGACGACAGGCACAATCACCCAGACGCTGGGGAAAATTGCGATGCCGAACATTGGCAATACAATGCCTTTAGTGATTAGCCATCCTGCGACCATGCCGCACAGCCCAAGCGTAGCGCCAATTGAGAGATCAATCCCGGCGGTAATAATGACAAACGTGATCCCCAGCGCCAGAAAGGCGTTAATGGCGATATGCTTGATCATAATGACCATGCTGCCGCCAGAGAGAAATCCCGGTACGGTGAAGGCAAAGAACCCGACGATTAAAAACAGTGCAATAAAAGTGCGCAGTTTTAGGATTAGTAGCAGGATATTTTCCCGAGAGAAGGCGACTGTGGAGCGAGGCGCGTTGGCGGCAGATTGTAGTGTTTTCATATCAGAACCCCTGAGCACTTGCGGTTACCAGCGCCGATTCTTCGGCACGATCGCGGGCGATATCGGCAGTTAGCTTGCCGCCGGACATCACCAGAATGCGGTCAGAAACCGCCATAATTTCTTTTAAATCTGAGGTGGAGAAGACCACAGCAATACCCTGCTGGGAAAGCTGGACCATCATGCGGAACACATCGGCTTTCGCCCCGACATCGATGCCGCGTGTGGGTTCGTCAAGAAATAGAATTTTGGGATTGGTGAGCAGAGAGCGACCAATCACCACTTTTTGCTGGTTCCCTCCGCTCAGCGCCTGAATTTCAACCTCTGGCGAGGAGACTTTTATCGACAGATTGCCAATTGTGCTGGCGACCACGGCCTCTTCATCTTTGCGGGCAATGGCAAAGCCACGTTGCAGACGCCGCCAAAGGCTGGCAATGGTCAGATTGGTGGCGACGGATGAAATGGGGAAAATCCCTGTGCGCTTGCGATCCTCCGGCACCAGACTCATTCCCATACGGATGCGATCGGCGGTGGTTAAGCGCTGCGGGACCGGTTTGCTGTCGAGCCACAGTTTTCCGAGGTAGTTGCGCTCAGTACCTAACAAGCACTCGAACAATTCGGTTCGCCCAGCCCCCATAAGTCCATAGATACCGACAATTTCACCGGCATGAACGTTAAAGGTGACGTCATTGACGACTGCGCTGCCAGCGGTATTCACGCAGGTGATATGTTCAGCTTCCAGAACCGGAGCTCCAAACGTGCGGCCGGGTTCGAGAAAGTTGCTTACCGGATCACTGCCCAACATCTCGCGCACAATCCACGGGACATCGATGTCGCTAACCTTGGCTTCGGCTTGAAATTTACCATCGCGTAAAATAGTGATCACATCGCCAATTGCCATCAATTCTTCGAGGCGATGGGAGATATAGATTATCGACACGCCCTGGCGAGTAAGTTCACGGATCACGCGAAACAGAATCTCGACTTCAGTTTTACTGAGCGCTGAGGTGGGTTCATCAAGAATCAGGATATCTGCATCTTCAGCCAGTGCTTTGGCGATTTCGACTAGCTGTTGCTGCCCTACTTTGAGATTGCCAACCAGGTCGCGCGGTGATATCGGCTGATCGAGCCGGGTTAATAATTCCGCGGTGCGTTTCTCTTGCTCGGCCTCATTAATGGGGGCCATGCCTTTTTGAATCTCCCGACCGAGGAAAATGTTTTCCGCGACGGTGAGGTTCTCAAACAGGTTTAACTCCTGATGCACCATACCAATTCCATGTGCCGCAGCATCCCGGGTGCTGGCAAAGCGCACGGGATTTCCATTGAGCGACATCTCACCGCTACTGGGTTGCTGAACGCCAGCGAGGATCTTCATCAACGTCGATTTCCCCGCACCATTCTCACCAATAATCACATTCACCTTGCCACGCCAGACCTGATAATCGACGCTGTCCAGTGCAATTGTGCCGGGAAACAGCATTGAAATGGCATGCGTGCGCAGGATGATGTCATCAGCTGAGGTATTGCGCATTAGTGAGCCTCCTGTTCCAGCGTCAGTGCTGCTGCGTTTTCCGCTTTTCCAGCATTCAACGTCACGGCAAACAGCACCGTGGCAGTTTTCCCTTGCCAGCTAGTGTCTACGGCGGGTAACTGTTTCGCCGCTTCACGGTTATAAGCCCGTGACAGTTGGGCAAACTGAACCTGGTTAGTAAAATCTTCAAACTTGAAACCACTGGCATCGCGAATAGCATTGCCACGCATTACCGGGCCAATCTGAATCGTGACGGGCATATCATTGACCCTCACCACGATGGTGTGCTCTCGCCCATTGGTGGTGTCGACGCTATCAATCTGGCTGGTCAGGCGTACAAACACGCTTTCGGGAGCGGGTGAGGGGGCCTTCAGGCGAGTGGTCAGCGCTGAAGCATCCAGAATATGTTGCTGTGCCGCTTCCAGGACGCGGGAATGCCAGGTTTGTTGCGCGATCTGATCGGGAGTCTGGTTGTCGAAACTGGCTTTGGCCTGAGGATCGGCCGGGATAATTGGTTTGCCGTTTTCGTCGAGGTCAACTACCGTACAGGCCGTCAGCAACAGGGTGGCGCATCCAACCAGCGCGGCACCCCATTGTGTTAACGACATAGTGCCTCCGCTTAGTGGCTCAGGTTGAACTTGTTTAGCTTGCTGGCATTGGTTTCGTCAATCAGCACGCAATCCATGAGCTGTTTTTCTTCTTTCTGGGCTTTGCCGTTTTTCAGATAGTAATCCGCCTGCTCAACAGCCATTTGTGCCTGTTGCCAGCCGGGCTGCAGTACTGTCGCTTTAATATTGCTTTTATTAATGATTGAATCGCGGGTGTAGTCGCTGCCATCAAAACCGACCACGATGACATTATTTTTCCCCGCCGCTTTTAGTGCGGCTTCTGCACCCAGCGCCATAGTGTCGTTACCTGAGATCACGCCTACGATATCTGGGTTGGTTTGCAAAATGGCTTCCATTCGGGTAAAGGCTTCGGTTTGGCTCCAGTTTGCCGTCTGCTGGGCTACCATTTTCATGTCCGGATAGTCATCGAGTACATCGTGATACCCCTGCGAGCGTACATGGGCGTTGGTGTCGGATTGACGTCCCAGCAGTTCAACGTACTTCCCTTTTCCGTCCAGTAACCTGGCGAACTTCTCTGCGCCGAGCTGTGCGCCTTGATAGTTATTCGACACGATTTGCGCCACCGCGATACCGGTTTTATTGATTTCGCGATCGATCAGAAAAGCAGCTACACCCGCTGCTTTGGCTTTTTCCAGCGGCCCTACGGTGGCATCTGCACCCGCATTATCGAGAATGATCGCTTTCGCTTTACGAGCAATAGCAGTCTCAATCAGTTGGTTTTGTTTATTGACGTCATCATCATGAGAGGCAACCAGCGTGGCGTATCCCAGCTCTTTTGCTTTGGCGACTGCACCGTCGGCTTCGGCTTTAAAAAACGGGTTATCGTGAGAAGGGGTAATAATCGCAATCAGTCCGTTGTCGGCAGCATACAGCGAACCCGATGTGGTAAGGATCGAGGCCAGTAATACGGATTTAATCAAGGTCTTGTTCATCTCTTTCTCCACTTTGAATATTTATTCAAATATGATTTATTATTCAAGTTAACGATAAGTCGAGATAATCGAACTGTCTACGATTTGCGCAGCTAATTTCTTAAAAAGAGAAAAGGATCACGATCCTGATGGTGAGAATGGAAATAGCGTCACGATATTTTTATCACGCTGAAACCAATGAACGTTAACTTCTTGATTGCCGAGGTTTGCCGAAAATGACGGCATGATTTGTAATGTTAATTGCTGAGTCGTGAGTGCGGTGATTTTTGCGCTGGTGAAACCTGGTAGCCCCGATGCCTGATTGGAAAACGCCTTATACAGGCTCTCCTTTGCGCTGAATACCAGGGTTAAGGCGAGCGGAAAGGGCAGGCAGGTATGCTGCAAAATCTGATGTTCGTGGTTATCAATAATGCCATCAGCCAGCTCAACTGCGGTTTGTGGTGTAAAAATAGCTTCTATATCCAGCCCAATGGGATGCGTTGATACGACCGCCAGCGCCGTTGTTGCGCTATGGCTGATGCTGCCAAACAGATCCTGCGGCCACAATGGTTGGCGTTGCACACCGATGCCGGGCACGGTTTTGTGGCCAAATTCACGCAGTGCGTGGACTGCGGCAATACGCCCCGCTAAATGCTCAGCTTTACGCTTACGCCCACTGGAGTGGAGCTGAGTGTGGTGGGGAAGCCAGAGCAGGTCGTGCTCATGGAAAGTGTCGGGATCAAATTCGACAATGTGCAGCATATGATCTGCGAAAGGGAGCGGGATGTGCGTTGTGTGCATGATTTCTTACGGTTTCCCTCTCCCCGCAGCGAGGAGAGGGAAAAACGTTATCAGAAGTGTGTGTTAACGCTCATGAACCACGTCCGGCCCGGTTCGTTATAGGTGTGCGCGCCTGCGCCCGCCATATAGTTCCCGGTCACGATATCGCCCGTGGTCTGGGCATTCCCTTCACGCCACAGACGTTTGTCAAAGACGTTATCCACGCCGCCGGTCAGGCTGACGTTTTTCGTCACATCCCAGGTCGCACTCAGGCCTACGATGCTGTATGGGCTGACTTCACTGGCCGAGCTACCGGTAACGGGTTTACCCTGGTAATCGTATTTTTTCGGCTGCTGTTTGCCGTACCAGGTGAAGGTGGATTGCAATGACAGATCTTCACGTGCCTGCCAGCTCAGGGTCGAGTTCAGCGTGTATTCAGGAATAATCGACAGACGCTCGCCGGTCTCTTTATTCTTACTTTGCAGCATGTAGGTGATGTTGTTAGTCCAGTTAACGGTTTCGCTAACCGGCACGTTCAACGTCCCTTCCAGACCTTCAACTACCGCTTTAGGAATGTTTTCCCACTGATAGATATCGGTATAAGTCGTTTTCCCTTTGTTGGTGATAGACGTTCTGTCGAACGGGACCGTACCTGCTTCAATCTTGTTACGGTAATCGTTGCGGAACCAGGTTACCCCAGCCAGCCAGCCGTCGCGTTTGAACTCCAGACCAATCTCTTTGTTGATACTGGTTTCGGCCTTCAGATCATCGTTGCCCATCATATAGCAACCAATACCGGTCGCGGAGCCGGTGGCGTAGCAACCCTGACCTTTACTGTACAGAATGTAGTTCGGGTTGAGCTGATACAGGCTTGGCGCTTTATAGGCGCGCGCAATCCCCATCTTCAGGGTGAAGTCATCGCCCAGACCTTGGGAAAGGTTCAGGGACGGACTCCAGTTATCGCCCACAATGCTGTGATGATCGAAACGCAAACCTGGCGTCAGCATGGTGCTGTCGGTCAGTTCCATGTTGTTTTCAGCAAACAGAGAGAAAATCTCTGCGTCTGAGTACGGGCTGCGGTTGGTGCTGCTGGACCCTGGAATATCACCGCCCATAAAGGTCTGCGAATTGGACAACATGTCCTTCATGCGCTGCTGGTTCCATTCGGTACCGAGCGTCAGATTTTGGTTAACCAGCAGATCTAACGGAATGCTGATTTCACTGTGCAGCATGACGTCACTCAGGTCGGCGTCGAGGTATTTTTGTGACGCATTCGGGTCGAAAATCCCTTCGGTACCCCCCGCCAGGCCCTCCGGCGTACGGGAGTTACGCGTATGTTCATACTGCACCCAGTTACTGGTAGTGACGCCGTTATCCCAGCCGCCGTTCCAGGTCAGAGAGTAGTTCTGGCGGTAAAGACGGTTGGTCTCTTTCCCGTAGTTATCTTTCACCAGTTGGTTGGTGTTGGTGTTTTGAGTGTCGCCCGCATACAGGTTGCCCTGACGGCTATAGCCAGCCTCCAGTTCCAGTGACTGGAGCGGGGCGAAATCCCAGCGAACCACGCCGTTAATGTCTTTGTTGATCACCCCTTCACGACCGGCCGGTAAAGTATTTGAATACGTGCCGGTACGTTCTGACTGATGACCCTGGTTGATATCCCACGCGTCGGCCTGGGTTTTATCGAGATTACCGTACAAACGGAAGCTGAAATCCCCGCCCAGCGGACCGTTCAGGCTAAAGTTGGTGCGTTTGGTTGAACCTTCGTCTTTATGTTCCGGGGCGTTGAAATAGGTATCCCAGGAGCCGTGCCATTCGTTGCTGCCTTTTTTGGTGATGATATTCACCACGCCGCCAGCCGCACCGTTGCCATAGCGTGCCGCGGCAGGACCGCGCAGCACTTCAATACGTTCGATCATTTCTGGTGGCACCCAGGCAGTATCGCCGCGGGTATCACGCTCGCCGCGCCAGCCCTGACGCACAGAGTTACGGCTGGTTACCGGTTTGCCGTCGATCAGAATCAGGGTGTTTTCCGGCCCCATGCCGCGAATATCGATTTGGCGGTTGTTGCCGCGTTGACCGCTGGTTGAGTTACCGGTCAGGTTGACGCCTGGCATGGTACGGATGATTTCCGACACATCGCGAGCGGGAGGATTCTTACGAATTTCATCAGCGGTAATGGTTGAAACGCCCGGTGCCTGCAGGTTCTGCTGGGCGGCGGTAACCACGATGGTGTCTTCATGAGAGACAGCGGCGCTATCGGTTTGATCTTCTGCCATCGCTGGCAGGGCTACCCCGTAAATCCCTAAATTGACCAATAAGGCCAGTGAATGAATCTTGTTGTTCATTGTATGTCCTGCTGTTCTTTTAGCCACGAGTACCAATGTGCCGTGGTGCGGCATTTGGTCTGATGTCGCCCGCATCCGCGTAAACCCTCCATTCCAGAAAAAGTACGCAGCGCCAGGCCGGTTTATAAGTGGTGAAAAACTGTGCGCGCTTCCCACAGCGCGACAATACGCTATTGCAAATGCAAATAGTTATCAATAATATTATCAATATATTTCACGCTAGATCATAAAATTTGACAATAAACATGGGGTTATGGCGGTGACGACGTTAAAGATGGGAAGCGAGGCGTGGTGGCAGTCAAAAAAAGGCCCGGAGTGGGAGCGTGAAGACAACGGAAATTATCGGGTAACCTTCTGGTGGCGCGACCCGCAGGGAACGGAAAAAGAGTCAGCCATTCACCGCGTATGGGTCTATATCACCGGCGTCACCGACCACCATCAAAATGCCACCCCGCAGTCGATGCAACGCATTGACGGAACAAATGTTTGGTGCTGGAGTGTTTCCCTCAGCGCCAACTGGCGCGGCAGTTACTGTTTTATCCCAACAGAACGAAATGATATTTTTGCCGCGCAGACGCCGGGCGAAGCGCCTGACCGAACCGTGCTGCGTGAAGGCTGGCGGCAATTGTTGCCGCAGGCTATTGCCGATCCCCTCAATCCGCAGAGCTGGCAGGGCGGTCGTGGCCATGCGGTGTCTGCACTGGAAATGCCTGATGCACCCGTACAACCGGGATGGGATCGACCTGAAAACCCCGACTCGCCCGCAGTTTGCCTGCAATGGCGTAGCGCCAGACTCGGCAATACACGCCGCGTGTGGGTGTTTACCACTGGTGAAGCTCAGCCGGAAGCGCGTCCGCTGGCTATCCTGCTGGACGGACAGTTTTGGGCACAGAGTATGCCGGTCTGGCCTGCGCTGACTTCACTCACCCATCGCGGACACCTCCCGCCCGCCGTTTATCTCCTGATTGATACCATCGACACGGCTCACCGCAGCCGCGAATTGCCGTGTAATGCGGATTTTTGGTTGGCAGTACAGCAGGAACTATTGCCGCTGGTGAAGACCACGACCGCGTTCAGTGACGACCCGCAGCGTACCGTCGTCGCCGGGCAAAGTTTTGGCGGGCTGTCATCGCTGTATGCCGGGCTGAACTGGCCCGCGCGCTTTGGCTGCGTGCTCAGCCAGTCAGGCTCTTATTGGTGGCCGCATCGCGGTGGTCATCAGGATGGGGCGATCGTTGAGCAACTGAAAAGCGGAAAGATAAGCGCCCAGGGGCTGCGTATTGTCCTGGAAGCCGGGATCCGCGAGCCCATTATTTATCGCGCAAATCAGGCGCTTTATGCCCAGTTACCCTCTGCACCACAGTCTATTTTCTGGCGTCAGGTTGATGGTGGACACGATGCGCTTTGCTGGCGCGGCGGACTGATGCAAGGGCTGATCACGCTCTGGCAACCGCTTACCGACACGATTTAACCGGACGATGTTCCACGACAGGAGTTGAGTATGGAATTCAGTAACCCCTTCGATAATCCGCAGGGCCAGTTTTACATTCTGCAAAATCCCCAACGTCAGTTTAGCCTTTGGCCGCAGCAATGCTCACTTCCTGCTGGCTGGACGGTCGCGTGCGAACCCCAATCACAGGAAGCCTGCCAGCAATGGCTGGATGCAAACTGGACCACGCTGACGCCAGCGAACTACGTCGATGTGCAGGAGGCTCCATGACTCAACGTTTACCGTTAGTTGCGGCTCAGCCGGGGATCTGGATGGCGGAAAAACTCTCCACATTGCCCTCTGCGTGGAGCGTGGCGCACTACGTAGAATTAACTGGCGAACTGGACGCACCGTTGCTGGCGAAAGCGGTAGTGGCGGGTCTGCAGCAGGCCGATACTCTAAGGATGCGGTTTAGCGAAGATAACGGCGAGGTCTGGCAATGGGTAGACTCTGCGCTTGCCTTTGCGCCACCAGAAATTATCGATCTGCGCGAAAAATCCGATCCGCATGCGGCAGCGCGCGCCTTGATGCAGGCAGACCTGCAGCAGGACATCCGTGCTGATGGCACTAAGCCGCTGGTTTTTCACCTGCTCATTCAGGTGGGAGAAAAGCGTTGGTATTGGTATCAGCGTTACCATCATCTGCTGGTTGATGGCTTCAGTTTCCCGGCCATTACCCGCCAGATAGCCGCAATTTACCGCGCATGGCTGCATGGCGAGCCCACGCCGGAATCACCTTTTACGCCATTTTCTGAGGTGGTGGAAGAGTATCAACAGTATCGGCAAAGCGATGCCTGGCAACGCGACGGCGCCTTCTGGACCGAGCAGCGAAAGCAACTCCCACCTCCGGCTTCGCTGTCTAACAAACCCCTGCCAGGGCGGTCGGCCAGCGCGGATATTATTCGTCTGAAGTTAACCGCGCCTGAAGGGGAGTTTCGCCGGCTTGCGGCACGTATGCCAGACGTTCAGCGTGCGGATCTGGCCCTTGCGCTGGTGGCGCTGTGGCTCGGACGTTTATGCAGCCGAATGGAATATGCCGCCGGGTTTATCTTTATGCGGCGTATGGGGTCGGCGGCGCTCACGTCCACCGGACCGGTTTTAAACGTCCTGCCATTTGGCGTGCAGTTGAATGCGGCAGAAAGCTTGCCTGCACTTGCCCTACGACTGGCCGCACAGTTGAAGAAAATGCGCCGACATCAGCGATATGATGCTGAGCAAATTGTTCGCGACAGCGGGCGCGCAGCCGGTGCCGAACCGCTGTTTGGCCCGGTACTGAACGTGAAAATATTCGACTATCAACTGAATATTCCTGGCGTTCAGGCGCAAACCCATACGTTGGCGACAGGTCCGGTGAACGATCTGGAGCTGGCGCTGTTCCCGGATGAAAACGGCGGGCTGAGTATTGAAATCCTGGCCAATAAACAGCGCTACGATGCCGCGACGCTGGCGCAACATGCATCGCGTTTAACCGCGCTTATCGCGCAGTTTGCCGACAATCCGTCGCTATGCTGCGGCGATGCCGGGATGCTGTTGCCGACAGAACATGAGCGGCTGGCGAAGATTAACGAAACGACCGTGGCGATTCCGTCCACCACGCTGAGCGCGCTGGTGGCACAGCAGGCCGATAAAACGCCGGATGCCCCGGCGCTGGCTGATGCCCGCTATCAGTTTAGCTATCGTGAAATGCGCCAACAGGTTGTGGCGCTGGCGCGCCGCCTGCGCGAGCGTGGCGTACAGCCTGGTGACAGCGTTGCCGTGGCATTACCGCGTTCCGTGTTCCTCACTCTGGCGCTGCACGGTATTGTTGAGGCGGGAGCTGCCTGGCTGCCATTGGATACCGGATACCCGGACGATCGCCTGCGGATGATGCTCGAAGACGCGAAGCCAAAATTGTTGATCGCGACCGAAGAGCAACTGGCACGCTTTAGCGATATTCCGGAGCTGGAAAGTCTGTGCTACAACGCGCCGCTGCCAGAAGAGGATGCTGCACCGCTGGCGCTATCTCAACCTAATCATACGGCCTATATTATTTTTACTTCCGGTTCTACCGGCAGACCAAAAGGGGTGATGGTTGGGCAAACAGCCATCGTTAACCGTTTGCTGTGGATGCAAAATCACTATCCTCTGACCGCGGATGATGTGGTGGCGCAAAAAACGCCGTGCAGTTTTGACGTCTCGGTATGGGAGTTTTTCTGGCCGTTTATTGCCGGGGCAAAACTGGTCATGGCAGAACCTGAAGCGCACCGCGATCCGCTGGCGATGCAGCAGTTCTTTGCGCAGTCAGGGGTGACGACCACGCACTTTGTTCCCTCTATGCTGGCCGCTTTTGTTGCTTCACTGACGCCGGAAACCGCGCGGGAGAGCTGTGCCTCGCTGAAACGGGTATTCTGCAGCGGCGAAGCCTTACCTGCAGATTTATGCCGCGAATGGGAACAGTTGACTCATGCGCCACTGCACAATTTATACGGGCCAACGGAAGCGGCGGTCGATGTGAGCTGGTATCCGGCCTGGGGGGACGATCTCGCTGCCGTAACGGGCAATAGCGTGCCGATTGGCTATCCGGTATGGAATACCGGTTTACGGATCCTGGACGCCATGATGCGCCCGGTGCCCTTTGGCGTGGCAGGTGATCTCTATCTGACGGGGATCCAACTGGCGCAAGGATACCTGGGGCGAGCGGATCTAACCGCGAGCCGCTTTATCGCCGATCCATTTAACCCTGGTGAACGCATGTACCGTACCGGGGATGTGGCGCGCTGGCTGGAGAATGGCGCAGTGGAATACCTCGGGCGCAGCGATGACCAGCTTAAAATTCGCGGACAGCGCATTGAGCTCGGTGAGATTGATCGGGTGATGCAGCAGCTGCCAGATGTCGAACATGCCGTAGCCCACGCCTGCGTATTCAACCAGGCGGCGGCGACAGGCGGCGATGCACGACAGTTGGTGGGGTATCTGGTGTCGCAATCGGGGTTACCGCTGGATACGTCTGCATTGCGGGAAACTCTGCGTGAAAAACTGCCTGCGCATATGGTGCCGACGGTATTGTTGCAACTGGCGGAGCTGCCGCTGAGTGCAAACGGTAAACTGGATCGTAAAGCGCTGCCGATGCCGCAGTTGACGTCGCGTACGTCAGGACGTGCGCCGCGAGCAGGGACTGAAACCGCCATCGCGCAGTCTTTTGCGGCTTTGCTGGATTGCGAGGTTAATGACGTAGAGGCTGACTTCTTTGCGCTTGGCGGACATTCGCTGCTGGCGATGAAGCTGGCAGCGCAGTTGAGCCGGATTTTTGAGCGTCAGGTAACGCCTGGGCAAATAATGGTGGCTTCTACTGTTGAACAACTGAGTGCACTGCTGGAGAGCAATGATGATGAACAGTCGCAGCGTCTGGGATTCGAGACGCTGCTGCCGCTGCGTGAAAGTCATGGCCCAACGCTGTTTTGCTTCCATCCGGCGTCGGGTTTCGCCTGGCAGTTTAGCGTGCTGTCGCGTTACCTCAGCCCGCAGTGGTCGATTATTGGCATTCAGTCGCCGCGACCGGATGGCCCTATGCAGACGGCGGAAAACCTTGATGCGGTATGCGAACATCACCTGGCAACGCTGCTCAGCCAGCAGCCTCATGGTCCCTATTATTTATTAGGCTACTCGCTGGGGGGGACGTTGGCGCAGGGAATCGCCGCACGCTTACATGCCAGAGGAGAGACAGTTGCATTCCTGGGGCTGCTGGATACCTGGCCGCCGGAAACGCAAAACTGGCAGGAAAAGGAGGCTAATGGGTTGGATCCCGCGGTACTGGCCGAGATCGAGCGTGAACGTGAAGCGTTTCTGGCAGCGCAGCAGGGGAATGCGTCAGAGGCCTTATTTAATGCTATCGAAGGCAACTACGCCGATGCGGTTCGCCTGCTCACCACGGCACACAGCGTGCCGTTTGCTGGTCACGCCACGCTGTTCGTCGCTGAGCGCACCTTAGTGCCGGGGGTCAGTCCTGAACGCAGTTGGTCACCGTGGATATCCAGTCTGGATGTATATCGTCAGGACTGCGCGCATGTTGATATCATAACCCCTGAAGCGTTTGAGAAGATTGGGCCTGTCATGCGTGACCTGCTCCAAAATATCCAATAAACGTCATCGGGTCAGCGTGTTAAACGCTGACCCGTGTAGTCATCTCTATAGAGATGACTGGGTATGAATTTTCGGTGTACGCCCAAGCGGCACCACTAACGGCGTTCCGGCAACCGGATCGTCGATAATCATACAGCGCAGACCATAGATTTTTTCAATAAGCTGCGCGGTGACGATTTCCTTCGGCGCACCCTCGGCAACAATTTTTCCGTCACGCAGCGCAATCAGATGCGTCGCATAGCGACACGCCTGATTAAGATCGTGCAGAACGGCGGCCAGCGTATACCCTTTCTCCCGGTTTAGCTCACTCAGCAGCTCCAGCAGATCGATCTGATGGCTGATATCCAGCCAGGTGGTAGGTTCATCGAGCAGCATAATCGACGTTTCCTGCGCCAGCACCATCGCAATCCATGCGCGCTGGCGTTGTCCACCGGAAAGGGTATCCACACTTTGTGACGCAAGATGAGTGATTCCCGTCGCCTGCATTGCGTTTGAGACCGCGATTTCATCCTCATTTCGCCAGCGGGTAAACAATGGCTGATGCGGGTAGCGCCCACGGGCAACCAGCTCCTGTACCGTAATATCACCCGGCGTGGTGGCGTTCTGCGCCAACAAACCTATTCTGCGAGCAACCTCTTTGCTGGCATAGTGCTGGATATGCTCGCCGTCGAGCCAGACCTTACCGTGCGCGGGCGTCATCAGACGACTAAGCGTGCGCAGTAGCGTTGATTTTCCGCAGCCGTTTGGCCCGATAATTGCGGTGAAGTGACCGTCTGGAATCGACACATTGAGGTTTTCCGCTACGGTAAATTTGCCATAACCCAGCGTTAACTGGTCGCCACGCAAACGGGCTACTGATTCGATCATTTTTTGCGGGACTCCTGAATTAACAAGACGATAAGATAAATACCGCCGAGGCTTACGGTGACAACGCCCACCGGAAGCTGATAAGGCATAAACAGCTGTTGGGCGCATAAATCCGCCATCAACAGCAGCAACGCGCCACACAGCGCCGACAGGGTTAATCCCCAGCGCGATGTGCCGCTAATCCGCCGCGCGATATGTGGGGCGACAAGGGCAATAAACGAGATAGGGCCAGCCAGCGCGGTGGCGGCAGCGGTCAGTACAACCGCAACCAGCATCATCATCAGACGTGAGCGCTCTACGCTGACGCCAAGCGCACAGGCACTGTCATCACCCATTTCCAGTAAACGCATCCGGCGCACCAGCAGCGTGGCGCACACCAGCATAAGGATAATCAGTGGGGCAGAAGGCCAGGTTTTGGCCCAGGTCAGGCCATTGAGCGATCCGGCGTTCCACAGTCCGGCGGTCAGCGCGGTTTCTAATGATGCCTTCAGCAGTAGCCAGGTGTTGAACGCAACCAGCATGGCGCGTATGCCGATCCCAATAATAATCAGCCGGAAGGTGTCGATACCATTGCGCCAGGCGAGCGCCCAGACCACCAGAGACGTCAGGACCCCGCCAACCATGGCCGCAAGCGCGATAGCGGTGAGATGCTGTCCGAACAGCACCATTGCCACCAGCACACCGCTCCAGGCACCGGTATTGAAACCCATCACATCCGGGCTGCCCAGCGGGTTGCGCATCAGCGACTGGAATATTGCACCGCTCACGCCGAGCGCCGCGCCAATCAATAGCGCCATCAGCACGCGTGGCAAACGCCATTCGGTCACCACCAGCGTAATACTGCGCGGCGCATCGCCAAGCAGAGCGGCAATAATTTGCTGGGTTTCCAGCGTAACGACGCCGCTACGCAGGCTCCACAAGCCAACGGCGAGACAACCTACAACCAGCAGCAGGCTGCTGACTATCAGGCGGCGGGAGAGGTGCATCATGCGCCACCCCCGCGCGGTTTCCGGCGTACCAGAAAGATAAGCACCGGCGCGCCGATAAATGCGCTGACCACTGAAACGCGCAGTTCGCCGGGGACAATCAGGCGACCGATGATATCGGCAATTAGCAACAGAGAGGGGGTTGCCAGCAGGGTAACGGGCAGCGACCAACGGTGATCTGCCCCCACCAGCCAGCGCGCCATATGCGGCATCATCAGGCCGATAAAGGCGATAGGGCCGACAATCGCGGTCGCACTGCCGCACAGTACGGTAATCACCAACAGGCCAATAAACTGCGTGCGAGCGACTTTGCTGCCAAGCGCGGTGGCGGTGTCGCTCCCGAGGCTCAGGCTATTCAGAGCACGGCTAAGGAACAACGCGACAGCCGCGGCAATCAGTACCGGCACCAGGACGACCTTCAGCGTTTGCAGGCTGCGGATATCCAATGAACCGGCCTGCCAGAAACGCAACTGATCGTAGACATCCGGGTTGAGCAGGGCGATTCCGGTGGATAATCCTTCCAGCACCGCGCCCAGCGCAACGCCCGCCAGCGTCAGGCGTACCGGGCTTAACTGCCCGCCGCCCTGGCTGCCGGTAAAGGCCACTATAAGCGACGCGACCAGCGCCCCGGAAAAGGCCATCAGCAGTTGCTCTTGCGCAGAGGAAAAACCGAACAGCGCGGCTCCCAGCACAATAGCGAAGCTGGCTCCGGAGTTAACGCCCAGAATGCCGGGATCGGCGAGAGGGTTACGCGTGAGCGTTTGCATTAATGCGCCAGCCAGACCCAGCGCCCCACCGGCGAGCAGCCCCGCCAGCGTGCGCGGCAGTCGCGCGTCCAGCACGATGGTGCAATCAGCGCTTTGACAACTGCCGGTAAGTGCATCCAGCACCACGGAGGCAGGTAGCGACTTGGCGCCAATAACCAGACTTAATACCGTGGTGAGAACAAGTAATAACAATAGTCCGGGCACGGCGAAGGCTCGTGTCGCGGAAACAGAGCATGACATATCAACTTCCCTGATAATGATAGTAATTATCGTTATCGATCTTATTTGGATATGTTAGCATGTGCAGCCATCGAATGGATATTGAAAAAGTACCTGGTAAGGCTCTGTAATGAATCGACAATCCTGGCTGCTCAATCTCAGCCTGTTAAAGACCCACCCTGCATTTCGCGCCGTCTTCCTCGCCCGTTTTATTTCCATTGTCTCTCTGGGGCTACTCGGCGTGGCGGTTCCGGTACAGATCCAGATGATGACCCAGTCGACCTGGCAGGTCGGTTTGTCAGTAACGTTGACCGGCAGCGCAATGTTTATTGGTCTGATGGTGGGCGGGGTGCTGGCCGACCGCTATGAGCGTAAAAAAGTGATCCTGTTGGCTCGTGGAACCTGCGGAATCGGCTTTATTGGTCTGTGTCTGAATGCGCTGCTGCCCGAACCGTCGTTACTGGCGATTTATTTGCTTGGCTTATGGGACGGTTTCTTTGCCTCGCTGGGCGTGACCGCGTTGCTGGCGGCTACACCGGCGCTGGTTGGGCGGGAGAATTTGATGCAGGCCGGGGCGATTACCATGTTGACGGTACGCCTGGGTTCGGTTATTTCGCCGATGCTTGGCGGGGTATTGCTCGCGACCGGTGGCGTGGCGTGGAACTACGGTCTGGCGGCGGCGGGCACTTTCATTACCTTGCTGCCGTTGCTGAGCCTTCCCGCGCTGCCGCCTCCGCCGCAGCCGCGCGAGCATCCGCTAAAATCACTGCTGGCAGCATTTCGCTTTCTGCTTGCCAGCCCGCTGATTGGCGGCATTGCACTGCTTGGCGGTCTGTTGACTATGGCGAGCGCCGTGCGCGTGTTGTATCCCGCGTTGGCGATTAACTGGCAAATGTCGAGTGCGCAAATAGGTCTGCTGTATGCGGCCATTCCTCTTGGCGCGGCGGTGGGCGCGTTGACCAGCGGACAACTGGCGCACAGCGTTCGTCCGGGACTGATCATGCTGGTATCGACCGTGGCTTCGTTCCTGGCTATCGGTCTGTTTGGGTTGATGCCGATCTGGGAGCTTGGCGTTGTCTGCCTGGCGCTGTTCGGCTGGCTGAGTGCGGTCAGCTCTTTGTTGCAGTACACCCTGTTACAGACGCAGACGCCAGAAGCGATGCTCGGGCGAATTAACGGTTTGTGGACTGCGCAGAACGTTACAGGAGATGCGATCGGCGCGGCGCTGTTAGGGGGATTGGGGGCGATGATGACACCGGTTGCTTCGGCAAGCGTAAGTGGGTTTGGGCTGGTGATTGTCGGTCTGCTACTGCTGCTGTTGCTGGGAGAAGTGCGCCGATTCCGACAAATGCCTGTGAATGCCGGATAGCGTTGTCTTCTACGGTTTGTAGGCCGGATAAGGCGTTAGCCGTATCCGGCGCTGGCGATTAAAAGAGAGCTGACAGACGTTGCAGCAGCAAGGTCGCGCTGTAGTAGTCGAGACGGAAGGTTTCCGTACCCAGGGCGTAAACACGTTTATTCTGCACGGCAGGCAGATGTGCCAGCAGCGGATTAGCATAAATGGCGTCGGCATCTTTGTTGTCGCCAGCGAACAGGAACAGCGCTTCGCCGTTCAGGCCAGCCGCCAGGTTCTCACCGCCAAGCTGGATGATATCGTGGCGTTTGCCCTGACTCTGGCTGGTGTGCAATCCGGCAGGCAGCGGTGCCAGGGTGAAACCTAACTGCTCCATCAGCTTGCCCTGCGCCGACTCAGGCGTCCACAGGTTGGCGCTGTGCGCTGCAGCGGTGTATACCAGCGCGCTGACCGGTTGCGGCGGCAGGGTAATACGCTGCTTGACCGCCTGCAGTTGCTTATCAAACTCGGCAATACGCGCAGCCGCCTGTTGCTCCTGACCGGTAATTTCACCTAACTGCGTCAGCAGCGCCTGCCAGCTTTTGTCGTCGTAATTAATGATTAGCGTTGGCGCAATGGTGGACAACTGATCGTATAGCGCGAGGGCTGAATCTCCCCCGGTGGCGCTGATCAGAATCAGATCCGGCATTTGCGCTGCCACGGCCTCAGCGCTCGGTTCGCCGATATACAGGCGGCTCAGTTTGCGCGCCTTTGCCACTTCGCTCCACTGGCGTAAAAAGCCCTGTGCATCGCCGATGCGATTGTTCGGCGTAGTGGCGCCGCTGGCGATGACCGGGGCATCAATTGCCAGCAGCGAGCCGGTGAGGGTGACGCTGGTGGAGACAATTCGCTGCGGCTTATGTTCCAGCGTATGCGTACCACTACTGTCGGTAACCTGACGCGGCCAGTCGGCGGCATAACCTAAAGAAATTCCTGAAATAGACAAACCTGCCAGTAAGAGCACGGTGCGGCAAAAAGAGGGGAGACTCACGAATCAGCATCCTGTTATCAGTATAAGTAATGCTTCTCATTTTCATTGTTAGTGGACAAGGATGCAAGCCAAAGTCGCACATTGTGCTGCCACAAGAGTTGACATACCGCCGCTTTGCTTTTAGGTTAGCGACCGAAAATATAAATGATAATCATTATTAGAGCTTTTATCATTTTTGGAGGATGATATGGAAACGTCACTGGCCGAGGAAAAAACGCAGACTATGCCGACGCTCGCTCCCGACAGTTTTTTCTTTATGTCGCCGTACCGTAGTTTTACGACGTCAGGATGCTTCGCCCGCTATGCGGAACCGGCAATTGATGGCGATTCGCCAGACAGCCCTTTCCAACAAAAAATGCATGCGCTGTTTGCTGATGCCAAAGCGCAGGGTATCGCTAACCCCATCATGGTCGGGGCGATTCCTTTTGACACCCGCCAGCCGTCATCGCTGTTTATTCCCCAGTCATGGCAGACGTTCTCCCGAACGGCGAAGCAGCAATCATCTCGTTACTTTAACGCGCATCAGTCGCTGAACGTTGTTGAACGTAAATCGATCCCGGAACAGAACTTCTTTGAAGATATGGTCGCTCGCGCGGCTGCGCTGACGGCAACCCCGGAAGTCGACAAAGTGGTGTTGTCACGCCTGATCGATATCACCGCTGATGCCAATATTGACAGCGGGGCGCTGCTGGAGCGCCTGGTGGCGCAAAATCCGGCGAGCTACAACTTCCACGTCCCCCTTGAAGACGGTGGCGTATTGATTGGCGCCAGTCCGGAACTGCTGTTACGCAAAGAAGGCGATCGTTTCAGCTCATTACCGCTGGCAGGCTCGGCACGACGTCAACCGGACGATGTGCTGGACCGTGAGGCGGGCATCCGCCTGCTGGCGTCCGAAAAGGATCGCCATGAGCACGAACTGGTGACGCAGGCCATGAAAAATGTCCTGCGCGATCGCAGCCGTGAACTGCAACTCCCTTCTTCTCCGCAACTGGTCACCACGCCTACGCTCTGGCACCTCGGCACGCCGTTTGAGGGTAAAGCCAACGCGCAAGAAAACGCCCTGACGCTCGCGTGCCTGCTGCATCCGACGCCTGCGCTGAGCGGCTTCCCGCATCAGGTTGCGCGCAAACTGATCGCCGAGCTGGAGCCGTTCGATCGCGAACTGTTCGGTGGCATTGTCGGCTGGTGTGATGCTCAAGGTAACGGCGAATGGGTGGTGACGATCCGTTGTGCGAAGCTGCTGCGTAATCAGGTACGTTTCTTTGCCGGTGCCGGGATTGTTCCGGCTTCGTCCCCGGTTGCGGAATGGCGTGAAACGGGAGCCAAACTCTCCACGATGTTGAATGTTTTTGGACTGCATTAAGAGCCTTATTGACCAGGCCTCTAAGGAGCGATAATGAGTATTCCTTTCACCCGTTGGCCGGAGGAGTTTGCCCGCCGCTATCGTGAAAAAGGTTACTGGCAGGATTTGCCGCTGACCGACATTCTGACCCGTCACGCCGACAGCGACCATACGGCGGTGATCGATGGCGAACGCCACCTGAGCTATCGCCAACTGAATCAGGCCACTGACAATCTCGCCTGCAGCCTGCGCCGTCAGGGGATCAAACCCGGCGAAACCGCGCTGGTGCAACTGGGCAACGTGGCTGAGTTGTATATCACTTTCTTTGCGCTGCTCAAGCTGGGTGTAGCCCCGGTGCTGGCATTATTCAGCCATCAGCGAAACGAACTTAACGCCTATGCCAAACAGATCGAACCTGCGCTGCTGATTGCCGATCGTCAGCATGCGTTGTTTAGCGGGGACGATTTTCTTAACGCTTTTGTGGCTGAACACAATTCAGTGCGCGTGGTGCAACTGCGCAATGATGAAGGCGAACACAATCTGCAAACGGCGATAAGCCAGCCTGCGACTAATTTTTCCGCCACGCCATCGCCTGCTGATGAGGTGGCCTATTTCCAGCTTTCAGGCGGGACTACCGGGACGCCAAAGCTGATTCCTCGTACCCATAACGATTACTACTACAGCGTGCGTCGCAGCAATGAGATTTGCCGCTTCACCGGGGAAACGCGTTATTTATGCGCGATCCCGGCGGCGCATAACTACGCGATGAGTTCGCCTGGCGCGTTGGGGGTATTCCTGGCTGGCGGCACCGTCGTGCTGGCGGCTGACCCGAGCGCCACCCTGTGCTTCCCTCTGATTGAACAGCATCAGGTTAACGTCACGGCGCTGGTGCCGCCAGCGGTGAGCCTGTGGCTGCAGGCAGTTGCGGAGTGGGGGAGCAATGCGCAATTGGCTTCGCTGACGCTGCTACAGGTCGGTGGGGCACGGCTTTCCGCCTCGCTTGCGGCGCGTATTCCGGCGGAGATTGGCTGCCAGCTGCAGCAGGTCTTCGGCATGGCGGAAGGGCTGGTGAACTACACCCGTCTGGACGACAGCCCTGAACGCATCATCAATACCCAGGGCCGCCCGATGTGTCCCGATGATGAAGTCTGGGTAGCAGACGCTGACGGCAACCCTTTAGCCCAGGGAGAAACCGGGCGCCTGATGACGCGTGGCCCATACACCTTCCGCGGTTACTTCAACAGTCCTGAGCACAATGCCAGCGCCTTTGACGCCAACGGTTTTTACTGCTCTGGCGATCTGATCGCCATCGATCGAGATGGCTACATCACCGTCCAGGGACGTGAGAAGGATCAGATCAACCGCGGTGGAGAGAAGATCGCTGCAGAAGAGATTGAAAACCTGCTGCTGCGCCACCCGATGGTGATCCATGCCGCGCTGGTCAGTATGGATGACGAACTGATGGGCGAGAAAAGCTGTGCCTGGTTGGTGGTAAAAGAGCCGCTGCGAGCGGTGCAGGTGCGTCGTTTTCTACGCGAACAGGGCGTAGCGGAATTTAAATTACCTGACCGCGTGGAGTGCGTTGAGTCGTTACCGCTGACTCCGGTTGGGAAAGTAGATAAAAAACAATTACGTCAGTGGCTGGCATCACGTTCACTGGCCTGAAGGAGAATAAGAGATGGCAATTCCTAAACTGCAGGCTTATGCGCTACCCACGGCGCTTGATGTTCCGGTGAACAAAGTGGACTGGGCGTTTGACCCCGAACGCGCCGCGCTGCTGATCCACGACATGCAGGACTATTTTATCGGCTTTTGGGGCGATAACTGCCCGATGATGGAGCAGGTCGTCGCTAACATCGCCGCACTGCGTCAGTACTGCAAAGAGCATAACATTCCGGTGTATTACACCGCTCAGCCGAAAGAACAGAGTGATGAAGACCGCGCTCTGCTCAATGATATGTGGGGACCGGGACTGACGCGTTCACCGGAACAGCAGAAAATCGTAGAGGCGCTGGCGCCGGATGAAGCGGATACCATTCTGGTGAAATGGCGTTACAGCGCATTTCATCGCTCCCCGCTGGAACAGATGCTTAAGGAAACCGGACGTAATCAACTGATCATTACCGGCGTGTATGCGCATATTGGCTGTATGACCACCGCAACGGACGCCTTTATGCGCGACATCAAGCCGTTTATGGTTGCCGATGCGTTGGCAGACTTTAGCCGTGACGAACATCTGATGTCGCTGAAATACGTGGCGGGACGCTCCGGGCGTGTGGTGATGACTCAGGAATTATTACCGACGCCGGTACCGGCCAGCAAAGATGCGTTACGCAGCATTATTCTGCCGCTGCTGGATGAGTCCGAAGAGCCGATGGATGACGAAAACCTGATCGACTACGGACTGGATTCCGTGCGCATGATGGCGCTGGCGGCGCGCTGGCGTAAGGTTCATGGTGATATTGACTTCGTGATGCTGGCGAAAAACCCGACCATTGACGCCTGGTGGACGCTGCTCTCTCGCGAGGTGAAGTAATGTCTGGATTTGACTTCGCAGGGAAAACCGTCTGGGTAACCGGCGCGGGAAAAGGGATTGGCTACACCACGGCGCTGGCGTTTGTGAAAGCGGGTGCTGAGGTGACAGGATTCGATCGTGAATTTTCTCAGAATAACTACCCGTTTGCCACCGAAGTGCTGGATGTGGCGAATGCTGAACAGGTGGCTGAGGTGTGTCAGCGCGTCCTGCAAACGCGCGAGCGGTTGGATGTGTTGGTCAATGCGGCGGGTATTTTGCGTATGGGGGCCACCGATGCGCTGAGTATTGAGGAGTGGCAGCAGACGTTTGCGGTTAACGTTGGTGGGGCGTTCAATCTGTTTCAACAGACGATGGCGCAGTTTCGTCGCCAGCAGGGCGGGGCAATCGTGACCGTCGCGTCGGATGCGGCGCACACGCCGCGTATCGGTATGAGCGCATACGGTGCGTCAAAAGCCGCGCTGAAAAACCTGGCACTGACCGTCGGACTTGAACTGGCAGGCAGCGGTGTGCGTTGCAATGTGGTTTCGCCAGGCTCGACCGATACCGACATGCAGCGTACGTTGTGGGTCAGCGATGACGCGGAGCAACAGCGCATTCGTGGGTTTGGCGAGCAGTTTAAGCTCGGCATTCCACTGGGAAAAATCGCTCGTCCACAGGAAATCGCTAACACGATTTTATTCCTCGCTTCCGATCTGGCGAGCCACATTACGCTTCAGGATATCGTGGTGGACGGCGGCTCCACGCTGGGGGCATGACGATGATCTGGAAACGTCATTTAACGCTGGATGAACTGAATGCCACCAGTCAG
Organism: Citrobacter sp. RHBSTW-00017; assembly: GCF_013797615.1. Taxonomy (NCBI): domain Bacteria; kingdom Pseudomonadati; phylum Pseudomonadota; class Gammaproteobacteria; order Enterobacterales; family Enterobacteriaceae; genus Citrobacter; species Citrobacter sp. RHBSTW-00017. The sequence continues at coordinate 3,604,188 of NZ_CP056899.1, read as the reverse complement.
AACACGATGGTGGCGCATTTAGGCATGGTCTATACACGACTGGGGGATGATGTGCTGGAAGCCGAAATGCCGGTGGATAGCCGGACGCATCAGCCGTTTGGTCTGCTGCACGGCGGCGCGTCGGCGGCCCTGGCGGAAACATTGGGTTCGATGGCGGGTTATCTGATGACTCGCGACGGGCAGTGTGTGGTGGGTACGGAACTGAACGCCACGCACCATCGGGCGGTTGCGCAGGGGAAAGTGCGCGGCGTTTGCCAGCCGCTGCACCTCGGGCGTCAGAGTCAAAGCTGGGAAATCGTCATCTTTGATGAGCAGGGACGACGCTGTTGCACCTGTCGTTTAGGCACTGCGGTGATGGGGTGAAGTCGCCCGACAAAGTAAAATGAAATTGCAGGGTTAACGGCTAAATGAAGTGATCCAGTTAACAATGCAATGTAAATACTCAGTGATACTTCGGGTTTACATGGTTGTCAGGTTGTTAAATTCAGAAAAGATGTTATAGAAACAAAATGTAACATCTCTCTGACCAGGACAACGGAAAACCAAGTATGAATAAATCAGGGAAGTACCTCGTCTGGACAGTGCTCTCCGTTATGGGAGCATTTGCCCTCGGCTATATCGCATTAAATCGTGGCGAACAGATCAACGCGTTGTGGATAGTCGTGGCGTCGGTCTGTGTCTACCTTATCGCTTACCGTTTCTACGGCCTGTACATCGCGAAAAATGTACTGGCGCTGGACCCGACGCGTATGACGCCAGCTGTGCGTCATAACGATGGTCTGGACTATGTTCCTACCGATAAAAAAGTGCTGTTTGGCCACCATTTCGCGGCGATTGCTGGAGCGGGTCCATTAGTTGGACCGGTGCTGGCGGCGCAAATGGGCTATCTGCCGGGTATGATCTGGCTGCTTGCCGGGGTGGTACTGGCGGGGGCGGTGCAGGACTTTATGGTGCTGTTTGTTTCTACTCGTCGCGATGGTCGTTCCCTTGGCGAACTGGTGAAAGAAGAGATGGGCCCAACGGCGGGCGTCATTGCGCTGGTGGCCTGTTTTATGATCATGGTGATTATCCTCGCGGTACTGGCGATGATCGTCGTGAAAGCGCTGACCCACAGCCCGTGGGGAACCTACACCGTCGCCTTTACTATCCCGCTGGCGATCTTCATGGGGATTTACCTGCGTTATCTGCGCCCGGGCCGCATTGGTGAAGTGTCGGTCATCGGTCTGGTATTCCTGGTGTTTGCTATTATTTCCGGCGGCTGGGTGGCTGAAAGCCCGACCTGGGCACCGTACTTTGACTTTACCGGCGTACAGTTGACCTGGATGCTGGTGGGATACGGCTTTGTCGCCGCCGTACTGCCGGTGTGGCTGCTGCTGGCACCGCGTGATTATCTCTCTACCTTCCTGAAAATTGGTACCATTGTTGGTCTGGCGGTAGGGATTCTGATCATGCGTCCGACGCTGACCATGCCTGCGCTGACCAAGTTTGTTGACGGTACAGGCCCGGTCTGGAGCGGTAACCTGTTCCCGTTCCTGTTTATTACCATCGCCTGCGGTGCGGTCTCTGGTTTCCACGCGCTGATTGCCTCCGGCACCACGCCGAAGATGCTGGCGAATGAAGGTCAGGCCTGTTTTATTGGCTACGGCGGGATGCTGATGGAATCCTTTGTCGCCATTATGGCGCTGGTGGCGGCCTGCGTTATCGACCCGGGCGTCTACTTTGCGATGAACAGCCCGATGGCTGTACTGGCACCTGCCGGAACCACCGATGTGGTTGCGTCAGCGGCACAGGTTGTGAGCAGTTGGGGCTTTGTTATCACGCCTGATACGCTGCATCAGATTGCGAACGATGTCGGCGAACAATCCATTATCTCCCGCGCAGGCGGTGCGCCGACGCTGGCGGTGGGCATGGCGTATATTCTGCATGGTGCACTGGGCGGAATGATGGATGTGGCGTTCTGGTATCACTTCGCCATTCTGTTTGAAGCCCTGTTTATTCTGACGGCGGTAGACGCCGGTACGCGTGCCGCACGCTTTATGCTGCAGGATCTGCTGGGCGTGGTGTCACCGGGTCTGAAACGTACCGATTCGCTGCCTGCGAACCTGCTGGCAACGGCGCTGTGTGTGCTGGCCTGGGGTTACTTCTTGCACCAGGGCGTGGTGGATCCATTGGGTGGTATTAATACCCTGTGGCCACTGTTTGGTATCGCCAACCAGATGCTGGCCGGTATGGCGTTGATGCTTTGCGCGGTGGTGCTGTTCAAGATGAAACGTCAGCGCTACGCGTGGGTGGCGCTGGTGCCAACGGCCTGGCTGCTGATTTGTACCCTGACCGCCGGCTGGCAGAAAGCGTTTAGCCCGGATGCGAAAATTGGCTTCCTCGCCATCGCTAACAAGTTCCAGGCGATGATCGACAGCGGAAATATTCCGGCGCAGTACACTCAGTCGCAGCTGACGCAGTTGGTGTTTAACAACCGCCTGGATGCGGGTCTCACTATCTTCTTTATGGTAGTCGTTGTGGTGCTGGGTCTGTTCTCCATCAAAACTGCACTGGCAGCACTGAAAGAGGACAAACCTACGTCGAAAGAAACGCCATACGAACCGATGCCTGAGAATGTCGAAGAGATCGTGGCGCAGGCGAAAGGCGCGCACTAATATTCTCTTAACCAACGAGCCCTCTCCTGAATGGGGAGGGCGTTTGTTCGACAGGGAACCACTATGTTTGAAACGCTCTCTAAAGCCGGGAAGTATTTAGGTCAAACCGCCCGATTAATGATAGGTGTGCCGGATTACGACAACTATGTTGAACATATGCGCGTCACGCATCCGGACCTGACGCCAATGACCTACGAAGAATTTTTCCGCGAACGCCAGGATGCGCGCTACGGGGGGAAAGGCGGCGCGCGCTGCTGTTAATGCTCTTCATCATTCAAGCTGCAGGCGTGTTCACCCTGGTCACTTACCTTTGTAAGCTCCAGGGTTTCGCTGCGTTGCCGCCATCAGGCATCTCACACCATAATCACACCGTAAACGATTCTACTTTTTCGAACGCTGCGCGCAGCGTCTGTGGAGTTAACGTTACCGGCAGTGCATGAATGGACTCCACCGGGCGCAGGGTGTGCGCAATCACGTTGTCGATTTCAGCGCGGTTGTTGATGTCCACGTCCAGTTGAGCCAACCGGGTTGGCAGGTTGAAGCGCTGATAGGCGGTAATTAACTGCGCCAGCACATCATCTTGTCCCAGCAGCGCGCTCTGCACCAGTATGCCGTACGCCACTTTGGTGCCATGCAAAAACTTCTCGGTCTGCGGGAGCACGGTCAGGCCATTATGTACCGAATGCGCCGCCGCCACGCGGGTGTAGCGCTCACCCAGACCGCCGACCATGCCGCCTCCGGCAATAATTGCATCCACTACATCGCAAAACGTGCGGCTTAACGTACCTTGTTGCTTATCGACCAGCGCCTGCTCGCTGCTTTCCAACAGGACGTCGCGGATCGTCTGCGCAGCATGGATACCCAGACGTACGGTCAGAGGCAGGTTTTCCGGCTCAGGTGCGAGCACGACGGCCTCGTACCATTTCGCCAGCGTGTCGCCGATCCCCGCCAGTAAGTATTCTTCAGGCGCATTGAGAACGATCTCTGGCTCGACCAGCACAAGGAAATTGGCGTCAGCGAAAATTTCGAAATGCAGCGCCTGGCCTGCATCGTTGTACCAGACGGAGAGCGGTGTCCATGCGGCGCAGGTCGCTGCGATAGTAGGAATACCGACAAAAGGCAGACCCAGACGACGAGCCAGCGCTTTGGCCGTGTCGAGCAATGTCCCGCCGCCCACACCAATCACCACGCTGCGATTCTCTCCTGACTCTTTTGCCAGTTGAGTAACATCGGTTTCGCTGCAATGTCCCGTAAACAGCAGGTGCCTGGCATCGGCAAGATGAAATGCCTCAGGCAGATAAGGGCGGGCCGCATCGATGGCGCGTTCACCGTAAACCCAGACGGCGCGTGAGAGTTGCTCTGCGGTGAAAAAATCGTTGAGTCTTGACAGGCTGCCGGGATGGGAAAAATAGTTGGCCGGGCCGGTGACGACGCGAATCTCGGTATTACTCATGTTGTGTTGTCCTTTTGGCTGTCCTGTCAATGCAGGTTATTTTTATATAGACGTCTGAACGTCTTGATTGCCAAATACTAGCATCGTGCTATAGTGGCTTCAACCACAACATCACCCGCTGGGATAACAATAATGAGTAATAACCCGCTGATTCCGCAAAGCAAACTGCCTAATCTTGGCACCACTATCTTTACGCAAATGAGCGCGCTGGCGCAGCAGCATCAGGCCATTAACCTCTCGCAGGGATTTCCTGATTTTGACGGCCCACTCTTTTTGCAGGAACGCCTGGCGTATCACGTCGCGCATGGCGCAAACCAGTATGCGCCGATGACGGGCGTACAGCCGCTGCGCGAAGCCATTGCGGATAAAACCGCGCAGTTGTACGGCTATAAACCTGATGCGAATAGTGAAGTGACCGTGACGGCGGGGGCCACAGAAGCGCTGTTCGCCGCAATTACGGCGCTGGTGCGTCCTGGCGATGAGGTGATTTGTTTTGACCCGAGCTACGACAGCTATGCGCCCGCGGTCGAATTATCCGGCGGCGTAGTTAAACGTATCGCGCTGCAACCGCCGTCTTTTCGCGTCGACTGGCAGGAATTTAGCGCTGTACTCAGCGAACGTACCCGACTGGTGATCCTTAACACGCCGCACAACCCTTCCGCCACCGTATGGCATCACGCCGATTTTGATGCTCTGTGGCAGGCAATTAAAGAACGCGAGATCTTTGTCATCAGCGACGAAGTTTATGAGCACATTTGCTTCGCCGGACAAGGACATGCCAGCGTGCTGGCGCATTCACACCTGCGCGAACGCGCCGTTGCCGTTTCATCGTTTGGGAAGACCTACCATATGACCGGCTGGAAAGTCGGCTACTGCGTTGCGCCTGCCGCCATTAGCGCTGAATTACGCAAGGTACACCAGTATCTGACTTTCTCAGTTAATACGCCGGCTCAGCTGGCGCTGGCGGATATGCTGCGGGAGGATCCAACACACTATCGTGAGTTGCCAGCCTTTTATCAGAAAAAACGCGATGTGTTGGTGAACGCGCTGCGTGACAGCCGGCTGGAAATTTTACCGTGTGAAGGCACCTATTTTCTGCTGGTCGATTACAGTGCCGTCTCCACACTAAACGACGTTGAGTTTTGCCAGTGGCTGACCAAAGAAGTGGGCGTTGCCGCGATCCCGTTGTCGGTTTTCTGCGCCGATCCTTTCCCGCATAAGCTGATTCGCCTATGTTTTGCCAAGCAAGAATCGACGCTGCTGGCGGCAGCCGAACGTCTGGTTGCGCTGTAGTTATTTTACTGTCCAGGCTTTGGAGAAGCGACGGTCGGCAAATAACTCTTGCAGACCGTTAATTTGTTTCAGACGTAAAACCTCATCGTCGTCCATACCTAACTCTTTACTGATTTTCTCTGCGCTCCATCCCAGGAGCGATAATTCACGAACGATTTCCGACATGGCATGAATTTTATGCCGCCCAAGGGCACGGTTATGACGAATTGTCGCTGCCATGCGTTCATGGCGTTCACGCTGTAAACAGGTGACCGGCAGGTAGCCATGCAGGCGTGATTTCAGCGACGGTTTGCTTTTACCTAGCTCATGACGGTGGAAACCATCGACAATTTCGTATTCTTCCGCCGTGGAGTGAACTACCACGATGGGCTGCGTGAATCCGTCTGCTTCGAGGGATTTCTGCAGCAGTTTTTTCTCCGGAGGCGCAACGTTATTGGGGTTATAGTCATTGGGTGAGATATGCTCATTTTTAATCCATAGTACACAATCTACTGGCTCTTCGCGAAAAGGGCTGACGCTGTGGATAGCCATTCTGAATTGGTTGATTGCTTCAATTCGTTCTTCTTCTGACAGCCCAGAAAGAAAACCAGTGAGTTCTTGAGTTAGTCGGTGTTGCATAAGATTCCCCATTGCTGGCGTTTTATTTTCATGCGTTCATTATAACGTTGGTAGTTTTTGGGTTTTGTGGGGCTGAATGACAGCGCCCGGCACCAGTAGTCGTTATTCAGCAGGACTTTACAGATACGCCGCCACGACGGAATATCCGCTGAGCCAATATCTTTTTCCTGAGTTTGCGGGATATTGTCCATGCCCTTTTTCTTATACCACTGCAAATAGATGGCGATTTTATTGCGATAATGCTCAGCGGTCTTTTCCGGCATGCTATTGAGTAGCAGCATGGCGTATTCCTGCCAGTTTAAATGTTCGGGTTTTAATATTTTGCGGTGCCCGTAAAAATGGTTGTCCTGACCGGCATAAATTCCGCCACTTTTTACACCGCTGACACGGGCACACATGGCTGCCCAGCGCTCGGGTTCAATGACGTGATATAGCCATAATCCCTGACGCTGTTCCGGGCCAAAGGGCTCACAAATACGCATGTAACGTGTTGGGACACCGGCCTGATACATGAGATTGTATAAGGGATTGCACGACATTCTGGTTTTTGCGAACCAGGTCCAGATATCGGCAGTTTTCCAGTCATAAATCGGGTAAATATACCAGGTATGCCCGCCGGGGGCGCTGGTGGTCCAGGGTTTGTCATCGGCAAAGCGCTGCTTTTGCGAATTGGCAATGGCGACAAAACGGTTATATGACTCATCGGCGCGGATCCCGACCATCATGCCGGCTGGACGTTTCTCTGAATACCAGTCAGCGAACTCGCGAACAAATTGTTCAAAGGTCATGCCGGGTTGATAGAAGGAGAAATACTCTGGATCGGTTATGGCATCCGTGGGAGGCTGGCGAACCCACGGAGTACCTGGTTCCCAACACTGCCATTCTGGCTGAAATTGAGAGAGGGAATTCTGGGTGGTGAGCGGTAAAGCCACCCAATAAAAGCGCTCGATGACATCGGAATAACGTGCACGAAGCGCCTCAATATAATCAATAGTGCAGGAAAACTGGGCTTCCCAGTCGATAAATAGTACATCAATTTTTTTATGCAGTTGGCGTGCAAGCATAGCTGTCAGATGTAACATCAGTCCTGAATCTTTCCCGCCGGAGAAAGAGACACAAACCCGAGGCAGAGTTTCCAGCGCCCAGGTTATGCGCTCCAGAGCGGCGTCCAGCACGTTTTGATCAAGCGGGATTTTATAAATAGACATATTAAACTCATATCAAAATTATTATTTAAAACAATAACAAATGCTGACAATAAGATATGCTAATTTTTTCCAGGTGCAACGTTTTAATACATTCATGGCTATTTTGAATTATGCTCATTCATAAATATTTAAAATGAATAGGTAAAGTTCTACTTGTTAGTCCTTTGATCATGTTTATCATTTATTTTATTAATTAAATTAACGAAGCCAGTATTGTTGAGTGATGCTCTGTTATACATCAAAAATAAATTTATTTTTGGTAAGGGTATATCGATACAGATCTCTTTTAAATTAAATGATCCGGTATATTGTTCGTAAATATCTCTTGGTAGCAGACCTATGATGTCTGTATTTGAAATAATGTTAATGATCGTTATTAATGAATCGCTGCGGAAACCAATATCTCGATTAGCCAGCAAGGCGCTGGTTTTTTGCCAGTATTCTTTAACGCCAGGATCTTCAGAAATAAGTTGCGTGAACTGTTCTTTTAATATTGTTTCAAGCGTGCTTTCTCCATTAATTCTTGGATGGTTTTTGTTGCAAACTAATATTGTTTCAGCAGTTTTAAATGGTGAGCATATTATCGAGCGATTACTCACTGGGGCGGTAGCAATGACTAAATCTGCTTTTCTGTAAGCCAACAGATTTTCCGTACTTTCAGCAGTGATGAGTATGTTATGGTGCTCAATTTCGACATGCGAGTCTTCTCTGAGAAAATGAATAACTTCCTCAATGTTGATAATGGTTGGCAGTTGTGGACAGTAAATAATGAATTTTTTCTTCAGACTGGAGTTATTCATGATGTTTATTGTCTGCTCCAGACTGTTGAGGTTTTTCTCAAGATGATGATGGAGGTTAATCCCCATAATCGTTGGCGTTAGGCCTTTTCCGGAGCGGATAAACAGCGGGTCATTAAATTGTGTGCGTAGCCGTTGCAGTGACTGGCTAACGGCAGAGGGGGTAATATACAAAGTTTCAGCAGCTTTAGTGATACTCAAATGTTGATAAATACACTCAAAGATAACCAACAGATTGAGATCGAACTTTTTGAGGTCATAGAGGTTAGCCATGCATACCTTCCTGTGATGGTCATGTTTTGAAAGATTTAATTTTGAAATATTTTAAGTTGTGATTATTCTTGTGATTTATGTTTGTGTGCTTAATGAATTATTAATTTAAACTAAAATAGCACATATTGCATAATTTTGACCAAAAAAGTTAATTTAAATGAGTGATTGACATGAAAATGATAACAACCACTCATTTTGTTACTTTTATTTATTACCCATGATAATGTTTAATTTCTCCTTATCCGGCAAGCCGACTTCCTGTTGTAACGTATCGTCTTTACTCATGTAATAGATAGCCGGCGTGACGTTGGCGCCTAAATCATCCATCAACTTTTGATTGATATTCAATACCTTCATCTGCTCCGGTGAAATGGAGGTCGGGATTTCTAGCTTCATATTCCCACCAGATGCCTTATAGTCATGCCAGGTCTTGGCCGGATCTTTTGCGGCCAGAATCGCAGCGGCGGTAGCCGGGCTTTCGGGTTTAATTACGCCAACCAGTATTGTGCGCAACTGAACTTTACCTGAGTCTACCCACGGGCGAGCCTTTTGCCAGAACTGTTTGCAATAGGGACAGAAGGGATCGGCAAACACATAGACAATGACTGGAGCCTCTTTTTTCCCGTCCAGAATCCAGGATGTTTTTTCCATTCGCTGCCACATTTCGCGTCCGGCAGGGGCGTAGATCTCTTTTTCTATCAGTGTATTACTGAGGTTTTCACCTTTTTCGTTATACATATAACCGGAAATGGCGTGTTTGCCGTCAGGCGTAACATAGATAGTAACGCCCATATCCTGGTATTTTCCCAGGTAGCCCTTCATTCCACCCGGCGCGTCGAAGGGTTTGAGAATAGTAATGCCCTGTTTCTCAATAGCTTTAACGGGGGCAGGAAGTTCTTCGGCGTGCACCACGGCAGGAAGCAGGGTTAAGAGTAAGGTACGTTTAAACATTGATTTTCCTTATAAAATCAGAAGGAAAGGGGGCTAAGTTGCAAAACCTATCGCAGCCATAGGTAAGATCGACCGTCTGTCGATTGCCCTTTCTTGAGTGGGGTGATGTAATCCCAATCGCTGTTACGACCTTTGTTAAGGTAATGTAGAGCGCAACACATAGCCAGCCCTGCTGGCACTGACGTTACCTGCGGGTAGCTCGGGTAATGAGGCTCCCTGCAAAGGGGGCCTTTTTTACTTTTATCTTTAGGTTCACAACATGAGTTTGAGTGGGTTGTTAGTTAACGCTTATTGATTTGATAAAGGAAACGCATTAGCCCTGCGAAGAGATTTTCGTTAACTTATCTCTCAACGAAAACACGGAGGAAGTACAGATGTCTTTGATTAATACCAAAATTAAACCTTTCAAAAACCAGGCGTTCAAAAACGGTGAGTTCATCGAAGTAACCGAGAAAGATACCGAAGGTCGCTGGAGCGTCTTCTTCTTCTACCCGGCTGACTTTACTTTCGTTTGCCCGACCGAGCTGGGTGATGTGGCTGACCACTACGAAGAACTGCAGAAACTGGGCGTAGATGTCTATTCCGTATCTACTGACACCCACTTCACCCACAAAGCATGGCACAGCAGCTCTGACACCATCGCGAAAATCAAATACGCGATGATCGGCGACCCGACTGGCGCCCTGACCCGTAACTTCGACAACATGCGTGAAGATGAAGGTCTGGCTGACCGCGCAACCTTCGTTGTAGACCCGCAGGGTATCATCCAGGCAATCGAAGTTACCGCTGAAGGTATCGGCCGTGATGCGTCTGACCTGCTGCGTAAAATTAAAGCCGCACAGTACGTTGCCTCTCACCCAGGTGAAGTTTGCCCGGCGAAATGGAAAGAAGGCGAAGCGACCCTGGCTCCATCCTTAGATCTGGTCGGTAAGATTTAAGTCGCATAATTTGTAGGCCGGATAAACGCAGTGCATCCGGCCATTCCACAGGCGCAGTTTGCGCCTGTTTCATTCCAGCACCATGACGCAAGTTGCATTAATGCAGTCCCGCAAAGTCGGCTTGCATGATGATGTTTTCAGAGAGGGAAGAAGAATGCTCGACACAAATATGAAAACCCAGCTCAAGGCTTATCTTGAGAAACTGACCAAACCTGTTGAGCTGATTGCTACGCTGGATGACAGCGCTAAATCGGCAGAAATCAAGGAACTGCTGACTGAAATTGCTGAACTGTCAGAAAAAGTCACCTTTAAAGAAGACAATACTCTGGCGGTACGCAAGCCATCGTTCCTGATCACCAATCCAGGTTCTCACCAGGGGCCGCGCTTTGCCGGTTCTCCGCTGGGCCATGAGTTTACCTCCCTGGTGCTGGCGCTGCTGTGGACCGGTGGTCATCCGTCAAAAGAGGCGCAGGCGTTGCTGGAGCAGATCCGCGATCTCGACGGTGATTTTGAGTTTGAAACCTATTATTCGCTTTCCTGTCATAACTGTCCGGACGTGGTACAGGCGCTGAACCTGATGTCGGTACTGAATCCACGCATCAAGCATACGGCGATTGACGGCGGTACATTCCAGAACGAAATTACCGATCGCAACGTGATGGGCGTTCCGGCGGTGTATATGAACGGCAAAGAGTTCGGTCAGGGGCGTATGACGCTGACTGAGATCGTGGCGAAAGTAGATAGCGGCGCAGAAAAACGTGCGGCACAAGAGCTGAACAAACGTGATGCTTATGACGTGCTGATTGTCGGTTCCGGTCCTGCGGGGGCGGCAGCGGCAGTGTACTCTGCACGTAAAGGTATTCGCACCGGTCTGATGGGCGAACGTTTTGGCGGTCAGGTTCTTGATACCGTTGATATTGAAAACTACATCTCGGTACCGAAAACCGGGTAATGACTCCAACTTACTGATAGTGTTTTATGTTCAGATAATGCCCGATGACTTTGTCATGCAGCTCCACCGATTTTGAGAACGACAGTGACTTCCTGCCCAGCCTTGCCAGATGCTGCCTCAGATTCAGGTTATGCCGCTCAATGCGCTGCGTATATCGCTTGCTGATAACGTGCAGTTCTCCCTTCAGGCGTGATTCATAAAGCGGCCAGCCATCCGTCATCCATACCACGACCTCAAAGGCCGACAGCAGGCCAAGAAGACGCTCCAGCGTGGCCAACGTGCGTTCACCGAATACGTGCGCCACAACCGTCCTCCGTATCCTGTCATACGCGTAAAACAACCAGCGCTGGCGTGATTTAGCGCCGACGTAACCCCACTGTTCGTCCATTTCCGCGCAAACAATGACGTCACTGCCCGGTTGTATGCGTGAGTTTACCGACTGCGGCCTGAGTTTTTTAAGTGTCGTAAAATCGTGTTGAGGCCAACGCCCATAATGCGTGCACTGGCGCGACATCCGACGCCATTCATGGCCATATCAATAATTTTCTGGTGTGTACCGGGCTGAGAGGCGGTGTAAGTGAACTGTAGCTGCCATGTTTTACGGCAGTGAGAGCAGAGATAGCGCTGATGTCCGGCAGTGCTTTTACCGTTACGCACCACGCCTTCAGTAGCTGAACAGGAGGGACAGCTGATAGAAACAGAAGCCACTGGAGCACCTCAAAAACACCATCATACACTAAATCAGTAAGTTGGCACCATTACCGAAAACCGTAGCGGGAAGGTTGTCTTCTTGGCTTAATGAATTAAACACGAGAGTATCAATATGAGTAATGAACCGGGAGTTCTGAACAGACGTTCATTTTTGAAAGGGTTAGTTGCCCTTGGAACCGTGGCTGCCCTGCCTGGGGGGTTGCTGACTTCACGCTGCGCATTGGCGCAACCGCCCATTCCGTTTAACCCTAAAACTTACAAAATTTCTCGCAACGCCTGTCCGCGTAACTGCTATGACACCTGTAGCCTGAAAACCTGGGTGAAGGATGACGTCATTACCTTTGTGGAAGGCGCGCCTGAGTCAACGTTTACGCATGGAACACCCTGTGTAAAAGGTCTGACTTATCCTCGCCGGGTGTATAGCCCGGATCGCATTAAATATCCGATGGTTCAGGATGTTCGCGGCAGCGGTAACTGGCGTCGTATCTCCTGGGACGAAGCAATGCAGCGCATTGCGACCAAGATGCTGGAGATTAAAAAGAAAGACGGCTCAATGCTGGGGCTGGCGCTGTCAAAATACTCAGGCAACCTTGGGGTGATGGGTTATGCCGTTGAAGGGATGATGTCTTCGCTGGGTTACACCACCCGTTTTGCCGGGACACCTTGCTGGCCAGCCGGTATCGACGCCCAGAACTATGATATGGGGGATATGTGGTGTAACGACCCGGAAGATTTTGTAAAAGCAAAATATATCATCATCTGGGGCGCGAATCCGGCCTGGTGCTCTATGCACACTATGAAATACATCTATCAGGCGCGGGAGAAAGGCGCAAAAGTTGTCGTTATCGATCCGCTGTTAACGCAGACCGCCGCGAAAGCCGATCTTTATTTACGTGTTCGCCCAGGCTCAGATGGCGCTCTGGCGCTGGGCATGGCGCGTCACCTGGTGGATAAAGGTTTAGTTGATCAGGACTTCGTCAATAACTATTCCCACGGATACCCGGAATTCGAAGCTTATCTGCGCAGCAGTGTGACCGTCGAGTGGGCCGCTGAAATTTGCGGTCTGTCGGCAGATGTCATTCGCCAGTTAGCGGAAGAGTTTACGGCGGTTAATCCTGCCACCGTGTGGATTGGCTACGGCATGCAGCGCCATGTTAACGGCGGCGCTAACGTACGGGCGATCGATGCCTTTGTGGCAATGACTGGCAATATTGGTATTGAGGGAGGCGGTGCCCGCTACGGTCATCTGCAGACATGGGGTTATAACTACCATGGAATGATGCAGAAGCCCCCTGCAGGTTCTGTCGGAATAAAAGGCGCAGGTGGTCCGGTGGGTGAGTTTGTCAGCGATAGCGGTGAGAAGAGCGAATACTCCGATCGTGCGCTGAATATCAACCAGACGGCGCAAGGGATTCTGGACGCCAGTGAACCACCGGTACGGATGCTGTGGGTGGCCTCTAAAAACCCGTTTGCTCAGGATTTCGACCGCAACAAGATGATCAAAGCGTTTGATAAACTGGAAATGGTGGTTTGTGTCGACCAGTTCTTCAACGAAACCGTCCAGCATGCGGATATTGTGCTGCCTGTCACTACCACCTTTGAACAATGGGATGTCTCTTCGTCTTATTGGCACTACTGGTTATCCGTCAACGAGCCGGCTATCAAACCGCTGTATGAGTGCAAGAGCGATGCGGAAATCGCGGCGCTGCTGTCCAAAACCATCAATAAACTGGAACCCGGTTCATGTACCTTCCCGCAGGCGTTTGATGCTAAACGCTGGTTGGATCAGGAATTTAATGAGGGGATGGGGAAACAGTTTGGCATTGCGGGCTGGAATGACCTGCAGGAAGGACCACGCAAAGCAAAAATGGTCAGCACCGCGGCCTGGTACGATCGCAAGTTCAAAACGCCGTCAGGCAAGTACGAGTTCAAATCAGAACGATGTGCGGAAAATGGTCACACGGCTTTGCCGGAATATAAAGCGGGTGCACAGGGTACGCTGCCGTTCCACCTGTTTACACCTCATCTTCAGTACGGTCTGCACTCGCAATTTGTCAATCTGGACTGGATGCAGGTTTTCTGGCCAGAACCCTTTGTTTATATCCACCCGCTTGCTGCACAGAAAAAGGGCATCACTGAGGGCGCTCACGTCAAAGTCTTCAACGAGGTGGGCCATGTTGAGTTGCGAGCCAAAATTACCACTAATGTGCCGGAAGATTTTCTTGTGATGTACGAATCCTGGTTCAACAAGCTTAGTTACAACGTACAGAATGTGGTCAAAGATACGCCCGCCGATATGGGAAAAATGGCGACAGGCGCGCCCGGTGCGGCCATACACAGTCAATTTGTAGATATTACTCTGTCAGAAAATGAAGGAGCTGCGGCATGAGACGCGCGTTTTTAGTCAATAGCGATAAGTGCATCGGCTGCCGTGGCTGTGCGATGGCGTGTAAGAGTTTTAATCAGCTGGAGCCTGAACGTTTCTGGCGCTATGTCTACCCGCTGGATAAAGAAATTTATCCGCATGAGGAGCGAGCGTTCTACTCGCTGGCCTGTAACCACTGCGAAAATCCGGCCTGCCTGGCGGCTTGTCCGGTAGAGGCGTACACCAAACGCGAGGATGGTGTTGTGGTGCATAATCCGGAACGTTGTATCGGATGCAAAAACTGTATCCGTAATTGCCCATACGGTGCGCCGCGCTTTAATGAAGAGACGAAAAAAGCGGAAAAATGCAGCATGTGCTACGAGCGTCTCGATGTCGGTATGCAGCCGGCGTGCGTGAGTGCCTGCCCGGTAGGCGCCCTGACGCTTATCGATCTGGATGCCGATCCGATCCCCAACAATGCCGTACAGTATCCGCCGGGATTCCCACGTATGCCGCAGCTTAACCCTGGCACGCGTTTTATCCTCGCGCGTCAACCGAAGCAACCGGAGGGCAAGTAATGGAAAAGTATGAATTCCCTCTGGTTATTTTTACCGTATTGAGCCAGATGTCGGTTGGTATAACGCTCATTCTGACGCTGCGCACGCTGCAAGGGAAACTGGAAAGCAAGCGCCTGTACTGGCTGGTAAGCGGGCTGGTTCTGGCGGCTGCTTCCGTGGCGGCGGTATTGCACCTGGCGCATCCGGATCGCGCCTACAATGCCCTGATTAACCTCCAGCATGCCTGGCTGAGCCGTGAGATTCTCGGCGCAACTTTATACGGCGCGGCGGTGGGCGTGACGTTTTTGGCAAAAGGGCACAGAGCGCCGGCTGTTCTGGCCTCTGTTCTCGGGATCGCGCTGGTGGCGGTACAGGGGATGACCTATGCCGCCCCGGCGATGGTGGCGATCGCCAACGGTCTGACGATGCTGCTGTTCTTCATCACGGTGTGGGTTATGGGTTGTGCGGCGATTCCGCTGCTTAACCTTGCGCCTGCCGTTGCCGCATTGCGCCAGGGGATTGTCGTTTGTATGGCGGTCATGATTGCCGCGCCCATTATCTGGCTAAGCGGTGGCACCATCATGCAGATGACGGCGCATGCCTGGCTGACGTCGCCGCTTTATCTGGCAAGTCTGGTGTGTCTGGCGGTGGCCTTTGTCCTCAGCCGCCAGGGCGAGCGTCGTGCAAAAGCGCTCTTTGTCCTGCTGTTTGTTGGCGTATTCCTGAGTCGTCTGACGTTCTTTGGCGATACGGTTAGTACCATCGTGAATATCGGTCATTTGTACTGATCGTCAGGCAATAAAAACCCCTGTCAGGCATTAACCTGGCAGGGGTTTTCTTTAGCAAATTAGAGGCTATTAACGTACAACCAGCACTGGCAGAGTAGCGTGGCGAACAACGCTGGAAGCGTTTGAGCCGAGCAGATGAGTGCTGATTGATGGGTTGCGCGATCCAATGACGACCACATCCGCATTCAACTCTTCACCCAACTCGTTGACGACGTCACGTACGCTGCCAAAGCGGACGTGTTGTTTAATACGGGAAGGATCGATGCTGAAGTGACCGACCATCGTTTGCAGACGAGTTTCCGCTTCGTGTTGTAGATGCTCTTCAAAACGACGGACATCGGCTGCAAAGCGGTGCAGGCTTAAGCTTGCTGAGCCTGGCAGCACATGCAGCAGATGAATAACCCCGTTTTCCTGTGCCAGAAATTCTGCATGGCGAATAGCCTTGTCGCTCAGTTCCATTTCGAATACATCAACAGGCATTATGATTGTGTTGTACATAAACATTCTCCTTGTCATTACATGAACACATATCAGCATAGTATTAAAAATGATTCTGTCAGTCACGACACAGATTTATGTTTTGCGAACAGGAGATAAGGTGAGGGTCAGGAGTTGGGGGCTAACCGGAAAGAGGATGCGGATGCATCCCCTGTAAGATAAAGCGAGTGGCTTTGATAAGACAGAGTTAGCGCAGGTAGTCGCCCGCAGCTTCAGGTTGGTACTCAAGCTCAATGACTTCGAGGTGTGTTGAGGTCCCGCCTGGTAGTTCCCAGTGAATGGTGTCGCCAACGCGCAGGCCCAGAAGTGCAGCGCCAACAGGTGCCATTACCGAAAGCTGTGTGCTGCTGTCAGTCATATTGGCCGGATACACCAGGGTACGCACACGGACTTCGCCATCACTCAGATTGCGGAATTTCACGCGGCTGTTCATGGTCACGACATCGTGCGGCATGGTTTCTGGTGAACACATTTGGGCACGATCCAGCTCGGCGTTCAGGGCGTCGGCAATCGGTAAACCAGCAAACGCAGGTTGCTCCAACAGGCGGTCAATGCGTTCCGCATCGAGGTCGTTAATGATGATAGTTGGTCTGGACATTTGTTACTCCATGTCGTCGATACTGCGGGTGCGCAGGTAAATAATCCCAAAAGAAAACCCTCACCGTCAGGCGGCAAGGGTTTAGCTTTTATGATGATACTGAGACTTACCCCTGGTTTGAAGTGATTTAGTTCACATTCAGGCAAATCATCAATATTGTTGCGTATGGTGTGATTTTAGCCGAAAAACGCGATCGTTCTCCAATTTGCATTATGCTTTTTAAGCGCTCGCTGCGGGCGCGTCAAACAACTCAGTGTTCCGCGACAGGAGATCTCATGAGCCAGTACGACAAACTTACCTTGAAAGACGGCAGCTATTTGCATTTTAAAGATTGGGGAAGTGGGCAGCCTATCGTCTTTAGCCATGGCTGGCCGCTGACGGCAGATGCGTTTGAGGATCAGATGCTGTTCCTCGGGTCGAAAGGATTTCGGGTGATCGCCCATGACAGGCGTGGGCATGGGCGTTCAGCCCAACCCTGGGATGGTCACAATATGGATCAGTATGCTGACGATCTGGCTGAACTTACCGCGCATCTCAATCTTAAAGATGCCGTACATGTCGGACACTCTACCGGGGGCGGGGAGGTGGCGAGGTACATTGGTCGCCATGGAACGCAGCGGGTAGCCAAAGCGGTGTTAATCGGCGCGGTGACGCCCATAATGATCAAGACCGACTTTAACCCAAATGGTGTGCCGAAAGAGGTGTTTGATGGCATCCGTGAGGGAGTGATAAACGATCGCGCTGCTTTCTTCTATGAACTGACCGCTGCATTTTATGGCTACAACCGCCCGGGCATAAATGCGTCGAAAGCCGTTCGTGAAAGCTTTGTTGAACAGGGCTTACAAGGTTCCATCAAAGCGTTGTACGACTGTATTCACGCGTTTTCAGAAACTGACCTGCGTGAGGATCTCAAAAGGATGACTATCCCGACGCTGGTGATCCATGGTGATGACGATCAGATTGTCCCGTTTGAAACCTGCGGAAAGGTTGCGGCGGAAATACTGCCGGACGCGCAGTTGAAGGTGTATGTTGGCGGTTCGCATGGCATTTGCACTACCCATAAACAACAGATCAACGGCGATCTGCTCAACTTTATTCAATCGTAATCTTTAGCGGATTGTTCTACGCTGATCTTCTTTTTCCAGGGAGATGAGCGAAGCATAATTTGTGCTGCGCTGATGTTAACTTCAACAGAGAACGCTATGTATTTCTATCAACCATCACAAGGACACGGCTTACCGCATGACCCGCTGAATGCCATCATTGGACCGCGCCCTATTGGCTGGATTGCCTCCCGCGACAGCGACGGTCGGCATAACCTTGCACCGTACAGTTTCTTTAACTGCTTTAATTATCATCCGCCGATTATCGGTTTCGCCAGTAGCGGCTGGAAAGATAGCGTGCAGAATATTATCGACACCGGTGAGTTTGTCTGGAATCTGACGACTCTTGAGCTGGCCAGCGCGATGAACGAAACGTCAGCCAGCTTGCCTCACGGCGAAGATGAGTTTTTTGCCGCCGGGCTTAGTAAGGCAGATAGTCGGATAGTCAGCGTGCCGCGGGTGGCGCAAAGCCCGGTCAATTTTGAGTGTCGCTTATCGCAAAGTCTGCAACTGACCACCGCTGATGGTTCGCCTGTTGAAACCTGGCTGGTGCTGGGAGAAGTGGTGGGTATCCATATTGATGAAACGCTACTGGAAGGCGGCATCTACCAGACGGCGAAAGCAAAACCGGTACTGCGTGCGGGCGGGCCAACGGCGTATTATTCGATCAGTGAAACACACCGCTTTGATTTAGTTCGCCCGGATGCTCGTTCAAAACGCTAACCATATGGACCGACGCCAGCTTGCCGCGCCGGCGTTATTTTCAGTATCCCACTTTGTCGATAATAAACTGTTTACCGCAGTTACCCGGATGCGGTTGCGGTAAGAATGACTGTGCGGATAACGTCTGGTTAATGGTGTCGGCTTTCAGGGACAACTGGATTTCTGTGAGATAGGCCGGATTGCCGTGGCAGCTTAGCTTCACGGCTTTAACGTTCTCTCTGCCCCAGCTTTTAGCGACGGCGGCGTCAAATGCGCTGCGGCTGACGGTTTTGCCGTAGTTTTCCGCGAGGAATTTGCCAGCCTCGCTGTTCTTAACCTCATTATTCATCCGTACCATCGTGCCGAAGTATGCGTCGGGATCAAAACCGAAACAGGCGCCATGTTTGGCATATTCGTAACGTTCCAGACAGGATCTCCCGCCAGCACCGGGCATTACGGCACTGAGTTTTGCCGCGCTTTCCAGCGACAGGCCCGTTTCGGGAGCCGCGCATTTACGGCTGGCGCGCGCTTCAGGCAGGTTGGGAATAGGGCGAGTCGCGCAGCCAAAGCGCATCCAGCGGCGGTTGTCTACTCCACGGGCGGCGATGGATTTTGGCAGGCTGGGCCATAAACCGTGAACGGTCAGGAAATCTGCTTTATCCGCGCTCTCTTTTTGCAGACGACATTCGGCGGGCTCTTGACGATTTCTCTCGTGTTGGCTCTGACAAAATCCGGTTTGCCAGGAGAGGGCCTGCACGTAGCTGTCAAAATCAGCGTACTGTTTTGCCTGAAGTTCATCGGCCTGAGCTACAGAAACTGGGAGCAGAAGTGCTGCCAGCAGCGAAGAATAACGCCATGTTGATGTCATGATGATTTCGGATACTTATATAAATTTTGAATATCATCTATTTAATCATAAAAAATGCCAGTCAGGTTTAGCTGACTGGCATCATTTTCATCAGGCGGGAACCCGAATGATTAGCTCCACATTGCCAGAATCGGCCAGCCGACCAGCAGAAGCATAGAGATGTAGATAACGCCGAAGATAGCACCCAGACGCCAGTAGTCTTTGGACTTCACATAACCGCAGCCGTAAATAATAACGCCAGGGCCAGTTGCATACGGAGTCAGACAGCCCATGATACCGATGGACAGTACCAGCAGGATACACAGGTGTTCCATCGGAACGCCCGGGATGCCTTTGCCGACGGCCAGAATAACCGGCAGCATGGTGGCGGTGTGTGCGGAAAGGCTGGCAAACAGGTAGTGAGCAAAATAGAACACCAGCACCAGAACGATCACGGTCGCGTTAGGCGAGAAGCCTTCCAGGTGCGAGCTCATCGTGTTGGCGAACCAGTCGATGAAGCCTGAACGGGTTAAACCATTCGCCATAACGACCAGCGTGGCGAGGTTAACCAGGGTGTTCCATGCGCTGTTATAACGGGTGATGTCTTTCCACGGGACAACGTGCAGCGCCAGCATCAGCGAGACTGCCAGCAGACCCACCGCGGTCGCATCAATCAGTTTACCGCCAAAGACCCACAGACCCAGGCTGAGCAGAACCAGACCGATCAGGGTCAGCTCTTTACGCGTCAGTTTACCCATGGTTTTCAGTTCATCACCAGCCCACGCGGCAACTTCAGCACTGTGAGTAACTTCTGGCTTGTAAAGAACATAGGACAGCCACGGAGCAACGATCAGCAAAATAATACCAACCGGCAGGAAGCTGAGGAACCATTGCAACCAGCTGATTTGAATACCGGCAATTTTATTGACGAATTCCAGACCCAGCACGTTAGGTGCAGCACCGGTAACGAACATAGAGGAGCTCAGGCTGGTACTGATTACCATCATCCACATCAGATATCCGCCGATACGGCGCGCGGACGGATCGTTCGGGAATGATTTAAACAGCGGCGGCAGGTTTTTGATAACCGGGAATACGGTACCACCGGTACGCGCGGTGTTGGACGGTGTAAACGGCGCCAGCAGAATGTCGATGATGACAATCGCGTAGCCCAGCGTCAGGGTGCGCTTACCCATGAATTTTACCAGGAACAGCGCGATACGACGACCCAGACCGGTGACTTCATAGCCCAGCGCGAAGATAAACGCGCCAAACACCAACCACACGGTAGTGCTGGAGAAGCCTGCCAGACCCCATTTCAGCGCTTGCTTACCCGCTTTAAACGCCGGGTCTGCCAGCTCTGAAGCATCAAACAGCAGATAGTTGCTGCCGATGACGCAGATCGTTACGGCGATAAAGCTTATCGCTGTTGCCGGGATTGGCTCCAGGATCATCCCGACAATCATTGCCACGAAAACGGCAAAATAGTGCCAGGCCTGCGGGGGCATTCCATCAGGGACAGGGATAAGAAACATGACGCCCATTACGACCAATGGGGCCAGTAATTTCCATATTTTATCTTTTGCTAAAGACATGTGTGTGATTCTCCGGAAAGGATCTTTAATTGTGATAATGATGAACTTGTGAAATCTGAGCTAAGAACCAGGTGACGATCAGCAGATCGGCGCAGCCTCCTGGGCTGAGGTTGCGTTCAATGCACTGTTGGTCGAACTGGCGCAGGTATTCGAGATCGGCAGGGGTGCGAATCCCCCCTTGCTGCAATAGAGTTGTGGCCTGCTGTTGTAGCCAGCGCAGACCTTCTGCGCCGCCACGTGAAGCCACGTTGGTGTCGCCATTGATAGACATCAGCAGCAATAACGTGTCGAGTAGCGCTAGTTCAGGATCGCGGCCCTGAGTCAGCAGTGCGCGGTAGTGCGGCAGGGCATGCTGGATGACTAGCGGGTATCCCGCTTCGGCTTCGCCCCGTGCGCCGGTTAATCCCAGTTGTTGATAAAGACGTTGGCCAGCCGTGAGTTGTTGATTGTTCTGGCGCAGTTCGCGCTCGGTCAGGCCACGGCAAAATGTTGCTGCCGTAGAGCAAAGGGTTTCAGCGGTAACAGTCAGTTGGAGCTGGTGCAGGCGGCCAATGGCGGCACACAGCAGCCCCAGTGAAAAGATGCTCCCTTTATGGGTGTTTACCCCCTCGGTGGCGCGAAACATATCGGCTTCGCAGGCCATACCCAGTGGGCGCAGTCCTTTCAACACATCTTCAGGCGACAGCTGTGCGCTAAACGCCCCATATTCAATAAAACGCGGCAGCCAGGCCTGAATTGCCTCAGCGCTGCGATGAAAATCTTCCAGCGCCATATCTTTATGTGCGCCGTTGTTAATACGATCCACCAGACCCGGTTTGGGCGACAGGTTGACTTCAGTCAACATGGCCCGCCACGCAAGCGTTGCGTAAGCGTCAGGCAGATCCAGAGGAAGGACTGCGTTATTGGTTGATGTTGCGGGAATCGGCATCATGCAGCAGAGCCTCCATCTGAGAGAGTAAGTCGGAAAGCGCGTGGGTTTTACCCCGCGCGCATTCGGCAGCGCTTTGCCCGCACAGCAGACAGCGGCGGGCAGGGAGTGCGAAATGACGCCGGGACAGAATTTCCCTTTCAGGGGTCAGGACATCGATGTCCCATAACCGTCCCAGCGGATGTGAATGCTCAAGTTCAATCGTGGCGAGCTTGAGATCGTGGGCCGGGGCCTCAATAGACAAAAGACCTTCCGGACCGCTGGCAGAAACCAGCGCCGTTTGCTCCCTGATAATCCAGGTGGATTTTTCCGCCAGCGCGAGCAGGGCGGTGACGCCGTGATTAAAGATGCGACGGGTTAATGCGCTGTCTTTAATCGGACCCGGTGCGACCACGGTAAACGAGACCAGTGGCGCGTGATGACGCGTCAGCCAGGCATGTTGCCTTGCTTGTCTCTCATCCCGGCTGGCGAGCAGCTCGGGAATCGAAACTGCGTGTTGGGTGGCGTGTTCAGGGAGTAGGCGCATGGCTTATTCCTTCACCTGATGCACAACGTCAATCACCGAGCCATCGCGGTAACGCACAACGGCAATCACGCGGTCGGTGAATTCGATAGCGCGTGGCTGACCGGTGAGCTGCTGTGCACGTTCGCGCAGCCATTCAATGGACACCACTTTCATACCGGCTTCTTTCAGACGTTCAGCCAGTTCCGGACGCGCAGGGTTAACGGCGATACCGTGGTCAGTGACTAGGATGTCTACGCTAGAGCCCGGGGTTACGCAGGTCAGGACGTTATCAACCAGCGTCGGGATGCGTCCGCGAACCAGCGGAGCGACAATGATGGAAAGCGCAGCGGCAACCGCAGTATCGCAGTGACCGCCGGATGCGCCGCGCAGTACGCCGTCAGAACCGGTCAGTACGTTAACGTTGAAGCTGGTATCAACTTCCAGCGCACTCAGCACCACGACGTCCAGACGATCGACGGAGGCGCCTTTTGAGCCCCAGTTGGCATATTGGTTGGCACTGATCTCAATGTGGTTTGGATTGCGGGCCAGCGACTCAGCCGCGTTACGGTCAAAGCTCTGTACGTCCAGCAGTTTGCGAATCAGGCCTTTTTCGTGCAGGTCAACGATGGTAGCGGTGATGCCGCCAAGGGCGAAGTCAGCACGGATATCGCGGCTGCGCATCTTGTCTTCCAGGAAACGAGTAACGGCCAGAGAAGCGCCGCCGGTTCCTGTCTGCAGTGAGAAGCCTTCATTGAAGTAACCGGAGTTAGCAATGACGTCTGCCGCGCTACGGGCGATTAACAGTTCTCGCGGGTTGGTGGTCATGCGTGTCGCATCAGCACCGATTTTGTCCGCATCGCCGACCTGATCGATCTGTACAATCAGATCCACCTGATCCTGCGTAATGCTGGCCGGGTTATGCGGATAGGTCAGCAGTTGTTCAGTCAGCAGGACAACCTGTTTTGCATTTTCGGCATCGACGCGGGCATAGCCCAGTGAACCACAGCACGCTTTACCGGTATAGCCGTTAGCGTTACCAAACTGGTCACAGGACGGTACGCCGAGGAACGCCACATCAATGCTGAGTTCGCCACTTTGCACCAGGTGTACACGGCCGCCATGGGAGTGGACCTGCACAGGCTCGGCCAGCAGGCCACGGGAGATCTCTTCCGCCAGCGGGCCACGCAGCCCGGAGGTGTAAATACGGCTGACCACGCCCTGACGGATGTGCTCAACCAGCGGAGCATGGCAGTCGCTCAGGGAGCTGGAGGCCAGCGTCAGATTTTTAAAGCCCATTCTGGCGATGGCGTCCATCACCAGGTTAATCGTCAGATCGCCACCGCGAAAAGCGTGGTGGAAAGAGATGGTCATGCCATCCTGTAAACCTGAACGACGAATGGCGTCTTCCAGGTTAGCGCACAGCTTCTTGTCGCGCGGTTTTTGCGCCTGTAATTCTACTTTTGCGGTGCTCTGATAAGCGGAAAGCTCACTTTCTGCATGACGGCTCCAGGTCGCCACGCGATCCTGGCGTTGAGACTGTTCGATTTTCTGCGTCATTTTTTTGCCTTATTCTTCGCGAATGCCGGAAAGTTCTGCACGGGAGATAACCAGAAGGGCGCGCTCGATAACCGGGCTGTCGACCATTTTGCCGTTCAGGGAAACTACGCCACGGCCTTCGCGAGCGGCGGCTTCAGCGGCTTCCACGACCAGGCGCGCGTGAGCCAGCTCTTTGCGTGTCGGCGCGTACAGGTTGTGCAGGAGCTCGATCTGGCGCGGGTTGATGAGCGACTTACCGTCAAAACCCAGTTGCTTGATGTGTGCGGCTTCATGCAGGAAACCCGCTTCGTTGTTGGCATCGGAATAAACGGTGTCGAACGCCTGAATGCCGGCAGAGCGTGCCGCCTGCAAAATAGAGCAGCGGGCAAACAGCAGTTCAGTCCCTTCCGGAGAGCGCTCAGTACGCAGGTTACGCACATAATCTTCCGCACCCAGTGCAATACCGATCAGGCGCTCGGAAGCGTGGGCAATTTCTACCGCGCGGGTAATGCCTAACGGCGATTCGATGGCAGCTAACAGACCGGTACTGCCGGGCTCACGGCCACAGGCTTTCTCGATACGCAGGATTTCGCTTTCGATGTCGATGACGTCCTGCGCGGTATCGGTCTTCGGTAAACGCACGATGTCAGCGCCGCCGCGTACCACGGCTTCGAGATCGTTAATGCCCCATTCGGAGTCGAGGGCGTTTACGCGCACGATAGTTTCAACGTCGTGATACAGCGGATGCTGCAGCGCGTGGTACACCATACGGCGAGCAGTATCTTTCTCGCGCAGCGCGACGGAGTCTTCCAGGTCGAACATCAGCGCATCTGCCGGATAGATGAACGAGTTGCTGACCATGGCGGCATTGGCGCCCGGTACGAACAGCATGCTGCGGCGGGTACGGGGTTTACGTTGCTGCAAAGATTCACTAATCACTGGCAATCCTCCCATGGCAGTGCAGGAATACCGCCAGCGCGGGCCAGTAGTGCTTCCAGTCGCGCACGTAAAATGCAGTCCAGTGCGCCTTTATCATCAACATTTAATTGCACGCCGCGTACGTTGTAGCGGGACAGAACCTCCAGAATGGTGGCCCTGATGGCATCACCGAACTGCTTTTCGACGCTACTGTTAACCTGCAGGTCAATATCCTGCGAATCGAGTGGGGCGATGCGAATCATCACATCACCGGACTCGAGTGTGCCTGCGACGGCTGCCTGGTTTATTTTCATTTTTCACCTGTTGCTAATGCGGGGGTATTTTGGCGGACTGCCGCACCCGATGAGGCCCGCTCAACCATGCTTTGCAGATAGTGCAGCGTGGCGTCAGGGACCAGGGATGCGATAGCCGTGAGATCTTTTTTAACCAGCAGCTTGCGCACCCAGGAGGCAGAAATCGGCATCTCCTGGAAGCACAGCCGCTCAATTTCCACCAGTTCAATCGGTGGGGCGGGAAGCGTTGGGGTCTCCAGCCAGTAGCGCATATCGTTGTTGTACTGGGAGGTGACGGTGCAATACGGCTCGGTACCGACGAAGCGGTGCGTGACGCCGAGAGCCGGGGCCAGATACTGGCGGAAGATTTTCAGGTCTATTTCGGTATAGCAGTGGTTAATAACGCTCTGCTCTTTGATGAAGTAGCACGGGAATGTGGCGCGGGAAATGATGTATTCCGAACCGCGATGAACGGTTAAACGTGGAATGTCTTTTGTCCCTTTAAGCACCAGATCCAGTCGGTCTTCATACGGAAAACGCGAGGTATCTTCTTTCACCAAAAACAGATGCAGCCAGTCACATTGCGCGGCTGCTTGTTGGATCAGAAAACGATGTCCGTTGGTGAAGGGGTTGGCGTTCATGACGATACAACCAATTTTTTTCCCTTCATGGCGCTGTTTCGCCAGTGATTCAGCGTAGCGTTTCAGACGTGTGGTGCTGTTTTCCATCAGCACCATAATGCCGGGAACGCTGGTTAGCGTAGAAAAGCCGCACTGCTTAAACAGCGACTCGTACTCGGTTTTGGTATAGATGAAGAGGTGCGTACAGTGGCGCTCATAGGCGAGGTTGATTAACTCGGTCGCCAGCGTCAGCGCTAAGCCTTCACCCCTTACGGATTCGCAGATGGCGACGCACTTTATGATATTGCCGGCAATGCCGCCGCAGGCAATCAGGCGGTCATCACGGGTGACGGTGATAAATACTTCGACAGTTGTATCAACGCTCAAATCATTCTCTTTCAGAAATTGCGCGATAGCCGCCATCTTTTTATTTTCTGAGCGTTTAACTTGCGTGAATATATTATTACCGAACATAGTGAATAGAGCCCCGATGCTATATTTGTTACTGGGTTTCTGTTTTTGTTGCTCTGTTTAGCAACCTGATAACTTCTTGTTTGCAATTGAAGGGAATGTTTTTTTATTACGGAGTATTTCTTTTTTTCCCTGCTGCATACATCGTAAGGAGTATTTTGGAGGTAATTTTTGATTTATTTCACAATAAGTTAGAAGGTTTTAATGTGTTTTATGGTTTTAAGTTTTTTAATTAATTTAACTCCGAAATAGCGTGTGGTTTTAATTTGTTTAATTGATTTAAGGTGGGGAATCTGCAACGATCCTGTTTTATACCGCGACTTGCAAATAAAACATTTTTATTACAACTACAATGAGAAATAAGTTTCGGGTATCGTCGCTGAGGAAGAAATATGGCAGAGCAGAAAAATAAAACACGGTTTCCTTTTTTTCGCAGTCTGGCGTTTCCATTGCGTATCTTTCTGCTTATTTTGGTCGTTTCTGTTTTTATTATCGCCGCGTTAGCACAATACTTTACCGCCAGTTTTGAAGATTATCTGGCAACGCATGTCCGCGATATGGCGATGAACCAGGCCAAAATCATCGCCTCTAACGACAGTATCATCGCGGCGGTGAAGCATCGTGATTACAAGCGTCTGGCGACCATTGCCGACAAACTGCAGAGCGGGACTGACTTCGACTATGTGGTGATCGGGGATACCAACTCTGTCCGCCTTTACCACCCAAATCCGGAAAAAATTGGCTACCCGATGCAGTTCACCAAACCCGGCGCGCTGGAAAGAGGGGAAAGTTACTTTATTACCGGCAAAGGGTCGATTGGGATGGCGATGCGCGCCAAAACGCCCATCTTTGATGACGATGGCAAAATCATTGGCGTGGTCTCAATTGGCTATCTGATCAGTAAAATCGATAGCTGGCGATCGGACTTTTTACTCCCAATGGCAGGGGTGTTTATCCTGCTGTTGCTGGTACTTATGCTGCTCTCCTGGTTATTTGCCGCTCATATTCGCCGACAGATGTTGGGGATGGAGCCTAAGCAAATCGCGCGGGTAGTGCGTCAGCAGGAAGCGCTATTCAGCTCGGTATATGAAGGTTTGATCGCCGTGGACCCTGATGGGTATATCACCGCAATAAACCGCAGCGCGAGGAAAATGCTGGGGCTGTCTTCGCCTGGACGAAAGTGGCTTGGAAAACCGGTTAGTGAGGTGGTTCAGCCGACTGACTTTTTCACCCAGCAGATTGCGGAAAAACGACAGGACGCGATGGTGAACTTTAATGGCCTGAGCGTTATCGCTAACCGTGAGGCGATTCGCTCCGGCGATGAACTGCTTGGGGCAATCATCAGTTTTCGTAGTAAAGATGAAATTGCTACTCTTAATGCGCAATTAACGCAGATCAAACAGTATGTAGAGAGCCTGAGAACGCTGCGTCATGAACACCTTAACTGGATGTCGACCATTAATGGCCTGCTGCAAATGAAAGAGTATGACCGGGTGCTGGCAATGGTGCAGGGGGAGTCGCAGGCGCAACAGCAACTGATTGACAGTCTGCGCGGCGCGTTTGCCGATCGTCAGGTAGCCGGTCTGTTGTTTGGCAAGGTGCAGCGTGCGCGTGAACTGGGCCTCACTATGACTATCGTTCCTGGCAGTCAACTGCATCAACTCCCTGAGGGGCTGGATAGCACAGAGTTTGCAGCAATTGTTGGCAATCTGCTTGATAATGCATTTGAAGCGAGCTTGCGCACCCAGCAAGGCAACAAGATCGTCGAACTCTATTTGAGTGATGAAGGGGATGACGTGATCATCGAAGTTGCCGATCAGGGATGCGGTGTACCGGAAGCATTGCGTGAAAAAATATTTGAACAGGGTGTGAGCACCCGTACCGATGAACCAGGTGAACATGGCATCGGTTTGTATCTGATTGCAAGTTATGTGAGGCGCTGTAACGGGGTGATTACACTCGAAGATAACTCCCCCTGCGGCACCTTATTTTCTTTATTTCTTCCGAAAGTGAAAAAAAATAATGACGGAACCATTAACGCTATTGATCGTTGAGGATGAAACGCTACTGGCGGAAATGCATGCTGAATATATCCGCCATATACCCGGCTTCAGCCAGATTTGGCTGGCGGGTAATCTTGCGCAAGCGAGGATGATGATTGAGCGTTTTAAGCCCGGTTTGATTCTGCTCGATAACTACTTGCCGGACGGCAAGGGAATTACGTTGTTGCATGAGCTAACCCAGACGCGTTATCCGGGCGGCGTGGTGTTTACCACGGCGGCCAGCGACATGGAAACGGTCTCCGAGGCCGTGCGCAGCGGCGCGTTTGATTATCTGGTCAAACCCATTGCCTACGAGCGCCTGGGGCAGACGCTGACGCGTTATCAACAGCGCAGACGCATGTTGGCCGGTAATGACAGCGCCAGTCAAAAGCAGATTGATGAAATGTTTAATGCTTATGCGCGCGGCGAACCGAAAGGTGATTTGCCGACCGGAATTGATGCGTTAACGCTGAATGCGGTGTTGAAATTATTTGCCGATCCGACGGTACATCATACTGCGGAAACGATCGCCCAGGCGCTCACTATCAGCCGTACCACCTCCAGGCGCTACCTGGAGTACTGTGCCAGCCGTCATTTGATTATTGCGGAGATTATTCATGGTAAGGTGGGGAGGCCGCAGCGTATTTATCACGGCGGCTAATTCGCGTCATCCTTGAAGCTGCCTCTTTGTGGGCTGCGTGAAGAAACCCCAGTCACATAATTATCTATGGTACTGGGGATGTCTTCACTTGCCGCCTTGATGCTGCTTAAATGATTTTGCGTATCAAGGTCAGATACTGACAGTTATTGTTAACCGCCAATCAGGGCGGACGTCGCCGGCACCATCACTTCAGTTGCGATAATCACAACCAGCAGTCCAACCAGAACCGGAACCGAGGTACGTTTCACTACTTCGAACGGAGAGATCTTTGCCATCCCTGCGACAGCGACAACCACACCGGAGACCGGAGAGATTGTGCGTCCAAGGTTTGATGCCTGCAGCATCGGGATAGCAAGGTAAGCCGGGTTAATGCCAGAAGAGTGCGCCAGTTTCGGGATCATCTCAACGAAGGCATAGAACGGTGCGTTACCGGACCCCGTGGTCATTGCTGCCAGCATAGTCAGGATCACCAGTACCAGCATCAGAATAATGCTCGCGGAGCCAAACGAGGTGGCGATAGAAATCAGACTCTGAATAAAGCCGATTGTGCTCAGACCCTGGGCAAAAACGCCCGCCGCGACTAACAGCATCACCACGTTAGCAAAGGCATCCGCCATACCACGGTAGGCGACTTCCAGACCCGAGAAAACCTTCTGGGTGTTGAATCCTCGTACGAACTCCAGTACAGCAGCGATGAGCATGCACAGCACCAGAATCGTAATGATATGCAGCTGTGGGCTCCATTTTCCATCGAAAATCAGGACACCAACGATCGGGGTAAATGGCAAGATGGCGTAAAACGACGGGGCGGTAGTGGTAATTTCAGCCACATCTAACATTTCATGAGAAATGTTCTCTTTTTTATCCAGATAACGCTGCCAGAAAAAGTGGGCAATCGCCATAGCAATGATGGCGGCAATGGAAATTGGTAGCGTGGTTTTAAACGCGAAATCGATCAGCGGCATTTCCGCGGCTTTTGCAGCCAGCACTACATCACCGGATGTTGGCGAAAGAATAATAGCGGCTGGGGAGGCGCAAATGGCCGCTGCGGCGCCACGGCTAATCCCAACGTTGACCATGACCGGGAACAATGTCGCCATCAGCAATACGCCCAGACCGGTTGCTGAAGAGACCGCCAGGGACATCAGGCAGGCGACAAAATAGGCGGCAATCATAAGCAGATAAGGTGAATTGATATACTGCAGCGGCTTAGAGGCCAGCTTAACCACCATATCATTCGCGCCAATATGCGTCATGTAGGCGGCAAAACCACACAGCATCATAATCATCATGCCGAGATCGCCGCCACGGCTCATCAGCAAAATTTTAATATATTCAACAATGTCTGTTGCCGTATAGCCCGTCGTTGCCGCGCTAGACGGCAAAACTTTATGGCCCATCAACGCACTGATTATCAGCAAAACCAGACCGCCGACAAACAGTACGCCTGTCGCGGAATAACCTTTAATGATGTAGCGCGCTACACCCACAATAACCACAACTCCAATAAGGAGTTCAATAAATGTCAACATTGTTTCCCCTGTCGCATTGCTGCCCAGAAAGTTAAAAAACTAAAAAAAGTAAAAAGTGGTGACAGAATGTGCCTAATAAACCGATAACTCTTGCTGATTGAAATCAATAAAAATACGGATTCAAGCGATGGCTAAGCCGTTTTTTCAGCATCGCGATTAAAAAAAGAATATCACAATAAAAAACTGTGAAGCGCAGCGTTGGTGTGTGTGTTTTGTGGTGACATTGATGCTTTATTGTTAATTTATTGTGATGTTATTTAACTCTCGCCGCAGGAAAGCACAATTTATTGGCAATAAAGAGAAAATAGTTCCTATGAAATGGCTCAGTAAATAAAGGGGTAGGTTATAGGCTGAGGAATATTCTGATTTTTTATTTGCGCATTTTTGTTAAGCTGACATTAAGGTTGGGTTTGCTAAAATTAATAATAAATCCCAGGATGGTAATTAAGTTGTGATTTTCGCTAAACGATATTTTCTCATTTTTTCATTTATTTTTATTCAGTTAGCTTTCACTTCCCAGGCTGCTGCTGAAGATAAAGGCTGGTTTGCTACTTTTAAAGATAATGTCAGTGAAACCTGGCAGCAGCCGGAACATTATGATCTGTATGTACCTGCTATTACCTGGCATGCGCGTTTTGCCTACGATAAAGAAAAAACGGATCGCTACAATGAACGGCCGTGGGGTGCAGGATTTGGTCAATCCCGTTGGGATGATAAAGGTAACTGGCACGGACTTTATATCATGGCGTTTAAGGATTCCTACAATAAATGGGAACCCATTGGCGGCTATGGCTGGGAAAAAACCTGGCGACCGCTGGCTGATGAAAACTTCCATACAGGTCTCGGCTTTACCGCCGGTTTCACCGCGCGTGATAACTGGAACTACATTCCGGTACCGGTGCTGTTACCGCTGGCATCAATTGGTTATGGTCCGGCAACGTTTCAGATGACCTACATTCCTGGAACGTATAACAACGGCAACGTCTACTTTGCGTGGATGCGGTTCCAGTTTTGATGGACTACCTGTATTGTCAGGTGGTTTATTGGAAAGCCTTTTAAAAACATAGTGATAGGAAGTTTAACTGAAAAATAACGCGACATTTATCACTTTTTGATAAAGTTCGACTGGACAAAGTGCACCACAATTGTTGTACTGATACCCGACACAGCATTTGTGTCTATTTTTCATGTAAAGGTAATTTTGATGTCTAAGATTAAAGGTAACGTTAAGTGGTTTAATGAGTCCAAAGGATTCGGTTTCATTACTCCGGAAGATGGCAGCAAAGATGTGTTCGTACACTTCTCTGCAATCCAGACCAATGGTTTTAAAACTCTGGCTGAAGGTCAGCGTGTAGAGTTCGAAATCACTAACGGTGCCAAAGGCCCTTCTGCTGCAAACGTAATCGCTCTGTAAGCATACGACAGCAAGCATTCAAAACCCGCTTAATTGCGGGTTTTTTTCGCTTCAATGTGCGGGAGAGGCAGATACCAACCAGAATGCCAGGGCGGTCATCGCGAATGATCCCAACAGATTAACCAGTACATTCACCATAGCCCAACCAAAGCGTCCTTCCTGCAGTAAAAACACTACCTCAGCAGAGAAAGTGGAAAACGTTGTCAGTCCCCCGCAAAAGCCAGTAGTAATCAGCACCTTCCACATTGGGTCAATATTTGTCATGCGATTAAACCATGCCAGACCCATACCAATGATAAATGCGCCAAGTAAGTTTGCAGCCAGCGTACCGAATGGAATGGCCTGATGCAGCGGGTTAAACCGCATACTCAACATCCATCTTGCTACGCTACCTGTGCCACCACCGATAAAAACTGCTAAAAGGAGTTGTAACACTGCGTAATCCTGCTATTTGATTGTATAGAGGGTGAGTGTAACGCTGAATAATTGTTGTTGGCGAGCCTAACAAAGTTTTCTGGAGGGAATATGTTCGTTGCAGCAGGGCAATTTGCCGTGGGACCTTCATGGGAAAAAAATGCAGAAACCTGCGCCTTACTGATGTCTCAGGCTGCAGGAGATGGGGCGTCGCTACTGGTATTACCGGAGGCATTGTTGGCGCGTGACGATTTAGACCCTGACCTGTCAGTGAAATCAGCTCAGCTTTTGGAAGGCGGGTTTCTGACGCATTTGTTGCGAGAAAGCGCACAAAATGAGATGACGACAATCCTGACGATTCATGTTCCCTCTGTGCCAGGTCGGGCATTTAACATGCTGGTGGCGCTACGGGCTGGTCGGGTAGTGGCCCATTACGCTAAATTACATCTCTATGACGCCTTTTCGATTCAGGAGTCACGTAATGTCGATGCAGGGGACGCCATAGCGCCGCTGCTGGACGTAGGCGGATTAAAAGTAGGGCTAATGACCTGCTATGACCTGCGCTTCCCTGAGCTGGCGCTGGCGCACGCGTTGCAGGGGGCTGAGATTCTCGTTTTACCTGCGGCTTGGGTGCGGGGATCGTTAAAAGAGCATCACTGGGCCACGCTTTTGGCGGCAAGAGCGCTGGATGCCACGTGTTATCTGGTTGCGGCTGGAGAGTGCGGTAACAAGAATATCGGCCAAAGCCGGGTCATCGATCCCTTTGGCGTGACTATTGCGGCGGCGGCTGAAACGCCCGCGCTCATTATGGCCGAGGTTTCCGCCGAGCGGGTCAGGCAGGTCAGGGCACAACTTCCGGTGTTAAGTAACCGACGCTTTGCGCCACCGCAATTATTATGACGTTTTTTTAAACAAGGCTTGATTCACCTTGTTACAGATTGCTATTGTGTGCGCGCGTCGAAAGGCCGTTAATATTCTCAGGTTAATATGGCGCTTTATGTAGCCTGGTTTAAGTCAAGAAGGTATCTATGGGTGAGATTAGTATTACCAAACTGCTGGTGGTTGCCGCACTGGTTGTTCTGCTGTTTGGTACCAAGAAGTTACGTACTCTGGGTGGAGACCTGGGGACGGCAATCAAGGGCTTCAAGAAAGCAATGAACGACGATAATGCCGATGCCAAGAAAGAGGCTGATGGTAGCGTTCAGGCTGAGAAGCTTTCTCATAAAGAGTAATACTGCAAACTCTGCATGAAAAAAAACCGGCGATTTGCCGGTTTTTTATTGCTGATATGTAAGTGAGTATTACACGATTACTTCACTTCCAGCCCTTTGGCCTGCATGTCAGCATGGTATGAAGAGCGCACGAATGGACCGCAAGCAGCGTGGGTAAAGCCCATAGCCATGGCTTCTGCTTTCATCTCATCGAACTCATCCGGGCTTACATAGCGTTGAACCGGGAGGTGATGGCGGCTTGGCTGTAAATACTGCCCCAGCGTCAGCATGGTCACGCCATGGCTGCGCAGGTCGCGCATAACCTCAATGATTTCAGCATTGGTTTCACCCAGACCCACCATCAGACCCGATTTGGTCGGAATCTCCGGGTGCGCTTCCTTGAAGCGTTCCAGAAGCTTCAGCGACCAGTTGTAGTCAGCCCCAGGGCGTACATTACGATAAATACGCGGTACGTTTTCGAGGTTGTGATTAAACACGTCCGGCGGCGTGGCTGTGAGGATATCCAGCGCGCGATCCATACGGCCACGGAAGTCAGGCACCAGCGTTTCGATTTTAATCGACGGGCTTTTCTCACGAATCGCGGTGATGCAGTCAGCAAAGTGCTGAGCGCCGCCGTCACGCAGATCGTCGCGGTCAACGGAGGTAATCACGACATAGCGCAGCGCCATGTCCGCAATCGTCTGAGCCAGTTTTAACGGCTCGTTGGCGTCAGGAGCAACCGGACGGCCATGGGCAACGTCACAGAATGGGCAACGGCGAGTACAGATTGCGCCGAGGATCATAAAGGTTGCTGTTCCGTGATTGAAACATTCAGCCAGGTTAGGGCAGGAAGCTTCTTCGCAGACAGAGTGCAGGCCATTTTTGCGCATTGCCGCTTTGATGCCCTGGATGCGAGTGGAGTCCGCTGGCAGTTTTATTTTCATCCATTCCGGTTTACGCAGCAGGGCTTCACGCTCTGTTGCCACATTTTTTACCGGGATAAGAGCCATCTTATCGGCATCGCGGTATTTAACACCGCGTTCCATCACAATGGGTTTACTCATAGCTTGCGTGTTCCAGTTGCGAATTACGAAGGAAAGCGTTTCAATTCAAGGGAATGTTGCATTTATCAACTATTTTTGAATTAGTGATACGCAGTATATCATTGAAACGGGCCAGAAAGCAGCCTGACAGGCTGGCAAAATGTAAAATAGTTGTTGTTTTGTGCCATTTGCCACAACATATGCCGTGGCAAAGTATGACCGTATTTTCAGCCCGCAATGTACTCGTGCGGTGGGTTACCCAACAGCGCGAAGATGTTGGCCAGCAGGCGGGGGCGAATGCTCTCGGTCGTGGCCGTGCTATCCCACTGCGATACTTTCGCCATCTCCATCCCGGCATAACCGCAAGGATTGATTCGCAGGAAAGGTGACAAGTCCATATCCACGTTGAGCGCTAAGCCGTGAAATGAACATCCTTTACGGATACGTAATCCCAAAGAGCAGATTTTCTTCTCACCCACGTATACGCCAGGCGCATCGGCTCGCGGGTGGGCGTCAATGCCTATTTCCGCAAGGGTATTCACGACGGTTTGCTCCAGCAACGTAACCAGTTCGCGCACGCCAAGTTTACGACGCTTCAGGTTCAACAGCACATACATGACCTGTTGGCCTGGCCCGTGGTAGGTCACCTGACCGCCACGATCGCTCTGGATCACCGGAATATCTCCCGGCATCAATACGTGCTCAGCTTTACCTGCCTGACCCTGGGTGAAGACAGGATAATGCTCTACCAGCCAGATTTCATCATGACTGTTTTCATCACGGGTATCGGTAAATTCATGCATGGCCAGAGAGACTGGCTCGTAAGGTTGAAGACCGAGCTGGCGGACCAGAATTTTAACCTGATACAAAACGGCATCTCCGTAGAGAATGTTAAAGAGGGGAAAAGTATATCACAGGGGGGAGGGGTTACCCGAGCGGGGATGCAGCGGGTAACCGACAGGTTTTTACAGCACCATGCGTACGATATCGATATTGCCTAATTCTTCGTACAGCGTTTCAACCTGCTCAATGTGTGTAGCAGTGATGGTGATTGAGACCGAGTGGTAGTTGCCTTTGCTGCTCGGTTTTACCGTCGGAGAGTAATCACCTGGCGCATGGCGCTGTACCACTTCAACCACCTGATCAACCAGCTCAGGCAACGCCTGCCCCATTACTTTGTAAGTAAATGGAGTAGGGAATTCAAGCAGTTCGTTAAGTTTGGTTTTCATGTCAGCTCCGGCGTTACATCAAAAAATAATAACTCCCACTGCGCGTGGGAGTTATCTGGATACCTAGTATATGGGGACGTAAATCACACTTTCAAGTGTTCGATTTTTAGCCAAACCAGTGATGGAACATTAATTTAATGTAATCAATGATTTTCCCAAAGAAGTTGCCTTCAGGGATTTCCTGCAGCACCACCAGCGGGCGCTGTTCAATGGTTTTGCCATCCAACTGGAAGTTGATAGTGCCGACAACCTGGTTTTTCTGCAGCGGGGCGTGCAGTTCAGTGGTGTTCAACACATAGCTGGCTTTCAGGTCTTTCATGCGGCCGCGCGGAATGGTCAGGTAGACGTCTTTATCAACGCCTAACGACGCACGATCGGTGTTACCAAACCAGGCGGGTTCTGAGGCAAATTCTTTACCCACTTTCAACGGGTTCACGGTTTCGAAGAAACGAAAGCCCCAGGTCAGCAGTTTTTTACTTTCTGTTTCTCGGCCTTTATAGGTGCGACCACCCATAACGGCGGAGATCAGACGCATCTGGCCTTCGGTTGCGGATGCAACGAGGTTATAGCCAGCCTTATCGGTGTGACCAGTTTTGATACCGTCGACATTCAGGCTGTTATCCCACAGCAGGCCGTTACGGTTTAACTGACGAATGCCGTTAAAGGTGAACTCTTTTTCTTTATAGATAGAGTATTCGTTAGGCACGTCGCGAATCAGAGCCTGACCAATCATCGCCATGTCGCGAGCCGAGCTGTACTGACCGTCAGCATCGAGACCATGAACGGTCTGGAAGTGGGTGTTTTTCAGGCCCAGCGCATTCACATAGCTGTTCATCAGGCCGACGAAAGCATCCTGGCTACCGGCTGCGAAGTCTGCCATCGCCACGCACGCGTCGTTTCCGGATTGCAGGTTAATACCACGGATCAGCTGAGAAACAGGAACCTGCATGCCAGGCTTGAGGAACATCAGCGATGAACCTTTGAAGACCGGGTTGCCCGTAGCCCATGCGTCATTGCCGACGGTGACCAGATCGGTTTCTTTGAATTTCCCGGCTTTCATCGCCTGGCCGATGACGTAGCTGGTCATCATTTTGGTCAGACTGGCGGGGTCGCGGCGAGTGTCTGCGTTCTGTTCTGCCAGAACTTTACCTGAATTGTAATCAATCAGGATATACGACTCCGCATCGATCTGCGGAACACCCGGGATCATGGTTTTAATATTCAGGTCATCGGCATGGGCAGCAGAGAGAGAGGCTGCGCAGAGAGCCGCGGTGAGCGCCATACGCTGCACGAAACGAGCGGAAAAAGTGGTCTTCATGGTCTGAACTACGACGTCCGTGATGAAATTAAAAAAAGTGCCCTACTATAGCAAATGCATAACTGGCAGGCATCTGACTTTCCGCGTGACTTTGTTAATGTCATTTACAGAAACTGACAGTTCAGATACCTGATTTACGTTATTACACGCCGGTGATGAAGGACTGTAATTGCGCCTCGGATTGAAGACGCTGCTGCAATGTGGAGGCTTCAGCTTTGCTGGCAAACGGCCCCATCTGGATACGCCAGACTGCGCCGTTTTGTACCACCCGGCCAGGAACGCCAAACTGCTGGCTTAAACGCTTTTGATACTGCTGCGCGCGCGACTGCTCGCTGACTGCGCCAACCTGAACCACATAGCGTCCGTTGGCAGTTGCCGCAGGCGCAGGGGCTGTGACGGCTGCTGGTGTTGTTGCCGGCGCGGTTGACGTGACCGGTGCGGTGGTTGTCGATTGCGGCGCCGGAGTCGGCTCGCTGCTTTCCAGCACGCCTGATGCGAGCGTGGTTGGCGCACCGAGGAATCCACTGCTGTTTACTGGCGCACCGGTTGGGTCATCGCTTTTCAGCGTGGAATTGCTGATCGGACGAATATCGCCTTGCGGCTGACCTGCATCCGATGGCGAAGGCATGCTTCCCATATTGCCGCCACCGCTTAAATCAGGACGCGCAGGCAAGGCATAAGTTTGTTTCGCGACCGTGGTACAAGCCATACCCGGTCCGGACAATGAACCATCCTGGGCGACGATGATTGGGTCGATACGCACTTTAGTGTTGTTGGAGGTGTTCAGACGATCGGCTGCGGCGCGCGAAAGTGAAATCACGCGATCGTTGCCATAAGGCCCGCGATCGTTAATGCGCACGACGATCATCCTGCCGTTCGCCAGATTGGTAATTCTGGCATAGCTGGGGACAGGCAGCGTCGGATGCGCAGCGGTCAGCTGCATCGGGTCGAACGCTTCGCCAGACGCGGTTAAGTTGCTTCCTGGTTCCGCATCATAGATAGCGGCAAGTCCGGCCTGGCTAAAGCGGGAGGGATCCTGCACGATTTTGTAGCTTTTACCATCACGCTGGTAGTCCTGATTCGCCGTTGGGTTCAGGGGTTCAAAGCGCGGATCGGCCCCGCTGATTTCAACAATCGGACCATTACACACCGCAGGCTGCGGCGCGACAGCAACCTGTTGCTGACCATCATCACTCGAACACGCCGCGAGCATTCCTGCTGCGATGCAGATACCAAGCCACTGCTTACGCATTGCGTACCCCTTACACGCTTTTCGACAACATTTTTCTATGGGTGTGGATCGACATAACAATCCCGAACCCGGCCATCAGCACGATAAGTGCCGAGCCTCCGTAACTGACCAGTGGGAGTGGAACCCCAACCACGGGCAGAATACCGCTCACCATACCAATATTTACGAAGACATAAACGAATAATATCAACATTAAGCCACCCGCCATGACGCGACCAAAGGTAGTTTGCGCGCGGGCAGCGATCCATAATCCGCGCATAATCAGCAAAATGTAGAGCGTCAACAGAATCAAGATCCCCACCAGACCCAGCTCTTCCGCTAAGACAGCAAAGATAAAGTCGGTGTGGCGTTCGGGTAAAAACTCAAGCTGCGATTGTGTACCATGCAGCCAGCCTTTGCCGCGTAACCCGCCGGAGCCAATAGCAATTTTAGACTGAATTATGTGATAACCCGCGCCCAGCGGATCGGTTTCCGGGTCGAGCAGCATCATGACGCGCTGACGCTGGTAATCATGCATCAAGAAGAACCACAGTATCGGGATAAACGCCGCGACCAGAACCACCGCAACGCCGATTAAGCGCCAGCTCAAACCAGAAAGGAACAAGACAAACAGACCGGAAAGGGCGACCAGAATTGAAGTGCCGAGGTCTGGTTGGGCGGCGACCAGCAGCGTGGGCATAAAAATCAGCACCAGCGCAATGGCGGTATTTTTTAGCGATGGTGGGCAAACGTCACGGTTAATAAAGCGCGCAACCATCAGCGGCACGGCGATTTTGGCAATTTCAGAAGGCTGAAAACGCACGATACCCAAATCCAGCCAGCGCTGCGCACCTTTGGAAATGGCGCCGAAGGCGTCTACCGCCACCAACAGAATGATGCAAAAGATATAGAGATAGGGCGCCCAGCCCTCATACACCCGGGGGGGAATTTGCGCCATCACTACCATGATGACCAGGCCCATTGCGATCTGGCCGACTTTGCGCTCCATCATGCCAATATCCTGGCCGCTGGCGCTCCAGATGACCAGTGAGCTGTAAACCAGCAGAGCCAGCAAAATAAGCAACATTGTGGGATCGATGTGGATTTTGTCCCAGAATGTTTTTTTGTTCGGATTATCCGTCACGATTATTGGTCCTCCGCTGCTGCAACCGCTGGGTTTTCCGCAGGCAGATTGGTGTTGTTGTCGCCCAACATAATATGGTCAAGGATCTGGCGCATAATGGTACCCACCGCCGGACCCGCACCGCCGTTTTCAAGGATCATGGCGACAGCGACCTGGGGTTTATCATAGGGGGCGAAGGCCGTCATCAGCTTGTGGTCACGTAAACGCTCGGCGATCTTATGCGCGTTATAGGTTTCATTAGCTTTCAGGCCAAAGACCTGCGCGGTACCGGATTTCGCCGCAATTTTGTAAGGCGCGCCAGCAAAATACTTATGCGCAGTTCCGTTAGGGCGGTTCGCAACACCGTACATACCGTCTTTCGCGATTTCCCAGTAACCAGAATGAATATCGCCAACGGGTGGTTCGTGTGGCTGTACCCACGGCACCTGCTTGCCGTTTTCTGCCGTGCTCATCAGCAGATGCGGGACTTTTATCAAACCGTCGTTGATAAGGATCATCAGCGCTTTACTCATCTGGATTGGGGTTGCTGTCCAGTAACCCTGGCCGATGCCGACGGGAATGGTATCACCCTGATACCATGGCTTTTTAAACCGTTTTTGCTTCCACTCGCGGGTTGGCATATTGCCGGAGCGCTCTTCGGCAAGATCGATGCCCGTATATTTGCCGTAGCCAAATTTGCTCATCCACTCTGAAAGCCGGTCAATCCCCATATCATAGGCGATTTGATAGAAAAACGTATCCGCGGACTCTTCCAGTGAGCGGGTGATGTTCAGATGGCCGTGCCCCCACTTTTTCCAGTCGCGGTAACGTTTTTCAGAGCCCGGTAGCTGCCACCAGCCCGGATCGAACAGGCCGGTATTGCGGGTGATGACGCCTGCGCTTAACGCAGAAACCGCAACGTAAGGTTTAACCGTCGAAGCAGGGGGGTAAACACCCTGTGTGGCGCGGTTAACCAAGGGGGTGTTCGGGTCATTGAGCAACCCGGAGTAATCTTTACTGGAGATACCATCCACGAACAGATTCGGGTCATAGCTCGGCATAGATACCAGCGCCAGAACGCCACCGGTACGCGGGTCGGTAACCACCACGGCGGCACGACTGCCCGCCAGCAGCGTTTCAATATACTGCTGGAGTTTCAAATCAAGGGTGAGATAGATATCGTGCCCGGCCTGCGGCGCTACTTCTTTCAGCTGGCGAATGACGCGGCCGCGGTTGTTCACTTCAACTTCTTCATACCCGGTTTGGCCGTGAAGCACGTCCTCATAATAACGTTCAATACCCAGCTTGCCGATGTCATGCGTTGCCGCGTAGTTAGCCAGTTTGCCGTCTTTGTCCAGGCGGTCTACGTCTTTATCGTTGATCTTCGATACGTAGCCAATTACGTGGGTCAGCGCAGAGCCGTATGGGTAATAGCGGCGTTTATAGCCTTTAACTTCGACCCCAGGAAAGCGATATTGATTCACGGCAAAGCGTGCGACCTGAACTTCAGTCAGGTTGGTTTTTACCGGAATTGAGGTGAAACGGTGTGAACGGGCGCGCTCTTTTTTAAAGGCAGCAATATCGTCGTCCGTCAGGTCTACGACGTTACGCAGCGCGTCGAGGGTATCCTGAATGTTGTCTACCTTTTCCGGCATCATTTCTATCTGATAAATGGTGCGGTTAAGGGCGAGAGGAATTCCGTTGCGGTCATAAATGATGCCGCGACTCGGCGCGATAGGCACCAGTTTGATGCGGTTTTCGTTCGAACGGGTCTGATAATCAGTGAAGCGAACGATTTGCAGATTATAAAGGTTGGCGATCAGCACGCCGGTTAGCAGCAAAATCCCCAAAAAAGCGACCAGCGCCCGGCGCACAAACAGCGCGGACTCAGCCGAATAGTCGCGAAAAGAATTCTGTAGTTTCATCCGCTGCTTAATCTACTCAAGAATCAATGATCACTCACGGTGATAAGGATGGTTGGTGGTAATGCTCCACGCCCTGTACAGACTCTCCGCAACCAGAACCCGAACAAGAGGGTGTGGAAGGGTTAATGCAGAGAGTGACCAGCTTTGTTCCGCTGCGGCTTTACAGGCAGGAGAGAGACCTTCCGGCCCGCCAATTAACAGACTGACGTCACGACCGTCCAGTTTCCAGCGCTCCAGTTCGGTCGCCAGCTGCGGCGTGTCCCAGGGTTTACCCGGGATATCAAGGGTGACGATGCGGTTTTTGCCTGCGGCAGCCAGCATCTGCTCACCCTCTTTGTCGAGAATGCGTTTAATGTCCGCGTTCTTGCCGCGCTTTCCTGCCGGGATTTCGATCAGCTCAAAGGGCATATCTTTCGGAAACCGACGGAGATACTCGGTAAATCCGGTTTGTACCCAGTCAGGCATTTTCGTACCCACAGCGACAAGTTGCAGCTTCACGCATTAACTCCAGAGTTTTTCCAGTTCATACAGGCGACGACTCTCTTCCTGCATCACGTGGACAATCACATCGCCGAGGTCAACGACGATCCAGTCAGCGACATTCTCGCCTTCCACGCCGAGCGGCAGCAGGCCAGCAGTGCGGGACTCCTGGACCACGTGGTCTGCAATAGACATAACGTGACGGCTGGATGTACCGGTGCAGATAATCATGCAATCAGTGATGCTGGATTTGCCCTGAACGTCTAAGGCGATGATGTCTTGACCTTTCAGGTCATCAATTTTGTCGATTACAAAATCCTGGAGTGCTTTACCCTGCAAGTGTTCCCCCTGGGTGAAAAGAGTTAAAAACGTCTGTTAGTATACCTGAACCAGAGGCGATATCGGGACAAATGTCTCCGAATGCGCTTGTGAAGTGCGCTATCATCCCACCCCACGCCACAGAATGCATCGCCATTTTTGTAAAACAATTTCTGCAAAGCTCTGAAGGGCGGGAAAAGTCAGGCTGCGGAGAATAACAGCCTGTCATGGGGTGTCAATGGGAGAGAGGCCCTTCGGCATAAAAAACAGCGCTTTCACTCCCCGTCGCGCCATACGGCCCGGCTGTTAAGCACTTTCAGAACCGCAAAATCGTCACAAAAATCAATTGCGCTCCAGCAGCCTTGTTCGACGCGGAAATGCCACATTGCCGCAGCGGGCATGGACAGCAGACGGGCGATCAACACGCTCAGCACGCCTTGATGACTCACCACCAGCAGATTTTGGCACGCTTTATAATCAGCAAGCTGGGCAATGAAACGTTCCACTCGCTGGGAAAACGTCTGAAAACCTTCGCCATTGGTGGGCGTCGCATTCTGCCAGTCGTTACACCACACGGCGTAATTTTCGGCGTCTTCGCGCGCCAGATCGCGATGGTGACGCATTTCCCAGTCACCAAAAAACATCTCATTAAGCTCAGGCATGTTGCGCACAGGAACTTCACGTTCTGCCAGAATCAACTGCGTTGTATGGCGGGCGCGTTCCAGTTCGCTGCACAGAACGTTGTCGACAGGGACATTGCGTAACAGCGTACCCAGCGTTTGCGCCTGAGCGATCCCCCGTTCCGTTAGCGGTGTGGGGGCGTGGCCGCTATATAAACCAGCGACATTGGCTTCGGTTTCGCCATGACGTACTAACCAGAGTCTCATGTTTTCCTCGTGAGGCTATTCGCACAAAATATGATGTTTGCCCTGATTGCGCAGTGATTTTTCACTAAAATACCCTTTTTTACGTGGAGCGGCACGATGTCTTTATTGAAGAGCGCACATGGCGGTAACACCCGAGAAGCCGCCGAATTGTTGGGCATCTTGCCTGAGCAGTTGCTGGATTTTAGCGCGAATATTAACCCGCTGGGTATGCCAGTAAGTTTAAAACGGGCGATTATCGACAATCTGGACTGCACGGAGCGTTACCCGGATGTCGATTACGCGCAACTGCATGCCGCGCTGGCGGAGCATCATCAAATTCCGTCCTCGTGGATCCTGGCCGGGAACGGTGAAACCGAATCCATTTTTACCCTGGTGCATGGCCTGAAGCCACGCCACGCGATGATCGTGACGCCCGGGTTTGCGGAATATCGTCGGGCGCTGCAATGGGGAGAGTGTACGATCCATGAGTTTGCGCTGTGCGAAGACGATGGCTGGCAGCTTACCGATGCGATCCTCGATGCGTTAACGCCTGAGCTGGACTGCCTGTTTCTCTGTACGCCCAATAATCCCACCGGGTTGTTGCCCGAAACCCGCCTGCTGCGTGAAATTGCCACGCGTTGTGAGTCGCTGGGGATCGCCCTGATCCTTGATGAAGCGTTTATCGATTTTATTGCCGGGGAGTCGGGGTTTATCCCGTTACTGCACGAGAACCCGCATATTTGGGTGCTGCGTTCGCTCACCAAGTTCTATGCGATCCCGGGACTGCGCCTGGGGTATCTGGTCAACAGTAACGAACAGGCGGTTGCACAGATGCGCAACCAACAAATGCCGTGGTCAATTAATGCGTTTGCTGCCCTGGCAGGCGAGATTATCTTACGCGATAGCGCATATCAGCGGGCGACGTGGAAATGGCTGGAACAAGAGGGGGAGCGGTTTGATCAACAACTGCAAGATCTGCCCGGCCTGACGGCGTATCCCGGCCGGGCAAATTATCGTTTATTACGCTGCGATCGTGCGGATATGGATCTGCAACTTGCGTTGCTGAAACAACATGTCTTGATTCGCAGTTGCGCCAATTATCCGGGGCTGGATGCGCGCTATTATCGGGTAGCCGTTCGCAGCCAGGAAGAGAATAACCGCCTGCTGACGGCCTTACGCAAGGCGCTTAGCGGTACAGTCCCTGTTGATTGATATAGTCAAGCACCGCGTCTGGCATCAGGTCGTCGCACGGCTCGCCCTTTTCCAGGCGCTCACGGATGAGCGTGGCAGAGATGTTAAACCACGGCGTTTCGGCCAGGTAAATTTTCCCGCAAGGCAGGTTGTGCAGGTCATCTGCTGAATGGGTCAGATGATCCTCCAGCCATTGCTGGTGTTTTTCCTGTGCCATTTCGAGTGGATAGCCCGGACGTCGGCACACGATGAGGTGGGTATTACCCAGAATCGTGTGGTAGTCATGCCAGGAAGGGAAGGTAAGCAGCGAATCCTGACCAATGATAAACGCTAACGGCACGTTCGGGCCTTGCTCCTCGCGCCACTCTTTTAGC
This sequence comes from Citrobacter sp. RHBSTW-00017, assembly GCF_013797615.1. Classification (NCBI taxonomy): domain Bacteria; kingdom Pseudomonadati; phylum Pseudomonadota; class Gammaproteobacteria; order Enterobacterales; family Enterobacteriaceae; genus Citrobacter; species Citrobacter sp. RHBSTW-00017. The sequence goes on along the minus strand of NZ_CP056899.1, from coordinate 3,559,644 downwards.
GTTTGCGCGGTGTAGGAGGCGGTATCGCGTTTCAGCTCGCGTTCATCCAGGGAAAACAGCGGCTTATCAGCAATGGCCAGTTCAACCATACGCTTACGTTGCTCAGCGGACGCTTCGGGCTGCGCACGATGTGGCGGCACGTTATTGGGCATGATGATGACCCGGGAAAGGCCAATCAGATTCGCCAGAATTTCAACCGGTTTAAGATGACCGTAATGCACCGGATCAAAGGTGCCACCGAACAAAGCCTGCAATGATTTCATATCAACCATCAATAAAAACATCGGCCAGCGATTTATGACAGAGCAAAAGGGAAAGCCCCTCAAGTTCCGCCCACACTGACTGACCATAGTCTTGTTTAAGCGTAATTTCCGTACGCGTTAAAAGCGTCACAGCCTGACGCAGTTGCGCCGGGTTCAGCCGGTTTAGCGCATCTCCCATCATGCCCCGGCGATTTTGCCACACCCGGTGTTTATCAAACAACGTGCGCAAAGGCGTATGGGTCGACTGCCGTTTTAAGTTAACCAGCAACAGTAACTCACGCTGGATCGTACGCAGCAAAATAACCGGCTCGCTACCTTCCAGGCGTAGCTGCTGCAGAATGTGCAGCGCGCGTTTGCTTTTGCCCATCAGCAGCGCGTCTACCCAGTGGAATGGGGTAAAGTGCGCGGCATCGTTAACCGCTTTCTCTACACGAGGCAGCGTTAGTTTGCCGTCAGGCCAAAGCAACGCTAATCGTTCCAGCGCTTGCGCCAGTGCTAACAAATTACCTTCATAGCAATAGCACAAAAGCTGATTGGCTGCGTCATCCAGTTGCAGGTTGTTAAGTTTCGCCCTGGCGGCAACCCAGCGAGGAAGCTGTGCTTGTTCCGGCGTCTGACAGCTTACCTGAACCGCGTTATTTGCAAGCCCCGTATACCATGCGGCGTTTTCCTGTGCCCTGGTGAGTTTGTTGCCGCGAACTATCAGCAGCAGATCGTCATGTAACAGAGTGACGAGTGACGCGAGCTGTTCATTAATGGCGGCATTAGGGCCATTTTCAGGCAACTGCAGAAGCAGGGTTTGACGGCTGGCAAACAGGCTCATCGCCTGGCAGAGTGAAAAAATCTCTCCCCAGTCGGTGCTGTTGTCCAGAGTGAAGGCGTGGTGTTCTTCGAATCCTTGCGTTGCGGCAGCCTGACGGATGGCATCCTGGCTTTCCTGCAATAAGAGGGGATCGTTGCCCAAGAGTAAATACGCCGCGCGCAGCCCTTCATTGAGCTGTGCGCGGAGTTGTTCAGGGTACAACTTGAGCATCAGTTACCCAGCGTGGTGGAGACACGCGCCGGAGATGACGCAGGCGCTGCGGTTTTATTCACCGCAGGCTCAGCATCAGCATTGGATGACTGAGTATCGGCCAGATGTACGCTTGGCAGCTTACGAATCAACTGTTCAGCCGCTTTGTCATACATCTCTTTTATGATCATGTCCTGCTCGTTATCCTTCGCCAGTGCAGCCTGCGGGTTGTCAAAGAACGAACGATAAACTTTGGCGCTGATTGGGTAAATATCATGACCTGGAATCAGCACAGTAGCACTTACGGACATCACCATCTGGTATTCAGCCGTTTGACCGTTCTGGAATACCGATGCCGTATCTTGCGAAAGGCTGACCGCACCCAGACGTAAGGACGTCACATCTTTACGCATGGTACCGTCTTCAAGCAGCGTAACGCCGTTCAGACGCAGCTGATTACGCACCGCGCGGCTTAACGGGCCGTTCGGATCGCCAGAGTTCAGGATCATGGTTTTCATTGAGGGTGGAACCTGCGTAGTACTACGCAGATGCCAGCCACACCCGGCGGTGACAAGCACCGCCAGCGATAACAACAATGTTGTCAGAAGTCGCACGCTTCCTCCCGCGCTTAGCCAACGACCAGATTGAGGAGTTTACCCGGTACATAAATCACTTTACGTACGGTAACGCCATCAAGATATTTTGCCACCAGATGCTCCTGGCCAGCACGTACACGAACCTGCTCTTCAGTGGCGTTTACCGGAACGGTGATTTTGCCACGTACTTTGCCGTTTACCTGAACCACAACCAGCGTTGAGTCTTCAACCATTGCTGCTTCGTCCGCCACCGGCCACGGCGCGTTGTCGATATCGCCTTCGCCTTTCAGCGCCTGCCACAGGGTGAAGCAAACGTGTGGGGTGAACGGGTTGAGCATGCGTACAACAGCCAGCAACGCTTCCTGCATCAGGGCTCTGTCCTGCTCGTCTGCCTGCGGTGCTTTCGCCAGCTTGTTCATCAGCTCCATAATCGCCGCAATCGCGGTGTTAAAGGTCTGACGACGACCGATATCATCGGTGACTTTAGCAATGGTTTTATGCACGTCGCGACGCAGCGCTTTTTGATCTTCGCTCAACACATCAACGTTCAGGGCAGCAACATCTCCCTGGGACGTATGTTCGTAAACCAGTTTCCAGACACGTTTCAGGAAGCGGTTCGCCCCTTCAACGCCGGATTCCTGCCATTCCAGCGTCATATCAGCCGGAGAAGCGAACATCATGAACAGACGTACGGTGTCGGCGCCGTAGCGTTCAACCATGACCTGCGGGTCGATACCGTTATTTTTCGACTTGGACATCTTGCTCATGCCGGTATACACCAGTTCATGGCCTTCTGCGTCCTTAGCCTTAACGATACGACCTTTTTCGTCACGCTCAACGATGGCATCAACCGGAGAAACCCAGTTACGTTCGCCGTTGGCGCCAACGTAGTAGAACGCATCGGCCAGAACCATCCCCTGACACAGCAGCTGTTTAGCTGGTTCATCAGAGTTGACCATGCCTGCGTCGCGCATCAGTTTGTGGAAGAAGCGGAAGTAGAGCAGGTGCATGATGGCGTGTTCAATACCGCCAATGTAGATATCAACTGGCAGCCAGTAGTTCGCCGCGTCGGAATCCAGCATACCTTCCTGATACTGCGGGCAGGTGTAGCGCGCGTAGTACCAGGACGACTCCATAAAGGTATCGAAGGTGTCAGTTTCACGCAGCGCAGGCATACCGTTAACGGTGGTTTTCGCCCACTCCGGATCGGCTTTGATTGGGCTGGTAATGCCGTCCATGACTACGTCTTCCGGCAAAATAACCGGCAGTTGGTCTTCTGGCGTTGGCAGGACGGTACCGTCTTCCAGCGTCACCATCGGAATCGGCGCGCCCCAGTAACGCTGACGGGAAACACCCCAGTCACGCAGACGATAGTTAACTTTACGCTCACCCACGCCTTTAGCTACCAGCTTGTCAGCAATAGCGTTGAAGGCCGCTTCGAAGTCGAGGCCGTCAAACTCACCGGAGTTAAACAGCACGCCTTTTTCGGTCAGCGCTTGTTCAGACAGATCCGGCTCTGCGCCTTCAGCAGTCAGAATTACCGGCTTGATGGTCAGGCCATATTTGGTCGCAAATTCGTAATCGCGCTGATCGTGACCCGGAACGGCCATAACTGCGCCTGTACCGTATTCCATCAGCACGAAGTTTGCCGCCCAAACCGGGATCTCTTCGCCAGTCAGCGGGTGAACGGCTTTGAAACCAGTGTCGACGCCTTTCTTCTCCATGGTCGCCATTTCGGCTTCAGCAACCTTGGTGTTGCGGCATTCGTCAATGAAGGCAGCCAGTTCTGGGTTATTTTCAGCGGCTTTCTGCGCCAGCGGATGACCTGCAGCAACGGCCAGGTAGGTCGCACCCATAAAGGTGTCCGGGCGTGTGGTGTAGACGGTCAGCGTGTTGTCGTAACCGTTCACATCGAAGGTGATTTCCACGCCTTCAGAGCGGCCAATCCAGTTGCGCTGCATCGTTTTCACGGTGTCAGGCCAGTGATCCAGATTATCCAGGTCGCGCAGCAGTTCGTCAGCGTAAGCGGTGATTTTGATGAACCACTGCGGGATCTCTTTACGCTCAACTTTGGTATCGCAACGCCAGCAGCAGCCGTCGATAACCTGTTCGTTCGCCAGTACGGTCTGGTCGTTTGGGCACCAGTTAACGGCAGACGTTTTCTTGTACACCAGCCCTTTTTTGTACAGCTCGGTGAAGAACTTCTGTTCCCAGCGGTAGTATTCCGGGGTGCAGGTCGCCAGCTCACGGCTCCAGTCGTAACCGAAACCCAGCATTTTGAGCTGGTTTTTCATGTAAGCGATGTTGTCGTACGTCCAAGGCGCGGGGGCGGTATTGTTTTTGACCGCTGCACCTTCCGCCGGCAGACCGAACGCATCCCAGCCGATTGGCTGTAATACGTTTTTGCCCAGCATGCGCTGATAGCGGGCAATCACGTCGCCGATGGTGTAGTTACGGACGTGGCCCATGTGTAGTCGACCAGAAGGATAGGGAAGCATAGACAGGCAGTAATACTTCTCTTTGCTCTCGTCTTCGGTAACTTCAAATGTGCGCTTCTCATCCCAGTGAAGCTGTACTTTGGATTCTATCTCTTCCGGGCGGTATTGCTCTTGCATGGCAGCCAGTGGTCCTGTTTTCAATACAGCTACAAACGTAGCTCTAGATGTGGTGTTTTAGATCCGCATAGCATAGCCCAAACGCCCGCGCCAAAACAGCCTTTCGCGCATTCAACGTTGAATTCCCGTAAGGATAATTCTTGCACGAATTTACACACTCTGTGGACAGTCTTGCAAAGCGTAGCGTAAATAACGTCTATTATTATAGACAGTTAACGACCCAGGAGGCGAAGCGATGAACAAGGTTGCTCAATATTACCGTGAACTGGTGGCTTCACTGAGTGAACGCCTGCGTAATGGCGAACGCGATATTGATGCGTTGGTGGAACAGGCGCGTCAGCGCGTTATGCAGACCGGGGAGTTAACGCGCACCGAGGTGGAAGAGCTCACCCGGGCCGTCAGACGCGACCTGGAAGAGTTTGCTCTGAGCTATGAAGAAAGCCTCGATGAGGAGACCGACAGCGTCTTTATGCGGGTAATCAAAGAGAGTATCTGGCAGGAACTGGCCGATATTACCGATAAAACGCAGCTCGAATGGCGCGAAGTGTTCCAGGACCTCAGCCATCACGGGGTTTATCACAGCGGCGAGGTGGTCGGGTTGGGCAATCTGGTGTGCGAGAAGTGCCACTTCCATTTAGCGGTGTACACTCCTGATGTGCTGCCGCTATGCCCGAAATGCGGACACGATCAGTTCCAGCGTCGACCGTTTGAGCCGTGATTTTCACCTGAGAGCCGCTAACGCGGCTCTGTGAGGGATTGCGAATGTGTTACGCCACAACGCGTTGATTCCACGCATCCGTATAGATGATATTTCCATCGCAATGCTTCCATGTGATGCTTTCATAGCGTAGCAGAATGGTTTCAAGATGTGTCCCGGTTGAAGCTCCAGGATAAAGATCTGCGGTAATGGATGTGATTTTCACATTGTTTAGAATGATATTAAAATACTCCTTTTCCATATAAATATATAATATTGGGTTATTTGAATTTTTCGAATTTTTCTGTAATGAACGGATAAAACCAAAAAATAGCAATAATACTGATGAGCATTAGCTCCCACCAGTATTCAGGAAATAAATATAACCAGAGCACGGCAAAAACTATCAAGATTGCTGGGAGTACAAGGTTATATAGTACAACTGATATTAGACTCTTAAACATCGAATCTTTCCATGATTTCGTCGGCAAGCTGATCGAGGTTAGAATAGACACCATCATGAACTTTCTGAATTATTTCTGAAAGAGCTGGCTCAACGAAGTAATAGAGCATCTCCAGCTTTGCTTGGTAAAGAATCCAATAATAACTTGGATCTATTGCTTTCTGTGCCCGGGCTGCCATAGCTGCTTTTTGCTGAAACCCATAGACCTGCAGAAGATAAACGCCAACTGGCATTTTACCAGCCAGTTTTCGCGCAACGGCTTTTGACAGAAACGCTGACTGTGCAATAGCTTCCGCCATAGCTGAGGCTACAGTAAACCGTGTACATCGTATTTGTGAATCCATTCTCAATATATATAGATAACTGCCTGTCATTCTGAAATCTTACCCTGAGATAATCTGAAGCATTCATTCAATGTTCCTCTGATTTGTTGTGCCGGATGTTGCATGATACATTAATCTGCTGGGGGATTTATTCAGTATTACCTGACAAATTAATGAAGTAACGCAGTATTCACGTTCGCTATTAGCTAAGGAAGGTGCGAACAAGTTCCTGATATGAGATCATCATATTCATCCGGAGCGCATCCCAGAGGGACATCATGAGCCATCAACTCACCTTCGCCGATAGTGAATTCAGCACTAAGCGCCGTCAGACCCGAAAAGAGATTTTCCTCTCCCGCATGGAGCAGATTCTGCCATGGCAGAATATGACCGCTGTCATCGAGCCGTTTTATCCCAAGGCGGGCAATGGCCGACGGCCCTATCCGCTGGAGACCATGCTGCGTATTCACTGCATGCAGCATTGGTACAACCTGAGCGACGGTGCCATGGAAGATGCCCTGTACGAAATCGCCTCCATGCGCCTGTTTGCCCGATTATCCCTGGATAGCGCCCTGCCGGATCGCACCACCATCATGAATTTCCGCCACCTGCTCGAGCAGCATCAACTGGCCCGTCAATTGTTCAAGACCATCAATCGCTGGCTGGCCGAAGCAGGCGTCATGATGACCCAAGGCACTTTGGTGGATGCCACCATCATTGAGGCACCCAGCTCTACCAAGAACAAAGAGCAGCAACGCGATCCGGAGATGCATCAGACCAAGAAAGGCAATCAGTGGCACTTTGGCATGAAGGCCCACATTGGTGTCGATGCCAAGAGTGGCCTGACCCACAGCCTGGTCACCACCGCGGCCAACGAGCATGACCTCAATCAGCTGGGTAATCTGCTTCATGGAGAGGAGCAATTTGTCTCAGCCGATGCCGGCTACCAAGGAGCGCCACAGCGCGAGGAGCTGGCCGAGGTGGATGTGGACTGGCTGATCGCCGAGCGTCCCGGCAAGGTAAAAACCTTGAAGCAGCATCCGCGCAAGAACAAAACGGCCATCAACATCGAATACATGAAAGCCAGCATCCGTGCCAGGGTGGAGCACCCGTTTCGCATCATCAAGCGGCAGTTCGGCTTCGTGAAAGCCAGATACAAGGGGCTGCTGAAAAACGATAACCAACTGGCGATGTTATTCACCCTGGCCAACCTGTTTCGGGTGGACCAAATGATACGTCAGTGGGAGAGATCTCAGTAAAAACCGGAAATAACGCCAGAAATGGTGGAAAAAATAGCCTAAATAGGCTGATTCGATGTGTTTGCGGGAAAAAAATCGGCCCAGATCCGCGAAATTTTAATCAGCGAGTCAGCTTGGGAAGAAATGACCTGCTTATTCGCACCTTCCCTAACAGTAAAATCGCTATGATTCAACATAGCGATCTTACTCAATGATAAATTTCAGGCGTAAAATTTCAGACGCTCCGCTAGCAAATCGACAAACCCCTGGCGATCCACGTCCACCATTACGGTGGCGTTTGGCTTATTGCCGCTCAGGAAGTAGTAGTCAACCACGGTCATTCCCTGGGTGTATTTGCCCTGAGTTTCCACACCAACCCAGCGTTCAACGGTGGTAAACAGTTCAGGTTTCAGCAGCCAGGCAATGGTGCATGGATCGTGCAGCGGCGCGCCAATAAATCCCCATTTTTCATCTTTGTGATATTCAAAGAAGAAGTCGAGTAGCTCAGCAACGATTGTCGAAATGGGATTGCCGATAGCGCGGAACCGTTCGGTATCTTCACGATGTATTTGCGCTTTATGCGTGACATCCAGTCCAGCCATCACCACCGGAATGCCCGACTGGAACACGATCTCAGCGGCTTCTGGATCCACGAAGATGTTGAACTCGGCGGCGGGCGTCCAGTTTCCGAGGCCCATTGCACCACCCATGATCACGATACGGGCAATTTGGGGGTGCAGTTCAGGATGGCTATTCAGTAGCAATGCCACGTTAGTTTGCGGCCCGGTGGAGACAATCGTCACGGGTTCCTGACTGTTACGCAGGGTTTTCGCCATCAATTCCACGGCGGTACAGTCCTGTGGAGCAAAAGCGGGTTCAGGCAGCGCCGGGCCATCAAGCCCGCTCTCACCGTGGACGTTATCGGCAATTATCAGGTCGCGCATCAGCGGTTTGACTGCACCACCGGCCACTGGGATATCCGTGCGGTTGAGCAACGTTAACATACGCAATACGTTACGCAGTGTTTTGTCGGGGGTCTGGTTACCGGCAGAGGAGGTTATCGCTTTCACATCCAGTTCAGGTGAAGCGAGGGCGAGAACAATTGCGATAGCGTCGTCATGACCTGGATCGCAATCAAACAGGATAGGAAGTGCCATTGTTGCTCCTTGTAAGTGGGACTTTGTGACAAGGTTAACGCTGGGCTATGCCTGTTTCGAGAAGTGAAGAGATAAATCGTGAGGTGGCGCGCACATGGAGGTGCGCGCCAGCAAAATTAGTGCAGGATTTTCGCGAGGAAGTCTTTGGCACGGTCTGATTTTGGATTAGCGAAGAACTCTTCTTTCGGTGAGTCTTCAACAATCTTCCCTTCATCCATGAAGATCACCCGGTTCGCCACTTTACGCGCAAAGCCCATTTCGTGGGTAACCACCATCATGGTCATCCCTTCATTGGCCAGTTCAACCATGACGTCCAGTACTTCGTTGATCATTTCTGGGTCGAGCGCTGACGTCGGTTCGTCAAAGAGCATGGCGATAGGATCCATGCACAGCGCCCGGGCGATGGCGACACGCTGTTGCTGGCCCCCGGAGAGCTGAGCTGGAAACTTCTCGGCATGCGCTGACAGACCAACGCGTTCCAATAACTTTTGCGCCTTGTCGCGGGCCGGCTTTTTATCGCGTTTAAGCACTTTTACCTGCGCCAGAGTCAGGTTCTCAATAATCGACAGATGCGGGAACAGTTCAAAGTGCTGGAACACCATGCCAACGCGAGAGCGCAGTTTGGCCAGATCGGTCTTTTTATCATTCACCACGGTACCATCAACGGTGATGACGCCCTGTTGTACCGGCTCCAGCCCGTTCACCGTTTTGATAAGCGTTGATTTACCTGAACCTGACGGGCCGCAGACCACCACCACTTCACCTTTTTTCACTTCCGTGGAGCAGTCGGTCAGCACCTGAAAGTGACCATACCATTTAGAAACATTTTTCAGGGTAATCATTAAACTGTCCTTTTCTTCAAATAGCTGACCAACAACGATGCGCTCAGACTGAATACAAAATAAACGGCGCCAGCAAACAGGATCATTTCAACCTGCGTGCCGTCACGCTCGCCAATGGTGGAGGCGGTACGGAAGAAGTCTGCCAGACTCAATACATAGACCAGCGAGGTATCCTGGAAGAGTACGATGCCCTGGGTAAGCAGCAGCGGCACCATCGCGCGAAATGCCTGCGGCAGAATGATGAGCTTCATCGACTGCCAATGGGTCATCCCCAGCGCCAGCGCGGCACTGGACTGCCCGCGAGAAATACTCTGGATACCGGCGCGTATAATCTCGGAATAGTACGCGGCTTCAAACATCGAAAATGCGACCATCGCTGAGATCAGGCGAATATCGGTTTTTGGCGACAGACCCAGCACGTTTTGCAGGAAGCCGGGCACAATCAGGTAGAACCACAGCAGCACCATCACCAGCGGAATGGAGCGGAATACGTTGACGTAGCCCTTCGCAAACCAGGCAATTGGCGCGAAGCTGGACAGACGCATTACTGCAAGGATGGTCCCCCAGACGATACCAATGACGACTGCCGTGACGGTGATTTTCAGCGTGATGATCAGCCCATCCAGCAGATACGGCAGGGAAGGGACGATAGAACTCCAGTCAAATTCGTACATTATTTGCCTCCCAAATTGCCAGGCAGGCGGATTTTGCGTTCGACGAGATTCATCACCAGCATGATGACGGCGTTAATCAGTACGTAGGCCAGAGTGATGGCCGTAAACGATTCCCATGCGTGGGCGGAGTAATCCAGTAGTTTACCCGCTTGCGCAGCCATATCGACCAGGCCGATAGTGGAGGCGATCGCGGAGTTCTTTACCAGGTTCATCATCTCCGAGGTCATTGGCGGAACAATCACGCGGTAAGCGTTTGGCAGCAGAACATAGCGGTAGGCCTGCGGTAACGTCAGCCCCATCGCCAGCGCGGCATTTTTCTGTCCGCGAGGCAAAGACTGAATAGCGGCACGAACCTGTTCGCAGACGCGCGCAGCGGTAAACAGCCCCAGACAAAGCATGGATGAGAGGAAGAACTGAATGTTGGGATCCAGTTCTGACTTAAACCACATCCCGATGTTTTCCGGCAGCAGTTCAGGAATGACCAGATACCAGGTAAAAAACTGGACGATGAGCGGAACGTTACGAAACAGCTCGACGTACAGCGTGCCGATCCCGGAAAGGAAACGATTTGGTACGGTACGTAAGATGCCGAATAAAGAGCCGATGAGGAAAGCGATAACCCAGGCGGTGATAGATAACGCGACAGTGACCTGGAAACCACTCCAGAGCCAGCCGAGATAGGTGGTGTTGCCGAACGGGGCTTGTTGTAAAAAAATACCCCAGTTCCAGTCTATAGACATAAATCTACTCCAGAAAAAAAAGGGTAGCAGCGCTACCCCCGAAGATTGTTATTCAGCGTTTTGCGGTTTTCAGGCCTGATGGGGAACGACCATCAGGCTTATAGTCTGTCCGTGCTGAGTAGCAATCGAGAGGGAGGGGAAGCCTCCCTGATTACACTTCATCCTTCAAGATATCTCGTTGTTGGCTGCCTTTATTCATCCCGGTTACTTACTCATGTAAGCGCCCGGGAATTCGCTCAGTTGCCGCCTCGATATAACTTGAAAGGTTTTGTGTACTCTTCTAATTAATTAGTTAAGCGCTTTATCATTCGGTTCTTTGAACAGGGCTTTCATCTCGTCTGATAGTTCGAAATTCATGTTCAGGTTCTTCGGTGGAATTGGATTTTTAAACCACTTATCAAACCATTTCTCAGCTTCGCCGGAGGTCTGCGCTTTGGCGATAGTGTCATCCATCAGCTTTTTGAACTGAGGGTCATCTTTACGCAGCATGCAGCCGTAAGCTTCCTGAGACTGTGGCTTGCCGACGATCTCCCAGTTGTCTGGTTTCTTCGCCTTCGCGCGCTCGCCAGCCAGCAGGGCGTCATCCATCATAAAGGCAACGGCGCGGCCGCTTTCCAGAGTACGGAAAGAGTCACCGTGGTCTTTCGCGCTGATGATGCGCATATCCATTTTTTGTTCTTCATTCAGCTTGTGCAGCAGCACCTCTGAGGTGGTACCCGAGGTCACGACTACGGCTTTACCTTTCAGATCGGCGAAATCTTTGACGTCGCCGCCTTTTTTCGCCAGCAGACGAGTACCAACAACGAAAATGGTGTCAGAGAAAGCCGCTTGTTTTTGGCGCTCGACGTTGTTGGTGGTGGAGCCACATTCAAAGTCGAAGGTGCCGTTTTGCAGCAGCGGGATACGGTTTTGTGAAGTAATCGGGATCAGCTTCACCTGCAGGTCAGGCTTGTTCAGTTTTTTCTTCACGGCTTCAACGATCGCGTTGGAGTAATCCTGTGAATAACCGACCACTTTTTGTTGATTATCGTAGTAAGAAAACGGTACCGATGATTCACGGTGGCCGACCACAATCACGCCGTTTTTGGCGATCTTGTCCAGCGTGCTGCCTGCCGCTGGTGCTGCGTCTTCTGCGTGCGCCAGACCGGCGGACATTCCCATGACCAGCATGGCAGTGGCGAGCTTACGTAATTGCATATCCAACTCCTTTATCGTCTGCGCCAGGGACGCATTGATACCCATTGTGATGTTGTTATTGTTTGCTACTGAAACGTGCAGTCTTGTATATGTTTGTTAACATTTAGTTTGGATGAATGTAAAGAATTTGCTGTTTTATTGTTTATTTTTGCGAAGTGCGCCGCACCATTTGGGGGCAAAAATATCTTGTTGCACTTTTCAGGTGCTACCGGCGCTCAACGTTGGTGCGACCAGGTTGCACATTCAGCCAAAACTGCATTTGTCTTGTAGAACAAAGCAATAGACGTGCCAGAATGGGGCGCGGGAAATGTTTTGTGGGCCGGATAAGCGAAACGTTATCCGGCCGGGAAAGGAAGGTTACTTACGACGCTGGCGCAGGCTCATTACCACCGCACCAAAGCCAAACAGCGCGGTAAGCAGCCAGAGCGGCCAGTTACCGGTACGGGCATAAGGGGTTAAGCCCGTCGTTGGCGTCACGCTGGTGGTCAGGACCTGGCGGGTAAACTGCGGGATCATCGCCTGAATCTCACCCTGTGGACCAATCACCGCCGTAATACCGTTATTGGTGCTACGCAGCAGAGGGCGCGCCAGCTCGAGGGAACGCATACGCGCCATCTGGAAGTGCTGCCACGGGCCGATGGATTTACCAAACCAGGCATCGTTGGAAATCGTCAGCAGGTAGTCCGTATCCGGGCGGAAATTATCCCGTACCTGTTCGCCAAGAATGATTTCATAGCAGATGGCAGCCGTCAGCTTAAAGCCGTGCGCATGCAGCTGTGGCTGCACATAAGGCCCACGGCTGAAAGACGACATTGGCAGGTCAAAGAACGGCGCTAACGGGCGCAGGATCGATTCCAGCGGGACGAACTCGCCAAACGGTACCAGATGGTTTTTGTTGTAGCGGTTGCTGGAATCGTAACTGTACGGGCTGTCTTTACCCAGCGTGATGATGGTGTTGTAGGTGTCGTAACGATTCTGCTTGTTCAGACGTGCGTCAACGATACCGGTAATCAGCGTGCTGTTTTTCGATCTCAGCAGGCCATCCATCATGCCCAGAAAACGCTGCTGATTAATTTCCAGGTCCGGAATAGCGGATTCTGGCCAGATGATCAGCTGTGATTTGCCCATCTCAGGCTGGGTGGCGTCGAGATAAATCTTCAGGGTGTTGAGTAACTGACCTTCATCCCATTTGAGCGACTGCGGAATGTCGCCCTGCACCATCGAGACCTGAGTGGTTTTTTCCGGCTCAAGCGTGTACCACTGGATATAGCGCAGCGGAAAGGGCAGAGCAAAGAGCACTAGCGCGGCAATCAGCGGCTTCCAGTTACGCGTCACCAGCGCCAGCGCCAGCAGGCCGCTAACCACCATCAGCAGGAAGTTAATCGCCTCAACGCCCATTACCGGAGCCAGCCCTTTTAACGGACCGTCGATCTGACTGTAGCCGAACTGTAGCCACGGGAAGCCGGTCAGTACCCAGCCGCGCAGGAATTCGGTTATTTGCCAGACGACCGGCGCGGCAATCGCCACGCGTATCCAGGTGGTTTTCGGCCACAGACGCGCCAACACGCCAGCAAACAGGCCGGTGTAGAGGGAAAGGTATGCGGCAAGCAGAACCACGAGGAACACATTAATGGGGCCCGGCATACCGCCAAACTGCGCGATGCTGACGTAAACCCAGTTGATGCCGGAGCCAAACAGCCCCAATCCCCAGAAGTAGCCGATTGCGGCAGACTGGAGCGGACGGCGATTGAAGGTAAGAGCCTGCAAGCCCATCAGCGAAACGATCGCAGCGGGCCAGATGTCATACGGAGAGAAAGCCAGCGTCCCGCAGGCACCGAATAATAACGCCAGCAGCAGGCGAATGCGCTGGCGTTCAATTAATGGGGCAAATGCCATGTAGTCTTAGATCCAGTTTCGGGTTTATTCGTCCAGTTTGGGCTGGGGTGAGTCGTCCGGAATTCTGACATGAACCTGAATAATACGACGGCTGTCGGCCATTGCCACTTTGAACTGGTAACCATCAATGTCGATAGTCTCCCCGCGCGCGGGCAGATGACCAAAGGCCTGCATAACCAGCCCGCCGATGGTATCTACTTCTTCGTCGCTAAAATGGGTGCCGAAAGCGTCGTTGAAGTCTTCAATCGGCGCCAGAGCGCGAATGGTCCAGGTGTGGCGACTGAGCTGACGGAAATCGATATCGTCTTCTTCGTCGTACTCATCTTCAATTTCACCCACGATCAGTTCAAGGATGTCCTCAATGGTCACCAGACCTGAGACACCGCCGAATTCGTCGATGACGATAGCCATATGATAACGCTGGGAGCGGAACTCTTTCAGCATGCGGTCAACTCGCTTGCTTTCAGGTACGACAACCGCCTGGCGTAACACTTTCTCCATGCTGAAGGCTTCGGCATCGCTGCGCATAAACGGCAGCAGATCTTTGGCCATCAGAATCCCTTCAATGTGATCTTTGTCTTCGCTGATCACCGGGAAACGCGAGTGGGCAGACTCGATAATGACATCGAGACATTCGTCCAGGGTCTGGTTGCGTTTCAGGGTAATCATCTGAGAGCGAGGGATCATGATGTCGCGCACGCGTTGGTCCGCAATATCCATCACCCCTTCGAGCATATCGCGCGTATCTTCATCGATAAGGTCGTTTTGCCCGGAATCACGGATCAGCTCCAACAGTTCGTCGCGGTTTTTTGGTTCACCGTGGAAAAGTTGGCTCAGTAACAGGGAGAAAAATCCCTTTTTGCTGTTTAAGGTGTCACTACTGTGTGAATTGTCGTCGCTCATGGCGTCGTATGGGTTCTCATGTTAGTTAATACAAAGCTCGTCATGCGTATATTCAGCTGTTGACGGCATGTCTCTTCATCGTACTTCAAACCAGGTAAGCCGGATAAGGCGCAATACCTGATGGCGGCTGCGCCTTATCAGGCTTACAAGATTTCGAAATGCTTATTCTTTCTCGGCAATGTACGGATCCTCATAGCCCAGAGCAAGCATAATCTCTGTTTCGAGGGATTCCATCTCTTCCGCTTCATCGTCTTCGATATGGTCGTAACCGAGTAAATGCAGGCTACCGTGCACCACCATATGCGCCCAGTGGGCTTCAAGCGGTTTGCCTTGTTCCTGCGCTTCTTTCTCGACTACCTGACGGCAGATGATCAAATCGCCCAGCAGCGGCATTTCAATGCCCGGCGGGGCTTCAAACGGGAAAGAGAGTACGTTGGTTGATTTATCTTTCCCGCGATAGGTCAGGTTCAGCTCGTGGCTTTCCGCGTCATCGACCAGACGAATGGTAACTTCAGACTCTTCCTGAAACTGTGGGATCACCGCATCCAGCCAACCCTGAAACTGACTTTCTGTTGGTAAACCGGATTCGTCTTCACATGCCAGCTGTAAATCGAGAATAACCTGACTCATTTTTGTTCCTGCTCCTGAGCTTCGCGCTTGCGTTCTGCAGCCAGCTCGGCTTTGCGTTTCTGTTCTGCTTCTTCCCAGGCTTCATACGCCGTGACGATACGGGCGACCACCGGGTGGCGAACCACGTCTTCGCTATGGAAGAAATTAAAACTAATTTCGTCAACTTCAGCCAGCACTTCAATGGCATGACGCAGACCGGATTTGGTGCTTCGCGGCAGGTCAATCTGGGTGATATCGCCGGTGATAACCGCTTTGGAGTTAAAGCCGATACGGGTCAGGAACATTTTCATCTGTTCGATGGTGGTGTTCTGGCTCTCATCAAGAATGATGAACGCATCGTTTAATGTACGACCGCGCATGTAGGCCAGCGGCGCAACTTCAATGACGTTCCGCTCAATCAGCTTTTCGACCTTCTCAAACCCGAGCATTTCGAACAGTGCGTCATACAGCGGTCGTAAGTAGGGATCGACTTTCTGGCTGAGGTCACCCGGCAGGAAGCCGAGTTTTTCGCCCGCTTCCACTGCCGGACGGGTCAGCAGGATTCGACGGATCTCCTGACGCTCAAGCGCATCGACCGCAGCGGCAACCGCAAGATACGTTTTACCCGTACCCGCAGGGCCAACGCCAAAGGTGATGTCGTGGTCGAGGATATTCGCAATGTATTGTGCCTGGTTCGGCGTACGCGGCTTAATTACCCCGCGCTTGGTTTTGATGTTCACCGCTTTGCCAAATTCCGGCACGCTGTCTGCGCTTTGCTCAAGCACTCGCGCTTCTTTAATTGCCAGATGAATTTGTTCAGGCTCAATGTCCTGCGTCTGACCGCGCATTGGGGCAGTATCGACGTACAGGCTACGTAAAATATCTGCCGCCGCGGTGACGCAAATTGGGCGACCGGTCAGCTTAAAGTGGTTATCACGGCGGTTAATTTCGATGCCGAGGCGACGTTCCAGCTGCTTGATGTTGTCATCAAATGGGCCGCAAAGGCTCAACAGGCGGGCATTGTCTGCGGGTTCAAGTGTGATTTCACGAGTGTCTATGTTCAAACTGTTCCTCTTTTGCATGTCTTGCCGGACGCTGAACATTTACCGGCATCTAAGGAAATTATTCACGCCATGGGGGAAAGGCGCAAGCATTGCGATAAATATGGGGATGATGAGGTAGATTACAAGGCCCGCCGGGGCAGCGAGCCCAGAAGAGTAAGCCCGATAAGCGTAGCGCCATCGGGCATTGAAGATTAAGGCTGATAAATACCGACGCCCAGATCGTTTTCTTTGCGGGTACGCGCAATAACCGACTCAGGGGATTCAGCGATGCGCAGACCCATTTCGTCTTCGGTGCGCACCACTTTACCGCGCAGGGAGTTCGTCCAGACATCGG
This sequence comes from Citrobacter sp. RHBSTW-00017, assembly GCF_013797615.1. Classification (NCBI taxonomy): domain Bacteria; kingdom Pseudomonadati; phylum Pseudomonadota; class Gammaproteobacteria; order Enterobacterales; family Enterobacteriaceae; genus Citrobacter; species Citrobacter sp. RHBSTW-00017. The sequence continues at coordinate 3,543,021 of NZ_CP056899.1, read as the reverse complement.
TAATTTCTACATCCACGAACTTACCGACCATCTCCGGGTTGCCTTCAAAGTTCACCACTCGGTTATTTTCGGTACGGCCAGACAGTTCCATGATGCTTTTACGCGATGTGCCTTCAACCAGAATGCGCTGGGTCGTGCCGACCATGCGACGGCTCCAGGCCATGGCTTGCTGGTTAATACGCTCCTGCAGAATATACAGGCGCTGTTTTTTCTCTTCTTCCGGCACGTCGTCAACCATATCGGCGGCAGGGGTGCCAGGACGCGCTGAGAAGATAAAGCTGTAGCTCATGTCAAAATTGACGTCTGCAATCAACTTCATGGTCTGCTCGAAATCCTGCGTGGTTTCGCCTGGGAAGCCAACGATGAAGTCGGAGCTAATCTGGATATCCGGACGCGCTGCGCGCAGTTTGCGGATGATCGCTTTATATTCCAGCGCGGTATGGGTGCGCCCCATCAGGTTCAGTACGCGATCTGAACCGCTCTGTACCGGCAGGTGCAGGAAGCTCACCAGTTCTGGCGTGTCACGATACACTTCAATGATATCATCGGTGAATTCGATCGGATGGCTGGTGGTGAAGCGGATACGGTCAATGCCATCGATCGCCGCGACCAGCCGCAGCAGATCGGCAAAAGATCCGATCGTGCCGTCGTAGTTCTCACCGCGCCAGGCGTTCACGTTTTGTCCCAGCAGGTTCACTTCACGCACGCCTTGCGCCGCAAGCTGGGCGATTTCAAACAGGATATCGTCCGCCGGACGGCTTACTTCCTCACCGCGGGTGTATGGCACCACGCAGTAAGTACAATATTTATTACAACCTTCCATGATTGACACGAAAGCGCTTGGACCTTCAGCACGCGGTTCCGGTAGGCGGTCGAATTTTTCGATCTCCGGGAAACTGATATCAACCACCGGGCTACGGGTGGTACTTCCACGCACTTTGTTAATCATTTCCGGCAGACGATGCAGGGTTTGCGGCCCAAAAATAATATCGACATAGTGCGCGCGTTGGCGAATATGGTCGCCTTCCTGAGACGCAACACAGCCACCGACACCGATGATCAGCTTGGGGTTTTTCTCTTTTAACAGCTTCCAGCGGCCCAACTGATGGAAGACTTTTTCCTGAGCCTTCTCACGGATAGAGCAGGTATTCAGCAGCAGCACATCCGCTTCTTCGGCCACGTCGGTCAGTTGATACCCATGGGTGGCATCCAGCAGATCGGCCATCTTCGATGAATCGTATTCGTTCATCTGACAGCCCCAGGTTTTAATATGGAGTTTTTTGGTCATCGACTTGCTCTTGCGAAATTGTGGCTGAAATGCAGGGCGCATAGTGTACTGCTTTGGCGCGGTTGTGACCAGTATGACGGATGTCAGCCTCAAGGGGTAAAAAATCCTGTAAACTTACACAATACATGTAACAGGATAATTGACCATGACAAATCAACCAACGGAAATTGCCATTGTCGGTGGGGGGATGGTCGGCGGCGCGCTGGCGCTAGGACTGGCGCAGCATGGATTTACGGTAACGGTCATTGAACATGCCGTTCCCGCGCCGTTTGTGGCTGACGGACAGCCAGATGTCAGAATTTCGGCCATCAGCTCCGCCTCCGTGTCGTTGCTAAAAGGGCTGGGCGTCTGGGATACGGTTCAGGGGATGCGCAGCCACCCTTACCGTCGTCTGGAAACGTGGGAATGGGAAAATGCCCATGTGATGTTTGATGCCGCCGAGCTTAAGCTGCCCTTGCTGGGCTATATGGTGGAAAACACAGTCCTGCAACAGGCGCTCTGGCAGGCTCTGGACGTTCACCCCAAAGTCACGCTGCGCGTGCCTGCGTCGCTGATCTCTCTGCATCAACATAACGATCGGCATGAGCTTGAGCTGGCTGGTGGCGAAAAAATCAGCGCGAAGCTGGTCATCGGCGCCGATGGCGCAAATTCTCAGGTGCGGAAAATGGCCGGGATTGGTATCCATGCCTGGCAGTATGCGCAGTCCTGTATGTTGATAACCGTGCAGTGCGAGAATTCGCCGGGAGACAGCACCTGGCAGCAATTCACCCCTGACGGTCCGCGCGCATTTTTACCGCTGTTTGATAACTGGGCCTCGCTGGTGTGGTACGACTCACCGGCGCGTATCCGCCAGTTGCAAGGTTTGAATATGTCGCAACTGCAGGCGGAGATCGCCAAACATTTCCCATCGCGACTCGGTAACGTTACGCCTGTGGCAGCGGGGGCATTCCCGCTAACGCGCCGTCACGCGCTGCAATATGTGCAGCCAGGACTGGCGCTGGTGGGTGACGCCGCGCATACCATTCATCCGCTGGCGGGGCAGGGCGTTAATTTGGGGTTCCGTGATGTGGATGCGCTGATTGACGTGCTGGTGAATGCGCGCAGCTACGGTGAGTCCTGGGCAAGCCAGCCGGTGCTGAAGCGCTATCAGAACCGTCGCATGACTGACAATTTCATCATGCAAAGCGGCATGGATCTGTTCTACGCAGGATTTAGCAACAACCTGCAGCCGCTGCGTATCATGCGTAATCTTGGGCTAATGGCCGCAGAGCGCGCCGGTATGTTGAAACGTCAGGCACTCAAGTACGCGTTAGGATTGTAATTCAGACAGGCCTACAGAGAACGTTGTAGGCCTGGTAAGCGTAGTGCCATCAGATAATAAATGCAGAAAAGCAAAAAGCTCGCCGAAGCGAGCTTTTTTAATATGGCTGGGGTACGAGGATTCGAACCTCGGAATGCTGGTATCAGAAACCAGAGCCTTACCGCTTGGCGATACCCCAACAGGTGCATCCACAGAATGGACGGCTTTTTGAAATTGGCTGGGGTACGAGGATTCGAACCTCGGAATGCTGGTATCAGAAACCAGAGCCTTACCGCTTGGCGATACCCCAACAATTTTTTGGATTTACCGAACGAGTCGATACGTCCTTAATATGGTGGCTACGACGGGATTCGAACCTGTGACCCCATCATTATGAGTGATGTGCTCTAACCAGCTGAGCTACGTAGCCAGATACTATCATATTCTTCGATGGCTGGGGTACCTGGATTCGAACCAGGGAATGCCGGTATCAAAAACCGGTGCCTTACCGCTTGGCGATACCCCAATGACCGTTGCGGTGAACCGCTACATCGAAGAAAAAATGGCTGGGGTACCTGGATTCGAACCAGGGAATGCCGGTATCAAAAACCGGTGCCTTACCGCTTGGCGATACCCCATCCGTGCAACGCTTACGGGTGAATGGTGCGGGAGGCGAGACTTGAACTCGCACACCTTGCGGCGCCAGAACCTAAATCTGGTGCGTCTACCAATTTCGCCACTCCCGCAAAAAAGATGGTGGCTACGACGGGATTCGAACCTGTGACCCCATCATTATGAGTGATGTGCTCTAACCAGCTGAGCTACGTAGCCATCTTTTTTTCGCGTAACCTTATCGGCGTTGCGGGGCGCATTATGCGTATTGAGCCTTGAAGCGTCAACCCCTTTTTCATTGAAAATAGCTGGAATGTGACTGTTTGGTTAGGTTGCGAACAGCATGACGCAATATTCGGCAATTATTAGTTATTAATTGTTTTTTTGCACAGAAAATAGACATAAAAAAGAGCCCCGTAGGGCCCTTTTCTAAGGATTAACTTATTTATAAGCGGACTGATGTACGCCAACCGCACGACCAGAAGGATCGTTCATGGTTTTAAACGCCTCATCCCATTCGATTGCTTTGGCAGAAGAACAGGCAACAGACGGCCCGCCAGGCACACATTCCGCAGCGCTCGCAACCGGGAACAGCTCTTCGAAAATCTCACGGTACAAATACGCTTCTTTAGAAGATGGCGTGTTGTAAGGGAAACGGAAGCTGGCGGTTTCCAGTTGTTGGTCAGAAACTTGCTCAGCGGCCACCTCTTTCAGGGTATCAATCCAGCTGTAACCGACACCATCGGAGAACTGCTCTTTCTGGCGCCATGCAACGCTTGCTGGCAGGTAGGACTCAAAACATTCACGCAGAACATGTTTTTCCATTTTGCCGTTGCCGCACATTTTGTCCTGCGGGTTGATGCGCATCGCCACATCAAGGAATTTCTTATCCAGGAAGGGCACGCGAGCTTCCACTCCCCAGGCCGACATAGCTTTGTTGGCACGGGCACAGTCGAACATATGCAGCGCCTGCAGCTTACGCACGGTCTCTTCGTGCAGCTCTTTTGCATCTGGTGCTTTGTGGAAATAGAGATAGCCGCCAAATACTTCGTCAGAACCTTCGCCCGACAGCACCATTTTAATTCCCATCGCTTTAATTTTACGCGACATTAAGTACATCGGGGTCGAGGCGCGAATCGTCGTAACATCGTAAGTTTCGATGTGATAAATCACGTCGCGGATAGCATCCAAACCTTCCTGCACGGTGAAGTGGATCTCATGGTGCACAGTACCCAGATGGTTCGCCACCTCTTGCGCGGCTTTCAGGTCCGGAGCGCCTTCCAGGCCTACGGCGAAGGAGTGCAACTGCGGCCACCAGGCTTCGCTACGCTCCTGATCTTCAACACGACGCGCGGCGTATTTTTTGGTGATTGCGGAAATGACGGATGAATCCAGACCGCCGGACAGCAATACACCATAAGGAACATCTGACATCAGGTGGCTTTTCACTGCATCTTCCAGTGCCTGACGCAACTCGTTTTTATCGGTAACGTTGTCTTTTACCGCATCGTATTCAAACCAGTCGCGCTGATAGTACTGACGAATTTCGCCGTCTTTACTCCATAAATAGCTCCCGGCTGGGAATTCTTTGATCGTGCGACACACGGGAACCAGGGCTTTCATTTCAGACGCAACGTAGAAGTTACCGTGCTCGTCGTAACCCATATACAGCGGGATGATCCCGATATGATCGCGACCGATCAGGTAAGCGTCCTGCTCGCTGTCGTACAGAGCAAAAGCAAACATGCCTTGCAGGTCATCCAGAAACTCTGGGCCTTTTTCCTGATACAGTGCAAGGATAACTTCGCAGTCGGAACCGGTCTGGAACTGATAGCGATCGCCGTATTCAGCGCGCAGCGCCTGATGGTTATAAATTTCACCGTTAACCGCCAGGATATGCGTTTTCTTCACGTTGTACAGCGGCTGAGCACCGGCGTTGACGTCGACGATGGACAGACGTTCGTGCGCCAGAATGGCGTTATCACTGGCGTAAATACCCGACCAGTCCGGGCCGCGATGGCGCATCAGACGAGACAATTCCAGGGCTTTTTTACGCAGTTCAACTGCGTCAGTTTTAATATCGAATACGCCAAAAATAGAACACATAACCTTCTCCGTTAACCTGTTGCGTGATGCTTTTTATGTTTGCTTGATAAAGAAAATGCCGCAAAGCTGGAGAGGGCGCAAGTGAATTACGGGTCAGAAAATAAAAAACGCAATGGTCATTGTGGATTGGTGAAAAAAGATTACAGAATAGACGGGTTTATTAATGAATCGATAATTTTATGGCGGTTTTATTAAATGGAAGGATTTCTTCTGGCCGGATATGACGCGGGGGCGTCTTATCCGGCTTACGCATCAAATCACATCAATTTCCGCAACGGACGGGTAAATCCAGCTTGGTCTGAACGGCATGCTGTCAATGTCGTCGAGCGTCGAAACGCCAGACAATACCAGGATAGTTTCGAGACCCGCCTGGAAGCCCGCCAGAATATCGGTACGCAGGTTGTCGCCAACGATAACGGTCTCTTCCGAATGCGCCTGCATTTTGTTGAGCGCCGCGCGAATAATCCACGGGCTGGGTTTGCCCACATAAAACGGCTTGCGGCCAGAGATTTTTTCGATACCGGCGCACAGCGCACCACAGGCGGGATAAAAGCCGCGTCCGTGAGTATCCGGGTTTGTGGCGATGAAACGCGCGCCGTTGGCCACAAAATATGCTGCTTTATGCATCATGTCCCAGTTATAGGATCGCGTCTCGCCAACAATCACAAAATCGGGGTTCACGTCAGTAATAGTAAACCCGGCTTTATACAGCTCGTGAATTAACGCACCTTCACCTACCACGTAGGCCTTTTTCCCTTCCTGGCGGCGAAGAAAATCAGCGGTAGCCATGGCGGAAGTATAAAAGACGCTATCAGGGACATTCACACCCGCGGTGGCGAAGCGGTTTGCCAAATCCTGCCCGGTCTGTGAAGGATAGTTAGTCAGCAAAACTAACGGCAGGCCTTTTTCCAGGATCCCAGTCAGAAATTCTGCCGCACCCGGTACGGCAACATTGTCGTGCATCAGCACGCCGTCGATATCACAAATTACATTCTTAATGGCCATGGACAATCCGACATCAAAAAAAGAAGGCATTACTATACACAAAATACACTAAATCATTCGAGTTGCATCAAGGCGGCACAAGTCTGAGAACCCCGGGAGCTTACTGAAGTAAGTGACTGGGGTGAGCAGATGCAGCTAACGCAGAGGCTGCTTGGTATTAGCTTTCCAGCAAACGTTGCAGCAATGTACCGTTGAGCATCGCACGCTTCACCAGCGCAAAGGCGCCAATGGCTGAGCGGTGATCCAGCGTGGAACGAACCACCGGTAAATTGTGGCGAAACGCTTTCAACGCCTGCGTGTTGATACAGCTTTCTATAGCAGGCAGCAGCACTTTATCAGCCTCGGTAATCTCGCCCGCAATGACGATTTTTTGTGGGTTAAACAGGTTGATGGCGATGGCGATGGTTTTACCCAGGTGACGACCAACGTGCTCAATGACTTCTGATGCCAGGTTATCGCCTTTATTAGCCGCCTTACAGATGGCTTTAATGCCGCAATCATCCAGCGTGAGTCGGCTTGGATAACCCTGTTTCAATAAGTTCTGCACGCGGTGTTCAATAGAGGCATTGGCGGCAATTGTTTCCAGACAGCCGAAATTACCGCAGTGACAACGTTCACCCAGCGGCTCTACCTGAATATGGCCAATCTCACCCACGTTGCCATTGCGACCAATAAAAATTCGGCCATTGGAGATGATTCCCGCCCCGGTTCCGCGGTGAACACGCACCAAAATGGAGTCTTCGCAATCCTGGCTTGCCCCGAAATAGTGCTCGGCCAGCGCCAGACTGCGAATATCGTGACCGACAAAGCAGGTGACCTTAAAGCGTTTTTCGAGTGCTTCGACCAGCCCCCAGTTTTCGACCTGAATGTGCGGCATATAGCGGATGACGCCGCTTTCAGGATCAACAAGGCCTGGCAGAATGACGGAAATCGCAACCAGCTCGCGGATTTTCCGCTGGCAGTTCTCAATAAAGGTGGCAATGGTGTTGAGCAGCGCATACTCCAGCGTTTCCTGGGTGCGCTCCGGGAGAGGATAATGCTCTTCAGCGACCACTTTACTGCTCATATCATAGAGCGTGAGCGTAGTATCGTGGCGACCTAAGCGTACGCCAATGGCGTGGAAATTGCGGGTTTCGGTGACGATAGAGATAGCGCGGCGGCCCCCGGTGGAGGCCTGCTGGTCGACTTCTTTGATCAGCCCGCGTTCGATCAATTGACGCGTAATTTTCGTTACGCTGGCGGGGGCAAGCTGGCTTTGCTCGGCAATTTGAATTCGCGAGATTGGCCCATGCTGGTCAATCAGGCGATAAACCGCCGCGCTGTTAAGCTGTTTTACGAGATCAACATTACCTATTTGAGCTTGTCCGCCTGGTGTCATTCTTTCTCTTACTCAGTAACGACCTCGTTGCCATTAACGATGGTCTTGATAATTTTAAAGTCGTGCGTGAACGCAGTCAGGTTGGCTACTTTGCCTGGCGCGATGCTGCCGAGTTGTTTGTCGACGCCAATGGCGCGAGCAGGGTAGAGCGTTGCCATACGTAAGACTTCGTCGAGAGCGATATTCGCATGTTCGACCAGATTGCGTACGCCTTCAATCATGGTTAATGATGAGCCGCTCAGTGTACCGTTCTCATCAACGCACAATCCATTACGGTAGTATATTGTTTTACCAGCGAAAATGAACTGTTCAATGTTTGCACCTGCTGGTGCGGTTGCGTCGGTGACCAGGCACAGCTTGTCGCCTTTCAGGCGTTTGGCATTACGAATGTTAACGTAATCAACGTGGAGGCCATCGGCGATGATGCCGCAGTAGATATCGGCTTCATCAAGAATAGCGCCCGCCAGACCAGGTTCGCGGCCGGTAATGTACGGCATCGCGTTGAACAGATGTGTCGCAAAGGTGATGCCTGCGCGGAACCCAATTTTTGCTTCTTTTACCGTTGCATTTGAGTGACCCGCAGAAACCACAATACCCGCATTCACCAGTTTGGTAATGACCTCTACCGGGACCATTTCTGGCGCCAGCGTTACTTTGGTGATCACATCGGCATTATTGCACAGGAAATCAACCAGCGCAGCGTCCGGTTGACGGACAAATCCCGGATTATGGGTGCCTTTTTTCACCAGATTCAGCCACGGGCCTTCCAGATGAAGCCCTAGTGCCTGATTTGGGTGTTTCGCCAGGTATTCACGCATGACGCGAACGCCTTGTTTCATTAGGTCATCGCTGGTGGTGATAAGCGTTGGCAGGTAGCTGGTGCAGCCAGATTTTTCATTGGCTTTCTGCATGATTTCCAGCGTTTCAACGGTCACGGCTTCTGCCGTATCGTTAAACTGTACGCCGCCGCAGCCGTTTAGCTGTACATCGATAAAACCGGGGGAAACAATGGCCCCATTCAGTGAGCGCTGTTCAATTCCTGACGGTAACTCAGCCAGTGGGCAAACGCTGTCAATCAGGCCATTGGCGACAACAATCGCATGGTCATCAAGAATTTCGTGACCGGTAAAAATCCGGCCCTGGGTTAAAGCATACATTCCGACCCCCGATTTCAAAAAATGCCGCCCTGCAACTTATCGACAGGGCGGAGACATCAATTACAGACCTTTAATATTTTCCGCTTCTAACTCGTTAAAGTATTTCAGCGTCTTCACTTTCAGTTCCATGGTGGAAGGCTCATCGCAGACCACAACGGCTTTCGGATGCAGCTGCAGACAGCTGATGGTCCACATATGGTTAACGTTGCCTTCAACGGCGGCTTGCAGCGCCTGCGCTTTCTGGTGGCCCAGTACCAGGATCATCACTTCTTCGGCATCCAGCAGGGTGCCCACGCCAACGGTCAGCGCATATTTAGGCACCTGGCTGACGTCGCCGTCAAAGAAGCGTGAGTTCGCAACACGCGTGTCGTGAGTCAGCGTTTTGATGCGGGTACGGGAAGCCAAAGAAGAGGCTGGTTCGTTGAACGCGATGTGACCATCGTTGCCTACGCCGCCCATAAACAAGTGGATTTTACCGTAAGAACGGATTTTTTCTTCATACTGACGGCATTCTGCATCAATATCCGGTGCGTTACCATTGAGGAGGTTGATGTTTTCTGCTGGAATATCAACGTGATCAAAGAAGTTGCGATGCATGAAGCTATGGTAGCTTTCCGGATGCTCTTTCGGCAGGCCAACATATTCGTCCATATTGAACGTTACAACATGCTTGAAGCTTACCTGGCCCGCTTTGTGCATTTCAACCAATGCTTTGTAGGCTGTCAGCGGAGTACCGCCAGTCGGCAGGCCCAAAACGAACGGACGATCAGCCGTTGGTTTGAACGCGTTAATACGGTTAACGATATGGCGAGCAGCCCATTTGCCGACTTGTTCAGCGGTATTCAGGGGGATCAGTCTCATTCTTCACCTCAAAAGTAAATGTAAGCAATTGGCGGATTGAGTCTCTGTGCAGTATTAAGCGTAACCTGGTTTTGCATCGGTAAGGATCAATCCGTTTCGATTTTTTGAATGATAAAATAAGTTTTCGTAGTTAGCCAGTGGAAGGGAGGGTTAATAACGATATTTGGTGACTGGAATCACAAAAAACACGCATTTAATTTGCGATACGAATTAAATTTTCACACACTCTGAATGTAGATGAATGGTTAATATTGTTGTTCCAGAATCTTGCTGTCAGGAATGGTCGCACAATAAAAATATGGCTTCAAAGAAGCCTAATCGGGGTCTCGTAGGGGGAATAAAATGAATATTTTAGGTTTTTTCCAGCGGCTGGGTAGGGCGTTACAGCTCCCCATCGCTGTGCTGCCAGTCGCGGCACTGCTGCTGCGATTCGGCCAACCAGATTTACTTAACGTACCCTTCATCGCGCAAGCGGGTGGGGCCATCTTTGATAACCTGGCGTTAATTTTCGCTATCGGTGTGGCTTCCAGCTGGTCAAAAGACAGCGCGGGTGCTGCAGCGCTGGCGGGTGCGGTCGGTTATTTCATATTGACCAAAGCAATGGTTACCATTAACCCGGCCATCAACATGGGCGTGCTGGCAGGTATCATCACTGGTCTGGTCGGCGGTGCAGTGTATAACCGTTGGTCTGGTATCAAATTACCTGACTTCCTGAGCTTCTTTGGCGGCAAACGCTTCGTGCCGATCGCCACTGGCTTCTTCTGTCTGGTGCTGGCTGCTATCTTCGGCTACGTGTGGCCGCCGGTGCAGAACGCCATCCATGCGGGAGGTGAGTGGATCGTAGGCGCTGGCGCGCTGGGTTCCGGTATCTTTGGTTTCATCAACCGTCTGCTGATCCCAACCGGTCTGCATCAGGTGCTGAACACCATCGCCTGGTTCCAGATTGGTGAATTCACTAACGCTGCAGGTACCGTATTCCACGGTGACATCAACCGCTTCTACGCGGGTGACGGCACTGCGGGTATGTTCATGTCTGGCTTCTTCCCGATCATGATGTTTGGTCTGCCGGGTGCGGCGCTGGCAATGTACTTCGCCGCTCCGAAAGCACGTCGTCCGATGGTTGGCGGTATGCTGCTGTCCGTTGCGATCACCGCGTTCCTGACCGGTGTTACCGAGCCGCTGGAATTCCTGTTCATGTTCCTGGCGCCATTGCTGTACCTCCTGCACGCACTGTTAACGGGTATCAGCCTGTTCGTTGCAACACTGCTGGGGATCCACGCGGGCTTCTCCTTCTCCGCAGGTGCTATCGACTACGTGTTGATGTACAACCTGCCGGCGGCGAGTCAGAACGTCTGGATGCTGGTCGTGATGGGCCTGGTGTTCTTCGTCATTTACTTTGTGTTGTTCAGCGCGGTTATTCGTATGTTTAACCTGAAAACGCCGGGCCGTGAAGATAAAGAAGACGATATCGTTACTGAAGAAGCGAACAGCAACACTGAAGAAGGTCTGGCTCAACTGGCAACCAACTACATTGCAGCAGTTGGCGGTACCGATAACCTGAAAGCGATTGATGCCTGTATCACTCGTCTGCGTCTGACCGTTGCCGACTCCGGTCGCGTAAACGATGCGATGTGTAAACGTTTAGGCGCATCTGGAGTGGTTAAGCTGAACAAGCAAACTATCCAGGTCATCGTGGGTGCGAAGGCCGAATCTATCGGCGACGAAATGAAGAAAGTTGTCGCGCGTGGCCCGGTGGCTGCAGCGTCTGGTGAAAGTGCGCCAGCAGCAGCGGCTCCGGTTGCTAAACCGCAAGCTGTAGCGAACGCAGTAACCGTTGAAACTTTAGTTTCTCCGATTACCGGTGACGTGGTTGCGCTGGAGCAGGTACCTGATGAAGCCTTCGCCAGCAAAGCTGTAGGCGACGGTGTGGCGGTGAAGCCAACGGATAAAATCGTGGTTGCTCCGGCTGCCGGCACCATCGTGAAAATCTTCAACACTAACCATGCGTTCTGTCTGGAAACCGTTAAAGGCGCGGAAATTGTGGTCCACATGGGCATCGATACAGTAGCGCTGGAAGGTAAAGGCTTTAAGCGTCTGGTTGAAGAAGGTGCGGAAGTGACTGCAGGTCAACCGATTCTGGAAATGGATCTGGAGTTCCTGAACGCCAACGCACGTTCCATGATTAGCCCGGTTGTGTGCAGCAACAGCGATGATTTCGGTGCTCTGGTCATTAAAGCCGAAGGTCATGTGGTTGCTGGTCAAACACCACTGTATGAGATTAAAGGTAAATAACTGCTCCTGAGTAAAGTGAGTTAAGTGCCTTAAGCGGCGGGGGATATTCCTCCGCCGCTTTTTTTTGCAGCAAATACCCCCATATATCCTGTTGAAACACCTTTTTTGTGCAACTAATAGTTGTCTCCTGACGTCGCTTATAAGATCATGTTCCGTTATACGTTGTTTACGCTTTGAGGAATCCACGATGAGTGAGGCTGAAGCCCGCCCGAGTAACTTTATTCGTCAGATCATCGATGAAGATCTGGCCAGTGGTAAGCACACCACTATCCATACACGTTTTCCGCCGGAGCCAAATGGCTATCTGCACATTGGCCACGCGAAATCCATTTGTCTGAACTTTGGCATTGCGCAAGATTACCAGGGCCAGTGCAACCTGCGTTTTGATGATACGAACCCGGTTAAAGAAGATATCGAGTACGTTGAGTCGATTAAAAACGACGTTGAATGGTTAGGTTTCCACTGGACTGGCGATATTCGCTACTCTTCGGATTACTTCGATCAGCTTCACGCCTATGCGGTAGAGCTTATTAATAAAGGCCTGGCGTACGTTGATGAACTGTCAGCGGAGGAGATCCGCGAATACCGCGGCACTCTGACGCAGCCAGGTAAAAACAGCCCGTTCCGCGATCGTAGCGTCGAAGAGAACCTGGCACTGTTCGAAAAAATGCGTACCGGTGGTTTTGAAGAAGGTAAAGCCTGCCTGCGCGCGAAAATCGATATGGCTTCGCCGTTTATCGTGATGCGTGATCCGGTGCTGTACCGTATTAAGTTCGCCGAACACCACCAGACCGGCAACAAGTGGTGCATCTACCCGATGTACGATTTTACCCACTGCATCAGCGATGCGCTGGAAGGCATTACGCATTCACTGTGTACGCTGGAGTTCCAGGATAACCGTCGTTTGTACGACTGGGTGCTGGACAACATCACCATTCCGGTTCACCCGCGCCAGTACGAATTCTCGCGCCTGAATCTGGAATACACCGTGATGTCCAAACGCAAGCTGAACCTGCTGGTGACCGACAAGCACGTTGAAGGCTGGGACGATCCGCGTATGCCGACGATTTCTGGCCTGCGTCGTCGTGGTTATACTGCTGCCGCTATTCGTGAGTTCTGCAAACGCATTGGCGTGACCAAGCAGGATAACACCATTGAGATCGCTTCTCTGGAGTCCTGCATTCGCGAAGATCTGAACGAAAACGCCCCGCGCGCGATGGCAGTTATCGATCCGGTGAAACTGGTTATCGAAAACTACCCGCAGGGCGAAAGCGAGCTGGTTACCATGCCTAACCATCCGAACAAACCGGAAATGGGCAGCCGTGAAGTGCCGTTTAGCGGTGAAATTTGGATCGATCGCGCAGACTTCCGCGAAGAAGCGAACAAGCAGTACAAGCGTCTGGTGATGGGCAAAGAAGTACGTCTGCGCAATGCTTACGTGATCAAGGCTGAACGTGTGGAGAAAGATGCAGAAGGGAATATCACCACCATTTTCTGCACCTACGATGCCGACACCCTGAGCAAAGATCCGGCTGATGGTCGTAAAGTAAAAGGTGTTATTCACTGGGTGAGCGCGTCCCATGCGCTGCCGATTGAAATCCGTTTGTACGATCGTCTGTTTAGCGTGCCAAACCCAGGTGCGGCGGAAGACTTCCTGTCCGTTATCAACCCGGAATCGCTGGTCATTAAGCAGGGCTACGGTGAGCCGTCACTGCAGGCTGCGATTGCAGGTAAAGCGTTCCAGTTTGAGCGTGAAGGCTATTTCTGCCTGGACAGCCGCTATGCAACGGCTGACAAGCTGGTATTTAACCGCACTGTAGGTCTGCGCGATACGTGGGCTAAAGTCGGCGAGTAATTCCTGCCACACTGCCTCAAACGCCGCCAACGCGACGTTTGAGGCGGATTTTTCTGTTTTACTTATGCTGCATTAACGCCTGAACCCGCTGCTGGCTGCGTTCCAGCACCACCGATGTCTCCTGCTTACCCACCGTCGCCTGATTGACCATTTCACTGAGGATCATGGAGCCGGTAATATCCCCCATCCGCGTAAAGTTCTTCTCGCCGACCGATCCAAAGACCTGCATATTCGGGTACTGGGCAATCAGCTGTTCAGGGAGAGTTCCAAAGACTTTGACGGCAGGGTTGTCCTTCCAGCTGACGTTTTGCGCGGCGGCCTTCGTCACCGGCAGCATCGCCCCCGGAGACATCAATACCCAGTCAGCCGCGTTCTGCGCCTGTCCCATAAAGCTGACAAATTTTTCGGCGGCTTTTGTCTCTGCCTCAGTCTGACCGGTCGTGAGCGTTAATGATGTGATAACGCCAAATACGGCAGGTGATTTTTCGCTCGGCACGACAAAGCCTAAATCCGCCAGTGAACCATCCTGATAAATCGCTGGCAGGATATAGGTCGAATAGACCGCCATCGGCGCGGTGCCGTTCATAAAGGCGTCTTTGATCTCTGTTACGTTGTTCGAGCCAGGCATGGTATAGCGGGCCAGTTCGCGATAATAGTTCAGCGAGGCCTGCATTTCCGCTGAGTTAACCGTGATGTCGCCGTTTGCGTTGAACACATTGGCACCGTTTGAAAGTGCGAACTGGGAGAAGGTTTGTTCGCTCATGACGCTTTCAGCCGTCGGCAGCGCGATGCCATATTTTTTACTGGCGCTGTCGGTCAGCCTGCGTGCCGCTTCCAGCAGTTGCGTCCAGTTTTTGGGTTCGTCGATTCCCGCTTTAGCCAGTACCGATTTACGATACCAGACTCCCTGCAGCCAGGCGCTGATCGGCACGCCGGTATAGGCCGTTCCGTCTTCGGTGCGAACAATGCGCAGCACACCGTCGTAGAAGGCGCTTTCACCTTGCCTGTCGATCAGCGTTTTCACCGCTTTGTGGTCGATAAGCTGCTCTTTATCCATGACTTTGGCATAGTCATGGCTGACCTCGACGACCTCCGGTAGTGATCCTGAGCGGGCAAGGGTAATGATTTTGGTATTATAGGCATCCTCTTCGACGGGAACCTGCTTCACAATAATATCCGGATTCTCTTGCTGAAAGCGGTTGATGATCCCGGCAATGACGGTCTGGCGCTCCTGCTCAACGGCGGAGTGCATAAATTCGATGGTCACCTGCTGCGGTTTATCCTCACAGCCTGAAAGCAAAACGGCGGTTATCAGCGCCAGCATTGTTTTTGGTATGTTCATTTTTAATCCCTTGTTGTCGTCCATTTCCGTTAATTAACAACTGGCGCTGATATGGATAGCGTCCGTCGACAGCGCACCTGCACAAATCAGTAAACCGATCCCGCCATCCATCAAGGCTTCGTGTTCAGCGTCCTCCACGCGCAGCGTTTTACCGTCAACGGTCGCGGAGATAATCTGCCCGTTGACGCTAATATCGAACGACACAGGGCGCTCGTACACGTCGGACAACGCCGCTTCTGCCAGAACTTTGGTGCTGGTGTCGCGCACGCGGACGATCTGTAATTTTCCGTCGCGCAGGATGCGCGCGGCGTAATAGCGCCTCATCCCCTGCACCCGAAAAGCCAGACCGCCGTACTCCCCTGAATGCAGCGTAATGTCACTCTGAACGCGGTAGTTATCCCACTGCCGCGTTCCGTGAATAATCAATCCCTCGTCGTACTCTTTGGAGATGCGAAAGCTGGTGGGATAGTGGCGTGAAAAGAGATCCACGCCGTTTACCCAGGCTCGCCACCAAAAATTAGTTTCCCCTGTGGGTTTACGCAGGGTCAGCTCAGGTGCGCCGTCCCAGCGCATACTGTCGATGAGCAGGCGACCGCGGGCAACGCGGGCATCGGTGCTGATTGTTACGCCAATCTCGCCGATCGGTTGGCCCTGGCAGTCCGGGAGATCCAACGCCAGCGTTAGCGATTCACCCGGGGCTATGATCTGCGCGTCGCCGTACTGAGGCGTCAGCTGATTGTTGTCATCATAAACCCGGTAGCAGAGCCGCACGTTTAACGCGGATGTGTTATCCGGTGGCGCAATCAGGGTGGCCTGAAGACGCTGACCTGGGTAGATAAGTGGGGTAGCCATTAAATCGTAGCTGCGCATTTCCACGATTTCAGGCGGGGTAAAGGTTTGCGTGGTCACGCTGGCGTGAAGTCCGGGCGCAAGATGGCGATAGTGCAGACTCAACATCTGCCGCCCCAGGTGCGCCTCATTCTTAACCTCAACCGCGGCCGCATTTTCTTCATTAAGCCAGCGGAAACCCTGCACGCTGCCCGGTAGTGAGAAATGGTACTGCGCGCCGGATTTTTTGGCTTCAGGGCGCGGCAGACCGGCAATTTGGTGTCCCAGACCGACCAGGTAATCGGTGATCCGCACGGCGTTGTTTATGGAGAACCCCCCGTCGGCTGAGGAGATCAGCATTCTGTCCGCCAGCGGCCCGCGCCAGTCCGGGCCTGCGTCAATACCCTGGAGTCCCAGCATAATGCCGGACAGACAGCCGACATTCCCCGCATTGCAGTCGGTGTCCCATCCTGACGTATTGACAATGCACTGGGCCTGCTGGAAGTCGTCCGGCGCGTAAAGGATCGCCATAATCATCAGCGCATGATTAGGAATGATGTGGCAATTGCTGGGATATTTGTGATAGCCATAGTTGTCGTCGATTCGCTGGCGGGTCGTCTGCCAGTCGTTATCTTCCCGTCGCCAGCGACGGATATCGCCAACCAGCTGGGCTATTTGCGACTCTGCCGGGATCACGGATAGTCCGACGTCAATAAGCTGTTCGATCTCCTGGCAAATAAAGGCCTGTGATTCCATCGCCGCCCAGAGCATAGCGGCATACACCGCTTCACCGTCATGGCTCACGCTGGCGGCATTTTTGGCAAGTTCTGCCGCCAGACGGGGTTGTCCCGGTGCGACAAGCGCCCAGCTATCAATAAAGATTTGTGCGCCAATCTGTTCGGCAATCGTTTTCCCGTTGGTCGCAATGGCTCCGCTTAGCGGAGCCGGAATGCCTTTTTTGAGATTCAGCCAGGCGGTGTGTTCCGTCGAATTACCGTTGCCGCCCCACCAGAGGATGGTGCGCTTATCAATGATGTAATTAAGCCAGCAGTGCCCCATCTGTTCCGCGCTCAGATCCGGCGGCAGGGCATAATCTTCCAGTGCGCGGATAAAGGTAAAGGTTCCGGCGACATCATCGTCGGTGACAACCAGCGGACGCTTAAATTTTTCGTGGACGTAATACTGGATTGGCCCCAGCTCCTGCATAATTTTTTCGTAGGTCCACCCTTCAAAAGGGCGGCCAAGGTAGACGCCGATTAATTTCCCTAACACCCCTGCATAAACGCGCGACTCATAATCTGAAGGCAATTCCATCTGTTTGATCCTTGTGTGGTGTTTTATCAGCCGTTCAGGCGGATTCTCTTTTTACCAGGCCCCAGGGCATTTCAGTGGTGCTGCCCTGGAGCTGTGCGGTGATATCAGTTTGCGCCAGGAGGAGGGCGGCCGCTTTTTGCCCAAGCTGCTCCGGGTACTGGGCGATAGTAGTCAGGGAAGGGGTCACCAGCCCGGCGGCGGGAATATCATCGAACCCCATCACCGCAAGCTGCTCCGGGATAGTGATGCCTTTCTCCCTTGCGGCACGCATCACGCCGATAGCCATTAAATCGTTGGCGGCGAAAATCGCATCCGGGAGCGTGCCGTCATTAATCAGCTGCATCGCGATCTGATAGCCGCTCTGTTCGTTAAAACCTGGCAGAATTTTGATGCGCGGAAGGCGGCCGGCCTGGGTCATCGCCTGGCGATATCCTTCCACTCTGGCAGGCTCAGGACCGCCAGCGCTGGCGATCATCGTGATATTTTGGTGCCCCTGTGCCAGCAGATATTCGACGGCGCTGCGCGCGGCAGCGGCGTTGTCGATATAAACATTATGCAGCGGTAGCGGGCCGCTTTTTTTCATCCTGGCTTCAATACGTGCAATCGGGATCCCTGCCTGAAGATTCGGGGCAAAATCTTTCATCCCGACGTTAAAAAATGTCCCCACCACGGCGTCGACCCGCCCCTGCGCTGACCAGCGCAAAAAATGCAGCTCTCTTTCCCGTAATCCATCGGTGCTGGCCACGATCGCATCGTAGTGATACCTATCCGTCACCGATTGAACACCACGGACGAGCGAGGCATAAAAAGGGTTGGCGATATCCGGCACGATGCAGGCGATCGACATGGTTTTATTGGTTTTCAGCGCTTGTGCAAAACGGTTCGGTATATATCCCAGCTGATTAGCCGCTTGCTCAACCCGGATCACTGTCTCCTGTGGGTAGGTGTGATTTCCTTTGGTGAGTACCACGGATACCACTGCCTGTGAAACGCCAGCCAGGGCCGCAACGTCTTTCTGCGTGATGCGTTTTGTCATTTATTTATCAACTTATACGTATAACCTGCATCTTTGAATAATGGGACACCCGGTAGCTGTCAATAAAAACCTTATAAAGTGAGTGTATTTGTGTGGAAAATCCGAGGACGATCACATCAACGACGGAGAGTGAATTCAGGAGTTCAAACGTTCTGTTTGCAGAGCGAATTAATGACGCTCGAGAATTAATTTGTTTTGCGAATGTAAAGACAATTATTAGGGGTGGAATTATATATATAATAATAAAATTGGAGATATCTATATGTATATAAAGTGTTTTTTATTGTTTTTGTGAGTTTTTTTACTCCCAAGGCAAAATGTAACAGAAAACAAGAAAATATGTGCGGTTGCTCATACTATTACATACTCGTTACAGAAAGAGATTGATAATTCGCGTCGCGAAAAATAGTCTATTCATTGTAGTCACTGAGGTTTTCTCAGCGCTACTTTTTTAATTTTTGTTTTTTCGCTGTCCGCTTTTGTCGGCAGCATTTTATACCCAATGGATTTCGAGTTGCATCAAGGCGGAGACGCAGCGCGTGCGCTGTCCCCGAAGGGGCGAGGCCAAAGGCCGAGTAAAGCCAACACCGATGCAGCTTGAAAAACGAAGGGTTATACGTCAAAGAGGATTAACATATGCGTACGTTTAGTGGCAAACGTAGTACGCTGGCGCTGGCTATCGCCGGTATCACAGCAATGTCGGGTTTCGTTGTCGCTCCCCAGGTACATGCCGAAGGATTTATTGATGACTCAACCTTAACCGGCGGCATCTATTACTGGCAGCGTGAGCGTGACCGTAAAGATGTGACCGATCACGACAAATACAAAACCAACCTTTCTCACTCCACCTGGAACGCTAACCTCGACTTCCAGTCCGGTTATGCGGCTGATATGTTTGGTATTGATATCGCAGCATTTACCGCTATTGAAATGAACGAAAGTAGCGAAAGCGGCCATCCAAACGAAATTGCATTCTCGTCAAAAAATAAAGGCTATGATGAAGATTACTCCGGCGATAAGAGCGGAATTAGCCTTTATAAAGCAGCAGCCAAATTTAAATTCGGCCCAACTTGGGCGCGCGCTGGTTACATTCAACCAACCGGACAGACTCTGTTGGCTCCGCACTGGAGCTTTATGCCAGGTACCTATCAGGGTGCTGAAGCCGGAGCCAACTTCGACTATGGTGATGCTGGTGCACTGAGCTTCTCCTATATGTGGGCCAACGAATATAAAGCACCATGGCACACTGAAGTCGATAAATTCTATCAGGCTGATAAAAAGACCAGCGTAGATTATCTGCACTCAATCGGCGCGAAATATGACTTCAAAAATAACCTGTTGCTGGAAGCCGCATTTGGTCAGTCTGAAGGCTACGTCGATCAGTACTTCGCAAAAGCCAGCTATAAATTCGATTTAGGCGGTAACCCGTTTACCACCAGCTATCAGTTCTACGGCGCGCGCGACAAAGTTGATGATCGCACCGTGAACGATATTTATGACGGTACGGCCTGGCTGCAGGCGCTGACCTTTGGCTACAAAGTGGCGGAAGTGGTTGACCTGCGTCTGGAAGGGACCTGGGTTAAAGCGGACGGGCAGCAGGGGTACTTCCTGCAGCGTATGACCCCGACCTACGCCTCATCAAACGGTCGCCTGGATATCTGGTGGGATAACCGTTCCGACTTCAACGCCAACGGCGAAAAGGCTGTCTTCTTCGGCGCAATGTATGACCTGAAGAACTGGAATTTGCCGGGCTGGGCAGTGGGCGCGTCCTACGTTTACGCATGGGATGCCAAGCCATCAACCTGGCAGATCAATCCGGATGCGTATTACGACAAAAACCGGACTATCGAAGAATCTTCTTACAGCCTGGATGCGGTCTATACCCTGCAAGAGGGGCGTGCGAAGGGCACCATGTTTAAACTGCACTTCACCCAGTACGACAACCATTCAGACATTCCGAGCTGGGGCGGTGGTTACGGCAACATCTTCCAGGATGAGCGCGACGTGAAATTCATCGTTATTGCTCCGTTCACCATCTTCTAATGCCAACAGCGGCAGGCCGGGCGCCTGCCGCATCGTTGAGGAAAGTGCTATGAAAAAACTGATACTCATCGCTGTTATGGCATCCGGGCTGGTGGCTTGCGCGCAATCCCCGGCACCAAAAGAAGACAGCCGTCTGAAAGAAGCCTACAGCGCGTGCATTACTACCGCGCAAGGATCGCCGGAGAAAATCGAAGCCTGCCAAAGCGTGTTGAATGTGCTGAAGAAAGAAAAGCAGCATCAGCAGTTTGCCAATGAAGAAAGCGTACGCGTACTGGATTATCAGCAATGCATCCAGGCTACGCGCACAGGTAATGGTCAGTCCGTTAATGCTGATTGCGACAAGGTCTGGCAGGAAATTCGTAGCAAGAATACTGCGCAGTAAATCGAAAAATGAAACAGACAACGGGCGGAGAGTTTTCCGCCCGTTTGCATTTCAGGGTTTATATTCCACCGGTTGATAATTACGACTCAGCCGGACAAACAGCATTGCCGTGGCGGCGAGCCCGCAAAGTGCCGCACACATCAGCCACCACCCCGGTGAGCTTTTATCCCCGGTTAGCTGGACCAGCGCTGTGGATATGACTGGCGTAAGGCCGCCAAAAATCGCCGTGGCAAGACTGAATGCCAGTGAAAAACCCACCGTACGCACATAGACAGGCATCACCTCGGTGAGTGCGGCGACCATTGCCCCGTTGTACATACCAAAAAAGAACGAGAACCAAAGCAGGACCAGCGTCATGCGCGTGAAATCTGGCGCGGCGGTGAGCCAGTGCATAACCGGCCAGGTGGTGATCAGTGCAAGGATGGTAATCCCCATCAACACCGGACGACGACCAATTCGGTCAGAAATCGCCCCGCCAATTGGCAGCCAGATAAAGTTAGAAATACCGACCAGCATGGTGACGATCAGGCTGTCGCGAGCGCTCAGGTGAAGTACAGCCCTACCATAGGTCGGTGTGTAAACGGTAATAAAGTAGAACGTCGTTGTGGTCATCGCCACCAGCAGCGTACCCGCAGCGATGAGACGCCAGTTTTTGATGATGGTAGTAAAAATTTCCCTGGTGTCGGGACGGTGCGTACGTTGTAAAAAGGCGTCTGTTTCCTGAAGCGAGCGGCGGAGCACAAAGATCAAAGGAATAATCATGCAACCAATAAAGAATGGAATACGCCAGCCCCATTCAGAGATCTCATCGTGTCCCAGGGTGGCGTTCAGGCCGTAACCAATCAGAGCTGCCACCACAATGGCGACCTGTTGACTGGCGGACTGCCAACTGGTGTAGAAGCCTTTATTGCCAGGGGTGGCGATTTCAGAAAGATAAACCGAGACGCCGCCCAGCTCCACCCCTGCAGAAAAGCCCTGTAATAATCGGCCGAGTAATACCAGGACAGGGGCCAGCAGACCAATACTGTGATAACCGGGTACCAGGGCAATCAGCAGGGTACCGCAGCCCATAATCGCCAGCGTCACCATCAGTCCTTTACGGCGACCAATTCTGTCGATGTAAGCACCCAGCACTATTGCGCCAACAGGCCGCATTAAGAAACCTGAACCAAACACGGCGAAAGTTAACATTAGCCCGGCAAATTCACTCTCTGCAGGAAAGAAGGTCTTTGCGATATAGGTGGCGTAAAAACCGAACAGAAAAAAGTCAAACTGTTCGAGGAAATTACCGCTGGTTACCCGCAGTATTGCGCCGAAAGTTCCGGCGCGCGATGGTTGTTGTGTCATTGGGTTTGCTCCACTGTCTTATCATAATATTTATAGAGGTAAGAGTTTGCGGGTTAGTCGCCTGCGACCCCCGCCTGTTTGCCGCGCCGTTTCTCAATCGCCCACTTGAGTAAGGCTGCGCAGCGGTAAAATCCGTGGGCAAATTTTCCATAAGGAATGGTCAGAAAGAGCGCCATGACCACGCCGAGGTGAATGGCGAGCAAAATAGCCATCCAGGACGTGTCTCTTCCCGCCAGCAGCGCTAAACCGGTCAGACTGGTCAGGAGCAGCAGCAAAATAAAACCGCGATCCATCGGTTTTTGCCGTGCGTCGCCATGCAGCGGTGAGCGCTTAAAATTGAGCCATAGCAAGCCAGCCGGGCCGACAGTCAGGCCAATGCCGCCCAACGTGCCCAACATTACCGGAACGCTGAAGAACGGATAGGGCGCTTCTATACCTGCAAAGTAGTGATAGCCCGTTGCCACCACGGTGGCGGCAAAGCAGAGCATAAAACCGTAGAAGGTGAAGTGATGGAAACGGCGGCGCATCAGGGTGAAGGCATCATCTGCTTCGTTACAACCTTTGCCATGCCCACCATCGAGATACTTCAGCGTCAGCGCATTGTGCGAGGCTTCAGCAATTTCAGCGGAACGCGGTACACCCGGAGAGATTTCGCGCCAGAAGCGCAGAACACCCGCCATCAGCAGACCTATCGCCAGAATAAATACCGAACCAAACATCCATGCGAGCAGGTTATGCGGGAAAATCTGATAAAAATCCCCGGCCAGCGGAGGATGGAATAACGAGCCCTTTAAACTCATGGCGAGGAGTAAAAACAGGATCAGACCGAAAACCAGCGCCAGCGTCACGGTGATGCCTGCGCGACGATAAAGCGCGCCAAAGGCGGCGGGTTGCGCGTAGTGCTGATAGGTTTCGAGCCGCACTTCCGCCATCGCCTTCGGTACGTTGATGGCAAATTCATGGGGTGGGGCATACTGACACGCGTGCAGGCAGGCGCCGCAGTTATGGCACAAGTTAGCCAGATAATTGATATCCGCTTTACCGAATTCCAGGCGCTGAGTCATTGCCGGGAATACGGCGCAAAAACCTTCACAATAGCGGCAGGCGTTACAGACCTGCATCACACGTTCAACTTCTGCTTCCGGCTCGGTGATAATTTGTGCTTCGATGATCAGTTTCTCAAGCTGCTTCATGACGTGCCTCCTTACGTGCTGCCAGCGCGGCTTCTTTTCCGGCAATGCGGCCAAAGGTTGTCCCGATCGACATGCCCACGCCAGCGGTGTAACCCTTGCCCAACACGTTGCCCGCCATCATCTCTCCGGCGACGAACAGGTTGCGGCTTGGTTGCCCGGCAAAGTGTACGGCAGCGCGTTCGTTCACTTTTAACCCAAGATAGGTGAAGGTGATCCCTGGCCGCAGGGCATAGCCGTAGTAAGGTGGCTGGTCCAGCGGTCGCGCCCAGTGTGTTTTCGCGGGGGTTAACTTCTTCGTCGTGCAGTTGTCCAGGACGGTATGGTCGAACTGACCTGGCTGGCAGGCGTTGTTGTACGCCGTCACGGTGTGGGTAAAGCGTTCGGCATCCAGCCCCAACTGATGCGCCAACTCCGCCAGCGTATTCGCCTGTGCGCCGGGGAATACCGGTGGCATAAAGTGGTCGATGGCTTTACTGTCGATAATGGAATAGCCAATCTGTCCTGGCTGTTGGGCGACCAGGCGTCCCCAAATGGCGTAGCGTTTGGGCCAGAAATCTTCGCCTTCATCATAAAAACGTTCTGCGTCACGGTTGACTACTATGCCGAGTGAAACGCAGTCCACGCGGGTGCAAATCCCGCCGTCATATAATGGCGCTCTGGCATCAATGGCGACGCAGTGTGACTGGGAGGGTTCGCCGATGATGTCCGCCCCGGCATCCATCATAAATTTAAGCAGTACGCCCTGATTAAAGCGCGTGCCGCGAATCAGGAAGTTATCCGCAGGCCACTCGCCGCGGGCGTTTTCTCCCCAGGCTTCGCGCAGCCATTCGCGGTTTGACTCAAATCCGCCAGCGGCAAGCACGCAGGACTTAGCGGTTATGCGCTCTTCGCCTGCCAGCGCTGCCACAAACTCACCGTTATGCAGTTCAAGCGCCTGCACCGGCGTGTTGTAGCGGATTTGCACGCCTAACTTTTCTGCGCTGCGATAATAGGCATTCACGAGGGCTTTCCCGCCCCCCATAAAAAAGGCGTTGGTTCGCGCTACGTGTAAAGCACCGGAGAGAGGAGGTTGAAAATTAACGCCGTGTTGTCGCATCCAGTCGCGGCATTGTGAAGAGGTGCGGATCACCAGACGCGCCAGGGCTTCGTTAGTATTTCCCTCGGTGACGCGCCGCAGATCCTGCCAGAACTCCTCTTCAGGATAGCTTTCCACCAGCACATCCTGCGGCGCGTCATGCATACAGCGCAGATTACGCGTGTGTTGAGAATTTCCTCCGCGCCATTCCCGTGGAGCCGCTTCGAGCAAGAGTACCGAAGCTCCTTGCTCACGGGCGGTTAGGGCAGCACATAACGCGGCATTGCCACCGCCAATCACCAGAACATCAACCATCGTATACTCCATTACCATTTAACTAATTGTTAAATTTGTAATTAAAATGTATACGCACAGCTTGTGCAGGCGCTATGACGAAGTGCTAAAGAGGGCTTTAGTTATTGTAAAGGATGGCGCCTGGCCAGCTTCCTGCTTCCACCAGTTGATGCATCACTTTCGTTAGTACGACGCGGGCGGCGAGGCCCGCGGGGGTGAGCTCATCATCAGAAAGGCTGACCAGAAAGTTGGGGCGACTGAGTATTGGATTATGGACGCCGATCACTCTTAGCGTCTCTTTATCGAGATGGGAAATCGCCGCGCCGGGCTGGAGAGTAGCGCCGATTCCACTGCGAACGGCGCGCATTAGCAGCGCCAGACCATCAATTTCTGTGGCGATCTCAATGCGCAGCGCGTGTTCCTGACAAATTGCTTCCAGCCTGCCGCGCAGACCGTGGCCTGGGCTGGGCATTATCAATGGGATACTTGCCAGCTGGGCTGGCGCAATATTGTCATCGGCAATATCGGCCAGTAAGGCATGAGTCCCAATCAAAAACAGGCGCTCTTCGAGAATCGGTCTGGCGCTCCAGCGCACGATCTTTTCTTTCTGAAAAACCACGGCCAGATCAATCTGGCGGGTATTAATCATCCGTTCCAGGTTGCCAGAGAGGCTTTCCACCACATGCAGGCGGACATCACTATAGCTTTCCCGCATGGCGTTAATAAAAGGCATGCCGAGAACGGAAGCGGTACTGGGGGCCATACCGACGCTGACGTGCCCGGAAAGCCGGGACTCTCGCGCGGCGAGGATTGCATCGTCTGCGTGGCGGAGCGCCAGCTGCGCCTGGGAGTAAAAAGCCAGTCCGGCGCTGGTGGGCGTCACGCCACGCGAGGTGCGCTGCAGCAGGCGAATAGCGAGTTCGTTTTCCAGGCGGGACATTTGCTGGCTGAGTGCCGAAACCCCAATATTGAGATCGAGCGCCGCGCTACCCATGCTGCCGGTTTCTACAATGCGAACAAAATAGCGTAGCTGGCGAAGTTCCATTTCGACTCTCCGGGAAGGGACTATTGATTTTACATTAAAGCAACACAGGAGTGGAGGGAAGGGGAAAAGGGGTGATAACGCCCATAAAAAAAGCCAACCGAATGGTTGGCTTTTCAGAAAGCATCACATTATTTACCGTCGTGAGCATGCTCATCTTCGCGGCAATCGCCTTCGGCGCAGTGACCGTAAAGATAGAGGCTATGGTTGGTTAAACGAATACCATGTTTAGCCGCAATCTCACGCTGGCGCGCCTCGATGGAATCATCGCTGAACTCGACCACTTTGCCGCAGTCGAGGCAGATGAGGTGATCGTGATGATGCTGTTGAGTCAGTTCGAAGACGGATTTACCACCTTCAAAATTATGGCGGGTCACGATACCGGCATCATCAAACTGGTTCAGCACGCGATACACGGTCGCCAGACCAATTTCTTCACCCATATCGATCAGACGTTTGTATAAGTCTTCCGCACTGACGTGATGGTTATCCGGTTCCTGAAGAACTTCCAGAATTTTTAAACGAGGAAGCGTTACTTTCAGGCCAGCCTTCTTTAATGCGGTATTGTTGTCAGTCATGCGGAATCTGTCCTGTAGCTAAACGATTCACTTCATTAACAGAAGTGACAGAAATTGCACTTGAGATAATGCGATTCATTATAGAACTGCCATGGCTAAATGAAAACTGCAAGTCTCTGGCATATATTGTTAATCAAAACGTGGTATCGCCGACAAACACACTGTGCAATACCCGATTGGCATCTGGCCATTGTACAGGGTCAGACGAAAAAGTTACAAATTTGTAGCAATTATTTTGATTGGTTTTATCTATTGATGTGGCGCAGATGGAAATCTGCGCCACACAAAATCAGGCATTGATGATTTCGTCGAGGTGCAGCTCCTCAGAGATCTGCTTAACCCATTTTTCTACGCGTTCGGCGGTCAATTCAGGCTGGCGATCTTCATCAATGGCCAGACCCACAAAGTGGTCGTCGTCAGCCAGGCCTTTGGACGCTTCAAAGTGATAACCCGCCGTTGGCCAGTGACCAACGATGGTTGCGCCGCGCGGTTCGATGATGTCGCGAATTGTACCCAACGCATCGCAGAAATATTCTGCGTAATCTTCCTGGTCGCCGCAGCCGAACAATGCAACCAGTTTGCCGTTAAAATCAATGTCTTCGAGGGTAGGGAAGAAATCGTCCCAGTCACACTGCGCTTCACCGTAGTACCAGGTTGGAATGCCGAGCAGCAAAATGTCATACCCTTCGAGGTCTTCTTTGCTGCTTTTTGCAATGTCATGTACATCGGCAACGTCTTTACCAAGCTGTTTTTGAATCATTTTTGCGATGTTTTCGGTGTTACCGGTGTCGCTGCCGAAAAAGATGCCAGTGATTGCCATGAGTAAAATAACCTCTTGAAACTTATTGAAATGGTGGTGGCGCATTGCCCACGGATAAGGGCAATCATAGCAGAACAGTCAGGCATGCGGAAACAGCAAACACGCAGGACTGCACTCTGTGCTACACGATTTATGATTTAGAGCAGAAATTCAGACTAAGCCTGACCGCGCAATGCGCTGAGTTGGTTCATCAGCATCTCTTCGATGAGTTCACTGCGACTCATGTTGCGCGCCTCGGCCAGCTCGTTCAGAGCGTCAACAGCATCAGCGTTCAGTTTCAGTTCGACACGCTTAAGCCCGCGAACTTTATCGCGTTTAAGCTGATTACGTTTGTTAATACGTAACTGTTCATCACGCGAGAGCGGATTAGTTTTGGGTCGTCCCGGGCGACGCTCCTGCGCGAACAGATCTAATGTCGTACGGTCCGTTTGTTCTTTGGCCATGATCTTGGTGACTTCGGGGAAACAATCAGCCAGGCGTCTGCCCGGATGGATAGCCCGCCATAATACATCAGCAGGGGAGACACGCCAACGCCCACGCGCGTAATCACGCGCAGACGCTGAGTTTTTAATCAGTTAGCCTGTTCGCTCAGATAACGACGGATGGCGCGCAGTACCGCCTCCGGTTTTTCCGCATGCACCCAATGGCCCGCGCCTGCAATAACGTGCGCCCGAGCCTGCGGGAATTGCGCCAGCAGTTGTTCGCGATACGCTTCGGTTACATAAGGTGAGTTGCCACCGGGGATAAACAGCGCCGGGTGTTCCCACGCCGGGATGGTCTCCCAGCCGACAATATGAGGATATTGCTCCCACAGCACGGGAACATTAAAGCGCCATTCGCCGTCCACGAAGGATTTGAGCAGAAACTGGATCACGCCTTCCTCTTGCAGATGCTGGCGCATGACGCTCGCCGCCTGCTGACGCGAAGAGGACTGTGCATCAGTCACTGCGTTAATGGCAGCAAAAATCTCATCGTGACGGCGAACATGATAGTCAACGGGAGCAATGTCGATGGCTACCAACCGTTCGACACGTTCAGGGGCCAGCGCGGTTAACGCCATGACGGCTTTGCCCCCCATCGAGTGACCAATAAAGATCGCTTTTTCGATTTGTTGATCGTCCAGCGTATCCAGCAGATCTTGCGCCATGGCCGGATAATTCATCTCAGGTGAACGCGGGGAGAGGCCATGATTTCGCATATCAACCTGGATGATATCGTGATCGGCCACCAGATCGCGCGCCAGGATCCCCAGGTTATCCAGACTGCCAAACAGGCCGTGCACCAGGACGATGGGAGAATTATTGTGCAGGTTTTGCGCAGATTGCGCTCGGATATTCAATTTCATGGCAAAGTTCTTTTTTTCACACTCACGGGTTAGGGTATCATGTTGACCATTCTGCCACATGGCTGCAACAACTACGGTTACTCTGAGTTTTGCCAGCCACCAGGCTTGACGCTATCCGCTGTTGGGATTTGCCTTTACACTACGCGTGTTGACCCCAACAACTTGTATTCAGCTAAACACTGCACTGGATTAAGATGAAAACGATTGAAGTTGATGATGAACTCTATAGCTATATTGCCAGCCACACCAAGCATATCGGCGAGAGCGCATCCGACATTTTACGGCGTATGTTGAAGTTTTCCGCCGCATCACAGCCTGTCACTCCGGTAGTAAAAGAAGTCCGCGCTGTGCAAGCTGTCGTGGAAGCGAAGCCGGTTAACCCCGTAAAAGATAAAGTGCGCGCGATGCGTGAACTGCTGCTGTCCGACGAATATGCGGAGCAGAAGAAAGCAGTAAATCGCTTTATGCTGGTGCTGTCTACACTCTATTCACTGGATCAAAACGCGTTCGCCGAAGCAACGGAATCGTTGCATGGGCGTACGCGCGTTTATTTTGCAGTAGATGAACAGACGCTGCTGAATAATGGTAATCAAACCAAACCGAAACACGTGCCAGGCACGCCGTACTGGGTGATCACCAATACCAATACCGGCCGTAAATGCAGCATGGTTGAGCACATCATGCAGTCAATGCAATTCCCTGCGGAATTGATTGAAAAGGTTTGCGGAACAATTTAATCCTTGCATTAGAAGGACCAGGCAATGGCAATCCACAACCGTGCAGGTCAACCTGCGCAACAGAGTGATTTGATTAACGTCGCCCAACTGACGGCACAGTACTATGTACTGAAACCAACAGCAGGGAACGCTGAGCACGCCGTCAAGTTCGGTACGTCCGGACATCGCGGCAGCGCAGGTCGTCATAGTTTTAACGAGCCGCATATTCTGGCTATCGCTCAGGCGATTGCTGAAGAACGTGCGAAAAACGGGATCACTGGCCCGTGCTACGTGGGCAAGGATACCCACGCGCTGTCTGAACCGGCTTTTATCTCTGTACTGGAAGTGCTGGCAGCGAACGGCGTGGACGTCATCGTGCAGGAAAATAACGGCTTTACGCCAACCCCTGCCGTGTCGAATGCTATCCTGGTCCACAACAAAAAAGGCGGCCCGCTGGCTGACGGCATTGTGATCACGCCATCCCACAACCCGCCGGAAGATGGTGGCATTAAATACAACCCGCCAAACGGTGGTCCGGCAGATACTAACGTCACCAAAGTAGTGGAAGACAGGGCTAACGCTCTGCTGGCTGACGGTCTGCAAGGCGTGAAGCGTATGTCGCTGGATGCTGCGCTGGCATCTGGTCATGTAAAAGAGCAGGACCTGGTTCAGCCGTTTGTTGAAGGACTGGCCGACATCGTCGACATGGCGGCGATCCAGAAAGCGGGCCTGACGCTGGGCGTCGATCCGCTTGGCGGTTCCGGTATCGAATACTGGAAGCGTATTGCCAAGCACTACAACCTGAACCTGACTATCGTTAACGATCACGTTGATCAGACTTTCCGCTTTATGCATCTCGACAAAGATGGCGCAATCCGTATGGACTGCTCCTCCGAGTGCGCGATGGCGGGACTGTTGGCGCTGCGTGACAAGTTCGATCTGGCCTTTGCCAACGATCCGGACTACGACCGTCACGGTATCGTCACCCCGGCGGGCCTGATGAATCCGAACCACTACCTGGCGGTGGCGATCAACTACCTGTTCCAGCATCGTCCGCTGTGGGGCAAAGACGTTGCCGTTGGTAAGACGCTGGTCTCTTCGGCGATGATTGACCGCGTAGTGAATGATTTAGGGCGTAAACTGGTCGAAGTTCCGGTTGGCTTTAAATGGTTCGTTGACGGTCTGTTTGACGGCAGCTTTGGCTTTGGTGGTGAAGAGAGCGCGGGCGCTTCTTTCCTGCGCTTTGACGGTACACCGTGGTCAACCGACAAAGACGGCATCATCATGTGCCTGCTGGCGGCAGAAATTACCGCAGTGACTGGTAAGAATCCGCAAGAGCACTACAACGAACTGGCAGCCCGCTTCGGCGCGCCAAGCTACAACCGCCTGCAGGCAAGCGCGACCTCCGCGCAGAAAGCGGCGCTGTCT
This sequence comes from Citrobacter sp. RHBSTW-00017, assembly GCF_013797615.1. NCBI lineage: Bacteria > Pseudomonadati > Pseudomonadota > Gammaproteobacteria > Enterobacterales > Enterobacteriaceae > Citrobacter > Citrobacter sp. RHBSTW-00017. Next base: position 3,512,384 of record NZ_CP056899.1, on the reverse strand, counting down.
AAGCTGTCTCCGGAAATGGTGAGTGCCAGCACGCTGGCGGGCGACCCGATCACGGCACGTCTGACGGCGGCACCGGGTAACGGTGCTTCTATCGGCGGTCTGAAGGTGATGACTGACAACGGCTGGTTTGCTGCGCGTCCGTCAGGTACTGAAGACGCTTATAAAATCTACTGCGAGAGCTTCCTTGGTGAAGAACATCGCAAGCAGATCGAAAAAGAAGCTGTTGAGATTGTCAGCGAAGTGCTGAAAAACGCGTAAGTCTTGTTTGTACTGACGCGTTTTGTAGGCCCGGTAAGCGTTAGCGCTACCGGGCTTTTTTATGCCAGGATTTAACTATGCTTATTTTTCAGTTCAAAACGCGGTGATACCAGGCCATACAGCGTCCAGCCGAGGAAGGTCACGATAGAACCATAAAGCATTGCTTCTTCGCCAGAGGAGTAGAGCGCATAGAAGCTGTACAATGCGCCAACAAACGCCACGAAGTTTGCCGGTTTCGCTTTCGACGACGGAACATTCGCCATTTTTTGAATAATTACCAGCGCGGCCATCGACAGAATATACGGAATGATGTTCGTCACCACCGCCAGGTTGACCAGCACGTTGAACTGACTGTTCAGTGACGGGCTGATAGTCATCAGTGATAAACCACTCTGGATGATCACGATAGCCAGCATCCCCTGAACCGGCGCATCTACTTTGGTCACGCGGGAGAAGATTTTAGGGAAGTAACCCCCATCAGCCGACGATTTGAATACCTGAGCGATAGTGAATTGCCAGCCCAGCAGTGAACCGCAGCAGGACATCACCATCAGCGCCATGATCACCTTACCGACTTCCGGGGTGAACATTTGTGCAAAGGCTAAACCGAACGGCGCCGTAGAGTTAGCCAGATCCATATTCGGCACAATCCCGGCTATCACGTTGGTGGAGATGATGTAAATCACCGCCGCGCCCAGCGTACCGCCCAATACGGCGATGGGCACGTTGCGTTCCGGATTGTCTACCACTTCAGCGTTGGCGCAGGCCGATTCCAGACCCAGAAAAGCCCACAAGGTCATCGCAATGGAAGAGCCGACAGCCGTGAAGAACGGGACGTGGTGTGGATTCCAGGAGTTAGCGTACAGCGTCGGACTGAACCAGAACCAGCCGATGATACACAAACCGACAACCGGAATAATGACGCCCCAAACGGTGATGCTGCTGATCTGCCCGGTAATGCGCGCCCCGCCAAAGTTAGCCACGGTACAGATCCACAGTACACCAATGGTTGCCAGGCCAATCTGCACCGGTGTCAGTGTGGCGCCAAACAGCTCGGTACCGTAGCCAACGGCGGAGATGGCGATAGCCACGTTGGCGATTAACAGCGAAACGCCATAAGTGTAGTTCGCCATAAAGTTACCGGATTTGCCAAAGGCGTATTCAGCGTAACCCCCCATACCGCCAGATTTACGGCTGAACATACCGCATTTTGCGAAGGCCCAGGCCAGCGCCATTGAACCGACAGCAGTCACCAGCCACGAGATGATCGAGATAGTACCGACTTCCGCAAGCTTGGTGGGCAACATGATGATTCCGGATCCCATCATATTAACCATGGTCAGGATAGTGAGCTGGACGACGCCCATTTTGTTGGATTTGGCTTTGCTCATAACATTTCCCCTTTCAACAGAGCGTGTTGCGCGCTTTGTTGCTTAATCACGTAGCACCACACCTGTTTACGACCGTCGTGTTCTTCGATGTAGACACCCTGGAGTTCAGGCGCAAAACCCGGTAGCAAATTGATTCCTTCTTCCAGTGCGCTGAAGTAACGTAATACCGAACCGCCCCAGATTTCACCCGGAACCACACACAGCACGCCCGGAGGATAAGGCAGCGCGCCTTCTGCCGCGATGCGACCTTCAGCGTCCGGCAGACGCACCAGTTCAACTTCACCACGCAGATATGCATAGTTGGCATCCTGGGGATTCATGCTGACGCGCGGGAAATGTGCCTTACGGAACATCTCTTTCTGTAGCTGCTTCACGTTGTGACGCGCATACAAATCGTGCATCTCCTGGCACAGCTGGCGCAGGGTGTAACCGGCGTAACGGGCTTCATGCTGCTTGTAGATCGAGGGCAGAACCTCGGCTAGCGGGGCATCGGCTTCCAGCAGTTTTTCGAAACGCACCAGCAGGGCGACAAGCTGCTGCAACTTCGCCATATCCTCTGCGGGGGTCAGCAGGAACAGGATGGAGTTGAGGTCGCATTTTTCGGGCACCACACCATTTTCGCGCAGGAAGTTAGCCAGAATGGTAGCCGGAACGCCGAAGGTATCGTATTCGCCGTTACGCGCATTAATACCCGGAGTGGTGAGCAGCAATTTGCATGGATCCACAAAATACTGGTGTTCGGCATATCCTTCAAAGGCATGCCAGTGTTCACCGGGGACAAAATGGAAGAAACGCAGGTCGCTGGCGATTTCAGCGGTGGGATAAGCCTGCCACGGTTTACCCTCTACTATCTCCGGCACGAACGGGCGGATATGGTGGCAGTTTTCCAGGATCAACTTACGAGTATCAATTCCGTTGACGACGCAGTCCATCCACATGTTGCGCCCGCTGACGCCTTCATGCATTTTGGCGTTGATGTCCAGTGCGGCAAAGAGCGGATAGAACGGGCTGGTGGAGGCGTGCATCATGAACGCGTTATTCATTCGTTTATGAGGCACGTAGCGAGACTGGCCTTTAATATGGCTGTCTTTTTTGTGGATCTGCGAAGTCTGAGAGAAGCCTGCCTGTTGTTTGTGCACTGACTGGGTGACCAGAATACCGGGGTCATTTTCGTTAAGATCCAGCAACAGCGGAGAGCAATCGGCCATCATCGGAATAAACTGCTCATAGCCAACCCACGCGGAGTCAAACAGGATGTAGTCGCACAGATGACCGATCTTATCCACCACCTGACGGGCGTTATAGATTGTGCCGTCGTAGGTACCTAACTGAATCACGGCCAGACGGAACGGACGCTCATCTTTCGAACGTTGTGGCGCAACTTCACTCACCTGTTCACGTAGATAGCCTTCTTCAAAGCAGTGCGCGTCGATCCCGCCGATAAAGCCGTACGGGTTACGCGCGGTTTCCAGATATACCGGCGTTGCCCCGGCCTGCAATAACGCGCCGTGGTGGTTTGACTTGTGGTTGTTGCGGTCGAATAACACCAGATCGCCTGGGGTGAGCAATGCGTTAAGCACCACTTTGTTCGATGAGGAGGTCCCGTTCAGTACAAAGTAGGTCTTATCCGCGTTGAAAACTTTAGCTGCGTGCTGTTGTGCGATGCAGGGAGCGCCTTCGTGAATCAGCAGATCACCCATTGCGACATCGGCATTACACAAATCGGAGCGGAAAAGTGTTTCGCCGAAATATTCGACAAACTGATTACCCGCAGGATGGCGACGGAAAAACTCGCCCCCCTGATGACCAGGACAATCAAAGGCGCTGTTACCCTGATTGACATAGTCGACAAGCGCACGGAAGAACGGCGGACGTAACTGCGTTTCATAATGGCTGGCGGCGGTTTCTAACTGCCGGCCATAAAAGGCGGTACGGGCTTCATTACATTCGAATACACCTGAGATCCGCGGCAGATGTTCAGATGGAACACGTTCTTCATTTTCGGTGGCGATAAAAACAGGAATCCCATAGCCGGTGGCGTCAATTTCATCGAGTTTTCCACGTTCAATATCATTGATGGATAACACGATAGCAGCAACATCAATAAAATTACTTTCATCGATATTTACGCAAGAACGCTGCGTAGAAAAACAATCAGGACAGGAACGGCTTACGGCAATTTTTAATTCTGACATTTTCATCTCTTTATTTTTAGGTAATAGCAGGCCCTCAATTTCTCAAATGAGAAATTGATAACTCCGGAAAAAAAAGCAAAGTCATACCGCTGATAAATAAATCAGTAAATTGCTTTTTTGAAGATGCAATAAACCCTAACCGGTCCGGTCACAGGTAATACAGGGTTATGCAGGGAGAGCACTGCGGATACAGGCGTTAGCCTGCGATACAGAGAGTCAGGAAGACCTGTATACTTGAGTGCCCTTAGTCGGAAGACTAACGGGCATTAAAGAAATGAAAGTCGAAACTGTTGCGGTGGGCAAACATCATAATATGCGTTGTTCGCCTTATATGTGGCATTGTACGGCTATTATTTTCCATTTTAGTTACCTTTACTGGATAAGTGGAAGGTGCGGGTATTTTATCCAGGAAATGGCTATGAACTGTGAAGAAGATCAATAAAAAACGATCGTTTATAAAATATTTAGTCGCCATTTATGCATAGTGCGGGACAAGATGCTGTTTTGTTGTTTATATGTTATTTATTTGTATTTTATTATTTTTTTACAATATTCTACTGGCTGCATAATAAGTATTATGCAGTGGAGTGAGTAATGAAAAATATATTTATTAATTAATCAGAAAAAATGAATAAGAATTCACGGCATAAACCGATAGCCAATTCCGGTTTCGGTCAGAAAATGACGCGGACGGGCCGGGTCCTGTTCCAGCTTCTGGCGCAGGTGTCCCATATAAATACGTAGATAATGACTGTGTTCGACGGCGTTTGGTCCCCAAACCTGATTTAACAACTGGCGTTGCGTCAGTACCTTCCCGGCATTATTTAGCAGAACCGCTAACAGACGAAACTCAATCGGCGTCAAATGAATTTCCTCGTCACCACGGTGAACGAGGCGCGCGGCAATATCCACTTTGACGTTGGAAAAATGTACCACCGGTTCGGGAGACGCACCGCTGGCGTGGCGACGCAATGCCACGCGCAATCTCGCCTGTAGCTCGCCAATACCAAAGGGTTTACTGAGATAGTCATCGGCACCGGCATCCAGCGCAGCAATTTTATCGCTTTCCTCACTGCGGGCTGAAAGCACAATCACCGGAATCGCGCTCCATTGTCGCAGGTCGCGAATAAAATCAATGCCGTCGCCGTCCGGCAGGCCGAGATCGAGAATGATGAGATCGGGTTTTCGCGTGGCGGCTTCCAACAGACCACGTTGCAGCGTTTCCGCTTCATATACACGCAGGCCATCGGCTTCCAGCGCAGTGCGCAGAAAGCGGCGAATGGCATGTTCATCTTCAACAATCAGTACGTTCGTCACATATCCTCATGAAAATCTTCAAGTTCAGGGGGGATTTCCTGGGGCAGTGTAACACGAAAACAGGCTCCTCCTTGCGCGCGATTGTGGACCGAAATAGTACCGCCGTGCACGTCCACAATAGCCTGACAAATTGCCAGCCCCAGCCCAACGCCGGGAACCGATGACTCTTTATTTCCCCGGGAAAATTTGTCAAAAACGCGCTGTTCCATACCCGACGGAATACCCGGCCCATTATCCCAGACGTCCAGTTGCAGATGTGCGCCATCGACGCTGGCATTAATACCGATTTGCGCCTGTGGCCCCGCGTATTTGACGGCGTTTTCCAGCAGGTTAATCAGCACCCGTTCAAAGAGCGGACCATCGACGTGAATCAATGTTAACGGTTCAGGTAACGACAGATTTATTGGAGCAGAGAGACCGGGCTCCAGCATCTGCAGGGCGCTGCCGACCACCTCTTCCAGCGTTAACCACTCCTTCTTAAGATTAAAGCCGCCAGACTGAATTCGCGCCATATCCAGCAGGTTATTAACCAGTCGGGTAGTATTCAGAACGTGCTGGCGAATCTCACTGGCCTGGCGCGCGTGCGGCGATCCCTCGCTGGCCAGATCCAGCGTTAAGATTTCCGCCTGACCGAACAACACCGTCAACGGCGTGCGTAAATCGTGGGACAGAGCAGCGAGCAGGGCGTTGCGAATGCTTTCGCGCTCGCTGGCAAACCGCGCCTGCTCTTCGCTGGCGGTCAGCGTCAGGCGCTCCAGCGCACTGGCTACCAGTAGAGTGAAGGTTTCCAGCAGGCGTTGCTGTTCGGGGATCATAAGCTGGCGTAAATTTCCCGGTTCGACCACCAGCAGCCCATGCGTTTTATCGGCGCTTTTTAACGGTAAAATCTGATACGGCACGCCCGGTAACGTGTCGGTGCCTGCACCGGCCGGTTGCCCTTTGTCAAAGCTCCATTGGGCAATGGCGTCATCCCACGGTGTCATGCCCTGTTGATGGGTGAGCGGGGCCAGCTTACCGTTCTCACCGGGCAGTAAAACCTGGCTGCGGGCCTGAAACGTTGAAGCGATAAACTGTTCACTGGTGGCGGCGATATCCGTCTGACTCCGACCGACGGCCAGCGCTTTCGACATCTCATACAAATGACGCGTACGCTGTTCACGATAACGCGCAACCCGCGCCTGATAACGCACCCCGGCGGTCAGATTACCAATAACCAGCCCTACCGTTAGCATTACGGCAAAGGTGAGCAGGTACTGAACGTCTGAAACGGCCAGCGTCCCGCGTGGGGCAATAAAGAAGAGATCGAAGCTGGCGACGTTAATAAAGGTTGCCAGTACTGACGGCCAGCGTCCGTAAAAGAGTGCGATAACCACCACACCCAATAAATAGATCATCACCAGGTTGGCGGCGTCAAAGGCCATTAGCCACTGCATGGCGATTAGCGTAATAATGGCGCACAGCGCAACGGCAACCACACAACCCTGAATTTGTACCCGCCATTTATCCTTAAAGGTGCGACTATCAGCCGTTTGCAGCACAGGGCGTGAAGGGGGCTCATCGAGCGCAACAATCATCAGGTCGAGATCCGGTGCGCGATGAGCGAGTTTGTCGGCAAAGGAATCGCTACGCCACCAGCGACGCGTAGTCGGACGCCCGAGCACAATTTTTCCCAGATTATGCTCACGGGCATAGTGGATGACCGCTTTGTCTTCGGCGGGGTCGGAAAGGGTGGCTGTTTCTGCGCCTAACTCCTGAGCCAGCCGCAGAGCGCTTAAAATTGCGCGGCGTTGTTTTTCGGGCAGTCGGTGCAGCGCGGGCGTTTCGACATACACCGCATGCCAGACGCTGCCGAGACGCGCCGCCAGACGTGCGGCGGCGCGTACCAGTTTTTCGCTGCCGGTATTGTGCCCAATGCACAGTAAAATAGCGTCGCGGGTATGCCAGACTTTCTCCTCTCCCGGACGTCCTCGCCAGGCGCGCATCTGATCGTCTACCCGATCAGCCGTGCGGCGCAGGGCCAGTTCACGTAGCGCGATCAGATTACCTTTGCGAAAGAAATGCTCAATTGCTCTTTCTGCCTGACCGGCGATATAAACCTTGCCTTCGTTCAGGCGCTGGCGCAAATCGTCGGGGGGGAGATCGACCAGCACCACATCGTCGGCGGCATCGAAAAAAGGGTCGGGTACGGTTTCACGAACCTGAATGCCGGTAACGCCGCTGACCACGTCATTGAGACTTTCCAGATGCTGCACGTTAACGGTAGTAAAGACATCAATCCCGGCTTCCAGCAGCTCTTCAATGTCCTGCCAGCGCTTAGGATGCCGTGAGCCTGGCGCATTACTGTGCGCCAGTTCATCCATCAAAATGAGCGCCGGACGGCGAGCCAGCGCCGCGTCGAGATCGAACTCATTGATATGGCGACCGTGACGCGCCTGTCGCTTTAGCGGCAGGATGCTGAGGCCGTCCAACAGCGCGGCGGTCTCTTTGCGTCCATGGGTTTCCACCACGCCAATCAGCACATCTAACCCTTGCGCCCGCAGTCGCTGGGCCTCTGTCAGCATGGCCCAGGTTTTGCCGACGCCAGCACAGGCACCGAAGAAAATTTTCAGTTTTCCCCGGTGCGGGGCCGTGGTCTGCTCCAGCAGGCGATCGGGGTCGGGGCGTAAGGGTTCGTTATGCATGTCCTTTTTCTCAGTGCTTATCCAGCGCTAAATTAAGTTCCACCAGGTTCACCACCGGCTGACCGATAAAACTGACCAACGGCTTTTGCGTATATTGTGCAACCAACCGCGTAACCTCTTCAACGCTGAGGTTGCGAGCCTGCGCCACGCGGGGAATTTGCCAGGCCACCGCGGCTGGCGTCAGGTTGTTATCCAGCCCGCTGGAAGAAGCCGTTACCAGCTCTACCGGGACGGCAGGACTGGCCTGCGGGTTGGCGGCACGCAGCGCGGCAATCCGGCTTTGCAGCTGTTTATCCAGTTTCGGGTTGCTGGCTGCCAGATTACTGCCGCCTGAAGCCATTGGATTATAGGGCATTTCAGCTGTGGCAGACGGACGCCCCTGAAAATAACCGGCAGCGGTAAAATGTTGCCCGATGAGCTCAGAGCCGCGAACCACCTGACCTTCGCTAAGAAGCGAACCGTTAGCCTGGTGGGGAAACCACCACTGCCCCAGCGCGGTCGTCAGCAACGGGTAAGCCCCGCCGGTGATAAGCATCAGGAAAATCAATGTTGATAATGCAGGACGTAATCCACTCATCTGAAACCTCACACCAGACCCAGCAGGGTCAGCAGTAAATCAATCGCTTTGATACCGATAAACGGCACAACCAAACCGCCCAGACCATAGATCCACAAATTGCGGCGCAACATCGCGGATGCGGACAAAGGTTTGTAGCTCACGCCTTTTAGCGCCAGCGGGATCAGAAAGACGATAACCAGCGCGTTAAAGATAACCGCGCTGAGGATCGCCGAGTCTGGCGAATGCAGTCCCATCACGTTCAGCGCATTGAGCTGCGGATAGGTGGCGGCGAAGGCGGCCGGGATAATAGCGAAATACTTCGCGACGTCGTTGGCAATACTGAAAGTGGTCAGCGAACCGCGCGTCATCAGCATTTGTTTACCAATGTGCACTACTTCAATCAGTTTGGTGGGGTTGGAATCGAGATCCACCATGTTACCTGCTTCTTTCGCTGCCTGAGTTCCCGAGTTCATGGCGACCGCAACATCGGCCTGCGCCAGGGCAGGAGCGTCATTGGTTCCGTCGCCGGTCATTGCCACCAGACGACCTTCCGCTTGATACTGACGAATCAGCGCCAGCTTGGCTTCCGGCGTGGCTTCAGCTAAGAAGTCATCCACTCCGGCCTCAGCGGCGATCGCGGCAGCGGTCAGGCGGTTATCGCCGGTGATCATCACCGTTTTAATCCCCATTTTGCGCAGTTGGGCAAAACGTTCTTTGATCCCGCCTTTCACGATATCTTTCAGCGCAATCACGCCCAGTACGCGGGAGCCTTCGGCAACCACCAGCGGCGTTGCGCCAAGGCGAGCGACGCTTTCGACCTTCTGCTCCACATCGGCGGGAAAGTGGCCGCCGTTGGCTTCAACGTGCCGACGAATGGCATCGACCGACCCTTTGCGGATCATTCGGTTGTCGATGTTGATGCCGCTCATCCGGCTTTGGGCGGTAAACGGCACAAAGGTAGCGTGCAGCGATTGCACGTCGCGAATACGCAGATTAAAGCGCTGTTTTGCCAGGATCACGATGCTGCGGCCTTCCGGCGTTTCATCGGCCAGCGATGAAAGCTGTGCGGCGTCGGCCAACGTTTTTTCGTCCACGCCGTGGGCGGGCAGAAAATCCGAAGCCTGACGGTTACCCAGCGTAATGGTGCCTGTTTTATCCAGCAGCAGTACGTCTACGTCACCTGCCGCCTCTACTGCACGTCCGCTGGTAGCGATGACATTCGCGCCCAGCATGCGGCTCATCCCGGCGACGCCAATCGCTGAGAGCAGTCCGCCTATCGTTGTAGGGATCAAACACACAAGCAAGGCAACCAGCACCGTGATGCTGACCGCACTACCACCCCAGGCGGAAAACGGCCATAGCGTGGCGGTCGCCAGCAAAAAGATAATGGTCAGGGCAATCAGCAGGATCGTCAGGGCGATTTCATTGGGCGTTTTACGCCGCTGCGCGCCTTCAACCATGGCGATCATCCGGTCGAGGAACGTTTCACCAGGGTTGACGCTGCATTCGATAACCAGCCAGTCGGAGAGGATGCGGGTCCCGCCGGTGACGGAGGCGAAATCGCCACCGGATTCACGAATCACAGGCGCGGATTCACCGGTAATGGCACTTTCATCTACTGATGCGCCACCTTCAATGACCTCGCCGTCACACGGGATAATATCGCCAGCTTCCACCAGCACGATATCCCCTTTCCGTAAATCATCGGCAGGAACGTGATCCATTGCCGCGCCGTATTTGGGTTCGCGAAGTTTGCGGGCGAAGGCGGTTTTTTTGACTCCCTTTAGGCTGTTAGCCTGAGCTTTACTGCGACCTTCTGCCAGCGCCTCAGCGAAGTTGGCGAACAGAACGGTAATCCACAGCCACAGACTTATCGCGCCGGTAAACCACGGGCTGCCCTTCATATGACCTGTTGCCATCGCCACCGTTAACAGGGTTGTTAACAAACTGCCCAGCCAGACGATAAACATCACCGGGTTACGCCACTGGGTATGTGGGCTTAATTTTTTCACGGCGTCCATCAGCGCCTGTGCGACCAGAGAGGGTTCGAACAGCGCCAGTTGCTTGCGACTCATAGTAATGTGCTCCGCATCACTCAGTGTAATGACAGGTATTCTGCGACCGGGCCAAGCGCCAGGGCAGGAACAAAGGTGAGAGCGCCAACCAGTAACACCGTACCGATTAACAACCCGACAAACAGCGCGCCGTGGGTAGGTAGCGTGCCTGGGCTTGCTGGCTGGATCTTTTTACTGACCAGCGACCCGGCAATAGCCATCACGGGGATGATCACGCCGAAGCGACCGAAGAACATGCACAGGGCCAGCAGGCAGTTCCAGAACGGGCTATTGGCGCTTAATCCGGCAAAGGCGCTACCGTTGTTGTTCGAGGCAGACGACACGGCATACAGGACTTCACTAAACCCGTGAGGACCTGGATTAAGCATGGCGCTGCGCCCGGCATCGCTCATCATGGCGATGGCTGTCCCGAGCAGGACCAGCGTAGGGGTGACCAGAATCGCCAGCGCGGTCATTTTCATTTCGCGCACGTCGATTTTCTTACCCAGATACTCCGGCGTACGGCCAATCATTAACCCGGCGATAAATACCGCCAGCAGCACGAACAGCAGCATGCCGTACAGACCTGAACCCACACCGCCGAAGACCACTTCACCAATCTGCATCAGCCACATAGGTACCATGCCGCCCAGTGCGGTAAAGGAGTCATGCATCGCATCGACAGCCCCGCAGGATGCTGCTGTGGTGACGACGGAAAAGAGACTCGTGGCCAGCACGCCAAAGCGGCTCTCCTTGCCCTCCATGTTGATATTGCTGTCGGCACCGAATGCCATCAGGTGCGGGTTGCCCTGAACTTCGGCCCACATCACGACGGCAACGCAGACTGCAAAAATCAGTGACATGGCCCACAGTAAGGTCCGCCCCTGACGACGATCGCCCACTACATCACCAAAGGCAAAACACAGCGCGGTGGGAATTAAGAAAATAGCCAGCATCTGTACCAGATTGGTCAGTGCGGTTGGGTTTTCAAACGGATGCGATGAGTTAGCGTTAAAGAATCCCCCTCCGTTAGTGCCGAGCATCTTAATCGCTTCCTGTGAGGCGACTGGCCCCATTGGCAGCAGCTGTTTCACCCCTTCAAGGGTGGTGATGGGCTGATAAGGCAATATGTTTTGCAACGTACCTTGCTGAATGAAGAACAGGGCAATGAGCAACGCAATAGGGACGAGGATCCACAGCGTAATGCGAACCAGATCGACCCAGGCGTTGCCCAGCGTGTTCATACTCTGGCGTGTGAAAGCGCGGGTCAGGGCAAAAATCACCGCAATTCCGGTCGCCGCAGACAGGAAATTCTGCACGGTCAACCCGGCCATCTGGCTGAAATAGCTTAAGGTGGTTTCGCCAGCATAGGATTGCCAGTTGGTATTAGTGACAAAACTCACCGCCGTGTTGAGCGCCAGATCCCACGAAAGCCCTGGCAGTTGCTGGGGATTTAGCGGCAGCAGGTTTTGCGCCATTAGCATCGAAAACAGGACCAGCAGGCCCAGCGCATTGAGAGCAAGGATAGCCAGCAGATACTGCCGCCAGTTCATCTCCTGCTGCGAGATGCCCAGACCGCGCCAGAGTAAATGCTCCGCGCCAACCAGACCCGGCAGGGGCGTATTGTTGATCAGTCGAGCCAGCCCAAATCCCAACGGTCTGGCGATGACAAATAGCACCAGCAAGAAACTGGCAATGAGTAAAAATCCTTGGGCCGCCATCAGAACGCCTCCGCATTGATCAGGGCATAGACCAGGTAACCTAATAATAAAAAGACCAGCACAATGCCGGTTATCACGCCTGCACTCACAGTGCACCTCCAGTGGCATAAATGTGATAACCAGAGCGTAGGTTTTTGCTTGCAAAGATTTCGCAAAAATCAGCGGGTGGGGTGTAAAAAAAGTATAAAAATGGCAAAAACCATTATTTAACTAATGGTTAGTATTAATTTAACTTTTATGTAACTTAATTACAGTTTTAAGCTAAACGGAGCATTAATAGATAAAAATAAGTGGTCGGATGAGTAGCAAAATTACACACAAGGCGGTATTATTTTCATCAGTTAACCAAGTTTATTTTTCCGGTGCTATTCACCGAACAGATATATGGGAGAGGATTATGGACTTTTATAAAGAATATCCAGCACACATTGTTTTCTTGCGCCGTACCTTTGCCGTAGTGGCGGGCGTGCTGGCGCTACCGGTCATGCTGTTCTGGAAAGACCGCGCTCGTTTTTACAGCTACCTGCACCGCGTCTGGTCTAAAACCAGTGATAAACCGGTGTGGATGGAGCAGGCTGAAAAAGCCACCTGCGATTTCTACTAAGTTATCGTTCTTGCTCAAGAAAACCGCTCACAGTAATGTGGCGGTTTTTTTTATGCGCCGACGTCTACACTTGTCGGTGTAATAGATAACGAGTGGCAATGATTAATTTATATCCGGGAGTATTATGACCACCCATCTGGTCTGGTTTCGACGTGATTTACGTCTGCATGACAACCTCGCGCTGGCGGCGGCTTGTCGGGATCGTACTGCGCAGGTCATCGCGCTATATATCTCTACTCCTGAGCAGTGGAAGGCGCACGAAATGGCCCCACGTCAGGCGGCATTTGTGAGTGCGCAGTTGAATGCGTTGAAGGCGGCGCTGGCGGAAAAAGGCATCCCGCTTCTGTTTGATGAAGTTGCAGATTTTGCGACCAGCGTGGAAACCGTCAAAAACGTCTGCGCACAGCATAGCGTCAGCCGATTGTTTTATAACTATGAATACGAAATAAACGAACGTCAGCGTGATGTTGCCGTTGAGAAGGCATTACCCCATGTGGTGTGTGAAGGGTTTGATGACAGCGTGATCCTGCCTCCAGGGGCGGTCATGACCGGCAATCACGAAATGTATAAAGTCTTTACACCGTTTAAAAATGCCTGGCTGAAGCGGATTAAAGAGGGTGTTCCAGAATGCGTTAGCGCGCCGAAGGTGAGAGAAAGCGGCGCTCTTGACGCTCCGTTAACATCAATAACGCTGAGCTATCCGCAGCAAGATTTTGATACGCAGCGGTTTGTGGCAGAAGAAAAACTGGCTATCGCGCAATTACGCCAGTTTTGCCAGCAGGCCGCGAGAGAATATGAGCAACAGCGTGATTTCCCCGCGGTTGACGGTACCAGTCGATTATCCGCAAGCCTGGCGACAGGGGGATTGTCGCCGCGCCAGTGCCTGAATCGACTGCTCGCGGAGCAGCCGCAGGCGCTTGAAGGAGGGGAAGGCAGCGTCTGGCTGAACGAACTTATCTGGCGTGAATTTTATCGTCATCTGATGACTTACCATCCGGCGCTGTGTCGGCATCAACCGTTTATCCGTTGGACCGATCGCGTGCAATGGCAGAATAATCCGGCACATTTGCATGCCTGGCAAACAGGGAACACGGGATACCCGATTGTGGATGCGGCGATGCGTCAGCTCAACGCCACGGGCTGGATGCATAATCGATTACGCATGATTACAGCCAGTTTTTTAGTGAAAGATCTGCTGATCGACTGGCGTAAAGGCGAGCAATATTTTATGTCGCAACTGATCGATGGCGATCTGGCGGCCAATAACGGCGGCTGGCAGTGGGCGGCCTCAACCGGGACCGACGCCGCACCGTATTTCCGTATCTTTAACCCCACGACTCAGGGCGAAAAATTTGACCGCGACGGTGAGTTTATCCGCCAGTGGCTGCCGGAACTGCGCGATGTGCCGGGTAAAGCCATTCATGACCCGTGGACATGGGCTGAAAAAGCGCAGGTTACGCTTAACTATCCTCGTCCGATTGTCGATCATAAACAGGCAAGACTGGCGACGCTGGCGGCCTATGAGGCGGCGCGCAAGGGATAAGTATGTGACGGATTTCTGCGTAATGCCTTCCAGCAGAATGAACATGTTGCAGTCGGGAGCTATTAGCGCTGAAACGTGCTCTCAGTACCGTGAATACCCTGCTGCATAAGTTTTCCCTCAGCAGTAAATTTCCGTCATCTTCATTCAGATGACGGAAATTAATGACAACGCCAACGACATCCACACCGCACGATGCGGTGTTTAAAACGTTTTTACATCATCCCGAAACTGCGCGGGATTTTCTCGACATTCACCTGCCAGCTGAACTGCGGACACTTTGCGATTTGAATTCGCTGAAGCTGGAGTCAGAAAGCTTTATTGAAGCGGATTTACGTTCGCGCTACTCCGACGTGCTCTGGTCTTTGCACACTCGCGACGGCGACGGTTATGTCTATGTGGTTTTAGAGCATCAAAGTTCAGCCGAGCCGCATATGGCTTTTCGTCTGTTGCGTTATGCGATGGCGGCGATGCAGCGCCATCTGGACGCAGGGCATAAGGAACTGCCGCTGGTGATACCGATGCTGTTTTATCATGGCTGCCGAAGCCCTTATCCGTACTCGTTGTGCTGGCTGGATGCCTTTGCCGACTCCGTGGTGGCAAGACAACTTTATTCCAGCGCATTTCCGTTGGTGGACATAACGGTGGTACCCGATGATGAGATCATGGCTCACAGGCGAATGGCGCTGCTGGAATTAATGCAAAAACATATCCGTCGGCGGGATTTGATGGGGCTGGTAGAGCAACTGACCACGCTGCTACTTACTGGATGCGCTAATGACACGCAATTACAAGCGATGTTTAATTACATTCTACAATCTGGCGATGAATCTCGCTTTAATGAGTTTATGCAAGAGATGACACAACGGATCCCCCAACACAAGGAGAGGCTGATGACTATTGCAGAGCGGTTACGGTTAGATGGATTACAGGAAGGTCTACAACAAGGACTACAACAAGGACTACAACAAGGAAAACAAGAAGCGGCATTGCGTATAGCGCAAACCATGTTGGAGCAGGGAATAGAACGCGAAATGGTAAAACTGGTGACCGGTGTTTCAGAAGCGGATTTGGCTGTAAACCATGCATAATCTCCAGAAAAACAGGCCCGAATCTTATTACATCATCGGGCCTGTAAACTCAGGACTCTACCGCCAGCGGACGATTTCTGAACTTCAACGACTGGTACAGCCAAATCAGCAGCACCAGCACCACACAGGCCAGCGCGCCCCAGGTTATTTCGCTAAAGACATCAATATATGCATTGATGGAATAGTTGATAGCGCCCGCTGAGTCAAACGAACCTTGTGAGGTCTGATCGGCGATAACGCCGGCCAGGTAGTTGGCGATGGCTCCGGAAAGCAGCATGTAAATACCCGTTAACACGCCGGTCACTCCTGGGATCTCGATACGTGTAATCTGAGACATAGCCACCGGATCGATAAACAGCTCGGCAAAGCCCATGACCGCCAGTCCCAATACCATCAGCGGCATGGAAGAGTGACCGTAAGCCGCGGACCAGCGGGCGCTCAAGGTCAGAATACAGAATCCGGCGCTCATTAAACCGAGGCCAAGGGCAAATTTACCCCAGATACGTACGGTACGATTACCGCTAACGCTTTCTTTGACCACCCAGGCCAGCACGATACCGCACAGCATAACGGCAAAGGCGTTAACCGACTGGAACATCGCAGTAGGGACGGAATATCCCAGAATATCGCGGTTAACGAAGCGGTCGATATACAGGCTAATCGAACTGCCGCCCTGTTGAGCAAAGGCCCAGAACAACAGACTGAAGAAGGTCAGCGTAACGATAAGCCCCAGTTCTTTGCGCTGTTTCAGGGTCTGCGCCTGGCGGTAAATCTTCGCCAGAACCGCCAGACCAATAACAGTAGCAACGATCAGTGCGTAAACGGACCACTCTTTCCAGAACAGAACGGTAATCAGCAGCGGTGCTGCAACCAGCAGAACTAACAACCAGGCCCAGTTTGGCAGCATATATTTTTTCGCACACAGAACGGCCTTGTTGACGCCGGTGGTATGGGCGAAATGGCGATTACCGCATACGAAAATCACCAGCCCCGCCAGCATGCCAATCGCCGCCAGCGCAAAGCCCATCGCCCAACTGTACTCTTCCTGCACGTAGCCGCAGGCAATAGGCGCGATGATTGAACCAATATTACCGGCAGCGTAGAGCAGAGAGAATCCACCGTCACGGCGAGGGTCTTCAGGCTGATACAACTCGCCTAACAGGCAACTGATGTTGGATTTAAACAGACCGTAGCCACAGACAATAATCGCCAGCGACAAATAAAGGAACGCCGGGGCCATTTCGCTGGCGCCCAATACCAGATGCCCCACTGCCATTAAAAATGCGCCGATCATCACCGCCATTCGATTGCCGAGCACTTTATCGGCCAGGTATCCCCCAAGAATGGGCGTGACGTAGACCAGCGAGCAGTAGGCGCTGAACAGTTCATATGCGTGATTATCGTCGTACTTAAGCTGGTTAGTGAGATACAGGATCAGCAATGCACGCATGCCGTAAAAACTGAAGTATTCCCAAATTTGTAGCGCAACGACGTAATAAATCGCCCGTGGTTGAGATGCTTGTTTATTCATTCTTTTCTCGAAGTAAATGCCTCGCGACAGGCTGAACGTGCTGCGCGAGTGTGTTTCCTTAAAGTTTTAACTTTGATACAGATCTGATTATTTTTGCAATATGCTGTCTGATTGCATAAATATACATGAATTAGATCGCGTGGGGGTAAGCAAATTGCGTTCAAATCGGGTGTGATTGTTTCTTGATGTGTCAGTGAAATGTCTATCGACGAACGCAAGCGGGAACGCTATTTTAACCTAAGCTGTGTTGCTGATTGGGCAGGCAGAATTTATGACTACGAGGACGATGATGAAAAACACCGAACTGGAACAACTGATCAACGACAAACTGAACAGCGCCGCCATTAGCGACTATGCGCCGAATGGTTTGCAGGTTGAGGGCAAAGAGACGGTGCATAAAATCGTGACCGGCGTGACCGCAAGTCAGGCGTTGCTGGATGAGGCGGTACGTCTGCAGGCGGATGCGGTCATCGTTCATCACGGTTATTTCTGGAAAGGCGAATCTCCGGTTATACGCGGTATGAAGCGCCATCGTCTGAAGACGCTGTTGGAAAATGATATCAACCTGTATGGCTGGCACCTGCCGCTGGATGCTCACCCGGAACTGGGTAATAACGCGCAGCTGGCAGCGCTGTTGGGGATCACCGTCATGGGTGAAATCGAGCCGCTGGTGCCATGGGGAGAACTCTCCATGCCGGTTCCGGGGCTGGAGCTGGCATCGTGGATTGAAGCGCGTTTAGGCCGTAAACCGTTATGGTGTGGTGATACCGGGCCGGAAAAAGTTCAGCGCGTCGCCTGGTGTACAGGGGGCGGTCAGAGTTTCATTGATAGCGCAGCCCGGTTTGGTGTCGATGCCTTTATCACCGGTGAAGTTTCAGAGCAAACCATTCACTCAGCCCGCGAGCAAGGGTTGCATTTTTATGCTGCTGGTCACCATGCGACCGAACGCGGCGGCATTCGCGCATTGAGCGAATGGCTGAATGAAAATACCGATCTGGACGTAACCTTTATCGATATTCCTAATCCAGCGTAATAAAGAGGGACGAAAGTGCAGCGAGCGCGTTGTTATCTGTTAGGTGAGAGTGCGGTGGTTCTTGAGCTGGAACCTCCCATTACGCTGGCGACTCAGAAACGCATCTGGCGTCTGGCCCAGCGTCTGGTTGATGCCCCGAATGTGCTGGAAGCTATTCCGGGAATGAACAATATCACGGTTACCCTGCGCGACCCGAAAACGCTGGCGCTGGATGCGATTGAACGCCTGCAGCGCTGGTGGGAAGAGAGTGAGGCGCTGGAGCCGGACTCGCGCTTTATTGAAATTCCCGTGACCTATGGCGGTGAGTTCGGCCCCGATCTGGCAGAGGTCGCCCGGCACAGTGGATTAAGCGACAAGCAGGTCGTCGAACTTCATGCGTCGGTTGATTATGTGGTGTGGTTTATCGGTTTTCAGCCGGGATTTCCCTATCTCGGGAGCTTACCTGAACCGCTCCATACTCCGAGGCGTGCGGAACCGCGTCTGCTTGTTCCGGCAGGTTCTGTCGGTATTGGCGGATCCCAAACGGGGGTCTATCCGCTTTCCACGCCAGGCGGATGGCAATTGATTGGCCGTACCTCCGTTGCGTTATTTGATCCAAAACGGCAGGAGCCGATTCTGTTACGGGCTGGCGATACCGTGCGTTTTGTCCCGCAGAAGGAGGGGATATGTTAAACATCATTCGCGCTGGCATGTACACCTCAGTACAGGACGGGGGACGCCATAGTTTTCGTCAATCCGGAATCAGTCACTGTGGCGCGCTGGATAAACCGGCGCTGAACGTTGCTAACCTGCTGGTAGGTAATGATGCGAATGCCGCTGCGCTGGAAATCACACTGGGGCAGTTGGTGGTGGAATTTGAAACCGATGGCTGGTTTGCCCTGACCGGTGCGGGATGTGAAGCGCACCTGGATCGTACTCCTGTATGGAGCGGATGGCGGCTGCCGGTGAAAGCCGGGCAGCGTCTGACGCTAAAACGTCCACATCACGGCATGCGCAGCTATCTGGCGGTAGCGGGCGGTTTTGATGTGCCCGAAGTAATGGGGTCGCGCAGTACCGATCTCAAAGTCGGAATTGGCGGGCTGGAAGGGCGTCTGCTGCGCGATGGCGATCGGCTGCCAATTGGCGCATCGACCCGGCAATTCAGCGGGCCGCAGGGCGTAAAACAGCTGATGTGGGGCAACCACATTCGCGCGCTCCCCGGGCCTGAATACCAGGAGTTTGACGAAGTATCGCAGGCTTCTTTCTGGCGCTCCCCGTGGCAGCTGAGTCCGCAAAGCAACCGTATGGGGTATCGCTTGCAGGGGCAGTCGCTGACGCGCACGACCGATCGCGAGCTATTGTCGCATGGTTTGCTCCCTGGCGTAGTGCAGGTTCCGCATAATGGTCAGCCTATCGTGCTGATGAAAGATGCTCAGACGACGGGCGGCTATCCGCGTATCGCCTGTATCATCGAAGCAGATATGTATCATCTGGCGCAGATCCCGCTCGGCCAGCCGATCCATTTTGTGCAGTGTTCGCTGGAGGAAGCGCTTAAGGCGCGCCACGATCGGCAGCGTTATCTGGAACAGTTAACATGGCGACTTAACAATGAAAATTGATCTCAACGCAGACCTCGGTGAGGGATGCCCTAACGATGCAGCGCTGCTGCAACTGGTGTCATCAGCCAACATCGCCTGTGGGTTTCACGCCGGTGATGCGCAGACGATGCTTTTAAGCGTGCGCGAAGCGCTAAAAAATGGCGTAGCGATAGGCGCGCATCCGAGTTTTCCGGATCGTGAAAATTTTGGCCGTAGCGCCATGACCCTGCCTGTGGAAACGGTGTATGCGCAGATGCTGTATCAAATTGGTGCGCTGGCTGCCATCACGCGTGCGCAGGGCGGCGTAATGCGTCATGTTAAACCGCACGGTATGCTTTATAACCAGGCGGCGAAAGATCCTCAGTTGGCGGATGCTATTGCTCAAGCGGTGTATGCCTGCGATCCGTCGCTGGTTCTGGTAGGGCTGGCGGGAAGCGAACTGATTCGTGCGGGTGAACGCTATGGTCTGGTAACACGTCAGGAGGTTTTTGCCGATCGGGGTTATCAGGCGGATGGCAGTCTGGTGCCGCGCAGCCAGCCGGGCGCATTGATTGAGGATGAAGAGCAGGCGCTGGCGCAAACGCTAGAAATGGTGCAATCCGGCAGAGTAAAAAGCCAGAGTGGAACGTGGGCGAACGTGACAGCCCAGACGGTATGCATTCACGGGGATGGTGAGCACGCACTCGCTTTTGCCCGTCGCTTGCGAGCCGCATTCAATGCATGCAATATTCAAATTAGCGCATAAATTTATTCATAAAAAACAATAATATATTACACAACAACATATACAGGACTGAATTATGGGAGAGGTAATTTCTCTCTGGCCATTGACGGGGATCGCCGTCATCGTGGTCGGATTTCTTTTACGTTTTAACCCGGTATTGGTGGTCATTATTGCCGGGATCGTCACGGGGCTGGCGGCGCATATGCCGGTAGCCACTATCCTTGAGAAGCTGGGTGAAGGTTTTCTTAACACCCGCAACCTGCCATTTATCCTGCTGATCCCGCTGGCGGTTATTGGCCTGCTGGAACGCCACGGACTCAAAGAGCGTGCTCAGGCGTGGATTGCAAAAATCCGCAGCGCCACCAGTGGTCGTCTGCTTATTGTCTATCTGTTCATTCGCGAAGCGACCGCTGCGTTAGGGCTGACCAGTCTGGGGGGGCATCCGCAGATGGTGCGTCCGCTGCTGGCGCCGATGGCGGAAGGGGCCGCAGAGAAAAATCACGGCGAGATACCTGGGGCGGTACGCTATCGTCTGCGCGCCATGTCAGCTGCGACCGATAACGTCGGACTGTTCTTCGGTGAAGATATCTTTGTTGCCTTCGGCGCCATCATTTTTATGCATAACTTTATGCTGGAGTCTGGTGGGATCCAGACCGAACCGCTGCATATTGCCTTGTGGGGGATCCCAACGGCAATTTGTGCATTCCTGATCCACGGTACGCGTCTGTGGCGTCTGGATAGCTATTTGCAACGTGAGGTGGCGAAAGCGAATGCCGTAGCGAAAGGGGAAGCGAAATGAATTTTCAACAAAGCTATCTCTACTGGCTGGCGGGAGCGGTATTACTGATTGTGGCGCTGATGTCCTGGCAGGACAAAGCGAACCCGCGTCGCTTCACCACCGGCCTGTTTTGGGGCATATACGGCGTACTGTTTCTGCTTGGCGACTGGACATATTCGCTGTTTGGCGACAAACGCACGGTGCATATTGCCGTTGGCGTTGCGGTGGTCGTGCTGGCCCTGATCGCCGGTTTTGGCGGCGTGAAGCTGGGAAGCTACCATCAACGAACGCAGCAACAGCGCGAAGAAAGCGCCAGTCGTCTGGGTAACCGCCTGTTTTTCCCGGCGCTGGCAATTCCGGTGGTAACGGTTATTGGCGTGCTGATGTTCAACCATATTCCGGGCTTACAGGATGCGCTGTTTGGGCCGGGTAATCACGCCACGCTGGTGACGCTCTTTTCTATGACCGCAGGCTCGTTGATTGGTCTGGCGATGGCGATAAAAATGACCCATGAGCGGGTTTATCAACCGATTCAGGAGGCGCGCCGTCTGCTGGACTCCATCGGCTGGGCGTTTATCCTGCCGCAGATTTTGGCCACGCTCGGGCTGTTGTTTACGGCAGCGGGCGTAGGCAGCGGTATTTCCTGGCTGACGCAAGAATACCTGGCGGTGGATAGCCGCTTTATCGCAGTGGCGGTGTACACCCTCGGCATGGCATTGCTGACGATGGTCATGGGCAATGCGTTTGCCGCTTTCCCGATCGTGACCGCTGGAATTGGGATTCCGATCCTCGTGCTGCAGCACGGCGGCAATCCGGCAGTAATGGCGGCAATTGGCATGTTCTCTGGCTATTGCGGGACGTTAATGACGCCGATGGCGGCAAACTTTAACATTGTTCCTGCAGCGCTGCTGGAGCTGCCGGATAAAAACGCGGTGATTAAAGCGCAGGTGCCAACCGGCATACTGCTGTTGCTGGTCAACGTGTTCCTGATGTATTTCCTGATGTTCTTGTAAGGAGACAGGATGAAAACAGTACTCATCACGGGATTTGAACCCTTTGGCGGCGAGTCAGTTAACCCTTCCTGGGAAGTGGTCTCGGGCCTCGACAATGCTATCATCGGCGGATGCCGCGTCGTTGCCCGCCAACTGCCGTGCGTCTTTGGCGAGTCTCTTGCCGTACTCAATGGTGCGATTGACGCGCTGTCGCCATCACTGGTGCTGGCGGTGGGGCAGGCGGGTGGGCGCGCGGATGTCACCGTGGAGCGCGTGGCGATCAACGTTGACGATGCGCGTATTGCGGATAATCAGGGTCAACAGCCGGTAGATGTGCCGATTGTGGCCGATGGTCCGGCGGCGTGGTTTAGTTCGTTGCCGATCAAAGCGATGGTTGTTGCCATGCGCAACGCGGGAATTCCGGCTTCGGTTTCCCAGACCGCGGGCACTTTCGTGTGTAACCACGTGATGTATGGCCTGCTGCATAAACTACGTGACGTTCCGGCGGTAAAGGGAGGATTTATTCATATCCCTTATTTGCCGCAACAGGCTGCACAGCACCCCGGGGCGCCAAGTATGGCAGCGGACACAGTGCGCCGGGCGCTGGAAGTTGCGATTGCCACCGCGTTGCAGGTGGAGAGTGATATCGCAGTGACGGGCGGTGCAACACATTAAAAAAGGACAGTATTATGCCTGAAGGCCCGGAGATCCGCCGCGCGGCGGATAACCTGGAGGCGGCAGTCAAAGGCAAACCCCTGACCGATGTCTGGTTTGCCTTTGAGCAGCTAAAACCGTATCAATCTCAACTGATTGGGCAGAGTGTTACCCAGCTTGAAACGCGGGGTAAAGCATTGCTGACCCATTTTTCTAATGGATTGACGCTGTACAGCCACAATCAGCTCTATGGCGTGTGGCGAGTGGTGGATACCGGCAAAATACCGCAGACTTCGCGGGTTCTGCGTGTCAGGTTGCAAACACACGACAAAACTATTCTGCTCTATAGCGCCTCTGATATCGACATGCTGACGCCGGAACAGCTCGCTACCCACCCGTTCCTGCAACGGGTTGGGCCAGACGTCCTGGATTTACGTTTAACGCCCGATGACGTGAAAGCGCGTCTGTTATCCCCGCGTTTTCGCAATCGCCAGTTTTCTGGCCTGCTGTTGGACCAGGCGTTTCTGGCGGGATTAGGTAACTACCTGCGGGTAGAGATTCTCTGGCAGGTAGGGCTGACCGGGCAGCATAAAGCGTCGATGCTCGGAGATGAGCAGTTGGATGCGCTGGCGCATGCGCTGCTTGATATTCCTCGTTTGTCCTATAACACCCGCGGGCTGGTGGATGAGAACAAACATCACGGCGCGCTGTTTCGCTTTAAGGTCTTTCACCGGGATGGTGAAGCCTGTGAGCGCTGTGGCGGAATCATCGAAAAAACGACGCTCTCTTCACGACCCTTTTACTGGTGTCCGGGATGTCAGCACTAAGCGGGATGCTTTGGCGCGTGTAGCGAAATAAACCGCGCCACCGCCGGGCCAGTCAATAAAATACTGAATAGCCGCAGGGTTTGCATCGCCATGATCAGCGCCATATCGGCGTGACTCCCTGCGGCAATCACCGCAACAGAATCCACGCCGCCTGGACTGGTCGCCAGATAGGCGGTAAGAAAATCTATCTGCATGTAATGCGCCAGTCCCCAGGCCATAGCGGCGCAGATCGCCATCAGTGAAAAAATGGACAAGAGGATTTGCGGTAAGGGGCGCAACGCCATTAAAAAGATCTGCTTGTCAAAGCCCAGACCGATTTGCCAGCCGATGGCCATATAGGCAATCGCCAGCAACCATTCCGGCAGTTCGATCACCATCACGCCACCAGCATTCAGCAATGCGCCTGCCAGCATCGGTAGCAACATGACGCCAGAGGGGATACGCAATAGACGCCCGGCCGTACCGGCAACGGCGGCCAGCGCCAGGGTACTGAACAGATTGCTGCTCAGCGGCGGAAACCAGACGATTTGCTCACTGACCGTTTGGGCCTGGTCGCCCATCATCACTCGGGTGACCAGTGCCGCCGCACCAACCACCAACAGTACGCGCAGATACTGCATAAACGCCACCAGCCGGATGTCGGCACCATATTCCTGCGCCATCGCCACCATTGCCGCCGCACCGCCAGGTGACGAGCCCCATGCACCGGTGTTTCCCGGTAGGTTACTGTAGCGAACCAGCAGCCAGCCGATTACCGCGCTGCTGATAAGGGTCGCCAGCAGGATGATAATCACCATCGGCCAGTGGGCCGTAAGGGTCGTTAAGATTGAGCCCGTCAGGTTTTGGGCAATCATGCAGCCGAGAATCGCCTGCGCGCCAAGAAATGTGCAGCGGGGAGGGTGCAGTGAGATGCCGCGCATACTGAATATGATGCCGACGATCATCGAACCGAGCAGCAGCGGTCCTGGAAGGTGTATAAACAAAAAGAACAGGGAAAGAAGGAGCGATAGCAGAAACAACAGGCTCCACTGCAAAACAGGCATCCCATGCTCCTGAGTGAAATGACGGAAATCTCAGTAAATCATAGAGAAAGCATGATGAGAATAAAATAATATGCATCAAAAAAAAAAACAGGTCGGATTCTGGCTTCAATGCCTTGTCCGACCCAGGAGAATTAATGGCTGTAAGCCGGACAGGCGCTGGCGCCATCCGGCAGACAATTAACGCTTAATATCAGACTTAAAATCGCGCTTATCGTAGCCGGTGTACAGCTGACGCGGACGAGCGATTTTCATGCCGTCGGTGTGCATTTCGTTCCAGTGTGCAATCCAGCCCACGGTACGCGCCATGGCGAAGATAACGGTAAACATGGAGGACGGAATACCCATCGCCTTCAGGATGATGCCGGAGTAGAAATCTACGTTCGGGTAGAGTTTCTTCTCGATGAAGTACGGGTCGTTGAGCGCAATGTGTTCAAGTTCCATCGCCACTTCCAGCAGATCATCTTTGGTGCCCAGTTCTTTCAGTACTTCATGGCAGGTTTCACGCATGACGGTGGCGCGCGGGTCATAGTTTTTATAAACACGGTGACCAAAGCCCATCAGGCGGAAGGAATCATTCTTGTCTTTCGCGCGGCGAACAAATTCCGGAATGTGTTTAACAGAGCTGATTTCTTCCAGCATTTTCAGAGCAGCTTCGTTTGCGCCGCCGTGTGCTGGTCCCCACAGGGAAGCAATACCGGCCGCGATGCAGGCAAACGGGTTAGCGCCAGAAGAACCGGCGGTACGAACGGTAGAGGTTGAGGCGTTCTGTTCGTGGTCAGCGTGCAGGATCAAGATACGGTCCATTGCGCGTTCCAGAATCGGATTCACTTCGTATTTTTCGCACGGCGTGGAGAACATCATGTTCAGGAAGTTACCGGCGTAGGAGAGGTCATTACGCGGGTACACGAACGGCTGTCCGATGGAATATTTGTAGCACATCGCTGCCATGGTCGGCATTTTGGACAGCAGACGGAAGGCGGCGATTTCACGGTGACGCGGATTATTCACATCCAGCGAGTCGTGGTAGAACGCAGCCAGCGCCCCGGTAACACCACACATAACGGCCATCGGGTGAGAGTCGCGGCGGAAACCGTGGAACAGGCGGGTGATCTGTTCGTGGATCATGGTATGGCGAGTGACTGTGGTTTTGAACTCGTCGTACTCCTCCTGCGTCGGTTTTTCACCGTACAGCAGGATATAACACACTTCCAGATAGTTCGACTCGGTCGCCAACTGATCAATCGGGAAGCCGCGATGCAGCAAAATACCTTCGTCACCGTCGATGAAAGTAATTTTGGATTCGCAGGATGCGGTAGAGGTGAAACCTGGGTCAAAAGTAAACATCCCTTTTGAGCCAAGACTACGAATATCAATAACATCTTGACCGAGCGTACCTTTCAGCACATCCAGTTCAATAGCAGAGTCACCATTTAGAGTGATTTTTGCTTTAGTATCAGCCATTTACGGTCTCCTTAGCGCCTTATTGCTTAAGACTGCTGGAACTCACATTTGCCTTCGTACATCAATGAACCGTTACCAGTTTGTTATTTGGCTCGCCGCTCTGCGAAAGAGGGGATAACCTGGGTACAGAGCTATGGGCGCTTGCAGGTAAAACGGTCTTTTCATGGCGAATAAACTGCAAATCAAGAACTTAGCAATCCGAATTATTAAACCTGTCTATCACTAATAACTGTCCTGACTGTATTGGTCAATACTTCCACACTGTTACATAACTAAATGTCCGGTGAAAGAGTGACCCCATAACTTTTACGCATTATATGCTTTTTCTGGTGTCGTTTGTAACAACTTTGTTTAATGATTGTCAAATTAGATGGTTAAAAATTAAAATAATGTTGTTATCGTGACCTATGTCACTGTTCGGGATAAAACCCGACAAACTATATGTAGGTTAATTGTAATGATTTTGTGAACGTCCTATACTGCCGCCAGGTCTCCGGAATACCCTGCAATCCCGAGCCAACCAGCGTTGTAACGTGTCGTTTTAGCATCTGGAAGCAGTGTTTTATATGACGCGTAGTTATAGTAAGGACGCTGTCTGACCCGCACGCAGACCGGAGGAAGGAAATCCCATCGTCTTTCAGGCTACAGGTGTCTTCATCTTCTGTACCCGAAGTCCAAAGGGAATAATAAGAACAGCATGTGGGCGTTATTCATGATAAGAAATGTGAAAAAACAAAGACCTGTCAATCTGGATCTACAAACGATCCGGTTCCCAATCACGGCGATAGCGTCCATTCTCCATCGCGTATCCGGAGTGATCACCTTCGTGGCGGTCGGGATTCTGTTGTGGTTATTGGGTACCAGCCTTTCCTCCCCTGAAGGTTTCCTCGCGGCGTCATCCATTATGAATAACTTCTTTGTGGAGTTAATTCTGTGGGGGATCCTGATTGCGCTGGCATATCACGCCGTAATGGGCATTCGCCATCTGTTGATGGATTTTGGCTATATCGAAGAAACCCTCGAAGCAGGGACACGTTCCGCCAAAATTTGTTTCGTTATCATTGTCGTGCTTTCACTTCTCGCAGGAGTCCTCGTATGGTAAGCAACGCCTCCGCATTAGGACGCAACGGCGTACATGACTTCATTCTGGTCCGTGCTACCGCTATCGTTCTGACGTTATACATCATCTATATGGTCGGCTTCTTCGCCACCAGCGGCGAACTGACGTTTGAAGTCTGGACCGGTTTCTTCTCATCGGCATTCACCAAAGTCTTCACCCTGCTGGCTCTTTTCTCCATCTTGATTCATGCCTGGATCGGCATGTGGCAGGTGTTGACCGACTACGTTAAACCGCTGGCCGTGCGCCTGATTCTGCAACTGGCTATCGTCGTTGCGCTGGTGGTTTACGTCATTTATGGATTTGTTGTGGTGTGGGGTGTGTAATGAAACTGCCAGTCAGAGAATTTGATGCTGTTGTGATTGGTGCCGGCGGCGCAGGTATGCGCGCGGCGCTGCAAATTTCCCAGAGCGGTCAGACCTGTGCGCTGCTCTCCAAAGTGTTCCCAACCCGTTCCCATACCGTATCTGCGCAAGGTGGCATCACCGTTGCGCTCGGTAATACCCATGAAGATAACTGGGAATGGCACATGTACGACACCGTCAAAGGGTCGGACTACATTGGTGACCAGGACGCTATTGAATATATGTGTAAAACCGGTCCGGAAGCGATTCTGGAGCTGGACCACATGGGGCTGCCGTTCTCTCGCCTCGATAATGGCACAATTTATCAACGTCCGTTTGGCGGCCAGTCGAAGAATTTCGGCGGCGAGCAGGCGGCACGTACCGCGGCAGCGGCAGACCGTACCGGCCATGCGCTGTTGCACACGCTGTATCAGCAGAACCTGAAAAACCATACCACCATCTTCTCCGAGTGGTACGCGCTGGATCTGGTGAAAAATGCCGATGGCGCGATTGTTGGTTGTACCGCGCTGTGTATCGAAACCGGTGAAGTCGTTTACTTCAAAGCCCGCGCAACCGTGCTGGCGACCGGCGGTGCTGGCCGTATTTATCAGTCCACCACCAACGCCCACATCAACACCGGTGACGGCGTCGGTATGGCTATCCGCGCTGGCGTGCCGGTGCAGGATATGGAGATGTGGCAGTTCCACCCAACCGGTATCGCTGGCGCGGGTGTTTTGGTAACAGAAGGCTGTCGTGGTGAAGGTGGCTACCTGCTGAACAAACACGGTGAGCGCTTCATGGAGCGTTATGCCCCGAATGCGAAAGACCTGGCGGGTCGTGACGTGGTGGCGCGTTCCATCATGATCGAAATCCGCGAAGGTCGCGGCTGCGACGGTCCGTGGGGGCCGCACGCCAAACTGAAACTCGACCACCTGGGTAAAGAAGTGCTGGAGTCCCGTCTGCCGGGTATTCTCGAACTGTCCCGTACCTTTGCTCACGTTGACCCGGTGAAAGAGCCAATCCCGGTTATCCCAACCTGCCACTATATGATGGGCGGTATTCCGACCAAAGTCACCGGCCAGGCGCTGACCGTGAATGAGCAGGGCGAAGATGTGGTGATCCCAGGGCTGTTTGCCGTCGGTGAAATCGCCTGCGTATCGGTTCACGGTGCTAACCGTTTGGGCGGCAACTCACTGCTTGACCTGGTGGTATTTGGTCGTGCTGTGGGTCTGCATCTGCAGGAATCTATCGCAGAGCAGGGTGACCTGCTGGATGCAACCGAAGATGAAATCGACGCTTCTCTGGCGCGTCTGAATCGCTGGAACGGTAACCGTAACGGTGAAGATCCGGTGGCAATTCGTAAAGCGCTGCAAGAATGTATGCAGCATAACTTCTCGGTATTCCGCGAAGGCGATGCGATGGCGAAGGGTCTGGAAGAACTGAAAGCGATTCGCGAACGCCTGAAAAATGCCCGTCTGGACGATACCTCCAGCGAGTTCAACACCCAGCGCGTTGAGTGTCTGGAGCTGGATAACCTGATGGAGACCGCGTACGCCACTGCAGTATCTGCAAACTTCCGTACCGAAAGCCGTGGCGCGCATAGCCGCTTCGACTTCCCGGAACGTGATGACGAAAACTGGCTGTGCCATTCCCTGTACCTGCCAGAGTCGGAATCCATGACGCGACGTCAAGTCAATATGGAACCGAAGCTGCGCCCGGCATTCCCGCCGAAGATTCGTACTTATTAATGCGGAGACAGGACAATGAAACTCGAGTTTTCAGTTTATCGCTATAACCCGGATGTTGATGACGCTCCGCGCATGCAGGATTACACCCTGGAGGCGGAAGAAGGGCGCGACATGATGCTGCTGGATGCGTTGATGCAGCTGAAAGAAAAAGATCCGTCGCTGTCGTTTCGTCGCTCCTGCCGTGAAGGAGTCTGCGGCTCCGACGGTCTGAACATGAACGGCAAAAATGGACTGGCCTGTATCACACCTATTTCTGCGCTGAATCAGCCGGGCAAGAAAATTGTCATTCGCCCGCTGCCAGGTTTACCGGTTGTGCGCGATTTGGTGGTAGACATGGGACAATTCTACGCACAGTATGAGAAGATTAAGCCTTACTTGTTGAATAATGGGAAAAATCCTCCGGCTCGTGAGCATTTACAAATGCCAGAGCAGCGTGAGAAGCTCGATGGGCTGTATGAATGTATTTTGTGTGCATGCTGCTCAACGTCCTGCCCATCATTCTGGTGGAACCCGGACAAGTTTATTGGCCCGGCAGGCCTGTTGGCCGCGTATCGCTTCTTAATTGATAGCCGCGATACCGAGACCGACAGCCGTCTGGAAGGTTTAAGTGACGCTTTCAGCGTTTTCCGCTGTCATAGCATCATGAACTGCGTCAGCGTATGTCCTAAAGGGCTGAACCCGACGCGCGCCATCGGTCATATTAAGTCGATGCTGCTCAAACGTAGTGCATAAGTAGTTGTAGTTGCCGGGGAAGAGATTCCCCGGCCGTGCAGGGAAACCTCTAAAAACTGCCACATTGATAGCAATAATCGCAGCCTGAACGACGACGATTATTAGACAGTTTTTAAAGGTTCCTTAGCGGACGCAGATGACACGACAGTCCGCAACAAGTGAACCCCGGCACGCACATCGGTGTGCGTGGTAGTATCCACGGCGAAATAAGCATACAAATGCTTAAGGGATCACGATGCAGAACAGCGCTTTGAAAGCCTGGTTGGACTCTTCTTACCTCTCTGGTTCTAACCAGAGCTGGATAGAACAGCTCTATGAAGACTTCTTAACCGACCCTGACTCGGTAGATGCTAACTGGCGTTCGACGTTCCAGCAGTTACCTGGTACCGGAGTCAAACCGGATCAACTCCACTCAAAAACACGTGATTATTTCCGTCGACAGGCGTTGATTACCCCACGTTACTCTTCTTCTATTTCCGACCCTGATGCCAATGTGAAGCAGGTTAAAGTCCTGCAGCTCATTAACGCCTATCGTTTCCGCGGTCATCAGCATGCGAATCTCGATCCGCTGGGACTGTGGCAGCAAGAAAATGTGGCCGATCTGGATCCCTCCTTCCACGATCTGACCGATGCGGATTTCCAGGAAAGCTTTAACGTGGGTTCTTTTGCCGGTGGCAAAGACACGATGAAGCTGAGCGACCTGGTTGTCGCGCTGAAACAAACCTACTGCGGCCCGATTGGCGCCGAGTATATGCACATCACCAGCACCGAAGAAAAACGCTGGCTTCAGCAGCGTATCGAGTCTGGTCGTACTGCGTTCAGTAGTGAAGAGAAGAAACGCTTCCTCAGCGAACTGACTGCAGCGGAAGGTCTGGAACGCTACCTGGGCGCGAAATTCCCGGGCGCGAAACGCTTCTCGCTGGAAGGCGGTGATGCGTTAATCCCAATGCTCAAAGAGATGATCCGCCACGCCGGTAACAGCGGTACCCGTGAAGTGGTACTGGGTATGGCGCACCGTGGTCGTCTGAACGTCCTGGTTAACGTGCTGGGTAAAAAGCCGCAGGATCTATTCGACGAATTTGCGGGCAAACATAAAGAACACCTCGGTACCGGTGACGTGAAGTACCACATGGGCTTCTCATCGGATATCGAAACCGAAGGCGGTCTGGTGCATCTGGCGCTGGCGTTTAACCCGTCGCACCTGGAAATCGTTAGCCCGGTGGTTATCGGTTCCGTACGTGCACGCTTGGATCGTCTGGACGAGCCGAGCAGCAATAAAGTGCTGCCAATCACTATTCATGGTGATGCGGCAGTAACCGGGCAAGGCGTGGTTCAGGAAACCCTGAACATGTCGAAAGCGCGTGGTTACGAAGTGGGCGGTACCGTTCGCATCGTTATCAACAACCAGGTGGGCTTCACCACCTCTAACCCGCTAGATGCACGTTCTACACCGTACTGCACCGACATCGGTAAGATGGTTCAGGCGCCGATTTTCCACGTGAACGCGGATGACCCGGAAGCGGTCGCTTTCGTAACGCGTCTGGCACTGGATTTCCGTAATACCTTTAAACGCGATGTCTTCATCGATCTGGTGTGCTACCGCCGTCACGGCCACAACGAAGCCGACGAGCCAAGCGCAACCCAGCCGCTGATGTATCAGAAAATCAAAAAGCATCCGACCCCGCGCAAAATCTACGCTGACAAGCTGGAAGCGGACAACGTCGCTACGCTGGAAGATGCGACCGAAATGGTCAATCTGTATCGTGACGCGCTGGACGCAGGCGAATGCGTGGTGAAAGAGTGGCGTCCAATGAATATGCACTCCTTCACCTGGTCTCCGTACCTCAACCACGAATGGGATGAAAACTACCCGAACAAAGTTGAGATGAAGCGTCTGCAGGAGCTGGCAAAACGCATCAGCACCGTGCCTGAAGCGGTGGAAATGCAGTCGCGTGTTGCCAAAATTTACGGCGACCGTCAGGCCATGGCCGCAGGCGAGAAGCTGTTCGACTGGGGTGGCGCAGAGAATCTGGCTTACGCCACGCTGGTTGATGAAGGTATTCCGGTACGTCTGTCGGGTGAAGACTCTGGCCGTGGAACCTTCTTCCACCGTCATGCGGTTATTCATAACCAGGCGAATGGTTCAACGTACACTCCGCTGCAGCATGTGCATAACGGGCAGGGCACGTTCCGCGTATGGGACTCCGTGCTGTCTGAAGAAGCGGTGCTGGCATTCGAATACGGTTATGCCACGGCAGAACCGCGCACTCTGACTATCTGGGAAGCGCAGTTCGGTGACTTCGCCAACGGTGCGCAGGTGGTTATCGACCAGTTCATCTCTTCCGGCGAGCAGAAATGGGGCCGTATGTGCGGTCTGGTTATGCTGCTGCCACACGGCTATGAAGGTCAGGGTCCGGAGCACTCTTCCGCGCGTCTGGAACGTTATCTGCAACTTTGCGCTGAGCAAAACATGCAGGTTTGCGTCCCGTCTACCCCGGCACAGGTTTACCACATGCTGCGTCGTCAGGCGCTGCGCGGAATGCGTCGTCCGCTGGTAGTGATGTCACCGAAGTCGCTGCTGCGTCATCCGCTGGCGGTGTCCACGCTGGACGAACTGGCAAATGGCACCTTCCTGCCAGCCATTGGCGAAGTAGATGAACTTGATCCTAAAGGCGTGAAGCGTGTCGTGATGTGTTCTGGTAAGGTTTATTACGACCTGCTGGAGCAACGCCGCAAGAACGACCAAAAAGATGTCGCCATTGTGCGTATCGAACAGCTCTATCCGTTCCCGCATAAAGCGGTGCAGGAAGCGCTGAAACCGTTTGCTCATGTACATGATTTTGTCTGGTGCCAGGAAGAGCCGCTCAACCAGGGCGCATGGTACTGCAGCCAGCATCATTTCCGTGAAGTAATTCCATTTGGGTCAGCTCTGCGTTATGCAGGTCGCCCGGCCTCTGCCTCTCCGGCAGTAGGATATATGTCCGTTCACCAGAAGCAGCAACAAGATCTGGTTAATGACGCGCTGAACGTCGATTAAATAAAGGATAAATAATGAGTAGCGTAGATATTCTTGTTCCCGACCTGCCTGAATCCGTAGCGGATGCAACGGTTGCAACCTGGCACAAAAAACCGGGCGATGCAGTACGTCGTGATGAAGTACTGGTAGAAATCGAAACTGACAAAGTGGTACTGGAAGTACCGGCATCAGCGGACGGTATTCTTGATGCGGTTCTGGAAGATGAAGGGACAACCGTCACTTCTCGCCAGATCCTCGGTCGCCTGCGTGAAGGCAACAGCTCTGGCAAAGAGACCAGCGCCAAGTCTGAAGAGAAAGATTCTACTCCGGCACAACGCCAGCAGGCGTCTCTTGCTGAACAGAACAACGATGCCCTGAGCCCGGCGATCCGTCGCCTGCTGGGTGAGCATAACCTCGAAGCCAGCGCCATCAATGGCACCGGCGTCGGTGGTCGTATCACGCGTGAAGATGTTGAAAAGCATCTGGCCAAAGCACCGGCTGCGAAAGCAGAAGCCAAAGCGCCGGCCGCCGCGCCTGCGCCACAGGCTCAGTTGGGCGCTCGTGGCGAAAAACGTGTTCCGATGACCCGTCTACGCAAACGCGTAGCTGAGCGTCTGCTGGAAGCGAAAAACTCCACCGCCATGCTGACCACGTTCAACGAAGTCAACATGAAGCCAATCATGGATCTGCGTAAGCAGTACGGTGACGCGTTCGAGAAACGTCACGGTATCCGTCTGGGCTTTATGTCTTTCTACGTGAAAGCGGTTGTTGAAGCGCTGAAACGCTATCCGGAAGTGAACGCGTCCATCGACGGTGATGACGTGGTTTACCACAACTACTTTGATGTCAGCATGGCGGTCTCCACGCCGCGTGGCCTGGTCACGCCGGTCCTGCGTGATGTGGATCTGCTGGGTATGGCTGACATCGAGAAAAATATTAAAGAGCTGGCAGTTAAAGGTCGCGACGGCAAGCTGACGGTCGACGATCTGACGGGCGGTAACTTCACCATCACTAACGGTGGCGTGTTCGGTTCCCTGATGTCTACCCCGATCATCAACCCACCGCAGAGCGCCATCCTGGGTATGCATGCCATCAAAGATCGTCCGATGGCCGTAGACGGCAAGGTTGAAATCCTGCCGATGATGTATCTGGCGCTGTCTTATGACCACCGTTTGATCGATGGTCGTGAGTCAGTAGGCTTCCTGGTAACCATTAAAGAGTTGCTGGAAGATCCGACGCGTCTGCTGCTGGACGTGTAGTAAATAAGAGTATCACCTGCCCCGTAGGTCTGGAGGCTTATCAGGCCTACGGGTAAAAGATAACGATTACCTGAAGGATGGACAGAACACATGAACTTACATGAATATCAGGCAAAACAACTTTTTGCCCGCTATGGCTTACCGGCACCGGTGGGTTATGCCTGTACTACTCCGCGTGAAGCTGAAGAAGCTGCATCTAAAATCGGCGCAGGCCCGTGGGTAGTGAAATGTCAGGTTCACGCTGGTGGCCGTGGTAAAGCGGGCGGTGTGAAGGTTGTGAACAGCAAAGAAGACATTCGCGCTTTTGCTGAACACTGGCTGGGTAAACGTCTGGTCACTTACCAGACAGACGCCCATGGTCAACCGGTAAATCAGATTCTGGTTGAAGCAGCGACCGACATTGGTAAAGAACTTTACCTCGGCGCAGTTGTTGACCGTAGTTCCCGTCGCGTGGTCTTCATGGCCTCTACCGAAGGCGGCGTGGAAATTGAAAAAGTGGCTGAAGAAACGCCGCACCTGATCCACAAAGTAGCGCTCGATCCGCTGGCCGGTCCGATGCCTTATCAGGGTCGTGAACTGGCGTTCAAACTGGGTCTGGAAGGTAAACAGGTTCAGCAGTTCACCAAGATCTTCATGGGTCTGGCGACTATCTTCCTTGAGCGCGATCTGGCGCTGATCGAAATCAACCCGCTGGTGGTGACCAAGCAGGGTGATCTGATCTGCCTCGACGGCAAACTGGGCGCTGACGGCAACGCGCTGTTCCGCCAGGCTGACCTGCGTGAAATGCGCGATCAGTCTCAGGAAGATCCGCGTGAAGCACAGGCTGCACAGTGGGAACTGAACTACGTCGCTCTGGACGGCAACATCGGTTGTATGGTTAACGGCGCGGGCCTGGCAATGGGCACCATGGACATCGTTAAACTGCACGGCGGCGAACCGGCTAACTTCCTTGACGTTGGCGGCGGTGCGACCAAAGAGCGTGTAACCGAAGCGTTCAAAATTATCCTCTCTGACGACAATGTTAAAGCCGTACTGGTTAACATCTTCGGCGGTATCGTACGCTGCGACCTGATCGCGGACGGTATCATCGGCGCGGTAGCAGAAGTGGGCGTTAACGTTCCGGTCGTGGTACGTCTTGAAGGTAACAACGCTGAACTCGGCGCGAAAAAATTGGCTGATAGCGGCCTGAATATTATTGCAGCGAAAAGTCTGACGGATGCAGCTCAGCAGGTTGTTGCCGCAGTGGAGGGGAAATAATGTCAGTTTTAATTAATAAAGATACCAAGGTTATCTGCCAGGGCTTCACCGGTAGCCAGGGGACATTCCACTCTGAACAAGCGATTGCTTACGGTACGCAAATGGTCGGCGGTGTTACGCCGGGCAAAGGCGGCACCACGCATCTGGGTCTGCCGGTGTTCAACACCGTACGTGAAGCAGTAGAAGCGACCGGCGCAACCGCCACCGTTATCTACGTTCCGGCTCCGTTCTGCAAAGACTCCATCCTGGAAGCTATCGATGCAGGCATCAAGCTTATCATCACCATCACCGAAGGTATCCCAACGCTGGATATGCTGACTGTGAAAGTGAAGCTGGATGAAGCTGGCGTACGCATGATTGGCCCGAACTGCCCAGGTGTTATCACCCCTGGCGAATGTAAAATCGGCATCATGCCGGGTCATATTCACAAGCCTGGTAAAGTCGGTATCGTTTCTCGTTCTGGTACGCTGACCTATGAAGCGGTTAAGCAGACCACCGACTACGGTTTTGGTCAGTCTACCTGTGTGGGTATCGGCGGCGACCCGATCCCTGGCTCTAACTTCATCGATATCCTGAAGCTGTTCCAGGAAGATCCGCAGACCGAAGCGATCGTCATGATCGGTGAGATCGGCGGTAGCGCGGAAGAAGAAGCGGCGGCGTACATTAAAGATCATGTGACCAAGCCGGTTGTGGGTTACATCGCGGGTGTGACTGCGCCGAAAGGTAAACGTATGGGTCATGCTGGTGCGATCATCGCAGGTGGTAAAGGTACGGCGGATGAGAAATTCGCTGCGCTGGAAGCCGCTGGCGTGAAAACCGTTCGTAGCCTGGCCGATATCGGCGAAGCGCTGAAAACAGTGATTAAGTAAGAAAAAAAACAGCCCTGACTCTCTGCATAGTCAAGGGCTGGTCCCGTTTCGACATGGTTGGCCATCTGATGATGGCCTTTTTTTTGGCCTGTAATTCAGCTTTCAGCCAGTGTTTTCAACCAGCGAATTCCGCTTTCCGGCGAGGTCATTACCGGCACCGGCGGGGAAGGGAGCTGCTGTAAAACGCGCGCCATCGAGGCCTTCGCCAGCATCACAACATCTGCCTGGGTAAAGGCGCTCTGTAACCCTTCACTGACGATACGGTCATGAGTATCCATGTCTCCCGCCAGCAGCGCGTGGAATGCCTCCTCCATTAATATAGGCGTGATGGTTCGCGATTTACCGCTCTGCTGCACTTTGCGCTGTACGTAATCCAGCGTTGGCTTCAGCGTGGTTGCCACGGTCGCCAGTACGGCGATCCGCTCACCTTTTTCAATCGCCTCTTCCACCATTGCACAATCAATGCGCGCGAGCTGCAGTGGGGTCATAAACTGGCATTGCTCCACCGCAGTACCAATTGAGGAGCAGGCGGTAATAAAGATATCGCAGTCCGCCTTTTCGGCAATATGTACATAATCGGCGATGCGGGCGGCAATATTGGGCGTCACGCCCTGGGCCTTCATTACCTGCTTGATCATGGATTCTTCCACCAGGTGCATGACTTCAACATCCGGCATGATGTCGGTAATCAGTTGTTGCATCATCGTAAGCGTGGCGGCACTGGTATGCAGCATGGCGACCTTTTTCATTGGGCAATCTCCTTAAGTAACGTTTCCGCGACGGCCAGCGCCGCATCATGATCTTCCTGCGCGGATAAACCGCCTACCGCGACGGCCCCAAGGCATTTTCCTTGGTGCAGAATCGGGATCCCTCCCGGCAGCGCCGTAAACAGCGGGTCGGCAAAATAACCAATATCCAGTTGCTCTTTCTGCAGTCGCTGTAAAAATGCCTGCGTGGTACAGCCCAGGCGGCTACTGGTGCGTGCTTTGCGCTGGGTTAACTCGATGGTTAACAGTTTGGCGTTATCCATCCGCGCAAAGCTGAGTAGTTCGCCATTGGCATCGCATACGGCCACGCTTAACGGGCGTTTTGCGTAACATGTTTCGGCAAGGTCGAGCGCAGAGGCCACGGCGCGCAGGGCATGCCCCAGAGTGAGAGTTGTCATCGTGATTATCCTTTTGACAGATTTTCGCAAGCGGGTTGAACGGGATCTTTGGCTGCGGCGGCCTGCGCCTGTTTGGCGTCTTTCTTGCGCCAGTAGTTCGCGAGCAGCGAGCCGCTGACGTTGCCAAGCGGAGTCATCACCGCCGAGGCCAGGCCAACCGTTGCCAGTTTGCCCATCGCTGCGGCAAGCCCGGACGCCATGCCGCCGTTTTGCAGGCCGACTTCAAAGGCTACGGTGCGGGCAGACTGTACGTCCATGCGGAAGATCCAGCGGCTCATCAGATAGCCAATCAGGAAGCCGCCGAGGTTATGCATCAACATGGCGAAGCAGAGCAGGAAGCCGACCTGCACCAGGTTCTCGCGCCCGGCTGCGGCTGCGGTGGTCGTAAAGAAAATGATCCCCATCATTGAGATGGTCGGCATGATTTTCTTCACGCCCGCCACGCGGCCATACAGCCAGTTGTAGAACAATGCCCAGACGAGACCGCCTGCCACGAAGTTAAGCACCACCGCGTACATTTGCGCATCGGCGCTGGCGTGACCAAACAGTGCGTCCCAGCCGCCAGCAATCATATACAGCAGCCAAAGAGCGCCGATCCCGGCCAGCATCTGGACGACACGGCGTCCGCGCACGCCCGCATAGGTTTTCAGATAGTCATGCAGAATTGCCGCGCCGATGGGGATCAATACGATTTTCACCACATCCATTACCATTGCGGTGAGCTGGATATCGATCATCGACCCCGCCAGCAGATTGACCCACAGCGGCGTCATCACCGTCGCCGCCAGCGTTGAGACTGCGGCGATCGAGACCGCCAGCGCCAGGTTGGCGTTCGCGATATAGACCATGACGGTAGAGGAGAGTCCGCTTGGGCAGGCGCCAATCAGCAGAATCCCGACCGCCACCTCAGGCGGAAAGTTAAAGATAAGCGTAATGCTCAGGCCGAGCAGAGGCATGATGACGAAGTGGCAGAAGGTGCCAATAAACACCGCCCACGGCATTTTGGCGACGTCAATAAAATCCTGGATCGTTAGCTTAGTGCCCATGCTAAACATGGTGGCCTGAATGACGAGGAACACGATCCATTTATGGGTGATATTGAAACCGCCCCAGACGATCAGATCCGTAGACCAGGTCATGGCGGCGACAAACCCGGCGATGATCCATAGCGTAAACTGATAACTGCGTAGACCCGGCCAGTAGCCTGCACCGGCGGCGAATCCGGCGGTGAACATCACCAGCCCGGGCTGCCAGAGCGCCGCGGACTGGATTAGCGCACCGATAATCGCTAGCGCCGCGCCCGCAACGCTGACGCCGAGTCCGGTTTTGTGAATAACAGTGGTCATAGTCATGTTGAAATGTCCTTGCTGTTGTTATTGCTGCCGGGATGGAATAGATAACATGTGCCGCGCAATTTCTGGCGTGGCGACTTTTTTATCCATGCTGCGAATGAGCGTGGCGAGTTTTGCAACCTGCTGGTAATTATGCTGTGCTTTTTCTTCAGCGCTTAAATAATAGCTATCCTCAAAGCCGATTCGCACTTCACTGGCCCCCATGCCGACGGCGGCGGCAATAATATCGAAGTTCTTTCTGCCAAAATGAGTAATACCCCATAAGGCATCGCGCGGGATCATGCTACGCAGAGCAATTAGAGCATCAATGGTTGCTGGCGTACTGCCGCGATGGCCGAGGACGATATTAAAGAGCATGGGTTTTTGGAATTTTATTTTATCTTCAAGGTTCAGGATGTTATTAATCATGCCAATTTCAAAAACTTCAAACTCGGGAATAATATTGCGCTCGACTATTTGCCGGGAGCAATATTCCACGTCCGGACCGGGATTAAAGTACACCGCATCTCCGAGGTTGACGGAACCGACGTTCAGCGAAGCCATCTCTACGCCGGGGCAGGAGAGTGGCGCGCAGCGTTCGGCGATGGACATTGAAGATACGCCGCCGGTAGACGCCTGAATAATCAGGTCTGAATGGCGCATGACGTTATCAATGGTCGCCTGAAAATCGGTGGTATCCGGCGTCAGGCGACCCTGTTTATCGCGAACGTGTAAATGCACGATGGACGCGCCATGCTCAACGCTGGCGAGTATTTCCTGCGCCAGTTCTGCGGGTATAACTCTGGGGCAATCCGCGGCAACGGGTGCCAGCGAAATAATAACAGTATCCGACATATTTTCCTCCGGTACAGAGATATTTAAATTATAGGTAAGGCGTTATCCAGTTTAATGAGTCGGGCCCTGATGTTGATGGTTGATATTCACAGCCAATCCAGCCCTGGTAATTCATTTTTCTAATAAAATCGAATAGCCATGCTTCATTTAATTCACCTGTTCCCGGCTCATGGCGATAGGGGACAGAAGCAATTTGAAAATGTTTAATTAAGGTGAGGTAGCGTTCAATATTTTTTGCCACATTGCCATGAATTTTCTGACAGTGGTAAATATCAAACTGTAAACCGATATTTTTCTTGCCAACCTCTTGAATAATAGATTCGGCCAACGGAAAGCTGTCAATAAAATAACCGGGCATATCCTGCGAATTTAACGGTTCAATCAGCACATCGATTTCCGCTTCAGCCATCATATCGCAGGCGATACGCAGCCGGTTGGTCAGGAGAGTGCGCTGAGCGTGAAGCGTCAGATCGCCGCAACGCGAACCAGCCATAACGTGAACCCGACGACAGCCCAGCGCCGTGGCGTAATCACGCGCCACGTTCAGGCTATGGTGAAATTCCTGGTCTCGACCGGGCTGCGCGGCCAGTCCCCGCTCACCTTGTGCCCAGTTACCCGCCGGTGCGTTCATCAGCACCACCGGCAGGGATGTTTCCCGCTGTGCAGCGTGCAAATGCGCCAGCGGGTGCTGCCAGAGAAATAGCCCTTCAACGCCGCGAAAACCAGCCGCCTGCGCCGCCGCAAATCGCGCCGCTATTGGTAAATCTGTAAACAACCAGTCGAGGTTAGCCGCTAACTTCAGCATGGCGCGCACCCTCCCGGTTATCAACCAGATGCAGCTTAACGCCCTGGCTGGCAAGAGTTTGCTGGGCGTTTTCCGGTAACCGGTTATCAGAAATAATGTCGGTTAACTGTTCCAGCCCACAGATATGGAACATGCCGTATTTGCCAAACTTACTGCTGTCGCAGACCAGCACCCGACGCCGGGAAACGGTGAGTACCGCTTCTTTAACCGAGGCTTTCCCTTCGCTCGGCGTCGACATGCCGCGTTCGGTATCCCACGATGAGGAGCTCAGAAACGCCACGTCAATATTAATGGTGCGCAGAAAACTGGCGGCGCTTTTTCCAAGGCATGAGCGGTTACGCTGATCCACCAGACCACCGGTGTGATAGAGCGTGATGTGCGGCATATCCATCAGATAGTGGCTGATGGAAAAATCGTTGGTTACTACCGTCAGATTGAAACAGTGGCTGGCGGCGACCGCTTTCGCCACTTCAAACAACGACGTACCGGCATCCAGATACAGCGTTTGTCCGGGCTCAATGAGCATGGCGGCGAGCTGGCCCATTTTACGTTTCACGTCATGATTCAACTCGGCTTTTTCCCGCCATGGCAGCTCGGATTTCAGCAGGTTATTGAGCTTCACTCCGCCGTTAATGGCGATAACTTTGCCTTCTTCTTCCAGCAACTGGATGTCGCGACGCACGGTCATATGCGACACGCTCATCAAATCTGCCAGTTCATTAAATGAGGCGGCATTTTTTTCGTGCACGTAGCGGTAGATAAAATCACGTCGTTGCTCGGGGATCATTATGTCACCTCACGCTTGCCGGGAATGTTCAAGTTCGGCCACCGCTTCTTCTGAGAGCGGAACATAGCCAAGCGGTTTTAACGTCAGCCAGATGCGGGCGCTGTCTTCCAGTTCTTCAGCGTTAAACACCGCCTCACGCAGCGAGCGACCGCTTACTACCGGCCCGTGATTGGCCAGCAGCGCGGCCGTATGGTCTGCCGCGATTTCACTCAGTGCGCTGGCAATGCCCTCATGGCCTGGCTTGAAATAGGGCAGCAGCGGTAACTGCCCGACGCGCATCACATAGTACGGCGTTAACGGCGGCAGGCAGTTTTTCGGCGTGGTGCACGGCAGGCAGGAGAGCGCGGTCAGCCATGGAGAATGCAGGTGCACGACCGCGCCGCAGGATGGCCGATGTCGATACCACGCCAGATGCATGGGCACCTCTTTTGAGGGTTTGTCGCCGCTAAGATGAACGCCGTTGGCATCCAGTCGACTTAGCGTGGCAGGATCAAGCTCGCCCAGACAAGAGTTGGTCGGGGTCACCAGATAGCCGCCATCTGGCATTTTGACGCTAAGATTGCCGGAACCGCCGCTGCTGTAACCGCGCATAAACAGGGAACGGCCATAGTGGACGAGTAGTTCGCGCAGTTGGTGTTCACTCACCGAATTCATAATGCGTACTCCTGGGCAGTAAAAAAGAAATCGTCGTCACCAAAGTTGCCTGACTTCAGCGCCAGCGCCAGACCGGAGGAAAATACCCACGGTACGCCTGGCGCAATGGCTTTGCCGACGGACAGACGCTTCACCTGCAAGGCTTCCACAACGGTGCCGGAGGTTTCTCCGCCCGCGACGATAAAGGTGTTTACACCCGCAGTTCGTAGCTTTGAACTCAGCCGGGCAAAAGCGTGTTCGATTGCCTGGCTGGCGACCTGTTCGCCGTGCTCCTGTTGAATACGTTTGAGTACGTCTGGCGGCTGGGTGGCGTATATCAGCGGCGCTAATGAGTCGCTGATATGCGTCATCGCCCAGGCGCTCAGTTCATCGGTGTAGCGTTCGGCATCAGACAGGCAGCGGGACACATCAAGCAAACGAGACGCTGCTGCGGCCTTATAGCGATTAACCTGACGATTGCTCATTGCCGAACAGCTACCGGAGAACACCACCGTTTTGGCAGGCAGTGGAAAAGAGTCCGGCGGCATGGATTGCTGGCCTCCGCTGCAGGCGGCCAGCGCGCCGCCGAGCCCGGAGCCACCGGCTAACAGAGGGCTGGCATGGAGAGCTTGCGCCAGCGTGTTGAGATCTGCTTCATCCAGCGTATCGACGATAACGTGACGCGTACCTTCAGCCTGAAGTTGGGCCAGGGCGTAAGTGACCGCTTCCACACCTTGACGCAGGGTCGTGAGGTTGATGCAACCAACCGCGCCTGGCGTTTGCGCGCTCAGCAGGCGCGGCAGGCTGGCATCGTTCATTGGATTGAGCGGATGCTTTTCCATCCCGGATTCGTTAAGCAGTATGCCGTGTACAAAAAGATGACCATGCACCACCGTGCGTCCGTTTTGCGGCAGAGCAGGGCAGTGGACGATCAGCGGAACCTGCAGGTCGTTCATCAATGCATCGCTGACCGGGCCAATATTGCCTGTTGGCGTGGAGTCAAACGTCGAACAATATTTAAAATAAATCTGGCGGACACCTGCATTTTGTTTCAGCCAGCGGGCACAGGACAGGGATTGGGCGACGGCCTGTTCTGCGGGTAATGAGCGG
The DNA here is from genome assembly GCF_013797615.1 of Citrobacter sp. RHBSTW-00017. Classification (NCBI taxonomy): domain Bacteria; kingdom Pseudomonadati; phylum Pseudomonadota; class Gammaproteobacteria; order Enterobacterales; family Enterobacteriaceae; genus Citrobacter; species Citrobacter sp. RHBSTW-00017. The sequence continues at coordinate 3,469,325 of NZ_CP056899.1, read as the reverse complement.
CTTTTCAGCGAGATGACGATAGCGTCAACCTCTTCATTCCAGCATTGCGCGGTATCGGGCATACCGGGCAGAAGCGCGACGCGCCACCCCTGCTGCGCCATAAAGCTTGCAATGTCCGTTGCGCCGGTAAAATCGTCGGCGATAACGCCTGTGGTGACGGCCATGGATCAACTCCGTTCAGATTGTTTGCTAATTGAACATATTATTCAGGAGGGCCTTTCACATTCACATGATGATTATCACAAATAAGCACATCATCGATTCACATTAAAAACGGGTAATTTATTGAAAATAATGAGGTTAGGTGTTGGGTGTTGCGAAAAGAGTCTCACAAGAGAGTGTGAAGATTCGTTAATCTTTGAGAAAGCGAAGTCGCGATGTGCTGCAGAGTATTATCGTGGTCGCTATAATTTTCTTGCCAATTGATCATAATCATCTGCACAAATGAGATTATTTTTTGCGGTAAGCATCATTCTTTCCTGAGGCTAATTTTTGCATATTAGCGGCCTTAATATTATTAATGCCGGAGGATAACGTGCCGCTGAAAATCCAGGATGACTATTTACACCGTTTTTTCTCTATCGCAGAACTCTTCTCCCGAGCCACTGGGTTAGCCACAGTCGTCGTTGATATTAACGGTATAGCGTTGTCTGAATGTCATAATTTTAATTCGTTTTGCACATTAATGCGTGCGGATGAGCGCTATCGAGCAGGTTGCCAAAAGTGCGACAAGTACTGTGCTTTTGAGGCATTAAAACAGCTTAAACCCAGAATACTCACCTGTCATGCAGGGCTAAGCCTGTTCTCGATGCCATTAATTCATAAGGGACACCTTTACGGTTTTATTATCTGCGGGCAGGTGCGGGTGAAGTATCAGGAATATAAAACTATCGCTATTGATAACAAAAATTCATGGATTAATAACCCCGAAATTAAAGCTGAGTGGGGCCAGTCTGCGATGGTGGATAATAATGTACTGGTGGCGTCAGCAAATTTGTTAAGTTTTATTGTTGATAATTTTGAGAAAGAACAATTGATCTCTGAGAAGATTGTTGTTCCGGCAACCCGATACGCTCATCATTATTTCACTGAGCCTTCACGTCACGAGAAAAAACTTATGGCGGCGCTGCGTTATATTGACGAGAATTTGGGTAATGACTCCAACTTACTGATAGTGTTTTATGTTCAGATAATGCCCGATGACTTTGTCATGCAGCTCCACCGATTTTGAGAACGACAGTGACTTCCTGCCCAGCCTTGCCAGATGCTGCCTCAGATTCAGGTTATGCCGCTCAATGCGCTGCGTATATCGCTTGCTGATAACGTGCAGTTCTCCCTTCAGGCGTGATTCATAAAGCGGCCAGCCATCCGTCATCCATACCACGACCTCAAAGGCCGACAGCAGGCCAAGAAGACGCTCCAGCGTGGCCAACGTGCGTTCACCGAATACGTGCGCCACAACCGTCCTCCGTATCCTGTCATACGCGTAAAACAACCAGCGCTGGCGTGATTTAGCGCCGACGTAACCCCACTGTTCGTCCATTTCCGCGCAAACAATGACGTCACTGCCCGGTTGTATGCGTGAGTTTACCGACTGCGGCCTGAGTTTTTTAAGTGTCGTAAAATCGTGTTGAGGCCAACGCCCATAATGCGTGCACTGGCGCGACATCCGACGCCATTCATGGCCATATCAATAATTTTCTGGTGTGTACCGGGCTGAGAGGCGGTGTAAGTGAACTGTAGCTGCCATGTTTTACGGCAGTGAGAGCAGAGATAGCGCTGATGTCCGGCAGTGCTTTTACCGTTACGCACCACGCCTTCAGTAGCTGAACAGGAGGGACAGCTGATAGAAACAGAAGCCACTGGAGCACCTCAAAAACACCATCATACACTAAATCAGTAAGTTGGCACCATTACCAGAATTTGTATGGTGAATTGTCTCTGGAATCTGTCGCGGCTCATGTGTGCTTAAGCGCGAACTATTTCAGCCGGTTTTTCAAGAAACGCCAGGGTGTTAATTTTAAAACCTGGGTGAGTCAGAAAAAAATGCAAAAAGCAGGGGAGTTATTACACGATCCGGATCATTCCATAGACAGTATTGCCAGGAAACTGCAATACGCGCAAACCAGTTACTTTTGCCGCGTTTTCCGGGCGGCGCATCAAACGTCGCCCCAGTCTTTTCGTCACGCCAGACTTTCGCAGTAAAGATTGTCTGGCAACGTGATGGCTTCAGGTATAAAAGAGAGCCGATCGCTCAGGGTCACCACATCTCCGATTACAATCAGCGCCGGTGGAACAATATTAGCTTCCTGCGCCTTGCTCAATAATGAACCGAGCGTGCAGGTCAGGCGGCGTTGATTTTCTCGGGTCGCGGACATAATTAGCGCGGCGGGCGTGTCTGCTGATTTCCCGCCCATCAACAGCTCTTCACAGATAAACGCCAGATTGGCGATACCCATGACGATGACCAACGTGCCGTTAAGTTTCGCCAGTTGACGCCAGTCCTGCTGCTGATTGCCTTCCCGCGTGTGGCCTGTCACCACGTGAAAACCGGAGGCAAAATCGCGATGCGTCACCGGGATACCGGCATAGGTCAGGCCGCCAATCGTAGAACTAATACCCGGTACAACTTCAAAAGGGATGCCCATTTCAACCAGATCCTCAACTTCTTCAGCCCCACGGCCAAATACATACGGATCGCCACCTTTGAGACGCACAATGTTGTGGTGTGTTTGGGCATACTGGACCAGCAGTGCGTTGATTTCATCCTGGGGAACGCAATGGAAGCCTGGATTTTTGCCGACATTGATAAGCAGGCAGTCAGGTAATGCCCATTCCAAAATTTTAGGATTGACCAGCCGATCGTAAATAATGACGTCGGCCTGTTTAATGCACATCATTGCTTTGAGGGTCAGTAATGAAATATCACCAGGACCTGCTCCAACGAGCCAGACCTTTCCGAAAGTTTTCACAATGTGTCCTTTATCACGTCTGTCAAAAAATGGCACAAACGACATCAATAAATGATTAAAAGCAGTCGTTTGCCCGTAAGTTATAACGTGAAATTATCCAGGATTAGCGCATGGATAATATTGATTAATCTCGCAAAGTTTTTTCTGCAATAAACAAGAAGACTTGAAAAATTATTAAGAACTTATTGGCACTATTTACTTAGGTTTAACCTTATTTAAATTGTGTTTATTGTTGTGCTTGAGTATTATTGGTTAATATTTATCCGCCATCAGTGTGAGCAAATCATGGATTGGATCAATGACATCAATGGAGAAAATAAAATATAACTCTCGGTGCTTATCTGGGTGCCTTGAATTATTTTTTATAAATTAAACTATTTTTGTACGCTGCATATGGAAGAGGTTATGAGAGGAAAAATACCCAAGACGGAGTTGCTGGTAACTTTTGAAGTGGTTGCGCGTCACGAAAGTTATACCCGGGCAGCTGAAGAGTTGGCGTTAACACAAAGTGCTGTTTTCCGCCAGGTGAATGCACTGGAGGATTTTCTTAATACCGCGCTATTTAATCATGCCAAAAAACGTATTTTTTTAAATGCGGCCGGCAAACACTATTTAAGTATCGTTAAAGAAACGTTAAATAAACTCGAGCGCGATACGACCACAATAATGACCTGGCAACCGACCGTACAGGTTATTGAGCTGGCGGTAAATCCGACGTTCAGTACGCATTGGTTGATCCCCAACCTGCGCGAGTTTAACAAACTCAATCCTGATATTATTGTGAACATCCATTCGCTGGCGAATATCGGTGATTTTCTTAATCGTGAGTATGATGCGGCAATTATGCGCGAAGATTTCTACTCACCGTGGTCAGAGGTTGAGTACCTGTTTGAAGAGGAAATTCTGCCAGTTTGCAGCCGCTGTCTGCTGGCCGAACCGGAACGGAAACTGTCAGTCCACGAACTGCTGAACGAATACCCGCTGTTGCACCAGAGTACGCGAATCAAAGGCTGGCAGGAATGGTTTGCGCTGTCCAACGTCAGCAGTCCGCTGGTAAATAAAGGCCCGAGATTTGATCTGTTGTCGATGTTGATTGCGGCGGTTCGTTCTAATCTGGGGGTTGCGCTGCTTCCTCGTTTTGCCATTCAGCACGATCTGGACAATGGAGATATGGTCATTCCTTGCGATGTTCCGATGCGCACCGGGAACCGTTTCATTATGACGTGGCGTGAAGAGAAATCGGAGTCTGCACATTTACAGACATTTCGTAACTGGTTGCTCAGTAAGTCCGTGGTGTCGGCTACCTGACGGTGGTTTGCGCTTTATCAGGCCTACAACGATTGGTAGGCCGGATAAGACGCGTTAGCATCGTTATCCGGCAAAAGAACGGCTACCAGTCGATTCCAATCTGTGCCTGAATCCCGCGGTCAAACGCGTGCTTGACCGGGCGAATTTCACTGACCGTATCGGCCAGTTCCAGTAACAGCGCATGGCATCCGCGCCCGGTAACGATGACGCTTTGCTCCGCAGGGCGATTTTCGATGGCGCTGATAACCTCCTGGGTGTCCAGATAGTGGTAAGCCAGCATGTAGGTAAGCTCATCCAACACCACCAGATCGTACTGCGGATCAGCCAGCATGCGCTTACTTTCCTGCCAGACTACCGTTGCCGCCTCGATATCCGCTTGCCGATTTTGGGTTTCCCAGGTAAATCCGGTGCCCATAATATGAAATTCGACACCGAGCGGTTGCAGCGTGTTGTACTCGCCATTATCCCACTGGCCTTTAATAAACTGCGCGATGCCAACGGTTTTTCCGTGACCAACCGCGCGCGTTGCCGTACCAAAGGCTGCGGTGGATTTTCCTTTACCGTTGCCGGTGAAGACAATCAGGATCCCTTTCTTCTCCGTTGCCGCCGCCACGCGGGTATCAACCTGTTCTTTCAGTTTCTGCTGACGCTGGCGGTGTCTGTCATTATTGGCTCGCGCTTCCATGGTGACTCCTTAATGTCCTGCCGGACAGGTTGCGCAGCGATGCTGCTGCTCAAACTGGCTAAAGAAGTTATTGCCTTTGTCATCCACTAATACGAAGGCCGGCATATTTTTAACTTCCATCATCCACACCGCTTCCATTCCCAGCTCGGGATATTCAAGGCAGTGCAGGCTCTTCACGTACTGCTGCGCCAACAAGGCTGCGGCGCCGCCAATGCTGCCGAGGTTAAAACCACCATGTTTGCGACACGCATCCGTGACTTGCGCGCTGCGGTTGCCTTTCGACAACATGATCAGACTGCCGCCCGCGGCCTGGAAAGCATCGACGTAACCGTCCATGCGCCCGCCTGTTGTGGGACCGAGCGAACCGCAGGCCAGATTACTGGGGGTTTTAGCCGGGCCCGCGTAATAGACGATATGGTTTTTCATGTAATCTGGCATCGGTTCGCCGTTATCCAGGCGCTCTTTGATTTTGGCATGCGCGATATCGCGAGCCACAACAATCGGGCCGTTTAACGATAAACGCGTCCCAATTGGCAGAGTGGTGAGATCCTGCAGGATCTCGCGCAGCGGACGATTCAGATCCAGTTGTACGGTCTGGGCGCCATTTTCCACCCGCTGTGAATCGGGAATAAATTTGCCCGGATTATGCTCGAGTTTTTCCAGCCAGATTCCGTGTTTGTTGATTTTGGCCTTGATGTTGCGGTCGGCTGAGCAGGAGAGAGCCATGGCGATAGGGCAGGAGCCGCCGTGGCGTGGCAGGCGGATCACCCGGATATCGTGGGCAAAGTATTTGCCGCCAAACTGCGCGCCGATGCCAAACTCGCGGCTGGCGTTGAGCAGCTCGGCTTCCAGCGCCGTATCGCGGAATGCCTGACCCAGTTCATTCCCGTTGGTGGGCAGGTTATCGTAATATTTAGTTGAAGCCAGTTTAGCAACTTTCAGCGTCTGGTCGGCGGACAAGCCTCCAACGACGAAAGCGATGTGATACGGCGGGCAGGCGGCTGTACCCAGTGATTTCATTTTTTCGATCAGAAACGCGGTGAGCTTTTCCGGCTGCAGAATAGATTTGGTTTCCTGGAACAGCGCCGCTTTGTTAGCAGAGCCGCCGCCTTTGTTGACGAACAGGAAACGGTATTCGTTACCCGGCGTGGCGCTGATGTCGATTTGCGCCGGCAGGTTAGTCTGGGTATTGACCTCGGTATACATGTCCAGCGGGGCATTTTGCGAGTAACGCAGGTTGTTTTCGGTGAAGGTGGTGTACACGCCTTTGCTTAATGCTTCTGCGTCATCGCCGCCGGTCCAGACATGCTGTCCTTTGCAGGCCACAATGGTTGCGGTCCCGGTATCCTGGCAGTTGGGCAGGACGCCTTTGGCCGAAACCTCAGCATTGCGTAGCAGTTGCAATGCGACGTACTTATCGTTACTGCTGGCCTGCGGATCGTGCAGAATGCTGGCTATCTGTTTTAAATGTCCGGCGCGCAGGAAAAATGAAGCCTCATAAAATGCCTGCTGGGCTAATAAGGTTAGCGCTTCTGGCGCAACCTTAATCACTTCCTCTCCGTCTAACTCCGTTACCGCAACGTGCTGGTTACTCAGTAATTCATATTCGGTATTATCTTTACTCTGAACAAAGAGTTCCTGCCAGACAAATGGTTTAGACATGTTTACATCTCACCTTTTAGTTAATATGTCGGATGGCGCTCACGCCATCCGTAATTGCTTAATGCGCTAAAAAGACATTGGCTTTTGTCGCTTCGGCGACATATTCGATCGTTTTCTGGGCGCGAACGCTGTTACCGGCTTCATCCAGCGGCGGAGAATAGACGGCAATCGCATATTCGCCCGGGACAACGGCGACCATGCCGCCGCCGACGCCGCTTTTTGCCGGGATGCCCACGGTGTAGAGCCATTTACCGCTGCCGTCGTATAGTCCGGCAATCGCCATTTCTGCCAGCACCTGCGGAACATATTTTTCATTCAGCAACTGCTTGCCGTTGAATGGAGATTTGCCTTTGTTCGCCAGTACCGCCCCCATTTTGGCCAGTTGCTCAACGGTGATATCCACCGAGCACTGACGGGTATAAATTTCGACAGCTTCGTCGGTATTGCCATAGAAGCTGTTATAGGACTCCATCAGCTTCGCCAGTGCCTGATTGTGCTGGTTGGTTTCCATCTCGGATTTAAAGACCGGCTCATTAACCGTGAGCGTGGCGTCGGCCCAGACGTTCAGGTTGTCGAGGATTTTGTTCCAGCGATCGGTTTTGTCTTTGGCTTCAATCAGGCTAACGGTGCTCATCGCCCCGGCGTTTACCAGCGGGTTCTCAGGCGCGCCTTTGGTCAGCTCAACCGCTAAACCGGAGTTGAAGGGCATGCCAGTGGCATTGGCCCCGAGTTTATCCAGCACCACCTGAGGGCCGTGCTGTTCCATGGCGAGCGCCATGGTGAAGACTTTGCTCAGGGATTCCATGGGGAAGGGTTTGTTAACATCGCCAACCTGGTAGATCTTGCCGTCCACCGTGGCAATGGTGATGGCAAAGTTATTCGGGCTGTAGGTCGCCAGGGCAGGGATGTAGTCGGCGACTTTTCCATCGTGGTTACTTTTATATTTTTGATGTGCCTGGTCGATAAGCTTTGCGTAATCCGGCGTGGTTTGCGCGAGAGTCGTTGCGCTAAACAAAACGCTGAAGGAAAAAATACTCACGCCGAGAAGATTTTTAGTCATGGTGCAATCCTGTTGGTGTGCTCATCATGGTGCCGGATGGCGGCTTACCGCCTTATCCGGCCAACGGATAGTTAAACGTTATGTAGGCCGGATAAGCGCAAGCTTCATCCGGCAATAACGTCGTATCAGGACAACGCGACTTCTGTTTCGGTAACCGGACGTTCTTGTTCCGGGGTCTTCACTGGTGCAGTGCCACGACAACCCTGGCCGAAGTGTTCACCTTCCCAGCGACCTACAATGGCAGCACCCATTGCGTTACTCATGACGTTGGTAGCAGAACGACCCATATCGAGGAACGGATCGACGCCCATCAACAGGATCAGACCAGCTTCAGGAATGTTGAACTGGTTCAGGGTTGCGGCGATAACCACCATTGATGCACGCGGTACGCCCGCCATCCCTTTAGAGGTCAGCATCAGGATTAACAGCATGGTAATTTGCTCGCCCATGCTCAGCTCAATGTTGCACGCCTGAGCAATAAAGACGGTGGCAAATGAGCAGTACGCCATGGAGCCGACCAGGTTAAAGGAGTAACCGATAGGCAGAACGAAGCTGGCGATTTTTGAAGAAACGCCGAATTTTTCCAGCTTGTCCAGGGTGCCCGGGAAGGCGGCTTCTGAGCTGGAGGTAGTAAAGGCCAGCAGTGCAGGCTCGAGGATTGATTTGGTCAAACGCGCGATGCAAGGCCCGACTATCATGGTTGACAGGCCAATCAGGATTGCCCAAAGCATACCCAGGGTCAGATAGAATTCACCCATGAAGATCCCGGCGCTGACCATCACCCCAAGACCACGTTCGGCAATCAGACCAGAAATAGCGGCAAAAACGGTCAATGGTGCAAACAGCATGACGTAGCCCGTCAGCTTCAGCATCACGTGTACCAGTGAATCCAGAACCTTCACGATAGGCTCGGCTTTTTCACCAATCGCGGCCAGGCTGCAACCGAGGAAAATTGAGAACACCACGATCTGCAGAATTTCGTTACGCGCCATCGCATCGACAATACTGGTCGGTACCGCGTGCGAGATAAACACTTTCAGCGTGAATGGCTCTGACTTAACGGCGGCAACAGCCCCGACGTCATGTGGCACGAAGTTGATCCCCGCGCCTGGCTGGAAGATGTTAACGATAACCAGACCCAGTGCAATTGACACCAGAGAGGCGCAAATAAACAGGAAGAAGGTTTTCGAAAATATACGTCCCAGCGTTTTGGCATCGCCCATTTTGGCAATACCAACAACCAGAGTTGAAATAACCAATGGCGCTATAATCATTTTTACCATGCGTAAGAATATGGTGGTAAAAATAGAAATATCTGCTGCATAGGATTTTGCGGTTTCAGCCGCGGCCATATTATTTATGGCCACCCCGGCAATCATGCCGAGTATCAGGCCTAATATGATCATCTTCGTTAAACTTATTTTCTTCATGTGTACTCCATCGGATAAAGGCTGGTAATTGGAATTGTGTAGGGTGGCGTGCGCCTGAGCCTGGACAGCAGCTCAGACGCACGCCTGTTGTGACCAACCGCATGAATAATTCGAAGCACTGTGATACCGCTGAATTCTGTGCTCCAATGGTTGTTATTGTGTTTTTTGTTACAAGTCGAACTCAATACTTAATAATGGAGCGTGTTGCTGAGCACCATAAACATCATTATCACCGACGTTGCCGGAAATAATATCGCGCGGCATGACGATTTTTACGGCATTCGCCGGATCGAACCACACGATATTGTGAATGAAGTCAGGTTCAACATTATATAAACTGGCAATGAGCTGCGGTGTTAATTGCTCGCAGGATTTTACCCGCTGATAGTCTTCCCTTGTTTTAAATAAAATATCTAAAACCAGTTCGTACGGTCCGGCGTTTTTGGAGCGAATAACCTGCGCCAGTGAACAAATTGAGTGTTTCATGCCTGAACTCCTTCTGGCGTCACCTGTTCAATGTGGAAATCAAATCGCAGCGCATCGCTCGCTTCAATCAGGTGATAGATCGAGAACTCATACACCGGTCCACTTTGAATATCAGATGGCGAGAACGGGAAGGCGAGGTTGCCCGCAGTCGCAATGCGATTTTCATAGCCGTAGTGCAGCAGGGTAGAGCGTACCAGCGAGCAAACGCTGTTGGCGATATCCTGCGTCGGCGCAACGACATCCAGTAAAATCCCCAGCTCATGACCGGCGGTTTTCATCGGTTCATGGTTGCCCATCACACCGTTCTTACCATACAGGTGGAACGTCATGCGGATACTGTCGTCATTCAGTGAGAGGTTACGCGCCACGCTTGCCTGTACCTCTTCGAGAATGGTGTCAATCCCGGCAATCATAATTGGGTCGCGCGTTCCGGCGATGGTTAGGCAACGGAAGCCAACCTGACGCGCGCCTTCCAGTTTCAACGCATACGGTGTTTCTTCATGACGTGAACCACTGACATACACTTCGCCCTCGTTAACCTGGGTAAAGGTGCACGCTTTCAGGTTCAGCACGCCGCCTGGTCCTGGCAGGAAGTACGGATCGGACTTCTCATACAGGGTGTGCGCCGCAGCGGAAGTTTCAGTGAACTTACGCTTGGGATTGAACGCCTTCAGCGTAAAGCCGTTGTCATCAATGATCCCCATCGCACAATCTGAGCCGGAGCCAGGGGTGGCAGCAATGGCAGCACACTCAAGGATCTTCCCGCAATGAAGTGCCAGACCTTCATCAAAGCCCTGCATTATTGGCAGCGCGGCGAAGCAGGCCGGATCGTAGGCACGTCCGCCCAGCACCACCTGCGCGCCAGCTTCGAGCGCACGCTGAAAAGGCTCGACGCCCATCTGCGCGACAATGTAGGTGCTCTCTTCAATTGCATCGTGAGTCAGTTCAGGCACAAAATCGAGCGCGGTGATTTTGCCGTTATCCAGCGCCTGATGAACGATTTCTTTGTCGACATCAGACGGGATTAACGCCATTGAGAAGGACAGTTTTTCTTCCTGTGCGATCTCATGGATTATCTGGCGACACCACTCCAGATGCGGAGCTGCGCCAGAACCACCGGCCGTGCCGATCACTACCGGGATGTTGTTCTTCACGCCTGCCACGATCATATAGCGCAGATCGCGTTTCACACCGGCCCGGTCGGTAAAGGGTTTACCCGCCCCCAGATAGTGGGGGCCTGGATCGGAGGAACCTGCGTCAACAGCAATAAGATCCGGTGACTCTTCCATGGCTTTACGAAAACTTTCTTCCGGGAAGCCATAACCCAGGATAGCCGTAGGCGATAAGATCTTAAATGTGCGTGCCATCTCTTAATCCTTAGTTTGCAACAGCGCGATGGTGCGGTTCATTTCGTTAAACACGATGTTGAGACCTTCATCGAAACCCATACCCGGCTTGATCAGCATACGCATTGGACGCGCAGCCAGCGCGACGTGTACGCAGGTACGCGCACTGATTTCCGTTTCGTTACAGGTACCGCCCTGATAGGCTTCCATTCCGTGTTTGTTGCAATACAGCACCGCATCGACGATGTTGTGAATACCGCCCAGATCCGGGGTCTTGATCTGCACCATGTGGCAACTGCCCGCGTCGGTGAAGTCCACGATATCCTGATAGGTGTTACACCATTCATCCGCAACAATTTTCACGCCGGAACCCAGACGGGTAAGCTCCTGAGTGATCTCGGTGAGCATGCGGATCTGATCCGGCTTGTTACCGGCATCTACCGGGCCTTCAATGTACAGCGGCAGGCCTTGAGCTTCGGCTTCCAGGCTGGCGATGTATTCGGCGCAACGCACCGGATCCATATCGAAGATCAGACCGATGGTGCCGTAGACATCAATATGCAGCGTCGGGTGATAGGTTTCGTTGGTGCGCAGGCTCAGGATGCGGTTAGACAACCAGCGGACGTACTCACGCAGTTTTTCGCCTTTGAAGCCCAGCTTCTCTTCTACGTTATTGATCAGCGCATGCGGCAGGACGTCCACACCTTTGAGGATCATCTTGTCGACGGCGATATAACGGTCGTCGCCGCTCTGGCCAAATAATGGAATGGCTTCCGGGACGCACGGCAGTTGCCATTCATCACAAACCACTTCTGCTTTCAGACGACCGGTAGCCAGTGCCGCCGCGTCGAGCAGCGCCTGAGACAGACCATAACGTACGGCGGTATGCAGCAGATGGCCGTCAATACGCAGTTCGTCAAAGAAACGGGCGTTGGTCAGGAACGAATCAACGTCGCGGCCTTCCAGCAGCGGTTTGATGTGATCGTTGAGAAACGGAATGAAGTTTTCAGCCAGGAACAGCGGATCGCGTCCACCTGCACCTGAATATTGCACCGCTGCACAATCGCCCACTGCTACTGCGCCGTTTTCCAGAATCAGCTGTACGGATACGCATTCACCCGCCTGACGAACAGACGTAAATCCAGGCGTTACCGGAGCGCCGGTATAGATAAACCCGTCATGACCGGCGCCGTTTTTGATGGCCTGCTGATCGTCAAAATAAAATGAGGAGTAGCCAGCTGTGAAAAGGGCCTGTTTAATTTTCATTATGGTCTTCCTATTAATTTACTGTGGGATACGGCGTTGATGTCATCAATGACCATCTGGAAAGAAGGCTTGCGGCCTTCGAAATGCGCGCGCTCTGCGACGTAGTCGTGGTGCAGGGCGAGAATGTCTTTCGGCAGCGGAACGGAGCCGGCTTCGAGAATACGGATGGCGCCTGTGTTATCGCGAACAGGCAGGATCTTACCGGCGTTACAGGCGGCAGGCGCGAAAGGTACATCCAGTACGCCTGCTTCAAAGGCCAGCACCGTACCGCGCGCAATGTCGCCATTGCCCAGTTCGAAGACTTTCTTCAGCACCGCGCGGACTTCGCTCTTAATCAGATCAACTTCCTGCTCCACGGCAGCGCACTGCGGGAATTTCTGGTCGCTGACCATGTTGAGCATCTGACGTGAAGCTTTCAGACCCTGGGCGTTCGCTGCCGCCGTTGGGATACCGAACGCTTCGTGCGGGCTTTTGGTGATCACTTTGGTGGCACCTGACATACCGGCAACCGCTGCGCCCCAGGCGATAACGGAGAAGGCTTTTGCTTCATCTTCCGGGAATCCGCCCATCCACTGGTGGAAAACGGTACTCAGTTCATAATCGTCAAAGCCGTGGTTATGGAAATATTCGTGGGAAAGTTCGCGCAGCGCCTGAATCGCTGCAATATCCTGCGTTAGGCTACCGACCTGGCCGTAGCCAACGGTAATTGACTTCACACCTTGTTCCAGAGCCAACAGACCTTCGATAATCGCCACCGAGTGGGACATAAACGGCGGGATCAGGGTGCCGGTCAGTGGGCCAAATGGTTCACGGTTGATACGAATACCGTTCTCTTCGTACAGGCCCATCAGGCGGTCGCAGTACTGCCAGTCGCGGATGGATTTTTCCAGAGTGACACGTTTAGCGTAAGGAATGTTGTAGGAGATGCCGCCGCCTTCGTAGCTGGTAAAGCCACTGGCCATGGCGATTTCTGCCAGCAGGCGCGCATCCGGCGTGCCGTGACGAACCTGGATCGGTTTTTCCAGCGCTTCAGTCATACGACGGCAGGCAGCAACCCCGTGATTGACGACCGGTAAACCATTCAGCTTGGAAGTACCTGCTTCGATAGATTTCTGGATCCCGACAGCGGCTTCTTCATAGCGGTTCAGACGGGTATAGGCATCGATCGTACTCGGCAGGAGGTCGCACTCTTCCTGCAATGTTTTGAGCAGCGCAATATGCTCATCCATTAATGCTACGCCTGCGCGCGGCTGGCTCAGGGTTTTCCCTTCCTGATCGGCCTTCAGCAGAGCAAGGGAGAAGCGCTTTTTATCCGGAATTGATTGCTGGTACTTCACGCCATCTTCGAAGTTCTCAACGTCTTTGCCGGTTTCCCAGGTTTGTAATACCTGATGCCTTTCGGTCATGAATTCGTCATGGGTCAATTTTTTATTTCGAAGTTCCATTCGTAGCTGCCTTAAGTTTTATAGGGTTAAACACTGAATGCTGGTGCGAGCAGCGGCTTGCGGATACAGCCTGGCGACGTTTGCCAGTAGCGGGAGCAGGCCATTTGAATCGCGGTAATACTCAAACTGATTCGGTAACAAAATTCTTTTACCCTGGTCGTCCAGCTCCCGGTATTTGAGCCAGCTATGGATATCGAACTGGCTGGCGCGAGAGAGCCATCCCCCTGAACCGACGACTTTGCGTACGGTGGTGAGATCGCGACCCATCTGTAAATCCACGTTACCCACGCAGGTGCAAACCTGCTTTTTAGTGCCCGCGTGGCGCTCAGCGGCATAGCCCACGCACAAACCTGCCAGCAGGGTGTCGAAATATTTCTCCTCCTCGCTGAGCGGCAGGTAATCCGGTTGCCCAACCAGATGACGCAGGTAGCGGTAAAATGCTTCCTCGCGCTGCGGTTGTTGGGCGAAGATGACTTTCACCATATCCTGCGTGCTTTCTCCCACCACGACGGCGGAAACGCGCATTCCCAGGTCGCCTTCAACGGTACGTTTGACGAACGGTTCAGGAACACCATGCAGGACGGTATCGGGGGAGAGGGTATTCGCGCTGGCCGAATAGACATCCGTGGTGGCTCCGCCCATATCAATCAGCATGAATTCCTTCCATGCGCTGTCGTAATCGCTAATGGCTTTGACTAACTCATATACCGTCCATGGCGTCGGCATTGGCTCTTCGCCGGTTTCGCCGACGATGACGTCCAGACCTTTACCTTTGACAATGCGTGACAAGAACACATCGCAAATCGCCTGGCGCGCGGCAAACGGATTCGGGTGATCGAGGTCAGGCAGAATGTTGTCTACCGTGGTCAGATCTTTATGTCCCAGAATCGTTTGTATTTCGTCCTGAATGTCCCGGTTTCCGGCGTAGATAATGGCGCAATCAAGCGTTGAGCCTGCCAGAGCATGCGCATTCGCCAGGCCGTAGCTTTCTTCGCCACCGTCTGTACCACCGGTAAACAACAGAATGTCTGGCGGTGATGATTCCAGCTCCTGGATGTCATGCCGGTTCAGTTTGTACGAATAATATTGCGCGATTTTCGCTCCTGCCGAATGGGCGGTAACTTTTGCTGATTCCAGCGTAATGGAAGGCACCAGCCCCATTGCTGCAACGGCGAGTCCACCCTTGGCCGAGGAGGAGTATTTCAACTGCACTTCACCACTTTTCAGTAACGGGCGAGCATCGGCAACGTTCAGCACCTGATTCAGGCTGGCAAAAAAACCGTCTGCCAGATGATGTGTGGTGGTTGGGGTCAGGACATGGTTTACCAGGGTTAATTCCTCGCCTTCATGGGCGAAGAGGGCAGCCTTGGTCCATGTCGAGCCGATATCGACAGAAACTGTTTGCATCAGATAGCCTCTTCCAGGCAACGCTGCTCGAGGCCATTGTGTTGGCGAATATCATTGGTGATAAGCGCGCAGACATCTTCCAGGTCGTGGCTCGGTGCGAAGACGCGGTTAAAACCCATCTCCTTAAACTTCACTTCCACATCGCCGAAGTCATGTTTACCAACTACCAGGTTGCCACCGACGTACAGCAGAATGTCGCCGAGGCCGCGTTCGATGCAGCGCTCACGTAACCCGAGGCAGTCAATGTCGCCATGACCGTAGATAGAGGACACCACGATGGCATCGGCGCCTGTTTCAATCGCGGCATCAATATATTCATCCTGGCTCACCATCACCCCGAGGTTGATTACGTGAAAATCATGAGCAGTAAAAACGCGATCCAGAACTTTATTACCTACTGCATGGCAGTCAGCACCGATGACGCCAATAACAAGTGTAGATTTCTTCATGGGTAATCCTCTGTAGGGCTGATGGTCAATAAGTGAAAATTATTTTCTAATATTTAGAACATGGCTTGTGACAACCTCTTAATAGGCTCGGAGTTTCTGTGTAAGCGGAAAAGGAAGCAATTGATCTATTTTCAAAATATCCTGCGCAAAATGATTGTTATATTTTTTATTTGTAAAAAACCTTGTTTATCAGGTGGTTGGGTTTTGTTTTTGCGGGTTTTTTTAATTTACCAGGAAAATGACGAATAAATGACTTGCCATGTTTGTGATCGAAATCTTATTTTGTTGTGCGTCTCATTCATGTGTCATTTTTTATAATTTAAAAAATTATCTTTACTAAATAACTTGTGAACGGGATAACGGTTTTTTATTTTTTAATCTTATATGACATAATTATATTTTGTTAAATTTAAGATAAAAATGATAATGAATTGTTTGTGGCATATTTAAACGTTGCCACATAAGAGAAAAAGAGAAGTGAGTGATAACTTTCAGTGATGCTTTAAGCGAAACGCCTGCGCTGTGCTGAGGACGTCAAACCCAATGCGTCAGTCAATGAGGGACGCTTTCGCTTCCATTTGAGATAGTTACATCCTGGTGTTAATTATAAGTAAAATTTAAATGAATAATTTGTGTGAAATAACAATTCCATGACTTGCTAAACAAAAAACTGTGAGCTACCCAGCAATAGTGACTCTTTATCTGCTGGCAATTTTGTCAGTCGGGCGGGTTAAAAGATCGTGTAGATTTAAATAAATATCCTATCATTTGTAGTAACGGCAATTACTCATTGAAAAACATACCGTTAACATGGCGTTCACTAGTCGCCTGACTGTTAAACACTATTAACATTAAATTTGAAAATTGATTTAAATCAATGTTTAAAACTTGGTAAACAACCTCAAAAGAGGTTAAATTGCTGCAGATCAAATTGGTCTGAAAGTGATAAATTAGCTATAAATTGATCACTATCGAAAAATGCAAATTTACCTCGATAAAAACCTGTTTATTGTAAGGATTTTACGGCGTAATATAATTGCGGGATCAATTTGAGTGTTTTATTAACATGTTTGTAACCTTTCATCATTGTCCTTTCTTCAAATGAGAAGAAAGAGCAGCGGCGGAGGGAAGCAGATAAATTTGTATTGGGGCATGCGTGTGACCCTTTCTAACGGGGTTCACTCTCGGAGTCTTCATGCGATGAGCAAGGAGTCATGATGTTAGATATAGTCGAACTGTCGCGCTTACAGTTTGCCTTGACCGCGATGTACCACTTCCTGTTTGTGCCACTGACGCTAGGTATGGCGTTCTTGCTGGCCATCATGGAAACGGTCTACGTCCTTTCCGGCAAACAGATTTATAAAGATATGACCAAGTTCTGGGGCAAGTTGTTTGGTATCAACTTCGCTCTGGGTGTGGCAACCGGTCTGACCATGGAGTTCCAGTTCGGGACTAACTGGTCTTACTACTCCCACTATGTAGGGGATATTTTCGGTGCGCCGCTGGCGATCGAAGGTTTGATGGCCTTCTTCCTCGAATCCACCTTTGTAGGTCTGTTCTTCTTCGGCTGGGACCGTTTGGGTAAAGTCCAGCATATGTGCGTCACCTGGCTGGTGGCCCTGGGTTCTAACCTGTCCGCACTGTGGATTCTGGTTGCGAACGGCTGGATGCAAAACCCAATCGCCGCGGATTTCAACTTTGAAACCATGCGCATGGAGATGCTGAGCTTCTCTGAACTGGTGCTCAACCCGGTAGCACAGGTGAAATTTGTTCACACTGTGGCATCTGGTTATGTTTGTGGCGCGATGTTCGTTCTGGGGATCAGCTCCTACTATATGCTGCGCGGTCGTGACTTCGCGTTTGCTAAACGTTCTTTTGCAATCGCCGCCAGCTTTGGTATGGCTGCTATTCTGTCTGTTATCGTTCTGGGTGATGAATCCGGTTACGAAATGGGCGACGTGCAGAAAACCAAACTTGCTGCTATTGA
The DNA here is from genome assembly GCF_013797615.1 of Citrobacter sp. RHBSTW-00017. Taxonomy (NCBI): domain Bacteria; kingdom Pseudomonadati; phylum Pseudomonadota; class Gammaproteobacteria; order Enterobacterales; family Enterobacteriaceae; genus Citrobacter; species Citrobacter sp. RHBSTW-00017. The sequence goes on along the minus strand of NZ_CP056899.1, from coordinate 3,451,822 downwards.
AGCAGAATGGGAAACGCAACCTGCACCGGCTTCCTTTACCCTGTTCGGTATTCCGGACCAGGATGCGCAGGAAAACCATTTTGCGATTCAAATTCCTTATGCGCTGGGCATCATTGCCACCCGCTCTGTTGATACACCAGTCATTGGTCTGAAAGACCTGATGGTGCAGCACGAAGAGCGCATCCGTAACGGGATGAAAGCGTATCAACTGCTGGAAGAACTGCGTGCGGGTACTACCGATCAGGCCGTTCGCGACCAGTTCAACAGCATGAAGAAAGACCTGGGTTATGGTCTGCTGCTGAAACGCTATACGGATAACGTCACCGACGCGACCGAAGCGCAAATTCAGCAGGCAACGAAAGATTCTATTCCTCGCGTTGCGCCGCTGTACTTCGCTTTCCGTATTATGGTGGCGTGCGGCATTCTGATGCTGGCAATCATCGCAGTGTCCTTCTGGACCGTGATTCGTAACCGTATCGGTGAGAAAAAATGGCTGCTGCGCACCGCGCTGTATGCGATTCCTCTGCCGTGGATTGCCATTGAATCCGGTTGGTTTGTTGCAGAGTACGGCCGCCAACCGTGGGCGATTGGTGAAGTGTTACCAACAGCCGTAGCGAACTCTTCGCTGACCGCTGGCGACCTCATCTTCTCGATGCTGTTGATTTGCGGCCTGTATACCCTGTTCCTGGTGGCTGAACTGTATCTGATGTTCAAGTTCGCACGCCTTGGGCCGAGTAGCCTGAAAACCGGTCGTTATCACTACGAGCAGTCCACTGTGACTTCTCAGCCGGCACGCTAAGACAGGAGTCGTCAAATGATCGATTATGAAGTATTGCGTTTTATCTGGTGGCTGCTGGTTGGCATTCTGCTGATTGGTTTCGCGGTCACTGATGGCTTCGACATGGGGGTGGGCATGCTCACCCGTTTCCTCGGTCGTAATGATACCGAGCGTCGAATTATGATTAACTCCATCGCCCCGCACTGGGACGGTAACCAGGTTTGGCTCATCACCGCGGGTGGCGCACTGTTCGCTGCCTGGCCGATGGTGTATGCCGCTGCGTTCTCCGGTTTCTATGTGGCGATGATCCTGGTACTGGCGTCTTTGTTCTTCCGTCCGGTCGGTTTTGATTACCGCTCCAAGATTGAAGACATGCGCTGGCGCAACATGTGGGACTGGGGCATCTTCATTGGTAGCTTCGTTCCACCGTTGGTTATTGGCGTGGCGTTCGGCAACCTGCTGCAAGGGGTTCCGTTCCACGTAGACGACTACATGCGTTTGTACTACACCGGTAACTTTTTCCAGTTGCTGAATCCGTTTGGTCTGCTGGCGGGTGTCGTGAGTGTTGGGATGATCATCACCCAGGGCGCGACCTATCTGCAGATGCGTACGGTAGGTGAACTGCATCTGCGTGCGCGTGCAACGTCGCAGGTTGCGGCACTGGTCACTATGGTCTGCTTCGCGCTGGCTGGTGTGTGGGTGATTTACGGTATTGACGGTTATGTTGTGACCTCAGCACTGGATCATCATGCCGCCTCTAACCCGCTGACCAAAGAAGTGGCTCGCGTGGCTGGCGCATGGATGGTGAACTTTAACAATGCACCTATCCTGTGGCTGGTTCCTGCACTGGGCGTGGTTCTGCCGCTGTTGACCATCCTGACTTCTCGTATGGAGAAAGGGGCATGGGCGTTCGTCTTCTCTTCACTGACGTTAGCCTGCATCATCCTGACGGCTGGTATCGCAATGTTCCCGTTTGTGATGCCATCCAGCACCATGATGAACGCAAGTCTGACCATGTGGGATGCAACGTCCAGCCAGCTGACGCTGAATCTGATGACGTATGTAGCTTGTGTGTTCGTTCCGATCATTCTGCTGTACACCGGCTGGTGTTACTGGAAGATGTTCGGTCGCATCACCAAAGAAGATATTGAAAGCAACACCCACTCTCTGTACTAAGTAAGGAGCTTAAAATGTGGTATTTCGCATGGATTTTGGGAACGCTTCTTGCCTGTGCATTTGGGATAATCACAGCGCTGGCGCTTGAGCACGTTGAATCAGGCAAAGCCGGACAAGAAGATAGCTGATGACCAACATTATCGCGATGCAGTATAACGCGATGGACAAGCGCCCCTTGCGGGCGCTTTCCTTTGTGCTGGCAATCGTGTTGGCTGGCTGCATATTCTGGGATCCGTCACGTTTCGCGGCCAAAACCAGTGAGCTGGAAATCTGGCATGGTCTCCTGCTGATGTGGGCGGTCTGCGCAGGCATCATTCACGGCGTTGGTTTTCGTCCTCGCGCCGTACACTGGCAGGGCATTTTCTGCCCGCTAATCGCAGATATCGTCCTGGTTGTTGGTCTGATTTTCTTCTTCTTTTGAATAAGAAACATCCTTAAATATTTATGGGCTTGCATAAGCCCATAAATTTTTACTCTCCGTTTACTTTCCCCCATTCCAAACCACCATTCCCGCGCGTATAGTAGCGAAGTTTGAAAGCATTAACCTAAGGTTGTGCCCTGGAGTTGTGTGCGGTGGCGACACTGGACCATCAGGACGCAACTTAATTGCATTACCGGGATGTAAAGTGAATACAGCGCGATATACAACGACATTCTTGAAGCATCGCGGCGGCAAGAACGCGAGTCACCAGGCGCTTACAAAGTTAAGCGACCGGTGTGAGTGGGCGAAGCCAACAAAGAGGCAGTAAGAATGAACAAGTATATGTTTCGATGGCCGGTTCGTGTCTACTATGAAGACACCGATGCCGGTGGAGTGGTTTACCACGCCAGCTACGTCGCTTTTTACGAAAGAGCACGCACAGAAATGCTGCGTCATCATCACTTCAGTCAGCAGGTCCTGTTGGCCGAACGTGTAGCCTTTGTGGTGCGCAAGATGACGCTGGAGTATTTTGCGCCTGCCCGGCTCGACGATATGCTCGAAGTCCAAACCGAAATTACGTCAATGCGTGGCACCTCATTGGTTTTCACGCAACGCATTGTCAACGCAGAGAACACCGTGCTGAATGAAGCCGAAGTTCTGATTGTTTGCGTTGATCCACTCAAAATGAAGCCTCGTGCGCTTCCCAAGTCTATTGTCGCGGAGTTTAAGCAGTGACTGACATGAATATCCTTGATTTGTTCCTGAAGGCAAGCCTTCTGGTTAAACTTATCATGTTGATTTTGATTGGTTTCTCAATCGCATCCTGGGCCATTATTATCCAGCGGACCCGTATTCTTAATGCGGCTTCACGTGAAGCCGAAGCATTTGAAGACAAGTTCTGGTCCGGCATTGAATTGTCGCGCCTGTATCAGGAAAGCCAGGGGCGTCGTGATAACCTGGTGGGCTCGGAACAAATTTTCTACAGCGGATTCAAAGAGTTTGCGCGTCTGCATCGGGCGAATAGTCATGCGCCGGAAGCGGTCGTTGAGGGGGCATCCCGTGCGATGCGTATCTCGATGAACCGTGAACTGGAAACGCTGGAAACGCATATTCCATTCCTCGGCACCGTCGGCTCCATCAGCCCGTATATCGGTCTGTTCGGTACCGTTTGGGGGATCATGCACGCATTTATCGCGTTAGGCGCGGTAAAACAGGCAACGCTGCAAATGGTCGCACCGGGTATCGCGGAGGCGTTGATTGCAACGGCTATCGGTCTGTTTGCGGCAATCCCGGCGGTTATGGCTTACAACCGACTGAATCAGCGCGTGAACAAGCTGGAACTGAATTACGACAACTTTATGGAAGAGTTCACCGCGATTCTGCACCGCCAGGCGTTTACCGTTAGCGAGAGCAACAAGGGGTAAGCCATGGCCAGAACGCGTGGACGAGGTCGTCGCGAACTCAAGTCCGAAATCAATATTGTGCCGCTGCTCGACGTACTACTGGTGCTGTTGCTGATCTTTATGGCAACCGCGCCGATTATTACGCAGAGTGTGGAAGTCGACCTGCCGGATGCGACCGAATCGCAAGCTGTCAGCAGTAACGACGAACCGCCGGTCATTATTGAAGTTTCCGGGATAGGGCAATACAGCGTGGTCGTTGAGAAAGATCGTATGGATCAACTGCCGCCGGAGCAGGTTATCGCGGAAGCGAAAAGTCGCCTGCAGACCAATCCGAAAACGGTCTTTTTAATCGGTGGTGCGAAAGACGTGCCTTATGATGAAATAATTAAAGCGCTGAACTTGTTACACAGTGCAGGCGTAAAATCGGTTGGCTTGATGACGCAGCCAATCTGATGACTGCGTTTTGCTGGCTTGAAAGATAGCGCGTAACAGGCGAACAGTTTTTTGGGAACCGAGAGTGTCAAAGGCAACCGAACAAAACGACAAGCTCAAAAGGGCGATAATTATTTCAGCGGTGCTGCATGTCATTTTATTTGCAGCGCTGATCTGGAGTTCGTTCGATGAGCACATTGATGCTTCAGCCGGCGGCGGTGGCGGTTCGTCCATCGACGCCGTTATGGTCGATCCTGGCGCCGTTGTGCAACAGTACGACAGGCAACAGCAACAGCAGGCAAGTGCTAAACGTGCAGAAGAGCAGCGTGAAAAACAGGCGCAGCAGCAAGCTGAGGAACTTCGCGAGAAGCAGGCGGCCGAGCAAGAGCGACTGAAGCAACTTGAAAAAGAACGTTTAGCCGCGCAAGAAAAAGTGCGCGAACAGGCGGAACAGCAGAAACAGGCCGAAGCCGCCGCCGCGAAAGCGCAAGAGCAACAGAAACAGGCTGAAGAAGCTGCGGCGAAGGCTGCTGCAGACGCGAAGGCCAAAGCTGATGCTCAGGCGAAACAAGCGGCAGATGCCGCGAAGAAAGCCGCTGCGGACGCACAGAAAAAAGCAGAGGCTGAAGCCGCTAAAGCCGCCGCTGATGCGAAGAAAATTGCCGAAGCACAAGCTGCTAAGGCTGCCGCAGACGCTGCGAAGAAAGCTCAGGCTGAAGCCGCCAAGCAAGCAGCAGCCGAGAAAGCTGCTGCGGAGAAAGCAGAAAAAGCCGCTGCCGCGAAAGCTGCCGCTGCTGAAAAGGCTGCGGCTGATAAGAAAGCCGCAGCGGAAAAAGCAGCAGCAGATAAAAAAGCTGCAGCCGAGAAAGCCGCTGCCGATAAGAAAGCTGCGGCAGATAAAGCGGCGGCTGCGAAAAAGGCTGCGGCCGAAAAAGCAGCTGCAGCCTCTGGCGTTGACGACTTGTTGGGCGACTTAAGCTCCGGTAAGAATGCACCGAAATCAGGTGGTGGAGCGAAAGGAAACGGTCAACCGGCGAAAGATAGTGGTACAAGTGGTGCAAATGGCGGTGCATCTGGCGCTGATATCAGTGCTTACGCATCTCAAATTCGTAATGCGATCCAGAGCCGTCTGTATGGTGCCGATTTGTATGCGGGTAAATCTTGCGTATTACATATCAAGTTAGCACCCGATGGTCTGTTACTGGATGTGACCGAAGAGGGCGGAGATCCGGCATTGTGTCAGGCTGCGCTGACGGCTGCGAAAACAGCCAGAATTCCTAAACCGCCTAGCCAGGCTGTTTATGAAAAAGTAAAAGATGCCAAGCTGGACTTTAAACTGTAATAACGTCCCTGAGAATTCAGGGGAAACGGTCTAAGGTTGAGACAGTGTTCTGGTAGTTTTGTGTATTTGAGTTTGTTAACATTCTGCTAAATTATCGTGGGCTTTCCGTCCAGATAAGGGAGATATGATGAAGCAGGCATTACGAGTAGCATTTGGTTTTCTGATGCTGTGGGCAGCGGTGCTGCACGCAGAAGTACGTATCGAGATCACCCAGGGGGTGGACTCGGCACGCCCGATTGGTGTTGTCCCCTTCCAGTGGACAGGGCCGGGTGCTGCACCTGAAGATATCGGTGGTATCGTAGGCGCTGACCTGCGTAACAGCGGTAAATTTAATCCGTTAGACCGTTCTCGCCTGCCGCAGCAGCCGGGTACCGCACAGGAAGTTCAACCTGCCGCATGGTCTGCGCTGGGTATTGATGCCGTGGTAGTAGGTCAGGTTACGCCAAATCCGGATGGTTCCTACAGCGTTGCTTATCAACTGGTAGATACCGGCGGCGCACCGGGTACCGTACTGGCACAGAACACCTATAAAGTGAACAAGCAGTGGTTGCGTTACGCGGGCCATACTGCAAGTGACGAAGTGTTTGAAAAACTGACCGGTATTAAAGGTGCATTCCGTACCCGTATCGCTTATGTTGTTCAGACGAACGGCGGCCAGTTCCCGTACGAATTACGTGTATCCGACTACGATGGCTACAACCAGTTCGTGGTACACCGTTCTCCGCAGCCGCTGATGTCTCCGGCATGGTCTCCGGACGGTTCAAAACTGGCATACGTCACTTTCGAAAGCGGTCGTTCTGCGCTGGTTATTCAGACGTTGTCTAATGGCGCGGTTCGTCAGGTAGCGTCGTTCCCACGTCACAACGGTGCACCTGCGTTTTCTCCGGATGGCAGCAAACTGGCGTTTGCCCTGTCTAAAACCGGTAGCCTGAACTTGTATGTCATGGACATTGGTTCCGGTCAGATCCGTCAGGTGACGGATGGTCGCAGCAACAACACGGAACCTACCTGGTTCCCGGACAGCCAAAACCTGGCCTTTACCTCTGACCAGGCCGGTCGTCCGCAGGTATATAAAGTTAACGTCAACGGCGGTGCTCCGCAGCGTATTACTTGGGAAGGTTCGCAAAACCAGGATGCGGATGTGAGCAGCGACGGTAAGTTTATGGTAATGGTAAGCTCAGCCAATGGTCAGCAGCACATTGCCAAACAAGATCTGGTAGCGGGTGGCGTACAAGTCCTGTCGTCAACGTTCCTGGATGAAACGCCAAGTCTGGCACCTAACGGCACTATGGTAATCTACAGCTCTTCTCAGGGGATGGGATCCGTGCTGAATTTGGTTTCTACAGATGGGCGTTTCAAAGCGCGTCTTCCGGCAACTGATGGTCAGGTTAAATTCCCTGCCTGGTCGCCGTATCTGTGATAATAAATAATTGATTAATAAAGGAATCATTGAAATGCAACTGAACAAAGTGCTGAAAGGGCTGATGATTGCTCTGCCTGTTATGGCTATTGCAGCGTGTTCTTCTAACAAGAACGCCAGCAATGACGGCAGCGAAGGCATGCTGGGTGCCGGCACTGGTATGGATGCAAACGGCAGCGGCAACATGTCTTCTGAAGAGCAAGCGCGTCTTCAGATGCAACAGCTGCAGCAGAACAACATCGTTTACTTCGATCTGGACAAGTACGATATCCGTTCTGACTTCGCTGCAATGCTGGATGCTCACGCTAACTTCCTGCGTAGCAACCCGTCTTACAAAGTCACCGTAGAAGGTCATGCGGACGAACGTGGTACTCCTGAGTACAACATCTCCCTGGGTGAGCGTCGTGCGAACGCCGTTAAGATGTACCTGCAGGGTAAAGGCGTTTCTGCTGACCAGATCTCCATCGTTTCTTACGGTAAAGAAAAACCTGCAGTACTGGGTCATGACGAAGCGGCTTACGCCAAAAACCGTCGCGCCGTACTGGTTTACTAAGAGAATTGCATGAGCAGTAACTTCAGACATCACCTGTTGAGTCTGTCGTTACTGGTTGGCATAGCGGCCCCTTGGGCCGCTTTTGCACAGGCGCCAATCAGTAGTGTCGGCTCAGGCTCGGTCGAAGACCGTGTCACTCAACTCGAGCGTATTTCTAACGCTCACAGTCAGCTTTTAACCCAACTCCAGCAACAACTCTCCGATAATCAGTCCGATATCGATTCCCTGCGTGGTCAAATTCAGGAAAATCAATATCAACTGAATCAGGTTGTTGAGCGACAGAAGCAGATATTGCTGCAGATGAATAATCTTGGCAGCGGTAGTGCGCCTGCGGCACAGTCTACAGGTGGCGATCAGAGTGGGGCGGCAACCCCTGCACCTGATGCGGGAGCTGCAGCAACGTCAGGGGCTCCCGTGCAAACTGGCGATGCGAATACCGATTACAATGCAGCGATTGCTCTGGTGCAGGATAAATCCCGCCAGGATGATGCGATTGAAGCATTCCAGAACTTCATCAAAAAGTACCCGGAGTCTACTTACCTGCCCAATGCGAATTACTGGCTGGGTCAGTTGAATTATAACAAGGGTAAAAAAGATGATGCTGCGTTCTATTTTGCTTCGGTAGTTAAAAACTTCCCAAAATCACCTAAGGCTGCAGACGCGATGTATAAAGTCGGCGTCATCATGCAGGACAAAGGTGACACAGCAAAAGCTAAAGCGGTTTATCAGCAGGTTATCACTAAATATCCTGGCACTGATGGCGCGAAACAAGCGCAAAAACGCCTTGGCGCGATGTAATGACCACCATGCGACCAGAAATCGTGTTATTTCTGGTCGTGTCGTGTGATTCCTAAGCAGTTGAGTTATTTACATCGAAATTTTTGTTGCGCTAAAATCTGAAATCAGTAATATATGCCGCCGTTGCCAAGGGATATCAAACAGCCCGAAAGCGGCGAAAAAAGTGGGGCGTTAGCTCAGTTGGTAGAGCAGTTGACTTTTAATCAATTGGTCGCAGGTTCGAATCCTGCACGCCCCACCACTTAATGCAGTATCCAGCGTAGTATCGGGTGATTAGCTCAGCTGGGAGAGCACCTCCCTTACAAGGAGGGGGTCGGCGGTTCGATCCCGTCATCACCCACCACTCGGGGCGTTAGCTCAGTTGGTAGAGCAGTTGACTTTTAATCAATTGGTCGCAGGTTCGAATCCTGCACGCCCCACCAACTTTAACATTGTACTCAGGTGTTAAACGTGAAGGATAACGTTGCTTTAGCAACGGCCCGTTAGGGCGAGACGAAGTCGAGTCATCCTGCACGCCCCACCAATTCTTATATTGGTGTCGAGTAAAAAATTTTTCAGGTGACATCCGAGCGGGTCGTTAGCTCAGTTGGTAGAGCAGTTGACTTTTAATCAATTGGTCGCAGGTTCGAATCCTGCACGACCCACCATCCTGAATAATTGAAGCAGTAAACCCCATACGGGGGCGTTAGCTCAGTTGGTAGAGCAGTTGACTTTTAATCAATTGGTCGCAGGTTCGAATCCTGCACGCCCCACCAGTGTAAAAAGGCGCCCTAAAGGCGCCTTTTTGCTATCTGCGATTTATAAGATTGCCTGATGTCCTTTGCTTATCAGCCTACAGACGACACTACTCGTGTAGGCCGGATAAGACGTCAGACGCCATCCGGCATTCATCACACGCAATTATTGTGACTTTTCTGCGCCAATCCGCTATCTTGTTTAGCATACAAAACAAATCAAACCGAATATGGCGTGCGTCACGCTTTTAATCGGTTATTTCGTTAAGCCAGTGAAACGAGAAAGCAAGATGAGCGTGATGTTTGATCCAGAAGCAGCAATTTATCCGTTTCCGCCGAAGCCAGTACCGCTAAGTGTGGATGAAAAGCAATTTTATCGTGAAAAAATCAAGCGCCTGCTGAAAGAGCGTGGTGCCGTTATGGTCGCGCATTATTACACCGATCCTGAAATTCAGCAGTTAGCGGAAGAGACCGGGGGCTGTATTTCTGATTCTCTGGAGATGGCGCGGTTCGGTGCAAAGCATTCTGCCTCTACGCTGCTGGTTGCGGGCGTGAGGTTTATGGGAGAAACTGCCAAAATTCTCAGCCCGGAAAAGACCATCCTGATGCCGACCTTACAGGCGGAATGTTCATTAGATCTGGGCTGTCCGATTGACGCGTTCAGCGCATTTTGCGACGCGCATCCGGATCGTACCGTGGTGGTTTACGCCAATACCTCTGCTGCCGTTAAAGCACGTGCGGATTGGGTCGTGACTTCCAGTATCGCGGTTGAACTTATTGAACATCTTGATAGTTTAGGTGAAAAAATCATCTGGGCTCCGGACAGACATCTGGGCAACTACGTGCAAAAACAGACCGGCGCAGACGTGCTCTGTTGGCAGGGGGCCTGTATCGTCCACGACGAGTTTAAAACCCAGGCTTTAACACGTATGAAAGGGCTTTACCCTGATGCCGCGGTGCTGGTGCACCCGGAGTCCCCTCAGTCTATCGTTGATATGGCAGATGCGGTTGGCTCAACCAGCCAGCTCATCAACGCGGCTAAATCGTTGCCGCATAAGCAGTTGATTGTGGCGACTGACCGGGGCATTTTTTACAAAATGCAGCAGGCCGTTCCGGATAAAGAGCTGCTTGAAGCTCCGACGGCTGGCGAGGGGGCAACCTGTCGCAGCTGTGCGCATTGTCCGTGGATGGCGATGAATGGCCTGAAAGCGATTGCTGAGGGCCTGGAACATGGCGGCGCGGCTCATGAGATACATGTTGAGGACTCGCTGAGAGAAGGGGCGCTGTTGCCGTTAAACCGTATGTTGGAATTTGCGGCTACACTTCGAGCGTAATTATTTATTTTTGCTCTGGGGGAAAAGATGGACTTTTTTAGCACGCAGAACATTCTGGTACATATTCCGATTGGCGCGGGTGGTTACGATTTGTCGTGGATCGAAGCCGTGGGAACGATCGCCGGGTTGCTGTGTATTGGCCTGGCGAGCCTTGAGAAAATCAGCAATTACTTCTTCGGTCTGATAAACGTCACGCTGTTTGCAATTATCTTCTTTCAGATCCAGCTCTATGCCAGCTTGTTGCTGCAAGTTTTCTTCTTTGCCGCAAATATCTACGGCTGGTATGCCTGGTCCCGGCAAACCAACCAGCATGAAGCGGAACTGAAAATTCGCTGGCTACCGCTTCCAAAAGCGATCGGCTGGCTGGCGGCTTGCGTGGTGGCGATCGGCCTGATGTCGATCTATATCGATCCGGTCTTTGCGTTCCTGACAGGCATTGCAGTGAATATTATGCAGGCATTGGGATTACAGGTTGTTGTGCCTGAACTACAACCCGATGCATTCCCGTTCTGGGACTCCTGCATGATGGTGCTGTCGATTGCAGCGATGATCCTGATGACGCGCAAATACGTTGAAAACTGGCTGCTGTGGGTGATCATTAACGTCATTAGCGTGGTGATCTTTGCCCTGCAAGGCGTATATGCCATGTCGCTGGAATATATGATCCTGACGGTTATCGCCCTGAACGGTAGCAGGATGTGGATTAACAGTGCGCGTGAGCGGGGTTCCCACGCGCTTTCTCATTAATGGTGATGATGTGAATGGCCGGACACGCCCTGATACAGGTGACAGTCCGGCCCATTGCACGGCTGATACTCCATCTGGATTGTGGCGTGTTCAATCTGGTAGTGATGGATAAGGAAATGCTGAATACGCTCCAGCAACGCATCGTGATCGTGTGGCGGGATCACCTGAACATGCAGCGTCATTACCGGTTTTTCGCCCACCATCCAGACATGGACATGGTGAACGTTGCGGACTTCAGGAATATCCCGGCTGAGATGGCGCTGCAGTGCGGCGATATCCAGCGTCAGCGGGGCACCTTCCAGTAATTCATTAACGCTATCTTTTAGCAATCGCCAGGCGCTACGCAGCACCAGCACGGAAACCAGAATCGAGAGAATTGGGTCCGCGGGTGTCCAGCCCGTCCAGATAATAATCAGCGCAGCGATGATTGCCCCGACCGAGCCGAGTAAATCGCCCATCACATGCAGCGCCGCGGCGCGGACGTTCAGATTTTTCTCTTCACTGCCGCGATGTAAAACCCAAAAAGCGAGCACGTTGGCCAGTAGACCCGCGACAGCAATAACCATCATCATGCCGCCAGCCACGGGGCGAGGTGTCTGGAAGCGCTCAATCGCCTCCCAGACGATTAAAATGGTGATAACGACCAATGCGATGGCATTAACAAATGCGGCGAGCGTCGTGAGCCTCAGCCAGCCGAAGGTGTGTCGTATTGTGGGCGGGCGACGGGAAAACCGGACGGCCAGCAGCGCGAAAAGTAGTGCCGCAGCATCCGTGAGCATATGCCCGGCGTCGGCCAGCAAGGCCAGTGAACCAGAAAGTATTCCACCCACCACTTCAACCAACATAAATCCGGCTGTAATGCAGAATGCGAACATCAGTCGGCGGGCATTATTGTCCTTGGGTTGCTCAGAGGAAGTATGAGTATGTGCGTGCGCCATTATGCCATCCCTTTGTTATTCTCATCTTTACTGTATGCCATCATACCGTTTTTGGGATGATAAAATTAAAAAGGAGAGCTATTGCTCTCCCGTTATTAGCTTTAATTTCAGCGTTACTGCGTGGTGCCATCAGTTTTTGTGTCAACATCATTGTTGATGCCGTTTCCGGTCTCAACCTTCTTATTCACATCAGGGCAGCGACCGTCCTTACACATCGTGTTTTTGTGCATCTCATCTTTGGTCATCCCTTCATGGTTCATTGATGAACCGTCCGGGTGCAGCATTGTGCCACCTGAATTCACGTTACTGTTGTCGACATTATTTGGCGCCACGTTTTCGCGGGCGTCTGGGGCGACTTGTCCTGCATCAGCCGAGGAATTTGCCTGACCGTTATTGGACTGCGTGTTGCTTTCAGCAGCCAGTGCCGCGCCGCTGGCGAGGCTGAGTGTAGCGGTAAGGAAGAGTGAAGCCAGCTTTGTCATATGCATAATATGCTCCTGTTAAGGTCGATATGTCGGATAACGTCTTCCAACAGTGCATGTGCCAGTTACATCATTAATATGTGGTTAATCGTTTTGCTATGGAAATTAAAACCAGCATAGAATCTTGAAATCTATGAAAATTAAAGCTGTTACAGTTAGAAATTGTAGTTTGGATCTCGTTTTTCGCTACTTTATTGCGTTTTTTTGGCCAATTCCAGGATTAATCCGTCCAAAGTGTAAAACCCCGTTTACACTTTATGATTGAAGATATAGATTGGAGGGATTGCATTCATTTATATAAGTATGGCAACGCTGGAATAATCATGAATTATCAGAACGACGATTTACGCATTAAAGAGATCAACGAGTTATTACCACCAGTCGCACTGCTGGAAAAATTCCCCGCTACTGAAAATGCCGCCAATACGGTGGCTCATGCCCGTAAGGCGATTCATAAAATTCTGAAAGGGAGCGACGATCGCCTTCTGGTGGTGATTGGGCCGTGCTCTATTCATGATCCGGCAGCTGCCAAAGAGTATGCCACTCGTCTGCTGGCGCTGCGCGAAGCGTTAAAAGGTGAGCTTGAAATCGTCATGCGCGTCTATTTTGAAAAACCGCGTACCACCGTTGGCTGGAAAGGGCTTATCAACGACCCGCACATGGACAACAGCTTCCAGATCAATGATGGGCTGCGCATTGCGCGTAAACTGCTGCTGGATATCAACGACAGCGGATTGCCGACTGCGGGTGAATTCCTCGATATGATTACCCCGCAATATCTCGCCGATCTGATGAGCTGGGGCGCGATTGGGGCACGTACAACAGAATCTCAGGTGCACCGCGAGCTGGCATCGGGTCTGTCCTGCCCGGTTGGTTTTAAAAACGGTACCGATGGCACCATCAAAGTGGCGATTGATGCAATCAACGCTGCTGGGGCACCGCACTGCTTCCTGTCTGTCACCAAATGGGGTCATTCAGCGATCGTGAATACCAGTGGTAATGGCGATTGCCATATCATTCTGCGCGGTGGCAAAGAGCCGAACTACAGTGCTCAGCACGTTGCGGACGTGAAAGAAGGCCTGGTCAAAGCAGGACTCTCTGCGCAAGTGATGATCGACTTCAGCCATGCCAACTCCAGCAAGCAGTTCAAAAAGCAGATGGATGTTGCTAAGGATGTTTGCGGACAAGTCGCCGGTGGCGAAAAAGCAATTATTGGCGTGATGATCGAAAGCCATTTGGTGGAAGGTAATCAGAATCCGGATAGCGGTGAGCCGCTGACCTACGGTAAGAGCATCACCGACGCCTGCATTGGTTGGGAAGATACCGATGCGGTGTTGCGTCAACTGGCGGATGCGGTAAAAGCGCGTCGCGGTTAACCAAGTCCCGTAGGCCTGAGAAGCGTAGCGCCATCAGGCATTCCGGTGCAGACTATCGGATGGGGCGATGCCTTATCCGGCCTACATTTTCTGGTAGGGCCGAAATAAAAAAGCGTGGAGGAATCCACGCTTTTTCTTTAACTTACCGCGAAAATTACTTCGCTTTACCTTGGTTCGCAACGGCCGCCGCTTTTGCTGCGATCTCGTCAGCGTTACCCAGATAGTAGTGTTTGATCGGCTTGAAGTTTTCGTCGAACTCATACACCAGCGGTACGCCGGTCGGGATGTTCAGCTCAAGGATCTCATCTTCGCCCATGTTATCCAGGTATTTAACCAGCGCACGCAGAGAGTTACCGTGAGCGGCGATAATTACGCGCTCACCGCTTTTCATGCGCGGCAGAATGGTTTCATTCCAGTAAGGGATAACGCGATCGATAGTCAGCGCCAGGCTTTCGGTAACCGGTAACTCTTTGTCGGTCAGCTTCGCATAACGCGGATCGTGACCCGGGTAACGCTCGTCGTCTTTGGTCAGTTCCGGCGGGGTAACCGCAAAGCCGCGACGCCACTGCTTAACCTGCTCATCACCGTATTTTTCCGCGGTTTCTGCTTTGTTCAAACCCTGCAGCGCACCGTAATGGCGTTCGTTCAGTTTCCAGGATTTCTCAACCGGCAGCCAGGCCTGATCCAGTTCGTCCAGTACGTTCCACAGGGTGTGGATGGCACGTTTCAGCACGGAGGTATAAGCAAAATCAAAGCTGTAGCCTTCCTCTTTCAGCAGTTTTCCTGCCGCTTTTGCTTCGCCCACGCCTTTCTCGGACAGATCAACATCATACCAACCGGTAAAACGGTTTTCGTTGTTCCACTGACTTTCACCGTGACGTACCAGAACCAGCTTAGTTACAGCCATACATTCACTCCTATAAATCATATCGAATGATAATAATTCTCATTATATTGCCGTAATGTGTAAGCGGCAATGCTTACGCATAACCATAGCGAAAATAGCGCTACAGTGTAAGGTTCTTGTGAACTCAAGGTTGCGATTTTGTCTTTGAGTGGTGGGGATTTGAGCGGTTCTACTGTGATTAACAAGCACCAGGCCCGAAAAGTTACGTCATCGGGCCTGGGAGGGGAAACGATCAAGCTGGAATAAACTGATATTCCGTCACGCTGGCATACTCTTCACCCGGACGCAGGAAGCAATCCGCCTGTGGCCACTCAGGGTGGTTCGGGCTGTCCGGCAGAAATTCACTTTCCAGTGCCAGGCCTTGCCAGTCTTCGTAGGCCTCTGGCCCGCGGGAAGGCGTACCACCGAGGAAATTACCGGAGTAAAACTGCAATGCCGGGGCCGAGGTGTAGACCACCATCTGCAGTTTTTCATCCTGCGACCACAACTGAGCGACCGGCGTACGCGCATTGCCCTGTGCCTGAAGCAGGAAGGCGTGATCGTAACCTTTCACCTTACGCTGATCGTCATCGGCCAGAAATTCACTACTGATGATTTTAGGGGTGCGGAAATCGAACGTGCTACCGGCGACGGATTTCAGTCCATCATGCGGGATACCCATTTCGTCAACCGGTAAGTACTCGTCCGCCAGAATTTGCAGCTTATGCTGGCGCACATCCGTTTTATCGCCGTCGAGGTTAAAATAGACGTGATTTGTCAGATTCACCGGGCAGGGTTTATCGACCGTGGCACGATAAGTTATCGAAATACGATTATCATCAGTCAGGCGATACTGCGCGGTGGCGCAAAGATGGCCTGGGAAGCCCTGATCGCCATCGTCAGACGTTAAGGCGAACAGCACCTGACGGTCATTCTGATTGACTATCTGCCAGCGACGTTTGTCGAAACCGTCCGGTCCGCCGTGCAGTTGGTTATTGCCCTGACTTGGCAGTAATTCAACGGTTTCGCCAGCAAAGGTATATCGGCTGTTGGCGATACGGTTCGCGTAGCGGCCAATCGAAGCCCCCAGAAATGCAGCCTGTTCCGGGTATTGTTCCGGACTGGCGCAGCCGAGTAATGCTTCGCGCACGCTACCATCGCTAAGCGGAATACGCGCAGAGAGCAGGGTCGCGCCCCAGTCCATGAGCGTGACTACCATCCCTGCGTCATTGCGCAGGGTGAGCAGGCGAAACGGTTGACCGTCCGGAGCCTGCACGGGGATTTCGTTTAACATTGTCCGGCTCCTTGTGAAGGTTTGCAGACGTAGAATGTTTCTTTAATACCGGTTTTTGCCTCGTACTGTGCGGCGACAGCCTGCTGAACGGCAGGAACCAAATCTTGCGGGATCAGCGCCACGATGCAGCCGCCGAAGCCGCCGCCGGTCATCCGCACACCGCCTTTATCACCGATGGTCGCTTTGACAATCTCTACCAGCGTATCAATTTGCGGCACCGTGATTTCAAAGTCATCGCGCATTGAGGCGTGAGATTCCGCCATCAGCTGGCCCATGCGCAGCAGGTCGCCTTTTTCCAGTGCCTGTGCGGCTTCAACGGTAC
The DNA here is from genome assembly GCF_013797615.1 of Citrobacter sp. RHBSTW-00017. NCBI lineage: Bacteria > Pseudomonadati > Pseudomonadota > Gammaproteobacteria > Enterobacterales > Enterobacteriaceae > Citrobacter > Citrobacter sp. RHBSTW-00017. The sequence continues at coordinate 3,435,386 of NZ_CP056899.1, read as the reverse complement.
GCGCATTTTCCGTGATGACGTGGCGCACGCGTTTGGCAACAATCGGATCCAGCTCGTGGGCGACAGCGTTAAACGCTTCGAGGCTGACATCACGCAGCGCTGGCTGCTGGAAGAAACGCGCGCCAGTTTCACACTGTTCGCGACGGGTGTTGTATTCGCTGCCGACCAGCGTGCGTTTAAAGTTGCTGTTGATGATCACCACCGCTACGCCCTCAGGCATAGAAACGGCTTTGGTGCCCAGCGTACGGCAGTCGATCAGCAGCGCATGATCTTTCTTGCCAAGAGCGGAGATCAGCTGATCCATGATGCCGCAGTTACAACCGACAAACTGGTTTTCAGCTTCCTGGCCATTCAGGGCAATCTGCGCGCCGTCGAGCGGCAGATGATAGAGCTGCTGGAATACCGTACCAACAGCGACTTCCAGTGAGGCAGAAGAGCTTAAGCCCGCACCCTGCGGGACGTTACCGCTGATCACCAGATCCGCGCCGCCAAAGGCGTTATTGCGCTTTTGCAGATGTTTTACCACGCCACGCACGTAGTTTGACCACTGCTGGCTATCGTGGGCGATAATCGGCGCATCGAGAGAGAACTCATCAACCTGATTGTCGTAATCAGCGGCGATGACGCGTACTTTTCGATCGTCGCGCGCCGCGCAACTGATGACGGTTTGATAGTCGATGGCGCAGGGCAAAACGAAGCCGTCGTTATAATCGGTATGTTCGCCGATCAGGTTTACACGACCCGGTGCCTGAATAGTATGGGTGGCAGGGTAGCCAAACGTTTCTGTAAACAGAGATTGTGTTTTTTCTTTCAGACTCATTATTTACACTCCGGATTCGCGAAAATGAATGTCGCTGACCGCACGCAGTCGCTCAGCCGCTTGTTCTGCGGTCAGATCTCGCTGGGTTTCTGCCAGCATTTCATAACCGACCATAAATTTACGCACGGTCGCGGAACGCAGCAGCGGCGGGTAAAAGTGCGCGTGCAACTGCCAGTGTTCGTTTTCTTCACCGTTAAACGGCGCGCCGTGCCAGCCCATGGAGTAGGGGAATGAGCACTGGAACAGGTTGTCGTAACGACTGGTCAGTTTTTTCAACGCCAGCGCCAGGTCAGCACGCTGCTCGTTGGTCAAATCGGTAATACGCAGCACATGCGCTTTCGGCAGCAGCAGCGTTTCGAACGGCCACGCGGCCCAGTAAGGGACAACCGCCAGCCAGTGTTCAGTTTCAACGACCGTACGGCTGCCGTCTGCCAGTTCACGCTGGACGTAATCAACGAGCATCGGCGCGCCCTGTTCGGCGAAGTATGCTTTCTGTAGGCGATTTTCACGTTCAGCTTCGTTGGGCAAAAAGCTGTTGGCCCAAATTTGACCGTGCGGGTGCGGGTTCGAGCACCCCATCGCCGCGCCTTTATTCTCAAATACCTGCACCCAGGGATAGGTTTTCCCTAAGTCTTCGGTCTGCTCCTGCCACGTTTTTACGATTTCTGTCAGCGCAGGGACACTGAGTTCTGGCAGCGTTTTGCTGTGATCGGGGGAGAAGCAAATTACGCGGCTGGTACCGCGCGCGCTCTGGCAACGCATCAACGGATCGTGACTGTCCGGCGCGTCCGGGGTATCGGACATCAGCGCCGCAAAATCATTGGTAAAAACATAGGTCCCGGTGTAATCCGGATTTACATCACCGGTAACGCGCGTATTGCCAGCACACAGGAAACAGTCCGGGTCATGTGCAGGCAGTACCTGCTTAGACGGGGTTTCCTGCGCCCCTTGCCACGGGCGTTTGGCGCGATGCGGTGATACGAGGATCCACTGCCCGGTGAGCGGGTTAAAACGGCGATGTGGATGATCGACAGGATTGAATTGCGTCATGATTGGTCCTTAATCCGAATATCCTTGCGGGTGGCGTGACTGCCAGTGCCAGGTGTCTTGTGCCATTTCATCCAGTGTGCGGGTCACGCGCCAGTTAAGCTCGCGATCGGCTTTGCTGGCATCTGCCCAGTAAGCCGGAAGATCGCCATCACGGCGCGGGGCGAAATGGTAATTAATGGGTTTACCGCAGGCTTTGCTGAAGGCGTTGACCACGTCCAGTACGCTGCTGCCGATGCCTGCTCCGAGGTTGTAAATATGCACACCCTGTTTGCCCGCCAGTTTTTCCATCGCGACGACGTGGCCGTCGGCGAGATCCATCACGTGGATGTAGTCGCGAACGCCGGTGCCATCTTCAGTTGGGTAGTCGTTGCCAAATATGGCAAGGGACTCGCGGCGGCCCACGGCAACTTGTGCGATGTAAGGCATCAGGTTGTTGGGAATACCTTGCGGATCTTCCCCCATATCGCCCGACGGATGAGCACCAACCGGGTTAAAGTAGCGCAGTAAGGCGATACTCCAGTCGGGGTGTGCTTTTTGCAGGTCGGTCAGGATTTGTTCTACCATCAGCTTGCTTTTGCCGTACGGACTTTGCGGCGTGCCGGTAGGGAAGCTTTCAACGTAAGGAATTTGTGGCTGATCGCCATAGACGGTCGCGGAGGAACTAAAAATGAAGTTTTTCACGTTGGCTGCGCGCATTGCATTCACCAGACGCAGGGTGCCATTGACGTTGTTGTCATAGTACTCCAACGGCTTGGCAACCGATTCTCCAACGGCTTTTAAACCCGCAAAATGGATGACCGTGTCAATGGCATGATCGTGCAGAATCTCGGTTATCAGCGCTTCGTTACGGATATCCCCTTCCACGAAGGTCGGCTGCTTGCCACCTAAACGCTCAATGACGGGCAAAACGCTGCGTTTGCTGTTGCAGAGATTGTCCAGGATCACCACCTCGTGACCGTTTTTCAACAACTGCACGCATGTGTGGCTTCCAATGTAACCGCTACCACCTGTAACCAATACTCTCATAATTCGCTCCGTTAAGCCTATGGTATGCAATAACCATAGCATAACAAAGATGCGAAAAGTGTGACATGGAATAAATTAGTGGAATCGTTTACACTCCATAAGTTTCACGCATTTTTAATGGTTATTTTATTTTAAATCATTATGTTAGGTTGCTATTTCAGCGTTTGTCTGAAAAAAAGCAGAAAAAAAGGGCGTGATAAACGCCCTGCAATGAAAACTAACGCAGAGACGTTAGTCGATAGGCGTAGATGTCGTTCTCGGGCACAAACTCCAGTCGATGGGTTATGCAGGCTGGGGCATCTTCGGCGTGGTGAGAGACGAACAGCAGTTGAGTTTCACCTTCACCGATTAGCACATCCACAAAACGGCGAATCAGTTGGCGATTGAGCGGATCTAACCCTTGCAAAGGCTCGTCAAGGATCAACAACGTCGGGTGTTTAACCAGCGCGCGAACAATCAGTGCCAGCCGCTGCTGTCCCCAGGAAAGACTATGAAATGGCGCATCCGCGGTACGTTTATCGAAGCCAAGAATATCCAGCCACTGTTGCACCAGCTTGTGCTGCCTGTCGGAAACGGCCTGATAGATGCCGATTGAATCAAAATAACCAGAGAGAATAACGTTGCGAACTGTGGTACTCACCCGGTAATCCAGATGCAGACTGCTGCTGACGTAGCCGATGTGTTTTTTGATATCCCAGATAGTTTCACCGCTGCCACGGCGACGGCCAAACAGGGTCAGGTCGTTGCTGTAGCCCTGAGGGTGATCGCCGGTGATTAAACTGAGCAGAGTTGATTTTCCCGCACCGTTGGGGCCGACGATTTGCCAGTGTTCCCCCGGATTTACCTGCCAGCTCAAATGGTGAAGGATAGGGCGATCGTTATACGAGACCGTGCCATCGTTAAGCACAATTCGCGGCTCGTTATCTGACAACGTACGGCGCACCGAAGGCTCGTCCGGTTCAGGTAACTGAATTCCTTCCAGCCGCTCGCTATGGGCAAGCTGAGCGATTAATGCCTGTTGCAGAAGGTCGGTTTTTGCGCCGGTTTCTGTCAGTGTGCAATCGGCAAGTACGCCAGCAAACTGCACGAATTCGGGAATCTCATCAAAGCGGTTAAGTACCAGCACCAGCGTAAAGCCGGCCTGATGCAACTCAGCGAGCAGTTCTGCTAACTGACGGCGTGACGCTACGTCCAGCCCGTCAAAGGGCTCATCAAGGATCAGTAAATCCGGCGCGGACATTAACGCCTGACAGAGCAGGGTTTTGCGTGTTTCACCGGTGGAAAGGTATTTGAAACGCCTGTTGAGCAGGGAAGAAATGCCAAACTGCTGCGCCAACGCAGCGCAGCGGGCGGTATCGTTGACCTCATCCTGGATGATTTCGGCGGTGGTGCGCCCGGTGTCGTCTTCACCGGGACTAAGAAGATCGGTGTTGTTTCGCTGCCACTCGTCGCTGACTAGCTTTTGTAGCTGCTCAAAGGAGAGTCGGGTAATACGCGTGAACTGACAGTGGCGCTCGCCTTTCAGAAGCGGCAGCTCACCCGCCAGTGCGCGGGCCAGCGCGGATTTCCCGCTCCCGTTAGCGCCAACAAATGCCCAGCTATCACCCGCGTTTAACGTCAACGCATCTAACTGGAGCGTTTTTGTGTCGCTAAGACGAAACGTGCCTTGCGAAATTTGCAATGATGACATTTTGTATCCCATTATTTGCAGCGATTAATAACAGGGATACGTGTTCTTCAGGCTGATGTCAATCTACTCAGCACAGCGTGGCGATAATCACTCTGTCTGCATTAAACCAGGCGGTGACGTTAGCGCCTTCTTGCAACGTTGCGGCGTCTTGGGCCGGAACGGTGGCGCACAGCGTCTGGCCGTCTGGCAACGTCATCAGCACTTCACACTGTTCCGCACCGCGTTCAATATGGCTAATCGTGCCTTGCAACTGGTTATCGGCGGCCTGAGCGATGGCGTCGTCCTGAGTGATTCCCACCCACGGCGCTTTCAGCAGAATCAGTACTTCTTTGCCTTCCTCAAGACCCAGACGCTCGCCGCTTTGCGCAGTGATCGCCACTTTCAGGCGCGTTTCGCCATCGGCCAGCAGGACGTCGACATGCTGCTGGACCTGATCGTGGTCGCGGGCGGTGATTGTGCCAAACCATTGGTTACGGGCGCTGGTTTGCAGTGAAAATCGAGAGATAGCCGCCAGCAAGCTATTGAGCGGTAGCGCATCGTCATCGCTCAAAACATCAAAGGCTTTTTGTTGGATCTGCGCCAGCAAATCATACAACTGAATTAAGCGTTGGCCGTAGCGTGTTAATACCGCGCCGCCGCCGCCTTTGCCGCCGGTGGCGCGCTCAACCAGCGTCTGCTCGCTGAGTTGGTTCATTTCGTTAATCGCATCCCAGGCGCTTTTGTAGCTAATACCTGCATCCTTCGCGCCCTGACTGATGGAGCCGGAAAGCGCAATATGCTTAAGCAGAGAAATGCGACGGGGATCGGCAAACAGTTTTTGCTGAAGTTTCAGCGTAAGAAGGATTTCGGCCTGCATCACAAGCTCCTGGCAAAAAAGGGTATTGTGACGGAAAACCGTGCCTGAGCAAAGCCGACCGCACAAAAGGGGAGTGCTTTTCTGCGTTATGTGGTTAGAATACAGCTAAGGACTACATCTGGAGTTGACCATGTTAGAGTTATTGAAAAGTCTGGTATTCGCCGTAATCATGGTACCTGTGGTAATGGCCATCATTCTGGGTCTGATTTACGGACTGGGTGAAGTGTTCAACATTTTCTCCGGTATCGGTCAAAAAGACCAGTCCAGACAGAATCATTGATTCCCCAAACGCCCGCTCAGTCGGGCGTTTATATTTTTTACACCTTCCAACCCGTTTTCTCTGTCTACCGTTTCTCAAGATCCTGCTTTCCCTGCCGATATTTTCTTCGTGTAACCTCAAATTGGTATCAATAACCACTGGGAAAATCCTGGTTTACTCGTTATATTTGCGACTACATAACGAAACTCAAAGGAGTTACAGATGGCACGTACATGGTTACGCTTGTTTGCCGGGGCAACACTTTCTCTTACTGTTGCCGGGCATGCGCTGGCGGATGAAGGAAAAATTACTGTTTTCGCAGCGGCTTCACTGACTAACGCGATGCAGGATATTGCGACGCAATACAAAAAAGAGAAGAACGTTGATGTTGTCTCCTCTTTTGCGTCTTCTTCCACGCTGGCGCGCCAGATTGAAGCAGGCGCACCGGCCGATCTGTTTATCTCTGCCGATCAGAAATGGATGGATTACGCAGTAGACAAAAAGTCGATTGATACTGCCACGCGTGAAACACTGTTGGGTAACAGCCTGGTGGTTGTCGCACCGAAAGACAGTGCGCAGAAAGACTTCACCATCGACAGCAAAACCAACTGGACCCGTTTGTTAAATGGTGGGCGTCTGGCCGTTGGCGATCCGGAACATGTTCCGGCGGGCATTTATGCTAAAGAAGCGCTGCAAAAACTGGGGGCATGGGATACCCTGGCCCCGAAACTGGCACCTGCCGAAGATGTGCGCGGTGCGCTGGCGCTGGTAGAGCGTAACGAAGCGCCGCTGGGGATCGTTTATGGTTCCGATGCTGTCGCCAGCAAGGGCGTAAAAGTTGTTGCGACTTTCCCGGAAGATTCACACAAAAAAGTGGAATACCCTATCGCAATTGTTGATGGGCACAAAAACGCAACGGTCAGCGCGTTCTATGATTACCTGAAAGGACCGCAGGCTGCTGAAATCTTTAAACGTTATGGATTTACGACCAAGTAATGATACTGACCGATCCTGAATGGCAGGCCGTTATACTGAGCCTGAAAGTTTCTTCCCTGGCTGTGTTGTTTAGTCTGCCGTTTGGGATCTTCTTTGCCTGGCTGCTGGTGCGATGCAAGTTCCCGGGCAAAGCGCTGCTCGACAGCGTTCTGCATTTGCCGCTGGTACTGCCGCCGGTCGTGGTGGGCTATCTGCTGTTGGTCGCCATGGGACGCCGCGGATTCATTGGCGAATGGCTGTACGACTGGTTTGGCATTACCTTTGCCTTTAGCTGGCGCGGTGCGGTACTGGCTGCGGCGGTGATGTCTTTCCCGCTTATGGTGCGGGCTATTCGTCTGGCGCTGGAAGGTGTCGATGTCAAGCTGGAGCAGGCGGCCCGCACGCTGGGCGCTGGACGCTGGCGCGTATTTGTCACGATTACTTTACCGCTGATGCTACCTGGCATTATTGTCGGTACGGTGCTGGCGTTCGCGCGTTCCCTCGGGGAATTTGGCGCAACGATTACTTTTGTCTCCAATATTCCTGGCGAAACCCGCACTATCCCGTCGGCGATGTATACCCTGATCCAGACCCCCGGCGGCGAAAGCGCGGCGGCAAGGTTATGTATCATTTCTATTGTGTTAGCGCTGATTTCACTGCTGATTTCTGAATGGCTGGCGCGTATTAGCCGTGAACGGACGGGGCGGTAATCATGCTGGAACTTAATTTCTCCCAGACGCTGGGGACGCATTGTCTGACGCTCAACGAAACGCTGCCAGCCAGTGGGATCACCGCTATTTTTGGCGTTTCCGGCGCGGGTAAAACCTCGCTGATTAACGCCATCAGCGGCCTGACGCAGCCGCAGTCCGGGCGCATCGTGCTTAACGGACGGGTTTTGAACGACGTCGAGAACGGTATCTGTTTAACGCCCGAAAAACGCCGGGTGGGCTATGTTTTCCAGGATGCGCGCCTGTTTCCGCATTATAAAGTGCGCGGCAACCTGCGTTACGGTATGGCGAAAAGTATGGCCGGACAGTTTGATAAGCTGGTGGCCCTGTTGGGCATTGAATCGCTGCTTGACCGTCTGCCCGGTGGTCTTTCTGGCGGTGAAAAACAGCGCGTAGCCATCGGTCGGGCGCTGCTTACCGCGCCGGAACTGTTGTTGCTTGATGAGCCGCTAGCTTCGCTGGATATCCCGCGTAAGCGCGAACTGTTGCCTTACCTGCAACGCCTGGCGCGTGAAATTAATATTCCGATGCTGTACGTCAGCCACTCGCTCGATGAAATCTTGCACCTGGCAGACAAAGTGATGGTGCTGGAAAACGGGCAGGTCAAAGCGTTCGGTTCGCTGGAAGATGTCTGGGGCAGCAGCGTGATGCACCCGTGGCTACCAAAGGAACAGCAAAGCAGCATTCTGAAAGTCAGCGTGCTGGAACATCATCCACATTACGCAATGACTGCACTGGCGCTTGGCGATCAGCATCTATGGGTCAATAAGCTGGATCAACCGCTGCAAACTGCGCTGCGTATTCGTATTCAGGCATCTGATGTTTCGCTGGTGCTCCAACCACCGCAGCAGACCAGTATTCGTAACGTGCTGCGGGCGAAAGTCGCGCAGTGCTATGACGATAATGGTCAGGTGGAGGTTCAGCTTGAAGTGGGCGGTAAAACGCTGTGGGCGAGGATCAGCCCGTGGGCCAGGGATGAACTGGGTATCAAACCTGGCCTGTGGCTGTACGCGCAAATTAAGAGCGTGTCGATTACCGCGTGATTACAGCAGGTGGGAGTAAATAAATTTCGCGATGCTGTCGGTGGTGTTGTCACCAATTACGATGTTGGCGCGGGCTTTGACCGCGTCGTCCGCATTACCCATCGCCACGCCGGTACCTGCGGCTTCCAGCATGCTGATATCGTTAAAGTTATCACCAAAGGCAATGACGTTTTCCATTGACCCGCCCTGTGCTTCAATCCACTGGGTAAGGCGTCGTCCTTTGCTGTTGCCTTTACGGGCAATGTCGACCTGATCGTGCCAGGACCATTCACACTCCAGCCCCAACTGTTGTTCAACATGCTTACCAAACTGCTGCAGTTTCGGAATATCTTCGTCGGTGAGGGCAAATTTCCAGACGGCGTTAACGTCATGTGCAGCCTGCGCCAGCGAAGGCACCTGGGTGAAGGTAGGGCGCTGTTCCGGCGGCAGGGTTTGCGCCCAGTTAGCGGTACGCACCACATGCCCGGTTGGGCGCTCATACAGCATGGCCTCATCCACATACATCAGCCCGTGGATCTGATGTTCATCCAGCATTTCGATCAGCTGTAATGCCTGGTTTACCGGAAGGGGATCGGATTCCAGTACCGTTTTTGCCTGATAATCATACAAGTAGGTGCCGTTGCAGCAAATTGCAGGTGTATCCAGCGCCAGTGCCTGATAAAAAGGATGAATAGCAACGTGATGGCGACCTGTGACAATGATAAGTTGGTATCCTGCTTCTCTGGCGCGCGCGAGCGCTTCAAGAGAGGAAGGCAGCAAGGTTTTTTTCGGGGTCAACAGGGTACCGTCTAAATCCAGGGCAATCACGCGTGCGGTCATAGTTATTTCCAGATTAAGGTTGAGAATTTTATCTGCTGGAATGGTACACCGAGACGGGAGCCGGACAAAATTCTGCGCCTTAATTAAGCATTCACCGTTAAAAGCGTCTACCTTAGGCGTGTGTCAGGCAATTGCAGCCACCTGCCAAAAAGCAAAGGAGTATTCATGAAGCAAACCGTTTATACCGCCAGCCCTGAAAGTCAGCAAATCCACGTCTGGAGCCTGAATCATGATGGTTCTTTGACGCTGACGCAGGTGGTTGATGTGCCGGGTCAGGTACAGCCGATGGTCGTCAGCCCGGATAAGCGCTACCTCTATGTTGGCGTGCGCCCGGAGTTTCGCGTGTTGGCTTACCACATTGCGCCTGATGACGGTGCGCTGACCTTCGCGGCGGAGTCTGCGCTGCCGGGTAGCCCGACGCATATTTCTACCGATCATCAGGGACGTTTCGTGTTTGTCGGCTCTTATAACGCCGGGAGCGTGAGTGTCACGCGTCTGGAAGATGGCCTGCCGGTGGAACAGGTTGACGTGGTTGAAGGTCTGGACGGCTGCCACTCGGCTAACATCTCACCGGATAACCGTATCCTGTGGGTTCCGGCGTTGAAACAGGATCGTATCTGTCTGTTTGAGGTAAGCGATGATGGACATCTGGAGGCGCAGGAACCGGCAGAAGTGACCACCGTTGAAGGTGCTGGCCCGCGTCATATGACGTTCCATCCGAATAAGCAATTTGCCTACTGTGTGAATGAGCTGAACAGCTCCGTTGACGTCTGGGCGCTGAAAGATCCGTACGGCAAGATTGAGTGTGTGCAGACGCTGGATATGATGCCGGCTGATTTCACTGATACCCGTTGGGCAGCGGATATTCACATTACACCGGATGGTCGTCATCTGTACGCCTGTGACCGTACCGCCAGCCTGATTACGATCTTTAGCGTGTCTGAAGATGGCAGCGTGCTGACCAAAGAGGGTTTCCAGCCTACTGAAACTCAGCCGCGAGGGTTTAATATCGATCACAGCGGTAAATACCTGATTGCTGCCGGGCAAAAATCGCACCATATCGCGGTGTATGAGATTGCTGGCGAGCTGGGGCTGCTGGCAGAGAAGGGGCGTTATGCGGTGGGTCAGGGACCGATGTGGGTCGTGGTGAACGCCTACTAACGCCATCAGTCAGAGCAGGAAAAGCCTGTTCAAAGATAAAAGCGAGGTTTACATCCGTGTGAACCTCGCGGGGAAAATAAGTTATTTCAACGGATAAATACACTTAGCATCGGCCCAAGGGAAACATATTAAATCCGTCTTTTCTAATTGAAAATAAATCCCCGTGTCCTCAGGTGTGTCCCAGTCTGGGTATTGAGAATTATAGAAAAGCTTCACCTTGAGAACGTCAATATTTGTGAAATCGATTTCATCTGCATTACCATGAATAGACGTATTACCGACATCCCAATATCCATCCGTATCGTTATTGGGGGGCGTCGAAGGGAAAGTAGCCGCAAACATTTCCATCCCCATTCCTGGTTTGGCATGCCTATCCGTTCTTAATATCTTCATTTTCTTGCCCTGCCCCGTGGGAACATATTTCACAGCCGCAATAGGGAAGGTATAAAAGGCGTCCTTTTTAAACATTGTCTTATTTGTATGCTGGAAACCAATGACTTCAATAACGAGATATTCCAGATCGTTACTTGATATAAGTATGTCTTTAGGGACTTGATGTCCATCCTGGCCACCGCAGAATCGACTGCCTGCTTTCTCACAGGGGGCTTCGCTTTGGGAAAAAAAGATCGCTGAGAGCCGGACATTAGGATCGTCCACCTCATCCTGCTTATTCGCCGGTGGATACTCGTAACCGCCATAGCGATGTCTAAAGAACCGTGTCGCTCTTTGAAGTTTATCGGGGACCTTGCCCTGAATATAAATACCATTGTCAATCTCGAGATAACTATAAAGCAAACCTTCAAGGTGTTCTGACGAAGCCTCCGAATTACCTCTAAGTTTGTCTCTACCGTTATCACATTGCCTTTCCTCTTTAAATGGACAACGCGGTAAATTTGGTGCAGTAACACTAAGATTATTACGACCTTTATCCTGATCGTACCCTTTCGTTTTCCAGTACACGTTCACGCCAAACGATTGTATAGCATCAGTACTAAATTGCCGACTAAACGTCTCTGCCGTTACCCGAACGGTAAAATAATGCGGCCCCAGCGAGGCCGACGTGCGTTTCAGAAAACCAAAATTTGCACTGAGGTCGTCTCCTGAATTGGGAGCATTATTCGAAGATATTGCACTTGTGCTAAAAAGCAGCATTGCCGAGATCAGCCCTGCCGATAAAACAGTCCTTTTCATTTGTCACTCCCTCTTTATGCGACGGAAATAATCTGATATTTGCCACTGCGCAACAGCACGACCTGATAGTCGCCAAACACCATACTGCCTGGTGCCACGGTGCGCGTTTTGTTGTTAAACCGGACGGTAATCCGGGTTCCGCCCGGTCCCTGAGAAACCAGCACCACCCGAGGCTGAGCGTCGGATTTTTCTTCCGTGGACGCCCGCCCGGCGCGCGCCAGCATCGGGGTGTTGTTCAGCAAGGGCTGCGGGTCGAGCGCCACGCCCCGCCAGGCAATTTCCAGATGCAGATGCGGACCTGTGCTAAAACCGCTGCTGCCGGATGCGGCGATCTCTTCGCCCGCCGTCAGCTTTTCGCCCTTACGCACCCGCGCAGAGGCGAGATGAAAATAGCGGCTCAACCAGCCGTCCGCATGACGGAGAGTGATAAAGTACCCGGTGCCGCGACCGTAGCCGCTCTCCACCACTTCGCCGTCGGCAATTGCATGCACGCTGCTGCCGAATGGCACAGGAATATCCATGCCTTTATGCTGCATCATGCGCCCCAGCACAGGGTGCAGGCGTTGTCCAAATCCTGAGCTGATCTGGCGCTTCGCCACGGGCCAGATAAAGCGTACTGGGGCGTTATCATCATCCACCGCCGCAGCGCTGGACGGCATCCTCAGGTTCTCTTCTGACCACATTTGCGCCGCCTGTAATGACGGAACGAAAGCCTGCTGCCAGGCCTGCTCGCAGCTGGTCGTCGCCAGCGGCGACATTGTCAGCCATATGCTCCATATCAGACACGACACGATCGACCCCCGTCAGAGCAGCAGTAAAAACGCGACCAGCGCGATAGCCGGACCGAACGGAATATAAAAGCGATGTTTGTCATCCTCTTGCGTATAAAAGAACCGCACGCAGGCGTAAAACAGCAGCCCGGCCAGCGCCGAAAAGCAGAGTAATTCCGGCAGGCGCTGCCAGCCAAGCCATGCCCCGCAGGCAGCGTAGAGCTTGACGTCGCCGTAGCCCAGACCGTCGCGTTTGCAAAATGTCTCCCACAGCTTCATCACGCCCCACAACAGAAGCCAGGCGGCGGCGACGCCATAAACCGCGTCCTTCACCCGCACCATGGAGTACCCCGATGCAGCAAGCAGTAGCCCGCCCCAGAGCACGGTGAAGACCAGCGCGTCCGGCAGAATCAGATGTTTAAAATCGATAACCGCCGCGCTGTAGAGCACCATAAACAACAGCGCATATGCCAGCGCGAGCTGAGGAGACCATTGCGGCAGATAAAACCAGGCCAGCGCCCCCCATACCAGCCCCATCGCCAGTTCAGAAACCGGATAAATAACCGGGATCGCAATGCCGCACTGGCGGCATTTGCCCTTCAGTAACAGCCAACTGAGAACCGGAATATTATCCCAGGGCTTAATATCCGATTTACAGGCAGGGCAGTGCGACGGCGGCCACCACAAATTAACAGCCGCCCCTTCTGAATCATCCTCATCTATCACGCCAAGCATCAGCGGCAGACGATAAATAATCACGTTGGCTAAGCTGCCAAACAGCAATCCAAGTGGGATAAAAATAGCCACCATCCATGGCATTAACAGTTCCATGATTTAATTTTCCTAAAAAGAACCGCTGGCGCCCATCGCCGCCAGCTTGTCGCTGAGCGCAAACAACGCGGCAAAAACCCAAATAACGCAACCGCCTAAGGAAGGTGCGAATAAGCAGGTCATTTCTTCCCAAGCTGACTCGCTGATTAAAATTTCGCGGATCTGGGCCGATTTTTTTCCCGCAAACACATCGAATCAGCCTATTTAGGCTATTTTTTCCACCATTTCTGGCGTTATTTCCGGTTTTTACTGAGATCTCTCCCACTGACGTATCATTTGGTCCACCCGAAACAGGTTGGCCAGGGTGAATAACATCGCCAGTTGGTTATCGTTTTTCAGCAGCCCCTTGTATCTGGCTTTCACGAAGCCGAACTGCCGCTTGATGATGCGAAACGGGTGCTCCACCCTGGCACGGATGCTGGCTTTCATGTATTCGATGTTGATGGCCGTTTTGTTCTTGCGCGGATGCTGCTTCAAGGTTTTTACCTTGCCGGGACGCTCGGCGATCAGCCAGTCCACATCCACCTCGGCCAGCTCCTCGCGCTGTGGCGCTCCTTGGTAGCCGGCATCGGCTGAGACAAATTGCTCCTCTCCATGAAGCAGATTACCCAGCTGATTGAGGTCATGCTCGTTGGCCGCGGTGGTGACCAGGCTGTGGGTCAGGCCACTCTTGGCATCGACACCAATGTGGGCCTTCATGCCAAAGTGCCACTGATTGCCTTTCTTGGTCTGATGCATCTCCGGATCGCGTTGCTGCTCTTTGTTCTTGGTAGAGCTGGGTGCCTCAATGATGGTGGCATCCACCAAAGTGCCTTGGGTCATCATGACGCCTGCTTCGGCCAGCCAGCGATTGATGGTCTTGAACAATTGACGGGCCAGTTGATGCTGCTCGAGCAGGTGGCGGAAATTCATGATGGTGGTGCGATCCGGCAGGGCGCTATCCAGGGATAATCGGGCAAACAGGCGCATGGAGGCGATTTCGTACAGGGCATCTTCCATGGCACCGTCGCTCAGGTTGTACCAATGCTGCATGCAGTGAATACGCAGCATGGTCTCCAGCGGATAGGGCCGTCGGCCATTGCCCGCCTTGGGATAAAACGGCTCGATGACAGCGGTCATATTCTGCCATGGCAGAATCTGCTCCATGCGGGAGAGGAAAATCTCTTTTCGGGTCTGACGGCGCTTAGTGCTGAATTCACTATCGGCGAAGGTGAGTTGATGGCTCATGATGTCCCTCTGGGATGCGCTCCGGATGAATATGATGATCTCATATCAGGAACTTGTTCGCACCTTCCCTAATATCAGCGTGGAGAGCGCTCTTAATAACCCGGAAAGTTTAGTGATATATTCCCGAATGTGTTCACGTGATTTATTCGATACCGCCAGCAGCACCTCATTAAACGAAGGTAGCGCGGCGTAAAGGCTGATATTGAGCAGCGTTTCCGTGTTCAGTAAACCCGAGTTGAGCGCTTCACCATAGCTGACGCCCGCCGCCATTTTCTTCTGCATCCCGGCCAGGTGCCAGCGCAGCCAGCGGCTGGAGTTCAGGCTAATAATGCTGAGCGCATCGTTGAGCGGAATGCCGTTTTTTAACATCAGCGCCAGGTTGTTGAGAAAAATAGAGGCAGTCAACTGCTTATACGTTGAGAACGGCATAATTCGGTCAAGAAACTGATTACGAATATTCCCGGTCATTTTGCCCATTGCTATTTTGATCACGGTAACCAGCGCAATAAAACCAATGAGGATATATATCCACAGCCCTTTACACAGCGCCATCCCAAAAATATAGAGCGCGCGGGTGACGCCAGGCCATTTCTCAACGGGTACCACGCTTTCAAAAGCCGGGAACACCTTATAGGCATAACCCGCAATTACCACCAGCGACAGGACCAGCATAATGAGCGGGAAGGTGATGGCACCGACAATTTTCTTGCGCAGCTCGTCGTTATAATTAATCACGTTTACCAGGGTGATAAAACCGTCGGCAAGGCTGCCGCTGCGCTCCGCCGCGTTAATCACGCTCAGTTCAGATTCAGGGACCAGCCCCTCGAAAACCATCGCAATGGAGGTGGTTTTCGCCATTTTGCTTGTCAGATCTTCCAGACGTTTAGCAAATCCTTTGCCGAGCAGTTTTTCTCCTTCCGCGCGTAATTTTTGCAACGCGTCATATAACGGAAGTTCAGCGTTAATCATGTCTGCGCAAAACTGATAAAGATAAATACGCTGTTTCTTACCGAATTTTTTCAACTATTACCTCCAGCTCTTCCTGAACGACTTGCCCAAACTCCATTTGAAACCAGGTCGCGCACACGCGTCCCTGAAGTACCGCCGCCATCGTTTTTTCTTTAATTTCGAATCCTTCGCTCAGGCCGGTCTGTTTTAATCGCTTCGCGCGCCAGACGGTATAAACTTTAAGCCATTTCTGTTCAGCAATGGCCTCCAGCTCGTCATACACCGGCAGCAAATACTCCATTACCAACTGGCGTCCGCCAATACCGGTGTGTTTGCAGGCCGGACAGCCTTCAGCGTTTTTTTCATAAAGCTGGAACTCACGTCCCTTAATGGCGGTGGTCCGTAACGACGTTTTACACTGCGGGCACAGTACAGGTATTAGCTTCTGGCACTGTAAGCCCGCAATAAAACCCGGCGTTGAAAGTTTATCGCTGGTAATCCCGAGCGCGGATAAGCGTTGCAATAACGAAACGATGTTGCCTGCGTGCACGGTGGTAAAGCAGTAGTGACCACTTTCCACCGCCCCGGCCAGCGCGTTAGAAGAGATATTGTCGCGAATTTCCCCTACCATCAGTACGTCCGGGTCGCGACGCAGCGAGGATTTGATCGCTGAATGGAATCCTCCGGATTCGCCGCTTAATACCGAACTTTGCGTCGCGCCATAGATCTGATATTCGACCGGATCTTCTACGGTCAGAAAACAGCCACGATTGTCGTAGCGGTTGATCTGCATCCACTCCATCAGATTTTTCAGGGTGGTGGATTTTCCCGAACCGGTTGTTCCGGCAATAATATAAGCCCCGTAGGGGTTACTCAGGATCCTTTTGAGGTCGCTAATTTCCTCATCGGAAACGCCAAGCTTATCCAGGCTCGCGACGCTGGCTCTGTCCAGACCCGATGGAATAATTCGCAATACCGCGTGATAGCAATCGCTGGTCTCGCCAAATATTGGATAGTGCGCATAGCGGAAGCGGTAGCTTTTCCCCGCCAGCGAATAGAGGATATTGGCGTTTTGCGCAATATTGCGGTTCCAGGTGGTGTCGCGGGTGCTTGCCTCAACGTTGTAGAGCACGAACACCAGCTCATCGCAGCGTGACGCCTTCATCTGTATAAACGGACAAAGCACGCCGTTAATGCGCAGCTCAATATTCGCCACCATATCATTACGGGTGATGTGCAAGTCGCTGGCCTTCAACGCCACGGCCTTTTTCAGCATCTCTTCCAGCGCAAGCTGTGTGTTACTGCTTTCCTGCTCAAGCAGCTTACTTCCTGCCGACAGCAGCTGTTCTACGATCAGGTAATAATTTTTCTCAGTAACCTGCGCTATTCCCTTAACCTGAATATTATGGGAAACCTGCAGGCGGTGGCACACCGCCTGCATTGGCGCCAGATTATCAATCAAAGGCGTGGATACCAGTAACCAGGCTTCATCCGCATGTTCAGCAACCAGAATATCGCCGTCATACTCCTGGAATTGCCACTCCTGAGAATGAATGTTCTCCTCGTTAAACTGGATATAATCGATCACTTACCCACAACCTCGACCGTCACGTCATTTGCCTGGTTATGACGCGCAATATAGTCATAACCGCCGTAGCTAAAACGCTGATTCAGCGGCACCATCTTCACGCCGCCGTCGGCGCCGGCAATCGCCACGCGTTTTTGACCCGCGATTTCGGAAATCAGCAGCGGCCGCAGCCCAGGCGCAGATTCTGACGTTGCTCCTGGGGAAGCGCTAATATAATCCATTGTGCTGGCGGTGCTCACCGGCATAACCGCCGCGCTACCCTCCTTTTTCTCACCGCGCAGCTTACGCAGCTCGCTGCGGACTTTTTCCAGCGCAAGCTGATTCACCAGCTCACGGTACTGGCTCTCGAAGTTGAAATCTTTTTCTATCATCTCAACAACGTGATCCTGCATCGGCGATACGTCGCTTAACGGTGGCGTGCCTTTCGCTTGTACAACCTCCTGCGCAGGGATGATTTCTGCCGTATCTGCGGCGTAAAGAGCAGGTGAAAGCGTCAACACTATTCCCGCAATAATTAATTTCCCTTTTTGCATGCCAGTCCTCCGGTAACAAGCGTTGATTTTTCATTGAATACGATTGATTTGATAATAAACGCGTCGGCAAAGGGTTGTTTATTCAACACCAACGACACGCCTGAGAAATCCATTTTGGTCGGTGAGGTGATCGTCCAACCGACGAACAGCATGCCGAATGACGTTACCGCACTTTTCAGCTCGCTTTCATTTTTCTCGACGGCAGAGGAGGGCATCCCCGTTAATACCAGTTCAGTATTTCGTCCGCCTAATGAGTTCCAGGAGCTGATATAACTTAATACATCGGTACAGACCGGCAGATTGACCGTATTTTTGCTCTGCCAGGCGCTGAACCACGGATGTTTATTCATCCCGGACTCAACGCCCGTATAGTCCAGCGTGTTTTTTGAAAAACTGGGCGACCAGGTTTTGCCCCAGAGATTAATATCGGCCACGCTAAATATCCGCCCTGGATTCAGCGCATAGCTGAGTGAACAGCCCGTACTGGTACATTCAATACTTTTTGGTGCAAAGCCCACCTGCGACAGTTTTTTATTCGCCAGCAAGAGCTGCTCCAGCAGCAGGCTGGCATCAGAAATACTGCCGCCCGTGAGCGAGTTGCGATAAAAATCTTCAATAGCTTTGATTTTTTGCTGGCGGGCAGCCTGTTCAGCTTTAATTTTAGCCAAACGTTCCTGCTCCGGTTTCCAGATAAAATAGTAATAGCCCGACCCGCCGCCGCCAGCCAATAAAATAAGTAGCGTAACGACCCAGACGATAATTTTACCGCCTCGTCCGGTAGGTGCGCCCCCTATATTACGACGCTTCCAGAAATAGAGATTTTCAGAGACCGCCACGTTCTCATCCTTTTATAAATAATTTCAGTAGTGTCATAAACACCAGTAAAAATACGATGCCGCCTGCTATCAGAGCGCCGATCATCATCTGTCGCCGCTTTTTCTGCCGCTGCTGATGTCCAGTACAGCCTTCAATCACCGCCTCAATGTGCTGTTCCGTTAACTGAATTAACGGTAGCTCCGCATACTGTGGCGATTCTTTCAACTGCTCTTTCAGCTTCATCCAGAAGCGTCTGGAGACCAGACGATCGCTGCCCGAAACGGGAACACCGTGCGAGATAATCAGGAAATAGCAGCTTTCCACCTGCTCGTAATAATAAATACCGTCACCGTACAGAGCTTTCATCCACAGGGCGAAAGGCTCATATAAGGTGGAGTGTTTAGTACAGAAACCCGTAACCATTTCCCCTTCATCCGACAGGACCGTTAACTGGCGATGGGTTCGCCGTAAATGCGCCAGCCAGTCAAGATAATAAGGTTCGTGAGAGGCGGGCTCGTAGCTCCAGACCAGATCAATTAATACCCGATTTTCTGATAAGTGCTTAAGCATGATGCCCTCAGCGGGTCTGGGTTGGGGCACGGTAATTATCAATACCGACTACCATAACCACGGTTTCGACATGATCGCTGTTGGTAACCGAGCCTGCCAGCACCGACCATCCCTGACCGTCAGAATCCTCTTTCGCTTCGTACTTGCTGACCAGCAGCAGGCTACCCGGCGTAATTGTGGAAATGTTAAACATTTCCGTCGTGCTTACCGACGGCAACTGAACTTCATCAAAGGTATCGATTGAGTTGAGGTAGCGCTTGGTAAAGCCGCTGGCCACTTCAATTCGCCCGTCGGTTAAGATACGCGGGGTAAGAATAAAGCTGGTGCCGGTGACCAGTTCCGTGGTTTCCACCTCCGTGCTGACGTCTCCTGAATTGGAGTCTTCTTCCCTGGTACGGCTGGAGACATAATATTGCGACGTGGTCATGTTGAGTGGAATAGGGATGTTATTACGGGTAATAAACGAACCGCTCTGGATCACCTTACTGCCGGTGAGTTCGTACAGGGCATCCAGTTGAGAGCTGATATTCATATGCTGATTGGTCCAGCCTGCGGTTAAGCCGCCGGAGAGCTTCATCAGCATTTCTGAGCTGTCGATACCAAAAGAGGAGGTCCCGTCGTTGAAGGTCATATTGACCCCACCGCCCAGCTCTTTCGTTTTGCGCTTATCAAGGGTAAATATTTTGTAAGTCACGACAAACTGACGGGTATTATCCGCCTGGAATTTCTTCAGCGACTCATTCAGCGCGTGATACTCCGAAGGACGCGCGGTGATCGTCAGAATCGAGGCGTCTTTAAAAATGCTGTAAACGCCGCTGGAGACGAATTTTTCCGCCATATCCTCAACGTCGTCCCAGAAGCTGGATTCAAATTTGGTTTCGGCTTTGCCTTTCAGACCGCCGCCGGTAGTGGCTTCATTACCGGACAGGTCGAGACTGGTCTCAAACTTGTTGTCTTCGCCGTAAAAATCCAGCTTCAGCACATAGTTCTGGAAATAAGAGACGACCAGCACGCCGTTGTTATCCAGCAGTGGATTCACGTCATACAGCGCGGAAATATAGCGGGTAAATTCCTCAAACGTTCCGTTGAACTTAACGCTGCGGAACTCCGGTTCCCCCGCATCCGATTTTCCACCGGGAACGGAAGTATTAATACGGTAGCTAATACCGGTTTGCGCGGTTACCGCCTCAAGGATTGTCGCCAGATCGGTAGGCTCGTAAGACTGAATACTCACCTGCTTACGCAGCAGCGCCTGTTTACGGGAGTTATATTCAACCTTTTTGCCCAGATAAGGCTCATTATATTTCATATAACCGGTCGTTTTCATCTCATCCGGAGTGGTCGGGTTGCCGGTTTCCTGCTGGACAATACTTTTATCGTACTTGGTATCAATAGACGTACAACCCTGAAGAGCCAGCGTCAACGCCAGAAGCGAAACTTTAATTTTCATAGCATTATTCCCTTGCTTAATTACTGCTCATCAATGATCAGTACGTTATTCGCCTGGTAGTCTTTAATCACCAGCCCGTAGTTTTCTGACGTAAATACTTGTCCAAGTTTAACCAGCACATCCTGTATTGATTTACCCTGCAAATGAATTGCCTTGTAAATAACAAAATCAGTTGAGCTGTTCCAGAGCAGCTTATAGCCATTTTGCTGCGCCCATTTTGTGAGCTGCTGGCTTAATAACTCCTCTTCCAGTAAATCAATTTTTATTTCCACTACTGGCGCACTGACAGGTGCGACGCTTTTCACCGTATCATCCCCGGAAAAGGGATTTCGCGGCGTGGTTGTACTTTCTTTCACTGGCGTGGTGGTTAACATCCCTGCGTCAATTTTTTGCCCGGCTGGTGCGCTGGCGGCAAAACTTCCCTGGCTGCCTAATAATGCGGACACGGCAGCCCCAATTATCCATGTTTTTTTCATCTTACTCTTCCAATGATTAATAGGTGATTCTTTCATGGTCCGGAATATCAAGTTCATTGTTGTAGATTCAATTGGTCAACGCAACAGTTATGTGAAAACATGGGGTTGCGGAGGTTTTTTGAATGAGACGAACATTTACAGCAGAGGAAAAAGCCTCTGTTTTTGAACTATGGAAGAACGGAACAGGCTTCAGTGAAATAGCGAATATCCTGGGTTCAAAACCCGGAACGATCTTCACTATGTTAAGGGATACTGGCGGCATAAAACCCCATGAGCGTAAGCGGGCTGTAGCTCACCTGACACTGTCTGAGCGCGAGGAGATACGAGCTGGTTTGTCAGCCAAAATGAGCATTCGTGCGATAGCTACTGCGCTGAATCGCAGTCCTTCGACGATCTCACGTGAAGTTCAGCGTAATCGGGGCAGACGCTATTACAAAGCTGTTGATGCTAATAACCGAGCCAACAGAATGGCGAAAAGGCCAAAACCGTGCTTACTGGATCAAAATTTACCATTGCGAAAGCTTGTTCTGGAAAAGCTGGAGATGAAATGGTCTCCAGAGCAAATATCAGGATGGTTAAGGCGAACAAAACCACGTCAAAAAACGCTGCGAATATCACCTGAGACAATTTATAAAACGCTGTACTTTCGTAGCCGTGAAGCGCTACACCACCTGAATATACAGCATCTGCGACGGTCGCATAGCCTTCGCCATGGCAGGCGTCATACCCGCAAAGGCGAAAGAGGTACGATTAACATAGTGAACGGAACACCAATTCACGAACGTTCCCGAAATATCGATAACAGACGCTCTCTGGGGCATTGGGAGGGCGATTTAGTCTCAGGTACAAAAAACTCTCATATAGCCACACTTGTAGACCGAAAATCACGTTATACGATCATCCTTAGACTCAGGGGCAAAGATTCTGTCTCAGTAAATCAGGCTCTTACCGACAAATTCCTGAGTTTACCGTCAGAACTCAGAAAATCACTGACATGGGACAGAGGAATGGAACTGGCCAGACATCTAGAATTTACTGTCAGCACCGGCGTTAAAGTTTACTTCTGCGATCCTCAGAGTCCTTGGCAGCGGGGAACAAATGAGAACACAAATGGGCTAATTCGGCAGTACTTTCCTAAAAAGACATGTCTTGCCCAATATACTCAACATGAACTAGATCTGGTTGCTGCTCAGCTAAACAACAGACCGAGAAAGACACTGAAGTTCAAAACACCGAAAGAGATAATTGAAAGGGGTGTTGCATTGACAGATTGAATCTACAACCGTCTTCTTTATAAAACTTAAGATCGTTATCTTCCGCAACAAGAGAATGGAGCACATACTTATTCGGCATCGCCGTCTTCCAGGCGTAACCTTCGGATGAAATCATTCCCCCTTGCGGGATCGTGCTGCACCACTGGTTAATCACCACTGAAAGAGACTGCGGATTCATTTTATTGATACCATCACCATCGGGATTAATCATTGCTGAGGTGGCACTGATTAACCAGAAGGGGGCGGGGTCGTCCCTGGTACCTGCACCTTTGAACCAGTCTTCCGCGATCCAGTCCTCAAAGGTTCCGTTTTTGTCCCTTTTCACCGGATCGTTGGCAGAGGCTGCTGTATCTTTGTTAACCACTATATTGGCCTGGATCGCAACACCCGCTACCGCCCCCACTTTGTTGCGGGTTTTAACGGTATTCAAACGCGTTGCCCCCTGCTGGGTGTAGTCAGTATAACCAGTGTCTGTTTCAGCATTCTCATCTGCCGCGACCGATGATATGGCGACCGACAGGCGGGGATAGAGGCTTCGCAGCGTGGTGTTACCGTCTTTATCGATACCGGTTACTTTAGGACACGTTTGCAACGGTAAACGAATCACGCCAGGCTCACTTAAGAGACCATCGTAATTTGTACTATCATTTGCGGCTGTATAAATAGCATCAGCCCCTGTCGGACCTTTACCCTGCGGGTAATCGTTTTTAAATGACTGATAAAAAGTGGTGGTGGGCGTCACCAGCTCATACTGACCACTGAAGGCATCAGAAAATACACGTGTGGTATCATCATTATTCTGCTGACCATCCTTAAGCGCGTTTGCCTCTACTTGATCGTAAGCCACATGCCATTTTTCCGGATGCTTGCGCGAGGTATTTTCCATCACGATATTGGCGTACAGCGTGCCGGTGGTGCCTTTGAGTGAACTCGGCGAAGCAGCTTCCGCCTCGCTACCGTCTGTTTTATCCGCGCTGGTACGCAGATGCAGAATGCGATCGTCCGGGTTATCCGTGCCAGGATTGACTCCGTTGCTATTCATTGCCGCCAGGCACAGCGTGCTCTTGTTTTGCTCTCTGCTCCAGCACATCGCCGGTTCGTTTTTATCTTTGCCCGTTGCATCGCTGCTGGTAATCAGCAGGCGGTCTTCATCAATCGCCGTAATACACGGTCCGGCTTCGTCTTTGGCATCGTTCCAGCATAGTTTGGCCGTTGGAACGGAACCATCGGCTGCAATATCTTCACTGCTTTTGTCTAAGCTTAAGCGAATGCCGTAACGTTTATTCGCATTGAGCCTGTCCATATGATTGGGAACGTCCCCCATCTGCAGCGGCTGGCCTGAGGCCGAGGTTACCAGTTTAAAATTACCGTTACCCTCGATTTCAAACACCACCGCCTGCAGATAGCTGAGATCGACGCCTTTCAGCGCTTTTTCCAGCGGCTTAATAAATCCGGCAAAATGGAGGCCTTCGTTCTC
This sequence comes from Citrobacter sp. RHBSTW-00017, assembly GCF_013797615.1. Taxonomy (NCBI): domain Bacteria; kingdom Pseudomonadati; phylum Pseudomonadota; class Gammaproteobacteria; order Enterobacterales; family Enterobacteriaceae; genus Citrobacter; species Citrobacter sp. RHBSTW-00017. The sequence goes on along the minus strand of NZ_CP056899.1, from coordinate 3,411,808 downwards.
GGCATCTGTCTGGTAGGTGATGTAGAAGTCGACACGTTCAATACCTGGCCCGCTGGTGCCGGCTTGCCGAATGTTGTTGACGAAGTCCACGCGTTCCAGCATCAGCTCCAGCGATTCGGCGCCAGGGCGCAGTTCACACGGCAGCATAGACTCCGCAAGGGCGAAGGGCAGTTTCCCTTTCGGGTTATTGCCATTTTTACATTCACTACCCAGAAACAGATAGCGAGAACCTCGAGTGGGCGATACCTGGGCTTGTGTTGACACACCAACAGACCAGCCGGAATAAAATTTGTCTGTATCCGTATTAGGATAAGGTTGATCCTGTAAGGTTTTATTAGATACGCGATTATCATAATTCGCGACGGTGACGTTAGTATTTTTCGTCCCGAATAGTGGGTTGGCTTCTTCACCGCCCCCCAGAACATTCAGTTTATTTTGCGCAATAAAGCGCATTACGCCAGAAATATCACGGACGATCATATCAGCGACAATAAGCTGGTGACTTTGCTGGGCTTCTTTTCGTTTATAATTTGCATAAGTCATCAGACACATGCCGATAATGGCAAGCACAATAATCATTTCAAGAAGGGTAACACCTGCCTGCGGGCGAACGTTTTTTTTGAGGTATTTGTACGACATTTTTCCGTCCGTGGGATAAATATTGCCCCCATTATGGGGGCAATTTATCAGATTATCAGAAAATAACGTTATAAATTAACGGCTGCCGAGAATTACCGCGTTAGCAGAACCCTGGTCAGTACAGACAGTCGACCCAGTGATGATATCCGGAGTCAAAGTATCTTTTTTCAGCGTCTTAACGATTGATCCAGAAGGATCTACGCCCATCACCAGTGTTGGTACAGCAACCGCTGGTGAAATCGCAGGAGCAACAAGATAACTGGTATTCGCTCCAGCAGCAACGACCTGAGTCTCTACATAATCCCACTCGCTACCCGTCTGAGAAATAAGATTACGACATTCTTCCTGACTTAAGCCATTAACAGCAATATAGAAACCTTTTGGTTTATCCGCTGTTGCACCAATGCCTGCAGGACCAATTTCAAATGGTTCATTGGAGAAGTTATTAAAAGCCTCACTGCTGGTCAGTTTACCCATCTTCAACATGGTCAGAACTGGTCCAGGGTATGAAGGACTGGTCGCTGCTTTATCTGCATCCAGTTGAGCTTTAGTGATGCCTGCCAGGCTTGTAGAACCTGGATAACCGTTCGCATCACGATATACTTCAGTCATTGCTACGCGGATAGTGTTGCTATTATCAACAACATCGGTCATGTCCTGAGAAGCAAACGCACGCTGTGCCAAAATTACCACGCCCGCAGCAATAATACCGATAATGCCCAGAACGATAATAATTTCAAGTAGCGTCACGCCTTTCTGTTTTTTCAGCTCACGATACTGAGCCGCCTTTTTTTTCCATGAATGAATCATGCTTTTCATATCCATAAATCCTTAGATATTAGTTGCTGTAAAAATTAACCCTGCACTCACTGTGCCAAAATATTATATGCGGCATTTTTCGTAAAGCACCAGAAGCTAAAGGTTGTGACGGGATAATTAGGAAAAAAGGTGACTGGTCAGATGAGTTGTTTTTTGAATCATTTTCCCATTTATGTATTTTATATATAACAAATATCATAAGGTTTTTTTTTTGAGTTATTTTTAGATTACGTTACGGTAATTTTCCTTTTCCGGAGAGTGATATATATTGATGGGGTTAATATATTAAAATTAATATGGATTGGCTTTTATCTATTTTGGGTTAAAAATTGAGTTTAGCGGCAGAATGATATTTATCAAGTTAATCGTTTCTGTAACTTACTTATGTATGCGCCTGGGCTTGCCTTCATACAACTCGAATTATTTTGGCTATAAATAGATTGATTCACGCGATCGATTTCAAACCTGCGTTGGTGAAAATATGACCTGTGTGAAGAAAAGACGTTGAAAGCGGTGAAGGGGGCTGGCGGGAGTGTTCCCGCCAGCGGTTTGATGGCTGTGATTACTGCTTCGGTTCGGCAATCACTTTGCTACCGATACCGCGGTTGTTGTATTCCCACATTCGGTTGAAGTTGGTGTCGTTCAGGTTGCGCTGGATTTCACCTTTGTCATCTTCTGCACCGGTATTACCGGCAAAAGGACGCTTCGAGATAACGCTGTCAGCCCATGGTTTTGCCATGTTAAAGCCTTCGTTGATCACGCTGTCGCGGATAACGACCTGACCGTTAGTGTTTGAATCGACATCCAGCGAGCGGCCCAACTGTGCCACGCCATCACCACTCGCCGTGAAGCGGCTATTTGTGGCGAGGAAGCCGTAGTAGATGTTTGACAGCGTCGCTGGTGCAAACACATAGGCTTCCTGCTGCGTACGGGAGTTCACAACGCGGAAATCGGTGTTATCGAACACCACGGCGCCGCGACCGGAAACAATATCCACATCGCCTTCAATGTAGCTGTTGGTTACCAAAGTACGCGGTTGACGATCGTTTTCCAGACGGTTTTGTACGCCGCTGTTAGTCACGAAAAACGTATTCTGGCGACCGAGGATGTTGACCTTATTGATCTGAACTTTATCGCCATCGGTACGTAGCGCAACGGCCGGGTGATTACCCGCATCAACGCTGTCACCCAGATTGTTTTCGATGGTCAGGTTCTGCAATTGCAGACCATTATTTTGCGACCAGACGACGGCAGAACACATCACGCCAATATTTGTGCCGCGCTTGTTCTGGCAATTATCAAACATATACCACGCCGGTTTACCCGGCATATATTTACCGCCCGGGTTCACCGTACGACGCCAGTCTGCGGTGCTCATGTCACCATCAATAGCCTGGCCAATTTTTACATCCAGCGGTTTTTCGCCCATGCCGTACAGCGTCAGACTTCCCGTTGCTGCCGGGATATATACCGTGCCCTGATACTCGCCCGGCATAATCGCGATGTACTGACGTTTGTTAGTACGCTTGATGATTGCCGCATCAACCGCAGCCTGAATGCTGGTATGGGTGACGCCCTGAGTCCCAGCCGGGCCAACCACGAAGTCAGGCTGTGCAGGCAGAGAAATAGCAGAAGGGCTCCACGGCGCGGTGTTTGGCGTCAGCGCGGAAAAATAGTGCGCAGCAACGAAGTTTTTCGCTTCATTGGCCGACAAGATCGGGCGCGAAGAGGTACCTGGCGCGGTCTGATCGGAAGGAATTTGATCGGGCGGCGTAGAGCTACAGGCGGTCAGCGTCACGCCAAAAGCCATTGCCAGCGCCAGACGGGAAACTGATGATATGTTCACAGGTTGCTCCGGGCTTTGAAAGTTATCCATTGAAGCCTGCTTTTTTATACTAAGTTGAGCGAAACGGGAAGGTTAAAAGGTAAAAAGTTGTTTTTATCGCCGTAATGCCCGGCGCGGAGAGTCCTTATATCACAAATACATAACAATTACGGTCCTTCAGGTTGACAACATCCGTATAATCAAAAATAAATGTCTATACAACCTATGACAAGTGGTGAGTCGAATGCAGCAATTCTTCCCTGATGATGTTATCTGGCGCAATGTTCGTCTGGCGACCATGGATCCCGAACGTAACACCCCGTATGGGCTAGTGGAGGGGCATGCGCTGATCGTCCGCGAGGGGAAGATTCGCGATATCGTCCCGGAGTCATCGCTCTATCTCACACATGACAATACCTTTGATATGCAGGGCAGGCTAATTACACCTGGCCTGATTGACTGTCATACGCATCTGGTCTTTGGTGGAAACCGCGCAGGTGAATGGGAGCAGCGGCTAAACGGTGTCTCCTACCAGCAGATAAGCGCCCAGGGTGGGGGTATCAATGCCACGGTATCAGCGACCCGCAGCGCCAGTGATGAACAACTCTTACATCTAGCGCATCAGCGTATGGAACAGCTGATCAAAGAAGGCGTTACGTTGCTGGAAATAAAATCCGGTTACGGCCTGGATTTGCAGACAGAAGAGAAAATATTGCGCGTGGCAGCGGCGCTGGCGGCGGAGAATATCATTGAAATAAGCCCCACGCTGTTGGCTGCCCATGCGACTCCAGCAGAATATCGGGATGATCCTGACGGCTATATTACGCTGGTGTGCGAGACCATTTTGCCGCAGCTGTGGGAACAAGGGCTGTTCGAGACCGTCGATCTGTTTTGTGAAAGCGTGGGTTTTTCGTTGGCGCAGAGCGAGCGAGTGTTTCAGGCCGCGCAGGCGTTGGGCATCCCGATTAAAGGCCATGTTGAACAGCTGTCATTGCTGGGTGGCGCACAGCTGGTAAGCCGCTACCACGGGTTATCCGCCGATCATATTGAATATCTCGATGAAGCGGGCGTGGCGGCGATGAGCCAAAGCGGTACGGTCGGCGTGCTGCTGCCCGGCGCATTCTATTTCCTTAAAGAGCAACAGCGTCCGCCGGTGGCGTTGCTGCGTCAGTATCAGGTACCGATGGCGGTGGCGACAGATTTTAACCCGGGTACCAGCCCGTTTATCAGCCTGCACTGGGCGATGAATATGGCCTGCGTTCAGTTTGGCTTAACGCCGGAAGAAGCATGGGCGGGCGTCACCCGTCATGCGGCCCGGGCGCTGGGACGCCATGCCACTCATGGTCAATTGAAGGCCGGGTTTGTGGCCGATTTTGTGGTGTGGGATGCAACTCTCCCGGTCGAGATCCTGTATGAACCGGGGCGTAACCCGATCTACCAACGCGTATTCAAAGGACAAATAGTATGACTCACTGGCAACCTGTTTCACCTGCGCTGTGGCAGGGACGTGATGACCGCGCCGAATCGCCGAATGCGCTGCGCCTGTTTCAGACTATCACGCTGAGCCCGACATTTAGCCCAGAAATGTATCGCGAGAAGATAGCGCTGCTTGGATTTGCCTGCGACGAAGGCGTGAAACGTAATCAGGGCCGGACGGGAGCCGCCGGAGCGCCTGATGTGCTGCGCAAGGCGCTGGCGAATTTAGCCAGCCACGATGGGCATCATCGGCTGGTGGATCTGGGAAATATTGTGGCCCAGGCCCCCGATCTTGAGGGCGCGCAGCAGGCGCTACGCAATGCGGTGCAGCGCTGTCAGCAGGAGAATATGCGTACCTTCGTTCTGGGGGGAGGACACGAAACTGCATTTGCGCACGGCGCAGGCGTGCTGGATGCGTTCCCACAGGCGAAAGTGGGGATCGTCAACTTCGATGCGCATCTCGATTTGCGCCATGCCGATCAGGCTACTTCCGGTACACCGTTTCGCCAACTGGCGCAGCTTTGCGATGAACAGCAGCGTGAATTTCACTATGCCTGTATCGGCGTCAGTCGGGCGGCAAACACCCAGGCGCTATGGGATGAGGCGCAACGGCTCGGTGTGACCGTGGTGGAAGAGCTGTACTGTGCAACGGCGCAGGCGCAGTTAGCGCAGTTTGTCGCCAACCTGGATGTTATCTATCTGACTATCGATCTCGACGTGCTGCCGGTGTGGGAAATGCCCGGCGTGTCGGCACCCGCTGCGCTGGGCGTACCGTTGGCGACGCTGCTGAATCTGATTGAACCCCTGTGTCGTAGCGGTAAACTGCAGGCGGTGGATATGGTTGAATTTAATCCACGCTTTGACGATGATGGCAGAGCGGCGCGCGTTGCGGCGCGATTAGGTTGGCAAATCGCGCACTGGTGGCACTGATATACCTGATGGCGTTGCGCTTATCAGGTTCGGGTAATGTCTGTAAACTGTACCCACTCACATTCTCAGCTTAAGGAAGGCTTACGCATGCTCCCATCCCGTTCTGCTCCGGCACCTTTTTACGAAAAGGTCAAACAGGAGATCAGCGAAAAGATTGCCAGCGGTATCTGGCAACCTCACGATCGCATTCCCTCTGAGGCGGAGCTGGTGGCGCAGTATGGTTTCAGCCGCATGACCATCAACCGGGCGCTGCGTGAGTTAACGGATGAAGGGTTACTGGTTCGTTTGCAGGGCGTAGGGACGTTTGTCGCCGAGCCGAAGGGCCAGTCTGCGCTGTTTGAAATTCGCAGCATCGCGGATGAAATCAACGCCCGTCAGCATCAGCACCGCTGCGAGGTGATCACGCTGGAACGAACCCAGGCAAGCGCGCAGCAGGCTTTGGTGTTAAACGTCAAAGAAGGCACCTCCATTTTTCACTCTGTCATGGTGCACTACGAGAACGAACTGCCGGTGCAGATTGAAGATCGCTGCGTGAATGCCGAAATTGTGCCAGCGTATCTGGCGCAGGATTACAGCCAGACTACGCCGCACGCTTATCTGTCGCTGATAGCCCCTTTAACGGAAGGCGAGCATATTGTTGAAGCGGTCCGCGCCAGTGCCGAAGAGTGCGCGCTGCTGAATATCAAAGAACACGATCCCTGTCTGCTGATCCGCCGTAAAACCTGGTCTGCGTCATCCATTGTCTCTCATGCCCGTTTGCTCTTCCCGGGTTCCCGCTATCGCCTGCAAGGGCGGTTTATGTCCTGAAAAGCGTGATTGCTGCCGCAGTATAATAAAATTGTATCTTTTTTGTTAAAAGTACGCTTGCGACAGCTTGTATAGACAAGTATATGTTACTTATCTGTCCGATCGTTCGCGAGGAGTGCTCTACCATGTCTCATAGCAAGTACCGTCAGCAGGATATTCGTGCCCCACGCGGCACCACTTTAACGGCCAAAAGCTGGCTGACCGAAGCGCCGCTGCGCATGTTAATGAACAACCTGGATCCCGATGTGGCGGAAAATCCGCATGAGCTGGTGGTATACGGCGGGATTGGTCGCGCCGCGCGGGACTGGGAATGTTATGACGCCATCGTCAACGCGCTGACCAAACTGGAGACCGATGAGACCCTGCTGGTCCAGTCCGGTAAACCGGTTGGCGTTTTCAAAACCCATGACAATGCGCCGCGCGTACTGATTGCCAACTCCAACCTGGTGCCACATTGGGCTACCTGGGAACACTTCAACGAGCTGGACGCCAAAGGGCTGGCGATGTATGGCCAGATGACCGCCGGGAGCTGGATCTACATCGGCAGCCAGGGCATCGTGCAGGGGACTTATGAAACCTTCGTTGAGGCCGGGCGTCAGCATTATCAGGGTAACCTGAGCGGACGCTGGGTGCTGACCGCCGGGCTGGGCGGCATGGGTGGGGCGCAACCGTTAGCCGCAACGCTGGCAGGTGCTTGCTCGCTGAATATTGAATGCCAGCAAAGCCGGATCGATTTCCGTCTGCGTACCCGCTACGTGGATGAGCAGGCGACATCGCTTGACGACGCGCTGGCGCGTATCGAAAAGTACACCCGTGAGGGTAAAGCGGTCTCCATTGCGCTATGCGCTAACGCCGCCGACGTTGTGCCGGAACTGGTGAGGCGCGGTGTGCGCCCGGATATGGTCACTGACCAGACCAGCGCCCACGATCCGCTGCATGGTTATCTGCCGTCCGGCTGGAGCTGGGAAGCGTATCAGGAGAAAGCGGTGTCCGATCCGCAGGGCACGGTACAGGCGGCGAAACGCTCAATGGCAACGCACGTCGAGGCAATGCTGGCGTTCAGCAAAATGGGCGTGCCGACGTTTGATTACGGCAACAACATTCGCCAGATGGCCAAAGAGATGGGCGTGGAAAACGCCTTTGATTTTCCCGGTTTCGTCCCTGCTTATATTCGCCCCCTGTTCTGCCGCGGCATTGGCCCATTCCGTTGGGTGGCGCTTTCCGGCGATCCGCAGGATATTTATAAAACGGATGCCAAAGTGAAAGAGATCGTGGCTGACGATAAACATCTGCACCACTGGCTGGATATGGCGCGTGAGCGGATTAACTTCCAGGGATTACCGGCGCGTATCTGCTGGGTCGGTCTGGAATGGCGTCAAAAACTGGGGCTGGCGTTTAATGAAATGGTGCGCAGCGGCGAAGTGTCTGCGCCGATTGTTATTGGCCGTGACCATCTGGATTCCGGCTCCGTCGCCAGCCCGAACCGCGAAACCGAAGCCATGCGCGACGGTTCTGATGCAGTATCCGACTGGCCGCTGCTGAACGCGCTGCTTAACACCGCCAGCGGTGCAACCTGGGTGTCACTGCATCACGGTGGCGGGGTAGGAATGGGCTTCTCCCAGCATGCCGGGATGGTGATTGTTTGCGATGGCACTGATGAAGCCGCAGCGCGTATCGCCCGGGTATTACATAACGATCCGGCTACCGGGGTGATGCGCCACGCCGACGCCGGGTATGACATTGCGGTGGAATGCGCCGTCGAAGAAGGGCTGAATTTGCCGATGGTCGCGGCGACGCAGGAGAAACGCTGATATGAACACCATGACATTAACGCCGGGTCATCTGAGCTTTGCGCAACTACGCGACATCTGGCAGCAGCCGGTCAAACTGAGCCTGGATGCCGGGGCGATTGATGCTATCAACGCAAGCGTCGCCTGCGTCAATAATATTGTCGCTGAAGGCCGTACGGCGTATGGCATTAATACCGGCTTTGGCCTGCTGGCTCAGACCCGTATCGCCACGGAAGATTTGCAGAATTTACAGCGTTCGCTGGTGCTTTCCCATGCGGCAGGCGTTGGTGAGGCGCTCGATGACGCGATGGTTCGCCTGATTATGGTGCTGAAAATCAACAGCCTGGCGCGGGGTTTTTCGGGTATTCGTCTCAGCGTGATTGAAGCGCTGATTGCGCTGGTGAATGCCGAGGTGTATCCGCTGATCCCGGCGAAAGGGTCAGTGGGCGCATCGGGCGACCTGGCACCGCTGGCGCATATGTCTCTGACGCTGCTGGGCGAAGGTAAAGCGCGCTGGCAGGGGGAATGGCTTCCGGCGACCGAAGCGCTGAAAAAGGCCGGGCTGGAGCCGATTACGCTGGAGGCGAAAGAAGGGCTGGCGCTGCTCAACGGTACCCAGGCTTCCACAGCCTTTGCGCTGCGCGGGTTAATTGAAGCCCAGGAGCTGTTCGCGTCTGCGACGGTGTGTGGGGCGCTGACCACCGAAGCCGTTTTAGGCTCTCGTCGTCCGTTTGATGCCCGTATTCATGCCGCACGAGGACAGCGTGGGCAGATTGATGCCGCAACGCTGTACCGCCACGTGTTGACCGACACCAGCGCGCTTTCCCAGTCGCATCATAACTGTGAAAAAGTGCAGGATCCGTATTCTTTGCGCTGTCAGCCGCAGGTGATGGGGGCGTGCCTGACGCAAATGCGTCAGGTAATGGAGGTCTTGCTGGTAGAAGCCAACGCGGTTTCCGACAACCCGCTGGTGTTTGCCGAAGAGGGCGATGTCATTTCCGGCGGCAACTTCCATGCTGAACCGGTGGCGATGGCGGCAGATAATCTGGCGCTGGCGATTGCGGAAATCGGGGCGTTATCAGAGCGACGCATTGCGCTGATGATGGACAAACATATGTCGCAGTTGCCGCCGTTCCTGGTGAAAAACGGCGGGGTGAACTCCGGCTTTATGATTGCTCAGGTAACCGCGGCCGCGCTGGCGAGCGAGAACAAAGCGCTGGCGCATCCGCACAGCGTGGACAGCTTGCCGACCTCCGCCAACCAGGAAGATCATGTGTCTATGGCGCCGGCAGCGGGCCGCAGGTTGTGGGAGATGGCGGCGAATACGCGCGGCGTGATTGCCGTGGAGTGGCTGGCGGCGTGTCAGGGGATTGACCTGCGTGAAGGGTTAACCTCAAGCCCGCTGCTGGAGCAGGCGCGCCAGGCTCTGCGCGAGCAGGTTGCCCACTATACGCAGGATCGCTTTTTTGCTCCGGATATTGAATGTGCAACCGAACTGTTAGCCCAGGGGACGTTGTTGAAATTGTTGCCTGAATTTCTGTAGAGAAGCCTTGTTTAGTAGGCCGGATGCGGCGAAACCGACATCCGGCACAACACAGCTTAACTGAACATTGCCGTAATCGAGGCGCTGGCGAGCGAGTGGAAGTGAACGTTAAAGCCAACCATCGCGCCGCTGGCGTCCTCATCAACATCAATACGCTCCACATCCAGCGCGTGAACCGTAAAGATATAGCGATGGGTTTCCCCCTTCGGCGGCGCAGCACCGCCATAACCTGCTTTCCCAAAATCCGTACGGGTCTGAATCACCCCATCCGGCAGCGCAACCAGCCCGGAGCCGAAGCCTTGCGTGAGTACGCGGGTATCTGCTGGCAGATTTACCACCACCCAGTGCCACCAGCCGGAGCCGGTTGGCGCATCAGGATCGTAGCAGGTCACGACAAAGCTTTTAGTCCCTGCGGGCACGTCATCCCACGCCAGATGCGGGGAAATATTATCCCCGTCATATCCCATGCCGTTAAAGACGTGGCGATGCGCAAGCTTTTCGCCATCGCGCAGATCGTTACTGATTAGTTTCATGCTGACTCCTCTCGTTAGCCAAAAAGTGTAGCCAGGAACCGTATGTAGCGTGGCGAAATATTCTGGACTGTTTTGCGTTCAATCAAGGGGGGCAAATCCGGTCTCGTGCAAACCAAGGTATGTGAGAATGTCGGCAATAGCGTTCTTGCTGATAATGTCACGACCAACAGAAGTTAAATCAGCCAGCGCTGCCTTATCCTCTCCGGGAAGTCGGGTACTTTATTCGCACTGGTGACCAGTCCAGCCAGTTCGGCATCGAGTAAACTCCAGATACTCCTTCTCGGCGGTGTCAGGGAAAATCTGGCGAATAATCCAGCCCTGATAGGCGTAGAGACCGTCCGCCACGCCTGATACAGCATTAGCCCGGACGGCGTAGTCGCTGTCGCTGCTGGTGTCGACGTTCTCATCGGGTAGCGCGTTCTGAATATCGCGTAACTGGCGGTCGGTACTTTCCGCAACGGTCGGGACGGGAAATGTCATTAAATAATCCTTACTGGGTGCCGGAACGTGTGCGGGGTGCCGGTGCTGTCGGTTAAACCCACTGCATGAGCGGTTATTGTGTGGTGTTGAGTATTCAGGGAGCGGCTGCGGCACGAAAAATCAAAGGGAAGCGGAGGAAAGGACCCGGCCATATTGACCGGGTTAATTATCTTACTTAACCTGACGGGCGTTGTCTGCTTTCCATTCCTCATATGTTGCTTCGAGGAACCACAAGCAGCGAGCGCCCTTATCAGTGCTTAACAACGCAGGACGTGTCCGCTGATAAAAATCCTCAACGGTTGCTGGAGCTTCAACAGGCACTCCGCAGACAATATCAGTCCCGATCATGTGCGGCCATTTTCCCGCGTCAATGACGCTGAGCGCATCAAGAGCGCCGGTTGTATTTGCTGTTAGGGCAGCAGATAAAGCATCTTCCAGTTTAATGGCCTGCTTAACATCTGCCGCAGCCGCGAGTTCTGGCGTTTTATTCAGCCACGCTTGATCGCCCGCAGCCACGCCTTTCAGCGCATCGGGCCAGTTCACTTCGCCAGCTGCTGAAGTGGCCACAATAAACGGAAGTAGTAGCAATAATGCGAGCCGTTTCATCGTACAACCTCAAGCGGGCCGTCTTCACGTCCATGAACATCGACGGAACCTTTGATATCAGCGCCGCCGTCATCTTTGAGCCATAAATAAGCTGGAATAGCCATTTTCTTAAAACTCCATTTAAGGAAAATCTCATAAAATCCTTTCACTTTAATCACTTACGTGACAAATTCACGCTATCGCTTACTAAAACACCCGTCAATTTTTGCTCAGCATCGACATAAAACGATTTGCAATTTCTTTGATGCAAATAAAAAAAGGCCGGAATAATCCGGCCTTCATGTCTAAATATTGTTACTTCATCAGTCATCGAATAATCCGGGCTGTTTCACTTTTCCACGTCCGGACCGGGCGCTGATTACTCGCTAAAAAATGTTGCACTGCGCACAGCCTCGTTTACGGCCTGGGTCAGACGACGCAACTGATCGGGCTGAATAATGTACGGCGGCATCAGATAGATCAGTTTGCCAAACGGTCGTACCCACACGCCCTGTTCAACAAAGAACTTCTGTAACGCCGCCATATTCACCGGATGCGTGGTTTCGATCACGCCGATGGCGCCGAGTACGCGCACGTCGGCTACCCAACTGGAGTCTGCCGCCGGGGCGAGTTCTGTCCGCAGTTGCGCTTCAATAGTCGCTACCTGTGAGCGCCACTCGCCGGTTTCGAGTAACGACAGGCTGGCGGAGGCGACGGCGCAGGCCAGCGGATTACCCATAAAGGTTGGACCGTGCATGAAGCATCCGGCTTCACCGTTGCTGATGGTTTCCGCGACCTGACGCGTGGTCAGGGTGGCGGAAAGGGTCATCGTTCCGCCGGTTAACGCTTTGCCGAGGCACAAAATGTCCGGAGTTATGTTGGCGTGTTCACAGGCAAAAAGCTTGCCTGTACGACCAAATCCGGTGGCGATTTCATCGGCAATCAGCAGGATACCTTCACGGTCGCACATCTTACGGATGCGCTTTAACCATTCGGGATGATACATGCGCATGCCACCAGCGCCCTGCACAATCGGCTCAAGGATCACCGCCGCAATCTCGTGGCGATGCGCGGCCATCAGGCGGGCAAAAGGCACCATATCCAGTTCGTCCCACTCGCCGTCCATGCGGCTTTGCGGGGCGGGCGCAAACAGGTTCTCCGGCAGATAACCCTTCCACAGACTGTGCATCGAGTTGTCGGGATCGCAGACCGACATCGCGCCGAAGGTATCGCCGTGATAACCGTTTCGAAATGTCAGGAAACGCTGACGGGATTCGCCTTTGGCTTGCCAGTATTGCAGCGCCATTTTCATTGCTACTTCTACGGCGACCGAACCTGAATCCGCGAGAAAAACGCACTCCAGCGCCTCTGGCGTCATCGCCACCAACTGGCGGCACAGCGCAATGGCCGGGGCATGGGTAATGCCGCCAAACATCACATGTGACATGGCATCAATCTGCGTTTTCATCGCGGCGTTCAGCTGTGGGTGATTGTAACCGTGGATCGCCGCCCACCAGGACGACATGCCGTCTATCAGCCTCTCACCGCTGGCTAAAATCAGTTCGCAACCTTCGGCACGCGCCACCGGATAAACCGGTAACGGGGAGGTCATGGAGGTGTAAGGGTGCCAGATATGGCGTTGGTCAAACGCAAGATCGTCCGTTGTCATAATCGACTTGTAAACCAAATTAAAAAGATTTAGGTTTACGAGTCTACACCAAACTCATAACGAAACGTATACCAATATGGCTCATTCTTCTCGCTGGACAATGTCGCAAGTCACCGAATTATTTGAAAAACCGCTGTTGGATCTGCTGTTTGAAGCGCAGCAGGTTCACCGTCAGCACTTCGATCCGCGGCAGGTTCAGGTCAGTACGCTGCTGTCGATTAAGACCGGTGCCTGCCCGGAAGACTGCAAATACTGCCCACAAAGCTCCCGCTATAAAACCGGTCTGGAAACGGAACGTTTGATGGAGGTTGAACAGGTACTGGACTCTGCGCGTAAAGCGAAACAGGCCGGTTCAACGCGGTTTTGCATGGGCGCGGCGTGGAAGAATCCACACGAACGCGACATGCCTTACCTGGAACAGATGGTTCAGGGCGTAAAAGAACTGGGGCTAGAAGCGTGTATGACGCTGGGTACGCTGAACGAAAATCAGGCCCAGCGGCTGGCCAATGCGGGTCTGGACTACTACAACCATAACCTCGACACCTCGCCGGAATTCTACGGCAATATCATCACAACCCGGTCGTACCAGGAGCGTCTGGATACGCTGGATAAAGTGCGTGAGGCGGGCATTAAAGTTTGCTCCGGCGGGATTGTGGGACTGGGGGAAACGGTGACCGACCGCGCGGGTCTGTTGCTGCAATTAGCGAATCTGCCAACGCCGCCAGAAAGCGTGCCGATCAACATGCTGGTGAAAGTGAAAGGCACGCCGCTTGCCGATAACGACGATGTGGATGCCTTTGATTTTATTCGTACTATCGCCGTGGCGCGGATCATGATGCCGACTTCATATGTCCGTCTTTCAGCCGGACGCGAGCAAATGAACGAACAAACCCAGGCGATGTGCTTTATGGCCGGGGCTAACTCGATTTTCTACGGCTGCAAACTGCTGACCACGCCGAATCCGAACGAAGATAAGGATTTGCTGTTGTTTCGCAAGCTGGGTCTCAATCCGCAGCAAACGGCGGTGCTGGCGGGCGATAACGAACAGCAGCAACGCCTGGAACAGGCGCTGCGTACCCCAGATACCGACGAATACTACAACGCGGCAACCGTATGACCTGGCAGCAAAAAATAGACGATGCGTTAACGGCGCGTCGTCGTGCTGATGCGTTGCGTCGGCGCTATGCGGTGACGCAGGGCGCCGGTCGCTGGCTGCAGGCCGACGGTCGCCAGTATCTGAACTTTTCCAGCAACGACTACCTTGGCTTAAGCCACCATCCGCATATTATCTGCGCGTGGCAGCAAGGCGCTGAGCGTTTTGGCGTCGGCAGCGGCGGCTCGGGTCATGTCAGCGGTTATTCCGTTGCTCATCAGGCGCTGGAAGATGAGCTGGCGCAATGGCTCGGCTATTCACGGGCGCTGTTGTTTATCTCCGGTTTTGCCGCTAATCAGGCGGTCATTGCCGCGCTGATGGGCAAAGAGGACCGGATTGTTGCTGACCGGCTCAGCCATGCCTCACTGCTGGAGGCTGCCAGCCTTAGCCCTGCCGTGCTACGTCGCTTTACCCATAACGATCCGCAACATCTGGAACGTCTGCTGACCACCCCCTGTCCGGGGCAACAACTCGTGGTCACTGAAGGTGTGTTCAGCATGGATGGCGATAGCGCACCGCTGGCGGAAATTCACGCGGTAGCAGAGCGGCATGGCGCGTGGTTGCTGGTGGATGATGCGCACGGGATTGGCGTCAGCGGAGAGGAAGGGCGCGGTTCGTGCTCCCGACAGCAGGTGAAACCCGAGCTGTTAGTGGTGACGTTTGGCAAAGGGTTTGGCGTCAGCGGCGCGGCAATCTTGTGCTCAGACAGCGTGGCCGATTATCTGCTGCAGTTTGCCCGTCATCTGATCTACAGCACCAGTATGCCTCCGGCCCAGGCCCAGGCCTTGCGCGCCGCGCTGGAGGTGATCCGCAGCCGCGAAGGCGATGAGCGCAGAGAAAAACTGGCGATGCTGATCCAGCGTTTTCGCGCAGGGGTGAATATGCCGGACTTAACGCTGGCGCAGTCAGACAGCGCCATTCAGCCGCTGATCGTGGGCGACAATCATAAAGCCTTGCAGCTGGCGGAGGCATTGCGTCAACAGGGATGCTGGGTGACGGCTATTCGCCCACCGACGGTGCCGGTTGGTACGGCCAGGCTGCGGCTCACGCTGACCCAGGCGCATGAAGTCCAGGATATCGATCGCTTACTGGAGGTGCTGCATGGCGCAGGTCAATAAGCAGGCGATTGCTGCCGCGTTTGGTCGCGCAGCTACTCACTATGAGCAACACGCGGAACTCCAGCGTCAGAGCGCCGATGCGTTACTGGCGCGACTCGATGGTCGGGCATTCTCTCAGGTTTTAGATGCGGGCTGCGGACCCGGGCGTATGAGCCGTTACTGGCGGGAGCAGGGGAGCGAGGTCTGCGCGCTGGATCTGTCGGCGCAAATGCTGACTGAAGCGCAGCGTCACGATGTCGCCCACCGCTATTTGCTGGCGGATATTGAAGCCATTCCGCAGGCTGCTGCTACTTTCGACCTGGCCTGGAGCAATCTGGCCGTACAGTGGTGCAGCGATCTGCGCGGCGCGTTACGCGAGCTTTACCGGGTGGTGCGTCCTGGCGGGACGGTGGCGTTTAGTACCCTGGCGCAGGGGTCAATGCCGGAACTTCGTCAGGCGTGGCGAGCGGTTGATGAGCGGGAGCACGCCAATCGTTTTTTGCCCGTGGAGCAACTGGAAAACGCCCTGCATGGGTGGGACGTTGAATACCAGTCTCATGCCGTCACGCTGTGGTTTGACGATGCGCTGAGCGCCATGCGCTCGCTGAAGGGCATTGGCGCGACGCATTTGCATGATGGCCGCGAGCCGCGCGTCCTCACCCGCTCACAGTTGCGCCAGCTACAGCTAGCCTGGCCCTGCCAGCAGGGGAAATATCCGCTGACCTATCATCTATTTTTGGGAGTGATTCAACGTGACTAACACTTTTTTTGTCACCGGGACGGATACTGAAGTGGGGAAAACTATCGCCAGCTGCGCGTTGCTGCAGGCGGCGGGGCAGAGGGGATTGCGAACCGTCGGCTATAAGCCAGTGGCGTCGGGCAGTGAAATGACGGTTGAAGGTCTGCGTAACAGCGATGCCCTGGCATTACAGCGCAACAGCGTTGTGACGGTGGACTATGCGGCTATCAACCCCTATACCTTCGCGGAACCTACCTCACCGCATATCATCAGCGCGGACGAAGGTCGCCCCATTCAGGCCTCTGTAATGTCTGCGGGTTTACGCGCGCTGGAACAACAGGCTGACTGGGTGCTGGTGGAAGGTGCCGGCGGGTGGTTTACGCCGCTTTCGCCAACGCTGAGTTTTGCTGACTGGGTAAAAACAGAGCAGTTGCCGGTTATTCTGGTGGTTGGCGTTAAGCTCGGCTGCATCAACCACGCTATGCTGACCGCACAGGCGGTGCAGCAGGCCGGACTGACGCTTGCCGGATGGGTCGCCAATGATGTGACGCCACCTGGCAAGCGTCATGCTGAATATATGGCAACGCTCAGGCGTGTGCTTGCGGCTCCGCTGCTGGGAGAAATTCCCTGGCTGGCAGAAGAGCCGGAGCGGGCATCGACAGGACGTTATATCGATCTTAGCGTTTTGTCTGTAGCGTCACCCAGTCGGTGATTAGCGGGTTGCTGAGCTGTGTTATTTGCCCCTGAGCCACGTTGCGCCCGCGGTGTAACAGGCAGTAGCAGTCAGCGACCCGACGAATAAACGGCAGGCTCTGCTCCGCGAGCATTATGGCGATGCCGAGCTCCTGGCTTAACCTTACCACCAGGTTCCCCAGCTTGTGGATATATGCCTGGCCACTTCCCCGCGTGGGCTCATCGAGGATCAGCAGGCGTGGGCGTGTGACCAGCGCGCTGGCGAGCGCAAGCTGGTGCTGATCATCTTCCGATAATGCCGCCCCTTTGGCCTGACGCAGTACGAACAACTGTGGAAACAGGCGGTAAATATCACTGCTGTTCATCGTTTCGCTTTCCTCAACCGCCTGGCGCGCAATATGCAGATTTTCCTCTACCGTCAATTGCGAAAAAATCCGTCTCTCTTGTGAAACGTAGTTAATGCCCAGCGCGATGCGATTTGCCGCCGGAATGGGACTCAGGTCGCGCGGCGGCGCGCCAGCCTGATGCCAGAACATGGTGCCGCTTTCGATCGGTAAATTGCCGATAATGCAATTGGTCAGCGTAGTCTTTCCCATTCCTGGAAGCCCCAGCACACCGGTACATTTACCGGGCAGCAGGTCGAGATCCACATCCCATAGGGAGTGTTGATTACCGTAATAATGATTCACTGCGCGAAGACTCAACATAGATTCCTCCAGCATGATGTTATCCGCCCCACGTACAGGTCGTCGGAAGAAAATTGCAATTCTCTTGCCAGAAGAGGGATTGGGGTCAAAAAACAGCAGGAGAGTGTGCCGCGCAGGCGGTAACGTCTGGCTGGCCGGAGGGCTGGCGTTGTTTTGTGCACATTGCCAGTGCCTGGCGGTGTCGTAATGGTGCAGGCAAGAAAATGATGAAAATGCGAGCAAGATCCCGGCCATTCCAGGCCGCTTCGTTAGCTGATAAATATCAAAAAATAGCGATAAATTTTTTTTATCCCTTCGGAAAAGGGAGTGAGGACGTTTTTGCCAGGCTACAGTCCATACGGGCTGGAGGCAGTTATCCACTATTCCTGTGGATAACCTTGTGTATTAGAGTTAGAAAACACAATGTAAGCGAGAGAAGACGCGGCCTGCGACTAAATTGATGCGAAAGACGGCTCGGGATAATAGTCATTAAATTACAGAATGTTAGATAAAATCAATGGCTGTCGCAGAAGTGTCATGCGTTGCCACAAAACTTTCATCGGGCGGCTTGACAAATGTTAAAAAAGTCATTGCTTTGGGGATAACACGTTTTTGCTGGTGTTTTATCTTGTCTGAGGCCAAATTTTAGCCTGCGGTCACGGTCATTCTGATGGCGTATCAGAAATATTCTGGTGCGTTACTGTTTTTTCATCCAGTATATTTTACTGGCAAAATATACGACTGCGAGTAAAATTACACACCTGCCCGCCCATTGCTTCAGGTAGCTGCTCATGAGTAAACCGTTCAAACTAAATTCCGCTTTTAAACCCTCTGGCGATCAGCCTGAGGCTATTCGCCG
Organism: Citrobacter sp. RHBSTW-00017; assembly: GCF_013797615.1. Taxonomy (NCBI): domain Bacteria; kingdom Pseudomonadati; phylum Pseudomonadota; class Gammaproteobacteria; order Enterobacterales; family Enterobacteriaceae; genus Citrobacter; species Citrobacter sp. RHBSTW-00017. Next base: position 3,393,485 of record NZ_CP056899.1, on the reverse strand, counting down.
TCTGGAAGAAGGGCTGGAGGATGGTCTGGCGCATCAGACGCTGCTGGGGGTGACGGGCTCGGGGAAGACATTCACCATCGCTAACGTAATTGCGGACTTGCAGCGGCCTACCATGGTGCTGGCTCCCAATAAGACGCTGGCCGCGCAGCTGTACGGTGAGATGAAAGAGTTCTTCCCGGATAACGCGGTGGAGTATTTCGTCTCCTACTACGACTATTATCAGCCGGAAGCCTACGTTCCAAGTTCTGACACCTTCATCGAGAAGGATGCCTCGGTTAACGAACATATTGAGCAAATGCGTCTGTCGGCGACCAAAGCGCTGCTGGAACGTCGGGATGTCGTTGTCGTCGCGTCAGTTTCCGCTATCTATGGTTTGGGCGATCCGGATCTGTATCTGAAAATGATGCTGCACCTGACGGTGGGGATGATTATCGACCAGCGTGCGATCCTGCGTCGCCTGGCGGAACTGCAATATACCCGCAACGATCAGGCATTTCAGCGCGGAACCTTCCGCGTGCGTGGTGAAGTGATCGACATTTTCCCGGCTGAATCCGACGATATCGCGCTGCGCGTGGAATTGTTTGATGAAGAGGTCGAACGTTTATCGCTGTTTGACCCGCTTACCGGGCAGGTTGAATCCACGATTTCGCGCTACACCATCTATCCTAAAACGCACTACGTGACGCCGCGCGAACGTATCGTGCAGGCGATGGAAGAAATCAAAGTTGAGCTGGCAGAGCGGCGCAAGGTCCTGCTGGCAAATAACAAACTGCTGGAAGAACAACGGCTAAGTCAGCGTACGCAGTTCGATCTGGAAATGATGAATGAGCTGGGTTACTGCTCGGGGATTGAAAACTACTCCCGCTATCTGTCCGGGCGTGGCCCCGGCGAGCCGCCGCCGACGCTGTTTGATTACCTGCCTGCCGACGGCCTGCTGGTGGTGGATGAATCCCACGTCACTATCCCGCAAATTGGCGGTATGTATCGTGGTGACCGGGCGCGTAAAGAGACTCTGGTCGAATACGGATTCCGTCTGCCGTCGGCGCTGGATAACCGTCCGCTTAAATTTGAAGAGTTTGAAGCGCTGGCCCCGCAGACCATCTACGTCTCAGCGACGCCGGGCAACTATGAACTGGAGAAATCCGGTGATGACGTCGTCGATCAGGTAGTACGACCGACCGGCCTGCTGGATCCTATCATTGAGGTACGCCCGGTGGCGACGCAGGTTGACGATCTGCTGTCTGAGATCCGCATCCGTGCGGCGATTAACGAACGTGTGCTGGTCACTACGCTCACGAAACGGATGGCAGAGGATCTCACCGAATACCTCGAAGAGCACGGTGAGCGGGTGCGCTATCTGCACTCAGACATCGATACCGTGGAACGTATGGAAATCATTCGTGACCTGCGTCTGGGCGAGTTTGACGTGCTGGTGGGTATCAACCTGTTACGTGAGGGTCTGGACATGCCTGAGGTCTCACTGGTGGCGATTCTGGACGCAGACAAAGAAGGGTTCCTGCGTTCTGAACGTTCGCTTATTCAGACCATCGGTCGTGCGGCGCGTAATATCAACGGGAAGGCTATTCTCTACGGCGACAAAATTACCGCCTCAATGGCTAAGGCGATAGGTGAAACTGAACGCCGTCGTGAGAAACAGCAGCTCTACAACGAAGAACACGGTATTACGCCGCAGGGGCTGAACAAGAAAGTGGTCGATATTCTGGCGCTGGGTCAGAATATTGCGAAGACTAAGGCGAAAGGCAAAGGGAAGTCACGCGCAGGCGCGAAGTCTGAAATTGTCGAACTGGATATGACGCCAAAAGCGCTGCAGCAGAAGATTCATGAGCTGGAAGGGCAGATGATGCAGCATGCGCAGAATCTTGAATTTGAAGAGGCTGCGACAATCCGCGACCAGTTGCATCAGTTGCGCGAGTTGTTTATCGCGGCATCGTAAGATTGTTTCCACTTTCCAATTCGCCATCGCGTAAATGCCATGGCGATTGGAAAAATACAGAATGTATTATCACTTATAATTATATTATTCGTTTTTCTATTGCCATTTATTATTCTTAAAATTAATGCGCTCACTCTAATTGATTCTTTGCTGAATTGATTTTTGTTTTTCAGCTTTGTGAACCTCATCGTTTTATTCTTTACATTTCTGACGATTCTTTCAGCATTTTGGCAGCAAGCAAAAGGCTGTCATTGTTCCTTTTTTTTATAATTGTCCTGTTATAGAAATTTCCCTGACGAAAATATAAAGGAAAATTATGAAAGAGATAATATGCAATTACGCTGAGAATGATTATGCCGTTCAGGACGCCATGATATGTTCTGGAGTTGGTGAACAACACCAGAAAAATTATGGTGCAGTCAGCCCTCCGCTAGTAAAAACCAGTCTGTTTGTGCAGCCGAGCTATCAGCAATACTGTGATGATATGCAACACGAAGCTGAACGTTACATCTATTCCCGGGGGCTTAACCCAACAACGGAACTGTTAGAACATAAACTGGCAGCGTTGGAGCGTGGCGCGGCCTGCAAAGTTTTTGGATCGGGCATGGGCGCGATAAGTGCAACATTGTTTGGCCTGCTGAAAAGTGGCGACCATATTATTCTGGTGAATAATGTTTATGGTCCAACAGTTGCGCTGGTGAAGCAAATGCAACAACGCTTTGGTATTGACTATGACATTGTTCTCAGTGGCGATGTCGAGGATATTCGGCAGAAAATAAAGCCGAATACTCGCATGATATACACGGAATCCCCAGGAACAATGACCATGCGAGTTGTGGATCTGCAGATGATAGCAGGGTTGGCGAAAGAGAATAATATTATTACTGCCATTGATAATACATGGGCTACGCCACTCTTCCAAAAGCCATTGACTCTTGGTTTCGATTTAGTGCTCCACTCTTGTACTAAATATATCGGCGGTCACAGTGATTTAACGGCGGGTGCTGTAGTAGGCGCAAAAGTCTATCTTGATATTATTCGTGATTTTTCACATCAGCTTCTTGGCGCAGTGCTGGCCCCGGATAGTGCATGGCTAGTGATTCGCGGTTTACGAACGTTACCGCTGCGCATGAGACAACATCAGAATAATACCTATGCAATTCTTACTTTTCTCAATAGCAGAGCAGAGGTTGAGAATATCTGTCACCCCCTTATGGCAGATGCAAAACAACGTGAAATTGTTTCACAACAAATGTTTGGTACTTCTGGTCTCATTAGTTTTGAACTTAAAGATGGCAGTTTTGAAAAAGTTAAAGCCATCATTGATAGTTGTAGAATTTTCAAACCGGGGTGCAGTTGGGGGGGATATGAAAGCCTGATTATTTCTCCAAATCGCGGTTATAACCAGGATGTAATATGCAAAGATGGGATGGCGCCTGGTTTAATTAGGATTTCAATTGGACAGGAATCTCCAGAGGTGTTAATCGCGGACTTAGAGAATGCGTTTGATTCTATAAAAACATATTAATAGCGGGAAAATAACATGGTAAGCACAAATAAGCAACCGAGCTTTTATGCAGCATTGATGTTATTAGTGGCTATTTTTCTGGTTTTCTTCATTGGTATTGGGATTTTAAATTACCCAGTTGAATTTATCTTAATTGTTATTACGATTATTACAGGTTTTTTTGCCAGATACTATGGCGCGGGCTGGAAGGAAATTCTCCAGACTTTTATAGAAAAAATAAAAGATGCCGTCCCTGCAATGTTAATTCTACTGTCGATCGGTATGTTGATTGGATGCTGGATGGTTAGTGGTACCATTCCGTTAATGGTCTATTATGGCCTGGAAATTATCAACCCAGCTTACTTATATCTTACAGCTTTTTTAGTGACGGTTTGCATCTCGACATTTACAGGCACTTCATGGGGTTCCGCAGGAACAATTGGTGTGGCGTTGGTTGCCGTTGCTGCGGCGATGAATGTGTCATTGCCGATTACTGCTGGAGCCGTTATCTCCGGTGCCTATTTTGGTGATAAATTATCTCCTTTATCAGATACCACAAACATGGCCGCGTTAGCTGCGGGGGCTGAGCTTTATCAAAGTATTAGAAATATGTTGTATACATCGGTTCCTGCTTTTTTGTTTGCCTGCCTGGGGTTTTATATCGCGGGGTTAGATTTAAATGTGGTAAATTCAATCCAACTAGATACTATCCCGGTCATGAAAAAAGCGCTAAACTCATTATTCTGGCTTAACCCTTTATTAATATTACCGACATTGCTGGTCTTTATTGGTGCGATAAAAAAATGGGATACCATTATTGTTTTGATCGCATCTTCTTTTTTTGCTCTGGCAATATGCGCAATTTTTCAGCCGTTTACCATGATGGACCTTGTTCAAGCATCGATTAATGGCTTTAATACCAATATGATCAGCAATTTTTCAGATGTCGCGATGAATGAATCTACGACTAAAAATATTAATATATTGCTTAATCGTGGCGGTATGTATTCAATGGTTAGCCCAATTGTGGTTATGCTTTGTGCATTTATGTTCGCTTCGGCACTTGATGTTTCTGGTGGCCTTAATGTACTGCTTGGGCGACTGGTTCAGAAATTAAAAACGGTGACCAGTACTCTGTTGGCGACAATGTTCACAAGTTCTTTATTAGTTGCCTGCACTGGCAATGCAGTCATCAGTTTCTTTCTGGTGAAGAATATTTATGATCCTTGTTTTAAAAACAAAAAATTGCATATGGTTAATATGTCCCGATCAATGGAGTCTGGAGCCACGCTACTTGAAGGGCTTTTCCCTTGGACAATATCTGGTATGTTCATGGCGAAAACGCTGGGGGTGGCGACGCTGGATTATGCACCCTGGGTTTTGTTCAATTTAAGTTGCCTGGTTATGGCCGTATTCTTTGCCATTCTTGCCCGGTGGTCTAATTTTGGCACAAGATACGAAGAGCCAATATCCGCCGAGCAGGTACCTGTGCTGAGAGGTTAATGCAGTAAGCTACAATCCTCATTACGATGAGGATTGTATGCTAATCACGCACTTGGGATTACCCCAGCGCCTGTACCGCTTTCTCCAGCGCGTAATGCAATAGCTGGCGGTCATGGCGGTAGGGAATGTCGCTGGCTTCCAGCACTTCCTGAATAACAACGCGGTCGGTAACGGTGGATACATCTACTTTCGGGCCCACAACCACCGCATCAATCACTTTCCTGCCAACGTACTGTTCAATGATTGCCAGCTTATCGTTAAGCGTCAGGCTGGCTGCTGGCAGGCTTAACTCACGACCCAGATTGCCGATGTAGACCATCGGGGCAGGTGTGCGACGTAATGCCTGCGCCAATTCGTCGAGTAGCAGGAGCGGCATCAGGCTGGTGTAAAAACTGCCGGGTCCTATCAAAATCAAATCCGCTTCGGCGATAGCTTCAACTGCCTCCCGCGTGGTGGGGACTTTTGGCGACAGCATCAGTTCCTGAGGCGGGATGGTGAGCTGATCGATATTCACTTCGCCATAGACTTCATGTCCCTGATCGTCGATAGCCATCAGATCCACCGGCAGCTCCGACATCGGAATTAAATGTGCATCAACTTTCAGCAGGCTACGAATTAAATTGATGGCTTCCAGAGGCCGCACACTGAGGTGATCGAGCGCCTTTAACATCAGATTTCCGAGGTTATGCCCGGAAAGCTCACCATTACCGCCAAAACGATACTCAAACATGGCGGATGCAACGCTGGGTTGAGTAATTAACTGGTTCAGACAGTTACGCATGTCTCCCCAGGCAATCCCTCCTTCAGAGCGACGAATACGACCTGTCGACCCGCCGTTATCGGTCGTGGTGACGATCCCTGTCAGGCGTGAACCTAAAGGGGAAAGAGAGGAGAGAACGCGTCCCAGTCCATGCCCTCCGCCGAGAGCGACAACGCGGTCCAGATCTGCCAGCGTGCGAGTGCGCATATATTTTCCTGATATCAATTGATCGGCGCTACAGTAACGTAAATAGTGTGTTTTCAGCAATTATCCAGGCGGAATCTGGCGTAATTTTTTTCTGCGATCTACTCCTTTCTGACGAGATTCACCTGCCGGCAAGATGATGTATATCAATGCAAAACTGTGGTTTTTGCTTATTCTGTAGCGAAATTGCACGATTATGTCGCTATGTATGTGTTTATACAGCGAAAGTGTACATGGCAAAAGCGTCATTTACACGCTAGTATCGGCATAACCACAATGTACTCTGAATAATTTGAGTTGCAGGAAGGCAGTGAGGGAGAGAATCCCCCGTAAGCGGACATAAGTACGTGACTGGGGTGAATGAACAAAGCCCACGCTTCTGCAATTTGAAGTATGACGAGAATAAACACTCTAGCCTCTGCACCTGGGTCAAATGATACGGTGCTTTGGCCGTGACAATACTTGAATAAGTTTGTCACCAGGGCGTAGGAAGAAATGACTACGTCTCCCGTATTTGGAAAGGTGTACATGGGCTCTCAACTTACCGATGCTTTCGCACGTAAGTTTTACTACTTACGTTTGTCGATTACCGATGTGTGTAACTTTCGTTGCACCTACTGCCTGCCGGATGGCTATAAGCCCGGCGGTGTCACCAATAACGGCTTTTTGACCGTTGATGAAATTCGCCGCGTCACGCGCGCGTTCGCCAGTCTGGGAACGGAAAAAGTGCGTCTGACAGGGGGCGAACCTTCATTGCGTCGCGACTTTACCGACATTATCGCCGCCGTGCGCGAAAACCACGCCATCCGTCAGATTGCGGTGACCACTAATGGTTATCGTCTGGCGCGTGATGCCGCTGCCTGGCGCGATGCCGGACTGACCGCACTTAACGTCAGCGTCGACAGCCTCGATGCCCGTCAGTTTCACGCCATTACCGGGCAGGACAAATTTCAGCAGGTGATGGCAGGCATTGACGCCGCCTTTGATGCGGGTTTTGAAAAAGTGAAAGTCAATACCGTGCTGATGCGCGACGTAAACCATCATCAACTGGACACCTTCCTGGCGTGGGTTCAGCCCCGTCCTATCCAACTACGCTTTATTGAACTGATGGAAACGGGCGAGGGCAGCTCTCTCTTCCGTAAACACCATATCTCAGGCCAGGTCCTGCGCGATGAGCTGCTGCGTCGCGGCTGGATCCACCAGATCCGACAGCGCAGCGACGGCCCAGCTCAGGTTTTCTGTCATCCTGACTATGCTGGTGAAATTGGTCTGATCATGCCTTATGAGAAAGACTTCTGCGCCACCTGCAACCGTCTGCGCGTTTCCTCTGTCGGCAAGCTGCATCTGTGTTTATTTGGTGAAGGCGGCGTAAGCCTGCGTGATTTGCTGGAAGATGACGCTCAGCAGTCGGCGCTGGAAGAACGCATTTCAGCCGCGCTGCTGGAGAAAAAGCAGACTCATTTCCTGCATCAGAACAATACCGGTATTACGCAAAACTTATCTTACATTGGCGGCTGATCGCTAAAAGGAGTTTTTCATGAGTCAGGTAAGCGCTGAATTTATCCCGACACGCATTGCTATTCTTACTGTTTCCAACCGTCGCGGCGAAGAAGATGACACCTCCGGCCATTATCTGCGTGACTCGGCGCAAGAGGCGGGTCATCAGATTGTCGACAAGGCTATTGTCAAAGAGAACCGCTACGCCATTCGCGCCCAGGTTTCTGCATGGATTGCCAGTGAGGATGTGCAGGTCGTGCTCATTACAGGCGGCACGGGCTTAACCGAAGGGGACCAGGCGCCAGAAGCGCTGCAGCCGCTGTTCGACAGAGAAGTCGAAGGGTTTGGTGAAGTATTCCGTATGCTGTCGTTTGAAGAGATTGGCACCGCGACGCTGCAATCCCGGGCGATTGCCGGAGTGGCCAACAAAACGCTGATTTTCGCCATGCCTGGGTCGACTAAGGCGTGTCGTACCGCATGGGAAAATATCATTGCGCCGCAGCTCGATGCCCGTACGCGTCCGTGTAATTTCCACCCACATTTGAAGAAATAAGTATGTCGCAACTGACTCATATTAACGCCGCTGGCGAAGCGCATATGGTGGATGTCTCCGCCAAAGCGGAAACCGTACGCGAGGCGCGTGCAGAAGCATTCGTTACCATGCGTAGCGAAACGCTGGCGATGATTATCGACGGCAGCCACCATAAGGGCGACGTTTTCGCCACGGCGCGTATTGCCGGTATTCAGGCCGCCAAACGGACCTGGGATCTTATCCCGCTGTGCCATCCGCTGATGTTGAGCAAGGTTGAAGTTAATCTGCACGCCGAGCCGGAACACAACCGCGTACGCATTGAAACGCTGTGTCGCCTGACCGGGAAAACCGGCGTCGAAATGGAAGCGTTAACGGCGGCCTCCGTGGCGGCGTTGACCATCTACGATATGTGCAAAGCGGTGCAAAAGGATATGGTGATTGGTCCGGTGCGTCTGCTGGCTAAAAGCGGCGGTAAATCGGGAGATTTTAAGGTGGATGCGCATGATTAAGGTTCTTTTCTTTGCTCAGGTACGGGAATTGGTGAACACGGATGCGATAGAAGTCGCCGCTGAGTTTGCAACGGTAGAAGCGCTGCGCCGGAGTCTTGCGGCAAAAAGCGATCGCTGGGCGTTGGCGCTGGAAGACGGCAAGCTGCTGGCCGCGGTAAACCAGACGCTGGTCAGTTTTGACCATCGCCTTAAGGTGGGGGACGAAGTGGCTTTCTTCCCACCGGTAACCGGAGGCTAAGATGGCTGAAACGCGAATTGTTGTTGGTCATGCGCCGTTCAGCGTCGGGGATGAGTATCCCTGGCTGGCCGAACGCGATGAAGATGGCGCGGTGGTCACTTTCACCGGTAAAGTCCGCAATCACAATCTCGGCGATAGCGTGCAGGCGTTAACGCTGGAACACTATCCGGGAATGACCGAAAAAGCGCTGGCGGAGATTGTCGACGAAGCGCGTGCGCGCTGGCCGCTGGGACGAGTAACGGTCATTCATCGCATTGGCGAACTGTGGCCGGGTGACGAAATCGTTTTTGTTGGCGTGACCAGTGCGCATCGCAGTAGCGCGTTTGATGCCGGGCAGTTCATTATGGATTATCTGAAAACCCGCGCACCGTTCTGGAAGCGCGAGGCCACGCCAGAAGGTGAGCGCTGGGTTGATGCCCGCGACAGCGATAAGCTAGCAGCAAAACGCTGGTAGAGTACAATTGGTGTAGGCTCATACTGATTCAGGAGATTGTCATGGACCGATTCCCACGATCCGATTCTATTGTACAGGCCCGTTCCGGCCTGCAAACGTATATGGCGCAGGTGTACGGCTGGATGACCTGCGGACTGTTGCTGACGGCGTTTATCGCCTGGTATGCGGCAAATACGCCCGCGGTGATGATGTTTGTCTTCTCCAGCAAAATCACCTTCTTTGGACTGATCATCGCCCAGCTAGCGCTGGTGTTCGTCCTGTCCGGCATGGTGCAAAGGCTCAGCGCGGGAATGGCGACCACGCTGTTTATGCTCTATTCGGCATTAACCGGGCTGACGCTATCAAGCATTTTTATCGTCTATACCTACTCGTCTATCGCCAGCACCTTCGTGGTCACCGGCGGGATGTTCGGGATCATGAGTTTGTACGGCTACACCACCAAACGCGATCTCAGCGGTTTCGGCAATATGCTGTTTATGGCGCTGATCGGTATTGTGCTGGCCTCGCTGGTTAACTTCTGGTTGAAGAGCGAAGCGCTGATGTGGGCGGTGACCTATATTGGGGTGATTGTGTTTGTCGGCCTGACCGCTTATGACACGCAGAAGCTGAAAAATATCGGTGAGCAGATCGACCTGCGTGACAGCTCCAATCTGCGTAAATACGCGATTCTTGGGGCCTTAACGCTGTATCTGGACTTCATCAACCTGTTCCTGATGCTGCTGCGTATCTTCGGCAATCGTCGTTAATTCTCTGTTGCCGGATGGCGTAAGCCGCCATCCGGTGAATCATTTCGCCATCGCCTTCTCGTTTTTTACCCGCAACTTTTTCGCCCGACTCTCCAGCAGCAAATAGCACATCAGCGCCAGCAGCAGCGGAATAAAATAGTACAGCACGCGATACGCGAGCAGGGCGGCAATGATTGTCCCCTGAGAGGTATTCTCTCCTGCCAGCAGCGCCATAAAGACCGCCTCCAGCACACCAATCCCCGCCGGAATATGCACGATAACACCGGCAATACTGCTCACCAGTAGTACGCCCAGCACGAAGAAATAGTTGATATTCTGACCCAGCAACAGCCAGATAATCGCCCCCATTACCATCCAGTTAGTACCGGATATCGCCATTTGCGCGAGGGCAAATTTCCAGGAGGGCAGTACCAGTTTTTGGCCCTTGATGGTGATGTGGCGATGTTTAGCGAAAGCGCAAAACCACAGATAAACAACAATCATCAGCAGCAGCGCAATGCCTAAGAGGCGTAGCGTACCTTCATCGATATACCAGTGCGCGGGCAGTTCAACAACGCCGAAAGTGAAAATAAAACCGCCCAGCAGAATATAGCCCAGCCAGTTGGTGGTAATGCTCAGTGAAAAAATTCGCGTAATTGTGCTCCCCGGTAATCCGAGACGCGAGTAGAGACGATAACGCATCCCTATACCGCCCACCCATGTGCTTAACGTCAGGTTGAAGGCGTAACAGATAAACGACACCAGCATGACCTGGCGTTTTGCCAGCTTGTGCCCGCAGTAGTAGCGCCCGAGCAAGTCATAGCAGCCGTAAAGTAAATAACTGACGATCACCAGCCCTACGGCGCTGAGCAGGGCGATCCGATTGTAATCGCGAATTACCGTCCACACTTCCTGCCAGTTGACCTTACTGGCATAAACGACCAGCAATACGATGACCGCAATAAAAAATAGCCATGTGAGGATCTTTTTCGCTAAGCGCCAGCGTCGGTGGTTTTTTGGCATCAGGTTTCCCCTCCTGCATCCTCAGTTGGAATACGATCCTGGGTTTCCAGAGTTGGCTGTGCGGGGGGGGCTACCTCGGCCAGATGCGGGGTATGCGCCGGTAGCCAGCCGACCAGCGCCGGGAAGTGGCGTAAAAAGTGGAAGGCCAGCACGCTTTTGGTCAGGTTCCACCAGGTGCGTTTTGGCAGCATTGATTCATCAACTCGCTTGCAGTCCTGCGCAATAATGGGGTTCAGGTTGTCACGCAGGGTCTGGTTAAACGTGCGGTCATGAATAATAAGATTTGCCTCCAGATTGAGCGACAGACTGAGCGGGTCGAGATTGCTGGAACCTACCGTCGCCCAATGATCGTCCATTAGCGCGACTTTACCATGCAGGGGCTTACGCCGGTATTCATAGACATGGACGCCGCCTTTAACCAGATAGTTATACAGCAGGCGGGCACCCACTTTCACAATCGGCATATCCGGTTCACCCTGGACGATGAGTTTTACCCGAACGCCGCGTCGCGCAGCTTTTCGTAGGGCATGCAGCAGGCGATAACCCGGAAAGAAATAGGCATTGGCAATGATCACTTCCCGCCGGGCCTGGGTCAGCATTTTCAAATAGTGGCGTTCAATATCATCGCGATGCTCTTCGTTATCGCGCCAGACAAACAGCGCCTGCGCTTCGCCTGGCCGATGATTCTCAATTGCCCGGTGATGACGTCGCCACCAGCGTCGTACGGCGCTCTGTCCCGGTAAGTTATCCAGCACGAATTTCAGGATGTCGGCCACGACAGGACCTTCCACGCGAACGGCATAATCCTGCTTGGCCTCGGGACCGTAATCAGACATGTGTTCAGCGGAATAATTAATACCGCCGACAAAGGCAACACGATCATCAATGACCACAATTTTGCGATGCATACGGCGAAAGAGATTGGTGCGCATACCGAACAGACGCGGGCGCGGATCGTAGTAGCGGAAAACAACGCCTGCTACGGTCAACTCTTCGACAAAACTGTCGCTAAGATCCGGCGAGCCGTAACCGTCCAGCAGCACCTCTGCTTGGATTCCGCGCTGGGCGGCTCCGAGCAAGGCGGCATGCAGCTGTTTTCCGACCGCATCTTCAAACCAGATAAAGGTCTCAAGGATAATTTTTTGCTGTGCCTGTGCAATGGCGTCAAAGACGGCGGGATAGTATTGATCGCCGTTTTCCAGCAGCTGAATTTGATTGCCTTCACGCCAGCCATTTTTCATAAATGAATCTCCGCACTCAGGGGGGCATGATCGGACAAATGTCGCCAGTGACGCAGCGCCAGCGTCGTTGGGGTACTGGCATTCGCGTTTTTCACATAGATCCTGTCCAGACGCAGCAGGGGAAACTGCACCGGAAACGTCCGCGCCGGGCGACCGTGGGCGCGGGTAAAAATCTCGTCAAGGCCGGCCCTGGCTTTCAACGGGTGATTGGCCGTTTGCCGCCAGTCGTTAAAATCTCCGGCGATCACCACGGGCTCCGCGTCGGGCAGGGCATTGACCCAGTCAGCCAGCATAGCGAGCTGGGCCTGACGGTGTGCTTCACGCAAACCGAGATGCACGCACATGACATGAATTGGGTGCGAGAGCATTGGCGGCACGATGCGGCAGTAGAGGACCCCGCGCTTTTCACTCGCGCCGACGGACACATCGCGATTTTCATAATGTTCAATAGGATAACGCGACAGCACCGCGTTACCGTGATGCCCTTGCGAGTACACGGCGTTACGCCCGTAGGCGAAGTCGCTCCACATGGTGTCCGCCAGAAATTCGTAGTGGGTGGTATCCGGCCAGTTTTCAATCTGCAGCGAGTGAGCATCGTGCGCGCCCATGACTTCCTGCAGGCAGACAATATCTGCACCGACCGTTCTGACAGCCTCCCGTAGCTCAGGCAAAATAAAACGCCGGTTGAAGGCGGTGAACCCTTTGTGAGTATTAATGGTGAGCACATTGAATGAAAATTGAACTCCCGATCCGCTCATGAGCCTCCCGTTGGCGTTACTTCCTAAATAAAATAGTGTAGTCGTCGTCACAAAAAGATGCGGTGTTGCGGAATTTTCCGTAAAGTCCGGTACTCTGAATAATTAGTTGAAAATCCTTCAGGAGAAAAGCCATGAGGTGGCAACAACGTGTTCGTGTCGCAACGGGTCTAAGTTGCTGGCAGATTGTGTTGCATTTACTGGTAGTGGCGTTGCTGGTAATGGGCTGGATGAGCGGTACGCTGGTGCGCGTCGGCCTGGGATTATGCGTCGTTTACGGCGTAACGGTTTTATTAATGCTGGCCTTGCAACGTCACCATGAACAGCGCTGGCGAGACGTAGCTGATGTGCTGGAAGAACTGACTACCACGTGGTATTTCGGTGCCGCGATGATCGTACTGTGGTTGCTGTCGCGCGTGCTGCAAAACAACGTCTTGCTGGCCCTGGCGGGGCTGGTGATCCTTGCCGGACCCGCCGTGGTCTCGCTGTTGGCGAAAGACAAAAAGCTACATCACCTTGCGTCTAAACATCGCATACGCCGCTGAGCCGGTCGTGGCCGCTATCACCAACAGCGGCCACAAACTTCCCCACACAATCTGCAGACTCGCATCCTTCAGGTAAATCTGTTTCGTGATGTCCGTAAAATGGCGGATTGGGTTTATCCACGTCAGATTCTGTAGCCAGACCGGCATATTTTCGACCGGCGAGACGTAGCCTGAAAGTAAAATCGCCGGCATCATAAACACAAACACGCCGATAAACGCCTGCTGCTGGGTGGCACACAGTGATGAAATCAGCAGACCAAAGCCGACCAGCGACAGCCCGTAAATCACCATCGTGAAATAGAACAACCCCAGTGAACCGGCAAACGGAATGTGATAAGCCCAGATGCCGATCGCCAGCACAATGGTGGCCTGAAACGTTGCCACAATTAACGCGGGCACCGCTTTACCGATGAATATCTGCCAGGTGGTAAGCGGGGAGACCAGCAGCTGATCCAGCGTGCCTTGCTCGCGCTCGCGGGCAACCGAGAGCGAAGTGACGATCATGACGCCGATGGTGGTGATCATGGCGATCAGCGACGGAACCACAAACCATTTGTAATCCAGATTCGGGTTATACCAGTTACGCACCACCAGCTCGCTGTTGTTCGGTTTCGGCTTGCCGTCCATCAGCTCCTGCTGATACTCCTTAACGATCTGCTGCAGATAATTCGCGGCAATTTGCGCACTGTTAGAGTTACGCCCGTCGAGAATAATCTGCATGGGAGCCTGCTTGAAGGTATCCAGATTACGCGAAAAGTTGGCCGGGAAGCGCACCAGCAACAGGGCTTTTTGCGTGTCGATGGTGGGCTGGATCTCCTGCGGGCTTTTCAGCAGCAGAACGTGCGTAAAGGCGCTGGCGCGAGCGAAGCGCTGGGTTAGTTCCACCGAATGTTTACCGTTGTCTTCGTTATAGATAGCGATAGTGGCGTTGGTGACTTCCAGCGTGGCCGCGAACGGGAACAGAATAACCTGAATCAGCACCGGTAAAATCAGAATGGCTCGCGTCTGCGGTTCACGTAACAGCGATTGCAGCTCTTTACGAATTAATGTCCATAAGCGATGAAACATGCCCGTCCCCTTAATCCAGCCGACGTTTGGTTTTAAGCCACGTCAGGCCAATAAACATCACCGCCGAAGCGATTAAAAACAGCACGTTGATAATCAGCACCACCGGAATATTTCCCGCCAGAAACAGGCTTTGTAGGGTGCTGACGAAATAACGAGCCGGAATAATATAGGTTACTGCCCGGATAATCGCCGGCATGCTGTCTATCTGGAAGATAAAACCTGACAGCATAATCGAGGGCAGGAAGGCGGCGTTTAGCGCGACCTGCGCGGCGTTAAACTGGTTGCGGGTGATGGTGGAGATAAGCAACCCCATGCCGAGCGTGCTGAGCAGGAACAGGCTGGTAATGAAAAACAGGATCAGCAACGAACCGCGATAGGGCACGCCGAGAATAAACACCGACACCAGCATACACAGCAGCATCGCCAGCATGCCCAGAAAGTAATAGGGGATCAGTTTACACAGCAGCAGTTCGACGCGGGTGACTTCGGTAGACAACAGCGCTTCCATGGTTCCGCGCTCCCATTCGCGCGCCACCACTAATGAGGTGAGGATAGCGCCAATAACCGTCATGATGATGGTTACCGCCCCGGGAATAATAAAATGTTGGCTGATGGCCGCCGGGTTAAACCAGTAGCGTGTCTGCACGTCGATCAAAGGTTCAAATGATTCTCCGCGATCTTCCGCCCGCTGTTGTTGCCAAATCTGCCAGATGCCTTCGACATAACCCTGCACAAAGTTAGCGGTATTCGGTTCACTGCCGTCGGTGATCACCTGGATCGGCGCCACGTCGTTGGGGCGCGCCATCTGCTGGGCGAAATCCACCGGGATCACCACCAGCCCGCGAATGCGCCCGGCCTGCATTTTCTCAATCAATTCCTGACGGTTATCGCTGATGGTGGCGTCAATATACGGTGAACCGGTCATGGTATGGGTAAAATCCAGCGCCTCTTCGCTTTGCTGTTCGAGCAAAATCCCTACCCGCAGCTTGCTGGAGTCGAGGTTGATCCCGTAGCCGAAGATAAACAGCAGCAGCAGCGGGATTACCACCGCAATCAGCCAACTGCTGGGATCGCGGACGATCTGGCGCGTCTCTTTCACGCACAGCGCGCGTACGCGACGCCAGGAGAGAACGGAGTTACTCATGCGTATGCTCCTTATCCCAGTCATTGATTAGCGTGATAAAGGCCTGTTCCATGGTCGGGTCTGGCGTCTCACTGTCAGCAGCCTGAGCTTTCAGGTCGTCCGGCGTACCGCTGGCAATCAGTTTGCCGCGATACACCAGCCCGATGCGATCGCAGTATTCTGCCTCATCCATAAAGTGGGTGGTCACCATCACCGTGACGCCTTTTTCCACCATGCTGTTGATATGTAACCAGAACTCCCGACGGGTGAGGGGATCGACCCCGGAAGTGGGTTCATCGAGGAACAGAATGTCGGGTTCATGCATCAGCGAACAGGCCAGCGCCAGGCGCTGTTTAAAGCCCAGCGGCAGTTCGTCGGTGGCGTGGGAGGCGATACTCTTCAGGCCGAATGCCTCGCTCATCCGCTCGATTTTCTCCTTCTGCGCCCGACCGCGCAGGCCGTAGACGCCGGAGAAAAAGCGCAGGTTCTGTTCAACCGTCAGGTTGCCATACAGGGAGAATTTTTGCGCCATATAGCCCAGATGCTGGCGCGCTTTACCGGAGCTGACCTTCAGGTCCATGTCCAGCACCAGCGCTTTACCCGAGGTGGGGACCAGCAGGCCGCACATCATTTTAAAGGTGGTGGATTTGCCCGCGCCGTTGGGTCCTAACAAACCAAAAATCTCGCCGCGCTGCACGGCAAAGTCTACGTGGTCGGTAGCGGCAAAATCGCCAAATTTTTTGGTCAGCGCTTTGGCTTCGATCACCGTTTCACCTGGCGTGCCTTCCACGGTATGCAGGATAGCGCCCAGCGGGGACTCCGATGTTCCGGCCCCGCCGAGTAAATCGATAAAGGCATCCTCGAAGCGGGGGGCGGTTTCGTTGATGGTTATCTTCGGCATGCCGTCAGCGTTTTGAATCTGCTGGGCCGTCGCTTCTTTTTTCAGGATTAAGCGGACGGATTTCCCCTGAATCATCCCGTCGCTAACCTGCGGCAGTTTTAACGTGCGTTGCAGCAGTCGGCGGTTATTTTCCTGCGAACTGCTCATCAGGAAGCTGCGACCCGACATGGTTTGCGTAAGCTGAGTGGGATCGCCCTGATACAGCAATTCACCTTCGTTCATCAGCAGCACATCACGGCATTGTTCAGCTTCATCCAGATACGAAGTGCTCCAGAGGATCAGCATGCCGTCCCCGGCCAGCTCATGAACCATTTGCCACAGTTCGCGACGGGAAATAGGGTCGACGCCCACGCCAGGCTCATCCAGCAGTAACACGCTGGGTTCACCGACCAGCGTACAGGCAAGTCCGAGCTTCTGCTTCATGCCGCCGGAAAGCTTGCCGGCCAGTCGTCCGGTAAACGGCCCCAGCGAGGTAAATTCCAGTAGCCGGGCAAAGGTTTTTTCTCGCGCTTCACCGGTAACGCTACGTAAATCTGCATAGAGATTGAGGTTCTCCATGACGGTCAAATCTTCATACAGACCAAATTTCTGCGGCATGTAACCCAGTACCGCATGCAGCGCGCTGTCGTCTTTGATGGGATCAAAACCAATCACCGTTGCGCTACCGGCGTCGGGTTTCAACAGCCCTGCCAGCATTCGCATCAGCGTGGTTTTGCCAGCGCCATCCGGCCCGACCAGCCCGGTCACGTAGCCCGCATGAACGGTACAGTCGAGCGGGGCGACGGCCGGTTTATCCATTCCGGCAAAGTTTTTCGTCAGTCCATTCAGCGTAATGACGGCGTCATTCATGCCGTGCCTCATCGCTGAACTTTATCGTTACCGGCATTCCCTGGCGCAGCGCATCGTCCGCGTCGGTCACCACAATACGCAGGCGATAAACCAGGTCGGTGCGCAGGTCAGGGGTCTCGACTGTTTTTGGGGTAAACTCCGCGGTGGGCGACACGAAGCCGATTTTACCGTGATACGGTTTGTCCGGACGGCCATCGGTGTAAAGCAGGATTTCGCGTCCTGGCTGCGCCTGGCTCAGATTTTGTTCGTCAACGTAGGCGCGAACCCATACCGGACGCGTGAGTGACAGCGTCAGTACCGTGCCCCCTTCGTTCAACATGCTGCCGGGTTCGACCGCACGGGTGAGTAACGTGCCGTCAGACGGCGAGGTCAGCGTGGTGTCATGCAAATTAAGCTCTGCCTGGGCCAGCTCGGCCTGAGCTTGTTCGAGCGTGGCTTTCGCCTGCTCAATGTCCTGAACACGATTACCGCTGCGGTATTGGCTGAGTTTATCCTGTGCGGACTTCAGAGAGGCCAGCGCCTGATCGCGTGATGAACGGGCGTTTTCCAGATCGTTGGCGGAGATAGTGCGGCTTTTCCACAATCCCACCTGCCGATTGTAAAAGTTTTGCGCGTAATCATAGGCTGCCTGCGCCTGTTTGACTGCCGCTGCGGTTTGCGCGATCTCCTCTTCACGATACCCTGCCAGCATCAGATCGTATTGCGCCTGGGCGGCGGCAACATTCGCTTTTGCCTGCATTAATGCGTTTTCGTACGGTGCACGGTCCAGTTCGCCCAGCACCTGACCGGCGGTAATGGCATCGCCTTCGTCAACCGCCAGCGAGGCCAGCCTGCCGCCGACGCGAAAACTCAGGTTGACGCTACGGATATCGACATTGCCGTACAGCGTCAGACCGTTATCTTGCCGACTTTGATACCACCACGTTCCACCGGCAATCACGGCAACGAGGGCCGCGATGACCAGCCCGAGAACGACAGGTTTTTTCATGACTCCAGACTCCTTTGCGTTAAACCTTGCAGAATAAGATCGATGTGACAGGTGATCGTTTGGTCAATCAGCGCGGTTTTATCCTCATCAAATTGTGACCAGCCCGTACGCAACAGAATGGTTTCTTTCCCCAGACGAAAGGCCAGTACCTCGCCGAGTAGGGCGTGGGTGTGCAGGATCATTTGGGTATCGTTGGCATCGCCGCCGGTATAGGCAGCAATCAGGCGCGTCAGGTGAGTATGTAGCGGATTGATAACCTGGTCGTGCACCAGTTGATAAGCCGCGGTGGGGGAAAGCTGTTCGCGCGAAATAAATTTGCTCAGGTTAACGGTATCGTCCTGGGTTAACAGCATGATCATATTTTTGCAGGCGCGGAGGATCAGTTCGCGCATCGCGCCACGATCCGGTTCCGGCTGAGCAAACAGACGCTCGGCTTCTTCAGCATGCGGGCGAAACTGTGAGCCGATAAAATCCGCAATCCACTGGGCGCAGGCGAGATATAAATCCTCTTTTGAGCCAAAATAGTAGGTGATGGCAGCAATATTTTGCCCGGCTTGCGCGGCGATATCGCGAGTAGTGGCGTGCAGACCATACTCGCCAAACTGCGCCAGCGCGGCGGCAATAAGCTGATTTTTCGCCTGTTCACCTTTGGTTGTCATGGTGGGTGTATTCATAGCACGACTCAGATCTTAATCAATCGATTGATTAAGATTATGACTGATGTGTAACCTTGTCCAGTCCGGACCGTTATTTTTCAGCGCAGGGATAATTTATGCGGCACATCACAAAAACTGCTACACTCCGCCCCTTCATGACATTGTGGTTTTTGTCATCTTTATTATATGTATCTCCCTGAAAACGACACCGGTAACGGTCAGGGTGGTTCGGAGTTGTTATGTCTTTTGATTCCCTTGGTTTAAACCCTGATATTTTACGTGCCGTTGCCGAGCAGGGTTACCGTGAACCTACCCCTATTCAGCAGCAGGCGATCCCTGCCGTGCTGGAAGGCCGCGATCTGATGGCCAGCGCCCAGACCGGTACGGGGAAAACGGCAGGTTTTACCCTGCCGCTGTTGCAGCACCTGATTACCCATCAGCCGCATGGCAAAAGCCGTCGTCCGGTGCGTGCGCTGATCCTTACGCCAACTCGCGAACTGGCGGCCCAGATTGGCGAAAACGTACGTGATTACAGTAAGTATCTGAATATTCGCTCGCTGGTGGTCTTCGGCGGCGTGAGCATTAACCCGCAGATGATGAAGCTGCGTGGCGGTGTGGATGTGCTGATCGCCACGCCAGGTCGTTTGCTCGATCTGGAACACCAGAATGCGGTGAAACTGGATCAGGTTGAGATTCTGGTACTGGATGAAGCTGACCGCATGCTGGATATGGGCTTTATTCATGATATCCGTCGCGTTCTGGCGAAACTGCCGGCGAAACGCCAGAACCTGCTGTTCTCAGCAACGTTCTCTGATGATATTAAGTCGCTGGCCGAAAAGCTGCTGCACAATCCGCTGGAAATCGAAGTGGCGCGCCGTAATACCGCGTCAGAGCAGGTGACTCAGCACGTTCATTTCGTTGATAAAAAGCGTAAACGTGAACTGTTATCGCAGATGATCGGTCAGGGCAACTGGCAGCAGGTGCTGGTGTTTACCCGTACCAAACATGGTGCAAACCATCTGGCGGAACAGCTGAATAAAGACGGCATCCGCAGCGCGGCGATCCACGGTAACAAATCTCAGGGGGCGCGTACGCGTGCGCTGGCTGATTTTAAATCCGGTGATATTCGTGTGCTGGTGGCGACCGATATTGCCGCGCGCGGTCTGGATATTGAAGAGCTGCCGCACGTGGTGAACTACGAGCTGCCAAACGTCCCGGAAGATTACGTGCACCGTATTGGTCGTACCGGTCGTGCGGCCGCTACCGGCGAAGCGTTGTCTCTGGTGTGCGTTGATGAACACAAGCTGCTGCGTGACATCGAGAAGCTGCTGAAAAAAGAGATCCCGCGAATTGCGATGCCAGGCTACGAGCCAGACCCGTCCATCAAAGCCGAGCCGATCCAGAATGGTCGCCAGCAGCGTGGCGGCGGTGGTCGCGGTCAGGGTGGAGCTGGGCGTGGTCAGCAGCCGCGTCGTCAGGATGGCGGTGCGCCAAAAGCGAAACCGCGTAGCGGCGAAGGCAAACCGGCGGGCGATAAGCCTCGTCCACCGCGCCGTCCGCGCAAACCGTCTACAGCGCAGTAATTGCGAGCCCGGCCGAAAGGTCGGGCTTTTCTTTTTGCGACACGTATCAGAAAGTGCCACAATAGTGGCTGTTTATACAGTATTTCAGGTTTTCTCATGGCACTAACGGCTGCGCTAAAAGCGCAAATTGCCGCCTGGTATAAGGCGCTTCAGGAACAGATCCCCGACTTTATTCCCCGTGCGCCGCAGCGGCAGATGATTGCTGACGTCGCGAAAACGCTCACTGGGGAAGAAGGGCGGCATCTGGCGATTGAAGCGCCGACAGGGGTGGGGAAAACGCTGTCGTACCTGATTCCCGGTATTGCCATAGCGCGTGAAGAACAAAAAACGCTGGTGGTCAGTACCGCCAACGTTGCTTTACAGGATCAGATCTACAGCAAAGATTTACCGCTGCTGCGCAAAATTATCCCCGATCTGCGTTTTACCGCCGCGTTTGGTCGCGGGCGTTACGTCTGCCCGCGTAATTTAGCGGCGCTGGCCAGTAGCGAACCCAATCAGCAGGATCTGTTGGCCTTTCTCGACGATGACCTGACGCCCAACAACCAGGAAGAACAAAAGCGCTGCGCCAGGCTAAAAGGCGATCTCGACAGCTACAAGTGGGACGGGCTGCGCGATCACACGGATATCGCTATCGACGACGGACTCTGGCAGCGCCTGAGCACTGATAAAGCCAGCTGTTTGAATCGTAACTGTCACTACTATCGTGAATGCCCCTTTTTTGTCGCCCGCCGTGAGATTCAGGAAGCAGAAGTGGTGGTGGCTAACCACGCGCTGGTGATGGCGGCCATGGAAAGCGAAGCTGTTTTGCCGGAGCCGAAGAACCTGCTGCTGGTCCTTGATGAAGGTCACCATTTGCCGGACGTCGCGCGCGATGCGCTGGAGATGAGCGCAGAAATCAGCGCCCCCTGGTATCGGCTGCAGTTGGATCTGTTTTGCAAATTAGTAGCCACCTGCCTGGAACAGTTTCGCCCAAAAACCACGCCGCCGCTGGCGAATGCCGAGCGTCTGAACGGTCACTGTGAGGAACTGTATGAGCTGATTTCATCGCTCAATAACATTCTTAATCTGTATATGCCTGCGACCCAGGAGGCGGAACACCGTTTCGCGATGGGCGAACTGCCTGCGGAAGTGATGGAGATTTGTCAGCGTCTGGCGAAGCTAACAGAAATGCTGCGCGGTCTGGCGGAACTGTTCCTCAACGATCTCAGCGAAAAAACCGGCACCCACGATATTGTGCGTCTGCATCGGGTTATTTTGCAGATGAATCGGGCTTTGGGCATGTTTGAGGCGCAAAGCAAACTGTGGCGGCTGGCTTCGCTCGCGCAGTCGTCAGGCGCGCCGGTGAGTAAATGGGCGACGCGCGAAGTGCGTGACGGGCAGATCCACGTCTGGTTCCACTGTGTGGGGATCCGTGTGAGCGATCAGCTTGAACGACTGCTGTGGCGCAGCGTACCGCATATTATCGTGACCTCCGCCACGCTGCGTTCGCTCAACAGCTTCTCGCGTTTGCAGGAGATGAGCGGGCTGAAAGAAAAAGCAGGGGACCGGTTTATCGCGCTGGATTCACCGTTTAATCACGTTGAGCAAGGCAAAATCGTCATTCCGCAGATGCGCTACGAACCGTCAATTGATAACGAAGAGCAGCATATCGCGGAAATGGCCGCCTATTTCCGCGAACAGCTGGAAAGTAAAAAGCATCAGGGCATGCTGGTACTCTTTGCCAGCGGTCGGGCAATGCAGCGTTTTCTTGAGCACGTTACCGATCTGCGCCTGCTGTTGCTGGTACAGGGCGACCAGCCGCGCTATCGACTGGTGGAGCTGCACCGCAAGCGGGTGAACAACGGCGAGCGTAGCGTACTGATTGGGCTGCAATCTTTTGCCGAAGGTCTGGATTTGAAAGGCGACTTGCTGACCCAGGTGCATATTCACAAAATTGCTTTTCCGCCTATCGACAGCCCGGTGGTGATCACCGAGGGCGAGTGGCTGAAAAGCCTGAACCGCTACCCCTTTGAGGTGCAGAGCTTGCCCGCGGCATCGTTCAATTTGATCCAGCAGGTTGGGCGACTCATTCGTAGCCACGGCTGCTGGGGAGAAGTGGTTATTTATGACAAGCGTTTATTGACCAAAAGCTATGGCAAGCGTTTACTGAACGCATTACCCATATTTCCGATAGAGCAACCTGCTGTGCCAGACGTTATAGTAAAACCAAAAGAAAAAGCGAAACCCACGCGTCGCCGTCGGCGTTAACGATGCGAGCAACAGGCAAGGAGTTATCGATGGATTACCGCAAAATCATCAAAGAGATTGGGCGAGGAAAAAATCACGCGCGTGACCTGGATAAGGATACTGCTCGCGGACTGTATACCCATATGATGAACGGCGAGGTGCCCGATCTTGAGATGGGCGGTGTACTGATTGCGCTGCGTATTAAAGGCGAAGGCGAAGCGGAGATGCTGGGCTTTTACGAAGCGATGCAGAACCACACCATTCGCCTGACTCCGCCAGTGGCCAAACCCATGCCGATTGTCATTCCCAGCTACAATGGCGCGCGCAAGCAGGCAAATTTGACTCCGCTGCTGGCGATTTTACTGCATAAACTGGGCTTCCCGGTGGTGGTGCACGGTGTCAGCGAGGATCCAACCCGCGTGCTGACTGAAACCATTTTTGAACTGATGGGGATTGCGCCGACGCTGCATGCCGGGCAGGCGCAGGCAAAGCTGGATGGTCATGAGCCGGTGTTTATCCCGGTGAGTGCGCTGTGTCCTCCGCTGGAAAAACAGCTGGCGATGCGCTGGCGAATGGGCGTGCGTAACAGTGCGCATACGCTGGCTAAATTAGCCACGCCGTTTGCCGAAGATGCCGCGCTGCGTCTTTCCAGCGTTTCCCACCCGGAATACGTATCGCGCGTGGCGAAATTTTTCGGCGATACCGGTGGGCGTGCCCTGTTGATGCACGGTACCGAGGGTGAAGTGTACGCCAACCCGCAGCGCTGCCCGCAGATAAGCCTGATAGATTCGTCCGGCGTGCGAGTGCTACAGGACCGGCAGAGCGAGATGCCCGATGAGCCGGTCCCACTGCCGGTGGCTAAAGACCCGGAAACTACC
Source organism: Citrobacter sp. RHBSTW-00017 (assembly GCF_013797615.1). NCBI lineage: Bacteria > Pseudomonadati > Pseudomonadota > Gammaproteobacteria > Enterobacterales > Enterobacteriaceae > Citrobacter > Citrobacter sp. RHBSTW-00017. The sequence continues at coordinate 3,369,766 of NZ_CP056899.1, read as the reverse complement.
GCGCGCTGGATTGAGCGTTGTCTGGCGGGCAGTGAGCCGGTTCCGGCATCGCTGAAAATCCAGATGGCCTGCTGCCTGGTAGCAACCGGTGAATCCGCGACGCTGGCTGAAGGACTTGGCCGCGTCGAGCAAAGCTTCTGATTTTTCTTTCTCCCGACGGGTCATTTGCCTGGCCCGTCGCTTCACGCCTTCCGGCAACGTGAAATTTCTGCACGTTTATTGATCTCCTGAGCGCTGTGGCGCAGCATAGTTTGTTGAAAAATAAGAAACACAATCAACACGCGACATAACAGGAGATAACAATGAACAGTGGACATCGCTTCCATGTGCCAACGCTGCACGCCTTTATCCAGGCCGTTTTTCACCAGATGGGAAGCAATGAGCTGGAGGCGCGGCTGGTGGCCGATCATCTGATAGCCTCTAACCTCGCCGGCCACGACTCCCACGGTATCGGCATGATCCCAAGCTATATTCGCTCATTTTCGCAGGGACACCTGCAGATCAACCGTCATGCCAAAGTGGTCAACGATGCGGGAGCGGTGATTACGCTTGACGGCGACTGCGCATTTGGTCAGGTGGCGGCCCACGAGGCAATTACGCTTGGGATCGAAAAAGCGCGCCAGCACGGTATCGCTGCTGTGGCATTACATAATTCGCACCATATTGGACGCATTGGCTACTGGGCGGAGCAATGTGCGGCGGCGGGTTTTGTTTCGGTGCACTTTGTGAATGTGGTAGGGATCCCGATGGTCGCACCGTTTCATGGCCGCGATAGTCGATTTGGCACCAACCCCTTCTGCGTGGTGTTCCCGCGTAAAAATACGTTCCCGTTGTTGCTGGACTATGCAACCAGCGCCATCGCGTTTGGCAAAACCCGTGTGGCATGGCACAAGGGTGAGCCGGTGGCTCCGGGATGCCTGATTGATGCTAATGGGGTACCCACAACCGATCCCGCCGTAATGCAGGTCTCTCCGCTGGGGTCGTTGCTGACCTTCGCCCAACACAAAGGTTATGCGCTGGCGGCAATGTGCGAAATTATGGGGGGAGCGCTTTCTGGTGGTAAAACCACACATGAAGAGAGCCTGCAGACCAGCGCGGACGCCATCATTAACTGTATGACGACCATCATTATGAATCCGGAACTGTTTGGCGCGCCGGACTGCGACAACCAGGTCGCGGCATTTGCTAAGTGGGTGAAAGCGTCCCCCCATGCTGAAGATGCCCCGATCCTGTTGCCAGGGGAGTGGGAGGTGAATACTCGTGAAGAACGGCTGGAGCAAGGTATTCCGCTGGATGCCGGAAGCTGGCAGGCGATTTGCGAGGCGGCGTTGCAAATAGGGATGCCAGACGCCGTGTTGCAGGAATTCCGTCAACGACTGGAACACTAAGCAAAAAAAAGCCCGTCCAGTGGCGGACGGGCAAACAAAGGGTAACAAACAGGGTCAATGAGGGTTGGAGCATTGGGTCGTACAGGTAATCTTTCGGTTATTTATAGATAACCGCGGTGCCGCTCATTTTGTCTTTGCCGATAGCGGAAGTGATGCTGTAACCCGTTGCACCAGCAGCAGTCGCTTTTTCAGCCAGTTTTGCTTCCAGGCCGTCCAGCGTGGTGGCGCCGTCAGCAGATACCACACCAATTTTGTTCATGTTTTGCGCCTGAGTAGAGGAAACTGGCTCGGCAGCAAAAACGCCAAATGACAGGGTAGACAGAGCGATGGCGGCAACAGCAAATTTGATATTTTTCATGATTAATTTCTCGCAGGTTTGTTCTGTTAGTCAGTGTTCTTTAAGAAGACGTTGTTTCGTCGATGTGAGAAGTATCACGTTTTTTTATGCGAGATAAAATCGAATAGAATTGACGACATCAATCAAAAAAATTGAATGACAAATAACTTATTGAATATTAATAAATTCGAAAGAGGGATTTACAGTTCTTGTCATTGCGCTTTACAGAGAAACCGACAACGGCACATTTTGCTACACAGAGTGCAAAAAAGCGTGCTCGTAAAGGAAATCGTATGCGCTGAAACTTTCGGTAAAGATAAGTCAACGTAGCTGGCTGTCTTTCGAACCTCTGCGATTATATCCTGAAAATGCTGCGCTATGTGAATCTTTATCCTGCTGGCATGTGATGCACAAGCGTACGCCGGGCACGGCCTCCCGTCTGGCCTGAGGGATTGGATTACCACATTCTTCGCATTCATACAGACTTTCCCCCGTCGGTAACTCACCGCGGGCGCGGGCAACAGCATCTTCAATAGTATTGTTGATCTGTTCGTTAACAGCGTCGTCATTTGCCCATCCGGATGCCATACCTACCTCCTGCTGATGTCTACAGAATAAGTATAGCGAATGTGATGGCTGAAAAACGACCACGCGTCAGCGGTATCAGATTTCAGACCATTCGCGCAGCAGGTTATGGTAGAGATTGAGAAGCGACAGGATCTCGCTACTCTCCCCATGACGTGTCTTCAGGGACTGGATGTTTTTATCCAGTTCAAAAAGCATGGCGCGATTTTTATCGTCCCGGATCATCGACTGGATCCACATAAAGGATGCCACCCGAACCCCACGGGTCACCGGCGTAACGCAGTGCAGGCTGCTGGAAGGGTAAAGTACCAGATCGCCTGCCGGAAGTTTTACCGCATGCTGGCCGTAGGTGTCATTGACCAGCAGCTCTCCTCCCTCATAATCGTCAGGATTACTCAGGAATAAGGTGGCGGAAAGATCTGTGCGCATCCAGCCGTTTTGCGGATGACTACGCACCGCGCCGTCAACGTGAAAACCGTAGGTCTCGTTGTCCTGGTAGCGATTGAACAGCGGTGTGGAGAGCGTTTTCGGTAATGCAGCGGCGAAGAATAACGCGCTGTTGTTCACCGCGTTTTGTACCGCCTGTTGTAAAACGCCGTAACGCTCACTTTGCGTATTCACCTGCTGGTTGTTTTTAACCTGCGCGCCCTGAGCGCCGGTGGTTGCGCGGCCATCAACCCAGTCGGCAGCGTCCAGCTGTTCGCGAAACCAGGCGACATCCTGCGCCGACAGAATGCCGGGAATGTGATACATCATCAGTGTTTCTCCTGAAAGTGGGGCTTACGCCCCACGTAAAAGATCAGAAATGCATATTTGCCGTGAGCAGGAAGGTTCTTGGCTCACCCGGATGGTAACGGTATCCGCTCTTGTTAATGGAGGATACATAATCGGTGTCGAACAGGTTATAGACGTTCAACTGGAAATCGAGATTGCGATTCACGCGATAACCCAGTTTCGCGTCGGCGACCCAGTAACCTTCGGTGTAGGATGGCGTACCCACGGCCCCGTCGGAACCGCGATGCATACTGCCCACGTAGCGAGCGCCCGCGCCAACAGAGATATCATCGGTAGCCTGATACTGGTTCCACAGCGTGAACGCATGTTCTGGCGTATACGGCAGGGATGAAGAACCATCCTGAGCAACGTTTTTGCCGCTGTGGATCGTCGCGCGCTGCTGGGTGTAACCCCCAATAACCTGCCATGCGGGAGTGATGTTCCCTGCTACCGAGAGTTCGTAACCTTCAACGCGCTTCTCCCCGTACTGGGAATATGTGCCGTCGTCGTTCTGCTCAACTTCGTTCTCAATATCCGTACGGAAAATCGCGGCAGTTAACAGCAGGCGCTTATCCAGCACCTCCCATTTGGTGCCGATCTCGCTGGTTTTCGCTTTCTGCGGTTTGAAATCGGTACGGTTCGCACTGTTACCGCTTCCGCCCTGAGCGAGGGCAAAGTTGCTGCCGCCCGGCGGTTGCTGAGAAACGGCGTAGTTAATGTAAACGTTACCGTTATCGGTCAGGTGATACAGCGCGCCCGCTTTCCAGTTCACCAGATTGCCTGATTTGGCAGTATCCACGGTGGTGACCGGAGAACCTTTCGCCACGCCTGTCGGACACGCGACCGCGCCGCGACCAGAAGCGCCGCAAGCGGTGGCGCTGTCATATTCCGTGCGGTAATTGTCGAGGCGAATACCACCGTTTAGTTCAAACTCACGGGTAATCTGTAGCGTATCAAACGCGTATACACCGAAGGTATCGGTTTGCCCGTTAGCATTAGCGCCGTTACGAGACAATCCGCCGATATTCACATTGCTGTTGGGGTGATAGATATTTACCGACGGCGGAGTGATCGGGTTTACACCATAGTTGGTTTGCGTTTCACGCGTTAGCTCCACGCCGGTGCTGATGTCGTGACCGATGGATCCGGTGTAAAATTTTGAGGTCAGGTTGGTTTGGTTGGTCAGGATCTTATTGCTGACATCTTTGGTATTTGCCAGGCGTGACCAGGTCCAGGTGTCGACGCTGCTGGAGGGTTGGGTGATGTTAGTCGCGCCGCCCATCACCGCCGTCATCAGATAATCCTGCTTAATGCGTGACCAGCGGGTGGTGTTGCGAATAGTGGTGCTGTCGTTCAGGTCATGTTCAAAACGCATCGTTGCAGTATCGGTCGTCGAATCGTCGTAATCCGAGTTGGTACCGTAGAAGTTATGCGTATCCACTTTTCCTGACTGATTCAGTGCAGCAGTCCCCGCGGAAGGCGCGGAATATCCCGGCAGACCGATGGTCGGGACACCGCCATCCGGAGTGTTGTGCTGGGTGACATGCAGATAGTTCAGATACAGTCGGTTCTCAGTGCCTAAGCCAAAGGCGAGAGAGGGGGCCACACCATAACGTTCATTCTTAACGTTATCGCGACCGGCATCATGCGTTTTTTCACCCATCAGGTTTAACCGTGCAGCGGTGGTCTCGCCAATGACCTGGTTAATGTCCAGCGTACCACGGCGGAACCAGGCGCTACCGACGCTGGCCGAGGCATCGATCCCTGAGTCGGTGCGCGGCTGTTTGCTGATCATATTGATGGAGCCCGTTGGCGCGCTACGGCCATAGTCGGTGCCGGAGGGGCCTTTGATCACTTCAACCTGTTCGGTATTGAAAGTGTCGCGCGTAACGCTGCCAATATCTCGGATACCGTCGATATAAATACTGTTCGAGGTATCCGCACCACGCATGTACACCGCGTCACCGGTGGTGGAGTTACCGTTCTCACCGGCGAAAAACGCGCCAACGCCCGGTACGTTTTTCAGCGCATCGGTCAGATTGGTTGCACCTTGATCCTTAATCACCTGCTCAGAAATCACTGTCATGGTGCGGGTTGTATCCGCTAGCGGGCGGGAGAACTTAGGGTCGGCAGACTGCGTTGGGGCGTATAACGAAGGTTTGGCCGCTTCAACAACCAACGTATCTTCTTGTTTTTTATCTTGATCGCCCGCGGCGACAGCCTGAGCTACCGGAGACAGGCCAATACACAGACCGGCAAAAAAAGTCAGTGAATGAAAACTACTGGCAGGCAAATTGCGATTTTTATCCATGTTAGTGAGTGACTTATTATTTTTTGAGTAGACGGTTTCACTCGCGCGAAGGGACATCTCTGTGGATGTTATACCCTGCAGGCCTCGCGGGAGTGAATGTGTAATTGATAATGATTTTGATAAGCATTACTAATCAGTGCGACGTTTTAGCATTCATTAATTCAAAAATAAATACATTTATTTACATTGGATTCAAAATTGCTACACGATGATTACAATTTGAGCGGTGAACGACGTGAACAGCAGGTAGCAAACTGCATTCGGGGTGAATGCAGTTGGGCTAAGGTGAGGGACTACTTATAGATAGTTGCGCTGCCGTACATCTGGTTTTTACCGCCCGCAGAATTGACGACAAAGCCTTTTGCGCCTTGCTCTTTCGCTTTCTCTGCCAGCTTGTCTTCGAGATCGCTCAGGTTAGAAGCTCCGGTAGCGAAAACAGTGCCGGAAGCTTGTAGCTGGCCGGTTTGAGGGCTGGTGTAGGGCTGTGCAGCAAAGGACGCAAATGTCATGCCGGTCAGTACGGTAGCGGCAAGGAATGTGAGGCATTTCTTCATGGTGATATCCTCTGAGAAACAACAGGTCGTGCCTGATAAGTTTAGGCCGTCAGCGGATGACATTTACCGCAAAAAACTGGTGATGAGGTGTCTGTTTTTTGAACAATCAGCAAGCCATCAAATAGGTATAAAAAAAGCAAATTTCCTTGCTGTGTGTTTACCGCGTGGCGTTATGCGGGTATCTTACGCCGCTGTTAAAAGGAGAATGCTATGCCCCCCCAGAAACCGGGATTACACCCACGCAACCGCCACAATGGCCGTTATGATCTTGCGACTTTATGCCAGGTTACACCCGAGTTGACGCAATTTCTCACCCTCACGCCAGGCGGCGAGCAGAGTGTTGATTTCGCGAATCCGCAGGCAGTGAAGGCGCTCAATAAAGCACTGCTGGCGCATTTTTATGCGGTGAAAAACTGGGATATTCCAGACGGTTTTCTGTGCCCGCCGGTTCCTGGTCGCGCTGACTACATTCACCATCTGGCCGACCTGTTAGGTGAAACCAGCGGAACCATTCCGGCAAATGCGAGCGTGCTGGACGTGGGAGTTGGGGCAAACTGTATTTATCCGTTGATCGGCGTGCATGAATATGGCTGGCGATTCACCGGTAGTGAGACCAGTAGCGAAGCGTTTAACAGCGCTCAGGCGATCGTAAATGCCAATCCGGGGTTAACTCGTGCTATTCGTCTGCGTCGCCAGAAAGATGCTACGGCAATCTTCAACGGTATCATTCACAAGAATGAGCAATATGAAGCCACATTGTGTAACCCGCCGTTCCATGATTCTGCGGCTTCAGCCCGCGCCGGAAGCGAGCGCAAACGTCGTAATCTGGGGCAGGATAAAGATGATGCGCTGAACTTTGGCGGGCAGCAGCAGGAGCTGTGGTGTGAAGGCGGTGAAGTGGCATTCATCAAAAAAATGATCGCCGAAAGCCAGGCCTTTGGCCGTCAGGTGATGTGGTTCACCACGCTGGTTTCGCGCGGCGAGAATTTGCCTCCGCTGTACCACGCGTTAACGGATGCGGGCGCGGTGAAAGTGGTTAAGAAAGAGATGGCCCAGGGGCAAAAGCAGAGTCGCTTTATTGCCTGGACCTTTATGGATAACGATCAGCGTCGCCGTTTTATGGCGCGTAAACGCTAAAGCGTTGGCTCGGTTGGCGGCAGCGGTTCGCTTGCTGCCGACGCAGGGCCATTCACCGGTGCAGGCAAAACCTGATACGTCTGTACTGGCGCGCGTACGTTGGCCAGATCGAAGTATTTCTTCACCTGGCTGTCGAGCGCGAAACGTACCGTCCACTGTTTCAGCGGTAATGTGGTAAATGAGACCCGTAGCGTGAAGGCCGTATTGGTTAACCCCACAATCCCGGCAAACGACGGCTCGCCAATAATCAGCCCGCGAATATCGTCCTGTTCCATCACTGCAGCCACAGCGTCTTTCAACGCCTGATTCGCTTTATCTGCATCCTCATGGCGGTCTACGTCGTAATTGGCGACGACCGATCCAATCCCGCGCACAAAGTTGGCGAAGGTCGTTATCGATGACCAGGGAATGATATGGTACGCCCCGGTGTCCTGACGGACGCCCACAGAGCGGATGGACATCCGTTCAACCGTACCGGTGAGTGGGCCGATAGTCACCAGGTCGCCGGTGTTCATGCCATTTTCGAACTGAATAAAGATCCCGGTAATAATATCTTTTACCAGCGTTTGCGAGCCGAAAGAGATAGCCAGCCCCAGCGCCCCGGCCCCGGCCAGTAAGGGCGCGATATTGACGCCAATTTCGGATAGCACAATCATGATGGTGATCGTGCTGATGATCACCGCCAGCGCGTTGCGAAACAGCGTCAGCAGGGTGCGGGTACGGGCGCTGGGGAGCGGGCGGCCGTGAATATCGGAAGCCAGACGATTTTCAATCAGGCTGGCAAGGATCGTCCAGCCGATGGCGGAGAAGAATAAAATCAGCGCGATACGGATCAGGATATCCACCGTTTTTTCTCCTGCGCCGTAATGCAGCCAGTTCCAGAAATCGAACAATCCCCAGGCATTCAGTAGCAGCATTACCGCGACGCACACCGTCAGGATCCTGGCCACGCTTAACGCCGTCGACAGCCAGCCATTCAACCGTTTTTGTAATTCCGGATAGCTGCGCTGGGTGTGTGGCGAAAGGGTAATAGTTTTGGCTATCCAGCGGGAAAACATGCCGGAAACAAAAGCGGCGATCCCAATGATCACCAGGCTGCGCAGCGTAGCGCCCATCATGAATTTCAGGCTGTTGCCCGGATCAAACAGCGAGAAGAAAAACAGCACAATGAAGTAGGCGCTGGCCAGCCAATGCCATACCAGCGCAAAGGCGCGGATAAACAGGCTGAAAAACGCTAACGATCTTTCCGCCAGATTCAGCAAATGCTGCGTTATCTCTTTCTTGTTTCTGAAAATCAGGTACAGCGCCCATAGCGTGATACACAGCATGATGATGACGTTTGCCATCGCGCCGACCTGCACGTTGACCTGATTCGAGATAATGGGAACGGCAACGATAAGTCCGTATCCAATCAGGCTGCTCAATGAACTTAAACGGCGATTCCAGTAGCGCGCACCGGCATCCTGAATGTTAAACGGGCGCAGTTCGGCCACCGTTGGGCAAAATATCAGGCGTAGAATGGCTTTGAAGAACTCAATTAGCGCAAAGGCATTAAGAAACAGGCTTTGCTGAAAGGCGATAGTGCGGCTACCGGCGTTCATTCTGTCGCTCAGTATCTGCCCGACAAACAAAGTCAGCGCCAGCAGAAGCAAATCGATAATGAATGCGCCGACGATCATTGCCGGAAGCTGGAGCCAGTTGCTGCGTTCGCGGTTTTTCCGTCGTGCCCATTGCCCCATTTTGCGATACAGCGGCAGCGCGCACAGGCGAAGCAGCCAGAAAAAACCGAACACTGACGCCGCCAGCATTAAAAAATGGGTCAGGGCATTGGTGAACGTTTGCGGGTTGAAGGTCTTGTGTGGTGCATCGGTAATATTGCGGTAAAGCTGAGCAAAGCGGCTGGAGAGCGCCTCACCGTAGTGGCGGGTGACATCCGTGACGTTTTCCAGCACCGTTTTTTCTTCCGTTAACGTGGGCGGAACAATGGTTGGCACCGGTTCGGCAGGGGGCGCTGTCGCCACTTTGCGTAACTGACCGATCAGTTCCTGGCGCGAGGCGTCATTTTCCAGCACATCAGCCAGTGCGCCGTAGGCCGCTTTCTTCTGTTCAACATCCGGCTCTTTCGTCGGCGCGGTTTGCGCGTTGGTTGACGTTGTCGTAGTGACGCCAGGTATCGTCACCGCCTGAGTCGGGAGACTCACCAGACAAACAAAGATGAACAGGATCCAGCGCATGACTCCTCCCATGAGAAAATAAATTCAAAAGGATAAGTATAGATGTCAGGGCGGGGGAGAAATGAAATGAGAGGATTCTGGTGAAAAACCTCCCTTCAGGCGAAGGGAGGGAGAGCTATCAGGAAACGTGCTGCAAGAATTCCTGTAAACGTTGGCTGGGCGGATTTTCAATCAGGGCCTGCGGATTACCGTCTTCGGCAATACGTCCCTTATCGATGAAAATCAGGCGTGAAGCCACTTTTTCGGCAAAGCCGATTTCGTGGGTCACAATGACCATGGTCATCCCTTCCTCCGCCAGATCCTGCATAACTTTCAGAACTTCGTGGCGCAGTTCCGGGTCCAGCGCTGAGGTTGGCTCATCAAACAGCATCATTTTAGGCTTCACCGCCAGCGCACGGGCGATCGCCACACGCTGCTGTTGACCGCCAGACAGTTCAGAAGGGTAGTGATGCGCACGCTCGGCCAGACCTACTTTCGCCAGCAGCTCTTTAGCCAGTTTCTCGGCCTGTTCTTTATTCGCCCCGCGTACGCGCTGCGGTCCGAACATGACGTTTTCCAGCGCCGTCAGATGCGGGAACAGGTAGAACTGCTGAAACACCATCCCGGCTTCCTGGCGGATTAACCGCTCGTCTACCTTTGGATCGTTTACCTTCAGACCGTCGACGATCAGATCGCCAGAGGTTATCTCTTCCAGTTTGTTAATGCAGCGCAGCAGGGTTGATTTGCCGGACCCGGATGGCCCGATAATTACCACCACTTCGCCCTGCTGAATGTTCAGGTCAATATTGTGCAGCACCTGGGTTGGGCCAAAGTGCTTAGAAACGTTTTTAAATTCAATCACAGGATTTTCATCCTTCTTTCCAGACGACGCAGAATGAAGCTCAGCACCAGCGTAATGATCAGATAGAACACCGCAACGGCGCTCCAGATTTCCAGTGCGCGGAAGTTACCGGCAATGATTTCCTGGCCCTGACGGGTCAGTTCAGCGACGCCAATGACAATAAACAGCGAGGTATCTTTAATGCTGATGATCCACTGGTTGCCCAGCGGTGGCAGCATACGACGCAGCGCGAGAGGTAAAATAACGTGGCGGATAGTCTCTGTACGTGAAAGCCCAAGCGCCAGTCCGGCTTCACTGAATCCTTTATGGATTGAGAGCACCGCGCCGCGGGTGATTTCCGCAATATAGGCGCCGGAGTTGATCATGATGGTGACAACGGCGGCGCTAAAGGGATCAATGCGTAAATCGTTAAATGCCATTGGCAGGGCAAAGTAAATAAACATCACCTGCACAACGATTGGCGTACCGCGAATGACTTCGATAAACACCAGCGCTACGTGGTTGGCTATCCAACCGCCGAAAGTACGCGCAAACCCTGCTGCAAGCCCGATTATCAGACCGCCTGCCAGACCGAGGACCGAGATCCACAGGGTCATTTTGGCGCCTTCAATCAAAAGCGGGATGGCGGGCCAGATGGCACTCCAGTCAAACTGCATATTTCGTTCCTGTTACCGTGGTGAGAAAAGTAATGAGCCATAACGCGATGACTCAAAATTGCAGGCCCGGCGGCGCTGGCGCTACCGGGCGTTACAGAACGTTCTTGTTATTTAGGTTCCGTACCGAACCATTTTTTGTAGATTTCGTTGTATGTGCCGTTCTCTTTCAGCGTTTTCAGCGCGCCGTTCACTTTCTCACGCAGTTCATCGCTGCCTTTCGGGAAGGCGATACCGTACTGCTGGGCTTCCAGGGATTCGCCTACAGCTTTGAACTGACCGTTGCCAGCGGTTTTGATGAAGTAAAGAATGTTTGGCGTGTCGTGCAGCACGGCGTCTGCGCGGTTGGTGCCCAGTTCCATATATGCGTTATCGATATTCGGGAACTGACGCAGATCTTTGGTTTTGATGTTAGCTTTCGCGTAATCAACGGAACCCGTGCCGCTCTTCACAGCGACGACTTTACCATCCAGATCTTTCACGCTTTTCACGTCGTTATTATTCGCTTTGACCATCACTAACAGACCGCTTTTGTAGTAGCCGTCAGAGAAGTCGATCGCTTTCTTACGCTCATCAGTGATGGTGATACCCGCCAGCGCCAGGTCGATATTCTTGGTTTGCAGAGCCGGGATGATGCCGCTGAAATCCATTGGTTTCAGTTCATAATCCAGCTTCAGTTCTTTGGCCACGGCAGCCCACAGATCCACATCAAAACCAACGTATTTGTCACCCTGTTTGAATTCGAACGGTACAAACGCGGTGTCGGTTGCGACAACCAGTTTCTTATCTGCGGCATGGGAGGACACCGCAAAAGCCAGGGTAAGTGCAGCCAGTGAGACTTTTAATACAGACTTCATAGGATTTCCTTTTATATCCACGGGGCGATCCCCTGCGAGAACATATGGCTTAATGAAAAAATCGTGCCAGTTTTGCAACTCATTGTTTTAACAAGAGGGTGTCTCGTTTCTCTGCACAATAAGTAGGGCAAAGTGGGCAATCTGCACTGTTTTGGGGCACTCATTTGGTGCGTACCTGACACAGTGCAAACGGTATGACTATTTAGCGTAAAAATTGTTGATAAAACAATCTTTCGTTAACGATTGTGTGAAGTGATTATTACAAATAATTTACTTTGGAGTGACGAACGATCAATGTCATGCACCATAGATGTGCAAAACCCCCGCCAGGGCGAGGGTTATATAGGTAATTCTTATGTCTGCTGTTATTCAATGTTGGCTTCGATAAACCACAGGAATTTGTCGAGGTCGCGTGAAGCGGCGGTGAAGATATCTGCTGTATCTTCGTCTTTTGCTTCGCTAATGGCTTTACGGACGCTGTTAGCGACGACGGCATAACGATCGGCCAGCTCTTTTAAGTGGTCCTGTACGCTATGGATATCCAGCGGATAGCTTTTCAGAGGCGTTTTGCTATTAATAACCTGGGTGGTACCCAATGCCACACCGCCTAACTGTACGGCGCGCTCAGCCATGGTATCGAGGTGGTCGGTCAGGGCAGTACGGAAGCCATCGAGCATTTCATGCACAGCAATGAAGTTCGCGCCGCGCATGTTCCAGTGAGCCTGTTTGGTGATCAAAGACAGGTCGATGAACTGGATCACTTGCTGATTCAGCAGCTCTACGGTCGCTTTCTTTTCGCTATCTGTTACATCGTTGCGGGTATAAAGGAGGGCAGATGCTTTTGTTTTTACCAGTTTTGCGGTACTCATATTTTCATATCCTCTTGATAATTATGTCCCAGCTCTTCAACGGGAATAAGTATAGCGTGAATTTTGGATTTATTTTTCTGGTGTTACCTATCACTTTAATAGCGAAGAGAGGGGTGGATATGAAATAACTAATAAAATCATACAGATATGATGGTTACTAATGGAGGGGTGTTATTTTTATGTTAATGTAAAAATTTCAAGAAATATGTAGATGAGAAAATTATATTTATTAGAATAATTATCACGCAGATTTACAATTGAATATTCTGCATGATTATGCAAACCATGCAGAATATTAAGTGGTTAATTCACGTCAACTTGCTTAATTTGTGGTTCTTTGCGAATAGTGAGCGTGGAACCCATTGATGCGACAATAATGGCGCCCAGAGCGAGCGTTTGGACAAGCGTCAGCGTTTCACCGAGGAAGATCATTCCTGAAACCGCAGCCAGTGCGGGTTCCATACTCATCAGAGTACCAAAAGTGCGTGTTGGCAGCCGCGTCAACGCAATCATCTCCAGCGAGTAGGGAAGCGCAGTGGAGAGGACCGCAATGGCCAGGCCTAACGGCAGAATGGACCAGTGCCACAAGGCATCCCCAGCCTGGAGCGCGCCGATGGGTACAAAAATCAGCGCCGCAATTAATGACCCTACCGCAACGGTCGCCGGACCATGTTCCGCGCCGGCACGCTGCCCGGTAAGAATATAGATTGCCCAGCAGGCGCCAGCGCCCAGCGCCAGCGCAGCACCGGTTAAATCCACGTGAGAAACGTCCTGACCTAACGGCAGCAGGAACCAAAGCCCGAGTACAGCCAGTGCAACCCAAATGAAATCCACCGGACGTCGGGATGAAAACAGCGCTACCGCGAGCGGGCCGGTGAACTCCAGCGCTACGGCAATTCCCAGCGGGACGGTCTGGATTGACAGGTAGAAGAGATAGTTCATCCCACCCAGAGACAGACCATAAAACAGCAGCGGCAGGCGTTGTTCTTTGGCGAATCGCAAACGCCAGGGTTTAAAGAAGGCAATAAGGATGAGGGTGCCCAGCGCAAGGCGCAATGCGGTAACGCCCGGCGCACCGACGAGTGGGAATAGCGATTTTGCCAGAGATGCTCCGCTTTGAATGGAGGACATAGCAATAAGCAAAACCAAAATAGGCAACCAGACTGGCGCTTTACGTGACGACCCCGGCATCCTTTCTCCTGTCAAATGATAATTACACGCCTTCATCTGCGTGACGTTGCAAATTTGCTACGACACGGATGACGTGATGTATAGAAAAGTAAAACAGCGAGTGTAATGGAAATACGCATCGCTGGTTGAGTATTCGTTGAAAAAAAAATTGCTCAGTTCCGTACAATGGCATGGAAGTGATGGATTAATAATCTGTGTGATTAGGAATATTCTGGATGAATGTGCCATATTGTGCGCGCAATAATGGCATTTTAGGTTAGAAAAGTGATGTTAATTGAAAGAGATAGCGGGTTTCTGAAACGTTCTGTTACATGAAAGACCCCGTTAGACATCGCGAATCGCAAAGAGTTTCCCATCAATTTTTGTTATATTTAAAACTTAGGATTTACTTGAAGCACATTTGAGGTGGTTATGAAAAAAATTGCATGTCTTTCAGCACTGGCCGCTGTTCTGGCTTTCTCCGCAGGTACTGCTGTAGCTGCGACTTCTACCGTTACCGGTGGTTACGCTCAGAGCGATGCTCAGGGCGCAGCGAACAAAATGAACGGTTTTAACCTGAAGTATCGCTACGAGCAGGACAGCAACCCGCTGGGTGTTATCGGTTCCTTCACTTACACTGAAAAAGATCGTACCGATGCGTCTGGCGACTACAACAAAACCCAGTACTACGGCATCACTGCTGGCCCGGCTTACCGTCTGAACGACTGGGCAAGCATCTACGGTGTAGTGGGTGTTGGCTACGGTAAATTCCAGAACGCAGCATCCCCGGCTGATAACCACACCACCAGTGACTACGGTTTCTCTTACGGTGCTGGTCTGCAGTTCAACCCGATCGAAAACGTTGCTCTGGACTTCTCCTACGAGCAGAGCCGTATTCGTAGCGTTGACGTTGGCACCTGGATCGCTGGCGTGGGTTACCGCTTCTAATCACTTCGGTGATAAAAAAAATCCGCCTCTCGGGGCGGATTTTTTTTGTGCGCAACTCAGAGATTAACGAGATTTGGTCTCAAAGATGTCGGTACCCAGATGGTTGTAGTCCACCTTCTGCAATTTGAAGTTGGTGATGTACACCGGGCCAGCCTTTTTCTCCGAAATAAAGCGATAGCTGTTGGTGATTTCCTTCGCGCTTATCCCCGTCCACTGCGAGAAAAAGCTGAGGAAATCATTGGCGGAGCGACGGGCTTTAATCACCCGGTGCGCTTTATCATCGCTCGACAGCACCATAAATGGTACCTGGAAATTCTGCTGGAACTGATCGTCATGCGCCAGGTACTGCACCTCTTTCCCCCGCTCTTTAAACGCGAGGCCATGATCGGAGAAATAGACCATCGAGAAGCTGTTACCGCTGTTACGTAACTGATCGTAAAGCTGGCGCAGCAGGTCATCCGTCTGCGTCATGGTGTACAAATAGCAAGATGTCTCTTTCGACTGGACGAAAGTCTCGTATTTACCCTGCGTACGGTCGCAGGCCTGCGGATGCGAGCCCATTAAATGCAGCACGATAAGCTGTGGCTGAGTGCGCTCGGTTGCCAGCACCTGGGCGGTCATCTTCAACAACGCTTCGTCACGGGTATTTTTATCCGCTTCGAAATCACCGCTTTTGAGGAACTGAACTTCATCAGCTCGCTTCGCAATGCTGGCGATTGCTGTATCGTATTCACCAATCTGTCCCTGATTGGAGAACCACCACGTCTGGAATCCCGCGCGGTTAGCCAGAGTGACAAAGTTATCCTGGAACTGGGGTTTATTGTCGACCACCCGATTTAGCGTCAGGCCGAGTGATTTTTGTGTCGAACCGCTTGCCGCGATGTAATCCGCGAAGATGTAGCCGTTAACGGAACTGGCAAACGGGGTGTTATCCCAGTGGCCGCCAAAAGCGCCTAACGCATCGCGGCGGGCGCTTTCGCCGATGACCACCACGTAGGTATGATACTTCGGCTTCACGGCGGTTACCGTCCAGCTGTCTTTCACGCTCGCCAGCTTCGCCATACGCTCTTGTTCGTCGAGCACTTCGTTGTTATTAACGATAACGTCCTTGGCAAAGCGGAAAACCGGATAGCCGGTGTCTTTCAGCTTGAACACGCCGCCCCAGGCCAGGTTTTGCACCGGGGTTACAAAGAACGCGACTACGCTGAACAGCAAACAAATGCTGTCGAACTTGTTCCAGCTACGCTGCTGCACCTCTTTTTTACGGCGTACGGCGATAACACCGAGGGCGAAAATAAACACCCCAACCAGATAACTGTACCAGGGGAAGATGGTGAGGATTTCAGTAGACTCTTCCATATTGGTTGAGTGCAGCGCCAGTAAGGTATTGAAGTTCGGCGAACCGTAAGCCTGGCCAAACGGGAAGTACATTGCCGCTATCAGCGAGCAAATGCCAATCAACACTTTCTGCGCACGCGGCGCGCTGCGCCACAGCAGCATCAATATACAGGTGAAAGCAACGCTATAGAGCAGGCTAAGCGGATAGCCCAGCGCAAGGTTGATCAGCAGAGACTGTAAGAAATAGAGGCCAGTCCACGGACTAATCGCCCGGCTACGAGCAATGATTGAATCTTTGAGGGTTAAATTCATATGCCACTGTTACAAAAACGCCATGTGCTTACCCTGGCGCTAAGGGTCATTGCCTGCCTGAGAGAGCGAGAAGGGGGATAGGGTCCGCATCCGCGAGCCGCAATATATGCAGGGCTGCGAAAAGATAGAGTGTGTGCAAGAGAAGGTCAACTACTACTAAGAAATTGTTTTGCGAGGGGCGTGGCAAAACTGACAAAAAGAAGGGTTATTGGCACGAAAACGATCACCGTATCCGAGTTACGGCAGGAAAATGAAGCGGCGTACCGCGACGCCGCATTATTTATCTGCAGGTTTATCCTGCTCTGGTTTGCTGTTAATCATGTCGCACAGCATAGAGATCAGCATTAACCGTACTTTAAAGGGAGAGTGGCTAAACACGCGCATACACCTCTTAAATTCATTCATATAAACCTCCTGACTTCACGATCCCATCAGTCCTTGAGGGATGTCTTTATTATATACAGATATAGCACAGGCTATATTATATAGCTATTGCTAAAACGTTAATTTTTTGTGCCCACGCAACTCTGGTTTACAATGAGCGTTCTCTAATCAGATGCCGTTAACGCGTCACAGTAACGAGGAAGCAGAATGAGTCGTCGCGCAGGTATGCCAACAACAAAAAAAGTGACGCAATTGGTGAATGTCGAAGAACATGTTGAAGGATTTCGTCAGGTCCGGGAGGCACATCGCCGTGAGCTGATTGATGACTACGTAGAGTTGATTTCCGATCTCATTATTGAGGTGGGTGAAGCGCGCCAGGTCGATATGGCCGCACGGCTTGGGGTTTCCCAGCCGACGGTTGCTAAAATGCTTAAGCGTCTTGCTTCAGTTGGGTTGATTGAAATGATCCCCTGGCGGGGCGTTTTTTTAACCGCAGAAGGTGAACGACTGGCTCAGGAGAGTCGGGAGCGTCACCAGATTGTGGAGAACTTCCTGCTGATGTTAGGTATCAGCCCGGAAATTGCCCGTCGCGACGCGGAGGGAATGGAGCATCACGTCAGTAAGGAAACGCTGGAGGCTTTTAGCCGGTTTACGCAACAGAAAGGCACAGGCTCTGAATGAGTTTTCCTTTACTACGCGCCTTACAGCGCGATCGCTTTTTTCAGCTGTTAATCATCGTCGGGGTTGTACTGAGCCTGTTCGTGCCATTTACACCACGGTCGTGGCCGGGGGCGATAGACTGGCACACGATTATTACGCTTAGCGGCCTGATGTTACTGACCAAAGGCGTGGAGCTAAGCGGTTACTTCGATGTGTTAGGGCGCAAGATGATCCGGCGCTTCAACACTGAACGTCAATTGGCGATATTTATGGTGCTGGCGGCGGCGCTGCTGTCGACGTTTCTGACCAACGATGTTGCGCTGTTTATTGTTGTTCCGCTGACGATCACCCTGAAAAAATTGTGCGCCATTCCTGTAAATCGCCTGATTATCTTTGAGGCGCTGGCGGTAAACGCCGGTTCGTTGCTCACGCCAATAGGTAATCCGCAAAACATTCTGATGTGGGGACGCTCCGGCTTATCGTTTACCGCGTTTACCTGGCAGATGGCGCCGCTTGCGGGGGCCATGATGCTGACATTGGTGGCGCTGTGCTGGTTCAGTTTCCCGTATAAAGCTTTGCATTATCATACCGGTACGCGCGCGCCTGACTGGCAACCGCGCCTGGTGTGGAGCTGTCTGGGGCTGTATATCATTTTCCTGGCGGCACTGGAGTTAAAACAAGAGCTGTGGGGCCTGGCGATCGTTGCGGCAGGATTCATGGTGCTGGCTCGCCGCGTGATCCTCAGCGTGGATTGGACGCTGCTGTTGGTGTTTATGGCGATGTTCATTGATGTGCACTTGCTGACGCAACTCCCGGCCTTGCAGGAGATTACCCACCAGATTGGCACGCTTTCAGCGCCGGGGCTTTGGGTGACGGGCATTGGCCTGTCGCAGTTTATCAGTAATGTTCCCAGCACGATTTTGCTGCTGAACTACGTCCCGCCAACGCTGCTGCTGGCCTGGGCGGTCAATGTGGGCGGTTTTGGGTTGTTGCCGGGATCGCTGGCGAATCTTATTGCTTTACGGATGGCAAACGATCGACGGATCTGGTGGCGTTTTCATTGGTATTCGGTGCCGATGCTGATATGGGCGGCGCTGGTAGGGTATGGTTTATTGCAGGTGATGTGAGGATTGTGCCCGATAGGGCTGGCGCTTATCGGGCCTACAGGTTAAGTAGGCCCGATAAGGCGAAATGACAGTTTTGATGCTTAGTTCAGACGAACCGGCATACCTGAACGGTTCTGTACCGCCTGCTCAACGACGGCCTGATCGACGTCAGACTGACCGGTGATGCTGGTAATGCTCTTGTTCAGCGTAATCGGTACGATTTCCCCGCCTTCGAACTGTGCTTCAGTGGTAGACAGTGGATTGTGTACCTCGATGTAACGGCTGCCGTCTGGTTCAGTCGTGGCTTTTACCGGCTCATCGATAAACTGTACGCGGGTGCCGACCGGCACATTTTCAAACAGGAATTTGATGTCGTCGTTACGCAGACGCACGCAACCGTGGCTGACGCGTAAGCCGACGCCGAAGTTAGCATTGGTGCCGTGGATGGCGTACAGGCGACCGATATACAGCGCGTACAGGCCCATCGGGTTATCCGGACCTGCCGGAACAACAGCTGGCAGCGGTTCGCCCGCAGCGCGGTATTCCGCATGCATTTTTGCCGTTGGCGTCCAGGTTGGGCCCGCTTTTTTACGTTCTACTTTGGTGGTCCAGTTGATTGGCGTGTCTTTGCCCAACTGGCCAATACCGATCGGCAGAACAATAACGGTGTTGGTGCCTTTCGGGTAGTAGTACAGACGCATTTCAGCGCTGTTAATAACAATACCTTCATGCACGGTATCCGGCAGGATCAATTGCTGAGGTATGTTCAGTACGGTGCCGCCCTTCGGCAGGAAGGTATCCACGCCCGGGTTGGCTTCCAGCATATTAGACAGACCCATCTGATACTCCGCCGCAAAATACTCCAGCGGTTGGGTGTTGCCTTCAGGAATAGTGATGACCTGGTTTTGGCCGATCAAACGGCTGCCATCGGTAGGCAGCGGGTACGTGACGGCAGAAGCGGTGTTACAAAAACCAACTATTGCGAGTGCCGCCGCGAAAAGCGTTGTTAATTTCATATTCATGTTCATGTATGCGAGATTCAGTGCCAGGCAGGCTAGTGGGTTGAGATTTATGTAGTGTTGGGCACGCATTATATGTGCAATCTGAGCAACAAGGAATTCGGATGTGTACTAAATCACATTTTTTTCCTTTTGCTTTCACTTTATCCCTTCAGCATCAAGGCGCGATCTTATTGCAGACTTATGGCATAATAAGCGGTTCGTCACATATTTCTTTCTCTTTCAGGATACGCCAGTGTTAGTTTCCAGCAACGTCACCATGCAGTTCGGCAGTAAGCCGCTGTTTGAAAATATTTCCGTCAAATTTGGCGGCGGCAACCGTTACGGCCTGATTGGCGCGAACGGTAGCGGTAAATCCACTTTTATGAAAATTCTCGGCGGCGACCTCGAACCGACGCTGGGCAACGTTTCCCTCGATCCGAACGAGCGTATTGGTAAGCTGCGTCAGGATCAGTTCGCCTTTGAAGAGTTCACCGTGCTTGACACCGTGATCATAGGTCACGGTGAACTGTGGGAAGTAAAGCAGGAGCGCGATCGCATTTACGCCCTGGCCGAAATGAGCGAAGAAGACGGCTATAAAGTTGCTGACCTTGAAGTTCAGTATGGCGAAATGGACGGCTACTCTGCGGAAGCGCGTGCGGGTGAACTGCTGCTGGGCGTAGGTATTCCGGTAGAACAGCATTACGGCCCGATGAGCGAAGTCGCCCCCGGCTGGAAGCTGCGTGTGCTTCTGGCACAGGCGCTGTTCTCTAACCCGGACATTCTGCTGCTCGACGAACCAACGAACAACCTGGATATCGACACCATCCGCTGGCTGGAGCAGACGCTGAACGAGCGTGACAGCACCATGATCATCATTTCGCACGACCGTCACTTCCTGAACATGGTCTGTACGCACATGGCGGATCTGGACTACGGCGAACTGCGTGTTTATCCGGGTAACTACGACGAATATATGACGGCGGCAACCCAGGCGCGTGAACGTCTGCTGGCCGATAACGCCAAGAAGAAAGCGCAGATTGCCGATCTGCAATCCTTCGTCAGCCGCTTTAGCGCCAACGCATCTAAATCTCGTCAGGCGACTTCTCGTGCGCGTCAGATTGATAAGATCAAGCTTGACGAAGTGAAGGCGTCCAGCCGTCAGAACCCGTTCATCCGCTTCGAACAGGATAAGAAACTGTTCCGAAACGCGCTGGAAGTGGAAGCGCTGACGAAAGGTTTTGATGAAGGTCCGTTGTTTAAAAACTTTAACCTGCTGCTGGAAGTCGGTGAGAAAATTGCCATTCTGGGTGCCAACGGCGTGGGTAAATCAACCATGCTGAAAACGCTGGTCGGCGAATTACAGCCGGATAACGGTACCGTGAAATGGTCTGAAAACGCCCAGGTTGGTTACTACGCGCAGGATCACGAGTACGAATTCGAAAACGATCTGACGGTCTTCGAGTGGATGAGTCAGTGGAAACAGGAAGGCGATGATGAGCAGGTAGTACGTAGCTTCCTTGGTCGCTTGCTGTTCAGCCAGGACGATATCAAGAAACCTGCTAAAGTGCTGTCCGGTGGTGAAAAAGGACGCATGCTGTTCGGTAAGCTGATGATGCAGAAGCCGAATATCCTGGTAATGGATGAACCGACCAACCACCTGGATATGGAATCTATCGAGTCGCTGAATATGGCGCTGGAAATGTACCAGGGCACGCTGATCTTCGTTTCTCACGACCGTGAGTTCGTCAGTTCGTTGGCAACCCGCGTGATTGAAATTACGCCGGAACGCGTAATCGACTTCACCGGTAACTACGAAGATTACCTGCGTAGCAAGGGCGTCGAATAATTTTCCCGTCGTCTTTCGTGTTACAGGTGTGTTGGCTGCACCTGTACACCCCGGTCACTTACTTGTGTAAGCTTGCGGGGATTTACAGGCTGGCCGCCTTCCTGTAACGCGAAATACTTAGGGAAACTTGTGTAAGTTATAGATTAAATAATCCCCAGCGCACGCTTGCCATGGATATTCAAATCATCCAGCGTGAAGCGTCCTTCCCAGTGAGTTTCATAATCCTCGCGTGGGAAATCACCCGGCGATACGCCTTTTTCCAGCGCGGCCTTCACTTTATGGGCGTAGGCCAGATTCTTTTCGCACATCGGTGCGGCAGGGATGTACATCACGTTGCCCCAACCCTGCTGATTTTCTACCGGCGCGACGGAGTGGATCACATCGCAATGCCACCAGACGGAGTCTCCGGCGTCCAGTTGCGGAATGCTGGTTAACGCTTCAATCAGCAGCGGATGCCATTGCGCAGAAATCGGCAGAACTCTGCCGGGCGCAACGCCGCAAAGTTCATCTTCCGGCACATCGTCAAGCAATGGACGTAACAGTACCCAGGCCATCGCTTCAGGGATAGGGACCACGTGCAACAACCCCTGACCTGGCAGCATATCAGAGAGAGCAGTCCAGCCCTGGAAGGTACGGAATACTGAACATTTGGTGGTGTTATCCACCGTGTACTCTTCTACTTCAGTGCGATGCGCGGCCTGCCACGGGTCGTAGTCTTCCAGCTTGCCATTGAAAACATTAGCAAAGACCTGCTGATATGCCGGCAGAAGCCAGCGTTCCAGCGCACCGGAATCCGTATGCGCGCCCAGCCCTTTGGACGTCGTTCCCGGTGGACGACGGCGTATGCGGTCGGGGTAGATAACGCTGACATCCGGGTTAAACCATTGCTTACCTTCGCCTGCAAATGTCCAAAGACGGTTGAGAAATGACTGCGCATTTGCCATTTCTTCACTCTGACGGGCCTGCATCTGCGCCTGGGACCAGTAGATGGGGTAGATTTCAGGTCGCGACGCGCTCAGGGTACCAAAGAAATTATCGCCCGGTCCTTTGTAAATGTCGTCAAAATGGTTGTGGTCCAGATAGTCCAGCATTGACCTATCCCAATCGAGGGCTTGTTCGCGAGAGAAATGGCCTTTAATGACCGCGCATCCGCGACGCTTAATTTCTTCACGCTGCTCAGCACTCACGCGACCCGCCTTGATATCCGCATAGGACAACACAGGCCATACCGGAGAGCCTTGCGCTTTGAGGGCGTTGATTTCCGCCACGCGATTGGCAATGGCCTCGCTCAACTGATTGAAAATCAACTGAACATCTCCAAGCTGTTCACGCAATTGCTTTTTCATCTGCCGGATTGCCGCTTTGTGATCGGTGGGCAACGTGTCGCTGGTAAAAGTAAAAGCCATATCCACCTCGCATTAACTTTCATTCGAAACTGATTTAACTTACAGGTGATAATATAAGTTAAAATTTAGTTAACGCAAGTTTAAAATTTGATGGTGTGAGAAACATGAAAAAGCGTGGAAACCGGGGCAAGGGGATACCCCGGTTGGGCAGGATTAGCAATTAAAAGGGGAAGTGTTATCCAGCACCGCCTGAATCACGTTCAGCGCGCCCTGATGGTTATTGTCGTCGGTCTGATAGCGGGCAATCGATTTGATACTCTCTGCCGCGTTGGCCATGGCGAAAGAGTAGCGCGCCATTTTCAGCATTTCTGCGTCATTGCCGCTATCGCCAATGGCGACCACGTTTTGCGGGGATAGGTTCCAGCGCTTTAGCAGACGGCTGATTCCGTTGGCTTTATGCAAGCCTGGAATGATCAGGTCAATAAACCCAAAGCCGCTGGTGACGGGTTTCATTATACCGTCAAGGGCAGAATGAAGGTGATCGATCACTAATGGGATTTGTTGGTCCGGTAAATTCAGCGAGAACTTAAACAGCACATCATCGATGTCCTGATAATCCTTCACGGGTTTCAGGCGATGGTAGTGTTTTGACATCAATGCGACAAAGGACTCGGGGGCATTTTCGCTAACGTAGGCGCTTTGCAGGCCGCAAGCCACAAAGTTGAGATGCGTATCTTTGAGCAGTTCGCCAATGACAATGCGGGATTCGTGGCGGGTCAGCTCACCGTGAAACAGCTGTTTGCCATGTTCAAAGACTAACGCCCCGTTCTCGGCAACAAAAGAGATCTCATCTTTGAGTTCCGGGAAAAAGGAGATCAGTTGGTAATACTGATTGCCGCTGGCCACGACAAATTCAATATCTCGTTTTTTCAGTTCCTGATACTGCGCCATAAAACGTGCATGATCGTATTTTTTGGCGTCGTCGAGAAAAGTTCCGTCCATATCAGTGACGATAACTTTGATGGTCATACTTGCTCCTGGCTCATAACTGCGACCAGAAACATTTTAATAACAATGTGAGCTAAAGCACAAATTTATTTCATTCGAAAGAAGAATACCCGGCAAGCGAAATGCCGCCGGGTAAGGGGGATTACAGCATATGTTCAGTACGTGCGATGATATCGTCCTGCGCATCTGGAGACAGCGCGGTGAAGAAGGCCGAATAACCTGCTACACGGACCACCAGGTCACGATACTGATCCGGGTGCTTTTTGGCTTCCAGCAGCGTTTCACGGGAGACAATGTTGTACTGAATATGCCAGCCTTTGTGCTCTTCAAAGAAGGTACGCAGCAGGATCATCAGCTTCTGCTTATCGGATTCATTCTCCAGCGTGGCCGGGTTCAGCTTCTGGTTTAACAACACGCCGCCGAGGATTGAACCGGTCGGCAGTTTACCCACCGAGCCAATTACCGCTGTTGGGCCGAGATGGTCCGTTCCGGAAGCCGGGCTTGCGCCTTCTGCCAGCGGAGTGTGCGCCTTACGACCATCCGGTGTGGCCATCGTTGCCGCGCCAAACGGTACGTTTGCGGAGATCGATGAGGTACCCGCGTAGTAATTGCCGCCAACCGGGCCACGTCCGTAACGCGGATTATGATACTGTTTCAACTCATTGATATAGGTCTGATAAGCGCGGGCCAGCAGCGTATCAACGCTATCGTCATCGTTGCCGTATTTCGGTGCGCCGTTGATCAGCCGCTGGCGTAATTGTTCGTGGGTCAGACCGTCAAAATCGTCGGCCAGCGCGGCGGCCAGCTGTTGCTGACCGATAGCGCCTTGTTCAAAGACCAGTTTCTTCACCGCAGCCAGGCTGTTGCCGAGGTTGGCAATACCCACCTGCAAACCCGATACCCAGTCGTATTTCGCACCGCCTTGCTTAATGCTTTTCGCGCGTTCAATACAGTCATCTACCAGCGCAGAGCACAGAATATCGTGTACGTTCTCTTCCAGCATGGTGTCGACAACATACTCAATTTCGATAGATTTACGCGTGTAGTAGCGAATCTGCGCATCCCAGGCGTCCATCACTTCGTCGAAATTGTTGAAGTTACCAGCCGAGAGTGCTTTTTCCTGTGGCAGAAATACTTTACCGCTGGTGGCATCGCGACCACCTTCCAGCGCTGCCAGCATCACGCGGGCAAAGTTAATAAAGCTCATACCGGTACAGCGGTAGCCCCATTTGCCGCCAACGGCGGTTTCGATGCAACCAATGGCCGCATAGTCATAGGCGTCCTGCGGTTCAATGCCAAGCTTAATGAATTCAGGTATGACGATTTCGTCGTTATTAAAGGCAGGCATCCCGAAGCCGCAGCGGATCACCTGTACACAGGCATCCAGGAAATCATTACTCATCCCTGCATGATAACGCACGCTCAGGTTTGGCTGAGTAGAACGCAGGCGACCGCAGGATTCCAGAATAGCGTAGGAGAGCGGATTGACGGCATCCATTGCCTGACCGTTAACCAGGTTTTGGCCACCAATGGTCACGTTCTGATACAGCGGGCTACCCGCCGAGGCTTTCGAATGGGAGCCGGAGCGGATTTTGTTCACTTCCAACAGTTTCAGCCAGCAGCTGTGCAGCAGCTCAATGGCGTGCTCACGATCGAGGCTCTGGTTCAGTTCTACGTCACGACGGTAGAACGGATAGAGGTACTGATCCATGCGACCAAACGACACCGAGTGACCATTCGATTCAATTTGCAGGATCAACTGGATGAAATAGCACAACTGCAGCGCCTGCCAGAACGTTTTTGGCGGCTCATGGGCGATCACATCGCAGTTGTCCGCCATGGTCAGCAGTTCATCACGACGACTGGCGCGAGTTTCCGTGGCCGCCATTTTACGTGCCAGCGCGGCAAAGCGCTCAATGTGCAGACTGACGGCCTCCAGCACGATATCAATCGCTTTCAGAAACTGATCGCCATGGAGGTCTTCCAGACAAGTCAGATTGATGCGGGAACGACGTTCATCAACTTTGTGGCGCAGGCCGTCGAGACCTTTTTCCAGCAGCAGCGGGAAGTTTACCGCCAGGTGTGCATCACCAGAGGTCATGTTACCTTCGGCTTTGATAATGCCGGTTTCCAGCAGCCCTTTCTGCTCGTCCGTAAACATCCCGTAGCAGCGATCCTGCACGGTCTGACCACGCCACCATGGACACACCTCGTGCAACACGCGTTTGTTCTCTTCGCTTACCGCAAAGCCAGCGCCCGGCCTGTCGGCGAGGTCATCGATCTCTTTTTCAATCCACGACACGGTGTATTCCGGGAAGATTGGCGCGGCACGCACTTCGCTTGCCTGGTTACCAATGATCAGTTCGTCATGCTTGATCCAGATGGTGCGTTCCGCCAGATGATGGGCCAGCGCCAGCGCGCGGCGAACCGGGATAGGTTTATCCAGATGCTGTTGATACATCTCGGTATAGTGCTGGGCGCGCTCGGTACAAACCGGCGGCTTCACGATGTGGATCAGGGCCGTTTTATGCGCTTTGATACGGTCGCTGAGTGTGTCCAGTTTCAGAGTGGTCATGGCGATTATCCTCGTAGGGTCGCGGTTAAACCTTTCAGGCTGGCGTACTGCTGGGCAAATTCGAGCAGCGCAGGCGCATCAAGCGGTTTATCCGGTGCGTTGTAGGGTTGACTGAGTAAGTGGTATTTGTTGATGCCCAGCGTGTGGTAGGGCAAAAAATGGATCTCATCGACGTGAAGCTCGTCGGCAGCAAAATCGGTAATGGCCTGAATAGCGGCTTCGTCAGCGTTGAACCCCTGAATCAGGGGGACGCGGATAACCATTTTTTTACCGGCGGCGGCCAGTTTTTTCAGATTTTCCAGTACGCGAGAGGCGCTGCCATCGGTCCACTGTTTAAACGGCGCGTCGGCGACATGTTTTAAATCGGCCAGGAACAGGTCGACGTCAGGTAATGACGGTTCAATATACTTCCACGGGACATGCAGACAGGTTTCAACCGCTGTATGAATACCTGCATCGTGGCTGGCTTTGAGTAGCGCTGCCGCCAGTTCTGGCTGCATAAAGGGTTCACCGCCAGACAGGGTGAGGCCCCCGCCGCTGCGATCGTAAAACGGTTTATCACGCACTACGGTCGCCATGATGTCGTCCACGCTTTTTTCCTCTCCGCAGACGGTCAGCGCCTGGGTTGGACAGCAGTGGGTCAGCGCCGTGAGCGCATCATCGGTCAGTTTTTCGCGATGAATCAGCAATCCGCTCAGCGCGCGTTCAATCACCTTCGGTGCGGCCTGAGCACAGAGATCGCAACCGTCGAGGCACAAACGCGCGTCATAGAGCAGATCCTGCGTGCGGGCGCGGCTTTCCGGATTCTGGCACCACCGACAGCCCAGTGAGCATCCCTTAAGGAACACCACGGTACGGATACCGGGACCATCATGTGTGGAATAGCGCTGGATATTGAAAATCATAAGCGGCCTCTCATCTTTCGTATAAAGATTAAATTACTTTCGAATGAAAGTTATATTGACGTACGTCAACTAACCGTGAGGTTTCGCCGTGTTACCTTTTATTCATGCTAATTATTCGTTTGAGGAAAGGTTATGGAACTCTATTTAGATACGTCTGACGTTGACGCGGTAAAAGCTCTGGCGCGGGTTTTTCCGCTAGCAGGGGTGACCACTAACCCAAGCATTGTGGCGGCAGGTAAGCAGACGCTGGACGTGTTACTGCCGCAACTGCAGGAAGCGATGGGAGGGCAAGGACGCCTGTTTGCTCAGGTAATGGCGACCACCGCCGAAGGCATGGTCAGTGATGCGCGTAAGCTGCGGGCAATCATTGCGGATATCGTGGTCAAAGTGCCGGTCACGGCAGAAGGTCTGACGGCCATTAAATTGCTGAAAGAAGAGGGGATCCCGACGTTGGGTACCGCGGTATACGGCGCTGCTCAAGGGCTATTAGCTGCGCTTGCGGGGGCCGAATACGTTGCGCCATACGTTAACCGTGTGGATGCGCAGGGGGGGGACGGCATTCAGACGGTGACCGATCTGCAGACCTTACTGAAAATGCATGCCCCGCACGCCAAAGTACTGGCCGCCAGTTTTAAAACGCCGCGTCAGGCGCTGGATTGCCTGCTGGCAGGCTGCGAGTCCATCACGCTGCCGCTGGATGTCGCTCAGCAGATGATTAGCTCTCCGGCCGTTGATGCTGCCGTAGCGAAGTTCGAGCACGACTGGCAGAGCGCATTTGGACGCACTTCTCTGTAAGTCTGTTTTGCCGGATGGCGGCTGACACCTTATCCGGCCTACACAATGCGCTGTTGTAGGCCTGATTGGAGGCATTAGCATCGCCCTCTGGCAATAGTGCGGTGCCGACGATTTCTCTGCTAACTCCCGCAGACCTCACAGGTGGGATTGCGCATCAGCTTCATTTCGCGAAACTGGCAGGTCATGGCGTCGTACATGACGATTTTTCCTGACGCCGGTTTACCGTAGTTAGCCAGCAGCTTAATGGCTTCCATCGCCTGTAACGAGCCGATCACGCCGATCAGCGGGGCCATCACTCCGGCCTCTACGCAGGTCAGGGCGTTTTCACCGAACAGACGGCTCAGGCAACGGTAGCAGGGCTCTCCTTCCTGGTAGGTAAATACGGTAATTTGTCCTTCCATGCGAATTGCCGCACCGGAAACCAACGGAACCCTGGTGGCGAAGCATCCGGCATTCAACTGATTGCGGATGCTGACATTATCCGTACAGTCCAGCACCAAATCGTGTTCGGTAATAAGCGTGTGAATCTCGCTCTCGTCCAGCAGGGCATTCACCGGCGTAATGGCGATATAAGGGTTAATCCGCGCCAGTGCGTCGCGGGCGGATAGCACTTTTGGCTGTCCAACGGTCGCATCGCTGTGCAGCGTCTGGCGCTGGAGGTTCGACACGGAGACTGTGTCAAAGTCGAGCAAGGTTAAATGCCCGACGCCAGCGCCTGCAAGGTACTGAGTTGCTGCGCATCCCAGTCCTCCCACACCAACGACCAGTACCCGCGCCTCCTTGAGCGCTTCCTGACCTTCGAAATCGAAGCCGCGCAGAATGATTTGCCGGTTATAGCGCATCATCTCCTGGTCGCTGAGTTCTGCCATTACAGGCCTCCAAACAGTGCGTTAAACGGCTCGACCTCAACCCATTCGCCGGCTTCGACGTTACCGCGATCGCGCTCCAGCACGATAAAACAGTTACCCTGGCTAAAAGAGCTAAAAATATGCGAGCCCTGGTGCCCGGTAGTGGTGACTTCCAGTTCGCCTTCAGCGGTACGCTGCAATACGCCGCGCTGAAAATCCAGACGGCCAGGTGTTTTCTTCAGGCGTGAGGCGGTGCGCACGCGCTGGCGAGGCGGCAGTCCACAGGCGGTGTTGCCGCTGAGTTTCGCCAGGAGCGGTTGTACCAGTTGATAAAAGGTGAGGGCCGCAGACACTGGATTACCCGGCAGACCGCAAAACCAGCTGTTGCTCAGTTTGCCAAACGCGAACGGTTTGCCCGGTTTGATGGCCAGCTTCCAGAAGGCAATTTCTCCCAGCTCTTCCAGAATAGTTTTAGTGTAATCCGCTTCGCCTACTGAAACGCCGCCGGAGCTGATGACGACATCGGCCTGGCTGTCGGCTTCGATAAACGCGGCACGCAGCCCGTTGGGATCGTCGCGAATAATCCCCAGGTTGATCACTTCGCAGCCCAACTGTTGCAGCATCAGGTGAACGGTCAGACGGTTAGTGTCATAAATCTGCCCGTCTCCCAGCGGCTGACCTGGTAACTGCAGTTCATCGCCGGTAGAGAACAGCGCCACGCGGACTTTGCGTACAACGGGAGCATCGGCAACACCGAGCGAAGCCAGAACGGGAAGCTCGGCGGTTGTCAGGCGAGTCCCGGCGGGAAACACCACCGCGCCGTTTGCAATATCTTCACCGCGCAGACGAATATTTTGCCCGCGGCGGACTTCGGCGGTAAAACGCACCCCGTCCTCAGTTTGTTCCGTTTGCTCCTGCATCACCACCGCTTCACAACCAGCAGGCACTGGGGCGCCGGTCATAATACGGATGCAGGTTCCCGCAGGCCACTCGCCATGGAAAGGCTGACCGGCAAAGGCTTTACCCGCCACAGCAAGCGGCTGATCAGATTGTAAATCGGCTAATCGTACCGCATAGCCATCCATTGCTGAGTTATCGAATCCCGGTACATCAATGGGGGAGACAACGTCGGTGGCCAGAATGCGGCCAAAGCATTGAACCAGCGGCAGCGTTTCGACGGCGGTGAGCGGGGTAATACGCGAAAGCATCTGAGAGAGAGCCGTTTCAAGCGGCATCAGTCCGGCGGTAAATTCCATGAGAAGACTCCTGCGGGGCAAAATCGAATCTGCTCATTATGTCAGAAAATGGACGCGGGCAGTATGCTACCTCAGGCTTAGAATCAGATCTGGTAAAGGTTTTGTGCCAGGGATAGCGCTGCAGGAAGAATGCAGTATAGACTCAATATTTCCGCTCATTTTTCCCTGGGGGCTAAATGGCTAATATTATTCCAGACGCAATTCGACGACAGGTGGAGGCCGCCAGTGCGTGCATCCGTCAGATTTTCGAGGGGAATCTCATTGCCCTTCATTTGTATGGCTCTGCGGTTGAAGGCGGCTTAAAACCCCAAAGCGACATTGATTTATTGGTCACCCTGCGTGAACCCATAAATGCCCGACAAAGAAAAAAACTGATGCAGGATTTGCTGACCATTTCAGCGCCTCCCGGCACCTCCGGGCCATATCGTGCGCTGGAAGTGACCGTGGTTCTGCACTCGCAGATCGTGCCGTGGCGATTCCCACCGGCGAGAGAAATGCAGTTTGGCGAATGGTTGCGTGATGATATTCGTGCTGGCGTGTTTGAACCGGCAATGGTGGATGCTGATCTTTCTATTCTGCTGACCCAGGCCCGGCGCGCCAGCGTACCGCTGTTCGGTGAACCTGCTGAGACGTTATTTAACGTCATTCCGTTTAGCGATGTATTGCAAACATTTCGGCATATCCTTGAGATGTGGCAGAAACCGGCTGATTTAGAGGGGGACGAGCGTAATATCATCCTTGCTCTGGCACGTATCTGGTATAGCGTGGTTACGGGTAATATTGTCGCTAAAGATGAGGCCGCATCCTGGCTTCTGCCGCAATTACCCGCTGAGCATGCTGATTTGCTGCAAGTAGCGCGTGCGGAATATCTGGGGTTAACCAAACATAACTGGGCAGCGTGTATGCCGTCTGTAGAACGCTTTGTATTTTATGCAAAAAAACAGATTACCGATCGGCTTGAATAATTTAGCACCAACGTCGAGAGATCTCCTTTCCGTTAAACACATCTGAATGACCTGATGAGACGGGGTGTGAGGTGCGGGCCTTTACCTTTACATGACGTCTGCATCTTTCTATATTCAAAAATCGAATCAATAAGTCACCGAAATTCTGATATTTATAACCCCCCGGTACCCGCCACCTAATGGACGAATAAAATGGGTAAAGCAGTCATTGCAATTCACGGCGGCGCAGGGGCTATCACCCGCGCGCTACTGAGCCAGGAGCAAGAATTGCGTTATATACAGGCGCTGTCGGATATCGTTGAAACCGGCCAGCGGATGCTTGAAGACGGTCGTAGCGCACTGGATGTGGTCACCGAAGCCGTGCGTTTGTTGGAAGAGTGTCCGTTGTTTAATGCCGGAATTGGCGCGGTGTATACCCGTGATGAAACCCATGAACTGGACGCCTGTGTGATGGACGGTAATACGCTAAACGCGGGAGCCGTCGCCGGGGTTAGCCATCTGCACAACCCAATTCTCGCGGCTCGCCTGGTGATGGAGCACAGTCCCCACGTCATGATGATAGGTGAAGGGGCTGAAAACTTTGCCATTGCGCAGGGTATGGAGCGCGTTTCGGCGGATATTTTCTCGACGCCAGAACGCTACGCTCAACTGCTGGCAGCGCAATCGGCGGGTGAAACGGTGCTGGATCATAGCGCGACCCCGCTGGATGAAAACAACAAAATGGGTACTGTGGGTGCGGTCGCGCTGGATATGTTTGGCAATCTGGCGGCGGCAACATCGACCGGCGGGATGACCAACAAATTACCGGGTCGGGTAGGTGACAGTCCGCTGGTCGGCGCTGGCTGTTATGCCAATAACGCAAGTGTGGCCGTTTCCTGCACCGGAACCGGTGAAGTCTTTATTCGTGCGCTGGCGGCCTATGACATTGCGGCGTTGATGGACTATGGCGGCCTGAGTTTATCGGAGGCGTGCGAACGCGTAGTAATGGAAAAATTACCGGCGCTCGGCGGTAGCGGCGGTTTAATTGCCGTCGATCACGAGGGCAACGTCGCCTTGCCGTTTAACAGCGAAGGCATGTACCGTGCCTGGGGATATGCAGGCGATACGCCAACCACCGGTATTTATCGGGAAAAAGGAGATACCGTTGCCACACAGTGATGAGCTTGACGCCAGCGACGTGCTGGCAGTCAGCAACCTGAACATTGCCTTTGAACAGGAGCAACAGCGCATCAGTGCGGTGCGTAATCTGTCATTTCGCCTGAAGCGTGGTGAAACGCTGGCGATAGTGGGTGAATCCGGTTCAGGAAAGTCGGTAACAGCCTTGTCGCTAATGCGTTTGATTGAACAGTCAGGCGGCGAGGTGAGCTGCGATGAAATGCTCCTTCGACGCCGTAACCGACAGGTTATTGAGCTGGGTGAACAGAGCGCGTCGCGGATGCGTCACGTGCGTGGCGCGGATATCGCCATGATCTTCCAGGAGCCCATGACATCGCTTAATCCGGTATTTACCGTGGGTGAGCAGATTGCTGAGTCAATCCGTTTGCATCAGGGGGCCAGCCACGAAGAGGCGATGGTGGAAGCGAAACGGATGCTCGACCAGGTGCGTATCCCCGAGGCGAAGGCTATTTTATCGCGCTATCCGCACCAGCTTTCTGGCGGCATGCGCCAGCGGGTAATGATCGCCATGGCGCTATCGTGTCGCCCTGCGGTTTTAATTGCCGATGAACCGACTACCGCGCTGGATGTCACTATTCAGGCACAGATCCTGCAACTGATAAAAGTGTTGCAGCAGGATATGTCGATGGGAGTGATCTTTATTACCCACGATATGGGCGTCGTGGCGGATATTGCCGATCGCGTGCTGGTGATGTATCAGGGCGAGGCGGTAGAAACCGGCAGCGTTGAGCAGATTTTTCACGCTCCCCAGCATCCTTACACCAAAGCGCTGCTGGCAGCCGTGCCGCAGCTTGGGGCGATGACCGGACAAGCGTACCCGCGCCGGTTTCCTCTCATTTCGTTACACGATCCCAGTCATGTAGAACCACAGACTGAACAGGATACCGTGGTTGAAGGCGAGCCTATTTTGCAGGTACGTAATCTGGTGACGCGTTTTCCGCTGCGCAGCGGCATTCTTAATCGGGTGACCCGCGAGGTGCATGCGGTGGAAAACGTCAGCTTTGACCTGTGGCCCGGAGAGACGCTCTCGCTGGTGGGGGAGTCAGGCTGCGGGAAATCCACCACCGGTCGGGCGCTGCTACGTCTGGTCGAGTCTCAACGCGGGGAGATTGTTTTCAACGGACAGCGTATCGATACCCTGGCCGCCAGTAAGCTACAGCCGCTGCGTCGGGATATTCAATTTATCTTTCAGGACCCCTATGCTTCGCTCGATCCGCGTCAGACCGTGGGATATTCCATTTTAGAACCGCTGCGGGTGCATGGGCTACTGCAAGGCGATGCGGCGACAAAACGGGTTGCATGGCTGCTGGAACGCGTAGGATTGCTCCCTGAGCATGCCTGGCGCTATCCGCATGAGTTTTCCGGTGGGCAGCGTCAGCGGATCTGTATTGCCCGGGCGCTGGCGCTCAATCCCAAGGTGATTATTGCCGATGAGTCAGTTTCGGCGCTG
Organism: Citrobacter sp. RHBSTW-00017; assembly: GCF_013797615.1. Taxonomy (NCBI): domain Bacteria; kingdom Pseudomonadati; phylum Pseudomonadota; class Gammaproteobacteria; order Enterobacterales; family Enterobacteriaceae; genus Citrobacter; species Citrobacter sp. RHBSTW-00017. Next base: position 3,336,137 of record NZ_CP056899.1, on the reverse strand, counting down.
GATGTCTCAATTCGCGGGCAAATTATCAACCTGTTGCTCGACCTCCAACGAGAAATGGGGATTGCGTACCTGTTTATTTCCCACGATATGGCGGTGGTGGAGCGGATCAGTCATCGGGTGGCGGTGATGTACCTTGGGCAAATCGTCGAGATCGGCACCCGACGCGCGGTGTTTGAAAATCCGCAGCATCCGTACACCCGCAAACTGATGGCGGCAGTCCCGGTCGCCGATCCCTCACATCACCGGCCCCAGCGCGTGCTGCTGTCGGATGATATCCCCAGTAATATCCGCAAACGCGGTGAAGAGATTTCCCCCGTTTCACTCCAGCAAGTTGGCCCGGGGCATTATGTTGCGCGTCCGCAACCAGAAAATGCGCTTTCGCGTTTATAACAGGCAGGCAGGGTTTAAGGAGAATAACATGACAAAAATTGTTGCTCGAAAATGGCTGGTTGCTGTGGGAGTGGCCTCTGCGCTGGCCGCCACACCTGGCTGGGCCGCCAAAGATGTAGTAGTGGCGGTAGGATCCAATTTCACCACCCTCGATCCCTACGACGCAAACGACACGTTGTCGCAGGCGGTAGCGAAGTCGTTTTACCAGGGACTGTTTGGCCTTGATAAAGAGATGAAGCTGAAAAATGTGCTGGCGGAGAGTTATACGGTTTCTGATGATGGCCTGACTTATACCCTTAAGCTGCGACAGGGCGTGAAGTTTCAGGACGGCACCGACTTCAACGCCGATGCGGTTAAAGCTAACCTCGATCGGGCCAGCAACCCGGAAAACCATCTGAAACGCTACAACCTGTATAAGAATATCGATAAAACCGAGGTCGTCGATCCGTCGACGGTGAAGATAACGCTGAAGCAGCCGTTCTCTGCATTTATCAATATTCTGGCGCACCCGGCTACGGCGATGATCTCTCCCGCCGCGCTGGAGAAATACGGCAAGGAGATCGGTTTCCATCCCGTGGGGACCGGGCCGTATCAGCTTGAGACCTGGAATCAGACGGATTTTGTAAAGGTTAAGAAGTTCGCGGGTTACTGGCAGCAAGGGCTGCCAAAGCTGGATACGATTACCTGGCGTCCGGTGACCGACAACAACACGCGTGCGGCAATGCTGCAGACCGGGGAAGCGCAGTTTGCCTTCCCGATCCCTTACGAGCAGGCGGCGCTACTGGCGAAGAATAAAAACCTGGAACTGGTGGCCAGTCCTTCTATTATGCAGCGTTACATCAGCATGAACGTCACGCAAAAACCGTTCGATAACCCGAAGGTGCGTGAAGCGCTGAATTATGCCATCAACCGTCAGGCGCTGGTGAAAGTGGCGTTTGCCGGTTACGCGACGCCAGCAACCGGCGTTCTCCCACCGTCGATCGCCTATGCGCAAAGCTATACGCCATGGCCATACGACCCGGCAAAAGCGCGCGAACTGCTGAAAGAAGCGGGTTATCCGAACGGTTTTACCACCACGCTATGGTCTTCTCATAACCATAGTACCGCGCAAAAAGTGCTGCAATTTACCCAGCAGCAACTGGCTCAGGTGGGCGTTAAGGCTCAGGTGACGGCGATGGATGCCGGTCAGCGCGCGGCGCAAGTCGAAGGTAAAGCGCAGAAAGAGAGCGGGGTACGCATGTTCTACACCGGCTGGTCTGCCTCTACGGGTGAAGCAGACTGGGCGCTGTCACCGCTGTTTGCATCTCAAAACTGGCCGCCAACGCTGTTTAATACGGCGTTCTACAGCAATAAGCAGGTGGACAGTGATTTAGCGGCAGCGTTGCAAACCAACGATCCGGCCCAGAAAGCGAAGCTGTACAAGGATGCGCAGGATATTATCTGGAAAGAGTCGCCGTGGATCCCACTGGTAGTGGAACAACTGATTTCGGCGCACAACACCAGATTGACCGGGTTCTGGATCATGCCGGATACCGGATTTAGCTTTGATGATGCGGATTTAAAATAAGCTATTCATCCGGCCCCGCCACGCAGGGGCCGGCGAAGGGAGTGTGATGCTTAACTATGTTTTCAAGCGCCTGCTGGGGTTGATTCCAACTCTGTTGATCGTAGCGGTGCTGGTATTTTTATTTGTTCACCTGCTACCCGGCGATCCGGCCCGGCTGATTGCCGGACCGGAGGCTGATGCTGAGGTGATCGAACTGGTGCGTCAGCAGTTGGGTCTGGACCAGCCGCTGCATATTCAGTTCTGGCATTACATTACTAACGTGTTGCAAGGCGATTTTGGAACCTCAATGGTTTCTCGTCGCCCGGTCTCCGAAGAGATAGCCAGTCGTTTTATGCCATCGCTATGGCTGACCATTGCCAGCATGGCGTGGGCGGTGTTATTCGGCATGACGGCAGGGATTATTGCTGCTGTATGGCGCAATCGTTGGCCGGACAGATTGAGTATGACGCTCGCCGTCACCGGGATCTCTTTCCCGGCGTTTGCGCTCGGCATGCTGCTCATGCAGATATTCTCCGTTGAGCTTGGCTGGTTGCCCACCGTTGGCGCTGATACCTGGCGGCACTATATCCTCCCGTCTATTACCCTGGGTGCGGCGGTGGCTGCGGTGTTAGCCCGGTTTACCCGCGCTTCGTTTGTCGATGTGCTCAGTGAAGACTATATGCGTACCGCGCGGGCCAAAGGGGTGAGTGAAACCTGGGTGGTGTTAAAACATGGTTTGCGCAATGCGATGATCCCGGTGGTCACCATGATGGGGCTACAGTTTGGCTTTTTGCTTGGCGGCTCGATTGTGGTTGAGAAGGTGTTTAACTGGCCAGGGCTTGGGCGGCTGTTGGTGGACTCAGTCGAAATGCGCGACTACCCGGTGATTCAGGCCGAGGTGCTGTTGTTTTCTCTGGAGTTTATTCTTATTAACTTAGTGGTGGATGTGCTCTATGCCGCCATTAATCCGGCTATCAGGTACAAGTAAGGATGCGATTTTTTAACTGGCGCCGACAGGCGATTTTAAATGCGATGCCCCTTGTTAAGCCTGAGCAGATACGCACGCCGTGGCATGAATTCTGGCGTCGTTTCCATCGCCAGCGCATGGCGATGTTAGCGGGGTTATTTGTCGTGCTGCTAATAATGGTGGCGATTTTTGCTCGCTGGTTAACGCCATTTGATGCCGAGAATTACTTCGATTATGACCGTCTGAATGACGGACCATCGATGCTGCACTGGTTCGGCGTTGACTCGCTGGGGCGGGATATTTTTAGCCGCGTGCTGGTGGGGGCGCAAATCTCGCTGGCGGCGGGGGTCTTTGCCGTATTTATTGGCGCAGCGATTGGCACCGTGCTGGGTCTGCTGGCGGGATACTACGAAGGCTGGTGGGATCGACTGATTATGCGTATCTGCGATGTGCTGTTCGCCTTTCCGGGTATTTTGCTGGCGATAGCCGTGGTCGCTGTGCTGGGCAGCGGCATTGCAAACGTGATTATTGCCGTGGCCATTTTCTCCATTCCGGCCTTCGCGCGGCTGGTGCGCGCAAATACGCTGGTGCTAAAGCAGCAGACCTTTATTGAATCCGCGCGCAGTATTGGCGCCAGCGATGCGACCATCATCTTCAACCATATCTTGCCGGGTACGGTTTCATCGATCGTGGTCTTTTTTACCATGCGAATTGGCACGTCGATTATCTCTGCCGCGAGCCTGTCATTTCTGGGATTGGGTGCGCAGCCGCCGACCCCGGAGTGGGGGGCAATGCTCAATGAAGCCCGCGCTGATATGGTGATCGCGCCGCACGTGGCGATTTTCCCGGCGGTGGCAATATTCCTGACGGTGCTGGCGTTTAACTTACTCGGAGATGGTCTGCGCGACGCGCTGGACCCGAAAATTAAAGGATAAATCACAGGGCCGGATAAGAGGTAACGCTTATCCGGCCTACAGTTGGGTTGCGCTTATTTAAACGCGGGTGCCCCACAGATCGTATTCATCAGCGTTTTCGACCTTCACGCGGATGATATCGCCAGGTTTCACCTTGGTTTCGCCATTCAGGTATACCGCGCCGTCGATTTCCGGGGCGTCAGCCATGCTGCGTCCAATCGCGCCTTCTTCGTCAACTTCATCAACGATAACCAGAATTTCGCGGCCCACTTTTTCCTGCAAACGTTCAGCGGAGATTTGCTGTTGCAATTGCATAAAGCGGTTCCAGCGTTCCTCTTTCACCTCTTCCGGGATTTGGTCCGGCAGGTCATTGGCGCCAGCGCCTTCTACCGGGCTGTATTTAAAGCAGCCCACGCGGTCCAGACGCGCTTCCTTCAGGAAGTCGAGCAGCATCTGGAAGTCTTCTTCCGTTTCACCTGGGAAACCGACAATGAAGGTTGAGCGCAGCGTCAGTTCAGGGCAGATTTCACGCCACTGCTTGATGCGTGCCAGTTGTCTGTCCACGGAGCCTGGGCGTTTCATCAGCTTAAGAATACGCGGGCTGGCATGCTGCAGCGGGATGTCCAGATACGGCAGGATTTTCCCTTCCGCCATCAGTGGGATCACGTCATCAACGTGCGGATAGGGATAGACGTAATGCAGACGAGTCCAGATCCCCAGTTTTGATAACTGCTCGCACAGATCAACCATGCTGGTTTTGACCGGCTCGCCGTTATGGAAACCGGTGCGATGCTTCACATCCACGCCGTACGCGGAAGTATCCTGAGAAATAACCAGTATCTCTTTTACGCCCGCATCCACCAGACGTTTGGCTTCGCTGAGGACGTCGCCAATCGGACGGCTCACCAGATCGCCACGCATCGACGGAATAATGCAGAACGTGCAGCGGTGGTTGCAGCCTTCAGAAATTTTCAGATAGGCATAATGACGCGGAGTGAGCTTGACGCCCTGTTCAGGAACCAGGCTCAGGAACGGGTTGTGCTTTGGTTTGGGCACATAGTGGTGAACGTGCTCCAGAACCTGTTCGTAGCTATGCGGCCCGGTGATTTCCAGCACCTTCGGGTGGACTTCACGGATCTGATCGACTTTCGCGCCCAGACAGCCGGTGACGATCACCTTGCCGTTTTCGTTCAGCGCTTCGCCGATTGCTTCCAGCGACTCCTGAACCGCGCTGTCGATAAAGCCACAGGTGTTAACGATAACCATATCCGCGTCGTCGTAGCTTGGCACAACATCATAGCCTTCGGTACGAAGTTCGGTCAGGATGCGTTCAGAATCGACGAGGTTTTTCGGGCAGCCGAGGGAGACAAAGCCGATTTTCGGCTGGTGGGTTACATTGCTCATAGCGTAAAAATTGTTCAGTTATTGGAATATTCAGGGCACGGATTCTACAGAGTTCTGAATAAAAATTGTATCGCAATCTCATACCATCAGTCGCCACGCCCGGCGTGGAATTAAAGATTATTTGTAAATTATGTTAATTTTCGGTGATGGATTGATCCTGGACACGACTTTGTTCAAAAAATGACCATACTATTAAGTTGCACCATAGTTGGAAAGAGGAGGAACAAAGTATGGTTGTTGACAGACTGAGAACCGATCTTCTCAACAAATTGATAAACGCCCGTGTCGAACTTGCCGCTTATTTGCTGTTGAGAAAAGCGAAAGGCTACATGTCAGTCAGCGAGAGCGATCGTCTGCGTGATAATTTTTTTGCACTGAATCGCGAATTGCACGAGCAATCACAGCTTCACGGTATGCATCTTGATCAGGAAGAGTGGAATGCCCTTCATCGTGCTGAAGGGGCGTTAGCCGCCGCCGCTGTTTGTCTTATGAGTGGACATCACGATTGTCCAACTTTTATCGCCGTTAACGCAGAGAAACTGGAAAACTGCCTGACAACGCTGACGCTAAGTATCCAGTGTTTGCAATCTTATTCAACGCTGGAACACGTCTGAATCAGGGGGAGGGCGCTCCCCCTTTTCGTTAAGATTATGTAAATGTGGCGGGATAATTCCCCTTGCTGGCTACGCTTTATGCAGAGCCATTAAGGAGGTGTTATGCGTCGACTCTTTCTCTGTGCTGTCCCACTTGCGCTATTTTCCTCTTATGCCGCCGCGGTAGAGGTGGAAGTGCTGCAAACGAAACTCGATCATCCGTGGTCGCTGGCGTTTTTACCCGACAATCGCGGTATGCTCATTACGCTCAAAGGCGGCCAGCTTCGACTTTGGCAGTCTGGAAAGGGGCTTTCCGACCCGCTAACCGGCGTACCCAAAGTCTGGGCGAATGGTCAGGGGGGATTGCTTGATGTGGCATTAGCACCGGATTTTAAACAATCTCGCCGGGTGTGGCTTAGCTTTGCTGAAGCTGACAGTGAAGGTAACGCCGGGACAGCGGTTGGTTACGGACGATTGAGCGACGATCTCAAACATCTGCAAGGGTTCCAGACCATTTTTCGCCAACAGCCGAAGCTCTCCAGCGGAAACCATTTTGGCGGACGTATGGTTTTTGATGGCAACGGTTATCTGTTTATTGGCCTTGGTGAAAACAATCAACGTTCTACCGCACAGGATCTGGATAAGCTGCAGGGCAAGGTCGTACGACTGACCGATGAGGGAAAAATTCCGCCGGATAATCCGTTTGTGAAGAGGGCAGGAGCACGGGCAGAGATTTGGTCATATGGTATCCGCAACCCGCAGGGGATGGCGATGAATCCCTGGAGCGATACGCTGTGGCTCAATGAGCATGGTCCACGCGGGGGCGATGAAATCAATATCCCGGAGAAAGGGAAAAACTACGGCTGGCCGCTTGCGACCTGGGGCGTTAACTACAGTGGTCTTAAAATTCCCGAAGCAAAAGGCCCAATTGTTGCTGGAACAGAGCAACCCATCTTTTACTGGGAAAAGTCACCGGCGGTCAGCGGAATGGCTTTTTATAATAGCGATACCTTCCCACAGTGGCGGCAGAAGTTGTTCATTGGCGCGTTGAAAGATAAAGAAGTGATCGTGCTGAGCGTCAAAGGGAATGCCGTCACCGAAGAGGGGCGTCTGTTGCAGGAAAGAGGGCAACGGATCCGTGATGTGCGTGTCGGACCAGACGGGTACTTATACGTACTAACCGACGAGTCCGACGGGGAATTACTGAAAGTGAGTCCCTGATTGAGTTAGCTGACCGGGATCATCACGACTTTTTGAAACGCCGGACGTTCGGTCAGTTGCTGATACCAGTGCTCCAGATGTGGGCGCGGGGTCCAGCTCAGGCCAACGTTGAACAGGTTATAGATAAACGGCGCAACGGCGATATCGGCAGTGCCAAATTCAGCCCCGGAGAACCATGGCTGTTCCGCCAGCGCGTTATCCAGAATAGCAAACAGGTTATCGCACACCTGACTACCCGCCTCGATTGCCGCCATATCGCGTTTCTCGGCAGGGGTTCTGACCAGGCCAAACAAGATAACCCGATGCGCAGGACTTAGCGTCTGGTTTGCCCAGTCCATCCATTTTTCACCGACGGCGCGCGCGGCCGGGGCGTCAATCCACAAACGCTTTTGTCCGTACTGAGCTGCCAGATAGCGGACAATGGTATTGGATTCCCAGAGAACAACGTCCGTTTCATCATCACGTAGTAGCGGGACCAGTCCGTTCGGGTTGAGTGCCAGATAGTCGGCATCGCGGTTACCGCCATGCTGTCCGCCCGCCAGAATTTGGTTATACGGCAGTTCCAGTTCCTCGAGCGTCCACAATACTTTTTTTACGTTGGTCGAGTTATTGCGACCCCACAGTGTAATCATAGTAACCCCGCAAATTAATTGAGCAGCTTTATGGCTGCTGATGCCATCTGACTAGCCCACATGGTGGGGTAAACCTAATATTTACGCAACAAAGTCTAAAAAAATCGTGCCGGGAGCAGCGCAGCGCGGTGTTATTGCATAAACTTTAAAAACTTTACCAACTTACGGTTTCTTTAAGCTCGTTAGTGCGTTATTACTCACCGCACTTATTTTACACGTCATCCATCAGACCTTTTCTGCATGGGTTGGCCAGGGTCGCCTGGCTGGTTTTGTGTAAACACGGTGTGGTATGACGTGGTTTTTTGGAATGGATACTCGGGTGGCATTTATGACGCAATACTTCTCTTCACTTCGCAGCTTTGCTGCAGGTTCTGCACTCTTAATCCTTTTGGCGCCGAGCGTACAGGCGGCGGAGCAACCAACGGCCCCACCGAGCGTCGACGCGCGCGCGTGGATCCTAATGGATTACGCCAGCGGTAAGGTACTGGCGGAAGGTAATGCTGATGAGAAACTGGATCCTGCCAGTCTGACCAAGATCATGACCAGCTATGTAGTCGGTCAGGCGCTGAAGGCCGGGAAAATTAACCTCAACGACATGGTTACCGTGGGCAAAGACGCCTGGGCGACCGGTAATCCGGCCCTGCGCGGTTCGTCGGTTATGTTCCTCAAGCCCGGCGATCAGGTTGCAGTGTCCGATCTGAACAAAGGCGTTATCATCCAGTCTGGTAACGATGCCTGTATCGCACTGGCTGATTACGTTGCCGGCAGCCAGGAATCCTTCATTGGTCTGATGAACGGCTACGCGAAAAAACTGGGGCTGACCAATACCACTTTCCAGACCGTGCATGGCCTGGATGCGGCAGGACAGTTCAGTACCGCACGTGATATGGCCCTGCTCGGGAAGGCGCTAATCCACGATGTACCGGAAGAGTACGCTATCCACAAAGAGAAAGAATTTACCTTTAATAAAATCCGCCAGCCGAACCGCAACCGTTTGTTGTGGAGCACCAACCTGAACGTGGACGGTATGAAAACCGGTACCACGGCCGGGGCGGGATACAACCTGGTCGCTTCCGCGACCCAGGGGGATATGCGCCTGATCTCCGTGGTGTTGGGGGCGAAAACCGACCGCATTCGTTTTAATGAGTCAGAAAAGCTGCTGACCTGGGGCTTCCGCTTCTTTGAAACCGTTACGCCGATTAAACCGGATGCCACTTTCGTGACGCAGCGCGTCTGGTTTGGCGATAAGAGTGAGGTTAATTTGGGCGCCGGAGAAGCGGGCTCGGTGACTATCCCGCGTGGTCAGCTCAAAAACCTGAAGGCCAGCTTTACCCTGACCGAACCACAGTTAACCGCGCCGCTGAAGAAAGGCCAGGTTGTGGGGACTATCGACTTCCAGTTGAACGGGAAATCCATCGAGCAGCGTCCACTGATGGTGATGGAGGCCGTGGAAGAGGGGGGATTCTTTAGTCGCATGTGGGACTTTGTGATGATGAAATTCCACCAGTGGTTTGGCGGCTGGTTCTCTTAAGCTTAGCGTTTGCCGGATGACGCTATCGCCATCCGGCAGTATCGCTTAATACATCAGCTTGATACGTTGCGCTTTCGCGTACTCAACAAACGCCTCGTCAGGACGGCTATCGCTGACGATGGTATTAAAGCGTTTTACTTCACCCATCCGCGCAGGACGCACCTTACCAAATTTGCTGTTATCGACCACCAGCACGTGATGCTGCGCCATCGACATCGCCCAGTGTTTCACCGGTAGCTCTTCCAGGTTAAAACAGGTCGCGCCTTTCTCAATATGAACGCCAGCTGCGGAATAAAAAGCGATATCCGGGCACAGGTTGTTCAGCGTTTCCTGGAAATCAAGCGGTTTGAAAATTGCGTTGCTGGCATGGAATTCGCCACCACACAGAATGACGCGGCACTGCGGTTTTTCCTGTAGCACCAGAAACGTATTCAGCGAGTAGCAGATTGCGGTGAAAGGCAATTCATTGTCGATAGCCTCAATGATCCACGGCGTGGTGGTACCACAGTCGAAAAAGATAGTCTGGTGTGCCTGCACGAGGCTTGCCGCCATCTGGGCGGCACGGCGCTTTTCATCAACCAGTCGGGATTTTTGATCGCTGATTAAATAGTGATTGGCGCTGCGGGGTTCCAGAACAATATAGCCCCCGAGCAAGACGACGGGAGCATCGTGATTATTCAGGTCGCGACGAATGGTCATCTCAGATACGCCCAGCAGCGTCGCGGCTTCTTTGAGGTGTAATTTATCGCTGCGTTTCAGCGCCTGCAGTAATTGACCAATACGCTCGTCGCGTCGAGTTTCCATAGTTCCCCTGGAGAGTAGAATAAGTGCTCAGTATCGCGCTTAATACTACTCTTTTTACCGTGGGTTAGTCACGCACCCAGCCTTTACGGATGGGCAGAGCGAAGCAGGCGCGATAGCCATTTTGCAAGCCGAGGTACAGGGGCGCGCCAAACCGCTGCCAGATCATCTGGGCGCTCAGGCAGCCAATCAGCCCGACGAGTAATCCTCCCAGCATATCCAGCGGCCAGTGTACGCCAAGGTAGACCCGCGACCAGGCAATCGCCACAGCAACGACCATCAGCAGAGCGCCCGTCCACAGGCGATGCCAGAACAAGAAAGCCAGTGCAAAGGTAAAGATAACCGTACCGTGATCGCTCGGGAAAGAGTCATCCGCCGCATGATGCAGGAAGTTGTAACCGGTGTGGTTAACAAACGGACGATCGTGAGGGAACAGATGCCCCATCAGCCATGAAATCGTCAGACCGACGATCAGCGCAATCGCCATTTTTATAACTAACTGGCGCTGGAGAGTAACCTGGGCCCGCGGCCCCCAAAGCCAAAGCACAACGGCTAATAGCGGTACGATGTTAATCAGGTCTTTGGCAATAAAAATGGCAAGCGATATCATCCATTGCGCAGAGTCCGGCGTGGCATTGATGAGATAAAAAAGTGAGTTGTTCAGATTTTCCAGCATAACGTCCAGACTCAGTGTAATCGTTAAAAAGGCCCATGAGGGGAGAGCATAAAATTGCTTTCACGGGATAAAAAGCGGTCTTGTCTTATTTGTCTGTTAAATGACTATTTTTCAGACAATTAATGAGACTTATTGAACATGATAGCGGCCTCAACTTAAATTAACCTTAACGCAAAATATTCCTGAGCAAATGAGTGTAAAAATGTGCGCAATTTGCTTTCAAATCACATAATTCACTATCACTAGTACGGCGCATTTATTACACTTTGCGCGATTTTTCTATAGTTAAGAGACTGCATGCAGAACCGTTTATCTTCAGGCGCCCGTTTGGGGCGTCAGGCATTACTTTTCCCTCTCTGTCTGGTGCTTTACGAATTCTCTACTTATATCGGCAACGATATGATCCAGCCCGGAATGTTGGCGGTGGTGGAGCAATATAATGCCGGATTAGATTGGGTGCCCACATCCATGACCGCCTATCTGGCTGGCGGCATGTTTTTGCAGTGGTTATTAGGACCGCTGTCGGATCGAATTGGACGTCGCCCGGTGATGTTAACCGGCGTGCTCTGGTTCATTGTGACCTGCCTTGCAACCCTGCTTGCGCAGAATATTGAGCAATTTACCTTCCTGCGTTTTTTACAAGGGATAAGCCTGTGCTTTATTGGCGCGGTGGGTTACGCCGCAATTCAGGAATCCTTTGAAGAAGCGGTGTGCATAAAAATTACCGCGCTGATGGCAAACGTAGCGTTGATTGCGCCCCTGCTGGGGCCGTTGGTCGGTGCAGCCTGGGTACATGTTCTGCCGTGGGAAGGGATGTTTATCCTGTTTGCCGCCCTGGCCGCCATCTCTTTTTTTGGTCTGCAACGCGCGATGCCGGAGACGGCAACCCGGCTTGGTGAAAAGCTGTCGATTAAAGAGCTGGGCAAAGATTATAAGCTGGTGCTGAGGAACGTGCGCTTCGTTGCAGGCGCGCTGGCATTGGGTTTTGTCAGTCTGCCGTTACTGGCGTGGATTGCGCAGTCCCCGATTATAATCATCAGCGGTGAACATCTCAGCAGCTACGAATATGGCCTGTTGCAGGTGCCGATTTTTGGCGCATTGATTGCCGGTAACCTGGTACTGGCGCGCCTGACCTCACGAAAAACCGTACGTTCGCTGATTATCATGGGCGGCTGGCCAATCGCCGTCGGGCTGGTGATTGCCGCTGCGGCCACGGTGGTGTCATCCCATGCGTATCTATGGATGACGGCGGGTTTAAGCATCTATGCGTTTGGTATTGGCGTGGCGAATGCGGGACTGGTACGTCTGACGCTGTTTGCCAGTGAAATGAGTAAGGGCACGGTTTCTGCCGCCATGGGTATGTTGCAGATGCTGATTTTTACCGTCGGTATTGAGCTGAGTAAACACGCTTATCTGCTCGGAGGAAACGGCTTGTTCAGCCTGTTCAATCTGGCAAGCGGCGTACTGTGGGTGATTCTGATGGTTATCTTCCTGAAAGATAAACGGGTAGGGGATTCACGGGAAGGTTAAAGCCCGGTTGCCCGGGCCAGGCAAAAACTTAGTGGTGATCGTCAATCTGGTGTTCGATGATCATTCCTTCACCGACGCTTGCAACATGTCGCGCATAAGGATGTGCGCGATAGACAGGCGCCGGGGCAGGCGCCGGAGCAACATACACCGTTTGTGGCGCTGTGGTAACGCTCACCGCCTGCGGAACGCTGACGGAAGAGGGCACTACCACCACCTTATAACCGCTTGGTACATCAACGGTAACGCTTTGCGCAAATGTTGTCCCCGCAAAACCCAGCAACAATGTCGCTATCAGTACACTTTTCTTCATAATCCGCTCGTCTGAATATTCACTGGAGGTAATAATCCAGCGGGTTAATTTGAGGCGGATTATGAATAGATCATGCCATCATTTTGTTGCCGTCTGTGCTAAGGCGTTATTGCGTAAACGGTGCTTCATTCTTTAACACGCGGTCGATAATATCCAGCACGCCCTCTTCGTTGTTCGACCCTGCGCGATATTTTGCCGCCTGGATAACCGGCTCATGGGCGTTCGCCATTGCAAAACTAAATCCTGCCTGACGCAGCATCTCAATATCATTGCCGCCATCGCCAAACACAACAACCTCATCGTCGGTAATATTCCAGCGTTGTTGCAGCAGACGCAGCCCGTTTGCCTTATGCACACCGGGTATAATTAAATCGATGCTGCCGTAGCCGGTATGTACCGGCACCATAATGTCGCCAATCGCCTCATGGAGGTCAGCCTGCACCTGGGGGATACGATCGTCTGAAATATTTAGCCCGAACTTGAAGAAAATGTCGTTGAGGTTGTCAAAATTATCCACAAATTCAAGACGATGATAATACATGGCGGAAACCGTCTTATGCTCATCGCTGTACCGCTTCAGGGTATAGGCGCTATTTTTACCGCAGGCGATAATGTCGATGTCCGTACGTGTCAGCAGATGTTCCACAATGGCCTGGAAATCGTCTTTTCCCAGCTCGCCGTTAAAGACATCTTCCCCTTCACTGACCACCCATCCGCCGTTTTCGGCGACAAATGAGATTTCACTGGACAGTTCAGGGAAAAAGGAGATGAGCTGGTAATACTGGTTGCCGCTGGCGACCACAAAGCGGATCCCTTGTTCTTTCATCTGACGGTATTGCGCCATAAAGCGCTCACGATTATAGGTTTTTTGGTCGCTTAAAAATGTGCCGTCCATGTCGACTGCAATCAGTTTGATACGCATTAGCTGTTCTCCATCACAGTGGTGTTTTTGAGATCCGGTTTTGCCACCGCTTTCGCGACGATGGCGGCGACAAGCACCAGCGCCAGCACCACCAGCATAGCGCTACGCAGGCCGTAGTGTTCACCCAGGTAGCCCAGCAGCGGTGGTCCAACCAGGAATGCCAGATAGCCGGTAGTGGCGACAACGCTGACGCGGGTTGGCGCATCGGGGCCGGTGTCGCTGGCAGCCGAAATGGTCAGTGGGAAGCCCAGTGATGCGCCGAGTCCCCACAGAATAACGGAAACACCCGCCACCCAAGTGCTGTCGACAAAAATAATCAGGCTAATCCCAAGAGCCCCCATAAGCGCACTGGCGCGCACTACCGCGACGCGGCTGTAGCGGTCGATGAACCAGCCGCCGGTAAATCGTCCAACGGTCATGCCCAGCGTAAATCCGGCATAAATCAGCGAGCCTGATGTCGGGCTAAATCCATGTCCGTCCACCATCAGCAGCGGAAGCCAGTCGTTGGCGGAACCTTCAGCAAATGCCATTGCGAGCACCACGACGCCAATCAGCAATAACTGAATATCGCGATAAAAAGGCAGCCCTTTTTCGCTGGAGTGAGACCCGTCAGCGGCATTTTTACCCGTGCCGTCAGGAATGGCTTTGATGGCGATGAAGATAGGGGTGATAGCCACCATCGCCGCCAGCAAGATATGCGCGGTCGCCGGTACGCTGAAGGCGGTAAGCATCATCCCGACTCCGGCACCCGCCAGCGTTCCCAGGCTGTAAAAACCGTGCATCATCGGCAGTACGGTTTTATTCATTTCGCGCTCAACAGCCGCACCTTCGACGTTGATGGCAACTTCTGCTGCGCCAAAGCTGGCGCCGAACACGCCCAGACCAAATGCGAAAAGCCATGCGGAATGCAGCCAGAGCGCCACGCTGAGGATTGCCATTCCGAGGACTGCGCAAGACATGGTGGTGCGGATCACTTTACGTGTGCCAAATCGTTTCACCAGCCAGGCCGAACAAAGAATGCCACTCATCGAACCAATTGAAAGTCCAAACAGCACCGCGCCCATTTCGGCGGTTGAGATGGAGAGGATATCTCTGATGGCAGGGGTACGCGTTGCCCAGGAGGCCATTAATAATCCTGGTAAAAAGAAGAACGTGAACAGTGCCCAGGTGCGACGTCTTAAGGCTTTGCGTGATGAGATGCCAGTCATGAATTCGAGCCAAAGAAAAGAGGAAAGAAGACAACCTTAGCAAGGTTGTGTACATTTGTACACAAATGCAAGAAGAGGTAATGCAGTGCGACGTGCGAACGATCCGCAGCGGCGGGAAAAAATAGTTCAGGCGACTCTGGATGCGGTAATAGCCCATGGTATTCATGCGGTTACACATCGGAAGATTGCGACAATTGCTCAGGTGCCCTTGGGTTCTATGACCTATTACTTTTCGGGAATTGATGAGCTTTTAATGGAGGCGTTTGAGCGTTTTACTGACAGGATGATGCTGCAGTATCAGGCTTTTTTTGCCGACGTTGAGGATGCGTCGCAGGCTTGCCATGCGATTACCGATATGATTTACAGCTCCCAGGTCACGACACCCGATAACATGGAACTCATGTATCAGCTGTATGCCTTCGCCAGCCGTAAACCGGCACTAAAAACGGTGATGCAAAACTGGATGTTACGCAGCCAACAAACGCTGGAGCAGTGGTTTGCTCCGGTTACGGCGCGGGCGCTGGATGCGTTTATTGAAGGGATGACGCTGCATTTTGTCACGGACAAAAAACCGCTGCGGCGAGAAGATATCTTGCTGATGGTGGAGCGTATTGCGGGGTTGCCCGCAACGGTCAGTTGTGCGTAGCGCCGCCGGTAATATTCACCACCGTTGCGGTGATTGCTCCGGCATGGTCTGAAGCCAGAAAGGTCATTACCTCTGCGATTTGTGCAAGCGTAGGCAGGCGCCCAAGCATGGTACTTTGCGCCGCACCACCTAACCATTGTGCGACGGTAATACCCATGGACTGCGCTTTAGCGGTAAAAATCTCCCCGGTATAGGAACCGGCCTGAACGGCATCCACAATCGCATGCGAGCGCACGCCGACGACCCGAATATTCGCCGGCCCCAGTTCGCTGGCGAGCGCTTTAATAAAGGCCTCTGTTCCCGCACAGCCAACGATGTGTCCCAGATGTCCAGGCATCGCCATCGGGGCCGCGGGCGCAACAACGGTGAGAATGACGCCCGCACGATTGCCGCCCATGTGTGGCGTTACGGCTTTTGCGATATTGAACTGCGCCGAGAGGAAAGGGGTGATACCGCTCATAAACTCAGAAAGGGATAACGCCTCGATGCGTTTGCCCTGTTCATGCATAAAGCCGGTTGCGTTAACCGCCACATCTATTCCACCGGTTTGCTGCGCAAGGTGAGTAACTTGTTTTGAGGTGCCGTATTCGTCGAGGACATCGGCGACAAAGGTTTCGACGGCACCGCCCGCGGTTCGAATACTACTGGCCGCCCAATCCAGCTTTTCCTGACTGCGCGCGCCCAGATACACATGGGCGCCTTCACGCGCCATGGCATGCGCAACTGCACTGCCTATAGCGCCGCTGCCACCGAAAATTACCGCGACTTTGCCTGCGAGTAACATAGCAACCACCTATTACCATTTAGCTCTGACTAAAAGTATGTGTCATAACCAGCATGCTGCAAATGTGAGAGAGAGTTTCGGGGGAGGGAGTCAGCGATCGCATAATTCAGGCAACAAAAAACCCATCAACCTTGAACCAAAACGGCGGGGTTGATGGGCTCCACAAATTGGGGACATCAAAGAAAAGCAGTGGCAATAGTTATGACTGACGTCTTGAAGAAAAGTTCTGCTTACCTGCAAAAAATTTTCGTTTAAGAGTAAATTTCAGCGCTAACCAAGCCCAGGCCAGACAATGACGATGAGTGTCCCCGCTAATGTCAGCAGTACGTTGGCAATTGCGTAGGTCCCGGCATAGCCTAATGCGGGGATGTTGCTGCGTGCCGTATCGCTGATGATTTCCATTGCCGGAGCGCAGGTACGCGCGCCCATCATGGCGCCAAAAAGCAGGGCGCGGTTCATGCGCAATACGTAAGCACCGAATAAGAAACAGATGACAACCGGCACCAGGCTGACAACCAGGCCGGCAATCAGCATTTGACCACCCACGGCGCCAAGGCCATTGCCAATGCCGCTGCCCGCGCTTAAACCGACGCCTGCCATAAATACCATCAGGCCAAACTCTTTGACCATGTTCAGCGCCCCCTGTGGGATATAGCCAAACGTTGGATGGTTGGCACGCAGGAAGCCCAGCATGATCCCAGCGAACAGCAGTCCAGCCGCATTCCCGATGCCGAAGCTGAAATTACTGAACTGGAAGGTGATCATCCCGATCATCAGACCGATGATAAAGAAGGCGCAGAAAGCCAGCAGATCGGTCACCTGACTGTGAATGGAAATGAAGCCGATACGATCGGCAATGGTTTTGACGCGGCGAGCATCCCCACTGACCTGCAGCACGTCGCCTTTATTAAGCACGACGTTATCATCGATAGGCATTTCAATCTGGCTACGGATCACGCGGTTGAGAAAACAGCCGTGATCGGTCAGCTTCAACTGGGCCAGACGGCGGCCAACGGCATTGTGGTTTTTCACCACAATCTCTTCAGTGACGATGCGCATATCGAGCAGATCGCGATCGAACACCTCTTTACCATTACGGAAGCTGGGATCGAGGCGGGCATGCGCATCCGGATAACCCACCAGGGCTATCTCATCACCCATTTGCAGTACCGCGTCGCCATCCGGGTTGGCCAGGATGCCGTTGCGACGGATGCGTTCAATGTAACAACCGGTCTGGCGATAGATACCCAGCTCGCGCAGATTTTTGCCATCGGCCCATGCCACCAGTTCCGGGCCAACGCGATAGGCACGAATTACCGGCAGATAAACCTTACGGTTGGCATCAGTGTCCAGACCTCGTTCACGTGCGATTTGTTGGGCGCTGGTTTGCAGATCCTGATGCTGAAGTTTCGGCAGGTAGCGCGCGCCAACAATCAGACTGACCAAACCAATCAAATAGGTGAGCGCATAACCGAGGCTCAGGTTATCGAGGGCGGTTGAAAGCGATGTCCCCGACATTCCGGAATGGCGCAAGGTGTCACCCGCGCCGACCAGCACCGGCGTTGAGGTCATCGAGCCGGCCAGCATACCTGCCGTCAGGCCGATGTCCCAGCCAAATAGCTTACCCAGCCCCAGGGCGATCAGCATGGCGCTGCCGACCATCACCAGAGCAAGCATTAGATAATTTTTCCCATCGCGAAAAAAAATCGAAAAAAAGTTGGGACCGGCTTCGACGCCGACACAAAAAATAAACAGCATAAAGCCGAGATTTAATGCATCGGTGTTAATACTAAAGTGCTGTTGACCTAATAATAGGGACACCACTAAAACGCCAATGGAATTACCGAGTTGGACTGAACCCAGACGTAATTTACCCAGACACAGGCCCAGTGCCAGGACCACAAATAATAACAGGATGTAATTCCCATTTAACAAATCTGCGACGTTTATATTCACGGAGACTAACTTCTTGTTTACTAGTAAGCTATTGAAAGAAATGGCAATTTACGCTAATGTTTTTGCCAGAAATTAAGGGGCGACAGCTTCGTACACAGCCCCAAATAATGCAGCATAACAATATATGCGGTTAGTTTAATCTCATTACGTATCAACGGCTATAAGAATCGTGTGAGTGTGTTTTTGGCATGGAATGCCTGGTTACTTTATCTGACTGGACGCCTGCGGGCGAAAAGAGTGTTCGATAGAGAATGTGTCAGGAGGAACAATTGAAACATAAGCAAAGTTGGGCGGGTGCGGTCTGCTGCTTTGTGCTCTTTATTGTGGTGTGTCTTTCATTAACGCTGAACGTGAAAGGGGCATTCAGAGCGGCAGGGCATCCTGAGGTCGGATTGTTGTTTTTTATCCTGCCTGGTGCTGCAGCAAGCTTTTTCTCCCATCGTCGGGAGGTGCTCAAACCCCTTCTTGGTGCCATGTTGGCGGCGCCGTGCTGTCTGTTACTGATGCGGTTCGTTTTTATGCCGACGCGTTCGTTGTGGCAAGAGCTGGCGTGGTTGTTTAGTGCGGTGTTTTGGTGCGCGCTTGGCGCATTGTGTTTTTTGTTTATCAGCAACTTGTTCAATCAGCATCATCGACGGAAAAAGAACTGAAGACGCCCTCCAGCGGAGGGCGTAGAAACGGCGATCAGGCGAACAGATTCATGTTCTCTTTTGCCCACGCTTCAAAATCCGTGCAGCCGCCGATGTGTTTTTGATCAACAAAAATCTGCGGAACGGTTTCAACTGGCTTACCTACCGTCTTTTCCAGATCGGCTTTCGTAATACCTTCGGCATGGATATCAATGTAGCGGAAGTTAAAATCGTCATGCTCATTGCTTAATTTTTCTGCTAATTCTTTTGCGCGCACGCAATACGGGCACCCTGGACGACCAAAAATAACGGCAAACATCTCTCTCTCCTCGAACTTATCAGGCCGGATGGCAATACTTGTTATGATGCCGCGATTTGTGACAGATGAAAAGCAGGTTCAGCCTGTTGCTTTGATATCCTCAAGCTATAACTGTTAAACACGACAAGCCGGAACGTTTTATAATGAAAGCCATTTCGCCGGGAGGCCGCTTATGCGCGCAATTGGTGCATTACCCAAAAGCGTATTGATGCTGGAAATAATCGGGATGGTTTTGTTATCGCTGGCGCTGCTATCGCTTAACGATTACCTCACTTTACCCGCACCGCTTGGCAGTCCGTTAGCCTGCGTGGTGATGATATTTCTGGGTGTGCTGCTGATGCTTCCCGCCGCGGTGGTATTAACGTGGCGTATTGCTCAACTGGTTGCGCCGCAGCTGATGTCACGAACCCCCGGTGATTCTTCACGTTCAGACAGAGAAAAAAGAGATGACGCCAACCATTGATTTACTTCGTAGCCACCGTTCCATTCGCCATTTCACCGATGATGCCATTTCGGATGCGCAGCGGGAGGCGATTATTGCCGCCGCTCAGGGGACCTCAAGCTCCAGTTTTTTACAATGCACAACCATCGTTCGCATAACGGATAACGCCCTGCGTGAATCACTGGCTACTTTATCCGGCGGACAAAAACATGTGGCGCAGGCCGCCGAGTTCTGGGTGTTTTGCGCTGACTTTAATCGCCATTTGCAGATTTGCCCTGACGCGCAACTCGGGCTGGCGGAACAACTGCTACTGGGCGTTGTTGATACCGCGATGATGGCGCAAAATGCGCTGACGGCGGCAGAGTCTTTGGGGCTTGGCGGCGTGTTTATTGGCGGTCTGCGAAATAACATTGAGCCGGTCACTGAACTGCTGAAGCTTCCGCAACATGTTCTGCCGTTGTTTGGGCTATGCCTCGGCTGGCCTGCTGATAACCCGGATATCAAGCCGCGACTGCCAGCGTCGCTTGTGGTGCACGAAAATCAGTATCAGCCACTCAACAAAGACGTTTTGTCGCAATATGATGAGCAGCTCGCGCAGTACTATCTGACCCGCGGGAGCAATACGCGTCGTGACACCTGGAGCGACCATATTCGCCGCACCATCATTAAAGAAAGTCGTCCCTTTATCCTGGAATATTTGCATAAACAGGGATGGGCTACGCGCTAAAGATTTTAACGCAGTGTATGATACGCCAGCTTTTACCAGGTCATTCAGAGAGGTGCAGGGTGAAAATTGCCATTTTGTCCCGGGACGGAACGCTCTATTCTTGTAAGCGCCTGCGTGAAGCGGCGATGCAGCGTGGTCACCTGGTTGAAATTATCGATCCCCTTTCTTGCTATATGAACATCAGCCCGGCGGCGTCCTCTATTCATTACAAGGGCCGCCAGCTTCCTCATTTCGATGCAGTGATCCCAAGGATTGGTTCAGCGATTACCTTTTACGGTACCGCGGCGTTGCGCCAGTTTGAGATGCTGGGTAGCTATCCGCTGAATGAGTCGGTAGCGATTACGCGTGCGCGCGATAAGCTGCGTTCGCTGCAGCTGCTGGCGCGTCAGGGAATCGATTTACCCATCACCGGGATTGCTCACTCTCCGGACGATACCAGCGACATGATTGACATGGTTGGCGGCGCGCCGCTGGTGGTGAAACTGGTTGAAGGTACGCAGGGGATCGGCGTGGTACTGGCGGAAACGCGCCAGGCCGCAGAAAGCGTGGTGGATGCCTTTCGTGGGTTGAATGCCCATATTCTGGTTCAGGAATATATCAAAGAAGCGAAAGGGCGAGATATTCGCTGTTTCGTGGTGGGTGACGAGGTGGTGGCCGCCATTGAGCGCCGGGCCAAAGAAGGTGATTTTCGTTCTAATCTCCATCGCGGTGGGGTTGCCACTATTGCGAATATCACGCCGCGCGAAAGGGAAATTGCGCTCAAAGCCGCTCAGACAATGGGTCTGGACGTTGCTGGCGTTGATATTCTGCGTGCTGAACGTGGGCCGCTGGTCATGGAGGTCAACGCTTCTCCTGGCCTGGAAGGGGTGGAGAAAACTACCGGAATAGACATTGCCGGCAAGATGATCCAGTGGATTGAGCGTCACGCTACGCCTGAATTTTGCCTTAAAATCGGCGGCTAAGCACAATATCGATTGCGATCGTAGTATGACACGCTCTTTTTGCGTAAGCTGTGCCGGTATTTTTTTCATCAATAGAGGTCGCACATTATTATGACATCACTGGTCGTTCCCACTCTGGATACGTTGCGTCAATGGCTCGACGACCTGGGCATGAGTTTTTTTGAATGCGATACCTGTCAGGCGCTGCATTTGCCGCACATGCAGAATTTTGACGGCATCTTTGATGCAAAAGTTGATTTGGTCGATAACGTCATTCTGTTTTCCGCGATGGCAGAAGTCAGACCTTCTGCACTACTGCCGCTGGCCGCCGATCTGTCTGCGATTAACGCCAGTTCACTGACGGTGAAAGCCTTTCTGGATATGCAGGATGATAATCTGCCAAAGCTGGTGGTCTGCCAGTCTTTATCCGTTATCCCGGGCGTGACGTTTGAGCAGTTCGAATATTTTGTTCGCCAGAGTGAAGAGCAAATATCGATGGTGATCCTCGAGGCCGGTGCGCATCAGCTGTTATTTAACGCTGAAGAAGATGCGCAAAACAGCAACGCCGAAGTTCATTTCCTCCATTAATTCTTCCTGAATCTGGACATATATTGCGCAGCCGCTGCCAAAGCGGTTGCGTATTGCCTGTTTTTATTCTGTACTTAACCGTTCATTAAAGTATTATTCACCTCCATTCAGCGCCTTCCACTGTATGTCATAGACAATTCATGCATAAAAAATTGATAAAAGACGTTTTTTAATCTGGGCTATATCCACAAATCCTGGCTAAAGTTATTCTTGCGAAGCTGATCAACGTCATCATTCAAACAGCCCCTTGTGGCCTGACCTGTGGCCACAATGCATATTGAATGCATGGGCGGATAACAGCGCGCAATAGCGGCGTGAGGAGAGGCCTCTCTTTTCATGGGTGCCGCTTGAAAGAATATGCACGTTTCTTGCATATCATTAGAGTGTGACATTTTTGTTCGTTTGTTAACGAACTTTCAGAAGGAAAGAGATTATGACCGCCTTAAATAAACGATGGTTACCAGGCCTGGTTGCGGGTGCTCTGATGGCCATCTCTGCTGGCACGCTCGCTGCTGAACAAAAAACGCTGCATATTTATAACTGGTCTGATTATATTGCCCCGGATACGGTGGCTAATTTTGAAAAAGAGACCGGAATTAAAGTTATCTATGACGTATTTGATTCCAATGAAGTGCTGGAAGGTAAGCTCATGGCTGGCAGTACCGGCTTTGACCTTGTCGTTCCATCCGCCAGTTTCCTTGAGCGTCAACTGACCGCGGGCGTCTTCCAGCCGCTGGATAAGAGCAAATTGCCTGGCTGGAAAAACCTCGATCCTGAATTGCTGAAGCTGGTGGGTAAACACGATCCGGACAACAAGTTTGCGATGCCGTATATGTGGGCAACAACCGGTATTGGCTATAACGTGGATAAAGTGAAAGCGGTACTGGGGCCGGATGCGCCGGTTAATAGCTGGGATCTGATCCTCAAGCCAGAAAATCTGGAAAAACTAAAAAGCTGCGGCGTCTCTTTCCTCGACGCGCCCGAAGAAGTGTTTGCCACCGTGCTGAATTATTTGGGTAAAGATCCAAACAGTACCAAAGCGGATGATTACACCGGACCGGCAACCGATCTGCTGTTGAAACTGCGCCCAAATATTCGCTACTTCCACTCCTCGCAGTACATTAACGACCTGGCAAACGGTGATACCTGCGTGGCGATTGGCTGGGCCGGGGATGTATGGCAGGCGGCAAACCGGGCGAAAGAAGCGAAAAATGGCGTCAATATTTCCTTCTCAATTCCTAAGGAAGGTGCGATGGCCTTCTTTGATGTGTTCGCGATGCCAGCCGATGCGAAAAACAAAGACGAAGCCTATCAGTTCCTCAACTACCTGCTGCGCCCTGATGTAATTGCGCATATTTCTGACCACGTGTTCTATGCCAATGCCAACAAAGAAGCGACAGCACTGGTCAGCCAGGACGTGCGCGACAACCCGGGCATTTACCCGCCTGCCGATGTTCGCGCCAAGCTGTTCACGCTGAAAGTACAGGATCCGAAGATCGACCGTGTACGTACTCGCGCCTGGACGAAGGTAAAAAGCGGGAAATAACCCGATGTACGGGACATGACCCGGCAGGATTTACGCCTGCCGGGCAGTGTTGATCCCGGACACACATAACCCGGCAATACGCACCACCGTGGTGCGTTATTTGCACCGTTTCTTTGTTTTATGCCGGAGAGCACCTAATTGAATGATGCAACCCCACGCCCACAAGCGAAAATCCGCAAGGCGCTGACCCCGCTGCTTGAAATTCGCAACCTGACCAAGTCCTTTGACGGTCAGCACGCCGTTGATGACGTCAATCTTACTATCTACAAAGGCGAAATATTTGCTCTGCTCGGGGCGTCCGGCTGCGGTAAATCGACCCTGTTGCGGATGCTGGCGGGATTTGAACAGCCAACAACTGGGCAAATTATGCTTGATGGCGTCGATTTAGCGCATGTCCCGCCTTATCTGCGTCCGATTAATATGATGTTTCAGTCCTATGCACTGTTTCCGCACATGACGGTAGAGCAGAACATTGCCTTTGGCCTCAAGCAGGACAAGCTGCCAAAGGCTGAAATCGCCAGCCGGGTGAGTGAGATGCTAGGACTCGTGCATATGCAGGAGTTCGCCAAACGTAAGCCGCATCAGCTTTCTGGCGGTCAGCGTCAGCGCGTGGCGTTGGCGCGTAGCCTGGCGAAACGCCCGAAGCTGCTGCTGCTGGATGAGCCGATGGGGGCGCTGGATAAAAAGCTCCGTGACCGCATGCAACTGGAAGTGGTGGATATCCTTGAACGTGTCGGCGTGACCTGCGTGATGGTGACGCACGATCAGGAAGAAGCCATGACGATGGCGGGCCGCATTGCGATCATGAACCGTGGCAAATTTGTCCAGATCGGCGAGCCTGAAGAGATCTACGAGCATCCGACTACGCGTTACAGTGCAGAATTTATCGGTTCGGTTAACGTCTTTGAAGGACTGCTGAAAGAACGTCAGGAAGATGGTCTGGTTATTGAGTCTCCAGGACTGGTACATCCGCTGAAAGTGGACGCAGACGCTTCCGTTGTCGATAACGTCCCGGTGTATGTTGCGCTGCGCCCGGAAAAAATCATGCTCTGCGAAGCCCCTCCGCCAGAGGGATATAACTTCGCGGTAGGCGAAGTGGTGCACATTGCCTATCTGGGTGATTTGTCGGTGTACCACGTACGCTTGAAAAGTGGCCAGATGCTGAGCGCTCAGTTACAAAATGAACATCGTTATCGCAAGGGATTACCAACCTGGGGTGACGAAGTCCGTTTATGTTGGGATGCGGACAGCTGTGTGGTGTTGACGGTTTAAGGAGCGAAGATGAGTACACTTGAACCTCCGGCGCGCGTGGATAACGTGGGGCGTTTCACGCTGTTTATGTCGCGACTGCAAATGAAGCACGGGCGCAAGCTGGTCATCGCGCTGCCGTATGTGTGGCTGATGCTCCTGTTTCTGCTGCCGTTTCTGATCGTCTTCAAAATCAGTTTGGCTGAAATGGCGCGGGCTATTCCGCCGTATACCGACCTCATTTCATGGGCTGACGATCAGTTATCCATCACCCTCAATTTAGGCAATTTCCTGCAACTGACGGACGATCCGCTCTATTTTGATGCGTATCTGCAATCTTTGCAGGTAGCGGGGATTTCGACTGTCTGTTGCCTGCTGTTGGGATATCCGCTGGCATGGGCGGTCGCGCACAGCAAACCCTCGACACGCAATATTCTGTTGCTGCTGGTGATCCTGCCGTCCTGGACGTCATTTTTGATTCGTGTATACGCCTGGATGGGGATCCTGAAAAATAACGGTGTCCTGAACAACGTTCTGATGTGGTTGGGCGTTATCGACCAACCGTTGACGATTCTGCACACCAATCTGGCGGTCTATATCGGTATTGTTTACGCCTATTTGCCCTTTATGGTGCTGCCGATTTATACCGCGCTGACGCGTATTGATTACTCGCTGGTGGAAGCGGCACTGGATTTAGGCGCCCGACCGTTGAAAACCTTCTTTAGCGTGATCGTGCCGTTGACCAAGGGCGGGATTATTGCCGGGTCAATGCTGGTGTTTATCCCGGCGGTTGGGGAGTTTGTGATCCCGGAACTGCTGGGCGGCCCGGACAGCATCATGATTGGGCGTGTGCTTTGGCAGGAGTTTTTCAATAACCGTGACTGGCCGGTGGCTTCTGCCGTCGCCATTATTATGCTGCTGTTACTGATTGTGCCGATCATGTGGTTTCATAAATATCAGCAAAAAAGCGTGGGGGAACACGGATGAATAACTTACCGGTCGTTCGCTCGCCGTGGCGTATTTTTATCCTGGTACTGGGTTTTACCTTCCTGTACGCGCCGATGCTGATGTTGGTTATCTACTCGTTTAACAGCTCCAAGCTGGTGACGGTCTGGGCGGGGTGGTCAACGCGTTGGTATGGTGAGCTTTTCCACGATAGCGCGATGATAAGCGCCGTCGGCATGAGCTTAACGATTGCCGCCTGCGCTGCGACGATGGCGGCAATTCTCGGTACCATCGCCGCCGTGGTGATGGTGCGCTTTGGTCGTTTTCGTGGATCAAATGGTTTCGCCTTTATGATCACCGCACCGCTGGTGATGCCGGATGTCATTACCGGTTTGTCGCTGCTGCTGCTGTTTGTGGCTTTGGCGCACGCCATCGGCTGGCCAGCGGATCGCGGTATGTTGACCATCTGGCTGGCGCACGTCACATTCTGTACAGCGTACGTGGCGGTAGTGATTTCCTCGCGTTTACGCGAACTGGATCACTCCATTGAGGAAGCGGCGATGGATCTTGGTGCCACGCCGCTGAAGGTTTTTTTCGTCATCACGCTGCCGATGATTATGCCGGCGGTGATCTCAGGGTGGTTACTGGCCTTTACGCTGTCGCTCGATGACCTGGTCATTGCCAGTTTTGTCTCTGGTCCTGGCGCCACAACGTTACCCATGCTGGTGTTCTCCAGCGTACGTATGGGGGTCAATCCGGAGATCAACGCGCTGGCGACGTTGATACTTGGCGTGGTAGGAATTATCGGATTTATCGCGTGGTATCTGATGGCGCGAACAGAAAAACAACGGATTCGCGATATCCAACGTGCAAGACGCGGCTGAAAAAACTAAAATCTGCCAACCTGTCTATACGGCGCAGCTGCGGTGGCTGCGCCGTTTTCATGGAAGACGACGCGTTGGGATTTTTTAAGAAATCATCCACATCACATGCCCGTTTAAACGTCCCTACTTTAGTGCAGGTGGCGGCGCTGGCTATTATCATGATCCGCTGTCTCGATCTGTTGATGATTTTTAATACGCTCGGGTTTCGCGGAACCAGCGAGTTTATTCATCGCAGCGTCCAGACCTGGAATTTGACGCTGGTGTTTCTGGGTAGCCTGGTGCTGCTGTTTATCGAAATTTACTGCGCATTTTCGCTGGTTAAAGGTCGGAACTGGGCACGCTGGGTCTATCTACTGACCCAGATTATCGCCAGCGTCTATCTGTGGGCGGCCTCATTGGGCTATGGATATCCGGAACTGTTCAGTATTGCGGGAGAGTCCAGACGTGAAATCCTGCATACGCTGGTGATGCAAAAATTGCCGGATATGCTGGTGTTGCTACTGCTGTTTGTTCCTGCGTCCAGCAGGCGGTTCTTCCGCTTGCAATAACGTGTATAATCTTCGCCCCCTGTTAATTTGTAGGTTTTTGTATGCAGTGCGCACTTTATGAGGCCGAACGCTGCCGCTCTTGTCAGTGGATAACGCAGCCTGTCGCCGATCAACTCTTCGCCAAAACAGCCGATCTGCAGAATCTGCTGGCCGATTATCCGGTCGGAGAATGGTGCGCGCCGGTCAGCGGCCCGGAGAGCGCTTTTCGTAATAAAGCCAAAATGGTGGTCAGCGGCAGCGTGGAAAAACCGCTGCTGGGGATGCTGCATCGTGACGGTACGCCGGAGGATTTGTGCGAGTGTCCGCTCTATCCTGAGTCTTTTGCGCCGGTGTTTGCCGCACTAAAACCGTTTATCGCCCGTGCGGGGTTGACGCCCTATAACGTGGCGCGCAAACGCGGGGAGCTGAAATATCTGCTGTTAACGGAAAGCCGGTTTGATGGCGGTATGATGCTGCGTTTTGTTCTGCGCTCCGATGCGAAACTGGCACAACTGCGTACGGCGCTGCCATGGTTACAGGCGCAGCTTCCGCAGTTAAAAGTGATCACCGCCAATATTCAACCTGTGCATATGGCGATTATGGAAGGGGAGAGCGAAATCTTCCTGACGGAACAACAGGCGCTGGCTGAACGCTTTAACGATGTGCCATTGTGGATACGCCCACAGAGCTTCTTCCAGACCAACCCTGTGGTGGCTGGGCATTTATATGCCACGGCGCGCGACTGGGTTCGTCAGCTTCCGGTTAATCACATGTGGGATCTGTTTTGCGGCGTCGGGGGTTTTGGTTTGCACTGCGCCACGCCGCAGATGAAACTGACGGGTATTGAAATTGCGCCAGAGGCCATTACCTGCGCGAAACAGTCGGCGCAGGAGCTTGGGTTGCAGAATCTGCATTTTCAGGCGCTGGATTCAACCCAGTTTGCTACCGCGCAGGGAGAAGTGCCGGACCTGGTACTGGTGAATCCGCCTCGTCGGGGGATTGGGAAGCCGCTGTGCGATTTTCTTTCCCGCATGGCGCCGCGTTTTATCGTTTACTCCAGCTGTAATGCACAAACCATGGCAAAGGATATCCGCGAGTTGCCTGGATATCGCATTGAACGCGTCCAACTTTTTGATATGTTCCCACATACCGCGCATTACGAAGTGTTAACTCTGCTCAGCCGACAATAACCGACATGCCTGATGGCGCTACGCTTATCAGGCAAATGCAACATGCGAAAAAAAAAGCCCGTACTTACGTACGAGCTCTTTCTCGAATATGGCGGTGAGGGGGGGATTGACTCGCTTCGCTCGCCCTTCGGGCAGCCTGTTCGCTGCGCTCTCAGTCTGTCCAACTGGCTGCGCCAGTGGTCGAACCCCGGTCGGGGCTTCTCATCCCCCCGCAGGCGTGCAACATGCGAAAAAAAAGCCCGTACTTACGTACGAGCTCTTTCTCGAATATGGCGGTGAGGGGGGGATTCGAACCCCCGATACGTTGCCGTATACACACTTTCCAGGCGTGCTCCTTCAGCCACTCGGACACCTCACCATATTGTATTGCTGCCTGACCGCTTGGGGGGCAACGGGGCGCTACTATAGGGAGTTGCGCTAAAACGGTCAAGCAGAATTTACGTGTTAACTCTCGTTTGGTTACGCAATGTACATATTCCTCCGCCCGGACAGGCGCGGAGAATATGATTAGCGCTGCGAGTCCAGTTTTTCGCCGTTGGTCACGACTTCCTGGGCCTTGCTATAGCTCTCGATCAGCAACTGATAAGCCGGGAAGATTTTGGTATACACTTCCGCCCATTCAGCGGCGTCTTCACGGTTCCATGTCCCCTGAATTTCAGAAGCGACGGCGGCGGTATCCATCGGTATCACGCCAGCCTGAACAACACGTGCCAGGGTGATTTCCTGCGCCATTTTGCTGTAAGTACCGGAAGCGTCGATCACTGCGAAGACCTTGTAGCCCTCCGCAACCGCGCTGATGGCCGGGAAAGCCATGCACACGCTGGTGATCGTACCGGCGATAATCAGCGTCTTTCGACCCGTTGCTTTGACCGCTTTCACGAAGTCTTCGTTATCCCAGGCGTTGATTTCGCCTTTACGTGCTACGTATTGGGCATGTGGCGCATTGGCATGGATCTCTGGGATCAACGGGCCGTTAGGCCCCTGCGGTACCGATGCCGTGGTAATTACCGGCATCTTCGCCAGGGTTGCGATTTTAGCCAGCGCGGCGGCACGCGCACGCAGTTCCGGCATGGGCATATCGCCGACAGTCTGGAACAGCCCACTCTGATGATCGATAAGCAGCATGACAGAATCATTCACATCGATGACCGGACGTGAACCATTAAAGTTTGCAGGACTGGACATATTCTTCTCCTTCGATTCAGATTTGGCCAAAGCGGCCGGAGTTAAAATCGCGGACGGCTTCAGCGATTTCTTGTTTCGTATTCATCACAAACGGACCGTAACCTACAATCGGCTCGTTCAACGGTTCGCCAGACAGCAGCAGCACGCTGGCGTCGCTGGTGGCTTCAATGTGTAGCGTTTTCCCCTGCTGGCTTAGCACTACCAGTTGTGCTTCGCCGGCAGGCGTGGTGCCGTTTACGGTGATATTCCCTTTTAATACCACCAGGGCGGTGCTCCACCCTTCAGACTGGGACAACGTCAGCTGATGATTACGTTGCAGGCGCATATCCCAGATGTTCAGCGGTGAAAAGGTGTGTGCCGGGCCTTTCGTATCCTGATAGCTACCCGCGATCACGCGAACGCTGCCTGCATCATCGGGCAAGGCGACGGTGGGAATAACATCGCTGCTGATGCCCTGATAACCCGGTACGGCCATTTTGTCTTTTGCCGGCAGATTGACCCACAGTTGCACCATTTCCAGTTCACCGCCCTGACGGGTAAATTCCGGGGAGTGGAACTCTTCGTGTAATATTCCTGCACCAGCGGTCATCCACTGCACATCGCCAGGGCCGATAATGCCGCCGCGACCGGTCGAATCACGGTGTTCAACTTCGCCGCTGTAAACGATAGTCACCGTCTCAAAACCGCGGTGAGGGTGTTCACCTACGCCGCGTTTTTCGTTACCCGGCGTGAACGTATGCGGACCCGCGTAATCAAGCAGCAGGAACGGGCTTAATTGCTCCGCATGAGACTGGTAAGAGAACATCGAGCGAACCGGAAATCCATCGCCAACCCAGTGTGGGCGAGGTGCGGTGTAGACGCCTGTTACTTGTTTCATATGTGTCTCCTCAGTGGCGTTGTTTTGATGTGAATAAGCTTATATTCATGACAGCGAGCTGAGTAGTAGCTAAAATAGCTCTCACTGTCTCAAAAATAGGACAATGAAATGACAATGCCGGATCTCAATGATTTTGCATGGTTTGTGCATGTTGTAGAGGAAGGGGGATTCGCGGCGGCGGGTCGGGCGCTTGATGAACCAAAATCAAAACTGAGCCGACGGATAGCGCAACTCGAAGAGAGGCTGGGGGTACGACTGATTCAGCGAACCACCCGGCAATTTAACGTGACTGAAGTCGGGCAAACCTTTTACGAACACTGTAAGGCGATGCTGGTGGAGGCGCAGGCGGCGCAGGATGCCATTGCCGCGTTACAGGTTGAACCGCGTGGCGTTGTGAAGCTGACTTGTCCTGTTACGTTGCTGCATGTGCATATCGGGCCAATGCTTGCCCGTTTTATGGCACGTTATCCTGACGTATCAGTACAACTGGAGGCCACTAACCGTCGTGTTGACGTCGTTGGAGAAGGTCTGGATGTGGCGATTCGCGTCAGACCTCGGCCATTTGAGGATAGCGACCTGGTGATGCGCGTCCTGGCGGACAGAGGGCATCGCTTGTATGCCAGCCCGCAGTTAATTGAGCAGATGGGGGCGCTACACTCTCCGGCAGAGCTGACCCGTTGGCCAGGTTTGAGTCTGGCCTCTGGTAAACATGTGCATCGTTGGGAGTTATTCGGCCCGCAGGGCGCGCGGGCGGAGGTGCATTTCACGCCGCGTATGATCACCACCGATATGCTGGCGTTACGCGAAGCCGCAGTCGCCGGCGTAGGTGTTGTTCAACTTCCACAGTTGATGGTAAAAGATCAATTAGCTGCGGGTGAGTTGGTGGCGTTGCTCGACGGTTGGGAACCTAAGCGAGAAATTATTCACGCAGTCTTTCCATCACGCAGGGGATTATTACCGTCAGTGCGCGCATTAGTGGATTTCTTAACGGAAGAATATGCGCGGATGATTGAGGATTAAATACCAGGCCTCAGTCCACAAAAAAGGCCGGTTAAACCGACCTTTTATTATCTGGACGCCATTCGGGCGTTAAAAACAATCAGCGACTACGGAAGACAATGCGGCCTTTGCTCAGGTCGTACGGGGTCAGCTCAACAGTCACTTTGTCGCCCGTCAGGATGCGGATATAGTTTTTACGCATTTTACCGGAGATGTGTGCAGTAACCACGTGACCGTTTTCTAACTCTACGCGGAACATGGTATTAGGTAACGTATCGAGAACGGTACCCTGCATTTCAATATTGTCTTCTTTGGCCATCTAATCCTCTGGGGTATCACTACCGTAATTTGAACCGGCAAGATAATGCCGAAGTTCTTTTAATAAGTAAAGATTTGTGCGTTTAAAACACAGCAAATCGGGTTTGGCGCATTACTCTATCCACACACGGCAAAGCCGCACTTAAAGCGCAACGTGTAAGGGAACGAGGAGATAAACGATAGGCGTTGCCTGACGCGAACTGTTCCTTAACGGCGGCGGGGTAATGGGCTAAACCAACTCTGCGCGACAATTATAACACCCCGACAAAAAATGTGCCGAAAACATTCACTCCTGAGGTGAAAATAACGTCCTGGGAATCCAGAAATGGCTCGGTAGCCGCTGCTGGCGTAGTCTGCTCAGGTGCTCAAGGTACTCCCGACGCGGTGTTTCGACGGCGCCCAGCGAGGCTGTGTGGCTATTTAATACCTGGCAGTCGATTAATTTTCCGCCCTGACGGATAAATTCAGCGCAAAAAACAAGCAGTGCGGTTTTGGACGCATTTTCCTGACGGCTGAACATCGATTCGCCACAAAACAGCGTACCTTGCGCCACGCCATACATACCGCCCACTAATTCATTTTGTCGCCACACCTCAATTGAGTGGGCATGCCCCAGTTCGTGCAGCCGATGGTAAGCATCCACCACATCATGCGTTATCCAGGTGCCTTCTTCCCGGTCATTCGCGCAGCCTTCAATCACCTGACCAAACGCGTAATTGAGCGTCACGCGATAAGGCGAATTTTTATGAAAGCGTTTCATGCTGCGGCTGAGGTGAAATTTCTCGGGCCAAAGAATGGCGCGCGGATCGGGCGACCACCAAAGGATAGGGTCGCCAGGTGAAAACCATGGGAAAATACCGCGCTGATAGGCCATCAGCAGGCGGGCAGGGCTGAGATCGCCGCCAAGCGCCAACAAACCGTTAGGCTCGCGTAAAGCGCCTTCCGGTGACGGGAAGGCTATGGAATGGCGGGACAGTTGCACCAGGCGCATGACAGCGAAACTCCACTACGCGAGTTTGATCGTTCAATAATAGCTTACAGACGTTGCTTAAACTGGTAATAACGCCCCTGCCTGGCTAACAGATCTGCGTGATTACCTTGCTCAATAATTTGTCCGTTGTCCATTACTATTATTTGATCAAAACGTGACAGCCCACGCAGACGATGTGTAACCATTAATACGGTTTTGTTGCGCATGACATCGCTAATTAATTCAAGCATTTGACTTTCCGTTGTGGCATCCAACCCTTCGGTAGGTTCATCCAGCAGCATCAGCGGAGCATCGTGCAATAAGGCGCGGGCGATAGCCAGACGACGGAGCTCGCCGCCAGAAAGCTGACGACCGCCTTCGCCCAGCCAGGCGTTGAGTCCATCATCCTCAAGCAGTTTGTCCAGACCGACGCGGCACAACATCGCGGTTAAGGCGTCATCGCCGGCGTGCGGTGCCGCCAGCAACAGGTTATCGCGAAGCGTAGCGCTGAACAGATGCACGCGCTGTGGCACGACGCTGATACTCTGGCGCAGCGTGGCTTCACTAAGGGTCGCAATCGGCTGTTCGTTAATCAGGATCTCGCCACTCTGCGGATCCCATGCGCGGGTTAGCAATTGCAATAACGTTGACTTACCACAGCCGGTGCGACCGAGAATCGCAATGTGTTCACCGGGGTTGGCCTGCAGGGAAAGTGTATCGAGCGCCTTTTGCGCCTGTCCTGGATAGCTGAACGACACATCGCGTAGCGTAAGGGTTACCTGCTCTGAAACCGAGGAACCCGCATCCGGGAAGGTCACTTCTGGCTGCTGTTCGGTCAGTTCGGTGATGCGCAGCGCAGAGGCAATAACCTGGCCGAGATGTTGAAATGCGCCGGTGACAGGCGCTAACGCTTCGAACGCGGCTAGTGCACAGAAGACAAACAGCGCGATCAATGCGCCTGGCTGGGTGTTACCGCCCACGCCGCCTGAGGCCATCCATAGCATCATAATCACTGCCAGCGCGCCGACTAACAGCATGACCGCCTGCGACAACGCCGTTAATTCAGACTGGCGTCTCTGGGCTTCGTGCCACTGCAGCTCGGTGGCTTCCATTTGAGCGCGGTAGCGTTCACTGGCGCCAAAAATGGTCAATTCAGCCTGGCCCTGTAGCCATGAGGTTAACTGCTGACGATATTGCCCACGCAGATGCGTCAGACTTTGTCCGGTGCTTTTGCCTGCCTGATAAAAGAGTGGGGGCAGAATAAATAAGGTCAGCAGCATAATACCGCCGAGGGTGATAGCCAGCGTGAAATCGAGAACGCTTAGCCCCAGCGTGACCACCATGATGACGACAAAAGCCCCTACCAGCGGGGAGATCACGCGCAAGTACAGATGATCGAGCGTGTCGACATCAGCCACCACGCGGTTAAGTAATTCACCCTGTCCATAACGGGACAGGCCCGCAGGAGAGAGCGGCAGTAGTTTGCTGAAGGTATAAATACGCAAATGCTGCAGCACACGGAATGTTGCGTCATGGCTGACCAGTCGTTCGAAATAACGCCCCGCGGTGCGGGTGATCGCTGCGCCGCGTACGCCTGCGGCAGGGAGCATATAGTTAAAGCTGTAAATCCCGGTGACGCCAACCACCGCAGAAGCCGACAGGAACCACCCTGAAAGCGTCAGCAAACCAATACTTGCCAGCAGCGTGACGATCGCCAGAACGATCCCCAGCGTTAACATCCATTTGTGACGTTTATACAGCGTCAGATAAGGTAGCAAAGCGCGCATTTAGATGTCCTCCTGACGATGAGCCAGTAATGTCGCAAAAGCCCCGTTGGCTGAGCTAAGTTCGGTCCAGGTACCTTGTTCAACGATCTGTCCATCCTGCATCACCCAGATAGCGTTCCAGTCGGCAAGATCTTCCAACTGGTGCGTCACCATCAGCGTGGTCTGGCGGCGAGATGCCGCGCTCAACGCCTGCATCACGCGTTGTTCGCTGTGCGCATCAAGGCTGGCGGCGGGTTCGTCCAGCAGCAGTAACTGACAGGGATTGAGTAAGGCGCGAGCGACGGCAACGCGCTGCGCTTGCCCGACGGAAAGTCGGGCCGCCTGATCGCCTACTGGCGTATCCACGCCCTGCGGCAGCAGCGGTAAAAACTCGCTGACCCAGGCGCTGTCGAGTGCGGCTTGTAGCTGTTCTTCGCTGGCATCGGGGCGAGCCAGCAGAACGTTTTCGCGTAACGTGGCGGCAGGAAGCTGCGGATTTTGCCCGACCCATGACAGCTGTTTACGCCAGGAATCAGGTGACAGGTCGCGAAGCTCAAAGCCGTTAATTCGCAGCGATCCCCGATAAGAGAGGAAACCGGACAGGACATTAAGCAGCGAACTTTTACCGGAACCGCTGCGTCCAACCAGCACTGCGCGTTGACCGGCTGCCAGGGTAAAGTTGAGCGGGCCGGCCAGCACTTTACCTTCCGGCGAAGTGATAATCAGATCGTGTGCCTCAATTGAAACGGCGTCTTTCGTCGCCAGCTCAATGTCGCCACGCTCTGGATGAGCCAGCGGGGTTTCCATGAAGGTTTTCAGACTATCTGCTGCACCAACGGCTTGCGCTTTGGCGTGATAAAACGTGCCCAGATCACGCAGGGGCTGGAAAAACTCCGGCGCCAGAATGAGCGCGAGGAAGCCTGCTGCCAGCGTGACGCCCGTCCCGTAGTGGCCGAAATCGAGCTCTCCGAGGTAGGAAAAACCGAAGTAAACCGCCACCAGCGCAATAGACAGAGAGGTAAAGAACTCAAGGACACCGGATGACAGGAACGCCAGGCGCAGGACTTCCATGGTGCGCTGGCGGAAATCTTGCGACGCAGCGCGGATGCTTTCCGTTTCGGCTTCACCGCGACCAAATATTCTTAGCGTTTCCATACCCTGCAGACGATCGAGGAAATGACCGCTGAGGCGGGCAAGAGCCTGAAAATTGCGGCGGTTAGCATCGGCAGCGCCCATACCGACCATTGCCATAAATAACGGGATCAGCGGGGCTGTTCCGAGCAGAATAAGGGCGGCTACCCAGTTTGACGGGAATACCGCCGCCACAATCAATAATGGGACGCATACGGCCAGCGCCATTTGCGGCAGATAACGTGCATAGTAATCATGCATATCGTCAATCTGCTCCAGGATCAGCGTGGCCCAGCTCCCGGCCGGTTTGCCCTGTATCCAGGCCGGACCAGCCTGTTGCAGACGGTCAAGCACCTGGCGGCGAATTTCAAAGCGAATATGTTGCCCTGCGTGAAACCCGACCCGTTCGCGTAACCAGACGACCCATGCCCGCAGGATGAAAATCAATACCAGCACGATGAACGGAAGCAGCAGCGCCTCTCGGGGAATATTGGCCATGATCATATGGTCCAGAATGCGGGCCATGAGCCAGGCCTGAGCGACGATTAACAGACCACTCACGAACCCCAACAGGCGTGAAA
The DNA here is from genome assembly GCF_013797615.1 of Citrobacter sp. RHBSTW-00017. NCBI lineage: Bacteria > Pseudomonadati > Pseudomonadota > Gammaproteobacteria > Enterobacterales > Enterobacteriaceae > Citrobacter > Citrobacter sp. RHBSTW-00017. Next base: position 3,300,293 of record NZ_CP056899.1, on the reverse strand, counting down.
TGTTCAGCCATCGTTGGGAAATTACACTTTGCTGTTTTAACCAGCGGGTCAGCTCTTTTTGACGGGTTTTATTCATTGCACGCTTAGCAGGTGAGTTATTGGAATTTTTGGGCAGGGCAATGTTACAACGAGGCAAAAATAAAGGCGACTTATAGTCGCCTTTTTTACTTTTGTTACTGATTTGTAAAACTTATTTGCAAGCGTCCGCCAGACCGTCGAGATAACGTTCTGCATCGAGCGCGGCCATACAGCCTGTGCCCGCAGAGGTGATCGCCTGGCGATAAATATGATCCATTACGTCACCGGCTGCGAAGACACCCGGGATGCTGGTTTGTGTGGCATTACCGTGAATACCGGACTGAACTTTGATGTAGCCGTTTTCCAGTTCAAGCTGACCGTCGAAAATGGCAGTATTCGGGCTGTGACCGATAGCGACAAACAATCCGGCAACGTCAAGTGACTCCACATTGTCAGTGTTTTGCGTATCGCGCAGGCGCAGCCCGGTTACGCCCATTTGATCGCCGGTTACTTCTTCCAGCGTGCGGTGGGTGTGCAGCACGATGTTGCCGTTTTCAACTTTATCCATCAAACGCTTGATGAGAATTTTCTCAGCGCGGAAACTGTCGCGACGGTGAATCAAATGCACTTCAGATGCGATATTCGCCAGATACAGTGCTTCTTCAACCGCAGTGTTGCCACCGCCAATCACCGCAACTTTTTGGTTACGGTAGAAGAAACCGTCGCAGGTTGCGCAGGCGGAAACGCCGCGGCCTTTGAATGCTTCTTCTGAAGGCAGGCCCAGGTAACGTGCTGATGCGCCGGTAGCGATGATCAGTGCGTCACAGGTGTACTCTCCGCTATCGCCGGTCAGACGGAAAGGGCGGTTTTGCAGATCAACTTTGCTGATGTGATCAAAAATGATTTCTGTATCAAATTTGGTCGCATGTTCGTGCATACGCTCCATCAGCAGCCGGCCAGTGAGATCGTGCGGATCGCCAGGCCAGTTTTCCACTTCTGTTGTTGTGGTCAGTTGACCACCTTTTTCCATACCGGTAATCAGTACCGGTTGCAGGTTAGCGCGTGCAGCGTAGACCGCAGCGGTATATCCCGCAGGGCCTGAGCCCAGAATAAGAAGTTTACTGTGTTTGGTTGCGCCCATGAGATCCCCATTGTTGTTGGCAGGCAATGAGCAGGATTGTAGGGAATTTACAGGCGTAAAAAAAGAGTATGGCGATTTTGTTAACAATATGTGTAATAGAAGAAACCGATGAGCGGGGGAATTAGTCGTAATACTATAACGATTTCTACTAAAAATCGGTCAGTTATAAGGTGATAAAATGACGATTTTCCATCACTGCGAATGAATAACTGGCATGTTGTACTAAAAATCGATGTTTTGCTTTGACAATCACCTGCTGTTTTGCGAAAACAGTCAAGGAAGAAAAAAAATGTGTCATGTATGTGCTGCATAATCATGCATGTAGATACCATGTTTACCGTGTTAGCGAAATCTACGCATGGTGTGGACAGATGCCATTCGTGATGTCGATAGCCGCCGACAGGCAACGGTCTTCTCACCATAAGCCCAGGCATTACAAACCGAAAATCCCTCTGGGTTGCGGTTTATTTTGATGGGTAGCGACTCTGAACAGTGATGTTGGTAGAGTCAGGCAGGAGTAGGGAAGGAATACAGAGAGACAATAATAATGGTAGATAGTAAGAAGCGCCCTGGCAAAGATCTCGACCGTATCGATCGTAACATTCTTAATGAGCTGCAAAAGGATGGGCGTATTTCTAACGTCGAGCTTTCTAAACGTGTGGGACTTTCACCAACGCCCTGCCTTGAGCGTGTGCGTCGGTTGGAAAGACAGGGTTTTATTCAGGGCTATACAGCGCTGTTAAACCCGCATTATCTGGATGCATCACTTCTGGTTTTTGTTGAGATTACTCTGAATCGTGGCGCCCCGGATGTGTTTGAGCAATTTAACTCTGCAGTACAAAAACTTGAAGAAATTCAAGAGTGTCATTTGGTTTCCGGTGATTTCGACTATTTGTTGAAAACACGCGTACCGGATATGTCGGCGTACCGTAAGCTGTTGGGGGAAACCCTGCTGCGTCTGCCTGGCGTGAATGACACACGTACTTATGTCGTAATGGAAGAAGTCAAACAGAGCAATCGTCTGGTAATTAAGACGCGCTAACACGGAACAGGTGCAAAATCGACGCAGTTTGATTACACTCCTGTTAATCCATACAGCAACAGTGCCGGGGCAACCCGGTGCTGTTGTCCGTTTTAGCATCGGGCAGGAAAAGCCTGAAACCTGGAGAGCCGTTTTTGAGCCAGGAATACACTGAAGACAAAGACGTCACATTGACGAAGTTAAGCAGCGGGCGCCGACTCCTGGAAGCGCTACTGATCCTTATTGCCCTTTTTGCCGTCTGGTTGATGGCTGCCTTACTCAGCTTTAACCCTTCGGATCCCAGTTGGTCGCAAACCGCGTGGCACGAACCTATCCATAATCTTGGGGGAATACCCGGAGCATGGCTGGCAGACACACTGTTCTTTATTTTTGGCGTCATGGCCTACACCATTCCCGTCATCATTGTCGGCGGCTGCTGGTTTGCATGGCGACACCAGGCCAGCGACGAATACGTCGATTATTTTGCCGTTTCGCTGCGTATTATTGGCGTTCTGGCGCTGATCCTTACCTCCTGCGGGCTTGCCGCAATCAATGCCGATGACATCTGGTATTTCGCCTCTGGCGGCGTGATCGGCAGCCTGCTCAGCACCACGTTGCAACCATTACTGCACAGTAGCGGCGGTACGCTGACGCTATTGTGCATTTGGGCTGCGGGATTAACGCTGTTTACCGGCTGGTCATGGGTGAGCATTGCGGAAAAACTGGGCGGCTGGTTACTCAATATCCTGACGTTTGCCAGCAACCGTACCCGCCGCGACGATACCTGGGTCGATGACGAAGAATATGAAGATGAAGATGAGTCTTTCGACGCCGCTGATGGCAAACCTGATGAATCGCGTCGGGCGCGTATTCTGCGCGGTGCGTTAGCGCGCCGTAAGCGTCTGGCGGAGAAATTTACCAACCCGCTTGGCCGTCATACTGATGCTGCGCTGTTTTCCGGCAAACGCATGGATGATGAAGATGAAATTGAATACAGCGCTCGTGGCGTGGTTGCCGATCCTAACGATGTGCTGTTCTCCGGTAATCGTGCGACGCTGCCTGAATATGACGAACTTGACCCACTGCTGAATGGCCATTCGGTGACAGAGCCAGTTGCCGCCGCAGCGGCAGCGACAACGGCAGCTCAGGCCTGGATCGCACCGGTTGATCCGCTGCTGCAAACATCGCCAGTGACCAATACTGTTATGGAACAACCGGCCCCAGCCGTAGCCTGGCAAGCCGTGCCTGGTCCGCAAACCGGTGATGCGGTGATTGCGCCAGCACCTGAGGGGTATCCTCAGCCAGCCCACTACGCACAGCCACCGGTGCAGCAGCAGTATGAACCATGGCAGCCGCCGGTTGTGGAGGAGAGTCCGCAGCCGCAGGGATTTACCGCGGAGCACAACTGGCAGCCGGAACCTGCATATCAGCCGGAGCCCGTGCAGCAACCTGTTTATCAGCCGGAATCAACCTTTCAACAAAACGCCGCGTTCCAGCAGCCTGCGGTTGAACAACCGCCTGTAGTGGAACCTGAGCCGGTGGTTGAAGAGGTTAAACCGACTCGTCCGCCACTCTACTATTTTGAAGAAGTTGAAGAGAAACGTGCACGTGAGCGCGAGCAACTGGCCGCCTGGTATCAGCCGATTCCAGAGCCTGCTCAGGAGCCTGAACGTGTTAAGCCGTCTATGCCGACGGCAGCATCCATACCGCCCGTTGAGTCAGTTGCTGCCGCTGCGCCGCTGGCCGCTGGGGTGAAAAACGCCGCTTTAGGGGCGAGTGCGGCTGCCGCAGCACCTGTCTTTAGTCTTGCGGGTAGCGGTGCACCGCGTCCACAGGTGAAAGAGGGGATTGGTCCGCAGTTACCGCGTCCGAATCGTGTGCGCGTGCCTACTCGTCGGGAGCTGGCGTCGTATGGCATAAAACTGCCGTCACAACGTATGGCTGAAGAGAAAGCGCGCGAAGAGCATCTTGATACAGATGCGTACAGTGACGAAGAAATTGACGCAATGCAGCAAGATGAGCTGGCGCGTCAGTTCGCCCAGTCGCAGCAGCACCGCTATGGCGACGAGTATCAGGATGATGCCAGTCAGACTGATGATGATTCAGCCGCAGAAGCAGAACTGGCACGCCAGTTTGCCTCTTCCCAGCAGCAGCGCTATTCCGGTGAACAGCCTGCCGGAGCGAATCCGTTCTCGCTTGATGACTTTGAATTTTCGCCAATGAAAACGCTGGTGGATGATGGTCCACATGAGCCGCTATTTACTCCAGGCGTAATGCCGGAGCCTGCGCCGCAGTACCAGCAGCCTGTCGCACCGCAGCAGCATTATCAGCAGCCGGCGCAGCCTGTCGCACCACAGCAGCATTATCAGCAGCCGGCGCAGCCTGTCGCACCACAGCAGCATTATCAGCAGCCGGCGCAGCCAGTTGCACCACAACAGCATTATCAGCAGCCAGCGCAGCCAGTCGCACCGCAGCAGCATTATCAGCAGCCGGCGCAGCCTGTTACAGCGCCGCCGCAGGATAGCCTGATCCATCCGCTCCTGATGCGTAATGGCGACAGTCGTCCGGCGCACCGTCCAAGTACGCCGCTGCCATCGTTGGATCTGCTCACGCCGCCGCCGAGTGAGGTTGAGCCGATAGATACTTTCGCTCTGGAGCAAATGGCTCGTCTGGTGGAGGCTCGTCTGGCGGACTTCCGCATTAAAGCCGATGTGGTGAACTACTCACCTGGTCCGGTTATTACCCGCTTTGAGCTTAATCTTGCGCCTGGAGTTAAAGCGGCGCGTATTTCCAACCTGTCGCGAGATCTGGCGCGTTCATTATCGACCGCAGCGGTACGCGTGGTCGAGGTAATTCCGGGCAAACCGTATGTCGGGCTAGAGTTACCCAACAAAAAACGTCAAACCGTTTATCTGCGCGAAGTGTTGGATAACGCCAAATTCCGTGATAACTCATCTCCGCTGACCGTGGTACTGGGTAAAGATATTGCGGGCGAACCCGTGGTTGCCGATCTGGCGAAAATGCCGCACTTGCTGGTGGCAGGGACAACCGGTTCCGGTAAGTCGGTTGGGGTGAACGCCATGATCCTCAGCATGTTATACAAGGCGCAGCCGGAAGACGTTCGCTTTATCATGATTGACCCGAAAATGCTGGAACTGTCGGTTTATGAAGGCATTCCGCATTTGCTGACTGAAGTTGTGACCGACATGAAAGATGCTGCCAACGCCCTGCGCTGGAGCGTCAATGAAATGGAACGTCGCTACAAGCTGATGTCGGCGCTTGGTGTGCGTAACCTTGCCGGTTATAACGAAAAAATTGCTGAAGCCGCCCGTATGGGGCGTCCGATTCCGGACCCGTACTGGAAGCCGGGCGACAGTATGGATGTTCAGCATCCGGTGCTGGAAAAACTGCCGTATATCGTTGTGCTGGTGGATGAATTCGCCGACCTGATGATGACCGTGGGTAAAAAGGTGGAAGAACTGATTGCTCGTCTGGCGCAAAAAGCGCGTGCGGCGGGGATCCACCTGGTGCTGGCGACCCAGCGACCGTCGGTTGACGTTATCACTGGTCTGATTAAAGCGAACATCCCAACGCGTATCGCCTTTACTGTGTCCAGTAAAATTGACTCGCGTACCATCCTTGACCAGGGCGGCGCGGAATCGCTGTTGGGTATGGGTGACATGCTTTATTCCGCACCAAACTCAACGATCCCAGTGCGAGTACACGGCGCCTTTGTACGCGATGAAGAAGTTCACGCTGTGGTTCAGGACTGGAAAGCGCGCGGTCGTCCACAATACGTTGACGGCATAACGTCTGACAGCGAAAGCGAAGGCGGCGGTGGCGGCTTTGATGGTGGCGAAGAGTTGGATCCGCTGTTCGATCAGGCGGTAAACTTTGTCACCCAGAAACGCAAAGCCTCAATCTCCGGCGTCCAGCGTCAGTTCCGTATCGGTTACAACCGAGCGGCGCGTATCATCGAACAGATGGAAGCGCAGGGAATTGTCAGCGAGCAAGGGCATAATGGTAATCGTGAAGTGCTGGCTCCACCGCCCTTCGAATGATTGCAAAGTTAAGTAATTCAGTATTTTCTACTTTCCTCATGCTGATTTTTGGCCTGAAATGGATAGCAGAGGGATCTCCCCGTTGGGAGTGACGTATTTTGAGGAATAACAATGAAAAGAATCGCAATCACCTGTGCATTATTGTCGAGCTTTGTGGTGAGCAGCGTCTGGGCAGATGCTGCCAGCGACCTGAAAAGCCGCCTGGATAAAGTCAGTAGCTTCCATGCCAGTTTTACTCAGAAGGTCACGGACGGTAGCGGTGCGGCGGTGCAGGAAGGTCAGGGTGACTTATGGGTTAAACGTCCTAATCTGTTTAACTGGCATATGACGCAGCCTGACGAGAGCATCCTGGTTTCCGATGGTAAAACGCTGTGGTTCTTTAACCCGTTTGTTGAGCAGGCGACTGCGACATGGCTGAAAGACGCCACGGGCAACACGCCGTTTATGCTGATTGCACGTAACCAGGCCAGCGACTGGCAGCAGTACAATATTAAGCAAAATGGCGATGATTTCGTGCTGACGCCAAAAACCAGCAGCGGTAACCTTAAGCAGTTTACTATCAATGTTGGGCGTGACGGGACGATCCACCAGTTCAGCGCCGTTGAACAAGACGATCAGCGCAGCAGCTATCAGCTGAAATCTCAGCAGAATGGTGCGATTGAACCCTCTAAATTCACCTTTACCCCGCCGCAAGGTGTAACGGTTGACGATCAACGTAAGTAGAGGCGTGTGAGTGAGCAATCTGTCGCTCGACTTTTCTGATAATACTTTTCAGCCGCTGGCCGCGCGTATGCGGCCAGAAAATTTAGCGCAGTATATCGGCCAGCAGCATCTGCTGGCTGCGGGCAAACCCTTGCCGCGCGCCATTGAGGCCGGGCATCTGCACTCCATGATTTTATGGGGACCGCCGGGGACCGGGAAAACGACGCTTGCCGAAGTTATTGCCCGTTACGCCAACGCCGATGTCGAACGAATTTCGGCAGTTACGTCTGGCGTGAAAGAAATTCGTGAAGCGATTGAGCGTGCGCGTCAGAACCGTAACGCGGGTCGACGCACGATCCTGTTCGTGGACGAAGTTCACCGTTTTAATAAAAGCCAACAGGATGCGTTTTTACCGCATATCGAAGACGGTACCATTACGTTTATTGGCGCCACCACTGAAAACCCCTCGTTTGAGCTCAACTCGGCGCTGTTGTCGCGTGCACGCGTTTATCTACTGAAATCGTTAACTTCCGACGACATTGAACAGGTGCTGGACCAGGCGATGTCAGACAAAGCGCGTGGTTATGGCGGCCAGGATATTGTTCTGCCGCCAGAAACGCGTCGGGCTATTGCCGAACTGGTTAATGGTGACGCGCGGCGGGCGCTGAATACGCTGGAAATGATGGCCGATATGGCCGAAGTTGATGATTCCGGCAAGCGCGTATTGAAACCAGAATTGCTCACCGAAATTGCCGGTGAACGTAGTGCGCGTTTCGATAATAAAGGCGATCGTTTTTACGATCTCATCTCCGCATTACACAAGTCGGTACGTGGAAGCGCCCCAGATGCGGCGCTTTATTGGTATGCGCGAATTATTACCGCTGGTGGCGATCCGCTGTACGTTGCCCGTCGCTGTCTGGCGATTGCCTCAGAAGATGTCGGCAATGCCGATCCCCGCGCCATGCAGGTGGCGATTTCCGCATGGGACTGTTTTACCCGCGTGGGACCCGCGGAAGGCGAACGCGCGATTGCTCAGGCGATTGTTTATCTGGCCTGTGCGCCAAAGAGTAATGCGGTTTACACCGCCTTTAAAGCCGCGTTGTCTGATGCCCGCGAACGTCCGGATTACGACGTGCCGGTTCACCTGCGCAATGCGCCGACTAAGCTGATGAAAGAGATGGGCTACGGTCAGGAGTATCGTTATGCCCATGATGAGCCTAATGCCTATGCCGCCGGAGAAGAGTACTTCCCGCAGGAAATGGCACAAACGCGCTATTATCGCCCCACAAACAGAGGTCTTGAAGGCAAGATTGGCGAAAAGCTCGCCTGGCTCGCCGGACAGGATCAAAATAGCCCTATAAAACGCTACCGTTAGTGTTATCGTTGCGGTAATGTTGTCTCTGTATCCCTGTGACCGCAGGCTGTGGTCACTTTCTCCTATTTTAATTCGATAAGCACAGGATAAGCATGCTCGATCCCAATCTGCTGCGTAATGAGCCAGACGCAGTCGCAGAAAAACTGGCAAGCCGGGGCTTTAAGCTGGATGTAGATAAGCTGCGCGCTCTTGAAGAGCGTCGTAAAGTTCTGCAGGTACAAACTGAAAACCTGCAGGCAGAGCGTAACTCGCGATCGAAATCCATCGGCCAGGCAAAAGCGCGCGGGGAAGATATCGAGTCTTTACGTCTGGAAGTGAACAAACTGGGCGAAGAGCTGGATGCCGCGAAAGCTGAACTTGATACCTTACAGGCCGAGATCCGCGACATTGCGCTGACTATTCCTAACTTGCCAGCGGACGACGTTCCGGTGGGTAAAGATGAAAATGACAACGTCGAAGTCAGCCGCTGGGGTACTCCGCGTGAGTTTGATTTCGAAGTGCGCGATCACGTTACCCTGGGTGAAATGCACACGGGTCTTGATTTCGCCGCTGCGGTTAAGCTGACCGGCTCTCGTTTCGTGGTCATGAAAGGGCAGATTGCGCGTATGCACCGTGCGCTGTCTCAGTTCATGCTGGATCTGCATACTGAACAGCATGGCTATAGCGAAAACTACGTCCCGTATCTGGTTAACCATGACACGCTGTACGGTACAGGCCAACTGCCGAAATTCGCTGGCGATCTGTTCCATACCCGTCCGCTGGATGAAGAAGCTGACAGCAGCAACTATGCGCTGATCCCAACGGCAGAAGTTCCGCTGACCAACCTGGTGCGCGACGAGATCATCGATGAAGATGCGCTGCCGATCAAAATGACTGCGCATACGCCGTGCTTCCGTTCTGAAGCAGGTTCTTACGGTCGTGACACGCGTGGTCTGATCCGTATGCACCAGTTCGATAAAGTTGAGATGGTGCAGATTGTTCGCCCGGAAGATTCGATGGACGCGCTGGAAGAGATGACCGGCCATGCCGAGAAGGTCCTGCAACTACTGGGGCTGCCGTATCGCAAAATCATCCTGTGCACTGGCGACATGGGCTTCGGCGCATGCAAAACTTACGATCTGGAAGTGTGGATCCCGGCGCAGAACACCTATCGCGAAATCTCCTCTTGCTCCAACGTGTGGGATTTCCAGGCTCGTCGTATGCAGGCGCGTTGCCGCAGCAAATCCGACAAAAAGACCCGTTTAGTGCATACTCTGAACGGTTCCGGTCTGGCGGTTGGGCGTACGCTGGTTGCGGTAATGGAAAACTATCAGCAGGCTGATGGCCGCATTCAGGTTCCGGAAGTATTACGTCCGTACATGAATGGCCTGGAATTCATCGGCTAAGCTACCTTCCTCTGCTAAAAAAGCGCCTCAGGGCGCTTTTTTTATGCCCGTTTGACGTCGGACAATAACGACTACTCCCATAGGGGTAATACTGACTTCGAATGAAAGTCAGTATTTTTCTCTGTCTTTTAGCAAATTCAGTTTCTACCAGCCTGTATATCGATATTAACGTTATATAAAAAACTATACATCGAATATTTGTATTTTGTTTATTGTGAGCAGCAGAGTGAGCCACTATGAAAACTAAGATCCCCGATGCCGTGCTGGCAGCTGAGGTTAGTCGCCGCGGTTTGGTGAAAACGACGGCGATAGGCGGACTGGCGGTGGCCAGTAGCGCGTTTACCCTGCCATTTACCCGTATTGCAAATGCTGCAGAAGCCCTTAATCCGACACCGATTAATGAGAAAGTGATCTGGAGCGCGTGTACGGTGAACTGCGGCAGCCGCTGCCCGCTGCGTATGCATGTGGTCGACGGTGAAATAAAGTATGTCGAAACCGACAACACCGGCGATGACAACTATGACGGTCTGCACCAGGTACGCGCCTGTCTGCGTGGTCGTTCCATGCGTCGCCGAGTCTATAATCCCGATCGTCTGAAATACCCGATGAAACGCGTTGGTAAGCGTGGCGAAGGAAAATTTGAGCGCATCAGTTGGGATGAAGCCTACGACATCATTGCCAGCAATATGCAGCGTCTTATCAAAGACTACGGCAATGAGTCTATCTACCTGAACTACGGTACCGGTACGCTGGGTGGCACTATGACGCGCTCGTGGCCGCCGGGTAAAACGCTGGTAGCACGGTTGATGAACTGCTGCGGCGGCTATCTTAATCACTACGGTGACTACTCTTCAGCGCAAATCGCTGCCGGGTTGAACTATACCTACGGCGGCTGGGCTGACGGTAACAGCCCGTCCGACATTGAAAACAGCAAGCTGGTGGTTCTGTTCGGTAATAACCCTGGTGAAACCCGTATGAGCGGGGGTGGCGTAACCTATTACCTTGAACAGGCGCGACAGAAATCCAATGCCCGCATGATCATTATCGATCCCCGTTATACGGATACCGGTGCGGGGCGTGAAGATGAATGGATCCCGATCCGTCCTGGTACTGATGCGGCGCTGGTCAATGGTCTGGCGTATGTCCTGATCACCGAAAACATGGTTGACCAACCGTTCCTCGACAAATATTGCGTGGGTTACGACGAGAAAACCTTACCGGCCGACGCACCGAAGAACGGTCACTATAAGGCGTATATTCTTGGGCAGGGTAAGGACGGCATTGCCAAGACCCCGGAGTGGGCGGCGCAGATTACCGGTATTCCCGCTGAACGTATCGTCAAACTGGCGCGTGAAATAGGTAGCGCTAAACCGGCATACATCAGCCAGGGGTGGGGGCCGCAGCGTCATGCTAACGGTGAAATAGCGACCCGCGCCATTTCTATGCTCGCTATCCTGACCGGTAACGTTGGGATCAACGGCGGCAACAGCGGGGCGCGTGAGGGCTCATACAGTTTGCCGTTTGAGCGTATGCCAACGCTGGAAAACCCTGTTGAAACCAGCATCTCGATGTTCATGTGGACGGACGCGATTGAGCGAGGCCCGGAGATGACGGCCCTGCGTGACGGCGTACGCGGCAAAGACAAGCTCGATGTTCCTATTAAGATGATCTGGAACTATGCCGGTAACTGTCTGATTAACCAACACTCTGATATTAACCGCACGCATGAAATCCTCCAGGACGAGAAGAAGTGCGAGATGATCGTCGTCATCGACTGTCATATGACTTCCTCGGCGAAATACGCAGACATTTTGCTGCCGGACTGCACCGCCTCCGAACAGATGGATTTCGCGCTGGATGCCTCATGCGGGAACATGTCCTATGTGATTTTCACCGATCAGGCGATCAAACCACGCTTCGAATGCAAGACTATCTACCAGATGACTAGCGAGCTGGCGAAGCGCCTTGGCGTTGAGCAGCAGTTTACAGAAGGTCGTACTCAGGAAGAGTGGATGCGCCATCTGTATGAGCAGTCGCGCAAAGCGATTCCTGAACTGCCTACGTTTGAAGAATTCCGTCAGCAAGGGATCTTTAAACAGCGCGATCCGCAAGGACATCATGTGGCGTACAAGGCATTCCGTGAGGATCCTAAAGCCAATCCGCTGACCACGCCGTCAGGTAAGATCGAAATTTATTCGCAGCAGCTTGCCGAGATCGCGGCAACCTGGGAACTGCCGGAAGGTGATGTAATTGATCCGCTACCGATTTATACCCCAGGCTTTGAAAGCTTAAACGATCCGCTGGTGGAGAAATTCCCTTTGCAGCTGACCGGCTTCCACTATAAGTCTCGCGTTCACTCGACCTATGGCAACGTCGATGTCCTGAAAGCATCCTGCCGCCAGGAAATGTGGATCAACCCGATGGATGCGCAGCGACGCGGTATTAACAACGGCGACAAGGTACGTATCTTTAACGATCGTGGTGAAGTGCATATTGAGGCGAAAGTGACGCCACGTATGATGCCCGGCGTGGTGGCATTGGGCGAAGGGGCCTGGTATGACCCGGATGCAAAACGCGTGGATCAGGGCGGTTGTATTAACGTCCTGACGACCCAGCGTCCGTCTCCTCTCGCAAAGGGGAATCCGTCACACACGAACCTTGTTCAGGTTGAAAAGGCGTAAGGAGTAACCGATGACAACCCAGTATGGATTTTTTATTGATTCCAGCCGTTGCACCGGTTGCAAAACCTGCGAACTGGCCTGCAAAGATTTCAAAAATTTAACCCCGGAAGTCAGCTTCCGCCGCATTTATGAATACGCAGGCGGCGACTGGCAGGAGGACAACGGCGTCTGGCATCAGAACGTCTTTGCTTATTACCTCTCCATTGCGTGTAACCACTGTGAAGATCCAGCCTGTACCAAGGTTTGTCCGAGCGGCGCGATGCACAAACGTGAAGATGGTTTTGTCGTTGTCGACGAAGATGTTTGCATTGGCTGCCGGTATTGCCACATGGCCTGTCCTTACGGCGCGCCACAGTACAATGCTGAAAAAGGGCATATGACTAAATGTGATGGCTGCCATGAGCGCGTCGCTGAAGGCAAGAAACCTATCTGCGTGGAGTCCTGCCCACTGCGTGCGCTGGATTTTGGTCCGATTGAAGAGCTGCGCAAAAAACATGGTACTTTGGCTGCGGTAGCGCCACTGCCGGGCGCGCACTTTACCAAACCAAGTATTGTCATCAAACCTAACGCCAATAGCCGTCCGACCGGGGATACTACAGGTTATCTGGCCAATCCGAAGGAGGTGTAAGATGGGAAGTGGATGGCATGAATGGCCGCTGATGATCTTCACTGTCTTCGGACAGTGTGTAGTTGGTGGCTTTATCGTTCTGGCGCTGGCGTTGATGAAAGGGGACTTACGCCCTGAATCGCAGCAGCGCGTGATTGCCTGCATGTTCGGGCTGTGGGTATTAATGGGCATTGGCTTTATTGCTTCCATGCTCCACCTGGGCTCACCGATGCGCGCCTTTAACTCACTCAATCGTGTAGGATCTTCTGCGTTGAGTAATGAAATTGCCAGCGGCTCAATCTTCTTTGCCGTTGGCGGCATCGGCTGGCTGCTGGCAACGTTGAAAAAAATGTCGCCCGTATTACGCAATCTGTGGTTAGTTGTCACCATGGTACTGGGCGTGGTTTTTGTCTGGATGATGGTGCGCGTGTATAACACCATCGATACCGTACCGACCTGGTACAGCATCTGGACGCCGCTGGGCTTCTTCCTGACGATGTTTATGGGCGGTCCGCTGCTGGGATATCTGTTGCTGAGAATTGCTGGCGTGGACGGTTGGGCGATGCGCCTGTTGCCGGCTATTTCAGTGCTTGCTCTGGTCGTGAGCGCCATCATGTCTGTAATGCAGGGGGCTGAACTGGCGACGATCCACAGTTCCATTCAACAGGCGTCTGCGCTGGTTCCGGATTACGGCTCGCTGATGGCGTGGCGGATTGTCGCTCTGGCATTAGCGCTGTGCTGCTGGATTGTACCGCAAGTGAAAGGCTACCAGCCTGCAGTTCCGCTGCTTTCCGTCGCGTTTATTCTGCTGTTAGTCGGCGAGTTGATTGGTCGTGGCGTGTTCTACGGTCTGCATATGACCGTCGGTATGGCGGTTGCCAGCTAAATGACAAACCGGGGCATAGCCCCGGTTTTTTTACTTCTGTTTAGTTAACGTGTCGTAGCTGGTCATCAGATTGCGATAATCAGGAATGTGATTAGAGAACAGCGTCGCCAGACCTTCGATATCGTTGCGCCAGTCGCGATGCAACTCACATGCGACACCAAACCACGTCATCAGTTGAGCACCGGCCTGGGACATCCGATCCCATGCTGAATGGCGAGTAATTTCATTAAATGTACCCGACGCATCGGTTACGACAAAGACATCAAAACCTTCTTCAATAGCCGAGAGCGCAGGGAAAGCAACGCAAACTTCCGTCACGACACCGGCAATAATCAGCTGTTTTTTACCGGTCGCTTTCACTGCTTTCACGAAATCTTCGTTATCCCACGCGTTAATGTTTCCGGGGCGAGCAATATAAGGCGCATCGGGAAATTGAGCTTTCAGTTCCGGTACCAGTGGCCCGTTTGGTCCTGTCTCGAAACTGGTTGTCAGAATGGTTGGGAGTTTGAAGTATTTTGCTAAGTCGCCGAGGGCAAGCACGTTGTTTTTAAATTTATCGGGATCGATATCCCGAACCAGAGAGAGCAGGCCAGCCTGATGGTCGACCAGCAGTACTGCCGCATTATCTTTATCAAGTCTTACGTAAGGTTTAGTCATGATATTTCTCCTGTTCAGCATCAGTGGGGGAAATTTGATGAGTTTAAGTCTACAGAAAGAACGATATATGGATTAGATACCTAAATAAGAACTCACTGTTCTATTTTGAAGACAATGCAGATCTGCATCCCGCATAGAGTTTAGTAAGAAATAAAAGTAAGGGGAGTCCATGAAATTTTTCGACTGAACGCAACGCGAGATTTTTGTTTTAGATCAATAAAAACAAGCAGATGTGTTTTTGTGTTTTTTATCTATTCACATTAAGAATCAGTAATGCAAATCGATCGTCCGGAAAGCGCCTCAGCCCTTTGATTGCGCCGATTGACAATGTTTTTGGCAGTGGCATGATGCGCATGAAATTTGAACTTCCTCACGGTTTTTATTCATGTCCATCTATACCCGTCCCGTCATGCTGTTGCTGTGCGGGCTGCTTCTGCTGACCCTGGCGATCGCCGTGTTAAACACGCTCGTCCCGCTTTGGCTCGCCCATGAAAATTTGCCCACCTGGCAGGTGGGGGTGGTGAGTTCTTCCTACTTTACCGGCAATCTGGTAGGGACGTTGCTGACCGGGTATTTAATAAAACACCTTGGTTTTAATCGCAGCTATTACATTGCCTCGCTTATTTTTGCCGCGGGCTGTATCGGCCTGGGGGTTATGGTGGGATTCTGGAGCTGGATGACCTGGCGTTTTATCGCCGGTGTTGGCTGCGCCATGATTTGGGTGGTAGTGGAAAGTGCGCTGATGTGCAGCGGGACTTCGCGTAATCGCGGACGCTTGCTTGCCGCCTATATGATGATCTATTACGTGGGGACGTTTTTAGGCCAGCTACTGGTTAGTAAAGTATCAACAGAATTGATGAACGTCCTGCCGTGGGTGACGGGTACGATCCTGGCTGGTGTTTTGCCATTGCTCTTTACGCGCATTGCCAATCAGCAGGGTGATGAACAGCAGTCTACTCCTATTACCTCCATGCTGAAGCTGCGGCAGGCGCGTCTGGGCGTTAACGGCTGTATTATTTCCGGGATTGTGCTGGGGTCTTTGTATGGCCTGATGCCGCTGTATCTCAACCATCAAGGGGTGAGCAACGCCAGCATTGGTTTCTGGATGGCGGTTCTGGTTAGCGCCGGTATTCTGGGGCAATGGCCGATTGGCCGCCTGGCAGACAAGCTGGGGCGCCTGCTGGTTTTACGCGTCCAGGTCTTCGTGGTTATCGTCGGAAGTATCGCCATGCTGAATCAGGCGGCGATGGCGCCTGCGTTGTTTATGTTGGGTGCGGCAGGTTTTACCCTCTATCCGGTGGCGATGGCCTGGGCCTGTGAAAAGGTTGAACATCATCAGCTGGTCGCCATGAATCAGGCATTGTTATTAAGCTATACCGTTGGCAGCCTGCTGGGTCCTTCATTCACCGCAATGCTGATGCAGAATTATTCCGATAATCTATTATTCATTATGATTGCCAGCGTATCGTTTATTTATCTGCTGATGTTGTTGCGTAGCGCCAGACATACGCCGACTCCGGTGGCTCACGTATAAAGCGCGCCAGACGGTATGCAAGGCAAAATGTTTGCATACCGTGACTCATTTTCCCATTGCGGGTATGCCGGAAGTTGCGAGGTATTCGCATGCTTTCAGCGTGCAGTGAAGCTGCGCCTGACTGGTCATACTCGTCAGCTGTTGTAAATGCTCCCCTTCATCCAGCCAGCAAACCAGTTTTTGAATCATTTCAATATGTCGGGTGCTGCTGGCAGCCGCCAGGACAATAATTAACCGCACATCTGGATGCCCAGGAAAAGGCACCGCCTCTTTCAGACACAAGAGCGACAAATGTGTCTCACTGCTTATCACTCCTTCTTCCGGACGAGCGTGCGGCAGGGCAAACTCAGGGCTTAAGATGTACCACGGACCCAGTTGTTCTGTTTCACGGATGATTGCCTGTGCGTAGGCGGACGTAATCGCGCCCAGTTCTTCCAGAGGCTGGCAAGCCAGCGTCACGGCCTCCTGCCAGGATCGGCATTGTTCACGAAACTGACAGGCAGAAAATAGCGCAGATGTCATTGTGTTCTCCTTATTTCAGAGCAGCAGACCGCATTGCGGTCTGCCAACCCGAACTATCTCAGGGCTTCAAAGAGTGCGGTCGCCGAAATACCGTATTTCTCTTTCAACTGGCGGCTATTGCCTGATTCCGTAAACGTATCTTGTGTCCCCAGTCGGATTAATCTCGTGGTTAATCCTTCCTCCGCCAATACTTCAGCAACCTGTCCGCCAAGCCCACCGATGATCGTGTGATTTTCAATCGTTGCGATCTGCGGGCAGTTGGCAATCAGTTGCAGAAAGCGCTGGCGGTTAAACGGTTTTAGCATGGCGACGTGAATCAGCTTGCCACGTTTTCCCTGGGCGCACAGCTGCACATAACCTGCGCTTGCCTGCTCCAGAACGGTCCCTTCATAGAGAATGGCGAAGTCATTGCCTGAGTCCTCCACGGCGGCGATATCGGTCACTCGCGGAACGGTAGATTTATCGCGCACGGGCATCGGTTCTCGGGCTACGCGAATATAGACCGGACCGGGAATGTTTACTGCCTGTTCAAATGCGGCCTCAACTTCTTCAGCGTCGGCAGGTGTTAGAATTGTGAGCCCCGGCAGTACGCGCGTCAGGGCCAGATCTTCCAGCGCATGATGCGATGCGCCGTCAGGTCCATCATCCATTCCTGGGTGGCTACCAACTAATTTAATGTTAGCTTTGGCGTAGCACGCCTGGCGCAGTTGAGTCCAGGCGGTGCCTGTCACAAACATCGCAAAGTTAACGTAGAACGGAATATTTCCTTCCAACGCCTGGCCAGTGGCAAAGCTCATTGCCGATCCTTCCGCAATACCCATTTCAAAGAAAGCGTCTGGATAGACGGCCTGGAACTGGTCAGTGCGGGTGGAGCTGGCTAAATCACTATCAATGGCGACAATGGGATAGCCCTTTTTTTTCAGGGCAATGAGTGCGTTACCAATTTCATCACGTGGGGCTTTCATCACTGCAACTCCTCCATAGCCTGCTGATATTGTTCGGTGGTTGGGGTTTTTGAATGCCAGTCACCGTTATTTTCCATATAGCTAACGCCACTGCCTTTGGTGGTATGCGCAATAATGGCGACAGGTTTTCCTTTCAGATGGCGTGAAAGCATCAGCGTGTCGGCAACCTGATGCATATCGTTACCGTTATGGAGTTCGAGTACGTGCCAGCCGAAAAGACGCACTTTGTCGGCCAGAGGTTCCAGATTCACCACCTGATTAACGGGGTCGTGGGAGGAAAAACCGTTGTAGTCGATAATCGCCACCAGGTTATCCATCTTCATATGGCCTGCCTGTTGTAGCGTTTCCCAGATTTGCCCTTCGTGCATTTCGCCATCGCCAATGATGGCGAAAACGCGCTGTGATTCCCCCCGCTGTTTTTTGGCCGCCGCCATACCAAAGGCAATGGATAATCCCTGGCCCAGCAGGCCGGTTGTTGCATCGACTTCGGGCAGAGATTTGATGCTAGGGTGCCCCTGTAAACGTGAGTTAATTTGTCGAAAAGTATTAAATTCGCTGCGCTCAATTTTGCCTTTTTGATGCAGCATGGCGTACTGAGCAGCAACCGCATGACCTTTGCTCATGACCACGCGAGCGCGAGGGGCGCAGGTGAAGTCTACCTCTTGATCGTAAATCCAGGTCAGAATG
Organism: Citrobacter sp. RHBSTW-00017; assembly: GCF_013797615.1. Classification (NCBI taxonomy): domain Bacteria; kingdom Pseudomonadati; phylum Pseudomonadota; class Gammaproteobacteria; order Enterobacterales; family Enterobacteriaceae; genus Citrobacter; species Citrobacter sp. RHBSTW-00017. The sequence continues at coordinate 3,282,051 of NZ_CP056899.1, read as the reverse complement.
TCGATGATGGACAATGCACCGCCAGGATGGCCAATGCCTGATTCATAAATCATGGTGACAATATCCCGGCGAGCAGCCAGCGCATGGGATTTCAATTCGTCAATATTCATGTTCATTCCTTATCAGGGCAACATTTTGCCGATGTAATAAACCACTAAGCCGAGGGCGACAAAATCTGTCTCCGGGAAGCTAGTACCGGACAATCCAACCGACTCCATGATGGGATAGATGAGTGCCGGGCCAATACCAATTAATATGCCAGTGACAAAGCTACCGGCGATGGCCCCTTTCCAGCCTCCTGACGCATTACCGAAGACGGCGGCGGTAGCACCAATGAAGAAGTAGGGGATGGCGACGGGGATAATGACCGTTTGCCCAATTAATGCGAGTACCCCCATAACCACCAATCCACCCACAAAGGAAGAGATGAAACCTAAAACGGTGGCGGTTGGGGCATACGGAAAGACGACTGGGCAATCCAGTGCGGGTTTGGCGTTCGGGATAAACTTTTCAGAGATGCCCAGAAATGCCGGGACTATTTCTGACAACAGCAAGCGAACGCCGGTGATGATGATATAAAGCGATGCGGTAAATGTGAGTGACTGGAATAGCGGATAAACCAGCCAATGCATTCCACCGGCGGCGGCCGTTACCGCTTCTTCGCCTGCGGCAAGCGCCGCGATGTAATAGAAAATACTGACAGAGATGGACACGGAGACGATGTAGTCTTTAAAAATCCCCAACCATCCGGGAAGATTTAGCTTTTCTGTTGACTGCTTAGGATCGCCCACTTTCGAACCGATCCATCCCGATAGCGCGTAGGCCAGAGTAACGTAATGACCCATCGCGATTTCATCATTACCGGTAATCTTACGCATCCACGGCTGAGCGATAGCTGGATAGACACAGGCCGCAAGCCCCAGCAGTATGGAGCCGACGATAATTGTTGTTACATCGCTGTAGCCAAGCGCCTTAAGCGTAACGGTTAAGAGGGCAGACAGATACAGATTATGTTGGCCCGTCAGGAAGATGTATTTGAACGGTGTTACGCGGGCAAAAAACAAGTTCCAGCCGAAACCAACGACCATGATGAGTGAAACGCACATGGCAAACTTGGTTTGTGCCAGCCCAGTTAACGCTTCGGCTAACGGCATCACACCTTTCAGACCGAATCCATCGCTGAATAAGGTCTGAAAATTACCTAAGGATGTCACCGCAATCCCTGCTCCGCCGGCAAATACCAGAAATCCGACGATGGTTTTAAAGGTACCTGAAAGCACTTTTTCGATGGGTTTACGCTGGATAAGCAAACCAATTAGCGCAATAAAGCCAACTAAAAGTGGGGTTACACCCAAAATGTCGAATACAATGAACTTTAGGAGATCCATATTTCCCCCGGAGAGGTTAGTTGTTTTGAACAACGCTGGTGAGCGCAGATTCCATTTCTTCGCTGTTCATCAGATCGGTGATACCGATTGCTCTGAACCCGGCGGCTTCTACCTCATCGGTCAGGTCGCTCATGGTGATCACGAAGTCGATGTTTTGCCAGGTTCGTAGCCCTGACAGGACATCGTGTTCAAGATCGATATCCCAGCCATGTTTATCGATGACTTTTTGGGCTTTGATTTTCAGCATTAGCGAACTGCCCATACCGGTACGACAGACGATCAGACCTTTCATTAGACGTTCTCCTGTTTGTAAAAATAATTATTTTTAATTATCATTGGTGCGATAAAAATTATTATCGCAAAACCGGGCAAAGTATGTGACAGCATTTGCATTTTGTGCAAAAAGGCGAAAAATGAGTCAGATAGATACTAATTTATTGATTAACATAAGAAATGGGGCTTCAGAACTGAGTCCGATCCTGGAAAAGGTAGGGCGTTTTATCACTGAAAATCCTGATTTTGTGATGCGGCATACGATAACCGAGCTGGCTGATTCTATTGATACCAGTGAGGGGAGTATCACTCGTTTTTGCCGTGCCTTTGGTTTTAAGGGGTTTTCTGATTTCAGAACGGCTCTTGCACTGGAGCAAGGAGCTGCACGGCCGAATGATGGAGGAAGTGAGGAGACGGCGGCGGTACTGGCAAGCGTTTGTGACAGCAATGCCATCATCGACAGCAAAGAATTGCAGGCGGTTGCGACCTGGTTAAATCAGCTCAGTAATATTGCAATTTATGCGGTAGGTACTGCGGTGCCGGTGGCGTTATTCCTGCAAATCAATCTGGTGCAGATGGGGAAAATAGCCAGTTATATCGACCGGTTTTATCCGGCGGCTATCTCTCCGTTGGCGGACAGCCAAAAAACAGGGATTATTGTTATTCATACAGAACAAATCTCTACCGATATGATGCAGTCGCTGACGCTAGCGAAGGAACAAGGCATAAAAATTCTCTCGTTAACTCGCGGATCGTTTGCGCCATTAAATCGGCTTTCTGACTGGAATTTGCAGGCGGCGGTTGCATTACAGGGGGAAGGTGAGTCTGGTTTTGCTGAAATTGCTGGTGCGATGATGGTGGCGGATCGCATACTCAGTGCTCTGGAAGAGCAGGATGAGCGTTACGTGCAGTGTCGTAAAGCACACCAGAAACGTATTTTCTCTATTGAAAGCGTGACCAATAAACTTTCAGAATATTTTATGTCGTAGGCATCGAACGTTGGCGTCGCGCTACTCAAGCAGAGCGCTGCGACGCCGTGGTCGTCATACCTTAGTACATTACTTTATGACCATACTGCTCAAGAATGCCTTTCACGCGCTCCATGGTCTCTTTTTTCGGTGGCTTAACACCGTCAAGTTTGTACTCTTCACCCATTGCCACCCATTTGTGTTTGCCCAGCTCATGGTATGGCAGCAGTTCGATTTTCTCTACGTTGCCCATATCGCGGGTAAACTCGCCCAGGCGGTGCGCGGAGTCGTCATCGTCAGACCAGCCAGGCACAACGACGTAGCGGATCCACACCTTGATGTCTTTATTGGACAGGTAACGTGCGAACTCAAGCGTACGATGGTTAGATACGCCCACCAGATTCTGATGGATTTCATCATTCATCTGTTTGAGATCGAGCATCACCAGGTCAGTGACTTCCAGCAATTCATCGATCACCGGATCGTAGCGGCGAACAAAACCGTTGGTATCCAGACAGGTATGAATACCTTCTTTTTTACAGGCACGAAACCAGTCGCGTACAAATTCAGCTTGCAGGATAGCTTCGCCACCGGACGCTGTCACACCGCCACCGGAGGCGTTCATAAAGTGGCGGTAGGTCACGACCTCTTTCATTAACTCGTCGACGGTGACTTCTTTGCCGCCGTGCGTATCCCATGTGTCACGGTTATGACAATACAGGCAGCGCATCAGGCAGCCCTGGAAGAAGGTAATAAAACGGATGCCCGGGCCATCAACAGTGCCACAGGATTCAAAGGAGTGAATGCGACCAATAACTGACATTGCGGTGTTTCTCCAGGTGTGGCCCATCCGGGGCCAGTGTTAGTGCACAGTTATTAACTGTGTCGAGTCTGTTTTGGCTGCTATCCATAAGTATAGATAGCTGACAAAGCAGGCTATTAAAAAGGCCCCACTTACGTGGAGCCTTTATTGTACGCTTTTTAAAGTACGATTTCAGTCAAAACCAATTACATGGTCTGAGTGAAGGTACGAGTAATAACGTCCTGCTGCTGTTCTTTAGTCAGGGAGTTAAAACGTACTGCGTAGCCAGAAACACGGATGGTCAGCTGCGGATATTTTTCCGGATGTTCCATCGCATCCAGCAGCATTTCACGGTTCATGACGTTCACGTTCAGGTGCTGACCACCTTCGATGGACGCTTCGTGGTGGAAGTAACCATCCATCAGACCAGCCAGGTTGGTCTTACGAACTTCGTCGTCTTTACCCAGGGCGTTCGGAACGATAGAGAAGGTGTAAGAGATACCATCTTTAGCGTAAGCAAACGGCAGTTTAGCAACGGAGGTCAGAGAGGCAACAGCACCTTTCTGGTCACGACCGTGCATTGGGTTAGCACCCGGTCCGAACGGCGCGCCGGCACGACGACCATCGGGGGTGTTACCGGTTTTCTTACCATAAACCACGTTAGAGGTGATGGTCAGAACAGACTGAGTCGGGATAGCGTTACGATAAGTAGTCAGTTTCTGAATTTTCTTCATGAAACGTTCTACCAGGTCAACCGCCATGTCATCAACGCGAGAGTCGTTGTTACCAAACTGCGGGTATTCGCCTTCGATTTCGAAGTCGACAGCCAGACCGTCTTCGTCACGAATCGGTTTAACTTTCGCATATTTGATTGCAGACAGGGAGTCAGCAGCAACGGACAGACCAGCGATACCACACGCCATGGTGCGGATAACGTCACGGTCGTGCAGCGCCATCAGAGAGGCTTCGTAGCTGTACTTGTCGTGCATGTAGTGGATAACGTTCAGTGCAGTGACGTACTGTTTAGCCAGCCAGTCCATGAAGTGATCCATGCGCTCCATAACTTCGTCGAAGTTCAGAACGTCGCCTTTGATCGGTTCAGATTTAGGACCAACCTGCATTTTCAGTTTTTCATCAACGCCGCCGTTGATTGCGTACAGCATGGTTTTCGCCAGGTTTGCACGCGCACCGAAGAACTGCATTTGTTTACCAACAACCATCGGGCTTACGCAGCAAGCGATAGCGTAGTCGTCGTTGTTGAAGTCCGGACGCATCAGGTCATCGTTCTCGTACTGCAGAGAAGAGGTGTCGATGGACACTTTAGCGGCGAATTTCTTGAAGTTCAGAGGCAGTTTTTCAGACCACAGAACGGTGATGTTCGGCTCCGGAGAAGGACCCATGGTGTACAGGGTATTCAGGAAGCGGAAGCTGTTTTTGGTAACCAGAGTACGGCCATCAACGCCCATACCACCGATAGATTCAGTTGCCCAAATCGGGTCACCGGAGAACAGTTCATCATATTCAGGGGTACGCAGGAAACGAACCATACGCAGTTTCATGACCAGGTGGTCAATCATTTCCTGAGCGTCTTGCTCGGTGATTTTGCCTGCTTTGATATCACGTTCGATGTAGGCATCCAGGAAGGTGGATACGCGACCGAAGGACATTGCTGCGCCGTTCTGAGATTTAACCGCGGCCAGGTAGCCGAAGTAAGTCCACTGGATAGCTTCCTGAGCGTTGGTTGCCGGACCAGAGATATCGCAGCCATATTTAGCAGCCATTTCTTTGATCTGACCCAGTGCGCGGTGCTGTTCAGCAATTTCTTCACGCAGACGGATAGTGGCTTCCAGGTTTACGCCGTTTTCCAGATCGGATTGCAGAGAGACGAACTGAGCGTATTTGTCTTTCATCAGGTAGTCGATACCGTACAGCGCAACGCGACGGTAGTCACCGATGATACGGCCACGGCCATAGGCATCTGGCAGACCAGTCAGAACACCGGATTTACGGCAGTTCAGAATGTCTTTGGTGTAAACATCGAATACGCCCTGGTTGTGGGTTTTGCGGTATTCGGTGAAGATTTTTTTCAGCATCGGGTCCAGTTCGCGATTGTACGCTTTGCAGGAACCTTCAACCATTTTGATGCCGCCAAACGGAATGATCGCACGTTTCAGCGGAGCTTCAGTCTGCAGACCAACAATTTTCTCGAGCGCTTTGTTGATGTAGCCAGCGTCGTGAGAAGTGATGGTAGAAGCAACGGAGGTGTCAAAGTCAACAGGCGCGTGAGTGCGGTTTTCCTGTTTAACGCCTTCCATCACGCTGTCCCACAGTGCAGTGGTCGCATCAGTTGCGCCAGCCAGGAAGGACTCGTCACCCTCATACGGAGTGTAGTTTTTCTGAATGAAGTCACGGACGTTTACTTCATTCTGCCAATCACCTTTGGTAAAACCTTCCCAGGCTGTGGCTAACTTTTCATTAAGCTCGGACATGTAACACCTACCTTCTTAAGTGGATTTTTTATTTACTGCGTGTAATGGGCATCATCAGATTAATGATGATCGTTACCACGCAGATAAATGACCCAGTATGTCAACCCGACCAACAAACCGCCGCCGATAATGTTGCCGATCGTAACCGGAATCAGGTTATCGGTGATGAAATTCATCACGGTCAGGTGAGAAAAATTCTCCGGAGAAGACCCAACAGCGGTCCAGAATTCCGGGGTGGCGAAATCGCGAATTACAATACCCATAGGGATCATAAACATGTTTGCGATACTGTGCTCAAAACCGCTGGCAACAAACATTGCGACCGGTAATACCATGATAAACGCTTTGTCCATCAGGCTGCGACCCGAATAGCTCATCCATACTGCCAGACACACCATCAGGTTCGCCAGGATGCCAAGACTTACCGCCTCAACAAAAGTATGGTGCACTTTGTGGTCGGCTGTTTGCAGGACGTTGAGACCCCACGCGCCGTTAGCGGTCATATACTCGCCAGAAAGCCACATGAGTAACACGAAGATCAGGGCGCCAATCAGGTTGCCGACATAAACGTTAAGCCAGTTTTTAGCCAATTGGCCCCAGGTGATGCGACCACTGGCTTTCGCTACGACAATCAGTACGGTTGAGGTGAAGAGGTCTGCACCGCAGACAACGCAGAGAATCAGCCCCAGGGAAAAGCAGATACCACCTACTAGCTTCGCCATGCCGAAAGGCATTGTGCCGGTACCGGTTGTGGCGGTGATATAGAAAACAAAGGCAATTGAAATGAATACACCGGCAGTAATTGCCAGATAGAACGTCTTAAGCGGATGTTTCGTTGCTTTATAGACGCCTGCTTCTTCGGCAACTTTGGCCATTGCAGCAGGAAGAATAAGATCAAAAGGGTTGTCAGCTTTCACACTAACTCTCTCTTTATTAAGTCGGCGACGAGATACTAACAAAGCATTATAGATGAGAATTTGATATAGATCATATCTCGCCTGGCTTATAGGCCCGTAAGGCGCATGGTTTTTATGCGATTACGGTGTAACTTGTTGATTATCCAAATAAAAATAAATTTTAAAAATTATAAAGTGAGTTGAATTTTTTCTTTCTGTCTCCTCTGGAGCGGTTAATTAAAATGGAGTAATTGAGATAAAAAACCACATTAATAAGCTAATTTTCTTAATATCAACTACTAATATTTAACCTTGTTTTTACATTTATTTTTTGATTTGACCAAAATAAAAAACAGGGCGCATTAAGCGCCCCGTAATATAGCCCAGACAATACCTTTAGCCTACTCAGCGCAGGCTGATTGTCACTATTTTGACCAATGTGCTGCTTTCGCGCGCTGCAGTTTTTCGTAGGCTTTCAGCAGAGACTGATGCGCCGGGAAAGCCTGCAGATCGCTATCAACAGTTTGAAGTCCGTAGAACGGCGCTTCGCCACTTAATGCTGCACTTGCGGCTTCAACCGCCTCGGCACCGTACATGCGAACAAACGCGTTCAGATATTGTAGCGGCTGACGATCTTCTTCCTGAGATAGCAGCAGCAGCGTTTGCAGACAGCGGTAGTAGTTGGCACGTTCAGCGCTAAAGACAGAGGCGTTGAATTCCATCGTCCATTCTGTCCAGACCAGCGCCTGCTCCAGATCGCCGCCGGCCAGCGCCAGCATCACTTTAAGCTCGCCAATGCGCAGGGTGTACCAACCGTTATCCGCACCGGTTGCCAGACCGAGCAGCTCGCGTACGCGGGTGAAGTCGTCAAAGCCTTCCTCATCCAGTTGTTCGATCAGATTGAGATAGTCTTCTTTATCCCATTCACTGCCCGGGAGCGAGAGAATAGTGTCACGCAGATGGGCGCCCATGGCGTTGTTGGCTAACCACAGATCTTCAGCCGGATAGATGTCAGACATTCCCGGAACAATAATGCGGCACGCGTAAACGCTCAGGTGCTCGTAGTCGGCGATATACACTTCTTTATCTTCAGCATTGAAGATGGCCATCAGGGTGGCGAACTCTTCTTCGGTGGTACCGGAGAAATTCCAGTCAACGAACGGATAGTCAGCATCCTGCTTGAACAGATCCCAGGAGATCAGGCCGCTGGAATCGATGAAGTGGGTTTCAAGGTTAGTGTGTTCAGCCACTTCTTCGTCGTCAAAGGTCGGTGGGGTGAAGACATCAAGATCTTTCAGACCACGACCCTGCAGCAGTTCAGTGACAGTACGCTCCAGCGCAACGCCGAAATCCGGGTGCGCACCGAAGGAGGCAAAGCAGGTACCATTGGCCGGGTTGAACAGGACAACGCAAATCACCGGATACTTGCCGCCCAGCGAGCCATCGTAGGCGAAAATTGGGAAACCTTCCGCTTCCAGTTTGGCGATGGACTCCACCACTGCCGGGTAGCGCGCCATGACTTCGGCCGGGATTTCCGGCAGGCTGATGCTTTCCGCAATAATACGGTTCTTCACATGGCGCTCAAAGACTTCAGACAGGCCCTGAACGCGCGCTTCGTTACGGGTGTTACCCGCAGACATGCCGTTAGAAACGTACAGGTTGCCAATAATGTTCATCGGAATATAGACGGTCTGGTTATCCGACTGACGGGTAAACGGCAGGCCGCAGACCCCACGTTCTTCATTACCGGATTGCAGATCGATAAGCATGCTGCCAGTCAGTTCGTTGTCTGGATCGTAAAACGCACGCAGACGAGCATCCAGTAGACCTTCAGGTACGTCGTCTTCTTCAGTCAACGGGAACCATTTTTCGTTCGGATAATGCACGAATGGGCCGTTGGCGATGGTTTCACCCAGCCAGAAATCCGCAAAGAAATAGTTAGTCGACAGACGCTCAAAATATTCGCCCAGCGCGGAAGCCAGCGCCGCTTTTTTCGTCGCGCCTTTACCGTTGGTGAAGCACAGCGCGCATTCTTTGTCGCGAATATGTACAGACCAGACGTTAGGGACGGGATTCAACCACGAGGCTTCTTCAATTTGAAAACCAAGGTCGAGCAATTTTTGCTGGAAGCGAGCGATGGAGTCTTCCAGAGCGGCATCTTTGCCGGGGATAAATGTTTGCGTCATGAAAATCACTTTTGTCGTACGGAAAGCGCGCAATGATACGGGTTTTAAATGAATGGCGCTATCGTCGCCGGAGTTCAGACGTAAATAAAAGTATTAGCTATGCTTTCCTACAGCCAACCACGTTTAGAGCATAATAATGAAAGCTTTCGATTTACACCGAATGGTACTGGATAAGGTGCCCATGGATTTTCTGGGAGAAGTTGCTCTGCGCAGCCTCTATACCTTTATATTGGTTTTTCTGTTTTTAAAAATCACCGGACGTCGCGGCGTACGCCAGATGTCGCTTTTTGAAGTGCTGATTATCCTTACGCTGGGGTCCGCGGCGGGAGACGTGGCATTTTATGATGATGTCCCGATGCTGCCGGTGCTGGTGGTCTTTATTACGCTTGCCGTGCTGTATCGGCTGGTTATGTGGCTGATGGCGCATAGCGAGAAAATGGAGGATTTGCTGGAGGGCAAGCCCGTTGTGATCATTGAGGACGGTGAGCTGGCATGGTCGAAGCTCAATAGCGCCAATATGACGGAATTCGAATTCTTTATGGAATTGCGTTTGAACGGCGTGGAGCAATTGGGACAGGTGAGACTGGCCATCCTGGAGACTAATGGGCAAATCAGCGTCTATTTCTTTGCTGATGAAGACGTAAAGCCGGGGCTCAGTATTTTGCCTAAACGCTGCACACAGCGATTTAAAGTGATACCTGAAGCTGGGGACTATGCCTGTATACGGTGTAGTGAAGTGGTGCAAATGAACGCCGGAGATCATCAATTATGTCCACGCTGTGCAAATCCAGAATGGTCGAAGGCCAGTCGGGCAAAACGGGTCACCTGACAGCGAAAATCTCGGTTTTTACCCGTCAATCCGATAGATTCTGTTGTGTGACCAATGACACATTTTTACCCTGGTCAGTTTTACCCATTGCGGCGCGTGTCACTGAATGATAAAACCGATATCCACAGGAATAACTTATACCAATGTCTGTCACCGGATTATCGCCAATGACAGGATGTTGATTGGACAACAACACAACGTGGTGAGGGGAAATGGCTCAGGTCTTCAATTTTAGTTCAGGTCCGGCAATGTTACCGGCAGAAGTACTTAAACTGGCTCAACAGGATCTTCGCGACTGGAACGGTCTTGGCACGTCGGTGATGGAAATTAGCCACCGTGGCAAAGAATTCATCCAGGTCGCAGAGGAAGCGGAGCAGGATTTTCGCGATCTTCTCAGCATCCCCTCCAACTATAAAGTGTTGTTCTGCCATGGCGGTGGGCGCGGGCAGTTTGCGGGTATCCCGTTAAATATTCTGGGTGACAAAACCACGGCGGATTACGTTGATGCCGGTTATTGGGCCGCCAGCGCAATTAAAGAAGCGAAAAAATACTGTACGCCAAACGTTATCGACGCCAAAGTCACCGTTGACGGACTGCGCGCTGTTAAGCCAATGAGCGAATGGCAGCTTTCTGACAACGCGGCGTATTTGCACTATTGCCCGAATGAAACCATTGATGGCATTGCGATCGATGAAACGCCGAATTTTGCCAGCAATGTAGTGGTTACGGCGGATCTGTCCTCTACCATTCTTTCCGCACCGCTTGACGTGAGCCGTTATGGCGTAATTTATGCCGGGGCGCAGAAAAACATCGGCCCGGCCGGGCTGACCATTGTCATCGTACGTGAAGATTTGCTGGGTAAGGCTCATGTGTCATGCCCGTCAATCCTCGACTATACCGTGCTGAATGACAACGACTCCATGTTCAACACGCCGCCAACCTTTGCCTGGTATCTGTCTGGCCTGGTCTTTAAATGGCTGAAAGAGCAGGGCGGTGTTAACGCGATGGATAAAATTAACCAGCAAAAAGCGGAACTGCTGTACGGCGTAATCGATAACAGCGATTTCTACCGTAACGACGTGGCAAAATCGAACCGTTCACGCATGAACGTACCGTTCCAGCTTGCTGACAGCGCACTGGATAAACTCTTCCTGGAAGAGTCTTTCGCTGCGGGTCTGCACGCGTTGAAAGGGCACCGTGTGGTCGGCGGTATGCGCGCGTCCATCTACAATGCAATGCCGCTAGAAGGTGTAAAAGCGCTGACCGATTTCATGGTCGATTTCGAGCGCCGCCGCGGTTAATCTGCTGTATTTTCATCCCCACAGCCAGTCTGTGGGGTTTTTATGTCTGTTTTTGAGAGTCGAGTTTCATGGAATCCCTGACGTTACAACCCATTGCGCGGGTGGATGGCACCATCAATCTGCCTGGATCCAAAAGTGTTTCTAACCGCGCTTTGCTGCTGGCTGCATTAGCAAATGGCACCACTGTCCTGACCAACCTGCTGGACAGCGATGATGTCCGCCATATGCTTAATGCTCTGAATGCGTTAGGAATTAGCTATACCCTTTCTGCCGACCGTACGCGTTGCGAGATTATCGGCAATGGCGGCGCGCTGCATGCCGAAGGCGCAGTAGAACTGTTCCTTGGCAATGCCGGAACCGCAATGCGCCCACTGGCCGCTGCGCTGTGTCTGGGCAGTAATGACATCGTGTTGACGGGCGAGCCGCGCATGAAAGAGCGCCCGATTGGCCATCTGGTTGATGCGTTACGCCAGGGCGGAGCCAACATTGAATACCTGGAGCAGGAAAACTATCCGCCTTTACGTCTGCGCGGTGGCTTTACCGGAGGACAGGTTGAGGTAGACGGCAGCGTATCCAGCCAGTTCCTGACTGCGTTGCTGATGACTGCGCCACTGGCGCCGCAGGATACGACGATCGCCATTAAAGGCGAGCTGGTATCCAAACCTTACATTGATATCACACTGAACCTGATGAAAACGTTTGGTGTTGAAATTGAGAATCAGAACTACCAGCGCTTTATTGTGCAGGGTCAGCAGCAGTATCAGTCACCGGGGGCATATCTGGTTGAAGGTGACGCTTCTTCCGCTTCCTATTTTCTCGCAGCAGGAGCCATTAAAGGCGGTACGGTAAAAGTCACCGGGATTGGCCGCAACAGTATGCAGGGTGATATCCGCTTCGCTGATGTGCTTGAAAAAATGGGCGCGACCATTACCTGGGGCGAAGACTTTATTGCCTGTACTCACGGTGAGCTGAACGCGGTAGACATGGATATGAACCATATTCCCGATGCGGCGATGACCATCGCCACGGCAGCGCTGTTCGCTAAAGGCACCACGACCTTACGTAACATCTATAACTGGCGCGTCAAAGAGACCGACCGCCTGTTCGCGATGGCGACCGAGTTGCGTAAAGTGGGTGCGATCGTTGAAGAGGGCGAAGACTATATTCGCGTTACACCACCGGCGACGTTACAGTTTGCGGAGATCGCGACCTACAACGATCACCGCATGGCGATGTGTTTCTCGCTGGTGGCGTTGTCTGACACGCCGGTGACCATTCTGGACCCTAAATGTACCGCCAAAACCTTCCCGGATTATTTCGAACAGCTGGCGCGTATTAGTACACCTGCCTGATCCTCACATCTGACGATCGCGCTCAGCATATTCGTGAGCGCATCGCTGCAGATAAAAAGTAAATCAGTGTCATCTTCCGGGCTGGTTTCTCGCCAGCCCGCTATAATTGCGCAATTCTTCCTCATATCGTTACAGACTAATCGGGTTTTTACACTCTGTGTTAACGATTATTAGCGTTGGCGCGTATAATGCGCGGCGTTCACGTTAACGTATGCCCGTTTAAGGAGAAAAAGATGACGGCAATTGCCCCGGTTATTACCATTGATGGCCCAAGTGGTGCAGGAAAAGGCACCTTGTGCAAGGCAATGGCGGAAGCATTGCAATGGCATCTGTTAGATTCAGGCGCGATCTACCGCGTACTGGCGCTCGCAGCGTTGCATCACCATGTTGATGTCACATCTGAAGATGCTCTGGTACCGCTTGCCTCACACCTGGATGTGCGTTTTATCTCAACGGACGGCAACCTGGAAGTCATTCTGGAAGGTGAAGATGTCAGCGGCGAAATCCGCACCCAGGAAGTAGCGAATGCCGCATCTCAGGTCGCTGCGTTTCCTCGCGTACGCGAAGCGCTGTTACGTCGTCAACGCGCGTTTCGTGAAGCGCCCGGCCTGATTGCCGACGGACGAGACATGGGGACCGTGGTGTTCCCGGATGCACCAGTGAAAATTTTCCTGGACGCCTCCTCGCAAGAACGTGCGCATAGACGTATGCTACAGTTGCAGGAAAAGGGCTTTAGTGTTAACTTTGAACGCCTTTTGGCCGAGATCGAAGAACGCGATTTCCGCGATCGTAACCGTGCTGTAGCGCCGCTGGTTCCCGCTGCTGATGCTTTAGTTTTGGATTCAACCCGATTAAGCATTGAGCAAGTGATTGAAAAAGCGTTACAATACGCGCGCCAAAAACTGGCACTCGCTTAAGTGCGACCGAATTTGCAGTACCCCCGTTGCAATGGATTGACAGCGGGTATGTTAAACAACCCCATCCGGCATGGAGCCAGGTGGACGTTAAATATGAAACCTGAAGATTAAACATGACTGAATCTTTTGCTCAACTGTTTGAAGAATCCTTAAAAGAAATCGAAACCCGTCCGGGTTCCATCGTTCGTGGTGTTGTTGTTGCTATCGACAAAGACGTAGTACTGGTTGACGCTGGTCTGAAATCTGAGTCCGCCATTCCGGCTGAGCAGTTCAAAAACGCCCAGGGCGAGTTGGAAATCCAGGTTGGTGACGAAGTTGACGTTGCTCTGGATGCAGTAGAAGACGGCTTCGGTGAAACCCTGCTGTCCCGTGAAAAAGCTAAACGTCACGAAGCTTGGATCACGCTGGAAAAAGCTTACGAAGAAGCTGCAACCGTTACTGGTGTTATCAATGGCAAAGTCAAGGGTGGCTTCACTGTTGAGCTGAATGGTATTCGCGCGTTCCTGCCGGGTTCCCTGGTAGACGTTCGTCCGGTCCGCGACACGCTGCACCTGGAAGGCAAAGAGCTTGAATTCAAAGTAATCAAGCTGGATCAGAAGCGTAACAACGTTGTTGTTTCCCGTCGTGCCGTTATCGAATCCGAAAACAGCGCAGAACGCGATCAGCTGCTGGAAAACCTGCAGGAAGGCATGGAAGTTAAAGGTATCGTTAAGAACCTCACTGACTACGGTGCATTCGTTGATCTGGGTGGCGTTGACGGCCTGCTGCACATCACCGACATGGCATGGAAACGCGTTAAGCATCCGAGCGAAATCGTAAACGTTGGCGACGAAATCACTGTTAAAGTGCTGAAGTTCGACCGCGAGCGTACTCGTGTATCTCTGGGCCTGAAACAGCTGGGCGAAGATCCATGGGTAGCTATCGCTAAGCGTTATCCGGAAGGTACCAAACTGACTGGTCGCGTGACCAACCTGACCGACTACGGCTGCTTCGTTGAAATCGAAGAAGGCGTTGAAGGCCTGGTTCACGTTTCCGAAATGGATTGGACCAACAAAAACATCCACCCGTCCAAAGTTGTTAACGTTGGCGATGTAGTGGAAGTTATGGTTCTGGATATCGACGAAGAACGTCGTCGTATCTCCCTGGGTCTGAAGCAGTGCAAAAATAACCCATGGCAGCAGTTCGCGGAAACCCACAACAAGGGCGACCGTGTTGAAGGTAAAATCAAGTCTATCACTGACTTCGGTATCTTCATCGGCCTGGACGGTGGCATCGACGGCCTGGTTCACCTGTCTGACATCTCCTGGAACGTTGCAGGCGAAGAAGCAGTTCGTGAATACAAAAAAGGCGACGAAATCGCAGCTGTTGTTCTGCAGGTTGACGCAGAACGTGAGCGTATCTCTCTGGGCGTTAAACAGCTCGCAGAAGATCCGTTCAACAACTGGGTTGCACTGAACAAGAAAGGCGCAATCGTAAACGGTAAAGTCACTGCAGTTGATGCTAAAGGCGCAACCGTAGAACTGGCTGACGGCGTTGAAGGTTACCTGCGCGCTTCTGAAGCTTCCCGCGACCGCGTTGAAGATGCAACTCTGGTTCTGAGCGTAGGCGACGACGTTGAAGCTAAATTCACCGGCGTTGATCGTAAGAACCGCGCAATCAGCCTGTCTGTTCGTGCTAAAGACGAAGCTGATGAGAAAGATGCAATCGCAACTGTTAACAAACAGGAAGATGCTAACTTCTCTAACAACGCAATGGCTGAAGCTTTCAAAGCAGCTAAAGGCGAGTAATATCGAGTGCTCCTAAATCCTTTGTGCTGTTAACAGCACAAAGGGTGACGAGTAGCTTGACAGATTACAGGATTCGTCCTGTAATCAATGACAAAGGGCGGCTAAGGCCGCCCTTAATCAATGCAGCAGCTAATTATGCCTTTAAGGAACCGGAGGAATCATGACCAAGTCAGAATTGATTGAAAGACTTGCAACCCAGCAACCTCATATTCCCGCGAAAGCGGTTGAAGATGCAGTTAAAGAGATGCTGGAACATATGGCCTCGACTCTTGCGCAGGGCGAGCGTATTGAAATCCGCGGTTTCGGCAGTTTCTCTTTGCATTACCGCGCACCGCGCACCGGACGTAATCCGAAGACCGGCGATAAAGTGGACCTGGAAGGAAAATACGTTCCGCACTTTAAACCAGGTAAAGAACTGCGCGATCGCGCCAATATTTACGGTTAAGTTTTTAACGAGACTTAACGCCGAGAAAAGCACCCGCATGGGTGCTTTTTTCATTTCTGCCAGCCCATCCTGGAATCCCCATCCCAGTTAATTTGCACGTTACAAGCGCCGCTAAATGTTAGCGGAATGCATACCGTATAACGCTAAATTGGCACCAGACAACCGTCGAACATTACTGCACACTTCCTGCTATAGGGAGGTGACTGATGAAAATAACAACGGTTAGTACGAGTGCATTATTCGGCATTCTCCCGCTTATGCTATTACCTGCGTTACCTGACATGCTGTGCATCGGCGTTATATTTGGTCTGGCAATTCTGCTCTGTCTTATTTCTCACAGCCCTGTACGTTTCGCCGGATTAACCCTGCTATTTTTTCTTTGGGGAGTTCTGGCTGCGAAAGATGCGCTGTGGGCCGGTAATACGCTGCCTGCAAAAAGCCAGCAGGCCATCGTGCGGATAACCGGAACCGATAATATGACAACGCACTACGGCCAGATCACGCATCTGCAGGGGAAGCGGGTATTTCCTGCCATCGGAATTACTCTGTATGGGCAGTACTTACCCGGCAACGTTTGTGCGGGCCAGACATGGGCGATGACGTTGAAGGTTCGTGCTATACACGGTCAATTGAACGAGGGCGGGTTTGATAGCCAGCGTTACGCATTGGCGCAGCACCAGCTGCTGACGGGAAGATTTTTGCAGGCTTCGGTTATCACACAACAATGCAGTTTGCGTTCGCGGTATCTCTCCTCGTTGAAAAGCGCGCTCGCTGACTATCCCTGGCAGCAGGTTATACTGGGCCTGGGAATGGGGGAGCGCTTGTCCGTGTCACAAGCGGTGAAAACCATTATGCGTGATACCGGTACGGCCCATTTGATGGCTATCTCCGGGCTGCATATTGCATTTGCCGCACTTCTGGCAGCAGGATTAATTCGCGCGGGGCAATTTTTTATGCCAACCAGATGGATTTGCTGGCAGGTTCCGTTAGTTGGCGGGATCGTCTGCGCAACATTCTATGCCTGGTTAACAGGGCTACAGCCCCCGGCATTACGTACGGTTGTTGCGCTACTGGTCTGGGGAGGGCTAAAACTCAGCGGCAGGCAGTGGAGTGGATGGTCGGTGTGGATCTGCTGTCTGGCAGCCATTCTGGTGGTGGATCCTGTCGCCGTTCTTTCACAAAGTCTGTGGTTGTCTGCTTTTGCCGTTGCGGCGCTGCTGTTCTGGTATCAATGGGTTCCGATGCCGGATTGGCCGCTGTCTCGCGTTGGACGCCAATTTCTGGCGCTTGCTCATTTGCAATTGGGAATTACGCTCCTGCTTCTGCCTGTGCAAATCGCGATGTTTCACGGTTTTAGCCTGACCTCATTTCTGGCGAATTTGTTTGCTGTACCGCTGGTTACGTTTATTTCCGTACCATTGATATTAGCAGGCATGATCGTGCATTTAACCGGGCTGGCGATGGTTGAGTCGAACCTATGGTATTTAGCGGATCGCTCCCTCGCGCTATTATTTTGGGGGCTCAGGAGCCTGCCTGAAGGGTGGATCAATATTGATGCACGTTGGCAATGGCTTGCATTTGTACCCGGACTCCTGCTCATCGCATATCGGCTGAACGCGTGGCGAACTATACCGGTAGTTTGCGTCACTGTGCTCCTTTTACTGAGCGCCCCGTTCTGGCGAACGCCACGTACTGATGTCTGGCAAGTGCATATGCTGGACGTCGGGCAGGGACTGGCGATGGTCATTGCGCGCAATGGGAAAGCGATTCTTTACGATACCGGTCTGGCATGGCCTGAAGGCGATAGCGCGCAACAGCTGATTATTCCCTGGCTACGCTGGCACAACCTGGAGCCAGAAGGCGTTATTTTAAGCCATGAGCATATGGATCACCGGGGCGGGTTGCGTTCGCTGCAGCAAGCCTGGCCGTCGCTATGGATAAGAAGCCCATTAGGTTGGGAAGGGCATCTCCCGTGTTTACGCGGGGAGCGCTGGCAATGGCAAGGGTTAACCTTTAGTGCGCATTGGCCCGTGCGTGGAAATAAAGATCTGGGGAATAACCACTCCTGCGTGGTTAAGGTCGATGACGGGCATCAGAGTATTCTGCTGACCGGAGATATTGAGTCTCCCGCTGAACAAAAAATGCTCAGTCACTACTGGCAGCATCTGCAGTCTACGGTGATACAGGTTCCACATCATGGTAGCAATACCTCATCATCGCAGGCGCTGATTCAGCGGGTCGGCGGGCAGGCCGCGTTAGCCTCCGCATCCCGTTACAATGCCTGGCGTCTCCCGTCCAGGAAAGTGAAGCAACGTTATCGGCAACAAAATTATCAATGGCTGGATACACCCCACCAGGGGCAGATTACGCTGGATTTTTATCAAAAAAACTGGCGAATAAACAGCTTGCGGGATCAGATTTTACCTCGTTGGTATCATCAGTGGTTTGGCGTGTCGGAGGATAACGGGTAGAATATGCGGCTATTCTAACAAATGCTGGTTTTTTGAATGCATAACGATAAAGATCTCTCTACGTGGCAGACGTTTCGCCGACTATGGCCAACCATAGCGCCTTTTAAATCGGGTCTGATCGTGGCGGGTATAGCGTTAATCCTGAACGCGGCCAGCGATACCTTCATGCTATCGCTCCTTAAGCCATTACTGGATGATGGTTTTGGTAAAACGGATCGCTCGGTGCTGCAGTGGATGCCGCTGGTGGTCATTGGACTAATGGTTCTTCGCGGATTCACCAGCTATGTCTCCAGCTACTGCATCTCATGGGTATCAGGCAAAGTGGTCATGACCATGCGTCGCCGCCTGTTTGGCCATATGATGGGCATGCCGGTCTCCTATTTTGATAAGCAGTCTACAGGTACGCTGTTGTCACGTATTACCTATGATTCAGAGCAGGTCGCGTCATCGTCCTCCGGCGCGCTGATCACCGTGGTACGTGAAGGGGCTTCAATTATTGGCCTGTTTATCATGATGTTCTATTACAGCTGGCAGCTGTCATTGATCCTGATTGTACTGGCGCCAATTGTGTCAGTGGCGATTCGTATAGTTTCCAAGCGCTTTCGTAGCATCAGTAAAAATATGCAAAACACTATGGGTCAGGTTACGACCAGTGCCGAGCAGATGCTGAAAGGCCACAAAGAAGTTCTGATTTTTGGTGGTCAGGAAGTCGAAACTAAGCGCTTTGATAAAGTCAGCAATAAGATGCGTTTGCAGGGCATGAAGATGGTTTCCGCCTCTTCTATCTCCGATCCTATCATCCAGCTGATTGCGTCTCTGGCTCTGGCCTTCGTGTTGTATGCAGCCAGCTTCCCAAGCGTAATGGAAAACCTGACTGCAGGGACAATTACGGTTGTCTTCTCGTCAATGATCGCGCTGATGCGTCCGTTGAAATCGCTGACCAACGTCAACGCACAGTTCCAGCGCGGTATGGCGGCCTGCCAGACCTTATTTACGATTCTGGATAGAGAGCAGGAAAAAGATGAAGGTACGCGCGAAATCGAACGTGCTACCGGCAATCTCGAGTTCCGCAACGTGACATTCACCTATCCAGGACGTGAAGTACCTGCGCTGCGCAACATCAACATGAATATTCCAGCGGGGAAAACCGTTGCCCTGGTTGGCCGTTCAGGTTCAGGGAAATCCACCATCGCCAGCTTGATCACGCGCTTCTATGATATTGATGAAGGGCAGATTCTGATGGACGGACACGATCTACGTGAATATACCCTGGCATCCCTGCGCGATCAGGTCGCGTTGGTTTCGCAGAATGTGCACCTGTTTAACGATACGGTTGCCAACAACATCGCCTACGCGCGTACCGATTTGTACAGCCGTGAGCAGATCGAAAAAGCGGCGAAAATGGCTTACGCCATGGATTTCATCAATAAGATGGACAATGGCCTGGATACGGTGATTGGCGAAAACGGCGTCCTGCTATCTGGTGGTCAGCGCCAGCGTATCGCTATTGCCCGCGCCTTGTTGCGTGACAGTCCGATTCTGATCCTTGATGAAGCAACGTCGGCACTCGATACCGAGTCTGAACGCGCGATTCAGGCTGCTCTGGATGAGCTTCAGAAAAACCGTACCTCCCTGGTGATTGCTCACCGCCTTTCTACCATTGAACAGGCGGATGAAATCATCGTGGTGGAAGACGGTATTATTGTTGAGCGTGGAACCCATAGCGAGCTGATTGAGCAGCGTGGGGTGTATGCACAATTACATAAAATGCAATTCGGTCAATGATCGCTCGAATCTGGTCTGGTGAGTCGCCGCTGTGGCGACTGTTACTCCCGCTCTCCTGGCTGTATGGCCTGGTGAGCGGGGGGATCCGCTTATGTTACAAGCTTGGGATTAAACGCGCGTGGCGTGCACCAGTCCCGGTTGTGGTGGTCGGAAACCTGACCGCGGGCGGCAATGGCAAAACACCCGTGGTGATTTGGCTGGTTGAACAACTGCGTCAACGTGGGATTCGCGTGGGCGTGGTGTCGCGTGGTTATGGCGGGAAAGCGGCTGCTTACCCGCTGTTACTGACCGCAGATACCACTACGGCAGAAGCGGGTGATGAACCTGTGCTGATCGCCCAACGTACCGGCGTGCCCGTAGCGGTATCCCCGGTAAGATCGGATGCGGTCAAAGCCATTTTGGCCCAACACGATGTGCAGATGATTGTGACGGACGATGGGCTACAGCACTACCGTCTGGCGCGAGATGTTGAAATCGTGGTTATTGACGGAGAACGTCGGTTTGGCAATGGCTGGTGGCTTCCCGCGGGTCCCATGCGGGAACGCGCAGGCCGGCTTAAATCGGTGGATGCGACTATCGTTAACGGTGGCGTTGCGCAGCCAGGGGAAATCCCTATGCGACTTGAACCGGGGCTGGCCGTTAATTTACGTACGGGTGAACGCCGCGATGTGTCGCAGCTGTCCAATATTGTCGCCATGGCGGGCATTGGCCATCCACCGCGTTTTTTTGCCACGCTGGAAGCATGCGGTGCCAGCGTGCAAAAAAGTATTGCGCTGGCAGACCATCAGTCTCTGACCTACAGTGACGTCAGTGCGTTTGCAGACGCCGGGCAAACGCTGGTGATGACGGAAAAAGATGCGGTTAAGTGCCGTGCATTTGCCGATGAAAACTGGTGGTATTTACCTGTTGACGCTCATTTGTCAGGCGATCGGCCTGATATGTTGCTGGATAGCTTAATCTCGCTGACTCGCTAACTGATTCACGCTGCGGCAGCGAATCATTTATGAGGCCATAAATGTCGTTGCCGCGTCTTTCTTTGACGGATGCCCGTCATCTTCACCTTGCCGCTCAAGGGCTGCTGAAAAAAACACGCCGTCGGGCAACCCCAGCAGATATTCTTGCTACCATTTCGCGCATGTCGTTATTGCAAATCGATACCATCAATATTGTGTCGCGCAGCCCTTACCTGGTGCTGTTTAGTCGGTTGGGTGATTATTCGCCCCAGTGGCTGGATGACGCATTGCAGCGGGGCGAACTGATGGAATACTGGGCGCACGAGGCCTGCTTTTTGCCGCGTAGCGACTTTATGCTGATACGTCACCGCATGCTGGCCCCGGAGAAAATGGGCTGGAAGTATAAAGCGGAGTGGATGAAAGAACATGCGCATGAGATTGAGCAACTGCTCCAGCACATCCAGCATAACGGACCAGTACGCTCTGCCGATTTTGAGCATCTGCGCAAGGGGGCCAGCGGCTGGTGGGCATGGAAACCGCATAAGCGTCATCTTGAAGGCCTGTTCACCGCCGGGAAAGTGATGGTGGTGGAACGGCGTAATTTCCAGCGAGTGTATGATTTAACCCATCGCGTCATGCCGCACTGGGATGATGAACGCGACCGGCTTTCACAGGAAGAAGCTGAAAACCTCATGCTGGATAACAGTGCCCGCAGTTTGGGGATTTTTCGCGAACAATGGCTGGCAGACTACTATCGCCTGAAGCGTCCGGCGCTAAAAAACTGGTGCAACGTACGTGCACAGCAGCAACAGATTATTCCTGTCGATGTCGAAGGGTTAGGAACCCTGTGGCTGCATAGCCACCTTCAGCCGCTGCTGGAGCAGGCATTGACGGGTAAATTAACGGCGACGCATAGCGCAGTATTATCACCCTTTGATCCGGTGGTCTGGGATCGTAAACGGGCAGAGCAGCTATTCGATTTTAGCTATCGGCTCGAATGTTACACGCCAGCACCGAAACGTCAGTATGGTTATTTCGTCCTGCCGCTGCTGCATCGCGGACAGTTAGTTGGGCGGATGGATGCCAAAATGCACCGCAAAACGGGCGTACTGGAAGTGATTTCGCTGTGGTTACAGGATGGCGTCAAACCTGGGGTTACTCTGCAAAAAGGATTGTTTCAGGCGATTGATGATTTTGCCCGCTGGCAGCAGGCAACACGTGTGACGCTTGGACGCTATCCTGAAGGTTTATTTGCTGATGCGCGCCATGGTTGGGAAATAGACCCAGCACGGTAAGCGATTATGTTAATATTTACGGATTCACAATCCGGTCCATCTGGAGGAACTATGGATCATCGTCTGCTTGAAATCATTGCCTGCCCGGTATGCAATGGCAAACTCTGGTTTAACCAGGAAAAACAGGAACTGATTTGTAAACTGGATAACCTTGCTTTCCCACTGCGTGATGGCATTCCCGTGTTACTGGAAACCGAAGCTCGCGTTCTGACTGCTGATGAGAGTAAATCATGAGTTTTGTGGTCATTATTCCTGCGCGTTATGCGTCCACACGTTTGCCGGGCAAGCCGCTGCTGGATATCAATGGCAAGCCGATGATCGTGCATGTGCTGGAGCGTGCGCGTGAATCTGGCGCTGAACGTATTATTGTTGCGACCGATCACGAAGATGTCGCTCGCGCGGTAGAAGCGGTGGGGGGTGAAGTATGCATGACCCGCGCCGATCACCAGTCCGGTACGGAGCGTCTGGCGGAAGTCGTCGAGAAATGTGGCTTTAGCGATGATACCGTTATTGTGAACGTACAGGGTGATGAGCCGATGATCCCGGCGGTCATTATTCGCCAGGTCGCTGAGAATCTGGCGCAGCGTCAGGTCGGTATGGCGACCCTTGCTGCCCCGATTCACAGTGCGGAAGAGGCATTTAATCCGAATGCGGTGAAAGTCGTTCTGGACGCCGAAGGTTATGCACTCTATTTTTCACGCGCGACCATTCCGTGGGATCGCGACCGTTTCGCTAAAAGCCTGGAAACGGTGGGTGACACCTTCTTGCGACATCTGGGTATTTACGGCTATCGCGCCGGTTTTATCCGCCGTTATGTTAACTGGCAGCCCAGCCCGCTTGAGCATATTGAAATGCTGGAGCAACTACGTGTGCTGTGGTATGGCGAAAAAATTCATGTTGCCGTCGCAAAAGAAGTACCCGGTACCGGCGTAGACACTGCCGAAGATCTTGAGCGCGTTCGCGCCGAAATGCGTTAGTTTTTCTCACGACACTCCCCCTGATGACGCGAATTTTTGGGAGGAGTGTCATATCGTTACGCTTTCCCGCCACTTTTCTTTTCATCAATTGATCTCATCCGGGTGACATCTGTCTGCACGACGCTCATTATGAAAGCAGTAGCATTTATGAGGGCAATCCGAAATGGAACAGTTGCGTGCCGAACTCAGTCATCTGTTGGGTGAAAAACTCAGTCGTATAGAATGCGTGAATGAAAAAGTGGATACGGCCCTGTGGTCACTATACGACAGCCAGGGAAATCCGATGCCACTGATGGCGAGAAGTTTCACCACACCGGGTATGGCGCAGCAGTTGGCATGGAAAACCTCCATGCTGGCGCGCAGTGGTACGGTGCGTATGCCCGTCATTTATGGGGTCTTAACCCACGAGGAACATCCCGGTCCTGATGTGCTACTGCTTGAGCGTTTACGTGGAGTACCGGTGGAAGCGCCAGCCCGAACGCCCGAACGCTGGGAACATTTAAAAGATCAGATCGTAGAAGGTCTGCTGTCATGGCATCGGCAGGATAGTGCTGGCTGCGTGGGAATGGTGGATAACACGCAAGAGAATATCTGGCCATCCTGGTATCGTCAGCGGGTTGAGGTGCTGTGGACCACGTTAAATCAGTTCAACAATACCGGGCTAACGATGCAGGACAAGCGGATCCTGTTTCGCACCCGTGAGTGCTTACCTACCTTATTTGCAGGATTCAATGATAACTGCGTGCTGATCCACGGTAATTTCAGTTTACGTAGCATGCTCAAAGACGCCCGTAGCGATCAGCTTCTGGCTATGGTGGGACCGGGGTTGATGCTGTGGGCGCCAAGGGAATATGAACTGTTCCGCCTGATGGATAATGCGCTGGCGGAAAGCCTGCTTTGGCAATACCTGCAGCGCGCGCCAGTGGCGGAGTCATTCATCTGGCGGCGCTGGTTGTATGTGTTATGGGATGAAGTGACGCAATTGGTCAACACCGGACGCTTTAATCGTTCCAACTTTGACCTGGCAACGAAATCATTGCTGCCGTGGCTCGCATGATAAACATGTGAACATCTTATCAGGCAATATTCCTGTCAATGTTCCGAGCCTTTCAGCCACTGCCAGATGCGTCCCAGGGTTTCGTAACCAACGCGATCGCTGTGCATCAACCAGACGGGTGAAGGTATAGCGCGCTCCCACGGATTAAGCGGTGAATCAATTGCTAACTGATTGGCTGGCGCTGGCAGCGGATGCAAGCCGGCCTGCTGGAAGAAGATCATCGCCCGCGGTAAGTGGGAGGCAGAGGTTACCAGCAGGAACGGCGCATTGCCGATGGCCTTCTTTACCGCTGCGGCTTCTTCTTCGGTATCTTTGGGGTGATCCAGGGTGATGATTTCATTGGCTGGCACCCCCAGCGACTGCGCTACGCGGGCGCCAGCTTCTGCGGTACTGACGTTATTCGTCTTTGCGGCAGCGCCGGTAAAGATGAGCTTCGATCCCGGGTTTGCGCGCCATAGGCGAATACCTTCATTCAGACGTGGAAGGCTGTTGCTGATCAGATTTGAACTCGGCGCCCACTGCGGATTCCAGGTATACCCTCCCCCCAGCACCACAATATATTCCACTTTTTGCGAACCTTGCCACGTTGGATAACTGTCCTCAATCGGTTTCAACAGTCTGTCGGCGACGGGCTGTAAACTAAGGAGTAACAGTGCCAGCCAACTCAGGCTAATACACACTTTCCCTGTTTTTTGAAAGCGACTGAACCAGACCAGCGCCAGGCCAATACCCATCATAATTAGCATCAGTGGCAGCGGCAGCATCATACCGCCAATCACTTTCTTCAGCGTAAAAAGCATCCTTTTTGGTTCCTTTTTTAACCATACAGCAGGGGATCTGCAGGGATATTACACCAGGAAGGTTCATTCTCGGCGTGGGTGTGACAAAATAGCGGTTTTACTTAGTCACCCTCAAGCCAGTATGCGGAGAGCCCGATGCGGGATCGCAATTTTGATGACATTGCAGAGAAGTTTTCCCGTAACATTTACGGCACCACCAAAGGTCAATTAAGACAGGCTATCCTTTGGCAGGATCTGGATCGATTACTGGAAACGTTCGGTGAGCAAAAACTGCACATTCTGGATGCCGGTGGTGGTGAAGGGCAAACGGCCATCAAAATGGCGGAACGAGGACATTTCGTCACATTATGCGATCTGTCTGGCGAGATGATCGCCCGAGCGCAACAGGCGGCAGAGGCAAAAGGTGTGAGCGGGAACATGCATTTTATACAATGCGCCGCTCAGGATGTTGCTTCGCATTTGGAAAGCCCGGTTGATCTGATATTGTTTCATGCTGTGCTGGAGTGGGTGACAGATCCGGTCAACGTGTTGCAGACTCTGTGGTCAGTATTGCGTCCTGGCGGCGCGCTGTCGTTAATGTTCTACAATGCTAACGGTCTGTTGATGCATAACATGGTCGCAGGGAACTTTGACTATGTGCAGGTGGGGATGCCGAAACGTAAAAAACGCACGCTTTCACCGGACTACCCGCGCGATCCGGGGCAGGTCTACCAGTGGCTGGACGAGATCGGTTGGCAGATAACCGGTAAAACGGGCGTCCGCGTGTTTCATGATTATCTGCGAGATAAACATAAACAGCATGACGACTTTGAAATGTTACTTGAGTTAGAAACGCGCTATTGCCGCCAGGAACCGTATATCAGCCTTGGGCGCTATATTCATGTCACCGCGATTAAAAGTTCGGCCCGAGCCGCAGATGCAAGGATAATTTATGAGTGAATTTTCCCAGACAGTCCCCGAACTGGTTGCCTGGGCCAGAAAAAATGACTTCTCCATCTCTCTGCCGGTAGACAGACTTTCATTCCTGCTGGCGGTCGCGACCCTGAACGGTGAGCGACTTGACGGCGAGATGAGTGAAGGTGAGCTGGTGGATGCGTTCCGCCATGTGAGTGATGCGTTTGAGCAAACCAGCGAAACCATCGGCGTACGCGCCAACAACGCGATCAACGATATGGTGCGTCAACGTCTGCTGAACCGCTTTACCAGCGAGCAGGCGGAAGGCAACGCTATATATCGTTTAACGCCATTGGGAATTGGCATCACGGATTACTACATTCGTCAGCGCGAATTCTCTACGCTGCGTCTTTCAATGCAGCTGTCGATTGTTGCAGGTGAACTAAAGCGCGCGGCGGATGCGGCAGCGGAAGGTGGCGATGAGTTCCACTGGCATCGTAACGTCTACGCGCCATTGAAATACTCGGTGGCGGAGATTTTCGACAGTATCGATCTGACTCAGCGCATCATGGATGAGCAGCAACAGCAGGTAAAAGACGACATCGCACAGTTGCTTAATAAAGACTGGCGGGCGGCGATCTCCAGCTGTGAACTGCTGCTCTCTGAAACGTCTGGTACGCTGCGTGAACTGCAGGATACGCTGGAAGCGGCGGGGGATAAGCTACAGGCTCACCTGTTACACATCCAGGACGCCACGATGACGCATGACGATTTGCATTTCGTCGATCGGCTGGTGTTTGACTTACAAAGTAAGCTCGACCGCATTATCAGTTGGGGTCAGCAGTCCATTGATTTATGGATCGGCTACGATCGTCACGTGCATAAGTTTATCCGTACCGCGATCGATATGGATAAAAACCGCGTCTTTGCCCAGCGTCTGCGCCAGTCCGTGCAGACATACTTTGACGATCCGTGGGCGCTAACCTATGCCAACGCCGATCGTCTGCTGGATATGCGTGACGAAGAGATGGTGCTGCGTGACGAAGAGGTCACCGGCGAGCTTCCGGAAGATCTGGAATATGAAGAATTTAACGAGATCCGTGAACAGTTGGCGGCGATCATCGAAGAACAGCTGGCTATCTACAAATCCAGACAAACACCACTGGATCTCGGTTTGGTCGTGCGCGAGTATCTGGCGCAATACCCACGTGCGCGTCATTTCGACGTCGCGCGCATAGTTATCGATCAGGCGGTACGCCTTGGCGTAGCGCAAGCAGATTTCACCGGACTGCCAGCCAAATGGCAGCCGATTAATGATTACGGAGCCAAGGTACAGGCGCATGTCATTGACAAATATTGAACAAGTGATGCCGGTAAAGCTGGCGCAGGCGCTGGCGAATCCGTTATTTCCGGCGCTGGACAGCGCCTTACGTTCGGGCCGCCATATCGGTCTGGATGAACTGGATAATCATGCCTTCCTGATGGATTTTCAGGAATATTTTGAAGAGTTTTACAGCCGCTATAACGTGGAATTGATCCGTGCGCCGGAAGGGTTCTTCTACCTTCGCCCGCGTTCAACGACGCTCATTCCCCGTTCGGTCCTGTCTGAACTGGACATGATGGTCGGTAAAATTCTTTGCTATCTCTATCTCAGCCCGGAACGCCTGGCGAACGAAGGGATTTTTACCCAGCAAGAGTTGTACGACGAGCTGCTAACGCTGGCTGATGAAGCGAAGCTGCTGAAACTGGTGAACAACCGTTCAACCGGTTCGGATGTTGATCGCCAGAAGCTACAGGAAAAAGTTCGTTCTTCGCTAAACCGTCTGCGCCGTTTAGGCATGGTGTGGTTTATGGGTCACGACAGCAGCAAATTCCGTATTACGGAATCAGTCTTCCGCTTTGGCGCGGACGTGCGCAGCGGTGACGATCCGCGCGAAGCGCAGCGTCGCTTAATTCGTGATGGCGAAGCGATGCCGGTCGAGAACCGCCTGCAGCTCAACGATGAGCCCGAAGAGAATCAGCCGGACAGTGGAGAAGAAGAATAATGATTGAACGCGGTAAATTTCGCTCACTTACGCTGATTAACTGGAATGGTTTTTTTGCCCGTACATTCGACCTTGATGAACTGGTTACCACGCTGTCCGGCGGTAACGGTGCGGGTAAGTCCACCACCATGGCGGCATTTGTTACAGCGCTCATCCCGGACTTAACCCTGCTGCATTTCCGTAACACCACCGAAGCCGGTGCAACCAGTGGTTCACGTGATAAGGGCCTGCACGGTAAGTTGAAAGCGGGCGTCTGTTACTCAATGCTCGACGTCCTCAACTCGCGCCATCAGCGCGTGGTCGTGGGGGTGCGTCTGCAACAGGTTGCCGGTCGCGATCGTAAAGTGGATATCAAACCGTTTGCCATTCAGGGGCTGCCGATGTCGGTGCAGCCAACCCAACTGGTGACGGAAACGCTGAATGAACGCCAGGCGCGCGTGCTGTCCCTCTCTGAGCTGAAAGAGAAGCTTGATGAGATGGAAGGCGTGCAGTTTAAACAGTTCAACTCAATCACCGATTATCACTCACTGATGTTCGATCTGGGCATTATCGCCCGTCGTCTGCGTTCCGCGTCTGACCGTAGTAAATTCTATCGTCTGATTGAAGCCTCGCTGTACGGCGGGATCTCCAGTGCCATTACCCGTTCACTGCGTGACTACCTGCTGCCGGAAAACAGCGGCGTACGTAAAGCCTTCCAGGATATGGAAGCGGCGCTGCGTGAAAACCGCATGACGCTGGAAGCGATTCGCGTAACTCAGTCTGACCGCGATCTGTTTAAGCATTTGATCAGCGAAGCGACCAACTATGTGGCCGCGGATTATATGCGTCACGCCAACGAACGTCGTATCCATCTTGATAAAGCGCTGGAATATCGTCGTGAGCTGCATACTTCACGCAAGCAGCTGGCCGCGGAGCAGTATAAGCACGTGGATATGGCGCGCGAACTGGGCGAGCATAACGGCGCGGAAGGCGATCTGGAAGCTGATTACCAGGCCGCGAGCGATCACCTGAATCTGGTGCAAACCGCGCTGCGTCAGCAGGAAAAAATTGAACGCTACGAAGCGGATCTCGAAGAACTGCAGGTCCGTCTCGAAGAACAAAATGAGGTGGTCGCGGAAGCCGTTGACCGCCAGGATGAAAACGAAGCCCGCGCAGAAGCCGCGGAACTGGAAGTGGATGAGCTGAAAAGCCAGCTTGCCGATTATCAGCAAGCGCTGGACGTCCAGCAAACGCGAGCCATCCAGTATACCCAGGCGATCCAGGCGCTGAATCGGGCGAAAGAGCTCTGCCATTTACCGGATCTGACCGCCGACAGCGCTGCTGAATGGCTGGAAACCTTCCAGGCTAAAGAGCAGGAAGCCACTGAAAAACTGCTGACGCTGGAACAAAAAATGAGCGTGGCGCAAACCGCGCACAGCCAGTTCGAACAGGCTTATCAGCTGGTGGCGGCTATCAATGGCCCGCTGGCGCGTGGTGAAGCCTGGAGCGTGGCGCGTGAACTGCTACGAGAAGGCGTTGAACAGCGCCACCTGGCGGAACAGGTTCAGCCGTTGCGTATGCGACTTAGCGAGCTGGAGCAGCGTCTGCGCGAACAGCAAGACGCCGAGCGTCTGCTGGCTGAATTCTGCAAGCGTCAGGGTAAACAGTTCGATATCGATGAGCTGGAAGCGTTGCACCAGGAGCTGGAAGCACGCATCGCCGCCTTGTCGGACAGCGTCTCTTCTGCCAGCGAACAGCGTATGACGTTGCGTCAGGAGCAGGAACAGCTGCAGTCTCGTATCCAGCATCTGATGAAACGTGCGCCTGTCTGGCTGGCCGCGCAGAATAGCCTGAATCAGCTTAGCGAGCAGTGTGGCGAAGAGTTTACCTCAAGCCAGGACGTGACCGAGTATCTGCAACAACTGCTGGAGCGCGAGCGTGAAGCCATTGTTGAGCGTGATGAAGTCGGTGCGCGCAAAAATGCAGTTGATGAAGAAATTGAACGTTTAAGTCAGCCGGGCGGGGCGGAAGATCAGCGTCTGAACGCGCTGGCGGAGCGCTTCGGCGGCGTTCTGCTGTCAGAAATCTATGACGACGTTAGCCTTGAAGATGCGCCGTACTTCTCTGCGCTGTACGGTCCTTCGCGTCATGCCATCGTGGTGCCGGATCTGTCGCTGATTACCGAGCAGCTTGAAGGGCTGACGGATTGTCCGGAAGATCTCTATTTCATCGAAGGGGATCCGCAGTCGTTTGATGACAGCGTTTTCAGCGTTGATGAGCTGGAAAAAGCGGTAGTGGTGAAAACCGCCGAGCGTCAGTGGCGTTATTCCCGCTTCCCGACGGTGCCGATTTTTGGCCGTGCAGCGCGCGAAAGCCGTATCGAAACCCTGCATGCTGAGCGTGAAGGGCTGTCTGAACGTTTCGCAACGCTCTCCTTTGACGTCCAGAAAACCCAGCGTCTGCATCAGGCGTTCAGTCGTTTCATTGGCAGTCATTTGTCGGTGGCGTTTGAAGCCGATCCGGAAGCGGAAATTCGCCAACTGAATGGCCGTCGCGTTGAACTGGAACGTGCGCTGAGCAATCATGAAAATGATAATCAGCAAAGCCGTATGCAGTTTGAGCAGGCGAAAGAGGGGGTCTCCGCTCTTAACCGCCTTCTCCCGCGTTTGAATCTGCTGGCGGATGACACGCTGGCCGATCGCGTGGACGAAATTCGTGAGCGCCTGGATGAAGCCCAGGAAGCGGCGCGTTTTGTGCAGCAACATGGCAACCAGTTAGCCAAACTGGAACCGATTGTTTCGGTCCTGCAAAATGACCCTGAGCAGTTTGAACAGCTGAAGGAAGACTACGCGTATTCCCAGCAGATGCAGCGCGATGCGCGTCAGCAAGCTTTTGCTCTGACCGAAGTGGTGCAGCGCCGGGCGCACTTTAGCTATTCCGACTCTGCTGAAATGCTTAGCGGCAACAGCGATCTGAACGAAAAACTGCGTGAGCGCCTGGAACTGGCGGAAGCTGAACGTACCCGCGCCCGTGAAGCGCTACGCAGTCACGCCGCACAGTTAAGCCAGTACAACCAGGTCATGGCGTCGCTGAAAAGCTCCTATGACACCAAAAAAGAGCTGCTTAACGATTTACAACGTGAACTGCAGGATATTGGCGTTCGTGCGGACAGCGGTGCCGAAGAGCGCGCGCGTATTCGTCGTGATGAACTGCATGCGCAGCTCAGCAACAACCGTGCGCGCCGTAACCAACTGGAAAAAGCGTTGACCTTCTGCGAAGCGGAGATGGAAAACCTGACCCGCAGGCTGCGCAAGCTGGAACGTGATTATTTTGAGATGCGCGAGCAGGTGGTTACCGCGAAAGCCGGATGGTGTGCGGTGATGCGGATGGTGAAAGATAACGGCGTTGAACGCCGCCTGCACCGTCGTGAGCTGGCGTATCTTTCCGGTGATGAACTGCGCTCAATGTCGGATAAGGCGCTCGGTGCGCTGCGCCTGGCGGTTGCGGATAACGAACACCTGCGCGATGTACTGCGCATGTCTGAAGATCCAAAACGCCCAGAGCGTAAAATTCAGTTCTTTGTCGCGGTTTATCAGCATCTGCGTGAACGTATTCGTCAGGATATCATCCGTACCGACGATCCGGTTGAAGCGATCGAACAGATGGAGATTGAGCTGAGCCGTCTGACGGAAGAATTAACGTCCCGCGAACAGAAACTGGCGATCAGCTCTCGCAGCGTGGCGAATATCATTCGTAAGACCATTCAGCGCGAACAGAACCGTATTCGCATGCTGAACCAGGGGCTGCAAAGCGTGTCGTTTGGCCAGGTAAACAGCGTTCGTCTGAACGTCAACGTACGCGAGACGCATGCTACCTTGCTGGACGTACTTTCCGAACAGCATGAGCAGCACCAGGATCTGTTTAACAGCAATCGTCTGACCTTCTCTGAAGCGCTGGCGAAGTTGTATCAGCGTCTGAATCCGCAGATTGATATGGGGCAACGTACGCCGCAAACCATTGGTGAAGAGCTGCTGGATTACCGTAACTATCTGGAAATGGAAGTTGAAGTTAACCGTGGCTCTGACGGCTGGCTGCGTGCTGAATCTGGCGCGCTGTCAACGGGTGAAGCGATCGGGACCGGGATGTCTATTCTGGTGATGGTTGTGCAAAGCTGGGAAGACGAAGGGCGTAGACTGCGTGGGAAAGATATTTCTCCTTGCCGTCTGCTGTTCCTGGATGAAGCTGCGCGACTTGATGCACGCTCTATCGCGACTCTGTTTGAACTGTGCGAGCGTCTGCAAATGCAACTGATTATCGCAGCCCCAGAAAACATTAGCCCGGAGAAAGGGACCACCTACAAACTGGTGCGTAAAGTATTCCAGAACACCGAACACGTTCACGTGGTAGGTCTGCGCGGGTTTGCGCCTCAGTTACCTGAGCCGCTGCCTGGCACCGAAGATGCCTCCTCGCAGGCAAGCTAAATAAAAGGCGGCTAAATGGCCGCCTTCTTTTTTTTCCGGAAACTCTCAATAACTGGTGTAATTTCTTTAAACTTCTTTACATTAGGTTAGGCAAAAATTTTTTCATGTTTATATACTAAAGGTAAGCCTAACGCGTCACAGGCTTGCTCGTCATACTTCAGCTTGTATTGGCGTTTTACAGGTTCGGCCCCGCCAAAATAAGGGGAAGACATACGGCCTGGCTACTCAAAGTATGATAAAAAAACAGGGGGCAAGGGATGTTGCTTAATAAAATGTGTGGTCGTCGGCTGTCGGCAATTAGTTTGTGCCTGGCCGTAACATTCGCTCCACTGTTCAATGCCCAGGCCGATGAGCCTGAAATGATCCCTGGCGATAGCTCAGCGACCGTCAGTGAACAGCCAACAGCGTTATCGCAGCCGCAGGCTCAATCTTCCGCGACGGCTATCATGGCAGGTATCCAACCGCTGCCCGAGGGCGTGTCAGTTGATAAAGCCCGCGCCGAATTACAATCTCAACTTCCAGCGGGCTTCACACCGGTTTATATGAGCCAACTGGAACTGCTGTATGCCGCACGCGAAATGAAACCGATGTGGGAAAATCGTGATGCGGTAAAAGCCTTTCAGCAACAGTTAGCTGAAGTGGCGATTGCCGGCTTTCAGCCGCAGTTCACCACCTGGGTCGCTCTACTGACTGACCCGGCAGTAACCGGTCAGGCGCGAGATATCGTGCTCTCAGATGCGATGATGGGGTATCTGCACTTTATTGCCAACATCCCCGTCAAAGGCAATCGCTGGCTCTATAGCGATAAGCCCTATGCGCTGACGACGCCGCCGATTTCCGTGATCAACCAATGGCAAGTCGCGCTGGATAACGGTCAACTGACTTCGTTTGTCGCCAGCCTGGCACCGCAACATCCGCAGTACGCAGCCATGCATGAATCGCTGCTCAAGCTGGTGGGTGATACGCGGCCCTGGCCGCAACTGACCAGTACCGCGACGCTGCGTCCGGGGGAGTGGAGTAACGACATCCCTGCGCTGCGTGAAATTTTGCGCCGCACCGGGATGCTGGAGTCTGTTGTCAGTACGGCTGCCAAAGAAGGCCGTAGCGCTTATGATCGTGAACTTGTTGACGCAGTTAAGCGGTTTCAGACGTGGCAGGGGCTTGGGGCCGATGGCGCGATTGGCCCTGCCACGCGTGACTGGCTGAACGTGACGCCCGCTCAACGTGCGGGCGTGCTGGCGTTAAATATTCAGCGCTTGCGCCTGCTGCCGGGTACGCTGTCTACCGGTATTATGGTGAATATTCCTGCCTACTCGCTGGTGTATTATCAGAACGGCAATCAGGTGCTGGCCTCGCGCGTTATCGTCGGACGTCCCGATCGTAAAACGCCGATGATGAGCAGTGCGCTGAATAACGTGGTCGTTAACCCGCCGTGGAACGTGCCGCCGACGCTGGCCCGGAAGGATATTCTGCCTAAGGTTTGGAATGACCCGGGGTATCTTGAGCGTCACGGCTATACCGTAATGCGCGGCTGGAACAGCAAAGAGACGATAGATCCGTGGCAGGTTGACTGGGCCACCATCACCGCCTCCAATCTGCCGTTCCGCTTCCAGCAGGCTCCGGGAGCGCGTAACTCGCTCGGACGCTATAAATTCAATATGCCGAGTTCGGATGCTATTTATCTGCACGATACGCCGAACCACACTCTGTTCCAGAAGGATTCGCGGGCGTTAAGCTCCGGCTGCGTGCGCGTGAACAAGGCATCTGAGCTGGCGAATATGCTGCTACAGGATGCGGGGTGGAATGATACGCGCATCTCGGATGCCCTGAAGCAAGGGGATACAAGGTACGTGAATATTCGCCAGAATATCCCCGTCAACCTCTACTATCTGACCGCATTTGTTGGCCCGGATGGTCGCACGCAGTATCGTACAGATATTTACAATTACGATCAGACAGCGCGATCCAGTGCACAAATTGTGTCAAAAGCTGAACAATTAATCAGATAAATGAAGCAGTTCGAGGAAAATAATTGTCGTAAGTTATGCTGGAAACGGGGTGAAATGGCTGCAAGCCCCGTATTTCCTGGGGTTGGGAGCCTTGACGTGGACTACTTAGCCAGATAAGGTTTCCCGCGTGCGCTAGAGCATACATACGATAACATTGACCTTGTAGACCTTAAAACCATGGACAAATTTGACGCTAATCGCCGCAAACTGCTGGCGCTTGGTGGCATTGCCCTCGGCGCTGCCATCCTGCCTACGCCTGCGTTTGCTACACTCTCCACCCCACGTCCGCGCATTTTGACTCTGAATAACCTGCATACCGGTGAGTCAATAAAAGCAGAGTTTTTTGATGGCAGGGGCTATATTCAGGACGAATTAGCTAAACTTAATCACTTTTTCCGTGATTTTCGTGCGAATAAAGTGAAATCCATCGATCCGGGATTGTTCGATCAACTCTTCCGTCTGCAGGGCCTGCTGGGCACGCGTAAACCCGTACAGCTTATTTCTGGTTACCGCTCTATTGATACCAATAATGAATTACGTGCGCACAGCCGCGGTGTGGCAAAGAAAAGCTACCACACGAAAGGGCAGGCCATGGATTTCCATATTGAAGGCATCGCATTAAGTAATATTCGCAAAGCTGCGTTATCTATGCGCGCAGGTGGTGTAGGATACTACCCACGCAGTAACTTTGTGCATATTGACACCGGACCGGCGCGTCATTGGTGATCCATAAGCTTAATGAAACAGGAGCCGTATGAACTATCGTATTATTCCGGTCACTGCATTCGCCCAGAACTGCTCGTTAATCTGGTGTGAGCAAACCCGTCTGGCTGCGCTGGTCGATCCCGGCGGCGATGCTGAGAAAATCAAACAGGAAGTCGATGCCAGTGGCCTGACGCTAATGCAGATCCTGCTCACCCATGGTCATCTTGATCACGTAGGTGCGGCGGCTGAACTGGCACAGCATTATGGTGTACCGGTTATTGGTCCGGAAAAAGAAGATGAGTTCTGGTTACAAGGACTTCCTGCTCAGAGTCGCATGTTTGGCCTGGGCGATTGTGAGCCGCTGACGCCCGATCGCTGGTTGAATGAAGGCGACCGGGTAAGCGTGGGTAACGTGACGTTGCAGGTACTGCATTGCCCGGGTCACACGCCGGGACATGTGGTCTTCTTTGATGAACAATCAAAGCTACTGATTTCTGGTGACGTGATTTTCAAAGGCGGCGTAGGGCGCAGCGATTTTCCTCGCGGAGATCATAGTCAATTGATTGATTCGATTAAACGTAAACTGTTGCCGTTGGGCGATGACGTGACGTTTATTCCGGGTCACGGCCCACTTTCGACGTTGGGCAACGAACGGCTACATAATCCGTTCCTGCAGGATGAAATGCCTGTCTGGTAACACCGCAGATAAATGAAAAAGGCCGCTATTGCGGCCTTTTTAGTACGCGATAGATTACAGTACTGCGACAATCGCTTCGCACAGCGGCGCCATGTTATCTGGCGTCATTCCTGCTACGTTCACACGTCCGGAAGCGACGGCATAGACACCAAACTCTTCACGCAGACGCAGAACCTGCTCTTTGGTCAGGCCGCTGAATGAGAACATGCCGTTCTGTTTGATGATAAAGCTGAAGTCTCGGTTCGCACCTTTCTCCTGCAGCGTATTCACAAACAGCAAACGCATGCGTTGGATGCGTTGACGCATATCAGTCAGTTCCTGCTCCCAGATAGCGCGCAGGGCATCGTTGCTCAGGATGGTTGCCACAACCGACGCACCGTGTGCTGGTGGGTTGGAATAGTTGGCACGAATGACGGATTTCATCTGGCTAAATGCGCGGTCGACGGTTTCAGCATCGGCTGCAACCAGAGTACAAGCGCCTACGCGCTCATTGTACAGACCAAAGTTCTTGGAGTAAGAGCTGGCGACGATCAGCTCTTTGTGCAGCGCAGCGAATGCGCGCAGACCTTCTGCATCTTCTTCCAGACCGCGGGCAAAGCCCTGGTATGCGAAGTCAAACAGCGGCAACCAACCTTTTTCGACAGAAAGCTGAGCCAGCGTTTGCCACTGCTCCAGCGTAGGATCGATACCGGTTGGGTTATGGCAGCAGCCGTGGAATAACACCACGTCGCCAGCCTGCGCTTCGCTGAGGCTTGCCAGCAGCGCATCAAAGTCTAATGAGTGGTTCGCGGCATCGTAATAGTTGTATTCACGAACTTCCAGACCGGCAGAGTTAAAGACGCTCTTATGGTTTGGCCAGCTTGGATTGCTCACCCATACGCGTTTAGCTGAGGTGTTTTTTGCCAGGAAATCAGCGGCCACACGCAGTGCGCCAGTGCCGCCAGGGGTCTGTGCTGTACGCGCACGTTTGTCGTTGATAAGCGAACTTTCTTTACCAAACAGTAATTCCTGAGTGCAGCGGCCAAACTCTGGAATACCGTCGATGCCAAGGTAATTTTTGGTGGTTTCATTTTCCAGTATATATTGCTCGGCTTTTTTAACGCTGGTCAGTACCGGCGTTTTGCCTGTCTCATCTTTATATACACCGATCCCAAGGTTTATTTTTCCTGGGCGGTCATCGGCACGAAACAAATCAGCCAGACCCAAAATGGGGTCGGCAGGAGCGGCAGTAATGTTCTCAAACATGACGAGGTTCCATAGTGATTACAGAAGGGAAGTCCGCTATCAGGTTAACGGTAGATTTACAAAATGCCAACCGTTACTGACGAAAAGCCGAGGTGTTTTTTTAAGACGCAAGAATCCGCTAGCAGAGATAAAAAAACAGGACCGAAGTCCTGTTTTTTAGGCATTTAACAAAGAGGTCTGCTATTAGAACTGGTAAACGATACCCACTGCAACGGTGTCGTCAGAGCCTACGCCCAGTTTGTTGTCAGAATCGATCTGGTTGATGATGTAATCAACATAGGTGGACATGTTTTTGTTGAAGTAGTAAGTCGCACCCACTTCGAAGTAGTTCACCAGATCTACGTCGCCGATTCCTTCGATGTCCTTACCTTTAGATTTGGTATAGGCGAGGGACGGACGCAGGCCGAAGTCGAACTGGTACTGAGCAACCAACAGGACGTCTTCAGTTTTGTTAGCATAACCGTTAGCGATACGGGTTGCGTTACGGGTTTCGCTGTAGTTCGCCGCCAGGTAGATGTTGTTAGCATCGTATTTCAAGCCGGTCGCCCACTGCTCAGCTTTGTCGCCGTGGCCACGCAGAAGTGGGTTTTGCTGGGCATCGGTACGATCAGCTGCACCATACGCACCTACGATACCAAAACCTTCGAATTCGTAGCTAACAGAGCCGCCAACGCCATCACCGTTAGAGCGACGAACGTCATCACGCTCGTTTTTGCCCAGGTACTGAACAGCGAAGTTCAGGCCTTCAACCAAACCGAAGAAGTTAGAGTTACGGTAAGTTGCGAGACCGCCGTTACGCTGGGAGAAGAACTGGTCGGAAGCAGCAGTGTCACCACCGAATTCTGGCAGCATATCGGTGTAACCCAGTGCATCGTAAACGACGCCGTAGTTACGACCGTAATCGAAGGAGCCTGCGTCACCAAATTTCAGACCGGCAAACGCCAGACGGGTTTTGTTGCCATTCTGAGCATCATCACCGCCTTCAGAGTTATTGCCGCTGAACTGGTATTCCCACTGGCCGTAACCGGTCAGTTGGTCGTTAATCTGAGTTTCCCCTTTGAAACCAAGACGGGCGTAAGTCTGATCGCCATTAGGTGCGTAGGCATTGTCACCGTTGTGCTTGGAAAAATAGTGCAGACCTACTGCTTTACCGTACAGGTCTACTTTGTTGCCATCTTTGTTATAGATTTCTGCAGCGTTAGCTGCCCCGGCTACCAGCAGAGCAGGGATAACCACTGCCAGAATATTGCGCTTCATCATTATTTATTACCCTCATCGGTTTTTATATGACACCTGCCACTGCCGCCAATAATTTCCGTCAATAAAAATTTACGGAACTATTGATGAGAGTTTGGTGTCTTTATGTGTCTGACAGGCATCTTTCCATTCAAACTATCGTTTCGCTACCGTCAAAGTGCTACAAATATAAAGATTTGGTTTCAAAAAGAAAAAGTGTGTAACAAAATGTTATTTTTGTGCAACTTTGTGAACAACTTCAAATTTCAGATGTCCGTACGCTAAAAATCACCGCTTCTATTTCTATTTATATGATTTTCTTATATTTAATTTAGATAAACTCCTTTTTTCTCTGTTCTGCCATAAAGTTCCTGCTTTACAGATGGCTATTTCTGGACGTCTGGAATGCCGTGCAAATGGTCAGAAAATGTACTATTTAATCAGAAAATGCTAATCCACAATAAAAATGCTGATTATTTTTTGTTCAAATATGTTGCGGTGAAATATTACGTAACAGGAAGGGGGAAGGCGAAGGGTTGTGTTAAACGCGGGAGGGGGATCCCAAAACGTGAAGCGGTGACAAAAAAAGCCAGCAATGCTGGCTTTTGTATCAAAAATGCAGGGTTAGAACGTGGCGTTACGCGGGGTACGCGGGAACGGAATAACGTCACGGACGTTCTGCACGCCGGTAACGTAAGCGATCAAACGCTCAAAGCCCAAACCGAAGCCGGAATGTGGAACGGTACCGTAGCGACGCAGGTCGCGATACCACCAGTAATCTTCTTTGTTCAGACCCATTTCCAGCATACGGGCATCCAGTACGTCCAGACGCTCTTCACGCTGAGAACCACCGATGATTTCACCGATTCCTGGAGCCAGTACGTCCATTGCTGCAACGGTTTTACCGTCTTCGTTAAGGCGCATATAAAACGCTTTGATATCTTTCGGGTAGTTTTTAACGACGACCGGCGCTTTAAAGTGCTCTTCAGCAAGGTAACGTTCGTGCTCAGAAGACAGATCCACACCCCAGTAAACCGGGTTTTCGAACTGTTTGCCGCATTTTTCCAGAATGCTTACCGCGTCGGTGTAATCCACCTGCGCGAAGTCAGCCTCAATGAAACGTTCCAGGCGTGAAATCGCGTCTTTGTCGACACGTTCGGCGAAGAATTTCATATCATCCGCACGCTCAGCCAGTACGGCTTTGAACGCGTACTTCAGCATCGCTTCAGCCAGGCCTGCAACATCGTTCAGGTCGGCGAAAGCCACTTCCGGTTCCAGCATCCAGAACTCTGCCAGGTGACGACTGGTATTAGAGTTTTCTGCACGGAACGTCGGGCCAAAGGTATAAATTTTGGACAGAGCACAGGCGTAGGTTTCGCCGTTCAGCTGACCAGAAACGGTCAGGAAAGCTTCTTTACCAAAGAAGTCTTTGTCGAAATCGACTTTGCCCTGATCGTTACGCGGCAGGTTTTCCAGATCCAGCGTAGACACGCGGAACATTTCACCGGCACCTTCGGTGTCGGAAGCGGTGATCAGCGGAGTCGATACCCAAAAGAAACCCTGCTCGTGGAAGAAGCGATGCAGCGCTTGCGCCAGCGTATGACGTACACGCGCGACGGCACCAATCATGTTGGTACGTGGACGCATGTGCGCCACTTCACGCAGATACTCAATGCTGTGACGCTTAGCCGCCATTGGATAGGTATCAGGATCTTCAACCCAGCCGGCTACTTCAACCTCAGTGGCCTGAATTTCAAAGCTCTGTCCTTGTCCAGGTGATGCAACGACTTTACCCGTTACGATAACTGAACAACCCGTCGTCAGGCGCAGTACGTCCTGATTGTAATTGGGCAGAGAATTATTGATGACGGCCTGTACAGGATCAAAGCAGGAACCGTCATAAACGGCGAGGAAGGAGATGCCAGCTTTTGAATCTCGGCGGGTACGCACCCATCCGCGCACGGTGACTTCGCTGTCAACGGCTACGCGGCCCTGGAGTACGTCGGCTACAGGCACAACGCTCATAATATTCTCTCTGTTAATAGTCGGATATATAAACACATGTCCACCCGTAATGGGGGGGATACCTATGTTACCTGGCATCTGCAATCAGACAAGCAGAATTCGTAGCTGGAGTGAAAGATTTCGGAAATTAACGTGAAAAGGGAGCCAAACTGGCTCCCTGGAAGGTTTAACTGGCTTTTTTAATATGCGGCAAATCGAAGGCTTTGCGTAGCGCGCGCACGAACGCTTTATCGTGGCAGATGGTTTTACCCGGGCTATCAGATAACTTCGCCACGGGTTTGCCGTTACATTCCACCAGCTTGATTACAATATTGAGCGGCTTAACCTGGGGAATATCACAGGTTAAACGTGTGCCAATACCAAAACTCAACTGCACACGAGAAGAGAAGTGGCGGTAGAGCTCAATCGCTTTTTTCAAATCGAGGTTATCTGAAAACACTAGCGTTTTGCTCAGCGGATCAATGCCCAGTTTTTCATAATGGGCGATGGCTTTTTCACCCCATTCCAACGGGTCGCCTGAGTCATGGCGTAAACCCTGATAGCGGGTCGCAAACTCGACGCCAAAGTCGCGTAAAAACGCATCCATGGTGATGCAATCGGTCAGCGCAATGCCGAGTTGGTCAGGATATTCATTTAACCAGGCGGCCAGGGCAACGCGCTGGCTGGTGGCAAGCTCAGGGCTGATTTGCTGATGAGCCTGGAACCACTCATGCGCCTGCGTGCCCATTGGGGTTAATGACAGGCGGCGGGCCAGATCGTAGTTACTTGTGCCGACAAACCAGGGCTCTCGCTGCAGGCGTTTAACAATAGCCTGCTGTACTTCACGTGAAAAACGACGACGCGTACCGAAATCCATCAGATGAAAGCGGGACATATCGACATCTTTCGTTAAAGCAGAGAATTCTACTAGTTTGCTTTCCAGCTCATCGAGTGCCTGCGGGACGCCTGATTCGGGCGAACGGTAACGGTGTACCATCTCGCTGATAACCGCTAGCAGCGGGACTTCCCACATGATCACTTCACGCCACGGCCCGGTTAAGCGGATGTTCAGCTTACCGTTATCATTGGTGACGCAAACCTGTTCCGGGTTATAGCGGAAATCACGTAACCAGGTGAGGTAATCAGCTTTAAAGAAAGGCAGGCCGGAGAGCCACTGGTACTCGTCCTCCTGCAGTCGCAGGTGTTGCATAGCATTCACCTGCTCACGAATAGAATCGGCATAAATACCGAGCAGGTCATCGCCACGGCAACGAAATTCAGCCGCTACTTGTACATCATAGTAGTGGTGAAAAACGGCTTGCTGCATATGCAACTTATAAGCGTCTGTATCCAGCAGCGAGTGCAGAACAGGAGAAGCGAATTGTGTCATAGGTGCGCAGTAGCATCCTCTCACGGGAGCGTTTAGTACAATAAACAACTAAGAAAACCGCTGGAGTATACCTTGTTTAGCGATTTATTGAACCCCGATCACACCATAAGCTGTCTTTCTGGTCGAGGGCAATTCGTGCCGCGTGTTATAAAAATGTAGCAAAAAGGGTGTTTGTGCCTGAAAAGATGAACATTCTGCGTAGCGCGATTTACGCAACAGGAATAGACTGAAGCCGAGACTCTACCAAAGATGCTAAAGGTTTTTTATGACACAACAGCCACAAGCCAAATACCGTCACGACTATCGTGCGCCGGATTACCAGATTACTGATATTGACTTGACCTTTGACCTGGATGCTGAAAAAACCGTGGTCACCGCCGTGAGCCAGGCTGTCCGTCATGGCGCGTCCGATGCGCCCCTGCGCCTGAATGGCGAAGATCTGACCCTGGTGTCGATCCACGTGAACGACGAGCCGTGGGCAGAGTATAAAGAAGAAGAGGGCGCTCTGGTCATCAGTCAACTGCCAGAACGTTTCACGTTGCGTATCGTGAATGAAATTAGCCCGGCGGCCAATACCGCGCTGGAAGGACTGTACAAGTCCGGCGACGCGCTGTGCACCCAGTGTGA
Organism: Citrobacter sp. RHBSTW-00017; assembly: GCF_013797615.1. Taxonomy (NCBI): domain Bacteria; kingdom Pseudomonadati; phylum Pseudomonadota; class Gammaproteobacteria; order Enterobacterales; family Enterobacteriaceae; genus Citrobacter; species Citrobacter sp. RHBSTW-00017. The sequence continues at coordinate 3,239,768 of NZ_CP056899.1, read as the reverse complement.
AGCGGAAGGGTTTCGCCATATTACCTGGTATCTCGACAGGCCGGATGTCCTGGCGCGTTTTACCACCAAAATTATCGCCGATAAAACCCAATATCCGTTCCTGCTCTCCAACGGTAACCGCGTGGCGCAGGGGGAACTGGAAAATGGTCGTCACTGGGTACAGTGGCAGGATCCGTTCCCGAAACCGTGTTATCTGTTTGCGCTGGTAGCCGGTGATTTCGACGTCCTGCGCGACACCTTTACCACCCGTTCCGGGCGTGAAGTGGCGCTGGAACTGTACGTCGATCGCGGCAACCTGGACCGCGCGCCGTGGGCGATGACCTCGCTGAAAAACTCCATGAAATGGGATGAAGAGCGCTTTGGCCTCGAATATGACCTCGACATTTATATGATTGTCGCGGTCGATTTCTTCAACATGGGGGCGATGGAGAATAAAGGTCTGAACATCTTTAACTCCAAATATGTGCTGGCACGTACCGATACCGCCACCGACAAAGACTACCTCGATATTGAGCGCGTCATCGGTCACGAATATTTCCACAACTGGACCGGCAACCGCGTGACCTGTCGCGACTGGTTCCAGTTGAGCCTGAAAGAGGGGCTAACCGTGTTTCGCGATCAGGAGTTCAGTTCCGATCTCGGCTCACGCGCGGTAAACCGGATCAGCAATGTACGCACCATGCGCGGCCTGCAGTTTGCCGAAGATGCCAGCCCAATGGCGCATCCTATCCGTCCGGATATGGTCATTGAAATGAACAACTTCTATACCCTGACCGTGTACGAAAAGGGCGCTGAAGTTATTCGTATGATCCACACCCTGCTCGGTGAGGCTAACTTCCAGAAAGGGATGCAGTTGTACTTTGAGCGTCATGACGGCAGCGCTGCAACCTGTGATGATTTCGTGCAGGCGATGGAAGATGCGTCCAACGTCGATCTATCGCATTTCCGCCGCTGGTACAGTCAGTCCGGTACGCCGATTCTGACCGTGCGTGATGACTACAATCCATCCACTGAGCAGTACACGCTGACTATCAGCCAGCGCACGCCGGCCACGCCGGATCAGGCCGAAAAACAGCCGCTGCATATTCCTTTCGCCCTCGAGTTGTATGACAACCAAGGGAAAGTGATCCCGCTGCAAAAAGGCGGGCACCCGGTGAATTCCGTACTCAATGTCACTCAGGCTGAGCAGACGTTTGTCTTCGATAACGTCTACTTCCAGCCGGTTCCGGCACTGCTGTGCGAATTTTCCGCACCGGTAAAACTGGAATACAAATGGAGCGATCAGCAACTGACTTTCTTGATGCGTCATGCGCGTAACGATTTCTCTCGTTGGGACGCGGCGCAAAGCTTGCTGGCGACCTATATTAAGCTCAACGTAGCCCGCCATCAGCAGGGACAGCCGCTGTCGCTGCCGGTACACGTAGCCGATGCATTCCGGGCGATTTTGCTGGATGAGAAAATCGATCCGGCACTGGCGGCAGAGATTCTGACGCTGCCTTCGGTGAATGAAATTGCTGAACTGTTCGACATCATCGATCCGGTGGCAATAACGGAAGTACGTGAAGCGTTAACTCGCACGCTGGCGGCCGAACTGGCGGATGAATTCCTCGCCATCTATAACGCTAATCATCTTGATGAGTACCGCGTTGAGCATGCCGATATTGGCAAGCGTACGCTACGTAATGCCTGCCTGCGTTTCCTGGCCTTTGGCGAAACCCATCTGGCCGACACGCTGGTCAGCAAGCAGTACCGTGAAGCAAACAATATGACCGATGCGCTGGCGGCGCTGTCCGCGGCAGTCGCGGCGCAACTGCCTTGCCGCGACACGCTAATGCAGGAGTATGACGATAAGTGGCATCATGACGGTCTGGTGATGGACAAATGGTTTATCCTGCAATCCACCAGCCCGGCGAGAAACGTGCTGGAAACGGTACGTGGCTTACTGAAGCACCGTTCCTTCAGTATGAGTAACCCGAACCGAATCCGATCTCTGATTGGCGCCTTTGCTGGCAGCAACCCGGCGGCATTCCATGCGGAAGATGGCAGCGGCTATCAGTTCCTGGTCGACATGCTGACTGAACTCAATAGCCGTAACCCGCAGGTGGCGTCACGTCTGATTGAGCCGCTGATTCGCTTAAAACGGTATGATGCAAAACGTCAGACGCAGATGCGCGCGGCGCTGGAACAGCTGAAAGGTCTGGAGAATCTCTCCGGCGATCTGTTCGAGAAGGTAACCAAAGCGTTAGCCTGAAACGTTGACCTGTCGTTTTGTAAGCCGGATTAGGCGGTAACGCCGCTATCCGGCAAAAGGCCCGGTGGCGCTTGCGCTTACTGGGCCTGATTTTTCTGAATGCTTATCCATGCCGGCGGATCGGCTGTTCCGTTTCGCTACGCTGCATTACCCGGTTTAACACTTCTGCTTCCAGCTCTGCCAGACGCACCGAACCAATCCGGCGTGGTCGCGCAATATCCACCGTTAAATCCAGTCCGATTTTTCCATCTTCAATAAGCAACACGCGATCGGCCATTGCCACCGCTTCACTGACGTCATGGGTGACCAGCAGTACGGTAAAGCCGTGCTCTTGCCATAAAGAGACAATCAGCTCCTGCATTTCAAGGCGGGTTAAGGCATCCAGCGCACCGAGGGGTTCATCCAGCAGCAGCAGACCGGGACGATGAATTAATGCCCGCGCCAGGGCCACGCGCTGTTTTTGTCCACCGGACAGGGCGGCAGGCCATTCCTGAGCACGATTCTCCAGCCCAACTGCGGCCAGCGCGTCCCGGGCCGCATCGCGCCAGTGACCTTTCAGACCCAGACCCACATTATCGATAACCGTCTTCCAGGGTAGCAGACGCGCATCCTGAAACATCATTCGCGTATCCTCCTGAATTTCTGCCAGCGGGGTGGTTCCGGCAAGTAATGCACCTGAGGTGGGAGACTCCAGCCCAGCCAGCAGACGCAGCAACGTGCTTTTACCTCCTCCGCTGCGGCCAACCACGGCAACAAACTGTCCGGCCTGAATGTGCAAATCTAACTGATTGAGCACCGTATTGGCGGCGTATTGTTTCGTCACGGCACTCAGTAAAAGCGGCGTGCCTTGGTTCAAACGAGCGGTATTCATACGGTAGCCTCCTTCACATGGTAAGCCGGGTTCCAGCGCAGCCAGATTCGCTCCAGCCATTGGGCGCTGACGTCGGCAAGTTTGCCGAGCAGGGCGTAGAGAATAATGGCCACCACGACCACATCGGTTTGCAGAAATTCGCGGGCGTTCATTGCCAGGTAACCAATGCCGGCATTGGCTGAAATGGTTTCCGCGACAATAAGCGTCAACCACATCAGCCCGAGAGCAAAACGCACGCCAACCATAATCGAGGGCAGGGCGCCGGGGAGGATCACATGAATAAATAGTGAAAAACCAGACAGCCCATAGCTGCGAGCCATCTCTACCAGACCGCGATCGATATTGCGGATCCCATGCCAGGTGTTGATGTAAATCGGAAAAAGCGTGCCCAGCGCGACGAGAAAGATCTTGGCGGATTCATCAATGCCGAACCACAAAATCACCAGTGGGATCAGCGCCAGATGCGGCACGTTACGCAGCATCTGCACCGAAGTATCCAGCAGGCGTTCTCCCCACCGCGAAAGACCGCTAATCAGTCCCAGCGTCAGGCCAATCGATCCGCCGATGGAGAAGCCTACCAGCGCGCGCCAGGAGCTGATCGCCAGATGCTGCCAAAGCTCGCCGCTGGCGGAAAGCGTCCAGAAGGCTTCGACAACGCCCTCCGGAGAGGGCAGGATGCGGGTGGACAACCAGCCCATTGATGATGCGAGCTGCCAGAGCGCGACCAACCCAACCGGTAAAAACCAGGGCGCGAGGCGCAGTAACCACCTGTTTTTCGGCGTTGCCATCAGCAGGCTCCTTAGCTTTGCGCGATTTTGCGTGGGATAAATTCGTTTGCCACCGCTTCGCCTTGTTGATGCTGGCGCTGCGGCTGCGGAATTTCTGGTATAGCGACATCCAGATGTGGGAACAGCAGCTCGCCAACCTTGTATGCCTCTTCCAGATGTGGATACCCGGACAACACAAAACTGTCGATTCCCAGTGCGGCATACTCGTTGATACGCGCCGCGACCGTCGGACCATCTCCGACCAGCGCGGTACCCGCGCCACCGCGCACCAGTCCTACTCCTGCCCACAGGTTCGGGCTGATTTCCAGTTTGTCGCGTTTACCGTTGTGCAGTGCAGCCATTCGCTGCTGACCAACCGAATCCGTTCTTGAGAAGGCGGCCTGGGCTTTGGCAATGGTGTCGTCATCCAGATGGGCTATCAGACGATCCGCTGCCTGCCACGCCTCTTGCGTTGTCTCCCGGACGATCACATGCAGACGAATACCAAAGCGGATCTTGCGCCCGAGCGCCGCCGCTTTGGCCCGCACCTGTTCAATCTTCTCTTTCACCTGTTCAGGCGGCTCGCCCCAGGTCAGATAGAGATCAACCTGCTCGGCAGCAAGATCTTGGGCGACATCAGACGAACCGCCGAAATAAAGCGGTGGCCGGGGTTGTTGTACAGGAGGGAAAAACAGTTTCGCGCCGCGGACATGAATGTGTTTGCCGTTGAAATCCACGGTTTCACCTTGCAGCAAACGCCGCCAGACCTGAGTGAATTCAGCAGAGGTTTCATAGCGCTCGGTGTGATCAAGGAACACGCCGTCACCCGCTAGCTCTTGTGGATCGCTGCCGGTTACCAGGTTGAACAACGCCCGGCCGTTAGAGAGTCTGTCGAGCGTCGCGGCCTGGCGGGCGGCGACCGTCGGCGAGGTTACGCTTGGACGTAGCGCGACCAGAAACTTTAATCGCTGGGTGACCGGGATCATCGACGCGGCGACCAGCCAGGCATCTTCACAGGAGCGACCGGTTGGGATCAGAACGCCGGTAAATCCCAGGCGATCGGCTGTTTGCGCAATTTGTTGCAAATAACCGTGATCGACTGGGCGCGAACCTTCTTCCGTCCCCAGATAATGACCGTCACCGTGGGTGGGTAAAAACCAGAACATGTTCAGACTCATAATTTTTCTCCTGCCTGCTGAGTGGGTTGCCAGATACGCTGGCGAATATCGATTTTTTTCGGCACCAGACGGTTGTCATAAAATAGATCGGCGGTTTGTTGTTGTAGGGCGGCAACAGAGGCGCTGACGGGCGTAATGGTGGTTGGCGGACGGTGATCCAGATAAGACGCAATTACCGGCTCGGGCAGGCCCATGGTTTTAGCCAGCAGAGTAATGCTTTGCTGGCGTTGGCTGAGAGTTAACGCATCCGCCTGGCTAAAGGTATCCAGCACGCCAAGAACAAAAGTGCTATTTTTTTCGGCATAAGGACGTGCAGCGAGATAAAACGAACCGGTCTGCTTGAGGTCTGAGCCATCTTTCAGCACGCGCACATCACCTTGCAGTAATGCGGCCGAATAGTAAGGATCCCAGATAGCCCACGCATCGACGTTTCCTTGCTGGAAGGCCGCTCGCGCATCGGCGGGGGTCAGATAAGTCGGTTGAATATCGGTAAATTTCAACCCTGCCTGTTGCAGCGCCCGGAGCAGTAAATTGTGGGCGCTGGAACCTTTCTGGAAGGCGACTTTATGCCCTTTGAGCTGCGCAACGCTCTGGATCGGGCTATTTTTCGGCACCAGAATCACTTCGGCTTTCGGTTTGGGTGGTTCGACGCCCACATAAACCAGATCGGCTCCGGCGGCCTGGGCGAAAATTGGCGGAATGTCACCGGTACTGCCGAGATCGATACTGCCGATATTGAGTGCTTCCAGCATTTGCGGTCCAGCCGGGAACTCAATCCACGAGATTTTGGTCTGTGGGTAACGTTTCTCCAGTAGCTGATGACTTTTTGCCAGCACCATGCTGACGCTTCCTTTCTGGTAGCCAATGCGCAGGGCATCCGGAGCCGATTCTGCGGCATGCGCCAAGGATGACAGGGACAGCAGCCCGGTAAATGCCAGCCATGGGGTGTGACGCTTGAGCAGATTAAGCATGGGCGGCACCTCGCAGGGCGTTCAGTTGCGGGAGTTGGAGATCGCGACGATGCAACGCCAGCCAGAAAGTGTCGAGCGCACTGTCCAGGCGCTGCTGCAGGTTGGGCGTAAACTGCGGTTTATGCTGATAATCGATGACCTGTGAATCATCGGCAAACACGCCGTGCAGGATCTCCTGAGCCTTTAACGCGCTCAGCACCGGTTTCAGCGCGTAATCGACGGCCAGTAAATGCGCCACACTGCCGCCAGTCGCCAGCGGCAAAACCACTTTTCCTTCCAGCGCCCGCTCGGGGAGCAGATCGAGCAGCGTTTTCAGTGCGCCAGAGTAAGCGGCTTTGTAGACCGGCGTTGCGACAATCAGCCCGTCAGCATCCTGCAGTTGTTCGATAAATGTTTTCAGCGCCGGACTGTCAAAACGGGCATAGATCAGGTCTTCCGGGGCAAAGTTGTGCAGGTTCCAGTGAAAGACTTCGACATCCTGGCCGTTCAATTTTTCTCGGGCATATTCCAGTAACGCGCTGGAGCGAGAGGGAAAGCGTGGGCTTCCCGCCAGAGTGATGACGCGCATAATTTCATTCTCCCCTTATAACCAATTGTTTGCTTTTAATTAACATTGATAACAATTTGTGCAGTCTGGCAGAGAGACTTTGTTTATCGAAATGATTTATACGGGATAGAAAAGTTGAAAAATGAATAAAAAGAAGGAAGCAGGAAAACGATTGCTATTTATTGCCGCAGGTCAATTCCCTTTTTGCTCGCGATCGCACATAATACGCCCCCGGTTTGCACACCGGGAATCCAGGAGAGTTCATGTACTACCCCTTCGTTCGTAAAGCCCTTTTCCAGCTCGATCCAGAGCGCGCTCATGAATTGACATTTCAGCAATTACGTCGCATTACCGGCACGCCGCTCGAAGCGCTTGTCCGCCAGAAAGTACCCGCAAAACCGGTTACCTGTATGGGGCTGACGTTTAAAAATCCACTCGGGCTTGCTGCCGGACTGGATAAAGACGGGGAGTGCATTGATGCGCTCGGCGCGATGGGATTTGGTTCCATTGAGATTGGTACCGTGACGCCGCGTCCTCAGCCGGGTAATGATAAACCACGTCTGTTTCGTCTGGTCGATGCAGAGGGTTTGATCAACCGCATGGGGTTTAATAACCTAGGGGTTGATAACCTGGTTGAGAACGTCAAAAAATCGCATTTTGACGGTATTCTGGGGATTAATATTGGTAAGAATAAAGATACTCCGGTAGAGAACGGCAAAGATGACTATCTGATTTGTATGGAAAAAGTCTATGCTTATGCTGGTTATATCGCGATTAATATCTCTTCACCGAATACGCCGGGATTACGTACGCTGCAATATGGTGAGGCGCTGGATGATCTTCTGACAGCAATTAAAAATAAGCAAAATGATCTGCAAGCGATCCACCATAAATATGTTCCAGTGGCGGTTAAGATCGCCCCGGATCTTTCTGTGGAAGAACTGATCCAGGTTGCTGACAGTTTAGTTCGTCATAATATTGATGGCGTAATTGCGACTAACACCACTCTCGATCGTTCTCTCGTTCAGGGAATGAAAAATTGCGATCAAATGGGCGGCCTGAGCGGTCGACCGTTACAATTAAAAAGTACAGAAATTATTCGCCAGTTGTCTCAGGAATTAAAAGGTCAGCTGCCGATTATTGGGGTTGGTGGTATCGACTCAGTAATCGCGGCGCGTGAGAAAATAGCTGCCGGTGCTTCTTTGGTACAGATTTATTCGGGCTTTATTTTTAAAGGCCCACCGTTGATTAAAGAAATCGTCACCAATATCTGAATGCTACCTTAATCACAATCCAGGGCTTTATTTCTGGCCCTGGTTGTTTTATATTCCTTTACTGTTGCTTATTTAAACATTCTGAGCTTTTATTATTAAGGCAATAAACGAAGCGGCAAAAGGATACTGTCGTAATGGTGATGATTAAGGAAAGGAGAGAAACTGATGCGAATTAAACCCGACGATAACTGGCGCTGGTATTATGATGAAGAGCACGATCGTATGATGCTCGATTTGGCCAATGGCATGTTATTCCGTTCGCGTTTTGCTCGTAAAATGCTCACTCCAGATGCATTTTCTCCGTCGGGTTTTTGTGTTGATGACGCCGCGCTTTATTTTTCGTTTGAAGAAAAATGTCGCTACCTGGATTTAGCCAAAGAGCAAAAGGCGGAACTGGTGCTTAATGCGCTGGTGGCGATTCGTTACCTTAAACCGCAAATGCCAAAAAGCTGGCACTTTGTCGCACACGGTATTAACTGGTCGCCAGTCGTGGGGGATGCTGCTTGTGTGGATTTAAGCGATACGGATGAACAGGTAAACCTGTTAGTGGTTGAACCGGGTGAAAATGCCGCGCTTTGTCTGCTTGCACAACCTGGTGTGGTTATTGCCGGGCGCACAATGCAGCTTGGCGACGCGATTAAAATAATGAATGACAGACTGAAACCGCAGGTTATTGCCGACAGTTTCAGCCTTGAGCAGGCGGTTTAACTCTCCAGCCTGATTGTCGTTTTGGGAACGCAACTGCAGCACAGAATCGTCCCGTCATCCCCAATCGCTGATTTTTTCAGCGGACTAACTTCGCCTTCCAACAGTCGAATTCGACAGCATCCGCAAATTCCTGCCCGGCATGAATAGGGCACCCTGATACCCTGGTTTTCCAACTGTTCAAGCAATACCTGCTGATTATTTCCGCGAAAGGTCTGGCCCTGCCAGTCAATAAGTACCGTGGCATCGGGTTGTTGTTCCTGTGCGGTATCGTCTGGCTCCGCCGCACCGTAAGCTCTGGCGGGACCGGTTGCCAAAATCTCTACCTCATCGCCGACGCGAATAACGCCACTGTTGCGTGCGATAAGATTCTGGCCGAAATCGACGTCGCCGTTATCCACCGCTGTCCGGAAGGTTTGCAGCGTGGCGAGCGGCTCGCCAGACGGATGTTTCTGGCCTTTTTCTGGGCTAACGGTAGTGAAAATGCAGCGGCTACAGGGTTTTGCCACATCAAAAATGACGTCGCCAATGCGAATCACTTTCCAGGTGTCTTCTGCCCAGGCGTCAGCCCCCGAAACCACCAGATTGGGGCGAAACTGTTCCATTTTGACGCCTGCCGGACAGCGCTGTTGCACATCGCGCAGAGATGCTTCGTTGGCCAGCAGGTAGGGATAACCATCGGCAAAGGACAAAGGAACATCAGCGTGGCGCTTCACCCGGCGTGTCAGTTGCGGACCCACCCAGCGCAACTGCACGTCACGGGAGAAAAAGCCGCTCAGCCACAGGTTGATAGCCGCTGGCGCAATACGCGCGGTAAAATGATTTCCCCACACTTCAGTCGGCGCATCCTGGGTGGCGAAGTCTGCGAATCGCACGAGCGCGCTGCTGCCGTCTGGAGCCGTGAGATGAAGTCCATCGTGGAAAGGGGAAGGGGTAAAGCGGACCATTTGCGGGAACTGTCGGGCGGTAATGAACGTCCCGTCGGGTTCGGTAATCATAAATATACGATCCAGGGCGAGACCGCTCACGTCTGCCAGGGCGTGCGTGAGTCCAATTCCACGCATTGATTTCACCGGATGAATAAAAAGTCGGGTCAACGTTACCACTGCACAGCCCCTTGAACGAAAATAAGCCTTCAACTTTATGACATACAGCCCATATTAGCTATAATGCGCAGCAATTTTCTAGGAGTAAAAGTGACATTATGAATTCTCTGTTTGCCAGTACGGCCCGTGGGCTGGAAGAGCTGTTAAAAACTGAACTGGAAAACCTCGGCGCGCTGGAGTGTCAGGTCGTTCAGGGTGGGGTCCATTTTAAGGGCGACACGCGGCTTGTTTACCAGAGCCTGATGTGGAGCCGCCTGGCCTCGCGCATTATCCTGCCGATGGGAGAGTGCAAGGTCTACAGCGATCTTGATCTGTACCTCGGCGTTCAGGCAATCGACTGGACAGAGATATTTAATCCTGGTGCTACGTTTGCCGTCCATTTTAGCGGCCTGAACGAGACCATTCGTAACAGCCAGTACGGCGCGCTGAAGGTCAAGGATGCGATTGTCGATGCCTTTACCCGCAAAAATCTGCCGCGTCCGAATGTGGATCGTGAATCTCCGGATCTGCGAATCAATGTCTGGTTGAACAAAGATACCGCCAGCATTGCGCTCGATCTGAGCGGTGACGGTTTGCATCAGCGCGGTTATCGCGATCGCGCGGGTCAGGCGCCGATTAAAGAGACGCTGGCCGCCGCTATTGTTATGCGTTCTGGCTGGCAGCCGGGCACACCGTTACTCGATCCGATGTGCGGCTCCGGCACGCTGCTGATTGAAGCGGCGATGTGGGCAACCGATCGCGCGCCGGGCCTGCATCGCGGGTACTGGGGCTTTAGCGGTTGGGCACAGCACGATGAAGCCGTCTGGCAAGAGGTTAAAGCCGAAGCTCAGGTGCGTGCGCGTAAGGGGCTTGCTGACTATACTTCGCACTTCTATGGCTCCGACAGCGATGCGCGCGTGATTGAAAAAGCGCGTAGTAACGCCCGCCGCGCAGGTATTGCCGATCTGATGACATTTGACGTTAAAGATGTCGCCAAACTGAGTAATCCACTGCCGAAGGGACCGTATGGTACGGTGATCAGTAACCCGCCCTACGGCGAACGTCTGGATAGCGAACCGGCGCTGATTGCCCTGCATAGCTTGCTGGGCCGTACGATGAAAAACCAGTTTGGCGGCTGGAACTTGTCGCTGTTCAGTGCCTCTCCGGATTTGCTCAGCAGCCTGCAATTGCGTGCTGATAAGCAGTTCAAAGCGAAAAACGGTCCGCTGGATTGCGTACAGAAAAACTATCACGTTGCAGAGACCACTGCGGACAGCAAGCCAGCCACGGTCGCGGAAGATTATGCCAACCGCCTGCGCAAGAATATCAAGAAGCTGGAAAAATGGGCTCGTCAGGAAGGAATTGAATGCTATCGCCTGTATGATGCTGACCTGCCGGAATACAACGTTGCAGTGGACCGTTACGGTGAGTGGGTCGTGGTTCAGGAATACGCTCCGCCGAAGACGGTCGATGCGCAAAAAGCACGTCAACGTCTGTTCGATATCATTGCCGCAACGCTGTCGGTCCTGGAAATCGCGCCAAATAAACTGGTGCTGAAAACCCGTGAGCGCCAGAAAGGGAAGAACCAGTATCAGAAGATGAATGAGAAGGGTGAATTCATTGAGGTAAGCGAGTACAACGCGCGCCTGTGGGTCAACCTGACAGACTATCTTGATACCGGTTTGTTCCTCGATCACCGTATTGCGCGCCGCATGCTGGGCCAGATGAGTAAAGGTAAGGATTTCCTTAACCTGTTCTCCTACACCGGCAGTGCCAGCGTTCATGCCGGACTGGGCGGTGCGCGTAGCACCACGACGGTTGATATGTCGCGTACTTACCTGGAGTGGGCTGAGCGTAACCTGCGGCTGAACGGCTTGAGTGGTCGCGCTCACCGTTTAATTCAGGCCGATTGCCTGGGCTGGCTGCGCGATGCCAATGAACAGTTTGATCTGATTTTCATCGATCCGCCGACGTTCTCTAACTCAAAACGTATGGAAGACTCGTTTGATGTACAGCGCGATCATCTGGCGCTGATGAAAGATCTGAAACGTCTGCTGCGTAAAGACGGCACGATCATGTTCTCCAACAACAAGCGTGGGTTCCGTATGGATCTCGACGGTCTGGCTGAACTGGGATTAAAAGCACAAGAAATCACCCAAAAAACGCTTTCCCAGGACTTCGCCCGTAACCGTCAGATCCACAATTGCTGGCTGATTACCGCAGCCTGAAAGGATAAATAAATGTCATTGATCAGTATGCATGGTGCATGGCTGTCGTTCAGCGATGCGCCGCTTCTTGATAATGCAGAACTGCATATCGAAGATAACGAACGCGTCTGTCTGGTTGGCCGTAATGGCGCAGGTAAGTCGACGCTGATGAAGATCCTCAACCGTGAACAGGGTCTTGACGACGGGCGTATTATTTATGAGCAGGACCTGGTTGTGGCGCGTCTGCAGCAGGATCCGCCGCGTAATGTTGAGGGCAGCGTCTATGACTTCGTTGCTGAAGGTATTGAGGAACAGGCTGAATATCTGAAGCGTTATCACGATATTTCGCGCCTGGTGATGACCGATCCCAGCGACAGAAACCTGAATGAAATGGCGCGGGTTCAGGAAATGCTCGATCACCATAATCTGTGGCAGCTCGAAAGCCGCATTAATGAAGTGCTGGCGCAACTGGGACTGGATCCTAACGCCGCGCTTTCTTCGCTTTCGGGCGGCTGGCTGCGTAAGGCGGCGCTGGGCCGCGCGTTAGTGAGCAACCCGCGCGTACTGCTGCTGGATGAACCAACTAACCACCTGGATATTGAAACTATCGACTGGCTGGAAGGGTTCCTGAAATCCTTCAATGGGACAATTATTTTCATTTCCCACGACCGTTCATTTATTCGCAATATGGCGACGCGTATTGTTGATCTCGACCGTGGCAAGCTGGTGACCTATCCGGGGAACTACGATCAGTATCTGCTGGATAAAGAAGAATCGCTGCGGGTGGAAGATCTCCAAAATGCGGAATTTGATCGCAAGCTGGCGCAGGAAGAAGTCTGGATCCGTCAGGGCATCAAAGCGCGTCGTACCCGTAATGAAGGCCGCGTGCGGGCACTGAAAGCCATGCGTCGCGAGCGTGGCGAACGTCGCGAAGTGATGGGCACGGCGAAGATGCAGGTCGAAGAGGCGAGCCGTTCTGGCAAGATTGTCTTCGAAATGGAGAATGTTGATTACCAGGTTGATGGAAAGCAACTGGTAAAAGATTTCTCCGCGCAGGTGCAACGTAGCGACAAGATTGCGCTAATTGGACCTAACGGCTGCGGTAAAACAACGCTGCTGAAGCTAATGTTAGGTCAGCTTCAGGCTGATAGCGGACGCATTCACGTCGGCACGAAGCTGGAAGTGGCGTATTTCGATCAGCACCGCGCCGAACTGGATCCGGATAAAACCGTGATGGACAACCTTGCTGAGGGTAAGCAAGAGGTGCTGGTTAACGGTAAACCTCGCCATGTGCTGGGCTATCTCCAGGATTTCCTGTTCCATCCGAAACGGGCGATGACGCCAGTACGTGCGCTCTCTGGTGGGGAACGCAATCGCCTACTGCTGGCGCGTCTTTTTCTCAAACCCAGTAATCTTTTGATTCTCGATGAACCAACGAACGATCTGGACGTCGAAACGCTGGAACTGCTTGAAGAGCTGATTGATAGCTACCAGGGCACCGTGCTGCTGGTGAGCCACGACCGTCAGTTTGTGGATAATACCGTCACCGAATGCTGGATCTTCGAAGGCGGCGGTAAAATTGGTCGTTATGTCGGCGGTTATCATGATGCCCGCAGCCAGCAATCGCAGTATGTGGCGTTTAAACAGCCAGTTGCGAAAAAAACAGAGGAAACCGTTGCTCCTAAAGCAGAAATTGTCAAACGCAGCACGAGCAAACTAAGCTATAAACTGCAGCGCGAACTGGAGCTGCTCCCCGCGCTGCTTGAAGAACTGGAAGCTAAACTGGAAGCATTACAAGCTCAGGTAGCTGACGCCGCTTTTTTCAGTCAGCCGCATGAGCAAACGCAACAGGTATTAGCTAATCTGAACGAAGCTGAACAAGAACTTGAGCAAGCCTTTGAGCGCTGGGAGTATCTTGAGTCTTTGAAGAACGGCGCATAATTTAAAGGAGCACATATGTGCGAACATCACCATGCCGCGAAGCATATTCTGTGCTCGCAGTGTGACATGCTGGTGGCGTTACCTCGCCTTGAGCATGGTCAGAAAGCGGCATGTCCACGATGTGGCACTACGTTAACGGTTGAGTGGGACGCTCCACGGCAGCGTCCTACCGCCTATGTGTTAGCAGCATTATTTATGCTGCTTTTGTCAAACCTCTTTCCCTTTGTGAATATGAATGTTGCGGGGGTGAGCAGCGAAGTGACGCTGCTGCAAATTCCCAGCGTTCTCTTTTCGGAAGATTACGCCAGCCTCGGTACCTTCTTTATCTTATTCGTTCAGTTGGTTCCCGCTTTTTGCTTGTTGACCATTTTGCTGTTGGTGAATCGGGTTCATATGCCTGAGCGGCTTAAAACATGGCTGGCGCGTATTTTGTTTCAGTTAAAAAGCTGGGGAATGGCAGAAATTTTCCTCGCGGGTGTGCTGGTGAGCTTTGTTAAGCTGATGGCCTACGGCGATATCGGCGTGGGCAGCAGCTTCATCCCGTGGTGCATGTTTTGTATGCTCCAGTTGCGGGCTTTCCAGTGTGTGGATCGCCGTTGGCTGTGGGATGATATTGCCCCTATGCCAGCCATTAAGCAGGAATTAAAGCCTGGTGTGCCCGGCATCCGACAAGGATTGCGTTCCTGTTCCTGCTGCACCGCTATTCTTCCGGCAGACGAGCTGGTATGCCCACGCTGTCAGACGAAAGGTTATGTGCGACGTAAAAACAGTCTGCAATGGACATTGGCATTACTGTTTACGTCGATCATGCTTTATCTTCCTGCCAATATTCTGCCGATCATGATCACCGATCTGCTCGGGTCAAAGCTGCCTTCAACGATACTCGAGGGCGTGGTTTTAATCTGGAGCGAAGGCTCTTACCCGGTGGCTGCGGTTATCTTTATCGCCAGTATTATGGTGCCGACGTTGAAAATGATCGCCATTGCCTGGCTGTGTTGGGATGCCAAAGGGCACGGCAAACGCGACAGTGAACGAATGCATTTAATTTACGAGGTTGTAGAATTTGTCGGTCGCTGGTCAATGATCGACGTTTTTGTAATTGCCGTACTCTCTGCGCTGGTGCGCATGGGAGGGTTAATGAACATTTATCCTGCAATGGGTGCTTTGATGTTTGCTTTAGTCGTCATTATGACAATGTTTTCTGCGATGACATTTGATCCCCGTCTGTCGTGGGACCGTGAACCAGATCATGAGGAGTCCTGACAGCATGGAATCTAAAAGTGGGGAAGCCAAAGTGCAAAAGGTAAAAAACTGGTCGCCCGTGTGGATATTCCCTATAGTCACTGCCCTCATTGGCGCGTGGGTCCTGTTTTATCACTACAGTCATCAGGGGCCACAAGTCACGCTGATTACTACCAATGCCGAAGGTATTGAAGGGGGTAAAACGACGATTAAGAGCCGCAGCGTGGATGTCGGTATCGTCGAGAGCGCAACCCTGACTGATGATTTGACCCATGTGGAAATTAAAGCTCGTCTTAACTCCGGAATGGAAAAGCTGCTGCATAAAGATTCTGTCTTTTGGGTGGTGAAGCCGCAGGTTGGACGTGAAGGTATCAGTGGGCTCGGCACGCTATTGTCCGGGGCTTATATTGAACTGCAGCCTGGCAATAAAGGCAGCAAGCTGGAAAATTACCAACTGCTGGATTCACCGCCGCTGGCGCCGCCAGATGCGAAAGGGATCCGTGTGATTCTGGACAGCAAAAAAGCCGGTCAGTTGAGCCCGGGCGACCCGGTTCTGTTCCGTGGTTATCGTGTAGGTTCGGTTGAAACCAGCACATTTGATGCGCAAAAGCGTACGATTAGCTACCAGCTATTTATCAATGCGCCTAACGATCGTCTGGTGACCAGCAATGTGCGTTTCTGGAAGGACAGTGGGATCGCCGTGGATCTTACTTCGGCAGGTATGCGAGTGGAAATGGGCTCTCTCTCCACGCTGTTTGGCGGTGGCGTAAGTTTTGATGTGCCAGAAGGGCTGGAACAAGGCGAACCGGTCGCACAGCAGTCTGCGTTTAATCTTTATGACGACCAAAAAAGTATTCAGGATTCACTGTATACCGATCATATTGATTACCTGATGTTCTTTAAAGATTCAATTCGTGGCCTGCAGCCCGGCGCGCCACTGGAATTCCGTGGCATCCGTTTGGGTACGGTAAGTAAAGTACCTTTCTTCTCACCGAATATGCGTCAGGTCTTCAACAATGATTACCGCATTCCGGTGCTGGTACGTATCGAACCAGAACGTCTGAAGGCACAGCTGGGAGAAGATACTGATGTTGGCGCTCATCTGGCAGAATTGCTTAAACGCGGCTTACGGGCATCGCTGAAAACCGGGAACCTGGTGACTGGCGCTCTGTATGTCGATCTCGACTTCTACCCGAAAGAACCGCCGATTACCGGTGTGCGCGAATTTAACGGTTATCAAATTATTCCGACCGTGAGCGGTGGTCTGGCGCAGATCCAGCAGCGACTGATGGAAGCGCTGGATAAGATTAACAATCTGCCGTTGAACCCGATGATTGAGCAGGCGACCAATACGTTGTCGGAAAGCCAGCGTACGATGAAGCATCTGCAAACCACGCTGGACAACATGAATAAGATCACGTCCAGTCAGTCGATGCAGGATCTTCCGGCGGATATGCAGAACACGCTGCGCGAACTGAACCGTAGTATGCAGGGCTTCCAGCCGGGTTCCGCCGCCTACAACAAGATGGTGGCGGATATGCAGCGTCTTGATCAGGTGCTGCGAGAACTGCAACCGGTACTGAAAACGTTGAACGATAAGAGCAATGCGCTGGTATTTGAAGCGAAGGACAAAAAAGATCCAGAGCCGAAGAGGGCGAAACAATGAAAAAGTGGCTAGTGGCGATGATGGCGGTCTGGCTGACGTCATGCAGCTCCAGCGGAGAAAATAAAAGCTATTACCAGCTTCCTATCGCGCAAGGGGGCGTACAGAGCTCAGCTAACCAGGGTAACCGTCTGCTGTGGGTTGAACAGATTGCGGTCCCGGACTATCTGGCGGGTAATGGGGTGGTTTACCAGACCAGCGATGTGCAATATGTGATAGCGAATAATAATCTCTGGGCCAGCCCCTTAGATCAGCAATTGCGCAATACCCTGGTTACGAACCTCAGTATGCAGTTGCCTGGCTGGGTTGTCGCTTCGCAGCCGCTGGGAAGCACTCAGGACACGTTGAACGTTACCGTGACCGGCTTCCACGGTCGGTACGATGGTAAGGTCATCGTGAGCGGTGAATGGCTGCTGAATCACCAGGGGCAGTTGATCAAGCGTCCATTCCACATTGAAGCTGTACAGACTAAAGACGGCTACGATGAGATGGTGAAGGTTCTGGCCAACGTCTGGAGCCAGGAAGCGACGGCAATGGCTCAGGAGCTGAAACGCATCCCTTAAGCTTAAATAATTGTAAATTATGCCGCCCCTGGTTCATTGCCCGGGGCGGTTTTTTTTATTTTTTTAGCCGTGGAGATAGCTGTTCTGACAGACTATTTTTGTACAAATGATTTTGCGGGTAGCTCACAAATATGACACTGGCGTGAATTTTGCGCATTGACGAGCCTGATGTTTAGGGGTATTCGTTTTAGTGTGATTGCACACTTAGTAATCACTGTTTTCTTTTCCACCAGACCCAAAAGATGAGGGAAACGAGGCATGAAGAGACAAAAACGAGATCGCCTGGAACGGGCACATCAACGTGGATATCAGGCCGGCATTGCCGGACGCTCAAAAGAAATGTGTCCCTATCAGACGCTGAATCAGAGGTCATACTGGCTGGGAGGCTGGCGAGAAGCCATGGGGGATAGGGTTTTAATGGCCTGATTCTGTCTCTTTAGATAAAAGAAACCTCCGCAGAGCGGAGGTTTCGCCTTTTTGCCCACCAGACAAGACGAATAGACGTTAATGTCTGGCTGCTAAGCTGACCTTGATTAGAACGCGGAAGTGTCCTGGAACAGACCCACTTTCAGATCGTTTGCGGTATAGATTAGACGACCATCAACCAGCACTTCACCATCAGCCAGGCCCATGATCAGGCGACGATTAACGATGCGTTTGAAGTGAATGCGGTAAGTCACTTTTTTCGCAGTCGGCAGAACCTGGCCGGTGAATTTAACTTCGCCTACGCCCAGCGCGCGGCCTTTACCTTCGCCGCCCAGCCAGCCGAGATAGAATCCAACCAGCTGCCACATGGCATCCAGACCCAGGCAGCCCGGCATCACCGGATCGCCGATAAAGTGGCATCCGAAGAACCACAGGTCCGGGTTGATATCCAGTTCAGCTTCAACATAACCTTTGTCAAAGTTGCCGCCGGTTTCGGTCATCTTGATGACACGGTCCATCATCAGCATGCTTGGTGCAGGCAGTTGTGGCCCTTTTGCGCCAAACAGCTCACCGCGACCAGAGGCAAGAAGGTCTTCTTTTGTATAGGATTCGCGTTTATCTACCATGTTCTCTGTAAGCCTTATTTTATTGAAGCACGCAGGATAGCTAACACGTGTACGCTGAACAAGTCCGATCAGTTCGGAATAATCCAGTTCAGCCAACGTAGCGGCCAGGGAAAACGGTGACGACCTTCCTGCTGCGTTGCCGTAGCAATACGCTCCTGGATAGTTTGCATCAGCGTTGTCTGGCCTTCACCATCCCACACCAGATTTAATAACAGTGGCAGCGCATCGGTCACGTCGTCCACCGCCCAGATAGTGAATTTTTCTTCTTCTACGGCCTGAAGCAGAGCGGGCTGCAGGCTCAGGTGTCTGACATTCGCTGAAGGAATGATAACGCCCTGTGTGCCTGTCAGCTCACGCTGCTGACAGATGGCGAAGAAGCCTTCAATTTTCTCGTTCAGACCACCAACAGGTTGTGCCCGACCAAACTGATCGACAGAACCGGTAATGGCGATGCTTTGATTAACAGGAACGTCGGCGAGGGCGCTAATCAATGCGCAAAGTTCTGCCATGGACGCGCTGTCGCCGTCCACTTCGCTGTAGGATTGCTCAAAGGTCAGCGAGGCAGAGAAGGGGATTTGCTGTTCAAGCTGGAGTTCCGACATCAGGAACGCCTGCATAATCATCATACCCTTCGCATGAATATTTCCGCCAAGCTCGGCTTTGCGCTCAATATCCGTAAATTCGCCGTCGCCAATATGAACCACACAGCTGATACGAGAAGGCTCACCAAACGCGCGGGGGTGACCAGGAAATTCAATCACCGACAGGGCGTTGATTTGGCCAATACGCTCGCCTTCCGTCTCGATCAGGATCTGTTCCTGCAGGATCTCATCCTGCATTCGTTCGGCGAGGAAACCTTCCCGCCATTCACGCTGGGTCAGCATCAGGCTGAACTGCTCAGCGTTGCAGGTTTCGCCCTCGCATAACGGGGCCACTTCTTTGAACTGTCGGGTGATCCACAGCGGGTTAAGCGGCAATGTATCCTGTTCGCCGGTATAACGAACGGCTTCACGGATCAGCACTTGCCAGGCATCAGGGGCCGGGTAGGGCAAATTGTTGCGCGTAGCGGTATGTGTTACCCACTGACACCACTGCGTCATGGTTTCGGCATCCACTATCTGCAGATTATCTTCAAACTCGCTATAAATAGCCTGCTCAGCCAGCTCCGGCTCCATGTCCTGGAAGTCTGCCAGTGATTCACGTTCACCGACTAATACCACTTTGAGTTTAAGCGGCATAGGTGGAACGGAGACGGGCAGCGGGCGAGACTCATCAAAAGCTACCCAGTCAAAACGCTCGTGGCTGACAATGGCTTTCAGGCGCATCCACAGCAGCGGTTGGGCCAGTAGCGTGCGCAACGAAATAACCAGCACACCACCGTTGGCCTGATGCACAAGGCCTGGCTGTAGGGTAATTTCGCCGTTGAACTGACGCAGACAGCCAAACAGTTGTTCGGCTTCAACCCAGTCAGCGCAGACTACCTGGGTTAATGTCGCAAAATTGTCTTCTGCTGTCTCAGCTGTACGATAGCGGATAGTGTGACCGGAGATATCATAATGACCTCCGGTGAGACTTCCGGCATCCGAGTGCAGAGGCCGCGCGGCCTGTGCAATAAGGTTGATGTACTCAAGCTCTTCCGGTGCTTTTACCAGCATGAACGAAGACGTCGTCCAGTGCTGAAGAAGCTGCTCCAGCGCAAATTGTAAACGTGGCTGAGTATCACTAAGTAAGGTATCGGTGTCGTCAGTGACGTGCGGCTGTGCAAATACTTCCTGATAACTATCGGTGTCAGGAACCAGATCACGCCATGCAAGTTTCGTAATGGTCAAAGTTGATGTTTTTTAGTCTGTTGTAAAAAACGAGATTATACCGTAACCATCATCACTGCACACGTGGAAAGCGCTGTGAAACGAATGCGATGACGCGCGACAGTTCACAGGCTGGATATTCTTTTCTTCAGATGCCGAAAAAGCTGATATTCTGATAAGAGTTACACGGTAACATTGAGATCGCAATGAAATATCAACAACTTGAAAACCTTGAAAGCGGCTGGAAATGGAAGTATCTGGTGAAGAAGCATCGTGAGGGGGAATTAATCACCCGTTACGTAGAGGCCAGCGCTGCCGAAGAAGCCGTTGATTTGTTGCTAACCCTCGAAAATGAACCGGTTCGGGTCAATACCTGGATTGAAGAACACATGAACTCTGCGCTGCTAAATCGTATGAAACAAACCATACGGGCGAGGCGTAAGCGGCACTTTAACGCGGAGCATCAGCATACGCGAAAGAAATCTATCGATCTGGAATTTATGGTCTGGCAGCGCTTAGCGGGGCTTGCGCAGCGGCGCGGCAAAACGCTTTCTGAAACTATTGTGCAACTGATTGAAGACGCAGAGCATAAAGAGATGTACGCGAATAAAATGTCGACATTGAAGCAGGATTTACAGGCGCTGCTGGGAAAAGAATAACCACAGAATGGCTAAATGTGTTGTGTACAGGCGTGCTTTGATTGATAAAAAGTGAAAAAAAAACCCCGCAAAGCGGGGTTTTTTCATAAGACGATAACTTAAGCCTGAGGCTGAGTTACAACGTCTTTGATACCTTTAACTTCGATCTCAACACGACGATCCGGAGCCAGGCAGTCGATCAGTGCAGCGCGAGCTTTCACGTTGTCACAGGTGTTGCCAGTAACTGGGTTGGATTCGCCCATGCCACGTGCAGAGATTTTGTCAGAAGGAATACCTTTAGAGATCAGGTAATCAACAACGGACTGAGCACGTTTCTCGGACAGACCCTGGTTGTAAGCGTCAGAACCGATGCGGTCAGTGAAGCCCAGAACCACTACGGAACCGTCTTTCGGATCCAGGTTGCTCAGCTGGCTGTACATCTGATCCAGAGCCTGCTGGCCTTCTGGTTTCAGAGTTGCTTTGTTGAAGTTGAACAGAACGTCAGACTTCAGAGTGAAGTGTTTGGTCTGTACTTCCGGAGCCGGAGCCGGTGCAACAACTACTGGAGCTGCTTCTTCCTGCTGACCGAAACGGTAGGAAACACCAACGCTCAACAGACCGTTATCCGGACGACCGCCAACGGTGTTCGCGTCACCGATGTTGTTGGTCCACTGGTATTCCAGACGGGTAGCGATTTCAGGAGTAATTGCATACTCTACGCCACCTGCGAATACTGGGGAAACACCAGTGTCGTGGTCTTTGAAGCCTTCGTTGTTTTTAGCGTCTGCACGCCAAACCATACCACCCAGACGGGTATAAACGTCCAGATCGTCAGTGATTGGGTAACCCAGTTTAGCGGTCAGCTGAACGCCCTGAGCTTTGAAAGCGCCATTATTGTGGGTAGCATCGGTGGCGCCTTTGTACGGCATACGACCTAACCAGTCGTAACCCATTTCGAAACCAACGTACGGGTTAACCTGGTAACCACCGAATGCACCAGCACCCAGTTGGCTTTCGTGGGTAGGACCGGAGTTGTTGATCTGGTTGTTGCCAATATCATGGTACTGAGACCAGCCCAGTTTAGCACCAGTGTACCAGGTGTTATCTTTCGGAGCGGCCTGCGCCACGGTAGCGAAACCAGCCAGTGCCACTGCAATTGCGATAGCTGTCTTTTTCATTTTTTGCGCCTCGTTATCATCCAAAATTCGCCATGAATATCTCCGAAGAGAGATAACACGGTTAAATCCTTCACCCGGGGACCAGTTCAATAGTTACTCTACCGATATCTGCGGCTTATGCCGAGCACCCCTGGCGATGTAAAGTCTACAACGTAGTTGAAAACTTACAAGTGTGAAGTCCGTCAGGCATATGAAAAAAAAAGGCTTGTGTACACAATATTTAACATTTATAGATGAATAAATGTACTGAAGATTTCCTGAAAACCGCTTCAGACAGGCCTTCAGCCGGAAAACGCGTTACAGCTCAATGGCAAATTAAAACATGAAAAAAAATTCCAGGATAAATCCTAATTTTACTCAATGATACAAATTCGAGTGAATTTTTAGCCCAGAATGCTGTCTCCCCGCAAGTGACTGAGCGCGAACAGGACGCATGATAAACCCCATCGCATTACCTTCATCTGCCGCTTTTACCAGTTCGGCATGTTCATCTTCGGTTAATTCTTCCGTCAACCAGCCGATGACGACGCTGTAATTACCTGTGCGCAGCGCACGAACCATCGATTCCAGCGTATTGCAGGGGGAGAGCTGGCTGATTTGCATGACTTTGGTCAATGGAAGCCCGGCCGACTGCACCCACTCACGGCTTAATTTTTGCTGAGGCGTCAGCCACAACTGCCAGCGTGATTGTTGCCCTAACTGTTGCAGCAGGGGAAGCAGCAGGAGCTGCGTCATCATGGGCTGGTCCTCGCGATAGACCACTTCACTGATAAGCCCAGCGGTAGCGTTCTCTGCTGAAACGCGCGCAATGCTGCTCGATGCGGAAGAGAACGACGAAGAACGATTTGCATAACCTGAAGTGTACATAATCAATCCAGCCCTGTGAGTTACTGTATGGATATACAGTAACCCCGCCATCAATAAAGATCAACCTTATTTTCGGAAACAGGTTCGCAATTTTTAGTCATCATCACGGGAAAAATAAAATTCATCTTGCCCCATACGCATAAGTTGCCTATTTTCGTCATTAACGGATCTGCTACTGCAAATTATTTGCTTATGTTATGATTTAAAAGGATTTTTATGAAAGAAAAGTCTTATGCAAGAATCTATAAATCACAAGAATATCTGGCTTCTCTGGGAACAATTCACTACCGCTCACTGTTTGGCGGCTATAGTCTGACGGTTGGTGATACGGTCTTTGCCATGGTTGCCAGCGGTGAGTTATATCTTCGCGCCTGTGAGCAGAGCGCCCAGTACTGTGTAAAAAATTCTCCTGTCTGGCTAACATTTATCAAGCGCGGGCGTCCGGTTGTACTCAATTATTACCAGGTGAACGATACCCTGTGGCAGAACCAGCAGCAGTTAGTGTCGCTATCACAATTTTCACTCGATGCAGCCGTTAAGGAAAAACAGAGTCGCTTTGCACAACATCGCCTGCGGGAATTACCGAATATGACGTTTCATCTGGAGACCTTGCTAAATGAAGCAGGAATTAAGGATGAAGGGACATTGCGATCGTTGGGAGCTCAGATGTGCTGGTTGAAACTTCGGCAAAATAACCCTGCCTTAACGGTAAAAATACTCTATGCCCTTGAAGGAGCGGTTGACGGGGTGCATGAAGCCGCGCTCCCGGCGACGCGTCGCCAGGAGCTGGTGGAGTGGGTGAGTTCTCTTACGCCGGAACCGAGGTATTAGATGGCAGCACAGCAATTTGTTGCTGTAATCGCCGAATCTCCGGGAGCAGGGCAATCAGTAACCCAACTTGCTGTACGACCAGCGGCTCTTTACTGTCCGGACGTGGCTCGAGATGCTGAATTCGCTGCTTCAGATCTTCCAGCGCCTGGTATACGCGCTGCTCATCAGCAGGTTGATGGTGAAGCGCATCATCTACATAGCAGACGGCATCATCCAGCAATGCCAGGACGTCAGGATTGGTTAACTGCTCGCGATGTGCGCCGAGGGCGGAAATATAGCTGGTAAACGTATGGTTAAGACACAGCAAGCGGAATGCCGTTTCGCGTGTTTGGGCCGTGACATCCGGTTCACTCGACATGTTCGACACCACCGAAGCAAGTTCCGCATCACGATTGTGCGCGTCACGGCGGGCGATACGGTATGCCAGACGATTATCACGCCCCTGATGATATTGTTCGAGAATAGCATCAAGATAACGACAGTTAGCGTCAGTGGCCCGTTCAATCACTCGCGGCAGATTCCGAAAACGCCAGTCTGGCCAGACAAAACTGACAGCAGCCCAGGCGATGGCACAGCCGATCAACGTATCGATGACGCGCGGAAGTGCAACCTCAAAACCTTCACCGAGCAGGTTAAAGCACAGCAGCACCAGCAGCGTGATAAACATGGTGGCATGCGCGTACTGGACGTTACGAAAGGCAAAAAACAACACGCCGGTGATCACCAGAAGGATCAATTGCCCTTCGAGAGAAGGTACAAACCACAGGATCGGTAACCCAATGGCGATCCCGACTAATGTGCCGATAATCCTTAGTGCCAGACGATGTCGGGTGGCGTTGTAGTTTGGCTGGCAGACAAACAGACTGGTCAACAGGATCCAGTACCCGTGGTTCATTCCGGTTATCTGGATAATGGCATAGCCGACGCAGAGCACCATCGACATGCGAACAGCATGACGAAACAGGGCGGACTCAGGCGTGAAATTACGGCTCAGACGCAACCAGATATCACTGAACCCATGCGGGCTGTCATCGGCAAGCTGATTTTCAGACTCATTGCGCGAAAGTACCTGAGCCTGTTCGGACTCAATGGTAGCCAACTGGGCATCAATGGCCCGCAGGTTTGACAGCAAAAATCCCAACGTGTTGAGCAGGTCGGCAGGCTCACCACTCGCGCGCATGCGCTCAAGTGCAGCATCAATATGAGTGAAGACGCGCTCAAAGTGCGGATCGTGCTGATAAGGCGTGCGTAATAAAATACAGCGAGACAGTTGCGAACACGCTTGCCCCTGCATCGACATCAGGCGCTGGAAGCGGAACATCACGTCGCTGTGGCGGAAATGGTCGCGAAGCGTTTGGTACTGAATATGCGAGGAGCTTGCGCGTTCGTGAATATCCTGCGCCACAAAATAGTAATGTAGCGTGCGACGTGTTCCTCGCTGTCCGCGGTCGCCGCGCAGGCGGGTCAGCAGTGACACCTTTGTCTGGTTTAGGGTCGCCATCAGTTGCCCATTCGCAAGAGCCAAATCATACAGCGGCGCCTGGCTTTCATCTTCTATGTCGGGATCAAAAAGACGCGATTTCAGTTCCAGATAGTGCGCTAACTGTTCATAGCTACGCGCCAGATTGTCCTGCAACGGGCGAATAGGGAACAGAAGATGTCCGGTCAGGGTTAACAGGTTGTACCAAATGGCGCCCGCGAGCAGCAGGATTGGCTGCTGATACCACTGATCGTAAAGCGAGGTGCCGAGCATCGTGTAAATGGCGATCAGCAACGCGCCAAAGGCGATGGTTGCATAGCGCTGCCCTAATCCCCCCAACAGTATAAAGCCGCTGGTGGAGAGCGTTAACCCAAGGGCAAACAGCCATGGCCATGGGAAGAGCAGTTCGACCGAGGCCGAGGCAATGAAAAAGCACACCAGCGTGATGATCAAATTGCGCAGGCGACCTGCAAGACGATCGTCCAGGTCAGTAAGCGCGGCTGCGACCATACCCAGCGTGAGCGGGATGGTCAGCTTAACGTCACCCAGCCACCAGGGCAGCGCTGTTGTGCCGCAAAGCGCGATAAAAATCCGCACGTAGTACAGCCAGGTGCTGTTCCAGGTATAGCGTTTGAGCAGAGGACTTAACATAAAGGCCATCGGTCCTGATTATTCGAAGCGACGACGTGCGTTGGCTTCACGCGCTGCGCGAGCAACTTCAACTGACACTACCCGGCGACCCACCGGCCACAGTGCAATCGCCGCGATTTTGAAATTCGCAATGCCAACCGGGATACCAATAATCGTAATGCACTGGGCAATACCGGAGACAATGTGCATCAGGCACAACCACCAGCCGAAGAAAATCAGCCAGAAAATATTGAGCACGTTGCCTCCGGTATTCAACAGGACGTTTTTGCCCGCTGGATTAAGCTCATCGACATGAATCGCTTCGTTACCGTAGGGAAACAGCGAGAGTCGGGTTATTTCCCAGCATGAGCGGGTCAGGGGGAGAGTAAAAATCAGCACAATACTGACCAGCGTAGCCAGTAACCAGGCTAAGGTGGTGGCGAATCCCCCGAGCACAAAATTTAAAATATTCAGAACAGTACGCATAAACCCTCGGTTAACTCTGGTTTTCTGTGAGTTCGGCAATTGTAACGTTTTTTTGGGCTGGAGCACGTTTTCTCTGGCGGTTACACTGATAAGCAAACCTCTTCGTGTGGATCCGCTTGAGTCTTATGGAACTGAAAGCAACTTCTCTTGGAAAACGTCTGGCACAACACCCTTACGATCGGGCCGTTATTCTCAATGCCGGGATTAAGGTTTCCGGCGATCGTCACGAGTATCTTATTCCCTTCAATCAGTTACTGGCTATTCATTGTAAACGCGGCCTGGTATGGGGAGAGCTGGAGTTTGTGCTCCCGGATGATAAGGTGGTTCGTCTTCACGGCACTGAATGGGCAGAAACCCAGCGCTTCCATCACCATTTGAATTCGCTCTGGCAGCAGTGGAGTCAGGAAATGAGCGACGTCGCTGCGGGAGTTTTACAGCAGCAGTTGGAGGCGATCGCCACCCGCACCAGTGAGAATAAATGGCTGACGCGCGAGCAGACGTCAGGGCTACAGCAGCAGATCCGCCGCGCCTTTGCCGCATTGCCGCTCCCGATCAACCGGCTGGAAGAATTTGAAAATTGCCGTGAGGCGTTACGTCAATGCCAGGCATGGTTGAAGGACATTGAAGCTTGTCGCTTGCAGCACAACCAGGCGTATACCGATGCCATGCTGGAAGAACATGCCGATTTTTTCCAGCAAATTGAGTCCTCGCCGCTGAATCCGGCCCAGGCGCGGGCGGTGGTGAACGGCGAACAATCATTACTGGTTCTTGCGGGGGCCGGAAGCGGCAAAACATCCGTATTGGTCGCCCGTGCGGGCTGGCTACTTGCGCGAGGGGAAGCGGCGGCCGAACAAATCCTGCTGCTGGCGTTTGGACGCAAAGCGGCCCAGGAGATGGACGATCGCATCCGTGAACGTCTGCATACGGAAGAGATCACCGCGAGGACGTTTCATTCACTGGCGTTGCACATTATTTCTCAGGGGAGCAAAAAAGTCCCGACGGTTAGCAAGCTGGAAAATGATGTTGCCGCGCGTAGCAAACTTTTTATCACGACCTGGCGTCAGCAGTGCAGTGAGAAAAAGGCACAAGCCAAAGGCTGGCGGCAATGGTTAGAAGAAGAGATGCAGTGGTCTGTACCCGAAGGTAACTTCTGGGATGACGAAAAATTACAGCGCCGGCTGGCTTCCCGGCTGGATCGTTGGGTTAGCCTGATGCGTATGCATGGCGGAGCGCAGGCGGAGATGATCGCCAATGCTCCGGAGGAGATTCGCGATCTGTTCAGTAAACGCATTAAGCTGATGTCTCCCCTGCTCAAGGCCTGGAAGGGCGCCCTGAAGGATGAGAATGCCGTCGATTTTTCCGGGTTGATTCATCAGGCCATTGTCATTCTGGAAAAAGGCCGGTTTATCAGTCCGTGGAAACACATTCTGGTCGACGAATTTCAGGACATTTCTCCTCAGCGAGCCGCCCTGTTAGCCGCACTGCGCAAGCAAAACTCACAGACTACGCTGTTCGCCGTAGGGGATGACTGGCAGGCAATTTACCGGTTCAGCGGAGCACAGCTTTCGTTGACCACCGCATTCCAGCAAAACTTCGGCGAGGGCGACCGTTGTAATCTGGATACGACTTACCGTTTTAATAGCCGCATTGGTGAAGTCGCAAACCAGGTTATCCAGCAAAACCCTCATCAGCTTACGAAACCGCTCAACAGTCTGATGGCAGGCGATAAAAAAGCCGTCACGTTGCTCGATGAAAGCCAGCTGGATCTGCTACTGGATAAGCTGTCGGGATTTGTGAAGGCAGAAGAGAGAATTCTGGTGCTGGCGCGATACCATCACCTGAAACCTGCCAGTCTGGAGAAAGCTGCCACCCGTTGGCCTAAGCTACAACTGGATTTCATGACTATCCATGCCAGCAAGGGACAGCAGGCAGATTACGTTATTGTTGTGGGGCTTCATGATGGGAATGACGGTTTTCCCGCCCCGGCCCGCGAGTCGATTATGGAAGAGGCGTTGCTTCCGGCGGTGGAGGATTTCCCGGATGCTGAAGAGAGACGCTTGCTGTATGTGGCGCTAACGCGGGCACGGCATCGGGTATGGCTGCTGTTTAATAAAGAAACACCGTCGTGCTTTGTTGATGAGCTTAAACAACTGGATGTTCCGGTAGCAAGAAAACCCTGAATAGCAGGCGGCAATTGCCGCCTGCCCGGTGTTTATTTGAGGCGCTCTGCCAGATAGCGGGCGTAATCTGGGATCAAGATGTCCGTTGCATCGTTGAAGTTTGGCGACTGGATAATAAAATCGGCGGTCGACACGTTGGTGGCAACCGGAATGTTCCATACCGTCGCCAGACGCAGCAGGGCTTTGACATCAGGATCGTGAGGTACGGCGTTAAGCGGGTCCCAGAAGAAAATCAGCACATCAATTTTCCCTTCTGAAATCAGCGCGCCCACCTGCTGGTCGCCCCCCATCGGACCGCTCAGCATGGCGTTGACGTCCATTCCCGTTGCGCGTTGGATTAAGTTTCCCGTTGTTCCTGTGGCGTACAGAACGTGCTTTTCCAGCAACGGCTGGTGGCGTTCCACCCAGCTCATCAACATCTTTTTACAGTGATCGTGTGCAACCAGCGCAATATGCTTACGCGCTGGCAATGTGCGAGTTGTTAATTCCATAGTACAGCTCCCAAGTTAACCTGGTTACAGAGTACTGGAAGCTCTTGACGCTGCAAGAGAAAGACAAAAAAAATGCGTATGCGAACATAAATGTCATGAAGGAGGCTGTTTCTGAGCCCATTGCAAAAAGTTACTTCGCGTTTGCGCGTCGGCCTGTTGGTACCAATATTTTAAGCGCTGCTCGGTTAGCGTTTGCGACTGAGGCGGCACGCGATCCAGTTCAGATACCCCGGAAAGCAGCGAGCTGTCATCGGCCATCATCGTAGCAAACTGCGGTAATGACGCATGTTTAGCCGCTTTGTTATAGCGTTCAGTTTCCATTTCATAATTCACGATTTTCGCTGTGGATGTGATTGACAGAATATCCAGCTTGACGGGGATAGGCATGGAGTCCCCATCCAGCAATTCCACGCGTGGAGCGTCATCAAAATGCGCTGTATCCCGCTCATTGTTCAGACGCGGGAGGTGAAAATTAACCTGGCTGACGAGTTGTGTATCAAAGCTGATGACCAGCGGAGCCGAAATATACAGACGTTCTTCGTGGCTGGACAAGCGAATGGTTTTTTCTACGCGAAATACGAGCTGGTGGCGACCATTTTCCAGCTCGATACTGTCGGCGCCACGCAGTAATGAGCTGGAGACTTTTTTTCCGTCCAGCACCAAAAGGTCAATATCATTAGACAGGCGTAATGAGGTAGCAAAAACGGTAACCGGCAAACACAGGGCAATTAAGGCTGTCACAATGCCGGCTTTCATAGGTTTCTCCTGTCCAGAAAATAGCTGCAAACATGTATCTAAATTTTTCGATAATCACGTTTACTAACATATAGACATATTTTTGAGTTTAGCTCTCATACGCCAGTATGGGATGAATGGTTGCGGGGGCAGGTTTGTCGTACACTTTGTTAAACAGCCTGGAGGAAAACGATGAAAGAGACCGATATTGCTGGCATTTTGACATCTACCCGTACGATTGCACTGGTTGGCGCGAGCGATAAACCCGATCGCCCAAGCTATCGCGTGATGAAGTATTTACTCGATCAGGGCTATCACGTTATTCCCGTTTCACCGAAGGTTGCCGGGAAAATGCTGCTGGGGCAGCAGGGCTATGCAACGCTGGCGGATGTGCCAGAGAAAGTGGATATGGTCGATGTCTTCCGTAATTCTGAAGCGGCGTGGGGCGTCGCTCAGGAGGCTATCGCCATTGGCGCGAAGACGCTATGGATGCAGCTTGGCGTAATTAACGAGCAGGCGGCCGTGCTGGCGCGTGATGCGGGGCTGACGGTGGTGATGGATCGTTGCCCGGCGATTGAGATCCCGCGACTGGGACTGGCGAAGTAAAGTTGGATTGTCGCCGGATGAAACGCACAGGCCCGATAAGCGAAGCGCCATCGGGCCTGTGTTAGTATCAATTACGCAGGCGTGGAGCCTGAAGCTGTTTACGGATTGTGCGCGCCAGTTCATCCATTGACGGTTGCTCCGGATGTTCTTCCTGTAGCTCGCTACTCAGTTGCGCTTCGGCCAGATACGTATGCACTGGCAGACCATTATCGTCTTCCATCACCACGTGATACCAGGGAGCGGCGCGAAGTTCGCTGTTAACCGCCAACTCATCGGCTGACGGCTCATCAAGCGAATATTCCGGGTCGATATCCACGACCACTCCGAGGTAACCTAACAGGGAATGGCGGACCTGCTGGCCGATACCGAATTTGCTGGCAATCATAGTCACCTCCCGGGAAATAGATACCCTCTATGTAAGGGTAATATTCCACTTTTCAAGTTACATGATGCGACAGGCAAACCCTTTCAGATACAGCCCTTCCGGGTAGGTAGCGATCACCGGATGATCGGCGGCCTGACGGAACTGCTCTATAAATTGTACATCACGACCAGCATCTATTGCGGCATCAGCGATGATTTTCTGAAATAAATCGGTCGTCATCAGCCCGGAGCAGGAAAATGTCAGCAGTACGCCGCCTGGGTTCAGCAACTGAATAGCCAGCATATTGATGTCCTTATAACCGCGGCAGGCACCCATCAACTGGCTTTTGTTTTCGACAAATTTCGGCGGATCCATCACGATGACATCAAATTTCTCACCGCGATCGCGATAGGCGCGCAGCAGTTTGAACACATCATCTCGCACGAACTCGGCTTTACTCAGATCCAGCTTGTTCAGTTCCACGTTCTGGCGGGCAATATCGAGTGCTTCCTGAGAGGTGTCGACGCTGACCACCTGACGGCATCCGCCCATTAATGCTGAGACCGCAAAGCCGCCGGTATAGGAGAAACAGTTCAGGACACGCTGGTTTTCCACATAACGACGCGTCGCCAGGCGGCTATCGCGTTGATCGAGGTAATAGCCGGTTTTGTGACCGTGCTGAATATCAACCAGCAGCTTCATCCCGTGTTCTTCGATAGGCAGCAGAGCAGGCGGCAGTTCGCCCGTGACGGGCCCTTGGGTCAGCGCCATACCTTCTTTTTTACGCACGGCCACATCGCTACGGTCATAAATAGCGCAGTCCGGGAAAACAATTTGCAGAGCACTAATCAGCGCGGCGCGTTGGTATTCAGCCCCCGCGCTGAGCAACTGCAATACCAGGAAGTTGCCGAAGCGGTCAATAGTGACACCCGGCAGGCCGTCGGATTCTCCGGCGATCAGACGGTAGCTGTCCAGACCGTCCTTTTTCGCCAGCCAGTCACGCCATGTCAGCGCCTTCTGCAGACGACGGGTAAAGAAATCAATGTCGATGGATTCAGACTTATCGAAGCTCCAGACGCGCGCACGGATCTGCGACGCCGGAGAAAACGCACCGCGCGCTAACCATTTCCCCTGGTGGTCAACAATATCAACGGTTTCACCGAGGTTGGCTTTACCTTCCATACGTGCGACAGCACCGGAAAATACCCATGGATGGCGGCGAAGTAATGATTTTTCGCGCCCCTTGGCTAACACTAAACGAGGATAATGTGGAATTGTAGATTCAGTCATGCGGAGCAACCTCTCACAAACAGTGACGCGGGTTGGATGAAAGTACCAACCTGAAACCATTAAAATAAAATGGCGCGTAGAGTAGCACAGATGGTGAGGTCAATCATCAGCGTCTGGCGCTACTGCATGATGGTATGGCGGGACCTCTGCTTATCGAGCGACGGTTTAATCTCACTGAACAGGTGCGACAACTTATTCTGTTATCCCCTGCTAATCTATGGACAGATCAGGAGATTGCCGGTCATCTGTCCATCGGTACCTGTTCTTTCATTTATGTTGATAAGGAGAACCGCAATGTCGAAAGTCTGCATCATCGCCTGGGTCTATGGCCGGGTTCAGGGGGTAGGATTTCGCTACACCACCCAGCATGAAGCGCAACGGCTGGGGTTGACCGGCTATGCGAAGAATATGGATGACGGCAGCGTAGAAGTTGTCGCCTGTGGTGAAAGCGAGCGGGTGGAACAACTGATGAAGTGGTTGAAAGCCGGGGGACCGCGCAGCGCCAGGGTTGATCGGGTTCTCAGCGAACCGCACCGCCCTGGCGACGAGCTAAAGGGATTTAGTATCCGCTATTAAATACATTTCACCGGTTTCGGCAGGCCGGCAATTTTAGTTGCCTGCTTAGCTGGGCCTTTCGGAAACAGGCGATAGAGATAACGGCTGTTGCCTTTTTCTTCGCCAAACTTGTTGGCCATCGCTTTTACCAGCATGCGGATAGCGGGGGAGGTATTAAACTCCAGATAAAACTCGCGAACGAAACGCACCACTTCCCAGTGTTCGGGGGAGAGAACGATACCTTCGTTTTCGGCGATTTTCTCCGCCAGCGGCTCGCTCCATTGCGTGGTGTCTTTCAGATAGCCTTCGCTATCGGTCTCAATTTCATGGCCTGCAAAAATGAACATAGTGCTCTGTCGATAAAGTAAAAACCGCCCTTAGTTTAGCAAATAAGGGGCGGCGTGAGAAACCTCGACCTACAGAAGTAGCTGTAGCAGATTGTTGGCATTAAGCTTCTTCAGCGCGTTGCATTTATACGTCGAAACCTGTTTTTCGCTAATCTGCGTCATTTGCGCAACATGTTTTACCGATTGACCGTTAACCAGCCTGTCGAGAACATTGAACTCCATGCCAGTCAGGCAGCAATTCAGACTGCGTACCCGACGGGGCTCTTTAGCAAGCAGATACGCCGCATCCACGACGGCAATTCTGTCATCAATGATATGTAAGGTCAGCGTGGCAAAACGCTTTCGTAAATGCGTGGCCAGTGCCCAGCCTTTTTCATTGCACACCAGATAAACCGTTCCCTCCCAGCGCCTGGCCTCCAGTTGAAGCAGAATGTCGACTAGCGCCAGATGCGTCCTCGCGACGGAAAAGCGGCAACGCATAACGAGGGTGTCGCAGGCCAACAGCGAACGGTGCCACTGTAACGCGCCACTTTCAACTTGAGTGTGAGCGTTACGGCGCAGAAGGGCGTAGCGCAACCCTTCGGCATAAAAACGATTATTATCAAGAATGACGAAATTCACGGCGGCCTCTTTATAACGTACTGGGTGTGTAGATGATGCGTAGCGTGCCGGTGTAATCCCCGGCGTTTTTACTGCTGGCTGCAAACGCAGGGGTTTTCAAAACAATAGGGGCTGGTACGCACAGTACGCTCTCACGTCCGCCGGGCAGGACGACCTGACGCAGATGCTGCGGATCGTTGGTGCCTTGCCAGACCAGGGTTTTACCGTTGGCGACGGTTTCGGTTGCGCCCGTGACGGGATTAGTGACGAAAACCTGATAGTCGAGACGATCCCGCGCATCGGTCTGACTTCCGCCGCGTCGCCGGATTGAAAATGCCTCTTCAGCACGGTCCATTGAGGGGAGTCCGTCGTCCTCAAACCGAAGATAAGTGCGGGTGCTGGTACTGTTTTTGCCGTCGTACAGGCACATATCCAGCGTGTTTTCACCCTGGATTTCACTGCCACCCGGCCGCCCCGGGAAGTTGGTCAGGTTGAGGTTAACGATAGGCGTTGAGTGCGGAAATGCCGGCAGATAAATCTGCTGATTACCCGGATCGACAACCTCAATGCGCATCGTGGCCTGCCAGCTAGCAATGGCGCGATAGCCTGGACATCCGGTATTGACGTCGTTGAAGTTCCCGCCGCAGTTGGCAGTATCCCATTCACGCAGGTTCTGCTTCAGCGTTGCGGTCCAGATACCCGGCAGAGCGAGCTTTTCCAGCTCGCTTTTCACGATATAGAAATCGAAGTAGGGTTCTCTGGTCCAGTTTGCAACAATCTCTGTCCCTCCCGTGATAAAACTGGGATAGGTAAAGACTTTATTATTGAAAAACATGTAGTGGTCGCCATAGACCTTAAGATCCACCGTTTTGCTGGTAAGGGCATGCGTAAAACGTAAATTGATGGCATAAGGTGTCCCCGGGTTCGCCGTGAACCAGGCCGGGGCGGTCATGCAGGCGCCAACTGTGGAGTCGGTACGGGACAGACACGTCAGAGTATTACGTCCCCACTTTTGCGGATCGGCGACATCATAGCCGCTCGGTTCATGAACCCAGATATCAAAGCGCGCGGGGGGGGCCATGCGATCGAAGCTGATATCGACGCTGGTGTTTCTTCCGGCAGGGGCCGCTGCCTGAGTCTGACCCGCCCACAGGCTTAAAAAAAGTAAAATAATTAAGTGCTTGTTCACATCATTTCCCTTTTGTGACGTTGTCTGCATTCATGGCAGTTGGACCCGTTGGTACCGATCGTCCGGCGAGCATCAGCTGTGCCTGTTGCTGGACAGTATCCGGCAGGGCAGAGAAGGTTAATTCCCGGCAAGGGATCGGCCCGACGTAACGCACGACGTCGCGCATAGTCTTTACATTCAGCTCGCACTGATAAAACTGCTGCTGACGCACCAGGTAGAGGTTATGCAGCAGAGCGTCGCTTTGAGCGCTAAACCCGCCGTTGCCAAGGTCGCTCCAGCCGTTAACGTTCAGTGGCACGCCGCCGATGAACGGCGAATGTTGCTCGTCAGTTAACTGGCCGAGCCAGGTGTAGCTTGCCGTGGTTTGCACGTCCCGGCGGAGCAGTTTGCCTGGCACCATAAATAACGTTCTGCTGCCTGAACCTTGTGTGATTTCACTGCTGGCACCCCGCGAGACATCCAGCGATTCGTTAATCGTCAACGTAGTCTGCTGATAGCCCGGCACGGCGAAGAGGGCGCGGCTATTGCCTGGAATGTCTGCACTGCCGCCGTTATCCAGCGACACGGCAATGCTCGGATCCTGGGAATCTTCCGGTGTGGCAACGTTAACCGCGATGGCTGAAGCAGGACGTCCGTCGCTCCAACGGCCCAGCCACAGACCAGTGCGCGACAGCGCAAGCGCGGAGTTGTAATTGCCGCTGCTGCTCAGGGTATGGCGCCGATCCTGACGATCCCAGGCATCGCTGACTGTCAGGCTCCCGTTGCCATATCGTCCGCCCTGGCGCGTGTAGGCAGAGGTATTGAGTGAATCGCTGTTAATACCTGATGCGCTCAGTCCATACTCATTTTCACCACGTGCGTCGGCATACCAGCTGTGCGCCACGTTATAGCTCAGCTGGTTTTTATCATGCTGCTGGTGCTGCCATGTCGCGCCCAGAGAGGTATAGCTTGTCGCATTGCCCTGACGGTTATGCGCCATTGACAGACTCACGCTCAGGTAGCCGCCTTTATCCCTGCCTTCGCGCGAGTCATCGTTACGCATGAAAAGGTTAATACTGCTGTTGATGTTCAGACCGCGCGTGCTGAAAGCCGTACTCAAGCCACCCTGCCAGGCCCGCGTGCGTGAGCGGGTCATATAAACCGACTCCCAGGGCAAGCCTGCATCGTGGCGATCGTCACTGTCCGGGAGTTCCCGACGAGAAACGTACCGTCCTTCGTTGCGGTTATCCGAATATCCCAGGCTGGCGTACCAGGTGCCGACAGGGACGGAGAACATCACCGACAGGCTTCGATAACAGCCATTTACGGCGTCATATCCCGCGCTTCGGGTATTGCAGTTTTCCGCTGATAACGCGTTGCGATAGAAGCTCAGTGAAAAACCGTCGTTATAGCTGATTTGCTGAATATTGCCGCGTTGTCCTTCGCTGCCGTAAAGGTAGCTAAACCGGGTCGAGAGTACGCCATCGATCGGACCCGCATTGAAACCACGACTCCAGTCGAATGCATTTTCCAGAAAACGTTGGTTTTTCTTTATCGCTGCGCCACTGGTGAGTGCCAACGTTGGAGTGACAGGCAGGCGGACACCCGCCTGCGCGACCGCGCTACGTTCATCGTTTTGATTGTTATTGTCGGTTTCGCCCGCCTGCAGGAACCACTCGACGCGGTCAAACGGCGTAATACCGGTGCGGGTAAACGGTATCTGCTCGGTACGTGTCAGCCGGTTATTTTCATAGACGGACAGCGTCACGGTATAGCTCCCATCGGGGAACGATCGCGTGTCCAGGGTCTGAGCCCCGGCATTGAGATAAAAACTGGCCAGCAGCTGATTGCCCCGGCGGGCGTCAATACGCGCATCATGGGAAAGCAGCACGGTGATGGGGGTACCCTTTGACTGCTGAACCGGATTGATCCATGCCCTTGTCGAGCCTGTGCGCAGGCCGCGAATTTTGCCCAGCGGCAGTTGGCTGAGGTTGATATTCCCACCAGCATTACTGAACAGATCGCGGGTATCCATCTCGCCTAACTGAATATAGTACTGACGCCAGATATCCTGGCGAAACCAGGCATTGTTGACGGTTATTTCTTGTTGCTGCTGGTGCCTTGAACGCTGCCCCAGCCAGGTCCAGTCGAGATTAAAGTAGCCGTCCTGCGTCATGGCCAGCGCGCCATTGCCCTGAACAGTGGCTGACTGGTAATCCCTGTCGGCAACAAAATTGATATTCTGTTGATGGATCAACGCATTCTCAGTGCCCTGCGTAGGCTGATACCACTGGTTTTCTGTGGTCTGTTTAGGCAGAAATTTCTTGTCCAAAAACAGGCTAATGCGCGCGTTATTCTCATCATAGATAATGGCCGCACGATGGGTATCAATGTAATCACATCCCGTTGCGGAGCCATTGCTGCTGCACGCCAGGTTGCCGTTACGGGCAAGTGGAACGGCGAGAGCTGCAGACACAGTGGCGACGAGGGCAGGAGCGTCATTAAACTGACGTTTGATAGCCGCGACCACGGTTTCGGGTGCGACAAAACTTACCGATTCAAGTGTGATATCCGTTTCAAAAAGGCCAAGCGATTCGCCATAGAGGTTAACCTCTATCCACAGACGCTGCGTTTTCGCCAGATCTTCGAAACCTGCCGGGACGGCCATCTCGGCGCAGGCGAGTTGGATGGATGCGGGTAATAAAGCAACTAAGAGGAGAGTATTTCTGTGAAACGCCATGACCAAGCCTCGACATCATCCTGACGTCAGAGGGTGGGCACCCTCTGACGTTATCCCTTATGTACTGTGGTGTTACGCACCGCCTTCCGTGGTCGTCGCCTGCGTCAGCATCAGGCTGACAACGCCGCTGTACTGACCGGTTTTCAGAATGCCTTTGGTGGTCTGAGAAATGGTCAGTGGCAGTACCGCTGAACCGTTTTCAATGCTGCCTGGGAACAGTTCAGTTCCGGTAAATTCGGCATCGGTGGTAGACAGTGTTTTATCACCCAGAATCACCGTCATCGGTACAGTCTCGTCGCCATCCATATTGGTGAGCTTAGCTGCGCTAACGAGGCGCACTTTGACATTGCTGGTGGCGGAGTTAGACCACACCTTGGTGTTCAGACGGTAGCTTTCCAGCCCACGACCTGGCAGGTACTGCATGTCGATGCTGGCCGGCAGTGGCGTGTTATCGGCCTGAGTCATATCCAACTGTGAGTCAACGCTGGCGTTGACGGTAATATCTTTTTGAATCGCCAGCGCGCTAAAGGACGAGGCCATCGCGGCAACAATCATCAGAGGTTTAATATAGTTACGCATTGATATCTCCATATTTACAAATGAGCACCTTGGCTCTTTAAACAAACTACGTGGGTTTTTACTGTGCCGTCGTGTTATTGCACGACGGGTAAATCAGCTTCTTCAGCGGTTTTATTCACCCAGTTGAAGTAGCGGAACTTATATTTCTGACCCTGTTTCATAGTGAGCGTTTTTAATTTCCGTTCAGTGTCCGGATAAATCGTCGCGTCTTCTTTTATCCATTTACACGATGAAACAGCATCACAAATACCAATCTCTCTGAGCGGCACACGCAATGTGCCGTTGTTTTTTAACGTTCCCCGGCGAGGGTCAATCGACAGTGAAATTACGTTTTCTTCTGGAGCAATGTGGACCAGTGCGCCCCAGATCACATTGACACCTAATGTCGCCATTGCTGCAGAGGTTTCTGCCTTGCCCGGAATAATGCTGTCAGGTTGTTTTACCCCTTCAAAATAGACACGCCAGGTGGTCTCTTTTTTCGGCGGTATAAGCGATACCAGACGAACAACGCGCATCGCGCCTGCAGCCAGAGCAAATTTCTCGGGCGTAACCACCACGCCACCTTCTTTCCACGAAGCGACGTCAATTTCTTTTTCCTGGGCTGTTCCGGGATTAAGAATTTTCTTTTGCCTCACCCGAATGAACTGAATATCATCCGTTTTTGAAGCCACCTTAATTTGCGCCGCACCGGATCTGTCTACATTCAGCTCCATGGGATACACGCTCATATTGGCCATTGTCATTTCTGAGAAAAATGGCAATGACAGCGCGGCGACATAAAAGGCGGTTGTCATGCTCACTCTTTTTTTCTGTTTCACAATCAGTCTGCCTGCTCTGAGTTTAAAGGCGGCGCGTTAACACCAGGACACCGTCTGCTTTCGTATCGCTTCAGGGCAGGGAAACTTTAACCAGAACAGCGATTTGTGAAAATTTGTATTAGTTAACTCGTTATATACAGTTTTTTATCCTGCTTTTCTGGCTTTAAGGTTGTATAGTTAAGCGAAAATACCGCGGCCAAGGATGGGAGGAAAATTCCTTCTGATGAAAAAATAAGCAGATCAGGGGGCGGTTTTCATATCGACGTACCAGGGAATAAAAAGCATGCGGTAACAGCCGAGAATAAAAGATGTTTTTTATATGCAATAATTCGTTGTTATTTGATCCTGAAGCACATGCAATAAGTCTTGTTGGACAACCCGAGTCTGTATTAACACTTTCGGCGCCAGCCGTTCGTCTTTTACAGGAATTCATTAAACACCGAGGACGCGACTTAAGCCGGGAGGAATTGATCGCTCGCGTGTGGGAAGAATTTGGCTTTACGCCATCAGGAAATAATCTCAATAAAGCGGTAAGCGAACTGCGTAAAAGTTTCCAGTCTCTGGGAGAGGGGCACGAATTGATCGTCACTGTCCCGCGCTATGGTTTCCGTTTTGATGCTGATGTGATTTTTCAGCCTGGAGAGAAAATTCAAGCCTTTGATCCGCAACCCCCCTCAGCGCAACAAGACGTTCTGCCCCGGCGAGTATCCCTGAAAAAGTGGTTCAGAATAGGGGCATTGATTGCCGTGCCGTTGGGAGCGATCTTTTACGTTAGCCGCCCGCAGGAGATAACTGTTCCGGCGAAATTAAAGCCGGTCCAGGAAAAAATCGCGCGTTGTAGTATCTGGGTCATCGAAGATCATGGACGGCCGTTAGTGCTATCAAAATTAGCAGAGCGACTGGAGGCCAATGACGTGGCTTGTGAGCGCGAGGAGTATGCTATTTATTTTTTCAGCGCCCGTTTTTCGCTTGCAACTGCTGATGAACTGTTTATCGGGGCCTGCCCGGTCAATAAAACACGTCTGTGCAAGACCATTCGCTATAAAAACGGGGCTGGAAAATGAAAATAAGGCTTCTTTTTGGACTGGGCGGAGCCCTGGTCGGCGGCGCGCTGGCGTTATTTTACTATTGCGGCGCGACGGGAAAAAGCGATGTGCTGGCCTGCAGCACTGAATTTAACTTTACGCGCAATGAAGGGAAAGCAAGTGAGGTGAAGGTAAATGCCCTTGCTCAGTTCTATTTTCATCGGGACGGTACAGGGTTGACCACCTATAAAGGTGCGGCAAGAGCTGGCGGGCAAAATTTTATCGTTGACAGGGATGTAGACTTTACGTGGGAGCAGCGGGACGATGACAACGTCATTGTATTGACCTACACCAAAACCTGGCTTCGCCACAATGACAATACGCCGAATGCCCAATGGGGGAGTTTCGCCTATCCGACCTCACGCTACTACCTGACGATCTCTGAACTTTCACCTGCTGTGTGGCTTATTCAGGACCGGCGCTATCCTACCTATATCTGCCGGGGTCAATAAGGTATAAAAAAAGAGAATGCCAATGGCATTCTCTTTTTTCGTATCAGTGATGCTGATTAATCGCGGCTGGCGAAGCCCAGAATGCTCAGCAGGCTGACGAAGATGTTGTACAGCGAAACGTACAGGCTGACGGTGGCACGGATGTAGTTGGTCTCACCGCCACGGATGATATTACTGGTTTCAAACAGGATTGCGCCTGAAGAAATCAGAATAAACACCGCGCTGATCGCCAGATGTAAAGCCGGCAACTGCAGGAAGATATTCGCAACCATACCAATCAGCACCACCACGATCCCTGCCATCAGCATACCGCCGAGGAAGGACATGTCTTTCCGCGTGGTCAGCACGTAGGCTGAGCAGCTGAAGAAGACCAGCGCCGTACCGCCCAGAGCCATGGCGATAACATCACCCATGCCAGCAGACAGGTATGTGTTCAGGATCGGTCCCAGAATGTAGCCCAGGAAGCCGGTGAAAGCGAAAGCTGACAGAATACCAACCGGTTTATCCGCCGTTTTATAGGTCAGGAACATCAGACCATACATACCCACCAGCGTCAGGATAAGCCCCGGAGAGGGCAACATCAGTACGGTACTGGCAGTCGCAGTGAGCGCCGAAAACGCCAGCGTCAGGCTGAGCAGGAAATAGGTATTGCGCAGCACCTTATGCGTGCTGAGTAGCGATGTACGATCGCGTGAAGAACTAATAATACGATCCATGAGTCACTCTCTTATGACAGATGTAATTAATGATGGAGGATAATGAAATCAAGGGGAATGACACAGCGGTTTTACCCATCTTTACGCATTTTAACCCGCCAGGCTTAAGCATATTATTTCAACAAAAGCTCCCGAATCAGATGTTAGCACTATATGTGTAAAAATGCCTGTTAGATATCTGCCAGGTAACTGAAAAATATTGCGTTATTCCTGTTTCTCTCTGACAGTGACAGCGGTGTCTACATACAACAGAGCAATAAGGTAAAGGGAATGATTCAACATAAATCGAAGATATTGACGTTTACGCTTTTGACTGTCTGTTTGATGTCTATCAACGGCGCGGCGATGGCGGCAAATGTTCCCGCAGGAACAATTCTTGCAGAAAAACAGGAACTGGTCAGAAACAATGGCAGTGAGCCAGCGTCGCTGGATCCGCATAAAGTCGAAAGCAACGTTGAGTTTAATTTAATCAGCGATATGTTCGACGGACTGGTGGCGGTTAAGTCGGATGGGTCTATCGAACCCCGGCTGGCCGCGTCCTGGGAGAACAAAGACAACACCGTCTGGACCTTTCATTTACGTCCGGGCATAACCTGGTCAGATGGGTCTGCCATCACCGCACAGGATGTCGTCTGGAGCTGGCAGCGTCTGGTCTCACCGCAAACAGCTTCACCTTATTCCTCGTATCTGGGCAATATGCACGTAGCAAACGCCCTCGATATTGCCCAAGGGAAAAAAGATCCTGCCGATATCGGGGTCAAAGCCCTGGATGATAGCACGCTGGAAATTACCCTGACGCAGCCAACGGCGGCGTTTCTGGCGATGCTGGCGCACCCGTCACTGGTTCCGCTGGATAAAGTGCTGATCGGCCGCTTTGGTGATAAGTGGACCCGGCCAGAACATTTTGTCTGCAGCGGGGCGTACAAGTTATCGCAGTGGGTAGTCAATGAGCGCATCGTTGCCGTGCGTAACCCGCATTATTGGGACGATCGGCATACCGTCATTGATAAGGTCACTTATTTGCCCATCAGTTCAGAGTCCGCAGACGTTAACCGCTATAAGGCCGGCGAAATCGACATTGTGTATAGCGTCCCGGTCAATCAGTTCGCGCAGTTGAAAAAGACGATGGGCGATGAACTCCATGTCTCACCTCAGCTTTCAACCTATTACTATCAGTTCAATACGACTCGAGCACCGTTTAATGACCCGCGCGTGCGCCGGGCGCTGAATATGGCGTTAGATAAAGACATCATCGCACAAAAGGTGATGGGGCAGGGGCAACGCGCGGCGTGGGTTATCAGCCAGCCGGAAATAGGGGGAGTGCAATTGCATGCGCCGGAATATGCGGCGTGGCCGCTCGAAAAACGCATTGCCGAAGCTAAGAAACTGCTGGCTGAAGCCGGTTATGGCCCTGAGCATCCGCTTAGCCTAAATCTGCTCTATAACACTTTCGAAACGCACCAGCGTATTGCCATTGCCGCATCGTCAATGTGGAAGAAAAACCTCGGCGTAGAGGCGAAGCTGCAAAATCAGGAATGGAAAACCATGCTGGATACCATGCACACCGGTAATTTTGACGTCGTGCGTTACGCATGGATCGCCGATTATGATGATGCCTCAAGTTTCCTCAATATTTTCCGTACCGGCGATAGCGAGAATACCACCAGGTACAGCAATCCCGCTTTTGATGACGCGATGCGCAAGGCGGCGAAAGCATCTTCGCTGGAGGAGCGAGGCAAATACTACCAGCAGGCTGAAGACCTTTTAGAAGAGGATGTGCCAGCGATTCCGGTTTACCACTATGTCCGCACGCATCTTGTGAAGCCGTGGGTGGGAGGATTTGCGCCAGATAACCGGGGAAATTACTACACCAAAGATATGTTCATCAAAAAACATTAAGCGCTGTAGCCAGTATTTGTGCTGAATAAACGGTCAATCTGTTGTTATTTCAGTCGATTAACAATATTTTGGCTGTTTTTCAGGCAAACGAACGCATTGGTGCTTTACAGGTCCGTTCGGGATGTTTATAGTGCGCCTCATTGGAAGCGTGGCCGAGCGGTTGAAGGCACCGGTCTTGAAAACCGGCGACCCGAAAGGGTTCTAGAGTTCGAATCTCTACGCTTCCGCCAAACATAAACCCCGAGCTATTTAATAGCTCGGGGTTTTTTCGTTTTGTGCAGTTTATGTCATGCCATCTTTCACCAGCCTTAGTCGCGCAAGGGCAACTCAGCGCTGCTGCCCGGCGGAAAGCTGACGAACTGAATCATCTTCATATCTGACAATGCCTACATGAGCGAACGCCTTTTCATTCGTCGTAATATCCATAGCAGCCCCAGCATAAAGGTCAGGTAGCCCATAACGTAATATCCCTGCTGTCTTCGTTCTGCGAGCGTTGGGTCGGCCGCCCAAGCCAGAAAGGCGGTAACATCCCTGGCATATTGCTCCTCCGTTTCAGCTTGTAGCGACGCCGGGCGCCATTGAATCTCTCCGCTGGTCAGCGGTTTCGGCATGTTAATCACGCCACCGGGAAAATAGCGATTAGCCTTCAGTTCGGGATCGGCAGGTTGATAACCGGTTAGCAGTGCGTAGACGTAATCTGCTCCCTGGTCCGTGTAGGGCAGAAAAGCATCCAACAGAAATTGCGGGAATCCGCGATCGTATGAGCGGGCACGCACGATATAGCTCAGGTCAACGGGGGAAACACCATTGTTAAGGTATCGTGCTTCCTGCTCGTTTAGATACGGCGAGATGAAGCTGTCATTTAGCGTCCCGTCTCGCTCACCAATCTGGCCGTCATCCTGAAGCTCAGGAAACTGATAGCCGCTGGCGATACTTCTTGCTTCTTCAGCCGTGAGTTCCGGACCGCCGGGCCTGGTCAACGAACGAAAGCTAAGGTGCTTCATGCCGTGACAAGCGCGACACTTCTCTTCATAAACCTGCAGGCCACGCCGAAGCTGCGCTTTATCATACTGTCCATTGATGCCGCTGAAGCTCCATTCCTGCCGTTCAGGCGTGGCTTCCTGCGCATAGGAGGAACCCAGTCCCAACAGAGAAAAGGACAGAATGCTGATTTTCAATAGTTGTTTCATCATCAGTCCTGTTTTTCCAGAAAACGACGGCAAGGTAATACGATTAAAAACCAGGCAAACCAAATCAGAGTCGAAAGCTGCGATGCGGCACGGATCCAGCCCTCTTCGTTACGGAAACCGTCAATAAGATCGGGGCCAACCAGCGCTTTCGACCCTAACCAGCCTAAAAAGCAGGCATTAATGACCCACAGCCAGAATCCGCATTTAACCAGTTTGCTGTAATGGCGAAAACGAGCCCGGGAAGTATCAAGCCAGGGAAGGAAATAGAAAATCAGTACCGAGCTGCACATTGCGGCTAAGCCAACGAATTCATTTGGGAAGCAACGCAAGATGGAGAAGAAGGGGAGAAAATACCATTCCGGCGCAACAATCGCGGGTGTAACTGTTGGATCCGCAGGAATAAAGTTATCGGCGCTGCTCAGATAGTGCGGCGCGAAGAATAAGAACCAGGCGAAGATCATCAAAAAAAGGATGATTTTGATGGCATCAAGATCGGTAATTTTGTAATCGAACAGCAGGCTCCTGGACTCTTTCTCGCTAA
Organism: Citrobacter sp. RHBSTW-00017; assembly: GCF_013797615.1. Lineage (NCBI taxonomy): Bacteria > Pseudomonadati > Pseudomonadota > Gammaproteobacteria > Enterobacterales > Enterobacteriaceae > Citrobacter > Citrobacter sp. RHBSTW-00017. The sequence continues at coordinate 3,195,177 of NZ_CP056899.1, read as the reverse complement.
ACCTCTTTTTCATCGCCTGCGCAAACGCCGACTGTACGGTGCGAATATGAAAAACCGTTGCTCCAACAATCACAAAGGGAAGAATAAAGTGGAGAACAAAAAAGCGGCCAAGCATCGGCGTTCCCGGAGTATGGCTGCCGACTAAATATGCGTAAAGGGTATCACCCACCAGCGGAATGGCCTGGGCAAAGCGGGTAATTACCGTGGCCGCCCAGTAGCTTTTTTGCCCCCAGATAAGGCTATAACCAAGAAATGCGGTCATCATCAGCAGGATATACAGCGTCACGCTAATCATCCACATTGTCGTCCAGGGCTTGCGGTAAACGCTGTAGTACATGCCACGAAAAATATGCAGATAACAGGCAAAGAAAAAGAGCGACGCGCCAATAGCATGCATGTTGCGTAACAGTTCTCCATGGCGAACCGCACGCATAATATGAATAATGGAGTCAAATGCCAGCTCGGCCGTCGGCACGTAAAACATTGCCAGCACGATACCCGTAAGGATCTGCACACCGAGTATAACCAGCAGGATGGCGCCGATTGCGAATACCCAGAGTCCGGCAATCGAGCGAGGAAACGGGATACGCCAGCGAAGCGAATAGACGCGCTCACTCCTCATTTCAGGCTTCCTTCGTGCCGATACGCACGGCCTGACCATCCGAATGAATAACATAGTCCGGGATTGCCAGGTTGGTCGTCGCGGGGCCGCGCGTTACGCGCCCGGAGGTATCAAACTCTGAGCCGTGGCACGGACAGATCCAACCCACCCCTCCTGGTCGGGCGTTGGGTACGCACCCGGCATGTGGGCAATACCCTTGAACCACCAGCCATTGAGGATGAGCTGCTGAGACCCTCTCGCTGTCCGGTTGTGGGTCGATAAGCGTATGCCAGTCGGCACTTCTGGCAGTAATAATCTCATCCTGGGTGCGATGGTGAATAAGAATCAGCTTTCCCTGCCATACGCGTCTGACGGTTTGTCCAGCAGCAACCCCCGCAAGAGAGATATCAATCGGTTCATTTTCCGCAAGAGTCTTCTCATCCGGGCCCAGGGCCGAAACCAGCGGCCAGACGGCAGCAGCGACGCCTGCTGCACCGACGAATTTTGTCAGTTTACACAGGCATTCCCGGCGCTGTTCCTGGATTTCGCCATCTGCAAGTTTGTTCTCTGTCACCTCTAATTTCTCCCTGAGTATCGCGGATTAACGTTTGTCGATACGCGCGTAAATTTCCTGAAAGCGCTTATCAGCAATACCCGGCGCTTTGAATGCCCGATAGCTTGCTGGTAACTGGGCATCTCCTACCTTAATCAGCATCACCATGCCCTGAGCGTAATGTGGTGTACATTTGATGCCGTAAAATCCGGCATTGTCATAAGTTACTTCGATCTCTTCATCTATTTTTCCCATAAAACCGGGATAGTTAGCCGGAGACAATTCAGCGATTGAAGCCGCGTTGTGACTCTTATGTTTACGGATAAACTTCACCGTATCCCCGGGCTGGATCTCCAGATAATCCGGCTCATAGACCATTGGTCCCGCAGACCCACGATTTTTCATCAAAACGTCGTGAGTTTGTGCGAAGGTTGAAGAGGCGAGGGCGAGTAAACATAAAACTTTCAGGCTCTGTTTGAGATATTTCATCGATTCTTCCTTAAAATTCATCAGGTCTTTGATAACGGATAAAACAGTTTTCAGCGCCAGTTTCATGTTCAACAATGGCGTCGATACCAAACCAGGCATGGAGGTTTTCACGGGTAAACACGGCGCAAGGAGTCCCCTGCATCGCCATATGCCCGGATGTCATGACGATGATGCGATCGCAGAACATCGCGGCATGATTGAGGTCGTGCAGAGCGGCAATGACCGTGAGCTTTTCACGTTTAACCAGACTAAGCAGGCCAATCTGATGTTGAATGTCGAGATGGTTGGTGGGTTCATCCATCAGTAACAACTGCGGCTGCTGCGCCAGCGCCCGGGCGATATGCAGGCGCTGTTTTTCTCCCCCGGAAAAGGTATGCCAGCATCGGTGCTGTAATTCACGGAGATCGACCTTCCCCAGCATAGTTTGCACGATATCGTCATCTTTGGCGGACCAGGGCGAGAGCAGGCTAAGCCAGGGCGTGCGCCCCAGAGAAACGGCTTGTAAAGCGGTAAGACGCTCGCTGGTTTCTGCCTGTTGTTCGACCAACGCCACCCGCTGCGCAAGGTAACGCCGCGAATAATGCTGGAGCGCCTTTTGCTGCAGGGTGATACGCCCGGAAGTTGGCTTCAGCAAACCGGCCAGCAGTGAAATCAGTGACGTTTTGCCCGAGCCGTTAGGACCGATGATGCCGACAAACTCGCCGGGCGTTACGCTGAGCGAAATATCTTCAACAATCGTCTTACCTTTTACCTTCCAGTACAAATTACAGGCTTCAATAACGGCTTGCGCAGAGGTAACGAGTGGCTGTACGAGATTCACCGTCATTTGTTCTGGTTTCCTCTAATCAGAATGATTGAAAACGCAGGAGCGCCAACCAGAGCCGTGATCACGCCTATTGGGAGTACCTGACCGGGTAGTAACGTGCGGGAAATAACATCAGCGATAATGAGGAAAATAGCTCCGGTAAGCGCACTAACCGGCAGCAGTCGATGATGCTGGTTGCCGACCAGCAGACGAGCAGCATGAGGGATCACCAGACCGACAAAGCCGATCGCACCCACAATGGAGACCATAATCGCCGTCATGCCAGTGACGGCGGCAATCAGTACTGCACGGGTACGTTTTACCGGAATGCCCAGCGATGCCGCAGACTCCGCACCAAAGGAGAAAGCGTCAAGATGGCGGGCATAACAGAAGCACAGCGCGATACCGACCAGAGCGGTAGGAATGGCTAAGACCACATCGGGCCAGCGTACACCGCTCAAATTGCCCAACAGCCAGAACATAATACCGCGTGCTTGCTCGGCGTTTGCTGAGCGGGTGATGATAAGCGATGTAATCGCATTGAAAAGCTGGGAGCTGGCGATCCCGGCAAGGATGATTTGGGTTGTTACACCCCCACCTTGTCTACCGCCAGCGGCCATCGCCAATAGCGCAACGAACAGAAATGCCGTCAGCGCACCAATGAAAGCGCCCAATGACATACTGATGATGCCAGCCCCAAGTCCAGTGAGAGCAATCAGCACCGCTCCGGTGGACGCTCCGGCAGAAATCCCCAGTAGATAGGGTTCGGCGAGCGCATTGCGTAGCAGCGACTGTAACACTACGCCGGAAACAGCCAGGCACGCGCCGCAACTGGCCGAGACCAGCGCTCGGGTCAGGCGGTAGTTCCAGACGATCCCTGCATCCAGCGCATCGACAGGATAGTGTGTATCAAAAAGATGATTTGCCAGCGTGCTGAGAACATGCTGCCAGGGGATAAGCGTTTCGCCGATGGAAATCCCCGCCAGCAGTACGCCACACATTAGCGCACTGACCCAAACGGCATGCCCACTGACTCTCACCGCAAGCTGACCAACAGCGCGACGCATCCTGCGTGAATCACTCATGATTATCTGCGTTCCTGAGTAACGGAGATGCGCTACACCGTGCGAGGATATAGCGCAAAACGTAGATTAATGAGCAGCCTGCGGATGTGCTAAGCCATATTCAACAAGGGCATCAGCCAGTTTTTCCACACCATCAATAGTTCTGATCCCGGCATTCATGGTCTGTACGTCAATGACCGGTAGATGGTTTTCCTTGACGGCAGGAACCAGTTTGGCGACAGGATCGGACTTGAGGTATTCCATCTTGACCTTCCAGTCATCCGCCGGGAAGCGGCGACGGCTCATCTCACCGAGCACAATGAGTGAAGGATTCGCTTTTGCGATGGTTTCCCAACCCACCGTTGGCCACTCTTCAGCAGAATCAATCACATTCTTCACTCCCAGCGTTTGGGCGATCCATGCCGCCGGACCAAACTTCCCGGCAACGTAAGGGTCAAGCTGGAGGTCGGCGCTTGAGAACCAGAACACGGCGGAAACATTCTCATCCATTCCGGTAATTTTGTTTTTCGCTGCGGCTTCACGTGCTTTAAGGCTGGCAATCAGCGCCTCGCCTTTATCCTGAACATCGAAGATTTTCGCCAGATCGGCGACTTCCTGATACACCATGGCAATATCAAACATGCCCTTACGGACACCATCACCACCATCTTCGTTATCTTTCGCACAGTCAGCTGGCGCGGTGTAAACGGGAATTTTAAGTTCACTAAACTGTTCGTAAGAGGCAACCGTGCCAGCAGGGCCGATTTGCCACTCAAACTGACTGGCGATCAGATCCGGTTTTTTCGCCACGATCCCTTCAAAGCTTGGAATATTTTGCGCGATAACGGCGACTTTTTCGTTTGCTGTTTTATAAGCCTCCAGTACCGGGCCAAACCACAGCGAAGTACCCACGACGCGATCGGCCAGCCCCAGTGAATAGAGAATCTCGGTACTGTTCTGACCCACCGTCGCCACGCGCGTTGGTGCCTGATTGAAGGTAATATCGCGGCCACAGTTTTTAATCGTCAGAGGATATTCGGTTTTTGCTGCCTCGGAAAAACCGGAAGTAAGCAGGAGAGCAGTCGTGCCAAAAATAGCCAGAAGCGTTTTTTTAGAGAAGTAAAAGGTAGAATTAGCGTGCATTATCATCGTCCCGTTGATGCCAGAATCTTAAGGTCTGGTCATGGCTTATTTCATTCCATATATCGGGAGGAGACATGAAGATAGATGACATTGAATCGTGAAATTTAAGAATGAAGATATGCAAAAAAATGCAAATAAGCTTTACTCAGCCAAAATCTTATTCATAAATACACTACCGCTTGCGTCAAATAATTCATCCCATGGACCATCCCGTCCACTCAATGGCATATACCTTTGACAGCAGGTCTCCTGACTCACGGTAATCAGAATATCGGCCTTCCCATAAAGATGAACTTTACAGTGACCTGTGGTTTATGAGCCACACAGGGATATTCTGCATCCGCCTACAGTTGCGGGGGCAGTTATGGAATTGAATTGAATAATTCTCACCATATTCCTATTCATATACAAAAATGTAATGAAATGCTGTCGAAAGCGACTCTAGCGGCAATTGTTAACAAGGTCAACCATAGAGGGTAAGAGATAAAAGGTAGTGGTGTAGAAAAAAATACCCATTTAATACAGTGAGTTATGATTTTGTTGGTTACTGCGATGTTGTAAATGAAAATAGCAACAGGAAGCTAAATGAGAATTGGTTGATATTGATCAAATTACACGCATGCTGAAACTTCTGTGTATGAAACATATTGATCACCATCAAAAGTTCCGCATATCAGCGCTTGACTCTTTTTTTTTGTGTACTCTCCATATGTACCAATTGCCATTCATCCTGCATATCCATAATCACGTTAAAATTGTTACGCAACCAGAAATAATACCCTCCGGGTAAAAAATGATGTGTATGGAGATACAAAGTCTTATATTGATGTTGCTGACAGAATACCTCAGCTAAAGCAAACAACTGACTTCCGATCCCCTGTCTGCGGTAGCGCTCATCCACGTAACAACGACAAATTTCCGCCGTTTCAGACAAGTTATAGCGACCACGTAGTTCAGTAATACGATCATCATATTGACATACCGCCAGTGTAGCGATTAATTCTTGGTTTTCACTCCACGCGCAAAGTAATAAATTCCTTTCCTGCAAGATATACTGTTGTGCGAGATCAAAGAGATCCTCTTCGGCAGAAGGCATGGCTCTACCGGCATTGAAGAATAAATTAAGATGCTCAACAAGAAACGACTGAACAGCAGGAATATCGGCGGGAGTCATCTCACTAAACCTAAATGGGATCATGGCAGCATAACTCAAATTTAGAACGGAAAATGATAATAACAATAAGACCACTTTAAAAACAATATTGAGCAGTAGGAGACAGACTCGCAATTGCATACGGAGCTATTCTCATTACGGGTTATAAATGGGTGTTTGGGCGGCCACCACAGAGTGCAATCAGGCAGAAACACTTAACAAAATTCTTCGCGCAGAAGGTCAGGCTGTCGCGAGAACTAAGGTTTTCAGCGTCTTCTTGGGACAGAAAAAAGAATTGCATCCTATTGGGCTGCCAGGCATTTGCAACTGGGGCTGCATTTTTTTCTTCATTACCTGGATTGCCCTAATAGAAAAGCATCTGACATTTTTTTTTTGAAAACGACGTCTCAAAACATATCTGTATTCATTCTCTAAGCAGAATATTATAGAAACTAAATTATTAGTGGTAAGAGTAAATGTCACAACAAGGTGATTTACAATATGTATTATTTCATGCTGTAATAGTTGATTAAGGTTAGGGTTTAGAGTATCTTTAATCTAATCGTACATTTTCAAATAAAAGCAGACAATAACAGTATGAAAACCAGACTCTATAATTTTTCAGAAGACACAAATGAAATTTTTGTTTTTAGATGGACTCGGAAGCACTATGAATTTTGCATGGATAACGATATCTTTTTGAATCATAGAGGTAAGAAAGTTTATAAAGAAAGAAATTTGTTACTGTTCTCGAAAGGTGACAAAATTAGAATTGAAGCTGATGTTATTGCTGAACAATATTCCACAATGCCAGTAAAAAGTTTTTCTAGCGTTGGTGCGTTTTCATTTCCAACCTGTTATTTTCCGGGTAATGTAAATATCGGAAGATTTTGTAGTATTGCATCAAACGTAAAAATCATGGGAGGGAACCATCCTATGAATCGTTTTACAACTCATATGCTTACTTATAATGGCGAGTTTGATAAATACGCTGCCAACGAGTTCGGACAAAACTGGGTATTGAAACCATTTATTACAAAGCCTAAAAATACAACGATTGGCAATGATGTCTGGATTGGCAATGATGTCGTTTTAAAAGGTGGTATTTCAATTGGTGATGGTGCTGTTGTTGCAGCAAATTCCGTTGTTACTAAAGATGTGCCTCCATATGCTATTGTCGCAGGGGTTCCTGCGAAAATTATCAAATACAGATTTGAGTCAGATATTATTGAACAGTTGTTAAAAATAAAATGGTGGAACTATAATTACACCGATTTACCCGATAACAGCAAGTGTGATGATATTATAAATTTTGTCACTGAAATGAGCACGTTGATATCGAATGGCACTATAAAAGAAAAAGCATATAAAAAATTTAATCTTACCGAAATATTTACAACTCTTTAGTTTAATAGGTCATTGTTGGGACTGTTATCCGGCGAAAGCAAAATGAGATAAGGACAACACGATGACAAAAGTTAGCATCTTGCTAGTGATGAGCGTTTTGCCATTGTCAGCATACGCAGCAACGACCGGACTAACCAGACTGGCACCGAGCGTCTGTGTAGAAACGATCGCTATTTCGGGCCAGATGGTAAGCGTAGCGGGAAAGTGAATACTCGTTACACCGCTCTATTGTTCAGACAGAACGATAAATCCTGATAGTCCTGCGCGTTTTCCCTGCCTGCGCGGCGGGGACGCCGTTTTCTGCTTTTCTATCTGCCCGCAACACTAACTCTCAGAAATGAGAGGCCGATCCTCTGAGCAGGACTTTTGTCCTCAATCCTCTGCAAACCTCTGGTTACAATCCCTGCATATCTTCAATACCCATAATTCAGGAATTGTTATGACTGCACATATTAATGCTAAAGCGGGTGATTTTGCGCCAACCGTTATTATGCCGGGCGATCCGCTTCGCGCTAAGTTTATTGCTGAAAATTATCTAATGGATTACCGCGAAGTCACCAATGTACGCAATATGCTGGGCTATACCGGTCTTTATTTTGGGCAACCTGTTTCGGTGATGGGACATGGCATGGGTATTCCGTCAATGACGCTTTATGCTCATGAACTGGTACATGACTTCGGTGTACAGAGAATTATTCGTGTTGGCAGTCTTGGGGCAACACAACATCATGTCAAAATGCGAGATATTATTCTTGCCGTCGCCGCCGGAACGGATTCCGTCACTAATTTAAAACGTAGCGCGGGCTACGCGATGGCGACATCTGCCCATTTCTCATTATTGCAGCAGGCGTGGGCATTGGCGCAGAAGGCCGGTATTGACGTTAAAGTCGGCAATGTCTTCAGTGGCGATCTTTATTACGATCCTGACGAAAATTTAATACCTGCACTGGAAAAGTTTGGTGTGCTGGGTGTGGATATGGAAGTGGCAGGGTTATACGCTTTAGCTCATCAGTTTAATATTGAATCGTTGGCTATATTAACCGTATCCGATCATTGCCTGACAGGAGAAGAAACAACGGCGGAAGAACGGCAGTTAACCTTTAAAAATATGATAGAGCTGGCGCTAAATACAGCTGTTACGGCTTAGCATCAGCATTTAAATGAACCAATCAGAGATGGCATTATATGAAGAATAAAATAGCACTTACGCTGATTAGTTTTCTGGCAAATTTTATTATGGCAGGATTTGCCAGTCAGTTTGGCATGCTGATTGAACCGATTGCAGTACGCTACAGTGCCGATGTGAATACCGTCGCCTCGATATTTTCATTGCTTAACGGTGGGGCGTTAGCCGGGACCATCGCCGCCTTTTTCCTGATTGAGAAAATCGGCGTTAAGCGTATGACGCTCATTATCTATTCGATAGTGTTCCTCTGCGCTCTGGCAATGCACTTAAGCCCTGGCTTATGGCCGGTGATGGTCGCCATGACCTTGGTGGGTTTCTGCGGCGGGATTGGTCTGTGCGTGGCGGGAACGATCGTGGTTTCGGTTTGGCAGGATCGCATTCAAAGTACGATGCTGGTGGTGCAGGACGCCACCTTTAACGTCGCGGGCGTAGTTTTCCCGCTGATTACCACCTTCGCCCTGACGCACAATATGTCGTGGAGTTACAGCTATCTGAGCGTAGGCATCGGCTTGTTCTTAGGTATGTTGGCGCTGTATACCTTCCTGACCTGGGCACCATTATTTGTGAAGAACAAATTTGGTATTCCCTTCGAAGAAGCAGGTAATATTATTACGCAATACTGGGGTGCTGCGCTGGTCGGCGCGTTAGTCTCAACCGTTATTGTTTCCCGCGTAAAGATACATTATTTCTTGCTTAGCATTATTTTGTTAGCTTGCGTTATTACCACCATCATTGTCACGAAGGAAAATATCTCCGGGCTTGATTATCTGGCTTATAGTTACGGGTTTGTCTGCGCAGCGCTGTATAACTCCTTTATTGCCTACGGGGTTTCTTTCGTGAAGCGCGCGAGTAGCCAGAACGTTTCTTATATTTTAATTAGCGGTAGTGCTGGCGCCATGTTTAGTCCGGCGATCAGTGCGCTAATGGAAAAAACTATGGGGTTGCAGAAAATTATGTACGCAATACCGGTGTTGTATTTAATTATCTTTATTATGTTGATGGGTGCATTAAAACTCAAACGTAATTAAACACAGTAATAACGCTTACCTCTTTAATTAGATAGCCCGCCGTCACGCCATTTATCTGGTGGGGCGACACTCAACCTTGCTCAAAGGAATTGAAAATGCTGAAGAAAAATAAATCAATGATGAAAAAAACAGTTCTGGGTGCGGTAATTGCGATGTGCTGTACGCAAGCACTTGCGGCTGATTATGCCGATGGCAACATCCGCAAAAATGATTTTAACTGGATGCAGATGAACTTAATGCAAAGTGTGGATGCGAAAGTGCCTTATGGTATTCGTAATGACACCTATCTTGAGCTGGAGTTTGGCGCACGATCCGGGATTATCGATCTGTATGGTTATGTGGATTTCTTTGATATTTTGGATCGCGAGCAGGACGATCGTCACGGGGGGGATAACTTCTTTGCCAAGATATCTCCACGTTTTTCCCTGGACGCCATTTTAAATAAAGATTTATCCGTTGGGCCATTTAACGAATTCTATATCGCAACGGTAAATAACATTGGTGACCGGGAATTATTTGAGCATTACGTTGGTCTCGGCACGGATGTTAAAGTGCCGTGGTTTGGTCTGGTGGGAATGAACATTTATGCGCACTATGTACGTGAAAATTACGGTGCAGATAACGAAGGGAAGTGGGATGGTTACATGTTCTCGACCAACTGGTCGACGCCGTTCTATACGTTCGCCAACGGCAGTTATTTGAACTATCAGGGTTACTTTGACTACCAGTTCGCCGCGAACAAGATTGCTAACCAGCCGTTATATAGCAATAACGCGATTGAATGGTATAACGGCATCTACTGGCATTCAGAGCATTATGCAGTAGGTTATGGCTTAAAATATTTCCGCAACATGGCATTGATGGAAAACCACGGTGGAGCAGGGCGTACCACCGGGCTGGGTCACTATTTCAACCTCACCTATAAGTTCTGATTGCGCTGAAATGACACACCAATGCTCCGTTTGCCAGGGTTGGTGTGTCAGTCAATGATGTCATTGCCGAGAAATTTACGCAGCCCATCCAGATCCTTAATCTCCAGTCCTTGCTTCGTGCGCGTTACCAGCCCGGCATCCGTCAGCGCTTTCACCGCCCGCCGATAGACCCGGTCGGTGGTGCCGAATCGCTCAGCTTCCTGGTATTTTTTATGAAAACCATCCATTGGCTGCTAGTCCTGATGCTGGCGATACAGGTCATACGCTACGTTATGTACGATAGGGTAGAGCATCCGGTGCAGGAAGATTTCCAGCATATCCTGATAATCAACGGCCATTGCGCTGGCGAAAAATATCGCCAGTCTGGGGTGCCGGTTCAGCGCTTCCTCCAGACGGTCACAGTTGCATACCGCCACGGTCAGCGGTTCTTCGGCTACGATATCAAGCTGGCAACGATACCCGGTAAAAAACTCCATTTCGCCAAACAGTTGCTCATCACATTCCATTGCACCCAGTTGAAAACGGCGACCATTCTCCGCGCTATAACGCAGAGAAATTCTCCCTGACTGCACCATGATTAGTCGATCGACTACCTGTCCCTGGCGGTAAAGATAGTCATCTTCCTGGATAATCTGTGTTTCAGAGAGCAACTCCTGGAATATCTTCTCAATTAAGGCATCATCTTGCTGCTAGATATTGTGAAAACGACCTTTTGTGAGGGGCTTAAGCTGCATGGCTCAACGTCTTATTGTTTGAGATAATTCTTATCGCTGACTGTATGCCATCTGCTGCGCAATGTCATTAAGAGCGGGTTGCGGATAATAAAAGGGCCAGCACCATGCTGGCCTTGACACACTAAGGATGGCTGATAAAGCGAGACAATCGCTGGCGCAGCAGGCGGTTTTCCTGCCGCAGTTGAGCGTTCTCTTCCAGCAATGTCAGCGCAACGGCAATTCCCGGCCAGTCAAGTTCCAGCTCCTGACGCAGGCGCACCGCGCGACGCATGACGTTCAGCGCATGATCGTCAAAAGTCTCGTCTTCATGAGGTTCTATCACCCCTAAGCCGACAATCTCATGTAGCTCTTCTTCTGACACACCGGTGTACAGACAAAACTCGGTAATGGTAAAGGTGACGGTGACGTTAGCCATTATGCTTTCCCCCACTCTTTGCGCGGATCAAAGGTCTTTTGTGCATCCGCCAGCTGCTGCCACAGGGCGGCGCTGGCGTCGTCAGGTTTCGGCGGCATGACGATTTTGATCACCGCATACAAATCGCCGGTATGTTTTTTACTTACCAGACCTTTGCCCTTAATGCGTAACCGCTGCCCGGCCTGGCTGCCCGCAGGAATGGTCAGCAGGATGCTCTCTTTTAACGTCGGAACGGTTACTTTCGCGCCCAGCGCGGCTTCCCACGGCGCCAGGGGAACGACCACTTCCAGATCCTGATTAACGATATCGAACAGCGGATGTGGCGCGATATGAATCACCAGCCACAAATCACCGTTTGGCCCGCCGTTTTCACCGGGGGTGCCCTGGCCTTTCAGACGAATACGCTGACCGTTACCGACGCCAGCCGGAATTTTCACATTCAACGTTTTAGGAATTTCACGTTCGACCATGCCGAACGCATTGTAAACCGGCAGGGTGTAACTGATCGTGCGGCTATGCTCAGTAAGCGTTTCTTCGAGGAATACGGCGACTTCAATTTCAATATCGTGCCCGCGGCTGGCATGACGCTGGCGAGACTGTTGCGCATGCTGACCAAAAATGGAGGAGAAGATATCGTCTAAATCTTCGGCGTTATAGCGTTGATTCTCTCCTTGTTGGAATTGACGGTTGAACTGTGGGTCGTTGCGGTGCTGCCACAACTGGTCGTACTCGGCGCGTCGCTGTTCATCACTCAGGACTTCCCAGGCTTCAGCAACCTCTTTAAACCGGGCCTCCGCGTCAGTCTCTTTGCTGACATCAGGATGATATTTCCGGGCGAGTCGACGATAGGCGGTCTTGATTGTCTTGAGATCGTCTGTCGGTTTCACGCCCATAATGGCGTAATAATCCTTTAATTCCATAGCGTTCTCTCGTGTAAATCAACACTTGCAGAAGGTGAACCCTGACAACAGGTATCACCGCTAAGTTTAGGGTAATCCTGATAACGGAGAATGCCAACCGGGAAGGGAGGATATTGCTATAAACGATGCGGGCATTGCACCACCAACAGCGCTTTTTGACGTTATGGCGTCTGTTGTGTGGTGCGAATAGTGAGATTAGCTAAACATCAGGATTTAGTGATCAGGAAGCGGACCGTATCAGCATAGTTTTGTACGAACGCGTTAAGGTCATCAGATTTCAGTCCTTTCGGATTGATCATATATTTACCGTTGATAAAAATGGCGGGCACCCCGGTTAAATCTACAGCTTTAGCCATTTCTTGCTGTTTGGCGGTTAGTGATTTTACGGCAAAACTATTCCATGCAGCATCATAATCACTGGCACTGACGCCCGCGCTGATAAATACGTTACGTATATCGTCCGCCGATTAAATGGTTTGTTTTTTCTGCACGGCATCAAAAAGCAACGGTTTAACTTTATCTTGCACGTTCAACAGCATGGTGACGGACCAGGCGTGCGTCATGTCCTGCCCCAGAGGGCCTAAAAAGTCGACGTGGTATTCGGTGAGTTTGACGTCAGCAGGCAAAACTTTTTTCACGTTATCAGTGATTTCAAAAACTTCATCGTACTGATAGCAGGAAGGACAATAGAATGAGAAAAACTTCAGCGCTGCCGGGGCTGAAGCGACGGGTTTTTCCAGTGAGATAAACTCTTTGCCGTCGGTAAATGGTGCTGCCTGAGCGCTAACGGTAAAAAGTAACCCAATCAGGGGTAATAAATATTTTTTCATTTCCATATACTCTAAATAACATTCAATAAACAAATTTTCTGCGAATGAATACGATCTTCATTGCGTCGGGCTATAATACGATAATCACCTAAAAATGCGCTGACCCTTACTTTCATTTACGCATCAATACGTAGCGGGACAGTATTTATGTACTGTTATGGGAATATCCTTTGGTACTCTTCGTAAATAGTGAATGATCACTTCCGTGATATTTTCGTAATTACTTTGGCAATGTTATATTGTAATAAATAAAAACGGAAATATGATTAATTATCATTTGATTTATAAAACGTGAGCCGCAACGCGTTGCGCTATGTTCTGTCAACGCAGCCGTAAGATTTTCTTTTTCTTGTAGCGTTTGAATGAATAGGGTAAGTGTCAGTGATGAGCAACCAAAATGGATATCGCTATGATTGACCACCTGGATCATCTGGTATTGACCTCCAATAATGAAGAGGCATGCGTTCGTTTTTATGTCGAACTTTTAGGGATGAGGCTGGAAACCTTCGCGCAAGGGCGGAAAGCCTTCGTCTTTGGCAATCAGAAAATTAACCTCCACATTCGGGGAAAAGAGTTTGAACCCAAAGCTTACGCGCCAACGCCGGGGGCGCTGGATTTGTGTTTTATCACCACGCGTGCGCTGGAAGAGGTGATAGCCACGTTTCAAACGCACGGGGTAGATATTGTTGAGGGACCGGTTGCACGAACCGGTGCGATGGGACCGATTCGCTCGGTTTATGTCAGAGATCCCGATCTCAATCTGATTGAAATCGCGGTATATCCTGCTGATGACAGGACATAACTTTACAGCGCAAAGGTTGCCAAAACCTGGTGAGTGGTTAAGATAACTCGCATCAATCAGTGAGGGTATAATGGCGAAACGTCAACGGATGGGATGGTGGTTCCTCTGTCTGGCATGTGTTGTGGTGATGGTTTGTACCGCACAACGCATGGCGGGCCTGCACGCGTTGCAGATGGACACCGTTGCCACAAGCGTTGTCGTAAGCGCACAAGCGCAGACCGATGAGGCCTCGTCCGTTACCCCTTGTGAACTGAGCGCGAAGTCATTACTGGCGGCGCCCCCGGTACTGTTCGAAGGCGCTATTCTGGTGCTGTGTCTGCTACTGTCGCTGCTGGCGCCAGTGCGGGCGTTTCGTCTGCCTTTTTTCCCACCGCGAGCCATCTCGCCGCCCACACTAAGGGTACATCTGCGATTTTGCGTCTTCCGTGAATGACAGAACAGCCGTTGCTGACTGTTAGATAATTATTCACGGAGAAAATATATGATGACTGTTTTCAGGCAGGCGCTGCTCTGTCTGTTATTGCTATGGCTGCCCGTAGCCTGGGCGGCTGAACCCGGCTGGCTGCGTTCACCCGATAACGATCACGCCAGCGTGCGGTTACGCGCTGATACGTCCTCAGGCGGCGAAACTCGTCTGTTGCTGGATGTTAAACTGGAGGACGGCTGGAAAACCTACTGGCGTTCGCCGGGCGAGGGAGGCGTCGCGCCATCTATCGCCTGGCAAGGGGAAATGCCTGCGGTCGACTGGTTCTGGCCAACCCCTGCACGCTTTGAGGTCGCTAATATCACGACCCAGGGCTATCACGATAATGTGACATTCCCGATGGTTGTGCGCGGCAGATCGCCCGCCACGCTTAGCGGTGTTTTGACGCTATCCACCTGTAGCAACGTTTGCCTGTTGACGGATTTTCCTTTTTCCGTGACCTCCACGACCCAGGACCCGACTTTTGCGCATGACTATGCGCAGGCAATGGGGCAGATCCCGCTTGCCAGCGGCCTGACCGATACTTTGCGCGCTGGCGCACGGGCCGGCGAGCTGGTCGTCGAGGCTCACCGCGCGGGAGGATGGACTGCGCCTGGGCTGTATCTTGACGCCGTTGATGATGCTGATTTTGGCATGCCGCAAATTCACGTCGCAGGTGAGACGTTACGCGCCACGGTACCCGTTCATGATGGTTGGGGGGAGGGCGCGCCGGATTTACGCGGTAAGTCGGTCACGCTGGTGCTGGCAGATAACGGTGTTGCCCAGGAAAGTCGTCTTGCGATTGGCGAAGCCCCGGTTATTGAGAACGCCTCACTCCCATTGTGGCAGGTGGTGCTAATGGCGCTGCTGGGCGGTTTAATCCTCAACCTGATGCCCTGTGTGTTACCGGTTCTCGGCATGAAACTGGGCTCTATTTTGCTGGTTGAGGAAAAAAGCCGTCGCCAGATCCGCCGTCAATTCCTCGCATCGGTAGCCGGGATCCTGGCCTCCTTTATGGCCCTGGCGCTATTGATGACAGTGCTACGTTTAACCAATCAGGCGCTGGGCTGGGGGATCCAGTTTCAGAACCCGTGGTTCATTGGCGTCATGGTCGTGGTGATGCTGACGTTCAGCGCCAGCCTGTTCGCGTGGTTTGAATTCCGCCTGCCTTCGGCGATGACCACCACGCTGGCGACTCACGGTGGCAACGGCTTGTCGGGACATTTCTGGCAAGGCGCATTTGCGACCCTGCTCGCCACGCCGTGCAGCGCCCCGTTTCTGGGAACAGCGGTAGCGGTGGCATTGACCGCTTCGCTGCCAACGTTGTGGGGACTGTTTATCGCACTTGGTCTGGGGATGAGCTTACCGTGGCTGCTGGTGGCTCTGCGTCCCGGTCTGGCGCTGCGTTTGCCGCGTCCGGGACGCTGGATGAATATTTTGCGGCGTCTTCTCGGTGTCATGATGCTGGGTTCGGCTATCTGGCTTGCGACGTTGCTGCTCCCGCATTTAGGGCTGGCTGGACACGCTAGCGCTAAAGAAAGCGTGAACTGGCAACCGCTTAGCGAGCAGGCGATTGAGGATGCGCTGGCGCAACATAAGCGTGTGTTTATTGACGTCACTGCCGACTGGTGCATCACTTGTAAGGTAAACAAATACAACGTGTTGCATAAAGATGACGTACAGGCCGCTTTGCAACAGCCGGATGTAGTGGCGCTGCGCGGCGACTGGACGCTCCCTTCTGAAGCCATCACCGAATTTCTGAAAAAACGCGGCCAGGTTGCTGTGCCGTATAACCAAATTTATGGCCCCGGTCTGCCGGAAGGCCAGGCGTTACCAACGTTGTTAACCCGCGATGCGGTATTGCAAACGTTGACCGACGCCAAAGGAGTAACTCCATGAAAATAATGATTGTTCTGCTGTTAACCCTGTTTTCTGCCGTCAGCGTAGCTAAAGAACCTGCACCGTTTACACCGGAACAGGAAAAGCAAATTGAAGCATTAATCCAGGAGGCCCTGTTTAACGATCCCAACAGCCCGCGGATTGGCGCTAAGCAGGCGAAACTGACCCTGATAAACTTCACCGATTACAACTGCCCGTACTGCAAGCAACTGGATCCCATGCTGGAAAAAATTGTGCAGAAATATCCTGACGTGGCGGTAGTGATTAAACCGCTGCCGTTTAAAGGGGAAAGTTCGGAACTGGCGGCGCGGACCGTGCTGACTACCTGGCTTGAGCATCCGCAGCAGTTTCTGGCGCTACATGAAAAACTGATGCAGAAAAAGGGTTACCATACCGACGTCAGTATCAAACAGGCGCAGGAAAAATCGGGAGCCAGTCCGGTGACGCTGGATGCCCAAAGCGCTGAAACGCTAAGCACTAACCTGCAACTGGCGCGACTGGTGGGCGTGCAGGGAACCCCCGCAACGATTATTGGTGATGAGCTTATTCCCGGTGCGGTGCCGTGGGAAACCCTTGAGGAAGTGGTCAAAGAAAAGCTGGCGGCGGCCAATGCTCAGTAAACTGCGCCGCTGGCTGCGCGAAGGGCTGATCTTACTGGCGCTGTTGGCAGGGGCGATGCTGCTGATGGATGTCTGGCGCGCGCCGCAGCTCCCTGGCTCTTTTGACAGCACGCCTTTGCAAACGCTGGATGGTGAAACCGTCACGCTGGCGGCGCTCAGCAAAGACGAGCCGGTGCTGCTTTATTTCTGGGCGAGCTGGTGCGGCGTTTGCCGCTTCACGACGCCGGAAGTCGCCAGGCTGCGTTCGGAAGGGGAAAACGTGATGACCATTGCGTTACGCTCCGGCAGTGAAGCTGAGGTGTCTCGTTGGCTGTCGCGTAAAGGCGTGGACTTTCCGGTCATCAATGATGCGAACGGGGCAATTTCCCGCAGTTGGGCGATTAGCGTCACGCCCACGCTGGTGGTAGTGTCACAAGGTCGGGTGGTGTCAACAACCAGCGGCTGGACCAGCTACTGGGGCATGAAGCTGCGGCTGTGGTGGGCCAAAACGTTCTGATAATGTGCCGGGGAAACCCGGCATTTTTTATATTATTACCCGTAAGCGGGAAGACATATTTCGTTGCCTGGCGAAGCGAGCGCCGCGATTAACGTCCAGAATGGGTCATCTTCTCTTTTTCAGGAAAGTGCAACATGACGAGTTCGTTAGCGTTTGGGCCCGCTCTGGTGATGATGATTGCCGCCACGTTTGTCCTCGCAGGGATGGTAAAAGGCGTCACTGGTATGGGATTGCCCACCGTGGCTATGGGGATCCTCGGATCGCTTATTTCGCCGGTTGCGGCGGCGGCCATGCTGCTGTTGCCTTCGCTGATTAGCAATCTGTTTCAGTTTGGCGGTGGCGGAAATACGCGTCAATTAGTCAAACGACTGTGGCCAATGTTATTGACGGTGGTGGTGGCGACACTGTTTGCCAGCGCCTGGATTACCGGCGGCGATACCACCCGTACCCAGTTTGCGCTCGGCGTGGCGCTGGTGGCTTACGCTATCTGGACGCTGGCCGGAAAGAAAATCGCAGTGGCTCCGCAGCATGAAAAACCGTACTCCCTCGTCATAGGATTTGTTACTGGCTTATTGACTGGCGGAACCGGTGTATTTGTGATGCCCGCCGTGCCCTGGATCCAGTCATTGGGTTTTGAGAAAGATGAGCTGGTTCAGGCGCTCGGGATCTCTTTTACGTTTTCGACATTGGCTTTGGCGCTTGGTCTGTGGTGGCACAACGCGCTGCCCGTACAGTCGTTGAGCTTATCGGCTTTGGCCATTGTTCCTGCGCTGATTGGTCAGTGGTTAGGAACCCGTGTACGACGGGTTATTTCTCCGCTCGTGTTTAAACGCTGTTTTCTGTTTTGTTTGGTCGGGTTGGGTATCGAGATGATGCTGCGTGCGGTGTGACCTGTGCGGTGACTTTAGAACGCATTCATGGCATCGTTAATTCAGACATTCAGGGTCAAAGAGGTCGCTATGGCATCAGTGATGTTAAGTGAGGAAGAGGGTGCTCTGGAGTCGCGAATGGCGCTCACCGCGGCGGCGATGGCCGATAAATCGCGCTCGCGAATGTTGTGCGCCCTGATGGATGGCCGCGCCTGGACCGCGACCGAGCTCAGCGCAGTGGCGGATGTGTCAGCGTCAACCGCCAGTGCGCATCTGGCGCGTCTGTGCGAACAACGTTTTGTTGTGGCGCTCGCGCAGGGCAGGCATCGTTATTTTCGCCTTGCAGGCTCCGATATCGCTGAACTGCTGGAGCGCCTGATGGGCGTGGCGTGGGCTACATCTACGCCACGAAAAATCACGACGCCGCCAGGCTTACGACATGCCCGAACCTGCTACGATCATCTCGCTGGCGAGGTGGCGGTGAGGCTGTTCGATAGGCTGGTTTCCCGTCAGTGGTTAACGCCGGATGGTGAAACGCTGACCTCTCTTGGGCAGGAAAAACTGGCACAAATGGGGATTGTCCTTGCTGCGAGCGCATCGCGGCGGAAATTAACCTGCGGTTGTCTGGACTGGAGTGAACGACGTTACCATCCCGGCGGCGTGCTTGGCGCATCGCTGCTACGCTGGCTGATTGAAAAACGATGGATAAAAACGGAGCTGAGTGGTCGCCGCGTCACTTTCACCCCGCTTGGCATTCGCAAATTAGAAACCGAGTTCGGTATTAAAACGACACCGTAGATGGTTCGTTTTGCGAAAGCGTTCCGGGAAATATGTCATATTTCTGTCACACTCTGTTGTGATTGATAACAACAAGAGGTCGTAGGGATGAATAAATCGTTAATCGCCGCAGCCGTGGCAGGGGCTGTATTAATGTCAACCGCCGCGCAGGCGCAGACCGCGCCGGAAGGCTATCAGCTTCAGCAAGTATTGATGATGAGTCGGCATAACTTACGCGCACCTTTAGCCAATAATGGCAGTGTTCTTGAGCAGTCCACCCCCAAACAATGGCCAGAATGGGATGTCCCCGGCGGACAACTCACCACCAAAGGCGGCGTGCTGGAAATCTATATGGGCCACTATATGCGAGAGTGGCTGGCAGAGCAGGGGATGGTGAAATCGGGCGAATGTCCGGCGCCGGGTACGGTCTATACCTATGCTAACAGCCTGCAGCGTACGGTCGCGACGGCGCAGTTCTTTGTCACCGGTGCTTTCCCGGGTTGCGACGTCCCGGTCCATCATCAGGAAAAAATGGGCACCATGGATCCCACCTTTAACCCGGTGATCACCGATGATTCCGCCGCCTTCAGCCAGCAGGCGGTTCAGGCAATGGAGAAAGAGCGTAGCCAAATGCAGCTCAACGACAGCTATCAGTTGCTTGAGCAAATGACCGACTACAAAGACTCTCCGTCCTGCAAAGAAAAACAGCAGTGTTCCCTGACCGATGCCAAAGATACGTTTAGCGCGAAATACCAGCAGGAGCCTGGGGTTTCGGGGCCGCTGAAGGTCGGGAATTCGCTGGTTGATGCCTTCACGCTGCAATATTACGAAGGCTTCCCGATGGACAAGGTCGCCTGGGGCGAGATTAAATCCGATCAACAGTGGAAGGTTCTGTCGAAGCTGAAAAATGGCTATCAGGACAGCCTGTTCACCTCCCCGGAAGTGGCGCAGAATGTCGCCAAACCGCTGGTGAAGTATATTGATAATGCGCTGGTTACTGAACGCGTAAAAGCGCCAAAAATAACCGTGCTGGTGGGGCATGACTCAAACATCGCATCGCTGCTCACCGCGCTGGATTTCAAACCGTACCAGCTTCACGATCAGAACGAGCGTACGCCGATTGGCGGGAAGATTGTCTTCCAGCGCTGGCATGACAGCAACGCGAATCGTGATCTGATGAAAATCGAGTACGTGTATCAGAGCTCGCAGCAGTTGCGTAATGCTGACGTTCTGACCCTGAAATCCCCGGCGCAGCGCGTAACGCTGGAGCTGAAAGGGTGTCCGATAGATGCGGATGGCTTTTGCCCGATAGATAAGTTCGACAGCGTGTTGAATGAGGCGGCTAAGTAAAAGAAAAACTCCCCCGTGTTCGCGGGGGAGTCTGAGCGCTAGACGTTTTTGCGTTCGATAGTCTGTTCACCCCAAAAGAGCGAATCTTTGTCTGTTTTCTTAAAGGCTTTGATGAGCACCTCGTCGCTACCTTCTTCCCAAATTTTTTCCGCCAGTTTCTCGTCATAATGCGCGACTTCAAAAATGGCTTCGGCTATTTCCGGCGATGTATTGCGCAGACTTGCCCATTCGCCGACGCGATGGGCTTTCGCTTCTTGAGTTGGCATTCGAATCCTCCTGTTGAAGATTAGCCGTTGAGTTTTACTGCCAGACCTGCGACATATTCACCCTGATAGCGGGCGATAGATAATTCTTCCTGACTTGGCTGGCGAGAGCCGTCACCTCCGGCGATGGTGGTTGCGCCGTAAGGGGTACCGCCGCGAACTTGAGAAACATCAAACAGCTCTTGCGCCGCGTAACCGATAGGCACAATCACCATCCCATGGTGAGCAAGCGTAGTCCAGGTTGATGTAATGGTTTGTTCCTGACCGCCGCCGGTTCCTGTCGAGCTGAATACGCTGGCGAGTTTGCCGTACAGGCCGCCTGAAGCCCACAGCCCGCCAGTCTGGTCGAGGAAGGTGCGCATCTGACCGGACATATTGCCAAAGCGTGTGGGGGTACCAAAAATAATGGCATCGTAATCTGCCAGTTCTTGCGGGGTTGCGACTGGTGCGTTTTGTGTTTTGCCGCCAGCTTTGAGGAAAATCTCCGGCTGCATGGTCTCTGGTACGCGCTTAATAATCACTTCCGCGCCATCAACCTTATTTGCGCCTTCTGCGACTGCATGGGCCATAGTTTCAATGTGTCCGTACATGGAATAATAAAGCACCAGAACTTTTGCCATTTTACACTACTCCTCAAGTTAACCGTGTCCGTAGCGACTCGCTACCTACCTTTAAAGATATGACGTACTGTCAGGAGTGCAAATTTCACAATCACTTCTTTGATTTATAACAATTTTTATAACAACTTCTCTTGTTGCAAAATGATACATATTTAACCGGGTGGAATTTGGTAGTCATAAGAAAGACTTATTGATTTCTCGCTGTGATTATTTCTCTATCACCGCCAATCCTGTTGCAGGATATTACAGTTAGCGGCTGCTCAGGCCACGCTTCACTATGCTTAATCCCACGCAGTTATTTTCAGGGTATCGCCCGTAATGCTGCGTGAGGTATCACTCCTCAGTACCTATGCAATATGATGTCTAATCAATGACGGAGGTCAGTAATGGCAAACCATCGAGGCGGTTCCGGCAACTTTGCGGAAGATCGCGAAAGAGCATCAGAAGCAGGTCGAAAAGGTGGCCAGCACAGCGGGGGCAACTTTAAGAATGACCCGCAACGCGCTTCAGAGGCAGGCAAAAAAGGGGGCAAAAATAGCCACGGCAACAACAAATCGTAATTGCCGGGCTAGCTGTCAGATATGCCGTGACGGCTGAGGATCAGAGTCAGACGTTACGTAGCCACCCACCGCCGCCGGTTTCTTCCGGCGGTTTTTTTTGTCTGCAAGGTTGAACTGTAACAAAACGCAACGCAGACTAACGACATTCAGTTAATCGGGTGTCTCATGTCATTACTTTCTCGTTATTCCTTCTCTGTTAAACCTCAGGAAGCGATCCTCATTGTGATCACTATGTTCTGGGGTGGCACGTTTTTGGCCGTGCAATATGCCGTTACCCTGAGCGGACCTTTTTTCTTTGTCGGCGTGCGTTTTGCCACCGCTGCGCTGGCGGTCGCGCTTTTGTCACTACGCACATTGCATAAACTGACGTGGCTGGAAGTCAAAGCAGGCGTTGCGATCGGTATCGCAATTGCGTTGGGCTATAGTCTGCAAACCTGGGGGCTACAGTTTATTCCCAGCAGTAAATCGGCATTTATTACCGCGATGTATGTGCCGTTGGTACCGCTTTTACAATGGCTGTGTCTGGGGCGTATGCCCGGCCTGATGCCGTGTGTCGGCATTGTGCTGGCCTTTATCGGGTTGATTTTTCTCGCCGGACCGGGAGGCAATTTGCTGGCTTTAGGCGAAGGAGAGTGGATCACACTCGCCGGCGCGGTGGCGATTGCGGCAGAAATTATCCTGATTAGCGCGTGGGCGGGAAAAGTGGATGTGCGGCGGGTAACGGTGGTACAACTGGCAACCGCTTCGATAGTGGCGTTTATTGCCATGGCTCCGGCCGGAGAGTCCGTGCCGCCGATGTCTACGGGATTGCTGGTGGTGGCGCTGGGATTGGGGATTTTCAGTGCGATTATTCAGGTCACCATGAACTGGGCACAGCGCAGCGTTTCGCCGACGCGCGCGACGGTCATTTATACCGGTGAGCCGGTGTGGGCGGGGATCTTTGGTCGCCTTGCGGGGGAGCGCTTACCGCTACTGGCTTTGCTCGGCGCAGCATTCATTATTGTTGGCGTGCTGGTCAGCGAACTGAAGTTCAAAAAGAAAAAAGGGGGAGTGCAAGAGGCGCCGCCGGAGTCGCTTTAATTTAACCATTCACCGCGTGATTTGGTATGCTGACGCCCTCACAAGAAGGAGAGGGCGCATGGTCCAACGCGCAGAGAAAAAAACAGGTAAGCGCTCGCAGGCCGTCAGTGCAAAACGCCAGGCCATATTAACCGCGGCATTAAATATCTTCTCCCAATATGGGATCCACGGCACGCGTCTCGAACAGGTCGCTGAGCAGGCGGGTGTGTCAAAAACGAATCTGCTTTATTACTACCCGTCAAAAGAGGTGCTCTATATTGCCGTTTTGCGGCAAATCCTCGACGTCTGGCTGGCTCCGTTGAAGGCTTTTCGCGAAGACTTTGCGCCGCTAGTGGCCATTAAAGAATACATTCGCCTTAAGCTGGAAGTGTCGCGCGATTACCCTCAGGCTTCACGACTGTTTTGTATGGAGATGCTGGCAGGTGCGCCTTTATTGATGACTGAATTAACGGGCGATCTCAAAACGCTAATTGATGAGAAATCGGCGCTGATTGCCGGTTGGATCAAAAGTGGGAAACTGGCTCCGGTCGATCCACATCATCTGATTTTTATGATTTGGGCTTCAACCCAGCACTACGCCGACTTTGCCCCACAGGTAGAGGCGGTAACGGGCGCAACGCTGCGTGATGAAGCCTTTTTTAACCAAACGGTGGAGAGCGTGCAGCGGATGATTATTGAAGGGATCCGCGTGCGTTAACTGGCAGGCGGTAACGGACAGCTTAAATCGCCCTCTTCGCACTGTAAGAGCGAGGCGAGAAACGCTTCACGCTCGTTGGTTTTATCCGTCAGACACTGGCTGGAAATCATCGCCTGGACGCTACCGCCTTCGGTGCCGGAACTGATTAACGCGCAGTCCGCATCGCGCAGGGTTATCCATGAGATTTGCGCTTTTTTCAGTAAATCGCGCTGGGTTGGGGCGGCGCGCTTAAGCGCATTCTGATAAGTGTCATTAAGTTTGGTGTCGGCCGCCTTAAACTGCTCTGCCGCACAGGTGTTCATCTCAATCTGAGTGTTCGCGTTGGCGCAGTCATCCGCCAGCGCCTGGCCGCTCAACAGCAGCGTTGCACATGTCAGTACGATTCGTTTCATGCTTCCCTCTGGCTCCATAAAAAAGGCCCCGTTACCGGAGCCTTAATTAACCACAACCTTAGCCGATTGTCATCAGGCTGGCGTTCCCCCCGGCAGCGGCGGTATTGACGCTCAGGGAGCGTTCAATGTACAGCCTCTCCAGCAGAATATTGCTTTCGCCACGGGCAAAGCCCTGGACTGATACAATCGCCCCTTCGCGGGCAGCTACCGCTTCGCACAGTGAACGCAGTTGGTCAGAATCGCCGTGGAAAATAACGGCATCAAACGGCTGCGTAGTGATGTTGTCCGCTTTGGCAAACTGAATGCGCCCGGAGACGGCGGCTGGCAGACGTTTTGCCAGTTCACGATGGAACGCATCATCTGGCCACAGGATTAAGCTACCAACGGAAGCCACGGCGGCAACCTGTACCAGCGCGTCCTGTTCATCATCGGCGATACACAGTACGCGTTCACGCGGCAACAGCGTCCAGGTATTGCGCTCGCCAGTGGGTCCTGGCAGCAGACGCTGAGTACCGGCCTGCGCCAGTTCGCCAAACTGCTGGCAGAGCGCATGCAGCGAGGGTCGATCGGTTGCCCATTCGCTGAGTGCTTCCAGCGGCTGAACGAGTGCAGCTTTAAGCTGCGCATCGACCGGGTAGTCTGCATCCTGACGGGCAAGCGTAATGCCTAACGCATTTTCCGGGCGGTTAGCCAGCAGGCGATACAGATACAGCGGTCCACCTGCTTTTGGCCCTGTACCAGACAAGCCTTCGCCACCGAATGGCTGCACGCCGACAACGGCACCGACCATATTGCGGTTAACGTACAGGTTCCCCACGTGTGCCGATCCTGTGACATGGGCGATGGTTTCATCGATACGAGTGTGTACGCCCAGCGTCAGGCCGTAGCCGGAGGCATTAATTTGCTCAATCAGGTTGCCCAGATTGTTACGGGTGTAGCGCACGACGTGCAGTACCGGACCAAACACCTCTTTTTGTAATTCGTCGAAGCTTTCCAGCTCGATCAGCGTCGGAGCAATAAAGGTACCGGTTTGCCATTCACGCGCATCGTCGCTGTTTTCGCGCACGGCCTGAAACACCGGGCGTCCTTTGGCGCGCATGGCCTGAATATGGCGCTCAATATTGGTTTTGGCTTCTTCATCAATTACCGGCCCAATATCCGTGGTCAGGCGACCTGGATTACCCATGCGACATTCCGCCATCGCGCCGCGCAGCATTTTCAGCGTATGGTCGGCTACATCGTCCTGCAGACACAGGACGCGCAGCGCGGAGCAGCGCTGTCCGGCGCTGTCAAACGCAGAAGCCAGAACGTCGACCACGACCTGTTCCGTCAACGCGGAGGAGTCGACAATCATTGCGTTCATCCCACCGGTTTCAGCGATAAGCGGGATTGGACGCCCCTGAGCATCAAGGCGGGTGGCGATATTGCGTTGCAACAGCGTGGCGACTTCCGTTGAGCCGGTAAACATGACGCCGCGTACGCGCTCATCAGAAGTGAGCTGCGCCCCGACGGTTTCACCCTGACCAGGCAACAGTTGCACCACGCCCGGCGGTACACCCGCTTCGAGCAAAATAGCGATGCCCTGGGCGGCAATTAACGGGGTTTGTTCCGCCGGTTTCGCCAGCACGCTGTTACCCGCCGCCAGCGCGGCGGCAATCTGCCCGGTGAAAATGGCCAGCGGGAAGTTCCATGGGCTGATACAAACCACCGGTCCTAACGGTCGATGGGTTTCATTATCGAAATCATCGCGAACCTGACCGGCATAATAATGCAGGAAGTCTACCGCTTCGCGCACTTCCGCAATGGCGTTGCTGAAGGTTTTACCCGCTTCGCGTACCAGGATGCCAATCAGCTGCTGCATCTGACCTTCCATCAGAACGGCGGAACGATGCAAAATGGCGGCGCGCTCTTGTGGCGGTGTGGCGAACCAGATCGGCGCGTTATTCGCTGCGTTCTGTAACGCCTGTTCTACTTCAGCGTGAGTCGCCTCACGCACGTAACCGACAATGTCTTTCGGCTCGGCCGGGTTAACGACTGGTGTCATTTCGCCGTCAGCAACCGGGTGTTCCAGAATGGGTTTAGCGTGCCATTTTTGTAGCGCGCTGTTGAGCAGGGCAGAGGACAGCGAGGCCAGACGATGTTCGTTAGCTAAATCCAGCCCGCCTGAGTTTTCGCGGCCTTTACCGTACAGGTCACGCGGCAGGGCAATCTTCGGATGCGGCAGACCGGCCTGACCTTCTTGCTGCGCCAGTTTTTCAACAGCCTCGACCGGATCGGCAACCAGTTCATCCAGCGGCAGGGTCGTATCGGCAATGCGGTTGACGAACGAGGTGTTGGCGCCGTTTTCCAGCAGACGACGCACCAGGTACGCCAGCAGCGTTTCGTGCGTGCCGACCGGCGCATAAATGCGGCATGGACGGTTCAGTTTGCCATCCGCAACTTTGCCGGTGACCTGCTCATACAGCGGTTCGCCCATGCCGTGCAGGCACTGGAACTCGTACTGACCCGGATAGTAGTTTTGACCGGCTAACTGATAAATCGCCGCCAGCGTATGGGCGTTGTGGGTGGCGAACTGCGGGTAGATCAGATTCGGTACGGCAAGCAGTTTTTTCGCACAGGCCAGGTAAGAAACGTCGGTGTACACCTTACGGGTGTAGACCGGATAACCTTCCAGACCGTCCATCTGGGCACGTTTAATTTCGCTATCCCAGTAGGCGCCCTTAACCAGACGGATCATCAGGCGGCGGCGGCTGCGCGTGGCGAGGTCAATCAGATAGTCGATAACATACGGGCAGCGCTTCTGGTAGGCCTGGATAACAAAACCGATCCCGTTCCAGCCTGCCAGTTCGGGTTCAAAGCACAGTTTTTCCAGCAGATCGAGGGAGATCTCCAGTCGGTCAGCCTCTTCGGCGTCGATATTAATGCCGATGTCGTACTGACGTGCCAGCAGAGTAAGCGATTTCAGACGAGGATAGAGTTCATCCATCACGCGATCGTACTGCGCACGGCTGTAACGCGGATGCAGTGCCGACAGCTTGATAGAAATGCCTGGCCCTTCATAGATACCGCGCCCGTTAGAGGCCTTACCAATGGCGTGGATCGCCTGCTGGTATGAAACCATATAAGCCTGTGCATCGGCGGCGGTCAGGGCCGCTTCGCCCAGCATGTCATAGGAGTAACGGAAGCCTTTTTCTTCCAGTTTACGCGCGTTAGCCAGCGCTTCAGCGATGGTCTCCCCGGTGACAAACTGCTCGCCCATCAAGCGCATGGCCATGTCGACGCCTTTACGCACTAGCGGCTCACCGCTCTTGCCGATAATACGGTTGAGTGAGCGTGAGAGGCTGGTTTCGTTATGCGTTGAAACCAGACGACCGGTAAACAACAGCCCCCAGGTCGCCGCGTTGACGAACAGAGACGGGCTGCGGCCAATGTGCGACTGCCAGTTACCGTTGCTGATCTTGTCGCGGATTAACGCATCGCGGGTCGCTTTATCTGGAATACGCAGCAAGGCTTCGGCCAGACACATCAGCGCGACGCCTTCCTGTGAAGAAAGGGAGAATTCCTGCAATAAACCTTGTACCATCCCGGCGCGGCCGCTGGCGGTCTTCTGGTTACGCAGTTTGTCTGCCAGATCGTATGCCAGCTTATGCGCCTGCTCGGCGATGGGCTGCGGCAGACGAGCCTGCTCCATCAGCATAGGTACGGCGTCAGTTTCGGCGCGGCGGTAAGCAGCGGTGATTGCCGCGCGGGAAACTGACTGCGGCAGGATCTGTTCAGCAAATTCCAGGAAAGGCTGATGCGCTTCATTTTGCAGCGTGGTCGACTCATCGCCCTCATTCGCAGCACCCGCCAGCAGGGCCGGTAGTTCAGGAAGCGCGTCGTCATTTTCCAGTCTTTCGAGATAATTAAAAATGGCTTGTTTGATCAGCCAATGTGGCGTGCGATCGATTCGTGATGCTGCTGTTTTAATACGCTCGCGAGTGGCGTCATCCAGCTTAACCCCCATCGTGGTGGTTCCCATGCCGTTTACTCCTGTTGTACTGAAATACGGGTCTGATAGTTACCGAGAAATATCCACTATGTTGCAACTTTGTGCAACCGTGTTAAATGTGACTTGGTTTGCAAGCTTGGAAATGAATGAAATGTTAATAAATGTGAGTGTTTTGACGGGGGCTATAAAAGTTGCCGAATCTTTTTCTCTGCGGTAGTTAACACTTTTAAAAGGTGCAACCGAAAAAAGTGTGAGAGAGTGCAACCTACAGAAAAATGCTATCTACTCTGGATTAAATTTGATGTAAATGGTGTGTTAAATCGATTGTGAATGACCATCGCTTCCGGCAGGATACGGTCGCCCTGGTAAACATAGATATCTTTGCCACGTTCCGGCAGGGTAATAAAACGGCAAGCCACGGCATTGCTGATACATAATTTTGGAGAGTTTTGATGGCTATTAGCACACCGATGTTAGTGACATTCTGTGTCTATATTTTCGGCATGATATTGATAGGGTTTATTGCATGGCGTTCAACCAAAAACTTTGACGATTACATTCTGGGTGGACGCAGTCTGGGTCCATTCGTGACCGCGTTATCCGCCGGGGCATCTGACATGAGCGGCTGGTTGCTGATGGGCCTGCCTGGCGCGATTTTCCTGTCGGGGATTTCAGAAAGCTGGATCGCTATTGGCCTTATTTTGGGTGCGTGGATCAACTGGAAACTGGTGGCCGGACGTTTACGCGTGCATACCGAATACAATAACAATGCGCTGACGTTACCGGATTACTTTACCGGTCGCTTTGAAGATAAAAGCCGTATTCTGCGTATTATCTCCGCGCTGGTTATTCTGCTGTTTTTCACCATCTACTGTGCTTCCGGTATTGTGGCAGGGGCGCGTCTGTTTGAAAGCACCTTTGGCATGAGTTACGAAACAGCGCTGTGGGCAGGGGCGGCCGCGACGATTATTTATACCTTTATCGGTGGTTTCCTGGCGGTAAGCTGGACCGATACCGTCCAGGCCAGCCTGATGATCTTCGCCCTGATCCTGACGCCGGTGATGGTAGTCATTGGCGTGGGTGGGTTTGACGATTCGCTGGAAGTGATTAAACAAAAGAGCATTGAGAACGTGGACATGTTCAAAGGGCTGAATTTTGTTGCCATTATTTCCCTGATGGGCTGGGGTCTGGGCTACTTCGGGCAGCCGCATATTCTGGCGCGCTTTATGGCGGCTGATTCTCACCATAGCATTGTTCATGCTCGCCGCATCAGTATGACCTGGATGATCCTGTGTCTGGCAGGTGCAGTCGCCGTTGGCTTCTTTGGTATCGCTTACTTTAACAACAACCCAAAGCTTGCCGGTGCCGTTAACCAGAACGCCGAACGCGTGTTTATTGAACTGGCGCAAATCCTGTTCAACCCGTGGATTGCCGGTATTCTGCTGTCTGCTATCCTCGCAGCGGTGATGTCGACTCTGAGCTGCCAGCTGCTGGTGTGTTCCAGCGCAATTACCGAAGACTTGTATAAAGCGTTCCTGCGTAAAAATGCCAGCCAGAAAGAGCTGGTATGGATTGGTCGCATCATGGTGCTGGTTGTAGCGCTGGTGTCTATCGCGCTGGCGGCGAACCCGGAGAACCGTGTGCTTGGTCTGGTAAGCTACGCCTGGGCCGGCTTTGGCGCGGCGTTTGGTCCGGTGGTTCTGTTCTCCGTAATGTGGTCGCGTATGACGCGTAACGGCGCGCTGGCCGGGATGCTCATCGGTGCGGTGACGGTAATCGTCTGGAAGCAGTTTGCCTGGTTGGGTCTGTATGAAATCATCCCGGGCTTTATTTTCGGCAGCATCGGTATTGTGGTCTTCAGCCTGTTGGGTAAAGCGCCTTCAGCCGCTATGCAGCAACGTTTTGCCGAGGCTGATGCGCATTATCACACAGCTCCGCCATAACGTTTACAGGCAGAGTAATCCGCCTCGCTCCTTAAGCCCGCCGCGTGCGGGCTTTTTTATTTGTCCCCGCTGCAAAACCGCCCTAATCGTTACCCGCCTAACTGTTTACATTAAGTCATCATTCTCAAAACATTCTGCTTGAGTTTTTCTTTACTGTAATGATAATCACTATCACTGTAATTTACTTTTCTTTTCATCAATTGACTGAGAATAACGTTTAAGGGTTCTTCGCATGTTTGTTCCATTTCTTATTATGTTGCGCGAAGGGTTAGAGGCCGCGCTGATAGTCAGCCTGATTGCCAGCTACCTGAAACGGACTCAGCGTGGTCGATGGATTGGTGTGATGTGGATTGGTGTTCTGCTGGCGGCGGCGTTATGCCTGGCGTTAGGCGTTTTCATCAATGAAACCACCGGTGAATTTCCGCAAAAGGAACAGGAGCTGTTTGAAGGTATCGTGGCGGTCATTGCCGTGGTGATCCTCACCTGGATGGTGTTCTGGATGCGTAAAGTTTCGCGCAACGTCAAAGTCCAGCTTGAACAGGCTGTCGATAACGCGTTGCAACGCGGCAATCATCACGGCTGGGCGCTGGTGATGATGGTCTTTTTTGCCGTTGCCCGTGAAGGCCTGGAATCGGTGTTCTTCCTGCTGGCGGCATTCCAGCAGGATGTAGGCATTTGGCCACCGTTAGGTGCGATGCTGGGGCTGGCCACCGCGGTGGTACTGGGTTACTTGATTTACCTCGGCGGCATTCGCCTCAACCTCGGGGCATTCTTCAAATGGACCAGCCTGTTCATTTTGCTGGTGGCCGCTGGTCTTGCCGCTGGGGCCATCCGCGCGTTCCACGAAGCCGGGTTATGGAATCATTTTCAGGATGTGGCGTTTGACATGAGCAGCGTGCTTTCAACGCATTCGCTGTTTGGCACATTGATGGAAGGTATTTTCGGCTATCAGGAAGCGCCGAGCGTCAGTGAAGTCGCCGTTTGGTTTATCTACCTGATTCCGGCATTGATTATGTTTGCACTGCCGCCGCGTTCAGGCACTACGGCATCGCGTACCGCACCCTGATAAAAACGCGATGCAGAATACTCATTAGTTACAACATACTTATTTATAGGGATAGGTTATGACGTTTAATTTTCGCCGTAGTGCGCTGCAGTTGGGTATTGCCGCGCTGTTTGCCTCCGCTTTTTCTGCACAAGCCGCCGATATTCCGCAGGTGAAAGTCACGGTTAACGACAAACAGTGTGAGCCGATGACGATCACGGTTAACGCTGGGAAAACGCAGTTCATCATCCAGAACCACAGCCAGAAAGCGCTGGAGTGGGAGATCCTTAAAGGGGTTATGGTGGTTGAAGAACGTGAAAACATTGCGCCGGGCTTTAGCCAGAAAATGACAGCTAACCTGCAGCCAGGTGAATATGATATGACCTGCGGTCTGTTGACCAACCCGAAAGGCAAACTAATTGTAAAAGGTAGCGCAACGGCGGATGCCGCGCAGGGCGATGCTCTGCTGAGCCTAAGTGGCGCGATTACTGAATACAAAGCCTATGTGACAGCCGAAACTGCACAACTGGTTGCGGGCACCAAAGCATTCACCGATGCGATTAAAGCTGGCGATCTGGAAAAAGCGAAATCGCTGTATGCGCCAACTCGTCAGCATTATGAGCGTATTGAACCGATTGCTGAACTGTTCTCCGATCTCGACGGCAGCATCGATGCACGTGAAGATGATTATGAGCAAAAAGCCGCCGATCCTAAATTCACCGGCTTCCACCGTCTGGAGAAAGCGTTGTTCGGCGACAACACCACCAAAGGTATGGACAAGTATGCCGACCAATTAAACAGCGATGTTCTTGACCTGCAAACGCGTATTAGCGAGCTGGCCTTCCCACCGTCAAAAGTGGTTGGCGGGGCAGCAGGACTGATTGAAGAAGTCGCTGCCAGCAAAATCAGCGGAGAAGAGGATCGCTACAGCCATACCGATCTGTGGGATTTCCAGGCCAATATCGATGGCGCGCAGAAAATCGTCGATCTCCTGCGCCCTCAGTTACAAAAATCCAATGCTGAGCTGTTGGCGAAGGTGGATGCGAACTTCAAAAAAGTCGATACCATTCTGAGCAAGTACCGTACCAAAGACGGTTTTGAAACCTATGACAAACTGACCGACGCCGATCGCAATGCGCTGAAAGGGCCTATCACGACGCTGGCGGAAGACTTGTCGCAATTACGCGGTGTTCTGGGTCTGGATTAAGCAAAATGCAGCAAGATAATGAAAACGGCGTGAGCGAACCTTCACGCCGACGTTTACTGAAAGGGATGGGCGCCCTGGGTGGGGCGCTGGCGCTGGCGGGTGGATGTCCGGTTGCCCACGCGCAAAAACCACAAAGCGCGCCGGGAACGCTGTCCCCTGATGCGCGTAGTGAAGCGCAGCCGTTTTATGGTCAGCATCAGGCAGGGATCCTGACGCCACAGCAGGCATCGATGATGCTGGTGGCGTTCGATGTTCTCGCCAGCGATAAGGCTGATCTGGAACGCTTGTTCCGCTTGCTGACCACCCGATTTGCGTTTCTGACCACGGGCGGGCCGGCGCCGGATACGCCGAACCCGCGTTTACCCCCTATGGATTCCGGTATCCTCGGCGCATACATTGCGCCAGACAACCTGACGATGACGTTGTCAGTCGGCGCCTCGCTATTTGATGAACGTTATGGCCTGATATCGCAGATGCCGAAAAAGCTGCAAAAAATGACCCGCTTCCCGAATGATTCGCTGGATGCGGCGCTGTGCCATGGTGATTTGCTGCTGCAGATTTGTGCCAACACGCAGGATACCGTTATCCATGCGCTGCGCGATATCATTAAACATACGCCCGATCTCCTTAGCGTGCGCTGGAAACGTGAAGGGTTTATTTCCGACCATGCCGCGCGCAGCAAAGGCAAAGAGACCCCGGTCAACTTGCTTGGCTTTAAGGATGGCACCGCGAATCCGGACGCGACGGATGCGAAGTTGATGCAAGA
This sequence comes from Citrobacter sp. RHBSTW-00017, assembly GCF_013797615.1. Lineage (NCBI taxonomy): Bacteria > Pseudomonadati > Pseudomonadota > Gammaproteobacteria > Enterobacterales > Enterobacteriaceae > Citrobacter > Citrobacter sp. RHBSTW-00017. Next base: position 3,162,077 of record NZ_CP056899.1, on the reverse strand, counting down.
CGTGGTGTGGGTTACGGACGGGCAGGGCGAACCTGTCTGGGCGCAAGGTGGTAGCTATCAGGCCGTCAGGCTCATTCAGTTTCGCGTCGAGTTCTGGGATCGTACGCCGCTGAAAGAGCAGCAAACGATATTTGGTCGAGATAAACACACCGGCGCGCCGCTGGGTATGCAGCACGAGCACGATGTGCCTGACTATGCCAGCGATCCCGAAGGTGAGGTGATTGCGCTCGACAGTCATATCCGCCTGGCGAATCCGCGCACGAAAGAGACCGAGTCCAGCCTGATGATGCGCCGTGGCTACAGCTATTCGCTCGGTGTGACCCCATCCGGTCAACTGGATATGGGACTGTTGTTTGTCTGCTATCAACACGATCTGGAAAAAGGCTTTTTGGCTGTGCAGAAACGCCTCAACGGTGAAGCGCTGGAAGAGTATGTCAAACCAATTGGTGGGGGCTACTTCTTTGCTTTGCCGGGTGTCAAAACCGCAGATCAATATCTGGGACAGTCTCTACTCGAAGCCTGATGATCGCGCCCCGTTGTACAGCGGGGCTTTTCCTGACATCTGTATGAATGAACAAATTATTTTTTATGATCGGCACGAGACTGAAATAATTCTGTCATCTCTCTGCAAGAGACTGTCTCTGGTGATTAGATAGAATTTAAGTTAACAGCAAGTAAAAATATTGTTGCATTAACGAAAGATTATGATGTAATTATAAGAAACAGCGGTAGTTCCCGGCGGTGATAGTCGTTCACTATGGAGATCGCGATGGAAAAGTCCTGTATTGGACACATTTTTCACAGTAGCTGCAGTACGTTACGCGGACGTTTCTCTTCCGGTAGCCACCTCGTCACCGCCAAATCTCTCTCCCTTTCACTTCTTATCTTCGTAACTGACACCTTGTACGGTGCGCGTAGCCGTGTGTGGCGTCTTATCCGAAAGCAAGCAATGGCTTACAAGGAAGCCAACCCTCAGATGTTCGTGCGCATAATCGTGCCGCCAACGGCGCGTGTGATGTATACCTACAACTCAAGGTGCTATCCATGGGAAGACAAAAAGCAGTGATCAAAGCTCGTCGTGAAGCAAAACGTGTGCTGAGGCGGGATTCGCGTAGCCATAAACAACGTGAAGATGAATCGGTCACCTCGCTTGTGCAGATGGGCGGCGTAGAAGCGATTGGTATGGCGCGTGATAGTCGCGACGCCACGCCAATCACGGCGCGGAATGAAGCTCAGGCCCAGTACCTGAATGCTATCGAGAGTAAACAGCTGATCTTCGCTACCGGTGAAGCCGGGTGTGGTAAAACCTGGATCAGCGCGGCAAAAGCAGCAGAGGCCCTGATCCACAAAGACGTGGACAGGATTATTGTAACCCGTCCAGTTCTGCAAGCTGATGAAGACCTCGGCTTCTTACCTGGAGATGTTTCCGAGAAGTTTGCGCCTTATTTTCGTCCAGTGTATGACGTGCTGGTGAAACGTCTGGGGGCCTCCTTCATGCAATATTGCCTGCGGCCTGAGATTGGTAAGGTGGAAATCGCGCCATTCGCCTATATGCGTGGACGCACATTTGAAAATGCAGTGGTCATTCTTGACGAGGCTCAGAATGTTACTGCAGCACAGATGAAGATGTTTTTGACTCGCCTCGGGGAGAATGTGACGGTGATTGTGAACGGGGATGTGACCCAGTGCGATCTACCCGCCCACGTTCGCTCAGGGCTAAGCGATGCGCTGGCCCGTTTCGAAGAAGATGATATGGTTGGGATTGTTCGTTTCAATAAAGACGATTGCGTCCGTTCGGCACTCTGTCAGCGGACGCTCAATGCATACAACTGATAAGTACTCCGTCTTCAAGGCCCGGGAAACCGGGCTTTGTTATTTGACGTCAGCAGATTACTTTCTTTTGCTGCTCCAGTAGTTGGCGCAGGCCTGGTCAAACAGTTGGTTATTTTCGTCTATTTTCTTTAGCGCTTGTGCCAGAAAGGTCAGTAGGTCATCCTTATAAATCCCACCTTCCGTAGTTTCTTTTCGTAAGATCCCATTGCTGGTGTAGGTTTTTTTAATGGTGACGTTATGCCTGACGTTGCAAATAACCGTTCGCTGATACTCTTCGTAGAATCGGCTGTCAGGATCGAAAAACGTATTTATTTCATTCGGTGTACGTTTGAGGATTTTTAGCGAGAAAACCTTCAACGGAATAAATCCTGCTTCGTCTGCCTGCGACATGATCTCATCAAGCAAAGTTCCTTCTAGGTTTAACATGCCGTTATTTTCCTGATTGCTTGAGAAAGCGGTAGTTACAGCATAAGAGTGGTTTAGATAATGTGCAACGGGGCGGGGGATGATGCTTGATAGCGCGATGCTTATCAGACCTACAGGTTAACGCTATTCAGGACGGCTCACATGCGAAAAAAAAGCCCGTACTTGCGTACGAGCTCTTTCTCGAATATGGCGGTGAGGGGGGGATTCGAACCCCCGATACGTTGCCGTATACACACTTTCCAGGCGTGCTCCTTCAGCCACTCGGACACCTCACCATATTGTTGTTCCTGTGCTACCGGAACGGGCGCTAATTTAGGGAAATACCGCTCCGGCGTCAATCAACTTTTTGAAAAAAACGTGCATTTACACAAACTTCAATCAATATGCAGCTTAAATAAGCGGGAATTGTTTTTTTTGCCAGCACCCTAAAATTTGCTACTCTGATGTTCCCTCGAAAAATGATGATTATAAGTGCGAGTACGTTCCGCATAACAATGTTCAGGAGACGCTATGGATATAATTTTCTATCACCCAACATTCGATACAACCTGGTGGCTTAATGCGCTGACAAAGGCCATACCTGGCGCGCGGGTCCGTGAGTGGAAGGCAGGTGATAATGCGCATGCTGACTACGCGCTGGTCTGGCATCCTCCGGTTGAAATGCTCGCCGGACGAAAATTAAAAGCCGTATTTGCGCTGGGTGCGGGCGTCGATTCTATTCTCAGTAAACTAAACGCTCATCCGGAAATGTTGGATGCGTCGATCCCGCTTTTCCGTCTGGAAGATACGGGGATGGGCCTGCAAATGCAGGAATATGCGGTTAGTCAGGTATTGCACTGGTTCCGTCGCTTTGATGACTACCAGGCATTAAAAAACCAGGCGAAATGGCAACCGTTGCCAGAATATACCCGCGATGAGTTTAGCGTCGGGATCATGGGCGCTGGTGTTTTAGGCGCAAAAGTTGCAGAAAGTCTGCAAGCATGGGGGTTCCCGCTACGCTGCTGGAGTCGTACGCGTAAATCCTGGTCTGGTGTGGAAAGCTTCGCCGGTACCGAGGAACTGAGCGCGTTTTTGAGTCAAACTCGCGTGCTGATCAACCTCCTGCCTAATACGGCAGAAACCGTAGGCATTATTAACGCTGATTTACTCAGCCAATTGCAGGATGGCGCTTACGTGCTCAACCTGGCGCGCGGCGTTCATCTCAATGAAGACGATCTTCTGGCATCGCTGGACAGCGGCAAAGTGAAAGGTGCCATGCTGGATGTCTATAGCCGTGAACCGCTGCCGGAAACCAGCCCGCTATGGAAACATCCGCGTGTGGCAATGACGCCGCATATCGCCGCGGTAACACGCCCGGCAGAGGCGGTGGACTACATCTCCCGTACGATTTTGGACCTGGAAAGTGGGAAATCCGTAACGGGTCAGGTCGATCGCGTTCGGGGATATTGATGGTAACCCGGCAAGTGCCGGGTTTCAGCTAATAAATGGCGACGATACCTGCTATCCTTGACGGAAAATGACTACAGGAGAGAGTTATGTATCCCGTTGACCTGCATATGCATACCGTCGCCAGTACCCACGCCTACAGCACCTTAAGTGATTACATCGCTGAAGCCCATCGCAAAGGCATCAAGCTGTTTGCCATAACCGATCATGGACCGGACATGGCGGATGCGCCTCATCACTGGCACTTTATTAATATGCGCATTTGGCCTCGTATCGTCGATGGCGTAGGGATCCTGCGCGGTATCGAGGCGAATATTAAGAATATTGAAGGCGAAATCGACTGTTCCGGTCCGATGTTTACTTCCCTGGATCTCATCATTGCGGGCTTCCATGAGCCGGTTTTTGCACCTCACGATAAAGACACCAATACCCAGGCAATGATAGCCACGATGGCCAGTGGCCACGTGCATATCATCAGCCATCCGGGGAATCCTAAATATCCCGTGGATATCACAGCGATTGCGCAGGCGGCGGCAAAATACCAGGTCGCGCTGGAAATCAATAACTCCTCGTTTTTGCATTCGCGTAAGGGGAGTGAGGACAATTGTCGCGCGGTCGCTGCGGCAGTGCGTGATGCCGGAGGCTGGGTGGCGTTAGGGTCGGATTCACATACCGCTTTCACACTGGGTGAATTTGGTGAATGCCGTAAAATTCTGGATGATGTAAATTTCCCGGAAGACAGAATTTTAAACGTCACCCCTAAACGCCTGCTGGCGTTTCTGGAATCGCGAGGCATGGAGCCGATCGCGGAATTTGCTGAACTGTAATTGTTACTAACTGGAATATATCAATGAACGAGTTTTCTATCCTGTGTCGTGTACTGGGCTCGCTGTTTTACCGCCAACCGCAGGACCCTTTACTGGTTCCTCTGTTTACCCTGATTAGTGAAGGTAAACTGTCCGCCAACTGGCCGCTGGAACAGGACGAACTGTTCACTCGTCTGCAGAAAAGCTGCGATATGCCTCAGTTGGCTGCGGATTACAACGCGCTGTTTGTCGGCGACGAGTGTGCGGTGCCGCCTTATCGTAGCGCCTGGGTAGAAGGGGCGAAAGAATCCGATGTTCGTGCTTTTCTTTCTGCCCGCGGAATGCCGCTGGCAGATACGCCTGCAGATCATATTGGCACGCTGTTGCTGGCGGCTTCATGGCTTGAAGACCAGTCTGCGGAAGATGAAAGTGAAGCACTCGAAACCTTGTTTGTGGAATACCTGTTGCCCTGGTGCGGCACGTTCCTTGGCAAAGTTGAAGCGCATGCAAACACACAGTTCTGGCGTACCATGGCACCGTTAACGCGTGATGCCATTGGCGCGATGTGGGACGAATTGCAGGAAGATACTGAAGAGTAAATGTGATTTAGATCTCATTAAACTGCAACTCAATTTACATCATTGCATGAATTGTGTGCACGATCTCATTCCCATGCCGTTTTTCTGCTAAGATACGCGGCATGAACATACTTCTCTCAATTGCAATCACAACGGGCATTCTCTCTGGGATTTGGGGATGGGTGGCCGTATCTCTTGGTTTACTCAGTTGGGCTGGCTTTCTGGGCTGCACGGCCTATTTTGCCTGTCCGCAGGGTGGGCTGAAAGGGCTGTGGATCTCGGCGTGTACGCTGCTAAGCGGTGTGGTGTGGGCGTTGGTGATTATTAACGGTAGCGCGCTTGCCCCGCATATGGACATTATTGGTTATGTCATGACGGGAATTGTCGCGTTTCTAATGTGTATTCAGGCAAAGCAATGGTTGCTTTCATTTGTGCCGGGTACCTTTATTGGCGCATGCGCAACGTTTGCAGGGCAGGGTGACTGGCAGTTGGTCGTGCCTTCTCTGGCGCTGGGGCTGGTATTCGGCTATGCGATGAAAAACAGCGGATTGTGGCTGGCATCTCGTCGTGAGAATCGGCTATCGTCGACGCTGACCAGTAAATAAAAAAAGCGTGAGGGTTTTCCTCACGCTTTTTATGCTGTATCGACCACTCAGGATTCCGGAGGTACCGACAAATGGCGGTATTTAACCAGGATGTCATTATCAACTTGTTTCTTATCCTGCAAATCCCACAATCCGCGATCAATCCCGTCATTAATCAGGAAGATAACGCCGGTTTCAATTGCTGACATCAGACAAAGCATAACCGGTTCGTTAGAGGTGTAGCCAATTTCACCTTCCAACAGTCGCTGGTAGTCAATGAAGCGGAATACCCCAGCCTGCACTTCATAAGACAAGATAGTTTTGCTGGTATTCACCGATGAGAGGATTTCACCGGTACTAACGTTAACCACACGCAGGTTGACCGCTATCTGGTCGAGCTGGTACTGCGTATCGGCGCCAATACCGAAATAGCGCGCACCAACGCCACCCGATTTAACGTTGCTTTCATAACCAATAATTGACCCTTCTACCATGATGTTTGCCGCGGTCAGAGACTGCAGAGGGATCCGGTTATTAATGGCAACTGTGCCGTTTTCCTGAGCTGCACGAATGATTTTTCGTTCGTTAAGCAAGTTCTGCAATCCCTGACGTTCCAGCGGGACGAACCAACGAGAATCCTTCAATGCGGTGACAAGCATCGCCGTGGCGCTTTGCGGGACGGCGGTTGAGAAGTTACTTGCCGGATAAGGTTTAAACTGGCCAGTCTCATCCTGAATATTGTATACCGAGACAAATATCTTACCTGTAGGCATGGGCAGGTGCGTCAAGTCTTTATAGCTTTGGGCTCGGGGCATTAATGTCGGCTTAGCGGCTTCTTGCGGCGGGGCTGTTAAACATCCGCTGAGTAAAATTACTGCCACCATGATAAGTAAGCGCTGCATGATTTTTTCCTTTCGTGGCTATAATTTAGAAATCGGTCGACTGATTTTGTAAACCCGACACTTCAATAGTCGACGTTCTCCCCGTTTTCCTGTCCGTGACATTCAGTTGCAGTTGTCCATCCCGGTTGGCGATATCAACGATAAAATCGCTGGTTACCATCCTTCCCGGCTTACCGGTATTGATATTGGTAAGTAAGCCACCGAGTATTTGTGACTGGATCGCCTGGGTAAAGTTATCCAGCGCTGTTGGGGTTTCAATCCCGTAGTCGCCGGCACTCGGATCTTTATACGAGTTTTGCGCCTGGGCGCTGTTCAGTAAAAAAGATCCGTTATTTGGGTTACCACCAAAGTTAGGGTTGCGGAACTGGAACGTCATATTTCCGGCCCAACTTAATGGTGAAATCAGCATGAGCAAAACCACTGCATGTTTGACACGCATGAAAGCCTCCGGACAAAATCATGTTTTAGAATTCATCGCGCGCTAAATCGCTCGTGCTTAATAGTGTTTGATCTATTTGCCGACGATTTAATGCTTCCTCAGTTTCTGCCAATGCAAAGACCACAATTTTGTCGAAGTCTCTTTTCGTCGGGAATAAAAAAGTCTGGAAGATAACGTCCTGATTGACCGTTATGGTGATCCAACTTCCCCAACGTGCACTGGGTCTTTCATTAATGGTTAAGTTTCCTGTGTACTTACTTTCCCACTTGTCACTAAAGGCCCGGTAAAAATCATGGCCAATGGAAGAGACAGTGTGGTCAGTTAACAGTCCGGGAACCTCCACCTCTACAGCCGCGTGTAGATTCCCGGCAGCAAGGAACAAATTTGCTGCCACAATCCAGGTCAAATAGCGTTTCATGGCTTTATCGCCTGAGGTTATCATTGGCCCACGAGACCGCCTGCGTACGATTTTTGACAGCTATCTTTTTGAAAAGATTATAAAGATGTGTTTTCACCGTATTTTCACTAATAAATAGTGAACGCGCGATTTCAATATTTGAGGCGCCGATACGCAGTTTATTAAGGATCTCTTTTTCACGGTGCGTAAGTAATGCCGACTCCGTGCTGTTATAGCGGTAGTTCCCGGAATGCGTGATCAGGTAGCTGGCAAGCTTTTGCGAAAAGTAGCATTCGCCCCGCAACACACCCTGCAAACCGCTGACTACACGCTGCTCATCTTCAGTTGCGTAAAATACGCCATTGATATGCGGCCAGTTTTCAATATCCCGGTAAGGATAATCATCTGGGGTATTCAACAATAAAGTTTTTATATTGTTGTTTTTTCTGCTCAAATTATCTTGCCAGTAATGGATCAGTTTTTTATCTGCCTCCATCATATCCAGTAAAACAATGCAACTGGAGGATATATCATCCAGAGAACGTTGAATATTATGTAGTTTTCCGGTTAACGCCAGCGATTGCTTTAAATGCTGTAATAACGCAGTTGCCTGCAGGGATGGTTTAGTGATCAACAATAATGTATGACCATGAATACTATGGACTTCATTAAACATGATGAAACTCCACTTTTTTAGTCGCACACCTGACAGTTGCCTCTACTAAAATAGAGGCACCAGAAGTACTGACAGATGTTGCACTGCTGTGTAGAAATAAAACTTCGACCCAACGGGGTGAAAATATTAAAACAAATGGACTTCAACTGATTTCAATCTAGCTATTACAAATCTTAAAGCAAGTGTTAAACATGTTACATAATGTAAATTTATATATTAAAATGTGATTTTTGCGTTTTTGTGGAGTTTAGATTTGATAGTAAAGTTGTACATTTTAGCGTTATTGCATAGATTTAAAAAATCATACAAATTATAATATCTTATTGAATTTTAAGAAATAAAATTATAATTAGATGGTTTTAGATTTCTAATGAATTTTGATTTTTTTGTCTCACTTTAAGTTGAACAATTTTAGATAGAAAAAAATGGCACTTGTCACGACTTGTACCGAGGACAATCCCACTACCGTCTGCAAGGCCCAGAAAACGCGGGAAACGCGTTTTTTTGTTACTGCATAGAAATTCACTCATCGGGTTACAAAAGAAATAAAATCCAGAGCTATAACGGTGTTAATTGCGGTTAATTAGTACTTTGGGGTGAATCTGGATATAAAAATACAACTGGTGGGTGAGTTATTTAAAATGTTTCAACGGACATACTCTTCATCGTAACGTGGCGTTAACAAATGTAAGTCACGTTAACAATAATTTGAGTGGTAAATAATTTAACCTTATGTACGACCAGGTCCAGGGTGACAACATGAAAAACAAGTTGTTATTTATGATGTTTACAATGCTGGGTGTGCCTGGGATTGCATCCGCTACAAGTTATGATTTAGCTAACTCAGAATATAACTTTGCGGTAAATGAATTAAGTAAGTCTTCATTTAATCAGGCAGCCATTATTGGTCAGGTTGGCACTGCGAACAGTGCAAATACTCGACAGGGGGGCTCGAAGTTATTGTCGGTTATTTCGCAAGAAGGTTCTGGTAACCGAGCGAAAACAGACCAGACGGGGTCATATAACTTTGCATATATTGATCAAACGGGTAGTTCCAATGACGCGAGTATTAAACAAGGTTCATACGGTAATACGGCGGTAATTATCCAGAAAGGTTCTGGTAATAAAGCCAATATTACTCAGTACGGTACACAAAAAACAGCAGTTGTGGTGCAGAGACAGTCGCAAATGGCAATTCGCGTTACTCAACGCTAATCCATTAACGACGATTAAATCAATCCGATGGGGGTTTACCATGAAACTTTTAAAAGTGGCAGCATTCGCAGCAATCGTAGTTTCTGGCAGTGCTCTGGCTGGTGTTGTTCCGCAATGGGGCGGCAATCATCATGGTGGCGGTAGTAACTATGGCCCGGACTCTTCACTGAGTATTTACCAATATGGGTCAAACAACGCTGCGAATGCTCTGCAAAGTGATGCGCGTAAATCAGATGTCACTATCACACAACAGGGGCGTGGTAACGGGGCTGTAGTTGGTCAGGGCGCTGATGACAGTACCATTAGCCTGAAACAGACTGGCTTCCAGAACAATGCCACTATCGATCAGTGGAATGCTAAAAATGCTGATATTAGTGTAACCCAGTTCGGTGGCCGTAACGGTGCGTTGGTTAATCAGACCGCTTCTGACTCCAATGTGCTGATTCAGCAAGTTGGCTTTGGCAACAACGCTACAGCTAACCAACACTAATTCAGTTTTCTGACTGATAATAAACAGGGCGTGAGCCCTGTTTTTTTTTCGGGAGAATATGATGCATACGCTATTACTCATTGCCGCGCTGGCAAATCAAATAACATTCAATACAACTCAGCAAGGTGATATGTACACCATTATTCCTCAGGTGACGTTAACCCAACCGTGCGTATGTGAGGTACAAGTCCTTGCCATACGTAAAGGGCAGGGGGGACAAAGCCAGTCGCAGCAGAAAATAAGCCTTTCGGTCCCTGCTAATCGACCGATTGAATTAACCAAACTGAGCTTTAATATTTCATCTGAGGATTCGGTCAAAATTATCGTTACCGTTTCAGATGGGCAGTCTCTGCATCTGTCGCAACAATGGCCTGACTCAAACAGTCACCCATAATTTTTTGCTGTATTTGCATTAAGGGTGTGGCTGGGAATGCGCTGCTGTTCTATGAATATAGAAGCGTGTGAGCGTTTGTATTTGATCGTTAATCGTAGCGGTGAAGGATCATTTCGATCCCTCAAAGATGGCTAATCATTGAGGAACCCTTATGTGTACATTATTAAAGCGTATTTTAAGTACCAGTTTATGTGCTTTTTCTCTTTTAACCCTCCCTGCAATTGCGCAGCAAATCACAACCGGCGGGGTTATTCATTTTCGCGGAGCGATAGTTGAATCACCTTGCGACGTTAAGGAAGGTGCGAACAAGTTCCTGATATGAGATCATCATATTCATCCGGAGCGCATCCCAGAGGGACATCATGAGCCATCAACTCACCTTCGCCGATAGTGAATTCAGCACTAAGCGCCGTCAGACCCGAAAAGAGATTTTCCTCTCCCGCATGGAGCAGATTCTGCCATGGCAGAATATGACCGCTGTCATCGAGCCGTTTTATCCCAAGGCGGGCAATGGCCGACGGCCCTATCCGCTGGAGACCATGCTGCGTATTCACTGCATGCAGCATTGGTACAACCTGAGCGACGGTGCCATGGAAGATGCCCTGTACGAAATCGCCTCCATGCGCCTGTTTGCCCGATTATCCCTGGATAGCGCCCTGCCGGATCGCACCACCATCATGAATTTCCGCCACCTGCTCGAGCAGCATCAACTGGCCCGTCAATTGTTCAAGACCATCAATCGCTGGCTGGCCGAAGCAGGCGTCATGATGACCCAAGGCACTTTGGTGGATGCCACCATCATTGAGGCACCCAGCTCTACCAAGAACAAAGAGCAGCAACGCGATCCGGAGATGCATCAGACCAAGAAAGGCAATCAGTGGCACTTTGGCATGAAGGCCCACATTGGTGTCGATGCCAAGAGTGGCCTGACCCACAGCCTGGTCACCACCGCGGCCAACGAGCATGACCTCAATCAGCTGGGTAATCTGCTTCATGGAGAGGAGCAATTTGTCTCAGCCGATGCCGGCTACCAAGGAGCGCCACAGCGCGAGGAGCTGGCCGAGGTGGATGTGGACTGGCTGATCGCCGAGCGTCCCGGCAAGGTAAAAACCTTGAAGCAGCATCCGCGCAAGAACAAAACGGCCATCAACATCGAATACATGAAAGCCAGCATCCGTGCCAGGGTGGAGCACCCGTTTCGCATCATCAAGCGGCAGTTCGGCTTCGTGAAAGCCAGATACAAGGGGCTGCTGAAAAACGATAACCAACTGGCGATGTTATTCACCCTGGCCAACCTGTTTCGGGTGGACCAAATGATACGTCAGTGGGAGAGATCTCAGTAAAAACCGGAAATAACGCCAGAAATGGTGGAAAAAATAGCCTAAATAGGCTGATTCGATGTGTTTGCGGGAAAAAAATCGGCCCAGATCCGCGAAATTTTAATCAGCGAGTCAGCTTGGGAAGAAATGACCTGCTTATTCGCACCTTCCTTAACAGACAGCAGCAGCAAATTGAATTGTCATGTATCCGCAACGGCACCAACCAGAATAGTCTTTACAACCCGCAACAGCTCGCGACAGCCCCTCAGAATGTGCAGGAAATTGCCACAGTCAAAATGCACTACCTCAATGAACAGAAAAACATGGCGATTCTTAATATTGAATATAAATGACTCGCTGTGGCGTAGATATGCACACTTACGGTTAAAAAGAGAGATTTAAGGGAAAACCCTGCTGTACACTTAACGAATGGTGTTTTGTCAGGGGGAACTTATGCAATCACGTGTTCATGTGTTACATGGCGATATTACGACTGTCGCTGTTGATGTGATTGTCAATGCGGCGAATTCATCGCTACTGGGAGGCGGTGGCGTCGATGGCGCAATCCATCGCGCTGCCGGACCAGCATTGCTGGAGGCCTGCAAACAGGTTATCCAGCAACAAGGAGAATGCCCGACAGGGCATGCGGTGATCACTCTGGCGGGGGCGCTTGCGGCAAAAGCGGTCATTCATACCGTAGGACCCGTCTGGCAAGGGGGAGGTCATCATGAGGCCGAACGCCTCGAAGAAGCTTACTTAAACACCCTGCAACTGGCCCTGGCCAATGGTTATCACTCCATTGCTTTTCCGGCGATTAGCACCGGGGCTTATGGCTATCCGCGCGCCGCAGCGGCAGAAATAGCGGTGAAAACGGTGCTGAAATTTATTACCCGCCGCGCACTTCCTGATCAGATATACTTCGTGTGCTTTGATGACGAAAACGCTCAACTTTATAAGAGATTGCTAACACAACAAGGCGATGATCACACGGACTGATATGACTCGACTTGAGCGTGCCATCACGCCCCTTTGCGAAGACCACCCGGGAGAATGCGGCATTCTTGCGTTGGATGACAGCCTGGATGCGTTTGCTGCTCGCTATCGGTTAACGGAAATGGCGGAACGTACCCTGGATGTGCAGTATTACATCTGGGAAAACGACATGTCTGGGCTATTGTTATTTTCCGTTCTGCTGGCCGCAGCGAAGCGAGGCGTACGGGTGCGTTTGCTGCTGGATGATAACAACACGCCGGGTCTGGACGACACGCTGCGTCTGCTGGATAAGCACCCCAATATAGAAGTTCGCCTCTTCAATCCGTTTTCCTTTCGCATCCTGCGCGCGCTGGGCTATTTAACCGATTTTGCCCGGCTTAATCGGCGCATGCACAATAAAAGTTATACCGCTGACGGCGTGGTGACCCTCGTTGGTGGGCGTAATATTGGCGATGCCTATTTTGGCGCGGGTGAGCAACCGCTGTTTTCCGACCTGGACGTCATGGCTATCGGGCCGGTTGTCAAAGATGTGGCAGATGATTTTGAGCGTTACTGGCACTGTCGCTCGGTTTCAACGTTACAAAATGTGCTTGAGATGTCTGAGCCAGATTCTGTGCAGCGTATTGAGCTACCCGAATCCTGGTATAACGATGATATTACCCGCCGCTATCTGCATAAGCTGGAAACCAGCCAGTTTATGTCCAGTCTCGATCAAAGATCGCTGCCGCTGATTTGGGCCAAAACGCGTTTGCTGAGCGATGATCCTGCAAAAGGAGAAGGGAAAGCGCCGCGCCACTCGCTATTACCGCAGCGTTTGTTTGACGTAATGGGCTCGCCGACCGAACGTATTGATATTATTTCTGCCTACTTTGTGCCGACGCGTGCCGGTGTGGCGCAGCTCCTGAGACTGGTAAGAAAAGGCGTCAAGATTGCCATTTTAACCAATTCACTGGCGGCGAATGATGTGGCGATCGTCCATGCGGGTTATGCGCGCTGGCGAAAAAAACTGCTGCGCTACGGTGTAGAGTTATACGAACTTAAACCGACCCGCGATCGCGTCTCGGTCGTTCACGATCGTGGATTAACCGGGAATTCAGGGTCCAGCCTGCATGCGAAAACGTTCAGTATTGATGATCGCAAAGTGTTTATCGGCTCGCTTAATTTTGATCCTCGTTCGACGCTGCTCAATACAGAAATGGGATTTGTGATTGAGAGTGAAGTGCTGGCCGAATTGATTCATAAACGGTTTATGCAAAGCCAGCGTGATATGGCCTGGCAGCTACGCCTTGACCGTTGGGGGAGAATTAATTGGGTCGACCGACTTTCTGGCAGTGAACAGGTCCTGAAAAAAGAACCCGCCACAGGATTCTGGAAGCGGATTCTGGTAAAGCTGGCGTCCGTGTTACCCATTGAATGGCTGCTTTGAACCACACAATGATTGAGGGAAAAACTAGCCGGCTACGGCCTTGTTTTTATCCTGCTTAACGGGCGGTTTACCCGAAAAGAGAAACTTCAGCACCGGTATGCGTAAATGGATTTCGTACAGTATTACCGCAATCCCAACCACAAACAGCAGACCGCAGAGAAAACCCAGCAGATTCGACGTGATATGCGGTGTGATGTAAGCGCCAAAAAACAGCGTTAACGGGTGGTGCACCAGATAGATAAACAGCGACGCGTTGACAAAATAGGTCACGCGGGCAGACTGGAAATTAAGCAAACGGTGACCCAACGAAAAGACGACGTTCACCATCCACAGTCCCATGACCATGGTAATGACATATTCGGTTTCATACATCCAGGCATCGCCGTTGCCATAACGCTGATTGAGCAGGTATGCCACAAATGCGAATGCAGCACCGAGCGTGCAACCGCGTGACGGTGTGGTAAACAGCGCTTTCAGATTCGGGTTGATAAACGCCAGTGCGCCGAGCATAAAGAAAGGCGCATAGAACAGCGTTTGCATAACGATAAAATTGAACATGCCATCGCTGAGAATCGAAGGGTAGAGGATGAAAATTGTCCTTCTGACGGTAGCGTAACCGACACCTAACAAGATGAAAATCAGCGTTAATTTAGTCATCGACACTGCTGGGGCGCTGGCGGCGTCGCTACGCGTCAGTCTGTCTTTCATCTGGGTGAACACCCACATGCTCACGGTCGTTAATACGACCAGAACCAGTAAAAACCACAGATGGGAAATCAGCTCCCAGGCCAGCGCATTGTATTTATCGTAGCCGCTGAGAGTATGCCAACTGTCAGCTTTTCCCTTTACGTATTGCAGCATGATAAATTGCGGCAGCGTAAGTAATGGAATCGCGGTTAGCATCGGGATCCCCACGCGTTCTACACGCACCTTCCACCAGCGCTTTAGCGGATAGCGCAAAAATAGCATGTAGGAAAAATAACCCGAAATGACAAAGAAGACTTGCATGCGAAAAGCATGGATAAAGTCGTTAAACAGGGTCAACCACCACGACGGTTCCGCGCTGTTCACGTGCCAGGTGTGGGTCGAGTAAATCAATGAAATATGGAATGGGATCCCTAACAACATTAGCCAGGCACGGATGGAGTCAAGAAAATATTCGCGTGGTGGTGATACAGAGCTCATAGACAGTTATGTATTCTCAGACTTTTCGTCTTATCCCTAAGACGAATAATGGTTACATTCGAGGGCAACCCTACACGAAGTCCAACAACCTGTCTCCAGGATAAGCACGCAAAGTGAAAACAGGTAGTTGAACCTGATTAAACCATGAGCCAGCGCGCGAACAATACAGGGATTCAGTTGTCGGAATACCCGATTATCCATTAAAATGGATCGGATCAATATAAGCACACAAAGGGGGAAGTGCTTACTAATTATGAAACATAAACTACAAATGATGAAAATGCGTTGGTTGGGTGCAGCAGTTATGTTAACGCTGTACACATCATCGAGCTGGGCGTTCAGCATCGATGATGTTGCAAAACAAGCTCAATCCTTAGCCGGTAAAGGCTATGAGGCGCCAAAAAGTAACTTGCCCTCCGTTTTCCGCGACATGAAATATGCGGATTATCAGCAGATCCAGTTTAACCGCGATAAAGCCTACTGGAGCAATCTCAAGACCCCATTTAAGCTCGAGTTCTACCACCAGGGTATGTACTTCGACACGCCGGTCAAAATCAACGAAGTTACCGCTACAGCGGTGAAAAGAATCAAATACAGCCCGGATTATTTTAATTTTGGCGATGTTCAGCATGATAAAGACACGGTAAAAGATCTCGGTTTCGCCGGGTTCAAAGTGCTGTATCCGATCAACAGCAAAGATAAAAACGACGAAATCGTCAGCATGCTCGGTGCCAGCTATTTCCGTGTTTTGGGGGCAGGGCAGGTCTACGGTCTGTCTGCGCGCGGTCTCGCGATTGATACCGCTCTGCCTTCTGGCGAAGAATTTCCCCGCTTCCGTGAGTTTTGGATCGAGCGTCCGAAACCGACTGACAAACGTTTGACCATTTATGCCTTGCTGGATTCTCCGCGCGCAACCGGAGCGTATCGCTTTGTCATCATTCCGGGTCGTGACACGGTAGTCGATGTTCAGTCCAAAGTTTATCTGCGCGACAAAGTGGGCAAGCTGGGCGTGGCACCGTTAACCAGTATGTTCCTGTACGGACCAAACCAGCCTTCTCCGGCGACCAACTATCGTCCGGAACTGCATGACTCTAACGGTTTGTCGATCCACGCTGGCAACGGCGAGTGGATTTGGCGTCCGCTGAATAACCCGAAACATCTGGCGGTGAGCAGCTTTGCGATGGAAAACCCGCAAGGTTTCGGCCTGCTGCAGCGTGGCCGTCAGTTCTCGCGTTTTGAAGATATCGACGATCGTTACGATCTGCGCCCAAGCGCCTGGATCACGCCAAAAGGTGATTGGGGTAAAGGTAAGATTGAGTTAGTTGAAATCCCAACTAACGATGAAACGAACGATAACATCGTTGCGTACTGGACGCCGGATCAACTGCCTGAAGCCGGCAAAGAGATGAACTTCAAGTACACCCTGACGTTCACGCGTGACGAAGACAAGCTTCATGCCCCTGATAGCGCCTGGGTCCAGCAGACTCGTCGTTCTACCGGTGATGTAAAACAGTCTAACCTCATTCGTCAGCCTGATGGCACTATCGCGTTTGTGGTGGACTTTACCGGCACGGATATGAAAAAGCTGCCGCAGGATACCCCGGTTACCGCACAAACCAGTATTGGCGACAACGGCGAGATCGTTGAAAGTACTGTGCGCTACAACCCGGTAACTAAAGGTTGGCGTTTGGTATTGCGCGTGAAAGTGAAAGACGTGAAGAAAACCACTGAAATGCGTGCTGCCTTGGTCAATGCCGATCAGACGCTGAGTGAAACCTGGAGCTACCAGTTACCTGCCAATGAATAAGACAACTGAGTATATTGACGCAATGCCGCTTTCGGATATCGAAAAAGCGGCACTGCCGAAAACTGACATCCGCGCCGTTCATCAGGCGCTGGATGCCGAGCATCGTACGTACTCGCGCGAAGATGATTCACCGCAGGGTTCGGTGAAAGCTCGCCTGGAGCAGGCGTGGCCTGATTCTCTGGCCAAAGAGCAGTTGGTTAAGGACGATGAGGGGCGCGATCAGCTGCAGGCGATGCCAAAAGCAACGCGTACCTCTATGTTCCCCGATCCCTGGCGTACCAACCCGGTTGGCCGCTTTTGGGATCGCCTGCGCGGGCGCGATGTGACTCCGCGTTATCTTTCGCGTTTGACGAAAGAAGAACAGGAGAGCGAGCAAAAATGGCGTACGGTTGGCACCATCCGCCGCTATACGTTGTTGATCTTAACGCTGGCGCAAACGGTTGTCGCAACCTGGTATATGAAGACGATCCTTCCGTATCAGGGTTGGGCATTCATTAATCCTGTTGACATGATGGGGCAGGATTTATGGGTCTCCTTTATGCAACTGCTGCCCTACATGCTCCAGACCGGCATTCTCATTTTGTTTGCCGTGCTTTTCTGTTGGGTTTCAGCAGGATTCTGGACCGCGCTGATGGGCTTCCTGCAACTGTTGATTGGGCGAGATAAGTACAGTATCTCCGCCTCAACGGTTGGGGACGAACCGTTAAATCCCGAACACCGGACTGCGTTGATTATGCCGATCTGTAACGAGGACGTTGACCGCGTATTCGCGGGACTTCGCGCCACGTGGGAGTCGGTCAAAGCGACGGGCAACGCCGAGCATTTTGATGTTTACATCCTGAGCGACAGCTACAACCCCGATATCTGCGTAGCAGAACAAAAAGCGTGGATGGAGCTGATTGCCGAAGTGCAAGGCGAAGGGCAGATTTTCTACCGTCGTCGTCGTCGTCGCGTGAAGCGTAAAAGCGGTAACATTGATGACTTCTGCCGTCGCTGGGGAAATCAGTACAGCTACATGGTGGTGCTGGACGCTGATTCCGTGATGAGCGGTGACTGTCTGAGCGGGCTGGTGCGCCTGATGGAAGCGAATCCAAATGCCGGGATTATCCAGTCTTCACCGAAGGCTTCCGGTATGGATACGCTGTATGCACGCTGTCAGCAGTTTGCGACCCGTGTTTATGGTCCGTTGTTTACCGCTGGACTTCACTTCTGGCAATTGGGGGAATCGCACTACTGGGGCCATAACGCGATTATTCGCGTGAAGCCGTTTATCGAACACTGTGCGCTTGCGCCGTTACCGGGCGAAGGCTCGTTTGCGGGTTCGATTCTCTCCCATGACTTCGTCGAAGCGGCGTTGATGCGTCGTGCCGGCTGGGGCGTGTGGATTGCTTACGATCTGCCGGGCTCTTATGAAGAGCTACCGCCGAACCTGCTGGATGAACTCAAGCGTGACCGTCGCTGGTGTCATGGCAACCTGATGAACTTCCGTCTGTTCCTGGTGAAGGGGATGCACCCGGTTCATCGTGCGGTGTTCCTGACCGGCGTTATGTCCTATCTGTCCGCGCCGCTGTGGTTTATGTTCCTCGCGTTATCGACCGCATTGCAGGTGGTGCATGCGTTGACGGAACCACAGTACTTCCTGCAACCGCGCCAGCTGTTCCCGGTATGGCCGCAGTGGCGTCCTGAACTGGCGATCGCGCTGTTTGCTTCTACGATGGTGCTGCTGTTCCTGCCGAAGCTGCTGAGTATTTTGCTCATCTGGTGTAAAGGGACGAAAGAGTACGGCGGGTTTATCCGCGTCACGCTGTCGCTGCTGCTGGAGGTTCTGTTCTCCGTGCTGCTGGCGCCGGTACGTATGCTGTTCCATACCGTCTTCGTCGTGAGCGCCTTCCTCGGTTGGGAAGTGGTGTGGAATTCACCGCAGCGTGATGACGATTCCACCCCGTGGGGTGAAGCATTTATGCGTCACGGTTCTCAGTTACTGCTGGGGCTGGTGTGGGCGGTAGGTATGGCCTGGCTGGATCTGCGTTTCCTGTTCTGGCTGGCGCCGATTGTCTTCTCGCTGATCCTGTCGCCGTTTGTTTCCGTGATTTCCAGCCGTTCCACGGTTGGGTTACGTACCAAGCGCTGGAAGCTGTTCCTGATCCCGGAAGAGTATTCTCCGCCGCAGGTGCTGGTGGATACGGATACCTATCTGGTGATGAACCGCAATCGTACGCTGGACGACGGCTTTATGCATGCGGTGTTTAACCCGTCATTTAATGCACTGGCAACGGCAATGGCGACTGCACGCCACCGCGCGAGTAACGTGCTTGAGATTGCCCGTGACCGCCATGTGGAGCAGGCGCTGAACGAAACGCCGGAGAAACTAAACCGTGACCGCCGTCTGGTGCTGTTGAGCGATCCGGTGACGATGGCGCGTTTGCACTATCGCGTCTGGAATTCACCTGATAAGTATTCTTCGTGGGTGAATTACTACCAGGGACTGACCCTGAATCCGCTGGCGCTCAGGAAAAAGTAAGCGTTATGTAACGTGAAAATACCGGCCTGGTGCCGGTATTTTTTTATACTAAATAAAAGACCCGTGAGGTATCAGGTGCGAATATTGGCAGTGGCAATCATGGTGTGCTTGCTGAGCGGATGCGGCAGTATTATTAGCCGTACTATCCCAGGACAAGGGCACGGAAACCAATACTATCCTGGCGTGCAATGGGATGTCCGGGACTCCGCGTGGCGCTACGTCACCATCCTCGACCTGCCATTTTCGCTGGTGTTTGATACCTTGCTGCTCCCGCTCGACATTCACCACGGACCTTACGAGTAGCTATCGCTCATCCCATTCATCGGCCGCGGTCTGACCCTCTTCGGTATCCAGGGGAGGTTCCAGCTGGAATTCACCTTCATCCCATTCGTGAAGCGTGTTTTCTTCCTGCCACTCCTGACGGATTTCAATTTCATCATAGTCGCCATCAAAAACGCTTTGGGCCGCTTCACCACTCAGCATTGGCAGGCATTCACCCTCGCTCTCATCCTCATCAGCAAAGAATTCCGCCTGCCACATAATGTCACCATCCTGTAGCACGTATTTTTGTACGCTTAGCTGTTGAACGCTGGCTTCGTCGGGCTCAAGGTCAGGGTTATCAGCCAGAAATTCTTCACGAGCGGCATCAATGGCTTCTTCCAGCGTGGCATACATGGTCATCAGAGTCTCCCTTTGATTTAATGAAGTATTCAGGGAAATAATAGTTGATTCTCCGATATTGCAAGTATGAATGCACAAAAATCATCCCGTAGCCTCAGTGCTCCGGCGACGGCGCAGACTATTCCACGAGTAGAAAGCGTTAAACAGTACGACGCCCGCGGTCACGCAGAAGACGGCGCGAAAACCGTAGTTGGCGGATATTGCCGCCCCCATTAACGGTCCCGTTACGTTACCGATATCGCGAAATGACTGGTTATAACTGAAAATACGCCCGGCGATCTGATTGGTTGAGTTATAGACCAGCAGCGTTTGTACAGCCGGGAGCAGAGCCCCGTCAGCGGCCCCCAATAAAAAGCGCAGAACGGCAAGTTGCCAGGGTGATTGTACAAACGACATTGGAATAAGCAGCAGCACGGAGATGACCAGAGCAACAATCAGGATCTTCTCCGGGCCAATTCGATCACCTAATTTGCCAAGTCGCGGGGCGCTGATTAACGCAGCCACGCCCGGTACGGAAGCAATCATCCCGCTGATAAAGGCGATGTTACTGACGTTGCCAGCCAACTCTCGAACGTACAGCGTCAGAATTGGCGCGATGGACCCGGTTGCCACCTGGATTATCAGCGTTGTGACAAACAGGCTCAGCACCAGTTTGGGATTTTTTAACGAGGCCACGACTTCGCGAATGTGCAGCATCTCTTTCTTGCTCACCGGTTGGAAACGTTCGCGAATAAAAAATAGCGTCAGGATAAAACAGACCAGCAGTACGCTGGCGGTGATGAAAAATACCGGGCGTAGTCCGTACTGATCCGCGAGCAGCCCCCCAGCTAACGGTCCGAGCAGTGCGCCGCTGACGCCGCCGGTGGAAAGCGTTCCCAGCGCCCAGCCGCTTTTATTGCGCGGAACCTGGGTGGCGATGAGTGCATTGGCGTTGGGAATGAAACCGCCGAGCAGACCCAACAGGGCACGCAGGACCAGGAACTGCCAGATATTTTGCGCCAGCCCCATCAGCAGCATCACAATCGCCATACCCAATGCGGAACGCAGCAGCATGATTTTTCGCCCTTTGCGATCGGCAAGGCCACCCCAGAAAGGAGAGGCGATGGCGGAAAAGAGAAAAGTGATGCTGAAGACCAGACCTGACCACATATTCAGGGCGCTATGACCCGTAACGCCGAGGCTCTCGACATAGAGGGGCAAAAAGGGCATAACCAGGCTAAATGCTGCACCGGTTAAAAAACAACCCAACCAGGCAACGGTGAGGTTACGTTTCCAGTTTATGGGAGCATCTGAGGGTGACATAGCGTTCCGCAGTGTGGCGCGCTGTTTGCGCTATCGATTGAATATAAGCAAGCAGGCTAATTATGCGCCTGGTAGATAGTTGCTGCAATGCGGATAGCAGTTAAACCTAAAGCGGGCAGGGAAGGTGTTGCAGTCCACAGGACTGCAACCGTGCTTTAGTACAGGGAAGGTGAACCTTCAGGACGCGTCTTGAAACGACGGTGTAGCCACATGTACTGATCTGGGGCCATCATGATGCATTGCTCAACAATCTTATTCATCCACGCAGCCGTAGTCTCCGCGTTGTCTAACGGCGGTGAACACTCCGGAGGCAGCATAATCAATTGATAACCTTTACCGTCAGGTTTGCGGCGGGGAACAAACGGTACCAGGCAGGCATTCGACATGCGTGAAAGCATCCAGGTCCCGGAGGTTGTTGCGGCCTGTTCAACAGCAAAAAGCGGGACAAATACGCTGGCGCGGGGACCGTAGTCATGATCCGGCGCATACCAGACCACTTCGCCTTTTTTCAACGCTTTAATCATTCCTTTCAGGTCTTTACGATCGAGCATTGATTTATTAGAGCGCATACGGCCCCAGGTTTGTAGCCAGTCGAGCAGTGGGTTGTCGTTAGGGCGATATACGCCTATCCCCGGCTCCTGCAAACCAAACTGACGCGCACCCAGTTCAAGGGTCAGAAAGTGCAGACCCACTAACAAAATTCCCCGTTTTTGCGCCTGAACGTCGCGGATATGTTCCATCCCGATAACTTCCGTCCAGCGTGAAATGCGCTTGTCAGACCAAAACCAGGCCATTCCGGTTTCCATCACGCCCATGCCCACGGACTCGAAGTTCTTGATGATCATCTGCTGGCGTTCCTGCTCGCTCATTTGCGGGAAGCACAGTTCCAGATTACGGGAAACAATTTTTGCCCGACGTTTCATCAAACGTAATGCCAGACGACCTAATGCGCAGCCCAACTTGTAAAGAACCGGGTAGGGTAACTGCACGATTAACCAAAGGATGCCAATGCCCAGCCAGGTTAACCAATAACGTGGATGCAGTAACGCAGCCGAAAACTTGGGTAAATTCGTCATGTCTATCCTGTCTTCAAACGACCAATTGCCTGTATTGTCGCATTTTTTCGCGCATATCAAAAATTTGTGACGGGAGAACGGTGATTAAACCAGCAATTGTTGTTGCACTTTTATATTGGAGTAAGAAATGTAGCGTAAAATGTGTGGATGTAAATTGGCGGTGTTTGCTTTATTATGCCGCCGATTTTCATTTTCTCCCTATTTGCAGGATACGTACACCATGCCAGTGTTACACAACCGCATTTCGAACGATGCGCTCAAAGCCAAAATGTTGGCTGAGACCGAGCCGCGCACGACGATCTCATTCTATAAATATTTCACCATCGCCAATCCTCAGCACACGCGTGATGCGCTGTACCAGATGTTCACTGCATTGAACGTCTTCGGGCGCGTTTATCTTGCCCATGAAGGAATCAATGCGCAAATCAGCGTACCGCAAAGCAACGTCGAGGCATTCCGCCAGCAGCTTTATGCGTTTGATCCCGCATTCGCCGGGTTACGTCTGAATATCGCGCTGGATGATGATGGTAAATCGTTCTGGGTGCTGCGTATGAAAGTGCGTGAACGCATCGTGGCGGATGGTATTGACGATCCGCAATTTGACGCCAGCAACGTAGGTGATTACCTGAAGGCGGCGGAAGTAAACGCCATGCTGGACGATCCTGACGCGGTATTCATTGATATGCGCAACCACTATGAATATGAAGTGGGCCATTTCGAGAATGCGCTAGAAATCCCGGCAGACACGTTCCGCGACCAGTTACCGAAAGCCGTTGAAATGATGCAGGCGCATAAAGATAAAAAAATCGTTATGTATTGCACGGGCGGGATCCGTTGTGAGAAAGCCAGCGCCTGGATGAAACACAACGGATTTAGCAAAGTCTGGCACATTGAGGGCGGTATTATTGAATATGCCCGCAAGGCACGTGAACAGGGGCTTCCTGTACGTTTTGTCGGTAAAAACTTCGTTTTTGATGAGCGTATGGGCGAAAGGATTTCTGAAGATGTTATTGCGCATTGCCATCAGTGCGGAACGGCGTGCGACAGCCATACTAATTGCAAAAATGATGGCTGCCATCTGTTGTTTATCCAGTGTCCGGCCTGCGCGCAGAAGTATAACGGCTGCTGTAGCGAGTTGTGTAGCGAAGAGAGTAAGTTGCCGGAAGAAGAGCAACGTCGTCTTCGAGCAGGACGTGAAAATGGCAACAAAATATTTAATAAGTCACGCGGTCGTCTGAATACCAAACTGGGTATTCCGGACCCTGCGCAATAGTCATCATGCCGGATGGCGGCTTTAGCCCCATCCGGCAACTCATACGTTACTTCTGTTGGACACCTTCCACTGAGATGAGCAGATCGACTTCCTGAGACGCCGGGCCGAGATCGGTGGTGATGTTGAAGTCCTTCAGCTTAATTTTACCTTGTGCTTCAAAACCTGCACGCGTGCCACCCCACGGATCGCCGCCCTGACCAATCAGCTTCGCATCCAGCGTAACCGGTTTAGTGACGCCGTTCAGGGTGAGATTACCGGTGATATCCAGGTCATTCCCCTCTTTCTTCACGCTGGTAGAGCTAAAGGTCGCCTGCGGGAATTTGGCCACGTTAAGGAAATCTGCGCTGCGCAGGTGCTTGTCGCGTTCGGCGTGATTGGTGTCAACGCTGTTGGTGTTGATGGTGACGTTAACCTTATCGGCTGCGGGATTTTTCTCATCAAAGGTAAAAGTCCCGTCGAAATCTTTAAATGTGCCGTACAGCCAACTGTAACCCAGGTGCTGAATACGGAAATTAACAAAGGCATGCTGTCCTTCTTTGTCAATTTTGTAATCTGCCGCCAAGGCTGACCCGGTGGTGAATAATAGAGAGGCGAGTGTAAGTCCCAGCAGGTTTTTTTTCATTTTAAGCTCCATAGTCAGATGACGATTTTCCCAACATGCGATTCAGGGTATCGTCGTTATCGATAAAGTGATGTTTCAGGGCCATCAGTCCGTGCAGAAGCGATAAAACCACCACAGTCCACGCAAGCCACAGGTGCAGACTACCGGCGAGGTCGGCCTGAGCGCCCGCATTGGCAAGGGTGGCAGGAATGTCGAACCAACCAAATACGCTTATCGCTTTGCCATCAGCGGTGGAAATCAAATACCCGCTGATGACAATTGAAAAGAGCAATGTGTATAGCGCGAGGTGACCCAGTGCCGCCGCGATGCGGGTGAAACGGGAATAACTTGCCAGCGCAGGAGGAGGAGGGGAGATCAACCGCCAGACGACGCGGATAACCAGCCCCATCATGAGCACAACGCCGATGCTTTTATGCAGTTCAGGGGCCTGGTGATACCAGCCGTCGTAATAGCTGAGTGTGACCATCCACAATCCCAGCGCAAACATGCCATATACAGCAATCGCAATCAGCCAGTGTAAAGCGGCAGACACCACGCCATAGCGTTGTGGAGTATTATTGAATTGCATAAGTGCACCGTTAGATATTTCAGAAGTGAATGAAAATGGCGCGTAAAAGACATTAATGCAACTAATAAATAACAATAATGGTGATATTTGTTTTTGATTCAATAAAATTGATTGAATTGTGAAGTAATCATCAAGGAATTAGTGGGGGTGGATGACATTAAGGCTTGTTTTCAGGGTGTTTAAGGTATTTTTCTTGTTCAGTTAATTACAATGAAAATTAAGTTAATATCAGTTTATATCAATTAGTGTCAGCGTTGCGGGTTCAGAAAAACATAATATATATCACATCCATAATTGCCAGCAGCGACCATAAAATAATGTAGAGCATAAGATGCTCGCGAATATTATTAACCAGATAGTGAAAGATGCGGCGCATCAACGTTATTCCTGTCATTAAAAATGGCCTCACCAACGAGGCCATTCATTTATTATCGCTTAAAACGACTTAGCCTGAAGGGCGTCAGGTCAAAGTCAGACGATTTGTCCTGGGCGAAGTCTGCCGCAATCTCTCCGAGGACGGAGGCAAACTTAAAGCCATGTCCGCTCAGCCCGGTGATGATCAGCGTGTTGTCATGCTCCGGTAGAGTATCAATAATAAAGTCTTCATCTGGTGAGTTATCATAGGTGCAGGACGCACCGTGCAGACAGCAGCCTACGCCTGGCAGAATTGTGCGCAGGAATGGGAAGGCTTCAGAACCATCGCTGGCTACAGCGGCAAACGGCTTGCGCTCTTCTGCCGAATGAATTACCTGTCCGCCATTGTGCTTACCAATTTTTAGCTCGTCATTTTCTGCCGGGAAACCGTAGAATTGATCGCCATTTGGTAGCTCCCCGGTGAAGGCAGGGAAGTTATTCTTAACGCTGTAACGCCCATCGGCTTGATACCAGGCGAACACTTTGCGTACCGGTTGTATCGGTAGTTCAGGGACTAATGCCTGTACCCAGGTTCCGGCGCTGATCACCGCTTTTTGCGCGTGATAGTCACCATCGGCGGTTTCTACCGTGACGCCATCATCACTATGACGAATTGCGCTGACCGGGCATTTAAATAGCTGCGCACAGCCTGCTTCTTCCGCCAGACGGATCCAGGTTTTAATCGCTAACTCACTACGTAAAAAACCAGACTCCGCTTCAAACAAACCGATATAGTTTTCAGGTACGCGAATCTCTGGCCAGCGCGCCATAATGGCTGCTGCATCCAGTTGTTCAACATTGAGTTGCCACTGTTTTGCGCTTTGCGCCGCGGTCGCTAAGAAGGTTGAATCTGCCGGACCAAGGTTGATGACACCAGAGCGCACAAAAATCGGCTCTTCATTTTGGGTGGATAATTCATCCCATAATGTTTGCGCACGCAGCACCAGCGGAACATATTTTTCACCTTCGCCATAGGCATGACGAATTAATCGAGTGTCGCCGTGGTGGCTGCCCTGCTGATGCGGTGGCATATGCGCATCGATCATCAGAACCTTCAGACCGGCGCGAGTGGCATAGTATCCGGCTGCGGCGCCCACGGAACCGCTGCCAATTATGATTAAGTCGTATTTCATCCGCTTCTCTCTGCAATCGCGATAGTAGCAGGGTAAATAAGTGACCCGGAATATTCAACCTGGAAATAAGAAAGGCACCGGAAAGGTGCCTTTTGATGGTTGGATGTATCAGATTTAATGTCGCTGATACTCATTTACCTGGTAATCGCCGGATTCAATTTTAGCGATTCCTGCTTCTAATATCGAAATAAATTGCCTGGCAACATCAGTGGTTAACCAGAGCGTTTGACCAACTTCAGTCCCATCCGGGTCTGGACGATTCGGGGTCTGGTAGTGCAAACGCAGCATCAGCGCATCGTAGCTATCAACAGTGCTGATGTCCCATCCTACTAACGGATGAGTCTGAATGACTTCATTATTCTTTTCCATCATGCCCCCTAATTCGTGTTACTAGACAACGGTTTTCGAGGTTCAATGCGTTTTTTCTGAAGCAACTTCAGTATATCAATAAATAAGGGTATTCATTGAAAATTTAAAGAGGTAAGCACATAAAATTTTCGTTTTCAGCGTTATCTGACTAACAAACCGACATGTTATTCATTTTTTTTAAGCATGTTGCACAATTATTTTGGTGTTGTGGTTAAAAGATAGCCAGGAATTTATTATTAAAATATCAGTTTGCCAGAAGGAATGAACTATTGATTAAAAGATGGTGTGTATAAAAAAGCCGGGGCGACCCGGCAAACAAACATCACTGCATATCATTATTTATTCATTGATGAACCAGTCATCCGCGCTTTCCCAGGTCTCCTGGAGGATCTCGCTGATGCGTTCTTTATCCTCTTTGGTGGCACCAATAACCGACAGATTGTTTGCGCCGGCATAACGGACGGTAACGTTACCTTCGTTATCCGGAAAATGGTGCTGAATACGGCGGGAGAGTTCACCTGCCAGCGCGTCAATTGCACCAGCAGGTAAAGGTGAAGTTTTGGCAATAGTGACTTCAATACGCATAGTAGCCCCCTGTGGAATATGCTGTTTATTTATACAGTTATTCTCGCCAGTTGGCTACACTTTTTTTAGCTTTTCACGGACCAGTGTACCGTTTCGCCACCCAGGAAAGGCACCAGCGTATCATCTTGCAGCGCAATGCTCTCTGGGACCTGGTGCTGCACGCGTTCCAGCTCAATAAAGGTTTCATTCACCGGCAAACCGTAGAACTGTGGGCCATTGAGTGAGCAGAAGGCTTCAAAATGGTCCAGTGCATTCATCTCTTCAAACACGGTGGCATAACTGCCCAGTGCGGTCGGCGCATTAAAGCAGCCCGCACAGCCACAGCTTGACTCTTTGCGATGACGCGCATGCGGCGCTGAGTCGGTACCGAGGAAGGCGCGGTTAAACCCGCTGGCGACCAGCTCACGCAGCGCCTGTTGATGGACGTTACGTTTGAGGATCGGCAGGCAGTACAGATGAGGGCGAATCCCGCCGACCAGCATGTGGTTGCGGTTAAACATCAGGTGCTGCGGCGTAATGGTCGCCGCCAGAAGGTCATTGCCGTCGCGCACGTATTCGGCAGCATCTTTAGTCGTGATATGTTCGAACACCACTTTCAGCGCAGTTAAACGCTGACGCAGTGGTTCCATTACCGTCTCAATAAAGCGCGCCTCGCGATCGAAAATATCGATATCCGCATGCGTCACTTCGCCGTGCACCAGCAGAGGCATACCCAATTTTTCCATCCGTTCCAGCACTGGCATGATGGCATCAATAGAGGTTACGCCATGCGTCGAGTTGGTGGTGGCATTGGCCGGATAGAGTTTTGCGGCGGTGAACACGCCTTCGTTGAATCCACGTTCCAGCTCATTGGGATCCAGCGTATCCGTTAAGTAGCAGGTCATTAATGGCGTGAAGTCGTGTCCGGCAGGTACCGCGTCAAGAATTCGCTGGCGGTAAGCGATAGCCGCGTCCACCGTGGTGACGGGCGGAGCCAGGTTCGGCATGACAATGGCGCGGCCATAAACTTCGCTGGTATAGGGCACGACAGTTTTTAACATGTCGCCATCGCGAAAGTGAAGATGCCAGTCGTCTGGGCGGCGGATCTTTAAAACCTGGGATGGTGCAGTCATCAATATGCTCCGGCTGAGGATAGTCTTTTTTGCCGGAAACAAAGGATAAGCGGAAACGTTTTCGTTTGCACGAAAAAAAAGGGCGCATCGGCGCCCTCTGTCATATTAGTCGGTGAACGGGATAATGATTTCTCCCGGTTTCACCTCAATGCCTTTCGCCAGTTTTTTCGCCAGCGCTTCCCCCTGGCTGCTGTCATCCCGCAGAATGTACGCTGGCTGCTGGTTGAAATAGTTGCGCAGCGACTGATTTAAATAAGGCATCAGCGTTTGCAGTACCGACTGCATTTTTTCCGGCGTGACGGTAGCGTCCACGACTTCCATTTCTTGCAGATAAATCGCGCCTTTTTCTTTATTGAAAACCGGTAAGGCTTTTAGCTTCAGCTTCATGGTCGCTTTCTGACTGCCAAACAGGGAGTTCATGTCCAGGTTGGCGTCTCCGGTCAGCGTCACTTTATTGGGTTCTTCACGGCCTATCTGGCTGGCGAGATTGTTCAGTACGATATGTGCTTCAGCGACACCAGGCAGACCGATATCTTTTGAAAAGTTATTATTCTTCGCCAGGGCCTGATTAATCTCTTGCTCGCTAACCGTGTATTGCGTGAGTTGATTACAACCAACCAACAGGCCGCTGACAATTAGTGCAGCGGCAAAAAAAAACTTTTTCATGGGGTTCCTCAACATGATGCTTGTGGTGTAATCGTGACACAAAGCATCATCGAGCACCAGCGCTGCGGGTAACAGCAGAAAAAACTGAAAAATGCGCGTACACCAGATTGGCTATCAGGCGTCAGGCTCCAGCATACCACGCGTTGGGCGTTTGAGACTGAATTGCCAGCCCAGCGCCAGGAAAGTGATGAAGCCGATAATACCGAGCATCATCCAGGGCAGCTCCGGTTGTGCCAGGGCTTTACCCATGTCAAACAGCCAGCCGCCGCCGATATAACCAATGGCGCCGCCGATGGCGAGTCCCAGTCGACTGAAACCCATATAGCTTCCCCGTGCCCGTGCATTCGCCAGCGAGGCGCTCAGGGTTTCACGCGCCGGTTCGGCGATGATTGAGCCAATATAGAACGTGCAAATCAGGGTGAACAACTGCTGCAAATTTCCGACCAGGCCGATGGGCATCATGCTTAAAGACATCACCAGCAGACCGGCCATCAGGCGATGCTCAAGGCGAAAGCGTTTTTCACTCCAGCGGGCAATCGGGTAGAGCAACGTTAAAGAGAGGCACGCCTCGATGGCATACATCCATTTCACAGCGGCCGGTGAGCCAGCGATGTCGTTTACCATTATTGGCAGCATCAGCATCACTTGTACCGCCAGCATGTAATAGCCCGCCAGCGTCAGCACATAAGTGACAAAGCGCTTGTCATGCATCACATGGCTCATTCCTTCGCGCACCGGAATTTTCACCGTCGACAGCTTCCATGCCGGAAGTAGCCAGGCGTTAAACGCCGCGCACAGAACGAACAAAATTGCGCCGGTGGCACACACCAGACGGAAATCGTATTGCAATAACCAACTGCCGAGCAACGCGCCAACCACGGCCCCGGCGCTATCCTGCATCATCAGAATAGAGAAAAAACGCCCGCGCTTTTCCGGACGGATCAGTTTGACCACCAGCGCCGAGCGGGGAGGGTCGAACAACGTGCCGCCCAGCCCGGAAAGAAAGCAGGAAAACCACAGCAGCCACGGTTCATGGGCAATGCCCATGGTGGCGAATCCGGCAGCGCGCATCAGCATGCCGGTGACGATCATCGGTTTTGCCCCGAAACGGTCAGCAATAGCACCGCCGAAGATACCTAAACCTTGCTGGATAAATTGACGTAATCCAAGCGCGATACCGACCATCACGGCGGCCCAGCCCATTTGATCGACGAAACGAATTGAGATCAGCGGGAAAACGACGAAGAAACCCAGCACGACCAGCATGTTATCGATAAGAAGGAAGTATTTACCCAGGTTCCTTGCCTGCGAGACTTGCGACATTTCCCCTCCAGGGAAAAACTCGTCACTCTGGATAGAGTTTAAAAGATAAGCACCTCCTATTCTGCGGTGTCGTCATCGCTTTTCCCACCCTTCGCGGGACAACATTTTTTTATCAAAAGTCCGTCTTGATAGAGAGTTTTCATCAAAATGTGTGAATAATTCAAAAAATGGCATTTTGCTCTTTTCACAGGGCGTATTTGCGCAGGTATAGTAATGCGAATAGCGTATTGAAGACGTTACGGGAAGGAGTAGGTATAGAATGTTTGGCTATCGCAGTAACGTGCCAAAAGTGCGCTTAACCACGGACCGCCTGGTCGTGCGTTTAGTGCATGAGCGTGATGCCTGGCGTCTGGCAGATTATTACGCAGAAAATCGTCATTTCTTAAAGCCCTGGGAGCCTATTCGCGATGAAAGCCACTGTTATCCATCAGGCTGGCAGGCGCGTCTGAGCATGATCTCTGAGTTTCATAAACAGGGCACCGCTTATTACTTTGCGCTGCTCGATCCGGAAGAAAAAGAGATTATTGGCGTCGCGAACTTCTCGAACGTCGTGCGGGGATCTTTCCACGCCTGTTATCTCGGTTACTCCATTGCGCAGAAGTGGCAGGGGCAGGGGTTGATGTATGAAGCCTTAACCTCGGCCATCCGCTATATGCAGCGCACGCAGCATATTCACCGCATTATGGCTAACTACATGCCACATAATAAACGCAGCGGTGACCTACTGGCGCGACTGGGTTTTGAAAAAGAAGGGTATGCCAAAGACTACCTGCTGATTGACGGGCAGTGGCGCGATCACGTGCTGACGGCGTTGACCACATCAGAATGGACCCCCGGCCGCTAAGTTTCAGATGCAGCCATGATTAATGGAGAAGACGATGAAATACGAATTAACCGCCACCGAAGCACGGGTGATTGGCTGTTTATTAGAAAAACAAGTGACTACACCTGAACAGTATCCGCTCTCCGTTAACGGAGTCGTAACCGCCTGCAATCAAAAAACGAATCGTGAACCCGTGATGAACCTGTCGGAATCCGACGTGCAGGATCAGCTTGATAACCTGGTGAAACGGCATTTCCTGCGTACGGTGAGTGGCTTTGGTAATCGCGTCACGAAATATGAGCAGCGTTTTTGCAACTCTGAGTTTGGTAATCTTAAGCTCAGCGCGGGGGAAGTCGCGCTCATTACCACGCTGTTGCTGCGCGGCGCTCAAACACCAGGTGAACTGCGTAGCCGCGCCTCCCGGATGTACGAATTCAGCGACATGGCCGAAGTAGAGTCGACACTGGAGAAACTGGCAACCCGGGAAGATGGTCCTTATGTCGTTCGCCTGGCGCGTGAGCCGGGCAAACGTGAAAGCCGTTATATGCACCTGTTTTGCGGTGACGTTGATGAAGCGATGACAACGGTAGATGAACTTCCGGCAGCTTCGGGCGATCTACAGGCGCGCGTTGAAGCGCTGGAAACAGACGTCGCGGAGCTTAAGCAACGGCTTGATTCCTTGCTGGCGCACCTGGGAGACTGATGTGAATAAATTACGTATCGGCGTTGTCGGGC
This sequence comes from Citrobacter sp. RHBSTW-00017, assembly GCF_013797615.1. Lineage (NCBI taxonomy): Bacteria > Pseudomonadati > Pseudomonadota > Gammaproteobacteria > Enterobacterales > Enterobacteriaceae > Citrobacter > Citrobacter sp. RHBSTW-00017. The sequence goes on along the minus strand of NZ_CP056899.1, from coordinate 3,129,958 downwards.
TCGGCGGGATTGCGCAAAAGGCCTGGCTGCCCGTGCTGGGCGCTAGTGCAGACTGGACGCTGGAAGGGGCGTTTTCACCTTCGCGGGAAAAAGCGCAGCGTATCTGTGATACCTGGCGGATACCCTACGTTGATTCACTGGTTAATCTGGCGCAAACCTGCGATGCGGTTTTCGTCCATTCCAGTACCGCAACGCACTATGCGGTGGTCAGCGAACTGCTGAATGCCGGGGTTCACGTGTGCGTGGATAAACCGCTGGCGGAAAACCTGCGCGAGGCTGAACAATTGGTGGAGCTGGCCGAGCGGAAAAAGCTGACGCTGATGGTGGGGTTTAACCGTCGATTTGCGCCGCTGTATCAGGATCTCAAATCCCAGTTGGGCAATGCGGCGTCCGTACGCATGGATAAGCACCGGACGGACAGCGTCGGGCCGCACGATCTGCGCTTCACTTTGCTGGACGACTATCTGCACGTTGTCGATACCGCATTGTGGCTGGCGGGAGAGAAAGCGCAGTTAAATAACGGTACGCTGTTAACCAATGACTCCGGCGCGATGCTCTATGCGGAGCACCATTTTTCTGCCGGGCAAATGCAGGTAACGACCAGTATGCATCGCCGCGCCGGTAGCCAGCGCGAGAGCGTGCAGGCGGTGACGGATGGTGGCCTGATTGACGTTACGGATATGCGGGAATGGCGGGAAGAGCGCGGGCAAGGTGTGGTGCACAAGCCGGTAGCAGGCTGGCAAACTACCCTGGAGCAGCGTGGTTTTGCCGGATGCGCACGTCATTTCATTGAGTGCGTGCAAAATCAGACGGTTCCCCAGACGGCAGGTGAGCAGGCGCTCCTGGCCCAGCGCGTTGTCGAAAAGCTGTGGCGGGAGGCAATGGCTGAATAATCCCCTGTAACATCTGGCGGTAGTAATTCATTGTAATCCAGGTACTATATGCCAACTCAAAAATAACACCTCTTTTCAACCATAGGCTGGTTTGTCGGCCTGATAAGACGCTACGGCGTCGCCATCAGGCACAGCAAAAGTGCCGGATGGCGGCGATCATGCCTTATCCGACCTACGGGCAGGTTTGTCGGGGTTTTGCCTCAGAGTCTGGAATACAACATAGATGAATTTATTAAAGTCGCTGGCAGCCGTCAGCTCGATGACGATGTTTTCACGTGTGCTGGGTTTTGCGCGTGATGCGATTGTCGCCAGAATCTTTGGCGCAGGGATGGCGACTGATGCCTTTTTTGTGGCGTTCAAACTTCCTAACCTGCTGCGCCGAATCTTTGCTGAGGGCGCTTTTTCGCAGGCGTTTGTGCCTATTCTTGCCGAATATAAAAGTAAGCAGGGTGAGGATGCGACCCGCGTCTTTGTCTCTTACGTTTCCGGGCTGTTGACTCTGGCGCTGGCCGTGGTGACGGTCGCTGGGATGCTGGCTGCCCCGTGGGTGATTTTAGTCACCGCGCCTGGGTTTGCCGACACCGCGGACAAATTTGCGCTGACCACTCAACTGCTACGGATCACCTTTCCGTATATTCTGCTGATCTCGCTGGCTTCGCTGGTGGGTGCGATCCTGAATACCTGGAATCGCTTTTCCATTCCGGCGTTTGCGCCGACCTTTCTGAATATCAGCATGATCGGTTTCGCGCTGTTTGCTGCGCCTTATTTTCACCCTCCGGTGCTGGCGCTGGCGTGGGCCGTTACCGTTGGCGGTGTGCTACAGCTGATTTATCAGCTTCCGCACCTGAAGAAAATTGGCATGCTGGTGCTGCCGCGCGTGAACTTCCGTGATGCGGGGGCGATGCGCGTCGTCAAGCAAATGGGCCCGGCGATCCTTGGGGTATCTGTCAGCCAGATTTCACTGATCATCAATACGATTTTCGCTTCATTTCTGGCCTCTGGCTCAGTGTCATGGATGTATTATGCTGACCGTCTGATGGAGTTTCCGTCTGGCGTACTTGGCGTCGCGTTGGGGACTATCCTGCTGCCCTCGCTGTCCAAAAGTTTTTCCAGCGGTAATCATGATGAGTATTGCCGTCTGATGGACTGGGGCCTGCGTTTGTGTTTTCTGTTGGCATTACCGAGCGCCGTGGCGTTGGGGATTCTGGCCAAACCGCTGACGGTTTCTCTGTTCCAGTACGGTAAATTTACCGCCTTTGACGCAGCGATGACGCAGCGCGCGCTGGTGGCATATTCGGTAGGTTTGATTGGCTTGATCGTGGTGAAAGTGTTGGCCCCTGGTTTTTATTCGCGCCAGGATATTAAAACGCCAGTCAAGATTGCCATTGTCACGCTGATTATGACCCAGGTAATGAACCTGGCGTTTATTGGGCCGCTGAAACATGCCGGGCTGTCGCTGTCGATTGGTCTGGCGGCGTGTCTGAACGCTTCACTGCTGTACTGGCAACTGCGTAAACAGAAAATTTTTACCCCACAACCGGGTTGGGCCTGGTTCCTGGCGCGACTGGTGATTTCTGTGCTGGTGATGTCGGCGGCGCTGGTTGGGATGCTCTACATCATGCCGGACTGGTCGCAGGGAACGATGTTATGGCGTCTGCTGCGTCTGATGGCCGTTGTGGTGGCAGGTATTGCTGCTTACTTCGCTGCGCTCGCGGTGCTGGGCTTTAAAGTGAAAGAGTTTGTGCGCCGGACGGCGTAACCGATTAATGCCGGATGGCGGCATGACGCCGTATCCGGCCTACAAAACGCGTAGGCCTGATAAGCAAAACGTTATCAGGCTAGCATCAGATAGAGAATTTTTTCCCGCCGCGGTGCGCAGCAGAGGTTTGACCGTTTGCGCCATACAGCGCCGGTTCCTGGTGCGGTTTCAGCACTTGAATCGCTTGTTGATTGCGCTCGATCTGCCCTTCCAGCAGCCAACCGTTGTGCTGGTTGAGTTCGCGTAGGTCCTGTGTTTTCCGGGTAATGGTCTGCCAACGCTCGGCAATTTCATCATTGGCGCTGCGCGTGGCGTCATGCTCCAGACGGCGCTGCTGCTCCAGATAATCAAGGGTTGCCAGCAAAGAGCTTTTTTCTTCTGTAATACGCTGTAGCTGGCTGCCGTTAATATATCCTGCGGAAAGCTGCTGCTGTTCAGCATCCATTACCGTTTTCAGGTCATTGAGGACGGTCGTCATCTGGTCAAGTATTTCTGACAAACGAGTCATACTTTATTTACTCTGTAAGTAGCTCTGCGCCTCGCGGATCAGCGAGTCGGCAATTTTTCCGGTGTCCATTTTCAGCTCGCCATTACGGATTGCGGTTTTGAGTGCTTCCACGCGTTCCATATTGATGTCATTGGTGCCGGGCTGCATCAGTTTGGCCTGGGCGTCGCTCAGCATGACGCTGGTGCTGGTGGTGGCGGTGGTTTTTTCCTTCCGCGTTTTTTGTACCGGCGCATCGCTGGTTTCACGTGGCTGAACGGTACTTACTGGCTTCAATGGTGAGGTACGATCAATGCTCATTTTGTTTATCCTCATCGAGGGGTTACGCTATAGCGGCCCGCTGTAATCATTGGTTGTTTATCTATCGGCACACGCTAAAAAATCTTTAACCTATTATAGGTTAATAAGAATATTCCCATCAGAATCGACGACACCGCTCACCACCTGGCCTGAAATCATCCGTACTCGGGCATTCTGGGCGACGGCGGCATTGTTCAGCGCTTTACCTTCGGCATTCACCCGAAAGCCATCTCCGTTGGCGATAACCAGGACGCGCTGACCGGCCTTGATTCGCCATGCCTGGCGCAACATGGAAAGCTGTATCGGCTGACCTGGCACCAGATCGCGCAAGCTTACGGCATCCTGCACCTGATTCATATCCAGCACGGCGCGCGGAGGGAGTTGGTCCAGTCGACCTCGTTTTAGCGTTACGCTGGCCGAAGTCAGGGCGCTACCCCGAGCGACGGGCGCGGCGGCAACAACGTAGTTTCCCGTGGCCTGCACGTTCACCTGCAGATAACGTTTCTCGTTGGCGCAGCGCGCCAGCACGTTCACATTACCCCACAATTTTGCACTCCCGGACACGCTTAATGCTGGTTGTTCGCAGCTCGGCAATAAGTTTGGCGACGTTCGGATAGTAACGACGACCTCATCGCTAAATCCGGCCAGACGCTGGGAGAACCATGCCGTCAACTGTGAATTCAGGTCTTGCGCCAGCGTCATAGGACTGAACAGCAGTGCTGCCACGACGACTCCACGTTTAAACGTTTGCATCAAAACCTCGCGCTTTTTCAGGTAGTGACAGGATTCTACCTGTGTGACGCAGTCATCAACGCAACAAATAGCGACGCATTTTGCGTTTATTCCGGCGATAACGCGCGCGTAATGGGATTTAAGCTGTCGGCTGAATTTTGTCATTTGCGGAGGAGATATGCTCGATAAGCTCGACGCCGCCTTACGTTTTCAACAGGAAGCGCTGAATTTGCGCGCCCAACGCCAGGAAGTATTGGCGGCCAACATAGCCAATGCCGACACGCCGGGGTATCAGGCGCGCGACCTGGATTTCGCCAGTGAATTAAAAAAAGTCATGGTGCGGGGACGGGAAGAAACCGGCGGTGTCTCGTTGACGCTGACCTCTGCACAACACATTCCGGCCCAGACCGTTTCCGCTCCTTCTACGGAACTGCTCTACCGCATTCCTGATCAGCCGTCTCTCGATGGCAACACGGTAGATATGGACCGGGAGCGTACGCAATTTGCAGACAACAGCCTCAAGTATCAAATGGGGCTGACCGCGTTGGGTGGACAAATCAAAGGCATGATGAACGTGCTGCAAGGAGGGAACTAATTCGTGGCGCTGTTAAATATTTTTGATATCGCAGGCTCTGCGCTGACGGCTCAGTCTAAGCGCCTGAACGTGGCAGCCAGCAACATGGCGAATGCGGATAGCGTCACCGGACCTGACGGTCAGCCCTATCGCGCGAAGCAGGTTGTTTTTCAGGTTGATGCCGCGCCAGGTGCGGCAACCGGTGGCGTAAAAGTCGCTGACGTCATTGAAAGCCAGGCGCCGGATAAGCTGGTTTATGAACCCGGTAATCCGCTGGCCGATGCGAACGGTTACGTAAAAATGCCGAATGTGGACGTCGTCGGCGAAATGGTCAACACCATGTCAGCCTCGCGTAGCTACCAGGCAAACGTTGAAGTGCTCAATACGGTGAAAAGCTTGATGCTCAAAACGCTGACGCTAGGCCAGTAAAAGGAGGCGCACATGTCTATTGCTGTAAAAATGAATGACCCGAGCACGACGGGTGTGAATGACGCAACGGGGAAGAGTTCGCTGACGGGCAGCAACGCCGCGGACCTGCAAAGCAGCTTCCTTACGCTGCTGGTGGCACAGCTGAAAAACCAGGATCCAACCAACCCGCTGCAAAACAACGAACTGACCACCCAGTTGGCGCAAATCAGTACCGTGAGTGGAATTGAGAAACTGAACACCACGCTGGGATCGATCTCCGGGCAGATCGACAACAGTCAGTCGCTGCAGGCCAGTACGCTGATTGGCCACGGTGTCATGATCCCAGGTACCACCATCCTGACCGGTAAAGGTACGGAAGAGGGCGCAAAAACCACCACTACGCCGTTTGGCGTTGAACTGCAGCAACCGGCAGATAAGGTTACCGCAACCATTACCGATAAAGACGGCAAGGTGGTACGCACCATTGATATTGGTGGGTTGAAAGCGGGCGTTCATACCTTTACCTGGGACGGCACCATGACCGATGGCACGGATGCGCCAAGCGGTTCTTACAACGTGTCAATTGCTGCCAGTAATGGCGGAACACAACTGGTGGCTCAGCCGCTTCAGTTTGCGCTGGTGCAGGGCGTTATTCGCAGTAACGGCGGTAATACGCTGGATCTGGGCACCTATGGAACCACCACCCTCGACGAAGTACGGCAGATCATTTAAGCCTTCACACTTATCAGGAGTAAGTCATGGCCTTTTCACAAGCGGTCAGCGGTCTGAACGCTGCAGCGACCAACCTCGATGTCATTGGTAACAACATCGCCAACTCCGCCACCTACGGTTTTAAATCCGGTACGGCCTCGTTTGCCGATATGTTCGCCGGTTCTAAAGTGGGTCTGGGCGTTAAAGTTGCGGGCATTACCCAGGACTTTACCGACGGTACCACGACCAACACCGGTCGCGGGCTGGATGTCGCTATCAGCCAGAACGGTTTTTTCCGCATGGTAGACAGCAACGGTTCCGTTTTCTACAGCCGTAACGGTCAGTTCAAGCTCGATGAAAACCGCAATATCGTCAACATGCAGGGGCTACAGCTGACGGGCTATCCGGCTACCGGTACACCGCCAACGATACAGCAAGGTGCTAACCCGGCGCCGATCACTATCCCGAATACGCTGATGGCGGCTAAAACCACCACGACTGCGTCAATGCAGATCAACCTGAACTCCACTGACAAGGTGCCAACGAAGACCCCGTTTAATCCCAGCGATGCGGATTCCTACAACAAAAAAGGCACCGTTACCGTTTTCGATAGCCAGGGTAACGCCCATGACATGAATATTTTTTATGTCAAAAATGCGCAGAGCAACACCTGGGAAGTTCACACACAGGATGCTTCAACCGGAGCCGCTGCAAAATCAGCAGGGTTTATGCGCTTTAATGAAAATGGTGTGTTCTTAGGGATTAGCGCCACAGCCGCCGAGGCGGTACCAACGCCTCCTACCGTCTGGCCAAAGGAAATCAACATCACAACCGGGCAGATTAACGGTGCTGATGCGGCAAATTTCTCCCTGAGCTTCCTGAACTCCATGCAGCAGAACACTGGCGCCAACAACATCGTTGCCACGAATCAGAATGGCTATAAGCCGGGCGACCTGGTGAGCTACCAGATTAACAATGACGGTACTGTGGTCGGTAACTACTCCAACGAACAGCAACAGGTTCTGGGGCAGATCGTGCTGGCAAACTTTGCCAACAACGAAGGTCTGGCTTCTCAGGGTGACAACGTCTGGGCAGCTACTCAGTCTTCCGGCGTGGCGCTGCTGGGTACCGCAGGCGAGGGTAACTTCGGCAAGCTGACCAACGGCGCGCTGGAAGCATCAAACGTGGATTTGAGTAAAGAACTGGTGAATATGATCGTCGCCCAGCGTAACTATCAGTCGAACGCGCAGACCATCAAAACCCAGGACCAGATCCTCAACACGCTGGTCAACCTGCGCTAAGCGCCTGACGGGATGGCTTAATGGATCACGCAATTTATACCGCCATGGGCGCGGCCAGTCAGACGCTGAATCAACAAGCGGTGACGGCCAGCAACCTGGCAAACGCCTCAACGCCGGGTTTTCGTGCGCAGCTCAATGCGCTGCGCGCGGTTCCCGTTGAAGGATTGTCTTTACCGACGCGTACGCTGGTGGTGGCCTCCACGCCGGGGGCCGATATGACGCCGGGTCAGATGGACTATACCTCACGTCCGCTGGACGTGGCGCTGCAACAGGATGGCTGGTTGGCTGTGCAGACCGCGAACGGTAGCGAAGGATATACCCGAAATGGCGCCATTCAGGTAAGCCCTACGGGGGAACTGACCATTCAGGGACACCCGGTGATTGGCGAAGCCGGACCAATAGCCGTACCGGAAGGTTCAGAAGTCACCATTGCGGCAGACGGCACGATCTCGGCGCTCAACCCTGGCGATCCGGCTAACACCGTTGCGCCAGTTGGGCGACTGAAACTGGTGAAGGCCACGGGGAGTGAAGTGCAACGTGGCGATGACGGTATGTTCCGTCTGACCCAGGCCGCGCAGGCTACCCGTGGCGCTACGTTACAGGCTGACCCCAGCATTCGCGTTATGTCGGGTGTGCTGGAAGGCAGTAACGTTAAGCCGGTAGCCGCGATGAGTGACATGATCGCCAACGCCCGTCGTTTCGAAATGCAAATGAAGATTATCAGTAGCGTGGATGATAACGCGGGTCGCGCCAACCAACTGCTGTCGATGAGTTAATACAGGACATTTTATGATCAGTTCATTGTGGATCGCCAAAACCGGCCTGGATGCGCAGCAAACCAACATGGATGTGATTGCCAACAACCTGGCAAACGTCAGCACCAACGGATTTAAGCGTCAACGTGCCGTTTTTGAAGATCTGTTGTACCAGACGATTCGCCAGCCTGGCGCACAGTCTTCTGAACAAACCACACTGCCGTCTGGTTTGCAGATTGGTACCGGTGTGCGCCCGGTCGCGACTGAGCGTTTACACAGCCAGGGGAACCTGTCGCAGACCAACAACAGTAAAGATGTGGCGATTAAAGGGCAGGGCTTTTTCCAGGTCATGCTGCCTGATGGCACGTCCGCCTACACCCGTGACGGTTCTTTCCAGGTGGATCAGAACGGTCAACTGGTGACTGCGGGTGGTTTTCAGGTTCAGCCGGCTATCACCATCCCGGCTAACTCGCTCAGTATCACCATTGGACGCGACGGTATCGTCAGCGTAACCCAGCAGGGCCAGGCAGCACCGGTTCAGGTTGGGCAGCTTAACCTGACTACTTTTATGAACGATACCGGTCTGGAAAGCATTGGTGAGAATCTGTACACCGAAACGCAGTCATCCGGTGCGCCGAATGAGAGCACTCCGGGGCTGAACGGCGCGGGTCTGCTGTACCAGGGTTATGTTGAAACCTCTAACGTCAACGTGGCGGAAGAGCTGGTAAACATGATCCAGGTGCAGCGCGCTTACGAAATCAACAGTAAAGCGGTATCGACCACCGATCAGATGCTGCAAAAACTGACGCAACTCTAAAGTGTGGCCCGGTGGGGTGAAAGCCTCACCGGCACACTGATTTTGAAGATGACCGCAATGCGAAAATACGCGCTTCACCCATACCCAATTTTAGCCCTGTTGGTGGTTTCACTGACAGGATGCGCCTGGATCCCGGCCACGCCCCTCGTGCAGGGCGCAACGTCTGCCCAGCCTGTTCCAGGCCCGACGCCGGTGGCGAATGGATCAATCTTCCAGTCGGCCCAACCGATTAACTACGGTTATCAGCCGTTATTCGAAGACCGCCGTCCGCGCAATATTGGCGATACGTTGACCATCGTATTGCAGGAAAACGTCAGCGCGAGCAAAAGTTCTTCGGCTAATGCCAGCCGCGACGGCAAAACCAACTTTGGTTTTGATACCGTACCGCGTTATTTGCAAGGACTGTTTGGCAACGAGCGTGCTGACGTAGAAGCTTCAGGCGGTAACACCTTTAACGGTAAAGGCGGCGCGAACGCCAGCAATACCTTCAGCGGTACCCTGACCGTAACGGTCGATCAGGTACTGGTGAATGGTAACTTACATGTTGTGGGTGAAAAACAGCTCGCCATTAATCAGGGCACTGAATTCATTCGCTTCTCCGGGGTCGTTAACCCGCGCACCATCAGTGGCAGCAACTCCGTACCGTCAACTCAGGTTGCGGACGCACGTATTGAGTATGTCGGCAACGGCTACATCAATGAAGCGCAGAATATGGGCTGGTTGCAGCGTTTCTTCCTTAACTTGTCGCCGATGTAAGCGAGGTAGCCAGTGTTTAAATCTTTAGTTGGAATGGTACTGGTGCTGATAACCACCTTTGCGCATGCCGACCGTATTCGTGACCTGACCAGCGTTCAGGGCGTGCGGGAAAACTCGTTGATCGGTTATGGGCTGGTGGTCGGTTTGGATGGCACGGGTGACCAGACCACCCAGACGCCGTTTACTACGCAAACGCTCAACAACATGCTTTCGCAGTTGGGAATTACCGTGCCAACCGGCACCAATATGCAGTTGAAAAACGTGGCGGCGGTGATGGTGACCGCGCAATTCCCGGCCTTTGGTCGTCAGGGGCAAACCATTGACGTGGTGGTCTCTTCCATGGGGAACGCCAAAAGCCTGCGCGGCGGAACGTTGCTGATGACCCCGCTGAAAGGGGTCGATAGCCAGGTATATGCGCTGGCGCAGGGGAATATTCTGGTAGGCGGTGCAGGCGCGGCTGCGGGTGGCAGCAGCGTGCAGGTAAACCAGCTCAATGGCGGACGTATTACCAACGGCGCGACCATCGAACGTGAATTACCCAGCCAGTTCGGCGGCGGTAACACCATTAATCTGCAGCTCAATAATGAAGATTTCACTATGGCGCAGCAGATAACCGACACCATTAACCGTTCGCGCGGCTTTGGTAGCGCCACTGCGCTGGACGCCCGGACGATTCAGGTACGCGTGCCAAGCGGCAACAGCTCGCAGGTGCGTTTCCTTGCTGACATCCAGAATATGGAGGTGAACGTCACGCCGCAGGATGCGAAAGTGATTATCAACTCGCGCACCGGATCCGTCGTTATGAACCGTGAAGTCACGCTGGATAGCTGTGCCGTCGCGCAAGGCAACTTGTCGATTACGGTAAACCGCCAGGCGAACGTCAGCCAGCCGGATACACCGTTTGGCGGTGGACAGACCGTGGTGACACCTCAAACCCAGATCGATCTGCGCCAGAGCGGCGGTTCGCTGCAAAGCGTGCGTTCCAGCGCCAACCTGAACAATGTTGTGCGTGCGCTTAATGCGCTAGGGGCAACGCCGATGGATCTGATGTCCATTCTGCAATCGATGCAGAGCGCGGGATGCTTACGCGCCAAACTGGAAATCATCTAATGATTGGTGACAGCAAACTGCTGACCAGTGCCGCCTGGGATGCGCAATCACTGAACGAACTGAAAGCGAAAGCGGGTCAGGACCCGGCGGCGAATATCCGCCCGGTTGCCCGTCAGGTTGAAGGGATGTTCGTACAAATGATGCTGAAAAGTATGCGTGAAGCACTGCCGAAAGATGGTGTTTTTAGCAGTGATTCGACACGTTTGTATACCAGCATGTATGACCAACAAATTGCGCAGCAGATGACAGCAGGTAAAGGTCTGGGACTGGCTGAAATGATGGTTAAGCAGATGACTGAAGGGCAGGCGCAACCCGCAGACGATGCGCCGCAGGTGCCAATGAAGTTCTCCCTGGAAACGGTGACCAGCTATCAAAACCAGGCGCTGACGCAACTGGTCCGTAAAGCCATTCCCCGGGCGACGGAAAGCAATGATGAGCCGCTGTCAGGTGACAGCAAAGACTTCCTCGCCCAGCTATCGCTGCCGGCTAAGCTGGCAAGTCAGCAAAGCGGGGTTCCGCATCATCTGATTCTGGCGCAGGCGGCGCTGGAGTCCGGATGGGGCCAGCGACAAATCCGCCGTGAGAACGGTGAACCGAGCTTTAACATTTTTGGCGTGAAGGCTTCGGGAAGCTGGAAAGGCCCAACCACCGAAATCACCACCACCGAATATGAAAACGGCGAGGCGAAAAAGGTGAAAGCCCGATTCCGCGTCTATAGCTCTTACCTTGAGGCACTGTCGGATTATGTCGGTCTGATATCGCGTAACCCGCGCTATGCGGCGGTAACCGCCGCTGCTACCGCCGAGCAGGGGGCACAGGCTTTGCAGAATGCTGGTTACGCGACTGACCCTAACTATGCGCGTAAATTAACCAGCATGATCCAGCAGTTGAAATCGATGAGCGAAAAAGTGAGCAAAACCTACAGTACGAATATCGATAATCTCTTTTAAATAGCTCAAGTCTACCAACCTGCTGCCGATAATAACGAGTATTGAAGGATTACAAGGAACCTCCATGTCCAGCTTGATTAATAACGCGATGAGTGGACTCGCCGCAGCGCAGGCCGCGTTGAATTCTGCCAGTAATAACATCTCCAGCTATAACGTTGCCGGATACACCCGTCAAACGACAATTATGGCACAAGCGAACAGCACGCTGGGTGCGGGGGGCTGGGTTGGCAATGGCGTCTATGTTTCTGGCGTACAGCGCGAGTATGACTCCTTTATCACGAATCAGTTACGTGCCGCGCAGAACCAAAGCAGCGGCCTGACAACGCGCTATGAACAAATGTCGAAAATCGACAATCTGCTCTCCAGCAAAACCAGTTCCATTTCGACCTCAATGCAGGACTTTTTTACCAGCCTGCAAACCCTTGTCAGTAACGCGGAAGACCCGGCGGCGCGCCAGGCGCTGATCGGTAAAGCTGATGGTTTAGTCAACCAGTTCAGAACAACCGACCAGTATCTGCGCGATCAAGACAAGCAGGTTAATACTGCGATCAAGGCCAGCGTTGACCAGATCAACAACTATTCAAAACAGATTGCCAGCCTCAACGATCAGATTTCCCGTCTGACCGGCGTCGGCGCGGGCGCATCGCCTAACGATTTACTCGACCAGCGCGACCAACTGGTCAGTGAACTAAACCAGATTGTTGGTGTTGAAGTCAGCGTTCAGGACGGCGGGACTTACAACATAACCATGGCGAACGGCTATTCACTGGTGCAGGGCAGCAATGCACGACAGCTGGCGGCTGTGCCCTCCAGTGACGATCCCAATCGTACCACAGTGGCCTACGTCGACGGGGTTGCCGGCGAGGTTGAAATTCCCGAAAAACTGTTGAATACCGGTTCACTGGGCGGGCTGTTGACCTTCCGTTCTCAAGAGCTTGACCAGACGCGTAACACGCTGGGCCAACTGGCGTTGGCGTTTGCCGATGCGTTTAACACCCAGCATAAAGAGGGTTTTGACGCGAACGGCGATCAGGGTAAGGATTTCTTTGCTATCGGTAGCCCGGCAGTATTCAACAACGCTAAAAATACAGGAACAGGATCGTTAAGCGCGAAGATTACCGACAGCTCTGCTGTACAGGCGACCGATTATAAAATCGTTTATGACGGGACGGACTGGCAGGTTACTCGCCTGGCGGATAATACCAGCTTCAAAGCTACCGTTACCGGTGGGAAGATGTCCTTTGACGGGATGGAAATCACCGTAAATACTGGCGCAAAAGCAAATGACAGCTTCACAGTGAAACCTGTCAGTAACGCCGTTGTTGATATGAAAGTCATGGTGACCGATGAGTCGAAAATCGCCATGGCCCAGGTCTCAAAAAATGATCCGGACCCGGATATTGATAAGGGAAAAAGCGATAACCGTAACGGTCAGAAACTGCTGGATCTGCAGACCAAAGCTACCGTGGGTAATAAGACCTTCAACGATGCATATGCCACGCTGGTAAGCGATGTCGGGAACAAAACCGCGACGCTGAAAACCAGCGCCATTACCCAGAACAACGTGGTAACGCAGCTTTATAAGCAGCAGCAGTCTATTTCCGGCGTCAACCTCGACGAAGAATACGGTAACTTACAGCGCTACCAACAGTATTACCTGGCTAACGCGCAAGTGCTGCAAACTGCAAATGCGCTGTTTGATGCACTGATTAATATTCGCTAAGGGAGAGGGACACAATGCGTATCAGCACCCAGATGATGTACCAGCAGAATATGCGTGGCATCACTAACTCTCAGGCTGAATGGATGAAGTTCGGCGAGCAGATGTCAACGGGCAAACGTGTGATTAACCCATCTGACGATCCGATCGCCGCCTCGCAGGCCGTGGTGCTTTCTCAAGCACAGGCGCAGAACAGCCAATATACGCTGGCGCGTTCATTTGCGACGCAAAAAGTATCGCTGGAAGAGAACGTACTGAGTCAGGTAACGACGGCAATTCAGACCGCGCAGGAAAAAATTGTCTATGCTGCGAATGGCACGTTAAGCGATGACGACCGTGCATCGCTGGCCACCGACCTGCAGGGGATCCGCGATCAACTGATGAACCTGGCGAACAGCACCGACGGTAATGGACGCTATATTTTTGGCGGATATAAAACAGAATCTGCACCATTTGCTCAGGCAGATGGCGCTTACAGTGGCGGTACAACAAATGTGACCCAGCAGGTCGATGCCTCCCGTACCATGGTTATTGGTCATACTGGCGATAAAGTATTTGTTAATCTGACCAGTAATGCCGTACCGGAACCAGGCGGCGGTACTCAGGAAAAGAACCTGTTCAAAATGCTGGATACCGCTATTGATGCGCTCAAAACCCCTATTGAGGGCAATGACGCGGCAAAAGCTACCGCCGCTGCAGCCATTGATAAAACCAGTCGTGGCCTGAAAAATTCATTGAATAACGTGCTTTCTGTTCGTGCAGAATTAGGGACTCAGCTCAGCGAGTTAAGTTCACTGGATTCACTGGGCGCCGATCGCGCATTGGGCCAGACTCAGCAGATGAGCAATCTGGTGGATGTTGACTGGAACGCAGCGATTTCGTCCTACGTGATGCAGCAGGCCGCACTGCAGGCATCGTACAAAACGTTTACCGATATGCAGGGAATGTCGCTATTTCAACTGAACCGGTAACACCTTTTTGAACATATCATGAAACTGGATATGTTTGTCTGCCCGCTCCTTTAACACCCCGGAGCGGGCATTTTTTTAGGCCACTGTTATTTTCTCAGCGACAGATTCCCCGTTAATCTTATTTCCCACGCAATCGCACCGCTAAAGATTGCCAGCGTAACCACGCCTTCTCAGTTTGCCAGTGCGTAGAGCAGAGATAAAAAAAAGCCGACCCGAAGGTCGGCTTTGATGTTGATTATGACTTACTCAATGGGCTGCGGGCGCGTTGCTGGCGCAGTCGCCTGGTGCGTGGCGCTGTGTCCACCTGCGGCACCTTTACCTTCAAAGGCGAATTCCGGGCGTTGCCAGTCACTATGACGCGGCGCTTCAGGCACATACTCTGGTGCCGGAGCACGGGTCATCGGGGCGGCCGCGTGGCTGTGAAGATGTTCTGCGTCAATGCGGGTTGCGACAACTTCAGCCTTAGCGACTGTGTCTTCGACGACAGGTGCGGCAACAACCTCTTGCGGCGCGGCAACTTCTTCAGCCACTGGCGCTGTTTCCACAACCTCGGCAATCTCTTCAGCCACTTCAGGCTGAGAAATAACAACCTCCGCAGATTCTTCGACAACCGGCGCAGCCACAATTTCAGCGACAGGTTCGGCTTTCGCCGCGGTATCCTCAGCAACAGGCGCGTCAGATTCAGCGATAATTTGCGGTTGTTCCTCGACCGGAGTAGCGATGACTTCCGGATGCGTGGTTTCAACGACGGTAGCCTGAGGTTCAGCAATGACCACCTCTGGCTGTACGGTTTCAACCGACGCAGGGGCGTTCACAATATGCTCAACGGCAGCTGCAGCAACCTGAGGCTCTACGGCGACAGGTGCAGTTTGCCCCTGAACCGTTTCCTGCTCGCGCTGCTCTGCAACCTGCTGATCCTGAGGACGAGCAACAGGGTAGCGGATCCAGACTTTACCGGACGCTAATTCTGGAGATGCGCAGGCAACCGTTAACGGCATCGGCGACTGAACCGGGTAACGCTCGTCACGATAGCGACGACGGCGTTGTCCACTGACGCGCAGATGGCGAGGTGAGCGACGGGAACGACGCGGCATACCATTAGAGTCACGCGCTTCGCTGTTGTCTTCCTGCTCAGTCGCAACGACGGCAGGTAGATCAACTTTCGCCAGTTCAGTACGCTGTGCCGGTACGGGCTGTTCAGTTGGCTGAGTGACAGCCGTTTCAGTGACCACCTCGGCAGTCGCGACTTCGGCTTCAACAGCCGGGCTGTCTGTGTAACGAACTTTCTGAGTCAGCTGACGCTGTTTACGGCGAGTCTGAGGCTGACGAACGCGCTCTTCCTGCTCGGTATCCTGCGCAGGTTGTTCTGCCAGATTCAGCTCTTTAACTTCCTGCTGCGCCTGACGCTTATCATCGTTGCGACGGCGGTTGCGCTCGCGACGCGGAGCCTGCTGGTCATCACCGGATTTCGCTTTGTCGGCGACGTCAGTAGACTGCTGGCGGTTATCGCGCGCTTCCGCATTTTGCTGCTGCGACTGACGGCGGTTACGGCGGTTATCTTCACGGTTTTCACCGCTTTCTGAACGCTCGTTACGGTTATCACGCTCGCCACGGTTGTCGCGATTATCACGACGATCGTTACGGTCGCGACGATTGTTCTGACGCGGTTTACGACGATCCTGCTGGCGATCGGTTTTCTCTTCAGCTTTCGGCGCAGGTTGTTCAACCGGTTTCACTTCTTCGCTACCGCTGAAGATGGACTTCAGTGCGCTGAAGAAACGGCTAATCAAACCTGGCTGCGCGGCGACGGCCGCGGTCGCTGCTGCGGCTTTAGGCGCGGCGGCCTTCGCAGTAGGTTCCTGCAAAGCAGGGGCTGGCGGCACCTCTGGCATTGCAAAGGTGGCTAATGCCGGCTGCTCTGGCTGTTTACGCTCGACGAACTCTTCTTCCATCGGCAATGCCATCGCTTCTTCATGCAGTTTTGGCAGCAGGTAGCTCAGGGTTGGTGTTTCTTCCCCTTTGCGTACGCGCAGCACGGAGTAATGCGGAGTTTCCATCTGATCGTTTGGCACAATCACACAGCGCACGCCATTCTGACGTGTCTCGATAGCATTTACCGCGGTACGTTTTTCGTTGAGCAGGTAGGATGCGATCGGCACAGGAACAATAGCGTGAACTTCCTGCGTATTTTCTTTCAGCGCTTCTTCTTCGATCAGACGCAGAATAGACAGCGACAGTGATTCGTTATCACGTACGGTACCCGTGCCGGAGCAGCGTGGGCATACGTGATGGCTGGATTCACCCAGCGACGGGCTCAGACGCTGGCGGGACATCTCCAGCAGGCCGAAGCGAGAAATATGGCTGATCTGAATACGCGCTCTGTCCTGACGCACGGCTTCACGCAGACGGTTTTCAACCGCACGCTGGTGACGAACCGGCGTCATATCAATGAAGTCGATTACGATCAGGCCGCCGAGGTCACGCAGACGCAACTGACGAGCAATTTCATCGGCTGCTTCAAGGTTGGTGTTGAACGCAGTTTCTTCGATGTCGCCGCCGCGGGTCGCGCGTGCGGAGTTGATATCGATAGCGGTCAGCGCTTCTGTGCTGTCGATAACGATTGAGCCGCCGGACGGCAGACGCACTTCGCGCTGGAACGCGGACTCAATTTGAGATTCGATTTGATAGTGGCTGAACAGCGGAATTTCACCGGTGTACAGTTTGATTTTGCTGCTGAAATCCGGACGACCCAGCGCGGCGATGTGCTGACGCGCCATCTCCATAACTTTCGGGTTGTCGATGAGGATTTCGCCGATGTCCTGACGTAAATAGTCACGGAATGCGCGAACGATAACGTTGCTTTCCTGATGGATCAGGAACGGAGCAGGGCGGCTGTCAGCGGCTTTTTGAATCGCTTCCCAGTGCTTCAGGCGGAAACTCAGGTCCCACTGCAGCGCTTCGGCAGATTTGCCGACACCTGCGGTACGCACGATAAGCCCCATGCCATCAGGCAGTTCCAGGCTTGCCAGCGCTTCTTTTAATTCGGTACGGTCGTCGCCTTCAATGCGACGGGAGATGCCGCCCGCGCGCGGGTTGTTCGGCATCAGAACCAGATAACTACCTGCCAGGCTGATAAAGGTGGTCAGCGCAGCGCCTTTATTGCCGCGTTCTTCTTTATCGATCTGAACAATGACTTCCTGACCTTCGCGCAACACGTCTTTAATGTTGGGACGACCATGGGAGTTGTAGCTAGCGGGGAAGTATTCGCGGGCAATTTCTTTTAACGGGAGGAAACCGTGACGTTCAGCGCCGTAATCAACAAAAGCAGCTTCCAGACTCGGTTCAATACGGGTAATTTTGCCTTTATAGATGTTGGCTTTTTTCTGTTCGTGTCCAGGACTTTCGATATCCAGATCGTACAGACGCTGCCCATCTACAAGGGCGACACGCAACTCTTCCTGCTGAGTCGCGTTAATTAACATTCTTTTCATCGTAACTTACTCATTATTCTTACATTGACGACTAAGCTGCGGGCAGAGTAATGCCTTTCCGGGTGTGAACCGATGGCCTCGTGTCTATTCGCGTCGCCAACCTCACGGTTATCGTCAGCTCAAAGAGGCGCAGAGTGTCGGTTGCCTGTATTTCATACGGAAACACAGCGCAATTATCAGGGGAACAGTCTGGGTGTTACTCTCCAGAGAAGCTTCCATCGTGCTTATCGTCTTTCACGCTGTGGGTGCGTTGGCTTCATCTTCTTACCCCAACCACTTACAGGAGTAAGCACCTGGGGTTCCCAGACTTGCCGCCTTCCTACAACGCGAAATCTATAGAGCACTTACCGGTAAGGACTGCAACCCGCAGCCCGCTAACTGCCTGAAAGATCAATACGTCTTACGCCATTGCTGCGTTGATGATCGGTCGGGCAAAATTGGGTCATTCCGGAAAAGGTCTTGTTTTAACAAGATTCAACACGGAAACAACCTCATTATTCCACTGCTAACCTTGTTATAGCAAGATGACTTTTGCCATTTATCACCCGGTTACTCACAGTTTTTTCACTTCCGCGTAGTGATTGCTTTAATAACCACCAAATCGGCTATGTCAAACTTAAGTAATAAGGTATAGCAGTTAATATAAGCATAGAAAAATGTGTGGCGCGAATCTTGATGGCTATTTAAAATCGGCCCCCATGAAAACAGAGACTCCAGCCGTAAAAACAGTTGCCATTACTGCCGACGAAGCAGGGCAACGCATCGACAACTTTTTGCGCACCCAGCTCAAGGGTGTGCCGAAAAGTATGATTTATCGCATTTTGCGTAAAGGCGAAGTGCGGGTGAACAAAAAACGCATTAAACCCGAGTACAAACTCGAAGACGGGGACATTGTGCGTATTCCACCTGTACGTGTCGCTGAACGTGAAGAAGAGGCCATTTCACCGAATTTGCAGAAGGTCGCGGCGCTGACCGATGTCATTTTATATGAAGATGACCACATTCTGGTGCTTAACAAGCCTTCAGGTACGGCCGTGCATGGTGGAAGCGGATTAAGCTTTGGCGTCATTGAAGGCTTACGTGCGCTGCGCCCGGAAGCGCGTTTCCTTGAGCTGGTGCATCGCCTCGACCGGGATACCTCCGGCGTGCTGCTGGTGGCCAAAAAACGATCTGCCTTGCGTTCGTTGCATGAACAACTGCGTGAAAAAGGCATGCAGAAAGACTACCTCGCGTTGGTACGCGGCCAGTGGCAGTCCCATGTCAAAACCGTGCAGGCCCCGCTGTTAAAGAACATTCTGCAAAGCGGCGAGCGTATCGTGCGGGTGAATCAGGAAGGCAAACCATCGGAAACACGCTTTAAAGTGGAAGAGCGTTACGCGTTCGCTACGCTTGTGCGCTGCAGTCCCGTGACTGGACGAACGCACCAGATTCGCGTGCATACGCAATATGCCGGACATCCGATTGCCTTTGACGACCGCTATGGCGATCGTGAGTTCGATAAGCAACTGGCGGATACCGGGCTGAGCAGGCTCTTTTTGCACGCCGCAGCGTTGAAATTTACTCATCCTGGGACGGGTGAAGTAATGCGTATTGAAGCACCAATGGATAAGCAGTTGAAGCGCTGCCTCGAGGTGTTACGCAGTAAAGGCTGATGCGCATTGATATTATCGCGCATTACCTGTAGACCTGATGGCGTTGTGCCTATCAGGCCTACAGGATTAGGCCTAAACAGCCGTCAACCCGTCAGGCTTTTAACGGGTTCATATCTTCTCGTCGCAGCATTTGACACAGTGCGATTAGCGGTAAACCGATTAAAGTATTTGGGTCACGACCTTCCAGGCGCTCAAAAAGTGCAATGCCCAATCCTTCGCTTTTAAAACTACCGGCACAATGCAGCGGGCGCTCTTTGCGCACGTAATCTTCAATTTCCGTTTCGCTTAAATGACGAAAATGCACGTCGAACGGTTCAACTTCAGTTTGTAAATGTCCGGTCGCAGAATTATACAGCGCCAGTCCGGTATAAAACGTCACAATATTGCCACGGGCTTTGAGTAACTGCTGGCGTGCATTTTCTTCTGTTAACGGTTTGCCGGTTATTTCACCATC
Source organism: Citrobacter sp. RHBSTW-00017 (assembly GCF_013797615.1). Lineage (NCBI taxonomy): Bacteria > Pseudomonadati > Pseudomonadota > Gammaproteobacteria > Enterobacterales > Enterobacteriaceae > Citrobacter > Citrobacter sp. RHBSTW-00017. Next base: position 3,110,099 of record NZ_CP056899.1, on the reverse strand, counting down.
GAGAACACAAATTTGATCGGAACCAATAATAAGGTGCGATGGATATCGGTGGGCGAGAGATTGCGCTTTTTTCTGCGCCAGTCGCAAGACTAGGTGCCGGGGGGCTTCGCCCGGTAACGGCGTTTCATCAACCTCTGGTGCTGCGCATTCGAACGGGATTGCCAGTTTTTCTAGTAAAGCGCGACGCCAGGGAGAGGTAGAAGCAAGAATAAGTTGAGGCATATTTTTTCCCTCGCATATAGCGTATTGATGAGAGCCATTTTAAACTATGGACTTCGTCCTACAAGCTGGCTGTAATGGCTTGTGTTGAGCGATTTTAAGTCGATGACCCGCAATGTGTGCGAATTATTGGCAAAAGGCAACCACAGGCTGCCTTTTTCTTTGACTATATGACGTTACAAAGTTAATATGCGCGCCCTATGCAAAAGGTAAAATTACCCCTGACTCTTGATCCGGTTCGTACGGCTCAGAAACGCCTCGATTATGAAGGTATCTATACTTCTGATCTGGTTGAGCGTGTCGCCGATTCTGTAGTCAGTGTGGACAGTGATGTGGAATGCTCCATGTCGTTCGCTATCGATAACCAGCGCCTTGCCGTTATAACCGGTGATGCAAAGGTGTCGGTTACGCTCGAATGTCAGCGTTGCGGGAAACCGTTCCCACTTCATGTTCACACAACATATTGTTTTAGTCCTGTCCGTTCTGACGAGCAGGCTGAAGCACTCCCGGAAGCGTATGAGCCGATTGAGGTTAACGAATTCGGTGAAATCGATCTGCTTGCAATGGTTGAAGATGAGATTATCCTCTCCTTGCCGGTAGTTCCGGTGCATGATTCTGAACACTGTGAAGTGTCCGAGGCGGACATGGTCTTTGGCGAATTGCCTGATGAAGCGCAAAAACCAAACCCATTTGCCGTATTAGCCAGCTTAAAGCGTAAGTAATTGAGGAGTAAGGTCCATGGCCGTACAACAGAATAAACCAACCCGTTCCAAACGTGGCATGCGTCGTTCTCATGACGCTCTGACCGCAGTCACCAGCCTGTCTGTAGACAAAACTTCTGGTGAACAACACCTGCGTCACCACATCACTGCCGACGGTTTTTACCGTGGCCGTAAGGTAATCGCTAAGTAATCACGCATGACTCAATGGCTTTCCCGCTACGGTGAGAAAGACAAAGAGTACACGCGTGATGAAGCTTAGTGAGGCTTTCCCCGGGTAACTGGGGAAACACCTAACCGGGCAGCGACGATACCTTGACACGTCTAACCCTGGCGTTAGATGTCATGGGGGGTGATTTTGGCCCTACCGTGACAGTGCCTGCAGCATTGCAGGCACTGAATTCTAATTCGCAACTCACACTTCTTTTAGTCGGGGATCCCGATACAATCACGCCATTACTTGCCAAAGCTGACTTCGAACAACGTTCACGTCTGCAGATTATCCCTGCTCAGTCAGTTATTGCCAGTGATGCCCGGCCCTCGCAAGCTATTCGCGCCAGTCGTGGAAGCTCAATGCGCGTTGCCCTGGAGCTCGTGAAAGAAGGACGAGCGGAAGCCTGTGTGAGCGCCGGTAATACAGGCGCGCTAATGGGACTTGCGAAGTTATTGCTCAAACCCCTTGAGGGGATTGAGCGTCCTGCGCTGGTGACGGTTTTACCCCATCAGCAAAAGGGTAAAACGGTGGTGCTGGATTTGGGTGCCAACGTGGATTGTGATAGCACGATGTTGGTGCAATTTGCCGTCATGGGTTCCGTGCTGGCAGAAGAGGTGGTTGGAATTGCCAATCCCCGTGTTGCGTTGCTCAATATCGGTGAAGAAGAAACCAAGGGTCTCGACAGTATTCGGGATGCTTCTGCAGTGCTAAAAACAATCCCTTCTATCAATTATATCGGCTATCTTGAAGCCAATGAGTTACTGACTGGCAAAACTGATGTGTTGGTCTGTGACGGCTTTACAGGTAATGTCACATTAAAGACGATGGAAGGTGTTGTCAGAATGTTCCTTTCACTGCTGAAGTCTCAGGGTGAGGGCAAAAAACGGTCGTGGTGGCTGCTGTTATTAAAACGTTGGTTACAAAAAAGCCTGACAAGGCGATTTAGTCACCTCAACCCCGACCAGTATAATGGCGCCTGTCTGTTAGGATTGCGCGGCACGGTGATTAAGAGTCATGGTGCGGCCAATCAGCGAGCATTTGAAGTCGCGATTGAACAGGCAGTGCAGGCGGTGCAGCGACAAGTTCCTCAGCGAATTGCCGCTCGCCTGGAATCTGTATACCCAGCTGGATTCGAACTGCTGGACGGTGGCGAAAACGCAAACTCGCGAGCACACAGATAACCGTGCGTTTGTGAATGCTGCCAACGTATCAGCGATTTGCTCGTGGCGGTATATAACCAAAAAGTGACTGAGCGTACATGTATACGAAGATTATTGGTACTGGCAGCTATCTGCCTGAACAAGTGCGTACTAACGCCGATTTGGAAAAAATGGTTGAGACATCTGATGAGTGGATCGTCACTCGCACAGGTATCCGTGAACGCCATATTGCAGCGCCAAATGAAACAGTTGCGACGATGGGCTTTGCCGCCGCAAACCGTGCAATTGAAATGGCAGGCATCGACAAAGAACAAATTGGTCTGATTGTGGTTGCCACCACATCATCCACACACGCATTTCCAAGTGCGGCATGCCAGATCCAAAGTATGCTGGGGATCAAAGGCTGTCCGGCGTTTGACGTTGCAGCCGCTTGTGCCGGTTTCACCTACGCCCTGAGCGTTGCCGACCAGTACGTTAAGTCTGGCGCAGTGAAGCATGCTCTGGTGGTTGGCTCAGATGTCCTCGCTCGTACCTGTGATCCAACCGATCGCGGGACGATCATTATTTTCGGCGATGGCGCAGGTGCGGTTGTACTGAGCGCATCAGAAGAGCCCGGCATTCTCTCTACGCATCTGCACGCTGATGGTCGCTATGGCGAACTGTTGACGCTGCCTAATGCCGATCGCGTGAACCCGGAAAACCCGATTCACCTGACGATGGCGGGTAACGAAGTATTTAAAGTCGCGGTGACCGAGCTTGCACATATCGTTGATGAAACGCTGGAAGCAAATAATCTCGATCGTTCTGCACTGGACTGGCTGGTGCCGCATCAGGCAAACCTCCGCATTATTAGCGCAACCGCGAAAAAGCTGGGTATGTCGATGGATAATGTTGTCGTGACGCTCGACAGACATGGCAATACCTCCGCGGCCTCCGTACCGTGCGCGCTGGACGAAGCCGTCCGCGACGGGCGTATTAAAGCCGGGCAGTTGATATTGCTTGAAGCCTTTGGGGGTGGATTCACCTGGGGCTCTGCGCTGATTCGTTTCTAGTATAAGGATTTAAACATGACGCAATTTGCATTTGTGTTCCCGGGGCAGGGTTCCCAGACCGTTGGGATGTTGTCTGAAATGGCAGCAAACTACCCAATTGTTGAAGAAACTTTTGCTGAAGCATCAGCTGCGCTGGGCTATGATCTGTGGGCGTTGACTCAGCAGGGGCCGGCCGAAGAGCTGAATAAAACCTGGCAGACGCAGCCAGCACTGTTGACTGCCTCTGTTGCGCTTTATCGCGTATGGCAGCAGCAGGGTGGTAAAACACCTGCGCTGATGGCTGGTCACAGCCTGGGCGAATACTCTGCGCTGGTATGTGCGGGTGTTATCGGTTTTGCCGATGCCGTACGTCTGGTTGAACTGCGTGGCAAATTCATGCAGGAAGCGGTACCGGAAGGCACTGGCGGCATGTCTGCTATTATCGGTCTGGACGACGCTGCTATCGCTAAAGCGTGTGAAGAGTCTGCCGAAGGCCAGGTGGTTTCACCGGTAAACTTTAACTCACCAGGTCAGGTGGTTATTGCCGGGCACAAAGAAGCCGTAGAACGTGCCGGCGCAGCCTGTAAAGCGGCTGGCGCTAAGCGTGCTCTGCCACTGCCGGTCAGCGTTCCTTCTCACTGCGCGCTGATGAAGCCTGCTGCTGAGAAACTGGCTGTTGAACTGCAAAAAATCACTTTTAACGCGCCGACTGTTCCGGTTGTGAACAACGTCGACGTGAAGTGCGAAACAGATGCAGACGCTATTCGCGATGCGCTGGTTCGCCAGCTGTACAGCCCGGTTCAATGGACTAAAACCGTTGAATTCATGGCGTCCCAGGGCGTAGAGCACCTGTATGAAGCTGGTCCGGGCAAAGTTCTGACCGGTTTGACGAAACGTATTGTTGACACCCTGACTGCTTCGGCACTGAATGAGCCGGCGGCATTTTCTGCGGCGCTAGAGCAATAAAAGAGGAAGACCATGAGTTTTGAAGGAAAAGTCGCGCTGGTTACCGGTGCAAGCCGTGGCATTGGCCGCGCAATTGCTGAAACACTCGTTGCCCGTGGCGCGAAAGTTATCGGTACTGCAACCAGCGAAAGCGGTGCGCAGGCCATTAGCGATTACTTAGGTGCAAATGGTAAAGGTCTGATGTTGAATGTGACCGATCCGGCATCTATCGAATCTGTTCTGGGAAATATTCGCGCAGAATTTGGTGAAGTCGATATCCTGGTCAATAATGCCGGGATTACTCGTGATAACCTGTTAATGCGCATGAAAGATGACGAGTGGAACGATATCATCGAAACCAACCTGTCATCTGTTTTCCGTCTGTCAAAAGCGGTAATGCGAGCTATGATGAAAAAGCGTCATGGGCGTATTATCACTATCGGTTCTGTGGTTGGTACCATGGGAAATGCGGGTCAGGCTAACTACGCTGCGGCGAAAGCGGGTCTGATCGGCTTCAGTAAATCACTGGCGCGCGAAGTTGCGTCTCGTGGCATTACTGTAAACGTTGTTGCTCCGGGCTTTATTGAAACGGACATGACGCGTGCGCTGTCTGATGATCAGCGTGCGGGTATTCTGGCGCAGGTTCCTGCGGGTCGCCTTGGCGGCGCTCAGGAAATCGCCAGTGCGGTTGCATTTTTAGCTTCTGACGAAGCAAGTTACATCACAGGTGAGACTTTGCACGTCAACGGCGGGATGTACATGGTTTAACCACGAGATAAAAAAATTTGCGTTATTAGGGTGAATGCCCTCAAAATAACGTAAAATCGTGGTAAGACCTGCCGGGATTTAGTTGCAAATTTTTCAACATTTTATACACTACGAAAACCATCGCGAAAGCGAGTTTTGATAGGAAATTTAAGAGTATGAGCACTATCGAAGAACGCGTTAAGAAAATTATCGGCGAACAGCTGGGCGTTAAGCAGGAAGAAGTAACCAACAATGCTTCCTTCGTTGAAGACCTGGGCGCAGATTCTCTTGACACCGTTGAGCTGGTAATGGCTCTGGAAGAAGAGTTTGATACTGAGATTCCGGACGAAGAAGCTGAGAAAATCACTACCGTTCAGGCTGCCATTGATTACATCAACGGCCACCAGGCGTAAGTGAACATCTCCAGGCGGTCATTCGACCGCCTGAGTTTTATCTTTTTATCCCACTTGAATTATTTTCCCTCCCTGGAGGACAACCGTGTCTAAGCGTCGTGTAGTTGTGACCGGACTGGGCATGTTGTCTCCTGTCGGCAATACCGTAGAGTCTACCTGGAAAGCTCTCCTTGCCGGTCAGAGTGGCATCAGCCTGATCGACCATTTCGATACTAGCGCCTATGCAACGAAATTTGCTGGCTTAGTAAAGGATTTTAACTGTGAAGACATTATCTCGCGCAAAGAACAGCGCAAGATGGATGCTTTCATTCAATATGGAATTGTCGCTGGCGTTCAGGCCATGCAGGATTCTGGTCTCGAAATTACGGAAGAGAACGCTCACCGTATTGGCGCCGCTATCGGCTCTGGTATTGGCGGTCTCGGATTGATCGAAGAAAACCACACCTCTTTGGTGAATGGCGGTCCACGTAAGATCAGCCCGTTCTTCGTTCCGTCAACGATTGTTAACATGGTGGCAGGTCACCTGACCATCATGTACGGCCTGCAAGGGCCAAGCATCTCCATTGCGACCGCCTGTACTTCAGGTGTGCATAACATTGGTCATGCAGCACGTATCATTGCATACGGCGATGCAGACGCGATGGTTGCGGGTGGTGCAGAAAAAGCCAGTACCCCGCTGGGCGTGGGTGGTTTTGGCGCGGCACGTGCGCTGTCTACACGTAATGATAACCCGCAAGCGGCAAGCCGTCCGTGGGATAAAGAACGTGATGGCTTTGTGCTGGGCGACGGCGCAGGCATGGTGGTACTGGAAGAGTACGAGCATGCGAAAGCGCGTGGTGCAAAAATCTATGCTGAAGTCGTTGGTTTTGGCATGAGCAGCGATGCTTACCACATGACGTCACCACCGGAAAACGGTGCGGGCGCTGCGCTGGCAATGGTCAACGCACTACGCGATGCGGCTATCGAAGCGGGTCAGATCGGCTATGTCAACGCGCATGGCACGTCTACTCCTGCTGGCGATAAAGCCGAAACCCAGGCAGTGAAATCTGTCTTTGGCGATGCGGCAAGCCGTGTGATGGTAAGCTCCACTAAATCCATGACCGGACACCTGTTGGGTGCGGCGGGCGCGGTAGAGTCTATTTTCTCTATCCTGGCGCTGCGCGATCAGGCTATTCCGCCAACCATCAACCTGGATAACCCGGATGAAGGTTGTGACCTGGACTTCGTACCTCACGAAGCGCGTCAGGTTAGTGGTCTGGAGTACGCACTGTGTAACTCCTTCGGCTTTGGCGGGACTAACGGTTCGTTGATCTTTAAAAAGATTTAAGTCTGCCAGGTGGTGCGTTAGCATCGATAGCAATTTAAAAAGGTCCGCTTGTCGGGCCTTTTTTTATTCGGTTTTCCACCCTTGTCCTGTGTTGTTCATCCTGCCAAACTAGCGGACCAGAAATAAGGAGCCACCATGTTCTTAATTAATGGCTGCGAGCAGAATATGCTGGCCGCAAGCGATCGAGCGACCCAATTCGGTGATGGCTGTTTTACCACTGCGCGTATTATTGACGGCGAAATTTGCCTCTTTGCAGCGCATCTTGCGCGTTTACAAGACGCCTGCCAAAAATTGCTGATCTCTTTCGGAGATTGGTCAGAGCTGCAAAGTGAAATGAAAATGCTGGCGCAAGGGCATGCGCGGGGCGTGTTAAAAGTGATTATCAGCCGTGGTAGCGGTGGCCGTGGTTACAGCGGCGCAAACTGTCGCAGTGCCACACGTATTCTCTCTGTTTCAGCCTGGCCCGATCATTACGATCGTTGGCGACTGGAGGGGATAACGCTGGCGTTAAGTCCAGTGCGTCTGGGGCGTAATCCGTTGCTTGCCGGACTTAAGCACCTGAATAGACTGGAACAGGTGTTGATTCGCTCTCATCTTGAGCAGACGGCAGCTGATGAAGCACTGGTTCTTGACAGTGAGGGATGGGTTACGGAATGCTGTGCGGCTAATTTGTTCTGGCGTAAGGGGGATGTGGTTTACACTCCCCGGCTGGATCAGGCCGGAGTGAACGGCATTATGCGACAATTCTGTATCCGGATGCTGGCACAATCGCCGTTCAGCATTGTCGAAGTGTATGCCGGGTTGGAAGAGGTTATGCAGGCCGATGAAATCGTCGTCTGTAATGCGTTAATGCCTGTTATTCCCGTACGCACCTGTGGCGACACGCTGCTGTCTGCACGTATGTTGTTCGATTTTTTAGCCCCACTTTGTGAGCACCCGAATTAGTCATGAAAAAACTGTTACTTGTTGTCCTGTTATTGCTGGTTGTGCTGGGCATAGCTGCGGGAGTGGGAATGTGGAAAGTTCGCCATCTGGCGGACAGTAAGTTATTGATTAAAGAAGAGACGATTTTTACGCTGAAAGCGGGTACGGGCCGTCTGGCTCTCGGTGAACAGTTGTATGCGGACAAAGTTATTAATCGTCCGCGTGTGTTCCAGTGGCTGCTGCGTGTGGAACCCGAACTGTCGCATTTTAAAGCCGGAACCTACCGTTTTACGCCCGATATGACGGTACGGGACATGTTGCAACTGCTGGAAAGCGGTAAAGAGGCGCAGTTCCCGTTACGTCTGGTTGAAGGGATGCGTCTGAGCGACTACCTCAAACAGCTGCGTGACGCCCCGTACATAAAACATACGCTGAGCGATGATAATTACGAGACCGTTGCACAGGCGCTGAAGCTGGAAAACCCGCAATGGGTGGAAGGCTGGTTCTGGCCAGATACCTGGATGTATACCGCCAATACAACTGACGTGGCGTTACTAAAACGCGCACATCAGAAAATGGTTAAAGCGGTAGACTCGGTCTGGGAAGGGCGCGCTGAAGGCCTGCCTTATCAGGACAAAAATCAGCTGGTAACCATGGCCTCTATTATCGAAAAAGAGACTGCGGTTGCCAGCGAGCGTGACCAAGTGGCTTCCGTCTTTATTAACCGCTTACGGATTGGCATGCGTTTACAGACCGATCCGACGGTGATTTACGGGATGGGGTCACGGTATAATGGCAAGTTGTCGCGTGTGGATTTAGATACCCCGACCGCCTATAACACCTATACCATTACGGGGTTGCCGCCTGGCCCGATTGCCATGCCGGGAGAGGCCTCATTGCAGGCCGCGGCGCATCCGGCAAAAACGCCGTACCTCTATTTCGTGGCTGACGGTAAAGGCGGTCACACGTTTAACACCAATCTTGCCAGCCACAACCGGTCCGTGCAGGATTACCTGAAAGTGCTTAAGGAAAAAAATGGGCAGTAACTATATCGTCATCGAGGGCCTGGAAGGCGCCGGAAAAACCACTGCGCGTAACGTGGTGGTAGAGACACTTGAGCAACTCGGTATTCGTGACATGGTTTTTACCCGCGAACCGGGGGGAACTCAGCTCGCGGAGAAACTAAGAAGTCTGGTGCTGGACATTAAGTCGGTGGGTGACGAGGTCATCACTGACAAAGCTGAAGTTCTGATGTTTTACGCCGCGCGCGTACAGCTGGTCGAAACCGTTATTAAACCTGCGCTGGCAAAAGGCGCATGGGTAATTGGCGACCGTCACGATTTGTCGACCCAGGCGTATCAGGGGGGCGGACGCGGCATCGATCAAAACATGCTGGCAACCCTGCGCGATGCTGTGCTCGGTGATTTTCGCCCGGACCTGACGCTCTATCTGGACGTGACTCCAGAAGTCGGATTGAAGCGTGCCCGTGCGCGCGGCGAGCTGGATCGTATTGAGCAGGAATCTTTCGATTTCTTTAATCGCACCCGCGCGCGCTATCTTGAACTGGCTGCCAAAGATGCCAGCATTCGTACCATCGACGCTACGCAGCCGCTGGAAGCTGTGATGGCTGATATCCGCAATACCATCACCCAGTGGGTGCAGGAGCAGGGCGCATGAAATGGTACCCATGGTTACGGCCAGATTTTGAAAAACTGGTAGCCAGCTACCAGGCGGGTCGTGGTCACCATGCGTTACTGATTCAGGCGTTACCCGGAATGGGTGACGACGCGCTGATTTACGCGCTCAGTCGCTATTTAATGTGCCAGCAGCCGGAAGGGCATAAAAGCTGCGGACACTGCCGGGGCTGTCAATTGATGCAGGCGGGGACGCATCCTGATTACTATTCGCTGCTGCCGGAAAAAGGCAAAAGCACGCTGGGGGTTGATGCGGTACGTGAAGTGAGTGAAAAGCTGTACGAGCATTCACGCCTTGGCGGTGCGAAAGTGGTGTGGATCCCTGATGCTGCCCAGTTAACTGATGCTGCTGCCAATGCTCTGCTAAAAACGCTGGAAGAACCGCCTGCACAAACCTGGTTTTTCCTCGCCAGCACAGAGCCTGCGCGATTGCTGGCGACATTGCGCAGCCGCTGCCGGTTACACCATCTTGCGCCGCCGGCTGAGTCGTACGCAATCTCCTGGCTCGCCCGCGAAGTGACCGCATCTCCAGAAGCGCTGTTGAGCGCATTACGCCTGAGCGCGGGTTCGCCTGGTGCGGCACTCTCGTTGTTACAGGCTGAAAGCTGGGCGCATCGCACAGATTTTTGTGCGGCACTGGCAAACACATTAAACGCAGGTGACTGGTATATCCTGCTCGCGGCGTTAAACCACGATCAGGCCGCCGCCCGTTTACACTGGCTGGCAACGTTGTTGACGGATGCCTTGAAGCGTCCGTATGGGGTTTCCCATTTAACCAATCCTGATGCGCTGGACCTGATATCTTCTATCGCAGAACGGTTATCCGTCGCCCGGATACAGGCGATACTCGGTGACGTTTGTCATTGCCGTCAGCAGTTGCTGAACGTAACAGGCGTAAACCGTGAACTGGTGTTAACCGATCTTATCCTGCGTATTGAGCATTACCTGCAACCAGGCACCGTACTGCCTGTTCCCCATCTTTGAGAGAGACATTATGTTTTTAGTCGACTCACACTGCCATCTTGATGGCCTGGATTATCAATCTCTGCATAAGGACGTGGATGACGTGCTGGCGAAAGCAGCCGCACGCGATGTGAAATTCTGTCTTGCCGTCGCGACCACTCTGCCAGGATACCGCAGTATGCGCGAACTGGTCGGTGAACGTGACAATGTGGTGTTCTCCTGCGGCGTGCATCCGTTAAATCAGGATGAAGCCTATGATGTTGAAGACCTGCGCCGTTTTGCCGCCGAAGAGGGCGTTGTGGCGATGGGGGAAACCGGGCTGGACTATTTCTATACGCCGGAAACAAAGGTGCGCCAGCAGGAATCTTTTATCCATCATATTCAGATTGGCCGTGAGTTACAAAAGCCAGTTATCGTACATACCCGCGATGCGCGGGCCGATACGCTGTCTATTCTGCGCGAAGAAAAAGTGACGGATTGTGGTGGCGTACTACACTGTTTTACAGAAGACAGAGAAACGGCGGGCAAATTGCTGGACCTCGGATTTTATATCTCGTTTTCCGGCATCGTCACGTTCCGTAACGCAGATCAGCTCCGTGATGCCGCCCGCTATGTTCCTCTGGATAGGTTGCTGGTTGAGACGGATTCTCCCTACCTTGCGCCTGTACCGCATCGTGGAAAAGAGAACCAGCCCGCCATGACCCGTGACGTTGCGGAGTATATGGCCGTAGTGAAAGGTGTTGCCGTTGAAGAACTGGCGCAGGCAACCACTGATAACTTTGCCCGCCTGTTTCACATCGACGCTTCTCGCCTGCAATCCGTTCGTTAACTGACTTTTTTTAAAGCTCGTAATTAATAAGCAAAGCGAGTAAAGTTCACCGCCTCAAAATGGGCGGTGAATAACCGGTTTGACACATTCAGAAACGCATTTTATCGGAATGTGCGGATTTTACGGCCATCCACGACTGAATTGTGATAGCCGTCAAACAAAAACAAACTGAATTATTTTACTCTGTGTAATAAATAAAGGGTACTTAGATGCCCTGTACACGGCGAGGTTCTCCCCCCTCGCTAATGCGTGAGAACGTAGAAAAGCACAAATACTCAGGAGCACTCTCAATTATGTTTAAGAATGCATTTGCTAACCTGCAAAAGGTCGGTAAATCGCTGATGCTGCCGGTATCCGTACTCCCGATTGCAGGTATCCTGCTGGGTGTCGGTTCCGCTAACTTCAGCTGGCTGCCAGCCGTTGTATCGCACGTAATGGCAGAAGCAGGCGGTTCTGTTTTTGCAAACATGCCGCTGATTTTTGCCATCGGTGTCGCGTTAGGCTTCACCAATAACGACGGCGTATCTGCACTGGCATCCGTTGTTGCCTACGGCATTATGGTTAAGACCATGGCTGTTGTTGCGCCGCTGGTTCTGCATTTACCTGCTGAAGAGATCGCAGCTAAACACCTTGCTGATACGGGTGTTCTCGGGGGGATTATCTCCGGTGCGATTGCAGCGTATATGTTCAACCGTTTCTACCGTATCAAATTGCCTGAGTATCTTGGCTTCTTTGCGGGTAAGCGCTTCGTTCCTATCATTTCTGGTCTGGCCGCTATCTTCACCGGTGTGGTTCTGTCCTTCATTTGGCCGCCGATCGGGACTGCTATTCAGACGTTTTCCCAGTGGGCTGCATACCAGAACCCGGTCGTAGCGTTCGGTATCTATGGCTTCATTGAACGCTGCCTGGTGCCGTTTGGTCTGCACCATATCTGGAACGTTCCATTCCAGATGCAGATCGGTGAATACACCAATGCTGCGGGCCAGGTATTCCACGGCGATATCCCTCGCTATATGGCGGGTGACCCGACTGCGGGCAAACTGTCTGGTGGCTTCCTGTTCAAAATGTACGGTCTGCCGGCTGCCGCTATCGCTATCTGGCACTCTGCTAAACCAGAAAACCGCGCGAAAGTGGGCGGTATCATGATCTCCGCGGCGCTGACCTCGTTCCTGACCGGTATTACCGAACCGATCGAGTTCTCGTTCATGTTCGTGGCACCGATCCTGTACATCATCCACGCAATTCTGGCTGGTCTGGCATTCCCGATCTGTATCCTGCTGGGTATGCGTGACGGTACGTCGTTCTCCCACGGTCTGATCGACTTTATCGTTCTGTCCGGTAACAGCAGCAAACTGTGGCTGTTCCCGATTGTCGGTATCGGTTATGCGATTGTTTACTACACCATCTTCCGTGTGCTGATCAAAGCGCTGGACCTGAAAACTCCGGGTCGTGAAGATGCTACCGAAGACACCAAAGCGGGTGCGTCCGGCGAAATGGCTCCGGCCCTGGTTGCGGCATTCGGCGGTAAAGAAAACATCACTAACCTCGATGCGTGCATCACTCGTCTGCGTGTCAGCGTCGCTGACGTTGCCAAAGTGGATCAGGCTGGCCTGAAGAAACTGGGTGCGGCGGGCGTTGTAGTGGCGGGTTCCGGTGTTCAGGCTATCTTCGGTACTAAGTCCGATAACCTGAAAACTGAAATGGATGAGTACATCCGTCACAGCTAAGCAGTAAAAAGTTGGGGAGAATTAAGGCAGCCTGCGGGCTGCCTTTTTTAATGCATTAATTGGCCTGAACGCGAATCGGCGCAGTGGCGGCGAACAACCACGGACGAGCCTCTGCGTTCACGCGTGGGGATAACGTCTCTCTGACCTGCTGGTGGTAATCATCAATCCACTGTTTTTCTGCCTCACTTAGCAGATGCAGTTCAACCAGACTTAAATCAATCGGCACCAGCGTCAGCGTTGAGAAGCGACAGTAGCCAGGACGACTGTTGATAATCTCCACCTGATTCTCAATACGGATCCCATATTCTCCGGCCAGATAATAACCCGGCTCGATGGTAATGATATTGCCCGCAACCAGAGGCCAGGGGTTTACTTTTTTGGCAATGCGATGGGGCTGCTCATGGATCAGGAGCTGATGGCCTACGCCGTGTCCCGTACCGTGATCAAAATCCAGACCCAGATCCCACAGCGCCCGACGGCTAAAGGCATCCAGTTGATGACCCTGAGTGCCGCTGGGAAATTGCAGTGAGATAAGCGACAAAAAGCCTTTCAACACAGCGGTGTAATGCAGACGACGCTGCGGATCCTGTGGACCAAACGCGAGGGTGCGCGTTGTATCCGTCGTACCATTATGGTACTGGCCGCCGGAATCATTCAGATACATGGCCTGAGAGGTAATGGGCGTATTGGTTTTTTCGCTGGAATGGTAATGGCACATTGCGGCATTGCTGGCTGAGGCCGAAATCGTGTTGAAGCTTTGCTCGATAAATCCCGGCTGCTGCTGGCGAAATTCCAGTTGCCTGACCTGCGCTTCCAGCTCAGTGACCGGATTGCCTGCCGCTTCGCGCAAGGGAACTTCATGCGTAAGCCATGCCAGAAAGTTAACCCAGGCCGCGCCATCTTGTTCATGGCATTCCCGATAGCCCGCCAGTTCAACGTCATTCTTGTGCGCTTTCATCAAGGTGATGGGATCGGGTGCCCATAAGACTTCGCCACCGTGTTCTACAATGGCAAAACGCAGCGCGACCGGGGCGTAGTCTTTATCGACCAAAAAGCGTTTCCCTTTGGCCAACTGCTGGCAGCGGGCAAGAAAACTCTCTTCTGGGGCCAGCGTGAGCGTATTCAGCAGTGCAGCAGGGAGCTGCTGGGTTTTGTTGCTATCAACAAACCATTCCAGCTCGCCGCTGCGATGGAGCAGGGCGAACGAAAACGGCACTGGCACCATTGGCAGATCGGAACCGCGCACATTCAGCAGCCAGGCAATGTTATCCGGCAGCGTGATCGCCAGAACGTCGGCCTGTTGTTGCGTGAGCAGATCCACGACGCGGGCTCGTTTTTGTGTGCTGCTTTCCCCGCTGATTTCAATGGGCATTTCACGAATGATGCCGCAGGGGGATGCCGGGCGGTCAAGCCATACCTGGTCGAAAGGATCTTGCTCAAGAGATACCAGCTCGCAATGGGTCGCCGACAGTGCTTCAAACTGGCTGTTGACCATCAGCAACGGTTCAAAGCCGATACGCGCGCCGGCAGCAACGTGAGACTGCAAATAATCGGCCAGCGGTTCGTCATGTAAATGGTGAATTTCAAAATCATCCAGCGAGACTTCATTGCGCACCTGGACCTGATAGCGTCCATCGACAAACATTAATGCGCGGTCGCGCAGGACCAACGCGAGACCAGCGGAGCCGCTAAAACCGGTCAGCCAGGCCAGCTTATTGTCATGCGGTGTACAATCTTCGCTTTGGTGAGCGTCGGCGCGCGGAACAATCATGCCATCCAGCCCTTGCGCTAACAGCAGGTTGCGCAGAGCGGAAAGAGGAGTTGAGTTGTGCATAGTTACCTTCAGGCCTTAACGGAACGGCGGTTCGTTGAACGTACGTAATTTACGGGAGTGCAGTCGATCGCCTTCAGCACGCAGACGATCGATTGCCCGGATACCTATTTGCAGGTGCTCGGAAATGGCACCTTCATAAAAACGGTTGGCCTGACCAGGCAGTTTGATCTCGCCGTGCAGCGGTTTATCGGAAACGCACAGCAGCGTGCCGTAAGGGACACGGAAGCGGTAACCCTGGGCGGCGATGGTGGCGCTTTCCATATCAATGGCCACCGCGCGACTGAGGTTAAAACGCAGCGCAGAAGCGGAATAGCGTAACTCCCAGTTGCGATCGTCGGTGGTGACGACGGTACCGGTACGCAGGCGCTGTTTAACTTCTTCGCCGGGCATGCCGCTGACTTCTTTGGTGGCGTCATACAGTGCACGTTGTACTTCCGCAATGCTCGGAATCGGAATATCCGGCGGCAGGACGGCATCCAGCACGTGGTCGTCACGCAGATAAGCGTGGGCCAGAACATAGTCGCCAATCGCCTGGCTTTCACGCAGGCCGCCACAGTGTCCAATCATCAGCCAGACGTCAGGGCGCAGTACGGCCAGATGATCACAAATGGTTTTAGCGTTAGACGGGCCAACGCCGATATTGACCAGCGTGATCCCCTGACCGTCGGCGGTGATTAGATGCCAGGCGGGCATCTGATGTTTCTTCCAGGCGAGATCGGAGATGGCCTCTTCTGGAGCTTCCGTTTCAGCGGTGATCCAGATCCCGCCCGCGCATGACAGCGCGATATAGGGGCTGTTCGGATCGAGGATCTGGCTGCAGCCCCAGCGCACGAACTCATCGACATAGCGGGTGTAGTTGGTGAACAGCACAAATGGCTGGAAATGTTCAACCGGCGTTCCCGTGTAGTGACGCAGTCGTGCGAGCGAAAAATCTACTCGTCGGGCGTCGAAGTGCGACAGCGGGGAGAATTCCGCCGGATGATAGGTACCATCGGCTGTTTCATCTCCAATTTGTGACAACTCGGTAGTGGGGAAATGGCGCGTTAATCCGGCGCTCATTGAGCGGTCGAGCGTCAGCTCAGAACCGTCAATCACATAGGGATAAGGGATTTCATGCTGCGACGGTTCGACGGAGATATGCGCATCATAATCCTGATACAGCAGCGTGAGTTGTTCTTCAAGATAGGGACGAAAAAGCGACGGACGGGTGATCGTAGTGGTATAGCTACCCGCATGGGTAAAACGGCCATAAGCGCGGGTTTTCGGGGGATTGGTGGCGCTGCCATCCCAGGTGACACAAAGCGATGGGTAAACAAAAAGACCATTATGGCGGGCGATTATGTCAGGGAGCGTCCCTGTTTCAATGTACTTACCAATGGCGCTACGCAGTGCTTTAACCGACTGCTCGTACAGCGCGTCCAGTTTATCCAGTGCCTGAGTTGGGGTCAGGCTGGAGCCCTTATTGTTCATGTCTGTCTCCTTGTTCCACAGATGTACTGCTCTCCCGATAGTATGTCACAGGAATATGAAACAAAAGTCAGACGTTGAGGAAGATTGTGCGAAGGCCGAATGACCTTCGCATCAGGGCTTAACTGTGCTGCTTATCCCGCATCAGCAATGCAGTGGCGGCGGAAATAAGACACCCGGCCATCAGATAAATGGCCACGCTGTGCCAGTCTCCTCCAGAGAATGTCACCAGTGCCGCAGCAATGAAGGGGGTAAAACCACCGCCAACCACACTTGCCACCTGATAGCCAACGCCTGCGCCGCTGTAGCGATAACTTGCGCCAAACAAACCGGTAAACATAGGCTGCTGTACACAGACCACCATATCGTGCGCAATATTGGCCAACATAATCGCGAAGAACACGATCCAGAAAATAGACTGTGCTTCCAGCGCCATAAAGAACGGGAAGGCGCTCAGCGTACCGACCAGTGCACCGGTAATGTACACGCGCCGTCGACCAAAGCGGTCGGCAAGCCAGGCAAAGCAGGGGATGGTCAGACAGCTCAGTCCTCCCACTAACAAACCGATATTCAGAAACAGCTCGCGGGGTAGGCCCAGGTTCTGCGTAGAGTAATTAAGGGCAAACGCGGTGACGATATACATCGTCAGCAGTTCACATAAGCGCAAGCCGATAATTTTTAAGAATGCGCCCGGATGGCGGATTAACGCCTCGACCACCGGTAACCGCTTTTTCTCTGGTTGCGCTGCCTGTTGCTGCTGTTCGAATTCGGCTGATTCATCCATTCTGTTACGCATCCACAACGCGCCCAAAACCAGTACGATGCTGAACAGGAACGGAATACGCCAGCCCCAGCTCAGGAACTGCTCATCGGTAGTTTGCGAGCTAATCAGTGATACCAGACCGGTAGAAAGCAGCAGTCCGACGCCGTAACCGACCTGAACGCCACTGCTGTAGAAGGCTTTTTTATTTTTCGGCGCGCTTTCGACCGAGAGCAACGCCGCGCCGCCCCATTCACCACCAACGGCGAATCCCTGAATGGCGCGTAGCGTCACCAGCAGCACAGGGGCCCACCAGCCAATAGTGTCAAAAGAAGGAATAATCCCTATCAGCGCAGTGGCAATCCCCATCATCCAGACGGTGAGCATCAGCATGCGTTTACGGCCAAGGCGATCGCCAAAGTGGCCGAAGATAACCCCGCCTAACGGACGGAACAAAAATCCGACGCCAAAGGTGGCAAATGCGGCAAGTGTTCCTATTGCCGGGCTAACCTGCGGGAAGAACTCGCGATTAAAGACCAGTGCGGCGGTGATGCCATAAAGCAGAAAATCATACCAGTCGACCACGGCGCCAGCGAAGCTACCAAGCGCAGCGCGTCGGGCACGATGAAGCGAAGAGACGTCCTCTTGGGGACCCGCGGAGGTGAGAGTGGAATCCATAGTTATCCTGTCTGTACTGTCTTTTAGTTATTAGTATTTGAATTGGGCTACACACATTGCAGTCGATATATTAACGACCGTTATGAGATTACCGCGACAGACGGGAAGAGAAAACGATTATCTCCCTCACCAGAGGGCTACATGAAAAATAAGATGAATGAAAAACAGAAAAGCAAAAAGCCTGCTTAGTTTCCTAAGCAGGCTTCTTAAATTTGGCTCCTCTGACTGGACTCGAACCAGTGACATACGGATTAACAGTCCGCCGTTCTACCGACTGAACTACAGAGGAATCGTTTGAACGAGGCGCATATTAGCGAGGGCGATGAGGCTTGTCAAAGGGGGAAATACATTTGTGCGTTCGTTTGCTGACAAAATCAGCAAAGCGGCGATCTTTCCGTCTTTTTATGCTTTTGCCCCATTCTGGTGCGCGTCTACCTCTTCCAGGGCAGCCAGAATGAGAGATTCAGGTGTGCAAAAAGTCCATTCTTCACCTTTGAGCCTGACTTTACGCGGTTTTAACCGTAAAACACGGCTGCTGACTAAACTGGCAAGCATCTTGCAATCCTGAAATTAATGACTGCCAGCACGGGTTCTGGTATTCCGACAGGAGGCAAAATGAACTTCAGACGACTGAAATATTTCGTGAAAATCGTCGATATTGGTAGCCTGACCCAGGCAGCGGAAGTGTTGCATATCGCGCAACCCGCGCTGAGCCAGCAGGTTGCTACGCTGGAAGGCGAACTGGATCAGCAACTGCTGATTCGCACCAAACGCGGCGTCACACCGACGGAAGCGGGGAAAGTGTTGTATGCCCATGCGCGGACGATTTTACGCCAGTGCGAGCAGGCGCAACTTGCGGTCAATAACGTGGGTCAGACCCTGGGGGGACAGGTCTCTATTGGCCTGGCACCGGGGACGGCGGCGTCAGCCATCACTATGCCGTTATTACAGACAGTACGAGCAGAGCTGCCCGATGTGCTGGTCTATTTGCATGAAAACAGTGGGGCGGTGCTGAATGACAAGCTGCTCAGTGGGCATTTAGACATGGCGGTGCTCTACGAGCGCTCACCCGTGGCGGGTATCAGCAGTCAACCGTTGCTCAAAGAGGATTTGTACCTGGTCGGGACGCGTGATTGCCCGGGGCAAAGCGTCGATTTAGCCGCGGTGGCGCAGATGAATCTGTTTTTGCCACGGGATTACAGCGCAGTTCGCCTGCGTGTAGATGAAGCTTTTTCGCTTCGTCGCCTGACGGCCAAAGTGATTGGCGAAATTGAATCTATCGCCACCTTAACGGCTGCCATCGCCAGTGGGATGGGCGTCACAGTGTTGCCTGAGTCGGCGGCCCGTTCATTATGTAATGCCGCGAACGGCTGGATGGCGCGGATAACAACCCCATCGATGAATCTGCCATTATCGCTGAACGTCTCAGCCAGAGGAAGCTTATCGCCGCAGGCACAGGCCGTGAAGGAGATCCTGTTGTCGCTGGTAAGCCGTCCGGCACTGGAAAACCGCGAGCTACAGCTGGTCAGCTAAACCTTATTCCCTCCAGGAATAAGATGCGGGTTTTTATTATTTGTTATGCCGGGCATCAGACTTTAACAATAGCGTAATGTCTGATGTGCCCGGAGCGAAAAGTGAATTTCCAGCAACTTAAAATAATCCGCGAGGCGGCCCGTCAGGATTACAACCTGACGGAAGTCGCGAATATACTGTACACCTCGCAGTCGGGAGTCAGCCGACATATTCGTGAACTTGAAGATGAACTTGGCATTGAGATTTTTATCCGTCGCGGTAAACGCCTGCTGGGCATGACCGAACCGGGCAAAGCCTTGCTGGTTATTGCCGAGCGTATTCTGAATGAGGCCAGCAACGTTCGCAGACTGGCGGATCTGTTTACCAATGACACGTCCGGTGTACTGACGATTGCCACCACGCATACACAGGCACGCTATAGCCTGCCCGCGGTGATTAAAGCCTTTCGTGAGCTCTTCCCTGAGGTGCGTCTGGAACTGATCCAGGGTACACCGCAGGAGATTGACGTACTGTTGCAAAACGGTGGGGCAGACATCGGGATTGCCAGCGAGCGACTGAGCAGCGATCCGCTGTTGGTAGCTTTTCCCTGGTTTCGTTGGCACCACAGCCTGCTTGTTCCTCACGATCATCCCTTGGTGAAAACGTCTCCTCTCACGCTGGAATCTATCGCCCACTGGCCATTAATTACGTATCGTCAGGGGATTACGGGGCGTTCCCGTATCGATGAGGCATTTGCCCGTAAAGGGTTAGTGCCGGATATTATCCTCAGCGCCCAGGACTCGGATGTAATTAAAACTTATGTGTCGCTGGGGCTGGGAATCGGGCTGGTGGCAGAACAATCCAGTGGAGAGCAGGAGGAGGGGAGCTTAACCCGTCTGGATACCCGGCACTTATTTGATGCAAATACCGTCTGGCTGGGCCTGAAACGCGGGCAACTGCAGCGCAACTACGTTTGGCGATTCATTGAGCTATGCAACGCAGGGTTATCCGTCGATGAAATCAAGCGCCAGGCGATGGAGCCAGATGAAGCCGTGATTGATTATCAGATATAATGCAAAAAGCCTGCTTAGTTTCCTAAGCAGGCTTCTTAAATATGGCTCCTCTGACTGGGATCGCCGTAGCCATTAACTGGCTGATTGGTAAGCTAAACCTAAAAATTGGGGTTGTCAAGACCACCAGAATGACCACCTTTAAGCGGCTTACCTATAATAACATATCAGAAGCATCTACCTATTCCAGGCGGAGATATGATTAATGACGAATTCAATCATCTTCGATAGATTAGAGCCTGAGTTATAGCTTCCCTTAAACTCAGTGACGGTATTTTCAAAATAGGCTGCAACATCCATTTTCGTTTTACCGTTTTTCAAGCTGGTCTTATCCGTTGTTACATCGAAAAACGTACTAAGCACTGGTTCGGGTAAGTAGTTTTCTATTGTGTAACCCTGCGTAATCCATGTGGGTAGGTTTTGCCGGATTGCTTCTTTTGCCGTTTTAGCACTTAGTAAAATGGGATTCGCAGGCGTGGTCATATCATAATCATGGTGATGCTGCCAACTTACTGATTTAGTGTATGATGGTGTTTTTGAGGTGCTCCAGTGGCTTCTGTTTCTATCAGCTGTCCCTCCTGTTCAGCTACTGACGGGGTGGTGCGTAACGGCAAAAGCACCGCCGGACATCAGCGCTATCTCTGCTCTCACTGCCGTAAAACATGGCAACTGCAGTTCACTTACACCGCTTCTCAACCCGGTACGCACCAGAAAATCATTGATATGGCCATGAATGGCGTTGGATGCCGGGCAACTGCCCGCATTATGGGCGTTGGCCTCAACACGATTTTACGTCACTTAAAAAACTCAGGCCGCAGTCGGTAACCTCGCGCATACAGCCGGGCAGTGACGTCATCGTCTGCGCGGAAATGGACGAACAGTGGGGCTATGTCGGGGCTAAATCGCGCCAGCGCTGGCTGTTTTACGCGTATGACAGGCTCCGGAAGACGGTTGTTGCGCACGTATTCGGTGAACGCACTATGGCGACGCTGGGGCGTCTTATGAGCCTGCTGTCACCCTTTGACGTGGTGATATGGATGACGGATGGCTGGCCGCTGTATGAATCCCGCCTGAAGGGAAAGCTGCACGTAATCAGCAAGCGATATACGCAGCGAATTGAGCGGCATAACCTGAATCTGAGGCAGCACCTGGCACGGCTGGGACGGAAGTCGCTGTCGTTCTCAAAATCGGTGGAGCTGCATGAC
Source organism: Citrobacter sp. RHBSTW-00017 (assembly GCF_013797615.1). Classification (NCBI taxonomy): domain Bacteria; kingdom Pseudomonadati; phylum Pseudomonadota; class Gammaproteobacteria; order Enterobacterales; family Enterobacteriaceae; genus Citrobacter; species Citrobacter sp. RHBSTW-00017. The sequence goes on along the minus strand of NZ_CP056899.1, from coordinate 3,088,661 downwards.
AAAGTCATCGGGCATTATCTGAACATAAAACACTATCAATAAGTTGGAGTCATTACCAGTATTCATCATCAATAAATCGCCATGAAATTTTGTATTATATTGAAAGTGGTCTGATGATTATTCTTAATACGAAGGAGCAGTACACTGCTGAGCAGATATGGGTATGCCTGAGTGTTCATTACTGGTATAAAGAACATTATAGTCATTTTGACAGTAAAGCAGCTCAGATTGTCCAGTTGCTAAAAGAACGTGAATGGCAGTATGAAGATATTATAGATGCCGCAATAGTATCTTTTACTAGGGAAGGTGCGAACAAGTTCCTGATATGAGATCATCATATTCATCCGGAGCGCATCCCAGAGGGACATCATGAGCCATCAACTCACCTTCGCCGATAGTGAATTCAGCACTAAGCGCCGTCAGACCCGAAAAGAGATTTTCCTCTCCCGCATGGAGCAGATTCTGCCATGGCAGAATATGACCGCTGTCATCGAGCCGTTTTATCCCAAGGCGGGCAATGGCCGACGGCCCTATCCGCTGGAGACCATGCTGCGTATTCACTGCATGCAGCATTGGTACAACCTGAGCGACGGTGCCATGGAAGATGCCCTGTACGAAATCGCCTCCATGCGCCTGTTTGCCCGATTATCCCTGGATAGCGCCCTGCCGGATCGCACCACCATCATGAATTTCCGCCACCTGCTCGAGCAGCATCAACTGGCCCGTCAATTGTTCAAGACCATCAATCGCTGGCTGGCCGAAGCAGGCGTCATGATGACCCAAGGCACTTTGGTGGATGCCACCATCATTGAGGCACCCAGCTCTACCAAGAACAAAGAGCAGCAACGCGATCCGGAGATGCATCAGACCAAGAAAGGCAATCAGTGGCACTTTGGCATGAAGGCCCACATTGGTGTCGATGCCAAGAGTGGCCTGACCCACAGCCTGGTCACCACCGCGGCCAACGAGCATGACCTCAATCAGCTGGGTAATCTGCTTCATGGAGAGGAGCAATTTGTCTCAGCCGATGCCGGCTACCAAGGAGCGCCACAGCGCGAGGAGCTGGCCGAGGTGGATGTGGACTGGCTGATCGCCGAGCGTCCCGGCAAGGTAAAAACCTTGAAGCAGCATCCGCGCAAGAACAAAACGGCCATCAACATCGAATACATGAAAGCCAGCATCCGTGCCAGGGTGGAGCACCCGTTTCGCATCATCAAGCGGCAGTTCGGCTTCGTGAAAGCCAGATACAAGGGGCTGCTGAAAAACGATAACCAACTGGCGATGTTATTCACCCTGGCCAACCTGTTTCGGGTGGACCAAATGATACGTCAGTGGGAGAGATCTCAGTAAAAACCGGAAATAACGCCAGAAATGGTGGAAAAAATAGCCTAAATAGGCTGATTCGATGTGTTTGCGGGAAAAAAATCGGCCCAGATCCGCGAAATTTTAATCAGCGAGTCAGCTTGGGAAGAAATGACCTGCTTATTCGCACCTTCCTGAGTATACGTGCCGCCTTCGTTGACAGGAACTATTGTGCATATTTATAACAGGCTCTAACAATCTGCGATCTTCCTTCCACGACTTCCCCTTGCCGTTTTTGACTGAAAGCGGTATCTTAAACCCGCACCTGCAAAATCAGGCGCCGGGATTGGAACCCCGAAATATAACCATACTGGCGACACGTGACGCGTCTGCGTCTTTTTTTATGTCGCGCGCTTAGCTACACCAAAATTATGGTGGGCTGGGCGGGGGCACCGTAAGGTGCGCCGGTTCCAGTATGGCCGGTAGTTCCAACCCCGTTCAGTCCACCACCCATGAGATTGGAACCTCTGGTGGTGGTTTTCAAACTACATACTGGAGGTTGCCACCATGGCTACGATCCCTATTCAAACACATCCGCTGCTTGCTGTTCCCTTTAATACCACCACGGATTTCACCGTACTGGCCGATCACTGTGGAAACTTTGCCGAAACCCTGATTGAAAGCAACGATCCCGCGTTGAAAATGGCGCTTTGCGGCAGACTCAACGCCTGTCTGACGCTGTTGCAACCCACACTGTTAGAACCAGTGCCTCCCCATCTGGTTGAAAGCCTGACCGTTGACACTCTCCCTGCGACTACTCCCCGTTTCGAGCCTGAATGTACTGAGCTTTGTCGTTACTGCCTTGCTATCACGCAAACCCTGTCGGGGCTGGGATTTGCTTCAGAAACGGAGAAGTACCTTAGCTGGCTGTTGTACGACCTGATTAACTACTTCTCTGCAGAAATGAAGGCACCGCGCTGGCTGCGTACTGCCGGCGGCGTGAAGTTTATCGACGGTGTGGAGATCAAAGCATGATGAAGTCTGACTGGCATCCTGCCGACATTATCGCAGGGCTGAAAAAACGTGGTACTTCGTTGTCAGCGCTTTCGCGTCAGGCAGGGCTGGCATCCTCCACGCTGGCAAATCCGCTTACCCGCCGCTGGCCTAAAGGAGAGAAATTAATTGCCGAAGCGTTAGATGTTGCGCCTGAGAACATCTGGCCATCACGCTACCGTAAACCAGAATACCGATAAGACAAACGGTTTCTCCCGATCTTTTGCCTGCCCTTGCAGATGGCAGATCGGGAGAATGCCAGTGATGTGCGGCAACTCAGCATTTAATCAAATCAACGGGAAATGTTTTTCAGGCAAAAACAGTTTCCTCTTTCGGCACCAGCCACATTCGCATTATTTTCTCTCTGCAACAAATGGCCCTCCGGGGCGCCCTTATACGCTTCACGACCTGCAAGAAGCGGCCTGATTTCAGGCTGGTCGTCCCTTTACCGACAATACCTTTGAAAATGTCGGACTGCGTTGCAGTTAAGGTCACTCTTCACATTGCGTCAATATCTGAACTGGTTTTTCGGTACAGATCGTAAAACGGTGAATGCCGTGCATGCCATTCACTGAAATATCCGAATGCGTCTCCAGCTTTTCAGCAACGACGCATGAATCCCTCATTCCATCGTTTCATAATCATCTTTATAGCTTTACACATATATAGCGTTTAACCTATATTGCTCAGGAGGTCCCGTGTGGACGATTAAAACAACGGATATGTTTGATCACTGGTTTTCCTCGCTCAATGATATCGATCGGGCCAGCGTGCTTGCAGCGCTGTTGGTCTTGCGGGAAAAGGGGCCAGGTTTGTCCAGACCTTATGCCGATACGCTTAGAGGCTCCCGCTTTAGCAACATGAAAGAGTTGCGCATTCAGAGCCGGGGCGATCCGATACGGGCATTTTTCGCTTTTGATCCAGCCCGTACCGGCATTGTACTTTGTGCCGGAAATAAGGTCGGCAATGAAAAACGTTTTTACGATGAGATGATCCCGGTTGCAGATCGGGAATTCACGAACTGGCTGAACACAATAAAAGAGAAGGAGTAACACGATGGGCAGAACGCTGGAACAGCTTATTGCGGATGAAAAACCTGAAGTCGTGGCCGAAGCTCAGGCGATGGCGACGGACATCCTGCTCAACATTCACCTTGCCGAACTGCGCGAGAAAGTGCAGAAAACGCAGGTCGAAATGGCGAAGGCTCTGGGGATCAGGCAACCTACCGTTGCAGGAATGGAAAAACCGGGGCGCGACCTGAAGCTTTCCACGCTGAAACGCTACGTTGAAGCGACCGGCGGCAAGCTACGCCTTGATATTGAACTGCCGGATGGTTCTCACTATGGATTTGTACTATAAACACTGACGCTCCCTGAACCGGAGCGTCAGTCCCCCCTGTATAACGGACTGCGGCCTGCATTGCCGTCAGGCTTTGCTGTCGTGTGACCGTAAAACTGCGCCAGCCTGTGATTTTAAAAACACTGCACCAGTCCAGTGCGTCACTTTAACCGCGCTGAGCGGGAAAGTGACGCACTCAGCCCTTTCGTCTTGCACCAGATAAATCAACTGCGCCAGCCACTGGCTGGACTCTGACACCGCCTTTTCAGGCCATTTGACCAATAAGGAGAACATGAACCGATACCGAGGCGGATCAGGACGATCCGGGGGATAACCCGCGAAAGCGGGCGGCTGCTCAGAGAGCACAACCGAAGCCCCACCACACCTCAACGGCTGCCGCCCCGGCGCTCAGGTATCGTTCGCAGCCCCGACAAAACTCAGGGGCTATCGGCCTGTGCGCCGGGGAAAGCTGTATCAGGTTTTGGGTTATGAATTTGCGGCAATCATGAAAGGGGGAATGTATGGGAATACTGGAGCAGGAAATGAAACGGCTGGCGCAGCAGGCGGGCGGCAGCCACAAGACCGTTCACGACCGCATTAAGCTGGCGCAGCGGTTTTGTGAGCGTTTAGTCGTGGCGCAAAACGTGCAGATCCGCCGGATAGAACAGCTAAAAGCGCGGCATATTGAGGGCTATATCCGGGAACGACTGGCGCAGGGCATGACAAAACGTTCCCTGCAAAATGAGATGGCGGCGATCCGTAATTTGCTGAAACAGGCCGGGCGCGACAGGCTGGCGCAGAGTGAGCGGCTGAATAACCGTTCGCTGGGTCTGTCCGGCGCATCCCGCAACGGTACGCGGCAGGCCATTACGCCGGAGCATTACCGCCATGCGCTGGAAACCGCCCGCGCAAAAGACGCGGGACTGGCGGCAGCTCTGGAGCTCTCAAGGTTGATGGGGCTACGCTCGCAGGAAGCAGTGCAGAGTGCCCGGTCGCTGAAAACGTGGCAACAGGCGCTGGATCGCGGTGAGTCCCGGTTAACGGTGGTGTTCGGCACCAAAGGCGGACGACCCCGCGAAACGGTGATCCTGGATACTGGCGCAGTCAGGAAGGCGCTGGATAACGCCAACTCTGTCGCAGAAAGCCGTCACGGCAGGCTGATCGACAAGCCCGATCTGAAGAGTGCGATGAAATACTGGCACAGCCAGGCGTCACGTATTGGTTTAACAGGCGTGTATTCCCCACACTCGTTACGCTATGCGTGGGCGCAGGATGCGATCCGTCATTATCTGGCGCAGCGGTTCAATGAGAAGGAAGCGCTGGCAATGACGGCGATGGATTTGGGCCACGGTGACGGGCGCGGGCGGTATGTGGCGCAGGTTTACGGGCGAAAGGAGGACACTGATTGATAGTCATTGCCCTGAAAAAATTGGGTTATTCATCGGTTTTCGTACAAAATTATTTGCCCTCAAATAATTTTGGGTGATTTCCTATTAATCCCGGGTTATCCATCGGTTTTCGTACAAAAAATTTTGGGGGCAAAATTTTTTGTACGCTTTCCTATCAATACTGACTAAATCAATAATTATCGGCAATTAACTTATTGGTTTTGGTTATTTTTGATAGGCATGAGTTTATAACACATCCTCTATCCATCGTTATCCACCGAAAAAATTTCGACGTAGAAATTTTTTGTACGTTTTCCTTTCAATAATGGTATTTCGAAAGGTATGGCCGATTAGGGGCTGCCAGGCGTTTTCAGATGTCATCCAGCATCACTCTGGTACAGCATCATGCTCCCGCTCTCCTGTTGACCGCTGCGCCAGTAAAAGGAAAAAGGCCGAAAGGGTAAGGGGCGGCTAAGGGTAACAGCGCCAGACCGGAAAAGGCCAAAGGGCTTAAAAGGCTGTAACTGGCGCAGATCGATATGTATCCGGTGATATCTGGCGCAGGTCTGTCACGTTGCTGTGGACGTGGCACTGGAGCAATCCCCCGTGATCTTATGGCTGGTGCAGGTATTCAGTGCAAAAAGAAAAGCAGATCCAGATTTGATCCGGGTCTGCTTTTCCATTGTCTATATTGCCGCAGACTCAGCTCACCTTATACTGCCGCGCATAAATATACGGCGCAACATAACTTTCCCGGCACATGTCCAGATAATCCGACCACCACTGCATCATGGCCTTGCGGGCGTCAAGATGTTCGGCGCGATGAACATACGCCGCCCGCACGCTGTTGCGTTCCTGATGGCTCATTTGCCGCTCCACGGCATCCCGCGACCAGAGTTCAGATTCCACTAACGCGCTACAGGCCATTGCCCTGAAACCGTGACCACAGACTTCTGTTTTGGTGTCATAGCCTATCAGACGCAGCGCCCGGTTGGTCGTGTTCTCACTCATGGGCTTACAGGGATCGTGATCGCCGGGAAACACCAGTTCCTGATGACCGGAGAGTTCCTGTATCTGTTTCAGAATGGCAATTGCCTGACGGGAGAGCGGCACGATGTGCGGTGTACGCATCTTTGCCCCGCGACCTGAGAAACGGACTTTATCTATGACCTCGCGGGTGGCGGGGATAGTCCAGATTTTGTTTCTGAAATCAATCTCGCTCCAGTGGGCGAAACGCAGCTCACTGGAGCGGATAAACAGATGCAGGGTGAGCAGAACCGCCAGCCGCGTCAGTTGTCGTCCCTGCTGGTAATCGCCGATACGCTCAAGCAGTTCGGGCAGGCGCTCCAGCGGCAGGGCCGGGTGGTGATTTTTAACCGGTGGTGCCGTGACGCCTTCCAGATGCTGCGCCGGGTTGTTTTCGGTAAGCCCCTGCTGCACGGCATAACGCATGATGTTGCAAAGCCGTTGCCGGGTACGGGATGCGACTTCAAGGTGGCCTTTTTCTTCGATAACCTTCAGCAACACCGTGAAATGCTGCGTTTTCAGCAGGGTGACGGGCAGATGACCAATCGCCGGAAAGATGTGATTGTGCATACTGGCGAGAGTGCGCTCCGCATAGTCTTTCGACCATTTTTTGTTGGTCTTAAGCCAGTCGAGCGCCACGGTCTGAAAGCATTTGTCCGGCGAAGCGGCCGCTTTTTCAGCAATACGCTGCTGTGCGGGATTGATATTCTGCGCCAGTTGCCTGCGGAAAACATCGCGCTGCTGCCGGGCCTCAACGAGAGAAACCAGCGGATATGCGCCCAGACTTACGCGGGATTCCTTTCCGTTGAAGCGATACTTGAGGTACCAGATACGCGAACCGCCCGGATTGACGAGCAGATACAGACCGTGTGAATCGGAGAGTTTTACGGGTCTGAAAGAAGGTTTTAAGCTGCGGATTTTTGAATCATTAAGGGACATATGGGGGTCACTCCATAATCGAACCAACCTGACCCAAAATCTGACCACCAAATTAACCGGATGCGGAGGGAAAACTGAATACGCATCGGGAAAGATTTCTACGCTAACCTGTTGAATCTAAATCGAATAAAGACACACAGGGAAGCGTAAGAATCGGAATTTGGCTCCTCTGACTGGACTCGAACCAGTGACATACGGATTAACAGTCCGCCGTTCTACCGACTGAACTACAGAGGAATCGTGTGAACGAGGCGAATATTAGCGATGCCACTCAGCGTTGTCAAAGCCTGAATAGATAAATGCGATCGTTTGCTGAAATATTCCCCATTTCGCCGCTTATTCAGACGCAACCGGTTGTTTTATGCACTTTTCACGCTCGGGACGAGGGTATTTCCATAACCAGCGGCCTGTAACCATACGCCAGTAAAATAACGCGGCGCGCACGGCCCAGTCGAAGAACATCCCTAACCAAACGCCGACTACACCCCATCCTAATACGATTCCCAACGTGTAACCCGCCACAACGCGACAGCCCCACATGCCCAACATCGATACCCACATCGCAAAACGCACATCACGCGCGCCCTTAAACCCTGATGGTAGCACCCAGGATGCTGCCCATATCGGCATAAACGCTGCGTTGAGCCAAATTAGGATGACTATGACCTCTTTTACATCCTGATCGTGGGTATAAAATGAGGCCATAACGCCGGCAAAAGGGGCGGTTAGCCAGGCGATGGCGGTTAAGCCGATTGTTGATAGCCAGAATATATGGCGTAACTGGATTTCCGCTTGGGCAATCTGACCATTTCCCAGACGCCTGCCGGTAATGATTGTCGACGCGGAGCCTAAAGCATTCCCCGGCAGGTTGATGAGCGCGGCGATAGAAAAGGCAATGAAGTTTCCGGCAATTACGCTGGTTCCCATGCCGGAGACAAACATTTGCGTTAACAGTTTACCGCCATTAAATAGCACTGACTCAATACTTGCCGGAATACCGATCCCCATAACTTCCCAGATAATGGCGAGATTGAGCGGCTTAAAATAGCTTTTGAAGGGAATTCGCAGCGCCGGATTAAAACCAATCATCAGCACCCAGATAATGGCGAACGCACCGATGTAGCGTGAAATGGTCAGCCCGAGTCCTGCCCCCACAAATCCCAGCCCTTGCCAGGAAAAGACCCCGTAGATCAGGATGCTGCTGATGATGATATTTAGGATATTCATACCGCCATTAATCAACAGCGGAATTTTGGTATTTCCGGCTCCGCGAAGTGCGCCGCTACCGATCAAAGCAATGGCTGCCGCCGGGTAGCTGAGCACCGTTAGCTCCAGATAGGTGAGTGCCAAAGCCTTAACGTCGGGAGTTGCTTCACCGGCGACAACGTCAATAATCTGTTCACCAAAATAGTGAATGACCGCTGCCAGCACGGTAGCAAAAATCGTCATGATCACCAGCGATTGTCTGGCTGCTGACCTTGCCCGTCGACGATCTCGTTTTCCCAGGCTAAATGCTACCACCACCGTGGTTCCCAGATCGATGGCGGCAAAAAACGCCATGATGACCATGTTGAAACTGTCGGCGAGACCAACGCCAGCCATTGCTTCTTTTCCCAACCAGCTAACAAGGAAGGTACTCAGTACGCCCATCAACAGCACACAGGTGTTTTCCAGAAAAATGGGGACCGCAAGCGGAGTGATTTCGCGCCAAAAGAGAACCTTATAACTCTTGCGTTTAGCATACCAGGGCGTGCGGGAAGCGACCTGGCGTAAGGCAGCGGAGACGTTCAAAGTGGACCTTAAAGAAGAAAGTTGAAACCTCATTTCAAATGATGAGGGAGAATCCAAAAAGCTGCAAAGTTTTTTCCATTTAAAATGTCTGGAAATGCAACAAACTGTCGAGAGAAGCATCAATTGAAACTTATTCGGGGAAATGGGGTTTGACAAAAATTTTTTCGCCGCTAAGATAAGCCTCCACAACGATTCCTCTGTAGTTCAGTCGGTAGAACGGCGGACTGTTAATCCGTATGTCACTGGTTCGAGTCCAGTCAGAGGAGCCATATTTAAGAAGCCCGCTTAAGGAAACTTAAGCGGGCTTTTTGTTTTCTCAGTCCAGTGCATCCACCTGACGAGCAGGTGGAGCGTGATGTGTTTCGAATCAGAACTGATAGCTGGCGGTGACGCTGACGTTGCGCGGCTCGCCATAGACGATAGATCCGTCGACATTGGTGTCGTAGGTTTTATCGAACAGGTTATTGAGGTTACCCTGCACAGAGAAGTTTTTCGTCACCTGATAGCGAGTGAATAAATCGACCAGGGCGTAGCTTCCCTGTTCCGCGCGGAATGTGCCATACGGCGTGACCGTATCGCTATAAACACGATTCTGCCAGTTAACCCCACCACCCACGGTCAGTTCCGGCATGGCTGGCAGGCGATAACGGGTAAAGAGTTTTACTGTGGTACGCGGTAGGTTCGGGTTTACCGCATTGCCTTCGTTGTCTTCAGCAACATAGCGTGTCGCGCCGAACGTCATCTGCCAGTTATCGGTGATCGCACCGTTAACTTCGAATTCGACCCCTTTGCTGACCGTTCCATCCATCGCTCTATAGGACGTGTCGCCATTGCTACCGGCAATTGGTACGCCGGTTGATTGGCCCACGTTATCCTGTTCAATGCGGAACACCGCGAGGGTGGTGGTTAAACGGCTGTTCATCCAGTCGGACTTCAGGCCAAGTTCATAGTTATTGCCGGTAATTGGGGAAAGATATTTACCGGAACTGTCGCGCTTGTTCTGCGGCTGAAAGATTGAGGTATAGCTGGCGTACGTAGACCAGTTATCGTCAATGTCATACACCAGGCCCGCATACGGCGTGGTGTGGTTTTGTTCCATGCTGTAGGCGAGGGTGTCGATACGCCAGTTGGTATAACGCGCGCCGACAATCAAATGCAGTGGGTCGGCCAGCGAAATACGTGTTGCGGCGTAGAGCGATTTCATGTGCGTGGTATCGTCCTGGGCCAATGACTGCGGGTTCCAGTTGGTTTCCGGGAAGTTACCATCGAAGGTATAGAAACTGTCGATTTCGTTGGGGAATACGTTCGCCCACGCGCTTTCGTAACGGTTATTCTGTTTGCTGTAGCTGCCGCCCAGCATCAGATTATGCTGACGACCAAACAGGTCGTAACCGCCGTCGGCGAACAGATCGACGGCATCTACCTTACGCTTGCCGCTGTTCCAGCCGGTACCTCCGACGTATTCATAGCCCGGACCATAGCTGCTATACGGGCCAATCAGCGTACCATCGGCTTTATTGACATAGGCATCGACGTACATCATTTTACTGTCAAACTTGACCTCGGAGTGGGTGGCATTCATGGTCGCCTGCCAGGTATCGGCAAAACGTTGCTTGATGGTGACAAACACTTTGTTGAAGTCTTTATCGTTGTACGCCCAGTCCGGCGCAGTGCTGCGCGAGCGGTCATAGCTGTTTTTGCTGCCGTCGGTATTCCAGCGCGGCAATCCACCCCAGGTTGGGCTGTTGATATCAATGCGCTGGTATTCATAACCCGCAGACAGGCTGGTGGTGTCGCCCAGATCGGCATCGACAATCCCGGAGAAGAACATTTTTTCGCTATTGTAGCGATCAAGCCAGGCGTCGTTATTCTGGTAGCCCGCCACGATGCGCCCGCGCACGTTGCCGTCTGCCGTGAGCGGGCTTTGCAGATCGGTCACATATCGTTGTTTATTCCAACTGCCATATTCCGCAGAAACATTACCGGTGAACTCGCGGCTGGTGGCATGCTTACGGATCATATTAATCGAGGCTGAGGGGTTACCCGTCCCGGTCATTAGCCCGTTTGCGCCACGGACAACTTCGACACGCTCAAAAAGGGCCGTGTCGGAAAGGGCATCACCGAGATTCCAGCGGGATTCAAAATAGGTCGGAATCCCATCGACCATGTAGTTATCAATCTGAAATCCGCGAGAGTAATAGCTACTGCGATCTGAATCCGCCTGACTTCTGCTTATCCCCAACGTGTTGTCCATCACATCGCCCAGCGTTTGCAGTTGCTGATCTTCCATGCGCTGCTGACTGATAATACTGACCGATTGCGGAATATCGCGCTGCGTCATCTGCATTTTGGTGCCAGCAGTCGTTGATTTAACGCTGTAATCCTGCTCCTCGCTGGATGTAGCTGGAGCAGAGCCTTCAACGATAACCGTCTCTTCAGCAGGGGCTGCGAGGCTGGTGGAAGGCAATAGTGCTAACGTGATGCAGGCTGCCAGTACAGAAGGGGCAAGCCCCGGTTGGCGTTGGTCATCCCCGTTGTGTGTTGTGAAAGACATCGAAAAGTCCTTGATAATTATTAATATTAAGTTCGAATCACTGAGGTTGTGATGAACCCTTTGGTTGTAAATTATTAAGCTCGCACGCGAATGCAAATGCGAAATATAAGCATTCACATTCAATATGTAAACAGATGCTACGGCATAAGTGAAATGTTGTTTCAGTACTATGCTTCAGCAATAGCGACGGGAAATGGTTATAAGAACAGCAGTGGCAGGGCTTTTTGCTTAAAAAATCGAGGGTTAAAGTTGAAAGAGCGTGAGTAACTCGCTCATACTCTATACTCGCAGAGTGACCCAGCGTAGCATGGCATAACGCTTGGGCTGTTAATGAAAAAGGAAAACGTCGTGGCAGAAGAAACTATATTCAGCAAAATTATCCGTCGTGAAATTCCGTCAGATATCGTGTACCAGGATGAACTGGTCACTGCGTTTCGTGATATTTCCCCTCAGGCACCTACGCACATTCTGATCATTCCTAACGTCCTGATCCCGACCGTCAACGATGTGACGGCGGAACACGAGCAGGCGTTGGGTCGCATGATCACCGTAGCGGCGAAAATCGCCGAGCAGGAAGGCATTGCTGCGGATGGGTATCGTTTAATTATGAATACCAATCGTCACGGCGGTCAGGAGGTGTATCACATTCATATGCACCTGCTGGGTGGACGTGCGCTTGGTCCAATGCTTGCGCATAAAGGTCTGTAAGCATGACCAGAGGATGCATTGCACTTTCACTGAGCTTGCTGCTACTGGCTGGCTGTCGGGCACATCCTGAAATTCCGGTAAGTGATGAACAGTCGCTGGTGATGGAATCAACGATTCTGGCGTCGGGCATTACAGCAGAACAGCCGACGTTAACCACGTCTGATATTCAGGCCTCAGCATCCTCGCGACTTTATAACGAAAGACAAGAACCCGTTACCGTTCATTATCGGTTTTACTGGTATGACGCCAGAGGACTGGAAATGCATCCTCTGGAAGCGCCACGCAGCGTGACTATCCCGGCTCATTCGTCGGTGACGCTGTACGGCAGCGCCAATTTTCTGGGGGCGCACAAGGTTAGACTTTATCTTTATTTGTAAGGGGTGAATCTTGATGATCAAAATGAATCGCTACGCACTGATTGCCGCGCTGGCGATGTTTCTCTCTGGCTGTGTGGCGCAACGTGAGCCCGCACCCGTAGAGGAAGTGAAGCCAGTGCCGGAACAGCCCGCGCAGCCGCAACAGCCGGTGCCGGTTGTACCAACGGTGCCAAGCATACCGCAGCAGCCGGGGCCGATTGAGCACGAGGACCAAACGGCGCAGCCGACGCCGCGTCAACGTCATTATGACTGGAACGGGGCTATGCAGCCGATGGTCGGTAAAATGCTGCAGGCTGACGGCGTCAAAGCGGGAGGCGTTCTGCTGGTTGATAGCGTGAATAACCGGACCAATGGCTCGTTGAACGCCGGTGAAGCCACCGAGACCTTGAGGAACGCGCTGGCGAATAACGGCAAGTTTACCCTGGTTTCCGCCCAGCAGTTGGCTGTCGCCAAACAGCAGTTAGGTTTGTCGCCGAACGACAGTCTGGGAACGCGCAGCAAAGCGATTGGTATCGCCCGTAACGTTGGCGCACAGTATGTGCTCTATTCCAGCGCCTCCGGCAACGTCAATTCGCCGGCGCTGCAAATGCAATTAATGCTGGTACAAACTGGCGAGATAATCTGGTCAGGTAAAGGTGCCGTACAGCAACAATAACCGGCTAACGCGCGACGAGGTGTTGTCGCGCTATTTCCCGCAGTATCATCCCGTCGTAGCCAACCAGAGCGGCCTGAGCGGCGGGAGCTGCATCATCGAACATGATACCCACCGCTTAGTGTTGCGCTGTCATCACGACTCTGACGCGCCGGAATCGCATTTCTTACGCCACTATCACGCGTTAAAGCACCTGCCTGAAAGCCTTGCGCCGCGCCCCCGCTTTTATATACGTGGGTGGATGGCGGTCGACTTTTTTCACGGTAAGGTAGAATCCAGATTGCCGGACGCCGACGAACTCGCTGGCTTATTGTATCATCTGCACCAACAACCCCAATTGGGCTGGCGAATCAGTCTGCTGCCGCTACTCGAACAGTACTGGCAGTGTGGCGATCCGGCGCGTCGCACGCCATGCTGGTTGCGAGCGTTGAAGCGGCTCAGGAAAAGCGGTGAGCCTCGACCTTTGCGTTTGGGACCTCTGCATATGGATGTCCACGGTGACAACATCGTACGTACAGCATCAGGGCTGCGGCTGATTGACTGGGAATATGCCGGGGACGGTGATATCGCTCTGGAGCTGGCGGCGGTTTGGGTCAACGACGAATCTCAGCACCAACGGCTGGTTAGCGCCTACGCCCAACGAGCGCACATTGAACAAAACGCGCTGTGGCGGCAGGTCAGACGATGGCGGCCCTGGGTCATAATGCTGAAAGCGGGGTGGTTTGAGTATCGCTGGCGACAAACCGGCGATCGACAATTTATCAGGCTGGCCGATGAAACCTGGCGGCAGCTAATAATGAAAGGATAAGGAGAGCAGTGTGGGCCCAGTAATGTTGGATGTCGAAGGGTATGAGCTGGACGCTGAAGAGCGTGAGATTCTGGCGCATCCGCTGGTAGGTGGGTTGATCCTCTTTACCCGAAATTATCATGACCCGGAACAGTTGCGTGAATTAGTGCGCCAGATTCGCGCGGCATCACGCAATCATCTGGTGGTGGCGGTAGATCAGGAAGGCGGCAGGGTACAGCGTTTTCGCGAAGGATTTACGCGTCTGCCTGCGGCCCAATCCTTTGCAGCACTGCACGGTCTGGAAGACGGCGGCAATCTGGCTCAGGACGCCGGATGGCTAATGGCCAGCGAAATGATCGCAATGGATATAGATATCAGTTTTGCGCCGGTGCTGGATGTGGGGCATATCAGCGCGGCGATTGGCGAACGCTCTTACCATGCCGATCCGCGGAAAGCGCTGGCTATGGCGACCCGCTTCATTGACGGTATGCATGCTGCTGGCATGAAAACTACCGGTAAACATTTCCCCGGGCATGGGGCAGTGACGGCGGATTCGCATAAAGAAACCCCAACCGATCCACGTTCAGAAGCCGAAATTCGTGCAAAAGATATGTCCGTGTTCCAGACATTGATTACGGAAAACAAACTCGATGCCATTATGCCTGCGCATGTCATCTACAGTGACGTGGACCCGCGTCCGGCGAGCGGTTCGCCACACTGGCTGAAAACGGTGCTGCGTCAGGAGCTTGGTTTCGATGGCGTCATTTTCTCCGATGATTTGTCGATGGAAGGGGCGGCGATTATGGGAAGCTATGCGGAGCGTGGTCAGGCATCGCTGGATGCGGGTTGCGATATGATCCTGGTCTGCAATAATCGTAAAGGCGCGGTCAGTGTGTTAGATAATCTGTCGCCGATCAATGCAGAACGTGTTACACGTTTGTATCATAAAGGTTCATTTTCACGTCAGGAACTGATGGACTCGGCACGCTGGAAGACGGTAAGCGCCCAGCTCAACCAGCTTCATGAGCGCTGGCAGGAAGAGAAAGCAGGTCATTAACGCAAGTTTGGCGAGGATGCGATGATTATCTATTTACACGGTTTTGACTCTAACAGCCCGGGCAACCACGAAAAGGTGTTGCAGCTGCAGTTCATCGACCCGGATGTCAGGCTGATTAGCTACAGTACGCGGCATCCTAAACATGACATGCAGCATCTACTGAAGGAAGTGGACAAAATGCTGCAGCTTAATGTGGACGACCGTCCGCTGATTTGTGGCGTGGGGCTCGGGGGATATTGGGCTGAACGGATTGGTTTCCTGTGTGATATTCGTCAGGTAGTGTTTAATCCCAACCTGTTCCCGTATGAGAACATGGAAGGAAAAATCGACAGGCCTGAAGAGTATGCCGATATCGCGACAAAATGCGTGACCAATTTCCGCGAAAAGAATCGCGATCGCTGCCTGGTGATCCTGTCACGTCATGATGAAGCGCTCAATAGTCAGCGTTCGTCAGAAGAGCTGCATCACTTTTACGAGATAGTCTGGGACGAAGAGCAGACGCACAAGTTTAAGAATATCTCCCCGCATTTGCAGCGCATCAAAGCGTTCAAGACGTTAGGTTAATCCTCAATGAACGTTTAAAAAACCAGCCTTCGGGCTGGTTTTTTTGTTCTTAAAGTTCGTGTTGTCTATCTTTTCAGCATCAAAACTTGATACACATCAATTTTGGTATGACCAATGCACCGTTCGTGTTATTCTCACTCTCGAAGAACATTTTCATTATCGTAACTTGTTGTTAATTAAAGGCTATGCCTATAACTTTTAGTTAACAATTGGTTAATAAATTTAAGGGGGTCACGTTGACTACACCATTAAAAAGAATCGTGATTGTCGGCGGCGGTGCTGGCGGACTGGAAATGGCGACTCAGCTGGGTAAAAAGCTGGGGCGCAAGAAAAAGGCCAAAATCACGCTGGTGGACAGAAACCACAGCCATTTATGGAAACCGTTACTGCATGAAGTCGCGACGGGTTCCCTGGACGAAGGCGTGGATGCGCTGAGCTATCTGGCGCATGCCCGTAACCACGGTTTCCAGTTTCAGTTAGGTTCGGTGGTGGATATCGATCGCGAAGCGAAAACCATTACTCTTGCCGAGCTGCGCGATGAGAAGGGCGAGCTGCTGGTTCCTGAGCGCAAAGTCCCGTATGACACGCTGGTGATGGCGTTGGGTAGTACCTCCAACGATTTCAATACGCCGGGCGTCAAAGAAAACTGCATTTTCCTGGATAACCCGCATCAGGCGCGTCGTTTCCACCAGGAGATGCTGAATCTGTTCCTGAAGTATTCCGCGAATCTGGGCGCTAATGGCAAAGTAAATATCGCCATTGTCGGCGGCGGTGCGACGGGGGTTGAACTCTCAGCCGAGCTGCACAATGCGGTAAAACAGCTGCACAGCTATGGTTACAAAGGGCTGACCAACGAAGCGCTGAACGTTACGCTGGTAGAAGCCGGGGAGCGTATTCTGCCTGCGTTGCCGCCGCGTATTTCCAGTGCTGCGCATAATGAGTTAACCAAACTGGGCGTACGCGTACTGACCCAGACGATGGTAACCAGCGCTGATGAAGGCGGACTGCATACCAAGGATGGCGAGTACATTGAAGCCGATCTGATGGTGTGGGCTGCGGGGATCAAAGCGCCAGACTTTATGAAAGACATTGGCGGTCTGGAAACCAATCGTATTAACCAACTGGTGGTTGAGCCGACTCTGCAGACCACGTGCGATCCCGACGTGTACGCGATTGGCGACTGCGCTTCCTGCGCTCGCCCGGAAGGTGGTTTTGTGCCGCCGCGCGCTCAGGCTGCGCACCAGATGGCAAGCTGCGCAATGAACAACATTTTGGCGCAGATAAACGGCAAGCCGCTGAAAGCCTATCAGTACAAAGACCACGGCTCTCTGGTTTCACTTTCTAACTTCTCTACCGTGGGTAGCCTGATGGGTAACTTGACCCGTGGTTCGATGATGGTAGAAGGGCGTATTGCGCGCTTTGTGTACATCTCACTGTACCGCATGCACCAGATTGCTCTGCACGGTTACTTTAAAACCGGTCTGATGATGCTGGTTGGCAGCATTAACCGGGTGATCCGCCCGCGTCTGAAACTGCATTAATACGGCTTATGGCGTCGGATGTTTGTACTTATCCGGCGCCTTCCTTCAGAGTTCTCCGAATCATCCTGCCTTCGCTCCTCCTCGTGCTATTTTCATCCGTAATCTGATTGGCATTCTTTACCTTCTGTTGCAAAGTTGTTGCTAATAGCAAAAAAGGAGGAAGTCCCGTGAATAAATCTATGTTGGCGGGTATAGGGATTGGCGTAGCTGCTGCGCTGGGTGTTGCAGCGGTGGCCAGTCTTAACGTTTTCGAGCGTGGCCCACAGTATGCACAAGTTGTCTCTGCAACACCGATTAAAGAGTCGGTAAAAACACCGCGCCAGGAGTGTCGGAATGTGACGGTCACGCACCGTAAGCCGGTACAAGATGAAAACCGTATCGCGGGTTCCGTGCTGGGTGCGGTTGCTGGTGGCGTTATCGGCCATCAGTTTGGCGGCGGACGCGGTAAAGATATTGCTACCGTGGCCGGTGCTTTAGGCGGCGGTTATGCAGGTAACCAGATCCAGGGTTCGATGCAGGAAAATGATACGTACACTACTACGCAGCAGCGTTGTAAAACGGTGTATGACAAATCTGAAAAAATGCTGGGCTACGACGTGACGTACAAAATTGGCGATCAGCAGGGGAAAATCCGTATGGATAAGGACCCCGGCGCGCAAATTCCGTTGGATAACAACGGACAGTTGGTACTGAATAACAAAGCGTAAAATAGCATTATCCTGAACATTAGCCCCCCATTCGCTCAGGCTGGGGGGCTTTTTTTATCAGAAGGTTAAGGCGTAGTTCAGACCAAACGTGCGGCCCCGGCCCTTGTATTCATACAGTGACGGGCTACCGTAGGTTGGGCTGTACAGTAGTGGCGCACGTTGTCCCCACAGCGTGGTGTATTCTTCATTCAGCAGGTTTTCCACGCTAAAGGTCAGTTTACCCAACGGGAGCTGATAGCTGCCGATAAAGTCCATCGTGTTATAGCCGTCCAGCTTATTGCCGCTGGCGTCCGTCAGATCAAATGTTTGCTGGCTCTGTACGCGCAATGTCCACGGTTCAGGTGCCCAGCCGACCCACGCGGTGGCTTTGGACGGGGAAGCCAGGGTGACATCCCATTTCTGCCACTTACCGTTTTGCTTCACTTCCGATTTAATGACGTTGAAGTTGCCGCCCAGACTCCAGTCCGTATCCGCAATGAAATAATCCACCGCACCTTCAAGGCCATAAATACGGCGATCGTCGGGCTGGACGTTAATGGTCATATCGCTGCGGTTGATAACGATCGATTTATCCGAAGTAGAGTAGTAAGCGGCCAGCTGCGTGCGCAGACTGTCGCCAGTGTAGCGCCATCCCAGTTCGTAGGAGTTAACTTTAATCCCCTCCAGGCGTGAGTCCGCCACGTTGACGCTGCGCTGGAGCTGGTAATGATCGCCAACCAGGGAATAGGTGCCGTTACCGTAATATTTCCCCGGGTCCGGAAGCTCCACGCCCTGAGAGAAGTTAAACCACGTCTGCTGACGGTCGGTCAGGTGGGCGAGGATACCGGCGTTAAACAGGAAATTATCGTAATCGGTTTTACCGCCAGGAATGGTATCGGCGGAGTTTGCCAGGCCGGTGGCAATTCCCTGTTGTTGGGCATAGCCAACGAAATCATCCACCCTGTTTTCGGTCCATTGATAGCGCACACCGCCGCTGAGGGTAAAGATGTCGTTAATGTCATAGCTGTTCTGCAGGAAAGGCGCGAAGTTGGTGATGCTGTAACCGGGGTAACGCCCGGTGGTATAAGCGGTTCGGTTGTCCATACCGCCGGAGGGCAGGGACCAGGCCAGATCGAAGAATTTCTGATTGGAATCGAAGGTTTCGTGATCGGCATCGACTCCCCACGTCAGCTCCCAGTTGTCCATCAGCTGGCTGTTGAGGGTGATTTTGGCACCAAACTGGTCTGTGTCCTGCTGCGATGCGGAGAAACTGGTGACCTTGCCTTTGCTCAGCGTAGGGAAGGGGTAGAATTTCAGCGATTCGTCACGGTAATAGATTTGGCTGACCAGGTTCTGGCCGAAGAAATCCGCGTCTGAATACTGCAGGCTGATCAGATGACGCTCGGTGCCGGGAATACGATCGGAATTCAGTCCGCTGCTGGTATAAGCCTTACCGTTTCCCGTCACGGCGGACATGTTCTCGCCAAGATCCAGTCCGTAATCGTCATCCCCCTGGCTCTTATAATACTGCGTAACCAGTTGTAACTGACGGTTGTCGTCAAGCTCAATCGTTCCGGTGCCCATCACGTCCAGACGATCGGAGTGCTGCAGGCCGGTTTGGGTGTTATCCAGCAGCAGGGCATCGTGATTGCCGTCATACCAGCCGCCAAACCGTTGATACGCGACGGACATGCGCCCGGAAGCGCGATCGGTTCCTCCGCTCACCGCCGCAGCAACGCGTTCATCATGATCGTTACTGTTATTGAAGCCGCTTTTACTCCCCAGTTCGAGTTCAACTTCACGCTCCGGCTGGCCTTTTTTGGTGACAATGTTGATTAACCCACCGGTACTGCCGCCGCCATACAGTGAGGTTGCACCCGAGATGACTTCAATGTGTGCGATGTTAAACGGATCAATAGAATCAAGTTGACGACTGTCAGTACGCGAGGAGTTCAGACGGACACCGTCTATCAGTACTACGATGGCACGACCGCGCATATTCATGCCGTAGTTTGTGCGCCCCTGGCTGCTGACATCGATTCCTGGGATTAACTGAGCAAGAACATCTTTGAACTCTTTCCCCCCCTGAACCTGCTGTTCAATCTCACTTCCTTCAATAACCCAGGTCGTTTGCGCCATTTCTGCCACGGTGCGTTGACTACGGTTGGCACTGACGATGAGGTTATCTTCCTCAGCCGCGATGGCTGGGAGAGTTAAAGACAACAAGAGAGGATTGAGCACCCAGAGACGCTTATGCATTTGTATTCCTTTTAAAAAGAGTCGATCTGTTTTTGTTATGGCGGTAGAGAAACCGATAGTTACATTGTGAAACAGGCGTTAAAACAAATGCGAATATTGCTGATAATAATTGTTGTTATCAATACATTTTACAAAAAATGATCGGATAAGATGATGAAAACACTGAATAATGTAGGGGTAATCCGCGGGAATTTAACCGGGGGCTTGATCAGCTCCCGGTGGTGTCAGTACTGCGGGGAAATAGCGGGAAAGGGTTAAACTTTGATAAGTTCAGGCCACAGTCGCAGAGTCGTGTGTGCGATCTGCATCAGTTTTTCAAACGTTGCGCCTTCACGGGCGCTGATCGACATACCCTGTAAAATACAGTTCAGGTATTCGGCCAGTTTTTGTACATCGCAATGGGCCGGAATTTCGCCTCGTTGCTGGCGCTGGTGAAGGAACTGGGTAAGCGTCTGTTCCTGCATGGCATGGCGGGATTTCACCGTGTGCGCAATATCCCGGGAGGAGGCCGCCAGTGTCGCGGATGTGTTAATCATGAAACATCCCGCCGGGGTGTCTTTACTGGTAAAGCAGGTCGCTATTGCGGTGAAATAGTCTTCCAGCGCGCACTCAAGACTTTTTTCTTCACAAAATAACTGGGCTTCATGTTTCGCCGCGAAGCGGGTGATGTAGCGGTCCAGTACGGCACGAAACAACCCCTCTTTATTGGTGAACTCCGCATACAGCGTGGGCGCTTTTGCGCCGGTTGCTTCTACGAGATCGGCGAGCGATGTCGCTTCATACCCGTGCTGCCAGAAGAGTGTCATGGCCTTATCAAGCGCGGCTTCCCTGTCGAACACTTTTGGTCGGCCACGGCTTTTTTTAGCACAACCTGTCATTTCAGTTGTCATGGCGCCGATGTACCTTTGTTGGGTTTATTGAATAACCATTATAAAAATATTCGACTGCACACTCCAGCGGATTAGCGATAAAAATAATTTAACGCTATTGATATGAAAAATAAGGTCTTTGTATTTTATATAACGATCATTATAAAAAAATGTTGACGTGTGACCTGGATCACATCTATGATTTACCTATCGATCGTTAAGTTAATATTTGCGACACACATTCATCTGCTAAAGGTCACTATCATGAAAAACGTAAAAACTCTGTTTGTTGCTGCTGTTCTTAGCTCACTCTCATTTGCAAGCTTTGCTGCCGTTGAAGTTCAGGCCACACCTGCGGGCCAACAGAAAGTCGGTACTATTTCTGCGAATGCGGGGACTAACTTAGGTTCTCTGGAAGATCAACTGGCGCAGAAAGCGGATGAGATGGGGGCGAAGTCTTTCCGTATTACTTCTGTTACCGGTCCTAACACCCTCCACGGGACTGCAGTTATCTACAAATAAGATTTAACCCATCGCAATGCCACTGCGAGTTATATAAAAACCCCCGCGGAATAAAATCCAGCGGGGGTTTTTTATGCGCTGAGTTTACAGCGGTTGTTGAGCAACGTCGTGATGACGGGTGACATCGACCGGCATGCCTGAGCGAATCTCCATCGCATGTTCCATGACGGCAGAGTCCGTTTGCGCCGCATTCTTAAACGTCTGCATGGATGCGTTCAGCACGATCGGCAGCAATTGCGGGTCGTCATTGATTTTTTCGGACAACGGCTGGTGCACTTCAACCAGGCGCACGCCGTTAGGTTCAACAGATGCTTTGATTGGCGTATTGATAATATTGACCTTGGTTCCTGGCTTCACCTGACGGAAAAGGGTTTCGATATCACCGTCGCGTAGACGAATACAGCCGGAACTGACGCGCATTCCGATGCCAAAGTCAGCATTAGTTCCGTGCAGCAGGTACACACCGCCGTATGCCGCTAAGCGAATGGCATGATGGCCCATCGGGTTATCCGGCCCGGCAGGCACCACGGCAGGAAGGTCGATCCCGTTCGCTTTGTATCGCGCGCGGATATTTGCCGTAGGCGTCCAGGTCGGGTTGGCACGTTTATCAGAGATGGTGGTTACCATTGTGGGCGTCAGCGTGTCACCGCCTAACTGGCCAATACCAATAGGATACACGGTCACCGAATTTGTCCCTGGCTGGTAATAATAAAGACGCAGTTCGGCGAGGTTGATAACAATGCCTTCGCGCGGCGCGTCCGGCAGCAGGGTTTGCAACGGAATAGTCAACACGCTGCCAGGTCGTGGTACGTAAGGGTCAACGCCGGGGTTGGCCTGTAGCAGCGCCAGAAAGCCGACATTGTATTTTTTCGCAATCGCTTCCAGAGAACCGCCATTGTCTTCGACAACATGAACGGCATTCTGACCCACCACGCGGCTTCCCGGTGGCGGCAGCGGCCAGGTATTTGCCTGGGCCGGAAGTGCTAACGCGAAGGTCGCGGCAAGCGTAAAAAATGCTAACCAGCGAGAGAGTCGTTTATTGTTTAACATCACCATAAATCCATTGTTTTTACGTGGTTTTTATTATGTAAAAGTAAACAAGAATTATGGCGGTTTGCAGTGTCGGGAAGTGCAGGGAAGTGCAAAGAGTTTGTAAATTCATCAGGCCGGGTGAGCGGAGGGCTCACCCGGCTTGACGCTAGGCTATGGCGTTCTCTTCAAGCTGGCGCATAAACTGGCGAACCCAGTCGATCCGTGCTTTACGCTCGCCCAATTCCTGCATGAATTTCAGGCGTGTTGGACCATCCAGACGGAAGTGCTGCGGTTGTTTTTGCAGTAAACCAATTAGCCAGACTGGGTTAACATGGTTTTTCTCGGCAAACTCAATAGTACCGCCTTTTTCATTGCCTTCGAGCTTTCTGATCCCCAGTTTCTGCGCCTGCTGGCGTAAACGGGCAATATCCAGCAACGTCCGGGCCGGGTCGGGCAGCAGGCCAAAACGGTCTATCAGCTCGACCTTAATTTCTTCCAGCTCGGTTTCGCCTTTCGCACTGGCAATGCGCTTGTAGAACGACAGTCGCGTGTTGACATCCGGGATATAGTTATCCGGCAGAAGCGATGGCATGCGCAGTTCGACTTCGGTTTGCTGGCTGGTGAGATCTTCCAGCGACGGTTCACGCCCTTCTTTGAGCGCATCGACAGCGTTTTCCAGCAGCTCCATATACAGTGAGAAACCGATGCTTTCCATGGAGCCACTTTGATCTTCGCCCAGCAGTTCCCCTGCGCCGCGAATTTCGAGGTCGTGGGTCGCCAGCGCAAAACCTGCACCTAAATCTTCCAGTGAGGCGATGGCTTCCAGGCGTTTTTGTGCGTCGGTGGTCATCGCTTTTGGATGCGGCGTTAGCAGCCAGGCGTATGCCTGATGGTGTGAGCGTCCCACACGACCCCGTAGCTGATGCAATTGCGCTAAACCGAAGTGGTCAGCTCGTTCAATGATGATGGTGTTGGCAGTGGGAATGTCGATCCCGGTTTCGATAATGGTGGTACACACCAGCACGTTAAAACGCTGGTGGTGGAAATCGTTCATCACGCGTTCCAGCTCGCGCTCGCGCATTTGCCCGTGGCCGATACCAATGCGCGCTTCCGGCACCAGTTCCGCTAATCTGTCAGCGGTTTTCTGGATATTTTCGACGTCGTTAAAGAGATAATAAACTTGTCCCCCGCGCATAACTTCACGCAGGATAGCCTCGCGTACCACCAGGTTGTCATATTCGCGCACAAAGGTTTTGACCGCCAGACGACGAGCGGGCGGTGTGGCGATGATCGACAGATCGCGCATGCCGCTCATCGCCATGTTGAGCGTGCGCGGAATTGGCGTTGCCGTCAGAGTCAGAATATCCACATCCGCGCGCATTGCCTTGATACGTTCTTTGTGGCGAACGCCGAAACGGTGCTCTTCATCGACAATCAGCAGCCCCAGATCTTTTAGCTTCACATCCGCTTGCAGCAGTTTGTGAGTGCCGATGAGAATATCGATTTTACCTTCGGCAACCTGCTCCAGAATCTGCGCTTGCTCTTTGGCGCTACGGAAACGGGACAGCATCTCAATGCGTACCGGCCAGTTGGCAAAGCGGTCGCGGAAGTTGTCGAAGTGCTGCTGAGCGAGCAGGGTGGTCGGTACCAACACGGCAACCTGCTTGTGATTCTCTACGGCGAGGAAGGCGGCACGCATCGCGACTTCGGTTTTACCAAAGCCGACATCACCACACACCAGGCGGTCCATGGCCAGCGGTTGACACATATCGCTGAGTACCGCGTTGATCGCCTGCGCCTGGTCGGGCGTGGTTTCAAACGGGAAGCTGTCGCAAAACAGCTGGTACTGTTCACGGTCATGTTTAAAGGCAAAGCCTTCTTTCGCTGCGCGCTGGGCATAAATATCCAGCAGCTCTGCCGCGACATCGCGGACTTTCTCAGCGGCTTTCTGTCGGGCGCGTGACCAGGCATCACCGCCCAGTTTATGCAGCGGCGCATTCTCTTCCGCGCCGCCGGCGTAGCGGCTTATCAGATGCAGCGACGACACCGGCACGTACAGTTTGGCGTCGTTGGCATAGGTGAGCATCAGGTATTCACCGGTAATGCCGCCTGCTTCCAGCGTGGTCATACCTGCATAGCGACCCACGCCGTGCTCCAGATGCACCACTGGCTGACCGGGATGTAGCTCCGCGAGGTTACGAATTAACGTATCCGGGTTGATGGTGCGACGAGAATCCTGGCGGCGACGCGCCACGCGTTCACCGAGCAGATCGCTTTCACAAATCAGCGCCAGATTGCGTTTGCTATCGATGAAGCCGTGCTCGGCTGAGCCAATCATCAGATAACGACCGTTGTCTACGGCTTCGTCGAGTCGCAATATCCGCTTCGGCGCGACTTTGATGCGGGCGAGCAGTTCGCCTAGTGCTTCCCGGCGTCCTTCACTTTCCACCGAGAAAATTACCGGACCGGTAAAGCCTTCAAGGAATTTACGTAATGCATCTAACGGTGCTTTTTGCTGTGCCTGAACGGCGATATCCGGCAGTTTCTGGAACCCGAGGTTGGTATTCGCCGCTTTCTTCGGCAGACTCTCGGTTTTCAACTGAACACGCGGCCAGCGTTTAAGTTCAGAAAACAGCTCATCAACCCGCAGCCACAGCGATTCCGGTGGCAGAAGCGGGCGCATCGGATCAACGCCGCGATTCTCAAAGCGTGACAGGGTATCGGCCTGGAAGCGTGCAGCGCTGGTCTCGATATCGCCAGTATTTACTAATAACGTATTGGCGGGGAAGTAGCTGAACAGCGGCGGCAGAGGCTCGCTGAAAAACAGCGGTTGCCAGTATTCAATCCCCGTAGGTAACGTGCCTTTGCTGACCTGTTGATAAATATGCTCGGCGTCGCGTTTTACCTCAAACGTATCACGCCACTGACTACGGAACAGCTCGATGGCCGTTTTGTCAGTCGGGAATTCGTGTGCGGGCAGCAAATTAATGGCATCGACTTCTTCCAGCGTGCGCTGAGTGTCAGTATCAAACAGACGCAGGCTGTCGATTTCGTCATCAAAGAAATCCAGACGATAAGGCAATTCGCTGCCCATCGGGAACAGATCTAACAACGCGCCACGCGTGGCGTATTCGCCGTGTTCCATGACCTGATCAACATGGCGGTAGCCAGCACTGTCCAGTTGTTCGCGCAGGGCGTCGCGCGAAAGCCGCTGGCCTTTTTTCATGACCAGCGCATGACCGTGCAGATAGCTGTGCGGACAGACACGCTGCATCAGCGTATTTACCGGAACGATCAGCACACCGCGTTGCATGGCAGGCAGTTGATACAGCGTGGAGAGCCGTGAGGAGATAATCTCCTGATGGGGAGAAAAGCTGTCATAGGGAAGCGTTTCCCAGTCGGGCAGGTTCATCACCATCTGGTCAGTAAACTGACGAATTTCATCATGCAGACGCAAAGCATTTTGCATGTCCGGCGCGATCAGCACCACTGGACCCGCGTGACGTTCGGCGATTTCGGCGACCAGCGTTGCGCAGGCGGCACCCGTAAGCTCACCCAACTGGCGCTGATCGGAAGCGCCCGTTGGGAGCGTGTAACGATGTTGTTCAGGCATTCGGTTGTCAGGATCTCGTTTAGATATACATCTGATAAGCAATGTTCTTTATTATCCGTGATCGTTTCTCATAAGCAAATTGATTCGCCCCCGAATGGGGGCAAAAAGCGCGAAGGGGTTAGCGCGAGGCGAGCGATAAAGAGGGCGGGGAAAAGAGCAGATCGGCCGCGGTTTTTTGTGAAATCTTACGCACCAGCAGGCCAAACAGGGTGCACAGCAGCAGACAGGCGAACGGATACACCAGTAGCAGGGCCAGCTCCGCGTATGCAGGCCAGGCGGCATGATTGATTTTGGGGATAAGCGTTAAGCTGAACAGCTCAACCAGAATACGGTGAGTGGTGTAGATGGCGATGGTATTGGCGCCAATCACGCTTAACGGACTGGATGCGCGCATGCCAAAGTGGAGCTCGAACTGATAAAACAGCTTCATGATCAACACAATGGAAAGGAGAGAAAGCAATAGCGAGACATTTGCCAGCCACGCGACGACGGCGACGATTGTGCAACCCAGAACAATGACCGCATGACGGCGCAGGGGCACCTCCTTGATCCACGCCATCAGCGTTGCGCCAAACCATGCGCCGAGGCTATACCAGGGCAAATTGCGAATCACGCTGTTCATTCCCCACCACGGGGTCGGGAAAAAATTGATCGCCACGCTCAGCGCCACAAATAACGCTAACAGCGGCATCGCCCAACGGCTGAAAATTTTACACAGAACAAAATAGACAATCAGCGCGTACAGATACCACAGGCTGGTGCTGGCGGTCAGCATCCCGTGGGTAAAATCCGCAATCGAATCCGCATAAGCGGCGTTGGCGGCATGGGTCAGATCGCGCTGCGGGGCGAGCCAGTTATTGAGCGCCACCAACGCCAGCCATTGCACCACTCCCCAAAGCACAAGCACCCAGGCGATACTCCAGATCCGTTTATCCACGCAGGTTGTCCACGGGACGTTATCGATGTAGCGGCGGATCAGATACCCCGAAATAAAGAAAAACACCGGCATGCGAAACGGTGCCAGGTACAAATTGAGGTAAATCCAGCATTTGCTCAACACCTCTGACAGTGGATGCTGAAAAGTGGTGAGGTGCGGGTAAAATGTGATCACCGAGTG
The DNA here is from genome assembly GCF_013797615.1 of Citrobacter sp. RHBSTW-00017. Taxonomy (NCBI): domain Bacteria; kingdom Pseudomonadati; phylum Pseudomonadota; class Gammaproteobacteria; order Enterobacterales; family Enterobacteriaceae; genus Citrobacter; species Citrobacter sp. RHBSTW-00017. The sequence goes on along the minus strand of NZ_CP056899.1, from coordinate 3,061,486 downwards.
GTAAATCACTACCAGGCAAATGCATAACCCCTTGATTTGATTAATCCATAGTTCTTTTTTATTCATTGAGACGGCGCATCCATATTGATTGCAATAGCCTGCCATCCTGCGCAACCCGCCGTGCGCTGTAATGCGTAACTGTCTGCATTTTGTTTTTTTAGGATAAAGGTCAGGGATTAGGGTTGCAGGGGAGAGGGACAACTTTAGCGGTTTGATTTATTTATACTTTTAAGAATAGTGCTGACGAACACTTACGGTTCAGTCATTTACCCATTCCGCTTTCGCTTATATACTCGTGACTTTGCTAACAGCAACCAGACGGATTTCATGTACCAACCTGTCGCTCTATTCATCGGCCTGCGTTATATGCGTGGGCGTGCAGCAGATCGCTTCGGTCGCTTCGTTTCCTGGCTCTCCACCATTGGCATTACTCTCGGGGTAATGGCGCTGGTTACGGTGTTGTCGGTGATGAACGGTTTCGAGCGCGAGCTGCAAAACAATATTCTTGGCCTGATGCCTCAGGCCGTCCTCTCGTCTGAACAGGGTTCTCTAAACCCGCAACAGCTACCGGAAAAAGCGGTGGTGTTGAACGGCGTCAACCGCGTTGCACCGATAACCACGGGGGATGTGGTACTGCAAAGTGCGCGTAGCGTGGCAGTCGGCGTGATGCTGGGTATCGACCCGGCGCAAAAAGATCCATTAACGCCATATCTGGTCAATGTGAAGCAAACAGATCTGCAGCCGGGTAAGTATAATGTCATCCTCGGAGAGCAGCTTGCCGGGCAACTGGGTGTTAATCGTGGCGATCAAATTCGCGTGATGGTGCCCTCAGCCAGCCAGTTTACCCCGATGGGGCGTCTGCCGAGCCAGCGTCTGTTTACGGTAATTGGCACCTTCGCCGCCAACAGCGAAGTCGACGGCTACCAGATGCTGACCAACATCCAGGATGCGTCACGTCTGATGCGTTACCCGGTGGGCAATATTACCGGCTGGCGTCTGTGGCTCAACGAACCGTTAAAGGTTGATACGCTGAGCCAGCAAACGCTGCCGCAAGGCACCAAATGGCAGGACTGGCGCGAGCGGAAAGGGGAATTGTTCCAGGCCGTGCGTATGGAGAAAAACATGATGGGGCTGCTGCTTAGCCTGATCGTGGCGGTGGCGGCATTTAATATTATTACCTCGCTGGGTCTGATGGTAATGGAGAAGCAAGGGGAAGTGGCGATTCTACAAACGCAGGGGCTGACGCCGCGGCAGATAATGATGGTGTTTATGGTTCAGGGGGCCAGTGCCGGGATTATCGGCGCGCTGCTGGGCGCGGTGCTGGGCGCATTACTCGCCAGTCAACTGAACAACCTGATGCCAATTATCGGTGTGCTTCTGGATGGGGCTGCGCTGCCGGTCGCCATTGAGCCGCTGCAGGTTATCGTCATTGCGCTGGTGGCGATGGCCATCGCGCTGCTGTCTACGCTTTATCCTTCCTGGCGCGCTGCCGCCACTCAACCCGCTGAGGCTTTACGTTATGAATAAGATCCTGTTGCAATGCGACAACCTGTGCAAACGCTATCAGGAAGGCACAGTGCAGACCGATGTACTGCACGATGTCAGTTTTTGCGTCGGTGAAGGTGAGATGATGGCGATTGTCGGCAGCTCCGGTTCCGGTAAGAGTACTTTGCTGCATCTGTTAGGCGGGCTGGATACGCCAACTTCCGGCGATGTCATTTTTAGCGGTCAGCCGATGAGCAAACTCTCGTCGGCGGCGAAAGCGGAACTGCGCAATCAGAAGCTGGGCTTCATTTATCAGTTCCACCATCTGCTGCCGGACTTTACCGCGCTGGAAAACGTGGCTATGCCGTTGCTGATCGGCAAGAAAAAACCGGCTGAAATCACCGAACGCGCACGAGATATGCTGAAAGCAGTAGGGCTGGACCATCGTGCCAGCCATCGCCCGTCTGAACTGTCAGGCGGTGAACGCCAGCGCGTGGCCATTGCTCGTGCGCTGGTGAATAACCCGCGCCTGGTACTGGCGGATGAGCCAACGGGTAACCTTGATGCGCGTAACGCGGACAGCATTTTCGAGCTTCTGGGTGAGCTGAACCGCTCTCAGGGCACGGCATTTTTGGTGGTGACACACGATCTGCAACTGGCGAAGCGCATGAGCCGCCAGCTTGAAATGCGCGATGGTCGCCTGACGGCTGAACTGAGCCTGATGGGAGCTGAGTAATGGCTTCGCCTTTATCGTTATTGATTGGTTTGCGTTTTAGCCGTGGTCGGCGGCGCGGCGGCATGGTCTCGCTGATTTCCGTGATTTCCACCGTTGGCATTGCGTTGGGCGTCGCGGTGTTGATCGTCGGCTTAAGCGCCATGAACGGATTTGAGCGTGAGCTTAACAACCGTATTCTGGCCGTGGTGCCGCACGGTGAGATTGAAGCCGTGAATCAGCCGTGGAACAACTGGCAGGAAGCGCTCGACAAGGTACAGAAGGTACCAGGCATTGCTGCTGCGGCGCCTTATATTAACTTTACCGGGCTGGTGGAGAGTGGGGCGAACCTACGCGCAGTGCAGGTGAAGGGCGTTGATCCGCAGCAGGAGCAGCGTTTAAGCGCGCTACCCTCGTTTGTGCAAAACCACGCATGGGATAATTTCAAAGCGGGTGAGCAACAAATCATTATTGGTAAGGGAATTGCCGATGCGCTGAAGGTGAAGCAGGGCGACTGGGTATCGATTATGATCCCTAACGCCAGTGCGGATCATAAGTTACAGCAGCCTAAACGCGTGCGTTTGCACGTCACCGGGATACTGCAACTGAGCGGTCAGCTCGATCACAGCTTTGCCATGATCCCAATGGAAGACGCGCAGCAATACCTGGATATGGGATCCAGCGTTTCCGGGATCGCGCTGAAAGTGAACGACGTGTTTAACGCCAATAAGCTGGTGCGAGACGCGGGTGAAGTCACCAATAACTATGTGTACATTAAGAGCTGGATCGGTACTTACGGTTATATGTATCGCGATATCCAGATGATCCGCGCCATTATGTATCTGGCGATGGTGCTGGTGATTGGCGTGGCCTGTTTTAATATCGTTTCCACGTTAGTGATGGCGGTAAAAGACAAAAGCGGCGATATTGCGGTATTAAGAACCCTTGGGGCTAAAGATGGCCTTATCCGTGCCATTTTTGTCTGGTACGGCTTGCTGGCGGGTCTGTTCGGTAGCCTGATAGGCGTCGTCATTGGGGTGGTTGTCTCGCTGCAACTGACGCCGATCATTAACGGGATTGAGGCGCTTATCGGCCATCAGTTCCTGTCCGGCGATATCTATTTCATTGACTTCCTGCCATCGGAATTACACTGGCTGGATGTGATTTACGTGCTGGTGACAGCACTCGTGCTGAGTCTTTTGGCAAGTTGGTATCCGGCGCGTCGCGCCAGCAATATTGATCCTGCGAGAGTACTTAGCGGCCAATAACAATATATACACGAAAGCATTCATGCGGCGGTAAGGCGGCAAACCGAAATCTCCATGAGCATAGATAACGATGTGACTGGAGGGTGAGTGCGCAGCCAACCCCAAGGCATCTTGAAGGATGACGTGTATCAAGGAGCGGTGATGTATTACGGATTTGACATCGGCGGGACCAAAATTGCGCTGGGCGTATTTGATAAGCAACGTCGTTTGCAATGGGAAACACGCGTCCCTACGCCTCGCGACAGCTATGACGCTTTCCTTGATGCGGTCTGCAATCTGGTGACGGAAGCGGACCAGCGGTTCGGCGATAAAGGTTCGGTCGGCATCGGCATTCCTGGCATGCCGGAGACGGAAGACGGCACGCTGTATGCGGCCAACGTTCCTGCTGCCAGTGGTAAGCCACTCCGCGCCGATCTCAGCGCTCGCCTTGACCGCGATGTGCGTCTGGATAACGATGCTAACTGTTTTGCTCTTTCCGAAGCCTGGGATGACGAGTTCACCCAATATCCACTCGTGATGGGGTTGATCCTCGGCACCGGTGTTGGCGGCGGTCTGGTGCTTAACGGGAAATCCATCACCGGGCGCAGCTATATCACCGGCGAGTTTGGTCATATCCGTTTGCCAGTCGATGCGCTGACGTTGATGGGCTTTGATTTCCCATTGCGCCGCTGCGGGTGCGGTCAACTGGGATGCATCGAAAGCTATCTTTCCGGAGGTGGATTTGCGTGGTTGTATCAGCATTACTACCATCAATCGCTGGATGCCCGTGAAATTATCGCGCTGTGGGAGCAGGGTGATGAACAAGCACGTGCCCATGTTGAACGCTATCTGGATTTGCTGGCGGTGTGCCTTGGGAATATCCTGACTATCGTCGATCCTGATTTGGTGGTGATTGGCGGAGGCTTGTCGAATTTTACCGCTATTACGACGCAACTGGCGGACCGACTGCCACGTCATCTGCTGCCGGTTGCCCGGGTGCCGCGTATTGAGCAGGCGCGGCACGGTGATGCGGGCGGGATGCGCGGAGCCGCTTTCCTACATCTTACCGATTAATACAAAGAGGTTGTTATGCTGTCGCGCCGGGGTCATCGGTTAAGCCGCTTTCGTAAAAATAAACGCCATATGCGCGATCGCCTGCGTCAACGAATCTTTTTCAGAGACAGAGTGGTGCCTGAATTGATGGAAAAACCAAGAGTGCTGGTACTGACGGGAGCGGGAATCTCCGCTGAGTCAGGAATTCGAACCTTTCGCGCGGCGGATGGTCTCTGGGAAGAACATCGGGTAGAGGACGTTGCGACTCCGGAAGGATTTAGTCGTAATCCGCAACTGGTCCAGTCGTTTTATAACGCCCGTCGTCATCAGTTGCAACAATCAGAAATCCAGCCTAACGCGGCGCATATCGCGCTGGCAAAACTCGAAGCCGAGCTGGGTGACCGTTTTTTACTGGTGACGCAGAACATTGATAACCTGCATGAACGTGCGGGCAGCCAGAACGTAATCCATATGCACGGCGAACTGCTCAAGGTTCGCTGTTCGCAAAGCGGGCAGATTCTGGAGTGGACTGGCGATGTAACTGCGGAAGATAAATGCCATTGTTGCCAGTTTCCTGCGCCGCTGCGCCCGCACGTGGTGTGGTTTGGTGAAATGCCACTGGGCATGGATGAAATTTATATGGCACTGGCAATGGCCGATGTGTTCATTGCGATTGGTACATCGGGCCATGTATACCCGGCAGCGGGGTTTGTGCATGAAGCTCGACTACATGGGGCGCATACGGTAGAGCTAAATCTCGAACCGAGCCAGGTAGGAAGCGAGTTTGAAGAGAAGTATTACGGTCCGGCAAGCCAGGTGGTGCCTGAGTTTGTTGAGAAATTATTGAAAGGACTGTGATTTTTATGCCCGATACGCGCAGCGCCATCGGGCATTCCTTACAACGCTGAATTAACGTCCTGCTTTCAGCTTCTGATAATACTCTTCATAGATAGCGCTGGCGGAACCGACATCATTCTGCCATTCCCCTTTGTTGATGGTTTCTGCATCAGGGTAGAGGGTTTTATCGTTCGCGACTTCAGGGCTTAACAGCTTACGTGCTGCCAGGTTTGGCGTCGGATAACCGATGGTTTCCGCGACTTCTTTCGCCACGTCCGGGCGTAGCAGGAAGTTAATCAGCTTCAGCGCACCTTCTTTATTTTTTGCGTTCGCTGGAATAGACAGGCTGTCCATCCAGAAAATCCCACCTTCTTTCGGCCATACCACTTCCAGCGGTGTACCTGCCTGACGCGCCACATACGCGGAGCCGTTCCACACCATCCCCAGATTGACTTCGCCTTCCATATACGGGTTGGCCGGGTTGTCAGAGTTAAATGCCGCGACGTTAGGCATCAGCTTCTTCAATTCGTTATAGGCGGCTTCAATCTCTTTAGGATCGGTGGTATTGCCGGAGTATCCCAGCTTGCGCAGCGCCATCTGGAACACTTCACGCGCATCATCCGTTAACAGCAGGCTACCTTTGTACTCCGGTTTCCACAGATCGGCCCAGCTGGTTACTGTTTTCGGGTCGATGGCATCGCTATTGATGCCAATGGCCGTCGCACCCCAGATATACGGGATAGAGTAGTCATTGTTGGGGTCGAATGGCTTGTTGAGCATTTCCGGATCGAGGTTGTGGAAGTTGGTCAACGTCGACTTGTCGATCTTCTGGATCATGCCTTCTTTGCGCATTTTATCGACGTAATAGGTGGACGGAACCACCAGATCGTATGCGCCGTCTTTATAGGTTTTGAGCTTGGCGTACATGGTTTCGTTCGACTCGTAGGTCGAATAGATAACCTTAATGCCAGTCTCTTTGGTGAACTGCTCCAGCAGTCCAGGCGGGACATACTCGGTCCAGTTATAGAAATAGAGCGTGTTATTGTCATTAGCGTGAGCGGCGCTCATGCCCAGTGCCAGTGCACCCGCCGCGAGCAGGTGGCGTGACCATTTTTTCATCATTTAACGTCCCCTGAATTAAGGGCCTTAGCGGCCCTTGGTTTTATCACGTGCAATAAGCTGGCTGGCAATCACCATAACCAGCGACAGAACCAACAAAATGGTCGCCAGCGCGTTCACCTCTGGTGATACGCCGACTTTTACCATTGAGTAGATTTTTAACGGCAAAATTTCATAACCAGGCCCAGTAACGAAGGACGACACGACGACATCATCCATCGACAACGTAAAGCTCAGCAACCAGCCGGCAGCCACTGCAGGCATTGCCAGAGGCAGTATAATCTTGCGCAGAATAGTCACTTCACTGGCGCCGAGATCTTTGGCGGCTTCAAGCATTCGTACATCAAAACCTTTCAGACGTGAGTAAACCGTCACCACCACAAAAGGTAGACAAAAAGTGATATGCGAGAACAGCAGTGACCAGAAACCCAGTTGAATGCCGATCAGCATAAACAGCACCAGCAAAGAAATCGCCATTACGATATCCGGCGACATCATCACCACGAACAGCATGCCGCTGACAAACGGTTTACCGCGAAAACGGTAGCGGTAAAGTGCAACCGCTGTGAGTGAGCCGATCAGCGTGGCAAACGTGGCGGATAGCACCGCCATCGTCAGCGAGTGTTGCGCTGCCTGTAGCAGGCTGTCGTTGTTCATCAGCAGGCCGTACCATTTAGTGGTAAAACCCTGCCAGTTGATGCCAAAGCGCGAGCTGTTAAAGGAGTTCACAATCAAAATAATGATTGGAATATACAGATACGCGTAGATGGCGGTCATAAAACCGCCTCTGAGCAGCCGACCGATCATTCGCGTTTCACCTTCTTGTTCAGAAGGCGCGATGTTTTCAGAGTATTGAAAATAATCAACTTTTTCTCTTCTCCAAAATCTCTCCAAAACTTCCCGCCAAAACAGATAGCCAAAAAGAAGCAGCTATCACTAAGGCCGCGAATTTTACAACAATTTTTAGGATGATCGGGAAAAAAAGGCCATTTAAATGACCCGCTTTACCCATTGCTGACTGTGAGTGTCGGTATAGCAATCTGTTCAGGGAACAATTAGCGCACGCTACCGCTGTGGTGGAAAAGGGGAGGTACTTGACTGCAAAGCCACGAAAGAGCATGGCGTCCCAGTGTTTGAAACCTGTGAACGCTGCAGGGAGCATGCTTAACGAAGGGTAACGAAATTGACGGGAATAGTGGTTTTTTGGATATCAATTTCCTGGCCCGGTGGTAACAAAAAACAGAAAATACCAGAACGGCGTTTTACGCTATCTACTGCGTAAATTGCTTGAATCACCCTGTTTTACGACACAAGAATTTACCTTTAATGACACCGTCAAAGAAACGGCCTTTAGATTGCACCGTGAGAAAAGAGTTATAGATGCTTTCTGGAACGCCCACATACTGGAAAGTTGAAGAATTTACGAACCCTATCTCCAGAATCTTTTCTAATGGGTAGTAACCAATAAATTTTATTTTTGATGAAATCATTGCCTGTCGTTGCATTTTTTCTCCTTCAAATTTTTTAATTTTCCTTCTCTGATAATACACTGATATGAAACAAAAGGAGCATAGTTTTGTAAATGTTATGGTTGTTTCAGAGTTTACTGGTTGGATGAAATGATTTTCTTTGTTGCTTTAATTTCCTGAACTGCGAAAAATAGCACGAAAATTCGTTGCTGGATTTTTACGGATTGAAACGGGCTTTCCTTTAAGTGACTGATAAATATATTCTATTTTATTTTTCGTTATCCGGGGGGCGACCGGCTGTATGTTATTGCTAGTGAACAGAACTCATTGATTATGCTGTCTCAGTTTCCATTTCTAAGATTTTGCGAAAAATTAAATGAAAAAATAACTTGCTATTGTTTGTGGGGTGTGTGATTAATGAGGGGTTGGTTAGGTACACAGACCCATTAAAGCGGTTTAGTAAAGCAGTTCTCATCTCAAGCGTTATCCACAGATAATCCTTTCTTTTGAGCCTTCTTATCGTTACTAATTAGATTGTGTGCGAAGCCCTTTTCGCCGTAAGGCTACATAGAATTTAAGGAATTACCTGTGTCTAATAAAATGACTGGTTTAGTAAAATGGTTTAACGAGTCTAAAGGTTTTGGTTTTATTACCCCTGACAATGGTAGTAAAGATGTGTTTGTACACTTCTCTGCTATTCAGAGTGGTGGCTTTAAAACGCTGAATGAAGGCCAAAAAGTTGAGTTCAGCATTACTGCTGGTGCAAAAGGGCCGTCAGCTGAAAACGTTGTAGCTGCCTGATATTTTTCCTGATGTAAACCAATATACGATAGCGAAGACGGTGAATGCCTGAGTAGATATATTGGTTTTTCAGAAACTCAACATCTGTCGACATAAAGCTGAACAGTTGTCTGAGTCTAATCATTGGGTAGAACAGTTGAAATGATTATTTTATGAATGTCATTTGTTGTTTTACCTCTGTAGTTTTTCTTGCACGCTTAAGTGCATTCGTAAAAGCTAACAACATCCCAAAAATCGCTGGTGCTATAATATAAAGAAAATTATATTATTTTAGATTCCTCATGTGAACTGATAAGAAATATTTATTTTTTATTGCTTTTAATAGTGAGTTGTAACCTGGTACTGAAAACCAAGAGAAATTATTAGTTAAATAGATCTTTTGGATATCACTGCGGTAGTGAGTGTTGTAGCAAATAAAGGCTAACATCATGACCGACCATATTTATTTTAAGTGCCCTTGTTGTCATGGGTCACAGTACAGAACTTCCCATTTTGATGTGACTGAGAAAAATCCCTTTGGTGCAAAGTGTATTTTTTGTAAATCATCAATGATCACACCTGATAACTATGCGCCATATACTTCCAGTAAATCAAATGAACAGGTGTTGCGAAAGTAACATTTGGCTCTGACCTTCCAGTTAAGGCGGCAAGATTCATTATCATTGCCAGGCACTGGTTTAAGTCCAACAAGGGCCGTCAGTCTGCTACTACCTCATCGAATTGAGCGGGCGACTTTTGAACTTGCAGGAGACGAGGGTTTGATCCTCTATGGCTACACCATGAATAAAAACCTCGTTCTAACGGGGTTTTGTCATTTCAGGGGTATCCGTACAACATACAAGTAAGTTGGGCAAAGAATTGTATTTTTTGTTTTGCTATTAACATCATGTCTGATGTGTAACGGTATTACTAATAACCATATAAAGGGCAACGCATTGAGAATCATACAAAACCATATTATGGCCCAGGAAATTGGTGAAACAGTTATCCAGCTACTTGAAAATGGCAAAAGGGTTACGACCGGGAATATCATTGATTTGCTCGAACGGAAAAGTCATGCCTTGCACGGTCAAGAGGCCGATGAGATAAGAGAAATATTGATATTTATCAGGAAAAAATCTGTTCTGTAAACGAGCTATAAATCACCTACGGTGCTCACGGATTATGGTTTCTCAATCAAAGACCTACTGAGAGGCATCCAGCCTGGTAGTGCAAAACTCTTCTTTTCTGGCCCACACAATAAAATAGGCCTTTTTCATTACTAAAAGATAGGTTGTGATATCTGGACGGTGTGAGGCAATAATGATTACATATTTTTCGGTTGACATTGAAATCAATTATTTTCTGTAAGCGCTTTTGTGATTAAGGTTGATAGTGCTTCAAGTTGGATAGCAAGCTGAATGCTCAACCAGACATATCCGTGAACGGCGCTTTCAATGATTTCCTCGCCCTCATTGGCGAGTAAAAGACAATGCAACTCTTTAGTAATTTCGAGAAGATGCTCGCTATTTGATGCTATCGGCGTTGGGTTTCCTTCATGCAAGGCATGTGCGAGGGCGTTGAGGGTGCTACGGGTCATTTTTTCCATATCTGACAGCGTGTGAGTATTCAATATGAGAAATCGACTGCCACGGGATGCCCAGTGGGCATTTATCTGAAATTTTTGCGCCGCTATCATATCGCGGGTTATCGATTGAATATCTTCAAGTAGACTCTTCGCAATCTTTGTTTCTTTATTTACTGGTGTAATAAGGCTGCGCATTTTTACTACATTATTCAGCGCTCGCGTTTGAAGTTTGGCCATTCTCGGGGGCGCAAGAACGTTTCGGGAGACTCCCGCCGTTGTTATTTTTAGATAATCAGAAAGAAAGTCAGCAAGTTGTATACGCCAGTTAATGAATGCTCTTTGGGGAAAAATGCTGGTAAACAACATCGCCAGAATGCATCCTATAATAATGTTGGTGCTTCGCCACAATGCTGTTTGTAAGTCTCCTGCAGGAGCGCTGCTGACAACCGCCAGCGTGATACCAATCAATAATGCGGCATAGGGACGTTTACTCATGGCCAGAAAACCACAAAGGAAAGCTGCGCATCCACACCACAGCATCATCATAGTGAGAGAGTACATTTCAATGTGTAATGCGATGATCCCCAAAATCGCACCCCCTACAGTTCCCGCCATACGTTCAAGTGCCCTGGGTATCACATTGCCCATGTAACTAATTGGTCCCATGACCACAACCAGTGTAATCAGGGGCCAGGAGTGGTCTGGTAAATTCAACATTCTTATCAGTAAGAAAGTTATAACAAATGCTAAAGCAATACGGATCCCATGAACTACGCGATAGTTGCGGTAAATCTTAAGTTCTAAAGGACTTATCGGTTTATTCCGTTCAATGGAAAAAATATTGTTTTTCATTGGTTAAAATCTTTAACATAGACAGAATTATAAAGAATGTTCAGATATACACTGAAAAAATAAACTCGTCTTACTTTTTTAACTTATAAAAAAGGAGGGCGATGCCTGATATAGGTTATTGTTAATCAATTGCTAATGCAGTAGCGAAAGAAGAAGTAATTTTTAATACCCACATTATCTTTGGATTTGCCATTATGGTGGTAAGCGGTTCTACACATCTTGAGTGGCCCCTGACTTAAATTCAACATGTTGACTTTGACAGATATTAAAAAGTTGTGGACTTCCAAAATACTGGTTAGCATGTTTAAAACGTTTTCTTTTTCAGGTTGTTATAAGGCTAAGCAAAACAGGTCAGATGGTTTCTGTGCACGGCTTTATATCAGCAACGGTATCATTATATTTATAACATATGCACTTTGATGAGCTAAGGCCCGGACCAAAGCTCATGAGATATAAGTTCTGGCTACATTAGATGGAAGCAGTACACAACCTATTCATGTGTTATCGAAAAGCAACTACGTAAACAGAAAGTGCAAGTGCGAGAAATATCCAGTATTGAGAATGGTAATGGAAAAGTTTGAGCATAAATATCCTCCACAGATTCGGTTCCTAATTAATGGCAGATTTAAATGTCAACAACAAACAAAAAAGCATGGGTATTGATTGTTTGATTGTTTCATATTGTTTCAGTGATGTGCTATGACGGTGCGTTTGCACCAACAATAAGATTCTTGCATTGTTATGGTGAGCTTAGTGTCAGCCGGGCATTAAGACGCGATCAATCTACTGATAAATATAACCCAGGCAGCCATATGCGGCTTGTTCTATCCTGTCTGTTACTCTTTGCCAGCCGCACACCGATACCACAAATCTTGCCCGCCACCTGAATGCCGCAAAGCACACCGGAAATCTTGCCGTTCCTGCCAAAAGCAAAACAGCCGGAGCTGACGTTGTAATCCTCTCTGACATGCTCGGAAATTTCGTGGTAGACCCTAAATATTATGCTGAGATGGAGGAAATACGACTCTTCCGTGAGTCAAAATCCCTGAAAACTTAGGGTGATAGATAAAGGTCTTAAGCAGCATGACATAATTTTCGATTTAAGCTATTTAAATTCATTTTTATGATAAGAATCATGTGCGATTTCCCTATAAAACTAAATCTTGCTATGTTTGGTTAATCATGCGTGGTAATGGTGCCAACTTACTGATTTAGTGTATGATGGTGTTTTTGAGGTGCTCCAGTGGCTTCTGTTTCTATCAGCTGTCCCTCCTGTTCAGCTACTGAAGGCGTGGTGCGTAACGGTAAAAGCACTGCCGGACATCAGCGCTATCTCTGCTCTCACTGCCGTAAAACATGGCAGCTACAGTTCACTTACACCGCCTCTCAGCCCGGTACACACCAGAAAATTATTGATATGGCCATGAATGGCGTCGGATGTCGCGCCAGTGCACGCATTATGGGCGTTGGCCTCAACACGATTTTACGACACTTAAAAAACTCAGGCCGCAGTCGGTAAACTCACGCATACAACCGGGCAGTGACGTCATTGTTTGCGCGGAAATGGACGAACAGTGGGGTTACGTCGGCGCTAAATCACGCCAGCGCTGGTTGTTTTACGCGTATGACAGGATACGGAGGACGGTTGTGGCGCACGTATTCGGTGAACGCACGTTGGCCACGCTGGAGCGTCTTCTTGGCCTGCTGTCGGCCTTTGAGGTCGTGGTATGGATGACGGATGGCTGGCCGCTTTATGAATCACGCCTGAAGGGAGAACTGCACGTTATCAGCAAGCGATATACGCAGCGCATTGAGCGGCATAACCTGAATCTGAGGCAGCATCTGGCAAGGCTGGGCAGGAAGTCACTGTCGTTCTCAAAATCGGTGGAGCTGCATGACAAAGTCATCGGGCATTATCTGAACATAAAACACTATCAGTAAGTTGGAGTCATTACCATCATGCGTTAATGAATTCTTGGTTTGTAACGAATTTATCTAAAGCAAGTGCTGTAATAATTTTATTTCTTGTTCCTGTTGAGACTTCCTTGCTGGCTTTTCTCTCTGATGATTTTTTCGGACCATTCTGCCCAAGGGCTTACTCAAGAAAGGTAATAATTATGTCTAATAAAATGACTGGCTTAGTTAAATGGTTCAATCCTGAAAAAGGTTTTGGGTTTATCACCCCTAAAGATGGCAGTAAAGATGTGTTTGTACACTTTTCTGCTATCCAGAGTAATGATTTCAAGACGCTGAATGAGAATCAGGAAGTTGAGTTTAGTGTTGAACAGGGACCTAAAGGCCCCTCAGCAGTTAATGTCGTGGTTGTATAAGGTAACTGTTATTACACATAATATTCACTTCAGATGCCCGTGTTGCCACGGATCTCAGTACAGAACGTCGAGCTTTGATGTTACTGAAAAAAATCCTTTCGGAGCAAAATGTATTTTTTGCAAATCGGTAATGATTACATTTGACAATATTGCGCTATACATTCGTTCTGGTCAGACTTTGTTAGATTTTAGAAAATAAAGTTCAGGTTCCTTATGGAGCCTTTTTTGTATGCTAAACCGTTCATCTTTGTACGAACAATCACGGTATCATTATGAAAAAAGTAATCGTTTTTTTTAACTCAGAACCGGCAGTTGTTGTATCCGTAATGAAGGGAATTACTTCGATAATGCGTGAGTTTCCCAATGGGGAAAAAGCACACCTGTCCGTGATGTCAGCAGGATTTCCATCTCTGACAGGAGACCATAAAATAGTTTATGTTGCCTCTGATCGCGATGTCAGTTCCGAAGAGATTCTCGAGGCAGCATCGAAGCTTTTGAAGTGACATCTGATTGTTTCTTTACCGACCGAGATAGTAGTCCAGTGGTTTGCAGGTTTTTTGCGCTTTTCTTGTATGAAGATTGCACTGCAACCTCTTGATTATTGAGTCTTTCCATTCTATCTTTTAAACATGTCAGCGCTGTTATAAGTGCTCCACGGGGAATGTTACATACTTGGCGTTGATACGTTAGAGATCAAGAGAGGTAAATAATGAACGTCGAAGAGTTAAAAACAAAAACTGAAGCGGATATTTCTGAATTCATTACAAAAAAAATTGTTGAACTCAAAAAAAAGACAGGAAAAGAAGTTTCCGACATCCAGTTTACTGCTCGTGAAAAAATGACTGGGCTTGAAAGCTATGATATTAAAATTACATTGATCTAATTGTTAAAAGACCCAGCTTGAATGAAAAGCATTATCTTAAAAGGTAATGCTTTTTTATTACTGTCAAAAAATTTGGATGTTGTCAAAACCTTCATTTTTAACCATAGAGACAAGGCCTGATTTTTTAATGGGGCCTTTCCGATGCCAGCCCGCGCTATCGGGCTACTGCTGGCTCAGGGCAGGGAATGCACTTGTCGAATATTTCGTGGTCAGTGGGTATCACATTGAGGGGAGTGGGATGACGTAGTAGCCTGCGAATGGGTTAATTATCATTTCGGTCGGGATTGTTAGATAACCCAACTCCTACTTTTACCGCAGCAAACAACATAATGCACAGAGCGGTAATGACGGTAAATACCAATGAAAGGCTGGTAATCATAAATTTTCTTCATTTCAGATGGATTTGATTATTAGACTAAGGAATAAAGGAAAAGTTCAGGGTAAATATCATAGTATTTCCCGGAAGAAATATCGAAGCGGGTCATTGTATACCAGAGCGGACTGCAGAGAGCCGTATCGAAGAGTGGCGGAGCAACGGTCTCAACGGCCCCTGTTGTAAACATCCCGCATAATCGTGCCATTCACATTTAGAGATCATCCGGCATAACCAATCTGCCAACGAAGGAGATCGCTATGCGTAAAGCCCGTTTTACTGAGCATCAGATCATCGCTGTGATTAAGTCGGTTGAAGGCGGACGAACTGTTAAAGATGTCTGCCGGGAGGCCGGTATCTCTGAAGCCACCTACTACAACTGGAAGTCCAGATACGGCGGCATGGAGGCTTCTGATATTAAAAAGATCAAGGATCTTGAGGACGAGAACCGACGTCTCAAACAGATGTTTGCCGACCTGAGCCTTGAGAACCGGGCGCTGAAAGACGTTATCGAAAAAAAGCTTTAAAACCAGCCTTTAAGCGTGAGCTGGTCACTCATCTGATAACGACATTTGGACTCAGTATCCGTCAGGCCTGCCGGAGTCTGAACCTGAGCAGAACGGTTTACCATTACCGTCCGGATACCACGCGTGACGAACCTGTTATTGTCGCGTTGCAGGCAGTGGCAGAGCGATACCCACGATACGGTTTTCCAAAACTTTTCCAGGTTCTGCGGCGGCAGGGATACCCGTGGAATCACAAAAGGATCCATCGTATTTATTGTCTGCTGAAGCTGAATTTTCGCCGTAAAGGCAAACAACGGTTGCCGGTGCGTAATCCCTCGCCACTGGCCACACCGGAAGCGCTGAACCAGAGCTGGTCTGTCGATTTTATGCATGATGCTCTGGTCTGTGGCCGTCGTTTTCGCACGTTCAATGTCGTTGATGACTTTAACCGTGAGGCATTGTCGATTGAAATCGATCTGAATCTGCCAGCTTTGCGCGTGGTCCGTGTACTCGAGAGGATTGCGGCAAATCGCGGCTATCCGGTCATGCTACGCATGGATAATGGTCCGGAATTTATCTCTCTGGCACTGGCTGAATGGGCAGAGCAACATGCAGTAAAACTGGAATTTATTCAGCCGGGTAAGCCGACGCAGAACGCTTTTATTGAGCGCTTTAACCGGACATACCGTACAGAAATACTCGATTTTTATCTGTTCAGAACGCTGAATGAAGTGCGGGAAATTACGGAGAAATGGTTGTCAGAATATAACTGTGAACGCCCGCATGAATCACTGAACAATATGACACCGGAGGAATACCGACAGCACCATTATTTGGCCGGGATCTCAAAAAATGCATGGAACTAAAACGGGTCTATTTACACTGTGGCTGCAAATATCTATCTTGGCAAACGTCGTCATCTACCCTGTGATATCCCCCTTTTGGATAAAAAATAGGAAGATAAATTAAATGGTTAAATTTTATCCAAACGTGGTACAGTGAATCTCATTCATCGAAAGGGTAATCATCATGTCTCTCATCGATTACGCAATGAAGTACCTCGGCGGCGTATCGACGACTACTGTCATCTGCCCGGCCTGCGGCTTACGTTCATCCCAATCTATTTCTAAAATTCGCCTTAAGCAGACAATGCTGTGCCCTGGCTGTAAAACACTGTTTGTTTCACCACGATAATCCTGACACTTAGTTGCACCTAAACCCGGTGTTCTATACTTAAGTCAAATCCCGGCAGCTGTTAAATCCCTGATGCCTTACGCCCATCCTGAGAGAACGTTTCTGAACTGATTTCGCAACTGCTCCTGCATGCTAACTCTGCATCAGAGCAATGCTATGAAAATGAACCCCAGGGCGTGGTTTAACCGCTCCCATATTCCGATGAATGCTCCCGAAAGCGTAACGTTTTCGGCGAACGATCCTGCCGGTGAAAGCACGCTGCAGTCAGAACTCTTTTCGACCGCCCAGATGGAACGCTACGGTCAGAAGCTCGCACGGACCCATAAATTATCGCCGGATAAACATCCTTATTATCTTCTAAAAAGACTCGGCGAGAATGAGGCCATCAT
This sequence comes from Citrobacter sp. RHBSTW-00017, assembly GCF_013797615.1. Classification (NCBI taxonomy): domain Bacteria; kingdom Pseudomonadati; phylum Pseudomonadota; class Gammaproteobacteria; order Enterobacterales; family Enterobacteriaceae; genus Citrobacter; species Citrobacter sp. RHBSTW-00017. The sequence goes on along the minus strand of NZ_CP056899.1, from coordinate 3,044,669 downwards.
TACCCAAAGTTGTTATGAGCTTAACGCGGGTAAAAAGACCAGTATCATGCCTGCCGGGGAGTGGTTACTGGACAATTATTATCTGATTGAGGAACAAATCCGCACTGTCCGCCAGCACTTGCCGAAAAGCTTTGGTAAAGGTCTCCCGTCGCTGATGTCGCCGCTGAATTGCCCACGAATTTACAATATTGCATCAGAGGCCATTGCTCACGGTGACGGGCGCTGGGATGCCGCCAGCCTGACCAGCTATCTCACCGCCTATCAACAGGTGACCCCGCTGACATTAGGTGAAGTCTGGGCGTTACCGGGAATGCTGCGCCTGGCGCTGATAGAAAATCTTCGTCGTATCAGTATCGAAGTGATCAAAGCGCAGCAGGACAGAACGCTGGCTGATATGTGGATAACAAAGATTTTCGGATGTGCAGAGAATGCCCCTGGCGATTTAATCATGGTGGTTGCCGATATGGCACGCTCCCGACCTACGTTAACCAGTGCGTTTGTCGCAGAGCTGGTGCGGCGCCTGCAGGGGCATGGCAATGCGCTGTCGTTACCTCTGACCTGGGTTGATCAGTGCCTTCGGGAACAGGGGATCACCACCGACGTTCTCATACATAATTTCAATCAACAGCTTGCCGCCAGCCAGCTATCTGTCAGTAACAGTATCGCGGGTCTGCGATTACTGAGTGAAACGGATTGGGCTGATTTCGCCGAAACGATAAGTGTCGTCGAACAGGCATTACGCAATGATCCTGCCGGTATCTATCCTCGGATGCACTTTAATACCCGGGATCATTACCGGCACGTTGTTGAGGTCCTGGCCAGAGACAGTGGTCTCAGCGAGCCTGACGTTGCTGACAGGGTGCTGACGCTTTCAGGAAACAGTGCTCCCGATACACTGGAACATCATGTTGGTTATTATCTCGCAGGCGAAGGTCGGCAGGCGCTGGAAATTCATCTGTTAGCAGACACCTCAAGGCTCATGCGCTTGCGGCACAGTTTCAACAGAATAACCCTGCTGTCATGGCTTGGAAGCCTGGCGTTGTTGACAACCGCAACGACCGCAGCGATTTTGCACGAAACAGCCATGCAAGGCGCAGACTGGCTGTTAATCGCGGTGATATTCCCTCTGATTATCGCTGTAACTCAGTTGATGAGCGATTTACTCAGTGACGCCACCACCCGTTTTCGCGTTCCTCGCCCCTTGCCGCGGATGGATTTCTCAACCGGCATTCCCCCTGACAGCGCCACTCTGTTAGTCATCCCCTGCATGCTGACCAGCCACGCAAGTTTCAGCCAACTCCTCACCAGTCTTGAAGTCTGCTGGTTGGGGAATGAAAACGAAAATCTCAGGTTTGCGCTGCTCACTGATTTCGCTGATTCTGCAAATGAACCCTCGCCGGAAAGCCAGAAGCTGCTCAGACAGGCGATCGCCGATACGCAGGCGCTGAATCGCCGCTATCCCTCCAGTCGCCCACGTTTTTACCTGCTACACCGCCAACCTGAATGGAACCCCGCGGAAGGAACGTGGATGGGCTATGAACGCAAGCGGGGAAAACTGGCGTTACTGAACAGCTGGTTGCGCCATCCGGGGACACAATTCGTCAGCGTTGCAGACATGCCTGCTAACCTTTTACCGGGCCATATTAAATACGTCATTACCCTGGACAGTGATACGGTGCTGCCGCGAGATACGGCGCACAAACTGGTCGCGACGATGGCGCATCCGCTGAATACGCCAGAGTATGATCCGGTACGCCAGAGGGTTGTCAAAGGATTTGGCATTTTACAACCCGGCCTTGCGGAGGAGATACCACGCAACGGTCAGGGACGTTACGCCGCCATGCGCAGCAGCATACCGGGCAATAATCCCTATTCGATGATGTCTTCGGATATCTATCAGGATCTTTTTGGGGAAGGATCGTTCGTGGGGAAAGGGATTTACGATGTTGACATTTTTATGCAGGCCACGGCCAACACCTGCCCGGAAAACCTGGTTCTCAGCCATGATCTACTCGAAGGATGCTATGCACGTTCGGGTCTGCTCAGTGAGGTGTTACTCTATGAACAGTACCCGAATAATTATCTGTCGGATGTTGCACGCCGTTCACGCTGGATCCGGGGTGACTGGCAACTGCTTAACTGGCTGAAACCACGTGTCAGAAGAGCCGATGGAACCCGGGCCAGGAATCCGCTGACCGCGCTTTCTTACTGGAAATTACTCGATAATCTGCGTCGCAGTCTGGTCGCCCCCTCATTACTGGTATTGCTGTTCTTCACCCTGCTTGGGGTACCTAATCCGGTTTACTGGCTGGGCGTACTGTCGCTGATATGGCTGTTGCCAACCATCCTCTGCATCACCCATGACCTGCTGCATAAACCTCTGCGTCGCCGCCTGAAGCCGCATCTGTTACTGGTAGGGGCGGGCGCGCTGAAGCGTTTGTCAGGTATCGGCCTTAATTTTGCGATACTGCCGCACGAAGCCGGATATTCGCTAAAAGCGATCGCCGTGACGTTATGGCGATTGGGGATCAGCAGGCGTCACCTCAGCCAGTGGGTCAGCCACAGCCAGGACAGCAATCAGGCCGGACCCACTGTCGCGCGTTTTTATCAGGCGATGTGGCTGAATGTTGCATGTGGTGTGATGCTGATAATACTGACCGGACAATTTGCTCCACAACTGCTGGGGATTGCGTTGCCGATCGGTTTGTTATGGTGTGTGGCACCGCTGCTGATGAGCTGGCTGAGTCGTCAGCCTGCGCGTAAGGTGTTTTCGCCCAATCCGGAACAAAAACAGCTGTTGCGCCAGACAAGCCGTGAAATCTGGGCGTTTTTTGAAACCTTTGCCACAGAAAAAGAGAACTGGCTTCCGCCTGATAATTACCAGGAAATACCGCAGCCGACGGTGGCCCATCGAACTTCTCCTACCAATATTGGCCTTTCCCTCATGGCTAACCTGACGGCATGGGACTTTGGCTACCTGCCCGGCGGGGAAGTGCTCCGGCGCGTGTCGCTCACGCTCGACACAATGGATAAAATGGAGCACTACCGGGGCCATCTCTACAACTGGTATGACACTCGTACGCTGGCCCCCCTCAGCCCACGCTATATCTCAAGCGTCGACAGCGGCAACATGGCAGGGCATTTGTTGACGCTGCGTGCAGGGCTGTCCGCCATGCGTCATCAGCCAGTTTTAAATCGCCAACAGATACTGGCAGGACTGAACGATACGCTGGATATTCTGGAAAAACAGTGGGGTCAGAACCCGCCTGACAGCTTGCGGTTGCTGCGAAAACACTGCCTGAGCGCGGTGTCGCTCTCTCCGCAGACATTTTTCAGCGAGCTGAAAAATATGCGCACCCAGTGCAATCACCTGAACACGCTATGCCATCAGGGATCTCCTCTTCAGATGCGTTGGGCAGGACATCTGGAGCATCAACTGGTTCAGCTTTGCCATGAGTGGTCGCTGCTGCTTGGCTGGTTACCTGCATCCTGGAACGAACAGACGCTGCCGACTTTGTGCGAGCTTGCCCGCGCAACATTTACTGGTGTAGGAACCCCCCCGGCGTCAGCGACGGAGCAGGCCCGGATGCGACTCAATATTATCACTGAACTTGAACAACGGCTGGATGAGCATGCCCGGATGGATTTCGCCTTTCTGTACAGCGAAGCAACCAGTCTGCTCAGTGTTGGCTATAACTGTGACACGAATATGCCTGACAAGAGCCACTACGATCTTCTGCCGTCTGAAATCCGCCTGACCAGCTTTCTTGCCATTGCCACTAATCAACTGCCTCTTAAAAGCTGGTACGCGCTGGGGCGACTGTTCACCACCATTGACAATGAAACCGCCCTGATGTCTTGGAGCGGGTCAATGTTTGAATACCTGATGCCGAATCTGGTAATGCCCACCTGGCCTGGCAGCCTGCTCGATGAAATGAGTCAGTCGGCGGTAATGCGCCAGATTCATTGGGGGAAAGAACGCGGAGTACCGTGGGGCGTTTCAGAGTCTGGTTATCATGCTTTTGATGTTCAGCATAATTATCAATATCAGGCATTTGGTGTGCCGGGTCTCGGCCTGCGCAGGGGGCTTGCTGATGACATGGTTGTCGCCCCTTACGCCACACTGCTGGCGTTGATGGTCTCGCCACAGAAAGCCTGTGAGAACCTGATCAGGCTGCAAAAAAATGGCGCACATGGTGAATACGGTTTTTATGAAGCGCTGGACTATACTCCCTCACGCCTCGCAACCGGTCAGCTCTATGCGGTGGTTCAGTCCTGGATGGCGCATCACCAGGGCATGGCGTTTCAGGCGCTGGCTCATGTGCTACTTGACGCCCCGATGACTGAACGCTTCATGTCCAGTACGGTCTTCCGATCAGCGAGCCTGCTGTTACAGGAACGCGTGCCGGATGCAGTCGATCTGTACAGTCCGCGCCGTCATTTTGAATCTCATGAGGGCAGGGTCAAACCCGTTCGCTATGAACCCCGTATTTTCTATGGCGTGGACACGCCGGCCCCGGATATTCAACTGCTGTCCAACAACCATTATCATCTGATGTTGACCACGGGCGGCGGCGGCTATAGTCGCTGGAATAATATTGCGCTCACGCGCTGGCGCAGTGATACCACCCGCGATAACTGGGGAGCATTCTGCTATATCCGCGATATACAGACGGGGAATGTGTCGAGCAATACCTGGCAACCGACAGCCCACACCAGCGGGCATGACGAGGAAGTGATATTCACCGATGCGAGTGCTGAATTCAGACGCACTTTCGATGGGCTCAGCGTCAAAACTCAGGTTGTGATCTCCCCGGAGGATGATATTGAGTTGCGACGGCTCACACTGATTCATCGTGGTCGCCAGCCTCGCTCTCTGGAACTGACAACCTATGCCGAAGTAGTACTGGCGCCTGAAGCCAGCGATCTGGCACACCCGGCATTTAGCAATCTGTTTATTCAGACGGAACTGGATCCTGAGCGTGACGCTATTCTTTGCCACCGGCGCCCGCGTTCACCGGGTGAAGCGAGTCCCTGCCTGTTTCACATGATGGTGGTGCATGGCGATAACCGTCATAACGTTTCGTTTGAAACAGACAGGGCAAAATTTCTTGGCCGTGGCAGAAACCCTGCGGATGCCCAGGCAATAAAGGCAGGCGGGGCGCTCAGCAACACGTCGGGGTCAGTGCTGGATCCGATCCTGGCAATACGCCACACCATCACTCTGCAGCCGGGGCAGCCGGTCACGATTGATATCATTTATGGCATCAGCGAGACCCGCCAGCAGAGCCTGGCGTTGCTGGAAAAATACCGCGATTACCCTATCGCTGATCGCGTCTTTGAACTGGCCTGGTCTCACAGTCTGGTGGTATTACGCCAGATGAACGCCAGTGAAGATGATGCCACTTTGTTTAATCGTCTTGCCAGCGCGGTGCTTTACCCTGTCCAGGAGCTGCGCGCCGAAGGCCAGGCGATCAGCCGCAACCGGCGTGGTCAGTCCGGTCTGTGGGGCTGGGCAATTTCAGGCGATCTGCCGATAGTGCTGCTCAGTATTACCAGCGAGGAAAGTATTGCCTCAGTGACCACACTGATTCAGGCGCACCGTTACTGGAGACAGAAAGGACTGGATGTTGATTTGGTTATCCTGAATAACAGTCCCGGCGGCTACCAGCAGGGCTTACAAAATCAGATTATGGACTTAATTTATGCCGGGTCTGAAGCCAGTCTGCTGGACAAAACGGGCGGTATTTTTGTTCGTAATGGCGAGCATCTCTCTGCTGAGGATAAGTTGCTTTTGATGAGCGTGGCCTGTCTTTATCTTGATGACCGCACAGGCAGTATCAATGAGCAGCTTAATCAGCGTACTCACACCCTTAAACCTCAGGCCAGAGCACTCATTCCACGAGCTGTGCGCGAGCGTAATCAACATACGGACTGGAGCCCCGATATCAGTCAGTTATGCCATTTCAATGGGTACGGTGGATTTTCTCAGGATGGTCGGGAATATCAGATTGTCCTGCGGGAAGATGCGCAGACACCGGCTCCCTGGTCAAACGTACTGGCAAATGCCCGTTTTGGCACTGTGATTTCAGAGGCGGGACAGGCCTACTCCTGGTACGAGAATGCACATGAATACCGGTTGACACCGTGGGAGAACGATCCGGTGAGCGATCGCAGCGGCGAGGCGTTTTATCTGCGCGATGAAGAGAGCGGTGAGTGTTGGTCACCGACGGCTTTACCTGTTCGCGGACATGGTGATTACCTGACCCGCCATGGTTTCGGTTACAGCGTGTTTGCCCATCGAGAGAATGGTATAGACAGCGAGCTGACGGTCCTGGTTGCCGAAGAGGCGCCGGTTAAACTGGCGCTCCTGACGCTCAGTAACTCTTCGGGTCGGACACGCAAACTTTCCGTCACCGGCTATGTGGAGTGGACGCTCGGAGGAACACGAACTCGTTCAGCCCCTCACATTGTGACACATGCGGCCAGACCGCCTGGCGGCTGCGGAGTGCTGGCGAACAACTTTTATGGCGATAACGGTAGCGGTCGTACTGCCTTTTTTGCCGTCAGCGGTAATGACTGTTCGTTGACCGGGGATCGCCGGGAGTTTATCGGTCGTAATGGTTCTCTGTACGCCCCGTCGGTCATGAAGCTACGCAGGCTTTCAGGTAAAACGGGCGCCGGTCTGGATCCCTGCGGGGCAGTACAATCGGCGGTAACATTAATTGATGGCGATCAGAGGACGTTTATTTTTATCCTCGGCGCAGAGGAGAATCATATTCGAGCTCAGGAGACGCTTGCCCGTTATATGAATGAGGAGACGGTCCGCGAGGAGCTGAACCGGGTTCACAACCACTGGCACAATGTGCTTGATAAAATTGTGGTTAACACCCCCGACACATCGGTAAATTTACTGGTGAATGGCTGGCTATTGTACCAGACGGTAGCCTGTCGCCTGATGGCTCGCAGCGGTTACTACCAGTCCGGCGGCGCATTTGGTTTTCGCGATCAACTGCAGGATACGCTGGCGCTGAGTCATGCTGATCCGAACCGGATGAGAGAACAGATAATCCTGTGTGCATCACGGCAATTTATTGAGGGTGATGTACAGCACTGGTGGCACCCGCCACACGGCAACGGGGTGCGCACCCGCTGTTCCGATGACTATCTGTGGCTTCCGCTTGCCGTTTGCCACTATGTTGAAACGACGGGGGATATGGATGTACTGGAAACATGTATTCCTTATCTGGAGGGACGTCCGCTTCAGCCTGGTGAAGAGTCTGCCTATGATACGCCGGTGATCAGCGGTACCGAAGAGACTCTCTGGTTACACTGCGTCAAAGCCATTAAGTATGGACAACAGTTCGGGGAGCATGGTCTGCCGCTGATGGGGGCGGGTGACTGGAATGACGGCATGAACCGGGTGGGGATCGACGGCAAGGGTGAAAGCGTCTGGCTGGGCTTCTTTCTGTTCGACATTTTGCAGCGGTTTGCGGCGCTGGCTGATCGTAGGCTGGATGAAAGCGTCGCCTCAATGTGCCGTTCGCAGGCTGTGCGCCTGCAAAACAATCTCGAAGCCCACGCCTGGGATGGTGAATGGTACCGGCGTGGATATTTTGACGATGGTACTCCCCTGGGGTCGAAAGCCTCACAGGACTGCCGTATTGATGCGATTGCCCAGAGTTGGTCAGTATTGTCCGGGGCCGCTAGCCCGGGACGGTGCGCAAAGGCCATGCAGGCGCTGGATAAGCACCTTGTGGATAGCGAGGGGGGACTGATAAAACTATTAACACCGCCTTTCGATGGGCACGGTCCAAATCCGGGTTACATACAGGGCTACCTGCCTGGTGTGCGGGAAAACGGAGGGCAGTATACACATGGCGCTATCTGGGCTGTGATGGCATTTGCCCGAATGGGGAATGCCGAACGTGCCTGGCAACTCTGGTCCATGCTCAGCCCGATAAATCATACTCTGAATGTGAACTCCGTCGGGATTTATAAAGCCGAGCCTTATGTCATGAGCGCTGATGTCTACAGCGTCGCTCCCCATATCGGACGTGCCGGATGGAGCTGGTATACCGGTTCATCAGGCTGGGCCTGGCGTTTACTTACCGAGGAATTACTGGGGATAAAACGTTCCGGTGCTGACCTTACGGTTCATGCCCGGTTGCCGGATGGGTGGCCGTCTTTTTCTATGACTTATCAATATGGCGAAAGCCATTATCAGATTAGTGTCTCACACGGCGATGCAGAATATCGCGTTACACTGGATGGTGTTCTCCTCCCTGATGACAGAATACCGCTGCGGGATGATGGACAAAACCATACGGTTGAGATTATTCAGAACTGACACTGAGTCCGGACGCGCATTAACGTCTGCCGTTAATGCGCTGATTATCCCTGAGAACCTCAATCGCTGTCTGCATGGCGATTTTATCATCTCGTTTTTTTTGCTTGTCCTGCATGACCTGAAGGTATTCCAGCAAAGTTCGGGTATTAATAGGTCGGCCCTGTTTGCCCACTGCCAGCACGGCTTCGCCAAGAATAATTTTCACTGGTGGCAACTGGGCCGGGTACCAGTCAAGGGTGTCTTCTGATTTCATGATAAATTTCTCACGGAAGGGTATTATATCATAAATCAGACGTTTAATTTTCAATATCTGATATCCTGATTTAATCATAAATTAACATAACTTAAGCCAGTTATTTTTATATTAAGGCGTATAATAATTACTGTATTCCTCAGAGAATTATTTATGTCTTATACAAAAGGACTCAGGCACTTTAAAGAAAGACCGGTGCATGTTGCCTGCCCGGTATGCGCATACAGAGCCGATCAGAAAGCAGGTAAACTAAGAAAAGATGCGGTTCTGGAGTGCCCTGCCTGTGGGCTGTTGTTCAGACCATCAGAATGCTGGTGTATCGGCGGCTGATCGGCTTCTGCCACCTAACGTGAGTGATGTTGGGAAATGACAATATTGCTCCTGTACTGTAGTTTGAGAGGATATGATGATGAAATCTAAAAAATCTATTTTTATTGAAGGACATATCCTTTCGAACAGCTGTCATGGGCAGGTTGGTCAATCTTTCTGTATCCACAGGGCCAGGTTTAATAATGGTAAATATGCGATTATCCGGGAAGCATCCGGAATATGTTTCAAGCCTGGCGAAATTATTCAACGAAACGATTGCGAGTGGTTTTATAACCTTACCAAAATTCGCCTTCTCTCATTTGAGTACCTTGAAGATGATGAATCCAGAAGACAATTTCTTGAATATCGATAATAAATTCATGCGTATCATGACGGCATATTTTTGCGCGTTTACAATTCCTTTCTGATTTTACAAATCTTATCCCCGTTCGTGACCTGGCATGCAGTTTACTTGAGGGTAAACTGCATGCCATGATCATTTTAACTTTTTAGGTAATATCGGTTAACTATCAATGTCGCTAACCTTCTTGTTCAGCAAGCGGGAGGCGCGCCAGTAGATCAGCAGCATCAGACCCATGACGATGGTCAGCGTAATGCTGGTGGCAGCACCGAACGGCCAGTCGCGGATGTTCAGGAACTGAACTTTAATCACGTTGCCAATCAGCAGGTTTTTCGCCCCGCCCATTAAATCGGAAACGTAAAACAGCCCCATTGCGGGCAGCATAACCAGCAGGCATCCGGCGATAATTCCCGGCATCGTTAACGGAATAATGATGCGGGTGAAGGTCTGAAGTTTACTGGCGCCCAAATCGCGCGCGGCTTCCAGCAGCGGTTTATCGAGCTTTTCAATGCTGGAATAGAGCGGCATCACCATAAACGGCAGCAGGATGTACACCAGGCCGATAATCACCGCGCTGGGGGTAAACATGATGCGAATGGGGGTATCGATCACGCCGAGCCACAACAGAAATTCGTTGAGGTAGCCCTTGGTACTGAGGAATATTTTGAGTCCGTAGATGCGAATAAGCGAGTTGGTCCAGAACGGAACAATCAGCAGGAACAGCAGCAATGGACGCACTTTTTCCGGCAGTTTCACCAAAAACCAGGCAAACGGATAGCCGAGCACCAGACAGGCGAGCGTGGCAATCAGCGCCATATTGAGGGAGTGAACCAGTACCTCAAAATAGAGCGGATCGAGCAGGCGTGTATAGTTTTCCAGCGTAAAGACCATTTTGACGAAATTGGCATCGTCGCGGGTCAAAAAGCTGGTGCCGATGATCATCAGGTTGGGCAGAAAGACAAATAACACAAGCCAACCGACAATGGTGACGATCACCACACTCTGGAATTTACTTGTGTTCTTCATCAGCCAGTACGACCTCCCAGCTTTCTACCCAGTTAATCGCCATTTTCTGGTCGAGAGAGTGGTCAAAGTCAGGATCGTCTTCGTTGAAGAATTCACTGACCATCACCATCTTGCCATTTTCCAGTTCCACAACCGACTCCAGCGTCATGCCCTTGTAGTTGCGTTCACGCACGTAGCCGATCAGGCCTTCGATATGATTGTCGTCGTTGATTTCATCAACGCGCAGATCTTCAGGGCGTAACAGGACGTGCAGCTTCTGTCCGGGAATCACCGCGAAGTTGACATAAATATTGCACTCACGACCTTCAACGTTAGCACGAACGCGCTGTTCGTCCAGACGTTCTATCACCGTCGCGTTAAACATGTTGATCTCACCGATAAACCCGGCGACGAACAGATTTTTCGGCTCTTCGTAGATTTCGCGCGGCGTACCGTCCTGCTCAATCTTGCCATCGCGCATCACCACGATACGGTCTGACATGGTCAGCGCCTCTTCCTGATCGTGAGTGACAAAGACAAAGGTGATACCAAGCTTACGTTGCAGCGCTTTCAGTTCGTTCTGCATCTGCTTGCGTAGTTTGTAGTCCAGCGCAGAGAGAGATTCGTCTAACAGAAGTAAACGGGGTTTATTGACCACCGCTCGGGCAATCGCTACGCGCTGCTGCTGTCCACCGGAGAGTTGATGCGGTTTTCGCTGGGCGAACTCTTCCAGTTGCACCATGCGCAGAGCTTCGGTAACGCGGGGAGGAATGTCGGCTGCGGGCGTTTTTTGCATGCGTAAGCCAAAGGCCACATTCTCAAATACGGTCATGTGGGGAAATAACGCATAGCTTTGGAAGACGGTGTTCACGTAGCGGTTTTCCGCCGGAACGTGAGTGATGTCCTGGTTGTCCAACATGATATGACCGGAATCAACCGTTTCCAGACCGGCAATCAGGCGAAGAACGGTTGTTTTACCGCAGCCAGAGGGGCCAAGCAGCGTGAGAAACTCGCCATTATTGATGGTCAAATCCAGGCTGGAAATCACCTCTTTGCCATCGAAACTTTTGCGAATTCCCGCTAATTGCACCAGTGGAGAAAGCGAACGCGGTTGTTTATTCAATTTTTTACTCTGTCCCATGTAAACGCAACGGATGGCTGACCGCTGCGGGGTTCGTGGTTAACCACCTTGATGACTCTTAATGAGGGCCGTTATTCTACGGCAAACCATGGTAATCGCCAATCCTTGTTGCGAATTACTGACTTAGCCCTATAGTCAGAGGGGATGTCAGGGCGAAATATTCTCACTTGCGGGGATAAAAGTGACCTGACGCAATATTTGTCTTTTGTTGCTTATTGATAATGTTGTCACAAAAAGTGAGGGTGACTGCATGGATAAACTACTTGAGCGTTTTTTACACTACGTGTCGCTGGACACCCAATCAAAATCGGGCGTGCGGCAGGTACCCAGCACCGAAGGACAGTGGAAGTTATTACAACTGCTCAAACAACAGCTCGAAGAGATGGGGCTGATTAACATTTCACTGAGCGAAAAGGGGACGCTGATGGCCACGTTGCCCGCTAACGTTGCTGGCAATATTCCCGCGATCGGCTTTATTTCCCATGTGGATACCTCACCGGATTTCAGCGGTAAAAACGTTAATCCGCAAATCGTTGAAAACTATCGCGGCGGCGATATTGCGTTAGGCATTGGTGATGAAGTTCTGTCGCCGGTGATGTTCCCGGTGCTGCATCAACTTCTGGGTCAGACGCTGATCACCACAGACGGTAAAACGCTGCTAGGCGCGGATGATAAAGCAGGCGTAGCGGAAATCATGACCGCGCTGGCTGTGCTCATCCAAAAAGATATTCCGCACGGTGATATCCGCGTGGCCTTTACGCCGGACGAAGAGGTTGGTAAAGGGGCGAAGCATTTTGACGTTGCGGCATTTGATGCGCAGTGGGCCTATACCGTTGACGGCGGTGGCGTGGGAGAGCTGGAATTTGAAAACTTCAACGCCGCGTCGGTTAATATCAAAATTGTCGGCAACAATGTCCATCCCGGTACCGCAAAAGGGGTGATGGTGAATGCGCTGTCGCTGGCTGCTCGTATTCATGCTGAGGTTCCGGCAGACGAAAGCCCGGAAACGACGGAAGGCTACGAAGGCTTTTATCATTTGGCGAGCATGAAAGGGACGGTCGATCGGGCGGATATGCACTACATCATCCGTGATTTTGACCGCAAGCAGTTTGAAGCGCGCAAACGCAAGATCATGGAGATCGCCAAAAAGGTCGGCAAAGGGTTACACCCGGATTGCTATATCGAACTGGTGATTGAAGACAGCTACTACAATATGCGCGAAAAAGTGATTGAGCATCCGCATGTGCTGGATATCGCCCAGAAGGCGATGCGCGATTGCGATATTGAGCCGGTGCTGAAACCTATTCGTGGCGGCACCGACGGCGCGCAGCTGTCGTTTATGGGATTACCGTGTCCGAATTTGTTCACCGGAGGCTACAACTATCATGGTAAACATGAGTTTGTAACTCTGGAAGGAATGGAAAAAGCGGTGCGGGTGATTGTACGTATTGCGGAGTTAACCGCAAAGCAGCAGTAAATTTATCGATAGATGCCGGATAGCGCTTCGCTTATCCGGCCTACAGTATTTCACTCCAGAAGGCCTGATAGGACGCGCTAGCGTCGCATCAGGCACCGTTCGTATTATCCTTCGAAGAACCAGTATCCGCTGTTAACCAGTGCGGCAAGCATGGCAAGGAAAGACGGATCTTCCAGCGCATCCTCAAAGTTCTCGGCCGTCAGAACAATATGGCTGGCAAGCGCTTCCAGGGCAGGGCGATGCGGTGAATCAATTTTCTCACCGTTGGCGTAGACGTCATCGCCGATGCGCAATACGCGCAATCCGCCCAGACGCACTAACACATCCCCTTGCTTCAGGGCATCGTAAATTTCGTCTGGCTGATACGGCGGCTCCGGTGGAGCAATATCCAGCTCATGACGAGACTGAGATATAAACTCGCCAAACCACTGCTGGAAATGTTCCGGCTGATTAATCAGTCCGAGCATCATTTCACGCAGCTTGTCCATTTCCTGCGGCAGAACGTCAGCCGGATGATCGCGCGGCGGCAGGTCAGGATCGCTGTAATACGTGCTGCCCAGCTCACGTTGCAAAACGTAATCGGCGAACCCGCTGATCAGTTCGCGGGTATTCGGCGCGCGGAAACCGACCGAATAGTTCATGGCGTTTTCCAGCGCATAGCCTTCGTGCGGGAATCCTGGTGGAATGTACAGGATATCGCCGGGTTCCAGCTCTTCATCGATGATGGCTTCAAACGGGGCGACCTGCAGCAGGTCCGGGTGAGGGCAGTGCTGCTTCAACTGCAGTTTTTCGCCCACGCGCCAGCGACGTCGCCCGGTTCCCTGAATGATAAACACATCGTACTGATCAAGATGTGGGCCAACGCCGCCGCCGGGGACAGAGAAGGAGATCATCAGATCGTCAATCCGCCAGTCCGGCAGTTCGCGAAACGGACGCATCAGCGCGGCGGTGGGTTCATGCCAGTGATTGACCGCCTGTACCAGCAGCGACCAGTTGTTCTCGCCGAGATGATCATAGCTTTCGAACGGACCGTGGCTAACCTGCCATTTACCGTCCTGGTGGCTGACGAGTCGGCTGTCGACTTCGCTTTCCATTGCCAGTCCAGCCAGTTCGTCAGGAGAGAGTGGATCAATAAAGTTGTTAAACCCGCGTTTTAAGACCACCGGGCGTTTCTGCCAGTGGCGTTCAAGAAAATCGGGCCAGTTAAGTGTGAGTTGGTATTCCATAATGAGCATCCCGCAGGCTGGTATCTGCAACCGATTATAACGGATACTTAACCGCAAGCGGGAAATCAGTACATATTTATTACATGCGGCGATTACTCGTCTATCTGCCCCGGCTGCTGGCGGCCAAAAATAACTTCCATGCGCGCGCCACCCAGCAGGCTATCGCCTGCAATAATCTGCCCGTCATACTGTTCGGTGATTTCTCGCGCCACAGCCAGTCCAACGCCTTGCCCTGGTCGTAGCGTATCGACACGCTGTCCACGGTCAAACACCACTTCCCGTTTGCTTTGCGGAATACCAGGACCATCATCTTCAACCAGAATGTGTAGCTGATCTTCGGACAGATGCGCTGAAATCTCGACAAACTCCAGACAATATTTACATGCGTTATCCAGCACGTTGCCCATTACTTCGACAAAATCGTTCTGTTCGCCCACAAAACTGATTTCGGGTGAGATATCGAGATTTGTGTTGACGCCTTTACGCTGATACACCTTATTTAGCGCCGAGGTGAGTTTATCCAGCAACGGCGCGACTGGATGCAGTTCGCGGCTAAGCAGCACGCTGCTGCCACGCATGCTGGCGCGATGCAGGTAATAGCCAATCTGCTGGGAAATACGGCTGATTTGTTCCAGCATGATGGGTTCCGCGTCGCTCACGTTCATTTTTTCATTACGCATCGAGCGGAGCGTACTCTGTAATACCGCCAGCGGTGTTTTCAGGCTGTGGGTGAGGTCTGTTAACGTCGTACGGTATTTGTCGTAGCGCTCGCGTTCGCTTTTTAAAAGTCGATTAAGATTGCGGACCAGGCTGGTCAGTTCGCGCGTGGTGGCGGGGTTTAGCATCTCTCGATGATGTTCCTCAAGCTCACGGACTTCACGCGCCAGCGATTCGATAGGCCGCAGACTCCACCAGGCGGCTACCCATAACAGCGGAATGACCAGCAACAGATTGGCGACCAGCACATAAATAAACCAACTCCAGACCATATACGAGCGCTTTAGCTCAATAGGAATGGTATCGACAACCACTATGGTCAACTGTGGCATTCTGGCAGTGGCGGGGTAGACGTTCACGGCGACCGAGTGGGTCATTTCGGCATCGTCGTCATCTTCTCTGACTTCTTTTAGCTGCTGCTGAGCGGAGTGATCTTCGCCCAGTAAGGTGCTGGTGGCATCTACATTGGCTTCAATCTCATGAAAACCGTTCGCTTTTAGCCATTCCGGTTGGATACTGTGCGTCAGCCAGGGAACATTGCGCTGCGCCCACAACAACTCACCGTCTTCGTTATAGATCAGCGACATTGTTGGGCTTTGCATATCGAGATTCTCAGGCAGCTCGACGTTTATCTTACCGTTCTCCCATTTTGCCAGGGTATAGAACAGGTTACTTTCGCCCCGCAGCAGGCGGAACGTTGTTTTATCAAAGCTGACGCTGTAGCCCACCAGGGCAACCATGCCGTAGGCCAGCGAAAGCACCAATACCACGCCCGCGGTTGCCAGTAAAAAGCGCAACCGCAGTGATAACGGGAATAAATGACGCAATAATTTATTCATTAGCGCAGTTCAAAAAGATATCCCTGGCCACGCACGGTGGTGATGACATCATCCGGGTATTGCGCCTGTATTTTTTTACGCAGACGCCCCATCAGAACATCAATGGTGTGGCTTTCACGTAGCTCGGCATCCGGGTAAAGCTGTAACATGAGCGAATCTTTACTGACCACTTTGCCGTTATTACGGATAAGTGTTTCCATAATGGTGTATTCGAACGCCGTGAGCTTGATAACTTCATCATTGACGGATAACTCGCGCCGAGAGAGGTCCACCTGGAAAGGAGGAAGAGAGATAATCTGCGATGCCAGACCGCTGTTGCGACGCATCAGTGCCTGCATGCGCGCTGCCACCTCTTCGATATGAAACGGTTTTGTGACGTAATCGTCGGCTCCGGCGCTGAGTACTTCCACCTTGTCCTGCCAGCCTTCACGCGCGGTTAACACCAGAATCGGCAACGAAACCTCATTGCTACGCCAACGGCGGATCAATGACAAACCGTCTTCATCGGGGAGTCCTAAATCAACGATCGCGATATCCGGCAGATGTTCATTCAGATAATAGTCCGCTTCCTTCGCATCTTCTGCATCATCCACCTGATGCCCTAAATCCTGTAACTGAACCTTGAGGTGGTGGCGTAATAAAGCATTATCCTCGACAACCAGTACGCGCATCATCGTTTCTCCCTAAAATAACGGTATAAATAGTTTAACGCTGATTATGAAGATTGAAAGCAGCGCTATGAAATTAAACAATATCTTCCCATGCGAGGGCGCATATCTCGCCTGGCCTCATCCTTGTATGTACGGCAACAATGATGATTAATGCCTGGCTACGGGGAAGGGCGGCTATCAGTACCTGGTACTCATGAATTAAAAGTGGGTCGGGTCCATTTTTAGATAACTTGAGTCGCGACACTCCTTCATAAGGAGCATGCAATATAAACTGGCTTCGGTTTGCGAGCTTAAGCATTTCTGATAAAACTGCCTTCTGTTTATTGACTGTTGAGGACGCGCGGCACTGTCTGGCCAGATTGTAGATACGTATTTGACCTGATGTCATGCGTCAGAAAGCGCATTGTGCGTGTCACCTTCAAACGGGATGTCGAAGCGTGGATTGATACCGACAGATTTACCCAGTTCGACCATGGTCCTTATGTCTCTGTCATTCCAGAATGGAACAGCGAAGGGCGTTTTTGTTAACACATACGCGCGGTGAAGAATGACGTATCAAACGAGCAACCATTTCCCATAACTGAACATGTGGCTAAGGGGAATGGATTCATGTCCACTAATATTGGGTTGCCTGCATACAGTAGCGATATTGAGCCACCTCTAACGAAAGATGGTTTTGTCACTGTGTTTGATTTTGAATTAGAAAATGGTCACTTGATTAATCGTGTCGATACCAACCAGACACCAGTCATTAACTGGCCTGATCGCCCAGTAGTATGAGGGTATCCAGTTAAGTCAAGTATGAAGTGAAGTAGCGTAGTCGGCTACGAATTTTCGACCTTCAGAACATCAGAATTCCGAAATTGATAAGCTATATGTTCTGTTAACAGTTAAATTTCCGCATAAATATTACAGGAGGGATTATGCGTAAATATATTACTCACAGCGAATGGGAACTTTTATTCAACGCTATACATGGTACGCGAAATGAAGTCCGGGATAAAGCCTTGTTGCAGATGGCATATATCCATGGGTTACGAGTCAGTGAACTGATAGACCTGAGACTGGGCGATCTTGATATGACCGAAAAAATAGTCTTCATACGGCGGTTAAAAAATGGATTGTCAACCTCTCATCCATTGCAGCCAGAAACCATAGAATTATTGCAGCGCTGGATTCAGATCAGGAAAAGATATGCGAAAGGTAGTCAGGAGGATTATCTTTTTCTGTCAACTCACGGCAAAAAAATATCCAGACAGTGGGTGTATAAATTATGTGCTCGATACAGCCAGCGTGCAGGTCTTAGAGTTAAGGTTCATCCACATATGCTACGACATGCTTGTGGTTATGCTCTTGCTAACCAAGGGCTGGACACACGACTTATCCAGGATTATCTCGGGCACAGGAATATTCATCATACTGTACTGTATACAGCCAGTAATCCCGGACGTTTTCAGCGAGCCTGGCAACGCTAAGCTTTCAGGCAGGGGATGAGGAATTGCGCGTTCATAATACTTTTATTCCCATTTCTGTGAAATAGTGTATACATAGGGCCCTTTTTTAAAATACATTTATTTTTACACAGAGATGTATAGGCATCGTACATCTGGAATTCAAAAATCTGTTCATACGTTCCACTGAACTTCTGACTGGCAAATAACCCATCAGGGAGGAGTTTCTCTGGTTTTTTTTGTTTGCCGAGTTCTTCAAAATTATAAATAAGCTCTGAATCAGTATTTTTTGACGGAACCATCTCGCCTACCATTATGAAATCAGACATTCTATAAGTTGGTCTATAAATTGACATAATAGCCTGAAACAAGTTTTTGTTAAAAACTAGACGCCCATGATTAATCGTATTAATAAAGTCCATGCCTAGTGTGACGGGTTTTTTGTGTAAAAATACCGGCATGTTATTGCCCTGTGCTATATTGATCATCTTAAATTCAGTACATAATTTCAGGTTATATAGTACAGGTTGAGCATACTGCATATCCCAGGTGTTGGCTGACCGATACTGCAACGGAGAAATCCTGTATTGATGCCTGAACGCCCGTGAAAAACTTTGGAGGGAACTGAAATCATACATAAGTGAAATATCTGTTACCGGACGGCTAGTATGACGTAACAGTGAAGCTGCCAGTGTAAGTTTCCTTCGACGAATATACTGTGCAACACTCATTCCCGTCTCTTCCAGAAACAGACTATACAGCCAACGCTCTGAATAACCTGAACGATTTGCCAGCTTTTTAACCGGCAGTGCGCTGTTTAAATTTTCCTCTATGATCCCCGTCAATTGCTGAACCAAATTCATCTCTTATCCATTTATGTATCGCTGGTAGTTGTGGATTAAACACAGCCGTGATCTCGCTGTACTTTCTGAATCTAGCACGTTTCGCCATCGTCAATCGTTTTTAATGTGCCACTCTCTATTACTCTGTTTCACCAGACAGGAACAATTAATGTCTTCTCGCAAATTTCTCACCCATCATGAAGTTTCTTTGCTGTTGCAGGTTACACACACCAGTCGTCACCCGGAGCGCGACGCCTGCATGATACTCTTGGCCTTTCTGCACGGACTGCGGGTCAGTGAACTGCTTTCACTGCGGCTTACTGATCTGGAGCTCGTGTCCCGAAAACTGTGTGTCCGGCGCCTCAAAAATGGTTTCAGTACCATTCATCCTTTACTAGATGAAGAGGTGAAGTGCCTCAGAAGCTGGCTTACGGCCAGGGCGACGATAAAATCCCCGACCGCAGAAGAGGAAGGGGACTGGCTTTTTATTTCCAGGTCGGGACGTCCTCTCACCCGTCAGCGGTTCTATGACCTGCTGGCTGAAGCCGGGAAGAAAGCCGGACTGGCCGTATCCGTCCACCCTCATATGCTCAGGCATGGCTGTGGTTATGCACTGGCGGATAATGGTATTGATACGCGGCTGATTCAGGATTATCTGGGACACCGGAATATCCGGCATACGGTGATTTATACGGCTTCAAATTCGGCCCGCTTTGAGCGGGTATGGAATCGGTCAAAAAGGGGCAAAAAGCAACTTTTTGACCCAAACTGTAAACCACCTGCTTTGCAAGATGCAATATTAAAAAAACACGTATTATGCAGCCAACAACTTATTAACAAATAATTGATTTAGATCAATAAAACCATCCAATCACTTCTATTTTGTAAGCGCTGAGCTTGAAGTCGGTCAATTTTCTGAATTTTCCAAAGAACCTTTCTCGGCATAAATCACCAAATTAATCGCCATATCTATAAAATAACACCAATAATTAACCTAAAATCGTTGTATTCATCCATTGTTGTCAAAATGGGTCATTTTGACAACCGATCTTCTCTCGAAATCCTGTCGGCATTGCATGTTACCTGGCGCTGATAATTCGATGCCTGTGGCAACAGATGTCTGTTGTCATTACTGGTCTGGGGAAGGTGCCAGTGTTCCTTAATCCATAACTTTTAACTGAGAGATATTCAGGGGCGGGTATGCGCCGAATAAAGAGACATTTTTTCTGTCCTGAGTGTGTCCAGGATATGCAGTCTCAACCACTGTATATCATCGTGGCCTTCTGGGGGATACGAACCGGCAGGTTACTGACGATGGAGGTCGTCAGTCGGGAGTTTCATATTCCCCAGAGAGCAGCAAAAGATATTCTGCATTACATTGAGCACGAGGGACGAAATCATATCTGCAGCAGGCGCTTCATACAGAACGAACCGACAACGGGACGAAGACGCGCCCTGCGCATCCTGGATGTACAGATTCCGCAGGAAATGCCAGCCAGTTCAGGAGCAAAACTGGATTTTCTGTCGGAAACTGTTGTCCCTGCAGTAAAGCAGCAACTCAGGCCAGTGACAAAATTTCAGCAACTACGTCAGTGGATGTTATCCAGAAAACAGAATGAACAGCCTCCTCAGGAGCTGATTGAAAACGGATGAAACAGATATTCTTGATGAGTCAGTGTCAGTACACCCGTCTTGGGCTGTTTAAACTGATTGAAAGTGCCGGGGTACATGCTGTTCAGGTTATTTCTGTGGAAGCCCCGGAGCAGATTGTGTCGCATATTCTGTCTGACAGACACCTCCCCGGGAAACAGAGTGCCATTGTGGTGGACCTGAGTTGTCATGAGGCACCCGTGATGGTGAAAGCGTTGTGGTTTCTGTGGAATCTGTCAGTACTGTATTCTGAGCACCACGAGCTGAGAGGAACTCCATGCATTTTATTTGGATGCCAGCAGACTCTGGATAATATCCGGCACCCGTTTGTATGGATTTCTCCGTCACAGGGGCTTCGTCAGTTACAAAATATATTTTTGCGTATTCTGGTGCACCCCTCCCGTTATATAAAAGGAGGGCACAGATATACGCGTTTAAGTGTCAATGAACGACGCGTCATGAATTACCTTCTGGGTGGGGATACGGTGAGTGATATCGCAAAACGTATGCGGATACATTACCGGAATGTATGTTACTACCGGCAAAGGGCGATATTTAAAACAGGTCTGAGAAACCGGAATGATATTGCATGGATTATGAACAGGACGTTTTTGTGAGCGCCGGGATGACACGTGCTGACCGGATGCACTTCCGAAATTGATAAGACTTTTCTCATGCAAACCGTAAATTAACGCCCGGGCAGTGGTGCATTTCAACGCTTATATATTTTTGAAGGTGAAAATATGTCAACGCTGAAGAATACATTTTTTATCCCTCCGCCTGAAACGCCAACGCAGGCCGGACCTGAAAATATCTTTTATGACTTTAATGATGGTGCCCGTGTATTGCTTCCGGAAGGGAAGTGGCACGTGCGTCTGCTGGATGCAGATTCAGACAATATTCTTTTCTGCTGCGATGTGGAAAAAGGCTGGGTGACCAGCAGCAAGAAATATTTCGTGCGTTTCCGTATTCAGGTATTCCGTCAGGGGGAAGATACACCCCTGCTGGACGAAAACCTGAAATTAAAAGACCGGCCGGTGCTGATTTCATTCCCCACGGGGACACTGGGCGATTTGCTCGGCTGGTTCCCTTATGCCGAACGATTCCAGGCTCTGCACAAGTGCCGGCTGGAATGCACGATGGCACAGGACATTATCGACCTGCTGGCACCTCAGTATCCGCAGATACAGTTTTCCACGCCGGATAAGCCGCGCACGGTGGCGCCTTATGCCACCTATCGTGTGGGACTCTATTTTGGTGGCGATACCGACAACCAGCCGGTGGATTTTCGCAAGGTCGGTTTTCACCGTTCTGCAGGCTACATCCTGGGTGTTGACCCGCGCGAAGCCCCCGTCCGGCTTGACCTTTCTGCGCCCCAGGTTATCCAGGAACCTTATGTATGTGTCGCCACCCAGTCCACCTGTCAGGCGAAATACTGGAACAACGGCACCGGCTGGAGTGAGGTTGTCGCGCACCTGAAATCGCTGGGCTACCGGGTGCTGTGCATTGACCGGGATGCCCATTATGGCCAGGGCTTTGTCTGGAACCACATCCCCTGGGGAGCCGAAGACTTCACCGGAAAACTCCCGTTGCAGGAGCGGGTGAACCTGCTGCGCCATGCCAGTTTCTTTATTGGGCTGGCAAGCGGCCTGTCATGGCTGGCCTGGGCTACCGGTATTCCGGTGGTGCTGATAAGTGGTTTCAGTCTGCCCAACAGCGAGTTTTATACCCCGTGGCGGGTGTTTAACTCCCATGGCTGCTACGGGTGCTGGGACGACACGTCGCTGAATTTTGACCACAAGGATTTCCTGTGGTGCCCGAGACATAAAAACACAAACCGGCAATTTGAATGTACCCGGCTGATAACTGGCGCCCAGGTCAATGGCGTCATCAATAAACTTCACCGTTCTATAACTGAGCAGGGTGTTGAGGACACCCCAAGAGAAGAGAGTAAGCAATGAATAAGGTATTTAACACTGTCTGGAACGAATCCACCGGGATGTGGGTCGTTACCTCAGAGCTGACCCGTAAAGGGGGACGTCGTCCGCGTCAAATCAAGCGCACCGCTCTGGCAGGGCTGATTGCCGGCCTGCTTTTGCCGTCACAGCCTGTGTTGGCGGCAGACTATGACAATCTGACGCTGGGAAAAGGAGGTGCAAGCTCTTCCATGTCTCTGGGTGCAGGCGACACGGCAACAAACACGACCATTAACACTAGTGGGATGCAATACATCTCCAGCGGTGGAAGTGCCACTAGCACCACCATCAACCTCGGCGGCCAGCAGAACGTTTCCAATGGTGGCGTTGCCATGAGTACCACCATTAACAGCGCTGGGATTCAGCAGCTCTTCAGCGGCGGCACTGCCACGTATACCACCATTGAGGAGCAGGGAAAAGGGTATGTCCACAGCGGCGGCATCATCACGGATACTTCTATTAACAGTGGCGGAGAGCTGTATATTTACAGCGGTGGCAGTGCCACGGATACCACTATTAACAGCGGTGGGGGCATGTCTGTCGAGGGCAGTGCCAATAATACCATTATTCACGACTCTGGGGCGATGGTGGTGCATTCCGGTGGTATTGCCACGAAGAGTACCATTTACAGCGGTGGGTTCCAGTATGTCTCCAGCGGTGGCATTGCCACGAATACCACCCTCGGCAGCAATGGATTCCAGTATGTCTTCATCGGCGGCAGTGCCACTGACACCGTAATTAACAAAGATGGACGCCAGTTTGTCTCCAGCGGCGGCAGTGTCACGGATATCACCATTAACAGCGGTGGGTTCCAGCATGTCTTCAGCGGCGGCAGTGCCACGGATACCACTATTAACAGCGGTGGGGGCATGACTGTCGAGGGCAGTGCCAATAATACCATTATTCACGACTCTGGGGGGATGGTGGTGCATTCCGGTGGTATTGCCACGAAGAGTACCATTTACAGCGGTGGGTTCCAGTATGTCTCCAGCGGTGGCATTGCCACGAATACCACCCTTGGCAGCGATGGATTCCAGCATGTCTTCAGCGGCGGCAGTGCCACTGACACCGTAATTAACAAAGATGGACGCCAGTTTGTCTCCAGCGGCGGCAGTGCCACGGATACCACTATTAACAGTGGTGGTAGTTTGTTGGTTCATGCAGGAGGTAGCGCTGTAAATATTACTCAGAACAGCGGAAGCATCATTAAAGCGGGCACCAGTTCTGTCCTGAACGGCAACAACACTAACGGCAGCTTCAGTATTGCAGGAGGCAGTGCCAGTAATATGTTGCTGGAGAACGGAGGCGCTCTGACGGTATACAGTGGACACCAGGCCAGCGATACAACCGTTGGCAGCAACGGGACGATGAAGGTCCACAGTGGCGGCTATGCCATAGAAACGACCCTTACCAGCGGTGGTATGCTGCAGGTGGAAGCCGGTGGCTCAGCCTCACAGATTACACAGAACGAAGGTGGTGCTGTCGTCACCAATACCAGTGCAGTCCTGAGCGGTACCAACGCTAAAGGCAGCTTCAGTATCGCTGGCGGCAGTGCAGCCAATATGCTGCTGGAGAACGGCGGATACCTGACAGTGTTTGACGGTCACCAGGCCAGCGATACAACTGTTGGCAGCAACGGGACGCTTGAAGTCCACAGCGGCGGTGTGCTCTACGGTACCACCACCCTGACTGATAAAGGGACGCTCGTCGGTGACGTGGTCAAAAACGAAGGGAACTTGTATTTCCTCAACAACAGTGCTGTAGATTCAATTGGTCAACGCAACAGTTATGTGAAAACATGGGGTTGCGGAGGTTTTTTGAATGAGACGAACATTTACAGCAGAGGAAAAAGCCTCTGTTTTTGAACTATGGAAGAACGGAACAGGCTTCAGTGAAATAGCGAATATCCTGGGTTCAAAACCCGGAACGATCTTCACTATGTTAAGGGATACTGGCGGCATAAAACCCCATGAGCGTAAGCGGGCTGTAGCTCACCTGACACTGTCTGAGCGCGAGGAGATACGAGCTGGTTTGTCAGCCAAAATGAGCATTCGTGCGATAGCTACTGCGCTGAATCGCAGTCCTTCGACGATCTCACGTGAAGTTCAGCGTAATCGGGGCAGACGCTATTACAAAGCTGTTGATGCTAATAACCGAGCCAACAGAATGGCGAAAAGGCCAAAACCGTGCTTACTGGATCAAAATTTACCATTGCGAAAGCTTGTTCTGGAAAAGCTGGAGATGAAATGGTCTCCAGAGCAAATATCAGGATGGTTAAGGCGAACAAAACCACGTCAAAAAACGCTGCGAATATCACCTGAGACAATTTATAAAACGCTGTACTTTCGTAGCCGTGAAGCGCTACACCACCTGAATATACAGCATCTGCGACGGTCGCATAGCCTTCGCCATGGCAGGCGTCATACCCGCAAAGGCGAAAGAGGTACGATTAACATAGTGAACGGAACACCAATTCACGAACGTTCCCGAAATATCGATAACAGACGCTCTCTGGGGCATTGGGAGGGCGATTTAGTCTCAGGTACAAAAAACTCTCATATAGCCACACTTGTAGACCGAAAATCACGTTATACGATCATCCTTAGACTCAGGGGCAAAGATTCTGTCTCAGTAAATCAGGCTCTTACCGACAAATTCCTGAGTTTACCGTCAGAACTCAGAAAATCACTGACATGGGACAGAGGAATGGAACTGGCCAGACATCTAGAATTTACTGTCAGCACCGGCGTTAAAGTTTACTTCTGCGATCCTCAGAGTCCTTGGCAGCGGGGAACAAATGAGAACACAAATGGGCTAATTCGGCAGTACTTTCCTAAAAAGACATGTCTTGCCCAATATACTCAACATGAACTAGATCTGGTTGCTGCTCAGCTAAACAACAGACCGAGAAAGACACTGAAGTTCAAAACACCGAAAGAGATAATTGAAAGGGGTGTTGCATTGACAGATTGAATCTACAGCTGCGACTTTCGCAGGTACCCTGACGGGGACCGGTACCCTGACACAGGAAGGCGGGAGCACCCGCTTCAGCGGTCTGTTGTCTAAGGACGGTGGGATTGCCCTTCAGAGTGGCGGTGCCATGACGATGGATGCCCTTCAGGCCAAGGTTAATGTGACGACACAGTCAGGCACCACCCTGACACTGGATAACGGGACCATCCTGACGGGGAACGTGGCGGGAGACAGTACCGGCGCAGGTGACATGGCGATTAAAGGTGCGTCTGTCTGGCATCTCGATGGTGACTCCACTGTCGGCGCATTAACGCTGGATAACGGGACCGTTGATTTCCGTCCGTCAACAACCACGCGTCTGACGCCAGCCTTCCAGGCAGTGTCGCTGACGCTCGGGAGTCTGTCGGGTAGCGGAATGTTCCGGATGAACACCGATATCGCATCGCATACCGGAGATATGCTGAAAGTTGCCGGTAATGCCAGCGGTAACTTTGTGCTGGATATCAAAAACACTGGCCGGGAGCCAGTATCTGCTGGCGCGCCGCTTCAGGTGGTACAGACCGGTGGCGGTGATGCCACGTTTACACTGAACGGCGGGAAAGTTGACGCCGGTACCTGGGAATACGGCCTGAGCAAGGAAAATACCAACTGGTATCTGAAGGTTGACACGCCTCCTCCGGTTACTCCGCCGACTAACCCGGATGCAGGTAACCCGGATGTAGGTGTGCCGTCTCCAGTGTATCGCACAACAAAATCAGCCGACGCGGTACTGGGCATGGCAACCGCACCGGTATACGTTTTTAACAGCGAGCTGCAGAATCTACGTTTCCGTCACGGCGATTTCATGCAGAACACCCGTTCGCCAGGAGGTGTATGGGGCCGTTATACCGGGTCTGATAATCGCATCAGTGGCGGAGCAAGCTCGGGTTACGCCCTGACCCAGAACGGTTTCGAAACCGGTGGTGACAAGGTCTTTGATCTGGGGGAAAGCCGTTTAGCTGTGGGAGCATTCGTCTCTTACACTGACAACAGCATTAGCCATAATCGGGGCGGAGACAGTACGATCGGCAGTACCGGCGGCGGTCTGTATGCCACCTGGTTTGATAATGACGGCTACTACGTGGACGGTGTGCTGAAATATAACCGCTTTAATAATGAGCTGCGAACCTGGATGAGTGACGGTACGGCAGTTAAAGGCGATTACAGCCAGAACGGTTTCGGCGGCAGTCTCGAAGCGGGCAAGACCTTCAGTTTGAATGACAATACATGGGCTCAGCCATATGTGCGGACAACGGCGTTCCGCACAGATGCGAAGGATATCAGCCTGAATAACGGCATGAAAGCCAGCATCGGGACGACCAAATCGCTGCAGGCCGAGGCCGGTGTTAATCTCGGCATGAACCTTGACATTGCTGGTAAGACAGTCAAACCGTACCTCAAAGCGGCGATCAGCCATGAGTTTTCGGACAACAACAAAGTCCGGATTAATGACAGCTACGATTTCAGGAACGACATCTCCGGGACGACCGGGAAATACGGACTGGGTGTCAGTGCGCAGTTGACTCCAAATGCCGGCGTCTGGGCTGAGGCACGTTATGAAAACGGGAAGCATACCGAGTCTCCGGTCACGGGTAGTGTCGGGTTCCGTTTTAATTTCTGAGCCATATCCTGAACACTGCAGGAATTAAACCATGCGCTGCGGGCGGAAGCTGAAAGGCTTCTGCCCGCGTTTATTTATGCCGGGTAGCTTTCAACATCTCGTTATCGCATGACCGTGGTGCCAAATTGGTTTAAATATTCAGCTGGTGGCCGCAGTTTCAGATTGTGCATCAATTAGGGACGGCTTATTCCACCATCCCGGAGCATATCCCCATAGAACAGGATCAAGGTGCAACTGTTTAACACGTTTGATAAGCAGTAGAAATTTTGTGCCTGGCGCGACGTTGAATCGATCAATTGGTTCTGACGTATGCGATGTTGCGTTCGGTTTCTTCAGCGAGCAGGGCGAGATAATCTTCACGCGTCCTTGACTGTGAAAAGTGTCCACACATAGAAGCCCTGGCGATCTGTCAAACTGAAAGTATAGGATATTGACTAGTACGAGAGGATTTGAACTTCCACACCACTTATATTCCATTATGGCTTCTACCTTCTCGAGGCTACTATATGGTCGATAGACCACTACCCATTGTTACTTTTTTGGGGGCAAATTTGGGGGCAAAAATCAGTTAGGGGCATGATTTGGGACGATGAAATGGCCCATATTGACCGCGATTGTCCAAAGTTGTGTTCTATTAAATGATTGATTTAATTGTAATTTATTGCATTTACTGAATTTTCAAAATCAATTTTGTAGTCTAACGCTGATTATGTGGCTGTGGGGATAAACATTTAATAAACCGCGGGAAGGGAGTCATTTCGTTCATGAAATAAAAAGCCGGATAAGGCGATAGCCTCCATCCGGCTAAAATACGCATTAGCTCGCCTGTTTTTTCATCATGCTGAAGATAAACAGCAGCGCAGCACACAGCACCACGGAAGGACCTGCCGGGGTGTCATAGAAGGCCGAGAAGGTCAGCCCGCCTGTAACCGCTATCATTCCCACACCAACGGCAACCCCTGCCATCTGTTCTGGCGTACGGGCAAAGCGACGGGCGGTTGCCGCAGGGATAATAAGCAGCGAGGTGATAATTAACGCCCCGACAAATTTCATCGCCACGCCAATAGTTAATGCTGTGACCAGCATCAGCAGAAGCTTAACGCGTTGCAGTTTCACGCCATCCACAAATGCCAGATCCGGACTGATGGTCATCGACAGCAGGTTGCGCCACTGCCAGAACAAAATCGCCAGAACGATAACCACCCCAATGGCGATGGAGATAAGATCTTCCGGCGTCACGGCGAGCAAATCACCAAACAGATAGGCCATCAGATCTACACGGATGTTGGACATCAGGCTGACGACAACCAGCCCTAATGACAGTGCACTGTGGGCCATAATGCCCAGTAGGGTATCAATCGCGAGGTGAGGGCGTTTTTCCAGCCATACCAGACCGCCTGCCAGCAATAAGGTGACGACGATGACCGCATAGAAAGGGTTTACATCCAGCAGCAGGCCAAAGGCGACCCCCAGTAGCGAAGCGTGGGCCAGCGTATCACCGAAATAAGACATTCGACGCCAGACCACAAACGAGCCGAGTGGGCCAGCGGCACAGGCCAGCATGATCCCGGCTAACCAACCGGGTAATAACAATTCAATCATGAGTGACCATTTCCTCGGCGTAAGACGATACGACCCTGTAAATCGTGGCGGTGATTATGATTATGACGGTAAATTCCGAGTTGTTCGGCACCGCGTTGTCCGAACATTGAGATGAATTCCGGGTGCATGGAAACCACTTCCGGCGCACCAGAACAACAAATATGATGGTTCAGGCACAGTACCTCATCGGTTTTTGCCATCACCAGATGCAGGTCATGAGAAACCATCAGTACGGCGCAATCCAGTTCACGTCGCAACTGGTCGATAAGATCGTACAGCGCGACTTGACCATTGACATCCACGCCCTGGGTTGGCTCATCAAGCACTAGTAGCTGAGGTTTATTCAATAAAGCACGGGCCAACAGGACGCGTTGTGTCTCCCCGCCAGAGAGTTTTTGCATCGGCGCATTCATCAGATGTCCGGCCTGAACACGCTTCAGTGCCGGAAGGATATCTTCTTTTTTGGTGCCGGGACGCAGGCGCATAAACCGACTTACCGTCAGCGGAAGCGTAGTATCTAGGTACAGTTTTTGCGGCACATAGCCAATCCGCAATCGACCATTACGCTTGATAACTCCCTCATCAGCCTCTACCAGCCCTAATACAACGCGCACCAGCGTAGATTTCCCGGCACCATTTGGGCCGAGAAGCGTCAATATTTTACCGGGTCGAAGTTCAAGCGATACGTCAGAGAGGACGCGGCGTTGACCATAAGAGACCGAGACATTTTCCAGTGAAACCAAAGTCGTCATATCAATTTTAGTCTTGCAGAAGTTATAGAATGTTATAATATCACAATTATCACATTCATTACGATGATTGGTCGCATTATGTTACATAAAAATACGCTTCTTTTCGCAGCATTATCCGCTGCTCTTTGGGGTAGTGCAACACAGTCGGCAAATGCCGCTGTCGTGGCTTCTCTTAAGCCACTGGGGTTTATCGCTTCAGCCATTGCAGACGGGGTTACTGACACCCAGGTTCTGCTGCCTGACGGGGCTTCCGAACACGATTACTCATTGCGTCCTTCAGACGTAAAACGCTTACAGGGCGCGGACTTAGTCGTTTGGATTGGACCTGAGATGGAAGCGTTTATGGAAAAATCAGTCAAGAATATTCCTAACGCAAAACAGGTAACGATTGCGCAGCTCAATGACGTGAAGCCGTTACTCATGAAAGGTGCTGACGACGATGATGACGATCATGGACATAATGATGCCGGCAGTGAAAAAAGTGACGAGCATCACCATCACGGCGATTACAACATGCATCTTTGGCTTTCCCCAGAGATAGCACGGGCCTCAGCGGTTGCAATCCATGAAAAATTAGTGGAACTTATGCCGCAAAGTCGAGCCAAACTTGACGCCAACCTGAAGGATTTTGAGGCACAATTAGCCGCAACCGATAAGCAGGTAGGTAACGAGCTCGCGCCGCTCAAGGGAAAAGGTTACTTCGTTTTTCATGACGCCTATGGCTACTACGAAAAACACTACGGACTAACACCGCTTGGTCACTTTACCGTGAACCCTGAGATTCAACCTGGTGCGCAGCGTTTACATGAAATAAGAACACAGTTGGTTGAGCAAAAAGCAACCTGCGTTTTTGCTGAGCCACAGTTCAGGCCAGCGGTCGTTGAAGCCGTCGCGAGAGGGACATCCGTTCGAATGGGAACGTTGGATCCGCTCGGAACGAATATCAAACTGGGTAAAACAAGCTATTCAGCGTTTTTGAACCAATTAGCCAACCAGTATGCGAGCTGCCTGAAAGGAGATTAATGAGGAAGTGATTACGTGCAACAGATAGCCCGCTCTGTCGCTCTGGCATTTAATAATCTGCCGCGGCCCCATCGCGTTATGCTGGGGTCGCTTACCGTACTGACATTGGCCGTCGCTGTCTGGCGGCCCTATGTTTACCATCCTGATTCTGCACCTATCGTCAAAACTATCGAGCTGGAAAAAAGCGAGATTCGTTCACTATTGCCTGAGGCCAGCGAACCTATCGATCAGGCCGCTCAGGAAGACGAAGCTATCCCACAGGACGAACTGGATGACAAAACGTCTGGTGAAGCCGGCGTGCATGAGTATGTCGTCTCCACGGGCGATACGCTGAGCAGTATTCTGAATCAGTACGGCATCGATATGGGTGACATCAGTCAGCTCGCTGCTTCCGACAAACAACTGCGTAACCTGAAAATTGGTCAGCAACTTTCCTGGACGTTAGGCGCGGAAGGTGATTTGCAGCGC
Organism: Citrobacter sp. RHBSTW-00017; assembly: GCF_013797615.1. NCBI lineage: Bacteria > Pseudomonadati > Pseudomonadota > Gammaproteobacteria > Enterobacterales > Enterobacteriaceae > Citrobacter > Citrobacter sp. RHBSTW-00017. Next base: position 3,013,923 of record NZ_CP056899.1, on the reverse strand, counting down.
CTGACCTGGGAAGTCTCCCGTCGTGAAACCCGTACTTACGATCGCACCGCGACGGGTTTCAAAATGAGCAGCGAAATGCAGCAGGGCGATTGGGTTAACAGCCGAATCAAAGGCACCGTGGGCGGAAGCTTCGTCGCCAGTGCCAAAGATGCCGGACTGACCAGCTCTGAAATCAGCGCAGTGATTAAGGCCATGCAGTGGCAGATGGATTTCCGCAAACTGAAAAAAGGCGATGAGTTCTCGGTACTGATGTCTCGCGAAATGCTGGACGGTAAACGTGAGCAAAGCCAACTGTTGGGCGTCCGCTTGCGTTCTGAAGGTAAAGATTATTACGCAATCCGTGCTGAAGACGGTAAGTTCTATGACCGCAACGGTACCGGACTGGCGAAAGGCTTTATGCGTTTCCCGACGGCTAAGCAGTTCCGCATCTCTTCCAACTTTAACCCGCGTCGTCTGAACCCGGTGACCGGACGCGTTGCGCCGCACAAAGGTGTCGACTTTGCGATGCCGCAGGGGACGCCGGTGCTGTCGGTGGGTGATGGCGAAGTGGTTGTAGCCAAGCGCAGCGGCGCAGCCGGATACTATGTTGCGGTTCGTCATGGTCGCACCTATACCACGCGTTATATGCACCTGCGTAAGTTGTTGGTCAAACCAGGACAAAAAGTGAAACGTGGCGATCGTATCGCGCTGTCTGGCAATACCGGGCGTTCTACGGGTCCGCATCTGCACTACGAAGTCTGGATCAACCAGCAGGCAGTGAATCCTCTGACGGCGAAACTGCCGCGCACAGAAGGTCTGACCGGGTCGGACCGCACCGATTACCTGGCACAGGTGAAAGAGGTTGTTCCTCAGTTGCGTTTCGATTAATTAACACGCTGACAGAGCCGGTACGCTATGCGTGCCGGCTTTTTTATTTTGTACGGCGCATCGCGCGCCGCTACACTATCAGCAGATCTACTTTTCGCCGCACCAGACACTGGAAGAGCATGGAAACGAAAAAAAAGAATATTGAATATATCCCTGAGTTTCACAAATCATTTCGCCATCCGCGCTACTGGGGTGCATGGCTTGGTGTGGCGGCGATAGCAGGCATTTCGTTAACGCCAGCATCATTTCGCGATCCAATTCTGGCAAAGCTCGGAAGAATGGCCGGGCGGCTGGGAAAAAGCTCGCGTCGCAGAGCACTGATCAATTTATCCCTCTGCTTTCCTGAGCGCAGCGAAGCTGAGCGTGAAGCTATTGTCGATGAGATGTTTGCGACTGCACCTCAGGCGATGGTCATGATGTCGGAACTCGCCATACGCGGCCCGGAAAAAATTCAGCATCGGGTTGACTGGCAGGGGCTGGAAATCATCGAAGAGATGCGTCGCAACGATGAAAAAGTGATTTTTCTGGTTCCTCATGGTTGGGGCGTAGATATCCCAGCGATGCTGATGGCTTCCCAGGGACAGAAAATGGCTGCGATGTTCCACAATCAGGGAAACCCGGTATTCGATTTTGTCTGGAACACGGTACGTCGTCGTTTCGGTGGTCGTTTGCATGCGCGTAATGATGGCATCAAACCGTTTATTCAGTCTGTACGTCAGGGATATTGGGGATACTACCTGCCGGATCAGGACCATGGCCCTGAGCACAGCGAGTTTGTGGATTTTTTTGCTACCTATAAAGCCACGTTACCGGCGATTGGCCGCCTGATGAAGGTGTGTCACGCCCGTGTGGTGCCGCTGTTCCCGGTATACAATGGGAAAACGCATCGCTTAACGATTCAGGTTCGTCCTCCGATGGATGACATCCTGACGGCGGATGACCACACCATTGCCAGACGAATGAACGAAGAAGTGGAAATCTTTGTGACGCCGCATCTCGAGCAATACACCTGGATTCTAAAACTGCTTAAGACGCGCAAACCCGGTGAAATTGAGCCTTATAAGCGCAAAGATCTTTATCCGAAGAAATAAAAAAAGCCTCTCAAACGAGAGGCTTTTTTACTTCAAACGGGGCGTTACTCGACGGTCAGAATACGCGTGGTATTCGTTGAGCCAATGGTGCTCATGACATCGCCTTGCGTCACAATGACCAGGTCGCCGGAAACCAGATAGCCTTTATCGCGCAGCAGGTTCACTGCTTCACTGGCGGCAACGACGCCGTCAGTTTCGCTGTCAAAGTGAACCGGGGTGACGCCGCGATACAGGGAAGTCAGATTCAGCGTACGTTCATGACGAGACATCGCGAAAATCGGCAGACCAGAACTGATGCGTGAGGTCATCAGCGCAGTACGACCGGATTCCGTCATTGTGATGATAGCGGTGACCCCTTTCAGGTGGTTAGCGGCATACATCGCTGACATGGCAATCGCTTCTTCAACGTTATCAAACTGCACGTCAAGGCGGTGTTTAGAAACATTGATGCTCGGGATCTTCTCAGCACCCAAACAGACGCGCGCCATAGCCGCGACGGTTTCAGCCGGGTACTGACCTGCTGCAGTTTCTGCAGAGAGCATAACGGCATCGGTACCGTCGAGGACGGCGTTAGCCACGTCCATCACTTCCGCACGGGTCGGCATTGGGTTGGTGATCATCGACTCCATCATCTGCGTGGCGGTAATGACCGCACGGTTCAGCTGACGTGCGCGGCGAATCAACGCTTTCTGAATACCTACCAGCTCAGGATCGCCAATTTCAACGCCCAGGTCGCCACGCGCCACCATCACCACGTCGGAGGCAAGGATGATGTCATCCATCGCATTCTGGTCGCAGACGGCTTCTGCACGTTCTACCTTGGCGACAATTTTCGCATCGCAGCCAGCGTCGCGCGCCAGACGGCGGGCATAGTTCAGATCTTCGCCGCAGCGCGGGAAGGAGACGGCCAGATAGTCAACGCTGATTTGCGCGGCGGTGACGATGTCGGCTTTGTCTTTTTCGGTCAGGGCTTCAGCAGAGAGACCGCCGCCCAGTTTGTTAATGCCCTTGTTGTTGGACAGCGGGCCACCGACGGTAACTTCGGTGAAGACTTTCATGCCCTGAACTTCCAGCACTTTAAGCTGCACGCGACCGTCGTCGAGCAGCAGGATATCGCCCGGGACGACGTCAGCAGGTAGTCCTTTATAATCAATACCGACTTTTTCTTTGTCGCCTTCGCCTTTGCCGAGGTTGGCGTCTAACAGGAACTTGTCGCCAACGTTAAGAAATACTTTACCTTCTTTAAAGGTTGATACGCGGATTTTAGGTCCCTGCAGGTCACCCAAAATAGCTACATGACGTCCCAGTTTTGCGGCAATTTCACGGACCTTATCCGCCCGCAGTTTGTGATCTTCTGGAGAGCCGTGAGAAAAGTTCATACGTACAACGTTCGCACCCGCGGCGATAATCTTTTCAAGGTTATTATCGCGGTCAGTTGCCGGGCCTAACGTGGTAACGATTTTGGTTCTGCGAAGCCTTCTGGACATGTAATACTCCGTTGACTGAAACAACTTGGTGTTGCGTGAACATTAATCCGGTCGTTCTCAAATATTAACGGTAAATGAACGACCCGGATGATAAAAGGGTAGAACATTGTTATTGCTTTTAGCGGTCATCACTCTTGATGAGTAATTCTTTATCAAAACGCGATTCCTTGAGCGCTTCCTTGACACGCTTCAAGTTATCTCTAAATTTTGCCCCACGGCGCAAAGTAAATCCTGTAGCCAGCACATCTATCACGGTCAGTTGAGCAAGTCGAGAGACCATGGGCATATAAATGTCAGTATCTTCCGGTACATCGAGAGTAATTGCCAGCGTTGCTTCACGCGCCAGTGGCGTGCCGGGAGAGGTGAGGGCGATAACCATGGCGTCATTTTCCCGCGCCAACTGCGCCAGTTCCACCAGACTTTTGGTTCTTCCGGTATGAGAAATAAGCACAATGACGTCATCGTCGCTACAATTCATGCAACTCATGCGTTGCAGAACAATATCGTCGGAATAGATTACCGGTACGTTAAACCGGAAAAATTTATTCATTGCGTCATGCGCCACTGCGGCAGAAGAACCGAGGCCAAAGAAGGCAATTTTTTTCGCCTGAGTTAATAAATCTACGGCCCGGTTTACCGCTGCGTTATCCAGAGACTGGCGGACGTGGTCGAGGCTTGCCATCGCTGACTCGAAGATTTTCCCCGTGTAAGATTCTACGCTGTCATCCTCATCCACATTGCGATTAACATAAGGGGTGCCATTTGCCAGACTTTGCGCCAGATGCAGTTTAAAATCAGGGAAGCCGCGGGTATCCATGCTGCGACAGAAACGGTTCACCGTCGGTTCGCTGACATTGGCTTCCACAGCAAGTGTGGCGATGCTTGAATGGATTGCCCGCTCGGGAGAGGCAAGAATAATGTCGGCGACTTTACGCTCTGACTTGCTCAACTGTTCCAGTTTTAACTGGATTTTTTCCAGCATATTCATGATGTAGGTAGACTCATGGGTCATGGGCAAAAACGATTTCAATGATACGGAGAAATCGGGGCATAATTTCGTGTATAGATATTACCCCTGCTAATGCAGCAACGGGGCAAAATGGACAGAATAGTTGTTGTTTTTTTTCATTACATGATCGGAGTCGGGTTTTCTTACGTCTTCAGGGGTACGAAAAAAGACGACTTTTTTGTCCAATTTGCGACGGCAAACGCCCATAAAGCGACTGTTCGCGGTAACAGCACGGCTGGATAAGCGTTTACGGTTTCCGGATTCACGTAAAAGCAGTACAGTGCACTGTAATAAAATTACAACCAGTGTCTGGCAAAAGCACCAGGCACTTAATTGAGGAGAATGACATGGCGGTAACGCAAACAGCCCAGGCATGTGATCTGGTCATTTTCGGCGCGAAGGGCGACCTGGCGCGGCGGAAATTGCTGCCTTCCCTGTATCAACTGGAAAAGGCCGGCCAGATTAACCCGGAAACCCGTATCATTGGGGTAGGGCGTGCCGACTGGGACAAAGCAGCCTATACCAAGGTTGTGCGTGAAGCGCTCGAAACCTTCATGAAAGAAAAAATCGACGAAGGTTTGTGGGAGACTCTCAGCGGTCGTCTGGAGTTTTGTAATCTGGACGTCAATGACACCGCCGCGTTTAGCCGTCTGGGCGAAATGCTGGATCAAAAATCACGTACCACCATTAACTATTTCGCGATGCCGCCGAGCACCTTTGGCGCGATCTGCAAAGGCTTGGGTGAAGCAAAGCTGAATGCTAAACCAGCCCGTGTTGTGATGGAAAAACCGCTGGGTACGTCGCTGGCAACATCCCGTGAAATCAACGATCAGGTCGGCGAGTATTTCGAAGAGTGTCAGGTTTATCGTATCGACCACTATCTTGGCAAAGAGACGGTCCTGAACCTGCTGGCACTGCGTTTTGCCAACTCCCTGTTTGTGAACAACTGGGATAACCGCACTATCGATCACGTAGAAATTACCGTGGCGGAAGAAGTGGGTATTGAAGGCCGTTGGGGCTATTTTGACCAGGCAGGTCAAATGCGCGACATGATTCAGAACCACCTGCTGCAGATCCTGTGCATGATTGCGATGTCTCCGCCGTCCGATCTGAGCGCCGACAGCATTCGTGATGAAAAAGTGAAGGTACTGAAATCGCTGCGTCGTATCGATCGTTCGAACGTACGTGAAAAAACGGTTCGCGGTCAGTACACCGCGGGTTTTGCCCAGGGCAAAAAAGTGCCGGGGTATCTGGAAGAAGAAGGCGCGAACAAGAGCAGCAACACGGAAACGTTTGTGGCGATCCGTGTGGATATCGATAACTGGCGCTGGGCGGGAGTTCCGTTCTACCTGCGTACCGGTAAACGTTTACCGACGAAGTGCTCTGAAGTGGTGGTTTACTTCAAAACGCCTGAGCTGAATCTGTTCAGAGAATCCTGGCAGGATCTGCCGCAGAACAAGTTGACCATCCGTTTGCAGCCTGATGAAGGTGTCGATATCCAGGTACTGAACAAAGTGCCGGGTCTGGATCACAAGCATAATCTGCAAATTACCAAGCTTGATCTGAGCTATTCCGAAACCTTCAACCAGACGCACCTTGCCGACGCCTATGAGCGCCTGCTGCTCGAAACAATGCGCGGAATACAGGCGCTGTTTGTGCGTCGTGATGAAGTTGAAGAAGCATGGAAGTGGGTCGACTCAATTACCGAAGCCTGGGCGATGGACAACGACGCGCCGAAGCCGTATCAGGCAGGGACCTGGGGCCCGGTTGCTTCTGTGGCGATGATTACCCGAGATGGTCGTTCCTGGAACGAATTCGAGTAAAATATCATCTAGCCCATAGGTGTTATTTTACCGGTAACATGATCTAACACAGATTGTAGAATAATTTTTGCACTTTTAGGCTCCGCGTGGATTCACCCGCGGGGCTTTTTTTATTACACTGCCTGAAACGATTTTGCCCCTGAGCTACGGCCAACAAGCGATTCAGCTATTTTTACCCAACTGAAACACATTGTTGATCCAACGCTCTGACAGATAAATTTTAGGAGCCTCTATGAATCCGAATTTGTTACGCGTAACACAACGTATCGTCGAACGTTCTCGTGACACACGTTCCGCCTACCTCGCCCGTATTGAACAAGCGAAATCAACTACCGTTCATCGCTCGCAACTGGCATGCGGTAACCTGGCGCATGGTTTTGCTGCGTGTCAGCCGGACGATAAGGCCTCGCTGAAAAGCATGCTGCGTAACAATATCGCGATCATTACCTCCTATAACGACATGCTTTCCGCGCATCAGCCGTATGAACACTATCCGGCCATCATTCGTAAAGCACTGCATGAAGCCAATGCAGTAGGCCAGGTTGCTGGCGGTGTACCTGCAATGTGCGACGGTGTGACCCAGGGGCAGGATGGGATGGAGCTTTCGCTGCTCAGTCGTGAAGTGATTGCGATGTCTGCTGCAGTGGGCCTTTCCCACAACATGTTCGACGGCGCGTTGTTCCTCGGCGTATGCGACAAAATTGTCCCGGGTCTGGTAATGGCTGCGCTGTCATTTGGTCATCTGCCGTCAATCTTTATTCCTTCCGGTCCGATGGCGAGCGGTCTGGCGAACAAAGAAAAAGTGCGTATCCGTCAGCTGTATGCTGAAGGTAAAGTCGATCGCATGGCGCTTCTTGAATCCGAGGCGGCGTCTTATCACGCTCCGGGTACCTGTACGTTCTACGGCACGGCGAACACTAACCAGATGGTAGTGGAGTTTATGGGTATGCAACTGCCTGGCTCCTCATTTGTACATCCTGATGCGCCGCTGCGTGAAGCGCTGACCGCGGCTGCAGCCCGTCAGGTAACACGCCTGACCGGCAATGGCAATGAATGGATGCCGATCGGTAAAATGATCGATGAAAAAGTGGTAGTGAACGGTATTGTGGCGCTGCTGGCGACCGGGGGCTCTACCAACCATACGATGCACCTGGTGGCTATGGCGCGTGCGGCCGGGATTCTGATTAACTGGGATGATTTCTCCGATCTGTCCGATATCGTGCCGCTGATGGCGCGTCTGTACCCGAATGGTCCGGCAGATATTAACCACTTCCAGGCGGCGGGTGGCGTGCCGGTGTTAATGCGTGAACTGCTCAATGCGGGTCTGCTACATGAAGATGTGAACACCGTTGCCGGATTCGGTTTATCCCGCTACACCATGGAACCGTGGCTTAACGAGGGTGAACTGGACTGGCGCGAAGGGGCGGTGAAGTCTCTGGACAACAACGTGATCGCCACCTTTGACCAACCATTCTCCCACCACGGCGGCACCAAAGTGCTGAGCGGTAATCTCGGGCGTGCGGTGATGAAAACGTCGGCGGTACCGGTAGAAAACCAGATTATTGAAGCGCCGGCAGTTGTCTTTGAAAGTCAGCATGATGTCTTACCCGCGTTCGATGCGGGTCTGCTTGACCGGGATTGCGTGGTGGTTGTGCGCCATCAGGGACCAAAAGCGAACGGAATGCCAGAATTACATAAACTCATGCCGCCACTTGGTGTATTATTGGACCGTTGTTTCAAAATTGCGTTAGTTACCGATGGACGACTTTCAGGTGCTTCAGGTAAAGTGCCTTCAGCAATCCATGTAACCCCGGAAGCCTATGATGGCGGGCTGCTGGCAAAAGTACGCGATGGCGACATCATTCGTGTGAATGTACAGACAGGTGAATTGACGCTGCTGGTGGATGAAGAGGAACTTGCCTCCCGTCAGCCACACATTCCTGATCTCAGCGCATCGCGCGTGGGTACGGGACGTGAAATGTTCAGCGCGTTGCGTGAAAAGCTGTCCGGTGCGGAGCAGGGCGCAACCTGTATCACTTTTTAAGACTTATTTTGTAATCAGGCGAGAGAAAACTCTGATGAAAAACTGGAAGACAAGTGCAGAAGCAATCCTGACCACGGGCCCGGTTGTACCGGTTATCGTGGTTAATAAACTGGAACACGCGGTGCCAATGGCAAAAGCGCTGGTTGCAGGGGGCGTGCGCGTTCTGGAAGTGACCTTACGTACCGCATGTGCGATGGATGCCATTCGCGCGATCGCAAAAGAAGTTCCCGACGCTATCGTTGGTGCGGGTACCGTACTGAATCCACAGCAACTGGCTGAAGTCACTGAAGCGGGTGCGCAGTTTGCTATCAGCCCGGGTCTGACCGAGCCGCTGCTGAAAGCTGCAACTGAAGGCACTATTCCGCTGATCCCAGGCATCAGCACCGTTTCTGAACTGATGCTGGGTATGGACTACGGTTTGAAAGAGTTCAAATTCTTCCCGGCGGAAGCCAACGGCGGTACTAAAGCGCTGCAGGCAATTGCGGGTCCGTTCTCTCAGGTCCGTTTCTGCCCAACCGGCGGTATTTCGCCAGCGAACTACCGTGATTACCTGGCACTGAAAAGCGTGCTGTGCATCGGTGGTTCCTGGCTGGTTCCGGCAGATGCCCTGGAAGCTGGCGATTACGCACGCATTACCAAGCTGGCTCGTGAAGCAGTTGAAGGCGCGAAGCTGTAATTGCGTAAAATGCCCGGTAATAATTACCGGGCCTGCGAGTCTGAAACGGGCCATCTGGCCCGTTTTTTATCCTGCGACTTTCACCTGTGCCGCCGCGTCTTTCGCGCGTGTCACCGCGTCTTCAATACTCTGCGCTGTTGCCAGCACAACGCCCATACGACGGCTCCCGTCGATGTCTGGCTTGCCGAAGAATCTGACTTGCATACCTGTGCCCACAGCGGCCTGTACGTTATCAAACGTGACATTCTGGCTGGTAAGCTGCGGCAGAATAACGGCGGAAGCAGAAGGTCCATACTGACGGATTGCGCCAACCGGCAGACCGAGAAATGCGCGTACATGCAGGGCAAACTCAGACAGATCCTGCGAAATCAAGGTCACCATACCCGTGTCGTGAGGGCGAGGGGAAACTTCGCTGAAAATGACCTCATCACCGCAGACAAATAGCTCTACCCCAAACAGACCGTGGCCGCCCAGCGCCAGCACCACCTTACGGGCAATCTCCTGCGCTCGAGCCAGCGCCAGGTCACTCATCTGCTGCGGCTGCCAGGATTCGCGATAATCGCCATCTTCCTGACGATGTCCTACCGGTGCGCAGAAATGTACGCCATCAACGGCGCTGACGGTAAGCAGGGTGATTTCAAAATCAAAATTCACTACGCCTTCGACGATAACGCGTCCGGCACCTGCTCGGCCGCCTTGTTGAGCATAATTCCAGGCTTCAGTGAGTCGATCGGCGGAACGAATAAAGCTCTGTCCCTTACCGGAGGAACTCATTACCGGCTTCACGATGCAGGGATAGCCGATTTCGGCGACGGCCTCGCGAAAGCGGGCTTCGCTGTCAGCAAAGCGGTAAGAAGAGGTCGGTAGAGATAATTCTTCGGCGGCGAGACGACGGATTCCTTCGCGGTTCATGGTCAACTGCGTCGCTCGGGCGCACGGCACGATGTTGTGACCGTCTTGTTCCAGTTTTACCAGCATATCCGTGGCAATCGCCTCTATTTCCGGCACGATATAATGTGGTTTTTCACGCTCGACGAGCTGGCGTAAAGCATCGCCATCCAGCATGTTGATTACGTATGAGCGATGGGCAACGTGCATGGCTGGCGCGTCGGGGTAACGATCCACGGCAATGACTTCCACACCCAGGCGTTGGCATTCAATCGCTACCTCTTTACCCAGTTCACCTGAACCTAATAACATCACTCGCGTTGCTGCGGGACGCAGCGCTGTGCCTAATAACGTCATAAATTAATCCCCTGTTTTATCTGGGCGCAGTATATACGAAAACGTTTGCGTCTGTCTTTATTACCAGGTTGATTTCAAGGCGCAAAAAGAATATACTGTACATAAATACAGGTAATTTAAGAGGCTGCAAAAATGGCGGTTGAAGTTAAATACGTAGTCATTCGGGAAGGTGAGGAAAAAATGTCGTTTACCAGCAAAAAGGAAGCCGATGCGTATGACAAAATGCTTGATACAGCAGATTTGCTCGACACATGGCTGGAGCAATCGCCGGTAGCGCTCGAAGACGAGCAGCGCGAAGCGCTTTCCCTGTGGCTGGCTGAGCAGAAAGATGTGCTGAGCGCCATTCTGAAAAACGGCAAGCTGCCCTCTCCGCAGGCGGTCGAAAACGATGCGCACGCTGAGGATGATACTCAGGCTGCCTGAAACGACTTGCGCTCCTGACGTTTTGTACCATGCTTTTCCCTGAATCATTGTGCAATCCCTGACGTCTTTTCACGTTGCAACAGGCAACCTGAAGGACGAAGGGGAGATTAAGGAGAAAAGAATGTATAAAAAAAGAGCGTTGTTGAGCCTGCTGTTGTTATCTGCCAGCGTATCTGTATTTGCGGCAAATATGGAAAGCAAGAAAGTTCAGTTCCCCAAGTGCGAAGGACTGAATGCTGACGGTATCGCGGCGAGCGTGAAACGTGATTATCAGCAAAATCGCATTGCGCGCTGGGCTGACGATCAAAAACGCGTCGGGCAAGCCGATCCTGTCGCCTGGGTCAACACGCCCGATATTACGGGCAAAGATGGGAAATGGTCAGTTCCCCTCACGGTTCGCGGTAAAAGCGCGGATATTCACTACCAGGTAAAAGTCGACTGCAAAGCCGGAACGGCGGAGTATCAGTCGCAGTAACGAAGGTAGAAGGTATTTGCACTTCTTTTGATGACCTGAACACTTCCTGACATCCCCTCGGGTACGCTTTGATGATTATTCGTCTGTACTTGAGGGCAACATGGCTAACTGGCTGAATCAACTTCAATCTCTTCTTGGGCAAAAAGGATCTTCCGCGTCATCTTCTGGTGAGCAAGGGCTGAGTAAACTTCTGGTTCCCGGCGCGTTAGGCGGTCTGGCAGGATTACTGGTTGCCAACAAATCTTCACGTAAATTACTGAGTAAATACGGCACCAGCGCGCTTCTGGTGGGCGGCGGTGCGGTTGCCGGTACTGTGTTATGGAACAAATACAAGGATAAGGTTCGCGCGGCGCATCAGGGTGAGCCGCAGTTCGGTGCACAAAGCTCGCCGCTGGATGAGCGAACCGAACGACTGATCCTGGCGCTGGTTTTTGCGGCGAAAAGCGATGGTCATATTGATGCCAAAGAACGTACCGCCATTGAGCAGCAGCTCCGTGAAGCAGGCGTGGAAGAGCAGGGCCGTGTTCTGATCGAACGCGCCATTGAACAACCGTTAGATCCTCAGCGCCTGGCACAAGGGATCCGCAACGAAGAAGAGGCGCTGGAAATTTACTTCCTGAGCTGTGCAGCGATTGATATCGACCACTTTATGGAGCGTAGCTATCTGAACGCGCTGGGCGATGCGTTGAAGATCCCGCAGGATGTTCGTGAAGGCATTGAACAGGATCTCAAGGAACAAAAACAGGCTTTACCGGGTTAATTACTTACCGTTAAGGCGCATGTTTCGCTTGCATCATTGCTGTCTTTTGCCACCCTTATAGGATGTTTAAGCAAAAGAACAATGACATGCTACCAAAAGCTTCTCGTATCCCCCACGCCATGACGAATCATGGCGATACCCGCGTTGATAATTTTTACTGGCTGCGAGATGACACCCGCTCGCAGCCAGAAGTGCTGGATTATCTGCAACAAGAAAATGCGTATGGCCGCCAGATTATGGCCTCGCAGCAGGCATTGCAGGATCGCGTCCTGAAAGAGATTATCGACCGTATCCCGCCTCAGGATGCTTCCGCCCCCTATGTGAAGAATGGTTATCGCTACCGGCATATTTATGAACCGGGGTGCGAATATGCCATTTATCAGCGTCAGTCTGCCTTCAGTGAAGAGTGGGATGAATGGGACACCTTGCTGGATGGTAACCAGCGCGCGGCCCACAGTGAGTTTTATACGCTGGGGGGACTGGCGATATCTCCGGATAACACCATCATGGCGTTGGCCGAAGATTATCTCTCTCGTCGGCAATATGGCGTGCGTTTTCGCAATCTGCAAAGCGGTAACTGGTATCCGGAAGTGCTGGAAAACGTTGAAGCGGATCTGGTCTGGGCGAATGACTCGCAAACCTTCTATTACGTGCGCAAACACGCAACGACGCTGCTCCCGTATCAAGTGTGGCGGCATACCGTCGGCTCGCCGTCATCACTGGATGAGCTGGTGTATGAAGAAGCCGATGACATGTTTTATGTCAGTCTGCATAAAACGACCTCGTTACATTATGTGGTTATTCATATCGCCAGCGCGACCACCAGTGAGGTTTTGCTGCTTGACGCAGAACTGGCGGATGCCGAGCCGTTAGTCTTTTTAGCGCGACGCAAAGATCACGAGTACAGCCTCGATCACTATCAGCATACGTTTTATCTGCGTTCCAACCGTCAGGGTAAAAATTTCGGCCTGTACCGTACCCGTGTGCGTGATGAACAAGCCTGGGAGACGCTGATCCCGCCGCGCGACAGCGTCATGTTGGAGGGCTTTACGCTGTTCACAGACTGGCTGGTGGTGGAAGAGCGTCAGCGGGGCTTAACCAGCCTGCGACAGATTAATCGTAAAACGCGCGAAGTGGTCGGCATCGCTTTTGATGATCCGGCGTATGTGACATGGCTTGCCTATAATCCAGAGCCGGAGACATCGCGTCTGCGTTATGGCTATTCCTCCATGACCACACCGGACACGCTGTTTGAACTGGATATGGACACCGGAGAGCGTCGCGTACTCAAACAGACGGAGGTCCCAGGGTTTGATGCGGCGAACTACCGTAGCGAACACGTCTGGATCACCGCGCGTGATGGCACCGAGGTTCCGGTTTCGCTGGTTTACCATCAAAAGTATTTCCTGAAAGGGAAAAACCCGTTACTGGTCTACGGCTATGGCTCGTATGGCGCCAGCATGGACGCCGATTTCAGCAGCAGCCGCTTGAGCTTATTGGATCGCGGCTTTGTTTATGCCATTGCTCATGTGCGTGGCGGCGGCGAGTTAGGACAACAGTGGTACGAAGACGGTAAGTTTCTGCTCAAGAAAAATACCTTCAATGACTACCTCGACGTCTGCGACGCATTGCTAAAAATGGGTTATGGTGCGCCTTCGCTGTGTTATGGCATGGGGGGAAGCGCCGGAGGAATGTTAATGGGCGTTGCCATTAATGAGCGCCCGGAACTCTTCCATGGCGTCATTGCGCAGGTGCCTTTTGTCGATGTGGTGACCACGATGCTGGATGAGTCCATTCCCCTGACGACCGGTGAGTTTGAAGAGTGGGGGAATCCGCAGGACGAAGAGTATTACACCTACATGAAAAGCTACAGCCCGTATGACAATGTTACAGCGCAGGATTATCCTCATCTGCTGGTTACGACGGGATTACACGACTCCCAGGTGCAATACTGGGAACCGGCAAAATGGGTGGCAAAACTGCGCGAGCTGAAAACGGACGATCGTCTGCTGTTACTCTGCACGGATATGGATTCCGGGCATGGCGGAAAATCAGGGCGTTTTAAATCATACGAAGGCGTGGCCCTGGAATACGCGTTTTTGATCGGACTGGCGCAGGGGACACTGCCTGGACAGGCATCTGCTTAGGCGTTATCCAGATAGTGTTTCAGCGTTAAGCGCAGCTCCGGGCTCATACTGTCGAGGTTATTAAATAACCAGCGCAGATAGCCCGGATCGCGTTCAGCCACTTCTGATACAGGTTTTCCGCGATACTTACCAAAAGTGAAAGTAGTGAGTAACGCAGGACGGCCGGTAATATCGACCATCTGTTCTGCTGACCAGCCAGACGTCTGTATGATGTCGATCAGCAGTGCCGCGGTGATGTAGCAGTCGTACAGGGCACGGTGATGATGCAGGCCAGCTGGCGTCTGCACGCTCAGCTTGCGCGATTTATACAGCGCCATGTTGCTGTATTTGATTCCTGGCCACAAACGACGGGAGAGTTTCATGGTGCAAATCCACTCCCCGGGCATGTCGGGTAATACGCGGCGATCAAAACTTGCATTGTGCGCCACGTACCATTCGCTGCCGTAATATTGTGGGATGACATCTTCAATCCACGGCTTATCGGCCACCATCGCTTCCGTAATGCGATGAATTGCCATCGCCTGAGGGCTGATGGGGCGGTCAGGACGCACCAGGTGGCTCATGGGATTGACTATTTTTCCGTCAACCACATCGACAGAAGCAATCTCAACAATGCCTCCCTGCAGACCACAGGTTTCTGTATCTATTATGCGCAACATGCCATGCTCCTGACCCAAAACGATTAGCGTAAAGGAATGATATCACCTTGCCAACCCCGTGGCGTGCGTTGACCGGTTAAGAGTAAGGAACCGCTGTCTGCGCGAACAATCAATCGACCTTGTTCATCCCATAACGCGCTGCTGCCACGCGCATTGGCCATTAATACCGCGATGGCAAATTTATGCGAGAAACTCTGTAGACGAGATGTGGAGGAGAGCAATTCGGGCTCACTGACAGACTGACTGCTGGTGAATAGCGAGTACGCCGGGTCGATATCGATACCTTCCGGCTGGCTATCCACAACGCTGATGGCATTTTGCTGTCTGGCGATACAGGCCCCGTGGCTCTGGTGAAACGTTAAGGGGGAGGTCATCCAGGGAGAGAAAAGCGCGATACCTTTTACGAACCGATTGTTATGTTCTACCGATAGCCCCGCAATAATCGTCATGCGATAAGTCACGGCTGCATGAGCGAGAGGTTCTAACAACGCTTCATCGGGTGGGGCAGGGAGCGCGTCATTCTCATCAACACAACCCAACAGGGAAAGGGAGGGGAAAACCAGCAATTCACATTGGCATTGAGCGGCTGCCTGAATGAATTGCAGGTGATGCGCGACATGTTCGGTAACTGAGGTCTGAAGAGGTTCGTACTGTGCTGCTGCGATTTTCCAGTGTGACATAATGATTTCCTTTTCATAGTGTCTACAACCATCTTTAAAGTATAGATTAAGAATATACTTATACTGTAGCAGGCATCATGTAAGGAATCGTAACGTAATATAAGTTTTATTTAACTTTAGGCTCGTAGGGTAAACGTGAAAGGGAAACGGATGCCAGACGATGTGCGATCAGTCTTTCCCGAAACCAGTCGCGTAAATGTTCGGGCTGTTCACGCTCAACGACTTCGGCAACAACCGGCATGTTGTATCGCTCCTTAAATGCGACACCCGCCGCGGCCAGGTCAACATTGACCTTATCCATTTCAGCTTGCTCAAGTTTGGCCAGATTGATGTTCATGGGCTTCTCCTTTTCTCTGTCTTTCGGCGCGCAAAGTTACTAAGAGTGTGCATTAATGGCAAGACCGAAATGATGATTCTCGACTCGATCATTGTAGAAGGTTATTCTCTATAGATTAGACATAACAAAAAGGAATAGTTGAAATGGCTTCATCTGCATCTAAGCTTCGCAACGCTCTCATCGTACTCGCCAGCGTTCTGGCAACTCCCGCCGCCCTGGCTCATGCTCACCTGACAAAACAAAGCCCGGCGGCTAATGCCGATGTTGCGGTATCTCCTCAGGCGTTGACGCTGAATTTCTCAGAAGGTGTCGAGCCGGGATTCAGCGGCGCAACGCTGACAGGCCCAAACAAAGAACAGATCAAAACGGGCAAGGCATCACGCAGTGAACAGGACAAAACACAACTGATTATTCCGCTTGCTCAAACGCTTGACGCCGGAAAATATACTGTCGACTGGCACGTCGTCTCCGTGGATGGTCATAAGACAAAGGGGCAATATACCTTTAGCGTGAAATAACCGATGCTGGAATTTACCTGGGTTGCACTACGGTTTATCCATTTTACCACGTTGATGCTGGTGTTTGGCTGTGCGCTCTACGGCGCATGGCTGGCTCCCGTTTCGGTTCGTCGTTTAATGATGCGTCGTTTTTTGCGTCTGCAACGACATGCCGCAGCGTGGAGCTTTATTAGCGCGACGCTGATGCTGGCGATCCAGGGTGGTTTAATGGGCTCAGGCTGGCGGGATGTTATTTCTAGTGACATATGGGGCGCCGTGTTGCAAACGCAGTTTGGCGGCGTGTGGTTATGGCAGATTATCCTCGCACTGGTCACGCTGGTGGTGGTAATTATAGTACCGCGCAGCATGCCGCGACTGCTGTTAATGCTGACGATTGCGCAGTTTATTTTGCTGGCTGGCGTCGGACACGCGACGCTGCATAGCGGTATCGCTGGTGCAATCCAGCAGGTTAACCACGCCTTGCATTTGGTATGCGCTGCCGCCTGGTTCGGCGGTTTGCTGCCCGTACTTTACTGTATGCAAATGGCGCAAGGCCGCTGGCGGGAACAGGCCATCAATACTATGATGCGTTTCTCCCGCTACGGGCATCTTTTCGTTATCGGAGTTTTACTTACCGGTATCATGAATGCGCTGTTTATTGTTGGTTTTTCTGTTCCCTGGCACATGGCTTACGGGCAACTGCTTTTGTTAAAAGGTGCTCTGGTGATGCTAATGGTAGCGATTGCGCTGGTGAATCGGTATGTTCTGGTACCACGCATGCGGCAGGATAACCGCAGTATGGCACTCTATTTTGTTTGGATGACTAAGCTGGAATGGGGAATTGGGGCCGTTGTGCTGGCGATTGTCAGCCTGTTTGCAACCCTCGAACCTTTCTGATTGATGGATTGGCAAAACGCATGAAAAAAATCATTATCTCGTTATTACTACTGGCAAGTTCAGGGGCCGCGCTGGCTGCGCCACAGGTCATCACCGTCAGCCGTTTTGAGGTTGGCAAAGATAAGTGGGCGTTTAATCGGGAAGAGGTGATGCTGACCTGCCGTCCAGGTAACGCGCTGTATGTCATCAATCCCAGTACGCTGGTGCAATACCCATTGAATGATGTTGCCAGACAGCAGGTAGAGAGTGGGAAAACTACGGCGAAGCCAATCGAGATTATCCAGATTGACGACCCGGCGAAACCGGGCGAAAAAATGAGCCTCGCACCGTTTGTGGAGCGTGCAGAAAAGCTCTGCTAATTGTCAGATGCAGCGTTCTGATTTCCAATAAAAAACCGCAAGGCTCGCTCAGGAGAACTTGCGGTTTTTACGTTTGGATGTGTGACAATCGTCCTTTTTTACAGGCCACTTTAGTCGCGGACTGGAAAACCTGGCGCTGTCATCTATTCTTAAATGGCAGGGTAACTTAGCCTGCATTAATGCCAACTTTTAGCGCACGGCTCTCTCCCAAGAGCCATTTCCCTGGACCGAATACAGGAATTGTATTCGGTCTCTTTTTATCTATCTGTTTTCATTGGGTTTTTTCGGTGCTTTCACGAAATCCCACGAAAATTACTCGAAATTTCCATATCCTGTCTAAACCATAACATATTCTGCACCGCGTGCGTCCAGGTATTTTTTGGTCATTGTTAAATTTTTATGCCCCAGCAGTCTCTGTGCGAAATCCTCTCCGCGCTCCCTTTCATAGAGCCTGCTCGCCAAGCTCCTGATCTCATGGAACGGGGGAGGGTTGGGGCCAAACTTTAACTCTGTAGAATCCCTGATATCAGAAAATGCTTGGGTGATTCCGTCCGGAGTTAACGGACCTGGCTTCCGGCCACCACGCCTTACCGCAGAATAAAGCATGAAGTCTGACGGGTTGTTTTTACGACAACGGTCGATAACATCCTGCAATACCAAATCAGCAGAGTCCAGTCGCAAATCAAGTGGCAACGCCAATTTGTGACCTGTCTTTTCCTGCGTGACAAACAATCTTCCATCCCTGATATCGCTGAATCTGAACAGTGATACGTCCTCTCTTCTCTGCCCGGTGACCAGCGCCAGGTCACATGCATTTGCAGCCCATCCAGAATGAGCGGTAGCGGCTTCCCTGATTATCTCGAACTGTTCAAGTAGAAGACGCTCGCGCTTAACTTTTGGTGTTGGTGTTCTTGTCGGCTCAGCCGGATTCCTTTCAATATGCCCCTCGACAATTGCTTCCCTGAAAATATCCAACAACACCGAACGTAGTCCGGAAGCCATGCTCTTCTTGTCGCAGAGTATGTAACTCTCAAGGAAAGTAGATATATCCTTAGTGCTGACCGCCGATAGCGGCATACGTCCGAATTCATCACTGATAGTGGCGATCTGGTTGCGCCTGACCTTCATCGTGTTGGGCTTCAATTCTCTTCGCTCAAGAATTACTTCGTAGCGCTCAAGCCAGGTTTTCACCGTAAATGTTGGTGTTTCCTTTATGCGGTCCAGCAGCGCTGACGGAAGGTAATTCTGTTCGATGTAGTTATTGGCTTCGATGGCCTGAGAAATGGCGTCCTTTCTGTCGATCCGGCCAAGAGATAACTCTTGACCGGTAATCGGGTTTCGCCAGCTATAAAGCCTGTCTCTTTTACGATAGGTCAGGTTACGGGGCAGGTTAGCGTCGTAACGAACTGGCCTTTTCGCCATGAGTCAGTCTCTCCAGTAGAGTGCCACCAGTTGGCAGCGGTATGCGTTTTGCTTTGGGACGAAGGTTCTTTTTGCTCGGATCCACATAGATGGCATCAGGCTGAACCTTATATTCTTTGCCGTGAAGTTCCGGAGCAGGGTAAATACGCCCCTCCCGCGCCCAGCGGCGAAGTGTTGAAAGAGACGGTGGGGTTGAATAAGTTGAATTCGCCCATTCCAGCAGATTAAGAAGCTTGGCCATACTACCTCCGGCTCCCGGCAACTTATTATAGAGCTGCCGGAAAACTGTTATTGAAATATCGTTATCAACTCACCTGACCCGGCAACGCGCGCAACCGGCGCATACCTGTCATCGCCGTGGCCACGTAGCTAGCCTTACGGTTCACTACCTCCACCCAGACCTTCACACCTTCAACTCTCACCGTGTACGTCTCTTTCATCTTGCTGCGCCCGTAGTCGCCGTAGCGTTCGTGATGAGTGGCTAGTGCGATGTCGCATGCCTGACGCGCTAACGGGGATTGTTGATTCCCTCGGTTAATCAGTCGCATGCCCATCGCCTCCGATACGCTTAAACTCAATAACCCACACCCACGGGTTAACCTGCCAACTGTCATCGCCGTAAATGGACTTCCATAGATAGCGGTAACCATCGACCAGTAAATCACCAAACCCGGTATAAGTTATTCCCTCAGCTTCGGCGTCGGATTCAGTAATTGCGTTCAAGCGCTCAACGCGAACGTCGGTAATCTCCAGCGTGATACGGCTGGCCCAGCGCGGCATGTGAATGGATGGACGCCAGCAGCAATGCAGATTATCGTCGGCATCGAAAAACTCTGGTGCAGGCTTGCCATCGGCCTTGTAAACGCAGAACTGAGCTTTCTCAAATGGTGTGGAGTCTTTGCAATAGGCGTCCATCTGATCGAAATCGAATAATGGCCCTTGAAACGTCTCGCGCACCCAGATGCGATCACCCGGCTTACCAAACGGACTGTTCAAATAGTTTCTGGCAGACAGCTCCCCAGCGAGTTCGTTGCCGGATAATTCACAGCCAAGATTGCGATCTTTGAATGGGAACTTAATCGGGCGCCGCGTCTGCGTTTTGCGACCGTCGAGAATGGCGCGAACCATCTCACTGTTAAAAATCATTCCGCGCTCAGTCATTCCAGGCCTCCAGTTCGTTCTGGATTTCCTCGTCAACCTCGTCATTGGTGGCGTCTTCGTTCAGATAGTCACGCGCCTCTTTGAGATACTGTTCGCGGCGTTCGTGATACCAGGCAGAAAACTCCGGCGACCATCCTCGATTAGCCCCCTGAAAATCTACCATCGCATTATCCTCAGCTATACGCTCGACCATGCAATCAGCGGTGGTCAGTGCCGCCTTGCGGATGTAACCCCACAGGTCGCGCTTACGCCAATACTGGCTATATTTCGAATCGCAGAGCGGTTTAAATTCGACTTCCCAGCGACGGATGCAACGTGCATTTAATGATTTACTCATTTCTTTACCAGGAGGGCGAACCCTCCCGCCTCCCTTAGCCCACGTATTCCGGTTTCATATCTGCCAGGGTGATGCTGAACTGGTCGTGCAGCTCGTCGCCCAGGTGACGCTTGGCCGCCGCAAGAACTCGCTCAACTTCACCGAAACGCGCTGCTGCATCCGGTTCGTCCGGAGATGGCAGGGAGTTGATCGCGGCTTCGACCTTGTTACGTGAATCAACCAGGTAATAACGTTTGACTGCCTTATTTTTCAGTTCAGTGAACAGGGCAGATCCGAGCGTGGCCTTCGCGCTTTCGATATCAGCACGCAGTGCTTTGGCGCTATCAACATCCTGTGCTGCCTCGATGCGCTCGCGGAAATCATCGGCAAGAGCGTCGATATTTACCGACGATTCGTGTGCGCTTTGCGTGGTTGTGACGGTGTCACCTGAAATATCTGCCAGGCTAACGCGTTGCGGTGCCGGGTTAATCTCTTTCTCAGTGCGCGGTTCAACTTCATCTGGGCTGTAGACGCCAAGGATGACTTCTGGGCAGTACAAGCGCGCCCAGTACTTCACTGCCAGATAAGCGATCTGCTGCTTCGGCGCTGTTTTCCACAATGGAGAGTTACGTGTGGTGATATCTGCCAGGTAGATTGGTTCACCCCAGGTTATTTCTTCTTCTCCGCGAAGTACGGCGCCAACCCGGATAAACAGGCCTAATTCATCGCGGCCGTCTTTTTTGCCGGCGATCTTCTCCCAGTCACCGCCGTATTCGTAATGGAAGCGACCCACGATGGCACTGGAGCTGGAGATTACTGCGTTGACCAGTTGCGCTTCGTAACCCAGAACGCCGTTGACCAGATGCGTTTTCTGGGCAACTGCATATGGGTTCATTCCCCATTGCATAGCCTGCATGACGATCGCCATACAGTCGGCGGGTTTCCCCGCCAGGTGTTTGGGGACGGTGACGGCAGACTGAGCCATCAATTCAGCGAACGAAGTAAGCTGGCCGAGTGCTTGCACGTTGAACACAGCGTTGCTGGCGGAAATGGTGTTTGGTGCCTGCTCGGTCGTAATGATGTTGGTATTTTGCATGGTCAAATCCTCCATTAAGCCAGACGTAGCGCTTCAAGGCGGCGCAGGTCGAAGTCGTTCAGTTCGTCGGTGTAATCAGCGGTGATTGGCGCTGGCCACTCGCCAGTGTCAAAGCCGGTAGCGATAGCACGCATCGCCTTGCGGTACTCGAGCATGCCCAGCTCCAGAAGTTCGGCGGATGCCTCGATGATGGCAATCCAGTGGTAGTTCTCGTCTTTGTTGACGAAAATCCAGAAGAACTGGTCCAGTGCCGCGGTCTCGCAATACATGGCGGCGCTCAGGTGGTAATCACGGTCGATGATTTCCCGGTGCAGTTTGGCGCGCAAACCTTCCTGTTTAATGTTCCACATGCTGATGGTTTTCAGGTCGGCACCGATGCGAACGCCGTCCAGGTCGATCTCCAGATCAGGACGAACGCGGACTTCCAGACCGGTTTCGTCATCAAAGCCAAAGTAGCTCACCTCAACAGCGCGGCTCGGATGCTGAAGCAGCATCCCGGCGGTTGGGTGTGCCAGTAATGCCGACTGAATAGCCAGCGCGGTGCTCAGTTGCTGACGGGTGACCAGTACTTTCCCTTGCGGATTCTCGCGCCACGCATCCAGCAGTTCGTCGGCAAAGACGGCGTCCGGGTTAACAGACTTCACGGTCTGAATCAGATCCGCTTTGGTACCGGACACTTTCAGCGGTTGCGGCTTCTGCGCTTCCTGCGCCACCAGGTCGGGATTGATGATTGCCAGTTGCTCGAGTAACGCATCACGACCACCGCTGGTTTTCACCTGAGCAGGCAGGGTGGCGTTGTATTCCTTGATGCAGGCTTTCATCGCCGCTGCGGTCTGCTTCTGGTCCGCTTCGATCCGTTGGTACTCTTCTGGCAGCGACATGTAGCTCTGGCCAGTTTCCTCGACTGAACCACCCAGTGGCACCTGAGCAGGCAGGGTGGCGTTGTATTCTTCCAGCAACGCTTTGATGTCGTCGGTGCTCAATTGCGCTGGCAGGCTGGCGTTGTACTCATCGATAAACGCGCGGATTGTTGCCGTTGTGCTGAACGCGCCTTCCGGGATCACCGGTTCAACGCTGAACTCTTCATCAAGCTGCTCTGGCTGCAACGCCAGTCCGTGCACGAGGTTACCCATATCCAGTACCGGAGAACGCTCTTTGGTGATCGTTTTGGCGACGTGGCGCGCATTAAAGTACATCAGGCTGACGCGGGCATCTTTCACCTGTGTGCTGCTGATCCCGTTCGCAGCGTGATAAACCTCGTTCGGCAGACCTTCATAGCGGCCTGGCTCGAAGTAGGCGGGATACACAACAGCTGGTTCGTCAGATTGCGCTTCTGGCTCGGTTTGATTCACTTTTTGGGTGTTTTGATGCGCATATTCATCATTCTGATGCGCATTTTCCGGTTTTTGTTTCACATCGGCTTGCTGGCCGGTATGTGACTCTTCACCAGTTTCCAGACTGCTTTCGCCTGACTGCACTTTATCACCAGCCTGTTCTTCATCACTGACAGTTTCTTCCATCTGCACATTGCTGGTGGTCTCCGTAGCCTTTTTCGTGCCATGAGTTGCTGAGTTCTGCAGCAAAGCTGTAACGTCGAATATCCCGTTACCGACATTTCTAACCAGTTCTTGTTCGACTTTCTGCGGTTGTGCCGCCGCTTCCTCTGCGCGGCGGCGTGCTCCTTCTTCACGCACGCGTTGCAGGTTCTCTTCGTGAGTGCAGAAGGATTTACGCGGAAACACCTTGCTTTCAGGTTGGGAAATTTCCTGTGCTGCGGGTTCAGCCTCATGCAACGGCAATAACTCGACCGCGGAATTGAACGCGGCTGTCATGGTCTGGTTAACAAATTCCAGGTGAGCGACAGGAGTTAAATGAATATTTTCCGGTGCGATACGTACCAGGTTAAAAATAGCCGTGCGGTTAACACCTAGAACGCCTGGCTGATTGCGCAGGATGTTGCTCCATGATTTCCATGGTTCTTCTTTTTTGGTCACGATTTCTTTAGCGCGACGAAGAATGCTGCCCGGAATTTCGAAGTGGTTGAAGTCCATAGGCAGAAGGGCACACGCAATCTCTAAATCGAGAGTGTCCAGTGTGTGGTGTGCGTCAGGTCCACGGTCAGTGACGTAACCGCCGTCGGCATTAGTGCCGGAATCAGTACGCTGCACACTACTGATGCGATTACCGGCGGCCCATTCGCGAACGAGGATACCGTGGTCGATGTGATCTGTAGCGAACCACAATTTCAAAAACTGGATTAAGGTTGCGAGTTCAGGGATTTTTCCATCGACAGGGAAGACTTTCTTAACGGCATTCACGACTTTATGAATATCGTGTTCAATCGCTTTTTTGAATGCTTCCACATTCTCAGCAGCTAGCAGCAGGTTCTGGATGTACGTGTCATCCGTGTCCATCTCAAGGCGGACAATCTCGTTTTTCTGCCCAGCGTCGACGTGATAGAGATATTCACCATCACCGATGAACTGAGCCAGTACGCGCTGACGGAATGGCAGGGTGGCAACGACGATCAGGTTCGGCTGCTCTGACTGCTGAGATTCTTCTGCGGTGCTGTCTTCAATATCTGCGTCGTCGACAGACTCATCTTCAGCCTGTTGTTTAACATTCCAGGTGCGCTGGTCTTCGGCCAGTTCATAACGATCACACCAAGTGAAATCAACTTCACCTTCTTCCGGAAGGTCATCAACAACCGGGAAATCAGTGCGAATCGGTTTGGCGTAGTCCTTACCGCGACCCGTTTCGATGCCAGCATCTTCCAGTGCAACATCCAGCTGCAGGTTGGCGCGAGCCTCGGTTTTAGCAGTGAACCAAATCACTGCATCTTGCTTTCCGGATTTCTGAGTGGCTTTAACCACATAAAAGAATTCCATGTGAGATCCTCATTTTTGGGTGTTAGAATCCCCGGGCCATTGATAGCGCCCATTGGGTTAACTTTGGTTTTGATGTTGTTTCCGGTGTAACTTTGGTCGGTGCCACCGGACGTAGATCCCGCCTTGCGCGGGGTGTACGTTAGCCTTCGTGAGCCATCTGGTCGTGCGAAGCGCAACGTCTGGAGCAATACTCTTTTTCTTTGCGCGCCAGCTGTGAGCCGTTGCGATAGAGAAGGGTGCTCTTGATTACTTCCTCCGTTTTAACCGGCTTGCCGCAATATCCGCATTTCTTGTCTAACATGACATCCTCCGCTAGTGGCTGAGTCCATGCCCCAGACCGTTCAGATAAACTTCAACCAGCAAATCCTTGGTGTAAGTCATCTCCACGCCGCGATGCAGATACAAACGTCCGCGAGCGTTAGCTGATGCCGTCCAGGTTGAGTCTTTGTGTTTGACGAGCATCCCCGGCTGAACTGCGCCGCGGTTTACTGTCTGTGTACCGTAGTGCTGATGAACCATGATGTTCTCCACTATTGCTGAGTGAACTTCGCTGGTGGTGCCGTGGTGCTGATCTTCACAGTTGAGCGTTTTAACTCTGCAGTTCACCACCGCGAAACCCACTCTTATGTGCCTGTCTTTTATCCACTTCAGGCTCGGTGGTATGCTGGTAGTTCTCACACAGCCAGCAAGGAATAACTATGAAATCAGTAACTAAGCCATGTCCTATTTGTGGTGAAGATGCTTTGTCTTTTAACCAGACAAATCAGTTGGTTAACATCAAAGTAAAACCACCAACTATTCGTGAAGTTCCATCAGTGGTTTACGTTTGCGATACTCACGGATGGTTTTCACTTTCAGAACAGATAAACAGACTCGTCACATCTAATGACGACCCTGCGGCTAAGCAAAAACTGGCTGTTATTGTCAAAGAGCGATATGTGCCGGAACAGGATCAGCCGTTAGCCCTGAAACCTATTGAGTCGCTCGCATAAGGTCTTTTCGGCTCTCGCTGCGATATCCCAGGCGGTACATTTTCACGTAGGCTTTGCCGCGAGGAATGCCGCCTGTTTTGTTGAATCTCTGCTGGGCGCGGCGATGGTGTTTTGCTTCAGGGCTGTTTGAACCTTTCCCGCCATTCGATCGAGAACTTGGGAGTTGCATTGGCTTTTGGCGTGAATAGAATTTACGTGCCCAGCATGCTCCAAAGCCGATCATGCCTGTTTTCTTCGTATTACCTTTCATCTCAATCCCCTTTTGCCCTTGTCGCCAGGCTGGCGGAACGTTTGAACCTTATGCGCTTAGTGTTTCGCGATGAGGTGATAATGTACCATGAGTTCAATGAAGTAAAGTACCTAAAGTACATTTTAATAAATCAGTTAGTTCAGTTGGTCATAATTCTATGAACTTTAAGGTAATTTATTTTTTATTTGATTCCTGTTATGCTCAAAAAAACATCAGAGAGATTGTTGCTATGGGCTTAGGTATGGATATGTCACGTGATGAACTGCTGGAGGATCGCGCAGCGTTCATTGCTGGCGAGATTGGCGGAGCGGTTGTTGAGTTGATAATCGATGGTGTGGTGATTGACCGTGACGCTATTGTCGACCAGCTGGAAGCTAAGCGTAAGGCTGTAGGGAATGTAATCCACAAGGGATTTTTGCGGGATGCAGCGGAGTTCGTGAGGAAGGGGAAATAATGGCCCGACTTTCTTTGCCGGGCAAATGGTGCTAGTCGGCCCAACCGGATTTGGTATTGATCGCCGATTCCGCCATTGTGTATTTTTGTACGGTATTATCTTTAAATAGAATGGTCAGTTCTTTCTTAGTGCCGTTCGTGCCGTTATGGAACAAGCCATAGAATGGAATGAATGAGGTTCCATTCACTTTAACTTTGGCAAATGAGTACTTCCAGATCTCATTACCACCGTCGGTATAAGAGACTGCATCAGGAGAACCAAACAAGGTTTTCACTTCAGCCTTGGTGGTTTTACCTTCCTGAATTTTAGACTGAACACTTGTTTCAGTTTCGCTTTTAAGTTTCTGATTTCCAGAAGATGCGCACCCCGTTAGGGTTACAGCTAATGCCACTGCCAGAGCTATTTTATTCATTATGTATATCCATTGATTGCAATCGGAATCATCTTAACATTATGAGTGGCTTGGTCAAATAAATACCCGGCGCGGTGGCCGGGTGGATAATCAATGTTTTTTATGTTCAAGCTCAGGTCGTTGTAGGTTTTCTAAAACCTCTATTGCTTTAGTATTTTCTATAACCTTTTGCTGAACTTTATCGGCAAGATACTCTTTAAATCCTTTTGGCACATACTCTTCCCTAAGGAAGGTGCGAACAAGTTCCTGATATGAGATCATCATATTCATCCGGAGCGCATCCCAGAGGGACATCATGAGCCATCAACTCACCTTCGCCGATAGTGAATTCAGCACTAAGCGCCGTCAGACCCGAAAAGAGATTTTCCTCTCCCGCATGGAGCAGATTCTGCCATGGCAGAATATGACCGCTGTCATCGAGCCGTTTTATCCCAAGGCGGGCAATGGCCGACGGCCCTATCCGCTGGAGACCATGCTGCGTATTCACTGCATGCAGCATTGGTACAACCTGAGCGACGGTGCCATGGAAGATGCCCTGTACGAAATCGCCTCCATGCGCCTGTTTGCCCGATTATCCCTGGATAGCGCCCTGCCGGATCGCACCACCATCATGAATTTCCGCCACCTGCTCGAGCAGCATCAACTGGCCCGTCAATTGTTCAAGACCATCAATCGCTGGCTGGCCGAAGCAGGCGTCATGATGACCCAAGGCACTTTGGTGGATGCCACCATCATTGAGGCACCCAGCTCTACCAAGAACAAAGAGCAGCAACGCGATCCGGAGATGCATCAGACCAAGAAAGGCAATCAGTGGCACTTTGGCATGAAGGCCCACATTGGTGTCGATGCCAAGAGTGGCCTGACCCACAGCCTGGTCACCACCGCGGCCAACGAGCATGACCTCAATCAGCTGGGTAATCTGCTTCATGGAGAGGAGCAATTTGTCTCAGCCGATGCCGGCTACCAAGGAGCGCCACAGCGCGAGGAGCTGGCCGAGGTGGATGTGGACTGGCTGATCGCCGAGCGTCCCGGCAAGGTAAAAACCTTGAAGCAGCATCCGCGCAAGAACAAAACGGCCATCAACATCGAATACATGAAAGCCAGCATCCGTGCCAGGGTGGAGCACCCGTTTCGCATCATCAAGCGGCAGTTCGGCTTCGTGAAAGCCAGATACAAGGGGCTGCTGAAAAACGATAACCAACTGGCGATGTTATTCACCCTGGCCAACCTGTTTCGGGTGGACCAAATGATACGTCAGTGGGAGAGATCTCAGTAAAAACCGGAAATAACGCCAGAAATGGTGGAAAAAATAGCCTAAATAGGCTGATTCGATGTGTTTGCGGGAAAAAAATCGGCCCAGATCCGCGAAATTTTAATCAGCGAGTCAGCTTGGGAAGAAATGACCTGCTTATTCGCACCTTCCCTAAGCCAACGTCGAAATTCGCCTAGTGCCTCTTCTGGGTAAATGTTGGCAGGGAGATTGCCGGCTTTGCTCTGCGGGAACCAATCTGGATATACGTGAGGATGTTTCTGCACATCCCCATACTTTTCGCTAAGCTTGTTACGTTTCCAGTGATTTGACCATCTAGTTCCAACGCTTATATCTGGAACAGTTTTAGGCCCCAGTTCAAATCCAGCATTAATCAAGGGAACGGTGATATCAACCATCTCTCTAAACACACTGAAAAATCCAGCAGGGATTTTATCATTAAGAATTATGCGTTCTTGGAAGCACTTCCAAGCGCCGCTAACTGGGTTTCTTGGATCGATTCCAACACTTCTAAATATAAACTCGCGAAGTGTTTGTCTTGCTAAAAGACGATAATTCCTAAGGGCTGTGGCATTGTTTGCTTGGCTTGCATCAAACGCATAATACTCAAGAATTGCCATGCAGACATAGTCTGGGTACGGATAATGATCCCGCTTTGTTTCTGAAGATGGAATGAACAGTGACTCAACGTCTATACCTTGATCGAGGAGGACGGTATCAATTTTTTTACCACGGGGTTTAAGGCGCTCACTAGCCCAATCAGAAGAAATATCCTGGATTACGCTATGATGCACACCACACATTTCAGCCAGTCCTCGACCAGTGAGATACGGTGTCCCATCATTCAGGACGCCCATTGCCACACCTTCAATCTCAACTTCTTTTACAGGAAATAACTGGAGGTTACCTTGGCGGGGTGATATTGGATTTATCTCATTAACCATTTGATTTTCCTTGTTAAAGTGTGGCGGGCAAACACTATTTTTCACTCACCCAAACGTCTCTTCAGGCCACCATAAGCACGATCGCAACAACCGAGAGCAAAGTAACCACGCCTACTATCAGATATTCTCTCATCACCCAAACGTCTCTTCAGGCCACTGTTAATCTGCTAACCATGCTTACGGTAGGTCTGCGGCATGCTGCCGATCACCTTTCCGAATACGAATATTTTGTTCATCTCTTCCTTCTCAATCGGCTCCCACGGTCGATAGGTCTGGTTGTCTGAGATGACCAAGAGTTTATCTTTCATCTTCTGAAGTCGCTTCACATGGGATGTGTCGTCATAAATGAAAGCGTAAATTCCATCACCATCAAAGTGTTGAACGCTTATATCGACAAACAGCAAATCACCAGGCTCAATCGTTCCAGACATGCTGTCACCGCGAACGTTGATGATGCGGATCTGTTCCTGTTTACGACCATTAAACATCTGACGCGCATCTTCTACTGAGTACTCCACGGAGCGTAATACCTCTACGAACTCACTATTGATCACGCCCGGTCCAGCGCTAACAGCTACATCGAGTACGTCTATACGAAATGTTTCGGTCGATTTCTGTAAGTGCCCCTCCACAATACCATCAGCCACGCTGTCACCTAGCAGGTAAGCTGAAGTTGTACCTATGCTCGCAGCAAGCTCTTGCAGCTTCCCACGCCTTGGAATTGATTCCCCGTTAAACCATTTGCTTACAGCTTTTGGTGTCAGCTTCATATTTTTGGCTATTTCAGCCTGACGACCATGTACCGGCAAACCAGCTTTATCGCAGGCCAGCGCTAGCCTATGGGAAAAGTCTTTTCGCGCTTTTTCTTCCTGAACCATAGGTTCAATCATAATATCACTTGCTTGAACTATCAGTTCCAACATAATATGTACTTACAGTTCAATTTGAGGGTCAAAGAATGCAACCTATTAGTCTTGGCGAAATCATCAAAATGATTCGCGTACCTGTAGTAGCAAAAGCTTGTGAGCGCAGTCCGCGCGCAATTTACAAATGGATCAATAGCGGCTGTTTACCACGCACTGATTACACCGGTGAGACGGATTATGCATCGAAGATTGCTGAAGCTTCAGAGGGGCGATTTACCACCACCCAAATTCTTGAGATCAGCAAACCAAAAGCAGCCTGACAGCAAATTAACCACGAAAGGGAAAGCACTATGCAATCACTTACGTACCAACAAAATACCGGATTCCATTCGTCCGCGATGATAAATCGCACTCAACAAGAGCATGGCGATAAACATGATGCCATTCGTGACGCGGTCCGCTCCTGGGCTGGTGCCGATGGTCAGGACGTAGTTACGGCTCTGATCATCGAAGAGTACCAGGCACAGGGTGGTGACGACATCACTTTCCCTGGCGATCTCTGCCGAAAGCGCCAGAAGCTGTTTCGCTTCCTGGACAATCATTTCAACAGCGAGCGGTACCGCGAGAACGTTCGTCAGCTGACTCCGGCAATCCTCGCTGTCTTGCCGATTGTGTACCGCAGTCGCCTGCTGCCAGAAGACAACATCATGGCTCGCCTGGCACGTATGGAGAAGGAAACCAGCGAAGCGAAGATAGCTGTCGCAATGGATGCGCCGCGTCATCAGAAGCTGAAAGAGCTGAGCGAGGGGATCGTGGAGATGTACCGCGTTGACCCTGGCTTAACCGGTCCGCTGATGGAAATGGTTCAAATGATGCTGGGGGTTGTATGACGGGTTCAAAAATGGCGAAAGCCGCGGTGCGCGAACACCAACGGCTTTCTGGTGCAATTCATTGCGAAATCATTGCGGGGTAAGTATGCCTAACCACAAATTGTTTTGCCAGCGTGTCGGACCGCGACTGGATAAATCTTCCCTTAATTATTCTTCAGGAGGACTTAATGGCCGGGGACTGGATAAAGATGCGTACATCACTGGTCACCAGCCCGAAGGTGAACGGAATTGCGCGAATACTGGAGCGTTCACCGGAGGTGGGAAAAATGTTCACACTTTCGCATAACACCACGTTATCAGACGTTGTAACGCGTAACGTAACCCGTAACGTTACGGTGTCGTTACTAGTAACGTTTTGGTCTGCGGCAAATGAACACTCGCGTAACGGTGTATTTGAAAATGCAGACCTGTCTGATATCGATGATATTGTCGGAGTACCCGGTTTTGGGGCTGCATTATCAACCGTAGGCTGGGCCATTTATGATGCGGAGAATAACTGCGTCATTCTTCCAAACTTCAATGAATACAATACGTCAGGTGATATGCGCTCAGCTACGGCCAAGACAAATGCGCAGCGCCAGAAGGAGTTTCGTGAACGGAAAAAACTCCAGGAAAGTAACGTAACGAGTAACGTTACTAATAACGTAACGCGTAACCACAGAGAAGAGAAGAGAAGAGAAGATCTAAACCCAGAGAGAGAACGCGCGGGCGGAAGTCATTCTGGGGATGATATTTCTGGAAATCACCCACCTCTGCCAGCTATCCCTCCCAAACCTCAGAACGAGGATTTTGGGCCCGGTCTGGATTTTGGCCCATTGGGTAAATTTCCGATCACTGACTCATGGACCCCGTCTCCAGACTTCGTGCGTCAGGCTGCGCTCTGGGGTAAGAACGTCGGCACTGAGCCGGGTTACACCGCTGAAGAACTTCAGCAATTCCGTGATTACTGGATACCTGACGGCAAGGTTAAACACCAGTTGGCTTGGGAGCAGACCTTTGCCAACAGTCTGTTGCAATCGCGTGGTCACGGCCAAAGGACCGTCCATGTTGGACAGCGAGATCCCAACCGAATTTCTGAGCCAGATAAAACCATCCCGACCGGGTTCAGGGGGTAACGGTGAAAAACATTGTTAATTCTGGCAGCGCTCTTGAGCGCCTGAAGAAACTCATTCCGCCAGGAGTTCAGCCGAAGTTCACCAGCGCGGAAGAGCTGCTGGCATGGCAGAGGGAAGAAGGCCTGAAGCGGTGTGAAGAACTGGACAGGCTGAATCAGAAAGCCCGGACAGAGAAAATTTTCGGTCGCTCAGGAATTCAAAGCCTGCACCGCAGCTGCACTTTCGAGAATTACCATGTATCCGGGGAAGGGCAGCGCAAAGCCTTCACGATGGCAAAGAGCTACGCACAGAATTTCGGTGCTGGGTTCGCGAGCTTCGTGTTTAGCGGTGGCCCTGGTACCGGGAAAAACCATCTCGCTGCAGCGATCGGAAATCATCTCCTGTCCGGTGGCCAATCAGTGCTGGTGGTGACAATCCCTGACCTGATGCTGCGCGTTCGCGAGTGCTACGACGGTGGCCAGTCAGAGGCTTCACTTCTGGATGACCTCTGCAAAGTCGATCTGCTGGTGCTGGATGAAGTCGGTATTCAGCGCGGTAGCAACGGGGAGAAAGTTATCCTGAATCAGGTTATCGACCGTCGGCTGTCGTCGATGCGTCCAGTTGGCGTTCTGACGAATCTGAACCATGACGAACTTCTCGGCGCATTGGGTGCGCGGGTTATCGATCGCCTCCAGATGGATGGCGGGATGTGGGTGAACTTTGACTGGGGCAGCTATCGCAAGAACGTTAGCCATCTCCGGATCGTTAAATAACCTCGAGGAAAAATCACTATGGCAAGCAAATCACTGTGGGCAATCGTCGATTTCCTTCGGGTTAACCAGACCATCACGCCTCGTCAGGTCCAGAGCCTGCTGGGATGTGACTGCAAGAAGGCACATAACCTGCTGCTTCACCTGGTACGCAGAGCGGTAGTAATCCGCACTGGCGAGCCGCACCGCCCGGTCTATTCGCTGCAACCCGGCGGGGAGTTGAACATCAAGCAGCTCAAATCGAACATGAGCAAAAACATGGTCACATCAGTTTGCCGCACAAGTCCGGCTATGCAGCGTGTACTGGCGTTTTACGGGAGAGCATCAGCATGAAACCAGATGTTAAAAAAATCATCGCCGATATCAAGGCGACAAAAGGGAACCGCAAATTTTGTAATGGCCTGGCTGGCACACTCCAGGATGATAATTATGCGTCATCGATTTGCAAATACGTTAAAACCGTAACGCCGGAAAGAATCGATCTCCTGATTGAATATGCTGAAAAACTTGAAGCCGAAGTCACAGACATGGCAGTACAGCTCGCTAACGCCGAGAGCAAGTGCAGGGAGCTGGCGGCGGAGAATGCGGCGCTGAAGTCGTTTGGTGACAAGCTATACAGCATGTACAAAGGTCTGGAAACCTCTGGCGGTGGATTCCATGACGAGCAGTCAATTCCCTATCAGCAAGCGGCTCTCGATGCGGCAATATCGGCGTTCGAGGAAATCAAAACCCCAGCCACCGACGCTATTCTGGCTGAAGTGCGGGCGCAGGGTGTGGAGATGTTTGGTCAGTACCACAACTTCAGCGAAAAGCTATTCATCCAGAAAGAATCGAAAAAGTTCGCCACCCAACTTCGCAAAGGAGCCTCGCTATGAGCGACGAAACAATGAAAATAGCATTGGCAAAGCAGTTGACGATTGCTATGCAAAACCTCGGTGCCTCTGTCGAATTACTATGCATTGTTGGGAGTTACGGAGATACACAGACGGACTCTGACATTCTCGAAATGATCGAGCAGCATAACGAGCGCGGAACCTGCATGGATGTGATTATCTCTCCGGAGTTCACCTGGAAACCAAGTTTTGGAGCAGCCAAATGACAGCACTCAACAAACAGGCGCTGCGTGAAGCGGCGCAGGAAGAAATCATGCTCCGCTCTGTAAGTGACACCTCTGATGCCTGGCAGGATGAAGCAAGCCCGGAAGCTGTGCTGGCGCTGCTGGATGAGCTGGAAGCCGAAGAGAATCGGATCGCAGAGCTGGAGACACGGGAGGTGATGCTACCAACGCCGTACCCGAAAGGTTACGGTCTGGCTGCTGATAAATATAACTTTGCACTGGAAGAATGTGCCGACGCAATCCGCGCCGCTGGCATTGGCGTGAAGGGGGTGTGAGATGGCACTGACGAAAAAACAACGTGCAGAGCTACGCATGAAGTTTGGCGGTCGATGTGCTTATTGTGGGTGCGAACTACCAGAGAAAGGCTGGCATGCTGACCATGTTGAGGCTGCATTGCGGAAGTGGGAATTTGGCGAACGTCAGTCCAATGGAACCCGGCGTGCTGTTGCAACCGGGGAATTCTGGCGACCTGAGAATGATGCTATCGAAAATCTTTTCCCGGCTTGCGCACCTTGCAACCTGTTTAAAGCCACATTCAGCGTGGACTTATTCCGGGAAGAAATTACGCGGCAGGCAGAACGTGCTCGCTCATATAGCGTCAACTTCCGCACTGCTGAACGATTTGGCCTGGTTGAAGTTGTCGAAAAGCCGGTTGTGTTCTGGTTTGAAAAATATCAAGAGGGAGCATCAGCATGACAACTAACAACCACCCGGCGCACGGTCCTGTATCACTCGATCGCCTGCACCAGATACGCGAAATACTCAGCAAAGCAGCAGCACAAAGCGACGGCGGTAATCTCGGCTACGCAATGGCTGATGCTGTGAAGGTGATTGATGGGGCTATTGCGGCGTTTGGTGCGA
The DNA here is from genome assembly GCF_013797615.1 of Citrobacter sp. RHBSTW-00017. Lineage (NCBI taxonomy): Bacteria > Pseudomonadati > Pseudomonadota > Gammaproteobacteria > Enterobacterales > Enterobacteriaceae > Citrobacter > Citrobacter sp. RHBSTW-00017. The sequence continues at coordinate 2,979,644 of NZ_CP056899.1, read as the reverse complement.
AGCTTGATGAAAATGGTCTTCTTCCATGCCCGCTCTGCGGAGGAGGCGCTGAGTTTGATTATGATGACGATAATCTCAACTGGATATCTTGCAGCGCTTGTGGAATTTCGACCGATACCGTATATCACACAGACATAGATGCGAGAGATAAGTTGCGTGAGGTATGGAACCGCCGCACCGCCATGCTTCAGGCCGAACCTGTAAGTAATAGTGATGAGTTACCGCTGGACTATCTGCAAGGACACAAAGACGGACTGGAGTGGGCTGCACAATTGGCAGAAGCCAATCATCCGCAAACAGGTGACTGGTTGTACGACGACCCAATCGAGCTTGCCAGAGCGATTCGAAAAGGTCCTGATATACCTGAATTTAAGTCAGTATCTGTTGATGAGGATGATAACTTCTACTCGTGGTTTGGCAGGTTCTGGTATGAAAATTATCAGAAAAATAATTATACAACATCTGCAAAACAGATGCTTGGTACGATGGCTGAATTTGCCTATAGGGCAGGTAGAGAGTCGGCAGCGCTGGCTGCCAACTCTCCGGTAACTCCGGATGATTGGCAATTAGTTCCGAAGGAGCCTACAGAAGCGATGAATAAAGCTGGCTGGGCTGCAATTAACGAACATGATGCAATTAACCCGACGTATAGAGCCATGCTCGCAGCAGCACCGCAGCAGGATGTGAAGTGACGAACAAGCTGACAATAATCCGCATAGATATAAATCAAGGCCCTTAGGGGCCTCTTATTCTATGATAAATGGACTTTGTTTGAGAGTGACATCATGAAGCCGAAGAAGCTAAATGCCGATCAGCAATACAAATTAGACCTTGAGTTAGTCAAGAAGAAACCCGCTAACCGGGCCGAGGCAAAAGCCCATTTGGCGGCACAGTTACGGATTAGCAAGCACAAGGCACAGTCATCTTCAAAAATCCGCATTGGAAGTTTCAGGGGAAGAAAGAAGGTGCATTTCAGTAAGGCGGAAGAAGAGGCTAGGGCAGCGCTAAATAAAGCAAATGCCATTAGATTTTCAGAAGGGGAGGTCGAGTCCGTCGATACGGATCGAATCTCAGAAAGTAACAAACGCTGGCGCGGGAGAACTGCTGACTAATGTCTGACTGGAATATTGCTGCAAAGCCGCAGGAAGAGCGCGATAAGGTTAACGTTGACCTGGCAGCCTCCGGAGTGGCGTACAAAGAGCGTATGAACATGCCGGTTATCGCTGAGCAGGTGGCCCGCGAGCAGCCAGAGAATCTTCGCGAATACTTCATGGAGCGCGTTCATTACTACCGCGAGCAGAGCCTGACGCTGCCGAAAGCATCCGATTCGCGCTATCTGGATATGGCTGCGCAGAATGAGAAGAAGTAATGGGCTGTCTCATTGTAAGCGGCATCAAGTTTTACGTTCTGGCAGAAGGTGAGTCATATCCGGATCCGCATGCTGATAACCGGTATGTCGGCGCATATGCCGTATTCCCGTTCGAGGGAAAATGGGTAGCTCAGAAGTATTTCAGGGGAGGGCGCTGGAGTGATATCACCGAACGCCGATTCAACACTGAAAGCGAGGCATTCAACTTCACATACGAATACGCGCTTACCCCGGAAAATCGCTTTAAATATTAACCCGAATCGGCGAGTTTTTTATTGCATTGATTTTCCATTATCAACTGTACATAATGTCAGTGTCAGTCTGAGCAACTGACAACCTTATGCGCCACGGAGAGCACCATGGCGCACGAACTACAACTAATCAAGCAGTCTTCAGGAATCCTGATCCCCGCCACGCCGGAGACCAGTGATATTCTGCAATCAAAATTCAAGCTCGGTGCCGTGCTGGTGGCTGAGTTCAGGCAGGTGAGGAATCCCGCATTCCATCGCCGCTTCTTCGCGTTACTCAATCTCGGTTTCGAATACTGGGAACCTACTGGCGGAGCAATCTCCTCCAACGAACGCAAGCTGGTAACCGGCTATGCCAAGTTTCTTGCCTCATTCGCGGGAAGTGAAGCCGCACTCCTGGATGCTGCCGAGCAATATCTGGACCGTATCGCCGATAAACGCGCCGGTAGTATCAGCATCTGCAAATCCTATGACGCATACCGCGCATGGGTGATCGTCGAATCCGGCCACTACGACGCCATACAGCTTCCCGACGGCACCCTTCGCAAACACCCCCGCAGCATCGCCTTCGCCAACATGGACGAAACCGAGTTCCAGCAGCTGTACAAAGCCGCGCTCGATGTTCTGTGGCGCTGGGTATTGTCCCGGGCATTTAAAGACCAACGTGAAGCGGAAAACGCCGCATCGCAGCTCATGAGCTTTGCGGGATGATGGCGATGAAAACAAGTTGGTTCCACCATCACGAATGCACAACCGATCAGGCCGACGAGCTGGTGGCCAGTTACCGTCGTCGTGGCGCCACGGTAGAACGTAGCCTGAATCGCGACAACATCACCTGGACCGTCAGCGTGCAGCTGCCGGAAAGCGAGAAAGCGCCGCGCCCTAGCCAGGTATGGCAAAGCAAGGCGTGGGGGTGAGTATGGCTAAGCTACCGCGCCGTAAGTGCGCCAACAAAGAATGTCGCCAGTGGTTCCACCCGGTGCGTGACACGCAGACCGTCTGCGGTTATGAGTGTGCCACTGCCGTCGGCAAAGAGCAGACCAGAAAAGCCCGGGAGGATGCACGGCGCAAGGAGTCCGCCAAACAGCGCGCCACTGAGAAGAAAGAGCGAGCCGCCTGGCGCCAGCGTAAAGCTGCAGTTAAGCCGCTGAAGCACTGGGAAGATTTAACGCAGCGTGTCGTCAATGACTACATCCGCGAGCGTGATGCCGATCTGCCATGCATTAGCTGCGGGACGTTCGAAACCGTCCAGTGGGAAGCCGGTCACTACCGATCACGCGGTAAGGCATCACATCTCCGCTATCACGAAGACAATATCAGTAAACAGTGCCACCACTGTAACGTGCAGTTGTCGGGCAATCAGCAGCAGTACCGCCTTGGCCTTATCGAGAAAATAGGGCCTGAGCGCGTCGAGGCACTCGAAAACAATAACGTCCCACACCGATACACCATCGAAGAACTCGAAACCATTAGGAAGCACTACAGCGCGCTTCGCCGTGGATTAATTAAGAGCAGGGAGGCTGCATGACATTTGAATCCTATTTTGCCGATCACCTCCGCGTTCGTTGGCAACGATTGCGCTTATATCACTTTCCCGGCTCTGTACTGACGGACTACCGAATACTGAAGAACTACATCAAAACCATAGGCGGTGCTGTATGAACACTCAATTTCTCGAATACGTGCGCCAGCAACTGATAGTGGCCACCGCCGATCTGAGTGGTGCGACAAAAGGGCAGTTGATGGCGTGGCTTGAAAACGCGCAGTTCGATACGGGAACGTTTAAACGTAAAAAGCCTCGAGTGCTGGATGAAGTGACCGGGGAAATGATTACGCTGGATAACCCGCCAATACCGGGCAAGCAGTCGCATGCCAAGGGCTCACATATTCCGCTGGTGCAGCCGGTTGAATACTCCACTGCATCGTGGCGCCGTGCGCTGATGACGCTCGAAGAACACCAGAAGGCCTGGCTGCTATGGAACTACAGCGAGAATGTACGCTGGGATAATCAGGTGCTGATTACTCAGTGGGGTTGGCAACAGTTCAGCCAGCAACTGGCCGGGAAGAGGGTGGCGAAGAAGACTATCGACCGGTTGCGTCAGTTGATATGGCTGGCGGCGCAAGATGTGAAGAAGGGTATTCGTGGTGGCGATCAATATAGCGGCATTGAGCTTGCGGAACTGACTGGAGTAGAAGAGAAAAACTGGTACAAGACATTTGGTGACCAATGGCAAACTATGCAGACGGTTTTTGAGTCGCTTGATAGAGATGCTTTGCTCACAGTTTCTCGATCACGTTCACAACAAAAGGCGACTAATTTCGAACAAACTATTGCTAAAGTAGAGAAAATAGCGCATATTTGAGTTTAATTTGATATTGTGCCAATGTTGTGTTCAGGGGTGGCAATTCAATTGCCGTTGAAGAAAATATGGCGCTTGAGTTAACCCGTTATTACTCGGATAAGCGAACCAGCCAGATGCGGGGTTTTGATTTTCCCCGCTGTAGATTCTTACTGGCTTAAGGTGATGCAAAAGCACGTATTGCATCATAATAATGTGCATAACGATTGAAAAATGGTGGATACATGCGTAATATGCCGCGCCATTGAAGGGACACTTCAATCCTAATTTGAATGAAAAAAAGTAGCGCCAACCTCTTGTCAGCATCCAACTATTTATGTAGGTTGGATTTGTAGAGCAAATCAAGGCCCTGCTAAGGATATTTAATTTGAACAAAATTCAGCCTACTGTCGTGTATACGATGACTTTTTTTATCATCCCTGCTTGGGGATTTTGGCTGCTTTCGCTCGTTAAATAATCAAACAGACGTATCCGTTCTGTTTTCTAAAGCTTTTCATCTCCTTATACAGCTAAAATACCCTCGGATTCGACTTGCGGCCGCATGTCGGTATTTTTGCTATGTATAAGGAATAATTTATAGAAGCCTCTGAAAACTCTGCTTCCGGAGTAAAAGTCTGGATACTGACCTTTATGGTTGGTTTACTGATGGCGATCGTATCGTTTTTTGCGGTTAGAATTGTCGACACTGTCGATGAATCTGAAGCCAACGTTCAGACTCTCAAAGAAGTACAGGCATCCCAAGGCGAAGTGATTAAAGGTCTTCAGCGTGACCGAGACAGAGCCGAGAAAGAACTTGAAAGGTTGCGAGACCAAGTAGAGAGCCTGAAAGAAGATAACGCTCTATTAAAAGCGAAGAAAGGCATCCGAACTTCGTACATTCACAAGCCACCTAAGGGTGGCTTTTTTTGTTTCTGGAGGGTAAGAAAATGCACCAGTAAGCGGATAGACCGCAGCCGATAGGCAATGTAGCAGTCATGATGCTGCCCAGAGTCGCCTATGAGCGAGCCTGTGTAGTGATGGGTCAAGGTTCTTATATCAAAACAAACTCCGGTAAAGCAGCGCGAACGCCAGACGCGCACCGGTCATAAGCGGCGATGACGCGACAGATACTCGAGGGCACGAGCGCAGCCACTGCGAGAGTGTGGATAATAATTTATAGCCTCGCTTATGCGGGGCTTTTCTATTTCAGGCTCACGGGAATCATCCGCTACGTGCTTTGTTGATAAATTCAGCCCGTGAAGCCTGACCCTCTACACACGGAATAACTATGTCTGAGCCAATCACAATTGCCAGTGGGGTGACCTCCGCTACGGTAGGGATCACTTTCGCCACTATGTTCCCGGAGGCGACGCCTGGCGTAATGTTATGTGCGCTTGCCGGGGCGGCAATGTATGTGCTGACCTCAGAGCCTCATCAACTCTGGAAGCAGATGCTCTTCGCGGTCATCTCATTCATGGGGGGCGTGTTCTTCTCCGTTCCCATGGCAAAGATACTCGCCGGGGTAATCAACACAGCCCTCGGGTTGTTGCAGCCGCCAGTCAGTATCGAAGTTTCACCGAATGTCGGTGCGCTGGTATCCGCTTCCATTTCCGTCGCAGTCCTGCTTCGAATCGTCGCCAAATCACGGCGCGGCAAGATGCCCGGGCTGGAGGAGGAAGGGAAATGACATGGCATTCCGTCATCCTGGACGCAAACGCGATCATCTGTATGGCGATCGTGGTGCGCCTGATGTTCTTCAGTAAAGCCGGGAAGACACACCGACCCAGTTATGCGTGGATGGCTTACCTGCTGATTCTGGCGGCTGGCTTCACCGCTTTCCGTATTCTTCTCGGGCGTTACAGTAACGTTGACCCGGGTGAGTTATTCCTCAACCTGGCCATATGTATTGCTGTCTGGCGTGCCAAAGGCAATCTGGCAAAAGTCGTAAGGGCTGAATGATGACCAAAGACGATATCTTCAACAGCATTCTCGGCAAAGAGGGTGGCTACGTTAATCACCCGAACGATAAGGGCGGCCCGACAAACTGGGGCATCACTCAGGCAACGGCACGCGCCCATGGCTATACCGGTGATATGCGTAACCTGACACGGCAGCAAGCTCTCGAAATACTCGAGGCTGATTACTGGTATGGTCCACGCTTCGACCAGGTAGCTACCGTGTCGCCGGTCATCGCTGCCGAACTGTGCGACACCGGCGTGAATATGGGGCCATCAGTGCAGGTGAAATGGTTCCAGCGTTGGCTGAATGTCTTCAATAACCAGCAGCAGCTCTATCCCGATCTGATCGCCGATGGCCAGATTGGCCCGCGAAGTATCAGCGCCCTTAAATCCTTTCTGGCGAAACGCGGAAGTGAAGGGGAATCCGTATTGCTCCGCGGACTGAACTGCAGCCAAGGTCAACGATATCTCGAACTGGCAGAACAGCGCCCGGCTAACGAGTCATTTGTGTATGGCTGGGTACGGGAGCGCGTGAGTCTATGACGAAACTGAAAGCTATTCTGGCTTCTATCGGCTTCGCAATCATTATGGTGCTCGGCGCTTTTGGCCTGGGCAGCATGCGTGGTCGCGAAAAGGCTGAAGCCAAATCGGATAAACAGCGTACCGATGATAACGCCACAGCCACCAAAGCAGCCGCAGAACGTCGCGTCGAAGCAACCAGAGAGGCCAGCAATGTACAGCAGACTGTTAGCCATATGCCTGATGACGATGTTGATCGGGAGCTGCGCGCAAACTGGACCCGCAAAGGTTGAGGTCATCGATACAGGATGTGACTGGGTGAGCGCGATTCGCCTTACTGAGCACGACATCGAAGTGATGGACCGCCAGACGAAGCGCGACATCCTGGCGCATAACAAATCGTGGCAGGCGAACTGCAAACAACCAACCGATAGCAGTTTATTAACTCGGTGATTAAGTGCTAAGTTGTGGCTATTTTAGATTAAAAAATAATCAATCGTGGTATGATAGACCTCATTCTTAGAGGGGTTAAAAATATGTCATTCTTCGATTACGCACTTAAACGCGTTGAAGCGGCGACCAAAACAACAGTGGCTTGCCCGATATGCGGCCATAACTCGAACCACCCGTCCACAAAAGTACGGCAAGAACTACCGTTGCTCTGCCCTCAATGCAAATCACTGTTTGTCATTCACAGATAACATGCGACCTGCTGAATATAACCGCCTACGGGCGGTTTTTTATTGCCATCACCATGGGCAGAACTATCGTAATGGCAATATTGAGCATCGTTACCAACTTTTCATTGTTGCTGTGTATCTATAATCTCAGACGTGCTCTTATCGATTTCTTGTAAAATATGCTCAACCTGGTTATTGAACCCCTTGAATTTAATGACACGCTTAGTGATTTTTCTTCCCTCACCATTGAGCCCAAGTGACACTTTCTCAGTTGAAGCTTTTGCGCCTAATTCAGCCGATGCGGAGCCATCATAGAACTCTTCAATTTCAACTTCTTCAGCCGCGAGAATTCTTCTTGCTATAGCGAGTTCTTGTTGGACTTTTGCCTGAGATTGAAAAACTAACGACTGAAGTTCCGCCTTTTGGGCTTCATCAGATAGTTGGGCTGAAGTCTGTGCGCTATCAGTCGATTTTTTACTAAAGGCTTCAATAGCCTTTCGTGCCGCTAATTCAATAACTAAACCGGTAGCTCCGCCATAAAGTCCTAACATCAGTTTTACCCTGTAGAGTGTGGTTGATTGAGGTATCGGCAAAGTGATTAGATAACTTAACTCTAATCGAATGATTTTTTCACTTTATTTTCAGTCGTCACAATCTCTAAAAAGGAATGTCTAATGAGCAAGCCGGACTGGGAGGCTATCGAATCGGCTTACCGGGCCGGAGTGATGTCCCTCCGTGAGATTGCATCGCAGAACGGCATCAGCGAAGGCGCTATCCGTAAGCGTGCCAAACGTGATGAATGGTCTCGTGACCTCAATGCGAAGGTGAAAGAGCGTGCAGACGATCTGGTACGCAAAGCCGAGGTACGCAAACAGGTACGCAGCGAAACGGTACTTTCTGAGCGCGTACTAATCGAGGCCACTGCCGAGGTGATTGCTACGGTGCGCATGGAGCATCGCGGTGACATACGGCGAGCCAGGGAGATCACCAATGCTCTGTTTGATGAGTTGGGCGCTGAGTGTGCGGACGTAGCTTCTCTTCGTAAGCTGGGCGAGCTGATGCTTGAGCCGGACGAGAATGGACGCGATAAGCTCAACGAGATTTACCACTCAATTATCAGCATGCCGGAACGAGTCAAAGCAGTGAAAGCGTTGAGTGATGCGATGAAAAACCTTGTCGGCCTTGAGCGCCAGGCATATGACATTGGCGAGAAAGAGCCTGCTAAGGACGTCACTCACAACGTAATGCTGGTACCAACCAGCGACAATGTGGATAGCTGGGAAGCAGCAGCACAGAAGCAACAGAACGAGGTTCTTGGTGGATGAATTACAAAGCCGTCTGGAAACCTTTGCCGGGATCGCAGTCGCTCTCCCTGAGTTGCCCATGCAACGAAATACTCTACGAGGGGACGCGCGGACCGGGTAAAACTGCCGCGCAGCTGGCGCGCTTTCGTCGCCTGGTTGGTCTGGGCTACGGCTCGTTCTGGCGTGGCGTGATATTCGATACCGAGTATAAAAACCTCACCGACATCATCACCCAGTCAAAGCGTATGTATCGCCTGTTCAACGACGGTGCCCGATATCTGGCCTCAGCATCTGAGCTGCGCTGGGTGTGGCCGACTGGTGAGGAGCTGCTGTTCCGCTTCGGGAAAGAAGAGGGCGACTACTGGGATTACCACGGCCAGGAGTTCCCGTTTATCGGGTTTAACGAGCTGACCAAGCAGCAGTCGGGTGAGTTCTACGAGATGATGTTCTCCTGCCGGCGATCATCTTTTCGGCCCGAGAACTACCCGAGGGATGATGGCTCACTGCTGAAGCCGATTCCACTGGAGACATTCAGCACCACAAACCCGTTTGGCATCGGCCACACATGGGTTAAGAAGCGCTTCATTGAGCCTGCGCCGCGCGGCACCATCATTCGCGAAACGCAGAAGGTGTTTAACCCTCAGACCGAGCGAGAAGAGGACGTGACGCTGACGCGTGTCGCTATCCACGGTTCGTTCAAAGAGAACCCGTATCTGGATCCGCAGTACATCGCGACGCTGATGGCAATCAAAGACCCTAACCGGCGCAAAGCCTGGGTAGAGGGTTCATGGGATGTCACCAGCGGTGGTCGCTTTGACCATCTGTGGAATGCCTCGCATCACGTGATTAAGCCGTTCCGCATTCCCGATAGCTGGACGGTTGACCGCTCTCATGACTGGGGAGAATCGAAGCCGTTCTCCAACCTCTGGTGGGCGCGGGCTGACGGCACCACCGCCGAGCTGCCTGATGGTCGCCAGTTCTGCCCGCCTGCCGGGTCGTTGATCCTCATTGGCGAGTGGTACGGCTGCCCGCCTGATGAGCTGAACAAAGGGCTGAATATGTCATCCACCAACGTTGCTAAGGGCGTGGCGTGGATTGATAAGCGTCTGGTGGGAGAGGAGCTTGCTGAGCCTGAGGAGATAAAACTCAACGGGGTGACGCAGGGGCAGCTGAACATCATGCCCGGTATCTGCAAGAAGGTTGTTCCCGGACCTGCTGACGGGGCTATCTACAACACCGGTGATGACGAATTATCTATTGCCCAGAAAATGGAATCCCAGGGCGTTAAATGGGTGCCATCCAACAAGAAGCCGGGTTCACGCGTGAACGGCGCGGCACTGTTTGCTGACATGCTGGAGGCCGTCATTGAGGGCAAGAAGCTGGAATCAGGTATGCCAGAGAAACCAGCATTCTACGTGTTTGACTACTGCCGGGGCTGGATTAGCCGTGTTCCGGTTCTCGTTCGCGACAGTAAGAACCCTGACGATGTAGACACACAGCAGGAAGATCACGATTGGGATGGCACGCGCTATGCCGCCCTACATTCACCGCCGAAGAAAGTCGGCAAAGTCACCAGCCTGAGGCTCTAAACCCATGCCTGATATTTCAACCCCCAATCTGGACTATGGGAACATGGTGCAGGCGTGGGACATCAACGACGCCCTGATGGGCGGCACGCTGTACATGCGCCAGCTTGGTGAGGCTTATCTGCCGCGCTGGCCAAAAGAGGACAAAGAGGATTACAAAAAGCGCCTGGCTGTGGCCACGCTTCTTCCTGCCTACGAAGAGACCATCAACCAGAACGTTGGCCGCGTATTCGCTGAGCCGATCCAACTGGGCGAGAACGTCCCGGATGCGCTGCGCGAATTTGCGAGGAACGTGGATCTTGAAGGCAGTCGCCTCGATGTATGGGCACAGGCGTTCTTCAGCCTGGCGATGCAGTACGGTCTGTCCCACGCGCTGGTGGACTACCCCCGGGTCGATGCCGAGCAGGTAAAGACCAAGGCTGATGAAAAGGCCACCGGAGCGCGTCCCTATGTGACGATGCTGAATCCCCGCCAGGTGATCGGCTGGAAGTCTAAAATGGTGGACGGCAAAGTGGTGCTGACTGCGCTGCGTATCAAAGAGGTTGTGGTCGAAGACGGCGACGACTTCGGGCAGACCAAGGTCGAGCAAATACGGTACCTGACACCTGGAAAGGTGGAAATTTACCGCAAGGCCAAGGATGCTGACGGTGCCGCGAACTGGGCGCTATTCGAGGGGTGGCAGACATCCCGCCAGGATATCACTCTGGTCACGCTCTACACCAAACGCACCGGGTTTATGTGTGGTTCACCACCGCTTCTCAACATGGCTCTGCTGAATATCAAGCACTGGCAGAGTCAAAGCGAGCAGGACAACATCCTGCACGTCGCCAGAGTGCCGTTGCTCACGGTGTTCGGGCTGGAGGAGGGGCAAGAACTTGTGATTGGCTCATCTTCTGCCACTTCATTCTCCGATCGGCAAAGGCAGGGTCTGGAATACGTCGAGCACACAGGTTCCTCCATCGGTGCCGGCAAAGAGTCGCTGGCAGAGCTGGTGGAGCAGATGCGACAGGCGGGTGCGAAGCTGTTGCGCACCGAAAACACCTCTACCAAATCGGTAGACCAGACCTCAGAAGAGAAAATGCAGGAGCAGTCACCGCTCTATACCATGGCGACAAGCCTGGAAGATGCGATCGACAACATCCTGCAAATTATGGCTGAGTACATCGGGGAATCTGAGGGGGGGAACGTCGATGTCCGCACCGAGCTGGATGTCGAGTCGAAAGAGTTCAATCCTCCTGCTGCACTGGCCATTCAGTCGCTACGCCAGGGCGGTGATATCCGTCGCGTGGACGCCATCAAGTCTCTGCAGAAGCTGAACATCATCGATGCCGATGCGGATCCAGATGTGGTGCTGAGCGAACTGCTGGCTGAGTCGGCTTCACTGACAGAACCACCGCCTGGCGAGGTGTGATATGGCCCGTTCAGTTAATGATCGCCTGCAGGATGAGACGATAGCGCACGGGCTGTACGTGAACCGCTACGGCACGGGCGTCGCCCGGCGCATGGTGGCATTGCTAAACAGGCTTGATGCTGACCTGGCAGCCAAACTACTGGTGCTGCTGGACGGTAAGCGAGCTGACACGTACAGCGCCCGCCGCCTGGCGTCATTGCTGGTGGGTGTGCGTGACCTCAACCAGCAGGCCTATGAACCGGTTAATACTGCGCTGGCGCGCGAACTGACGCGCTACGTTGAGTATGAAGCCGGGTATCAACTGGACCTGTTCAGCAGCATCATACCCAAGCAGATTCTCCAGCATGCTCCGCTCCAGAGCATCGCACCCGAGCAGGTTTACGCTGCGGCAGTGGCGCAGCCCTTCCAGGGGCGATTGCTGAAGGAGTGGGGTCAGAAGCTAGAATCGGATCGACTGGACAAAATCACTAACGCTGTGCGTTCTGGGTATCTCCAAGGCGAAACGGTAGAGCAGATTGTTAAACGTGTGGCTGGTACGCCGAAACTCAACCGTGAAGATGGGGTGATTAACGCCTCCCGGCGTGACCTTGCCGTGGTGACCCGCACTGCGGTGAACCATATGGCCGCAACAGCACGCCAGGAGTTCGCTCAGGCTAATAGCGACATCGTGAAGGCCAAGCAGTGGTCATCAACGCTCGACACCCATACGAGCCAGTGGTGCATCATTCGCGACCGAAAACTCTACACGCTCGACGGCAAGCCGCTGGGGCATGTGGTCCCGTATCTACGCGGACCCGGCAAAATCCACTTCTGCTGTCGGTCCGGTGAAATCCTCATTACGAAATCGTGGGAGGAGTTGCAGATACCGCCTGACGAAATGAGCAGCGCTACACGTGCCTCGATGGACGGGCAGGTACCAGCGCATACCAGTTATGCCGACTGGCTTGCGCGGCAGCCATACGTGCGGCAGGAGCAGGTGCTGGGCGTTACCCGCGCCATGATGCTGCGTGACGGCAAAATCACGGTACCGGAGATGTTTAACGATGCCGGGGAGTTCCTCACCCTGGATGAACTGCGCCGCGTGGATGCGTCGGCGTTTGAGGGTTAACCATGCAAAACGAGAAAGACAAAACTGTCACCCTGACTGAGGCTGAGCGCAAATTCATCATGATTGCGATGATTGCCTATGCCTTATCTGGTGAGCTGTCAGAAGAAGACGCAAAAATCGCAGAGCAAATAACCAATAAGCTCTGAGCATTACAAAATTCAACTCAAGGCTGCCTTCGGGTGGCCTTTTTTATGCCTGCCGCTGAGCGGATGCGACGCGGTGATCGGGTCGGATGACCTATTACCAATGGCCGGAAGGCTGGAGCAAAAACAATGAAACTGAAACTTGATGCTAACGGAAATGTGGTCGTTGAAAACGGTATGCCTGTGTACATCCATGATGACGGCAAAGAAATCCCGTTCGATGCGGTCGCAGCGATGACCAAAATCACCTCTCTGAATGGCGAGGCGAAAACTCACCGTGAAGCGAAGGAAGCGGCGGAAGCCAACCTCGCGAAATTCTCTGGCATCACCGACCCGGCCAAGGCGCTCGAAGCCCTGGAAATGATGACCAAAATCGACCAAAAAAAACTGATCGATGCTGGTGCGGTTGACCAGGTAAAGGCGGAGATCACCAAAGTTTTCCAACAGCAGCTGGACGAGGCGAACGGCAAGACCAAGCAGCTGGAAACTCAACTCTACGACGAGATGATCGGCGGCCGCTTCGGTGGCTCTAAGTACATTTCCGAGAAGATGGCGATCCCGACTGAGTTCGTGCGTTCCTACTTCGGTCAGAACTTCAAAATCGAAGAAGGGAAGGTTGTGGCCTACGACGGACAGGGCAATAAGGTGTTCTCACGCACCAAGCCCGGCGAGTTAGCCAGCTTTGATGAGGCCCTGGAGTCTCTGGTCGAGTCGCATCCGCAGAAAGATTACATCCTCAAAGCGTCCGGTAACAGCGGCGGCGGTTCTCACCAGTCGCAGCACCAGGCCGGGCAAAAAACCATGAAACGCGATGCGTTTGATTCCCTGGATAACGCTGGCAAGCAAGCAGCGCTGAAAGACGGCGTCAGCATCGTCGATTAAATCGAAAGGAGCCATAAATGGCAGGCAATACCCTTACTGGTCTGATCCCGACCATCTATACCGCGCTGGACGTAGTGTCCCGCGAGCAAACTGGTTTTATTCCTGCGGTGGCGCGTGACGCGAAAGCGGATGCTGCTGCAAAAGACCAGACCGTACGTGCGCCAGTCGCACCTGCAGCCACCACTGAAGATATTGTCCCTGGTCCTTCAGCGCCTAATTCTGGCGACCAGACCATCGGTGGTGTGGATGTCAAAATCACCAAATCCAAAATGGCCCCGGTGAAATGGAATGGTGAAGAGCAATTGGCTCTGGGCCCGGCTGGTACCTACAACACCATCCTGGCTGACCAGTTCAAGCAGGCTTTCCGTGCGCTGGCGAACGAAGTGGATGCGGATCTCGCTGCGCTGTACCTCAACTCCTCCCGCGCTGTTGGCGCGCCGAAGAATACCCCGTTCAGCATCAAAGACGATCTGACTGATGCTGCGTTGGCGCGTCAAATCCTGACCGATAACGGTGCGCCGACTACTGATTTGCGTATGGTGCTGGGTGGCGAAGCGATGGCATCCATCCGTGGTAAACAGGCTGTACTCTTCAAAGCGAACGAAGCGGGAACCGACCAACTGCTGCGTGAAGGTGTTATCGGTCGCATCATGGGCTTCAACCTCCACGAATCCTTCAGCATCAAGCGTACCGCGAAAAGCGCTGCTGCTGGCTATAAGGTCAATGGCGCGAAGAAAGAGGGCGATATCATCATCGCTATCTCTGCTGGCACCGGCGGTATTGCTGCAGGTACTGCGGTGAAGTTCGCCGGTGATGACAATCAGTATCTGGTCGTTGCGGCTACGTCTTCCACTATCACTATTAGCGCGCCGGGCCTCCGTCAGGATCTGGCAGATCAGGCTGATGTCACCGTGTTGAGCGAATTCGTACCGAACATGGCGTTTGACCGCGGGGCATTCCTGCTGGCCAGCCGTACCCCGGCGATGCCTGAAGGTGGCGATACTGCTGATGACGTCATGAATGTGACCGACCCGGTATCTGGCATCACCTTCCAGGTGGCGCTGTACCGCCAGTACCGTCAGGTGCGTTATGAAGTGGGTCTGGCATGGGGTGTGGCTGCTGTGGCGCCACGTCATTCCGCCATCATCATGGGTTAACCCAGGGGGCTTCGGCCCCTTTGTTTTTCAGGAGGCCCAATGGCCGGATTAACCAAAGAGCAGCGCGCTCAGCGTGAAGCGGAAAAGCTTGCAGCTCAGCAGGCCGCTGATAAAAATCCTGCCCAGCAGGAACAGCAGCAGGAACAGCAGCAGGAACAGCAGCAGGAACAGCAGCAGGAACAGCAGCAGGAACAGCAGCAGGAACAGCAGCAGGAACAGCAGCAGGAACAGCAGCAGGAACAGCAGCAGGAACAGCAGGGTATTGAGCTGGTGGTCATGTTACGTGACACCCCAGAATTCCCTGGCGGCCCGCTGCGCGCAGATGTTCATCCTGATGAAGTGGATAACTGGCTGGCGCTGGACTGGCGTCTGGAGGAATAACCATGCTGGTTGCCGATCCCAACTCTCCAGGCTTCAACAGCTACGCCAGCGTGTCAGACCTGCGGGCATTTGCCGCCGGGCGCGGATATAGCATTCCTGCAGATGATGGTGAGTGCGGTCAGATGCTGATGCAGGCAATGGACTTTCTGGAAGGGAAGGCCTGGCGCGGTCAGCGTTCCAGCGCATCACAGCCTCTATCCTGGCCGCGTTCCGGCGTGCGCTTCGATGGTGTTGACCTGTCGAATGATGCGATTCCACAGCGCCTGATTGATGCTCAATGTCGCCTGGCCATCGAATCGCAGGAGATTGACCTCACCCCGTCTGTCGCTGGCGGTGGGGCGGTGACGATGGAGCGCGTCGAGGGTGCGGTAACAGTCCAGTATGAGCCGGGAACGAATAAAGCTTCTCCGTCATTCCCATGGTTCTATTCCGCACTGCGCGGGCTTGTAGTGGGCGGCAACCAGGTCCGGATCGAAAGGGGATAGCATGGCAATCGACTATCGCCGCATGCGCGCTACGGCAACGCGGCTCCTGAAGGATAACGGCAAATCCTACCAACTGACCCGAGGCGGTACCACCACCCGCGATCAGCACGGGAAAGAGATTACCACCGAGCCTGTTATCGCGACCGTTACCGGCGTTATCACTGAATACTCAACTCGTGAAATCGACGGTTCTCTGATTGCTACAGGCGATAAGAAGCTGGCGGCCACGTTTGAAACTGAGGTGCGCATCGGTGACATCATTGATATCGACGGCCAAAAGTGGCGCGTGGTACAGCCGAATCCGGTTAAGCCGGCAGACATGTTGATCTCCTATAACATCCAGCTAAGGACCTGATATGACCAGTTCCGTAAATCAGCCGTTCCTGGCTGCTATTCAGCTGTTCGTTGATGGCTCAAAGCAGGAGACTGAGGAGGTAGTGCGCCTGACGGGCATCAAAATTCTGGCGCAGCTCGTTGATATGTCACCCATTGGGCAGCCGGAAAAATGGGAGGTAAACCAGACCGCAGTGGCCTATAACGCTGCGGTGCGTGACCATAATGCTGCGCTTCGCAATGACCCGGCCAACGTCACAAAGGCAGGATATCTGAAGCGTGGTCGAGCGGTTAACGATTCGATGGATATCAAAAAGCCTGATGGGTATGTTGGAGGCCGTTTCAAAAATAACTGGTACGTGGGATTTGATAGTCAGCCGACCCAATCCAACGATACGCCAGACGCATCGGGGCAGGGTTCGAACTCCCGGGGTATGGCGGTGCTGGAGGTGTTCCGGGTGGGGCAGGTCAGCTCGATTTACTTCACCAATAATCTGCCTTACTCCGTAGCCCTGGAGAACGGGCACTCCGGTCAGGCGCCGGGCGGCATGGTGGGTATCACTGCGCTGGATGCCGCGCAGCTGTTCCGTGAGGCAATGAGCGAGGTGCGCAATGGCCGGTGACCAGTCAATGCGGATCGCTGACCTGCTGGAGGGTCGCGTTGCGGCTATATCCTCTTCGCTGGGTCTGCCGGTGGCCTGGCCGAACATCGTGTTTACTCCACCGGATAATGCGCCGTACGGGCGCGTTTACATCTTGCCGGCTCAAACAGTCGGGCAAGATATGGAAGGCCAGCTGCGAACCTAT
Organism: Citrobacter sp. RHBSTW-00017; assembly: GCF_013797615.1. Classification (NCBI taxonomy): domain Bacteria; kingdom Pseudomonadati; phylum Pseudomonadota; class Gammaproteobacteria; order Enterobacterales; family Enterobacteriaceae; genus Citrobacter; species Citrobacter sp. RHBSTW-00017. Next base: position 2,962,934 of record NZ_CP056899.1, on the reverse strand, counting down.
CAGGGCATTCTCCAGCTCAACATCATCGCTCCGGCGGGTAGCGGCGTGACTCAGGCCAGAGGACTGGCTCAGTCCATCGCTGACGCTTTCCCCGAAGGGCTACCGCTGGTGGATGGTGACCTGACGACTTACATCAACGGGCCGCCACAGATTCGTTCACCAATACAGGACCGTCCGACATCTGCACCAAACGGCAGCAGCGGCTCCATAACCTATACCATCCCCATCAGCATGCAATACCGCGCTGATTACTGACCCGTCACTCGGCGGGTTTTTTATTACATAAATTCAGGAGAATGCTATGGCATTCGCAATCCCTAACGGGTCACGTGTAAACGTGGCCAAGGCCTATCTTGCGCCGATTGTCTTCACTGCGGCGTCCAATGCAACGGAATGCGAACTGACCGTTGCCTCTGCGGCTGGCATCCTCGCGGGTGATGTCGTCCAGGTCAGCTCTGGCTGGCTGAAGCTCGACAACATGGTGGTGCGCGTCAAATCAGTCACCGGTACTAAAATCGTGCTGGAAGCGTTCGATACCACCGATACCACGAAATTTCCGGCAGGTACCGGTGCGGGTACGCTTCGTAAAATCGATTCGTGGATCACCATGCCTCAGGTCATGACCTTATCTACCGAAGGTGGCGACCAGCAGACTATCAGCATCCAGTTCCTGGAGGATGATAAGGCCCGTACTATCCCGACGTTTAAAAACGCCGTGGTGCAGGTCTACACTTTCGCTCATGACCCGCAGTTGGCTATCTACAAACGTCTGATTGAGCTTGATGAATCGAGCGATACCACGGCGGTATGGTTCCACAACCCGCGCGGGAAAGCAGATCGTTACTACTCTGCCAAGGTGTCCTTCCAGAAAGTGCCGAAGACCGAAATTAACGCTGTGGAAAGCAATGAAGCACGCATGAACTTCGAATCGGATATGCAGATTTACCCGATTGTTGATGCCTCCGCTACGCCATTGGCGTTCCTGACCGACCTGCCTGGCACGAAGTCAGCGACCGTGGGTTCCGCGCTGGACCTGGCTGTGGTCATGCAGGGCGGTTCTGCACCTTACACCTACGTGTGGAAGAAGGGCGGCACAGCCATTCCTGGCAAAACTGCATCAACATTCAATATTCCGTCGGTCGCTTCCGGTGATGCCGGTTCGTACACCTGCGAAGTCACTGACGCCGCAGGCAAGACCCTAACGTCGGCGGCATGCACCGTTACTGTCAGCTAACCAATCAGGCCCGGTTCGCCGGGCTTTATTTCGCAATGAGTACCGCTGGCGAATTTTCTGTATTCGCATTACCCATCTTTTCAAACTGCGCCTTCACACGCGCTCTCTAACCAAGAACCTTTCAGAAAGCGTTCCTGAGAACTGCCGTTAGTGCCGGTGGGCCTCTTGGGGCGGCTTTTCTGTGTGAACAGGTTCGCTTTTTAAAAGGTACACACCATGAATCACCCAACCGTCTCAGTGAATGGGGTCTCCGTCCGCGTTGATGACGAAGGCCGGTACAGTCTTAACGATCTTCATGCGGCAGCGGTAGCTAACGGAGAGGCTACTGAGTCACAAAGGCCCAGCGTCTTCCTGCGTAGCGCGCAGATCAAACGCTTCGTTAAAGCGCTAAAATCCAAAGCACTAAAAAGTGCTTCGGAACAAAATCAACCACTTAAGGTTATAAAAGGCGGTGATCAAAGTGGTGCATGGGGCATTGAACTTCTGGCAATCCGCTATGCCGCCTGGATAAAACCAGAGTTTGAGATTGAAGTGTACGAAGTATTTAGAACAGTGGTGCGTCTGGGTATTAGTGCCATGTCGCGCCTGAACAAAATCGACCACATCATCAACACTGAAACCAAAGCAATTAGCCAGTGTGCAAGTCAGATGGCTAAGTGGGGTATTGGTGGGCGCAAACAACTCCTGCATTCAGTCCGGGAGCGTGCTGCTGACGAAGTCCAGATGTATCTGCCCGGCATTAACTAATACCCGCTCCGGCGGGTTTCTTTTTTTCTAAGGAACCGAAATGACCCAATTCTCCCTGATCCCAAACCCAACCTTCTCCGCAATTGCCAGCATCCCGCGCGCCGGTACTGAAGACGGCAAGCTTACATTCACCTTCCGCCATAAGACGCTGGAAGAGCTGCGCGCGATGGACGAGAAACTGCAAAAGGATGCAGCAAGCAAGAAAGCTGCTATTGAGCCGCAGGCCGATTACCTGATGGAAATCGTCGATGGCTGGGCGCTGCCGGATGAACTCACCCGCGATAACGTGATCGTCCTGCTGAAGAACTACCCTCGCGCGTTTGACAGCATCGGCCTGGCTTACACCAAGGAACTCATGGGCATCCGCGAAAAAAACTAAGGCAGGTCGCCGCAGCGATGTATACGCCGGGGCCGACTCTTGCGGAGTTGAGCGCTTTTGGTTTAACGCCTGAGGACGTAGAGGAAGAGGTGGGGATTCTGCCGTCGGTATGGAAAGCTTTCACCATTTTCTCCACGCTGGCGACCCAATGGCGCGTTGGCGCGAGCGGGGCGACCGGCCTTGATTACAACGTACTCCCCTGGATGTTTGAGTTACACGGGGTTGAGGATGCGGCGGCCTGTATGGCTGACCTTCAAATCATGGAAAGCGAGGCACTTAAGGTAATGCATAAGGAGACGAAATAATGTCAGACCAAATCGCCTCGATTACTTTGAGGGCTGATGTTGCCGACCTGAAAACAGCCAGCAATGAACTGGATAAACTCGGAGAAGCGGCGGCCGGCGCCGTCGGCAAGGCTGATGACCTGAACAGTGTTTTCCGTGCCGGTGCTGAGTCTACCAAACAAGGCACGGCAGGGATTAAGGAACAGCAGACCGCGCTGAAAGGGCTGCTGGAAAACATCGACCCGGTAAACAAGGCGCTGAACCGGCTTGACGAGCAGCAGGCAGCGCTGCGTAACTTCCAGACGAAGGGGTTCCTTGATACCGATTCGTTCCAGGCGTATAGCAAAATCCTGGACGATACCCGCCTAAAGCTGACCGACACTGGCGAAGCAGCGGCGAAAGCTCAGGCTGAACTGGCAGCCACCCAGGCCGCCGAGAAGCAATCCGCTGCGCTGAAAAACCTGCTGGGTTCCATCGACCCTACCATCCGGGCATTCAACTCGCTGGATGAGCAGCATGCGCAGCTTGTGGCGCACTTCGAGTCGGGGCGCATCAATAGCGCGCAGTTCGAGCATTTCAACGGCATTCTCAACCAGACGCGTGAGCGCCTTTCTGGTGTCGCTGACGTACTGCCTGAAGCGTTGTCCCGACAGGAGGCCGCTGCCCGGCGAGCTGGTATCTCTGTGGGGCAGTACAACCAGGCGTTGCGAACGCTACCAGCACAGTTCACTGACATCGCTACGCAGTTGGCTGGTGGGCAGTCGCCATTCCTGATCCTGCTACAGCAGGGAGGGCAGATTAAAGACCAGTTCGGTGGGGTTAAAGGGGCTCTAACGGGGGTGGGCGACTATTTACGCACTCTGTTAGGTTTCATTAATCCTGTAACGATAGGTATTAGCGGCCTGGTTGTAGGTCTCGGGGCGATGGCTGTAGCTTGGTACAAAGGCAGCCAGGAAGCCAGTGAGTTTAATAAGCAGCTCATACTCACGGGTAATTATTCGGCCAGTTCGGCGAGCCAACTGTCAGACATGGCTCAAAAAATTGGAGGCTCCAGTGGTAAGGTTGCGGCTGCCGCTCGGACGCTAGCGGAGGTGGTTGGGGCAGGGACGTTTAAAACGGAGCAGCTCGAAACAGTTACCAGGGCGGCGCTGGCGATGCAGGAGGCCACTGGCCAGTCTGTTGACGCCACCATTAAGAACTTCCAAAAGCTGTATGCCAGCCCAACCAAGGCGGCGGAGGATCTTAATTCTACGCTCCATTTCCTTACCTCATCGCAATACGACTACATTTCGGCACTGGAGCGTCGGGGTGATAAAGAGGGAGCAGCAGAGGCGGCTGCAAAAGCTTATAGCCTGGCTGAGCAAAAGCGCAGCCAGCAAATCCTCGACAACATGGGATTAATTGAGAGAGCTGCTGGTAGCGTCAGCAAGGCACTTAAGGGGATGTGGGATGAACTTCTAAATATTGGTCGCCCTGAAGCTCCGAACGACATGCTCCGCAAGATGCAGTCCGAACTTGCTGAGCGTGAGAAAGCCTTGCTTCCAGATAGACAGCGTCAGGGATATGGATATAGCTATGATGCGAACAGTAACGATCAGGAATATGACGCACGTAGGAAAGCTCAGTTATCAGCGATAAGTGCTTTAAAGGCACAAATAGCGCCACTTCAACAAGCTGCTCAGCTTCAGGAAGATATTAATGCTTCTATTCAGCAAGGAACCGAGGCTGATAACAAGCGAACTAATGCCCTGATTTATCGAAATCGCATCCTCGAACAGTCAGCTACATGGCAGGAAAAGCGCAGCAAGGCCCTGTCTGAACTTTGGAAAAATGTTGCGGCCTCGCCCGGCGACTGGAGCTCAGCACAGCGGCAGCAGGCTGTGGATGCCATTAATAAACAGTTTCATCCGGACAAAACTCCCAAGACTCCAGCCGTTAAGGTTTCAGCCGGTGATCGCTCAACCGACACCTACAATGCTGAGACTCTAGCTCTGCAAGCGCAGCTCAAAACGCTGCAGGATCATCGTGACATCAACGATGTAATCAGCCAGCAGCGTAAGCAGCAGTGGGAGTTAATCTCAAAAATCACCATCCTCGAGTCCACAGCTAACGATCCGAAAGGGCGTGCATTAACTTTCGATGAAAAATCGTTGCTGGCGAACAAAGAGAAGCTGCTGGCCCAGGCAGATATTAATGCCGGACTGGGTGATCAAATTGCCAAGCAGCAAAAATTGAACTCATTGGCTGACCAGGCAACTAAGTTCGCCCAGCAACAGTCTGCCAAGCAGGCGAAAATTGCGGCAGCAGCTAGAGGCTTGTCCACCAGAGAGGCTGAAAGGGAGGCGACGCGCCAGCACCTGACTGAATCCTACGGCTTTAACCAAGACGCTCAGAAAAAGGTTCTCGCAGATCAAGAGGAGACCTACCGGAAAGAAGATGAACTTCGCAGCGACTGGCAGGCTGGCGCAAAGCGGGGCTGGGCCGATTATGCCGACTCAGCAACAAACACGTTTGAAGCAATGCGAAATGTGGCCGGTTCAACCTTCAGTGGTCTATCCGACATGTTGACAGATCTGGTTACTACCGGCACTGCAAGCTTCAAAGACTTCACCAAGTCCATGTTGAAGATGATCGCGCAGGTAACGAATCAGTTGCTTGTGGCTTACGCCGTTCAGGCTGCGATGGGGTGGATTAGCGGTAGTGCTGGTGGCAACACGCCAGGCGGAGCATATGCCAGCGCTGCAAACTCTGGAGTTAGCCTGTTTGATTCCGGTGGTTACACAGGTGCGGGCGGTAAATATGAACCCGCAGGCATCGTGCATAAAGATGAGTTCGTTTTCACCAAAGAAGCCACTAGGCGGATCGGCGTAGATAACCTATATCGTCTAATGAACAACGGTAATTTAGGCCGTTACGCTTCTGGTGGGCTTGTTGGGGGAAATCAGGCTGGGGCGGCAGACTCTGGTGTGCCAATTATCAGCGTCAGTTTTGGTGACATAAACATTGGTTCAGGTGGACAGGCCAATACAGGTGGCTCAGCAAATGCTGCAGCTATTGGCAGGCAACTCAACGATGCGATGATTGACACCATTAATACTCAAGTAAGAAAACCAGGCACTCCGCTGTGGAATGCCGTTAGAGGGAAATACTAATGAAAATTGCAGAAGTAAAGGTCTCTGATGTTGTTTGGTATGCCAACGAAAATGGAAAGGCGATCAGTGCCTTCGTGACTTTCTATGGCCCAGACGATTGCACTCGCATTGCAAGTGTCCCTGTTAACTTGCCATATCAGCTAGACCTGACCCTTAAGCAAGTTGAAGAGCTTGCCATTGCCACTGCTAAGGGTACGCTAAAAGCGGTCGCTACTAGTTTCTGATCGTTACATCCCTATCTCCCCTGGTTATCATGAGAAAAAACATGATAATCATGGGGATGATAATGAGAAAAATGTTTTGCTTAAGTTTGGCCTGTATTGCACTTACTGCGTGTAAACCTTCAGAGGAAAAAGCACTACAACTCGGGCAACAAGAAATTGCAAATGGGTTGATGGATCCCGATAGCGCCAAATTTAAAATGGTTAGGTTCAATTTGGACAAAAACCAGCAGTCCGGGGATGTTGTGAGCGGTTTCGTATGTGGCAGGGTTGCTGGGAAGAATGGGTTTGGTGCGTATGTTGGCTACCATCCTTTCTATGTTCATATCAAGATGACTCCCAAAGGGGCGTTTTCTAAAGGTGTGAATTATGAGATCGGAGAAAAAGCGATATACCCCGATGGAAGAGATGAGTCATGGATAGATCTTGACGGAAACTCTTATGTTAGCCGCTGCGGTGCCACACCATCCAAATGAGTTTATGTAGAGCCTTCTAACCACCACCACCACCCAAACCCAAGCCTCGCTAACGCGGGGCTTTTTTACATCTATAGCCGAGAGGTAAGCGTCACCTCATAGTGAAATCAGCGATCGAGCGTGCAGTGTTAATTTCTTGAGCTTTCTGAACTGTATGCCTGATTATTTCTGCAGTTAAAACAGCAAGTTTTATCCTACCTGGAGTAGCTGTGCTACTGAAGAGGTGCCTGCCTTGAACTGAACCGTCTTCATCGTAAATCTCTATTTCAGGATCTGCTAATCCGACCAATGTACGATCAGGGGACATGCTTCTGATATTGTCCGTAATTGAGGCTATTACATTGTCGCTGATATCCGCTTGGTGAGTGTGAGCGAACAGGTTTCTTAATGTGTTTAGTCTTTTCATTGCATTATAGAGCGGAATCGGGAGGCCTAGATTTCGAGCAACTTTAAGCTTGGCATTGCATTCGATTTTGACCCTATCATCTGCTGTACCGAAAACATTTTCATTATTACATATTCCACATACCCAAGCCTCTGCAAGTTGCTCACAGATTAGATGCGAGCGGAGTACGGCGCCGATGTTATCGGTCGTAGACATAATCTGAATCATAGAGTCTGGCACAACATCGAACTGCGCCACATTCATAAACACGTAAAAATTCATAATTAACCTCAGGAGTTTTCATGACTAGTAAAATTGAATTTGCGGTTATTGTTTTGGGTGATAATTACTCAAAAATCGCATTCGGGAACCATGCGGCCACTTACGATTTGGGAGGGAAGCTAAAGTCTGTGGTAAACCCCACAGGAAACATCGACTTCCCCAAGCATCTTGAAGTTCTTGATTTCCGGAACGGTCATAAACCGTCAATAAAAACCCATCATATTGCGCCGGGGTTATTCCTATAGTTTTATGCTGAGTCGATCCTGATTAATGATGCTAAATCCACCTTATCACTTCATTAGTGCAGTCATGCCGGCTGTTGTTACAGTTTGGATGACGACTTTAAGCGCTTCAGTAGATAACTCCCCTAAAGTGGATTTAGCCTTTTCTTTGTCAGCACTATCCATGTCCGAAATGGCTATAAGATCTTCAAGGACAACAACGGCCTCTCGGTGGAACTTGATGGTGGTGACATTAAGAATTGCTGAAAGACCGCCGTCGTCCTGCATAAAATCGATCCCACGACAAGTGATGCGCATGTGATCGAGAAATGAATAAGGGTCGTCACTCCTCTGTTCGCGTATTGTCAGTAGCCCGTGCTCTTTTAGATAAAGGATATTGGCTGATAACTTAATGCTATCAACGGCGGCAATCTCTGGTGAAAAATCACTCCAAGAGGTATGCCCAGGGTATGCGGCAAGGCATATGGTAAGGAGGTTCCGTTGCAGGTCACGATCAAACTTATCCAATATTTATGTCCTTGATTTTCTTAGATGAAACGCCAGTACAACAGGGTGGTGCCGCAATTTTATCGCTTAGCGGGCTGAGCATACAGCTTATACATACTTAAAGCATAAACACATCCTAATATTCAAACAGTATCCACCTCTGGGTGGTTTTTTTATGGAGTAAATATGGCGGTTGAAACCTATATCTGGCATTCACAGCTCGGTGCTGGTGCCGTGGAATACAGCCAGACGGTGCGGTCTGCACAGTTTGGCGATGGCTACGAGCAGGTGGCTGAGAACGGCATCAACTCCACGGCCATTCAGGTGCCGATGAAACACGTCGGCGCTGACTCTGAAGTGAATACCGTTCGCGACTTTCTGCTGGCACATACTGTGAAAGCCTTCATCATCACTCCGCCAGGTGAAGATAAGGGGCTGTACCGCGTTGTCGCCGACTCCGTGCGCAAAAACCAGATTAGCAGCAAATTCGCTGAGCTGACATTCACGATTAAGCGCGCCTATGGCGTCTATGCCTGAGGTGGAGCATGACAGCACTGATTGATACAGCTGCAATGCTGGCGCCGGGCGGTAGAGTCCGCCTGGTCGAAGTAGATGCTTCAGAGTTCAGTGGCGGTATTCACCGCTTCCATTATTCACCATTTCCTCATTCTCCCGCCGAGATTGATGCTGCGAACGGCGATGAGGCAAAGCTAGGACCAAAACCCATCATCTGGGATGGTAAAACCTTCGACTTCTGGCCGTTCCAAATATCCGACCTTGCACTGTCAACCGACCAGGCCGCAGAACCGAAGCTGAGCGTGTCTAACCTCGACGGACACATCACCGCGCTGTGCCTACAGTTCAAAGATATGGTCAATGCGAAGGTGAGCATCATCGATACCTATGCGGTATATCTTGATGCGGCAAACTTCCCAGGAGGCGTGAATGTAACAGCTGATCCGACAATGTTCACGCTCCAGACCTTCTGGCTGGACACCAAAACCTCAGAAGATGATGAGGTGGTTACGTGGTCGTTGAGTAGCCCAGCGGATTTGCAGAACCTGGTTATTCCCACCCGTCAAATTACATCGCTGTGCGAGTGGGCGCTGCGCGGCCAGTACCGAAGCGGTGACGGCTGCACCTACAACGGAACAGCGTATTTTGATGCGAAGGGGAATGCGGTTGCTGACCCTGCGCTTGACGTGTGCGGTGGTTGCCTGAGCGATTGCCGCAAGCGATTTGGTGCGGGCCTGGCTGAACCCAATACTGCCACCCTCGATTTTGGTGGATTCCCGGCAACTGTTCTCTTCTCCCGATAAACGGAAATACCAATGAACAAAACTATTATGGCTGCTATCCGGGCGCATGCTCTGGAGGAGTCGCCACGAGAGTGCTGCGGCTTTGTCATCCAATCAGGACGGCGTCAGCGATATATTTCGGTACCGAACAGTCATGAAAACCCATCTGAGCATTTCCGTATTGATGGTGAGTACTGGGCAAATGCCGAGGATGCAGGGACCATTATTCGAGTCATTCACTCGCATCCTGGCGATGGAGCCAGGGCTATCCCCTCAGACCTCGATCGCCAGCAATGCAACCAGTCAGGTGTGGTATGGGGAATATATGCGCCTGATTGCGATGAATACGCCGAGATAACCCCGGATGCTATTCCGCTAATCGGCCGCCCGTTCATCCTTGGCTCTCACGACTGCTGGGGACTGGTCATGGACTGGCATGCCACCCAGGGTGTAACGCTGAATGATTTCCGGGTCGATTATCCGTGGTGGGAAAGCCACTACCCAGACAACCTGTATTTCGATAACTGGGAGCGGGAGGGGTTTGTCGAATGCGACCCATCGCCAGGCTGTATGGTCATCATGCAGGTTGAATCCAGTAAGTGGAACCATGCGGGGATCATTACCGAGGAAGGCGAACTGCTTCACCATCTGTACGGCCAGCCATCCTGCGTCACGCCGTATGCCCGCGGCTACTTCAAAGACCGGACGATGATCTGCGTCCGCCACAAAGACCTGTCAGAGGAGATTAAACCATGGCGCGGCTAACCACTATTCGTCTGTATGGCACACTCGGCGCACGATTCGGGCGCGTGCATAAACTGGCGGTGCAGACGTCGGCAGAAGCTGTAAAGGCGCTCTGTATCAACCTGGACGGGCTGGAAAGTTACCTGATGAACGCCAAAAAGAACGGCATGACGTTCGCGGTGTTTCGCGGCAAGCGCAACATTGGCGTGGATGATTTTAAGGACCTGTCCGGTGATAGCGATATCCGCATTGCGCCAGTGATGGAAGGGGCGAAGAAGGCGGGCATGTTCCAGACCATTCTCGGGGCGGTGATGGTTGTTGCTGGTGTAATTATTGGTGTGATGACTAGTTGGACTGGGGCAGGTCTGACATTCGGGGCTGGGCTTGTAATGTCCGGTGCATCAATGATGGCTGGAGGTATCTACCAGATGTTGTCACCCCAACCCAAAGGACTACAGGGTCGTGATGACCCTGACAACAAGCCGAGCTACGCTTTCGGCGGTTCGGTAAACACCCTGGCAATGGGCAACCCAGTTGCCATTCTTTACGGAGAAAGAGAAATCGGCGGCGCCATCATCAGTGCCGGCATAGTTGCCGAAGATATCTGACGACTCCTTATCTTTCAATTAGCACCCAATTGGGTGCTTTTTTATGGATGCAATATGGCAACGATTACTGGTGCGAAGGGCGGCAGCCAAAAACAGCATACACCTGTAGAACAGCCGGACTCCGCGCAGTCAATGGCTCGCTGCCGCATGCTTCTGGCTCTGGGGGAAGGTGAGTTTGCAGGTGGGTTGGATGCCACGCGCATTTTCCTGGATGGTACGCCGCTGGGCAATTCTGATGGCTCTATGAATTTTGAGAATGTGTCATGGGATTTTCGCCCGGGAACTCAGATTCAGACAACGATCCCCGGCTTTCCTGCGGTAGAAAACGAAACCAGCATTGGTGTTTCGCTGACGAAAGTCGCTCCATGGACAAGGGCAATTAGCAATACCCAAATCGATGCTGTTCTGGTGCGTGTCGGTATTAATGGGCTTCAGCAGCAGGAGAATGATGGCGATATCGTTGGCACAACTGTTCAGTACCATATCGATCTTGCCATTGATGGTGGGGTTTACGCGACGGTAATGACCAAAACGGTTACGGAGAAACTCAGCTCTCTCTATGAATTGACACACCGTATTAACCTGCCGAAAGCGAACACAGGCTGGCAGATTCGGGTCGTGCGCGATACCGACGACAGTACCAGCCAGATGCTCCAGAACAAAACGCAGGTACAGGCGATCACCGAGGTGATAGATGCTCGCCTGCGCTATCCGCATACTGCGCTGCTGTATGTGTCATTCAACGCAAAGTCATTCAGCAATATCCCGAAGATTTCTTGTAAACCTAAAGGTCGGGTAATCCGCATCCCTCAGAACTACGATCCGATTACACGCACTTATGGCGGTACATGGGACGGTACATTCAAGTGGGGATGGACGAATAATCCTGCATGGATCTGGTTCGATATTCTTACTGAACCTCGCTTCGGCCTGGGTCGCAGGGTTACGCCAGCGATGCTCGATAAATGGGAGTTATATCGTATTGCCCAGCGCTGCGACCAGAAGGTGGCGGATGGTAAGGGTGGCAGCGGTACCGAGCCTCGCTTTATGTTTGACGTTTATATCCAGGCTCAGGCCGATGCCTGGCAGGTGATTAAGGATATTGCGGCTGGTTTCAATGGCATGACGTTCTGGGGCAACAATATGTTCAATGTTGTCTCTGATATGCCTGCGGATACGTCAAAACTTCAGATACTCACTCGAGCTTCTGTTGTCGGTAAGCCAACGTACTCCAGCGGAAGTGAAAAGAACCGATATAGCTCAGCGCTGATTAACTTTAGCGATCCGGAGAATCACTATCAGGACCGAACTACAGCAGTAATGTTTCCTGACCTGGTAAAACAGTTCAAGTTTAAGCAGACACAACTCACTGCAATCGGATGCACGCGCGAAAGCGAGGCGCAGCGCCGCGGAGGGTGGGCCGTCTACTCCAACTCGCTGGATCGCATTATCACTGTTCAGACGGGACTTGATGGCTTCGCTTATGTGCCTGGGACCGTATTTGCGTTTGCAGATGAACGGCTATCTGGCCGTGTCTATGGTGGACGTATCACTGATTACAACGCCGCGCTGAAATCTGTAACTACCGATCGGGGTACAAGTGCCGTACCTGGCGACACTCTGATGATTCGTACTCAGGGTGGTACCGTTGAGAGCCGAACCATCCAGGCAGTTAATGGCCAGCAACTGATACTGGCAACTGCCTTTACTGCTGAGCCATTACCTAATGCCATTTTTGTTATCGATGCAGGTCAGTTGCGCCTCCAGTATTTCCGTGTAACCAATCTGACATTTAACGATGAGGAGAACACCTATAGTATCACCGGTGCAGAGTACAACGGGGCGAAATATGATGCCGTTGATAACAATGCCCGACTGGATACGCCACCGATCAGTCTGATACCGACAGGCCTGGTAGGGCAACCGTCGAACATCGCAATTAGCAGCTACGATTCGGTCCGCCAGGGGCAGCGTATCGCCACTATGGTTGCGAGTTGGGATGCGCCAGTAGATAAAAACGGGAAACCTCAGGCTGATATCGTCGCGTATCAGGCACAGTGGAAACGTGGTGATAATGAGTGGATCAATATTCCCGAAGCAGGCCTACGCAATATAGAGGTCTCCGGAATTTTTTCCGGTGATTACCTTGTGCGAGTCCGCGCTATTAATTCTGGTGGCGCTTCCAGTTTGTGGGCATCTTCTGTTCTGACTCATCTCACTGGGCGTACAGGGGAAGTTCCCAAACCGGTTGGTCTGCGCACCACAGCAATCAACTGGGGTATTCAGGTTGACTGGTCCTTCCCGGTTGATACAGGTGACACCCTCCAGACTGAGTTGCAGTATTCAGTAAACGGCAATGGGGATAACCCTCTGCTGCTTGCCGGAGTTCCTTATCCGCAACACACCTACACACAACTGGGCTTAAAGGCTGGTGTTGAATTTTGGTACCGGGCTCGCCTGGTCGACCGTATTGGTAATCAGAGTGACTGGACCGACTGGGTTCGTGGTGAATCTAATGCGAATGCTGACGACTACCTGGGCGATATTGCTGATGACTTCCTGACGTCTGCAGACGGTGACCGCCTGACAAGCGACATTGATACCAACCTCGAAGCCGCATTGCAGAACGCGCTGGCCAACCACGCAACGGCTGAACATCAGTGGGCGCAGTATGGTGAAGTCCGCGCGGATATTCTGGTGGTCAAAACGACCATTGCTGATGTTGATAAAGCGATGGCTGAAATGACCACCCAGGTACAGGCGCAGATTAAAGATGTGACAGCCTCTCTCGAGGACAAACTGACTGCTACTGTCGATGCTTCGGGTGCGACGGCTATTCATACCCTGAAAGCCGGAGTGCGCATCAACGGTATTTTTTACAGTGCCGGGATATCAATTGCGGTACTGGCCGAAGCGGGTAAGCCGGTGGTCACTCGCGTCGGATTTAACGCCAACCAGTTCGTCCTGATGAGTGGCAGCGGTGATACGCAGTATTCACCCTTTGCTGTTGTTAATGGTCAGGTGTTTATCAGTTCTGGCTTCATCCAGGATGGCACTATTATCAATACAAAAATTGGTAATTACATTCAGTCTAACACCTGGGATGGTACCGGTAATGTTGGTTGGCATATCAACAAATCAGGCTATGCGACATTCAATGATGTCACTGTCCGTGGTTCAATTTATGCCAACAACGGTAATTTTGCATTTAACGGCACCAATAACACTGTCGTCATCAACGGAAATGGGCTGACCGTTAATTTGTCTGGTGGTGGACGGGTTGTCGTCGGGAGGTGGTCATAATGCCGGAAGGTATTCTGATTGATTACAACGATGGCCGTCCGGTGATGGCAATTACTGCGGGGCTTCGCGCCCCGAGTTTTTGTACATCCTTCTCGGGCTGGTCATCCCAGTTCATGCAGTACCCTGTCAATACGCCACTCGTTCCTGGCTCACAGGCTATCGTGGTGCCAACCAATCCCATTTACATCTATTCCTTTGCTGAATTTGATGTGGCCATAATGAGCAGCGTCACCCGAAACGGTGATTCAGGGGTGATTATCGGGGCTGAGACAATCGGTGGGAAAAGCATTGTCCCTGACTGGTCAGGCTACGTTATGGAGCTGCTGCCTGCGGCGACGTATAACGAAGGTTTACTGGTTTCAAACTCGACTGACTTTACCGCTATATCCAATCAGGCTGCGCTGATGACCTGCGCTTATTACGGGCGCATTACGGTTAGCGGCAGCGCTGCGCTTCCGGTCAGCGGTATTCCTTTCGGCAAATGGGATAACCCGAATGTGTCGGTGGGGTTTGATGGCACCAGTATCATCGTTCGCGATATTTCCTACACAGGGCGGGACGACGTGGCCGGAACGGCGACGATAGACCTGGTGATATTCAACCAGACCGCACCAGTTGGCGGAGACGGTATTACGATGACCAACGCAGCAGGTCAGGTCACGTTCTCCACGCTGAAACGCCCATTTGTGTATGACCGTCAAATTCAGATCACCGATGCTTTCCAGAATATTGGCGGCGGGTTCTGCCAGATAGTTTATACCGGCGTGCAGGTTCGTATGGATGGCGGTTACGGAAACATACGGACGAAGGGCGTCGTGATGTCCGGTGGTAATGTCAGGTCAGCCTACAACAAAGTCTTTGCTAACCACAACTCCGGTTCATGGGATATGACCAGAAACAGAAATATCACCATGCCCATTCTCATTCTTCCCAATATGTACTGAGGAAAACGTATGTCAGCAGGAACCTTAACCCTGACGAATAACTCTGCTCTGGTATCAGGGGCAGGAACGTCATTTACCACAGAGGTGGCGGCCGGAGATTTTATTGTTGTCACTGTCGGCGGCATTCCCTATACGCTCCCGGTTAAGTCCGTGGAAAGTGGTACAGCGTTGACGCTCGTCAGTAATTATACCGGACCCACACAATCAGGCGCCGCCTGGTCAGCCGTTCCCCGCGTAGCGCTGAATATGGTTACCGCTGCACTGGTTACCCAGAGCGCAGAGGCGCTTCGCGGCCTGAACTACGACAAACAGAACTGGCAGCAGGTATTCAGCGGTACCGGGACAATAACTGTAAAGTTACCTGACCAATCAACGTTTACCGGCCCATCCTGGAAATACCTTGCCGATAATATGGCAACAAAAAGTAACGGGGCTGTCCCTGTTAACCAGGGGGGAACCGGTTCAACAACCAGTTCAGGAGCCAGAACATCTCTTGGTTTAGGAACCGCAGCAACAAGAAACGCAGGCACACAGGATGGGAATGTACCTCTTGTTGGTAGTATGTGGGGGTTTGGGTATGGTACAGCGGGGCATGTTGTTATAAATGCCGCTTCGAATAATGACATTTATTCGGCACTTATTAATTATGGATCCTGCGTATTTCGAAATAACACTACCCCACCGGGTGTTCCGTCCACAACATTCGGTGCGAGTCTGTGGTTACAAACGGGAGATACAGCGGGGGCGATTCAGATACCTTACTCACCTTCTGGTACAGTGACGGTTATATCGGCCCAGGCAGGTGTCGGAGTATTCTCGCGGACAATGTACGATACTGCCAACACCACGGTGGACAGCAACGGGTTCATTAAAAAAGCATCTCCGATTGTTAAACTGAAAGGAGACGGATCAGCGGAGGTTAACTACCAGGCTGAAGGAGCTTCGACAGAACGTCTTGACCTTGGCGTTTATCGTATTTCCGGTGTTTTGGGCTTCAACTCAACTCCTGAATGGGGGGGGATCGATGGAGGCATTGAGATACCGCTCGACCGAAACAAACAACCCCTGCTGTGGGTGGATTATAAAATTGAATCAGACGGTTCCATTCTGCTGAAAACGTATCACCGGACACATCCGTCAGCACCGGAGTTTGCACGTAATTTAATTGGCTACGAGTCTGATGATGGGAATTTTATCGAAACGGTAAAAAATGGGGAACCTGTCGATATCCCTTCAGGGCGCTGGGTGGATCTGCGTGTTGAAATGCCAGCAGACAGTATCCGGAACCGGCGTCAGGAAGAGATGAGAGTAGCGATGGAACAAGCTGAGCAGACGCGTACTGAAAATCAGCAGGATACTCAGCTGTGATCACCATTACTGCGGGTATGCCTAAAGCATGGCATACCCGTTAGTTAATCTTCAACTAGCCACATATCAGCCTCTTCAAACATTTCCTGCACAGTACGGCTTATCTGTTCCTTCTCGTGCTTGCTGGCGTCAGTGTTGATTGCTGGCAGTGTCATCATCGGTTTAACCCGGACATCAGCATCGGGGAAGATCCGGTGAACCCTCTTAGTCAATTCACCCAGAATGATATCTTTTGCATCGGGCAGACCATCAAAATTCCTTTTGTCATAAACGAGTTCCACGAACATGCTTTAACTCCTCTTTACTGTGTATAACGTCAGTATATACTGTATATATAAACAGTATCAATGTGAGTGAGTTTATTATGATGTTTTATTCACCAGCAGAGCTGCGCCAGATAGTTGGGCTCCCCTTGTTCAGCGATCTTGTTCCCTGTGGCTTCCCATCTCCGGCGCAGGACTACGTTGAAAAGCGTATTGATTTAAATGAACTGTTAGTGAAACACCCCAGCGCAACATATTTTGTGAAATCGTCGGGCGATTCCATGAATGGGGCGGGGATAAGTAATGGTGATTTGTTGGTGGTCGATCGATCAAGAAAGGCTGCGCATGGAGATATCGTTATCGCTGCTGTAGATGGGGAGTTCACTGTTAAACGTCTGCAGTTGCACCCGAGCGTCATGCTTGTTCCTGAAAACAGTGCGTATGCGGCCATTATGATAAACAGCGAAGACACGTTGGATATCTTTGGCGTTGTGACGTTTATCGTTAAAGCGGCAAGCTGAACATGTTTGCTCTGGTTGATGTTAACTCGTTTTATGCCAGTTGTGAGACTGCGTTCCGGCCAGATCTGAAAGGAAGGCCGGTTGTGGTTCTCTCAAACAACGATGGCTGTGTTATTGCCCGTAACGCTGAAGCCAAAACGGTTGGTGTGAAAATGGGGGATCCGTATTTTAAGCAGAAGGACTTATTCCGTCGATATGGCGTGGTTTGTTTCAGCAGCAATTATGAACTGTATGCGGATATGTCCAGCAGGGTAATGTTCACGCTCGAGGCGTTGTCGCCACGCTGCGAAATTTATTCGATAGACGAGGCATTCTGTGATCTTGCTGGAGTAAGGAATTGTCGTGTTCTGGCGGATTTTGGGCGGGAATTAAAAGATGCTGTTTATCAAAATACGGGGCTGGCGGTTGGCGTTGGTATTGCCCAGACAAAGACTCTGGCGAAACTGGCGAATCATGCTGCCAAAAAATGGCAGAGACAAACGGGGGGGGTGGTGGATTTATCTAACCTGGATCGCCAGCGCAAACTGATGGCTGCACTTCCGGTTGATGAAGTATGGGGAGTAGGGCGCCGTATTAGCAAAAAGCTGGAGGCAATGGGGATTAAGACGGTTCTGGATCTGGCTGATACTGATATTCGTTTTATCCGGAAGCACTTCAATGTTGTCCTCGAGAGAACAGTGCGCGAACTGCGTGGCGAACCGTGTCTTGAACTGGAGGAATATGCACCTGTAAAGCAGGAAATTGTCTGTTCCAGATCATTCGGGGAACGTATTTCGGATTATGACGCTATGCGGCAGGCCATCTGCAGCTATGCGTCGCGCGCCGCAGAAAAGTTACGTGGAGAGCATCAGTATTGCCGCTTCATATCTACTTTTGTCAAAACGTCACCCTTTGCGTTGAACGAAGCGTACTACGGTAACAGTGCGTCGGTTAAGCTGATCACTCCGACACAGGACAGCCGGGATATCATTGCAGCAGCGACGAGGAGTCTGGATGCAATATGGAAAGACGGGCATCGATATCAGAAAGCCGGGGTAATGCTGGGGGACTTCTTCAGTCAGGGCATCGCCCAGTTGAATCTGTTCGATGATAATGCGCCTCGTCGGGGTAGTGAGAAGTTGATGGAAGTTCTGGATCATCTGAACGCAAAGGAAGGAAGGGGGGCGCTTTATTTCGCCGGACAGGGGATCCAGCAACAATGGGCGATGAAGAGAGAGATGCTGTCACCACGATATACGACTCGCTATGAGGACTTGCTTCAGGTTAAGTAACAGGCTTAATTAAATCTGCTCCCTGATTTTTCACATTCCCTACGGCACGCGTTACGGCATGCCATATAAATTTATCAGCCGGCACGGAGCCGTCGGCTGCAATTTCCGTCGCCTCTTTCCCTCCAATGTCCTGCCTCATCCATTCGCGTGCGGCCTCTGGCGACAGTACCAGCGGTCGCCTGTCGTGAATATCTACCAGTCCTTTGTCGGCAGCGGCTGTCACTATCAGGAAACCTTCTGCTTCATCTTCACGTTCAAATGGCGTGCTGCCAATCGCCGCCATAAATATCGGCTGACCATCGGCGCGATGAATGAAGTAAGGCTGCTTCGTGTCACCTTCCTTTTTCCATTCGTACCAGCCATCAGCAAAGCAAATTGCGCGACCGTGCTGCCAGAGTGGTTTAAACATTCTGCTGGTGGCCGCAGTTTCAGATCGAGCATTAATTAGCGGTGGCTTATCCCACCAACCGGGGGCGTATCCCCAGATAACTGGATCAAGATGCAACTGCTCATCACGTTCGCTCAGAAGCAGAACTTTTGTTCCAGGCGCTACGTTGAATCTTCCGATGGGTTCTGGATCGTATGGAATGTCGCATTCTGATTCATCAGCAAGCAGGGCAAGATAATCTTCACGCGTCATTGACTGTGAAAAACGTCCACACATAGGAACCTCCAGCCATATGTCAGACTGAAAGTATAGGGCAGGAAGAAAAAGTGGTGCGCACCGGTAATGATTTAAAAGGAATTTGTAAGGTAAATCGGAATGATGGTTTTGTGAATTGATGAATTCTTAAAAATGGATGGGCGCTCGTTGAAAGCGATCCCGAATTTTTCCCGACGACGCCACGAAACCAATAGCAACTGATTGATCTTGAACGGGTGCAATAGTAAGTATCAGGAGGTGTTTTTTAGTGGGTTTTTGATGTTAACTTATTGAATTTTATAGGTTGTTGCGTTTTGAGTTGTAAACAGGAATCGTATTCGGTCTCTTTTTATGTGGATTTTATTTCAATCACTTAGGACATCATGTCCGAAAATTTCCGAAATTTGTCCGCATATCACAATTCGGGATTTCTTCGTTATACCACACTGCTTTTAACATTTACACTTCATTTGCGCAGAAAAAGATCAGATCGTGATGCCCATTTTTTCCTGTTCTCCAGGCGTATGGTCTGCTTATGCGCCAGCATTTCAGTTGTCACTAGTGCCGAGAGGTTTAGACTCACTTGTATCAATAGCGGTATAATTATCCATCAATTGATGCCGTTCTGGCCCCTGATACATGGACTCAGTTTCTCAATAACGAGATATAAGAAATGGAAAAGTTAAAAGAAAGACTCGTGATGGAGATTGGTAATGCTGAAGATCTCTCTGCAGCATTAAAACTATACACCAGTTTCTATCTATTAATCCCAGAGTATAAATTTGTCTTTTCATGGTAATGGTGCCAACTTACTGATTTAGTGTATGATGGTGTTTTTGAGGTGCTCCAGTGGCTTCTGTTTCTATCAGCTGTCCCTCCTGTTCAGCTACTGAAGGCGTGGTGCGTAACGGTAAAAGCACTGCCGGACATCAGCGCTATCTCTGCTCTCACTGCCGTAAAACATGGCAGCTACAGTTCACTTACACCGCCTCTCAGCCCGGTACACACCAGAAAATTATTGATATGGCCATGAATGGCGTCGGATGTCGCGCCAGTGCACGCATTATGGGCGTTGGCCTCAACACGATTTTACGACACTTAAAAAACTCAGGCCGCAGTCGGTAAACTCACGCATACAACCGGGCAGTGACGTCATTGTTTGCGCGGAAATGGACGAACAGTGGGGTTACGTCGGCGCTAAATCACGCCAGCGCTGGTTGTTTTACGCGTATGACAGGATACGGAGGACGGTTGTGGCGCACGTATTCGGTGAACGCACGTTGGCCACGCTGGAGCGTCTTCTTGGCCTGCTGTCGGCCTTTGAGGTCGTGGTATGGATGACGGATGGCTGGCCGCTTTATGAATCACGCCTGAAGGGAGAACTGCACGTTATCAGCAAGCGATATACGCAGCGCATTGAGCGGCATAACCTGAATCTGAGGCAGCATCTGGCAAGGCTGGGCAGGAAGTCACTGTCGTTCTCAAAATCGGTGGAGCTGCATGACAAAGTCATCGGGCATTATCTGAACATAAAACACTATCAGTAAGTTGGAGTCATTACCCTTTTCATCGCCTAAAGGGCCATATCCGGGGTTTCAAACTAACAAGAAATTCAAGCATGGGGCGTCTATACGCTCTTTATTCAATGATGAAAATGTTTTAGTTATGGATCCTCAAACCATAGAGGAAATGTTCAGCGATAAAGGACACTCCACATTTAAAATAGATTACTCAATATCTCTTGATAGCCAGGCATTAAGTTATCTCAGACCATATATCAATGGTAAAGTTTCTGGTCTGGATGATGACATCGAAGAAATATTTAAATTTATTTCTCATCAGAATACGCAGGTAGACTCTGTGTTATATGAGCTGGAGAACCTTAAAAATCTGGATGAGAAAGAGAATCACCATAAAATATTCGATAAGTTGATGGGTTACGAATTTATAAAAGATGTTGATCTCGTTAAGTCAGGAACCAGCGGAGTATTGACCTCAAAAATATCGCAAGGTGAGCTTTTTCTTAATACCGACAGACATTTTAGCTCACTGCTCACCAAAAACAAAGACTCTGAGTTCAGGCATGCGTTAAGAGACAGGCACGATAGTATTTACGCTTATGTTCTTATGATGAGTATCATCCAAATCAAATCGCCTGCCAGATCGCTCAAAAATAAATTGATCGATCTATTAAGTTTTGCTCACACCAAAGTATGCTTTTTGGCGACAAGAGAGTTAATTCTAGCGAGTGAGTTTTTTATACGAGGGACAGAATTTAGGTTTTTTAACAAAATACATAAAAAGTCGAAAAATATGTGGTCGGCATTACATGGTATGGCCTGGGATCTGACTCATTGTCGGTATTTAGAGCAAGCACTTACCTTCAATACAGGAAATGATGAGCGATATTTTTTCCCTGGAATATTGACTTGTGACAAAGGTTTTATTGAGGCGATGGAGCTCACGCCGCTTAAGGCCGTTGCATTTGATACCAAAGGCGGGCCGCCGTTTCTGTTTTATCATGAACATGATGTGATAAAAATTACCGGGGATATCCCTGCGGTTAATGATTTCTATCAGGAATTGTGTTGTAAACAGAAAAGAGAAGAAAGAGCTCGTGCGCGTAATGCACCCACTTATGACCTGCAATCTATAGTAGCTGAACTGGAAGCAGAACTGGAAGCTGTTGCGTTAGTACCTCGTCGACGCGCGGATAGCGTAGGACCGTGATGTATGATTCGGTCGCTCTGTTTTTTACTGCTATGGTTTAATTTAGAACAGGGCAATATTTGTGTACAGGAGGTCAAATGGGACTGCCTGACAATGCTTATCAAAGAGTGGAAGCGACGCGCTGGCGACATGTTTGGGTGGTCGGGGATATCCACGGTTGCTTCTCATTATTGATGGCGAAATTGCGCCTGTGTCATTTTGATCCGTGGCAGGACCTGCTGGTTTCAGTGGGGGATGTTATCGACCGCGGACCTGACAGTTTGCGTTGCCTGAAACTACTGCGTAAACGCTGGATTATCGCGGTCAGAGGGAATCATGAACAGATGGGGCTGGACGCGCTGGCAACCGGGGAGCAATTCCTGTGGTTTATGAATGGCGGTTCGTGGTTTGCGCAGGCGGAGCAGCCAGCGGCGACAACCGCTCTTGAAACGTGTCGGCAATTACCCTGGATTCTGGAGCTGCGTTGCCAGAACGGCATACACGTTATTGCTCACGCAGATTACCCTGATGATAATTATCAGTGGCAAAAAGAGGTCGATTTACAGCGGGTACTGTGGGATCGCACAAGGCTGATGAATAAAGGCAACGGCATTCGCGGCGCGGATCACTTTTGGTTTGGCCATACGCCTCTGCGTCAGCGGCTGGATCACGAGAATCTGCACTATATTGATACCGGTGCGGTGTTTGGTGGCGAGTTGACGCTGGTGCAACTGCAATAATCAAAAATCGCTGTATTCCTGGGCCGGACGCCAGAAGCTGTCGATGTAGTCATCCGCGGGTAAACATCCGCCGTTACGAATACGCTGATCGTCCATCGATATCAGGCACTGCTGCTCAGTTTTGTAGACATCAACAACGATATCTTCACAACCGCCACCCAGGTAGCACACAAAAAGAACCAGCGTGAACATTCCATCCTCAAATGGTAAAGCCATACCTGTAGTGTAGAAGATGTTGATAGATGAGGGAAATTAACCAAGAAATAACCCGTCTGGCGACGGGTTCTTTTTGAATCAGGCAAGGCGCATGATCCAGGCATCTGACTTACGATCGTAGTGCTCGCGAAATAGAACTGAATGTTCTCCGTTAAGAAGGGCCGGGACGCTGGTGTCGGCATCCCAGGCATCAAGTTGCATGCATAAATCCGGATCGGATTTACACGGAATGGTTAACGTTCGGTCCCCTGGCGATTCGCCATGTAACTCGGCGTCGTCGATTTCAAAAGCGCCAATGCGCACACTGGTTTTCATCATCGTGCTCTCCGTTTATTTGCTGGTTGTGGTACGACCAGTTAGGCCGTCCATTTTTCAGCGTAGTCAACGTTAGCAAAAGCGCCAGTAAAAACGTGCGTTATCCTGTAAAGAGTTTGCCATCCCGGACAAGATCGCGCGGGTAGCTATTCTTTAATCGCGATCCAATACGTTTCGCCAGGCCAATCGGCTGATGCTGGAACGTAACCAGCACATCGTCGGTGGTCGGTGCGGTCTGCGGGTAGACATCCCGTCCGCGGTACCACTCTTCGGCTTCGGCAAGGGTCAGTTCAAACGCATGGCTGTGATTTGTGCTGGCGAGAGCAATGATGGCTTCATGCTGCCAGCGGTACCCTTTATTGTGCGTTTCAGCGAGTTTGATGCCGAGTCGGGAAAAGCGGACTTTGCCGATCAGGGGTTCAATCTCGGTTGGGAATAGCCAAATCTCTTTATCACGCTGCCACAGGCGCAGAGTGTCTTCCCACTGCAATCCACAGGCGTTAGCGGCCTGAGTGACAAGCGCGGATTCACGTCCTTTAAGCGGGCTGAACGGGAAGTTACCGACTTTGTATTTTGGCGTCGGTAGTGCAGGGATCGCGGCGGTTTTGCGCAGACGCGCGACGAAAAAACCTTCACAATCGTAGATCTGCGGGAACACATGCAGGAATCCTTCCGGGGTCAGGGCGCGTTCAGCCTCAGGGAATAAATCGCCCAGTGGTAAAAACTCGACGGCGTCCGGGTAGGTCTCAATCAGCCACTGCATAATGTCTTCATTTTCGTCACGGTTCAGCGTGCAGGTCGAGTAAACCAACGTGCCGCTGGGACGCAAGGCATGAAAGGCGCTGTCGAGAAGTTCGCGCTGGGTTGCGGCAATTTCCAGATTACTTTCTGGCGACCAGTTTTTTAGCGCATCGGGATCTTTACGCACCACGCCTTCACCGGAACACGGCGCGTCCAGCAAAATGGCATCGAAGGCTTCTGGCAACGCTGCGCCAAATACCCGCCCGTCAAAATGGGTTAGCGCGACATTGGCTATCCCGCATCGGCTGATATTGGCATGCAGGACTTTGACGCGACTGGCGGAAAACTCATTCGCCAGAATCGCACCCTGATTTTTCATTTTTGCGGCAATTTGCGTGGTTTTGGAGCCGGGGGCTGCCGCGACATCCATCACACGATCCGGGGTATTGCCATCGGCAAACAGCGCGGCGACCGGCAGCATTGAGCTGGCTTCCTGAATATAAAACAGGCCGCTTAAATGTTCCGCGGTACTGCCGAGCGGTACTGACTTTTCATCATCGCGTTCGATCCAGAAACCTTCAGCGCACCAGGGTATCGGAGTGAGCGACCAGTTGTAAGGTGCAGTCAGAGTGAGGAAGTCGGCAACGGAGATTTTCAGCGTATTGACGCGGATGCTGCGACGAAGCGGACGCTGGCAGGCAGCGAGAAAATCATCAAATGAGAGCGTGGAAGGCATTGCTTCACGCATTTGGTTTAGAAAGGCGTCGGGAAAATAAGCCACTTGGTACCACCGGCAAAAAAACAGGTGCGCAGTGTAGCATAAGTGCTCCGGCGCGAGTATGTACGCCGGAGCAAGGGGAGAGATTAACGTGGCAGGGCGGTTCCCCATTCACGCCACTCTTTTGGTTCGCTTTCGAGCAGCAGGAAGTGTTTACCTGTCTGCGCTTTCGGGGCCAGCGGCGTACCCGGTGGCGTAGCGAAGGCGATTCCGCCGCGAATGAACTGATTGAAGGTACCGGTCTTCACGACGCCGCCGGTCAAACCAAAGTCGAGATTGTATCCGGATGCCAGCCAGAACACGGAGTTGTTCCGCACCAGATGCTGATAACGCTGGCTAATGCGCATCGCCACCATCACGCGGTCAGAAAGCGAGCCCAGCGTCAGCCCGGTGACGGTCCCCACTTCAATGCCTCTGAACAGGACTGGCGTACCGATATTCAGCGAACCTGCTTCCGGCGCTTCTACCACAATACTCAGACCATCGAGGTATCGAGAGTCGGTAATGGTGGCTTCCTGCAGTTCAAAATCACGGCGCGGGTTACCGCGTCCTGGTTCAACGTTAATATACGGCTGTAAGATCGTATCCAGATGCTCGACGCCTGCCGCTGAGATTTGCGGTGTGATCACGGAGAAGCGGGTACCGCTACGGGCAAAAGTCTGCACGTATTCCGGATACAGAACCGCTTTTGCCTGAACTTCGTTACGGGCGGTGATTAGCTCAAGCGTCTGGATCTGGCCGATATCGATCCCCAGGTAGCGAATTGGCATGCCGGCCGCGAGTTTACCGGCATCGAACGCGTGCAGGGTTATCTGCCCGCCCACTGCACGTGCAGCGGTTTCGGAAGCATACAGAATACGCTTGTCGCCTTTGCGTTGGCTGGCGCTGGCGCCGCTGAGGTTATCGAAGCTAATCGCCCCTTTGAGCGCTCGCGACAGGGGAGATGCCTGTACGGTCAATCCGCTACCGTTAAGCTGAACCTTTGCCCCGCCT
Source organism: Citrobacter sp. RHBSTW-00017 (assembly GCF_013797615.1). Classification (NCBI taxonomy): domain Bacteria; kingdom Pseudomonadati; phylum Pseudomonadota; class Gammaproteobacteria; order Enterobacterales; family Enterobacteriaceae; genus Citrobacter; species Citrobacter sp. RHBSTW-00017. The sequence continues at coordinate 2,937,591 of NZ_CP056899.1, read as the reverse complement.
TCGGCCCAGAATACGCTGTTGCTGGTCAGCAGGTTGCGATATTCCGGTTTGATATGCAGATCGATATCAAACGCATCGGCGCGTGGGCGAACGCTAATCACTTCACCGACCTCGAATTTGCGGTATAACACCACCGAACCGGCCTGCACATCAGGCAGCGTTTCGGCGCTCAGGCTGAGCGTGGTAGTTGGCAGATCGCTCAGGCTGTTTTCAATCGCTTTTTCCAGGTTGGCATACAGCGGGTAGCTTTTTTTCATTTCACCCTTGGTACCGGGCAAAATACGAATGCCGCCGCTGAGCCATTCGCTGGCGCTGGCGCCAAGGAATTCCACGCCATCAAGCCCGACCTTGACGTCAACGCGGCTGTTGACCACAAACTTACTGTCACCTTGCACCAGAGCGCGATGCTGTGGTTCGATGGCAACGGTAAATGAAACACCTTTGCCAGAGAGCGTGCGATCAATCACCTGACCGACCTGTACGCCGTGGAGAATCAGCGGCTGACCGGCATCAATACCGTAACTCTCCGGCGCGGTCAGCGTAAGCGTCAAGACGCCCGGATCGTGTAACAACGACTTCTCAGCAGGAATAACCGCAAACTGGTTACGCGGCTCGCCCTCGCCAGGTACCAGCTCGAAAGTTTTGCCCGTCAGTAGCGAACTGATATTTGCATCGTTTAACGATAATTTAGGGCTGTGTAATTCAATCCGCGTATTGTCGCGCAGCAGCGTTACGACGCTGGGATCGACCGTCATTTCGCCGGTCACTTTACCGCCTGGATTTAAATCCAGTTTGGTCAGTTGCCCGACTTCTAATCCTTGATACATCAGCGACGTTGAGCCGGCCTTGAGTCCATCGCCGCTGGGTAAATCAAGCTTGACGATCACTCCCCGCTGGCTGTGCGCGAGATCCTGATACAAACCAAACGTGTCATCGGCCACCGCGGGTTTAGAGTCTTCGGGCGAATCAAAAGCAATGGCGCCATTGACCAGCGCCGCCAGACTCTCCAGCTTGATTTTCGCTCCGCTGAGGCTGACATCCGCATTCACACCGGACACGTTCCAGAAACGGCTGCCTTTTTTCACCAGGTTGGTAAAGCGACGTTCGATCAGCACGTCGATGGTTACGCCCTGATGATTTGGGTTGATGGTGTAGTCATACACCCGGCCCACCGGAATCTTGCGGAAATAAACCAGCGAACCGCTATTGAGCGACCCGAGGTCAGGGGCCCGCAGGTGCAGCATCAAATCGCCATTATCCAGACGATATTTGGGCTGCGTATCGAGGGCGACGAAATGATCTTCCGGCTCGCCGGTTCCGGGCATCATGCCGATATAGTTGCCGCCAACCAACGCATCCAGGCCAGAAACCCCCGCCAGCGACGCTTTCGGCGTGACCAACCAGAACTGGGTATCTTTGCGCAGAGCATCTTTCATGGTCGATTTGATGCTGACGCGCACTTCAATTTTGCGTAGATCTTCGCTGAGGTTGATATCCTGCACGGTGCCCACTTCAACGCCCTGATAGCGAACGGGAGTACGGCCCGGCACAATGCCGTCAGCAGACATAAAGTCAATGGTTACGGTATTGCCGCGATCTTCATAGCTTCCCCAGATAAGCCATCCTGCAATCATCAGCGCGATGAAAGGCAGCAGCCAGAACGGAGAGATACGGCGTTTAGTTTTAATCTGCGCTTCAGTCTGCGAAGCGGGCGTTTCCTGACTCATGTGCATCCCAAAGTAAGCGGCTGTCCAGCCATTCCACAGCAAGAATAGTCAATATTACCGCTGCGCCGAAATAAAACGCAGCTGGCCCCATAATAAAAGCAAGTATCTGATCGCGATTAATCAGCGACATGGTTAAAGCGATAACAAAGAGATCCAGCATCGACCAGCGACCAATCCAGGTCACCATACGCAGCAGTTTGATGCGGGTACGCAATCCTTGCTCACATCTAAAATGGATGCTGATGAGCAACGTAAACATCACAATCACTTTGGTGAATGGCACCAGAATACTGGCAATAAAAACAATCGCCGCTACGCCAACGTTGCTGTTCGCCAGGGACATTATGCCTGACAGAATCGTGTCTTCCTGGCGGCCGCCATTGACATAAATTACCGAGATGGGCAGCAGATTAGCAGGCAAAAGCAGGACGATCGAGGCCAGCAGAGCAGCCCAACACTTTTGGATACTTTGATTCCTGCGCCAGCGCAACGGGATATGACAGCGAGGGCAGCGACCTCGGGCGTCCGGATAACCTGTAAAGTGGCAGCCGAGGCAGACGCGAAGTTTTTCATCGGGCCGACGGGCTGGTCTTTGCGGGTAGAAACGGTCCCAAAGCTGCTCAACGTTAAGGTGCGACAGCGTCAAAACACTGAGGATCACCAGCGCAATAAAAGCAAACAGACCTACACCGGGTTGCAAAAAAGCATAGTCCTGAACTTTGATTGATGCGACGCCAATGCCCACCAGATAGATATCAAGCATCACCCACTCTTTGAGCCTTTCCAGCATCAGCAGCACTGGGCGCAGGTTCATCCCAAGAATATTGCCAAACCACAGATAAGCGATTGAGGTCACGAGAATGATGGGCGCACCGGCAACGCAAAAGAGTACGAAGGATGCGGTGAGTGGGTCGCCTTGTCGGGTCATTTGCCAGATGCCTTGCAGCACATTGGCGTCAATGCGCACACCTAATAAATAGATGTGCAGGAGCGGTTCTCCCCAGGCAAAGGGCATCAGCAGCAGCATGGTGAAAGCCATAGCCGCCAGTCGTGTTAATGACCAGTCGCGTCCGTCACGAATTTTTGCCTGACAGCGTGGGCAAAATGCACTTTGATGCGAACGCATTTTAGGCAAGCTAAAGATCAGGTCACATTCAGGGCAACGATGGTAATGCGCACGAGGGAGTGCATCACCAATGGACCTGATGGCTATTTTTTTAGTCGGCGTGATGCGTGGTGTCGTTAAGGCCATGTATCGCGAATCAAATTGTTGAAGTAATGTTATCTTAACTCATGACGGGAATGATCTTGAGCATTAACGCATTTAATGTTTATTTTAGTAGGCTGCAGCTTTAAGAAAGACAACTAAGTGATTACATAATGAACAAAACAGAGCTATACACGGATCTGAACCGTGACTTTCAGGCATTAATGGCAGGTGAAACCAGTTTTCTGGCAACGCTGGCAAATACCAGCGCGTTGTTGTACGAACGTCTTGCAGAAGTAAACTGGGCCGGTTTTTATCTGCTCGAAAACGATACGCTGGTGCTGGGACCTTTCCAGGGAAAAATCGCCTGCGTGCGGATCCCGGTAGGACGTGGGGTGTGTGGGACCGCAGTAGCGCAGAACCAGGTTCAGCGCATTGAGGACGTTCATGCTTTTGACGGACACATCGCATGTGATGCCGCCAGCAACGCTGAAATCGTCCTGCCAATCACCGTCGAAAATCAGATAATCGGCGTGCTGGATATCGATAGCACCGCGTTTGGCCGCTTTACTGACGAGGATGAACAGGGGCTGCGAACGCTGGTGGCACAGCTTGAAACCGTGCTTGCAACGACGGATTACAAAAAATTCTTTGCGCGCGTCGCAGGATAATCAACGGATAACGTAGCAATTACTGATGACGTCATTATAATGTCGCCTGTTCATGCCTGCGCTTGTTGGCTACGTCCGTTGTAATCAGGAAATTTCATGGAAAATCAACCTAAGTTGAATAGCAGTAAAGAAGTCATCGCGTTTCTGGCCGAACGCTTCCCGCAGTGTTTTAGTGCGGAAGGCGAAGCGCGCCCACTGAAAATTGGCATTTTTCAGGATCTGGTAGAGCGTGTTGAGGGCGAAATGAACCTCAGCAAGACGCAGCTCCGCTCTGCCTTACGTCTCTATACTTCAAGCTGGCGCTATCTGTATGGCGTTAAATTGGGCGCAACGCGTGTTGATCTCGACGGCAACCCTTGTGGTGAGCTGGATGAGCAGCACGTTGAACATGCTCGCAAACAGCTGGAAGAAGCTAAAGCCCGCGTTCAGGCGCAACGTGCAGAGCAACAGGCGAAAAAACGCGAAGCAGCCGCTGCTGCCGGTGAAAAAGAAGACGCACCGCGTCGCGAGCGTAAGCCGCGTCCTGCACCGCGTCGTAAAGAAGGCGCTGAGCGTAAACCTCGCGCTGAGAAACCAGCAGCAAAAGCACCGCGTGCTCCTCGTGAAGAACAGCATACTCCGGTATCTGATATTTCAGTACTGACGGTAGGGCAGTCTCTGAAGGTGAAAGCAGGTAATAATGCGATGGATGCCACCGTATTAGAAATCACCAAAGATGGCGTCCGTGTACAGCTGAATTCGGGTATGTCTTTGATTGTACGCGCAGAACACCTGGTGTTCTGAAACGGAGGCCAGGCCTGGCATGAACACTTTTTTTAGGCTTACTGCGTTAGCTGGTCTGCTTGCATTAGCAGGCCAGGCACTTGCTGTGGAAGATATCACGCGTGCCGATCAAATCCCCGTTTTAAAGGAAGAAACCCAGCATGCGACGGTAAGTGAACGTGTGACATCGCGTTTTACGCGTTCGCACTATCGCCAGTTCGATCTGGATCAGGCGTTTTCGGCAAAAATTTTTGACCGCTATTTGAATCTGCTCGACTACAGCCACAACGTGCTGTTGGCGAGCGATATCGAACAGTATGCAAAAAAGAAAACGGTCCTTGGCGATGAACTGCGTACCGGCAAGCTGGATGTCTTTTACGATCTCTATAATCTGGCGCAAAAACGCCGATTTGAACGTTATCAGTACGCGTTAAGCGTACTGGCACGTCCAATGGATTTCACCGGTACCGACACCTTTAACCTCGACCGGAGCAAAGCGCCATGGCCGAAGAGCGAAGCAGAGCTTAACGCGCTGTGGGACGGCAAGGTTAAATTTGACGAACTCAGCCTGAAGCTGACCGGCAAAACCGATGCGGAAATTCGTGAAACGCTGACGCGACGCTACAAGTTTGCGATTCGCCGTCTGGCGCAGACCAACAGCGAAGATGTGTTCTCTCTGGCGATGACGGCTTTCGCCCGTGAGATCGATCCGCATACTAACTATCTCTCTCCACGCAATACCGAACAGTTCAATACTGAAATGAGCCTGTCTCTGGAAGGTATTGGCGCGGTTTTGCAAATGGATGATGACTACACCGTCATTAACTCCATGGTGGCGGGCGGCCCGGCAGCCAAGAGCAAAGCAATAAGCGTTGGTGACCGTATTGTCGGCGTGGGTCAGACCGGTAAGGGAATGGTCGACGTGATTGGCTGGCGTCTGGATGACGTTGTAGCGCTGATCAAAGGACCCAAAGGCAGCAAAGTTCGCCTTGAAATCCTGCCTGCCGGTAAAGGCACCAAGACGCGCACCGTCACGTTAACGCGTGAACGTATTCGTCTCGAAGACCGCGCCGTGAAAATGTCTGTAAAAACCGTTGGCAAAGAAAAAGTCGGCGTACTGGATATCCCTGGCTTCTATGTTGGCCTGACGGATGATGTCAAAATTCAGTTGCAGAAGCTTGAAAAACAGAACGTCAGCAGCGTCATTATCGATCTGCGCACCAACGGTGGCGGCGCGCTGACCGAAGCCGTTTCGCTTTCCGGTCTGTTCATTCCTTCCGGTCCTGTGGTTCAGGTTCGTGACAATAACGGTAAAGTGCGTGAAGACAGTGATACCGACGGCGTTGTGTACTACAAAGGCCCGCTGGTAGTGTTAGTCGATCGCTTCAGTGCTTCGGCATCAGAGATTTTTGCTGCGGCAATGCAGGATTATGGTCGTGCGCTGATCGTTGGTGAACCGACTTTCGGGAAAGGCACTGTACAGCAGTATCGCTCTCTGAACCGTATTTATGATCAGATGCTGCGTCCGGAATGGCCGGCGCTGGGTTCTGTTCAGTATACGATCCAGAAATTCTACCGTGTAAACGGTGGCAGTACACAGCGTAAGGGCGTTACGCCGGACATCATCATGCCGACAGGTAATGAAGAAACGGAAACCGGTGAGAAGTTTGAAGATAACGCGCTGCCGTGGGATAGCATTGATGCTGCGACTTACACCAAATCAGAGAATCTGACGCCGTTCGGACCTGAATTGTTAAAAGAGCACAATGCGCGAATTGCCAACGATCCTGAGTTCCAGTACATCATGAAGGATATTGCGCGTTTCAATGCGATGAAGGATAAACGCAACATCGCTTCTCTCAATTACGCTCAGCGCGAGAAAGAGAATAACGAAGATGACGCAATGCGTCTGGCGCGTATCAACGATCGGTTTAAGCGAGAAGGTAAGCCGCCGCTGAAGAAACTGGACGATTTACCGAAGGATTACCAGGAACCAGATCCCTACCTGGATGAAACGGTAAAAATTGCGCTTGACCTGGCGCATCTTGAAAAAGAAAAGCCAGCGGAACAGCCCGCAACCAGTAAATAACCTCCAACAGGCACAAGAAATTGTGCCTGTTTTTTTAACAAGCGCATGAAGACGTCAGTGTGATACGATAAAATGTAAAGTTGTGTCTTTCTGGTGACTTAGCACCTATGGATGCTTGAAAATAGCCATAAGACCCATACGATATGGGTAATCGCATAGTGCGTTTTGTTAAATTGAGGTTAAAAGAAAATTATGATGCGAATCGCGCTCTTCCTGCTGACGAACCTGGCTGTGATGGTCGTTTTCGGGCTGGTATTGAGCCTGACAGGGATTCAGTCAAGCAGCGTTCAAGGCTTGTTGATCATGGCACTGCTGTTTGGTTTTGGTGGTTCCTTCATTTCGCTGCTGATGTCCAAATGGATGGCGTTAAAATCCGTTGGTGGGGAAGTGATCGAACAGCCTCGCAATGAAAGAGAACGCTGGCTGATGAATACGGTAGCGAATCAGGCTCGCCAGGCTGGGATCGCTATGCCGCAGGTTGCAATCTACCATGCGCCAGATATTAACGCGTTTGCCACCGGTGCGCGCCGGGATGCTTCGCTGGTGGCTGTGAGTACAGGCCTGTTGCAAAACATGAGCCCGGACGAAGCTGAAGCCGTTATCGCGCATGAAATCAGCCACATTGCTAATGGCGATATGGTTACCATGACGCTCATTCAGGGTGTGGTGAACACCTTCGTTATCTTTATCTCACGTATTCTGGCGCAAATTGCCGCTGGCTTTATGGGCGGAAACCGCGATGAGGGTGAGGGCAGTAACGGCAACCCATTGATCTACTTCGCAGTGGCGACGGTGCTGGAACTGGTGTTTGGTATTCTGGCGAGCATTATTACCATGTGGTTCTCACGTCATCGTGAATTCCATGCGGATGCCGGTTCAGCAAAACTGGTGGGGCGTGAGAAAATGATCGCCGCGCTGCAGCGTCTGAAAACCAGCTATGAGCCGCAGGAAGCGACCAGCATGATGGCGTTCTGCATCAACGGTAAATCCAAGTCGTTGAGTGAGCTGTTTATGACTCACCCGCCGTTGGATAAACGTATTGAAGCGCTGCGCAGCGGAGAGTATTTGAAGTAAGTTAATGGCTGTCACGGGGCACCCGTTGCTCCGTGACTCATAAAACATAATGGCTATTTAAAGCTATCGATTAAAGCCTCGTCCAGACTATTCTGTCCCAGTTCAGCTTTACCTCTCATTCCGTCATTTTTCTCTGCCGGGGACGAAAATATTCCTTGTCGCTTTATCTCTGGTAAAAACATTGGAGCCCCGCTGGCTGGCAAAAAGAACAGTGCCGGGCATTTGGTGAAACCCAGTGGTCGACGGGCTATCATTGACAGCCCGTCTGGTAGGAAAAAACTAAATCAGAACTGGTAGTTTAACGATACCCAATAGTTACGGCCCGGGTTTACATATCCGGTAGTGGATTGCGCAGTCTGATAGTAATCTCCTGCGTAGGTGCTATTACGGCCTACCTGATAAAGTTTAACCTCGCTAAAGTCTTTATCCAGCACGTTATTGACCGCCGTATTCAGCGTCAGATCTTTGGTCAGCTTATAAGACATTCCCATGTCGAGAACGGTCCAGGCTTTTAAATCAGCGCCTTTATCGTCATAGACGGCCTTTTGTACTGCGCTGAGGTTGTTGTAATTTTCGGTAAAGCGTGGAGCTTTACCGCGATAACGTGCGCTCAGCCAGGCATTCATATCTTCCGTTGCCTGCCAGTTCAGGCGAGCATTAGCCATATGTTTTGGCGTGTAGCTTAACGGCGCGCCTTTATTGTCACCATCTTTTTGCTTGCTCTGGGTGTAGGTGTAGTTGAGGGATAAAGTCAGCACATCCGACCACAGAGGGAAGGTGCTGGCAAATTCAACGCCATCGGTCCTTGCCTTTCCGCTGTTGGTATAGCTGTTGGTATTATCATCGATAGAATACGAGACAATTTTATTTTTGTATTCGGTATAGAAGCCGGTAATGTTGGCGTTCAGCCCGGTGTCGTTCTCGTAATACAGCCCGGTTTCGTAGCTGATACTTTCCTCAGGTTTCAGGTCCGGATTACCGACCGTATTCACGGTTCCTTGCGCGGTTACGCCGCTGATCCCGTTATGTAACTGGCTCAGTGATGGTGCTTTATAACCTGTCGTCACGCCGCCTTTGAGCGTCCATTCGTCGGATACGTCCCAAACCATATACGCGCGTGGGCTGAGATGACCGCCAAAGACATCGTTATGCTCGTAGCGTGTCCCTGCGGTTAAGGCCAACGAGTCGAGAATATGCCATTCATCTTCTACATAGGCTGCCCACGTTTTTTGATGGAACGTTTCGCCGGTATTGGCCAGCACCACACCGTCTTTCATCCGCGCATCCCAATATTCCCCGCCGAGGGTTAAGAGGTGCGAATCACCTAATGGTGTCAGCAGTACTGAGTCCAGAATGACGTTAGTGTTCTTCAGTTCACGTGCGTCACCGGCCCGGCCTGCGTTCTCTGGCGTGAGTGCGGAGGAGACCAGTTGTCGTCCTTTGTTCTCAGTTTCATTCCAGCCGAGGGAGGATTTCCATGTGCCGAACGTTAAGGCGGTATCGTGGCCGAGGGTGACTTTGTTACGCTCATAGCGCAGCGTTTTATCGTAACCCCCCGTCAGGTTACCCAACTGACCGTCATCGTTATCATAGCGCTGTCTGGCGGAGTCGAGATCTAACCATAGCGTATTGCTTTCATTCGTTTTCCAGTCGAGTCGCGTGCCGATGTTATAGTTTTCTGACTCGGTAGGATAAGGTACGCGGGTGGAGGAGGTATCGCTCAGGGAGGTAACGCTGGAACCCTGACGTTGGGTGGTGCTACCCCGAACCTGCATATCCAGTACGCCAGCGATTAACGGGCCGCTTGACCAGAAGTTGGCGACCGTGCTGTTACCCCATTTATTACTCTCTTGCAGGTTAACGCCGGTATTGATGGAGGTGCTCCATTTATCGGTGCTTTTTTTGGTGATGATATTCACCACGCCACCGATTGCGTCGGAGCCATAAAGCGTCGACATCGGGCCGCGGATCACCTCAATATGATCGATTGCCGCCAGTGGAGGCATAAAGCTGGTATTCATAGCTGAGAAGCCGTTTGGCGTCACATCGCTGCTGCCGTTTTGACGAATACCGTCAATCAGGATCAGGGTATAACTGGCGGGCATGCCACGAATGCTGATCTCCAGACCACCGGTTTTACCGGTGCTGCTTTCGACATCCACCCCTTCAACAGAACGCAAGGCTTCGCCTAAATCATTATATTTATTGGTTTGTAACTCTTGCTGTGAAATAACGGAGACGCTGGCGGCAGCGTTGGTGATTTTCTTTTCGTAACCGGAAGCGGTTACCACCATAACATCTTCAGCAAAGGCCAGGGGACTGGAAAATCCTAAACAGGACAGAACAACAGAAGCAACAGGTTTTAAGCGCATAGTCAAACTTCCTTTGTTAAAAATTCAAAGGAAGTAAGATAATTGATGGGAATGATAATAAAAATAATTATCATTATGTGTTTACATAACTTATCACTTCTGGTGTTTTTCTTGAATAAATATACATAAATTGTCATTAGTTTTAGCTAAGTAAATAGCGGAAATGACCAATAATTAGTATTTGTAATCATTAGTTTGTAATTAATTTGCCATTAATTGAATGACTAACATTTAATCTATTTTCTGCGATTCAGAAGGTACTCAATTAGGAGTATCAGAAAAAAGTATGATAATTTTAGAGAATCGTCATACTTTTCTGCGCCGCATCATTTTTTTCGTCATTTCAGTCCGCCATAATCCCTTCCCCAGGAGACCGTTTAACGGCAATGAATCGTTGAGCGGCATAAAAATAACGCAAATCTGGATAACATAATGATTAAAGGCAAGCTGGCACTGCTTACGTGCGCATTGACTCTCGCATTAACCTCACCACTTCTCGCCGCGCAAAATGTGAGCGAGGGTCAGACGTTGAAGCTGGCAATTGGACCTGAGCCAACGGAAGGGTTTGACCCGATGCTGGGCTGGAGTCATGGCAGCTATTTGCTTTTGCATGCACCATTATTAAAACAAAACGCAGATATGAGCTGGGGTAACCTGCTGACGGAAAAAGTTGAAACCAGTGCTGACGGCAAAACCTGGACGTTGACGTTAAAACCTGACCTTAAATTCTCCGATGGTTCCCCGCTAACCGCTGAAGATGTGGTGTTCACCTATAATAAAGCCGCAAAGAGCGGCGGCAAAATCGACATGGGAAACTTTACTCATGCCAGCCTGAAAGATAACCGCACGGTAGAAATCACGCTGCGCAGCCCGCAGAGCACCTTTGTGAACGTGCTGGGCTCTTTGGGTATTGTTCCCGAAAAACGGTATGACGAAAAAACATTCGCCAAAAATCCGATTGGCGCGGGCCCTTATCGGTTGGTGAGTTTTCAGCCGGGGCAGCAGCTGATCGTGGAGGCGAACCCCTGGTATGCCGGTAAGAAAAATGATTTTAGTAAGCTGGTGTTTGTCTTCCTTGATGAAGATAACGCTTATGCCGCAGCGCGCAGTGGTCAACTGGGACTCGTGCGTATTGCGCCTTCGATGGCGGTCGCCCCTCAACAGCAGAATTTGAAGCTTTGGGTACGCGACAGCGTGGAAAACCGTGGCATTGTGTTCCCAATGGTCCCTGCGGGTAAAAAAGACGCCAATGGTTATCCGATCGGTAACGATATCACGGCTGATATCGCCATCAGACGCGCCATCAACTACGCCATCGATCGTAAACAACTTGCCGATCAGGTCATGGAAGGTCATGTGATTCCGGCGTATAGCGCGGTTCAGGGCCTGCCATGGCAGGGACAGTCAGTTGCGTTCAAAGATGGCGACAGCGAAAAAGCGCGGATGATTCTGGAAGACGCCGGCTGGAAGGTGGGGAAAGACGGCGTACGTGTGAAAGACGGTAAAGAGGCTCGCCTGACTCTATGGTACGCCAGCGGAGACAGTACGCGCCGGGATTTAGCCGAGGCCGTACGTGCGATGCTGGAGCCCGTGGGTATTCAGGTCTCGCTGCAATCCGGAAGCTGGGAAACCGTTGAGCGGCATATGCATGCGAATCCGACGCTGTTTGGCTGGGGAAGCCTGGATCCGATGGAGCTTTTCCATCACTACAGCAATCAGGCCGCGGGCGTGGAATACTACAATCCAGGCTATTACAGCAATCCCGTCGTTGAACAACATCTTAAACAGGCCATTGATGCTCCGGACTGGCAAAAAGCGTTTCCTTTCTGGCAACAGGTGGAGTGGGATGGCAAGCAAGGGGCTGGGGTGCAGGGCGATGCCGCCTGGGCATGGCTGCTGAACATTCAGCACACTTATCTGGCAAATCCGTGTATTGACTTAGGCAAAGGCGCGCCGGAGATCCACGGTAGCTGGTCCCTGCTCAATAATCTGGATGAATGGACCTGGACCTGCCGTTGATGAAGTCTGTTGTAGGCCATTTTCTACGGCTGATAGTGTTATTAGTGCTGGTTGCGGCTGGCACTTTTATGCTGCTCAGCTTTTCTCCTGTCGATCCGATTCGCGCCTATATCGGCAACGATCTCCTGCACGTGCCACCGGAACAATATGCGCGTATCGCTGCGCGCTGGGGATTAGACCAGCCGTTATGGGAGCGTTTTGGTCACTGGTTTATACGTGTATTGCAGGGCGATCTCGGCTACTCAATGTTGTTTAATGCACCGGTTGCCAGCGTAATCAAGGAGCGCTTTGCGACTTCGTTTGCCTTGCTTGGCGGCGCGTGGCTGCTCTCCGGCATACTGGGAACGGCAATGGGGTTTGTCGCGGGTCGTTATCTGAATCGCTGGCCGGATAAAGCAATCTGTCGACTCAGCTATCTGCTTTCGTCGTTGCCGACCTTCTGGATTGGCATGCTGCTGCTGGCGTTATTTGCCGTGCGCTGGCCGGTATTTCCGGTCTGCTGCGCGTGGGAGCCGGGCAACAGTGGCGATATGGCCACGCTGGCTGAGCGTCTGCGCCATTTAGTGCTGCCCGTTTGCGCGCTAAGTTTATTGGGACTTGGCCAAATTACACTTCATACGCGGGAAAGTATCGCCAGCGTGATGAAAAGCGATTTTGTCCGTTTTGCGCGTTCGCAGGGAGATAAAGGCTGGTCGCTGTTGCGTCATCAGGTTCTGCGCCACGCTATCACGCCCGCGCTGTGCCTGCAGTTCGCCTCGCTGGGAGAACTGCTGGGCGGCGCACTGCTGGCGGAAAAAGTTTTTGCTTATCCGGGACTGGGACAGGCCACTATTGATGCCGGATTACGCGGCGATCTGCCGTTACTGATGGGAATTGTGTTGTTCAGTACCATACTGGTGTTCATTGGCAACTCGCTGTCTACCTGGCTTGTCCATGTGTTGAACCGTGCTCTGGAGCGACCTGATGCTCTATAATCCGACGCCGACGCTGATTCGTCTTCTGCTCTCTTTTAGCTGCCTGCTATGCATTGCGGTGTATGGCGCAGCGACGCTGGATAACCCATTGAGCGTTAATCTGCTTGCCCGTCATTTACCGCCTGATGCGCTGTATTGGTTTGGCACCGATAACCTCGGTCGCGATCTGTGGATTCGTTGCTTTCAGGGCGCGTTAACCAGTCTGCAAATTGGTATTGGCGCGGCGTTGTGCAGCGGCTTCATCGCATTACTGATGGCGGCTGTTTCACGTATACATCCGCGTCTGGATGTACTAATGCGTCTGATTACCGATGCCATGCTGTCAATGCCGCATCTGCTGTTGCTCATATTGATCTGTTTCACGCTGGGCGGCGGAAAAAATGGGGTGATTATGGCGGTTGCGTTGACCCACTGGCCGCGTCTGGCGCTAATCCTGCGTGCCGAAGCGCAGCGCGTGGCCCACAGTGACTATCTGACATTGACCTGGCGTCTGGGACACGGACATTTTTACTGCTGGCGGCATCACTATCTCCCGGCATTGTTACCCCAGTGGTTAACGGGAACCTTGCTGATGTTTCCCCACGCGGTGTTGCACAGCGCGGCGTTGAGCTTCCTCGGTTTTGGGCTGGCGCCACATGAACCATCGCTGGGCCTGCTGCTGGCTGATGCGCTGAGGTTTATCAGTCATGGCGACTGGTGGTTAGTGCTGTTTCCCGGGCTGATGCTATTCAGTCTGGTTATGTTATTCGATCAGTTCGCAAGGGCAGTGCATCGTTTATGGTTACGAGGTGACGCATGTTGAGTTTAAGACAGATCTCGCTGGACGTGGCGCGTTATCGCTGGTACGGCGCGAGAAACTGGTCTTCGCTGTTGCAGGATATCTCTTTCGATGTAGCGCCAGGTCAGATGGTGGCGTTAGTTGGGGGAAGTGGGGAAGGTAAAAGCCTGTTGCTGCAATGTCTGCTTGATCTCTTACCGGACAATTTGCGTTTCAACGGCTCCATCACCCTGGAGGGGAAAACGCTGGACAGTGATGATATTCGCAAATGTCGTGGCAATACTTTCAGCTATGTCCCGCAAGGTGTTCAGGCACTTAACCCGCTGCTCTCGATTGAAAAGCATCTGCGCAGGGCAAGTCAGCTCTCCGGCCAGGCCTGGAATGCCGGAAAAATTGAACGATTGCTCCAGCGTAGCCAACTGGAAAGTCGCGTATTAGATGCCTTCCCACGCCAGCTTTCAGGGGGGATGGCGAAACGTGTTCTGGCCTGTCACGCGTCGCTGAGTCAGGCCCGCTATATTCTGGCGGATGAAATTACCGCCTGGCTTGATGCACCGCTGGCTAATCAACTGCTTGAACAGCTACGTGAGCAATGTGAGCAAGGGGCTGGCGTTTTATGGGTAACGCACGACCTTACGCTGGCCGCTCGCCACGCGGACCGCATTGTCGCGCTGCATCAGGGAAGGGTGTCGGATAACGTCAGCCGGGAACAGCTGTTACGCGGAGAGATCAGCGAGCATCTGCAACGCCAATGGCGTGCGCTGCCTGAAAGAAATCAACTTTTTGGAGAGCGCGATGCTGTGCTGTCGTGAGGTGACGATTTGTCAGGGAGGAAAGGTGCTATGGCAAAATCTGAACTTCTCTCTGCGCCCCGGAGAACGCATTGGGGTTTGTGCACCCAGCGGAACCGGCAAAACAACGCTGGGACGCGTACTGGCGGGCTGGCAAAAACCGACCTCGGGTGACATTCTGGTTGATGACCAACCGCTGCCTATGCACCAGTATTGCCCGGTGCAACTGGTGCCACAGCATCCGGAGTTAACCTTTAATCCGCGGCGCAGTACCGGCGATGCGGTTTATGATGCCTGGCGACCTGATGCTGAACTGCTTACCCGTCTTCACATCAACCCTGAGTGGTTAACCCGCCGTCCCGGACAGCTTTCTGGCGGTGAACTGGCGCGAATTGCTTTACTTCGCGCGCTGGATCCGCGGACACGTTTTCTTATTGCCGATGAAATTACCGCCCAGCTCGATCCTTCCATTCAAAAAGATATCTGGGTATTGCTGCTTGAAGAGTGCCAGCGTCGGCCATTAGGTATGCTCATTATCAGCCATCAGCAGGCTCTGCTTGATCAGATCTGCTCCAGAAAACTCATTGAAGCGTGAGGCAATAACGTGCAGTAATGTCTATTGATTAAATTGTTATGTTATATTATAACAATTCACTCGCAAACGATTTGAGGGTGAAATTTTGGCTATTCGTTTTAACAAACTGACAATCGCTCTGGGGATGCTTTTAGTCAGTGGGCAGGTGTTGGCGCATGGTCATCATTCCCATGGTGCGCCGATGAGTGAAGCAGAACAAAAGGCGTCGGAAGGGGTATTTGATGATAACCAGGTGCAGAACCGGGCGCTGTCCGACTGGGATGGCATGTGGCAATCTGTCTATCCGTATCTGGTCAGTGGCGAACTTGATCCGGTTTTCAAAAAGAAAGCGGAGAAAGATAAAAGCAAAACGGCAGAACAAATTAAAGCTTATTACCGTACAGGCTATGCAACCAATGTAGACACCATCGGCATCGAAGATGGCGTGATGGAATTTCACACCGGTAATCAGGTCGCATCGTGCAAATACGATTATGCCGGGTATAAAATCTTGCACTATAAATCAGGCAAGAAAGGTGTACGGTATCTGTTTGAGTGTAAAGCCGCTGACAGCAAAGCGCCTAAATACGTGCAATTCAGCGATCATATTATCGCGCCGCGTAAATCGAGCCACTTCCATATCTTTATGGGAAATACCTCGCAGGCTGCCTTGCTTGAGGAGATGAAAAACTGGCCTACCTACTACCCTTATCAGCTGAAGGGCGAAGAAGTAGTGGATGAGATGCTGCACCATTAATCCGGGCTAACATTATCTGTACACACCCGCCACCAGTGGCGGGTTTTTTTAATTAATTACCTGCTCTTTCCATCACCTGTCGCATTCGTTAGCATATTGTATCGCAGCAAGTGCATGTGTTTTTTCAGGAAGAGGTTAACGTGTTCGCAGAGTATGGAGTTCTGAATTACTGGACGTATCTGGTGGGGGCTATTTTTATCGTGCTGGTACCGGGGCCAAATACGATATTTGTGCTGAAGAACAGCGTCGGTAGGGGAGTAAAGGGGGGGTATCTCGCCGCCAGCGGTGTGTTTATTGGTGATGCCGTGTTGATGTTTTTGGCCTATGCCGGTGTTGCTGCATTGATTAAAACAACGCCTGTTTTGTTCAATATCGTTCGTTATCTTGGCGCTTTCTATTTACTGTATCTTGGCGCGAAGATCCTGTATGCAACACTGAAATCGAAAGCAAGCGACGCCGCGCCCGAGGAAGTCCCGTTTGGCGCTATTTTTAAGCGCGCATTAATCCTGAGCCTGACCAACCCCAAAGCTATTCTGTTTTATGTGTCGTTCTTCGTGCAGTTTATTGATGTCAATGCGCCGCATTCAGGGCTGTCATTCTTTATTCTGGCTATTACGCTTGAGATAGTGAGCTTTTTCTATTTGAGCTTCCTTATTTTCTCCGGCGCGTTTGTGACGCAATATATCCGTACGAAGAAGAAACTGGCGAAAGTGGGGAATTCCCTTATCGGCCTGATTTTCGTTGGTTTTGCCGCCCGTCTGGCCACGCTTCAATCGTGATGCCATCGGCCCGCTGATTGCGGCGGGCCTTTAATATTGAGCTCTGCTTTTCATTTATAATCGTAGGGTTGTAACCAATAAATGGTATTTTAAATGTATATTTTGAGGCGTACCCTGTGTACAGCAGCGGTTCAATATGACTCGCTGGTTGTCGACTGGAAAAGGGAAGAAAAATGCTTCAAATTCCACAGAATCATATCCATACACGCTCTACGCCATTCTGGAACAAAGAAACGGCGCCTGCCGGAATTTTCGAACGCCACCTTGATAAAGGGACCCGAGCCGGGGTTTATCCTCGACTTTCGGTTATGCAGGGGGCGGTCAAATATCTCGGATACGCAGACGAACACAGTCCGGAGCCAGTAGAGGTGATGATTATTGAAGCCGGTCAGTTTGGCGTTTTTCCACCGGAAAAATGGCATAACATCGAAGTGATGACCGACGACACTTACTTTAATATCGATTTTTTCGTCGCCCCGGAAGTTCTGATGGAGAGTGCAAATCAACGAAAAGTCGTGCGCACCGGCAAGGAGTAAATCATGGGTAAAGCAACCTATACCGTAACCGTGACCAATAACAGCAACGGTGTTTCTGTTGATTATGAAACAGAGGCGCCAATGACATTACTGGTGCCGGATGTGGCAGCTGAAGTGGTCAAAGATCTGGTCAATACCGTGCGTTCGTACGATACCGAAAATGAGCACGAAGTCTGCGGGTGGTAGGCATTATTCACTGCTACTGATTGAGTATATTAGTTTTTAATCTAAAAACTGCACTGCGCTTTGACGGCGCAGTGCGTTTTTTTTCTGGGCGAAACAGGGAAATATCCTGAAAGGATTCCTTAAGAATACCTTAAGAGATTCGCATTGATTGCTAATAGTTGATCATTCACAGGGGTTATGATCGCGAAACAGATATAAAACAGAACATCGCGCTTATGAAACTCAATACCCGACTTACATTACCCACAATCATTCTCGGATTAGCCATCGTGGCGATCCCGTTCGCCGCGAACTGGCATCTCCCGCTACTCAACGGTACTGTCGTCAGCTGGATTGAAAATGGCCAGGCGCTATGGCTGCTGTTTGGTGCCATATTTACACTCAGCTACATCAGGCCCTTATCACGTCCCGAAGGCGAGAAGCAATTTTGGCTTTGGGCGGCAGCGTGGTGGCTGGTATTACTGGGTCGAAGCACAAGTTGGGGCCGCGATTATTTTCCTGAGCATCCCAAACTCCTGTTCCGGGCTATCTCAGTGGTATTGATTGCCATGATTATTCTGCCAGTGCTGATTTCGAAGCGCTTACGCCAGGATATTGCCCGTCGCTTTCGCAATGAACCGCTACCTCTGTGGCTGTTAGCGATCACCACCTGTGCATTTTTGATCTCCGATACGGTAGAGCATCATCGTCTGCTGGCTCCCATCTTTCTGCACAATGCTCAGTATGGCGATCTGATTGAAGAACTGTACGAACTACCGTTTATGGCGGGATTGTTTCTGATGAACCTCGGCTTTATGCGGCGGGATAAGCAGGAGGAAGCTGCATCCATCCGCTTCAGTGAACCACAGCTGGCGAAGTCATGAGATAAGGCCTGAGTCTGGAAAGCCAGACTCAGGAGATGATGGCGGTGACTTACGCAATAGCCTCACATAGACGTGACTTCATATCGCTATACGTTTGTGCGGCATATTTTTCTGCCCACCCCTGATCGGTAATGTGTTCAATATTTACGGCGCAATATTTGGTTTCCGGCGTTTTCGAAATAGGATCGAGATTGTCCTGGGTTAACTCGTTACACGCGCCAATCCACCATTGATAAGTCATATAGACCGTTCCGACATTGATGCGCTCGGAGACATCCGCGCGGCTGATAACCTTACCGCGGCGCGAGCTGACCCATACCAGATCGCGATGACGAATACCCATTTTTTCAGCATCATGGGTATTGATTTGCACATACCCAGGCTCGTCTGCCAGCGCTTGCAACGCTGCGCAGTTGCCGGTCATCGAACGGCAGGAGTAGTGCCCAACCTCACGCACGGTACACAGCACCAGCGGATATTGTTCATCAGGAACTTCTGCTGGCGCTCGCCACGGTGCGGCAAACAGTTTGCCTTTGCCATTGGCGGTATCAAACTGGCTGTGCGCGTAAAGGTAGGGCGTACCAGGACTATCGAGATCCGCACATGGCCACTGAACATGACCCATCTCACCCATTTTCTCATAGGTCACGCCGTAGAACAGTGGACACAGCTCGCGCATCTCATCCCAGATTTGCTGGTTATTTTGATACTGCATTGGATAACCCATTTCGCTGGCCAGCAGGCTGATAATCTCCCAGTCACGCTTTACATCACCGGTGGGTTCAATCGCTTTCTCAAAACGCTGGAAACCGCGATCGGCGCAGGTAAAGACGCCACCGTGTTCACCCCATGAGGTGGCAGGCAGGAGGACATCGGCCATTTCCGCCGTCTTGGTCATGAAGATATCCTGCACGACGATAAAATCGAGCGCGTTAAATCCTTCGCGGACCAGACCCAAATCGGCCTCGGTTTGCAGCGGATCTTCTCCCATGATGTAGTAGGCTTTGATTTTGCCTTCGATAGCCAGATGCGGAACTTCGGTGATGCGGGTTCCAACCTTGTCATCCATCTGATTAACGTCAATACCCCATGCGGCGGCAAATTTCTCCCTGACGGCGAAATCGGTTACGTCCTGATACCCTGGAAACTGGTTAGGCAGCACCCCCATATCGCACGCGCCCTGCACGTTATTTTGCCCGCGCACCGGGCCAACACCGACGTTAGGGCGTCCCAGATTTCCGGTTAGCAAGGCCAGGCTCGACAAACCACGAACCACGTCAACGGCCTGACCAAACTGGGTGACGCCCATCCCCCACATCACGGTGGCCGATGGCGCCGCAGCAAATGTACGCATCGCCTGACGAACCTGCTGTGCGGGAACACCGGTTAAATGTTCAACGTCTTCAGGCGCATACTCCTTAACGGTTTCCCAGTATGTTTCCAGTCCTTCCGCATGCTTTTGTACATACTCGCGATCGTAGAGTTGCTCCTCGATGAGAACATGGCCAAACGCGTTGACCAGCGCCATATTGCAACCGTTTTTCAACTGCAAATGTTGGTCAGCGATACGGGCAGTTTCAATCCGGCGTGGGTCGCAGACAATGATTTTTGCACCGTTCTGGCGAGCTTTAATTACCCGGCGGGCCACAATTGGGTGTGAATCGGCACAGTTATAACCAAAGATCAGCAGGCATTTTGAGTTTTCAATGTCGCTGATGGAATTGCTCATCGCGCCATTGCCTAACGTTTCCTGTAACCCGGCTACGGAAGGGCCGTGACAGACGCGGGCACAGCAATCGACATTGTTGGTATGGAGCACGCCACGTGCGAATTTTTGCATCACGTAGTTGGTCTCATTCCCTGTTCCACGGGAAGATCCGGTGGTCATGATGGCACGAGGGCCATAGGTATTTTTGATTTCAGTTAAGCGTTTTGCGGTGTAACGAATGGCTTCATCCCAGCTAACGGGAGTGAATTTTCCACCTTTTTCATAACGGATCATCGGGCGGGTCAGACGGGGAGTCAGAAGGCGAGTGTCGTTAAGAAAGTCCCAACCATAATAGCCTTTCAGGCATAACTGATTTTGGTTCGTTACACCCTCTGCGGCCTCAGCGCGGATGATTTTGTTATTCTCAACAACAAGCTTCAGCTTGCACCCGGCCCCACAGTATGGGCATACACTGGTGATTTTTTTCATCAATAACAGACCTGTTAAATGCTGAAATAGCGCGAATTGTAGACGCAGTCACGCGATACGCATCGCGGACTACGATGTGTCGTAGTGACGGGCTGTTTAAGCATAAAGTGTGCCAGAAGTGAAAACCCAGCAATAGCAGGGGCTGACGGCCAAAGCGTTAAGCAGAATGACTGACGATTCGACATTAATGACGAGGCGCGACAAAATTAGTCTGCAAGTCAGCGATGTAACCTTATGAAACATCGGAAAAAGATGAAAAACAGAAGTGATAGCGATCACAAATTTTAATTTTTCAGCGCTATGCTATGCTTTTATACGACGAGTGAATCGTTAATTTAAAAACATAAGTGAGGGAAATTATGGGCATTATTTCATGGGTGGTTTTCGGTCTTATTGCTGGGATTTTGGCAAAATGGATTATGCCGGGTAAAGATGGCGGCGGATTCTTTATGACCATTATCTTAGGGGTTGTCGGTGCGGTAGTGGGTGGCTGGATCAGCACCTTCTTTGGTTTTGGTAAAGTCGATGGTTTCAACTTCGGCAGTTTCGCCGTGGCGGTGATCGGTGCGATTGTGGTGTTGTTTATCTACAGAAAAATCAAAAGCTAAGTAAACATACAGACAATAGAGGCCACTAATATGTGGCCTTTTTCTTAGGTCACCACCAGCCGAATTCTGTTCCCAGAACGACGATGATAGCCACGCCAATCATAATAAGCGTTGTTTTTTTCATCGTTATGCTCCCGGCGCAGCGTAGCCGCCAATAAAAAACCAGGATAAGAAAACGACAGCGGAAATGAAAATGATGACGGGGAAAATAATACCGAGTCGCATACGATTATCTGCCAGAGTTATTTAAAGACGGGTTAGCATAGCAGGGCTTAATGTACGACAAAAGTGGTTTTATCCTGACGCTTTTTATCCTTGTACATTGCGCTGTCTGCGAGGTGAAGCGCGCAGTTTACATCAGTCTCCAACGGATTAATTACCACCACGCCCAGACTGGCGCCAGGATAAAATAGATGAATGTCGCCCAGGTGGTAGTCACCACAAATTTGCTGTTGTAGCTGATTTTTCACCTGCTGCAGGCGGTCCCGCGGATCCCTGTCATCTTCCGGTGACAGGCTCACGACTAAAAATTCGTCACCACCCAGTCGGCCAAGGATATCATTGTCACCGCATTCGCGAAGCAGACGCTGACCAATCTGGATCAGAAACTGGTCGCCAACCTCGTGGCCAAAGCGGTCATTGATCAATTTGAAATCATCCAAATCAATATAGGCAAAAATAATCTTCTGCCTGAGATGTCGGGCAAGGGAAAAAAGAGTCTCAACATTTTCAAAAATGGCGCGCCGATTCGGTAATCCGGTCAGGGCATCGGTGTAAGAGTGCGCAATCAGCGCGGCATTCGCTTCACGTAACTGAGCAACCAGCGACTCTTTTTGAATTGACTGGGCGATCAGGCCCGCAAACAGATGTAACACCTGTTCGCCACGTTGGCTTAATGCGTGCTGGTGGCGACTGGTGGCGCAGAGCGTACCGTAAAACGTTCCGTCGGGAAGATGAACCGGCGTGCTCAGGAAAGTGGTTATCTCCAGCGCGCGGGCGGCGGTACACTCCGGCCAGCGAGCGGGAACGTTGTCGCTGTACAGACAGTTTTCGTCTATGGCGCGTTTGCATAGCGTCTCATCCCAGGGTACGGACAGCCCTTCAGGGATCTGCATCTGCTTGCTATTGCGCGCATACAAAATATGCTGCAGGCGGGCATCTAAATCGACCTTGGTTAAATAGGTGGATTCCATCTCAGTCACCACTTCCAGCATCTCCAGAAGTTGCCGAACCAGGCTCTCAACTGACTGCTCCGTGGCTAAGGATTGTGAGACTCTGGCAAGGATCATGTCCGACATGAGGTGTAAATGCTCCTGAGTAATGACTGGGCTAACGTGGCCCGCATGATAGAACATCAAGATGAAAGATGAAACACGCCATCCCGCTCAAAATTTAAACATTAAATTGAAAGCTGGCAGTAAAACATGGAGATAGATGGAAAGTCGGGGTAACCTGCCGGGATAAGGTTTTTAACAGGAGTCGATATGAAACTGGCGTCTATTATTTTGCCCGGCTTGTTGGTGTTAGCGGGATGTACCACTCAGCCCGAAGCCCCCAAACCGCCGAAGATTGGTCTGGCGAATCCTGCATCGGTATATTGTGAACAAAAGGGTGGCTCGCTGATTGCGGTGCAGACCCCGCAAGGCGTAAGGTCGGACTGCAAATTACCGGGCGGGGAAGTGATTGATGAATGGGTGCTCTGGCGCAGAGATCATCCGACAACGGGCAAATGAAATCCGGTTAGCATTGACGTATCCATTCAGCCAGCACCAGCGCGTGGTTTTGCTGGGTGTTTTTCGCCGCATACAGTAGCGTTAAGGTTTGCTGTCGGGCAATCTCTGCGAGACGCTTTCCTTCCTGCTGCTGTAGGGCCAGTTCAGCGCGATATTGCTCCGAAAAGTGTGTGAAATCAATCAATTCTGCGTGGAACGCCTTGCGTAAATCAGATGACGGCGTAAGCGCTTTATTCCATTCGTTAAAAATAAGGTCGGTCTTTTTTACCCCGCGAGGCCACAGCCTGTCGACCAGTACGCGATAACCATCATTTTTTTCTGCTGGGTCATACACGCGTTTACATTGAATTTTCATCTTTTCATCCGCTCCATTAATCCACTGCTTTGATATATTTCGACACCTTTATTACGGTTAAATAAGATCGTAAAACGTGACAATTGTAACATTCTGCCCGTCCTGACTCCCAATTTAAGGGATTGTGATACCAACAAAAAATCGGTAGGCTGAGGCTCCTTATATTGTCCCTCATTGTCTGGACATAAGGAAAACTTAATGGAAATTTCCCCGTTTAAAGATACGCTTCGCATTGCGCTGGTGGGTGATTACAGCCCTGATATTGTGGCGCATCAGGCCATTCCTCTTGCTATCGACGATGCCGCTGCCGTCCTGGAATTAGTGGCTGATTATGACTGGCTAACCACCTCTGATATTAGCAGCAGTGAAGATCTGATTGGCTATGATGCTATTTGGGTCGTTCCTGGCAGTCCATATCGGCACCTGGAAGGCGCACTGATCGCGATACGCTACGCGCGTGAAAACAGCATCCCATTCCTCGGGACCTGTGGCGGTTTTCAACATGCGATTCTGGAGTATGCCCGCAACGTGCTGGGCTGGAGTGATGCTGCCCATGCGGAAACGGATACCACGGGGCGGATGGTCATCGCACCGTTGACCTGCTCGCTGGTAGAAAAAACGGATGATATTGAACTGAGGGCCAATACGCTGATTGCCAAAGCCTACGGACTGGGTGTTATCTCCGAGGGGTATCATTGCAACTATGGCGTATCGGAAGATTTTGCCGCCGAGCTTGAGAGCGGTGATCTTCGTGTGACTGGCTGGGATGAGGCTGGTGATATCCGTGCCATTGAGCTGGTGACGCATCCTTTTTTTGTCGGCACACTCTTTCAGCATGAACGTGGAGCGCTGGCGGGAAAACCCGTGCCGTTAGTTCAGGCAATGCTGCGCGCTGCGCGAGGATAAAAAAACGGGCAGGTTATACTCAAACCTGCCCGCTGCTTTATGCGCTTGCTATCTCCCGATTACGCCCCGCGCACAGACCAAACACTGCCATCAGTATTGCTAACACGGCGACCCCAGCTAATGGAATCAGCCAGCTACCATTGAGGTCGTGAATCTTACCCATCAGCGGTGGCCCACAGGCAGCCAGTAAATACCCGACGGACTGTGCCATGCCGGACAGGGCCGCGGCCTGATGCGCTGAGCTTGCGCGCAGGCCAATAAAGGTCAAACCAAGGATCATCGTAGCGCCTGAGCCAAAGCCAAACAGTATGGTCCACAGCAAAGCCTGCCCGGGCATTACCGCGAATCCCGCTGCGCCGATGGCGCACATTAACGAAACCAGTGCGGCGATGGCGCGCTGATCCTTAAATCTGTTCAGGACGAGAGGGATCAATAACCCCGGCGCGGCGGTTGCCAGTTGCAGTAAACCATGCAACGAACCGGCCTGCGCTTCGCTGTAGCCGTGGCTGATTAAAATGGCGGGTAGCCAGCCAATGATCACGTAGTAGATAAGTGAATTGATCCCGAGAAACAGCGTCACCTGCCAGGCGAGGCTCGAGCGCCAGATCGCGCGGGAATGCAAAGCGCGCGAGTTGCTCAAACTGGCATTGGCCGTCTGGCGACATTGGGGTAACCAGATAATCAGCGCCAGCAGCGGAAAGACCATCAGTACCATCAGCGCACCGCGCCAGCCAAACCCGTTCAGCGCCAGCGGAACCACAATAGCTGAACCCAGTGCCGCCGCTGCGCCCATAGTCAGCGAGTATGCGCCAGTGAGTTTTGCCACATGCTGAGCAAAATCACGCTTGATCAGCCCAGGTAACAGCACATTTCCCAGCGCGATTCCGCAACCAATGATAGCGGTGCCGCTAAACAGGAAACCTGGCGTGGGCAGCGAACGTATCGCAATACCTGCGCAAATCAGTAGCATTGCGGCAAACAGGCTGCGTTCGATACCCCAACGGCGTGCAACGGTGGCGGCCAGAGGCGATACCAGTGCGAAGGCCAGCAGCGGCAGGGTGGTCAGAAGTCCCGTCTGGGCGGTACTCAGGCCGTAGTCGGTGCGAATTGCATCCAGCAACGGGGCGGCTCCGGTAAAGGTGACGCGCAGCGTGGTGGCAATCATCAGGATCCCCGCGATCAGCCAGGCTGCGTTTTTGCCGCGGGAGGAAGGCATATTTGTCATTTTTTTCTCATATCGTCAGGCGAGGCGATACTTTAGCGTTTTTACTCAATGGATGAATCAAGCTAAAATGACAGTTTATCGCTAAAAACGGACATTTTTATGTTAGGACTGAGGCTGGATGGGTATGAGCCCGACCTTTACCACGATGCGGCGGTGGCGTTTTGTATACAAGCCCGGGAAGATGAACTCTTCAGTCCGCTGCATCAGCACCGTAAGGGGCAGTTGATTCTGGCCTTGCATGGCGCGATCACCTGTGAGGTTGAAAATGCTATGTGGATGGTGCCTCCACAATATGCGGTATGGATCCCCGGTGAAATTCCACACAGCAACCACGTTACCGTTGGAGCGCAACTGTGCTTTTTGTTTATTGAGCCGCAGGCAGTCGTGATGCCTGAACGCTGCTGCACCCTGAAAATCGCCCCGTTATGTCGGGAGCTCATTCTGGCGCTGGCGTCCAAAACGGATGATCAACGGCTGGAGCCGTCTACCCAGCGGCTGACACAAGTGCTATTTGATGAACTCCCGCAGCAGCCGCAGGAGCAAATGCAGTTGCCGGTTTCCGATCACCCGAAAATCCGCAGAATGGTCGCGACGATGGCGGGGGAGCCCGCGCAGTGGCAGACGCTGGGACAGTGGGCCAGCGTATTTGCGATGAGTGAGCGGAACCTTGCCCGTCTGGTCGTTAAAGAAACGGGGTTGAGTTTTCGCCGCTGGCGTCACCAGCTTCAATTGATTCTGGCGTTGCAGGCGCTGATAGATGGCCATAACGTGCAACAGGTTGCGCAAATGCTCGGTTACGATTCGACCACGGCATTTATCACCATGTTCAAAAAAGGCCTGGGACAGACGCCAGGCCGTTATCTGGCTGGACTGGCTACTGCTTCCCAACAATCAATGACACCAGACCTGCCGCAATGAGCGGTCCCACCGGCACACCGCGAAATAGCGCCACGCCCACCCACCAGTAAACCGCCCACAAGCTGAGGCTGGCTACCCATGAGCGTGACACCGCGCCCGCCAAGCCAGGAGACGAATACCCCGATGGCAATAGCGACCAGTGATTTCCAGTTCACAAAGGAGTGGATGAGCGTGGAGGGGGGGAGC
This sequence comes from Citrobacter sp. RHBSTW-00017, assembly GCF_013797615.1. Lineage (NCBI taxonomy): Bacteria > Pseudomonadati > Pseudomonadota > Gammaproteobacteria > Enterobacterales > Enterobacteriaceae > Citrobacter > Citrobacter sp. RHBSTW-00017. The sequence continues at coordinate 2,911,304 of NZ_CP056899.1, read as the reverse complement.
GTTCCGCTGGCGATCGGCGCCATGACGCCAATGGTTAGAATTATAATCCCGACGGTCAGGCCCTGTTTTTCTATCCATGGAAAGAAAGTATTCAGAGGGGTAACACGAACAATGATCAGCACCAGAATTGAAACAGCGACAGTGGTGTTGTGGCTGACAAAGCCCAGAGCTGCCAGTCCGAGCAGGATCAGCAGAGTGACATCAAACATCGTAGTTTCCTTGCCAAAAGAAAAAATAAGCCTGCTTACTGTACGCGTAAACGCGTGACGGAACAGGCTTTTTTTAATGATTATGATTTTTTTTGGGCTAATGCACGATGCTACGCTTTTACACCTGACTCGGGCGGCTATTGTACGCGGCGGAACGGGAGTAATTCCGGTTTCGCGATACGTAGGTAATCTGCGGTATCCATGATCACGGATTTTTCCAGCACTCCGGCATTGAACGCAATTTCATTAAAACGCTCAAACAATAGCGGATCGGCGACCAGCTTAAGTTTTGGATGGAAGCTAAACGGTGGGATAGCGCCAAATACGCAACCTGTCAGTGCATCGACTTCCGCCGGGCTGGCAAGTGATGCTCTTAACCCGCCGATATTACTGGCTAACAGGCTCAGGTCGGCCTGCAGGTCGGCAGAAAGAATCGCCAGGACATGCTGATTAACGCCGTTGCCTTTGACCTTACAAACCAGCGCTTTTGCTCCCTGGCCCAGTGCGGTACCGCGAATTTCAGAAACCGCTTCACATTTGCCGACCGCTTCATGGCTTACCACGCGATACGTCGCGCCTTGTTCTGACAACAGCGAAATTAAACGCTGATGCGTTGCGTTACCTTTGTTCACTTCCGTCATGACTTACTCCTGGTACAACAATGAAAATCCTGTCAGAAAAATGATTACGCATCCGCGCGTTTTTTCTGTTTGTTCAGGTAGAGCTGTGCATCGGATGCTTTGTAGGCATCATCAATGGTGTCGTTTGGCTGCATATTATAAATCCCTGCGGAGAAGCTGATTGCTTTATCTTGCGCAATAATTTGTAAGTTATAGCGAATCCTCTCCAGCAGACGAGGCGTTAATTCAGCGGGGTAATCAATGAGGATAATGCAAAACTCATCCCCACCGAGGCGGATGGCATAGTCGTTTTTGCGAATCGAGGTTTGAATAGCTCTAGCCAGAATGGTGATAATGCGATCGCCTTCCTTATGCCCCAGCGTATCATTAATGACTTTTAGTTTATCGCAATCAATGGCGATAAAGGTCACGAGGGTGCCCGCGTTTACCAACTGCTGTAAACGCTGTTCGAGCGTCGGCGTTAAAATTTTGCGGTTGTAGAGCCCGGTCATCGCGTCACTGATATTTTCACGCGTGACGTTGTGATACAGCCGAAAATGCGTTCTGACCATATTCAGCAACAGTATTGTCGCCAGCAGATAGAAGGCGAATACTTTCCAGGAGGAGACAATAAAGTACATAAAATCAAGCGATAAGGTGATGCGTATACCGCCAGGCATGTCCTCCTGGTAGTGAACATAGCTAAACAGGTTGTTCTCACTTTGGTGAACGAGTATCTCTTTACCTGAGTTGATGTCCGAAAGCGTCACGTTAAGATAGCGCCAGACGAGAGGACGGTCGCTGGTATAGAAAATATTCTTTAAATTCTCTTTGTTAATATCCACCATCACCACGCCTTTTAACTTACCGGCATAGTAGACCGGTGTTAAAAAGCTCATCACTTTTTTCTCGGTCAGGTTATCTTCATAAATACGGGAGATTACCGTGCGGCCAGTGAAAATACCGTCAATGTCATTCTGGTTGATACCCAGGTTTCCTTTTTGCAAAAACGACCAGTTGTGTATCGCAAATTTCCGCGAGTCGACCAGATCAAAGAAATAGACGTAATTATTTTTGAGATCGACGTAATATCGAAATTTATACTCCTGCATACCTAAACCATGACCGTAATCTTTCTGCTCACGATTAACGTTTACCGCCCGGTCAAAAGAGGGCAGTAGAAATATGTCTTCAAGTTTCTCGCTACATTTTGTAGTGGGGGTTTGCAACGTACCGTGTAATGGTAGGTAGTTATGCTGGGTGAGGTTGAGCCCATGAGTGCCGTTAACGCTGTCGAAAGCGTTGCAAAGTGCTTTTTGTTGCTCGATAGAAGCGGGTACCTGGGGGGATGAAAATGTGCGCATCAGATGGGCTGCAATACTTTGATTAGTATACTTATCATAGAGAAACGATGAGTCGGCTTTCTCATTGATATAGCGCATGTACGCATTCATTGCTTTATCGCTGGCAATGAGCTCATAAACCAAAAAAGAAAATGTCAAAACAACTACGCTGACGGAGATAAAGAGCCTGAGCGCTTTATGATGCAATTGCATAATGATGTACAGCCCTGTAAGTCTGATACTTCAGTCTATCACACGGCATTCATCCGCTCTAACGCTACTGGGAAGGGCATTTTGTAATAAAAATCATTCGCGTGCTTCACCTTTAACTCTTATTGTTGTATTTATAATGCAACTTATAAGAAAGGAGACAAGCAGATGAGCGCGACTGATAAAGCGGGCCATACGTTCTTAGCCGGCTTGGGCAAAACCCGTCTGCGTCCGGGGGGCGTTGAAGCAACAGAGTGGTTGTTCAGCCAGTCACAACTGACGCCCGACAGCCAGGTGCTGGAAGTGGCGTGTAACATGGCTACGACGGCGATAGAGTTAGTTCAACGCTTTGGCTGTACGGTATACGCCATTGATATGGATAAAACCGCACTGGCAAACGCCAGAAATAACGTGGCGGCAAATGGTCTGGAAAATCACATTCACGTTATGGCAGCTAACGCTAACACCCTTCCATTTGCGGATAACAGTTTCGACGTTGTGATCAACGAAGCCATGCTGACAATGTATGCCGATAAAGCGAAGGCGAAGTTAATTGCCGAATATTATCGCGTATTGAAGCCCGGCGGGCGTCTGTTAACTCACGACATTATGTTCACCGCACAAAAACTGGGCACGGGCGAGCAGGGCCAGCTTGTAGAGGTAGTGAAATCAAACGTTAGCCCGATGACCAGCCAAGGCTGGCGCGATTTATTTCTGAACGGTGGGTTTGCACAGGTCTTGCAGCAGAATGGTGATATGTCGCTGATGTCGCCGCGAGGATTAATTCGTGATGAAGGGCTGACTGGGGCGGTTAAAATTGTGTTTAACGGCTTACGCACACGCGAAAATCGTCGCCGGTTCCTGAAAATGTTTCGCTTCTTCCGTTCGCAACGTCACCAGCTAAACTACATTGCCTGCTGCTCCGTAAAGGGAAAATAAAAAAGGATAAACGGATGAATATTGATAAAATGAAAAATCAGCATGTTGAAATTCTGGAAAAAATATCATTTCTACGTACCTTGAGCCATGCAGGCGTATCATCCAATGCCCAGGAAATTGCAACTGCGATCGTTAGCATGAGTGCCATTATAAAAACACATTTGTCTGCTGAAGATCAGTTCCTTTATCCACATATTGAGCAGGATGGAAATAGTACGCTCAGACAGATTAGCTCAAAATTTCAACGTGAAATGACGGATATCGTCAGCGAATATGAAGTTTTTTCCCGGCGCTGGAATATTGCCAGTAAATTAAAAGGTAATGATGAGGCATTCAGACGTGATGCCAACAATGTTCTACGCAAAGTGTATGAGCGTATGCAAAAAGAAAATAAAGACTTCTATCCGCTGGTGGAAAGGATGTAGGGTGTTTTAAAACACAATGATAAAAGGATGGCGAAGTGTCAGAAAAACACTGGTCGAGAATGGAGTACCTTCATCAGACAGTGACCAACCCTAATATAGTTATTAAGGGTACGCATAGCTATTACAGTGACTGCTGGGATCATGGATTCGAACGTTCGGTGGTGCGGTATTTACTCGGTGATGAGATCAGCCGGGACTGGGAACCGCTTGGGCATTTGGATAAGTTGATTATTGGGAATTTCGTCTGCATTGGCGCTGAGAGCGTTATTCTGATGGGGGGAAATAGTACGCACCGGCTTGACTGGATCAGTCTTTATCCCTTTATGGCGTCGATCAAAGATGCCTACGAGTTTCGGGGTGACACGGTGTTGCATGATGGTTGCTGGTTAGGCATGCGCGCCATGATCATGCCAGGCGTTACGCTCGGGGAGGGCGCTGTTGTCGCAGCAGGTGCGGTGGTGACTAAAGATGTGCCACCGTATGCGGTAGTCGGCGGCAATCCGGCAAAAATAATAAAATATCGCCTGCCGGTGGGGGATATTGAACGAATACTGGCCCTTAATTTGTATCAACTTCCGGAAGAGTCGCTCGTGAAAATGCAACCGCTGTTGTCTTCTGGCGATATTTCCGCGCTCGAAGTGGAAGTGGCTAGCCTGAGACAAAATGCTAAATGACATAACATGTGGTCGAAACGCGAGGTCATAAAAATCAACCAGAGGAGATAACCTCTGGCTGATTTATGTATGTGGTTAGCTATTGCTGGTTGTACTTTGCTTATGAAACAGTTCGCGAAAGACCGGATAAATGTCATCCTGGTCGCGGATATGCTGCATCGCAAAGTTTTCAAACGTTGATTGCAGATGTTCGTATTCACGCCACAAGGTCTGGTGCGCGCGGCGGGTGATTTCGATATAGCTATAATATCGCACCATCGGCAGCAGTTTTTTCGCCAGAATCTCATGACACAACGGGGAATCATCCGCCCAGTTATCACCGTCCGAGGCCTGTGCGGCATAGATGTTCCACTGGGCCGGGTCGTAACGGTCTTTTACCACTTCATCCATTAACTTCAGCGCGCTGGAGACAATGGTTCCCCCGGTTTCCTGAGAGTAGAAGAACTCGTGCTCATCCACCTCTTTCGCCTGGGTATGGTGGCGAATATAAACCACTTCCACGTTTTTGTAGGTCCGACTCAAGAACAGATACAGCAAGATATAAAAACGCTTGGCCATATCTTTGGTCGACTGATCCATTGAACCGGAGACGTCCATCAGACAGAACATCACTGCCTGGCTGGAAGGATCGGGCCGTTTTTCATAATTCTTGTAGCGTAAATCAAAGGTGTCGATAAACGGCACGCGTTCGATTTTTGCCCGTAGTTCGGCAATCTCTTTGCGTAACCGTTCCTCTTCCAGCAACTGCGCTGGTTCACTTTTTGCGATGGTTTCCAGATCCGCTTCGAGCGCATGCAATTCGCGACGCTTACCAGCCGTCATCGCTGTGCGGCGCGCCAGTGAGTTTTGCAGGGAGCGAACCACGCTAATGTTGGCAGGCACGCCGTTAGAGGTGAAACCTGCCCGGTGCGTTTTGTACTCCGTTAACTGACGCTGCTGATTCTGCTTCAGGTTAGGAAGTGCTAAATCTTCGAACAATAGATCGAGATATTCATCTTTAGAGATCTGGAAGACGAACTCATCCTGACCCTCGCCATCCTGGCTGGCCTGGCCTTGTCCGCTTCCTGAACCACCGCCGCCGCCCTGCGGGCGTTCAATGCGGTCGTTCTGCACAAAATGGTCGTTACCCGGATGCACGCGATGGCGCAAGCCGCCACGCCCCTGATGGAACATCGGTTCGCTAATATCATCAGTCGGAATAGAGACAGATTCGCCGCTATCCACATCAGTCACCGAACGCTTGTTAATGGCCTCGGAGATCGACTGTTTAATTTGCGATTTATAACGGCGTAAGAAGCGCTGGCGGTTTACCGTGCTCTTGTTTTTGCCGTTAAGACGCCGGTCAATAAACCAGGTCATAAGCCCCCCGTACTGCATTTGCCAACTTTATGCTACATCAGTAACGCCGGATGCGCTGAGCATATCCGGCCTACGGATGTGTATTGTAGGCCCGGCAAGCGTACGCGCCTCCGGGCACTTTTTTTAAGACGATTTACGTACGCGCAAATACCATTCGCACAGTAAACGTACCTGCTTACGCGTGTAGCCTTTTTCCATCATCCGGTCGACAAAATCGTCGTGTTTTTTCTGCTCGTCAGTTGAGGTTTTGGCGTTGAACGAAATGACCGGCAGCAGCTCCTCGGTATTGGAGAACATTTTCTTCTCAATGACCGTGCGCAGTTTTTCGTAACTGGTCCAGTTTGGATTGCGACCGCTGTTATTCGCTCTGGCACGCAGAACAAAGTTGACGATCTCGTTACGGAAATCTTTGGGGTTACTGATACCCGCCGGTTTCTCAATTTTCTCCAGTTCTGAGTTCAACGACTCGCGGTCAAACAGCTGACCGGTATCCGGGTCGCGATACTCCTGATCCTGAATCCAGAAATCCGCATAAGTGACATAACGGTCGAAAATGTTTTGTCCATATTCGGAATAGGATTCGAGATAAGCCGTCTGGATCTCTTTGCCAATGAACTCAGCATATTTCGGGATCAGATAGCCTTTCAGGAACTCAAGATAACGTTCTGCCAGCTCCTGCGGGAACTGTTCGCGCTCGATTTGCTGCTCCAGTACGTAGAACAGATGCACCGGGTTAGCTGCCACTTCGGCGTGGTCAAAGTTAAAGACGCGTGAGAGGATCTTAAACGCGAAACGCGTGGAAAGACCGTTCATTCCCTCATCGACCCCGGCGTAATCCCGATACTCTTGATAGGACTTCGCTTTTGGATCGGTATCTTTCAGGCTTTCCCCATCGTAAACGCGCATCTTCGAGTAAATGCTCGAGTTCTCAGGCTCTTTCAGGCGAGAAAGAATGGTAAAGCGAGAGAGCGTTTCCAGCGTGCCCGGTGCGCAAGGCGCATGGGTCAGCTCACTGTGGTTAAGCAGTTTTTCGTAAATTTTGATCTCTTCGGAGATCCGCAGGCAATAAGGCACTTTGACGATGTAAACACGGTCAAGGAACGCCTCATTGTTTTTATTATTACGGAACGTCACCCATTCGGACTCGTTCGAGTGGGCAAGAATAATTCCGTTAAACGGCAGGGCAGAGATACCTTCTGTCCCGTTGTAGTTTCCTTCCTGGGTTGCGGTCAGCAGAGGATGCAGCACTTTAATTGGTGCTTTAAACATCTCAACGAACTCCATAATCCCCTGGTTTGAGCGGCACAGTGCGCCCGAATAACCGTAGGCATCAGGATCGTTCTGGGCGTGGTGTTCGAGTTTACGAATATCCACTTTCCCGACCAGCGCAGAGATATCCTGGTTGTTTTCATCACCAGGCTCCGTTTTGGCAATAGCGATCTGCTCCAGAATAGACGGCCAGACTTTGACAACGCGGAATTTTGTAATGTCCCCGCCAAAATCATGCAGACGTTTTGCAGCCCAGGGCGACATGATCGTACCGAGATAACGACGTGGGATCCCATACTCTTTTTCCAGGATCTGGGCGTCTTCCTGCGGGTTAAACAGGCATAACGGATGATCGTTTACCGGGCTACGCTCGCCGTTGGCGCTCAGGACATAAATCGGTACTCGCTGCATCAGCGACTTCAGCCGCTCAGCAAGAGATGATTTCCCCCCTCCCACAGGCCCCAGCAGATACAGAATCTGCTTCTTCTCTTCCAGACCCTGAGCCGCATGCTTCAAATAAGAAACAATCTGCTCAATGGCCTCTTCCATGCCATAAAACTCTTCAAAAGCGGGGTATCGTGCAATCACCCGATTCGAAAAGAGTCGAGAAAGACGAGGTTCGTGGGCAGTGTCGACCATGACAGGCTCACCAATAGCCATTAATAGCCGCTCTGCCGCATTGGCATAAGCGCTGCGATCTTGCCGACAAGTGGTAAGAAACTCCTGCAGCGTGAACTCTTCGTCCTTGGCAGCTTCATAACGCTGGCGATAGTGATCGAATATATTCATGGTATGCCGTCCTTTCGTTTTTTTAGCACATGTTAAGAGCCGTTCATATGAATAGTAGAGGCCCCTGAAGAGGTAAACTGAACGACGTCGCTGCTGAAGAAATAAGCAACTCTCATGCCATTGTGGTGGTCAGGAGATCAACGTATTCGGTGATACACCTTCTAAAATTAAGCGTAGATGGCATTTGCAAAACTTGCCTGTGTGCGCAAATGAATTTCAATGGCATATCAATAACTCATCAGCAAAAAAAGCATATCTTTTGTAAATCTATGGGGCAGGATTCATGCGGTGTTCACTGTCCTGCAAGCAAAATGTCATCACTCGCTGAGAAATTAGGGGGTTACATTCTGGGGCGAATCCGTAAAATAGTTGGGCTGAAGCGTATTGACGGTTAAACTTTGACCGCTACACATTTAAATAAGGAATTATTGACTGTGACCAAACTCAAACTTCTGGCACTTAGCGTGCTTATTGCCACTTCCGCTAACGTCGCACAGGCAGAGAGCAACCTGACGCTGGGCGCAGGCGTTGGTGTGGTTGAGCACCCTTACAAAGATTACGATAGTGACGTTTACCCGGTCCCGGTTGTGACTTATGAAAGCGATAACTTCTGGTTCCGTGGTCTGGGCGGTGGTTACTACCTGTGGAATGACGATACCGATAAGCTGTCGGTGATGGCCTATTGGTCGCCAATGTACTTCAAACCGGGTGACAGCGACGACAACCGTCTGCGTAGTCTGGATAAACGTAAGAGCACCATGATGGCTGGCCTTTCTTACATTCACAACACGCAATACGGTTTCCTGCGTACCAGCCTTGCAGGGGACACGCTGGATAACAGCAATGGTATTGTATGGGATCTGGCGTGGTTATACCGCTATACCAATGGCGGTCTGACGTTGACTCCGGGGATTGGTGTCGAGTGGAACAGTGAAAACCAGAATGAATACTATTATGGTGTTTCACGCCATGAATCTGCCCGTAGCGGCTTGCGTAGCTACGATCCTGAAAGCTCCTGGAACCCGTATCTGGAGCTCAGCGCAAACTATAACTTCCTGGGCAACTGGAGCGTATACGGTACTGCGCGTTATACCCGCCTGTCTGATGAAGTGACAGACAGCCCGATGGTGGACAAATCCTGGACGGGTCTGATTTCAACGGGTGTTACCTACAAGTTCTGATACCACTGTGTGTCAAACACTCGCCCGCAGAGATGCGGGCTTTTTTGTGCATATCAGAGATGAATATTGATCCAAAACATGTGATTTGATTTTTTGTGCTGTTTTGGCATTACATCGGCCGCAACAAATAGTTAACGTATTTTTCCTGCCGCAATTACCAAAATTAAACCTGTTGTTTGATGAGACTGAAATCTATTCGTTTGTGAATGGAAGAGTATCTGTACAGTTTCACGAATTATTGTTCTGGGAGAGTGATTTCTGGTTTCGCAATATATTGATAATATTCTATTTTATAATCACGGTATAATTTTATCGTGAAACTCTCGCCACTAAAAATAGCAAGATAACTATTTTATTATTTTTGTGAGACGATGAAAGTTAACTTTCATTTGAAAAAATAAAATCATTAAGTTAATTTTTATTTTACATCTTTTAGGTATTTATCTGAAAAAATTAAAATTGACATTAAATAAGCGATTGCAGATATTACTCCAACTTAATAAGTAAAGACAGTAACGCTGCATGGCTCAGATATTAAATGTCATGTGGTTTTCTTGCGAATAAACCTGGTAGAGATAATGAAAAAGTTAATCATGATAGCAGTGATGGGTGGGATTCTGACGGGATGTTCCACCGAGGCTTCACGCATGAGTGCTTGCGAAAGCAAGGGCGTGAGCCGCGATGCCTGCTATATCGCTGAGCAAAACCGTCAGGCGACAATCAATGCCGTAGCTGAAAAACAAGCTATGGAGAACGCGCAAAACGTATATAACTCAAATGATACTAATTCCAGTCATCACCACAAACACAATAATTATTAAGGTGTAACTTATGAAGAAATTAATAATTATCGCTGCACTGGTCGCAACATCTGCGGCTGCACCAGCCTATGCCATCAGCGAGGCTTACCGTCAGCAGTTACAGCATGAACATAAAACGATGGTCAGCGATGCTAATGCTCCGTTGCAAGCCAGTAAAATCACACCCGTGCATGTGAATAAACTGGGCGTAGACTTTAAACGTGGCGCTGATGGTATTGCTTATATTAATGGCAAAGCTGCGGCAAATGATGAGAACAATGCAGACGCTCAGTCTTATAGCGCGGGCTTGATTTCCGTCATTGTCTATAAAAACGGGAAAATTAACGCGATGAAAGAGGGGAAATATTTAGGTCGCTTAAAATAACCGCAGTGCAGTTAAGATTTTCTGTCATTCGGCCCGGGAGCATTGTTTGTTCCCGGGTTTTTTTATTGCCGTTGCCATAGCGGTCAACTTCCAATCTTAGAAGGTGCAATTTGTGCACCCTAACAGGACACATGCCAGTTGTTTTGCTTTACTGTGGTGCATTAACACAGGAGGGCGCTATGACAGCGAAACAGGTGATGTTTACAAAGCAGGTATCGCTGCCTGCTATTGGGCAGGGAACATGGTACATGGGCGAGGATCCTGGCCGACGCCGGGAAGAGGTTTCAGCGCTGCGGGCTGGTCTGGATCTCGGTCTGCGGTTGATCGATACCGCCGAAATGTATGCAGATGGTGCAGCGGAAGAGGTAGTGGGTGAAGCATTAATCGGGCGTCGTGATAGCGCTTTTTTAGTCTCGAAAGTATACCCCTGGAATGCCGGTGGTCAGAAAGCCATTGCCGCCTGTGAGGCGAGCCTGCGTCGACTAAAAACCGATTATCTGGATCTCTATTTGCTCCACTGGACGGGCAGTTTTTCATTTGCTGAGACCGTTGATGCCATGGAAACACTCATTGCGCAGGGGAAAATCCGCCGCTGGGGCGTCTCTAATCTCGATTACGATGACATGCAGGCGTTATGGCAAGTCACGGGTGGGCGGGAATGTGCCACTAACCAGGTGCTTTATCATTTAGCATCGCGCGGTATTGAATATGATTTACTGCCGTGGTGCCAGCAGCAGCAGATGCCGGTCATGGCTTACAGTCCGCTGGCTCAGGCGGGGCGATTGCGCGGTGACTTGCTTTCTCATTCTGTGGTGAACGACATCGCGCACGCGCACAATGTTAGTGCTGCGCAGATTTTGCTGGCATGGGTGATCCGTCTGCCGGGCGTGATGGCGATTCCAAAAGCGGCAAGCATAGCGCATGTCGAACAAAATGCCGCCGCGCTGGAGATAACGCTCTCTGTTGATGAGCTGAAGCAGTTAGATAAGGCATATCCAGCGCCAAAGGGTAAAACGGCGCTGGATATGGCCTGATTTGCCGAATGGCGATGCTCACGCTTCTTATCCGGCCAACGCAATGTTTGGTAGGCCGGATAAGGCGCAAGTTCCGTCAGGCTACAGACACAATTTTAGCGTTTAGCAACGCGGATAGTTTGTGCCAGGCGTGATGGTTTTTCTTCGCGGGTTTTCTGCGGCGCGGTTGCGTAAGCCGTCTCTACGCAAACAAACGTTTTATAGCCGTCATCCGGCATGTCGCCCATGCTAACGGACAGCGCCGGACCCGGGTTCCAGCCCACGACATTCAGATGGTGATGATGGACAACGTCAATATTGCGGTTGAGCGCATCATCATGGATAACGCTGCACGCTTGCGGATTCAGATAGACACGATCGGTGCGGTCCGGGAAGGTCTGGATACCATCAGCCAGCACATCTTCTTTAGCATCATTCACTTTGTCGATCAGGCGATCGCCAAGTCCGCTGACTTTTACTGCCGCAATGTCACCGACGTTGAAATAGGTATGCAGCGCAGAGGTGGTTTCAAATTCACCGTGGGCTTCCAGTTCCATTTCACAGGTGGCACCTACTTTGAAACGGGCCAGCAGGCAGAACTCGTGCGGCCATAGCTGACGCGTTTCAGCGTTACTTTGCAATTCAAACGTCAGCACCACGCCATTGTCGTCTTCATTGTGCGCTTTCAGCGTCCATGGCAGGTTGCGGGCAAAACCATGAGAAGGCAGGCCCTGCTGAGCAGCCGGACCAAACCACGGCCAGCAAATTGGTACGCCGCCACGCAGCGCTACGCCGGTTTTAAACGGGGTATTGTTACTTAGCCACAGGACTTCCTCTTCGCCGTTGGGTTTCCAGGAAAGAAGATGTGCGCCCTGCAGTGCGAAAGATGCTTTAACCTGTGGATGATCGACCACAAGAATCTCAAGTTCATCAAGCTGGCGGCGGGAGAGGACCGGGGTAATTTGTTCGATTACCGGAAGTGCAAAAATTTTATTAATCATTATGCAATCCTTTTTTTTACCCTAAATAATTCGAGTTGCAGGACGGCGGCAAGTGAACGATCCCGATGAGCTTACAGAAGTAAGTGATTCGGGTGAGAGAGCATTGCCAACACACCGGTAACTTGAAGTATGACGGGTATCTTCAGGCAAAAAAAAGAGCGACCTGAGTCGCTCTTACAGATTACTGTTTCATCTCAACTTATTTGGAGATGTGAGCAATCAGGTCCAGAACTTTGTTGGAGTAGCCGGTTTCGTTGTCGTACCAGGATACCAGTTTCACGAAGTTGTCGTTCAGTGCGATACCAGCTTTAGCATCGAACACGGAAGTGCAAACTTCACCGTTGAAATCGGTAGATACTACGTCGTCTTCGGTGTAACCCAGAACGCCTTTCATCGGGCCTTCGGAAGCAGCTTTGATTGCTTTCTTAATTTCTTCGTAAGAAGCAGCTTTTTCCAGACGAACGGTCAGGTCAACAACAGATACGTTCGGGGTAGGAACGCGGAACGCCATACCAGTCAGTTTGCCGTTCAGTTCTGGCAGTACTTTACCTACAGCTTTAGCAGCACCGGTAGAGGACGGGATGATGTTCTGGGATGCGCCGCGGCCGCCGCGCCAGTCTTTGTGAGACGGGCCATCAACGGTTTTCTGAGTAGCGGTGGTCGCGTGAACAGTAGTCATCAGACCTTCGATGATGCCGAAGTTGTCGTTGATAACTTTAGCCAGCGGAGCCAGGCAGTTAGTGGTGCAGGAAGCGTTAGAAACGATGTCCTGACCTTCGTATTTGTCAAAGTTAGCGCCTTTAACAAACATCGGAGTGTTATCTTTGGACGGACCAGTCAGAACCACTTTTTTCGCGCCAGCAGTGATGTGCTTACGAGCGGTTTCATCTGTCAGGAACAGGCCAGTAGCTTCAGCTACTACGTCAACACCAACTTCGTCCCATTTCAGGTTAGCCGGATCACGTTCAGCGGTAACACGGATTTTTTTACCGTTCACGATCAGATGACCGTCTTTCACTTCAACGGTACCGTTGAAACGGCCGTGAGTGGAGTCATATTTCAGCATGTAAGCCATGTAGTCAGCGTCTAACAGGTCGTTGATTGCAACGATCTCGATGTCAGAGCGTTCTTGAGCAGCACGGAAAACAATGCGACCGATACGGCCAAAACCGTTGATACCTACTTTGATAGTCATATATTCCACCAGCTATTTGTTAGTGAATAAAAGGTTGCCTGTAAAATTACAAAAACCTTACGCAGCGTCAAGCGGAATCGTGTCAATCATTGCGACAAATCAATCTGCTGCTTAAGCTTTGCGCAACTGACTCGCCTCACTCTTCCTTTGGGCTTGAAACCACATGGGGTCGGCGGCCCGAATTTTAAAGGGCAATCAAGATAAAAACGTGATTGTGATCACGAATTGCAGGCTGCCATTTCGCACGGATCAAGTTTAGAACAAAAGTTCGCACTCTGGTGTTAATGTTTTGTTAGAATCTGTCTCGCGATGTGAGTTTAGATAAAGCGAGATGTGAGCAAATGGCTAATCAACCTTCTCCAGAAGAACTAAAAAAAAATTTAACCGAAATGCAGTTCTACGTGACGCAGAATCACGGGACAGAACCGCCATTTACCGGGCGTTTGCTGCACAACAAGCGTGACGGCATCTACCACTGTTTGGTCTGCGACAAACCGCTATTTCGTTCCGAGACAAAATATGACTCTGGCTGCGGCTGGCCCAGCTTTTACGAGCCTGTCAGCGCAGAGGCTATCCGTTACATTAAAGATACTTCACACGGTATGCAGCGCATTGAAATCCGCTGTGGTAACTGTGATGCGCATCTGGGGCACGTTTTCCCGGATGGTCCGCAACCTACCGGTGAACGTTACTGCGTTAACTCAGCCTCTTTGAACTTCACCGATGGTGAAAACGGTGAGCAGACCAAAGGCTGAAGAAACGATTCAGCAAATTATTCTACGGAGAGTGGATTTAACATGAATCTTGATGAGATGATCAACAGCATGACGCCGGAAGTTTATCAGCGCTTATCAACTGCCGTTGAACTCGGAAAATGGCCGGATGGCGTGGCGCTAACGGCAGAACAAAAAGAGAACTGCTTACAGCTGGTGATGTTATGGCAGGCGCGAAACAATATTGACGCGCAGCATATGACGATTGATACCAATGGTGAGATGGTGATGAAGAGTAAGCAGCAGTTGAAAGTGGAGTTTGGTATTACGCCCGAACCCATTGCGACGTTTAAATCCTGATTACTCAGGCCCGGCAAACATCTATGTCGGGCCCGCAGTTGAAGTTATTTCTTGTTCATCATCGCCTTCAGATCGGCGAACGGATTATATTTCGCTTCGCCCACCGCTTTCTGTGCATCTTCGCCTGCAACCACCGTTGAACCATACTGGTCCGCTTCCGTATATTTGGAATGTTCGTGATCGTGGCAGTACAGGCACAACATTTCCCAGTTGCTACCATCTTCCGGGTTATTGGAGTGATCGTGATCGATATGGTGTACCGTCAATTCGCGCAAATTTGAATACACGAACTCACGGGAACAACGTCCGCAGACCCAGGGGAAGAGTTTAAGCGCCTTTTCCCGGTAACCGACTTCCAGACGGGCGTAATTTTTAGGGATAAAAGCCATAAAGCTCATGCCTCCAGTAGAAAATGAAAAGCTGCGCCAAAAGCTGGCGCAGCAGAATGCGATAATCATAACCTATTGTGTCAGGCGTTGGGATCAGTGTTTGATGCCTAACGAATCGGCTAACTGCTTAGCCAACTGGTTTTGGTCATCCGCACCGTATTCCCAGAACATGGCGCCTCCCAGCCCCTTGCTCTTGATGTAGTCAGCCTTGATCGCTACCGAGCGCGGGTTTTCATAGGAGAGGGCAAAGAGCGCTTTTCCCTCCACAGACTGCACTGACAGCCACGGCACTTTTGCTTCATCATCCCAATGCTGGCTAAAGCGCTTTTGCGGATCGTTGATCAATTTCGCCACGATATCGTTGTACTTCACATAGGTATCTTTGCTCAGATCGACGCCCAGTGATTTGAACAATTCAATTTGCGCGGGCTCGAAATAGGGCTGGGTAACGGGATTTTTCTGTGCGTCAGGTTTGCTCCAGTCAATGCCTGGCTCAACAGCGCGTTTCGGTACGCGACCATAAAAACCAATGCCCAGGTTCATCTGACTCGCTTTTAGACCGGCAGCAAGATAGTTGTTGACCACAAAATCAGCGCTGTACTTATCCGCCGCGGCGACTGTCGGCCATTGTGTCGAATCGTACAGGTTCGAGTTGAAATACTGCGTACCGTAAGCCATGTCATAGGTCATCAGGTTTATGTAGTCGAGCGATGGCGCAATGGCTTTCACATCCACCCAGCTTTTCGGGCTTTCCGCATTTGCGCCCACGGCGATAGTCAGTAGTTTTTTATGCCCCAATGCGGCGCGGAGCTCTTTTAACAGCGCGGTAAAGTTAGCTCGGTCGGCCGGTTGACTTTCGACCAGTCCCCAGGCGCCGTTGACCGGATATTCCCAGTCGAGGTCGATGCCATCAAGGCCATATTTCGCAATTATCTCCTGAGCAGACTGAATAAACACCGCCCGCGATTCTTTCGTTGCCGCCGCGCCTGAGAATCCACGTGCCCCCCAACCACCGACGGAAAGCAATACTTTCAGGTTCGGATTCTGTTTACGCAGCTGTGGAATTTTCAGTAAATCATCCTGCACTTTCGGTGAAAGCCAAATCTGATGCAGCTTACTGGCGTCTTTTAAGGCGTCATTGGTCTCGTCTTTTTCGTTGTTGTAGACAAGGCCAAACGAATAGTTGAGATGGGTTATCTGACGAACATCCAGTTTATTGATGTCACCACCAGGACCGGCAGTGACGTCGCCGCCACCATTGAAGTAGCCAACTGACATCAGTGAACTGGCGGAAACAACGCTGGCGCAAAGCAGGGGTAATGCTGCCAACAAAGGCAATAGTTTCATCGGTGTTCCTCTTTGACATTTAAACAAGCAAACACGCCACGGAAATGGCGTGGCGAAAAAAACAGCATCTGCAGGTTAACAGTTTCATAACAGGAAAAATGCGAAGAGGTTCACGTCATGTCGGCGAAGCGGCAAACCATTTCTGGTAGGTTGTATCGGTTGGGGCAAACATTACTGAGTGTTGACGCAAGTCCCTTTTCTGGCCTACAGATTTGCATACATGCGCAAATTCAATAGGCCGGATAAGGCGTTTTAAAGTATTAGCGCTGGGTTTCCAGCCAGTCATCAAGCGTATACAGCGTCGCGCCCGCCGCCGCCATTTCCATAAACGCCTCTGCACTGTCCTGGGGTTGAATATTGACGCCACGGCAGCCGTCGGTAATAACGCTGACGGTATAACCAAGATCGAGCGCATCCAGAACGGTGAATTTAACGCAATAGTCGCTAGCCAGACCCATGATAATAAGCTCAGCAATACGGTGTTCGAGCAGCCAGGCGTTCAGCGCGGTTGCCTGACGACGACCGTTATCAAAAAACGCACTGTAACTGTCGACCAGCGGGTTCTCGCCCTTGGTGAAGGTTTTCGCTATTGCACGCTGGTTCAGCAGCGGATGCAGGGCCGCCCCTTCGCTGTTTTGCACGCAATGATCGGGCCAGAACGTTTGCGCCAGACCATCCAGTTGTCCCTGACTGTAGGGGGCGACCTGATGCTGGCTGGCAAAACTACCGTGATTAGCCGGATGCCAGTCCAGACTGGCAACAACCGTGTCGCCGCGTAGGGCGCACCAGTCAATCAGACGGTTGGCAATCTCGATTGTGCTGTCGCCTTGCGTAACAGCGAGAGCGCCGCCGGCACAAAAGTCATTTTGTAAATCGACCAACAGTAAGGCTCGGGCCATGGGCATAGACTCCTTTATTCGTCCGGGGTGAGCTCGCCGCGCAGATTTTGCGTCATAGCTTCACGAATGCTCTGCACATCCAGTCCCTGACTCAGTAAATAGTGCAATTTGGTGAGTGTGGCTTCGACGGTCATATCCGCGCCGCCAATCACGCCAGCGTGGGCGAGGGCATTACCCGTCGCATAGCCACCCATGTTTACCTTGCCGGACATACACTGGGTCAGGTTCACCACCACAATGCCACGTGAGCTCGCATCTTCAAGTTCTTGCAGAAACTCTTTATTTTGCGGTGCATTGCCCACGCCGTAGGAGCGCAAAATTAACGCTTTCACCGGCTGGCGCAGGAAGTTACGCACCACATCAGCGGAGATACCTGGGTAAATGGTGACTACGCCAATCGGTTGTGGAGTAATAGGATGAACAATCAGTTCACCTGCGCCGTGCGGTGCTGGCGGAGTTCCCAGTCGACGGATGTGGATCCCGGCTTCCAGTAGCGGCGCAAGGTTGGGTGAGGCAAAGGCGTCAAAGCCATCGGCGTGCGCTTTAGTGGTACGGTTGCCGCGAAACAGTCGATTGTTGAAAAACAGGGTTACTTCATTGATCGGATAATTTGTCGCAACGTACAGCGCATTGAGCAGGTTGATTTGCCCGTCTGAACGTAGCTCTGCCAGCGGGATTTGTGACCCTGTCACAATTACCGGTTTACCCAGGTTCTCCAACATAAAAGAGAGCGCTGAAGCCGTAAACGCCATGGTGTCGGTGCCGTGCAGAATGACAAAACCATCGTAATCGTCGTAGTGTGCTTTAATGTCTTCCGCAATATGCTGCCAGTCTTCCGGCGTCATGTCGGAGGAATCCATCAACGGGACGTATTCGTGGATGGTGAAGTCTGGCATCTCCGGGCGGTGGAATTCAGGCATCAATGCCAGTTGACGCTGGAGATGACCAGAAACAGGAATATAACCCTGTTCTGAGCGCTGCATACCAATGGTACCGCCGGTATAGGCAACGTAAATCGATTTCTTTTGCATGACTTTTCTTCTGTCTCAATGAAAACCCCTCTTCATCCCGAAGAGGGGGCAATTGTTAGCGAACGTTGGCGCAGGTCAGGCAAAACGCATATCGGTTTTGCGGATCGTTAAACGCGGCCAGCTTATCGCTTTCCGCTTTAACTGCACTGGCCGCAGAAGCAAGCGGCGCCGGGAGCATGGCCTGAATAGCTTCGGGCAGCATGGCGCGAACGGAGCCTGACATGCTGTCCATTACCATATCGACGAATGTCGGTTCATCCTGATAATACGCAATGTGCCACTGTTTCAGCTTGGCAAGCTCAGCCGCTTTCGCGATGGCGTCGTCAAAATCACCGAGGCTGTCTACCAGTCCGTTGGCTTTCGCATCCTGACCGGTCCAGACGTGACCCTGCGCGATTTTGTCAATCTGCTCAGGGGTTGTCTTACGTGCATCCGCGACCAGCGTGATAAAGCGCTTATAGCCATTTTCAATGCTCAATTGCATCATTTGCTGCACTTCAGGCGGTAACGCTTTGGTGATGGAGATATCCGCCAGCGGGGAAGTGGCCACGCCATCGGTATGTACACCAATGGAATCCAGGCTGTTTTCTACGGTGTTGATCACACCAAAGATCCCGATTGAACCGGTCAAAGTGCTGGGGTTTGCCACAATGTAACTGGCTGGGGTGGAGATCCAGTAGCCACCGGAGGCCGCCATGCCACCCATAGACACGACAACCGGTTTACCCGCCGCTTTTGCCGCAGCCAGCTCAGCACGAATGACTTCCGAGGCGCTGACGCTGCCGCCAGGACTGTTCACGCGCAGTACAATAGCTTTCACTTTCGGATCGAGACGCGCTTCGCGGATTTGTGCGGCAGTGGTGTCGCCCCCCACATTTCCTGGGGTTTCTTCACCGTCCATAATCGCGCCGTTCGCGAAGATAACGCCAATGCTGTCTCCGGTATCCGCCGGTGTTTTCAGCGAATAATCGTAATAGCTGACGGCGCGATAGTTTTTATCCGCTTTGCTCCAGCCAAACTGTTTGGTCAGCATTTTTTCGACTTCGGCGCTGGAGGCGAGTGCATCCACCAGTTTGTTGTCGAGCGCATATTTCGCCGTATCTCCATCGACCTTCGTCAAACCGTCCAGCATCGCCTGTGCGCCAGGGAACACCTGCTGAGCTGGGATCTGGCGGTTGGCGGCGACCGTGTCGAGATAGTTCTGCCACAGCTCGCCGATCCAGCGACTATCGGCTTCACGCGCGGCAGGAGACATATCATCGCGGATAAACGGTTCTACGGCAGACTTATAGGTCCCGACGCGGAATACGTGCGTGGAAACTTTCAGCTTATCGAGCAGGGATTTGTAGTACAGACCGTTGGTGGCAAAGCCGTGCAGATCAACGGAACCCTGCGGAGAGAGGTAAATTTTGTTAGCAAAACTGGCGAGGTAATACTGCCCCTGGCTGAAGTTATCGCCCACGGCAAAGACCGGTTTACCGCTGTCGCGGAATTCCCGCAGTGCTTTGCCGATATACTGCATGGAAGGCTGGTCTGCCCCGGCAAAATTTTTCAGATCCATCACGATGCCGGTGATGTTGCGATCATCTTTTGCCTGGCGAATCGTATTAACGATATCGAACAGGGAGTTTTCCTGCAGACGATCGGAACTGGCGCCAAACAGCTGACGGCCAATAACGCTTAAACGACTGGTGCTCGAAGGCTTATCGACAATCACCCCGGAGATATCCAGCAGCAGCGCGCCTCGCTCAGCGTGTTCGCTGGTGTTGCTGCTACTGACCTGCATCCAGATGCCCACGCCAACCAGCACCAAAAAGATGAAGAACAGGTTAAGCACAAATTCACGGACGAAATTGAGTAATCGCCATGTCCATTTAAAAAATCCGGCAATAAATCGCCACAGGGTTCGCATGTATTCTCCCTACCAATTAACAACACGCCACCCCGAAATCCCGGAGAAAGGCGATAAGATGAGGCTATCGTAATGACCCGACAGGCACTTGTCAGCAGGAATCACCGCCTGTGCTGTAACAAAATCCGCTCACGTGTTAATTTTGTGAACAAATTTCATTGTTGGAGTTAAGCAAATGGATGCACTCGAATTACTTATGACCCGTCGTAGCGCCTCTCGTCTCGTCGAACCGGCCCCGGCAGGAGAGCAACTGCAAAATATTCTGCGTGCGGGAATGCGCGCGCCGGACCACAAAACGCTGCAACCGTGGCAATTCTTTGTCATTGAGGGCGAAGGGCGTGAACGCTTTGCCGCCGTGCTTGAAAAAGGCGCTATTGCATCTGGCAGCGATGAGAAGGCCCAGGAAAAAGCGCGCAGCGCGCCGTTTCGCGCGCCGCTGATTATTACCGTGGTGGCGAAATGTGAAGCAAACGACAAGGTTCCGCTATGGGAACAGGAAATGTCTGCCGGTTGTGCGGTGATGGCCATGCAGATGGCTGCCATTGCCCAGGGCTTTGGCGGTATCTGGCGCAGTGGCGCATTAACCGAAAGTGAGGTCGTCCGCGAAGCGTTTGACTGTCGCCCACAAGATAAAATCGTCGGTTTTCTCTATCTGGGCACACCACAGTTGAAAGCATCCACGACAATTACCCTTGCCGATCCGAGCGCATTCGTCCGTTATTTCTGATATCAACGGCAAAACTGTCTGGATTATGAGCAAAGGCACCCGAATTCAGACAGTCACTCTTACCACATCATGGAATGAGCGCTACCATATCCGGATTGCAATGACAGGAGATGTCCATGAGCGAGCAAGCTATTCGTTTAACGCAATACAGCCACGGAGCCGGTTGCGGTTGTAAAATTTCCCCAAAAGTGCTGGAAACCATCCTGCACAGTGAGCAGGCGAAGTTTGTTGATCCAAACTTACTGGTGGGTAATGAAACCCGCGACGACGCGGCTGTATACGATCTGGGGAACGGCACCAGCGTAATCAGCACTACCGATTTCTTTATGCCGATTGTCGATAATCCGTTTGATTTTGGCCGCATCGCCGCCACCAACGCCATCAGCGATATTTTCGCCATGGGCGGCAAACCGATTATGGCAATTGCTATCCTGGGCTGGCCGCTTGATAAGCTGGCGCCGGAAATCGCCCGCGAAGTAACCGAAGGCGGACGCTTTGCCTGCCGTCAGGCGGGTATCGCGCTGGCGGGGGGGCACTCTATCGATGCCCCTGAGCCTATCTTTGGTCTTGCGGTAACCGGCGTTGTTCCAACTGAACGCGTGAAGAAAAACAGCACCGCCGAGGCGGGATGCAAGCTGTTTTTGACCAAGCCTCTGGGTATTGGTGTCCTGACCACCGCAGAGAAAAAATCGCTGCTGAAGGACGAGCACAAAGGGCTGGCGACGGAAGTGATGTGCCGGATGAACATTGCCGGGGCGGCATTTGCCGATATCGACGGCGTGAAAGCCATGACCGACGTTACCGGTTTTGGGCTGCTGGGGCATCTGAGCGAGATGTGTCAGGGGGCCGGCGTTCAGGCGCAGATCGTCTACCAGGCTATTCCTAAGCTGCCAGGTGTTGAAGAATACATCGCGCAGGGCGCGGTGCCGGGCGGTACCCAGCGTAACTTTGCCAGCTACGGACACCTGATGGGTGAAATGCCGCAGTCGGTTCGCGATTTGCTCTGCGATCCGCAAACTTCCGGTGGTCTGCTGTTAGCGGTAACGCCGCAAGCTGAAGCCGAAGTTAAAGCGGCAGCGGCGCAGTTTGGCATCGACCTCACTGCGATTGGTGAGTTAGTGGAAGCTCGTGGCGGTCGCGCCATGGTTGAGATCCGTTAACTCGATGCGGTTGTTTATTGCCGAAAAACCGAGTCTGGCGCGCGCTATCGCCGATGTGCTGCCGAAGCCGCATCGCAAAGGTGACGGTTTTATCGAATGCGGAAACGGGCAAGTGGTGACCTGGTGTATTGGTCACCTGCTTGAGCAGGCGCAGCCAGATGCCTATGATAGTCGTTATGCTCGCTGGAGTCTGGTTGATCTGCCGATTGTCCCGGAAAAGTGGCAACTGCAGCCGCGTCCCTCGGTGACCAAACAGCTCAACGTTATTAAGCGATTTTTGCATGAGGCCAGTGAAGTCATTCACGCAGGTGACCCCGATCGTGAAGGACAACTGCTGGTGGATGAAGTGCTGGATTACCTGCAACTGGCCCCTGAAAAGCGCCAGCAGGTGCAACGCTGCCTGATTAACGACCTCAACCCGCAGGCCGTCGAGCGGGCGATTGAGCGTCTGCGCGCCAACAGTGAGTTCATCCCCCTTTGCGTGTCGGCACTGGCGCGAGCGCGGGCGGACTGGCTGTACGGTATCAACATGACGCGCGCTTATACCATTCTGGGGCGTAACGCGGGCTATCAGGGCGTACTTTCGGTCGGGCGCGTGCAAACGCCGGTGCTCGGACTGGTTGTGCGTCGCGATGAAGAGATTGAAAACTTCGTTGCCAAAGACTTCTTCGAGGTAAAGGCGCATATCGTGACGCCCGCCGATGAGCGGTTTACCGCTATCTGGCAGCCGAGCGAAGCGTGTGAGCCGTATCAGGATGAAGAAGGGCGCTTGCTAAACCGCACGCTGGCTGAACACGTGGTAAACCGCATTAACGGTCAGCCGGCGATCGTCACCAGCTATAACGATAAACGGGAATCAGAATCCGCGCCGCTGCCGTTTTCGCTGTCGGCGTTGCAGATTGAAGCGGCGAAACGCTTTGGCTTAAGTGCGCAAAACGTTCTGGATATCTGCCAGAAGCTGTATGAAACCCATAAACTGATCACCTATCCGCGTTCGGATAGCCGTTATCTGCCGGAAGAACACTTTGCCGGACGTCACGCGGTGCTGAACGCGATTAGCGTCCATGCGCCGGATCTGCTTCCGCAACCGGCGGTCAATCCCGATACGCGAAACCGCTGTTGGGATGATAAAAAAGTGGATGCCCACCACGCCATCATTCCAACCGCGCGCAGTTCGTCCATCAACCTGAACGATAATGAAGCGAAGATATACAATCTGATTGCCCGTCAATATCTGATGCAGTTTTGCGCGGATGCGGTATTCAGGAAGTGCGTTATTGAGCTGGATATCGCGAAAGGTAAGTTTGTCGCCAAAGCCCGTTTTCTGGCTGAAGCTGGATGGCGTACGCTGCTAGGCAACAAAGAGCGCGACGAAGATAACGACGGGACGCCGCTGCCGGTGGTGGCAAAAGACGACGAGCTGCTGTGCGAAAAAGGCGAAGTGGTTGAACGACAGACCCAGCCTCCGCGGCACTTTACCGATGCCACGCTGCTGTCAGCGATGACCGGAATCGCGCGCTTTGTGCAGGATAAAGATCTGAAAAAGATCCTGCGCGCAACGGACGGACTGGGAACGGAAGCGACGCGCGCCGGGATTATCGAGCTGCTGTTTAAGCGTGGTTTCCTGGTGAAGAAGGGGCGCTATATTCATTCTACCGATGCCGGAAAAGCGCTGTTTCATTCGCTGCCTGAAATGGCGACGCGTCCGGATATGACTGCGCACTGGGAATCTATCCTGACCCAAATCAGCGAAAAACAGTGTCGATATCAGGATTTCATGCAGCCGCTGGTGGGGACGCTGTATCAGCTAATCGATCAGGCGCGCAGCACCCCGGTACGACGCTTCCGTGGTATTGCCGCACCGGGTAGTAGTGGTGGTGACAAGAAAAAGAGCGCGCCGCGTAAACGCACGGCGAAAAAAAGCCCGCCATCTGAAGAGGCGGGCCTGTAGTGCGCTCTTAGGCTGGATAAGGCATGTGTGCCGCATCAAGCCTACGGGAACAACAGATCTGAATTAAATCACACCCTGGCCCAACATCGCGTCGGCAACTTTCACGAATCCCGCGATGTTGGCGCCACGTACGTAGTTGGTTTGCTTGCTTTCGCCGCCGTAATCGACGCAGGCATGGTGAATATCCAGCATGATGTGGTGCAGGCGCGCATCCACTTTCTCCGCTTTCCAGCCCAGACGTGCGGCGTTCTGCGCCATTTCCAGACCGGATGTCGCTACGCCTCCCGCGTTGGCCGCTTTACCCGGCGCGAACAATACACCGGCTTCCAGGAACAGATCGGTGGCCTCGATGGTGGTAGGCATGTTTGCCCCTTCGGCGACAGCCTTCACGCCGTTGGCGATCAGTACACGTGCCGCATCGACATCAAGTTCGTTCTGGGTGGCGCACGGCAGGGCGATATCCACCGGAACCGACCACGGCTGTTGGCCTTCCAGATAGGTCAAGCCAAATTCGCGGGCGTAATCCGCCACGCGGCCGTCGCGGCTGTCTTTGATCGCACACAGACGCGCCAGTTTTTCTTTGGTAAATCCGCTTTCGTCGACCACGGTACCGCTGGAATCGGAGGCTGTGACTACTCGCGCGCCAAACTCCATGGCTTTCTCAATGGCGAATTGCGCCACGTTACCGGAACCAGAGACGGCCACGCGCATGCCTTCAAAGCCCAGGCCATGGCGTTTGAGCATCGCTTCGGTGAAGTACACCAGACCGTAGCCGGTAGCTTCCGGGCGAATCAGGCTGCCGCCGAAAGAGAGACCTTTACCGGTAAAGACGCAGGCGCTGTTGTTGGACAGTTTTTTCATCATCCCGGCCATAAAGCCGACTTCACGACCGCCTACGCCGATATCGCCCGCCGGAACATCGGTATCGGGCCCTAAATGGCGGAACAGTTCGGTCATCAGCGCCTGACAAAAACGCATGATTTCGCCTTCGCTTTTACCTTTCGGATCGAAATCGCTCCCGCCTTTACCCCCGCCCATTGGCAGCGTGGTGAGGGCGTTTTTAAATGTTTGCTCGAAGCCAAGGAATTTCAGGATCGACAGGTTCACGGAAGGGTGGAAACGCATCCCGCCTTTGTATGGGCCAATGGCGGAGCTAAACTGCACGCGCCACGCGCGGTTGACCTGCACCTGATTGCGATCGTCCAGCCAGACGACGCGGAACTGGATCACGCGCTCCGGTTCAACCAGACGTTCCAGCAACGACATCTGACGATAACGCGGGTTTTGCTCGAGGAAGGGCCACAGTGTCGTCATTACCTCACGAACGGCTTGCGCGAACTCGGTCTGATTCGGGTCGCGCTTTTGCACATGGTTAAGGAATGACTCCAGAGAACATGTCTGATCCATAGATATAAATACCTCTTATGTATTGATATGGTTATATTTTTGATTTTTGTGTTAAGTGTTTTGCAGTTTTTGACTATAACATCAGCAGTGTGACGGGACGCAAGAAAAAATTAACCGCGCTAAGTAAATTAATATTGCGGCGTGGGTCATAACCAAAAGCGATGATGGCAAGGGCTAAAGTTTCTGCCGGTTTATACCGTTATACTGAGCATAACTGTCAGTCAAAAAGGAAAGAATATGCGCCGTATAATCATGGCAGGAGCGTTGGCACTGGTGTCCAGCGCGACGCTGGCAAATCAGCTCTATCGCCCGGACGTGCAGGTGAATGTCCCGCCGGAAGTGTTCAGTTCCAGCGGTCAGCGGGCGCAACCCTGTAGTCAGTGCTGTATTTATCAGGATCAAAACTACTCAGAAGGGGCGGTGATTAAAGCGGATGGCGTTTTGCTTCAGTGCCAGCGTGATGATAAAACGATCAGCACGAATCCGCTGGTCTGGCGTCGCGTAAAAGGATAAACGCTTCTAATAGCGGGATATCGGCAGGCGCCAGCGGATAACGCAGCGCCTCTTCGGTTGAACACCAGACGATATCCTGATGTTCATACACTTTCAGCTCCCCCTGATATGACGGTACATGCCAGGCATGTAAGTGAATGAGTCGGCCTGAAACCTCGCGTTGATG
Source organism: Citrobacter sp. RHBSTW-00017 (assembly GCF_013797615.1). Taxonomy (NCBI): domain Bacteria; kingdom Pseudomonadati; phylum Pseudomonadota; class Gammaproteobacteria; order Enterobacterales; family Enterobacteriaceae; genus Citrobacter; species Citrobacter sp. RHBSTW-00017. The sequence continues at coordinate 2,885,317 of NZ_CP056899.1, read as the reverse complement.
GCTGGCAATGTAGCGCCCAACGACCGCCTCTATGCCCAACTCTTCACGCAGTTCACGGACCAGCGCCTCTGGCTGACTTTCCCCCGGCTCAACCTTACCGCCAGCAAACTCCCACATACCTGACTGATCCGCATGCTGCGGGCGTTGAGCCAGTAAAATTTTGCCATCACGCTCAATGATAGCAGCGACCACGTCGAGGGTTTTCATTATATTCATCAAGATCTAACGGTAGAAAATGACATACTATCGTTATCTTTGTTTTATCTAAAGTATTCAGGAGCCACCGTTGAACGATCCTCAGTCGTGGGTAAAACCGTTAACGCGTATCCCTTCCAGTTTGCAACCGCTCGTTGCTACGCAGAAAAAACATTATGGCGATGTGCTGCATCCCACGCGCTGGTGGGGGCGGATGCCGTTCCTGTTCTGGCTGGTGGCGCTGTTTGTCGGGTTTCTGGAGCGTAAAAAGGCGCGCCTGTCGCCGGTGATGCGCGCGCTGTTGATGACCCGCGTTTCTCAGGTGTGCCACTGCGCTTTCTGCGTTGACGCCAACAGTTTACGGCTGGCTGAACGCTGCGGCGCGCTGGATAAAGTCTTACAGGTTGCCAACTGGCAAGAATCAACGCTATTTAGCGCAGAAGAACGTGTAGGGCTGGCCTATGCTGATGCGGTCACCGCAACGCCACCACAGGTTGACGATGCGCTGAAAGCGCAGATGAAGCAGTATTTTACCGATGACGCCATTACTGAAATGACCGCGCTGATTGCGTTTCAAAATCTCTCGGCGCGTTTTAATGCCGCTCTCGATATTCCCTCCCAGGGACTGTGCGACAGTTTTAAAGGACGCCCGCATGCTTGACCGCCATCTTCATCCGCGATTAAAACCGCTTTTGCATCGCTGCGTGGGCATCATTGATCAACCGGCGATTACCCCGGACGGACTTACGCTGGTCGGTTTTGCTATTGGCGTGCTGGCGTTGCCATTTCTGGCGTTAGGCTGGTATATGGCGGCGCTGGTGGCTATTGTGCTCAATCGGCTGTTTGACGGGCTGGATGGGGCGCTGGCACGGCGCAGAGGACTAACGGACGCGGGAGGATTTCTCGATATCTCGCTCGATTTTCTGTTTTACGCCTTAGTGCCGTTTGGTTTTATTCTTGCTGCGCCGGCGCAAAATGCGCTGGCAGGCGGTTGGCTGTTGTTCGCGTTTATTGGCACCGGCAGCAGCTTCCTGGCCTTCGCCGCGCTGGCGGCAAAGCATCAGATTGATAACCCCGGTTATGCGCATAAATCGTTTTATTATCTGGGCGGACTGACCGAAGGAACCGAGACGATTTTGCTGTTTGTGTTGGGATGTCTGTTCCCGGAATATTTTGCCGTAATGGCGTGGGTCTTTGGCGCGCTGTGCTGGATGACGACGTTCACCCGGATCTGGAGCGGATATCTGACGCTGAAAGCGGTCCAGCGTCAGGCGTAACGCAGTGCGTTGCCGGATGCGCTTCGCTTATTCGGCCTACAACGATGGTTTATGTAGGCTGGGTAAAGCGTTCTCGCTGCATCCGGCAACAATGACAATCTTACTTGCTGGCGTCCGGACCCCGTTCACCGCTGGCGATCGGGTTTTTCGGAGAGCTGCTCCACTCATACCAGCCGCCGTCGTAGACGGAGACGTTTTTCCAGCCCATTGCGCGGGCATACATAAACGTTTCCGAAGCACGCCAGCCGGTACCACAATAGAATGAGACCTGTTGCTGTGGCAGGATATTCCATTGCTTCCACATGGCGGCGATGTCATCGGCGCTGCGCATGGTGCCATCCGGATTATGGAAATCTTCCATGTGGGTGGAGTCGCTGCCTGCATGGCCCCAACGCGCCCCTGCGATCTCACCTTTTGGCTTAATGTAGCTATAGCCGCTGGTCGTACCGATAAATTCCGGCCATGAACGAATGCTCACCAAAGACGCATCCTGGCGATGCAGCAGACCGCGAGCCTGTTCCATATCCAGCATCAGTTGCGGTTGGGCAGGGATCGTCACGCCGAAATCAGGTTCAGGCTTCACCGTTGGTGCAGTACCGCGTTCGACCGGTAAACCTGAGTCAGACCAGGTCTGCCAGCCGCCGTCGAGCAGACGAACATCTTTCACACCTGCATACAGCATAATTTGCGCCACGCGCGCGGCGGCGTAGACATCGCGGCCGTATAAAATCACCGTGGTGTCGTGGCGGATGCCGTGTTTCGCCAGCATCGCTTTGAGCTGCGCGTCGGACACTTTATTCCACAGCGGTTCGCTTTCGACTTCGTTGGTATCAATGTAGCCCGCGCCAGGGATATGGCTGAGCAGATACAACTTCGGCGCGCCCCAGGCGGCTTCAATCACTTTCCAGTCACCGGCCGGTTTGGCGGTCACCTCTTTACCCTGCTGAAGGTCGTGCAGCCACTGCGGGTAAACCAACTGTTCGAAGTGCGGCAGACGTTGCAGGCGGGCAGGGTCCGTAAGCGCATCGCTGAGGGTTGAGATAGCGTTAAAGCCGACTTTCTGCAGGCGGGATTTGACGGCCTGCATGTCAGTATCGCTGCCATACAATGCCACCGGCGCGTCGGTTTTCAGGTGATGTGCCTTAACCCAGGCGCTGAGTTGTTCATCATTCATCTTGTCGAGCCAGGCGGCAGACAGGTTCAGTGCGGAAGGCTCGTGTCCTGAAGGACCATTAAGCGATTGCGGCCAGCCGTTGTAAAAAGCGCTCTGACGGGTATCGATCGCCGCGCCTTGCTTTTGCTGTAACTGGTTGAGGGTGAGCGTCTGTGCTGTTTCAGCAGCCCAGGAAGAAGCGCAAGCGAGCCCTAAAGCCAGTGCCAGCGCGGTCATTTGAGAAACACGTTTCATCGAATAGCCCGACGTTGAAAAAGAGGACGACATTCTGTGCCGCCAGTTAAGTAAAAACCTTGCGATAACGCAGCATATCGCCACATTCACGCCCAGTTTTCCATCTGTAATACGCGACCTGCTGGCGGAACGTCCTGCGCATCGTGGGTAACCTGGACCACCGGAATACCCAGTTTACGTACTTCGGTGAAGACCCACTGGCGAAAGGTATCGCGCAGCGACGCATCCAGCCTGCTAAAGGGTTCATCGAGTAACAGCGCCTGGGGTTGCGCCAGCAGCGCGCGAAGCAGGACGACACGCGAGCGTTGCCCGCCGGAGAGCGAAGCCGGATCGCGTGAATAAAATCCTGCCAGGCCCGCGCGTGCGAGGGCGCTTTCCACCTCATGGCGTCTGGCGGGACCTTGCACGCTGGCGGGTAAGGCCAGCAGTAAATTCTGCCCAACGCTGAAATGGTCAAACAGCAGCGCATCCTGAAACAGAATGCCAATCTGGCGCTGCGCGGTAGGCAGTGTGTCTACGCGCTGTTCGTTGAGCCACAGTTCGCCTGACGCCTGAAGCTGAGGAGACAACGCCCCGATCATCCACGAAAATAACGAAGACTTACCGCTGCCGGAAGGCCCCATAATGGTGACAATGTCACTTTTATTAACCTGGAAATTAACGTCCTTCAGTAGCGCCGTCGTACCCTGGTACAACGAAACGCCTTGTACAATGAGCATTAGCGGAGTCCTTGTCGAAAGCGGCCAATCCACGCAGCGAGAAACGCCGCCAGTGCGAAAATTATAAGCGGTAACAGAAGCTGCCATAGCGCCTGGGTTGCCAGAATGGCGGTGCTACCGCCGCTGCTTAATGCCACCGCTTCGGTGGTCAGCGTGGGATAGCGCCCGGCGCCTAACCACAGTGTCGGCATATACTGGGCGATACTGACTGAGAACCCTACCGCGAAGGCAACCAGCGCCGGGCGCGCCAGCTGCGGACATTTTACTTGCCAGAATATGCGGCCCCGGGTCCAACCCAGCGTTTGCGCAATCAAAATCAATCGTGGGTCAATGCGTTGCCACGCCGGTTTGAGCACAAACAGCATCCATGGCATCACCCACAGCAGGTGTCCCCAGACAATGGTTATCATCAGCCCATCCTGTCCGGCATATAACGCCAACAGATACTGTCCAGTTACCAGCGGCAGCGCAGGCAAAATGAGCGGTAGCCAGACCCAACGGTGTCCGGTTTGTGGACCCCATTCCAGCCAGGCAAAAAGTATCAGCAGCGCCAGCACGCTGGAGAGAAGCCCCAGTTGCAGGCTAGTGCTGAGCGCCTCGCTATTTAGCGACGAATAGCTGGCGATCAGCGCCAGAACCAGCGCGCACACCACACCGCCAAAGGGTAAAAGTTGTACCAGCGAGCGGCCGATTGTACAGGATGAAAAACGCAGGCGTTCCCCGTTTACTGCGGGAATAGTGCGTTGCCAGGCGCGCCAGAGCAGATACCCCGCCAGCGCGATGATGAGTAGCAGCAGTACCAGCAGCAGGCTGGCGAGTGCTCCTTTAGCCTGTTGCTCGGCATCGCCCTGACTGAGCCATTGCCAGCTCAACACGGCAAGCGTTGGTGGGTTTCCGGGACCAAGGACGATTGCTACATCCACTACCGAGAGCGACCAGGCGACGATCGCCAGCATGGCTTTGCCTAACGCGGGGGCGAGAGAGGGCAGAACCAGCCAGTTCAGGCATTGCAGTCGGCTGTAACCCAGCGAATCCAGGACGATAACCTGCTGCGAAAGCTGTTTTTCACTCAGCAGAGCTGAGAGGATCCATAACAAAAAGGCACTCTCTTTTACCGCCAGCGTCACGCCAAGCCCAATGCCGTAGCGGTCAGGCTGGGAGCTGTGAAACGGGAGCCATTGCCAGAGCATGCCGCCTTCGGCAAAAACCAACAGCACGCTGGTGGCGAAGGCAACGTGCGGAATCGCCAGCAGCCACGGAAGACGCGTGCACAGACGCGCCCAGCCTGCGCCGGGCCATAAGGCGAGGATCGCCAGCAGGGCGATGATCAGCGCGCCACCAGCCGCGAGGCTTACGGAAACCAGCATTGCCAGTAACGCCTGCGGGAGTTGAGGATCGCTAAATAGCGCCAGCCAGTGTCTGGTGCTCAGCGCCGGCGTTATCAGAGAAAAAGCCGCTGGCGCCAGCGGCAGATAAACGCCCGCCATGATGGCCCAGAGTAGCAGAATTAATGTGTACCGTAGCGGCGTAGCCATTCTTGTTCCAGAGCGTTTACCCATGCAGCATGCGGTTCTGGCAGTACGGCAGGGAGCCCTTGTGGGATCCGCGCCAGCAGCGCATTACGCTGGTCGACAGGCAATTTTTGTGGATCAAGCACCGAAGGATCTCCCCAGACTGACGGGTCGGCTTTACGCAGCTGCGCTTCGGGTGAAAGCAGGAAATTTGCCACGACTTTCGCTCCGGCGCTGGCACGCGCATTCGCTGGAATGGTGACAAAATGCACGTTGCCGAGCATGCCCTGTGAGAAACCAAAACTATAGCTGCTTTTGGGTAATTCACCGCTGGCCACTTTTTGCTGCGCGTGGGCAGGATTAAAGGTCATTGATAAACGCAGGGTGCCACCGTTGAGCAGCGCATCCATTCGCGCTGGCGTGGGCGGAAAATCTTTACCTTCGCGCCACAGGGCAGGATGCAAAGCATCAAGGTAATGCCACAATGGAGCGGTAACGTCGGCGAATGTGGACGCATCTGGCGCTATTTTCAGCGCCTGCGGCTTGTTGGTGAGCGAAATTAACAACTGTTCAAGAAAAGCTGTTCCGGTAAAGTCTGGCGGACGCGGATAGGTCACCGTGCCAGGGTGCGCCTGGGCAAACTCAAGCAGTGCCTGCGGGGATTGCGGCGGCTGCGCGGTGAGATCGTGCCTGGCAATAAATGTAAGCTGTGCGCCGCCCCACGGTGATTCAGCCCCCTCCGTTGGAATGGAAAAGTCTTCGTTCACCGGTTTCTGGGTATCAACATAGCGCCAGTTAGGCAGCGTTTGCGCCCACTGGGTCTGTAGCAGCCCGGCTTCTTTCAGCGTGCGGAAATTTTCGCCGTTCACCCACAGTAAATCGACCGAGCCACCGGTTTTTCGCCCGGATGCCGCTTCCGTCTGGATACGTTTTACGGCATCGGCGGCATCCGCCAGGCGTACGATTTTCAGGTTAATGGCATAGTGCGTTTTCATCTCGCCGCTAACCCAGACGAGATACTGGTTAACTGCGTTGTCGCCACCCCAGGCGTTGAACCACACCGTCTGACCGCGGGCGTCATTTTTGATTTGCTGCCAACTGGCGTCCTCGGCGAAAGCCGCCAGCGGAGAGAGCAGCAAACTCAGGCACAATAAGCAGTAACGCATAATATCTCCGTTGCTAAAAATGGGGGAAAGACTCAGGTCTTTTTCCGTTGATGCTCAAGATAAAGGCTTCTGGCCACGGCAATCACCACGCTCAGAGCGAACAGGATGAACAGGCCGGTAACAAACCAAAATGTGCCGCCGGTTAACAGGCTACCAGCCCATGAATAGACGATAGTGGCCGGTAACTGACCGATGCCGGTGGCGATGAAGAAATGGCGAAAACGAATCGAGGTCAGGCCTGCTGCGTAGCTTACCGGGTCGAACGGCACAAAAGGTAACAGGCGACAGACAAGAATTGTGTGCTTGCCATAGCGCTCGAAAAAAGAGTCCATGTTGTTCAGCACCGTTTTTCCGGTCAGTTTTTCCACCGCGCTGCGACCTAAAACGCGGGCAATAAAAAAGCACAGCGCCGCGCCTGCCATCGCGCTGCTCCAGGACAGAACGCCGCCCCAAAATGCGCCAAACAGCGAGGCATTGGCAAAGGTGATCACAAAGGCGGGAAGCGGTGCGACGATGGCCTGTAAGATCATCAGGAAGAACGACACGACCGCCGCCTGGGTTCCGTAAGAACGAATGAAGTTCTCAAGAGCATGCTGATCGAGCGTGGTAAATGCCGCCAGGCTGGCGTGAAGAAAATCACTCACGCCAGGTATCCACGCCCACGCCATCAGTGCGAGCAGCAGCAGGGCAAGCAAGCTTATACGGTAATAGCGTGTCCGCCGCGCTTTATTCATCTTGATCATTTACCCGCGTACTCGTGACCGGGCGCCGGATCGACATGTTTATGTCGCGCCCAGGCTTTGGCGGCCTGAACGAGGACGAATAGCGCCAGCCCCGCAACGCTGAGCTTACCGATAAATGCCCAGCTAATCCCTTCGCTGGCCAGTTCGTGCGACATCAGCGTATAGATAAAGATGCCGGGCAAGGTGGTTAGCGCAGATATCACGGTAAATGACCAGAACGGAATGGCCGTCAGCCCATAGGCATAGTTTTGAATGTTATAGGGGAACAGTGGCACGAGCCGGGTCAGGATCAGAAAGTCTACTCCGCTATGGGCAATGCCTTTTTCGATAGCCTGAAACGTTGCCGTGTGGCCAACGTATTTCAGCAGTAATTCCCGGCCAAGCCAGCGAGCCAGCATAAATGACAGCGCCGAAGCCATGGTTGCCGCCACTAACGAGATAAGCGTCCCTGTCACCGGGCCAAACAGCACACCGCCGACGATCACCAGGATGCTGCCAGGGATCAGACACAGCGCAGCAACTATAAACAGCAGGATATAAAGGGTATAGCCGAACAGGCCGCTTTGGCCGATGACATCTTGTAAATGATGGAAATTGGTGATCAGATCGGTCAGACCGTAATGATGGAAAACTCCCGCCAGAACGCAGAACAATACCGCAACAATTAGCAGCCGGTATTCTGCGTTATGCGAACTTCTTTTTCATGGGGGTTCTCCTGTAAAACCGAATGCAATGTAGCGTTTTCGTCAGCGAAAAGTGCGCGCGAAGATATAATAAATTTCCGGCCGCAACAATATATTACCGTGGCTTTATTGATTTTGCACAGAATAAACAGACTCTCCAGGTCTGGCCCGGAGAGTGAAAATACGCAGACGATCAGACGCGGAATTTAGCCCATACAGGCGCATGGTCGGACGGCTTTTCCATGCTGCGGATTTCATAGTCGATGCCGGTTTCTTCGCAGCGCTCCGCCAGCGGTTTGCTCGCCAGCAGCAAATCGATACGCAGGCCACGGTTATCGTCAAAGCCTTTTGAGCGGTAATCAAACCACGAGAACTGGTCGTTCTTTTCAGGCCAGGCGTGACGGTAGGTATCTACCAGGCCCCAGCCCAGCAGACGCTCCATCCACTCGCGCTCTTCTGGCAGGAAGGAACATTTGCCGGTGCGCAGCCAGCGTTTACGGTTCTCTTCGCCAATACCGATATCGAGGTCGGTTGGGCTGATATTCATATCGCCCATGATCAATACCGGATTGTCGCGCTTCAGTTCAGTCTCCAGATAGTTTTGTAGGTTCTGATAAAACGCGGCTTTGGCCGGGAACTTGGTTTCATGGTCTCGGCTTTCGCCCTGCGGGAAATAGCCGTTGATCACCGTGATGCTGCCCAGAGGCGACGGAATTTCCGCCATGATGATACGGCGCTGCGCTTCTTCGCCATCACCCGGGAAGCCACGACGCACCGCAATCGGTGTTTCTTTCGTTAATAGTGCTACGCCGTAATGGCCTTTCTGACCGTGATAAAAGACGTTATAACCCAGCTTTGCTACCTCTTCGAGAGGGAACATATCGTCGTGGACTTTTGTCTCCTGTAAGCCAATAACATCCGGTTGGTGTTTTTCGACAATGGCTGCCAGTTGATGGGGACGGGCACGCAGGCCGTTGATATTAAAAGAGACAAATTTCATAGTCGCTGCCACTTTGCAAGATGAATAGTGCAAGGATGGTAGCAGAATTTCTGCAGGCTGACTGCTTCTTGTCACCTGATTCCAACAATGATTGCTAATGGTGTTAACGATGGAGCAAAAACTGCACCGTTTTGGCGCGTAGCGCGTCGGAATAGAGCAATAATTTCCGATAAATTTCGTATACGATCACAATTCCAGAATTATATTTGGCGACTGAATAAAATTGCGTTTTTTCCTCTGTTTAGTCATCTGGTACGCAAACATATTCACTTTATATGCACATACAGTGAATATCGTCAGGTTGTAACTCGTTGATATTCCGTCACCGCCCTCCGTTTATGCACTTTTTTCGCTGGCTGGCACGAAGCCTGCAATCTACATTTACACCGCAAACACTATATTTATTAACATATAAATAACCTTTTATTTACCGTTGAGGTCGCTATGTCTCTGTCAATTACGCGTGAAAATTTTGATGAATGGATGATGCCCGTATACGCTCCGGCCCCTTTTATTCCGGTGCGTGGCGAAGGTTCACGTCTGTGGGATCAGCAGGGTAAAGAGTATATCGATTTCGCGGGAGGCATTGCGGTTAACGCACTGGGTCATGCACATCCGGCATTGCGCGAGGCATTAAACGACCAGGCGAGCAAATTCTGGCATACGGGAAATGGCTACACCAACGAGCCGGTGCTGCGCCTGGCGAAAAAGCTGATTGATGCCACTTTTGCCGAGCGCATTTTCTTCTGTAACTCTGGCGCAGAAGCTAACGAAGCGGCATTAAAATTGGCACGTAAATATGCCCACGATCGTTTTGGTAGCCAGAAGAGCGGCATTGTGGCTTTTAAAAATGCTTTCCATGGTCGCACGCTGTTTACTGTCAGCGCCGGAGGACAGCCCGCCTATTCACAGGACTTCGCGCCGCTGCCGCCGGATATCCGCCATGCCGTGTATAACGATCTCGACTCTGCCAGCCAACTGATTGATGACAACACCTGTGCGGTTATTGTGGAGCCGGTGCAGGGGGAAGGCGGCGTAGTGCCGGCAACAAACGCCTTTTTGCAGGGGTTGCGTGAATTATGCGATTGCCATAATGCGCTGTTGATTTTTGATGAAGTTCAGACCGGAGTTGGTCGTACCGGCGAACTGTATGCCTACATGCACTACGGCGTTACGCCGGACCTGCTGACGACAGCGAAAGCGCTGGGCGGCGGTTTCCCCATCGGCGCACTGCTGGTGACAGAGCGTTGCGCCAGTGTGATGACGGTCGGTACGCACGGTACAACCTACGGCGGAAACCCGCTGGCTACTGCGGTGGCGGGAAAACTGCTGGAAATTGTTAACACGCCGGAAGTGCTTAACGGAGTGAAACAGCGCCACGACTGGTTTGTGGAGCGTATTAACGCCATTAACGAACGTTTTGGACTGTTTAGTGAAATTCGTGGACTCGGACTGCTGATTGGCTGTGTGCTAAACGCGGAATTTGCCGGGAAAGCAAAACTCATCTCGCAAGAAGCGGCCGTTGCCGGAGTGATGGTGCTGATTGCTGGCGCTAATGTGGTGCGGTTTGCGCCAGCGTTAAACGTCAGCGAAGAAGAAATCGCCACCGGACTGGATCGCTTTGCGCTGGCCTGCGAACGCATTAAAGCAGGAGGTTCATCATGATGGTGATTCGTCCCATTGAACGCGCTGATATCACCGCGCTGATGCAGCTTGCCAGTAAGACCGGCGGCGGGTTGACATCGCTACCGGCGAATGAAGCTACGATGATGGCGCGTATCGAACGTTCGCTACAAACCTGGCGCGGTGAGTTGCCCAAAAGTGAGCAGGGATATGTGTTTGTGCTTGAAGACAGCGCCAGCGGAACCGTGGCAGGGATTTGCGCCATTGAGGTGGCGGTGGGGCTTAACGATCCCTGGTACAACTACCGGGTCGGTACACTGGTGCACGCCTCGAAAGAGCTGAACGTGTATAACGCGCTGCCGACGCTGTTTCTGAGTAACGATCACACGGGCAGTAGCGAACTTTGTTCTCTGTTTCTCGATCCGGACTGGCGTAAAGAAGGCAACGGCTATTTGTTGTCGAAGTCGCGCTTTATGTTTATGGCGGCCTTTCGTGACCGGTTCAATGAGAAGGTCGTGGCCGAGATGCGCGGCGTGATCGATGAACACGGCTACTCTCCTTTTTGGCAAAGCCTCGGCAAACGTTTTTTCTCAATGGAGTTCAGCCGGGCGGATTTTCTCTGCGGAACCGGGCAAAAAGCCTTTATTGCTGAACTGATGCCTAAGCATCCGATTTATACCCATTTCCTGTCTGACGAAGCGCAAAGCGTGATTGGTCAGGTGCATCCGCAAACGGCTCCTGCGCGGGCGGTGCTGGAGAAAGAAGGATTTCGCTACCGCAACTACGTCGATATTTTCGACGGCGGACCGACCCTGGAGTGCGATATTGACCGGGTACGGGCTATCCGTAAGAGCAGGCTGGTGGAGGTGGCTGAAGGGCAGCCTGCGCCGGGCGACTATCCTGCTTGTCTGGTTGCCAATGAAAATTATCAAAACTTCCGCGTCATGTTGGTTCGTGCCGACCCGGATACTCAGCGTCTGGTACTGACGGCGGCGCAACTTGACGCCCTGAAATGTCACGCGGGCGACCATGTACGTTTTGTGCGTCTTTGTGCAGAGGAGAAAACAGCATGACATTATGGATAAACGGCGACTGGGTGACGGGGCTGGGCGAGCGTCGGGTGAAAACCAATCCCGTAAGCGGTGATGTACTGTGGCAGGGCAATGATGCCGATGCAGCCCAGGTGGCGCAGGCGTGCCGGGCCGCGCGCGCAGCCTTTGCCAGTTGGGCTAAACAGCCCTTTGGCGCACGCCAGGCCATTGTTGAAAAATTTGCCTCATTGCTGGAAAGCAATAAAGCCGAACTCACACAGATTATCGCCCGGGAAACCGGCAAACCCCGTTGGGAAGCCGCTACAGAACTGACGGCGATGATCAATAAAATTGCCATCTCCGTGAAAGCCTGGCATGCGCGTACCGGAGAGCATCACAGCGAATTACCGGATGGCGCAGCGACGTTGCGCCATCGCCCGCACGGCGTGCTGGCGGTTTTTGGCCCGTATAACTTCCCCGGCCATTTACCCAATGGTCATATTGTTCCGGCACTGCTGGCAGGCAACACATTGATTTTCAAACCCAGCGAGCTGACGCCGTGGACCGGTGAAGCCGTGACAAAGCTGTGGGAGCAGGCGGGATTGCCGCCGGGTGTGCTGAACCTGGTGCAGGGCGGTCGCGATACGGGGCAGGCGCTGAGCGGGCAGGACGATCTCGATGGCCTGCTGTTTACCGGCAGTGCCAATACGGGTTATCAACTGCATCGACAGCTATCCGGCCAGCCGGAAAAAATCCTCGCTCTGGAGATGGGGGGCAACAACCCGCTGATTATTGAGAACCCGGAAGATATTGATGCCGCAGTGCATCTGACTATTCAATCCGCGTTTGTCACCGCCGGACAGCGTTGTACCTGCGCCCGTCGCCTGTTAGTTAAAAAAGGCGCGCAGGGGGATGCGTTCCTGACGCGCCTGGTGGACGTCAGCCAGAGTTTAATGCCCGGCAACTGGGACGCAGAACCGCAGCCATTTATTGGCGGGCTGATTTCCGAACAGGCCGCGCGGCATGTCTATGATGCCTGGCAGCGTCTGGAGTCGTTAGGGGGCCGGACGCTGTTAGCGCCACGTCTGGTGCAAGCCGGAACGTCACTGCTCACCCCAGGGATCATAGAACTGACCGGGGCGGCGAACGTACCCGATGAAGAGGTCTTTGGACCGCTGCTTGGCGTCTGGCGTTATGACAGCTTTGATGACGCAATTCGTATGGCGAACAACACCCGCTTTGGATTGTCGTGTGGGTTGGTTTCCCCCGATCGCAACCAGTTTGATCAACTGCTGCTCGAGGCGCGGGCCGGGATCGTCAACTGGAATAAGCCGTTAACCGGCGCGGCGAGTACAGCGCCGTTTGGCGGCGTTGGCGCTTCCGGGAACCATCGCGCCAGCGCGTGGTATGCCGCAGATTATTGCGCCTGGCCGATGGCAAGTCTGGAATCACCGGCCTTAACGCTGCCAACGACGCTTAGCCCCGGCCTGGATTTTTCTCGCGAGGATAAGCTATGAAAGCCCGTGAGGTAAATTTTGATGGTCTGGTGGGGCTGACCCACCACTATGCGGGGCTGTCATTTGGTAATGAGGCCTCAACCAAACATCGTTTTCAGGTATCGAACCCGCGTCTGGCGGCGAAGCAGGGTCTGCTAAAGATGAAAGCGCTGGCGGATGCGGGATTTCCCCAGGCGGTGATCCCGCCTCATGAGCGGCCGTATATTCCGGTGCTGCGTCAGTTGGGCTTTACCGGCCGCGACGAACAGATACTGGAGAACGTGGCGCGTCAGGCGCCTCACTGGCTCTCCAGCGCCAGCTCCGCATCGTCTATGTGGGTGGCGAATGCGGCAACGGTCTGCCCTTCAGCCGATGCGCTGGACGGGAAAGTGCATCTGACGGTGGCGAATCTGAATAATAAGTTTCACCGTTCGCTGGAAGCGCCGACCACCGAAGCGTTGCTACGGGCGATTTTCCGTGATGAGAATAGTTTTACGGTCCACGGTGCGTTACCCCAGGTTGCACTATTCGGTGATGAAGGTGCGGCAAACCATAACCGCCTCGGCGGGGATTACGGCGACCCTGGCGTACAGCTGTTTGTTTACGGTCGTGAAGAAGGGAATGCGTCCCATCCGAAGCGCTATCCGGCGAGGCAATCCCGTGAGGCCAGCGAGGCGGTCGCCCGACTGAATCAGGTTAACCCGCATCAGCGCATTTTTGCCCAACAAAACCCGGACGTTATCGATCTTGGCGTGTTTCATAACGATGTGATTGCGGTGTCGAATCGCCAGGTACTGTTTTGTCATCAGCTGGCGTTTGTCAGACAGCAGGCGTTGTTCGAGCAGTTACGCAGTCAGGTGGCAGGTTTTACCCCGCTGGAAGTCCCGGCTGCGGAAGTGTCGGTGCAGGATGCGGTGACTACCTATCTGTTTAACAGCCAGTTACTGAGCCGTGATGACGGTTCGATGATGCTGGTCCTGCCGCAGGAGTGTCGGGAGCATGCGGGCGTGTGGCGGTATTTGAACCGTCTGCTCGAGGAAGACAATCCGATCGATGACCTGCAGGTATTCGATCTGCGTGAAAGTATGTCCAATGGCGGCGGTCCGGCATGTCTGCGCCTGAGAGTGGTGCTTACGCCACAGGAGCTGCAGGCCGTAAATCCGGCGGTTATCATGAACGATACGCTGTTTAACACGCTGAATAATTGGGTCGACCGTTACTATCGCGATCGTCTTACCGCCGCCGACCTTGCCGACCCGCAGCTGTTGCGTGAGGGGCGTGAAGCGCTGGATACGTTGACGCAATTGCTCAACCTCGGCTCTGTGTATCCCTTCCAGCAGGAGAGGACCAGCCATGGATAATTTTCTGGCCCAGACGCTGGCAGGGATAACCCCCGAGACAACCGAGGGCACAGCTCGCGGCTTTTCCTGGCAGTGGATTGGTCACGGAATTCTGGAGCTGACGCCGGTCGCTCCGGCGGAATATTCGCTGGTGCTGTCTGCGGGGATCCACGGCAATGAAACGGCCCCGGTAGAGATACTTGATTCAATTCTCTCCAGGCTGTTTAGCGGTGAACTAACGTTGACATGGCGGCTGCTGGTGATTCTGGGGAACCCGCAGGCGCTGGCGGCGGGACAACGTTATTGTCATAGCGACCTGAACCGTATGTTTGGCGGCCGTTGGCAGATTTTTGCCGCGAGTGAAGAAACGCACCGAGCCCATCAGCTTGAGCTGTGTCTGGAGGGTTTTTATTCGCGGGCGAAAGAGCCTGTACGCTGGCATCTGGATCTACACACCGCGATTCGCGGCTCGCAGCATCTGCGCTTTGGTGTGTTGCCACAACGCAACGTTGCCTGGGACGAAGATTTTTTGGGATGGCTGGGAGAGGCAGGGCTGGAGGCGCTGGTTTTCCATCAGACTCCTGGCGGCACGTTCACCCATTTTAGCGCTGAACATTTTGGCGCGCTGGCCTGCACGCTGGAACTGGGTAAAGCGCTGCCGTTTGGACAAAACGATCTGACTCAGTTTGCGCAGACGGCAGATGCGCTGGCGAAGCTGCTAAAGGGCGAGCGAATGTCACCGGGAGAAACATCTCCGCTGCGTTACCGCGTGGTGTCGCAAATCACGCGGCGTAGCGACGATTTCATTCTTCACATGGATAACCAGACGCTCAACTTTACCCCTTTTACAGAGGGCACCTTGCTGGCGCAGGACGGTGATGAACGTTTTACCGTCACCCATGATGTTGAATACGTTCTCTTTCCAAATCCAAACGTGGCCTGTGGTTTACGTGCCGGATTGATGCTCGAAAAATTGTGACAAATATATATGCCCTTTTGGTTTATCCCTAAGGGCTTATTTTTACGTGCTGTTTTTATTTATTACGGATTATTCCTGGTGAATTGCTTTCTTAATAATCAGGGATAAGGTATAGTTCTTCATAATCCCTTCAAAATCATCCTGTTGTAATTTTTTATTGCAACTCTGCGCAATTTATTCTTTTTTTCTCCATAATTGATGAAAGTTTGTTTTTTACACTTTCATTGTTTTACCGTTGCTCTGATTAATTGACGCTTAAGCCGGTAAAGTTAATCTCGTCAACACGACATCACATTGCATAAGAGTCGCATGAGTGTCGTAAAAATAACTGAAAGAAAGGATAGAAATTATGCGTAAACTGACTGCTCTGTTTGTTGCCTCTACCCTGGCGCTGGGCGCTGCTAACCTGGCCCACGCCGCTGACACGACAACAGCTGCGCCAGCTGATGCCAAACCAATGATGCACCACAACGGTAAGTTTGCCCCGCATCATGACATGATGTTTAAAGACCTGAACCTGACCGATGCGCAGAAACAGCAGATTCGCGAGATCATGAAAGGTCAGCGTGATCAGATGAAACGTCCACCGCTGGAAGAGCGCCGCGCAATGCACGACATCATCGCCAGCGATAGCTTCGATAAAGCGAAAGCGGAAGCGCAGATTGCGAAGATGGAAGAACAGCGCAAAGCCAACATGCTGGCGCATATGGAAACCCAGAACAAGATTTACAACATTCTGACCCCGGAACAGAAAAAGCAGTTTAATGCCAATTTTGAGAAGCGTCTGACAGAACGTGCCGCGCAGAAGGGTAAAATGCCGCAAGCTGCTGAGTAATTGTTCAGCGTCTACACTATATCATTCACGCTGTGTGTGCTGATTGCCGCACAGTGTGAAACCAAACTCAAGACCGCCGCTCTTGTCCACAACACGTTTAACGAGGTGGGCAGGATCGGCGGTTTTTTCTTTGCTGCCTCTTGCACCGCGCTTGTGACACGTTATTCTCCTGAAGCCCGCGAAAATTCCACCTGGAGGGCGCGTTGTTCTTTTTTGCAAAACACCGGGTTCATCGCTAAGGCAAATCAACTCTGCTGCCGATAACAATAATCTGCAGGGTGAACATAACAATGATGAATTATGGCTGCCTGTTTACGGTGGGCTGCCGTGCTGCGCCTTTCTGGAGGGATGATGGAATACTTTGATATCCGCAAAATGCCGGTCAATCTGTGGCGAAATGGTGCGGGAGAAACGCGTGAGATTTGCTGTTTTCCGCCAGCAACACGAGATTTTCACTGGCGGGCGAGTATCGCCTCCATCGCAGCGAATGGAGAGTTTTCTCTTTTTCCCGGCGTAGAACGCGTGATTACCCTGCTGGAAGGCGGAGAAGTGACGCTGGAAGAGCCGAACACCTTCACGCATACCCTGAAACAGCATCAGCCTTTTACCTTTGCCGGTGACAAGGTGGTAAAAGCGAAGCTGACGGAAGGGCAGATGTCGATGGATTTTAATATCATGACCCGACGGGATGTCTGCCAGGCAAAAGTCAGAGTTGCCGATCGCACCTTTACGACCTTTGGTTCGCGCGGCGGCGTGGTGTTTGTTATCAGCGGAGCCTGGCAACTGGGTGATAAGTTGTTGACCGTCGATCAGGGTGCAAGCTGGCACGACGGTAAACACACGTTACGACTGCTGGAGCGCGAGGGGAAACTGCTGTTCAGCGAGATTAACTGGATGCCGGGGCATTCTCCGGACTCAGTTCAATAATGTCATATTGACCAGACAGAATTGGCCGGCAGAGAATTTTGTAGCCATCTTGATCAAAGCCGGCCGGCATTCGCGCCAGTGTAGTTGCCTCATCCAGCGTTGAAACGGCTCCCAGCCACAGCCAGTTATTGATGATATGGTACTGCGTCATTTCAGCGCGGGTTTCCTGCAGCGCAATGGCATTGCTCCACGGCCAGCAGATTACGCGAACTCTTTCCAGGGCTTCTACCAGACGCACATGATGCGCTTCAGGGCTTTCTTTCCCACAGCAGGCTCCGGCGCAGCGTTTAAGCGCGGAGCGAAAACAGGCGCGCCCGTGGCTGAGGGGTTCCAGCCCCAACAGGCCGTAGCACAGCTGTTGTTCATCGGCGAGGCTTTGCAGCGTCTGTAGCGCTGCGCGGCGGTTGGCAAACAGGCCAAACAGATTGGGGGCGTGGGAGAAATCAATATCTCGTGCGTAAACCACCTGAACCGTTCGGTCGGTAAGCTGCAAGGCACACAGCTGGCGATTGCGTCGCAGCCGTTTGTTAAACAGGGGCTGCTGTTCTTTGATAAGCCGCGCTTCCAGCAGCAGGGCGCCAATTTCTCCTGCCGTACAAATCCAGCTAATACGCCTGGCCTGACGCAGCATACTCGCTTCGTCTACGGTACGCAGATGCGCCAGCACACGGCTGCGAATATTGACACTTTTACCAATATAAAGCGGCATGGTGTCGCTATCACTGTGAAACAGATAGACGCCTGGCGCGGTGGGAAGCGCACTCAAAAACGGGCGCAGGTGCTCGGGATATTCATAGATTGCCGCTGCCTCAAATATCAGACGAGGGGCTGATTGACGCTGTACCACTGTTGACTCCAGATGCTGGTTATTCATCCAGTGTAGCAGTTTGAGGGCGATTAAAAAAGCGGCATGAGATTCAGCAGGCTAATGCCAGATAGGGCCAATCCTGGCGCTACCCGGCATTTTGAAGGGAAAAGGATTACGCTTTTTTCCAGAAATCATCAAACACGGTGATCGGTGTGCGACGTTTATGCTCAGTTTTCACGTACCAGCCTTCAATTTTTTTTGCGACGTCGGCATCCAGCGTTTTTCCTTCCAGATAGTCGTCGATGTTGTCGTAAGTGACGCCGAGTGCGGCTTCATCCGGCAGAGAAGGGCGATCGTCCTCGAGGTCAGCAGTTGGTGCTTTCTTATATAAGTGCTCCGGGCACCCCAGCGCGGCGAGCAGTTGTTTGCCCTGGCGCTTGTTCAGACGAAATAGTGGGTTAATGTCGGTACCGCCATCGCCGTACTTAGTGAAAAATCCGGTGATGGCTTCTGCAGCATGATCGGTACCCACGACAACCCCGCTGGTCATGCCGGCGATACTGTATTGTGCCTTCATACGTTCACGGGCTTTTTCATTGCCACGCACAAAATCGCTCAGTTCAATACCCGCTTCACGCAGGGCCTGCTCGCTGGCCAGCACCGCGCCCTTAATATTGACGGTCAGTACGCGGTCCGGTTGAATAAAGGCGATGGCATCCTGGCAGTCCTGCTCATCGGCCTGAACGCCATACGGTAGGCGTACGGCAATAAACTGCAGTGCGTCATTACCCGTTTCTTTTCGCAGCTCGGTGATCGCCATCTGGCACAGTTTTCCCGCGAGCGTTGAGTCCTGTCCGCCGCTAATTCCCAACACCAGCGATTTCAGAAAGGGGTAGGTCTGCAGATACGATTTCAGGAAATCCACGCTGCGGCGAATTTCTTCTTCTGCATCGATGTGCGGTTTTGCGCCAAGCGCCTGGATTATCTCTTGCTGCAGAGTCATTTAACCCCCTCCGAAAAATAAAATGATCAAAAAAATGATGTGTTAAAGCTAACGCGTTGAGGCCCAAACGACAAGGGATGCGAGCCTGATATAGCATCATTTTGTTTTAATAGAATTTTCCGAAACCACCTAAGTATCCTCTGATTGCTTGAAAAATGCGTTGTTGTGCTCCAGGCTTATATAACACGCTGAAATACAAGAGGACGGAATATGAACAAGAATCTAACAGGAATTCTGAGCGCAGCGGCTGTTTTGACTATGCTGGCAGGGTGTACGGCCTACGATCGTACGAAAGACCAATTTGTTCAGCCCGTGGTGAAAGATGTGAAGAAAGGGATGAGCCGGGCGCAGGTAGCGCAGATTGCCGGTAAACCGTCTTCCGAAGTCAGTATGATCCATGCGCGTGGGACGTGTCAGACCTACATCCTGGGTCAACGAGATGGTAAAGCTGAGACCTATTTTGTTGCTTTAGATGACACCGGACACGTGATTAACTCTGGCTACCAGACCTGCGCAGAGTACGACACCGACCCGCAGGCAGCGAAGAAGTAACAACTGTTTATTGCCTGAGCACTCGGGAAAACCGGCCACTGCGCCGGTTTTTTTATGTCACACGATCTTAATTATTGACGCGAATTATTTGCCTGAAGTGTGAGGGTGGTCATAACGCCAGGTCAAGGAGAGACAATTTAGTTGGTCAAGGAAATACCATCCGCCGGTGCAATCCCGTATACTCATTTCAGCCACCTAAAAAAGTAATTTAGCTGACGCAAGTTACCCAGAGCATGGATGCAGGTTAGGGCTTGCGGAGTGTCTGGTGACAGATAATCGCACATGAGGATCGTTTTAATGGAAAAGAAACACATTTATCTGTTTTGTTCTGCGGGCATGTCGACTTCATTGTTGGTTTCGAAGATGCGTGCTCAGGCCGAAAAATACGAAGTACCGGTTATTATTGAAGCGTTTCCTGAAACGCTGGCCGGAGAAAAAGGTCCAGTGGCCGATGTTGTATTATTAGGTCCACAAATTGCTTATATGTTGCCCGAAATTCAGCGTTTGTTACCCAACAAGCCTGTGGAAGTGATTGACTCGCTGCTGTATGGCAAAGTCGATGGTTTAGGCGTGCTTAAGGCTGCGGTTGCAGCAATTAAAAAAGCCGCAGCAAATTAATTATTTTATTTTAATTTTTCCCGTCAAAGAGTTATTTCATTAACATTCACCGCAATTATTAATTGCGGTATTTAAGGGTATTTTTCTATGAGTAACGCTATTGCTTCACTTGAAAAGGTACTCCTTCCTTTTGCTGTAAAAATTGGAAAGCAGCCACACGTTAATGCAATCAAAAACGGTTTTATTCGTTTAATGCCGTTAACCCTCGCAGGGGCCATGTTTGTATTAATCAATAACGTTTTCCTGAGCTTTGGGGAGGGGTCGTTTTTTTATTCAATGGGCATTCGACTTGATGCTTCAACTATTGAAACGCTGAATAGTTTGAAAGGCATTGGTGGAAACGTCTATAACGGTACGCTGGGTATCATGTCATTGATGGCGCCGTTCTTTATCGGTATGGCGCTGGCAGAAGAACGCAAAGTCGACTCTCTGGCTGCCGGGCTGTTATCCGTCGCCGCGTTTATGACCGTAACGCCATATAGCGTGGGTGAAGCCTATGCCGTTGGCGCGAACTGGCTCGGCGGTGCCAATATTATTTCCGGTATTATTATCGGCCTCGCGGTCGCGGAAATGTTCACCTTTGTGGTCCGTCGCAATTGGATAATTAAATTACCTGATAGCGTACCGACATCCGTGTCGCGCTCTTTCTCTGCGCTGATTCCTGGCTTCCTTATCCTCTCCATTATGGGGATCATCGCCTGGGCATTGAACACCTGGGGTACGAACTTCCACCAGATCATCATGGATTCCATTTCAACTCCGCTGGCATCGCTGGGCAGCGTAGTGGGCTGGGCCTACGTGATTTTTGTTCCGCTGCTGTGGTTCTTCGGTATTCATGGTTCACTGGCGCTGACCGCGCTGGACAGCGGTATCATGACGCTATGGGCGCTGGAAAACATCTCCATTTACCAACAGTTTGGTTCCGTAGACGCCGCGCTGGAAGCCGGAAAGACCTTCCACGTCTGGGCGAAACCGATGCTCGACTCCTATATTTTCCTCGGGGGTAGCGGGGCTACGCTGGGTCTGATTATCGCTATCTTCCTGGCATCGCGTCGTCCGGATTATCGTCAGGTTGCTAAACTGGCACTGCCGTCAGGCCTGTTCCAGATTAACGAACCTATCCTGTTCGGTCTGCCGATCATCATGAACCCGGTGATGTTTATCCCGTTCATTCTGGTGCAGCCGATTCTGGCGGCGATTACGCTGGCAGCTTATTACTCCGGCATTATTCCACCGATTACCAACATCGCACCGTGGACCATGCCAACCGGTTTGGGCGCGTTCTTTAACACCAACGGTAGCGTCGCAGCTCTGCTGGTTGCGCTGTTCAACCTTGGTATCGCCACGCTGGTTTATCTGCCGTTCGTGGTGGTAGCCAACAAAGCGCAGAACGTTATTGATCAAGAAGAAAGCGAAGAAGATATCGCTAACGCATTGAAATTCTAAATTTAATCCGGCATGGCTTCACGGTCATGCCGGACTGAACCAGAGGAAAAAAGTATGTTGGATATCGAAAACATCGTCGACACGCAGTCAGAAGCAGAAGAACTCGAAGAAGTGGTGATGGGTCTCATCATCAACTCCGGTCAGGCGCGTAGCCTGGCGTACGGCGCGCTCAAAATGGCCAAGCAAGGCGATTTCGAGTCAGCTAAGGCTATGATGGACCAGTCTCGCCTGGCGCTGAATGAAGCGCACCTCGTGCAAACGAAACTGATTGAAGGCGATCAGGGCGAAGGTAAAATGAAAGTTAGCCTGGTGCTGGTTCATGCTCAGGACCACCTGATGACATCAATGCTGGCGCGTGAGCTGGTGACTGAACTGATTGAGCTTCACGAAAAGCTGAAATAGCGAGGAGTGCATAATGCAGCTACAGATTAACGCACCGGAAATCAAAACCGTCTATGAGCAGCAGCTGTTTAATGGCAAAAATTTCCATGTGTTCATCTATAACAAAACTGAGAGCATCAGCGGGCTGCATCAACATGACTACTACGAATTTACCCTGGTTTTAACCGGGCGCTATTATCAGGAAATCAACGGTAAACGCGTATTGCTCGAACGCGGGGACTTTGTTTTTATTCCATTGGGATCGCACCACCAGAGTTTTTATGATTTTGGGGCGACAAGGATCCTGAACGTCGGTATCAGTAAACGCTTTTTTGAACAGCACTACCACCCGCTGCTGCCATTTTGTTTCGTTGCATCGCAGGTCTATCGGGCGAATAATTCGTTTCTCACCTACATTGAAACGGTTATTGCATCACTAAACTTTCGCGAGAGCGGACTGGATGAATTTGTAGAAGTGGTCACCTTCTATATTATTAACCGGTTGCGCCATCATCGCGAAGAGCAGGTGCTGGATGATATTCCGCAGTGGCTTAAAACCACCGTGGAGACCATGCATGACAAACGGCAGTTTAGCGAGAATGCGCTGGAAAACATGGTACACCTGTCCGCGAAATCCCAGGAGTATCTGACCCGCGCAACCCAGCGTTATTACAGCAAAACGCCGATGCAGATCATTAATGAAATCCGCATTAACTTTGCTAAAAAACAGCTGGAAATGACTAACTATTCTGTAACGGATATTGCTTACGAATCTGGCTACAGTAGTCCAAGTCTGTTTATTAAAACGTTTAAAAAGCTGACGTCATTTACACCTAATAGCTATCGTAAGAAATTAACTGAATTTAATCAGTAGATATTATTTGCCAATAACCCATTTTTTATAGCTTGCCCAAAATAGCGTCGGGACAGCCACGCTATACCTGACAAACGGGTTGAGCATAATACACGTCAGTGTTTTGACACTGAAGGGAGAAAGTATGAGCCAGAAATTAAAAGTCGTCACTATCGGTGGCGGGAGCAGCTACACCCCTGAGTTACTTGAAGGCTTTATTAAGCGCTATCATGAATTACCGGTTTCTGAATTGTGGCTGGTTGATGTCGACGATGGAAAAGAGAAGCTGGACATTATTTTTGACCTTTGCCAGCGCATGATCGATAAAGCTGGCGTGCCGATGAAGTTGTTTAAAACGCTGGACCGCCGTGAAGCGCTGAAAGATGCTGATTTCGTTACCACCCAACTGCGCGTAGGGCAACTGAAAGCTCGCGAAAAGGATGAACGCATTCCGCTGAGCCACGGGTATTTGGGGCAGGAAACCAACGGCGCTGGTGGGCTGTTCAAAGGTCTGCGTACTATTCCGGTTATCTTTGATATTGTCAAAGATGTGGAAGAACTGTGCCCGAATGCGTGGGTGATTAACTTTACTAACCCGGCCGGGATGGTGACGGAAGCGGTCTATCGCCATACGAATTTTAAGAAATTCATCGGTGTATGTAATATTCCTGTCGGCATGAAAATGTTCATTAGCGATGTGCTGGCGCTGAAAGAGAGCGATGACTTATCCATCGATCTGTTCGGTCTGAACCATATGGTCTTTATTAAAGACGTACTGGTGAATGGTAAATCACGCTTTGATGAACTGTTGGATGGCGTGGCTTCAGGTCAACTGAAAGCCTCCACCGTGAAGAACATCTTCGACCTGCCGTTCAGTGAAGGGTTGATTCGCTCGCTGAAGCTGCTGCCGTGCTCATATTTGCTCTATTACTTCAAGCCAAAAGAGATGCTGGCGATTGAAATGGGTGAATACTATAAGGGCGGCGCTCGCGCTCAGGTGGTACAGAAAGTGGAGAAACAACTGTTTGATCTCTACAAAAACCCGGATTTGAACGTGAAACCGAAAGAGCTTGAACAGCGTGGTGGAGCCTATTACTCCGATGCGGCCTGTGAAGTGATCAACGCCATCTACAACGACAAACAGACCGAGCACTATGTCAACGTTCCGCACCATGGGCATGTTGACAATATCCCGGCGGACTGGGCGGTTGAGATGACCTGTATACTGGGACGCAACGGCGCCACGCCGCACCCACGTATTACCCATTTTGATGAGAAAGTGCTCGGCCTTATCTATACCATTAAAGGCTTTGAAGTCGCGGCGAGCAATGCGGCACTGAGCGGCGAGCTGAATGATGTGCTGCTGGCGTTGAACCTGAGTCCGCTGGTGCATTCTGACAGCGATGCCGAGATTCTGGCGCGTGAGCTGATTCTGGCGCATGAAAAATGGCTGCCAAACTTCGCCGGGTGTATCGAGAAACTCAAAAGCGAACAACACTAACTGAGGTCGGCTATGGAACGCGTACTGATTGTAAATGCGGATGATTTTGGCCTGAGTAAAGGACAAAACTACGGCATTGTTGAAGCCTGTCGCAATGGCGTGGTCACCTCGACAACCGCACTGGTTAATGGCGCAGCCATTGACCATGCGGTACAGCTGAGTCGCGACATTCCTGAACTTGCCGTTGGGATGCATTTTGTTCTGACGCTGGGCAGGCCGTTGACGGCAATGCCAGGCCTTACTCGTGACGGGTTACTGGGAAAATGGATCTGGCGGATGGCTGAAGAAGACACCTTGCCGTTGGATGAAATTTCTCAGGAACTGGCCGCGCAGTATCAGCGTTTTATTGACCTGTTCGGGCGGGAGCCAACGCATCTGGATAGCCATCACCATGTGCATATGTTCCCGCAGATTTTCCCTATCGTGGCCGGGTTTGCTGCCCAACGGGGGATTGCGTTACGGATCGATCGTCAGACGGTATTCCAGGCGTCTGACTTGCCGCAGACGTTACGGACTTCCCAGGGATTCAGCAGCGAGTTTTATGGCGAAGCGATTTCTGAAGCCCTGTTTTTGCAAACGCTTGACGCGTCAGCAGACCGGGGAGAGTCCTCGCTGGAAGTGATGTGTCATCCGGCCTTTATCGATGACATTATTCGTCAAAGTGCCTACTGTTACCCCCGCTTAACTGAGCTCGACGTGCTGACGTCTCCGTCACTGAAATATGCTATTGCGGAGCGCGGTTATCGTCTTGGCAGTTTTCTGAACGTGTAACTCCTGAGTTTGCGGCGCATAATGCGCCGCATTTTTTTAGGCAGGTATCGTGTCGATTTTTCCGGCGCGTGACCAGACGCGGTGCGCAGTCATTAGCGTCAGCAGGGTATCCATAAACTGTGCGTCTGCACTGTCTGCCTCCACCACGCCTTCTTCTCCTTCATTTTTGATATTCAACGTTGCTTTAAACTGACGCGCATCGCCTGCCAGTGCGATAGGTTTTAAGTGCTTATACGCTTCGAGTAAGTAATATCGGGCATCACCGTTCATAGCGATATCTGCGAAATTGCCACACGGAACGATAACCGCATCGACGGTCAGCGATGGTGAACCCGCAAAGGTACCGGCGATTGTCAGGACGGAACCATCATCGGCAACCACATTACCCATTCGGGAATAGAGCAGTTTGGCGTGAACGCCTTTGGCCTGTAAGGCTTGCATGATGGCAAGCAGGTCGCCCGATTTCACCTGGTCATTAAGTAGAATGGCGACCACGCGGCCCTTAATCTCACCTTGCGCACCCGCATATAAACTGAGTGACGGCGCACTTTTCAAACCATTCACGTTAGCCGGTGGGGCGATTTTGGCCTGTTCCTCGGTTAGCTCAAAACCGAGATTATCGGCAACCGCCTCGGCGAGGGCTGTATCAATATGGGCTAACTGTTCGACCACTCTTTCCCGAATATAGGGGCGCGTAACTTTGCTGAGTTCGAAGCTGAATCCGCCGATAATATGCTGCTGTTCAATTGGCGTCTGACTTAGCCAGAACAGGCGAGGGTGCGCATAGTATTCGCCAAAAGAGGGGCTACGTTCGCGGATTTTGTTTCCTTCAATCCGTTCCTGATACGATTCAAATCCACCGCGTTTTGGTCCCGGCGGCGTTTCACGCGGCCAGTTATCATTGATGGAATTTGGTTCATAGTTGGCCGGGTTGGTATCGATGTCCATACGATGCATGCCGTCACGCTGGAAATTATGGTACGGGCAGGTCGGGCGATTAATCGGGATTTCATGGAAGTTGGGCCCGCCCAGGCGACTGATCTGGGTATCGGTATACGAAAACAAGCGGCCTTGCAGCAAGGGATCGTTGGTAAAATCGATACCAGGGACGATGTGTCCGGGATGAAAAGCGACTTGTTCATTTTCGGCGAAGAAATTATCCGGATTACGATTCAGCACCATTTTACCGACGCGTTGCACCGGAACCAGCTCTTCTGGGATCAGCTTGGTCGGGTCGAGCAGGTCAAAATCGAACTTGAATTCGTCTTCTTCAGGAATGAGCTGCAGCCCCAGTTCGTATTCCGGATAATCGCCTGCTTCAATAGCTTCCCACAGATCGCGGCGATGAAAATCGGGATCACGACCGGTAAGTTTTTGCGCTTCATCCCATACCAGCGAAGCTTTGCCCGCCAGCGGTTTCCAGTGAAAACGGACAAAGGTGGCTTTCCCTTGCGCATTTATCAACCGGAACGTGTGAATGCCAAAGCCTTCCATCGTGCGATAGCTGCGTGGAATACCCCGGTCGGACATCGCCCATATAACGTTGTGCAACGTTTCTGGCTGTAACGAGACATAATCCCAAAAGGTATCGTGGGCGCTTTGACCCTGTGGGATAGCCCAATGCGGCTCCGGTTTTACCGCATGGACGAAATCCGGGAATTTATGGGCATCCTGAATGAAGAAGACTGGCGTGTTGTTTCCCACCAGATCGAAAATGCCCTCTTCAGTATAAAATTTGGTCGCAAATCCTCGAATATCTCTGACCGTATCCGCTGAGCCTGCGCCGCCCTGAACCGTAGAGAAACGGACAAAAACCGGGGTGATTTTATTTTCATCACTCAGAAAGTCCGCTTTCGTCGTCGCGCTGAGGCTGGCATAGGGCTGAAAGTAACCATGAGCGGCCGAACCTCGGGCATGTACGATCCGCTCCGGGATGCGTTCGTGATCAAAATGGGTGATTTTTTCCCGCAGGATAAAGTCTTCCAGCAGAGTTGGCCCACGGTTTCCTGCGCGCAGAGAGTTCTGATCGTCCGCGATGCGCACTCCCTGATTGGTTGTCAGAGCAAAATCTTCGCTGCCTTTGCGAAAACTTTCCAGCGCGTTGAGTTTGTCACTTTTGGTGTCAGGCGCTTTTAAGCTGCCGGACGTAGTGGGCTGCATGCCAGGTGGTGTGGGTTCAGGTGTTGGCCGATGTGAACCGTCTGCTGGCGCCAGTGAGTCAAGTCCTGGCTGGGATTCGCTGGCATCATGAACCGGCGCTGAGTGATGGAGTGGGTGCTTATCATTCTGTGACATTAAACTCGTCTCCTGTTTTCATCGCTTAAAGGTCGTTGTTGCCGTCAAAAGCTTTAACTATAGACCACTTGCTCAGTGGTGCAGGAACTGACCGAGGACGTAAAGCGCGATGAACCAGGCAAACAGCGCACGCAAGGCAGGACGTCAGGAGGCAAAATCGGCTAAGATAGCCGTTTTCTGATTTTTAGAATTAGTCTTTAGTGAAGCAACTGATTATGAAACCTCTTCGCCAACAAAATCGTCCGGTAATTAGCTATGTTCCTCGCGTGGAGCCAGCCCCACCAGAGCATGCAGTTAAAATGGATGCGTATCGTGACGTATGGATACTGCGCGGAAAATATGTCGCTTTTGTCTTAATAGGGGAGGCGTTTCAGCGTTCGCCTGCATTTACGGTCCCGGAATCAGCGCAACGCTGGGCTAATCAGGTTCGCCAGGAAAATGAACTGAGCGATTAATGGATATAAAAAAACCGCCGGAGCATGACACTCCGGCGGTTTTTTTTGTTTTTCAGTCTAACAGACTTAGCGATGCGCCAGTTCGGCGTTATCGTCGCTGTCCAGAATTGTTTTATCGGTCTGTTTCAGCCATTGGCTGGTCAGCGTACCGGCTGTCATAGAACCGCTCACGTTCAGCGCGGTACGACCCATATCGATCAGCGGCTCAACGGAAATCAGCAGCGCAACCAGCGTGACCGGCAGACCCATAGCTGGCAGGACGATCAGCGCGGCAAACGTTGCACCGCCACCCACACCCGCAACCCCTGCGGAACTGACGGTTACGATACCAACCAGCGTGGCAATCCACATCGGGTCCAGCGGGTTGATCCCGACGGTCGGGGCGACCATTACTGCCAGCATTGCCGGGTACAGCCCTGCACAACCGTTCTGGCCAATGGTGGCGCCAAAGGAGGCGGCAAAAGAGGCGATGGATTCAGGCACGCCCAGACGACGGGTTTGCGCTTCAACGTTCAGCGGAATTGAGGCTGCGCTGGAACGGCTGGTGAAGGCGAAAGTCAGCACCGGCCACACCTTGCGGAAGTATTTCAGCGGGCTAACGCCGTTAATACCCAACAGGATCCCGTGTACCACGAACATAATGCCCAGACCGAGATAAGAGGCCACGACGAAGCTACCCAGCTTGATGATGTCCTGCAGGTTGGAGCCCGCAACCACTTTGGTCATCAGCGCCAGAACACCGTATGGTGTCAACTGCATCACCAAACGAACCAGCTTCATCACCCAGCTTTGCAGGGTATCGATAGCAACCAGCACACGCTCGCCTTTCGGCGCATCATCTTTCAGCAGCTTCAGTGCGGCAACACCGAGGAATGCCGCGAAGATAACCACGCTGATAATTGACGTCGGGTTAGCTCCGGTCAGATCGGCAAACGGGTTTTTCGGTATAAACGACAACACCAGCTGTGGAACGCTGAGGTCAGCTACTTTGCCAACATAGTTGGTTTCAATCGCGTTCAGACGAGCGGTTTCGGCCCCACCTTGCACCAGACCTTCTGCGGTCAGGCCGAACAGGTTGGTCACCAGAACCCCTACCAGCGCGGCAATCAGCGTAGTAAACAGCAGTGTACCGATGGTCAGGAAGCTGATTTTACCTAACTGAGAGGCGTTGTGCAGACGCGCAACGGCGCTGAGAATAGATGCAAACACCAGCGGCATGACAATCATCTGCAGCAGTTGGACGTAACCGTTGCCGACAATGTTGAACCACTGTACGGAATCTTTAAGAACCTGGCTGTCGGAACCATAAATGGTGTGCAGGGCGAGGCCAAACACCACACCCATGACCAGACCGACCAGTACTTTTTTTGCCAGACTCCACTGCTTGTGACGGGCTTGCGCCAGCACGAACAGCAGCACTACGAACACGATAATGTTCGCGATTAATGGATAGTTCATCCCCGTTCTCCTGATCTTATTATGCGTATCACCGTGTGACGGTGATTCTGTTGGCGCAAGATTAGCAGAACTGTGACTTGCCTCTTATATTCAAATGGAATTGTTTATGCCAAAAATAACTTTTTGGCTGATTTATTAGTCAACCTGGTGCGTTATAAAACGATTAAACTGCATTTGCAGCGTATTTATCATTTGTGATGACCAGCGCACCGCACTGTTCTCTTGTACGGTCTGCGGCATCCAGATTGCCCACGCGAACAGCGCCATGCACAGAAACCGCTCCAGTTGGTTGCCTTTTTGCGGCACGAGGATAGGCAGACGAAAACGCCAGCGGCAGGGCCAAAGCAGGGGGACGCCCGCCGGGGTCAACATGTCGGCCAGAATGTGGCTGAGATAACCGAGAACCATACCTTGTAAGGCATCCGCTGGAATTATCCAGGTATCAGGGACTTTCAGGTAAAACGTGGCCAGCAGGGCAAAAACCGCCAGCAGGCTATGTGTAAATCCGCGATGACCAAATGCCCGGGCAATGGGCTTTGATATCCACTTCAGACGCTGCCCCAGCAGGGATTTGGGATGATCGATATCCGGCAGCAAGCACGTTAAAATGGCTGAAGGAACAATATGCCACCAGTCACCCTGCGCAAGAACGGGCGTTAGCTCGGCATTCTTGGCAAATACCGCACAGGCAATAGAAAAAAGAAGGTGACCTTCCGCCGTCATGATAAAACCCAATAAACTGTCGATTCATACAGTATAGGGGTTTTATACAGTAGGCGGAAGAGGTGACGTTGTAACCCTTTGTCACAAGTGCGCCTTTACCGCGCCAGCCAACTGCCATCCACGGCTAGCGTATAACCATGTATATAGTCCGAGGCAGCACTTGCGAGGAACACGACCGGGCCTTTCAGGTCATCAGGCGTGCCCAGCGTCCGGCAGGCGGGCAATGCGATCATTGCCCGTCGCAGGATTAGCCGCGCAGGTGAGCGGCAGTGAGTTCGGTGAGCGAGGCCAGTTTGACGTCGGCCAGAACGAAGCGAGGATCGTCCTGATTTTCATGCGCAGGTACTACGATGGAACGCATACGGGCGGCTTTCGAAGCAATCATGCCGTTCACCGAGTCTTCCAGTGCTACGCAGTTTATAGGGTCAATGCCCAGTTTTGCCGCGCAATCGAGATAAACCTGCGGATGCGGTTTGCTGTAGGGCAGTTTTTCCGCAGAAGCCAGTGCATCGAAGCTGCTGCGCAGATCAAACATGGTTAGCACTTTTTCCAGCATATGCAGCGGCGAGGCGGATGCCAGTCCTACTTTCAACCCCTGAGATTTGCACAATGCCACGGCCTCACGCACGCCCGGCAGCAGTGGTTTTGTTTCTTCAACTAACGCAATTGCCCGGGTAATGATGCGCTCGGTTACTTCCTGACGTGAGGGACCGTTCCACGGTTGCTGTGCAAACCACAAATCAACCACCATGTCGATGCGTAAGCCAAGTGTATCGGGAAGTTCATGGCGGCGGGAGATATCAACGCCTAAACTTGCTATCACATCCAGTTCGGCCTGATCCCAAAGCGGTTCAGAATCGACCAGTAATCCATCCATATCGAAAATTGCAGCAAGAATTTGACGCGGGGTTGACATCACAACCTCTCCTTTACGGGTGATAAAAGGGATTAAGAGCCAGCCTGGACGGGCTCTGAGCGTTCATTATGGCTAATTCAGCAGTATACCGCCTTTAAAGATCAGGCGAAAACGATAATCAACGGGTAAACTTAGGCCAAAATGACACGTCTTAATCAAGGGGAACTCATGACGTATCAACAAGCTGGACGCATTGCCATCTTGAAAAGGCTGGTGGGATGGGTGATTTTCATTCCCGCGCTGATTTCAACCCTGGTTTCAGTACTGAAGTTTATGTATGCGCACAGCGAAAAGCAGGAAGGGATTAACGCGGTCATGCTCGATTTTGCTCATGTGATGATCGACATGATGCGTGTGAACACACCTTTTCTTAACGTGTTTTGGTATAACTCGCCGACGCCCGATTTTCAAAGTGGACTGAATCTCGTTTTTTGGCTGATTTTCATTCTGATTTTTATCGGTCTGGCGTTGCAGGATTCAGGCGCCAGAATGAGCCGTCAGGCGCGTTATTTACGCGAGGGCGTTGAGGACCAGTTGATTCTGGAACAGGCAAAGGGCAGTGAAGGGTTATCACGCGAGCAACTTGAGTCGCGTATTGTGGTACCGCACCATACGATCTTTTTACAAATTTTCCCGCTCTATATTTTGCCGGTGATCGTTATCGTGATTGGCTACTTCTTCTTTTCATTACTGGGTTTTTTGTAACTGCTGCACTATCAGGCCTGACGCGTTGTGAAACGCCAGGCCAGATAAGCAACGTGCGACTTTGCTAAGCCGCCAGTAACCGGTCCAGCGCTTTCTGCGCCACGACCAGATGCTGTCCCCCGAACAGAATAGCCCTGTTCAGCAGCGTATAGAGCTGGTAGACAGGCTGTCTGTCGAGAAAATCCAATGGTAGCGGAGAAACAGACTGATAACCGTCATAGAGTTGCGGCGGCTGATCGGTATGTAACGGCAGCATTGCCAGGTCACACTCTCTGTCCCCCCAGTAGCAGGCAGGGTCAAAGATGTACGGGCCGTTCGGGCCGAGGGCGCAGTTCCCGGACCACAAATCACCATGCAGAAGAGATGGCTGCGGCTGATGGGAAGAGAGACGCTGCTGAACATGCTCGACAATGGCGTCGATATTGCCAAACGCAATGCCTTTTTCAGCGGCGAGTTCCAGCTGCCAGCCAATACGCTGCTCGGCAAAAAAGGTTGACCAGCGACGTTGCCAGGTGTTGGGCTGCGGCGTGGTAGAGAGCGCATTATCGAAGTCGAGCCCAAACTGCGGCTGATCGCTCCATTCATGCAAATGCGCCAACTGTTGGCCGAGGATAAACGCGTTGTGCGCATCAAGCGGACGGGGAGGGAGGAAATCCATCACCAGAAAGCTGTAATCTCTGTCTGCGCCTACCGCCCAGACTTTCGGTACAGATACGGTTTGACTGCGAGAAAGTAGCTCCAGCTGATCGGCTTCCGCCGTAAAGCCGGTTAACAGCTCTCTTTCATCGCATTTAACGAAAAAATCGCGCCCCGCATAGCGTAAATGCCATGCGGCGTGGATCTCTCCGCCGGGCAGTTCGTTACGCAGTTCGATTTCGCCTTCACCTAATTGCTCGCTTAAAAGACGACTGATAGCCTGCCACATGATGTCTCTCCCCATGTTGTCTGCCAGATCATAAGGTTAGCGCAAGAATGCGGTTAAAAAACACGAACTGACGCACACCACGGACGCGTCATCGCTGGAAAGGCACTTAATGTGTGTCGTTCTTCTTCACCTCGCATCGTTGTGAAGACGCCTGGTCGCACATGATTCACTGCTTTGTAATCATGTGATTTTTTATCATAGACGTATAACACCCATGCCGACAGTTTTACGGGGAAATCCCCTTGTATCTAGACAAGGGGAAGCCGTCATTACTGAGCCAGATACGCGTATATTTTTTGCGTATCGTCTAAAGCGCACAGACGCGTACCCTGATTCAGGGTGGCGGCGCTACCTGCGGCGACACCGTAACGAACAATATCTGCAAAAGGTGCGCTCTCCGCCAGTTTAAGCGTCATGGCCCCGACCATACTGTCGCCCGCACCTACGGTACTTTGACTCTTCACCGGTGGCGGAACCACCTGGACACAGGTTTCACGATCAACGCCAAGCGCTCCTTGTGGTCCAAGCGAGACCACTACGCGATGCGCTTTTCCGCTTTGCACGATTTCCTGCGCGGCGTTGCGCACATCATCGGGCTGCGTGAGTTCGCGATTCACCAGCGCGCTCAGTTCTTTGAGGTTGGGTTTGACCAGTTCGATATTGCCGATGGTTAATGCTGCTGCCAGCGCTTCGCCAGAACTATCGACGATACAGCGAATCCCTTGTTTTTGTGCTGTGGTAATGAGCCGGGTCAGCTTCTCAAGCTGTACACAAGGCGGCAAACTGCCGCTAATAACCAGCAGTGCGCCAGACTCAATTTCCAGCACCTGATCCTGAAGTTGGTAGAACTCATCATCGGTGAGCGCAGCGCCTGGCATGACGAAACGATACTGTTCGCCGCTGGACTCAACGTGGACATGGAGATTTTGTCGGGTCCAGTCTTTAGCTTCGACGGTGGACACGGGAACATTTTCGTCGGCGAGCAAAGCAACAAGATGCTCTCCGGTGGCGCCACCCGCAGGGAAGATGGCCGTAGCGGTGCCGCCAAGATGGGCAATTGCGCGAGCGACGTTGATACCGCCGCCGCCGGGTTCAAAAACCGGCGAGGTACAGCGAAGCTTACCTTCCGGGTAGATTTGCGGCGTGATTGTTGCGCTATCGAGAGAGGGCGCAAGTGTTAACGTATAGATACGTACCATCTTTACCTCCTGTTAGGCTGTCCTCAGTCTGGCACTTAACCCCCCGAAAGTGAAGTAATTAACAACATGATTTTTCATATCTTTATTTAAAATAATCGCGTTAAAGATATATAAATAAAAAAACGGTTTAGGAACGCTCTTATTCAAAAAATGAAATAAGAATTTATTGCTATGTTATTCGAGTCTTTTTATAATTTGTTACCTTTCAAGGGTCTTTTGTCATTGATCCATATGAAAGTTTCCGAGACCGTTATGGTCTCTTTTTTTGTTGTACGGACTCTTAATAAATGAAGCTTTTGAAGACAGTGCCCGCAGCGTTACTGCTGACGGGTGGCCTGCTTGCGTCAATGCAGGCTGCCGCCGATGATTCCGTTTTTACTGTCATGGATGACCCTTCCAGCGCGAAAAAACCCTTTGAAGGTAACCTGAACGCGGGATATCTCGCCCAGTCAGGCAACACAAAAAGTTCTTCTTTAACTGCAGACACCACCATGACCTGGTACGGTCAAAATACGGCGTGGTCTTTGTGGGGAAATGCCAGCAATACCTCCTCAAATGATGAGCGTTCATCAGAGAAATATGCCGTAGGTGGCCGTAGTCGTTACAACATGACCGACTATGACTATCTCTTTGGTCAGGCAAGCTGGCTGACCGACCGTTACAACGGCTATCGCGAGCGTGACGTGCTAACCGCAGGTTATGGTCGTCAGTTCCTCAACGGACCGGTGCACAGCTTCCGTTTTGAATTCGGTCCAGGTGTGCGCTATGACGAGCACACGGATGGCACCACCGAAACACAGCCGCTGGGCTATGCGTCCGGGGCCTATGCGTGGCAGATGACGGACAATACTAAGTTTACGCAAGGTGTGTCGGTATTTGGTGCTGACGATACAACGCTCAATTCTGAAACGGCCTTGAACGTTGCCATCAACGAACACTTTGGGTTAAAGGTGGCTTACAACGTTACCTGGAACTCTGAACCACCGGCAACAGCGCCGGAGCATACCGATCGTCGTACTACTGTGTCACTCGGCTATCGTATGTAATGACAAGCCGGGTCAAATAATTGGCCCGGCTTTTCTCAATTAACGTTAAATTTATTTAATATTAAATCTGTGTTTTATTTTTAATACTTATCAATAACGCGCTATTTTCAGACGAATTCGATTTAATTGATAAATACAACGGAACCGGGACAGCGTGTGCCAGTATTTTAACCCCAGATCATCGCAGCCCAACGTAGCATCAGCATTGCCGCACAAATAACGAGCAGTATCACAACCATCTTCCAGTGTTTCTTCGCAAAGCGATTTGTTGGCATTGTCCTTTTCCTGCTCAGGTTAGATGACTTTATACAAGTGTAACAAAAACGTCAGGGTGTCAGTGAATTGATTTACATCATAGAGTGCGCGTTGATTGTTGCTTTGATCGGCTCGTAATGCCGTGTACACTGTCAAACGGTGTTATCAAAAAGCGGGTGTAGGTCCAGTGTAGCCATTAAGGCGACCAGTGACATATTTCGCAGAGTGAAGCGGGAATCAGCCCACACCTTTTTGATGATTTTAAATATTGAATCTTTGTATGTGATCTTACGTGTGGGTCACCACTGCAAATAAGGATATAACATGCCTGTTATTACTCTTCCTGATGGCAGCCAACGCCATTACGACCACGCTGTAAGCCCCATGGATGTTGCGCTGGACATCGGTCCAGGTCTGGCGAAAGCCACTATTGCTGGCCGTGTTGACGGTGAGCTGGTAGATGCTTCCGATCTGATTGAGCATGATGCGAAGCTCTCCATCATCACCGCGAAGGATGAAGAAGGTCTGGAGATCATTCGTCACTCCTGTGCGCACCTGTTAGGGCACGCGATCAAACAACTCTGGCCGCACACCAAAATGGCGATCGGACCGGTTGTTGATAACGGTTTTTACTACGATATCGATCTTGACCGTACGCTAACCCAGGAAGATGTCGACGCGCTCGAGAAGCGGATGCACGAGCTCGCTGAGAAAAACTACGATGTCATTAAGAAGAAAGTCAGCTGGTACGAAGCGCGTGAAACCTTCGTGAAGCGTGGCGAGACCTATAAAGTCTCCATTCTTGATGAAAACATTGCCCATGATGACAAGCCTGGCTTGTACCATCATGAAGAATATGTCGATATGTGCCGTGGCCCGCACGTGCCGAACATGCGTTTCTGTCATCACTTCAAACTGATGAAGACCGCTGGGGCATACTGGCGTGGCGACAGCAATAACAAGATGCTGCAGCGTATTTATGGTACTGCGTGGGCCGATAAAAAAGCCCTGAGTGCCTACCTGCAACGTCTGGAAGAAGCGGCCAAACGCGACCACCGTAAAATCGGTAAGCAGCTTGACCTGTATCATATGCAGGAAGAAGCGCCGGGTATGGTGTTCTGGCACAATGATGGCTGGACAATCTTCCGTGAACTGGAAGTCTTTGTTCGCTCAAAACTGAAAGAATACCAGTATCAGGAAGTTAAAGGTCCGTTCATGATGGACCGCGTGCTGTGGGAAAAAACAGGTCACTGGGATAACTACAAAGATGCGATGTTCACGACCTCCTCTGAGAACCGTGAATACTGCATTAAGCCCATGAACTGCCCGGGCCACGTGCAGATCTTCAATCAGGGTCTGAAATCCTATCGTGATCTGCCGTTGCGTATGGCCGAGTTTGGTAGCTGCCACCGCAATGAGCCGTCAGGCGCGCTGCATGGCCTGATGCGTGTTCGTGGCTTCACTCAGGATGATGCACATATCTTCTGTACAGAAGAGCAGATCCGTGATGAAGTTAACGCTTGCATTCGTATGGTCTACGATATGTATAGCACCTTTGGCTTCGAGAAAATCGTCGTCAAACTGTCCACTCGCCCCGAAAAACGTATCGGTAGCGATGAAATGTGGGACCGTGCTGAAGCTGACCTGGCCGTTGCGCTGGAAGAAAACAACATCCCGTTTGAGTACCAACTGGGTGAGGGCGCATTCTACGGTCCGAAAATTGAATTTACCCTGTATGACTGCCTCGATCGTGCATGGCAGTGCGGTACTGTACAGCTGGACTTCTCTCTGCCGTCCCGTTTAAGCGCCTCTTATGTTGGCGAAAACAACGAGCGTCAGGTGCCGGTTATGATTCACCGCGCAATTCTTGGGTCGATGGAACGTTTCATCGGTATCCTGACCGAAGAGTTCGCTGGCTTCTTCCCGACCTGGCTTGCGCCAGTTCAGGTTGTCGTCATGAACATCACCGATTCACAGTCTGAATACGTCAACGAATTAACGCAGAAACTACAAAATGCGGGTATTCGTGTAAAAGCAGACTTGAGAAATGAGAAGATTGGCTTTAAAATCCGCGAGCACACTTTACGTCGTGTCCCTTACATGTTGGTCTGTGGCGACAAAGAGGTAGAAGCAGGCAAAGTTGCCGTGCGCACCCGTCGTGGCAAAGACTTGGGCAGCCTGGACGTAAATGAAGTGATTGAGAAGCTGCAACAAGAGATTCGCAGCCGCAGTCTTCAACAACTGGAGGAATAAGGTATTAAAGGCGGAAAACGAGTTCAAACGGCACGTCCGAATCGTATCAATGGCGAGATTCGCGCCCTGGAAGTTCGCTTAACAGGTCTGGAAGGCGAAGCTTTGGGTATTGTGAGTCTGAGAGAAGCGATCGAAAAAGCTGAAGAAGCTGGAGTAGATTTAGTTGAAATCAGCCCTAACGCCGAACCGCCAGTTTGTCGTATTATGGACTACGGCAAGTTCCTTTATGAAAAGAGTAAGTCTTCTAAGGAACAGAAGAAAAAGCAAAAAGTTATCCAGGTTAAGGAAATTAAATTCCGTCCTGGCACCGACGATGGCGATTACCAGGTAAAACTCCGCAGCCTGGTACGCTTTCTGGAAGATGGCGATAAGGCTAAGATCACGCTGCGTTTTCGCGGTCGTGAGATGGCCCACCAACAGATCGGTATGGAAGTGCTCAACCGCGTCCGTGACGATCTGAGTGAACTGGCAGTAGTCGAATCCTTCCCTACGAAGATCGAAGGCCGCCAGATGATCATGGTGCTCGCTCCTAAGAAGAAACAGTAAGGCCTTCAAGTAGCAATGTCTGTGGAGCCTGCGGGTTCCACAGCCGTTGTTCGCCTACGTTTCGTTTATTAACAATGCGAAGTGGAAGTTATTAAAATGCCAAAAATTAAGACCGTACGCGGTGCTGCTAAGCGCTTCAAAAAAACCGGTGGTGGTGGATTTAAGCGTAAGCACGCAAACCTGCGTCATATTCTGACCAAAAAATCTACTAAGCGTAAACGTCACCTGCGTCCAAAAGGCCTCGTTTCTAAAGGCGATCTGGGTCTGGTTATCGCGTGCCTGCCGTACGCATAAGCCGTTAACGTTTAATTAATTTTTTTACTAAGAATATAGATACAGGAGAGCACATATGGCTCGCGTAAAACGTGGTGTAGTTGCCCGTGCACGTCACAAGAAAATTTTGAAACAAGCTAAAGGCTACTACGGTGCGCGTTCTCGCGTATACCGCGTTGCCTTCCAGGCTGTTATCAAAGCTGGTCAGTACGCTTATCGTGACCGTCGTCAGAAAAAGCGTCAGTTCCGTCAACTGTGGATTGCGCGTATCAACGCAGCAGCACGTCAGAACGGTATTTCTTACAGCAAATTCATCAACGGCCTGAAAAAAGCCTCTGTTGAAATCGACCGTAAGATCCTGGCTGACATCGCAGTATTCGACAAAGTAGCGTTCACCGCTCTGGTCGAAAAAGCGAAAGCAGCTCTGGCATAAGCCGGTGAAAAGAGGGAGCCTGGCTCCCTCTCTTTTATTTGTAGTGCAATCAATTGGTTGACAATTTATCCGTAAGCCTTTTCAATAAAGGTTGTCCGGTTTTTACCACACAAGGTAACGCAAGCATGAATGCTGCTATTTTCCGCTTCTTCTTTTACTTTAGCACCTGAACTCAGGAGGCTTGCGCGTGAAAGAAGAAACGGAAAACAGCGCCTAAAAGCCTCCCTGGTGGAGGCTTTTTTTATACACGTTATCCTTCAGGCTGCCTCTGCGTTGGCTGCAGTCGCTTACCCCAGTCACATATTTGTCTGAGGATTAGCGCTCTACTGCTGTCTTGACTCAGTCAGAATGATTTTGTGTATATACGAGCGACTAGTGAATATCGCAACATAACGAGGAAAACCATGTCACATCTCGCAGAGCTGGTTGCCAGTGCAACGGCCGCCATTAACCAGGCTTCAGATGTTGCCGCGTTAGACAATGTCCGCGTCGAATATTTGGGCAAGAAAGGGCACCTGACCCTTCAGATGACTACCCTGCGTGAACTGCCGGCAGAAGAGCGCCCGGCAGCAGGTGCGGTGATAAACGAAGCCAAAGAGCAGGTTCAGCAAGCGCTGAACGCGCGTAAAGCCGAATTAGAAAATGCCGCGCTGAATGCTCGTCTGGCTGAAGAAACTATCGATATCTCCTTGCCTGGGCGTCGTATCGAAAACGGCGGTTTGCATCCGGTAACGCGGACTATCGATCGCATTGAAAGTTTCTTTGGTGAGCTGGGCTTTACCGTGGCGACCGGTCCGGAAATCGAAGATGACTATCATAACTTCGATGCGCTGAACATTCCTGGCCATCACCCGGCGCGTGCTGACCACGACACTTTCTGGTTTGATGCGACGCGTCTGCTGCGTACGCAGACTTCCGGCGTGCAGATCCGCACTATGAAAGAAAAACAGCCGCCGATCCGTATTATCGCTCCGGGCCGCGTATATCGTAACGACTACGATCAGACGCACACCCCAATGTTCCATCAGATGGAAGGGCTGATTGTTGATACCAATATCAACTTCACCAACCTGAAAGGCACGCTGCATGATTTCCTGCGCAACTTCTTTGAAGAAGACCTGCAGGTTCGTTTCCGTCCTTCCTACTTCCCGTTCACCGAACCTTCTGCGGAAGTTGATGTGATGGGTAAAAATGGCAAATGGCTGGAAGTATTGGGTTGCGGAATGGTTCACCCGAACGTGCTGCGTAACGTCGGTATCGATCCGGAAATCTACTCTGGCTTTGCATTCGGTATGGGTATGGAGCGTCTGACCATGCTGCGTTACGGCGTAACCGATCTGCGTTCTTTCTTCGAAAACGATCTGCGTTTCCTCAAACAGTTTAAATAAAGGCAGGATAAAACAATGAAATTCAGTGAACTGTGGTTACGCGAATGGGTAAACCCGGCGATTGATAGCGATGCGTTATCAAACCAAATCACGATGGCGGGTCTGGAAGTTGACGGTGTGGATCCTGTTTCTGGCGCGTTCAACGGTGTTGTGGTGGGCGAAGTGGTTGAGTGCGCTCAGCATCCTAACGCTGACAAACTGCGCGTCACCAAGGTGAATGTCGGCGGCGACCGCCTGCTGGATATCGTCTGCGGTGCGCCAAACTGCCGTCAAGGTTTGAAAGTGGCTGTAGCAACCGTTGGTGCCGTTCTGCCGGGCGATTTCAAAATCAAAGCCGCGAAACTGCGCGGTGAGCCGTCTGAAGGCATGCTGTGCTCGTTCTCCGAGCTGGGCATTTCCGACGATCACAACGGTATTATCGAACTGCCTGTCGATGCACCAATTGGTACCGATATCCGTGAATACCTGAAGCTTGACGATAATACTATCGAAATCAGCGTCACTCCGAACCGCGCCGACTGCTTAGGCATTATCGGTGTGGCACGTGACGTAGCTGTATTGAACAAAGCCCCTCTGGTTGAGCCGGAAATAGCGCCAGTAGCCGCAACCATTAGCGACGTCCTGCCGATTCAGGTCGACGCGGTGGAAGCCTGCCCACGCTATCTGGGCCGCGTGGTGAAAGGCATTAACGTTAAAGCGCCAACCCCGCTGTGGATGAAAGAAAAACTGCGTCGTTGCGGCATCCGCTCGATCGATGCCGTGGTTGACGTGACTAACTATGTGCTGCTCGAATTGGGCCAGCCGATGCACGCATTCGACAAAGACCGCATTGAAGGCGGGATTGTTGTCCGCATGGCAAAAGAAGGTGAAACCCTGGTATTGCTGGACGGCAGTGAAGCGAAGCTGAATGCGGATACGTTGGTGATTGCGGACCATAACAAAGCGCTGGCAATGGGCGGCATCTTTGGTGGCGAGCACTCCGGTGTGAATGATGAAACGCAAAACGTCCTGCTGGAATGCGCGTTCTTCAGCCCGCTGTCTATTACCGGTCGCGCACGTCGTCACGGTCTGCACACCGATGCGTCTCACCGCTATGAGCGTGGTGTCGATCCGGCGCTGCAACATAAAGCCATGGAACGTGCTACGCGCCTGCTGATTGATATCTGCGGCGG
This sequence comes from Citrobacter sp. RHBSTW-00017, assembly GCF_013797615.1. Taxonomy (NCBI): domain Bacteria; kingdom Pseudomonadati; phylum Pseudomonadota; class Gammaproteobacteria; order Enterobacterales; family Enterobacteriaceae; genus Citrobacter; species Citrobacter sp. RHBSTW-00017. The sequence continues at coordinate 2,844,409 of NZ_CP056899.1, read as the reverse complement.
CGAAGCGGGTCCAATCATTGACGTGACGAACGAAGCCTCGCTGCCAAAACGCGCAACCATTACGCTGCGCCGTAGCAAACTGGATCGTCTGATCGGACACCATATTGCGGATGAGCAGGTGAGCGATATTCTGCGCCGTCTGGGTTGTGATGTCACGGAAGGGCAAGATGAGTGGAAAGCGGTAGCGCCGAGCTGGCGTTTCGATATGGAGATCGAAGAAGACCTGGTCGAAGAAGTCGCCCGTGTATACGGTTATGACAATATCCCGAATACGCCAATTCAGGCGGGTCTTATCATGGGTACTCATCGTGAAGCGGATTTGTCGCTGAAACGCGTAAAAACCATGCTGAATGACAAAGGCTACCAGGAAGTTATTACCTACAGCTTTGTCGACCCGAAAGTCCAGGCGCTGCTACACCCGGGTGAAGAAGCGCTGTTGCTGCCAAGCCCAATCTCGATTGATATGTCGGCAATGCGTTTATCCCTGTGGACCGGCTTGCTGTCTACGGTAGTGTACAACCAGAATCGTCAGCAAAACCGCGTGCGTATTTTCGAAACGGGTTTACGTTTCGTACCGGACACGCAGGCCAACCTCGGGATCCGTCAGGATCTGATGCTGGCGGGCGCGATCTGCGGTAACCGTCATGATGAACACTGGAATCTGGCAAAAGAGACTGTTGATTTCTATGATCTGAAAGGCGATCTGGAAGCGGTTCTCGACCTGACCGGCAAGCTGGCGGATATTCAATTCAAAGCTGAAGCGAATCCAGCACTGCATCCGGGGCAGTCTGCGGCGATTTATCTGAAAGGTGAACGCATTGGTTTCATTGGGGTTGTTCATCCTGAACTGGAACGTAAACTGGATCTGAACGGTCGCACTCTGGTGTTTGAACTGGAGTGGAACAAGCTCGCAGACCGCGTGGTGCCTCAGGCGCGTGAAGTTTCTCGCTTCCCGGCGAACCGTCGCGACATCGCAGTCGTTGTGGCAGAAAACGTTCCCGCTGCGGATATTTTATCCGAATGTAAGAAAGTTGGCGTAAATCAGGTAGTTGGCGTAAACTTGTTTGACGTGTACCGCGGTAAGGGTGTTGCGGAGGGTTATAAGAGCCTCGCTATCAGCCTGATCCTTCAGGATACCAGCCGTACACTTGAAGAAGAGGAGATTGCCGCTACCGTCGCCAAATGTGTAGAGGCATTAAAAGAGCGATTCCAGGCATCATTGAGGGATTGAACCTATGGCGCTTACAAAAGCTGAAATGTCAGAATATCTGTTTGATAAGCTTGGGCTTAGCAAGCGGGATGCCAAAGAACTGGTCGAGCTGTTTTTCGAAGAGATCCGTCGTGCTCTGGAAAATGGTGAGCAGGTAAAACTCTCTGGTTTTGGTAACTTCGATCTGCGTGATAAGAATCAACGTCCGGGCCGTAATCCGAAAACGGGCGAAGATATTCCCATTACAGCACGGCGCGTGGTGACCTTCAGACCCGGACAGAAGTTAAAAAGCCGGGTTGAAAACGCAACGCCGAAAGAAGAGTAATCTGAACTAACTAAAAAGGCCGCGAATGCGGCCTTTTTTCTTAGTGGGCCAGAAGGAAAAACAGCCCGGTCAGTGCTGCGCTCAGCAGGTTAGACAACGTGCCCGCCAGGATCACTTTAAGCCCCATTTTAGCAATGAAACTTTTTTTCCCCGGCACAATCCCCCCCAGTACGCCAATCAATGCGGCAGGAGAGGACAAATTGGCAAACCCAGCCAGCGCCATGATCGTTATTATCTGCGAATATTCCGACAGTTGGTCTTTCATTGGAATAAAGCTGGTATACGCGACGAACTCATTCAACACCAATTTTTGACCTAACAGGCTGCCAATTTGCAAGACTTCGTTAGTGGGAATGCCCAACAGCCAGGCAACCGGAGCAAAGAGGTAACTGAAGATAAATTGTAGCGTGACGTTACCATAGCCGAAAAAGCCACAAAACCAGCCCAACAAGCCGTTCACCATAGCAATTAATGCAATCAGTGCCAGAAGCATTGCCCCCACGTTAGCGGCGAGCTTCAGCCCGATAGTCGCGCCATTTGTCGCCGCTTCAACGATGTTGATAGGCTTTTCATCTTGACCAAGCATATCGCCTGACACGTCGGCAGTGTTTTCGGGTTCCGTTTCTGGAAACAGCATTTTCGCCATTAACAGACCGCCTGGTGCTGACATAAAAGAGGCGGCTACCAGATAGCGAATTTCGATCCCCATACTGGCATAGCCAACCAGCACTGAGCCTGCGATAGAGGCCACACCACCTGTCATGAGGGCAAACAGTTCTGAGCGCGTCATGCGTGGCGCATAAGGCTTCATCAGGACGAAGACGTCAGTATTGCCCGCAAAAATATTGGCCGTTGCAGCCATGGATTCTGCCGGGCTGGTGCGTAGCAGTTTATGGATACCCGTACCGATGAGACGGATAATCCACTGCATGATGCCTAGGTAGTACAGCACGGAGAACAATGCTGACATAAAAATGATAATCGGCAGAACATGCACGGCAAATACAAACCCCATTTTGAACTGTCCGAGATTACCGAAGAGAAAGTTAATCCCTTCCGACGAATAGTTCAGCATGCCTGACAGACTGTTTGATATGGCGAGTAAGATTTTTTCCCCTAAGGGGACATACAGGATAAATGCAGCAAAAAGAGCCTGGATTGCAAAGGCGCCGCCAACAGTGCGAAACCGGATAGCTTTGCGATTTTCTGAACATAGCCAGGCAACGAGTAACAGGACAACAATGCCAAGTATGACGATGAGTATCTGCATGGTTTATCCCTCATCGGCATCAATGATGCTACGGAAAAGATCTTTAAAGAGAGCATCCCGCTCAATAAATTTTGCGACCTGAATGACGTGACGGCGGTTATCAAAACTCCAGCTCAGATTGTCATTGATCAAAGGGGATGTACGGTATTCACAGGTGAACCAGTCAGGATTCAGGACATAGCCAACCGTAGTGATATCCCAAATGACTTTGCGGGATGCAAAACCAATCCAGGGGCATCGCGGGGCAATTTCAGCAAAGTAGCTACCAATGCGGCTGGTCTCTGCAAAATAGTGCTGCATCTCTGGGACCGATGAGGCCATAGTGTTAGCCACGCCAAAGCAGGGGATTTGGGTGAGCGCTACGCCGCTATCAAAAAGTACCCGACTCGCCGCAATGTCCTGCATCAGGTTGAATTCATGATTATCTTTCCAGGCATAACTGTTACCCCCAAGCCAGATGACATGAATCTTTGTGACGATGTCCGGCGCGAGGAGCAGTGCGTTAGCGATATTGGTCGGCGCGGCGATTGCGAGTACATGTAATGTTTGCTCAGCCGTTCTTGCCCGGTTAATCAAATCCTGTACTGCTGCTGACATCTCCGGCTGGTTGCTATCTTTCAGATAGCGTGTTGAACCCTGGAATATTTGCGGTATGTTTTCGCGGCGGGGGAGTTTGTTAAATACGCGATAGATCTCATCGACGCTCAGTTGCATGCCTACTGCGGGATCGTCAACATATGTGTGCGAGCCCTCTTTACCAAAATAGTGGTTGGTAAACGGAGCGGCGTAAACAGCTTGCAGATCGAGGCGCTCCGGGTGCAAGAATGCCCAGGCAATGGCCATCTGATCGTCAATTTCATTGTAGGTATCGCTGTCAATAACGATAGGCACTTTGCCATACTTAGGTGGCGTAATTAAGGTAATACGCTGCGCTGAAGTTAATTCAGGCCAGTGGATACTTAACATCGTTAATGTTCCTTAAGTTAGAAGTCGTAGGCCAGTCGATAAATGAGAATATCGCCATATCCATCCGCACCAAGTTTGTTATAAAAGTACCGATACATTAATGTGGTGGATATATGAGGCATGATTTTCCAGGTAATATTCAGGCCGCCGTTTAAACCATTGCTACCATGATTGTTAGCGGTATAGTCATCATTACGGTCAAGTTCTATTTCATTCCAATTGGACAGTAAGAAGTCCTGGTTGAGAAGATTGAAAGCATAACCAGCGTTCCATCCAATTGAGAAACCATTGAGTCCATTAATATCATAAGCTGGGCCAAAATTACTGTGCGCGGTAATATACTGACGAGCAATCCAGGGTTTAAACCACCATCCATCGCCTTTCAGGTCGGTATAGCCAAGCCCAATAAATTGATTCGTCTCTTTAAAATTGGGACTTTGCGAATTATAGACTTTTGTAAATAGGCTGGCACCCGTTTTCCAGAGGTAGGTATGGATTTCACCATTCGCAGTCTGCCCCTGATTTCCCTCGTCGTCTAGAATATTTTCAAAATCATAAAAACCGTACATCTCACCCCAATCAAAACCAATACCTCCCTCAATACCAATTAAGGCTTGTTCATATTCGAGGTCTTTAACACCGGCATCCCAGGATTGATAGTCAAAATGTATATTCCCCCAACCGTATTGTTGTTCAGCTAATGAGGAAAAAGCTACGCACGATAATAAAGCCCCGAAGGCGATTTTTTTCATTTTATATCCCTATTTTTGTGGTGGGTTAATATCAGTATTTAGTACAAGCTAATCGTTTTAATACGAGTTCATGGAATGGCATATTGGCTGCACCTTCACGCTCTACGGCCAGTGCTGCAAATACACAGGCGTAATGAATTGCGTTGGCAATATTTTCTCCACAGGCAAGTCGTGCAGCGAGTGCACCATTAAATGCATCACCGGCGCCGGATGTATCAATATTAACGGCGGGATATGCCGGGAACTGTTGGTGTGTAGATCCATCAAATAACCAGCACCCATCTTTGCCTAACGTAATTAGAATATATTGTGGTCCCATTTGGTGCATGATTTCGGCGGCCTGACGAATATCGTCTGGCGTACGAATAGCCTTGCCAATAATCGCCTCTGCTTCTGTGAGGTTTGGGGTCAGGATGTGTGTCCAGCGGAGAAGGTCTGTCACCTCCTTGCGCCATGGCGCTGGATTCAGGATTGTCATCACTCCTGCGGCATGTGCGAACTTAATAGCTTGAGCTGTAGCGTCAGGATTGTTTTCCATCTGCGTCAAAAAAACATTGGCGGTGCCTATCTCGTCATAACAGGATATAATTTCTTCACTCGTTATTTCCTGATTAGCCCCTGGATTAATAACGATTACATTATCGCCAGCTTCTTCGGATATCATCACTACGGCACTGCCGGTTGGCGCATCATTTTTGGTAAAGATGGTTAGTTTTTCTAATCCTACGCCATTTAAAAAATGCTGGGCTTTGGTTGAAAACTCATCTTCACCTAATTTGACTGTAAAATAAGTGCGAGCATTGGCTTGTGCAGATGCTATCGCCTGGTTGCTGCCTTTCCCTCCGGGTAAACAACAGGAAAAAAGCGCGCGCGTAGTTTCCCCTGAAATAGGAAAACGGTGAAGCCGATATACTAAGTCAGTATTAAATGAACCCAGAATGTAAACTTTCCCATTGTTTTCGTTCATTGATATTTCTCGTTCGATCTTTGATTGGTTAATGATGATGTTTTGGTGCAAATAAAGAGAGTTATTCTCATATAATGGGAATGCATTGTCGTGATTATATACAGCACCTCCATAGCATGAGCGGACATGTCCTGTTTTTACGAGGTCATTGATGTCGCGGCGGAGTGTTCTTTCCGTAACATCAAGTACCTTAACAAGAGATGATATTTTTACACTTCCTTGTTTTTTGAGTAGTGTTAAAATATAGCGAAGACGCTGTTTTTTGTAACGACAGGGCATCTAATCCTCACTTTTCATGAATGTGATGAGAGGTCCATGTAATAAGTTTATTTTGTCTATGCGTTAATTTCTTTGGTGAATGAATTTATTTGTTGAATAAATAATTAAAGATCTGATTACCACTAAGTACACCGATGATACCAAATACACCAGGCCAGACAGCAGGGGCTGGAATGGGGAGTTTTATTAATGTAAATATGAAACCAATAATTGCACCGGCAATAAGCGAAAGAATTATATCCATAAGATAATTCCTGAGGGTGTTATGATGATATGAAGACTACACAATATATTTACGTATTGATGAGAAGACAATCACACAAAACTTCTGCAACCGGACATCTTGTCCGGTTGTGGTTATTTATTTAATCTCAGGAACGATATTAATAATGACAGCTACTACCTGGTATTGCTGCCAGCATTGCATTATGCAAAAGACTAAGGTTCATGCTGTTTTGGGCCATTGCCTCATTTGCGGTAGAGCTTCCTTCCATGTTTTTTGCTTTCATCGTAAAATTAATGAGATAACCCATAAAAAAAGTATAAACATGCAACCTTTTGCACAATTACAACGTCGGCGAGACCGATACTGGTTAGGCACTTTATCGCTGTTGCTATTGGTCATGCTCGTGATTAGCTTATGCGCAGGAGAACAGTGGATCGCCCCCGGCGACTGGTTCAGCGCCCGCGGCGATCTGTTCGTCTGGCAAATCCGATTTCCCCGTACCCTCGCCGTTTTGCTGGTAGGCGCTGCGTTGGCCTTATCTGGCGCAGTGATGCAAGCTCTCTTTGAAAACCCGCTCGCAGAGCCTGGATTACTGGGCGTGTCTAATGGCGCGGGAGTCGGGCTCATCGCGGCGGTGTTGCTGGGGCAGGGGCAGCTCCCCGGCTGGGCGTTGGGTTTATGCGCCATCGCTGGGGCGCTGATTATCACGCTTATTCTGCTCCGTTTTGCCCGCCGTCATTTGTCTACCAGCCGTCTGCTGTTGGCGGGGGTGGCGCTGGGGATTATCTGTAGCGCGCTAATGACATGGGCCATCTACTTCTCCACTTCTTTTGATTTGCGACAGCTAATGTACTGGATGATGGGGGGCTTTGGCGGCGTTGACTGGCATCAGGCCTGGCTCATGGTGGCGTTGATTCCGGTACTGGTGTGGATATGCTGTCAGTCGCAGCCGATGAATATGCTGGCGCTGGGGGAGACTTCTGCACGTCAGTTGGGATTGCCATTATGGTTCTGGCGCAACCTGCTGGTGGTCGCCACGGGCTGGATGGTTGGCGTAAGCGTGGCTCTGGCGGGAGCGATTGGCTTTATTGGGCTTGTGATCCCACATATTCTGCGGCTGTGCGGCTTAACCGATCATCGCGTGTTACTGCCGGGCTGCGCGTTGGCTGGCGCTATTGTGTTACTGTTGGCTGATGTTGTCGCGCGTCTGGTGCTGGCCTCGGCTGAGCTGCCAATTGGCGTGGTGACGGCCACCATGGGCGCACCGGTATTTATCTGGCTATTGTTAAAAGCCGCGCGCTAGAACGCGTTGATTCGGTCTATGATTAAAAACTGAAAATCCACCTGTTGTTCTGGAGATGCTATGCAAAACACTATCCTCGATACAGACGTGACGACCATCGACGGCGAGGTGACCTCACTGCAGCCGTATGCCGGAAATGTGCTGTTAATCGTCAACGTTGCTTCAAAATGTGGGCTAACGCCGCAATATGAGCAACTGGAGAATCTGCAGAAAGCCTGGCATCAGCAGGGCTTTACCGTTCTTGGGTTCCCCTGCAACCAGTTTCTGGGCCAGGAGCCGGGCGGTGAAGAGGAAATAAAAACGTACTGCAGTACTACCTGGGGCGTTACCTTCCCGATGTTCAGCAAAATTGAGGTCAATGGCGAGGGACGCCATCCGCTGTATCAGAAACTGATTGATGCCGCGCCAACCGCCGTCGCGCCTGCGGATAGTGGATTCTATGAGCGAATGGCGAGTAAAGGTCGGGCGCCGCTCTACCCGGACGATATTCTGTGGAATTTCGAGAAGTTTTTAGTGGGTCGGGATGGTCAGGTACTGCAACGATTTTCACCTGATATGACGCCTGAGGATCCTGTTCTGGTGCAATCCATCAAGATGGCGCTGGCAAACTAATGTCTCGATTGATGCAGCTACAGGATGTAGCAGAATCGACCCGGCTCGGCCCGCTTTCTGGTGAGATAAAAGCAGGGGAGATCCTGCATTTAGTGGGGCCTAACGGCGCAGGAAAGAGCACACTGTTGGCGCGAATGGCGGGGCTGACGACCGGCAAGGGCAGCATCACCTTTGGTGATGTGTCATTGGATGAATGGCCGGCAGCAAAGCTGGCGCAATATCGCGCTTATCTTGCGCAACAGCAAAACCCGCCGTTTGCGATGCCGGTCTGGCATTTTCTGACGCTGCATCAACCCGATAAAGCACGCACCGATCTGTTACAGGAAGTCGCCGATGCGCTTGGGCTTGGGGATAAGCTGGGACGCAGCGTGAATCAGCTCTCCGGCGGTGAGTGGCAGCGCGTGCGCCTGGCTGCGGTTATCCTGCAGATTTGCCCACAAGCGAATCCATTCGGCCAGCTTTTGCTGCTGGATGAGCCGATGAACAGCCTGGACGTGGCGCAACAAAATGCGCTGGACCGGATGCTGGGTCAGCTGTGTTTGCAGGGCATCGCGATTGTAATGAGCAGCCATGACCTTAATCATACCTTACGTCATGCGCACAAGGCCTGGCTCCTCAAACGCGGGAAGCTGCTTGCCAGTGGTGCTCGTGATACGGTACTAACGCCGGCCAATCTGTCTGCGGCTTATGGCGTGAACTTCCGTCGTTTGGATATTGAAGGCCACAGAATGCTCATATCAACCACTTAAGTTAAATGGGTTCTTGAAAATCATATAATTTCCACGCTAAATTGACATAAAAATATAATTCAGAGGATTCGTCCTGAATGCGCTTTTGGCTTCTTTTCATCACAGCATTGTTTTTGGCGGGCTGCAGCAGCCATCGTGCTCCTGCGCCAAATGCCCGCTTGTCGGATTCTATCGCCGTTATCGCCGGGCTTAATGACCAGCTACAAACCTGGCATGGCACACCCTATCGTTATGGCGGCATGAGCCGTAGCGGAGTGGATTGTTCTGGATTTGTATTGATGACAATGCGCGATAAATTCGATCTGCAACTCCCGCGTGATACCCGCACGCAATCAAAGATTGGTACCGAAATTGATAAAGATGATTTGCTGCCCGGCGATCTGGTGTTCTTTAAAACCGGGTCTGGGGAAAGCGGTCTGCATGTCGGAATTTACGACACCAATAATCAATTTATTCATGCCTCAACCAGCCGTGGTGTGATGCGCTCGTCACTGGACAACGTTTACTGGCGCAAAAACTTTTGGCAGGCGCGACGTATTTAATCCTCATCAGTCACGAGGCTGCCTACGGCTGAGCAGCCTCGACATTTCCATTTGTTAGTAACTTCTTATTTCTGCCGCCAGCCGGACAATACCCCTGAACATTAAGAGCGTATCTTGCTAAAAATATGATTTATTCCGAGATATTAAAAAGTGCAAAGCTGGATATTCGCTTATAATCAGGATAAGCTAAAAAAAAGGGATTCGATTTACTGGCTATAAAGGGAAAAATGAAAGGGCCTCTACTTGCATCAGCAATAACGTATTTCTCCATCCTTTGCTACAGGATGCCGGATAACACCTATGCAGAGGGGCTGGCACGATGATTGTTTCAATGGATACTCTTTACCATTCAGAGTTCTCTTTTCTCCCTGCGAGAAACGAAAAAGGCGATCTTGAATACGTAGATATCATTACCAGTTTTGCCAGTGCGCAGGGGGATGTGCGTATACCCACCGAGCTGGTCCTACCTCGGATGTCGGACGAAGAGCAATGTCGCTTATTTACCGAAAAGCTTGAATTAATCGAAACGTGCCAACATTTTTTTATTCAACGAAAGGTTTCTGCCTGGATTAATTTAACGCCGGCAATTGCTAATACTTTATTATCAGATGCTAAATTTGCTTCACAAGTTGAACGATTGTCATTTCTGGAACTGGCTATTAATGAAAACTATCCAGAGTTAAATAATGGAAAAGCGAATCCAACGCTGGCAGCACTGGCGGCGCGATTTCCATTAGTACTGACAAACTATGGTGCTGGCGGCATATCAAACCGGGCAATTTTTGATGGGCTGTTCAAACGCGTCGTGCTCGATAAAAACTTTGTTCAACAAAGGATTACACATATTTCGTTTGAGCCATTTATGCGGGCTATCCTGGCACAGCTATTTCCCAGCAGTGAGTCAATTATCATTAGCGGTATTGATACACCCGAGATGTTAGCGCGCGTACTGCCTCTGGGATTCAGCGCCATGCAGGGCGCGCTGTGGCCTGCTGTGCCCCCCGCGCAGATAATTTCGCTCGCGAAGATATAACCCTCATATTTGCTGGTGTTTAACAGGCTTTTAACAGTCTACACTAGAGACAGGAGGCCCTATGACCCTGTCTTTTACCACCCGCTGGCGTGATGAATTACCAGCAACCTATACAGCACTTTCACCCACTCCCCTGAAAAACGCGCGCCTGATCTGGCATAACGATGCGCTGGCGGAGCAATTAGCTATTCCAGAGACACTATTTGATATTCCGACCGGAGCCGGTGTTTGGGGCGGTGAATCGTTTCTTCCCGGGATGTCGCCTTTAGCGCAAGTTTATAGCGGACATCAGTTTGGCGTCTGGGCGGGCCAGCTTGGCGATGGACGCGGGATCCTGTTGGGAGAACAACAGCTCGCTGACGGCTCAACGTGTGACTGGCACCTGAAAGGCGCCGGACTTACGCCTTATTCCCGTATGGGGGATGGTCGCGCCGTACTGCGCTCGACAATTCGCGAAAGCCTGGCCAGCGAAGCGATGCATTACCTGGGAATACCGACCACGCGGGCATTGTCGATTGTTACCAGCGACACGCCGGTGTATCGCGAAACGGTAGAATCAGGGGCGATGCTCATTCGCGTGGCGCAAAGCCATATGCGCTTTGGCCATTTTGAGCATTTTTACTATCGCCGCGAGCCGGAAAAAGTGCGCCAGTTGGCTAACTTTGCGATTCGCTATTATTGGCCGCAATGGCAGGAAGAAGCCGATAAGTATCAGCTGTGGTTTAACGATGTTGTCACGCGTACTGCGACGTTAATCGCGGACTGGCAGGCGGTGGGATTTGCGCATGGTGTCATGAACACGGACAACATGTCGATTCTGGGACTGACGATGGATTACGGCCCATTCGGTTTCCTTGATGACTACGTGCCCGATTTTATCTGCAACCACTCAGACAACCAGGGGCGATACAGTTTCGATAATCAACCGGCCGCGGCGCTTTGGAACCTGCAACGTCTGGCGCAAACTCTGTCGCCATTTATCCCGGTCGAGGCGCTTAATGATGCGCTGGACAGTTATCAACTGGCGCTGTTAACACGCTACGGTCAGCGGATGCGACAAAAGCTTGGCTTCTTTAGCGAGCAAAAAAACGATAACGAACTGCTTAGTGAACTGTTTAACCTGATGGCGCGGGAAAGAAGCGACTATACCCGAACGTTTCGCATGCTCAGTCAGACGGAACAACACAGCGCGCAATCCCCGCTGCGCGATGAGTTTATCGACCGCGCAGCGTTTGACGACTGGTTCACGCGGTATCGCTCACGCCTGCAGCAAGACAACATTGCCGACGCAGACAGACAAACGCAGATGAAGGCGGCTAATCCGGCGATGGTATTGCGTAACTGGTTGGCGCAACGGGCGATTAATCAGGCAGAGCAGGGGGATTACGCCGAGCTGCATCGGTTACACGAGGCGTTGCGTACCCCATTTGTCGATCGTGATGATGACTATGTCAGCCGTCCACCTGACTGGGGCAAACGGCTGGAAGTGAGCTGTTCAAGCTAAGGGGCCAGAAACACCTGTGGGGATCCGTTGGCCGGATGCTGGCCAACGTGTACCTGCGCGCCATACCAGCGTTTCAGGTCATCGGCCTGTAACACGGCCTCAGGCGTTCCCTGCGACACCAGCCTGCCGTTGTGCAGCAACACTATTCTGTCTGCCCACAGTGCGGCGAGATTCAGATCGTGAAGCACAATGCACACATGCAGCTCTTGTGAAGCGGTAAGCGTCTTCAGCAAGCGCAACAGATGCTGCTGGTGGTAAAGATCCAGCGCAGAGGTCGGTTCATCAAGGAATAACCAGCCGCGAGGCGCGCCGTCGCACCAAAGTTGCGCCAGTGCACGGGCTAACTGTACTCGCTGTTGTTCGCCGCCGGAAAGCGCGGCGTATTGCCGGCCCGCCAGCGGTGTACATCCGGTCATTTCCATCACCTGAGCGATAAGTCGAGGTTCCGACCGCTGGGTCCAGGGCGCACGCCCCATCGCGATGACGGCCTCTACCGGCCAGTCAAATCCCAGTTGCGTTTGCTGGCGCATCACCGCCCGATGCCGCGACAGTGTTTGGCTATGCCATTCATCCAGCGGTTTACCCGCCAGCACGCAGCGCCCTGTAGCCGGTTTCAGAAAACCGGTCAGCAGGCGCAGCAGGGTGGATTTCCCCGCACCATTTGGGCCGATGAGCGCCACCAGTTCACCTTTTTCGAGAGCAAGAGAGACGTCGTCAATCACCGCTCTGCCCGCGACGCGATAGTGAAGCCCTTCAGCGATGAAATGTTCAGCCATGCGGTCCTCGCTGACGAAAAATAAGCCATAAAAACCACGGTGCGCCCAGAAGACTGGTTAGCAAACCGACCGGCATTTCCGCAGGCGCAACCACCGTACGGGCCAGCGTGTCGGCTATCAGCAATAAAAATGCGCCCGCCAGCACGGAACCTGGGATAACGGCCCGATGGTCTGAGCCGAGCCACATGCGCATCAGATGCGGGATAACCAGCCCGATAAAGCCAATTACGCCGCTTACCGCCACGGCTGCGGCAACCAGCAATGCGCTACAAAGTAGCAAAACACGCTGAACGGTACGTACATCTACACCGAGGTAATGCGCCTCTTCCTCACCTAACTGCAGCAGGTTCAGCGCCGGCGCCAGACGCCAGATGATCAGCACCGTCGGGACAGTCAATGAAGTGACAGCCAGCAGCGTGGACCATTGCGCGGCCCCCAGACTGCCCATCCCCCATAGCGACAGCTGGCGCAGTTGCGCGTCATTACTGACCCACGACAGAACGCCAACCGCCGCCCCGCACAGCGCGTTGATGGCAATACCGACCAACAGCAGACGTGAGAGTGAAGCGTCGCGCTGTTGGCTAAGGATAAAAATAACCACCGTTGCCGCCAGCGCACCGAGAAAAGCGGCCAGCATGGGGGCGTACAGCATCAACAGCGCGGGCAAAGAGACCGGCAGCACTACCCACAGGGCGACGGCGCAGGCGGCACCGCTGCTTATCCCCAGTAATCCCGGATCGGCAAGCGGGTTGCGAAACAGACCCTGCATCACGCAGCCCGCGAGCGCCAGAGAACCGCCAATCACCAGCGCCAGCAGGACGCGGGGCAGGCGAATGGTGAGCCAGATTTGACGCAGTGCCTCATCGCCATCACGCCACAGCAGACTTACCGGCAGGCGCAACGCGCCAAAACCGGTAGCCATAATTGTCATCACGACCAACATGAGTGCGAGTGTCCATAAAGAACAACGGATACGTCGCGACATCAGGGCAATTGCTCAGCTTTAGCGCGAAGCTGCAAAATGGCCTGCGGGGTGCGTACGCTAAAGCCGAGCAGCGCCATATCGTCAACCTGCAATACCTGTTTATTTCGTCCGGCAGGCGTCTGCGCCAGGCCCGGCAGCGCCCACAGGTTATCTTCGCCACCCATCGCCTTAACGCCGTCCTGTGAAATCACCACCAGATCGGGCTGGCTGGCAATGACGCCTTCCTGCGACAGCGGCTGATAGCGGTTAACACCCTGCATTGCGTTGCGCAAACCGGCGGCACGAATAGCCGCATCGGCTGCAGTTTGCTGGCCTGCTGCCATCGCGGTCATCCCGCCATGATTGAGAATAAACAGCACGCGTTTGTTGAGTTCAGATGACGGCAGCGCCGCCAGTTCCTGACGGAAGCGGGTGCGCAGCGTTTCGCCATCGGCCTCCCTATGGGTGGCTTCGGCGATGACGCGAATTTTTTCATCAATCACATTAAGCGCGTTGCTTGCCGGGATCGTCACAACCCTGACGTTGCTCTGTTCGAGCTGTTTTAGCGCCAGAGAGGGCTGCGCCTGCGCGCTGGCAAGGACCAGCGTAGGGCGGGTGGCAAGGATCCCTTCGGCGTTGAGCTGGCGCAAATAACCGACATCAGGTAGGGCGTTTGCTGCTTCAGGCCACTGGCTGGTGCTGTCTCGCGCCACAAGGGAAGACTGTGCTCCCAGTGCGTATACAATCTCGGTGACATCGCCACCGAGAGCAACAACCCGTTCCCTGGACGCAGCCATCGCGACGATGGGCAGTAGCGCAATCAGGACCAGCAGTTTTTTCATGCGGCCAGCCCCTTCGGCGTCAGTGCGTCAATTTGCGCGCGCCATTGCGTCTGCTCCGGTTCGCCTTCCGTTCGTTGACCATACAGCTGGGCGATTTGCGTGCCGTCGGCAGCAAACAGTTCCAGGCTGGTGACGTGGCCATCGGCGGTCGGTTTGCGCGTTACCCATGTTTCTGCCACGCTCTCTTCCAGCAGGTGTAAGGTAAATGTCGGGTTGAATATATTCAGCCAGCCTTTCATCGGCACCAGTTTTTCTATCACACCGGTAAAAATCTGTACGCAGCCACGATTACCCACAAAGACCATAATTTCATTGCCATCCTGGCGCGCGGTGTCGAGTAACTGCGCCAGAGCGCTATTTGCGACTTTACAGGCCAGATCGTCGCCCACCAGGTTAAACGCCTGTTGGCGGGTGAGATCGTAGCGTTTCAGCAGACCGAAGAACTGGTGTACATCGGTCATGGCTCGCCACTCTTGATCAACGGTCTGCGCATCGACCGTGACGGTGGCTGGAGCAGAAGGGGTGGCGGGTTGCAGCGCCAGAGGCGGGTTTTCAGCGAAGATGAAACGGGTCAGCAACGCAGCCCATTCCTCAATGAGGGTATTCTGTGTGGCATAGACCTTCAGCAGCGCATCCCCCTGATGGTCAAAGAACTGAATGCTCTGACGCTCGCCGTGGGCGGTTGTTTCGCTGATATGGAACACGCTTGCCCACTGATTGAGGAACAGGCGCAGGTCGAGGGCGCGCGGATTGAGTACCAGTCCGGCATGACCGTTCAGGTGCTGATTGGTAAACGCACCAACCTGCTCATGCACCGCATATTCGTTGCGGCATATACATTTGGTTTCGCCGACGGCTTCCAGTGCGCCGAGGATTTCACGCACTTCGCCACGTAAGCGCCAGGCGTCATGACCGACGCGCGCGAAGGTCAGTTCGGCTTCGCTAATATTCATCAATCCCGCAATATCACGTGCGTATTTGCCAGGATTTTCTTTCTTCAGTTCCAGCCAGCGCGTGTAATGATTCATTGTCTCTTCCTTCCAGATTGCTGCCCCGGCGAACCGGGGAAAAGTGATTACCACTGATAACTCACGAAAATTTTGCCATTACGACCATCCTGCGGAATGCCCTGCGGCGACCAGTACTCTTTGTCGAAGGCGTTGCCCAGTACCAGCGTGGTGGTCATGCCTTTCAGCGCTTGTTGGCCCTGATAGCTCACGTAGAAATCGTTTACCGCATAACCGGGCTGTTTCGTGTAGCTGCTGCTGATATGCGTTGAACGGTCAGCAAATGTACCTATCCAGCCAACGGAAAAACCGCTGTGCGCAACCGGTACGTTCAGTTTGCTGGTGACGGTATCCGGGTTAATGCTGGAAATGTATTCGCCGGTGTCTGTATCTTTGCCGCGCGTACGGTTATAGGCCATGTCGAGGCTGAACAGATCGGCGGAATATTTCGCCATCACGTCCCAGCCCCAGATTTTGGCGTTGGGTACGTTATAGGACATGGTTGTCGCGGCGGCGAAGTCGACGCTGGTGGAGATGTAATCTTTCGCTTTGGTGTCGAAATAGCTGGCTTTAAATTCGAGCGCATCGCTCGCCATCAACAGATCGTCAAAGCGCAGGCCAAATCCGTATTCCTGGGTTTCGTTGGTTTCCGGGCGTAGGTTAGGGTTCGGCACCCAGTAGTTGGTGTAAAAACGGCCAATCGAGAAGTGTTTCGCATCGTTATACATCTCGCCCATGGTCGGCGCACGGAAGGCCTGAGCGTATGAACCGAACAGCATCAGCCAGTCGGTTGGCGCAACGGTGAGCCCGGCGCGGGACGACCATTTATCGGCATCGACATCTTCATAGCCGTCGCTGCTGCCGCGATAAGAGTCATAACGGGTACCGCCCAGCAGCGTAACCGGCAGGTCGCGCAGGGTGATTTCATCTTGTAGCCAACCGGAGCTGAAATCGATTTTTGCCTCCGGGAAACCGGTGGTTGCGCCGCCTGGCTGTTGTTCCTGACGATAGTATTCCCCGCCATAGGTCAGCAGGTGAGATGCAAAAGAGTCGGTAAACAGGCGGCTGCGGTTGTCGATTTTGCCGCCTTTGATGGTTTGTTTGCGAAACTCGCCGGTGTTATCCGTGTTTTGCGCATTAATGCGTGCTTCGGACCAGTAGACGCGGGCATCCGCGTTCAACCAGTCATTGTCTGCTGGAGCAATCGAGTAGGTCAGTTGCGCGTCGCGCTGGATGGTTGAGCGATCGGTCATCGGGTTGCTGGTGGCATCCGCCGCGCTGGTTTGCGGGTTTTTAGGTTCACGGGCGTCATTGTTGTAGTAACGCAGCGAGCCGGCCAGCGTCTGGGCGCTGTCAATTTTCCAGCTGCCTTTCGCCAGCATATTGTTAATCGCTTCGTCGTTTGGTGCCGTAGTGCCGTCGCTCTGGCGCAAATCACCGCGATCGCGACTGGACCAGGCAAGCAGTCCGTCCAGCGTATCGGTGCGACCAAACGCGCTGGCGCCCATACCGAGGCTGTGATCGCCGGTTGCCGCGGTACCGAACACGCGATAACCGCTGTTTTGTCCGGCTTCCAGCAGATCTTTGGCATCCGCAGTGTCATAGGCGATCACCCCACCTAACGCGCCGCTACCGTACAGCAGTGCAGAAGGGCCACGGACGACCTCGATGCGTTTGATCAGTGCCGGATCGAGGAAGGTACTGTTCAGGTGTCCGGTGTCGGTTCCCTGACGAACGCCATCAACCAGCACCAGAACGCCACGTCGATCGTAGCCGCGCAGATTCACGTCCTGGCCGTTAGTGCGACCGGTGCCGTCAAGGGTCAGGCCCGGAACCGTACGCAACAGGTCGGCTGCCGAGCTGGCGGTCTGGTTTTCCGGCGCGGTGGCATCAATCACGCTGACCATCATCGGTGCTTCAAAAGCACTACGGGCATTGCCGGTAGCGGTGACGGTCATATCTTCTACCGCCGCATACGCGACGGCGGGCAGGTTACTGATAATCGCCAGCGCCAAGAGCGAAGGGCGCAGGGATGCAGTGTGCAGGTGTGGCATAGCAACTCTCCATTAGGAAATCGAAAAGCGCTGGCTGCCTGGGTACTACCTGGGTGGCTGGCGAAAAGTGGTGTTTATTTGGTCAGAATGAGTTTTCCGGCTTGTGTCTGGCGCAGCAGATAGAGCTGACCATCGTGTTCTATGATCACGCGCCCCTCTTTGCCCAGCAGACTTTTACTGTCAATTCGGCGCTCGTTTGGCGCGACGGCAGGCGTTGTTTTTTCTTTTGCGGGCGTTGTTGTGTTATCCATACGTGAATAGTGTTTAAAAATAACAATCAATTTAACAATGATAATCATTATCATCAAACTGCAAAATTGCGGCAAGCCTTTTTGTGAAATAATTGTGACGAGAATAGATTTTGTACAATAAGGAGGGGGGAAACAAAGGATTAGCACCGGGCAACGTGATGTTACCCGGCGAACAGCATTAAAAACGGCTATCAACCGCAGAGGCGAGTTTTTCAACCAGCAGTTCAGTATCCTCCCAGTTCAGGCACGGGTCGGTAATGGACTGGCCGTAAACCAGCGGCTGGCCGCTAACGATTTTTTGCGTACCTTCACGCAGGAAACTCTCCGCCATAATCCCGGCAATCGCCGTCGAACCATTGCGAATTTGCTGGCACACATCATCACAAACGTCCAACTGACGACGATGCTGCTTCTGGCAATTGCCATGGCTAAAATCGACCACCAGATGTTCAGGCAGGGAAAATTCGTGCAGGGTATCGCAGGCGGCGGCAATATCTTCAGCATAATAATTCGGCTTTTTACCGCCGCGCATGATGATATGCCCGTAAGGATTACCGCTGGTCTGATAAATGGTCATCTGGCCGGTTTTATCCGGAGAGAGGAACATATGGCTGGCACGGGAGGCGCGAATCGCATCGACGGCAATACGCGTATTGCCATCCGTACCGTTTTTAAAGCCGACCGGGCAGGAAAGCGCAGAGGCCATTTCACGGTGGATCTGGCTTTCGGTGGTGCGTGCGCCAATGGCTCCCCAACTGATTAAATCGGCAATAAACTGACCGGTCACCATGTCGAGGAATTCTGTTGCCGTGGGTACGCCCAGTTCATTGACCTGCAACAGCAGTTTGCGTGCCAGTTCAATGCCGTGGTTCACGCGGTAGCTGCCGTTTAAATCTGGGTCGGAAATTAAGCCTTTCCAGCCCACTACGGTGCGCGGTTTTTCAAAATAAGTGCGCATCACGATTTCCAGACGCGCCTGATGTTTTTCGCGCAGCGCCTGTAAACGCGTCGCGTATTCCATGGCGGCATCAAGATCGTGAATCGAGCAGGGACCTACGATCACCAGTAAACGAGCGTCTTCACCATTTAATATTTTTTCTATCCGGCGTCGGGAGTCCGTAACATGACGGGCGACGGAGGACGAAACAGGATGCCGTTGCGCAAGCTCTGCTGGAGTGACCAGGTTGTCAATACGCGCAGTACGGAGTTCATCGGTTCTGTTCATTACTTGTCTCAGAAATTTGTTGCTTCAACGGCAGGACTACCGGGAAGTGATGTATATCACAATATCATACTCATCCTGCCTGGTGGCGAGCATAATAACAAAAAATCGAACCAATGCACTAGCATTCTAGTACATGCGGCGATTCAGCCCCATGATGTCGAGGATCTTGGTAGCAATCTCTTCTACCGAATAATTGGTACTGTTCAGCCATGGGATCTGGTTTTTCCGGTACAGCGCTTCCACCTCAGCAACCTCCATCCGGCACTGGCGCATCGAGGCGTAACGGCTGTTTTCCCGGCGCTCTTCGCGGATGGCTGCCAGGCGCTCAGGGTCGATGGTCAGGCCGAACAATTTATGCTGTAACGGCTTCAGGGACGCTGGCAGCACCAGATTATCCATATCATCGGCAATAAAGGGGTAGTTGGCCGCGCGAATGCCAAACTGCATGGCCAGATACAAACTGGTCGGGGTTTTACCGCAACGGGAAACGCCAAGCAGGATCACCTGCGCCTGATCGAGGTTGCGCAACGAAATACCGTCGTCATGGGCGAGGGTGTAATCAATGGCGGCAATGCGCGCGTCGTACTTGTTAAGGTTGCCGGGGTTCAGGCCGTGGGTACGGTGGGCGATCGGCGTAGGGTCGAGCTTCATCTCTTGTTGCAGTGGGGCAACCAACGCCTGCACGATATCCTGACAAAATCCTTCGCTTTGCAAAATGATCGAGCGAATTTCCGGCAAAACGATAGAGTAAAACACCAGGGGGCGCACGCCAGTTTGTTGATAGATCGCGTCAATCTGGTCTTTAACCGCTCGCGCACGACTCTCATTTTCCACAAACGGCAGCGTAATGCTGCTGATCGTAACCGGAAATTGCGACATTACCGCGTGGCCCAATACCTCGGCGGTGATGGCCGTACCATCAGAAATATAAAATACGTGACGATCAACAGCATTATCCATTTTGCTCATCCTGGGGCAGACATAATTCTCTGAAAGCATAAATTAAAATTCGCCAGAAGCGAATATTGCTGCATCTATTTTGTAAAATGAAACGGTATTTTTATATTTACTGAAAAGTACATTTCATTTTTCGGAACAAATGTTTATACCGGTAGTTTTTGTGGTGATCCCCTGTGGCTCGCGGGTTTGCGCAAATGCGGAAACAATCTGAAAAAATAAAAAATAAAGTTGCTTGAACGATTCACCGTTTTTTTCGCTGAAGTAAATATGCAAAGATAATTACGCAAAATTGAGTTTCCTAACCTCGTTCATATATAAGGATTGTTCGATGTCCAACAATGGCTCGTCACCGCTGGTGCTTTGGTATAACCAACTCGGCATGAATGATGTAGACAGAGTTGGGGGCAAAAATGCCTCCCTGGGTGAAATGATTACTAACCTTTCCGGTATGGGTGTTTCCGTACCGAATGGTTTTGCAACGACCGCCGATGCGTTTAACCAGTTTCTGGACCAGAGCGGTGTAAACCAGCGCATTTATGAGCTGCTGGATAAAACGGATATTGACGATGTCACCGAGCTTGCGAAAGCCGGCGCACAGATCCGCCAGTGGATTATCGACACTCCTTTCCAGCCGGAGCTGGAAAATGCCGTCCGCGATGCCTACGCGCAGCTGTCAGCAGACGATGCCCATGCCTCTTTTGCCGTGCGCTCTTCCGCCACCGCAGAAGATATGCCAGATGCGTCATTTGCCGGTCAGCAGGAAACCTTCCTCAACGTCCAGGGATTTGATGCCGTACTGGTTGCTATCAAACACGTCTTTGCCTCGCTGTTTAACGACCGTGCAATCTCTTATCGTGTTCACCAGGGTTATGACCATCGTGGCGTGGCGCTCTCTGCTGGCGTTCAGCGGATGGTGCGCTCAGACCTCGCGTCTTCCGGCGTAATGTTCTCCATTGATACCGAATCCGGTTTCGATCAGGTGGTGTTCATCACTTCCGCATGGGGCCTGGGCGAGATGGTCGTGCAGGGTGCCGTTAACCCGGATGAATTCTACGTGCACAAACCGACTCTGGCGGCAAACCGTCCGGCGATCGTCCGTCGCACAATGGGTTCGAAAAAAATCCGCATGGTCTACGCGCCAACCCAGGAACATGGCAAGCAGGTGACGATTGAAGATGTACCGCAGGAGCAGCGCGACATTTTCTCCCTGACCAACGCTGAAGTGCAGGAGCTGGCGAAGCAGGCGGTACAGATCGAGAAGCACTACGGTCGTCCGATGGACATCGAATGGGCGAAAGACGGTCATACCGGCAAGCTGTTCATTGTGCAGGCGCGTCCGGAAACCGTGCGCTCGCGCGGCCAGGTGATGGAGCGTTATACGCTGCATGCTCAGGGTAAAATTATTGCTGAAGGTCGTGCTATCGGTCACCGCATTGGCGCGGGTCCGGTCAAAGTCATTCAGGACATCAGCGAAATGAACCGTATCGAACCTGGCGACGTCCTGGTTACCGACATGACCGACCCGGACTGGGAACCGATCATGAAGAAAGCGGCGGCGATTGTCACCAACCGTGGCGGTCGTACCTGTCACGCGGCGATCATTGCCCGTGAACTGGGGATCCCGGCCGTGGTTGGCTGTGGTGATGCCACCGAGCGTATGAAGGACGGTGAGAAAGTCACTGTCTCCTGTGCCGAGGGTGATACCGGTTATGTTTACGCTGAGATGCTCGACTTCAGCGTGAAGAGTTCCAGCGTGGAGACCATGCCGGATCTGCCGTTGAAGGTGATGATGAACGTGGGTAACCCGGACCGGGCTTTCGACTTCGCCTGTCTGCCAAACGAAGGTGTCGGCCTGGCGCGTCTGGAATTTATCATCAACCGCATGATTGGCGTACACCCGCGTGCGTTGCTGGAGTTCGATGACCAGACGCCTGAGCTGCAAAACGAAATCCGCGGCATGATGAAAGGTTTTGATTCCCCGCGTGAATTCTACGTTGGTCGTCTGACGGAAGGGATCGCCACGCTGGGTGCGGCGTTCTATCCAAAACGCGTTATCGTGCGTATGTCAGACTTTAAGTCCAACGAATATGCCAACCTCGTCGGCGGTGAGCGTTATGAGCCGCATGAAGAGAACCCGATGCTGGGCTTCCGCGGGGCGGGCCGTTACATTGCTGATAGCTTCCGCGACTGTTTCGCGCTGGAATGTGACGCAGTGAAACGTGTCCGTAACGATATGGGCCTGACTAACGTAGAAGTGATGGTACCGTTTGTACGTACCGTTGCCCAGGCGAAAGCGGTAGTGGAAGAGCTGGCGCGTCAGGGGCTGAAACGCGGTGAGAACGGACTGAAGATCATCATGATGTGCGAGATCCCGTCCAACGCCTTGCTGGCCGAGCAGTTCCTTGAGTACTTTGACGGCTTCTCCATCGGTTCAAACGACATGACGCAGCTGGCGTTGGGACTGGACCGAGACTCTGGTGTGGTTTCTGAACTGTTTGATGAGCGTAACGACGCGGTGAAAGCGCTGCTGTCGATGGCGATTCGTGCAGCCAAGAAACAGGGCAAATACGTGGGTATTTGCGGTCAGGGTCCATCCGATCACGAAGACTTCGCCGCCTGGCTGATGGAAGAGGGGATCGACAGTCTGTCGCTGAACCCGGACACCGTCGTGCAGACCTGGCTGAGCCTGGCTGAACTGAAGAAGTAACATCATGCCGGATGGTGGTGTAAATGCCTTATCCGGCCTACGGTTAGTATGCAACGTAGGCCGGATTAGAGGTGTCAGCATCGCCATCCGGTACTTTACCCTTCAACGCTTTCCACACTCTCCACGCTTAAACGCTGAATGATATCCTGACGCAGCTGGTATTTTTGTACCTTGCCTGACGCCGTGCGCGGTAACGTTTCGACAATGACGATGTGTTCCGGATATTTATACTTTGCCACCCGTTTGCGGCTAAAAAAGGCCACCACTGATTCCAGCGACAGCGAATGATGCGGCGGTTTCAGTACCACATAAGCGCACGACCTTTCACCTAGCCGATCGTCTGGCATCGCGACAACGCAGGCATCATGAATGCGCGGATGCTGCAATAAAATATCCTCCACTTCGCGGCTGCTGATGTTTTCGCCACCGCGCACAATAATATCTTTTTTACGCCCGGTAATTTTGATGTATCCCGCTTCGTCCATGCGGCATAAGTCGCCACTGTAATACCAGCCATCTTTGTCCAGCGCGCGGGCGGTCAGTTCAGGCTCATCGAGGTAGCCCATAAAAACATTGGGGCCACGCGAGGCCTCTTCACCTTCGACCCCTGCAGGCAACGTATTGCGCGCTTCATCGACGACTTTAATTTCCACGCCTGCGGCGGCATATCCATCGGTGTTCATCATGCGTGAAAGTGAATCGTCGAGATTGACCAGCGCATGCGGCGAGCTCTCCGTCGAACCATAGATGCTTAACAATTTAATGCCGCGCTGTTGGCAGTCACGGGCAATCTTTTGCGGAATAGTGGTGCCACCGCATAAGAAAAAACGTAGTGATGTGAGATCACAGGGCCGTTTTTCCAGGCTACACAACATGTCGTAGACGAAGGGGGTTGCACCGAGCACGCAGGTACAGCGTTGTTGCTCGAGCAGTTCAAGACAGGCGGTTGGGGTGAATATATCCAACAATACGCTGCGTGCGCCGATTAAAAACGGCGCGGTAACGCCATGCAAAAAACCGGTAGCGTGTCCCAGTGGGGCGGGCATCAAAAACACATCCTGCCAGGTGAGATTGAGTCGGGCACAGTAGGCGCGTTCGCTGGCAAGGATATTGTTGTGGGTTAACATTACGCCTTTCGGCATTCCCTCAGTCCCGGAGGTAAACAGCACGGCAGCCAGTTCATCTGCGTGAACGTTAATAACCTGGGTTAATGGCGGAGCCTGAAGCAGTTGGCTGAACGCCAGCGAGGCGGTGGCCGGTGCCAGTTTATCTACGGCGACAATCTGTTGCAGATGCGGCAACTGGTTTTGCAAGGGGAGGATCAGATCAACCGGTCGGGTCTGTTTAAACAACGTCGGTGCGAAAAAAATCTTCGCTTTGCATTTGTTCAGTACCCACACCAGTTCCGCTTCGCGCCAGGCAGGCAGCAGTGGTACGGAAACGGCCCCGGTTTTCAGGCAGGCCAGGTAGATAATGGTGAACTCGCACCAGCCAGGCAACTGATAGGCAATGCGATCGCCGGGTTGGATCCCGCAGGCTACAAACCAGGTTGCCAGACTGCTGGCAGCATCGTCGAGTGCAGCGTAGGTATATGAAGCGCCATGATTATCAACAACGGCGATTTTATCCGGCATGGCTCTGGCGGTTTGGTGCCAGTAATCGCCAAGCGAAGCATCTCCCCATAAACCCAGTTGTCGCCAGGCCTGGCGACGTTCGGCGTTAAACGTAAGTGTGATACTCATGAAGTTATTCCCAGGATTATTTCGGCATACATCTGACCGGATGGCCAGGCAGGGCCAATCCGGCGTACAACATGCAAAATCCGTTAGCCGTAGCGGAAATCAACGCCAAATGTTCCGAGCGGGTATTCCCATTGTGTGAGGATCGTGTCACCGCACAGCACCCGGCAGGTGCCGCACTCCAGGCAGCCTGCGGAATCAAAATGAATATTTCCACTCTCATCCTGTTTATACAGTCCGGCGGGGCAGGCTTTCAGCAACTTGCGAAATTCATTAAGGTCGGGATGTTCAGCCAGAATGATGTGCGGGTGGCCTTCATCAACATTAAATTTATTGACGCCCAGTTTGACGTCGACGTTAACGTTAGTGTCCTGATTCATAGTGCGGTGGCCCCCTTGATGCCGTCTTTCAGTAAGTTCATCAGCCCAATTTGCCTGGCATGGGACATGATCATCTTGCGAACGGGCTGATTTGGGCTTCCGTCAACGGTAAACATATCGTTCATGATATCGGCCACCATGCGGGGATACTGGGTGAACAGGCGCGGGTTTTCCATCAGCGCCGGGATCTTGCGAAAATGCTGCAAATCACGCATCACACAGCCCTGTTCGAGGGCGCGTTTGTAATCCATCAGGCTACTGGCCGAGTAATCCTGGCGCTCTTTTGCTGCAATGGCTGTTTGGGCGGCGGCTTCTGCGGAAGCTATCGCCAAATCCATGCCGCGCACGGTATAACCCAGATTCAGACAGAAACCAGCGGCATCGCCGACGATCATTACCCCGTCATCAACCAGTTTCGGAACCATTGCCAGACCGCCTTCCGGTACCATATGTGCGGAATACTCCAGCAGTTCACCCCCGGCAATGAGCGGACGAATAGTCGGGTGTCGCTTAAAGTCTTCCAGCATTTGCGGAATGCTTTTCGTGGCATGGGCAATATCCCCCAGACCACACACTAGGCCCAGAGAGATGGAATCCTGGTTGGTATACAGAAATCCGCCTCCCATCAGTCCATCAGACGGTGAACCTGCGAACAGCCAGGCTGCACCTTCGTTGCCTGACAGATTGAACCGATCCGCAATCACCGCCGACGGTAAGCCGATCAGCTCTTTTACGCCAACGGCATAGTGCTGCGCAGAAGAGGGGGGAACCATTCCCAGCGACCGTCCCAGCATAGAATTAACGCCATCGGCTAGGATGACAATATTGGCTTCGAGGATATCGTCCCCGGCTTGCACTCCGGTGACCTTATTGCCTTCGCGAATTAGCGCGTCGACGCGCACGCCGGGGATGAACTGCACGCCAGCCTGTTCCGCTTTTTCCATTAGCCATGGGTCAAGCCGGTTGCGCAAAACGGTATAAGAGTCCTGCGCTGGCGCGTTGTCTTTTTCACGATGGAAGTCGAGGGTAACGGCGCTCTCTTCGGTCAGGAAGGAGATTTTTTCGCGGGTGACTTTACGTTCGAGAGGCGCTTCCTGCGCGAATCCGGGCATGATGCGCTCAAGGCTATGCGCGTAGAGTCTCCCGCCGGTCATATTTTTACTGCCCGCACTGTTGCCGCGCTCGATGACCAGTACGTCCAGTCCGGCCCGGGCCATAACGTAGCCTGCCATTGTACCCGCTACACCAGCACCGACCACAATGGCATCAAATTTTTCATCTGACATGCTTTATGCTCCTTTCCCGCCGCGAGGGCAGCGGGAGATGTGCGTTAAACGGGGTTAGCGGCTGAGATGGTCGATAAGGGCCGGAACCACTTTGTAGATGTCGCCCACCAGACCGTAATCGGCGTAATTGAAAATAGGGGCTTTTTTATCTTTGTTGATGGCGACAATGACTTTCGCGCCGTTACCGCCGACCATATGCTGAATTTGTCCTGAGATGCCCAGCGTGAGATACAGGTCTGATTTCAATAACACGCCAGAAACGCCAATGTAGCGTTCGCGTTCCATCCAGTTTTCGCCTTCGGCAATCGGTCGTGAACAACCCACTTCAGCACCCAGCACCGATGCCAGTTGGCGCACCATTTCCAGATCGTTTTGCGCCACCAGGCCGCGACCCACACCCACCACGCGCCTGGCTTTGCTGAGATCCACGCTGCTAACGGATTTGGCGCGACGCTCCAGGCACATCACTTCATAGTGCGGCGCGATGTACGTTGCTGAGACAACCGGGCAGTTGTGTGAGGCGTTTTCCGCGACCGGTTCAAGCTGGCCTGGGGCAAGCGTGATAATTGCCAGCGTACTTTTGATTTTTTCTTTGCCAAATGCCAGACCACCATACATGCGGTGTTCGGCGAACAAAATGCCTGCATCCAGCGTTACCGATGTGGCGTCGTTCACCATCGCTGCGTTGAGCTGAATGCTTAAGCGTGCGCCAAGAGATTTGGCTCGTTTAGTCGCGGACATCAGCAGCAGCCCGGCGTGTTCCTGCATCAGGGCGGCGATGGTCTCAGCGTAATTTTCAACACGCTGTAAACCGGAGGTTGCGTCGAGCACGACTATCTTATCGGCGCCCAGGGCTTGCAACTGATTGGCCTGGTCGCTGCCTTGTACGATAAGGTGTACCTGCTCACCCCACAGGCGAGCGCCGGCCATTAATTCTGCATAGCGTTCTACGTTATCGCTGAACACCCAGACGTTGGCTAATTTACTCATGATGATTTCTCTCCGTTGGGCTTAGTACAGGGCTTTTTTCAGGTGTTCAGCCAGTTCGGCAATGGCTTCTGCTGAGTCATTTTCCAGAATGATGTGCTGACGTTCGGTTTGCGGCGGCACGGTAAGGCTCACCAGTTCCGCTAACGGTGATGCAGGTATCCAACCAATATCGCTGGCTTGCCACGGGGTGACCGGTTTTTTACCCGCGCCCAGAATCGCCTTCATCGAGGGAATACGCGGTGTGTTGATATCCGACGTCACGCACAGTACGGCGGGGAGCGGCAGATCAATTACTTCGACTTCATCTTCAAGTGTGCGCTCAACCACAAGGCGATCGCCGTTACGTTGGATGCTGCTGACGGCATTAATCACCGGGAGCTGTAATAGTTCGCCAACCAGTAAGCCGACCTGCTGCGCGTAGATATCCCCCGATCCTTCACCGAACAGCATCAGGTCGAAATCCATATTGTTGGCCGCACAGGCCAGCGCCTGAGCGGTATCCCGGGGTAATGAATGCTCCAGTTGTGCATCCTGCACCATATACAAACTGTCCGGCCCGCGGGACAGCACGTCTTTACGCACTTTGGAGTTTTGTAGTAGCGACCCGCCCACCGTTAAGGCGATGATTTCATCACCCTCCGCGCTAAGCTGCGCTGCGGCCTCTATCGCATTTAAGTCAAACTGGCTGATTTTGGCATCGGCCCGGTCAAAGTTAAGCGAGCGCTGTGGGGTAACAACAATGTCCTGTTCTTCAGGCACCAACTTAAAGCAGGTTATTATTTTCATGGCATCTCCAGTGATTCTCGTGTGGATGATGACGTGGTGCGTCATTATCGACAGTAGGGAAAATTGACTGAAAATAGTGTGCGACAGAGGGAGGGCTGTTTTCGACGGGGAAATCTGTTTTCATTGCCAACAATCTTGCAAAAAAAACGTCCCGGGAATGCCTGGTTTATCAGCAATAATCAGACGGTGCGTACCAGAGGAAAAAACGGGAACACAAAGACAGTGAAAATAATTGCGAAATGCGTCATGTTTTTAATCGCCTCTGCGCTGAATTTGTTTCTTATATGTAAATTATTAATGCAGACTTAATAACATTTATTCTTTTTGATTATTATAAAACGCAAATAATCAATGGCAGCAATGTACCAAAGCAAAAGGTGTCATCTTGCAGACGGGGCAAATAATTTTGTTTCGCCGGGAAGGAATAACGTTGTATAACGTCATTATCATTTTTATTTTCTGATATTAATAATCCCAAAATTGCTGCCTTTAGGTGGAGGTTGTCATGTATCAACGCTGCTTTGATAATGCCGTGGAGACCCTTTTTGAACAGGGGAAAACCCCGAGATTCTCGCGATTCGTCATCAGTGATGACCCTAACTGGGAGTCGGGTCATCACGTTCACGATAATGAAACAGAGCTTATTTATGTCAAAAAAGGGGTCGCAAGATTAATTATCGATTCGTCGCTGTATGTCGCGCATGCCGGGGATATCGTGGTGATAGAGCAAGGGCGACTCCATGCGGTTGCTTCGGATAGTAGCGCGCCTGCAACGACTTACACCTGCGCGCTCTACGGTTTTCGTTTCAACGGCTGGCAGGATAATCAGCTATTGCAGATGCACTCGTGTCCGGTGATTAGCGTTACTCAGGGGAAGGAGGTTATTAAGAGTATCTTTAATGAGTTGGGGGTTATGCTCCCCCAGAGCAAAAATAACCTGACATCTTCAGCCTACGACGCTTTTGCTTATGCTCTAACCGTTTTATTTTACGAAAACTTTAAAAATGCCTATCGTTCTGAGCAAGGTTATATTAAAAAAGATGTCTTAATTAAAGATGTGCTGGTTTATTTAAATAATAACTTCCGCGAAAAAATTACTCTCGATCAGTTATCCAAAAAATTCCGGGCCAGCGTGAGTTATATCTGCCATGAATTTACTAAGGAGTATCGAATTTCGCCGATCAATTATGTGATTCAGCGACGAATGACCGAGGCGAAATTTGCCCTGACGAATACGGAAGCTTCGTTAGCGGAAATCTCCTGGCGGGTAGGGTATGAAAATGTCGATCACTTTGCCAAACTCTTTCAGCGGCATGTGGGTTGTACCCCCAGTGATTATCGCAAGCAGTTTAAAAATAATCTGGTTGAGCAGGAATGCTTGATCCCAGAGGTCTGATTATCCTGGATCGTGCCGGAAAACGCTTGTGCGCTATCCGGCACGAATTACCGCTTACTTATTCTGGTAATCTTTCAGGATTTGGCGTCCGGCGACGTAAATCATAATTTCGTCGGTGCCGCCGCCAATGCGCTCGCAGCGAACATCGCGCCAGAATCGGGAAACGCGCGCTTCATCGGTGTAACCCAGCCCGCCCATGATCTGAATGGCGTCATCAATCACTTCCATTGCCGTGCGGGCGCAGTACAGTTTTGCCAACGCCGCGCTGGTCCGCAGCGACTGTTCCTGATCGGCCTGCCAGGCGACTTTCAACACCATATTGCGCATGTTTTCAATTTTAATCGCCATCAGCGCCAGTTTTTCCTGGATCATCTGGTTATGGCCAATCGGTTTACCAAATGCGATGCGCTGGTTAGCGTAACGGGCGGCATCTTCGAAGGCGCACTCGGCGAAACCGGTACTACGCGCGGCGTTGATCAACCGTTCCATCTCAAAGTTGTACATGACGTTGAGGAAGCCCATGCCTTCTTCGCCGACCATATCGCTTTCGTCTACTTCAACATCATCAAGATAAACTTCGCAGGTGCTGAGCATGTGCCAGCCGATTTTATGCAACGGGTTCACCTTAATGCCGGGTTTCTTCGAATCCACCCACCACAGCGTAAAGGCTTTCTTCGGATCTTTCGGCTCCGGGTCGCGAGCCAGTACCAGCATATAAGGATACTCTTTAGCGCCGGTGATAAAGGTTTTTTGTCCGTTGAGATATACCTTGCCGTTTTTGCGGGTGTAGCTGGTGGTGGCGCTGTTATTGTCTGAACCTGCTCCCGGTTCGGTTAATGCCAGCGCATAAGCCGGATCGCCCGTTTCCATGGTGCTTTCTGCCGTTTTACGTAACTGCTCGGCGGATCCAAAACGACGCATACTGTGAATGCACTGACCGTTCGTGATTAAAAAAGCGGGTGCGCCGCATTTGGAAACTTCCATCAGTGCCAGCATCTGCGTGACGTAATCTGCCGGGATACCGCCGAACTCTTCCGGAACGCCCAGCATTGAAATTCCGTTGTCCGCAAGGGCGCGCATAAACTCTTTCGGATAGGTCGCCGTCTGATCGCAGGTACGGAAATATTCCTCCGGGAAATTGCTGGTAATCAGTTCGCGAATGCTGGCAAGCAGCAGCTCTTGTTCTTCAGTTAATGAAAAATCCATCAGGGTACTCCTTTTAATTGGCGGCATCGGGCAATATAAAACCCATCGAAGCATCGATAAATAATCTTTCGTCCATCAGTTTCAGTTCCGGAGAAATAACCGGAGGGAAATCCATTTTGTCCAGAATGTCTTCCTGCAAAGAGACTCCTGGCGCAATTTCGACTAAATGAAGGCCATCTTCTTTTAACGTAAATACAGCACGCTCGGTGATGTAACGGACATCCAGTCCGCGCTCGAGTGCAATTTTTCCGCTGAAAGTGACTTCTGGTAATTCGTTGACGAATTTTTTCACCCGGCCTTCCTGCACGATATTTAATTTGCCATTGGCAACTTCCGTTTTCAGGCTTCCGGCAGTTAAGGTGCCGCAAAATATTATTTTCTTCGAGGTGGCGCTAATATCGATAAAACCGCCGGTCCCCATAATTTTGCCATTGAATTTATGTACGCCGACATTGCCGTGGCGATCCACTTCGGCGAAGCTTAAATAGCATACATCCAGCCCGCCGCCGTGGTAGAAGTCAAACTGGGAGGTCATATCCAGAATCGCGCGGGTGTTGACGTTGGCACCAAAAGCGATGCCCTGGGAGGTAATTCCGCCAATCGGGCCGGTCTCGACCGTCAGAATAAAGTCGTCAGCGCAGCCTTCTTCGCGTGCAACGAGACCAATACCATCGGCGATACCCACGCCAACGTTGCCGACCGCGCCTTTACGCATTTCGAACAGGGCGCGTCGGGCCACCAGTTTACGCTGATTGAGCGGCAGGGCAGTCTGCTGGCTGTCATCAAGGACAAAATCGCCCGATATAAAGCGGTTAACCGGCGCGCCGCCGTACAATTGAGTTTGATCGGGATCGATGACCACAATATCGACCAGATAGCCCGGAATACGCACGGCTTTTGGGTGCAGTGTGGCTTTCTTCACCATTTTTTGCACCTGCATCATGACGATGCCGCCGTTGTTGTGAACGGCCTGAGCAATCACCAGCGCGTCGAGATACATAACTTCATCTTCAAACGTGGCGTAACCTTCGCTGTCGCAGGTGGTGGCGCGAATAAAGGCGATGTTTGGCGCAATGGCTTTGTAGTAGAGGTACTCTTTGTTATCAATTTCCACCAGCTTGATCAGATCTTCGGTGGTCACTTCATTCAGCTTTCCGCCCTGTTGGCGGGGATCGACAAATGTTCCGATACCGATCTCACTCAGAATACCCGGCTGGTGGGCTGCCGAGGCACGCAGGGTCTGGGTTAATACGCCCTGAGGATAGTTATAGGCGGCAATTTTATTCTGCTCAGCGAGGTCGGAAATTCGTGGTGATTGTCCCCAGTGGCCGCATAATGCCCATTTGACTAAACCTTCTTGTGCTAACGGGCTAATTCCACGGTCAGCACGGTCACCTAATCCCGTTGGGCTAATCAATGATAAGTTTCGGGGTGAGTGTGCATTTTTATATTTTTCAGCCAGCGCGTTAATTAATGTTGTTGCTTCGAGAATACCGCCGCCTGCGCCTAATACACAGAGCGTTGCCTCATCAGGAATATAATTAATGGCATCCGCTGCGGATAATACGGGGACCCGACCATCAATGCGTTTTGGTCTTGATAATTTCATGTGAACTCCAGATTATATGCGTGCGACTACCTGTCGCTATATTCGACAATAATAATGTGAGTTATTTAATAATGTCCGGCCATCTGCCCGATATTCGTGATTAAGCGAATATCTGGGGCAGGGCATTACTGATATTAATATGGATAAACGGTACTATTACGCCTGATGCAATATGGTCAAAACAGTACGTAGGTCGGTGACCGAAATTTGCCCAGGGGCAGAGGCTTTTTTCACCGCACCAAAGGTTGCAGCTGAACCGAAAACCTCACCGGACAGACGTGAAATCACCCCTGTTTTAGCCATCGACATAGTAATGATCGGGCGATCGGCATAGCGTTCCTGCATTTCCAGAGTTGCGCCAAGCAGGGTCAATACATCCGTCTTGTTTTGCGGCATCAGGGCGATTTTCGGGATATCAGCGCCAAGCTCCTGCATTTTACGCAGGCGCAGGACAATCTCTTGTGCCGCTGGCGTCTTATGGAAATCATGATTCGACATAATGACGGCGACATTTTTTGCATGTGCATATTCGACGGTGGCTTTAATCAGTTCGTCACCGGTGAAAAGCTCCAGATCGATCATATCGACCAGACCGCTATCTATCGCCGCACGGTTTAGCGCAATATAGTTTTCGACAGCCAGCGCCTGTTCACCACCTTCTTTGGCACTACGGAAGGTGAACAGCAGCGGTTTGTCAGCCATCACCTCGCGGATGACGCGTGCAGCTTCCAGTACGGCATCAACGGAGGACACCTCGGTGAAATGGTCAACGCGCCATTCCAGAATGTCGAAATCCGCCTCGCGATAGGCCAGCGCTTCGCTTTTTACCGTTGCGATGTCTTTACCCATCAGTGAGACAATGATCTTCGGCGCACCCTCGCCAATGACGAGGTTTTTTACGGTTACGGTTTTCATCGATTACCCTTTAATTATTTTACAAATGCTTGCCCATCAGGCTGCAAAACCCATAACCTGTTTCACATACTCAAGAGGGAAATCTTTCCCGGTCCAGAGTTTAAACTGTTCAGCCCCTTGCCATAACAACATGCCGTAACCATCAATCGTTTTGCAACCGGCAAGTTGTGCCTGTTGCAATAATTTGGTCATATGCGGGTTGTAGACGCATTCAGTCACCAGCAGATCCGGGCGTAGCAGGGAAACGTCGGTCACCAGAGATTCGTTCTCCAGCGGCTTCATTCCCACTTTCGTACCGTTAGTCAGAATATCCGCGCTGGCCAGTGCGTCCGCAAAAGCCTGTCGATCGTCGAGATCGATAACGGTGACCACGCAGTCGGTATTTTCATTAACACGTTTGGCGAATTCTTGCGCTTTGGCAAAGAACTCATCTTGACGGTTAAAGAGTTTGATTTCTTTGATGCCTTCAATCGCCGCCTGGGCGCCAATGGCCGTTGACGCGCCGCCTGCGCCCAACAGTACCATGGTTTTACCCCTGATATCGAAACCGCTTTCCTTGATGGCGCGAATATGCCCCGTGCCATCAGTATTGTAGCCGCGCAGGTAACCATCATCATTGACGATAGTATTAATCGCGCCGACCAGTTTGGCTGCAGGCGTTAATTCATCAACATATTCACATGCCAGCTGCTTGTTGGGCATCGAGACTCCGGTACCGCGCATTTTTAAGGCCTTCAGCCCGGCAATCGCATTAGCAAACGTGGAGTTATCGACTTCAAATGCCATGTAGGTAAAAGGTAATCCCGCTTTTTCTAATGCCTTATTTTGCATTTCAGGCGACAAGCTGTGTCTGATAGGGTAGGCCATCAGACCAATCAGTTCATATTTTGCAGTTACGTCCATTTGATACTCCTTCTAAGCAATTTATTGAAAATAACGTTCGCCCAACCGCACATCATTTTTGGGAATATCAAATACGCGGTAGTAACGAATAAAGACGATGATGGCGGTGATGAAGGCCAGCAAAGCAAATGCGAGGTCCAGCAAAATGATGTACTGCAGGCCAATGTTTGAAAGGTATCCGGTGATTAATGGGATAATAAAGTTGGCTACGCCCCCCATCATCATATAAATACTGGTGACCTTGGCTTTGCTCCTGGGGAAAAACTCTGACATCACCGAAACGCCGAGCTGTAAAATACCGCCTGCGGCAGAAAACCCGATAAGAAATGAACCGGCGTTACACACCAATGGGGATGGATATAAATAGATAACCGCTGCGGTGAGGGTTGCCAGTCCGGCGTTAAACACATTCGCCCAAATGGGTCGAACCATTTTCTTGAGCAGTACAGCAAAAATAAACACGCAGACCAGCGAACCCATACTGTAGTAAGAGATGGTTTTCAGCGCGTCGGCTTCTGCCATGCCGGCAAATGCCATCGCGTATTTCGGCATCCAGACTACGATGACGTAAAAGGTCGAAAATGCGGCCACCCCAAACATAACGGAGGCTACACCTTCCAGCCAGACCAGCGGTTTACTGTTCATCTGTGGTAGCTCTTTTGCAATGCCCGCATCCACCATCTGGCTGGGGAAGCGGCTTTTGAGCAGCATCAACGTTATGACGACGAACAGTACCCCCGGGATAATGACCGCATAGCCGTACCAGATATGGTTGAGCAGCATGGTGCTGACGACGATGGGGTAGATCATCTGCCCAAATGAGACCATCGCTTTAACCAGGATAACCGCTGACCCAGACGCCTTAGGGAAGCATTCCATCAAAGCCGGATAGCCCCCTGTATCCAGGGCCGAGTTAGCGACGCCGACACAAACAGCGAGAATAAAAGCAATCATCAGATTCGGGCTGGCGGGAATGCCGAAGAAAAACAGCATGTACAGAATTGCCCCTAACAGAATGATAGCCCGTCTACCAAATTTATCTGAGAGCACGCCAAAGAATAAAATACTCACCAGGCGACCAAGACCAATGCCGGAAATTAAATAGGCTATCCCAGCATTGTCGGTGGAGAATTTTTCTGCAAGAGAACTCATGTTTTGCGCCAGTGTAATGACGCTAATGCCGTGTAAAAAATAACTTAAATAAATACAGATTATCGCCAAAAGAAATGGCGTATTAAAGGTCTTATTTTGAGACATGTTCACAACTCCTTGCGGATTTTAAAATTGTTCTGTGCTCGTCGATATTGTTTAAATTGCGGCGACCTTGTGATTAATATACCGGGGCGCTGATATTGTGCCTACATAGCATGGCGTTTAAGTTACCAGGTATGTTGCATGCTCAACTGTGAAACTTAATTCTTTCAACCAACATTTTGCTGAAGTTTTAAAACCGCGACCAATTATTTTGCAGCGGGGGAGAACAATATTGCATCCGCATTATTTTACGACCGTCGCCATGTTTAGTTGCTGCTTTGTCGCGATACGGCTGCGATAGCCAATAAACAATGCTAACAGGAAGCCTACCGCGGCTATGCCGGTATCAAACCACATGATGTGAGCAATGCTGGTCTGCGAGAGTCTTGCCGTTATCAGTGGGATGGTGAAGGTCGCAATGCTGCCCGCGCTGTAGTAAATCCCGGTGGCTTTGCCCTTCGCATCGGGAAAGCGTGCGGCCATCAGCGTTAAACCGATTTGTACAACGCCTCCGGCTGAAGAGAAACCGATGACAAATGCGAAGACGATCACCATGTAGATCGACGGATGCAGGCAGACCATCAGCAATGCGATAAATGAGATAAAGGTGTACAGCATTAACAGAGAGGTTGCGCGCCCCGTCTTTCGTGCCAGTGGCGCGGTGATCAACACACACAGTAGAGAACCGCAGGTGTAAATGCTTAACAGCTTGATCGATAAGGTGTAGGACATCCCGGCGACAAACTGTCCGTATTGTGCTAACCACTGGCTTATCAGATAAAATGTCGCCATGGCGATGTAGCCGTACAGAGTGTAACTGGCGAGATCGAGAAGAGAACAACGATGTTCAGATTGTATGCTTTTCTGTTCAACGGGTAATGCCTTGAGGGGGGCTTGATGCCCAGGATGGGCCGGGAATCGACAGCGAAACAAAAATACGCCATTGATTAGCATCACCGCGGCCGCCACAAGAAAGGACCAGCCAAACCAAAGTTCTGCCCACACCAGCAGACTGATAATCATCGGCAGCAGAAACTGACCGATGGAAACAAACGCTTTAATTAAGATATTAGCCGTGCCGGGAGAGCGGGGAAACGCCTCCATCAGGCTGGGGTAAGTTCCGGCGTCAAGAAAACTGTTTGCCATTCCGGCTAAAAATCCAAAAGCATAGGCAATATAAATGCTGTGAGTATTGATGATGCCTACAAAGAACAGCAGGTAGCAGACCATACCGAAAATAATAAACGGTCTGCGGCCATAGCGATCGGAAAGCATGCCCGCCACCAATAACACGCTTAAACGGCCAATGCCGAGTGAGGAAATAACAATTGAGACGCCTGCGGCATCGGTGTGCCACTGTTGTTCCAGTGAAGACATATTGAGGCTCATCAGAATGACCCCCATGCCGTGTACCAGGTAATTAAAGTACAGCCCTATCGCAGTGGAGAAATAGGTGTTTTTCATAATATGTTACTCAGCGAAAAGGCTAAATGAGTGTGGCGCTGCGGTCTCTTAACACAAACGCTCAAGGTCGTGGGCATACAGTTCAACAGCGGCCGATTGATAGATTTTCCAGTCGAGAAAATCATCGTGCTGATAAACCGCCTGAAAAGAGATCAGATCGGGAAAGAAACGCATGGTGTTATTACCGATACGGTTATTTATTTTTTCGATAATGGCGTTAATTCTTAACTTTCGTCTGGCTTTCATTTCTGCACAAATGCGCGTGATGTCTTCCGGGATTTCCCTTTCGCCATTCTCCCATTGTTGCCAGGCGGCAACATTGTGATCCCGCGAGATATACATAGCGCTTTCTTCTACCGTCATAGCAAAAATATGGCGGATAGCCTGGAGTTCTAATGCGTTCATTATTTGATCACCTCATAAAAGACGGTGGAATAGTAATAACATTGCTGTGGATATTTCGGCTTGAAGAGAGTCACAGTATCTTGTGCAATATTATTTGTTTATCAACGGGGAAGAGGGGAGCTGTGGTGCGGTAAGGTTGGTGGCGAGCCGCGCGAAGGACAAAAAAAAGCCCATCGTGGGAGATGGGCAAAGACTACACACAGCAATTCGTTGTTTCACTCAGGGGATTTCCATGCTTATAAATCAATGTGTTGATCTAAAGCCATGGGCTAATAGTAGGCATACTGATTTTTTACGTCGATCAGATTCATCTCAATAGTTTAAAAACTGTAAATAATTTGCGAAGCAAATGAGTATTTAAAGAAGGATAACGTTGGGTCTTATTCAGTAAACGGGCGGAATTGATTAGCAATGTTAAACAATCAGGCGGCAGTGCCGCCTGACGTGGGATTACTTATTGCGTTCGATTTCAGCAATTTCTTCGAGGATTTCGTCGGGATCGCTACCTGGCGCAGGGGCTTCGTTTACCCAGGCGGAGAACAGACGCCAGGACACGGCCAGTACCACCGGGCCGATAAACAGACCAATCATGCCGAAGGCAATCAGTCCGCCGATGACCCCTGAGAGAATCAGGATCAGCGGCAAATCGGCCCCCATGCGAATCAGCATCGGGCGAATAACGTTATCCAGCGTTCCGACCACGCCGCTCCACACCAGCAGCACCGTGCCCCAGGTTGAATCGCCCGTCCAGTACAGCCAGATAATGGCCGGGACCAGCACCGGCAATGGTCCCAGTTGCACCAGACAAGACAGGATCATCAATACCGCCAGCAGCGTGGCGTACGGCACGCCGGTTACCGCCAGACCAATACCACCGAGCACTGCCTGCACCAGCGCGGTGACCACAACGCCTAATGCGACGGCGCGAATGGCTTGTGCTGCCAGCAGAATGGCGGCATCGCCACGTTTGGATGCCAGGCGACAAGCGAAGTGGCGAATACCTAACGCCACCTGTTCACCGCGCCAGTACAGCAGGGCGCTGAACAGCAGCATCAGACCACAGTGCATCATAAAGCGGCCAAGATGTGCAGCCTGGCCAACAAACCAGGTCGTCGTCGTGCCGATATAAGGACGAACCTTGGCCATGATGGCCGCGCCGCCCATATCCAGCAGACTGTGCCACGCGGCATACAATTTTGCGCCGACCAACGGAATACTGTTCAGCCACGCCAGATCCGGCAGGGTCATATCGCCTGCGGTTACGGCATGGATCAATGGCCCGCTGCCATCAACAATGCTATTGACCAGTAGCGCGATAGGAATGATGAACAACAGCACCAGCAGCAGGGTCATCACCAGCACGGCCAGCGAGCGACGGCCCCAGAGCAATTTTTGTAAGCGTAGCAGGATCGGCCAGGTCGCAATGACCACCGTCCCCGCCCATGCAAAACCGAGGATAAAGGGCTGAACAATCCAAAGACAGGCCACAATCATGACGGCTAAAAACAGCGCCGATAGCAGCACTTGTGCAATATCCTTGGGCTGGCGGAAATTTACCATAAATACTTTTCACCTTTGTCTTTGCGCCAGAACGTTGACGCGACGTGAACACTTAAATGACACCCTGTAATGATGAGCAATTTCAGCGGTTTTTAACAGGCGGATTCTGCCTGTAAATCTGCTGAGCGTATTAGAAAAAAATGTGATACAACAAACAAAGCAACACGCAAACGATTAAATTCACAACACAGACCGCAGGAAAGGGTCACTATAATGATTCCACAAATTTCTCAGGCGCCAGGTGTCGTTCAACTGGTGCTCAATTTTTTGCAGGCACTGGAGCAGCAAGGATTTACGGGCGATACGGCAACGAGCTATGCCGATCGTCTGACAATGTCGACGGATAACAGTATTTATCAGCTGCTTCCTGATGCTGTCGTATTCCCTCGTTCAACCGCAGATGTGGCGCTCATTGCTCGTCTGGCAGCGGAACCTCTTTTCTCTTCGTTGATTTTTACCCCACGCGGCGGCGGCACCGGGACCAACGGTCAGGCGCTAAATCAGGGCATTATTGTTGATATGTCCCGCTATATGAGCCGCATCATTGAAATCAATGCGCAGGAAGGTTGGGTGCGGGTCGAAGCCGGGGTGATAAAAGACCAGCTCAACCAGTTTCTGAAGCCTTACGGCTATTTCTTTGCCCCCGAGTTATCCACCAGTAACCGGGCAACGCTGGGTGGGATGATCAATACCGACGCATCCGGACAAGGCTCGTTGGTTTACGGTAAAACCTCCGATCACGTGCTGGGTATCCGCGCGGTGCTAATGGGCGGCGATATTCTTGATACCCAGCCAATGCCGGTCGAACTTGCCCAAACGCTGGGTAATAGCAACACCACTATTGGCCGCATTTACAAGACGGTTTATGAGCGTTGCCGCGACAACCGACAGCTGATCATTGATAAATTCCCGAAACTTAATCGCTTCCTGACCGGTTACGATCTGCGGCACGTCTTTAACGATGAGATGACCGAATTTGATTTAACCCGCATTCTTACCGGCTCTGAAGGCACGCTGGCGTTTATCACCGAAGCCCGTCTCGATATCACGCCGCTACCCAAAGTCAGACAACTGGTTAACGTTAAGTACGACTCTTTCGACTCGGCATTGCGTAATGCCCCGGTGATGGTGGAAGCGCGCGCGCTGTCGGTAGAAACCGTCGACTCCAAAGTGCTTAACCTGGCACGGGAAGATATTGTCTGGCACTCGGTAAGTGAATTGATTACCGATGTGGCGGATAAAGAGATGCTGGGTCTGAATATTGTGGAGTTTGCCGGTGACGATGAAGCATTGATTGATTCGCAAGTCAGCGCACTGTGCGAACGGCTGGATGGCTTAATTGCGCGTCAGGAAGCGGGTGTTATAGGCTGGCAGCTATGTACCGAGCTGGCAGGCGTCGAGCGCATTTACGCGATGCGTAAAAAAGCTGTCGGTCTGCTGGGGAATGCGAAAGGGGCCGCGAAGCCGATTCCGTTTGCTGAAGATACCTGCGTTCCGCCGGAACATCTGGCTGACTATATTGCCGAGTTCCGTGCGCTACTCGATAGCCACGGCCTGAGTTACGGCATGTTTGGTCACGTGGATGCAGGCGTGCTGCACGTCAGACCGGCGCTGGATATGTGCGACCCGCAGCAGGAAGTGCTGATGAAACGCATTTCTGACGATGTTGTCGCGCTGACGGCAAAATATGGCGGTCTGCTGTGGGGCGAGCACGGGAAAGGTTTTCGTGCAGAATATAGCCCGGCGTTCTTCGGTGAGGAACTGTATCGAGAACTGCGTAAAGTGAAATCGGTGTTTGATCCGCAAAACCGGCTCAATCCTGGCAAAATCTGTCCACCGGAAGATGTTGATGCGCCGATGATGAAAGTGGACGCGGTGAAGCGCGGAACGTATGACCGTCAGATCCCGCTGGCCGTCCGCCAGGAGTGGCGTGGGGCGATGGAGTGTAACGGCAACGGGTTATGCTTTAACTTTGATGCGAAAAGCCCGATGTGTCCGTCGATGAAAATCAGCCTCAACCGCATCCATTCACCGAAAGGGCGAGCTACGCTGGTGCGTGAATGGCTGCGTCTGTTGGCAGATCGCGGGATTGACCCGCTACAGCTGGAAAAAGAGCTACCGGAAAAACGTGCCAGTTTACGTACGCTGATTGCCCGTACCCGCAACAGCTGGCATGCGCGCAAAGGCGAATACGATTTCTCGCACGAAGTGAAAGAGGCAATGTCGGGTTGTCTGGCGTGTAAAGCCTGCTCCACACAGTGTCCGATTAAAATCGATGTGCCGGAGTTCCGCTCACGCTTCCTGCAGTTGTATCACACGCGTTATCTGCGGCCGTTGCGCGATCACATGGTGGCGACCGTTGAGAGTTATGCGCCGTTAATGGCGCGGGCGCCCAACGCGTTTAACTTCTTCATCAACCAGCCGCTGGTGCGTAATCTGGCTAAAAAGCACATCGGCATGGTCGACTTACCGCTGCTGTCTGCGCCGTCGCTTCAACGTCAGTTGGTTGGCCATCGTTCCGCCAATATGACGCTGGAACAGCTCGAATTACTCAGCCTTGAGCAAAAAGCCCGTACGGTGCTGGTAGTGCAGGATCCGTTCACCAGCTATTACGATGCACAGGTGGTGGCTGATTTTATACGTCTGGTTGAAAAGCTGGGTTTGCAGCCGGTACTGCTGCCGTTCTCGCCAAACGGCAAGGCCCAGCATATTAAGGGCTTTTTAAACCGTTTTGCTAAAACCGCAAAGAAAACATCTGAGTTTCTCAATCGGGTGGCGAAGCTGAATATTCCGATGGTGGGTGTCGATCCGGCGCTGGTGCTTTGCTATCGCGATGAATACAAACTGGCGCTCGGGGAACATCGGGGCGATTTCCATGTGTTACTCGCCAACGAATGGTTATCGACAGTTGTGGAGTCACAGCCGCCAGTCGCTGTGGGCGGTGAAGCGTGGTACTTCTTTGGACACTGTACCGAAGTGACGGCCCTGCCGGGCGCGCCTGCTCAGTGGGCGGCTATTTTTGCCCGCTTTGGCGCAAAGCTGGAGAACATCAGCGTAGGGTGCTGTGGCATGGCGGGCACCTATGGCCAC
The DNA here is from genome assembly GCF_013797615.1 of Citrobacter sp. RHBSTW-00017. Taxonomy (NCBI): domain Bacteria; kingdom Pseudomonadati; phylum Pseudomonadota; class Gammaproteobacteria; order Enterobacterales; family Enterobacteriaceae; genus Citrobacter; species Citrobacter sp. RHBSTW-00017. The sequence continues at coordinate 2,802,902 of NZ_CP056899.1, read as the reverse complement.
GAAGTGAAGAATCATCAGAACTCACTGGGGATCTATGAGCTATCATGGCACCAGGCAATGCAACGATTGCCGCGTAACCGTTGTCTGGCTACCGGATACTCCTGTCGCAGTCAGGTTAAACGCGTTGAAGGCACGGGCGTTCGCCATCCATTACAGGCACTGCTGGAGATTATAGGATGATCTGGAAACGTGAAGTCACACTCGAAGCGCTCAACGCCATGGGTGAAGGAAATATGGTTGGGCTGCTTGATATTCGTTTTGTGCACATTGGCGATGACACGCTGGAAGCCACAATGCCGGTAGACCATCGTACTAAACAACCTTTTGGTTTGCTGCACGGCGGCGCGTCCGTGGTGCTGGCTGAGAGCATTGGTTCGGTGGCTGGCTACCTGTGTACTCAGGGTGAGCAAAAAGTGGTGGGTCTGGAGGTCAACGCCAACCATATTCGCTCGGCGCGGGAAGGGCGCGTCAGAGGGGTATGTCGCGCGGTGCATACCGGCTCCCGTCATCAGGTATGGCAAATCGAAATCTTCGATGAGCAGGGACGATTGTGCTGCACGTCGCGTCTGACGACAGCAATTTTGTGATGCATATTGCTTTTGGTCATTATCTGCACAGGGAATGGTGTTATACTGTGCAGGTTTTGAACACAAGCGAGGATGATATGTCTACCCAATTAGACCCGGCCCAACTGGCAATAGAGTTTTTACGTCGTGATAAAACCGATCTTTCACCAGCTCAGTACCTGAAAAGACTGAAACAGTTAGAGCTGGAGTTCGCGGATTTATTGACGCTTTCTTCGACTGAACTTAAAGAAGAGATCTATTTTGCCTGGCGCATGGGCGTTCATTGATTCCGGTATGCTTATCTTAATGAAACCCCGACACGCGTTCGGGGTTATTTTTTGCGTTAAATCTCAATCACCACTTCATCTCACCAGTATTAACCTTCGCACTTAGCTCCAGAGAACTTGCGTCTGCAAGACCTGGCCATGCCGCGGTGATGGTTTTAATCACATAATCCGAACCTTTCTTCGCCCCTAACGCCTGCTCAAACGATTGCAGATAGTCCTGTGTGAAGCGAATCGCTTTATCGCCCGCAGGGCGTTCGCCGATGTAATGCCCCGGGACCACCTGGGTGGGTTGTAACTTCTGCATTTCGCTCAGTACGCTACGCCACGCGCTACGCTGTTCTGCAGATTGCGTATCCGCCGTCCAGACGTGTATACCAGACGCCACGCCGGTACCGCCAATAATGGCACGGTTTGCCGGGATCCAGACATAGGCTGCATAATCATTAGGGTGGCGCAGTTCCAGCGTTTCACCATCAACCGTGAAATGCGTTTGCGTTGTCGCTTGCGGAACAGTGAGCGATGTTGGCGCGCCATCCTTCATTTGCGGACCCCAGAATTGCAGTTTGGCCTCTTTGGTGGCACGGATATGCTCTACTACGTGCGGTGTTGCCAGGACTTTTACCTGTGGGAAGGCTTTGACGATAGGCTGCAGTCCGAAATAGAAATCCGGATCGCCGGAGGTGATCACGATGGCCTTCAGCGTTTTACCGCTGGCGCGAATCATCTGCACCAGCTGTTCACCATCTTTAGTACTGAACTGTGCGTCAAACAATATTGCTTCTTTCGGTCCTGAAACCAGCGTTGAAGAGACCGGGAAAATAGCCTTGTCCTGTGGATTGTAGACGTCCAGCTGTAGCGTCGCGGCAAAGGCTGAAGAGGCGAACAGAGGTAACAGCAGGGCCAGCGTTTTAACTTTCATGCCAGGTATCCTTGTGCAGGGAATTGTCTTTTGATAGTTCCTGTATTTTAAGGAAATTCGGATCTGTTAGAATTCCCTTATTAGGACATGCTGAGTTTCATAAAACGATCGGATGGGATGCAATGGACAGAGTGATGGCGGCAACGGTATTCAACCATATCTGTGATTTGGGCAGTCTGAGCGCCGCCGCGCGTGCGCTGGGGCTTTCCCGTCCGATGGTCAGTCGTTACCTCGACGAGATGGAAAAATGGGCGGGTGCAAGGCTTATCCATCGCTCGTCGCGCCGTCTGACGATCACGCCAGCGGGTGAAGAGGCATTAGTGAAAACGCGTTCTCTGGCGCAGCTTTCGCTGGATATTGGTGCCGCCAGCGCCGCGCAAACTCCCTCTGGCACGCTACGTGTGGCCTGTGCGCATTTTACAGCTATGCATATTTTAGCGCCGGTACTGCCCGCGTTTCTGACGAAGTATCCACAACTGCGTATCGAGGTGGAGATCAATAATCAACCGGTAAGCCTCGTTGGAGAACGCATTGATGTGGCGATCCGTATAACGGAAAACCCTGAACCTGGAACTATCGCCCGTCGCCTTGGCGACTGTAAATCGGTACTGTGCGCGTCTGTAGAGTACCTGCATCAACATGGCACTCCTGAGACTATCGACGACCTTACGCGGCATAATTGTCTGTACTACAGCGGGTTTGCCGGAAAATCCTGGCACTTTCTGGATGCCCAGGCGCGGGCTGCCGCTGTTGCGATTAAAGGCAATTTGAGCGCCGGGATCTCTTCGTTGCTCTGTGAGTCGGCGTTGGCGGGAACGGGCATTGCGCTGGTGCCGGAACTGGAGGCGCGGGAAGGGCTGGCACAGGGAAAGCTGGTTAGACTCTTGCCCGAGCTTCAACCAAAAAGCCTGCCAATTTATGGTTTATATCTTTCGCGGGAGCATCAGCCTGCAGGACTGCGCCTGTTGCTGGACGCGCTCAGTGAAAAACAGCGCCTAATAATTGATTGAATACGCTTATAAAATAGTCAAATCGCAATTTGTGTTAAACAAAACATATCCGGAAGTGAGATTATTCTTATCGCCCCTTCAAGAGCTAAGCCATCGTGAGTGCCGGAGATAAGCGCCGGATGGGGCCGGAACCCTTAAGCCTGCCAGCAAGCAGCCTTAAGGGTTTTTTGTTGTTTGTTCATAATTTGAATTTTTTCCCTCCCGTCATTCCTACGTCTCTCTAAATAGATATTAATTCTGTAAAATGAGTATATATCTAAATCTAAAGAATTTTTTTTACCAGCCTTGCGATTGAGGACAGTGCTGTAGGCAACTGGCTATCAACGACGCATACTGACTAGATGACCTTGTTGCCAGCCAATTGGGTTGTGGAATGTGAACTCGCCTAAATTGGCAGTGGGGTAGGTTCGATACTGAAAACAGTGGGACTGAAGTCCCACTGTTCAGCATTTTCATTTAATTTTTGCATCTTTCCATTATCATCGACATGAACAATATAAAAATTCCGTTCAATAATAATGCGCCCATAAAGATAATGGTCATGTGTGTATTGTCCCAGACGCTGGGGTCCATCTCTTTCACATCGGGATAGATTAAATCAAATAATTTATTTTCAGGTAAATATTTGAAAATAAATAGAAAAAAACAAACCCAAGATATTGCAAATAAATACCATGTGATGACTTTTTTAATATGTTTCATTAATACACCTGAATAGTGCCGTATGCACGAAGACTGGGGGTAACCAGCATTTGTGGAGTGCTTAAAAGTGCTTCCCGGAGTATGTTGTAATGAGCTCTGCTGGGAAGAGTTATGCAGCCATTACTGACGCCAGTATACCCCGCAGGGTGCAATCTGAAATACCCACGGCTGACCTTGTTATAGAACGTAACGTCATCTAATTTTTCATCCTCTCTGAATAATCCGAACCAGATATCGCGGTCTGAACCGCTAATCTCTGACGCAGTATAATCTTTAATTGCGCTGAAAATCCCGCCTTTCGGACGCGAAACAATATAGTATTTACCGGGAGGAAGCGGCCCGATATCCTTAATTGCTATCGATTCAGGGTTGTTTCTATGCTCCCCACTGTTACCTGAATATGCAGGGAAGAAGCCAACTCCGGGGCAGCTAAGACTTGATAGCTGCCCACCGTTTAAATGAAATGTGCAACGAATCACCGTTCACTCCAGGAATCAGAAAATATTATATTCCCGTCGCAGTGTTTCCAGGTTATTCGTTCATATCTAAGAGCAATACTTTCAAGGTGATTGTGTTTTTCAGTGGCTGCGTTTTTCACGTCATGCATTAGAGGACAAATTGAAACCACCTTCACTGTTTCGAGTAGCATATTGAAGTATTCAACTTCCTGTCCTGCATCATTGATTTTGTACCATTTAAATTCGGCTTCTTTAAGGGTTTGTCCAGTGGCTACTGCTTTGTAAAAATATGGACTGGAGCTATCAAACTCCTTTTCAAATATAAGAGCGGTGTGTACTCGTGTTCCTGTTATTTTCCCTGTGTTGTTGTCGGTAGGGAGGTGCAGGCCATGACTAAACCCTAAGATCTCAATGCTCCCCACACGGTCGCGAACATCTACAGAACCCTTGATGTCTGCTCCTCCATCATCTTTTAACCACAAATACGCAGGTATAGCCATTTAAAACTCCATTTCACATACGCAAGGTAACTGTAATAAACGACATGACGCATGAATACGCAAGGCAATAAATGTCATACATTTTTATTATGTTTTATTTATATTTATGAGAGAAATAAAAAGCTTAGAATTAAAAATGAATAGTAATGGTGCACATATAAGAATAGTGAGATTTTGAAGCGAAATATATTGCTTAATTCTGATATTGAGAAAGTCTTTGTAATGCTATCAAGCAGGATCTTAAAAGTAGACGCGCAAACCGTACCGTCGATTTTGTTCGGAAGGCGTTGTGGTGTTTTGGATAAATCACGCGCAGAGGGCGCATGAAAAAGGGTGAAGTTTGGGGGGCAAAAACGCACTGGGGCGCAATTTAGAGGATTAACTAGTCCGTTTTTGGCTATAACAAGAAGAGATTAAGTTAATAATTATACAATAGTCGTATGATTTCATTAAATTTTTAAAACTTATCACTTAAATAGACATTATCTATACATCTTTTAGTTTTTGACCTGTCTGTACGATTCAATTGTTAAAACCCATTATTAATCAATACATTGAACAAAAAAACCCATCCCTGTTAACCCACGCAGCAGGGTCTATGCTTAGTAAAAGGGGGCAAAAAGGGCGATTAACCCGAATGCCCCTGCTGTTGAGGGGTTGAAGTGATAATCATTATCACTAACATGTTGTTATAGCTTGAAAGCTAGTGACTCGAGGTAACCCTATGGAATTGCATTCAGGAACATTTAACCCGGACGATTTTGCCTGGCGTGGTCTGACGTTAACGCCAGCGGCTGCGGCGCACATCCGCGAGCTGGTGGCAAAGCAACCCGACATGTTAGGCGTGCGTTTAGGTGTGAAGCAAACGGGATGCGCGGGATTTGGCTACGTGCTGGACACCGTTCGCCAGGCGGAAAAAGACGATCTGCTGTTTGAAACGGAGGGGGCCAGACTTTATGTGCCGTTACAGGCGATGCCGTTCATCGACGGCACAGAAGTTGATTTCGTGCGCGAAGGATTAAATCAGCTATTTAAATTTCATAACCCGAAAGCCCAGAACGAATGCGGCTGTGGCGAAAGTTTTGGGGTATAGGCGGTACTATGTCTCGTAATACTGAAGCAACTGACGATGTCAACACCTGGGCTGGCGGGCACCTTAATTACAAAGAGGGCTTCTTCACCCATCTACAAACCGATGAACTGGCAAAAGGGATCAACGAAGATGTCGTGCGCGCGATTTCGGCAAAACGTAATGAACCCGACTGGATGCTGGAATTTCGCCTGAATGCCTTTAAAGCGTGGCTCACCATGGAAGAGCCGCACTGGCTAAAAGCGCATTACGATAAGCTGAACTACCAGGAGTACAGTTATTACTCCGCGCCGTCCTGCGGTAATTGCGATGAAACCTGCGCGTCTGAGCCGGGCGCGGTGCAGCAAACGGGGGCGAATGCGTTTTTAAGTAAAGAAGTTGAGGACGCATTTGAGCAGCTTGGCGTGCCGGTCCGCGAAGGCAAAGAGGTGGCGGTTGATGCCATTTTTGACTCGGTGTCGGTGGCGACAACTTATCGCGATAAACTGGCGGAACAGGGCATTATTTTCTGTTCGTTTGGTGAGGCGATTCACGATCACCCTGAGCTGGTAAAACAATATCTGGGTACGGTTGTCCCGGGTAATGACAATTTTTTTGCGGCGCTAAATGCGGCGGTGGCCTCCGACGGCACGTTTATTTATGTCCCGAAAGGTGTACGTTGCCCAATGGAACTGTCGACCTATTTCCGTATAAATGCGGAAAAAACCGGTCAGTTTGAACGCACCATTCTGGTTGCGGATGAGGGCAGTTACGTCAGCTATATCGAAGGCTGTTCAGCCCCGGTACGCGATAGCTACCAACTGCATGCCGCGGTGGTGGAAGTCATTATCCACAAAGATGCCGAAGTGAAATACTCGACGGTACAAAACTGGTTCCCTGGTGACGGTAACACCGGCGGCATTTTGAACTTCGTCACCAAGCGCGCTCTGTGCGAAGGCGAAAACAGCAAAATGTCGTGGACGCAGTCGGAAACCGGCTCGGCCATTACCTGGAAATACCCAAGCTGTATTCTGCGCGGCGACAACTCTATCGGCGAATTCTACTCCGTCGCGCTGACCAGTGGTTATCAGCAGGCCGATACCGGCACCAAGATGATCCACATCGGTAAGAACACCAAATCGACCATTATCTCGAAAGGGATCTCTGCGGGACACAGTCAAAACAGCTATCGCGGCTTAGTGAAGATCATGCCGACCGCAACCAACGCCCGCAACTATACCCAATGCGACTCGATGCTGATTGGCGCGGATTGTGGAGCGCACACCTTCCCGTATGTGGAGTGTCGTAACAATAGCGCCCAGCTTGAGCATGAAGCTACGACCTCGCGCATTGGTGAAGACCAGCTGTTTTACTGTTTGCAGCGCGGCATCAGCGAAGAAGATGCCATTTCGATGATCGTTAATGGTTTCTGTAAAGACGTGTTCTCTGAACTGCCGCTGGAATTTGCCGTTGAAGCGCAAAAACTTCTCGCCATAAGTCTTGAACACAGCGTCGGTTAAAATTTAAGGAAAGCACATGTTAAGCATTAAAAATTTACAGGTCAGTGTGGAAGATAAGGCGATCCTGCGTGGGCTGAGCCTGGATATTGGCCCCGGAGAGGTACACGCCATTATGGGGCCGAACGGTTCCGGGAAAAGTACGCTTTCCGCAACGCTCGCCGGGCGCGATGACTACGAAGTCACCGGCGGGACGGTAGAATTCAACGGTAAGGATTTACTGGAACTGTCACCCGAAGACCGGGCCGGTGAAGGGATCTTTATGGCATTTCAGTATCCGGTAGAAATCCCCGGCGTCAGTAATCAGTTTTTCCTGCAAACGGCACTGAATGCGGTGCGCAGCTACCGTGGCGAAGAGTCGCTGGACAGGTTTGACTTCCAGGATCTGATGGAAGAGAAAATCGCGTTATTGAAGATGCCGGAAGATTTGCTAACGCGTTCGGTCAACGTTGGTTTCTCCGGTGGCGAGAAAAAGCGTAATGACATTTTGCAAATGGCGGTGCTGGAACCTCAGCTGTGCATTCTTGATGAGTCGGACTCCGGGCTGGATATCGACGCGCTGAAAGTCGTTGCGGATGGCGTGAACTCGCTGCGCGACGGGCAACGTTCATTCATTATCGTCACCCACTATCAGCGCATCCTGGATTACATCAAACCCGATTATGTGCACGTTCTCTACCAGGGGCGAATTGTGAAATCCGGTGATTTCACGCTGGTCAAACAACTGGAGGAGCAAGGTTATGGCTGGCTTAGCGAACAGCAGTAACGTGCTGCAACAGTGGCATCATCTGTTTGAAACGCAAGGGGAGACGCGCTCGCACCACGCCCAACAGCACCTGCAGCAGATGCTGCGTCTGGGACTGCCAACGCGTAAGCATGAGGACTGGAAATACACGCCGCTGGAAGGATTAACCAACAGCCAGTTTGTCAGTCATGTCACTGAGATAACGTCCGCCCAGTGTGAAGCGTTAGCGCCGGCTATTGATGCTGTCCGCCTGGTGTTTGTTGACGGGCAATTCTGTCCAACGCTCAGCGACAGCGTGGAAGGTAGCGGTTTTAACATTACCGTTGATGATGTGCGCCAGTCGCTACCGGCGGCTATCCAACCGGAAGTCTTTCTGCACCTGACCGAAAGCCTCTCCCGCAGCGTAACGCACATTCAGGTGAAGCGTAACCAGCGACCGGCAAAACCGTTGCTGCTGCTGCACATTACCCAGGGGCTGGCGGGTGATGAGGTGAACACGGCGCACTATCGCCACCATCTGGACCTGGCAGAAGGCGCAGAAGCCACCGTCATTGAACACTATGTCAGCCTCAGCGAATATCGCCATTTTACCGGTGCACGATTAACGATGAACGTCGCGGCAAACGCACACTTGCGCCACATCAAACTGGCGTTTGAGAATCCGCTCAGCCACCACTTCGCGCATAATGATATTCAGTTGGGCGCTGATGCCACGGCCGCCAGCCACAGCTTTTTACTCGGTGATGCGGTGTTGCGCCATAACACCAGCACCCAGCTTAACGGCGAAAACACCACGCTTCGGCTTAACAGCCTGGCGATGCCGGTGAAAAATGAAGTCTGCGATACCCGCACCTGGCTTGCGCACAACAAGGGATATTGCAACAGTCGACAACTGCATAAAACGATTGTCAGCGATAAGGGGCGCGCGGTATTCAATGGCCTGATCAACGTCGCTCAGCACGCCATTAAAACCGACGGTCAGATGACCAACAATAATTTGCTGCTCGGAAAACTGGCGGAAGTGGATACCAAGCCGCAGCTTGAAATTTATGCCGACGACGTGAAATGCAGCCACGGGGCGACGGTAGGGCGGATCGACGACGAGCAGATGTTCTATCTGCGTTCGCGCGGGATCGGCCAGCAGGATGCCCAACAAATGATTCTCTATGCGTTTGCCGCTGAGCTGACGGAAGCCCTGGGCGAGGAAACGCTGAAACAACAGGTCCTGGCACGGATCGCCCAACGCTTGCCGGGAGGCGTAGCATGACATTTCCCATTGAAAAAGTGCGGGCTGATTTTCCGGTCCTGACGCGTGAAGTGAACGGTTTACCGTTGGCGTATCTGGATAGCGCCGCCAGCGCGCAAAAGCCCAACCAGGTGATTGATGCCGAAGCCGAGTTTTACCGTCACGGCTATGCCGCGGTCCACCGCGGGATCCATACGCTGAGCGCGCAGGCCACGGAAAAAATGGAGAATGTGCGCAAGCTCGCCTCGCTGTTTATCAACGCCCGTTCAGCTGAAGAACTGGTGTTTGTTCGCGGCACAACGGAAGGTATCAACCTGGTAGCTAACAGTTGGGGCGGCAGCAATGTGCGGGCGGGCGATAACATTATCATCAGCGAAATGGAGCACCACGCCAATATTGTGCCCTGGCAGATGTTGTGCGCTCGCGTAGGTGCAGAACTGCGCGTTATTCCGCTCAATACAGAAGGTACGTTGCAACTGGAAACGCTGCCGACGCTGTTTGACGATCGCACGAAACTGCTGGCGATTACCCATGTGTCTAACGTGTTGGGCACGGAAAACCCATTGGTTGAGATGATTGAGCTGGCGCATCAATACGGCGCGAAAGTGCTGGTGGATGGCGCACAGGCAGTTATGCATCATCAGGTGGATGTGCAGGCGCTGGATTGCGACTTCTATGTTTTCTCTGGGCACAAGCTCTACGGGCCAACCGGTATTGGCGTTCTGTATGCCAGAGAGTCATTGCTGCAGGAGATGCCGCCGTGGGAAGGCGGTGGGTCGATGATTGCGACGGTGAGCCTGAGCCAGGGGACGACGTGGGCCAAAGCCCCCTGGCGGTTTGAAGCCGGAACGCCAAACACCGGGGGAATTATTGGACTCGGCGCGGCTATTGAATATGTTTCCGCGCTGGGGCTTACTGAAATCAGCGAATATGAACAATTCCTGATGCGCTATGCGCTGGAACAGCTGGCGGATGTGCCGGATTTAACGCTCTACGGGCCGGATAATCGTCTGGGGGTGATTGCGTTTAACCTCGGCAAACATCATGCCTATGATGTCGGAAGTTTTCTTGATAACTATGGCATCGCCGTGCGGACAGGGCATCACTGCGCTATGCCGCTGATGGCCTACTATAACGTTCCTGCGATGTGCCGGGCGTCGATTGCCATGTACAACACCCACGAAGAAGTGGATCGCCTGGTAACGGGCCTCAAGCGTATTCATCACTTACTGGGATAACAGGGAGGCGTTATGGCTGCGCTGCCGGATAAAGAAAAGTTGTTGCGTAATTTTCTGCGTTGCGCTAATTGGGAAGAGAAATACCTGTACATTATTGAACTGGGTCAGCGTTTGCCGGAATTAAACGACGACGATCGTAATACGGAAAATAGCATCCAGGGCTGTCAAAGTCAGGTATGGATTGTCATGCGTCAGAATGCTGAAGGAATTATTGAATTACAGGGCGACAGCGATGCGGCAATTGTGAAAGGGCTTATCGCTGTCGTATTCATTTTATATGACCGCATGACGGCCCAGGATATTGTGAATTTTGATGTGCGTCCGTGGTTTGAAAAAATGGCGCTCGCACAGCATCTCACACCGTCTCGTTCACAAGGGCTGGAGGCGATGATTCGGGCTATTCGCACCAAAGCCGCAACTCTTAGCTAAACTGATAAAACACGTCAATTTTCAGCTCGACGTGAAAGAGTGAGGTAGTGCAACGCAGTGACTCGTAGGCCGGATCGGGCGCTCGACGCCGTCCGGCAGGAACGCCAGGGGGGTGAGTATGAAACGCGCGTCTGTTATTACGTTAATGCTAATCGGCGCTTACAGCGCTATTCAGGCCGCATGGGCGGTCGATTATCCTTTGCCTCAGGCGAACAGCCGTCTTGTTGGGCAAAATCAAACTTACACCGTGCAGGAAGGCGATAAAAACCTACAGGCGATTGCCCGTAAGTTTGATACCGCCGCAATGCTGATCCTTGAAGCCAATAATACGATTGCCCCCGTACCTAAACCCGGAACGCTGATTACTATTCCCTCGCAATTACTGCTACCGGATGCACCACGAGAAGGCATTATTGTGAATCTGGCGGAACTGCGTCTGTATTACTTCCCGCCGGGAGAGAATATTGTTCAGGTTTTCCCAATTGGTATCGGTTTGCAGGGGCTGGAAACGCCGGTAATGGAAACCCGGGTTGGGCAGAAAATCCCGAATCCGACCTGGACCCCTACAGCAGGCATCCGTAAACGCTCTTTGGAGCGCGGCATAACATTACCGCCGGTAGTACCTGCCGGGCCAAATAACCCGTTAGGACGCTTTGCACTGCGTCTGGCGCATGGAAACGGTGAATATCTCATCCATGGCACCAGTGCGCCTGACAGCGTGGGACTGCGCGTAAGTTCTGGGTGTATTCGCATGAACGCGCCGGACATCAAAGCACTGTTTGCTCAGGTCCGGACAGGAACGCTGGTTCGGGTGATTAATGAGCCGATAAAATATTCGATAGAGCCGAACGGAATGCGCTATGTCGAGGTGCATCGACCGCTGTCGCCGGAAGAGGAGCAAAACGTCCAGACCATGCCGTATGTGCTGCCAGCCGGTTTTACCCAGTTTAAAGACAATAAAGCCGTCGATAACAGTTTGGTGGAAAGAGCCTTGTATCGTCGTGCGGGCTATCCGGTCACCGTAACGGCCGGGCATGCGTCGGTCGTAAGCAATGGCGCGGAAGTGAAGTCTGCACAGAATGGCGTGCCGGGAGAGGATGCAGAGGTGCGTGCTACGCAATAACAGGGAAGGGAAATTCAGAGCAAAAAAAATGGCGCACAATGTGCGCCATTTTTATTACACAGATACTATTACTTGCGGTATTTAGTAGCTGCGTTGTCCAGACGCTGGTTAGCGCGAGCTGCGTCATCTTTAGCAGCCTGAACGTCGGAACGCATTGCGTTCACGTCGTTGCTCAGCTGGTCAACTTTAGCGTTCAGAGTCTGAACGTCAGAAGACAGCTGATCGATTTTAGCGTTGCTGGAGCAACCTGCCAGCAGAGTAGAACCCAAGATTACCGCGCCCAGTACCAGTTTAGTACGATTCATTATTAATACCCTCTAGATTGAGTTAATCTCCATGTAGCGTTACAAGTATTACACAAAGTTTTTTATGTTGAGAATATTTTTTTGATGGGAATGCACTTATTTTTGATCGTTCGCTCAAAGAAGCATCGAATTGTGCAAAAACGGCTAAAAACCCGAGTGAAAACAGAAAGCTTCCATCGGATTCATCTTAGATAATCACGGATTAGATAGTGAAATCCGATTTGATTTTTTATTAATTGTAGCTATCGATAAAATAAAAAAAGCGCCACCAGGGCGCTTTTTTAAGCAAATTAATTCGCGTTGGAATTATTACAGCACGTGAACGGATGCCGTGTTGGTCGTGCCGCTCGGAACCAGTGCACCGGAAACCATCACCACAACGTCACCTTTCTGAGCCAGACCGCTTTCCAGAGCGACTTCTTTACCCAGACGATAGAAATCATCGGTAGAGCTGATTTCTTTAACTACCTGTGCAACAACGCCTTTGCTCAGCACCAGCTGACGCGCGGTAGTTTCGTTGGTGGTCAGCGCCAGGATGGTGGCATCCGGGAAGTATTTACGTACTGCGCGAGCAGATTTACCGCCCTGAGTTGCTACAACGATCAGCGGAGCATCCAGTTTTTCTGCAGTTTCAACCGCGCCACGGCAAACGGCTTCGGTGATGCGCAGTTTGCGGCTGTCGTTGTTGAAGTCCAGACGGCTGGTCATCACGCGGTCGGTACGCTCACAGATGGTTGCCATGATGGTGACGGCTTCCAGCGGGTATTTACCTTTTGCAGACTCGCCAGACAGCATTACTGCATCGGTACCGTCGAGGATGGCGTTCGCTACGTCACCGGCTTCAGCGCGGGTCGGACGCGGGTTTTTGATCATGGAGTCCAGCATCTGGGTCGCAGTGATAACGACTTTACGTGCACGGATACATTTTTCGATGATCATCTTCTGCGCGAAGATAACTTCTTCAACCGGGATCTCAACACCCATGTCGCCACGAGCAACCATGATGCCGTCAGATGCTTCGAGGATTTCGTCGAAGTTGTTCAGGCCTTCCTGGTTTTCGATTTTGGAGATGATCTGGATGTTTTCGCCGCCGTGCGCTTTCAGGTGCTCACGGATTTCAACGACGTCAGAACGTTTACGGATAAAGGATGCTGCAACGAAGTCAACGCCTTGCTCGCAACCGAAGATCAGGTCCTGTTTGTCTTTTTCAGCCAGTGCTGGCAGCGCGATGGAAACGCCCGGCAGGTTAACGCCTTTGTTTTCGCCCAGGTCGCCGTTGTTCAGCACTTTACAGATAACTTTGTTACCTTCGATAGCGGTAACTTCCATGCCGATCAGACCATCGTCAACCAGAACGGTATTGCCGACGGACAGATCTTTAGTGAAGCCTTCATAAGTCACTGCAACGATTTCGTTGTTGCCGACAACGGATTTGTCGGTGGTGAAGGTGAAGGTTTGGCCCGCTTTCAGGGAAACGTCGTTACCGCCTTCCAGTTTGATGGTACGGATTTCCGGACCTTTGGTGTCGAGCAGGATTGCGGCTTTCTTGCCGGTTTTGCTCATGACGTTGCGCAAATTCTTGATGCGCTGACCGTGTTCTTCATAGTCCCCGTGGGAGAAGTTCAGACGCATGACGTTCATGCCCGCGTCCAGCATTTTGGTTAACATCTCTTCGGATTCGGTTTTCGGACCGATGGTGCAAACAATTTTCGTCTTTTTCATGACAGTCTTAGTCTTTAAGTTGAGAAGGATATGGAAATCTGGCTCCCGCCGCGCACGGACGGGAAGCTAAACCTGAGTTACGAAAGTTGTGATGCCTCGCTCTAAGGATAGGTGACATCGAAAGAGCGTGCAGAGGAATGTGTGCTTGTGGTTCAGCCCAACGGGATGGTGAGTTTTGTAGTCGTTGAGTTTTACAGGTCAATGTGCTGAAACCATTCAAGAGACAATTGGCGCGCATTATACGCTGAAAATTATCAAAAAGGAAAATGGAAACAGTGTTTCAAAACACTTCTGTGCAGTTTTACAGAAAATATTCATTAATTTGTTTCCAGGTATGGATAAAGAGGTTATTCGCAGCAGCATTTGTTGCGCAACAAGGTGTAATTGTCATCCCAATCCCTGACTTTTTGTGTATAACGCCGACCAAACCGACATATTTCTAAAAGTTATATCAAATGCGTTTTAATTCATTTTAAAAGCCAATCTCACTGATTACACTCGTTTGGACATCCATACTGCTAAACAGCCAAAAGCGCTAGCAGCAGAACAATAAGCAGCAGCGGATACCTAAACGACATGATTGTCCTGAAAAATATTTCGAAAGTGTTTACGCCAGGCAGGCTTGCCATTACCGCTGTCGATAACGTCAACCTGACGGTTGAACAGGGACAGATTTACGGAATTATTGGTTACAGCGGGGCGGGGAAAAGCACCTTAATACGCTTACTTAATGGTCTGGAAAAACCGACTTCAGGCAGCGTAACGATTAACGGCCACGATATCTCTGCCGCCCGTGGGGAATCTTTACGTCAGGCGCGACTGAAAATCAGCATGGTGTTTCAACACTTCAATTTGCTGTGGTCACGAACGGTTAGTGAAAATATTGCGTTCTCTATGCAAATTGCTGGAGCGCCAAAAGCATCAATTAAAGCGCGAGTTGCTGAACTGATTTCGCTGGTGGGGCTGAGCGGTCGTGAAAATGCGTATCCGTCTCAGCTGAGCGGTGGGCAAAAACAGCGGGTAGGAATTGCCCGTGCGTTGGCGAACAATCCTGACGTTCTGCTGTGTGACGAAGCCACCTCGGCGCTGGATCCGCAAACTACCGATCAGATCCTCGATTTGCTGCTCGATATTAATCGCCGCTTCAAATTAACCATTGTGCTGATCACGCATGAAATGCACGTGGTACGAAAAATCTGCGATCGCGTCGCGGTAATGGAAAACGGCAGGGTCGTTGAGGAAGGCGACGTGCTCAACGTCTTTACCCATCCGCAGCAGCCGATCACCCGACAGTTCGTTCGTCAGGTGAGTCAGTACACCGAGGAAGACGAGTTTAACCCACAGTTGGCCCGCGAGTTGGGCGGTGTGGTGATCAAGCTAACGTTTACCGGGCAACGTACGCATCGGCCTGTGGTTGGCGAATTGACCCTGCGCTATGGCCTGCCGTTTAACATTTTACACGGCAAGATGACGCAAACCGCGCACGGTGTGTTTGGTCAGCTTTGGGTGCACGTTGTGGCCTCTGAGGAACAATTGAACAATATTTTGGCCGATCTGCGCCAGAGCGACATTGAAGGCGAGGTGATCAACCATGGCTGAAGAACTGTTTCCTCATCTGAAGTGGGAACAACTGCTGGCAGCAACCCAGGAAACGCTCTACATGACGGTCCTTTCTGGCGCAGCGACCTTTGTCCTGGGCGTTGCACTTGGTCTGGCTCTGTTCCTGACCGCACGCGGCGGACTGTTTCACAATCGCGCGGTGTATAGCGTTATTTCGCTGGTGGTGAATATCTTTCGTTCCATCCCGTTCATCATTCTGATCGTGCTGCTGATCCCGTTTACCAAAGCGATGGTTGGCACCATTCTCGGCGCTAATGCCGCGTTGCCTGCGCTGATCGTAGGGGCCGCACCGTTTTATGCGCGTCTGGTCGAAATTGCCCTGCGTGAAGTCGACAAAGGGGTTATTGAGGCGACGCGTTCGATGGGCGCACGGCTAAGCACGCTTATTTTTCGGGTTTTACTGCCGGAATCCTCTCCTGCTCTGGTGTCCGGGATCACCGTGACGCTGATTGCGCTGGTCAGCTACAGCGCGATGGCAGGGGTAATTGGCGCCGGTGGTTTAGGGAATCTTGCCTATCTGGAAGGTTTTCAGCGCAACCACAGCGACGTCACGCTGGTGGCGACGGTGACGATTTTGCTCATTGTCTTCATCATCCAGCTTTGCGGCGATGTGATCACCTCTCTGTTAGATAAACGCTAATAAAATACGGAAACCATTATCATGAAAAAATCACTGACGTTACTCGCCGCAGCAACCTTAAGCGCCCTGAGCTTTGCCTCCTGGGCCGATACTCTGACCGTTGGCGCCTCTAACGTGCCGCACGCGGAGATCCTTGAGCAGGCTAAGCCTATTCTGGCGAAGCAAGGGATCGATTTAGAGATTAAACCGTTCCAGGATTACATTCTGCCCAACACCGCGCTGGCTGGCCGTGAGATTGACGCTAACTACTTCCAGCATATTCCGTACCTGAACAGCGTGATTAAAGATCATGCGGGCGATAAAACCTATGATTTCGTCAGCGCCGGAGCGATTCACATCGAGCCAATTGGGATCTATTCGAAAAAAGTGAAATCGCTTAAAGATCTGCCGGAAGGCGGCAAGGTCATCATGCGCGATGCGGTATCTGAGGAAGGCCGTATTCTGTCGATTTTCGAAAAAGAGGGCGTAATCAAGCTGAAGCCGGGCGTGGATAAAGTCACCGCGCGCATTAGCGATATCGTCGAGAACCCGAAAAAACTGAAGTTCCTGCCTAACGTGGAAGCCGCGCTGTTACCGCAGATGTATAACAACGACGAAGGCGATGCGGTGGTGATTAACGCCAACTACGCCATCGACGCCGGGCTGGATCCGGTGAAAGATCCTATCGCCGTCGAAAGTGGTGAAAACAACCCGTATGCCAACATCATTACCGTGCATCGTGGCGACGAGAAGAAAAAAGATATCGTGGCGCTGGTTGATGTCCTGCACTCAAAAGAGATCCAGGACTGGATCCGCACCAAATATAAAGGTGCGGTGATCCCGGTAAATAACTGATCCGCGGGCGTTGCCTTATCCGGCCTACGACGTTCTGTAGGCCGGATAAAACGCGTTGGCGTGGCCATCCGGCGCTAGAGTTTCACTCGCTCAATCCTCGCTGGCAACCCCTGGCGCACCGCTGCACCTGACACCCAGTCAAGCCAGGTATTGGCTACCTGCCGGGTAGGATCCGCAAAGCCCAAATCGTTGAGATTAATCCCCGACCTTATTTGTGCGTCAAACGCCATCGGCTTGCCGTCGAGCGAATGCTGCGCCGCGCCCATTTCTTTATGCCCATAACCGTGTTCAATGGCGATCACGCCCGGCATCACGCCATTAAGCAGGCTTATCTGCGCCTGCGCCTGACCGCCAGGCGTGGTGATACGCACCATATCGCCGTGCGCTAAACCATATCGTTGACCATCCTGCGGATTAAGCGCCACCAGATTAACCGGCTTCAGATGATGCAGACGTGGGATCACCGCCGTGGCGCTGGACATGGTATTGGATTTAAAAGAAATCAGTTTCAGCGGCCACTCTTGTTCCGGGAACAACTCCTCGACCGCACGCCCATCTGACAGGCGTGAAGGATACCAGGCCGGGCAGCCGCTGTAGCGCTCGCCGGTAATTGCATGGCGGTGCGCGGCGACGTCCGCATTCCAGATTTGTAGCGGTTTTTCCCACGCATTGCCTATCCGATTCTCAACCCGCCCGCTGTTGTCTGGCGCAAAACGCCCACCGCGGGAGTAGATAAACGCCACCCGGCTGATTTCATCGGCTTTCAGCGTTTGGGTCATCACCGGCACGATCCGCTGTACCCCAGTCAGCGCCAGGTCTTCCGGTTGCGCTTCAGCGACCGGCGCTTTGCCCATAAACGCAATATTGGCGGCGAGTCGCAGGTAGTAATCTTCCGCACGATTCAACGGATAGTGATTGCCCTGCGGATCGGTAATCGCATTGTCACCAAATCCGGGGAGCCCGATGCGTTTTGCCACTGCGATACAGAAAGATTCCATCGAGGCGGGTTGACCATCAGCGGTACTGCTGGTTGCCGCTGTCACTACCGGCCAACGCGCGGTGGTGGCTTTACTGGCAACGCCGGCCCACGGGGCGCTGAATCCCCAGCTTTCAAAGTTGTGGGTATCCGGCACGATGTAATCGGCCAGCGCCGTGGTTTCGTTCATAAAGGCGTCAATAGCGATAAACAGCGGCAGACGCGCAGGATCCTTGAGCTTTTCTTCCGCCACGCCGCGCAACCCTGCGATGCCGTAGAACGGGTTGGTCATGTTGGAGATCCAGGCTTTCAGCGGATAAGGGTAGCCTTCCAGCGCCGAGACGAGGAGTTCGGTAAGCTGGCCTGCGACAAACGGATACCACGGGGCTTTGGCCGGGAAGGGCGATTGTCCGGCGGCCACCTTATTGCGATACTCTTCGGAAGACTCATAAGCAGTTTTACTGCGCGCGATGCTTAATCCTTTTGGTTTTACCTTCCCGGCGAAGCTGTCCATGTTGTAGCGCGGACCGTCGGTGGCGCCATTGAACTTGCCGCCGCCGACAAATACGCCGCCTTCAAGACTGAGATTGCCAATCAGCGCATTGAGCATCATCACCGACCAGGCGTTATAAAATCCATTGCCTGCCATCATTCCACCGTGCGTAATCACCGCTGCCTGGCGGCCATGGCGGGTAAACGCGTCGGCCAGGGCGCCAATGTCAGCTTCAGACACGCCGCATTGCTGGCTGTACTGCGTCAGCGTTAGTTTCCCGGCGGACTCTTTCAGACACTGGAAGCTGCTTTTTACCGTCACCGTCTGACCGTCTGCCAGCGTGACCTGGCGGGTGACGAACAGCTGCGCGCGTGGGCAACTGCTGGCGGCGACAATTTCGCCGGCCTCGTTAATGACCACCGGCTCCTGGGCGGCGTTTGCACTCAGGTGCGCGAGGGTTAAATGCTGTCCGGCAAGGGTTGGAAGCTCATCGGTAATCACCAGATGCGTGGCGTTAGTCCAGCTTTTTTCCCCGGCCTGCTGCATGGCCTGTACGCCGGGAATGGTGAGATAATCGGCGTTATAACGCTGTTTTTCGATAATCCAACGGATCATCCCCATCGCCAGCGCGGAGTCACTTCCCGGTCGTACAGGCTGCCAGTGGCCGCGATTGTCAGCCTGCACCGTGGTCAATGGCAGGGCCGGTGCCACCACCACATAACGGAAGTCGTCGCGTAAACGGGCGCTGGCCAGTTGGCGAGCCTGGCGCTTAAACGGGTTACCGGATTGCGCCGGAGACGTTCCCATAAATAGCGCGAATTTGACATTGTCCCAGTCGGGCTTCACATGGGTATTTTTATCCAGATCGCCCATTAACGCACCGGAACCGGCCCGGTATGCCAGACCACAGTAAGCGCCATGAGCGCCGAAGTTTTTACTGCCAAAACTATTTAATGCAAAGCGGCGCAAAAATGTATCACGTCCTTCATCGCTGGTATTGGTGACCAGCAGTTGATTGGATTTAGGGCCAAAGCCGGGATGCCTGGCATCAAGCGGTGTGTTGGTGTCATGGATTGCCCGCAAGCCGTCAACGTGGCCTTCACCAAACAAGTCGCCGCCTTCCACCACCTCTTTGATCAGCTGTTCAAAGCTGATGCTCTGCCATTTTCCCTCACCGCGTTTGCCGACACGTTTCATGGGCTGGAGAATGCGTAACGGGCTGTATAAACCTTCAAGTAAGGTTGCGCCACGGGCGCAGGCCGTGGAACGAGCGTCAAGACCCGTTTCGCCCGCCAGTTGTTCCATTGCGGTGGCAAAGGGGACGGAGGCGTCAATATGGTGCTCGTGAGACAATGGGTGATAGGGGTTGCCCGCAATGCGCAACACCTTGCCTTGTTCGCTGTCAACGCGCACCCGCACGCCACACTGCGTCCAGCAGCCGAAGCACTGCGTCATGGAGATAACCTGCTGCGGGTTCTGCTGCCAGCGCGGCTGGGCATTGGCTTCGGGGATGAGGGCGTTACCAAAGATGCGATCTCGGGTAATTTTGCCCGAGGAGCCGTCCAGCAAACCGTCTATCGCGCGCTTTGCCACATCCCGATAACTCAGGCCAAAAGTCACCATGCCACCTACGGCAAGGCCTACTTTAAGCCACTGACGACGGGTTAAATTAGCCATGTTGCATTCTCCTTGCGATCGCGTTCAGGGCTTCACGAACAATAATGATCAGTGCTATCCACAGGCCGAAGGTGCCCACAATGGCCAGCCAGCCATCGGTACCACCGGGCAGGGTATAAGGATTAAACAGCGCGTTAAATTTCGGTACGGTCTGCACCTGGATAAGTAACGTCCAGCGCATCAGCCAGCACAGCGCCATCGCGCTAAATACAAGTAATATGCGCAGCGGCAGTAATAAGGGGTTACGGAGCACCAGCCCGCACAGGACAAGCGAAACAAGCCATAGCGCAACCCAACCGATGGCGTAGTGTCGTGCTAACGGGGCAACGTTCAGCCATTGGCGAATAGCCGAACCGGAAAGCGTATTGCCGCTCACCCATATCACTACGACTAAAGCCAGTACCATCAGGGTGACTGTCTGCCCCCACGCCAGTTTGCGGGTCAATGTTCCCTCGCGTTTTGTCGCGGCGATGAGCAGGGCGAGAAACGTTTGCAGCGCGCTGAGGAACATCGCAACCGGAAAGGCGTAGCTGAACCAGACGGGACGCGCCTGCACTACCGACACTTCGCGGCCGGTGTATACCAGCAACCCGATGGCTGACAAGGCGCTACCTATCGCCAGCCACTTAGCGACACTGTAACTTTTAAGCGTTAACCGTTTAACATGCTGCGCCAGAAACCACAGACCTAAGAAGCCGGTAAAGAGTGGTAAAAACAGCGCGCCCCAGGGCATCCAGGACCACGGCGTCGGCCAGGCGTAGAAATGCCAGACGCGGGCGGTTTGGTGTAAGTCAGCGGTCAGCGCCAGCGGCGCGGTAATCGCGCAGGTCAGGGCGATTAACAGCGTCAGATTTTCCAGCTCCGGCATCTCTTGTTTACGCCAGTGAAGTACGCAGGCGAACAGCGCGGCGCAGGCGGCAATGCCGATGAAAAAGAAATATTGTACGGCCCAGGGTAACCAGCTTACGTCCTGGGGATGGGCCAGAACCTCTTCAATAACCAGTGAATGGTTCATTTAAACCTCCTGCCAGAGAGCGGGTTGAGCACGTCCCATCAACGGGGTTACAAACGCTTCGTCCAGACCCAGATAGAACACGTGCGGTGATGTCCCGTTTTCCGGTTTCAGGACTTTGATGGCGTCATGGTGTTCACGCAGCATTTGAGAAATTCGGCTGTGCGGATCTTTGATATCGCCTATGATGCGCGCGCCGCCGACGCAGGATTCCACGCAGGCTGGGAGCAGGCCAGCTTCGAGGCGGTGAACGCAAAAGGTACATTTATCGGCGGTTTGTGTTTCATGGTTGATGAACCGCGCATCATAAGGGCAGGCCTGCACGCAGTAGGCGCAGCCCACGCAGCGCGTGTTGTCGACCACCACAATGCCGTCTTCGCGTTGGAAAGTAGCCTGTACCGGGCAAACGGGCACGCAGGGAGGATTATCACAATGGTTGCACAGCCGCGGCAGCAGGACGTTGGTGACGCTCTGCTGACCTTCAATCTGCACCTGGTACTGGTTAACGAGGGTGCGAAATTCACCCTGCGGCGTCTGGTTTTCAATGGCGCAACTGACAGTACAGGCCTGGCAGCCGATACAGCGTCGCAGGTCAACCAGCATGGCGTAGCGATGCTGAAGTGAGCCTTCATGGCGTTCAGGCGAGAAGGGAAATTGCGCCTGAGCCAAGGGTACCAGTGATGCGCCAGCGGTCAGGACGCCCAGTTGTTGGAGAAACTGCCGTTTACTGCTGTCCATATTTTCTCCCGTCACGATGCAACAACGAAACATTGGTCACGCCGTTGGTTTGCGTGTGATGAATAAAGAATCTTGATGATTTACAGTGTAAAAATCGTGACGGGGGGTACTCTATTGTGGTTAACCACATACCCGGCTTGTTGTTGATCTAAAACAACATAATTGACAGGGATAATTGAGTGGGACGCAACGTAGCAAAATGTCTGACGGTGCTGGTGTCGCTATGGATGCTAAGCGGTGTGGTCAGGGCTCAGACATGGAACATTGGCGTTTTGGCGATGCGTGGGGATGTCTCCACGCGTAATCACTGGCAGCCGCTGGAAACCCTGTTGAATCAGCAAATTCCCGGCGAACAGTTTCATATTCAACCGCTGGACCTGCGGCAGATGCAGGAGGCGGTGAATCGTGGAACGGTACAATTTGTGGTCACTAATCCGGCGCAATTTGTTCAACTAAACAGCCGCGCTGCGCTACGCTGGCTGGCGTCACTCCGTTCTACTCGCGGGGGGAAAGCCACCAGTAATGTGATTGGCAGCGCGATCCTCGTCAGGCGCGATAGCGGGATAACCTCCGCACACGATCTGATCGGCAAAACGGTGGGTGCCATTGATGCTCAGGCATTTGGCGGCTATTTGCTGGGATATAAAGCGCTCAGCGATGCCGGCCTGCGCCCGGATCGCGATTTGCGCCTGACGTTTACCGGATTTCCCGCCGATGCCTTACTCTATTTATTACGCGAAAAAGCCGTGCAGGCGGTGATTGTGCCGGTGTGCCTGCTGGAAAAAATGGACGAAGAAGGGCTTATTCGTAAAACAGATTTTACGGCGGTGCTTAACCATCCGACGTCGATTCCCTGTTTAACCAGTACGCCGCTCTATCCTGACTGGTCATTTGCGGCACTGCCTGCGGTAAGCGACGAGCTGGCCGATCGCGTCACGCGGGCCCTGTTCAATGCGCCGCAGAACGCGACGTTTCGCTGGGGGGCGCCCGCCTCGACCCGCGAGGTGGAAGCGTTGCTGCGCGATGTCCGCCAGCATCCGCAGCAGCGCCAGCTGTGGCTGGATGTCAAAAGCTGGTTTATTCAACATCGGCTGGCGATGGGGGCCGCGGCTCTTGTCTTGTTGTTGTTGACGCTCAATTACATCTGGGTGATGTTGCTGGTCCGCCGACGCGGCAGGCAGTTGGAGCAAAACAACGTATTGTTGCGCAAACAGGAACAGGAGCTGGAAACCGCTCGCCAAATGAGCGTGCTTGGCGAGATGACGTCGGGTTTTGCCCACGAGCTCAATCAGCCGCTATCGGCTATCCGTCATTATGCGCAGGGCTGTCTGATCCGCCTGCGTAGTCAGGATCAACAGCATCCGCTGCTGCCCGCGCTGGAGCACATTGATACCCAGGCGCAGCGGGGGGCTGATACGCTGCACAATCTTCGCCAGTGGGTCAGCCAGGCACAGGGCAATCCGGTGATGACCGATGACTGGCAGGTCGTCAACGTTCATGATGCTATCCATCACGTCTGGCAATTATTACGCATGCCCCAGCAATTTCCGGCGGTAGCGCTGCAAACGCAGATCGGTAAGGCGTTAACATTAACGTTGCCGAGTGTTCTCCTCGAACAGGTACTGGCCAATGTGGTTCTCAACGCCGCCCAGGCGGGGGCTACCACCGTGTGGTTTTGCGCTCAGCGTGAGGATGGTGATGTGAGTATTCAGGTGCAGGATAACGCCGGAGGTATTGATGAGGTGCAGCTGTACCAGGCTTTTCAGCCGTTTATGACCACCCGTAAAGAGGGCATGGGGCTGGGGCTAGCCATTTGTCAGCGGCTGGTGCGCTACGCAAACGGAGACATTGCGATCAAAAATCATCAGGCTCCAGATGACAAAGCGGGCGTGGTAGTGACATTACATTTTAAGCAAAATCCGGAGGGAGGCCGTCGTGGCAATCATTCATCTGCTGGATGACGATATTGCCGTCACCCAGGCTTGCGCGTTTTTACTGGAAAGTCTGGGATATGAGGTGTGTTGCTGGGAGCAAGGCGAAACATTCCTCACCGAGGCAAATCTGCACCAGGTGGGCGTACTTTTGCTGGATATGCGTATGCCTGTACTGGATGGGCATGCTGTGCATGAAGCCATGCGCCAGCGTGAGAGTACGCTGGCGGTGGTATTTCTCACCGGGCATGGCGATGTGCCGATGGCGGTTGAACAAATGAAACGCGGTGCGGTCGATTTTTTGCAAAAGCCGGTTTCCGCCGCGCCTCTGCAAGCGGCGTTAGAGCATGCAGTGCAGATTTCTCACGCCGCCTTTTCGCGACAAGAGATCGTGGTTTGCTATCAGCAGCTTACGCCAAAGGAGCGAGAGCTGGCGCAACTGGTAGCAAAAGGGTTAATGAATCGGGAAATTGCTGATGCCATGAATATTGCCGTGCGCACGGTTGAGGTTCATCGGGCGCGGGTGATGGAAAAAATGCAGGCGGGGAGTCTTGCTGAACTGGTTAATCGACTGCAGAGGATTCAGTAAATTTATGACATTTATTTGATTTTCATTGAATTTTGTCTAATCCGTCAGACTGATATATGCTGTTGGTTTGAGTTAATGACGAGCGGGAAAAAATGGGAAATCAGACCAAAGACGATGAGTTGTACCGTGAAATGTGCAGAGTAGTCGGTAAAGTAGTGCTGGAAATGCGCGATCTGGGACAAGAGCCTAAGCATATCGTCATTGCGGGAGTACTGAGAACCACCCTCGCCAACCAGCGTGTGAAGCGCAGCGAGTTAGAAAAACAGGCTATTGAGACCGTCATTAAAGCATTAGCCGGTTAATCCACAAAAAGAGGATGGTGGTCTCGTTCGCCGTCCTTTTATTCTCGTCACGTTAATTTATCAATATATATAATTTAGTGCTGCAATTAGAAGAGTAACCTTCGCTGTATATTGAGTTATATTCCGAATGATATATTAAAATATATATGCGAGTAGAGTCACAAATATTTGCAAAGCATGTGAAATATTATTTCAACTTATCTTAATGATAATAAATCTCACTCCGCATTTATTATTTCCCTTCCGTTTTTTAATTGATGACGATCAAAACTATGAGCGCTGAATAACCACATTATCTTTACGCCTAACCCTAAAGGATTAGATTCATTCAGTTTAACCACCGTCATTTTACGCGATCAGGTTAGGGCAAAAATTTACGTGTTGTTGGCAACATTAACCGCCCGAAATGGCTTGAGTTGCACGGGTTTAATTTAGCCTGGAGGTGTTGCTAACACAGCGTTTGCGAAGAGGATGCGAAATAAATGAATCAGGTTGATCGTCCATTTTTAGATTGTGGTTTAACGCGGCTTGAATTTCTGCGGATATCAGGAAAAGGTTTGGCAGGATTAACCATCGCCCCTGCACTGTTATCACTTTTTGGCTGTAAGCAGGAAGATATCGACAGCGGTACCGTGGGGCTTATCAATACGCCGAAAGGGGTGCTGGTGACCCAGCGAGCGCGCTGTACTGGCTGCCACCGCTGTGAAATTTCCTGTACCAATTATAACGATGGTGCCGTGGGGACTTTCTTTTCCCGTATAAAAATCCATCGCAACTTCTTCTTTGGCGATGATGGCGTCGGGTCCGGTGGCGGACTTTATGGCGATTTAAACTATACCGCTGATACCTGCCGTCAGTGCAAAGATCCGCAATGCATGAAGGTCTGCCCCATTGGCGCTATTACCTGGAAACAGGAAGACGGCTGTATTGCGGTGGATCATAAACGTTGTATTGGCTGCAGCGCTTGTACCACCGCCTGCCCGTGGATGATGGCGACCGTGAATACCGAAACAAAAAAATCCTCAAAATGTGTGTTATGTGGGGAGTGCGCCAATGCTTGTCCGACTGGGGCATTAAAAATTATCGAGTGGAAAGATATTACTGTTTGATAGATAGCAGGCATACCTGATACGCGTCATTAATTGCCAAAAATATCGCAGTTTTGCAAAAAAACTGCCTGAAGGATGGCGGGTATATCTATTAAACCTTCTTGCAAAGGAAAACATGATGGCTAATGGTTGGACAGGTAATATTTTACGGGTCAATCTCACCACGGGGAATATCACCCTTGAAGATTCCAGTAAATTTAAAAAATTTGTCGGCGGGATGGGCTTTGGTTATAAAATTATGTACGACGAAGTCCCGCCAGGCACCATGCCTTTCGATGAAGGGAATAAACTGGTTTTCGCCACCGGGCCATTAACGGGCTCTGGTGCCCCTTGTAGCTCCCGCGTCAATATCACCTCCTTATCGACTTTTACCAAAGGCAATTTAGTGGTGGATGCTCATATGGGCGGCTTCTTTGCTGCGCAAATGAAATTCGCCGGTTACGACGCCATTATTATCGAAGGCAAGTCCGCGACGCCTGTCTGGATCAACATTAAAGACGAAAAGGTCAGCATCGAAAAAGCCGATTTCCTGTGGGGTAAGGGAACGCGCGCCACAACCGAAGAGATTTGCCGCATTACCAGCCCGGAAACCTGCGTCGCCGCTATTGGTCAGGCGGGTGAAAATCTGGTGCCGCTCTCCTGCATGATCAACAGTCGCAACCACAGCGGAGGCGCCGGTACTGGCGCGGTAATGGGGTCGAAAAACCTGAAGGCTATTGCGGTAGAAGGGACCAAAGGGGTCAATATTGCCGATCGTAAAGAGATGAAGCGGCTCAATGATTACATGATGACCGAGCTCATCGGTGCCAACAACAACCACGTTGTGCCAAGCACCCCGCAGGCCTGGGCAGAATACTCTTCGCCAAACTCGCGCTGGACGGCCCGTAAGGGACTGTTCTGGGGCGCTGCAGAAGGGGGACCAATCGAAACCGGGGAAATCCCGCCGGGTAACCAGAATACCGTGGGTTTCCGTACCTATAAATCCGTGTTCGATTTGGGGCCAGCCGCTGAGAAATACACGGTCAAAATGAGCGGCTGCCATTCATGCCCCATTCGCTGTATGTCGCAGCTCAATGTCCCGCGGGTGAAAGATTTTGGCGTGCCAAGTACCGGCGGTAACACCTGCGTGGCGAACTTTGTCCACACCACCATTTTCCCCAATGGCCCGAAAGATTTCGACGATAAAGACGATGGGCGCGTGGTGGGAAATCTGATTGGCCTGAACCTGTTTGACGATTATGGCATCTGGTGTAACTACGGGCAGTTGCACCGTGATTTTACTTACTGCTATTCGAAAGGCGTCTTTAAGCGCGTACTGCCAGCTGAAGAGTATGCGGAGATCCGCTGGGATCAGCTGGAAGCGGGCGATCCTCATTTTATTAAGGATTTTTACTACCGGTTGGCGCATCGCGTGGGGGAACTCAGCCATCTTGCGGACGGATCGTATGCCATTGCTGAACGCTGGGATTTGGGCGAAGAGTACTGGGGTTATGCCAAAAATAAACTGTGGTCGCCGTTTGGTTTTCCTGTCCACCATGCAAACGAGGCCTCTGCACAGGTGGGGGCGATCACCAACTGTATGTTTAACCGTGACTGTATGGCGCACACCCATATCAACTTCATCGGTTCCGGTTTACCGCTGAAATTACAGCGCGAAGTGGCGGGCGAGCTATTTGGTTCGCAGGATGCATACGACGAAACCAAAAACTACACCCCAATCAATGCCGCCAAGATCAAATATGCCAAATGGACGCTGCTGAAAGTCTGTCTGCATAACGCGGTTACGCTGTGCAACTGGGTGTGGCCGATGACGGTTTCACCACTCAAGAGCCGTAACTATCGCGGCGATTTGGATCTGGAAGCAAAATTCTTCCAGGCGGTCACCGGCGATGAAACCACGCAGGCGAGTCTGGACTTGGCCGCTGAACGCATCTTTACCCTGCACCGTGCCTATACGGTCAAATTGATGCAAACCAAAGATATGCGCAATGAGCACGATCTCATCTGCTCCTGGGTGTTTGATAAAGATCCGAAGATCCCGGTCTTCACTGAAGGGACCGACAAGATGGACCGGGAAGATATGCGTCAGTCGCTGACGATGTTCTATCAGGAAATGGGCTGGGATCCAGAACTGGGTTGCCCAACGCGTGAAACCCTGAACCGACTCGGACTTGAAGATGTAGCCGCTGATTTGGCTGCACAAGATCTGTTGCCGGCGTAAGGAATGCGAGATGACTAACGTGAGCGACGTGCTGACCCCCGTTGAGGCGTTTCCTGACGAAGTGGATAGCCGAAAGAGACAGTGGCTGCAGGCGTTTCACCCGCCTGTAGAACAGATGAATGCGCCCCAGGTTCAGGAACCAGCCAGCCCGGAGTTGATTGTGGCAGATTTTATCCGCCAGCATTCAGCATCGGGGCAACTGGTGGCGCGCAGTGTCTTTTTGCTGCCGCCTTATTCGGTTCCTGAAACCGATCTTTCCGCGCTGCTGGATGTGCTGGGCCAGGACGCGAATGGTGCGGATATCACCTGTGTGCAGGGTGCGGAAGAAGCATATTTCTATTCGACGCAAACCATGACGGCAAATTACGCCGACATGTGTGTGCAGGTGGTGGAAAACGACATCTGCCGTGCGATTGCCGAGGCGGTACGCTTCGATTGTCGAACGTATCCTCGCCCTTATAAGGTCGCCATGTTGACGCAACCGCCGTATCGCTTTGAGTCTCAACAGATTGCCGCTGCGCTCACGGCTATGGAAACGCATCCTGATTATGCAGATATACGGACTGTGGAATCGTCAAATGCGGAGCCTTATTTGTTCAGCGAACGTTTTATGAGTTATGGCAAAGCGTACGGCCTGTGCGAATGGCTTGAGGTTGAGCAGTATCAGAACCCCTGAATTATTCAGGTTGATGTCATGGAACGTGTGGACGACCACTGTCACAGTATTAGAGGATAACCCGATGTCCTTCACCCGACGAAAATTTGTCATTGGCATGGGGACGGTGATTTTTTTCACTGGCCCAGGTCAAAATCTGTTAGCGAGTACCAGGAGTTCTAAAGACGTACATTACGTCATGATTCACGATGAATCACTGTGTAACGGATGTAATATCTGCGCCCGCGCATGCAGGAAAACCAACCATGTTCCTGCGCAGGGTAGCCGTTTGTCGATAGCTCATATTCCGGTTTCGGACAACGACAACGAAACGCTGTATCACTACTTCCGTCAGTCCTGCCAGCACTGTGATGATGCCCCCTGTATTGAGGTGTGTCCGACCGGCGCCTCATGGCGAGATGACAACGGCATTGTGCGGGTAGACACGTCTTCCTGTATCGGCTGCAGTTACTGTATTGGCGCGTGTCCTTATCAGGTGCGTTATCTCAACCCGCAGACCAAAGTGGCGGATAAATGCGACTTCTGCGCTGAATCTCGTCTGGCGAAAGGTTTCCCGCCGATCTGTGTTAATGCCTGCCCGGAACATGCGCTGATTTTTGGTCGCGAAGATAGCCCGGAAATTCAGACCTGGTTGAGAGAAAATAAGTATTACGAGCATCAACTTGCAGGCGCCGGGAAACCCCATCTGTATCGTCGGTTCGGTCAACATTTGATTAAAAAGGAAAATGTATGAACGCGTCGCAGAATGCCGAACAGTTTCACGCCCAGCTTGCGCAGTATGTTCCCCTGTTTTCACCGGACTACTGGCCTGTGTGGTTGGTCATCGCCGGGTTAATGCTAGTGGGGATGTGGCTGGTGCTGGCGCTACACGCCATGCTGCGCTTTCGGGCCGCGCATAAAGCGTCGGCAGGGCACGGTGAGAAAGTCTATTTATACTCGAAGGCCGTTCGTTTGTGGCACTGGTCGAATGCGCTGCTATTTCTGCTACTTCTGGTCAGTGGCCTGGTCAATCACTTCTCCGTCGTCAGTGCGTCGGTGATGAAAAGCCTGCTTACCGTGCATGAGGTCTGCGGCTTTTTGCTGCTCGCCTGCTGGATTGGCTTTGTCCTGATCAATCTGATTGGCGGCAACGGGCATCACTATATTATCCAACGTCAGGGCTGGATCGGACGAGCGCAAAGACAAACGCGTTTTTACCTGTTTGGCATTATGCAGGGCGAGTCACACCCATTCCCGGCATCAAAGCGTTCTAAATTCAACCCGCTACAGCAGGCGGCCTATGTTGGCGTGATGTATGGCTTACTGCCACTGCTGTTGATCTCAGGGTTGTTATCGCTCTATCCGACGGTTGTCGGTGACCTGTTCCCCGGCGTGCGTTACTGGTTGCTCCAGGCGCACTTCGCGCTGGCAATAATCAGTCTGTTTTTCATTTTTGGGCATCTTTATCTCTGCACGACAGGTCGTACGCCGGGCGAAACCTTCAAGTGTATGGTGGATGGCTATCACCGGCATTAAGCGATGATGATTACGCGAAGTGACTTACGGGCCTGGCGCGTTGGGCCCGTAATGTATCGCTGGTTTCTACGCGCGTTTCCAACTGGCGGAAGCTACGCTGATGTCCATCGTGCGCTCCAGCGGGAAGGGTATACAGACTGGGCAAATAGTCTGGTGGAATACGGCTGGTCAAAATGGCGGGAAGAGGCGAGTTTTGCCCAGCAGGATATTCGCGCGATGGGGAATATTTCCCGTGTGCAAACGGCGGGGGAAATCAGCCCTCCGCTGGCGAGTGCGGAAGATAATGCCCGATTCAGTTGTGCAGGCGATAACGTTAAAATCACCAGCGCCGGGTATGCCGCACAGATCGCCAGCGCAGGTTACAGCGCACGTATTGGTAGCGTAGGCTATAACGCGCATATCGGCAGTTCAGGCGATCGCGGGCGAATTGCGGTTGCGGGAAATTCGGCACGTATCAGTAGCGTGGGTGACGGGACGCGTATCGCCAGTACCGGCATGCGCGTACGCATCAGTTCGCTCGGCGACAGAAACCGGATTGCCTGCGGTGGTGATTTAACTCAGTTGGCCTGTTTTGGCGCAGAGTCTAAAATCGCCAACTGCGCCGACAACATCCACATTATTGCCAGCGGAGAGAACGCCGTTGTTGCCAGTACCGGTGTTGTCGATTCGATAATACTCGGCCCCGGCGGCTGCGCGGCGCTGGCCTATCACGATGGCGAGAGAATGCGTTTTGCACTTGCCGTTGAGGGGGAAAATAACATTCGGGCGGGCGTGAAATATCGGCTCAACGAAGACCACCAGTTTGTGGAATGTTGAGCCGTGATCTCATTTTAACGCGAAGCGGCGTTGGGTGATTTTCTCCAGGCTCAGGCACAGCAGGTAATAGACCAGTCCCGTAAAAATAAAAATGGCTGCCGGATAGATTAGTACCCGGCTGTTAACCTGACCCGCAACCGTTGTGAGTTCCGGCACGTTAACGATAAACGCCAACGACGTGTCCTTCAGTAATCCAATAAAAATCCCCGTCAGCGATGGCAGTACGTTACGCAGCACCTGCGGCAATAAGATAAGCCACAGGGCCTGATACGGGCGAAAACCCTGAACCACGGCAGCATCATATTGCCCGCCAGGCAGCGCGCTAATTCCTGCATACACTGAGTGCATGACCGAGGCAGCGGTGAACCATGCCAGCGCCAGCGTCACGGTAACGGCTCCGGGGAGATCGCTTCCGGTCAGCATGGGTAGCAAATACCACATCCAGAAAATCACAAAGATTAGCGGAATGCCGCGAATAAACTCCGCCCAGATAAACAACCCGTTGCGAACCGTGCCCGGAAAACGCCAGGCGCAGCAGGCAAGAACTATCCCACCAGGCAAGGCCAGCAGCGCCGCGCCGAGAGCCATCAACAACGTGAGCAGAACGCCGCCGGGTTGTCCCTGAGCCACCCGTCCCCACAGGAGATAATCAAGATTGTCGGTAATGACCGAAATATTAGCGATCATGCAGTATGCTCCTGACGCTGAAGATACGCGTTTTAACCTTTGACGATTTACCCGATGCAGGTCGTGGGCCAAGACGCGTAAGCAGCATACCCAGAACGATGCCTGTGAACAGATAGAGCGCAGTGCCAACAGCAAAGGCTTCCAGCGCGTGCGCGTTGTAGCTCTCAATTTGCCGCACCTGGTAGGTGAGCTCAGCAAATCCAATACCACTGGCAAGCGAGGAAAGTTTCATCAGGTTAAGGTATTGCCCAACAATGGGTTGCCAGGCGTTCGCCAGTCCCTGAGGGAGCAGAATGTGACGAAACGTCGCCCAGGATGAAAAACCCTGCGCCACGGCAGCCTCACGTTGTCCGGCAGAAACCGCCTGTAAACCAGAGGCGATCTCCTCGACCAAAAATGCCGAGGTAAATACGCCCAGCCCCCATGCTGAACAGATAAACTCTGGTGTTAACCACCAGACATCGCCTGGCAGAATAGACCAGGGATGCTCTGCATTGATGAAGGTAATGA
Organism: Citrobacter sp. RHBSTW-00017; assembly: GCF_013797615.1. Taxonomy (NCBI): domain Bacteria; kingdom Pseudomonadati; phylum Pseudomonadota; class Gammaproteobacteria; order Enterobacterales; family Enterobacteriaceae; genus Citrobacter; species Citrobacter sp. RHBSTW-00017. The sequence goes on along the minus strand of NZ_CP056899.1, from coordinate 2,770,720 downwards.
TGTTGCGGGGCAGCCAGTTCCATGCGGCAAAATACCAGAACATCAGTTGCACCAGTAAAGGCGTGTTGCGAAACACCGAAATCCATACACTGACCACCGCTTTGTTGAAGCGATTGCCCGTCAGACGCAGGCCGAGTAGGAAGATGGCAATGAGCGTGGCGAGTACGACACCTGCCAGTGTCACCCAGAGCGTGGTGAGAAAACCGGAAATTATCCATTGCAGAGGTTGCCCGCTCAGCACTCCCTGCCAGTCCATTGCAAGCATTATAGCGATGACTCCTGGTGTAACGGGTCGAGCACTTTTTTCAGGAAACGCTGGGTTCTCGGGTGCTGTGGCCGGGTGAAAAAATCCTCCGGCGCGGCCACTTCAAGAATTTCTCCGCCATCGATGAATACCACGCGATCGGCAATCTCACGGGCAAAATGCATTTCATGGGTCACGACGATCATGGTGATACCGCTGTGGGCCAGGTTTTTCATCACCTGTAATACTTCGCCGATCATTTCCGGATCCAGCGCGGAGGTGGGCTCATCAAACAGAAGGATTTGTGGCGATGAGGCCAGCGCGCGGGCGATGGCCACGCGCTGTTGCTGCCCACCGGACAACTGTGCGGCATAAGCGCTCGCTTTTTCTGCTAGTCCCACCTGATCCAGCAATTCGAGTGCCCGACGCGCCGCTGCCGCCTTGTTCCAGCCGTGAACATATTCCAGCGCCAGCGAGATGTTCTGATGCGCTGTCAGATGCGAATAGAGATTGAATTGCTGAAAAACGAAACCGATACGGCTGCGTAACTGGCGTAATGCTGCCCCGCGCAACTGACTAATTGGTTTGTCATCAATGAAAATCTCGCCACCGCTGAGCGACTCAAGCTGGTTGATAAGGCGTATAAGCGTGGATTTTCCCGAGCCAGAAGGGCCCAGAATAGTCACCACTTCACCGGGTTCAACTGACAGGCTGACGCCGTTAAGTACGGTATGAGTGTCAAACTGTTTGATGACATTGCGCAGTTCGACGCTTGCCTGGCGCAAATGGTTAAAATCCGCCGCGGAAACTGCACAACGATGAAACAGGGCTGAGAGCATATTACTTCGCTTCTATTTTAAAGGCGCGGGGTTGCGGATTTTTGGTTTCAGGGCCAAACCAGACATCATAAATTTTTGCCGCCTGCCCGGTAGATTCCAGCCTCAAAAGCTCATCATTGACGGCTTTTAACAGCGCTGGCTCACCTTTTTTCACTCCCACGCCGATCTCTTCTTTGCTCAACAGATCAGGCAGAATTTTGAAATCTGCTTTATCCGGCGCACCGCTTAATAGACCGGCCAGAATCGTACTGTCCTGGGTGATGGCCTGAACATTGCCATTGCGTAGCGCGGTTAACGCCAGTGGAATATCGTCGTAGGCCAGCACACGCGACTGCGGGAAGCGCTGATGTAGCGCCTGCTCACCGGTAGTACCTTTTACCGCGCCGATTCGCGCTTTGCTGTATGCATCGAGCTGGTCCGGGGATTTGGCCGGTACCAGGAACTGCTGCCCGGTAACAAAATAGGGGACGGAGAAGTCAATGACCTGCGCCCGCTCAGGCGTAATCGTGATATCCGCCACGATTAAATCGGCTTTACCGGATTGTAATAACGGAATGCGGTTTGCCGGATTAGTCGCTACCAGTTCCAGTTTTACGCCGAGGGATTTTGCCAGCGCTTCAGCAAAATCAACGTCATAGCCGACAATCTTATGCGTTTTTGCATCGATGGAGCCAAACGGCGGATTCGCGTCGAATGTCGCAACTTTTACTACACCTGCGGCTTTGATATCGGCCAGTTGGTCAGCCTGAGCCTGCGAGGCGGCAATGCCGGTGGCCAGCAGCACGCCGAGTGCCAACAGTGTTTTTTTAGCGCGGTAAGTTTTCGTTGCCATCATGATGTAAATCCCTGTCGTTTTTGGTTTGTGCTTTTTACGCTCCCATAACTTACGTTCAGGACAAAATAAGAAAAAATTCTTATCTATTTACAAAATGTTATTAGTGAAAGCGGTGTTAACAATGGGTAAACGCAATGGGAAATGTAGATAAGAGGAGGGGCATAGTCTGGCGGTAAAAAAACCGGCATTGCGCCGGTTTGGAAATCAGATTTTACAGGCGTCGCCGCAGTCATTATCAGCAATAATGTCCTGCGCTTTCTTGTCTGCATCTTCCAGACGTTCAGCATTACGCTCTTGCGCTTCTTCCAGTCCATCAAAGACCAGATTATCGAGATCAATTTCCATCATTCACCTGCTCAGGTTCAGCGTTTAACATCACATTATTATATTGCAAAAATGTTGCTTAACAGCAGCGATTCTTGCTAATTAGCGTCGAACTCAATTCGGGGTGCCTGTTTACCCGCCAGTTGGCCAACAATTCGCAATTGCTAAAGAACCGTGAAGCGGAAATACCGAAAAATGCTTGTGCCCTCGACTGTTCTACTCCCACTTTTCCATTAACGTGATGTGCGATCATTTTTAACAAATTAGCGACAAAATCACTATACATATAACTTAATATCTTTTATACATTAATTGTTCAACCCTGCGACTATTCCACAAAAGAGAAAGCTATATGGAACAGACACCTGATAAGAAAAACGATAATTTTCAAAAAGATGGCAAAGAACAGTTCAATCGCTCGATCGGTCTTATTTCAAACTTTGCGTTGGGGTTTACCTACCTTTCGCCGCTTACCGCCGTCTATTCGCTGTTTGCACTGGCCGTAACGCTGGCGGGGCCGCCCGCAGTCTGGTGGATTTTAATCGTCGCATGTGGACAACTTTTGGTGGCGTTGGTGTTTGGTGAGGTCGCTTCCCAGTATCCGATAACCGGCGGGCTTTATCCCTGGGCCAGAAGGTTATGGGGCAAGAAATATGCGTGGATCGCTGCCTGGATTTACCTGTGGGCACTGGTGGTCACCATTACGTCAATCGCGGAATATACTTCAACATTTGTTGAGTCGCTCTTCCACTATGGTCAGACGCCAGCCACTATGTTGGCGACTTCCGTCCTGCTGCTGCTTTTGATGATGGCTGTTAATATGTCCGGGACTAAAAATCTGGCTCGGGTCGCAAAAATTGGCTTCTGGTGTGAAATCGTTAGCGTGATTGCGCTGGGAATTTATCTGCTGATATTCCACCGTTCGCAGCCATTCTCCGTAATTTTTGATTCGATGGGCGTGCTGGCGCATGACGGCAGCTATTCCACCGCGTTTATGTCTGCCGCGCTGATGGGGCTGTTTATGTTCTTTGGCTTTGAGGCCTGCGGTAACGTTGCGGAAGAGGTACAGAATCCAAGTAAAAAGATCCCGGTTGCGATGATTTTGAGCATCGTATTTGGTGCGATTTCGGCGATTATTTCCGTCATGGGATACCTCCTGGCTTCACCAAATCTGGTCAGTATCGTGAATGGCAAAACATCTGACCCGATTCCGGCCATCCTTAATGAAGCTCTTGGTGAAACTGGTGCAACTATCTTTATCATCGTCGCGATTGTGGCGATGCTGTCGTGCATTTTGTCTCTGCAGGCTGCGTTAAGCCGCCTTATCTTTTCTTTCTCCCGCGACAGAATGCTGCCGGGAAGTGAGTGGATGTCAAAGATCTCTAAAAATGGCGTTCCGGATAATGCCATGGTTGTTAGCTGTCTGCTGCCAGTCATCATCTGCGTTTGGGTCTATTTCCAGCCAGACAACCTGTCGCGTATTACCGCGTTTGCCGTCATCGGTATTTATATCTCGTTCCAGATGGTTGTGCTTGCCGCACTGCGCCAGCGCCTGAAAGGCTGGAAACCGGCAGGGGAGTGGACCATTGGCGGTTGGGGCGTGATTGTGAACGTGCTGGCGCTAGCCTATGGATTGTGTGGGATCTGGTTGTTGGCGCAACCGGCAGACAGCAGCGATTTCATCGACCGTTGGACGGTACTGTTCGGCCTGGCGATTGTCGTTGGCTCCGGGCTTATCTATATGTTCCTGACCCGACCGTTTGGTCGCTCTGCGGCACCGGAAAACGACGCCATTGCCTACGCTAACAAGCTGAATATGGGGCAGGATAACTAAACACTAAGGGCCTTCGGGCCCTTAGTTTTGATAGTGATAAAGGATAAAGTAGTCGCTCTGATAAACAACGGTACTGTTTGCGGGAGAGAGTAATTCACCCACGCGAAAACGTGGCCAACTGGAAAAGATAATTCTGTTTTCCAGATTGGTCAGAATGACATAGTCAGAATGAGCGCAGGAGAGCAGTTCGGCCTCAATCTGACTGACCAGCAGATCGACGGCGGCAACGCCAAGAAACTGATCGTTGTAGTAGACCGGCACTGCCGAGGTCAGGGTGTAGGAAATATTGCAGATATAGTCGACGTAGGGACCGTGGATATAGGCTTTTCCTGCCGGAGGTGAGTGCTTAAACCACTCGAAGGTTCTGAAATCCAGGCGTTGCTGGGTGGCCTGATCTAAATCGAGGTGCGCCTGACTCAAACCATTATCTTTCTTATACCACCATTCCAGCAGCCAATACTCTTTTGTGGTGGCAGTGCTCTCAATATGGCTGGCGAACCCGGCCCCTGAACAGTAATGATTGTTACTGAGGGTGCGCTTGATGTGTTGCTGAACGGTAGATCTCACCGATGGATCGAGGACAACTTCTGCTGAGGCCTTTTGCACCCCGGAAATCGCCTCATGGATGCTCCTCGCCAGCGCAACGGTAGAATCTACGGTAGAGGCGGTAATATCATCAATCTTACGAATTAATGCGCTTAAGGATGTCGAAGAGCTCATTGTCTGTCCTGCCTTCACTGATTGTCAGTTCGAGTTATATTTCAGCTTTTTTTCAATAAGGTAATAGGTAAACGTGTCGATGATCCGTGTGGCAAGCTGCACGGATTCTGCCTCGTTGTGAGCTGCCAGCGCATCGGCCAGTGCCGAGTAAAGCGCAATAATTTCGGCATGAATGTTGTCTGCGCGATAAAGTATCGCCACCAGCGATGCCCATTCAGCCTGGACCTGCAGCTCCTGATTGGCCAGTCGCGCCGAATGTGAACTGGCAGCTATCGCCAGTAGACAGCGCATATCGGCCTGGGTCATCAGCTCTGGTGAGTTTGCCTTGCTGAGCACCTCAACAAACTCGCGAAATTTGGCGATATCCGCGCCGGTCATCCGTCTGGAAGCCAGCCTTGCGCTATGGCTGATAATGGCGCAATGCATTTCGCCCAGGTCAGAAAGATAATCCGTACTGATCGCTTTGAACGGATGCAGGGCGCTGTTTTTGCCATCAATATTTTCGCAAACGAAGCTCCCGCCATTTCGACCACGAACCGTATGGATAAGATTATTAGCCCGAAGCGTGTTTAGCGCTTCTCTGATAGTGATATGTGAGACACCCATCATCTTTGCCAAATCAGTTTCGTTGGGGAGCTGTTCTTTTGGCTCCAGCAACCCCGTGATAATGGCGTTTGACAGGCGCTGCACTATCTGGTCTGAACGACTGACCTGCCCGATAGGCGCAAATATGACCGCGTGAGTAATCATAATCTTTTCTGCACTCAATTCCCTGAAACAACGACCATTTTTAACACATGCCCGTCAGGCAAGGAAGGTAAGAATGGCCGAGTTATTTTACATGCCTATGCGCAACGTCACTGCACAAGCGGATGTGTGTCCCGATAACTTCATGATGAGCTGAGCATAAAGCCTCGGCTCACGATGAAAAGCCTTATCCCGAAAATGTAAAAATTAAGTTAAAAATGCGAGGCTTATCATAGTGTCAATGTTGCGCATTTGAAAATCTTTTACAATATATATATTACATAAGTTTCTTTATGTATTAACGGGCAGGAGACAGACATGAAAACCCTGAAGCATTTTATCAATGGGCAATACGTAGCAGGTCGTAGCGAAGATACCTTCGAACTGGTGAGTCCGGTCGACGGCGAAACGTATGCATTATCACCCAACGCCGATGCGGAAGAGGTGGAGCAGGCCTACTCGGCGGCGGAGGCGGCGTTTAGCATCTGGCGAAAATCGACGCCGGCACAGCGGCAAAAGGCGTTATTGCAACTGGCAGATGAGATTGAACGAAACGTTGAGCGGCTGGTGAACGCGCAGAGTCAGGAGACCGGTCAGCTTCGCCATTTTATTGAGAAGGAAGAGATCGCGGCATCCTGCGATGCCATCCGCTTTTTTGCCGGTGCGGCGCGTTGTCTTGAAGGGAAAGCAGCAGGGGAATATTCCGCCGGGTTTACCTCGACTATCCGCCGTGAACCGCTGGGTATCGTTGGACAAGTCACGCCATGGAACTACCCGTTCATGATGGCGGTATGGAAGATTGCGCCAGCGCTGGCGGCAGGCAATACGGTCGTATTAAAACCCAGCGACACCACGCCGGTCAGCACGCTGCTGTTGGCTGAACTGGCCGCGCCGTTGTTCCCAAGAGGGGCGTTTAACGTCGTATTAGGTAAAGCCAGCACCGGTTCGCTGGTGGTTTCAAACCCGAAGGCCTCACTGGTTTCGATTACCGGTTCGGTCCGCGCGGGCCTACAGGTTGCGGCTTCGGCAGCGGCGAACCTGACCAAGGCGCATCTGGAATTGGGCGGGAAAGCGCCTGCGGTGGTGTTTGCTGATGCAGATATGGACAAGGCGATCGCGACGATCACCACGGCAGGCTTCTTCAATGCCGGCCAGGATTGCACGGCGGCTACGCGTATTCTGGTCGAACAATCCATCTACGCTGAATTCCTGGAAAAGCTGGTTCAGAAAACGAAGAGTATTAAATTTGGACCGCCAGCGGATCAGGCTGCGCTATATGGCGCATTGAACAGTAAAAACCAACTGGAGCAGGTGAAAGGCTTTATTGCGCGTTTACCGGCACATGCAAAAATTGAAACGGGTGGGCGTGCCGGGCCAGGTCCGGGCTTCTATTTTGAGCCGACGATCGTCTCCGGATTGCATCAACATGACGAAGCTATTCAGCATGAAGTATTTGGACCGGTAATGACTATTCAGCCGTTTTCGACTGATGAAGAGGGTCTACACAAAGCGAATGATGTGGAATATGGTCTGGCCGCCAGCGTCTGGACCAGTAACCATGGTCGCGCACAGCGCTTCAGCATTGACCTCGATTTTGGCACCGTGTGGATTAACAATCACATTCCTCTGTGCGCCGAAATGCCGCACGGCGGGTTCAAAAAATCGGGTTATGGCAAAGATCTCTCATCCTACTCGCTCGAAGAATATACCCGGGTGAAACATATCATGTGTGACATTTCTGAATAGAGAGGATTTCGATGAAAACATTAAACATAGCGGTGCTTTCATTCGTGATGTTCTCGGGCTATAGCCTGGCAGAAAGCACATCGCTGAATACCGTTAAAGAGTACATGGCGGCCTGGAATGCACACGATGCTTCGCGAGCCGCGCAATATCTTGCTGATGACGCAGTCTATTATGATGCCGCCGCTGGCGAACCGATAAATGGCAGAGAAAAAGCTGAAAAAGAGGTTATCGGTGCCTTTATTAAGGCGGTGCCAGATCTGAGCTGGAAAATGGTCGGCAAACCCGTTTACGACGAAGATACCGTGGCGTTTCGTTGGGAGTTTTCTGGCAAAAATAGTGGTGAATGGGCAGGGAGTCCGCCGACAAATAATCCGATAAAATTTGAAGGTGTCAGCTATATTCATGTTAAAGCAGGTAAAATCACCTGGCAGGGTGATTATTATGATTCTAAAAAACTGGATGAAGAGTTAAAGCCAGGGAAATAGTCGGCTGTACCCCTTTATTACTATGAAGGGGGACATCTCTTATTTGTGTCGTATTTAGGGCTGTGTGTAGCAATAAGGAAAAAAGTTAATGGCAATTACCAGACGTGATTTTCTCAACGGCGTCGCGGTGACTATTGCGGCGGGGCTTACCCCGCTGGAATGGGTCAGGGCGGCAGGAAAGGGAAACGCATTTATAGATGGAAATTATTATCCGCCAGGGCTGACGGGGCTGCGGGGTAATCATCCTGGATCGTTTGAAATGGCGCATGCAGTAGGCCGCGAGCATAAACATTTTGATTTAAACGCTCTGCCCGTTGAGGAAGAGTACGATCTGGTGATTGTGGGCGGCGGTATTAGCGGGCTGGCTGCCGGTTGTTTCTGGCGCCAGCTTGCCGGGCAAAATAGCCGGATCCTGATCCTCGATAACCATGACGATTTTGGCGGGCACGCCAAACGTAACGAATTTACGAGCTCAGGTAAGAAATTACTCGGCTATGGCGGTAGCGAAGCATTCCAGTCGCCCGCGCACAATTTCAGCCCTGAGGTGCAAAAACTGATGGAAACCGTGGGCGTCAGCGTCACGCGGTTAAAAGAGAGTTTTGACGTAAACTTCTACCCCGACTGGCAGCTCAGTCGTGGCGTTTTCTTCGACAAAAAGAATTTTGGCGAGACAAAAATCGTCAGCGGCGATCCGGGGCGCGCGGTATCTGATGATATCCCGCCGAACAGGCTCAATGGCCGTAAAATTGAAGACTTTATCAATGATTTTCCGCTAACTGAGCACGACCGAAAGGCGTTGATCGACCTGCACGTCCATCCTGGCGACTATCTTCCGGGCATGACGGTCGATGAGAAAATGGAATGGCTGGATACCCACAGCTACAGTGAATTTTTGGCCACAAAAGTTGGTTTGAGCAAAATGGCGCTGCTTTATTTTCAGCAGCGTTCTAATGACTTCTTTGCCATCGGCATTGAAGGCATTTCCTGTAGCGATGCCAGGGCGTGCGCATTACCCGGCATGGAGGCGCTGGGAATACCGCCGTTGGACGGCGAGTCGCTGGCCGACCTCGAAGAGCCGTATGTTTACCATTTCCCTGACGGTAACGCCGGGCTGGCCCGACTGTTAGTCAGGTATATGCTGCCGGATGCGCTACCGGGTAACACGATGGAAGACTCTGTCCTTGCCAGACTGCATTACGAAAAGCTGGATCTGCCGGAAAACACCACGCGCTTGCGTCTGAATAGCACGGTGATTAATGCGGCCAACACAAAGGATGGCGTGGTGGTGACCTATCTGCGTGACGGCAAAATGCATCGCGTGCGCGGTAAAAACACCATCATGGCGGGCTATAACATGATGATCCCGTATCTGGTGCCTGAGATGCCGGAACAGCAGCAGGCGGATCTCAAACTGAACGTGAAGGCACCGCTGGTGTACACCAACGTGGTGGTCAAAAACTGGCAGGCGTTCAAACAGCTTGGCGTGCATGAATTTTACTCTCCGGCGGCACCTTACAGCCGGATTAAGCTCGACTATCCGGTCAGCATCGGCGGGTATCAACACCCGGCCTCACCGGACGATCCGATGGTCATTCACATGGTCTATGTGCCTACTTATCCAGGCAGTAATTTGTCGGCCAGAGAACAGTTCCGTCTTGGGCGAGCGTATTTACTGGGGACCACATTTGCGACGCATGAGGAGATGATTCGCTCCCAGTTGCAGGAAATGTTTGGCTCAACGGGCTTTGATAATCAACGCGATATCTCCGCCATTACGGTTAACCGCTGGGCGCATGGCTATGCGTATTACGCCAACGCGTTGTTCGATGATATGGATAAAATGCCAGAAATTATCGAGCGGGCGCGTCAGCCAGTTGGTCGCATTGCCATCGCTAATTCCGATTCTGACTGGGGGGCTTATGCCCATACGGCCATCGACCAGGCATGGCGTGCGGTTAATGAACTCAAGGATATGGGGTGATCTATGCGTAATGTAACCGTTCTTGCCGCCTGTTTGTTTACCGCCTCTGTGAGTGCAGCGGAATCTAATGGCGAATATATCGCCCGTATCTCTGACTGTGTGGCCTGTCATACCACCGAAGGGGGGGCGGCGATGGCGGGTGGCAAAAAGTTTCCTACTCCGGTAGGGGATATTTATTCGACCAACATTACCCCAGACAAAACCCAGGGTATTGGTAATTACTCATACGAGGATTTTGACAAGGCCGTACGTCAGGGAATTGCTAAAGATGGTCATCCGTTATATCCGGCCATGCCTTATCCCTCTTACGCAAAACTTTCTGATGACGATGTACAGGCGTTGTATCGCTATTTTATGCATGATGTCACCCCCTCTGCGCAGCCCAATAAAGAGAATGCCATTCCGTGGCTACTCTCCGCCCGCTGGCCGCTGCATATCTGGAACTGGCTGTTTACCGACGCGCCAGCGACGGCTGTAGAACGTGCAAAAACGGATGACAACGCTGCGTTAGTAAAACGGGGCGCTTATCTGGTGGAAGGTCCCGGACACTGCGGTTCTTGCCATACCCCGAGAGGCATGGCGATGAACGAAAAAGCGTATACCAATGCTGATGCCGAGTACCTGAGCGGCGCGATGATCGACGGCTGGTATGCGCCTTCGCTGCGCGGCACGGGAATGTCTGAGCAGGAATTAAAATCGCTGTTGCTGACCGGTAAAAGCAAGCATGCCGCGGTTTCAGGTTCGATGGCTGAAGTCGTTACGCAGAGTACACAGTACCTGACCGATGACGATGCCACGGCGATCGCGCAATATCTGCTGAGCCTGAAAAGCGAGAAGCCTGAAACGGTGCGCGCAGCGGCAACTACGGTGTCATGGTCGAATTCACCCGAGGCGGGCAAAGTGACCTATAACCGTTACTGCTCCACCTGTCACGGTCTGGAGGGGAAAGGTACGGATGATAACGCACCTTCTTTGATCAACAATCCGCTGGTGATGGTTGATGACCCGACGCCGCTATTCAGAGTGATTGCCCACGGCGCAGAAACACCGACAACGCGTGGCAGCGTCTCCTTTAAGATGCCGGCTTACGGTGGCATGTTAAGCGACAACGAAATGCGCGACGTGATTAATTACGTGCGTAAAAGTTGGGGAGAAGGGAATGGCGAAGTGAGCCAGGAGGACCTGGCAGGGATTAAAAAAGCGTCACATTAAACAGCATGTCGGATGGACAAGGTGCTTGCAGCGCCATCCGGCAGTGCTTAAACGGCGTTTACTCTGATAATACCCACCAGTCGGGTAAACGCCGCCGCCATTTCATGCTCTTCAATACTGGCAAATCCCAGCAGCAGGCCGCTGCGTTTCTCTTCATTCACGTAGTAGCGAGACAGCGGGCGCACCAGCAGCCCTTGCGCATTTGCCTGTTGGGCAATGAGAACGTCATCGCTCCCGACGGGCAACTGTAGAATCATGTGCAGCCCGGCGTTGCTGCTGAAGGAGCCAAGATACTGCTCGCCCAACTGGCGACTGATAAGCTCCACCAACGTCTGGCGGCGACGACTGTACAACTGGCGCATTTTACGAATGTGCGCCGCGTAGTAACCCTCGCGGATAAACTCCGCCAGCGCTGCCTGAATCAGCAAATGTCCACCACGATAGAGGTCGTTATGAACCTTCTTCAGCGGCGCGGCGAGCGGTTTGGGCAGTACCACATAACCGAGCCGCAGTGCGGGATAGAGTGTTTTACTGAATGTCCCGATATAGATGACCGGCGTCTCTTCTTCCAGACCCTGCAATGATGGAATTGGCTGGCCGGAAAAGCGAAACTCGCTGTCGTAGTCATCTTCCACTATCCAGCTTCGCGTTTCACGTGCGCGAAAGAGAAGTGCCCGACGGCGGTTGAGGCTCATTACCGAACCGAGCGGATATTGATGTGACGGTGTCACAAAAATCAGCTTTGGCGCAGATTCGCCAGCCTCCAGCGGCACCATACCTTGTTCATCAACCGGGATCGCCGAAAAGTTAACCGCATTGATGCGCAGAATATTTTTGATTCCCCAGTAGCCCGGCTCCTCAATCCAGGCGTTATCCCCCGGGTTGCATAGCGTCCGGGTCACCAGATCCAGCGCCTGGTGAATACCTTCAGTAATCAGAATTTGCTCAGGTGAACACCGCACCCCGCGTGCGGTGCGCAGATAGTCTGCCAGCGCTTCTTTCAGCTCAGTCACGCCGCCTGCGGCATCGTAAGTGAGAAACTCCGGGCGCAACCGTCTCGCCAGCCGATCCTGAATTTTTTTGAGCACCCGGTGAGGGAAATGCTCCACATCAGGCACGCCTGGAATAAATGCGCCCCATTGACGAGGGCTGGCGCTGGCATGGCCCAGCAGCTCAAGGCAGCGGGCAGATAAGCGGGTGTGATCCTCCAGTGTGGCGGCAACGGGCTCTTTGTGGGGACGCAGGTCAAGATTGTCCAGCACGCTGTCGGTGACAAACGTGCCGCTGCTGGTGCGCGCGGAAATATAACCTTCGGCCTGCAATTGCTCGTAAACCCGCAGGACGGTATTGCGCGATAGCGTCAGTTCGCCTGCCAGGTCACGCGACGGAGGCATTCGGGTAGCCGGTTTCAGGCTACCTTCGAGGATGCAACTGCAGATGGCGGCATACAGGCGACGATGCAGCTTTTCATCGGTCTGCTGGCTAAATGCCTGCTTGATCACATCTCCGGCAAGTGAACGCATTTGGATCCTTAAAATAAAACGATTTGGCTCTCGATTAAAGTACCAGATGGCGTCTAAATTTAAAGGGTAATTCAACCTAAATGTATTAATGGACAAGGTGTAGAGAATGAACAATAAAAACCTGCAACAACGTCGTCTGGATGCCACCCCGCGTGGTGTGGGTGTAATGTGTGATTTTTATGCCCAGTCAGCAGAAAACAGCACAATTACCGATATCGAAGGCAATCAGTACATTGATTTTGCCGCCGGGATTGCCGTGCTGAACACCGGACACCGTCATCCTCGCCTGGTGCAGGCAGTCGAAGCGCAACTGCAGGCTTTTACCCATACGGCTTATCAGATTGTCCCGTACGAAAGCTATGTGTCTTTGGCGGAGAAAATCAACGCCGTTGCGCCAATCGACGGCAAGCGCAAAACCACATTCTTCACCACCGGGGCTGAAGCGGTCGAAAATGCGGTGAAAATTGCGCGCGCACATACCGGCCGTCCTGGCGTTATTGCTTTTGGCGGCGGTTTTCATGGGCGTACCTACATGACGATGGCGTTAACCGGCAAGGTGGCGCCGTATAAAAAAGGGTTCGGCCCGTTCCCTGGCTCCGTTTACCACGCACCGTATCCTTGCGAGTTGCAGGGGATTTCTACGGCGGACTCCATCAAAGCGATTGAGCGCCTGTTTAAAGCCGATATCGATCCCACTCAGGTCGCGGCGATTATTTTCGAGCCCGTCCAGGGTGAAGGGGGCTTCGTGGTGGCGCCGCCGGAGTTTGTGGCTGCCATCCGCCGTATTTGCGACGAGCATGGCATCGTGATGATCGCCGATGAGGTGCAAAGCGGGTTTGCCCGTACGGGCCAGTTATTTGCGATGGACCACTATGCTGACAAAGCTGACCTGATGACTATGGCAAAAAGCCTTGCAGGCGGCATGCCGCTGTCTGGCGTCGTGGGCAAAGCTGAAATTATGGATGCGCCTGCGCCGGGTGGTCTGGGCGGAACCTACGCCGGAAACCCGCTATCAATTGCGGCAGCTCATGCGGTGCTGGATATCATTCGTGATGAACAGCTGTGCCAGCGTGCGGCAGCTCTTGGCGAACAACTGCGCGCCACTCTGACTGACGCGCAAACCGGGTGTCCTGAACTGGCCGAAGTGCGCGGTTTAGGCTCTATGATCGCCGCTGAATTCTGTGATGCTGCGACGGGAGAACCCAACGCAGCCGCCGCACAACGCGTGCAGAAGAAAGCCCTTGAGCAAGGATTACTGCTGCTGACCTGCGGTCAGTATGGCAACGTTATTCGTTTCCTTTATCCGCTGACGATCCCGCAGGACCAGTTCGCCAAAGCGCTCGATATCATTAAAGCGGCAACCAAATAATCCGTTAGTCCTAGTGTTACCCACAGCCGACGGTGGTCATCACCGTCGGCTTTTTTGTCGGCATAAATTGATCTTCCTCGTGTGTCGTGCGGTATTTATCGCGAATGGGTTGCCTGTCATATCGTTATATAATTTAATACACATCGTTTTTACTCCGCTATCCAGATGGTATCCCATGTTAACTTTCCGCTCTTTTGTGCTGGTATGCGCCAGCATGTTGTTTGCGTTTTCTGCCCAGGCCGACCGTACGATCACCGACCAGCTTGGTCGTCAGGTCACGATTCCGGACCACGTCGACAAAGTGGTCGTGCTGCAACACCAGACGCTGAATATTCTGGTCCAGCTTAATGCTCAGCAGGACATTATTGGCGTGATGTCGAGCTGGAAAAAACAGCTCGGGCCTGAGTTTGCGCGCTTTATGCCGACAATTGCCACATTGCCGACGCCGGGCGATCTCACCAGCGTGAATATTGAAAGCCTACTGGCGATTCATCCACAGGTGGTTTTTGTCGCCAACTATGCGCCTGCGGAGATGATCCAGCAGATTCAGAACGCCGGTATTCCGGTCGTGGCAATCTCATTGCGCAAGGATGCAGCCGGGCAACAGAATAAAATGAACCCGACCATGGCCGATGAAGAGCAGGTCTACAACGAAGGGTTAAAGCAGGGGATTCGCCTGATTGCGGACGTCGTGGGGCGCAAACCGCAAGCTGAGACGTTGATCGACTACGTTTTTGCGGCGCGGGCAAAATTCAATGCGCCGGTCGCAAAAATCCCGGATGCGCAAAAAGTCCGTATTTATATGGCTAACCCCGACCTGATGACTTACGGCTCCGGGAAGTACACGGGACTCATGATGCAGCACGCGGGTGGGCTAAACGTGGCGGCTGCCAGTGTAAAAGGCGCCCGTCAGGTTGCGCTGGAACAGGTATTGGCGTGGAACCCGCAGGTAATTTTTGTTCAGGATCGCTACCCGCAGGTGGTAACGGAGATCCAAAACGATCCTAACTGGCAGGGGATCGATGCGGTAAAAAATCATCGCGTCTGGTTGATGCCTGAGTACGCCAAAGCCTGGGGCTATCCGATGCCTGAAGCGTTAGCGATTGGTGAGCTGTGGATGGCCAAAAAACTGTACCCGGACGCCTACAAAGACGTGGATGTTGATGCGCAGGCGCAAGACTACTATCAGCGTTTTTATGGTGTGAACTGGCAGCCTGATGCAGTTAAGTAAGCGCATTTTACTCCAGCAACCACTCTTAATCGCGACGGTCCTGTTGCTGGGCCTTGGTTCGTTGTGCCTCGGACAATATCCGCTGTCGTTAAGCGAAGTCTTTTATCACCTGATGCACTATAGCGACGCTGAAGGGATTGCCGGTCAGGTTATCTGGACGGTCAGGCTACCGCGAATTCTGATGGCGCTGCTGGCGGGTGGTGCGTTGGGGTTATGTGGCGCGACGCTGCAAGGGGTATTTCATAATCCGCTGGTCGACCCGCATATTATTGGCGTGACGTCCGGGGCCGCTTTTGGCGGAACGCTGGCTATTCTGCTCGGCCTGTCGCCGTGGTTGATGATGGGTTCAACGTTTTTCTTCGGTCTGACGGCGCTGGTCCTGGTGTATGCCATTGCTGCGCTGCAGGGGCTGGAGAATACGCTGGTGCTGATCCTGTCGGGTATCATTTTGAGTGGTTTTTTTGCCGCGCTGGTGAGCCTGATTCAGTATCAGGCTGATACCGAAGAAACGTTACCCAATATCGTGTTCTGGCTGCTCGGCAGCTTTGCGACGGCTAACTGGCATAAAGTTCTGCTGTTGGCGATTCCAGTTGGTATCGCTGCGACAGTTTTGTACCAGCTACGCTGGCGGATAAACCTGTTATCACTCAATGATAAAGATGCCCGTTCGCTAGGCGTCGCGGTAGTTCCTCTGCGACGCAGCGTTTTGCTGTGCTGCGCTTTTTTAGTCGCCGCTCAGGTAGCGGTCAGCGGCAGTATCGCCTGGGTTGGGTTGGTTATTCCGCATCTGGCGCGTTTGCTGGTGGGGGTTGATCATCGTCGTCTACTGCCGTGCGCCTTCTGGATGGGAGGCGGTTTTATGATTGTGGTGGATGATATTGCGCGTACCCTGATGCACGCGGAGATACCGCTTGGGATCATCACCGCAATATTCGGCGCGCCGCTGTTTGCTTTTTTACTCATCCGCTCCAGCCGCCGGGGGACATCATGAAACCTGCCGCATTGCGTGTAAATACGCTTACTTATGGGTATCGCGTGCCGCTATTTGAGCCGCTTACATTCAGTTGTCAGAAAGGTGAGATCTGGGCTGTGCTGGGACGTAACGGCCTGGGGAAAAGTACGCTGCTCGATACGCTAACCGGCACGCTGCCAGCTTTGGACGGCAGCATTGAAAATGACGGCGGGATAGGAATTGTGGCGCAGCATTGCCACCTGCCATTTCCTTATACGGTGAGCGACGTGGTGCTGATGGGGCGGGCACAGCACGTGAAGCTTTTTGCGCAACCCAGCCAGCAGGATCAACTAAGAGCGACCCAGGCGCTGGAGCAGTTAAATATTGCCCAGCTTGCTTCCCACTCGTTTAGCTCACTTTCCGGGGGGCAACAGCAACTGGTGATGATAGCCCGGGCGCTGGTGACGGAGTGTCAAACGCTGCTGCTTGATGAACCGTGCTCCGCGCTGGATCTCGCCAATCAGCAGGTGGTGCTTCAGCTCATCAGCGATCTGGCCCATCTACAGGGATGCAGCATTCTTTTTTCGACCCACGATCCGCTGCATGCGTTACAAATAGCCACCCATACTTTGCTGCTGCTCCCCGAAGGAAAATGGCGGGCAGGGCCAACGGACAGCATTGTGACGGAAGAGAATCTGTTCCAGGCCTATGGCTTACCGCTGCGAAAACTCAGTCTGGAGAACCACCCGACGCCGTTTATCGCACCGCTGTTTTCTGTTCGTCGTTAAGAGGTAAAAACCCGGCGGCGGTAAGAAACGCCTGACCGCCGTTGGAGAGCATGAATTTAACCAGCGCCATCACCTCGTTGGATGCCTCGAGCACCGCCAGTTGGTATTCGCAGCGAATATTGTGCTCATCAGGGATAGCTACATAATGCACGTCGGGTTGGGCGCGCAGCGTTTTCGCGTAATGCGCGTAGCCGATAAACAGATCGGCCAGTCCCTGGCGAAGGATCCAAGCGCTCGCCAGTTCACCAGACGGGATTTTCACCGTATCACGCCCACCAACCAGCGGGATGGCGCGCGCCCTAAGCTGTTGTCCGAGTCCTGGCTCCAGTACATCCATATTGTCGAAAAATGCCCAGGTATAGTCTCCGGAAGGGTCGCAGCCGGGCGTGGATGTACCTATTCGTAGCGTTGGGTCGCGGAGCAAATCCAGCCAGGCGCCGTTTCGGTTGCTGACCAGACTCAGTTGATTCCAGCTAAAGGTTTGCGTGAGGACAGCTTTTTGCAAAGCCAGCAGGCGTTGCGGGTGCTCCCGATTGGCTGAGGCAAAGAGCGCACACGGTTCACCGGCTTCAATACGCTCGCGTAATAAACCGGCCGGACCATATTCCACCTTCACGTCTATTCCGCTATGGCGCGAGAACTGGCTTATTAAAGGGGCAAATGCCAGGCGTAAACTGCCCGCGGCAAACAGAAGAATGGAAGAGGGCATGGTATCCGATCTCTGGCGAAAAAGGGTTTGCGAAGAGGATAAATGATACGCGCTGAGCATAGAGTTTAGAAGGCTTTGGCGCATCGCTTTGTGCCAGCATCATACGGAGTAATGATTAAGCTTAAGGTTACGAACAGGAGGCAATAAAAAGAAATTATGAGGTGTAGCGAAGGGAAATAGCACCAAATCATAGAAATAATTTGGTGCGTCCGAGTGGACTCGAACCACCGACCCCCACCATGTCAAGGTGGTGCTCTAACCAACTGAGCTACGGACGCAAGATGGTGCGTTCAATTGGACTCGAACCAACGACCCCCACCATGTCAAGGTGGTGCTCTAACCAACTGAGCTATGAACGCAACGTTGTAGGTGACAACGGGGACGAATATTAGCGGCACAGACCGAATGAGGCAAGAGGGAAATAGCATTTTTCTTCCTGAACTCACGCGATTGCAGAGTAATTAAGCAAGTTGATTATATTTTGTTGATTTTGCAGCGTGTTTTTTATTCAGACAGTGCGCTGGGGCATAATGGGGACGGTTTGAATGACAGGTGCGCTCAGACTTTAAGCGCAGCAAGGATCGCGGTTTCTATTTTCTCAGGGGTAGTGAACGGCGCAAAACGCTTGAGCGGTTTGCCGTCACGCCCGATCAGGAACTTAGTGAAATTCCACTTGATACGCCCACCCAGCACGCCGGGTAATTCGTTTTTCAGGTAACGAAACACTGGATGCGTAGCCGCGCCGTTGACTTCCACTTTCTCAAATATCGGGAAGCTCACACCGTAGTTGATGTGACAGGTTTGCGAGATTTCGTCGGCCCCGCCGGGCTCCTGATTACCGAACTGGTTGCAGGGGAAACCAAGCACCACCAGACCCTGCGCGGCGTACTTCTTGTAAAGCGCTTCGAGGCCTGCATATTGCGGCGTGAAGCCACAATGGCTGGCAGTATTGACCACCAGAACCAGTTTGCCAGCGTAGTCGGCCATAGAGACGGGCTCACCATGCAGACGGGTGGCTGTAAGTTGATAAAAGGTGATCATGCCGGAATCCTCAAATAAGATCGCATTACTCATTTTATTATGGTCGCAACTGTCTGATTAATAAACTGACCGTTAAAGTGATGGCGATTTATTATTTTGTCGGGTTATCGCTAACGTTTTTAAACGCGTCACCCCAGCAGCATCGTAAGGTGACGACTAAAAATGGGGGACGTGACGTTGTGGGCGATTGTCACTGCGACAAACACGTAACAGATATAAAAAAATCCACGCCTGGCGTGGATTTAGAGAGAGTGTGAGAGCAGGGGATTAACGTTCGTGCCTTGCCATTAGCAGTGCCAGCTCGACGAGGCGATTAGAGAATCCCCATTCGTTGTCGTACCACGCCAGAATTTTGACCATATTGCCGCCAATCACCAGCGTTGACAGGCCGTCGATGATGGATGAGCGCGGATCACCCTGATAGTCGCTTGAGACAAGCGGTTCATCGCTGTAGCCGAGGATCCCTTTCAGTGGCCCTGTCGCGGCGGCGTCACGAAACGCATTATTGACCTCCTCTGCTGTAACATCCCGCTCAAGCGTTACGGTCAGGTCGACAATGGACACCACAGGAACCGGTACGCGCAGCGAATACCCGGTTAAGCGACCATCCAGCTCCGGGATGACTTTGCCAAGTGCCTTCGCGGCACCGCTGGAGTAGGGCACAATCGACAATGCAGCGGCGCGGGCACCACGAAGATCTTTTTCCGGCTGGTCGTGCAGCGCCTGGCTGTTGGTATAGGCGTGGGTGGTGTTCATCAAACCATGCTTAATGCCGAAATGTTGGTGCAAAACCTGTGCGGCAGGTGCCAGACCGTTAGTGGTGCAGCTACCGTTGCTGACGACAAAGTGTTTATCCGCGGAGTAGAGGTGATCGTTAACGCCCATCACGATGGTTAAATCATCGTTCTTACCGGGGGCGGAGATAATCACTCGTTTTGCGCCACCGCTGTGGATATGCACCGCCGCCTTGTCACGTTCAGTGAAGAAGCCGGTTGCTTCAATGACAATATCGACTTCACGCTGACGCCATGGGATGTTGGCTGGGTCGCGTTCACTGAATACGGTGATGGATTTACCGTTAACCACCAACTGCCCCTCACCGGCGGTGACGTCGGCGTCGAGTTTACCGAGCAGCGAGTCGTATTTCAGCAGATGCGCCAGCGTTTTACTGTCTGTCAGATCGTTGATTGCCACGATCTGGATTTCCGGGTTACCCAGTGCAGCACGCAGTACGTTACGTCCGATACGGCCAAAACCGTTAATACCGACCTTTACCATGATGAACTCCTTATCTGTTGTCTCTGGAGTAAATTTAGGCCGGTCACGTGTTGGCGTAAATGACAAAAAAGGATCACTTTACGCCATTTTACGACAGTGAAAGCGTTGGCGATATTCACCAGGCGTCAGGTGAAGCTGTTTTTCAAACAGCCGTCGCAGGTTAATGCTGCTGCCAAATCCTGTTTGTTCGGCGATACGCTCCAGCGTCTCGTTGGTCTGCTCCAGACGCTGTCGTGCTGCGGCCAGACGGGCTTCAGCCACATAGCGTGCCGGTGATGCGCCCGTTTCTCGGGTAAACACGCGGGTGAAATTACGCGGACTCATGGCGACTTTTTCCGCCAGTTTATCCACACTGAGATCGGCGGTGAGGTTCTCAAGCAGCCAGGTGAGCAGATCGTTAATCGGGCCCAGGGTGCTGGTCTGCTGAAGGTTGTAGCGGCTAAACTGGAGTTGTCCCCCGGGACGGCGCAGGTACATGACGAAATCCTGAGCGACGTCGCGCGCCAGACTGAAGCCGTAATCCTCTTCAACTAACGCTAACGTCAGGTCAAAGCCGGAACTGACGCCACCTGATGTCCAGATGTGTTCGTCCTGGATATAGAGCGGACCGCTTTCGACGCGCACCTTAGGGAATTCTGCCTGCATAGTTTCCAGTAGCTTCCAGTGGGTGGTGGCTCGTCTGCCGTCCAGCAGCCCGGTTTCTGCCAGCAGCATCGCGCCGCCGCAAATGGATGCAATGCGGCGGGCGTGGGGAGCGGCAAGGCGTAGCCAGTCAACCACTGCAATCCCTTCCTGCGGGTTTTGACCTCTGCCAGTGATGATGATGGTATCGAGAGGTTCGCGAGGATCTATCTCATGTAGGCGATGATCTGCCAGTAGATTTAGGCCGGACTGACCATGGATCACCTGATGCGGTTGCGTTGTCGCTAACTGAACCTGGTAACACGTCTCCGTAGTGCCTTTGGGATGCAGGCGGTTGGCCTGCATCAGAATGTCGGCAATACCGGCGGACTCAAACAGCATACCGCCATCGGGAACAATAATGAGTATCTTCTTCATGTCCTGAAAAGTAATCTTTTTACACAATAAGTCAATATTACATACTCAACTGGAAAAAGCCTTACCCGTGGCGTAGCGACATTACCGCCACAGGCCGATGGTTTGATGTTGACTCAACGGCGTTGCCTGAGCATCTCCCTTGATTAAGAATAGCGTTGCATTGACCCATTAAACTCACCACGAGGGGCTGACGCTCTGCTACACCAAAAATGGTATTGTTCTACAAGTCACTCTCCTGACGAGGTCTTATGAAAATCAGAAGGTTTAGTAATGGAGATGAAATTTCGTTATTCAGCGTCTTTTTATCTTCTGTACATACCCTCGCATCACATTACTACACACAGGAACAAATAGATGCGTGGGCCCCAACGGATATCGACCCGGAACAATGGGCCAATCATATGAAGGAATTACGCCCCTTTGTTGTTGAAGTGGATGGTGAAATAGCTGGATATGCAGATCTTCAGCCAAATGGGTACATTGACCATTTCTTTGTCTCGGGAACCTACCCGAGACAGGGAGTAGGGACACTATTGATGAATCGCATTCATGAAGAAGCCAGACAACGTGGAATTGGCGAACTGACTTCAAATGTCAGTAAGGCTGCGGAGGCGTTCTTTCTACGACACGGCTTTCATGTTGTGGAACGTGGGTTTCCTGCCTGTCGCGGAGTGACATTACAAAATGCACTGATGCGAAAATATTTGGTGAAAAAATAGAAGATAACTGGGCTAAAGGCCCGCGATCAGCGAGGGCGGACACTCGGCTCTCTGCCGTATGCCATGACAGAGAGCACGCCAGAAATGAATGGATAGTTCTAGTTTGCTTTGCAGTTTTGACGGGATGTGACAATCGTCATTGCTGCTGCCGCCAGAAGTAAGAAACCACTCAAGCCAAAAGTACTGCGCCATCCCAGAGTGTCGAATACCATCCCACCTGCCGTTGAACCCAGAGCAATTGATAGCTGGATCACCGCAACCATTAAGCCACCACCCGCCTCTGCATCTTCGGGTAGTGCCCGCGCTATCCATGTCCACCATCCCGTTGGCGCAGCCGTTGCTAGTAGTCCCCACAGGCTGAGCAATACGGCAACAGCCCAGATGCTGTGTCCAACCAGAAGTAACGCCCCGGCAGTCGCTGCCATAAG
Source organism: Citrobacter sp. RHBSTW-00017 (assembly GCF_013797615.1). NCBI lineage: Bacteria > Pseudomonadati > Pseudomonadota > Gammaproteobacteria > Enterobacterales > Enterobacteriaceae > Citrobacter > Citrobacter sp. RHBSTW-00017. The sequence continues at coordinate 2,748,656 of NZ_CP056899.1, read as the reverse complement.
CAGGGGGATCATGATTAAAGTCTGATAAAAACTTGTGTTCAGGAATATTGATACGGCCAGTGTGCCGACAAAACCCGCCACGCCTATTGCGAGCAAAATCAGAGAGAGACCAGTAGGGCCTACGCGGGTTACGGTCTCAAGAAAGGGGCGCACGTAGGTAAATAAGGCAAATTGCCCCATGAAGAAGAATCCGCAGGCCAGAAGTCCCGCAGGGACAATGGTGATGCGGAACAGATGACGCATAGATCTCTGGGATTTTTGTTTTTTATCGTTTTCCATCGATGGCAGGCTGACCCACTGCCAGATGAACGCGGCTATAGCCAGGGGAACGAGGCATAAAAATGCCCCTCGCCAGCCCACGGTCGTCCCCAGATAGCTGCCAAGCGGTGCCGCTACAACGGTAGCCAGCGCGTTCCCACCGTTAAAAATCGCCAGCGCGCGGGGAACCTGATGCTGCGGAACGAGCCGAATGGCGGTTGCAGCAGACATGGACCAGAATCCACCAATAACCACCCCAAGCAGGGCCCTCCCCAGCATATAAACCGGATAGCTGGGTGCCAGGGCGACGACTATCCCCGATATGGCCATTAAAACCGTCAGCCCCTGCAGGAGATGTTTTCGGTTCAGATCTCCGGCAATATGGGAGATAGTCAGGCTGGTAATGACCGCCAGCGCGCCAGAGATTGCAATTCCCTGGCCAGCCAGCCCTTCGGTAATGTGTAAATCACTGGCAATAAGCGTAAGCAGGCTGACCGGCATAAACTCGGAAGCGATCACCACAAACACGCACAGCGTCATGGCAAACACGCCCCCCCAATGCGCATGCTTTTTTTCGTAATGCGGTTTTAGTCTTACTGTGGACATTATCAGATCTCTTAATATCGAATCGGCCAGGTTCAGGCGCAGTCCGGACAGACGTCATTCAGGAAATCACGTCAAAACATGGATGAAAATGATGTGCAGGCGATTTACAGCCGCCTGCAAATATCAGGCGGCTTGGGGCGGTTATCTTAGGTTGGTATTGAAAAACTGCTCAAATTTAGCAAACGGAATCTTACCCGCAACGTTGTCGTACAGATCAACATGATTTGCCCCCGGCACAATCACCAGCTCTTTCTCATTGCTGCCGATCGTCCTAAAGGCATCTTCAGCAAAATAGCGTGAATGGGCTTTTTCGCCGGTCACGATAAGCGTGGGGATAGTGACTTCATTGGCGTAGCTCAGCAGCGGCATATTCATAAATGACAGCGGCATCGTCGCATTCCAGGCCCCGGTTGAGTTGACCGAACGCGCATGGAAACCACGCGGCATGCGATAATAATCAAAGAATTCTTTCAGAACCGGATTGGGATTTGCGGGTAACGTTTCTGGCAGAATACGTTTCGACGTACTGACGTTCCCCTTTTCATCAACATAAATGTCATGCCCGCCGGGCGCGAAAGCTCCGTTCTTCGCATCTTCCCAGCGCTGTGCGTTCAGATACTGTAATACGGCGCGACGATCCGCAGTGGTATAACGGTCTTTACCATCACCTACGCCATGCCCCATCGCACGGCTCATGTCATACATCACGCTGGTCGCCACCGCTTTCACGCGTGTATCCATCGCGGCGTCGTTTAAGGCCATCCCGCCCCATCCGCAGATACCCAGTAATCCGATACGATTTCGATCAACCTCATTTTGCAGGCCAAGGAAATCAACAGCCGCGCTGAAATCCTCGGTGTTGATATCCTGAGAGGCAACGTTACGCGGATAGCCACCGCTTTCCCCCGTATATGAAGGGTCAAAAGCCAGGGTAACAAATCCCTGCTCAGCCAACGTCTGCGCATACAGACCGCTGGACTGCTCTTTCACCGCGCCGAAAGGCCCGCTGATGGCAATGGCCGCCAGTTTGCGCTCGCCGCGATCCTTTGGAATGTAGAGATCACCGACCAGGGTGATCCCGAAGCGGTTCTGAAAGGTCACTTTACGGTGATTAACTTTCGTACTTTTAGCGAAGGTTTTATCCCATGTCTCGACCAGTGAAACTGGCGCGTTCGGATTGGTTGTATTGGCATAACTCATCGTTGTAACTCCACTTAATGATGCGCAGAGCAGCATGGCTGGTATCGCGGCTGTCAGTTTTTTGGTGAAGGCAGTCATCAAAATCCCCTCATAAAACGTGATAGATACAGGTTTCATACGGACAACACTGCTGTGCTTTGTTGCAATGCGAGCATTATAGTGAGCAGTAATAGTGCTTATTAGAGGGGTAAAATTGCTAGAATTAATACCATATTGTTCTAAATGGTGATGCGATAGCGAGGGAAACGTGATGGCGAAACGGGAAAACTATAATGATTTATACCTGTTCATGCAGGTGGTGCGGGAAGGGAGTTTTACCGCTGCGGCGCAACGACTCGGCTTGGCACAATCAGGTATAAGCCGTTCCGTACGCGAACTTGAAGAAAGACTGGGCGTTCAGCTTCTGGCTCGCACTACGCGTAGGCTATCGCTCACCCATGCCGGCGAACAACTCTACCGGACCATTGAGTCAGGATTCGACGCTTTAGATATGGGGCTTGCCACGCTGGCCCATTATCGCCAGTCCCCGTCAGGTACGGTACGGATTAATGCCAGTCAGCACGCTATTGATAAACTGCTCCTGCCAAAGCTTGCGGTGTTTAAGCAACGCTATCCTGACATCCGGCTGGAACTCATCAGCGAAAGTCGGTTTGTCGATATTATTGCGGAAAGATTCGATGCCGGTGTACGTCTCGGACCGGAAGTTGGCGGTGGCATGATAGCGGTCCGTATTTCCCCCGACATGGAGATGGCCATTGTTGGTACGCCAGAACACTTTCGCCGCTATGGCTTTCCACAAGTCCCGGCAGATTTGGCGGTTCATCCCTGCATCGCTTATCAATTTGGCGATGGAAGCCTCTATACATGGGAGCTTCAACAGGATGGTAAAAAAATAACTCATCAGCCGCAGGGACAATGGGCTTTTGCTGACAGTTATATGGAAGCCAAAGCCGCAAGACTGGGGCTGGGGCTGGCTTATGTTCCGGAAGAACTGGTGTCCGATGATTTAGAAGAGGGTTCGCTCATCAGAGTTTTACAACGCTACAGTCAACGCCTGGAAGGTTCATTTCTCTATTATCCGCACCGCAATGTGTCTCCCGCTCTGCGAGCAGTTATCGATACACTGAGAATTTATGAATGAAGGCCAGGCTGCACACGTGTCAGGGTAACTGATCTGAGCGAGGAGCGGGCCTTATATACACATCCCCATTAACTTGAGTATGCTCCTCTGTGAATTTGTTTCGAAAATGATGTCGCTGATGTGTTTCATTCCCTGCTTTTTATAGAATTTTTGAGCACGTTCATTTTGTTCAAGAACCTCCAGCCATAAATATTTTTTCCCCTGACTTCGGGCAAGATCTATGACTTTATTAAACATTAGTTGACCGTAATGCTGATTCGTTTTGGTTGGGGCAAGGTAGAGTTTATTAAGTAAAACACCGCTGATGTCTGTATTCGGGACAGTTGCATGTGTAAATAGACCCGTTTTAGTTCCATGCATTTTTTGAGATCCCGGCCAAATAATGGTGCTGTCGGTATTCCTCCGGTGTCATATTGTTCAGTGATTCATGCGGGCGTTCACAGTTATATTCTGACAACCATTTCTCCGTAATTTCCCGCACTTCATTCAGCGTTCTGAACAGATAAAAATCGAGTATTTCTGTACGGTATGTCCGGTTAAAGCGCTCAATAAAAGCGTTCTGCGTCGGCTTACCCGGCTGAATAAATTCCAGTTTTACTGCATGTTGCTCTGCCCATTCAGCCAGTGCCAGAGAGATAAATTCCGGACCATTATCCATGCGTAGCATGACCGGATAGCCGCGATTTGCCGCAATCCTCTCGAGTACACGGACCACGCGCAAAGCTGGCAGATTCAGATCGATTTCAATCGACAATGCCTCACGGTTAAAGTCATCAACGACATTGAACGTGCGAAAACGACGGCCACAGACCAGAGCATCATGCATAAAATCGACAGACCAGCTCTGGTTCAGCGCTTCCGGTGTGGCCAGTGGCGAGGGATTACGCACCGGCAACCGTTGTTTGCCTTTACGGCGAAAATTCAGCTTCAGCAGACAATAAATACGATGGATCCTTTTGTGATTCCACGGGTATCCCTGCCGCCGCAGAACCTGGAAAAGTTTTGGAAAACCGTATCGTGGGTATCGCTCTGCCACTGCCTGCAACGCGACAATAACAGGTTCGTCACGCGTGGTATCCGGACGGTAATGGTAAACCGTTCTGCTCAGGTTCAGACTCCGGCAGGCCTGACGGATACTGAGTCCAAATGTCGTTATCAGATGAGTGACCAGCTCACGCTTAAAGGCTGGTTTTAAAGCTTTTTTTCGATAACGTCTTTCAGCGCCCGGTTCTCAAGGCTCAGGTCGGCAAACATCTGTTTGAGACGTCGGTTCTCGTCCTCAAGATCCTTGATCTTTTTAATATCAGAAGCCTCCATGCCGCCGTATCTGGACTTCCAGTTGTAGTAGGTGGCTTCAGAGATACCGGCCTCCCGGCAGACATCTTTAACAGTTCGTCCGCCTTCAACCGACTTAATCACAGCGATGATCTGATGCTCAGTAAAACGGGCTTTACGCATAGCGATCTCCTTCGTTGGCAGATTGGTTATGCCGGATGATCTCTAAATGTGAATGGCACGATTATGCGGGATGTTTACACCGCCAGTTAGTTTGAAAATGGTGCAATTTCTCAACACAGGGTTTACCCAGATGGCTGTGTCACCACCTCCTATTTTTGAAGGCAACGACTATTACAGCGTCTCTGAAGAATTTTTTAGCAAATTACCAGCTGATCTAAGAGCGCCTTTTGAACAAATAATGAAGAAAGGGGCGGAGATTATTAGCGGTTGCGATAAAGAGATTGAAAGTCTGATTAGACCTATAAAGGTAATACCTACTACAACAAGCCTTAGTTACATTTATCGTCGGCTTCGTACGACCAAGTTTGAAATCACTACTGAATCGATGATGGAACAGGAGATGTTAACAACCGCTTTTGTGGTCAGCTACGCACGTTTGTTCGCCAAAAGCAATGGCACTTGCGTTCTCCAGCGGAATGATCTCCCTGTCCACCTACGGGCTGTTCATGATGAGCTGTATAAAATTCGCAACGAACGTTATGCTCATAACGGAGGTCATAACCCCCTACAGCGGCCTCGTCGGCTTACTGGTTTTAGCGCTATTACCTTCTATAACCTCTCTTTTGCGGTAGATAACTATTGCAGGGATCGTTTGGATGAGCAACATGCGTATAATATGGCTTGCCATCACAAAACTCGCATTCGCGTTAAGCGCCAGTGCCGCAAAGGACATTGATTCCACGCTCCCGGGAACCCAGGAGAGCATCAATACATAAAATGGATAATCCAGAAGATGCGCCGCTGTAAATGCCATCATGACCGTCACACCCAGTCCAATAGCAATGAGCTGTATTGAAGACCAAAGATGACGCAAAAATGCAGTCAACGTAAACGCAATAAAATGATGCCCCAGTAATATGCCCATCAGGATCATACTGAACTGATTGAAAATATCGGGAAAAAACACAGTCTGAGATGACAAAGGGTGCAGGAGTGCTGCACAAAGCAACGACGTGATCATAAAGGGCGCAGGAAAGTGGAAGCGTTCAAGGCATTTGCCCAACACATAGCCCGCAAAGACAATGCCCAATAGCCAGAGCACATTAGTCGTTGCAAACAATACAGGCGGCATGGCCATATGGGTTTGCGCACCGCCGGTAATATATCCGGCAAATAAGGTCAATGTGATGAGCCGAAGCGAGTGCGAAATGATAATTTTTTGCGGCGGCGTTTTAACATGGGACGCTAGCGCTAATACCGCTGCCATTGCCCCCGGAACGGCGCCCAATAACGCCTCTTCCTTACTCCAGCGTAATCGGTGAATACACCACAAGTAGCATGCGGTGAATTGCAGGGATAAGCATACTAATAACAACACCAGTAAAAATGCGATATTTCCTTGCGCCCCAAAAGAAAAATCGCGAAATAAAAGACCAATTGACGTACCAAGAAAGAGTTGAATCACCGTCAGGCTGCCCGGCAGTACTGGCACAGAAAGACCGGTACGTTTTAACACCAGCACGGTAATAAGGGGGCCAAACATCATACCTAACGGAACGTTGCAATAGGTAAAACCCAACCCAGCCAGGATACAAAGAGCAAAACCTAACAATAATTTCATACACCTTTCTCCTGGCTACCGGGAGTGTTAAATACTCAGTGAACGGTTTCGTTAACCCAAAGGGTATTTTCAGCAACCCATTGGGTCAATGCATCAAGACGTTCGTGTATTTCCCGGCTGGACTCCGCTTGAACAATAGCACTCACGATCTCGCCATTTGTTAATTTCATCGCGTCATATTGGCGGCCGACGACACCTGTTGCCCGATATTTAACCACAAAAGGCAATGGACATTTTTCCGCAATAGAGAGGAGCGTGCCCTGTGCAGGCGGCACATTTAATTGGCCAACCCGTAAAACGGGTTGTCTTTGCGATAAATCCTGCGGATAGATTTCGCATAAACTGGCTTTAAGCCAGGTCATTCGAGGATCAAGACCAAAAGCGGCCCCTAATTCTTCATTGACAAAGCAGCCACCTAATCGGCAAGCAAGCTCGCCAAAAATAATGTTGTTATCTTTATCAACAAAAACTTCAAGGTGAAGCAATGCGTTTTCTTCCGTTGGAAAAACCTCTTCAGCAAGATATTTGGTGTAGGCAATCAGTTTACGATGCAGCGGCGTGTCATCTTCCATAACCAGACCTAATGTTTTCCCGGATAGAAAATCCAGGCAGGAGACGGTTGCACGAGATGCAGAAACAAATATCGCCTTTCCTTTTAAATACAACGCATTAATTTGATAAGCTTCGCCTTCGATAAATTTTTCAATGAGCAGATTGTGATACTCTGGCGGCTTAACCTGCGCCAGATATTTATAAAGCTGGCCTTCATTTTTAAGAACCACCACGCCCTGTGATCCACGCCCATCATTAGGTTTGATGACGCAGGGATATCCCTGTTCGGCAATGAATCGCGCCATCGCAGTCGCACTGTCGACGCGTGCCATAGCAGGAACCGGTAACTGATGAGACTGAACAAGCGATTTCATCATAAATTTATCACGGAAGAACATGGCCTTTTTTTCACGGTCGTGTGTCAAACCCAGACGATCGCTGATTCGCGCGGCCCTCAGAACATCGATTTCGGCGAGGTAAAAGATACCCGTTGCTTTATTGTCCTGGGCGTAGTGGTAAATATCCATTTCCACGAAGGGATTATCATTAAAGTTTTCATAAAAAAGGAAAGAAAAACCTGCCCCCATATGATCAAGAATATTATCGATCTGGCTTGCGCACGTTGCAATCAGAACCGGGGCCACTGATTGCAATGACTGCCACTCTTCACGTGAGTGCTGAAAAATAATTTTTGGTGGACACAGCAAGATATTCATTGTTTTTCTCATTCAATATCAAATGTAATGACAAATACATCCCGATAACCTTTTCCTGGCAACAAAGGAACCACTGCCGCGGTATAATGCTGATAATTCACATCATTGAATATTACTGCATCGCCCGCATGCAGTTTGAACGTAGAGGCATCATTGCCCCCATCATGATTAGGAATAAGCGTGGTTTCTCCACCAGTCACATTCTCAATTTCGCTGCAATAGATTGCAATGTACTTAAAACCATCTTTATGAATACCCTCTGGAGCGGGATATCCAGGCCTTCGGTCATCTGTCGTTATTCTTATTTGATGAATGCCAATATTGTAAGTCGTGTCTGGAAGCAATGGCAAAAGCTTACGAAACACCAGATTCATCACTTCTTCAGCAACGTCTTGTTTTATTTCTGGGTATTTTCTTGCAATACCGCCAGCGTAATTGTTCAGTTTTTCCGCTTGAAAAAACTCACCCACTGCGCACAGATCAAAATACTTTTCACGTCCGGCCCTGGCCTGCATGTAACTTCTGAACCGAAAAATACCATCTTCAGCCTTAAGCCACGGATCGGGTAGTAATTCATCAAAACTATTTTTGACTTTCGCTGAAGTCTTCCCCAGTCGAATATGATGATAGGCGTGCATAGATAACGTCCTTAATACGGTAGTTTGAGCAGTCTACTTATAAGATATGAAATGCATATCCAACAATAAATAATATTGCAGACTCTTTTATACTGATAATCTATGGGCAAAAGTAAGGAGGCAGGCTCCTTACTTTTTAAGTCACTCTACTTGCTTTTTTTACGTAACTCCGTCACTGGCACGCCACCAATTCCCCAGTTATCAGTCTCCACTTCATCAATGACCACGATGGTTGTGCTGGGGTTTTTATTCAGGACATCAACCAATAGTTGTGTCACTCCCTCCATTAATTTTTTCTTTTGCTGATCGGTAGCACCTTCATTAGTAATTTTAATATTTACGTAGGGCATATGAACTCCTTTTATTAGATGATTTTTGACATTGCACCAAGATAAACAAGTGCAAAGAGATTAAACGATAGAACATAACCGTAGTGCATTTTAAAACTGGTGTTACTGGGTGATACATTCAGACTGTTTGCGGCGAAAATAGCATTGACCGATACGGGAGAAATAAGCTGAGTTGCAATAAATAAGCAAATCCATATCTGATAATCAACCATCCCCCCCGTAAGATAATCAGAAAATATCGACCATGCGATACTAAAGATAATCAGTGGATGGATACCTAATAAACCAAAAAGCGGTACGATGAACAAAATAATCGCGTAGATCTGCAACGTTGTCAGCCCGCCAACATAAGCAGTGATACCCTCAGGTACATGGGAAAAAAGCAGCCAACAAACTGAGGTCAACACACTACAGCTTAAAAGCAACAATACCTCACCGGATATATTCTGTGCTGATTCAGTTAATTGCTCAGCCCAGGGTTTATCCTTTTTAACCAGATGATCGACAACAAAGAGCACGACTGCTGTAAAGGCAATACTTTGCAGTGAATTAAGATTCAGTACCGTTAATGAAAAAATGAATACTCCCCAGAACAGACCTACACATAGCAGGATATACCGCATCCCATCACGGCTGGGTGTCACCGTCTCGTTTTCAGCGATTACCGTCACTTTTGCGCTTTGGTTGAACAAGATACTGAATAAAAAGAGAGGGATACCCACCAGCATCGCCTTAAGATGCGGTACGTCAGGCATTGCCGCCCAAACGGCAGCAGCGCCGATGGTGGTTGGCATCAGTACCATCGTAATGCATACGGTGCGCGTAATAATCTTTGCCAGGTTGAATCTTGGCCCAATAACTGACTTGAGGCCATCGAGCAGCAATGATATTGCCCCCAGACTCATTGGCCATGTTAAGAACGCCGTCAATAACGTAACCCCAAAAGTCATGTTCGATGTTTTTCTACGCGAAAAATATCCTCCCAGAACAGCTGTAAAATTAAGAGAGGCCATGACTTGTCGTAATAAGGCAATACCAACAAGCAGTAAAATCACATCAAAATATCGCGAAAAAATTGCAGGGAGCACAATGCCTTTCAGGTTGTTTGTAGCAAGAAGAAACATCATCGAGCAGAGAAAAATAATCACACCACTTCTGGCGGATGATTTTTTTGACCAGAAAGCAAATGTCGATGCGAAGTAGAGCACGGCGGTAACTCCCGCAATAGCCGACATCGCCGCATGTTTATCCGTCAACGCACAAGCGAACAGAAATACCAGCAATGATGTTATCGCTAACGCAGGTTGCAATGATTGCCACGCCTTGCCACGGGCCTGGATTTGCTCAGTCTGCATTTATCGCTACCTCTGGCTGAGCCTGCCGCACCATCATTTGATGATACATATCTGCGACACAACGGCCTGCATCAACCAGGAATCTTGAATTAACCAGCGGACGTGGCAGGACGTAGGTGTAAAAATTCGCGCCTTCCGCAGGATTGCCCAGCACCCAAAAAGTCGTCTGCGCTTCCCCCATGCGATTAATAGGATGCTGGCATTGATCGATATCCAGCCCACCCGGGTGATACCCCTCATTCATAAATGGACGAACAATACCATTGGCTGTCATATTTCTGATTAACGGTGAAGCGTCATGTAGTGGCGAAAAACTGGCAATTTTCGCCTTGATTAAAACATCAGCCTGAATCTCAGTACTCTCTTCTTTAAAAGGTGAGTGAACTTCGAATTTTCCTTCGCAGTCGTTCAATACTAACCTTGAATCTTTACCACCGGCCAGACTCACCACATTCGCTTCCATTAATGCTAATAGTTGTTCATTTCTTAACTTCGGCGGGCCAACGGCAATGCGGTTAAAAATGGGATTAAAATGCTCAAGGAAATACTGATGTGACCGCGATTCAAGCCCTGAATTATCAATCGCTTCTCGTAAAATATCCCTGACATCACGAATAATGTCTGTCGCCGCTTTGATCGGGCCATGGACATTGCCCTCCTCAGACTCCTGGAGATCTTTACGCAGGAAATACATAAACCATTGAGTATAATCCTTTAAACTCAGATGTTCCTGCGATTGATGTGGATAAAGCACACTGTCAATTACCGCGATGTCTTCAGCGCTCGGTTCATAAGAGCCAGCATCTAACCACTGCCCATTTAGGGTTGAACGATAGGCATAACACATTTCTTTATGCAGTAAGGGGAAAACTTGTTCAAGAAAATCGATTTTTGAAGATCCTTTCTCAAACACATTTTTCAACCGCAATTCTCTGATAGCCATTGCCGTTAAGAAGCGTGGGGAGTACTGCCCAGAAACGCCTTTTTGATTCGCGCCGCGACTGCTAAAAGGTAGAGCCTTACGTGGAATAGATAAAAATACCCGGTTCTTTTCCGGAAGGATGATAGCGAAGCTCACCATCTTCCCGGCTAAATTTTCCACCCCTGCCGATAGTGAGTTGCGAAATGACATCATAGGCAGTCAGACCAATACCCTGAACAATCACATTTGATTCCGCTGTTATTTTATTCAAATTATTTATTGGATAAGGAGTCGAATAGTAGTCCAGGCGTTCATTTTTCTTATAATTATTGGCAATAAATCGTTCAACAAGATGATCGTCAAACGTTTTGGCGTTGTCGCTGTGACCAGTGGTTAAATAGACGTAATCGGCCACCACACGCTGACTGTCTTCCAAGACAATAATAGACTTCGCATCGTCCTGAATCAGAATGTTGTTGGCCTGCTGATTTATCTGTGTAACCGAGATATTGTCAGGCAAACTTTTGATAATTTCGTGATAAAACCAATTTAAGTATTCACCTAATAATCGACGAGGTAAATAATCGTTGGCGTCAATTGGTTTGCCAGCCACGTCTTTTAAATAACGGCCATCAACATTTTTATAGCCCTGCTCATTAGCCCACTGATGAAAACATGGCCCTGAACGGAAAGATCCGGCATTTTTTACCGTCGCATCACCAAATAATGTTATCTGGCAAGCAACGGTGTTAACCAATAAATGGTCGGGCTGCGATAAACTGTGCGCACCTACACCCATCGCATTTTTATCAACGATAACAATATTAATATGTTCATTCTGTTTACGTTGTGCATGCTGAGCACAAATCCTTTCCAGAATACTAAGCCCCCGAGGCCCCATTCCTATAATAGCAACGGTTGTCTTTTTCATTCTTTGCTCCAACTTTGAGAGTATTTAACTTTGCTGTGTTGAACATAGCTAATCCCTGCTGCGATAAATAACGCACAAGCGCCAGATAATATTGAAATAGTCATCCCGTTTTTATTGTTCTGAAACGCACTCACGATTAATGGCCCGGCAATTTGCCCAATGCCATATGTTAACGTCACCAGACCCAGAAGATTAATTTTCTGTGGTGCAGAAATCTTTTTCGCGAGTGGCATAACGAGAGAACTGGTTCCCATGAAAGTTGCACCAAAGCCAATACAACTCAAGGTCAATAAAAGCGGGGAATGGATAAACGAGGCCATCACAACGCAGCTCGCCTGCACAATTAAGTTAACACTCAGGCAGGACAATATGCTCCACTTGCGTGCAGCCCATAACCAACCATAGCATCCTGGGATAACGGCAAGGCCAACAATAGACCAGATATGGTTGGCCAGAAATTCATTACCCACTCCCCGGGCCATTAAAGGGAGATAAGTAGCTACAATGATATAACCGAAGCCTGCCAGTCCATATAACAATGCTAAATTCCACCACTGGATGTTCGGCTCGGATGACGAAGCTTTTTTCTGAGGAGGTAGAACGTGTTTATTTGCAGGCAGCAATATAATCAGCGCGATGAAGAGTACAGCTGAAATGATTGACGCGCCGATCCATAGTAGCTTTGAATTTAATGCATATGCGATACCGGCTATAACATATTCATTGCCTATAAAAATACCCACCCCGACGCCAGCAAACAAAGAAGCAATGACAAACGGATTATGGGTATGCTGTAGCATAAGCATCGACCCGAATATCATCATGCCTGCGCTGGCAACACCGGCGAAAAATCGAATAACAATTACTATATCAGGGTGCGTGACTACTGCCATCGCAAAAATAAGCAGGCCGGTGACTAATGCAGCACAAATTAACATCGTTTTGATATTCTTCAGGCCACCAAAAATACCAAACGAGAACAGGAGGCTGCCAACCAGGTATCCGGCGTAATTCGCGCTTGCGATTAACGATAATTGCGAAAAATTAAAAATGCCTTCATGCAACATGACCGGCAGCATCGGAGTATATAAAAACCGACCAATTCCCATCCCCAGCGTTAAAACAATCATACCGAAGACAGCCGTGCTCAACTGGCGATGGCCAATAACATTGTGATCAAGATCCATTTTTCAGGCTCAATATGTCAATCAGATTTGATTGTTATGTTACATAAAGAAATGATAATAAAAAGTTAATAAAAATGACGGAAACCTTCACTTTGAGTGACAGACACGATGAACAGTACCTCATTAAATTTGTTTAAAACCGTCGCGGAAACCGGCTCTATCACCGCAGCAGCCCGTAATCTGCACTGCGTTTCTTCAAACGTCACGACGCGGCTCAAGCAACTGGAGTCCAGCCTGGATGTTTCGTTGTTTGTTCGCGAGAAGAATCGTCTTCACATCACCCCTGAAGGTGAACTGCTTCTGCGTTACGCTAACAAAATCCTCGCGCTTTTAGACGAAGCCGAGTTGTCTATGCAGGGAACGAAAGCGGCTGGCCCTCTGCGCATTGGCGCAATGGAAACCACTGCCGCCGTCCGACTTCCTGCTTTGCTGGCAAACTTCCACCGTGAAATGCCCTCCGTAGAATTAAACTTAAAAACGTCACCGACAGATGTGTTAGTTCGTCAGATCCAGAATAGTGAACTTGAAATTGCCTTCGTCGCTGACCACAAGGCGTTGCACGTAGACAATTCAAGGCTACAAACGCAGGTGCTGTGTCAGGAAACCCTGGTTCTGGTTACGGCCGCAGAGCATGGTGATGTCGTGACGGGAGCCGATCTGGAGGTGACAAGGCCGCTCGTCTTTGTGAAAGGATGTAATTATCGTTCCCGGCTTGGGCAATGGTTACGGCTACAAAATGTCGATTATGACGACCCGCTGGAGTTTGGTTCTTTTCAGGCAATACTTGGTTGCGTAAGTGCCGGAATGGGCATTGCATTATTGCCTGAGAGCGTCGTCAAACAGTATGAAACGAGCTTCCCCATACGGTGCCACTCTATTACTCCTCACATTGGTAATGTCAATACTATGATGATATGGCTTAAAAATCGTGAGGTTAGCCGGGTATTGAATTGCTTTGTTTCCTTTGTTTCATCCCACTGAGGTATTCCACAACCATATTGTGCCGTTAGGACTTTTGGGCTGGTAAATACTCTATATGGATCTATTATCGATGCAGGCTTTCAGTTTCAGGATTGACTAATGCAATTTAATAGAGTAGCTGAAGATTTCTTTCCTGGGATTGGTCAAGAAATTTGACCACTGTTTTGTAGTAAGAACGGCATCTGCTCTCTGATTCGTTCGTTGCCAGTCTGCCATTGCCACAGAGCTGCTGTTGCAGCCCTGACAACCTTAGACTTCAATCGATTCAGAGATCTCTAACGCATCATCGACTTCAATGCCCAGATAACGGCGATCCTGTTGTGCTCCAGCATCCTGCACGGCAATTTACCCTGACGGGGAATAACATGTTGATATGCAAAAATGTTCCTAACAAAATTGATTTCAGTTACATCGAGGCTAACGGCTACGATCCCTTTATGCGTGATTTCATCAAAGGTAAAACCTATCCGTATGGTGAGTGGTAGGACATAACGATCAGAAAAATCATAAGGATCTGCTTGAGATCCTTTTGAGCATCAATCTGATTGTTTGACGGGTTAGACTTCTATATTTTTTTAAATGTTTCATTTTGCAAGTTCGCTCCCACCAGGTCAGCTATGACCGATTTTGGCATGGAACGGCTACGCTGACAGACCCAAGGACTGCCACGAGTAAGACTGGCAGTAATACTTTTCGACGCTTGTCATATCGCTTGTGGTAATAGAGGCGCAAAATCCCTCAAGTCAGGGGCTAATGTGTTTTATTACTTTTGGATTTCATCATTTCATAGCCAAACTATTCTAATCATTTTCAGCTTCCTGCCAGAAAGCGGGAAAAGTACTATTGTTCAGGCTTTAACAAAACAGTTAAACGCTCTGTACTTGAGAAGATCTCCAATGATTATTATCTTGGGGGAGTTAGCAACGCCAGCCCCTGGAACTCAGTTTCTCGCGAGTTGGACCTTGAAAGTAGATACTACCTATATGGCAACTACGCGGTTGAGCGAGCACAAAACGAATTGTTTCCCAGACTGAGCGTCCATTTAATAAACGTTCCCCCATTCTGGATTGACTATCGACAAACGTATCTAACCCTGTAAGTTCGAAATCCGGTGGATACAATCCGGTCACACGTATATTTTCTTCGGACAACTGGTGTGACAGTTTAGATGTGAATCCGCTAAGCCCGTGTTTGCTGGCAAAAAAAGCGGGATGCGCAATTGAATCCGTAAAATTCGGAATCCCACATGAAGATATTATTGAGACGACATCCGCGCTTTCTGAACGTCTTAACCTAGGCAACAATGCATGAGTCAGTAAAATCGCACCTGTCAGGCCTGAACTGACGGTATTGATAATTTCTGCGTCTGGTTGATCGTCTAACGTTCCTGACAGCCACTGGGCGGCATTGAGGATTAAAATGTCGATGGGCTTGTCTGAAGTTAACAACTGTGAAGAAAACTGCGAAAGGGATTCAGGCTGGGTTAAATCACAGATATATCCTTTTGCAATCCCGCCTTCAGCCGCGATGATACTGCAAGTTTTTTGAATATCATCAGCACGCCGCGCGCAAAAATCCACCTCGACGCCTTCTCGCGCCAGCCACACGCACAGCGCCTGACCAAATCCTCCGCCTCCACCCGTAATTACAGCTCTTTTACCTCTTAGCATCTTCATCCATCCTTTTCTTTATGACTATGTGTGGATATAGATATACATGAGGAGGTGGATTGGCATCTTTCAATTAGTGCCATTTTTACATGAGGAACAGGGATAGGGGACTTGCAAAGCCAGCATCTGGCGCGGAGCGGACTGAGCGTTAGGTTATTATATTCTCTGCAAGGATGTGCATGCGCTATACACCAATTTTAATTGTGCTATTTAGTCAGTAAATTTGTTTAGAATACCATTCCTCTTCTGTTTATAAAGACAAGAAGAGGGATGTGCTAATCATTTAGATATCAGTAGCCTGCAGCCCTGTTGGCTTCTTTGATGCGATTGTTTCTTGCGTCTTTATTGTGTTGGTCTTTTGCCTGCATTATCCCACTTGCAGCATCCACCCAATCATTTGCGGTACAACCTGATAATACCATACTCAACATTAATGCAAACGCATACTTCATTTTAACTCCATCATTCATTATTGTATAAATAGCGTCTGTGTAATGCTCAATGTATTTAACGCTAATGCGGTTAATTTAACAAATAATCATATCTCAGGCAAGGTGAGGATCTCGAACCCGTACATGTAATGGGTAATTCATAATGATTAGTTGAAATAATTGAAGGTGCAGGATAGAAATAACACTGCATAAAAAACGACATATCGTTTTGAGTGGATTATTAAACAGCGAATTAATTAGCCTCTGTGACAGAGGTTATCTTTACGCGTCAACGCATAGCTGCGACACTCCCGGCGATTGTCATTCGTCGGGAGCTAACTTTATTTATCGAACCTGTAGTGCTTCGAGTTCAGAACACCGGCAAACCCAGCCCTTGCTTTACTTCTTTTAATGTCTGCTGTGTGACCTCGTGCGCCTCTTCGCTTCCTTTTTTGAGCATCGCCATCAGCATACCTTTATCCTGGATGTAGGTTGCCCGCCGCTCGCGCATCGGGGCGATAAGCTCCTGCAAGCACATCTCCAGCTCGTTTTTGCATGTCCGATCACCCAGCCCGCCGCGCTGATAATGTGCTTTCATCTCCGCCACTTTCGCTTTATCCGGATGAAAAGCATCGAGGTAAGTAAATACCATATTGCCGTCAATCTGCCCCGGATCGGACACTTTTAGATGATTGGGATCGGTGTACATTGCGCTGACCGCATGATGAATGGCCTCTTCGCTGGCGGACAGGAGTAGAGTGTTGCCGAGCGATTTTGACATTTTGGCATTACCGTCGATCCCTGGAAGACGGCTGGTCTCACTCAGTAGCGCTTTACAATGCGACAAGACAGAGGTCGGTAACAGACTATTCATCTTATGCACGATCTCATTGGTCTGTTCGATCATGGGCAACTGATCGTCGCCGACGGGAACCACCTCGGCTTTGAAGGCGGTAATATCTGCCGCCTGGCTGATGGGATAAACCAGAAAGCCAACCGGTAACGAGCGGGCAAATCCTTTCTGCGCAATCTCGTTTTTGACCGTAGGATTTCGCTCCACGCGAGCCACGGTAACAATGTTCATATAAAGCACGGTCAGCTCAGCGAGGGCGGGCAGGGCCGACTGCAGACAAATGGTGGTGAGTGACGGGTCGATTCCTGCGGCGAGGTAATCAGCCAGCACTTCGGGAATATTGTTGCGGATCTTTTGTGGTGTGCTGCCGTTATCGGTTAGCCCTTGCAGGTCAGCAACCAATATAAACTGCTGATAATCATGTTGCAGCGTGGCGCGCTGGCGCAGAGAGCCAACATAGTGGCCGAGATGCAGCGGGCCAGTGGGACGATCGCCAGTGAGGATGATAGTTTTGTTGTTCATGTAAGACTCCTTAATCAAAAAACCGAAAGGGGTCTTTAAATGCAAATAACCGCCTTTCGGCGGTTATTTAAAATGGGGAAAACACATTCTGACCGCCTTTAAGAAGGCAGCCACCACAGGTTGTGATTAAACGCGGTGATATCGTGTTTTGTGTTCATCCAGTCAACATATCACCGCCTGGCGCAGAGGTAAAGCAATGCACGGCGTACTGACGTATCTTAGCTCGCTTCCAGCATGCCAAAGCTCACGATGCGCGAACGGCCTAACTCTTTCGCGCGATACAGCGCCACGTCTGCGGCGCGCAGAAGATTGTCGCTCTGGGCGTGCTGCGGATAGCTGGCAACGCCGATAGAGACATCAACGTGACCAATCTCTGAGAGTCCAAAGCGCAGCGACAGTTCGCGTACACCATTATAAATATCTGTCGCAAAGCGGTTGGCGGCCTGCTCATCCGTATTGGCCAGCAACACCAGAAACTCTTCACCGCCGTAGCGGAAGGCCATGCCGTTGTCATGGACAACGCGCTGAATAGTGGTGGCGATACTTTTTATCACGCTATCGCCCGCCTCATGGCCAAAGCGGTCGTTAATATTTTTGAAATGGTCGATATCGATCATCAGGCAACTGATCGGCTCTTTGTTACGCACTGCCTGGCTCATCTGGGTGCGCAGCGTATCTTCCAGATGATGACGGTTGCGCAGGCCGGTTAGCGGGTCGTAGAGCGCTTTCTCCAGCAGCGCATCACGCAGGCGCTGGTTGGCTAACGCCAGACCGAGTGCTTCCGCCATCAGTTCCAGATACGCGCGAGAGGGAGCAGAATCATTGCTGAGGTTCTGGAATGAGAGCAGGCCGATGGCTTCACCCTGGGCAATCAGTGGCACGCACAGGGTATGCTGCTGGCATGATTCCGGTAGATGGTAGCAGGCGATATCGGGTTCGCCTTGCACGGGAGGATGGCTCTGACCGCGGCGCACTGCCCAGCATTCGTCCGGGTGGAAAGCATCCGCTTTGCCCTGCGGTGAAAGCCATTGCGCAACGCAGCGCATTTGCCAGGGCTCTCGATCCAGTATGTAAAGCCGCCCGGCAATACCGGGAGCAACATTCGGCGCAAACAGCTCTGCCACATTAATGACATCGGCAAAATTCTCGCAGCCTTGCAAACGTTGAGTCATACGTGCGAGCAGCTCGCGGATTGCCCAGTCGGCGTCTCGTTCTTTCTCCAGTCGCTGACGTGCCAGACCGTTCTCGCGAAAAATGCGGATCGCCTGTGCCATATCGCCGATTTCATCGATCTGATTAAAGCTGGGTGTCTCAACGGCGTAATCCTGCGACGCCAGACGGTTAACCACATCGCTCAAACGCACCACGGGACGCAGTACGCGGCGTTTTAAAATAAAACCGAGAACGAACAAAAATAACAGCGCCGTCAGCCCGACCATCACTTCCGAAGCCGTACGTAGCGTGCGCGATGTCTGAGTGGCATCTTCAATGGTGTTGCGTACGCGGCTGTCGAGTAACTGACGGAAATGATCTATCCGGTCCTGGGCTCGCTCCAGTTCCTGTTCATAGGATTTGCCATACAGCAGGGCGATGGCCTGCGACTCTTCTCCGCGCGCGACGCTGGCAAGCGCCGCAGCTTGCTCATCCTGCAGGGCATCAACAATCTGCAGCCCTTCATGCAATAGCGCCAGCTCTTCATCCGTCGCCCCAATATCTTTTAGTTTCGACAGCCGCTGTTCAACGGCTTTCAGCGACGCTTCTTTCTGGCGGTAGGCGTTAAGCGCTTCCGGGTCTTTTGCAATAACATATTCGCGTGCCAGATCTGACAGCGACCAGGCATCGAGCTCGACTTCTTCGGTCAGTTGATCGAATTGATAACGTTGCTCCACCACCTGGCGTTCGGTGTTATCGGCGCTGGAGGCCATCAACATGACAACGCCGGAGGCAATGGTCAGACACACCGTCGCGCTGTAGGCCCAGTTGGTGATTGTGGCAATTCGCACTGATTAGTTCCTTCTGCGACGATTAATGAATAAGCATGATTGAAATTATAGGAAACGTATGATTTTGCGTGAAAATAAAAAAGGCGGTCTCAGGACCGCCTTCTGTTATCGTCCTGCCATCATAAATCTGGAGGATTTTTTCCTTCTTCCATAAAGGCTTCGTCGATTCCTTCCACGTTACCTTCATGATCGCGCCCGGAAAACAGGTTCCAGCAGGTAATGAACAGTGCGGCAATCAGGGGGCCAATCACAAAGCCGTTAATGCCGTAGATCTCCATTCCGCCGAGAGTGGAAATCAGAATCAGATAATCCGGCATTTTGGTGTCTTTACCCACCAGTAGCGGGCGCAGGATATTGTCCACCAGCCCGACGATAATCACGAAGAAGCCAACGATAAACAGCCCTTGCCACAGCTGGTGCGTGGCGAAGAGGAAGATTGCCGCAGGTACCCAGACGATCGCTGAGCCGACCGCGGGCACGAGGGAGAGAAACGCCATCAGCGCGCCCCACAGGACGCTGCCGTCGATGTCGACAATTGCAAACGCGATGCCGCCAAGAATACCCTGAACCAACGCCACGACCGCTGTACCCTTGACCGTTGCCCGCGTCACGCCGACGAATTTGGCAAACAGGTGCTGTTTGGCAAAATCAGAAAGCGGTAATGAGTCCAGAATCTGGCGCACCAGGTACGGCCCGTCCTTCAGTAAGAAAAACAGCAGATACAGCATGATGCCAAAGCTAATAGCAAAGCCGAATGTCCCTTTACCAATCAGGAACGCGCTGCCGGCGAGGTACTGTCCACCCTGCAGTACAACGTCGGACAGTTTTTTCTGGATCTGCGCGACGTTATCCAGATTATGTTCTGCGAGGAATCCTCTGGCCCAGTCAGGAAGATACGAAATAATGGCGGTGACCACTTCCGGGAACTGAGTGTCGTTTTGTTGTAATTTGGCATACACCACGTTCAGCTCAATAGCCAACGAGGAGAAGATCACCATCAGTGGGATAAAAACAATCAGACAGATGATGCCGATGGTGAGCAGTGACGCCAGCCCGTTACGTTCGCCAAGCGCGCTACGCAGTCTGTTTTTCACCGGGTTAAAGATGGTGGTTAAGATTGCGGCCCACAAAATGGCAGAGAAATAGGGAGACAACACATCGAAGAACGCCCAGGTCACGAGGGCAAGTATGAAAATGAAGAAACCTTTAGTCAGTCCGTTAAATCGCATTAGTGAACCCTGTAATGAGAAGCAGTCCCGACTATAGAACCGTTCAGGGGAATTACCAACTTTCGCTGCGCATATTTACTTAAATTGGTTAACCTGTTTTTCGTAGGGAGCCTGCGACAGATAAATAACGTACGCTATGATTTATTAGTGAAACAGTCATACTTTTCTTCCCGAAAAAGGGCGTCAAAAAAAGAGGGGGCGTTATGAACACTCAACCTGTCATCGGGATTAGTGGATGTTTAACCGGCTCAGCCGTGCGATTTGACGGCGGGCATAAACGGATGGGATTTGTGATGGACGAGCTGGCTCAGTGGGTGACTTTTAAACCTGTCTGTCCGGAGATGTCCATCGGTTTGCCTGTACCACGCCCCGCGTTGCGTTTGGTTCAAACCGCCCAGGGGAATATCCGCATGTGTTTTAGCCATGCGCCTGGTGAGGATGTAACCGATAAAATGTCCGATTTCACCGCTTCATATATCAATGGGCTTGGCGGTCTGTCGGGTTTTATCGTCTGTGCTAAATCACCGAGCTGCGGAATGGAGAGAGTGAGGCTGTATGACGAAAAGGGAAATCGTGGGCGAAAAGAGGGAACCGGTCTGTTTACCGGCACCTTAATGGAAACCTACCCATGGTTGCCGGTCGAAGAAGATGGCCGCTTGCACGATCCGGTGCTGAGGGAGAATTTTGTTGAGCGAGTGTTTGCGTTACATGAGCTTAATATGCTGCGAGCCTCTGGTCTTACTCGCCACGGTTTACTCAACTTCCACAGTCGCTATAAGCTCCAGCTTTTGGCTCATCACCAGGCGGGTTACCGGGATATTGGCCCTTTCGTGGCCTCGCTCCATCAGTGGGATGATTTGGATGCTTTTTTCGTGGTATATCGCGAAAAGCTAATGGCGATCCTCAAAACGCCCGCCTCACGGAAAAATCATACCAACGTACTGATGCATATTCAGGGCTACTTCCGCGATCGGTTGAACACCCGCCAGCGCGGAGAGTTGCGTGACGTTATCCTCAACTATAGCGGCGGACTGCTGCCAATATTGGCGCCACTGACTCTGCTCAAGCACTACCTTGCTGAATACCCAGACAGCTATTTACTTACCCAGAACTATTTTGATCCTTATCCGAAGGATTTAGCCCTACGGTTAATGATTAATTAGCCTGATGGCGAGTAAATCTGGGGCAGAAATATCCGTTGTTCGGGAAGGTTATCCCTGCCGTTTTCTGATGCGTTTAAGCAGGGATAATTTTCACGGTGTGTAATCGATGAGAAAATGCGGCCCGCACCCACGGGCAAATGTGCCGACCGCGATTTAACCGTTTCTGATTTCCTCATCGATACAAGGCTGAGGTTTGCCAAACAGATATCCTTGCGCGAAATCGCAGCCCAGAGCCTGAAGTCTTGTCAGTTGCTCCTGCGTTTCAACACCTTCTGCAACAGCTTTCATATTGAGAGATTTCGCCATGCCCGTGATCAGTTTGATGATAGTCAGGGCGTCTTCCTGCGTAGATATCGAATGCACAAAGGACTTGTCTATTTTGATTTTATCGAAGGCCAGTCTGCTGAGGCGCGAAAGAGAAGAGTATCCGGTACCAAAATCATCGATGGAGATTTTTACCCCCAGGGCCCGGAGCTTATTAAGCGTATTTATCGGCGTAGCACTCTCGGTAAAGAGAGAGGATTCAGTCACTTCCAGTTCGAGGCGGTCAGGTGGAAGTCCAGTTTCTTTCAGAATGGTTAACACGATTCCTGCAAAGGCCTTGCTGCTTAGCTGGACAGGGGAGACATTGACTGAAATTTTAGCCGGAACCGCCCAACCCGCGGCTTCCCTGCAGGCAATTTCCAGCACCGCTTTCCCCATCTCATTAATCATCCCTGTTTTTTCAGCAACAGGAATAAAGCTATCCGGCGACAGGAGGCCCTTGAGAGGATGGATCCAACGAATAAGCGCCTCATAGCTGTATATTTTCTGACTGAAAGAATCGACAATAGGCTGGTAATACACCACGAACTCTTTGTTCACTATTGCTAATGCCATATCATGCTCAAGCGTTCTGCTTTCCTGCAATTTTTCTAACATTCGTTGCCGGAAGACTTTTATCTTGCCAGAGCCTTCATTTTTGGCTTCATAAAGGGCCAGATCGGCAAATTTATAAAGATAGTCAGAGCGACGCTCATTTTCTGAGATAACAATGCCAACACAGGTGGTTATGTTGATAATTGTGTTGTAAATGGTGTAGGGCTGGCTGATAAACTCACATATTTTCTGGGCTCGCGAAACGGCCCGACTTTCTGTCAGGCCACTTGAGAGAAACGCAAACTCATCCCCGCCTAAGCGATACAGCGTATCCGACGTAAGGCTTGTCGAAATCAGACGATCGGATATCTGGCGCAGTAACATATCACCGGCATCATGACCATACGTATCATTGACCTCTTTGAATCGATCTAAATCAAACAACATCACAGTCACAGCATCGTTATTTTTCTCTGCCATTTCGATTGTTTTATTTAAATCGCTCCAGAATAGCTGGCGGTTATTCATCTCGGTGAGCGAGTCATGGTAGACGTCATATTCCAGTTTGGCATTCTGAATTTGTAGCTTTTCCTTCGATTTCTGCAGTTCTTCGGCAAGACTCTTGACCTGAAGGTGCGCTCGCAGAATATTTCTGTTTTGATAAAAAATGAGTACGCCCAGAATCGCACTCAGTATTATTAGCAGTACAGATGTCGTTGAGTAAATATAGTACAGCGTTTGAATGTTTTGGTTGGCGTTATTAATCGAGTTAACATCTTTGTTTAATGCGCCGGATGAAAGACGGCCAAGTTGTGCATCCAGGGTATGCATTTTTTTTAGATACGCCTGGAGTGCTGGACGGTTCATTTTCTCGAGATTATCATCCAGATAACTAAGGGTATTTTCAAGTGTTACCGCTAGCTCACGGTGGGCAATGTTGCTTTCTATGTAGCGCCCCAAATCACCTTCTTTTATCAAATCACTCTGGCTGAGCATAATGTCGAGACGCATGCGTACATCATCAAGATTCATCGTATCATCGATAGTGTAAAGACCAAGCAACGATTCAAATCGGTAATATTGAGATACCAACTGAGCGGCAGACCAGGAATCGGTGTAGTGAGTCAGTTTCTGTAGCTCTTGTTGCCGTTCATGCACGAGGAAAGAGATATATCCGGTCGATATAAAAAGAAAAAAGATGATGCCAGCCAGTATTCTGTTCATGATGTTCCTCTGAACGCTTACTCAATATCCATGCTACTGACCTGCCATGCAGACCTTGAATAATAAATCTGATTATTTAGTTCCGGCATGCTGTCATAGGGGTACACAATGAATAATGGGCCTTTATCACGGATGCGCATATATTTTCCGTTGATTTTTAAAGCAAGGATGGCATTGTATTTTTTGAAATCACTGAGAGGGATAACGGTGGTGTAGTCATTAAGCGCAGTAACCTTTACAACGGAGCCGCTCGCTCCAACATAATCCATGAGTTTTTGTAGTGGAATACCCGTAAAGGTCGTACGTCCATTATACCAGGGGGAGGTGGTCTGAAAACTTACCATGCCCAGCTTCTCAAGACTGGCGGTATCAAAAACCGCTTTCCCGTCTTCATTTGTATTTTCAATATTACCGGATAACGTTAAGAGAACTTTACCGGTGGGCCTGGAAAGTTCACCCGCCCAAAGCTGGGTGGAGAGCACAACGCTTACCAACATGACTATTAACCGCATTCTAACCTCACCAATCAGCCGGATGTAAAAGAATTATAATTTAGATATCACGCTATTTATATATTCCGCCTGTCTATTATTGATGATGTGAAGTTATTTGTATTTTAATTCATTTAAATCAATGGGTTGCCATGCTTAATGGTTATGAATATTTATTAAATCAGGCGAAGTCTGTTATTAACGGACGGTGATTTTTGTTGTGCCTGTACAAAAAACACTCACTCTGTGGTTGTTAAAAAATCACACGATCATAAAGGTTTATTTTTATGTGCAGCGACAGGGAATCGTTGTTTTATCGGCGGGTAACCTTGTTGAATAAATCGAACTTTTGCCTATTCCCGGGATTAGATTACACAGGCGTAGCAGACGTTCAAAAATAGTCAATTATCAGGAATTCAAAATATGCAAAATCAACTACGGGATCGTCAGCAACTTAATGAACTTATCAATGGCTGTATGCACCGCGATTGGGGGAATATGCCGCGCTGGCTTGCTGCCTGAGCCAGGCGGATATACCTTGCTGAGCGCCGCATAACCGGGTTTATTCGCCAGCCTGAGCCGACTGGCGGGCATACAGATACGCGGTCGCTCTGGAGACGCCCAGATGTTGCGCCACAGTGTCCATAGATTTTCGTACGTTCAGCAAACCGTCTTTGCGTAATTGTTGAATCAGTCGTTTACGGTCTTCAGGTTTCAGGGCGCGGGCCGTCGTTGCGCATTTAGCGGCAAAGTCATCGATACGCTGGCGGATGACTTCGTTACTGCCGGGATCGATATGTTCCTTAATGGGGGAGTCAGCGGTTTCAGTAAAACGCGCAAGGGCACTCTGCATGCCACGAAACAGCGTCATATCCACGTTCAGACAGAGTGCTGCTACGTATTTGCCTTCGTCATCCTTGATGCCGATAGAGGTACTTTTCACCGGGCGGCCATCGGCAAACTGGTTGCTGTAGTTGGCAATAATGCTGGGAAATTCAGGCGATGCGATTCGAGCCAGACCCAGTTCTGTTGCCGGTTGGCCGGGTTCTCGCCCGGACAGGTTATTATGGATGGATAAAATGGCATGTTCAGGATTTTTGAGATCGTGAACCACCACTTCGCAAAACGGAGAGAAGGTCTCGCTCAAGCCCCTGGCGATAGTGTCAATTTGGCTGAGAAGTGAGTTGTTATCGGTTTTTGGCATGCCAGTCTCCTGCGGTGATGCCTGTTGCCATGATTGCGGGCAGTTTACAGTGAGCAGGGTTCGCTTTTCCAGACGCGAGTGTTCAGACGGTAATAAGGTATCCGCATGGCAGATACCTTCTTGATTACCCGGCAAGGAATTCACTGTAGCGGCTGATATCCACGTTCCCGCCGCTGATGATAATGCCGATTTTCTTGCCGCGAAGTTCAGCTTTGTGCGCTCTGGCGGCGGCAAAACCCAGACAACCAGTCGGCTCCACGACAATTTTCATTCGCTCAGCGATAAATTTCATCGAGGCGACTAATTCATCGTCTGAGACAGTCAGGATATCGTGCACATTTTGCTGGATAATCGGAAACGTAATATTCCCAAGATGTTGGGTCTGAGCACCGTCAGCAATGGTTTTCGGCGTATCGATATGAACAATCTTTCCGCTGCGAAACGATTGTTGACCATCGTTTCCTGCCTCCGGCTCGACACCATAGATGATGCAGTCAGGTGACAGATGTCTGGCTGCCAGTGAGGAGCCCGAAAGCAGGCCGCCACCGCCCAGACACACGAAAAGAACGTCTAGCTGACCCACTTCTTCAATCAGCTCTTTTGTGGCGGTACCCTGGCCCGCAATCACGTGCGGATGGTCGTATGGCGGGATCAGCGTCAATCCTTGTTTCTCTGCCAGCTCCCGTCCGATTTTTTCACGATCTTCGGTATAGCGATCGTAAATCACCACATTTCCACCATAGCCTTTTGTGGCTGCAACTTTAGCCGCCGGGGCATCATGCGGCATGATAATCGTCGCCGGGATCCCCAACAATTTTGCCGACAGGGCAATGGCCTGCGCATGGTTGCCGGACGAAAAGGTGACGACGCCCGCAGCGCGTTGTTCTGGCGTGAACTGGCGTAACGCATTCATGGCTCCGCGAAATTTAAACGCGCCCATTCTCTGGAAGTTTTCGCACTTGAAGAAAACTTCAGCACCAAATTCGTCATTAACCGTTCGGGAGGTCATCACCGGCGTTTTGTTGGCATAGTCGGCGATGCGCTCTGCCGCGGCGGCAACATCGTTATAATCAGGCAGTGTCATTTCAGTCATTGTTGTTCACCTGTATGTCGTTAAACGTCATGCTTGTGGGGCCAGGGCAATAGCTTCAACTTCCAGTGCGAAACCATAATGAAGCTCTGCAACGCCCGCTACCGCGCGGGAGGGCCGGAAATCACCGATCCACTCTCCATAGATTTTGTTAAACGTTGGCCATTGGTTGATATCTGTCACATAGACGCGTACTGACACCAGGTGCTGTCGAGAAACCCCAGCGCCAGCCAGGCAGGCATCAATATTCTGCAGTACCAGCCGCGTCTGCTCTTCAAAAGAGGCATCCGTTTTTTTTTCGCCATCACTTGTGACCGGCAACTGACCAGAAATGAAGACGAATCCGCCAGCCGTTGTACTGTGTGAGTAATGACCTGCAGGCGGAAAACCTCCTGCAGATGAGTTCAATGTAATGTCCACGGACATAAGTGAATCTCCTGTAGTTATTGATAATCCATTTTGTATAAAATAATACTGTTTGTATTATTTTATACGCTTTCATACCGCGTTCGGCTAGTGATAGTTTTCACAGATGATGATTTTGTGAACTAAGGCAAACGTGACCCACGTTATATAGCTATCCTGGCGCGGTGAAAGAGGGGGAACGCTTTTGATGAGGGTAAAGCTGGGGAGTGAAGAAGCGCCCCGGGGCGGGGCGTTAAAGCCAAAAATTAGCCGATATGGCCGTGGTTAATCTTACTTAACGGTTCATTGATATCGAAGATTTTGCACGTCACGTCATCCACACCCAGGTGCTTCAGGCGGGCCGTGTGTTTTTTGATATAGGCCAGAGCGCTGTCTTCATCCTGAAACAGGTAGATGCCACCCGCTTCGTGGTTTGCTGCGTTCTCGGTCCAGATTTTCCAGATGAAACCCGGCTCCTGGTTGATGGATTCGGCCAGTTCAACAAGTTGATGTGACATCTCAGCGCCAAACGGACCAGGAAAATCAAAGTGTATCTGCACGAGTTTGTTCGCCATAAATCCTCCATGGATTGGTTAATTTGGGTAAGGCTGCTAGCGTAACAGCACTTTACCCGTCAGATAAGTTACTGCTTGTCCACCAATATAAACACGCGTTCCTGTCAGCTGGCAGCGTAAATCGCCGCCGCGTTCAGAGACCTGGCGCGCCAGCATCTGCGTTTTATTCAGTTTTGCAGCCCAGTAAGGAATCAGCATGCTATGCGTCGAACCGGTAACCGGGTCTTCCGCGACCGCTTCACCCGGGCAGAAGACACGGCTGACGAAATCGTATTCCCCGTCACCCGGCGCGGTGATACATACCATTTTCCCGAGGGGAATCATGGCGTGGATATTCGGGCGCACAGCCTCAACCTGCTGTTGATTCTCCATCACGACCATGTAATCGCGCGCGACGCGCACTTCTTTATATTCGGTGATGCCCAATGTTTCCAGCAGTAAGGCGGGCGGTTCGGCAGGTTCGCTTTGCCAGGCAGGAAAATCAAGAGTCAGCCAATCACCGCTGCGCGTGACCGTCAGTGGACCCACAAAACGGGTGGCAAAATGGATGGTCGCTTCCGGGAAATCCAGATGTTCAAAGATGACATGTGCGGCGGCAAGCGTGGCGTGCCCACACAGATTAATTTCGCCTTGCGTGGTAAACCAACGCAGCTCGAAGCCATTCTCATTGGCGACAAAAAAAGCGGTTTCCGACTGGTTATGCTGCTGCGACATTTTTAATAATATTTCATCGGGCAACCAGTCATCGAGCGGGCATACTGCTGCGGCATTACCGCCAAACGTCGTAGTGGTAAAGGCATCTACCATGTAGAAATCGATTTGTTGCACGGTGTAACCCTCTCATCGCACTCAGGATATCCCACACTCTATCATGCAATGATTGTCATTGGTTAAGCGCCCTGATTCGCCTGCGTGTTAAAAATTCGCTATCATCCGTTTCCACACTTCATCCTGGTCGCTCATGTCTACGATCCTTGATACCTTTATTGCCCCGCCTTGTCATGATGATATAGCGATCCTCTATCAGGACGAGCATCTGGTGCTTATCAATAAACCCACTGGACTGCTTAGTTTGTCGGGGAAAAACCCGCAGAATCTCGATTCGGTACATCACCGGCTGGTACAGATTTACCCCGGCTGTACGCTGGTACATCGGCTTGATTTTGGGACGTCAGGGCTGATGGTGATTGCCCGTAACAAGGCTATCAACGCCGCGCTTTGCCAGCAGTTCAGTCAGCGCGCGGTAAGCAAGGTGTATAGTGCGTTGTTGTGCGGGCATCTGAAAAACGATGAAGGCGTTATAGACGCAGCGATTGCCAAGGATCCGGCGCTGTTTCCACTGATGTCGATTTGCGCCATTAACGGTAAACCCGCGCGCTCGCGCTATCAGGTTATTGAGCGTTTTCATCATCGCCAGCAAGATGGGACGTTACTCGCTTTGACGCGGGTACGGCTGACACCTGAAACCGGGCGTACCCACCAGTTGCGGATCCACTGTCAGCAGTTGGGGCATCCCATTTTGGGGTGCGATTTATATGGTGGGCGTCTGCTGCAAGGCACCGAACGGACGTCGAGACTGATGCTGCATGCCAGTGAACTGCATTTCAGGCATCCGGTCAGTCAGGAATGGATGACGGCCCAAAACGCCAGCCCGTTTTGAGGATATAAAAAAGCCGCCAGATGGCGGCTATTTGGGGATTATCGTGCGGCGCGTTGTAAAATAACCGCTGACGGCTGGCGCTGCAGAAAACGCATCCGCAGCATCATCAACACTGCCGCAGAGGTCAGGCCGATAATAAAGCCCATCCAGAATCCTGCCGGTCCCATCCGGTCAACCACCAGATCGGTCAGCGCCAGAATATAACCGCTCGGCAGACCCAGTACCCAGTATGCCGTAAAGGTAATAAAGAAAATGGAACGCGTATCTTTATAACCACGTAGGATACCGCTGCCAATAACCTGGATAGAGTCCGATATTTGATACACCGCGGCCAGTAACATGAGCTGTGCTGCCAGAGCGACAACTTCCGGGTTATTGTTGTAGAGCAGGGCAATGTGCTCACGGAATGTTACGGTGAAAATCGCCGTCACAACCGCCATGCAGACGCCGACGCCCAGACCTGTTCTGGCTGCGGTTTGCGCATCCAGCGTGGAACCCTGGCCCAGACGATAACCGACTCGAATGGTGACGGCTGCAGCCAGAGACATCGGCAGGACGAACATTAACGAGCTGAAGTTGAGCGCGATCTGGTGTCCGGCCACGTCGACAATCCCCAGCGGGGAAACTAGCAGCGCCACCACAGCAAACAGCGTCACTTCGAAAAATAACGCCAGCGCGATAGGTAAACCCAGCTGTACCAGGCGTTTCATTACGGCGGTGTCCGGTTTCTGGAAACCACGCTCATTACGGATATCACGCATCGAGCGTGCGCGTTTAACGTATGACAGCATGGCGATAAACATCACCCAGTAAACCGCCGCTGTTGCCACGCCGCAGCCCACACCGCCTAGCTCCGGCATGCCAAAATGCCCATAAATGAAAACATAGTTAACAGGAATGTTCACCAGCAGGCCGAGAAATCCCATCACCATCGCCGGTTTGGTTTTGGCCAGACCTTCACACTGGTTACGGGCTACCTGGAAGAACAAATACCCCGGCGCGCCCCACAGCAACGCGCGCAGGTAGCCGACGGCTTTATCTGCCAGCGCCGGGTCGATGTTATGCATGGAGCGAATAATGTATCCCGCGTTCCAGAGCACGATCATAATCAGAATGGAGACGCTGCCCGCCAGCCAGAAACCCTGGCGTATTTGATGGGCAATGCGATCGCGGCGCCCGGAACCATTGAGTTGCGCAATCACTGGCGTCAAGGCCAGCAGCAGTCCGTGACCAAACAGAATGGCCGGCAACCAGATAGATGTGCCAATGGCGACGGCCGCCATGTCCGTGGCGCTGTATCCGCCCGCCATGACGGTATCAACGAATCCCATTGCGGTTTGAGCGATTTGCGCAAGAATCACCGGAATTGCCAGAGCTAATAACTGACGCGCTTCACTTACATACTTTTGCACGTGTACACCACTATATTGTTGTTATTTGAGAGACTAAAAAAGCCGCCTTATATGGCAGCAAGGAGAAAAAGCAGGGGAAATTTCAGTCTATTGTAGCGAGGAATACGTAATTCTCCAGTGAAAAAACAGGCAGTAGCGGCGCATCGCTGGCAACCTGAATTTCCACCTGCTATTGTGCTGTGCAGAGATGTCTTAATTCAGTTCAGGAGTTAGAAGTATGTTTACGGGTATTGTGCAGGGCACCGCGAAATTGGTGTCCATTGATGAAAAACCAAATTTTCGTACGCATGTTGTGGAGTTACCTGAATATATGTTGGATGCGCTGGAGACCGGCGCATCGGTTGCCCACAATGGGTGCTGCCTGACGGTAACCGAAATCAACGGTAACCAGATAAGCTTTGATCTGATGAAAGAAACGCTGCGTATCACCAATCTGGGTGACCTGAAGGTTGGGGATTTGGTCAACGTTGAGCGTGCGGCAAAATTCAGTGATGAAATTGGCGGACATTTAATGTCGGGCCATATTATGACGACCGCCGAAGTGTCGAAAATTCTGACCTCGGAGAACAACCGCCAGGTGTGGTTTAAAGTTCAGGACCCGTCGCTGATGAAATACATCTTGTACAAAGGATTTATCGGAATTGATGGCATCAGTCTGACGGTCGGCGAGGTGACACCGACGCGTTTCTGTGTGCATTTGATCCCGGAAACGCTGGAACGTACGACGCTGGGTAAGAAAAAGTTAGGCGCGCGGGTCAATATCGAAATCGATCCTCAAACCCAGGCGGTGGTTGATACCGTTGAGCGCGTACTGGCGGCGCGTGAAAACGCCATCAGTAACGTAACGGGTGAGGCGGGAGCCTAAGCCAGAGTGTAAAACCCCCGTTGGCACGGGGGTGATAACGATTAGCGGGGAACGCGCAGGCCGTGTTCAACGCCGCGGGAAAAAACCACCTGCCACAGCTGAATGTCGCGAGCACGAAACGCACCGGCGCAGGCGTTCAGGTAATAGCTGAACATCCGTTTAAAGCGTTCGGTATAGTTATCGGCGATTTCAGGCCAGGATCTCATGAAACGCTCGTGCCATGCCATCAACGTTGTATCGTAATCCGCGCCAAAATTATGCCAGTCTTCCATCACAAAATGCGGCTCGCTGGCGTTGGCAATCTGGCGAACTGACGGTAAACAGCCGTTCGGGAAGATATATTTATTGATCCACGGATCAACGTTATTGTCGGTCTTTTTGGAACCGATGCTATGCAGCAAAAAGAGGCCGTCGGGTTTTAAATTACGATCAACCACCTCAAAATAAGTCGCGTAGTTCTTCGGCCCCACATGCTCAAACATGCCGACGGAGACAATGCGATCAAATTTGTCGTTCAGGTCGCGATAATCCTGCAGCAAAATTGTGACATCCAGCCCCGCACAACGCGCCTGCGCCATTTTCTGCTGTTCTGCCGAAACGGTCACGCCCACCACGCTAACGCCATATTGTGACGCCATAAACTGGGATAAGCCGCCCCAGCCGCAGCCAATATCGAGCACCCGCATGCCTGGCTTCAACTGCAGTTTTTCGGCAATCATTTTTAGCTTCGCCTGTTGGGCAGATTCCAGGGTATCGGCATCTTTCCAGTAGGCGCAGGAATACTGCATATAAGGGTCCAGCATGCGGGTAAAGAGATCGTTGCCCAAATCGTAGTGTTCTTTGCCGACGACCCACGCACGTTTTTTGGTCTGTAAATTGAACAGGCGAGCCGTGGCGATACGTAGCGTGTCTTTAAAGTGGCGGGGGAGTTGGTTTTCAAGACCGGCGCGCAGGACTTTACAAAAAAACATGTCCAGCCGGTCTCATTCCCACCAGCCATCCATATAACTTTCGCCCAACCCTAACGATCCTTCCTGCAATACGCGTTTGAAAAAATCGGGGTTCGTTACGCGAATATCTGCCGGTGCCGGACCATTAATGGTAATACCTGCACGGCTCAATAATTCATTGGTGATGCGGTACCAGTCATCATCCGGTACGCTGACGTCTTCTATACACGATGAACTCATAGCTTCTCCATCACTGGTCGGTGATCAGAACCTTAAAATAGCGTAGACGCTTTTTTGGGCTTTGTGAGAACTCTCACGGAATTAATCCGCGAATCTATAATCCGACGTAGAACAGAGGAAGGGAGGAACCCTTGCCGAAAAGACCATCCATGGGAAAACGGGAACGTTCTTGTCCCCGTTAACACATAACAATTATCGTTTTTTTAACAACCGGAAATCAGTATAGGCCTGAATTTTTGATGATTCAACCAATAAATATTAGCAGGCTAATCAATTATCAAAGGTGATTACTAGTGAGACTCACCGTGGGCAATTTGCGCCCGATCATCTGTGTGCGGGGCATTAGCCTTCTGCGACTGCATTTTGTAACCCGCGGCCGCCAGCAGCACCGTTGTCAGCATCACGCTGGTGGTGGTGAGCAGCGGGGTGGCGATCAACCAGGAAACCACAAGGCTTGCCAGGAAGCATAAACCCAGTTGCAGTGTGTTCTGCAATGCCGCTGCGCGTCCCGTAGCTTGTGGGAAAGGACGTAACGCCTGAGCCACAACAATAGGGTAGATTGCTCCATTGGCAATCGCCATAACGCAGAATGGGAGGAGGATTTCAGCCAGCGCAACATGGTGAATAAAGCCGGTTGCCCAGGTGGCCACTACGCTAAAGGCATACAGAATGAGTAACCAGGGCAGCAACTGACGGCCCTGCCATTTTTGCAGCGCAGCGCGGCAGCCGTAACCACCAATTAAGAAAGCGATGGTTTGCGGAACATAGCTCAGGCCAATCACCGCCGGACTGTAGCCCATTTCGCTGAGGATGAACGGGGAACCCGTCAGCCAAGCGAAGAAGCTCGCGGAGCAGGCGGCATAAATCAGCACGTTTCCGCGGTAAACTTTTGAGCGCAACAGGGTAGCGAAAGTCAGTTTATCCTGGCTGTCGTCGCGTGCTTTAGCTGTTGGTTTTAAGCGCAGAGCCGGAAGCATCAGGATTAGAGTAATGGCAAACAGGGTGGCGAAAATGGCCTGCCAGGAAAAATGTACCAGGATCCAACTGCCTAATAACGGCGCTAATGCCGGGGATAACCCGACCAATGGCATAATGGTGGCAAAGATGCGGTTTACTTTTTGTGAAGGATAATAATCGGTGACCAGCGCCTGCCAGATAACCGATGCCGCACAAACGCCAACGGCCTGAACAAAGCGTAGTACCAGCAGACCGGTGGCATTTTCAACCCACAGCATGCCCAGACTGCCCAGCGCGAAGATGGATAAACCCAGCAGCAAAACAGGCTTGCGACCATAATGGTCAGAGAGCGGCCCCCACAGAAGTTGCGCGACGGCAAAACCCGCTAAGAATAAGCTAAGGCTGGCGCTGACGGCAGATGCAGGCGTCTGCAGATCGGACTGAATTGCGGCAAAGGCGGGCAGATACATATCCGTTGCCAGAAAACCGAGTACGCTAAGACCCGCCAGCCAGACTAAAAATCCTTTCCCAGGTTGCATCATCATTTCTCTTTTTTTAGCAGTAGAACAATGCCGCTGAGTGTAGTGAGTGTAATTCTTGCTGTGAAACGCTAATATTTGCTTACTGATTTCAAATTTTTTGTAGGCAGAATATGTGGTCGGAATATTCACTTGAAGTTGTGGATGCGGTTGCGCGTAACGGTAGCTTTAGTTCGGCCGCGCAGGAGTTGCACCGCGTACCCTCGGCGGTAAGCTACACCGTGCGTCAACTGGAAGAGTGGCTGGCGGTGCCGCTTTTTGAGCGACGCCATCGGGACGTGGAATTGACGCCTGCCGGTGCATGGTTTCTCAAGGAAGGCCGCTCTGTTATCAAAAAAATGCAGATCACCCGCCAGCAATGTCAGCAAATTGCCAATGGCTGGCGCGGGCAGTTGGCGATCGCGGTAGATAACATTGTCCGCCCGGATCGTACCCGACAGATGATCGTGGATTTCTATCGTCATTTTGATGATGTGGAGCTGCTGGTTTTCCAGGAGGTGTTTAACGGTGTCTGGGATGCGCTGTCCGATGGGCGCGTTGAGCTGGCAATCGGCGCCACGCAAGCGATTCCGGTGGGGGGGCGCTATACCTTCCGCGACATGGGAATGCTGAGCTGGAGCTGCATGGTGGCAAGCCATCATCCGTTGGCGTCAATGTCCGGACCGCTAAGCGACGACACGTTGCGCAACTGGCCGTCGCTGGTGCGTGAAGACACGTCGCGTACGCTTCCTAAGCGTATTACCTGGCTGCTGGATAACCAAAAGCGCGTTGTGGTGCCTGACTGGGAATCTTCTGCTACCTGTTTATCTGCAGGTCTGTGCGTGGGCATGGTACCGACGCATTTTGCTAAACCGTGGATTGATAGCGGCAAATGGGTCGCGCTACAGCTGGAGAATCCATTTCCTGATGCCGCATGTTGCCTGACATGGCAACAGAACGATACGTCGCCGGCATTGAGCTGGCTGCTGGACTATTTAGGGGATAGTGAAACACTGAATAAGGAATGGTTGCGGGAGCCCGATGAGGCTCCCGCACAACAGTCTTAACGACGGTAATCGCGGAACGGGCCGTCGGCAACGGAGCGGCGCTCTACCAGGCGCGGATGAACCTCGATAGACTGCGACTCTTCACGTTTATTCACGATACGGTCTAACAGCATGTTGAAGGCCGTTTCACCCAGTGAATCTTTAGGCTGGTGAATGGTCGTCAGAGCCGGCGTGAAGAAGCGGGCGTTGCGCACGTTGTCGTAACCGATGAGCGAAACATCCTGCGGTACGCGCAGTCCCATCTCGTCAGCGGCGCACAGCGCACCCATCGCCATGATATCGCCACCGCAGAAGACGGCAGTCGGACGATGCGACTGTGACAGAATTTGCTGCATGGCGCGATAGCCGGATTCAGGCTCAAAATCGCCCTGCACAATCCAGTTTTCAGGAACTTTAATCAGCGCTTCTTCCATCGCTTTCATAAAGCCTGCCAGACGCCCGGCTCCGGTATTACGCTCCATTGGGCCTGGGATCACGCCAATCTCACGATGACCGCGTTCTACCAGATACCGACCCGCCATGTAACCGCCTTCGAAGGCGTTATCAATGACCGTATCGGTAAAGTCGGCTTTAGCTTCGCCCCAGTCCATGACGACCATCGGAATATGGCGGTACTCTTCGAGCATCGAAAGCAGCGACTCCGGATACTCTGAACACATCACCAGCAGACCATCAACGCGCTTTTGCGCCATCATTGACAGATAAGCCTGCTGTTTTTCGAGGCTGTTCCATGCGTTACCCAGAATCAGGGTATAGCCTTTCTGGAAACAGTTTTTCTCAACGGCTTCGATAATTTCAGCGAAATAGGCCGCTTCGCTGCTGGTGGCCAGCAAGCCAATAGACTTGGTGTGATTCACCTTCAGGCTGCGCGCCACGGCGCTCGGAGAATAGTGCAGCTCTTTGATCGCCGCCCAGACAGCATTACGCGTTTCTTCCGCGACAAAGCGCGTCTTGTTAATTACGTGTGATACGGTTGTAGTGGAAACGTTTGCTCGCTTCGCTACATCTTTAATTGTTGCCATTACATCTCACTCCAGACCATATCCTAAGCTCCTGAGAATACTCCAGGTAAACGTTTGCCTTAACACACCCTTAGCGCAACGTAAGGGTTGCGGCACGCCGGGAAAACGACACGGAACGTCAGGAAGGGGTCAATGGCCGGTACGCTAATCAAGTAAGCGTGGAATTTTGTCTGATCTTAACGAAAAGGGGAAGAGTTAAAAGCAGTTATCAATATAAATCGTGAGAGATTTTTGCTTTCAAGTGTGTAAAAATGCGCAATATCACTTTTTGTGTGGGAATAAAAAGGAGAAAACTTGATGAGCACCGATCTGAAATTTTCGTTAGTGACTACCATTATTGTTCTGGGTTTGATCGTCGCGGGTGGCCTGACCGCAGCGCTGCATTGATTTCCCCCGAGGGAGTTCGCTCTCCCTCATCCTTTCCGCTTGCCTTTCCCGTCGATTGTTTGCGAATAAGCAAAAGTCTTTTGCAATTTTGTTAACTTTATTAATTTTGCGATCAATGTCATGCTTTTGACTCTTATTTTATGTCGCGCCCCGGCTCGACGTTACGGAGTCGAAATATGAAACTCAATTATCCTTTACTGGCGCTGGCGATCGGCGCGTTTGGCATTGGCACCACTGAATTTTCGCCAATGGGATTATTGCCCGTCATTGCCAAAGGTGTGGATGTCTCGATTCCCGCGGCCGGAATGTTAATCAGCGCGTATGCGGTTGGGGTGATGGTGGGTGCTCCGCTGATGACATTACTGCTGTCCCATCGTGCGCGACGTAATGCGTTGATATTCCTGATGGCGATTTTCACGCTGGGCAACGTGCTTTCGGCTATTTCGCCGGATTACACCACCCTGATGTTATCGCGTATTTTGACCAGTCTGAACCATGGGGCATTTTTTGGTCTTGGCTCCGTTGTCGCTGCAAGCGTAGTACCCAAACATAAGCAGGCCAGCGCCGTGGCAACCATGTTTATGGGGTTGACCATTGCCAATATTGGCGGCGTTCCTGCGGCGACCTGGCTTGGTGAAACCATCGGCTGGCGTATGTCGTTTATGGCAACGGCGGGTCTGGGCGTCATCGCCATGGTCAGCCTGTTCTTCTCATTACCCAAAGGTGGGGCGGGAGAGCGCCCGGATGTCCGTAGCGAACTGGCGGTACTTATGCGTCCGCAGGTGCTGTCGGCGCTGCTGACGACCGTTCTGGGAGCCGGGGCGATGTTCACGCTTTATACCTATATCTCACCAGTGTTACATACGATCACCCATGCCACACCGGCGTTTGTGACCGGTATGCTGGTGCTGATTGGCGTTGGCTTCTCTATCGGTAACTATCTTGGTGGCAAACTGGCTGACCGTTCCGTTAACGGTACGCTGAAAGGCTTTTTACTGCTGCTGATGGTTATTATGCTGGCCATTCCTTTCCTGGCGCGTAATGAGCTGGGTGCGGCAGTCAGTATGGTCATCTGGGGGGCAGCGACGTTTGCGGTCGTTCCGCCGTTGCAGATGCGCGTGATGCGCGTTGCCAGCGAAGCGCCTGGATTATCATCGTCAGTCAACATTGGCGCGTTTAATCTGGGGAATGCTCTGGGTGCCGCAGCCGGTGGGGCGGTGATTTCCGGTGGGTTGGGCTATAGCTTTGTTCCGGTGATGGGGGCAATTGTGGCGGGACTTGCGCTGCTGCTGGTCTTTATCTCTGCGCGCAAACAGCCTGAAGAGGCTTTCACTACCGCGAATTAATGCTAAAACGCAGAAGGGTTCTCCTTCTGCGTCATCTTTTTTATGCTGCGAAGTTCTTCGCAACAAATTCCCAGTTCACCAGCGCCCAGAAGTTTTCCAGGTAGCCAGGACGGGCATTGCGATAATCGATGTAGTAGGCGTGTTCCCACACGTCAACGGTCATCAGCGGCGTCGCGTCGGTGGTCAGCGGTGTACCTGCATTGGAGGTGGAAACGATAGCCAGTTTGCCATCTGTTCCTTTTACCAGCCAGGTCCAGCCAGAACCGAAGTTTTTAATAGCGGCATCGGTGAACTGCGCTTTGAAATCCGCAAAGCTGCCAAAGGAGGCGGCAATTGCTTCGGCCAGTTTACCGGTAGGTTCGCCACCTGCGTTCGGTGCCAGGCAGTTCCAGTAGAACGTGTGGTTCCATACCTGTGCTGCGTTATTGAATACACCGCCTTCAGAGCTACGTACGATCTCTTCCAGTGATTTGCCTTCAAACGCCGTGCCTTTAATCAGGTTGTTCAGATTAGTCACGTAAGTTTGATGGTGTTTGCCATAGTGATATTCCAGCGTTTCGGCAGAAATGTGCGGTGCCAGAGCATCTTTGGCATACGGTAATGCAGGTAATTCAAACGACATTGCTTCTCTCCTTATTATTTGTATTGAGTACACACAATAGCCTCATTGTGAGTAAGGATAGGGTAGCAAATTGAAAGGTTATGCAAAAGAAGAACTTACCCTACAGCATGTACTGTAGGGTAAGTTTTTAACGAATTGTTTTTGGCGTCATTACCCGACGAGCGCCCACATAGTGGCGCTGCCAGTAATCTTCACTCAGAGAGGTGATTTGAATTTCCTGGCCGCTGCGCGGTGACTGAATAAACTTACCGTTGCCAACATAAACGCCAACGTGATCGGCAGTTCCACGCCCCTGGGTACGGAAAAATACCAGATCGCCATTTTTCAGTTCGCCACGTTCAATCGGCGCAGCATCGCGCAGATGATACATTTCGTTCGCTGTACGTGGAATGCGGAATTTCACCAGATCTTTATAGGCGTAATAGACCAGACCGCTGCAGTCAAACCCGGTTCTTGGTGAGGTGCCGCCCCAGCGATAAGGCTTGCCGATTTGGTTCATCAGCGTGGACATGGCGGTTTTAGTGGCTTTCTGCACTTTCACTTTATGCGCGTCAGCCAGCGTCGTTGGTGCGGTGGTTTTCACTTTTACACAGCGCGGCTTATGACCTTTGCGCGGCGTGCATTTTTCAGTCCAGGTAACGGCAGCGGTTTGTGCTGCGGTGTTTTTACCACGACGGTTTGCCGTTTTAGTCGACTTTGCCGGAGCGGCAGTGCGATGTTTAGAAGAGGAAGCGGTTTTGGTGCTGGTTTTGCTGGTGGTTTTTGTCGCCGTTTTTTTGCTGGTCTTTGTTGTTTTTTGGCTGGTTGTTGCGCTTTTCTTTTTATCTACCGTTTTGATGGTGTGGGAATGGGTAGGTGTCGTCCTGGCCTGCTTGGAAGCATGAGCCATGGGCGTAAAGGGCAGTGTAGTAAAAAGTAAAGCACAGAGCGTGATCGAGATTCGGTTTATCCGCGCCACTGAGCAATCCTCTGGTAAGGCAGGTCTATCATGCCTGCGTGTGATTTTCAAAACTTGATGATTCTAATCTATAGAAAGAGGGAAAGTTAATAGCTTTTTTGTTTAAAACTACGTTTCGTAACCGACCGCAAAAAAAATCAGCAATTAAAGTTGGCGTTGGTGAACGAATAATCAAATCCACAGGCTTTAAGGGGAAAAATGAGATTGTGAATGCAACTTTTGGCGTCAGGGGATAAAATAATAACGCGTAATGAAAATGTTATTTTCCGTTGCCTGTCTGACCCGCTACAATGTCAGACTACTGCCGTAAAAGAAGTTTAAGGAAGCAAGATAATGAGCACCACTATCGAAAAAATCCAGCGCCAGATCGCTGAAAACCCGATTCTCCTGTACATGAAAGGTTCCCCTAAACTGCCAAGCTGCGGTTTCTCCGCTCAGGCTGTGCAGGCGCTGTCCGCCTGTGGTGAACGCTTTGCTTATGTTGATATTCTGCAGAACCCGGATATTCGCGCCGAGCTGCCGAAATACGCAAATTGGCCAACCTTCCCGCAGCTGTGGGTTGATGGCGAGCTGGTTGGCGGCTGTGACATTTTGATCGAAATGTACCAGCGCGGGGAGTTGCAGCAGCTGATTAAAGAAACAGCGGCGAAATACAAAACCGAAGAGCCGGACGCTGAATAATATCAGCGTAAATAAAAAAGCGACCTCGTGATGGTCGCTTTTTTTATCGGTCCGTTATGCCTCTTCAGGTACGGGAAGAGGCCAGCCGCCGAGACGTTTCCAGCGGTTAACAATTTCGCAAAACAGCACGGCCGTCCGTTCGGTGTCATACAGCGCCGAGTGCGCCTGAGTCCCGTCAAATTCCATTCCTGCCGCCAGGCACGCTTTCGATAACACAGTTTGCCCCAGAGACAGGCCGCTTAAGGCCGCAGTATCAAAGGTGACGAACGGATGAAATGGATTACGTTTGAGCGAGGCGCGTTCTGCTGCGGCCATCATAAAACTGTGGTCGAACGTAGCGTTATGCGCCACCATGATCGCCCGATTGCAGCCGCTGTCTTTAATGCCTTTACGCACCATTTTAAAGATGGCATGCAGAGCGTCATATTCGCTGACCGCTCCGCGTAGCGGATTGTTAGGGTCAATTCCGTTAAAGGCGAGGGCTTCCGGCTGCAAATTCGCGCCTTCAAATGGCTCTACGTGGAAATGTAACGTCGTGTCCGGCATCAGCCAGCCTTGTTCATCCATTTTCAGTGTGATGGCTGCGATCTCAAGCAGCGCATCGGTTTTGGCATTGAACCCTGCGGTTTCGACATCAATGACGACAGGATAAAAACCACGAAAACGGTCACACAGACCGGAAAGTTGAGCGTTATCGGACATCTGGGTCTCTTAATACGGGAAAATTGCAGCGCGTATTATGGCAAAATGATGAGTATAAAACTACGGGCACAGACGATCTGCGCCCGTGGGGAGGTCAGTCGCCCAGGCCGCGCCCGGCGTCTTTCTCTTCGATCAGTTCAATTTTGTAACCGTCTGGATCTTCAACGAACGCAATTACGGTGGTGCCGCCTTTTACCGGACCGGCTTCACGCGTGACGTTACCGCCATTCTGACGAATACGTTCACAGGCTTCGGCTGCGTTGTCTACGCTCAGGGCGATATGGCCGTAGGCAGTGCCCAGCTCATACTTGTCGACACCCCAGTTATAGGTCAGTTCGATCACGGCTTCGCTGGTTTCAGGGCCGTAGCCGACAAAGGCCAGGGAGTATTTGTATTCAGGGTTTTCGCTGGTACGCAGCAGCTTCATGCCCAGCACGTTGGTATAAAACTCGATGGAACGCTGCAGGTCACCCACGCGCAGCATGGTATGAAGTAAACGCATCTTTTTCCCCTTCGAAAATGGCTAATACATTCAAAATGTTGTTTTAGTATAGCGGCGTTGTTACGCCGCTATCAATGGCAGAACGGAGTTTGTGACGTTAGAGGGTAGGATAATCGGTGTAACCTTCCGCGCCGCCGCCGTAGAAGCTTTCGGCACGTTGCGGATTCAGCTCCGCTTTACGCTGCAGGCGCGCAACCAGATCCGGGTTAGCGATATAGGCGCGACCAAAAGCAACGGCGTCGATCAGGCCCTTCTCGATCAGTGCTTCTGCTTTTTCAGGTGTGTAGGCACCCGCACCAATGATCGGACCGTGGAAACGTGCACGAACTTTTTCGCGAAACGCATCGGAATACGGCTCGCCGCCAGCCCAGTCCGGCTCAGACATATGCAGGTAAGCGATTCCGCGCTTGCCCAGTTGTTCAATCAGATACAGCGCATCGGCTTCTTCGTTCGGGCCGTTGTCAACGTTCTGGAATGAGCCAATTGGGGAGACGCGAATACCGATGCGATCGGCACCCC
The DNA here is from genome assembly GCF_013797615.1 of Citrobacter sp. RHBSTW-00017. Lineage (NCBI taxonomy): Bacteria > Pseudomonadati > Pseudomonadota > Gammaproteobacteria > Enterobacterales > Enterobacteriaceae > Citrobacter > Citrobacter sp. RHBSTW-00017. Next base: position 2,706,614 of record NZ_CP056899.1, on the reverse strand, counting down.
ATTCTTTAATACCGGCATCGACAACTTCCAGCACCAGACGTGCACGATTTTCGACGCTGCCGCCGTATTGATCGGTACGCTGGTTAGACGTTGGCGACAGGAACTGGTGCAGCAGATAGCCGTGAGCGGAGTGCAGTTCAACCATGTCGAAACCCGCTTCGCGCGCGTTGGCAATCGCCTGACGGAAGTCATTAACGATGCCGGGAATTTCTTCCGTTTCCAGCGCACGCGGCATTGAGGTATCCGCACGCGTTGCCAGACCATTTTCATCACGCAGCGAGGTCCGGGTACCGGCGCTAATCGCGGAAGGTGCGACCGGTGCCTGACCGTTGGGCTGCAGACTGGTGTGAGAGATGCGCCCGGTATGCCACAACTGGACCGCAATATGACCTTGCTCCGCATGTACGGCAGCGGTGATTTTTTTCCATGCGGCAATTTGCGCTTCGCTGTGTAAGCCGGGTGCCCCCGCATAGCCTTTCGCCTGCGCGGAAATCTGTGTAGCTTCACTGATGATAAGACCCGCGCTGGCGCGTTGACGGTAATACTCGGCCATCAGCGGAGTAGGGATGTCGCCAGGCTCAATGCTGCGCAGACGCGTCAGTGGCGCCATGAATACGCGGTTTGCTGCCGTAATAGCACCCACTTTCAGTGGGGAAAAAAGTTTTTCAGATGACATATGGCACTCCTGAATAGACCGGTCGTCTAGTAATAAAAGAAATAAAAACGCCTGTTAAACGGCAGGCGTAGTAATGATGGTTTTAACGTGCGCCAGCGCATTTTCCAGCGGGGTGGCGCTACGAGAAATCTTGGCCTGCAGGTTGGCGCCCAGCCACAGCGCATACAATACCTGCGCCTGCTGTAACGGCTCGCCAACAAAGGACAGACAATGGTTTGCCTGACCTTTCTCCAGCGCCTGCGCTAACAGCGCAATAATGTGCCGCGCGCCTTTATCCATCGCCGTGCGCATATCTTCTGACAGATCGCACACTTCGGCAGACAGTTTTACGGTTAAACAACCGCTGATAATGCCGTGCTGGCTAAACTGGTTCAGGGTTTCCTGATAGTAGGCCAGAATGCGGTCGCGATAGTTTCCTGCCCCCGTATCAAAGTGCGTAGCCAGTCGCTGATGATAGGCCGCATAGTGGCGTTCCAGCATCGCGACACCGAACGCTTCTTTAGAGCGAAAATAGTGATAAAACGAACCTTTGGGGACTTCAGCGGTTTTCAGTAGTTCGCTTAAGCCCATACCGGTGAAACCGCGCTGCATACACAGCAGTTCGCCAGTCGCCAGCAGATGTTCGCGTGTATCGTGTTCAGTGATTTTGTTCATGGAAAGGAGTGTAATAGACCAGTCGGTCTAATGCAATAGCGCTTGCGAGAAATTCAGTTAACGTCTTCAATAGGTATATCAATCTTACTAAAGGAGGGGATGTGGCCGAACAGCTGGAGTTTTTCCCCGTCCAGAGCCCATGCCGTGGAATATGTCAGTCTGACGAGCGCGGTTTTTGCCGTGGCTGTTTTCGCAGTCGGGATGAGCGTTTTAACTGGCAAAAGATGAGCGATGCCGAAAAGCAGGAAGTGCTACGGCTTTGTCGTCAGCGCCTGATGCGTAAATTACGAGCAAACAAAGCCAACCCTTCGGAAGAACCGCAACAACCTTCACTCTTTTAAAAGCGTAATTGCGTATACTCGATGCACATTCACTTATAAGGAAGCTGCTATGGTTCAGCGTATTACTATTGCGCCGCAAGGTCCGGAATTTTCTCGCTTTGTAATGGGGTATTGGCGCCTGATGGACTGGAATATGTCCGCGCGCCAGCTAGTCAGCTTTATTGAAGAACATCTGGACCTGGGCGTTACCACCGTCGATCACGCCGATATTTACGGCGGATACCAGTGTGAAGCGGCGTTTGGCGAGGCACTGAAGCTGGCCCCGCATCTGCGTGAAAAAATGCAGATTGTTACCAAGTGCGGGATCGCCACGACGGCGCGCACGGAAAATGCGCTGGGTCATTACATCACCGACAGCGCGCATATTATTGCCAGTGCGGAAGCATCGTTGAAGTTGCTGGCGACCGATCATATTGATTTGCTGCTCATCCATCGTCCCGATCCGCTCATGGATGCGGACGACGTAGCCGACGCGTTCAAAAAATTGCACCATAGCGGAAAAGTGCGTCACTTTGGCGTATCTAACTTCACCCCGGCACAGTTCTCACTGCTGCAATCGCGTCTGCCGTTCACGCTGGCGACTAACCAGGTTGAGATCTCACCGGTACATCAGCCGCTCCTGCTGGATGGTACTTTAGATCAACTGCAACAACTGCGCATTCGTCCGATGGCCTGGTCCTGCCTCGGCGGTGGTCGTCTGTTTAATGACGATGCGTTCCAGCCATTACGTAATGAACTTGCCACAATCGCAGAAGAGTTAAACGCGCAGTCCATTGAGCAGGTGGTGTATGCCTGGATTTTACGTCTGCCGTCTCAGCCGCTGCCGATTATTGGCTCAGGGAAGATAGAGCGTGTACGCGCCGCCGTTGAGTCTGAGTCATTGAACATGTCTCGCCAGCAGTGGTTCCGTATTCGCAAAGCTGCGCTGGGTTACGACGTACCGTAATCGCGTTTTTGACGCTTCTCCGTTCAAATTTGTGTCACTGGTTTACACTTATCAATCAGACACCTTTTGGACGGAGGTCTTATGAAGCGTTTGAGTTTGGCCATTATTACTCTACTCGCCTGTGCAGGTGCGCAGGCTGCCAGTGAAGAAAAAGTGACGATGAATCTGGTAACGTCGCAAGGCGTCGGCCAGGCGATTGGTACGGTCACTATTGCTGAAACCGGGAAAGGGCTGGAGTTTACGCCCGATCTGAAAGCGCTGCCGCCGGGTGAACATGGCTTCCATGTCCATGCGAATGGCAGTTGCCAACCGGCGATTAAAGAAGGAAAAGCCTCAGCCGCGGAATCGGCTGGAGGCCATTATGATCCGCACCAAACCGGCAAGCACGAAGGTCCGGAAGGCGCAGGCCACATGGGCGACCTGCCGCTGCTGGTGGTGAATAACGACGGTAACGCCACAACACCGGTCATTGCGCCGCGGCTGAAAACGCTCGATGAGGTTAAAGGCAAAGCGCTGATGATCCATGTCGGTGGCGATAATATGTCCGATCAACCAAAACCGCTTGGCGGTGGTGGAGCGCGCTACGCCTGTGGCGTTATCAAATAATCAATTGCCTAGCGTACCCGGCGGAGGCGTCTGTTCGAGCTGAGAAAGCGAGCAGTGTAGTCGCCAGATAAGCGCCGACAGTTCTTGCGCCGCAGGTTGATGATGGTGGGCGAGCGTGTCGCAAATACGCTGTAGCTCACTCAGCGTGGCATTCAGCGGTCGTTGCTGAACGCCGCGCTCACTCATTACGTCGCGAAGCAGCGAGATACACACGTCTCTGACGCGAGCCAGAGGATCTGAACGCACCTCCCAGGTGCGCAGTTGCCACACCACGTGCGAGCAGTTAAGCAAGACAACCCCCCAACGCAATAGCCAGCGTCGCGCCAGTGCATCCTGACTGTTGCTGAGCTGGCTGACGTGGTGATAGGTCAGCGACTCAAATTCGTTTTCACTGAGCGAGGGATGTCGGCTGAGCTGATCGACAAAATCCCGGCGCAGGGCGCGAATATGGCGGCGACCTTTCCGCGCATCCGATCCGGGCCGTAGAATGGCGAATGCCAGCCACGATAGCGCCACGCCGGTTATTTTCGCCATATTGTCATTCAGGAAATCAGCAAAATCATAAACCGGCGGATTAGTCACCGCGATAAACGATCCCATAAACACGATTAGCTGTCCCCAAAGACCCGCCAGCGCGGGCATTTGCAGCTTCAGGAGTTGCATGGTAGCGAGCAGCGGGAAGAGAAACAGAATGAATTGCCAGAGGTCAGAGATTTGCACCATCAGGCCAAACTTAACCACAAAGCTAAACAGCGACAGCAGAACCAGCGTGCGCATCAGCAAAGAAAGTGACTTGAACGGCGTGGCTACGGCGGAATAGAGCACGCTGCTGATGGCCGCGAGCGTTAGTGCGCCAGAGCCTGATTCCCATTGCGCGCCAATGCTCCATGCGCCGATAAGCATCAGGGTACAGAACGTACGCAATCCGCTCCAGAGAGCTTCCGCATTATCGGTATGACGGGCAAGTCCTGGCGTGCGGGCGATAGTAATACGCTCGGCGGTAACGCCATTTTCCAGTAAATGCAGATAATGACTGCTGCGTAAGTAGAGCCGACAAAAATAACGCAGTCTTTGCCAGAAGGCGACGTGCCGATAGTCGCGCGCATCGAGAGGACGCAAGGGGGCGATAATACGCGCGACGGTGTAGGTGTCGGTATTGGATTTGACCAGCTCGCTGAGCAGTTGTTCGATGATTTCCCGGGTATTAGCCGGGGGAGTGGGCCAGTTCAGGAGCATCCTGCGCAGACTGGAGATCACGCTGGTCATACGTAACTGCTGATGCAACAGCGAATTGAGCAACGCATTTTGACGGCGAAAACGGTAGTGACTCCAGAACGCCTGAATACGTAGCAGGTTCATGGTCAAAATCTGACCAATAACACCTTCATGAGCTGTGCGAATCGCATCCGTTGTCTCCGGTTGCCAGAGTAAGCTGGCATGCTCCAGTAAACGCGAATGCATGTTTTTCAGCGCGGTAAGCAATGTGGTGCCATCGGAGGTGCTGGGGAGGATCATCATCATCATGCCGCCGCACAGGATACCGACGATGACCTCGCATACGCGGGCCTGAGCGATATCCCACAACTGCGTAATCTCTATGGTATTGACCATGGGAAAAGCAATGATCGCCGCCGTATAACCGGCCAGTTGAAAGGCGTAGGCGACGTTATTGGTGAAGTGAGCGCAGGCCCAGGTACAAAAACCGATCCACACTGACATGCTCAGCAAAAACAACCACGGCTCATTGAGGGTATGACCGGCAATAATCAACGCGGCGGTGGCACCCAGTAAGCTACCCGCAACACGACCCAGACTTTTGCTGATAACCCCGCCGACGGTGGGAAAGCTGACCACTGCCGCCGAGGTCATCGCCCAGTAGGGCTCATCCAGATTCAGGTAATAGGCGAACGTTAATGCCAGACACATCGCAATGGTATTTCGCAACGCATAACGCCACTGCGCTACCGTGGCTTTAAACCACGGCCAATGGCCTGGCATCAGGTGGGACAGTTTCATTTACGCTGGCCGATAGACACGCTGCAGGTCGTACCAGAAACCAGGGTGACCTTCTGCGGCAGAGCGTCGAATTCGATGCGGACCGGAACGCGTTGGGCCAGACGCACCCACGGCACATTGGGTTTGATGTCGGGAATCAGGCCGGAATCGCTTTCCACACTTTGGTCGTAGATGGCGCGACCAATACTGGATACGTGACCCTGTAACTTTATGTTGCCGCTGTAGAGCGTGATAACCGCAGGAGCACCTTCACGAATGTGGCGCAACTTGGTTTCTTCAAAATACCCCATCACATAGAAAGAGTGGCTGTCGACAAGGGCAAACAGGGGCTTACCGGTTGAGGCGTAGTCTCCAGTACGAGTTGAAAGGTTGGTGACCCAGCCCGCTACGGGCGCTTTGACCACCGTCTGCGTCAGTTGCCACTGTGCCTGGCGCAGACTGGCCTCGGCTGCTTCAACGCTGGCCTGCATGGCTTTCACGTTGAGGTTAGCAGTATCCAGATCTTCGGCTGAGATGTAATTTTGCGATAAATGACGGCGGCGGTTGGCTTCGTTATTGGCTTTCGCCAGATCGGACTGTGCCTTCGCCAGCTGCGCTTGCGCATTCAGTTCAGCAATGTGAAACGGCGTCTTGTCGATGATAAAAAGGACATCGCCTTTGTTCACAAACTGGTTATCTTTTATATTGAATTCGCTAATGCTGCCTGAGACCTGCGGCGTGATGCTGACCTGCTCAGCACGCACTTTGCCATCACGTGTCCAGGGCGATTGCATATAGTAATTCCACATCCACCATCCGGCGAAAACTGCGATGGCAGCGACTATAATGGTGGAGAAGTATTTAATGGTTTTAAGCGACATAATCACCACACAATCAGCATTACAAAGGCCAGACATACGCAAAGCGTAAAGAGTGACAGATCCATTAACAGGGGATGCCAGATTTCGCCGGAGTAAATCCAGTCGCGTAGCAGGCGATGAAAAATCAGCCAGAGAATAAATCCTGCTACAAACGCCTTGAAAACAGGAGGGAAGTAGACAGATGCTCCGATCATTAAATCTTGTAGGGGCAATCCTGTTGCATTAAACATAAACTTCACGGGCAAAATCCTTGGCGGAAGAGAGCATTGCTATAGGTTTAGCAAAAAAGAGACAATGAGTCTCTGTAACGCATAATGTCTGAAAAAATGTCAGCCGGTAAGCAAATTTGGCAATACATTTGTTTTGGGAATACAAATGCTGCACACTATTCTAAAATCAGCATAATAACTTAGCAAGCTAATTATAAGGAGATGAAATTGGAATCGCCATTAGGTTCTGATCTGGCACGGTTGGTGCGCATTTGGCGTGCTCTGATTGACCATCGCCTGAAACCTCTGGAGTTGACGCAGACGCATTGGGTTACGCTGCACAACATTCATCAATTGCCGCCTGATCAATCGCAGATTCAGTTGGCTAAAGCGATTGGCATCGAGCAGCCTTCGTTGGTACGCACGCTTGACCAGCTGGAAGAAAAGGGACTCATTTCACGACAGACTTGCGCCAGCGATCGTCGGGCTAAGAGAATTAAACTGACAGAAAAAGCAGAGCCGCTGATTGCAGATATGGAAGCGGTTATCAACAAGACGCGTGGAGAAATTTTGGAAGGGATTTCAGCTGAGGAAATTGATCTGCTGATTAAACTGGTCGCCAGACTGGAACACAATATTATTGAACTGCAGTCACAGGGCTGAAACGATAAGATGACGTGTGGCCAGAGCCTGACCACACGTGAATTCGATTAGCGTGGAGACACGGTAACCTGGCTGCCGTTGTTAGCCATAACAACGCGCTGGCCAGCTGAGAACTTGGTCGCACCCTGTTTCTGAACCACCATGATGGTATTACCGTCGTCCTTACGGATTTCCAGTTCTACACCCTGGGTTTTATTCATCGCACCTTGTACGCCTTGACCCGCTACGCCACCGGCAACTGCGCCAGCCGCCGTGGCTAATGAACGACCCGTACCGCCGCCGACGGTGTTACCCAGGAACCCGCCGAGTACCGCACCACCAATGGCGCCAATCACGTTTGCGTCATCGCCACCCTGGATTTGCACCGGACGAACATGAACAATTGTACCGTAGGTAACGTTCTGAACTTGTTTCGCTTCGGATGCGGTGTATACGTCGCCTGAAAGGCTATCATTGTTAACGCAGCCCGCCAAAGACACACCCATTAATGCAACAATCAGCACACGTTTAATCATTTACAAATCTCCTTTAACACCACGAAACGCTAATAAAGCACCCTTCATGGCTAAATTATATGGCACTTGTGAGCCTAAGGTCACATGTTCTACTGGAACAATATGAAAATCTTAACCGAAATCGGATATACCGAGTATAAACGAATCATTCATATAATTGATGTAATAAAGCGTCCATTGTAATGATTAGCCCTCAAAAATCATTAAGGAAGCATGGCATTAGTCGGCACTTTATGGTTGAGTGTCAAGGCTAATTTGCTTAAAAGGATGACATATGAAATCGGGCCGTTTTATCGGTGTAATGTCTGGAACCAGCCTTGATGGCGTCGATGTTGTGCTGGCGACAATAGATGAAACGATAGTTGCGCAACAGGCGAGTCTGACCTGGCCTATCCCTCTCCATATAAAGCAGGCGATCCTGGATATCTGTCAGGGGCAGCAGCTTACGCTATCGCAGTTTGGCCAACTTGACGCACAGCTCGGTTATCTGTTTGCCGAGGCGGTGAATGCGCTGTTGGCACAGGAAAAATTGAAACCGCAGGAGATCGTTGCGATTGGCTGTCATGGGCAAACCGTGTGGCATGAACCGACGGGGATCGCGGCGCACACGCTGCAAATTGGCGACAACAATCAAATCGTCGCGCGTACCGGGATAACGGTGATCGGCGATTTTCGTCGCCGCGATATCGCTCTCGGCGGGCAGGGCGCGCCGTTGGTTCCCGCTTTTCATCAGGCGCTGTTGGCTCATCCAACGGAGCGGCGGATGGTGCTAAACATCGGCGGAATTGCCAATCTGTCTCTGCTTATCCCACAGCAACCCGTTCGCGGTTACGATACCGGTCCGGGCAATATGCTGATGGATGCCTGGATCTGGCGGCAATGCGGCCAACCCTATGACAAAGATGCGCAGTGGGCCACATCGGGAACGGTGATCCTGCCTTTACTGCAAAATATGCTTAACGATCCTTATTTTTCTGCGCCTGCGCCGAAAAGCACTGGCCGCGAGTATTTCAATTATGGCTGGATAGAACGTCATATGGCGCAGTTCCCGGGAATAAGCCCGCGGGATGTGCAGGCGACGCTTGCCGAACTGACGGCCGTGACCATTTCCGAGCAGGTCTTGCTAAGCGGAGGCTGTGAACGGCTAATGGTATGCGGCGGCGGCAGCCGTAATCCGCTGCTGATGATGCGTCTGGCGGCGTTATTGCCAGGGACAGAGGTCACTTCAACCGATGAGGCTGGGATCAGCGGCGATGATATGGAGGCCCTGGCTTTTGCCTGGCTGGCGTGGCGAACGCTGGCGGGATTACCGGGAAATCTGCCTTCCGTGACCGGCGCATCAGAACCGAGCGTTTTAGGGGCGATTTATCCTGCTAACCCACGAACTCAGAGTTAACTGAAATTATTCAGCGCCATATGTCGATAAACTAGGGATATTAGGGAGGGTGCCATTACCCTCCAGGACCAGGAAAGTCTTCAGGATATGGCTATGAAAAAACTGTTGTTAGTGTGTCTGCCGGTACTGCTTAGCGGGTGCAGCGTGTACAACCAATTTGTCGAGCGTATGCAAACGGATACGCTTGAATACCGCTGTGACGAAAAACCGCTTACCGTGAAGCTGAACAATACCCGTCAGATGGCGAGTTTTGTTTATGATAATCAGCTATTGAACCTCAAACAGGGCGTGTCGGCATCAGGTGCTCGCTATACCGATGGTATTTACGTCTTCTGGTCTAAAGGCGATGAGGCAACGGTCTATAAACGAGACAGAATTGTGCTAAATAACTGTCAGTTACAGAACCCGAAGCGTTGAGATTTTCACCTGGGCGGCGCACAATAGCGTCACCCACTGACAATCCGTAGCCAACATCATGTCTGATAACGACGAATTGCAGCAAATCGCGCATTTGCGCCGTGAATACACGAAAGGCGGTCTCCGCCGCCGCGATCTTCCCTCCGAACCCCTTGCGCTGTTCGAGCGCTGGCTGGGGCAAGCCTGTGACGCCAAACTGGCCGATCCCACAGCGATGGTCGTTGCTACCGTCGATGAAAACGGTCAGCCTTATCAGCGTATCGTGTTGCTCAAACATTATGATGACAAAGGGCTGGTGTTCTATACCAACCTCGGTAGCCGTAAGGCACATCAGATTGAGAAAAACCCACGCATCAGCCTCCTGTTTCCCTGGCATACGCTGGAACGGCAGGTGATGGTGATCGGCAAGGCTGAGCGCCTATCCACGCTGGAAGTGGTGAAATACTTCCACAGTCGCCCACGTGATAGCCAGATTGGCGCCTGGGTCTCTAAGCAATCCAGTCGGATCTCCGCGCGCGGTATTCTGGAAAGCAAATTCCTCGAACTGAAGCAGAAGTTTCAGCAAGGTGAAGTTCCACTGCCCAGTTTCTGGGGAGGCTTTCGCGTGAGTATTGAGCAGATGGAGTTCTGGCAGGGTGGCGAAAACCGTCTGCACGATCGTTTTTTATACCAACGCGAAGATAACGCGTGGAAAATTGATCGCCTGGCCCCCTAAAGATGCAAAATTCTTGTTTTAAGCGCTGGTGCTGAACAATCCGGCGCTTTATTCTATGTTTCTTTCGCATCAGGCGAAAAGTCGTGTACCGGCTAAGGTGCAGTCGTTTTATACATGGAGATTTTGATGGCAAGCAGTAACTTGATTAAACAATTGCAAGAGCGGGGGCTGGTGGCCCAGGTGACGGACGAGGAAGCGTTAGCAGAGCGACTGGCGCAAGGCCCGATCGCGCTCTATTGCGGCTTCGATCCTACCGCTGACAGCTTGCATTTGGGGCATCTGGTTCCATTGTTATGCCTGAAACGCTTCCAGCAGGCAGGCCATAAACCTGTCGCACTGGTGGGTGGCGCAACCGGTCTGATTGGTGACCCGAGCTTTAAAGCCGCCGAGCGTAAACTGAATACCGAAGACACCGTGCAGGAGTGGGTGGATAAAATCCGCAAACAGGTTGCGCCGTTCCTCGATTTCGACTGTGGCGACAACTCGGCGATTGCTGCGAACAACTATGACTGGTTTGGCAGTATGAATGTACTGACTTTCCTGCGTGATATCGGCAAACACTTCTCCGTTAACCAGATGATCAACAAAGAAGCGGTGAAGCAGCGTCTGAACCGTGACGATCAGGGGATCTCTTTTACCGAGTTTTCTTACAACCTGCTGCAGGGTTATGACTTTGCCTGCCTGAACAAACTGCACGGTGTTGCGCTGCAGATTGGCGGTTCTGACCAGTGGGGCAATATTACTTCGGGTATCGATTTGACCCGTCGTCTGCACCAGAACCAGGTGTTTGGTCTGACCGTTCCGTTGATCACTAAAGCTGACGGTACGAAATTCGGTAAGACGGAAGGCGGCGCTGTGTGGCTGGATCCGAAGAAAACCAGTCCGTACAAATTCTACCAGTTCTGGATTAACACCGCCGATGCGGATGTTTATCGCTTCCTGAAATTCTTCACCTTCATGGACATTGAAGAGATCAATGCGCTGGAAGAAGAAGATAAAAATAGCGGTAAAGCGCCGCGCGCCCAGTATGTTCTGGCTGAGCAAGTAACGCGTCTGGTTCACGGCGAAGAAGGTCTGGTAGCGGCAAAACGTATTACCGAAAGCTTGTTCAACGGTAATCTGAGCGATTTGAGCGAAGCGGATTTCGAACAGCTGGCGCAAGATGGCGTGCCGATGATCGAGATGGACAAAGGTGCCGATCTGATGCAGGCGCTGGTGGACTCCGAGCTGCAACCTTCTCGCGGCCAGGCACGTAAGACTATCGCGTCTAATGCGGTGACCATCAACGGTGAGAAGCAATCCGATCCGGAATATTTCTTCCAGGAGAGTGATATCCTGTTCGGGCGCTACACCTTACTGCGCCGTGGCAAGAAGAACTATTGTCTGATTTGCTGGAAGTAAGATTTAGTTAGCAGGGGCGTGGGAAACTACGCCCCTTTATTTTTTCAGGGTTGTGGTAAGTAAAATGAAGAATATCCTCGCCATCCAGTCCCACGTTGTTTTTGGTCATGCGGGCAACAGTGCAGCAGAATTTCCAATGCGTCGTCTTGGCGCAAATGTCTGGCCGCTGAATACCGTTCAGTTTTCTAACCACACACAGTACGGCAAATGGACCGGTTGCGTTATGCCGCCGAGTCATCTGACTGACATTGTCCAGGGCATTGCCGATATCGATAAACTCCAGACTTGTGACGCAGTACTGAGCGGCTATCTTGGCTCGGCTGAACAGGGCGAGCATATTCTGGGTATTGTACGCAAAGTAAAAGCGGCCAATCCGCAGGCGAAATATTTTTGTGACCCGGTGATGGGCCATCCGGAAAAAGGGTGTATCGTCGCGCCGGGCGTAGCGGAGTTTCATGTACGCCATGCGCTTCCAGCCAGCGATATTATCGCCCCGAATTTGGTTGAGCTCGAAATTCTGTGCGAGCATGCGGTGAACAATGTCAATGAGGCCGTGGCGGCAGCGCGTGAGCTCATCGCTCAGGGACCAGAGATTGTGCTGGTGAAGCACCTGGCTCGCGCGGGTATCAGCGCAGATCGTTTCGAGATGCTGTTAGTTACTGCTGAACAGGCATGGCATATCAGCCGACCGTTAGTCGATTTTGGCGCACGTCAACCGGTTGGCGTGGGTGATGTCACCAGCGGCTTATTGTTGGTTAAACTGCTGCAGGGCGCGTCTTTACAGCAGGCGCTGGAGCACGTGACGGCGGCGGTGTACGAAGTGATGATTGCCACCAAAAAAATGCACGAGTATGAGCTGCAGGTTGTGGCTGCGCAGGATTGTATCGCGAAGCCTGAACACTACTTCAGCGCGACGCAGTTGTAACCAATGCCCGATGGCGCTCACGCTTATCGGGCCTGCGTTTGTTTGGCTGAAAGCCGGGTAAGCGCAAGCGCTTCCCGGCAACAACAATTAATTTAACCCTTCTGCTTTCAACGCCGCGGCAACCGCCGGACGTTCAGCCATACGCGCCATATACGCATCGATATTGCTTAATCCTGCCATATTCAGCTTAACCGCATAGGCCCAACGCAGCACGGTGAACAAATAGGCGTCCGCAATGCTGAAGCGCGAACCGCAGATCCATTGGTTATCTTGCAGCGCGTCGTTCACATACTGCATTTTTTTCTCCAGCAGCGCGCGAACGGTTGGCTTGAAGTCTTCCGGCGTATCGGGACGGAACAGTGGGGTAAAGCCCTTATGCAGTTCTGTCGCAATGTAGTTAAGCCATTCAATGGTTTTGTAACGGGAGAGGCTGCTGGTCGGGGCAAGGAGTTGACGGTCTGGAACGGTGTCCGCCAGGTATTGCATGATGGCGACGCCTTCGGTCAGTAGCGTACCGTCATCCAGCAGCAGCGCGGGAACTTGCCCTTTTGGGTTTACCGCGAAAAAATCATCGCCGTTTTCCAGACGCTTCTTCATCAGATCAACACCATCCAGCGTGAAATCTTTACCGCTCTCACGAAGTGTGATGTGGGAAGCAAGAGAACAAGCGCCCGGTTTGTAGAACAGTTTCATCGGTAACTCCTTTTGGCTGAGGTATATCGTATGGTAGTGCTAGCTCAGGCAAAAAAAAAGCCGCTAACACCAGTTAGCGGCCTGAAAAAGAGTTTCCCTGAGAATTACGCTGTCGCGGCCTTAGAGGCTTTCTCATTGACGTCATCGTCCTGAGTCATACGATTCAGCTTCGGTGCCGTCAGCAGCATCAGAACAGCGATAACAGCCGTAGCAACACCAATCTGCAGGAACACACGACCGTAGACTTCAAGGGACATCAGCGGGTCAGTGACGTTCTCTGGTACAGCCATCATGTTGGCTACGTAACCACCGATGATGTTTGCACCGGCAGTGGTCAGGAACCAGCTACCCATGATGAAGCCCATCAGGCGTTGCGGAACCAGCTGAGCCACCATTGCCAGACCCAGACCGGAGATCATCAGTTCACCGATACTTTGCAGACCGTAGCAGATGATCAGCCAGTTAACGGAAACGATGCCCGCATCGGTAGCGAATTTAGCACCCAGCGGCAGGATCAGGAATGCACCGGAACACAGCACCATACCAATCGCAAACTTGGTTGGCATCGGCAGGGTATCGCCCATCTTGTTATAGATAGCGGCGAGGATTGGGCTACCAATGATGATCCAGAACGGGTTCAGTGCCTGGTACTGCTCAGGTTCGAAAGCAATGCCAAGAATAGAGTGCTCAACGTTACGAATCGCGAAGAAGTTCAGTGAGGTCGGCATCTGGCTGTACAGCACGAAGAAGATAATCGCTTCCAGCATCAGAATGAAGGCGACGATCATTTTACGACGCGCAGCACCGTGCATGGTGAATGCTTCTTTACCGAAGATAAACACGATACCCAGAGCAATGACGCCCAGAACCATACGTGCGATCTGCTGGTTGTGCAGCAACCAGGTTGCAATCGCGATCAGCACCACGACGCCAACAATAGTCAGCAACAGGTTACGGAAGTTGATCGGCTCAAAGTCAGGTTTAGAACCGTACTGTTTAACCCAGCGCTGACAGAATGCGAAGTTAACAACGGTAATCAGCATACCCACGACGCTCAGAGCGAACGCGGTGCTCCAGCCGTAATGCGCAGCCAACCACGGTGTTGCCAGCATAGAGAAGAATGAACCGATGTTGACGGACATGTAGTACATGGTAAATGCACCATCAAGACGCGGGTCATCTTTGGCATAGCAGGTAGAGAGCAGGGATGATGGGTTTGCTTTAAACAGGCCGTTACCGACCGCGATGGCCGCCATGCCCATATAAACGATACCCGCATCGTGACCAGACCATGCTACCAACGCATAACCGATGGCCAGGACAACGGCACCCAGCATAATGACACGTTTTGTACCCAGAACTTTATCACCTAACCAGCCGCCAATGGCAACCAGACCGTACACCAGGGCGCTAAAGGACGAGAAAAGGGTGATGGAATCCGCTTCTGACATACCCAGTTGTTTAACCAGGTAGACGGCCATAATTCCTTGCAGGCCGTAATAACCAAAACGCTCCCACAGCTCAATAGAGAAAATGAGATAGAACGCTTTTGGTTGTTTGAAGGCGTTTAAACTCACGCTTTCTGTTGGTTTATTGTTTGCAGTAGACACTTTTACCTCTTTTTTTACATCCCATATCAACGGGGGTGTTCAGGCACGTGATGAGTCAAGTTCATCCGTCCGATTGTTATAGTGGGAGGGGAAACGGCAAGTAATGTTCACTATCTTGACCATTCAGACAAGTGGTTTGTAATAATCTGTTACATATATCATGACTGGTGAAATCGTCGGGACTGTGAAATGTTATCTAGCGTTAAATTTCTTCATTTGAAAAATGGCAGATTTTTACACTGTTTAATCAGGGTAAAAACCGCAATGTGGCGATATGTTCTGCTATTTGCGCTTGAATCCAGTGATATAGGCCATTATCTGAAAAATAGCCAGTGTAATGTTTTGTTTAGAAACTGTTCAGTTAGGTCATCTGATTGTCACTTTAACTAAAAAATAAATATTTTTTAACATTGTGTTATCTGGATGATCTGGATCACGTATAGATAGAAATTTCTTTTACTAAAAAAACGATTAACCTGCTCAGGTGTTAATTAACAAGAATAATGCATTAGATATGCGCGGTTGAACGGCATCATTGTCGGGAAAATAAGCTCAGGGGAGTGCATAACTAATCGTTATGTTAGCGTGGGGCGAGCAGTATGCCCCGGCAGCATCAGATATCGACTTTCTCTTTGAATTCGCAAAGATCTTCGATAATGCAGGAACCGCAGCGCGGCTTTCTGGCTATACAGGTGTAGCGGCCATGAAGAATTAACCAGTGATGGCAATCGACTTTAAATTCACTGGGTACGACTTTCAGCAGCTTCTCTTCAACCTGCTCAACGTTCTTACCTGGGGCGAACTGGGTACGATTACAAACGCGAAAAATATGGGTGTCTACGGCAATAGTGGGCCAGCCAAAGGCGGTATTTAACACCACATTAGCCGTCTTTCGCCCAACCCCGGGCAGGGCTTCTAATGCGGCCCGGTCTTCAGGCACTTCACCATTATGCTGCTCCAGCAGAATGCGGCAGGTTTTAATCACGTTCTCCGCTTTGCTGTTAAACAAACCGATTGTCTTGATGTAGGACTTAACCCCTTCAACGCCAAGCTCCAGCATCGCGGCTGGCGTATTGGCGATGGGGTAGAGCTTAGCCGTCGCTTTATTGACGCTGACATCGGTGGCCTGCGCGGAGAGCAAGACTGAAATCAGCAGTTCGAACGGCGATGTAAAATTTAGCTCGGTTGTCGGATGCGGATTGTTCTCACGCAGGCGCGTCAGTATTTCCAGCCGTTTTGCTTTGTTCATTACACATTCCCTGTTTCACCGGCCGGACTGTCCGTGACAGCCGCCTCGGCACGACGTTTCTTCATTTTCTCATCAATCAGATACTTAACAGCCAGCATCAGACCCAGGCCAATAAACGCGCCTGGTGGCAGCATGGCCAGCAGAAACGGCGTATCGGTATGAAAGATCTCAACGCGCAATACTTTGGCCCAGCTACCCAACAAACCGTCTGCGCCATCAAAGAGTGTACCGTTACCAATTATTTCACGTAGCGAGCCCAGAACAAACATGGCGCCAGTTGCGCCCATGCCGATGGAAAAACCATCGAGTGCGGATAGCGCAGGGCCTTTTTTGGCTGCGAAGGCTTCAGCGCGGCCAACAACAATACAGTTGGTCACAATCAGCGGGATAAAAATGCCCAGAGACTGATACAGGCCAAAAGCGTAGGCATTGATCAACATTTGCACCGCGCTCACCACGGAGGCGATGATCATGACATAAATCGGAATACGTATTTCAGGCGGTGTCCAGCGACGAAGGGCAGAAATCGTCAGGTTCGTCAGCGTCAGGACGAGCGTAGTCGCGAGTCCCAGGCCCAGCGCGTTAGTGGCGGTCGAGGTGACGGCCAACAGCGGACACATCCCGAGTAACTGCACAAGCGCGGAGTTATTTTTCCATAACCCTTGGACAATAACGTCTTTAATTTCGCTCATGGTTTATTCTCCACAGGCGCTAAGTTGAGGAAGTTGCGCGGGCAGCGTCTGCGCATACAAACCGGCGCGTTTTACTGCATTAACTACCGCACGCGGCGTAATGGTTGCGCCAGTAAACTGGTCAAAGTCGCCGCCGTCTTTTTTCACCGCCCAGTGAGCGTCGTTACCCGCAGCGATCGTTTTGCCGCTAAAGTGGGTGATCCAGTCGGACAGTCGCAGTTCGATTTTATCACCCAGCCCTGGCGTTTCATGATGTTCGGTCACCCGCGTACCCAACACGGTACCCGAAAAATCGACACCAACCAGCAGTTGAATAGCCCCGGAATAACCATCTGGCGCCGTAGCTTCAAGAATTGCTGCAACGGGACGATCGTCCTGGCGGGCAATATACACTCGGTGAGTGCCTTTGCCCAACGCCTGCGCATCGACCAGATAACAACTTTCGGACAAATTATTATTGTAGCGATCGCCAGGCAGAACCTGATCGAACAGCGTTTTTTGCTGCAGCGCGGCCTGTTCATCAATGGTGGACTTGGTTAATTGATTGATTGCCGCGGTTAACCCCGTCGAGCCCGCTGCAAACAGCGCCAGAGTAATACCGTGTTTACGAATCGTTTTCAGCATAGGGAGTCCTTAGCGATGTCCGTACACGCGAGGGCGGGTGTAATAATCAATCAGGGGAACCGTGATATTTGCCAGCAATACGGCAAAAGCCACGCCATCAGGATAACCGCCAAAACTGCGAATCAACCACACTAACAGGCCCGCAAGTGCGCCAAAAATCAGGCGGCCACGGTTGGTTGTTGATGCTGTAACGGGATCGGTAAGAATAAAGAATGCACCCAGCATGGTCGCGCCGGAAAGTAGGTGCAACTGAGGCGAGGCCAGCGAATCTGGCGAGAAAATCCAGCCTAAAGTGGCACAAACGGCGAGCGACAGCAGGAAGCTAACCGGGATATGCCAGCGAATCGCTTTCTGCCATAGCAACACGACGCCGCCCACCAGCCAGGCAAGGTTAACCCACTGCCAGCCAGCACCTGCAAGCATGCCGTTGTAGATTGGGTATTGCATCACCTGCTCAACAGTACGTCCCGCATGCAGCGAAGTCTTAAAGGTATCGAGAGGCGTTGCCTGACTGATACCATCAATACCCATACGCAGCGTGTTCATATCCCCGCCACTGGCGGTATGTCCGCTAAAGATAACGTTCAGGGCGTCAAAAAAACCAGGCACAGTCGCCGCAATTTCATGCGGCGGCAGCCAGCTTGTCATCTGTACCGGGAATGAAATCAGCAGCACCACGTAACCAATCATGGCGGGGTTAAACGGGTTCTGACCGAGGCCGCCATACAGCTGTTTAGCAATGATAACGGCGAATACCGTGCCTAAAACTACCATCCACCAGGGGGCGAGCGGGGGAATACTCACGGCCAGCAGTAACCCGGTGAGCAACGCGGAGTTGTCTTTTAAAATCGCGACAATGGGTTGTTTGCGCAGTTTAAGCACGACCGCTTCGGCGGCGATAGCGCTGATGGCGGCCAGAACTATCTGGAACAACGTACCCCAGCCAAAGAACCACAGCTGAGCGGCGATCCCCGGCAATGCAGCCAGTAACACCAGCATCATGATACGCGATGTCTGGCGCTGGTTATGGGTATAAGGGGAGCTTGCTATTCTGAATACCATTTATTCCTCGTTTACAACCTGCTGCTGGGCGGCTTTCTTTGCCTGAGCGCGTGCAATAGCGGCCGCGACGGCGGCTTTACGCGGATCCACCGGTTCGACTGTTTCCGTAACCGTCTGCTGCTCGAGCTTGCGGGCTTTGGCGCGGGCGATAGCCGCTTCCACGGCAGCTTTGCGGGGATCCACCGGTTCGGCTGTTTCCGTAACTGTCTGCTGCTCGAGCTTGCGGGCTTTGGCGCGGGCGATAGCCGCTTCCACGGCAGCTTTGCGGGGATCCACCGGTTCGGCTGTTTCCGTAACCGCCTGCTGCTCGAGCTTGCGAGCTTTGGCGCGGGCGATAGCCGCTTCCACGGCGGCTTTACGCGGATCCACCGGTTCAGCTGTTTCCGTTACGGTTTCCTGCTCAAGCTTGCGGGCTTTGGCACGAGCGATTGCCGCTTCCACTGCAGCTTTACGCGGGTCGACCTCTGTGCTGTTGCCTCCAGTTTGGGGAGGGTTTTCCATCCGGGTTGCGCGAGCTTGCGCCTTACGCGCCTCGCGTGCGGCAATCACGGCACTATTGTCAGGTTTTTCGCCAGCCTGAATGACTACTGGCTGCATTGCCTGAGCCTGCTTTTCTTTTACGCGAGCCAGCGCGGCGGCAATGGCATCATGATCTTTAGCCGCAGGCTGAACGGCAGCGCTTTTGTGACGTTCAAGACGAGCTGCTTTTTCACGTTCTAGTCTCGCCTGTCGGGCTTCAAATCGCGCTTTCGCTTCAGCGGCACGTTTTTCTTCCTGACTAATGGCATAAATCTCGGCTTTTTCCTGACGGAAATACTGCACCAGTGGAATATTGCTTGGGCATACCCAGGCGCAGGCACCGCATTCAATGCAGTCCGCGATATTGTGCGCTGTTGCTTTGTCGTGCTGCTGCCCTTTACTGAACCAATAAAGCTGTTGCGGCAGGAGATCGGCCGGACAGGCATCGGCGCATGCGCTACAGCGAATGCAGCCTTTCTCTTCCGGCGTTTCTCCCATTTCACTGGCAGAGGGCGCCAGAAGACAGTTGGTTATCTTCACCACCGGTACATCCAGCCACGGCAGCGTAAAGCCCATCAGCGGCCCGCCCATAATTACCATCTGGTCGGCGGAAGGGCAGAAGCCCGCGTCGTTGAGCAGATGACGAACCGGCGTGCCTAAACGCGCCCAGACGTTGCCCGGACGGCTGACGGCTTCGCCGGTCAGCGTCACGACACGCTCGGTAATCGGTTCTCCGTCAATCACCGCACGTTTAATCGCGTAGGCGGTTCCAACGTTTTGCATCAGCACGCCGATATCTGAAGAGCGTCCCCCGTGGGGAACCTGCTTGCCGGTCAGGATTTGCGTTAACTGCTTGGCCCCGCCTGACGGGTACTTGGTGGGGATTACGCGTAAGCTGATATCGTGTGAATCAGCCAGCACCGCGCGCAGCATGGAAATTGCCTGTGGCTTGTTATCTTCAATGCCCAGTAGAATTTCGCGTGGCTGAAGAATATGCGCCAGGATGCGGATACCTTCGACGACCTGCGCCGCGCAGTCCTGCATCAGGCGGTCATCAGCCGTAATGTACGGCTCGCATTCAGCAGCGTTAATGATCAGCGTTTCAATTTTATCTCCGCCGCCCTGCAGCTTAACGCCGGTGGGAAAACCTGCGCCACCCAGTCCGGCGACGCCGAACTGGTGAATACGTGCGATCAGCTCTTCCCGGCTGCGGGAACGGTAATCGGCCCAGCCGTCTCGCTCAATCCAGCGATCTTCGCCATCGGCATCAATAATAACGCTCAGCTCAGCTAATGCCGATGGATGTGCAGTAGAATGCGGCGCAATAGCAACAACGGTGCCTGACGTTGGCGCATGTACCGGAAGCATTTTACCACGCCCAAGGGTTAACGCCTGACCACGCAGCACGGTGTCGCCTACGTTTACGCACAGCTCACCCTCCGCGCCAATATGTTGTTTCAGCGGAATAACAAAGCGTGGCGCCAGCGGAACCTGTCGCAGCGGCGTACCGTTCGACTGGGTCTTCATTTCTGGTGGATGAATGCCGCCATCAAAGTCCCAGATTTTGTTTTTTCTGAATGCAGAGAATAACTTAAACATGTTGTTCCACGGGAATGATGCGCACAGGGATGGTGTTTAAATCCCATTTCCAGCTATCAGGTGTCTCGGCCACCGGGCGTAATTCGATACATTGCGTCGGGCACGGATCAACGCACAGGTTGCACCCGGTGCAGAGATCGCTCATCACCGTGTGCATGGCGCGGGTCGCGCCCACGATCGCATCAACCGGGCAGGCCTGAATGCACTTTGTACAACCGATACAGTTATTTTCATCAATGACCGCCAGCATACGCACGGGGGTAACATCGTGTTCATCACCATCAATCGGCTGCGGGTCGACGTTCAGCAGGGCGGCAATTTTTAACATCACCGCTTCGCCTCCGGGTGCGCAACGGTTGATTTTTTCGCCCTGAGAGCCGATCGCTTCAGCGTAAGGATGACAGCCCGGATAGCCGCATTGTCCACACTGGCTTTGCGGGAGAATTTCATCAATTTTCTCCACGACAGGATCATCTTCGACGGCAAAACGTCGTGAGGCGTAACCCAAAATAGCGCCGAACGCCAGACCCAGTAGACTCACTGCGGCAACGGCAATCCAGATAGCATTCATTACAACTTCACCAAACCACTAAAGCCCATAAAGGCCAATGACATTAAACCAGCGGTAATCAGCGCAATCGCATTACCGCGAAACGGAGCAGGCACGTCCGCCACGGCGAGGCGTTCGCGGATGGCGGCGAACAGTACCATCACCAGCGAGAAGCCGACGGCGGCGGAAAAACCGTATAGCGCCGACTGTAAAAAGTTATGACCGAGATTGATATTCAGTAACGCCACGCCTAATACCGCGCAGTTAGTGGTGATCAGCGGTAGGAAGATCCCCAACAGGCGGTAAAGTGCAGGGCTGGTTTTGCGTACAACCATCTCGGTAAATTGCACGACGACGGCGATGACCAGAATAAAAGCCAACGTGCGCAGATAGATGAGATTGAGTGGAATGAGGATCCAGGTGTCAATCAGCCATGCGCAGATGGATGCCAGTGTCATGACAAACGTCGTGGCAAGGCCCATACCCATTGCGGTTTCCAGTTTTTTGGAAACGCCCATAAACGGGCAGAGCCCCAGAAACTTGACCAGTACAAAGTTATTGACCAGTACAGTTCCGACAAACAGCAGCAGGTAATCAGTCATTTTTCGGCCTGAAATAAAAAAGCCGCCTATTATCTGACAATCTACAACAGGCGACAACAGGTTAACTGTAGGGTTATTACGGATTCACAAACGTCGATTTAACGCGTTGCGAGCGTTTGAAATAGGGCACCAGCAGTGCTGCAGCCAGCAATGGGAACAGCAGTTGGCGCACGGCAAAGGCGTCCGGAACCGGTGAAAACGCAAACGCTTTAATCGCCAGTAACACGGAGATCAGCAGCCATAGAATATAATGCTTAGGCACACAGGCTCTGCGTTTGAAAAACGCAATCGTCAGCCACAGCGTGTAATACCACATGGCAATCGCGGTAATAAAAGAGACGCCCCATAACAGCAAATTTGCCGTACTTTGCGCACCCAGCGTTTGGAAGGTTTGCGGTGTAGCCAGCGCAGTGACATAAAGTAATAACGCCAGCGAAGCGCTCAACAATGCGACTAACAGCCAGGCCAGTGGCCCAAGTAGCCAGCCCCCGATACGTTGTGCCGGTGTGGTAGTCATCTCTTCTCCAGGTTTACGCGCGCAATCAAACATGCCATTCATTTTGGGGCAATTATTATAAAGCTTTTAACGTTGAGCGCTACTTTCTTCTTTATTGCACGTAATGCCAGACTGATTTGGGTACCTGACCAACATCAAACAGACGACCTCCTGAGATAAGCTCCGCACGGCGATGGTCTGCAGCGCGATACATATTGATAATGTCGCTATCGTCGGTGAGCGTGTAGTTAAGATGGTCGAACAGTTTTTCCAGACTTTCGAGTGAACTGATTTTGCGGAATTTTAATAAGTAATCCTGAACAGTCATAAATGGAAATCCATATTAATAAAATAATACCAACGGAGTAGTAAATATAAATAATAAACAACATGCACAGGTAAAAGCGGATTGACGCGCAAATGTGAGAAGAGTGTTCATACCTGTGGAAAAGCAGGCGCTATGCGCACCTGCGGTAAGGGTAACGCGCTTCGCTACAGCAGGCAATATGCACCGGAGTGGGATGCGGCATTATTCTCTTTTTTTGACAAAATTCGATCTTTTGCAGCCAACCCCTGCCGTTACTCGATGTTAATTGCCGGGTTATAAGGGACTGCAGATGCTTATTTCTTCTGCACAGCAGCAACGGGCTCCGGTGGCTGGTAATTGTCAATATGATTGGCAACACCCAGCAGGATCACAGAGACGGTGAGAACAATCCAACCTGCTAATTCAATAAGACGATTCATTACTGATGACATTTGCTTTGATTTATCCATAAACACAGGCTGCAAATGTTACTAATCTCTCAATAATACAGCAAGATAATTGGGAACGATTTCTCCCTCTTTTTCGCTGCAAGTTAAGCATAAGTGGCATATGTTTGACTTAAGTTAATAAACAACCTTTGTAGCGCAATGGTTATTAAACTATTGAGACGTTGCAGGGTATGGTGTGAAATAGGTCAGTCCTGAATTGAGAGGCTATAACATGAGTGACAACATCCGCGTTGGGCTAATTGGCTATGGTTACGCCAGTAAAACCTTCCATGCCCCCCTGATTGTGGGCACACCGGGCCTCGAACTGGCTGCGGTTTCCAGTAGTGATGAAGCAAAAGTGAAGGCAGACTGGCCAACGGTGGCTGTTGTTGCTGAGCCTAAACACCTTTTTAACGATCCGAATATCGACCTGATTGTGATCCCCACGCCTAACGACACTCACTTCCCGTTAGCGAAGGCTGCGCTGGAAGCGGGCAAACATGTGGTTGTTGATAAGCCTTTTACCGTGACACTGTCACAAGCACGCGAACTGGATGCGTTGGCGCGCAGCCTTGGCCGCGTGCTGTCCGTTTTCCATAACCGCCGATGGGATAGTGATTTTCTGACGTTGAAAGCCCTGCTGGCGGATGGCGTTTTGGGGGAGGTGGCGTATTTCGAATCCCATTTCGATCGATTCCGCCCGCAGGTTCGTGACCGCTGGCGTGAACAGGGGGGGCCGGGAAGCGGCATCTGGTATGATTTAGCACCGCATCTTCTGGATCAGGCGATTAACCTGTTTGGTTTGCCCGTCAGCATGACGGTAGACCTGGCTCAGCTCCGCCCAGGTGCGCAAGCGACGGATTACTTCCATGCCATCCTGACTTACCCGCAGCGTCGTGTGATTCTGCACGGCACCATGCTCGCTGCCGCTGAGTCGGCCCGTTATATCGTGCACGGATCGCGTGGCAGCTATGTGAAGTATGGTCTTGACCCGCAGGAAGAGCGCCTGAAAAATGGCGAGCGACTGCCTCAGGAAGACTGGGGTTACGACATGCGCGATGGCGTGTTGACGCGAATAGAAGGCGAAGAGCAGGTTGAAGAGACCTGGCTGACTGTACCGGGTAATTACCCGGCGTATTATGCTGGCATTCGTGATGCGCTAAATGGTCATGGTGAAAACCCGGTACCGGCGAGACAAGCTATTCAAATCATGGAGCTGATTGAGCTGGGTCTTGAATCGGCGAAACATCGCTCGACGCTGTGCCTTGCCTGATTAGGCAAATGCCGGATGGTGATGCTCAGCATCTCATCCGGCACTTTAACCGTCACGCTGCCGCGACTTTCTCGCGCAGGGCACGTTTTTCTTCGTTACTCAGAAATGCCATTTCCAGGCCGTTGATTTGCGCCTGACGGATCTGTTCGCGCGTGAGTCCTGCTGCTGGCGCGGCAATGGTGTACTCGTGAATAATATCCACACCCTGTACCGCCGGATCGTCCGTATTCAAGCTGGCTAATACGCCATGCTCAAGGAATGTTTTCAGCGGGTGGGTTGCCAGAGAGGCGACGGTGCTGGTCTGAATGTTCGATGTCAGGCAGGATTCGATGCCGATACGGTGTTCGGCGAGGTAATCCATCAATGCACGATCTTCAACGGCTTTTACGCCGTGACCAATACGTTCTGCGCCCAGCTCTTTAATAGCCTGCCAGATACTTTCTGGTCCCGCGGCTTCGCCCGCATGCACGGTAATACGCCAGCCGGCGTCGCGCGCCTGATTGAAATGCGACAGGAACAGACTGCCCGGGAAACCCAGTTCGTCACCCGCCAGATCCAGTGCCGTAATATGGTCTCGGTGGGCTAACAGCGCATCCAGTTCCTGCAGGCAGGCGGCTTCGCCGAAGGTACGGCTCATAATGCCAATTAAGCGAGCTTCGACGCCAAAGGTCTTGCAGCCCTCGCGTACGCCGGCAATGACGGCTTCAACCACGCCCGCAACCGGGAGCTGATGCGCCATCGCCATATAGCCGGGTGAAAAACGTAATTCTACATAGTGCAGACCGTTACGTGCTGCATCCTCAATATTCTCAAATGCCACGCGGCGACACGCATCCAGCGAGGCCAGTACCTTCACGCCCCAGTCAAGCTTGGATAAAAAGCTCACTAAATCCGGTTCAGTTGATGTGACTTGCACATGAGGGATCAGCATTTCCAGCGTTTGTGCCGGAAGCGTTAAATTGAACTGACGACCCAAATCCAGGATCGTTTGGGCACGGATGTTACCATCAAGGTGGCGATGGACGTCGGTCAGGGGGAGGGAAGTATCAATCATGGTCGCACTCGTGTATTTAGGTAAAGTGCGTCGTATTATATGAAAAAATCGGGATAAAAAACTATGTTGCGCAATGAATAATTTCATTGCGCAAACTTAATTAGCGTACAGAACGGATGGCGTTAATCAGCCCCTGAACGCCTTTTTCAAGCTTGGATCTTGGGCATCCGGCATTGAGGCGTACAAAACCGCGACCTTCTTCTCCGTAGGTGTATCCCGGCATGATAGCCACTTTCTGCTGGTGGATGAGAACATCCTGCAAGGCATGGTCATCAATATTGAGCGGACGCAGGTCAATCCATGCCAGATAGGTGGATTGCGGAATCTGCCAGTTGAGTTCGGGGAATGCGGCATTAAGCTCACGTGCAACGTAATGCAGATTGCTGGCAAGATAATCGCGCAGCGCATCAAGCCAGCTTGCACCCTGTTGATAAGCGGCAATATGTGCGCTAAGCGCCAGCACCGCAGGCGAGGAAAGACCATCGCGGCCTTTTAACGCGCTGAGGTAATCGTTGCGGCTTTGAGCATCTTCAATGAGTCCGTAAGCCCCGGTTAATGCCGGAATATTAAAACTCTTTGAGCCGGAAGTGAGCAGTGCCCAACTGCCGCGCGCGACGTTACTCCACGGGATGTGCGGCCGGTCTGACCATACCATATCCATATGAATCTCATCGGAGATAACTTTTACACCATGGCGCTGACACAGTTCTGCCATGGCTTCCAGCTCGTCGCGCGTCCACACTTTACCCGTTGGGTTTTGTGGGCTGCAAAGCAGAAGAATTTTGCTTTCAGGTCGAGACAGGGCTTTCTCCAGCGCAACCATGTCACAAAACCAGCCGTCGGCGCGTTTTTCCAGTCCGACTGCGCGTACCTGTCGCTGATTACCTTCAATCGCTTTGTAAAACGCATCGTACGCCGGAGTATGGATAACCACCGCATCGCCCACGGATGACCACTGGCGGATCAACTCCGACACCATATAGATGACCGAGGGGCCATATACCAGCGACTGAGGATCTATTTGGGTGTTATGTCGCGAAAGAAACCAGTGGCTTATCGCCGCCAGAAACTCATCATTTTTCCAGCGGCTGTAACCCAACACGCCATGTGACAGGCGCTGAGTCAGCGCCTCCAGAATGCAAGGTGCGGTGGCAAAATCCATATCGGAGATGGTGAATGGCAGCAGGTCGGCTGAACCAAAACGGTCGGCAACGTAATCCCACTGAGTACACCAGGTACCGTGCCTGTCCACAACCTTTGAAAAATCAAACATATTGTTGTCCTTAAGCCTGTACGGTGTTCATCAGAACCGCGATCTCGTCTTTCACTGACTGGACCTGCGGACCGATAACGACCTGAAGGTTATGCTGATTGAGTTGTACTACGCCAATGGCACGATTGTCCTTCAGAGCCTGTACGTTAACAAGCGACATATCTTTCACTGACAAGCGCAGACGGGTGATGCAATTATCCAGGCTGACAATGTTTTCTGCGCCGCCCAGCGCCGCCAGAATAGCAGGGACGTTGTAACCTGATTTACCAGGCGCTCCGGCCATTACTTTTTCGATATTGCTGGCAATTTCGACTTCACGGCCCGGCGTCTTCAAATTGAAGCGCGTGATGGCGAAGCGGAAGATCACGTAGTACACCGCAAACCAGATAGCCGCGACAACAGGGACCAGGTACCACTTGGTGGACAATCCGTGCAGGATGCCGAACACCACGAAGTCAATCAGGTTACCGTCAGTGTTACCGATAGTGACGCCAAGCACCGCCATCACGGTGAAGCCAAGACCGGTTAGCAGGGCGTGGATTACATACAGAACCGGAGCGACGAACAGGAATAAGAACTCAAGTGGTTCGGTTGTACCGCCGATGACACAGGCAATCAGACCAGAAATTAATAACCCTTTAATTTTATGACGATTTTCAGGGCGTGCGCAGTGGTACATGGCTAATGCCGCACCCGGTAAACCGCCGAGGAACGCCGGCATTTTACCCTGGGACAGGAAACGTGTTGCGCTTTCAGAGAAACCTTGCGTTGTCGGGCAGCTCAGTTGAGCCTGGAAAATAGTCAGTGCGCCGCTCACGCTATGGCCGCAGACTTCCTGTGTGCCGCCAGCTTCGGTGAAGCGAATGAGTGCCACCAGAATATGGTGCAGGCCAAAAGGCAGCAACAGACGTTCACCGGTACCAAACAGCATAGGACCAAATTCCCCCGCGCTATTGATGATGTGACCGAGTCCGGTAATGCCCATGGCGAAAACTGGCCAAATCAAGGGAATGACCAACCCGACCAATCCCATCACCACCGAGGAGATGATAGGCACAAAGCGCGTACCACCGAAAAACGCCAGCGCATCCGGCAGACGAATGTTGTGGAAGCGTTCATGCAGCATCCAGACAATGATCCCGGCAATAACGGCACCGAGGATCCCGGTGTCGATCGACTGGATCCCCAGAATGTTTTGCACGTTGTTGGCTTTCAGGATCGCCGCATCTGTGGTGGGTAAGATACCTTTGGCGGTTAACCAGAAATTGACGGCGAGGTTCATGACCGCATAACCGACAAAACCGGCGAACGCCGCAACGCCTTTGTTCTCGCGCGCCAGGCCCAGAGGAATGGCAATACAGAACATGACTGGCAGGAAGCTAAACGCAAAAGAGCCAACTTTACTCATCCAGGTAAAGATGGCCTGAAGCACCGGATTCCCCAACGCCGGGATCAGCGTTAAGACATCATGGCTGCTCAACGAGCTGCCGATCCCCAACATGATCCCGCAAAATGAAAGCAGCGCTACAGGCAGCATAAAGGTTTTGCCCAACTGCTGGAAAAATTCCCATAACGTTATTTTTGGTGTGGTTCTCGCCGTCATCAAACGACTCCTTGTAAAGGCTAGCTGACTAATGATGGCGAGAAGATAAAACGTTTTACCTAATTTTAGTGCGGTATAAATCACATTATCGAACGATAATAGGGGGTATAAATATAAGTGATTGATAAAACGTTTTATCCGTCACGTTATCAGGGAGTTTTCTGTTTTTATGGCTATAGCCAAAAAAATAACCATCCATGATGTTGCGCTGGCTGCGGGGGTTTCGGTCAGCACCGTCTCATTGGTGCTCAGTGGAAAAGGACGAATTTCATCAGCGACTGGGGAGCGGGTGAATGCTGCTATTGAGCAACTGGGGTTTGTGCGTAACCGCCAGGCATCAGCGCTGCGTGGCGGGCAGAGCGGAGTAGTTGGTTTGATTGTACGCGATCTTTCAACGCCGTTTTACGCCGAGCTGACGGCGGGTCTGACGGAAGCGTTAGAAGCGCAGGGGCGCATGGTCTTCTTACTGCACGGCGGTAAAGATGGGGAGCAGCTGGCGCAGCGTTTCGCGATGTTACTCAACCAGGGGGTGGATGGCGTGGTCATTGCCGGGGCCGCCGGTAGCAGTGATGCACTGCAACAGTTGGCCGCTGATAAAGGGATCCCGGTGGTATTTGCATCACGCGCCAGCTACATGGATGACGCAGACACCGTCAGGCCCGATAACATGCAGGCTGCACAGTTACTGGTTGAACATCTTATCCGCCACGGACACCAGCGTATTGCCTGGCTGGGCGGGCAGAGTTCTTCATTGACTCGCGCAGAGCGCGTCGGCGGCTATTGTGCAACGTTACTAAAATATGGTTTACCGTTTCATAGCGACTGGGTGCTGGAGTGCTCATCCAGCCAGAAGCAGGCCGCAGAAGAGGTAACGGCGCTGTTACGCCGCAATCCCACGATCAGCGCGGTGGTGTGCTACAACGAAATAATCGCCATAGGCGCCTGGTTTGGCTTGATGAGAGCAGGACGTCAGAGTGGCGAAATTGGTGTCGATCGCTATTTCGAACAGCAAATATCGTTGGCCGGATTCGCTGATGTGGCGGAAAACGCGTTGGACGATATCCCGATTACCTGGGCCTGTTCGCCCGCGCGTGAAATGGGATACACCCTTGCTGAACGTATGCTACAACGCATTGCCCACGATGAAGGTCATTCACGCAATCTGACGCTTTCCGCTCGTCTGGTGGCGGCGAAATAAAAAAGCCCGATAAACACTGTTATCGGGCCTGTCATTGGCGAGTGATTATTGTTGCGGGATGGCAGGGGCATCCGGCTGTGTAAGAGAAGGCATACCGAACATACCCACAAACTCATCCAGCGGCATTTTTTGTCCGTTCAGCGTCACCTGGCCGTTTGCGTATTGCAGGCTGGTGCCGATAACGTTGTCCTGCAAAGTCGTAATGCGGAACATCTGACCCATCGCCGCCAGGCCATTAACCTGTTGCTTCGCCAGACCAGCCGCTTCTTCCTGCTGATAACCTTCCAGTTTGGCAATTTGCGTCATGAACTCAGTCGCCATATCGACAGGGATGGTCAGTTTCGCATCCAGCGATTTGACGGAACGATCCACTTCCTGGGCCAGCGTTTGCGGCTCCACCGTGTTTGCGGTCGGATCTTTTAGCATCAGTGACAGATTAAATGCGGTTTCACCTTTTGCATTCTTCCAGCTCAGTGGAGCAATGGTGACAACCGGTTCGCCTTTCATCAGAATCGGTAGCGCATTAAAGAAGGCTTCGGTGACTTTCTGCTGATAAAGCTCAGGGTTTTGGACCACATCAATCTGCGCCATCAGCGCTTTGGTTTGGGCGCTGTACTGCTGGCTGAACTGGTGCAGTGCTTCACCGTCAATCTGGCCAACTTTCAACGTCAGCTTACCGCTCCCCATATCCTGGCCCTGCAATTTAAGGCTGTTCAGGGTGTAATCCAACTGGCTGTTGACGGTTTTGCCATCGTTAATCAGATCGGATTTGCCATCGATACCCATGCCTTCCAGCACCGCCAGCTCTTTGCCCTCGACTGAAATCGACAGTTTTTCGAGGGACAATTTCTGATCGCCGATGCGCTCACCAAAGCTTGCAATACTGCTGGAACCTTCAGTTTTCAGGTTATTGAAAGTAACTTGTACTTTCTGATCATACTCATTGACGGCATTAACCAGGCCACTTTGCGCCTCGCCATTCAGCGACACCGCATTACCATCCTTATCTGCCGTAAACTGGAACTCCCCGCCGCTAAAGGCCACTTTTTCGTCGCCTTTCTCGTAGTTCAGCGGTTTGAGGGAGAGATCGGAACGGGTATCCCCACTGTAGCCAATACGGGAATTAATGATGAATGGCGTCTCACCTTTGGCAATATCAAACAGCGGCTTCGTCACGTCGTTATTGACCAGCGTCGTTTTCACGGAGGCCATTGCCGGAACAAGATTCAGTGATTTCAGCTGAGCCAGCGGGAAAGGACCGTGATCCACGGTTTCATTCAGAACGATGCTTTGTCCCGGTTTCAGCCAGGAATCTGCCTGACCGGCGACAGGTTTCACCACCAACTGCAGTTGGCTATTGAACACGCCGCGCTGGTAGTTTTGATAACTCAGTTCAATGCCCGCCTCTGGGGAGTAGCGTTTTAACTGATCGTTTGCCTGCGTCACCATCTCGGCGAGATGCGTTTCGAGTTTCTTTCCTGTGTACCAGGCGCCGCCCGTCCAGACGATACCCAGTGCAACCACCACACCCGCAGCTACCAGCGATTTTTTCATTTTGATATCCATAAAATAAAACCAGGCGTTTGAAGACGCCTGGAGGAGTGACATGTCTTTAACTCACTACAGCTTAGCAAGAGTTGTTAAAAATATCAGTATCTTGCTACAGCTTGTTATAAACCCGAGCTAAACGGCCCGTGCCGCTGACGTTTACCGGCGATTCATTCGCGCTAATAAAGGCCGACTCACCCGGCTGCAGCACCAGACGCTGCTCGCCCTTGCTCAGCACGGCTTCACCTTCGATGCAGAACAAAATGGCCGCACTTTGCTGGCTGATATCTGCGCCATTGGCGGTCAGTTCATGTAAGGAGAACGCGAAATCGTCGACCGGAATGGGGAAGTCCAGTTCGCTGTCAGTCTTAACTGGCGTGGTCAGCAGTTGATTGGCTGGCTTGGCGACAAACTTAACGTTGGCGACCAGCTCCGGGATATCAATGTATTTTGGCGTCAGTCCGGCGCGCAGCACGTTGTCCGAGTTAGCCATTACCTCCAGCGCCACACCTTGCAGGTAGGCGTGTGGGGTTTCGGCAAATAAGAACATCGCTTCGCCAGGATTGAGCTTCACCACATTGAGCAGCAGCGGGGAGAAGAGCCCGCTGTCATTCGGATAGAAATCGGCGATCAGGCGAATGGTTTGCCACGGTTCACCCTGCTGGCTGTTCAGCGCCGATTTCAGGATCGCCAGCGCATGGGATTTCTCCTCATCCTGCATATTCAGCAAGCTGGCGAAAAGATAGCTCAGACGTTCCGCACTCGGTTCCTGCAGGAAATGCGCAATAGCCGGATGCGCGGCGGACACCGGTTGTAACAATGCGACAATGTCAGAGAACTCGCGGAATGCGTTCATCGCCAGGAACGGTGTCAAAGCAAAAACCAGTTCCGGTTTGTGGTTAGGATCTTTGTAATTGCGCTCGGCGGCATCCATCGGGATCCCCGCCGCGTTTTCTTTGGCAAATCCGATTTCAGAGTTGTGCTTGTTAGGATGAACCTGAATCGAAAGAGGTTGCGCGGCGCACAGCACTTTAAACAGGAAAGGCAGTTCACCAAAGCGTTTCGCAACAGCATCGCCTAACAGTGCGGATTTATCGTGTTCGATGACATCACGCAGAGCGACCGTCTGGCCGTCAGCGTTCAGAACCTGCGAACTGCTTTTCGGATGCGCGCCCATCCACAGCTCAGCCATCGGTTGCTGAGTGGGGTTGGCAATCCCATAAAGTTCCGTTAACGCAGTTTTACTTCCCCAGGCGTAGTTCTGCACTGAGTTGATGAGTTTTTGCATTCTCAAGCCCTGTTTCAATGTGGAATTTTCTACGGCTATTAAACCAAGAAACCCTGAGCGAAGTAACCTGCACATGTAAAAAGTCGTACTTGTCTCAGTTTTTGTTAAAAAATTGTGTAGGATATGGTGACTCGCTTTTAATACCCTGAGTAATTCCGGTTGCAGAAAGCCTTTCCTTCTACAACCCGACCTGCGGCAGGGAAGCAGGGCAATGGAACATCTGCCCAGAGAATAACCAGACCGAGCAGTAAGTGAGAGCACAATGTCAAACAAACCCTTTCATTATCAGCATCCTTTCCCCCTCAAAAAGGATGATACCGAATACTATCTGCTGACCAGTGACCATGTCTCCGTTGCCGAATTTGAAGGGCAGGAGATTGTTAAAGTCGCGCCGCAAGCCTTAACGCTGCTGGCTCGTCAGGCCTTCCATGATGCCTCGTTTATGCTGCGTCCTGCGCATCAGCAGCAGGTGGCCGACATTCTGCGTGACCCGGAGGCCAGCGAAAACGACAAATATGTGGCCCTGCAATTCCTGCGTAACTCTGATATTGCGGCAAAAGGTATTTTGCCGACCTGTCAGGACACCGGCACCGCGATTATCGTGGGTAAAAAAGGTCAGCGCGTCTGGACCGGCGGCGGTGATGAAGCTGCACTGGCGCGCGGTGTGTATAACACCTACATCGAAGACAACCTGCGCTATTCACAAAACGCCGCGCTGGATATGTATAAAGAGGTGAACACCGGTACCAACCTGCCGGCACAGATAGATTTGTATACCGTCGATGGCGATGAATACAAATTCCTGTGTATTGCTAAAGGCGGTGGTTCGGCGAACAAAACCTATCTGTACCAGGAGACCAAAGCGCTGCTCACGCCGGGCAAATTAAAAAATTACCTGGTTGAGAAGATGCGAACGCTGGGAACTGCGGCCTGTCCGCCGTATCACATTGCGTTTGTTATCGGTGGAACGTCAGCGGAAGCCACGCTGAAAACGGTGAAACTGGCGTCGGCTAAATATTACGATGAGCTGCCGACCGAAGGTAACGAACATGGTCAGGCATTCCGCGATGTAGAGCTGGAAAAAGAGCTGCTGATTGAGGCACAGAATTTGGGGCTGGGCGCGCAGTTCGGCGGGAAGTATTTCGCTCATGATATCCGCGTGATCCGCCTGCCGCGTCACGGTGCGTCGTGTCCGGTTGGTATGGGCGTTTCTTGCTCAGCCGATCGAAATATCAAAGCTAAGATCAACCGTGAAGGTATCTGGATCGAAAAACTGGAGCATAATCCAGGCAAATTTATACCAGAAGAGTTGCGCCAGGCGGGAGAAGGCGAAGCGGTACGCGTTGACCTCAATCGTCCGATGAAAGAGATCCTGGCCCAGTTGTCGCAGTACCCGGTTTCTACACGTCTGTCGCTTAACGGTACCATCATTGTTGGCCGTGATATTGCGCATGCGAAACTGAAAGAACGTCTGGATAACGGCGAAAGTTTGCCGCAGTATGTTAAAGATCATCCGATCTATTACGCTGGCCCGGCAAAAACGCCGGAAGGCTATGCCTCTGGTTCGCTTGGACCAACCACGGCAGGGCGTATGGATTCGTATGTTGACCAGCTTCAGTCCGCAGGTGGCAGCATGATCATGCTGGCAAAAGGCAACCGCAGCCAGCAGGTGACCGATGCCTGTCATAAGCATGGCGGCTTCTACTTAGGCAGCATCGGCGGCCCGGCAGCGGTGCTGGCCCAGGGCAGTATCAAGAGTCTGGAGTGTGTGGAATACCCTGAACTGGGGATGGAAGCCATCTGGAAAATTGAAGTGGAAGATTTCCCGGCGTTTATCCTGGTGGATGACAAAGGCAACGATTTCTTCAAGCAGATTCAGACGTCGCAGTGCGCACGCTGCGTTAAGTAACGTCAGCCGCCCTTCGGGGCGGTTTTTTTTACCGCACGAACCACCAAACGACAGATTAATCCTCGTTAATACTCATAAGACCGATGCAAATGGGCAATGTCGAAACATAACCTAATCAATTGTTAATGTAAGGAGCAGGTAATGGTAACGGTACGCCGCGAGAATGATTCAATGGGGGCGATTGATGTTCCAGCCGATAAGCTTTGGGGCGCGCAAACCCAACGTTCGCTGGAGCATTTTCGTATCTCTACGGAGAAAATGCCGGTCTCGCTGATCCATGCGCTGGCGCTGACGAAACGCGCTGCAGCAAAGGTTAACCAGGATCTCGGGCTGCTGGCGGAGGATAAAGCCAGGGCTATTATGCAGGCCGCAGATGAGGTGTTGGCGGATAAACACCGCGATGAGTTTCCGCTGGCCATCTGGCAAACCGGGTCAGGAACACAAAGCAATATGAACATGAACGAGGTGCTGGCAAACCGGGCCAGCGAGTTGCTGGGCGGCGTGCGGGGGATGGAACGGAAAGTTCACCCCAACGATGATGTCAATAAAAGCCAAAGCTCGAATGATGTGTTCCCGACCGCAATGCACGTTGCCGCGCTGCTGGCGCTGCGTAACTCACTGATCCCACAGTTAAATGTGTTAACTAAAACG
The DNA here is from genome assembly GCF_013797615.1 of Citrobacter sp. RHBSTW-00017. Taxonomy (NCBI): domain Bacteria; kingdom Pseudomonadati; phylum Pseudomonadota; class Gammaproteobacteria; order Enterobacterales; family Enterobacteriaceae; genus Citrobacter; species Citrobacter sp. RHBSTW-00017. The sequence continues at coordinate 2,672,025 of NZ_CP056899.1, read as the reverse complement.
CTCAGTGATAAATCACACGCTTTCGCGGATATCGTCAAAATCGGTCGTACACATCTGCAAGATGCAACCCCGCTTACGCTTGGCCAGGAGATTTCCGGCTGGGTGGCAATGCTTGAACATAACCTCAGACACATTGAAAACAGCTTACCCCACGTGGCGGAACTGGCGCTGGGGGGAACCGCGGTAGGGACCGGACTGAACACGCATCCGGAATATGCCCGTCGGGTCGCGGATGAATTGCGGGACATTACCTGTGCGCCGTTCGTTACCGCACCGAATAAATTTGAAGCGCTAGCTACCTGCGATGCACTGGTTCACGCCCACGGCGCGCTAAAAGGGTTGGCGGCATCGCTGATGAAAATCGCCAACGATGTGCGCTGGCTGGCATCCGGTCCACGTTGCGGGATTGGCGAAATTTCGATTCCTGAAAATGAACCGGGCAGCTCCATTATGCCGGGTAAGGTCAATCCTACCCAGTGTGAAGCGCTGACCATGCTTTGCTGTCAGGTAATGGGCAACGATGTCGCCATCAACATGGGCGGAGCGTCAGGTAATTTTGAGCTCAACGTTTACCGACCAATGGTCATCCACAATTTCCTGCAGTCGGTGCGTCTGCTGGCTGACGGTATGGAAAGCTTTAACGAGCACTGCGCGACAGGAATCGAGCCTAATCGTGAACGAATCGATCAACTGCTCAACGAGTCGCTAATGCTGGTGACCGCGCTCAATACCCATATCGGTTATGATAAAGCCGCTGAAATTGCCAAAAAGGCGCACAAAGAGGGGCTGACGTTAAAAGCCTCCGCCCTGGCGCTGGGGTATCTAACCGAAGCGGAGTTTGACAGCTGGGTACGTCCGGAACTGATGGTTGGCAGTATGCGGCCAGGCAGTTAATCCGCAACGTACAGGTGCAGCCGGGGAATAATCAATCTCAACGGCTGCGCCTGAGGTTTAAAACGATGCTGAACATTATCGGCATCATAATTCAGTAACTCGCCGATATCTGGTACGGTCATGCCGTTTTCATTGTTGAGCAACGCGATCAAGGGCGTCGGGCAGGCATATTGCACCTGCTTTTGTTCTCCTTTGTACCAGACGCGGGCGATGGGCTGCACTTTTACCGGCCGTTTAATCTTCAGGCGCGCCTGCTGGCCCAGGGCGGCGACATCCTGATATTCCCGTTCAAGCTTCGCCTGCCACTCTTCCCGCGTCCAGGGATGTACGCTGCGCGGCGACGTCAGGCTTTTTTCCAGTTGCTGTAGTACTTCATCGCGTTTCAGATTTTTAATAATGTGTTTGTTGGCCCAGCCAAATCGCAGGGTGGCAGGCTCTCTGACAAGGGTGAGCGTACGATAGGCATTCAGCGTAATCAGTCCCGGCAGGTGGCGATGCACCCATTCAAAACGCGCTGCCGGTGCCAGCCCTGATTCCACCGTGACAATGCGCTCGAAGGTGGTTTTTAGCTGGTTAATACGCTGTATTTGCTCTTCCAGAGCGCGCTGAGCTGCGTTATCTACCTGGTAACACAGTACGCCTGGCAGGCGGACGGCCGCTTTGCTGCTACGATTCTCGGACTGTTGCTGGATAAACAGATGACGATAGTGGCGTAGCGCCAGCGTTTCAGCCTCTTTACCTAAATGTTGCTTAACATCAATGTTCTGCAGTGGGGCATGCTCTGCCTCTTTAGCCACTTCCGGTAACGAGAAGACGCGCGCAATCAGCAGCGTCTGCTGCAACAGATTGTCGTTCAGAAGCGCCAGCTCTTGCTCCATCTGGCGGAAGGTGCCGTTCAGGCGGTCGACGAGATCGTAACGGGCCATAGATTTACCATTTTAGTTACAACATACTTTTTTATAGCACAACCTACACCATTTGACCACCGAGCCGAATGGGTCAGGCAGCTGAAATTTCAGGAATGTTATGCCAGACGGGCCAACTGAAACAAAAGCGGGCGCCGCCGAGTTCACTTTCATCACAGACGACCGTACCGCCCATAGCCAATGCGATCGAGTGAACAATGGCTAGCCCAAGCCCGCAACCACCGGTCGCCCGGTCACGGCTGGGGTCAAGGCGTACAAACGGTTCAAAAACCTGTTCGCGGGCGTCTGGAGCAATACCGGGACCGTCATCTTCCACAACCAGCGTCGCCTGATTGCCATTCAATAACAGGCTCGCTTGCACCGTAGACTGGCAATAGCGCAGGGCGTTATTCAGTAGATTATCCAGTACGCGCTCCATCAGGCGCATATCCAGCGCGCCGTAGTCGCCAATATTAAGATGGCGTAAGCGCACCGCACGCTCAGGGTTTACGCTTTGCACATCCTCCAGATGGGTTGTCAGCCAAACGGCCAGATCCGGTACGCTGAGCTTCAGTTCATTTTGCGGACGGTCCAGCCGGGCATAGGTCAGTAATTCTTCGATTAACCCTTCCAGTTGGCCAATATCGCGATTCAGCGCCTGGGATTCCTGCGCGGTGAGGTTATCACTCATTTCCAGACGATAACGTAGGCGTACCAGTGGGGTCCGAAGCTCATGGGCAATGCCATCGATAAGTTGTTTCTTACTGGCGATTAGCGCATTGATATTGTCTGCCATCTGGTTAAACGCGATACCCAATCGCTCAAAGCTGGAACCGCTGTCAAAATGGAGGCGTTCGCCCAGATGTCCTTCCCCAAAACGCTGTGCAGCAGCTTCCAGTCGCAGCATTTCCTGCCAGTGCGGACGCATCCAGATAAGTACCGGAAAGGCCAGCGAGATAGCAATAAACGCCATCAACGCGATGTCCAGCAAGCGCATTTGATGGAGAAAATAGAGATAGGGAAGCGGGCCGACGGCCAGCACGTAATGGCTGCGTGGGATCCGTTGAATAAATGTGTACTGATCGTCAAGCGCCACGATATCGCCTTCGCGCAAACGTTGCATTGTTTGAACGTCCAGCGTGTACTTATTTAACGGTTCAACGCGCAGGTCAAAGGAGAGGTTCAAATCCATCTCCTTCAGCGTTTTACCCCAGTCACGTGGCGGGATCTCGCGAAGCTCGCTGCGCATCAGGTATAACGAGCTTTTCATTAAATCGTCGAGCGATTGTCTGCCTGCGCGCTCTGCGGTGAATTTATAGACCAGGCCGACCAGCAGGGTCATCACCAGAAAGCAGACAAACAGCAGGAGATAAAACTGTACAAACAGCTTCTTCATAAAAAATCACCGAATACATAATATAATGCTCACCGATACTCTCAAAATTGCTGTGATATAAAAATATGAATTTCAATCGCTGTTGTTATTTACTACTCATTTTCGCAGCGTTAGGCTGCATTTTCACCTCGCATCCCTTTGTTATATGGTTTTTGCTCGCCAACATACTGACGTTGGCAATGTACGGTGCGGATAAAATGGCAGCGCGCAGGGCCTGGCGCCGAGTGCCGGAGTCCACTTTGCTGCTGTTTGGCGTTGTTGGCGGGTGGGGTGGCGCGATAGCCGCTCAACAACTCTTTCGCCATAAAACACAAAAACAGCCATTCAAAACCTATTTCATTATCAGTGTGATAGTGAATGTGTCTGTCATCGGAGCGGCCTATCATTTCTATCCCATTTCATCCTGGTGAACGTCAGTGACAGGCAGCCTGCTTACTTGAGACAGGAAACGTACTTTTCACCTGAGCGCTGCACGATGTCATCGGCATTTTTCGTTATGTCTTTCCCTTCAAACGCGCCATAGAGTTGCTTAAATTTCACCGTACTCAGGCGGTGGGTAATGTCGCTGACCGTTGCGGCTGGCAGTGGCAACATATTGGGGTAGCTCCACATAAAGGAGACGGCATGCGCCCCAGGGGTGACCTGAACGATATCGCCGGAAAGCACCACGCCTTCATCTCGCGCCCAGTGCAGAACGCAGCCGCCAGCAAAGTGTCCGCCGAGGCGTATCACACTGACGTCGCGTGTCAGTTCCAGGGTGTCGCCATCCCAAAATTTAATCCACGGGCTGTCGCGCATTACCCACTTGCGGTCGTTGGCATGGAGATAAATGGGAGCGTTAAATTCGTCAGCCCAGTCTTGCATGGTGGTGTAGTAATGAGGATGCGAAATCGCGATGGCCTTAAGCCCGCCCAGGGACGTTATTAGCATTTTTGTGGCGTCGTCGAGTGTGGCAATGCAGTCCCATAAAATATTGCCTTCCGGAGTACGCAGAATAAACGCCCGTTGATCAATTGCAAAACCAGGAACGGTGCGGATGCTGAGGAGGGTACTGTCATGTTGCCGCCACTTATTTGTGTGCGAAGCACAAAGTGCGGCAAAATCGACCCATTCCTGCCCGGTCGCGGGAACATACTGACGTTCGTCCTGGCAGATTTCGCAATGTTCAGGAAGGGCGTCTGCCACCTCATAGGATGTTCCACAGGCTTTGCATAACGTGATCATCGTGTCTTCCTCTATTGAAAAAACACAGTCAGCATGGCACACCGATACGCAAGGGTGTGCCCTTTAGTGCTCTACACGATAAGCCAGTGATGGTGAGCGTGGGTCGTTGTGGCCCAACCAGCAGAAAGCAGGAATAATGTCTACACCGTCCCTGTCGAGGGTCATTTCCGGCGAAAAATGAGGATAATGTTTGGAAATTAGTCTGTTCAACACCTGGCTCAGCCGTTGGGGACTTACTCCTGATGGCCAACCGCTTGAGACGCACACATCACAGCTTTTGCCCGTGGTGACCAAAGATGGTCAGAAAGCCATACTCAAACTCACCGATGATGACAGTGAACGAAACGGCTGCAAACTAATGGTCTGGTGGAACGGGAATGGTGCTGCGAAAGTGCTTGCTCATGCAGCAGGGGCGATTCTGTTAGAACGTGCAACCGGGGCGGGGTCTTTAGCGGACATGTCCTGGTCCGGCAATGATGCGCAGGCCTGTCGCATTATTTGCCATGCAGCCAGTCGACTCCATCTCCCCCGGAATGCGTCAACGCCTGCGTTAACACCGCTGCTTTATTGGTTTCGCGATCTGGCTCCTGCCGCGAAAAAGCATGGCGGCATCCTGACGCATTGTGCAGAGGTGGCAAACGTATTGCTCTCCTCTCCCCAGAATGAAGTCGTATTGCACGGTGACTTACACCACGGCAATATTCTTGATTTCGGAACGAAAGGATGGCTGGCTATCGATCCTAAAGGGCTGGTGGGCGAGCGTGGCTTTGATTACGCCAATATTTTTACTAATCCCGATCTTGCCGACCCCACCAAACCTGTCGCCATTGAGCCAGAAATATTCGCACAACGGGTAAATATTGTGTCTGAAATCGCGAGGATTGAACGGCAGCGTTTGCTGATGTGGATTATTGCCTGGTGTGGGTTGTCGTCTGCCTGGTTTCTGCAAGAAGGAGACTGCGCCACGATACCCCTGCGCATCGCAGAGTTAGCGAGCGCGGAACTCGCTTTTGGGGGTAATCAATTTTGATCTACGACACTGGGCTGGTAATTCTTTAGAGTTATCATTAGCCTGGTAAATGTTTTATTAATCAATCAGTGAACGGCGGTGTAGTGTGTTTTTTAGCGCAAATTTGACAGGCTGTGAGCAATGAACGCATTGTTTTTATTATTAAAAAAACGCCCGAACATTATTTTGTTGATGGTCTTACTCATCGGGGCAAACATCGTGGCGTGGCTGTGGGCTTTCACCGCGTTTAGCAACAACACGTCGTTACTGGCGCTTAGTCTGATCGCATGGTGCTATGGTTTGCGCCATGCTGTTGATGCCGATCATATCGCCGCGATAGATAGCGCTACGCGCAAACTTATGCAGCAGAAAAAACGCGCCCTGACGACGGGAGCCTGGTTTTCCCTGGGGCATTCCACCATTGTGGTACTGGCAAGCATTGGCATTGCGTTGACCACCAGCGTGTTTAAGCAACACATGGCATGGTTTCAGAATGTCGGCGGTCTGATAGGTACCACGGTCTCTGCCGTATTTCTGCTGATTCTGGCTACCATTAATCTCGTTATATTCTGTCATGTCTGGAAGGCTTTTCGTCATCTAAAACGCACCGGTACTTACGATGGCACCACAGAGGAAATGACAGTTTCAGGCCCGCTGAACTGGCTTTTCCGCTCGGCGTTTCGGCTGGTAGGCAAAGACTGGCATATGTATTTTGTCGGCTTTTTGTTTGGCCTGGGTTTTGATACCGCTACTGAAATTTCTCTGCTCGGAATTTCTGCTTCAAGCGCGTCCAGTGGCATGTCGGTGTGGTCAATTCTCGTGTTCCCGACGCTGTTTACCTGCGGCATGGCGCTGATTGACTGCCTTGACAGTATCCTGATGGTTGAGGCCTACGGATGGGCATTCAATAAGCCGCAGCGTAAGCTCTATTACAATATGACCATCACCGGGACCTCGGTAATTGTTGCGCTTTTTATTGGCGGGCTGGAGGCGCTGGGGCTTCTCTCTGACGCATTTTCGCTCCAGGGAGGTTTGTGGGATACCGTCAGCGAGTTGAGTGACCATATGGGGAATGTCGGGTTTGCGATTATTGGCGTCTTTATCGGCTGCTGGATTATTTCTGCAGTAAATTACCGTTGGAAAAAATACGACGGGCAGACGTTTAGTTGACACAAAAGAAAGCCTTCCGTGAAAGGGAAGGCTTGGATCTTACTTGAGGGCTGACTAATTCGCGGTGATGATACTCACCATCTTCATCACCCAAATCTGGATGATATTAAAAGTGACGGTGTAACGTATAATGGTCGGCCCGGAGGGATTACATTTGAGGTTCATCGTCCCAGGCGTGCGGTGCGAACAGATAACCTTTGTTGCGCACCGTTTTGATTCGATAGGGTTCAGTCGCGTTATCGAGCAGTTTTTTGCGTAACCGGGAAATCGCGACATCAACGCTGCGATCCATGCCGTCATAACTTACGCCGCGCAGGTTCTTCAGCAGCGCATCGCGGTCCATAATTTGCCCGGCATGGGTTGCCAGCTCCCACAGTAATTCAAAATCTGCGGTGGAAAGAGAGACTTGCTCGCCGCCGAGCAGCACGGAACGATTGGTTGGGTCGATAGTGAGTGTGCCAAAGCGCAGCGTCGTGTGCGGCGTGATGGTTGCCGCCTGAATGCCTTTAGACTGGACTGAATGTTCATTCTGGCGCAGATGCAGACGCAGGCGAGCAAGCAGCACTGCTGGCGGCGTTGTCTTCAGAATATAGTCACAGGCACCCATTTCCAGCGCCAGAATATGGTTCATATCGCTGTCCAGCGAGGTGAGCAGGACAATTGGACCCTGCCAGCGTCCGCGTAAATCGCGGCAGATAGTCATCCCATCTTTGCCCGGCAGCATGATATCTAATAACACCAAATCGGGTTGAACTTGCAGGATTTTCTCCTCGGCCAAATCACCTCGAGGCTCAACGATAACCTCAATATCATGCCGGGCCAGATAGGCTGCAATCAGCGAGCCAACTTCGGGATCATCTTCAACAAATACGATGGTGTTCATATCATTCATTTTGAATATAAAACGCCAACATACACCGCCCCGGTTTTTCCTTCCATTAATCTTTTCTAAACAAGAACGCTTCCGTTATGCTAGGGGCTGATGTTATTGATGTGTTAAGGCAGAGTGATGGGACTCGTTATAAAAGCGGCGCTCGGTGCGCTGGTGGTGGTGTTAATTGGTGTGCTGGCGAAAACAAAGAACTACTATATTGCCGGATTAATTCCGTTGTTCCCGACCTTTGCGTTGATTGCCCACTATATCGTGGCCAGTGAACGTGGGATCGAAGCGTTACGTACAACCATTGTCTTCAGCATGTGGTCGATTATTCCCTATTTTGTTTACCTCGTTTCGCTGTGGTATTTCACCGGATTTATGCGCTTACCCGTTGCGCTCGGCGGTTCAGTGGTGTGCTGGGGCCTGAGCGCGTGGTTGCTTATTTTTTGTTGGATTAAACTGCACTAACGCAGATGACGCCCGCCATCAAGGGCAAAACTACGCCCGGTGACAAAACAGCTGGTCAACAGATAGTCAATTAAATCAATGACCTCTTTTTCACCCGGCGCTGTTTTCATCAGTGATTTGTTCAATGCCTGCTGACGATACTCTGCATCGTCACCCTCGTTAAACAGGATTAGCGAGGGGGCGATCGCGTTCACTTTTACTTCCGGTGCCAGTTTGCGCGCGAACGAGCGGGTCATATTGTCCAGCGCCGCTTTGCTGGCTGCATAAGCGATGTGCTTATCGCTGCCACGCTCCACAACATAATCTGTAAAATGGATAATATCGCTGGCCGCGTGTCCATGCCCGCGCAGCAATCCTTCCAGCGCGTGGTTGAGCAGGTAGGGGGTATTGACGTGAATCTGCATCATGGCTGACAGCACTTCGGTTAACGGCGCACCGGGCTTTTCTGCAAGCCAGGCACTGGCATTATGCACAATACCGCGCAGGCCATCCGTCTGTGCTTTGACCTCATCCGCAAAGGCCAGTACGCCTTCATCGGTGGAAAAATCAGCCTGGATACACAGCGCCCCCGCATCTCGCAGGCCATCAATAGCCGGATAATGCGTGCGGTAGCTAACGATAACTGGCTGTTTTTGATTAATAAAGTGCCATGCGACGGCGAGGCCGATACGTCGACCTCCTCCGGTGATAAGAATTGGCAAAGGGGGTTTTTTACCCATCGTAATCTCCATGTGTCGCGAACGATGGGGACAATGTTACCCCATCAACATCCAGGTCGCCGGAACAGCAGCAACAAGCAGCAGGCCGATCAGCGCCATTTCCTGGCGTTTTAATACGTTTTCATGCGCGTGTGTTTTACGGGCATAAAGGAAAACCAGCAGCCCTGGCGCATACAGCACCACAGACAGCAGCAGGTGCATCGGACCTGACGCATACAATAACCATATGCCATAAATACTCGCTCCGATACCGACAGCCTTATGAATTGGACGAGTGGCAATTTTCAGCAGAAATGCGCCGACCAGTAAATAGGGCACCAGAATCATTTCTGAGGCGATGGTTAATAACGTATTGTAGTCGGAACCTGTGAGCCAGATCAGCACCAGGCAAATCTGTACGCAGATGTTGGTCAGCCACAGCGACGCCGATGGCGCGCCTTGCGCGTTCTGCCGCGCAAAAATGCGTGGAAACGCTTTGTGCGTGGAGGCGAGGAACGGCACTTCCGCCGCCATAATCGTCCAGCTTAAATAAGCACCGCACACGGAGACAATCAGGCCTGCGGCAATAATAATTTCCCCCCATGGCCCCATCATTTTCACCATCAGACCGGCCATTGACGGGTTGCGGATCTCCGCCAGTTCGGGACGCGCGACAACGCCCAGAGACAGCAGGGTGACAAGCAGATAAACGCCCAGCGCGGCGAGTACCGCCAGCAGCGTAGCGCGTCCGACATCGCGTTTGTTTCTGGCACGAGCTGAAACCACCACCGCGCCTTCCACACCGATGAAAACCCACAGGGTGATGAGCATGGTGTTTTTTACCTGCTCCCAGACGGGAACGCCCAACGCTACGCCGGTAAAATCGAGGGTAAAGGTGTCGAGCTTAAACAGCATAAACGCCAGCACGATAAACAGACCAAGCGGCAGTAATTTCGCCAGCGTCGCCACCAGGTTAATACTGGCTGCCGTTTGCACACCACGCAGCACCAGAAAATGGACCACCCACAACAGCACCGATGCGCCAACAATCGACTGCCAGGTATTACCGTCGCCAAACAGACGTAACTCCGGCGTGTCGGTAAAGAAGCTGAGCGCAGAGAAAACAATCACCAGATACGAAACGTTAGCGATAACAGCACACAGCCAATATCCCCACGCGGAGCAAAAGCCAATCAGCTCACCGAAACCTTCACGTGCATAGGTAAATATGCCGCCATCCAGTTCAGGACGGATACGCGTCAGAATCAGCATGGCAAAGGCGAGCAAAAGGATACCTGCACCGGTAATCGCCCAACCAATCAGTAATGCAGCCGGGCTTGCTACCGCCGCCATATTTTGTGGCAGGCTGAAAACACCAGCGCCGAGCATTGAGCTTAAAACCAGCGCGGTGAGTGCGCTCAGACCCAATTTCTTTTCCATTTGTATCCAGTGACAAAAACGAGAGTGAGAGAATAATTATTTTGGCAAACCGCATAAAAATGGTGAAAGCCACTAAGGCGCGGGATTTTACGGAGAGAAGAGAACGCATGCAATGGGGATAGAGAGATTTGTGACTAATAGTGTGAAAAGTAGTCTTAATACTGCTGTTTTTGTTTCGCCCGAGGGGAGGATGGCGGGAAATTATCAGGTCTACAAGGCTGTAGACCTGATAAGGTACTGAGTATTACTTATACAGGTCAGCGCTGATGGTCATGTTATTACCACGTTCAGACCACTGCCGGGTGATGTGATAATACTTAGCGCCTTTCTTCGCTGCGCGTTTGGCAACCTGGTAAGAGATTTCAGTCATGTTGCCATAGTTACCGGTGAACTTGATGCTGTCGAACGGCACCATCATAGCGGCGGTTGCTTTGTTCAGTTCTTCAACTTTGGTTCCATCTGGGAGCGTGACAGTGTAACGCCCACCTTTGGTGGATTGCGTTTCGAAGAAACGACCGACTTCAGCGCTCGGAGACGCGGTAGTCGCAACGCCTGGGATCTCAACTTTCTTCGCGGCTTCGCCACCGGCAGCTAATGCGGCACGTCCGGCATCTGAATCTGCTGGGATCGCATCAGGGCTTTGTACTACGCGTTTTTTCGCATCAGCTTTATAGATAAATGCGGTAATACGCTGGTTGCCGCCCTGGTTGGCATCGACCTGGCGCACGATGTAGAAGGAGTAAGCGCCTTTCTCTTTCGCTGCTTTGGTGATGGCATCGTTCACTTCAGGCTGGCTGCGGTAGAAACCCTGCACCGTAACGGTATCGAATGGTTCTATCAGAACGGCTTGATCTTTCGGTAATTCCATAACGCCGTTAATGACACGGTTTTTGGACGCTTCCGCTTTTTCAGCATCGGCTTTATAGATGTCGGCTACAACGCGCCAGTTACCGCCGCTGCCAAAATCTGAGGTATCAACAACATAAAAGGAGGCTGCACCGTCTTTATCTGCACGGCGTGATACGGCGGTCACCGCGTCACCGATAGCATTAAAACGACCGGTAACCACAATGCGGTCATAGGGTTTCAGGGCAGCCGCTTGCTCCGGCGTCAATTCTGTCGCTGCATTTACAGAAAAAGCAGTCGCAGAAATAAGTGCGGACGCCAGGAGAGTGTTCTTAAGCTTCATAAAAATAATCCTTCGCCTTGCGCAAACCAGGTACTGGTATTGTTATTGACTAGAAACGTCGCTGATTATTGCATTTAAATTGTGTCAGTGTCTGCGTCATTTTTCACTCATCGTGCCACGTGACGTAACAACACAGATAACATTTTGTGATATGTCGAAAATTTCGGCGTTTGGCGACCAAAACTGATAAAGCAGTTGAATTTCATAAGTTAATTTAATGTTAATCAATTGTTTTTGGCAGGCACGTAATCATGTTTTGCCGCTTCGCTTGAGCGAATTATCAGCCTTTGTGGGCTATTTTTAGGGTATTTTATCTGCCAGCGGTTCGATTCATCTCTATTTCGCGAATTTCATAATAAATACTGTTTTTTGGCGCTAGATCACAGGCGTCATTTTCAGTAGGTTATACAGAGTTTGTTACTGTTTTATTTTATTGGGGTAACACTGACCTCTTTCGAGAGTGCGCGCATGCCTCGTGCGAACATTGATAAACCATCATCACAAATACAGATGGAAGGGAACATTATGCGAATTGGCATACCAAGAGAACGGTTAACCAATGAAACCCGCGTCGCAGCTACGCCGAAGACGGTTGAGCAGCTGCTTAAGTTGGGTTTCAGCGTCGCGGTTGAAAGCGGTGCAGGTCAACTGGCAAGTTTTGACGATAAGGCGTTTGTACAAGCAGGCGCAGAAATTGTTGACGGAAATGCCGTCTGGCAGTCAGAGATCATCCTGAAGGTCAACGCGCCGGAAGAGGCGGAAATCCCGTTGCTTAACCCGGGCACGACGCTGGTGAGTTTTCTTTGGCCCGCGCAAAACCCTGAGCTGTTGCAGAAGCTGGCAGAGCGCAACGTGACGGTTATGGCGATGGACTCCGTGCCGCGTATTTCGCGCGCGCAGTCGCTGGATGCCTTAAGCTCGATGGCGAATATCGCCGGGTATCGTGCCATTGTTGAAGCCGCTCATGAATTTGGCCGCTTCTTCACCGGCCAGATCACCGCCGCGGGCAAGGTTCCACCTGCCAAGGTCATGGTGATTGGTGCGGGTGTAGCTGGTCTGGCAGCTATCGGTGCGGCAAACAGCCTGGGCGCTATCGTTCGTGCTTTTGACACCCGTCCGGAAGTGAAAGAACAAGTTCAGAGTATGGGCGCTGAGTTCCTCGAACTGGACTTTAAAGAAGAGGCCGGCAGCGGCGACGGTTACGCCAAGGTGATGTCCGAAGCGTTCATCAAAGCCGAAATGGCGCTCTTCGCCGCGCAGGCGAAAGACGTTGATATTATCGTTACCACCGCGTTGATTCCGGGCAAACCGGCACCGAAACTGATCACCCGTGAAATGGTCGATTCGATGAAGGCGGGCAGCGTGATTGTCGATCTCGCCGCGCAAAACGGCGGTAACTGCGAATACACCGTGCCTAACCAGGTGACCACCACCGAGAACGGGGTGAAGGTTATTGGTTATACCGATCTGCCAGGCCGACTGCCGACGCAGTCTTCCCAGCTTTATGGCACGAACCTCGTTAACCTGCTCAAGCTGTTGTGCAAAGAGAAAGACGGCAATATCACCGTCGATTTTGACGACGTAGTCGTACGTGGCGTTACGGTGGTTCGCGAGGGTGAAATCACCTGGCCTGCGCCGCCGATCCAGGTTTCTGCTCAGCCGCAGGCTGCGCCAAAAGCCGCGCCCGCGCCGAAAGAAGAGAAAAAACCGGCCTCACCGTGGCGCAAATATGCGTTGATGGCACTGGTCGTCATACTGTTTGGCTGGCTTGCTGATGTCGCGCCGAAAGAGTTCCTGGGGCACTTTACGGTGTTCGCGCTTTCCTGTGTAGTGGGTTACTACGTGGTCTGGAATGTGTCGCACGCGCTACACACTCCGCTGATGTCCGTGACGAACGCTATCTCCGGGATCATCGTTGTCGGGGCGTTATTGCAAATTGGCCAGGGTGGCTGGGTGAGTTTCCTGAGCTTTATCGCGGTGCTTATTGCCAGCATTAATATTTTCGGTGGCTTCACCGTGACTCAGCGCATGCTGAAAATGTTCCGGAAAAACTAAGGGGTAACATATGTCTGGAGGATTAGTTACAGCTGCATACATTGTTGCCGCGATCCTGTTTATTTTCAGCCTGGCGGGGCTTTCGAAACACGAAACCTCTCAACAGGGTAACAACTACGGTATCGCCGGGATGGCGATTGCGCTGATTGCCACGATTTTTGGCCCGGAGACCGGCAACGTTGCGTGGATCCTGGTGGCGATGATCATCGGCGGCGCGATTGGTATTCGTCTGGCGAAGAAAGTCGAGATGACCGAGATGCCGGAGCTGGTGGCGATTCTGCACAGCTTCGTCGGTCTGGCGGCGGTACTGGTGGGTTTCAACAGCTACCTGTATCACGACACGGGCCTGGAACCGATTCTGGTGAACATTCACCTGACGGAAGTGTTCCTTGGTATCTTCATCGGTGCGGTGACCTTTACCGGTTCCGTGGTGGCGTTTGGCAAACTGCGCGGTAAGATCTCCTCTAAACCGCTGATGCTGCCGAATCGTCACAAAATGAACCTGGCGGCGCTGGTTGTTTCTTTCCTGCTGCTGGTGGTGTTTGTTCGTACCGAAAGCGTGGGTCTGCAGGTTCTGGCGCTGCTGGTGATGACCATTATTGCGTTAGCCTTTGGTTGGCATCTGGTGGCGTCCATCGGCGGTGCGGATATGCCGGTCGTCGTTTCAATGCTTAACTCCTATTCAGGATGGGCGGCGGCGGCGGCGGGCTTTATGCTCAGCAACGATCTGCTGATCGTCACCGGTGCGCTGGTCGGTTCTTCCGGTGCGATCCTGTCTTACATCATGTGTAAGGCGATGAACCGTTCGTTTATCAGCGTGATTGCCGGTGGCTTTGGTTCTGACGGTTCTTCTACGGGGTCTGATGAAGAAGTCGGTGAGCATCGTGAGATTAATGCGGAAGACACGGCAGAAATGCTGAAGAACTCGCACTCCGTGATAATCACCCCGGGCTATGGCATGGCCGTGGCACAGGCGCAATATCCGGTCGCTGAAATCACCGAGAAATTGCGCGCGCGCGGCATCAAGGTACGCTTTGGTATTCACCCGGTAGCAGGGCGCTTGCCAGGTCATATGAACGTACTGCTGGCGGAAGCCAAAGTACCCTATGACATCGTGCTGGAAATGGATGAAATCAATGATGATTTCGCCGATACCGATACCGTGCTGGTGATTGGCGCCAACGATACGGTAAACCCGGCGGCACAGGACGATCCGCGTAGCCCAATCGCCGGTATGCCGGTGCTGGAAGTATGGAAAGCGCAGAACGTTATCGTGTTCAAACGTTCTATGAACACCGGCTATGCTGGCGTGCAGAATCCGCTGTTCTTTAAAGAAAACACCCATATGCTGTTTGGCGATGCCAAAGCCAGCGTGGATGCGATCCTGAAAGCGCTGTAATCGTCAGCGCAAACCAAGACGGCCTCTGCGGAGGCCGTTTTTTTAATACTCCGCTATTCATGATTACCACTCATAAACCCATACGGTTTTAACCGTCTAATCACCGTAAAACGCCGTGTATATACTGCTTCCTGACTTTTTAGAACATAACAGGGCGCTATGCGTACACGTAAACATGCCTCGTCGGCGGCTATAGCAAGCCAGACTGGTCTTACTTTTATTCTGATCCTCAGTGGCCTGATGGCCTTTGCCTCGCTTTCCACCGACATTTATCTTCCGGCAATGCCGACAATGGCAGAGGATTTACATGGCAATGTAGAACTGACGATCACCGGTTTTTTGGTAGGTTTCGCCATTGCGCAATTGATTTGGGGGCCGATAAGCGATCATCTGGGACGGCGTAAACCGCTGTTAATTGGCATGGTGCTTTTTATCATCGGCTCCGCAGGATGTGCGATGTCCACGAGTATTACGCAAATTGTTTTCTGGCGAGTTTTTCAGGCGTTTGGGGCCTGTACCGGACCTATGCTGGCGCGGGCGATGATCCGCGATCTCTTTGCACGTACTCGCGCGGCGCAAATGCTTTCAACTCTGGTGCTGGTCATGGCGATTGCGCCAATAGCAGGACCGTTGATTGGCGGACAAATTATTCGCCTGAGCACCTGGCACTCTGTTTTTTGGCTGCTGGCGGTGATAGGAGCGCTGATGTTTATCTCCTTAAACTGGCTGCCGGAAACATTGCCGGAAGAGAAACGGGTGAAAGCTTCTTTAGCTGGCGCATTTCGTAATTATCGTTCGCTATTCGCCAATGGACGTTTTATGCGCTACACCCTGAGCCTGACGTGTTATTACGTTGCCGCGTATGCGTTTATTACCGGTTCGCCGTTTGTTTATATTAGCTATTATCATGTTGAACCACAGCATTACGGCTGGCTGTTTGCGCTCAATATTGTCGGAGTCATGGTCATGAGCGTAGTAAACCGTCGTCTGGTGCAACGGCATTCTCTGGAGCAACTGCTAAAGTATGCGACGATGCTGGCGGCGCTGGCTGCAGTGGCGCTTGCGGTGCTGGTTAAGCTGGAGTCAGGTGGCGTTGAAGCCATTATCATCACCGTTTTTCTGTTTTTCTCAATGAATGGCATTATTGCTGCTACTTCAACCGCTGCTGCGCTGGACGCAGTACCGAGCATCGCCGGTTCAGCCTCCGCGCTGATTGGCGCGTTACAATACGGTAGCGGCATTATCTCGTCATTGCTGCTGGCCGCCTTCAGCGACGGAACACCATGGACTATGGCCTGGATAATTGCGTTATTTACGTTGTGTAGCGCCGTTCTGGCGCTACGTGCTACGCGCTAAACGATAAAAATGCCCGCAATGGCGGGGCGAATTCACTCTTTATTGAGATCGCTCAGCAACACGGCAATGCTTTGACCGCCGTTGGTTTGCTCAAGCGCGATTTTCACGATGATGGTCAGCGGCACAGAAAGCAGCATCCCGACAGGCCCCAGTAACCAGCCCCAGAAGATTAATGACAGAAACACCACCAGCGTAGACAACCCAAGTCCACGCCCCATGATCCGTGGTTCGAGGATATTTCCGAACACCAGGTTAATGACCAGATAACCTGCCAAAACCACCAGGGCGTCATAAAGGCCGCTAAATACCAGCACCTGAGCAATAGGGGGAATGGCGGCCAGCACCGAACCGATATTAGGAATATAGTTGAGTGCAAAGGCCAGCAGTCCCCAGACAAAGGCGAAACGCACGTCGAGTGCGGCGAGCATGCCCCAGGCTACCAGCCCGGTCACAATGCTGATCGCCGTTTTGAGCACCAGATAGTGGGAAACGCTGTCGATGGCGCGTTGAATCGCCGCCATTCCCTCAATGGGACGACTCATCATTTGTTTGAGTTTGTTGGGTAACTGCGGTACTTCCAGCAGCATAAAAACCACCGTCAACAGCAGTAAAAATATCGATGACATGGCATTAGACAACTGCGCCAGTAAATTGGTCACCAGCGTCATTGCCGCGTTCGGGTCGATATATTTGACGAGTTCATCTACGGAAACGCCGATCCCTGCGCGCTGTAACCACGGCTCAAGGTTTTTGAGTGGGATAACCAGTGAAGAGCGATACTGCGGCAGCGTTCGCGCAAGCTCGTTTAAGGATGTACCTAAATACGCTAATAGCAACACCATTAGCATCACAATAATAACAATGAGCAATGATACCGCTATTACGCGCGGTATGCGAAGTTTGACCATCCGCTGCACCACGGGGTTAAGCACGACGGCAATAAATAACGCCAGAATAAATGGGACGATGATATCTGCGGCAACGCGGATGCCGCTCAGGATGATAACCAGCATGCCCAGCATAATGACTATTTTTAGGCCGTTAAGCGTGATGATCGGTTTCGCCATGTGTATTCCTGCATTTTTCATTTTTGAATCTGAATAATAATGTGATTTGCGTCGAGCCGTTATAACAAAAATCAAATGGGGCAGGTAAAGAAGTGAAAAGACTTTGAGTTCGCATTGAAGCTATGGTACAAATCATCTGTGTTTAACTACCGAGGACAATTATCATCCGCGATGATGAGAAGCAACACTGCGGATAATTGTAATATTATGGACAATATGTTCAGGATGTTTTTGCGTTTACCTTCACTTCTTCGTACCTCCTCCACTTTCTTGCTTGCGGGTGAGCAACACTGGCGCAACGCGCTTTAGTCCCTTCTTCTGCCTGAGCTGGCGCTGTGCGCTGAGCTAACTAATTTTATTTTTTGGTTTACTGCATGCAGTAGGCCCAAAGGACTATATTCTCAAGCAGGAGAAGCATTATGTTTTACTGGATATTATTAGGTCTGGCCATCGCGGCTGAAATTACTGGTACGCTGTCAATGAAATGGGCAAGTGTCGGCCATGGTAATTCGGGCTTTATTTTAATGCTGGTAATGATTGCCTTATCGTATATTTTTCTCAGTTTTGCCGTTAAAAAAATTGCCCTTGGTGTGGCCTATGCCTTATGGGAAGGTATCGGTATTTTATTTATTACGCTGTTCAGCGTGCTGTTATTTGACGAAACCTTGTCCACGATGAAGGTGGCTGGACTGGTCTCGCTGGTGTTAGGTATTGTGCTGATTAAATCCGGTACACGAAAACCGACAAAGGCGGGCAGAGAGGTGAGCCATGCAGCAGTTTGAGTGGGTTCACGGCGCATGGCTTGGCATAGCCATTGTGCTCGAAATCGTCGCTAACGTCTTTTTGAAATTTTCAGATGGGTTTCGCCGCAAGACTTATGGCGTGCTGTCGCTGGCAGCCGTGTTAGCGGCCTTTAGCGCGCTGTCCCAGGCGGTAAAAGGTATCGACCTTTCTGTTGCCTACGCCTTGTGGGGCGGCTTCGGGATTGCCGCGACGTTAGCGGCAGGTTGGGTATTGTTTGGTCAGCGCCTGAATCATAAAGGCTGGATCGGTTTGGCGCTGCTGCTTGCCGGAATGGTGATGATTAAACTTGCCTGATCTCAGTGCTGCCCGTTACTACGGGCAGCATAGGTTATTCGTTCGCCAACTCATCCAGCTTATCGCGAAAACCGGTCACGGATATGGCGCGATTATCGGCCCGCCAGCGATCTTTCGCCGCCGGAGCGGAGCTTTGTACACCAATCAACTGCCAGCCAGTATCTGTCTTCAACATCAATGGTGAACCGCTGTCGCCTGGGAGTGTGTCGCACTGGTGCGACAAAACGGTATTCTGCGCCCAACCGGTCACCACGCAATCCTGATGCGTGTACAAGTCATCGAGATGATCTTCCGGGTAACCCGACTGCGTAACTTTACGATCTGCGGTTTTCAGCGCCGCGGTTAATGCCGCTTTATCACCTTCAAATAATGGCAGCGGTGTGATGCCAGAAGGTGGGTAACGCAGCACCACCAGACCAAAATCCCACGGGGCCGCGGAAGGCGGCACAATCCAGCCATCGCCATCGGCTTTTAAACGTTTTCCGAGCGAGGGATCTACCCGTCCTTCAATGCCGTGGATCTCGTAGCGCCAGACACCCTTTTTCGACACGAAGCGTAATGCCACGGCTTTATCCGGCTTGCCTTTCGGGGGGGTGAGTAAGCAGTGTCCGGCAGTCAGTGCCAGTCGTGGTGAAATGAGCGTGGCAGTACACAGGTTACCGCTGGCGGTTTCCAGTTGCCCGATAGCGTCCCAAGGAGATTGCGTTGGGTCAGTCACTTTTATGCGATCGTCATGACCAAAAAACAGCGTTTTTACGTTTTCTGCTTCAGCGCTGGCCGTTGCAGGCTGGTCCGCATGCGCAACGACAGGAAGTAAACAAATTGAACCCAGTAACACAGCAATGGTTTTATGCATATCACACTCTGGTGGGGAATTATGATTTTTAACAGCAAACCCTCAGTTAATACTATAGACGGGACGGCGGGAAAGTGGGAGTAAAATCAGATAACTACACTCAGGAAAGATAAAAATGCATGGCAATGAGGGCGCAAATTATCAGGGTAATAAGAATGAACTCAAAGCGATAATGTGACACCATTTTACCCTCCAAAAGGCGGCGCTAAATCAGGTTGATTTAGCGCCGTATGCTATGGCGTGGGGGACGCCATAGTAACTACAAATGTGTTATGCAGCTGGCTGAGCAGCGGGTTTAGCGGTGTCGTGTTTTACGGCTTTTTTGGTGTGTTTTTTAGCTGCCTGAGCTTTCTGCTCTGGTGCTTTTTGTTCTGCAGCGGGTTTGGTCGCTGCTTTTTTGGTGTGTTTTTTAGCAGCCTGAGCTTTCTGCTCTGGCGCTTTCTGTTCTACAGCCGGTTTTGTGGTGGATTTTTTAGCGTGTTTCTTGGCAGCCTGCGCTTTCTGCGGCGCTGCTTTGTGCTGTTTTTTATGATGAGTGGTTTTTGCCGGAGCTGCTTTGGTGGTTGCAGCAGCAGCCGGAGCGGTGGTAGCAGTTGTTTCAGCAGCAAATGCAGCAGAAGACAGACCCATAGCAGCGGCAACAACCAGAGCTAATACTTTTTTCATTCTCATACCCTCGATTTGGTTTTTCATTCAACCCCACTGCGGGGCCGTTGAAATAACTATATCGCTGTAATCACAGGGCTTCCGTGAGTCATTGGTTTCGACGTGTAACGATATGTACAATGACTCACGGTATGAGATTACAAATAGCGGGCTTCCAGATGAGCGCGGAAATAACGGCTGCTGAGCGGCTCTCCGGTGGCCTGGGTAATAAGCTGTTCAGTGGTGAAACGGCTGCCATGCTGCCAAATATTCTGACGTAACCAGTCAAACAGGGCACCAAACTCACCTTGCGCAATAGACTGCTCTAAATCAGGCAATGCACGCTTAGCGGCACTGAATAACTGCGCCGCATACATGGCGCCTAAAGTATAGGAAGGGAAGTAGCCAAAGCCGCCATCGGTCCAGTGAATATCCTGCATACAACCATTACGATAGTTGCCGATGGTTGACAGCCCCAGCCAGGACTGCATTTTCTCATTCCACAATGCCGGGATATCATCCACTTCAATATCGCCATTAATGAGTGCGCGTTCGATTTCATAACGCAGGATAACGTGAGCAGGATAGCTCACCTCGTCGGCATCAACACGGATAAAACCGGGTTTAACCTGCTGGTTCCAGGCGATGAAATTGCTTTCTTCAAACGCAGCCTGATCGCCAAAGTGGCGCGTCACAGCAGGAATTAACCGCGTCAGAAATGCTTTACTGCGCCCCAGTTGCATCTCAAAGAACAGACTCTGGGACTCATGAATAGCGGTTGAGCGTGCCAGGGCGATAGGTTGCCCTGACCAACTGTGCGGCAGATTTTGCTCATAGCGGGCGTGACCGGTTTCATGGATCACGCCAAACAGCGCGCTAAGTAATTCGTTTTCATCATAGCGGGTGGTGATACGCACATCTTCAGGTACGCCACCACAGAAGGGGTGCGCACTGATATCCAGTCGACCAGCAGTAAAATCGAATCCCAACTGCGCCATCGTTTCAAGGCCCAACTCTCGCTGGATTGCGGTTGGGAAAGGCCCAACCGGGGCGATGAGCGACTGCTGAGACTGCTTTGCCACCACCTTGTTGAGCAGATCCGGTAACCAGCTCTTAACGTCTGCAAACAAGACATCCAATTGGGCACTGGTCATCCCTGGTTCGAATATGTCCAGTAGCGCGTCATACGGCGAACAGCCTGTGGCTTCGGCACGCAGCCGGGCTTCTTCACGACTGTGCTTCACGACCTCTTTCAGGTTTTCGGAAAATCCCTCCCAGTCATTGGCTGGTCGCTGGCTGCGCCAGGCATGCTCACAGCGGCTACCCGCGAGTGATTTCGCTTCTACCAACGATTCAGGTAGTAATGATGCCTGATGATGCAGTCGCGACATTTCGCGCAGGTTGGCTTGCTCAACATCGTTAAGGTCTTCCTGTTGGGCTGCGGCGATCCACGTTGCCACCTTCGGGTCGGTTAACAACTGGTGCTCAAGCACGCTCAGCTCGGCCAGTGCTTCGCCGCGAGCTTTGCTGCCGCCAGATGGCATCATGGTAAACATGTCCCAACTGGCGATTGCCGAGAGGTGGGAGAAGCGAGAGAGCCGCTGGAACGTGCGGGTGAGCTGATGGTAATTATCATTGTTACTCATTTTTTGTTCTCGTTCTGTTTAGGTGTGGTGAGAAGTTTACCGTGATTCATTCACTTTTCATAAACACACCTTTGTACCCGACTTTGCGTAACAGCTTTTTATAGCGAAAAGCCAGTAGCACGAGAAAATAGAGGGCATAAATAATGGGGAGCGGTGATAACACTTTTACCGACCACAGATAATGCAGCGGAAGCAAAACGGCCGCCAGGTAGACGTAGTTGTGCAACGTTTGCCAGCGTTTGCCCATTTTACGTTGCGCGGCTTGCGTGGAGGTCAGCGTCAGCAGGAATAAGATTATCCAACCAGTCATGCCCAACGTTAACCATGGGCGTGAAACCAGTTCACGTCCCAATAATCCCAGATTTTGTATACCCAACTCCAGCAGCGCATAGCTGGTCATATGCAGCGTGGCCCATGCAAAACACCATAACCCTAATAATCGACGGGTGCGATACAACAACGGCTGCTTTGCGTAGCGGGCAAGCGGTGACACCAGCAGGGTAGCAAGCAGAAACTTCAGCGCGGTGATGCCCGTAAAGTGCTGGATATCTTTACCCGGGTCGGCCCCCAACTCACCACGCTGCGCGGCCCAGAAGAGCCATAGCAGGGGTAATAAACCGGCGAGATGCAGCAGTACTTTCAGGCCGGTTATCTGTTTTGCGGTTAACCTCACTTAAAAATACTCCCGTAGATCCATGCCCTGATATAAAGAAGCCACCTCATCGGCATAACCATTAAAAGGCAACGTGGGCTGTCGCTGCACATCGAGAATGCCACCCGAACCGATAAAACGCTCTGTGGCCTGAGACCAGCGGGGGTGATCGACTTGCGGATTTACGTTGGCGTAAAAACCGTATTCGTTAGGTGCCGACATATTCCAGGTCGTCGGCGGCTGTTCACGCGTCAGCTTAATACTGACTATCGATTTAATGCCCTTGAAGCCGTACTTCCAGGGTACGGTCAGGCGTATTGGCGCTCCGTTTTGCGGCGGCAACGCTTTGCCATACACGCCCACGGTCAGAAGGGTAAGCGGGTGCATGGCCTCATCCAGACGTAAACCTTCAACATAGGGATACTTCAACCCGCCACCAATGAAGCGATCTTTCTGGCCGGGCATTTCATCAGGCGCGTAGCGTGTTTCAAAGGCGACGTATTTGGCGTGGCTGGTGGGCTCAACCAGCGCCAATAATTTATGCAAAGGAAAGCCGACCCACGGTACAACCATCGACCACGCCTCAACGCAGCGCATCCGGTAAATACGCTCTTCTAATGGAAAACGAGTCGTCAGCGCATCATGATCCAACGTTAAAGGTTTGTTCACTTCACCGCTGATGGTTAACGTCCAGGGATCGGTTTTCAGGCTACCGGCATTCGCGGCAGGATCGGCTTTATCCAGACCAAATTCGTAGAAATTGTTGTAGCCCGTTACCTTGTCTTCCGGCGTCAAGGGCAGATTGTTTTGCCAGATCTCTGGTTTTGTGAACTCGAGCGGTTTGCCCGCTGGTGCAGACGGGCGATCGTTGCCTTTAAACCAATTCAACAGACCGGCCTGTGTCGGGGAAGAGAGCGAAGCCGCCGCCGCGCCTATCCCAAGAGCTTTGAGGATCTGTCGTCGTTGCATAAAAAAAACGGACTCGGCGGTAACATCAGCTTCCCGAAGTGGATGTTTTTTCTGCATAACTTTTCCTTTTTATTTTCATGTTAAGGAAAACAAATCGACGTTTCCCTGTTGATGCCTGACCTATCTATAACGACATACTGGACGCATGCGTATCCCTGATTCCTCACGAAAAGTTAAAAATTTTGTGATAACTTCCGCCCCTTGCCTGAGGTAAGCTTTCAGCATGACGAGAGGGGGATGACACTGATGGCAGGCGCGAAAAAGATATTTTTGGTGGAAGATGACAGCGATATCGCCTCACTTTTGCAACTTAGCCTGAAGGATGAGGGGTACGAAATTATTCATGAGGCTGATGGGGCACGAGCGGTCGAGCTACTGGAGAAGCACGTCTGGGATGCCGTTATCCTCGATTTAATGCTGCCGGGGGTGGACGGTCTGGAAATTTGTCGTCGCATTCGGCAAATGAGTTTCTATCTACCTGTCATTATTATCAGCGCTCGCACCAGTGAAACTCACCGCGTACTGGGGCTGGAAATGGGCGCTGATGATTATTTAGCCAAACCTTTCTCGGTGCTGGAATTGATGGCCCGGGTGAAGGCGTTGTTTCGCCGTCAGGAGGCGATGAGTCAGAACCTGCGTATGGAGGCGGGGATTATCACCGTCCATGGTGTGGAGATTGATCCATTAGCCCGGGAAGTCCGCCTGCAGGGTAAATCCCTCGATTTAACGCCGCGTGAATTCGATCTGCTCTATTTTTTCGCCCGCCATCCCGGGGAGGTCTTTTCGCGTCAGGCGTTGTTAGACCAGGTGTGGGGCTACCAGCACGAAGGATATGAGCATACGGTGAACAGTCATATTAATCGCCTGCGCACCAAAATTGAAAAAGATGCTGCGGAGCCGGAAATTATTCTTACCGTTTGGGGACGAGGCTATAAGCTTGCTGCGGTTAACGCGGAGCATCAACCATGATTTATCGATTGTCGCTGAGCCAGCGTCTGACCCTGGTCTTTACCGCTATTATGTTGATTTGCGCGGTTGCGGTCAGCGTTGTCCAGATCCGCAGCAGTAAACAGTATGGCGACGCCATGGTGCAAAGGCTCTCGCTGGAATTGGCAAGCAAAATTGTCAAAAGTGAGTCGCTTATTGATGCCAGCGGGCAGGTTAATCGGCAGACCTTAAAAGGACTGTTCAATCACCTGATGACGCTCAACCCTAGCGTGGAGCTGTATCTGGTTTCACCGTCAGGCGAGATACTTGCTGATGCCGCTCCGCCTGGGCATATTCAGCGCCAGAACATTAGCGTACAGCCGATCCAGGTTTTCCTTAATTCGGACGAGCTGCCCGTTTATGGCAATGATCCGCGCAGCAGCCAGCAAAAGGTATTCAGCGCTGCGCCAGTTTTATTTAACGGCAAGCTGCATGGCTATTTGTACATTATTCTCCAGGGCGAAGATCTCAATATGCTGGCGAATACCGCCTGGCAAAAAACGCTTTGGAACACCGTGACCGGGACGTTAATACTGGTTTTATTAGCCGGTGCAATCGCGGGGTACCTGGTGTGGAGATGGGTGACGAATCCGGTGAAAAGGCTGACCGGTCAGGTGGTTAATCTGGAGCAGGACAGCATTAGCGTCATCAAACAGCTGGCGCAGAAAAAGCCCGATTTAGCTCCGGCGAATGAAATTGCGTTGCTGAACAATGCATTTATCGAGTTAGCACAGAAAATTGCCCACCAATGGGATTTATTAGCTGACAGCGATCGTCAGCGCAGAGAGTTTATCGCCAATATTTCGCACGATTTACGTACGCCGCTCACTTCACTGCTGGGGTATCTGGAAATGCTGTCGCTGAAAGCCGATACGATGACGCCGGAGGAAAACCGGCATTATCTAAGCATTGCACTGCGCCAGGGGCATAAGGTTCGCCATCTGTCACAACAGCTTTTTGAGCTGGCGAGACTTGAGCATGGCGGCATAAAACCACAGCGTGAACGTTTTGCTATTGGCGAGCTGATCCAGGATGTGGCACAGAAATTTGATCTACCCGTTGCCACGCGTCATTTGCAGTTGCACCTTGACGTAATTGGTCCGTTACCGCTGGTGAATGCCGATTTATCGATGATGGAAAGAATCGTCACGAATTTGCTGGATAACGCTATCCGTCATACGCCTGACGGGGGCGAAGTGTGGCTAAAAGTCTGGCGTGATGAAGACCGCTTGTTAGCAGAAGTGCAGGACAGCGGGCCTGGCGTCGAAGAGGCTGTTCGCGAAGTATTATTTCAGCGCCCGACGGCGTTACTACCCCGTGAGCAGCGGGCTGAGCGTGGTGGTCTGGGCTTACTGATCGTGCGCAGAATGCTCGAACTGCATGGGGGAGATATCCGCCTGATTAATTCAACGGCAGGGGCCTGTTTCCGTTTTTCGTTGCCGCTGGCGGATTCCCCACTGAGTAGCTGATGAGAATGTTCCGCTGAAAAGAGTCTGTAACGCTATACGCGTTGTAAACCGTGGGCATTGCGTAAAAGTTGGTAGGTTGCCAGTGATAATGAGAATTTTTATCATATATTGATAATTCATCAAGTTATCTTTGATAAGCGCAAGGAGATCGTATGTCACTGGATGCCGACAACCTGTATATCGTCAGGACCCAAGCGGTTGCTGGCTGTTTTACCATGTTTTTGCTGATGTTTGGCCTCACGTTTCTTCCGTTGTTTTTCCCCGCCAGCCAGGTTCTGCTTGCCAAAGGGCTACTTTTTCCGCTGCTGTTTGCGCTGGAATTTGTTGTGCTGGTCCCGCTGTATTACTTCTTCTTCAGAAAAAGAGAGGGGCTGGGAAAGGGAATTTTCAACGCCAGATGGTTTGCCATTTTGTTCGTGGCGCTGCTGTTTATTCAGCTTATCCTGCCATGGTTTCTGGGCCTCAGACAAACCGAAGCGTGGGTGACCAGCCAGATATCCCTAAACAGCTACGCGCTGTGGTTATCCACTCTGACCCTGATATTTATTGCGCCAGTGTATGAAGAGATTGTTTTCAGGGGCTGTTTATTCAATGCATTCCAGTATTGGTTCAATAATAAAACCTGGCTGTCGTCGGTGGTGGTATCGGTCATTTTTGCCATCATGCATACCCAGTATGTGGATCTGCGCACGTTGCTGATGCTGTTTCTTGTGTCGCAGGTTTTGATCATCGCCAGAATGAAAAGCAACGGCCTGCTGATGCCGGTTATGCTGCATATAGCGATGAACGGGACGGTTATAGCCCTGCAAATGGGGGCTCAGACGTTACAGCATGGTTGATGAAGGCGATGCCCGGAACCCGGGCATCGTGGATTATACGTGCAGACGATGGTGCAGACGTGCACCGACCAGCAACGCCAGCACCAGCATCAGGGCGATAAATCCGCCCACGCCGTTCCAGCCGTAGCTGTGCCAGAATACGCCACCCAGCGTACCGGCAATACTGGAACCCAGATAATAGCTGAACAGATACAGGGAAGATGCCTGGCCTTTAGCGCGTTTTGCCCGTGGTCCAATCCAACTGCTTGCCACAGAGTGCGCAGCAAAGAACCCGGCTGAAAAGAGCAGCATCCCGGCGAAGATCAGCCACAGCGACGTGAACAGGGTCATCAACAGTCCAATCAGCATCACGCCGGTTGAAAAGAGCATTACCGGACCACGTCCATAGCGGGTGGTCATCGACCCCGCTTTCGGTGAGCTCCAGGTCCCGGTCAGATAGGCCACGGACAACAGACCGACAACCGCCTGGCTGAGTTCCCACGGCGAGAGCATCAGACGGTAGCCGATGTAATTAAACAGCGTGACAAACGACCCCATCAGTAAAAAACCTTCCGCAAACAGCAGCGGCAACCCTTTGTCGCGCCAGTGCAAACGAAAGTTGATAAACAGCGTTTTCGGTCGCAGCGACGTTGGTCTGAAATGACGAGATTCCGGCAAGATTTTCCAGAACATCAGCGCGGAGGCGAGGGCAAAACAACCGATCGCCGCCAGCGCGATACGCCAGTTAAAAAAGTCGGTAAACACGCCGCTTATTAAACGGCCACTCATACCACCAATCGAGTTACCGCTGATATATAAGCCCATTGAGAAGGCGACGAAGCTGGGATGTATTTCCTCGCTCAGATAGGTCATTCCCACTGCCGCCACGCCGCTGAGCGAAAGACCTATCAGCGCACGCATGATTAAAATACCGTGCCAGCTGGTCATCATCGTCGAAAGCAACGTACAACAGGACGCGAGCAGTAGGGCGGTAACCATCACCGGCTTGCGGCCTATCGCATCGGAAAGTGGACCGGTAAACAGTAAACCGATCGCGAGCATCGCCGTTGAGATGGAAAGCGAAATACTGCTGCTGGCGGGAGAGACCCCAAACTCGTGCGAGAGCACTGGCAGTATGGGTTGCACGCAATAGAGGAGAGCAAATGTCGCCAGTCCGGCCGAAAACAGCGCCAGCGTGACGCGCATAAATGGGGATGTTCCGCGTTTGATAAAACTATCCGGCGGGGTAACTCTCTGTTCATCAACATTGCTTGTCGGCGCGGTATCGACAGTTGTTGTACGGCTCACTTGAAATCCTTGCTCAATCAATTACCTCTACATGACTAGCTTTAAGAGTATGAAAATCGCATTATTCTGTCTAATATATTAATAATCTCAAATGATATCTTAAAAATATGAATATCGAGCTGCGTCATTTACGTTACTTTGTAGCGGTTGCCGAAGAATTGCATTTTGGCCGGGCGGCGGCACGGCTGAATATTTCGCAACCGCCGCTGAGCCAGCAAATCCAGATCCTCGAGCAGCAGGTCGGCGCCCGACTTCTGGCGCGCACTAACCGCAGCGTGGCGCTGACCTCAGCCGGAAAGCAGTTTCTGGCAGACAGTCGGCAGATCCTGGGGCTGGTTAATGAGGCCGCTGCTAGGGCTGAGCGTCTGCATCTGGGAGAGGCGGGGGAATTGCGTATCGGCTTTACGTCATCGGCACCGTTTATCAAAGCGGTTTCAGATACGTTATCCCTCTTTCGCCAGAGCTACCCCGCTGTACATATGCAAACCCGTGAAATGAACACGCGCGAGCAAATTGCTCCGCTCAATGAAGGAACGCTGGATTTGGGACTTCTGCGCAACACGCAGCTTCCGGAAACGCTGGAGCGTGAAATCATTCTGCATGAGCCGCTGATGGCGATGATCCCGCGCGCGCATCCGTTGGCGCAAAAGCCGGTGGTCACATTGGCGGAGTTGGCCAATGAGCCATTTGTCTTTTTTGATCCGCATGTGGGGACGGGGTTGTATGACGATATTCTTGGCCTCATGCGTCGCTATGGACTGAAGCCGACTATCACTCAGGAGGTTGGTGAGGCGATGACTATCATCGGGCTGGTGGCCGCAGGATTAGGCGTTTCCATTCTTCCCGCTTCCTTTAAACGGGTGCAATTGTATGAAATGTGTTGGATCCCGATAGCGGAAGACGATGCCGTTTCGGAAATGTGGCTAGTGTGGCCAAAACATCATGAGCAAAGTCACGCCGCGCAACGCTTTCGCGAGCAACTGCTGGCGGCCGTTCAGGCGATTAATTTAGTTTAAAAATGGGCGAAAATGTGCAGTAAATCACAAGGCTAAGTAAAAAGTTGACGGAAGCCATTGAAGTGCTTCACCATAGCCCGCAGATTATTTCGGAGCGCGAAAATAAAGGGAGTAAGTGGTGGTTGCTGATAGTCAGCCTGGGCATATCGATCAAATTAAGCAGACCAATGCGGGCGCGGTTTATCGCCTGATTGATCAGCTGGGTCCGGTATCGCGTATTGATCTCTCTCGCCTGGCACAATTGGCGCCTGCCAGTATTACTAAAATTGTCCGCGAAATGCTCGAAGCGCACCTGGTGCAAGAGTTGGAAATCAAGGAAGCGGGCAGCCGAGGACGTCCGGCCGTTGGGCTGGTTGTGGAAACGGAAGCCTGGCACTATTTATCCATTCGTATCAGTCGCGGCGAGATCTTTCTGGCGCTGCGCGATCTGAGCAGCAAACTGGTGGTTGAAGATTGTCTTGAAATGGCGCTGGTCAGTGAAACACCATTGCTGGAACGCGTTATTACCCAGGTCGATCAGTTTTTCATCCGCCACCAGCAAAAGCTGGAGCGCTTAACCTCCATCGCCATTACCTTACCCGGCATTATTGATACTGAAAACGGTATCGTTCATCGCATGCCATTCTACGACGATGTCAAAGAGATGCCGCTGGGTGAAGCGCTTGAAAATCATACCGGCGTGCCGGTCTATATTCAGCACGATATCAGCGCCTGGACTATGGCCGAGGCGCTTTTTGGCGCATCGCGCGGCGCGCGCGACGTCATTCAGGTGGTGATCGATCATAACGTGGGGGCCGGAGTAATCACCGACGGTCATCTACTGCATGCCGGCAGCAGTAGCCTGGTGGAAATTGGTCATACCCAGGTGGACCCGTACGGCAAACGCTGTTATTGCGGCAACCATGGTTGCCTGGAAACGATCGCCAGCGTCGACAGCGTTCTCGAACTGGCACAGGTACGTTTGAAGCAATCAATGAGTTCTTCTCTACACGGGCAACCGTTAACGGTAGACGCGCTGTGTCTGGCGGCGATGCAGGGGGATTTATTGGCGAAAGATATCATTAGCGGCGTCGGGACCCATGTCGGACGCATTCTGGCCATCATGGTGAATTTGTTCAACCCGCAAAAGATATTAATTGGTTCGCCGCTCAGTAAAGCGGCGGATATTTTGTTTCCCACTATTGCTGACAGCATTCGTCAGCAAGCGCTCCCGGCCTACAGTCAGCATATTGTCGTCGAAAGTACGCAGTTCACCAATCAAGGGACGATGGCAGGGGCGGCGCTCGTGAAGGACGCGATGTATAACGGTTCTTTGTTGATTCGTCTATTACAGGGTTAACATTTTTTAACTGTTGTACGAAAAATTGCGCTATCTCAAGCCGATTCTCGTCGTCATACCTTAGACTTTCTCCACTGTATTATTTTCCTGACTTATATTTTCAAAGCATAACGGTGGAGTTAGTGATGCTGAAGCGTTTCTTTATTACAGGTACAGACACTTCTGTTGGGAAGACCGTGGTTTCCCGCGCATTACTACAAGCGTTAGCGTCAGGGGGTAAAAGCGTTGCGGGCTACAAACCCGTGGCCAAAGGAAGCAAAGAGACACCTGAAGGTCTGCGCAACAAAGATGCGCTGGTGCTGCAAAGCGTGTCCACTATCGAACTGCCCTACGAGGCGGTCAACCCGATTGCGTTGAGTGAGGATGAAAGCAGCGTAGCGCATAGTGGTCCGGTCAATTACACCCTGTTATCCAACGGCCTCGCAAGCCTCAGCGAAAAAGTGGATCACGTTGTCGTGGAAGGTACCGGAGGCTGGCGGAGCCTGATGAACGATCTGCGTCCGTTATCTGAATGGGTGGTGCAGGAACAACTGCCGGTGCTGATGGTGGTGGGTATCCAGGAAGGTTGTATTAATCATGCCATCCTCACCGCACAGGCGATTGCCAGCGACGGACTGCCTTTGATTGGCTGGGTCGCGAACCGAATCAACCCGGGGCTAGCGCATTATGCGGAAATCATTGATGTGCTGGGCAAAAAATTACCCGCACCGCTGATCGGTGAACTGCCTTATCTGCCTCGCGCAGAGCAACGCGAGCTGTCTCAGTACATCCGTCTGTCAATGCTCGGCAGCGTGTTGTCGGTAGATAGAGTCCTGGCGTAACGTTCGCGACAGCACAGACGCCACCACACAAGCAATCAGCAATCCGGGGAGCAGACGATACTCCCCGGTCATTTCACAAACCATCAGTGTCGACATTATTGGCGCATGCGTGGTCGCTGCCAGCAGCGTGGCCATCCCCGTTAATCCCAGCAGAATGGCAATCTCATCCGGACCCGGAAGCCATAATCCCCACACTCGTCCCAGCAGCATACCTACCGAAAGACCGACAAACAGCGTTGGCGTAAACACACCGCCAGGCGCACCGGAACCACTGCTGGCAAGCACCGCCAGTAATTTGCAGATGAAGATCCCGCTCACCACGGCCAGTAGCGGTGGGGAGAGCAAATATGACTGCACCACGCTGTAGCCATTACCCCAGACCGCAGGCGTGAGCAATGACAGCAGGCCAACGATCAGCCCGCCGAGCGCCAGTTGCCACGGGGGCGAGAGTTTTAAGCGCAAAAAAACATTATGGCTGGTGGTCATCAACCACATGAATAGCGGTCCGCAAACGCCGGCAGCCAGACCGGTGCTGATGATCATGACGTATTCCAGCGCATGCAGTTCCCGTGTGAAGTGTACGGCATACAGCAGCGCATTGCTGTCGCTCAGCATATTGGTGGTGAGCAAGGCGACGACGGCGGATACCACCACCGGTCCCAGTGACGCGAGGATCAACGTGCCAAACAACACTTCAGCAATAAATAGACTGCCCGCCAGTGGGGCATGATACGCTCCGGCCATACCCGCAGCGGCTCCGCAGGCAATCCATAACTTCCATTCTGTGCGCGGGGTGAAGCGTTGAGCAAAGCTGGAGGCTGCCAGCGCTGCCAGTAAAATCATGGCACCTTCGCGCCCGATGGCACTCCCGCTGGAGACGACCAGTAGCGAGGCCAGTGATTTCACCAGGCTTGCACTGACGTCAAATTGTCCGTTAGTTTGCAAGGCTTCCATGTAATCAGTGGGAGCCTGCGGGCGTAATCGGTTGAACGTTTGCCATCCCCAAAGCAGCAAACCCGCCACCAGCCCTCCTAACGCAGGTGTCAGCATGCGTCTTACAGGGGAAAGGTTTGTTGCCGCGTTGACCAGACTCCCTGTGTCATTGCTCAGGAACAACCATTCAAGAAGGAGCATGGCGTGGCGAAATCCTGCGACGGCCAACGCAGCAAGGATACCAATCAGCGCAGCAATCAGCAGGCGTCGGAACATGGCGCGCAGGTCAGGATAAGCATGTAAATGATGCATGAGTGGCCAGACAGGAAATTTCAGACGCTTTATTTTGCGGCTATTTGGCAACAGAAGCAAAAGCTCAGCGTGCGCAACAGGATGCTACACAGGCAGGACACATCCTGCCTGTGGTGAAACTAACGAAAAAGTGGCTTATCGGCTATCGGGATCAGTAACTGCGACTGCCATTGCGCCAGCGTCAGACGGGCCAGCTCCCCCAGCGCCTGGTAAAACGGGTGATCAGCTTTTTCGATAAACACATCAAGGAAGCGGGATGACCACGGGAACAGATGCCAGGCCAGCAGTTGTTCGCACTCGGTGTGGCGTTCATTTTCAGCAAGCCAGGCCGTCAGCAACAGCAGTGAACCAAAGTGATCTTCTGGCTCATTTTGCTGCATGGCAAACTGGATGCCGTTGTCCCGCATCCACTGACGGAGTGCCAGCGTAGAGTCGCCAAACAACACGTTTTCACGATCCAGCCAGACGGATCCCCAGGGCGGAGAGGGTAGCGCATATGGACCGACAAACAGGCGTTGCCAGGCCTGCGGGAGAGGCTCATCGACCTCGGCTTGTAGCCGTGCTGCCAGCGGGAAAAGCATTGCCTGATCGAGCGGCCACTGCGCCTGCCAGCCATCGGCTCTTAACGCGCTGACTAATGCAGAGGCTTCCGCGCTATCTGGCGCATAGTAAAACAGTGCGCCGAGTACACGCGCCGCGGTAGAAAAGTTGTCACCTTGCGAAAAATGGGTCATGCAAACAATCCTGAACAGTGCGGGTTGCCCCGCACCCGAAAGTTAACCTGCAACAGCCATTCCGACTGTCATATGTAAACCGTAAAACAATCCGCGGCCAATGATTTCACCGGCGAGGACTAACACCAAGCCCAGCGCCAGGCCGCCGACGGACGGTGCTTTACGACGGATAAGCGGGCATATCCAGCAGCCCAGACCGGCGGCCAGCAGAATGATGCGCCAGACCTGCAAGCTTCCGTAGTCGGGAACCAGCGCGCTGGCGGATTGTACCGAACTGTGGATTCCGCCGAGAGACAGCCCCTGCAGAACAATAACCGCCACGATCACCAGTAGGGCCAAAACGCTCACGTAGGCGAATCTGGCGGTGCCAGAGGAAACACCCGCAGCACGCAGTAGCAGGGCGGCAAACAGCGGTCCGCTCAGCAACATCGTCATAAAAAATGCCACCGTAGTGTAGCCGTTATACCAGGTCGGGACAGTGTCTATCTGGTAGACGCTGGTCATCGCCAGCACAAATACCAGACCCAGCAGCATGCCCACCAGCAGCCAGATTTTACCTAACGCTGCGGGCATTTTACCGAGAAACGCCACCAGCCACCACAGGCCACCGACGGCGAAAAACAGTGAACCACTGGCGATTTCGTTACTCAGCGCAGATGCGCCAACTCTGTTCAGCGAGTTAAAGGCGCGCAGTGGCGAACCCAGGTGCATTACCGAGACGAGAAAGGCGATGCCCATTACCAGCCACAGAAAAAACATGCTGCGCACGATACGTTGTTTTACCACCTCGTCTTTAGCGTTCAGCCAGCCATAGCCACTCACTATCAGCGCTCCGGCCACGCACTGGCCCAGCACCGTAAACAGGACCAGCGGCCATTCATGCCATCCATTGCCCATGTTACACCTCCTGCGGATTCGCCAGATAACCCGTGGTATCCCCGGTCGGGCGGCTATTGGCGTTGGGTTTGATCACAATACTCGGTTTGGTGAAGTGCGCACCTGGCAGCGGAGCGACCGCCGCCAGTTCACCGTGCTTTTTGCGCAGCTCATCAATTGGACCAAAGTCCAGCGCGCGCAGCGGACAGGATTCGACGCAGATGGGCTTTTTGCCGTCGGCCACGCGGTCATGACAGCCATCGCACTTGGTCATATGACCTTTGGCGGCATTGTACTGCGGTGCGCCGTACGGGCAGGCCATGTGGCAGTAGCGACAGCCTATGCATATGTCTTCATCCACCACCACAAAACCATCTTCACGCTTATGCATAGCGCCGCTGGGGCAAACCTTGGTGCAGGCCGGATCTTCGCAGTGGTTACAGGCAATGGAGAGGTAATAGGCGAAGACATTCTGTTGCCAGACGCC
Organism: Citrobacter sp. RHBSTW-00017; assembly: GCF_013797615.1. Classification (NCBI taxonomy): domain Bacteria; kingdom Pseudomonadati; phylum Pseudomonadota; class Gammaproteobacteria; order Enterobacterales; family Enterobacteriaceae; genus Citrobacter; species Citrobacter sp. RHBSTW-00017. Next base: position 2,637,912 of record NZ_CP056899.1, on the reverse strand, counting down.
GTTATCTTCCAGCCAGTCGCCTCCAGCGTATTCGTAAATACGCCGGAAACTGACGTCGGGAGTGAGATCCTTGTAATCTTTGCAGGCCAGCTCGCAGGTTTTACACCCCGTGCAACGGCTGGAATCAATAAAAAATCCATACTGAGTTGTCATGGGTTAGTCCTTATGCCTTCTCGATCTCGACCAGGTTAGTATGCTGTGGGTTGCCCTTTGCCAGCGGCGACGGGCGCTGAGTTGTCAGCGTATTGACGCAGGCGCCATGGTCAATCTTATCGCCAGCCATATCGGCATCGTGCCATGCACCCTGGCCCATTGCGCTTACTCCGGGCAAAATTCGTGGCGTTACTTTTGCCGGGATACGCAGTTCACCGCGATCTTTAAAGACTCGCACCATATCGCCATTTGCAATCCCCCGTTTTTGGGCATCGATGGGATTGATCCATACTTCCTGACGACAGGATGCCTGGAGAACATCGATATTGCCGTAGCTGGAGTGGGTGCGGGATTTGTAGTGGAAACCAAACATCTGCAGCGGGAATGAACTGCGTTTCGGGTCATCCCACCCTTCAAACGTGGATGCATAAACGGGAAGCGGACTGATTACTTCGTCCTTTTGCAGTTCCCATGTACTGGCAATTTTCGCCAGTCGGCTGGAGTATATTTCAATCTTGCCAGACGGCGTTTTGAGCGGGTTGGCCTGTGGATCCTCGCGGAATTTTCTATAGGCGACAAAGTGCCCATTAGGATCTTTGCGTTTATAGATCCCCATTTTTTTCAGCTCGTCATAAGTCGGGAGCGCAGGGTCTTTAGCCAGCATTTTTGCATACAGATACTGAAGCCACTGCTCCTGGGTACGGCCTTCAGTAAACCGTTGATAGACATCATCGCCAAGACGTTTTGCGACTTCACTCATTATCCAGTAGATCGGTTTGCGCTCGAACTTAGGCGACGTCGCGGGTTGAATAAAAATGAGGTAACCCATGTTGCCTGCATAATCGTTAGGAATGATGTCTTCCTGTTCGACGGTCATTAAATCAGGCAGCAGAATATCGGCATATTTGGCCGAAGAGGTCATGAAGTTTTCGATGACCACAATCATTTCGCATTTCGTGTCGTCCTGAAGGATCTCATGCGTTTTATTGATATCTGAGTGCTGATTGGTGATGGTGTTGCCCGCGTAGTTCCAGATAAATTTAATCGGCACGTCGAGCTTATCTTTCCCACGTACGCCATCGCGGGTAGCGGTCATTTCCGGGCCCCGGACGATTGCGTCGGTCCAGCTAAAGCAGGATATCTGGGTCTTAATGGGATTTTCTGGCAGCGGCATACGCTCAATCGTGATGGTGTAGGTTGATTCTCGTGCACCGCTATTGCCGCCGTTGATGCCAACGTTGCCAGTCAGGATTGGCAGCATCGCGATTGCGCGTGAGGTCAGCTCGCCGTTAGCCTGGCGTTGCGGACCCCAGCCCTGACAAATATATGCGGGTTTGGTACTGCCGATTTCCCGAGCCAGTTTGATAATGCGCTCGGCTGGGATCCCGGTAACATGTGAGGCCCACTGGGGAGTTTTAGCGATACCGTCATCGCCGTTGCCCAAAATATAGGCTTTGTAGTGCCCGTTAGCGGGTGCGTCGGCGGGCAGGGTTTTCTCGTCGTAACCAATGCAGTATGTATCCAGAAACGTCTGGTCAACGAGATCTTCGTGAATCAGGACCCAGGCGATTCCGGCTACTAATGCAGCATCGGTGCCTGGACGAATAGGGATCCATTCATCTTCACGACCCGCTGCGGTATCGGTATAACGCGGGTCGATGACGATCATCCGGGCATTAGAGCGCTCCCTGGCTTGTTCCAGGAAGTAAGTTATTCCACCTCCGCTCATACGCGTTTCGGCGGGATTATTGCCGAACATCACCACCAGCTTCGTGTTTTCGATATCGGAGGTGCTGTTGCCTTCGTTTGAACCGTAGGTATAAGGCATTGCCGCCGCGATTTGTGCGGTACTGTAGGTGCCGTAATGACTCAGGAATCCGCCATAGCAGTTCATCAGGCGAGCGACCAGCGAGGCATAAGGGGAGGAGCGAGTAATGTTGCCGCCTACAATGCCAGAGGTGTAGTTGATATACACGGCCTCGTTACCGTATTTGTGCACGGTATTTTTCAAACTGGCACTGATGGTGTCCAGTGCTTCCTGCCAGGTTATACGCTCAAATTTACCTTCACCACGTTTGCCTACGCGCTTCATGGGGTAATTCAGGCGATCCGGATGATTGATCCGTCGACGGATTGAGCGGCCACGCAAACAGGCGCGAACCTGGTGTTGACCATAAATATCGTTCCCGGTCGTATCGGACTCCACCCATACGACTTCATTATCTTTGACGTGGAGTTGCAGGGCACAACGGCTGCCGCAGTTTACGGAACAAGCGCCCCAAACCACTTTTTCTTCAACGGGTTGTATCGCCTGCTGTACCGCTGCGGCGGCAGTGCGCATTCCGAAAGGTAACGACAGCCCACCCGCGGCAAGCGCCAGCGAACCGATTGCCGAGGATTTCACTAACGTCCTGCGGCTAATGCCTCCATATTGCTCAGTTTTTGACATTACTCACCCCATTATAGTTATCGCTATATATTAATTTCTATAACGAAATTAATAGCATGCTAATAATGGTTTGAGTTTACCCACTTATGGGTATGTCATCTTAATGCATATCAAACTGGAGTGACCCTCCGCGTACGGAGGGCGTGATTTATTGCGGTTCGGCGACGTGCCCGTCCTGGGCAGGGGTGCTATTGGCAGGGGCGTTGCCACTGTTGGTTCGGGTATAAAGAATTTTGTGCGTATCGTTTGCACAATGTCCCACGACCAGTGAATCAGGCTGATCGGCCTGATCGTTGGGGACAATGTTCAGCGTAAAGCTGGATTCAGCAACGCCATTATTAATGATGCGCTGTTCGATATCACTTTTCACACGTTCACATGACGCCGGTGCCGCCAAAACCTGCGGGGACGCGACGGCCAGTAAGAGCGCGGCAATTCCTGTTATGTATTTCATCATCAGCTCCTTTATGATCGACCTGGACTAAGATTAGCATTTCTGGTGTAAATAACTGTATTTGCTAATATGATTGAGAATTATCTTCTTATCCCGGTGAAAAATGTGAAGAAAAAGATCTTGTTAGGTTTCCTGTGCGTCGTGTTGGCCGGGTGTGATAACGCCAAAGGCCTGGATTCCTTTACGCCGGAAATGGCCAGTTTTTCCAATGAATTTGATTTCGATCCGCTGCGCGGGCCAGTAAAAGATTTCAGCCAGACGCTGCTTAATGACAAAGGTGTAGTCACCAAGCGCGTTGTCGGTACGCTCTCACAGGAAGGGTGCTTCGATACGCTTGAATTGCATGATATTGAAAGCAATACCGGCATGGCGCTGGTCCTTGATGCTAACTATTACCGGGACGCCAAAACGCTGGAAAAACGGATCCGCTTACAGGGTAAATGTCAGTTAGCAGAACTGCCTGCGGCGGGCGTGGTATGGGATACCGACGATAACGGTTTTGTCGTTTCCGCCACGGGAAAAGAGATGAAGGTGCAATATCGCTATGATGCGGAAGGCTACCCGCTGGGTAAAACCACCGTCAATAAGGACAATACCTTGCAGGTTGATGCCAAACCGTCGGTTGACCCCTTGAAGAAGCTGGATTACACCGCGGTAAGTCTGCTCAATAACCATCCGTTAGGTAATGTAAAACAAACGTGCAAGTATGATGACTATGCTAATCCGGTCAACTGCCAGCTTGTTATCGTTGACGAGAGCGTGAAGCCGGCAGTTGAACACCATTACTCGATTGAAAACACCATCGATTACTATTAGTCAGTCTTTATTGAGCGGTAGGTTGCAGCAGGTTGGGACCTGACGTTTTATGTTCTGCCAGATACTGCTGCTGGAAGATACACATGCGGATAGTGTTGCGGTATTGACCGTTGATAAAGAATTCATGAATCAGCTCGCCTTCGACCATAAAGCCGAGTTTACGGTAGATGTGGATGGCTTTTTCGTTCTCTTTATCAACGATCAGATACAGCTTATATAGGTTAAGTACGGTAAAGCCGTAATCCATCGCCAGCTTAGCAGCCCGGGAAGCCAAACCTTTGCCCTGATATTCCGGCGAAATAATGATCTGGAATTCTGCCCGGCGGTGCACATGGTTAATTTCAACCAGCTCCACCAGTCCGGCTTTTTCACCGTCGCATTCCACAACAAAGCGACGTTCGCTTTGGTCGTGGATATGCTTGTCATACAGATCTGACAGCTCAACAAATGCTTCGTAAGGTTCTTCAAACCAGTAACGCATTACGCTGGCGTTGTTATCAAGCTGATGGACAAATCGTAAATCTTCACGCTCCAGCGGGCGCAGCTTAACACTGAGGGCGCTAGTCATATCGTATCCTTTCAATATCTTTCAAAGAGCAATCATTATGGGGCAACGGTGCGGCCAGTGCGGCGGTCGAGGCAGCGCAGGGTGTTGGGCTCCCAGTACGCATTAATATTAGCGCTCTGTTCGCACTTATCACGGCTATCGAAAGCAGCGTCGGTTTTGTCCCACTCTTTCTCTGCACGCTTGTTGACCTTCTGGCGTAGCTGACGCGTATCGTTCCATTGTTCCTTTTCCATTGCTGCCTGTTGACGACTTTGCGCACTGTCCCCGGATTCAATGATCAGTTTACTGGTTTCAGCAAATGCGGAAGAGGTGTACACAGCCGCAGCCAGCGTCAGCATAGCCGTCAGGCACAGGCGTTTGGTCAGTGTCATATTCATGGCGAATTCCTTTTATGGGAAAGGGAAAAAACAATAAAACAGGGTTAAATTCTACACTATTCCGGCTTGCGGGCATACCCACTCAGCGGAGATGGATACGCTAACGACATTCTGTCGTATCATGGTTAAACCGAAGGTAACTGAATAACATCAATGCTTAAGACCACATTCCTTTTTTTCATCACCGCGTTATGCGAAATCATTGGCTGCTTTTTACCTTGGCTCTGGCTTAAGCGAGGGGCTACGGCCTGGCTGCTGATACCCGCCGGGATGTCACTGGCCTTATTCGTCTGGTTACTGACGCTACATCCGGCAGCAAGCGGGCGTGTGTACGCGGCCTATGGTGGAGTTTACGTGGTGACAGCGTTGCTTTGGCTACGTATTGTTGACGGCGTAAAACTTAGCCTGTACGACTGGTCAGGCGCGCTGGTGGCATTGTGCGGCATGCTGATTATTGTGGCTGGGTGGGGGCGCGCATAGCGCCTTTTTTGTGATCAATCAGCGTTTTTTTGATCTTCATACTTGTATGGTAGTAGCTCAGTTGGGTAAATTTCCTGCATCACAAGAACAAATGCAAGGAATAAGAGATGAAGATTGTTGGGGCTGAAGTGTTTGTCACCTGTCCGGGGCGTAATTTTGTCACGTTGAAAATTACCACAGACGATGGGATCACTGGGCTGGGAGATGCCACGTTAAACGGACGCGAGTTATCCGTAGCGTCCTATCTGAAAGATCATGTTTGTCCGCAACTGATTGGTCGCGATGCGCACCGAATTGAGGACATCTGGCAGTTTTTCTACAAAGGCGCGTACTGGCGTCGTGGTCCGGTCACCATGTCGGCGATTTCCGCGGTGGATATGGCATTGTGGGACATCAAAGCGAAAGCGGCGAATATGCCGTTGTACCAGTTGCTCGGCGGTGCATCTCGTGAAGGCGTTATGGTTTACTGTCACACCACAGGCCATACCGTTGATGACGTACTCGAAGATTATGCGCGTCATAAAGAGATGGGCTTTAAAGCAATTCGCGTGCAGTGCGGCGTGCCGGGTATGAAAACCACTTACGGTATGTCTAAAGGCAAAGGACTGGCCTACGAACCCGCTACCAAAGGGCAGTGGCCAGAAGAGCAGTTATGGTCAACGGAGAAGTACCTCGATTTCACACCAACACTGTTTGAAGCCGTGCGCGACAAGTTTGGTTTCAACGAACATCTTCTGCACGATATGCACCACCGTCTGACGCCAATTGAAGCGGCCCGTTTCGGCAAAAGCATCGAGCAATACCGTCTGTTCTGGATGGAAGACCCAACCCCGGCTGAAAACCAGGAATGCTTCCGCCTGATCCGCCAGCATACGGTCACGCCGATTGCGGTAGGGGAAGTTTTCAACAGCATCTGGGACTGCAAACAGCTTATCGAAGAGCAATTGATCGACTATATCCGCACCACCATCACCCATGCGGGCGGTATCACTGGCATGCGTCGAATTGCCGATTTCGCGTCGCTGTATCAGGTACGTACCGGTTCGCATGGACCTTCCGATCTGTCCCCAGTATGCATGGCCGCTGCGTTGCACTTTGATCTGTGGGTGCCGAACTTCGGCGTACAGGAATATATGGGGTATTCCGAGCAAATGTTGGAAGTGTTCCCGCACAACTGGACCTTTGATAACGGCTATATGCATCCTGGAGACAAACCAGGTCTTGGGATCGAGTTTGACGAAAAGCTGGCGGCGAAATATCCGTATGACCCTGCATATCTGCCTGTTGCTCGTCTGGAAGATGGCACATTATGGAACTGGTAAGGAGTGATTTGCTATGAAAAGTATTGTGATTGAAAAACCAAATACGCTGAATATTGCCGAGCTACCGGTACCAGAACCCTCTGCAGGCGAAGTCAGGGTTAGGGTGAAACTGGCGGGAATTTGTGGTTCTGACAGCCATATTTATCGCGGACACAATCCATTTGCAAAATACCCACGTGTGATTGGCCACGAGTTTTTTGGCGTGATTGATGCGGTAGGTGAAGGTGTTGACCGTTCGCGAATGGGCGAGCGAGTATCCGTTGATCCGGTTATCAGTTGCGGACATTGTTATCCCTGTTCAATTGGTAAACCTAACGTTTGCACATCGCTGGTGGTGCTGGGCGTGCATCGCGATGGCGGTTTTAGCGAGTACGCTGTCGTGCCAGAGAAAAATGCCTGGACGATCCCCGATGCCGTGCCTGATGAGCATGCCGTTATGGTTGAGCCTTTTACCATCGCCGCAAACGTAACCGGGCAAATAAATCCAACAGAAAACGATATTGCGCTGATTTATGGCGCGGGTCCTATGGGGCTGACCACCGTACAGGCGCTTAAACGTGTCTATAAAGTAAAAACCGTGGTGATTGCTGACAGAATCGATGAACGCCTTAGCATGGCGAAGCAGTGCGGTGCAGACTGGGCAGTCAATAATAGTCAGCAATCGTTGCAAGATTTCCTGACGGAAAAAGGGCTAAAACCGACCATCATCGTGGATGCAGCTTGTCATCCATCTATTTTACAGGAGGCTATCACGCTGGCATCGCCAGCCGCGCGGATTGTTCTGATGGGCTTCTCCAGCGATCCTTGTCAGATTGTTCAACAAGGCATTACCGGGAAAGAACTTTCAATTTATTCCTCAAGATTAAATGCGAACAAATTCCCGGTTGTTATTGATTGGTTAGTCAACGGACTTATCGATCCTAACCAACTTATTACCCATACTTTTGACTATCACCACGTTACCGACGCAATTGAATTGTTTGAGAAAGATCAGCAGCACTGCTGCAAAGTTTTACTCACATTCACTGAATAATATAAATAACTGCGAGTAAGTGGTACGCATCTTACCTCTTAGAGATAGCCAATATGAATCAAGAAAAACACGAAAGATCAACGAAGGATCTGATCAGAGCCGCCGTATCCGGATGGTTAGGTACTGCGCTCGAATTTATGGATTTCCAATTATATTCTCTGGGTGCCGCGCTGGTATTCCATGAGATATTTTTCCCGGAACAGTCTGCAGCGATGGCGCTCATTTTAGCAATGGGTACCTATGGTGCAGGATATATTGCTCGTATCGTCGGAGCATTTATATTTGGTAAAATGGGAGATAGCATTGGGCGTAAAAAGGTGCTGTTTATTACCATCACCATGATGGGGATCTGCACAACATTAATCGGCGTACTGCCAACGTATGCGCAAATCGGTATCTTTGCTCCCGTATTGCTGGTGACGCTGCGTATCGTACAAGGGCTTGGCGCGGGGGCTGAAATCTCGGGCGCAGGGACTATGCTTGCTGAGTATGCGCCAAAAGGCAAACGCGGCATCATTTCCTCGCTTGTCGCCATGGGGACAAACTGTGGAACCCTTAGTGCAACTGCTATCTGGGCGGTGATGTTCTTTGCTCTTGACCGGGAAGAACTGTTAGCCTGGGGCTGGCGAATTCCGTTCCTGGCAAGTGTCGTGGTAATGATTTTTGCCATCTGGTTACGTATGAACCTCAAAGAAAGTCCGGTATTTGAGAAAGTTAATGATGAGGAAAACTCTCCTGCATTAAATAATTCGTCGGAAAATACACTAGGGGCGATGTTTACCAGTAAATCCTTCTGGCTGGCAACCGGTTTACGGTTTGGACAGGCGGGTAACTCTGGGTTAATCCAAACCTTCCTTGCTGGGTATTTAGTGCAGACGTTGTTATTTGATAAATCAATACCCACCGATGCTTTAATGATTAGTTCGGTACTAGGATTTATTACGATACCGCTGCTCGGTTGGTTGTCTGATAAGTTTGGTCGCCGGTTGCCTTATATTATTCTGAATATTTCGGCAATTATTCTGGCTTACCCAATGCTCTCAATCGTCGTGGATAAAACGTATAGTCCGGGCGTTATTATGACGGCACTGATTGTTATTCATAACTTTGCCGTATTGGGATTATTTGCTCTCGAAAATATTACCATGGCTGAAATGTTCGGTGCCCGTAACCGATTCACACGCATGGCGATTTCAAAAGAGGCGGGTGGGTTGGTTGCCGTTGGTTTTGGTCCGGTTCTGGCTGGTATCTTCTGTAACATGACTAACTCCTGGTGGCCAATTCTGGTGATGGTCATTGCCTACTCACTGATCGGTTTGTTTTCCGCGCTGTTGATGCCAGAGGTGAAAGACCGCGATCTGAGTGCGCTTGAGGATGCTGCTGAGGTGAGTAAAGCCGATAAGATGCGTTGTTCAGCGACCCAGACAAGCTAATCCACAGCCGCAGCATGAACGGAGGCGCTCGTTCTCCGTTTATGCTGGTACACAGCTTTAAGTGATGTCATACCAATCATAAAAAGCTTAATGCAAATCAAAACATACAACCATACAGGCGTTACTCTGAATCAATCCTGATTTCATTGATAAGTAGGTCATACCATGCAAAACAAGCTCTTAACGGCAAAGGCTGCACTTCCCGACTACGATCGTACAAAACTGGTTCCGCGTATTGTTCATCTGGGGTTTGGCGCATTTCACCGCGCACATCAGGGGGTTTACGCTGACATTCTCGCTGCAGATCACGGCAGTGACTGGGGCTATTGCGAAGTGAACCTGATTGGCGGCGAGCAGCAGATTGCCGATCTGAAACAGCAAGATAACCTGTATACCGTTGCAGAAATGTCCGCAGATGCCTGGACTGCAAGAGTCGTGGGCGTGGTGAAAAATGCGCTGCATGCGCAGGTTGATGGGCTGGAAAGCGTGCTGGCTGCGATGAGTGAACCGCAGGTTGCGATTGTTTCCCTGACCATTACCGAGAAAGGGTATTGCCATTCTCCGGCGACCGGTCAATTGATGTTAGACAACCCGATGATTGCCGCCGATCTACAAAATCCAAAACAGCCAAAAACTGCGCCAGGCGTTGTGGTTGAGGCGCTTGCACGCCGCAAAGCTGCGGGTTTACCCGCCTTTACCGTGATGTCCTGCGACAACATGCCAGAAAACGGTCATGTGATACGCAATGTTGTCACCGCGTATGCCCGGGCGGTGGATGCGGAACTGGCTGCGTGGATCGAACAACATGTCACATTCCCGTCGACAATGGTTGACCGCATTGTCCCTGCAGTTACCCAGGATACGCTGGACAAAATTGAACACATCACCGGCGTACGCGATCCGGCAGGCGTGGCATGTGAACCGTTCCGTCAGTGGGTTATTGAAGATAACTTTGTCGCTGGCCGCCCTGAATGGGAGAAGGCGGGAGCGGAGCTGGTTGCTGATGTCATTCCGTTTGAAGAGATGAAACTGCGTATGCTCAACGGCAGCCACTCTTTCCTTGCTTATCTGGGGTATCTGGCGGGATATCAGCACATTAACGATTGCATGGGCGATGAAAATTATCGCCTCGCCGCGCGCGCGCTGATGTTGCAGGAACAAGCGCCCACGTTAAAAGTGAAAGGTGTGGATCTTCCGCACTATGCCGATCTGTTAATTGAGCGCTACAGCAACCCGGCACTGCGTCATCGCACCTGGCAGATCGCGATGGACGGCAGTCAAAAACTGCCGCAGCGTATGCTGGACTCCATTCGCTGGCACATTGTGCACGGTAGCCACTTTGAACTGCTGGCGCTGGGCGTGGCTGGCTGGATGCGTTACGTCGGCGGTGTCGATGATCAGGGCCAGGCGATTGAAATCAGCGATCCGCTGTTTCCGGTGATCCAGAAAACGGTGCATAGCAGTAACGAGGGCGAAGATCGTGTCCAGGCGCTGCTGGCGATCGATGCTATTTTTGGTCGTGAACTGCCGCAGGTAGAATTGTTCAAGAATCAGGTCACACAAGCCTATCTTGCTTTACTGGCTGAAGGGGCGAAAGCAACCGTTGCGAAGTATGCTGCAAAACTGAAGTAACGAGAACATCATTTAAGTCGCCATCTGGCTATAAACGGGCCAGATGGCGCATTGTTTTTTGGCATTCACACCAATTAGTTCATGCCCAAACGAATCAGTTCGAGGGGGGCATATTTACCTTCACACCCTTCGATTTCCACTGTTTTCCCGCGGCGAATTTGCTCAGCGGTCAGGCCATCGGTATCTATCGCTGTAATGCGGCCTGTAAGTCCGGTGTCGCTAATCATGACGCGGCTGCCAGTGGTGATTGCGTTACGGTTACGATCGTATGTTTTCATGGTGTTTTCTCCTTTCCAACTTACCGTCAAAGCCCGTGGGCTCTAGTCCCACGTAACGGGCGCAATATAAATACGCTTCTCGTTAATGATTTTTTTTGTTTTCGATCAAAATCACAGCTTTTTTTATGCAGATGTGCGGGAGAGGGGAAGGCAGGAGAAACTCACCTCGGTGTGAGGTGAGCGTAATATTAATCTTCGCTGAACCAGTCGCTATTTTCCTGACGGATTAGCTGAACGGACTCACCAATTTCCTGGAGATGCAGCATCATTGCGCGCTCTACGGCATCGCCATCATGTTTCTCAAGTGCGGTAAAAATATCGTGATGCTGACGCAGCAGCATTTCAGGCGGAGAGATATGATCCAGGCTCATATAGCGAACGCGGTCAATCGTGGCCTTAATATTCTCAACGGTGTCCCAGGCGAGCTGGCACTCGGCGATTAAAGCCAGTTTCTGATGAAATTCGTCATCAAGCAGGAAGAAATCATTGATTTGTTTTCGATCAATCGCGATGCGTTGCTGATGCAGATTTTGTTCGAGCTGATAGCACTGTTTATCAGTGATCAGTGATGCGGCGCGGCGGACCACGGCACATTCAATTGCCTGGCGAACAAAACAGCCGTTCTGCACCTGCGACAGCGAAATTTTGTTTACGTAGCTGCCACGCTGCGGCCGGATCTGAATCAGACCGTTCTCTGCCAGTTTGATGAATGCTTCTCGTACCGGCTGGCGTGACACATTAAAGCGTACGGAAACCTCTTTCTCCGACAGCGGCGTACCGGGTGCAATCAGACAGTGCACGATATCACGACGAAGAATACGGTAAATCTGTTGATTTACCGGTTGTGTAGGGTTGAGCTGCGTTTCTACGGTCATTCATTCTTACTTTTTAGAGAGTTAACCCGGAGATCTTATCACTTATTTCAGGCTATCTATACCCGGCGCAAGGCCGGGCAGAGAAATTAGCTCCGATGAATACTCAGTCCGGCAAAAGACTGTGTGACAGGCATCATTTCAAGGGTGTTGATGTTGACATGAGCGGGTAAGGACGCCACCCACCATACCGCTTCTGTAACATCTTGCGGGGTCAGGGCAGTGGTATTTTCGTAGGCTTTTTCAGCTTTAGCGTCATCGCCTTTGAAACGTACGTTAGAGAATTCCGTACCGCCAACCAGACCCGGTTCAATGTCGGTAACGCGAATCGCAGTGCCGTGTAAGTCAGTACGTAAATTCAGGCTAAACTGGCGAACAAACGCTTTGGTCGCACCGTAGACGTTCCCGCCAGCGTATGGCCAACTACCCGCGGTAGAACCGATATTGATAATATGACCGCGGTTGCGCTCAACCATGCCTGGCAGAACGGCACGGGTCATATAAACCAGGCCTTTGTTGTTGGTGTCGATCATATTTTCCCAGTCTTCAACGCTGGCCTTGTGGGCTGGCTCAAGGCCCAGCGCCAGACCCGCGTTGTTGACCAGAACATCAATATCGCGCCATTCAGCGGGTAAGGCGTTCAGCATCTCTTCAATTGATGCACGATTACGTACGTCCAGTTGCGCGGTATAGAGGCGGTCACCCAGCTCATCTTTGAGTTCCTGCAGGCGCTCCTGGCGGCGTCCGGTGGCAATAACTTTATGCCCATTCTCAATAAAACGACGCGTAATGCACTCACCAAAACCTGCGGTTGCTCCGGTTACTAAAACGATCATCTCACTGTTCCTCAACGCTTTTTATGTAGTACTACCATAGCACGTCATTTCCGTTCAGAGCTATTCCTGCTTAACGCGATTGCGGTCGATTCCCGGGAAGTCTACTCTGGTAAACAAATCGTTTTCAGGAGTGAAAGATGTCGTTAACGAATCCATTTTTACACCACAGCACATTGCCGTATCAGGCGCCGCAGTTTGATCAGATCGACGTGCAGCATTATCGTCCAGCGTTTGATGAAGGCGTGCGGCAAAAACGCGCCGAGATCGACGCTATTGTGCAAAACTCACAGGTTCCTGATTTTGCTAATACGTTGTTGGCGCTTGAACAAAGCGGGGGGCTGCTCACGCGCGTGACCAGCGTTTTCTTCGCGATGACGGCGGCGCACACCAACGATGAACTACAGCGCCTTGACGAAGAGTTTTCCGCAGAGCTGGCGAACCTTGCCAATGATATTTATCTCAATGGCGCGCTTTTCGCCCGTGTCGAAGCCGTCTGGCAGAGGCGTGGTACGTTAAGTCTGGATAGCGAATCAATACGTCTGCTGGAGGTTGTGTATCAGCGTTTTGTACTGGCCGGCGCCCGTCTGAACGAGACCGATAAAGCCAAACTTAAAGCGCTCAATACGGAGTCAGCCACGCTGACCAGCCAGTTCAATCAACGGTTGCTGGCAGCAAACACGTCAGGTGCTATGGTGGTGGATGATATCCGGCAGCTGGAGGGGCTGAGCACAGAAGAAATTGCCGTTGCTGCCGAAGCTGCAAGGACGAAAGGGCTTGAAGCGCGTTGGGTTATCCCGCTATTAAACACAACACAGCAACCGGCGCTTGCGGTTTTACGCGATCGTCAGACCCGCGAAAAACTGTTCACCCGCGCATGGACGCGGGCTGAAAATGATGATGGCAACGACACGCGAGCTATTATTCAGCGACTGGTAGCAATCCGGATGCAGCAGGCGCAACTGCTTGGTTTTGCCAATTACGCAGCCTGGAAAATTGCCGACCAGATGGCAAAAACGCCGGAAGCGGCACTGACATTTATGCGATCTATTGTTCCAGCCGCGCGGGCGCGGGCGTTGGATGAGCAGGCTGAAATCCAGAACGTTATCTTTCAAGAACACGAGTCGTTTAGCGCCGAGGCCTGGGACTGGTCGTTTTATGCCGAGCAGGTCCGTCGTGAGAAATATGACCTTGATGAGGCACAGCTCAAACCTTACTTTGCCCTGGATTCGGTGCTGAACGAGGGCGTTTTCTGGACGGCCAATCAACTCTTTGGCATCAAATTCGTTGAGCGATTCGACATTCCGGTTTATCACCCGGATGTTCGGGTATGGGAAATATTCGATCATGATGGCGTAGGGTTGGCGCTATTTTACGGTGATTTCTTTGCCCGGGAATCAAAAAGCGGCGGAGCCTGGATGGGCAATTTTGTTGAGCAATCGCTGCTTAACGAAACCAGACCGGTTATTTACAACGTCTGTAATTATCAAAAACCTTCGCAGGATCAGCCTGCATTGCTGCTGTGGGATGATGTTATTACGCTATTTCATGAATTTGGACATACATTGCACGGTCTGTTCGCCACTCAGCGTTATGCCACGCTTTCTGGGACCAACACTCCGCGTGATTTTGTTGAGTTTCCTTCACAGATCAACGAACACTGGGCGAGCCATCCTCAGGTCTTTGCCCGTTTTGCCCGACATGTTGATACCAGGGAGCAAATGCCGCAGGCATTGCGGGATAAAATGCAGCGGGCCAGTCTGTTTAACAAAGGTTACGACATGACCGAACTGCTCAGCGCTGCATTGCTGGATATGCGTTGGCACTCTCTGGAGTTGAGCGAGTCATCTCATCCGGTCGATCAATTTGAACAGCAGGCGCTGGCGGCGGAAGGTTTGGATCTCAAGGCCGTGCCGCCGCGTTATCGCAGCAGTTATTTTGCCCATATCTTCGGTGGCGGCTATGCCGCAGGTTATTATGCCTATCTGTGGACGCAAATGCTGGCCGATGACGGCTACCAATGGTTCGTAGAGCAGGGAGGATTAACCCGTGAAAACGGACAGAAATTCCGCGAAGCAATTTTGTCCCGCGGAAACAGCACTGATTTAACTGAACTTTATCGCCAGTGGAGCGGGCGTGAACCGCGCATGGAACCCATGCTGGAACATCGTGGTTTGAGCGCTTAAGACAGGTCAGCCAGAAAATTGAACCGGGCGTGGTGCCCGGTTGTTAGCTGGATTTTTTCTTCAGCAAAATGAATCGTTGTTGGGTATTGATGCCTTGCATCTCATAGAGACGCTCGGGTAGGGAGTGCTGCTGGTGAAAGGTCGGCATTGTTTTCCTGTTCTTACGTTACTTGACTGGTTTGCTTTGGGAAGGAAGGTAGGTATTGCCGCAGTTGGGGCAGACTAACGTTATGTTGTTTTTTATTCTCGACAGGCTGTGCATTGACTGGCGGCAGCAGTGAGGACAGGTACTTTTCACTGGTCGTAAAGTACGCATCTTAATATCTTTGAGTATCGACATATTGATTGTCCTTGTGATGGGGTGCTTACCATACACTATGAAGCAATAAATAGCTCATTTTATAACCATGGCGATGACATGGATTACTGTACGGTTTGCAAGAATCTCATTAGCGGCCAACATGTCTTATAGAAGGTAGTTACGTTTCGTTTAACGTTCATTGGGGTTGTCGATGATAGATTAGCCAACTATCCGTTATCTTCGCAGGGAATTGCCAGGTAGCGTATAAAAGCAAAACACAAATCTATCCATGCAAGCATTTACCGCTGGTTTATCCGGCGGTTTTTTTTATCTGTACATCAGGGAAAAGGTGCCGGGAGGGGGAATTCAGGTAAAAAAATGGCCCCTTGTGCAGCTACGCAGCAAGGGGCCGGGTCGGTTCAGGACTATCTCCGTTCATCAATCATCCCATCTGTGGCTAAAATACGCGGCCAGGAAACCGGAAAATAAAATAATTCCCAGAACAGCCATAAAAATATTCATATTACCCAGCATAGTAAATGCTCCTTTATTTGTGAGTTTCCTCTCTTACCTTAAGTTCACCTCGCTTATGACTATAGTAGCAATTCAATCTTAAACAAAGGCTGAACTGTGTGATTATTTCGGCGGAAAAGTAAAATTTTGACGTGATTACGTCGGGAAAAATAAATAATAGTGACAAGGCACGGTTATCTGCGAACAAATAACCATGTTTTTATACCGGGGCGCGCCGTTATGACCGTGTGTGACAGACACAGATTGTTGCACGTTTATAATGCAGAGTTGTCTCATTGTGGTTCAATGTTTCACGCGATTAATCCTTCTGGCGGCAAAAATTAATACTGATTTTTGTGCCTAAAATTCTAATTCATTGATTTTATATGATGTTTAAATATCTGGCATCGTTTTTGCCTTATCACTTCTGAATACCCTTAATTTGCACCGTTTTGTCTGCCCGGCTGCACCGGAGCTTTCAACAAGACTAATTTCAGGAGTGAAACTATGCAGCGTCGTACATTTTTAAAAGCTTTTGCGCTTTCCGCCTCTGTTGTCGCAATGGGAATGAGTTTTAGCGTTCAGGCGGCCGACACTATTAAGGTTGGCATCATGCATTCGTTATCCGGCACCATGGCTATTTCCGAAACGCCGCTGAAAGATGTGGCGTTGATGACTATTAATGAAATCAATGCGCAGGGCGGTGTATTGGGCAAAAAGCTGGAACCGGTGGTGGTTGACCCGGCTTCGAACTGGCCGTTATTTGCTGAAAAAGCACGTCAGTTACTGAGCCAGGACAAGGTAGCGGCGGTTTTCGGCTGCTGGACATCGGTTTCGCGTAAATCGGTTTTACCGGTATTTGAAGAATTGAACGGTCTGCTGTTTTACCCGGTGCAATATGAAGGTGAGGAGATGTCACCTAACGTCTTCTATACCGGCGCTGCGCCTAATCAGCAGGCGATCCCGGCGGTTGAGTATCTGATGAGTGAGGACGGCGGCAGCGCTAAGCGCTTCTACCTGCTGGGTACGGACTATGTCTATCCGCGTACGACTAACAAAATTTTACGCGCCTTTTTGCATTCGAAAGGCGTGGCCGATAAAGACATCGAAGAGGTGTATACCCCATTCGGACACAGCGATTACCAGACCATTGTTGCCAGTATTAAAAAATTCGCCGCAGGGGGAAAAACGGCGGTGGTATCGACCATCAACGGGGATTCTAACGTTCCATTCTATAAAGAGTTAGCGAACCAGGGCCTGAAAGCCACGGATGTACCGGTGGTGGCATTCTCTGTGGGTGAGGAGGAGTTGCGCGGTATCGATACTAAACCGCTGGTGGGCAACCTGGCTGCGTGGAACTACTTTGAGTCCGTAGATAATGCGGCCAACAAGAAGTTCGTCGCGGATTACCGGGCGTATGCCAAAGCGCATAAGCTGCCGAATGCTGATTCGGTGGTGACCAACGACCCTATGGAAGCCACTTATGTTGGCCTGCATATGTGGGCGCAGGCAGTAGAAAAAGCCGGAACTACCGATGTGGATAAAGTCCGGGCGGCTATGGCTGGACAATCATTCGCAGCACCATCAGGATTTACCCTGACCATGGATGCGACCAACCATCACCTGCATAAACCCGTCATGATTGGCGAGATTGAAGGCAACGGCCAGTTTAACGTGGTGTGGCAAACCGAAGCGCCGGTTCGCGCCCAGCCGTGGAGTCCATATATCGCTGGTAATGATAAAAAATCTGAACAGCCCGTTAAAACCGCCAGCAACTGATCTTACGCCCTCCTGCGGGAGGGCAACGCTTTGGAGAATGCTCATGAAAGCCATGCGCTTTATTCGTGGTGTGTTGTTGCTGACGTGGCTTTTGCCGTGGATAGCGCAGGCCGCAGATGCCGATACCTTTACCGCCGCCAACCGGACTCAGCAGGCCGCCTTGCTAGAACAATGGTCGGTAAAACCCGATGTTCAACGCTTGCCGGTGCTCAAAGCGCTGAGTGATGAGAACCTGCTGACAGATAACGCGAAAAACGCGTTCATCATGAACGGCTCGCACGTACAACCGCTAGGAATGGCGGCAGGTCCGAACGGCGAGCTAAAAAAAATCCGCCTGACTAACCGCCTGCGTAATCTGGTTGCCGGAACCTTGGCCGTCCACCAGCTATTAAGTGACAGTGTCACGCAAAGGAGCGAGGCAGCGCGTACATTACAGCGTGAGGCCCAGCCGGGGATGCTGCCGTTTTTGCAGCAACGACTGGCCCAGGAGCCCGATGCTGACGTGAAATCTTTACTGGCTATTGCACTGGCAAACCTGCAACTGACCAGCACTTCGCCTGAGATCAGACGTCAGGCAATCGAACTGCTAGGGGCGTCGAACGATCCTGAAACCCAGACGCGCCTGCAGCCATTCACCCATGCTGAACATGAACCTGATGCCCGCGTTCGTGCTGCCGCTGACGAAAGCCTGAATGCCATCGCGCATCGCATGAAGGTTGGCGATCTTCTTGGACAGGCATTTATGGGATTGTCGCTGGGCTCCATTTTGCTGCTGGCGGCATTGGGTCTGGCGATAACCTACGGCTTACTTGGCGTCATTAATATGGCGCATGGTGAGATGTTAATGCTCGGCGCTTACGGTACCTGGATGGTGCAACAGCTGATGGGCCAGTTTTTCCCGCAATGGTTGGCCTGGTATCCGGTTATTGCGCTTCCGGTCGCCTTTTTGCTTACCGCTGGGGTTGGAATGCTACTCGAGCGCGGAGTGATCCGCCATTTATACGGGCGTCCGCTCGAAACCCTGCTGGCAACGTGGGGGATCAGTCTGATGCTTATCCAGTTAGTGCGTATGTCCTTCGGCGCGCAAAACCTTGAAGTCGCAAATCCGGAATGGCTTTCCGGGGGCATTCAGGTTTATGCCAATCTGATTTTGCCGTGGAACCGAATTGTGGTGCTTGGCTTTGCCATTCTGGTGCTGTTCTTCACCTGGCTGTTGTTGAATAAAACCCGTCTCGGACTGCGCGTACGTGCGGTGACGCAAAATCGCAATATGGCGGCCTGCTGCGGCGTACCTACCGGACGAGTGGATATGCTGGCCTTTGGTCTTGGTTCAGGGATTGCCGGACTGGGGGGCGTAGCGCTCTCGCAGTTAGGCAACGTAGGACCGGAGCTGGGGCAAAGCTACATTATCGATTCGTTTCTGGTGGTGGTGCTGGGCGGCGTGGGACAACTCGCGGGGAGTGTAGCCGCTGCGTTTGGGCTTGGGATCTTCAACAAAATTCTTGAGCCACAGGTGGGAGCGGTTCTCGGTAAGATTATGATTCTGGTGCTGATTATTTTGTTTATTCAGAAACGTCCTCAGGGGCTGTTCGCGTTGAAAGGGAGGGTTATTGACTGATGACGATGCCAATGACATTAACGCTGGCGCGTAAAGCGCCGCGCGCGACACGCATCCTGGGGCTGGGTTTACTGCTGGCGCTGATTATTCTGCCGTTTCTGGCGCTGTTACCTGCGGATCATCCGCTGGCCATATCGGTGTGGACATTGACTCTGGCCGGGAAAATTCTCTGCTATGCCATTGTGGCGGTGGCACTGGATCTGGTGTGGGGCTATGCGGGAATGCTCTCGCTGGGCCACGGTATTTTCTTTGCGCTGGGGGGATATGCGATGGGAATGTATCTGATGCGCCAGGCTTCCGGCGAAGGATTACCGGCCTTTATGTCGTTTCTGTCGTGGACCGAGCTGCCCTGGTTTTGGTGGGGAACGCAACATTTTATCTGGGCGATGTTGCTGGTTGTGCTGGTGCCGGGCCTGCTGGCGCTGGTATTTGGCTGGTTTGCCTTCCGTTCAAAAATCAAAGGGGTCTATTTCTCCATCATGACTCAGGCCCTGACTTTCGCCGGAATGTTACTGTTTTTCCGCAACGAAACCGGCTTTGGGGGAAATAACGGTTTTACCGGTTTTACCACCATTCTGGGATTTCCGGTGACCGCGACCTCAACCCGTATCGCACTGTTTCTGGCGACGGTCATGCTGCTGGTGCTGGCAATATGGCTGGGACTGGCGCTGTCCCGCAGTAAGTTTGGTCGAATTCTCACTGCCGTGCGCGACGCCGAGAACCGTCTGATGTTCTGTGGTTACGATCCGAAAGGTTTCAAGCTGCTGGTGTGGACGCTTTCCGCCGTGCTGTGTGGCCTGGCGGGGGCGTTGTATGTTCCGCAGGTGGGAATCATTAACCCCAGCGAAATGTCGCCGACCAACTCGATAGAAGCGGCGATTTGGGTTGCCCTCGGCGGGCGTGGAACCCTGATTGGCCCGGTATTTGGCACCGTACTGGTGAACGGCGCTAAAAGTCTGTTTACCGTCATTATGCCGGAATACTGGCAACTGTTTCTTGGCCTGATCTTTATTGGCGTTACGCTGTTTTTACCTCGTGGTGTGATGGGGCTGTTTCGCAAGGGAGACAAATAATGCAGCCAGATGAAGGGCTTTTTACTCGCCAGATGCCAGGCGATCGGTTTCGCAACCAAACGGACCCAGTGCTCCAGTTGGAAAAAATTAACGTTAACTTCGATGGCTTCCAGGCGTTAACGGATCTCACGCTCAATATTGGCGTTGGGGAGCTGCGTTGCATCATTGGTCCCAACGGTGCCGGAAAAACGACGCTAATGGATGTTATTACCGGCAAAACCAGGCCGCAAAGTGGTCGGGCGATATACGATCAGTCGACCGATTTAACAACGCTGGACCCCATCGCCATTGCACGTCAGGGTATTGGGCGGAAGTTTCAGAAACCCACGGTATTTGAAGCGTTAACGGTGGAGGCGAATCTGGAGCTGGCGCTGAAAAGCGATAAATCTGTCTGGGGCTCTTTACGGGCGCGCCTCACCGGCGAACAACGGGATCGTATAGATGAAATACTGGCGCTGTTGCGGCTGGGCAACGAGCGGGCCCGCCGCGCCGGGCTGCTTTCTCACGGGCAAAAACAGTTTCTCGAAATTGGTATGCTGTTGGTACAGGAGCCGCATTTACTGCTGCTGGATGAACCCGCGGCGGGCATGACGGATGCGGAGACGGAATACACTGCGGAACTGTTTCGTAAGCTTGCCGGGAAGCACTCGCTGATGGTTGTTGAGCACGATATGGGATTTGTCGAAACCATTGCCGATCGCGTCACGGTCTTACACCAGGGACGCGTTCTGGCTCAGGGAAGTCTGCGCGAAGTGCAGGCCAACGAGCAGGTTATTGAAGTTTATCTCGGGCGTTAAGGAGCACAGATGCTGCAGGTGAAAGAACTGAATCAATATTATGGTGGCAGCCATATTCTGCGAGGTGTGAACTTTGAGGCGCGTATCGGCGAGGTGACATGTCTGCTGGGGCGTAACGGCGTGGGGAAAACGACGCTTCTGAAGTGCCTGATGGGGCTTATTCCTGCCCGCAGCGGGAGTGTGCTCTGGCAGGAGAAAAATGTCACTCACTGGAAGCCGCATCAGCGGGTCAGGGCCGGTGTGGCGTATGTACCACAGGGTCGCGATATTTTCCCGCGTCTGACGGTAGAAGAGAACCTGCTGCTCGGCCTTTCCCGTTTTTCAGCACAGGAGGCCAGACGTGTGCCGGATGATATCTATGCGCTCTTTCCGGTGCTACAGGAGATGAAACATCGGCGGGGCGGAGATTTGTCCGGCGGGCAACAGCAGCAACTGGCGATTGGGCGAGCGCTGGCCAGTCGCCCGCAGTTGTTGATCCTCGATGAGCCCACAGAGGGGATCCAGCCGTCAGTGATTAAAGAAATTGGGCAGGTGATTTCTCAACTGGCGCACCGGGGTGACATGGCCATTTTGCTGGTAGAGCAGTTCTATGATTTTGCGCAGCAACTGGCCGACAAATACTTACTCATGTCGCGAGGCAGCATTATTCAAAGCGGTGACGGTAAAAATATGGAATCCGAAGGCGTTCGAGGGCTGGTCGCCATTTGAGATTCGCGACAGAGCGGCTTTGGCTCTGTCGCGATCATCATTAGCAGACCGCCGTCTGGCCCCAGGGTTTGGCGCGCATGCCTTTTATCATTAGCGCCCAGGCAAGAACGATCGCCACCATCAGCGCCACAAACAGCGACCACGGCGGCAATGTGGTTAAAATGACGCCGCTGACTAATGGGTTTACCGCTGCGCCCAACCAGCCTAACGACTGGGCGGAAAAATAGCTGGCTTTCATTCCTGCAGGCGCGATGTTGTCGATGAGCATGTATTCACCCGGTGCGTAAATGACTTCGCCGATAGTGAAAAAGGCTGCAGAAATGCCCCATAACACCAGGTTGTTGCCGGAGAAGGTGAAGCCAACCAGACCGACCACAAAGAACAGCGTGCCTACAGTCATTAGCGGGCGGATATTGGTGGCGGTGAGCCTGCGCCCGAGGGCATATTGCAGTGATACCACAATGGCGGCGTTAACAGGCAGGACGACTGCCACCACTTTCTCGGCAAAATCGCCGTCTGCAACCACCATAACGTATTGCGAAATACAGGACGCAAAGGCACCACCAACGAATGACGCCAAAAATGCTGACAGCGTAAACCAGAATAATGCTCTGTCGCGCAGCAGTACCGAGGGGGACCAAACTGCGGCGTTCAAACCTTCTGATGCTGCTGGTGAACGTTTTACCCAGGTCTGGATAAATACCAGAGGGAGTGCTGAACATGCAGCAGCGAGCCAGAATGGCAGGTTAATGCTTTGCATCACCAGTAGCGTGCCCAGCGGTGGGCCTACGGTCCAGCCGATGTTCAGCACGGTATAGTTAAGCGAGAAAATTTTAGTCTTGTTGGTCGCCGAGAGATTATCGGCAAACCAGGCTTTCAGCACCGTGGCGAAGACGGAGTAGGCGCAGTTGATCAGGGCAAAGAGCAAAACCACTACCACTACGTTATGCACCAGTGGAATAGCAATAAAGCCAGAGGCAAAGCCGCAGATAGCCAGCAGCATATAGCGTTTTTTATCAAACTTGTCGGCCAGAATACCAAAGCCAAGGCTGAACACGACGCCAATGGTCAGTGCGACCGTCATCGCATAACCGATCAGGTCGACGCTCAGATTGTACTGTCGGCTGAGGTAGATCGTCATAAAGGGCAGCGTGGCGCCACGCCCAATCGTTAATAACAATGATGACGCGAGTAACGCGAGAGTGGACCTTCTCAGAGAGATATTCATTTTCCTGCCCGACAATGCATGTTGTTATGTTTTTTTTAGATATCAGAAACAAATAGCATGCTAAAAGTGTGATGTACACTCAATAAGTTGTCCGAAAATGCCCTGTGTGGCCTACCTGAATTAATGATCTGTTACGGCACAACGATTTCCGTTACTTTAATTTGTTTACAAAAATTTAATATTCGCAGGGGCGGTGGTATGTCGCGTAAAGACGGGTTATTAGCGTTACTGGTCGTTGTGGTTTGGGGGCTGAACTTTGTCGTCATCAAAGTGGGGCTACACAATATGCCACCCTTAATGCTGGCTGGGTTGCGTTTTTTACTGGTGGCATTTCCGGCGATTTTCTTCGTTGCCCGGCCGAAAATTCCGCTTTCACTGCTGCTCGGCTATGGGCTGACCATCAGTTTTGGGCAGTTCGCGTTTCTCTTTAGCGCCATCAAATTCGGTATGCCTGCCGGGTTAGCTTCTCTGGTATTACAGGCTCAGGCGTTTTTCACCATCATTCTGGGGGCATTCGCCTTTGGTGAACGTCTGCAAGGTAAACAACGGGTAGGAATTGCGCTGGCCATATTTGGCGTGCTGGTGCTGATTGAGGCCAGTCTCAACGGACAGCATGTTGGCATGCTCGGTTTTATGCTGACGTTGGCGGCGGCGCTAAGCTGGGCCAGCGGTAATATCTTTAATAAAAAAATCATGCAGCATACGTCACGCCCGGCGGTGATGTCGTTGGTGGTATGGAGTGCGTTGATTCCTGTTGTCCCATTCTTCCTCGCCTCAATACTTCTCGATGGCCCAACGCAAATTATCCAAAGCCTGGTGACGATAGATATGACCACCATTCTGTCACTGGTTTATCTGGCGTTTGTGGCAACCATTGTGGGTTATGGCATCTGGGGATCTTTACTCGGGCGTTATGAAACCTGGCGTGTCGCGCCGTTGTCGCTGTTGGTGCCGGTTGTTGGACTGGCGAGCGCGGCCGTGCTGCTGGATGAAACGCTTACCGGATTACAACTGCTCGGTGCGCTGCTGATCATGGCAGGATTGTACATTAATGTGTTTGGCTTTCGGTTGCGTAAGACTGCGCAGGCGAGAGGGTAAAAAAAGCCCCGCAGTGACGGGGCAAAAAAATTACAGGTTGCGCATATTGTAATAAGGCACACCTAATTCGTCGGATTTGTCGCTGCCTGCACCCATATGATTAAAATCGAACGGGGACCGATCGTGCGCAGGCGGCATAATCATCGCGTCACGACTGTTTTGTGTGGCAGGTTGCGCGGTCTGTTCCGCCATGCTCTGGCCCGAAACAACATACAGCAGGGCCAGCATCGCATAAGACAGAAGTTTCATGATTTCCTCGGTTACGTCGTTAACTGGCGATTAGCAATTACATTGATTGAGTGGCAGCAAATAGCGTGATTCGCCGTGCATATTCGTCATACGGTATTTATGCGGCGGAACATCAAAATAGTTTTTGAATGTCCGGGTCAGCGTTTGCTGGGACTCAAAGCCGTAACGCTCCGCCAGATAAAGGATCGGCTCGTTACTCTCTTTTAATTTTTGCGCTATTTCAGTCATTTTACGGCTACGGATGTATTGACCCAGTGAATGACCGGTTTCTTTTTTAAACATCCGTTGCAGGTGCCATTTGGAGTAACCTGAACGCTCTGACACCTTTTCCAGCGAGAGCGGCGATTCAAGGTTATTTTCGATCCAGTCCAAAATGCTATGAATAGTGATTGTGTCAGTATTGCGTCTGGACATCGTCATACCTCTTTCTGTTTACGGCAGGATTTTCTTCAGCAAATGCTCAAGCGTGGTCACTTCATCCGCCGTTAAGTTTTTTGTTAGTTCCTGGTGCAGGTCTTGCCCTACTAATTGATGACACTGCTCGCAAATTGCCGCGCCATGCTCGGTGAGTTTCACCAGCACGCCTCGCTTGTCATGTGGATTCGGAAGCCTTTCTATCCAGCCTTTACAGGCCAGCCTGTCCAGCATCCGCGTCAGGGCGCCGAGATCGACAGACAGCACTTTTTTCAATTCGACAGGGGTAATACACACCGCGCAACGGATGGAGCAGAGCACCTTGAACTGTGATGCCGTGATATCCAGCGGTGACAGATAGTCGTTTAGCAAACGATCTTTTTTCTGATTAACCATGTAGATCAAACGACCCAGTGGGATGATTTCGTTAAACAGATCACTGGTGCTTTTCACAATGGTTGCCCTGGCAAGTAGTTAGTCACGGCTGATATTATTGCTTAGGCAAATATAAGTCAAATGAATGGGTCAGCAAATGCCACGTTTTGCTAAATCATCAGACTCAATTTCTGGCGAGTGGAATTTTAACGGTTTGAAAATTATGGCTTATACGTGCGGATGAAAAATGAATCCTTACACCGCGAAAATGGCTTATCTCCCGGATTTCACCGTATACTTGCCGTTGACGATTAACGCACAGGAAAGATGACATTATGATGGACTTGTTTAAAGCAATAGGACTGGGGCTGGTAGTCCTGTTACCGTTGGCAAACCCGTTAACCACCGTGGCGTTGTTCCTCGGCCTTGCCGGCAACATGAACAGCGCAGAGCGTAACCGTCAGTCACTCATGGCGTCCGTTTACGTGTTTGCCATCATGATGGTGGCGTATTATGCCGGACAACTGGTGATGAATACCTTCGGGATTTCGATTCCCGGGTTACGTATCGCGGGCGGGTTAATCGTTGCGTTTATCGGCTTTCGAATGTTGTTTCCACAGCAGAAGGCACATGACTCTCCGGAAGCGAGAAGCAAATCAGAAGAACTGGAAGATGAACCGACGGCGAATATTGCATTTGTTCCGCTGGCCATGCCAAGCACCGCGGGTCCGGGTACGATTGCAATGATCATCAGCTCGGCGTCCACCGTGCGTCATGGGGCTGAGTTTCCGGACTGGGTGATAATGGTCGCACCGCCGATTATTTTTGCCGTGGTCGGGGTTATCTTGTGGGGCTGTTTGCGCAGTTCTGGCGGAATTATGCGCCTGGTCGGCAAAGGCGGTATTGAGGCGATCTCCCGTCTGATGGGCTTCCTGCTGGTATGTATGGGCGTGCAGTTTATTATTAACGGCGTGCTGGAAATCATTAAAACTTACGCTTAAAACAACGTGCCCGGTATTGTCTACCGGGCACGCTTTTATGAATGCTGAGGCTGCTCTTCCAGTGATACTGGCCATTTACGGAAGATAATCACCGACCATATGAACGCCACAACCGCAGGCACTGCACCTACGTAACCAATCGTAGACATTGACCAGTGCAGACTCACCTGATTTCCCACCAGCGCGCCAGCGCCTATCCCAATATTAAAGATACCAGAGAAAAGGGCCATTGCGACGTCGGTGGCATCCGGGGCCAGCGCCAGCACTTTCACCTGCATACCCAGGCCTATCAACATAATGGCGATGCCCCAGAATATACTCAGGACGGCCAGATGCATTTCGCTGTCCGCTGCGGGCAGTAACAGCACCAGGCACACCGTCAGCAGGGCAATGGCGCTACTAATCAATACGGAAGCATGTTGATTACCCAGCTTGCCAAAAATGACGCTACCGACAATACCTGCGCCACCCAGAACCAGCAGCAGCACGGTGGCAAAGTTTGCGCTCAGCCCGGCGACGGTCTGTACAAACGGTTCGATATAGCTGTAGGCCGTGTAATGCGCGGTGACCACAATCACCGTCAGCAGATACAGGCTCATCAATGCCGGACGGCGGAATAAAACCGGCAGGCTTTTTAATGAACCGGAATGCTCACTGGGTAATTTTGGCAGGAGCTTAATCAAGCAAAGTAGGGTGACTAACGCCCCCATACCGATGGCGAAGAAGGTAGTACGCCAGCCAAAATACTGGCCAACGATGCGCCCGATAGGCAGGCCCAACACCATCGCCAGCGCGGTGCCGGTCGCAATCAGGCTGAGAGCCTGCGCGCGTTTCCCGGCTGGAGCCAGGCGAATCGCCAGCGATGCGGTGATCGACCAGAAAATAGCGTGGGCAAAAGCAATACCGATACGACTGATCACCAGCACGGTAAAATTCCATGCCAGGAAAGAGAGAACGTGGCTGGCGATAAAAACGACAAACAGGCAGATCAGAAGTTTGCGGCGTTCTACCTGGCTGGTAAGCAGCATGAAAGGCAGCGACATCAGGGCGACAACCCAGGCGTAGATCGTCAGCATGATCCCGACCTGAGCGGTCTGCATATTAAAACTTTGTGCGATGTCGGATAACAAACCGACAGGGACAAACTCAGTGGTATTGAAAATAAAACCGGCAATGGCAAGCGTAACTACCCGAAGCCACGCGACCTTGCGGGAAACAGTGTCTGTTGTCATATCAATTAGGTGGATTAGCTGCGAAAAGGTAAGGCCACGATCTTAAAACTTTTGCTGGCTAAAATACAATCATTTCGTGATACAGATCTCATTTCATTGACTGGGTGGCAAAATTGACTGCCGAACATTTCGCGTAATTTTAACTGTTTCATTATTAATGAAATTCCAGGCGTGAGAATTCACCCGGAACGCTATTTATGGCGTTGTTTGAGAATCGCGAATTATTCCGTGCTTTTCGACAACTGAGGGTTCAATACCTCAATAAACGCTTCCAGTTGCCTCGTCATTGCCCCTCTGCGCCAGACCAGCCACGTATTCAGCCAGCGCCAGTTTTCGCTTAGCGGCCAGGCGTGGACCTGATGGTGTCCTGGCATGCTCTCCAGCATCGAACGCGGGATCAGCGCGATACCCGCACCGGCAATGACGCAAGCCAGCATGCCGTGATACGACTCCATTTCATGAATGGTGCCGGGCATTGCGCGATCGGCATGAAACCAGCTTTCAAAATGGCGACGATAGGAACAGTTGGCGCGAAAGGCGTAAATGCTGCAACCGTTAACGTCGCTGGCCCGCTGGATAGGGGGATGACCGTGCGGAGTGACTATCATCATCTCTTCAAGGTAGACCGGCATTCCTTCAAGACCTGGATGAGTAATTGGGCCGTCGACAAAGGCGGCGTTCAGCGTCCCGTCGAGCACGCCGTCCAGCATCGTGCCTGAAGGACCTGTCGCCAGCGCAAACTGAATTTTGGGGTAACGCTGATTATATTCAGCCAGCGTGGCGGGGATCCGCACAGCGGCAGTACTTTCGAGCGAGCCAAGAGAGAACAACCCCTGCGGTTCATCGCCGGCGACGACCATTCTCGCCTCGTCAACCAGGGCGAGGATCCGCTGGCTGTAGCGTAAAAAATTGTGCCCGGACGGGGAAAGCCGCAAACGCTGATTTTCACGAATAAACAGATCGACGCCAAGGTCGGCTTCAAGCTGGCGAATACGGGTGGTGAGATTGGATGGCACGCGATGCACCTTCGCGGCGGCCTGCGTAATACTGCCTGTCTCCGCGACGGCGTTGAACATTTCCAGTTGCGTCAGATCCATAATATTCTCTGTTCGTGAATGGTGTGGTTAATATTATTCATTTTTCAGAAAGAGTAAATATGCGCATGATATGACCATACCCTGCGATAAAGAGAGGCACTTATGACTATCACAGCAGCAACACATGCGATTTCCGTTAACCCTACCAACGGTGAAAGGTTGGCGGCAATGCCGTGGGCCAGTACTGAAGAGATTGCACATGCGCTGAGCCTTGCCGCGAATGGCTACAGTGAATGGAAACACACTGCCGTTGAGCACCGTGCGCAAACGCTGCGTCATATCGGGCAGGCTCTGCGTCATCGCGCGGAAGAGATGGCGCAGTGTATCTCACGTGAAATGGGGAAACCCATCAAGCAGGCGCGTGGTGAAGTTGCCAAATCAGCCGCATTGTGTGACTGGTACGCCGAACATGGACCGGCGATGCTCAACCCGGAACCTACGCTGGTGGAGAACAACCAGGCGGTGATTGAGTATCGCCCCGTTGGAACTATTTTGGCGATCATGCCGTGGAACTTCCCGCTCTGGCAGGTACTTCGCGGCGCCATTCCAATTCTGCTGGCCGGAAATGGCTATCTGTTAAAGCATGCGCCAAACGTAACCGGCTGTGCTGCGATTATCGCGCAGGTTTTTGCTGATGCGGGCGTTCCCGCGGGTGTTTATGGTTGGGTGAATGCCGATAACGCCGGGGTAAGTCAGATGATCAATGACCCGCGTATCGCGGCGGTAACGGTGACGGGCAGCGTTCGAGCTGGTGCGGCGATTGGTGCTCAGGCGGGGGCGGCGCTGAAAAAATGTGTGCTTGAACTGGGGGGTTCCGATCCGTTTATTGTCCTTAATGATGCTGACCTCGATCTGGCCGTTAAGGCGGCGGTCGCCGGTCGTTATCAGAATACTGGGCAGGTTTGTGCGGCAGCAAAGCGCTTTATTATCGAAGAAGGAATTGCGCCAGAATTTACGGCTCGTTTTGTGGCGGCCGCGAGCGCGCTCAAAATGGGCGACCCGCTGAACGAAGAAAACGATCTGGGTCCGATGGCAAGATTTGATCTGCGCGATGAGCTGCATCAGCAGGTCGAAGCCACCCTTGCCGAAGGCGCGCGGTTACTTCTCGGCGGGGAAAAAATCGCGGGTCAGGGCAATTACTATGCCGTGACGGTTCTGGGGGATGTCACCCCGGAGATGACGGCTTTTCGTCAGGAGCTGTTTGGCCCGGTTGCAGCGATTACCGTTGCAAAGAATGCGGAACATGCTTTAGCGCTGGCTAATGACAGTGATTTCGGCTTATCAGCCACGGTGTTCACCGCGGATGAAGCTCTGGCGCAGAAGATGGCGTCACGCCTGGAGTGTGGGGGCGTATTTATCAATGGTTACAGCGCCAGCGATGCCCGCGTTGCTTTTGGCGGCGTGAAGAAAAGTGGTTTTGGCCGCGAGCTTTCACACTTTGGTCTGCATGAGTTTTGTAATGTACAGACCGTCTGGAAAAACCGCCTCTGATGGTGTGGGTGCCTCCGACGGGGGCACCGGCCTTAATTCTGCAATGTTTCTGTCTACGGCATGAATCTCACCCGCTCATGCAGACCGTGGGCAGATTCCGCCTTCCGGCCTGACGCTGCGTATTCAGCTCTGTTATACTCGCAGGCCTTTCATACCTGCGAGCAAGGAGCATGTTGTGGCCAGGGCCATGGACAATTCAATTTTAGAGACCATTGTGCAGCAGGTTCGTCCGCTGATTGGTCAGGGTAAAGTCGCTGATTACATTCCTGCCTTAGCTTCTGTCGACGGTTCAAAACTGGGTATTGCTATTTGCACCGTCGATGGACAGCACTATCAGGCGGGGGATGCGCAAGAGCGCTTTTCTATTCAGTCAATTTCAAAGGTGCTCAGTCTGGTCGTGGCGATGCGTCACTATCAGGAAGATGAGATCTGGCAACGTGTCGGCAAGGATCCTTCCGGTCATCCTTTTAACTCCCTGGTGCAGCTGGAAATGGAGCAAGGGATCCCACGCAATCCCTTTATCAACGCCGGGGCGCTGGTGGTTTGCGATATGCTGCAAGGACGTCTGAGCGCACCGCGTCAACGGATGCTGGAAGTGGTACGGGCGCTAAGCGGCGTTTCGGATATCGCCTATGATGCGACGGTGGCGCGTTCTGAGTTTGAGCACTCGGCGCGTAACGCGGCTATTGCCTGGCTAATGAAGTCCTTTGGCAATTTTCACCATGACGTGACCACCGTTTTGCAAAATTACTTTCACTACTGCGCACTGAAAATGAGCTGTGTGGAGCTGGCGCGCACGTTCGTCTTTCTGGCGAATCAGGGACATGCTTTTCATCTTGCTGAGCCCGTGGTGACGCCCATGCAGGCCCGGCAGATCAACGCGCTGATGGCGACCAGTGGCATGTATCAGAACGCAGGGGAATTTGCCTGGCGAGTGGGCTTACCGGCGAAATCTGGTGTGGGGGGCGGTATCGTGGCTATCGTGCCTCACGAGATGGCGATTGCCGTCTGGAGTCCGGAACTGGATGCGGCGGGAAATTCGCTGGCGGGTATCGCCGTGCTGGAGCAATTAACGCAACAACTGGGGCGCTCGGTTTACTGATGAACACGCTCGATCCTCTTTTTGCCCGGCTGGCGAAATCAACGTTTCGCTCGCGGTTTCGCCTTGGCCAGAAAGAAAGGCAGTATTGTCTGGATAAAGGCGCGCCGGTTATCGAACAACACGCCACGGATTTTATTGCCAAACGGCTGGCGCCCGCGTTTCCTGCCAATGACGGTAAGCAGACACCTATGCGCGGGCATCCGGTATTTATTGCTCAACATGCCACGGCGACCTGTTGTCGGGGATGTCTGGCGAAATGGCATGATATCCCTCAGGGTGTGGCGTTAAACGATGAACAGCAGCGTTACGTTGTCACGGTTATCTATCACTGGCTAGTGATCCAGATGAACAAGCCATAGATAACATAATCCTATGATATGACTCCTTGTGTTGTGCAATTGTTAAAAGCAGTATGAAGGGGTCATTCTAAGGAGAAAAAAAATGGCTTCCTGTAAACCCTGCTTTGTGCTGAGCGCGGCCCAGATTCTGTCGAGAATCGATGAATTCAGCGACATCCTTGAAACATGCGTCAATGATGGCGCCTCTGTCAGCTTTATGCTCCCTTTTAGTGGTGATAAATCACGGCCTTTCTGGATAAGTGTCGCGCAAAGCGTTGACCGTGGAGAAAGGATTGTTCTGGGTACACAGAACGCACAGGGGGTGCTTGTCGGTACCGTCCAGCTAATTATCGATCAACCCGAAAACCAACCTCATCGTGCTGATGTCGCCAAGCTGCTGGTTCACCCCTCAGCGCGGCGCGGTGGTGTTGCCCGGACGTTGATGAACGAACTCGAAAACTGCGCGCGTCAGCAAGGGAAAACGCTGCTGGTGCTTGATACAGCGACGGGGAGTGACGCTGAGTTGTTCTACCACAATTGTGGATGGCAAAAAGTAGGGGTGATACCGGACTATGCAAAAATGCCTGACGGGAAGCTGACCGGGACCACACTTTTCTACAAAACTCTCTAATTTGTCGCCGGGGATTGATCAAAACAGGGTTTCAATGTATTAAAGTTTGCTAACCTATTGGACCAATTCAATCAGGTTGTATGACTAATTAAAAAGGGAACCCATTGTGCAAACACTAAATCGTCGCGATTTCCCCGGTGCTCAGTATCCTGAACGCATTATTCAGTTTGGTGAAGGAAACTTCCTGCGCGCCTTTGTTGACTGGCAAGTCGATTTGCTGAACGAACATACCGATCTGAACGCTGGTGTAGTCATTGTTCGTCCTATCGAAAGTACCTTCCCGCCATCTCTGAGTACGCAGGATGGTCTCTATACCACCATCATTCGTGGTTTGAATGAGAAGGGCGAGGCCGTAAGCGATGC
Organism: Citrobacter sp. RHBSTW-00017; assembly: GCF_013797615.1. Taxonomy (NCBI): domain Bacteria; kingdom Pseudomonadati; phylum Pseudomonadota; class Gammaproteobacteria; order Enterobacterales; family Enterobacteriaceae; genus Citrobacter; species Citrobacter sp. RHBSTW-00017. The sequence goes on along the minus strand of NZ_CP056899.1, from coordinate 2,605,618 downwards.
CCGTTTGATCCGTTCGGTTAACCGCGAAATCAGCGTCTATAGCGAATACGATGAGTTCCTGAAGCTGGCGCATAATCCAGATATGCGTTTTGTGTTCTCCAACACGACTGAAGCGGGCATCAGCTACCACGCGGGCGATAAGTTTGAGGATGCACCGGCGGTGAGTTATCCGGCTAAACTGACCCGACTGTTGTTCGAACGCTTCAGCCATTTTAATGGCGCGTCGGATAAAGGCTGGATTATCATTCCTTGCGAACTGATTGATTACAATGGTGATGAGCTGCGTGAACTGGTCCTGCGCTATGCTCAGGAGTGGGCGTTGCCGGAGGCATTTATTCAGTGGCTGGATCAGGCCAACGCATTTTGCTCCACGCTGGTGGACCGCATTGTTACCGGTTATCCGCGTGACGAAGTGGAGAAACTGGAAGCTGAGTTGGGCTATCACGATGCCTTCCTCGACACTGCAGAACACTTCTATCTGTTCGTTATTCAGGGACCGAAGTCATTAGCTGCAGAACTGCGTCTGGATAAGTATCCGCTCAATGTCCTGATTGTTGATGACATCAAACCGTACAAAGAACGAAAAGTGGCGATTCTCAACGGCGCACACACCGCACTGGTTCCCGTTGCCTGGCTGGCAGGGTTGGACACCGTGGGGGAGGCGATGAATGACGCAGAGATTTGCGCCTTCGTTGAAAAAGCGATTTATGAAGAGATCATCCCGGTACTGGATTTACCCCGCGATGAGCTGGCGTCTTTCGCCAGTGCGGTGACCGGTCGATTCTGCAATCCGTACATCAAGCATCAGTTGCTGTCGATTGCCCTGAACGGCATGACTAAATTCCGTACCCGTATTTTGCCGCAGCTGCTGGCAGGGCAACAGGCTAGCGGTAAACTGCCGGCGCGCCTGACGTTTGCGCTTGCCGCGCTGATTGCTTTCTATCGTGGAGAGCGTAACGGTGAGGCTTATCCGGTCCAGGATGATGCGCACTGGGTGGCACGTTTTCAACAGCTGTGGTCCCAGCATCATGACCGCCAGATAAGCACCGACGAGTTAGTCAAATCGGTACTGGGCGTTAAAGAACACTGGGAACAGGATCTGACTCAGGTTTCCGGACTCGTGGAGCAGGTTTCTGCCGATCTGGATACCATTCTGGCCAAAGGCATGCGTGAAGCCGTTAAGCCATTGTGCTAAGAAGACAACCCGGCTCAGGCCGGGTTTTTTATAGAACATTATTTAGTTACAACATACTATTGTTTATTAATGACTACACCGTTCTGTAACTCCGGTGCGCGGTGGTTCTGGCAGCGCAAACGTTGTTTAGTTAATGTTGCGATTAACTTGCAACATTGATCATGATCGCGTCTAATGTGATGGATTTCACATTTTCCCGAAGAAAACCATGATCGTTCGCCCCCAACAACACTGGCTACGCCTGATATTCGTCTGGCATGGGTCAGTATTATCCAAAATCTTTTCACGACTGCTGCTGAACTTCCTGCTCTCCATCGCCGTTATTATCATGCTTCCGTGGTATACGATGCTGGGAATCAAATTCACGCTGGCGCCATTCAGCATTCTCGGCGTGGCGATTGCAATCTTTTTAGGTTTTCGCAATAACGCCTGTTATTCACGTTACGTTGAGGCCCGACACCTGTGGGGGCAGTTGATGATTGCTTCCCGATCGCTACTGCGTGAGGTAAAAACCACCTTACCGGACGACGCCGAATTAGGGCAGTTTGTTCGTCTGCAAATCGCGTTTGCCCACTGTTTACGCATGACTTTACGTCGAAAGCCACAGGCAGAGCCGTTGGCGAAGTACCTCAGCGAGAAAGATCTGCAGACGGTATTTGCCTCACAATCTCCAGCAAACCGCATTTTGTTGTTAATGGGAGAGTGGTTGGCCGTGCGCAGGCGTAATGGTCAACTGTCAGACATATTATTTCATAGTTTAAACAATAGGTTAAGCGATATGTCTGCGGTACTGGCTGGTTGTGAGCGGATTGCGAATACACCGGTCCCGTTTGCTTATACTTTGATCCTTCATCGCACGGTATACCTGTTTTGTATCATGCTACCATTCGCGTTAGTGGTGGATCTGCACTACATGACACCGTTTATCTCGGTGCTTATTTCCTATACTTTTATCTCGCTCGACACGCTTGCAGAAGAGCTTGAAGATCCGTTTGGCACAGAGAACAATGACCTGCCGCTGGATGCGATTTGCAATGCGATTGAAATCGATTTGCTGCAGATGAACGATGAAACAAATGTGCCAGCAAAACACATGCCTGATAAGCATTACCAACTAACTTAGTTACGTTCGTTTTGCCACCAGGCTGGCTGCATATCGGAAAACGAATGAAACTCTGGCGCCAGGTCTTCATCGTTAGGGTCATCAAAAGCCCCGGCTAAAAGCGCAATTACCGGGGCGTCATCAATAGCGCCCACGGAACTGCCGCAATGAGGGCAAAAGGCTCGACAACTCGTTTCTGACGAGCGCCAGGTTGTCGGTTTTCCGGCTTTTCCCGTCCATTCCACATTTTTCGCATCAAATTCAATCCAGACGACGGTCGGTGCGCCCGTATGTTTCCGGCATATATCGCAGGAACAGGTATGGGAATTATTAGGACTGCTGGCCGTGAAGCGGATCGAACCACAAAGACACCCACCAATGTAGACTTTAGACATAACGACTCCCGTCGGAAACACGTGGCAAGACACTAGCAGATGCCTCGCATTGTCACTAGATCCTTATGTTAAAAAGGCGAGGGCGCTCATAGGCGATCCTCTATTCCTGTGATCTATCTGATGATAAATGCTTAATTATTGCGGCGCGCAACAATAAACAATCGGGGAAATGCCAGTAAAATTTTGCCATTTTCCTGCAGTGGATATTGCTCCTGAAGTAGTTCGTGGTAGCGCGCCAGATACTGACGTTGCTCGCTTTCTCTCAAATCCTGTAACCAGGGGCGCAGGCCTGTAGAACTTACCCAGTCGATAATTGCTTGATGAGAATCCATAATGTGATAATACGTGGTGCGCCAGATATCCACCTCACAGCCAGTTTCGGTCAAAATATCATAGTAGGCATGTACGCCAGGAAGTGGCGCACGACCCCGGTCCGGGAAACCCTGTTCATAAGCCACTTCGCGCATCAGAACATGCGTGGGTTCCAGCCAGTTATCCGGCATTTGTACGGCCAGAACGCCGTTGCGACCCAGTAGCGATACCAGGTTCGGCAATAGTTCATAGTGATCGGGTACCCATTGTAAAGACGCATTTGCGTAAAGCAGATCCACAGGATGCTCGGGCTGGAACTGACTGATATCCGCTTCAATAAAATGGCATTGCGGTAATGCGTTGCGCGCTTCATTCAGCATGGCGGGTGAGGAATCAACCCCGGTTATTACAGCCGAAGGCCAGCGCTGATGCAGTAATGCCGTGCTGTTTCCCGGACCACAGCCGAGATCAACAACTGAACGAACACTCTCTAACGCCACTCTGTTGAGTAATTCCGCTGCGGGTCTTGAACGTTCAGTTTCATATTGCAGATAAAGCGAAGGGTTCCAGTCAGCCATGAATGAATCTCCAGTATGAGAGAAAAAGGCAGAAAGGACCGCATAAGTCCTTGCCGGTGAGCCATTTCATTTAGAAGATTATATGATAATGAAGGATAAGGGCAGAAATATGCCAGGAAGACAGATTGGCATGTTTGTGGTTTGCCTGCGTGAAATACAGTTATCGATTTTGATGTTCAGTGAGTGATGCGGCACAGGTCGAAAATGGTTAGCGCTGGTAACGGCATTTGAAAAGAGGTTTGGCCATCATTATCGAGCAGCACAAGGATTACCATAAAGCTTCAGATTCTACCTTATTCAACGCTTGTCAAGGCTCAATTGAAATGTCCGTTATCCAGCTCAATTAAAATGACCACTTTGATCTCTCATTCTCTTTACTGATAGACTTTCCTCCGACTGAAACAACAGGATGATTGAGCCCATGCTTCGATACGAGTTAACGCCGAACAATGCAGGTTTTATACTGTGGGGAGATTCAGAAGCCCTGAATGAATTACATGAACTCATTCATTACATCGTGGATGAAAGCCCACTGATTAAAGTTAAAGACGGATTTATGTTATCCCTTGCCTATGATATTCGTAAAGCACGGGAAGGTAATCGTCGTGTTGAGCAACATCAGTATGATCAACATGATACATATAAGCTTTATGGTGTTGAGCTTTTATGGCCTCTGGTCCTGGTACAGTCCTCAATACTCAGAAACTCAATGGGTTATATTCAGACAGACAAAAACCAGCTGTCTGTCATGTATGCCTTTGAATACCTGATAGAATCAGCATTAACAGAGTCTGAGAGAACAACGTCGAATGATATTATGCTAACAGTAAAATATGCATCAGACTCTGATTTTAATTTCATTGAGGATAATATTGACAGCAGGTGCTGCTATTTTATCAGCCTATCTCCGGAGCAAAGAAAAAAGCAGTTAATCAGTATTGTTCGTTCTTTTCATTCATTATGGGGTAAGTATGCCCGTGAAAAGCAGGACATAAAGATGCTGAACGAAATGAATAATACATCATGGGTCTGGCCGGACAATATCAACTGGTGAGCAACCACTGTCCGGCCAGTGAGTACCATCAGCGGGCTCTTTTACCAAAAATGTCCTCTGAACGTGACTGAAGCTGTTTGAGTGCTTCGAGCATGTCATCATTATCCAGTGAGCGCTGGGATTTCTTCCCTTCCTGCTTTGGCCGTCGTCGGGAAGGGCCATCTCCAGCGGGAATTGACTGAGAGCGCGTGTTATCCCGCTTGCTCTGCACCAGACTGATAAACTCCAGGGTTCGGCCAAGACGCTTGTTATCGACAATCGCGCCCTGGTCGATTTCTGACAGTCGGTCGTAGGTAGAGTAGGGAAGTAGCGTACCGTTCAGGCGCAGCTCTTTTCTGCCATCAGGATAGTGATACACATCGATATATTTACCTATTGCACGGCGACTCAGTTCGCTGTCTTCAATCAGGTACAACATTTTATCATATTGTATCGTCAACGATTTTGAGACTTTACGTTTTTCACGAACAGTGAAAATAAGCCCCAGGTCCTCATCATGTTCTACAGCACGGTGTACGTCAAAATCATGTCGCGGTACTTTGCCAAAACGGCGGTTATAGTCAGCCATATAGGCCTCAGCGAAGTCATTTGCAGCCTCCATTGAACAAATGCCCTGTAACCGCAGCTCTTTGACCAGACGATCCTGTAAAGTGAGGTGAGCTCGTTCTACACGCCCTTTGGCGGGACTGGTTTCTGCACAGATAGTCTGGATGTTCAGTTCATGCATGGCTCGCCCAAACTGAGTATGCCCGTCTCCGCCTGTGGCGTGTTTATTGTTAACACGAAAAACACCGGCTTTATCGCTGTACAGTGCCAGCGGTTTACCATGCTTATCGATATAGCGCCGCGTGGCTTCGAAGTAAGAAAACGTGGACTCCGATTTAACAAACAACAGTTCCATCAGTTTGCTGGTTGCATCATCAACATAGACCAGCGCGGTGCAGGCCGGGCCACGGCCTTCAAACCAGTCGTGATCACAGCCATCTATTTGTATCAGCTCACCAGTACACGGACGCCGGTACCGTGGTTGAGGGATCCTTGCGGCACGTTGTTTACGGGGAACCCATAAGCCAGCCCGCACCATGATGCGCCGGACAGTTTCTTTGCCAAGAAACAGTCCGTGGAGTTCTTCGAGCTTTTCACGCGCCAGAGTCGGACCGAAATCAGCATAACGCGTCTTGATCAGTTCCAGAGCCTGATCTGCGAGCCCGGGTGGCAACTGGCGGTTACCACGCATGCCACATCGTCTGCTGGCCATACCAAGCGGTCCGCCTTCACGGTAACGGGCAAGAAGTCTGCGGCATTGCCTGTCGCTGATACCGAGGTGCTCGGCCGCACGGCGCGTTGTGATGCGACGTTCAATGACGTCCTGTATAATCTTGATCCGGTTGATCTCTTTCAAAGTAAACACTCCTGAGCTTTCTGCGCTCATGATATGCCTCCCGGTAGTTTAAACGGACCAGTGAAGCTTACCATAGCGCGGACATCTGAATTGAGCCACAGGCGGACATTACTATTGAGCCATTACAACGCTTGTCAAGGCTCAATTGAAATGTCCGTTATCCAGCTCAATTAAAATGACCACTTTGATCTCTCATTCTCTTTACTGATAGACTTTCCTCCGACTGAAACAACAGGATGATTGAGCCCATGCTTCGATACGAGTTAACGCCGAACAATGCAGGTTTTATACTGTGGGGAGATTCAGAAGCCCTGAATGAATTACATGAACTCATTCATTACATCGTGGATGAAAGCCCACTGATTAAAGTTAAAGACGGATTTATGTTATCCCTTGCCTATGATATTCGTAAAGCACGGGAAGGTAATCGTCGTGTTGAGCAACATCAGTATGATCAACATGATACATATAAGCTTTATGGTGTTGAGCTTTTATGGCCTCTGGTCCTGGTACAGTCCTCAATACTCAGAAACTCAATGGGTTATATTCAGACAGACAAAAACCAGCTGTCTGTCATGTATGCCTTTGAATACCTGATAGAATCAGCATTAACAGAGTCTGAGAGAACAACGTCGAATGATATTATGCTAACAGTAAAATATGCATCAGACTCTGATTTTAATTTCATTGAGGATAATATTGACAGCAGGTGCTGCTATTTTATCAGCCTATCTCCGGAGCAAAGAAAAAAGCAGTTAATCAGTATTGTTCGTTCTTTTCATTCATTATGGGGTAAGTATGCCCGTGAAAAGCAGGACATAAAGATGCTGAACGAAATGAATAATACATCATGGGTCTGGCCGGACAATATCAACTGGTGAGCAACCACTGTCCGGCCAGTGAGTACCATCAGCGGGCTCTTTTACCAAAAATGTCCTCTGAACGTGACTGAAGCTGTTTGAGTGCTTCGAGCATGTCATCATTATCCAGTGAGCGCTGGGATTTCTTCCCTTCCTGCTTTGGCCGTCGTCGGGAAGGGCCATCTCCAGCGGGAATTGACTGAGAGCGCGTGTTATCCCGCTTGCTCTGCACCAGACTGATAAACTCCAGGGTTCGGCCAAGACGCTTGTTATCGACAATCGCGCCCTGGTCGATTTCTGACAGTCGGTCGTAGGTAGAGTAGGGAAGTAGCGTACCGTTCAGGCGCAGCTCTTTTCTGCCATCAGGATAGTGATACACATCGATATATTTACCTATTGCACGGCGACTCAGTTCGCTGTCTTCAATCAGGTACAACATTTTATCATATTGTATCGTCAACGATTTTGAGACTTTACGTTTTTCACGAACAGTGAAAATAAGCCCCAGGTCCTCATCATGTTCTACAGCACGGTGTACGTCAAAATCATGTCGCGGTACTTTGCCAAAACGGCGGTTATAGTCAGCCATATAGGCCTCAGCGAAGTCATTTGCAGCCTCCATTGAACAAATGCCCTGTAACCGCAGCTCTTTGACCAGACGATCCTGTAAAGTGAGGTGAGCTCGTTCTACACGCCCTTTGGCGGGACTGGTTTCTGCACAGATAGTCTGGATGTTCAGTTCATGCATGGCTCGCCCAAACTGAGTATGCCCGTCTCCGCCTGTGGCGTGTTTATTGTTAACACGAAAAACACCGGCTTTATCGCTGTACAGTGCCAGCGGTTTACCATGCTTATCGATATAGCGCCGCGTGGCTTCGAAGTAAGAAAACGTGGACTCCGATTTAACAAACAACAGTTCCATCAGTTTGCTGGTTGCATCATCAACATAGACCAGCGCGGTGCAGGCCGGGCCACGGCCTTCAAACCAGTCGTGATCACAGCCATCTATTTGTATCAGCTCACCAGTACACGGACGCCGGTACCGTGGTTGAGGGATCCTTGCGGCACGTTGTTTACGGGGAACCCATAAGCCAGCCCGCACCATGATGCGCCGGACAGTTTCTTTGCCAAGAAACAGTCCGTGGAGTTCTTCGAGCTTTTCACGCGCCAGAGTCGGACCGAAATCAGCATAACGCGTCTTGATCAGTTCCAGAGCCTGATCTGCGAGCCCGGGTGGCAACTGGCGGTTACCACGCATGCCACATCGTCTGCTGGCCATACCAAGCGGTCCGCCTTCACGGTAACGGGCAAGAAGTCTGCGGCATTGCCTGTCGCTGATACCGAGGTGCTCGGCCGCACGGCGCGTTGTGATGCGACGTTCAATGACGTCCTGTATAATCTTGATCCGGTTGATCTCTTTCAAAGTAAACACTCCTGAGCTTTCTGCGCTCATGATATGCCTCCCGGTAGTTTAAACGGACCAGTGAAGCTTACCATAGCGCGGACATCTGAATTGAGCCACAGGCGGACATTACTATTGAGCCATTACAACGCTTGTACGCATAATGTATATTATGTTAAATGCAATTTAGTATTTGATGAATGCTTAGTTCATACCCCTTAGCTGACGCCGTTCCATCAAATCCTTACCCTTCCCTTATCTGCTACGGTAAAAAGTTTTCGTCAGATGACCCCGAATGCAGATCCCTCTTTAGCCATTCTCAGTTTGGCGGTTCCGGTTGGTACACAGTGATGAAAAACGATAAGGTCAGAGCTGTTGTCGCCTTCGAGTCAGGAAGCCAGGAAGCGGTTTTTTCATTCCTGGAAAAGCTCCCCCTGCTAATCCTGACTGAAAACTGCTGGACATGACTGTCTGCCTTGAGCAAAAGCAGACAGTCACTTTGATTTTCTACCGTAAATTTTTTCTTTTTTTATAATCAATGTATCGGGCTAGATATTTTTGTAACAACTTTATAAGTTAAAGATCTGCCGCAATAACAGATTCCTTTATTTATAATTAGAGGTTTGCAACGTTGTGATAGACTTTTTGAACATCATCGTCATCTTCAAGGGCATCAACGAGTCCTGCAAAGATTTCTAAATCTTCTGGCGAAAGTTCAACTTCTGATTGAGCAATCATTTCTAATTCTGTTGTTGAGAATTCAGTAATCCCAGCGGCTTTCAGGGCTGCAATTCCTTTATGAAGGTCTGTAGATTCAGTATAAATAACGATGTTTCCCTCTTCTTCGGTTACATCGCGAACATCTACATCAGCATTAAGCAAAATTTCAAAAATATGGTCAGGATCTGTTCCTGCAAATACAATCACCCCGGTATTGTCAAACATATAGCTGACAGCACCTGCCGCTCCGATATTCCCGCCTTTTTTATTGAAAATTGAGCGGACATTAGCAATCGTACGGTTAACATTTGACGTCAACGTTTCAGCGATAATCAGTGAACCACTTGGACCAAAGCCTTCATAGCGCCCTTGCACGAACGTTTCATCGCTGCCGCCTTTGGCTTTATCAATTGCTTTATCAATAACGTGTTTGGGAACCTGTGCTTGTTTCGCACGTTCAATAACGAATTTTAAAGCTGAGTTTGATTCTGGGTCTGGTTCACCTTGTTTGGCAGCAGCATAGATTTCTACACCGAATTTTGCATATATATTAGACGTTGCACCGTCTTTAGCAGTTTTTTTAGCAACAATATTTGCCCATTTACGTCCCACTGGAATAGTCTCCTCAGAAATTCATTTACATTACATGCAGATTAATAGCCTGCAAATTTTTCCGCAATATTATATCATGATATGTAAACTCTCGTCCATGAAAAACAAAATATCCATGTTTTACTAAATGTTACTTTAATTTTATTAATAGTTAACATTATGGATATGTTATTTTCGGTTTTATTTGGATCTTTTGTTTTTTTATTTTAATAGTCGAATGACAGCGATAATACATAAATAAAGAGAAACTGGAGTAACAATCCAGGTATAAATACCCACTTAAGATTAATGAACGCATCTAATCCAGATCTTTTCTTCAGCAATGTCTGGCTGATGTTTACTTCTTAATCATGAAAGCCTGAGGAACAGATGCCATTGCTGGTCGCCCCGCTTTCTTGTAACCTTCTTCCCGTTGCACTACTGACAAAATCTGGAACCACTGAACTGGACTTCATATGAATGCTCATATTTCTCAAGACCCTTTACATGGCGTAACGCTTGAAATGCAGGTCAATGCACTGGTTGATCGTTATGGTTGGGCTGAGCTGGCGCAACGCATTAATATCAACTGCTTTAAAAATGAGCCAAGCGTTAAATCCAGTTTGAAGTTTCTGCGCCGCACGCCCTGGGCGCGGGCAGAAGTTGAAGCGCTGTACCTGGATTCACTGCATGACCTTGCCTCAAATAACACCACCGAACCGGCGTTCGATCCCTGGGCTAACAGCCGCAACAAGAAGAATTAAGAGCAAAATCTGATGTCAGCATCCGGTTTTATTTCAGCAAATTATCAGAAAAAACTGGCGAATATTCTCGCCCGTTCCCGAGCCAGGCTGCCGCGAACCAACCTGAAATGGTTCGCGCTGCTCGTAGGCAGTATGTTGCTACTTGGCAGCTGTTCTTCACAGCCGCCAGGTTCAAAAATCACCCCACTGCCCCCGGTGGGCAAACCACAGCAGAGCAAGGAGCCGGTGCGCGGTATCTGGCTGGCAACGGTTTCGCGTCTTGACTGGCCGCCGATTTCATCCGTCAACATCAGCTCGCCTGCCGTTCGTATCAGCCAGCAGCAAAAGGCGCTGACTGACAAGCTGGATAACCTGAAACGTCTTGGTATTAACACCGTTTTTTTCCAGGTGAAGCCCGATGCCACTGCGTTGTGGCATTCTACAATCTTGCCGTGGTCAGATACCCTGACCGGTAAGATTGGTCAGGATCCTGGTTACGATCCGTTACGGTTTATGCTCGATGAAGCGCATAAACGCGGAATGAAAGTCCATGCCTGGTTTAACCCCTACCGCGTGTCCGTGAACACTAAACCTGCAACGGTTACCGAATTAAACAACACGCTGTCACAGACGCCTTCCAGCGTTTTTGTCCTGCATCGGGACTGGATCCGTACCTCGGGCGAGCGTTTTGTGTTAGATCCCGGTATTCCCGAAGTGCGTGACTGGATAACTAGCATCGTGGCTGAAGTGGTTGAGAATTACCCGGTTGACGGCGTGCAATTCGATGATTACTTCTATACCGAGTCTCCCGGCTCTGCGCTCAACGACAGCCAGACCTTCAGAAGATACGGCCAGGGATTTGTCTCCAAAGCTGATTGGCGGCGCGATAACACGCAACGCCTGATCGCTCAGGTTTCACGAACCATTAAGAAACTCAAACCTGAAGTTGAATTTGGCGTCAGCCCTGCGGGCGTGTGGCGCAACCGTTCGCACGATCCGGCGGGCTCCGACACGCGCGGCGCGGCAGCCTATGATGAATCGTATGCGGACACCCGCCGCTGGGTGCAACAAGGCTTGCTGGACTACATCGCCCCGCAGCTGTACTGGCCTTTTGCCCGCGATGCGGCGCGTTACGATGTGTTGGCGAAATGGTGGGCAGATGTCGTCAAATCAACCAACACCCGCCTGTATATTGGCGTGGCGTTGTACAAAGTCGGTGAGCCGTCGCGAAAAGAACCTGACTGGACGGTCAAAGGCGGTGTGCCGGAGCTGAAAAAACAGCTCGATCTGAACGAGTCTGAACCGCACATTAACGGCACAATTTTGTTTCGCGAAGATTACCTTAATCAGCCGCAAACGCAGGAAGCCGTGACCTATATTCGCAGTCGTTGGGGGCGTTAATGGTCGTCCGTATTGGATTTATAACGCAAGAGCGTCCGGTTATACGGACGCTCTTAACCGATCCATCAGACAACTGAAGGCTCAGGCAATCTGAATGATGAGACCAGCATCGCCAGCTGTTCCGCCTCCTCTTTCAGCGCCTGCGTTCGCGCGGCGGCATCATCTATTAACGAGGCGTTTTGCTGAACGGTGCTGTCCATTTCGGTAACAGCCAGCGTAACTTCGGAAACGCCCTTGCGTTGTTCTTCACCCGCAACGCGTATTTCCCCCATCAACTGACGTACCTGACGTACATTACTGACCAGTTCTCCCAGACGTTCGCCCGCATTGTGAATTTGCTGACTTCCGCTACCTACATGAGAAACGGATTCATCAATCAACGCCTTTATTTCCTGCGCGGCAGTGGCGCTGCGCTGGGCCAGCGTGCGTACTTCGGAGGCCACAACGGCAAACCCTCTCCCGGCATCACCTGCTCTGGCGGCTTCAACCGCGGCATTCAGGGCGAGAATATTGGTCTGGAACGCAATGCTGTCGATAACCGCGACAATTTCCACCATTCTGCCGGATGAGGCACTGACGTTATCCATTGTAGAGATAACACCCTGCATAACATCGCCGCAGCGGTTGGCCGTTTGCGCGGTGCTATCAGAGAGTTCATCCGCCAGTTGTGTATTACTGGCATTTTGATGAACGGTCGCATTTAACTGTTCCATCGCCGCTGAACTCTCTTCCAGCGCAGCGGCCTGTTGCGTCACGCGAGATGAAAGTTCCATATTACTGTCTGCCAGGCTGACAGCGTTATTCGCCACCACTACGCTACTGCTTCTGACAGTGATCAGAATGGCTGAGATTTTATCGACGAACAGGTTAAACGCTTCGGCGATAGCGGAAATCTCATCTTTGCCACGCACATCCAGGCGACGGGTAAGATCGCCTTCTCCCTGCGCAATGTCATCCAGAGCCTGACGGGTATCATCGAGACGTGAAATCAGTCGGCGAACCACCAGCCAGGATCCCACCAGCAACAGGGTCATGATCGGGATCAACACTTCCAGCACGTCCTGCATCATCACTTTGGCAAGGCCGACGATACGCGATTCAGGCGTCGCAAGACCAACAACCCAACCGGTATCCGCCATCGGGAACAGCATCACTCGTGAAGCCGAATTCAGGACGTTATCATTTGCAAGCGTAATCGTTTTCACCCCGTCCGCTGGGCGCAGAGATTTCAGACCGTTTTCCACCGGGATAAGCCATTGCGCGCTTTGCGCCAGATCGTTAATGGTTTTATATTTCGCCAGATCGGCCTGCGGGAAATAGAGAATTTGTCCCTGCTTGTCCACCACAAACGCGTAACCACCGGTGCTATTTCCCTGCTGCTGCATGAAAGTGGCGACGTTATCCAGGCGAATATCGGTGGTGGCGACACCGGCAAACTTGCCCGCCAGTTGATAAGGTACGCTGCACGTCACCATGTTGACGCCTGAACTGGCGTCCTGGTAGACATCAGACCATAAGCAACTGTTTTGTGAATGCCCTTTAGCATGCTGATACCAGTTTTCATTGTGGTATCCGCTTGACCCTTCGACGTTATAGTCGTTGGAATACACCAGTTTACCTTCAGCATTACGCGCCCAGAAAAAGCTTCTTTTCTCCACACCTGCGGTGAAAGCGTCTGGTTCTGGCCAGATACCGCCGCCGGTAATAATTGAATCTTTATCTTCACCAATCAGATGCGGAACGACGCTTTGATAAAGAGATTCATCATTTGGCAGCACCTCAGCCAGTCGTGACAAGCTAACGGTCTCACCTTCAATTCGGGACAATACGGTACTCAACTGACGGGTTAAACCTTGCCCTGTTTCTTCGATCAGGGCGGTGTTGATTTCAACGACGCGCGGTTGGCCACGCCAGAGCATAATCACCACAATAACAAGGGTCGTGACTGCAAGCAGCAGAATGCCGCCGATGGTTAAACGCGTTGAAATACGAGTAGGATACCAGGCCATACAAACTCCTTCTGCAAAAGGCTAACTTTTATCCAGTATCGGCACAGTCGTTTATATCTTTATAAAGTTTTCTTAAGTATCACAAAATAAATAGGTGACATTGTCACAAATAGCAAAACCCAGCACTTTGGCTGGGTTTTAATAATGACTTAATCTTATTTGGATAATTCTTTTTTGATTTCGTCTTTTATTTTGCTTAATTCGCTCTGCGGATGTTTTTTACAAAGTTCAACGGTCAGAGGAACTGCAGTCGTCACGGTTTCGTTATAGTCTACGTAATCGCCACCCTTGAAATCTTCGTCTTCATTGAGCACCCAGAAAGCCACTGGGGCCATAGTTTGCGGGTTCAAATCAATAAACTCCTGGCAATTCATGCCTTTTGGAGTCACTTCAGTTTTAGCGTTATCAGTTGCTGCATTGACGCTGACACTGGTTAACAGCGCTGCGACCAGAATACCTGCTGTAGAAAGGGAGAATTTATTCATTGTAGTACTCCATTTATAATATAAATAATATCTACACTTGCGCTTCAAACCGTTAATGTAGTTCGCAAAAAATAATACCCCTAACGTCATAAGAATAAAGATTGCCACCATTGATATGGCTGAAATTTATATTTCACATTACTGATTCTGATGTAAGGGTGTAAAACGTGGCCACAATGTGATCGTTCCGACGAAATCAGCAGATTCATACCCCTCTTCCCCTGTCGCTGCACCAAAACTGAACTACGCTGCACAAATGTTGATCATTAGTTAACGGATATGGGCTGATTTTTAACAAAAATGGTCGGCGTGCCGCTGTTACCAACATGGCACGCGTCCTGCATTGTTAATTTGCTAACAGTGAACCGTACTCTGACAAACAATTAACAGCGAGAAGGTAATGACAGCGAAACCGGAGTTATTTACCCGCATAGAGCAGACCTTTAGCCAACTGACGCCCAGCGAAAAGCGCGTGGCCGGGTGGCTGTTAGCCCATGCTGTGCAGATCCCTTTTGAAACCGCGGATGGTATTGCTAAAGCGACTGGTACCAGCGGCATTACCGTTGGACGCTATCTGCGTAAACTGGGCTTTCGCAATCTGGAAGATGCAAAAGCCAGCCTGCGGGAGCTACCCGTCGTCGCCTATCAACCCTGGGGGATGAACGAGCGGCTGGACTCCTGGCACCAGCAACAAAGCCTGCCAGATCGCGCGCAGCAGTCGCTGTTACTGGAAATCGACGCCATTACCAATGTCTATCAACTCGCGCAAAGCGAAACGTTTTTACGCATAGCGCAGCGGCTGGCGCATGCGGAAGCCGTGTATATCCTTGGGATCCAGTCCACCCGCGGGATCGCTAACGCCTTTTTCAGTCACCTGGAATACCTGCGGCCTAAAGTCAGCTACTCCGAAGGGCTTTCCGGCAGTTGGGTTGAGTCGCTGAATTCAGGATTCACCCAGCCTTACGTGGTGATCACCGATATGCGCGCCTATTCCGCTATCTCTCGACAATATTGCCGCGTTGCCACAGAACGCTGCATTCCGCTGGCGCTAATCACCGATGTGTGGTGCCCGTGGGCCAGAGACTATTCCATTGACTTACTTCAGGTGAAAACTGACACCGGACATTTCTGGGACTCACTGGCTCCGGTGAGCTGTCTGTTCAACTTATTACTCTCTGCGGTGGTGGCCCAACTGGGTGATTCCCTCGCAGAACGCCTGCAAACCAATCGCCAGTTACAACAACAATTTGGTCAATTCGAACAATAAACAGGAAACGTGCTATGTCAGAAACCCCAGAACTGGTCGATCTGTCGGTGATATTCCCGTCACTACATATCGATCTTAAATACGCTACGGCAGACAACATTACCGGCGCCCCTATCTACCGGGAAGCTCGTTGCCTGTTGCACACCGAGGCGGTCACTGCGCTGGCGAAAAGCATCAGTATTGCGCAACTGGCGGGCCTGAAACTTGTGGTATACGACGCGTATCGCCCGCAGCAGGCGCAGGCGGTGCTGTGGAATGCGTGTCCAGATCCTCAGTATGTTGTTGATGTGGCGATAGGATCCAATCACAGCCGCGGGACGGCCATTGACGTTACGCTAATGGACGATCGTGGCAATCTTCTCGATATGGGCGCGGGCTTTGATGAGATGCACGACCGTTCCCATGCCTGGCACCCTTCTGTTCCTCCGGCTGCGCAGCGCAACCGCCTGCTGCTCAATGCCATTATGTTCGGCGGCGGTTTTGTCGGTATCACCAGCGAGTGGTGGCATTTTGAATTACCTGATGCCGCCCGCTATCCGCTGCTTGACGATCAGATAGATTGTTACACTGTCACACCCATAACAACACAACATTCCCTTTAATTCTGGAGCCTGGTTATGAAGACTACACCTGCGTTAAACGCGTTTTTTCGCCCCGCTCTGATAGCCGTTGCGCTGGCGTTTGCCCTGCCCGCTGCGCAGGCCGCCGTTCCCAAAGATATGCTGGTGATCGGCAAAGCTGCCGATCCGCAGACGCTCGATCCCGCCGTGACCATCGATAACAACGACTGGACGGTCACCTATCCCTCTTATCAGCGGCTGGTTCAGTACAAAACGGATGGCGGTAAAGGCTCCACGGAAGTTGAAGGCGATTTGGCCAGCGGCTGGAAGGCCTCTGACGACCAGAAAGAGTGGACGTTTATCCTGAAAAACGATGCCAAATTCGCCGACGGAACGCCGGTGACGGCTGATGCGGTAAAGCAATCTTTTGAACGCTTGCTCAAAATCGGCCAGGGGCCTGCAGAAGCGTTCCCGAAAGATCTGAAGGTCGAGGCTATCGATAACAATACGGTGAAGTTTACCCTCAGCCAGCCATTTGCGCCGTTCCTGTATACGCTGGCCAATGACGGGGCTTCAATTATTAACCCGGCCGTCTTAAAAGAGCATGCCGCAGACGATGCCCGCGGATTCCTGGCGCAGAACACGGCAGGCTCCGGTCCCTTCATGCTCAAAAGCTGGCAAAAGGGACAGCAGTTGGTGCTGGTTCCTAACCCATATTATGCCGGTGCAAAACCGGCGTTTAAGCGGGTTTCGGTAAAAATCATTGGTGAAAGCGCCTCTCGCCGTCTGCAATTGTCGCGGGGTGATATCGACATTGCCGATGCGCTTCCGGTTGACCAGCTTGCCGCCTTAAAACAGGAAGGCAAAGTTAACGTGGCAGATTATCCCTCGTTGCGCGTGACCTATCTGTATCTGAATAACAGTAAAGCGCCGCTCAATCAGGTGGATTTACGCCGCGCTATCTCGTGGGCCACCGATTATAAAGGCATGGTAAACGGGATCCTGAGCGGCAACGGTAAGCAAATGCGAGGTCCGATCCCTGAAGGCATGTGGGGTTTTGACGACAAGGCCATGCAGTACAGTTTCGATGAAGCCAAAGCGAAAGCGGCGTGGGAGAAAGTTGCCACCAAACCTGACAGCCTGAGCTTCCTGTACTCGGATAATGACCCCAACTGGGAACCTATCGCGCTCGCGACCCAGGCAAGCCTTGGCAAACTGGGCATTAAGGTGAAGCTGGAAAAACTGGCGAACGCCACCATGCGTGACCGCGTGGGCAAAGGAGATTACGACATTGCCATTGGCAACTGGAGCCCAGATTTCGCCGATCCGTACATGTTTATGAACTACTGGTTTGAGTCAGATAAGAAAGGCTTGCCGGGTAACCGTTCGTTCTATGAAAACGGTGAGGTCGATAAGCTGCTGCGTAGCGCGCTGGCCACGACCGATCAGGTTGCCAGAACCAATGACTACCAGCAGGCGCAAACTATCGTGATTGATGAAGCCGCCTACGTCTATTTATTCCAGAAAAACTATCAGTTGGCGATGAACAAAGACGTCAAAGGATTTGTATTCAACCCCATGCTGGAACAGGTCTTCAATATCTCCACCATGAGTAAATAAGCCACGTTAATGCGGAGCCGCTCAGGCTCCGCAAGGGGAAGCTAATGACGTTCTGGAGCATTTTACGCCAGCGATGCTGGGGACTTATTCTGGTGGTTATCGGTGTTTGCGTAATCACTTTTATTATTTCGCACCTGATACCTGGCGACCCCGCGCGGCTATTGGCGGGCGATCGCGCCAGCGATGAAATTGTCGAAAATATTCGCCAACAGTTGGGGCTGAACCAGCCGCTGTATGTCCAGTTTTTTCGCTATGTCAGCGACATTTTTCACGGCGATTTAGGCACCTCTATTCGCACCGGACGTCCGGTGCTGGATGAGCTGCGCATCTTCTTCCCCGCCACCCTTGAGCTGGCTTTCTGCTCCTTGTTGCTGGCGCTGGTTATCGGTATTCCTTTGGGCATTTTATCTGCGGTCTGGCGCAACCGCTGGCTAGATCACCTCGTTCGTCTGATGGCGATCACCGGTATCTCCACGCCAGCATTCTGGCTGGGGCTGGGGGTGATTGTGCTGTTTTATGGTCATCTGCAAATTTTACCCGGCGGTGGACGTTTAGATGACTGGCTGGATCCGCCAACTCACGTCACCGGGTTCTATCTGATTGATGCACTGCTGGAAGGCAATGGCGAAGTCTTTTTCAATGCGCTTCAGCACCTGATCCTGCCATCACTGACGCTGGCCTTTGTGCACCTGGGGATCGTTGCCCGCCAGATTCGCTCCGCCATGCTGGAGCAACTGAGTGAAGATTACATTCGCACCGCTCGCGCCAGCGGGTTGCCGGGCTGGTACATCGTGTTGTGTTACGCGTTGCCAAATGCGCTTATCCCCTCGATAACCGTTCTCGGCCTGGCATTGGGCGATCTGCTCTACGGTGCGGTGCTGACTGAAACGGTCTTCGCCTGGCCGGGAATGGGCGCCTGGGTGGTGACGTCGATTCAGGCGCTCGACTTCCCGGCGGTAATGGGATTTGCCGTGGTGGTCTCTTTCGCCTATGTGCTGGTTAACCTGGTAGTGGATTTACTCTACTTGTGGATCGATCCACGAATTGGACGCGGAGACGCACAATGATGCTCACACAAGAAACGCCAGCCGCGCCTCAGACAACACGCCGTCGCACGGACTGGGCTAAACTGTTCTGGATGATGAAAAGCAGCCCGCTGACGCTGGTTGGCGGGGTCATCATTGTGTTGATACTGCTGCTGATGGTGCTGTCGCCGTGGATAACCCCTCACGACCCTAATGCCATCAATTTGAGTGCGCGCCTGCTGCCCCCGTCAGCCGCTCACTGGTTTGGTACCGATGAAGTCGGCCGCGATCTGTTCAGCCGCGTTCTGGTGGGTAGCCAACAATCGGTCGTTGCGGGGCTTGTCGTGGTGGGTATCGCCGGGGGATTGGGTTCGCTGCTGGGCTGTTTGTCTGGCGTAATGGGCGGACGCGCCGATGCAATTATTATGCGAATAATGGACATTATGCTGTCCATTCCCTCGCTGGTGCTGACGATGGCGCCGACCGCCGCGTTGGGTCCAAGCCTGTTTAACGCCATGCTGGCGATTGCTATCGTACGTATTCCGTTTTATGTGCGCCTCGCACGCGGTCAAACGTTAGTAGTGCGCCAGTTTACCTATGTGCAGGCGGCGCGGACCTACGGCGCATCACGCTGGCATCTGATTAGCTGGCACATTTTACGTAACTCTCTGCCCCCGCTAATTGTGCAAGCGTCGCTGGATATCGGCAGTGCGATCCTGATGGCCGCCACGCTCGGATTTATCGGTCTGGGCGCACAGCAACCCAGCGCTGAATGGGGAGCGATGGTCGCAATAGGCCGTAACTATGTGCTTGATCAGTGGTGGTATTGCGCTTTCCCCGGCGCCGCCATTCTGATTACCGCCGTGGGCTTTAATCTCTTTGGCGATGGTATTCGCGATCTGCTTGACCCGAAAGCCGGAGGAAAACAGTCATGACACAACCCGTGCTGGAAATCGAAGATTTGCATTTGAGTTTTCCCGGCTATAAAGCTGACGTGCATGCGCTTAACCATGTATCGCTGCATATCAACCGCGGAGAAATCGTTGGCGTGGTTGGTGAGTCCGGTTCCGGTAAGTCCGTGACGGCCATGCTCACCATGCGTCTGCTGCCGGAAGGCAGTTATCATATCCACCAGGGACGCGTTTCGCTGCTGGGGGAAGATGTGCTCAATGCCAGCGAGAAGCAAATGCGCCAATGGCGCGGCGCACGCGTAGCGATGATCTTTCAGGAACCCATGACGGCGCTGAATCCGACCCGACGCATCGGTCAGCAAATGGTGGAGGTTATCCGCCATCATCAGGCGTTAAGCCGCACGGATGCCCGTCAGAAAGCCATCGCTTTACTCCAGGAGATGCAAATCCCGGACGCGGCGGAAGTCATGAAGCGTTTCCCGTTTGAGCTTTCCGGCGGGATGCGCCAGCGCGTAATGATAGCGCTGGCCTTTTCGTGTGAACCGGAGCTTATCATTGCCGATGAACCGACCACCGCTCTGGACGTCACGGTGCAACTGCAGGTGCTGCGTTTGCTGAAGTTAAAAGCGCGAGCTAGCGGGACAGCCGTGTTATTTATCAGCCATGATATGGCGGTGGTTTCACAGTTATGCGACCGGTTGTACGTCATGTATGCCGGAAGCGTGATTGAGAGTGGCCCAACGCAAACCGTTATTCAACGCCCGACGCATCCCTATTCCATTGGTCTGCTGAAATGCGCGCCGGAACACGGCGAGCCGCGCGCATTGCTGCCCGCCATTCCCGGCACCGTGCCGAACTTAACCTGCTTACCGACGGGATGCGCGTTTCGCGAGCGCTGCTTTGCCGCTGGCCCCCGTTGTGAAGAAACACCTGCGTTACGCAGTCAGGGAGGCGGGGATCAACAATCTGCCTGCTGGTATCCGCAACTGGAGACAACACATGTCTGATTTTTTACTGGCGCTGCAGAATGTTCATGTCAACTTCCCTGCGCGTAAAAACTGGCTCGGCAAGGTAACGGAACGGGTGCATGCCCTCAATGGTCTGGATTTACAGATCCGTCAGGGGGAAACACTGGGGATTGTTGGCGAGTCCGGTTGTGGAAAGAGTACGCTGGCGCAACTGCTGATGGGGATGCTGAAACCCAGTCAGGGCAACTATGCGCGCCGTGGTGACAAGCAGCATACCGGTATGCAAATGGTCTTTCAGGATCCCCTTTCATCGCTGGATCCGCGCTTACCGGTATGGCGGATTATCACCGAACCGGTGTGGATCCAAAAACGTCCTGCAGAACGTGAGCGCCGTATGCTTGCTGAAGATTTGGCGCGACAAGTGGGAATTCGTCCTGAATATCTCGACCGCCTGCCGCATGCGTTTTCCGGTGGACAGCGCCAGCGTATTGCCATCGCCCGGGCGTTGTCATCAGAGCCGGACGTGATTGTGCTCGATGAACCTACTTCGGCGCTGGATATCTCCGTGCAGGCGCAAATTCTCAATCTGCTGGTGTCATTGCAGGCGCGCAGAAACCTGACCTACGTGCTGATCTCGCACAACGTGTCGGTGGTCCGCCATATGAGCGACCGCGTGGCGGTGATGTACCTCGGGCAAATTGTTGAGCTGGGCGATGCGCAGCAGGTACTCACGCAGCCCGCCCATCCCTACACGCGATTATTGCTGGATTCGGTCCCTAAAACGGGAGCACCGCTGGCGGAGGATTTGGTGTTACGGAAAACCGAACTACCGGGGAACCGAACGCTGCCCCAGGGTTGTTTTTTCCGTGACAGGTGCCCACTGGCAACCAGCGGCTGTGAGAAGAAACAGGCATTGCTGAAAAGTGATAGTGGTGGTGAAGTTCGCTGCTGGCGGGCGGTTGCATGAGCTGAACGGTTGGCGTATTGCGTGAGAGTCAGGTGCAATACGCCTTTTTCAGTGAATCCACCAGCACTTCAGAAGCGGTAGATAACTTATGATGCGCCGAACGCAAAACGCCGATCCGACGCTGGATCACCGGCGTATCCAGATCGATACAGGTTGCACCCAGCTCTGTCATTTGCGTGCGGCACAATGCGGGCACGGCGCTGCCGCCCAGTCCGCTCGCCACCAGGCGACCAACCGTCACCAGTTGATGGCTCTCCAGCGCCACTTCCAGCGTATGCCCACTTTGCACCAGCTGTTCTTCCAGCATCAGGCGCACGGCGGAAGGACGTTGCAGGGTGATAAAATCCAGCGTCAGTAATTCGCGCCACGCAATACGATCCCGGCCCGCCAGTTTGCATGTCGGCGGAACAATCGCGATAAAACGATCCACGCCGAGCGGGGTGAAATGCAGATGCCCTGAAGAGTCCGGCTCAAAGGCGATGCCCATCTCCACCCGCCCTTCACTGACCATCTCAATCACTTGTTCGTTAATGACGTCATGTACCGTTACGTTGATCCCGGAGTAGGAATCACGAAACGTTTTCAGTACCGATGGCAGGACGTTAGCGGCGAATGAGGGCATGGCGGCAATAGAAATTTTCCCGCGCTGCAGCGTAAAGCGTTGGCGCATTGCCTCTTCCGTATTCTCCCAGTCCGCCAGCAGCTGTCGCCCCATGTTGAGCAGCGTTTCTCCCTCCTGCGTCAGGGTCACTTTGCGGGTGGTTCTCAACAGTAACGCCCCGCCCAGTGAATCCTCCAGTCCTTTAATCGCCAGGCTTAAAGCGGGTTGCGACATATTCAGTCTTTCACTGGCATGAGCAAAATTCAGAGTGTGAGCTACCGCTAAAAACGCGCGTAACTGTTTGATGCTCATTCCCATTTCTCATTCCTTTAACTTGTTGAATACCTTTAATTAACATTAAATTGATAAAAAAACCCAATGAGTGAGTCACAAATTTAAAATTAACAAATCATTTTTCACCCCCAATGATGTCGGCAAGGACAACAGGAGGGGCAAGTATATGGCTGGACTGGATAAACGGGTTGCCACCTATCAAGAGGCGCTGGAAGGACTGACCGATAACATGACGCTGCTGGCGGGCGGTTTTGGCTTATGTGGGATCCCTGAGAACCTGATTGCCGAAGTACGCCGTCGGGAGGTTCAGGGGCTTACGGTTGTGTCAAACAACTGCGGCGTGGATGGTTTTGGCCTTGGCGTTCTGCTGGAAACGCGCCAGGTACGCAAAGTGGTCGCATCTTATGTAGGTGAAAACGCCCTGTTTGAGCAGCAGGTTCTCAGCGGTGAACTGGAAGCTATCCTGACGCCGCAAGGCACGCTGGCTGAGCAGTTGCGCGCGGGCGGCGCGGGGATCCCGGCATTCTTTACCGCGACCGGATACGGAACCCCGGTCGCGCAAGGGAAAGAAGTTCGCGAGTTTGCCGGACGCCCTTACATCTTAGAGCAGGCGATAACCGGTGATTTTGCGTTGGTTAAAGGCTGGAAAGCCGACTGGTACGGCAACGTTATTTATCGCCACACCGCACAAAATTTTAATCCGCTGATGGCTGCCGCTGGGCGTATTACCGTCGTGGAAGTTGAAGAAATTGTCCCTCCTGGAGAGCTGGACCCCGCCGCAATTCACACCCCCGGAATTTACGTTAACCGCATTATCCAGGGGCAGTTTGAAAAACGTATTGAACAACGCACCCTGCGCCAGAAAGGAGCCTGACCATGTTAACGCGTGAACAAATGGCGATGCGTGTCGCCCGCGAGCTGCGAGACGGTTATTACGTCAACCTTGGGATTGGTATTCCTACTCTGGTGGCCAACTACATTCCTGAAGGCATGGACGTAATGCTGCAATCGGAAAACGGCTTGCTGGGTATGGGCCCGTTTCCCACGGAAGACGAAATTGATGCTGACATGATCAACGCCGGGAAACAGACCGTGACGGCGCGCAAAGGCGCGGCAATCTTCGACTCGGCGCAATCCTTCGCCATGATCCGCGGCGGTCACGTCGACCTGACGGTGCTCGGCGCGTTTGAAGTGGATGTTAACGGCAATATCGCCTCATGGATGATCCCCGGAAAAATGGTGAAAGGCATGGGCGGCGCGATGGATTTGGTTGCCGGAGCCGACAACATCATCGTGGTGATGACGCATGCCTCTAAAAGCGGCGAGTCAAAGCTGCTTCCCGCCTGCACCCTGCCGCTGACCGGCGTGGCCTGTATTAAACGCGTGCTTACCGATCTGGCGCTGCTGGAGATTGCCGATGGGGCGTTCATTCTGCGCGAGAGAGCGCCGGGTATCAGCGTGGATGAGATAGTCGCCAGAACCGCCGGCAAGCTGATCGTTCCCGAAAATGTCCCCGAAATGCACTTTAGCTGAGGAGCTGACCATGCAGGATGTTGTTATTGTCGCGGCAACGCGCACCCCAATTGGCAGTTTTCATGGCGCGCTGGCGCCGCTTTCCGCGGTTGAACTAGGTTCAGTGGTGATCCGTTCGCTGCTGGGAAAAACCGCCGTGGCACCTGAGCAAATTGATGAAGTGATCTTCGGCCAGGTTCTGACGGCAGGCTGCGGCCAGAACCCTGCCAGGCAAACGGCGTTACGCGCAGGACTGCCGGTCACCACGCCCGCGTTAACCCTTAATCTGGTGTGCGGCTCGGGCATGAAGGCGGTGCATCAGGCGGTCCAGGCGATTCGCTGCGGCGATGCGCAAATTGTGATTGCCGGTGGGCAGGAGAGCATGAGTAATGCGCCCTATTTCCTCGACGGCGCCCGGGCGGGACTGCGGCTCGGTCATGCCAGCATGAAAGACAGCGTGGTGCATGACGGTCTGTGGGATGCGTTTAACGACTATCACATGGGGATTACCGCGGAAAATCTGGCGGATAAGTTCGTGATCGGTCGCGAGCAGCAGGACGCCTTTGCCCTGCGCTCACAGCAAAAAGCGGCCGCCGCCATTGAAGCCGGTCGTTTTAGCGCGGAAATCACGCCAGTCAGCGTCCCGCAGGGCAAAAAACCGCCGCGTGTCGTGGATCGTGACGAACAGCCTCGTCCGGATACGCAGGCCGAAAAGCTGGCGCAGCTCAAACCAGCATTTCGCCCAGGTAACGGCACGGTGACCGCCGGGAATGCCTCTTCAATCAACGATGGCGCCGCCGCGGTGATGTTGATGAGCGCCGCCAAAGCAGCAGAACTCAATCTGCCGGTTCTTGCCAGAGTGGCGGGCTACGCTGTCTCCGGCGTCGACCCTGCGATTATGGGCATTGGGCCGGTAGAGGCATCACTTCAGTGCCTGAAGCGAGCTGGCTGGACGTTGAATGATGTCGATCTCATTGAAGCCAATGAAGCCTTTGCCGCGCAAGCGCTGGCGGTTGGCGAATCCCTGAACTGGGACAGCAATCGGGTGAACGTAAACGGCGGCGCGATTGCGCTGGGCCATCCCATTGGGGCGTCAGGTTGCCGAATTCTGGTGACTTTGCTGCACGAAATGGCCCGCCGTAACGCCGCCAAAGGGCTGGCTACGCTGTGCGTAGGCGGCGGTCAGGGGGTGGCGCTGGCGGTTGAGCGCCCGCAGGAGGTATCTCATGAAAAGTAAGCATATCTGCGTACTGGGCGCGGGGTTAATGGGTGTCGGTATTGCCACCCACTTCGTCCGTTATGGTCACGATGTCTGGCTGTACGACACCGATAGCAACCGTATTGCAGACATTGGCGCAGTTGCCAGCGGTATTCTGGATGAACTGATTGCCACCGAACAGTTTCCTAAAAACGACAAAGAACAGGCTGTGAGTCGTCTGCATGGCACTACCTCGCTGCACGATATTGCCGCGTGCGGGTTACTGATCGAAGCCATCCCAGAGCGACTCGAACTCAAGCACGCGTTGTATGCACAACTGGAAGCACTGATCGCGCCTGAGGCCGTCATTGCCAGTAACACCAGCGGCCTGCCGCCGGATGCGCTGGCAGAAAAGCTCGCCCATCCTGAGCGGTTGTTAATCGCCCATTTCTGGCACCCGCCGCATTTTATTCCACTGGTTGAGATTGTACCCGGCACGGCCACGAAGCCGGAATATCTGCAGGAACTGCAACAGCTGCTGCTTTCGATGCAACTGGAAGCCGTTGTGCTCGACCGCGCCGCGCCGGGGTTTGTCGGTAATCGCCTGCAGTTCGCTCTGCTGCGTGAAGCGTTGCATATCGTAAAAAGCGGGATCGCCAGCGCAGAGGTGGTGGATCAGGTAATGCGCGCCTCGCTTGGTCGCCGCTATGCGATGGTCGGTCCGCTGGAGGCGGCGGATATGACCGGACTTTCTACGGTACAGGACATTTGTCGGCATCTGCTACCGGAGCTGGCAACCGGGAGCGACATGATGTCTCTGGTCGCTGACAAGGTGGCTAACGGTGATACCGGTTTGCGCAGCGGCCAGGGATTTTATCGCTGGGATGATTCGCGCAAGGAATATATCCAGCAACGCAGAGAGCATCAACTGCGCTTTGCCCTGAAACCGTAACTTCTCTTTCTGTACCCCCACTATAACAATGATATTGAGGAGTCATGATGAGTGTATTAATCGCCCTGGCAGCGTTGGGCCTGCTGATGCTGGCAGCCTATCGCGGATATAGCGTCATCCTGTTTGCCCCCATCGCGGCATTAGGTGCTGTATTGCTCACCGAACCCAGCGCCGTCGGCCCTGCCTTCACCGGCCTGTTTATGGAAAAAATGGTCGGTTTTGTGAAGCTTTACTTCCCGGTGTTCTTACTGGGCGCTGTGTTTGGCAAGTTAATCGAGTTATCGGGTTTTTCTCGCTCCATCGTTGCCGCCGCCATCAACATTCTCGGGCGTCGTCACGCCATCCCTGTGATTGTGCTGGTGTGTGCACTGTTGACCTACGGCGGCGTATCGTTGTTCGTGGTGGCATTTGCGGTGTATCCGTTTGCGGCGGAGCTGTTCCGTCAGAGTAATATTCCGAAGCGCCTGATCCCAGCCACCGTTGCGCTGGGCGCGTTTTCCTTCACCATGGACGCTCTGCCAGGCACGCCGCAGATCCAGAACATTATTCCGACCAGCTTCTTTGGAACTAATGCCTGGGCCGCGCCCTGGCTGGGTTTGATCGGCTCTCTGTTTATCATCGTTGTCGGTCTGGTTTATCTCGAGCGCCAGCGTCGTAAAGCGCAGGCAAAGAATGAAGGGTACGGCACTGAACTGTTAAACGAGCCGGAAACGCCGGATAACATTAACCTGCCGAACCCGATAATTGCTATCTCTCCGCTGATCCTGGTTGGCGTTTTTAACCTACTATTTACCCACTGGATCCCGCAATGGTATGGCGCTACGCATCAACTGGAACTTCCGGGCCTTGCCAAACCGATTACCACCGAAGTCGGTAAAATCACCGCTATCTGGGCGGTAGAAGCGGCGCTGATTTCTGGGATCCTGCTGGTGGTGCTCTTCGGCTATCGCAACATTAAAGGTCGCCTGGCGGAAGGGAGCCGAACGGCGGTTGGCGGTGCGATCCTCGCGGCCATGAACACCGCATCAGAATACGGTTTTGGCGCAGTGATCGCCGCCCTGCCAGGTTTCCTCGTGCTGTCAAAAGCGCTGGCGGCCATTCCCGACCCGCTGCTCAATGAGGCTATCAGCATCACTACGCTTGCCGGGATCACCGGTTCAGCGTCTGGCGGGATGAGTATTGCCCTCGCCGCCATGTCTGACACTTTTATTGCCGCCGCCCATGCCGCCAATATTCCCCTCGAGGTCTTCCACCGCGTGGCGTCAATGGCCAGTGGTGGTATGGATACCCTGCCACATAACGGTGCGGTCATTACCCTGCTGGCCATAACCGGTCTTAGCCATCGTCAGGCGTACGGCGGGATATTCGCCATTACCGTAATTAAAAGTCTGGCCGTGCTGTTTGTTATCGGCGTCTTCTACACCACCGGAATTGTTTAAGGAGAATCATCATGAACTTAACGGGAAAAACCGCTCTGGTTACCGGCTCTACCAGCGGTATTGGATTAGGCATCGCACAGGTGCTGGCGCAAGCGGGCGCTACCCTGATCCTTAACGGATTTGGTGATGTGGAAGCCGCCAAAGATGCCATTGCGCAGTATGGCAAAACGCCGGGCTATCATGGCGCGGACCTGAGCGATGAAGCGCAAATTGCCGACATGATGCGCTATGCCGATAGCGAATTTGGCGGTGTGGATATTCTGGTCAACAATGCCGGGATCCAGCATGTTTCACCGGTGGAGACCTTCCCGGTTGATAAATGGAACGCGATTATCGCCATTAACCTCTCTTCTGTCTTTCACACCACGCGCCTGGCGCTCCCCGGCATGCGTACGCGTAACTGGGGACGCATCATCAATATCGCTTCTGTTCATGGCCTGGTGGCCTCAAAAGAGAAATCCGCCTATGTGGCGGCGAAGCACGGCGTGGTGGGGTTAACCAAAACCATTGCGCTGGAAACCGCGCAGACGGGTATTACCTGTAATGCGCTGTGCCCCGGTTGGGTGCTTACGCCGTTGGTCCAGCAGCAAATCGATAAACGTATTGCCGAAGGCGCTGAGCCTGACGCCGCGCGTGACGCCCTGCTGGCGGAAAAACAGCCGTCGCGCGAATTCGTCACGCCGCAACAGTTGGGTGAGCTTGCGCTATTTTTGTGCTCAGACGGGGCGTCGCAGGTGCATGGTGTGGCGTGGAATATGGATGGCGGCTGGGTGGCGCAATAAAGATATCTGGTGCCGGATAAGACCCCGTCGCATCCGGCACACCTTCTTTACGATTTTAACTGATAATCCAGCGTGATTTCCGCGTTCAGTACCTGTGATACCGGGCAGCCGGCTTTTGCTTTCTGGATGATGCCGTCAAACGTGGCGGCATCTATCCCCGGGACGCTCACCTGACTGTGGAGCGCGACTTTGGTGATAGCAAATCCGGCATCCACTTTATCCAGAGAAACATCGGCAGTGGTATCAATGGCATCTGGGGTAAAACCCGCTTCGCCCAGCATGAGCGAAAGCGCCATTGAGAAGCAGGCTGCATGCGCCGCGCCAATCAACTCTTCAGGATTGGTGCCTTTCGCCCCTTCAAATCGGGTGTTAAACCCATAGGGTTGCTGATTCAACACCCCACTTTCGGTCGATACGGTACCTTTACCGCGCTTAATGTCGCCTTCCCAGTGTGCCTGACCTTTCTTATGGATAGTCATTACCGCTCTCCTGTGTTGTCGTTGGAGTTACAAGTATAGGACGGCTGAGAAAAAGCATGGCACATACGGGATAGTTCTCATTTGCCGCTTAAGCATTGACCTTTCAGCTGAAATGACCGACCATCCAGAAAGCCGCTATTTTCAACATCGGCTTTCTATCAGGTTGTATTTCGTCCGTTCTCATACGGACTCGCCCTTGAAACCAGTAACAGGATTAAGGAGTTAGAATGAAATCGAACCGTCAGGCCCGTCATATTCTCGGACTGGACCACAAAATCTCAAATCAACGTAAAGTCGTGACCGAAGGTGACAAAACCAACGTGGTCAATAATCCTACCGGAAGAAAGCGCCGCGCTGACGGCAAATAGCCTTTCGCACGTCTGACTGAATAACGAGATAAACACCATTGCAACCGCAGTGGTGTTTTTGCTTATAAAACCCCTTAACCCATTCACAATGCTTTATACTTCGGCCGTTTCCCTGGCTGACAGGCCACATACGATCATAAAGAGTGCCAGGGACGGTTATTCAAAAAAGAGTGAGTGACATGGAAAACGAAACTAAAAAACTGCGTTCCCTTTACATCCCCTACGCTGGCCCGGTTCTGCTTGAATTCCCTTTACTGAATAAAGGGAGTGCTTTCAGTGCGGAAGAACGCCGTAACTTCAACCTGCTGGGGTTACTGCCGGAAGTGGTCGAGACGATTGAAGAACAGGCTGAACGCGCCTGGATCCAATATCAGGGATTCAAAACCGAAATCGATAAACATATTTACCTGCGCAACATCCAGGACACCAACGAAACCCTGTTTTACCGCCTGGTGCATAATCACCTTGATGAGATGATGCCGGTTATCTATACCCCAACGGTCGGCGCGGCTTGTGAGCGTTTCTCCGAGATTTATCGTCGCGCGCGCGGCGTGTTTATTTCTTATCAGAACCGCCACAATATGGACGATATCCTGCAAAACGTTCCTAACCACAATATCAAGGTCATCGTTGTCACCGATGGGGAACGTATTTTGGGTCTTGGCGATCAGGGGATCGGCGGGATGGGTATTCCAATCGGTAAACTGTCGCTGTATACCGCGTGTGGTGGGATCAGCCCGGCCTACACCCTGCCGGTGGTACTGGACGTCGGAACCAACAACCAGCAACTGCTCAACGATCCGCTGTATATGGGCTGGCGTAATCCGCGTATCACCGATGATGAATACTACGAATTTGTCGATGAATTCATCCAGGCCGTGAAGCATCGCTGGCCGGACGTGCTGTTGCAGTTTGAAGACTTCGCACAGAAAAACGCCATGCCGCTGTTGACCCGCTATCGCGATGAAATTTGCTCGTTTAACGACGATATTCAGGGTACCGCTGCGGTAACCGTTGGCACGCTGATTGCGGCCAGCCGTGCGGCCGGTAGCCAGTTAAGCGAACAGAACATTGTCTTCCTCGGGGCAGGTTCCGCCGGTTGCGGAATTGCCGAGCAGATCATCGCGCAAATCCAGCGTGAAGGTTTAAGCGAAGAAGCGGCGCGTCAACGCGTGTTTATGGTCGATCGCTTCGGCCTGTTAACCGATAAGATGCCGAACCTGCTCTCTTTCCAGACCAAACTGGTGCAAAAACGCGAAAATCTGCAGCACTGGGATACGCAAGAAGATGTGCTGTCGTTACTCGATGTGGTACGCAACGTTAAGCCGGACATCCTGATTGGTGTTTCCGGACAGACCGGCCTGTTTACCGAAGAGATCATTCGCGAAATGCATAAGCATTGCCCGCGTCCGATCGTCATGCCGCTGTCTAACCCGACTTCCCGCGTAGAAGCCACGCCACAGGATATTATCGCCTGGACCGAGGGTAACGCGCTGGTTGCGACCGGTAGCCCGTTCGCACCGGTACTGTGGAAAGAGAAAATCTATCCCATTGCCCAATGTAACAACGCCTATATCTTCCCGGGTATTGGTCTGGGGGTAATTGCTTCTGGCGCATCGCGTATCACCGATGAAATGCTGATGTCGGCCAGTGAAACGCTGGCGCAGTATTCACCGCTGGTGCTTAACGGCGAAGGACTGGTGTTACCTGAGCTGAAAGATATTCAGACCGTTTCCCGCGCCATCGCGTTTGCCGTCGGTAAAATGGCCCAGCAGCAAGGCGTGGCGGTGAAAACCTCCGCCGAAGCGCTGCAACAGGCGATTGACGATAATTTCTGGCAGGCAGAATACCGCGACTACCGTCGTACCTCTATCTGACGGTTTGCCCGGCGGCACTCTGCTGCCGGGCGCTCAGAACTTGCGCGACTGCGTGACTTACGATTACACTTTCGCTACCGATTAACATTCTGAAAAACAAAAGGAGGATACTTATGCTGTACTGTGAACGTTTTATCGTTTCACATGCTTTTGGCGATCGCCAGTGCTCAAGCGTTATCGGTATCGTGCTGCGATAACTTCTGCTTGAGCGAAGCTAACTTCTAAATCCCCTTCTCTCGGGCTTACCGGGTTATCGTCAGCGATGTTTGACGAGGCGTTTTTACGCCTGTAACTCTTGAGTAAGCAACAATGAGCACATTACTAACCGCACAATCCTTACACGTTGATACGGCATTCGGCACGCTATTCGACGATCTTTCCTTTACCCTGAAAAAAGGCGACCGCATCGGGCTTATCGGTTACAACGGCTGCGGCAAAAGCACGCTGTTAAAACTGCTCGATGGCACAATTTCGCCGACCAGTGGGGTTATCGCGCAGGCAAATCACTGCCATCTCGCCCGTGTAGAACAACATCTGCCTGACGAAATATTGCCGCTCACGCTGCAGGAAGCCGTTCTGGCTCAACTGCCCGAGCATGAACGCGCAGGTCAGCAGTGGCGAGTTGAAGCACTGCTCGCCGAAATGGGGTTCACGCCGGAGAATTTATCTCTGACAGCACACACGCTGAGCGGCGGCCAACACACGCGTCTGTTATTGGCGCGGGCGCTGATGCGAAACCCTGACCTGCTGCTGCTGGATGAGCCGGGTAACCACCTGGACTTGCCAACATTACTGTGGCTGGAACAGTTCTTACAAAACTGGTCTGGCAGTTTTGTGGTGGTGTCCCACGACCCGCAGCTGTTAGACGCGGTGACTCACGGAACCTGGATCCTGCGCGATCGAACTCTTCATGCCTTCGATCTGCCCTGTAGCGCGGCGCGTCAGGCTCTGGCAGAAAGAGACATCAGCGATGCTCTGCGCCATAAGGCTGAGCAAAAGGAGATAGACCGGGTGACCGCCAGCGCCAAACGGCTGGCTACCTGGGGGCGGGTCTACGACAACGAAGATCTTTCCCGCAAGGCCAAGCAGATGGAAAAGCAGGTACAGCGCCTGAAAGAGGTACAGACTGAAGTGACGTCAGGAAGTCAGTGGACACTAACATTGCAGGGAGATGCCCTGCGTGCGGATCGTTTGCTGGAGATGACTAATCTGTCCGTGGCCCCTGCTCCCGACGCCGATACGCTGTTTTCCATTGCCGGTCTCCGGTTAAAAAGCGGCGATCGCGTGGCGATTGTCGGGCGCAACGGTTGCGGGAAATCATCGTTGTTAAGGCTTATCTGGCAACAGTTTCACTCACAACTGGCATCACCTTCACTGGTGTTGCACCCGCGCGTTACGTTGGGGTATTACGACCAGACGCTGCACCAACTCGCAGATAACGATTCGTTATTTGACGCGCTGGAGCCGTTTGCTCCGCAGCCCGATATCCGCAAAATGGCGCTGATTAGCGCGGGTTTTCCGTGGGTTCGTCACGCGCAGCGGATCAGTTCCCTAAGCGGCGGTGAGCGCTCCCGGCTGCTGTTTGTTGGGCTAACGCTTGCGCGCTACAGCCTGCTGATGCTCGATGAACCGACCAACCATCTGGATCTGGAAGGTAAAGAGGCGTTGGCAGAAACGCTGCAAAGCTATAACGGCGGCGTGTTGTTGGTCAGTCACGACCGTCAGCTTATCAGCCAAAGCTGTAACCGGTTTTGGTTGATCGACAAGGGTGAACTCAGTGAATGGCACGATCTGGACGCGGTCAATGCGCGTATTCGGGAAACATCCTCGGAGATAACCGTTCCCAAAACGGTGGTCGATGCAAGAGCCGAAATAAGCGGTGACAGCGATGGATTGCTGGAACAACTTCTTGAGCTGGAGCAGCGTCTGGCTGACGATCTTGCCCGCAAGCCGAAACATCAAAAGCCGCTGTTACAGGCGCAATGGCGTGAGGAGATTGAGCGCCTGAACTCACAACTGGAGTAAACCGTATTGCCGGATGGCAGGCCTACATCAGCAAAATGCGCGTGTAGGCCCGTCATCCGGCTTATCGAAATATGACGTTTTTTTGGGTAAAAAAATGGCGCTACAGGTGTAGCGCCATTACGATCAGGGCACGTCAGGAGTTAGTTAACCCCTTCCTCGCTCTCTTTTTTCGCTTCTTGTCGTTCAACTTCGCGATACCAGCGTGGGTGATGTTTCTTCGCCCAGCGACGGCTCACTTTCCCTTCGACCATGCCTTTAATCGATCCTTTCACCCAGAATGCCATATACATGTGGATGAGGATGGCGTGCATCAGGATAATCCCCGCAGCCGCATGGATAAGCAGGCTATAGCGCACGACCTGCATCGGGAAGAACTGCGCAAAGTACGGACGCCAGATAATGATGCCGGTGATCAGCAGCACGAAAATCATGCTCATGATCGACCAGAACATCATTTTCTGTCCGGCATTGTACTTACCCACGTCCGCCACTTTGTGTTCATTGCCTTTCAGCACTTCCACAATGTTTTTCAGCCACGGGATATCTTTTTTATCCGGGATGTTGTGGTGAACAAAGCGTACAAACATGAACATCAGCGCCACGAAGATCAGCAGTCCGAAGAACGGGTGCAAAATGCGCCCCATCTGCGGCGTACCGAAGGTCTGCGTCAGCCATTGCAGAGTCGGGAAGAAAAACGAAATCCCCGACAACGCCACCAGGAAGAAGCAGATCACCACCGTCCAGTGACAGGCGCGGTCGATAAACTTCGTGCGCACAATCATTTTCGACTTACTCATGATGATCCTCCTCGTCGTCGTCCACTTCCTTATTCGGACCGATACCAATGTAGTGGTAAATCAGTCCGGCGAAGGTGGCGATAAATCCGGCAGCGGCCAGCGGTTTCAGCGCCCCTTTCCACAGATTGATAGAGGTATCGATCTGCGGTTCTTTCGGCAGGCCGTGATACAGCTCCGGCTGGTTGGCATGATGCAGAACGTACATCACGTGCGTGCCACCCACACCTTCCGGGTTGTAAACACCGGCATGTTCATAACCACGTGCTTTCAGTTTTGCCACTCGCTGTTCGCCCATTTCCAGCATTTCCTGCTTGGTACCGAAATGGATTGCCCCGGTCGGACAGGTCTTCACGCAGGCAGGTTCCTGCCCGACGCTGACGCGGTCCACACACAGCGTACATTTATACACGCGGTTATCCTCTTTATTGAGGCGCGGAATATTAAATGGACACCCGGCAATACAGTAGCCGCAGCCAATGCAGTGCTCTGACTGAAAATCAACAATCCCGTTGGCGTACTGGATGATAGCCCCGGCAGACGGGCATGCCTTCAGACAGCCCGGATCTTCACAGTGCATACAGCCGTCTTTACGAATCAACCACTCGAGCTTGCCGTTCTGTTCGGTTTCGGTAAACCGCATCACCGTCCAGGACTTGGCGCTAAGATCGGCAGGGTTGTCATACACCCCGACGCAGTGGCCGACTTCATCGCGGATATCATTCCACTCTGAACATGCCACCTGACAGGCCTTACAGCCTATGCAGGTGGAAACGTCGATCAGCTTTGCGACCTCAGCTTTGTAATCACGGGCCTGAGGCGGCGGCGTGATGGCGTTTGTTGCGGACCGTTTGATGATGTCCTGCGTTTCCATAGACATATGTTCGCCTCCCTTACGCCTTCTCGATGTTAACTAAAAACGCTTTGTATTCCGGCGTTTGCGAGTTTGCATCACCGACATTCGGCGTCAGGGTGTTGGCGATATAGCCTTTACGCGCGACTCCTTCAAAGCCCCAGTGGATCGGGATCCCAACCGTTTCAACCTGCTGACCGTTGACGTGCAGAGTACGCAGACGACGGGTAACCACGGCAACTGCGCGAATAAATCCACGCTTGCTGCTGACTTTGACGTGATCGCCGTTGGAGATCCCCTTCGCTGCCGCCAGCGTTTCGCTGATTTCCACAAACTGCTCTGGCTGGGCAATCGCATTCAGCAATGCGTGCTTGGTCCAGGTATGGAAATGTTCGGTCAGACGATAGGTCGTTCCGACATACGGGAAGTCCTGTTTCGTGCCCATGCGTAACTTATCCGCTTCGTACAGACGCGCTGCCGGGTTGGAGATCACGTTCGGATGCAGCGGGTTCGTACCCAGCGGCGTTTCCATCGGCTCGTAGTGTTCCGGGAACGGACCTTCCGCCATCTTATCGATAGCGAACAGACGACCCAGCCCTTCCGGCTGCATAATAAACGGATTGGTGCCACTGCCCGGTGCTGCGGTGTTGAAGTCCGGGATATCGTTCCCCGTCCACTTCGTGCCATTCCACTGGATCAGCATGCGTTTTGGATCCCATGGTTTACCTTGCGGGTCCGCCGAAGCGCGGTTATACAACACGCGACGGTTTAACGGCCATGCCCAGGCCCAGCCCAGCGTATTACCGAGACCTGACGGGTCAGCGTTATCGCGATTGGCCATCTGGTTGCCCTGCTCGGTCCAGCTACCGGTATAAATCCAGCAGGACGATGACGTAGATCCATCATCGCGCAGAAGCGCAAAGCTGCTGAGTAACTGGCCTTTCTTCGCAACCAGCACACCGTTGGCATCATAGAGGTCTTCCAGCGCATAGCCGTTGTTCTCTTTTGCCACTTCCTCGGAGTGCGGTTCGTCCGGCTGCTTATAGTTCCAGCTCATTTTCAGCACGGGTTCTACGGCTTTACCGCCTTCAGTGCGATACATGTCGCGCAGACGGTGATAAATACCGGCCAGAATTTCGCCGTCGTTGCGGGCTTCACCCGGGGCATCCTGACCTTTCCAGTGCCACTGCAGCCAGCGACCGGAGTTGGCGATGGAGCCGTCCTCTTCCGCAAAGCAGGTGGATGGCAAACGGAAGACTTCGGTCTGAATAGAAGCCGGATCAACGTCGTTTGATTCACCGTGGTTCTGCCAGAACGTAGAGGTTTCGGTCACCAGCGGATCGATAACCACCAGATACTTCAGTTTGCTCAGGCACTGCACCACTTTGTTTTTGTCCGGGAAGGACGCGACCGGGTTAAAGCCCTGACAGATGTAGCCGGTGACTTTCCCGCTATCCATCATGTTGAAGTATTTGATGACGTCGTAGGACTGATCCCACTTCGGCAGCCACTCAAAGCCCCAGTCGTTTTCTTTCTGCGCCGCATTGCCGTAGAAAGATTTCATCAGGCTGACGAAGAATTTCGGGTAGTTGCCCCAGTAGTTCACCTGATCGGCCAACGTCGCTTTTGGCGTGTTAGCGGCCAGATAGGTTTGCAGATCGGCCTGTTTCTCTGACGGCAGCGTCAGGTAGCCTGGCAGACTGGTAGAGAGCAGCCCTAAGTCGGTTAAACCCTGAATGTTGGAGTGACCGCGTAAAGCGTTGACCCCGCCACCTGCCATCCCCATGTTGCCGAGCAGCAACTGGATCATCGCCATGGTACGGATGTTCTGCGCCCCGACGGTATGCTGTGTCCAGCCCAGCGCATACAGGAACGTGGTGGTGCGATCCGCTGCGCTGGTGGAAGCCAGCACTTCGCAAACTTTCAGGAAGTCTTCTTTTGGCGTACCGCAGATGTTTTCCACCACATCCGGCGTGTAGCGGGAAACGTGCTGTTTTAGCAGATTCCAGACACAGCGAGGATGGCTTAACGTTTCATCGCGTTTCGCGTAGCCGTTTTCATCGAACTGGTAGTTCCAGGACGATTTATCGTATTGGCGTTTTTTCGCGTCGTAACCGCTGAACAGACCGTCTTCAAAAGCAAAATCATCCCGCACCAGCAGGCCGGCGTTGGTGTAATGCTTAACGTATTCAGCGTTGATTTTGTTGTTTTCAATCAGATACAGCAAGACGCCGGACAAGAACGTAATGTCCGTGCCGGAACGAATTGGCGCGTAAATATCCGCTACCGAGGCTGTACGTGTAAAACGGGGGTCAACAACAATTAGCGTGGCATCATTGTTGTTTTTAGCTTCCATCGCCCAGCGGAATCCCACCGGATGTGCTTCAGCGGCGTTACCGCCCATCACCATCACGACGTTGGCGTTTTTAATATCAACCCAGTGGTTGGTCATCGCACCGCGACCAAATGTTGGAGCAAGACTTGCTACCGTTGGTCCGTGTCAGACGCGCGCCTGGTTGTCTACTGCCAGCATGCCGAGTGAGCGCACAAATTTTTGCGTCAGCATGCCGGTTTCATTACTTGCCGCAGATGCACACAGCATCCCGGTAGAAAGCCAGCGGTTTACCGTTACGCCCTGCTCATTCTTCTCAATAAAGTTGGCGTCGCGGTCAGTTTTCATCAGCTTCGCGATACGGGTGAAAGCCTCATCCCAGCTGATACGCTGCCATTTGTCGGAGCCTGGAGCGCGATATTCCGGGTAACGCAGACGGTTTTCACTGTGCACGTAATCCAGTAATCCTGCGCCCTTAGGGCATAATGCCCCACGGCTCACCGGATGATCCGGATCCCCTTCAATATGGTAAATCGACTCTTTGGCGTTTTTTGCTCCATCTCCCAGGCTATACATTAATAGCCCGCAACCTACGGAACAGTATGTGCAGGTGTTTCGGATCTCTTTGGCGCGCAACAGCTTATAGTTTCGCGCCTGAGCCAGTGCCATTTTGGGTGCAAAACCCAGAGCGGCTACTGTTGTTCCCGCCATACCGCCCGCGCAGATTTTAAAAAATTGTCTGCGGCTGACGTCCATTGCTTTCCTCTTTTTTGCAGGGATTCGTACAGGAAATCTCTCAAATTGCGCCAGCGCGGCATGATTGAAAGATGACATGTACAACTTCGCGACGAAACTATCAGCTATATCCATATTTTTTTTGCGTCAAATCAATAACGAAACGGTTCCGCTACTAAATAGTGCACTTCGCTTAACCTTTGTACCCATAAGGGAGTAGACAAAAGGGAATTAATTAGCGCGCTACGGTGTAAAGGTGCTATACATTTCAGCTTAATTTTTGCCAGTACCATGGACAGACAATCAGCATGACAAAACAAAAAGCAACGTTAATTGGGCTTATTGCCATCGTGCTCTGGAGCACGATGGTCGGGCTTATTCGTGGGGTAAGCGAAGGACTGGGGCCGGCAGGCGGCGCGGCGATGATTTTTACATTAAGCGGCCTGTTGCTGATATTTACCGTCGGATTCCCAAATATCAGAAAAATTCCTGTGCGATATTTAATCGCCGGTAGCGTGCTTTTTGTTAGCTATGAAATATGCTTAGCGCTGGCCCTCGGCTATGCCGCAACTCGTCACCAGGCTATTGAAGTGGGTATGGTCAATTATCTCTGGCCAAGTCTGACAATATTATTCGCCATCTTATTTAATGGCCAAAAAACAACCTGGTTGGTGATTCCCGGATTAATCATCGCATTGACCGGGGTTTGTTGGGTGTTGGGGGGTGAAAACGGCCTGAATCCTGGAGAAATTATCAGCAATGTTGCCAGCAGCCCGCTTAGCTATTTCCTCGCCTTTCTCGGCGCTTTTATCTGGGCAACGTATTGCACGGTGACCAATAAATATGCAAAAGGTTTTAACGGCATCACCGTGTTCGTTTTACTAACGGCGGCAAGTTTGTGGGTTTACTATTTTATTACGCCTCAACCGGAAATGGTTTTCAGCACTTCGGTGACGATTAAAATGTTCACTGCAGCATTAACGTTAGGATTTGCCTATGCCGCGTGGAATATTGGTATTTTGCATGGCAACGTGACCGTTATGGCCGTCGGGTCTTATTTTACTCCAGTGCTGTCCTCTGCGCTGGCGGCGGTGTTGCTCAGCGCCCCGCTGTCACTATCCTTCTGGCAAGGAGCGCTGATGGTCTGCGCGGGGTCTCTGCTTTGCTGGCTGGCAACGCGGCGTGCCTGAAAAAAAGTCGGGTTTTATCACAAACAAATAAAATCCGGCTATACTTTAGACAATTTAATGAATAATAATTGTTCATTCCACTGCGGTTTATGTTTATATTTTTTTAATTAAATGTTAAATATATGGAAATTAATTAACGCCCGAAAGTATTACTCGGTTATCTGTATCTCTTCACATGTATATATTACACCTGCGAAACTAACGCCATTTAAATCATAGCCTGCACAATAGTTCCCCATGTAAATATACCCATTCCGATCTGTCACATATTAAGATTAATACAATCAGCTATATTATGTAGATCTGGATCACACAACTTCAAATATTTCGCAATATTATGAAACTTATTATTGAACTTATACCACTGCGTCATTTAAAAATGGTTTGCCATTGACGAACCCCTTCGTTTAGCAATGGTTTAGGAAACACACCAAGAAATAATTATAAGGATTATTTAGAATGAAACTTAAATTAGTTGCAGTGGCAGTGACTAGCCTGTTGGCGGCAGGTGCGGTAAACGCAGCTGAGGTATATAACAAAGACGCAAACAAACTGGACCTGTACGGTAAAGTTCACGCTCAACACTACTTCTCTAACGATACCAGCAGCGATGGCGACAAAACTTACGCGCGTCTGGGCTTCAAAGGCGAAACTCAGATCAACGACCAACTGGTTGGTTTTGGTCAGTGGGAATATGAATTCAAAGGCAACCGTTCTGAAGATCAGGGTTCCGACAAAGATAAAACCCGTCTGGCATTCGCTGGCCTGAAATTCGCTGAATACGGTTCTTTCGACTACGGTCGTAACTACGGCGTAGCTTACGACATCGGCGCATGGACCGACGTTCTGCCAGAGTTCGGTGGCGATACCTGGACCCAGACTGACGTCTTCATGACTGGTCGTACTACTGGCGTTGCAACCTACCGTAACACCGACTTCTTCGGTCTGGTCGAAGGTCTGAACTTTGCCCTGCAGTACCAGGGTAAAAACGATCGTAGCGCCGACAAAGAAGCTAACGGCGACGGCTTCGGTCTGTCAACTACCTATGAGTACGATGGCTTCGGCGTAGGTGCAGCCTATGCGAAATCTGACCGTACTGACTCCCAGAACAACCACAGCGGTCAGTTCAAAGCTGACGGTAAGAACGCTGAAGTTTGGGCTGCTGGCCTGAAATATGATGCGAACAACATCTACCTGGCAACCACCTACTCCGAAACCCGTAACATGACTACCTTTGGTGGTACTGTTAAAGGTACTGAGATCATCGGTATTGCAAATAAAGCACAGAACTTTGAAGCTGTTGCTCAGTACCAGTTCGACTTCGGTCTGCGTCCGTCCGTTGCTTACCTGAAGTCTAAAGGTAAAGACATCAACGGTTACGGCGACCAGGATCTGGTTGAATACGTAGACCTGGGTGCTACCTACTACTTCAACAAAAACATGTCCACCTTCGTTGATTACAAAATCAACCTGCTGGATGCCAACAACTTCACAAGAGCTGCCGGTGTAAGCACTGACAACATCGTTGCTGTTGGTCTGAACTACCAGTTCTAATTTTGTTGTAGTCTGAATACAAAGCCAGTCCTTCCAGGGCTGGCTTTTTCTCTTAATGTAGACTCGGTCATAAGGAGTATGCCGTGCAGACATTCACTGGTCGTTGTCTTTGCGGGCAGAGTCATTTTACCGTCGACGTCGAAATGCTGGATGTCTATGCCTGTCATTGTACGCTGTGCCAGAAGTGGTCAGGTGGCATCGCTATGTATCTGGAAGCCAGCGCTCAGCCGCTGATGTCTCCGGATTCAGCAGAACCTTCGCACTTCCCATCTTCAAATCGTGGTGAACGTTTTTTCTGTTCCGGTTGCGGGTGCCCGCTGTGGTTTACCCTAACGGGCAGCGATCGTTATTTTGTGCCGTGGACGCTGCTGGAGCTGAATGAGGTGGATCGCCGCCGCCTGGTTTTAGCGGCAGAGATCTATACGGAAACACAGCCTGCGTTCTGGAGGCTGACGGGGCAATACGCTCGACTGAGTGGGAAAGAAGTCGAAGAGATGGATTACCCCTGTCATTTAGCCCATTAGTTATTGACGCTGTACCTTTGCCAGACTGAACCACATTCCTACCGCTAATACGATAAGCATGCTGCCAGCGCTGCTTAAGGCCACGCTGTGCGACCAGGTAAAGGCTTCTTTAGCAGCCGACAGCAACGCCTCACTCAGCGACGACGGGAGCGAGTGCGCCAGTTGCACCGCCTCCCCCATTGACGATGAGGCTCGTTCTATCTCCTGTGGGTTAAGTCCGACAGGCGGCAGAATCGAGGCTGAAAAGCTGCGGCTCAACAACAAACCAAAGATAGCGATCCCAAGCCCGGCCCCCAGTTCATAAGCCATTGTCTCAATGGCGCCCGCGGCTGCGGCTTTTTCTGCCGGGGCTGCCGCCATGATAGCCGCCGTCGAGGCCAGCAGCGCACTGGCGGCGCTGAAACCGAGCAAAGCCATTAATATCCAGGCTTGAATCTGCTGAGTACTGAAATCTGTCATCGCCAGGCCGTAAAAACTGACGGCGCTAAGCGCCATACCCGCCGTTGCCACACAACGTAATCCCAGGCGTGACACCAGCATACCGGCAATGGGTCCGCTGAAGCCGCTTGCCAGCATCACCGGCAGCATAAACAGTCCCGCCTGATACGGTGTTAAACCATGAACAAACTGTAGCTCCTGAGCCATCAGTAACTCGAAACCCACCAGAGTTATCATGGCGGTCATCGCCATCACAACGCCGCTTAAGATGATGCGATGCGTGAACAGCCGCATA
Organism: Citrobacter sp. RHBSTW-00017; assembly: GCF_013797615.1. Classification (NCBI taxonomy): domain Bacteria; kingdom Pseudomonadati; phylum Pseudomonadota; class Gammaproteobacteria; order Enterobacterales; family Enterobacteriaceae; genus Citrobacter; species Citrobacter sp. RHBSTW-00017. The sequence goes on along the minus strand of NZ_CP056899.1, from coordinate 2,563,809 downwards.
TCAATCATCGGGCGGGAAGCGGCAAGCTGGATGCGGACAAACTGCCACAACAGTAACGCGCCGGTTAACAGCGTCAACGCAATGGCAGCAGTCGCCGTATTTCCTTTCAGCGCGGTTTTAGCGCTGTAAACCAGCAGCAGAATGGCGACAATCAGCATTATCGCATGACCGAAATTTAACGATTGATCGCGACGTTCGGCCTGGCGCGGCACTAAGCGCGCGGTTAAGGCCATTACCACCAGGACAATTGGCACATTAATTAAGAATACGGATCCCCAGTAGAAGTGCTCCAGCAGCATCCCACCAACCAGTGGGCCAAATGCCGCACCGCCGGAACCCACGGCAGCCCAGACACCGAGCGCCATATTGCGATGCCGTTGCTCAGCGAATGTGGCGCGAATACCCGCAAGCGTTGCCGGAACAATCATCGCCGCCCCAATCGCCAATACAGCCCGAGTGGCAATCAGCCAACCCGCGCTGTGGGCAAAGGCAGCGGCCAGCGATGCGAGGCCAAATACTCCGCCCCCTAACAGCAGCAGACGTTTAAAGCCAATACGATCGCCCAGCGCGCCCATTGGCAATACCATTCCGGCCATTACCAGAGAATAAATATCAATGATCCACAGCAGCTCGTTACCACTGGCACCCAGCGTCATACTCAGCGTGGGCGCGGCAACGTGCAGCACCGTTGCATCAATCGCAACAGGGATGTAGACCAGTACAATAATGACTAACGTTAACCACTGACGAAACATAAAACTCCCTAACGAAACTGAAACTGGACACGTGTCCAGCTTTAGCGATCCTACGGAAATTTGAACGTATGTCCAACTTTTTGTTAGACTGCGTGCTATACGGGTACAGGAGGAAAGATGAGCTATCTGAATCGGGACGAACGTCGGGAAGTTATTCTGCAAGCGGCCATGCGTGTCGCGCTTGAGGAAGGATTTACTGCGATGACGGTGCGGCGTATTGCCACGGAAGCGCAGGTGTCCACCGGGCAGGTACACCATCACTTTACCTCTGCGGGTGAGTTAAAATCCCTCGCTTTTGTGCAACTGATACGGACCCTTCTGGATGCCGAACAGGTCAGTGATAACGCCAGCTTCCGCGAACGACTGCATGCCATGTTGGGCAGTGAAGATGGCGGGTTCGAACCCTACATTAAACTGTGGCGTGAAGCGCAGGTCCTGGCGGATAAAGATCCGGAAATCAAAAGCGCCTACCTGCTAACCATGCGGATGTGGCATGAAGAAACCGCCGCTATCATCACTCAAGGACAGAGTGCAGGTGAATTCTCAGCAATACCGGATGCGGCCGAGGTGGCCTGGCGCTTAATCGCATTGGTTTGCGGCCTGGATGGCATTTATGTCTTAGGCATTGAGGAAATGGCCGACCCTGCATTCGAACGCCATTTGGATCGTATGATTACGTTAGAGTTAGTTAATTGATGTTATAGATGAATTAATAATACATCTTTTATTTTTACAATTGGTAACACTTAAGCAACATGTAATTCCCTCATCACGCCGCGTTATTGCGCTTTTTTATCTATTCTTTCAGTCAATATTCCCAAAACTTTTCAATAGTTTCTAAAAAGAACTCGCGCGGCGCTGTGTGCGTTTATTTCTTTTTCATGAACGGCATGGGCATGGAGAATAATATGTCAGCATCAAATGAGAAAAATAATCGTTATCTTTTAACTGACTGGAAACCGGAGAACCCCGCCTTTTGGGAAAACAAAGGTAAGCATATTGCACGCAGAAACCTCTGGATATCAGTAAGTTGTCTGTTGCTGGCGTTCTGCGTCTGGATGTTGTTTAGCGCCGTGGCCGTCAATCTGAATAAAATTGGGTTTAATTTCACTACTGACCAACTGTTTTTATTAACGGCATTGCCTTCTCTTTCTGGCGCAATATTGCGCGTTCCCTACTCCTTTATGGTACCTATATTTGGTGGGCGCCGGTGGACCATTTTTAGCACGATTATTCTGGTTATTCCCTGCGTCTGGCTCGGTTTTGCCGTGCAAAATAACGCTACTCCGTTTGGCGTATTTATTATCATTGCGCTGATGTGTGGTTTTGCTGGCGCAAACTTTGCCTCCAGCATGGGTAATATCAGCTTTTTCTTCCCCAAAGCGAAACAAGGCAGCGCATTAGGCGTTAACGGTGGTCTCGGCAACCTTGGCGTCAGCGTGATGCAGTTGATCGCGCCGCTGGTGATCTTTCTGCCTATCTTTACCTTTTTGGGCGTACAGGGCGTACCGCAAGCCGACGGCTCGTTATTGTCGCTGGCCAATGCCGCATGGATTTGGGTTCCGTTACTGCTGATAGCTACCTTAGCAGCAGGCATGGGAATGAACGATATTGCCAGTTCGAAGGCCTCAATTGCTTCCCAGTTGCCGGTCCTCAAACGTTTTCATCTGTGGTTATTAAGCCTGCTGTATCTCGCCACCTTCGGTTCATTTATCGGCTTTTCGGCAGGCTTTGCCATGCTGGCGAAAACTCAGTTCCCGGACGTGAATATCCTGCAACTTGCGTTCTTCGGCCCCTTCATCGGCGCTCTTGCGCGATCGGCAGGCGGCGTGATTTCTGACAAATTCGGCGGTGTGCGCGTCACGTTAATTAACTTCATCTTTATGGCGTTGTTTAGCGCCCTGCTGTTCCTCACCCTGCCTGGGTCAGGCGAAGGAAACTTTGTCGCCTTCTACCTGGTGTTTATGGGCTTGTTCCTGACTGCGGGTTTGGGAAGCGGCTCAACCTTCCAGATGATCGCGGTGATCTTTCGCAAAATCACCATATACCGTGTCAAGCTGCACGGTGGTACTGAAGAACAGGCCCAACGTGAAGCGGTAACCGATACCGCTGCCGCGCTGGGATTCATTTCTGCTATTGGCGCTGTGGGGGGCTTTTTCATCCCCAAAGCGTTTGGTTCATCGCTGGCGCTGACCGGCTCTCCGGTGGGCGCAATGAAAATATTCCTCGTGTTTTACATCGTCTGCGTGCTGGTGACCTGGCTGGTCTATGGCCGTAAATCACAAAAAAAATAACAAAATGGATACCGCAGGATCGGACAGTTCGATAGGCCGGATAAGGCGTTAACCGCCATCCGGCCTACCGTTCGATTCACCGTCGGCAATATTCTCAAAGCAGGAGTTATGTCATGAGTAAACTGTTCGATCGCTTTCGCTACTTTAAACAAAAGGGCGATACGTTTGCCGATGGGCACGGGCAAGTGATGCACACCAACCGGGACTGGGAAGACAGCTATCGTCAGCGCTGGCAGTTCGACAAAATTGTGCGTTCTACCCACGGCGTTAACTGTACCGGCTCATGCAGTTGGAAAATCTACGTCAAAAACGGACTGGTGACCTGGGAAACGCAGCAAACCGACTACCCGCGTACCCGCCCTGACCTGCCAAATCATGAACCCCGTGGCTGCCCGCGCGGTGCCAGCTACTCCTGGTATCTTTACAGCGCCAACCGTCTGAAATATCCCCTGGTGCGTAAACGTCTGATCGAACTGTGGCGCGACGCCCTGTCCCGCCAGCCCGATCCGGTGCTGGCCTGGGAATCCATTATGAACGACCCGCAAAAATGCCAGAGCTACAAACAGGTACGCGGGCGCGGTGGTTTTATCCGTTCCAACTGGAAAGAGCTTAATCAGCTCATTGCTGCCGCCAACGTCTGGACGGTGAAAACCTATGGCCCGGATCGCGTGGCCGGGTTCTCCCCGATCCCTGCTATGTCGATGGTCTCCTATGCCGCAGGCACACGTTATCTTTCGCTACTGGGCGGAACCTGCCTGAGCTTCTATGACTGGTACTGCGACTTACCGCCTGCATCACCGATGACCTGGGGCGAACAGACCGATGTTCCAGAATCCGCCGACTGGTATAACTCCAGCTACATCATCGCCTGGGGGTCAAACGTGCCGCAGACCCGTACCCCGGATGCGCACTTTTTTACTGAAGTACGCTACAAAGGCACCAAGACGATTGCCATTACGCCGGATTACTCGGAAGTCGCCAAACTGTGCGACCAGTGGCTGGCCCCCAAGCAAGGGACAGACAGCGCGTTGGCGATGGCGATGGGCCACGTCATCCTGAAAGAATTCCACCTCGACAATCCCAGCGATTACTTCATCAATTACTGTCGTCGCTATACCGATATGCCGATGCTGGTTTTGCTGGATGCCCGGGAAGATGGCAGCTACGTTCCAGGGCGCATGATGCGCGCCTCAGACCTTGTCGATGGTCTGGGCGAAAGTAACAATCCGGAGTGGAAAACCGTGGCCTTTAACACTGCTGGCGAACTGGTGGTCCCGAACGGGTCTATCGGTTTTCGCTGGGGCGAGAAAGGTAAATGGAACCTGGAGCCACTGGCGGCTGGCGCTGAAACAGAACTTTCCCTCTCGCTGCTCGGTCAGCATGATGAAGTGACCGGCGTGGCATTCCCCTACTTTGGCGGCAACGAAAACCCGCATTTTCGCAGCGTGAAACAGGAACCCGTGCTGATTCGTCAACTGCCGGTAAAACATCTTACCCTCGCCGATGGCAGCCGTTGCCCGGTGGTGAGCGTCTATGATCTGGTGCTGGCGAATTACGGCCTCGACCGTGGTCTGGATGACGCTCATAGCGCGCAAGATTACAGCGAAGTGAAAGCCTACACCCCGGCCTGGGGAGAGCAAATTACCGGTGTCCCTCGTCGTCATATCGAACAAATCGCCCGTGAGTTTGCCGATACGGCGCACAAAACCCATGGCCGTTCGATGATTATCCTCGGGGCTGGCGTCAACCACTGGTATCACATGGATATGAACTACCGTGGAATGATTAACATCCTCGTGTTCTGCGGTTGTGTGGGACAAAGCGGCGGCGGCTGGGCGCACTATGTGGGTCAGGAGAAATTGCGTCCGCAAACCGGTTGGTTGCCGCTGGCCTTTGCGCTGGACTGGAACCGCCCGCCGCGTCAGATGAACAGCACCTCGTTTTTCTACAATCATTCCAGCCAGTGGCGTTATGAAAAACTCACCGCTCAGGAACTCCTCTCTCCGCTGGCTGACGCGTCGAAGTTTAGCGGACATTTGATCGACTTTAACGTACGTGCAGAAAGAATGGGCTGGCTGCCGTCCGCGCCGCAGCTCAACCTCAACCCTCTGACCGTCAAAGCAAAGGCAGAACAAGCGGGAGTGTCGCCTGCGCAATACACTGCACAGGCGCTGAAATCGGGTGAAATTCGTTTTGCCTGCGAGCAGCCGGATAGTGGTAACAACCATCCGCGTAATCTCTTCGTCTGGCGCTCTAACCTGCTCGGCTCCTCCGGTAAAGGGCATGAATACATGCTCAAGTATCTGCTGGGTACCGAAAGCGGGATCCAGGGGGAAGCGCTCGGTTCAAGCGAAGGTATTAAACCTGAAGAGGTGGAATGGCAGTCCGCGGCGATAGAGGGCAAGCTTGATCTGCTGGTAACGCTCGATTTCCGTATGTCGAGTACCTGCCTGTTCTCCGATGTCGTTTTGCCGACCGCCACCTGGTATGAAAAAGACGATATGAACACCTCGGATATGCATCCGTTTATTCACCCGCTGTCGGCGGCGGTCGATCCTGCGTGGGAATCGAAGAGCGACTGGGAAATTTATAAAGGCATCGCCAAAGTCTTCTCTGAGGTTTGCGTCGGGCACCTTGGGCAAGAAACGGATGTGGTATTACAACCGCTGCAACACGACTCCCCGGCAGAGCTGGCGCAGCCGTTTGACATTCAGGACTGGCGTAAAGGCGAATGCGATCTCCTCCCGGGGAAAACGGCGCCCAATATTGCCGTCGTGGAACGTGACTATCCCGCCACCTACGAACGCTTCACTTCGCTCGGTCCGCTAATGGACAAGCTCGGTAACGGCGGGAAAGGTATTACGTGGAATACCCAGACGGAGGTCGATTTCCTCGGCAAGCTTAACTACACCAAACGCGAAGGTCCGGCGAAAGGCCGACCACTGATAGACACCGCGCTGGATGCGTCTGAGGTGATCCTCGCCCTCGCACCGGAAACGAACGGTCAGGTGGCGGTGAAAGCCTGGGAAGCGCTGGGAGCGATGACCGGACGCGACCATACGCATCTGGCGTTGAACAAAGAAGACGAGAAAATCCGTTTTCGCGATATTCAGGCGCAGCCGCGCAAAATCATCTCCAGCCCCACCTGGTCCGGGCTGGAAAGTGAACATGTCTCCTATAACGCAGGCTATACCAACGTCCACGAGCTGATCCCGTGGCGCACCCTGTCCGGTCGCCAACAGTTGTACCAGGATCACGCGTGGATGCGAGCGTTTGGTGAAAGTCTGGTGGCATATCGTCCGCCTATCGATACCCGTAGCGTCAGCAATATGCGCGAAGTTCCGCCTAACGGCTTCCCGGAAAAAGCGCTCAACTTCCTGACTCCGCATCAGAAATGGGGGATCCATTCTACCTACAGCGAAAACCTGCTGATGCTGACGCTGTCGCGCGGTGGCCCCATTGTCTGGATCAGTGAAACCGATGCTAAAGAGCTGGGCATTGAGGATAACGACTGGATTGAAGCCTTTAACGCCAACGGCGCGCTCACCGCGCGTGCTGTGGTGAGTCAGCGCGTGCCGCCGGGAATGACCATGATGTATCACGCTCAGGAGCGAATCATGAATATCCCTGGCTCGGAAGTCACCGGTATGCGCGGCGGGATCCATAACTCAGTCACCCGCGTCTGCCCGAAACCCACGCACATGATCGGCGGCTATGCGCAACTGGCATACAGCTTCAACTATTACGGCACGGTCGGCTCTAACCGCGATGAGTTCATCATGATTAGAAAAATGAAAAATATTAACTGGCTGGATGATGAAGGTCGCGATCAGGTACAGGAGGCGAAAAAATGAAAATACGCTCACAGGTAGGCATGGTTCTTAATCTGGATAAGTGCATCGGCTGCCACACCTGCTCCGTCACCTGTAAAAACGTCTGGACCGGACGTGAAGGGATGGAATATGCGTGGTTTAACAACGTTGAGACCAAGCCAGGCATTGGCTATCCGAAAAACTGGGAAGATCAGGAAGAGTGGCAAGGCGGCTGGGTTCGCGATGTTAACGGGAAGATAAGGCCGCGCCTGGGCGGCAAGATGGGCGTTATCACCAAAATTTTTGCTAACCCGGTGATCCCGCAAATCGATGATTATTACGAACCCTTTACCTACGATTATCAGCATCTGCATAGCGCGCCGGAAAGCAAGAATCAGCCCACTGCACGTCCGCGTTCGCTGATAGATGGCAAACGGATGGACAAGATTATCTGGGGTCCTAACTGGGAAGAGTTGCTCGGCGGTGAGTTCTCAAAACGTGCCCGCGACCGTAACTTTGAGAAAATGCAAAAGGAGATGTACGGGCAATTCGAAAACACCTTCATGATGTATTTACCGCGCTTGTGCGAACACTGCCTGAACCCAAGCTGTGTCGCCACCTGCCCGAGCGGTGCCATCTATAAGCGTGAAGAAGACGGCATCGTGTTGATCGACCAGGATAAATGTCGCGGCTGGCGCTTGTGCATCAGCGGTTGTCCGTACAAAAAAATCTACTTTAACTGGAAGAGCGGTAAATCAGAAAAGTGCATTTTCTGCTACCCGCGTATTGAGTCCGGCCAGCCGACGGTATGTTCGGAAACCTGCGTGGGACGCATCCGCTATCTTGGCGTATTGCTGTATGACGCCGACCGCATCGAAGAAGCAGCCAGCACCGAGCATGAGACCGATCTCTACGAGCGTCAGTGCGATGTGTTCCTCAATCCACACGACCCGGCGGTCATTGAAGAGGCGTTAAAACAAGGTATTCCGCACAACGTCATCGAAGCGGCCCAACGTTCGCCCGTTTACAAGATGGCGATGGACTGGAAGCTGGCGCTGCCGCTGCACCCGGAATACCGCACCCTGCCGATGGTCTGGTATGTACCGCCGTTGTCGCCGATTCAGTCGGTCGCTGACGCGGGGGGACTGCCGCACAATGGCAACATTCTGCCAGCGGTTGAATCACTGCGAATTCCGGTTCAGTACCTTGCCAACATGCTTAGCGCGGGCGATACCGGTCCGGTACTGCGCGCGCTAAAACGAATGATGGCCATGCGCCATTATATGCGTTCGCAAACCGTAGAAGGCGTAACGGACACCCGCGCGATTGAGGAAGTGGGTCTGACCGTTGAGCAGGTTGAAGAGATGTATCGCTATCTGGCCATCGCCAACTATGAAGACCGCTTCGTGATCCCGACCAGCCACCGTGAAATGGCGCGTGATGCGTTCCCGGAGAAAAACGGTTGCGGATTTACCTTTGGCGACGGCTGCCATGGCTCAGATACCAAATTCAACCTGTTTAACAGCACTCGTATTGACGCCATCGACATCACCGAAGTGCGCGATAAAGCGGAGGGTGAATAATGCAAATCCTGAAGGTTATCGGCCTGCTGATGGAATATCCCGACGAGTTGCTGTGGGAGTGTAAAGACGAGGCGCTGGCGCTTGTGGCCAGCGATGCCCCAATGCTTACCGAATTTAGCCAGGGGCTGCTCAATGCGCCATTACTGGATAAACAAGCCGAATGGTGTGAGATATTTGACCGGGGCCGGGCCACCTCTCTGCTGCTGTTTGAGCACGTGCACGCCGAGTCTCGCGATCGGGGCCAGGCGATGGTTGATCTGTTGGCGCAGTACGAAAAGGTCGGACTGCAGCTCGACTGTCGCGAACTGCCGGATCATCTGCCGCTGTATCTGGAGTACTTAAGCGTGTTGCCGGAAGCGGAGGCCAAAGAAGGATTGCAGAACGTCGCACCAATTCTGGCGCTGCTGGGGGGGCGTTTGAAACAGCGTGATACGCCGTGGTATCAACTGTTTGACGCCCTGCTACTGCTTGCCGGAAGCCCTCTTTCAAGTGACAGTGTCACTAAACAGGTTGGCACGGAAACCCGCGACGATACCCGACAAGCGCTGGATGCCGTCTGGGAAGAGGAACAGGTGAAGTTTATCGAGGATAACGCCACCGCCTGTGACAGTTCACCGTTACAAAACTATCAACGACGCTTTAGCCAGGACGTGGCACCTCAGTATGTCGACGTCAGCGCGGGAGGCCCGAAATGATACAGTACCTGAACGTCTTTTTTTACGATATCTACCCGTACCTCTGTGGCACGGTGTTTATCCTCGGCAGTTGGCTACGCTATGACTACGGGCAATACACCTGGCGGGCCTCTTCCAGCCAGATGCTGGACAAACGCGGCATGGTGTTATGGTCAAACCTGTTCCACATCGGCATTCTGGGGATCTTTTTCGGGCACCTGTTTGGCATGTTAACCCCGCACTGGATGTATGCCTGGTTCCTGCCGATTGCAGTGAAGCAGCAGATGGCGATGATCGCCGGTGGGCTCTGTGGCGTGCTGACGCTGGTCGGTGGCGCTGGCTTGCTGGTACGTCGTTTGACCAATCCGCGCATTCGTGCAACCTCCTCCACTGCCGATATCCTGATCCTCTGCGTTCTGCTGATTCAGTGTATCCTCGGCTTAACCACCATCCCATTCTCTGCGCAGCATCCTGACGGCAGTGAAATGCTGAAACTGGTAGGTTGGGCGCAGTCGGTGGTGACCTTCCAGGGCGGCGCGTCTGCGCATCTGGATGGCGTGGCGTTGATTTTCCGTGTGCATCTGGTTTTGGGGATGACTATCTTCCTGCTGTTCCCGTTCACGCGCCTGGTTCACGTGTGGAGCGCGCCGTTTGAGTACTTTACCCGCCGCTATCAAATAGTGCGTTCACGCCGATAAATTCGCATTGAAATGTCGGGTGACGACACGCCTTATCCGGCCTACAACCAGGCACCGTAGGCCGGATAAGATAGCGATCATCGCCATCCGGCATTTTGCACGTTATGATGCTTTTCCATTCCAGGGAGAACGTTAATGAAACCACAGGTTTACCACGTCGATGCCTTTACCTCGGTACCCTTTCGCGGCAATTCAGCAGGTGTGGTTTTGCATGCTGACGGACTGAGCGAAGCGCAGATGCAACTCATTGCTCGCGAGCTGCGTCATTCGGAAACCGCTTTCCTGCTGACCAGCGACGACAGCGATGTTCGCATCCGCTATTTCACGCCGACGGTCGAAGTTCCTATCTGTGGGCATGCTACCGTCGCTGCACATTATGTGCGGGCAAACGTGCTTGGCTTGGGCAACAGTACAATCTGGCAAACCTCGCTGGCTGGTCGTCATCGGGTGGATATCGAAGCTACCGGGAATGACTATCGTATTAGCCTTGAACAAGGCGTACCCGGATTTGAACCTCCGCTGGAAGGGGCTGTTCGTAGTGCGATTATCGAGGCCCTACTCCTGAGCGAAGACGATATGCTGGCAGGCTTGCCGATTCAGGTTGCTACCACCGGGCATTCGAAAGTGATGATTCCGCTCAAGCCCGAGGTGGACCTCGACGCCCTTTCCCCTGATTTGCAGGCTCTGACAGCCATCAGCCAACAAATTGGCTGTAACGGCTTCTTTCCTTTTCAAATCCGCCCGGGCGAAAACGCCACCGATGGCCGCATGTTTTCGCCTGCAATTGGGATTGTGGAAGACCCGGTTACCGGCAATGCCAACGGTCCAATGGGCGCGTGGTTGGTTCACCATGGGCTGATGGCGCATGATGGGAAAACGTTACGTGTTCAGGGACATCAGGGCCGTGCGCTCGGGCGCGACGGTATTGTTGATGTGACGGTGACTATCCGTGATAACCAGCCAGAAAAAGTCACCATTACCGGTTCGGCGGTGATCCTGTTTCACGCAGAATGGGCGATAGATTTTTAATTGTTCCCGTAGGCCGGATAAGGCGATTACGCCAATCCGGCACTAATCCCGATGCCCCTATTTCCCCGCGTCCGGATGCGTATCAAACGCCGCCATTACCGTCGCCAGCTCATCCTGGGTAAACCCATGCTTCACGTCATCCACGCCCAGGCCAAACCGCTCCTGCAACAAGGCATACAGACTGGGAACGTCAGGCAGATTAATCTGTTCTACCGCGTGTCCATCCTGATAATGGGTGAAATGAAAATTGGTTAACGTTAATTTCCCGCCGTCGGGCAGATGACGACACATCAGCAAATGATGGCGAAAATGTGATTGCGGCCAGTGAGCGGACCAGAAGTTGCCTATCAGATAATCGCTCTGATGCTGGACGACCAGGTCGAAACGGTACATTGATTGCCAGTGTTCGTGATGACAGAACTGTAGGATCCAGTCTTCACCTTCCTGAATCAACCGATACTCGCCGTGTGGTGTCTTCTGCTCAATGTTCGCCTGCAGACGAATCGGCGCCGTCAGCGTCTGCCCGCCGAAACCAACGTCGGCGATCCACCGCTCTCCCTGCAACTCAACCAGCAACAGACGATGCGTGCGTGGTGGCAGGCTTGACGGGTTCGCCAGTACCACACGTCCGAGCAGACTGCGTACGGTAAAACCGATTTCGCGTAGCGCTCGCTCAAATACTCCGTTCTGTTCAAAACAATAGCCGCCGCGACGCGCCGTCACCAGCTTCTCCTCCAAAGACAAATCGTCAAGCTGCATCTCTCTTGGAAGCAATACATCCAGGTTTTCAAAAGGTATGGCGGCGTTGTGCAGTAAATGCAGCGCCCGTAAGGTTTCAATGTTGACCCTGGCCAAATCTGACCAGCCAATACGGGCAAAATAAGCGGTTAAAAAAGGCGTCATACGGAGTTCCTGTTCAATTAATGCAGTACTTATAACGCATTTTTAATTTTGCGCCGTCGATTTTGTGCGTTGTTCCTCCAGACGAGGCGACAAAATCGCTAATACCGTTAATATCTATGTTTATTGTGGTGTGTTATCTCTCAGCCAAGGAGCATCCATGAGCCATTTTCGTCCGATCGAATTAAAACATGCCAGTCGGTTGCTAAATCACGGCCCAACGATATTAATCACCAGCCGGGATGAGCATACCGAGCGGCGAAATGTGATGGCTGCCGCGTGGTCAATGCCCGTGGAGTTTGAACCACCGCGGATCGCGATTGTTGTCGACAAGACCGCCTGGTCACGTGAGCTCATTGAACGTAGCGGCAAATTCGGCATCGTTATTCCGGGCGTTGCCGCCGCCAACTGGACCTGGGCCGTAGGCAGCGTTTCCGGTCGGGTGGAAGATAAATTCAACTGCTACGGCATTCCCGTGGTGCAGGGGCCGGTACTGGGTTTACCGCTGATTGAAGCAAAATGTCTGGCCTGGATGGAGTGTCGCCTGTTGCCTGCCACTGCGGCACAGGAAAAATATGACACGCTGTTTGGTGAAGTGGTCTCGGCTGCCGCTGATGAGCGAGCCTTCGTGGAAGGACGCTGGCAGTTTGATGATGGCAAGCTCAATACCCTGCATCACCTTGGGTCCGGAACGTTTGTCTCCAGTGGAAAACTCATAACAGCAGCTGAATAATGGCACGACAAAACGGGCGGAAAATCCGCCCGTTTGTCTTACATGCTGTAGCCGGGTTTTTTAATCAACCTGGCCATCTGCGGCGCAATCTCCACATCCCACACGCCCTGCCACGCCTCGGGCTCAATTTCATTAAGCGCCACACTCACTGAACTGTCTTTGCTTTGCAAATGACGAATAATGACGTCGGTAATATCCGCCGCCAGCGCGGATTTTTGTTCGTCGTTCAGGTCGCGAGGAAAACATTTGATATCGACGTGCGGCATAGCAGATTCCTTATTGTTTTGGGATGCAGGTAACTTATGCGGATTCTCGTTCCACCAGGTGAAACCCAACATCAATGATATCGTCTTCACGCGGAATTTGTTCGATACGATCGGCAAGCAGAGAGGCGGCGCGTTGTCCAATAGCCCGTCTGTCGACGCTGACGGTGGTGATGGCAGGTCGGTTACTGGCGGCAAAGTCGAGATCGCCAAAACCGATTACCGCTAATTCCTGCGGCACGCGTAGACCACGGCTTTCGGCTTCCATGATCGCCCCCTGGGCTAACGTATCGGAGCTACAGACGATGACATCAAACGCGCGTTCAGCCAATAGCTGTGCCAACCCGCTACGCCCCAATGCCAGAGAGGCAGGAAGCGGGACATCCACCTGTGCACCAGCCGCAATACCATGACGGCTCAGCGCATCGCACAGTCCTTGTTTACGCTGGCCTGCCCGGCGATCGGCGGTCCATAGCAAACCAGGACGGCGATACCCTTTGTCCAGCAAATAGTCTGCTACCGCCTGCCCGACTTTTTCATGCGAAAACCCCACCAGCATATCGATGGGCGTTGGCGTTAAATCCCATATTTCCACGACCGGGATGGCCGCATTAAGAATCACCTTTTTCAGCTCGGCGGTATGATGGATACCGTTGAGCACTACACCATCCGGGCGACGAGAAAGCAGCGTTGCCACCAGCTCAGCCTCTGTTTGCGGCGTATAACCCGACACGCAGAGCAAGATGTGGTATCCGCGTTCAGCCAGTTCATCGCTTAATGACTGGATGGTATCGACAAACATATTGTTGTTAATTTGTGGGACAACCACAGCGATAAGCTTACTGCGACGCGACGCCAGCCCCCCGGCCAGCGCGTTGGGAATATAGCCAGTGGCGCGTACCGCCTGCATCACTTTTTCAACCGTTCTCGGGCGCACCAGTTGCGGGGAATTCAACGCCCTGCTCACCGTCATGGGCGACAATCCCGCAGTACGGGCAACATCTTCCAGCGTGGGTGCGCGCGGAGGTCTGGGATTTTTCACTGTCGATGCCCTTGTCAAAGATCGCTGATTTATCCTGGCATTATTCATCATGATTTCGGCTATTGCCAGCACCCCTCTACGATAACGCTGAGAAAACAGCAGCTTAGTTAATTAGCGTCATCTGAAATGATAGCGCCATCATAATGACTTGTGCATTTACCCATAAAGTATTGGAATGTGATGCTGTTTACAAGTTACTGTCCTTTTGTCTCAGTATTTGTGAGCGATTGTTCAAAACGCATTCAATTCGCTGGCGCAATGATTGCGCTAACACTAAAAATGTTAGCGCAATCATTTGTTATCACCAGGAGAGATTAAAATGTCATTAAGTGCGAATTCCGATGCCGTAACGTATGCCAAATCAGCCAATGCAAAAACCGCGGCTGAAACCGGCGACCGTATCGAGTGGGTTAAGCTGTCCCTGGCTTTCCTTCCTTTGGCAACACCCGTGAGCGATGCCAAAGTGCTGACCGGTCGCCAGAAACCCCTAACCGAAGTTGCCATCATTATCGCGGAGATCCGCAGTCGCGACGGGTTTGAAGGCGTTGGATTTAGTTACTCCAAACGGGCTGGCGGCCAGGGAATCTATGCTCATGCCAAAGAAATTGCCGATAACCTGTTAGGCGAAGATCCAAACGATATCGACAAGATCTACACCAAGCTGCTGTGGGCTGGAGCTTCCGTAGGGCGCAGCGGCATGGCGGTTCAGGCTATCTCCCCTATCGATATCGCCTTGTGGGATATGAAGGCCAAGCGAGCAGGGTTGCCGCTGGCAAAACTATTGGGTGCACACCGGGACTCCGTGCAGTGTTACAACACCTCCGGCGGATTCCTGCATACGCCGCTGGATCAGGTGCTCAAAAACGTCGTTATTTCCCGTGAAAACGGCATTGGCGGCATCAAACTCAAGGTTGGTCAGCCAAACTGCGCCGAGGATATTCGCCGCTTAACCGCGGTGCGTGAAGCGCTGGGCGATGACTTCCCGCTGATGGTCGATGCCAATCAGCAGTGGGACCGAGAAACCGCCATTCGTATGGGACGAAAAATGGAGCAGTTCAATCTGATCTGGATTGAAGAGCCGCTGGATGCCTACGATGTGGAAGGTCACGCCCAACTGGCCGCCGCGCTTGATACCCCGATTGCTACCGGTGAAATGCTGACCAGTTTCCGCGAACATGAACAGCTGATCCTCGGTAATGCCAGTGATTTTGTGCAGCCCGATGCACCGCGTGTGGGGGGAATTTCACCATTTCTGAAAATTATGGACCTGGCGGCGAAACACGGTCGCAAACTGGCTCCGCACTTTGCCATGGAAGTTCACCTGCATCTGTCCGCCGCTTACCCGCTTGAGCCATGGTTGGAACATTTCGAATGGCTGAACCCGTTATTTAATGAACAGCTTGAGCTGCGCGATGGGCGGATGTGGGTTTCCGACCGTCACGGCCTGGGGTTCAGCATCAGCGAGCAGACACGCCGCTGGACGCAATTAACCTGCGAGTTTGGTAAACGTCCTTAATTTATTTGGCGGGTAAGTAATACCCGCCCTCTTCCCTACAGAAACGCTCTCAACCTTATGAAAGGAGTGGGTGATGAACACAATAATAAAGCGCACAAAAGTGCGTTACGGTATTTTGATATTTCTATTTCTTGCCACCGTATTTAATTACGCCGATCGCGCGACGTTATCTGTCGTAGCTCCGATTATGAGCAAAGAATTAGGTTTTGATCCCGAAGCAATGGGACTGGCCTTTTCTGCCTTCGGTATTTCTTATGTCATTATGCAATTGCCTGGAGGCTGGCTACTTGATCGCTACGGTTCTCGTCTGGTATACGGCTGCGCCCTGATTGGCTGGTCACTGGTGACCATGTTTCAGGGCACCATTTATTTGTACGCCAGTCCACTTGTGGTATTGATTATCTTACGTTTACTGATGGGTGCCATTGAGGCTCCGGCCTTTCCTGCCAACAGCCGATTAAGCGTACAGTGGTTTCCTAATAATGAACGAGGCTTTGTCACCTCAGTTTACCAGGCCGCGCAATATATCTCGTTAGGGGTAATTACACCGTTAATGACGATTATTTTGCATAATCTCAGCTGGCACTTTGTTTTTTATTATATCGGGGCGATTGGCGTTATTCTTGGCATCTTCTGGCTGGTAAAAGTCAGAGATCCTATGCATCATCCGAAGGTAAACCAGCAGGAAATTGACTATATCCGGGAAGGCGGTGGCGAACCGTCGCTGGGAAATAAAAAAGAGCCACAGAAGATTACCTTTGCGCAAATAAAAAGCGTCTGCGTCAACCGCATGATGATTGGCGTTTACATCGGGCAGTTCTGCGTGACGTCAATCACCTGGTTCTTCCTGACCTGGTTTCCTACCTATCTGTATCAGGCTAAAGGAATGTCGATCCTTAAAGTGGGGTTTGTCGCCAGTATTCCTGCTATTGCCGGTTTTATCGGTGGATTGTTAGGGGGCGTTTTTTCAGACTGGCTATTAAAACGCGGCTACAGCCTGACGGTTGCTCGTAAGCTACCCGTTATCTGCGGAATGTTACTTTCCTGTGTCATCGTTATCGCTAACTACACCTCGTCAGAATTTGTGGTTATCGCGGCGATGAGTCTGGCATTTTTCGCCAAAGGCTTTGGCAATCTGGGATGGTGCGTACTTAGCGATACTTCACCAAAAGAAGTGCTCGGCATTGCTGGCGGCGTATTCAATATGTGCGGCAATATGGCGAGTATTATCACGCCGCTGGTGATTGGCGTCATTCTGGCGAATACCCAGTCATTCGATTACGCCATTCTGTACGTCGGTTCGATGGGGCTGATTGGCCTGATTTCTTATCTGTTTATCGTGGGGCCGCTGGATCGTATTACGCTGAGCCCGTCCGTCGCGTAATGTAAGCTTATGGCGATAGTTCGCCCGCTGTTCCGGGATTTGCACTCCTGCGGAACAGCGTTTTTTTATTCAAATAATCTTATTATTTTTCAGTACAGTACGCAGTCGCGGGTGCTGGCAAACCGCGTCAGCGATAGCGCTGATATTGGGCGTGTTGTCCTGAAACCAGTCATGCCCCGGCCCCCAGGTGCGCATAACGGCAATATAAACGTCCAGCAGTGTTAGCTGATCGCCAAACGCATACGGCTCAGCGCTTAGCTGGTCGTTCAGCCACATATAAAGCGATTTGCGGTACTCAATACAGTTCTTTTTCAACTGCGCCGCGGCGTCTGGTACCCAGCGTTGTGGATAATCGGCATAGGTAAACGTTGGATAGACATTTGCCACCAGCCATATCAACAGACGCTGAAACTGCTGGCGCTCAGCGTGCCCAACGGGTGGCGCAAGTTCAGGACAACGATCGAGGATCATCAGGGCGATCGCCGCCGTTTCCGTCATCACGTTACCATTTTCCAGTATCAGTGTGGGCACCTGGCACAACGGATTCATTTTTTTAAGCAACTCCCGCGAAGGCCCGTCGCGGTCAAAACCATCAACATCAATAAAGCTGTAAGGGATCTCCGCCAGTGTGAGCATCACTTCACTGATGGCCGATCCCCAGCCCGGCACCCCATAGACCTTAATCATGCTGCAACCCCCCAAAGTTAAAACCCTAAGTGTAGAGCAGCATTCGTCAGTCTATGCAGACCTGCCTATCTTTCCCTGCAAGTTCACAGCACTTTCGACAAGAACTGCTGGGTGCGCGTGTGGCGTGGATGATTCAGCACCTGCTCGCTGCTGCCCTGTTCGACAATTTTGCCATCGACCATAAACACCACCTGATCCGCCACTTCCCGGGCGAACCCAATCTCGTGCGTCACCACAACCAGCGTGGTTCCCGACTGCGCCAGTGCTTTGATGACATCCAGAACTTCGCCTACCAGTTCAGGATCCAGCGCTGAAGTGGGTTCATCAAACAGCATAACGCGTGGATTTAGCGCCAGCGCACGGGCAATAGCGATACGCTGCTGCTGACCGCCGGAGAGATGACGCGACCAGGCATCGGCTTTATTACGCAGGCCAACGGCATCAAGCAGAGTTAATGCCCGCTCGGTGGCGGCTTTACGCGATGCCAGACCGTGCGCAATGGGCGCTTCAATCAAATTCTCCAGCACCGTTAAGTGCGGAAACAGATTAAAATTCTGGAACACATAGCCGACGTTAACGCGCTGGCGCAAAATTTCCGCCTCTTTCAGCTCATACAGCTTGTCTCCCTGCCGACGATAACCAATGTAATCGCCATCGATTTGAATAAACCCTTCATCGACGCGCTCCAGATGGTTGATCGTCCGCAAGAGTGTGGATTTCCCTGAACCGGACGGGCCAAGAATAACCGTTACCGTTCCGGGAGGGATCTCCAGCGACACATTATCCAGCGCTTTGTGGCGACCAAAGTATTTGCTGACGCCGGTAATGGAAATATGGCCTTCAGGCGAGTGGGACATGGACGGCCTCCTGCTGCGGACGTTGACGGTTGCGTTTTTCTGCACGGCTCACCCGGGCGGTATTGATTGCTGAACGTCGCTCGCTGCGGGCCAGCGCGCGTTCGACCAGGTGCTGAATTAACGACAGGACGCTGGTGATCACCAGATACCACACCGCACCCACCATCAGCAGCGGGATCACTTCCTGCGTGCGGTTGTAGATCATCTGGATGGTGTAGAACAGCTCTGGCATTGCCAGCACGTATACCATCGCCGTCCCTTTCGCCAGACTGATGATTTCATTGAAGCCAGCAGGCAAAATGGTGCGCAGCGCCTGCGGCAGAATAATCCGCAGCGTACGTCGCCATGCGGGTAAGCCCAGCGCTGCCGCTGCCTCGTACTGGCCGTGGTCAACCCCTAAAAATCCACCACGAATAATTTCAGCGGTATAGGCGCTTTGCACCAGCGTCAGGCCAACCACCGCGGTGGAAAACTGGCCGAGCACATTGATGGTCTCAAAACTGCCCCATTGAATGGGAGTAAACGGAATACCAATCGCCAGCGTGTCGTACAAATAGGAGAAGTTGTACAAAACGATGAGCACCACAATCAGCGGTAACGAACGAAACAGCCAGATGTATCCCCATGCCAGACCGTTCAGCAACCAGGAAGATGAAAGTCGTGCCAGCGCCAGCAGACCACCGATGATAATACTCAACAGCGTACCGATAAGCGTCAGTAGCAGAGTTTGCCCAAGGCCGGACAAGATAACCGGATCAAAGAACCAACGGGCAAACACGCCCCATTCCCAGCGCGGATTAAACGCCACGGACTGGATAATCACCGCCAGGACAAACAAGGCAATGACTGCTCCTGCGGTGCGCATAGGATAGCGCGCCGGTACGACTTTAATACTCTCCGTCGTTTTCATCTTCTCTCCTCAGGCTATTCTGGCCTGACCGGCGATGGTCAACAGTTTGGTAAAGCGCAGCCGGCCATCAAACGGTGGCAGGCTGTACTCTTCGGGATCGCGCGCTGTATCAAATTGCGGATCGTAGCCCTGGCTTAAATAAAGTCGCACGGCCTCTGGCTGGCGAAATCCCGTGGTCAGATAAATCCGGCTGTAGCCCGCCAGCAGCGCCCTGCGTTCCAGCTCCTGCACCACGCGTGCCGCCAGCCCCTGCTGACGCAGGCTGCTTTTCGTCCAGATGCGCTTAATCTCGGCGGTGTCTTTGTCGTAAGGTTTGTAGGCCCCGGTGGCGATAATCTCGCCGCTGCGCTCCAGCACCACGAAAAGTCCCTGCGGTGCCAGATACCATTCGGTCAGCTCCACTTCAGCGTCGCGAGAAAAATAATCGCCATAACGAGCGGCATATTCACCGAACAGACCGTTCAAAATTGGCTGCAGCTCGCTGGCTTCAGGTGAGACCACGCGAAATTGATCGCTCACGATGACCTCCTTAGTCGCCTAAACCGGCCGGGTTGATTTCAGATTGCGGAATACGTTCCACCCCTTCTCCCCAGCGGTTCAGCACCTTGTCATAGTCGCCGTTGCCAATTACGCCGTTGAGGGCGGTTTGTACCGGCAGAACCAGACCGCTGCCCTTTTTCAGCGTCACAGCGATGTGTGCCGCTTTTGGCCAACCGCCATCAACGCTGCCCACCCGTTGCGTTTTACCGTTGAGTGCAGCTTTCCACGCGCCGATAACGTTAGGGCCGAAGTAAGCATCGGCACGGCCTGACTGCAGGGCCAGGGTTTGCGCGGCATCATCTTTGGTATACACCGGCGTAAACGGCTGCAACCCTTTCTTCACGTTCTCATCGTTCCAGGCGAGCAGGATGGCTTCCTGATTTGTCCCCGAACCGACGATGATACGCAGACCGGCGATATCTTCTGCCTGCTCGATTTTCTTCAGCTTACTGCCGGTTTTGACATAGAAGCCAAGGGAGTCCTTACGATACGTCGCGAAATCGAATTTCTCTTTGCGGGCTTTGGTGACGGTAATATTGCTGATCGCGGCATCATATTTGCCGGACGTGACGCCCAGCGGCCAGTCTTCCCATGACGTGGGCACGACGTTGAGTTCCAGCCCCAGACTATCAGCCACCAGACGAGCGATGTCCGCCTCGCTGCCGATCAGTGTCTTATTGTCATCGGCAAAGACGGTCAGCGGCGGCTGGCTTAACCCGGCAATCGCCACGGTGAATTTACCCGGTACGGCCAGGTGCAGGTTCGCGGGCAACTGCGCAATCGCCTGCGGATTTTTTGCCGTATTGATTGGCGTTTTATTGGCTTCCAGGCTTACGCCCGTACCGTTAATAGTCACATCATTTGCCCAGACGTTAGCGCTGAAAGCCAGTGACAGCGCGAGGAAGACTGATTTTTTCTGCATAGCGTTTTTCTCTTATTGTGTGAATTGGTTTGCAGGTGTCGCGAGTCCCAGGCTTGCGCGCAGGGTCGTACCGGGATATTCATGGCGGAACAGGCCACGCGCCTGAAGCACGGGGACAACCTGTTCGACAAAACGCGGGAAGGTATCTGGCGTTCCCCCCTGGATGATAAAACCATCTGCGGCTTTTTCGTCGAACCACTGCTGAAGACCATCGGCAACCTGTTGCGGCGTGCCGCTGAAACGTGGGCGTGGACTGGCCGCTTCCAGAGCAACCTGGCGTAGCGTTAAGCCACGCTCACGCGCGTTGCGTTTGATCTCATCAGTCGTACTGCGAAAGCTGTTTTGTCCAAGGGAACCCAGCTCCGGGAACGGTGCGTCCAGTGGATATTGGGCGAAATCATGATGTTCAAAATAGCGGCCCAGGTAGTTCAGCGCGTCGGTAATAGAGACCAGCGCAGCGGTAGTCTGATACTGCTGCTCAACGTCCTCTGCGCTGTCGCCAACAATCACGCTGACGCCCTGGAATATATGCAGTTGTTCGGGATGTCGCCCGGCGTAGGCCAACTGGCTTTTTACATCCTGATAGAACTCTTTGGCCTCCGCCAGCGACTCCTGATGGGTAAAAATAGCATCGGCATGCTGCGCCGCTAATTTCTTACCATCCTGTGAAGCGCCCGCCTGGAATATAATCGGACGGCCTTGTGGCGTGCGCCCAATATTTAACGGCCCTGCGACCTGAAAATAATCTCCATGATGGTTAAGCGTATGCAGTTTTTGCGGATTAAAAAATTCTCCGCTTGCCTTATTACGGGTAAAAGCATCATCTTCCCAGGAATCCCACAGTCCTTTCACCACCTGTAAATATTCATCGGCGATACGATAATGCAGGGCATGTTCTGGATGCTGGGCACGGGAATAGTTCTTTGCCGAACCCTCCAGAGGTGACGTGACAACGTTCCATCCGGCTCGCCCCTGGCTGAGATGATCAAGGCTGGCGAACTGCCGTGCGGTAGTAAACGGCTCGCTGTATGATGTGGATACCGTGCCAACCAATCCCAGATTCTGGGTAATGCTGGCCAAAGCAGATAATACCGTCAGCGGCTCAAAGCGATTTAAAAAGTGTGGGATTGATTTTTCATTAATATACAGACCATCGGCGACAAAAATAAAATCAAGCTTCCCTTTTTCCGCAATAAGCGCCGTCTCTTTGACAAAATCAAAATTAATACTGGCATCGGCCTGTGCCGCCGGATGACGCCATGCGGACATATTTCCCGCTGCGCCATGCAGAATAGTGCCGAGCCGTAGTTGCCGATTTTCAGCCATAATAACCCCTACCCAACAGGTAAACTTAAAGATGTGCGAATGCCGTTTTTGCTAACTGTGCAAAGTAATGCGCGGCAGGTTCAATTAAACGTTCGTCCGGATTGAAGCCCGGGTGATGTAATCCGTATTCACTGGCGCTGCCAATACTGACAAATGCCCCAGGCGTATTTTGCAGATAGACAGCAAAATCCTCGCCGCCCATATGCAGGTCGGCATGATGGGTGGTGTAGCCTGATTGTTTCGCCACGGCGGTGGCGATATCGGCCCAACGAGCATCGTTTACCAACGCGGTCGGCCCCGCATGCCAGATAACGTCGATTTGTGCGCCAAAGGCGTGGGCAAAACCGGCGGCGATGTCATTAACCCGTGCTTTAACCTGCTGTTGCACCGAAGTCCGGTGCGTTCTGAGCGTCCCTTCCAGCTCAACGGATTCTGGCAACACATTCCATGTATTTCCTCCCTGAATACGGGTCACGCTAAGCACCACTGAATCCAGTGTGTTAACGTCGCGACTGGCAACGCTTTGCAACACCGTGACCAGTTGGCTGGCGAGCAGGATGGCATCTCTGCCTTCATGCGGACGCGCCGCATGTGCGCCCTTGCCATTAATACGCAGCACGAAGCGATCGACGTTGGCATAGAACGCGCCGCCGCGTGTGGCAAATTCCCCCACTGGTAAACCTGGCTCATTGTGCATGCCAAAAATAGCCGCAACGTTGTGCAGCGCACCGGCGCGGATCAGCGTTTTTGCGCCACCGAAACTCTCTTCAGCGGGCTGAAACAAAATACGTACTCGACCCGGTAAGTGTGTTTCCTGTTGTTTAAGCAGCAGCGCGGCGCCCAGCATGACGCTGGTGTGGACGTCATGCCCGCAGGCATGCATCACTCCCGGCGTGAGGGAGCGAAACGGTACATCGGCGCTTTCTTCTATCGGTAGCGCATCGATATCTGCTCGCAGCGCGATGACCTCTTCTCCCTGCCCGATTTCCGCGACCAGACCGGTTTTCAGGTCGAACGGCAAAATCTCGACGCCCGCTGCGTGCAGCCAGGCGTGAATGCGCGCCGTCGTTGCCGCCTCTTGTAGGGAAAGTTCCGGGTGCTGGTGTAATTCACGACGCCAGTTGATAAGCGTTGAGGCCAGAGTCATCAGAGCACCTCCACGGCGTTATGGGCTTGCGCCAACAACCGCAGCGATGTCAGACGCGCGTGACCTTCCGCCACTGGCGTGTCGATAATGAACTCCTCAATGCCAAATTGCGTATGCAGGGCATTCAGCTTTGCCATCACCTCCTGAGCCGTGCCGTGTAACAACGCCTGCTCACGACGCGCGATTTTGCGTGGCGGACTGCCGGCCTGCGCGGCGAATGCCAGCGCCTGCTCTTCGCTGGCTACCGTGACACGTTGACCATTCTCCAGCTCCACGCCCCAGATTTGCACGTTTTCCGCAAGCTGCGCGGCGGTATCGCTACTGTCAGCCACAATCACCTGGACGGCAACTATCGTCGGACGTGCGCTGTGGGTCTGCCAGAAGGACAAAACGTCACGCAATAACGCGCGGTCACCGTTGAGGTGTGCCGCGAAGATAAAATGCCAATTAAATTGCGCTGCTAACTGTGCGCTTTGCACACTGGCTCCCAGGACAAATCCTTCCGGCGGTATCGGTGGGATTGGCGTCGGAAATACCGTTTCCCCACTTTCCGTGCCGCTCAGCGTCAGCCAGTCGTTAAGCTGGGAAAGTTGGTCGGCAAAACTGCCTTTTTCATCCTGATGCACTCCTTGCTGTAGTGCCCGAGTCGACAGTGGTAAGCCGCCAGGGGCTTTCCCTACGCCGAGATCGACACGCCCGGGTGCCAGCGAGGCCAGAAGATTGAAGTTTTCCGCCACTTTGTACGGGCTGTAATGTTGCAGCATCACGCCACCGGAGCCAACGCGAATACGCTGGGTTTGCCCGAGGATCCAGGCAATCACCAGCTCCGGTGATGGGCTGGCCAGCTGTGGCGTATTATGGTGTTCCGCGATCCAGAAACGATGGTATCCCCACTCTTCTGCCTGCTGCGCCAGACGCAACGTCCGGGCAAGCGCCATCGCGGCGGTTTCACCTTCCCCGAGGGGGCTTTTATCCAGAATACTCAGGCGATATGACATGTTACGGGCCTATGCTTGTTAACATGTCATTATTATTAAATTATCAGATAACCATGCAGAAACATTTAATTCACATTTGCTCAGCTAAAAAGTAGATAACCAGCCCTGACGCTGTCAGGGTTAAAATTCGGATTGCCTTGTACTGGTCGGAACACGAAACTGAAAACACGCGGAATGTATGGCCTACAAAATATAATAGGGTCGTTGGTCTCACGGGAATAACATCCAAATCATTTCATGCCAGTTTTCTTTTTGCGAAAACGTTTTTTAACGCGATTTACGTTAAGTCAGGTTAAATGACTTAAAACGTTATGCGGTTGTATAAAATGTTTCAGTTTTATGACCCTGAATGAATAATCCACAGAGATTTTTTAATTTAAATACTTCCACAAAAATGATGATTAGTAGAGAATGCAGCGTTTCTTATTAAAACGGTTTAAAACGGCTTTTTAATATTCCTCCCGATTTTATTGCGGGAATTTTTGTATGGATTATACATATCATTATGGGGCCTCTATGAAAAGTAACATGCCCGTTACACAAATTGAGCACGCACTTAACGACAAAGCGACGCTGCTTTCAACGACGGATAAAGAAAGTCATATTACCTACGCTAACTCTGCTTTTATCGATGCCAGCGGATTTAACGAAGATCAATTAATGGGCGAAGCGCATAATATTATTCGCCATCCTGACATGCCTCCCGCTGCATTCGCCGATATGTGGTACACGCTACAGCAGGGAGACAGCTGGACGGGTATGGTGAAAAACCGCCGCCAAAATGGTGACCATTACTGGGTTCGCGCCAATGTTACGCCGGTCTGGCACAATGAAAAACTCACCGGTTACATCTCAGTGCGTACCGTTCCTTCGCGTGATGAAATAACTCACAGCGAAAGTTTATACCAAAAAATGAATAGTCAGCAGTTTAAAGGCTTTCGACTTTTTAAAGGGATTATCATTCGTCGCGGCTTATTGGCATGGACCTCCATGTTTAAATGGCTGAATATCAGCCAGCGCGTCAATTATTCTTTAGGGGTGACGGCCCTGCTCGCTTTGTTATTTATCTTCGCCCCGTTTAATCCATTTATTCAGTCGGGTGGCTTGCTGGTGTTATTTCTGGCGCTGGCTATTTACCTTAAGTATCAAATTTGTCAGCCAGTTAATACGCTCCTGACGCAAATGAAGAAAGTGGTGTCCGGACGTAAACCTGATAACTGTCATTTAAATCGGGTGGATGAGATCGGAATGCTAAGGAAGGTGCGAATAAGCAGGTCATTTCTTCCCAAGCTGACTCGCTGATTAAAATTTCGCGGATCTGGGCCGATTTTTTTCCCGCAAACACATCGAATCAGCCTATTTAGGCTATTTTTTCCACCATTTCTGGCGTTATTTCCGGTTTTTACTGAGATCTCTCCCACTGACGTATCATTTGGTCCACCCGAAACAGGTTGGCCAGGGTGAATAACATCGCCAGTTGGTTATCGTTTTTCAGCAGCCCCTTGTATCTGGCTTTCACGAAGCCGAACTGCCGCTTGATGATGCGAAACGGGTGCTCCACCCTGGCACGGATGCTGGCTTTCATGTATTCGATGTTGATGGCCGTTTTGTTCTTGCGCGGATGCTGCTTCAAGGTTTTTACCTTGCCGGGACGCTCGGCGATCAGCCAGTCCACATCCACCTCGGCCAGCTCCTCGCGCTGTGGCGCTCCTTGGTAGCCGGCATCGGCTGAGACAAATTGCTCCTCTCCATGAAGCAGATTACCCAGCTGATTGAGGTCATGCTCGTTGGCCGCGGTGGTGACCAGGCTGTGGGTCAGGCCACTCTTGGCATCGACACCAATGTGGGCCTTCATGCCAAAGTGCCACTGATTGCCTTTCTTGGTCTGATGCATCTCCGGATCGCGTTGCTGCTCTTTGTTCTTGGTAGAGCTGGGTGCCTCAATGATGGTGGCATCCACCAAAGTGCCTTGGGTCATCATGACGCCTGCTTCGGCCAGCCAGCGATTGATGGTCTTGAACAATTGACGGGCCAGTTGATGCTGCTCGAGCAGGTGGCGGAAATTCATGATGGTGGTGCGATCCGGCAGGGCGCTATCCAGGGATAATCGGGCAAACAGGCGCATGGAGGCGATTTCGTACAGGGCATCTTCCATGGCACCGTCGCTCAGGTTGTACCAATGCTGCATGCAGTGAATACGCAGCATGGTCTCCAGCGGATAGGGCCGTCGGCCATTGCCCGCCTTGGGATAAAACGGCTCGATGACAGCGGTCATATTCTGCCATGGCAGAATCTGCTCCATGCGGGAGAGGAAAATCTCTTTTCGGGTCTGACGGCGCTTAGTGCTGAATTCACTATCGGCGAAGGTGAGTTGATGGCTCATGATGTCCCTCTGGGATGCGCTCCGGATGAATATGATGATCTCATATCAGGAACTTGTTCGCACCTTCCCTAATGCGACTGGTTAATCAGTCCGGGCTTAATCTGAATTCTCTGGTCGATGACGTCAGTACGCAAATTTCCGGTATTCGCGCTATCAGTCAGCGGGTGTCAAAAGAAGGTACGGCGCTGCATCAGCGTTCAGAAGAAACCTCTGCCGACCTGCAACAAACCGCTGCGGCCATTGAAGAAATTGGTAGCGCGGTACAACAAACCGCTGAGACGGCGGCACATACCATGACCATGGCCGATAAAACCAGCGCCAACGCTGCAGAAGGCGGCGATATCATGAAACAAACTATCGCCATGATGCAGGCGATATCGCGTGACAACGGGCAGATCGTTGACATCATTGGCGTGATCGACAGCATCGCCTTTCAGACCAATATTCTGGCGCTCAATGCCGCGGTTGAAGCCGCGCGAGCCGGGGAATCCGGGCGTGGCTTCGCCGTTGTTGCGGCAGAAGTCCGCAATCTGGCCCAACACTCGGCGTCTGCGGCAAAAGAGATCAAACAGCTTATTGAGAAGAACGTCGCCAATGTTAATAGCGGCGTCAAAATGGTGGAGCAAACGGAAACGCATCTCACCGGGATGATTGGGGATGTACTGCAGATGTCGATGATGATCAAAGACATTAGTCTGGCCACGCGTGAGCAAACCCAGGCTTTGGATCTGATTAACGATTCAATTTCACGCGTTGGCACCATGACACACAATAATGCCGAGATGGTGGAGCGCGTCACCGACGCCACCGCCGATCTGACCCAGCGTTCATCACGCTTACAGCAGGCCGTTCAGGTCTTTGGCGTATCGGCATAACGTTACGGCGCTTATTGGGTGAATGTCTCGATAAGCGCACTCCTCTACAGGTATAAA
Organism: Citrobacter sp. RHBSTW-00017; assembly: GCF_013797615.1. Classification (NCBI taxonomy): domain Bacteria; kingdom Pseudomonadati; phylum Pseudomonadota; class Gammaproteobacteria; order Enterobacterales; family Enterobacteriaceae; genus Citrobacter; species Citrobacter sp. RHBSTW-00017. Next base: position 2,536,424 of record NZ_CP056899.1, on the reverse strand, counting down.
CGCCCTTCTCTTTTATTGGCTGAATCGAGGCCACACCGCGCCAGTACCGGCTGCATAAAAATGCTGAATTCTTGTTACCGGGGCTTTGCGGAACCAATCAATTGAATGTAGGATGCTCGGCCGGCAGTTTTCCCCCGTAACACAATGAAGGGTAAGGCTGTTTTCGCCGCAGCAGGTGCGGCAAAAAGGATGTTGTATTTTTGTCAGGTCAACAGGAATCGTAATGAACACAAACAACACGCAAGCCGCGGAACAACATGCGGCGAAACGACGCTGGTTGAATGCTCACGAAGAGGGGTATCACAAAGCGATGGGCAATCGACAGGTACAAATGATCGCCATTGGCGGCGCAATTGGTACCGGGTTGTTTTTAGGGGCAGGCGCACGCCTGCAGATGGCCGGCCCGGCTTTGGCGCTGGTCTATCTGGTATGCGGTATTTTTTCGTTTTTTATACTGCGCGCGCTCGGCGAACTGGTTTTACATCGCCCTTCCAGCGGTAGCTTCGTTTCCTACGCCCGTGAATTTTTAGGTGAGAAAGCCGCCTATGTGGCTGGCTGGATGTACTTCATCAACTGGGCGATGACCGGCATTGTCGATATCACCGCGGTGGCGTTGTATATGCACTACTGGGGCGCGTTTGGCGACGTGCCGCAGTGGGTATTCGCCCTCGGCGCGCTGGCTATTGTCGGTACCATGAACATGATCGGCGTGAAGTGGTTCGCGGAGATGGAGTTTTGGTTTGCGCTGGTTAAGGTACTGGCAATTGTGATCTTCCTGGTGGTGGGTACCGTTTTTTTAGGTACCGGAAAGCCGCTGGATGGTAACGCCACGGGTTTTCACCTGATTACCGACAACGGCGGCTTCTTCCCGCATGGCCTGTTGCCTGCGCTGGTACTGGTACAGGGTGTGGTTTTCGCCTTTGCCTCTATTGAACTGGTGGGTACCGCCGCCGGTGAGTGCAAAGATCCGCAAACGATGGTGCCGAAAGCAATCAATAGCGTTATCTGGCGTATTGGTCTGTTCTATGTGGGTTCTGTCGTGCTGCTGGTTCTGCTACTGCCCTGGAACGCCTATCAGGCGGGGCAAAGCCCGTTTGTTACCTTCTTTTCCAAACTGGGCGTGCCGTACATTGGCAGTATCATGAATATTGTGGTGCTCACCGCGGCGCTTTCCAGCCTTAACTCAGGGTTGTACTGCACCGGGCGTATTTTACGCTCCATGTCGATGGGCGGTTCGGCACCGAAATTCATGGCTAAAATGAGCCGTCAACAGGTGCCATGGGCCGGGATCCTCGCCACGCTGGTCGTGTATGTCGTCGGGGTATTCCTGAACTATCTGGTGCCGTCACAGGTGTTTGAGATCGTGTTGAACTTCGCGTCACTGGGCATTATTGCGTCGTGGGGATTTATCATGGTCTGTCAGATGCGTCTGCGCCGGGCCATAAAAGAAGGTAAAACGGCAGACGTCAGCTTTAAACTGCCGGGCGCACCGTTTACCTCGTGGTTAACGCTGCTGTTCCTGCTGAGCGTACTGGTATTGATGGCGTTTGACTATCCAAACGGCACCTATACCATCGCGTCATTACCGCTGATTGCCATCCTGCTGGTCGCGGGCTGGTTCGGCGTGCGTAAACGCGTTGCAGAGATCCACCGCACCGCGCCATAACGGCAGAAGGCCTGACAGGTTAATCCTTCAGGCCTTCTTTTTTAGTTCGCTTCAATCAACTGCGCTACGTCGTTGCTGTTAATTTCCCGCGCATTTCCATCCTGATCGGTATAGCTGGTCATTCCCGTGTCTTTATCCAGTTTTGGCTTACCCTGAGTGGTGATGGTTTGTCCGCTTTTGGTCGTCATGACGTAATCGGTGGTGCATCCTGCCAATGTAAACAGCATTACGCCTGCACAAAGACAGATAAATGGCTTTTTCATGGTATTCCCGTGTTATTCAGTTAGCCGTTGAGGGCGTAGTGTAAGTCCCTGAAGTAGGTCAGGCTACTGGCGGGGTGTAACGAGGCGTATCGGGGGATTTAGAGAAGTGACAGGAGGGGTTTCCCCCTCCGGTTAATTACAGCGCAATACGAATAACATCGTCCGGCTGGGTGGCTTCCTGCTCGCGGGTGGACTTCTGTTTCACGCTCACGTACAGGGTTTTACCGTCGGCGGAGAGCGCCAGACTATTCGGGAATGTTGGGGTCTCGAACGTTTTAACGACTTTATAGCTTTTCGCGTCGATCACGCTCACTTTGCCGGCCTGACGATGGGTCACGTAGGCCTCGTTACGCGCCGGGTTAAACAGCACGGCCAGGGATTCCGGCGCGGCGACTTTTGCCAGGACGTTGCCATTACGGGTGTCGATTACCAGCACTTCCGCCGCTTTAGAGTCGGTGACAAAGGCGCGGTTGCCCGCCGTGTCCAGGCTCAGGTTGATGAAGAAATGCTCTTTTCCATCATCCAGCAGCTTTTTACGGCTGAGAATTTTGTTGGTGGTGGTATCGATGGTGATGAATTCACCGTCCGCATTGGCGGTGTACAGGCGTTTAGCCTTGCTGTCGACAGCCAGAGCGGTGCTCATTTTGCCGGTATTTTGAATGGTGTCCTTCAATTTAATAGCATCACCGTCCACCACCCAAATCACGCTCTCTTTACCAATACCGCTAATGTATACCGTGTTGGTGGCGTCATCGGCGACCAGCTCACGCGGCTGCAGTGGGCGAACGTCTTCAGAACGCTTACGCGCATCCAGCACCAGACGTCCTTTCACCGCGCCCGTTTTAGCATCCATTGCCGTCACCGCGCTGTTTACCGTGTTGCCGAACCACAGCGTTTGCGTGGCGTTGTTGATGGTGGCGCCAAACGGTTTGAGATCGTTATGAATAACCTGAGTCACTTCGAGGGTGACCGGGTCAAGACGGTAAACCACCCCGCCGGTATCCAGTTTGCGGCTCTGCGAGGTCGCCAGCCACAGCGCGTTCTCTTGCTGACTGTATGCCATTTCATAGGCGCCTTTGCCCACGGCTTTGCGCAGCAGTTCTTCTGCAGCCTGCGTAGTAAAAGATGATGCAACGAGCAGTGAACCTAACAGTAAAGAACCACGCAGACGCGGCGAAAACAGATGACGTAAAGACATGACGACTCCCTTTGATAAATTCGTTTGTTACTGCTTCACATAGCTTCAATGAGCAAAATCATGGTTTTGCCTTTTTTAAGAATGAGAATAGTAATCATTATTCATCTCAAAGTGGAGCACTTCTTCACATATTGACTACAATCGTTGTCATTGCCCGAAAAACTAGCGTAATTCAGCAGCGCTGAAATTCATCTTTTATAAAAAAATTCACGCGCTTATCGCCGGTATTACGGCGTAAGCATCATTAACTGGCCTTGTTCATGACGATTTTTGCATCCCGCTACACTGCACTTCCTGTTTCTTTACTGTCTGTCTTCCTCTCGCCTTATGCCGTGGCAGAAAGTGAGATAAACGATCAAACGCTGATCGTTAGCGCGACACCACAGTCCGTTTCTGAACTGGACACCCCTGCCGCCGTCAGCGTCGTTGACGGAGAAGATATGCGTCTGGCAACGCCGCGAATTAACCTGTCTGAATCCCTGACCAGCGTCCCTGGGCTGCAGGTGCAAAATCGGCAGAACTACGCCCAGGATCTCCAGTTGTCGATTCGCGGATTTGGTTCGCGAACCACTTATGGTATCCGCGGCATTCGTTTGTATGTCGACGGGATCCCGGCAACCATGCCGGATGGGCAGGGTCAAACATCCAATATTGATATCAGCAGCGTACAAAATATTGAGGTTTTACGCGGCCCCTTCTCTGCTCTGTATGGCAATGCGTCTGGTGGAGTGATAAATGTCAGCACTGAAACGGGACATGAGCCGCCAACCATTGAAGCCAGCAGTTATTACGGCAGTTTTGGCAGTTGGCGCTACGGGTTAAAAGCAACGGGCGCACTGGGCGATGGTACACAGCGAGGGGATGTGGATTACACCGTTTCAACAACCCGGTTTACCACCCATGGTTATCGCGATCGCAGCAGCGCACAAAAAAATCTGGCCAATGCCAAACTGGGCGTGCGCATGGACGATACGAGCAAACTAACCCTGATTTTCAATAGTGTAGAGAGTAAAGCTGACGATCCTGGTGGTCTTACCGAGTCGGAGTGGCAGGCCAATCCGCAGCAATCTCCCCGCGCTGAGCAATACAACACGCGAAAAACCATCAAGCAGACCCAGGCGGGGTTGCGCTATGAACGCCAGCTTAGCGCGAAGGATGATATCAGCATCATGACCTATGCAGGCGAGCGTGAAACCACTCAGTATCAGTCGATCCCGATGGCCCCGCAGTTAAAACCCTCTCATGCCGGAGGCGTTATTACCCTGCAACGTCATTATCAAGGGATAGACAACCGCTGGACTCACCGTGGCGAACTGGGCATACCCGTGACCTTCACCACCGGTCTGAATTACGAAAACATGAGCGAAAACCGTAAAGGCTACAACAACTTTCGCCTTGATGATGGCGTGCCAGAATATGGTCAGAAAGGCGACTTACGACGTAACGAACGTAACCTGATGTGGAATGTCGATCCCTATCTGCAAACCCAGTGGCAATTAACGCAGAAACTCTCGCTGGATGCCGGCGTTCGCTACAGTTCGGTGTGGTTTGATTCTAACGATCGCTATATTACGCCTGGTAACGGAGATGACAGCGGTGACGCCAGCTATCACCAGTGGTTACCTGCCGGATCGTTAAAATACGCCATCACCGATGCCTGGAACGTCTACCTGGCCGCAGGACGCGGGTTCGAAACGCCCACCATCAACGAGTTGTCTTACCGCTCCGACGGCCAAAGTGGGATGAATTTTGACCTACAGCCTTCCACAAACGATACCGTGGAAATCGGCAGTAAAACGCGTATCGGCGATGGGTTGTTTACCGCAGCGCTATTCCAGACCGATACCGATGACGAGATCGTGGTTGACAGCAGTAGCGGCGGGCGGACAACCTACAAAAACGCTGGAAAAACCCGCCGTCAGGGAGGTGAGTTTTCCTGGGACCAACGCTTTGCCGCAAGCTGGCGCGTAAAAGCTGCATGGACCTGGCTGGATGCGACCTACCGCAGCAACGTCTGTGGCGATCAAAACTGCAACGGCAACCGCCTGCCTGGCATTGCGCAAAACATGGGATTTGCTTCGCTGGGCTACGTGCCTGATGAAGGTTGGTATGCGGGAACTGATGTTCGTTATATGAGCAACATTATGGCCAATGATGAAAATACGGCGCAAGCCCCGTCCTATACCGTAGTGGGTTTAAATACCGGCTATAAATTTTATTACCGCAGTCTGATGATCGACCTGTTCGGTCGGGTGGATAATCTGTTTGATAAGTCCTACGTCGGTTCGGTGATAGTGAATGAGGCAAATGGTCGATATTACGAACCGGCGCCAGGACGAAACTATGGCGTAGGGATTAATCTGGCCTGGCGTTTTGAGTAACACTGGCGGGAATGACTCCCGCCATCCGTTTTACGCATCGTCTGCAAGACGAATCACCACTTTACCGAAGTTTTTGCCGGTCAGCAGGCCGATAAAGGTCTGCGGCGCATTTTCCAGACCGTCGGTGATTTGCTCGCGGTAATGGATTTTGCCCTCTTTAACCCAGCGCCCCATCTCCCGCTGAAACTCCTGAATGCGGTGACCATAATCCTGACCAATGATAAAGCCCTGCATCCGAATTCGCTTTTTCAGCAGCGTTGCCATCAGCAAAGGTAATCTATCGGGTCCGCCTGGAAGCGATGTGGCGTTGTAACCGCTGACCAGTCCGCACAGCGGAATGCGCGCAGAGGTATTGAGCAATGGCAGAACGGCGTCAAATACCTTACCGCCAACGTTTTCGTAGTAAATATCGATCCCCTGCGGACAGGCTTTTGCCAGCTGTTGCGCAAAATCTTGTGCATGGTGATCGAGGCAGACATCAAAGCCCAAGACCTCGGTGGCATGTCGGCATTTCTCTGCCCCGCCTGCAACCCCGATCACCCGGCAGCCTTTGAGCTTACCAATCTGCCCTACCGTTGCGCCAACCGGGCCGGTGGCGGCGGCCACAACCAGCGTTTCCCCCGCTTTTGGCTGACCAATATCCAGCAGCCCCATATAAGCAGTAAATCCTGGCATCCCCATCACTCCCAGCGCCCAGGAGGGATGTTCAGGATTATCGCCAAGCTTCACCAGCCCGTTACCGTCGGAGATGTCATAGTCCTGCCAGCCGCTGTAGCTCAGCACCCACTCGCCTGGCTGGTAATCAGGATGGTTGGATGACACCACGCGACTCACGGTCCCGCCAACCATCACGCCGCCAATCTCTACCGGCGGGGAGTAAGACGGCTCATCGCTCATGCGTCCACGCATGTAGGGATCGAGGGAAAGAAAAATGGTGCGCAGCAAAACCTGGCCTTCACCCGGCGTTGCCACCTCATCGTCTTCAAGACGGAAGTTTTCCGGGACCGGCGCGCCATGCGGGCGGGAAGCCAGTACCCAGCGGCGATTGCGATTAGTCTGTTGACCCATGATGTGCTCCTCTGCTTTTGGCATGATTCCATCAATAGTAGCAGCCTGTGTCCGCCAGTTAGCTGACGACATGATTTAACCGCACAACCAGGTAAACGCAGGGGTGTGCGGTTTCATTGATAAACCGACAATCATTCGGCGGGCCAAGCTCCAGGCAATCGCCAGCCCGCATTTCATGACGCACGTCCCCTTCCACAAAGACCAATTCCCCCTGCTGTAGCCAGATAAGTTGTCTTGCCTGCACATAGGAAGAGGCTGGCATCGGGATATCGCTTCCGGCAGGCAATTCTATCTGCACCAGATCAATAGGCAGATCGCTGCGCGGTGAAACGTGGCGGCGCAGATAGTGGCTTTGAGGGTCGTGCCAGACAGGCTGATCAGCGAAGCGCAGCAGCTTGCCCTCCTGCATTTCGGCCCGCGCCATCAGCATAGACATGCTGATACCAAAGGCACCGGAGAGCCTGCCCAGCAGCGTGGCCGTTGGGCTGCTCTCACCGCGCTCTATTTTATGGATCATCGCCCGCGACACGCCTGCGCGTTCAGCGAGTTCCGTCAGAGACCAGCCGCGAGACTCCCGCTCAATGCGAATTCTTGCACCGATCCGTTGATTTATGCTGTCTTCAATAGTATTCATATTGTAATACTATAGTGAACAATCCCTGAGGTTCAACATGTCCATTCGATTTGCCAGCAAAGAAGATTGTGCCGCCATTGCAGAAATCTACAACCACGCGGTACTGCATACGGCGGCTATCTGGAACGATCAAACGGTCGATGCCGAAAACCGTATCTCATGGTATCAAGCCCGCCAGTTGATGGGCTATCCGGTGCTGGTGAGTGAAGAGAATGGCGTGATTACAGGGTACGCCTCCTTTGGCGACTGGCGTAACTTTGATGGATTCCGTCATACCGTTGAACATTCGGTATATGTCCATCCTGCTCATCAGGGTAAAGGCCTGGGACGATCGCTGCTCAGCAGGTTAATAGAAGAAGCCCGCGCGTGCGGCAAGCATGTGATGGTTGCGGGCATTGAGTCTCAGAATCAGGCGTCGCTGCATCTGCACAGCACGCTGGGTTTTAAAACCACCGCGCAAATGCCACAGGTTGGCACGAAATTTGGGCGCTGGCTGGATCTGACTTTTATGCAGTTGCAGTTAGACGATCGCCGCGAACCGGATGCCAGCAGATGAACCAGACGCTAACCCTCTCCTTTCTGATTGCTGCAGGTATTGGTCTGGTGGTGCAAAATACCTTGATGGTACGCATCACGCAGACGTCCTCGACGATCCTCATCGCCATGTTACTTAACTCGCTGGTCGGGATCGTGCTGTTTGTCAGCATACTGTGGTTTAAGCAAGGTATGGCGGGGTTTGGGGAACTGGTTTCCAACGTGCGCTGGTGGACGCTAATCCCTGGCTTGCTGGGATCGTTCTTTGTTTTTGCCAGCATCAGTGGATACCAAAATGTGGGTGCAGCAACCACTATCGCGGTGCTGGTGGCCAGCCAGTTAATCGGCGGACTGGTGCTGGATATTCTGCGCAGTCATGGCGTGCCGCTGCGGGCGTTGGTGGGGCCGGTCTGCGGCGCGGTGCTGCTGGTTGTTGGGGCCTGGCTGGTGGCGAGACGTTCGTTTTAATTGCGCTTATCCGGCCTGAACATGCAGGCCGGATAAGGTGTTACTTCGCCATCTGGCAACAACGAATTAAAGGATTGTGCCGCCTTTGGTCAACTGTTCGCGACGGGTTTCCATATCCTCTTTATGCTGACGGCCATGATGTGCGATAGCCGTACGCAAACGCTGTTGCTGGGTGTAACGTTCTTCCCGGCTCAGCACGACATCATCGCTGAGTTCAATCAGCAATTCATTCATATGCGTAATGACGCTCTCTTCAATGGCGGCATCAACACGTGCGCTGACCTCATCCAGATGCGACATAACCTCTCCTTAACTCATTAATTTAATTTTGCTTTTGAAAAATCGCTGCCCATCAGGCTAACGCTGTATCCGCTGACGTTGCTGCGCGTCGCGTAAAACGTTTTCCCGTTTGCCAACGCAATCCACGGAGCCTGCTGGTAGAAAATCTCTTGCGACTGCTGGTAAAGCGCGGCGCGTTCTTCCGGTTTACTCACCAGTTTCGCCTTTTGAACCAGCGAATTATACTCTTTATCGCACCAGCGCGCGGCGTTAGATCCGGTTTTAATGCTGTCACAACCCAGCAGTACATCGGCGAAGTTATCCGGATCGCCGTTGTCTGACATCCAACCGAACAACGCGGTGTCATGCTCACCTTTACGCATTCCGGAGAGATATTCGCCCCACTCGTACGACACAATTTTCGCCTTCACGCCAACCTTCGCCCAGTCGCTTTGGATCATCTCGGCAATCCGTCGGGAGTTCGGGTTGTATGGGCGCTGAACCGGCATTGACCACAGCGTCGCTTCAAAGCCGTTTTCAAGTCCCGCCTGTTTCAGCAGATCTTTCGCTTTTTGCGGGTCGTAAGCGTAATCCTGCAGATCTTTATTGAACCCCAACATATTCGGCGGAATTGGCGATTTTGCCACCGTACCGGAACCTAAAAAGACGGCGTTAAAAATGGCCTTTTTGTCTGTCGCGTAGTTAAGCGCCTGACGCACCAGCACGTTATCAAACGGTTTTTTCTCGGTATTAAACGCCAGATACCCGACGTTCAGCGCTTCAACCGAATGCAGCGTCAAATCTTTATTCTTCTTAATCTCGTCAAACTGTACGGGCGCAGGCGCCGGAATTATCTGGCATTCATTGGTTTGCAGTTTCGCCAATCGGGTCTGAACGTTTGGCGTGATTGAGAAGATCAGGTGCTTCGTGGGGACGGCGCCGTCCCAGTAGTTGGGGTTGGCGAGATAGCGGATTTGCGAATCCTGCTTGTACTGCTGCAACACGTATGGCCCGGTGCCAATTGGCCAGTTATCGACGTTTTCCGGAGTGCCTTTTTTCAGCATCACGTCGGCATATTCCGCAGAGAGGATGGAGGCAAAATCCATTCCCCAGTCGGCAAGAAACGCGGCGTTAGGTTCATTAAGGATAAACTGAACATGATAATCATCGACCTTCTTCACTTCTTTAATCAGTTTATCCAGACCGACATCGTTGAAGTATTCGTAGCTTCCCTGAGAAATTTTGTGGTACGGATGATCGGCATCTTTCTGTCGTAATACCGAGAAAACCACGTCATCAGCGTTGAAGTCACGGGTTGGTTTGAAGAATTTATTACTGTTGAATTTCACGCCCTGACGCAGGGTAAAAGTGTAGGTCTTACCGTCCGGCGAAATCGTCCAGTCCGTTGCCAGAGACGGAACTGGGGTATTTTTTACCGGATCAAAGTTGATGAGTCGGTTGTAGAGCACCTGTGAGCTGGCCACAAACGATGGACCGGAACTGGCGATTTGCGGGTTAAATGACTCTGGCGACGCTTCTGAGCAGTAAATGAGAGTGTCAGTATTGGCCGCGAACGCCGCGCCTGATGGTAAGACGGCGCTGAGCGCCAGCGCGAGTAACGTTTTCCTTGCAATCATGGTTATAAGCCTTCTTATTTTATTATTAACCGGGATATCAGAGCATAGCTGACAAAAACTGACCAATAACAAATCACTATCAGGTTATTCTAATCCGGTGTATTTCGCTGAATAATTCATCACCCTAAGCGAATTAATTTCCCTTAAGTCTTTTTCAAAACGTCAAGATTTTTCCCGGCACTCTATGCCATGAAAATTCGCCCCTTTTTGCCTCTCTTCCACCGTTTGCTCGTTTTTATAAAACGTAAAGTAGATACGTGAAGAAGTCTAAGGGGTAACAACGTGGCAAAAACTCTCTTGCGCAGCGGCAATTTGGATGACTATCAGGCCGTGGGCGGCGGTGGTCAGGCCGTGTTTGATTCAGCATTGCAAATTCGTGAAACGCTTCGCCTGCGTAAACAGCAGGCGATGGTGGATTGTCTGGCGATCCCACAAATTAACGACAACGGCGATCGCGTTGACTGGTATTCGCCGATTGAAGGGAAAGCCGTTGCATGGAAAGCCGCTGATGAAGAGGCCCGTTTTCGTGCGCTGCGCTATCTGGGAAGCACGCTGGAAAATGCGGCGGCGCTGAGCCGTAAAAGTCTGCAATCGGGTAAAACCTCCCTGCAACTGTTTGGCTCACTGCTGGAAAAAGCCATCCAGTTTCCTGGTGAGAATCACGTATTTCTGGTTGAAGGTAAACCCGTTATTACGTTCTGGGGTTTCGTCAATCTGAATGAAAATCCTCGCGACGATGTGCTCGATTGCCTGCGCATTGCCGATATTCCTCCGGTCGTCACCGTAGCGGAGCCTGAGCCGGAAGAAGAAATCACTGCCCAAATCACCTTCGCCGAGGCCGAGGCGCCTTTGTTGACTCCAGTCGTTGAGCTACCTAAACCGGCTGAACCTGAACCACAACCCCCGGTCGTTGTTAACGAACCGGAAGTCTCGCCGCCGCTCGCACAGAAGAAACCCGCACGCCGCCTGCCGCTGTGGAGCCTGCCCGTTGCCGCGGTGATCATTGCAGCCATGGTTGGGCCGCTGCTGTGGAAGCAACAGCCCACCCCGCCCGTACCCGCTGTTCCCCCTGCAGACGTCGCTAAGTCAGATATAGCACCGCTGCCAGAACTGACATCTGCACTGCCGCTGCATCGGGCTGAAGTGGTTCCGGTCGCCAAAAAAGAAAAACCTGTCGAGGGACCGGTCGTGATCGCCGCGATTCCAAAAGATGCGCTGGTGATGGATGCCAACCAGATGAAGGCAGGAACGACGCGTTTTCTCAACGGTAACTGGCGCGTAATGGTTGATGTTAAAGATCCGGTTAGCGGTAAAGCGCCGTCGCTGCGCTATCAGATCCAGGCCAATAAAGGCACGGCGCGCGTGGTTCATGGCGACAATATTGTTTGTCGTGCCGAGATTTTCTCCGGTTTGCATCAGTCAGGTGAATTAATGATTAAGAGTCGCGGGAATGCCCGTTGTACGGATGGGTCACGTTATCCGATGCCGGAAATTACCTGCAAAGCGGGAACCAATGACGTCGCCGCCTGTACCGCACGTTATGACGATCACGCGGAAATCCCTCTGACGATCAAAAAGATAGGTGCCTGATTTTATGTTGGTGAATCTGTGTGACTACAAACAGAGCGTGACGCTCATCGCCAATAGCGGTGTGCAATTTCTGGATTTTGGCCTGACGCCGCAGGAATCTGCGCATCATGGTCGCTTTGTGCGCAAAACGGCAAACGGTCCCCTGCTGCGGCTGGATTTCGATCTGACAACCGGACGTTATACCTTACCAGGCAGTACCGGCGGTCAGCCCGAAGTGGTGAAGCCGGAAAGCACCCAGAAGCTGCATTATTCGCTGGACGTGCTCGACGGTGTCTGGCTGCCGCTGCCGTTCCTGCGCTTCAACCCGCCGCGTACGTTCGTTGAAGGCCCGGATAACTGGGCGCGCGTACAGGTGCGAAAGCTGGCGCAACCTGACAGCGCGGGCAACACCCACCGCGTCACCGTGGCGCTGGACAGCCAGCTCACTGAAAATGCCCCTGCGGCGTTAACCCCCAACGAAAATGACCTGCTGAACGGTACGCGATTTGCGCTGGCCTGGCATGACAACGAAATTGCCGATTTCCTCGACCAGACCTGGATTGACGGCTGGTTGCGCGAATCCTTTATGCATCATGTCACACAGCATGAGAACCGCTCAGAACAAGAGATCCAACAGGCGCTGCGTAACTTTGAATATCAGGCGCACTGGCTGAATGTGCTGACCCTGTTAGGCGAGCAGCTTTCCGTCCCGGAAGTGAAACTGGTCACGCATACCCTCAGCACGCCCGCCATTCCCGTTGATCTTATCCTGGATATCGGTAACACCCATACCTGTGGCGTCCTGATTGAAGATCACGGGGATGCCAATGACGGACTACGCCAGACAGCCGAATTGCAGGTGCGTTCGTTAAGCGAGCCACAGTTTCTCAACGATCCGTTGTTCACCAGCCGACTGGAGTTTTCCGAAGCGCGTTTTGGTAAGCAGCACTTTTCCGTGGAAAGCGGTCGTGATGATGCCTTTATCTGGCCGTCGATTGTCCGCGTTGGCGATGAAGCCCGAAAGCTGGCGATGCAGCGCATGGGCACTGAAGGCAGCAGTGGGATCTCCAGCCCGCGCCGTTATCTGTGGGACGAAACGCCGGTGTTGCATGACTGGCGCTTTAGCCAGATGAATGGCAAAACCCAGCGCGAACCACTGGCTACCGCCTTCCCGCTGATGAACCTGATGAACGATGACGGGCAACCGCTGTTCAGCCTGCCTCAGGATGATCGTCTGCCGGTATTCTCACCGCAATACAGCCGCAGTACGCTGATGACGCATATGTTGTGCGAAATACTGGCCCAGGCGCTGGGGCAAATTAACAGCGTGGCGACGCGTTTGCGCCTCGGATTCCCGGCATCTCCTCGTCAGTTGCGTACGCTGATCCTGACCCTGCCGTCGGCGATGCCCAAACAGGAGCGCGAGATTTTCCGCCTGCGCATGTTTGAAGCTATTGCGTTGGTCTGGAAAGCGATGGGCTGGCACCCGCAGGATGAAGACTTCACCACCCGTAAACAGCAGGAAAAGAGCGTGGTTCCCGTACCTGAGATCCAGATGGAATGGGATGAGGCCAGCTGCGGGCAACTGGTGTGGCTGTATAACGAAGCTATCTCTCACTACGATGGTCACACCGAATCGTTCTTTAACGCCCTTGCCCGCCCGGACCGTTTGCCGGAGCCTGGTGAGACTAAAGGTCGTGCGCTGCGCGTGGCATCGATCGACATTGGCGGCGGGACAACGGATATGGCCGTCGTCCATTACCAGCTTGATGACGGCGTGGGTACAAACGTCAAAATTACCCCGCACCTGCTGTTCCGTGAAGGCTTTAAGGTTGCGGGCGATGACATGCTGCTGGACGTGATTCAGCGTTGCGTGTTGCCTGCGCTGCAAACCCGTCTGCAACAGGCTGGCGTGACCGACGCCGCCGCATTGCTGGCTACGCTATTTGGCGATTCCGGGCGCATCGACACCCAGGCGATTTTGCGTCAACAAACGGCGTTACAACTCTTTATGCCGCTCGGTCATGCGGTACTTTCAGCCTGGGAACAAAGTGATATTAACGATCCGGTAGCGGGTCTGCATGCCACCTTTGGCGAACTCCTGAGCCAGCAACCAACGCGCAACGTACTGAATTACATCCATCAGGCTATCGATCATGCGTTGCCTGCGGGATCGCCAGCGTTTGATGTGTTGAGCGTGCCGTTACAGGTGCAGTTCAGGCAGTTACAAGAAGCGTTACTGGCGGGCCAGTTTACCCTGACCTCCCCACTGCACGCGGTCTGTGAGGCCATTTCACACTATCGCTGCGATATTTTATTAGTGACCGGCAGACCCGCCTGTTTACCTGGCGTACAGGCGTTGATCCGCCATCTGCAGCCCGTTCCGGTTAATCGTATGGTCTGGATGGATAACTACCGCGTACATGAGTGGTATCCATTCAGCCAACAAGGGCGGATTGGTAACCCCAAATCCACCGCAGCAGTTGGTGCCATGTTGTGTAGCCTGGCGCTGGATCTACGCTTGCCGCGTTTCAACTTTAAAGCTGCCGATATCGGCGCTTACTCGACCGTACGTTATCTCGGCGTGTTGGATAATACGGTCAATACGCTGCGTGATGAGAACATCTGGTATCACGATATCGATCTGGATAAGCCCGGCGCGAAGCTGGATGCCCGCCTGCACTTCCCATTGCGCGGCAACGTTACGTTAGGTTTCCGTCAACTGGCCAACAGCCGTTGGCCTGCCACACCGCTGTATACGCTCAGCATAAATTCTGCCGAACTGGCAAAAACCATCGCCGGAGATGGCGTGTTGAATGTACGGCTGCAGCTACGCGGTGGTAGCAAAGAAAGCGGCCCGGAATTTTTCGTACTGAGCGATGCGTGGTTACAGGATGGCACTCCCGTTGCCGCCAATGCCTTAACGTTAAAACTGAATACGCTGGCAGACCGACGCCATAGCGGGAGCCATTACTGGATTGATAGCGGGAGCGTGTACCTGAAATGAGTAAGATGTTAAACACCGCGCAGGCCGCCATCGAGTGGGTAACTGATACCCGTCAGCGTGCGGCGCGTCTTGATGATGAAGCGGATGCCCTGTTGGCACAGCTCACCCTGGCCGCCGTTAATGAGTCTGCATTGAAGACAACCTTTTCATCGCGAGGATGCGTTGGGCTTTACGGACATTCGCAATCGGCAAAAGCGCACCTGCTCACAGCATTGTGCAGCAACGCCAATGGCAAAGTGAATATCGTTACCCCGGATCGCAGCTTTGATTACTTTTCACATATTAATCCTGGTCATGCGCCAACCAACATGGCGATCCGTTTTACGCGTGATGAAAATCCGCTCGATGGTGAATGGCCGTTGCGCCTGCGGCTACTCAGTGAAGCCGAACTGGTACAGCTATTTATTACCCAGTTCTGTGCGCTTGCGGACAACCGCCAGGTCGAGAAATCGATTATTGAGGCGCGCCTGGAAAAATGGCAAACGTTGCGCCAGCGTCATCCGGTGCCGGGCATTACCGCGCATGATGTCGCGGCAATTGGTCGTTTCTGGCGCGCCTGCGTACCGGCCAGACAGCAGCAATTTGACGACGCGCTATGGCATCAGTTTGCCACGCTGCTACCCGCTCTGGATCTGACTACCCGGGCAAACGCCTGGGCGTTACTGTGGGGAGAACAACCAGAGTTGACGCAACAGTGGTTGGCGCTGGCGCATACGCTGCAACAAACCGGGAGCGCGCAAGAACTCGCGGCTCCGCTGAGCCTGCTGGTTGACCATTTTGGTTTACCTGCCGAGAGTTTCCTGACTCAGGTAGCATTGAACGGGAATGAGGCGCAAAGCGATGTGGTGGTTCATCCAATAGAAAATGATCAGTTGCTCAATGCGGTCAGCCTTTCTCAGGCTTCGCTGGCGCTGCTCACGCGCGAGCTGGTCCTGACGGTTGAAGACGCGGTACTGGAGAATGTCGATCTGCTGGATATTCCCCTCGCCCCGGATGTTCATCCCCATCCATTGTGGCAGGCCAAATTAGGCTGGATGCTGGAACATTATCGCCAGCATCTGCAACCGGATGTACTTTTAATCTGTAATGCGGTATCTACCCGCTCCCAGACGCCCGCCATCACCCGCAAACTACTGGGCTGGGTTAACGACACTCAGCCCGTACATGACGCCGCATTGCCGGGAGTGGTCTGGGCCATTACTCCGCAGGATGCGCGGTTTAGCACTCAGCAAAATCTTGATGAATCTGTGCAGCAATTAATGGGCAAGCCCGGACTGCACTGGGGCACGCTGCAGGCGCTGGATAAACACAGCTTACAACGCCTCGTCGAATGGCTTACTCAGGCAACCTCGCCCCAGCAACGCCAGGCGAGATTGACCTCCCTGCGTGAGCAGCACCAGCAGCGCGTACGCGAAACCTTGATAGGCTGGATTAACCCCGTTGAAACCGAATCGGGTAGCAATGAGTCGGTGATCCGCCAGCTCCAGACCCAGGCGGCAAAGCATGGCGAACTCCTGGACGGTTTGCTCCCGCCGATGCGCCTCTTTGAGTCGCTGCTGCGTGTTCAGCAGCCGCGCGAGGAACAGGTGAGCGGATTATTTAATGAAGAGATTGACCTGTTTGCCGAGGTGCGTGACACACCGCACTCGCCGGAAAGCAAAGAGGCCGGGTATCAGGCGCACAAAATGTGGGTTAACCACGTGCGCCAGTGGTGTCGCGATGAAAATAATGCGCGCCGTTTACGTCTCGAGCCGCGTACGCTAAGGCAGGTTGCTGATATCCTCGTTACCACCAGCTATCGGCTGGAGATGCCGCAACGCTTACAGCGCATTATGCAGCGAGAAAACGTCTGCGCCGCGCAGCTTCACGCCGATATTGGGGATTTTATTACCTGGCTTGGATTTGCCAGCGTGGCAGAGGAACAGCGTCCGGCCAGCAGGATCCAAAAAGGATCGGCTATTTTTAGTGCCCCGGCGCAACAGCCGATGTTACGGTTGACGAAACTGGATGAACAACCTTCGCATGGCGCAAGCCGTTACGTTTACGACTGGCTGGTCGCTTTGTATACCCGCGCCAATGAAAACGTGGGATATCAGCATCCAATGGATGTTTGCGCAGCCGACAAAAAACGATTAGATGCCCTGCTTTCCTCCTGAAACGGCGTTTACGCCGTCATCAGAAGAGAGAAAACATTAACGCGACGGGAAAACTCATCGGCCAGGTCGCCCCGACTAATACCGCGCTGAGAAAACGAATCCGCTTTTTATCGCGGGAAAGAAACCAGGTGATGATTGCCGTGATAGCGGCCATCACCGCATAAAAAACCAGCATTTTTTGGTACAGAGACATGTCAGGCATCCGGGCCGAAAGGTAAAATCGCGCGCAATATGCTCTTTTTCATGACCCACATCAAGTTTTATTAATTATTTTAAGAGAAACGCCGGTAAAACAAGCCGTTTTCATTATGTTCAGAATCCGTACTATTGCGGATAGTTATAACCCGTACTATACCCATAAGGGTTAAAACGAAAGGTGGCACAAATGAATGTTTCCAGTAAAACTGTGGTGCTGATAAATATATTTGCTGCTGTAGGACTTTTAAGTCTGATTTCCGCAAGGTTTGGCTGGTTTGCTTGATGTCGTTCTTCTTGATTAATTGCAGCGTCCGCTGGCAGAGAGGCTCTTCTCTCTGCCATTAGTACACGATTTTCCCACTCTCCTGCCACCCGGTAAATTATCCTTAGTATGTAATACCCCTAATCCTTTTGCGGCATTATATTGCCCGCAAAACGGCTCGGTGTTGTACCGGTATGCTGATGGAAAAAAGCGATAAAAGCACTGTCACTGACAAATTCCAGATATTGCGCCACCTGGCTGATCTGCCCCCCGTCAGCCAGCATCTCCATGGCTTTTAATAGTCTAAATTGCTGCCGCCAGCTCTGATAATTCATCCCGGTATCCCTGGTAAATATTCGACTGATCGTCCTCTCGCATGCCCCAACCCGTTGGGATAATTGATTTAGTCGTGGTGGCAATTCGCCCATACGTACTCCTTCAAGCCACACGTTCAGCCGTGGATCTGAGGGAAACTGCAACGTCCAGTTTTCACTGCGGGCGGCCCGCATTTCCTCACAGAAAACGGTGATAAGACTGGCCTGCTGCGCGGCAGGCATTTCCCACGGCCAGAAAGCCATACGTTCTATTACTTCAAAAAAGAGAGGATTAACGTCGACTATCTGCAGCGGTAACTTAGATAACGGCAATGTAGTTGAAAAATACAACGAACGATAAGCCATCACCCCGCGCATTATGGCGCGATGTACCGTACCAGCCGGGATCCAGACCGCGCGCCGTGGCGGTAGCAGACACAGGGCATGCTCCAGCTCAATCGTAATGCTTCCCGCTGCCGAAAAAAGTAGCTGATGACGAAGATGGCTATGCCGGCCGGAATCGTGTACGCCCATCTCGGAGGCAATCCCGATTACCGGTTTATCAAAGCTATCCGCATCGAAATCATCATCCGGGGCAATTTCCATTATCTGTCCGATATTTGATATTTAAAGTCTTGATAATGGTAATACGACACCTCCCTTTCAGCAATAATGCCCGCCAGTTTTCTGTCTCTCTGGATATTGCTATGAACACTCTTCGCCGTCCGCCACTGTGGCTTCTTACTTTGCTGATTATGTTTCCGCAACTGGTGGAAACCATTTATAGCCCGGCATTGCCAGGAATCGCCACGTCTTATCACGTAAGCAGTGAGCGCGCGGCGCAAACACTCTCCGTTTATTTTATTGCCTTCGCCATCGGCGTGGCGATGTGGGGTTGGCTGAGCGACTGCATCGGTCGACGTTGGGCGATGCTGGCAGGACTTATCTGCTATGGGTCAGGTTGTGCCCTGGCCGTGGTTGCCACTGACTTCAGCGTTTTGCTGCTGGCGCGGATGATCTCAGCCATCGGCGCGGCTGCCGGGTCAGTGGTGGTACAGACCATGTTACGGGACACGTATGAATCAACTGCACTATCCCGCGTCTTTTCCGTGATGGGCGCTGCGCTGGCATTGACTCCCTTTTTCGGCCTGCTAAGCGGAGGTTGGCTGATCAGCCTGTATGGTCATACCGGTGTATTTATTGCCCTTGTGCTGCTGGCGCTGTTACTGCTACTACTGACTGCGACCATGCTGCCAGAAACCCGGCCCGAAAATACGCTCAGCCCCAGCCTTGCTGCACTGCTCTCCCGTATGATGCGTGACCGCGAGCTGTGGAAAAATACCATGTTGGTTGCGCTGCTGAACACCATGCTGTTTAGCTATTACAGCCTGGCTCCGTTTCTTTTCGGGCAATTGGGATGGAGTTCCAGAGCCTTTGGCTGGACGGGGGGACTACTTGCGTTTGCTTCGCTGTCGGGCAGCCTGCTGAACCGGAGATTATTGACGACAGACCTGACGTCGGAACAGAGGGTACGTTATGCCTGTGTGCTGGCAGCATTGTCAGGCCTCGCCGCGTGGTGGTTACAGCACTCCGCGTGGATTCTGATACCGGTTTTCGGCGCGGTGATTGCCTATGGCATCGCAATCCCTAATGTGCTGAGTCAGGCCCTACGCCACTATCGTGAACAGGCCGGGGCCGCCGGTGCATTATTCGGATTAAGCTATTACCTGTTGCTGGGAATGATGCTGGGGGTTGCAGGCATGGTGCAACAACTGGGGCTGGTTCTGAGCGTCTGTGCGCTACTCGCCTGGATTTGCAGCTTGCGCCGCGGATAACCGGATGAGGTTCCTGAAAGCACAAAGCCCTGACATTAATAAGCCGGGGCTTTGTTGTATTAATAGCCTGACCTCGCGGATATTTCCAACTTACCGCCGTCCGATGGCGACGAGGCCAGTGGCGCGAATAATATAGACACACGTTTGCCAGTATTTAGCTATCCGTGCCGCATTTATCGCTCGCGCTTAATACATTACTCATGCTTGATCATGACATGGCGAACAATCGTGTAATCTTCCAGCCCGTAAAGCGACATATCCTTGCCATAACCAGACTGTTTTTGTCCGCCGTGCGGCATCTCGCTGACCAGCGTGAAGTGGGTATTGACCCAGGTGCAACCATACTGCAGGCGAGCGCTAAATCGATGCGCGCGCCCCACATCCCGAGTCCAGACGGAGGATGCCAGGCCGTATTTCGAATCGTTAGCCCACGCCAGCACCTGATCTTCATCCTCAAATACGGTGACGCTGACCACCGGACCGAAAACTTCCCGCTGCACGATAGCATCTTCCTGCTTCGCCCCGGCCAACAGCGTCGGAGCAAAATAGTAGCCTGCGCCGTCCACTTTTTTACCACCGGTGATGACTTTGATATGCCCCAGTGCTTTGGCTTCATCGACCGCTTTAGTCACGCGATCGAGGTGCGCCTGCGAGCTTACCGGCCCCAGCTCCGTCGATTCGTCATTCGGTGCACCGATTTTCAGACTGGCAACCGCGGCACCGAGTTTCTCAACCAACGCGTCATAAATGCCTTTCTGGGCATAGATTCGACAAGCGGCGGTACAGTCTTGCCCGGCGTTGTAATACCCAAAGGTTCGCACGCCGCTCACCACCGCATCCAGATCGGCATCATCAAAAATGATGACCGGGGCTTTGCCGCCCAGCTCCATATGTGTGCGCTTAATCGAAGGCGCGGTGTGCTGGATAATGTGTTCACCGGTCGCAATGGAGCCGGTCAGGGAAACCATCCGGACTTTTTCATGACCGGTCAGCGGGTCACCCACCGTTTTGCCACGGCCAAACAGCACGTTGATAACGCCAGGCGGATAAATATCTTTGGCAAATTCAGCCAGTTTAAGTGCCGTTAGCGGGGTAATTTCTGACGGTTTAATCACCACACAGTTACCCGCCGCCAGCGCCGGTGCCAGTTTCCACGCCGCCATCATCAGCGGGTAGTTCCACGGCGCGATAGAGGCCACCACGCCCAGCGGATCCCGACGAATCATCGACGTATGCCCTTCCAGATACTCTCCGGCCGCCTGTCCTTGCAGGGTACGAGCTGCCCCGGCGAAGAAGCGGAAAACGTCGACGATTGCCGGAATTTCATCGTTAAGGACACAGTGCAGCGGCTTACCACAGTTAAGCGATTCCAGCTCAGCGAAGGTTTGCGCGTTATCGGCGATAGCATCCGCCAGTTTCAGCAGCAGTTCGGAACGGACTTTCGGTGTGGTTTGTCCCCAGGTGGCAAATGCGCTGTCTGCTGCACGTACCGCCGCATCAACCTGCCCGGCTGACGCCTCGGCAATCTCCAGAATGCGTTCTCCAGTGGCAGGGTTATAGACTGGCTGCTTTTCACCTTCACCGTTGACCAGCTCGCCATTAATCAGTAATTGATGTTGCATAGCAATTTCCCATATCGTCGTTTATTTACCGTTTCCGGCGAGAGTGTCGCCTTCACGCGTTAGCCACCAGGCCCCTAAAATTGGCAGTGTTGTCACCAGCATTACCAGCAATGCCACAACGTTGGTGACAGGCACATCTCGTGGTCGACCCAGTTGATTGAGCAGCCACAAAGGAAGTGTTCTTTCATGTCCGGCGGTGAACGTTGTCACGATGATTTCATCAAACGACAAAGCAAACGCCAGCATCCCTCCTGCCAGCAGTGCCGATGCCAGGTTTGGCAGCACGACATAACGAAAGGTTTGCCAGCCGTTGGCGCCAAGATCCATAGACGCTTCAACCAGACTCCATGAGGTACGGCGAAAACGCGCCACGACGTTGTTAAATACCACCACCACGCAAAACGTCGCATGGCCGACCACGATGGTGAGAAAACCGGGTTCCAGGTTGATAGTTTTAAACGCCGTCAGTAGCGCCAGACCGGTAATAATCCCCGGCAGCGCGATCGGCAACAGCAGCAACAGCGATATTGCGCTTTTACCAAAAAAGTCCCTGCGCCACAGTGCGGCAGCGGCCAGCGTCCCCAGAACGAGAGCAATGGCCGTCGACAATGCAGCGATTTTAAGTGACAACGTCACCGATTCCAGAATGTCGCTACGTTGCGCCGCAACGCTAAACCACTTCAGCGTTAACCCCTGCGGTGGAAAACTAAAAGCAGCCTCCTCAGTATTAAAAGCATAGGTGGCGATGATGAGGATGGGAAAGTGCAGGAAAATAACCCCGCCCCATGCCGCCAATTTGAGTAACCAGGGCGCGCGTTCAGAGTGCATCGAAAGCTCCCAGACGCTTCACGAACGCCAGATACAGTGCGATTAACACAATCGGCACCAAAGTAAATGCCGCCGCCATCGGCATATTGCCGATCGCCCCTTGTTGCGAATACACCATATTGCCGATGAAATAGCCTGGCGGCCCCACCAGTTGCGGCACGATAAAATCGCCCAACGTCAGAGAAAAAGTAAAGATCGACCCTGCCGCGATACCGGGTATCGCCAGTGGCAGGACCACATAGCGGAAAGTCTGATGCGGACGAGCGCCCAAATCAGCGGAGGCCTGTAAGAGCGAAGGCGGAAGTCTCTCCAGCGCGGCCTGTACCGGCAGGATCATAAACGGCAGCCAGATGTAGACGAACACCAGAAAACGCCCTAACCCTGAAGTCGACAACGTATTGCCGCCGACCGCAGGCAGCGTCAGGAACGAAAGCAGCAGCGGCTCCAGCCCCAGATGGGTTAAAAACCACTGCGCCACCCCGTCTTTAGCCAACAGTAACGTCCATGCGTAGGCTTTAACAATGTAACTGGCCCACATCGGCAACATCACAGCAATGTAAAAAAAGGCTTTCATTTTGCCACTGGTATATCGCGCCATATACCACGCCATCGGAAACGCCAGAATCGCGCTGGCAATGGTGACCGCCACCGCCATCGTCAGGGTACGCAAAATGATGTCGTAGTTGGCGGGATTAAACAGCGCCTGCAAATTCGCCAGCGTCAGGTCGGGCGTGACCGACATGGTGAAATCATCGAAGGTATAAAAACCTTGCCACAACAGCGTCAGTAATGAGCCGAAGTAGACGATCCCAAACCACATCAGCGGTCCGAGGAGCAGCAAAAATAGCCCCAGACCCGGATTACGCCAGAAGAACCCTGAGATCCGGTTCAGACTTGTCGACTGTGGAGGCGAATGTAAGACATTCATAGCCATTCACCTCTCCTCAACCAGCGGTACCATCACGTCGCGTGACCACGATGCCATCACCTGTTGACCCGGCGACAGCGTTGTTGGCAGCATTTCTCCCGTCAGGTTCGCCTGGCTAACCAGCAATTTTTCACCGCCGACAAGTTTCAGTTCAAAACGTGTCGCGGCACCCTGGTACTGCACTGCCTGGATAACCCCCCGGGCCTGGACTTCGCCACTGCTATCATTCAAGCGAATGTGTTCCGGACGCAGGGAAAACATACCCTGTAGCCCGCAAACGTTCGCTGACATCGTTTCATCAAAAACATTTGACGTCCCGACGAAACTTGCCACAAACGGTGTGCGCGGACGCATGTACAGTTCACGCGGAGAATCCACCTGTTCGATGCGACCATTATTAAACACCGCCACACGATCGGACATCGACAGGGCTTCACCCTGATCGTGGGTGACAAAAATGAAGGTGATACCCAGGGATTGCTGTAGCTTTTTCAGTTCCAGCTGCATCTGCTCACGCAGCTTAAGATCCAATGCCCCGAGCGGTTCATCCAACAGCAGGACGCGCGGTTCATTGACCAGCGCGCGGGCAATCGCCACGCGTTGCCGCTGACCACCGGAAAGTTGCGATGGTTTGCGTTCATAAACAAAACCGAGCGCAACCTTATCCAGCGCTTCACGTGCTTTTGCGTGACGCTGTTTTTTATCAATACCTTTGACCATCAGCCCGTAGGCGACATTGTCGAGAATCGACATATGCGGGAATAGCGCATAATCCTGAAATACCGTATTGACGTCCCGTTCCCAGGGCGGCAATTCGCTGGCCTGCTTACCAAAAATGGTGATTGCGCCGCCTGACAGTTGCTCAAACCCTGCAATAAGGCGCAGACAAGTGGTCTTGCCGGAGCCGGATGGCCCCAGCATAGAGAAAAACTCACCGTCGTTAATCGCAATACTCACCCCATCAACTGCACGAACATCCCCGTACAGACGCGAGACGTTATGAAACTCCACTGCGTACGTCATAAAACCCCCAGCGGAATTAACGACCGCCCATAATGGCGATGTAATCCTGCGTCCAGCGACTGTAAGGAACGAATTTGCCACCTTCTGCGATCGGCGTTTTCCAGAAGGCAATTTTGTCAAAGTAGCTATAGCCGTTGGTTTCACAGCCTTTTTCACCCAGCAGCGGGCTGGCTTTACAACCTTCAGGCACGACTGGCAGAGAACCAAACCAGGCTGCGACGTCGCCCTGAACTTTCGGGGTTAATGACCAGTTCATCCATTTGTAAGCGCACACCGGGTGTTTGGCTTCGCTGTGCAGCATGGTGGTATCAGCCCATCCGGTAACCCCTTCTTTTGGGAAGACCGTGGCAATAGGCTGGCCTTCTCCTTTCAGGGCGTTCGCCTGATAAGGCCAGGCGCTGGACGCCACCACACCTTCGTTTTTGAAGTCGCTCATTTGTACGGTGGTATCGTGCCAATAGCGATGGATCAGCGCGTGCTGATCGCTCAGAACTTTGATCACCGCCTGATACTGTTGTTCGGTGAGCTGATAGGGATCGGTAATGCCCAGTTGCGGCTGAGTCGCCTTAACGAATAATGCAGCATCGGCAATATAGATCGGGCCATCGTAGGCTTGAACGCGCCCTTTATTGCTTTTTCCGTCCCCAAGTTTTTGCTCAACAAATACCACGTTCCAGCTATCCGGCGGCGTTGGGAAAATTTTGGTGTTGTACATCAGCAGGTTTGGCCCCCACTGGTACGGTGTGCCGTAAACTTTTCCGCCAACGTTAAACCACTCGCCTTTTACCACGCGCGGATCGATGCTTTTCCAGTTAGGGATCAGCGCGGTATTAATCGGCTGAACGCGTTTTCCCATAATCAGACGCAAGGAGGCATCACCGGAAGCGGTAACCAGGTCGTAGCCGCCTTTTGCCATCAGGCTGACCATTTCATCAGAAGTGGCCGCTGTTTTAACATTGACCGCGCAGCCGGTCTCTTTCTCAAACTGCGAGACCCAATCATATTGTTTATCGGTCTGTCCACGTTCGATGTAGCCCGGCCAGGCAATAATATCCAGACGGCCTTCCGGTTTATCTAAGGATGTCGGGGGTTCGGCTGCCTGTGCAGTCATCAGCGTCATACTGAGTGCGCACAGGCTACTGAGGGCAAACTGCTTGCTCATAACGTCTTACTCCTGTCTAAAAAATATTGAGCGGCAGCCTTGCCGTAAATATATGTCCTTTCCTAAAAATAGTCGGGGTGTTGTAAGCGTTCCTGCTGGCGCAAGGAAATTTAATCAGGTTGTGAGCTAACGCTCATTACGCTACTGACGCTGATCGGGAGCTTTAATCTTCTGGAGTATAGACAAGGAGTTAGGTGCAACGGTGGCAATAGTAAGAACTATTGATTTTTTGTATGGTAGCACCCGATATAAATAACATCGGGGTTAGGTATTCTCTATTTCGAAAATAAGAACGCGCTATTCTTTTATATTGAATAGCGCGTTACGTTTTATTTCATCATCTCGCGAATTAATTTTCCCAGCTGTTTCACAGCCTGTTCCTCACGCTCTCCCCAGTGCCATGCGGTATTAAAGCGAAAAAAACGAGTCCAGCTCCCCGAGGTCGAAAACATTTTTCCCGGTGCAATGCTGATATGGTGCGCCAGTGCCTGGGTGCTGAGCACGCCTGCATCAAGCGGTTCAGGCAGTTCCAGCCACAGAAAATAGCCGCTGTCGTTATGGTGAATTTTGACTTCCGCCGGAAGATGACGCAGCAACGTTTGCCAGGCCTGCTGTTTGCGTTCCGCCAGTTGACGGCGTAAGCGGCGCAGATGCGCGTCATAGCGCCGGGTTGACAGATAATCCACGAGCGCAAGCTGCATGGGGGAACTGGTGGATAACGTGCTCATGAGCTGGAGTCGCTGAATACGTCGAGCATGCTTCCCGGCCGCCACCCAGCCCACGCGAAATCCGGGCACCAGGCACTTCGAGAAGGATGAACAATGCAAAACGCTGTCGGCGCGATCCCAGGCTTTGGCAGGCAGTGGTTTTTCGCGACCAAAGTACAGCTCGCTGTAGACATCATCTTCTATCAGCATTACATGATATTTTTCCAGCAATGCGACCAGGTGCGCCTTTTTCTCTGGGCTGAGCGTAAAACCCAGCGGATTTTGGCTGTTGGTCATCAGCCAGCAGGCTTTTACCGGATACTCCTGCAACGCTTGCTCCAGCGCGGTAAGATCGATCCCCTCTTTCACGTCGGTGGCAATTGAAAGCGCCTTCAGCCGTAATCGCTCCAGGGCCTGCAACGCCCCATAGAAACAGGGATTTTCGACAATCACCCAGTCTCCCGGTTCGGTAACCGCCTGCAGGCTCAGGTTGAGGGCATCCAGCGCACCGGTAGTGATGACAATTTCATCAGGTGAAATGGTCATCCCCTGTTGAGCATAGCGGCGGGCAATGGCATGGCGCAGCTCAGCATTTCCCGGCGGCAGGTTTTCTATCACGCTCATGGCGGTCGCGGTTTTACTGACCTGCGCCAGCGAGCGGTTCAACTGCTGGAGGGGAAACAGACGCGGGTCGGGGAATGCAGAGGCAAATGGCATCACTGACGCATCCCGGCTGGCCTGCAGCATATCAAAAATATAGGTGTTGATATCCACCGCTTCATCGCGCATCACCTGCGCCTGCGGCGCTGCCAGCTCACGTTCAGGGCGCGCGGCAACATAGTAACCCGACTGCGGCCGGGCGATAATCCGGCCCTGACTTTCCAGCAACTGATATGCATGTCCGACGGTCATAAAACTCATGCCGCTGCTGACCACCTGCTCGCGCAAGGATGGCAAGCGATCGCCGGGCTGCCATACGCCAGACGCGATTTGATCGCGAATTTGCTCAGCCAGTCGCTGGTATTTTTTCATTTTTCGTCCTGATAATCGGTGTCGGTGACACGCACTGTATATATCAGTTTACATAATCAGGGCATTTTTTATAACTGTTATAGTTAACAGTTTTACAACATTGTTACTGACAGCTCCTTGCCTAAGGCGCGTGCAGCTATTTGCACAGCATCAATTTTTGTCGCGTGCTTTAAATCGAACAAACGGGTAATTTCCTGCTTAGGCCTGCCGATCCTGTTTGCCAGCTCCTGCTGGGTGATTTTTGATTCAAGAAAGGCATTTAACAAAAGAACCTTCGACGCAATGCTCAGGGGGATTTCCACATAGTCACCTTCAGTGCCAACCGCCGAAGGTAAAGGAATCGGTTCGTTATCGTCGAAATAGAATTCAAAAGCGGTCACCAATGCAGACTGCGCAGCCTGCAAAGCCCCATGACGGGTTTCGCCCTGGGTTAATGCTTCAGGAATATCCGGGAAAGAAACCACGAATCCACCTTCCACGGAGGGGATTAGATTAACGGGATAACGCATGATTTTTTCAAAATCTCTCATATAATTAACCTCATATTGATGATGACTGTAAACCAAGCTGCTTCAGGATCGATTTTCGCAAGGCTTCTTTTATTTCATCACCAGGATGCCTGGGCATAACGCTACGCCTTCCCTGGTACCTCAACTTCAGATGATTTGAGCCGTTTGTAACAGCCACTCCCTGAGATTCAAGCCAGCGTCTGAACTCACTTTGCTTCACTGCGCCTCCCTGTCGTCTATTATACGCACAAAGTAAACATTTATGATTACCTTTTCATTACCTCGCTAGTGATAGCGTAAAATCACTCGCATGGGGAGGACGCGATTCAATAACAGGAATCCAGGTTCCAGATTTCATATCAGCCAGGCCAACCTATAACAGCACGACAACTGTTATGGTTAAAAAGAACTGTTCTGTTTCTGCCTTCCATTGCTTCGCAGCCTTAGAATTGCGCTAAATCAATTTTGCCTGCGGAGCTAAGCATGTTCGGTCTTGACGCGTTTCACCTGGCGAGGATCCAGTTCGCGTTTACGGTATCCTTTTCCGGCGATTACCATTGGCCTCGCCAGTTATCTGGCGGTGCTCGAAGGGTTATGGTTAAAAACGAAAAATCCGACCTGGCGCTCGCTATACCATTTCTGGTCGAAAATATTCGCCGTAAACTTTGGTATGGGCGTGGTTTCCGGGCTGGTGATGGCTTATCAGTTCGGCACGAACTGGAGTGGTTTTTCTGAGTTCGCCGGTAGCATCACCGGGCCGCTGCTGACCTATGAAGTATTAACCGCCTTCTTCCTCGAAGCGGGCTTCCTCGGGGTAATGCTGTTTGGCTGGAACCGGGTTGGCCCAGGACTTCACTTCTTCGCAACCTGTATGGTTGCGCTGGGTACTATTATTTCTACCTTCTGGATCCTCGCCTCCAACAGCTGGATGCAAACGCCACAGGGCTATGAAATTGTTAACGGGCAAGTCGTTCCCGTCGACTGGTTCGCCGTGATTTTCAATCCTTCCTTCCCTTATCGTTTGCTGCATATGTCCGTTGCCGCCTTCCTGAGCAGCGCGCTGTTTGTCGCGGCATCAGCCGCATGGCATTTATTGCGCGGTAATAGCACGCCAGCAATTCGCGCGATGTTTTCAATGGCGCTGTGGATGACGTTAATCGTCGCCCCGCTGCAAGCCTTAATTGGCGATATGCACGGGTTGAATACGCTGAAGCACCAGCCTGCAAAAATTGCGGCGATTGAAGGACACTGGGAAAATCCGCCCGGTGAACCGACCCCGCTGCTGTTGTTCGGCTGGCCGGATATGGAGCAGGAGCGCACCCGCTATGGGCTGGAAATCCCGGCGCTGGGCAGCCTGATCCTGACTCATAGTCTGGATAAACAGGTCCCGGCGTTAAAAGAATTTCCGAAGGAGGACAGGCCCAATTCCACCATCGTGTTCTGGTCGTTTCGCATTATGGCAGGGTTAGGCATGCTGATGATCCTGCTGGGCGCGTTTGCCCTGTGGCTGCGTTATAAGGAGCGGCTATACACCTCACGTCCTTTCCTGCGCTTTGCATTGTGGATGGGGCCCTCCGGTCTGATTGCCATCCTTGCTGGCTGGGTGACCACCGAAGTTGGCCGTCAGCCGTGGGTGGTTTACGGTTTGCAACGTACGGCGGATGCGGTTTCCGCACATGGTGATTTACATATGAGCATCAGCCTACTGTCTTTCTTTGTTGTGTATAGCTCGGTGTTTGGCGTGGGTTACAGCTACATGATCCGCCTGATCCGCAAAGGGCCACAGGAAGATGAGCCGACCATTCCACCAACAGGCACGCCGGCACGGCCGCTTTCTGCTGTTGTTCTCGATTCTCAACCGGAGGCACACCGCTAATGGGTATCGATTTATCAGTTATCTGGTTTGTAATTATCGTGTTCGCCACGCTGATGTATATCGTGATGGACGGTTTTGATCTCGGGATCGGTATTTTATTCCCTGCGATTTCGGATGCGGATGACCGCGATGTGATGGTCAACAGCGTCGCCCCGGTATGGGACGGTAATGAAACCTGGCTGGTGTTGGGTGGCGCCGGATTATTCGGCGCTTTTCCCCTGGCCTATGCGGTGATTGTCGATGCGCTGACGATCCCGTTGACCCTGATGCTCATCGGCCTGATATTTCGCGGCGTCGCGTTTGAGTTTCGCTTCAAAGCCACGCCGGCGCATCGACCATTCTGGGACAAAGCTTTTCTCGGCGGTTCAATCCTCGCGACATTCACTCAGGGTATTGTGGTCGGTGCCGTACTCAACGGGTTTTCCGTCACCGGACGCAGCTACAGCGGCGGTCCTTTCGACTGGCTGACCCCCTTTACCCTGTTCTGCGGCGTGGGCCTGGTTGTAGCCTACGCCCTGTTGGGGGCAACATGGGGGAACCGCAGAATTCGGAAAAAATCGTACGCTAAGCTAAGGAAGGTCTGAAAAAGCCCCCGCTCGAGAAATGCATCCCAGCAACCATGCGGGTTACAGAGCGGTGATTTCGCGAAACATGGGCTTTTTCAGAGCTTCCTTAGCGTTACGATAAAGCTAGCATGGAAACGATAGGTGCAAGCAAGTTAAGGGTTGCATCGCGCATGTCAATCTAGGCTATACCCTAACTTGATGTCAGGCAGGGCCGCGCCGCTTCGTCAGAATAGAGTCTGCTTTCCCATTTTTTGACACATGCCCGCGAAGGTTATAGATTTCAGCCTGACAGAAATGGGCTTTGAGGCACAACGGAACAGAAAGTGCACTTAAGCCGCCTTCAACCAAGGAGACATCGTGCAGGGGCACCGCATCGGCTACGTCCGGGTCAGCAGCTTTGACCAGAACCCGGAACGCCAGCTGGAACAAACCCAGGTGAGCAAGGTGTTCACCGACAAGGCATCGGGCAAGGACACCCAGCGCCCCCAGCTCGAAGCGCTGCTGAGCTTCGTCCGCGAAGGCGATACAGTGGTGGTGCACAGCATGGATCGGCTGGCCCGCAACCTCGATGACCTGCGTCGCTTGGTACAGAAGCTGACTCAGCGCGGCGTGCGCATCGAGTTCCTGAAGGAGGGCCTGGTGTTCACTGGCGAGGACTCGCCGATGGCCAACCTGATGCTGTCGGTGATGGGGGCCTTCGCTGAGTTCGAGCGCGCCCTGATCCGCGAGCGGCAGCGTGAGGGCATCGCCTTGGCCAAGCAGCGTGGCGCGTACCGGGGCCGCAAGAAAGCCCTGTCCGATGAGCAGGCTGCTACCCTGCGGCAGCGAGCGACGGCCGGCGAGCCCAAGGCGCAGCTTGCCCGCGAGTTCAACATCAGCCGGGAAACCCTCTACCAGTACCTCCGCACGGACGACTGACACATGCCGCGTCGCTTGATCCTCTCGGCCACGGAGCGGGACACCCTGCTTGCGCTGCCGGAAAGCCAGGATGACCTGATCCGCTACTACACCTTCAACGACTCCGACCTGTCGCTGATCCGCCAGCGACGCGGCGACGCCAACCGCCTCGGCTTCGCCGTGCAGCTCTGCCTGCTGCGCTACCCCGGTTACGCGCTGGGAACCGACAGCGAGCTGCCCGAGCCGGTCATCCTGTGGGTGGCGAAGCAAGTCCAGGCCGAGCCGGCGAGCTGGGCAAAGTACGGCGAGCGCGACGTGACCCGTCGCGAGCATGCCCAGGAACTGCGCACCTACCTGCAACTGGCCCCGTTCGGCCTGTCCGACTTCCGCGCCCTGGTGCGCGAGCTAACCGAGCTGGCCCAGCAGACCGACAAAGGCTTGCTGCTGGCCGGTCAGGCCCTGGAGAGCCTACGGCAGAAACGACGCATCCTGCCGGCGCTGAGCGTGATTGACCGGGCCTGCTCGGAAGCCATTGCGCGAGCCAATCGGCGGGTCTACCGCGCCCTGGTCGAACCACTCACGGACTCGCATCGGGCCAAGCTGGACGAGCTGTTGAAGCTCAAGGCCGGCAGCAGCATCACCTGGTTGACCTGGCTGCGCCAGGCACCGCTGAAACCCAACTCTCGGCACATGCTGGAACACATCGAGCGGCTGAAGACATTTCAGTTGGTGGACTTGCCCGAAGGCCTGGGCCGGCACATCCACCAGAACCGCCTGCTCAAGCTGGCCCGCGAGGGTGGGCAGATGACGCCCAAAGACCTCGGTAAGTTCGAGCCGCAGCGCCGCTACGCGACCCTGGCCGCCGTGGTGCTGGAGAGCACCGCGACCGTGATCGATGAGCTGGTCGATCTGCATGACCGCATCCTGGTCAAGCTGTTCAGCGGCGCGAAGCACAAGCATCAGCAGCAGTTCCAGAAGCAGGGCAAGGCGATCAACGACAAGGTGCGCCTGTACTCCAGGATCGGCCAGGCGCTGCTGGAAGCGAAGGAAAGCGGCAGCGACCCCTATGCCGCCATCGAGGCGGTGATTCCCTGGGACGAGTTCACCGAGAGCGTCAGCGAGGCCGAGCTGCTGGCCCGGCCGGAAGGCTTCGACCACCTGCACCTGGTCGGCGAGAACTTCGCCACCCTGCGCCGTTACACGCCGGCCTTGCTGGAGGTGCTGGAACTGCGCGCCGCGCCGGCCGCGCAAGGCGTGCTGGCAGCCGTGCAGACCCTGCGTGAGATGAACGCCGACAACCTGCGCAAGGTGCCGGCCGATGCACCCACGGCCTTCATCAAGCCGCGCTGGAAGCCGCTGGTGATCACCCCGGAAGGCCTCGACCGGAAATTCTACGAAATCTGCGCCCTGTCCGAGCTGAAGAACGCCCTGCGCTCCGGCGACATCTGGGTCAAGGGCTCGCGGCAGTTCCGCGACTTCGACGACTACCTGCTGCCGGCCGAGAAGTTCGCCGCACTCAAGCGCGAGCAGGCCCTGCCCCTGGCGATCAACCCGAACAGCGACCAGTACCTGGAAGAGCGTTTGCAGCTGCTGGACGAGCAGTTGGCCACCGTCACCCGCCTGGCCAAGGACAACGAGCTGCCCGATGCCATCCTCACCGAGTCAGGGCTGAAAATCACCCCGCTGGATGCGGCGGTGCCGGATCGGGCGCAGGCGCTGATCGACCAAACCAGCCAGTTACTGCCGCGCATCAAGATCACCGAACTGCTGATGGACGTGGACGACTGGACGGGCTTCAGCCGCCACTTCACCCACTTGAAGGACGGGGCCGAGGCCAAAGACAGGACGTTGCTGCTGTCCGCAATCCTCGGTGATGCGATCAACCTCGGGCTGACCAAGATGGCCGAGTCGAGCCCCGGCCTGACCTACGCCAAGCTGTCCTGGCTGCAAGCCTGGCACATCCGCGACGAAACCTATTCGGCGGCCTTGGCCGAGCTGGTCAACCACCAGTATCGCCACGCCTTTGCCGCCCACTGGGGCGACGGCACGACCTCATCCTCCGATGGCCAGCGCTTCCGCGCGGGTGGCCGGGGCGAGAGCACCGGGCACGTCAACCCGAAGTACGGTAGCGAGCCGGGACGGCTGTTCTATACCCATATCTCCGACCAGTACGCGCCGTTCAGCACCCGCGTGGTGAATGTCGGCGTCCGCGATTCCACCTATGTGCTCGACGGCCTGCTGTACCACGAGTCCGACCTGCGGATCGAGGAGCACTACACCGACACGGCCGGCTTCACCGATCACGTCTTTGCCCTGATGCACCTGCTAGGCTTCCGCTTCGCGCCGCGCATCCGCGACCTCGGCGAAACCAAGCTGTACGTGCCGCAGGGCGTGCAAGCCTACCCGACGTTGCGCCCGCTGATCGGCGGCACCCTGAACATCAAGCACGTGCGTGCCCACTGGGACGACATCCTGCGCCTGGCCAGCTCGATCAAGCAGGGCACCGTCACCGCCTCGCTGATGCTGCGCAAGCTCGGCAGCTACCCGCGCCAGAACGGACTGGCCGTGGCCCTGCGCGAGCTGGGCCGGATCGAGCGCACGCTGTTCATCCTGGACTGGCTGCAAAGTGTTGAACTGCGCCGCCGCGTGCATGCCGGCCTGAACAAAGGTGAGGCGCGCAACTCGCTGGCCAGGGCGGTGTTCTTCAACCGCCTTGGGGAAATCAGGGATCGGAGCTTCGAGCAGCAGCGCTACCGGGCCAGCGGCCTCAACCTGGTGACGGCGGCTATCGTGCTGTGGAACACGGTGTACCTGGAACGCGCCACCCAGGGGTTGGTCGAGGCCGGCAAGCCGGTGGACGGCGAGCTGCTGCAATTCCTGTCGCCGCTGGGCTGGGAGCACATCAACCTAACCGGCGATTACGTCTGGCGGCAGAGCCGCAGACTGGAAGACGGGAAGTTTCGGCCCTTACGGATGCCCGGAAAACCTTAGCGTACGATTTTTTCCGAATTCTGCGGGCTCCCCAACATGGCTGGTGATGAAAAGCGAAAATCCGTTGCAGGATAAAATGCGCTGCGTGGCAAGAAAACTGCTGCTGGCGATGCTGGTTGTCATTGCCATTATCAGCCTGTGGACGCCGCTGGCGCACAGCGCCATTGCCGAGCGTTGGTTTAGCCTGCCCAATCTGTGGTTCCTGATGCCGGTTCCGCTCCTGGTTGCGCTGATTAGCCTCTGGCTGTGGCGCTCGCTGGGTCAGCAAAACAGCCATACGCTGCCTTTTGTATTGACGCTGGGGCTGATTTTTCTCGGGTTCAGCGGGCTGGGGATCAGTATCTGGCCCCACATCATTCCACCGTCCATTACGCTGTGGCAGGCGGCAGCTCCGGCGCAGAGTCATGGCTTTATGTTGGTTGGCGCGCTGCTGATTATCCCGATAATCCTGGTGTACACCTTCTGGAGCTACTACGTTTTCCGCGGCAAAGTTCAACATGGTGAGGGGTATCATTGATGCAACAAACAATCTGGAAACGCCTGATGTGGCTGGTGATCCTCTGGGGCGGCAGCGTGCTGGCCCTGGCCGCCGTTGGTATGTTCTTTCGTCTCCTGATGACGGCCGCCGGATTTAAATCCTGATTCTCTCCCTGATAACAACCGGGCAGCGCTGCACTGCCCGGTTGTGACAAATCCCAACGTTATCTAAACAAAAATGTAAAAAACATCGAAATGACAAAACAGAGATTGTCATTAACCCGATTAAAATATTGAATAGTCACCTGGCGAAATTATCGTCAATTCCGCAGCTAACGTACCAGAGGGTGCATGATGTTTAAGAAAGGGTTAACGGTGTTATTGCTGGCCAGCGCGCTTTTTTCCGGTCAGCTTCTCGCTA
The DNA here is from genome assembly GCF_013797615.1 of Citrobacter sp. RHBSTW-00017. Taxonomy (NCBI): domain Bacteria; kingdom Pseudomonadati; phylum Pseudomonadota; class Gammaproteobacteria; order Enterobacterales; family Enterobacteriaceae; genus Citrobacter; species Citrobacter sp. RHBSTW-00017. Next base: position 2,501,916 of record NZ_CP056899.1, on the reverse strand, counting down.
CCAATCAGGGACATGAATATATTCAGGTGCAGGATGCCGATCACTTATTACGACACACGGCCGACAGCGATGAGCTACGAATGACGGCGGAAGAATCCGCCGCCGATCTTCGCGAACACCATTACTGGCAAAAATCACGCAAACCCGATACACATCAGAGCTAACCGTTAGCTTTTACGCTTTGGCAACGTTTTCAGCAGTTCTTCAGGGCTGACGGAAGCCACCACGCTGCCCGGCAACGGCATCTTCAGAATGTGATGTTTCATCTTGCCGATCACGTGCATTTCGCACGGTCGGCAATCAAATTTCAGCGTCAGGACCTCATCGCCGTTAACCAGCTGCATCGGCGTGGCTTTCCAGCTTTTGATATTTCCTTTCGCCTGTTTCGGACACAGGTTAAACGCAAAACGCAGGCAATGTTTGGTGATCATCACCGGCACATCGCCCTTTTCTTCATGCGCCTCATAGGCGGCATCAATCAACTGCACGCCATAACGGTGATAAAACTCTCGCGCTTTATGGTTGTAGACGTTAGCCAGAAAGCTCAGATGCGTTTGCGGGTAAACCGGCGCCGGCTGGGCAACCGGTTTACGGCGACCGCGCTGATAGTTTTGCAAACGAGCTGCATCCAGCATATCGACCGCTTCACGTCGCAGCTGATTCAGTTGACCGTTCGGCACGAACAATGCTCCCGGCAGATTCACCTGAATATTACGGGCGTAATACAGCGTTTGTCCCAGTTTTGCCAGACCATCCTGCAGGTTGCTCAACGCTTTTTCTGCATTGTTCGCTTCCTCAAACTGGCCGTCCAGCGTATGGGTGATACTCACCCCCTCCTCACTGGTGAGCGTCAGGATCAACTGTTCCTGCCAGCCGCCCAGCTCAATATCGACCGCGACGCGGCGTTCGCTGGAGGTTTTGGTCAACGCTTGCTGCCAGTTATGATCGAGATTGCGGTTCAGCGGATGGTTGGCGCGCACTTTGTGCAGGTCGGCGGGCATTTCATTCGGCCACACCCGATAACGATTGTGCCCCGTTTTTTCAACGGTGTTGGCGCGAAATCCGACGACCTCACGCTTGATTAACACGTTCAGACCATCCCCGTTGGCCAGCGGTTCTGTTACCTCAACATCGAGATGATCTTTTGCCACCTTCAGGACTTCGCCAACCGGCAGACCGATGAACTTTGGTGAGTCGAATGCGCCGATATCCCCTTTACGGGCATTCACAAAATAATCGGTGCTGCCGCGATGGAAGGTCTTTTCCGTGGATGGAGTAAAGAAATGTTCGGTACGCCCGGCTGAAGAACGGGCAAGATCGCCGCGCTCTTCAATTATGGCGTCCAGCATCTGACGATAATGCGCGGTAATATTCTTCACATAGCTCATGTCTTTATAGCGCCCTTCAATTTTGAAGGAGCGCACGCCTGCGTCAATCAACGCGCCGAGGTTGGCGGTCTGATCGTTATCTTTCATCGACAGCAGATGTTTTTCATAGGACACGACGCGCCCCTGATCGTCTTTCAGGGTATACGGCAGGCGACAAGCCTGAGAACAGTCACCGCGGTTAGCGCTACGTCCGGTTTGCGCATGTGAAATATAACACTGGCCTGAATAGGCGACGCACAGCGCACCGTGAATGAAAAATTCAATAGTCGCATCCGTAGCCTGATGGATGGCGTTTATCTGCTCAAGGCTCAGTTCGCGCGCGAGGACAATTTGGGTGAATCCGACGTCAGAAAGAAACTTCGCCTTCTCGACGCTGCGAATATCACATTGGGTGCTGGCGTGCAGCTCAATGGGAGGGATATCCAGCTCCAGAATCCCCATATCCTGCACAATCAGGGCGTCAACGCCGGTCTGATACAGATCGGTAATTAATCGCTGTGCGGGCTCCAGCTCATCATCATGCAAGATTGTATTTAGCGTCACAAAGATTTTCGCCCCGTAACGATGCGCAAACGGCACCAGTTCGGCGATATCTTTCAGGCTGTTACTGGCGTTATGACGCGCGCCAAAACCCGGTCCGCCAATGTAAACGGCGTCAGCGCCGTGCAAAATGGCTTCACGTGCAATGGCGGTATCCCGGGCCGGGCTTAACAATTCAAGGTGATGAGGCTGCTGGCGCATACAGTTGTTACCATCCACAAGTGGTAAAAATGGCGGCTATTGTAGTCACAAGCGCGGCTTTTCGGAATAGTTTTCCCGATTAACCGCGCGGGTAATGGATCAGGGAATGAAAGTGAACCGTTTGTTCGCTACTGTTACGGTAGCTATGCGCCCTGTCTCCCGCAAAACGCACCCCCTCGCCGGATTTCATGGTGCGCCACTGCCCCTCAATACACATATCCAGCAGCCCATTTATCACCACCACGTGCTCTATAACGCCGGTTTCATGCGGAGTCGATTCACTGAGTGCGCCAGGTGCCAGCTGTATCGAAAAATGATCGAAGCACAGCTGTGGGTCCCACGGAAACAATGGCGTGACGACCATCGCCTGCTGCTGGGGATCGAATGTTGGCGCGCCGTCTGACTCTGGCGGTGAAATAAACGTCGAGAATGGCACGTTCAGTCCGGTAGCAATTTTCCACAATGTCGCCACCGTTGGGCTGGATTCGTTGCGCTCAATCTGCCCCAACATGGCTTTTGACACGCCGGTTTCCTCCGCCAAACGTGACAGGCTCCATTCCCGCTGGTGACGTAGCGTGCGAAGCGTTGTGGCCAGATAGTGGGTTAAGTTTTCCATTTTTCGCCTTCCTGACTCTCCTTTCTCAAGGCTACAGCTTAGCACTTGTACGCTATAACGCACAGTGCTACATTAATTGACCGTTATAACGCACACGGAGTGACTATGCGCGCATTTTCCATCCCACTACCCACCGTATTATCGGGTTTTGTGGCTGTCCTGGTCGGTTACGCCAGCTCGGCTGCCATTATCTGGCAAGCGGCCCTGGCCGCAGGTGCGACCACCGAACAAATCGCGGGCTGGATGACCGCGCTGGGGATTGCAATGGGCGTCAGTACGCTGGCGCTGACGTTATGGTATCGCGCTCCTGTGCTCACGGCCTGGTCAACACCTGGCGCCGCGCTGCTGGTTACGGGTCTGCACGGGGTATCGATTCAGGATGCTATCGGCGTTTTTATCGTAGCTAACGCGTTGATTGTGCTGTGCGGCATAACCGGATTGTTTGCCCGTCTGATGAAAATAATCCCCCACTCACTGGCATCAGCCATGCTGGCCGGGATCCTACTGCGCTTTGGTCTGCAGGCCTTTAATAGCCTCAACAGTGAGCTTATTTTGTGCGGTAGTATGCTGGTGGCATGGCTGGTATTTAAAGTCACAGCCCCACGGTACGCGACGATCGCCGCGATGCTGGCGGGTATCGTTATCGCGCTAATAAAAGGTGACATTGTCACAAGCGGAGTGAATTTGTCGCCGGTCATGCCTGCGTTTATTGCCCCACACTTTTCATTTGCCCACAGTATCAGCATTGCGCTACCGCTGTTTCTGGTTACCATGGCTTCACAAAATGCCCCTGGTATTGCCACTATGAATGCCTCGGGCTATTCATTACCCGTTTCACCGCTCATTATCTTTACCGGTCTGCTGGCGCTGCTGTTTTCACCGTTTGGTGTCTACTCCATCTGCATTGCCGCCATAACCGCCGCAATTTGCCAAAGTCCCGAAGCGCATCCTGATGCCAAACGACGCTGGCTCGCCGCCGCCGCGGCTGGCGTCTTCTATCTTCTGGCTGGGGTGTTTGGCGGTTCAGTCACAGGACTAATGGCGGCACTGCCCGTAAGCTGGATCCAGATGCTGGCCGGTCTGGCCTTGCTCGGGACGATTAGCGGTAGTTTGTATCAGGCGTTGCATAATGAAGCGGAACGCGATGCAGCCATCGTTACGTTTTTGGTCACGGCCAGCGGCCTGACGTTATTGGGGGTTGGATCTGCATTCTGGGGGCTGGTCGTCGGCGGTATCTGCTACGCCGTGTTGACGTTATTTCGCCGCACGTAGCTGCGTTGGCGTTTTACCGGTTACCTGTTTAAACCGGTTACTAAAATGGCTTGCCGAACTGAATCCGCAGGTCATCGCAATATCTGACAAACTGCGTGAAGTGTAACAGACCAGATGCTGCGCCAGCGCCATACGACGTTGCATCACGTACTGATGCGGTGCCATATTCATCGACTGGCGAAACATTCTGGCAAAATGGAATTCGCTGAGCGCCGCCTCGCTAGCCAGATCGTTCAGGGTGATTGGGTACGCCAGATGCGCGTCAATATAGGCCAGCACGTTACGCAAGGTGACGGGCGCGAGTCCCCCGGTGACGGTGGGCAGTCGCCATTGAACGTTGCTGTAATGCTGGATCAGATGCGTTAACAGTAGCGAAGATGCCGCGCTGAGCGTGAGGTGATTGGCCGGTTGCTGCCAGTCGTTATCAAGCAGAAACTGACGGTAAACCGCCGTGATCCCGGGGTCACTGCCAAACGTGTGCTCGTCCAGCGTGAAGCTATAGGGACTTCTATCCCAGACTTTTTCCCCCACTTCGCGCAGATGTGCATCGGTACAATAGAGGTGAACAAAGGAGAGATCGTCGCGGATATCCCAACTCGACTCGCTCTCTTTCGGCATCAGGCAAAAACGGTCCGGTCCGCCGCCATTCTTCCAGCCCCCCGCCGTTTTGTGGTAACTCTCGTAGCCATCCGCGATATATAAACTGAGCGTATGGTGATCGCAATACTGGGTGATGGTATCGCGCTTGTTTGACCAGGCCGCCAGTTGGATCCCTGAATGTAACGCAACCGATTCATGCAGCACGGCATTATGTTTGCGTAAGTTTTCAAAGGCATCGTAGGGCTGAGGCATACCATCACATTCAAAATAAGTTAGCAGGCTTTCAGTCTATAACAGCCACATATTGTTAACAGCTTCCTTTTCGCTTTTACGCTAAAAAAGCGCAAGATTTTGCAAGTCCGCCGCAAACCGATGAAAGCCTCCTGCCGCCAGACATGACACAGTGTGAACCTGAATCCAAAAAAGAGAGAGTTGTATGAACGCACTGTTGTACTGCCTGGTGGTGGTAATTTGGGGAACGACATGGATTGCGATTTATTTGCAGCAGGGCCCGGTTTCTGCGCCGGTTTCTATCTTTTGGCGCTTCGCCGTTGCCAGTTCGCTGATGATAGTGATCCTGCTGGTTAGCGGTAAATTACGCAAACTGTCTGGTCGCGATCATCTGTTTTGTCTGTTACAGGGTGGATGCGTTTTTTGCTTCAACTTCTGGTGTTTTTATACGGCTGCGGCCTGGATTAATACCGGCCTGGAGTCGGTGATTTTCTCAATGGCCGTCCTGTTCAATGCGGTCAATAGCTTCATCTTTTTTGGGCAAAAACCACCGCTGCGTTTCTATATCGCAGCCGGTCTTGGACTGACGGGCATTGTGACTCTTTTCTGGCAGGATTTGCTCAACAGCGGATTCAATCATTCCTTGCTGCTGGGTATCGGCTTAAGCGCCCTTGGAACCTTCGGTTTCTCATTGGGTAATATGATCAGCATGCGTCACCAGAAAAAAGGGCTGGAAGTGTTAACGACCAACAGTTGGGCCATGCTGTACGGCACGCTGTTGATCGCTGCCATTGCGCTGATGCGCGGGGACAATTTTACGCCACAGTGGACATTCAGCTATCTCAGCGCGCTGTTATATCTGGCTATTTTTGGCTCAGTGATTGCTTTCGGCGCTTATTTCACACTGGTAGGTCGCATTGGTCCCAGTAGGGCGGCATACAGTACCCTGCTTTTCCCGCTGGTTGCGCTAACGCTGTCAACATTGTATGAAGGATACGTCTGGCAAGTTAACGCTATTGCCGGATTGGTATTGATTTTACTGGGGAATATGGTGATGTTTGCCCGACCAGAAGTGCTGATGGGTAAACTATTCTATCGACGCCGGGTGGCATAAAAAAAACGCACCATCCTGAGATGGTGCGTTGATTATTATTGTGGTTTTTTGTTCACGTCAAACATGGTGGCATCCGTCGCCATGTCATCAATAACTTTCTTCAACGTTTCGAACGCCATCGGCGTATTTTCGTTGCTCAGATCTTTACCTTCACCCTTACGTACAACTTTAATTACCGGTTTATTGGTCGCAGCATCAATCAACTCACCCTCGAAATAGAGGTTGGTATCCATGGTACGGTGACCCGTTGCCATTTGTGTTCCCGCAACGAGTAGCGCAACCGGGATTACTTCATAGAACTGCAGACCTTCTTTGCTTGTTGCAACACCGGTAATCGCTCCGCGGAAAATCAGGCTACGTGGCCCAGGGGTAGTAACCAGGGGCTTACGCTTGCTGATGGCGGATTTCAACTGGGTATTGGTGTAGGTCAGCAGTTGATCAAGAACCTGCTGCCCTACCTGCGTGGTAGGTTTAGGAACCGGATAATACGTTACCGGGTTATATACGATGTTGTCATATTTGGATTCGTTGTAGCTCGGATCAACCCAACGGAGTACGGTTTGTCCCGATGCTGATTGTGTTTCCTTCAAATCAGAGTAATTTTTTAAAAACCCAGAATATTTATCCGGCGCGGTCACTTTTGACGCACAGCCGGATAATGCCAACAAGCCAGTAAGCACTGCAACTTTAAATAAAGTTTGAGTACGCATGAAACGATCCCTTTAGTTTTCGCAATGATGCTTAAAAAGCATAGCAAAACCGTTTCATTTTGGATGTACTAAAAATGGTAAACACCGCACAATTTTCTCTCTACGCCCGGCACAAAAAATGCTGAGCGCAGAAAGAGTTAACCCAGGCGGGAGGTTCAGGCAGTTTTGCGTGCCAGCATTGTGGCAAAGCGCAGTTTAATTCGATTACCGTTTTCATCCGTACGATGAAGTTCACCCACGTCTTCGTTATATTTCAGCAGATCCCATCCGCTGTAATAATTGCGCAATTCTCCGGTTTTAAACGCGAACGGGAAACCCACGGTACACGGAAAATCATCGGTATCCATCGCCGCGACGATTAAGTTATATCCGCCCGGTTTAGTGCACCGCTGCATATTTTCAATAAGGCCAGGGATAGTTTTGGCTTCAAGGAACATCAGCACAACGGTAGAAAGAATAAAATCATATTCGCCATCAAAGTGTAATGCGTTGAGATCCGCGACGTTCGCGTGCAGATTGGTCAGCCCTTCCGCCGCTTTTATACGCTCAAGGTTAGCGATGCTCATGGGATTTTTATCCCATGCTGTCACGTCATAACCGTTTGCCGCAAGGTACAGGCTGTTACGACCGTTACCGCAGCCCAGGTCTAACGTTTTACCTGGCTTAACAATGTTTGCCGCTTCAACAACATCGGAATGCGTACGAGTTAAATCGTATTTCTCAGTAAAGTAGTTTTCGTCGCAAAGGGTCATTATTTATCCTCAGATTTCAGTAATGCAGCACGCTCCGTGCGGATGAGCAGTTTCCCCTGCATCAGCAATGCAAACGTACGTACCAGTAATAATGCAATGATAAAATTGGTAAAAATAAACAGTGGGATCGACAGCGTATGAAAAAATCCTGACTCGCTACCGTGGCCCAGATGCAGCCCTGTTGTTGCCAGAGCCGACACGCCAAACGAGAAGCTCCAGAAAGACGCATTAAATGGCTGTGACAAATACCACGGCATGAGCCGTAGCATGAACAGCAGTTGCAGCAGACCATAGCCGAACAACATTTTGGCTAACGTATCGCCCTCGCCGCCGTTAACGCTAAGCCAGGCGCTGCAGGCGACCAGCGCAGGCGCCAGTTGAATGCCAAGTGAAGTACGTAACACCGCAGGCAACTCACCGCAGCTACGTAAACGTTGCAGAATCACCGGCTCCAGACTGAGCTAGGAAAAAACCCCGGCGCCTAAAAACACCAATCCTGCGTCGTTGAAACCCAGTGCGCCACAGGCCATTGCACTGATAAAGTTATTGGCGACGGTCGGCAGATACAGACCCGGCGTGGTGGCTTCCTCTGGATGCGAACCACGCCACAACCCTGCCGTTTGCCAGGCGGCGTAGGCCAGCTGTATCACCACGCCAATGCTGAACAACCCAATCGCCAGCGCTCGATACCACGGGACAAAACCAATCGCGACCAGCATCGTTGTGGCCGGAAACAGACTGACAAAGCTGCTCATCACCGGGTGACGAATTTCCGCCAATACGCTATGCGGAAAACGCAGTAAACGGCTCAGAAAAGCCAGCGTCAGCAGCCCCCAAATGACCATTGCGAGGATCACTAAACCGTCGCCAATCAAGTGACTCACAGGCCACACCTGACTGGGGTCGGTTCCGGCTGAGGGCGAAATGACACCCTAAGCTTTCGGTTCCTTGGGCCAAAGATATTCGCCAGTCAGTAGAATGTGCGCCCAGCCCAATGGGGATATGTGGGGAAGACATTCAGGGGGAACATCCAACCCTTCGTTCCGCCGCTCCGTGACGGCATGACCAAGATGGACGGTATTCCAGTAAATGATCACCGCAGTCAATAAATTGAGCCCAGCGATTCGGTAGTGCTGCCCCTCTGTCGTGCGATCGCGAATTTCCCCCTGCCTCCCGATACGGAGCGCATTTTTGAGCGCATGGTGGGCCTCTCCCTTGTTAAGACCGATCTGAGCACGCCGCTGCATGTCCGTATCCAGGATCCACTCAATAATGAAAAGGGTCCGTTCAATACGACCAACTTCACGAAGCGCAACTGCAAGGTTGTTTTGTCGTGGGTAAGAAGCGAGCTTGCGCAGGAGTTGGCTGGGCCTGATTTTGCCAGCGGTCATCGTCGCGGCACAACGGAAAATATCAGGCCAGTTCGCAACGATAAGATCCTCCCGGGCTTTTCCACCTACCAACTTGCGTAACTCCCTGGGGGTCGTATCGGGATTAAATACGTACAACCGCTTCGATGGCAGATCCCTGATTCGCAGAACGAGATTGTAGCCGAGCAGGCTACTGGCTCCGAACAAATGGTCGGTGAATCCTGCTGTATCGGCATACTGTTCGCGAACATGGCGACCGACCTCGTTCATCAGTAGTCCATCGAGAATATACGGTGCCTCGCTCACGGTCGCCGGGATCGACTGACAAGCGAATGGCGCGAACTGGTCGCTTACGTGAGTATACGCTTTGAGGCCGGGAACAGAACCATATTTGGCATTGACCATGTTCATGACTTCGCCATGCCGCGCTGTCGGGAAAAACTGACCATCGCTCGATGCTGACGTGCCCATCCCCCAGACGCGTGACATCGGCAGTTTACCCTGCGCGGCCACCACAATTGCCAATGCCTGGTTCATGGCTTCGCTTTCAACATGCCAGCGGGCAAGGCGTGAGAGCTGCCAGTAATCATGCGTGTTTGTAGCTTCCGCCATCTTACGCAGGCCCAGATTGAGCCCTTCAGCGAGCAGGACGTTGAGCAGACCGATCCGGTCGCGACATGGAGCCCCGGTTCTCAGATGGGTAAACGCATCTGTGAAACCAAGGGCTGCATCAACTTCAAGCAGCATGTCGGTAATCCGAACGGACGGCATTCGGCGATACAGATCCAGTATGAGTGCCTCGGCACCATCCGGCACGTCTGCTGTCAACCTGTCGATCCGCAACGTTCCATCTTCTATGCTACCGTGCGGAATAGTGCCGTTACGGGCAGCCCGGGCCAGCCGCTTAAGAGCGATCGTGAGTCGCGCCTTTCTGTCTGCCAGCCAATCCTGTGGGTTGGAAGGCACGGCCAGTTTTGCATTTTCCTGCGCCGCGATCATCGGCACCAGTACCTGCTTGAGGTCACCATAGCGGCGCGAATGAGCGAGCCAGACATCTCCGGAACGAAAAGCATCCCGGAGGTGAAAGAGTACCGCCACTTCCCAAAGACGGGTATCTCCTTTTTCCTGAGCTCGTAAATGACGGTTCCATTTGGAGCTGGGCCGCAGGAAACGCCTTTCTGGCGATGCAACACCTTTCATCTCTCCGATCGACAAAGCTGCTGCTACCAATGGTCCGGCGACCGGCGCGGCTTCGAGCTTCAGACAGCGCAACATGCGGGGCGCATAACGACGAAAGCGATGGTATCCCTGCCCGACATATGCAAGAGGCTCATCGGCTAGCGTGTTGCTGAGTTGAGTCCCTGTCGCTACCAGTTGAGCGAGCCGGTCCCATGCAACCGAACTGGCGACAGCCATCTCCAGCGGGGTTCCGTCACTGCGGGCCTCAAGCAACGAAGCTCCCAGCGCGGTGAAGGTACGGATCGTATCCGTGAGTGTGGCTTTAGAGCCGGAAATTGTTTCGTCATGCTGGCGCTTCGCTTCCCGCCAGGTTTTTCCTACGATCCTGTCATGGGTTTCGACTATGGCATCAGCAATCGCCGCTTCCCACTCCACAACACAGACGGCAAGGATCGCCCAGCGGCGGTCCGAAGTGATGTCACGCAAACCGTCGGTGAAGTAGCGTTCACCCTGCCGACGCAGCCGGGCAATGCGATGGGCAGGTATGCTGGCCAAAGCACTATGATTGATATTCAGGGTACGCAGAAATTCGAGCCTGTCGAGCAAACGGTTAGCAGCAGCCGAGTTGTTACCAACCTCGAAGTTGCGAAGCCAGATGAAACGACTGATATTGCCGGCGAGCATTTCACTCAGAAGTTTGTCCAGGTGATCGCGAACATCCGCTGTTAAATTTTCCGCAATCCGCGTTTCAATCCGCCGCTCAGCGGCGACCAGAGCATCCGCGCACAAGCGCTCGATTGTCGATACTGCGGGCAGAATGGTGGAAGTTTCCCGACACCGCACAATAAAACGATGAGCAAGATCCTCGTTTGATCTGGCATCTTCGGCCTGGCCGAAAGTCCACTCCCGCAGATCACGGGCACCACGGCCCGTGAAGGTCTTGTAGCCGTAAATTTCGCGCAGCGTGTCCATGTGCTGCTGACGGGTTTGGCGCCGTGTGGCATAAGTGAGAAGCGCATCAGCCGGAACTCCAAGCTGAGCACCGACGAAGGAAAGGACTTCACGCGGGATCATCTCACCAGGAGCCAGTGCACGGCCCGGATATCGTAAGGCACAAAGTTGCAGGGCAAAGCCAATCCTGTTTTCCGGTCTGCGGCGCTGCCTAATGTTTTCCAGGTCATCATCGCCCAGCGTGTAGAACTTCAGTAGCGACAGTTCGTCCGTGGGCAGATCGAACAGCGCTGCTCGCTGCCGTTCGGTGAAAATATGGCGTCGTGACATACAAATTCGTCCCTTTTGAAGTATAGTCTGTTTTGGACAACAGCCAGCCCATATAAATCAGGGCGTTCCGATACAAAAATCCAGGAGGGTTCAATTGGGACATCGTGCCGCCATTTACTGCCGGGTTTCAACAGCGGATCAGTCTTGTGAACGCCAGGAATTTGATCTGCGAGCCTTCGCCGGCCGTGCCGGCTACGACGTGGTGGGAATATTTAAGGAAACAGGTTCAGGAACTAAACTCGACCGGGCCGAGCGAAAGAAAGTCCTGGCGCTTGCCCAGTCCAGACAAATTGATGCAATCCTGGTCACTGAGCTTTCCCGGTGGGGGCGCTCGACGCTCGATCTGCTCAATACGCTACGTGAACTGGAGAACTGGAAGGTTTCCGTGATAGCCATGAATGGAATGGCGTTCGATCTTTCGTCGCCGTATGGACGAATGCTGGCGACGTTTCTTTCCGGCATTGCGGAGTTTGAGCGGGATCTCATCAGCGAGCGGGTCAAGTCAGGCCTTGCTGTTGCGAAGGCACGTGGTAAGAGGCTTGGTCGTCAGGCCGGAGTGCGACCAAAATCAGACCGACTTTTGCCTAAGGTGGTTGCGATGAGGGCCGAGGGACGCAGCTATCGCTGGATCGCACGCGAGCTCGGTATCAGCAAGAATACCGTCGCTGACATCGTGCAACGACACAGAGCTAACGCTTAGGGTGTCATTTCGCCCTCAGCCGGAACCGACCCCTGACTGGCATAACGCCACGCAAACCCCATCCCAATGATGCCCAGTACCATGCCAAAATAACCGGCCGGAAGATTGAGGACCCGCTCACTCTGTTTGTTCTTACTCATTTTGTTTATTTTTTAAAGTATATTTGAAATGCATTTTATGGAATTTCCGCTGATTTAGCCAGTGCGGAAAACTTTGCTACGTTTAACTAAGGTGCGCAACATGGAAATGAGCTATGACCAAATATCGTCTCAGCGATGAGTCTCGATCCTTTAGTTACCAGGATAATGGCAATAAAAAAAGCGTATTACTACGCCAAATCATTGCGCTCACTGATTTTAATGATGTCCAGGCCGGTACGCCCGGTGGTTGGATCGACAATGAAAGCGTGCTGTCACAAAGCGGTGATTGCTGGATTTACGATGAAAACGCGCTCGCATTTTCCGGCGCGACGATTACAGGAAACGCCCGCATTACTCAGGCAAGCGTGGTCAGAGATGGCGCGCAAATTAGCGATGACGTGTGGATTGACCGGGCTGAAATCAGTCATAACGCGCAAATACGTGACAACGTCACCATTCAGGATTCTGTGGTTCGCGGCGAGTGCCTTCTCTTTGGTGATGCGCGCGTGATGTGTGACTCTGAAATCATCGCCGCCAGGGGGCTAACCCGTGAAAACGACCAGCTCCTGCAAATTTATGATCGGGCTTTTGTCAGCCACTCACGAGTGGTGCATCAGGCGCAGATCTATGGCAATGCGAAAATCAACTATGCCTTTATTGAACATCGGGCGGAAGTTTTTGATTTCGCACAGGTGGAAGGTAATGAAGAGAACAATGTCTGGATTTGCGATTGCGCCAAAGTCTATGGATATGCGCGCGTCATCGCCGGGAGCGAAGAAGATGCCATACCTACCCTACGCTACAGCTCGCAGGTGGCGGAGCACGCGGTAGTTGAAGGTAACTGCGTGCTGAAACACCACGTGTTGGTCGGCGGTCATGCGCAATTACGCGGTGGACCGCTCCAGTTAGATGACCACATCCTGATTGAAGGCCACGTCTGCGTGCTGGGCGAAGTGCTGATCGAGCATCACATTGAGATAACCGGTCAGGCGCATATCCAGGCGTTTGATGGCGATACCATTCACCTACGCGGACCGAAAGTGATTAACGGTGAACAGCGCATTACGCGCACGCCTATCGCAGGTTTATTCTGAAGAGCCATCAATGATGCGGGCGTAGAGATTCACATCATAGTAATCACCATTAAGGAATTCCGCCTGTTGCATACATCCTTCCAGTTGGAAGCCATTACGTAGCGCCACCTGGTTACTCTCAACGTTTTCTACGCGACATTTAATCACGAAGCGGCGAATCTCCTGACGCTGCGCATAATGATGAATTAAGGCCTGTAGCGCCTGGGACATGATGCCTTTACCCTGATGCTCCTCATCCAGCCAGTAGCCGATATAAGCCGCTTTGTTCAGCGGTTCTATCTGGTTAAACGAGATAACCCCGACCACATTTTCTTGCGCAAAAATCAGGAACATTTTGGCGTAACCGCGCTGGTGCAACATCATATTGCCCTGCACATTCTTGCGGGTGTCCTCCTCAGAGGCAACAAACTGCGGCCAGTTCAGCGACTGCTGGAGCCAGCTTTTATTTTTAAGCACCAACTGATGCAGAGGCGTGACGTGTTGCTCTTCTACGGCACGCAGTTCCAGCGTGTCATTGATGGTAATCACTTCTGACATTTTCATTCCGTTATGATGGTTAAGCAGGCCACCCTGCTCAATCAAATAAAAACAGGAAGGGCTCCCTTTTGGAAGCCCTTTTACACAGCGAGCGCCGTTTTACTTAGCTCTCACTGACACTCTCTTTTTGCAATATTTTGAGCAGATCTTCCTTCAGGTGGAGTTTCTGTTTCTTAAGGCGAACAATGTCCAAACTATACCCCCGACCATCCGAACCTTCCAGTCTGGAGATCTCATGATCAAGGCTGTTGTGTTTTTCGAATAAGGACAGAAAGCGAGGGTTCTCGGATTTCAGTCGGGAAATAAGGTCTCTGTATTCTGGAAACATACTTTCTCCCTGTTAGTGGAAAAGGACGTGTATAAGAAACACACACCTCCAGAGTACCCACTTGACTTACAGAAAAATGCGAACGGGATCGAGTAAATAGTGTACAGAATGGTTGTGAAGAGGATTACAGATACGGCTCCCCATTCGGAGAGCCGTAAAGGGAGTGATTAACGCATCTCGCGGTCGTCAACGTACTGACGTTTATCCGGCGCTGGCGGGAAGTACTGATACAGCCAGGTTTCACTGATGGCGTCGCCCTGACAACGCAGGAACATACGCATATCTACCGGATCGGTTGAGTCAGAGGTCGGATACCAGTCAAACTGAATGCGATAACCGTCGATAGGTTCCACGTAAAGGATCTCAATCTGTTTCGCTTCACCGCTGGAGAGCGTAATCACCGGTTCAATACCCTTCGGCGCGGCGGCTTTTAGATCGCCACCGACGAAATCAACAGCAAAACGTCGCGCCCATTTTTCCGGGTAGTGCTCGCCCGGCGCCCATCCTTCCGGGAAGCCGCCCATGCCTGTTCGGGTCGCCATCACGCGAGCCAGCGGTGAACGCACCGGCGGCTGTGCGCTCCAGTACAGACGATATTTGAATTCCAGATCATCGCCCGCTTTGATCGACCTTTCAGGCTGCCAGAAGCAGACGACGTTATCCAGCGTTTCGCCGGTCGTCGGGATCTCCATCAGGCCGATAGTCCCCTTGCCCCACTGGTTACGCGGTTCGACCCACAGGCTCGGACGCTTGTTGTACCAGCCCATGATATCCTGGTAATGGGAGAAGTCGCGATCGAGCTGCAGCAAGCCAAACCCTTTCGGGTTGTTATCGGTATAGGCGTTGAACTGCAGTTTTTGCGGGTTATTCAGCGGGCGGCAGATCCACTCGCCATTGCCCCGCCACATCGCCAGACGGTCGGAATCATGAATTTGCGGGTGAATGGTGTCACACATCCGACGTTCGTTGTTGCCGCAGCTAAACATGCTGGTCATCGGTGCAATACCGAGCTGCTTGATGTCTTTGCGCGCATAGATGTGGTTTTGTACATCCATGATCACCTGCGTTTTCTCGCAGTGGATCACGAACTTAAATGCACCGGTTACGCTGGGGCTGTCGAGAAGCGCATACACGGTAAAGGAGGTTGCGCCCGGTTTGACCGTTTCGAACCAGAAAGAGGTGAAATCAGGAAACTCTTCTTTGCTGTCGGTGTAGGTATCTACCGCCAGACCGCGGGCCGATAAACCGTACTGATAGGTGTCATCCACGGCGCGGAAATAGCTGGCGCCCAGGAAAGAAACGATATCGCGACGGGCTAATTCTGGCGCTTTAAACACGCGGAACCCGGCGAACCCGAGGTCAGTCTGCCCTTCCAGCTGTTTGGTATCCACACCCGCATCATTGTATTTAAACAGTTCCGGACGGAAGTGGATTTCGCGCGCCATATGCGTGCTGCCATCAACCGAGAACATGCGTACGCGGCGACGGAAGCCCATTCCCACGTGGAAGAACTGCGCATCAAGCTGACGATTTTCAACATTGTTCCACAGAGACTGCTCTGCGTCATATTGAATGCTGTTGTAGGCCTGCGGCGTCAGTTTCGCCAGCGTGTCAGGTAACGCGCGCGGTGCGCCGCCCCAGGGCTTCTGTGCTAAGTCATGGGCCATCGATTGCAGAACGGAAAAATCAAAACGTACGGTTTTTCCGTCTGCAATGTCAGACTCTGCCGCAAAGGCGGCGCTGGAAAAGAGTGATGCAATACCACTGGTTCCGCACACGGCGGCCATTGCCATTGAACCTTTAATAAATCGTCTGCGATTCATGCCTGAAAGTAAGTCCTTCTGGTCGTGTAAATGGTCCCGCGCCGGCCATAATCAGCGGCAAGAGAGTGCACATTTCTGACCGCTCACTCTAGACAAAATTCATTAATAATCCAATTGTTGGTCGCCGATTATCTGTACAAAATCGAAAATATTTTATGTCGATGGGAACAGACCGAATCCCATGTAAATTCAATTAAAGTAAACCACACCGCCGTTTACTGCGATCTTGCGCCTCCTGATACAACGCAAACTCATCATAAACCGCACACCCCAGCGCCTGTTCAAACGCGTCGCGGCTGGAATTACCGTGGCTACGGGCCTGAGTTTCATTCCCCAGATTAGACTGGAAAATCCCCGCGGCGCTCACCGGTAAAAAATCTTCGTAGGTAATGGGCTGAGCAACCAGCCAGCCCCGCTCAATGAGCGGCTGCGGGTCGTCATCCGGGCGAATCGCCTGTCGATGCGCCTCGCCCGACGGCGTCAGCCGGTAGCGGAACCAGGCAAGTCCCTGCTGGCGCAGCAGAAATTCGCTGTCCGGGAATGCTTTGAACACCTCCTGCAAATGCAGCTGATGTGTCAGGTTGTCTTTTCCCGTTCCCGCTTTATTCAGCAATTCGTCGTACAACGCTCTGCCTTTCGGCGTCAGGGCCACGCCGCGCTGTTCGATTTCACCAAAACGCGCCGTGTGAGTGCCACGCATTTCACCGGCAAATAACACCGGCTCTTCCAGCGCTTTAAAACTGGTCTGGCGCAATAAAATGGGCACCTCACGGCGCGGCGGCCCTTCAATCAGTATTTTGGGTTCAATGCCACACTCCGGCATCATCGACTGTACCCGGTCGATATCCAGCGTACGCGGCGTCAGATGGTTGATATGACACCCAGGGAAACACACCACATCAGCAATCAGCCGGTGCTCATTGTGCAATGCGTGATAGGTCGCCTCATCGACCGTGGCATGCTGATGCCAGCGGAAAGTTTCCAGCGCTTCTTGCACAAACTCCTGCGCCTGCTCAGGCGTAAAACTGCCCTGCACATCAAACTCATCCAGCAGTTCGTGACAACGACGGGTGAAAATATCGCGTTTCGCGAGGATCTCCGCGGCTTTTTGCCGTAGCGCGGCGTTTTCGATTAATTCGAGCCGCAATAACGAGGTGAATACCCGAAACGGGTTGCGCGAAAGCGACGCATCGTCAATGGGACGAAACGCGGTGGAATGCACGGGAACACCGGCCTGGGAGAGATCGTAATAACTCACCGGATACATGCCCATAATGGCAAACATCCGGCGTAGCGTAGAAAGCTCCTGCGCAGTGCCCACCCGAATGGCGCCGTGGCGCTCAACGTTTAGCCGGGCCAGCTCATCTGCATTCGCCAGTTTTTCATGCAGCGTAGGATTATTTTCCAGTACCGCCAGATTCACATCAGCGACAAGTTCCAGCAACGTGCCATATTGCGGGACTTCCTGCTGGTACATTGCTGACATTGCCTGCGAAAATTGTTCCCGAATCTCATCTGCCGTGATGGTGTTCGCCATAATGTCATGCCTCCAGTGAATATTACCTGGAGTGTAGAAAACGCCGCTGACTCCGGTGGGAAGAATTTACAAAGTGTGACCCCGCGTAAATTTCCCACCCCTACAGACGGTGAACAGAACCTACTGGCGTGGTTTTAAATGACTTTCCAGCCAGGGCAACATCTGTTTTTTACGGCTGAGCATCCCCTCCACCTTACAGGGCTGCGGGATGTCTGACAGCTCTGGACCGGCAAACCACAGGCTGGTGTCGCCCAGATTGATATCGGTGAGCATCAGTACAACCAGAGCGGCATTCTTTTCCTCTGCATAGCGCGCCATTTCCAGACGGAGATCGTCCAGCACCGCATCCACCTGTTGCAGCGCATACAGTTCAAGCTGCGCCACACACACCGAATGTCCATGAATGGTGAAGGTTTTAATGTCTTTCTGCAGAAGCTCGCGAGCGCTCATGCCTTCCACGCTTGTTTTAGCAGACAGCAGGTCGCGACTAAACGCCTCGAGATCCACACCGGTTTTTTGGGCCAGGGCCTCCACCGCCAGGCGATCGTCAGAGGTGGTCGTTGGTGAGCGAAGCGTGACAGTGTCACTCAATGCGGCACCCAGCAATAAAACGGCCTCAGCGGCAGACAACTGGCTGCGCTCCTCTTCCGTCATCAGTTGCCATAACAGCGTCGCGCTGCTGCCAACTGGCTTCACCCACACTTCTGGTGGCAGACGAGTGACTAATCCACCGAGTCGGTGATGATCGATAATTCCCACGACGTTACTTTCTGCCAGCGATGCCGGCCCCTGGGCAGGCTCGGTGAAATCGACCAGCCACACATCACGATCGGTCAGTTCAAACGTCAGCCGTTCAGGCATCGTCAGCCCCGCATGCTCAAAGATAAATTGCGTTTCGCGGTTAGGTTCGCCCAGACGCCATGCCGTCGCCTGCTGGCCACGTAAAGTAAGCCAACGCGCCGTCATGGCGGCGGTACAAATGGCATCGCTATCGGGGTTAAGGTGCCCTATTACATCTATCATTAATCAGTGCCTTGTGAAGAGAATGGTTCAAAAGCAAACAATAACGAAAGTATATCGACTGGACGGATTCTCTTCCATGATCCCACCACCCGGCAGCGCTGTACAAAACATAAGCAAAATAAATCAGTTGTAAGTAAAATAGGATAAATGTTAATAATATTTTGCTATCAGGTTATCAAAATCGAACAACTTCACTTGTCACCGATACGACTCTGTTTTTAACATCGCTTATGGAAAAAAATGTTCTGTTCAATCAGCGCATTCGCTTGCGCCACCTTCATACTTTTGTCGCCGTTGCACAGCAGGGAACGTTGGGCCGCGCGGCTGAGACCCTTAACCTGAGCCAACCAGCCCTCTCCAAAACGCTGAATGAACTGGAGCAACTGACCGGTACCCGGCTCTTTGAGCGTGGTCGCCTTGGCGCACAATTAACGCTGCCCGGAGAACAGTTTCTTACCCACGCAGTCAGAGTGCTGGATGCACTCAACACCGCCGGACAAGCCTTAAACCAGCGCGAAGAGTCACAGACGGATGTCGTACGGATTGGCGCCTTACCCACCGCGGCCCTGGGCATTCTGCCAGCGGTCATTGGCCCGTTCCATAAGCAGCAAATGGAGACCACGCTGCAGGTTGCCACCATGAGTAATCCCATGATCCTGGCGGGTTTAAAGTCAGGGGAAATTGATCTCGGCATTGGCCGTATGGCCGATCCGGAATTGATGGTTGGTCTGAACTACGAGCTGTTATTTCTGGAATCGCTCAAACTGGTCGTGCGCCCTAACCACCCGTTGTTGCAGGAAACCATCACGCTGAGTCGGGTGATGGAGTGGCCGGTGGTGGTTTCACCAAAAGGAACCGCCCCTCGCCAGCACGCAGAGGCGTTGTTGCAAAGTCAGGGCTGCAAAATGCCTCCGGGCTGTATTGAAACGCTGTCAGCATCGCTCTCCCGCCAACTGACGGTCGATTACGACTATGTGTGGTTTGTCCCTTCAGGCGCGGTTAGAGAAGATTTACGCCAGGCGACGCTGGTGTCGTTGCCGATACCCACCCACGGTGCGGGTGAACCCATCGGCATTCTTACCCGTGTCGATGTGCAGCTCTCTCAGGCCGCGCAGATCCTGATCGCCGCAATACGCAAAACCGTACCGTTTTGATGCCAAAAATTAAGGGACCATCAGGTCCCTTAATTGATTTTATTGTTAAAACGTTTCCCAGTTATCGCCACTGGCAGTTGCCGCCTGCGGGCGTGAATGGTCAGGCTTTGTCGTCACAGGCGCGCGTTTAATAGCACTTGTCCCTGTTAAACGGAATGTGCCAACAGCTTCCGTTAAGCGCGCCGCCTGCTCTTCCAGCGATTCCGCAGCGGCAGAGGCTTCTTCAACCAGCGAGGCATTTTGCTGCGTTACCTTATCCATTTCTGAAATTGCCTGACTCACCTGGACGATACCCCGGCTCTGCTCATCAGAGGCCGCTGCAATTTCCAGCATAATGTCGGTGACGCGTTTTACCGCATCGACAATATCCGTCATCGTATTGCCCGCGGCGACCACTTCTCCGGAGCCCTGGTCAATCAGTCGGACTGATTCGCTGATCAATCCCTCAATCTCTTTTGCCGCCTGAGCGCTGCGGCTTGCCAGCGTGCGCACCTCACTGGCAACCACGGCAAACCCACGGCCCTGCTCTCCTGCCCGCGCCGCTTCAACCGCTGCGTTCAGCGCCAGAATATTGGTCTGGAAAGCAATGCTGTTAATAACGGCTGTGATTTCGGAGATTTTCTTTGAACTCGTTGAGATATTGCCCATGGTTTTGACCACGCCAGAAACCATCTGACCGCCCCGACTGGCCTTGCCGGAAGCATCTTCTGCCAGCTTGCTCGCATGATGCGCGTTGTCGGCGTTTTGCTTCACCGTCGCCGTCAACTCTTCCATGCTGGCCGCCGTTTGTTCAATCGCCGCAGCCTGTTGTTCGGTACGTGAAGACAGATCGGTGTTCCCCGCCGAAATCTCACTGGTACCGCGATAAATCTCTTCCGCGCCCTGACGCACCGTGCCTACCGTTGTCCCCAGCGAACGTTGCATTGTTTGCAGATGGCGGCTCAGGCGACCAATTTCGCTGCGCCCGGTCGGTTCCTCCGGCATGGTCAGATCCCCCGCTGAAATTTGCTCAATACGCTGGGCGGCACGCAACAGAGGATGAATGACGGTACGGCGCAGAACAATGAACGTCATCACGGTCAGCGCCAGCGCAAGAACAAATGCGCCCAGCATAAAAGCCATACCAAGCTGTGTACGCTGATGCGCCTGTTCGCTTAACTGATTCGCCCTGGTGGTACGAATGTCGATCGCCTTTAACAGCACCTTGTTGTACGCAGAGTCCAGCGGTCTGGCCTGTTCATTTTCATGGTTGATGATCGCTTCAAACATGCCGTTTTTAGCGTACTTCAGCATCGGCTGTAAGCCGTCGGTATAGGCTTTGAAGCTGGCGCTCAGTTCAGCGTCTAACGCTTCATCGGCAGACGTTTTTACCGCGCGTGACATATAAGCATTGAAACCGTCCTGCGATTGCTTAATCCGTTTTTCTGCCTCGGCGATATTGGCCTTCATGTCATCCATTTCGGCAATACGGCTCGCCGCGCCGGCGTGGATCATGTTGATACGCGCGGTACGCAAGTGGTTAGAGCTGTTAGATAACCCCATCCTGACCTGAATCTCATCGGTCACGTCGCGCTGATCGCGATCGGCCTGCATAAGAAAATAGCTTGCCAGCCCGGAACTTAAGGCGAACAGCAGAAGGATGCCACCGAGAATGGAGGAAAACAGCGGAACCAGCCGGATTTGATGCAGAAAGCCCAGTTTATGCTGGGCTTGCATCGATGTAGTGTTGTCCATGACCGTCGACTCTCTTGTAGGGTTTATGCGTGAAAACACGCCCGTTAGATAGTCATCGGCAATCCGGGAAGTTTACTTACCGTGAAAAGCGCCGGATTCGTCACACTTTCACAACATAATTCTAAAAAATTCAGGAAAGTGCCAGCGGTGAAATCCGCTGGCCAATGAATCAGTTATCGCCAAAGTGGATAACGGTACGGATGGATTTACCCTGATGCATTAAATCGAACGCGTCGTTAATCTGCTCCAGCGGTAAACGGTGGGTAATAAACGGATCCAACTGAATTTTCCCGCTCATCGCATCTTCAACCATACCAGGAAGCTGAGTACGACCCTTCACGCCGCCAAACGCGGAACCGCGCCAGACACGCCCGGTAACTAACTGGAACGGGCGTGTTTTGATCTCTTGTCCGGCTCCTGCCACGCCAATAATGATGCTTTCGCCCCATCCTTTATGGCAGCATTCCAGCGCCGCGCGCATCACGTTAACGTTACCGATACATTCGAAACTAAAGTCCACGCCGCCATCGGTAAGCTCGACAATCACATCCTGAATCGGTTTGTCGTAATCCTTCGGATTGATGAAATCGGTCGCGCCCATTTCACCTGCCAGCGTAAATTTTTCCGGATTGGTATCAACGGCCAGAATACGCCCGGCTTTCGCCTGCGCCGCGCCCTGAATCACCGCCAGGCCAATACCGCCCAGACCAAATACGGCGACGGTATCGCCTTCTTTCACTTTTGCGGTGTTATGGACCGCTCCGATACCGGTGGTCACGCCACACCCCAGCAGACACACTTTGTCCAGCGGAGCCTGCGGGTTAACCTTCGCCAGAGAGATCTCCGCACATACTGTGTATTCGCTGAAGGTACTGGTGCCCATATAGTGATAAATCGGCTCGCCGTTATACGAGAAACGGGTGGTGCCATCCGGCATCAGACCTTTGCCCTGGGTCGCACGTACGGCCTGACACAGGTTAGTTTTACCCGATTTACAGAACTTACACTCGCCACATTCTGCGGTGTATAGCGGGATCACATGATCGCCCGGTTTCAGGCTGGTAACGCCTTCACCCACTTCAACCACAATGCCGCCACCTTCATGGCCGAGCACCGCCGGGAAAACCCCTTCCGGATCGTCGCCTGAGAGCGTAAAAGCATCAGTATGGCACACGCCGGTGTGGGTAATTTTAACCAGCACTTCACCTTTCTTTGGCGGTGCGACATCGATTTCGACAATTTTTAACGGTTGGCCGGGGCCGAATGCAACTGCTGCACGTGATTTCATTTGTCTCTTCCCATTATTGCGAGGTGATGGTGTTATTTTAGATAAGCACGCAGAAGATGGCCGATTTCAGCCATGCGCACGGCACGCTGGTCTGGGGTTGTTTCCCCGCTGACCAGTTCGTCTTTTAGGTGGATCTCAACCATTTCGCCCATCAGGCCATTGGATGCGCCGCGCACGGCGGCAATTTGTTGCAGGATAGCCAAACACGGCTCGCCGGACTCCAGCGCGCGCTCAAGCGCATCAACCTGACCGCGAATACGGCGTACACGAGTGAGAATGCGTTTTTTATCTTCGGGTGAATGCGGCATACGCCCTCCAAATACTATAGGGGGGTATACTATCAGTTTTTTTAACTAATTGTAAAATTAATAACTTGTTATTATTTAATACGTTGCACAAACAGCACATTTAGACATATGTGGGCATATCACCGTGTTAAGCGGTTTTAGAGTCGCAGTCCAACACCGAGCGCTTTTCGATGTATTCTGCATCGCTGAACAGTCCGGATTTTTTCTGGAGCAGCGTAACTGGATTGTCACTCGCAAAGAGCAGTCAGTTGAAGACTCATGTAATTATGAACAATACGAATACCCCCGACTACAAACCGGGGGTTTCTATTTTTTAATACGCTATATATAATAATTAGTTACTTATTCCGTAACTGCACACTCTGGCACGCGAATTTCCTTAATGAGCCTGGAAAAACTTTTTAACGAACACATTCCCTGACTATTTTTCTCTTCACATGCAATTAATTTTAAATCAACTTTGCCAGCAGGTTTTTCTAACGACAACGGTTGTATATCCCTCATATCTCTCAGCGTCTGATAAACAAATGAAACCTGAACCCAATCCGTATTATCACTGGTTCTTTTCCACTTTTCGAATACAAGCTCCCCACCAGGAGGGGTATTATCGGGTTGACCGGGTAGCGACCAGTTAAGATCTAAAGCCCCGCTTAAATTTGCAAGATTGGTATCATGACCAGCAATAAACAACAGAGATACGGGTAATTTTATGCCATACCTGTTTTCTGTTGTACCATTTGTCAATAATGCAGTGTCTATCATATCGAGTAATGGTGTGGCCCTACTACGGGCAACTTCTGGAGTTCTTTGCAAAAGATCAAACTGAGCGTTATGCAGACTTAACAAATCTCTCCATTCTTTTTCTCCCGTAATACGCCCCCAGGCTACCCGTGGCATTCCCTGGGCCTCTTGCAACAGAAATATCTCAGTCAGCGTGGAAGAAAGACTCCAGGCACCAGGTAATGATACATTGTCAGGAGTTACCTTAAGTTCAGACGGTAAAGCCTCTGGTAATGTGCATTTCGTAGACTTTTCTGTAGTCTTACATGTCTCCGATTGTGAGAAATTTAAAACATTTTCCAGGGTCCGAAATGAAGATTGATAGCGTTGGGTATACAGTTCAATATTTCCTCCGGCCCGTTCCAGAATAGCGTTTTTAACCTTCAATGTGTTAAACGAACATTTCCCCATTTTTACCGGATTAAAAAGAGGATCAGTTTTTTCTTCATCCTTCTGATAATGCACTTGAATTTGACATTTTGGTTCTAACCCAGCCAGAAACGCCTCACCCGTTTTACGGGTGCGTTGATCCGTGTCTGCAATAACAGCAACCTGCCCTGGAGATGGGCACGTTTGATTATTCAACAGACCTTTGCTTGTGAACCATAAACGTTGATACTGACCTAATTCAGAAACAAGTTCTCCCCCACGAGGCGTTAGCCATCCTAACGGCACATCCCATTGTGGCCATTGGTCGGGTGTGACATCTTTCATTATTGGAGTGAACTTCGTAGGTGCTCTTACTCCATGACGACTCACTATCACAACCCGCTCAAGTTTCATACCGTTCTGCTCTTCAGCATGTATTGAGAAAGAACCGCATAAGAGAGAAAAAAATAATAAACGAATGATGAATGTACTCATTACCAGCACCACCTTTTCGTAAGTGAAAAACAAACAACTCGTATAAGCCAGTTCGATAACTGGTTCTATCAGATAGAAATAATCCTACTCCTGAGTTCACAACAATCCAACTTTTTGAATATCAACTTTGTATCTTATCGAAGTATTAAAGGAGCGCTAATTTAGCCGCGCTGGAAAGGTATCCAAGGTTATGGAATCGTTGGCAATTTACAACGTCCTGTCATTGAAAGGATAATTGATCCGGTATAAATAAGGTGGGCGGAAGCCTTGTTTGACTATCAATTTACCCGCAGCAAATCACTGTATCTCGTTGTATAACGTGGTGAAAGCATGTCTCGCTTCATCGCCCACGGCTGCTGTATCCCTTGCCCGGCAAAGTAGAGCGTTCCTTTCCCCTTTTCAGCATTAAGAGTATCCAGTAGGTCCATCAATTTATCGCTGTTACGCCGCGGGGCGTTATTATCAAAAAGATTCAGCTGTGCAACGCCAGAGCTAAAAAAATCCCCCAGCATAACGCCCGCTTTTTGATAACGTAGCCCCTCTCGCCAAACGGCGTCCAGGCTGCGCGTGGCTGCTGTAATAATGTCCCGGCTATCCTGAGTTGGCGTCAGCAGTTTTATCGATGCGCTGTTACCGTAATAAGGTTCATTCAGGGCAAACGGACTGGTTTTGATAAACGTAGAGATAAACCGGCAGTACTGGTGTTCTCTGCGCAGCTTTTCCGCAGCACGTGAAGCATAGGTGCAAATGGCCTCTCTCATGGCGTTGTAATCCGTGAGTTTTTCACCAAACGATCTTGAGCAGATAATTTCCTGCTTATCCGGCGCAAACTCTTCCAGCGCCAGACAAGGCTCACCGCGCAATTCCCGGACGGTTCGCTCAAGCACGACGCTGAAATGTTTACGAATGAAGCGAATATCGGTATCCGCCAGGTCGAGAACCGTTTTAATGCCCATGACGTCCAGTTTTTTGCCGATGCGGCGTCCGATGCCCCAGACTTCATCAACCGGGAGTGCTGCCATCAGCTTACGCTGGCGTTCAATATTTGAGAGATCCACGACTCCGCCTGTCTGTTCCTGCCACTTTTTAGCCGCATGGTTCGCCAGTTTGGCCAGGGTTTTGGTCTGAGCGATGCCGACCCCAACCGTGAGACGTGTTTTCTGCAAAATGGTTGCTCTGATTTCCTGACCAAAATCCGTAAGATCCCTACAGTTTCGCACGCCCGTTAAATCACAAAAGGCTTCATCAATACTGTATATCTCCACGCGTGGCGACAACTCCTCCAGAATCGACATCACCCTGCTGCTCATATCCGCATACAGTTCGTAGTTCGAACTAAAACAGAACACGCCATAGCGCCTGAACAGATCTTTCTGTTTGAAGTACGGAGCTCCCATATTAACGCCAAGCGCCTTTGCCTCTACGCTACTGGCAATAACGCAGCCATCGTTATTTGAAAGAACGACAACGGGCTTCCCTTTCAGATCAGGCCGGAATGCCGACTCACAGCTGGCATAAAACGCGTTAACATCCACCAGTGCAAACATCATCAGCCCGCAGCTTTAATGATAAATGTCACCACGCCAAATATATCCAGCGTGTCCTCGCTGCTAATCATGATCGGCGCGTAGGCGCTGTTCTCTGGCTTCAGCATCACAACCGGATGTAATTGCAGGCGTTTAACGGTGAATTCGCCCTCAACGGCGGCAATAACGATGTCTCCATGGGCAGGTTTTCTGGCGCTGTCGACAATCAGTAAATCACCCTCGCCGATCCCTGCTCCCCTCATAGAGTCGCCAGATGATTTAACAAAATAGGTTGCGCTGGGATGCCGTACCAGCAGGTCATTGAGGTCGATACGTTTCTCAACGTAGTCCTGCGCAGGAGATGGAAAACCGCAGGGCACAAGATCGCTAAATAACGGAAAGTGTTTAATTTCGCGGCGTTCCGCAGGCTGGAAAAACAACATAATAATCTGCCTCTCATTTACTGTATTTATATACAGTAGTTTTAATAAGAGCAGCAATCAAGTAGCGAGTGTGATGAACTGGACGTTGTTTAACCATCTTGTCGGTAAGTTTTTATGATGTCTGGAAAAATAATCGGCTAAAAAAATACCCCGCATTTGCGGGGCATTACATCAGGAGCGTTTTCGCGGCATCATGCGCAGCAGCGTATTGTCCTTCCAGAAATAGTGGTGCATCAGGGCCGCAGCGGCATGCAGAGCAATAACAAAATAGCCCAGATTTGCCAGCGTCACGTGCCAGGACTTCAGCATATCCACTACATCAAAATTGGCCTCTGCCGCATGCGGCATAACGATGCCGAATGCAATCCACGGGTTACCCCGGTTGTACATCATCACCAGTCCAATAATCGGCAGAACAATAAACAGCAGATAGATAACCAGATGCCCCAGATGCGCCATTCCGGTCATCATCGGCTTCGGTTTTGGCACAATCGGCGGTGCCGGATATTTTAGCCTGACCAGCAGACGCGCCACCATCAGCGTTAAAATAGTGATGCCACAGGATACGTGCACCATGTTAAATAAGGGACGATAGCTGCGCGGGAAAAATCCGCGAAACTCCATAGCGCTGTAGGCCACAATGACCAACAAAAAGACCAGCCAGTGAATGCCAATTTGCAGGCCAGAATACTTATTCCCCATAACACTTCCTGAATAAAAACAATAATGCGTCACCATAACGGGCTTTTGTTAAAAATTCATTAACTTTTGCTCACCCGGCTTATTCTTATGGATCGCCAGCAAAGTGTGAGAATTGCGCCGGGTGGCGTACTGGCTCACCCGGCGAAAAATTAGGACTGCAGATACACCACCTGCGTTTGCAGATATTCGTTCAGACCGTGTTTACCGTCAGCCCCGCCAATCCCGGACTTGCGCCAGCCAGCATGAAAGCCCTGCATCGCCTCGAAGTTTTCACGATTAATATAGGTTTCGCCAAACTTCAGCCCTTTGATCGCTTTCATCGCCGTATTCAGATTCTGCGTATAGATCGATGAGGTCAGACCGTAATCGCTGTCATTGGCCATCGTCAGCGCCTGTTCCAGCGTATCAAACGCTACCACCGGCAGCACCGGACCAAACGTCTCCTCGTGCATAATCGCCATCTCCTGGCGCACGTCTAACAGTAACGTCGGAGGATAGTAATACCCTTTGCCGGAAACGGCCTTACCGCCCAGCACCACTCTGGCGCCTTCCTGCACCGCTCGTGCAACTTTCTGCTCTACACGCTCCAGCGCAGCGGCGTTAATCAGCGGCCCCATCGCAATATCATTGCGCTCAGCCGGATTGCCAAACTGCACGGCTTTCATCGCCTCACCCAGACGATTGACGAATTGGTCATAAATACCTTTCTGAACGTACACGCGCTCGGCACAGTTGCATACCTGTCCGGTGTTGATCACCCGCGAGTCAACAATTGCCTTTACGGCCAGTTCAAGATCGGCATCATCCATCACAATAGCCGGGGCCTTGCCACCCAACTCCAGACAAACTTTGGTGATATTTTTAGCCGCCGCAGCCATAATTTTCTCACCCGCCCCGACGCTACCGGTCATGCTCACCATGGCCACCTTAGGGTTTGCGGCCAGCGCCTGACCGACCGTTTCACCACGTCCCAGCACCAGATTAAATACGCCGCGCGGCAAGCCAATATCATCAACAATTTTGGCAAAGGCGATGGCGTTATTCGGTGTAAATTCACTCGGCTTAATGACAATGGTATTACCCGTCAACAGTGCGGGAGCCAGTTTGCGGGCAATCAGGAAAAATGGAAAGTTCCACGGCAGAATGCCCGTAGTCACGCCCAAAGCGCGCTTAAACAGCAGAATATTCTCGCCCGGACGATCGCTTTGCAGGATCTCGCCTTCATAGCGACGCGCCCACTCCGCCATATAATCGATATAGTCGGCGGTAAACGAGACTTCGACCTCAGCCAGTTGCTGTATTTTTCCACCCTCCGCCACAATCAGCGCGCTGATTTCACTGGCTCGCTGACGGATACCCGCAGAAATTTTGCGTAACCAGTTCGCCCGTTCAATGGCGGGCAGCGCTTCCCATTGCGGCTGAGCGCGCTGTGCAGCATCGATCGCTTTACACGCATCCTCGGCACGTCCATCGGGAATACGCGAGATCACCTCTTCCGTGGCAGGATTGACGACATCAATCCAGGCATCATCGTGCCAGGTCACAAACTGCCCATCGATATACATAGGATGTTGTACGGGTACTGACATGCGGCTCTCCTGTGATTGATTTGTTTTTAACAAGTAAAACTATTGTTAATTAATATCAATCATGCAGGTCGTATTATGGCTGGAGTGGCTGTTCTGTGAGCGGCTTCATAAAAGCGTCTGGCAAAGTGATGATGAAGGGAAAAAACAGGTGTGATTTTTGCCCGTTTGCCGCAAAACGCCGACAAACGGGCAACAGGAATTACAGAGAGCGGCTCTCCAGTAAGTCAGTCAGCACGATGTCATTTTGCAACTGCTGCCAGGCTTGCTCAACGTTCTGAGGAATATCAACATGGGCAATAAAATCGCGGCCACAAGGCCCATAACCGGTGGCATCATCACGCAGGCGAGGAAGTTCACCGGTTATGAGAGACAGATAGCGATCCACTGACCACAAACCTTCTGCTGCTGGCACAAAATCCACGCCGTCTTGCTGTTGGGCCAGCTCAGGGATGAATCCAGGGAAACTCAACCAGCGCGGCGCATGCGGCTCATCGCGGGTTACACGCTGAAAGGTTGCCATCGTGCGACGTTGCATAGTGGGATCCTGTACCACAATGACGGTATGAATACTTTCCGTCGCCTGATTCAATAATGCACAGCTAAAACGGGCATTCTCACCGCAGTTTGTTGACTGGTCTTCCACCCAAATCTTCTCACCTGGGATTTGCCAGAACTGATGTGCGATATCGGCAAGGATCGCCGCTTCCGCGCGCCCGGTGGTACGAATGATGTTGTAACGAGGATGCTCTGCAATCGCGTCATACAGAAATCGTGTGGAGTGACCGATGCCACCGCTAATCAACAAGGGAACCTGTTGCTCTTTCGCGATCCGGCAGGCGGCGTCGATGGTCGGAATAACCGCGTTCCCTGCCAGAATCACGCAATCTGACTGAACGGTGATATTCCCCGTAAAATCATTCTGCGCCAACCATCGCCCTACGGTATTGATCGCCGTAAGCGTGGTTGCGGAAAGTGTCGGAAACTGGCTCATACTCATGACTCCTGATCTTAATACTTTATCGGGTTGCATACCGGGCGGTGACGTCACCTTACCCGGTATGCTGTCTGGTACCGATTTATCCCGAAATCTGCTCCATCGCCTGCAAAATACGTTTATCGGAAATCGGATACGGCGTACCAAGCTGCTGGGCAAAATAGCTGACGCGCAGCTCTTCTATCATCCAGCGGATCTCTTTGACATCGTCATCTTCACGGCGCGCGGGAGGCAGTTTATTGAACCACTGCTGCCAGGCCTGCTGCACGCTATCCACTTTCAGCATCTGCGCACGGTCACGATGCGGGTCGATAGCCAGTTTTTCCAGACGCTTTTCGATAGCCTGCAAATAACGCAGCGTATCGCCCAGACGCTTGAAACCATTGCCGGTAACAAATCCACGGTACACCAGCCCGCCCATCTGCGATTTGATATCCGCAAGCCCCAGCGCCATGGTCATATCCACGCGCCCTTTCAGACGTTTGTTGATATTAAACACCGCGGTCAGGATCTGTTCGACCTGCTTAGCAATATCCACCACCGTATCGTTCAGTTCAGCCCGCACTTTTTCATGCAGCGCCGCAAAGCCTTCTTCGGTCCACACCGGACCACCGTTGGCGTCGATCAGTTGATCCACACCACAGGATATACAGTCGTCAATCAAATCCAGCACTTTACCGTACGGGTTAAAATACAGCCCCAGCTTGGCTTTGTTGGGCAGTTTTTCATGCAAATATTTGATTGGTGAAGGAATATTCAGCAACAACAGGCGGCGTAAACCGCACCACATCGCCTGCTGTTGCTCCAGCGGGTTATCAAACAGTTTGATGGCAACGCTGTCACGCTCATCCACCAGCGCTGGCCAGGCTTTTACCTTATAGTTACCGCGTTTTTGCTCGTAACTCTCCGGAAGCTGACCGAAACTCCAGATGTGCAACCCGCTCTGTTCGATACCGTCATCCGCCACCGCAGACAATGTTTCCTGCACTTTACCCTTCAGTGCGTCTTTCAGATCCTGTAGCGAACGTCCTTCCTGCAGCTTTTTGTTCTTATCATCCACTACCCGGAAGGTGATTTTTAGGTGATCGGGCACCTGATCCCAATGCCAGTCTTCACGGTCAACGGTCACGCCGGTCATGCGGCGCAGTTCACGCTCCAGCGAGTCCAGCAGCGGCAGTTCCAGCGGCGTGACGCGGCCTAAAAACGCTTCCGCATAGTTCGGCGCGGGCACAAAGTTGCGTCGTACCGGTTTCGGCAGAGACTTAATCAGGGCGATAACCAGTTCACGGCGCAGCCCCGGAATTTGCCATTCAAAACCGCTCTCTTCGATCTGATTGAGTAGCGGGAGCGGAATATGCACGGTCACACCGTCCGCATCGGCCCCGGGTTCGAACTGGTAACTTAACCGTAGTTTGAGATTGCCCTGATGCCAGAAGTTCGGGTAATCCAGCTTACTGATTTTTTCCGCGCCCTCTTTGATGAGCATGCTCTTTTCAAAGTTGAGCAGATCCGGCGTTTCACGGCTGATCTTTTTCCACCAACTGTCAAAGTGACGCGCGGAGACTACATCATGGCTGATGCGTTGGTCGTAAAACTCAAATAGCGTCTCATCATCAACCAGAATGTCGCGACGGCGCGATTTGTGCTCTAACTCTTCTACCTCAGCGCGTAACTTCAAATTGTCACGGAAAAACGCATGGCGCGTTTGCCAGTCGCCTTCCACCAGCGCATGGCGGATGAACAGTTCACGCGACAACGCGGGATCGATCTGGCTGTAGTTCACCTTACGGGCTGCAACAATCGGTAAACCGTAAACGGTAACCTTTTCTGTTGCCATCACCGCGCCCTGCGCACGTTCCCAGTGCGGTTCACTGTATGAACGTTTGATCAGATGCTGGGCAACCGGTTCGACCCACTCAGGATCGATGCGTGCAGCAATACGTCCCCACAGGCGGCTGGTTTCCACCAGCTCCGCTACCATCGTCCACTTCGGCGGTTTTTTAAATAGACCAGAGCCCGGGAAGATCGAGAAGCGAGCGTTACGCGCCCCGGTAAATTCCTGTTTATCGGCATCTTTCATCCCAATATGTGACAGTAAACCGGTCAGCAACGCGACGTGGATCTCTCTGTATTCAGCGGGTTCGCTGTTAACAGGAATCCCTAACTCTTTCACCACCTGACGCAGTTGCGTGTAGATATCCTGCCATTCACGCACGCGCAGGTAGTTCAGAAAATCAAGTTTGCACTGACGACGGAACTGGTTTGACGACAGCGCTTTCTGCTGCTCGCCGAGATAGTTCCACAGATTCACAAATGCGAGGAAATCAGACTCTTTGTCGTGGAAACGGCGATGCTTCTCGTCGGAGGCCTGCTGCTTGTCCATCGGGCGCTCGCGCGGATCCTGAATAGACAGCGCCGAGGTGATAATCATCGCCTCACGTACGCAGCCATGTTTTTGCGCTTCCAGCACCATGCGAGCCAGGCGTGGATCCACCGGCAGTTGCGAGAGCTGACGGCCCAATGGCGTCAGTTTGTAAGCGGTTGCCTGTTCGTCGGTGGTTATCGCCCCCAGTTCTTCGAGCAGGCGTACACCGTCCTGAATGTTACGTTTATCCGGCGCTTCAACAAACGGAAACGCCGCGATATCGCCCAGCCCCAAGGCGGTCATCTGCAAAATAACGGACGCCAGGTTGGTACGCAGGATCTCCGGGTCGGTAAACTCCGGGCGCGACAGGAAATCGTCTTCAGAATACAGACGAATACAGATCCCCTCCGAAACACGACCGCAACGGCCTTTACGCTGGTTGGCAGAGGCCTGCGACACCGGTTCAATCGGCAAGCGCTGAACTTTGGTGCGGTAACTGTAACGGCTGATACGCGCAGTACCCGGATCAATCACATACTTGATCCCCGGAACGGTCAGCGAGGTTTCCGCCACGTTGGTCGCCAGCACGATACGGCGACCGCTGTGCGACTGGAACACACGGTTCTGCTCGCTGTTGGAAAGACGCGCATAAAGCGGTAGCACTTCGGTATGGCGCAAATCCAGCTTATTCAGCGCATCGGCGGTATCGCGGATTTCGCGCTCGCCGCTCATGAAGATCAAAATGTCGCCCTGACTTTCACGGCCTAACTCATCTACGGCATCAAAAATTGCCTGCAATTGGTCACGCTCGGTGTCATCTGCGTCTTCAACAATTGGACGATAGCGAACTTCCACCGGATAGGTTCGACCAGAGACTTCGATAATCGGTGCATTATTGAAATGCTTTGAAAAACGCTCCGGATCGATGGTCGCCGAAGTGATGATAATTTTTAGATCCGGACGGCGCGGCAGGAGCTCTTTCAGATAACCGAGCAGAAAATCGATATTCAGGCTGCGCTCATGCGCTTCATCGATGATGATGGTGTCGTACTGCATCAGCAGCCGATCCTGCTGGATTTCCGCCAGCAAGATACCGTCCGTCATCAGCTTAACCATGGTGTTGTCGCTGACATGATCGCTAAAACGGACTTTATAACCGATACAACCGCCCGGCTCGGTTTGCAGCTCTTCTGCAATACGGTTCGCCACGGTACGCGCCGCCAGACGACGCGGCTGGGTATGGCCGATCAGCCCTTTTACCCCGCGCCCGAGCTCCATACAGATTTTGGGTAACTGAGTGGTTTTCCCTGATCCCGTTTCCCCAGCGACAATCACCACCTGGTTATCGCGGATCGCTTCCAGAATATCCTGTTTTTTCTGACTGACGGGCAGGTTTTCCGGGTAGCTGATGACCGGACGCGCGGCTTCACGCAGCACAACTTTACCTGCAGCGTGATCAATCTCTTTTGCCATCTCCTGGTAAATGGCCTGTTGTGCATCAGGATTTTTAACCTTCTTCACGCCCTGCAGGCGGCGGGCAAAACGCTGTCTGTCACGCAGCATCAGTGAATCCAGCTGTTGCTGCAACATGTTGAAGGTTAATTTTTGTTGTTCTGTCATAGCGTTAAAAGGCAGTGCTCTGCCGGGTTAAATCTCTTTTAGATGATAGGTATAGAGTACCACATCAGCGCTTTTCATGTGTTGTTCAATAATTTCGAACATAGGATTCGATATATTGCGCTATCACTGCGACAGGATTGTGAATAAAGTGTCAACAAGCAACGGGGCACTCCCCCTTCAAACACATAAAAGGAAACACCCATGAGCAAGGTATTAGTTCTTAAATCCAGTATTCTGGCAGGGTACTCTCAGTCTGGTCAGTTGTCTGATTATTTTGTTGAACAGTGGCGTGAAAAGCACTCCGCTGATGAAATCACCGTCCGTGACCTGGCTGCAAATCCTGTTCCGGTACTGGATGGCGAACTGGTGGGTGCGCTGCGCCCGAGCGATGCACCGCTGACACCGCGTCAGCAGGAAGCGCTGGCGTTGTCCGATGAGCTGATTGCTGAGCTGAAAGCGCATGATGTGATTGTTATCGCCGCGCCGATGTATAACTTCAACATCCCAACCCAGCTGAAAAACTATTTCGATCTGATTGCCCGTGCAGGTGTGACTTTCCGTTATACCGAGAAA
Source organism: Citrobacter sp. RHBSTW-00017 (assembly GCF_013797615.1). Taxonomy (NCBI): domain Bacteria; kingdom Pseudomonadati; phylum Pseudomonadota; class Gammaproteobacteria; order Enterobacterales; family Enterobacteriaceae; genus Citrobacter; species Citrobacter sp. RHBSTW-00017. The sequence goes on along the minus strand of NZ_CP056899.1, from coordinate 2,467,540 downwards.
GGTCCGGAAGGTCTGGTGACGGGTAAACGCGCAGTCGTGTTGACCAGCCGTGGTGGTATCCATAAAGATACGCCGACCGACCTGATCACGCCGTATCTGAACGTATTCCTGGGCTTTATTGGCATCACCGACGTGAACGTCGTCTTTGCTGAAGGCATTGCGTACGGCCCGGAAGTGGCGTCCAAAGCGCAGTCCGATGCGAAAGCCGCTATCGACAGCGTCGTCGCTGCCTGATAATTCACCCTCTCACCATCCGGTGGGAGGGTTTCTCCAGCATTTACTTCTTTACCTGCACCTGTTTGCCGTGAATGCGGTTAATATCACGCCAGATGGTTGCATAATCTCTGCACTTCGCCAGATTCTCTTCCCAGCAATGCAGCAAAAATTGTTCTGGCTCGGCAACATCCCGGCTTAACAGCTTGAATATCCAACGATTCCAGACATACCACTTGAAAAGCCACATGATTTCACTCCGCAACGCGACCGGTGTTGAACTATATCAGCCTCAGTTTGATGCCGTGTGGCAACTATTGCGATGTCGATGAATAAGTCAGATGAATACTACAGTAGCAGCACCAACCAGAAAGCCCACAGAACTGTAACAAGACAGAGCGTTTTTCGACATTGTCGCAATGCACCTGACTGGCGTTCAGCCAGCGTCAGGGCTTTCAGCCGTTCGCGTCGCCAGATAAAGTACAACGCGTTTCCGGCCTGCTTGTTGTTTTGCTTATTAATCAGCGAAAAATAGCGCTGGTCGAGCCACAGTCGCCAACAACCAAACCAGACCACAGCGCACAGCAATGCAATGACGGCGCGCACGACACCAGGTGAAGCAACAAACAGCGCCCACACCATCGGCGGGAGGGAAAAAAGCAGAATGAAGCGCCAGCTTGCCAGCGTGTGCCGTAGCAAAGCGTGCTGAAGCACCTCAGCATCTGTTACATTGTCACTTTCCGTTGCCATTGTTGCAGCATCTCCAGATGTTTATCAGTCAGCACCACATGTGGTCGACTTGCTCGAATTTGCACCACGGCGTGCTCTACCGTCGGCGCATGGCCATAACGCAACAGCCACGCTGCGACCACCATTGCACTGCGCGACAATCCTAAGGCACAGTGCACCAGCACAGTTCCCTGCCCCACACGCAGAGTTTCCAGACTGTCCACCGCCTGCTGTAGCTCGGCTTCATGTGGGATCACTAAATCCAGCATCGGTACACAATGATAAGTGTGCGAGGCTGTCGCCCGTCCACGCGAAAACTCAAAGGTTAAGTCGAGCACCGCCTTTTGCGCCGGCGCGCAGCGCGGAAAACTGCCGAGATATACGCCAGCCACAATCGGACTTACTGCCGGTATACGGCGGGTGAACCAGAGCATCGACAGCCACATTCCTGAACGCCACGGTAATGATAGCCAGTAAACAGAGGGAGGCAGTCGACCCTGTAAATCTTTCGCCGTCACCACCGCGCCGAATCCAGCGTAACCGCAGCCGACCATCAACAAGGCCAGCGCTGGCCATAACAACCATGGCGTCAGCAACGCTGCGGTAAAAAAACATAATGCCGAGCCCAGAAGGTAGCGGCGCATCAGCCTCAGACAGGCTACATCCGGTTTGCACCAGCGCCAGCGGCATTGTTCCGGTACCATCCAGTCAATCAGCATGCCAGCCACCAGCCCGGTAATAATATCGATAAAGTGATGCTGCCAGGTGGTCAACACCGATAGCGCGATCAGTAAAGACCAGCCATCGCACAGTCTGCGCCAGCCGCCGGACAGATGGCGACTGAAATGCCGCCACAGCAGCCAGCAGAGAATGATATGCAGCGACGGCGACTGGTTATAGGGCAGATCGAACTGTTCGAGCTGTGCAAACAGCCAACCCGCCGCGCCCGTCACTTCGGGGCGGGTAAAGCTAAACTGTAACGGGAACAGTAAAAAACCGCCGCAGGCAATCAACGATGCCAGTACCAGTCTGAGCACCAATCGACGCTGCTCGAAACGCGTGGTGCAAACAAACAGGGATAACCCGTAAAACAGATCCAGACTCCAGTACGGGATGATGGTCCACGGAATAAAAGGAATAGCAGATTCCCAACCAAAGACGATGCTACCTACGTTCTGATACTGAGCATCTTGCCAGGCGGTAAACTGATTCACCTTGCCGTACGTAAGGAAAAAAAATGGTGCCAGCAGCAGTAACCAGCCCACCGCCTGCACCATAACTTTACGCTGTTCAGGAAGCACGGCGTACCGCCATAGAAACGGTGAAAATCCCCCATTCATCAATCAGTTGGGTGCACTTCTCAAAGCCTGCCTCGCGAATCAACGCATCCATTTCACCCTGCGTACGCACGCGCATAACCCATGCTTTGCCGTCTTTATGACTGGTCAGCGACCAGGCTATTGTTTTAAGCTGCGGATGCCACGGCTGCCCGGTGTATATCAATAGGCCCCCTGGCGCTATCGCATCTGCAAGCCCGGCCAGAGAGTTTTTAACCAGCAAATTATCTGGAAAAAGCTCGTACAAACCAGAGACAATCCCCAGAGTAGGACGAGGTTCCAATGCCGCCAGTTCTTCACGGTTGAAGGCATCGCCTTGTTCAAAGCGTGCAATGTCAGTCAGACCTCTGCTGGCGATCATTTCCCGCCCTATATTCACATTCAATTTACTGTAATCGCGCAGTAAAATTGAGCGTACCGCCGATTCGCCAGCCAACGCATCGAACACATAACGCCCGTGTCCGGCAGCAATATCCACCACATGTACCGGCGTGCCCTGCTCCGCCAGTTGTGCAACCGCCTGGCTAATCAACATCTGCAGATGAATCTTACGTTGACGGATCCCTTTCCAGCCCACGCTGTTGAGGTAGTTTTTGTCAATCAAACGCCCCAGCGCGCTGCTGCCCTGCGGCTGATTACGATAGACGTAATCCAGCGTACTCCCCGAATCGAAGCCGGTTTCAAATCCCAGACGAACGCCTGTCGATTGTGTCCCGAGAAGCTTCATGCCATAGCGCAGGCCACGATACGCAATGTCGTCGAGAGAATATGGCGCGGGTCCCCCGCTGAGCATCCGCCAGGTATCAGCGCCAGGGCTCCAGCGATCTTCGTTGCTGTAATCAAAACGCTGCAGTGGCATAGCATATAAGGTGGTAATGAAATTACGCATTTTGTCGAACGCCAGATGCCGGTCTTTCTCCCCCAGCGTATCGTGATAAAACCCCGGCAACACGTGCAGCTCCTTGAGAGGATTTCTCAGGCGCTGATAAAAATCAATTTGCGGCTGGCGATGCACGACAAAATCATCCCCGGACACCAGCAATTGCACAGGCATCGTAATGGCGGCAGCATCGCTGACAATGCGTTCTGCCGTTTTGTAGAGATCCAGCAGAATGTTCACCGCAATGGCACGGGTGATCTGGGTATCAAGGTTAAAGCTCGCTACACGATCGACATCGTGCGTCAGGTATTTTCCTTTAACATAAGAGTTAACGAAAAACAGACCGCGCAGTCGTTGCATCAGCGCCAGTCCAGGACGGGCAAACGGCACATACAATTTTACTTTGAAAGCCGGTGATGCCAGTACTAATCCACGAATAGCGGGGGCATAGTCATGAGCCCAGGTTGCGGCCAATACCGCGCCAACGCTCTGAGCCACGATCACCACATCTTCCATTGCGGCATGACTGTCAGCAGCGGCGAAACGCACAAACTCTTCAACATCCTGTACCGAACGCGCCAGAGAAGGGCTATAACCGCGCTGGCCTGGAGAGTGGCCGTGACCACGAGCATCCCAGGCATAGAATGCGGTGTCCGGCATCGCCAGCTCATCCACAATATGCTGCAACCGTCCGGAATGTTCGTGACCGCGATGGAACATGACGATCACTTTCGTCGTCGCACCCGGCGCCGTAGCCGGCCAGTGGCGGAAAAACAGTTCAGTGTTGTCGCTGGTCACAAAATGTCGTTCGTCAGGTATTCGTGTATTACTCATGCGAATGTAATCCTTTAGTTTGTTGCTCCAACAGCAACAGTTGCTGTCTGAGTCCGTTCATAAAGAGGTGTTTATCCCCATGAAAATGCAACGTTCTGCCAATATTGACGTCAATAAACAGCGGCAGCGGTATACGGTTCCCTTTCGCCATCACAGATTCTGTGCCACGTAGCCAGACGGGAATGATCGGTACCTCCGGTACATGCTGGCTCAGATGCCACAATCCAGATTTCAACGATGACAATTTTCCAGGTTCACCCCGCGTACCTTCCGGAAAGAGGATCAGAATCTTTCCGTCGCGTAATGCCTGTTCACACTGCGCTAACGGATTAGTTTCTCCGCCTTTTCGCGAAATGGGAATAATGTTGATAATATTTAGCGCAAACCAGGCCATTGCTTTATTACGCAGGAAATAGTCAGCGGCAGCCACCGGATGGACCGACGACTGGCGGCGCAGCGGAAAGAGCGAAAGCAGCGCAAAAACATCCATATGGCTGTTGTGATTGGCAACGATAATTGCCGGACCGCATGCAGGTAAACGTTCCCGGTGCTTGATACGTAACCCCAGCCACAGCCAAATCACCGGCCAGACAATACACAGCGTAAACAGCGTTCGCAGAATTGAACTCAGCATAAGTTAGTAGCAAAAGTAACGAATGAAATGGAAAAATACCGGCGCGGTGAAGATCAGAGAATCCAGCCGGTCAAGGATCCCACCATGACCCGGCAGCAATGTTCCGCTGTCCTTCACGCCGATATCGCGTTTGATTGCTGACATCACCACATCCCCACAAAAGCCACTGATGCCGATAATAAAACCCGCCAACAATGACAATGGAATGCTTAACGGCGTCATCAGTGGCCCAAGCAGCGCCGCCATCAGCGTGGTGGTCGCTACGCCGCCGACCAGTCCCCCCAGCGTCTTATTAGGACTGACTTTGGGCATGACTTTGATGCGCCCAATTGATTTACCCCAAAGGTACTGCGCAATATCGTTGAATTCCGTTAAGCCAACCAGGAACAGTACCAGCAATGCACCGGTTTGTTTGCCGTCATCAGGCAAAACCAGCAAAAAAGCGACATGGCTGAAGGCAAACACGGTAGTCATCAGGCTCCAGTGATGCTGCGAGGCGTAGCGCAAGAAGCCATGAGTATCGCCCGCAATGACCATCCGCACGGGTAAGAATAAAAAAGCGTAGACCGGGATAAACACCACAAACATACCGTACCAGTTAATGCCAATCAGCCAGTAGTTAATCGGAATAGCAATGAACATCCACAGCAACGGCATGCGATCGGTCTGACGCGACGGCACCAGCGTTAAAAACTCCTTTAACGCCATGAAGCTGACCAGCGCGAAAAAGATCAGTGCCAACCAGTGTGGGCTTAAAATCGCCAGAGAAAACAGGATGATGATTAGCCACCAGGTGCGAATACGTAACGTCAGTTCCCGCCAGTCTTTATCCGGCCGTCGCCACACCAGTAAGCCATTCACCACCGTTGCAACCAGCAGCAGTGCAAAAATGACCGCAAGTGACTGCTCCAGCAGCATCATTTCGTCCCCTCTTCGCATAATGCGCTCTTACAGCGATTAACCACCGTCCATAGCAGCAGGAGGGTAGCAATACCCCACAACACGTTGTTCCACTGTACAAGCTGCGGCCACAGAGTCAGTGCCAGGCCCCATGCGCCAAATACCAGCGCCCGGTCACTTTTGCCCAGCGGTCCGGCATAGCAGCGAACACCATTAATCGTTTGCGCCAGAACGCCGCAAAACTCCGTCATTACCGCACAAAACAGCATCACCATAACCAGTATTACGTTACTGTCAGGGAGAAGCATAAACGGCAGATAAAGCGCTATATCAGAAAGAATATCCCCGCTTTCGTTTAGAATAGCCCCAAGGCGCGATTGTTGGTGACATTCACGCGCCAGCATGCCGTCGAGCGCATTAAGCACCATTCGGATAAACAGCACGATGGGCAGAAGAACAAAATATTCGGGTTGGGGGAAAATCACCAGTACGCCACCGGTCACAAAAGAAAGCGCCATTGCGGCGAGAGTTACGTGATTCGCCGTGACGCCATTCTTATGTAGCCAAAACATCAATGGGCGTAAAAGTGTCTGAAAGGCGGGCTTGATCTGATAAAGCGTCATCATCACTCCTTGATAATTTACGGTCTTGACTATAGTGAATTAATTATCAATACCCGCCTAATACTTTCCTTTGGTGTAAAAACAAATCGGATTCTATCTACAACTTCGTCATTATTTTCTCAACCACTTACCATTGATGCCCTGGACGTACTCCCCTGGTTTAGCCCGAGCGACCAGCTTTTGTCCGGCCATTTTCGCCACTTCATCTGGAGGAATGTTATTGCTCTCAGCCAGTTGCTGATAGCTGGCGCTGCGTGCTTTATTAATCTCACTCACCAGCGCCTGCGTTTCGGCGTCGGTTTGCAATGCCACCAGATAACCATTAAGCGTTTCGCCCACCCGCCCCTGGGATCTGGCTTCATTCAAGGTCAATGCCCACCCATTGCCACTGAATAAACTCAATGCCACCAGGATCACTGCAAGCTGTTTTTTCATCGTGACCTCAGAACAAATCGCTGCGCGATTTTAATAAGCTCTCAACGTCTTTATCGACTTTGATATGGATCTCATGCTCGATTTTGACGTTCATATTAATAGTGATCGGCTCTTTAGGCGCAGCCACTTCGATTCTGGGTGTGCACCCGATCAGCAGAGATGAAGCCAGCAGACCCAGCATGGCAGCTATCGTTTTCATTGTTGTTCCTCACATTCCTTGCCTTCCGGGCAATGGGATTCCGGCAGCGCTGCATTTTGTTCAAGCCATGCCTGTAAATTGTCGCCAAAACGCAAACTACGCCATAGCGTAAAGACGTTTTCCTCATGGGTGTAATTCAAATTAACCGTCCCCACTTTGCCATCCACCCGGCTATTGCCAGTTACGGTTGCCTGCATGGTTAAGACACCGAGATTATCCAAATTTATTTTCGTCCAGGAATGGCTTATTTCCATATAACGCAGCCAGTTAATGGCTGCACCGGCTGCCATATTATCTTTGACGACGGCATCCGCCGTGTCTTTATCAATACGCAGCGTCATAGGCCCCGGGTTGGTCAGCCAGCCGTCTTTAATGATCCACTTTTCGTTATCCAGCCATAACGGCAACGCACCGCTGACCGGGCCAGACATGGCGAATTGCTTGGGATTAACCGCGCTGATAAGCTCGCTGGAAGAGATATTCTGCACCCGTAATAATGCCGGATCGTGCTGCGGCATCCGCAGTTGTTGCATGATGACTTTGCCCCCCAGCAGTTCGGCGCTGACATCGCTTAACAGTAACGGATTGTCTTCACTCCAGGGATACGCCCCCTGTAGATCGGCGGCGATATTTTTCACCGTCACCTGATTCACCACTTCCGCAATACGCAGTGAAATAGGTCCACGCGTACCCAGTTGCCATGCGCCTTCACTAAACCGGAAAGGCAACACAAAATCGACGCCATTAATTTGGTTATCGGGCATCCAGGCGCTACCGCCTTTTAATACCCCATGGCCGCCCGCTTCAAAGCCCTGTTCCGGGGCAGCGGAAAACGCAACCTGCGCATACAGTTCACCTTCACGTAGCTTCATTTTCCAGTCTGGTGGGATGAGCGGTTGGAATACGGTGAGCGATTGTTTTGGCCACCAGGCCTGTCCGCGCAGGCGGATCCCGTCCCAACGGCCATTTACCTGTACTGGACCTATCGCGCCCGCGTGAAGCTGGCCTTTAAACTGGAAAATCGTCGGGTCGGTGCCTTCCACGCTGAACTTCAAGGTTGACGGCGGTAACACGCTCCCCCCGGTAAAGGTGGTGTTCCCTGCGTCCAGCGACAGCGCGCCGCTAAAAGTCGGTTTGTTGGCATCCCGTACCCAGACGATCGGCTCGTCCATCACCAGGCGCGGGCTTTCCACCTTCATGGTGCCGTATTGCAGGTGGTCAAATCCGGTGGAGAGATCAAAAAGCTTCAGGGTGTTGTCATGCCATTCGCCCTTACCCGCCACGTCTCAACGCGCATGCATTGGCGTAAAGCTGCCTTTGCCCCAGTACCGCCACTGCCAGCGACCCGCGTCAGGGAGAAAATCATTTGCCAGACCATCCAGATGCAATTCAAAACCGCCCATCTGGTTTTCATGCGCGCGCAATATAGCCTGCAGACGGCCATCTACGCCGCGCTGCGTTACTTTTACGCCCGCCAGCGGCCAGCGAATTTCGTCAATATCCAGCGAGTCAATCACCCGTCCACGCGAACGCAGCAGCGCTCCTGGCTCGAAAGCCAGCTGCGGGTCGTTCAGGCTTCCGGTGAGTCTGGCGGGTAATTTGGCGTAGAAGATCAGGTCACCCTGTTTCGCCTCGCCTATCAACTGTAACGGCATATCACTACTATCCACACCCAGCTTACCCGGCCCCAGCGTTAATACGGCGTTTCCTTTACCTGCATCGCCTTGGGTCAGTATGTTCAGACGCCCGCTCACCACCGCATTTTCCAGCCCGGCCTGCCAGTTTTCAACTTTCATACCCAACCGCCCGCTGAGCGGGAATCCCTGATAAGGCCAGTTCCAGCGACCGTCGCTGATGGTTAATTGCTGGCGGGTTATTTCCCACGGAAGATCGAGCAACGGATCGGCATTGTCCCGCGCCATAACGATCAGTTGTCCGCTGTTTTCTTGCCACTCCAGTTCGGCGTCCACCAGTGAGGGCTCCTGCGGCAAGCTCAGAGTAGCAACCGCATGACCGCTCACCGGTAGTCCATCAGGAACCAGCGGCATGGTAAATTCACCAACCAGTTTTACCGGCGGTTGCCCTTCAAACGCGGCTATATCCAGCTCATTTACCGTGAGATTTTGCCCGTGCAGACGCCCCTGGAATTTCACTTTTTCACCCTGGTAGCGCAGTTGCTGGGTCGATGGCGTTAGCGAAAGAGACAGTTTTCCCTGCCACTCCTGCCAGGGGGAGAGAATAACTTTGTCGATGTTAATCCAGGTATTGGGCAGCATCGATTGCCATTCAGCCAGCGTTTTGGGCGCTGCCGGAGACGCTTCTGTCTGCGGTAATTTAGCCAGGCAAGCGGAATCCAGCTCAATTGTCCCGACATTAAGCAACCAGCGGCTGGGATGGGAAAGATCGGCCTGAGTAATGCGCGCTAGCGGGCAATCATCGACCAGATAGCGGAGTTCCGGGATATGCAGCCCATGCCGTGTCAGCCGTGGGCTCTCATCCAGCGCGATGCGCGTGCCAACAGGTAACCAGACGCCCACCAGCGTAGGAACCCACAGGCCAAGCGTCATGACCAACGTCAGCGGCACGAGAATCAATAATAAGAGAAGTGCCAGAGCGGCTTTATATTTACCCTTCATGGGTAGTTAATATCCTGATTTAGCGAAAATTTAAGCCGGTTTAGGCCAGTATTGTGGCATGTTTAACAGGATATGCCCACATTAAGAATAAATTCCCATGAAGTATATGCACTATTTATCAATCAACGAGAATCAATAAAACAATAATTAATTCAATAAGATAGCGCATTACTTTATATGGCACGCTGTTACACGTGCCGTCGGGAATATAAAGAACTCAGACTCAATGAGGCCTCAGTTCTCCATCGCTATGTTTAGGTCCTAAACGACCAGCTTCTATCAGAATTTCCTCAATGAGCTCTTCGAGGCACTCCCTACCATGATGATCGCAGACCAGATGTACCTGCCGGGAAATCTCCTCAGGTTTCATACCATCACATAATGCCGCCTTAAGCATTAAGGTGGCCCATCGCTTTGCTTCAGAGTGAGTTAACATGACCCCTCCCGATATTTGCTACCTGTATAAGCGTAGCTGTCTGGATGTGATTCGGCTGGCTTTTTACCTGCATCGATTACGGGTATTGAGTTGGACGGAAAAATATCCAGTTGTTGAAATTGAGTAACCTGCCCACACTAACAACAGATGCGCTGAAATTATTCATTACGCCTATGACTATCAATAACTTTTTAGATTTTGTAAAATAATTTGAATTGGATTAATGTGACGTCAAAATCACTGGAGAAAGTCTTATGAAACTCGCCATCTATAGTACAAAACAGTACGACAAGAAGTATCTGCAGCAGGTTAACGAGGCTTTTGGTTTTGAACTTGAATTCTTTGACTTTCTGCTGACGGAGAAAACAGCCAAAACAGCCCATGGCTGTGAAGCTGTCTGTATCTTCGTCAACGACGATGGCAGCCGCCCTGTTCTGGAAGAGCTGAAAAAGCATGGCGTGAAATATATTGCGCTGCGTTGTGCCGGCTTCAATAACGTCGATCTCGACGCGGCAAAAGAGCTCGGCCTGCAGGTCGTCCGTGTGCCAGCCTATTCACCGGAAGCCGTCGCTGAACATGCGATTGGCATGATGATGACGTTGAATCGCCGTATTCACCGCGCCTATCAGCGTACTCGTGATGCCAACTTCTCTCTTGAGGGGCTGACCGGCTTTACCATGTATGGCAAAACGGCTGGGGTGATCGGTACCGGTAAGATTGGGATTGCGGCACTGCGGATCCTGAAAGGTTTTGGGATGCGCCTGCTGGCGTTTGATCCCTACCCAAGCGCTGCCGCACTAGAGTTAGGCGTTGAATATGTCGATCTTAAAACGCTGTTCGCGGAGTCCGATGTCATCTCCCTGCACTGTCCGTTAACGCCGGAGAATTATCACCTGCTCAATCACGAAGCCTTTGAGCAAATGAAAAATGGCGTGATGGTTATTAACACCAGTCGCGGGGCATTGATCGATTCGCAAGCCGCTATCGATGCGCTGAAAAACCAGAAAATTGGTTCTCTGGGTATGGACGTGTATGAAAACGAACGCGACCTGTTCTTTGAAGATAAATCCAATGACGTGATTCAGGATGATGTGTTCCGCCGTCTGTCGGCCTGTCATAACGTGCTGTTCACCGGTCACCAGGCGTTCCTGACTGCCGAAGCATTGACCAGCATTTCTGAGACCACGCTGCAGAATCTGGCACAGATCTCCAAAGGCGAAACCTGTCCAAACGCCCTCTTCTAATCCCTGTGCTCCCCTGGATTCAGGGGGGCATTTTCAGATAATCACCGATGCTAAAATCTTCAGTATCATTATTATATTGAATGTATTCCCGTCACAAACGTAGAGAAATTGAATGAAAAAAGTTGTCACGTTGATTACGCTCAGCATGCTGATGGCTGGCTGTGTGAGCAATGGAAAAGTTTCCGTCAATCGCGAACAGTTGCAGCATCACCGCTTCGTTTTGCAGAGCGTGAATGGTAAAGCCGTCACCGTCGCTAATAACCCACCCGAATTGAGTTTTGGCGAAAACATGACGGTATCGGGAAAGATGTGTAATCAATTCCACGGTCAGGGCAAACTGTCCGACGGCGAGTTGAAGGTTAAAGATATGGCGATGACCCGCATGATGTGCGCCGATCCGCAGCTTAACGCGCTCGACGGGATCGTCAGCGACATGTTTAAGCAAGGCGCACAGGTCGATCTGACTGCTGACCAGTTAACACTGGCGACAGCAGAACAAACGCTGACGTATAAACTCGCGGATTTAATGTAGGAAACGCGGTGGCTTAATAGTTGCCACAGCTTCCGGCGGCAAGCGACTGCTCACTACAGCGTTTGCCGTTGGGTAACGCACACATTCCGATAGCTGAACCATCCAGCTGACGGGCAACGGAGAGCGAACCACCAATCATGGCGCAATTAGCTTCTCCAGAACTGGACATTGCGGCCTTCATCCCCGGTGCGACATGCGCGGCGGTTGCCTGCTGAACAGGTTCACTACTACAAGCCGATAATAATAACGCGGCACACCCTACCCAAAACGCTGCGCGCATCTTACTCCCCTCTGAATATTAACCAAACGACACAGCCATAAATAATAGGCAGCGGAAACACCGCCGTCGAGAGGCAATATGCGCATTTATGCGCACTGTTTACATTTTCTGGCAATTTTTTGGCTGCTCCTTTGATCAAACCATTCATTCTGTTTATTCGAGGGACACAAAAGCGAAAATCTGTCTTTAGCGCTTTTGCTAAACTAAAAGGATAACTACAGGATTCGCCGCTGTTACGCGTGTCCCTTTTTTTGCGCAATGTAAGGGTGTCAGTATGATCACAATTGACGGTAATGGTGCGGTTGCTTCGGTCGCATTTCGTACCAGCGAGGTTATCGCCATCTACCCGATTACGCCCAGTTCGACGATGGCTGAACAGGCGGATGCCTGGGCCGGGAACGGGCTTAAAAACGTGTGGGGGGATACCCCTCGTGTCGTAGAAATGCAGTCGGAAGGCGGTGCGATAGCGACCGTTCACGGCGCGTTGCAGACCGGTGCGCTCTCTACGTCGTTTACTTCATCGCAGGGCCTGTTGCTGATGATCCCGACGCTGTACAAACTGGCCGGTCAGTTGACTCCGTTTGTGCTGCACGTTGCGGCGCGTACGATTGCCACTCACGCATTATCCATCTTTGGCGATCATTCCGACGTGATGGCGGTGCGCCAGACGGGATGCGCAATGCTGTGCGCCAGCAGCGTTCAGGAAGCACAAGACTTTGCGCTAATTTCGCAAATGGCCACCCTGAAAAGCCGGGTCCCGTTTATTCATTTCTTTGATGGTTTCCGCACATCGCATGAAATCAATAAAATAGTGCCGCTGGCCGATGACACAATCCTCGGGCTGATGCCGCAGGCGGAAATCGATGCTCATCGCGCGCGCGCGCTCAACCCGGAGCATCCGGTTATTCGCGGTACGTCTGCGAACCCGGACACCTACTTCCAGTCACGCGAAGCAACAAACCCGTGGTACAACGCGGTTTACGATCACGTAGAACAGGCGATGAACGATTTCGCTGCTGCGACGGGCCGTCAGTACCAGCCATTTGAATACTACGGTCATCCGCAGGCAGAACGCGTCATTATTTTGATGGGCTCGGCGATTGGAACCAGTGAAGAAGTCGTCGAAGAGCTGCTGGCACGCGGCGAGAAAGTAGGCGTTCTGAAAGTGCGTCTGTTCCGCCCATTCTCTGCCAGACATTTACTGCGCGCCCTGCCGGAAACGGTACGGAGCATCGCCGTCCTGGATCGCACCAAAGAGCCCGGCGCGCAAGCTGAACCGTTGTATCTGGATGTAATGACCGCGCTGGCGGAAGCCTTTAACTGCGGCGAACGAGAAACGCTACCGCGCGTGATTGGCGGGCGTTATGGCCTTTCTTCCAAAGAGTTTGGCCCGGACTGCGTCATGGCGGTCTTTAATGAGCTGAGTAGCGCGAAGCCGAAATCTCGCTTTACGGTCGGTATCTATGATGATGTCACCAACCTGTCGCTACCGTTACCGGAAAACACTCTGCCCGGTACCGCGAAGCTCGAGGCACTGTTTTACGGGCTGGGCAGTGACGGTAGCGTGTCGGCCACCAAAAACAACATCAAGATTATCGGTAACTCTACGCCGTGGTATGCGCAGGGTTATTTCGTCTATGACTCGAAAAAAGCAGGCGGTCTGACGGTTTCTCACCTGCGCGTTAGTGAACAACCTATTCGCTCAGCGTATCTGGTGTCGCAAGCCGATTTTGTTGGTTGTCACCAGTTGCAATTTATCGATAAGTATCAGATGGCTGAGCGCCTGAAACCTGGCGGTATATTCCTGCTTAATACCCCGTACAGTGTGGATGAAGTCTGGACACGTCTGCCGCAGGAAGTTCAGGCTGTTCTGAATCAGAAGAAAGCGCGTTTCTACGTGATTAATGCGGCCAAAATTGCCCGCGAATGCGGTCTGGCTGCACGTATTAACACCGTTATGCAGATGGCGTTCTTCCATCTGACGCAAATCTTACCAGGCGACAGCGCTCTGGCTGAATTGCAGGGTGCGATTGCGAAAAGCTATAGCAGTAAAGGACAGGATCTGGTTGAACGTAACTGGCAGGCGCTGGCCCTGGCGCGTGAATCCGTCGCCGAAGTGGCGCTTCAGCCGGTTGACTCACATAGCGCTAATCGCCCACCGGTGGTTTCTGATGCCGCACCTGATTTCGTGAAAACCGTCACCGCGGCAATGCTCGCCGGTCTGGGCGATGCTCTCCCCGTTTCAGCGCTGCCGCCAGACGGCACCTGGCCGATGGGCACCACGCGTTGGGAAAAACGCAATATCGCCGAAGAGATCCCCATCTGGAAAGAAGAGCTGTGTACCCAGTGTAACCACTGCGTAGCCGCTTGCCCGCACTCGGCTATCCGCGCCAAAGTGGTTTCACCAGAAGCGATGGAAAATGCCCCTGCCAGCCTGCATTCTCTGGATGTGAAATCACGCGATATGCGCGGTCAGAAATATGTCCTGCAGGTTGCGCCAGAGGATTGCACCGGGTGTAATCTGTGCGTCGAAGTATGCCCGGCGAAAGATCGCCAGAACCCGGAGATCAAGGCCATCAATATGATGTCGCGCCTTGAGCACGTGGAAGAAGAAAAAGTTAACTATGACTACTTCCTCAATCTGCCGGAAATCGATCGCACTAAACTGGAACGCATTGATATTCGTACCTCGCAGTTGATAACACCGCTGTTTGAGTACTCTGGGGCCTGCTCTGGCTGTGGTGAAACGCCGTATATCAAATTGCTTACGCAGTTGTACGGCGACCGCATGCTGATCGCCAATGCGACCGGTTGTTCATCAATTTATGGCGGTAACCTGCCCTCAACGCCTTATACTACCGACGCCAATGGTCGCGGGCCTGCGTGGGCAAACTCCCTGTTTGAGGATAACGCCGAGTTTGGGCTGGGCTTCCGCCTGACGGTGGATCAGCACCGTGTACGCGTCATGCGTTTAGTGGAACAGTTTGCCGATAACATTCCGGCTGAACTGAATGACGCCCTGCACGCTGAAGCTACGCCAGAGGTGCGCCGTGAGCAAGTTGCAGCACTGCGCCAGCACCTGAAAGATGTCGACGGCGCACAGCAGTTGTTAACCGATGCCGATGCGCTGGTCGAGAAATCTATCTGGCTGATTGGCGGTGATGGCTGGGCTTACGATATTGGTTTTGGTGGCCTGGATCACGTCCTGAGCCTGACCGAGAACGTCAATATTCTGGTTCTGGATACCCAGTGTTACTCCAATACAGGCGGACAAGCGTCGAAAGCTACGCCGCTCGGGGCCGTCACTAAATTTGGTGAGCATGGCAAGCGCAAAGCTCGCAAAGATCTTGGCGTCAGTATGATGATGTACGGGCACGTGTATGTTGCACAAATCTCTCTGGGCGCGCAGTTGAACCAGACGGTGAAAGCTATCCAGGAAGCGGAGGCCTATCCAGGTCCGTCGCTGATTATCGCCTATAGCCCATGTGAAGAGCATGGTTACGATCTCGCACTAAGCCATGATCAGATGCGTCAGCTCACGGCAACCGGGTTCTGGCCGCTGTACCGCTTTGATCCACGTCGAGCAGATGAAGGTAAGCTGCCGCTGGCGCTGGACTCTCGCCCACCGTCAGACGCCCTGGCCGAAACATTGCTTAACGAGCAGCGCTTCCGTCGCCTGAATGCCCAACAGCCAGAAGTCGCAGAACAGCTCTGGAAAGACGCCGCAGCCGATCTGCAAAAACGCTACGACTTCCTTGCGCAGTTGGCTGGAAAAGCGGAAAAGAGCGGTACCGAGTAATGCGTTTATCTCAGTATTAACCTGGAACTCAAAAAAAAAAGCCCGAACGGTTGTTCGGGCTTGTCAATTTATTCGCTGGCTAATTAATAATAGCTATCAATACGTCAACGAAAAATAAAACGTGACAATAAAGGCATATAACACGCGCAGAATAGCCCAACACAATTCACTTGTATAATTTTTATTTCATATATTTACCACCAATACATTCACCATAATTATCATCATTTCCGTAGAATTATTTCTTTAAGGTTTTACTTAAGGCGTAACAATTCATATTTATCCCTTTACGGAACTTCTCCTTTAGCATGCTTTTACTCCCTACATGGGTAGTCACAGGTTAATAAAAAAACTAAAGGATTATTTCAATGAACAGAAAGGTACTGGCTCTCGTAATTCCTGCCCTGCTGGCTGCAGGCGCTGCTCACGCTGCTGAAGTTTATAATAAAGACGGCAACAAATTAGATCTCTATGGCAAAGTAGACGGCCTGCATTATTTCTCTGATGACGCTAACAGTGATGGCGATCAGACTTATATGCGTATGGGCTTCAAAGGCGAAACTCAGGTTAACGATATGATCACCGGTTATGGCCAGTGGGAATATCAGGTTCAAGCTAACGGCACCGAAGGTGATAAAGGCGACTCCTGGACTCGTCTGGCATTCGCAGGTATTAAAGTCGGCGACTACGGCTCATTCGACTACGGCCGTAACTACGGCGTAATGTACGACGTTGAAGGCTGGACTGATATGCTGCCGGAATTCGGTGGCGACTCTTACACCAAAGCAGACAACTTCATGACCGGTCGTGCGAACGGCGTGGCGACCTACCGTAATACCGACTTCTTTGGTCTGGTTGACGGTCTGAACGTGGCGTTGCAGTACCAGGGCGCGAACGAAAATCAGTCACCAGAGCAGGAAGGTACCAATAACGGTGGCGACGATCGTAACATGAAGAACTCCAACGGTGACGGCTTCGGTATCTCCTCGACCTACGATTTGGGTATGGGTGTAAGCTTCGGTGCAGCATACACTTCTTCTGACCGTACTAACGAGCAGGTTAACAATTCTACCGCGGGCGGTGATAAAGCTGACGCGTGGACAGTCGGTCTGAAATACGACGCGAACAACATCTACCTGGCAACCATGTACTCCGAAACCCGCAACATGACCCCTTATGGTGGCTCAAACGGTAGTGATAATACGATTGCCAACAAAACTCAGAACTTTGAAGTGACTGCGCAATACCAGTTCGACTTCGGTCTGCGTCCGGAAGTTTCTTTCCTGATGTCTAAAGGTAAGGATCTGGGTGTAAACGGATCTGATGGCGACCAGGATCTGGTGAAATATGCATCCGTTGGCGCTACTTACTACTTCAACAAAAACTTCTCCACCTATGTTGATTACAAAATCAACCTGCTGGATGAAGATAAAAACTTCTACAGCCAAAACGACATCTCTACCGATGACGTAGTAGCACTGGGTATGGTTTACCAGTTCTAATCCGTCAGCCCGCTGGCAACAGCGGGCTCTCTTTATGTTCTAACAATTCTGTTTTATCCAGATCAAAACATTATATCTGTTGCGCTAAAACACATCTTTGATAGATGATATCTTGCATTAAGACCTGTAGTAGAGGATACCTGCAATGAATCATCATCCTGTAAAATCATCCCGTATTGCATCCGTCGGCTATGACGAATCCTCCCGCACGCTAGAAATTCGCTTTCACCAGTTGTCTACTCTGCAATATCAGCATGTCCCTGCTCGTATTTTTCGTGATTTCCTGAGCGTCGTTTCTAAAGGTCGATTTTACGATGGAGTAATAAAAGGGAAGTTTCCTGAAATAAAAATAAAGTGATGCCAAAATGTGATCTTTGTCATTGTACATAAAGTGCCATTACGCGGTAAGCTTTGGGTGGATACTTAAACAGGAGGTTTTATGAACAGAACGATTCTTGTACCCATCGATATTTCAGACTCAGAATTAACTCAACGTGTTATTGCCCATGTTGAAGCAGAGGCAAAAATTGACGATGCACAGGTTCATTTTTTGACCGTAATTCCGTCACTGCCCTATTATGCTTCCCTGGGATTGGCCTACTCGGCAGAGTTACCGGCCATGGAAGATCTGAAAGCCGAAGCAAAATCTCAACTGGAAGAGATTATCAAGAAGTTCAATATCCCAACGGACAGAGTGCACGTTCATGTCACAGAAGGTGCGCCAAAAGATAAGATTCTGGAGATGGCCAAAAAATTACCGGCTGATATGGTCATTATTGCCTCACATCGACCTGACATCACTACCTACCTGCTGGGGTCTAACGCCGCAGCCGTGGTGCGTCATGCGGAGTGTTCGGTACTGGTAGTCCGCTAAGCTGTCTGGCCCGCACATCGCTGCGGGCTTTTTGTTTCTACCTCTTATACCCCACGATTCCTGTCCTAAATGTGCTGACATTTTTCCCGCTTATCCGTACCATACACGCCACAGTTTTTATATCAGACTTCTTTTGCCGGACTATCCGGCGTGATGCATACTCTTCTGATGCCACACTATGAATTGAGCCTCTATTAAATGTCGCAAAATCAAGATATTAGCAAGAAAGAACAATACAACCTGAACAAATTGCAAAAACGTCTGCGCCGTAACGTGGGCGAAGCCATTGCCGACTTCAATATGATCGAAGACGGCGATCGCATTATGGTGTGCCTTTCCGGGGGGAAAGACAGCTATACCATGCTGGAGATCTTGCGTAATTTGCAGCAAAGCGCCCCGATCAGTTTTTCCTTAGTTGCGGTTAACCTCGATCAGAAACAACCTGGCTTCCCGGAGCATATTCTGCCGGAATATCTGGAACAACTGGGCGTGGAGTATAAGATTGTCGAAGAAAACACCTACGGGATCGTCAAAGATAAAATCCCTGAAGGCAAAACGACCTGCTCGCTCTGTTCTCGCCTGCGTCGCGGCATTCTGTACCGCACGGCAACTGAGTTAGGCGCCACCAAGATTGCGCTCGGTCACCATCGCGACGACATCCTGCAAACGCTGTTTTTAAACATGTTCTACGGCGGGAAGATGAAAGGTATGCCGCCGAAGTTGATGAGCGATGACGGTAAACATATCGTTATCCGTCCGCTGGCTTACTGCCGTGAGAAAGATATCGAGCGTTTCTCCGAAGCGAAAGGTTTCCCGATTATTCCATGTAATCTGTGCGGCTCACAGCCTAACCTGCAGCGTCAGGTCATTGCCGATATGCTGCGCGACTGGGACAAACGCTATCCAGGGCGTATTGAAACCATGTTCAGCGCAATGCAGAACGTTGTACCTTCACATCTGAGCGATATCAATCTGTTCGATTTTAAAGGCATCAGGCACGGTTCAGAGGTTGTGGACGGCGGTGATTTAGCGTTCGATCGTGAAGAGATCCCGTTGCAGCCTGCGGGGTGGCAGCCAGAAGAAGATGATGCTCAACTGGATGAGCTGCGCCTGAACGTCGTGGAAGTGAAGTAAGTCGATAGTGCCGGATAAGCGGAGCGCCATCAGGCGCTCCGACGAGTGGTTATTTCAATAACCGAACCCGGCAAGTC
The DNA here is from genome assembly GCF_013797615.1 of Citrobacter sp. RHBSTW-00017. Lineage (NCBI taxonomy): Bacteria > Pseudomonadati > Pseudomonadota > Gammaproteobacteria > Enterobacterales > Enterobacteriaceae > Citrobacter > Citrobacter sp. RHBSTW-00017. The sequence continues at coordinate 2,448,242 of NZ_CP056899.1, read as the reverse complement.
TTGCCTTTTATCTTACCGTTTTGCAATTGCTTCCATGCCTTATGCGCTACAGTCTGGCGAACAGCGACATAGACATGCGCCGGATGAACGGCAATTTTGCCGATATCGGCGCCTTCCAGACCAATATCACCGGTCAGCGCACCGAGAACATCGCCGGGACGCATTTTAGCCTTTTTACCGCCATCAATGCATAACGTCGCCATCTCAGCTTCCAGCGGCAGGATTGGGCCGTTAGCTGGAGCTGGCAGCCAGTTCAGCTTCAGTTGCAGCATTTCAGAAAGAATATTGGCCCGCTGCGCTTCTTCCGGTGCACAGAAGCTAATCGCCAGACCACTGTTGCCGGCACGCGCGGTACGTCCGATACGATGGACGTGGACTTCCGGATCCCACGCCAGTTCGAAGTTAACCACCAGCTCAAGTGATTTAATATCCAGACCACGCGCGGCCACATCGGTAGCAACCAGAACGCGCGCGCTGCCGTTGGCAAAACGCACCAGCGTCTGATCGCGATCGCGCTGCTCAAGATCGCCATGCAGTGAGAGAGCGCTTTGCCCCGCCGCATTCAGTGCGTCACACACGGCCTGACAATCTTTTTTGGTATTACAAAAAACTACGCATGATGCAGGTTGATGCTGACTGAGCAATTTTTGCAGCAGCGCAATTTTGCCGTGGCTGGAAGTTTCGAAAAACTGCTGCTCAATCGCCGGCAGCGCGTCAACGGTATCAATTTCGATCGTTAATGGATTTTGTTGCACCCGGCCACTAATGGCGGCAATGGCTTCCGGCCAGGTCGCAGAAAACAGTAAGGTCTGACGCGAAGCCGGCGCAAAGCGAATGACATCATCAATCGCATCGCTAAAGCCCATATCCAGCATGCGATCGGCTTCATCCATCACCAGCGTATTCAGGGCATCCAGAGAAACAGTGCCTTTTTGCAGATGGTCGAGTAAACGCCCCGGCGTTGCGACAATAATATGTGGCGCATGCTGCAGGGAGTCACGCTGTGCGCCAAAGGGCTGCCCACCGCACAACGTTAAGATCTTGGTGTTAGGCAGAAAGCGCGCTAAGCGACGCAGCTCACCCGCCACCTGGTCAGCAAGCTCGCGCGTTGGGCACAGCACCAGGGACTGCGTCTGAAACAGCGCGACATCAACATGCTGTAATAATCCAAGACCAAAAGCCGCCGTTTTGCCACTGCCGGTTTTAGCCTGCACGCGAACATCTTTCCCCGCCAGAATTGCCGGTAACGCAGCAGCCTGAACAGGCGTCATTTCAAGATAACCCAGCTCGTTAAGATTCTCGAGTTGGGCAGCAGGTAAAACATTCAGGGTTGAAAAAGCGGTCACAATTTAATCTCGCGGTAAAAACTCACAATCAGCAGGCGCGTATCCTCGCAGATCTGCGCCCGCGATGCGACAATTTAATCGGCTCTTCATCCGGTGGGGGATCCGGCATTGGCTGCGGACGAGGTATGGGATCGGGAATGGGAACCGGGTCGGTCGGTAGCGAATCAGTGTGCGGCGTTGCAATCAGACAGTTCATATACCCCTCCAGTTATTCAGGTTGGCTCTTTTAGGGTAGACGCTGATTTCCTGCAGGCAAAAAAAAGCCGACTAATCTAAGTCGGCGTCGTACGAATCAATTGTGCTATGCAGTAATTCAAAAAAGGAAGTAAGACAATATGGAGCGCAACGCCCATCGCTTGACGTTGCATTCACCTGCGAGAGAGATATTGCCCCGAATAGGTAGATGGTTTATTGACTTCGCTCAAAAACCAGGACGTTTTCATGCGCAAAAGTCACTAAAAAACGTTGTTGTTACAACCATTTACTACGATGCAACCATAAAGTAACACCACCAATCAGGACCACTAACAGAATACAAAAAAGTGAGAAGCCAAACTGCCAGCCACCGCCAGGGATACCGCCGAGGTTAACGCCAAACAGCCCGGTTAAAAATGTGCTGGGAAGAAAAACCATTGCCATCAATGACATTGTATACGTTCGGCGAGCCAGAGACTCCTGCATAACCTGCGCAATTTCATCCGCCATAATACCGGTCCTGGCAATACAGGCATCTATTTCATCCAGCCCTCTCCCTAGCCTGTCAGCGATATCCTGCATCCGCCGCCGATGGTCGTCGGTCATCCAGGAAAAACGTTCGCTCGCCAGCCGGGAATAGACATCGCGTTGAGGCGCCATATAGCGGCGCATCACAATTAACTGCTTACGCAGCAATGCCAGGAAACCACGCGGCGGAATCTGCTGATCAAGCAGGTTATCTTCCAGATCGATAATCTTATCGTGCAGTTGTTCGATAAACTCACTGGCATGATCGGTTAGTGCATCGCAAACATCCACCAGCCAACTACCACAATCAGCCGCTCCCGTGCCTTCCTGGAGATCGCTGACCACATCATCCAGCGCCAATACTTTACGCTGACGCGTTGAGACAATCAGACGTTCATCCATATATAAGCGCATCGCAACCAGTTGGTCAGGTCGCTCGTCGGTGCTGCCGTTAATACAGCGCAGCGTAATCAACGTACCTTCCCCTACCCGGCTTACGCGTGGGCGCGTGCTTTCACCCGCCAGCGCATCACGCACGTTATTGGGAAGTAAAGGCGTTGTCGCCAGCCATTGCGCGCTTTCAGGATGGGTATAATTAAGATGCAGCCAGCAGGGGTGTTGACTGTCGATAACATCGTTATCTTCCAGTGGCTTCACCCCACCACGGCCATCCAACAGCCAGGCAAACACGGCATCCGGCACATTAACATCCGTTCCCTTAATGGCTTCCACAGCGCCTCCACAAACATTCAGCTTTTTTCGTTAGTCTAAATAGCTGCGCCTAATACCGCTACACTTTTGCCTGACCATGTTTTCCTCCGGGGAATGGGCTGGCGGTTTCCATAAAATGGCGGACCTTTTTCAGTAACTGCCACATTGAGCGGCACTGATGATTACGGGTTATCGTGTCATGAAGTGCCTGCCATAGCCGTTCCACATGATTCACCCACGGCGAGTAAACCGGCTGGTAAATTACCCTGAACTTGGGATTTGCTTTCAACCAGCGCTGTGTTTCGCGGCTTTTATGGATAATGTAGTTATCAACGATCAGCGTGATTGTTTTCGCCCGCCGGTAAGTGGCTTTCAGGTGCTTCAGCAGAGCGATAAACAGCGCTGAACTTTTGCTGTTGCCGCCCACGTAGCTGACTTTACCCGTGCCACTGTGCAGTGCGCCGGCCAGATAGTATTTTTCGTTCTGCCCCGGCGTCACTACCCGTTTCTGCTGTCCGCGCAACTGCCAGTCCGCACCGATTTTAGGATTAAGGTGGATATCCACTTCATCTTCATAAAATACCGGATGCTCTGCGCTGCATTCATCCAGCGCTTTGTGGATTACCGCCATCTTTTCATCTTTATGTGGGTCACGGATACGCAGAGTTGGCGCGGCCCTGCGCCATACAAGCCCCGCAGATGGCAACCAGCGGCGAACGGTTCCTGCATGTAACTGGCAACCGGTTATCTCATTGATTTTTAATGCCAGTAATTCGGTGCTCCAGCGTGAACGTTGATAACCAAAATCGCCGGGAGAATGCTTTATCAGCTCACGTAACAGGGTGCAGATATGTTCAAAAGGCCAGCGTCGGGAGCGCCCTGCGGGTAAGGATTTCAGGCCTTCAATACCTGAGTGCGTAAACCAGTTAATCCAGCGACCAACGGATGAACGAGCACAACAGAGAGTTCTGGCAACATCGCTGACCCGTTCACCCCGATGAAGCATCAGCATGGCCGTGAGTCTGCGGGCATGATTTTTATCGCGCGTTTTATGAATAGCTTTCTGCATCAGGCGTCGTTCGCCACGGGGTATTGGTGCTATGATCGGCATCGCTCAGTCCGGTTGGTGGTTTTGGTTGGTTTGGCGATTGATCAGATCGCACAATCCGGGCTGAGTTCCCTTTCAGTGATCTACTATTCCGCGCATCTATTTAGCTGTCAGAATATGTTAAGCAATATCTCATTGTCCCATTGTGCTGAAATGATTCATAAAAAGTATCTGATAATAAGAAAAGCGCCGACGAATGCGGCGCTGGTTACGAGATGCCCCTCTCAGGCCCGCTGGCGTCTCTCTGATTCAAGCGCATGACTTAAGCGAAATTTATGCGTTCGCGATTGAAGGTCAATCACCTGGTTTTTCAGGATACCTGAGGAGTCAGAAAGCTCATCAACCATAATGGCATTACTTTGGGTGACGTTCTCCAGTTCGGCCAGAGCATGGGTAATTCTGATTATTCCTTTCTCCTGCTCCTGCGTAGTGGTTAATATCTCGCCCATCAGTTGGTTTAATTGCCCGGCCCCCCCGACAATATCATGCATGTTTTTCTCAGCTTCACGCACAATAGCAGCGCCTTGCTGAACATTTTGATGGGTTTGGGCAATCAGTTGCTTAAGGAGGGTGCGAATAAGTACCCTCCGCAACGAAAATGAAACTTTTAGTCAATTAAATTCAATCACTTACATAGGCGTTTTTTGCGTTTGGTGACTTATTCGCACCTTCCTTAATATTCTTAGCTGCATCTGCACTGCGGTGTGCAAGCATTCTTACCTCACCGGCCACCACAGAAAAACCTTTGCCATGTTCACCGGCCCTTGCAGCTTCCACAGCAGCATTCAATGCCAGAATATTGGTCTGGAATGCAATACCATCTATCAGCGTAATAATTTCTGTCATTTGCTGTGCGCATTCGGTAATTGAACGCATATTTGTCGCAACCTGCACCATTAATTCGCCACCCTGACGTGCGCATTGCGTGGCAATTGTTGCCTGGGCGCTGGCTATTTGCGTGTTATCAGCATTATTCCGCGTATTAACCGCTATTTCATCCATGTTGGCAGCCGTCTGCATTAATGCTCCGGATTGCTGTTCTGTTTTCACTGAAAGCTCGGCGCTGCGTTCCGCCAGCTGTTCAGAAAGCGCCATCGCCGTTTGCGAGGATGTTCTGATCTCATTAACGAGTGCTGAAATATTACTTGATAAACTATTGATGCCAGGAATTAGTCTACCCGCACAGTTATTACCAAATTCGGGAATACTGATTGCCAGATTCCCGGATGTTACTTCTTCAATGCTTCTTTTAACCGTATTAATCGGCATGACCAGATATTTCGTCATGTACCACCACAAACATAATATAGAAATAATGCTTACCGCATTAGTGCCAATAATAATTTCTGGGGTAGCCGAAAAAATCATTTCAACAACATTGAGCACAACCGCCGTAATGAGCAGAAATAAAATAATAAAGGTTCTGACGCTAATATCATTTAACATTTTAACCCTGTGCACCAAGAAATAACGTGGATGTTATTTTTATAGCATCTGCAATACAGATTTCCATTGCTCTGTGACGAAAGCTGAACTTTCAATGAGAGCCAACAGACCTTTTACTTAAGTCAATAAATTACACTGGCCATTCATAATAGTTCAGCACTTTATCCCACCAATGGCGGTAATGTTCCCCACCATCAGATTATTGTGATGGCGAGCACGTGACGAGCATAAAACACACAGAAACATAGTTTTTATGAATGTTTATATAAGTAAAGGCTTGTCATTTTCAATATCTTGCCCTTCGCTCTAATACTCATTGTAAAAACACAAGAACATTCCTGGTTTTATCAGGTTAACTGGACAAAACCTGCTAGATTTATCATCACGGCTTTTTTTCGATAGGTAGCAAGATGTTGCACGTGTCGTGGGACCCTGTATTGATTGGGATTTCCTTTGTTGTCGCATTTATTGCCTCCTTTATTGCCCTCGACAGTGCGGGTAAGGTAGCAATCTCCAGCAAACGTGAATCTACCTTCTGGCGGCTATCTGGCGGCGCTACGCTGGGTATGGGGATCTGGTCGATGCATTTTATCGGTATGCTGGCCATGAAAATGACTATGCCGATCAATTATCACCTATCACTCACCGCGTTTTCGTTCTTTATTGCGCTCATTTCTGCAACCCTCGCCATCAATATCGCTATTTCCGGTAATACGTTATCAACAAAACGACTGGTCATTGCCACCAGCATATTGAGTGCCGGCGTTGTCACGATGCACTACGTTGGCATGTATGCCATTATCGAACATGTGGCCATCTCATGGGATCGCTCGCTGATTTTGCTCTCTGTAATTATTGCCGTCGTTGCGTCTGGCGTAGGTTTATGGCTGGCCTTCCATTTACGCCAAAACACCCGTCGCGTGCTGATTAACCGACTTATTGCTGCCCTTATTATGGCGCTGGCAATTGCTTCTATGCATTACACCGGTATGGGAGCGGCAACGTTCACCCATTTTGGACACACTGCGCACGATGGGCTCAGTACGCTGGAACTCTCTGTCTGGGTCTGCGCCGTCACGCTGATTATTTTGGGTATCATGCTGGTCGTCTCGATGGTGGATTCACAACTGCGCACTTCCCGACTGGCTGACAACCTGCATCAGTTGAACTGCCAGCTTGAACATCAGGTCCACTTCGACGCGCTGACCGGACTAGCTAATCGAACGCAAATTGATACCTGCTTACAGGCCTGCCTGCGGCATTCCAAATTGCATCAACAGCATTTCGCGTTGGTATTTATCGACCTCGATCGTTTTAAAGTCGTTAACGATACCTGGGGGCATCACATCGGTGATCAACTGCTGATTGCCAGTACACAGCGTATCTACAGTTGCCTTGATGACTCAATGACGCTGGCAAGACTGGGGGGAGATGAATTTATCCTGCTGGTTCCAGACTGCAACCCGCAGGCTATCTCCGCCTTGCTTGCGCAAATTTCAGATGCGATCGGTGACCCCTTTACCTTATTCGGTCATACCATTCGGGTTTCGTTAAGTGCGGGGAGCAGTATTTATCCCGAACATGGCTCGACACTGCATGAGCTAAAAGTGAAGGCCGATATGGCGATGTATCATGTCAAACAGGCGGGCAGAAACGGCTGGGCTATTTATAGTCCCCAGATGGAAGCTATCGCTGATACGCCGCCGACATTTCTACAGGAACTTTCACAAGCGCTTGAACGCAACCAGTTTGAGCTATGGTATCAGCCTAAATATACCGCCGGAGATCATTCCCTGACTGGTTTTGAAGCATTATTACGCTGGCATCATCCGGAGCGCGGCATGCTGCTACCGGCTGAATTTCTGCCTGCGCTGGAAGAAACGGGCCTGATTATTCCCGTCGGCAAATGGGTTATCCAACAGGCATGTTTGCAGTTGCATCAGTGGACATTACAAGGGAATACAGAATGGACGCTCGCCGTTAACCTCTCCCCCGCCCAGTTTGAACAGCATGATATTATTGATGTTGTTTGCAACGCCCTGGCGCAATACCAACTTTCACCTGCCTGTCTCACGCTGGAGCTCACGGAGAGCACTGCACTTAAAAATTTAAAACGCAGTATTGAAATCCTGAATGCTTTCTCTGCTTTGGGGATCACCGTTTCTATTGATGATTTCGGCACTGGTTATTCAAATATACTGATGTTGAAGTCACTTCCGGCACGGGAATTAAAAATCGACAGGATATTTGTCAAAGATATTAGCGAGAACAGTAAAAATACAAAAATTGTGTCTACCATTATTGACATAGCTCACTCCATGAATATGCGCGTGGTGGCTGAAGGAATAGAAACCCAGGAGCAGGAATTACTTCTTACCCAGATGGGATGTAGCATGCTGCAAGGTTTCCTGTTTGCAAAACCGCTGCCAGCGCATAAGATTCATGAACTGATACAACCAGAAAACAGCATCAAACAAAAGCCAGTCGTACAACCCTTGTCTCACCGACAATCAATAACTTTGTGAGACTGTAATATCTAAAATATTCGCCATTAAACGGGCAACACAGCAGATAAAGATAACGGGATTATCGATGAGCACAACCGAGCTGCATTCACTGGATTTGTTAACCTTTCCGGTGTGGATTGTTTCGCCACAAACTGAAGAACTGGTGTTCGCTAATATCGTTGCACGTGAGCTAATGCAGGATCTCTGTTTTTCCCCACTGCGCAAGGGCATATTCTCAACGCATTCTCAACATGATTTAACCATGTATCTCAGTGACTTGAGCAATCATCATCACGTTGTTGAGATCCTCACGGTTTACCGCGATGGTGAGGAAATCGCGTTGGCTAGCCGCCTGTCCATTAAATCTCTGCCGGGCGTGGGGGATGTTATCCTTTTCGAAGGCATTGAAACGCCTACTGCGCAAGGTCTGAAAGCCAGCCGTTCAGCAACTTATCAACGAAAAAAACAGGGCTTTTATGCGCGTTTTTTCCAGACCAACTCCGCGCCAATGTTACTGATTGATCCGTCCCGCGATGGCCTGATCGTTGATGCAAACCTCAGTGCCCTGAATTTTTATGGTTACAACCTTGATGTGATGTGCCAGAAACATACCTGGGAGATCAACATGCTGGGCCGCCATATATTGCCGGTGATGCATGAAATCGCCCATCTGCCCGGCGGCCATAAGCCTTTGCACTTTGTCCATAAACTGGCAGACGGCACCTCACGTCATGTGCAAACCTACGCCGGACCGATTGAAATTTACGGTAATAAACTCATGTTGTGCATTATTCATGACATTACCGAACAAAAACGGCTGGAACAGGAGCTTGAGCATGCCGCTCTGCGTGACCCTTTAACGGGATTACTTAATCGCCGACATTTTTATCAGGTAACCGAGCCGGAGCAGACGCATGCGGTATCATTGACGCAGGACTACAGTCTGTTGTTGATCGACATCGATCGTTTTAAAAGCATTAACGATCTCTTCGGTCATTTAAAAGGCGATGAAGTGCTTTGCGCTCTGGCCCGCACGCTGGAATCCTGTGCACGAAAAGACGATCTTATTTTTCGCTGGGGTGGTGAAGAATTTGTGCTGCTGCTACCGCGAACCTCGCTGGATGTCGCCCTCAATCTTGCAGAAGTGATCCGCGCAACGGTAGCCAAGGTTACTCTCCCTGGTCTTCCCCGCTTTACCGTCAGCATTGGCGTTGCGCGGCACGAAACGAACGAAAGTATTGATGAATTATTCAAACGCGTGGACGACGCGTTGTACAAAGCCAAGCACGAAGGCAGGAACAGAGTACTGGCCGCCTGATGAATACGTTGATCAGCGGCTGCGCTTAGCGTGACGCTCCCAGTTTTCCTGTTTTGCCTGCGCGGTTTTACGTAATGCCACATAGCATGCCCCGCTGCCGCCGTGATGCGGCAAAGCGGCGCAGTAGGCCTGGACGTCATCAAATTCTGTCAGCCAGCGCGCCACATAGCTGCGAACAATATTGGCATGAGCATTATCGTCACGCCCCTTACCGTGTATCACCAGCACGTTACGTAATCCATCTTGCTGTGCCTGTAGAATAAAACTGAATAGCATCTGGCGGCATGTTTCTACGGGCTGGCGGATGAGATTAAGGCTCGCCTGCTGCGGATATCTTCCGGTTCGCAGTTTGTCAGTCACGCCGTGCTGTAAACCTTCGCGACGAAACTCAAGCGGCTCGTTCAACGGGATAATATCGAGAAACCCCGTCGTGAGAAAGTTATCCAGTTGAAGCGTATCGATACGCGCCGGAGTGCGGATATTACGCGTTGGCTGCCAGTGTACATCGGCGCAGCCCTTCAGTGGTTGGACATCCCCCATAGCATCCAGAAACAGCGAAGCATCATCAAGATTCATGTTTCTTCCTCCAGCGAATTACGACGAGCATTATCATAACCGCGCACTATTATACCGACAACGGTTTACGATTATTTCCAATAATTCACCTGGCTCGCTCCGCTGAAAAGATCTACTCACGACATACAGATATCCGTTTTTAGGGGTATAGCTGCAACTGTTGCTGCCGTGATAATGTGTAACCTCGCCTGAACGCTGTAATGAGAGAAACGGATGCTGAACTTACTGGAAGACACCATCGACACGCCGCTGGGCCCGCTGTGGGTTATTTGTGATGAGCAATTTCGCCTGCGCGCAGTGGAATGGGATCAGCACCGCGATCGCATGGAACAATTGCTGGATATTCATTACCGCACAGAAGGTTATCAGCGTATTACAGCCAAAAACCCTGGCGGATTAAGCGATAAACTGTCGGAGTATTTTGCCGGGAATCTCAGCATTATTGACACGCTGGAAACGGCAACGGCTGGCACGCCTTTCCAGCGTGAAGTCTGGCAAGTATTACGCACTATCCCGTGTGGGCAAGTCATGCACTATGGTCAACTGGCCGAACAGTTAGGGCGCCCCGGTGCAGCAAGAGCCGTCGGTGCGGCCAATGGCGCCAACCCGGTAAGCATTGTGGTCCCCTGCCATCGCGTCATTGGGCGTAACGGCACCATGACTGGATATGCTGGCGGCGTGCAGCGAAAAGAGTGGTTATTGCGTCACGAAGGTTATTTGCTACTCTAGATTCCAGGCAATTAATGCCTTATCCGTCACACTTTCGCATAATGTGACCACAAATTTAATGCGGTTAATCAAGGAGTTACAAACATTCATTCCGGTTATACCTGAATTATTCTCTATTGGGAGTAGCTCAGGCTTACGTGCTCACCAAAAAGATGTTAAAATTGACAAATATCAATTACGGCTTGAGCAGACCTATGATCCCGGAAAAGCGAATTATACGGCGCATTCAGTCTGGCGGTTGTGCTATCCATTGCCAGGATTGCAGCATCAGCCAGCTTTGCATCCCGTTCACACTTAACGAGCATGAGCTTGACCAGCTCGATAACATCATCGAGCGCAAAAAGCCTATCCAAAAGGGGCAAACGCTCTTTAAAGCAGGTGATGAACTTAAATCACTCTACGCTATCCGCTCCGGAACGATTAAAAGCTATACCATTACCGAACAAGGCGATGAGCAAATTACCGGCTTCCATCTGGCGGGTGATCTGGTCGGTTTTGACGCGATTGGCAGCGGACATCACCCGAGCTTTGCCCAGGCGCTGGAAACCTCAATGGTTTGCGAAATTCCTTTCGAAACCCTTGATGACCTGTCCGGAAAAATGCCGAATCTGCGTCAGCAGATGATGCGTCTGATGAGTGGCGAAATCAAAGGCGACCAGGATATGATCCTGCTGTTGTCGAAGAAAAATGCAGAAGAGCGCCTGGCGGCCTTTATCTACAACTTGTCTCGCCGCTTTGCCCAGCGCGGATTCTCGCCTCGTGAGTTCCGTCTGACCATGACCCGCGGCGACATCGGTAACTACCTGGGTCTGACGGTTGAAACCATCAGCCGCCTGTTGGGTCGTTTCCAGAAAAGCGGTATGCTGGCAGTGAAAGGCAAATACATTACTATTGAGAATAGCGACGCGCTGGCAGTTCTTGCTGGCCACACGCGTAACGTTGCGTAATCTTTCCGCAAGCATTTCTGTTATCCTTCTGTCAAATCGCTAAATTTTCCCGATTTATTGATCTGGCAGGAGGTTCTCCCCTGTTTCAATCCACATTATTGGGTTACTCTTTTAATTACAAACTGCGATGACAGTTGTAAGGAGACCCTGTATGGCTATGTATAAAAATATGCTGGTCGTCATCGATCCAAACCAGGACGATCAACCAGCATTACGGCGAGCTGTTTATTTGCATCAACGGATTGGTGGCAAAATTAAAGCCTTTTTGCCAATCTATGACTTTTCCTACGAGATGACTACCCTGCTGTCGCCCGATGAGCGTACGGCAATGCGTCAGGGGGTCATCAGCCAGCGAACAGCATGGATCCGTGAACAAGCAAAATACTACATCGAAGCAGGGATCCCTCTTGAAATTAAAGTGGTATGGCATAACCGTCCCTTTGAAGCCATCATCCAGGAAGTCATTAGCGCTCAGCATGACCTGGTCCTCAAAATGGCACACCAACACGACCGCCTCGAAGCCGTAATTTTCACCCCTACCGACTGGCATTTATTGCGCAAATGTCCAAGCCCGGTATGGATGGTTAAAGATCAGCCATGGCCTGAAGAGGGTAAAGCGCTGGTTGCGGTGAACCTCGCCAGTGAAGAGCCTTATCACAACGCGCTCAATGAAAAACTGGTCAAAGAGACGCTGCAACTAGCAGAACAGGTTAACCATACTGAAGTGCATCTGGTTGGCGCCTACCCTGTTACGCCAATCAATATCGCAATTGAACTACCTGAGTTTGACCCCAGCGTTTATAACGACGCGATCCGTGGACAGCATCTGCTGGCCATGAAGGCATTGCGCCAGAAATTCAGTATCGATGAGAAAGTGACGCACGTTGAAAAAGGATTGCCTGAAGAGGTCATTCCTGATTTAGCCGAGCACTTGCAGGCGGGTATTGTAGTACTGGGTACCGTCGGTCGTACCGGTATTTCTGCCGCGTTCCTTGGTAACACCGCTGAACAGGTTATCGATCACCTACGCTGCGACCTGCTGGTCATCAAGCCGGATGAATATCAGACGCCAGTTGAACTGGATGATGAAGAAGACGATTAACCACACAACTCAATGCCGGATGGCGATCTCATCCGGCATAACAAACGCTTAGTGTTGCTCTTCGCCGCCGAGGAAATAGATTCCCAGCGGGATAGCCAACAGAATCGTAAACACCATGCTGTAGACACAAATCATTGCCGATTGAATAGCGTACATTGAAGCGGTCCAGTCGGATAGCGGAATGTCATATTGTTCAATCACACCACCGATCGTCGCTCGCGTCACGACCGACGCTGCGATAATAAACACCCCAAGCAGGCACAACAAAAACTTCCGTCCCTTCGCTGTCTTCAGCTTAGCCATGATCATAGTACTGTCCTTTTGCTGATGAAAACCTTGTTACTTTGCGCTAACAATACCATGACATCAACTGACTGTCTGCTACATAAACCGCTTTCAGGGTGGATACCAGCGCTATTTCGCCGAAAATAGCGCTAATTGCATTATATATCTCCCCTATGGATTAATGATCTGACCGCCAGAACTGAGTAAAATATTCGAGGATTAGGATATCAGAAGATATTCCACTACCACGGAGCTGTTGGAAGAATCATGATCGCTGAACTGTTTATAAATAATGCGTTTAATTTGACGGTAATTCTCAGCTGCTGTGCCGCGCTGGTTCTGATGAGCGTCTGGTATCATCGTGGAGAGCGTCGCTGCAAAGGATTCATATTTCATGCCGCGCAATTTCTTGTCTATGCCATTATCATCGGGACGTTAGGCAGTATTGCTAATAACGTTATCGAAAATTACAGCCTGAAATTTATCTCCTCCAGCGTGGTCGACTTTATCTGCACCTCGTTGATTGCGCTGATCCTTACCATCAAACTTTTTCTGGTAATTAATCAGTTTGAAAAGACGCAGATTAATAAAGGCAGAGATATCACCAGCGCGAGGATCCTGTCGCGAATCATCAAGATTACCATCGTGGTTGCCATCATTTTGCTGTATGGCGAACATTTCGGTATGAGCTTATCCGGCCTGTTAACCTTCGGCGGCATCGGCGGTATCGCTGTAGGTATGGCAGGCAAAGACATTCTGAGCAACTTTTTCTCAGGGATTATGCTCTACTTCGACAGACCCTTTAGCATCGGCGACTGGATCCGCTCCCCGGACCGCAATATTGAAGGTACAGTTACGGAAATCGGCTGGCGAATGACCAAAATAAACACCTTCGATCATCGTCCGTTATATGTCCCGAACTCGATTTTCTCCTCTATCAGCGTAGAAAACCCAGGAAGGATGACGAATCGCCGCATCAAAACGGTGATCGGGTTACGATATGAAGATGCTGATAAAGTCAGTGCCGTTGTCGAGTCGGTCAGAGAAATGCTGCAAAACCATCCGGGAATAGACCAGAAACAAACCCTGCTGGTTTATTTTAATGAATTCGCCGATTCATCGCTGAATATCATGGTGTATTGCTTCACGAAAACCACCGTGTGGCAGGAATGGCTTGCGGTACAGCAGGACGTTTATTTAAAGATTATTTCGATAGTCAAGGCACACGACGCCGACTTTGCGTTCCCCAGCCAGACGCTGTATATGGATAATCCTGAAGTATCGCCATCGACACACTAACAAAAGAAAAGGCGCGGAAATCCGCGTCTTTTTTCTGCACTTATTTCAATGAGGCAATATCAATGACAAAGCAGTACCAGCGCCAGCGTTGGAATATACGGATTCAGGTCATGTAGATACGGGACTGTATCAATAATCAGCTCAAAGTGATTCACTTCGGGCATCGGATTCTTTACCTGCAGAACGCGTGCCCCGCACAGCTCAGGGGAGCAGGTTGTACTCAGTGTCGCTTACCGGTTCAAGCCACTCGTTCGATGCGCCAGCTGCCGGGATTTCCACAGCGATATGGGCAAACCAGCTATCACGCGCGGCACCGTGCCAGTGTTTCATTCCCGCCGGGATGTGTACGACATCACCAGTTTTCAGTTCGCGCGCCGGTTGATTCCACGCCTGATACCAGCCTCTGCCGCCGGTCACCAGCAAGATTTGTCCCCCTTGATGATGGATATGCCAGAAGTTACGACAGCCCGGCTCAAATGCTACGTTACCAATGACCACGCCTTCCATGGAGAGCATAGTCAGATAGCTGTCGCCAGTGAAATATTTCGCATACGCTTCATTTTTCTCTCCGCGAGGAAAGACGCTGTTACCATCAAATTGTTGACTCATAATCTCCGCGCCGGCGCTGGAGACGGTATTCCGTTGATTTTGCATTTCGACTCTCCAAAACGGTGGCAGCACGCGCCACCGATGCTGAAAACTATAAAAATTATAGAGACTCGACAGGCGGGTGATTAGAGGTGAAAAGAAGGACAACCTTATGAATCATGCTCATCAATAGTCGGTAACAGGTACAACATTTCTACTGGAGATGGCGTGAAGCCTTAGGCCACAATTTCAATCAAGTTGCCGTCAGGATCGCGTATCACCGCTTCGTAATAGCCATCACCGGTGGTGCGCGGGCCAGAAACTAATATCCCCTGTTCTTTTGCACGCATCGCCATGGCATCAACGTTTTCACTGCCGCCAACTGAAATGGCGAGATGCACCCAGCCTGAGGTGTTATTGTCGGGAGCATGTTTTGTCAGTCCAGGCTTAGTCATTAACTCAATCGCGATATCCTCACCAATTTTGACAAAATAGGATTCAAATCCAGGATTGGTTTTACTGCAGTATTTTTCGTTGATCTTTGCGTCAAAAAACGTGACCCAGAATTGAGCTTGTTGCTCAAGATCCCGTGTCCATAACGCCACATGCGCAACCTTCATAGCTAACCTCTTCTTGTTGTATCCAAACAATAGGTTCCCTAAAGGGATGTTGACATCGTGAACCATAATGCACAATTATGCTTGTTATTGCTCGATGTTTATTTCACTGGAGTATTGATGCTCGATTACGCAGCATTCCCTGAACAGCGCCAGGCGCTTATCTATCAGATCTTGCAGGAAAACGGCAGAGTCATCTGTTCCGAACTCGCCAGTAGGTTAGGCGTTTCGGAACATACAATCCGTCGCGATCTGCATGAACTGAGTAAAGATGGCGTGTGTAAAAAAGTCTATGGCGGCGCAGTCATTGCACTCCCTGAATCCGAAGACATCACCGTGCGCAAGAGTATTAATGTGGCGAAAAAGAGCAACATCGCGCAGAGATGCGCCCGGATGGTCAAATCCGGAAGCTGCATTTTTATCGACACGGGCAGTACTAATCTGGCGATGGCTGAAGCCCTACCCGCCGAGCTGGCGTTAACCGTGGTAACAAATTCCCCGGAGATTGCCGCCGTTTTACTAAAAAAACCACTGTTTGACGTCATTATGCTGGGCGGCGCGGTGCAACGATCTTCTGGAGGGTGCGTGGGTGCCACCGCTATCTCGCAGGTGCAGGGCATTTTATTCGATCAGGGATTTATTGGCGGCTGCGCGATGTCGCCTGAATCCGGCTTAACCGGATTTGATTACGCGGATTGTGAGTTCAAAAAAGCGGTGATCAAACAGTGTAATGAAACCATTGTCGCGCTGACGGCTGAAAAGATCCCGGCCGTCGCCCGTTATGTCGTTACCGAAAGTAGCAATATCGATGTAATTGTCGTCGAGGAAAATATCAGCAAAGAGTATGCCACGGCGTTTCAGGCGCACGACATTCGTATTTATACAGTGTAACCCATTCTATTGGGTGATACTTTTCCATTGCTTTCATGACCCACCTTCCCTACAGCCTTGTCTGTTCGGGAAATCGCCAATGCAACGTCCCGAACAGGCCAGCGATATCAGTGCTTCACAATATACATTGTGCGGCTATAAGCCACATCTTCAGGGTTAGTAATCGGATACCCTTTCAGCCACGGTTTAATTAAACGCCCGTTGGTGTACTGATAAATCGGCGCAATGGGGGCCTGTTCCATCAGAATGTTCTCCGCAGCGTTATAATCAGCATTGCGTGCTTTCTGCGTATTCTCCAGGGTTGCCTGGGTCAACACTTTATCGTACGCCGGATTATTAAAGCGGGAGATATTGCCCGTATGGGTTGATGTTAATAGCGACAGGAACGTAGATGGCTCATTGTAATCGCCCACCCACGAGGCGCGGATCACATCAAAATTACCGGTATTGCGGCTATCGATATAAGTTTTCCACTCCTGGTTTTGCAGTTTCACGTCAACGCCGAGATTTTTCTTCCACATAGACGCAACAGCAATAGCGATCTTCTGATGATTTTCAGAGGTGTTATACAGCAACGTCAGTTTAAGTGGTTTCTGTGGACCATAGCCCGCCGCACGCAGCAGCGTTTTCGCCTGCGCGTTCAGCTCTTCCTGACTCATTTGCTCAAACGGTGAAGGTTCCGGCACAAACCCTGCCGTTACATCCGGCGTAAAATGCCATGCGGGCTTTTCGCCGGTACCCAGAACTTTCTCCGCCATCAGGCGACGATCGATAGTCATGCTGAGCGCCAGGCGCACGCGTGAGTCGGCAGTCGGCCCCTTCTGGGTATTAAAGGCATAATAGTAAGTGCCAAGCTGCGGCGGGGTATAAACCTGGCCCGGGATGTCCTTCAACAGTTTCTGATACATGTTTTTCGGGAACGACTCGGTAATATCGATATCACCAGCAAGATAGCGCTTGGTCGCTGCCGATTCCTGGTTAATAGGCAGGAAGGTGACTTTTTGCAGCACCGTTTTGGCGTTGTCCCAATAATGCGTGTTCGGCACAACGTCCAGTTTTTCGTTCACCACGCGATCTTTGAGCACATAAGCGCCGTTACCAATTAGATTACCCGGTTTGGTCCAATCTTTACCGCTCTCAACATTAGCTTTTTGTACCGGATAGAAAGCAAAACTCGCCGTCAGATTGGCAAACCATGGCAGCGGTTTATCCAGTTGGACCTTCAATGTACGCGCATCGATCGCGCTAACGCCGAGCTTATCTGGCGAGGCTTTTCCATCAATTATCGCCTGTGCGTTGTTAATACCCGCCAGCGCAGCAAACCAGGCAAACGGCGACAGCGTTTTCGGGTCAACCAGACGCTGCCAGCTATAGACAAAATCCTGCGCCGTTACCGGCGTACCATCTGCCCATTGCGCATTGTCGCGCAGCGTAAACGTCCAGATACGGTTATCGTTGCTTTTCCACTGAGTGGCAACACCGGGCACAATCTCGCCCTTCTCATTCTGGTTGACCAGCCCTTCAAATAAATCACGAATAACCTGAATTTCAGGAAGCCCGACGGCCTTTGCCGGATCCAATGACGCCGGTTCGTCTTTGATATGACGCACCAGTTCTTGTTTTTCTGCCAGTACCGTTCCGCTGGGAACATCAGCAGCCCAGGATAATGAAATGCTGCTTACCAATAGCGCACAACAGGTTACTGAAACAGAATGCTGCATAAAATACCCTCAATTCCGGCTACTAAGTGAATGTGTAATTATTTGTATCGCCAGCAGGAAATGCAATTAACTTTCGACAAGGAAATAATATTACATCTGAAAAGATAAGTGTGTGAAAACGATTTGATTATCCATACATTTTGCACAACACTGCGAGTAACAATCCACGCATTCAGAGATGACTATGACCGTTACCCGACCCCGTGCCGAGCGCGGCGCATTCCCACCTGGAACCGAACATTACGGACGTTCATTATTAGGCGCGCCGCTAATCTGGTTTCCCGCAATGGCGGCCGATCGTGAAAGCGGTCTGATACTGGCAGGAACGCACGGCGACGAAAACGCATCGGTTGTCACCCTTTCCTGCGCATTGCGTACGCTTAATCCTTCCTTACGTCGTCACCATGTGGTGCTGGCGGTTAACCCTGACGGTTGCCAGCTCGGGCTGCGCGCAAATGCGAACGGAGTGGATCTAAACCGTAACTTTCCCGCTGCCAACTGGAAAGCGGGTGAAACGGTGTATCGCTGGAACAGCAGCGCAGAAGAACGCGATGTGGTGTTGTTGACCGGCGAAAATCCGGGCTCAGAACCAGAAACCCAGGCGCTGTGCCAGCTTATTCACCGAATTCATCCTGCGTGGGTGGTCTCTTTTCACGATCCGCTGGCCTGTATTGAAGATCCCAGACGCAGCGAATTAGGCGCGTGGCTGGCGCAGTCGTTTGAATTACCCCTCGTCACCAGCGTAGGTTATGAAACGCCCGGCTCATTTGGAAGCTGGTGCGCAGACCTGAACTTACACTGTATAACCGCCGAATTTCCGCCCATCTCTTCAGATGAAGCGAGCGAGAAATACCTGCTGGCCATGTCCAATCTCCTGCGCTGGCACCCTAGAGATGAAGTTGTCCGGTCGTAAAATGCAGGGCCGGCTCCGCGTCGCTGGCAAGCCAGGTCGGGCCATCAAGATCGGCAAAGTTAACCTGCGGCGTAAGGGGTAACGCCGCGCCAATCGCCCGGGAAGTACACAACATGCAGCCCAGCATTAGCGTAAATCCCTGCTCGCGGGCTTCGGTTGCCAGCGCCAGCGCCTCCGTCAGGCCGCCTGTTTTATCCAGTTTGATATTGACCATTTCATAGCGCCCGTGCAGCGCTTTCAGGCTGCTGCGGGTGTGGCAGCTTTCATCTGCGCAGATCGGCAGCGGATGCACAAAATTTTCCAATGCGGCATCGTCCTGCGCTGGCAGCGGCTGCTCCAGCATCGCCACCCCTAAATCAGCCAGCAGCTGGCAGCGCGCCGCCAGACCTTCTGCCCGCCAGGATTCATTGGCGTCGACAATAATCGTTGCATCAGGGACTGCGGCACGAATAGCAACCATCCGCTCGCTAATCAAGCGCGCATCCAGTTTAACTTTTAGCAGTTTCGCGCCATTTTCCCACAGTGCAGCCGCACTCACCGCCATTTGTTCCGGCGTGCCAATCACCACGGTTTGCGCCGTCGTCACCACTTCCGCCAGCTCACTTCCCACCAACTCTGCCAGTGACAATTGCTGTTGACGCGCACTCAGATCCCACAACGCGCAGTCCACAGCATTACGCGCGGCTCCCGCTGGCAGCAGCTTTTGCAGCTCTTCACGCGTCAGTCCATTTTCCAGTTGTGGGGCAATGCTCATAATTTGCGCCAGCACTGAGGCATCGCTTTCACCATAGCGCGGATACGGTGTGCACTCGCCGATACCCGTGACGCCGTTTTCTGCCACTTCAACCACTACCACATGCGCTTCGGTTCTGCTCCCACGGGCAATAACAAAGGGAGTGCGCAGCGGCCAGGCTTCCTCATACACCTTAACTGTTCTCATTTGCTTTCCTTAATGCAGTCCCTGAAGCGGATATCCGCAAATAGCGTTTGCCGTGTTAACTGCTGATGGCATAAACTAGCCTCGACGTTAACTATATGTAAACAGGAAGATAACCATGTCACAAACCGTTCATTTCCAGGGCAACCCGGTTACAGTTGCCGGCTCAATTCCTCAGGCTGGAAGCAAAGCTCAGGCTTTTACCCTTGTGGCTAAAGACCTGTCTGACGTTACGCTGGGCCAGTTCGCAGGCAAGCGCAAAGTGCTGAATATTTTCCCAAGCATCGATACCGGCGTTTGTGCGGCATCGGTACGTAAGTTTAACCAACTGGCGACAGAAATCGACAATACCGTCGTACTGTGCATTTCGGCCGACCTGCCATTCGCCCATTCACGTTTTTGCGGCGCGGAAGGTCTGAGCAACGTTATCACGCTGTCCACCCTGCGCAACGCAGAATTTCTGAAAAACTACGGCGTAGAAATCGCTGAAGGCCCACTGAAAGGTCTGGCTGCACGTGCCGTGGTCGTTATTGATGAAAATGACAACGTCGTTTTCAGCCAACTGGTCAATGAAATCACCAACGAGCCAGACTACACTGCTGCGCTGGACGTACTGAAAGCTTAAACCACGTCTGCATACAAAAATGCCTCCGCAGGGAGGCATTTTCATTTACCGCGTTACTCTTCGCTTTTTTTCTGCTGGCTCAGGCCATATTCACGCAATTTGTTGGCAATCGCGGTGTGCGAAACGCCAAGGCGCTTGGCCAGTTTGCGCGTGCTGGGATAATTCATATAAAGCTGCGTCAGCACAGAGCGTTCAAAGCGGCTGGTAATTTCATCCAGCGATCCTTCCATCACCTCTTCTCCGACCGCAACCGTTGCCGCATCGTAATCCGGCAGTAAAATATCCTGCGGCCGCAGCTCATAGCCTTCAAGCTGGGTCAGCGCCCGGTAGATGGCATTTTTAAGCTGACGCACGTTGCCCGGCCAACCGTAGCGGGTTAACACCGTGCTGAGATCGGCAGACAGCTTCGGACGCGGCACGCCCTGCTCGTCGGCGAAGCGCGCCACAAACAGTTCGGTAAGCGGCATAATATCCTGCGGGCAATCGCGTAGCGGCGGCAGATTTAGCGTCAGTACATTCAGACGATAATAGAGATCTTCACGGAAAAGCCCTTTCTGCACCATTTCCACAAGGTTCTTTTGCGTCGCGCAAATCACGCGGACATCAACATGAACTTCGTGATCTTCTCCCACGCGGCGGAACGTGCCGTCATTGAGAAAACGCAGCAATTTGGTCTGCATACGCGGCGACATTTCACCAATTTCATCTAACAGAACCGAGCCGCCATTCGCCTGCTCAAAGAAGCCTTTTTTGCCTTCTGGAGCATGGCCAAACAGCTCACTTTCGACCGCATCCTCAGGAATTGACGCGCAGTTCAGCGCCAGATACGGCTTCGACGCACGCGGGCTTGCCAGGTGGCAGGCATGGGCAAAGAGATCTTTGCCGGTGCCGGTATTACCAGTAATCAGCAGCGGCGCACTCAGAGTCGCCAGCTTACGCGCCTGTTCCACTACGTGTTTCATTTTGGCGCTGACGGCAATAATCTGGCTAAACGCGCTCAGATCCTGCGTAGTCATATTTTGCAGCTGACGCCCCATCCGGATGGTGGAGCGCAGCATGACAACAGCACCGGTCAGCATCTGCTCCTGATTTTCACCCTGCAAATGGACAGGCGTAATCTCCATCAGGAAGTTCTGTCCGTTAATTACGACATGCTCGCTATGAGAATCCTGCGGATTGCTTTCGAGCCAGCGCTGGAAGTTAAACCCATTGATTAACTGGGCGGCGGTATGATTGCGCATCCGATCCTGAGTGTGCGCGAAAAGCTGGCAGCTCGCAGGGTTCGCCATCTCGATTTTGCTTTTCATATCCAGAGAAAGGACCGGTTCTGGTAACGCCTCAAGCAGCGCACTCAGCGCAAGATGTTCTCGTTCGGAAGGCATCCAGGGCACGGTACGCACATCCGTAACCCCTGAAATACGGCGGATTTCAGCCATCAGACTACTGAAGTTGGTGAACTCCAGTTCCGCAAAATTGAGGTAAATCCGCCCGATGGGGTCAATCTCGATACCGCGTAAATCAATGCTTCTCAGCACCAGTAAATCGAGCAATTCGCGGGTCAGACCAAGTCGGTCTTCACAAAAGACTTCCAAACGCATAGGAACCTTCACCTGGACAAGGGATTATGTATTAAATGATAAGACAGTATTGGGTTTGCAGGAAGAACTCTGTCAACAAATATTGACAGCTCGCTGGAAAATCAGGCGCCAGGACGTAAAGTTAAACGACTGGCGCCCAATTTTTAGCTAACTTTCGCGCGGCGATTTGTTCTTTTGTAAGGTTTCTTTCACCTGACCAATCAGTTGACGGCGAAAATCGCCCAGTCGTGGCTTATCGTCATCGATCCACGGCAGCGGTCGGCAAAGTTCCATGGCTTTAATACCCAGACGCGCCGTTAATAATCCCGCGCCAATACCCTGCGCGGCACGCGTCGATAAGCGAGCGGCTAAATCCTGCGACATCCAGTCCATTCCCACTTCCCGCACCAGCTCACTGGCCCCGGCAAAAGCGATATTTAGCAGCACCAGGCGGAACAAACGCAGGCGGCTGTAATAACCGAGTTCAATGCCATACAGCGATGCGATGCGATTAATCAGCCGCAGGTTTCGCCAGGCAATAAACGCCATATCCACCAATGCCAGCGGACTGACGGCAATCATCAGCGTGGACTCCGCCGCTGAACGGCTAATCTCACGTCGGGCCTGCGCGTCCAGCACCGGCTGCACAAGATGGGCATACAGGCTGACGACTTCGCGATCGTTCTGCGTTTCATGAATTGAGGCATACCAGCGCTGTAGTGCCGGGTGGGACTGATCGATACCCGCCTGCTGCGCCAGCTTTTCACAAAATGCACGACCTTTTCCGGTTCCATGGCTGTGGAGCAGATCTCGCGCTTCATCACGCTCATGCGCACGCTGGCGCAAACGCCATAGCCGACGCCACTCGGTCGCAACCGATCCGACACCTGCGCCGATAATCAATGCGCCAGCGGCACATCCTCCCAGCGCGACCCAGTCCTGAGTCTGCCAGGCGTTCATAGTCCATTGTACGCCCTGAGCGACAACGCTCGCGCCAAACAGCGCCAACCCGCCCATTACCATTTTGCGCCACAAACTGCGTTTGGGGCGTAGGGCCGCATCAATGACGGCCTCAGCCTGACCTTCGTCTTGCAGAGGTTCATCCACTGTCGCCGGAGAAAAAGTCTGCGCCTCTGTTTCGTTGAACATCTGCTGCGCTTTAAACGCCGCGTTTTGTTCCACGTCCAGCGGACCTGAGAAATCGATACGCGGTTTTAACGGCTCGCTCATCGCAATTTATCTCCTATTAAAAACTCCATCGCGGCATCAAGACGAATATGCGGTAAGGGTTTATCAACATCCATAACCTGCGGGCGAAACGCCTCAAACTGAAAGCCCTGGCTGTCCCAGAATGCTTGTCCAGGTAAACGCGCGGGCACTTCCCCCGGATAAACGGTTAGCGGTTCACCATCGCTCAGACGATGACCACGCAGCGCCGGGATCTTTTCGCCTTTCACATCGATCAGGCCGCTGGTGGTTGCCTGTACTGATGCCAGTCCCAGACAATCCATGCTGATACCTTCGAACGCAGCGTTTTGCCAGGCGTCCTGGATCAACTGCTGCAATAACGACACCATATTGGCGTGCTGATCGACCGTCACATGGTCGGCTTTGGTGGCGGCAAACAGCAGTTTGTCGATCACCGGGGAAAACAGCCGACGAAACAGCGTGCGCTGTCCATAATGGAAACTTTGCATCAGTTGGGTGAGCGCCAGACGCATGTCATTAAACGCCTGTGGCCCGCTGTTGAGCGGTTGCAGACAATCGACCAGCACAATCTGACGGTCAAAGCGCAGGAAGTGATTCTTATAAAATCCCTTCACGACTTTTTCACAGTAATAATTAAACCTGTCGCGCAGCATGCCTGCATTGGTGTGTTTGTCTGCCTGCGCCAGCTTCGATTCCCCCCAGGCATCAACGTCCGGCCACGGGAAGAACTGCAGCGCAGGAGCGCCCGCCATATCTCCGGGCAGAACAAAACGGCCCGGCTGAATAAAATGCAGTCCCTGCTGCTTGCACTGGTGCAGATACTCCGTCCAGGCGGCAGCGATTTCCGCCAGACGGTTTTCATCAGCAGGCGCCAGCGGATCCAACCCCTGGCATAACTGCCGCCATCTTGCCGACCATTCGCCCCGCTGTCCCTGTAATAATCCGGTCATTTGCCGCGACCAGCTGAGATAATCCTGGGCCAGCATCGGTAAATCGAGCAGCCACTCCCCCGGATAATCGACGATTTCCAGGTACAGCGTGGAGGTGTCTTTAAAGTGGCGCAGCAATGAATCATTGGATTTGTAGCGCAGCGCGAGGCGTATTTCACTCACGCCGCGCGTAGGTGTCGGCCAGGTCGGCGGTGAGCCATACAGCTGCGCCAGTCCCTCATCATAGGTAAAGCGCGGAATACCAAAATCGCGTTGTGGAACCCGTTTAACGCCGAGCAGACGCTCTTCGCGCACGCAACTGAGCAACGGCAGACGCGCACCGGCATGAATATTGAGTAACTGGTTTACCATCGCGGTGATAAACGCCGTCTTACCGCTACGGCTAAGTCCGGTGACAGCCAGGCGCAAATGACGGTCTACGCCGCGATTAACCAGCGAATTGAGTTCATTTTTAAGTCGCTTCATCGCCATCCCGTTTTGCTGAAGGAACTGAAGAAATTATAACAAACAGGAAGTAAAGATAGGGGTCAATTCTTACTTATCAACTACCTGAGCTGTAACAGGCGGCATTATTCTTACCGCCTGGAGCAGAAGGAATGCGGGCGGTTTATTGATTCTCTACTTTAGGAAGCGCTATCTGATTGATGCCACCTTCGTTGGTCACCTGCGTGTAGCCCATTTCCGTCAACATATCCTTCGCCTGCCCCGATTGACGCCCGGAGTTGCAGTACAGCTTCACAGTGTCGGTCTTATCAGGAACTTCAGCAGCGATACGCGCCTTCATCTCTTTTAATGGAATGTTGACCGCCCCCTGAATATGCTGCTGTTGATACTGTTCAGGAACGCGAACATCAATCCAGTGCTCGGCTGCAAAAACCGGCATGCCGATGACCAGTGCCAACGCTAATACGCCTTTTTTCAACATAATATCTTCCTGACTGATAGTTGGATTTAACCAACACACTATACGCCAGTTCTTAAGAAAATATTGCGACCGCATTATCACCCTCTGCACCCGTGGACGAGACTTCCTCTGGTTGCGCATACTGCGGTTAGTTTTTTGATTTTTCTGCCCGCATTCCGATATTGTTGTCATTCGCCAATTAACTCCATAATATGTTCGCCATTGACTCTCGGACGGAGCTTGGGATCTATGTCTCCTACCATTTATGATATTGCACGAGCCGCTGGCGTATCAAAATCCACGGTATCGCGCGTGCTTAATAAGCAAACCAATATCTCGCCGGAAGCGCTTGAAAAGGTGCTGCGTGCTATTGATGAGTTACAGTACCAGCCCAATAAACTTGCTCGCGCACTCACCTCTTCCGGGTTTGATGCAATAATGGTGATATCTACCCGTTCAGCAAAAACAACCGCCGGTAATCCGTTTTTCTCTGAAGTGCTGCATGCTATTACTGCCAAGGCTGAAGAGGTCGGTTTTGATGTCATATTACAGACGTCGCGAAGCACTGAAGATGATTTACAAAAATGTGAGAGCAAAATTAAGCAGAAATTGATCAAAGGTATCATTATGCTGAGTTCTCCCGCCGATGAATCTTTTTTTGCAAGGCTGGATAAATACAACGTACCGGTCGTGGTTATTGGAAAGGTTGAAGGCGACTACGCCAATGTCTATTCTGTAGACACAGATAATTATCGCGACAGCATTACGCTAACTGATGCGCTGATTGAGAGTGGACACCGTAATATAGCCTGTTTGCACGCGCCGCTTGATGTTCATGTTTCTATCGATCGCGTTAACGGATATAAAGCCAGCCTTCAGGCGCATAATATTAAAATGCGCGATGAATGGATTGTTGACGGGGGCTATACCCATGAAACAGCCCTGCTCGCTTCA
This sequence comes from Citrobacter sp. RHBSTW-00017, assembly GCF_013797615.1. NCBI lineage: Bacteria > Pseudomonadati > Pseudomonadota > Gammaproteobacteria > Enterobacterales > Enterobacteriaceae > Citrobacter > Citrobacter sp. RHBSTW-00017. Next base: position 2,422,259 of record NZ_CP056899.1, on the reverse strand, counting down.
CGAAAATTACTGAGTCAGCAGCCGTTACCCGACGCCGTATTTGCCACCGACAGCTTGAAATTAATGAGCTTATATCGCGTGGCGGCTGAGAAAAATATAACCATCCCACAACAACTTGCCGTTGTGGGCTACAGTAATGAGCTGTTGTCTTTTATGCTCACGCCCGTTCCTGGGGGAATTGATGTGCCTACCCAGCAGTTGGGTGAACAAAGCTGTAATTTATTATTTAACTTGATTGCGGGCGAGAAAGGATTACAAAATATCACGGTGAGCACACAAATATCGCTGGCCGACTCACTGGTGTAAAAACTGGGGCATAAATGCCCCAGTATATTTTAGAATGCGTAGTTCACGCCTATACCAGCATAATGGAATCTGTCGCTTTCGCCTTCGTCGTGATCTTCCCACTCATAGGCATACTCCAGTGACATTGATAAACCATTCTGGAAATCATATGCATACAGTAAACCGAGACGATTGAAATTATGGCCTTCACGTTCCGGATCATCTCGCCAGTCCCAGTTTGACCAGCGATCAAGCCCCAGACGGGTATACGGCGTCAGGGTGGTATTGCCTAAAGACAACGGTAAATATGCACGAATTTCCTGGGTTGAGAACTCACCATTATTGCGCGAATCAGCCAGATTAAAGCCGCGCTCAAGGTAATAGTTGACCGTTAAGCCCACCGTTTCGTTAAACCTGTAATTCAGACCGGTCTCGCTTTCGACACGACTATCGGAGTAGCCAGTAGTATTCAAATCATTAACGAATTGATACATCGACAGCCAACCGCTAAAGCGCAGGTCGTCGGTCAGTTTAACATCCCAGTCCGGCTGAACTTTCCAGCGCTGCATATTAGCGGTGTCGTTTCCTGGTTCATTGACATAGTGATAACCGTAATTACGGAAGCCACCGGTCAAACCGAAATTAACATCCTCACTTTCCAGAAATTGATAGCGAATTTCCAGTTCCGGACGATCAAACCAGGTACCACGCTTACCTTCGCTGTAATCAACCGGTCCTTCCTGATAATAGGCCAGCGATATTTTCCATGGCCCATTAGATGCGTTGAAATAGACGGACGGCTCAGCCAGTCCATCCATATCTTCGCCCTGACCTTCAACGTTTTCTATTTCGTACATAGCACCAATATTAAAGTGCCAGTCATTATTTTCAGCAGCCTGCGCGCAGGCCATTCCTGCGCTCATAATCAGCGCAGTAGCGGACAGTAGGGTTTTCATTATTATTCCTTGTTAAAATACTCGCAAAAATGCCCCAAGGCTTGGGGGGGATTTATCCCCCCGGAATTTTATTGAATAGCCACTTCGGTTTCAGCATCAAAGAAATGGCATTTCGCCATATCAAAATGAATAGTGATATTTTCTCCTGCATGATAATCATTCACTGCCCCAGCACGGACCACCAACTCATGCCCCCCAACAATGGTATAAAGCATAAATTCAGCGCCGGTTAATTCTGCAACGCTAATTTTTGCCGATATACTATTTTCATTATTAAGCTGCGGGTGTATATCTTCAGGACGAATTCCCAGAGTGACCGCCTGATGTTCATAACCCTGCGCTTTTAATTGTGCTAATTTATTTTGTGGAATCGTTAATTTCAGTGTTTCAGTAACAAACTTATCACCATCAATCGCGCCACGAATAAAGTTCATGGCCGGTGAGCCAATAAATCCGGCGACAAACATATTAGCCGGGTGGTTATAAACCGTTTTCGGCGCACCAACCTGCTGAACAATGCCATCCTTCATAATCACAATACGCGTCGCCATAGTCATGGCTTCGGTTTGATCGTGGGTAACATAGATCATGGTGGTATTGAGTTTCTGATGCAGTTTGCTAATTTCAGCCCGCATCTGAACGCGAAGTTTGGCATCGAGATTCGATAAGGGTTCATCCATCAGGAAGACCCCCGCTTCACGTACAATCGCACGCCCCAGCGCCACACGCTGACGCTGACCACCGGATAACGCGCCGGGTTTACGCTGCAGATAATCGCGCAGACCAAGGATCTGCGCCGCCCAGTTGACGCGCTCCTCAATCACAGCAGGCGCAATTTTCTGCATTTTCAGGCCAAACGCCATGTTGTCATAGACGGTCATGTGTGGGTACAACGCGTAGTTCTGAAAAACCATCGCAATGTTGCGTGATTTCGCCGGCACATCGTTCATCCGTTTACCGTCAATCAGCAAATCGCCGCCGCTGATCTCCTCCAGACCGGCGATCATGCGTAACGTAGTTGACTTCCCGCAGCCGGAAGGTCCAACAAAAACAATAAACTCTTTATCTTCAATTTCCAGATTGAAGTCTTTAACGACGTGTACTTGGTTGTCGTAAATTTTTTGAATGTGTTGCAACGAAAGCTGTGCCATGTTGAATCCTTTACTTGTCGTGTTGCCAGAAAGCCGATAAGCACGGCCACGTCAGAAATTCGGTTGCCGGAAGCAGCAAGTCTGCCCCATTCAGCCCTTTACCGATGCCGACAGAAAGCATGCCGCAGGCGTTGATTGCATCAATTCCCGCTTGTGCATCTTCTATGCCAATACATTGTTGCGGGTCAACGCCAAGACCCGCGCAGGCTGCCAGGAAAATTTCCGGATCCGGTTTCGAGCGGGTGAGCAATGCCGCATCCGCACAAAAATCAAAGCAAGAGCTAAGATTAAGCGCTTGTAAAATAGCCGGGGCATTGCGCGACACAGAGGCCAACCCCACCGGAATCCGTTCTTCCCGCAACGTCATCAACAGCTCACGTATTCCCGGTAATACCGAGTTAACCGTCAGCTGGCGCAAAGAATGGACATACAGTCTGTTTTTTCTCTCGGCCAATTGTGCGCAGGCCTCGGAAGAAAACACCCCCGCCTTCCCACCATGGTGCAAAATACGCTGTAGTGATTCGCCGCGACTAATCCCTTTCAGGCTGTCATTAAATGCTTCGTCGATCACAATCTCTATTTCATCGGCTACCTGCCGCCAGGCCAGAAAATGTAGATGCGCGGTATCGGTAATCACGCCATCCAAATCAAAAATGATGGCCTGTGGTTTGAGTATCATTCATCGCCCCTTTCTGTGGTAGCGGTCCCATAAGTGGGCGAAATAATGGCGTCATTGCGGATTACGGTTTCCCCCTGCACGGAGACCTTTTCACCATTGACCCAAAGGACAATCTGCTCAGTGCTGTTAATACGGATTTCAGCCGCATTAATGATTACCTGCATATCGATGCCCTGCCAGCGCAGCGGGAAAGACAGCGTTTGCCAATGAGCCGGTAAGGCAGGAGCAAGGTGTAACTCTCCGCGGCGAATATTCACGCCAGCAAATCCCTGGATTGCGCCCAGCCAGATGGCGCCCGTTGCCGCAGCATGAATGCCGTCATCGCAGCTATGTGGGTCCTCCCCGAGATCGATAAGCGATCCTTCACGCCAGAACCGATAGCCCTGAGCCGGATCACCGCAACGCGCTGCCACAATCCCGTGGATCGCTTTACTCAACGAGGAGTCATGAATTGTGCGCGGCTCGTAAAAGCGCAGGTTTGCCAGACAGGTTTGCGGGCAAAATTGCTCCGGTAACATGTAGGTCAGCATCACCACATCGGCCTGTTTGAGAATTTGCATCTCATTGACTTCTGCACGGGAGTAGTCGAGCAAAATCGTCTGCTTGCCCGCTTTGGCTTTGTACTGCGACAGATCGATAGCCGGTTTGCTCAGGAAGGTATCGTCCTGAGGTAGCACGCCATCGGGCTGAACTTCCGGTCGCCAGAGATGCTGTAAAAAATACTCTGCGCGGTGAATAAACGTCTCATCACCGCAGCCCAACCGACGGGCAAAACCCAGCGCCTGTTCCACGTTGTACCAGGCCATGTAGTTGGTGAACGCGTTGTTGTTCACATGCTCAGTGTATTCATCCGGGCCAATCACATCGTGGATCTCTAAACGATCATTAACCATGACCGCCCTGCTGATCCAGAACTTCGCCGTTTCCAGCAGCAACGTCATTCCCTCACGGGACATGAAGTTTAGATCCCCTGAGGCATGCCAGTAATTGATTACCGCCCAGGCAATATCCGCCACGAGGTGATGTTCAGCCTGCGCAGAGGCCACTTTCTGACGCAGTCCGGTACGGATGTTGATCGCCGCAAATTCAGGCGTTTCCTCATCACCGCTGCGAGCGCTTTCCCACGGGAAAAGCGCTCCCTGCCAACCGTTACGGCGAGCTTTCTCACGCGCCCCCGACAGATTATGCCAGCGGTAACGCAACAAACTTCTCGCGGTTTTCGGCTCGGTAAAGAGATGAAACGGTAACAGAAAGACCTCGGTATCCCAGAATATGTGGCCTTTATACCCTTCCCCCGTCAGACCTTTGGCCGCAATACTGCTGCGCTCATCGTGGTCAGGAGTCATCACACGCAGATGATAGAGCGCATAGTCCAGCGCTCGCTGATCGCTGGCATCAGTGCTGGTGACCTGAACGCGACGATTTTGCCACCAGGCATGCCAGTTAGCAGCCGACTCAGCAAGCAGAACGTCATAGCCTTGCTGCGCGCATACTTCCAGGTTGCGCAGCGACTGGCGTCCCCAGGTCTCAAGCGACAGGCTGCGTTCACTCGCCCAGTCTACCCAGCTAATTTTTGTCAGCGTGACGCGCTGTCCGGCTTTCGCCTGCACGCTGTTGTGTTGTAACAGCCGACGTTCTTTCGCGGTGAAGCAGCGCTGCGCTGCACCGTCTACATCGCAATACGTGGTGATAGCGATATCATTGCGGTTGTCCTGGGTGGTGTAAATCCCTTGCATAAGATGCTGGCCAAAGACCCGGACCTGCGTTTCATCCAAATGCTGACGACCATGATTGGTCATCGTGGCGTCAATTCCGGTCGAGATACCAATGCTGGCATCGCCATCCAGTGGCGTGACGACAACTTCCATCGCAAACAGCGGCAGTTTTTGTGCCGAGACAAATCGCCGGCTCTCAATGGCAAAACGCGCTCCGCCAGACGCACGCCAGGTAAGCGCACGGCGTAATTCCCCACTGGCAAAATCCAGTTCACGTTGCCAGCTTTCGATAACGCCGCTGGTGAGCGAGAAAATCTCACCATTGAGTGAAATCTCCACCCCCACCACATCAGGCAGATTAACCAGTTCATTAATCTCGCCTTTCCCTGCCCGGTGATACAGTCCAGCAAGGTACATGCCGCGAGTTTGTAAGGTGTAGGCTTCCTCGTGGCTGGCGCGAATCCCCATATAACCGTTACCGGTCGTCATGAGGGACGCATATTTATTCAGGTTGTGTGGGCAAAAAGCCGGTTCAGTTAGCATTACTGGCCTCGTCATAAGTCTACGTAGGTCCCTGTTTCAGCCGATTGATACAGTGCGGCAACCAGTTGTTGAATAACGACGCCTTGCTCTGCGTCGGCAATAGTGACAGGCTCGCCCTGGACATGATTCACAAAAGCTTCCATGCTGCGATAATGACGATTGTCATCGGCCATTTCGCGCTGAAGCAGTACGTCAAGCGTACCCTCACGATCGGTATAAACCTGGGCCGGGAATAACGTCGCCCCTGCCAGATCGCCGCAGAAATTAACGTTCATAATCGATTGTTCCGGGATATTCAGCGCAAAAGAGGTTTCCAGTCGCAGGATACCGCCGTTATGAAATTCAATCGTCCCGAACAGAGAATCCTCCACGGTATACGTCTCGGGATCCCATTTCCCAAACTGGCCGCTGTTTTTACGCGTGCCAATGCGTTGATAACTGTGTGCGTTAACGCGCTTTACTGCCGGAAACCCCAGCACATACATGGCGGCATCAAGCATATGGATGCCGAGATCAATCAGCGGCCCGCCGCCCTGCAGTTCTTTGTTGGTAAATACCCCCCAGCCGGGCACGCCGCAGCGGCGCAAAGCGCGGACATTGGTGACATAGATTTCACCCAGCACGCCGGCCATCACCTGCTCACGAAGCAGCTGCGTATCCAGTGCGAAACGATGATGAAAATCATAAGCCAGAACTTTCCCCATTCGACGCGCCGTGTTACACATTTCCAGCGCCTCGGCTGGCGTCATCGCCGGAGGTTTCTCACACATCACATGGCATCCGGCGTTCAGCGCCAACATGGTGTGTTCATAATGAAAACGATTGGGTGAACAGATGCTGACGATATCTGGCTTAGCCTCGCGTAGCATCGTCTGAGGATCGTCCCAAACCTGCGGATTGCCGTATTTCTCTGCCAACGCCTGCGCCTGTGACAGGCGGCTGTCACAGACAGCCACCAGTTCCAGATCGTTGCGGGTGCAGTAGTACGAAGCATGAACTTTATCCGCCACCTGCCCGGCGCCGATAATGGCGATGCGTAGCGGAGAGCTTGTCAGTGCACTTTTCACAGAAATCCTCTTAGCAGGTACGCAGCCAGGCCAGTGACTGACGGTACGCTTCCGGCAGGTTCTCTGCCCGTACACGCCCTTCGTACACGACGTAACCCTGATAATTATCTTCACGCAACTGATCAAACAGCGCAGTGAAATCCAGCGTACCGCTCCCCGGCTGATAACGATGGTTATCCGCAATATGGACGTGTCCCAGCAGATCGCGATTGTCATGCAGCGCCTGAGCCATATCGTCTTCTTCGATATTCATATGGTAAAAATCACCAATGATTTGCACATGCTTCAGGTTGTTTTCCACGATATAGCGACGGGCATCCGCCAGGGTGTTGATCATATGATCCTGATAGCGATTGAGCGGTTCCAGATACACCACCGTCCCCGTACGCTCGGCAACTTTATCGAGATAAATCAATGAATCACTTACTGCTTTACGATCACCCGCCAGGCTGCGCGGAGAGGTCATCGGCGGTAAGCGGAAGGTAAACATGCCCCATGCAGCGGGTACAATAATGCCCTGCCCACCGACTTCGGCCAGCGCTTCGAGAATGCGGGTAATCTGCTGTAAGCCATTCAAACGACGCTCTTCGATAAAATCACCGATCCAACCGTCATATCCTCCACAGGCGGTGGTGACGGGCAGGCCTGTTTCTTTGATTGCCGCTTTCACTTCTGCCAGGTTGTTAACCAGCAGCTTGCCGTCAATTTCAAAACCGTCAAACCCCATCTCTTTGATGTAACGGAATTTCTCGAGAATATTTTCCGGAAAAAAAGCCTGGTTCTGTGTTCCAATTTTCATCTTCTGCATTCCTTAATTAAAACGTCACGCCCATTTTGATGCTCTTTTCCGGATGGCGATCGACATACTGCATATAGCTTTCCGGGCTGCTGGCAAATGTCACTACCGGGTCAATAAGTTCTTCACAGTTCAGGTAACCGTTCATCAACAGTTCCCAACAGGTCTCCTCAATACGCTTGCGGCTCCAGCGCGGATAATCCGGATTTGGCTCACTGCAGGCACGGGAGAAGACAATTTTGGCGTTGTTGAAGTGCGCTTCACGCCCCAGGTTGAAGCCTTCAGCAAAAGGTTTCGCGAAAGCGACATAGGAGATGGTTCCACCATAGGCCAGACCACGTAACGCCGATTGCAACGCATCCGCATAGCCGCTGGTTTCGATAATCACATCCGCGCCCTGCTTGCCGGTCAGCTTCTTAATTTCCATGCCGACATCGGTGCCAATAGGATTCAGACAGAAATCCGCGCCATGACGACGCGCGATATCGCAACGATGGGCAATCGGATCCACGCCAATGACCACCGAGGCTCCCGCTTTCTTAGCCAGTTGGACGGCAATCTGGCCAATCGCCCCTAAGCCGACGATGACAACAAAGTCGCCGACACGCACATTGGCGTCGCGCACGCCACTCATGGCGAACTGTGCCGGGTCATAGCACACGGCATTTTTCCACGAACTACCTTCCGGCATTTTGCGCAGTTTGTAGTTGTTTACCGCATTAAAGAAAACCGTTTCTGCCAGTGGGCCGTAGCCGCAAACTGAATCGCCAACGGCGTATTCGGTCACATCGCTGCCACACTCAATAACATCGCCCACCACCATGTTGCCAAGCTGGAACTTGCCGAATTCAATCCCGCGCGGCGCCCCTTCCGGACGCGGCATGAACATTTGCCATTCGCCGTTAAAATCTTCGTCAATAAACGGACTGGCAGCGCGAAAATCGACCACTTCCGTGCCATGTTTCGGCGCACCAAAGCGAACGCGAACTTTCACTTCATTGGCGGATACAGCTCTGTCTTCATATTCCACCAACGCCGCAACACGCGGTTCTGTGGCAACTAACTTCTTCATTTACAACTCCTTAATTAAACTGGCCGCTTAGCCTTTCACGCCGCCTGCGGTCAAACCACTTTTAATAAAACGTTCGGAAAGCGCATACATAATGACGACCGGCAATGCGGTGACTAACGATGCCGCCATCATGCGTCCCCAGATATAGTCAGGCGTACTGAACAGCGCGTTCAGACCGACCGGTAAGGTAAAATTGCTGGCGCTGGAGAGGAAAATCGAGGCAAACAGATAGTCATTCCACGCCACCATAAAGCAGTACACAAAGACCGAAACCAGACCGGACATCGCCAACGGCACGGTAATGCGAAAGATGATCTGCAGACGGTTCAATCCATCCATCATCGCGGCTTCTTCTATCTCATCCGGAATGGTGTCGAAGTAGCTTTTCAGCATGAACACCGCGGTCGGCAGCGTCTGGGTGACCATGGTGATAATCAACGCCATTTCGGTGTCATAGATGCCAAGTGCCGTAATGATTTTGAATAGCGGCACCACCAGCAGGATCCCCGAAAACATGTACACCGTGTAAAAGCTGGCATTGATGGTCATTCGCCCCTTAAAACGCAGGCGGGAAAGCGCATACGCTCCGAGCACGCCGAGAAACACCGCCACCACCGAAGAAGTGACCGATACCACCAGGCTATTACGGAAGTAGTCAACAAACGGGAAAATCATCGGGTTGAAGATGTCGATGTAATGTTCCAGCGTCCATTGCTGCGGTAACAGCGTCGGATGCAGCGAGATCGCCTCTTTGGCGCTTTTAAATGAGGTCATCAGCATCACAAAAAATGGGAATAGCGTGATGCCCAGGAAGACAATTAATCCACAGTAAAAGCCGATGCGGCCAAGTGTGCGCTTATTTGTTGCCATTGAGGTTCACCCGTTTTCTGGTCAGCAGGATAACAGCGAAAATAATGACGAAGAGGACGACAGAAATAGCGGCCGCTTTGCCTAAGTCGTTAAATGCAAACGCTGTTTTATAGAGATAGACCCCGAGAATATCGACTTTAGTGGTCAGCAGATAAACATCGGCGAACATGTAAAACATCCAGATCGTGCGCAGCGTGACCACGGTTGCCAGCACCGGCATAATCGCTGGCAGCGTGACGATACGAAACCGTTGCCAGGCATTCGCGCCGTCCATTTCTGCCGCCTCATACAACGATTTATCAATCGTCTGTAAAATCGCCAGAAACGAGATAAAGGCATACGGGAAGTAGCGCCAGATGGCGAACAGCACGACCAGCGCGAAGCTGCTGCCGGGATTGTCGAACCACAGCGGTGCCTGATCGTAGAGATGCAACAGATCCACACCGAGGTAGTTCACAATGCCGTAGCCGTTGTTGAACATGTATTTCCAGGCAAACACCAGCGAAATTGATGGCGTCACGTAAGAGAGGATGACCAGTGAGCGCGCCGTTTTCCGCAGACGAAACTCACGGTTAAAAAACATCGCCACGCCCAGCCCCAGTACCGTGCTTCCTGCCACAACCAGCGCGGTATACCAGACCGTCATCCACAGCGAATGCCAAAATCCGGGATCGGATAAGATACGGATATAGTTGCTCAGCCCGACAAACGTAGACTCAATTTGCGGATTCAGCGGCAGTCGCATAAAGCTGATTTCGATGTTAGATATCATCGGCCACGCCACTAAACCGCCCAGTAACAGCAAGCTGGGCGCCAACAGCAGCATGGCGAATGGCATATCAGATCGACCTGAAAAGAACTTATTCATCACGGCTTTCCATTTCCCCATTAGCGCTGTTCAACGAGGTCATCCAGTTTTTTCTGGCTCGCTTCAATCGTGGTGACGAGGTCGGCTTTGCCTACCGTCACGTTGTGCACCATTGAGCTCACAACACCGGAGCCTGTGACGTCGCCCATGCGGGTGAAGTTCTTATCGCCGACGGCACCAAACACCTGGATATTCGGCAGTTCGGCAATCAGTTGATCGGGTAATTCACCCAGCGCTTTGATGACAGTGTTATCTTTCCACGTCGGGGTATTCACCACTGCTTTGTTGACCGGCAGCGCCGCCCCTGGCGACATCATGACCCAGTCCGCGATGTTGTCGGCCTGCTCCATAAAGGTGACAAATTTCTCTGCCGCTTCTGTCTCTTCAGACTTTTGACCCGCGGTAATGGTTAACGACGTCAGCATGCCGTAAACAGCAGAGTTTTTTTCCGTCGGCACCATAAAGCCCACATTTTTAGGATCGCCCTCTTTAATCACCGCCGGGAGGATATAGGTGGAATAAATCGCCATCGGCGCCGTGCCGTTCATGAACGCGTCTTTGACTTCCATGATGTCGTTTGAGCCCGGCATGGTGTTCATTGCCAATTGGCGGTAATACTGCAGCGCCTGCGCCATTTCAGGTGTGTTGAGCGTTATCTTTCCTTGCGCATCAAAAACGTTGGCCTGGTTTGAGAGCGCGAACTGGGAAAATGACTGTTCGGTCAAAACGCTTTCCGCCGTGGGCAGCGCAATACCATATTTCTTACTACCAGGATTGTTTAGCTTCTGCGCCACGCTCAGCAGTTGTTGCCAGTCTTTTGGCTCTTCCAGCCCAGCGTTTGCCAGCACATCTTTGCGATACCAGATCCCGCCAATCCAGGCGCTAACCGGAACCCCGGTCCAGGCGGTACCGTCTTCAGTGCGCACAATACGCAGCACGCCATCATAAAAAGTACCTTCACCTACAGCGTTGATGACCTGCGCTACGGCTTTACGATCGATAAGTGATTCTTTATCCATAACCTTCGCGTAGTCATGGCTGGTTTCAATGACTTCAGGCAGTGAACCGCTCCGCGCCAGGGTGATGACCTTGGTGTTGTACGCATCTTCTTCTACAGGAACCTGTTTGACACTGATCCCCGGGTTCTCTTTTTCAAAACGCTCAATCAGTTTTGCAATAACCGCCTGCCGCTCCTGTTCAACAGAAGAGTGCATAAATTCAATCGCAACAGAGGACGTTTTATCATCCTTACACCCGGAAACCAGGGCGCAGGAAACCAGTGCTAAAATCAGCACAATTTTAGTTTTAAGCATGAAATGTTCCTTTTTATTACTTAACCCACATGACCTGCCAGGCGTTCAACGTTAATTCTTTACCTGAAATAGTTTTACCGCTAATCAAATCAAATCCATTTTCAACATCAATACTAATGGTTTGCGTATGACCGCTGACATTAAATAATCCGGTAATTTTTTCGCCTGTTTCCGCCGTACGTTTAATTTGCATTACAGCCGGTGTAACACTGCTAATCTGAAAATCACTATCAGGGTGAAATGCTTTATTACTACGACGTATTACAATTAATCGGGATAATTCATGATAAATAGCATGGCGCAAACTGGTTTCATCTGCCAGCTCCGTTTCGATTTGGCTTATTTGATATTTTTTGCGGTTGATCGCACGGTTATAACCTAGCGCCTCGACACCTTTATAATCATTGCGTGACCCAAGAATGCTTTGAATGTAAACCGCAGGTACCCCCGGAAAACTCAGCAAAATGGCATGTGCGAGAATAAAGCGGGAAAAACGTTCGGCATCACTACAATTGTCTGGCGTTAGTGCGTCCATATATGTGACGTTAATTTCATACGGACTGCGACTACCATCAGGGTTATTTTTCCAGTTAACCAGCGCGCCTTCCTGTTGTAATTCCGTCACCAGGCGCACGATCTCGTCTTCAGGTAACAAACCACGTAATGGGTTGAGACCAATGCCGTCATGCGATGCGAGGAAATTAAACCAGGTGGTCTCACTGGACGGCAGTTCCAGTGATTGCGCCCACTGGCACAAGGTTGAGGTATCCTGGCGTTGTACCGCATGCAGCACCAGCGGCGGTAACGAGAACTGGTACACCATATGCGCTTCATCACGACCATTTCCGTAGTAGGACACATTATCCTTATGCGGAACGTTTGTTTCAGTAATAATCGCCGTACCAGGCGCCGCGCAGTCAGCAATAGCGCGAAATAGTTTGATAAGCTGATGCGTTTTTTCCAGGTGAATACAGGTCGTTCCTGGCTCTTTCCACATAAAGCCAACCGCATCCAGGCGGACATAATCAGCGCCCTGCTCAAGATAACTCAATAGCACATCGACCATCGCCAGTAACACTATCGGGTTGGCATAGTTGAGATCGATCTGGTCGTCGCTGAACGTCGTCCATAAATAGCGTACGGTGTTATCTTTCAGCGTAAAAGGCGTCAGTAACGGTAATGCGCGTGGACGCGTTACGTTGCTCAGGTCCGTATCAGGATCCATCGCAATAAAGAAATCTTCATAACCGTCAAGCTGTTGCAAATAGTTATTAAACCATTCGCTTTTCGCTGACATATGGTTACAAACAAAATCAAACATCAGTCGACTGGATTTACCCAATTGCTTAATATCATTCCAGTCACCGGTTTCTTCGGCAACCTGATGGTAATTAATTACGGAAAAACCATCATCCGATGACCACGGATAAAACGGCAACAGATGCACATGAGAAAATGTCGACTTAAGCCATTCATTATAAAATTGATTAAACATCGGCAGTGGTTTTTTGCCTGCCCCGTGGAATTGATCGGCGTAGGTAATAAGAACCACATCGCCCTCGTCCCAATGCGCTTTACGGATTTTTTTAATTAATCCCTGTGATTTCTCTAAACGTGCAATCAGCGCTTCATAGTGGCATGAAGTAAACGTATCACCATAAACTTCTGCCAGGCATTTTTGGATTTTTTGGTTCACCTTCAATTCTCGTGGTAGCGGTCCCATGAGTCAAGAGACTACTCTGCGGGAAATAAGCTGTCAATCGGCTGAGGTGGCCAGGAGGGGGATAATAAAAGAATTTCGGCAGCCAAAAAATCGTATTTGTGAGCTGCCGCAAATTAACAGAGGGAATGTTGATTAATTGTTGCTTGCTTTTGCTGATTCGGATATCAGGGTTGATTACCTGAATAGCGTTTCGATAATTTTGCCGCTGCCCGACTCAAAACCGGCTCCAGGACCAACGCCAGCAGCATTTTAAGCGGGCGTCGAGCGACGGACTTCACCGCCCACCCTGCTACCCCCGCCGGGCCGTAACGAAGCGCAGTTAAAAGCACCAGCTTACCTGCTATTTTAAAGCCCGGCTTAACCCTTTGCCCGGCACGTTGCCAGCGATTGTTCATTTCTATCCTCACAATTGGCGGAAACGGCTGCGCAATGAAAAGGTATCAGAGGTGACATAACGCTCCATTTCACGCAAACGCTTTTCACTTGCCGCCAGCTCGCGATCGACGGCATCCAACAGCTCGCCGCTTGATGGCTGCTGCTCACCGGAAACCACATTGTCCGGCATCGGGTCCAACACAAACGTCAGCACGATGTAAGCGACGAAGGTAAAAAAGGCCAGACCAAAAAAGACGGACAACACCACCAGGATCCGTACCAGCTTCACAGGCACATCGAGGTAATGCGCAATACCTGCACAAACCCCCTTCACCATGCCCTGTTGCGGAATACGCCACAGTTTTTTGTTCAGATTAACGCCTCCCATTAGCGGTCCCTCCAGTTTGGATGTTCAGCATCAAGGATGTCTTCCAGCGCCTGAATGCGCTCGCGCATCCGCTGTGCGTCATCGTTGAGTTCTACCAGACGTTGCTGTTCACTTTGCGCCAGTTCGCCACGACTGGAACGGTTGCTGTAATGCAGCCAGAGCCAAATCGGTAAAACGAACAACACAAAGATGGTTAATGGGATAGCCAGAAATAGCGCGCTCATGAGTACTCCTTACAGGTGATGAGCGGCGGCGCGTTCGGGCGCCGCCAGATGTTATTATTGCTTATCTTGCTGCATTTTGGCTTTAAGTTGCGCCAGCTGCTCGCTGATTTCATCATCTGCTTTCAGGTCAGCAAATTGCTGATCCAGAGACTGCTGTTTACCGAAGTTATGGCTTTCGGCCTCAGCTTCCATCTGATCGATACGACGCTCGAAAGATTCAAAGCGTGCCATCGCTTCATCCAGCTTACCGCTGTCCAGTTGACGACGAACATCACGCGAAGAGCTCGCAGCCTGATGGCGCAGCATCAATGCCTGCTGACGAGCACGGGTTTCACTGAGTTTATTTTCCAGCTCACCGATCTCTTTTTTCATTCGCGCCAGCGTATCGTCAACCAGCGTCACCTCATGCTCCAGAGAAGCAATCAGATCAGTCAGTTTCTGTTTTTCGATTAAGGCAGAACGCGCCAAATCTTCTTTCTCTTTACGCAGCGCCAGCTCGGCTTTTTCTTGCCACTCTGCCTGTTGTGCGCTGGCCAGTTCGATACGGCGAGATAATTGTTTCTTTTCTGCCAGAGCGCGTGCGGAGTTTGAGCGCACCTCAACCAGCGTGTCTTCCATTTCTTGGATCATTAACCGCACCAGCTTCTGCGGATCTTCAGCCTTTTCCAGCAACGCATTAATGTTGGCGTTCACGATGTCGGCAAAACGAGAAAAAATACCCATAATGTAATCCTCACTTACTGTTCTGATATCGGGCTATGCCCTGCTGTTTTCGTAATGCACTTGGCGTGCCAACTTTTTAACTAATTGATTTTAATGTAAATATCCAATTTTACCTGACGGGAGAATTAGGGTAAATTGGTGAATAACACTAACAAGTGGTGAATTTCATCATGGCAGGATACAAAGACAATATTCTGGGCGAAGCGAACAGCTTTATTGAAGTGCTGGAACAGGTTTCTCATCTGGCGCCGCTGGATAAACCTGTACTGGTTATCGGTGAGCGAGGTACGGGGAAAGAGCTTATTGCCAACCGCCTGCACTACCTCTCCAGCCGTTGGCAGGGCCCATTTATTTCGCTTAACTGCGCGGCCCTCAACGAGAACTTACTTGATTCCGAACTGTTTGGTCACGAAGCCGGTGCGTTTACCGGTGCACAAAAACGCCATCCAGGACGTTTCGAACGCGCCGACGGCGGCACGCTGTTTCTTGATGAACTGGCGACCGCGCCAATGTTGGTACAGGAAAAACTGCTGCGCGTAATTGAGTATGGCGAGCTGGAACGCGTCGGCGGCAGCCAGCCCTTGCAGGTTAACGTGCGACTGGTCTGCGCGACCAATGCCGACCTGCCACGTATGGTCAGCGAAGGCACTTTCCGCGCGGACCTGCTGGATCGTCTGGCCTTTGACGTGGTGCAACTTCCCCCACTACGCGAGCGTCAAAGCGACATCATGTTAATGGCCGAACACTTTGCCATTCAGATGTGCCGCGAGATCGGGTTACCTCTTTTTCCGGGATTCAGCGCCGAGGCCAGAGAAACCCTCCTCCATTACCGTTGGCCGGGTAATATTCGTGAACTGAAAAACGTCGTGGAGCGCTCCGTTTACCGGCACGGTACCAGTGATTACCCGCTGGATGAGATCATCATTGACCCCTTCCGCCGCCATGTTGCGCAGCCACAGGCAGCACCACCAAAGCAGACATCTGTAGCATTACCGCTGGATCTGCGTGAATTCCAGCAGCAACAAGAGAAAGACTTTCTACAAACCAGCTTGCAGCAGGCGAAATTTAATCAGAAAAAAGCCGCTGAGTTACTGGGTCTGACTTACCATCAGCTACGCGCGTTGCTTAAGAAACACCAGATTTAGCGCGCCTCTGCCAACGTTATATTGGAGGGTTTGACGCTTTATTGTCAGCACTCGTCCATTAAAGTCACTTTCCCCTCTGACTTTTCGACTCACGGAGCATAAACGTCAGAGGGTCCCTGTCCCCCCATCAGAGCACCAAACCTGGCCGGATGTATAACTGTTCTCTTCAGCGGCCAAAGTGACATAAAGCGGCGCAATTTCCACTGGTTGACCCGGACGCCCCAGCGGTGCATTTGCCCCAAACTTCTCCACTTTTTCCTGTGGCTGACCACCACAGCATTGCAGTACAGTCCAGTATGGGCCTGGCGCTACGGCATTAACCCGTATCCCTTTCGGTGCCAGCTGTTTCGCCAGCGATTTAGTAAATGCCACGATCGCCGCTTTGGTCTGAGCATAGTCAAGCAGGATTTCACTAGGCTCATAAGCCTGTACCGAGGAGGTATTAATTATCACGCTGTCTCGTGAAAGATGGGGGATAGCCGCTTTGGTGATCCAAAACATAGCGTAGACATTAGTCTTGAATGTGGCATCGAAATCTTCTGTGGTGAGCGCCTCAATAGACTCGCAAAATTGCTGACGACCCGCATTATTGACGAGGATATCCAACCCACCCAGCCCTATTACCGCCTGTTTAACCAGTTGGCCGCAAAAAGTTTCATCTCGAATATCTCCGGGGATAGCCACGACATTTCTGCCTGCTTTTTTTATCAAGTCGACCACTTCACGCGCATCGTCTTCTTCATCAGGTAAATAGTTGATCGCAACATCAGCGCCTTCACGGGCATAAGCGATGGCAACAGCACGGCCAATCCCTGAATCCCCCCCGGTAATTAATACCTTGCGCCCATTCAATCGACCGCTTCCCTGATAGCTCTCCTCTCCATGCTCGGGACGCGGTTGCATTTTTCCGGCCAGCCCTGGGAAGGGTTGCTTCTGCTGTGGAAAAGGCGGTGCCGGAAAACGCGCAGAATGAGTTTTATTGATGGTCTTTTTTTCATTGTTTAAGTCAGCCATTTAAATACCTCTCATTTTTTATCACAAAGATTATTAAGCGTAGACCAAAATGAGTGGCATGACCTTTGTAATTCACCGCAATTTAATATTTCGCGTAATATCACCTCTACCGATACACTAATCACCGTATCGCGCTTTCGAGTATTTTATGAGATTAATCCCTGCTTAACCCATAGCACTTAAATCCATATATATCAATGAAATATATAAATAAAACCTTAACAGGCCAGACAATTTTATTGAGTAACGAGATACCACTCAGAAGCGAGAGGTTAATAGAGTCCTATGCAATTGTTTTTCCTGTATTCATCTACCTACGTCGCCTCGCTTATATTTTACCAACGTTATGATTCAATACTCGTTATCATTTAAGAATTATCCAACAATCAGCATAAATAAATAGCAACCAAATTTAACATCTCAGCCCTATCGAAATGGAGAACGAATGAAATTATCCATAGCACCATTATGAGATTATTTTTATATTTCACTTTCCCCGCGATATTGCTGATGCTCTCTCCTGGCGGTCATGGTCACTTTCCCCCACGTCCCCCTCACATTTTTCTGTCAGCCAGCGAATCCCGCGTTTTAACGAGTCAGATGGGTCATGAAAATGCTAAGATAGTTAACAGAGTAAATTCAAAGTGGATAGCGGGTATGAAGGGTGACCCTGTCGCGATGTTGAATTCGCGGTTATCACCTGTGCGGTCCCCAAACACAAACGGTAATGGCAAATGTCATTAAATATTAGTAAGATAGCCTCTTTATTTATAATCCTTTAAAATTATGCGCCTGGTTTTATCATCTCTGATCGTGATGGCTGGATTTCTGAGTGGTCAGGCTGCTGCCGCGCCTGAACAGGCTTCGCATGCTGATGCTGATATTCGTGACAGCGGCTTTGTCTATTGCGTTAGCGGGCAGGTCAATACGTTTAACCCGCAAAAAGCGAGCAGCGGTCTTATCGTCGACACCCTGGCAGCCCAGCTGTATGACCGACTACTCGATGTCGATCCGTACACCTATCGACTGGTGCCTGAGCTGGCTGAAAGCTGGGAGGTGCTGGATAACGGCGCAACCTACCGCTTCCATCTGCGTCGTGACGTCCAGTTTCAGAAGACGGCCTGGTTCACCCCCACCCGCAAACTGAATGCGGACGACGTGGTGTTTACCTTCGAGCGCATCTTTGATCGCCAGCATCCGTGGCACAATGTAAACGGTAGCAGTTTCCCCTACTTCGACAGCCTACAGTTCGCCGATAACGTCCAAAGCGTACGCAAGCTGGACAACAACACCGTTGAGTTCCGCTTAACTCAGCCCGACGCCTCCTTCATGTGGCACCTCGCCACGCATTATGCCTCCGTGATGTCAGCAGAATATGCGGCTAAATTGGCAAAACAGGATCGTCAGGAGCTGCTCGACAGACAACCCGTCGGCACCGGACCGTACCAGCTTTCGGAGAATCGCGCAGGGCAATATGTTCGACTGCAGCGCCATGAAAAATTCTGGCGTGGTACTCCTCTGATGCCGCAGGTGGTTGTGGACCTCGGCTCTGGCGGCACCGGACGTCTATCGAAACTCCTGACCGGTGAGTGTGATGTTCTGGCCTGGCCCGCCGCCAGTCAGCTCAGCATTTTGCGTGATGACCCGCGCCTGCGTCTGACCCTGCGCCCAGGGATGAACATCGCCTATCTGGCATTCAACACCAATAAACCACCGATGGATAATCCCGCCGTGCGGCATGCGCTGGCGCTGGCCATTAATAACCAACGGCTGATGCAGTCCATCTACTACGGGACGGCGGAAACCGCAGCATCTATTTTGCCTCGCGCCTCGTGGGCTTATGACAACGAAGCTAAAATTACAGAGTACAATCCGGCAAAATCGCGCGAGCAGTTAAAAGCACTGGGGCTGGAGAACCTGACATTACAGCTTTGGGTACCCACCAGTTCTCAGGCCTGGAACCCCAGTCCACTGAAAACCGCCGAGCTGATTCAGGCTGACATGGCTCAGGTGGGTGTGAAAGTTAAAATCATTCCGGTAGAAGGTCGTTTTCAGGAGGCGCGATTAATGGATATGAACCATGATCTAACGTTATCCGGTTGGGCGACGGACAGTAACGATCCTGACAGTTTTTTCCGACCGTTGCTAAGCTGCGCCGCCATCAACTCGCAGACTAACTTCGCCCACTGGTGTAATCCGGAATTTGACAGTGTTCTGCGCAAAGCCCTCTCTTCGCAGCAACTCTCATCGCGAATTGATGCCTATGACGAAGCGCAAAATATTCTCGCGAAAGAGTTACCGATCCTGCCGCTGGCCTCTTCACTGCGTCTACAGGCTTATCGTTACGATATCAAAGGACTGGTGTTGAGTCCGTTCGGCAATGCATCTTTTGCCGGGGTTTCCAGGGAAAAGAAAGATGAGGTGAAAAAGCCATGATTATCTTCACCCTGCGTCGTTTTTTATTGCTGCTGGTCACCCTCTTCTTCCTGACCTTTATTGGATTCAGCCTGAGCTACTTCACGCCTCATGCGCCGTTACAGGGTGCATCGCTGTGGAACGCCTGGGTATTCTGGTTCAATGGCCTCATTCACTGGGATTTTGGTGTATCCAGTATTAACGGCCAGTTGATTTCAGAACAGTTGAAGGAGGTGTTCCCGGCGACGATGGAACTGTGCATTCTGGCCTTTGGTTTTGCGCTGATGGTTGGGATCCCCGTTGGTATGCTGGCAGGGATCACGCGGAACAAATGGCAGGACCGCTGCATCAGCGCCTTAGCGTTGATGGGCTTTTCCATTCCGGTTTTTTGGCTGGCGCTGTTGCTGACGTTGCTCTTCTCACTGACTCTCGGCTGGCTTCCCGTTTCGGGACGCTTTGATCTTCTCTATGAAGTGAAGCCCGTTACCGGATTTGCCATTATTGATGCGTGGATCTCCGACTCGCCCTGGCGCGATGAAATGCTGGTCAGCGCAATCCGTCACATGGTGCTTCCGGTGTTGACGCTTTCCGTCGCCCCTACCACGGAAGTTATTCGCCTGATGCGAATCAGCACCATTGAGGTCTTTGATCAAAACTATGTTAAAGCGGCCGCCACGCGCGGTCTGTCACGCTTAACCATTCTGCGCCGTCACGTTCTGCACAACGCCCTTCCGCCGGTGATCCCGCGTCTGGGCTTACAGTTTTCCACCATGCTGACGCTGGCGATGATCACCGAGATGGTCTTTAGCTGGCCAGGTCTTGGCCGTTGGCTGATTAACGCAATTCGCCAGCAGGATTACGCGGCAATTTCGGCGGGCGTCATGGTGATTGGCTCACTGGTTATCATCGTTAACGTCATCTCTGATATTTTGGGTGCTATGGCTAACCCTCTGAAACATAAGGAATGGTATGCCTTACGATAGCGTCTACAGCGAAAAGCGCCCGCCGGGTACGTTGCGCACCGCATGGCGCAATTTTTACGGCGATGCGACTGCGATGATCGGCCTGTATGGCTGCGCAGGATTGGCGATTCTGTGTATTTTTGGTGGTTGGTTTGCCCCTTATGGCATCGACCAGCAATTTCTCGGCTATCAGCTTTTACCGCCGTCATGGTCGCGCTATGGCGAAGTCTCATTTTTCCTCGGAACTGACGATCTCGGGCGTGACGTGCTAAGTCGCCTGCTCAGCGGCGCGGCCCCAACCGTTGGCGGCGCGTTTGTCGTCACCCTCGCCGCCACACTATGTGGCCTGTTACTGGGCGTGGTTGCCGGCGCAACGCACGGTTTGCGCTCCGCGGTGCTGAACCACATTCTGGACACCCTGCTCTCGATCCCTTCGCTGCTGTTGGCGATTATTGTGGTGGCCTTTGCCGGACCGCATCTGACACATGCGATGTTTGCCGTCTGGCTGGCGCTGCTGCCGCGCATGGTACGCTCCGTCTACAGCATGGTGCATGACGAGCTGGAAAAAGAGTACGTTATCGCCGCTCGCCTGGACGGTGCAACCACGCTCAATATCCTGTGGTTTGCCGTTCTGCCCAATATTACCGCCGGACTTATCACTGAAATCACCCGTGCGCTGTCGATGGCGATTCTGGACATCGCCGCGCTGGGTTTTCTCGACCTTGGCGCACAGTTGCCGTCACCAGAATGGGGAGCCATGCTTGGCGACGCGCTGGAGCTGATTTATGTCGCACCCTGGACGGTTATGCTGCCAGGTGCGGCGATTATGATAAGCGTGCTGCTGGTTAACCTGCTGGGTGATGGCGTGCGCCGGGCAATTATTGCGGGGGTGGAATAATGCCATTACTGGATATCCGCAACCTGACCATTGAATTCAGAACCGGCGACGACTGGGTGAAGGCGGTTGACCGCGTCAGTATGACCCTCAATGAAGGTGAAATCCGCGGACTGGTTGGCGAGTCTGGATCGGGCAAGAGCCTGATCGCCAAGGCCATTTGCGGCGTCGCTAAAGATAACTGGCGCGTAACCGCAGACCGCATGCGCTTTGATGATATCGATCTGTTGCGCCTTTCCGCGCGTGAACGACGCAAGCTGGTCGGCCATAACGTTTCCATGATCTTTCAGGAACCGCAATCGTGTCTCGATCCGTCTGAGCGCATTGGACGACAACTGATGCAAAATATTCCGGCATGGACTTATAAAGGCCGCTGGTGGCAGCGCATCGGCTGGCGTAAACGCCGCGCGATTGAACTCCTGCACCGCGTCGGGATAAAAGATCATAAAGATGCGATGCGCAGCTTCCCGTATGAACTGACCGACGGCGAATGCCAGAAGGTGATGATCGCAATCGCCCTGGCTAATCAGCCGCGTTTACTGATTGCCGACGAACCAACGAACGCGATGGAGCCAACCACTCAGGCGCAAATTTTCCGCCTGCTGACCCGGCTGAACCAAAACAGCAATACCACCATTTTGTTGATCAGCCATGACCTGCAAATGCTCAGCCAGTGGGCTGACAAAATTAACGTGATGTACTGTGGGCAAACGGTGGAAACTGCGCCCAGTAAAGAGCTGGTGACTATTCCGCATCATCCTTATACCCAAGCGTTGATTCGCGCCATTCCTGATTTTGGTAGCGCAATGCCGCACAAAAGCCGCCTGAATACCATGCCAGGAGCCATTCCATTGCTGGAACAATTACCTATCGGCTGTCGTCTGGGGCCGCGCTGCCCTTATGCTCAGCGCGAATGTATCGAAACCCCAAGACTGACCGGAGCAAAGAATCATCTCTACGCCTGTCATTTCCCGCTGAACATGGAGAGAGAGTGAGATGGTAGAAACCCTGCTCGAAGTTCGTAATCTGAGCAAAACCTTTCGCTACCGGACGGGCTTATTCCGCCGTCAGACCGTTGAGGCCGTTAAACCCCTGAGCTTTACCCTGCGCGAGCGTCAGACGCTCGCCGTTATAGGTGAAAATGGTTCCGGTAAATCTACGCTGGCGAAGATGCTGGCCGGTATGATTGAGCCTACCAGCGGTGAGCTGCTGATTGACGATCACCCGTTAAAATATGGTGATTATTCATTCCGTAGTCAGCGTATCCGTATGATTTTCCAGGATCCGTCAACGTCGCTTAACCCACGGCAACGTATTTCGCAGATCCTCGATTTTCCGCTACGTCTGAACACCGACCTCGAGCCTGAACAGCGCCGCAAACAGATCATCGAGACCATGCGCATGGTCGGTCTGTTGCCTGACCATGTGAGTTATTACCCGCATATGCTGGCTCCGGGACAAAAACAGCGTCTGGGCCTTGCCCGAGCGCTCATTTTGCGACCCAAAGTCATTATCGCCGACGAAGCCCTGGCCTCTCTGGACATGTCGATGCGTTCGCAGCTCATCAATCTGATGCTGGAATTACAGGAAAAACAGGGGATTTCATATATCTATGTGACTCAGCACATCGGCATGATGAAGCACATCAGCGATCAGGTATTAGTCATGCACCAGGGTGAAGTGGTTGAACGCGGCAGTACAGCAGATGTTCTGGCCTCGCCGTTGCATGAGCTGACCCGTCGCCTGATCGCCGGTCATTTCGGCGAAGCGCTTACCGCTGACGCGTGGCGTAAAGATCGCTAGCAGATGCAGCCCTCCTCAACCGGAGGGCAATTTTGCAATCAGTGACAAACATTTGGTAAGAGCAGTGTATCAACCTCGCTAAACGCGACCGAAGGGAAAAGGGATCCCTGCATCACCCAAACACCAGCCGCGCCTACTTCGTCGATAAGCTGTTTGGTTTCCACGCCCTCCACCGCAATGCGGTCGCAATATTCGCGGATGTTTTTAATTAGCACCGGGAACATCGGTTTTTCAGCCTGATGGGGTCGGTTCCGGCTGAGGGCGAAATGACACCCTAAGCGTTAGCTCTGTGTCGTTGCACGATGTCAGCGACGGTATTCTTGCTGATACCGAGCTCGCGTGCGATCCAGCGATAGCTGCGTCCCTCGGCCCTCATCGCAACCACCTTAGGCAAAAGTCGGTCTGATTTTGGTCGCACTCCGGCCTGACGACCAAGCCTCTTACCACGTGCCTTCGCAACAGCAAGGCCTGACTTGACCCGCTCGCTGATGAGATCCCGCTCAAACTCCGCAATGCCGGAAAGAAACGTCGCCAGCATTCGTCCATACGGCGACGAAAGATCGAACGCCATTCCATTCATGGCTATCACGGAAACCTTCCAGTTCTCCAGTTCACGTAGCGTATTGAGCAGATCGAGCGTCGAGCGCCCCCACCGGGAAAGCTCAGTGACCAGGATTGCATCAATTTGTCTGGACTGGGCAAGCGCCAGGACTTTCTTTCGCTCGGCCCGGTCGAGTTTAGTTCCTGAACCTGTTTCCTTAAATATTCCCACCACGTCGTAGCCGGCACGGCCGGCGAAGGCTCGCAGATCAAATTCCTGGCGTTCACAAGACTGATCCGCTGTTGAAACCCGGCAGTAAATGGCGGCACGATGTCCCAATTGAACCCTCCTGGATTTTTGTATCGGAACGCCCTGATTTATATGGGCTGGCTGTTGTCCAAAACAGACTATACTTCAAAAGGGACGAATTTGTATGTCACGACGCCATATTTTCACCGAACGGCAGCGAGCAGCGCTGTTCGATCTGCCCACGGACGAACTGTCGCTACTGAAGTTCTACACGCTGGGCGATGATGACCTGGAAAACATTAGGCAGCGCCGCAGACCGGAAAACAGGATTGGCTTTGCCCTGCAACTTTGTGCCTTACGATATCCGGGCCGTGCACTGGCTCCTGGTGAGATGATCCCGCGTGAAGTCCTTTCCTTCGTCGGTGCTCAGCTTGGAGTTCCGGCTGATGCGCTTCTCACTTATGCCACACGGCGCCAAACCCGTCAGCAGCACATGGACACGCTGCGCGAAATTTACGGCTACAAGACCTTCACGGGCCGTGGTGCCCGTGATCTGCGGGAGTGGACTTTCGGCCAGGCCGAAGATGCCAGATCAAACGAGGATCTTGCTCATCGTTTTATTGTGCGGTGTCGGGAAACTTCCACCATTCTGCCCGCAGTATCGACAATCGAGCGCTTGTGCGCGGATGCTCTGGTCGCCGCTGAGCGGCGGATTGAAACGCGGATTGCGGAAAATTTAACAGCGGATGTTCGCGATCACCTGGACAAACTTCTGAGTGAAATGCTCGCCGGCAATATCAGTCGTTTCATCTGGCTTCGCAACTTCGAGGTTGGTAACAACTCGGCTGCTGCTAACCGTTTGCTCGACAGGCTCGAATTTCTGCGTACCCTGAATATCAATCATAGTGCTTTGGCCAGCATACCTGCCCATCGCATTGCCCGGCTGCGTCGGCAGGGTGAACGCTACTTCACCGACGGTTTGCGTGACATCACTTCGGACCGCCGCTGGGCGATCCTTGCCGTCTGTGTTGTGGAGTGGGAAGCGGCGATTGCTGATGCCATAGTCGAAACCCATGACAGGATCGTAGGAAAAACCTGGCGGGAAGCGAAGCGCCAGCATGACGAAACAATTTCCGGCTCTAAAGCCACACTCACGGATACGATCCGTACCTTCACCGCGCTGGGAGCTTCGTTGCTTGAGGCCCGCAGTGACGGAACCCCGCTGGAGATGGCTGTCGCCAGTTCGGTTGCATGGGACCGGCTCGCTCAACTGGTAGCGACAGGGACTCAACTCAGCAACACGCTAGCCGATGAGCCTCTTGCATATGTCGGGCAGGGATACCATCGCTTTCGTCGTTATGCGCCCCGCATGTTGCGCTGTCTGAAGCTCGAAGCCGCGCCGGTCGCCGGACCATTGGTAGCAGCAGCTTTGTCGATCGGAGAGATGAAAGGTGTTGCATCGCCAGAAAGGCGTTTCCTGCGGCCCAGCTCCAAATGGAACCGTCATTTACGAGCTCAGGAAAAAGGAGATACCCGTCTTTGGGAAGTGGCGGTACTCTTTCACCTCCGGGATGCTTTTCGTTCCGGAGATGTCTGGCTCGCTCATTCGCGCCGCTATGGTGACCTCAAGCAGGTACTGGTGCCGATGATCGCGGCGCAGGAAAATGCAAAACTGGCCGTGCCTTCCAACCCACAGGATTGGCTGGCAGACAGAAAGGCGCGACTCACGATCGCTCTTAAGCGGCTGGCCCGGGCTGCCCGTAACGGCACTATTCCGCACGGTAGCATAGAAGATGGAACGTTGCGGATCGACAGGTTGACAGCAGACGTGCCGGATGGTGCCGAGGCACTCATACTGGATCTGTATCGCCGAATGCCGTCCGTTCGGATTACCGACATGCTGCTTGAAGTTGATGCAGCCCTTGGTTTCACAGATGCGTTTACCCATCTGAGAACCGGGGCTCCATGTCGCGACCGGATCGGTCTGCTCAACGTCCTGCTCGCTGAAGGGCTCAATCTGGGCCTGCGTAAGATGGCGGAAGCTACAAACACGCATGATTACTGGCAGCTCTCACGCCTTGCCCGCTGGCATGTTGAAAGCGAAGCCATGAACCAGGCATTGGCAATTGTGGTGGCCGCGCAGGGTAAACTGCCGATGTCACGCGTCTGGGGGATGGGCACGTCAGCATCGAGCGATGGTCAGTTTTTCCCGACAGCGCGGCATGGCGAAGTCATGAACATGGTCAATGCCAAATATGGTTCTGTTCCCGGCCTCAAAGCGTATACTCACGTAAGCGACCAGTTCGCGCCATTCGCTTGTCAGTCGATCCCGGCGACCGTGAGCGAGGCACCGTATATTCTCGATGGACTACTGATGAACGAGGTCGGTCGCCATGTTCGCGAACAGTATGCCGATACAGCAGGATTCACCGACCATTTGTTCGGAGCCAGTAGCCTGCTCGGCTACAATCTCGTTCTGCGAATCAGGGATCTGCCATCGAAGCGGTTGTACGTATTTAATCCCGATACGACCCCCAGGGAGTTACGCAAGTTGGTAGGTGGAAAAGCCCGGGAGGATCTTATCGTTGCGAACTGGCCTGATATTTTCCGTTGTGCCGCGACGATGACCGCTGGCAAAATCAGGCCCAGCCAACTCCTGCGCAAGCTCGCTTCTTACCCACGACAAAACAACCTTGCAGTTGCGCTTCGTGAAGTTGGTCGTATTGAACGGACCCTTTTCATTATTGAGTGGATCCTGGATACGGACATGCAGCGGCGTGCTCAGATCGGTCTTAACAAGGGAGAGGCCCACCATGCGCTCAAAAATGCGCTCCGTATCGGGAGGCAGGGGGAAATTCGCGATCGCACGACAGAGGGGCAGCACTACCGAATCGCTGGGCTCAATTTATTGACTGCGGTGATCATTTACTGGAATACCGTCCATCTTGGTCATGCCGTCACGGAGCGGCGGAACGAAGGGTTGGATGTTCCCCCTGAATTTCTTCCCCACATATCCCCATTGGGCTGGGCGCACATTCTACTGACTGGCGAATATCTTTGGCCCAAGGAACCGAAAGCTTAGGGTGTCATTTCGCCCTCAGCCGGAACCGACCCCCTGATCCAGGAAAAAACCACGATCCAACTTTACAACATCAAAACGACCGCAAACCAGCGGACTGGCCCCAATGCTGCCGGAGCCCAGATCGCCCAGCCATAATGCGTTTGGACCGTCGCAAAGTGAATTAATCAGCAGATTATTCAGACATACGGTATTCGTCAGAAAACGCTCTGAAAGTTCCAGGGCGACAAAAGGCATGGCATGTAGCGCCGATTTGACGCTCGGGTCGCCAATTGCCAGCAGCGCCATTTCATCAATGAGGTTCAGAGTACAGAAAAGGTTGTGGCTCTCAAACCAATTACGCTTTTCGGCAATTAATCGAATTTGCTCGAGCATGAAATTACGTTTTTGTTCGCTATTCCACGCTGAAATGATGAACTCTGGATGTATCGGCGAAACCGTATCTGAAGCAAACCGGACGCTCATCTCAACACCCAGTAACGTATCAGTTGTGTCTCTCATCGGTTCCGCGATGAAATGATAGTGCATAAGACCACTCCAATTGATCATAACTTCCTGATAATGCACTTTTAATCACAATCAATAATAACGATCAATGTATCAATATCGATCGATAAAAACAATATATCATAACGAACTGAATACGGTCATATTTTTTGTTTTAAGAAAGTTCCTACATTGCTATGTTTTAAAACATAAGCTAGCAGCTAATAATACCATTGAGATGCCTTTAAAGCCTTGTATTTTCTCCATCCCCCCGCGCTTCGCAGAATGAATGAGACTTAACCAGGAAAGTGTTATAACCCTCATGTGTAATGAAAAGTGATTATCCGTAAGGGATGATAACTATTCTACAAGGCACAAAGAGTGGGATATAATTGCTGCCCCATTTCGGAACACCTTCAAATTGTGATCATAACTCATTGATTGCTAAAAATAAGCAATGACCATAAGGATTAAAGCTATGGGTTTTCTTTCCGGTAAGCGCATTCTGGTAACGGGTCTTGCCAGCAAACTGTCCATCGCCTGGGGTATCGCTCAGGCCATGCATCGCGAAGGGGCTGAACTGGCGTTCACCTACCAGAATGACAAACTAAAAGGCCGCGTCGAAGAATTTGCAGCTCAATTGGGTTCCAGCATCGTACTGCAGTGTGATGTGGCGGAAGACGCCAGCATTGATGCACTGTTTACCGAACTAGGCAAAGCCTGGCCGAAATTCGACGGTTTCGTGCACTCGATTGGTTTTGCGCCCGCAGACCAGCTGGATGGCGACTATGTGAATGCAGTCACCCGCGAAGGCTTCAAAATTGCTCATGACATCAGTGCTTACAGCTTTGTGGCGATGGCAAAAGCCTGCCGTTCCATGCTGAACCCAGGCTCAGCGCTGCTGACGCTATCCTATCTGGGCGCAGAGCGCGCCATCCCTAACTACAACGTGATGGGCCTGGCAAAAGCCTCACTGGAAGCGAACGTCCGCTATATGGCTAATGCGATGGGTCCTGAAGGCGTGCGTGTGAACGCTATTTCTGCCGGTCCAATCCGTACACTCGCCGCTTCCGGCATTAAAGATTTCCGTAAAATGCTGGCGCATTGTGAAGCGGTTACGCCGATTCGCCGCACTGTAACCATTGAAGATGTGGGCAACTCCGCAGCATTTTTGTGCTCCGATCTTGCTGCCGGCATCTCGGGTGAAGTCGTTCACGTCGATGGTGGCTTCAGTATCGCGGCAATGAACGAGCTGGAACTGAAATAATCGTAAGTCTTCTATGGGCGGTCTTGCCCCGCCCATGACTCTCCTCTGCCCGCCGCCATATATGCTTTTCTGATATTTATTATCACGGAACAATCTTTCATCCCCTCTTCTGCTTACGTCAGGATATTGCAGCGCAAACGATCCGGCGTAGTAGTAGACGACGTGTCCGGGTCGCCACTTTTTAGACCAAGGACCGCCCATGGAACAACGCCGAATTGAAGGCAAAAGCCACTGGTATCATGAGACGCAATCCAGCAAGCATCCGCAAGATATTCTGCCGCTGGTGCCGGAAGCCGCTCATGTCGACGACTGCTTTTTACTGGATCTGGCGATACCTGATGACGCCCTTTTGCCTTTTCAATCCTGGTTAATCCCTGCCCGTAAACTTGCCCAGGTTCTCTTCCCGGTTCACGTAAACCTGAATCAGATGCACACATTCAGCGCCTATGAACGGATGAGTACGGCGCTTACCGTCGCTCAGGTGTATGGCGTCCAGCGATTGTGCAATCACTATGCCGCGCGGTTAACACCGCTTCCTGGTCCTGACTCGTCACGGGAAAGTAACCATCGGCTGGCGCAAATCACCCAATATGCTCGCCAACTTGCCAGCTCTCCTGACGTGATAGGCGCACGCGATCGCCAGCATCTGGATGCGGTCGGGCTGACTACCAGCGATAGTATTTTGATGAATCAAATTATCGGCTTCGTCGGTTTTCAGGCCCGGACCGTGGCCCTGTTTCAGGCCTGGTTTGGACATCCGGTACGCCGAATACCGGGGCTGGATATACAGCAATTCGCTCACGCTTCGCCATTTAGTGCAACAAACGCTACCTGGCACGCTGCGCCATTCCCAATCGAAAAATATCCTGCTCAGGACGAGACGACGGCCAGACATTTTCCCGATGAACTGCAAGCGTTGGTGCCATTACTGATCCATTCACCGGTCATTTTAGATTTATTCACGACACTGATTTCCAGTACCCGGCGCAGCGCAGTACCGGTGCAGGCATTTTCACTGGCGGCGCTAATGACGTCACGGATTAACGGCAGCGTGGCCTGCTTTAATGAACAGGCACATACAGCCAATGAATTAGCTAACGTTATCGCCCTGCTTCGCCAGGAGGAACGTGAATTACAGCGTTGGGAACAGCGACATCCGGTTGAGCGCGTCACCCTGCAGGCGGTACAATGGCTAACCCGAGCGCCCGACCGTTTTAGCGCCGCGCTGTTAACCCCTTTGTTCGATCAGGGCATCTCTTCTGAACAAGCGATTAACCTGCTGGCCTGGAGCGGATTGTGCGGATGGTTGAATCGCTTGAAAATCGCGCTGGGCGAGACTTATTAACCGATCCACTTACTGAAAGAGCGCTTGCCGCAACTGAGAGAATCGCGTAAAACTGTCAGCCGCTCTTTTAGCCACGAAAATAGACAATTATGCTTCAGGACAACCCGCTGCTAGCGCAGCTTAAACAGCAACTGCATTCCCAGACGCCACGTGCTGAAGGGGTGGTAAAAGCCACGGAAAAAGGCTTTGGCTTCCTGGAAGTCGATGCACAAAAAAGCTATTTCATTCCACCGCCGCAGATGAAAAAAGTGATGCATGGCGACCGCATTGTTGCGGTTATCCATACAGAAAAAGATCGTGAATCTGCCGAGCCGGAAGAACTGATCGAACCCTTCCTGACGCACTTCGTGGGTAAAGTTCAGGGCAAAAATGATCGTCTGTCCATTGTGCCGGATCATCCGTTACTGAAAGAAGCGATCCCTTGCCGTGCCGCCCGCGGCGTTGAGCACGATTTTAAAGAAGGTGACTGGGCCGTCGCTGAAATGCGTCGCCACCCGCTGAAAGGCGATCGCACCTTCTATGCCGAGTTAACCCAATTTATCACTTTTGCTGATGACCACTTTGTCCCGTGGTGGGTCACGCTGGCACGCCATAATCTCGAAAAAGAAGCGCCGGACGGTGTGGCAACTGAGATGCTGGATGAAGGTCTGGTTCGTCAGGACTTAACCGCCCTCAACTTTGTCACCATCGACAGCGCCAGCACCGAAGATATGGACGATGCGCTTTATGCTGAAGAGCTGGCCGACGGCAAACTGCAATTAACTGTCGCCATTGCCGACCCTACGGCCTGGATTGCAGAAGGCAGCAAGCTGGATAAAACAGCAAAAATTCGCGCGTTTACTAACTATCTGCCGGGGTTCAATATCCCGATGCTACCACGCGAACTGTCTGACGATCTGTGCTCTTTACGCGCGAACGAAGTGCGTCCGGTTCTGGCTTGTCGTATGACCATCACCGCGGATGGCGCGATTGAAGACAACATCACCTTCTTCGCAGCGACGATTGAGTCGAAAGCGAAGCTGGTCTACGACAACGTCTCCGACTGGCTGGAAGGTGCCGGTGACTGGCAGCCTGCAAATGACGCGATTGCTGAACAAATCCGTCTGCTACACCGTATTTGCCTGAGCCGCGGTGAATGGCGTCATAACCATGCTCTGGTATTTAAAGATCGCCCGGATTACCGTTTTGTTCTTGGTGAAAAAGGTGAAGTCCTGGACATCGTCGCTGAGCCACGCCGCATCGCAAACCGAATCGTGGAAGAATCCATGATTGCGGCAAACATATGCGCCGCCCGCGTGCTTCGCGACAAGCTCGGCTTCGGTATTTATAACGTCCATATGGGATTCGACCCGGCCAACGCCGACGCTCTGGCCGCGCTGCTAAAAACCCATGGTATGCACGTTGATGCCGAGGAAGTCCTGACGCTGGAAGGTTTCTGCAAACTGCGCCGCGAGCTGGATGCGCAGCCTTCTGGTTTCCTCGACAGCCGAATTCGCCGCTTCCAGTCTTACGCTGAAATCAGTATCGAGCCAGGGCCGCACTTTGGGCTGGGTCTGGAGGCTTATGCCACCTGGACCTCTCCTATTCGTAAATATGGCGATATGATTAACCACCGTCTGCTTAAGGCCGTCATCAAAGGTGAAACCATCGCCCGCCCTGGGGATGATACCACGGTGCAAATGGCGGAACGTCGTCGCCTGAACCGGATGGCTGAGCGTGATGTGGGCGACTGGTTATACGCCCGTTTCCTGAGTGACAAAGCCGGGACCGATACCCGCTTTGCGGCCGAGATAATTGACGTCAGCCGCGGCGGTATGCGCGTACGTTTAGTTGATAATGGTGCAGTCGCATTTATTCCTGCCCCATTCCTGCACGCCGTTCGGGACGAGCTGGTATGCAGCCAGGAAAGCGGCACGGTGCAAATTAAAGGTGAAGTGGTTTACAAAGTCACGGATGTGATTGACATAACCATCGCCGAAGTTCGCATGGAAACCCGCAGCGTTATCGCGCGTCCAGCCGCGTAACACGTATCAATCCAGCGACCTTTCTCATTTTGTGAAAGGTCGTTTCTTTTTCCCGCCCAAATTCCCACCACCGCACTACACTTCTTTCATTCGGTCAATTTTATTTTTTTACTTTTTTCAGTTCCGCTGGCTTTGCTTTTTACGGATTCTGGATTAAACATAAATATATAAAAAAAACAATACGTTCAGCCATAATCACCCCGAATGAATCATGGCTACCCATACTTTTGAGGCTCTATGCGCTTTAAACGGGATAGTACACATGATGAAAGACGTCCGGGAGCTGGTTACGTTGTATAGCTATGTGGGCACTCATAACCCCTACTGGCGTTTGTCAGAGGATTGCAACATCCTGCATTTCTCTATCGACGAAGCGTCAGAAGCTGATCAGACCATCGAATTATTACCTGAACAAGCCGATCGCATTCGCGAAATGACGGTGATCACGTCAAGTCTGTTAATGACGTTGCCCATTGAAGATGACGACATTCCCGTGCATCTGGTCGGTCGAAAAATCAATAAGCGCGAATGGGCCGGTAGCGCATCCGCCTGGGATGACACCCCTTCCGTCGCCCGCGATCTGGCCCACGGCCTCTCTTTTGCCGAACAAGTCGTTTCCGAAGCCAATTCCGTTATTGTCATTCTTGACCGCATGGGCAACATTCAGCGGTTTAATCGCCTGTGCGAAGAGTACACCGGCCTCAAAGAACGTGAAGTCATTGGTCAAAGTGTATTCACATTATTTATGAGCCGTCGTGAAGCAGCGGCTTCACGGCGCAATATTGAGGTCTTTTTTCGCGAAGGTAACTCGTATGAGGTTGAACGCTGGGTCAAGACCTGCAAAGGCCAGCGTCTGTTTCTGTTTCGCAATAAATTTGTGCATAACGGTAGCGGCAAGAACGAAATTTTTCTGATCTGTTCCGGGACCGATATCACTGAAGAACGCCGCGCGCAGGAACGACTGCGGGTGTTGGCAAATACCGACTCCATCACTGGATTACCAAACCGCAACGCAATTCATGAACTGATCAGCAATGCAATTGATAACGCGGGCGATACGCAGGTCGGTATTGCGTACCTCGATCTGGATAACTTCAAAAAGGTAAACGATGCCTACGGGCATATGTTTGGCGATCAGCTACTACAAAGCGTGTCGCTGGCAATCCTCAGTTGCCTCGAAGACAACCAGATCCTGGCGCGATTTGGCGGTGATGAATTCATTGTTCTTGCCACCGAAACATCCCAGGGCACACTGGAAGCCACCGCATCACGCATTCTGACGCGCCTGCGCCAGCCCTTCCGCATCGGTCTGATTGAAGTCTATACCGGATGCTCTATTGGTATATCCCTCGCACCTCAGCATGGCCAGGACTGCGAGAGCGTCATTCGTAACGCGGATACAGCCATGTACACCGCGAAAGAAGGCGGCCGTGGGCAGTTTTGTGTTTTTTCTCCGGAAATGAATCAGCGGGTATTTGAATATCTGTGGCTGGATACTAATCTGCGTAAGGCGCTGGATAACGATCAACTGGTTATCCATTATCAGCCAAAGATAACCTGGCGCGGTGAAGTGCGCAGCCTGGAGGCGCTGGTTCGCTGGCAATCTCCGGAACGCGGCCTCATTCCACCGCTGGAGTTTATCTCCTACGCCGAAGAATCGGGGCTCATCGTCCCGCTGGGGCGTTGGGTTATTCTCGACGTTGTGCGCCAGGTAGCGAAATGGCGCGACAAGGGAATAAACCTGCGCGTGGCGGTAAACGTTTCTGCCCGCCAGCTCGCCGACCAGACGCTGTTTACCGCACTTAAGCAGGTACTTCACGAGCTCAACTTTGAGTATTGCCCCATCGATGTTGAATTAACGGAAAGCAGTTTGATAGAAAATGAGCAACTGGCGTTGTCAGTCATTCAGCAGTTTAGCCAGTTAGGAGCGCAAATCCATTTGGATGATTTTGGTACCGGTTATTCGTCGCTGTCTCAACTGGCCCGCTTCCCGCTAGATGCCATTAAACTGGATCAGACCTTTGTCAGAGAGATCCACAAACAATCCATTTCACAATCGCTGGTACGGGCCATAGTTGCGGTAGCGCAGGCGCTCAACCTGCAGGTCATCGCCGAAGGCGTGGAAAGCGCGAAAGAGGATGCGTTTCTGACCAAAAATGGTGTCAATGAGCGTCAGGGGTTTTTATTCGCCAAACCAATGCCAGCAGCCGCATTTGAACGTTGGTATCGCCGCCACCTGAGTAAAAAACTGCGCTAATGCAGAGAGAATGAAGGCGATAAATAGCCATAAATGGACATTACTTGACGACGCTATCCGCATGTAATCACAGAATATATAATATTCTTCAATCGTTCAGGTTAATACTATTTTTCCCTTCTCTTTTGCCATGAAATTCTGCATCATGAAATTCAAACTCTATTGCCATTAGGATGACGACCATGTCTGATATCGACGCTCAGCGTCTGGCCGAACGTATTGATACCGTGCTGGATATCCTCGTTGCAGGTGATTACCACTCAGCCATCCACAATCTTGAAATTTTGAAAGCTGAACTGTTAAACACGGTCAAAGAAGATGCCGAATCTTTGGCGAAAAAGCAGAAGGCGCCATGGGAGATCTGATGACAGTGATCTTTTGATGTCGCTGCTATCAGCAAACTGCAGATAATGCAGTTTCCGTTTAATTTCCGATACGATATCGCAATAAAATTAATACTATGAATTCCCGACAACAATCTATTTTGCAGATGGTGACCGATAAAGGTCAGATGAGCGTCGCCGATCTGGCAAAAGTCACCGGTGTCTCCGAAGTGACGATTCGACAGGATCTGAACACGCTGGAAAAACAGAGTTACTTACGCCGAGCCCACGGTTTTGCTGTTTCATTGAACAGCGATGATGTTGAAACGCGCATGATGACCAATTTCACTCTGAAACGTGAACTGGCTGAATTCGCTGCATCTCTGGTCAGTCCAGGCGAATCCGTATTCATTGAGAATGGCAGCAGCAATGCACTTCTGGCCAGAACGCTGGCAGAGCAAAAAGATGTCACCATCATCACCGTGAGCAGCTACATTGCTCATCTGCTCAAAGAAACGCCCTGTGAAGTGATACTTCTCGGTGGAATTTACCAGAAAAAAAGTGAGAGCATGGTCGGCCCTTTAACTCGCCAGTTTATCCAGCAGGTACACTTCAGTAAGGCCTTTATCGGCATTGACGGCTGGCAGGCTGATACCGGTTTTACCGGACGCGATATGATGCGTTCTGACGTGGTTAACGCGGTGCTGGAAAAAGGCGCAGAAGTTATTGTGTTGACCGACAGCTCAAAATTCGACGCCATTCACCCTTACACGCTGGGTCCATTAGAGCGATTCAGCCGCGTAGTAACGGACTCCAGACTCAGCGCCAGCGTACAAATGCAGCTCGAACATTCAGGATTAATCGTCAATATCATTGATGCCCACGCATAAAATCTTCAGTAGATGGTTTGTCAGCAGACAAATCATCTGCTCTCTGAGAGTTATCTGACAATCCAATTAAGACTTTTTACCTGTCGTTAACAGGATAAAGTCGTAAAATTAATGTTAGCGATATAACAGGAACGAACCTCCAACTTCAGGATAGTGTTTGTAATGACTTCGCTAAACGGTTTCACGGAAATATCTTCGATAGTCTTAATTTGACGCTATCCTTAAAGAACACTGGATTCCGTGAATCAATAATTCAGGAGAAAGTATTATGTTAGTAACGAGCAAAAAAATGACCGCTGCCATTCTGGCGATTACTCTGGCAATGTCGCTGAGTGCCTGCTCTAACTGGTCCAAACGAGATCGTAACACCGCAATCGGTGCTGGTGCAGGTGCAATAGGTGGTGCAGTCCTGACTGACGGTAGCACGCTGGGTACGCTGGGTGGTGCTGCAGTAGGTGGTATTATTGGCCACCAGGTGGGTAAATAATCTACGGTTAAACGGCTCGATATAATAATACGTTTACTTTTTCAGGTCTTTATTATTAAAAAGCCACGGAAATTTTCCGTGGCTTTTTTATTAACCGCCAGCTAGTTTAACTTTCATTCCTTTAGCTTCCAGCAGCGATTTAATCAGGTCGCGTTTATCCCCCTGAATTTCAATCACGCCATCTTTCACTGCTCCACCGCAACCACACTTTTTCTTCAGTTCTGCGGCTAATTTGGTCAGTTCGGCATCGTCTTGATCAATACCGGTAATCAGGCACACGCCCTTCCCTTTGCGACCACTGGTCTGGCGCTGGATACGAACAATGCCATCGCCTTTTGGACGCTCAGGCGCTGTTTTCGGTTCATCAATACGCCCGGAGTCGGTTGAGTAGACCAGACGAGAGTTTGAGTCGTTCATTTACGCACCTCGTTTCAGGGAAGCATTGATCATCTTCAGCGTCTGCGCGGGATCGGCCGACTGGGTGACCGGACGACCAATCACCATGTAATCCACACCTGCTAATTGCGCCTGTTCCGGTGTCATAATACGACGCTGATCGCCCGCCTCGCTGCCTTCTGGACGAATACCCGGTGTCACCAGCTTAAATGCCTGGCCCAACGCCTGCTTGAATCGCACCGCTTCCTGAGCTGAGCATACGACACCATCCAGACCACAATTCTGGGTTAAGCGCGCCAGTCTTTCAGCATAATCCGCAGGTGACAACGTCACGCCTAGATCGGCGAGGTCGCTGGCTTCCATACTGGTCAGAACCGTCACGGCAATCAGTAGCGGCGCGTCCTGGCCAAAAGGCACTAAGGCTTCACGGGCTGCAGTCATCATACGCGCCCCGCCAGAAGCGTGAACGTTAACCATCCAGACGCCAAGTTCGGCAGCAGCGGCAACTGCATGTGCGGTGGTATTGGGAATATCATGAAATTTCAAATCAAGAAAGATGTCAAAACCACGCTGTTGTAGATCGCGAACCAACTGAGGTCCAAAAAGCGTGAACATCTCTTTGCCCACTTTCAAACGGCAATCACGAGGATCAATTCTGTCAACAAAAGCTAATGCTTTATCACGATTAGAATAATCGAGAGCGACAACGACAGGGGAATCGGTAACAGCACGAGAAGAAGATGAAGCAGTAAACGTCATGACCAGACCTTCTTGAGGATGGGCGCCCACGGCGGCGCGAAATGGGTAAACGGCGTGCATTCTACCTGCGGTAATAGAAAATTAACAGGCGCGATTACATTTCTGCCAGGCGAACCGGCAACGGAGGTTGAGGATGGATCGATTACACACCAACAGTATGTTGTAACTAAAATGAGGTTTTTTTAAAAATTACAGCCCATCAAGTCCGCGAATGGGCTTAATGGTTGACCATGAACGGCAGGATGGACAGTGCCAGTACAGCGTATACGCCGTAAAACCGCACTTCTGGCAGCGGTAGCGCGGTTTACTGCGTACCTGCTCTCCGACCATATCGCGCAGAACCATCAGGCTCTCTTTGGCACGCCCTTCTTCGGCTTCGTGGAGATGATAATCCATCAGCTTGTGGAACACGCGCATCGTAGGATGACGTTGCAGCTGACGAGTGATATAGACCTGAGCGGTATCAGCCCCCTCACGCGCCTCAAGAATATCCGCCAGCATCAGTTCGGCGGCGGCACCAGTATTCTCCTCGACGGCCCGACGTAAAAACTCCGCCCACTCATCGTTTTTCCCCAGATGCTGGTAGCAGCTTTGCAGCATTTCCAGCGTTTCGCTGACCAGCTCTTTATCCTGGGAAATGACCCGTTGCAGGCTTTCAACCGCCTTCGCGTAATCACCTTTTTCCATGTACACGCGACCCATCATGATGGATACCCGTGCACTGTTTTTGTCTGCCGCGGCGCCTTTTTTCAACAGCGTCATAGCGCGATCCATATCGTCGCTACCCATTTGCTGTAAGGCCAGTTCGCAGTAGAAGTGGGCTATCTCATTACGCTGTTTGTCTTTGCCGAGTTTTACCAGACGCTCTGCTACATCAATGGCTTTTTGCCATTCGCTGGTGGCCTGATAAATTTGCAACAGTTGCTGTAATGCGCCAACCCGAAAATCAGTTTCATCGGTAAGCTGATTGAACATGTCTTCCGCGCGGTCGTACAGTCCCGCGGCCATGTAGTCGCGCCCCAGCTGTTGCACGGCCAGCAAACGCTGCTCGTAGGTCAGCGAGGCACTTTCCATTAACGTTTGATGGATGCGGATTGCGCGATCGACTTCACCGCGAGAGCGGAACAGGTTTCCGAGGGTGAGATGAGCCTCAACGGTGCCTGTGTCCTCTTTTAGCATATCAAGGAACAGATCTACCGCTTTATCTTGTTGGTTGCTCAGGAGGAAGTTAACCCCGGCGACATAGTCACGAGAAAGGCGGTTAGCTTCATCCTGCTTGGTTTGTTGCGCACTTCTGCGACCCATATACCACCCATAGGCAGCGGCTACAGGTAAAAGCAGAAACAACAACTCCAACATAAATAATTATTCCTTCACAACCGACGAATCGGCAGATACCGCAACGTCGGTCGCAGGCGCAAGCTGGTTTTCCAGTCGTTTGATTTTACGTTCGGCGCGCGCAAGAGACACACGAACCTTCAGCCAGAAAAGGCCGCAAATTAGCCAACCAATCGCAAACCCTGCGGCAAACAATACAGCAAGCAGCGTAGAGATACGATACTCACCCTGAGCCAGCAGGTAATTAAACGTAACCTGTTGATCGTTTTGCGCACCCAATGTCACCGAAATAACAAAAATCGCCAACACCAGTAAGAAAATGAGTAAATATTTCACATTACTTCCCGTTATGTGGTTTGAGCGAATAAATCGTGTCCAACTTACCGCGTTGAGCCCTTTAAATTACCATTTTCACAACGAGTGCGAAACGGAAAAGCGCTTTCCACTTTCTGATTTAAGGGCAAAATTTGAAAAATCAATCATCGCTAGCTTTCTTGTTCTCGCTGCGCGATTTCTTTTTCCTCCTGCACTGGTGGGGTTAATGGTCCGCATACCCGCTGTGCAAGCCAGGTTGCCAGCGTCACCAACAGCCACGAAATCAGCGTTGCCACCACCAAATCACAGGGCCAGTGCATGCCTAACAGCAAGCGGCTGCCCATCACGCCGGTCGCCCAGATCAGCAAAAACACAATCGTCAGCATACGTCTGCGCGGCCATAACAGCCCTACGCCCAGTAAAGCCCAACTGGCGGCAAACATCGTATGTCCGGACGGAAAGGCAAACCCCGTTTCTTTTTGCCAGTGCTTGCGTAAAAACGTTGGAATATCCTGCTGTTCGGCCAATTGTTCTTTGACTAAATGCCCACGATCTTTACGTTTTAAAGTGTAGAACTCATCAACCGGAATATGGTGCGTTTTTTCCAGCCACACGACAAAAGGTCGCGGTTCTTGCACCCTGTCTTTTACCCAGGACTTCACGCCCTGTCCCACTAAAATCGCCGCTGCCAGAATAGCAAACAGCATTACCGCGGCTTTAAGTCGAAAACGCAAGCACCACAGAAACCATGCACAAAGCGCAACGTGAGTGATAATTCCCCACGGCTGCGTCACCGTTTCCGTTACCCAGTACAAGGACTTTAACCACCAGACATTGTGCCCCGGCTGCCAGCTCCAGCCTGATATCCATACGGCAACCGGCATGATAAGTAGCAGTCCGGTCCCCACTGCGGTGCGCTTTGCAATAGACAGCATTGCCTCTCCTTTCGTCGATAAGTATCACAATCATAACTGAAAAATTCACACGTCGGGAAAATTGACAATTTTGTGCCATTCCAAAAGCGAATCCGTGGTCGCGATTAGGTGAACGTCGTTGCCTTATGGCAAAATAGTGTAATACAGAACAGAAGCCGACAGGCGAGGCACGACGAGTGCCAGCATAATCTGGAGAATTACATGCAGCTTAAACGTGTGGCAGAAGCCAAACTGCCAACCCCCTGGGGTGATTTCCTGATGGTGGGATTTGAAGAACTGGCAACCGGACACGATCATGTCGCACTGGTTTTTGGTGATATAACAGGCCAAACACCTGTCCTGGCGCGCGTCCACTCCGAATGTCTGACTGGCGATGCGCTGTTTAGCCTGCGTTGCGATTGCGGTTTCCAGCTCGAAGCGGCCCTCACCCACATTGCAGAAGAAGGGCGTGGCATTCTGCTTTATCACCGTCAGGAAGGACGCAACATTGGCCTGCTCAACAAAATCCGCGCTTACGCGTTGCAGGACCAGGGTTATGATACCGTTGAAGCGAATCATCAGTTGGGATTTGCGGCAGACGAGCGCGATTTCACGCTGTGTGCCGATATGTTCAAGCTGCTGGGCGTGGATGCGGTACGTTTGCTGACCAATAACCCGAAGAAAGTAGAAATCCTGACCGAAGCGGGAATCAATATTGTTGAACGCGTGCCGCTGATCGTGGGCCGTAATCCAAAAAATGAACATTATCTGGACACCAAAGCCGCCAAGATGGGACATTTGCTGGGCAAATAATCGTTGTCACCGCCTATCAAAAAGCCTGCTCTCGCAGGCTTTTTTGCATTTTAATTCAACATATTACGAATCACGTAGTGCAGAATGCCGTCGTTTTGGTAATACGTTAGCTCCGTCGCGGTATCAATGCGACAGCGGCATAGAATCACCTCTTTACGCCCATCTGCGCGTACCATACTCACCGGAACTGTCGCCCCCGGTTTAATGTTTTGTAGGTCCGTAATATCGATCGCCTCCTCACCGGTTAATCCCAGCGTTTTACGCGTGACGCCCTGCGGGAATTCCAGCGGTAAAATGCCCATGCCAATCAGGTTAGAACGGTGAATTCGCTCAAAAGACTCTGCGATAACCACGCGAACGCCCAGCAAACGTGGGCCTTTCGCCGCCCAGTCGCGGCTGGAGCCGGATCCATACTCTTTCCCAGCAATCACCGCCAGAGGCACGTTCTCCTGCTGGTATTGCATGGCCGCATCATAAATAGCCACCACTTCGGTTCCCGGCAAATGACGCGTCATGCCACCTTCCACGCCAGGTACCATCTCATTGCGAATACGAATATTGGCAAAGGTACCACGCATCATCACTTCATGATTCCCGCGTCGCGAACCGTAGGAGTTAAAATCTTTACGCTCAACGCCATGGCTTTGCAGATAACGCCCCGCCGGACTGTCTGGTTTAATACTGCCGGCAGGAGAAATATGGTCGGTGGTAACAGAATCTCCGAGCATCGCCAGAATACGCGCACCGTGAATGTCCTGAACCGGATCCGGCGTAGCCTGCATACCATCGAAGAACGGTGACAAACGGATATAGGTCGAGTCAGACTGCCAGCCATAGGTATCAGCGCGATCAACCTGGATTGCTTTCCATTCTGGCGTGCCTTCAAAGACTTCAGCATACTCTTTATGGAACATGGCGGTAGAGACCTGCTCAACGGCGCGGGCAATTTCCTTGGCTGTCGGCCAAATATCTTTCAGATAAACAGGATCGCCTTTTCTGTCATGGCCTAACGGATCTTTCGTCAGGTTGATATTCATATTCCCCGCCAGCGCGTAGGCCACCACCAGCGGCGGAGACGCCAGCCAGTTGGTCTTCACGAGCGGATGGATACGACCTTCAAAGTTACGGTTTCCAGAAAGCACTGCCCCAACCGTAAGATCGCCTTTTTTGATGGCTGTTTCGATAGGATCGGGTAAGGGTCCAGAGTTGCCAATACAGGTGGTACAGCCATAACCCACAAGATTAAATCCCAGCTCATCAAGGTACGGAGTGAACCCTGCCTTTGCCAGATAATCGGAAACCACCTTCGATCCTGGCGCCAACGAGGCTTTCACCCATGGCTGGCGTTTCAAACCAAGCGTTACGGCTTTTTTCGCCAGCAGCCCCGCCGCCATCAATACGCTTGGGTTTGAGGTGTTGGTACAAGAGGTGATAGCGGCTATCACCACCGCGCCGTCCGGCAGCTTATACTGCTGACCGCTCATGGTATAGTCCACTGGCTGACGGTCTTTCAGCGAGCTATTCACCTCGAGTTCATTACTCGCCGAAAAGGCTTTCGGCACATCAGCCAGCGCCACCCGATCCTGCGGACGCTTCGGTCCAGCAAGGCTTGCCTCTACGCTGCCCATATCCAGCTCCAACGAACTGGTAAACACAGGTTCATCCCCTGGGTTACGCCACATTCCCTGCGCTTTGGCATAGGCATTGACCAACTCAACCTGTTCCTCACTGCGCCCGCTCAGACGCATATACTCAAGGGTAATGTCATCGATCGGGAAGAAACCGCAGGTTGCGCCGTATTCCGGTGCCATGTTCGCAATGGTTGCTCGATCGGCCAGAGGTAAGGTGTCCAGCCCATCACCGTAGAATTCAACGAATTTACCGACTACACCGTGCTTACGCAGCATCTGGGTGACGGTCAGAACCAGGTCGGTGGCAGTGATACCTTCCCGCAGTTTACCCACCAGTTTAAAGCCCACAACATCCGGGATCAGCATTGAGACCGGTTGACCCAGCATTGCCGCTTCAGCTTCAATGCCTCCAACGCCCCAGCCCAGCACACCGAGACCATTAATCATCGTTGTATGGGAATCGGTACCGACCAGTGTATCGGGATAAGCCACCCATTCACCGTCCTGTAACTCGCTCCAGACAGCTTTGCCAAGATATTCAAGGTTAACCTGGTGGCAAATCCCCGTACCCGGCGGTACAACGCTGAAGCGACTAAATGCCTGCTGTCCCCATTTCAGGAACACATAACGTTCATGGTTACGTTCCATTTCCAGACGCACGTTTTCTTCGAAAGCATCATCATCACCAAAACGATCCACCGTTACCGAGTGGTCAATGACAAGATCCACTGGCGAAAGCGGATTCACTTTTGCCGTATCCCCACCCAGACGTTTCACCGCTTCGCGCATGGCGGCGAGATCGACCACCGCCGGCACGCCGGTAAAATCCTGCATCAGAACACGAGCAGGTCGATAGGCAATTTCTCGATCGGCATGAGCGGTCTTCAGCCAATGCGCAAGCGCATGAATATCATCTTCGGTAACGGAATTACCGTCCTGCCAGCGAAGCAGGTTTTCCAGCAAAACTTTTAGCGATTTCGGTAAACGGGTGATATCACCCAGTGATTTAGCGGCCAGCGGCAGACTGTAGTAACGGTAGGTTTTATCTTTAACCTGCAATGTGTCCTTACTGGCTTCTCGTAGGGTCGACGACATAGCTCCTCCTTAATGACAGGGTTGGATCCCCTGATTTTCCTCAGGGTTAGTATTAAAGATAACACAAACAAAATGTAACGCTTTGATAACAACTCAAATTGATAAAAGTGGAGGGCTACAAAAGGGGGAACTGAAGTATCTGGCGAGGAGAAAGGTTTAAGCGGTCAAGCTTAATACGGTGATAAGCATGGCTCATCACGATTGCCCGGAATAAAATATTTGCAGTACAAGACAACAGACTAATAATAATTATAAAATTCGTATCAATTATTGTTTCTGTTCATCATCATCCGCAAACAGATCGATAAACGCCCGTTGTTCAGGAGAGAGTTTCCAGGTCGCTGGAATATTCGGCTTATTCTCTGCGCTGCGTTGACTCTCTTGTTCAGGGTCATCCGGAGATGGCATCACGGTGGAGCGTTGTTCCAGTGTGGACATGACCTATCCCCACACGTTCCAGGCCACGAGCGCGACAATAACCCAGA
Source organism: Citrobacter sp. RHBSTW-00017 (assembly GCF_013797615.1). Taxonomy (NCBI): domain Bacteria; kingdom Pseudomonadati; phylum Pseudomonadota; class Gammaproteobacteria; order Enterobacterales; family Enterobacteriaceae; genus Citrobacter; species Citrobacter sp. RHBSTW-00017. Next base: position 2,378,583 of record NZ_CP056899.1, on the reverse strand, counting down.
ACACGGCAGAGCCAAGAAACACAGCGAACCAGGCTTTACGTTTCATGACGGGATCCCGGCGTGCTGGCTGGTTTCCTGAAGGCATCGCTAACCTCATACTATCGAAATCACTTATCATTTAAGCACCAAACAATCGGTACAATTAATCATCAGATAGGAGGAATCCTAATAAAAAAGGTCAAAAAAAGCCAGTTAATTTTCATACTCGACCTGATAAATAAATTAATTATTTGATCGGTTATAAATATTTGAGAGGGGTTTTTGGCGACCTTACTAATTTGAAACTACTTTAGCAAGTGTTTACCATAAACAATATATGGTTAATATATAGAGGAAAAATATTGAATAGATTCAGACTCTGCCGTCGGTATCGCTTTATGTTTGAGGATACCGACGAGGTAACAGCCGTTATTATTTCTCAGGCAATTTAATATCTTTAAACATGGCTTCAATATCGTCGTTGGAACGTAGCGCCACCGCCGTATCCACCACATCACGCGTCAGATGCGGCGCGAAACGTTGAATAAAATCATACATGTAACTGCGTAAAAAAGTGCTGCGACGAAAACCAATCTTGGTGGTGCTATGGCTGAAGATATCATGGGCATCAACGCGCACCAGGTCAGGGTCGGAGACAGGATCAACCGCCATACTGGCAATTACCCCCACGCCAAGGCCCAGGCGTACATAGGTCTTAATGACATCGGCATCGGTCGCGGTAAAAACTATACGCGGCTCAAGCCCCGCACGGTTGAACGCGGTGTCCAGTTCCGAACGTCCGGTAAATCCGAACGTGTAGGTCACCAGTGGATACTGCGCCAGTTCTTCAATGGATACGGCGGATTTGCCCGCCAACGGATGGTCCGGCGTAACGACAATCGAACGGTTCCAGTGGTAGCAAGGCAGCATCACCAGATCGTCATACAGGTGCAGGGCTTCCGTCGCGATAGCAAAATCTGCATTCCCTTTCGAGACGGCTTCGGCGATTTGCGTCGGCGATCCCTGGTGCATATGCAATGAGACGCGTGGATAACGCTCAATAAAGCCTTTAATAACGTTCGGCAAAGCGTAACGCGCCTGAGTGTGCGTGGTGGCGATATACAGTGAGCCTTTGTCCGGCCAGGTATGTTCGCCAGCAACGGACTTAATGGCATCCACCTTCGACAAAACTTCTCGCGCGATTCGAATGACTTCCTGGCCCGCTGGCGTAACCTGGGTCAGGTGCTTACCGCTACGGGCAAAAATCTGGATGCCAAGTTCATCTTCCAGCATACGAACTTGCTTACTGATACCTGGCTGCGAGGTATAAAGCCCTTCCGCCGTTGAGGAGACATTAAGGTTGTGGTTCACCACCTCAACAATGTAGCGAAGCTGCTGTAATTTCATGTTAAGCCATCCCGATTTGCGCCATCAAATCATCGTTTCAGAGCAGGCTCGTTGGCGCTGCTAATACGATTTAATAATAAAAAGTGTGTTAACTATAACCACTATATCATTTCTATGTGAGCTGTATAGGGATGACAAAAAATAATACGCCAGAAACAAAAAGGGCCGCTTACGCGACCCTTTGAGGAGAAACTCAGCCGGAATGCTGTTATTTCTTCCCTTCTACCCATTTACCGTCAACGAAGAACGCGGACCAGCCGGTCGCCTTACCGTCTTTCTCCGCAGCAACGTATTGCTGCTTGGTTTTACGGCTGAAACGAACCATCGACTTGTTGCCGTCCGGGTCAGTCTGCGGCGCATCTGCCAGATAGCGCAGTTTTTCCGGCAGACGATCGCGGAAGCGGTACAACTCTTCAACCAGTGGCGCACGTGTCTCACGTGATTTCGGGAACGTATTTGCCGCCAGGAAGATACCTGCAGCACCATCACGTAACACGAAATACGCATCAGATTTTTCACACGGCAGTTCTGGCAACGGAACCGGATCCTCTTTCGGTGGAGCAACTTCACCGTTACGCAGGATCTTACGGGTATTTTTGCACTCGTCGTTGGTACACGCCATGTACTTGCCGAAACGTCCCATTTTCAGGTGCATTTCAGAGCCACATTTCTCGCACTCAACAATAGGACCGTCATAACCCTTGATGCGGAATTCGCCTTCTTCGATCTCATAGCCGTCGCAGGTAGGGTTATTACCACATACATGCAGCTTGCGCTTAGGATCGATAAGGTAGCTGTCCATCGCCGTGCCGCACTTCTGGCAGCGACGTTTGGCGCGCAAAGCGTTGGTTTCCGCATCGTCGCCTTCCAGCACGTTCAGCACTTCGTTTTCCGGCACCAGGTTAATGGTGGTTTTGCAACGCTCTTTCGGGGAAAGCGCATAGCCAGAACAACCCAGGAAAACGCCGGTGCTGGCGGTACGAATACCCATCTTGCGACCGCAGGTTGGGCAATCAATGCTGGTCAGCACCATCTGGTTCGGACGCATACCGCCCTCTTCAGGATCTTTCTCGGCTTTATCCAGTTGCTGAGTAAAATCAGTGAAGAAGTTGTCGAGTACGCCCTTCCATTCGGCTTCGTGATTTGCCACCTGGTCGAGGCTGTCTTCCATCTGCGCGGTAAAGTCGTAGTTCATCAGTTCGCGGAAGTTTTCTTCCAGACGATCGGTGACGATTTCACCCATTTTTTCAGCGTAGAAGCGACGGTTCTCAACGCGAACATAACCGCGATCCTGAATCGTAGAAATGATCGACGCATACGTGGATGGGCGACCAATACCACGTTTTTCAAGCTCTTTAACCAGCGAAGCTTCACTGAAGCGCGCAGGCGGTTTGGTAAAGTGTTGCGCAGGTGTCAGTTCGATGAGCGTCAACGTATCGCCTTTATCCACCGCTGGTAAAATGCGGTCTTCATCGCCCTTACGCAGCGCAGGCATCACTTTCGTCCAGCCATCGAAGCGCAGAATACGACCACGCGCCTTCAGACGGAAATCACCCGCGCCCACCGTCAGCGTGGTGGAATCATATTTAGCAGGTGTCATCTGACAGGCAACAAACTGGCGCCAGATCAGCTGATACAGTTTTTGCGCATCGGCTTCCATATCTTTCAGCGATTCCGCCTGAACGGCGACATCGGAAGGACGGATAGCTTCGTGCGCTTCCTGCGAGTTCTCTTTGCTGGCGTACTGGTTCGCGCTCTCCGGCAGATACTTTTTGCCGAAATTATCGCTGATGTAATCGCGAACCATGTTCACCGCATCCTGGCTCAGGTTGGTTGAGTCAGTACGCATATAAGTGATGTAGCCCGCTTCATACAAGCGCTGCGCCATCATCATGGTTTTCTTCACGCCGAAACCCAGACGCGTGCTGGCGGCCTGCTGTAGCGTGGAGGTGATGAACGGCGCACCCGGCTTGCTGCTAGTCGGCTTATCTTCGCGTTCCAGAACGCTGTAGCGCGCTTTTTCCAACAGGCTAACGGCGGCAAGTGTTTGTTCCCGGTTGACCGGACGGAACGGTTTATCATTCTGATGCGTCACCTCAAGCGGTAACGCGTCACCGCCTGGCGTGGTCGTGTTAGCATCAATTTCCCAGAACTCTTCAGGAACGAATGCTTTGATTTCGCGTTCACGCTCAACCACCAGACGCACGGCAACCGACTGTACGCGGCCTGCTGACAGGCCTCGCGCAATTTTTTTCCACAGCAGCGGCGACACCATATAGCCCACAACACGGTCCATAAAGCGGCGCGCCTGTTGCGCATTGACGCGGTCGATGTTCAGCTCGCCCGGCTTTTCAAACGCCTGACGAATAGCGTTTTTGGTAATTTCGTTAAACACCACGCGACTGTAGCGGGTGTCGTCGCCGCCGATCACTTCCCGCAGGTGCCACGCAATGGCTTCCCCTTCGCGGTCAAGGTCGGTTGCGAGATAGATGTGGTCGGCTTTTTCAGCCAGTTGCTTCAGTTCAGAAACAACTTTTTCTTTACCGGGCAGCACTTCATAGCGCGCATCCCAGTTGTGCCACGGGTCAACACCCATACGATTGACGAGAGCGCCACGTTCATCCTTTTTGGGCTTTTTAGCCGTTTTGGTGGAGGTTGAGTCGGCGCTCTTTTTAGTTGCTGAGCCACTGGTCGGCAAATCACGGATATGACCGACGCTGGATTTCACCACGTAGTCATTACCCAGATACTTGTTGATCGTTTTGGCTTTTGCCGGGGACTCAACGATGACAAGAGCTTTACCCATATTCACCTTTACCTAATTTGATTCTTCCAGAATGCGTCGCACGTTGATTCACCTTCCACTGGCGACGAGACATCGATATGGTCTCTGCGTCGGCGGATATCAACCCTTAAACTGATTCGCGCTTGTAATGTAACTCTCATGTAACTGAGTTAACAGGCTTTTTCGCTCACAAACGCTATAGCACGACGGAGTATTGGTCGAATGTCAAGCAAATCTGTTGCCAGATTGACGAAAGCGTCACACTGTACCTGATAAAATGCGTTACGCAACTTTATTAGCATGCAAAAACAAATCTCGCCACTTGCAACACTGTCGTAAGACCTTCATTTAAGTCAGGGAATATTTGCCCATAAGCCGGGCTCGGCGTAGACTAATGTCCTTGTTTAAGGAGTAAATAATGCATAAAGACACTCAACCCATCGATCGCGAAACACTGCTGATTGAAGCCAACAAAATCATTCGTGAGCATGAGGACACGCTGGCGGGGATTGTCGCCACCGGCGTAACGCAGCGAAATGGCGTGCTGGTTTTCAGCGGAGATTACTTTTTAGACGAGCAAGGGCTACCGACGCCAAAAAGTACGGCGGTGTTTAATATGTTTAAACATCTGGCGCACGTACTTTCTGAAAAGTATCACTTGATCGATTAACACGAGAAATGATTTGCCGGATGACGGCTGCGCCTCATCCGGCAATTACAATTTTACATCAGCGGTTTTTGTCCTCGCTGCCACCAACGCATCAGTAGACGATCGGCGCTCTCGGCGGCACTGCCGGTAAAACGGTCCATCAGTTTTTTACGCTGCAGATAACGTACGTTCAATACGTCACGACCGTCCATCAGCCCGAGGATCACCTCATCGCTGGTATTGATCTCATCCACCAGCCCGTTGGCCAGCGCCTGTTGACCAAACCAGTGTTCACCCGTGGCAACCTGCTCAATGTCCAGAGCCGGACGCATGCGCTGTACAAAATCTTTAAACAGATGATGGGTTTCGTTCAGGTCTTCGCGGAATTTCTGCCGCCCTTCTTCCGTGTTTTCACCAAGTAAGGTCAGCGTACGCTTGTACTGTCCGGCGGTGTGCAGTTCGATATCAATATCTTTCCCTTTCAGGAAGCGGTGAAAGTTCGGGATCTGTGCCACAACGCCAATAGAGCCGACAATAGCAAACGGCGCCGAGACAATTTTATCCGCCACGCAGGCCATCATATATCCGCCGCTCGCAGCGACTTTATCTACCGTAACGGTCAGCGGGATCTGCTTATCGCGCAGACGTTGTAACTGGGACGCGGCCAGTCCATAGCCGTGTACTACGCCGCCCGGACTTTCCAGACGAACCACGACCTGATCCTGGGGTTTAACGACCGCCAGCACTGCCGTCACCTCTTCGCGTAATGCGCTGACCTCATGGGCATCCATACTGCCTTTAAAATCAAGTACCCATACCCGTGGTTTATCAGATGACGTACTGTCTCCCAGTTTCGCTTTTGCCTTAGCGGCCTTCGCCTCAAGCTTGTGTTTCTTTTTCTGCGCCTTATGCCAGAATTTTTGCTGATGCCCATCCAATAAGGCCAGCGACAGGTCTTCTTTCATCTCTTTATATTGATCGCTGAGATTAATAACCCGCAATTCCCCACGCTGACGTTTGCGTTGTGTCGCGTTTACGATCAGCATAACTACCACCGCAATAGCCACCACGACAGTGACAATTTTTGCCAAAAACAACCCATATTCAGACAACAATTCCACGTGACCCACCTTGGTTAAACAACGCTACTTTCGCTCAGTGTACAACAGCCTTGTTAACCCGTCTTGCTTCATCCATTCAGTAAAAAGCATGACAACGCGTTCATTTTGCGGTGTTATTGCCTTTGGCTGATTGAAAAAGAACAGGGTTTAAGGCATAAAGCCCAAAAGTTATCGCGAACGAGATGGCCAGGACGTCGCCGAGGAGTAGCCGTGCATTATCAACCGAAACAAGATCTTCTACAGGACCGCATTATTCTGGTCACCGGTGCCAGCGATGGTATCGGGCGTGAAGCCGCACAGACCTACGCGCGTTACGGCGCGACCGTGATTCTGTTAGGGCGTAACGAAGAAAAACTGCGTCAGGTTGCCCGCTCCATCGCCGAAGAAAAAGGTACGCAACCACACTGGTTCACGCTGGATCTGCTCACCTGTACGTCTGACGAATGCCACCAGCTCGCACAGCGCATTGCCGCGCATTTCCCGCGTCTGGATGGCGTATTGCATAATGCCGGATTGCTCGGTGACATTTGCCCGATGAGCGAGCAAAACCCGCAGGTATGGCAGGACGTGATGCAGGTAAACGTAAACGCCACCTTTATGCTGACTCAGGCATTGTTACCGTTGTTGCTCAAATCCGATGCCGGATCGCTGGTCTTTACCTCCTCCAGCGTCGGTCGCCAGGGGCGCGCCAACTGGGGGGCATACGCCACCTCCAAATTTGCTACCGAAGGAATGATGCAGGTTCTGGCTGATGAATATCAGAACCGCCACCTGCGCGTAAACTGTATCAATCCTGGTGGAACGCGTACCGGCATGCGAGCCAGCGCGTTCCCGACGGAAGATCCGCAAAAATTGAAAACCCCCGCCGATATTATGCCGCTCTACCTGTGGCTGATGGGCGATGACAGCCGCCGTAAAACCGGTATGACTTTCGATGCCCAGCCGGGCCGTAAACCAGGAATCGCCCAATGAGTGAAGAACGCTATCAGCAGCGCCAGCAGCGCGTAAAAGACCGGGTTGACGCCCGTGTTGCCGCCGCCATAGACGAGCGCGGGATTATTATTGTGTTCACCGGAAATGGTAAGGGTAAAACCACTGCCGCGTTCGGTACCGCCACGCGCGCAGTAGGCCACGGTAAAAAAGTCGGCGTAGTGCAATTTATTAAGGGGACGTGGCCAAACGGTGAACGAAACTTACTCGAACCCCACGGCGTTGAGTTTCAGGTCATGGCGACAGGATTTACCTGGGAAACGCAGAACCGCGAGTCGGACACCGCAGCCTGCATGGCCGTATGGGAACACGGCAAGCGGATGCTGGCCGACGCTGAGCTGGATATGGTGATACTGGACGAGCTGACCTACATGGTTGCATACGACTATCTGCCGCTCGACGAGGTCATCAATGCCCTAAACGCGCGCCCTGCCCATCAAACGGTCATTATCACCGGTCGTGGATGTCATCGCGATATTCTGGAGTTAGCGGATACGGTCAGCGAGCTGCGGCCGGTTAAGCACGCCTTTGAAGCGGGTGTGAAAGCCCAGATGGGGATCGATTACTGACAGTAGGCCGGATAAGGCGCTTACGCCGCATCCGGCTCCACGCTAACGCCTGATGGCGCGTTGCTTATCAGGCCTACTCATGATTAACCGTTGTTGCTGCGACCGCCCGGACGACGGCTGCCGCCAACCTGAGAGTGGCGCTTCACCGCACGGCGGATCTGGTTTGCCTTCATACGGCGACGATCTTTCTCGACGGCAACTTTAGAGGTGGTTTCCGGCTTCAATTCCACCAGTTCACGCAAATAGTTGGTCTGCGCGAGGTCAAGTTCCGTCCAGCCGCCACGCGGCAGGCCTTTCGGCAGTGGGATATCACCGTAACGTACACGGATAAGACGACTTACCTGCACACCCACGGCTTCCCACAGGCGACGGACTTCACGGTTACGCCCTTCGGTCAACGTGACGTTATACCACTGGTTGATCCCTTCACCGCCGCTGAACTTGATCGTTTTAAATGCGGCCGGACCATCTTCCAGCTGCACGCCACGACTCAGATCGCGCAGTTTTGCGTCATCAACCTGACCAAACACACGCACCGCATATTCACGTTCAACTTCGCGGCTTGGGTGCATCAGACGGTTCGCCAGTTCGCCATCGGTGGTAAACAGCAGTAAACCACAGGTATTCACGTCCAGACGTCCCACGGCAATCCAGCGCGCATCGCGCAGTTTTGGCAGACGATCAAACACGGTCGGACGACCTTCCGGGTCGTTACGGGTACACAGTTCACCTTCTGGCTTGTAATAAGCCAGAACACGGCAGATTTGCTCCGCAGATTCTTTCACCGAAATCAGATGACCGTCGATACGGATTTTCAGACCCGGCGTAACTTCAACGCGATCGCCGAGCGTGGCAATTTTGCCATCAACGCTCACGCGACCCGCGGCAATTATGGATTCAATTTCACGGCGAGAACCGTGGCCAGCGCGCGCCAGCACTTTTTGTAACTTTTCGCTCATAGAGCTTCCTTTAGATGTCGCCTTCACAGGCGTCTGATATACTTTTTAAAACAACGAGTTAGCAAAAGATTCAACTTAACTCACTGATCTATAACTCTTTCATGGTACACAGCATGGCAAACAACGTGTCACACAAGCTGTCACACACAATGATTCGTGGGCGCACATATTACACTAACTTTAGACTAAATGATTCAACAACTTTTGTGCGCTTAAGTCTCGGTACTGATAGCCTAAAGCAAGCAGAAGTGATCATGAATCAGATCCGCCCTTTCATTCCCCTTGTGCAGAATGGAACGATGAACCTCGATGAGTTCAAACGCAAAATGCAGGGCTACCGAGCCGCCACTAAGCAGGACTGTGACAACTATCTTCTTCATGCACTCGAAAGGGATGTTGACGAAGTGAAGCGTCTGCCTGAGTTAGGACAATGGCACAGAAACATGAATCCTGACCATCCTTTAACAGCTTCTGATACGATTGAGGCAGCTCAAGGTTACTCAGAAGCACACTTCCAGCGCATGATGAATGGTAGCAATCAAATGGCAAACGAAGTGCTTGCAAGTCTTCACATGGAGAAACTTGAACTTTCCAAGGATGATTTGCCCCTTGCTAATCAAGTGGGCGCTGCTCTTGATATGAGCCGCGCGACCGTCGCGCAAGCCTATGAAGCATTCTTTTCGAATGATCTGCTGCGATATCGCCAACTTATTGCCACACTGCAAGCTCAGTTAGAAGAGCAGAAACTGAAATCCTCACCGCAAAGTATTGTTCAAGCAAACCAGTCTTTATCAACGGAATTCAAAGACACTGCAAGCCAGGAAATCAAACTATCCGAAGCATGGACTCGGTATGTTGAAGAAAAAGGTCAAAAATGGCGTGCAAACATTGCTAACGAGAACCAGCGTTTCTTTGATGTACTGATTTACGTTGTTGGTGATAAACTGATTGATCGGGTTACAAAGCAAGATATTCGTGAAGCGCTGAAAGTGACCGAAAACTTACCTACTCGTATTAAGCTGCCATACAAGCATCTATCTTTGCCTGAATGCATTGATTATGACGTTCCAGAGGAAGACCTGATCAGTAGTCAGCATGTTGTAAAACATCTCAAGATCTGGCGCTCGCTTTTTAAAACTTACCTCGTTGACACCAAAGACCTGTTAGAGAAATCCCCTACCGACGGAATCTCATTTGAGGTGAAGCCAAACGGTAATCCCCCCATTTTTAACCGGGCAGATAAGTAGAATCAGATAAGCGCTGAATATGCTGCATTGGTGTGAAGCCATTCAGTGCCATATTCGGTCGTTCGTGATTATAGAACCATTGCCATTGTGTGGCGTATTCCTGTAACTCACTCAGCGAATAAAACAGATAGTGCCCCAGCCAGTCATAACGCACTGTCCGGTTATAACGCTCAATATACGCATTCTGTTGTGGCTTCCCCGGCTGAATAAAATTGAGGATGATATTTTGTCGTTCAGCCCATACTATCAGAGTGTTACCTGCATATTCTGGTCCGTTGTCACATCGAATCGATGCCGGTTTCCCTTTCCATTCAATCAGTTGTTCGAGAGTTCTGACTACCCGACTGGCCGGAAGGGAAAAATCGACTTCTATTGCCAGGGCCTCGCGATTGAAATCATCAATAATATTCAGCAGACGAACGGAGCGACCATCTGACAACTGATCATGCATAAAATCCATTGACCAACTCTCGTTACTGCCAGTGGGGACCCTCAGTGGTTCCGGCTTTTCACGTTTCAACCGTTTTTTAGGTTTTATCCGCATATTCAGCGACAGTTCGCAGTAAATCCGGTAAATTCTCTTGTGGTTCCAGGCAAAGCCTTTCACGTTACGCAGATACAGGTAACACAGGCCGAAGCCCCAGTTTCGCTGGCTGTCCGTGATGCGCACCAGCCAGTCAGCAATCCGTTGATTTTCCTGACTCAGTAAGCGCCTGTATCGGTAGCAACATTCGCTGACGACAAAGAGCTGACAGGCCAGACGGATACTGATCCCCCGGTGTTCAACTGCATGCAGAGCCATCTGCTTCCGGTCTGATGGCTTCACCACTTTTTTGCCATCGCCTCCTGAATAATTTCGGCCTTCAGACGCTCTTCAGCATACATTTTTTTTAGTCGGCGATTTTCTTCTTCAAGCTCTTTCAGTCGGCTCATCAGTGCAGCATCCATCCCGCCAAACTTTGAGCGCCATTTATAAAAACTGGCACTGCTGATGCCATGCTCCCGGCACAGTTCAGGAACCGGCGTACCCGCCTCAGCCTGTTTGAGAATGGTGATGATCTGACTGTCAGTAAAACGTGATCGTTTCATAGAAATCCCCCTGCATTCAGGTTAGGAGAAAATTCTACTTATTCATGCACTGGTTTTTCGGGGGGATTACCAAACCGTAGAGGCCATTTCAGTAACGCTGAGTTGAGTAAACTTAAGACCAAGCTGTTCTCACTGGAAAATAACGATTGGCGCAAATGGTACTTCCTTACCCTCATTTATACTGGTGCTCGACGTGGTGAGATTGCCTCTATCAGAAAGCGGGACATTCGTTTAGATGAAGAAACTTCACGCTGGTACATTTTTATAGAAGATGGGAAAACCGAACAAGCCCAACTGACCTGCTCCCCGTTGATTAGTACACCCCGATGTTAGTAATGTCTTCATAAGCCACATGAGGACATCCCCATGAAGAAGCGTTTTTCCGACGAACAGATCATCAGTATTCTCCGCGAAGCCGAAGCTGGGGTACCCGCCCGTGAACTCTGCCGCAAGCATGCCATTTCCGATGCCACGTTTTACACCTGGCGTAAGAAGTATGGCGGTATGGAGGTGCCTGAAGTTAAGCGCCTGAAGTCGCTTGAGGAAGAGAACACCAGACTCAAGAAGCTGCTTGCCGAAGCCATGCTGGATAAAGAGGCGCTTCAGGTGGCTCTTGGGCGAAAGTACTGACGACAGACCAGAAGCGGGAAGCCGTGATGTTGATGTGTGATGCGACCGGTCTGTCGCAACGTCGTGCCTGCAGGCTTACAGGTTTATCCCTGTCGACCTGCCGCTATGAGGCTCACCGTCCGGCTGCTGATGCGCATTTATCAGGGCGCATCACTGAGCTGGCACTGGAGCGCAGGCGTTTTGGCTACCGTCGTATTTGGCAGTTGCTGCGCCGTGAAGGGCTTCATGTTAATCATAAGCGCGTGTACCGGCTTTATCACCTCAGTGGCCTGGGCGTAAAACGCAGAAGACGTCGTAAAGGGCTGGCAACAGAACGTCTGCCGCTGCTCCGTCCGGCGGCGCCCAATCTGACCTGGTCGATGGATTTCGTCATGGACGCACTTTCCACCGGTCGCAGGATCAAGTGTCTTACCTGCGTCGATGATTTCACAAAGGAATGCCTGACGGTCACTGTTGCCTTTGGGATTTCAGGCGTTCAGGTCACGCGTATTCTGGACAGCATTGCACTGTTTCGAGGCTATCCGGCGACGATAAGAACTGACCAGGGGCCGGAGTTCACTTGCCGTGCACTGGATCAATGGGCCTTTGAGCATGGTGTTGAGTTGCGCTTAATCCAGCCGGGCAAGCCAACGCAGAACGGATTTATTGAGAGCTTTAACGGACGATTTCGCGATGAATGTTTGAATGAGCACTGGTTCAGCGATATCGTTCATGCCAGGAAAATTATTAATGACTGGCGGCAGGATTATAACGAATGCCGCCCGCACTCCGGTAATCCCCCCATTTTTAACCGGGCAGATAAGTAGAATCAGATAAGCGCTGAATATGCTGCATTGGTGTGAAGCCATTCAGTGCCATATTCGGTCGTTCGTGATTATAGAACCATTGCCATTGTGTGGCGTATTCCTGTAACTCACTCAGCGAATAAAACAGATAGTGCCCCAGCCAGTCATAACGCACTGTCCGGTTATAACGCTCAATATACGCATTCTGTTGTGGCTTCCCCGGCTGAATAAAATTGAGGATGATATTTTGTCGTTCAGCCCATACTATCAGAGTGTTACCTGCATATTCTGGTCCGTTGTCACATCGAATCGATGCCGGTTTCCCTTTCCATTCAATCAGTTGTTCGAGAGTTCTGACTACCCGACTGGCCGGAAGGGAAAAATCGACTTCTATTGCCAGGGCCTCGCGATTGAAATCATCAATAATATTCAGCAGACGAACGGAGCGACCATCTGACAACTGATCATGCATAAAATCCATTGACCAACTCTCGTTACTGCCAGTGGGGACCCTCAGTGGTTCCGGCTTTTCACGTTTCAACCGTTTTTTAGGTTTTATCCGCATATTCAGCGACAGTTCGCAGTAAATCCGGTAAATTCTCTTGTGGTTCCAGGCAAAGCCTTTCACGTTACGCAGATACAGGTAACACAGGCCGAAGCCCCAGTTTCGCTGGCTGTCCGTGATGCGCACCAGCCAGTCAGCAATCCGTTGATTTTCCTGACTCAGTAAGCGCCTGTATCGGTAGCAACATTCGCTGACGACAAAGAGCTGACAGGCCAGACGGATACTGATCCCCCGGTGTTCAACTGCATGCAGAGCCATCTGCTTCCGGTCTGATGGCTTCACCACTTTTTTGCCATCGCCTCCTGAATAATTTCGGCCTTCAGACGCTCTTCAGCATACATTTTTTTTAGTCGGCGATTTTCTTCTTCAAGCTCTTTCAGTCGGCTCATCAGTGCAGCATCCATCCCGCCAAACTTTGAGCGCCATTTATAAAAACTGGCACTGCTGATGCCATGCTCCCGGCACAGTTCAGGAACCGGCGTACCCGCCTCAGCCTGTTTGAGAATGGTGATGATCTGACTGTCAGTAAAACGTGATCGTTTCATAGAAATCCCCCTGCATTCAGGTTAGGAGAAAATTCTACTTATGCATGCACTGGTTTTTCGGGGGGATTACCCTCCACGCTGAATTATCAGACACCGTCTGAATTTGCAGCGGGCTGGAGAAAGGGTCATTCTGAGAATGAAGATTCCGACGTTACTAACTGAGTGTTGTATCTAATCGTGGGGGCAGGTCACCGTCCGAATACCTGCCGTGGCAGAAAGTCAGCTTAATTTGCTTTTGATGTGGCTACGGGCTTTACAGGAATAATACGAGGGAGGCGCAATGCTCCTTTTCACAATACGGAATAACTATGCTCACTGAATGCCTTACCAATTAAATAAAGGGAATCAGCACCGCATCTCTATGCACAAGGAGAGGATGTTTTGGTTCACCTGTTACATTGATTTTAAAACATTTCGTATCAGAAGGCAGAAGCGCACGCACAGCATCAGAGCGATTCAAATGCCGTCCGTCATCACCCCATGCAGCAACTACCAATCCAGCATTAGCTACCGTTTCAACTATGTAGCGATCATTATCTGAACCAACAGGATTAGCCATCCTCATCATTTCGAAGCGATTTGTATGGACGTATGCAAACAGATTGACAATACGCACCCCACCCCATCCCCAGCTTTTTGCAAACGAGATACAACGGCCCATAGTGCGATCATCTTTTTCAGCATCAGCATAAGAAGGATTCAGACCTATAAAGACCACATAGGGTTTTGTTTCATCCCAGGTTCTGGTTATTGAATAGCGATACTGTTTGCAATCTGAGAACACTGCACTTTTTAACATTTCCATTTGAAAACCTTTTTTAGTTGTGTCCGTGCAAACACGGTTTATCAATTTGTTAAGTGTCTAGCAATAGAAGCCATAACGCCCCGTTAGTGGTAAGGAGACAAACGGAGCGTAGCGGCTTCATGAAATTTAGGTTTATTTATTAACTGATAATAACTCCAGAATGCCATAATGCGCTTGTCTATGACAGTTAGGACATAACGCAATCGCATTCTCAACAGAATCTTCTCCACCTTTAGAAAGCCACTCAATGTGGTGAACCTCAAGAAATGGTGTGCCATCTTCTTTCAGGAAGGGTGCATCACGCTTACAGTTTTGGCACTTACCATTAGCCCTTAAAAGAACTTCTGCAACCACATACGGGCTTCGCTTATAAACTCGAGTTGTGACTTCGGTTAGCTCTGGAGTTTTACTTTCCGTTGCTAAAATCCGCTCCCGTGTAGATGAGGGTAATTTAGCAGCAGCCTCTACTGCTTCTTCAAACTCCGACTTCACTTGACGGTAACACCATTTACCCTGTTGATCTTGGTACAACTCCCAAATGCCATGCACAGAGGGTTGATAGATTTCAAAAATCTTTCCACGCTTGAATAATCGATCATATTCATGATAACGATGAGTTACATCATCTGTTCTTCTGGCAACTTTATTACAATCCCAATGGCTTCTATTACAGTTAACAGTGTTAATGGCGAGGTTTAAATGAGTGTTGTCCCTATAATGAGGAAATTTTGACCTCAGATAAGCATCGACATTTTTCAAAGTTGCAGCTCCACCCAATAGTTCCACCACCTGAACAATGATAACCCTCATTGGTTGATCACCATACTTGTAAGTTCGCTTAGATTTTTTTGACATACCCAACCCTCATCAACAACTAAGATGTATCATAGGAAATCTATCAAGCATAATTTTTGCAACCAACTGAATTTAGGGAAAAAATACTTAACCCCTTGGTGGAACAACGTTACCAGTTTATGCAATCAACTACCGGAAGTAAATCTCTCAATAGTGGTCTATGGGTGTAACGTGCTGTTATACCTAATGATTGTGTCCGACTGTGGCCAACGACAAACTGCACCATTACGGGCAAAGCTTTTGTCATTGCCCCCGAAATGAAAGTGTGACGAAGGGCATGGATCACCCTCTTCTGTCCAAATTCATTAAACTTTTGTATTTCACAAGCAGACATGATGCTATGCCACTCAAGCCCGATCTGTTCATACGTTGGCAACTCACCGAAAACAGGCTCAGTAGATTTGAGCGATTTAATACGCGCTAAAAGTAACTTTTCTAAAATTTTGTTTAACGGTATCTGCCGCACAGCCTGATCAGTTTTCCCGCCGTCAATGAAGATGTACCAGCGTCCTGTTTCTTCATCTTTTCGAATATGCTCTTTACGGATAGCAGCAATTTCGCCCCGACGTGCCCCGGTATAAATCAGAGTCAGGAAATAATCACGCCGCCAATCGGTGCAAGTATTCAGATATTTTACAAAGCGCTGCATCTCAGATTTTGAGTAAGAGCCGCCCTTAGGTAATCCCCCCGAAAAACCAGTGCATGCATAAGTAGAATTTTCTCCTAACCTGAATGCAGGGGGATTTCTATGAAACGATCACGTTTTACTGACAGTCAGATCATCACCATTCTCAAACAGGCTGAGGCGGGTACGCCGGTTCCTGAACTGTGCCGGGAGCATGGCATCAGCAGTGCCAGTTTTTATAAATGGCGCTCAAAGTTTGGCGGGATGGATGCTGCACTGATGAGCCGACTGAAAGAGCTTGAAGAAGAAAATCGCCGACTAAAAAAAATGTATGCTGAAGAGCGTCTGAAGGCCGAAATTATTCAGGAGGCGATGGCAAAAAAGTGGTGAAGCCATCAGACCGGAAGCAGATGGCTCTGCATGCAGTTGAACACCGGGGGATCAGTATCCGTCTGGCCTGTCAGCTCTTTGTCGTCAGCGAATGTTGCTACCGATACAGGCGCTTACTGAGTCAGGAAAATCAACGGATTGCTGACTGGCTGGTGCGCATCACGGACAGCCAGCGAAACTGGGGCTTCGGCCTGTGTTACCTGTATCTGCGTAACGTGAAAGGCTTTGCCTGGAACCACAAGAGAATTTACCGGATTTACTGCGAACTGTCGCTGAATATGCGGATAAAACCTAAAAAACGGTTGAAACGTGAAAAGCCGGAACCACTGAGGGTCCCCACTGGCAGTAACGAGAGTTGGTCAATGGATTTTATGCATGATCAGTTGTCAGATGGTCGCTCCGTTCGTCTGCTGAATATTATTGATGATTTCAATCGCGAGGCCCTGGCAATAGAAGTCGATTTTTCCCTTCCGGCCAGTCGGGTAGTCAGAACTCTCGAACAACTGATTGAATGGAAAGGGAAACCGGCATCGATTCGATGTGACAACGGACCAGAATATGCAGGTAACACTCTGATAGTATGGGCTGAACGACAAAATATCATCCTCAATTTTATTCAGCCGGGGAAGCCACAACAGAATGCGTATATTGAGCGTTATAACCGGACAGTGCGTTATGACTGGCTGGGGCACTATCTGTTTTATTCGCTGAGTGAGTTACAGGAATACGCCACACAATGGCAATGGTTCTATAATCACGAACGACCGAATATGGCACTGAATGGCTTCACACCAATGCAGCATATTCAGCGCTTATCTGATTCTACTTATCTGCCCGGTTAAAAATGGGGGGATTACCCTTATTCTCCATTACTTCGTATTTGATCCCTTCCGTTGGCGCTTTTTCTAAAATGTCTTTTTCATCTTTCAGGAACACTTTGAAAAAAGAAGAATAGATCTTGAGATGCTTTTTAACGTTGGCACTACTGATCAGATCATCTTCTGGTACATCGAGCTCAATACATTCCTCAAGACTCAAACGAGAGTATGGAAGTTTAGTTCTACGCGGGAGGTTTTTAATCACTTCCAGCGTCTGCCGTATTTGCTGCTTCGTGATCACTCCAACAGGAAGATCACCGATAACACATAGCAAAACGTCATAGAAACGCTGGTTTTCGTTGGCGACAGCCACCGCCCAGCCCTTTCCTTTCTCACTGGTAAACATCTTCCAGGCGACAGAGAGCAGAGGTGTATTGTGGCTTTCAGGTTCAACCGTAGGGGATACAGCCTTTTTAGCTACTGGCTTTTTCTGCCGTTCTGCTTCTGTTAGCTTGAATTGCATCTCCTCAACCAAAGAGCGATATCGAACAAGATCACCAGAATAGAAAGCATCATAGGCTTGTTGGAGCATGGCCTGATGTAAATCAATCTGCCCCGCCACGTAGTAAGCCTGTTCTACATCACTTTGGTCAAAAGAAACTTTCTTCTTAAACAAAGTGGCAAGCAACATCCGCGCCGTTGAATCATCGCCGCTATATATACGATTCAGATGAACTTCCGTACGACCTTTCGCCTCAGTTACACTGTCAATCGGAGAGATTGCACTTTCAGGATCGATCTTTCGCTGCATCCGTCCAAGTTCCGGCATCCGTTGAGCTTCTTCAACGCCCATCCTAAGCCAATCCAACAGATAAGTATCAAAGTCTCTCTGTGTCGCTTCTCTGAAGCCGTCAATGTGCATTTTGAACTGTTCAACAGATAATGAACCACTTTGAACAAGGGGGATGTAAGCGCTAAGACGTGACATTGTAACCTCGACAGCTTGCAAGGAATCTGTGCCGAGGCTTCGACGAAAAAATGTTCCATCTGTAAGTCGAAAGTTGATGTAGTAGATGTTACCGCGTTTCGTCGTGAATCGCGGAGTCTTGTTGTACACTCTGTTCCTCATTGCGCCACCCATTTTGTTATGTATTTCATGGAGTTAACGCTAACGTCTTGATTGGATTTGGTGATTTTTTACCTTCACAGGCGTCGAACAGGAGAATCAACGGCGCCAGTCAGCGCCATTTTAAGGCCGCGTAGTATAGCGGTTCGCGCCCTTATAAGAAAGGTTTAACGTCGCCGACGCCTTCGCGCAATACCACCGGGGAATCATCGGTTAAATCAATGACCGTGGTTGGCTGCTGACCGAGATATCCACCGTGGATAATCAAATCCACCACTTTCTCCAGACGATCTTTGATTTCTTCCGGATCTGACTCGGTAAATTCGCTGCCCGGCAGCATCAGTGATGTAGAGAGCATAGGCTCGCCCAGCGCTTCCAGCAGCGCCAGCGCAATCGGATTCGAGGGTACACGCAAGCCGATGGTCTTACGTTTTTCCTGCAACAGTCGGCGTGGTACTTCTTTCGTCCCCTTCAGGATGAACGTGTAGTTACCCGGCGTGTTGTTTTTAATTAAACGGAAGGCCACGTTGTCGACAAACGAATAGGTCGACAGTTCGGACAGGTCACGACACATCAGCGTAAAGTTGTGCCCGTCCGGCAGGTGACGGATGCGACAAATGCGCTCCATTGCGCCTTTATCTTCAATTTTGCAACCCAACGCATAGCCGGAATCAGTTGGATAGACGATCACCCCTCCTTTACGCACGATTTCAACGGCCTGATTGATCAGGCGCTGCTGTGGGTTTTCGGGATGAATATAAAAAAACTGGCTCATACTTTCCTCTCTGTGGTCTCGGGCTGTTCCCAAAGTTGCCAGACGCCTTCTACGCCTGCGGGCAACCAGAGTTTACGACCCAGCTCAATCCATGGGCAGGGTAGATGAAAATCAGACCCTTGCGATGCCCACAGTTGATGCTGACGCGCAAGCGTCGCCAGATGGGTGCGTTCATTGGGAGACTGCTGGCACTGTGCCACTTCCATCGCGTCGCCGTGATGTTCAGCAAAATGCGCAACCAGTCTTTTCAGCCACTTAGCGCTAAGATCGTACCGCCCAGGATGAGCCAGAACTGCCTTACCGCCAGAATGATGAATGACATCAATAGCTTGTTCTATTGTACACCACTGTGGCGGAACGTAACCGGTTTTCCCACGAGCAAGATATTTTTTAAAGACATCCGCCATGGTTGTGGCTTTTCCGCACTCCACCAGGAAACGCGCGAAATGCCCCCGAGTGATCGCCCCGCCATCAGCCAGGCGTAATGCCCCTTCCCACGCGCCGGGAATATGCGCTTTGTCGAGTCGTTCAGCAATCAGGCGCGCGCGCTGCTGACGACGTTCCGTTTGCTGCGCCAGAAATTCGCACATCATTGGATGGGCGATATCAATGTTCAGACCCACGATATGGATCTCATGGTTTTCCCAGACTGTTGATATCTCGACGCCAGGGATCAAATTTAACGCTAAACCCGCACGTGAAATTTCTTCTCTTGCCGCCGCAATACCCGCCGTGGTGTCATGATCGGTGATCGCCAGTGTACCGACTCGCATCTCTACCGCACGGTGTACTAAGGCTTCTGGCGTTAATCGCCCATCGGAAGCTGTAGTATGACTGTGCAGGTCATAAATCACTGCGTAATTCGTGTCGCTCAATGCGGCTCCCGTTTCACTAAATGTCTTAACCCGCCCATCATAGCGGTTTAGACAAATATACTGAAATCAGGTGTTGACTTTATTCCATTGAACTAGTTAACTAGTACGCAAGTTCACATGAAGAAGGTATCTGAGATGAAAGCAACATTGGTTCTGCACGGTTGGTGGCGCACTTCCTGATTTCGGGCAGTGTCTTACGTCTGCAATATGCAACCAGATACCCGGCCCGCCAAATGAGCGGGCTTTTTTTTGAACAAAATTAATGAGAATAACGATGCAAACACAAAAACCGACACTCGAGCTGCTTGCCTGCGATGCCGCCTACCGTGAAAATCCGACGGCGCTGTTTCATCAGGTGTGTGGCGCACGTCCGGCAACGCTGCTGCTGGAATCTGCCGATATCGACAGCAAAGACGATCTGAAGAGCCTGCTGCTGGTCGACAGCGCATTACGCATTACCGCCATCGGTGACACTGTCACCATTCAGGCATTATCCGCTAACGGCGCATCGCTGCTGCCGCTGCTGGATGCTGCCCTGCCCGCGGGTGTTGAGAACAAACAACAGCCGAATGGTCGCCATCTGCGATTCCCTGCTGTTAGCCCGCTGCTGGATGAAGACGCCCGCTTATGTTCCCTGTCCGTATTTGATGCCTTCCGTTTATTGCAGGAGCTGGTGAATGTTCCTGCGCAAGAACGTGAAGCGATGTTCTTCGGCGGTCTGTTTTCCTACGACCTGGTTGCCGGTTTTGAAGATTTACCTCAGCTTGAAGCGGGCAACCGTTGCCCTGACTACTGCTTCTATCTGGCAGAAACGCTCATGGTCATCGACCATCAGAAGAAAAGCACCCGCATTCAGGCCAGCATATTTACCCCCAGCGATGCAGAAAAACAGCGTCTTAATGCCCGTCTGGCGCAACTGAGCCAGCAGCTTACCGAACCTGCGCCGCCGCTGCCCGTCACTGAAGTTCCGCACATGCGCTGCGAATGCAATCAGAGCGATGAAGAGTTTGCCGCCGTGGTTCGTGGTATGCAAAAAGCCATTCGCGCTGGCGAAATTTTCCAGGTGGTTCCATCCCGTCGTTTCTCGCTGCCCTGCCCGTCACCGCTGGCGGCCTACTATGTGCTGAAGAAAAGTAACCCCAGCCCGTACATGTTTTTTATGCAGGACAACGATTTCACACTGTTCGGCGCCTCTCCGGAAAGCTCGCTGAAATACGATGCCACCAGCCGGCAGATTGAAATCTATCCGATTGCCGGGACCCGCCCACGCGGTCGTCGTGCGGACGGTTCGCTGGACCGCGATCTCGACAGCCGTATTGAGCTGGAGATGCGTACCGATCATAAAGAGCTTTCCGAGCACCTGATGCTGGTAGACCTGGCGCGTAACGACCTGGCGCGCATCTGCACGCCCGGCAGCCGCTACGTTGCTGACCTCACTAAAGTGGATCGTTATTCCTTCGTTATGCACCTGGTTTCCCGCGTAGTCGGCGAGCTGCGTAGCGATCTGGATGTGCTGCATGCTTACCGCGCCTGTATGAACATGGGTACGCTAAGCGGAGCGCCGAAAGTTCGCGCCATGCAGCTTATCGCCGAGGCCGAAGGCCGTCGTCGCGGCAGCTATGGCGGTGCAGTAGGTTACTTCACGGCCCATGGCGATCTGGATACCTGTATTGTGATTCGTTCCGCCCTCGTGGAAGACGGTATTGCCACCGTACAGGCTGGCGCCGGAATTGTTCTGGATTCCGTTGGGCAGTCAGAAGCCGATGAAACCCGTAATAAAGCGCGTGCGGTTCTGCGTTCTATCGCCACCGCACACCACGCACAGGAGACCTTCTAATGGCTGACATTCTGCTGCTCGATAATATCGACTCTTTTACCTATAACCTGGCAGATCAGCTGCGTACTAACGGTCATAACGTGGTGATTTACCGCAACCATATTCCGGCCCAGACATTAATAGACCGCTTAGCGACCATGAAAAATCCGGTGCTGATGCTCTCCCCAGGTCCAGGTGCGCCAAGCGAAGCGGGCTGCATGCCGGAGCTGTTAACCCGCCTGCGCGGCAAGCTGCCGATCATCGGCATTTGTCTGGGGCATCAGGCCATTGTCGAGGCCTATGGTGGATACGTGGGACAGGCTGGGGAAATCCTGCACGGCAAAGCGTCCAGCATTGAACACGATGGTCAGGCAATGTTCGCCGGTCTGGCAAATCCGCTGCCAGTGGCGCGCTATCACTCGCTGGTTGGCAGCAACGTTCCGGCCGGATTGACCATCAACGCCCACTTTAACGGCATGGTGATGGCGGTACGTCACGATACCGATCGCGTATGTGGCTTCCAGTTCCATCCAGAATCCATTCTGACCACCCAAGGCGCACGTCTGCTGGAGCAAACGCTGGCCTGGGCGCAACAGAAACTCGAACAGACCAATACCCTGCAACCTATTCTGGAGAAACTGTATCAGGCCCAGACGCTGTCTCAGCAGGAAAGCCACCAGCTGTTCTCCGCCGTGGTACGCGGTGAACTGAAGCCGGAACAACTGGCTGCGGCGCTGGTGAGCATGAAAATTCGTGGCGAGCACCCGAATGAAATTGCCGGTGCGGCAACCGCGCTGCTGGAAAACGCCGCCCCGTTCCCGCGACCTGATTATCTGTTTGCCGATATTGTCGGTACCGGCGGTGATGGCAGCAACAGTATCAATATTTCCACCGCCAGCGCCTTTGTGGCGGCCGCTTGCGGACTGAAAGTCGCCAAACACGGCAACCGCAGCGTCTCCAGCAAGTCGGGCTCTTCGGATCTGTTAGCGGCTTTTGGCATCAATCTGGATATGAACGCCGATAAATCCCGTCAGGCACTTGACGACCTCGGTGTGTGTTTCTTGTTTGCGCCGAAATACCACACCGGTTTTCGCCATGCTATGCCGGTACGCCAACAGTTGAAAACCCGTACGCTGTTTAACGTCCTCGGCCCGTTGATTAACCCGGCACATCCGCCGCTGGCGCTGATCGGCGTTTACAGTCCGGAACTGGTGCTGCCGATTGCCGAAACGCTGCGCGTGTTGGGGTATCAGCGGGCAGCCGTGGTGCACAGCGGAGGCATGGATGAAGTTTCCCTGCATGCACCGACCATTGTGGCAGAGTTGCATGATGGCGAAATCAAGAGCTATCAACTGACGGCGGAAGACTTTGGCCTGACACCTTACCACCAGGAACAGCTGGCTGGCGGCACGCCGGAAGAAAACCGTGACATTCTTAGTCGCTTGTTACAAGGTAAAGGTGAAGCCGCTCATGAAGCTGCTGTTGCCGCGAATGTCGCCATGTTAATGCGCCTGCACGGTGAAGAAGATTTAAAAGCCAATGCGCAAACCGTGATTAATGTACTGCGCAGCGGTACGGCCTATGACCGTGTCACTGCACTGGCAGCAAGAGGGTAAATGATGCAAACCGTTTTAGCGAAAATTGTCGCAGACAAGGCGATTTGGGTAGAAGCCCGCAAACAGCAACAACCGCTGGCCAGCTTTCAGAATGATGTTCAACCCAGCTCTCGTGATTTCTACGATGCGCTGCAAGGTGCACGCACCACCTTTATTCTGGAGTGCAAAAAAGCGTCTCCGTCAAAAGGCGTGATCCGTGATGACTTCGACCCGGCACAGATTGCGGGCGTATATAAACAATATGCTTCCGCGATTTCCGTACTGACCGATGAGAAATATTTCCAGGGGAGCTTTGATTTCCTGCCCATCGTCAGCCGCATCGCACCGCAACCGATTCTGTGTAAGGACTTTATTATCGATCCTTACCAGATTTACCTGGCGCGCTTCTATCAGGCGGACGCCTGTCTGCTGATGCTGTCGGTGCTTGATGATGAGCAATATCGTCAACTCGCCGCCGTCGCCCACAGTTTGAAAATGGGCGTACTGACCGAAGTCAGTAACGATGAAGAGCTGGAGCGAGCTATCGCACTGGGCGCCAAAGTCGTCGGTATCAACAACCGTGATTTACGCGACCTGTCGATCGATCTGAATCGCACCCGCCAACTTGCGCCGCGACTGGGTCATGGCGTAACCGTCATCAGCGAGTCCGGTATCAATACCTATGGTCAAGTGCGAGAACTCAGCCACTTCGCCAACGGTTTTCTGATTGGCTCTGCGTTGATGTCGCATGATGATCTGCATGCTGCCGTGCGTCGCGTTCTGCTCGGCGAAAATAAAGTCTGCGGTTTAACCCGGCCTCAGGATGCAAACGCGGCATACGAAGCGGGTGCCATATACGGCGGGTTGATTTTTGTGTCCACATCGCCACGCGCGGTCAGCGTTGAACACGCGCGCGAGGTCATGACCGGCGCACCGCTGCAATATGTCGGGGTGTTTCGCAACGCAGAGATCACCGACGTGCGCGAAACAGCGGCGGCTCTGGGGCTAACAGCCGTGCAATTGCATGGTAGCGAAGACCAGGCCTATGTTGACGCCCTGCGCGACGCGCTCCCCGAACAGGTGCAAATCTGGAAGGCGTTAAGCGTCAGCGAAACGTTGCCAGCTCGTGATTATCAGCACGTCGATAAATACGTATTCGACAATGGTCAGGGCGGCAGCGGTCAACGCTTCGACTGGTCACTTTTAGGCGGACAATCGCTGGATAACGTTTTACTGGCTGGCGGACTCGGCGCTGATAACTGCGTTGACGCGGCAAAAACCGGCTGTGCCGGTCTCGATTTCAATTCTGGCGTAGAGTCACAGCCGGGCATCAAGGATGCACGTCTTTTGGCTTCGGTCTTTCAGACGCTGCGCGCATATTAAGGAAAAGGACATGACAACATTACTCAATCCGTATTTTGGTGAATTTGGCGGTATGTATGTGCCACAGATTCTGATGCCTGCCCTGCGTCAGCTGGAAGAAGCTTTTGTCAGCGCGCAAAAGGATCCTGAATTTCAGGCGCAGTTTACAGACCTGCTGAAAAACTATGCTGGTCGTCCAACTGCACTGACCAAATGCCAGAATATTACTCAAGGCACCAACACTACGCTGTATCTCAAACGTGAAGATTTGCTGCACGGCGGCGCGCACAAAACCAACCAGGTGCTGGGCCAGGCATTGCTGGCGAAACGTATGGGGAAAACGGAGATCATCGCCGAAACCGGCGCGGGCCAGCACGGTGTTGCATCAGCTCTCGCCAGCGCACTGCTGGGGCTGAAATGCCGTATTTATATGGGTGCAAAAGACGTTGAACGCCAGTCGCCAAACGTTTTCCGTATGCGTCTGATGGGGGCTGAAGTTATCCCGGTTCACAGCGGTTCTGCAACGCTGAAAGATGCCTGTAACGAAGCGCTGCGCGACTGGTCTGGCAGCTACGATACAGCGCACTATATGCTTGGTACGGCGGCGGGTCCACATCCTTTCCCGACCATTGTTCGTGAATTTCAGCGCATGATCGGCGAGGAAACTAAAGCGCAGATCCTTGAAAAAGAAGGTCGCCTGCCGGACGCGGTTATCGCCTGCGTGGGCGGCGGTTCTAACGCCATCGGTATGTTCGCGGACTTTATTAATGAAACCAGCGTCGGTCTGATTGGCGTCGAGCCTGGCGGCCATGGGATTGAATCAGGGGAACATGGCGCACCGTTGAAGCATGGTCGTATCGGGATTTACTTCGGCATGAAGTCCCCGATGATGCAGACCGAAGAAGGACAGATTGAAGAGTCTTACTCTATTTCCGCGGGGCTGGATTTCCCGTCTGTCGGGCCGCAGCATGCGTATCTGAACAGCATTGGTCGCGCCGATTATGTTTCGATCACCGACGACGAAGCGCTCGAGGCCTTCAAAACGCTGTGTCTGCACGAGGGGATTATTCCGGCGCTGGAGTCCTCCCATGCCCTGGCACACGCATTGAAAATGATGCGTGAAAACCCGGAAAAAGAGCAGTTACTGGTGGTTAATCTCTCCGGTCGCGGCGACAAAGACATTTTCACCGTACACGATATTCTGAAAGCGCGAGGGGAAATCTGATGGAACGTTACGAAAACCTGTTTGCACAGCTGAAGGACCGCAAAGAAGGTGCTTTTGTCCCCTTCGTAACCCTGGGCGATCCGTCTGTTGAGCAGTCACTGAAAATCATTGATACGCTGATTGAAGCCGGTGCCGATGCCCTTGAGCTCGGTATTCCGTTCTCCGATCCGCTGGCTGACGGTCCAACCATTCAGGAAGCCACCTTGCGTGCGTTTGCCGCCGGCGTCACGCCGTCGCAATGCTTTGAAATGCTGGCGCTGATTCGCCAGAAGCACCCTACGATTCCCATTGGCTTGCTGATGTATGCCAACCTGGTGTTTAGCAAGGGCATTGACGAGTTTTACGCCCAGTGTGAAAAAGTGGGCGTGGATTCCGTGTTAGTAGCCGATGTTCCCGTTGAAGAGTCCGCGCCATTCAGAGCTGCGGCGCTCCGCCACAACATTGCGCCAATTTTTATCTGCCCACCGAACGCTGATGAAGAACTGCTGCGCCAGATAGCCTCTCATGGCCGCGGCTATACCTATTTGCTTTCGCGTGCGGGCGTGACCGGTGCAGAAAATCGAGCGGCGTTACCGCTGCATCACCTGGTCGAAAAGTTGAAAGCATATGATGCTCCGCCTTCTTTACAGGGGTTTGGTATCTCTGCGCCTGAGCAGGTAACCGGCGCTATTGACGCTGGCGCTGCCGGCGCTATTTCCGGCTCGGCAATAGTGAAAATCATTGAGAAAAATGTTGCGGCACCGGAACAGATGCTGACTGAGCTGAAAGCTTTTGTCAGCGCGATGAAAGCCGCCACCCGGCAGTAAGCTAAATCAACCGCCAGAGACTTCTGGCGGTTTTACGCTTCTTTCGTGTGCTTCATTTTATACATGGCGCTATCTGCATTCTGAATAGCCACATCCAGTTCGCCGTTCACCTCTGCAATCCCCCACGATACTGACAATGGAACGGTATGACCGTCCACTACAAACACATGGCTGGTCACCTGCCCGCTGATACGTTGAGCGATTGCGATGGCATCAGTTGCCTGCGAGCGAAACAGCAGGATCATAAATTCATCCCCGCCGGTACGAATCACAATATCGTGGCTGGTGCGGGTGTTTGATAACATCCTGTTGGCGATAATTTGCAGCGCACGATCGCCTGCCGCGTGACCCCAGGTATCATTGACGGCCTTGAACTTATTGCAGTCCAGTAGCACCACCGAACAGTGGGATAAATCACGGCGCTTGATGATGTCGAGTATTCGGCGATTAAAGCAACCGGTCAGGGTGTCTATATAAACCTTCAGGTCGCTTTCGTTTAGCCATGATTTTAGCGAGAAACTAATCATGATGAAAAAGAACGGCGCCAGCAGGATCACGATCCCTGCATGGGTATCGCGCGTCATAAAACGGCCTAATGAAAGCGAATAGTGCAGCGCATATTTCTCCGAAAAATTGCGCACTAAAAAACGGGATTGACCTGTACATTTACCGGATAAACAAAGACTTTCATTGTTGGTCAAATTTACCAATTCCACATTCAACTCTGGTGGGAGCTGGTAGTCAAATGCTTGAGCCAACGCTTCCTGCAATTCGGGCTTTGAATGGTCATAAACCAGATAGGCCACGATTTGGTCTGATATCTCTTTGCCAGACAGATCGTAGATATAGCTCACCACGCTGTAAGCTTTTTCACCGGTAATTTTATCGGTATAGAAGTTCGTTGAACTAAGGGCTTTGTTTTTGACGTTTTTTTGCAACAGTCGGGTATAGAAATCGACCGGCGGATAGAAAAAGTTGGTGAGATCCCGCGCCATTTCAGAATTTGAGAAACTGAAGTTGCGCGAATCGGAAGCCATAAACCAGTAAAAATAATCTGAATTTTTGGCGATAATATAACGATGTGCATCGAAGCTGCCCGGATTTAGCTCATTAACCATACCACGAATAAATTCCGCCGCCGTATACATACACAGCGCGTTGTGGCTGGCTTGCTGGGCAATAATTGTCCCTGTTACCGAATGCAGACGCTTTGGGTCGGCGTTAATTCCCCATTCATTCTCATTGCGGGGAACAAATTGTGAAATATCGCCACATTGCTCACCCGATTTAATATGGTGATAGCGCTCACCAATCGCATCGGCGATCAGCTCATTATCGTTAAAAATGTCCATCATGCGCGCTTGCATGCGGTTAACACCGTCACTGACTGCAGCCATCCGCTGCTCATAAATTATAAACAGAAACAACGACGTAAATATCAACGTAATGAGCCCTGATACCAGCAGTGCCTGCCTGTTTCTGAGCTTGTCCTGCACAATCTTCACGAGTTCACCCTGATAGTTAACATATTGCCAAACCGGTTACCCGTTTCTGTCGTTGCATAACTGCGCTGTATGTTGATTGAGAATGTTAACCGTCCCTAAGCTGATGCCTTAGAATCCCGCCATTGTGTGCGCTAAAGTTACAGACTTATACAATAAAAGCACATTTTTGTTAACATAAATGCAAACTAATCATCACCCTCAATCGGATACCCTGCCCGACGAATGGCCTCACGACAATCGCTCACGCCTGCGGCATAGCCCGCTTCAATCTCACAAACAGGACTGGCGCTGCAATAAGGTAGTTTAACCGGAGTCGCAATGCGTTTCTCCAGCACTTCAATTTTATCCATAAAATTCAATAAGTCACGCGCAGCACTCACGGCGAACTCTGCCGTTTCATCTCCGGTGAATGGTTCCAAAAGTGTGATTTTTTGTTGTAGCAGGAGTCGAGTCAACATCATCGTCAATGCCCTCAAAGCCAGTTTGCTTAAAGAGTAGCATTACATCGACGGGGAGAAAGGCAGGAAGAAATAAACTGGTAATAAAAAAGCTGACCGTGGAACGATCAGCTTTTCAGTATTTTAATCAAGGACTTAGAAGCGATAACCCGCGGAGAACATAAACACCCACGGATCGAGGCGGACGCTGTCATGCTGCTGCGCGCCAGCCAGTTTATAGCTCGCGGTGGTGTCGATATCCATGTACCAGACCGACATGTTAATCAGCCAGTCGCGGTTAATCAGATAGTCCATACCCACTTGCCCTGCTGCGCCCCAGGAGTCTTTCAGGCTCAGGTCAGATAAACCGGTTTCTTTGCCGTTATTGTTAAAGCCTTCGTCAAAGAATGTGGTGTAGTTCACACCGACACCAACGTACGGACGCAATTTGCTGCTGGAATCGCCGAAATACCACTGTGCCATTAAGGTTGGTGGTAAATGGTGAACGGTCGCAATATCACCTGTTGTGGCAGTGCCAATTTTATGGCGGAACGGCGTGGCTGCCAGTAATTCAACACCGATATTGTCGGTTGCCATGTAGGTAAATGTCAGACCCAACTGCGTGTTATTGCTGACATCAAAGCCACCCAGGCTCCCCAGCGTACCACCCGCGCCTTCCGTCGGTCTGACGGTGGCAGAACCTGCACGAATAAAGAATTCTCCGGCTTCATGCGCAAATACGTTACCAGAGAGAAGAGTTGTTAAAGCCACTGCTGCAACTGTTAATTTTTTCATGTCCGCTCCATCGTTATGGTTATAAAAGCGGAACGAATATACCCACATTGGAGTAATAAGTGATCTAACCTGGATCACATTGACTTTGATAATTTAACATTTATTGATCCAGATTAAGTTAGAACTTGCATTCAAAATCCTGGTTAACCTAATTCAGATCAATTTTGATATATTTTCGCCACGCAAGTACCTGACCTCCGTTGCAGAATAGCGATGGTTATTTGTTCGTGATGCGCAGAGAACAACCAACGTTCTTGCATGACGCTGAAGTCATAGTCAAAAATTACCGGGGCTTTACAAAGATATGCTTTTCCATACACCGCGCGATGCTGCCACTGTAGAGTTATCCAGGGTACAATTGCCCACAAATGAACACCTGCAAAACTCAAGGAGAGTGCATGTCTATCACGGCGAAATCCGTTTACCGTGACACGGGAAACTTTTTCCGTAATCAATTCATTACCATCTTGCTGGTATCGTTGTTGTGCGCGTTTATCACAGTGGTGTTAGGGCATGCCTTTTCTCCCACCGACGCACAAATTGCGCAACTCAGTGAAGGCGATCAGTTAACCAGCAGCGTGGGATTGTTCGATCTGGTGCAAAACATGACCCCGGAGCAACAGCAAATTTTGCTACGCGCTTCCGCGGCGTCGACGTTTTCCGGTCTGATTGGTAATGCCATCCTCGCCGGGGGTATTATCCTGATGATTCAACTGATTTCAGCCGGTCATCGGGTCAGCGCATTACGCGCCATCGGTGCCAGCGCGCCGGTTTTGCCGAAGCTGTTTATTCTGATTTTTCTGACTACTCTGCTGGTGCAAATCGGTATTATGCTGGTGGTGGTACCCGGTATTCTGCTGGCTATCCTGCTGGCACTTGCACCGGTGATGTTAGTACAGGACAAAATGGGTGTCTTTGCCGCGATGCGCAACAGTATGCGTCTGGCGTGGTCGAATATGCGCTTGGTTGCACCAGCAGTGATCGGTTGGCTGCTGGCAAAAACGTTGTTGTTGCTTTTTGCGCCAAGTTTTGCGGTACTTACGCCAAATGTAGGCGCGGTATTGGCGAATACGCTGAGCAATATGATCTCCGCCGTGTTGCTGATCTATTTGTTCCGCCTGTACATGCTAATTCGCCAATAAACCCTGAACGCATTCCGGGCTTGTACCCGGTGCTTTTGATGACGGAATCGAAGAATGAAGCAGTTTCTTGATTTTTTACCGCTGGTTGTCTTTTTTGCTTTTTATAAGCTCTATGACATCTATGCGGCGACCTCGGCGCTGATTGTTGCCACGGCTGTGGTTTTGATTTACAGCTGGGTCCGCTATCGCAAGGTCGAGAAGATGGCATTGATCACTTTTGTTCTGGTAGCCGTGTTCGGTGGCCTGACCATCTTCTTCCACAATGATGAATTCATTAAGTGGAAAGTAACGGTGATTTACGGGCTGTTTGCCGGTGCGCTGCTGGTTAGCCAATGGGTAATGAAAAAGCCGCTGATTCAGCGCATGTTAGGTAAAGAGCTGAGCTTGCCACAGCCGGTTTGGATAAAACTTAACTTCGCCTGGGCCGTCTTCTTTATCCTGTGCGGTCTGGCGAATATCTATATCGCGTTTTGGCTACCGCAGAATATTTGGGTCAACTTTAAAGTATTCGGCCTGACCGCCCTGACTTTACTATTTACGTTACTGAGCGGAGTCTATATTTACCGCCACCTTCCGCAGGAAGATAAATCGTAATAAATGCTCGCCAGATCTCCGGATCTGGCGAATTTTTATCCCTTCGCGTTCCTTGTTGCCATCAAACCTGGCTTACTTCCGCCCCGCAGGCCGCATCCCCTCTGTTCTCAGCGCGTAAATTCTAGTAGCATCGCGCCTGTAATCTTTCTCTATAGTCGGTTCTACAATGACAACAACGAATAACACTCCCCAGGGCGAACTGGTTTTACGCACTCTGGCTATGCCTGCCGATACCAACGCAAACGGTGATATTTTTGGCGGCTGGCTGATGTCACAAATGGATATAGGTGGCGCTATTCAGGCCAAAGAGATCGCACATGGTCGCGTGGTCACGGTGCGGGTTGAAGGAATGAGCTTTTTGCGCCCGGTTGCCGTGGGCGATGTGGTTTGTTGCTATGCACGCTGCGTGAAACGCGGGACGACCTCGATCAGCATTAATATTGAAGTCTGGGTGAAGAAAGTCGCTTCAGAACCTATCGGCCAGCGCTATAAAGCTACCGAAGCCCTGTTTATCTACGTTGCCGTTGATAAAGACGGTAAACCGCGGCCGATTCCCTCCCTGGCCTGATAGCACGCGCAAGCATCGCCATCCGGCAATCATTCTGCCGGATTTGGCGGCGTAACGCCAAATCCGGCCTGATGCTTACTCGATCTGTGTTGTGCCGTTCAGGCGGAAAACAATATTCACCACCAGCCCGGAGCCTGGCTTACCGGCTTCATAACGCCATCTGCGCATCGCATTTTTCACTTCACGCTCAAACATATTCGCAGGCTGTGCGGACAGAACTTCCACATTTTCAACCCGGCCATCCGAGGTCACGTTAAATTTGACCTTCACACGGCCTTCAATGCGCAACGCCTGTGCACGTGCCGGATATTGAGGCTGATTACGACTTAAGGCTCGCGGACCCGATGGAGCGCTCACCGCCGGTTTAGTGGTTGCCGGAGCGGTACTGGTTGTTGGACGAACAGGCGCCGTATTTTCAAACGGGGACGTCGGACGCGGCTCTGCTGGTTTCACATCACGCTTCGGCTGCTCTTCCACCTTTTTCACCGGTTTTGGCTTCGGCTTAGGTTTGGGCTTCGGTTTCTCAATCACTACCGGCGCTTCTTTTGGCGGTTCGGGGATCGGTTCTGGCTCCGGTTCAGGCTCGACGACAGGTTCCGGCGGCGGCTGAACGGCCTGAGGCGGTTCAAGATCGGCAGGCGCAACCATCGTAACGGAGATCGGCTGCGCTGGCGCAGGCAGTTCAATAACCTGATGTACCGAGGTATACAGCAAACCTGCCACTACAGCACCATGAATGCCGACAGAAAGTAACGTAGGCCAGGGAAAGCGACGAGGTAAATCAAGGGTCATTGAAGTCATAATCGTTTCAGTAAAAAAACCAGGCCCTGATTTTAAATGCAAATAGCAATCATATTCAATAAGACCGTGAAGCTAACTGGCATTTAAAACGCGATTTTATGATAAAAAACCATTTTCAAAGTATGGCCTTAACATATTAGTTATCTTTCCGTTGCAGTTACCAGGCCTTTCCAATAACGTAAATATGACCTTTTACCGTTCAAGGAGCTCTACCCGTGCTGTACGTTATTTACGCTCAAGATATCGCAGACTCTCTCGAAAAACGTCTTTCCGTACGCCCTGCTCATCTGGCTCGTCTGCAACTCCTTCATGATGAAGGCCGTTTGCTCACGGCGGGTCCCATGCCAGCGGTTGACAGTAACGATCCGGGCGCCGCAGGCTTTACCGGCTCAACGGTGATCGCAGAATTTGAATCTTTAGAAGCCGCGCAGGCGTGGGCGGAAGCCGATCCCTACGTGGCGGCAGGTGTTTACGCGCAGGTTTCAGTAAAACCGTACAAAAAAGTATTTTAAAAACAAAACGAAAAGCAGACATTGGGCACCGACAGCGGTGCCCTTTTGAGATCAGATGTTGTGGATCGCAAACAGCAACGAGTTACGTTGATGGTTGAGAATACACTTTCTGATGGTATGGATACGCATATTACGGCGCGATTGTCCTTCAAGCCAACGTGCTTTACGGCGGCTAGCCTGACGCAGCATCCGCCAGCGTCCCACTTCCGTTCTACTACGCTTCATGTTTACTACTCTTTCAGTCACTGAACGGCCATTATAACGCCACACCGAATGCAGACTAGTGGTTTTCCCGTGTTTTTATTTGCCAGATTAATCCTGATGCGTAAACTCTTAACAATACGCTTTCAAAAGGATTTTTAAATTTATGACAACCTTCTACACCGTGGTGAGTTGGCTGGTCATTCTGGGTTACTGGGTACTCATTGCTGGCGTAACATTACGCATTCTAATGAAACGACGCGCAGTGCCCTCCGCAATGGCCTGGCTTTTGATCATCTATATTCTGCCATTGGTAGGGATCATTGCTTATCTGTCCTTCGGTGAGCTCCACCTGGGTAAACGTCGCGCCGAACGCGCCCGGGCAATGTGGCCGTCAACGGCCAAGTGGCTGAACGATCTTAAAGCCTGTAAGCATATTTTTGCGCAGGAAAACAGCAGCGTCGCGTCATCCTTATTTAAGCTGTGCGAGCGTCGTCAGGGAATCGCTGGCGTTAAAGGGAATCAACTGCAGTTGCTCACCAGTTCAGAGGACGTGATGCAGGCATTGATCCGTGATATTCAACTGGCGCGTCACAACATCGAGATGGTGTTCTACATCTGGCAACCGGGCGGTATGGCCGATCAGGTCGCCGAGTCATTAATGGCTGCCGCAAGGCGTGGAATTCACTGCCGCCTGATGCTGGATTCCGCGGGTAGCGTGGCGTTCTTCCGCAGCCCATGGGCGGCGATGATGCGTAACGCGGGTATCGAGGTTGTTGAAGCGCTGAAAGTAAACCTGATGCGTGTATTTTTACGCCGTATGGACCTGCGTCAGCACCGCAAAATGATCATGATCGATAACTATATTGCTTATACCGGCAGCATGAACATGGTCGATCCGCGTTTCTTCAAACAAGATGCCGGCGTCGGGCAATGGGTGGATTTGATGGCGAGAATGGAAGGCCCGGTAGCCACCGCTATGGGCATTGTCTATTCCTGCGACTGGGAAATTGAGACCGGCAAGCGCATTCTGCCCCCGCCGCCAGACGTCAATATCATGCCGTTTGAGCAGGCCAGCGGCCACACCATTCACACAATCGCTTCGGGACCTGGTTTCCCTGAAGATTTGATTCATCAGGCGCTGTTAACCGCAGCTTATTCGGCGCGTGAATATTTAATAATGACCACGCCCTACTTCGTTCCCAGCGACGATCTGCTGCACGCGATCTGTACAGCGGCGCAGCGCGGGGTCGACGTCAGTATTATTCTTCCACGCAAGAATGATTCCCTGCTGGTTGGCTGGGCAAGCCGGGCCTTTTTCACTGAGCTGCTGGCGGCTGGCGTTAAAATCTATCAGTTCGAAGGTGGCTTACTGCACACCAAGAGCGTACTGGTCGATGGCGAGCTGAGTCTGGTCGGTACCGTTAACCTGGATATGCGAAGTCTGTGGCTCAATTTTGAAATCACGCTGGTCATTGATGATGCCGGATTCGGTGGTGATCTCGCGGCAGTACAGGATGATTATATTTCGCGTTCTCGTCTGCTTGATGCCCGTTTGTGGGTAAAACGACCACTCTGGCAGCGGATCGCTGAGCGACTGTTTTACTTCTTTAGTCCGTTGCTGTAAAACGTGCCCATCAGACAGTAAACAGGTAGTCATTATGGATATGGATTTGAACAATCGCCTGACTGAAGACGAAACGCTTGAGCAGGCTTACGATATTTTTCTCGAACTGGCTGCGGACAACCTGGATCCAGCCGACATCATTCTGTTCAATTTACAGTTTGAAGAGCGCGGTGGTGCCGAGTTATTCGACCCGGCAGAAGACTGGCAGGAGCATGTTGATTTTGACCTGAACCCTGACTTTTTTGCCGAAGTGGTGATTGGTCTGGCAGATACAGAAGACGGCGAGATTAACGATATTTTTGCGCGCGTTTTATTATGTCGCGAAAAAGATCACAAACTCTGCCATATTCTCTGGCGCGAGTAACAAACAAAAAAGCTGCTCTCGCAGCTTTTTTCATTTTTAGCCCGGCAGTTTACTTCCGCAGCGGTTACAAAACTGCGCACTATGTTCATGCTGCGCCTGCTGACACTGTGGGCATCTACGCTGATATCCGCGCTGTTGGAACGCACTGCTCATGTGTGTGGTTATCAATCCGGTCGGTATCGCAATCACAGAGTATCCAATCAGGATAAGCACTGACGCCACCATGCGTCCCAACGGCGTGTGCGGTGTAATGTCACCGTAGCCGACGGTGGTGACCGTAACAATTGCCCAATACACAGACGCATTCAGCGTAGTAAAGCCATATTTGGGCCCTTCTATCAGATACATCATCGCGCCGAAAACAACCATCAGAATGGCAATAAAGGAATAGAACAACATCAGTTGATGACGGGCGCTTTTTAACGCATTCCAGAACACTCGCAGAGAAGGCATAAAACGCAGCAGCTTGAGAATACGCAAGACGCGCAGGACACGCATCGCTCGCCAGGCGAAGACATAGCTCAGACTGATTTCAGGCCATAGCCACATCACGTACAGCGGTAAAATGGTGGCCAGATCGATAATCCCCCAGAAGCTAAACACATATTTTGCGGGATTGGCCCAGCTGCATAAGCGAAGAAAATATTCGAGGGTAAAGACCAGAGTAATAAAGATCTCCAGCCAGACAAAAATGCGCCATTCCTCGAAGGTTAAATGGTATTGCGTCCCGACGCCGGACTCAATGAAGATAACAATAACGCTGAGCAAGGCGAACAGCGCGCACATACCTTCAAAGCGACGCCCTGAACGGGTGTTTAAATCGAATAATTTGCGATAGAGCGCGCGGCGGACAGAAGAGACTAAACCTGACACATATACCTCACCAAAAAGAAGGGCTGACCTTTGTCAGCCCTCTGGATTATAGCGGGTCTACTTTCAGGCAGGAAACTGCGTGACGGAAACTTCCTTCGAGAACCGGGCGGGTTTTTGCGCATTCCGGTCCGGCAATCGGGCAGCGCGTACGGAACACGCAGCCGGAAGGAGGATTAATCGGCGACGGCAATTCGCCTTCCAGCAACTGGATAACCTTGTTCCTTTCCTGATCCGGGTCGGGAATTGGCACTGCAGACATCAACGCTTTGGTATAAGGGTGCAGCGGATTATGGTACACCTCATCATAAGTCCCTAATTCCACCGCGTGTCCGAGATACATGACCAGCACGCGATCGGAGATATGTTTCACCACCGCCAGGTCGTGAGCAATGAAGATTAACGATAATCCCATTTCACGCTGTAGCTGTTGTAACAGGTTGACCACCTGGGCCTGAATGGATACGTCCAGCGCCGAAACCGGTTCATCGCAAATAATCAGCTTCGGCTCGAGGATCAGCGCCCGGGCAATACCAATACGCTGACACTGGCCGCCGGAAAACTCATGCGGGTAGCGGTTAATCAGATTAGGCAGCAACCCCACCTTCATCATCATCGCCTTCACACGGTCGCGGACTTCCTGGCCAGACAGGTTCGGATGATAAGTCCGCAGCGGTTCGGCGATGATTTCACCGATGGTCATGCGCGGGTTTAGTGATGCCAGCGGATCCTGGAAAATCATCTGAATATCGCTACGCACTTCCCGCCACTCATCGGGTTTCATGCCCAGCAAATCTTTACCCAGCCAGGCGACTTTTCCATCGGTGGCTTTCACCAGGCCAATAATCGCACGGGCAAAAGTCGATTTTCCACAGCCTGATTCGCCGACCACGCCCAGGGTTTCACCTTCATACAGTCGCAGAGTCACGCCATCAACCGCTTTCAGGGTTTTAGACGGCTGCCAGAACCACTGCTTGCCGTCTTTAATGTCGAAATGGACTTTAAGATCGGCAATTTCAAGGAGCACTTTTCGTTGTTCGGTGACCGCATTCATACCAGTTCCTCCACCGGTTTAAAGCAGGCGCGCAGGCGGCCCGGACTAAACTCTTCCAGTGGCGGAGCACTGCTACAGATTTCCATCGCATGCGGGCAACGCGGCTGGAATGGGCAACCTTTTGGTAAACGCAACAGGTTCGGCGGGTTGCCCGGGATAGTCAGCATCTCTTCCCCTTCGGCATCCAGACGAGGTACGGCATTCAGCAAACCAATCGAATACGGATGAACGGGCTTATAAAAGACATCCCGCGCACTGCCATATTCCATGGTACGTCCGGCGTACATCACCAAAACTTTATCGCAAATACCGGCAACTACTCCCAGATCGTGGGTGATCATGATAATCGCAGTGTTGAATTCGCTTTTCAGTTCATTCAGCAGGGTCATGATTTGCGCCTGTACCGTAACATCGAGCGCGGTAGTCGGCTCATCGGCTATCAGTAATTTAGGCCTGCACAACAGCGCCATGGCGATCATTACGCGCTGACGCATCCCGCCGGAGAATTCATGCGGATACATTTTCATACGCTTACGCGCTTCCGGCATTTTCACCGCATCCAGCATTCTTACCGATTCTTCAAAGGCTTCCGCTTTGCTCATGCCTTTATGCAGCATGAGAACTTCCATCAACTGCTCACCGACTCGCATGTACGGATTGAGAGAGGTCATCGGGTCCTGGAAAATCATCGAGATTTGCTCGGCGCGCAGTTTGTTCAACTCACGTTCCGGTAAATTCAGAATTTCACGTCCGTTGAAAGTTGCAGAACCTCCGATACGGCCATTTGCTGCCAGCAGGCCCATTAGGGCAAAGGCCGTTTGCGATTTCCCTGAACCGGATTCCCCAACAATACCCAGCGTTTCTCCAGCTCGCAGAGAAAAGTTTAAATCGTTTACCGCAGTCACATCGCCGTCGGGGGTGGCAAACGTCACGCGCAGATCTTTAACGTTCAGCAGTGCGTTAGCCTGTTGTTGCGCGAGCGGCGCGGTTGAGGTTTCAATTACGCTCATGGCTGCACTCCTTAACGGTCTTTCGGGTCGAGGGCATCACGCAGGCCATCGCCAATAAAGTTAAAACAGAACAAAGTGACCACCAGGAATCCTGCCGGGAACAGCAGCAGCCATGGTGAGACTTCCATCGAGTTGGCACCATCACTCAGCAACGCCCCCCAGCTACTTAATGGCTCCTGCGTCCCTAATCCCAAAAAGCTCAGGAAGGATTCAAACAGGATCATGCTGGGCACCAGCAACGAAGCGTACACCACCACCACGCCCAGCACGTTCGGCACAATATGACGGATAACGATGCGTACGGTAGATACCCCACCCACTTGCGCTGCTTCAATAAACTCTTTGCGCTTGAGACTCAGCGTTTGTCCACGCACGATACGCGCCATATCCAGCCAGGATACCATCCCGATAGCGACAAAAATCAGCAGGATATTTTGCCCAAAGAAGGTGACCAGCAGAATCACGAAGAACATGAACGGGAAGGAGTTGAGGATTTCCAGCAGACGCATCATCACGGAGTCGATTTTACCGCCGAGGTAGCCCGACAGAGAACCGTATAGCGTGCCGACAACTACCGCGACCAACGCCGCGGCAATGCCGACCATCAGCGAGATGCGACCGCCAATCGCCACACGAACCAGCAGGTCTCGACCTGACGAGTCGGTGCCGAAATAGTGTCCAGATTCTGTATCCGGCGCGCTGGACATCATGCCCCAGTCGGTATCGAAGTAGGTAAACTGCGACAGCATCGGCGCCAGCGTCACAAACAGCGCAATAATCACCAGCACGACCAGGCTTGCTACCGCCGCGCGGTTATGCATAAAGCGTCGACGCGCGTCCTGCCACAGACTGCGGCCCTCGACCTCCAGCTTTTCACTGAAATTCTCCAGCGCTTCGCTGTTTTTCTTACTTAACATCATAGCGAGCTCCAGTATCAGTAACGAATTTTCGGGTCGATAACGGCATACAGCACGTCAACAATCGCGTTAAACACGATGGTCAGCGTCCCTACCAGTATGGTGAGGCTCAGGACCAGCGAATAGTCGCGGTTTAACGCACCATTGACGAACAGCTGGCCAATGCCCGGCAAACCATAGATGGTTTCAATAACCATCGAACCGGTAATAATGCCGACAAATGCTGGTCCCATATAGGACAGCACGGGCAACAGCGCAGGTTTTAACGCATGGCGGAAAATAATCCGCCGCATCGGCAACCCTTTAGCGCGCGCGGTACGAATAAAGTTAGAGTGCAGCACTTCAATCATCGAACCGCGGGTAATACGGGCGATACTGGCGATATAAGCCAGTGACAAGGCCACCATCGGCAAGATCATAAATTTCAACGCCCCGCCGTTCCAGCCGCCTCCGGGCAGCCATTTCAAGGTTATGGCAAATATCATGACCAATAAGGGAGCGACCACGAAACTGGGGATAACCACCCCGGTCATTGCCACCCCCATCACCGTGTAGTCCCAACGCGTATTTTGTTTCAGCGCGGCTATCACCCCAGCGCTAACGCCAACGAGGACCGCCAGAATAAAGGCCGCAGCTCCCAGCTTCGCAGAAACCGGAAAGCTCGATGCCACAAGGTCGTTTACCGTATAGTCTTTATATTTAAAAGATGGCCCAAAATCGCCATGCGCCAGCTGCTTGAGGTAGCTGAAGTACTGCGTCGAGATAGGATCGTTAAGATGATATTTCGCTTCGATATTAGCCAGTACCTCTGGCGGTAACGCGCGTTCCCCGGTGAATGGGCTTCCCGGCGCAAGGCGCATCATAAAGAATGAAATCGTAATAAGTATAAACAGCGTCGGAATCGCTTCCAGACAGCGACGTAATATAAATTTTAACATTGCCCGTACCTTCTGGCGTGTGCCTTTACACCTCTTCTACCCCGACGTTCAGGTAAAGCGGTGTTAATAGTTCGAAGAAAAAGACACTGTGGGGCAAAATGATTGCCCCACGTCTTGCCATTAATGCTTGATAATATACAAGTCTTTAACGTGGATATTATCCATCGGGTCTTTACCGGAGTATCCGCCAACCCATGGTTTTACCAGGCGGGCGTTAACATAGTAATAAACCGGTACAATCGCAGAATCTTTATCCAGCTGCTGTTCCGCTTTCGAATACAGTTCGCTGCGCTGCGCTTCATCAGTCACTTTCAGCGTATCCGCAATCAGCTTATCAAACGCCGGGCTCTTATAGTGGACGGTGTTGTTGGAGCTGTCAGACAGCACCATATTCAGGAAGGATGTTGGTTCGTTGTAATCCGCACACCAGCCCGCACGCGAAACATCATAGTTACCCTGATGGCGCGTATCGAGGAATGTTTTCCATTCCTGGTTTTCCAGCTTCACATTGGCGCCCAGATTTTTCTTCCAGATAGATGCCGCAGCGATGGCCAGCTTTTTATGCAGATCTGAGGTGTTATAGAGCAGGTCAAAGGTCAACGGTTTTTCAGCGGTATACCCGGCTTCAGCCAGCAGTTTTTTCGCTTCTTCATTACGTTTTTCCTGAGACCATTTGAACCACTCTGGTTCAACCAGTTTCGCGCCATCGGTGTAAGGAGGGGTAAAGCTATACGCCGGCAGGTCCCCCTGGTTTTTAACTTTGTTGACGATAATGTCACGATCCAACGCCAGTTTCAGGGCGGTACGAACACGAACATCGTTGAACGGTGCTTTCTGGTTGTTGATTTCGTAATAATAGGTGCACAGATACGGGTCAACGTGAACTTCGTTCGGGATCTCTTTTTTCAGTTTCTGGAATAACTCGATCGGCATGTTGTTATAGGTCATGTCGATTTCGCCGCTGCGATAGCGGTTAACGTCAGTCACTTCAGAAGAAATTGGCAGGTAGGTAACCTGGTTAATAACCGTTTTGGCGTTGTCCCAGTAGTTGGTGTTACGCTCAAGTACAATGCGCTCGTTGACCACCCAGTCTTTCAGCTTATAGGCGCCGTTGGTGACGATGTTAGCGGGCTGGGTCCATTTCTCACCGTATTTTTCAACCGCTGCTTTAGGAACCGGAGAAACGGATGAGTGCACAAGCAATTTGTAGAAATAAGGAACCGGCTCGCTCAGGGTGACTTCAAATGTATGATCGTCGAGAGCTTTGACACCGAGATCGGTGATCGGCTTTTTGCCGGCGATAATATCGTCAATATTGACAATGTGACCGTACTGTAAATAACTGGCGTACGGTGACGCGGTATTTGGATTAGCCAGGCGTTGCCAGCTATACACGAAATCTTGCGCGGTAACAGGCGTGCCGTCAGACCATTTAGCGTCTTTACGCAGATGGAATGTCCACACCTTAAAGTCTTTATTTTCCCACTTTTCAGCCACGCCAGGCGATGGTTTGCCATCGACATCGCTGATTAATAAACCTTCAAACAGGTCACGGTTGATATTGGATTCAGGTACACCTTCGATTTTATGTGGATCGAGTGACTGAACTTCCGAACCGTTATTACGCACCAGAGTCTGCTTTTCAGCAAGCTGCACACCTGCTGGCACAACTGCCGCCGTAGCAACATTCCCAGCGATTAGCGCAGTTAGGATCCCCGCAGCTACTAAACTTTTTTTAGTGATGTTAGTCATTGTGTTTGTACTCCCTCATTATTATGGCTGGTTTTTTAACCAGACTGTTAATCCTGTCAGGATCCCTGTACGGCACCGGAGATTTTCTGCCGTCAGGTAGTTTCTTGTTTTACTGCTTGCTATCACCGACTTTATTTATTTCTGGCGATTCGTATGATCGCCTTGCGTCGATTATCTACGTGCCTCCCCTGCCGGAAACACGCTATTACCCTGTTGAGAGAAACTAATTGAAAATGATTCTCATCAACGTGAATTCTTCTGCATAATACCTGGCCGGAAAGTATCAAATGCGTTTCTTAACCGCCAATACATTTTACAAATTTGTTAACCAATTCTCTTTTATTGGAAATAAATCTCACTAAAAAAGTCTTACGAATGAAAGATTATGACAATAAAACGATAAAAATCAATATATTGCATAACGCGCAGTGTTAACTCCCCAGTCTTGTGTCAACACCACGCCAAAATGCACATAAATTTAACAATTGGTTATTAATTAGCACATTCATCTAAAAAAAACGCTGAAATAACTAATAACATTTCGATAATCCTTCAGCAAGCCCCAGAGTATGATGTTAATAAAATAACAGTGACATCGGGATCCCTCTGGTGGACCATTGAGTGTTATATCCATAAAATAAATGAATAAATTAATGAATAACCATCAGATATTTTTATATTTCTATGCTGATTTTCAACTTTAGTGAGAAGTTTTACTAATAACGAAAGGAAACGGAGCCGAAAGAGGCTCCGTTGATGCCGAAGAGGAATATCAGGCAAGTAAACCGGGGAAAATGGACTTGATTCCAGTCACAATGAATTCGATCCCTAAGGCCATTAACAACAACCCCATAATACGCGTAATGACGTTGATACCGGTTTGGCCCAGCAGCCGTACCAGCCACGGTGCCATGCGAAAAAGTCCCCAACAGCACAGGGCAAACAACGCAATCGCCACAAAAAAACCAAACAGGTTAATCGCACTGTGATAACGCGTACCCCAAACAATAGTTGAGCTTATCGCCCCTGGCCCCGCCATAAGCGGCAATGCCAGCGGCACTACGCCGATACTTTCGCGGATTGCTGTTTCTGATTTTTCCTGTTTGTTTTGCTTATCTTCGCCCAGTTTTCCGCTAATCATCGACATTGCGATAGTCACCACCAGAATGCCGCCGGCAATCCTGAACGAATCTATCGAGATACCGAAGAGCTGAAGAATACCGTCACCAAGGAACAGCGAAGTCCACAGGATGATGGCAACCGACAGGTTTGCCGTAAGGTTGGTTTTATTTCGCGCAGCAGCCGTTTGATAGCTGGTCATACTGATAAAGACAGGGATGATCCCGACCGGGTTAACCAATGCGAATAACCCAATGAAAAATTTAAAATAGACAGGAAAATCAAATAGCGTTTGGATCACGGTTAGCTCCGAAGCGTTAGCCGGATAAAATGAGTCATAAAAATTGATAAAATCCGCGCTGAAGATACGCCTTTTGTCAGCATACTTCACCTTCTATCTGTGTATATCTACGTAAATACACTTCCAATACTTAGTGTTATTAATATGTATTAAATATGCTAATGTTAATAGCATTCATCCCACCAATTCATTAACACTTACCGATAAACGCTAAAAGGGCCTGCTGAAAGGTGTCAGCTTTGCGAAATTTTGATCCAGATCACGCAATTACTACTCAGAAGTGAGTAATCTTGCTTACGCCACCTGGAGGTAGCGCGTTAGAATTAAGTGGCGCTAGCGTATAAGCTCTTTTAGTAAATCAAGGTAAAGTGGACGTTAATTAACCGTTTGATTTTCAAAACGTTACACAAATTTTCGTCGATCTGTCTATACTCTCGTATCGAGCAGATGATTTACTAAAAAAGTTTAACATTATCAGGAGAGCATTATGGCTGTTACTAATGTCGCTGAACTTAACGCACTTGTAGAGCGCGTAAAAAAAGCCCAGCGTGAATATGCCAGTTTCACTCAAGAACAGGTTGACAAAATCTTCCGTGCCGCCGCTCTGGCTGCCGCAGACGCTCGAATCCCTCTCGCGAAAATGGCCGTTGCCGAATCTGGCATGGGCATCGTCGAAGATAAAGTGATTAAAAACCACTTTGCTTCCGAATACATTTATAACGCATATAAAGACGAAAAAACCTGTGGTGTGCTGGCTGAAGACCACACTTTCGGTACCATTACCATCGCTGAACCGATTGGTATCATCTGCGGTATCGTTCCAACCACTAACCCGACTTCTACTGCAATCTTCAAATCACTGATCAGCCTGAAGACGCGTAACGCCATCATCTTCTCTCCGCATCCGCGTGCAAAAGATGCCACTAACAAAGCGGCTGATATCGTTCTGCAGGCAGCAATTGCTGCTGGCGCACCGAAAGATCTGATCGGCTGGATCGATCAACCTTCCGTAGAACTGTCAAACGCGCTGATGCACCACCCGGACATCAACCTGATCCTTGCGACCGGTGGTCCAGGCATGGTTAAAGCAGCATACAGTTCCGGTAAACCGGCAATCGGTGTAGGCGCAGGTAAC
The DNA here is from genome assembly GCF_013797615.1 of Citrobacter sp. RHBSTW-00017. Lineage (NCBI taxonomy): Bacteria > Pseudomonadati > Pseudomonadota > Gammaproteobacteria > Enterobacterales > Enterobacteriaceae > Citrobacter > Citrobacter sp. RHBSTW-00017. The sequence goes on along the minus strand of NZ_CP056899.1, from coordinate 2,334,548 downwards.
ACCCCTGTGGTTATCGATGAAACCGCTGATATCAAGCGTGCTGTTGCATCTGTTCTGATGTCTAAAACCTTCGATAACGGCGTAATTTGTGCTTCTGAACAGTCCGTTGTTGTCGTTGACTCTGTATACGACGCAGTACGTGAGCGTTTCGCGACTCACGGCGGCTACATGCTGCAAGGCAAAGAGCTGAAAGCCGTTCAGGACGTTATCCTGAAAAATGGCGCGCTGAACGCGGCTATCGTTGGTCAGCCGGCATACAAAATTGCTGAACTGGCAGGCTTCTCCGTACCAGAAACCACTAAGATTCTGATCGGTGAAGTGACAGTTGTTGACGAAAGCGAACCGTTCGCTCACGAAAAATTGTCTCCGACGCTGGCAATGTACCGTGCGAAAGACTTCGAAGACGCCGTTATTAAAGCTGAAAAACTGGTTGCGATGGGCGGTATCGGTCATACCTCTTGCCTGTACACCGACCAGGACAACCAGCCAGAACGTGTTGCTTACTTCGGTCAGATGATGAAAACCGCACGTATCCTGATTAACACCCCAGCTTCTCAGGGTGGTATCGGTGACCTGTACAACTTTAAACTCGCGCCTTCCCTGACTCTGGGTTGTGGTTCCTGGGGTGGTAATTCCATCTCTGAAAACGTTGGTCCTAAGCACCTGATCAACAAGAAAACCGTTGCTAAGCGAGCTGAAAACATGTTGTGGCACAAACTTCCGAAATCTATCTACTTCCGTCGTGGCTCTCTGCCAATCGCACTGGATGAAGTGATTACCGATGGTCACAAACGTGCGCTGATCGTGACCGACCGCTTCCTGTTTAACAATGGCTATGCTGACCAGATCACCTCCGTGCTGAAAGCTGCTGGCGTTGAAACCGAAGTGTTCTTTGAAGTTGAAGCTGACCCAACTCTGACCGTTGTACGCAAAGGTGCTGAGCTGGCTAACTCCTTTAAACCAGACGTGATCATCGCGCTGGGTGGCGGTTCCCCGATGGACGCCGCGAAAATCATGTGGGTTATGTACGAACACCCAGAAACCCACTTCGAAGAACTGGCATTGCGCTTTATGGACATCCGTAAACGTATCTACAAGTTCCCGAAAATGGGCGTAAAAGCGAAGATGGTTGCCGTCACCACCACTTCCGGTACTGGCTCTGAAGTTACTCCGTTTGCGGTTGTTACTGACGATGCAACTGGTCAGAAATACCCGCTGGCAGACTATGCGCTGACTCCGGACATGGCGATTGTTGACGCAAACCTGGTGATGGATATGCCTAAGTCCCTGTGTGCGTTCGGTGGTCTGGATGCCGTCACTCATGCTCTGGAAGCTTACGTATCCGTGCTGGCTTCTGAGTTCTCCGACGGTCAGGCTCTGCAAGCGCTGAAACTGCTGAAAGAAAACCTGCCAGCGTCCTACCACGAAGGTTCTAAGAACCCGGTAGCGCGTGAGCGTGTACACAGTGCAGCAACCATCGCCGGTATTGCGTTTGCTAACGCCTTCCTGGGCGTATGTCACTCCATGGCGCACAAGCTGGGTTCTCAGTTCCACATTCCTCATGGTCTGGCGAACGCCCTGCTGATCAGCAACGTTATTCGTTATAACGCGAACGACAACCCGACTAAACAGACTGCATTCAGCCAGTACGACCGTCCGCAGGCTCGTCGTCGCTACGCTGAAATCGCAGACCATCTGGGTCTGAGCGCACCGGGCGACCGTACTGCTGCAAAAATCCAGAAACTGCTGGGCTGGCTTGACGAAATCAAAGCTGAACTGGGTATTCCTAAGTCTATCCGTGAAGCTGGCGTTCAGGAAGCTGACTTCCTGGCACACGTGGACAAACTGTCTGAAGATGCGTTTGATGACCAGTGTACTGGTGCTAACCCGCGTTACCCGCTGATTTCTGAACTGAAACAGATCCTGATGGATACCTACTACGGTCGTGAATACAGCGAAGATCAAACCGCCGTTAAGACTGAAGCAGTAGCAGCGCCGAAAGCTGAGAAAAAAGCGAAGAAATCCGCTTAATTCATCCAGATAAGTTTTAGTTTCACCATAAACGGTCCCAAATTGGGGCCGTTTTTTTTTTACATCTTTCGTTATCAGAATCGATACATGACCAATTCAGCGACGTGTAAAGGATGGACCTGTAAAAGGATGCTTAGGAGGATGCGAGAATAGCGTCAGGAGAGTGTCTGACAGGGTAGCGAACATTAGCGAATGTCGTAGCCTACCCTGTGCTAATAAGCGCCCAGAAGCGCGTAGAGTTAATCGTGGTTGTGTCGTTCTTGTATCGCCGTCAGAGAGCCCTCAGACTGTGCTTGCTTATAATGCTTACGGCATACCGATACATAGCGTTCGTTCCCGCCAATCACCACCTGTTCGCCCTCGTTATAAGGTCGTCCTGCCTGATCAAGACGCAACACCATGCTGGCCTTACGCCCACAGAAACAAATGGTTTTTAATTCAACCAGTTTATCTGACCACGCCAACAGGTATTCGCTGCCGCCAAATAACTCACCACGAAAATCGGTACGCAAGCCGTAGCACAACACGGGAATATCCAGCTGATCGACAACTTCAGATAATTCATAAACCTGCTGTCGAGTCAGAAACTGCGACTCATCAACCAGTACACAGTGAATTCTTTGCTGCTCATTCTCAGCCCGAATCTCTTCGAACAATGATGAATTTTGGTTAAACAATTTTGCAGGTGACGACAGACCTATACGTGAACTTACTTTTCCGGCACCAAAGCGGTCATCAATTTCCGCTGTATATACCACGGCACGCATCCCACGTTCCTGATAATTGTACGAAGATTGCAGCAATGCAGTCGACTTACCGGCATTCATTGCAGAATAGTAAAAATATAGCTGTGCCATTGACCGTAGGCCCTCACCCGGGGAAATAAATATGGGCAGGATTGTAGCATATTTCACGAACGTGTCGGTGTAGCGTTGCCTGCATAGGCGTATAAATAGGCGTTCAGACTCGCTCAGTGTCGCCTAAATAACCGATCCTTTAAGTGACATGGGAGCGCTAGTACACTCCAGTCATAGCCCAGGCAGCCTGAAACTGGACGGGTATATACACACTCTTTCACAAATAGTGCTCATGAAATTTATCCATACCTCTTATCTTCTTACGGCAATAAAGAAACCCTTCCCTTATTGTTATTGAATCTACCCACTGTCGCCATGTATTAGCGAATTCATGTAAGCAAAACTAATACAAAAGGTTGAAATCACTGCAAAGAGATACTATTTGTACACCATAAAATGTGACCTGAATCTTGAATTTTTACTCTCAGCCGCTGAGAAGCCCCCTCACCAATAAGCCTTTTTTATGCCCAACGTCGCGGTGAATTTAAGACAGATGAATTAATTCTGATACTAAATAAAGCGCAATTTTGAATTCCTTACATTCCTGGCTATTGCACAACTGAATTTATCGCTCTATTATTAGCTCAACAAACCACCCCCAATATAAGTTTGAGATTACTACAATGAGCGAAGCACTTAAAATTCTGAACAACATCCGTACTCTTCGTGCGCAGGCAAGAGAATGTACTCTGGAAACGCTTGAAGAAATGCTGGAAAAATTAGAAGTTGTTGTTAGCGAGCGCCGTGAAGAAGAAAGCGCTGCAGCTGCTGAAGTTGAAGAACGTACTCGTAAACTGCAACAATATCGTGAAATGCTGATCGCTGACGGCATTGACCCGAACGAACTGCTGAATAGCATGGCTGCTGTTAAATCTGGCACCAAAGCTAAACGCGCTGCACGTCCGGCTAAATATAGCTATGTTGACGAAAACGGTGAAACTAAAACCTGGACTGGTCAGGGTCGTACACCGGCAGTGATCAAAAAAGCGATGGAAGAACAAGGTAAACAACTGGACGATTTCTTAATCAAGGAATAATTCAGAAATAGTTTGCTTAAAATCCCGCCACTGGCGGGATTTTTTTACCTGTACTTCGCACAGTCCCTACCCAGTTCAGGTATAAAAAAACGGTGCTGGATTAACAGCACCGTTCAGACCTGATAATACCAGCAGGTTACTTCTTAATACCCATCTCATCTTCCAGCCAGGCTTTAAATTCAGCGCCGAGAGTATTATGGCGAATACCATATTCAACGAACGCCTGCATATAGCCCAGCTTATTACCACAGTCATGGCTTTTGCCCTTCATGTGATAAGCTTCAACCGTTTCTTTTTCAATCAGCATATCGATAGCATCAGTCAGCTGAATTTCGTCACCGGCTCCCGGAGGCGTTTTTGCCAGCAGAGGCCAGATATCCGCGCTAAGGACGTAACGCCCCACGACGGCCAGATTAGATGGCGCCACATTCGCTTTCGGCTTTTCAACAACGCCAACCATCGGTACGCTTTCGCCCGGCGCTAATTCAACGCCTTTACAATCAACAACACCATAAGCGGTAACATCTTCTACCGGCTCAACCATAATCTGGCTGCTGCCTGTTTCATCGAAACGATGAATCATTTCGGCAAGGTTGTCGCGTGATAAATCAGATTCGTATTCGTCAAGAATGACGTCCGGCAAGATAACCGCAACGGGCTCATCGCCAACCACCGGGTGCGCGCACAATACCGCGTGGCCCAGACCTTTGGCCAGTCCCTGACGCACCTGCATAATAGTGACATGTGGCGGACAAATAGATTGCACTTCTTCCAGAAGCTGGCGTTTTACACGTTTTTCCAGCATAGCTTCAAGTTCAAAGCTGGTATCGAAGTGGTTTTCAATCGAATTTTTAGACGAGTGAGTTACAAGTACAATTTCAGTGATGCCCGCAGCAATACATTCGTTTACGACGTACTGAATTAATGGCTTATCAACCAACGGTAGCATCTCTTTCGGGATTGCTTTCGTAGCCGGTAACATCCTGGTTCCTAATCCCGCAACCGGGATAACGGCCTTTTTGACTTTTGAATTAAGGGCAGCCATTTAAAACTCTCCTGGACTGTTCATGTATTGAACGTGTTCATCAATCTGTATCGCATCCAAGTATATCAGTACCGCGACAAGCTTCTGGTCTGAAAAGGACGCGCGTCGGTATAATTAAGATAAATACGAATAAATCTGGCGCTGATAGTAGCACTCACAGCATGAGGGGGGTGAGCCAATTTCATTCTCACTCCACTCGGTTGTTCATTCTGCAGACAACATCAGGCGCAGCCGACCACCGGCCCCCCAAATTTGGCATTGCCAGGATTCGCAACGTTGGCTCAGTTGATTAAGATACGCATTCCCTAAGGTTCCCAACGGAACGCCATTGCTGATTTGTACATTGTGGGAACCTGTATTTAATGTCGCATTCAGCCCTGCTGATACCAGAATCAGGTTTTTTAATCCGCTGTGGTAATAACCCACCAGCAAAGGGAATTGTCCGGGCAAATTAGCCTGGCGCAATAAATGGTTAACCTGTTTCAATAACGCACCGAGCTCCGGCAATCGTTGATTTTGATGCGCGAGCTGTTCCTGCAGCAAACCGTTAAATAGCGCCCGCAGTAACAATGCAGCCAGAACACCATTATCCCCTGCCCGCGTCACATCCAGACAATAAAACGCAAGGTCATGGTCCGATAGCGGTGCAATATCCAGTACCAGCCCCGGCTGATCGGCGGCTACCAATTGACGATAGTTGATCCGACATCGTGAAATAACTTGCGACACAGGAGGCTGTAATTCTTGCAACAGCTTTGCTGCAGCGGCGGGATCACCAACCATAGCATCCCAGTCGCGAAACAGCCGCTCTTCTTCTTCCACGCGTGAATTAAACATATTCGGATACAGACACGCAAAGACGGTTTCGCGCAGGCGGTTCAGGTCCTTTACCGGCTTTTTAGCAGCACATCATCCACACCCAATCGCAGTGCTTTGGCTATATCAGACATGTTTTCCGTCGCTGATATCACCAGGATGGGGGTCTGATCGCCACGATTACGCAGATACTCTACTAGCTTAAGGCCGTTCATTCGTGGCATAGCCAGGTCGCAGATAATCAGGTCGGGGTTAAAGTGCCCGAGTAATTCAAGTGCTTCAAGTCCATCGCCAGCTACCGCCGTTGTCGCTCCCAAAGAGGAAAACCATGAGTCCATGAGTGAGCGAAATACCGGCTCATCCTCAACGATAAGAATCTGTTTTCCGACCAATGGCTGCGTCATATTCTCCCCCCTGACTGGCTTTAGTAAATAGTGGCATGCTATTGCTACTCACGCCTGTCAGAATTTGCTTAAGTGTTGATAAAAAATGCGTTAGATGTTGGTTTTCACCAGGGGTAGAAGCTCATCCATTTTCTTCTCGACCGCCAGTTGTCCAGCAGCAATTGCTGCGCTGGCGCGGTGAAAATCCAGCGTGGATATTTGCGGACAAAACGGCTGAATCAGGATGTCTGGCGGGTCACCGGCCATGCGGTTACGTTTCAGACGGTTTTCCAGAACCTGAATAGAAGTCGTCATGATCTCCATCGCCGTCGGCGCGGTTACCGCACGCCTGGCCGTTATGTTGCTCAAGCGCTCTTTCAGTCGGGCACGCCATGAAAGCGCGTCGACATCATCACCCGTTTCGGCATCACTGCTGACGTTGAAGGAGAGTAAATCTTGCTGCATAAGATGCGCATCGTGTTGCAGATCGACGGCAATAACGATGTCAGCGCCCAGCGCGCGAGTTAAGGATACAGGAACGGGATTCACCACCGCGCCATCGACCAGCCAGTAACCATTATGCGCTACAGGGGACATCAGACCAGGAATACTGCAGGAGGCCCGAACAGCCAGGTGCAAATCACCTTCCGTGAACCAGAGCTCCCGACCCGTACTCAGATTAGTAGCCACAGTTGCGAAACGGCGAGTGCATTGCTCAATTGCTTCTACCGGCATGACATTACGGTACTGATTGAATACCCGTTCACCACGCAGTAAACCGCCCCTGCGCCACGAGAGATCCATCAGACGTAAGACATCCCAATAGCTGAAAGAACAAACCCATTGTTCGAGAGCAGGTAACTTATTGCATGCGTAGGCTGCACCAACAAGCGAACCAATGGAACACCCTGCCACAATATCAACATCAATGCCCATATGCTTTAGGGCCTTAATAACGCCAATATGCGACCAACCTCGCGCCGCGCCGGAACCTAGCGCCAGCCCAATTTTTATTTTTCTCATTGTACGTACAAACTTCCCCTGGCTTGCAGACGTAGCAACATCGCTACCGCTCAGTTAACATAGTGCTACCTTGGCGTTTTTACGCCGTTTTTTTATTCCAGGGAGTACTTTGTGTCTCAGCTTTGTCCCTGTGGTAGCGCTGTCGAGTATAGCCTATGTTGCTACCGTTATGTGTCTGGCGCGCAAGTAGCACCTACGCCGTCACATCTCATGCGTTCTCGTTACTGTGCTTTTGTGATGAAAGACGCAGATTACCTTATCAAGACCTGGCATCCGGACTGTCATGCAGCCGAGTTTCGCGACGACATTATCGCAGGATTTAGCCACACTGAATGGCTCGGGCTGACCGTTTTTGAACAACAAACGGCAGACACAGAAAATATCGGCTATGTCAGCTTTGTTGCGCGATTTTCTGAACAAGGTAAAACAGGTGCAATTATCGAGCGCTCTCGTTTTTTAAAAGAAAACGGTCAGTGGTACTATATAGACGGTACACGCCCTCAAATTGGACGAAACGATACCTGCCCTTGTGGCTCCGGTAAAAAATTTAAAAAGTGCTGCGGCTAATCAACGCCCGACAGTATCAATTTTGCAAACATTCTCAACAGGATCACCGCTGCAAATGCATTCATTACAACGAAAAGTGCTGCGTACTATTTGCCCGGACCAAAAAGGTCTGATCGCGCGCATTACGAATATCTGTTACAAGCATGAACTGAACATCGTGCAGAACAATGAGTTCGTGGACCACCGTACCGGGCGCTTTTTTATGCGTACCGAACTGGAGGGTATTTTTAACGACGTCACGCTGCTTGCCGATCTGGATAGTGCCCTTCCAGATGGCTCCATTCGTGAATTAACGCCAGCAGGACGCCGCCGTATCGTCATTTTGGTCACCAAAGAAGCACATTGTCTGGGTGATCTGTTAATGAAGGCCAATTATGGCGGGCTGGATGTTGAAATCGCCGCTGTGATCGGCAACCACGAGACGCTGCGACCTTTGGTTGAGCGGTTTGATATCCCGTTTGAGCTGGTCAGCCACGAAGGTTTAACGCGTGACGAACATGATCTGAAAATGGCTGACGCTATCGACGCGCACCAACCTGACTATGTCGTGCTGGCAAAATACATGCGCGTTCTGACGCCAACATTTGTTTCACGCTTCCCGAATAAGATTATCAATATTCACCATTCATTCCTGCCAGCGTTTATTGGCGCTCGCCCTTACCATCAGGCTTATGAGCGCGGCGTGAAGATCATCGGTGCGACAGCCCACTACGTGAATGATAACCTTGATGAAGGCCCAATCATTATGCAGGACGTAATTCATGTGGATCACACCTACACCGCGGAAGACATGATGCGTGCGGGCCGCGACGTTGAGAAAAATGTATTAAGCCGCGCGCTGTATCAGGTTCTGGCTCAACGCGTCTTTGTTTACGGTAACCGAACGATTATTCTGTAATCGATTGATAATTGAATTGGTTACCTTTACATCTTTACGCGTAAAAATCAGGCAACCAGTTCTTTTTTATCAACGGAATACTTTACAGGGGCGCATCATTTGATATGATGCGCCCCGCTTCCAACGGAAGCAGGCCAGTAACTAGCATTACCCCGTGGTGGGGTTCCCGAGCGGCCAAAGGGAGCAGACTGTAAATCTGCCGTCATCGACTTCGAAGGTTCGAATCCTTCCCCCACCACCATTCATTCCGATAGATTCATAAAATTAGTATACCCCTGGTGGGGTTCCCGAGCGGCCAAAGGGAGCAGACTGTAAATCTGCCGTCATCGACTTCGAAGGTTCGAATCCTTCCCCCACCACCATCACCTCATAAAGCACCTGTATCAAATCCATCTGTTATGCCTCATATTCTGCCCAGACGGGAAGGATGAGAAGCTTCGACTAAGGTTCGATTCGAGCGTTAGCGAGAAAGCGTTGCCGCAGGCAACGACCCGAAGGGCGAAGCGCACCGCGCTGAGTAATCCTTCCCCCACCACCATCACCTCATAAAGCACCTATATCAAATCCATCTGTTATGCCTCATATTCTGCCCAGACGGGAAGGATGAGAAGCTTCGACTAAGGTTCGATTCGAGCGTTAGCGAGAAAGCGTTGCCGCAGGCAACGACCCGAAGGGCGAAGCGCACCGCGCTGAGTAATCCTTCCCCCACCACCATCACTTCATAAAGCCCTGTATCAAATCCATCTGTTATGCCTCATATTCTGCCCAGACGGGAAGGATGAGAAGCTTCGACTAAGGTTCGATTCGAGCGTTAGCGAGAAAGCGTTGCCGCAGGCAACGACCCGAAGGGCGAAGCGCACCGCGCTGAGTAATCCTTCCCCCACCACCATCACCCCATAAAGCACCAGCATCCCATCCATCTGTAATGCCCCATACCCGACCCTCGATCAAGCCTCAATTCGGGTCGGCAATTTACCTGATGCACAATGCTTATCCGGCAATTAGTCGTAAAAAAACCCCGCCGGAGCGGGGTTTTGTCTTACACAGATAACCGATTAATGACGCGCACGAACAATCTGGTATTTGCGCGTCAGATATTCGACCGGAACGCTCCAGATGTGCACCAGACGCGAGAACGGGAACAACAGGAACAGCGTCATACCCAGCACCAGGTGCATACGGAAAATGAACGCGACGCCATCCAGATATTGAGACGCACCACCCTGGAAGGTCACCACTGTCTGCGCCCAGTTCACCAGCTTCATCATCTCGCTGCCGTCCATATGCTGGGCGGAGAACGGAATGGTCAGCAGGCCCAGCGCACACTGGATCACCAGCAGGGAGAGGATCAGAATGTCCGCTCCGGTAGTGGTCGCCCGCACACGTGGGCTGAACAGGCGGCGTTTCAGCAGCAGAACGCCGCCAATCAAACACATCACACCACTGGCACCACCCGCGAACATCGCCATCTTTTGTTTCACTTCAAGCGGCAGCCACGCTTCATACATCCAGTGTGGTGTCAGCATGCCAAGGAAGTGCCCGGCAAAAATCCCCAGGATCCCGATGTGGAACAGGTTTGACGCCAGGTTCATCCCTTTGCGATCCAGCATCTGACTGGAAGCCGCGCGCCAGGTATACTGCCCATAGTCATAACGCAGCCAACTGCCAATCAGAAAGACAGAACCCGCGATGTATGGATAGATGTCAAAGAAGAACGTATTCAGGAAGTGCATTATTGCTGTCCTCCGGTGGTGATATTCAGATACTGCGGCGCAACAGCCCCGGCAAAACGACGCTGGTGAGCGGAAATTTCCGACTCACCACACCCCTGATCGGCGAAGAATTTCACCTGCTCTTCTTCCCAGACCGCATCCAGCGCTTGTGGGGTATCGTCACGCGCTTCATCTGCAATTTTTTCAGCCACTTTATCGCTGTCGATAACGGTATTCGCCAGTTTTAACAGCAGATCGAACAGCACCGCATAACGGCTTTCACGCTGTTGCAAGCGAGCGCTGAGCAGCGCCAGAATCGGCGCGATATCCTGTAACCCCCCTAATGCTTCGCTTTTCGGCAACTGCGCAAGGTATTCCAGATACAGCGGCAGATGATCGGGAAGTTCGCGGCTGTCGAGCTGCAGACCGTGCTGTTCATACTGCGCCATCAGGTCAACCATAGCCTGACCACGATCGCGGGACTCGCCGTGTACATGTTCAAACAGCAGCAACGAGGTGGCGCGGCCACGGTCAAACAGTTCGCTATAGCTTGCCTGCACATCCAGCATGTCCTGCGCGGTGAGATCGCGCAGGAAAATGCCCAGAGTCTGGGCATCCTCTTTATCCAGGTTCTCAGATGACGCGAGTGCATCGAAAAGTTCCTGCTGATGCTGCCACAAGGCAGCATCCGGGTACTCGAGCAGACGCGAAACAATGACAAGTTCAATCATTGGTGCGGCTCCGTTTTGCTGGTCACATCGACAGCGTCGATGCGGCGGCTGTTGAACAGATTGAATTTAGTATCAGAACCGTGGCAACCGTCACCGAAGGTAAAGCCACAACCGCTTTTCTCCGGGAACGCGTCACGCGCCAGTTCACGATGGCTGCTCGGTACCACGAAACGATCTTCGTAGTTAGCAATCGCCAGATAACGATACATTTCCTGTGCCTGCGCTTCGCTTAAGCCCACCTCTTCCAGCGCACGGGTATCAACTTTACCGTCAACGGTTTCCGCACGTTTGTAGTGACGCATCGCCAGCATACGTTTCAGCGCCAACAGTACCGGCTGAGTGTCGCCTGCGGTCAGCAGGTTCGCCAGGTACTGAACCGGGATACGCAGACTGTCAACGTCCGGCAGAATACCGTTGCTGCCCAGCTCGCCCGCATCGGCGGCAGACTGGATCGGTGACAAAGGCGGCACGTACCAGACCATCGGTAGCGTGCGGTATTCCGGATGCAGCGGCAGCGCCAGCTTCCAGTCCATCGCCATTTTGTAAACCGGCGACTGCTGTGCAGCATCAATGACGCTCAGCGGAATACCATCTTTCAGCGCTTGTTCAATAACAGCCGGATCGTTTGGATCGAGGAACACGTCCAGTTGACGCTGGTACAGATCTTTCTCGTGCTCCGTGCTTGCCGCACTTTCGATCGCATCTGCGTCATACAGCAGTACGCCGAGGTAACGAATACGGCCTACGCAGGTTTCGGAACAAACGGTCGGCTGACCGGCTTCGATACGCGGGTAGCAGAAAATGCACTTCTCAGATTTCCCGCTCTTCCAGTTGAAGTAGATCTTCTTATACGGGCAGCCAGTGATACACATACGCCAGCCGCGACATTTATCCTGGTCGATCAGCACGATGCCATCTTCTTCACGCTTGTAGATAGCGCCGCTTGGGCAGGTCGCCACGCACGCCGGGTTAAGGCAATGCTCACACAAACGCGGCAGATACATCATGAAGGTATTTTCGAACTGACCGTACATCGCCTTCTGCATGTTTTCGAAGTTCTGGTCTTTGGCGCGTTTTTCGAACTCGCCCCCCAGAATTTCTTCCCAGTTCGGACCGCTGGTGATTTTATCCATCCGCTGACCGGTGATCAGCGAACGCGGACGGGCAATCGGCTGCGCCTTACTGTCTGCTGGGGCGTTGTGCAACGTTTGGTAGTCAAAATCAAACGGCTCATAGTAATCATCCATGCCCGGCAGATGCGGGTTAGCAAAGATTTTACCCAGCAGCAGTGCTTTGTTACCCATGCGCGGCTGCAGCTTGCCATTGATTTTACGGATCCAACCGCCCTTCCATTTTTCCTGGTTTTCCCAGTCGTTCGGGAAGCCAACGCCAGGCTTACTTTCGACGTTGTTGAACCAGGCGTACTCCATACCTTCACGGCTGGTCCAGACGTTTTTGCAGGTCACTGAACAGGTGTGGCAGCCGATGCACTTATCGAGATTCAGCACCATGCCGACTTGTGAACGAATTTTCATTTTACGCTCTCCTGTACCTGGTCATTGCCTTCGCCATCCAACCAGTTAATGTTCTTCATCTTACGTACAACTACGAACTCATCGCGGTTTGAACCGACGGTACCGTAGTAGTTAAAGCCGTATGCCAGTTGCGCATAACCACCGATCATGTGAGTTGGTTTCGGCGTAATACGGGTTACCGAGTTGTGGATCCCGCCGCGCTGCTGGGTGATTTCAGAACCCGGCAGGTTAACAATACGTTCCTGCGCGTGGTACATCATGGTCATCCCGGCCGGCACACGCTGGCTGACAACTGCACGCGCCGTCAGCGCCCCGTTGCTGTTGAAGACTTCGATCCAGTCGTTATCTTCGATACCCAGATCCTTCGCATCAACTTCACTCATCCACACAATCGGACCACCGCGAGACAGCGTCAGCATCAGCAGGTTGTCGCTGTAGGTGGAGTGGATACCCCATTTCTGGTGCGGCGTCAGGAAGTTGAGCGCTTTTTCCGGGTTACCGTTAGATTTCTCGCCGATCACCGCTTTCACCGAACGGGTGTCGATTGGCGGACGATACACCAGCAGGCTCTCACCGAAGTCACGCATCCACTGGTGATCCTGATACAACTGCTGGCGACCAGACAGCGTACGCCATGGGATCAGCTCATGAACGTTGGTATAACCGGCGTTATAAGACACATGTTCATCTTCCAGACCTGACCAGGTCGGACTGGAGATAATTTTGCGCGGCTGCGCCTGGATGTCGCGGAAACGAATTTTTTCGTCTTCTTTATTCAGCGCCAGATGCGTATGGTCACGACCGGTAAATTCACTCAGCGCCGCCCAGGCTTTAACGGCAACCTGACCGTTAGTTTCCGGAGCCAGCGTCAGGATCATCTCAGCAGCATCAATGGCGGTATCCAGCATCGGTTGGCCTTTCGCCGGACCGTCAGCCTTGGTGTAGTTGAGCTTACGCAGCAGATCCATTTCGCTCTGGGTGTTCCAGGCAATCCCTTTACCGCCGTTACCGATTTTTTCCATCAATGGACCGATGGAGGTGAAACGCTCGTACGTTGCCGGATAATCACGCTCAACGGTCATGATGTGCGGCGCCGTAACACCTGGAATCAGGTCGCATTCCCCTTTTTTCCAGTCCTTCACGTCCAGCGGCTGCGCCAGTTCAGCGGCGGAGTCGTGCTGTATCGGCAGCGTAACGACGTCGGTTTCTTTACCGAGGTGGCCCACACAAACTTCAGAGAATTTCTTGGCGATGGCTTTATAGATTTCCCAGTCGCTCTTCGATTCCCAGGCCGGGTCAACGGCCGCAGACAGAGGATGAATAAACGGATGCATATCCGAGGTATTCATGTCGTCTTTTTCATACCAGGTAGCGGTCGGCAGCACGATATCGGAATACAGACAGGTACTCGACAGGCGGAAGTCCAGCGTAACGACCAGATCCAGTTTGCCGTCCAGTCCGTTATCCTGCCATTCCACTTCTTCTGGCTTCACGCCGCTCTGCTGGCCGAGATCTTTGCCCTGAATACCATGTTCAGTACCCAGCAGATACTTGAGCATGTACTCGTGGCCTTTACCGGAAGAACCGAGCAGGTTTGAACGCCAGATAAACAGGTTACGCGGATGGTTTTTACCGTTTTCCGGCTGCTCTGCCGCAAAGCGAATAGAACCTTCTTTCAGGGATTTAACGGTGTAGTCCACCGGCGTCATACCTGCTTTCTGCGCTTCTTTCGCGATATACAGCGGGTTAGTCCCTAACTGCGGCGCAGACGGTAACCAGCCCATACGTTCAGCGCGAACGTTAAAGTCAATCAAATGACCGCTATAGCGGGATTTGTCTGCCATCGGGGACAGCAGTTCCTGCGCAGTCACCGTCTCATAGCGCCATTGGCTGGAGTGGTTATAGAAGTAGGAGGTGCTGTTCATATGACGAGGCGGACGCTGCCAGTCAAGAGCAAACGCCAGCGGCTGCCAGCCGGTTTGCGGACGCAGTTTTTCCTGCCCTACGTAGTGGGCCCAGCCGCCGCCGCTCTGGCCGATACAGCCACAGAACACCAGCATATTGATCAGGCCACGATAGTTCATATCGAGGTGGTACCAGTGGTTCAAACCGGCGCCGACGATAATCATCGAACGACCGTGCGTTTTATCTGCGTTATCCGCAAATTCACGGGCGATGCGTACAATCTGAGAACGTGATACGCCTGTAATTTTTTCTGCCCACGCTGGCGTGTACGCTTTCACGTCATCGTAGCTGGTCGCGCAGTTTTCATCGTTCAGACCACGTTCCAGGCCGTAGTTGGCCATAGTCAGATCGTAAACGGTGGTCACCAGCGCCGTCGATCCATCGGCCAGTTGCAGGCGTTTAACGGGCAATTTATGCAGCAGAATGTTTTCCAGTTCGACTTTACTGAAGTGCTCGGTGCCTTCGCCACCAAAGTACGGGAAGCCCACTTCAGCGATATCATCCTGGCTACCCAGCAGGCTGAGCTGCAGTTCGGTTTCATCACCGGACGTGCCGTCGCGCTGCTCAAGATTCCATTTGCCTTTTTCGCCCCAACGGAAACCAATTGAACCGTTTGGCGCAACCATTTCGCCGTTGCTGTTGATAGCGACAGTTTTCCATTCCGGGTTATTTTCCTGCCCCAGAGAGTCAACCAGATCCGCAGCACGCAGCATACGACCAGCAGCATAGTAGCCGTCGCGCTCTTCGAGCATCACCAGCATTGGCATGTCGGTATAACGACGAACGTAGTCGGTGAAATATTGGCTCGGGTTATCGAGGTGGAACTCGCGCAGCATGACATGACCCATCGCCATTGCCATCGCCGCATCGGTTCCCTGCTTCGGAGCCAGCCACAGGTCGCACAGTTTGGCGATTTCTGCGTAGTCCGGGGTAATTGCTACTGTTTTGGTGCCTTTATAACGAACTTCAGTAAAGAAGTGCGCATCCGGGGTACGGGTCTGCGGCACGTTAGAGCCCCATGCCAGAATGTAGCTGGAGTTATACCAGTCGGCAGATTCCGGTACGTCGGTCTGCTCGCCCCAGGTCTGCGGGGAAGCTGGCGGCAGGTCACAGTACCAGTCATAGAAGCTCAGGCAGGTCCCGCCAATCAGCGACATATAACGTGCGCCGGACGCATAAGAAACCATCGACATCGCCGGGATCGGCGAGAAGCCTGCGACGCGGTCAGGACCATAGGTTTTGATGGTGTAAACGTTAGATGCGGCAATCAGCTCATTCACTTCCTGCCAGGAAGAACGAACGAATCCACCACGACCACGCGCTTGTTTGAAGCTTTTCGCTTTATCGGCGTCTTCGATAATGGATGCCCATGCTTCTACCGGATCGCTGTGCAGTCTTTTTGCTTCACGCCACATCTTCATCAGACGTTTGCGCATCAGCGGGTATTTCAGACGGTTAGCGCTGTAGAGATACCATGAATAGCTTGCACCACGCGGGCAGCCGCGAGGCTCGTGGTTGGGCATATCTGGACGAGTGCGTGGGTAGTCAGTTTGCTGGGTTTCCCAGGTCACCAGACCATTTTTCACATAGATTTTCCAGCTGCATGAGCCAGTGCAGTTTACACCGTGGGTTGAACGCACGATTTTGTCATGCTGCCAACGCTGGCGGTATCCATCCTCCCAGTCCCTGTTGGTATTGAGAAGCTGGCCGTGCCCATCGGCAAAGGTTTCGCCCTTCTGCTTGAAGTAGCGAAACCGGTCCAGGAATTTACTCATCGGTTTTCTCCTGTAGGAGCCTGACGGCTCTCTGATAAATCGACATTGCTTGATTGAGAGCGAAGGTAACGCTCTGAAAGGGCGTGAGAATTGATAACGATCAAGGCAGGCAGGGATGAAAATTGAGGGTCGATTTTCACATACCCCCTTAGTGGGATATCGATAAATCAATCAACATATTGAATTTTATTGAGTTTTTTAAACTCACTTATCATACAAATGTTAAATTCTTTATAAGTGGGTATTAAGGGGTATCCCCCCTGTTTAGCATATTACGAGCACCGTTCTAACAGGCTGTTGTCGCGTCACAATATAAAAGTATGTTGTAACTAATGGCGGGCAAAAAAAAGCGCGGTCTAACACCGCGCAATGGATAATCAACAGTTACTACTTTTTTTACTTTTTAGAATGACGTCCGTACACCGCCCAGGTGATAACCACACAGGCGACATAGAAGATCAGGAATACTTTCATCGCATCGACCGGAGAGCCAGTTAATGCCAGGGACGTACCGAATGCTTTCGGGATAAAGAAGCCGCCGATCGCACCAATAGCTGAGATAAAGCCCAGCGCCGCCGCGGTGTCGGTCGCCGCCTCGCGCATCGCTTTCTCTTCTGAACCGCCTTCAGCTTTCACTCTGTCCATCGTCAGCTTGCGAAAGATAACGGAGATCATCTGGAAGGTTGAACCACTCCCCAGACCAGCCGTCAGGAACAGCGCCAGGAACACCGCAAAGAAGGCGATAAAGTTGCCACCGACACCGTTTGATGGCAGCGTCAGGAACAGTAAGGCACTGAAAATAGCCATCAGCACGAAGTTCACCAGCGTTACGCGGGTCCCCCCCAGCCGGTCAGAGATTGCGCCGCCTGCTGAACGAGCCAGAGCGCCAATTAACGGTCCAAAGAAGGCGTAATGCAGGATCTGTACCTCAGGAAACTGCGTTTTTGACAGCATCGCGAAACCGGCAGAGAAACCGATAAATGAACCGAAGGTTGCCAGATACAGCAGGCTCATAATCCACAGGTGCCCGCGTTTCAGCACCGGCAGTTGCTCTTTCAGCGAAGCTTTTGAGGTTGCCAGTTCATTCATACCAAACCATGCGGCCAGCGTTAATACAGCCAGGAACGGGACCCAAATCCATGCGGCGTTTGCCAGATACAGTTGCGTACCATCCGGTTGTTCAACACCCTGGCTGCCAAATGCGGCAAAGATTGACAGTGAAACCACCAGCGGAGCGACCAACTGCATCACGCTGACGCCCATGTTACCCAAACCACCGTTCAGACCCAGCGCGCCGCCCTGTTTCTGTTTTGGAAAGAAGAAGCTGATGTTTGCCATGCTGGAGGCAAAGTTCGCGCCGGCAAAACCGCACAACAGCGAGATAATGATAAAGGTACTAAATGGCGTGGAGGTATCCTGCACCGCAAAACCTAACCATACGCAAGGAATGATCAGGATACCGGTGCTGAACGCCGTCCAGCGACGTCCACCAAACAGGGGGACCATAAAGGAGTACGGTACACGCAGCAGCGCGCCGGACACCGAAGGTAATGCCGTCAGCATGAACAGTTGTTCAGTGGTGAAATCAAATCCGACTTTCGGTAAGTTCACCGCCACGGCGCTAAATAACATCCACACGCAAAACGCCAGCAGCAAGCAAGGGACGGAAATCCACAGGTTACGGCTGGCGATTCGATGACCACGCTGCTGCCAGAAGGCGGGATCTTCCGGCCGCCATTCAGTAATTACAGCTCCAGATGCCCTTTCCGGGGCAGATGAGTGACTCATAGACACCTCTGATACTTGTTTCGATGCCTGCCACATTAGGGTTTACAGCTGGAGGTAAGTTGATATAAATCAAAGGAAAAGGTGTCATTATTGATGTCTGAAATTTATCATCATCCTAAATGAGTACATAACTTCGGTAAAAAAGATGTGGTTTTTCACGCTTCTGTCGTCCCCTACTCCCCCTCGTTTAGGATCTCTCCCTCTGGCGGCAATTAAGGGGTAGCCCGTTTGAGGTATGGGTATACTCCGGTGTATCGCCGAGAATAACGCCACTGCCTGCAGCAGAATCGTCATTCAATAAGGTTTTCGGTTTTACGAAAACCCGAAGGAACAAGTCACCATGTTTAAACGTTGTCTTTCCCCGCTTACGCTGGTCAACCAGGTGGCGCTGATTGTTTTATTGTCTACTGCCATCGGCGTGGCGGGTATGGCAGTCTCTGGCTGGCTGGTTCAGGGCGTTCAGGGTAGCGCGCATGCAATCAACAAAGCGGGATCGCTGCGCATGCAAAGCTATCGCCTGCTGGCGGCCATACCGCTGGACGCCAACGATCAACCACTGCTGGATGAAATGGAGCAAACGGCGTTTAGCCCGGAATTGACGCGTGCCGCGCAGCGTGACGGACAACAGGCGCAGTTAAAAGCCTTACAGGATTACTGGCACACCAAACTGGTACCGGGGCTTGCGCATGCGCAAACGCCTGATGCGGTAGCGCAGGATGTCAGGCGCTTTGTGGGCGGACTGGATAAGCTGGTCACCGCCTTTGACCATACCACCGAATTACGCATTGAACGCGTCGTTCTGCTGCATCGCCTGATGGCCGTATTTATGGCGTTGCTGCTGGTCTTCACCATTATCTGGCTGCGCGTGCGCCTGTTACAGCCGTGGAAACAACTGCTGGCGATGGCGCGAGCCGTCAGTCAACGTGATTTTACCCAACGCGCACATATCAGTGGACGTAATGAGATGGCAGCGCTGGGCTCGGCGCTGAATAATATGTCGGAAGAACTGGCCGAAAGTTACGCGGTGCTGGAACAGCGGGTACAGGAGAAAACGGCGGGTCTGGAGCACAAAAATCAGATCCTCTCTTTCCTGTGGCAAGCCAACCGCCGCCTGCACTCTCAGGTGCCGTTGTGCGAACGCCTCTCTCCGGTACTGAACGGTCTGCAAAATTTGACCCTGCTGCATGATATTGAACTGCGGGTCTATGACCTGGAAGATGAAGATAATCATCAGGAATTTACCTGCCAGTCCAATGTCAGCTGTGATGAGAAAGGCTGCCATTTGTGTCCGCGCGGTACGCTACCCGCCATTGACGGCGGTATCACACTGAAATGGCGGCTAACCGACGCCCATACTCAGTATGGTATCCTGCTCGCGACTTTGCCGTACGGACGCCATCTCAGCCACGATCAGCAGCAACTGGTTGATACCCTGGTTGAGCAACTGACCGCAACGCTTGCACTCGACAGGCATCAGGAGCGTCAGCAGCAGTTGATCGTGATGGAAGAGCGTGCCACCATTGCGCGCGAACTTCATGATTCTATTGCACAATCGCTCTCCTGTATGAAGATGCAGGTGAGCTGTTTGCAGATGCAGGGCGATGCGCTTTCAGATAACTGCCGCGAGCTGCTCAGTCAGATTCGTAACGAGCTAAACGCTTCCTGGGCGCAACTGCGCGAGCTGTTAACGACCTTCCGTTTACAGCTGACGGAACCTGGGTTGAGACCGGCGCTGGAAGCCAGCTGTCAGGAATACAGCGCGCGTTTTGGCTTTACGGTTAAGCTGGATTATCAGCTGCCACCGCGTCTGGTCCCTTCGCATCAGGCGATTCACCTGCTACAAATTGCGCGCGAAGCCCTGAGCAACGCCCTCAAACACTCTCAGGCCGATGAAGTGGTCGTGACGGTGGTGCAAAATGGTAAGCAGGTCAAACTAACAGTGCAAGATAACGGCTGCGGCGTACCGGAAAACGCCGAACGCAGTAACCACTACGGCATGATAATCATGCGCGACCGTGCGCAGAGCTTGCGCGGCGATTGCCGTGTACGCCGTCGCGAGACAGGCGGTACTGAAGTTGCTGTCACTTTTATTCCCGAAACAAACTTCACAGAAGTCCAAGGAGATACCCATGAGTAATCTGGAACCGGCAACCATCCTGTTGATCGACGATCATCCGATGCTGCGAACCGGTGTAAAACAGCTTGTCAGCATGGCGCCCGATATCACCGTTGTCGGCGAAGCCAGCAATGGTGAGCAGGGTATCGAGCTGGCAGAATCCCTTGATCCCGATCTGATCCTTCTTGATCTCAACATGCCCGGCATGAACGGTCTGGAAACACTCGACAAGCTGCGTGAGAAATCACTGTCAGGCCGTATCGTCGTGTTTAGCGTATCCAACCATGAAGAAGACGTGGTTACTGCACTGAAGCGCGGTGCCGACGGTTATCTACTGAAAGATATGGAGCCGGAAGATTTGCTGAAAGCATTGCAGCAAGCGGCTGCCGGTGAAATGGTGCTGAGCGAAGCCTTAACGCCGGTTCTGGCCGCCAGCCTACGCGCCAATCGCGCAACGTCCGACCGTGATGTTACCCAACTGACGCCGCGCGAACGCGATATTCTTAAGCTCATCGCCCAGGGCCTGCCTAACAAGATGATCGCTCGCCGCCTGGACATCACCGAAAGCACGGTAAAAGTTCACGTGAAGCATATGCTGAAGAAAATGAAGCTCAAATCACGTGTTGAAGCCGCGGTATGGGTGCACCAGGAACGTATTTTCTGATAACGCGCGCATGCGTCATTGTTAACGAGGATCATTTTCCGAAACGGTAGTAAACGGTTCGGTCAGTGATAGCGTGATCTCATTGGAAGAGACACGCTGGCCCTGCTCATCTTCTACCACCACAGACAACCGCCAGCGGTTCGTCGCACCTTCTCTGCTGTCCCACTTCGGCATAATAATCGTCCAGCCCTGCGCGCTTCGGTTATTGCTGCCAGCCGTTAAGCTCAACGCCTGAGTATCGCCCTGCCACGTCAGGTGGCGGATCCCATGCAAACTACGCACCTGCAGCTTCAGCGCCACCGTCTCTCCCGGTTTGAGATCCCAGGCTGGCGTGGCCAAAAATACCGACAGCGTTTTACGCTGGCGATACTCCAGCGTCGGCAAATTGTTACGCTGCGGATCGTCATAACGACTGCCGCGCAGTGAACGGCTGTTCGCCACCTCACTGACCATCAACTGTTTTTTTAACGGCACGCCAAAACGGTAACTAAGCGTTAAGCCGAGGTTATTCTGGCTGATGCCGCTTTCCCCCTGCTTATGCTGCGCTGTCACCGTGATTAGCGGCACCGGTGTATAGCTCAGCCCGAGGTTCACCGCCACCGGATTGTGATACCCGGTTCCCGAATGAAATAGATCCACCCGGTCGCCAAAATACTGTTCCACGCTGACGCTGGTATTGAGGTGTTGATAGAACGGCATCCGCATTTGCGCAGTCAGATCGTAGCCGCGGGCCATCCGTTGTTGCTGGGTTGCAAAACGATCCTGCCAGGAAGACAACGGTTGATAATAGTTAGCGGATAAGCGCAAATATTCGCCCCATGCCTCCGCGCCGAGGCCTCCGCGGGGCAGATTTTCATCCAGTAAGTTGTCATAAAAGGTGTTGTAACCCAGTAACCAACCGTCGCGTACCCAACGTTGCCCAATCCCCGCATTACTGACTAAGCCGTCGTCCTGTTGCGTCACTCCTAGCTGGCTCCAGGTAAGATAACGTTGGTTGTCCTGCCACGGCACAAACCAGCTTCCCCGACTCCCGGTAAAACTGCCTTCGTTATCAACCTGCAACGCGATACTGGCATTTCCCCAGGGAGAGAGCCAGGACTCCAGTTGCTGATTCACCTGTTCGCTGACCGTATCACGCACCTGGCCAAACGCGAACTGCTTCGCCTGTTCACCGGTATCAAGCCCGTTATCAGTCATGCTGGCTTCACCAAACGCTTTGACCATTTCGGCAAAATGCTTTTCGCCTGCCCGCGACTCCGGGGCCATGCCAAGATCGGGCAAGCCATCACTATTGTTATCGAAAGGGTTTTCAGCCTGGTGCACAAAGGACGACTGCGCGTTAGCAGTACCGCCTGCCAGCGGCAAGAGTGCGAATACAGCAAGAGAAGAACAGATAATACGGCTCAAATCGTTAGTGGTTTCTTACATCAATTAGCCACAGTGGCATACTTATCTTAAACCATAACGTTTTCAGCGTTGATTTTCAGCCCCTCCCCCTTTTTTCGGCATTATCCTGGCATTGAGAAATAGGTGTAACATACGTGTCGGTTATTAACGCTTACATGCAGTAACAGGAGTAAAAATGCAAAAGATAGTGATCGTCGCAAACGGAGCGGCTTATGGAAGCGAATCGTTATTTAACAGCCTGCGTCTGGCTATCGCCCTGCGCGAACAAGAAGCCGCTCTCGACCTGCGTCTGTTTTTAATGTCTGATGCCGTAACCGCAGGATTACGTGGTCAGAAACCCGCGGAAGGCTACAATATTCAGCAAATGCTGGAGATCCTGACAGCGCAAAATGTTCCGGTAAAACTATGCAAAACCTGCACCGATGGTCGTGGGGTCACGGCGCTGCCGTTAATTGACGGAGTGGCCGTCGGCACGCTGGTAGAACTGGCTCAATGGACGCTGGCTGCAGATAAAGTGTTGACCTTCTGATATACCGTTTTCAGGCAAGCGCACTGAAAGTGTCGATAATTTCCGGATTTAATATTTGATGGGCGCGGTTTCGTTGAACGTTAGCACGCCCGTTCAACCCTTTTGAGGTGTTTTGTCACTTTTGTTTAATCGTTATGCCATTTTTTGATCAAAATCAGCATCCTGTTGCTCCCCCTTTGGTGTTATGCAATGAGTGAAATGTGAACAACATCACGCAGCACTTTCGACAGAAAGTACGTTGTTTTCAAGAACGGGGTGAAAAATGGCATTAGTGAAGGCAAGTTTAAAGTTATTTGGTGGCGATACGGTGGTTGTGCGCTGTTCCGAGCGCTGTCACATCCATCTGATGAGCGAAAAAAATCACGTCAAAGACACGCAGTCCGACATCTTAAGCGTGCAGGATCGTGATAACGCATGGTTGACCGTGCCCTATACCGGCGTCTGGAACGTGCTGATCGACAGCCACAGTCAGTCGCTTGAGCATTCGATAAGTTATATTGCAGCCTAAGCGTGACATGCCCGAAAAGCGCCTGGCTTTCGGGCATACAATTCCACGCCGGGTTCAGGCAAACCCTGGCCGCATAACGCCTTCTGGCAGGTTCTCTCCCAACAATCGTTTGACCGTGATCACCAGATCATTAAGACAATCATCCTGCATCCCCAGCTTGACCAGCTCTTGTTCCAGCGAGAACAGATACTGGGCATTGGTGCCTAAAGGTCCGCTGGCCGCGGCGATAAGCGGCGCGATCACCTGCGCGCGCGTGTCTGACTCAAACAGCGGATGGCGCGGATCCATAATAAACACCAGCGCGTTCACCGTACGGCCGTCATCAAGCGCCAGCTGGCACCAGGTCGGCAGATAGCATCCGGTGATCATTTCTCGCTTCCACAACAGAGAAAGCTCTTGTTCCAGCGACGCGTCCGGCAAGCGGTAGGCCACACCGGTGGTACGTCCGCCCTCTTTCAGGGCCAGCATGCGGCCTGGCTGACACGCCGTTCCTCGCCCCGCCGTCAGGCGCAGACAAAATGCACGGTGCCAGCCGACTAATGTGCCGGTACAGGACTCTTCAAACTCTAAGGCCGGGTTCCACATCAACGATCCATAACCGAAGATCCACACCGGTCCATCATCTGGTCGACAAGCGAGCGTGGCGGCCAGTGAGGCTGCACGTTGTTCCGCTGACCAGAGTAGTGATTCTTCAATAGCACCAAATGCCGTCTTACAGTCGGCATTCAATAAAAAATCACGCGTTAACACCTTACACCTCCGCCACTGCTGCTTCCCTGCGACAACTTTTTTGACGCCTTCCGGGCTTTTTTACTGCTCATTTTGAAACCAATAGCTGGACAATAGGCAATTCACCGCTCGCTTGCAAGCCAGTAACCGCGCGGCGTAGCACGATTCGCTAACGCCTGATGCAAGCGAGTTTATAAAGGCATTATAATTGATACTGTTACGTCTTTTTATGCCATTTACCATCATCACCTTTTTGGTAATCATTTTTAACCGCGGCCCACGCCACCTTATGTGCCGTCTCTTCTCGGGTGGCATCGTCACGGCGGTCAGATTTGTCTTTATACTGTTCCCAGGCGCTGTTGAAAGCTTCTTTATAAATGTCCTGAGCATGGGCTGGCAGAACGTGCTGCACGCTGTCAGGCAGATCGCTTTTAGATTTATAGGGCATTGTGAACTCCTCTTTTTAGGCTAAACCTTAAGTGTGGTTAACAATGCGGCGAGACGCCAATAATGGACATTTTTAGAAATTTTCTTTACCTAACCTTCTGTTAATTAAACAGTCTATAAACAAGAAATTGGTTTTTGGCCGCTTTGAGAGGGAAAACAGGTGATGTAGTAAAATTTCGTAAAATGTCACCTACAAAACCACGTTTTCTGTTATTTTTTACATTCTTTAATACTTTTTATAATTATAAATACCTGCAGAGATGGAGAATTAATGCAATGACACAAGCACATGAGGCGGTAAAAACCCGCCACAAGGAGACCTCTCTCGTCTTCCCGATTTTGGCGCTGGTAGTCCTGTTCTTCTGGGGGAGCAGTCAGTCACTACCAGTGGTCATCGGTATTAATGCGCTGGCCCTTATTGGTATATTAAGCAGCGCATTCAGCGTTGTCCGTCATGCGGACGTATTAGCGCATCGACTTGGCGAACCCTACGGGTCGCTGATCCTCAGTTTGTCCGTTGTTATTCTTGAAGTCAGCTTAATCTCCGCATTAATGGCAACCGGCGATGCCGCACCTACGCTCATGCGCGATACGCTGTATTCAATCATTATGATCGTAACCGGGGGGCTGGTCGGTTTTTCATTACTATTAGGTGGCCGTAAATTTGCCACTCAGTATATGAACCTATTTGGTATTAAGCAGTATTTAATCGCCCTGTTCCCACTGGCCATTATTGTACTGGTATTCCCGATGGCGTTGCCGGGGGCAAATTTCACTACCGCGCAGGCGCTGTTGGTGGCGTTAATTTCTGCGGCGATGTACGGCGTATTTTTGCTGATCCAAACTAAAACGCACCAAAGTCTGTTCATTTACGAGCATGAAGACGAGGGTGACGACGATGACCCGCATCACGGTAAGCCGTCAGCGCACAGCAATCTGTGGCACGCCGCCTGGCTTATCATTCATCTGATCGCTGTTATTGCCGTGACCAAGATGAACGCCAGCCCGCTTGAGACCTTGCTGACTGAACTGAATGCGCCAGTCGCATTTACGGGTTTCCTGGTCGCGTTACTGATCCTCTCGCCTGAAGGACTGGGCGCACTGAAAGCGGTTCTGAGCAATCAGGTACAGCGGGCAATGAATTTATTCTTCGGTTCGGTGTTAGCCACAATTTCGCTGACCGTACCGGTGGTGACGCTGATTGCATGGGCAACCGGGAATGATTTGATGTTTGCGCTGGGAGCGCCAGAGATGATTGTGATGGTTTCATCACTGGTTCTGTGTCAGATCTCTTTCTCCACCGGCCGTACCAATGTGCTTAACGGTGCAGCGCATCTGGCACTGTTTATCGCCTATCTGATGACAATATTTGCCTGATTATTATTTTAGACGTACCGCACGGTCCTCTTCAGGGCCGTTTTCTTTTCTGCCGATATAACACAATCGATGGCGCGTCTGGTGCCTGACGGCGACCTTGACACCCTTTTCAAATAGCAGGCCGGAGGGAAATTCCGGCCTGTCACACTCTCTTAGTTCTCGGTATCCAGCTCGTCGAAGCTTTTCACCAGGTCATCAATCGCTTTAATCTGCGTCAGGAACTGTTCCAGCTTCGCCAGCGGCAACGCGGATGGGCCATCGCATTTCGCATTGGCTGGATCCGGATGCGCTTCAATAAACAGACCTGCCAGACCAACCGCCATACCGGCACGCGCCAGTTCGGTAACCTGCGCACGACGACCGCCGCTTGCTGCGCCAAACGGATCGCGGCACTGCAGCGCATGGGTAACGTCAAAAATCACCGGTGAGTTGCCGGAGACTTTCTTCATCACGCTGAAGCCCAGCATGTCCACAACCAGATTGTCATAACCAAAGTTCGCACCACGGTCACACAGAATAACCTTATCGTTGCCGCCTTCATGGAATTTATCCACGATATTGCCCATCTGGCCCGGGCTTACAAACTGCGGTTTCTTCACGTTGATAACGGCACCGGTTTTCGCCATTGCTTCCACCAGATCGGTCTGACGAGCGAGGAATGCCGGAAGCTGAATCACATCCACCACATCAGCAACAGGCTGTGCCTGGCTGGCTTCGTGAACGTCGGTGATCACTTTTACGCCAAAAGTCTGCTTCAGTTCCTGGAAGATTTTCATCCCTTCTTCAAGGCCCGGTCCACGGTAAGAGTGGATGGAAGAACGGTTGGCTTTATCAAAGGAGGCTTTGAACACGTAAGGGATACCCAGCTTTTGAGTAACGGTTACGTAGTGCTCACAAATGCGCATCGCCAGATCGCGGGATTCCAGCACGTTCATTCCGCCAAACAGCACGAACGGCAGGTCATTTGCCACGTTGATGTCGCCAATGCTAACCACTTTTTGTTTCATAGGATCGCCTTAAACGGTAGGTAAAGTGTCATTAATCAATGCAATACAATTTGTTTGTGCGAAATAGTATTAATCTGCGCACGAATCATTTCGCTGATCGGGTCTTCCGGACACTGTTCAACGAAATAACTTAAATCTGTCAGCGCAACATGTTCGCACTCGAGTTGCGCGTATATTAAACCACGATCGCGAATTTCATACGGATCTTCAGGATTAAACTGCAATAGTGCTTCACTGGCACGCAGCGCCAGCTCCATTTGCCGCTCTTCCATCAGTGATGATTTCAGCGTGTCGAGCAGTTTGCGGATCACTTCCGCGTTATCCGCCTCATCCAGGTCTTCGTTAAACAGCTCCGCGACCGGGCTGATATTCCCCTTCAACCACACTTCCAGCGTGTGCTCATTTAACGTTTCGCCATTGAATGGATTGATTAGCCACATTTCGCCATCGAGCGACTCAATACGAAGGATCAGTTGCGTCGGGAAAATCACCGGTACCAGCGGCAGCTCCAGTCTGTTGGCAATCCACAATAAGATCGCCCCCAGCGACACGGCGCTGCCCTGCCGATTTTTCAGTACCTGGTCAAGCCAGAGTGCATCAGAAAGACGATAGACGCCGTGGGTATCCGTAAATCCCCATTCGCCGTAAAAAAGTGCCAGCAGTTTTTCCAGTTGCTCATCCTGAGACAGGAGCTGGCTAATTTCTTCTTGCGCCAGACTGACCAGACGTTCCAGTTCGTCGTAGACAGTTTGTGTTGGAAAATCCAGACGGATAGACTCCGACGCCAGGATCATCCCATCACACAATGGCGCTTTATTAAATTCGAAATCAGCTAACGACCTCATGCTTACCCCAGTAACGGTATTTTTGTGGTGGCGAGTTTAATGATGATGTACAGCACCACCAGCGCCAGCGGAAATGCGACTAATCGCGCCTGCTGACTGCGCGCCCGACGATAATCGAGCGCAATAAAACCCAAAACGATGTAAATGATAACCCCAAACAGCTTTTCAGTCAGCCATGTCCCGTGCTCAGTGAATGGCAGGATGTGCGCTTTAACCATTAGCGCCACGCCGCTGAGTAATAAAACGGTATCCACAACCGGTGGCACAATGCGCGTCCAGCGTGCGCAGGCAAGACGCGAGTCGGTGTAACGCCACCAAAAACGCAGCGTCAGCAAACCAACGGAAAGCGCAATACTGATGAGATGAATGTTGAGTAACACACTGAAGGTACTCATGTTGGGATGCGTCCAAGCGTAATTCGCTCATTGCCGCCATAATCACGGCAGGTTTCAACCGCCTGGTAACCCGTACGAGTAAAGACGTCCCGGACGGCCTGCCCCTGCTGCCAGCCATGTTCCAGCAACAGATAGCCGCCAGGCGTTAACACGCGCTGAGACTGGTCAATGATATGCACAATATCCGCCAGTCCCCGATCGCCCGCCACCAGTGCCGACAGAGGTTCAAAGCGTACATCGCCTTGCGCCAGGTGCGGATCCTGTTCGTCGATATACGGCGGATTGCTGACAATCATGTCAAACTGTTGTCCCTGCAAAGCGCTGAACCAGTTGCTTTGCAGCACGCAAACATTGTCGATGCCCAGATGCTGTTTGTTGCGAGCGGCCAGCGCAACAGCATCCGGCATGCGGTCAACCGCCGTTACCGCGCAATCCGGACGCTCGGTTGCCAGTGCCAGCGCAATGGCGCCCGTACCGGTTCCCAAATCGAGAATGCGGCACGCTGACGCCGGCAGGCGAGCCAGCGCCTGTTCCACCAGACACTCAGTATCCGGACGAGGGATAAGCGTAGCCGGAGACACAAACAGCGGCAGCGACCAGAACTCCCGCACGCCGGTTAAATGCGCCACCGGCTCACCCCGCTGACGGCGCTCCAGTAATGTGTCGAGCTGTTGACGCTGCGCCTCGGTTAATACCGTTTCACCGAAAGCCAAAATAAAGGTGCGTCCCTTACCGGTAACAAACTCGAGCAAAATCTCGGCGTCACGGCGCGGGCTTTCACTTGCCTGTAATTGGCTTATCGCTTCACGCAGCCAGTGCTGATAATCCATTAATCCTGCTCGGACAACGCCGCCAGTTGGTCGGCCTGGTATTCCTGGACAATTGGCTCAATGAGCATATCCAGTTTGCCTTCCATCGCTTCATCTAGACGGTAGAGCGTCAGGTTAATGCGGTGATCGGTCACGCGACCCTGCGGGAAGTTATAGGTACGGTTGCGATCGCTGCGATCGCCACTGCCCAACAGATTGCGACGCTCAGAGGCTTCGGCCTGTTGACGTCTTGCCACTTCGGCGGCACGAATTCGCGCCCCCAGCACCGACATCGCTTTCGCTTTGTTTTTATGCTGCGAACGTTCGTCCTGGCATTCCACTACGATACCGGTCGGCAAGTGGGTAATACGGATTGCGGAGTCGGTGGTGTTAACGTGCTGACCCCCTGCGCCTGATGAGCGGAAGGTATCAATACGCAGATCGGCCGGGTTGATGTCCGGCAGTTCGGCATCTGGTAGTTCCGGCATGACCGCGACCGTACAGGCCGAGGTGTGAATACGGCCCTGTGACTCCGTCGCAGGTACGCGTTGCACACGATGCCCACCGGACTCAAATTTCAGTCGACCGTACACGCCTTCGCCGCTAATTTTAGCAATGACTTCTTTAAACCCGCCATGTTCGCCTTCGCTGGCGCTCATGATCTCTACCCGCCAGCGACGCGATTCAGCGTAACGGCTGTACATGCGGAACAGATCGCCGGCAAACAGCGCGGCCTCATCACCACCGGTTCCCGCACGCACTTCGAGGAAGGCGTTACGTTCGTCATCAGGATCTTTAGGCAACAGCAGAACCTGCAGATGTTGCTCCAACTGCTCGCATTTATCTTTTGCTTCACGCAGTTCATCCTGCGCCATTTCACGCATTTCAGGATCGTCGAGCATCATCTGAGCCGTCTCGATATCTTCCTGAACCTGTTGCCAGTCCGTAAAACAGCGAGATACATCGCTTAATTGCGCATATTCGCGCGACAGTGCACGAAAGCGTTCCTGGTCTGCGATAGTACCCGCATCCCCGAGCAGCGCCTGAACTTCTTCATGGCGTTCATGCAGGGCTTCCAGTTTGGCAACGATAGAAGGCTTCATAGGCGTAAATGCACCCTGTAAAAAATAAGATTGGTGTGCTGCTACTCCAGCCCGAGGCTGTCGCGCAGAATATTCAGGCGTTCACTATCCCCGTCACGGGCGGCCTGTTGAAGTGATTTGGTTGGTGCATGGATCAAGCGGTTGGTCAGTTTCCAGGCCAGATCCTGCATAATGGCTTGCGCATCACCACCCTGTTGAAGAGCAGCCAACGCTTTGGCAGTCAGTTCATCACGGATCTGTTCTGACTGACTGCGATACTCGCGGATAGTTTCACTTGCGCCCTGAGCGCGTAGCCAGGCCATAAATTCGCTGGTTTCCTGCGCCACAATGGTTTCGGCTTCCACGGCCGCCGCTTTGCGCTGGGCCAGGTTATGCGAAATGATGCTTTGCAGGTCGTCAACGCTGTACAGATAGGCGTTGGACAACTTACCCACTTCCGGCTCGACATCGCGCGGTACGGCGATATCCACCAGCAGCATAGGTTGATTACGGCGATTCTTAAGCGCGCGCTCCACCATTCCTTTGCCGATAATCGGCAGCGGGCTGGCGGTAGAACTGATAATAATATCGGCATCCTGTAAACGCGCGTCGATATCACTCAGCGAAATCACTTCGGCGCCGACTTCATCCGCCAGCACTTGCGCCCGCTCGCGGGTACGGTTGGCGATGATCATCTTCTTCACTTGATGCTCACGCAGGTGTCGCGCCACCAGCTCAATGGTTTCGCCTGCTCCCACTAACAGCACGGTCACCGTGGAGAGCGATTCAAATATCTGCCGCGCCAGCGTACAGGCGGCAAAAGCTACGGACACGGCGCTGGCACCGATGTCTGTTTCTGTACGTACACGTTTAGCGACAGAGAATGATTTCTGGAACATGCGCTCCAGCGCACTGGCGTTCAGGTGACCTTTTTGCGAATCCGCAAAAGCTTTTTTCACCTGCCCCAGAATCTGCGGTTCACCAAGCACCAGCGAATCCAGACCGCTGGCAACACGCATCAAATGACTGACGGCGTCGTTGTCCTGGTGCCAGTACAGGCTATTGCGCAAGTCTTCTTCATTAAGATTATGGTAATCGCACAGCCAGCGAACCAGCGCTTCTTGCAGGTTATCCTGCTCTTCAACGCTGAGATACAGTTCCGTACGGTTACACGTCGACAGCACCACCCCGCCCTGCACCATTGGCTGCGCAAGCAGGCTGTCCAGCGCCTGATCGAGCGTATCCGGCGAAAACGTTACGCGTTCTCGCAGCGATACAGGTGCCGTTTTATGGTTAATACCAAGCGCTAAAAGGGTCATGTGTGCGGGAATAGTACCAGCGTTGATAAGGTTAGACTGGGTGCATCATACAGGATGCGTGCGGTCAATAAAAGAGACTGCCCCCTTTTGGAGTAATAGCTTAGTGCACAAATTTGAGCGATTTAAGATAACTTGAACGTAGACGATGTATGATGGCGGCGCTAGCATTAAGAGTTATAACTGCAACGTATCTCAAGGATTTGTCATCATTATGACCCTGCCTGATTTTCGCCTGATTCGCCTGCTGCCGTTGGCGGCCCTGGCTCTTACCGCCTGTACGCTCAACGCGCCGAAAGGTCCCGGCAAAAGCCCTGACTCTCCACAGTGGCGCCAGCACCAGCAGGAAGTACGTGCCCTGAACCAATATCAGACGCGCGGTGCATTTGCGTATATTTCCGATCAACAGAAAGTCTATGCCCGCTTTTTCTGGCAACAAACCGGACAAGATCGCTACCGTCTCCTGCTGACCAATCCCCTGGGCAGCACTGAACTGGAACTCAATGCCCAGCCGGGCAATGTCGAACTTGTCGATAACAAAGGCAAGCACTACACCGCTGACGACGCCGAAGAGATGATTGGTAAGTTGACCGGCATGCCTATTCCATTGAACAGCCTGCGCCAGTGGATCCTTGGCCTGCCGGGAGACGCCAGCGATTACAAACTCGACGACCAGTATCGTCTGAGTGAAGTGAACTACAGCAAAGACGGTAAAAACTGGAAAGTGGTCTATAGCGCCTACGACAGCAAAATTAAGCCTGCGATGCCGGCAAACATGGAACTGTCCGACGGCGATCAGCGTATTAAGCTGAAAATGGATAACTGGATTGTGAAATGATGACCCACTGGCCCTCTCCGGCAAAACTGAATCTGTTTTTATACATCACCGGGCAGCGTGCGGACGGTTATCACACTTTGCAAACGCTATTCCAGTTTCTTGATTATGGCGACACGATAGGTATTGTGCTGCGTGGCGACGGCGAAATCCGCCTGTTAACGCCGGTGGAAGGCGTTGCACATGAAGACAATCTCATTGTCCGTGCGGCGCGCTTGCTGATGAAGGCGGCGTCTGAAAGCGATCGCCTTCCCAAAGGGAGCGGCGCCGACATCAGTATCGAAAAACGCCTGCCGATGGGCGGCGGTCTTGGCGGAGGTTCGTCTAATGCGGCTACCGTCCTGGTGGCGCTGAATCACCTTTGGCAGTGCGGACTTTCGGTTGATGAACTGGCAGGACTCGGCTTAACGCTGGGGGCGGACGTTCCCGTATTCGTGCGCGGCCATGCGGCCTTTGCTGAAGGCGTAGGTGAAATTCTGACCCCGGTCGAGCCAGAGGAAAAATGGTATCTGGTCGCCCACCCGGGAGTCAGTATTCCGACGCCGGTGATTTTTAAAGATCCCGACCTCCCGCGCAACACGCCAAAAAGGTCAATAAAAACGTTACTAAAATGTGAATTCAGCAATGATTGCGAGGTTATCGCAAGAAAACGTTTTCGCGAGGTTGATGCGGCGCTTTCCTGGCTGTTAGAATACGCGCCGTCGCGCCTGACTGGTACAGGGGCTTGTGTCTTTGCTGAATTTGACACTGAGTCTCGTGCTCGCCAGGTGCTTGAGCAAGCCCCGGAATGGCTCAAAGGCTTTGTGGCGAAAGGTGTCAACCTCTCCCCATTGCACAGAGCGTTACTCTAAATCGTTCGGGTTTCAGGAAGATGGCGAAATATGCCAGCACACATGAAACGTGAAAGATGACGAGTAAGCCGGGCAAGCTGAGTTGCGGTGACAACGTCACCCTGTTCCAGACGTTGCATCGCGCTCTTTAATACACCGCATGGAGAGGATACTGCCTGGCCCGCACAGTTTTCGGCAGATTCTTTCCACCAATGGACGCATGCCTGAGGTTCTTCTCGTGCCTGATATGAAGCTTTTTGCTGGTAACGCCACCCCGGAACTAGCACAACGTATTGCCAACCGCCTGTACACTTCACTCGGCGACGCCGCTGTAGGTCGCTTTAGCGACGGCGAAGTCAGCGTACAAATTAATGAAAATGTACGCGGTGGTGATATTTTCATCATCCAGTCCACTTGTGCCCCTACTAACGACAACCTGATGGAATTGGTCGTTATGGTTGATGCGCTGCGCCGTGCTTCCGCAGGCCGTATCACCGCCGTTATTCCTTACTTCGGCTATGCACGTCAGGATCGTCGCGTACGTTCCGCTCGTGTACCGATTACTGCTAAAGTCGTCGCTGATTTCCTGTCCAGCGTTGGCGTTGACCGCGTCCTCACCGTTGACCTGCATGCTGAACAGATCCAGGGCTTCTTTGACGTACCGGTTGATAACGTATTCGGTAGCCCGATCCTGTTAGAAGACATGCTGCAGCTGAATCTGGACAACCCGATTGTGGTTTCTCCGGACATCGGTGGCGTCGTGCGTGCCCGCGCTATCGCTAAACTGCTGAACGATACCGACATGGCTATCATCGACAAACGACGCCCGCGCGCGAACGTTTCTCAGGTGATGCACATTATTGGTGACGTTGCAGGTCGTGACTGCGTGTTGGTTGATGATATGATCGATACCGGCGGTACGCTGTGTAAAGCAGCAGAAGCACTGAAAGAACGTGGTGCAAAACGCGTATTTGCTTACGCTACCCACCCAATCTTCTCAGGTAATGCGGCAAACAACCTGCGCAATTCAGTGATTGATGAAGTCGTTGTCTGTGACACTATTCCACTGACTGACGAAATCAAAGCACTGCCAAACGTGCGTACATTGACCCTGTCGGGTATGCTGGCCGAAGCGATTCGTCGTATCAGCAACGAAGAATCCATCTCTGCTATGTTCGAGCATTAATCGAGCCCGGCTCAAAAACCCGCTGCGGCGGGTTTTTTTATCTGCAACATCTATTTGTATGACTTATGCCTCCTTCACCTGCCATTTAGTTGACAGATGATGCGCTCATGGATGAAACATTATTGTGAACAGATTATTTTCCTCACATGTGATGCCTTTCCGCGCCCTCATCGACGCTTGTTGGAAAGAAAAATATACCGCTTCTCGCTTTACCCGCGACTTGATCGCCGGAATAACCGTTGGGATCATTGCCATTCCGCTGGCGATGGCCCTGGCAATAGGCAGTGGCGTGGCGCCGCAGTACGGCTTGTATACCTCAGCCGTGGCTGGGATTGTTATCGCCCTTACCGGTGGCTCACGTTTTAGCGTATCTGGACCAACTGCCGCTTTCGTGGTGATTCTGTATCCGGTTTCGCAACAGTTTGGGCTGGCAGGCCTGCTGGTCGCAACGCTAATGTCCGGGATATTCCTGATCCTTTTCGGCCTCGCCCGTTTTGGTCGCCTGATCGAATATATCCCGGTATCCGTTACGTTAGGTTTTACATCGGGTATTGGTATCACCATCGGTACCATGCAGATTAAAGATTTTCTCGGTCTGCAAATGGCCCATGTCCCGGAGCACTACCTGCAAAAGGTCGGCGCGCTGTTTATGGCCCTGCCAACCCTCAACGTTGGCGATGCCGCAATTGGCGTGGTGACGCTGGGGATCCTGATTTTCTGGCCGCGTCTGGGGATCCGACTGCCGGGCCACCTTCCTGCGCTGCTGGCAGGCTGTGCGGTAATGGGGATTGTGAACCTGACCGGCGGCCATGTCGCCACCATCGGTTCTCAGTTCCACTACATTCTGGCTGACGGCTCGCAGGGTAACGGCATCCCGCAGTTGCTGCCGCAACTGGTATTACCGTGGGACATGCCGGAGTCAAACTTTACCCTGAGCTGGAGTTCGTTACAGGCGCTGTTACCGGCCGCCTTCTCCATGGCGATGCTCGGGGCGATTGAATCTCTACTGTGCGCCGTCGTGCTCGATGGGATGACCGGCACCAAGCATAAAGCCAACAGTGAGCTGATTGGCCAGGGCCTGGGTAACATCGTGGCACCGTTCTTCGGTGGTATCACCGCCACGGCGGCAATTGCCCGTTCTGCGGCAAACGTCCGCGCCGGGGCGACCTCACCAATTTCAGCGGTCATCCACGCGATTCTGGTGATCCTTGCCCTGCTGGTGCTTGCGCCGCTGCTTTCCTGGTTACCGCTTTCCGCCATGGCCGCCCTGCTGCTGATGGTGGCATGGAACATGAGTGAAGCGCATAAAGTGGTGGATCTGCTGCGTCATGCGCCAAAAGACGACATCATTGTCATGCTTATGTGTATGTCGCTGACGGTGCTATTCGACATGGTGATCGCCATCAGCGTCGGTATCGTTCTCGCCTCCCTGCTGTTTATGCGTCGTATCGCGCGCATGACGCGTCTGGCGCCGGTCAACGTAGATGTACCTGACGATGTGCTGGTGCTGCGCGTTATTGGCCCACTTTTCTTTGCCGCTGCGGAGGGATTATTTACCGATCTCGAATCGCGTATTGCAGGTAAACGTATTGTGGTCTTAAAGTGGGACGCGGTCCCGGTACTGGATGCCGGTGGTCTGGACGCTTTCCAGCGGTTTGTAAAACGCCTCCCGGAAGGGTGTGAACTGCGGATCAGTAATCTGGAATTCCAGCCGTTACGTACAATGGCGCGCGCGGGCATTCAGCCGATTGCCGGACGCCTGACGTTCTTCCCGAATAAAGACGCCGCGCTGGCAGATATCAGCTGACGTGTAGCCCGGCCAGGCGAAGCGCCGCCGGGCTACAAATGACAGGCAAAAAAATGGCTCCCGTGTGTGGGAGCCATTTTTATAATCAGCTTATTGCTTACGCGTTCAGCAGTTGCTCAGCTGTCGCTTTCACGCTTGCCAGCAGGACTTTGACATCCTCCAGACACACCGTTGGGTTCAGCAGCGTCAGCTTCAGGCAGGTTACGCCATCTGCTTCGGTCACGCCAACGTTGGCGCTACCAGAAGCCAGCAGAACGTCGCCAATACGCTGGTTCAACAGCGCAACGAACGCCATGTCGTCACTGTGCGGACGGAAACGGAACAGCACGCTTGCCAGCTGCGGCTCCATCACCAGTTCCAGGTGTGGCTGAGTTTTCACAAACGCAGCCACATCACGCGCCAGCGTTACGCCGTTATCAATGATTTCGGCATACTGCTTTTTGCCCAGCGCTTCGAGACCCATCCACAGCTTCAGCGCGTCAAAACGGCGCGTGGTCTGCAGCGATTTCGACACCAGATTCGGTACGCCCGCCTCTTCATCAAAATCAGAGTTCAGGTACGCCGCCTGGTAACGCATCAGCTCGTAATGACGCGCGTCTTTCAGCAGGAACGCGCCGCAGCTGATGGTCTGGAAGAACTGTTTGTGGAAGTCCAGCGTCACGGAATCCGCCAGTTCAAGGCCGTTCAGGAAGTGACGATACTGCTCAGAAAGCAGTAACGCCCCGCCCCATGCTGCATCCACATGCATCCAGATCTGGTGTTCTGCCGCCAGCGCCGCAATGTCCGCTAACGGGTCGATCGCACCCGCATCGGTAGTACCCGCAGTGGCGACAATCGCCATCACCTGTTCGCCGTTGGCTTTCGCCTGGGCCAGCTTGTCTTTCAGGTCAGCCAGATCCATGCGTGAGAACGCATCAGTCTTCACCTGGGTGACGGAACGGTAACCCAGCCCCATCAGCGCCATGTTCTTCTGCACAGAGAAGTGCGCGCTTTCAGAGCAAAATACTTTGATTTTGCTCAGGTCGCCGGTCAGACCATTCTGCTGAATGGAATGCCCCTGGCGGGCAAAGAAGGCGTCGCGTGCCAGCATCAGGCCCATCAGGTTGCTCTGGGTGCCACCGCTGGTGAACACGCCCGCGTCGCCTGCCGCATAGCCCACCTGCTCACGCAACCATTCGATCAGTTTGATCTCAATGATGGTCGCCGACGGGCTCTGATCCCAGGAGTCCATACTCTGGTTGGTGGCGTTGATCAGCACTTCTGCCGCCTGGCTAATCACCAGGCTCGGGCAGTGCAGGTGCGCCACGCACTGCGCATGGTGAACCAACAAGCTGTCTTTCAGAAAGTATTCAACCGCACGCTCAATAGCGGCCTGGTTGCCCAGGCCCTGAGACGTAAAATTCAGGTTGATACGTTCGCGCAGTTGCTCAACGGTTTTGCCCTGATACATCTCAGGTTGCTTCAACCATTCAACGACCGCTTGCGTACTCTGCTCGATAGCGTCCTGGTAGGCAGCGATGCTTTGTGCCGAGCCGGACAGAATCGGATTTACGTCTGACATTCGATCCAACTCCGTTTAAACCGGCTTCACGCCAGCGCCCAGCAGGGCATTTTCGAATTTATCGAGGAAAATCTCCAGCTCTGCGTTGGTGATCAACAGAGACGGCAGCAGACGCAGTACGCAACCGTTACGGCCGCCACGCTCCAGAATCAGGCCGTTTTCGAAACATTTTTTCTGCAGCAGCGCGGAAAGCTCGCCATCGGCCGGGTAGCAGCCCATGTGATCCTGCGCTTCGTTCGGCTTAACGATTTCCAGACCAATCATCAGGCCCAGACCACGTACCTGGCCGATAACCGGGTAACGTTTCTGCAGGTCAGTCAGTTTGCCTTTCAGCCACTCGCCCTGCGCAGCAACTTTATCGGCAATCTTGTCGTCTTTGAGGATTTTCAGCGTTGTCAGACCGGTCGCCATCGCCAGTTGGTTGCCGCGGAAGGTGCCAGTGTGATGGCCCGGAGCCCACGCATCGAACTGCTTTTTAATGCCCAGTACCGCCAGTGGCAGACCGCCGCCAACCGCTTTGGACATCACGATGATATCCGGCTCAATACCGGCGTGTTCGAAAGCGAACAGTTTACCCGTGCGCGCGAAGCCAGCCTGAACTTCATCGATAATCAGCAGAATGCCGTGTTCCTGGGTCACTTTACGAATACGCTGCAGCCACTCGATCGGAGCCGGGTTTACCCCGCCTTCGCCCTGCACCGCTTCGAGGATCACGGCAGCCGGTTTACGCACGCCGCTCTCAACGTCGTTGATCAGGTTTTCGAAGTAGTAGGTCAATGCTTTGACGCCAGCGTCGCCGCCGATACCCAGCGGGCAACGGTACTGATGCGGATACGGCATAAACTGCACTTCCGCCATCATGTTGCTGACGGCTTCTTTCGGCGACAGGTTGCCGGTCACGGACAGCGCGCCGTGGGTCATCCCGTGGTAGCCACCGGAGAAGCTGATGATGCTGGAACGGCCGGTAACTTTCTTCGCCAGCTTCAGCGCCGCTTCAACGGCATCGGCACCGGACGGCCCGGTGAACTGCAGGCAATACTCTTTGCCCTGGCCCGGTAATAAAGAAAGTAAATACGATGAGAATTCATCTTTTAACGGTGTGGTAAAGTCAAGCGTATGTAACGGTAAGCCGCTTGTGATGACACTTTGAATGCTCTGCAGCACTTCAGGATGATTATGACCAAGCGCCAGGGTTCCGGCACCTGCCAGGCAATCAAGATATTGATTATTTTCTACGTCAGTAATCCAGACGCCCTGCGCTTTAGCAATCGCTAATGGCAGTTTACGTGGATAGCTGCGGACATTAGATTCAAACTCAGCCTGTCTTGCTAAAAAGGTATCATTGCTCTGTGGTAATGAATTAGCACTTAAAGTATCAATACGGACTTTATCCGTCATCATATCACTCCTACAACCAGGTGTAGATTAACGCCTGATTGAATAAATGGTTATAAGGGTTACCTGTAAAAAAGCGCGGCTAATATATGTTGTTTTAGCCCTGGACTCAATCATTTATTTTTCAACACATTTAGCGGGTGTTTTTTCTTTATAATTCAAAGTGTAACAGCCACCCTTCATTACGAAACCCTAAAGAAATATATCTATTTAATTAACAATTACCGTAGCCAATTGCAACGCATACGATGTTATAAAAACCATGTAATTTTCATGTTTTTATTATTTTTTTACACGTTTTTACCATTAATAATGTACGCGTTTTCTTGTTACGACATAATTTTTCACTTATTTGTCGATAAATCGAATAAAAAAGTCGATCCCTAAATATAAATCACTTAGTATGGCGCGCTTATTTGCAGGCTATGTAAATAAAATTAATGCGCAGCACCCGGTAACGCGTACAGGCGACACGCGTTTTCGACAACAGGAATTCCCTGGGTTGTCAGCAGAAATGTTCGCGGGCGGACATTTCGTAAGGCGAACACCGTTTCCCCTTATGCCGAGAATGAAAATTTTCTAGCCATACTTTTATGGCGCCCTGATATGAGATTGTTATGACTCGCATTTATCCACCATCCGTCGTTGCCAAATTTGGCGGCACCAGCGTCGCTGATTTTGATGCGATGAACCGAAGCGCCAGCATTGTCCTTGCTGATCAAGATGTCCGTTTAGTCGTGCTGTCTGCTTCAGCAGGCGTTACAAACTTACTGGTCGAGCTTTCTGAAGGTCTGGAAACGCATCAACAATTAGATAAGCTTGAGACCTTACGCGCCATCCAATACAACATTATTTCCCGCCTGAAGCAGCCGTCCGTTATCAGCACGGAAATCGATAATCTTCTCAACAACATCCGCCATCTTGCACAAACGGCGACCGTTTCACCGTCTGATGCGCTAAGCGATGAATTGGTCAGTCACGGCGAGCTGATGTCCTCTTTACTGTTTACTGAAGTCTTACGTGAACGGCATGCCGAGGCCGGGTGGTTTGACGTCCGCAGCGTGATGCGTACCAACTCGAGTTTCGGCTGCGCCGAACCCGAACTCAGTACCCTGCACCACCTGGTGGAGACTCACCTGCGCCCTCGTCTTGAGCAAGCGATTATGGTGACCCAGGGGTTTATCGGCCGGGATGCCGCAGGGCATACCACTACGCTGGGACGCGGTGGTAGTGATTACACGGCGACGCTTCTCGGTGAGGCGCTTCACGCCGCACGCGTGGACATCTGGACCGATGTCGCAGGGATCTACACCACCGATCCGCGCATTGCGCCGCGGGCCAAACGGATTGACCACATCTCATTTTCCGAGGCCAGCGATATGGCCGCCTTCGGTGCGAAGGTCCTCCACCCGGCTACGCTGCTTCCGGCAATGCGTAAAAGCATTCCGGTTTTTGTTGGCTCAAGTAAGGATACGGCTGCCGGTGGTACGCTGGTGCATAACACCACCGACAACCCACCTCGCTATCGTGCGCTTGCCGTGCGCCGTAAACAGACGCTGTTGCGATTACATAGTCTGGAGACACAACCGTCCGGTTCTTTCCTGGCGCAGTCCTTCGCCATTTTAGCTCGCCACGCGGTCACGGTGGATTTGGTTACAACCTCAGAGAACAGTATTGCGCTGGCGCTGGACGCGACTCACGCTACCTCAGGTGAAGATCATATACTGACCAGCGCATTGTTTACCGCATTATCCTCCCACTGTCGTGTGGAAGTGGAAACCGGATTGGCATTGGTGACTTTGGTGGGGAATCGGCTGACTCAGGCGGCGGGAGTTTGCAAAGACGTTTTTGCCTGGCTTGAAGGGCATACGGTGCGAATGATTTGCCACGGCGCGTCAAATGACAACCTGTGTTTCCTGTTGCCCGCTGAAGACGCGGATAGCGCGGTTAAAACGTTACATTATCGGTTATTCGAATAACGTTTCTTATATTCCGTAGCGAATATAAAAGTGCGTTCTATGCAAGGATAATGAACAAGCAGAGTCCTGGTTTTTCAACCAGGACTTTGTATTCAAACCGCAGCCCTCTCTGCCGGGAAACGATTTAGTTATGACGATGAGTGGTATCACCGCGACGACAGCGTTTGTCATAATGGCGTACCCACCAGTAACGGTCACTGATTTGCTCGTGCCCGCCCACTCTGGCTCCCGCCAACCACAGAACACCACCTACAAAAATACTGAGCACGGCACCATGTGCGAAAAACTGTGGCAGATTAAATTGCGGCAATTGGTTTAAAATAGAGTAACCAACCCCCCCCACCATCACCACCAACCCTAAAGCCATGAGCACGTTACCGAGTAACGAAGCGTTTTTGCGTTTCATGTGTCACCTCCGGAACTTTGGGTTGCTACAGGGAATACCCCTAATCCTTATGTGTAAAGTATAGACAACACTGCCGTTCGCAAGTGCGGGAGCGATCACAATTACAAACACTCGCGCAACAAAACTTTACAAATAAGCTACTGAACACACTCAATTTCTAATAGTCCATTTGTGCAATTATTCAGCTTTTGGCGATTAGAACGCAGTTTTTTGTCAAGAGCAGCGTCAGACAGTAAACTACACGTCGTTTATGGAAACACTCAGGACAAAACACGTGACGATTAAATTGATTGTCGGCCTGGCGAACCCCGGCGCAGAGTATGCGGCAACGCGACACAACGCAGGCGCATGGTATGTCGATTTACTGGCAGAGAGATTACGCGCGCCCCTGCGTGAAGAGCCGAAATTCTTCGGCTACACCTCCAGAGTAACGCTTGAAGGGGAAGATGTCCGTTTGCTGGTACCGACCACATTTATGAATCTCAGCGGCAAGGCAGTGAGTGCGATGGCCAGTTTTTATCGTATCAACCCCGATGAAATTTTGGTCGCGCACGACGAATTAGACCTGCCGCCTGGCGTGGCAAAATTTAAGCTCGGTGGCGGTCATGGCGGACATAATGGCCTGAAAGACATCATCAGCAAGTTGGGCAATAACCCCAACTTTCATCGTTTACGCGTGGGAATTGGTCATCCGGGTGATAAAAACAAAGTTGTCGGATTTGTTTTAGGCAAACCGCCTGTTTCAGAACAGAAGTTAATTGATGAAGCAATTGACGAAGCGGCACGTTGTACCGAGATTTTATTCAAAGATGGCCTGACCAAGGCAACGAGCCGGTTACACACCTTTAAAGCGCAATAAGCAGCGATGTGCGGCATTTTTCTCGCGTGCTGTGTATAATAGGCAGAGTTATTTACTTTTCTACAATCTGTTTTCCATAACAGGTTGAATATCAAAAGATTAAGGTGATTTAAACATGGGATTCAAATGCGGTATCGTCGGTTTGCCAAACGTAGGCAAATCCACCCTGTTCAACGCGCTCACAAAAGCGGGTATTGAAGCGGCAAACTTCCCGTTCTGTACTATCGAGCCGAACACAGGTGTTGTCCCGATGCCCGATCCGCGTCTGGATCAGTTGGCCGAAATCGTCAAACCGCAGCGTATCCTGCCAACAACGATGGAATTCGTCGACATTGCCGGTCTGGTAAAAGGCGCGTCCAAAGGCGAAGGTCTGGGTAACCAGTTCCTGACGAACATCCGTGAAACCGAAGCTATCGGCCACGTGGTTCGCTGCTTTGAAAACGACAACATCATCCACGTTAATAACAAAGTGGATCCGGCTGACGACATTGAGGTTATCAATACCGAACTGGCGCTGTCTGACCTGGATACCTGTGAGCGCGCTATCCATCGCGTACAGAAGAAGGCCAAAGGCGGCGATAAAGACGCTAAAGCGGAACTGGCTGCACTGGAAAAATGCCTGCCACAACTGGAAAACGCTGGCATGCTGCGTGCGTTGAAAACGCTGACCGATGAAGACAAAGCGGCTATCAAATACCTGAGCTTCCTGACGCTGAAGCCAACAATGTATATCGCCAACGTCAATGAAGACGGTTTTGAAAACAACCCATACCTCGATAAAGTGCGTGAAATCGCCGCAGCTGAGGGCTCCGTGGTTGTTGCAGTTTGCGCTGCCGTTGAAGCTGACATCGCAGAACTCGATGATGCTGACCGTGAAGAATTCATGGCAGAAATGGGTCTGGAAGAGCCAGGTCTGAACCGCGTAATCCGCGCTGGTTACGAACTGCTGAACCTGCAGACCTACTTCACCGCTGGCGTGAAAGAAGTTCGTGCATGGACCATTCCTGTTGGCGCAACGGCTCCGCAGGCCGCGGGTAAAATTCATACTGACTTCGAGAAAGGCTTTATCCGCGCACAAACCATCGCGTTTGAAGATTTCATCACCTATAAAGGTGAACAAGGCGCGAAAGAAGCCGGTAAGATGCGTGCAGAAGGTAAAGATTACATCGTTAAAGATGGCGATGTGATGAACTTCCTGTTCAACGTCTAAACAAAACTTCTCGTCTCATGAGGTTTCATCAAATCTCATGAATATTGAAAAAGTCTACAAAATCCACGCAATTGCGTGGATTTTTTCATTTCATAGAGTGTAAATCCATCTCGTAACAAGACAGTACAAACAAGAGCTCGTTATGCTCACCGGAA
Organism: Citrobacter sp. RHBSTW-00017; assembly: GCF_013797615.1. Taxonomy (NCBI): domain Bacteria; kingdom Pseudomonadati; phylum Pseudomonadota; class Gammaproteobacteria; order Enterobacterales; family Enterobacteriaceae; genus Citrobacter; species Citrobacter sp. RHBSTW-00017. The sequence goes on along the minus strand of NZ_CP056899.1, from coordinate 2,290,931 downwards.
TTCAATGCGGTAATGCTAAACCTAAAGTTGGCCTGGACCACGAAGTAAAACCTTACAGGCAAAAAATAATCCTCAGATGTCGCTGCCGTTTTATGAATTTCATTCATAGCGGCTATTTAATGTGCGTAATTATCTTTCCTCCCGACTTCGTTAGTCTTGGTCACATGCGGACACACTCATTATGTCCTGATATGACCAGCCTGAGTGGCTGGCCAAAGGTATCGTCTGATAGGGGTTAAATACTCTTATCGAAGAAGACGTCCAGCTTTTGCAAAGCCTTGTCGACGTACTCAGGAACCCAATACGTCTCGATATGGGTAGCGCCATCGATCAGGAAGAGTTCTTTGTCTTTTGTACCGGTGGCTTTCGCAAACGCATCTTCCGTCATATAGAGCGTATCCGCTTTTGTGCCAGCAATCATCAGCAGCGGTTTATTGATGAGATTGATATGGTCCGTAACGTCAAAACTCATCAAATCTAACAGGCTGCTTGTCGTGTATTTAAACGTAGAGTTCGGGTGCGCGTGAGTTTTCCAGTAGTACTCATAGCCCTGTCGATATAAGGCAAAAGGTAACTTAGCGATCTGTTCATCAGTCAGATTGGCATCACCGGAGTACAGGACTTCGCCTCCGGAAGCTTCCTGAGCACGTGCGTCAGAAGCCTGCTGAAGACGCTGCTGAATAGTATCCAACTGTGAGTCCTGAAAACCGTTGCGGCGCACCAGGCCTGAATTAAACATGCTGATGGTTGCAATCGATTTAAACCGTTGATCCGTTTCGGCCGCAACAAGTGAATAACCGCCACCTCCGCAAACACCCAGCAGACCGAGGCGGGAAGTATCCACTCCCGGATACTGGCTGATGTAGTCAGCCATGCCGTGGATATCCTCGATACGATTAGCGGGTTTATCCACGCTGCGAGGCATCCCACCGCTCGCGCCCTGATAAGCCGCGTCGGCAGTAATCGTGATGTAGCCCTGTTCGGCGAGACGCTGGGCATACAAACCTGCGACCTGCTCTTTTACGCCGCCATTCGGATGTGCAACCACCACGGCAGGGTATTTTTTGGCGGGATCGTAGTTAGCAGGGGTATAGACATTCGCAGCTATCTGAATGCCATGCAGATCGTACTTCACCGGATGAATGTTGACCTTGCCTTTGACGTTCTCAGTGATGGCACCGTCATAGGCCAGGGTGAATGGATTTTTTTTGTAATCAGCCGCATTGACTGAGGTGGCCCCGGTTATTGCCGTGAGCAGTATTGCAGTTAACAGATTGAATTTCATGGTCTCTCCCGATGAGTTTCAGGCTTGCGGATTTAAATGTGCCGACTCAGGTTAGAGAGAGAGGCCTGTCAGCATCGTGACAGGTAAATAACATTTTTGTCAGCAAGCAGGCTGAGATGGCTTCATGTTTCTGACAATGCTGTCAGGTAAGCGTCAGCTTTATGTTGGCAATCAAGAGGCAGAATAACCCGATTGAACAGTTAAGAGGAAATCCCGTTATGCGCCTGTTGCTAGTCGAAGATGAAGAAAAAACGTCAACCTATCTCAACCGTGCGTTGAGTGAATCGGGATTTACGGTAGATGTCTCTGCAGATGGCGCTGAAGGTCTTCATTACGCGCTGGAGCTTGACTACGACGCGATAATCCTTGATGTGATGCTGCCGGGGATGGATGGCTACCGGGTACTCGAGGGGGTGCGGGCCGTCAAACAAACGCCGGTACTGATGCTCTCGGCCCGCGGTTCGGTCGACGAGCGCGTCAAAGGGCTTCGGCTTGGCGCGGATGATTATCTCCCTAAACCCTTTTCGCTGATTGAACTGGTGGCGCGCATTCAGGCTCTGGTGCGTCGCCGCTCCACGGATGGCGCAGACATCACCCAACTGCAAATTCACGATCTGCATCTCGACCTGCTGGCCCGCCGCGTATTTCGCGCCGGAACGCGACTGGAGTTGACCGCAAAAGAGTTTTCCCTGTTAAGTCTTCTGGCCCGGCATCAGGGGGAGATTCTGTCAAAAATGATGATTGCTGAGCAGATATGGGACATGAATTTTGACAGCGATGCCAATGTGGTTGAAGTCGCCATTAAACGTCTGCGAGCCAAAGTGGATGCCCCATTCGACGTCAAACTGTTACATACCGTTCGTGGCATGGGGTATGTCCTCGAAGTCCGGTCGGAATAAATGAAGAGGCTCAGCATGCCTAAACGTTCCATCTCCGTTCACCTGGCGCTGATGTTTGCCTTATCCGCGCTGCTGATTGTGTCCATTATCGGCATCTTGCTCAGAAGCTCCTTACATGACTCTTTGCAAAAGCAGATGCACAACGAACTGTTGTTCCGGGAATCATTAATGAGTCCGTGGATCGCCGCACGAACCTCGGCTGACGGCTGGTCGACGTTGGCTAATAAATTTACTCTGCTAACCAATTCTGAAGGTGAGCGCGTTCGCTACTGGATAGTGAGCGATAACCCGCGCTTTAGCATGGGGGGAATACCACCGGTGAGCGTTCAGTGGTCCTCTTTGCAGGAGGGATTTAATAAAGTGCCCGGCGCATCGGAAGGTGCATGCTCACTGTTCCTGTTAGTGAAAACCATCCCCGCCAACGGTGAAAGGCCTGAGCTGCGCTATGTGGTTGCCATCGACTCTACGCCGTATATGGGCACACTCGATGCGTTCACACGGACGCTGCTGATTATTGCCGCGCTGGGCGTACTGATTGTCGCCTTACTGGGATACGTTGTTTCACGGATTGGCCTGCGTCCGGTGGGCATGCTCAGTCAGCAGGCACAACACCTTGCACCAGGTGACCATGGCCAGCGCCTGAATACCCGCGCGTTGCCCGAAGAACTGCAGCAACTGGCATCATCATTTAACGGCGTGTTAGAGCGTCAGGAAATCGCCTGGCGACAGCTCGAGAGCTTTAATGCCGATGTTGCGCATGAACTTCGTACCCCGCTGACTAACCTGATCGGTCAGACGCAACTCGGGCTATCACGCCGACGTTCACAAGATGAACTGGAAGAGTTATTGGGTTCCAATCTGGAAGAGCTTGAACGCATGACGTCGATAGTTAACGACATGCTGTTCCTGTCTCATGCGCACGCAGGTGAACATGCTTCCCAGCTTACGCAGGTGTCCCTGCGAGAAGAAACCCTGAAAACAGCGGAATATGTTGAACCCTCTTTTGCTGAAAAACAGCTTTCGCTGGAGGTTGAGGGCGACGTCACGGCGCATATCGACAGGCGGCTGTTTCACCGTTCACTGGCTAATTTGCTGGAAAATAGCGCCAGGCATTCCCCTTCCAATAGCACGGTTACGGTGCGCTTAAGCGAAAAAGGCAATCAAGCTTGTGTAGACGTTTCTAACCCTGGCGATCCAATAGCGCCAGAGCACTTACACCGGCTTTTCGAACGGTTCTATCGTGTTGACACCTCCCGAGCCAGGAGTGATACCCATCATGGGCTGGGCCTGTCGATTGTCCGTGCCGTCGCCATTATGCACCGGGGAGATGTCTTTGCCCGTAGCGAGAACGGTATCAATACCTTTGGCCTGACGTTTGCTAAACAGCCTGACGCTATCCGAACCGGGAGACTGATTTCAGAGACAAAATCGGGATCTCCGCGCGCAAAGACTTCTGACAAAATTGTCAGAGAGTCGTCAGTCTGATGTCAGGCTATCTGCGCCAGAATCACTGCTGATACTCACCACGGCTGATTGAAGGAATGAAACAGTGAGAATGAAAAAGGTATTTAGCGGGTTTCTGGCGATGATGGTCATGGGGCTTCTGGGGCAGCCCGCGTTCGCATCAGAGGATTCATCCGCGCACGCCCGCACGCTGATTATCTACTTTTCACAACCAGAGGAGATGAAACCTGGTGCCGTGGATGGTTTTTCCGGGGCCAGCGTATTACAAAAAAATACGCCAGAGACCGGCAGCACGCAGTTTATTGCGCAACTTATTCAGAAGCAGACTCACGGCGACCTGTTTCGCATTGAAACCGCCACTCCCTACCCTCGCCAGCATGATGCACTTTTGCGCGTTGCCGAAAAGGAACAGCAAACGAAAGCCAGACCCTCGCTAAAAACGCCGCTCCCTGACCTGAGCGATTACGACACCATTTACGTCGGCTACCCCATCTGGTGGTATACCATGCCAATGGTGATATACAGCCTCTTTGAGCAAAATGACTTTGCAGGCAAAACGGTCGTTCCCTTTACCACCCATGGTGGCAGCAGGTTAGCCGACTCCCTGCGAGAAATTGCTCGCATGCAGCCACAGGCCAAATTAGTCACTCGTGCGCTCGCGATCTCGCGCAACGATATTTCAGCTCCTGACGTACCCGCGCAGGTTGAGCAATGGGTAAAACAAGTCCAGCCACAGCGTTAATCCATCGACATGAAGAAAATTTATATTTTCCAGGTCATGCAGGATGCGCTGATGACGTTACTTCTGTTGGTATTGATGGGATTTCACCTTCACGGTGAAATCGTGCATGAATGGGCGGGTATTATTTTTACGCTGCTCATCATGCTGCATTTATATCTTAACCGGCATCGCTTGTGGTCACTGTCGCCCAATATTCCGTTAACCATGCTGGTAGTTAACAGAATCATTAATGCAGTGACATTCGTTGTCATTCTGACCGCGATTGTCTCGGGCATGATGCTGTCCCGACATATCCTTCTGGACCTGGCGTTCCACAACCCGGCGAGCGGGGTCAGGAAAGTACACATGACGTTGGTCCACTGGGGAATGCTCATTCTGGCGCTGCATATCGGGTTGCACTGGAAAATGCTGGCAACCTTTTTCTGCCGGGTCCTGAACATCTCCAGCAATTCATTCTTTGCAAATGTCATGATGCCAGGAGTTTTTTCGCTAATCGCACTACTGGGATTGTACGAATTACTGAACCAGGACTATCTCGATTATTTGTTGATAAAGGTCGATTTCTCCTTTTTCGATTACGATGAATCTGCCCTACTTTTTTATCTACGCTACCTGGCCATTATTGTTTTATTTTCATTAATTACACGGTTTTCGCTTTGGGGCCTTATTTTTAGAAAAGACAAAGCAGCGTCACCATAATAAGGGTTAACTGACAGAATTGTCAGGCTGGCGTCAGTCTGACGACATCTCCCCCTGATTAGAATCATTGCAGACCCTCTCCATCATTGTAGATAAGGACGCTTTGCATGATCAGACATTTACGTTACCTCGGGCTGTTACTGCCCCTCTTTACGTTTTCATCCTGGGCGGCGGAGCAAAATCCCGCTGTCCATATCGCCACCGCCGGAAGCCAGAATGCGGTGTACGGGGCAGCAGAGAACTTTACCGGTCGCGTCCGGGTTGATCCTCTCTTCAAACCAGATAACGAAATTAGCGTTTCCGGGGCTTATGTCACCTTTGAGCCAAGTGCTCGTTCCGCCTGGCATACTCATCCGGCAGGGCAGCGGCTGATTGTGACCTCGGGAATTGGGCTTACCCAACAAGAAGGCCAGCCGGTGCAGGTCATCCGCGCTGGCGACGTTGTCTCTTGCCCGGCGGGCGTCAAACACTGGCACGGGGCGGCCCCCGGCAGCGCAATGACGCACCTGGCGATAACCGGGATTGTGGATGGCAAAAGCGTTAACTGGATGGAGAAAGTGACAGATGAACAATACCACGCCCATTAAGGCATTAACGGCAGCGGTACTGCTGACCTTTGGTTTGGGTCTCACGGCACATGCTGCGCCCGTCAATAAAGGAGCCTCAGAAATGAACCACGAACAAACGGTTTCAGATACGCTGTCAGCTCGCCAGCAAGCCATCCCGTTGATTGCGGCATCAATGGCCAGCAGTCAGATGGATAAGCTGAATGCGGCACTGAATCAGGGGCTTGATGCAGGACTCACGATAAACGAGACCAAAGAGATTCTCGTCCAGCTCTATGCCTATACGGGATTTCCCCGTAGCCTGAACGCGCTGAATGAACTGATGAAAGTCGTCGAAGCACGTAAACAACGTGGCGTTGAAGACGTTGAAGGTAAAGAGCCGGTCGCCGCCATCCCTGTCGGAGATGAGCTTCGCCGTGTCGGTACCGCAAACCAGACTAAAATCTCCGGCGCCCCCGTCCAGGGACCTCTGTTTGATTTTGCCCCGGTCATTAATCAATTCCTACAAACGCATCTGTTCGGCGACATTTTCGCCCGCGATAACCTCGACTGGCAAAGCCGCGAGCTGGCAACGGTTGGCGCATTAGCCGCCACGCCGGGCGTTGAAGCTCAGCTGTTATCGCATACGCGAGCCAGCATGCGAGTCGGCCTGACGGCAGCGCAACTGCGCCAACTGGCACAAGTTCTTCGTGAAAATGGCGAAGAAGATGCGGCTACGCGGGCGGAACAGGCGCTGCAACGGGCGTTAGCAAACAGTTAGGCGTTGGTTTGAGACGATACGGTGCTAATCCTCCGCATTCATGAGTCTGCCAAATAAGGGCAATCAAAGGTGCTAAATAATTCACGCTGACAACTCAGATATGATTGAACGGCAAACATAACAGAGGATGTAATCTTGAAAACTGTCTTAAAAACGCTGGCCATCTGCGCGATGGCGGGTGGCATGGTGGCTCAGTCGGTATACGCCGAGCCGCTGGTCATTCAGGAACAGGGAAGCTTTTCTGCTGGTGGCACTATCATCACCGCACCAGGGAAATTTGACGCGAAAACGCCGCTGGACTCTGCGGGTCAAACCTGGCATGGCGATCATGCGTCTGTGTTCTACCAAATTCCGGAAAATCCGCATAAATACCCTATCGTCATGCTGCACGGCGCAGGTCAGTTCTCCCGCACCTGGGAAACCACCCCGGATGGTCGCGAAGGATTCCAGAACATATTCCTGCGTCGTGGATTCTCAACTTATCTTGTCGATCAGCCCCGCCGGGGCAGCGCCGGGCGCACGACGGTAGAAGGTACGGTTACGCCTAAACCGGATGAACAGATGTGGTTTAACCAGTTCCGCGTTGGCGTGTGGCCAGAGTATTTTAAGGGCGTTCAGTTTTCTCACGACAAAGAAGCCCTGAATCAGTATTTCCGTCAGATGACCCCAAATACCGGGCCGTTTGATATCAATGTTATCTCCGATGCGATGTCCGCCGTCGTGGATAAATCCGGCCCGGCTATCCTTTTCACCCACTCCCAGGGTGGCGGACCAGGCTGGTACACGGCGATGAAAAATGACAAGGTCAAAGCCATTGTCGCCTTCGAGCCTGGTAGCAGCTTTGTCTTCCCGGAGAAAGAGCTCCCTGCCCCAATGCCAAGCGCGTTCGACACGCTGAAGGGTGAACCGGTGCCGATGGAGCAGTTTATGGCACTGACTAAAATTCCGATTCTGATTATTTACGGCGATAACATCCCTGATAAACCTGTCGCCATGCCCGCGCAAGACAGCTGGCGCGTGCGTCTGGCAATGGCTCGCGAGTGGCGTGACGTGGTGAATAAGCATGGCGGAGATGTCACTGTGACGCATCTGCCTGAGGAAGGAATCAAAGGGAATACCCACTTCCCGTTCTCTGATTTAAATAATGTGCAGATTGCTGATATGGTGAGTAAATTCCTGGAGGAAAAAGTTCTACAATAGGAAGAGCTAGTATTGAGCCTTCATTATTGAGGGCTCAATACAATCATCAGTTATATCAAAAAAAATAAAATGGGAACGTGACGGTCTGTTTTGAGCGAATAGCGGAAGTTCACAGTTTGACAAAGGTATGATTAAAATAGTGCCTTGCTCAACAACAGGGAACAGGTCAAGAGATATATTCAATTGTTATCTAGGAATTTTTCAAAATATTATATCGAACATCATCTTTTCTTGTTTTTTTTTGTTGTTCATCGTTACAAGTGAATCGAGGGATGAAAGAAAAAAATATATTTATCAAAAACATAAATCTTTCTGAAATTGCTATCCCACCTCAGATTACTGGGCTGACCTAATCTATAGATCAAGTTCGCGTTATACTTTAATGTTAGCAAAATACTAAGATGATTCTTAGGGACGACCTCTTGACGGTAGAGGAAGCGTGCATTGATTTTTACAATCACTACCTTTCGCCCCCAACCTAATCCGCGAATGATGCTTTCTGTACTTGCGCGCCTGTTCTGATACTCGCCGCCAGAGCAATCAAATTGCTGATGCTTTCTGCCTGTTCAATGCGTCTCCTATCGTCAGCACTACTGTGCATATTTGAGTGATTTCCTCTTAAGGAGAACTAGTTTCATGGGTATAAAAGCGCAGGTGAGTATCGCGCACAAGCTGGGGTTCACATCACACCAGAATGCAGTTCCGCTGTTACGTGAGCTCATCTTGCATAATGAGTCCGAAGAGACATTTCAGGATCTGACGCTGCATCTGCGGACCGCGCCAGCCGTGCTCGAAGATAAAAAATGGAATATCGACCGCCTGCTTCCCGGTACTTCACTGGATATCAGGGATCGGGATGTCAAACTTAATGCCAAATGGCTCGCCGAACTGACCGAAAGCGTACTCTGCGAAGTCACCATAAGTTTGTGCCAGGGTGAGGAAGAAATCTTCATTACTCATTATTCGCTTGAGGCACTTGCGAAAAATGAATGGGGCGGCAGCGCAATGATTGAATTGCTCCCTTCATTTATCATTCCTAATGATCCGGCGGTAGATCGTGTACTCAAGGCAGCCTCTGATGTCCTTCGCCGTGCAGGCAAGAATGACGCTCTTGATGGTTATGAAAGCAAGTCGAGAACTCGTGTCTGGGAAATTACCTCAGCTCTCTGGACTGCTGTCTGCAACCTCAATATCAGTTATGCCCTTCCCCCAGCCAGCTTTGAACGGAATGGCCAGAAAATTCGCACACCAGGCATCATTCTGGAAGGTAAAGTCGCGACCTGTCTGGATACAACCTTATTATTTGCTTCAGCACTGGAACAGATTGGTTTGAATTCACTGCTAATGCTCAGTGAAGGTCATGCGTTTGCTGGCGTCTGGTTACAACCACAGGAATTTTCGCAGCTAGTGACAGAAGACGTCTCTGCGGTGCGCAAACGTGTCGACCTAAAAGAAATGGTCGTATTTGAGACAACTCTCGCGACCAGAGCCCACCCGCCTTCATTTACTCAGGCATCTGATGAAGCGTTAAAGTATCTTAACGAGGATGTTTTTCACGCAGCCATTGATTCGCGTCGCGCGCGGATGCAGAAAATTCGGCCACTGGCTTTGGGTGTCACTCGCCTTGAAGAACAGCCTGATGCTGAGGAGGTTATTTCTCATGGGTTTGAGGACGCACCCTCTCTCCCTGATGTTGACATTGATATTGAAACAGCTGGCGAAAAAGAAGCTGGGGGCCGGCTTGTACAATGGCAACGAAAACTTCTGGACTTAACCACCCGTAACCGCCTGTTACACCTGCCTGAAAGCGCTAAAGGCATTCGTTTGATCTGTGCGAATCCGGGCCATCTTGAAGATAAGCTAGCTGAAGGCAAACGCATTCGCATTGTCCCGCTCCCTGATCTAGAGAGTGGAGGCCGCGATGCCGAACTTTATCAGCAGCTCACAAACGAGAACCTGCGGGAAGAATACGCCCAGATTGCGCTGGAACGCGGTGAAGTCGTCTCCGCAATGGAAAAATACCGCCTCGAGTCATCCCTAATCGACCTCTATCGAAAATCGAAAAGTGATTTGGAGGAAGGTGGTGCCAACACTCTTTTCCTCGCTGTGGGCTTCCTTAAATGGAAAAAATCCGCTGATGATCCCAAAAGTTACTCAGCTCCACTGATACTACTGCCGATTCAGCTTGACCGTAAAAGTGTACTTTCGGGCGTGTCCATGCGTTTGCTGGAAGAAGAGCCCCGCTTCAACCTTACTCTGCTTGAACTGCTACATAATGACTTTGCTCTGACAATTAACGGCCTCGATGGCGATCTGCCCACCGATGAAAGTGGTGTTGATGTGGATGGCATCTGGAATATGGTACGGCGTGCTGTGCGCGACATACCCGGTTTCGAAGTCACCCGTGATGTCGTGATTGGCACATTCTCTTTTGCCAAATATCTGATGTGGAAAGATCTAATCGATCGGGCACCTCAGTTGATGCAAAGTGCGCTGGTAAAGTATCTCATCGAACGCGGCCAGGACAATGCCGTTCTGGATAAGAGCGGAGAAGTCATCAACGTTGAGGAACTCGATGACAACGTCAATACGCAGGATCTTTTCCTACCGCTGCCTGCAGATTCCTCGCAAATCGCCGCCGTTGTAGCCTCTGCAAAAGGGAGGGATTTTGTTCTGGATGGCCCCCCCGGTACCGGTAAGTCGCAAACCATAGCCAATATGATCGCGCATAATCTTGCGCTGGGAAGACGCGTACTTTTTGTTGCTGAGAAGAAAGCGGCACTGGATGTGGTCTATCGCAGGCTTGAGGCTCAGGGACTCGGTGAATTTTGTCTGGAACTGCACTCGAGCAAAACGTCCAAGATGGATTTTCTGAAACAGCTAGAGCGGGCATGGGATGCGCGTGATCTACTGACCACCTCGGAGTGGAAGGAAGAAGCGGCCAAGGTGCAGCACCTGCGAGACAAACTCAATGAGGTTGTCCGTTTGCTCCATCTGCGCTGGCCAAATGGCTTAACGCTCCATCAGGCAATGGGCACGGTTATCAGGGATGCAAGTAGCGCCACGCCGCACTTTAGCTGGCCTGCATCGACTTTGCATTCTTCTTCAGAGATGACTCAGTTCAGAGAGATAGTAAAACGTCTGGAGCTGAACCGTGATACCTGGAAACAGCACGGCGATCATTTTGACCTCATCACGCAGGCTGACTGGACCAATGGGTGGCAGTCTTCTCTCATTGCTGCAGCGAATTCATTGCCTGCAATCATCGATCACCTTGAAAACGCCACCGAGGAATTACTGAAGGTGACGGGAGTTACTCTGGACTCTACTGAGCCCGAGAGACTGTCGCAACTAACTTCATTCTGTGAATTATTGACGGAAGCTTACGGCATTGATCTGAATTTCATGTTCGCACCGGATGCCACAAGCCGTATAGAGTCAGCGAATAAAGCCGTTCACCTCCTGAAAGAGATTGAAGTGACCAAAGGCTAATCTGTCAGTTACCTACCCTGGTAACAGCTGGCAGTACGTTAATGCTCCGCAGATCAGAAACGCACTTGACGTCGCTGACAAAAAATTCTGGTTCTTTGCGACCAGTGCCCGCAAGAAAGTCATTGGTGAAGTTATCCGACAATACTCGCTAACGTCAGCTCCCGACTTATCCGTTGATCTCCCCATTGCTGAAACTCTGCAGACATTGCTGCAACGTCTGACCGAGCTTAACTCTGTCACTTTATCCCTGCCGGGTTGGGCTGGGCTGGATACCAACGTTGCACAGTTGCAGACCACCCTGGAACTTGCAGAATCTATCCGCAATTCGCTTGGTGGTTTTGCTTCTTCGCCACAGCAGTTGGTCGAGATCCGCACTGCTGTAAAAAATCTGATTATTGATGCCAATGACCTTCTCGGTTCGCAGGGTGTTATCTCCGCCCTGACTCGGAAACTGCGCACAGCAATCGCCAATTTCAATGATGCACAGGTTAGCTTCTGCAATCTGATAAAACCAGCTGAGGACAAACCATCGCTCCCGGCACTGCGTGACTGCGCACTCAATATCCTGCAACATCAGTCTGCTCTTAAAGCCTGGAGTGACTGGAGCCGTGTACGTGAGGAAGCGATTTCACATGGCCTGCAGCCAGTTATCAACGCGCTGATCCATCTTAACTCAGGAGAAATAAGCGCTGCAGAGATTTTTGAAACTGCCTATTGCCGCTGGTTTGCATCGTGGATGATCGATTCAGAGCCGCTGCTGCACAATTTTGTGCCGGCTGAGCACATGAGTGATATTGAAGCTTACCGTGCTCAAACCGATCGTCTGGCCAAACTGACAGTACGCTATATCCGTGCTCGTTTATGTGGCGTCATTCCTGCAAAAAATGAGGTCAGCAAGCAGAGTGGTTTTGCACTGCTTAAACATGAACTACAGAAACCCCGTCGTCATAAACCGGTACGCCAGATGGCAGCCGAAATGGGCGATGCCATGGCCAAACTTGCCCCCTGCATGCTGATGAGTCCGCTTTCAGTCGCCCAGTTCCTGCCCTCCGACCAAGCCTTGTTTGATCTGGTGATTTTCGATGAGGCATCGCAGATTGCCCCGTGGGATGCTATCGGCACCATGGCGCGTGGCAAACAGGTGGTAATCGCCGGTGATCCCCGCCAGATGCCGCCAACCAGCTTCTTTAATCGTGCAGCTAATGACACGGACGATGATACTGAAGAAGATATGGAAAGCATTCTGGATGAGTGTCTTGCTGCCGGCCTGTATAACCACAGCCTGAGCTGGCATTACCGGAGCCGTCATGAAAGCCTGATTACCTTCTCCAACCATCGCTACTATGACAGCAACCTGATTACGTTCCCCGCTTCCGAAACAAAGCAAAGTGCTGTCCAGTGGTGCAAGGTTACAGGCGTCTACTCTAAAGGGAAAGGACGTCATAATCAGGTCGAGGCAGAAGCGATCGTCGCTGAAACGGTGAAGCGACTGACTGATAAAGAGTTCGTTGCATCAGGCAGATCGATAGGCATTATCACGCTGAATACTGAACAGCAAAAGCTAGTCAGCGATCTGCTGGACCGTGCCAGACAGCATCACCCTGAAATTGAACCCTTCTTCCAGTCTGAACTGGAAGAACCTGTTGTGGTTAAAAACCTCGAAACGGTTCAGGGGGATGAACGCGATTTGATCATAATTAGCATCGGGTACGGCCCGACTGAGCCGGGCGCAAATACAATGTCGATGAATTTTGGCCCGCTTAATCGCGAGGGAGGCTGGCGCCGGCTGAATGTTGCCGTCACACGTGCGCGACAGGAAATGATGGTCTTCAGCTCGTTCGATCCTTCCTTCATCGACCTTAATCGGACCAGCGCCCGCGCGGTTGCTGACCTCAAACACTTTATTGAGTTTGCCCAGCGCGGCCCTGAAGCTCTTTCTCAGGCAGTACGTGGGTCTGTAGGCGGTTATGACTCACCGTTTGAAGAGGCAGTAGCAAATGGTCTGAGGAGAAAAGGCTGGCATGTTGTCCCGCAAATTGGCGTATCCCGTTTCCGTATTGATTTGGGGATCGTTCATCCGGATAAGCCTGGCGACTATCTTGTCGGTGTTGAATGTGACGGTGCCACTTACCATAGCGCAGCAACAGCACGCGATCGCGATAAAGTCCGCAGCGCTATCCTACAGGGCCTGGGCTGGAAATTACTGCGCCTCTGGTCAACTGAATGGTGGATTGATAAAGAAGGTGCACTCGACAGGCTGGATACAGCAATAAATCGCCTGCTGGAGGAATCCAGAGCAGCGGAAGCCGCACTGATTGCTGAAGCAGAAAAACAAAAGCAGATTACGCCAGTCATCGGTCATGTAACCAATGATGCCAGTGAAGACATACTGGTATCTGAAATTACACCTGTCGCTAATGATGAAGAAATATCCACGTCAGTAAACCCTATCATCACGCCTCCCGCCGAAGTAAGCGAAGATGATGGTGGCACTGAGTTGAAGTATGCATCTACAGCTTCTCAGAATAACAACAAGCCAGCGCATGCCGGTAAGTATGTCGTTAACGATCTTCAGGAATGGCACGACAGGACAGATGCAGAACAATTCTATATCGCTGAATATGATGAGACACTTAAAACCCTCATTGAAGCTGTGGTAACAAGTGAATCACCCGTTCTGGATACAACGCTTGTGCAACGCATCGCACGTATACACGGCTTCACTCGCGCTGGCAGACTGATACGTGAACGCGTAATGGAAATTGTGGATCAACACTATCACCTTGCAGCCGATCACTCAGGTGAAAACTTCGTCTGGCTGTCCGCTGAGCAACGTGCTGACTGGAATGCGTTTCGTTTGCCTGCCACGGATAACGACATTCGCCAGGTTGACGCGATTCCTAGTGAGGAATTACGCGCACTGGCGCTGAGTATTAAAGGTGACAATAAGATACAGGAAATGACCCGCTCGCTTGGAATTAAGCGCCTGACCAGTCAGGCAAAAAAAAGGATTGTGATCTTGACCCTCCATCTCCGAACAGCTTTTGTATCTTAAGTTAACGATGTCCGCTGCCGCCGGTATTCCCTCGGGGAGTGATATCCCAGCGCGCTGTGCGGGTGGTTTTCATTGTAATGCGTGAACGCTACTGCAAGGTTTCGCAGTGCTGTTCTCACATCCGGTTTTGGCATGAACGCGATATAGTCTTCTTTCATCGTTTTCACGAACCGTTCGGCCATGCCATTACTCTGCGGGCTGCTCACCGCTGTTGTGCAGGGCTCCAGATTCAGCTCTCTCGCGAACCTCCGCGTTTCATACGCGGTATACGCTGAACCGTTATCCGTCAGCCACTGCACCGCTGTGTCGGGCAACCTGTCGCCGAAGCGCTTTTCCACCGACCTCAGCATCACATCCTGCACGGTCGAACTGTCATAGCCTCCCGTGCTTGCTGCCCAGTCTATGGCCTCACGGTCGCAGCAGTCCAGCGCGAACGTTACCCGCAGTTTTTCGCCGTTGTCGCAGCCGAACTCGAAGCCATCTGAACACCAGCGCATATCGCTTTCTGCCACCGCTATCTTGCCCTTATGTTCACGCTTCGGTCGCTCTGGTTTGTGATGCAACAACAACAGGTTATGCTCACGCATTATCCTGTAAAGCCGTTTGGCATTCACAGGTAGCTGTCCCTCTGTGCGACGTTGCTTGCGCAGGATGCCCCACACGCGTCGATAACCATAACTCGGCATATCGCTGATAATGTTGAGGATAGCCGACAGTATTTCTGCGTCTGCTTCTTCATTACGCCGGTTACAGCGCCTGTCCTGCCAGTCGGCAGAACGGTTAATCCGCAGTGACAGTTGCGCACGCGACACGCCCATGGTCCGGCAGACCATGGCTATTCCCCGTCCTTTGGCAACAAGGGCGCGTGCGCTATCCATTTTCGCGACTGACCGTACTCCACGGCTTCTTTCAGGATCTCAACTTCCATCGTCTTCTTGCCCAGAAGGCGCTGAAGCTCCCGGACCTGCTTCAGAGCAGCAGTAAGCTCAGAAGCAGGAACGACTTCCTCTCCAGCCGCAACGGCGGTGAGGCTGCCTTCCTGATATTGCTTCTTCCACTTAAACAGCAGGCTGGGCTGGATACCATGCAGGCGGGCGACATGGGAGACATTCATACCCGGCTCCATCGTCTGCTGGATAATGGCGATCTTCTCCTGAGGAGTTTTACGTTTACGGACTTCTTGCCCTAACAGGATCCCGGTCATCTCAAAATTGGCGTTAGTGTTAGACATATATTCAAGCCTATCTCTTATCTGGAGATACAGCTACTGTCCGGTGTTTCAGGGGGCTACATCATCAAAAATATCGCTGCGGGCTTCCTCCCGCGTTCCGTAGATCTTTTTCTTTATCCGTTCGCGTTTCAACAACTGGAAAAAGCTTTCTGCAACCGCATTATCGTGGCAGTTACCGCGACGGCTCATGCTGCCCTCCAGTCCGTGTGATTTCAGGAACGACTGCCACTCATGGCTTGTGTACTGACTGCCCTGATCCGAATGAACCAGCACCTGTTTTTGGGGATTACGCCGCCATACAGCCATCAGCAGTGCGTTCAGGACAATGTCCTTTGTCATCCGGGATTGCATGGACCAGCCGATAATTTTGCGTGAGAACAGATCAACAACCACAGCAAGATACAGCCAGCCTTCGTGGGTCCTGATATAGGTTATGTCGGTTACCCAACGCTCATCCGGAGCATCCGGATTGAACTGTCGCTGGAGCCTGTTGGGCGACACGATACTGGCCTCGCCTTTACGTGCCCACGGGCTCCGGTATCCGACCTGAGCCTTTATCCCGACACGTTTCATCAGTCGCCAGACTCTGTTGACTCCGCACTGTTGCCCGCTGTCCCGCAGATCCAGATGGATCTTGCGATAACCATAGACGCATCCCGATTCCAGCCAGAACTGTTTAATCTGTCTTGTCAGTCTCAGGTCTGCCCGATGGCGTTGTGAATGCGGCTGCTGAAGCCATGCGTAAAAGCCACTGGGATGAACATCCAGCACCCGACAGAGCAGGCGAACAGGCCAGCAACGGGCGTTGTCACGCATAAAGGCGTACCTCAGTCGGACAGTTTTGCGAAGTACGCCGCTGTAGATTCAATCTGTCAATGCAACACCCCTTTCAATTATCTCTTTCGGTGTTTTGAACTTCAGTGTCTTTCTCGGTCTGTTGTTTAGCTGAGCAGCAACCAGATCTAGTTCATGTTGAGTATATTGGGCAAGACATGTCTTTTTAGGAAAGTACTGCCGAATTAGCCCATTTGTGTTCTCATTTGTTCCCCGCTGCCAAGGACTCTGAGGATCGCAGAAGTAAACTTTAACGCCGGTGCTGACAGTAAATTCTAGATGTCTGGCCAGTTCCATTCCTCTGTCCCATGTCAGTGATTTTCTGAGTTCTGACGGTAAACTCAGGAATTTGTCGGTAAGAGCCTGATTTACTGAGACAGAATCTTTGCCCCTGAGTCTAAGGATGATCGTATAACGTGATTTTCGGTCTACAAGTGTGGCTATATGAGAGTTTTTTGTACCTGAGACTAAATCGCCCTCCCAATGCCCCAGAGAGCGTCTGTTATCGATATTTCGGGAACGTTCGTGAATTGGTGTTCCGTTCACTATGTTAATCGTACCTCTTTCGCCTTTGCGGGTATGACGCCTGCCATGGCGAAGGCTATGCGACCGTCGCAGATGCTGTATATTCAGGTGGTGTAGCGCTTCACGGCTACGAAAGTACAGCGTTTTATAAATTGTCTCAGGTGATATTCGCAGCGTTTTTTGACGTGGTTTTGTTCGCCTTAACCATCCTGATATTTGCTCTGGAGACCATTTCATCTCCAGCTTTTCCAGAACAAGCTTTCGCAATGGTAAATTTTGATCCAGTAAGCACGGTTTTGGCCTTTTCGCCATTCTGTTGGCTCGGTTATTAGCATCAACAGCTTTGTAATAGCGTCTGCCCCGATTACGCTGAACTTCACGTGAGATCGTCGAAGGACTGCGATTCAGCGCAGTAGCTATCGCACGAATGCTCATTTTGGCTGACAAACCAGCTCGTATCTCCTCGCGCTCAGACAGTGTCAGGTGAGCTACAGCCCGCTTACGCTCATGGGGTTTTATGCCGCCAGTATCCCTTAACATAGTGAAGATCGTTCCGGGTTTTGAACCCAGGATATTCGCTATTTCACTGAAGCCTGTTCCGTTCTTCCATAGTTCAAAAACAGAGGCTTTTTCCTCTGCTGTAAATGTTCGTCTCATTCAAAAAACCTCCGCAACCCCATGTTTTCACATAACTGTTGCGTTGACCAATTGAATCTACAGCGGCTTTTTTTAATATGTCCCGTTCGTCAGTAACCCGCTTCAGCTCTTTCTGGAGACGGCGGATCTCGGTCTGAGCATCTGACTGTTCTTTATGAGTGGAGGAATCCGGCCCGTACTTCTTTATCCAGGCGTAAAGGCTGTGGGTGGTGATATCGAGACGTGTTGCAACGCTGGAAACAGAATAACCACGATCAACAACCTGTTTGACTGCTTCAATTTTAAACTCTTCGGGATAACGCTTACCGCTCATGGGCACCTCTCTTTAAGCCATCTTAAATGACTCTGAGGTGTCTGTTAAACCCGTGTCGATTCACCCTAGCTAATTACCCCATCTAATCGAATAAATAACTTTGCGTTATGCTTTTCCTCGACAACAGCCAAAGGATAACGTCATGCAAACTGTAAAACTGAACAACGGTATTGAAATGCCCCTGCTGGGCTTTGGTGTGTTTCAAATGTCTGATGCCGCTGAATGCGAAAGAGCCGTGATTGATGCCATCGACACGGGATACCGCCTGATCGATACCGCCGCGTCTTACCAGAATGAAACCCAGGTTGGGAACGCTCTGAAACAAAGCGGTATCGCCCGTAACGAACTCTTTGTAACGACCAAGCTGTGGCTGCAGGATACTCATTACGAAGGCGCTAAAGCCCAGTTCGAACGCTCCCTGAATCGTCTGCAACTTGATTATGTTGACCTGTATCTGATTCACCAGCCTTACGGTGATGTCCATGGGGCATGGCGTGCCATGGAAGAATTACAACAGGCAGGAAAAATTCGCGCCATTGGCGTCAGCAACTTCCATCCTGACAGACTGGCCGACCTTATCGCCTTCAACAACGTTGCCCCTGCGGTAAACCAGATTGAAGTTATCGGTTATCGATAGATGAGTTACCGCCTGCAAAAGTAGAAAAAAATAAGCTTCAGTTTGTGCTGCATTATTCCGTCCCCGTTTTCATTCAACCAACATCAGCGGCGCAAACGCAGGCAAAATTGCAATGGAAATTACAACAGCTTGATGGCAAAAAATTTATTGAAGTGAGTAACCAGGGAAATGGGCATGCACAATTATCTGCTGCAACATTTATAAGCCCTGACGGTGCTAAAAAAGTTATTACGCCCGGACTGTTAGGCTACGTTTTACCCGGCTCAACAATGCGCTGGATAGTCTCCCCGTCGGCCAGTAATACTCATGATGGCGGGAAAGTTGAAGTCACAATCAATGGCCAAAAAACAGTACAAGATCTGTAACAGATCCTGGCTTCTGGTGAAATATTGCTTTCTCAATGGAGTATTAATATCGGGAATGGTTTGCGCACAAACGCTGAATAATAACCAGAACGAAGATGGTGTTATTAATGGCGCAGCGCAGCTCGTGGGGGTCAATTTGTATCTCGACGTCACCTTAAATGGGAATCCCCTTGGGCTGGTGCATTTGGGTTACGATAATGGAAAGCTCTATGCTGGGGCAGATACCCTGCGAAAAATGGGCTTTCGCTTTGCGCCTGACGCCACTCACGCCGTCTGCCTGAACGATATCCCCGAGCTAACGATTGACTATAACGTTCAGTTGCAAACGCTTTCGCTTACTGCGCCACTCAGTTCACTCGATCTTGCGACCACGCAGCTTAACTCCCCCGTAGAGACCGCGCCGACGGCGACAACATCACGCGGAGGGCTGCTCAATTACGATATCTATACCCAACAGGGGGATGAAAGCGCAATAAATACCTTCAGCGAACTACGCGCTTTCAATGCTGCAGGCGTGCTCAGCACCACCCAGTTGACGCAGTATTCCACCGAGGAAAATGCGGATAACAGCGTTGAGCGACTCGATACCAGCTGGCGTACGTCATTTCCCGAAACGATGCTGGCGGTAACCGTTGGCGATACCCTGACCAGTTCACTTATCTGGTCCCGGCCGACGCGTATCGGCGGCATTCAGATAGGAACCGATTTTGGTTTGCGGCCCTATATGCCAACCACCCCGCTCCCTGCATATCTTGGCTCCGCGACGTTGCCGTCAAACGTTGAGCTGTACGTCGACGGCGTCAGGTACTACAACGGAGAAGTCCCCGCGGGTAGCTTTCAGATCAACACAATGCCGAACATCAGCGGCGCGGGAACGGGTCAGGTAATGATGACGGATGCGCTGGGCAGAACGAGCGTACAAAATTTTTCGTTCTACAACGATCAGCAACTCCTGCGGGAAGGATTAACTGCCTGGTCTGCAGAACTGGGTACAGTGCGCGAAAACTATGGTTACTCCTCTTTTGATTATGCCAGCGCACCGGTACTGAGCAGTACATGGCGTCGGGGGTTTAGCAATACGTTCACCGCCGGGACTCACGCTGAAACCAGCGATGGACTGATTAACGCGGGCTTCAGTAACGACTGGATCCCAGGCACCCGCAGCGGCACGTTTTCGACCTCAGTTGCCGCAAGTACCGACTCAGGAAAGAACGGTTTTCTGTACAGTTTTGGTTATCGTTGGTCCGGCGAACGGTTTAATTTCAGTACCAGTACGACGGCCACTTCCGGCGATTATCGTGATGTCGCCACCCATTATGGCGAGCCGCCACCGACGCTTAACAGCAATACGGTCATTGGCTATTCGCTGGAAGCTGCCGGTAATGTCAGCCTGAGTTACCTGCAGTTTCGTTATCCGCACGAAAATGCGGTGCGCTACGCCAACGCCAGCTGGTTCAAATCGATTACCGACAACATTTCACTGAATGCCGGATTCAACCAAAACATCGACGATAACCGCGATCGCAGTCTCTATTTGATGGTGACAATGACCACTGATAATAATCTAAGTGCCAGCAGCACCCTACAACACACCAATGATGAGACCGGCTACCAGCTCAACGCCAGCCTGACGCCTCCTGCCGACGGCGGCTGGGGCTGGAATCTGGCCGCCAGTCAGCAGGCTTCCCGGCAAAGCGGTCAGGGAGAAGTGGGATATCTGGGGCGTTATGGTAAAGCGTACGCGGGATTCAGCCGTTTACCGGATAACCATTACGGCTACGCAGGCGCCACCGGATCGCTTGTTACCATGGGAGGCGGCCTGTTTGCAGCACGTGAAATCAACAATGGCTTTGCCGTCGTATCAACTGACGGCGTTCCTGACGTCCCGATTAAATTACAAAATAACCTGATTGGTCGCAGCGACGACCAGGGGCTATTGCTGGTCACGCCGCTGAACAGTTATCAAAAAAACCTGATCAGTATTGACCCAATGGATCTCCCCGCCAATATGCGGATCGCGCGCGTTGAGGCGAATGCAACGCCTGCCGATCGTTCCGGTACATTGGTTAGCTTTGGCATTACCCCGGTACGCGCTGCGCAGGTCATCCTCGTCGACAATCAGGGTAAACCCATTCCCGAAGGCAGCATGGCATACGCTATCAACGAAACAGGACAATCGTCTGTCGTTGGTTTTGATGGGATGACCTGGTTCGACACGCTGGAACAGCACAACGCGCTACGCGTTGAGACAGACACCGGCAGTTGTCGCGTGCAATTTGACTATCCCGCTTCCGCAAAAGGGATTGTGCAAATAGGTCCACTGGTTTGCCGGCCACACTAACAGGAGTGCGCTCATGAGGTTAAGGCATCTGTTACTCATCGCAGCCGTACTCTTTTGTCCGGCGATTAGCCATGCCGTAACCTGTTCGGTGAGTAATGTGCAACCCATAAATTTGGGCTCAGTCAATCCGCTGTCTGCAACAGGCGCAACGTCATCAATGACGTTCAACTACACCTGCACCAAAGAGCTTGGCGACGCGCTGGCAGGGATCAACCTCTGTTTTAATATTGGCGCCTCAGCCGTCAGTGGCCAGGTGACACCTCGAAATATGTCATTAAACGGAACACCTGCCAGAACGCTGGCATACCAGCTTTACCAGGATGCCGGACACACCAAAGTCTGGGGGAGTCAGTATCAGTCGGGAACAACTTTTCCAATGGTACAGCTTAACCTGCTGAATCTGACGCCAGTGACGGGCTCACTCACGGTATCAGCGCAGATTGTCACGCCACAAACCTCAGCGGTCCCCGGAAGCTATCAGGATAGCTATACGGCGGCGACAGCCCTTGTCACCCTCAATCCTGGATTGCTTTTCCCGCCGACCACCTGTGGCGATACCGTTGCCGCCAGACTTCCCTTCACCGTATCGGCGACGGTCAGCAAACAGTGCAATATCACCTCTGCAACCAATATTAGCTTTGCGCCCGCCGGGGCGACCGGGCGTAACCTAACGGCTTCAAATACCGTGGGCGTAGCATGTTCCAATAACACGCCTTACACCATCGGACTTCAGCCCTCTAACGGCAATACGGCAGGCAGCAGCGTGATGGCCGGCACGGGGTCAAATACGGACAAGGTCCCCTACCAGCTTAGCTCGACGCCGGGGCCGTCCGGTACGGTTTGGGGCAATTCATCGCTCAATACCGTCGCGGGCAACGGTACGGGAACCACCACCACCTACCCGGTTTACGCCACCGTTCCCAGCGCGAACTACACGCCTGACAATTATGCTGATACCGTTACCATCGCCGTGACCTACTGACCCCAGCTTAATCGCAATAAAGCAAATACATTTTATTATCATATTATTTACTTTTAGAGGTGCGTCATAAATCTGACAAATTGCGATTTTTATAAATCATGCATATTAAATTATCCAGTCAGCAAAATAACCGAAATATCCGCACAATCAAAGAATAACTATTCACTTCTCAGCTAAAGCCCACACGCTTCATGCCGATAAACCGTGTTAGCCGGACAGGCCATTCCATGAAATAAATGTTAAATTTAGGTTCATATGGTGTGATTCACTGTATACCACGGCCAAATTAAGAACATATTACTTTTATAACTAAGGTTTATCATGGATAAGTTATCTTACGCTTCAGATAGCAGCACATCTGCCTGGAATACCTACCTGCAACAAATCGAGCGTGTGGCCCCTTACCTGGGCGAACTTTCCCATTGGGTGGATACCCTGCGCCACCCAAAACGCGCGCTGATTGTCGATATCCCGGTGCAGATGGATGACGGTACTATCCGTCATTTTGAAGGGTATCGCGTGCAACATAACCTCTCCCGCGGGCCAGGCAAAGGCGGTGTGCGTTATCATCCTGATGTTGATCTTAATGAAGTGATGGCCCTGTCCGCATGGATGACCATCAAATGCGCAGCGTTGAACCTGCCGTACGGCGGTGCGAAAGGTGGCGTGCGCGTCGATCCGTTCTCGCTTTCCGAAGGTGAACTGGAGCGTTTAACCCGCCGTTATACCAGCGAAATCGGCATTATCATCGGGCCGCAGAAAGACATTCCTGCGCCGGATGTGGGGACTAACGGAAAAGTAATGGCCTGGATGATGGATACCTACTCCATGAACCACGGCACCACCGTGACCAGCGTGGTCACCGGTAAACCTATTCACCTCGGCGGCTCGTTAGGCCGTGATAAAGCCACCGGTCGTGGTGTTTTCGTCAGCGGTCTGGAAGTGGCGCGTCGTGCCAACATCGACGTTGAAGGCGCTCGCGTAGCGGTGCAAGGTTTTGGTAACGTCGGCAGCGAAGCCGCCCGCCTGTTCGCGGCAGCAGGAGCACGCGTGGTCGCGATTCAGGATCACACCGCAACGCTGTTTAACTCAACGGGTATCGACATGGCCGCGTTGTCTGCCTGGCAACTGGAGCACAAACAGATTGCCGGTTTTCCGGGCGCTGAAACCATTGCCAGCGAAGCCTTCTGGAGCCTGGAGATGGATATTCTGATCCCGGCCGCGCTCGAAGGCCAGATCACCCGTCACCGCGCGGAAACGCTTACCTGTAAACTGGTACTCGAAGGCGCTAACGGCCCAACCTATCCGGATGCCGACGACGTTCTGGCAAGCCGCGGTATCGTGGTTGTCCCAGACGTTGTTTGTAACGCCGGCGGCGTAACCGTCAGCTACTTCGAATGGGTTCAGGACATGGCTAGCTTCTTCTGGAGCGAAGAAGAGATTAACAATCGCATGGACAAAATAATGACCGATGCGATGGTACACGTGTGGGAAAAAGCGGCAGAGAAATCCTGCTCACTGCGTACGGCAGCCTACATTGTTGCCTGCGAACGCATTCTGTTGGCACGTAAAGATCGCGGAATTTATCCGGGCTAACGCCGAAATCGACCTTGCCTACAAACCACCTGCTCTGCAGGTGGTTTGTTTTCCCTAAACACCCGTGAATCAGCTTCCCGGCCAAATAC
This sequence comes from Citrobacter sp. RHBSTW-00017, assembly GCF_013797615.1. NCBI lineage: Bacteria > Pseudomonadati > Pseudomonadota > Gammaproteobacteria > Enterobacterales > Enterobacteriaceae > Citrobacter > Citrobacter sp. RHBSTW-00017. The sequence goes on along the minus strand of NZ_CP056899.1, from coordinate 2,267,199 downwards.
GGCCCAACCTCTCATTTTCGCTGTTTTATGCACCATGACGTTCCAATACGGAACATTATTATGTTGCTACGTTTCGTATTGAAACGCCCATTACAGCAATTTTCTTTTGCCAACCCGTGTGCAAAATTACCTTATCGGCAGCGAGCAGTCGCCGTGGCGTTGTATAACCCGATACCCTACATCAGATGCCTGCCCGAATCTGGCAGCCATCCAGGACTGTCTGCGGAGCATAAATAATGAAAAAATTGATTAACCGTGTTGAAGACGTACTGACTGAACAACTCGCCGGACTGGCGAAAGCGTATCCTTCCCTGGCACTGCATCAGGATCCGGTATATGTCACCCGCGCAGATGCGCCGGTAATGGGCAAAGTGGCGCTGCTTTCCGGCGGCGGCAGCGGACACGAGCCTATGCACTGCGGCTATATTGGTCAGGGCATGCTCTCTGGTGCCTGCCCGGGTGAAATTTTTACCTCACCCACGCCGGATAAAATGTTCGAATGCGCCATGCAAATTGATGGCGGCGAAGGCGTACTGCTGATCATCAAAAATTACACCGGCGATATTCTTAATTTCGAAACCGCCACCGAGCTGTTGCATGAAAGCGGCGTCAAAGTCACCACCATGGTAGTGGATGACGACGTGGCGGTGAAAGACAGTCTGTATACCGCCGGTCGTCGTGGTGTGGCGAATACCGTATTGATCGAAAAACTGGTCGGCGCTGCCGCCGAACGCGGTGACTCACTGGAAGTCTGTGCGGCGCTGGGTCGTAAACTGAATAACCAGGGCCACTCCATTGGGATAGCCATTGGCGCCTGTACCGTTCCGGCCGCCGGACAACCGTCGTTCACGTTGCAGGATAACGAAATGGAGTTTGGCGTGGGTATCCACGGGGAACCGGGCATTGACCGCCGCACCTTCACTTCCCTCGATCAGACCGTTGATGAAATGTTCGATACCCTGCTGGAAAACGGCAACTACAGCCGTACGCTCCGCCACTGGGACAACGTTCAGGGCGCGTGGCAGGAAGGCAAAGAAAGCAAACGCGCGTTGCAAAGCGGCGATCGCGTCATTGCGCTGGTCAATAATCTCGGTGCGACGCCGCTGTCAGAACTCTTCGGCGTGTATAACCGCCTCGAAAGCCGTTGCCAGGACGCCGGCATCGTCATTGAGCGCAATCTGATCGGTTCTTACTGTACCTCTCTGGATATGACCGGCTTCTCAATCACCCTGTTACAGGTGGATGACGACACGCTGAGCTTATGGGATGCACCGGTTCACACCCCTGCTCTCAACTGGGGTAAATAAGGAGATACATGATGTCCCTCAACAGAACACAAATTGTTAACTGGCTCTATCGCTGCGGTGAGATCTTCACCACCGAAAGTGATTTTCTCACCGGTCTTGATCGGGAAATTGGTGATGCCGACCACGGTCTGAACATGCACCGCGGCTTTAGCAAAGTCGTCGAAAAGCTGCCGTCCATCGCCGATAAAGACATTGGTTTTATTTTGAAAAACACCGGCATGGTGCTGCTCTCAAGCGTCGGGGGGGCCAGCGGTCCACTGTTTGGTACCTTTTTTATCCGCGCCGCCCAGGTGACCCAGGCTCATCAAAGCCTGACGCTTGAGGAGTTGTATCAAATGATTCGTGATGGCGCAGAAGGTGTGATTAGCCGCGGTAAAGCTGAACCTGGCGACAAAACCATGTGCGATGTCTGGCTGCCGGTAGTGGAATCTTTACGCCAATCCTGCGAGCAAAAGCTGAGCGTACAGGCGGCGCTGGAAGCGGCAAGCCAACAAGCGGAAGCAGCAGCGCAAAGCACCATCACCATGCAGGCCCGCAAAGGCCGCGCCAGCTATCTCGGTGAGCGCAGCATTGGGCATCAGGATCCCGGCGCAACGTCCGTAATGTTTATGATGCAAATGCTGGCTCAGGCGTCCAGAGAGTAAGGATAAAGCGATGGTAAACCTGGTTATTGTTTCTCACAGCGCCCAGTTGGGCGAAGGCGTCGGCGCGCTAGCCCGGCAGATGTTAATGGGTGATGGATGCAAAATCGCTATTGCCGCAGGCATTGACGATCCTGAGAATCCGATTGGTACCGATCCTATCAAGGTGATGGAAGCCATTGAGTCCGTGGCCGATACGGATCACGTGCTGGTGATGATGGATATCGGTAGTGCGCTACTGAGTGCGGAAACCGCGCTGGAACTGCTCGATCCGGCCATTGCCGCCAAAGTACGTTTGTGCGCCGCGCCGCTGGTCGAAGGCACGCTCGCCGCAACGGTTAGCGCTGCCGCAGGTGCTGACATCGAGCGGGTCATCTGTGATGCCATGAATGCCCTCGACGCCAAATGTGAGCAACTGGGTTTACCTTCGCCATCTGCAGCAAAGCCGACATCTGCCGAATTCGCGCCCGATGCAGATGCTCATTCAGTGGCCATTGTGGTGAAAAACCCAAACGGCATTCATGTGCGTCCGGCTTCACGGCTGGTTTCCGCGCTGTCTGGCTTTAACGCCGATATGTGGCTGGAGAAAAATGGCAAGTGCGTCGTCCCTGATAGCCTGAATCAGATTGCCCTGCTGCAGGTACGCTGTAACGACACGCTGCGCCTGATTGCCAAGGGCGAACAGGCAGAGGATGCACTGGCCGCATTCAAACAGCTGGCGGCTGAGAATTTTGGTGAATCGCTCGAGCCCGCGCATGCTGATACCGTGGTGACGAAGGTTCCCTCACAGGTCACGGGGACGGCATTCTGTTACACACCGTTCTCACCACAGGTAAGCCAGCAGCCTGTAGCCTCACTCCAGATTGAGCAGCAACGGTTACGGGTCGCTATCCAAAGCACGCTGAACGACTTAAGCGAGCTAACCGCGCTTGCAGAAGAGAGATATTCCGCAGATATCGCCGCTATTTTCTCCGGTCACCACACGCTGTTGGACGATCCGGATCTGTTCGATATGGCTTGTGATCTAATGCGTGAAACGCAGTGCAGCGCGGCCTGGGCCTGGCATCAGGTGCTGAGCGATCTCAGCCAGCAGTATTTACAGCTCGACGATCCTTACCTGCAGGCGCGATACATCGATATTGAAGATTTGTTGTCTCGTTCACTGCAGTATTTAACGGGAGAGACTGCACAAATTCCCGCGTTCATCCGCCCCACTATTTTGGTCGCGGAGGTCATCTATCCATCTACGGTGCTGCAACTCGATCCGAAGACCATCAAAGGCATCTGCCTGCGGGACGGGAGCGAAGCGTCCCACCCGGCGATTATCGCCCGTGCAATGGGGTTATGTTGGTTATGTCAGCAAGGCGAGGCCATCGAGAGTATCACGATGGGTGATACCCTGACCCTTGACAGCGTGGCCCAGCGGATAACCCGCGCGGACTGATGTCGGTTGCACGCCCTTTGCCGACAAAGGGTGTGCATCTTTTCGATTCGCGTCGGGAAATGTCTGTTTATTCGCAAAATGGGGCGTCGATCACGCGCAACGGTCGATCCTGAACTAAGGTTTTCTCATGGTAAATGCCGCTGCTTCGGCACACCCTAAGGAGATTAACCGATGATAACGCCTGCAACTCGCCATCCAGGCCTGCTCTCTGTTGCAATAAAACTGACGCTCGCAAGCACCTTTTTTGCCCTTTCCTCTTTTGCCGTCAACGCCGAGGACGCGCCAACCGCAACGCCTCAGCCGCCTGATATTTTGCTTGGCCCACTGTTTAACGATGTACAAACGGCCAAACTGTTTCCTGACCAGAAAACCTTTGCTGACGCCGTCCCTAACAGCGATCCATTAATGATCCTTGCCGATTACCGGATGCAGAAAAATCAGTCCGGATTCGACTTACGTCATTTTGTGGAAGTGAATTTCACCTTGCCGAAAGCTGGCGAGAAATACGTCCCTCCAGCCGGGCAATCGCTGCGCGAGCATATTGACGGACTGTGGCCGGTACTCACTCGTTCGACAACCGACGCTGAAAAATGGGACTCTCTGCTGCCGCTCCCGGAACCGTATGTCGTGCCTGGCGGGCGTTTTCGCGAAATATATTATTGGGACAGCTATTTCACCATGCTGGGGCTTGCCGAGAGCAATCACTGGGATAAGGTCCCCGACATGGTGGCAAACTTCGCTTACGAGATTGATTCCTGGGGGCACATTCCTAACGGCAACCGCACCTACTATCTGAGCCGTTCTCAACCGCCATTCTTTGCCTTTATGGTGGAACTGCTGGCGCAGCATGACGGGGATGACGCGCTGAAAAAATACCTCCCGCAGATGCTCAAAGAATACACCTACTGGATGGAAGGCGTCGAAACGCTCCAGCCCGGTCAGCAGAATAAGCGCGTGGTTAAACTGGATGACGGCACCATTTTGAATCGCTACTGGGATGACCGCGATACGCCGCGGCCAGAGTCTTGGGTGGAGGATATCGCCACAGCGAAAAGCAATCCGAACCGACCGGCCACAGAAATCTACCGCGACCTGCGTTCTGCCGCCGCGTCGGGTTGGGACTTTAGTTCCCGCTGGATGGATAACCCCAATCAACTAGGCACCCTACGCACCACCAGCATTGTTCCAGTCGATCTCAATGCGTTGATGTACAAAATGGAAAAGATGATCGCCCTCGCCAGCAAGGCCGCCGGGGATAATGCCAAAGCTGCACAATATGAAGGCTTCGCTAATGCCCGACAAAAAGGGATCGAAAAGCACCTGTGGAACGACAAAGAAGGCTGGTATGCCGATTACGATCTGAAGAGCCACAAAGTACGTAACCAACTCACGGCCGCCGCCTTGTTCCCGTTGTATGTCAATGCAGCAGCAAAAGATCGCGCCAGTAAAGTGGCCGCGGCAACCCAGGCGCATTTGCTGCAACCCGGCGGCCTGGCCACCACGTCAGTGAAAAGCGGCCAGCAGTGGGATGCTCCCAACGGCTGGGCCCCGCTCCAGTGGGTCGCCGCATCGGGATTACAGAATTACGGTCAGGATAACGTCGCCATGGACGTGACCTGGCGATTCCTCACCAACGTGCAGCACACCTACGATCGTGAGAAAAAGCTGGTTGAAAAGTATGACGTGAGTAGCACAGGCACTGGCGGAGGCGGCGGCGAATATCCGTTGCAGGATGGTTTTGGCTGGACCAACGGCGTAACGCTAAAAATGCTCGACCTGATCTGCGCCAAAGAAAAGCCCTGTGACAGCGTGCCCGCATCGCGCCCGGCCCCGGCAAGTACCACGCCAGTCGAGCCTAAAAAACAGGCTCAGCCGACGTCTTAATGCCGTTACCTGAAGCGTTTTACTCCCCGAATCCGCGCTGCGTCGCGGATTTTTTCAGGCTTATATTTCGCCATTCCTGTTGTCTCTACGCCATCTAGCCCTTATGGGGTATTCCGGGTTTTCATCCGTGAGAAATTGATTCTGAACATGTTTTTATTCGCTGTATATGTAAATATATAGCGATTTTATCACCTTCAGGATAACAATTATGCCACTGACAAGACGGATGTTTGCCCAGCTTGTGGCATCTGCACTGCTGCTACGCCATCTTCCCGCCTTGGCTCAAACGCCGCTAACCGTTGCCGTTGGAGGCCACCCAGCGCCAGAGGCGACCCAACGCGTGGTCAGCGCAGGCGCACCCGCCGACATGCTGCTGCTGGCCGTCGCGCCGGAAAAACTGGTTGGTTTTTCATCCTTTGATTTTTCTCGTCAGACCGCCATCCCGTTTCACGAAGACATTCGGGCTTTACCGAAACTGGGCAAGCTGGCGGGGCGCGCCAGCACACTCTCGCTTGAAGCGCTACTGGCGCTTAAACCCGACCTGGTGATTGACTGCGGCAATGCCGATGAAACCTGGCTTTCTCAGGCCAGACAAGTGAATGCGCAAACGCAAATTCCCTGGCTGCTGATTAATGGCGAACTGCGGCTCAGCCCGCAACAGCTACTCGCGGCAGGTGAAGCGCTGGGAGTCGCAACACGGGCCAGGACTCAGGCCAAACTGGCCCAGCGTTTTATTGATGAAGCCCTCGCGTTTTCACACTCTCCCGCAGCAAAGCTGCGTTTTTATGCCGCGCGCGGCGCCCGCGGACTTGAAACAGGATTACAAGGTTCATTGCATACCGAAGCGGCAGAACTACTGGGATTACACAATGTGGCGCAAATTCCTGGGCTGCACGGGCTGGCGCAGGTTTCAATGGAAAACCTGTTGAGCTGGCAGCCCGATATTATTCTGGTACAGGATGCGATTACGGCACAGTACCTGCGAGAAGATCCCGTCTGGCAAGGAGTCAAAGCGGTTGCCGATCGGCGCATTCTGTTTCTCAGCGGCCTGCCGTTTGGCTGGCTGGACGCGCCTCCCGGCATCAATCGTTTGCTGGGGTTACGCCGTCTGCATGCCTGGCTTGATCCACAGGTTGAAGCGGGCTTTAAAACCGATATGCAGCGCTACAGTGAACTGTTCTGGCACACCACGTTAAGCGACGCACAGTATCAACAACTGGTGAGCGTCTGATGAAAACATCTACCCTCGGTTTTCTGATGATTACGACGGTGGTGCTTTGCGCGAGCATCGCCGCGGTGTCGGGTGCTTATCGCCTCGATGCACAACAGGTCGTGGATCTTATTGCGGGCAGGGATGGCGTCCCGATGCAGGACAAAATCGTCTTCTGGCAAATCCGACTGCCGCGCATTCTGGCTGCATTGTTACTCGGCGCAGCGCTGGCTGGCGCAGGAACCACTTATCAGGGAATGTTCCGTAACCCACTGGTTTCGCCGGATATCCTCGGCGTGGCGGCCGGTGCCGGTTTGGGCGCCTGTACGGCAATCCTGCTGGGGCTACCAATCCTGTTTATTCAGCTGTATGCGTTCACTGGCGGTTTGTTAGTGGTCGCCGGTGTCTGGCTGATTACCCGGCGAGTCAAGCGTCACGATCCGGTGTTAACACTGGTGCTGGTCGGGATTGCGCTGGGTACGGTCTGCGGTGCGGGAATTTCGCTCATCAAAACGCTGGCCGACCCGTATACCCAACTTCCGTCGATCACCTTCTGGCTGCTCGGCGGTTTATCGACAATTACTCTGCACGATCTGTGGTTCTCAGCACCGCTGATCCTTGCTGGACTGGTCCCGTTATTGCTGTTGCGCTGGCGCATGAACCTGCTCACCCTGTCGGATGATGAAGCCCGATCGCTTGGGATCAACGTCTCCCGACTGCGGCTGGGACTGATCGTCTGCGCAACGTTAGTCACCGCCTGTACCGTCGCCATTGCCGGCATTATCGGCTGGATTGGACTGGTGGTGCCGCACATCGGCAGACTCCTCAGCGGGAATAACCACCAGCAGTTACTGCCGGTGTCCATGGGGATCGGCGCCATTTTACTCCTGCTCACCGACACCCTCGCCCGCACGCTGAGCCGCACGGAAATCCCGCTGGGGATCCTGACTGCATTTATTGGCGCACCGTTCTTTTTGCTGCTTTTGCTGCGGGGAAACCGCCCATGACGCTATTACTCGTGCGCCACGCGTCGCTGGGATACCACAGTAAACAACCCGTGTTACGCGATATCTCCTTTCAGGTTTCGCCCGGTTCTGTCTGTTGTCTGATTGGTGCTAACGGCAGCGGTAAAACCACCCTGATGCGCACCATTCTCGGCGTTCTTCCGCCACTTCACGGTGACATTCTGCTTGATGGCGTCGCGGTGAATCATCTCAGCGATCGGGAACGCGCCGCAGCCATCGCCTGGGTTCCTCAGGCGCACGACGGCGCGTTTGCCTTCACCGCGCTGGACATGGTGATGATGGGACTGGCCCCGCAACTGGCGGCATTTGCGGTTCCCGGCGCTAAAGAGCGTGAAATTGCGCATCAGCAACTGGCGATGCTGGAGATTTCTCACCTGGCACTTCGACGCTGGAACACCCTGAGCGGCGGCGAACGGCAACTGGTGTTGATCGCTCGCGCGCTGGCGCAACGTCCGCGTCTTTTATTGCTGGATGAACCCGCATCCAGCCTTGATTTTGGGCATCAAATCCGTCTGCTCGACACGCTGGTGACGCTGAAAAATTCCGGTATGGCCCTGCTGATGTCGACCCATCACCCGTTGCACGCCCGGGCAATCGCCGACAGCGTGGTACGGGTTGAACCAAACGGCGAGGTGTCGCAGGGTCTGCCTGAACATCAGCTCGCCGCCGACCGCCTGGCCGCGCTGTATCGCGTTACACCGTCACAAATTACCCACCATCTTTATGGTTCACTCAATTAAGGAATATTCATGCTCATTGACGACATTGATTTTGCCGATCTTTACCGTAAGCAATTACAGCTGGCGAACAGAACCGAGAAAAAGCCGGAGCACTGGGACAAACGTGCGGAAAAAATGGCGGAGAATTGCGCCTCATTAACCGACAGCTATCTGTTGCAACTGCTGGGGAAAATCGACCTGCAAGGTGCAGAGTCGCTGTTTGATATGGGTTGCGGCCCCGGTACAGTCTCGCTGGCGCTGGCTAAAAAAATGCCAATAATTTACGGCGTAGATTACAGCCAGGGAATGCTGAGCGTAGCTGCCCGCCGCGCCGCACAAATGAACGCCCGTCACGTACAATGGGTGCAACGAGCCTGGGAAGAGCACTGGGATGATTTACCCCAGTGCGATATCGCCGTCGCCTCGCGCTCCACGCTGGTTGCCGATATGCGCCAGGCAATGAGCAAGCTGAATAATCAGGCCCGGCTGCGGGTTTATACCACCCACCTTGTCAGTTCATCTTTCGTTTCTCCCACCATTCAGCGCGCACTTGGCCGCGAAGTGATTGAACTGCCCAACTATATCTATGCGCTTAATGTTCTGTATCAGATGGGGATCCACGCGCATGTTGATTTTATCCGCGGTCCCAACTGTCAGCAGGACAACAGCACCTGGACGCGTTTTCTGGAAAACGTGCGCTGGAGTATGGGTGAACTGAGCGCCGACGAGGTCGAACGTCTGGAAAACTGGTATCAACAGCAGGATCCACGCGCTATTGCCCCCGCCAGCCGTGACTGGGCGCTTATCTGGTGGGACAGCATCCCGCGGGAGGCGCTGCGATGATCTACTTTTCGCAGGCGCAAACTGACGCGCTGCTGCTGGAAGATATTCAGGGCGGCGATCTGACCACCCGCGCGCTGGGTATCGGCGCCCAACCAGGCGTCATCGAGTTTAACCATCGCCAGGGCGGATGCGTTAGCGGTACCGCTGTTGCCAGACAAATGCTGACGTCATTGGGATTAACCGTCACCGATATTTTGTCTGATGGCGAACGGGCGAACGCCGGACAGCGACTGATTCGCGCACACGGACCGGCGGCGGCGCTGCACCAGGGCTGGAAAGCGGTACAAAATGTACTGGAGTGGAGCTGCGGCGTGTCGGGCTATCTCGTCGAGATGCTGAGCATGCTGCATCAACGCTATCCCGATGGGCAGATTGCCTGCACCCGCAAAGCCATTCCCGGTACGCGTTTACTGGCGACTCAGGCAATACTTGCCGCCGGGGGCATTATCCATCGGGGAGGATGCGCCGAAACGGTACTGCTGTTTGCTAATCACCGCCGTTTTCTTACCAACCCAAACGACTGGACAGGCGCGATTGCGCGCTTACGCAGCCATGCGCCAGAAAAAAAGATCGTGGTCGAAGCGGATACGCCAGATGAGGCATTGGCCGCCCTACGCGCCGCCCCTGATGTCCTACAACTCGACAAATTTACCCCCGAGCAGGCGGCAGAAATTGCCCGTCAGGCCCCTGCTCTGGCCCCCCATTGCACGCTGGCACTGACCGGCGGCATTACCCTCGCCTCGCTGGCGGGTTATCTCGACTGCGGTATCAGACTCTTTATCACTTCCGCGCCTTACTACGCTCCACCTGCGGATATCAAAGTGAGCCTGAGCCCGGACGCACGTGGCCTATAACATCAAAAAATGGACTAAAAATAATGAATTTCAACAAAAGTTGTCTTTACACAGCCCTGTCGTTTGCTTTCGCGCACAGTGCTTTTGCTGGGCAGGAAAGCGAAAACATGACCGTCTGGTCTAGTCCGGTCTCCGCGGCAACCACCACGGTTCTCGGCCAGGAAACGATACAACAGCTGGATAAACAGAACGTGGCGCAGGCGCTGAGCGTCGTCCCCGGCGTCGTGCTGCAAAAGTCAGGCAACCGCAACGAGCAACAGGTAAAAGTGCGCGGATTTGACAGCCGTCAGGTTCCCGTCTTTTTTGACGGCGTGCCGGTGTACATCCCCTATGACGGCAACCTCGATTTAGGCCGTTTTCTGACATCCGATATCGCTTCGGTTGAAGTCTCCAAAGGCTACTCGTCTCTGTTGCAGGGGCCAAACCAGATGGGCGGTGCCATCAATATCACTACAAAAAAACCGACCAAACCGCTTGAAGGCAGCATTGGCTATCGCCAGGGCTGGAGTCGCAGCAAAGACAACGCCCACGATATGCACGCTTCATTTGGCGCCAGTAACGATCTCGGCTATATCCAGCTCAGCGGCAGTCAGTTGAAGCAGGATTTTCTTGGATTACCGCATGGCGTGGACAACCCGGTTGCGGGCAGTCACGGCAAGATGATCAACTCTTCCGCTGATGACAAGCGTGGCATCGTGAAGCTGGGCTTTACCCCTCGTGGAGATGATGAATATGTGCTGACCTATATAAATCAGGACGGTGAAAAAGATAATCCACCGTACGCCGGAACCAGCAGCCAGAAATCACGCTACTGGCAATGGCCACAATACGATAAAGAGAGCTATTACTATCAGGGAACCACGCATCTGGGCGACCGTTTTACTCTGAAAAGCCGTCTGTATCGCGACACCTTTGAAAATACGTTGATGATGTACAACTCGCTGGCCGATCTGAAAAATAAGAAAGGCAGCTACAGCCATTATTCGGACTATAGCGATGGGGCTGGCCTGCAGCTCGCTGCGGATATGCGAGAAAACGATCTGCTCTCTTTCGCCGTGAACTGGAAGGACGATGTTCACCGCGAGAAAGGCGCACCGAATGCGGCTTACGACCGCTACGAAGACCGCACCTGGTCCGTGGCCAGTGAATACCAGTGGGCTGCGGCGGATAATGTCGATGTGGTGGCGGGAATAAGCTATGACTGGCGAGACAGTCTGGAAGGTATGAAGCACGAGAAAAACGGCAGCGTCACGCACTACGATGACAACAATCAGTCGGCCTTTAACTGGCAGGTGATGACCAAATACCACTTTGAAAATTCAGACACATTAGCGCTGTCTTACTCTGACAGAACGCGTTTCCCAACGTTAAAAGAACGCTACACGACCTCGAAACCGGCCTATAACCAGGTAGCCCTGGTCAATCCACAGCTTAAACCGGAGCGCGCCCGCAGCGTGGACCTGACATGGAATGGTTCACTTAGCCAGAACTGGGGATTCGAAGCCAGCGTGTATTACAACCGCATCAGCGACGCGATTCTTTCGCACAATATTGATGCCGATACCATCCAGAATCAGAACAGTGGTCGGGTGGATTACACCGGCCTGGATGCAGGCGTTAAAGGTAAAGTTTTTAATATGCTGGACGTCGGGCTGAGCTACGGCCTTATTCATGCGGACGCCAAACGCAGCGATATCGGTAAGATTACCGATCTGCCGACGCAAACCCTGACCGCCTGGATGACGCTGAAACCGTGGGAGCCACTCAGCATTACGCTGTCCGAAGAGGCCCGTTCGTCAAGCTATAGCAATACCGACGGCTCGCAGAAAGCCGCTGGTTTCGCCATTACCCATTTGCGCGCTGATTACGCCATTGGCCACGGGTTTAGCGTTAACGCTTCGGTCAATAACCTGTTCGATACGCAGTACGTTTACAGTGAAGGATTTATTGAAGAGGGGCGTAATTACTGGGCGGGTATTGAGTATCAGTTCTGACTTAACAATGCAGAAAAACGGCCCCGTCAGGGGCCGTTCGATTAATCTCGTCGTACAAGCCGAAAGACACCCAACACAACAATCGCGCCGACCACGGCCACCAGGAAGCTGTGGAGATTAAACCCGCTGATATCGCCGCCGATACCGAACATCGTAGCCAGCCATCCACCGACCACAGCACCGATAATACCGAGAATGCAGGTCAGGATAAATCCACCGCCATCGCGCCCCGGCATAATCAGTTTGGCGATAACCCCCGCAATCAGACCAAAAATAATCCAGGTAATAATTCCCATTTCCAGGCCCTCTTTCCAGTGAACGCACGCGCAAGACATTCTTGCGCCAGCACGTTAAGTATAGGCAAGCCATCGCTACGTGCTTTTTCCCTCAGACTTAATTCATTGGGTTTGGTAAAAAATTTCATCCATTTGTATTAAGTTCCGTTGATTGATGCCGATAATCCAACGATAAACCAGGCATCCAGGAGTCATTAGGTGTGAGTAACTACAATGAGCAGTTCCTGAAGCAAAATCCGTTAGCGGTGTTAGGCGTACTCCGGGACTTAAATTCGCAGCAGGTTCCGCTGCGTATCTCCTGGTCAGGTGGCCAGTTCATCAGCAAAATACTGGCGGTCAGCCCGGACGAACTGATCATGGATTTTGGTAGTCAGGAATATGAAAACCAGGCCGTGCAGCGAGCCAATCAAATTACGATTATCGCCGAAACGCAGGGAGCCAAAGTGGAGTTCACCCTGCCACAGCTGAAAAAAGGCGAATACCAGCGGCTACCCGCATTTATCTCATCATTGCCGCCATCTCTGTGGTTCGTCCAGCGTCGGGAATATTTCCGTATCGGTGCTCCACTGCATCCCCCCTATCGCTGCACGGTAAAAATGCCGGATAACAGCACGCTGTGTTTTCGCTTATTCGATTTGTCTCTTGGCGGTATGGGCGGGCTGTTAGAAACAGCAAAACCAGAGGGACTGGTAGAAGGCATGCGCTTTTCACAGGTTGAACTGAACATGGAGCAATGGGGAGTGTATCAGGTGGACGCCCAGCTAATTTCCATTAGCGAACGCAAAGTTATCGACGGGAAAAACGAAACAATTACCACTCCCCGCCTGAGCTTTCGTTTTCTCAACGTCAGCCCGGCGGTGGAGCGTAACCTACAGCGGATTATTTTTTCCCTCGAGCGCGAGGCCCGGGAAAAGTCGAATAAGGTGCGCGATTAGCATCACCTGAATTACATCACATCCAGCGCTTGTTGAAGCTTCCAGATATAGCGCGGAGCCTGCGGCGCCGGATGATTATCCGCAACATGTTCAATAAATTCATCCGGGCTGAGATCGTTTATCTTATTAATGGCTTTTTTCCTGTCGGAGGAGAACGTTCGCAGCAGCGCGCCCGCACCGTTGGCGTACGATACCACCAGCGCATATTGCATCACCTGCGGATCTTCGATCCCGGCCAGCGGCCCGGTCTCAAGAATGCTCAGGTATGCGGCCCCCATCGAGATATTGCGCTCAGGATTTTTCAGCTCGCTGGTTGACGGCTCGCCACTCCACCCCATGCGACGATAAACATCACGCCCTGACGTAGAGGCTTTTAACTGCATCAGGCCAATCGCATTAGACTTACTGACCGCATTCGGATTTCCACCTGATTCAATGGCGATGATCGCGGTAATCAATTGTGGACTGACACCCCAGGCCGCACCGGCTTTTTCGCTGATCGGCATCCATTGCATTGCGCGTTTAACCGGAACTTCAGCATTCCACGGCGGATTTTTGTAATCCTGTTTTGAACTACAGCCCGCAAGTAATACAACCAAAAAAGCAAACCATCTCAATTTCACGTCATCTATCCTTATAGCCGGAACCTGTCGCTGAGGTGACAACGACATACCTACGCGGCATGATATACATTTGGTTTTAGTTGTAGCAAGGAAATGCCATGTCCCGGTTTCACTTAATTGCCCCGTCGGGCTACTGTATCAACCAGCAGGCTGCCTTACGCGGGCTGGCGCGTCTTACTGAGGCCGGTCATCAGGTCGACAATTCAGCGGTCATTGCGCGCCGCTGCCAGCGTTTTGCGGGTACAGAAGCAGAACGGCTTGCTGATGTGAACGCGCTCGTAAATCTGAACACGCCCGATACCATTGTGATGGCAGTACGCGGCGGCTATGGCGCGAGCCGTTTACTGGCAGATATTGACTGGCAGGCGCTGGCGAACCGTCAGCAACACAACCCACTGCTGCTGTGCGGACACAGCGATTTTACCGCAATCCAGTGTGGTCTGCTGGCGCAGGGGAATGTGATTAGCTTCAGCGGCCCGATGCTGGCGGCTAACTTTGGCGCCGAGGAGATGAACGCATTTACCGAGCACCATTTCTGGCAGGCTGTTCGCAATGCCCAATTTACCCTCGAGTGGCAAGGTAACGGTCCGGCATGTGCGACCGAAGGTACGCTATGGGGCGGAAATCTGGCGATGCTCATTTCTCTGATGGGCACGCCGTGGATGCCCGCTATCGAAAACGGCATTTTGGTGCTGGAAGACATTAACGAGCATCCTTTTCGCATTGAACGCATGCTGCTGCAACTGTATCACGCAGGAATACTGGCCCGACAAAACGCCATTATCCTCGGCAGTTTTAGCGGCAGCGCACCTAATGATTACGACGCGGGTTACAGTCTTGACTCAGTTTGTGATTTTCTACGCGCCAGGTTATCGGTTCCGGTGATCGACGGCCTCGATTTTGGTCATGAACAACGCACCGTCACCTTGCCGTTGGGGGCCAGAGCGGTACTGAAAAATGATAAAAACGGCGCTCAGCTCACCTTAAGTGGGCATCCGGTACTTAAATCGTAAAAAAAGCGGTTAACAGGGCTAAGTAAAACGCTGTTTCTGTCGTTATTATGTTAGGGTTTATAAATACGAAACAGCGTAATTCAGGAGTAACCGAACGTTGGATGCCGCAGCAATAATTAGCCTTTTTATTTTGGGTTCCGTACTCGTCACCTGCAGTATCTTACTCAGTTCATTCTCATCACGTCTTGGTATCCCTATTCTGGTGATATTTCTCGCTATCGGTATGTTAGCGGGAGTCGACGGCGTGGGCGGTATTCCTTTCGATAACTACCCTTTCGCCTATATGGTGAGTAACCTGGCGCTGGCGGTTATCCTGCTCGACGGCGGGATGCGCACCCAGGCCAGCTCATTTCGTGTCGCGTTAGGCCCGGCGCTGTCGCTGGCGACCGTCGGGGTGCTGATAACCTCCGGACTCACCGGCATGATGGCCGCGTGGCTGTTTCATCTGGATCTTATCGAAGGACTCCTGATTGGCGCGATTGTCGGTTCAACCGATGCCGCGGCGGTTTTTTCCCTGCTCGGCGGCAAGGGGCTTAACGAGCGTGTTGGCTCTACGCTGGAAATTGAATCCGGGAGTAATGACCCGATGGCGGTGTTTTTGACCATCACGCTTATCGCCATGATTCAAAATCACGAGACCGGTTTAAGCTGGATGTTTGCAGTGCATATTATCCAGCAGTTCGGCTTAGGGATCATACTGGGTCTCGGTGGGGGCTACCTGCTTCAGCAAATGATTAACCGCATTTCACTGCCTGCCGGGCTTTATCCGCTATTGGCCTTAAGCGGTGGGATCCTGATTTTTGCCCTGACCACTGCACTGGAAGGCAGCGGTATTCTGGCGGTCTATCTATGTGGTTTCCTGCTGGGTAATCGCCCCATCCGCAACCGATTTGGCATTCTGCAAAACTTCGACGGTCTGGCATGGCTGGCGCAAATCGCCATGTTCCTGGTGCTGGGACTGCTGGTTACGCCGTCCGACCTGCTGCCTATCGCGATACCTGCGCTGATTTTGTCTGCATGGATGATATTCATTGCCCGTCCGCTGTCGGTCTTCGCCGGACTGCTGCCGTTTCGTGGCTTCAATCTGCGCGAGCGCATTTTCATCAGTTGGGTGGGCCTGCGCGGTGCAGTCCCCATCATCCTCGCCGTGTTCCCAATGATGGCGGGTCTGGAGAATGCGCGCCTGTTCTTTAACGTCGCGTTCTTCGTGGTTCTGATCTCGCTGCTGTTTCAGGGAACGTCGCTTTCCTGGGCCGCCAAAAAAGCCAAAGTGGTGGTTCCTCCCGTCGGCTGGCCCGTTTCGCGCATTGGTCTGGATATTCATCCGGAAAACCCCTGGGAGCAGTTCGTTTATCAGCTCAGCGCGGATAAGTGGTGTGTAGGAGCCGCACTGCGTGACCTGCATATGCCGGAAGAGACGCGAATTGCCGCCCTGTTTCGTGACAACGTGCTGTTTCACCCATCCGGCAGTACGCGGCTGCGTGAAGGCGATGTTCTGTGCGTCATTGGTCGTGAGCGCGATCTCCCTGCTCTCGGCAAGCTGTTTAGCCAGTCGCCGCCGGTATCGTTAGACCAGCGCTTCTTCGGTGATTTTATTCTCGAGGCCAGCGCAAAATATGCCGATGTGGCACTGATTTATGGCCTGGAAGATGGCACAGAGTATCGTGATAAACAGCAAACGCTGGGTGAAATTGTCCAGCATCTGCTTGGCGCCGCGCCGGTCGTCGGTGACCAGGTTGAATTTGCTGGCATGATCTGGACGGTTGCTGAGAAAGAAGATAATGCGGTGCTGAAGGTCGGTGTTCGCGTTGCTGAAGATGAGGATGAGGCGCGTTGATGCTTTTTGCCGGGCGGCGGCAGCGCTTTGCCCGGTTTGCGCTCTGCGTCGCATAAACGGTGTAGCCGGATGAAACGCATCAGCGTCGACATCCGGCTTCATATACGTTACACCGTCACAACCGGCACGCGCAGCGCCAGAGAACACATCAACTCGTAGCCCACCGTACCCGCTGCGCTGGCCACATCGTCAATTTTAATCTCTTTGCCCCACAGCTCTACCGGCGTCCCGATCCCCGCCTGCGGACACGGTGTCAGATCTACCGCCAGCATATCCATTGAGACCGTCCCCACCGTTGTAGTGCGTACGCCGTCCACCAGCACCGGCGTTCCGCTTGGCGCATGGCGCGGATAACCGTCTGCATACCCGGTCGCCACAATGCCAATACGCTGCTCGCCACTGGCGGTATAGCGTCCCCCGTAGCCCACCCGGTCTCCTGCTTTCAGCGTCTGTATGCCGATTATCTCACTGCTCAGGGTCATGACCGGTTTCAGGCCAGTATTGGCGATGTCCCGCCACTGTCCCGAAGGTGACGCGCCATACAAAATAATGCCCGGGCGCACCCAGTCATAATGTGCTTCAGGGTGCCACAGCGTGGCGGCCGAATTGGACAGCGACCGTCTGCACTCCAGCCCTTCTGTCGCCTGTGCAATCCGCGCCATGGCGTCCTGAATACCTTCCGGGTGCTCCGCATCTGCAAAGTGGGACATCAGCGTCATTTCACCGACGTTGGGCATTGCCCGCAGCTGTTGCCAGACCGTTGATATTCTTTCCGGTAAGAAACCCAGTCGGTTCATGCCGCTGTTCACCTTCAGGTAAACATCCAGCGGCGCGTTGAGGCGCGCATTCTGCAGCGCTTTTAATTGCCAGTTACTGTGTACACAGGTGGTCAGACGATATTTGTCATACACCATCAGGTCTTCGGCGTGGAAAAATCCCTCCAGCATGAGTATCGGGCCTTTCCACCCGCGCTCACGCAGGGTTATCGCTTCTTCAAGATTGAGCATGGCAAAACCGTCGGTTGTGCCCAGCGCATTCCAGACACGTTCAATGCCGTGTCCGTATGCATTGGCTTTCACCACCGACCAGACGCGGGCGTCCGGCGCGGCCTGGCGGGTAATGGTCAGGTTTTGTTTCAACGCCTGCAGGTCAATGCTGGCCAGTATCGGGCGAGTCATCTCACGTCCTTATCAGTTATGTGCGCCATGTAAATGCCGTGGACGAGATGGGGTAAACCCCGGGCTGTAACGCGCCACGCTCAGATCGTCGTAAGGAATGGCTGGTGTGCGGCCTGACAGAATGTCGCTCAGCAACTGACCCGAACCGCAGGCCATGGTCCAGCCCAGCGTGCCGTGGCCGGTATTAAGCAGTAGATTCTTAAAGCGCGTTCGCCCGATCACTGGCGTACCGTCCGGCGTCATCGGACGCAGCCCGGTCCAGAAGGTTGCCTGCTCCACATGCCCACCGCGTGGGAAGAGATCGCGGACGACCATCTCCAGCGTCTCACGACGGGGTTGCAGCAATTCCGTATTGAAGCCGACAATCTCCGCCATGCCGCCAACGCGAATACGTTTATCAAAGCGGGTAATGGCGATTTTGTAGGTTTCATCAAGGATCGTTGAAACCGGCGCGCCGTCATCTTGCGCCACCGGAATGGTCAATGAATAGCCTTTGAGCGGATAGACCGGAATATCAACGATCCCCTTCAGCATCGCCGTAGAGTACGAGCCGAACGCCATTACATAGGCATCGGCTTTGACTATCTCCTCGCCACACTGAACGCCATAAATCTGCTCACCATCGCTCAACAGCTTATCGACCGGAGTATTAAAGCGAAATTTCACACCCGCCTGCTCCGCCATCAGCGCCAGACGCTGGGTAAACAGCTGGCAGTCACCGGTTTCGTCATTCGGTAAACGCAGACCGCCGGTCAGCTTGTGTGCCACTTCCGCCAGCGCCGGTTCAACTTCCGCCAGACGGCTTGCTTCCAGGAGCTGATACGGCACGCCGGCGTCTTCGAGGACGGCGATGTCGCGGGTCGCGTTCTCATACTGTTGAGCGGTACGGAACAGTTGCAACGTTCCGCCCTGGCGTCCTTCGTACTCGATACCGGTAGAGGCGCGTAGCGCTTTCAGGCAATCACGGCTGTATTCCGCCAGTCGCACCATCCGGACCTTGTTTTCCATGTAATGGCTGGTGTCGCAGTTACGTAGCATCTGCCACATCCATTTCAACTGGAACTGCGTCCCGTCGAGGCGAACGGCCAGCGGCGCATGGCGCTGAAACATCCATTTAATTGCTTTAAGCGGTACACCTGGCGCCGCCCAGGGTGCTGCATAACCTGGAGAGATTTGCCCCGCGTTCGCCGCACTGGTTTCCAGTGCCGGACCGGGCTCACGATCAATGACGGTGACATCGTGTCCAGCCTGACTTAAGTACCAGGCGCTGGTCACGCCAACGACACCACTTCCCAGTATGACAACTCGCATAGCCACTCCGTTAACAGTAAAAGAACAATCATCTAATTACATCTTGATAACTCAGTTGAAAATATTATTCAACATATGGCTTTTTTATGGTGACTTATCTCACATATGGCGGTGATGGCGGGGAACTCCCTGCTTTGGTATCTCCTGCTGTGCGTTATTTTTATCCAGCATAAAATTTTGCGGCCATACCGTTTTTCGACGCCTCGCTAACAAGAAATCGCAAAGAAAAAAATTCAGCCGCAGCACGTTTTTTAACACCATGATCTATGCTTGAAATGAGGTACTCCAGACAGAGAGTGCCGCCAACAATGAGGGTGCGCGAATGGCTACGATTGATTCCATGAACAAGGACAGCACACGGTTAAGCGATGGACCCGACTGGACGTTTGATCTGCTGGATGTCTATCTGGCGGAAATAGACCGCGTGGCGAAACTCTACAGACTGGATACCTACCCGCACCAAATCGAGGTGATCACCTCCGAACAAATGATGGACGCTTACTCCAGCGTCGGGATGCCAATCAACTATCCTCACTGGTCGTTTGGTAAAAAATTTATTGAAACCGAGCGTTTGTATAAGCATGGTCAGCAGGGGCTGGCCTATGAGATTGTTATCAACTCCAATCCGTGTATCGCGTATTTGATGGAGGAGAACACCATCACCATGCAGGCGTTGGTGATGGCGCATGCCTGCTACGGACATAACTCCTTCTTTAAAAACAACTATTTGTTCCGTAGCTGGACGGATGCCAGCTCCATCGTCGATTACCTGATCTTCGCGCGAAACTATATTACCCAGTGTGAAGAGCGTTACGGCGTGGATGAAGTCGAAAAGCTCCTCGACTCCTGTCACGCGCTGATGAACTACGGCGTGGATCGTTACAAACGCCCGCAAAAAATCTCCCTACAGGAAGAGAAAGCCCGACAGAAAAGCCGTGAAGAGTATCTGCAAAGCCAGGTAAATATGTTGTGGCGTACGCTGCCGAAGAAAGAGGAAGAGAAAACCGTTGCGGAAGCCCGACGTTATCCTTCTGAACCGCAGGAGAACCTTCTGTACTTCATGGAGAAGAACGCCCCGCTGCTGGAATCCTGGCAACGCGAAGTGCTGCGCATTGTGCGCAAGGTCAGCCAGTATTTTTATCCGCAGAAACAGACCCAGGTGATGAACGAAGGGTGGGCCACTTTCTGGCATTACACCATCCTTAATCACCTTTATGACGAAGGTAAAGTCACCGAACGGTTTATGCTGGAGTTTTTACATAGCCATACCAACGTGGTATTCCAGCCGCCGTACAACAGCCCGTGGTATAGCGGGATAAATCCCTATGCTCTGGGTTTTGCCATGTTCCAGGATATTAAACGAATTTGTCAGTCGCCTACCGAAGAGGACAAATACTGGTTCCCGGATATAGCAGGTTCTGACTGGCTGGAAACCCTGCATTTCGCGATGCGCGATTTCAAAGATGAGAGCTTCATCAGCCAGTTCCTGTCACCGAAGGTTATGCGTGATTTCCGCCTGTTCACCGTGCTGGATGACGATCGTCATAATTATCTGGAGATTTCCGCGATTCACAACGAGGAAGGATATCGTGAGATCCGCAACAGGCTGTCGTCGCAATATAACCTGAGCAACCTTGAGCCGAATATTCAAATCTGGAATGTCGATCTGCGCGGCGACCGCTCGCTCACCTTGCGCTATATTCCGCATAATCGCGCTCCGCTGGATAAAGGACGCAAAGAGGTGCTCAAGCATGTGCACCGGCTCTGGGGTTTTGACGTGATGCTGGAGCAGCAGAATGAAGACGGCAGTGTGGAACTGCTGGAGCGTTGCCCGCCGAGGATGAACGGTCTGTAAATCTTATTGCCGGATGGCGACGCGAAAACGTCTTATCCGGCCTACAATGCATTTCGTAGGCCGGATAAGCTGCGATTAGCGCCCCTGAATAGCTAAATCGCCCGGCAGGTTTTTCTGCATACGATGCCAAATCTCGCCGCTGTCGTGACCATAGCGACGCACCGTTTCATATACCTGCTCATGAGCACCCTGATCACAAAGTTCTGACAGCTTACGGTAAAAGCTCAGCGCCAGCGCGCGGGCTTCCGGATTGGCGAAATAATGGCGGCCAATGCGGGTATATAATCCCTTCATTCCATTGAGGATCAAACCGTAAATCGGATTGCCAGAGGCAAATGCCAGACCGCGGAAAATGTTATAGTCCAGATCGGCGAACGCATCAGCATGGTCGGCCACCTGATTTGCCGTTGCCAGAACCTCCTGCGCTTTATCAGGATGCTGGCGAAACGCGGTACGAACAAAGATCGTCGAGATGTTGGTACGCACGGACAGCAGATTATCAATAAGCTGCGGCACGCTCTCGTGATCGAGACGCGCCAGCGTTTCAAGGATATTTAGCCCGGAGGTTTCCCAGAAGTTATTCACCTTCGTCGGCTTGCCGTGTTGAATGGTCAACCAGCCGTCCCGCGCCAGACGCTGTAATACCTCGCGTAACGTGGTACGTGTCACTCCAATCAGTTCAGAGAGTTCACGTTCAGCAGGCAAAATAGTGCCAGGTGGGAAGCGGTTATTCCAGATACTTTCAATGATGTACTCTTCCGCGAACCCAGCCGGGCTTTGCGCCTTAATGACCATAGTGATAATTCCATTACACAGCAAAACATAGTTACAGTTATCATACCAGACGGGCTACATGGCTGATAGCTGACGCAATGAAGAAAAAGTGGATCAAGGCTTCATTTTCCAGATTACGCTGAAGCACAGCCAGCCTTGTCCGTCGCGTGAATAGCTTGCCTGTACTCCCTCCTCCCGCTAAGCTTTGCGGTCAAACATAAAAACATGATTTCATTTTTAAAGGTAGGGAAATCACCATGGAGCTATCATGGGGCCGCGCTATGTGGCGCAATTTTTTAGGTCAATCACCTGACTGGTACAAACTTGCACTACTCGTATTCTTAGTCGTTAACCCGGTTATATTTTTCATCAATCCCTTTATTGCGGGCTGGCTGTTGGTGGCCGAGTTCATTTTTACGCTGGCGATGGCGTTAAAATGTTACCCGCTGCTACCAGGCGGGCTGCTAGCCATCGAGGCGGTCATCATCGGCATGACCAGCGCCACACATGTGCGTGAAGAGGTTGCCGCTAACCTTGAGGTGCTATTGCTGCTGATGTTTATGGTGGCTGGCATCTACTTTATGAAGCAGTTGCTGCTGTTTATTTTCACCCGCCTACTGCTTACGATTCGCTCCAAGATGCTGCTGTCGCTGGCATTTTGCGTTGCCGCCGCCTTCCTTTCTGCATTCCTGGATGCGCTGACCGTCGTTGCCGTGGTAATCAGCGTAGCGGTTGGTTTTTATGGTATTTACCATCGCTTCGCCTCTTCCCGCACGGAAGACAACAATATGCTCGATGATAGCCATATCGATCAGCACAATAAGGTCGTACTGGAGCAGTTCCGTGGTTTTCTGCGCAGCCTGATGATGCATGCGGGTGTCGGTACGGCGTTAGGCGGCGTAATGACTATGGTCGGCGAACCGCAAAACCTGATTATCGCCAAAGCGGCTGGCTGGCATTTTGGTGACTTTTTCCTGCGCATGTCGCCGGTCACCGTCCCGGTGCTGATTTGCGGCCTGTTAACCTGCATGCTGGTTGAGAAATTGCGCTGGTTTGGCTATGGCGAAACGCTGCCGGAGACCGTCCGCGATGTCCTGCAACAGTTTGACGATCAAAGCCGTCAGCAGCGTACTCGTCAGGAAAAAATCAAACTGATTGTTCAGGCGATTATCGGTATCTGGCTGGTGGTTGCCCTGGCCCTGCATCTGGCGGAAGTCGGATTAATCGGTCTGTCCGTCATTATCCTGGCCACGTCGTTGACCGGCGTTACTGACGAACACGCGATTGGTAAAGCGTTTACCGAGTCGCTGCCTTTCACTGCCCTGCTAACCGTGTTCTTCTCTATCGTTGCGGTGATTATCGATCAACAGCTCTTTTCACCGATTATTCAGTTTGTTTTGCAGTCCTCTGAACATGCTCAACTGACGCTGTTCTATCTCTTTAACGGCCTGCTGTCTTCTATCTCTGATAACGTGTTTGTCGGCACCATCTACATTAACGAAGCCAAAGCCGCGTTGGAACATGGGACCATCAGCCTTAACCAATTTGAGCTGTTAGCGGTGGCGATCAATACCGGGACTAACCTGCCTTCCGTTGCTACACCAAACGGCCAGGCGGCATTCCTGTTCCTGCTGACCTCTGCGCTGGCACCATTGATTCGACTCTCTTATGGCCGCATGGTGTGGATGGCTCTGCCTTATACTCTCGTCCTGACGCTGGTTGGTCTGCTTTGCGTCGAGTTCACGCTTGTTCCGGTGACTGAGTGGATGACCCAGGCGGGCTGGTTAGCTACACTTTCATAACAATTTACCGGGCAAATCACTGCCCGGTTTGACTTTTTGCATGATAATTATCCGATTACTCAAATTTTCAATTCCTGCTAGTGGCGCATAAATTGAATTGGTTTAAACTGCGCTCTCTACGCATGTTGCAGGGAAATTATTATGTTGCGATTTTTAAACCAGTGCTCCCGAGGTCGTGGTGCATGGTTATTGTTGGCGTTAACCGCCTTTGCGCTGGAGCTTGTCGCGCTGTGGTTCCAGCACGTCATGCTGCTAAAACCTTGCGTGTTGTGTATTTACGAACGTAGCGCATTATTTGGCGTGATGGGCGCGGGGCTGGTGGGGGCTATCGCACCAAAAACGCCGCTGCGCTATGTGGCGATGATTATCTGGATTTACAGTGCCTGGCGCGGACTTCAGTTAGCGTATGAGCACACCATGATTCAGTTGCACCCATCACCGTTTATGACCTGTGATTTTGCCGCACGCTTCCCGAGCTGGCTGCCGCTGGACAAATGGCTGCCGCAGGTGTTTTTAGCATCCGGTGACTGTGCTGAACGCCAGTGGTCTTTTTTAACCCTGGAAATGCCACAGTGGCTGTTGGGGATCTTCGCCGCTTACCTGGTGGTCGCCGTGCTGGTGGTGATAGCACAGCCGTTTAAACCGAAAAAACGTGACCTCTTCGGTCGCTAACAGAGACGCTCCTTCGGGAGCGTTTTTTTTGCCTTAAATTCATTGCCTGCTGGCATCTATAAGATGTATATTAAATACATCTTATAGATGCCACACCAAGGAGATGTCTGATGTCCCATTTACGCATCCCGGCAAACTGGAAAGTAAAACGCTCTACTCCCTTCTTTACCAAAGACAACGTCCCGGCAGCACTTCTTTCTCACCATAACACCGCAGCAGGCGTGTTTGGACAGCTCTGCGTAATGGAAGGTACGGTAACGTATTATGGCTTTGCCAATGAAGACGCAAAAGAACCTGAAGTGAAAGTGGTGATTAATGCCGGTCAGTTCGCAACCAGCCCACCGCAGTACTGGCATCGCGTTGAATTAAGCGACGATGCGCAATTCAACATTAACTTCTGGGTGGAAGATGACAACCACTCCGATGAGATGTATCAGGCGAAAAAGTCTTAACCCTTAACGCCTGCTAATCGATGGGCGGCTCAGTCCGCCCATGAAGGTTTGTTCAGAATAGGCGGCACTATTAAATTATTGTGCGTCGAAGTGAACCGAAAGCAGTCATAAAGCAGAGTATTAGCGCAAGAAGAATCACCACCTTAGAGGTTTTGAGTTGTTTTGCGCTAATTTTTTGCCCCATCCATGCCCCATCACTCTTTACATTTTTGAAAAAAATGGCAAAGCCTAGCAAAGTTATGAGTGTCTCATATCTGAGTGAAGTCTCTATGCAGTAAGCTCAGGCCATTCAACGTCCGAATCTTTTGTTGTATCAACGCGCATGAACAAATTCCATGTACTTTTTCCATTCCGATAACCATTTGCATCATCAACTTGCGACCGCGGCTATGGATGAAGGTCAAATGTTGGTGCATAATACTCAGCATTTCATAATGTTACTATATAGGTTGGATCGGTATAATTTATGCCTTTAAAGTTAGATGGTAAAGTAAACTATAAATATATATACACATTAACATCATTTGCATTTATGATATTTTGCACGATGATGTTCTATCCTGGATGGATGAGTGTTGACTCTACTATTCAATATAATGAATCCCTTACTGGTCATTATAATTCATGGCAACCAGTGATAATGGCATGGTGGTGGGGTAAGTTAAATTTAATCGACTCAGGACCGGGTATTTTCCTTATTCAAAATCAGATCTGTTATTGGCTTGGTCTTTACCTGTTATCTATGACTCTGCACAGAAGAATCGGGTATTTATCTGTTGCGGTGTTGATTGTCGGCGCTGCCCCGCAAGTTCTTCTTGTTACCGCTCAGATATGGAAGGATGTCGTTTTTTCATCACTGATGATTTTAGCAATTGGACTAACATTTAATTCAATTGAGAATAAATTATTCTCAATCACAAGGCTGATTGTTTTAGTTGTTATAATGTCACTTGCATGCGGAAGTAAAACTAATGGGATACCAGTAGCATTGGTAATCATGGCGTGGTGGTTTTATTACGACGATAATTGTAAAAATGTCGTAAGAAAGCTTTCACTTTACATTGGGTCAAACGCCATCATTATATTGCTTCCTGTTATTATTGTTAGCACTCTTAATGTTACAAAGACATCACCATTGCAATATATCCAAAGCTACGATTTACTAGGGATGGGCATAGCAGAAGGTGAAGTTCTTCTTCCTGATTATATTGTGAGAAAAGTCGGCATTGATAAAGAGAATGCAAAGTCGTTTTATTGGGCCGGAAGCAATAACTTAATGTTTTACGGTACTAAGGCTGGAAACCTTACATCAGTTGATGATTCTGAGGTTAGTGCGTTAAGTAAGAAATGGATGCAGGAGATAATGAATAGCCCATTAACCTATCTTAATGTAAGACTTGATACATTTAGAGAATTACTCAGGGTTGGCAGTGGGACTCCTGCATGGGTTGTGCAAGAAGGTAGCGTAGAAAACCCTTGGGGAATTAAATTCTCACCTAACAAGGCAAGCTCACTGTATATGGAAACGATAAAATCGATGCCATATATCTACCTGCCATGGATTTATTTACTTCTTTCTTTGATGTCAACAATTGCATTTCTTTTTACTAGAAATGGGATAAAGAGTATAGGCCTGTTGCTGGGAATATCATGCTTCATATTTGCAGCGCCTCATTTCTTCATCACACCTGCATCTGACTACAGGTATCTTCATTTCTCCATCCTGTGCGCTATGATTCAATTTGTCATATTGCTTGGTTTCATGATCAAGATGGATAAATGAAAAAAAACTTCTATCGCTATTACATTATAGAGGGTTAATAAACCTACTCAGGAATGGCAGGCTATACTGGTTTAGATGTGTCTAAGCGCATTAATTCTAACCAGTAAACCTGCCATTTAATTAAATCATCGTCCTCTGTTTCTTTTCCTCTATCAGAGGCGTATTCCTCAATTCAATC
The DNA here is from genome assembly GCF_013797615.1 of Citrobacter sp. RHBSTW-00017. Taxonomy (NCBI): domain Bacteria; kingdom Pseudomonadati; phylum Pseudomonadota; class Gammaproteobacteria; order Enterobacterales; family Enterobacteriaceae; genus Citrobacter; species Citrobacter sp. RHBSTW-00017. Next base: position 2,240,569 of record NZ_CP056899.1, on the reverse strand, counting down.
TCCTCGTCTGCAATTTGTTTCAACCTCTTCTGCTCGGCCTCTGTCTGGGGAATGAGCTCTTCTAATGTTTTCTCTGGCAGCTCAGTGATTGATACTGTAAATAGACCCGTTTTAGTTCCATGCATTTTTTGAGATCCCGGTCAAATAATAGTGTTGTCGGTATTCCTCCGGTGTCATATTGTTCAGTGATTCATGCGGGCGTTCACAGTTATATTCTGATAACCATTTCTCCGTGATTTCCCGCACTTCATTCAGCGTTCTGAACAGATAAAAATCGAGTATTTCTGTACGGTATGTCCGGTTAAAGCGCTCAATGAAAGCGTTCTGCGTCGGCTTACCTGGCTGGATAAATTCCAGTTTTACTGCATGTTTCTCTGCCCATTCAGCCAGTGCCAGAGAGATAAATTCCGGACCATTATCCATGCGCAGCATGACCGGATACCCGCGATTTGCCGCGATCCTGTCGAGTACACGGACCACTCGCTGAGATGGCAGATTCAGATCGATTTCAATCGACAACGCCTCACGGTTAAAGTCATCAACGACATTGAACGTGCGAAAACGACGGCCACAGACCAGGGCATCATGCATAAAATCGACAGACCAGCTCTGATTCAGCGCTTCCTGCGTGGCCAGTGGCGAGGGATTACGCACCGGCAACCACTGTTTGCCCTTTCGGCGAAAATTCAGTTTCAGCAGACAGTAAATACGGTGGATCCTTTTGTGATTCCACGGGTATCCCTGCCGCCGCAAAACCTGAAAAAGTTTCGGAAAACCGTATCGTGGGTATCGCTCGGCCACTGCCTGCAACGCGACAATAACGGGTTCGTCACGCGTGGTATCCGGACGGTAATGGTAAACCGTTCTGCTCAGGTTCAGACTCCGGCAGGCCTGACGGATACTGAGTCCAAATGTCGTTATCAGATGAGTGACCAGCTCACGCTTAAAGGCTGGTTTTAAAGCTTTTTTCGATAACGTCTTTCAGCGCCCGGTTCTCATCCTCAAGATCCTTGATTTTTTAATATCAGAAGCCTCCATACCGCCGTATCTGGACTTTCAGTTGTAGTAGGTGGCTTCAGAGATACCGGTCTCCCGGCAGACATCCTTAACAGTTCGTCCGGTTTCAACCGACTTAATCACGGCGATGATCAGATGCTCAGTAAAACGGGCTTTACGCATAGCGATCTCCTTTGTTGGCAGATTGATTATGCCGGAGGATCTCTAAATGTGAATGGCACGATTATGCGGGATACTTACACTTACTACCCCGGCTATCGAGGCACTAAAAAGCCAGATGGCTTACACCAGGATGGGGAAACAACACCAGATAGACGTTCACCTCAGAGAGTTTGGCAGAACTTGCCGGGATGAATGCACATTTGTTTTTGTTCTTAGGTTAACGGCAAGGAATGGTAAAAGAGGTGAATGGTATTCGCCCGGGTCATTCTCAGGAACGTGGAACAACATATTAAGAAGGAGCGGCATTCCGCACCGCAAGTCATATGAGTCTCGACACACATATGCTTGCTGGGCATTAAGCGCCGGAGCCAACCCCAACTTCATTGCGGCTCAAATGGGGCATACGTCAGCACAGATGGTTTACAGCGTTTACGGTAAATGGATGAAAGACAACAATGACAACCAACTGGCAATATTGAACGCTAATTTTGGAGGTAATGCCCCACAGATGCCACATGCTCAAAACGAGAAGAAACAAAACCATTTAAACTCATGTAGTTAGTCCGCCCATGAAGGTTTGTTCAGGATATGATCCTGCCAGTCACGCACTTCCGACTCTTTCACCGCAATATGACGAACCGAGATACGTTCACCGTGCATCGCCGCTTTTGATCCTGTCAGCAACGGGTGCCACTCCGGCAGCCCTTTTCCTTCTGCGAGCAGACGATAGGCGCAGGTCATCGGCAACCATTCAAAAGTCGGCAGATTATCACGCGTCAGTTTGATGCAGTCAGGCTCGTACTCGAATCGACGTTCGTAATTACGACACTGGCAGGTTTTAATGTTGAGCTGACGACAGGCGACGTTGGTAAAGTAGATTTCGTCAGTGTCTTCATCCATCAGCTTATGCAGGCAGCATTGACCGCACCCGTCACATAATGACTCCCACTCGGCATCGGTCATTTCATCAAGGGTTTTACTTTGCCAGAAAGGTATGTCGCTCATCAGGGTTTCCGCTATTGCAATAAAGCTGCACCTTATAACCAGTCTGGCACGCTGATGCAAGTTTTGCCGCCCGAAAAGGCGGCAAGCAGAGATTACAGCACGCGGGTTGTTAGCGTTTGACCGTGAAAACTGATGGCCAGTTCGTCGCCGCTGCTTAAAGGTCCCACGCCTGCTGGCGTTCCCGTTAGCACCACATCGCCCGCTTTGAGGGTAAAGAAACGGCTCATATAAGCAATCAAGGGAACGATGTGATGGATCATGTCCGCCGTGGAGCCGTGCTGGCGAGTTTCACCGTTGACCGTTAATCCAAGCATCGTATCCTGCGGATCGCCATTAAATTCCGCCACCGGAATAAATCCAGACAGCGGGCAAGAGTTATCAAAACCCTTCGCTTTTTCCCATGGCTGCCCCGCCTTCTTCATTTTGCCCTGAATATCGCGCAGGGTCAGATCCAGCGCGACACCATAACCGGCAATGGCTTTGCGCACATGATCTTCTGTCGCTTGCCGCAGGGTCGCGCCAATCAGCACAGCCAGCTCAACTTCATGGTGGACAGACCCCATATCAGATGGGATCACCAGCGGCTGGCGCAAATCGCACAGCGCGGTTTCCGGTTTAATAAACAGAACCGGTTCTTCCGGGGTAGTTCCACCCATCTCTTTAATATGGTTGGCATAGTTACTCCCTACGCAAACCACCTTACTCACCGGATAATCCAGCAGAGCACCATGCCAGTTGTGATGTTGATACATTACTTTCCCCTAACGTAGTCATAGATTTCAGGTACTGCATCGATGGAACGTGCTGCTGCCGGATGCAGTTTAACGTTTAGCGTCTGGTGTATTTTGTTTTGCCGCTGCCAGATGCTGTTTAAGTAAATCTTCTGGCGGCGGGGGTATTTGTAAATAATAGCCCTGCTCAGTCAGGGCCTGTTTTACTTTTTCAAGATCGGCATTAACTAATTTTTTACGCCCATCAAGCGGTAACATCATTGCCAGCGTCGGCTGACCAAATCCTCTCATCAGTTCTTCAGGAACGCGCGAGAAATCGTCTTTTTTTTCGACATATAAATAGGTCTGGTCACGTTTGCTGCTTCGGTAGATCACACAAAACATATCTTTTACTCTGAATTCACGGAATGGTGGCTTGCCTCAATATAATACTGACTATAACATGCCTTATAGTCTTCGGAATATCACCCCGCGCTGGGGATGATAAATAGCAAATTGAGTAAGGCCAGGATGTCAAACACGCCAATCGAGCTTAAAGGCAGTAGCTTCACCTTATCAGTGGTTCATTTACATGAAGCAGAACCCGAGGTTATTCGTCAGGCGTTGGAAGACAAAATCGCGCAGGCACCGGCTTTTTTAAAACATGCTCCCGTGGTGGTTAACGTGAGTGGTCTTGAAAGCCCGGTAAACTGGTCAGCGCTGCAGAAAGTGGTCGCGTCTACCGGATTGCGCATTATTGGCGTTAGCGGATGCAAAGACGCCAGACTAAAGGCAGAAATCGACGAAATGGGTCTTCCTTTACTGACTGAAGGTAAAGAAAAAGCTATTCGTCCTGCGCCTGTTGAGGTCCCGGCTCCCGTCGCTCCGCCGCAAAACGTTACTCCCATCACAAAAACACGATTAATAAATGTGCCGGTTCGTTCCGGTCAGCGCATTTATGCTCCACAATGTGATCTGATTGTTACAAGCCACGTCAGTGCGGGCGCAGAGCTTATCGCTGATGGCAATATTCATGTTTATGGAATGATGAGAGGCCGTGCGCTGGCAGGTGCAAGCGGCGATCGTGAAGCGCAAATTTTTTGTACCCATCTGACGGCAGAACTGGTGTCTATCGCAGGTGTTTATTGGCTGAGTGATAAAATCCCAGCAGAATTTTATGGCAAAGCGGCCCGTCTGCAATTAGCAGAGAACGCTTTGACAGTTCAACCGTTGAATTGATCCCTTTTTAACAAGGAATTTCTATGGCACGCATTATTGTTGTTACTTCGGGTAAAGGGGGCGTTGGCAAAACCACCTCCAGCGCGGCCATCGCTACAGGTTTGGCCCAGAAGGGAAAGAAAACTGTCGTTATTGATTTTGATATCGGCCTGCGTAACCTCGATCTGATTATGGGTTGTGAACGCCGCGTCGTTTACGACTTCGTCAACGTTATTCAGGGCGATGCGTCGTTAAATCAGGCGTTAATCAAAGATAAGCGTACCGAAAATCTCTTTATTCTTCCGGCCTCACAGACTCGCGATAAAGACGCGCTGACGCGTGAAGGCGTCGCGAAAGTTCTGGACGACCTGAAAACGATGGAATTCGATTTCATCGTCTGCGACTCCCCGGCGGGTATTGAAACCGGCGCGCTGATGGCCCTGTATTTTGCCGATGAAGCGATTATCACCACTAACCCGGAAGTCTCCTCTGTACGTGACTCTGACCGTATTCTGGGTATTCTGGCGTCGAAATCTCGTCGTGCGGAAAACGGTGAAGATCCGATTAAAGAGCATTTGTTGCTGACGCGCTACAACCCTGGCCGCGTAAATAAAGGTGACATGCTGAGCATGGAAGACGTACTGGAAATTCTGCGAATCAAGCTGGTTGGCGTGATTCCTGAAGATCAGTCAGTCCTGCGCGCGTCTAACCAGGGTGAGCCGGTTATTCTCGACATCAATGCTGATGCCGGTAAAGCCTATGCTGATACCGTAGACCGTCTGTTGGGAGAAGAACGTCCTTTCCGCTTCATTGAAGAAGAGAAGAAAGGTTTCCTCAAACGCCTGTTCGGAGGATAAGTTATGGCATTACTGGATTTTTTTCTCTCGCGGAAAAAGAGCACAGCGAACATCGCTAAAGAGCGACTGCAGATTATTGTTGCGGAACGTCGTCGTAGTGACGCCGAGCCACATTATTTACCGCAACTGAGGAAAGATATTCTCGAGGTTATCTGCAAGTATGTACAAATTGATCCCGAAATGGTCACCGTACAGCTTGAACAAAAAGACGGCGATATTTCTATCCTCGAACTTAACGTGACATTACCTGAAGCTGAAGAGTCTAAATAACGGCTTTGCTCAGTGAGTTATAGTTGCAAAAAAGGCAGATTATTCTGCCTTTTTTATTTTCAGTTTCTTGCCAGCTGTTGCGGATTTATTCCAAAGTAAACTTTGGATAGTTTTCGGCAAAATAGCGGCGCAAATACTCAACCGTAATACGGATTTTTGCCGACGTCGCCAGCCGAGAAACATAAACCGCCCATATATTTGCTGGTTGATAATACTCGGGTAATACGTGTACCAAATGTCCACCGGCAATGTTGTCGCAAACGTCCCACCACGAACGCAGGGCAATTCCCTGCCCATCAAGACACCACTGATGTACCACTTCGCCATGATTAGACGACAGAGGCCCCGTAACTTTAATTGAGTGAGCGCCCTCTTTATTACGCATTTGCCAGATGCCAAACGGATGGTCGCGCTCTTTGATAACCAGACAAGGAAAAGTGGAGAGATCGTTGAGTTGCTTCGGCGTCCCGTGCTGCGCCACAAATTCCGGCGAGGCGCACAGAATACGGTAGTTAGTCGCCAGCTTGCGGGCAATCAGGTTCGGCGCGATATCATCCCCGATACGAATATCAAGATCGACGCCCTCATTCACCATATCCACCAGGCGGTCTTCAACATCGAACCTCAGTTCTAACTGCGGGTACGCTTTTGCCAGCGCAGACAGCGCCGGAGCCACCACCCGGCGGCCAAAACCAAAGCTACTAATAATGCGTAGCATCCCCTGCGGGATCTGCCTGGCATCAGACAACTCGTCCATCATCTGATCGACATCCTGCAGGATCCGCTGCGCCCATTCGTAGATCCGCTCCCCCTCTTCCGTGATGGTTACACGCCGCGTTGTCCGGTGCAGCAGCACCACGTTCAGCGTCTGCTCCAGCAGGGCTACTCGCTTACTGATAAAAGCCGGTGATACACCCAGTTCCTCGGCAACGGCGGCAAATCCTGCCCGACGGGCAACCAGCATAAAGACGCGTAAATCATTTAGCAGCGGCAGATTATTCATGATCTGTGTTTTATGTTTCACCAGTTAGGGGGATTAACTCTTAATCAGTCAATTATAGGATAAGGGGAAAGTCAATTTTGATGGCGTACAAGTGAGAGCTGCTATGAAGAAAACCTGTCGTATTGCCGCTATCCCCGGAGATGGCATTGGTAAAGAAGTGCTGCCTGAAGGCATTCATGTGTTACAGGCAGCCGCCGAGCGTTGGGGGTTGTCGCTCAGCTTTGAGCAAATGGAATGGGCGAGCTGCGAGTACTACGCCCATCACGGTAAAATGATGCCGGATGACTGGCATGAGCAGTTGCAATCCTTTGATGCTATCTATTTTGGCGCCGTTGGCTGGCCGGATACCGTACCGGACCACATCTCTTTATGGGGCTCGCTGCTTAAGTTTCGCCGCGAATTCGACCAGTACGTCAACCTGCGTCCGGTACGCCTGTTCCCGGGAGTCCCTTGCCCACTGGCGGGCAAGCAGCCAGGCGACATTGATTTCTACGTCGTACGCGAGAACACCGAGGGAGAATACTCTTCTCTCGGCGGACGCGTGAGTGAAGGGACGGAACACGAGGTGGTTATCCAGGAGTCGGTCTTCACCCGTCGCGGCGTGGATCGTATATTGCGTTACGCTTTCGAGCTGGCGCAAAACCGCCCGCGCAAAACCCTGACCTCGGCGACCAAATCCAATGGTCTGGCCATCAGCATGCCTTACTGGGACGAGCGTGTTGAAGCAATGGCGGCTAACTATCCTGAGATCCGTTGGGATAAACAGCATATCGATATACTGTGCGCCCGCTTTGTGATGCAGCCGGAGCGTTTTGACGTTGTGGTTGCTTCCAACCTGTTCGGCGACATCCTCTCCGATCTGGGTCCGGCCTGTACCGGGACGATTGGCATCGCGCCTTCTGCCAACTTAAACCCGGAACGCACCTTCCCGTCCCTGTTCGAGCCAGTACATGGTTCGGCCCCCGATATTTACGGAAAAAACATCGCCAACCCGATTGCCACTATCTGGGCTGGCGCCATGATGCTGGACTTCCTTGGTAAGGGGGATGCCAACTATAAGGCTGCCCACGACGGTATTCTGGCGGCAATTGAGCACGTTATTGCCTGTGGCCCGAAAACGCCGGATATGAAAGGCAGCGCCACCACGCAACAGGTGGGTGAAGCCATCTGTCAGGCACTACGTTAGAGGTCAAACCACGAATTATGAGCCGCGTCACTGACGCGGCTTTTTTATGCGTTTTGTGGAGCCAATAACCTGCGCTAATTCACCTTTTATTATTTCCGTTCCGTGTTTTATTGCTTCACGCATCGGGCAATTGTTTAATTCATGTAAAGAACAAATAATAAAATTGTTAAATATAAAGTAACTCATTCTACCCCTACAGCATGATAACAACGACAGGCTAATGCCATACGCGGGCAACTGTGCCCAGGAGATCCCATGTTGAGCAACGTCAAGAAAAAAGACATGCCGCTGATAGCCATCAGCCTGGTGGCTATTCTTTTCATCGCCGCCACACTTAGTCTCTTCCCTCAGCAGTCTGCACAAGTCGCAAATACTCTTTTCAACGGCGTTACCCGGATGCTGGGTTCCGCCGTGCAGATCCTCGTTCTGATGGCTATGGGTCTGGTCGTCTGGCTGGCTACCAGCAAATACGGCAACATCCGTCTGGGAGAAGGTAAAGCGGAATACAGCACGCTCTCCTGGCTGTTTATGTTTATATGCGCCGGATTAGGCTCCTCCACGCTCTACTGGGGCGTTGCTGAGTGGGCCTATTATTACCAGACCCCGGGTCTGAATATCGCGCCGCACTCGCAAAAAGCGCTGGAATACAGCCTGCCCTATTCCTTTTTCCATTGGGGGATCAGCGCATGGGCGACCTACACGTTGGCCTCATTAACCATGGCCTACCACTTCCATGTGCGTAAAAACAAAGGACTGAGCCTGTCCGGGATTATCGCCGCTATTACCGGCGTGCATCCGCAGGGCGTCTGGGGTCGCCTGGTTGACCTGATGTTCCTGATCGCGACAGTTGGCGCGTTAACCATCTCTCTGGTCGTCACCGCCGCCACCTTTACCCGCGGTTTGTCTGCCCTGACGGGGTTACCGGATAACTTCACGGTGCAGGCGTTTGTGATCCTGTTCTCTGGCGGCATTTTCTGCCTGAGCTCCTGGATTGGCATCAATAACGGTTTGCAACGTCTGAGCAAAATGGTCGGCTGGGGGGCGTTTTTACTGCCGCTGCTGGTGCTGATCGTCGGCCCGACCGAGTTCATCACCAATAACATCATCAACGCCATCGGCCTGACGACACAAAACTTTTTGCAAATGAGCCTCTTCACCGACCCGCTTGGCAACGGTGAGTTCACCCGTAACTGGACAGTGTTCTACTGGCTGTGGTGGATCTCCTACACGCCGGGCGTGGCAATGTTTGTCACTCGCGTATCCCGTGGTCGCAAAATCAAAGAGGTTATCTGGGCATTAATCCTCGGTAGCACTGTTGGCTGCTGGTTCTTCTTTGGCGTGATGGAAAGCTACTCCATTCACCAGTTTGTGAACGGTGTGATCGACGTACCGCAGGTTATGGCGACGCTGGGCGGTGAGACAGCCGTACAGCAAGTATTGATGTCGTTGCCTGCCGGGAAACTGTTTCTGGTGGCGTATCTGGCGATCATGATTATATTCCTCGCCTCACACATGGATGCTGTGGCCTACACCATGGCGGCCACCAGCACGCGCAACCTGCAGGAAGGGGAAGATCCGCAGCGCAGTCTTCGTCTGTTCTGGTGCGTGGTCATCACCCTGATCCCATTATCGATTTTGTTCACCGGCGCGTCCCTGGAAACCATGAAGACCACGGTGGTTCTGACCGCTCTTCCATTCCTCGCCATCCTGTTGGTGAAGGTTGGCGGTTTTCTGCGCTGGGTACGGCAAGACTATGCCCACGTTCCTGCGCATCAAATTGAAGGTCATCTTCCCGAAGCGCCAGTTGACGTCCCGGTCGCGCCACCGGCCGGGACACTACTCAAAGGCGACAATTAAGCGCCAGTACAAAAATCCTCTTACTCACAAATTAAAGGTATTCCAATGAGCAATCTGAGCCCTGAGTTTATTCTGCCGCAAAATTTCTGTGCCAACCCGCAGGATGCCTGGACTATTCCGGCCCGGTTTTATACCGACCACCAGGCTTTCGAACACGAACAAGAAAAGGTGTTCGCTAAAAGCTGGATTTGCGTCGCCCACAGTAGCGAACTGGCGAAACCCAATGATTATGTTACCCGAGAAGTGATTGGCGAGAATATCGTGCTGGTACGTGGGCGCGATAACGTGCTGCGGGCCTTCTACAACGTCTGCCCGCATCGCGGTCATCAGTTGTTGAGCGGCGAGGGGAAAGCGAAAAATGTGATTACCTGCCCTTACCACGCATGGGCGTTCAAACTTGACGGCAATCTGGCGCATGCGCGTAACTGCGAAAACGTCGCCAACTTCGACAGCGAAAAAGCGCACCTTACACCGGTACGCCTGGAAGAATATGCCGGATTCGTGTTTATTAACATGGATCCGAACGCGGGCAGCGTGGAAGAACAACTCCCTGGACTTGCGGACAAAGTTATCGAAGCCTGCCCAGACGTGCATGACCTGAAACTTGCTGCACGTTTTACTACCCGTACCCCAGCCAACTGGAAGAATATCGTCGATAACTATCTGGAGTGCTACCACTGCGGTCCGGCCCATCCAGGTTTTTCCGACTCGGTCCAGGTTGACCGTTACTGGCATACCATGCACGGCAACTGGACGCTGCAATACGGTTTCGCCAAACCTTCAGAACAGTCATTTAAGTTCGAAGAAGGGGTTGATGCCGCCTTCCACGGTTTCTGGCTGTGGCCGTGCACCATGCTCAACGTGACGCCAATCAAAGGCATGATGACCGTTATCTACGAATTCCCGATAGATGCGGAAACCACGCTGCAAAACTATGACATCTACTTCACCAACGAAGAGCTGACCGAAGAGCAGAAACAACTGATCGAATGGTATCGCAACGTCTTTCGTCCTGAAGATTTACGTCTGGTTGAAAGCGTACAAAAAGGGCTGAAATCGCGCGGGTATCGCGGCCAGGGACGCATTATGGCAGACACCAGCGGCAGTGGCATCTCCGAGCATGGCATTGCCCATTTTCATAATCTGGTCGCCCAGGTTTTTCAGGAATAACCCGGGGCTTTTACGACAGGTTCCGGCGCGTCGCTGAGGCGCGTCGGACAGATTTTTTAGGGAGGCCGCAATGTCTGATTATCAAATGCAAGAAGTCCGGGTCAGCCGGATTGAGACGATTACCGCGCAGGTAAAATGCTTCACCTTAACGGCGACCTCAGGCCAGCCGTTGCCTGCGTTTCAGGGTGGCAGCCATATTATCGTGCAGATGCGCGATGGCGAGAATCTGTACAGCAATGCGTACTCGCTGATGAGTTCACCACGCGATACGCGCGCCTATAAAATCGCCGTACGCCTGGAGGAGGCGTCCAAAGGCGGCTCACGATACCTGCATCAAAACGTGAAGCCCGGCGACACGCTCACGATCTCCACACCAAACAATCTCTTCGCCCTCGCCCCTCAGGCACAAAAACATCTGTTGATTGCCGGAGGTATCGGCATCACACCGTTTTTATCGCAACTCCCGGAGCTGGAACAATCTCAGACGCAATGGCAACTGCACTATTGCTCTCCCAGCAAGGAGACCTGCGCGTTTCATGACGAACTCATGCAACACCCCAGCGCCAATCGCATTCATCTGCACCTGTCGAACGCAGGCACCCGCCTCGATTTAGCCCGTCTGCTGGCAGATGTTGAACCCGGCACGCATATCTACACCTGTGGCCCTGCGGTGCTCAACGATGCTGTCAGAGAAGCGGCTTCCCGCCTTGGGCTGGACAGCAATACGCTACATTTCGAACAATTTGCCGTGGAAGAGAAAGGCGGCGACGCCTTCACCCTGGTGCTGGCGCGTTCCGGGCGCGAGTTTGTGGTCCCGGAAGAGATGACCATTTTGCAGGTTATCGAAAATAACAAAGCCGCCCGGGTTGAGTGCCTGTGCCGGGAAGGTGTTTGCGGCACCTGCGAAACGACGATTCTCGAAGGGGAAGCGGATCACCGCGATCAGTATTTCAGCGACGACGAAAAAGCCAGCCAACAAAGCATGCTCATCTGCTGCTCGCGCGCCAAAGGTAAGCGCCTGGTGCTCGATCTGTAGCGTTGCGCAGGCCGGGTCAGCAAACGCGCGACCCGGCGAGCCTGGTGACTTACTGCGGGTATTCCTGCAGCAGCGCGTTGAGGCGATCGGACATCAATTCGCCACGCCAGCCGGAAACCAGCTCTGGCAGGGATTGCTGCGGCTTTAATTTCCAGTGCCAGTTGAGCAACTGGTTGATCTGGCGACGCGAAGCAAGAAGTTCGACGCTGAGATTATGTTCCGCACTCACCTCGGCAACCAGCGCTTTGATGGCTTTGAACGCCTTGCGATACCCTGGCATATCCATCAAATTCAGCAGCGGCTGCGGTAGCGACTCTTCCGGTAAAGCCTGGGCCTTTTCCACCAGGGCGATCAGCGTTTTACCGTGGAAACGAATTTCGCTCCCGGAAAGACCCAGGCTATCCAGTTCACCCAGACTGCCCGGCATATAACGCGCCACCGCCCACAGGTGCTCTTCACGCACCACGAAGTTTACCGCCAGATCGCGCTCGCGTGCTTTACGCAGTCGCCAGTCGGCAAGCAATTGCAGGCAGGCTAGCTGACGGGTGCGCAGTTGCCATGCGTTGGTGATGTCACGCCAGGCGTCTTCTGGCGCCAGAATCTCCTGGCGACGCTGCTGCATTAAGCGGCATTCGTCCAGCGCGGCTGGCAGCCAGCCGCTGGCTTCGGTTTCAGCCATCAGTTTTGTGGTGATCGGTAACAGATACCAGACGTCAGCCGCCGCGTATTCGCACTGACGCTCGGTCAGCGGTCTGGCCAGCCAGTCGGTACGCGATTCGCTTTTGTCGAGCGCCACACCCGTAAACTCTTCCACCATCGAGGCGAAGCCCCACGACAGCGGACGACCGCAAAATGCGGCCAGGATTTGTGTGTCAATTAACGGCTGCGGAAGTTCGCCAAAAGCGTTGAGAAACACTTCCAGGTCTTCACTTCCCGCATGCAGGAATTTGGTGATGGTGGTATCACGCAGAATATCGCGCAGGGGCGACCAGTCGGTGATCCCTAGCGGATCAATCAGAGCAACGTGTTTGCCATCAAACAGCTGGATCAGCCCCAACTGCGGATAATAGGTACGTGTGCGAACAAATTCGGTATCCAGGGCTATCGCCGGAAATTCACGGACGGCTTCGCACAGCGTGGCTAACGCGTCGTCCGTGGTGATCATTTGATAATTCAAATCGTGCTCTCTTAGGTTTGCGCCAAAAAAAACGCCGGTTTACCCGGCGTTTTCTGCTGGCTGACTTAACGCTCAGCCTTTATTGTCCACTTTGGCGCGCGCTTCGTCACGTAATTCTCGTCGCAAAATTTTACCGACGTTAGATTTCGGCAACTCGTCGCGAAACTCCACCAGCTTCGGTACTTTATAGCCCGTCAGGTGACGACGGCAGAAAGTGATAAGCGCCTCATCAGTTAACGAGGCATCTTTCTTCACCACGAAAATTTTCACCGCTTCACCGCTGCTGCCCGACGGAACGCCGACCGCAGCCACTTCCTGTACGCCAGGATGTTGCATAACCACGTCTTCAATTTCGTTTGGATAGACGTTAAAGCCGGACACAAGGATCATATCTTTCTTACGATCGACAATACGCAGGAAGCCTTCATTATCCATCACCGCAATATCGCCGGTGTGCAGCCAGCCGTCTTTAACGATTTCGTCGGTGGCGTCTGGTCGCTGCCAGTAGCCCAGCATCACTTGCGGACCTTTCACGCACAGTTCGCCCGGTTCTCCCGGCGGCACTTCGTTATCGTCGTCATCCACCAGTTTGACCTCGGTGGAAGGAACCGGTAACCCGATACTGCCGCTGTGGTAGTCGATATCATGAGGATTGACGCTCACCAGAGGGGCACACTCCGTCAGGCCATAGCCTTCCAGCAGATACTGACCCGTCAGCTTCACCCAACGTTCAGCTACCGCCTGTTGAACCGGCATCCCGCCACCTGCCGAAAGGTGCAGTGACGAGAAGTCCAGTTGTTGGAACTCTTTGTTATTCAGCAGCGCGTTAAACAGCGTATTGACACCGGTCATGGCGGTGAACGGATACTTCGCCAGCTCTTTTACCAGTCCCGGAATATCACGCGGGTTGGTAATCAGCAGGTTTTGACCGCCCAGCTCAATAAACAGCAGGCAGTTCATCGTCAGCGCAAAAATGTGATACAGCGGTAGGGCCGTCACCACCAGTTCTTTACCCGGATGCAGCAACGGGCCATAAGTGGCGTTAACCTGCTCAAGGTTAGCCAGCATGTTACGGTGCGTAAGCATCGCGCCCTTCGCCACACCGGTAGTCCCCCCGGTATATTGCAGGAACGCCAGATCTTCCGACACCACTTCGGGTTTCACATACTGCATGCGATAACCGTTTTGCAGCGCGCTACGAAAAGAGATGGCATCCGGCAGGTGATATTTCGGCACCAGACGCTTGATATACTTGACGACAAAGTTAACCAACGTCCCTTTGGCGGTCGACAGCTGATCGCCCATACGCGTCAGGATCACGTGTTGCACCGACGTTTTGTCGACGACTTTTTCCAGCGTGTGGGCAAAGTTAGACACGATGACAATCGCCGACGCGCCGCTGTCGTTGAGCTGATGTTCCAGCTCGCGAGGCGTGTACAGCGGGTTCACGTTCACGACGATCATGCCAGCACGTAAAATCCCAAACAGTGCGACCGGATATTGCAGCAGGTTCGGCATCATCAGCGCGACGCGATCGCCCTTCTTCAGCCCGAGTCCCTGTTGCAAATAGGCCGCAAATGCCCGGCTACGCTCTTCAAGCTTGCGGAAGGTCATCACCTCCCCCATGTTTACAAACGCGGGCTGATCGGCATACCGTCTTACTGAGTGTTCAAAGAGTTCCACCAGGGATTGATAACGGTCAGGATTGATCTCCGCAGGAACACCAGCGGGATAACGGTTAAGCCAAACCTTTTTCAATACATCACCTCTAAAATGCGTATTCGTCGTCATCACAACCCCAGGCAATAAACAAACTGTTAACATAATATTAACTCAGCGTACCAGTTTGTTTATTACACAACGACAAGGTTGCGAAGCACGTCACTATTTATTTTTCTTATATCCACGTTAATGCAGAAACAGCGGACGAGCCGCTGTTTCTTTTACTCATAAAACAAAGAGTTACTCAGTTACTATGGTCTGAACCTGTGCCGGGCCGGGATTGTACCATCCCCATCCGCCGTAGCCACCGTAAGGCCAGCCACGCGCACCGTAGAACCAGGGGTCGATCGGCTGAGGCGGCATAACAATTTGCTGAGTAATATGCCAGCGTTTATAGCCAGTTACCTGCATCAGCATGAATTTATACGGCGTATTACCGATTTTTCCATCCACAGTACCGCTAATCGGACCGACGACGGTAACCAGTTGACCGCGGAAGTCCACCGGGTCAAGGAAGCCATTTACATCAGCATAAATTCGCCCGCGGGAGGCTTCGCCCAGCACCGGTCGCGCCCCACTATCAAGAGGAACAGTGGCAATTTCCAGACGGGATTTCCCCTGCTGGTTCTGAATATCCACAACTTTACCGCCGAAACGCGCTTCCTGTCCGACATACAGCTGCGGGGCATTCATAACCCGCACCAGATCCTGCTGCGGCGTAGGGCTCGAACCTTTAATCGCGTCCGGGATGGTGACACAACCGTTAAGCATTAACGCGAATGCGCCCGCCAACACACCTTTCAATAACTGCTTTTGCACCGCCATATTGCGACTCCCTTTTCTTAGCTTCTGCCCCGACCAATTCACCATGCTGCGCACTGACGGCTGTGCGAATTGACCAGGGATGTACTACTAAGATTCATTCTTTACCGGGAAGTTTCTTCCATGCCACGGTGTTACGTAAATAAACCGGTTCCGCATGTTCAACCGCCACGGTCTTACCGGCAGCCAGCATTTGCGTGGCAACAGGCAGCATATCTTCAGCCGCCGGAAGCAAAACGTCGCCATCGCTCAGCGTCAGACCGCTGTCTTTACCGAGCTCAGGCCAGGCAGGCCAGCCTGTTCCGACCGTTACCCACTCGCCAGACAGTTGCAGTAAACGCGCATGCACCTGCTCGGGGGTTAGCACCGCTTCGGTTTCTTCACCGTGCCAGTTGCCGTTCTCATCACGCAGGTATTCGGCCCAATAGACTTCGCCCATTCGCGCGTCGATCGCGGCCAGTACGCGGGTCGCGCCCGACTTACGCCAGGCTCCCTGCGCCATTGTTGCCAGGGTGGAAACGCCGATCATCGGTAAATTCGCGCCTAACGCCAGCCCCTGAGCAATGCCAATCCCAATACGTACACCGGTGAAACTGCCAGGACCGCGACCAAACGCCAGAGCGTCGATATCGGTTAACGTGAGATCGCCAGCAGCCAGGATTTCCTCGACCATTGGTAAAATTCGTTGGGTGTGTTCTCGTGGGCAAAGCTCGAAATGAGCCTTGGTAGTACCGTCATTCCACAGGGCAACAGAGCACGCCTCTGTGGCGGTATCGATAGCCAGAATTCGCATGGGTGTTTGTGATCAGGTCAATAAATTTGGCGCGCATCTTACCACACTCCGTAACAAATTACTCAGTCGTTGGTATGGCAAGAAAACGAACAGCGCGAGCAATATCACGCGTCCGCGGCGCAGGCGGAAGACTTGCCAGGAAAGTGGCACCGTAAGGTCGCATCACCAAACGGTTGTCGCAAATCACCAGCACCCCGCGGTCGTCGGCGTCACGAATCAGACGCCCCACGCCCTGTTTCAGGGTGATTACCGCATCCGGCAACTGAACGTCTTCAAACGGATCGCCGCCGCGCAAACGGCAGTCCTCCATCCTCGCTTTTAACAGCGGATCGTCCGGCGAGGTGAACGGCAGTTTATCAATAATCACCAGCGACAACGTATCGCCACGCACGTCCACCCCTTCCCAGAAGCTGCTGGTGGCAACCAGTAACGCATTACCTGCGCTGACAAACTGCTGTAACAGTTGCCCTTTACTGGTTTCGCCCTGCAGCAGCACGGGAAGGGTCATGGTGGCGCGGAATTGTTCCGCCAGATCGCGCATCATCGCGTGCGAGGTACACAGCATAAAGCAGCGACCGTTGTTCGCTTCGATAATGGGACGCAGCATGGATGCCAACTGACGCGCCGCTCCCGGTTGGTTTGTTTGCGGGAGATTACGCGGCACGCACAGCAGCGCCTGGCGGGTGTAATCAAATGGGCTTGGCAGCAGCATCGACTCGGCATCTTCAATACCCAGCCGCGCGGTGAAATGATGAAGATCATCGTTTACCGACAGCGTCGCGGAGGTAAAAATCCAGCAGCCCGGCTTCTGTTCCATCACTTCTTTGAATTTATCCGCCACCGTGAGCGGCGTCAGCGCAAGGGTGAAATGGCGCGAGGTGCATTCATACCAGTAGCTGAAACCTGGCTGGTTGATCTCTTTCAGGCGCTTCAGACGAGTACGGTAAAGCGTGGCACGTTCAAACGCGGCATCCAGCAAGGCGGAACGTCCGAGAGACAGTTTCGCCACGTTGTAACACAGCTCCAGCGTGTCATCGAGCAACAAAAACGCGCGCTGCACGCGCGGGTCGGCCAGCAGTTCCCGCAAGTTTCCTCGATAGCCCGGCTCGCCCAGCTGCAGGCGGAAGTCCTGCGCGCTTTGCGCCAGCCGGTCGGCGCATTTTTGAAGCTGTTGAGTGTCTTTCAGCTCGGTGCGATAGGCAATGGTGATGTCTTTCGCCAGATCCAGCAGTTGGCGACTGGAGAGCGATTGACCAAAATATTGGCTGGCGATATCCGGTAACTGATGCGCTTCATCGAAGATCATCACTTCAGCTTCCGGGATCAGCTCGCCAAACCCACTCTCTTTTACCACCATATCAGCGAGAAACAGATGGTGGTTTACCACGACGACATCTGCATCCATCGCCTTCTTGCGCGCTTTAACGACAAAGCACTCTTTGTACAGCGGGCAGTCGCTCCCAAGGCAATTATCGTTTGTGCTCGTCACCAGCGGCCAGGCCTGAGAGTCTTCCGCCACGCTGACGCAGGTGCTGATGTCACCATCAAGGGTTTGATTTGACCAGGAGCGTAGCAGAATGACGTCACTTAAAGTTTGTACCGGCAGGTCACCGCCCGCCAGCGCCTGTTGTTCGAGACGCTCAAGACACAGATAGTTTGAACGCCCTTTCAGCAGCGCCAGTTTACCCGTGAATTCCAGAGCCTTCGCTACTGTGGGTAAATCGCGGCTGTATAGCTGATCCTGCAACGCCTTCGAGCCCGTGGAGACAATTACTTTCTTTCCGGCACGCAGCGCAGGGGCAAGATAAGCGTAGGTTTTACCCGTTCCTGTTCCGGCTTCGACAACAAGCGGCTGTGATTTTTCGATAGCATGACTGACGGCGAAGGCCATCTGCCGCTGTGGTTCACGCGGTTTAAAACCGGGTATCGCTTTAGCCAACTGACCGTCTGCTGCAAAATCGTCCGTCACACTGCCCCCTGTTCATTTGAACAGGGATTATGTCAGGCCAGCGGCTCTTTCGCCAGTTGAAGAGGTGACGTGGACACAACATTATGGCAGTCTTGGCGCAACCCGAAGCCATTATGAAAAAACGTAAATGAGGAATGATTTATGACGATTGTGCGCATTGATGCCGAAGCGCGTTGGTCCGACGTGGTTATCCACAACAACACGTTGTATTACACCGGCGTACCGGAAAATCTGGATGCCGACGCCTTTGAGCAAACGGCAAATACGCTGGCGCAAATTGATGCGGTGCTGGAAAAACAGGGCAGCAGCAAGTCACGTATTCTTGATGCCACCCTGTTCCTGGCGGACAAAAATGATTTTGCCGCCATGAACAAAGCCTGGGACGCATGGGTTGTTGCTGGTCACGCGCCGGTACGTTGTACCGTTCAGGCCGGGTTAATGAACCCGAAATACAAAGTTGAAATTAAGATTATCGCTGCGGTATAAGCGGCGTTATTCGTCTTCATCTTCAAAACGCGCCACGATCCGCTCGCCGGTATGGCTGGCGCGTAATTCAGCAGCCACTTTCGTAATCGCCTCGCCACTGCTCATCCCCTGGGATATCAGTTCATGAATGCGTTCAACCGCCTGTTGCTGCTGATCGTGCGTGAGTGAAGGTAAACCTGCAATCATGGTGAACTCCTGCTAAATTATTAGCGCTAATTATTTCATGCTACCCGGCACATAGCCAGTGAAGTAGCAACGAGTCAGGACTGATGAAGACGTTATCTCCCGCTGTAATCACACTCCCCTGGCGTCTGGACGCCGCTGAGCACTATTTTGCCACATTAAGCCACCAGCCCTGGGCAATGCTTTTGCATTCAGGCCATGCCGACCATCCGCATAATCGCTTTGATATTCTGGTCGCCGACCCCATTACAACGCTGGTCACACATGCAGAAGAGACCGTTGTGCATGACCATCACGGCACTATGCAAACGGTTGATGATCCGATGACAGTTTTACGTTCGGCGCTGACATCGCTGACTATTCAGCCCGATTATAATCCCGATTTTCCCTTCCAGGGAGGCGCATTGGGTCTGTTCGGTTATGACTTAGGCCGTCGTTTTGAATCTCTGCCAACGGAAGCCGAACAGGATATCACGCTACCGGACATGGCGGTTGGCATTTACGATTGGGCGCTGATTGTCGATCATCAGTTGCAAAGGGTGTCGCTACTTAGCCACTCCGATGTACAGGCACGACACCGTTGGCTGGAAAATCAACAGATACCCGTGCGCGAACCGTTTTCGTTAACATCCTCGTGGCAGTCAAACATGACCCGCGAGCAGTATGGTGAAAGGTTCCGTCAGGTGCAGCGTTATCTGCACAGCGGCGATTGCTATCAGGTCAATCTTGCCCAGCGTTTTCAGGCGCATTATCAAGGCGATGAGTGGTTGGCGTTTGTACGTCTCAACCATGCGAACCGCGCCCCGTTCAGTGCGTTTATACGTCTTGAGGAGGGGGCGATTCTCAGCCTTTCACCTGAGCGTTTTATTCTGCTGGAAAACCAGCACATCCAGACGCGCCCGATTAAAGGCACGCTGCCCAGACTTGAAGATGCCGATGCCGATCGTCTGCAGGCTCAATCACTGGCGAACTCCCCAAAGGATCAGGCGGAAAACCTGATGATCGTCGATTTAATGCGTAATGATATCGGCCGCGTTGCCGAACCCGGTTCGGTACAGGTTCCGGAACTGTTCGTTGTCGAACCGTTCCCTGCCGTTCATCATTTGGTCAGCACCATTACCGCGCGTCTGCCAGAATCATTGCACGCCACTGACCTGCTGCGCGCCGCCTTCCCCGGCGGCTCTATTACCGGTGCTCCAAAAGTGCGGGCAATGGAAATTATTGACGAACTGGAACCGCAAAGACGCAACGCCTGGTGCGGTAGCATTGGCTATCTGAGCTTTTGCGGCAATATGGATACCAGCATCACCATTCGCACGCTCACAGCCACCAACGGACGCATTTATTGTTCCGCTGGCGGTGGCATTGTGGCGGACAGCCAGGAAGATGCGGAGTATCAGGAAACGTTTGATAAAGTGAATCGTATTTTGCACCAACTGGAGAACTGACACGTGGAATACAGCAGCCTGACGCTTGATGATTTTTTATCGCGCTTTCAACTCCTGCGCCCGCAGGTTAATCATACTGCGTTAAACCAGCGTCAGGCCGCCGTACTGATCCCCGTCGTGCGTCGTGCACAGCCGGGGTTACTGTTAACTCAGCGATCCGTTCATCTGCGCAAGCACGCCGGACAAGTCGCCTTTCCCGGCGGCGCGGTGGATAGCAGCGATGCCTCGTTAATTGCCGCCGCCCTTCGCGAAGCGCAGGAAGAAGTGGCGATCCCACCATCCTGCGTGGAGGTGATTGGCGTTCTGCCGCCGGTCGACAGTGTGACCGGTTTCCAGGTCACGCCGGTGGTAGGCATTATCCCGCCAAATTTGCCGTATCGCGCAAGTGTTGATGAAGTTTCCGCCGTGTTCGAAATGCCGCTGGCACAAGCCCTGCATTTAGGTCGTTATCATCCGCTGGATATCTACCGTCGCGGCGATTCACATCGTGTATGGCTTTCCTGGTATGAGCAATATTTCGTCTGGGGAATGACCGCCGGAATAATTCGTGAGCTGGCGCTGCAAATTGGCGTCAAGCCCTGACTATACTTATCTTTACGCACACCATAGACAACTTGAAACTCAGGTCACAACATTAGTAAAACCGCGGTTATCTATTAGTTTAATTCATGTGAATAGTTAAGCCGATCGCCGCGTTCCCTCTTACACTATGCGCAGTTATAACATCGTTACTGGAAACCCCAGTCGCCCTGTAGGAGTATTATCGTGATTAGTCTATTCGACATGTTTAAGGTGGGGATTGGTCCCTCATCTTCCCATACCGTAGGGCCTATGAAGGCGGGTAAACAGTTCGTCGATGACCTGGTCGAAAAAGGATTACTGGACAGCGTTACTCGTGTCGCCGTCGACGTGTATGGTTCACTGTCGCTCACGGGTAAAGGTCACCATACCGATATCGCCATTATTATGGGTCTGGCGGGCAATGAGCCTGCTACCGTAGATATTGACAGCATCCCCGGATTTATCCGCGATGTAGAAACGCGTGGACGCCTGCTGCTTGCGCAGGGCCAACACGAAGTGGATTTCCCGCAGAATGACGGAATGCGTTTTCACAACGGCAACCTGCCGCTGCATGAAAACGGAATGCAGATCCACGCGTACAGTGGCGAAACCGTCATTTACAGCAAAACCTACTACTCCATCGGCGGTGGATTCATCGTTGATGAAGAACATTTTGGTCAGGATGCCGCGGGCGAGGTCAGTGTGCCTTATCCGTTCAAATCCGCCACCGAAATGCTGGAATACTGCAACAGCACCGGCCTGTCTCTCTCTGGCATGGCGATGCAGAACGAACTTGCTCTGCACAGTAAAAAAGAGATTGAAGAGTACTTTGGTAACGTCTGGCAAACCATGCAGGCTTGTATCGATCGTGGTATGAACACCGAAGGCGTGCTGCCGGGTCCGCTGCGCGTTCCTCGTCGTGCTTCAGCCCTGCGTCGTATGCTGGTTTCCAGCGACAAGCTGTCCAACGATCCGATGAACGTGATCGACTGGGTGAACATGTTCGCGCTGGCCGTTAACGAAGAAAACGCCGCGGGTGGTCGCGTAGTTACTGCGCCAACCAACGGTGCTTGCGGTATCGTGCCTGCGGTACTGGCCTATTACGATCATTTCATCGAGTCCGTCAGCCCGGATATCTATACTCGTTATTTCCTGGCGGCCGGCGCGATTGGCGCGTTGTACAAAATGAATGCGTCTATCTCCGGTGCAGAAGTGGGTTGTCAGGGTGAAGTGGGCGTAGCCTGTTCCATGGCTGCCGCGGGTCTGGCTGAACTGTTAGGCGCGAGCCCTGAGCAGGTATGTGTTGCTGCTGAAATCGGCATGGAACATAACCTCGGCTTAACCTGCGATCCGGTGGCGGGACAGGTACAGGTTCCGTGCATCGAACGTAATGCCATTGCGTCAGTGAAGGCGATCAACGCTGCGCGTATGGCAATGCGCCGTACCAGCGCTCCGCGCGTCTCGCTGGATAAAGTCATTGAGACCATGTACGAAACAGGTAAAGACATGAACGCCAAATACCGTGAAACGTCACGCGGTGGTCTGGCAATCAAAGTTCAATGTGACTAATACTTATTTTTCGCCCATCTGCGACAGATGGGCGAATTTGCCCCCTCTCCCTCGTCTGGCGTAATTTTCCCCACTACACTTGCTCTGTTGCTGTTGGCTACTGTGACCAACGGCTTATCGGGCGGCCCGCATGCAAACAGCGCAAAGGATCATCAAGAACTATCGCCGGAATCGCTTAATCGTCTGCACATTATGTGCACTACTGACGCTCATTCTCACATTAACTGTCCGATTTATTTCGGAGCGTAATTTAAATCATCGCAATACCGTTACCTTTGCCAACCACGCCGTTGAAGAGTTGGATGACGTGCTTTTGCCCCTACAGACCGGACGCGATGTACTGCTACCGCTGATTGGGCTTCCCTGCTCAGTTGCGCGTTTACCTCTGAGTAAGCATGCAGCCAGACTGCAAACGGTACGTTCTATCAGCCTGATTCAGAGCGGGGTCCTTTATTGTTCCAGCATTTTTGGCTATCGCAATGTGCCTATTCGCCAACTGGAGCCTGAATTACCCAGTCGGGAGCCGCAATTGCTGCTGTCTACCGACCATTCGTTGATTAAGGGCAGTCCGATTCTGACGCAATGGTATCCAGCATCTGCCGATGGCTCAGATGGCGTGCTGGAAATCGTTAACATTGATTTATTATCGTCCATGTTGCTTGAACCCCAGCCACCGCAAATTACCCATGCCAGCTTAACCGTCGGTAATCGCCATTTGCTATATGGACAGGGTGTTGTCGATACGCTACCTGAACTGGATAATGAAAAACGCTACCAGCTCTCATCGCAACATTTCCCCTTTACTATCAGCGTCACCGGTCCGGGGGCCAGCGAACTGGCTATAAAACATCTACCAACACAACTGCCGCTGGCGGTGATCCTAAGTTTTTTAGTGGGCTACCTGGCATGGCTGGCGACCGCCAGCAGAATGAGCTTCTCCTGGGAGATAAATCTGGCCCTTGCTGCACGGGAATTCGAGCTGTTTTGCCAGCCGCTACTTAATGCGCAAACCCAGCAATGTATGGGAGTGGAAATCCTTTTACGCTGGAATAACCCGCGCCAGGGTTGGATCTCTCCCGAAGTGTTTATTCCCATCGCAGAGGAGCACAACCTGATTGTGCCGCTTACCCGTCATGTCATCGCAGAAACCATTCAGCAACGGCACGTATTCCCGATGAGCAGCCAGTTTCATATTGGGATAAATGTTGCCGCCAGCCATTTTCGTAACGGTACGCTGCTAAAAGATCTCAACCAGTACTGGTTCAGCCAGCACCCTATTCAGCAGTTGGTTATCGAACTCACCGAGCGCGATGCGTTGCTGGATGTGGATTATCGGGTCGTGCGCGAGTTAAATCGGCTTGGCGTAAAGCTGGCAATTGACGATTTCGGCACCGGCAACAGCTCGCTCTCCTGGCTGGAAAAGCTTCGCCCGGATGTGCTGAAGATTGATAAATCATTTACCTCGGCAATCGGGACAGACGCCGTGAACTCAACCGTCACAGACATCATTATCGCTTTGGGGAAAAAACTGAATATCGAACTGGTGGCGGAAGGCGTTGAAACACAGGCGCAGGCACAGCATTTGCGCCGACACGGCGTACATTTATTGCAAGGCTTTTTGTACGCAAAGCCGATGCCGCTGCGCGATTTTCCCAAATGGCTGGCGGGCAGCACGCCGCCGCCCGCCCGGCATAACGGGCGACACAGTATGCACGTTATGCCGTTTCGCTAACCCCGCTTACTCGTCTTCGTCGTGAGCGGGTTGTTCTTTAACAATGCGAACTAAATCCACACGATAGTCATTGGCTTCGACAATCGTAATGCTCAACGGTGCAACATCGATAACATCACCTACGCGTGGAATATGGCCGTTAGCGGCAATGACTAAACCTGCCACCGTGGCGATGTCTTCATCTTCATTCACTAACGTATCCACGTCCAGCGCCTGTTGCAACGCATGCAGATCGGTACCACCTTTCACCAACCAACCGCCTGCATCAGCAATAATTTCAGGCGTTTCATCGGCATCCGGGAATTCACCGGCAATAGCTTCTAATACGTCCAACGGCGTGACCAGACCCTGGACTACACCAAACTCGTTAGTGACGATAACAAAGCTGCCGCGGGCGCGTCGCAGAACACCTAACAGATTGATAGGATCCAGCGTTTCCGGGACAATAATAGCCGGAGACGCAGAGGCAATGGCCGCCACATCCACACCGTCTTCCAGCGCGACCAGCAGCTCTTTAGCACGCACAATACCGATGATTTCATCCAGTTCGCCACGACACACCGGGAACAGGCTGTGTGGTGACGAGAGCAATTGCTCGCGAATTTCCTCCACGCTCAGGTCTGCATCAACCCAGCTAATTTCGCCACGAGGCGTCATAATGCCGCGTAATGAACGCGACGCCAGAGAAAGGACGCCGTTGATCATATAGCGTTCTTCTTCCACAAATGCGCCTTCCGGGACGGGAACCGGCACCGGGTTGTCGGATTCCATCTGCGCGCTGGCCTGACTTTTACCCCCCATCAGACGCAGGATTGCATCGGCAGTGCGCGCACGCAGCGGCAGCGTCGACTGGTGGCGAATAAAGTTCCGACGGGCAATCTGGTTAAACAACTCAATGATGATTGAGAAGCCAATCGCCGCATACAGATAGCCTTTCGGAATATGGAAGCCAAACCCTTCGGCAACCAGGCTCAGACCGATCATTAACAGGAAGCTCAGACACAGCACCACCACCGTCGGATGTTGGTTCACAAATCGTGTCAGCGGCTTAGAAGCCAGCAGCATCACGGCCATAGCAATCACGACCGCCGCCATCATCACCGGCAGATGGTTGACCATACCGACCGCCGTAATAACGGCATCCAGCGAGAATACCGCGTCGAGTATGACAATCTGCGTCACAACAACCCAAAAACTCGCATACCCTTTTGCCTGGCCGGTATCATGTTCACGGTTTTCCAGCCGCTCATGCAGCTCTGTCGTGGCCTTGAACAAGAGGAAAATCCCCCCCAGCAGCATGATCAGATCGCGCCCCGAGAACGAGTAGTCCATTACCGTAAATAGCGGCTTAGTTAGCGTCACCATCCACGAAATCACGGACAACAAGCCCAGGCGCATAACCAGTGCCAGTGACAAACCGATTAAACGCGCTTTATCTCGCTGTTTTGGCGGCAGCTTATCAGCCAGGATCGCAATGAAGACCAGGTTATCGATACCCAGAACAATTTCGAGAACGACAAGCGTGAGCAAACCCACCCAAATCTGCGGGTCCATTAATAATTCCATGACAAGCTCCTGCTTAAGGAATGACCAAACTGCGCGCTGAGGATCTCAGGCGTTGAAGCGATATGCAGAGAAAATTTGTGGCAAAAAGTGCCAATCTGACAGGCTTGATACGGCCTGGTAGTGAAATGACGTCGGTGACGATCCATATGGTGAGCTACTGCCCTATACTCCTGAGTAATTAAACCGATGCTAAACATAACAGAGACAACCGTTTTTTAGCAAAGATTTACCTTCCTTTGCAATAAGTTGTTTCGGAGATATTTTACCCTTCGAAATTTCTTTTTATCGGAAGTTAAATTACGGATCTTCATCACATAAAATATTTTTTTCGATATCTAAAATAATTCACGAAAATCATAGGTTTTTCTTTGTAACCCTTATCTGAATCGATTCGATTGCGGACGACGATTCAAATACATCTTCACGTTGATGTGTTAACGATAATAAAGGAGGTAGCAAGTGACCATTGCTATTGTAATAGGCACACATGGTTGGGCTGCAGAGCAGTTACTTAAGACAGCAGAAATGCTGTTAGGCGAGCAGGAAAACGTCGGCTGGATCGATTTCGTTCCAGGCGAAAATGCCGAAACGCTGATTGAAAAGTACAACGCTCAGTTGGCAAAACTCGATACCAGTAAAGGCGTGCTGTTTCTCGTTGACACATGGGGAGGCAGCCCGTTTAACGCTGCGAGCCGCATTGTCGTCGATAAAGAGCATTACGAAGTCATCGCCGGTGTGAACATTCCCATGCTGGTTGAAACCTTCATGGCGCGTGATGACAACCCCAGCTTCGATGAATTAGTAGCACTGGCCGTTGAAACCGGTAGCGAAGGCGTGAAAGCGCTGAAAGCAAAACCGGTGGAGAAAGCCGCTCCAACCCCAGTCGCGGCGCCAAAAGCAGCAGTTCCCGCCAAACCGATGGGTCCGAACGATTATATGCAGATCGGCCTGGCGCGTATTGATGACCGCTTAATCCATGGTCAGGTGGTAACTCGCTGGACCAAAGAAACCAACGTAACACGCATTATCGTCGTCAGTGATGAAGTTGCCGCCGATACCGTGCGTAAAACGCTGCTGACCCAGGTTGCACCTCCGGGTGTGACGGCGCATGTGGTTGATGTCGCGAAAATGATCCGCGTCTACAACAACCCGAAGTATGCAGGTGAGCGTGTGATGCTGTTGTTTACCAACCCGACCGACGTAGAACGTATCGTTGAAGGTGGTGTGAAAATTACCTCTGTAAACATTGGCGGTATGGCTTTCCGTCAGGGTAAAACGCAGGTAAACAACGCAATTTCTGTCGATGAAAAAGACATCGAAGCCTTCAAGAAACTCAACGAACGCGGTATTGAGCTCGAGGCTCGTAAGGTTTCTACCGATCAGAAACTGAAAATGATGGATTTGATTGCCAAGGTGAAATAACGCCCTGGCATTTACTTAGTTTTCACACTTAAGTCTGTATAGCAATAGGAGAAGTACAATGGAGATTACCACTCTTCAGATTGTGCTGGTGTTCATCGTCGCATGTATCGCGGGTATGGAGTCGGTACTCGATGAATTTCAGTTCCACCGTCCGTTGGTGGCCTGTACGCTGATTGGTGCCGTTCTCGGTGATATGAAAACCGGTATCATCATCGGTGGTACCCTGGAAATGATCGCCCTTGGCTGGATGAACATCGGTGCTGCGGTTGCACCTGATGCTGCACTGGCCTCAATTATCTCTACCGTTCTGGTTATCGCGGGTCACCAAAGCATTGGTGCAGGTATCGCGCTGGCTATCCCACTGGCAGCAGCAGGCCAGGTACTGACCATCATCGTTCGTACTATCACCGTAGCATTCCAGCACGCAGCGGATAAGGCGGCAGAAAACGGTAACCTAACGGCGATCTCCTGGCTGCACGTATCCTCCCTGTTCCTGCAGGCTATGCGTATCGCTATCCCGGCGGTAATCGTGGCGATTTCTGTTGGTACCAGTGAAGTTCAGAGCATGCTTAATGCCATTCCGGAAGTTGTGACCGGCGGTCTGAACATCGCAGGGGGTATGATCGTAGTGGTTGGTTATGCGATGGTCATCAACATGATGCGCGCAGGCTACCTGATGCCATTCTTCTACCTCGGCTTCGTCACCGCGGCATTTACTAACTTCAACCTGGTTGCTCTGGGTGTGATTGGCGCAGTAATGGCTATCCTCTACATTCAGCTGAGCCCGAAATATAACCGCGTAGCCGGTGCACCTGCTGCTGCGGCTGGCAATAACGATCTCGATAACGAACTGGACTAGCAGGTGAGCGAAATGGTTGATATGACTAAAACTACCACCGAGAAAAAACTCACTCCGAGTGACATTCGTGGCGTGTTCCTTCGTTCTAACCTGTTTCAGGGTTCCTGGAACTTCGAACGTATGCAGGCGCTGGGTTTCTGTTTCTCCATGGTGCCGGCTATCCGCCGCTTGTACCCGGAAAACAACGACGCACGTAAGCAGGCTATTAAGCGTCACCTGGAATTCTTTAATACCCATCCGTACGTAGCGGCCCCCGTATTGGGCGTTACGCTGGCGATGGAAGAGCAGCGTGCAAACGGCGCAGAGATTGACGATGGTGCCATCAACGGTATCAAAGTTGGTCTGATGGGACCGCTTGCAGGCGTGGGCGACCCGATCTTCTGGGGTACCGTACGTCCGGTATTCGCCGCACTTGGCGCAGGTATCGCGATGAGCGGCAGTCTGCTTGGACCACTGCTGTTCTTCATCCTGTTTAACCTGGTTCGTCTGGCAACCCGTTACTACGGTGTGGCATACGGCTACCGTAAAGGTATCGATATCGTTAAAGATATGGGCGGTGGCTTCCTGCAGAAACTGACTGAGGGGGCGTCAATCCTCGGCCTGTTTGTCATGGGGGCATTGGTTAACAAGTGGACGCACGTAAACATCCCGCTGGTGGTTTCCACCATCACCGGTCAGGATGGTCAGACTCGTGTCACCACTGTGCAGACTATCCTTGACCAGCTGATGCCGGGTCTGGTTCCTCTGCTGTTGACTTTCGCCTGTATGTGGCTGCTGCGTAAAAAAGTGAACCCGCTGTGGATCATCGTTGGCTTCTTCGTCATCGGTATCGCGGGCTACGCTGTCGGACTGCTCGGCCTGTAAGACTGTTGTACATCACCGGGGGCTTGCCCCCGGTTTTTCTATTTAGAGGGTTGAGGATTCATGACTATCACGGACCTGGTGCTGGTTCTTTTTATCTTTTCGCTGCTGGCGTATGCCATTTACGATCAGTTCATCATGCCCCGCCGTAATGGCCCTACTCTGCTGTCTGTCGCCCTGCTTCCTCGTAGCAGAGTCGACAGCGTTATCTTCCTTGGCTTGATTGCTATTCTTATCTACAACAACATCACCAGCCACGGCGCGCAATTTACCACATGGTTATTATGTGCACTGGTATTGATGGGACTGTATCTGTTTTGGATCCGTACGCCAAAAATCATCTTCAAACAGAAAGGCTTTTTTTTCGCCAATGTCTGGATTGAATATAACCGGATTAAAGAGATGAATTTATCTGAAGACGGTGTCCTGGTGATGCAATTAGAACATCGAAGATTACTGATTCGCGTACGGAATATAGACGATCTCGAAAACATATATAAACTTTTAATTTCAAATCAATGAGTTAAAAATATAGCCTGAACTATGTTTTATATATATCCATTCCAAAATAAACATAGCTAAGGCTATATCCCACTGCTCATAATGTTATTTATTTTAACGTTTTATTTATAAATAAATCTAAATGAAAATCGTTTTCAATTAGAGGCCAAATATTATTTCTGCGTTTCTTGTTTTATATTCTCAAAATATGTTAAGGTTGCGCCCGTCGTTGGGGAGTAGCCGATTTCCAGACTCCGGAAATGTACGTGTCAACATACTCGTTGAAAAACGTGGCGCGTACGGACTGATCTTACAGGTTCAGTCAGGCGAGACCATAGGCACATCAACTGCAATGCATACCTGAATGGCGCTGTATTTACAGTGATTCCAGCCTGTATGCATGGTTACTGGGGGCAGTGATGTGTTTTATGGATACCCCGGTCAGGACGCTGTTATGAATCTCACCGCTACTGTTCTTCTTGCTTTCGGCATGTCGATGGATGCTTTCGCTGCATCAATTGGCAAAGGCGCCACCCTGCATAAACCCAAATTTTCTGAAGCACTGCGCACCGGCCTTATTTTCGGCGCCGTTGAAACGCTTACGCCGCTCATTGGCTGGGGCATGGGTATGCTCGCCAGCAAATTTGTACTGGAGTGGAACCATTGGATCGCCTTCATTCTGCTGATCTTTTTAGGCGGACGAATGATAATAGAAGGCTTTCGCGACGACGGGGATGAAGATGAAGAGCCACAGCGCCGCCATGGCTTCTGGCTGCTGGTCACAACCGCCATTGCAACCAGTCTCGACGCAATGGCCGTCGGGGTGGGTCTGGCTTTCCTGCAGGTCAACATTATTGCCACAGCGCTGGCCATCGGCTGCGCCACGTTGATTATGTCTACGCTCGGCATGATGATCGGTCGTTTCATTGGCCCGATGCTGGGCAAGCGAGCTGAAATTTTGGGCGGGGTGGTACTGATAGGTATTGGCGCCCAGATCCTCTGGGCACACTTCCACGGTTAATTCAGGCGCTGCCAGATATGAATACTAAAGTCTGTCTGGCAGTCAAACGTCGTTTTACCGGCTAACGTTTCCCACACTTCCGGCTTTGCCCGCCAGGCGAACGGCGTCATTTGCAGTAACGCAACGGCCTCGCTACCTTTGAGCTGCATCTGATACCCCAGCGCAAGACTCTCTTGCAGAACAAAACCGTCCAGTTGCTCAGTGTGTGGCGCATGCAAACGCACCTCATCATAAATCAGCCCTTTCAGCTCCATTAAATGACGCGGACCCGGCGTGGCGGTAATAACCCAGCCCCCCGGTTTGACCACGCGAGCCAGCTCCGGCGCTTTACAGGGCG
The DNA here is from genome assembly GCF_013797615.1 of Citrobacter sp. RHBSTW-00017. Lineage (NCBI taxonomy): Bacteria > Pseudomonadati > Pseudomonadota > Gammaproteobacteria > Enterobacterales > Enterobacteriaceae > Citrobacter > Citrobacter sp. RHBSTW-00017. The sequence goes on along the minus strand of NZ_CP056899.1, from coordinate 2,210,049 downwards.
CGTAGATCCGGATGATGGCATCCATTGACTCGTCGGCAAACGGCAGGCGATGGCTGGAGGCAACGCAAAAGGTCACCTGCGAATAACGTCGGGCTGCGGACTTAATCGCCACTTTTGAGACGTCAAGACCAAAGGTTGTACAGCCCGTCAGAGCATCAGCAAACGCATGGGTGTAATACCCTTCCCCACAGCCAATATCCAGGATCGCGGCATCTTCTGAACTCAACCTCTGGGTGAGCGCATCCACAATTGCATCGCGCAGCGGCTGATAGTGTCCGGCATCGAGAAATGCCCGGCGCGCCTGCATCATCTCCGCGCTATCACCCGGATCGCGCGACCGTTTGTGCTGAACCGGCAGTAAGTTGACATACCCTTCTTTCGCCACGTCAAACTGGTGCCGCCCAGGGCAGACAAAACTGTTATTCGCTTGAGTAAGAGGCTGGTGGCAAAGAGGACAGGAAAACGACATGACAACTCCGGCAGGTGACTTAAGGGCGCAAGTGTAACGCGAATTGCGCCCTGGGAAAATAACTTACAGCGACGGCGAGGATACGTTGCTGCCGTGCATTACCAGCAGATGCTCGGAGTCGGCAGGCATACCGTCAGGCTTAACGTTTTCCAGACGCAGGACATCGCCCATTATCTGGCTGAATACCGGCGCGGAGACTGCCCCCCCATAATAAGCACCGTTTTGCGGGTTATTTATAACCACAACCAGCGCGAACTTTGGGTCGCTTGCTGGTGCAACGCCCGCCGTATAGGCCACATATTTATCGACATATTTGCCGTCATCGCCAATTTTCTTTGCCGTTCCGGTCTTAACCGCGACGCGATAATCTCTGACCGCGGCCTTGGTTCCCCCGCCGCCGGGTAGCGCGACGCTTTCCATCATATGTTCAACCTGGTGAACCAGCGCCTCCGGCATCACCCGCGTACCTATTACCGGCGGATCGATACGCGTAATAGAAAGGGGTCGATAGATACCAAAACTGCCGATGGTGGCATATACATGCGCCAGTTGGAGCGGCGTCACCATTAATCCATAACCAAATGCGAAGGTTGCCCGGTCCAGATCGCTCCAGTAGCGGCGTTGAGGCATTAATCCGCGACTTTCCCCGGTTAAACCCAGTCCGGTTGGATCGCCAAAGCCAAAGCTTTTATAGGTATTCAGTAATTTCTGTACCGGCATCGCCAGCGAAAGGTGTGACACGCCGGTATCGCTCGATTTCTGCAAGATCCCGGTCAGCGATAGCTCCGGGTAAAATCCGACGTCGCGGATGCGATGCCCATCAACAATAAAAGGATGAGTATCAATCACGCTGTCAGGCTGTACTATCCCCTGCTGCAGAGCGGTCATAATCACCAGTGGTTTTACGGTTGAACCGGGTTCAAAGGTATCGCTAATTGCACGATTACGAAAATCATCCAGTACCGCGCCATCACGGTTATTGGGATTGAAATCGGGAAAGCTTGCCATGGAGAGTATTTCGCCGGTGGCAATGTTGACCAGCACTGCGGCCCCTGATTCCGCTTTATTCCATGTCACGGCATTGTCCAGCGCGTCTTCAGTAACCGTCTGCAAGCGCTCATCAATGCTGAGCTGTAATTCATGCGCAGGCACCGGCATCACTTCCGTGATATTTTCGATGACATGGCCAAATTTGTCTTTCCGTACCAGGCGGGAGCCGGGTTTGCACATCAACTGGCTATTGAAGCTTTTCTCCAGCCCTTCAATCCCCTGACCGTCAATGTTGGTGAAACCAATCAGATTGGCCGCAACATGTCCGGCGGGATAAAAGCGGCGGGACTCTTCACGCAGGTTGATTCCCGGCAGATCCAGTTTATCGACCCATTCTGCCTGCTGAGGAGAGATCTGGCGCGCCAGATAGATAAACCGCCCGGCTGGATTGCTGTTAACGCGTTCAGCCAGCGTGCTGAGAGAAATATGCAGCGTCTTCGCTAACGCCTGCCAACGTTCGTTATAGCCAACGCCACCCTTGCTGATAATCGTCTTCGGATCGGCCCAGACGGCGTTAACCGGAACGCTTACCGCCAGCGGTCGCCCTTCTCTGTCGGTTATCATTCCGCGTGGCGAAGCGATGGACACCTCGCGTAAGGAACGCATGTCTTCCTGTTTTACCAGATTCGTCGGCGTGACAATTTGCAACCACGCAACCCGCCCCAGCAGCAATCCAAGGCTTAATAATATTGCCACACAAAGCAGGGCAAAACGTACGGGAGTAAAATTGCGCGCATCGCCGTCGTTTTTCTTTTTCACCCGATCTCCAACAAGATAGTTTTTCAGGTGTCTGATTTAACGGGAAATGCCGCAAGAAAGCGGGGAAAACTATGCTACGAACATCACGCCTTTGCAACAAAGCGCTAATGGATGGGCATTCAGTAATATTTTGACGTAATTTGAATTAAAAAGCCCCGCATAAGCGAGGCTTTATATCTGAGATGGATGCGCAAAAGCGCTTCAAATCAGTGGTGTCGATCAGATAGCTGTTACGTTAACAGCAGCCGGACCTTTCTGGCCGTCCTGAATTTCGAACTCAACGTTCTGGCCTTCAGCCAGAGTTTTGAAGCCGTTACCCTGGATAGCGGAGAAGTGTACGAACACGTCTTTGCTGCCATCAGCCGGAGTAATGAAACCGAAACCTTTAGACTCGTTGAACCACTTAACTTGACCTTTAATCTTTGCCATTTGCAAAATTCCTTAGAGTATTTTCTTCGCCCGCGGGCATAACATAGATAAAACTGAGACATTACTGCTTGAGGCACTAATATAAGGTTCGGCAGAGAAGCGGTATTCAACGTCAACGTGTTTACTCAGGACTTCTTTACTGAAAATGCCACACATAAACAGAACTGTACCTCGTTTAACCCAAAACGTGTTATCACATACAACGTTAATAATGGCAAGCCATTTTTAAACGTGTCTCGATCGGTCGCACAAATCCCGTCGTCCATCAAACAGCAACTGCACAGTTATGCGCCAGATCGAGTAGAATTATATTCTCGCCTCTCTCCCCTATCCCCGCCTGACTTGCGCCATAGCCGGGATATTTCTACCATAGCTCAATAGCTTCAGTTGTTCCAGGTTATCTGTTACGGGTTCTGCCAGATATCATTTTTTATGCTTAGTAATGCATAAAATGTCACAAGCGTAAAAATGAGATCCGCCTTCTGGTTTTGCACCAAAATAATGAAAGAATGATGACAAGGCACAAAAAAAGTAAGAGAAACGTTTCGCTGTTAATAAAACGATCGTTATCACAAAAATGACATAATCATATTTTTTACGTATGGAAGATTATATTTATATCAGACTGGGGATAAGATATTAATTAGTCGGAGCATCTGAAAACACTGAGAATAGATGACTGTCCGGCCGCCAATTACACGACGAGGACAGAAGAAAATAATCTGACGCGCTGACGACAGGATGAAGCAACTGAGAACAACAACAACCGTTCCTCATCCTGCCATACCTTTTTACCGCTCAGCTACCAGGCGGATGATGTCATCGTCTTCATCCTTAATGGGCAGTGCAGTAGGCTCTGCTGCTTTCTCGGGTTCGTTAGCTTCGCAAAGGCGACGTAACAAAGCGTTCTGTCTTTTTTGCTGATCTAACAATGCCTCAAGCAGCTCAATCTGCTCGTTAGTACGCGAACTTGCCCGATTGATAAAAAACCAAAGAACAAGCCCAACAATCAGAACCACCACCGATACCGCTAAAGGCGCAAAACTCAACGCGCCAGAATTCAAAACTTCGTTCATTTTACCACCTCAATGTAGACAGTGTAGTTTACCACTGCCGCACAAGAAGGTAATCAACTGTTGCGAAAATGCGCTTACCAGGGAATAAATTTATTGAAGGCACAAATACCGCTGAAAAATTGTACGTCCTGATCGCACATGATGTTGAACACCTGCGCCCACATCAGTATGCATACCAGTACAACAACAATCAGCACTACCCAGCGAATTTTTTTCACTCCAGCTCCACTCTTCAACTCCACATCTTATGTCTATAAATTATCATGCGTTACCTAAACCCAGCGTTAACTGTATAGGCATTCAATCTTTTTAGGAATGATTGACTTGTTTCATACCGTGTACAGGCTAATCTAATAACAATGAGAAAAGATAAGAGGTTGTAATGCGTCTGATTATCCGCGCTATTGTGTTGTTAGCTCTGGTTTGGATCGGTTTATTATTGAGCGGCTATGGAATTTTGATTGGAAGTAAGGAGAATGCTGCCGGTCTGGGTCTGCAATGCCAATATCTGACTGCCCGTGGAACCAGCACGGCACAGTACGTCCACACCAGTAGCGGTATCATTGGCCTGTCGGATTGTCCCCTGTTAAGGAAAAGCACGGTCATTATCGATAACGGCTAATAATGCAACATTACATTCGATACGTTTTTTACGCCAGGTAACGTTATGACTGTTCATAAAAAACCCCAGGTACAAAATACTTGGGGTTTTTTACATTCGCGATTACGTCAGATTAGAACGGATAGTCGTTATAGCCCATTTGTTCTGAAATCTTGCGCGCTGCCGTATGCAGCATTGCCACATACTCGTGTAAACGCTCTTCTGAGAAACGCAGCGTTGGGAATGAAATACTCAACCCCGCAATAACCACGCCGAAACGGTCAAACACCGGTACGCCGATGCAGCGCAGGCCTTCTTCCTGTTCTTCGTTATCTTCGCCGTAACCCTGCTCACGTACTTTATCCAGCAGTAGCAGTAATTCATCAGTATTCGTAATGGTACGATCGGTGCTGCGTTTGTACTCAATGCCATCCAGAATCTGCTTCACTTCATCGCGGTCACGCCATGCAAGCAGAACTTTACCGATAGCCGTACTGTACAGCGGATTACGACGACCAACGCGGGAATACATGCGCAGATTGTACATAGAGTCGATTTTGTGAATGTAGACAATGCTGTCTTCATCCAACGCACCGAGGTGGACTGTCTCTTTAGTCAGGCGCGAAAGTTCGCGCATCTGAATGTCAGCGCTACGGATAAGATCGACGTTTTGCAACGCGCGCGCGCCCAGCTCGAATAATTTCAGGGTCAGTGAGTATTTCTCTGACTCCCCTTCCTGTGCCACATAACCCAGCGTTTTCATGGTCTGCAAAAAGCGATAAACGGTGCTTTTCGACATCATGACGCGTTGCGACAACTCGGTAATACCAATTTCGCGCTCTTCACCCAGCGCCTGCAGAATGCCAAAAACTTTCAGCACGGAAGATACAGAATCGGGTTGCTTATCCAGATCTGCGATTGCCATTTATCACCCCTTTCGAGTGTTTTATAAAAATCAGAACCGGTTTTTATTATAATTTCACGTACCAACCCTCGCAATCGCTCTTTGCTCACTTAGTTACAAATCTGCGACCTAACACCTGAATATCAATGCTAAAATTATTACTCTCATCATAAATTCCACAAATATCGACTTTCTATGGAAAAAATTCAGGCCGATGGTCTGCCATTGCCCCAGCGATATGGCGCAATTTTAACCATTGTTATTGGCATTTCTATGGCAGTACTCGACGGTGCAATAGCGAACGTGGCCCTGCCAACTATCGCCGCCGATCTTCAGGCCTCACCTGCCAGCTCAATCTGGATTGTGAACGCCTATCAAATCGCGATCGTCGTTTCGCTCCTGTCCCTCTCTTTTTTAGGCGATATGTTCGGTTACCGCCGCATTTATAAGTGTGGCCTGGTCGTGTTCCTGCTTGCATCGCTATTCTGTGCCTTGTCAGATTCGTTGCACATGCTGACGCTGGCTCGCGTCGCCCAGGGTTTTGGCGGCGCGGCGCTAATGAGCGTGAATACGGCATTGATCCGACTTATTTATCCCCAGCGTCAACTCGGGCGAGGGATGGGGATTAACTCTTTTATCGTCGCGGTCTCCTCGGCCGCGGGTCCGACCATTGCCGCAGCAATTCTTTCTATTGCCTCCTGGAAATGGCTGTTTCTGATTAACGTCCCGCTGGGAATAGTCGCCCTGTTGCTGGCGATGCGCTTTTTGCCGCCCAATGCGTCCCGCGGCACTAAACCACGCTTTGACCTGCCCAGTGCGGTAATGAATGCCTTAACGTTTGGCTTGTTAATTACGGCGCTCAGCGGCTTTGCACAAGGACAGTCGCTAAAACTGATTGGTGCCGAGCTTGTGGCGCTTATGGTGGTGGGTTTTTTCTTTATCCGACGCCAGCTCGCGCTGGAGGTGCCGTTACTGCCGGTTGACCTGTTACGCATTCCACTGTTTTCACTCTCGATTTGTACCTCGATATGTTCATTCTGCGCACAAATGCTGGCATTGGTTTCCCTGCCCTTCTTTATGCAAACGGTGCTCGGACGCAGCGAGGTCGAAACAGGCCTGCTGTTGACGCCATGGCCGCTGGCAACCATGGTGATGGCGCCGCTGGCGGGATATCTGATTGAACGCATTCACGCCGGGCTGTTGGGCGCACTGGGCATGGCGTTGATGGCCAGTGGGTTGTTTTCGCTGGTGCTGCTGCCCGTTTCCCCCTCCGATTTTAATATCATCTGGCCGATGATTCTGTGCGGCGCGGGCTTTGGCTTGTTCCAGTCCCCAAATAATCACACCATCATCACCTCCGCGCCGCGTGAACGCAGCGGTGGGGCGAGCGGAATGCTGGGGACGGCGCGCTTGCTGGGTCAGAGTACCGGGGCCGCGCTGGTCGCGCTGATGCTAAACCAGTTTGGCGACAGTGGAACGCACGTCTCGCTGATAGCCGCAGGCATTCTGGCCTCGCTGGCAGCAATTGTTAGTGGTTTACGTATTACGCAACCGCGAGTTCAGGCATAAAAAAAACGGGAACCTCTCGGTTCCCGTTTTCACACAACCCAGTATCTGGATTACATGTTTTCGATGATTGCGTCACCAAACTCAGAACACTTCAGCAGCTTAGCGCCATCCATCAGACGTTCGAAGTCATAGGTTACGGTCTTGGCGTTGATCGCGCCTTCCATACCTTTAACGATCAGGTCAGCCGCTTCAACCCAACCCATGTGGCGCAGCATCATTTCAGCGGACAGAATAATGGAACCTGGGTTCACTTTATCCTGACCTGCATACTTCGGTGCAGTACCGTGGGTTGCTTCGAACAGCGCACATTCGTCACCGATGTTCGCGCCCGGCGCGATACCAATACCACCAACCTGTGCGGCCAGCGCATCGGAGATGTAGTCGCCGTTAAGGTTCATACAGGCAATCACATCATATTCAGCCGGACGCAGCAGGATCTGTTGCAGGAACGCATCGGCGATAACATCCTTAACCACGATCTCTTTGCCGGTTTTCGGGTTCTTGATTTTCACCCACGGACCGCCGTCGATCAGTTCACCACCGAATTCTTCACGCGCTAACTGGTAACCCCAGTCTTTGAACGCGCCTTCGGTGAATTTCATGATGTTACCTTTGTGTACCAGGGTAACAGAATCACGATCGTTAGCGATGGCGTATTCGATCGCCGCACGAACCAGACGTTTAGTCCCTTCTTCAGAACACGGCTTGATACCAATACCGCAATGCTCCGGGAAGCGGATTTTCTTCACGCCCATCTCTTCGCGCAGGAATTTAATCACTTTCTCGGCATCTGCAGAGTCCGCTTTCCATTCGATACCTGCGTAGATATCTTCGGAGTTTTCACGGAAGATGACCATGTCGGTCAGTTCAGGGTGCTTAACCGGGCTAGGCGTGCCCTGGTAATAACGCACCGGGCGCAGGCAGACATACAGGTCAAGTTCCTGACGCAGGGCAACGTTCAGAGAGCGAATACCGCCGCCAACTGGGGTGGTCAGTGGACCTTTGATGGCAACACGATATTCACGAATCAGATCAAGGGTTTCAGCAGGCAGCCAGACGTCCTGGCCATAAACCTGAGTGGATTTCTCGCCGGTGTAGATTTCCATCCAGGAGATTTTACGCTCGCCTTTATAGGCTTTCTCGACAGCAGCATCGACAACTTTGATCATCGGTGGGGTTACATCAACGCCGATACCGTCGCCTTCAATGAACGGGATAATCGGATTTTCAGGAACGTTGAGTTTGCCGTTTTGCAGGGTGATCTTCTTACCTTCCGCCGGAACAACTACTTTGCTTTCCATTCACCTCTCCTTCGAGCGCTTCTGGTTCTGCTCGTCTGTCATCGCGCTGCATGTGCGTTTGCGTCCTGCTGCACGAATGCGTTAGAGCAATTTTTTGTTAATGTTTTGTAATGAGCATGTCAATACTACCCTAATGTTCGTCGCCATGAAAGACACTCGTTCTTAGGCTATAATGCGGCAATTGATATAATCTGAAAATACCATGCAAAAAACTTCTTTTAGAAATCACCGGGTTGAGCGATTCAGCTCACGACAAGTCACCAGGCAGCGTAAAGAAAACCAGCCAAAACGCGTGGTTTTGTTCAATAAACCCTACGATGTTTTGCCACAATTTACTGACGAGGCGGGCAGAAGCACGTTAAAAGATTTTATTCCCGTGCCGGGAATCTATGCTGCGGGCCGACTCGACCGGGACAGCGAAGGACTTTTGGTGCTGACCAATGACGGCGCGCTGCAGGCACGGTTAACGCAACCTGGCAAGCGCACGGGGAAAATCTATTACGTCCAGGTCGAAGGCGAGCCGACAGCAGAAGCGCTGGATGCGCTGCGTACCGGGGTGACGCTCAATGATGGTCCCACGCTGCCCGCAGGTATTGAAATAGTAGAGGAACCCACCTGGCTGTGGCCGAGAAACCCGCCTATTCGGGAACGGAAAAATATCCCCACCAGTTGGCTGAAAGTTACTTTATATGAAGGCCGTAACCGCCAGGTTCGTCGTATGACAGCGCATGTTGGATTCCCGACGCTGCGCCTCATCCGCTATGCCATGGGAGATTACACGCTGGAAAATCTCGCCAACGGTCAATGGCGGGATGCAACTAACTGAATAAGGAACAGGTATGTTCAAACCGCACGTCACGGTCGCCTGCATTGTGCATGCAGAAGATAAGTTCTTAGTCGTTGAGGAAACAATCAATGGCAAAGCCCTGTGGAATCAACCTGCAGGACATCTGGAAGCGGATGAAACCCTGGTGCAAGCCGCCGCTCGCGAACTGTGGGAAGAGACGGGCATCAAAGCGCAGCCGCAACACTTCATCCGGATGCATCAATGGATTGCGCCGGACAAAACGCCCTTTTTACGTTTTCTGTTTTCTATCGAGCTTGCCAATATGTGCGCTACTGAACCTCATGACAGCGATATAGATTGCTGTCGCTGGGTCAGCGCAGAAGAGGTTCTCTCAGCGCCAAATCTGCGTTCGCCGTTGGTTGCGGAGAGTATTCATTGCTATCAGAGCGGACAGCGCTACCCTCTGGCGATGATCGGCGAATTTAACTGGCCGTTTACAGAGGGTGTCAAGTAAGGGGCTGCGTGCTAGAATATGCCGCCTTGAAGTTCAATGTCGTGAGTATTCCTATGTCTGAAAGCCCAAAAAAAGTGATCGTCGGCATGTCCGGCGGTGTCGATTCCTCCGTTTCTGCCTGGCTGTTGCAACAACAGGGTTATCAGGTAGAAGGCCTGTTTATGAAGAACTGGGAAGAGGACGATGGCGAGGAATATTGCACAGCGGCCGCCGATCTTGCGGATGCGCAGGCTGTCTGTGACAAACTCGGCATTGAACTGCATACCGTCAACTTTGCTGCAGAATACTGGGACAACGTCTTTGAACTGTTCCTTGAAGAGTACAAAGCGGGCCGTACGCCAAACCCCGATATTCTGTGCAATAAAGAAATCAAGTTTAAAGCCTTCCTCGAGTTTGCCGCCGAAGATTTAGGTGCCGATTATATCGCCACCGGTCACTACGTGCGCCGCGCCGACGTCGACAGCAAAAGCCGCCTGCTGCGTGGACTCGATGGCAATAAAGACCAGAGCTATTTCCTCTACACGCTCGGTCATGAACAAATCGCGCAGAGCCTGTTCCCGGTAGGCGAACTGGAAAAACCGCAGGTGCGTAAAATTGCCGAAGATCTCGGTCTGATTACGGCCAAGAAAAAAGACTCAACCGGTATCTGCTTCATCGGCGAACGTAAGTTCCGCGAGTTTCTCGGTCGTTATCTGCCGGCTCAGCCAGGCAAAATCATCACCGTTGATGGCGAAGAGATTGGCCAGCATCAGGGCCTGATGTACCACACGCTGGGTCAGCGTAAAGGTCTGGGCATTGGCGGGACGAAAGAAGGCACGGAAGATCCGTGGTACGTGGTGGATAAAGACGTCGAGAACAACATTCTGGTTGTTGCTCAGGGTCATGAACACCCGCGTCTGATGTCCGTTGGCCTGGTGGCGCAACAGCTGCACTGGGTCGATCGCGAACCGTTCACCGGCACAATGCGCTGCACGGTGAAAACCCGCTATCGTCAGACCGACATTCCGTGCACCGTTAAGGCGCTGGATGCTGAGCGTATTGAAGTCATTTTCGACGAGCCAGTCGCGGCGGTAACGCCGGGTCAGTCGGCTGTCTTTTACAATGGCGAAGTGTGCCTCGGCGGCGGCATTATCGAACAACGATTGCCTCTGCCGGTATAATTACTTACACATCTAATACAAGGAAGCAGTGAACGTGGCAAAGAATTATTATGACATCACCCTCGCTCTGGCAGGCATTTGTCAGTCGGCACGCCTGGTGCAGGAACTGGCGCACCAGGGGCATTGTGATGCCGATGCATTGCACGTTTCACTGAACAGTGTCATCGACATGAATCCCAGCTCTACGCTGGGCGTGTTTGGCGGCAGCGAGGCCAACCTGCGTTTAGGTCTGGAAACGATGCTCGGCGTGCTCAACGCCAGCAGTCGTCAGGGGCTGAACGCGGAACTCACCCGCTACACGTTAAGCCTGATGGTGCTGGAGCGTAAGCTGTCAGCCGCTAAAGGCGCTATGGACACGCTGGGAGACCGCATCAACGGCTTGCAGCGCCAACTGGACCATTTTGATTTGCAGTCAGAAACGTTGATGAGTGCGATGGCAGGCATTTATGTTGACGTCATCAGCCCACTCGGCCCACGTATTCAGGTTACGGGCTCCCCGGCCATCCTTCAGAGCCCACAGGTTCAGGCTAAAGTACGCGCTTCCCTGCTGGCTGGCATTCGCGCTGCCGTGCTCTGGCATCAGGTTGGTGGAGGCCGTCTGCAACTCATGTTTTCTCGTAATCGCCTGACGACTCAGGCTAAACAAATTCTTGCTCATTTAACCCCGGAGTTGTGATCTATGGAATTATCCTCACTGACCGCCGTTTCCCCTGTCGATGGACGCTACGGCGATAAAGTCAGCGCGCTGCGCGGGATTTTCAGCGAATACGGTTTGCTGAAATTCCGTGTACAAGTTGAAGTACGCTGGCTGCAAAAACTGGCCGCGCACGCAGCGATCAAGGAAGTTCCTGCTTTTGCTGCCGACGCAATCGGTTTCCTTGATGCGATTGTCGCTAACTTCAATGAAGAAGATGCTGCGCGTATCAAAACCATTGAGCGTACGACCAACCATGACGTGAAGGCAGTTGAGTATTTCCTGAAAGAGAAAGTAGCGGATATTCCGGAACTGCACGCTGTTTCCGAGTTCATCCACTTCGCGTGTACCTCAGAAGACATCAACAACCTGTCTCACGCGCTGATGCTGAAAACCGCCCGTGACGAAGTGGTTCTGCCGTACTGGCGCAAGCTTATCGACGCGGTGAAAGATCTTTCCGTACAGTATCGCGATATTCCTTTGCTCTCCCGTACCCACGGTCAGCCAGCCACCCCGTCTACGCTGGGCAAAGAAATGGCAAATGTGGCTTACCGTATGGAGCGTCAGTACCGCCAGCTCAATCAGGTCGAAATTCTCGGCAAAATCAACGGTGCAGTCGGTAACTATAACGCCCACATCGCCGCTTATCCGGAAGTGGACTGGCATCAGTTCAGCGAAGAATTTGTCACCTCGCTGGGCATCCAGTGGAACCCGTACACCACGCAGATTGAGCCGCACGACTACATTGCCGAGCTGTTTGATTGCATCGCCCGTTTCAACACTATCCTGATCGACTTCGACCGCGATGTCTGGGGTTACGTGGCGCTGAACCATTTCAAACAGAAAACCATCGCGGGTGAAATTGGCTCCTCCACCATGCCGCACAAGGTGAACCCAATCGATTTCGAAAACTCCGAGGGTAACCTGGGCCTGTCTAACGCGGTTCTGCAGCATCTGGCGAGCAAACTGCCGGTCTCCCGCTGGCAGCGCGATCTGACGGACTCTACCGTTCTGCGTAACCTGGGCGTGGGGATTGGCTATGCGCTGATCGCTTATCAGTCCACGCTGAAAGGTGTGAGCAAACTGGAAGTGAACCGCGATCATCTGCTGGATGAACTGGATCATAACTGGGAAGTGCTGGCAGAGCCGATCCAGACCGTGATGCGTCGCTATGGCATTGAAAAACCATACGAGAAGCTGAAGGAACTGACCCGCGGCAAACGCGTTGACGCCGAAGGTATGAAGCAGTTTATCGACGGTCTTGCGCTGCCTGAAGACGAGAAAACTCGCCTGAAAGCAATGACGCCGGCCAATTACATTGGTCGCGCCGTCACCATGGTTGATGAACTGAAGTAATCTGTTTTACGCCTGTCAGGCCTGCATCATATCGTAGGCCTGCCAGGCGTAGCGCCATCAGGGATTATTGAGTCTTATGGCATTTCCGGCGGTGTAATGCCAAAGTGGTTCCACGCCCGCACCGTTGCCATACGTCCGCGCGGAGTTCGCTGCAGAAAACCTTGCTGAATCAGATACGGCTCCAGCACGTCCTCAATGGTTTCACGCTCTTCCCCAATCGCCGCCGCCAGGTTATCCAGTCCGACCGGTCCACCGAAGAACTTATCGATAACTGCCAGCAGCAGCTTACGGTCCATATAATCGAATCCTTCCGCATCCACATTGAGCATATCCAGTGCCTGAGCGGCGATATCTGCTGAAATTGTGCCGTCATGCTTCACTTCGGAGAAATCGCGTACCCGGCGTAATAAACGGTTGGCGATACGCGGCGTACCACGGGCGCGGCGTGCCACTTCCAATGCGCCTTCATCGCTCATTTCCAGTCCCATAAAGCGGGCGCTGCGTCCAACAATGTGCTGCAGGTCTGCCACCTGATAGAATTCCAGGCGCTGTACAATACCGAAGCGGTCACGCAGCGGAGACGTTAACGAACCGGCGCGCGTCGTCGCCCCGATCAGGGTAAACGGCGGCAGATCGATCTTAATCGAACGTGCAGCTGGCCCTTCGCCAATCATGATATCCAGCTGGTAATCTTCCATCGCCGGATACAGCACCTCTTCCACCACCGGTGACAGGCGATGGATTTCATCGATAAACAGCACATCGTGCGGTTCAAGGTTGGTGAGCATTGCCGCCAGATCGCCCGCTTTTTCCAGTACCGGACCGGAAGTGGTGCGCAGATTAACGCCCATTTCATTGGCAACAATATTGGCAAGCGTGGTTTTACCGAGACCTGGAGGACCGAAAATCAGCAGGTGATCGAGGGCTTCACCGCGCAGCTTCGCCGCTTGGATAAAAATCTCCATTTGCGAACGCACCTGAGGCTGGCCAATATACTCTTCCAGCAATTTGGGGCGGATCGCGCGATCCACCAGATCTTCAGGGGTCGTGCTGACAGCCGAAATCAGGCGATCTGCTTCAATCATCCTTTACCTCACAATGCCGCGCGAAGCGCTTCACGAATCAGGGTTTCACTGCTGGCATCAGGGCGAGCAATTTTGCTCACCATGCGGCTGGCTTCCTGTGGTTTATAGCCTAACGCCACCAGCGCAGCAACCGCTTCCTGCTCGGCGTCATCCGTTGCAGGACTGGCCGGAGAGGTCAGGACCAGATCCGCCGCCGGCGTGAAGAGATCGCCATGCAGGCCTTTAAAGCGGTCTTTCATTTCCACAATCAAACGCTCTGCGGTTTTCTTACCTATGCCCGGTAATTTCACCAGCGCGCCAAGCTCTTCGCGCTCAACGGCATTAACGAACTGCTGTGCAGACATACCGGAGAGGATCGCCAGCGCCAGCTTCGGCCCGACGCCATTGGTTTTGATTAACTCTTTAAACAGCGTGCGTTCTTGTTTGTTGTTAAAACCATATAGCAGTTGAGCGTCTTCACGCACCACAAAATGGGTGAAGATAATCGCTTCCTGCCCGGATTCCGGCAACTCGTAGAAACAGGTCATCGGCATATGGACTTCATAGCCTACTCCGCCGGTTTCCAGAAGGACCAACGGGGGTTGTTTTTCAAGAATGATGCCTCTGAGTCTGCCTATCACGTGACGCTCCTGCGTTAAGGGCTAAAAGGTAATGCGCTATCATAAAAAAAGGCTGGATAGATATCCAGCCTCATTTGTCACTAACGTAACCGACCTCGCGCCAGATTCAGCCGCGACTCGCTCATTTGCATGGCGTTCTGGCTGACGTGGCAATGGGTAATAGCAATCGCCAGCGCATCCGCGGCATCCGCCTGCGGATTTGCCGGGAGTTTTAGCAGCGTGCGTACCATATGCTGAACCTGGCTTTTTTCCGCGCTGCCGATACCCACCACGGTCTGTTTTACCTGGCGGGCCGCGTATTCAAAGACCGGAAGATCCTGATTAGTAGCCGCAACGATTGCCACGCCGCGCGCCTGCCCCAGCTTTAGCGCCGAGTCGGCATTCTTCGCCATAAAGACCTGCTCAATGGCAAAATAGTCGGGCTGGAACTGGGTGATGATTTCCGTCACGCCTGCATAAATCAACTTCAGACGTGAAGGAAGATCGTCGACTTTGGTGCGAATGCAGCCGCTACCGAGGTAGGTCAGCTGTCTGCCGACCTGACGAATTACGCCATAACCGGTGATGCGCGACCCCGGGTCAATGCCGAGAATGATAGACATCACGCATCTCCTGTTAGTTTATGGCTTAACCACATCATTCGAGCGTTGCAGCAACCTCATCGGAGATTTCGCCGTTGTGGTAAACTTCCTGCACGTCGTCGCAGTCTTCCAGCATATCGATCAGACGCATCAGCTTCGGCGCCGTTTCTGCATCCATATCCGCTTTGGTGGAGGGGATCATAGACACTTCAGCCGCGTCCGCTTTCAGACCAGCCGCTTCCAGCGCATCACGCACTTTGCCCATCTCTTCCCACGCGGTGTAAACGTCAATCGCGCCATCGTCGAAGGTCACAACGTCTTCAGCGCCCGCTTCCAGTGCCGCTTCCATAATGGCGTCTTCGTCGCCTTGTTCAAAAGAGATCACGCCTTTTTTGCTGAACAGGTAAGCTACGGAACCGTCGGTACCTAGGTTGCCGCCCGTTTTAGTGAATGCGTGACGCACTTCCGCAACGGTACGGTTACGGTTGTCAGACAGACACTCAATCATAACGGCTGTTCCGCCAGGGCCGTAACCTTCATAGATGATGGTTTCCATGTTCGCATCATCGTCGCCACCAACACCACGCGCGATTGCACGGTTCAGGGTGTCACGGGTCATGTTATTTGCCAGCGCTTTATCAACCGCGGCGCGCAGACGTGGGTTAGCATCCGGATCGCCGCCGCCCAGTTTGGCTGCCGTCACCAGCTCACGAATGATTTTGGTGAAAATTTTACCGCGTTTAGCATCCTGCGCTGCTTTACGATGTCTGGTGTTGGCCCATTTACTATGACCTGCCATAAATAATCTCTCCAAAAAGCGCGCCTTCTCAGGCGACGTTAATTACAAACTCTTCAATCGCCTGCCGGTTACTCCACGACTTGGTTAACTGCGCGGCTTCGTGCGCATTAACCCAACGGTAGGTCAGATGTTCGGTGAACACGATCTCTCGTTCAGAGGGAAGTGCTAGGCAAAACCAGGATTCAGTATTACGCTCAATTCCCGGCGCATAGCGATGACGTAAATGGCTAAAAATCTCAAATTCCACCGTGCGCTGACAGTCAATTAAGGTCAGTTGCTCAGTCGCAACATCAATGGCGACCTCTTCCTTTACTTCGCGCATCGCGGCTTGCGACGCGGTTTCACCCTCTTCAAGGCTGCCGGTGACCGACTGCCAGAAATCAGGATCGTCGCGTCGCTGTAACATCAGCACTCTCCCGGTGTCCTTTGCATAAATCACGACTAACACCGAGACAGGCTGTTTGTATCTCATATCAGTTATTCTCGGCCTTCTTAACAACCTGAATGCTCAGTTCCGCCAGCGCGGCTTCATTGGCAAAGCTTGGTGCTTCAGTCATCAGACATGCTGCAGCCGTGGTTTTCGGGAAGGCAATAACGTCACGAATGTTGTCAGTACCGGTCAGCAGCATAGTCAGACGATCCAGACCAAACGCCAGGCCCGCATGCGGCGGTGTACCGTATTTTAGCGCATCCAGCAGGAAGCCGAACTTCTCGCGCTGTTCTTGCTCGTTAATGCCCAGAATGCCGAATACAGTCTGCTGCATATCACCGTTGTGAATACGCACGGAACCACCGCCCACTTCATAGCCGTTGATGACCATATCGTAAGCGTTGGCAACCGCGTCTTCCGGCGCAGCTTTCAGCTCTGCGGCCGTCATGTCTTTTGGCGCGGTGAACGGGTGGTGCATCGCGGTCAGACCGCCTTCACCATCGTCTTCAAACATCGGGAAGTCGATAACCCACAGCGGCGCCCATTTGGCTTCGTCGGTAATGTTCAGGTCTTTGCCCAGTTTCAGACGCAGCGCGCCCATCGCGTCGGCCACCACTTTCTTGTTGTCGGCACCGAAGAAAATCATGTCGCCGTCTTGCGCACCGGTACGCTCCAGAATCGCATCTACGATTTCTGCGTTCAGGAACTTAGCAACCGGGCTGGTGATGCCTTCCAGGCCTTTCGCACGCTCGGTGACTTTGATGTAAGCCAGTCCTTTCGCGCCGTAAATCTTAATAAAGTTACCGTAATCGTCGATCTGCTTACGGCTTAAGCTCGCACCGCCCGGTACACGCAGGGCAGCTACGCGGCCTTTCGCATCGTTCGCCGGACCAGAGAACACGGCGAACTCAACGCCTTTCACCAGATCGGCAACGTCAACCAGTTCCATCGGGTTACGCAGGTCTGGTTTATCAGAACCGTAACGACGCTCGGCTTCGGCAAAGGTCATGATCGGGAAATCACCCAGATCCACACCTTTAACTTCCAGCCACAGGTTACGCACCAGCGCTTCCATCACTTCACGCACCTGCGGCGCGGTCATGAAGGAAGTCTCAACGTCGATCTGGGTAAATTCAGGCTGACGGTCAGCACGTAAGTCTTCATCACGGAAGCATTTTACGATCTGATAGTAGCGGTCAAAACCGGACATCATCAGCAGCTGTTTAAACAGCTGAGGAGACTGCGGCAGCGCGTAGAACTTACCTTTATGAACACGAGAAGGAACCAGGTAATCGCGCGCGCCTTCCGGCGTAGCTTTGGTCAGCATCGGAGTTTCGATGTCAAGGAAGCCGTGATCGTCCATAAAACGACGCACCAGGCTGGTAATTTTGGCACGCGTTTTCAGGCGCTGCGCCATTTCAGGGCGACGCAGATCCAGGTAGCGATACTTCAGTCGCGCTTCTTCGGTGTTTACATGGTTAGAGTCCAGCGGCAGCGAGTCTGAACGGTTGATGATGGTCAGATCGGAGGCCAGCACTTCAATTTCGCCAGTCGCCATATCGGCGTTGACGTTTTTCGCGTCACGCGCACGCACGGTGCCCGTAACCTGGATACAGAACTCATTACGCAGTTCGGAGGCCAGCTTTAACGCATCCGCACGGTCCGGATCGAAAAATACCTGCACGATACCTTCGCGGTCGCGCATATCGATAAAGATCAGGCTACCAAGATCACGACGACGGTTGACCCAACCACACAGAGTCACCTGCTGCCCCTCGTGGGACAGACGTAGCTGTCCGCAATATTCTGTACGCATGAGATATCCCTTAACTTTGCCGCAGGCGGATTGTCACCTGTCTCGCAGGTGACGAAGTCGCAGCTTTAGCTGAATGTCACAACTGAATGAAAAAAGGCGGCTATTATACTGGAAATTCTGCCGCACGATAAGTCCGGTACTGACTGTACGCCTGTTTCCTGGACGGGCATTGCGTAATCTCACAAAAAATAACAAAAATTGTCGTCCCTTTCACACTGATTCGCGATTAAGGTGTAACGGAATTCTTTTTTTACTGGAGTGATCATGCTGGAACTGAACGCAAAAACAACCGCTCTTGTTGTTATTGATCTACAGGAAGGTATCCTGCCTTTCGCTGGCGGCCCATACTCGGCAAACGACGTGGTTGCCCGCGCCGCGCAGTTGGCGGAAAAATTCCGTGCCCACGGTTCCCCGGTGGTAATGGTGCGCGTCGGCTGGTCTGCCGATTATGCCGAAGCGCTGAAACAGCCAGTTGATGCTCACGCTCCGGCCAAAGCGTTACCCGAAAACTGGTGGAATTACCCGAGCGCTCTGGGTAAATGCGCCAGCGACCTCGAAGTGACCAAACGCCAGTGGGGAGCTTTCTACGGCACCGATCTGGAATTACAACTGCGTCGTCGGGGCATCGAGACCATCGTCCTGTGCGGCATCTCCACAAATATTGGCGTGGAGTCAACGGCGCGAAATGCGTGGGAGCTGGGTTTTAATCTGATCGTTGCAGAAAACGCCTGTAGTGCCGCCAGCGCTGAGCAACATCAGGGCAGCATGACGCATATTTTCCCGCGTATCGCACGCGTACGCAGCGTGGACGAGATCCTGCAAGCGCTATGATTTATATCGGTTTACCCCAGTGGGCGCATCCCAAATGGGTGCGTCTGGGGATCACCAGCCTTGAAGAGTATGCCCGCCACTTTAACTGTGTGGAGGGCAATACCACGCTGTACGCGCTGCCAAAAGCCGACATTGTGGCCCGCTGGCATGCGCAGACTACCGATGCGTTTCGATTTTGTTTTAAGTTTCCGGCCACCATTTCGCATCAGGCCGCGCTGCGTAATTGCGATGACCTGGTACACGAGTTTTTCACGCGCATGTCGCCACTTGAATCACGCATTGGGCAATACTGGCTGCAATTACCCGCAACTTTTGGCCCGCACGACCTGCCAGCCTTGTGGCAGTTTCTCGATGCGCTCCCCAAATCCTTTACCTACGGTGTGGAAGTTCGCCATCCGGACTTCTTTGCCAAAGGCGAAACAGAGCAGCTATTCAATCGAGGCCTACATGAGCGCAGGGTAAATCGGGTGATTCTGGACAGTCGACCGGTACATGCCGCAATACCACATACTGAAGCGATACGTGACGCCCAGCGCAAGAAGCCAAAGGTTCCGGTGCATGCAGTGGTGACGGCAAACCATCCGATGGTACGCTTTATCGGCAGCGATAATATGGCACAAAACAGCGCGCTTTTTGCCGTCTGGCTGACCAAGCTGTCGCAATGGCAACAAACCACAACGCCGTATCTGTTTTTACATACCCCGGATATCGCGCAGGCCCCTGAGCTTGTCGATACGCTATGGGCAAATTTACGCAGCGCCCTGCCAGAGATCGGATCAGCGCCGTCTATTCCACAGCAATCTTCTCTTTTCTGAAAATGCCACCTATCATAGTCAATGCCATCAGCCATTTTAAAAGGGAGTTTGTATGGTAAGCGCGCTTTATGCCGTATTGGGTGCGTTATTGTTAATTAAGTTCTCCTTTGACGTCGTTCGCCTGCGCATGCAATACCGCGTTGCATATGGTGACGGAGGTTTTAGCGAACTACAAAGCGCTATCCGCATTCACGGTAATGCGGTGGAATATATTCCCGTCGCATTGGTGCTGCTGTTATTTATGGAAATGAACGGCGCTGAAACGTGGATGGTGCATATTTGCGGGCTGATTTTGATTGCCGGACGACTGATGCATTATTACGGATTCCATCACCGGCTTTTCCGCTGGCGCCGTTCAGGCATGAGCGCGACCTGGTGTTCGCTGTTGCTAATGGTGCTGGCGAATCTTTGGTATATGCCCTGGGAGTTGGTTTTCTCCCTGCATTAGCGCACAATACGCCACTTTATTTTTCCCGGATTTTTACGTTATGTCTCACCGCGACACGCTTTTTTCTGCGCCTATCGCCAGTCTGGGTGACTGGACCTTTGATGAACGGGTAGCTGAAGTCTTCCCGGATATGATCCAGCGATCCGTTCCTGGCTATTCCAATATCATTTCTATGATTGGGATGTTGGCCGAACGTTTCGTACAACCCAACACACAGGTCTACGATCTGGGCTGTTCTCTGGGCGCGGCGACGCTCTCGGTGCGTCGCAATATTCATCACGAGAATTGCAAAATTATTGCCGTTGATAACTCCCCGGCTATGGTTGAGCGCTGCCGCCGTCATATTGACGCCTATAAAGCGCCGACACCGGTTGACGTTGTCGAAGGCGATATTCGCAACATTACTATCGAAAACGCCTCGATGGTGGTGCTGAATTTTACCCTGCAATTCCTTGAGCCACCTGAGCGCCAGGCATTGTTGGATAAGATTTATCAGGGGCTTAACCCCGGCGGCGCGCTGGTACTGTCTGAAAAATTCAGTTTCGAAGACGCTAACGTTGGCGAGCTGCTGTTCAACATGCACCACGATTTCAAACGGGCAAATGGCTATAGCGAGCTGGAAATCAGCCAAAAGCGCAGCATGCTGGAGAACGTGATGCTGACCGACTCGGTCGAAACGCACAAAGCGAGACTGCATCAGGCGGGCTTTGAACACAGCGAATTGTGGTTCCAGTGCTTTAACTTTGGTTCTCTGGTGGCACTGAAAGCTGAGGTTAGCGCATGATCGACTTTGGTAACTTTTATCAACTGATTGCCAAAAATCACCTTTCCCATTGGCTGGAAACGCTCCCGGCGCAAATCGCGACCTGGCAGCGCGATCAGCACGGCTTGTTTAAGCAGTGGTCAAATGCGGTCGAGTTTCTGCCCGAGCTGACGCCGCATCGCCTGGACTTACTGCATAGCGTTACCGCCGAAAGCGATGAGCCGCTCAGCGACGGTCAGCTCAAACGTATCGACACCCTGATGCGTAACCTGATGCCATGGCGTAAAGGGCCGTACTCGTTGTACGGCGTCAATATAGATACCGAGTGGCGCTCGGACTGGAAATGGGATCGCGTTCTGCCGCACTTGTCTGACCTCACCGGGCGCACCATTCTTGATGTCGGCTGCGGGAGTGGATATCACATGTGGCGCATGATTGGCGCGGGGGCGCATCTGGCAGTTGGTATCGATCCTACCCAACTGTTTCTGTGCCAGTTTGAGGCAGTACGTAAACTGCTGGGCAATGACCAGCGCGCTCACCTGCTGCCGCTGGGTATTGAGCAGCTTCCGGCGCTCAACGCCTTTGATACCGTATTCTCCATGGGAGTGCTTTATCACCGCCGTTCACCGCTGGAACACCTGTGGCAGTTGAAGGATCAGTTGGTGAAAGATGGCGAACTGGTACTGGAAACGCTGGTCGTCGAAGGTGATGAAAATACCGTACTGGTACCGGGCGATCGCTACGCGCAGATGCGTAACGTTTACTTTATTCCTTCTGCGCTGGCGTTAAAAAACTGGCTGGAAAAATGTGGGTTTGTTGATGTGCGCATCGCTGATGTCTGCGTCACCACCACCGAAGAGCAGCGCCGCACCGAGTGGATGATAACCGAATCACTGGCCGACTTCCTCGACCCGAACGATCACAGCAAAACGGTGGAAGGCTACCCGGCCCCATTACGCGCGGTATTGATTGCACGTAAGCCGTAATCATTTTTGCCTGATAGCACTCTTTCTGCAAAATAGTTCAACTTGCAGCAAGGCAGACAGCTCCGTTGCGGCTTGAAATATGCAGGATAAAAAAAGGCCCCTGTTGAAATTGCAGGGGCCTGGTACGAGCAAGCATCATATGGGCGACATGATGCAACGGTAAAAATCAGCTGGCCTGGTGGTGTACAATGATTGCTTTCATTTCCGCAACCGCCGCCCCGTCTACCGCATAGCGTGAATACTCATCCGCCTGTGGATCCGAAGACATCGACAACCCCGAATTGCGATAACGCATGGGGGAAGCCAACCATACTCCGGCAGAACTGTGGACTTCCTGCACTCCAGCATCAAGGAACAGGGACAAATTCGAGGCGCGAACCCCCGCTCCGGCCATAATGATTGGAGCATCCCCCTGCGCAATAAGTTCCATAATTTTTGTTAAACCTTGCGCCGCATCTGATTTTTGCCCGGAAGTCAGCACTCTGGCGATGCCCAAATCAGCTAATTTTTTTAGCGCATTGAGTGGGTTAGCGCACATGTCAAAGGCCCGATGAAAAGTGACGTGCAGCGGTCCCGCCGCGATCATTATTTTCTCCATGCGCGGCATATCGACATCACCCTCTGCATCTAAAATGCCGGTTACCAACCCTGAGAACCCCAGATCTCTTACCATCGCAATATCATCCAGCATTGCAGCGAATTCACCGTCGGTGTAACAAAAGTCGCCCCCGCGCGGGCGAATAATGGGATTGACCGGAATCGAGATATGCTGGCGAACCGAACGCAAGACGCCCAGGGACGGCGTTAAGCCCCCCTCTTTGGGCGCCGAGCAAAGCTCAATGCGATCCGCGCCGTTTTGCTGCGCCGTGCGCGCGCACTCCATGCTGTAACAGCAGATTTCCAGTAATGCCATACTCACTCCTGACGTTCGCTTGCCACAATGGCTTCAATCGACCACGGATGGAATTTTATCGTCACGCTGCCATCGCTGACCGCCAGCGTTGGATTCGGTAAACGTTCGCGCTCGCCTTTTGGCGAACTGGTTTTTACAAATATACCCGGCTGGCTCAGCCCGTGATCTGAAAGCAGCGCCAGCGCTCGTGCATTCAGCGTCTCCACCTCACCCGGCAGAACAATTTCAACATGCTCCCAGCCTTCATGCGGATAACGCTTTTCGCCCGGCCACGGCAGTTCTACGATAGTAAATTGCCAGTGTTGCACACAAACTGGCTCATCGAGTTTGAACAAGCAAATCGGTCGGCCATTGATGATATTTTCTGACAACAATTCGCCGCACTGTTCAAACCCACGACGCCAGCGCTCTGCGGTGGTATTTTGATGACAACGCAGAGAAATGTGATCGGCTTCAAGCGATGAGACATCCAGCCCAAGGCGAGTGGAAAGATCCGTTAACGCCTGAATGAAATGCGGTAAATCTGCGGAAATATCATGCAGTTCTGCAACTGTTTGCCAGTTCGCCATAATGAAAGCTCATATCCATATTCAAAGCCGCTAATTTACCCTGTTGCGCAGCCCCAACCAACTGCTGATTTTCTTAAGCGCAATATGAATAATTATACGTAATGACAATTTTTATATTTCAGGGTGCTGGAGATACTCGCAATGCTGACGGCAACGGGCATTTGCAGTATACTCCCGCCCTTAATTCTTAAACTGGTGCGGTGCATTTTAAGCCGCTTCATAAATGTAAGGTATTCCGGTGAATATTCAGGCTCTTCTCTCAGAAAAAGTCAGTCAGGCCATGATTGCTGCAGGCGCGCCTGCAGATTGCGAACCGCAGGTTCGTCAGTCAGCAAAAGTACAGTTCGGCGACTATCAGGCTAACGGCATGATGGCTGTCGCTAAAAAACTGGGTATGGCGCCGCGACAACTGGCTGAGCAGGTGCTGACTCATTTGGATCTCAACGGGATCGCCAGCAAAGTTGAAATTGCAGGCCCGGGCTTTATCAATATTTTTCTCGATCCGGCATTTCTGGCGCAGCACGTTCAGCAGGCGCTGGCTTCCGATCGTCTGGGCGTCACCCAACCGGCTAAACAAACCGTTGTGGTTGATTACTCCGCACCTAACGTAGCGAAAGAGATGCACGTTGGTCACCTGCGTTCCACCATCATCGGTGATGCTGCGGTGCGTACGCTGGAGTTCCTCGGTCACAATGTTATCCGCGCCAACCACGTCGGCGACTGGGGTACTCAGTTCGGTATGCTCATCGCATGGCTGGAAAAACAGCAGCAGGAAAATGCTGGCGAGATGGCGCTGGCTGACCTTGAAGGTTTCTACCGTGATGCGAAAAAACATTACGACGAAGATGAAGCCTTCGCGGAACGTGCCCGGAGTTATGTCGTGAAGCTGCAAGGCGGCGACGAGTACTTCCGTGAGATGTGGCGCAAACTGGTCGACATCACCATGTCGCAAAACCAGTTAACCTACGATCGCCTGAACGTCACCCTGACCCGTGACGACGTCATGGGTGAAAGCCTGTACAACCCGATGCTGCCTGGCATCGTGGCCGATCTCAAAGCTAAAGGCCTGGCTGTTGAAAGCGAAGGCGCTACCGTCGTATTCCTTGATGAGTATAAAAACAAGGAAGGTGAACCGATGGGCGTAATCATTCAGAAGAAAGATGGCGGCTATCTCTACACCACGACCGACATCGCCTGCGCCAAGTACCGTTATGAAACGCTGCATGCCGACCGCGTACTTTATTACATCGACTCCCGTCAGCATCAGCACTTAATGCAGGCCTGGACCATCGTGCGTAAAGCCGGTTATGTGCCGGATTCTGTGCCACTGGAACACCACATGTTCGGTATGATGCTGGGTAAAGACGGCAAGCCGTTCAAAACCCGTGCGGGTGGCACGGTTAAACTGGCCGATCTGCTGGATGAAGCGCTGGAACGCGCACGCCGTCTGGTAGCGGAGAAGAACCCGGACATGCCTGCCGACGAGCTGGAAAAACTGGCTAATGCGGTCGGTATCGGCGCGGTGAAATATGCCGATCTGTCCAAAAACCGTACCACCGACTACATCTTCGACTGGGACAATATGCTGGCGTTCGAAGGGAACACTGCGCCGTATATGCAGTACGCCTACACCCGCGTACTGTCCGTGTTCCGTAAAGCCGATATCGACGAAAGCGCGCTGGCAAATGCGCAGGTGATTATCAGTGAAGATCGCGAGGCTCAGCTGGCTGCGCGTCTGCTGCAGTTTGAAGAAACGCTGACCGTTGTTGCACGTGAAGGTACGCCGCACGTGATGTGTGCTTACCTGTACGACGTTGCCGGTCTGTTCTCCGGCTTCTACGAGCACTGCCCAATCCTTAGCGCTGAAAACGAAGAGATTCGTAACAGCCGCCTGAAACTGGCGCAGTTGACGGCGAAAACCCTGAAGCTGGGTCTGGATACGCTGGGTATCGAAACCGTAGAACGTATGTAAATCAGCTCACCTATCAGGCCTGACTCCGAAATTCGGACTCAGGCCTTTTTTATTTCTGTAACAGGCCATCTGTAACAACTCACAAGGAATGACACATTTCCGTAGAGATATGGAACATTTTTTGCCTGTCATCCCGTTTAAGCCTCCGTATCATGAGGCGGCGAATTAATCGGGTACGGGTCAATGACATTCAGAGATTTTGAGGCGGAGGAAAAACTCTTCCAGCGGCGTGTATTGGTGGCCTTTGGCCTGGTGGTCATCTGCTTTGGCATCCTGATTTACAATCTCTACAACTTACAAATCTGTCAGCACCAGTATTACACCACCCGCTCGAATGCAAACGACATCAAAATGCTGCCCGTGGCCCCGACGCGTGGCATGATTTACGATCGCAACGGCATCCCGCTGGTGCGCAACGTAACCTGGTACGACATTTCCGTTACGCCTTATAAAATCAGTGATATGAATGCCCTGATCAGGCAGCTCACGCCTATCATTGACCTCACTCCTGATGACATTGACCAGTTTCGCCATGCGCTGAAAGCCAGCAGCCGCTATCGCCCGGTTGTGCTAAAAAATGCGCTGACCGATGTGGAAATCGCCCGCTTCTCGGTTAACCAGTTTCATTTCAGCGGCGTCAATATCAATAGCTATGAAGACCGCCAGTACCCTTATGGCACAGCGCTGGCGCATGTCCTTGGCTATGTGTCAAAAATCAATGACAACGACCTGAAAGCGCTGGATCAAAAAGGCCTGACAGAGAACTACGCCGCCGATCACAACATCGGTAAGCAGGGTATTGAGCACTACTATGAAAATGAACTGCATGGGAAAACCGGTTATCAGGAGGTCGAAGTTGATAACCACGGACGCATCGTACGTCTGATCAAAGATGTGCCGCCCGTTGCCGGAAAAGATATCCACCTGACGCTGGACCTCCATTTACAGCAATATATTGAGAGTCTGTTGGTGGGCCAGCGGGCCGCCGTTTTGGTTGAGGATCCGCATGACGGTTCCGTGCTGGCAATGGTTTCGAACCCCAGCTATGACCCCAATCCATTTGTTAAAGGTATCAGCTATCAGGACTATAACAAGCTGCTTCAGGATAAGGACCTGCCGTTAATCAACCGCGTCACGCAGGGGTTATATCCTCCCGCCTCCACGGTCAAACCGTATATGGCGATGTCAGCGTTACTGGACGGCGTGATCACGCCGCAGACCCGTTTCTTCGGCGCCCCCACCTGGACGCTCCCCGGCACGGAGCGACATTACCGTGACTGGAAAAAAACGGGCCACGGTATGCTGGATGTCACCAAAGCAATTGAAGAATCTGCCGACACATTCTTTTATCAGGTGGCATATATGATGGGGATTGACCGTATTAACAGCATGCTCAGCCAGTTTGGCTATGGCAAGCCGACCGGCATCGATCTTGGTGAGGAGTATAACGGCCTGCTCCCGAGCCGCGAATGGAAGCAGAAAGTGCATAAAAAAGCCTGGTATCAGGGAGATACCATTTCGGTTGGCATCGGTCAGGGATACTGGATTGCCACGCCGATCCAGATGGTTAAAGCCATGGTCGCGCTGATTAACAACGGCAAGGTTATCGCCCCTCACCTGCTACGTGATGAAGAGAGCGGAAAAGTCATCACGCCGTACCAGGCTCCCGAAGCACCGTCACAAATTGCCTCTGCTTCGTCCCCCTACTGGGGGCTGGTGCGTCAAGCGATGTTCGGCATGGCGAATGAGCCAAACGGTACCGGTTATAAGTTCTTTCACACCGCGCCTTACGGCATTGCAGCGAAAAGTGGCACATCACAGGTCTTTAGCCTGAAAGAAAATCAGACCTACGATGCGAAAATGATCCCCGTGCGTCTGCGCGACCACGTGTTCTATACCGCATTTGCGCCATATAAGAACCCGAAAGTCGCCATAGCGTTAATTCTGGAAAACGGCGGCAGCGATGGCGTCACCGCCGCACCAGTCATGCGTCAAATCATGGATCATCTGTTTGCTGCGCAGGACGACGACGCACAAGCGGGTCCGATAGCCGCAACGCCATCGGACACCGATATCAAAAATACTTACGCAAGTATTCGGTAAGGCACAGCATCGCCATCGCCTGACCGTAAGGCATGGAGGTCCGGGGGATGTTGCGGTAGAAATCGAGATTGTGGCCCATCCCGGTACCAAACGAGGTATGCAGCAATTCACCTTCCGGCGAAATATGTTGCACAATGCCTCTGATGGCTTTTTCGGCTACAGCCGCATAGTCTTGTCCGACATAGCGTTTACGTACCGCTTTGAGGATCCCATAGGCAAATCCGGCGGTTGCCGAGGCTTCCAGATACGACTGCGGGTCGTCCAGCAAGGTGTGCCACAGTCCGCTTTCATCCTGGCACTTCGCCAGCGCCGCGATTTGCGCGTTCAAAACCTGCACCAGATAGCGGTGCACTGCATTGTTTTCCGGCAAATCAACTAATTCGAGGAAATCCGGGATGACTATAGTTAACCAGCTGTTGCCACGCGCCCAGCGAGCGTTGGCGAAGTTATGCTGTCCTTCATAGCTCCAGCCGTGGAACCACAGCCCCGTTTCTTTATCCATCAGGTTTTGCACGTGCAGCAGGAACTGATAGGTTGCCTCTTCAATATGCTCGGGACGGTTGAGCAACTTGCCAATCTTCGCCAGCGGTAAGACCGTCATCATCAACGTGTCATCCCACATCTGCTGGTGATTTTCTTCCGCCAGCGTAATGTGCTGCATACCGCCGAATTGGGTACGCGGCATATCATGCATTGCCCACTCAGCCCAGCTGTCGAGCCACGGCAGATACGCGGGATTACGCGTCTCTTCATAGCGATATGCCAGCGTTAAAAACGGTGCCATGGTGTTAACGTTTTTGGTCGTTGCACCTTCCGCAAAGCGATCGGCAAACCAGTTGTCGATAATATCGCGCATCGTGGCATCGCCGGTTTGCTGATAATACTGATACATCCCGTACAAGCCGATGCCGTGCGTCCACTCCCATCCCGCCCAGCCTTTGGTATCAATAACGCGTCCGTCATCCAGACGTAGCAAGAACTCACCGGTCTCGTCATGAATATTGACCAGGTTATGCGTCACCTTTTTGATCAACGCTTTTAATTCATCCCTGGCAATAAAATGTTCTGGCTGGCGCAACAATGGACTGTGTTTAACCGGATAAACAATCATTTACTTAACCTCTGTCAATGTCGAATTTAATACAGCACCCTTTTCCAGTTTCGGTGCCGCTGGTTTATTACGATTCAGGTAACCAATATTGTTGTTACCCCAAAGTGATTCATAAGGCATGCCCGATAGCATCTCTACGGTCGCGCGTCCTTTAGCGGAAAGTCCTTCCAACACGGGTTGCCCGGACTCACGCATTTTTGCTGTCTCTTCACGCAGGGTGCTGTGCGTTTGCAGGTTCAGTTTGAAGCGCAAGGAAACCAGGAAACCCAGCGCCAGAACAATCAGCGTTCCGCAGCTCAGAATTAACAGGATGGTATGGCTGACCGCCACGGGCTGTGCGCTCTGACCGGAGACAAAACCAGACAACTGCATCACAATCCCCACCAGCATCACCGCTCCCGCCTGCGACGCTTTACGCGTTAACGTCATAATGCCGGCGAAGATCCCTTCCCGACGCTGACCGGTGATCACTTCGTCAACGTCGGCAATATAGGTGTAGATATTCCAGGGAACGTAGTTGATACCACCGCGTCCCAAACCCGCAACGGCGGAAACCAATAGCAACAGAGAATAAACATCGCTTAATCCGGCGTAATACAGCCCCGCATAGGAGAGTGAACTGAGGCCAAACAGGACGACCACCATGCGATAAGACGGCGCAGGTCCGAAACGGATGCACAATGGGATCATGGCGATAACGGCAATAAACTGGAAGATAGCCATCGTACCCAGCAGGTTTGACGCCATCGATGCTTCCTGCATCAGCACAAACACCACATAGTAAGTAAAGACGGCGTTAAAGACGTCCTGGGCAATATAGCCGCCAAGATACATTCCTAAATGCTGGCGAAAGATACGGATGCGCAGTGTTGAACTCAGTTCCACAAATAAACGGTTCATACTCTGACTCAAGGTCAGGCTTTTCTTCTCTTCTTCGGCTCGCAGCGCCGCCTCAGTCCACTCTTCCCGTGGGCGTTCCCAGGTAAAGAACCAGACGAAGGTCAGCATCATTGCGCACAGCACAGAAAACACCAGGCTGGCGTAGAAAAAAGAGACGGGGTTGTCCTTGCCAAACAGCGTCAGCAGAACGCCGGGTAAGAATGAGGCCAGAATGGCAGACATTTGCGCCATCGAAATGCGCGCGCCGGAGAATTTGGTTTTCTGTTTAAAGTCATCGGTCATTTCGGGTACCAGCGTTTCGTATGGCACCAGAATCATGGTGTAGACCACGTCAAAAATCAGATAGGTGAGCAGGTAGTACCAGAACCCCATATCACCCACCCACATTAGTGAGTAGCTAAAGACACAGGGTATCCCCAACAGAATAAAAAACTTGCGTCGCCCAAAGCGTTTGCCGAGCCAGGTGGAGCCAAAGTTATCGGTTAAAAAACCCATTAATGGGCTAACAACGGCATCCAACACCCTGGCGGTAGCGAAGATAAAGGTTGCTTCGATTGGCGTCAGGCCACAGAACGTCGTGTAAAAATAGAGTAGCCAGGCCGCGGTTAACGCCGTGGTGCCTGCGCCTAAAAAATCCCCCGAACCGTAGGCAAAATAGTTAACCAACCCAATTTTACGTGTATTCATTGCCGTTACCCCTGCACATTATTGGGAGGCCCCGCAATCCTCGCTTTGACATTGGGCCTCCTTACAGGGCCACAGTAAAAGCTAACAGCAAGTGAAACCTTTCTATTTTTGCCAGGGATATTCGTGAAATGGCAACAGCACAAAGAGTCCGGCAACGTATGTCACCTATTTTATAAAACAGCGTTTCTATTTAATCAAAGAGGCGGACTAGAATTGCGAAGCAGCCAGCAGTTTCTGCTGCTGGCCGGAATGAAGGGAGGCGTTAACGATAGTTCACAATCACCTGATTGCTCTGAACTTGCAAGGCGGGGATCAGGCGACCGCCACCGGGTACTTCCCAGACAAAATGCATCGGTTCGATGGCGGGAACATTATTGAATCCGTTGGTGGTCCCGCTTTGCCCGTCCAGCTCAACACAGCGGGACTGAGAACATAAACGCACCCGTAAACCCGCGGGCGTTGGGCCATTGAGCTCATAGCGCCAGGCCACCAGCGTCATCAACCCCGAGACCGGCTGGCTGGGCGTCAGAGGTGCAGACGAGGCTGACTGGCCGCGGTGATTTAAAGTAATCCCCATGCCGCTGGCCTGCCAGGCGCCTTCTCCGGCAGCCTGCGCTACCAGAGGAAAAAACAACAACCACAGTAATTTACGCATTACTTACCTCCAATAGTCGCCGTCATACGGATATGGCGGTTGTCAGACAGCTCCATGTTCGATAACACCACCAGTTGCGGAATGCTGCGACGTAAAAAGCGAGCCAGTAACGGACGCAACGCGTGGTTGACCAGCAAGACCGGCGGCGCACCCAACATTTCCTGACGGGACAGCGCTTCCTGAGTCTGGGCCAGCAGTCGGTCTGCAAGACCTGGCTCCAGACCGCCGCCGCCCTGCAGCGCCTGCAGAAGCAAACGTTCGAGCGGGGTATCAAGGCCGATAACCTGAACCTCTTCATTACCCGGGAACCACTGCTGAGTGATGGCGCGCCCCAACGCAACACGTACCACCGCGGTAAGCTCATGCGGATCGTTTTGCAGCGGTGCATGTTCAGCCAGCGTTTCGAGAATGGTGCGCATATCGCGAATCGGTACTTTCTCATCCAGTAAGTTCTGCAGCACTTTATGCAGCGTAGTGAGCGTCACGACGCCCGGAACCAGGTCTTCTGTCAGTTTTGGCATCTCCTGCGAAACGCGGTCCAGTAGCTGTTGCGCCTCCTGACGGCCAAACAGCTCAGCAGCGAACTGCCCAATCAGGTGATTAAGGTGCGTGGCGACAACGGTACTGGCTTCAACAACCGTAAAGCCCTGAATCTGCGCCTGTTCCTTCAATGCGCTTTCAATCCAGATAGCGTCCAGACCGAAAGCCGGATCGACCGTTTTCTCGCCCGGCAGTGACCCGGCGGCAGTACCAGGGTTAATGGCCAGCCAGCGTCCCGGATAGGCGTCACCGCTGCCAATTTCCACCCCTTTCATCAAAATACGATAGCGGGCCGGCTGCAGATCCATATTGTCGCGGATATGTACCACCGGCGGCAGAAAACCCATATCCTGGGCAAATTTCTTACGAATAC
The DNA here is from genome assembly GCF_013797615.1 of Citrobacter sp. RHBSTW-00017. Lineage (NCBI taxonomy): Bacteria > Pseudomonadati > Pseudomonadota > Gammaproteobacteria > Enterobacterales > Enterobacteriaceae > Citrobacter > Citrobacter sp. RHBSTW-00017. The sequence continues at coordinate 2,178,383 of NZ_CP056899.1, read as the reverse complement.
TGCGAATTCGCCCCAGCAACTCGCCATCTTGCTGAAAGTCCACCATTGGGATCAGGCGGTAGCCTACCTCCATCCCCAGGGAATCCTCCAGTTGTACGTCATTCCATGTTGCTTCCACCACGGAGTTGTTTTCCGGCATTTTCACCGGCTGCGGCTCATCGGGAGCTTTTTGCTCACGACCACGCATCCACCAGGCCAGACCCAGTAACGCGGCGGTAAACATCAAAAACACCAGGTTCGGCATCCCCGGAACCAGACCCAAAAGACCAAGCACCGCCGCACTAAGCAGCATGACACTAGGATTACTGAACAGTTGGGTCACCATCTGTTCGCCTACATCCTGGTCGGTACTCACGCGGGTCACGATAACCCCCGCCGCGGTGGAAATTACCAGCGCAGGAATTTGCGCCACCAGCCCGTCACCGATGGTCAGCAGGGTATAACTTTCCGCTGCGCTACCCATGCTCATACCATGCTGCAACACCCCGACTAACAGACCGCCGACCACGTTGATCACCATGATCAAAATACCGGCGATGGCATCTCCACGTACGAATTTACTCGCACCGTCCATAGAGCCGTAGAAATCCGCTTCCTGCGTCACCTCCGAGCGTCGTTTTTTGGCTTCATCTTCGCCAATCAGACCCGCATTCAAATCCGCATCAATCGCCATCTGCTTGCCGGGCATACCATCCAGCACGAAGCGCGCGCCAACCTCGGCGATACGCCCGGCACCTTTGGTGATAACCATAAAGTTGATAATGACGAGAATAACGAAGACCACGATACCGATCGCAAAGTTACCGCCCACCAGGAAGTGACCAAAAGCTTCAACCACCTTTCCCGCCGCCGCCGCGCCGGTATGCCCTTCCATTAAAATGATACGCGTCGACGCAACGTTCAGGGCGAGGCGTAATAATGTGGTAAACAGCAAAATCGTCGGGAATGCGGCAAACTCCAGCGTACGCTGGGTGAACATCGCCACCAGCAGCACCATGATCGACAGCGCAATGTTAAACGTGAACAGCAAATCGAGGACGAAAGCCGGCAACGGCAACACCATCATCGACAGGATCAGCAGGATAAGGATTGGTCCGGCAAGGATTTGCAGTTGCGTGGATTTCAGGTTGCTGGGCAAACGCAACATCGCGACCAGATTAGCCATCAGTATTCTTCTCGTTCATGAAATCCAGTGCTTCAGGCACCGGAAGGTTTTCAGGTTGTGGTGGACGCTTGCCGCCGGCGAGACGCCAGCGTTTTAGCTGCCATACCCATGCCAGCACTTCGGCAACGGCGGCATATAATTGACCCGGTATTTGTTGACCAATCTCAGCATGACGGTATAGCGCACGCGCCAGCGGCGGCGCTTCTAACGTAGGGACTCGATGTTCAGCGCCAATCTCACGAATGCGCAACGCCACCAGCCCCGCGCCTTTGGCAACAACTTTCGGCGCGCTCATTTTGTTCTCGTCATACTTCAACGCCACCGAATAGTGCGTGGGGTTGGTAACAATCACGTCTGCTTTCGGCACATCCGCCATCATGCGACGCTGCGCGGCCGCGCGCTGCATTTGGCGTATTTTGCCCTTAACGTGCGGGTCGCCTTCGCTTTGCTTAAATTCGTCACGAATATCCTGACGCGACATGCGCAGCTTTTTCAGATGGCTGTAAATCTGGAAAAAAACGTCGAACCCCACCATCGGAATAACGCCAAGCACCACCAACAGCGCGCACATACCAACTAAATCCAGGGCGTTGCCCATCGCCGTAATCGGCGATTCCGCCATCAGACGCATCATCGCCGGCCAGTTATGCCAGAGATAAAATCCGGCCACGCTCCCCACCAGCGTGGACTTCAGTATCGCTTTGAGCAGTTCCGCCCCGGTTTGCGCTGAAAACATGCGTTTAATGCCCGGCAACGGATTCAGCTTAGAGAACTTGGGCTGCAGAGATTTACCGCTGAAAATCAAGCCGCCAAGCATCACCGGGGAGATTAATGCCACCAGAACGACGCCGGTAATCAACGGTAACAGCGCAATCATCGCGTCTTTAATCAGCAGGATGATTTGGCTGAGGATCAGGTTAGGGTCATTGACCATACTGTGGTCAAAACGTAATCCGGCCGACAGCATACCGGCCAGTCTGCGGGCAAGCGACTCCCCGCCAATCCAGATAATGCACACGCCCACCAGCAAAATAAGCAGTGAGGTCAGCTCTTTGGATCGGGGGACTTGCCCTTCTTCCCGTGCTTTTTCAAGTCGGTGGGGTGTGGGGGCTTCTGTTTTGTCGTCGTCGCTTTCTTCTGCCACGGCATTACTCTCGTCGTCACGGTCACGAGTATTATCGCGACCGCAACCATTGCCAATGCGTCGAATAGCGAAACGAAAACAGAGGAATTCGAGCGTTCGTTTGCCACGACAGCGTGAACGCTGCCGTGACAACCACGCGGTTAGCGCTGCCAGATAACGCGATAATGGCCCGATCCCACCTGCGCGCTATAGCCGCCGTCTACTGGCGCGAAGTCGAGGCCATCGGTATCGAGCAGCGTTTGTGCGCCATCAAGGATCACCATTGAGTGAGTATTCGGCGGAATATCTACCTCAAGGGTGATGGACTGTAAGCCATCGCGCGCCGGTTCCTGCGTCCAGTGGACGGCAATATCACCATATACCGAGCCGTATCGCGCTTTCAGCCATGTCAGGCCACCGCCCGGAATAGGCCGCAGTACCGAAGATTTAAATCCCGGCGCGTGTTCTTCGGTATTTATTCCCGCCGCCACGCGATACAGCCATTCACCGATCGCCCCGTAGGCATAATGGTTGAAAGAGTTCATGTCCGGGCTCCACATTGTGCCGTCCGGTTTCACGCCATCCCAGTGTTCCCAAATCGTCGTCGCCCCGGCCTTTACCTGATACAACCAGCTTGGGAAGTCCTCTTTCATCAGTAATTGCCACGCCGCGTCGGCCTGCCCGTTTTCGCTCAATGCGTGACAGAAATAGGGTGTGCCGACAAACCCCGTCACCAGATGACCGTCATTTTCCGCCAGCAGTTCCAGCAGCGTTTGCACGGTGCGCTCGCGGTGCGCGTCCGGCACTAACTGGAAGTAAAGCGCCAGAATATGCGCCGTTTGCGTGCGTGCCGCCAGCCGCCCGGTGGCGGTAAAAAACTCATTGCGGAAGCTTTCGACAATCGCGGTATGCAGCGCCTGATAATGGGTGTGATCTACGTCATTTCCCAGTGCTTTGGCTGATTTCGCCAGCAGCAGCGTGGACAACGCATAGTAGGCCATGCAGGTCAGTTCATTCGGCGTTGCGCCAAAATAGCTGCCCTCTTTGGCATCCAGCGCAACCCAATCGCCAAACTGCAGTTTCCACGACCACTGGTTCTCAACAGCGTTGTCATGCATAAACTCCACCCAGGCTTTCATGCTGTCGTACTGGCGGGCCAGCGTCTGTTTATCGCCGTACATCAGGTACAGCGTCCACGGGTTAATCACCGCCGCATCGGCCCAGGCGGCGGCGGAATGGGTGCGCCCGTGGGATAAAAAGCGGTCGTTGTCGCATTTGCCGGTGAGGATATCGGGAATGACGTGCGGCACACCGCCCTCCGGCGTTTGGTCGTGCTGAAGATCGGTCAGCCATTTGGCAAAAAAAGTGCGCGTCTGCATCAGATAACTCGCGGTGCGGCAGAAAATTTGCGCATCGCCCGTCCATCCCAGACGTTCATCGCGCTGCGGGCAGTCAGTTGGGATATCGACGAAATTGCCCTTAAGCCCCCACATGATGTTGTGATGCAGTTGGTTGAGATCCGCGTTTGAGGTTTCAATGTGACCCGTCGGCGTCATCGCGGAATGCAGCACGACCGCGACAAAGTCATCCCGCGTCGGCGTGCCAGGCCAACGTTCAATCAGCACATAACGGAAACCCTGAAAGGTAAAATGCGGGTGAAAACATTCTTCACCCTCGCCGCGTAAGGTGTAATCAATGCACTGTTTGGCGGTGCGCAGGTTCGCCAGATAAACATTGCCTTCGGCATCCAGCACTTCAAAATGGCGCAGCACCACGCGCTCACCTGCCGCACCGCGCACCCGAAACTCCACCCAGCCGCTGAGGTTCTGGCCAAAATCAAGCACCGTCTCGCCTTTTGGCGTCGTGATGATTGAGCACGGCGCAAGCCGTTCTATTTCTTGTACCGGGCAGGCCGTTTGCGGTTGCAGCACCGAAGTCTCTGCCGCAAGCGTCGTCACCGCGCGCCAATGCCCGGCGCTAAACGCAGGCTCGCTCCAGCCACGCTGCTCCCGACGTGCGTCATACACTTCGCCATCATAAATTTCAGCAAACAAAATGGCGTCATCGCTGCCCTGCCAGTGTGCATCCGTGGCGATTATCCGCTGGCTACCATCGCGGAGCGTCACCACCATATGGCAAATAAACCCCGTCTGCTGGCCGTAATAGTTGCGATAGCGGTTGAAGCTCATATCCCCTTTATACCAACCCGCCCCCACCATCGCGCCAATCACGTTTTCGCCTTCTCGCAGGTGCTCGGTCACATCCCTGGTTTGATACAACAGATGGTGGTGGTAGCTCGTCCAGCCGGGCGATAACTCATCACGCCCGACTTTTTCGCCGTTGATCCACAGTTGATACAGCCCCAGCGCGCTGGCATGTACCACCGCCGAAACAATGTCATCACCGTCGGGCAAACTGAACGCATGGCGCAACAATGTGCCTTTTGAGTTGTCTTTATCCTGCGGCGTTTCAGCCGAGATAAACACCCCTTGCCACGCTCGCGCTGGCAGGCCAGTAATAAACGTTGCCGCCGGGCTCCAGCCGCTCTCTTCACCGTGGTTGTCGGTAATATGCACCCGCACAAAATAGCGCGTCGAGTGCTGGCAGGCGACGTCGGGCAATTCGATATTACTGGAGCGGTCATCGTGCATTTCGCCGCTGTCAAACAGGCATTGGGCAAAATCTTCTTGCGCCGACAGCTGCAAACGCCAGCTACGCTGCTGTACATCGCGCAAGGTGCTGGTGATTATCCAGCCGAAAACCGGCAACGTTTCGCAGCCCGTCAGCGTGGTTTCATAGTTGAGCGTAATCTTTTCTACTGCCAACATAATTTTTCCCTCAGTGGCTCATATTCAGGCTTTGGCCCGCAAAGTATCGTGCGACGCCTGTCCGTTATCAGGCGTCGCCACCATTTCTGTTTCTGCATTAAATTCATTACGTTGCTTGCCGTGGAAGCACAGCCAGCCGATAACCATGCCTATCGCCACAATCGCCGTCAGCAGGCAATAAAGAACCACCGGCCCCGCGCTCAACAGCACAGGAGTGACGAACGCCAACAAGCCGCAGGTCAGACGGGCGACACCGACAATCACCCCTTGCGCGGTGGCGCGTAGCATGGTGGGGAATGACTCTTGCGCCCACACTTTCATGATGCCTTCGAAGGCAAATCCTGTGCCGATATTGGTAAACAGCAGGCAGCAGAACCAGGAGAGTGGCGAGAAATTAAACAGTACCGGCACGAAATAACCACCGGACATCATCACCGCGCCAAAAATAAAGAATGGAACCCGTTTTGAGGTATCAACGACGCGCATAAACATCAACCCAGACGCCACGCTCACTGGCAGAATCAACAGCCCCCACAGCGAGTGCGTGCTGACCGAAATGCCCACCACATTTACCGCTACATAAGCCCCAAACTGCCCGCCGGTATTGGCCGCCAGATTGGTGAAGGTATAAAAGATACACAGCGAGATAAACGGCCACAGGTATTTGCCTTCGAGCAGATCGCGCCAGCCGGTTTTCTGCGCCCGCACGGTGGCGATGCCACGACGCAGTTCATCCTTTGCCGCCAACCACAGCGGCGACTCTGGGATAGACCAACGCAGGATCATCAGCACAACCGCCACCAGCCCAACGTGCATATACATGATTTGCGCGCCAATCAGCCCCCAGTCGCCGACGATAGCGGAGATCCCCATCGTGGCGCCAATTCCCACCAGCCAGAGTAAATTGGACAAGCCGATAATCTTGCCGCGGTTTTCATCGTTCGCCGCTTCGGAGATAGTCGCCAGAGAGACGGGTAAATCAGCCCCTGTCGCCAGCCCCACCAAGAGTGTGCCCAGCACCAGGAACGGGAAGTTCAAACCAAAGGCCAGCGCCAGCGTGCCGATAAAAATCATCGCCATCGTAATAATAAAAACATTACGACGACCAATACGGTCTCCAAGACGACCGCCACCAAAAGCCCCAGCGGCAATACTCAGCGTTAATAATCCAGATAAAATGCCAATTTGTAGTGCAGTAATACCCATTGTTTTTTGATAAATGACTAAGGCTGTACCACTGGAAACAATAGCCGCCGAATCAATATATGATGCCATTCCAGACACCACCCCAATATACCAGGGGTTAGGTGTTTTATTTTTTGACATAACGATTCCCTTAAATTTACAGATAGTAAGGCGAGAAATAAGCGTATGGCCTACCCCCGTCACGATGGATGGTAGTAATAATTTTTTATTGTTATTAACCTAACAATTAAATCGCTATTAAAACTCGTGAATGAAGTTCACGTTCATGACTTGGAGGATAATGAAAATACCGTCGATACGATTCAGTCAACCTGATCGCATTCATAAAACCACAACGTGCCGCAATTTCACTGATGGTTTTATCCGTAGTGCGCAGTAATTCTTGAGCTTTTAATACACGATACAACATCTGGAATTTAACCGGAGTATAACCGGTCACTCGCTTAATTAAGCGATACATCGTGCGCCTGGCGACACCGTTATCATCACTCAACACATTCCAGTCCAAATGACGCAAGCTACTGGTCTTGAGCATACGGATCAGGTTGGCTCGCCCTCGCTCATCAGGGCTAAGCGCCTCGGTCTGGCGGTCGCACTGGCAAAGCGTGTTGATGATGTTCAGCAAAGCGACTTCACACAATGAAAAATAGAGCACATCATAGTTACTCTCGTTACGTGAGATTATCTCCTGGCTCAATACCTCAATACGCGCCAGCGCTCCCTGAGTTAACGCCAGCGCGGTAGGCTGTAGAAGTTTTTCTTTTATACAATCGAGCAAATTATCAATGTGCTGTAAAAAATGAAAACTGCGCGGGCGACGAATTAATATATTAATAACCGACAGATTATTAGTTGAAACATAACTATGGGTATCGTTAGCGGTCACTAAAAAAAAGTCACCCTGGCAGATAAAACGAACCAAGTCATTAATAATATGAAACCCGCTACCGCTACGGACAATCACCAGTTCATCAAAATCATGCCCGTGCACACCTTCCATTAATTGGTTATTCATCGAAAAAAGACAAAACGCATGTTGCTCTGAATGAAAAAAATCATTCTCACGTAAAATTCGCATATCTCCCCCGCCGCTATTCGAGTAAAAACACTCGGGATATCGATAAATAACCTACTGACATAATATATTGCCTTGCACTGATAACCATTTAACTGCAATTATTATGACAAGTCTATATATCGCACTGTCACTCAGGCGTAACCCGCTGTGACCTCAGCATCATTTCGGCAAATAACCGCCAAGTTATGGCATAAAAAAGAGGATATACGCCGTGCAGATGAACCCACTTCATCCAGGCATTCAACCGGGTACGAATCATAGTGCAGGGCACATTGTCCCGACTGGCGGCCCAATAACCCTGCGGGATCCACAAAAGCGCAGCGCTCGGTATGCAGCGTTCGAACCCGTTCTGGCAACATCACCGTAAAAATGGATAGTAAGTAAAGAGAACGATAGGTATCTGTAGGCCGGATAACGCGCAAGCCGTTATCGGTTAGAATGCCCGGCGGCGAGCGCCTGCCGGGCCAGCAAATAAAAACGCTACGGATCAGAACCCGAGGCTATCCAGCAGGTCGTCAACCTGATCCTGACTTGCCACCACGCCGGCTTTTGAGGTGTCAACCTGCGGGCCGTTAAGCAAGCTTTCGTTTTCACGTTTTGGACGAGCGCCCTGCTCTGGAATGTTTTCCAGCAGAACCATCAGCAACTGACGTTCAATCTCCTGGATAACATCCATCATGCGCTTGATGACCTGACCGGTGAGGTCCTGGAAATCCTGCGCCATCATGATGTCCAGCAGTTGAGCGTTAGTAAAGCTGGTATGCCCTGGCACATCACCCAGGAACTGGCGGGTATCGGTGACCAGTTCACGGGCGTCAGACAGCTCGATCGGATTTTCGAACCATTCATCCCAGCGTTTGGTCAGGTCTTTGGCCCCTTTTTCCATCGCGTCCTGGTGCGGCTGCGAAGCTTCCACACTGTTCAGCGCGCGCTCTGCCGCCTGTGCGGTCATCTGCACAACGTAATCGAGACGATCGCGGGCATCGGGAATCGCTTCTGCCGCTTCGGCAATAGCCTGATCCAGCCCCAGTTCACGCAGGCTGTCGCGCAGCATTCGGGTCAAACTGCCGATGCGCGCGATGATGTCCCCGGCTGAATGTTCGTCAGCAGGTTTAATTTGTGGTTGCATCATCATTATCACACCCTCACATGCCCAGTTTCTCAAAGATTTTATTGAGTTTCTCTTCTAGCGTCGCCGCCGTGAACGGTTTCACGACATAACCACTGGCGCCAGCCTGTGCCGCCGCAATGATATTCTCTTTCTTCGCTTCTGCCGTAACCATCAGCACCGGCAGGGCGGACATTCCGCCATCAGCACGAATGGTTTTCAGCAGTTCCAGGCCATCCATGTTCGGCATATTCCAGTCGGAAATGACAAAACCAAATCCCCCAGCCTGCAGCTTATTCAGCGCGTCCACGCCGTCTTCGGCCTCTTCAACATTGTTGAAACCCAGTTCTTTGAGCAGGTTACGCACGATGCGACGCATGGTGGAAAAGTCATCCACAACCAAAAACTTAAGCTCTTTATCCGCCATAAAAAATAAACTCCTGATTCAAATACGTATTGCCTGTCCGGCACTGATTTTCGCCAGCATTTGCTGGCTTACCTGGCTAAGATCGACCACTTCGCTTACGCCACCCATATTGATGGCCTCGCGCGGCATGCCGAACACCACACAACTTGCTTCGTTTTGCGCAATGGTCCAGGCACCCGCCTGGTTCATCGCTAACATTCCGGCGGCGCCATCGTTGCCCATACCCGTCAGGATCACTCCCACGGCATTACGCCCCGCATGTTTTGCCACCGAATGGAACAGCACATCCACTGAAGGTCGATGCCGGTTAACCGGTGGACCATCATGAATTTTGATCTGGTAGTTCGCCCCGCTGCGCGCCAGTTCCATATGCTTGTCACCAGGGGCGATATACGCATGCCCTGGAAGCACGCGCTCCCCGTCCTCAGCCTCTTTCACGGTGATCTGACACAGTTTGTTCAGACGCTCGGCGAATGAGCGGGTAAATCCTGGCGGCATATGCTGGGTAATAAGAATACCGGGACTTGAAAGCGGCAATGGCTGGAGTACATGGCGAATTGCCTCTGTTCCTCCGGTTGAGGCGCCAATCGCCAGCAGTTTTTCAGAACTGAGTAACGGCCCCGCTTTCAAGGTCACCTGTGCCGTCATGGGTTTGTGGGCCGCCAGTTTTGCCCGCGACGCGGTGCGGATCTTCTCAGCGATCATTTCGCTGTAGGCCAACATCCCTTCACGGATCCCCAACTGTGGTTTGGTGACAAAATCAATCGCCCCCAACTCCAGCGCCCGCAGCGTGACCTCAGACCCTTTACCGGTCAGCGAAGAGACCATAACCACTGGCATCGGACGCAGACGCATCAGCTTCTCAAGAAAGTCGAGGCCGTCCATGCGCGGCATTTCCACATCCAGCGTCAGGACGTCGGGATTGAATTTTTTGATTAAATCCCGGGCAACCAACGGATCCGGCGCCGTCGCCACCATTTCCATATCACTGTGGCTGTTAATAATTTCGGTCATGATTTGACGCATCAGTGCAGAATCATCAACCGATAAAACCCTGATTTTACTCATGCTTTATCCTTACCTGGCGCATGCGCATACACCGTCTGTCCACGCAAGCTAAACTCGCGCACGAGGTTGCTAAAGTTTTCTGAATGACCTGCAAACAGCAGCCCATCTGGTTTAAGAAGTGGAACAAAACGGTGCAAAATGTCCTGCTGCGTCGTTTTATCAAAATAGATCATCACGTTACGGCAAAATATGGCATCGAAGGGGCCTGGCACGTTGTACTGCTTATCCAGTAAATTCACGCTGGAAAATTCAACATGCCCCGCCAGTTCCTGCCGAACGCGTACCAGTCCTTCATGCGGTCCGGTGCCACGCATGAAATAACGCTGTAGCTGCTGCGGTGACAGCGTCTTTAGCTCATCAAGGCGGTAGATGCCGCTTCTGGCTTTTTCCAGCACTTCGGTATCAATGTCGCTGGCAAAAACACGCCAGCGGCCCGGAGCCATACCTAAGGTATCGGCGAGCGTAATCGCAATGCTGTACGGCTCTTCTCCGGTTGACGCCGCCGCGCTCCAGACACGGTATTCACCGCTGCGCCGACGAGCATGATCTGACAGCACTGGAAAATGATGCCCTTCGCGAAAAAACGCGGTCAGATTGGTAGTCAGGGAGTTAATAAAAGCCTGCCACTCAGCACTGTTCTGGTTAGCTTCCAGCATGCTGAGATAGCGACCAAAGTCATCCAGTCCCAGGGTTCGCAGACGGCGGACCAGGCGGTTATAAACCATGTCCCGCTTATGGTCGGCCAGTACGATCCCCGCACGCTGGTAGATTAATTGACATATCCGACGAAAATGCGCGTCAGACAGCGCGAGGCGCTGTGTCATCTGTAACAATAATGACGTTTGCCCAGGGGGCAGAGATGATGTCATAGCGCCTTCTCAATCACATTCAGGATACAACGGGCACAACCTGCGGCTGCGCCAATTCTTGTTTTGCTACGGTTTGCTCTTCAAGCTTAAAAAATGCGACACAAGCAGAAAGATTATCGGCCTGCATGGCAAGTTGTCCGGTGGCGGATGCGGCTTCTTCCACCAGCCCGGCGTTTTGCTGCGTCACAGAGTCCATCTGGCTGACGGCCTGCGCCACCTGCTCGATGCCTCTGCGCTGTTCATCAGAAGCAGAAGCAATCTCGCCCATGATGTCGTTAACCCGGGTAACCGAGCTGACAATTTCCGTCATGGTACGCGCTGCCATATCAACCAACTGCGAGCCCTGATGCACTCGGGTGACAGACTCCTCAATGAGCCCCTTAATTTCTTTCGCCGCCTGTGCGCTACGGCTTGCCAGATTGCGCACTTCGCCCGCAACCACGGCAAAACCACGCCCCTGCTCACCCGCGCGAGCGGCCTCAACCGCGGCATTCAGCGCGAGGATGTTGGTCTGAAAGGCAATGCTGTCAATCACGCCGATGATGTCGCCAATTTTCTGCGAGCTCGCGGAAATCTCATGCATGGTGCTGGCGACCCGGGACGTCTGTTCGCCGCCTTTATGCGCTGTATCTGCCGCACTTTTGGCAATTCCTGACGCCTGGCGCGCGTTATCCGCATTCTGTCCTACGGTGGCGGTCAGTTGTTCCATGCTGGCTGCCGTTTGCGCCAGCGCGGCCGCCTGCTGTTCAGTGCGCGAAGACAAATCGTTATTACCCATCGCGATTTCTGAAATGCTGCTATGCATGGCTGAGCTGCCCTGGCGTACTTCGCTTACCGTTTCACGCAGTGCCTGCTGCATCTTCTTCAGACTGGCAAAAATGGCTGATATCTCATTGCGCCCATAAACCGCTACCGGCCGGGCCAGATTACCCGCGGCAATGCTGTCGAAATGACTGCCCACGATCGCCAGCGGCTGGACAATCATCTTGCGCGACCAGTACAGCGCACCGCTGGTGAGCAGTGCCGCCAGTACCACCATGGTGGCGAAAATCACCCCCGACATATGGTAATTTCGCTGGCTCTGCTCTCCTGCCGTTTGCAACACGCGATCGATGTTGCTCTGCCACGCATTCACATTTGCATCAAAAGCATCCTGAGCAGCCTGCACCGGCGCGGTCAGAAAATCTGACAACTGATTGTTTTCAAGCCAGGTGGCCTGATGCGCAAGAGCGCTGTGCCATTGGCTGAAAGTTTTCTCCGTTGCGCCAAACAGCGCCTTTCCTTGTGCCGTCGTATCCGATGTCGCCATAAAGCGTTTAAACATCAATTCAGACTGCGCCAGGCTATCACGTGCGAGGGTCATCAGCGTGTTGATATCCTCTGGCGGATAGCTCAGGGCGGTCAGCGTCCCTGCCTTATTAAGGGCCGTACTGGCCTGTAATAACACAGCGCGGGTTTGGGCCAGCGCAGCGCGTTGCTGATTACTTCGTTCGACCTGATTCAGGTTCTGAAAACCGTCCCGAAATGCCCAGAAGGACAAGCCATTACTGCCAATCTGCAAAACACCGCAGAGGATTAAAATCAAAAACAGCGTGGTCGAAATTCGAATACGATTAAACATCAACGCTCCCATTGGGCGGCACTGGCCGCGGTTTAACTATCAGTCAAAATGTTTCCCAATTCGTATCTTGTTCATTGTTCTGGCGCGGATAGGATGCGGCCGCCGTTGCAGGTAATCGTGTATCGCGCGGCTTAGCCGACGCCGGACGTGACGCAAGGCGGAAAGTCGACACAGACTGCGTCAGGCGGCTGGCCTGTTCTTCAAGAGCAGCGGCAGCGGCAGCCGATTCCTGTACCAACGAGGCGTTCTGCTGCGTAACGCGATCCATCTCGGATACCGCGAGCGCCACCTGATCAATCCCCCGGCTTTGCTCGTCGGAGGCCGAGGCAATCTCGCCCATAATGTCGGTCACCCGCGTTACGGCATTTACGATGTCGTTCATCGTTTCGCCTGCGCTTTCTACCAATACGGACCCGGTATCCACTCGGGAAACAGAATCCTCAATCAACGCTTTGATCTCTTTCGCTGCCTGCGCACTGCGACTTGCCAGATTACGCACTTCGCCCGCCACCACTGCAAAGCCACGGCCTTGTTCACCGGCACGCGCCGCTTCAACCGCCGCGTTCAGTGCGAGAATGTTGGTCTGGAAAGCAATACCATCAATAACGCTGATGATGTCGGCGATTTTCTTCGAGCTATCGGCGATTTCGTGCATGGTGTTCACCACGCTATCAACCACTTTGCCGCCATGCTGTGCGGTATCGGAGGCGCTTTTCGCCAGTTGCGAGGCCTGACGCGCGTTGTCCGCATTTTGCTTCACGGTTGCGGTCAACTGTTCCATGCTGGCTGCGGTCTCTTCCAGCGCAGAGGCCTGCTGTTCAGTACGAGATGACAGGTCGGTGTTCCCGCTGGCAATTTCGCTGGTCCCGGAATAAATCGCATCAGAACCTTCACGTACCAGGGTGACGGTTTCCGTCAGCGAGCGCTGCATATGATCAACCGTACTGGCCAGCTCGCCGATTTCATTACGACCGCTGACGGCCAGGGTCGCGGTCAGGTTACCGCTGGCGATTTCCCGAATATGGGCAATGACGCGAGACAGAGGATTAAGCAGGGTATGGCGGATGCCGTACCACACCACCACCAGAATCAGCACCAGCACTACGGCCAGCACGCCAAGCTGCCATTGGGCGAAGTGGTAATCCCGCGCACTTTTATCGAATGCCTGAGCGTAAAGCTTTTCGCTAACGCTGGCGTACTTGCCCAGCGCCTCACCGAGCGCGTTTTGCATTCCCTGAGTCGGTTGCGCGAAATAGGCGTCCATATTGCCGTTCTCCAGAAACTGAACCAGTTCGGTTAAGGCCGCATGGTACTGCTGATATTTCTCCTCAACGTTGCCGCTGGCTTCTGCCATCTCGGGTAACGGTGTGATGTTTTTAAATTTTGCGTAATGTGTTTCGGCCTGCGCCAACGATGCTTTCGCATTCTTCAGCAGATCGTTTTTCGCGCTGCTTTGCTGGTTGGACGCGTCCATCATCATGCGTGCAGAAGAGCGGCTTAAATTGATACGTGTTTGCAGCATCAGATCCCATGTTGAGGTGAGTTCACTTTGCTGCTGTCGAAGATCGTTAGAAATAACAAAACTTTGCTGATTCTGCTGCAATGAAGAAAACAACAGACCACCGGAAACAAGCTGTAGCAGTGCGAAAACCCCCAGCACCATCATCAGCATTGTGACAACGCGGATACGGTTAAACATAAGGCACCTTCCTGAAAACGAGTTATCAACGTTATCGGCAGTCGCTGAGATAACTTTACGTTTGCGAAAAGGAAATCCTGAAGGGACGTGAAGCCTCGCGGAAGGAGGGGAAGACGGGTGTACGGCAACCACAAATCATTCACATAAAAACGTCACAATTATCATGTGAATAACATTCAAATTTATCTGTGGGCGCGGTCATATTGGATGAAATAGTCATTATTTCGTGACCAAGATCACAAATACATATCCTCTGCACCACAACAAAATGGATAAAAAATTAAAAAAAGTTGTATCAGCTGGCGCTTTAATTCAATTTATATGATGAATACTTAGTTACCAATTAATAAATATAAAAAATGAGTAACCGAACAATAAATGTTAAATCCTTACTGAGGGCTTTTTAGTGGCAAATGCAAACAAACTCACGTTGTTTATCGTGATCTTCATGTTGGCGGGGATCCTGTCAGGGGCGGTGATCCACTCTTATGCCGCCCCCGGCGTAGTGTCCGCCTGGGCCGATAATATTACGCTTCTCACCGACATCTTTTTGCGCCTGATTAAAATGGTGATCGCACCTTTAGTATTCAGCACCCTGACCGTCGGTATTATGCGCCTGGGGGAAACGTCCACCATCGGGCGCGTAGGCGGCAAAGCGATGATCTGGTTTATCAGCTCTTCCATACTGTCTATTCTGGTCGGTCTGTTTGTGGTTTCTCTTGAGCAACCCGGCAGCGGGCTGAACCTGGCGATCCCGCTGGAAGCCACTGATACCGGCCTGGCCGTGAGCGGCATGAGCCTGAAAGGTTTCCTGACTCACACCATCCCAACCAGCATAGCCGAGGCGATGGCCAACAATGAGATCCTGCAAATTGTGGTGTTCTCGATGTTCTTCGGTATTGGTGGCGCATCCCTTGGTGAGAAGTTCAATGCCCCGCTGGTTGCCGCGCTGGATGTGGTCTCCCACATTATGCTTAAGGTGACTGGCTACGTGATGTACGTTGCGCCGCTGGCCATTTTCGCCGCCATTTCCTCCGTTATCTCCACCCAGGGTCTGGGGATCCTGCTTAACTATGCGTCGTTCATCGGCGGCTACTATGTGGCTATTTTGCTGACCTGCCTGGTTCTGCTGGCGGTCGGTTATGTCATGCTGAAAAAAGAGGTTTTTCGTCTGGTAAGCATGCTGAAAGATCCGGTTCTGGTCGCATTTACTACCAGCAGCTCGGAAGCCGCCTATCCAAAAACGCTGGAGCAATTAACCAAATTTGGTTGCTCGCCTAACATCGTGTCATTTGTATTGCCTATCGGTTATTCATTTAACCTGGTCGGCTCGATGGTTTACTGTTCATTTGCCTCGATGTTTATCGCGCAGGCCTATAACATTCACCTCTCCTTTGCAGAAATCACCGTCCTGATGCTGACGCTGATGCTGGCGTCAAAAGGGATTGCCGGCGTGCCGCGTTCTGCGCTGGTGGTGCTGGCAGCAACCATTCCGAGCTTTAATATTCCGGTTGCCGGGATTCTGTTACTGATGGGTATTGACCACTTCCTGGATATGGGACGTTCAGCAATCAACGTATTAGGTAACGGGATTGCAACGGCGATGCTGGCACAAGATGAGGGTTTACTGGAAGAAGAACCGGAGCTGGTTGAGCGGGAAGCGTAAAGGGAAATCTGCCGGATGCGCTACGCGTATCCGGCCTACAACCGCAATCATTGTAGGCCGGATACGGTATAGCGGTTACGCGACGTGGCTGGCGGCAATATCCAGCAGCGCCATTTCTTCGCTATTGAGCAGCTTCTCAATGTTAACCAGAATCAGCATCCGGTCACCCAGCGCCCCCAGTCCCGTCAGGTATTCCGTCGACAGCGTTACGGCAAATTCCGGTGCCGGACGGATTTGATCCGTTGTCAGCGACAGCACATCCGAGACGCCATCGACCACAATCCCGACCACCCGCTGGCCCAGATTCAGCACAATCACCACGGTGTTTTCGTTGTAATCCACATCGCTCTGGCTAAACTTCACGCGCAGGTCAACAATCGGCACAATCACACCGCGCAGATTGGTGACACCTTTGATAAACGCAGGCGTGTTAGCAATACGCGTCACCTGATCGTACCCACGGATTTCCTGCACTTTCAGGATATCGATACCGTACTCTTCATCCCCCAGCGTAAACACGAGGAATTCCTGACCTGACGGTTCGCCGGCCAGTTTAGTTACATTACTCATACCGGTCATATTATTCCCTTCTCACTCAATCAGGCGGCTGTGATCGCCACACGTTGTTCGCGGTTTAATCCCTGCAATGCAGAGACATCGACAATCAGCGCGACGCTGCCGTCGCCGAGGATCGTTGCTGCAGAAATACCTGGCACTTTGCGGTAGTTGCTTTCCAGGTTTTTGACGACCACCTGGTGTTGACCAATTAACTGATCGACCAGCAGCGCGTAACGACGCCCTGCACTTTGCAAAATCACCACAATACCTTGAGTCGCTTCGGTTTTTGCGCCTTCAACTTCAAAGACTTTCCACAGCTCAACCAGCGGTAAATATTCGCCACGCACTTCCAGCACGCGCTCTCCTCCGGCCAGCGGATGGAGATCTTCTTCGCGCGGTTGCAGTGATTCCATAACGGCATTCAGCGGCAGAATAAAGACTTCGTCGGCCACGCGCACGGACATGCCGTCGAGGATCGCCAGCGTCAGCGGCAGCAGAATTCGGATAGTCGTCCCCTGTCCCTGTTTGGACTGGATCTCAACATGGCCCCCCATCTCCTGGATATTTCGCTTCACCACATCCATACCCACGCCGCGGCCAGAGACATCCGTCACCTGTTCAGCGGTCGAGAAGCCCGGGGCGAAGATCAGCATACCGACTTCGTCATCGCTCATGTTTTCGTGGATCGGCATCCCCTGGGAGATAGCTTTGGCGAGGATTCGTTCACGGTTCAGACCGGCGCCATCATCGGTGACTTCAATACAGATATTCCCGCCCTGGTGCTCCGCGGAAAGCGTCAGATTACCGATTGGGCTTTTCCCGGCTTCAAGGCGTTTTTCCGGCAGTTCAATACCGTGATCGAGGCTGTTACGCACCAGGTGCGTCAACGGATCGATGATGCGTTCAATCAGGCTCTTGTCGAGTTCGGTTGAGCTTCCACCTGTGTCAGTTCGACCTGTTTACCCAGCTTACCGGCCAGGTCACGCACCAGACGCGGAAAACGGCTGAACACATACTCCATGGGCATCATACGAATCGACATCACCGACTCTTGCAAGTCGCGGGCGTTACGTTGTAACTGACCCATACTGGTGATGAGATCGCCATGATTGACGGGATCCAGTTCGTTAGAACGTTGTGCCAACATAGACTGGGTGATGACCAACTCACCGACCAGGTTAATGAGCTGATCGACCTTCTCAACCGCTACGCGGATACTGGTCGACTCGCTGGCGCGGGCGGGTTTGTCGCGTTCCGCGCGTCCGTTTGGCGCTTCACTGGCGGCGGCTTTTGCCGCTGGCGCAACGGCAACCGGCTGCGGCTTCGCGACAACGGCTACCGTTTCAGCTTCTGCTTCAGCTTCAGTTTCAACGGCTACCGGCGCTGCGCTGACGGTTTCGAATTCAATCTGATCAGCTTCAATCACAAAGCACAGCACCGCGATGATGTCATCTTCTGCGAGGTTGCCATCAAGCGTTGCTGACAACGTGTCGCTCCCTTTCACCACATCGGTTAAGGTCGCCAGATTCCCCAGCTCCTCTTCCAGTAAATCCACTTCATTGGCTTTCAGGCGCGTGAGAATAATGCGTTTCTTGCTCTCTTCACTTGCAGACTCAGGCTGTGCAACCGCCTCTTCCTGCATTGCAGCGCTGTCAACAACGCTCAGTTTTGCGGTGTTGACGACTGCCGGTGCGGTTTCACCTTTCGCTTCGAGCGCTAACTGTCGTAACGCATTACAAATGTACTCAAAGCTGGCGGCATCCGGCTCCTCTGAGTTTTTATAGGCGTCGAGCTGTTCCTGCATAATATCTTTCGTTTCCAAAAACAGGTTGATAATGTCGGCATTGAGCTGCATCTCGCCACGCCGCGCTTCATCCAGCAGGTTTTCCATCAGATGGGTCGTTTCCTGCAAAATGGTAAAGCCGAAGGTGCCCGCCCCGCCTTTTATCGAGTGCGCAGCACGAAAAATTGCATTCAGCTGTTCGGAATCCGGGGCTTCAGGAACCAAATCAAGCAGGTGTTGCTCCATGTCAGCCAACAGTTCGTCAGCTTCATCAAAAAATGTTTGATAAAAATCGCTTATATCCATGCTCACGCTATCACCTCGGATTGGCTGGTGGCGATGTGGGAACGCTTGCCGGCGGGAGTTCCGCTGGCTGTTGTAAGACACTTACCGGCTCATTCTGGCTTTCAGCGTTTTCATGCAAAATGGCCTCTTCCGCCTGCTTATTGAGAACCAGCAGGCTAATACGGCGGTTGATAGCGTCTTCAGGACCGCGATCGCTCAGACGCATCGTGGCGGCCATACCTACCACACGTAATACTTTTCCATCATCCAGACCGCCGCTAACCAGTTCGCGACGCGACGCGTTAGCGCGATCGGCGGACAACTCCCAGTTGCTATACCCTTTTTCACCATTGGCGTAAGGGTAATCATCCGTATGGCCGGAAAGGCTGATTCGATTAGGAATGCCGTTAAGCACTGGCGCTATGGCTCGCAGGATATCGCGCATATACGGTTCCACCTCAGCGCTACCGGTTTTAAACATCGGGCGATTCTGACTGTCGATAATCTGTATCCGCAGCCCTTCCTGAACTAAATCAATTTTCAAATGCGGGCGCAGCGCACGCAGTTTGGGGTCAGATTCAATCAACTGATCGAGATCGCCGCGAAGTTTGCTCAAGCGGCTTTGTTCCATGCGTTTTCTCAGATCATCGATATTCGGCTGCTTGTTCACCTCTCCCTGCTGCTGGGTGTAATCATCCCCGCCGCCTGGAATGGGACTTTGGCTATTCGAAATACGATTTCCCCCGGTTACCGCAGTAGCCAGCGGCGTACGGAAATATTCGGCAATCTGGATCAATTCTTTAGGGCTAGAGATGGAAATGAGCCACATCACCAGAAAGAAGGCCATCATCGCGGTCATAAAATCGGCGTAGGCGATTTTCCACGAACCATGCGCCCCACCACCGTGACCTTTATGCTTGCGTCGCTTTACAACGATAATGGGATGGGCCTGATTTTTCATGCGTCCTCGGTCGTCTGCTGCGCAGTTGGATTTCTCACCGCACGAACATGCTCTTCCAGTTCGATAAACGATGGACGTTCGCTGGAATACAGAGTCTTACGACCAAATTCGACGGCAATTGGCGGCGCGTAACCATTCAGATTGGAGAGCAGAGTTATCTTCACACACTGCATCATTTTGGTGGTTTCAGCGCTTTTCTGGCGCAGAACGCTGGCAAGCGGAGAAATAAATCCATAGGCCAGTAAAATACCGAGGAATGTCCCTACCATGGCATGTGCAATCAGCGAACCCAGTTCAGCCGCCGGACGATCGGCAGAAGCCAGCGCATGGACAACCCCCATGACCGCCGCCACGATCCCGAACGCCGGTAATGAATCCCCCACCATCGCCAGACTGTTGGCCGGGACTTCGGCCTCACTTTCGTGCGTCTCAATCTCTTCATCCATCAGCGCTTCAATTTCAAACGTGTTCATGTTGCCGCTGATGATCAGACGCAGATAATCGACAATGAAATCAAGCATCACGGCATCAGCAAGAATGCGCGGATAGCTGGCGAAAATTTCACTCTCTTTGGGGTTTTCGATATCGCGTTCAAGCGAGAACATGCCCTGCTGACGTGACTTGGCCATCAGGCGATACAACAGCGCCAGCAGATCCATATACATCGCTTTGGTGTATTTTGAACGACGAAAAAGCATCGGGATGGCTTTCATCGTCCCCTTAATGGCTTTCCCGTTATTGCCGACGATGAATGCCCCAATACCCGCGCCACCGATAATCACCAGCTCAGCCGGTTGATAGAGTGCCCCAAGGTGTCCGCCGGTCATCATGTAACCGCCGAAAACTGTACCAATAACAACCAGGTAACCTAATAAGATAAGCACGACATCATCCTTTCGCAATTGACTATGACAGGATGCGCAGTCGGGCAGTTAACTCAAGGTCAGGACAAAAAAAAGCAGCGGTAATTGCTTACCGCTGCTGGAGTGTTTGTCCACACCGTATCAGTTAAACAGCCTGTTCGATCTGTTCATCCAGCAGTTGTGGAATAATATCGGCAGCATTCTGGGAAAGTTTACGTCTTTTTACGGCGCGTGATGGCGGTTGGCATAAACTGCAGGCAAAGCTGCCTGCAGGTTGGTGAGCGTGGGTAATAAAATTCCCACCGCAGCAATTGCATCGGGACAACTCCAGCAATCCGCTGTCGACAAAACGCACCAACGTCCATGCGCGAGTTAACGCCAGCAGTGGCCCTTCTTCTGGCTGCGGGCACTGCTCAAGGTATAAACGATACGCTTTGATCACGGCATCCACGCCGCTGCACAAACCAGTTTTGAGCAGGAATTGCCATGCGTTGCAAAACATCGAAGCATGAATGTTTTGTTCCCACGTCATAAACCAGTCGGTGGAGAAAGGCAGCATCCCTTTTGGCGGAGGGCTGCCGCGTAATTCTTTATACAGCTTGATAAGTCGGCCACGGCTTAATTGCGTTTCGCTTTCCAGCATTTGCAAACGGGCGCCCAATGTGATTAATTCCATCGCTAGCTGGATATCACGCGCTTCCTGAACAATGCTTTTTTCGCTCATCATCAAGCCCTTTTCTTGCGCGCTGCTTCATCGATGTCGCTTAACAGTCGCGTTGAAAGCATGATACCGGTATGAATTTGCTGAAGATCGTCAACGCGGGAGTCTTGCGTCAGGCGAGTAACGGTCTGGTGATCGTCGAAACGGAAATGACAGACCAGTTGGTTTGTTTCAGCCAGTTTGACCATTTGTGGAAGTGTTAATGTTGCCAACGTGTCCGCCATTTCTTCGCTGATACCAAGGCGAAACATCGCAGATGCTTTGTCCTGAACGATCAAACGCTGTGCAAGCAATAAATATGACAAATTGATGTCATAGATGTGTTTCAGCAACTCGGATGTATGCATTATTTGCATCCATAATAACCAACATTGTTTTCATGCGGTGAAACCGCACCCCGTGATGTCGCCGGGAAGGCCCGGTAAAAAAAAGCAAAAGGTCAAATACATAGCAGCGTGACGGCACTTACGCGTTGTCTAAACATTCCCTTTTCAGAAAGCCGCGCCCCTTACAAGCTCACATCAATTCTTACAAATGTCTAAGATTTTTCCTAATTCGACGCAACTCTACCCGCCGCCCGTTACACATACAACGTAGCTATGCTGCGAATTTGAAGAATATGTGACATAGATCACATAAACCAGCTAAACACTTAACATAAATCCATCAGCACAGCTTTTACTTTGCTTATTTTTTAATCTCAAGTTCGCCATTTCAATTCCTGACATACGAATATTCTTGCAATAAAAGCGAATAGTATTTTGTTCACAAACGTTAATATCACCTTGTGAAATAGCGAGCTTGATCACATATTTAATGTAAAACACTATTTTAATTAAATCCTTTATAAACAATGAGTTAAATATTAAGGGTGATTAATTAATACCGGGTAGTGATAACCCGTTAAATGTTAACTTATGTTAATTTTTAATTAACACATTGTTTTCATTAGCGGTGAGTTTTACTTAAGTAAGCTGAACGTATTTCCAAGTTATATGACGCAATTATTCTATTTATAAGAATAATTAATGAATAAGCATGATGACATTCACACTATCCGGGAAGGAAACGTTGCAGTATGGAGTAAGCCGAGCAATGCTGAGAAACCCTCTCATAATTCTTGAAAAAAGGAGCGAGTTATGAGCTATACACACATTCTTGTGGCCGTTGCCGCCACCCCTGAAAGCCAGCAGTTGTTAGCCAAGGCGGTTTCAATCGCTCGCCCTGTCAACGCTCGTATTAGCCTGATAACCCTGGTCTCAGACCCTGAACTGTATAATCAGTTTGCAGCACCTATGCTGGAGGACCTGCGTGAAGTGATGCAAGAGGAGACTCAGGATTTTATCGACAAGCTCAGCAAAGAAGCACAGTACCCCATTGAGCATACCTTTATTACCTATGGGGCACTGAATGAACATATTCTGGATGTATGCCGTAAACACGCGGTCGATCTGGTCATTTATGGCAACCATAACCACAGCTTCTTTTCGCGCGCATCCTGCTCATCAAAAAGCGTGATCGGTGCCAGCCACGTGGATGTTCTGCTGGTTCCACTGGCTGGAGATTGACCTGCGTTTTCTGAGCGTTACGCCAGTTTAGTGCAGGGAGAAACGTTGTCTGGCAATGGCTGTTTACTCTGACGTTGGATAACTTTTTCCAGATCGCAAATGAACCTCGCCTGCCAGTTGTCGATATCGTTTTTAATGATAGTTTCGAGCATCTCAGCGTGGCGGGAGATACGCTCAGCAAGCGGCATCGTCAGAGCCTGGTTTAATGCGCCAGCCACTTCGTCGCGGTCATAAGGATTAACAATAAGCGCGGCAGTTAGCTCATTCGCGGCCCCGGCAAATTGCGATAACACCAGCACGCCGGGGTTGGCAGGATCCTGCGCGGCCACGAATTCTTTCGCAACCAGGTTCATACCATCTCGCAGCGGCGTCACCAGCCCTACATCAGAGTAGCGGAAGATTTTCATCAGCAATTTACGATCAAAGTACTGGTTCAGATAATAGAGCGGCGTCCAGCCCAACTGCCCATATTTACCGTTAATCCTCCCCGCTTCAGTCTCCAGTTGGTGCCGAATATCCTGGTAGGCCTGCACCTCTTCACGCGAAGTTGGCGCTATCTGGGTGTAGCGAATTTTACCATGGTGCTGCGGATAGTGTTCCAGCAGAGCCTCATAGGCCTGAAAGCGCTCCGGCAAACCTTTAGAATAATCCAGACGCTCAACGGAGAAGATATTCTGCACATTTTTAAGTTCTGCTTTCAGTTGCGCCAGCTTCGGCGGCAAAGGGCCGGAAGCCTGACGGGCGATCTCATCCGGCTCAATACCGATGGGATAGACCTGGGTACGAAACGCTTTTCCCCATGCGCGGTGGTGCTGCTCGCTCTGAGTGGTTACCTGAGTCTGGGCTG
The DNA here is from genome assembly GCF_013797615.1 of Citrobacter sp. RHBSTW-00017. Taxonomy (NCBI): domain Bacteria; kingdom Pseudomonadati; phylum Pseudomonadota; class Gammaproteobacteria; order Enterobacterales; family Enterobacteriaceae; genus Citrobacter; species Citrobacter sp. RHBSTW-00017. The sequence continues at coordinate 2,154,939 of NZ_CP056899.1, read as the reverse complement.
CCAGACAATCCAGAAAAGCCTGACGATCGTTCTCGGTCTGGAAACCGAGTAAATCAAAATCACACATCTGCTCAAGTAGCGTCTGATGTGGGGGTAAGGCATTAAAGATTTCCGGCGTCGGAAAAGGGATATGCAGGAAAAAACCGATACGGTTATTCACGCCGCGTTTACGCAGCTCGCTGGCAAACGGCAACAGATGGTAATCATGAACCCAGATTATGTCGTCATCGCTGAGCAGCGGCAGCAGTTTATCTACCAGCAAGGCATTCACCCGCTGATAGCCCTCCCATGCATGACGCTGAAACTGCACCAAATCGAGGCGATAATGAAATGCAGGCCATAAAACCGCATTAGAAAACTGGCAGTAATACTCTTCGTAATCCTGTTCACTCAAATTAAACGAAGCCCAGGTAATATTGCCACGCGTGACTTTTTTTAATGGTTTGTCCTCATTACCCGTGTCGCCACTCCAGCCAAACCACAGGCCACCAGCAGCCTTCAACGCGCCCAGCACGCCGACGGCAAGCCCACCTGCGCTCCCTTTGTCATCGGGTGAGGCGATACGATTAGATACTACGACTAAACGACTCATAGCCACCTCTTCTGTTATTCGTTGCTTTCGATTCTTGCTGCGAAGAGTTAATTTGTTCCAGCCAGTGCCAGACATCACTCACGCCATCCAGACGCCATGTCGCCTGCGTCGCTCCATTCCCCACCTTCACGGAAATGCCCCCTGCGCGATTAACCACGCCAAATCCTGTTTCGTCCGTCAGATCGTCACCAAAAAAAACGGGGATCCGTCCGGCAAAAGGTGCTTCCTGCATAAATGCGGCAATTGCGTCGCCTTTGTTCGTACCCTTTGGTTTTATCTCCACAACGCATTTTCCGTGCTGTAAAGCCAACTGCGGCCATCTGTGCGTGATGCGCTCAGCCAGATTAATTAGCGCCGCTTCATGTTCCGGGGCCTGGCGATAATGCAGTGCGAACGCCATCCCTTTTGCTTCAAGCGTTGTACCCGGCATCGTCGCCAAGGCGGTACTTAATAGCTCTCCTGCTTCGCGCTCTATTGCCGCAGCCAGGCGCACTATATGAGTTTGACCATTGATGTCACGGCGCTCTGCCCCATGCACTCCGGCGAGCGGAAAACGAAAGGGAGTGGTAAGCGCGTCAAGCTCAGCCATCGAGCGCCCTGAAATCAATGCCAGCGCACCCGCATTATGCGTCGCCAACTGATGTAATAACTGCAGGATTGTCTGAGGGACAACGACCTGGTCTGGATAAGGTTTGATCTCAGCCAGTGTCCCATCGAGATCAAAAAAATAAGCACAGCTTGCAGATTGTTCAGGGGGTAAGATCAGTGATGCTGTCACCCGGTTATCCTCCTCATCATGGTCTGTACGCCGCGCGGATCGCGCCGTATATATGATGTATGACGGATATAAGTATAGACAGTGTGACCATGCTCGCCATTTGGAAAAACAATCGCCAGCCGGGTAGCGGCTGGCGATGAGCTAAAGCTAGACTAAAAAGTTGGGGTTAAAATCATCAAACAGTACGCTTCGCTTTTTGCTTGTAACGGTCGAAGATCACCGCCGCCAGCAGGATCAGACCACGTACGACATACTGTGCGAACGGAGAGATGTTCAGCAGGTTCATTGCATTCTCAACCGTTCCCAGAATCAACACCCCGGCTACCACATATGAGATTTTTCCGATGCCGCCTTTAAGCGAAACGCCCCCTAACACGCACGCGGAAATCACGATCAGCTCATAGCCGATTGAGGTCATTGGCTGGCCGCTGGTCATACGAGATGCGAGGATAATCCCGGCGATGGCGGATACCAGCCCGGACAGAATAAAGATAATAATTTTGGTACGAACGACCGGAACCCCAGCCAGACGTGCCGCCTCTTCATTCCCCCCAATGGCCAGCGTGTTACGCCCAAACGTGGTTTTATTGAGCAGCAAGCCAAAAACGATGAAACAGACGACCGTGATCCAGATAGGTGCCGGCAGACCAAACCAGTTGGCGTAACCGAGAGTGAAGAAGCGCTCGTCTTCAATCCCCACCGCCTTACCGTCGGAAATAATGTAGGCCAGACCACGCACAATCTGCATCGTCGCAAGGGTCGTGATCAGGGCGTTAATTTTCAGCCGCGCAATCACGAACCCATTCACCAGACCACATAGAATACCGAGCAGTAGCCCGGCAGCCACGCCAATCCACAGGCTTTCGGTCATATTAATGACCACGGCTGTAGTGACCCCGGCGCAGGCAATCACGGAGGCAACGGACAGGTCGAAGTCACCGGATGCCAGGCAAAACAGCATCCCACACGCGACCATACCCGACATCGATACCGCCAGCCCCAGCCCCTTCATGTTGATGAAAGTGGCAAAGTTAGGCACAAAGAGGGAACAAACCAGGAACAGCGCGGCGAACACGACCAGCATCCCGTATTGATCCCAAATGCGACCAAGATTTAGCGCCGACTTTGCAGCACCTGAACCCGATGTTGAAACGGAAGACATCATTCTCTCCTTATTCAGGCTACAGCCTGGCTAACTTTTGGCATAGCAAGGCTTAACGCCTGGCGCTCATCCGCCTGTTCATGAAGTAACTCACCGGCAATTTCGCCTTCTCTCATCACCACGATACGGTCGGCGACACCGAGCACTTCAGGCAGATCGCTGGAAGCAAACAGCACGGCCACGCCGCGCGCCGCGAGGGCATAAATCACGTTATAAATTTCATGCTTGGCGCCCACATCAATACCGCGTGTAGGTTCGTCCAGCAAAATCACTTTCATCTCTTCCGATAACCAACGGCCGAGAATAGCCTTCTGTTGATTACCGCCGGAGAGGTTCATAATCAGTTGCTCCGCGCCCGGCGTTTTAATATTGAGTGAGCGAATATGATGATCAGCATTGGTCTCTTCCCAGCCGTGATCTTGACCCTCCATCTCCGAACAGCTTTTGTATCTTAAGTTAACGATGTCCGCTGCCGCCGGTATTCCCTCGGGGAGTGATATCCCAGCGCGCTGTGCGGGTGGTTTTCATTGTAATGCGTGAACGCTACTGCAAGGTTTCGCAGTGCTGTTCTCACATCCGGTTTTGGCATGAACGCGATATAGTCTTCTTTCATCGTTTTCACGAACCGTTCGGCCATGCCATTACTCTGCGGGCTGCTCACCGCTGTTGTGCAGGGCTCCAGATTCAGCTCTCTCGCGAACCTCCGCGTTTCATACGCGGTATACGCTGAACCGTTATCCGTCAGCCACTGCACCGCTGTGTCGGGCAACCTGTCGCCGAAGCGCTTTTCCACCGACCTCAGCATCACATCCTGCACGGTCGAACTGTCATAGCCTCCCGTGCTTGCTGCCCAGTCTATGGCCTCACGGTCGCAGCAGTCCAGCGCGAACGTTACCCGCAGTTTTTCGCCGTTGTCGCAGCCGAACTCGAAGCCATCTGAACACCAGCGCATATCGCTTTCTGCCACCGCTATCTTGCCCTTATGTTCACGCTTCGGTCGCTCTGGTTTGTGATGCAACAACAACAGGTTATGCTCACGCATTATCCTGTAAAGCCGTTTGGCATTCACAGGTAGCTGTCCCTCTGTGCGACGTTGCTTGCGCAGGATGCCCCACACGCGTCGATAACCATAACTCGGCATATCGCTGATAATGTTGAGGATAGCCGACAGTATTTCTGCGTCTGCTTCTTCATTACGCCGGTTACAGCGCCTGTCCTGCCAGTCGGCAGAACGGTTAATCCGCAGTGACAGTTGCGCACGCGACACGCCCATGGTCCGGCAGACCATGGCTATTCCCCGTCCTTTGGCAACAAGGGCGCGTGCGCTATCCATTTTCGCGACTGACCGTACTCCACGGCTTCTTTCAGGATCTCAACTTCCATCGTCTTCTTGCCCAGAAGGCGCTGAAGCTCCCGGACCTGCTTCAGAGCAGCAGTAAGCTCAGAAGCAGGAACGACTTCCTCTCCAGCCGCAACGGCGGTGAGGCTGCCTTCCTGATATTGCTTCTTCCACTTAAACAGCAGGCTGGGCTGGATACCATGCAGGCGGGCGACATGGGAGACATTCATACCCGGCTCCATCGTCTGCTGGATAATGGCGATCTTCTCCTGAGGAGTTTTACGTTTACGGACTTCTTGCCCTAACAGGATCCCGGTCATCTCAAAATTGGCGTTAGTGTTAGACATATATTCAAGCCTATCTCTTATCTGGAGATACAGCTACTGTCCGGTGTTTCAGGGGGCTACATCAGTCTCTTCCCAGCCGTTGTTGATCACGCATCCGCCCAGAACATGTTTACGACGGGCACTGATGTTGATGTTGTTACGTACCGAATGGACCGGAATGATCCCTTCAGCCTTGCGATCTTCCGGGCACAGCATCATCCCCGCTTCAATGGCGTGGCTCGGTTTACGGATATCAATAGGCTGTTCATCGATAAACACCTGGCCTGCCGTGATACGCGTGCCGCCAAACAGACCTTTCATTAATTCGCTACGTCCGGCGCCCACCAGTCCAAACAATCCAACAATTTCACCACTGCGCACTGATAAACTGATCGGGGTACGCACGCCTGGGGCTTTGACGTCATGCAAACGCAGGCGCTCTGCACCATAAGGTCTGGATTTCCAGCCATAAATATCACCGAGGTCGCGTCCGACCATCGCCTGCACCAGCGCGTCGTGATCGACCTGCTGCATATCCGTGAACGTTTTGACGTAATGACCATCTTTAAACACGGTGATGGCATCGCTAAGGGCAAAGATCTCCTCCATACGGTGCGAAACGTAAAGGATGATGCGCCCTTCGTTGCGTAGCTCACGGATGACGCGAAACAGATTCTCAATCTCGCGCGCTGAAAGGGAGCTGGTCGGTTCATCAAACGCGATAATTTTGGCGTTGCGCGCCAGCGCTTTCGCAATCTCCACCATCTGCCATTGACCAATGGAGAGGTATTTCAACGGCGTATCGGGATCGATATCCATGCCCAGATGCTTGAGCTGAAGCCCCGCTTCATAGTTCAGCAGCGAGCGGTTCACAATCCCGCCTTTGTGCGGCATCTGCCCTAAATAAATATTCTCGGCAACGGTCATTTCCGGGACGAGATGCAGCTCCTGGTAAATAATGGCAACACCGGCGTTCAGCGCGGCATTGGTGTCCGCAAACGAAACCTCTTGTCCACGGATCGCCAAAGATCCCGTCGTTGGCGCATAGTTGCCGCTGAGAATTTTTAATAGTGTTGATTTCCCGGCGCCATTTTCGCCCATCAGCGCATGCACCTGACCGGCATAGCAGTCGAAACTGATATCCGTGAGCGCTTTAACGCCGGGGAACGTTTTGCCAATGCCGCGAAATGAGAGATACGGGGTAGACTGTTGCATAACGTCTCCGTGAGTCAGATCTTTATGCCGGATAGCGGCTTTGCCTTATCCGGCCTACTGAGTACGCAATTCGTAGGCCGGATAAGACGCGTTGGCGTCGCATCCGGCATTTGTGTTACTTACCACCTAAGCCTTTCTTCGCCAGTTCTTCTTTAAAGTTATCGCGGGTAATCAGCACCACATCCGTCACTTCAGTAAACGCCGGTGGCTCTGCACCTTTCGTTACCCAGTTGTAGAGCATCTCACTTGATTTGTAGCCGTGAACGTCCGGGCTTGGCAGGAGTGAACCGTAGAACCCGGTCGCTTCGCCTTTGGAGAGTTCGCTCACGGCATCAACGCCGTTGATGCCGATACCAATCACATTCGGCGCTTTGAAGCCCTGCCCTTCGGTCGCACGTACGCCGCCCAGCACGGTGTTGTCGTTCATGCCAACAATCAGCCAGTGTTTGACTTCAGGGTGCTGAACCAGCATGGAGTTAGCGGCATCGAATGCCCCGGGGATGTCATTCGATTTTGTGGGGACCTGGTAGATCTGTTTTTCCGGGAAGCCTGCGGCTTTAAGCGCTTCCATTGAACCCGATGTACGGCGACGCGCGGTATCGAGTTCATTCGCGGTAATGGCCATTACCGCTGTGGATTTCACATCCCAACCGCGCTTTTGCATCTCCTTATACAGTTCCTGGCCCTGGCGCTCACCAATTTTGGTTGCAGCCATCATCACCAGCGGCACGGTATCCATCGGCTTACCTTTGGCGTTAGCAAACTGGTCGTCGACGGCAATGACTTTCATATCGTAGCCACGCGCCTTGGCCATAATGGCAGGCCCGAGTTTGGGGTCCGGCGTACAAATCACAAACCCTTTTGCGCCACTTGCAGCCAGGCTGTCGATGGCGTTAAGGGTCTTCTCACCATCCGGGACGGCAATTTTAATCACCTCAAAGCCAAGGTCTTTACCGGCTTTATCGGCAAATTTCCATTCAGTCTGGAACCACGGTTCTTCCGGTTGTTTGACCAGGAAACCGAGCTTCATGGATTCAGCGATAGCGGATTGTGACATAATGGCAGCCAGACCGATGGCAGCCAGCGCTTTAGTGAATTTGTGCATGGTTAACTCCAGCTTTAACGTTCTTTTATGTAGGGTAAAATCAGACGATTTTTTGTAATTCGGACGTAAAACAAGGCATTACCTTTTAGTGATAAGATCAATGCCAGTGCTGAGAGTAGTTTTAGCGGGAAATTGATTCTCCATAAGAGAGCGGCATCACACCACAGAATTACAGTAATTGCGTACATAAATTCAGCGGGAAATGACATAAAAAAACGCGGTTTTGTCGACGGGAAAAAAGAGGGATAGCAGATTAATCCATAACATCAGCCAACGAATCCTTGTTCCCGAATACCGAAGCATTCGGGAACATGATTACCATCGGTAATAAATGTGGTCAGCGTGATCGCGAACCGGAATGTCATCTCCCAGCAGGCGCGCCGCAAGCGTCAACGCAAAATCGAAAATATGCCCTAATCCTTTGCCGCTAATCAGATTGCCATCTTCAACAACCGGCGCATCGATATATTCCCCGTCCGTGACGTTTTGCCACAGATCTCCTGAGCAAACATAGCGACGTCCCTTCAGCAGACCATTGCCGCCCAACACGCGCGCGGCCGCAGAACATACCGGGCAAATGAGCTTTCCTGCCTGATCATGACGAGATACAAACTGGATGACCGCCTCACTGGCGGCAAGATTAACGCTGCCCTGCGGCCCGCCTGGCAATACGACGGCATCGTAGAGATATGTCTGGCGCGCGGCCAGCGTGCTATCCATCACCATCGGTACGTCATGATAACTCACCACCGCACGTGACTCTGCGCAGGCCAGGGTTTCGACTTCGATATTCAGGCGACGCAGAATATCCAGGGTAACAATCGCCTCCGCCTCTTCAAAACCGGGTGCCAGCAGCACCGCAACCTTCTTCATATGTAACTCCTTGCTTGATCCACATAAACGAAACAATTAATGACGACCAGTGCAGACTGTTAAATTTCTCAATTTGATTAAAACTGATCTGGCGCAAAAAATTAGCCATCAGATAATTTGTACTAATCCATCCCGATCGTGAAATTGCCTTTCAACTTGGGCAGATAATCATCAGATGCCAGACAATACCTTATTGTGGAATTTAATTTTGTGATATGAAACACCATTTCATTATCATGAAAATCATTTAATGACATAAATTTCAACCTCTTACATTCATGTCATCTATATGCCAAAACAACAGAAGCATGAATACTGTTATGACAATATGTAAAAAAACATAAATACGCAGATTTAAGGATTTTCTTATACCAGGGCAAACGTTATGCTGAATCTCGATCGGAGCGAATATAATTCGTGATCACTAAAGGACCGGCGGAACGGATTTATTCTGCTAACAGTTTTAATTGTACGTAGAGGTGAAGTGCAGCGGCAGCCCGCTGTACTGGCGTGAGTAACGTACATCCCCCTTTCTGGAAATAAGGATATTGATATGGCTGCAGTTGGAATTGTTCATAAACTCAATACACAAATGAATCTCGAGTTCTACGCCTCGAATCTTTACCTGCATCTCAGCGAATGGTGCTACGAGCATAGCCTGACAGGTACAGCCACGTTTCTACGCACGCAGGCGCAAGGTAACGTGACTCAAATGATGCGTATGTTCAATTTTATGAAAAGTGCCGGGGCTAATCCCATCGTCAAGGCCATGGATGTGCCGGGTGATGAACTGAGTTCCCTTGAAGAATTGTTTCAGAAAACGTTGGATGAATATCAACAGCGTTCGAGTAAACTCTCGCGTTTAACCAATGAAGCTGAAGCATTAAACGATGCGCCAACCATTGATTTTCTTCACGACCTGGAAAAAGAGCAGCAGCAGGATGGCGTGCTGTTACAGACGATTCTTGATGAAGTCCGCAGCGCCAAACGCGCGGGGTTGTGCATGGCGCAAACCGATAAGCACTTGCTCAACGTCGTTAACTACCAGCATCACTAATCTTCAGTTTTCATCGCGTTAATGCCGGATAGCGATGCAGCGCACCTTATCCGGTCAACCTCTGATTTTCCCTGGCACGCGCCTCCCATTCTGCGAGGCGCAAAAAACCTTTCTAAAATCTGAAACAACGGTTTATTTTAGTGGGATTCATTCTGCGGCGTGAATTTCAACTCGATCAAGGCAACCGCTTTTTGTATTGCGCGCATAGTGACCGGATCGGCCCCTGCAGGATGGCTGGAAAAATCGATGTTTTTCAGTTGGCTGGACATTTTTTCCCGAACTTCTACCGGGGCAATAACATCAAGAACATCCAGAATTTGCTTGATAACCAGCTGACAGGCAACAACGTCCGAGAGCAGTTCCTGATCGGCATTCAATGTTTGGGACATAGTGAGCTCCTTATAGAAAGGTCGTCATAGTACCTATTCAGCGATCGAAACGATAGCCGCGCACACATTACAAATGCGCTGAAAATAAAAAAGGTCCAGTCAGTTTCTTTTGAGATGGCAAGCACAACATGAGTGAACAGTTAGCGGTTGAGAACCAACGCGGTCTTTCCCCGGCAGCATTACTTGTTGCCGGGGCTTTCTTTATGGAATTTATTGACGGCACGGTGATTGCCACAGCCCTACCCGACATGGCCAAAAGCTTTGGCGTACAGGCGGTAGACCTGAACATTGGTATCAGCGCCTACTTGATCACCCTCGCGGTGCTTATCCCCGCCAGCGGCTGGATTGCGGATCGCTTCGGTGCCCGAAAAGTGTTTACCCTGGCGCTGGCGATTTTTACTCTCGCTTCGGTTTTATGCGGTTTGTCCGAAAGCCTTGAGAGCTTTGTAGCAATGCGAATTTTACAGGGTGTGGGTGGCGCGCTAATGGTTCCTGTTGGCCGTCTCGCGGTACTGCGCACCACGCCTAAACATCAGTTGATCACCGCCATAGCGACCCTGACCTGGCCCGCGTTAGTCGCGCCTATCATCGGGCCACCGCTTGGAGGATTCATTACCAGCTATGCTAACTGGCGTTGGATCTTCTTTATTAACGTACCGCTAGGAATTTTGGCGATCGCGCTGGCGCTACGTTTTATCCCGGATATTCATGACGACGAGCGCCGTCCATTTGATATAGCGGGTTTTATCGCGACCTCAGTTGCGATGGTTAGCCTGGTGTATGCTATGGAGTTACTGGGAACCCAGCAGCCGCAAGGCTGGCTAACCGCCGGGCTGCTGGCGCTAGGAACCGTGACCTTTCTGTTTGCCCTGCATCATTTTCGTCGCACTACCTGGCCGATGATTCGTCTTGATGCCATGAGCGTCCCTACTTTTCGCGTCACCCTGTACGGCGGGTCGCTATTTCGAGCCTCTATTAGCGCTGTACCATTTCTGCTGCCGTTAATGTTCCAGGTCGGTTTTGGCATGAACGCTTTTCACGCGGGTTCGCTGGTTCTGGCGGTGTTTGTGGGCAATCTGACGATAAAACCTGCCACCACGCCGTTGATACGCTGGCTGGGCTTTAAGAAACTACTGTTAATCAACGGTGCGCTAAACGTCCTGGCGCTGTTGGCCTGTGCATTAATTACGCCGCAGACCCCGGTGTGGGTTATTTTGTTGGTGTTGTATCTGGGCGGCGTGTTCCGCTCAATTCAGTTTACCGGCATCAGCACGCTTGCCTTTGCGGACGTCCCCGGACCACAAATGAGCTACGCCAATACGCTGTTCAGTACGGCAACACAATTAGCGGTAGGCTTGGGCATTTCGTTGGCCGCTATCGGGATCCGTATCGGTGATGAGGTGAGTGAATGGCTGGCGTTAGGCAATATTCCGGGGATCAGTTTCCGGCTGGCCTTTGTCGCTATTGCGATTATTTGTCTGGTAGGTATGGTTGATACGCTGCGGCTTGCCCATGATGCTGGAAGCGCGGTATCTAGCAAGAACAAATAGCCCGGCAGGCGAACACCGCCGGGCCAACAGGATTTAGCCAACTATCTCGCGTACAAATGCTTCGATCGCTTTGTCCTGGCAGTTTTCAAAGAAGCACTGCTGGAAGCGCGGACCAGATACGGCGGTTTTTACCAGTTCAGGATCGATAGCGCGCAGAGTGTCCAGATAGTTTTCTTTTACCACCGCCGCTTTCACCTGGTTCAGGATCCCCGCGTTACGCACCTGCGGCTCTTTACGCTCTGGTGGATACCCTTCGCCGTTACGACCAGTGAATGCTTTTTCAAACATATAGCGCACATTCAGCTCAGCACCCCAGCCAAAACCTTTGGCGAATGCCAGAGAAAGCGCATTCCCGTTGTTGATCTGAGAGAACAAGAATGCGTCTGCCGGATCGAGACAGTAACCGCACACCACGCCCGGATGTATATTCAGTGACATCATTGCCCCCTGGCCCGTACCGCACCCCGTAACCACAAAATCCACGGCTTTGGAATTGAGCAGGATGCTGGCCATAATCCCTAAATGGATGTAGGTCAGATGATGGTCATTTTCGTCGCTCATCCCGACGTTATACACTGGAAAACCTTTCTCATCCGCAACGGCTTTAAGCTCGTTATGAATGATGGCATTTTTGCTTGCCTGGCTGTTTTCCATCATCAATGCAATTTTCATTCTGTAATCTCCTGAATGCGCTGCGGAGGCCCGCTGAAAGTCATAACATTCAGGCCACATTACTATTTTGCAAACTCGCTTTCAAATTTAATGAAATTTTGTTTTATAAAATAATGAGGTGCTCACATTTTTCCTGAGACAGCTCAGAATAGCCTCAATAAAATGACGTCGTTGCGATTAATCGCAGGTGATCTTCGGGCTATTCAAGCCATTGATGCGCCACCACATATGCCATGATAGCCTATCTCCGAACTTTCAGAGCGATCACATGAAGACCTTTATCCTTGCCCTTTTGCCGCTCGTGCTGACAGGATGCACTATTACTAAACAGGCGCAGGTCAGCGAAGCCAGTGCCATCACCGGCGTCGTTCGCCTGACCTACAACCAGGCCATGCTACAAACGGCGCGTACCGATGATTACGTGACCCAAGGCACAGCCACCAAAGAGTGTCAGCGCCTGGGTTATGCCAACGCAATGGCGTTTGGTCAGCCGGTATCAACCTGTAGCGTATATGCCGGTTCTCTGTGTTTAAATACCAAAATCACGCTCGCCTGGCAGTGTCACGGCGTTGCGGTATCCCAATCGCCTGCCTTCAATTATTAATATTTTCGACCAGCACATTATTGCTGGTCTTCTGCCTTTTCATTATTTATATTCCCCGCTCAATAGCGTTAATGCGTTTTATTCCCATTCGCATTTTTAATAAATAAATTTATTATTTTACCTTTTGCAAATAATTAAATAACAAATTATAGTGACGCCACGCTAATATATAATAACGTTTGTGGAGCACAACTATGCTGAAAACAGAAATGATCGACCAACTGAATGAGCAAATGAACCTTGAATTATATTCATCTCTGCTCTACCAACAGATGAGCGCGTGGTGCAGCTATCACAGCTTTGAAGGTGCCGCCGCGTTCCTGCGCCGTCACGCCCAGGAAGAGATGACGCATATGCAGCGTCTGTTTGACTACCTGACCGATACCGGCAGCTTGCCGTGTATTAACACCGTTCCTTCCCCCTTTGCTGAATATGCGTCTCTGGACGAACTGTTCCGTGTTACTTACGAACATGAGCAGTTGATCACCCAGAAAATTAATGAGCTGGCACACGCGGCAATGACCCACCAGGATTATCCGACGTTTAATTTCCTGCAATGGTATGTTGCCGAGCAGCATGAAGAAGAGAAATTATTTAAATCTGTCATTGATAAGTTATCGCTGGCAGGGAAAAGTGGCGAAGGTCTTTATTTCATCGATAAAGAACTGGCTACGCTTGATACACAGAATTAATGTTGTGGGGTAATGAAGGCAACCCGCCATCATTACCCGCTAAAATCAGTGACGGCAGATCTTGCTTTCGTGCGTAGAGAAGCCGTCTTCTTTTGCAATAAACTTTCCCTTCGCCGCTAAAAACGCCACCAGCTCAGCTGCCGACATATCCGCCGCAGAACAGGTGTGAAAACGAGCCTGCTCGCCAAACCGTGCCGTAATCGCCGCTTCAAGGCTGGCATTTGAATACTGCTCGCCAGATTCAATCATCATGTTGAGCACTTCGTGACCGTGAATAGATTCCATACTACCTCCTCAATAAAGTCCGTAGCCTAATGTGAACGGCACGGCCTTGCTTTGCGCTAACGCAGGTTTACCCGCAGATAAATATCATTTGTGATACATCTTAACGAGCCAAACATCGTAAAGATTAATTTACATTCATTGTAACGGTGATTTGACGAAAATAGCGTTTTGCCTTAACCTGCGCCGCAGATATAACCGTTGATTATCTCTGGGACAGAGGAAAGCGTGAAAAACAGAACCCTGGGTAGTATTTTTATCGTGGCGGGAACCACGATTGGTGCCGGTATGTTGGCAATGCCGCTGGCCGCGGCAGGCGTGGGGTTTAGCGTCACGCTGGTATTGTTAGTGAGTCTTTGGGCGCTAATGTGCTACACCGCGCTGTTGCTGCTTGAAGTGTATCAACACGTACCGGCAGACACCGGGTTGGGTACGCTGGCAAAACGTTATCTTGGTCGTTACGGACAATGGGTAACGGGCTTTAGCATGATGTTTTTAATGTACGCGCTGACGGCGGCGTATATCAGTGGCGCTGGTGAGTTGCTGGCTTCCAGCATCAGCGACTGGACCGGGACAACGCTCTCCCCGACAACAGGCGTACTGCTGTTCACCTTTGTTGCCGGTGGCGTGGTTTGCGTTGGCACATCTTTGGTCGATCTGTTCAACCGTCTGTTGTTCAGTGCCAAGATAATCTTCCTGGTGGTGATGCTGGCCCTGTTAATGCCGCATATCCATAAAGTAAACCTGCTTACGTTGCCGCTTCAGCAGGGGCTGGCACTTTCTGCAATCCCGGTTATCTTCACTTCGTTCGGTTTTCACGGCAGCGTCCCCAGTATCGTCAGCTATATGAACGGTAACATCCGTAAACTGCGTTGGGTGTTTATCACCGGTAGCGCCATTCCGCTAGTCGCCTATATCTTCTGGCAACTGGCCACGCTTGGCAGTATTAACTCCTCAACGTTCATGGGGCTGTTAGCCAACCACGCTGGTTTAAACGGTTTATTACAAGCATTACGTGAAGTCGTGGCTTCGCCGCACGTCGAACTGGCGGTGCATCTGTTTGCCGACCTTGCGCTGGCAACCTCTTTCCTCGGCGTCGCATTGGGATTATTTGACTACCTGGCCGACCTCTTCCAGCGCCGCAATACCGTAGCAGGAAGAATGCAAACCGGCGTGGTGACCTTCCTGCCGCCGTTGGCATTCGCGCTGTTCTATCCGCGTGGTTTCGTCATGGCCCTGGGGTATGCGGGCGTTGCCCTGGCGGTGCTGGCGCTGCTCATTCCCTCGATGCTGGCATGGCAGAGCAGAAAACAGAATCCACAGGCTAACTACCGCGTGGCAGGGGGTGCTCCGGCGCTGGCGCTGGTATTTTTGTGCGGCATTGTGGTGATAGCCGTACAGTTTTCAATTGCAGCAGGATTACTACCGGAAGTGGGTTAAAACAAAAGGGGCTTAACGCCCCTTTTTCTTAATGCAAACAGCACTGCTTATATTTTTTACCGCTACCGCACGGACAAGGGTCATTGCGCCCTACCTTGGCATCCACTTTGACCGGTACTTTAACCGGCGTTTCCTGAGGATGCGCCATCCAGTAAGCATGCAGATCCAGCGCCGCCAGGCGGATGGCATCCACGCTCTCTTCGAACGCTTCTGGCGTCATTTTCTCAACGACCGCAAAGTTTTCTTCCGTACCGTGCAGCGCAATAGCCTCGAGCGCCGGTTTTAACGAGTCTGGTAACGCGGACCAGTCCGACAGTGCGACGCCGCGCATATAACCAAAACACCACTCTTCAACGATGGTCAGTTCATGCTCGTCAATTTCACGCAAACCAAACAGCGGCTCAAACTGCTCAGGATATTCATCCAGGCGATCGGCCGTATCCGCCATATGTTGAAACGCCAGGTTCATGAAACGCGTCATTTCTTTTTCGGAGGACCAGCGAGGAACATACTGCGCGCCGCCCCAAATAGCGACCAGCCACTGCTCCGGTTCAATTTCATACGGTGAACTCAGTACCGCCGTCAGTAAACCATCCAGTTCTGACACATCCAGAATAGCCTTATCCGTATTGTACTTAGTCAGTACGTCATCCAGCCATTCCAGTTCGCTCTCGTTTAATGGTCCCGTTTTCATAACGCTTTTCCTTAGTCAAAAAATCTTGCCTGTGATCATCCTACATGGCTGGAGGGATAACAGATATAAATGGGCATATGCGGCTTACAGCAGCCGCCTGTTCAGGTTAACAGGAAAAGAGGGGAATTCCGGTAGTTAACGCACAAAAGAGAACACTAAGCCGCCGGGCATCATACCGGGAAAACACAATAAAACCACCCGCAGGTGGTTTACTGTTGTTCAATACGGTTGAGCGTTGCGGTATAGCCCGTTTTCGCTACTGCGTTAAGTAGAGTATCGGTTGGGAAACCTTCTGGCACGATGGCTTCTGCCTGCCGGGTTTTGAGAGAGGATTTTGCTTTAATCACGCCGTCAGTTTCACGTAGCGCCTGATTGACCGAAATAACGCATAACGAGCAGGTCATATTTTGTATATCCAGCACCACTTTTTGATTGGCCGCCTGAGCCCACAGCGGCAACAGCAAGCATGCAACTAACGCGAAGATCTTCATTCAAATACCTCATAAAACCAGGCAACAAGCGTTGGGTAAAATAGCACCGGCAAAATCAATGCCAGCGCGCACCAGTAGAGAACGCGCGCTTGCTTCAGAGTTAACCACCCGGAGCACCACAACCGTTTGGAAAAATAGAGCCGCCAGAAGACACGCAGTAATAATCCCAGGGACAGCAGTACCAGAGGAGTTCGCAAAAACTCAAACCGGGTGAAAACGGCGAAGCTCGCCGCCGAAATACCAAACAGCAGGTAAAGTAGCGGTCCAACACAGCATAAGCCAGCGGTGACGGCGGCCGCAGCAGCCGTCAACAGGGTAAGCCCCGCACCTTTAGCGTTGTTCTGTGGCGACATAGCTGTAGGAAAACGCTTTAGGATCATAGAAATTGATCGGGTCGCCATCGACTTCAGCGTAAGGATAACCAAAGTTATTCATGGCCCCCTGCTCCGTTGCCGGATACAACTCGAAATCACGTCCGTAGTTGAATCCAACCCAGTTCATTTCCCAGTTACCAAACAGGTAAGCGTTAACCGCCTGGACATCGGCATCCTGATGCGTTTTTTTCTCTGCCAGACGCATTTTGGTCACATCAGCAGGATCGCACGGTAACCAACCGTAACCTGCCAGATAGAACTCAGCACGGCAGTGTTGACCGCCGCTCACATTGGCAACGCCTGCACTGTCGGCTGTGCCAAAAGCACTTTTCGAGTAACGTTCGAGCTTATTGGCCTTGCCCAGACGGATGCCAAACAGTTCGCGCGCCGGAATACCGCTGGCTCGCGCCAGAGCAACAAAAACGGAACTCATGTCGGTGCATTTTCCTTTGAGCTTACCGCTTTTTAATATCTCCGCCACATCCCCCGTGCCGCAGCCAATAACGTCGTTGTCACGCTCCATATGGCTGCTGACCCATTCGTAAATCAGGCGCGCTTTTTTCAGCGGATCCTGCTCATTACCGGTGATTTTACGCGCGGTTTCCAGGACCAGTCCATCAACTGAGGTATGTGCCGTCGGCAACAGATACGGTTTTACATCCAGCGGATAAATAATCTGCTCAGGTGCCTGCCAGTTTTTCAGCGCGTCCTGCTTCAGCGGTTCCCAGTCGGCGGTTTCAATGTCGATATCAACGTTAACCAACAATTCACCCTGCGAGTCAGCCCAGGTGGCAAACAGCGTTTTCGCGCCGTAGGTATTATTGGTGGTGACGTACGCCTGCTTATAGTTTCCGCTAAAGGCAAGCGCTGTCATTTGTTGAAACGCGGTATCCACCGGTAGCGGGATCCACAGTTTCACCACGCCGCTCGATCCCTTAGGAGGATTGAGTTTATACGTTTGGGATAAGACAAAGCGTCGACGAGCTATTGTCGCAACGGATGGCTCAGCGGCACGTACCGTCTGGCTAATGACTGCAGGGCCGACTAATCCGGCGGCGGAAAGGAGAACGCTATTTTTGAGAAACTGACGACGTTGCATTGCTGTCTGTCCAGGTTGTAAGAGTTGAGCTACGGCTAAAGGGGAAACCGTACGCGATCATCACAGCAGACAGAGGCTGGCATAAAAAGGCGAGTCGATGGAGATTATTCATCAATAACAGACCTGTTAACTGTGAATGAAGTGAGAAACTGCAAGGTCGCTATTAAGCCATTTACAGCCAAAAAAGTACAGCAGCGGAGATACGTTCAGACTATATACACAGTCGTTGCCAGTTTGCGGGCTAACCCTCTTGCCCCCTCGCGCATGACCGTATTGTGATTCCAGCGAAATACAGGTGCTGCCAGCGGGGCGAGATAATTCATCCAGCGGATCGTGGTACGCACATTCCAGTCATATCTGACAATAGTCGCTGTACCATTGGGAGTAAAAGACCATACCCCTCGCCCTTCCACCGCGCCGCTGGCTTGTCCTTCAAGCAATGTGCAAGGCCGTATTTTCAACACATTGATATCAAAGGTTAAGCGATAAGGAAGCGCCCCTTTCCAGGTATAACGATGCAACGCCCCAATACCCCGTAAATCCCCTTTCCTTATCTCAACGATGCGTTCCAGACTTCCCCACCATTCAGGCCACCTGTCCGGATGGGAAAAAACATCCCATACCTCCTGAACTGAAGCCTCAACCCGCCAGATTGTGGAAAACTGATAGTCAGCCATAGTGCAGGCTCCCTCAAGGCGTGAAAAAATTGACGGGGAAACGGGTGTTAATAACCATAGCATCCAGAAGAACAGTTTCTAATCGCTGCCCATCTGGCGCATAGCTGATCACTTTGGCAGGGAGTCCGTGATTATTATCCAGCCAGATGTCGTAGCGGTGAACGCAACTCGCGGAGAAAATGAGACGCGCATAACCGCCCCCTGTATCGGTACTATCTGTAAACTGGAGTCATCATCTGTCGACTGTTTTTATTATAGTTCTTAATTGCGCGGCACTCCTCTCCCACCCCCTCAGACTCCGTACAGGCAACAGGCTTAAACTGTTCATTTTCTATTCAGATGAGATGACGACATAAGACTATACTTTAATAGCCATACTTTTAATGGGTATTAATCATGAAACTGCCACCGGTATTTTCATGCGCCGTCCTCGTATTGCTGCTGGCGTCATCGTCTGCCGCAGCCAGCGCGTTACAAAACCAGGCCGCAAGAGAGCAAGAGTTAAGCGCGGCACTTCTTGCAGGAAATGGCGTCATCATCATTGGCGGGACGGATGATTTCGCTTTCACATTCAGGACACGTAACCGAATCCACAGACATTTGGCGATTCAGGATGGCATAGGCGATCCCATCATGATGAATGGTTTTCAGGACCACAACTATAACCCCGCCCGGGATGGCTTTATCAACAACCCAGCCCGGGGAAGGTTTATGTTTAATGCACCGATTCGTCGATAGATTGATTGGCAATGGGGAGTGTGTAGCGGGCGGCTTAACGTATCTGGCAGGCTTACTTGACGCAAAATACCTATGGTTCGTCAAAAGCCGGCACAAAAAAACCACCCGTAGGTGGTTTCGCGACACTGCTTATTGCTTTGATTCTTCTATTCTTTCCCATGGTTCCGGTGTGGGATTTGCCCCCACACAGCACGAACGCCGAGCAGTTCAGAATATTTTTCAAGAAGTTAATATGTAACTTACTTCTGCGTAAACACCTTTGTTAATCAGGTATGCGGGGTCGGAAGTCCGGCAACAGAAAACTGGTGATTCGATTATTTTTAACCTGCGTGGTTAAGCTTGTTGCAGACCGTTCAAATCGTTAAGCATCCGCTTGAGACATTTGATTTTATTCTTATCGCGAACTGATTGCGAAAGCTTACTGAGTTGAAAAAACGTTTTGTCACCAAACCCGTCAATGACTTTGAAGCGATAATCCTGACGCTCGCTATCCCAGGCATAAACAATGTTTTTACAATGCAAGGAGTTAATAATGACTTTGGTGCTGACAAACCATGCTAAAAAAGCATTCAGCTTCTGCAATTTGCTGTCATCGAGTTCTTTTTTGAGAGCAAGCTGATAAAGAGTTTGAGCAAGGTTGCCATGCTCATCGCACTCCTTCACAGTGATCTGCCCTAGACCTTTATTTGTTTCAACAAGGCCTTCGATCTTTTGCATATAAAGAGAGTCTGTTTGATGACCAGGCTTGCATTCTTTGAGGTCCCGGAAGACTTCCCGTAACTTGCTTTTATAGTTCGCAATATCTGAAATAACGATTTTGATCAGCAGGTTACTATCCTGTGGATGCTGAAAGACGTAACGATCGTTACCTCGTGCAAGTAAGTCTTCATCTGTCAATACAAGCTCTTGTTTCATGATAGTTTTTGACTCTTACCCTAAGGGAAATGAAATTGCCTCAACTGACCTGCATCGGTAAGTTCTGCTAATCAAAAACTATTATGTATATATTTATTTCAATAATTGATAAACGAAATGCATTCGGAGTGAGACAAATGTCTCTTCAGGCAAGTGGGCAGGCTAATGAACCTGTTTTGATCCCCCGCAAATACGCTTCTCCAGTCGTGAACGAGGGTTATCAGCAAAGAGCAGGCACCGGTATGAAGTCAACAGGCACCCGATAATATTAAGCGGAAAGATTACTTAACCCGTTTCCCCGTTTCGTCAATGACCTTTTCGCCATCCTCTTTGGTAAAAGAGCCTTTCTGAGCTTCAGGTAAAATATCCAGCACAATTTCTGAGGGACGACAAAGACGCGTGCCAAGCGGCGTCACTACAATCGGCCGATTAATCAGGATCGGATGCTGAATCATAAAATCGATCAACTGCTCATCAGAAAACTTATCTTCATCAAGACCAAGCTGCTCATAAGGTTCAACGTTCTTCCGCAGCAATGCGCGTACTGAAATGCCCATATCTGAAATCAGTTTGGTCAGTTCATCACGAGTCGGGGGCGTATCGAGATAATAAATAATAGTTGGTTCGTTACCGCTGTTACGGATCATCTCCAGCGTGTTACGTGAGGTGCCACAGGCCGGGTTGTGATAGATGGTAATGTTGCTCATATCAATATCTCATTACAAAGTGACAGAGAGCCGCCACGCCAGCGCGGCCAGAGTGACGAATAGCACGGGCAGAGTCATGATAATGCCGGTGCGGAAGTAATATCCCCAGGTGATGGTCATATTTTTCTGTGCCAACACATGAAGCCACAGCAGAGTTGCCAGACTGCCTATCGGGGTGATTTTAGGCCCTAAATCGCAGCCAATCACATTGGCATAAATCATCGCCTCTTTGACGACGCCGGTCGCAGCACTCCCGTCAATGGACAATGCACCAATCAGCACCGTCGGCATATTGTTCATCACAGACGACAGGAAGGCAGTCAGGAAGCCGGTACCGAACGTGGCAGCCCATAAACCTTTGTCTGCCAGCATATTGAGTACAGCAGAAAGATACTCGGTGAGTCCTGCATTACGCAGGCCGTAGACGACCATATACATACCCAGCGAGAATATCACGATCTGCCAGGGCGCCCCGCGCAGCACTTTCCCGGTATTAATGGCGTGGCCACGCTTGGCTACCACGAACAGCACCGCAGCCCCAACTGCTGCTATCGCGCTTACTGGGATCCCCAGCGGCTCCAGAACAAAGAAACCGACCAGCAGGAACAGCAGAACAATCCAGCCCGCCCTGAACGTCGCCGGATCTTTAATCGCACTGGCAGGCATCTTGAGCAGTGAAACGTCATAACTGGGCGGGATGTCGCGGCGGAAGAAGAGATGGAGCATGACCAGCGTGGCAGCAATGGCCGCCAGGTTCACAGGAACCATCACGGAGGCATACTGTGTAAAGCCCAGGCCGAAGAAATCCGCCGAGACAATATTGACCAGGTTAGAGACAATCAGCGGCAGGCTGGCTGTATCTGCGATAAATCCTGCAGCCATGACAAAGGCCAGCGTCGTCGCCTGGCTGAACCCCAGGGCGAGTAGCATCGCAATCACAATCGGCGTCAGTATCAGTGCTGCACCGTCGTTAGCAAACAGCGCAGCAACAGCAGCGCCAAGCAGTATTATCCAGGTAAACAGCAGGCGACCACGCCCGTTACCCCAGCGGGAGACATGCAGCGCGGCCCATTCAAAGAAACCGGACTCATCGAGCAGCAGGCTGATGATAATCACCGCGATGAATGCCGCTGTTGCGTTCCAGACGATATTCCAGACTACGGGAATATCATCAATGTGGATGACCCCCGTCCCCAGTGCCAGTAAGGCTCCGATACTTGCGCTCCAGCCAATGCTGAGACCTCTGGGCTGCCAGATGACCAAGACCAGCGTCAGTATAAAAATACTCCCTGCCAAAAGCATTTTAGATTCCTTTATATATGATTATGCGTATGTAAAAAATTCTCTCAACAGGATGTGCAGGCTGATTTTTTCAGCCATTCACCCACATCTTTCCTCAGACACTGCCAGGACGTCGTGATCGTCTCAGCGGCCCACGCTGGCATGTGGGGAGACAGACGGTAGTGAATCCATTTGCCTTCCCGGCGGTCAAGCACCAGCTCCGCTTCTCGCAAAATAGCCATGTGGCGAGAAATTTTAGGCTGTGATTCAGAGGTCGCCGCGCATATATCGCATACGCACAGTTCGCCGGATTCCCGGAGAAGCATAACAATGGCGAGACGGGTTTCATCCGACAGGATTTTAAAAAGCTGAACAGGCTGTAGCATTTTTTACTCCGTTCCCTTTAGAATACATATATGATAAATCATATGTGTTGAATTTGAAATCACAGAACCTCCCGGAGGAGTAAAAAATGGAACACTTTCCTGCACTGAATGCTGATTGCTTCGATCAGCAGATTGCTGAACGCCTGCAGCTCCAGGAGCCGCCACGCATACTGATCCTGTATGGCTCGGTAAGAGAGCGTTCTTACAGTCGCTTTGCCGCAGAAGAAGCGGGACGCCTGCTGACGGCAATGGGGGCGGAAGTAAGACTGTTTAATCCCTCAGGTTTACCCCTGCCGGATGATGCCCCAGATACGCACCCAAAAGTCACCGAGCTGCGCGAGCTGGTCAGATGGTGTGATGGGATGGTGTGGAGTTCCCCAGAGCAGCATGGGGCAATGAGTGCGGTGATGAAGGCACAGATCGACTAGATCCCCTTAAGCGAAGGGGCCGTTCGCCCTTCACAGGGAAAAACACTGGCGGTGATGCAGGTCTGCGGCGGGTCGCAGTCTTTTAACGCCGTGAACCAGATGCGTATCCTTGGGCGCTGGATGAGGATGTTCACGATCCCTAACCAGTCCTCAGTAGCCAAAGCCTGGCAAGAATTCGATGAGAACGGGCGAATGAAACCTTCGTCCTGGTATGATCGTATCGTCGATGTCGCCGAGGAGTTGTTTAAAATCACGCTGCTGCTCAAGGGGCAAACCGATTACCTTGCCGATCGCTACAGCGAACGAAAAGAGAGCCATCAGGAGCTTTCATCCCGCGTCAATCAGGCAAAAATATAGCGTCCTTTTTTCCTGAGCTCACAAACGTCCGCTTTTTGCTGGGCGTTCAACCACTGGATGCAACAATGTTAATTCTTTGCTGGCTGCGAACCGATAAGCCAGCTCCTTTTGGAAAATACTGTCTGAGCAATCTTTTCGTATTTTTATTTGAACCACGCAGCCAGGAAGATTGAGGATTACAGAATTAAATTTGGGAAGCCGCCCTTATCATCAGGCTCTTTGCGATACCTTTTCTTTATATTTACATATCCAAAACATCATAAAGTTAAGATTTTTTGGACGAATTAGGGTATGGTTGAAGTTCATCCACTCAAGGAAAAGCCTATGTCAGAACGTAAAGACTCTAAATCACGCCGCAACTATCTTGTCAAATGCACCTGCCCAAACTGTACCCAACAATCTGAACACAGTTTTTCAAGAGTACAAAAAGGTTCTCTTTTAATCTGTCCTCATTGCAATAAAGTATTCCAGACAAACCAAAAAGAAGCAGCCTGAATCCGTTTTAGACTCTATTTCTGGAACAGAATCACCACATCTGTATTTTAAGATTTATCAAGCTACAGATAACAGAAAACCCGCTGGCTGCGGGTTTAGTATTTTCATATTTAAAAAATAAAAATTATGGTGATATCTGGGAAAAGCTATCCCCTTGCGTACGTTGCCGTACAAAGCAAGCGGTTAGACTTTTTGTGCAGTGAACCTACACGTACTCACAATCGTCAGCATACTCTCTCATGCAAAAGAGAGATGAAATATGCTGACCGTTGCCCTGAATACCGGATCAGTAACATTTCATCTCTACTGACCCAACAATACATCCATTGCTTCTGTCAGTATGTCTACTCAGGCTTTAGCCTTCTTCGTTATCGCATACAGACAAAAAAAGGATTTACTCTGTAATAACTACATTGCCAGCAACCGGACCTTTAGTACCATTCTCAATGGAGTAAGAGACTTTTTGCCCTTCAAACAAGGTGCGGAAATTATCGCTCTGGATAGCAGAAAAATGTACAAATAAATCTTTACTACCGTCAACAGGAGAAATAAAACCGAATCCCTTATCGGCATTAAACCATTTTACTAAACCATTCATCTTTTTTGACATTTTGTATTCCTTAATTTGGCCTTCCGGCGAACATGGTTTTATTACAGAAACTACTTAGTGCTTAGTGGGGAGACTCAAAGAAGGGATAAATATAAAACACCTGAAATGAGAACTGCTTTAGTAAACTACTTTGTATTTTGTCTGTTCTTCAAACCGACGCGACCATTAACGCACGGGCGTATATAATAATCAATGTTTATTTTAGCTATCCAGATCTCACGATAGCTGAAAAATATTTCTGGCATTATCCAGGGGTATGTGTATAGTGCAACACGTTATTAGCTTTAAGGAATTTTTTTGTCTCGTAAAATGACAGGAATTGTCAAAGCCTTTGACTGCAAGAGCGGTAAAGGCCTTATCTCCCCCTCCGATGGTCGCAAAGATGTACAGCTTCACATTTCAGCCTTAAGTCTCCGTGACTCAGAAGTACTCATCCCCGGATTACGCGTTGAGTTTTGTCGAATAAATGGTCTTCGAGGCCCCTCGGCTGCGAACGTTTATCTCTCATGACCTGTAGCCGCCCCTCCTGACTTCTGGAATCATAAAAGAGAATTTCAAAACAGGGAGAGTTTCATATGTATCAGAAAATCTATCTCAACGACTGGCTGACGGGCCTTAAGAGCTCATGCTGCACGCTGATAGTAACTCTGCTTGTTTTCATCTAACCTGTTAGTTCAAGACCGGTAAGAGTTGCAATAGCGTTGGCGTATCTATGTTGAGCCCGTCAGGGTGATATGCTTGCATTACACCCCAAATGCCTGTGATGTACATAGGATGAAAGCCAGGGGATTTCTGAGCTTGAAGGTTCGCTGAGCGAGAAGCGAGAAATTTCAGGCACAAAAAAACCACCCGTAGGTGGTTTCACGACACTGCTTATTGCTTTGATTATTCTATTCTTTCCCATGGTACCCGGAGTGGGACTTGAACCCACACAGCGCGAACGCCGAGGGATTTTAAATCCCTTGTGTCTACCGATTCCACCATCCGGGCTCGGGAAGAAATTGGAGGCGCGTTCCGGAGTCGAACCGGACTAGACGGATTTGCAATCCGCTACATAACCGCTTTGCTAACGCGCCGAAATCTTCTGGCTTTTCAGCCGACATCCGCTATTGCCGATGTCTTTAATTTGGAGCGGGAAACGAGACTCGAACTCGCGACCCCGACCTTGGCAAGGTCGTGCTCTACCAACTGAGCTATTCCCGCATCACCAAGTAACTTTGTTAATCACTTGATTTTGTTATCGTCTGGCAATCAGTGCTGCCGTTCGATGCGTTGCATTCTACTTACCTGACGCAATGAGTCAACGATATTTTTCACCACTGACGATCGTTTGCTGAAATTTGCGCCGAAACGATCACTGTTCAAGCAAATCTCCCCACGCAGCGCTCAAATACTGGAACATTGACCACAACGTCAGTATCGCGGCGACGAAGAAAAGTGCGATCCCGGCGTACTCTACCCAAATATTTGGACGCCACAGCAGCCATGCGAGCGCGGCCATTTGCGAAGTGGTTTTCACTTTGCCGATCCAGGACACCGCCACACTGCTACGTTTACCCAGTTCAGCCATCCACTCACGCAGCGCAGAGATAATAATTTCACGCGCAATCATCGTGGCGGCAGGAAGCGTTACCCACCAGCTGTGATAGTGCTCGGTCACCAGCACCATCGCGATAGCCACCAGTACCTTATCAGCCACCGGATCGAGGAAGGCGCCAAAACGCGTGCTTTGGTTCCAGCGACGCGCCAGATAGCCGTCAAACCAGTCGGTGACCGCCGCAATACAGAAGATCAGCGCACAAACGAAGGGAGCCCAGGTGAATGGCAGATAAAAAGCCAATACAAAGAATGGGATCAGGATGACGCGAAACAGCGTGAGCAACGTAGGGATATTAAATTGCATATGACGGATAACTATCTGTTGTCAGTAAAATTACCCCTATGTTGCTACAGAGGGCCTAATGTTTCAACGAGTAGAAGATCTTTTCTGCCAGAGCTTGCGAAATACCCGGCACTTTTGCAATTTCTTCAATACTCGCGTTACGAAGACCTTGCAAACCGCCCATATATTTCAACAACATCTGCCGACGCTTCGGCCCGACACCTTCAATAGTCTCCAGCGTGCTGGTACTTTTCACCTTCGCCCGTTTTTTACGGTGCCCGCTAATTGCATGATCGTGAGATTCATCGCGGATATGCTGGATAACGTGCAATGCAGGCGAATCCGGCGGTAGGCTAAAGCCCTCACCTTCCGGCTCAAAGAACAGCGTTTCCAGGCCTGCTTTACGATCGGCCCCTTTTGCCACACCCAACAAAAGCGGGTGCTGTTTGTCCCAGGGAACGTCCAGCTCAGCAAACACGGCTTTCGCCTGCCCCAGTTGACCTTTCCCGCCGTCGATCAATATGACGTCCGGAATCTTACTTTCTTCAATCGCCTTACCGTAGCGCCGACGGAGAACCTGATTCATTGCCGCATAATCATCACCCGGCGTAATACCCGTGATGTTATAGCGGCGATACTCGGCGCGCAGTGGTCCATTGGCATCGAATACCACGCAGGAGGCTACCGTCTGCTCGCCCATCGTGTGGCTGATATCAAAGCACTCCATGCGTTTCACTGCGGGTAACTTGAGTACTGATGCCAGCGCCGTCAGGCGTTGAGTAATGGTCGACTGCTGGGAAAGTTTTGTGGTTAACGCCACCGCCGCGTTGGTACGCGCCAACTTCAGATACCGCGCGCGATCGCCTCGCGGTTTCGTCTGAACGTTGATCTTCCGCCCGGCCAGCTCAGACAAAGAGTCTGCCAGCAGGGTTTTATCGCTAAGATTAAAATCGAGCAGGATCTCACCGGGTAAGGTGCGCATCTGACTTCCCTGCAGATAAAACTGTCCGACAAAGGTTTCAACGACCTCGCCGAGTTCTGTTCCACCAGGTACTTTCGGGAAATAGCTACGACTGCCTAACACTTTACCCTGGCGAATAAACAGCACGTGCACACAGGCCATGCCGGCGTCAAACGCCACGCCGATGACGTCCAGATCGTCTCCGGTATTAGAGACAAACTGTTTTTCGGTCACGCGGCGTACGGCCTGAATTTGGTCACGAATGCGGGCAGCCTCTTCAAACTCGAGATTTTGGCTGGCCTTTTCCATCCGGGCGATCAGCTGCGTTAATACCTGATCGTCTTTCCCGGACAGGAACAGACGAACGTAATCAACCTGCTGCGCATACTCTTCCTCACTCACCAGGCCCGCCACACACGGACCGAGGCAGCGGCCAATCTGATATTGCAGACAGGGCCGCGAGCGATTGCGATAAACACTATTTTCGCACTGACGAATAGGGAAGATTTTCTGCAGCAACGCCAGCGTTTCGCGTACGGCGTAGCCGTTAGGAAACGGTCCAAAGTACTCGCCTTTGGCATGCCTGGCCCCGCGATGCATTGCCAGGCGAGGATGGGTATCGCCGCTGAGGAAAATAAAAGGATAGGATTTATCGTCGCGCAGCAAAACGTTATAACGCGGCTGATACAGCTTGATGTAGTTGTGCTCAAGCAATAACGCCTCGGTTTCGGTGTGCGTTACCGTGACATCAATCTGCTGTATTTGCGCGACCAGTGCTTCGGTCTTACGCGATGCGAGGTTGCTACGGAAGTAGCTGGAAAGCCTTTTTTTCAGGTCTTTCGCTTTCCCGACGTAGATGACCGTCCCGGCGTCATCATACATACGATAAACGCCGGGCTGACTGGTCACGGTTTTCAGGAACGCTTTGGCATCAAACTGATCGGTCACTGGCTTGTTAATGTCTCCGCATTACACAGGCCATGGCGAATTGCCAGGTGAGTCAGCTCAACATCGCCGTGAATGTTTAATTTACTGAACATTCGATAGCGATAGCTGTTCACCGTTTTAGGACTAAGATTCAGTTGCTCTGAGATCTCATTGACCTTCTGACCTTTGGTGATCATCAGCATAATCTGCAACTCACGTTCAGACAAACTGGCAAACGGGGTTTCCGTTTTCTCAGGCTCAATCTGGCTAAGCGCCATCTGCTGAGCGATATCGGAGGCAATATAACGTTGGCCAGAATAAACCGAACGAATCGCACTCACGACCTCCTGGGGCGCAGCCCCCTTACTGAGATAGCCCGCGGCTCCCGCCTGCATGACTTTTGCAGGTAACGGGTTTTCGGTATGGACAGTCAGCATGATCACTTTAATGTCAGCCGTTGAACGCGCAATTTTACGCGTTGCCTCAAGGCCACCAATACCGGGCATATTCATGTCCATCAGCACAACGTCTACGGAATTTGAGCGGCACCATTTTACCGCATCTTCACCGCAGCACGCCTCGCCGACAACTTTAATGCCTTTTATATCTTCAAGAATGCGTCGTATCCCTGCGCGCACCAGTTCGTGGTCATCAACAAGAAAAACGTTGATCAAAGGAATATCTCCAGAATAGGGATAACGCTACCGATAGTTAATCGGTCCTATGTTAACGGGTTTTATCTCAACTTTGAAATGTAAAAATCGCCGTCTTTCGATTTTGCTCTCGTTTTTGGAAATTAGAAGGTACGACGAGTGGAAACTTTCTGTTATGGCAACCTTTTGCCACGGTTATATCTGCATAGCTGTTTCAGAATAGTGACAAAAAATTCATATTCGTCCATTGAATGCAAAATAGGCAGCTAAAGTTGTAACAATAATTAACGAGTAAAATACTCGAAATAAACAACAGGTGGAGAAAATATATGCAGCGCAACATGTTGTTTATTTTAATGTCCGCGACTTATGTTTGCGCAGAAAACAACCGCTGATATTTTTAGCCTCGCTTATGGTATACTCCGGCGCCTTAAGATTTGACATCGCACTTTTTCATTGAAACATAACGAGGAAAATAAATGAGTACGCCTGACTTTTCCACTGCTGAGAATAACCAGGAACTGGCCAATGAAGTCACCTGCCTGAAAGCCATGTTAACGCTGATGCTGCAGGCAATGGGCCAAGCCGATGCAGGGCGCGTGATTCTTAAAATGGAAAAACAGATCGCGCTGATTGAAGATCAATCACAGGCTGCGGTATTTTCCAGCACTGTTAAGCAAATTAAACAGGCCTACCGCCAGTAATAAGAACCCGGCTGACAGCGATGCTCTCAGCCGGGTTTGCGTCTGACACTCAGAACGATAATTTACTCAGATCAGCCCGGTTGCCGCGGCATAACAGGCGATCTGCGTTTTGTTGGGTGCATTAAATTTCTTTTGCATATTTTTCTGGTGAAAGTTAACGGTATTTTCAGAAATCGACAGAATTATCGCTATCTCTGAAGAGGTTTTCCCCTCTGCCGTCCATTTCAATATCTCTTTTTCCCGCTTGCTAAAGCGCATCTCTGGCGCCATGACCATGTCATCTTGCAGCCGCGTCAGTACCGACAAGCTTTCCCGCACCAGCAGTTGCATCCTGAGCTCTACCTCATCGTTTGCAAAGCGACTATTACGGACACTCGCACGCGATACCGATAAAAAACCCAACGCCCGATTAGGCAACATTAAGCATTGCGTCATCCCTTTACGTAAACCGTGATTGCGCGCGGCATCCCACAGGGGCTGTGCATCGCGAAATAAGGTATCGTTCCAGGGTAAATGCCCCTGACTGAAGTTTTCAGGCTTCAGCACCGGATCAATAGCGAAATAATTCTCGGACTGATAATGCGCCACCCATGCTTTGGGATAGGTCGTGTGAAGCGACGTTTTAGGTCGGGTAAAAGGTACGGGATGACGAACACAGAGCGCGTAAAAATCGAACTCTAAATGCTGCGTCTGTTGTTGTAATTCATTATAGACATCCTCTGCCGTCGCCATTTCCTGAAAGCGTAACAGCATACTCCGTCGCCAGGTGAAGAAATCATGACCCTGCATACTAAGTGGTAATACCCCTGAGATTGATAATCATCCAAACATATGAAACAAGCTAACACATAAATGTATTTTATATATGCAAATTATCGGACAAATGAACAATTACTTGAGCATTACTCAACGGCGGCAGGAAGTAACAGTATTGGGAGTTAATAATAAAGCAATAATTATAAATAGTTATGCGAACAACACTCGTCAAAAAACAATTTCGACGAGTGCTGCATGCACTATTTATTGCATCAGAAACTTTTCAAGAAACTGACGGGTTCGCGGCTGCTGCGGATGCGTGAATAAGGATTTAGCTGGCCCCTGCTCCACTATCCGTCCTTGATCCATAAATATCGCCCGATCGGCAACGTCGCGCGCAAAGCTCATTTCATGCGTCACAATCACCATGGTGCGTTTTTCCTGCGCCAGTTGGCGGATGGTATTAAGTACCTCACCAACCAGTTCAGGATCAAGCGCGGAGGTCGGTTCATCAAAAAGAATAACCTCAGGTCGCATCGCCAACGCCCGGGCAATAGCCACGCGCTGCTGCTGCCCGCCGGACAAACGCCGCGGATAGCTGGTTTCTTTACCAGCTAACCCGACTTTCGCCAGCAGTTCGCGCGCACGGGCTGTCGCTTCGGCTTTCGGTTCGCCTTTAACAATCACCGGACCTTCAATAATGTTTTCCAGCACCGTGCGATGCGGGAACAAATTAAAGTTCTGGAACACAAAGCCCACGTGCTGGCGCAACTGACGAATCAGACCTTTCTGCTGAGTTAACGAACGCGCGGTATCAATGGTAATCTCACCCACCTTAATGGTGCCCGCCTCGGGTTGCTCCAGCAAATTAATGCTGCGCAGCAGCGTCGTTTTGCCCGAACCGCTCGGCCCGATAATCGCCACAACTTCACCGGGTTTGACGTCAAGATCGATCCCATGCAGCACCGTTTGCCCATGGAATTTTTTGACCAGGTTTCTGACTTCGATAGCACTCATTTCGGCTCTCTCTCCTGGCGATTCAGTTGCTCTTCAAAATAGTTTTGCAGTGCAGAAAGCACCGTCGCCATCACCCAATAAATCAACGAGGCTGCCAGATACATCGTGAATACCTCCAGCGTACGCGAGGTAATCAACTGCGCCTGACGGAACAGTTCCGGTACCTGAATAGTCGCGGCCAGAGAGGTGTCTTTCACCAGGCTAATAAAGCTGTTACTCAGCGGCGGGAGTGCAACCCGCGCAGCCTGCGGCAGGATTGCCCGGCGCATGGTTTGCCACCGCGTCATACCAATACTGGCGCCCGCTTCCCACTGCCCTTTATCGATGGAGGAGATTGCCGCACGCAGCGTTTCCGCAGCGTAGGCCGCCGTATTAAGCGATAAGCCAATCATCGCCGCCGGAATAGGATCAAGCTCAATACCAAACTGCGGCAGACCGTAATAGATCATGAACAGTTGGGCAATCAACGGCGTTCCGCGAAAGATAGAGATATAAAAGCGCGCCAGCCAGCGCACAGGCAGCAGCGGCGACAGACGCATCAGCGCCAGGATAAAACCCAGCACGAGGCCAAAGAACATCCCACCGATACTCAGTTGCAGCGTAAACACTGCGCCCTTGAGCAGATACGGCAGAGAATCAATCACCAGTTGGATACTTTCATGCATTAGCGTTTTTCTACCTGGTCGTTACACGTGAGGATGGTAGGCAAACAGCGCAGGCGCCCCACCAGTATGAATAAAGAGAATTGGCCCTTCATCCTTGAAGCGTTTCTGGCTGATGCCATCAATCAGACCCGCCATCGCCTTGCCGGTATACACCGGATCCAACAAAATGCCTTCCAGACGCGCCAGCAGTTTTATCGCCTCCATGCCCTCTTCGTTTGGCGTACCGTAGCCCGGCGCATAATAATCGTCCCATAACAGGATTTCCGCTGAGGCCGTCAGTTCCAGCTCCCGGGCAATATCCTGCTGCAGTGCAACAACTTTGGGCTTTTGATCCGCCACGCTGCGTGAGACGGTCACGCCGATGAGTTCGACGTCTGGCATCAATTGCTCCAGGCCCACGGCCAGTCCGGCATGGGTTCCCGCACTGCCCGAGGCCACCACTACGGAAGAGAGCGAAACGGCCCCTTCACACTGTTGGGCAATTTCCAGCGCGCTTTCCACATAGCCCAGCGCACCCAGTGCATTGGAACCCCCAACCGGGATCACATACGGGCGGAACCCTTGCGCTTCAATCCGCGTCGCCAGATCCTGCAGCTGTGCATTCGGGTCGGTCAGCGCATCGCACATTTCAATTTGCGTATTAAACAGGTCCAACAGCAGACGGTTGCCATTGGTGAGATAGTTTTCGGCAGTGGTGCCTATCGGATTTTCCAACAGCGCCACGCAGTGCAGGCCAAGCTTAGCGGCGACCGCCGCCGTCTGGCGAACGTGGTTAGACTGAATCGCACCCGCGGTTATCAGCGTATCCGCGCCTTCACGCAGCGCGTCTGCGGCCAGAAACTCCAGCTTACGCAGCTTATTGCCGCCCATAGCCATCGGCGTGACGTCATCGCGTTTAATGAAAATATCACGCCCGAGGTAAGCTGAGAGGCGCGGAAGATATTCGAGTGGCGTTGGCGCGCCAATAAATTCCAGACGTGGAAAGCGCGTTAAATTATGCAGCGGCATACAGCCTCCGGTATTCGTTGTTGTGGTGTTCTTTTATTATGCACGTTCAGGCGCAATGAAATAAAAAAAGGCGCTGTTAAAGGCGCCTTTTTTCATCAGATGACGATTATTTCGTCACATCTGCTCCAAACCATTTTTCAGACAGGGCTTTCAGCGAACCGTCTTTCTGCATTTCAGCAATGGCTGCATCCACCGCTTTCAGCAGATCTTCATTGCCTTTACGCAGCGCCACGCCGGACTCCTGGCGGGAGAATGCTTCACCGGTAACGGCCAGCGTATCCTTGGTTTTTTTCACCAGATCCAGCGCGGCCAGACGGTCAACCAGGATGGCGTCGATACGACCTACGCGCAGATCCTGATATTTGGTCGGGTCATCATCATAGGTACGAATATCCACGCCCTGCACGTTCTGGCGCAGCCACTCTTCATAGTTGGTTCCCAGACCCACGCCGACTTTTTTACCTTTCAGATCGGCAGCAGTCTTAATAACGCCCTCATTGCCTTTCTTCACCAGCGCCTGGATACCAGAGACCGTATACGGGGTAGAGAAATCGTATTTTTTCTTACGATCATCAGAGATAGTCACCTGGTTGATGACCACGTCAATGCGTTTGGAATCAAGAGAAGCCAGCATACCGTCCCATTTGGTCGGCTTCAGCGTGGCTTTCACTCCAAGATGCTTGGCCAGTTCCTCGGCAAACTCCACTTCGAAACCGGTCAGCTTGCCGTCATCGCCCTGAAAACTAAACGGGGGATAGGTCCCTTCCAGGCCCACCAGCAGCGTGCCGCGCTCTTTAACTTTATTTAACAGACCTTCATCTGCATAAGTCTTCACGCTCATTCCGGCGACAAGTGCAACAGCCATTACACCCATCAGAGCCTGACGTCCCAGAAGTGCTAATTTCATAGTTACCCCGAATATTGTCATTAGTGACTATCATTTATGACTACAGTGTAAAGCGTTTGCCGTGATCCACAAACACGACTCTGTTACACCTTATTCGTTTTTAATATATATCAGAACTGGCTGTCCAGGAGGATTTCTGCATATGTCCCATATGCGTATGGGCTTTAAACTGCTCATACTTACGCAAGGCAATGCGGTAATTGTTGGTGCTGGTTTCCGGCAGCCACGGGGCAAGGTTTTCGTCGAGAAACCCTTCCTGCAGCAGATCGTGAGAGATATTTTGTTCGGTCAGATGATTCCCGAGGCGACGCAGGCGCACAACGTATTCGCGTACCGTGCCGTGACTCATTTCGGTCTGCTCGAATAAAAATTGCTTGAAGCCGATAATGTCAAAAAAGTCGCTCTGCTCTTTGCAGTGCAAATCACCACAAAAACGACACAGCGCCACCCACTCTTTTTTCTCCTGTTCCCACTCTGCTTCATTCAGCAACGTGTCCAGTCGGGCGATGGCGATTTTATTCACAATTTGCCCGCGGCGAACCAGCGTGATCCTGTCGAGCAACTTAAAGCAATGGGCGCAATGCGTCTGGCTGTGTTTGAAATCTTTGAGGTAGCGGCTTAGAGGCCGTCTTTTTGATTGCTGCACCGTCATGAGAACTCCTGGTAGTCAATTCGTAATGCGGCATTGTTCAGGGGTAATGGTGTACCCCTATAGCTTACCCAGCTTGGTGCGTAGACGTTTGATGGCCTGACTGTGCAACTGGCTAACCCGTGACTCCCCCACTTCCAGTACCGCGCCAATCTCTTTCAGATTCAGCTCTTCCTGGTAGTACAGCGTTAACACCAGCTTTTCGCGTTCCGGCAACGCTTCGATCGCGTCCATCACGCGCTGGCGGAGGTTACCCTCAAGTAGCTGCTGTAACGGGTTTTCCTGCTGATGTTCTTCCGTCACCAGCTCAATACTATCGCCATGCTCTTCCCGCCACTCGTCGTAGGAGAAGAGTTGGCTATTATTGGTATCAAGCAACATCTGACGATACTCTTGCACAGGAATAGCCAGACGCTCCGCCACTTCGGTTTCCGTCGCGTTACGCCCTAATTCCTGCTCCAGTTGCCCCATCGCCTGTGCCACTTCGCGAGCATTGCGCCGAACGCTACGCGGCACCCAATCCCGGCTACGTAGTTCGTCCAGCATCGCTCCACGAATACGCTGCACTGCGTAAGTGGTAAATGCCGTTCCTTGCAAAGCGTCATATCGGTCGACTGCATTCAATAACCCGATGCCGCCCGCTTGTAGCAGGTCATCCAGTTCTACGCTCGCCGGCAAACGCACCTGAAGGCGCAATGCTTCGTGACGCACCAACGGTACATAACGCTGCCACAGCGAGTGTTTATCCATTACACCTTCAGCGGTATACAGTGAATTCACGATAAACAGCCCTGCGTTAAATGAGTTATCGGCATGATTATCCGTTTCTGCAGGGGTTTTAATCGGGTGAATAGTGGGTGAAATGAGGGGTTATTTGGGGGTTACGGGTAAAGCTGAATGTAAAAAACCCCGCCGGAGCGGGGTTTGCGCGATAAGTATAAATTAACGCAGCAGAGACAGAACGTTCTGCGTGGTCTGGTTAGCCTGTGCCAGAACAGAAGTACCCGCCTGTTGCAGGATCTGAGCACGAGACATGTTAGACACTTCGGTCGCGTAGTCGGAATCTTCGATACGGCTACGGGCAGAGGAAAGGTTGTTTACAGTGTTACCCAGGTTAGTGATTGCAGATTCGAAACGGTTCTGAATAGCACCCAGGGAGCTACGGAACTGGTCTACGTCAGACAACGCTTTATCAATTTTCTTCAACGGATCCGTTGTTCCTAAGGACAGAACATTGGTCCCTTCAGTTACCACGCCAGCAGCTGTAATAGAGGCATCTTTATACGATTCAACACCGTTGCCATCTACAGACTTAACAGCATATGCTGCATTACCAGACTGATCTTTGTATGTAACCAAGGATTTATTAGCAGCAGTTAATGCCGTAGTATCCGCAGTAACGTCTTTACCCACTTCGGTAACAGTGGTCAATGTTAACCCTGTGGTGCTGGAAGCTGGGTTACGGCTATCAATGGATACTTTACCTGTTTTATTGTCAACAGTCGCCGCGTAATACGTTGTACCATTATCCGCTGTTGCGTAGTATTTGCCTGATTTGTCTTGAGCTAACTTAACATCACCAGCAGTTGCACCTGCAAAATCGACCTTACCAGCGCCTGTATTTACGTCACTGAAATCAGCTTGTGCCAAAGTAGAACGGATGTTAATGGTGTCACCATTATTAACTGTTTTACCCGTTCTAGAGATATTTAGATCAGCCAGCCCAAGGGTAGTGCTATCGATTTTTTTCAGATCGATAGTAATAGTTTCATTATCTTTTGCACCAACCTGAATAGTCAACTGACCGTCCTGGTTCAGAACTTTTTTACCGTTGAAGTCGGTTTGCTCGGAAACACGGTTGATTTCTGCCAGGCGCTGATTAATTTCGTCCTGGATAGAAGACAGGTCGGAATCAGAGTTGGAGCCGTTCGCTGCCTGTACAGACAGTTCACGAACACGCTGCAGGTTGTTGTTGATTTCAGACAGCGCGCCTTCTGTGGTCTGTGCAACGGAGATACCGTCGTTGGCGTTACGGGACGCCTGAGTCAGACCTTTGATGTTAGCGGTGAAACGGTTTGCAATCGCCTGACCAGCAGCATCGTCTTTCGCGCTGTTGATACGCAGACCAGAGGACAGACGCTCGATAGCGGAGCCCAGAGCGGACTGAGATTTGTTCAGGTTGTTTTGGGTCAACAGCGACAGGCTGTTTGTATTGATGACTTGTGCCATGATCTTTTCCTTATCAATTACAACTTGATGTTATTGGGCTGTTGCCCACGGTTTCTCACCGTAACCCATGTATCGGCACCTTAATTTCGAACTTTAGAAAATTTTTACTTTCTGTCGTTTTTTTTCTTAGCCCGCGAAATACCCTCTATATGCACCACTATTCCGCGCATTATTTTGACAAAACTATCATTAAACTTTGCGCGCAGATTGCCGATAACCCGCATAACAATTGTTTGCAATCACAAGGAATCGGGCATGGCTTCATTTACATCATTAGGCGTAGGCTCAGGCTTACCACTGGACACGTTGCTAAACAACCTGACTATTGCTGAGAAAAAACGTCTAAATCCAATTACTCAGCAACAGACCGACAATACTGCCCGTCTGACGGCTTACGGTACGCTGAAGAGTGCGCTGGAAAAGTTCCAGACGGCCAATACCGCGTTAAATAAACCGGAGTTGTTCAGAAGCAGTAATGTGACGAGCAGTACTGAAGACCTGAAAGTCACCACCGAAGCAGGCGCGGCACCGGGTATTTATACCATCAGCGTCACGCAACTGGCACAGGCACAATCGTTGAGCACCACATCGGTGGCCTCAAACAAAGAGGCTCTGGGTGATGGCTCCGCCACGCGTACCATTAAAATTGAGCAGCCGGGCCGTAAAGAGCCGCTGGAGATTAAACTCTCCCAAGATAAGACCACGCTGGATGATATCAGCAAGGCAATTAACGATACCGATAGCGGTATCTCCGCCAGTATCGTGAAGGTGAAAGACGGCGAGTTCAAACTGGTGCTGACCGCAGCAGAAGGTCTGGACAGCAAGATGACCATCTCTGTTGAGGGCGACAGCAAGCTTAACGATATGCTGGCTTACGACAGCACGACCGGTACAGGAAAAATGACTGAGCTGGTTCAGGCCCAGAACTCCAAGCTCACGATGAACGGTATCGATATTGAACGTCAAAGCAACAAAGTCACCGATGCCCCGCAGGGTGTTACGCTGGAACTGACCAAAAAAGTTACCGACGCGCGCGTAACGGTGACGAAAAGCAATGAGAAAGCCACGGAAGCGATTAAAGGTTGGGTGGATGCCTATAACTCACTGATCGATACCTTTAATACGCTGACCAAATATAAAGCCGTAGATGCAGGAGCGGAAGTTCAGGACAAAGACAACGGCGCGCTGGTCGGTGACAGCGTAGTACGTACGATTCAGACAGGCATTCGTGCACAGTTTGCTAACTCCGGTGCTGAAGGTGCCTTTAAGACACTGAATGAAATCGGCATCAAACAAGATGGCAAAACCGGCAAGATGTCCATCGATGATACCAAGCTGAAAAAAGCGCTGGATGAAAACACCGCCTCTGTTCGCGAACTGCTGGCTGGCGACGGTAAAGAAACCGGCATCACCACCAAAATTGCCGCTGAAGTAAAAAGCTATCTCGCCGATGACGGCATTATCGATAATGCGCAAGACAGCATTAACGCCACGCTGAAAAAACTGACCAAACAATATCTGTCAGTTAGCGCCAGCATTGACGACATGGTTGCGCGTTATACGGCGCAGTTTACCCAGCTTGATAGCATGATGAGCAAACTGAATAACACCAGTACCTATCTGGGCCAACAATTTACAGCGATGAATAAATCCTGATAACACGAGGTAAGCATGTATACCGCGAGCGGTACCAAAGCCTATGCACAGGTCAGCGTGGAAAGCGCCGTGATGAGCGCCAGCCCACATCAGCTGATTGAAATGTTGTTTGACGGCGCGAACAGCGCCCTGGTGCGCGCTCGCCTGTTTATGCAACAGGGTGATATCGTCGCCAAAGGTGAAGCGTTAAGTAAAGCCATTAATATTATCGACAATGGCCTGAAGGCAGGACTTGATCAAGAGACTGGCGGCGAAATCGCCACCAATCTGTCTTCTCTGTATGACTATATGATTCGCCGTTTACTGCAAGCTAACTTGCGTAATGATTGTCAGGCCATTGAAGAAGTCGAAGGGTTACTCGGCAACATTTCAGATGCCTGGAAACAGATCTCACCGAAAGCATCTTCCCAGGAGTCTCGTTAATGACCTCAGCCGTGGAGTTTATCAACCGTTGGCAGCGCATCGCGCTGCTCAGTCACTCACTGCTGGAACTGGCGCAGCGCGGTGAATGGGACCTTTTACTGGAACAGGAAGTTACCTATCTGCAAAGTATTGAAGTGGTCATGGAAGAGCAAACTCCACCAGGCATTACGCGAAGTATTCAGGATTTAGTGGCCGGGTACATTAAACAGACGCTGGATAACGAACAACTGCTCAAAACATTGTTGCAGCAGCGTCTGGATGAACTCAGCAATCTCATCGGTCAGTCGACGCGCCAAAAGACGCTAAATAACGCTTATGGCCGTCTTTCCGGCATGCTGTTAGTTCCCGACGCCCCCACTGCCCCACAATAATTTCCCGTCTCGTCTGAATAATCTTCCATACTCCAGAGGTCGGCCAAACGACTTCTGGAGCACGGAAGATGAAAAATCCCACGTTATTGCAGTATTTTCACTGGTATTACCCCGAGGGCGGTCAACTCTGGCCCGAACTTGCCGAACGCGCAGGTGGACTCAATGACATCGGCATCAATATGGTGTGGCTACCTCCCGCTTATAAAGGCGCTTCCGGCGGCTATTCCGTTGGCTACGACTCCTACGATCTTTTTGATCTGGGCGAATTCGACCAAAAGGGAACCATCGCTACCAAATATGGCGATAAAAACCAGCTGCTGGCGGCGATAGACGCGCTAAAACACAATGATATTGCCGTACTGCTCGACGTGGTGGTTAACCACAAAATGGGCGCAGATGAGAAAGAGAATATTCGTGTCCAGCGGGTTAACGCCGAGGATCGCACGCAAATAGACGATGAGATCGTCGAATGCGAAGGCTGGACGCGCTACACCTTCCCTGCCCGCGCAGGCAAGTACTCGCAATTCATTTGGGACTTTAAATGCTTCAGCGGTATTGACCATATCGAAAACCCAACCGAAGACGGCATTTTTAAAATCGTGAACGACTACACCGGCGAAGGCTGGAACGATCAGGTTGATGATGAGTTGGGTAATTTTGATTATCTGATGGGCGAAAACATCGATTTTCGCAATCACGCCGTAACTGAGGAGATCAAATACTGGGCGCGTTGGGTGATGGAGCAAACCCAGTGTGACGGCTTTCGTTTAGATGCCGTGAAACATATTCCAGCATGGTTTTATAAAGAGTGGATTGAGCACGTGCAGGAAGTCGCCCCCAAGCCGCTGTTTATCGTCGCGGAATACTGGTCGCATGAAGTCGACAAGCTGCAAACCTACATTAATCAGGTGGAGGGGAAAACTATGCTATTCGACGCCCCTTTGCAGATGAAATTCCACGAAGCCTCTCGTCAGGGTCGCGATTACGACATGAGTCAGATTTTCACCGACACCCTGGTGGATGCCGATCCGTTTCATGCCGTCACCCTGGTGGCCAATCACGACACTCAGCCCTTGCAGGCGCTGGAAGCCCCTGTCGAACCGTGGTTTAAGCCGCTGGCCTATGCGCTGATCCTGTTGCGCGAAAACGGCGTGCCGTCAGTGTTTTATCCTGACCTTTACGGGGCACATTACGAAGACACCGGGGGAGATGGCGAAACCTATCCTATCGACATGCCGATCATTGAACAGCTTGATGAACTGATCCTCGCGCGCCAGCGCTTCGCGCACGGCGTACAGACGCTCTTTTTCGATCACCCTAACTGTATCGCTTTTAGCCGCAGCGGAACGGACGACGATCCCGGCTGTGTGGTTGTTCTGTCTAACGGCGATGACGGGGAAAAGACCATCAATCTCGGTGCGAATTACGGGAATAAAACCTGGCGCGACTATCTGGGAAATCGCGAAGAAAGCGTGGTCACCGATGAGAACGGTGAAGCGACGTTTTATTGTAACGGCGGTAGCGTCAGTGTGTGGGTGATTGAAGACGTGTTGTAAAATTCAACCCCGGTGGCCGGTGGCTACCGGGGCGTATAGCTTATGGCAGTGGCGTGGCCAGCGGCGTTTTCTTTAACGCGTCAGCACATTCCTGCGTCGGGCGGTCGACCCGCTGCAGCGTCATACCGTCATATTCCAGCGTATTGCCTTCCCGCTCAATCTCATACAGCTCGCGTTTCACCGTCACGTTGGTGAGATCGCCAGAGATCATCGTCAGTTTCCCCGGCAGCGCGATCACTCGCTGCCACTGGCGACAATCCAGCGTGTCGCCCTCTTTTGTTACCACCAGGCTGGCAATCGCTTCCGGGCTCACCAGACTGCGTTGCGGACCTTTTGACTGCCAGTATCCTTCCAGACCGGCTGGCGCTGGCGTTTTCACCACGTCGTTATAATTTTCTACTTCGGCGCATCCGGTAAGCGCCAGAAATACAGCAACGATTGCTAATTTTTTCATCATTCATCCTGCATGCGAAGAAAATGGGATTGTGGCATTAAAGGCCTGATGTCGCCAGCCTTTCGGCAGGGTTGAGAAAGATTGATCCAGACGGTGTTACCTCTTATTACTCATAGTCAAAAATTCTGATCGGTGTAGTATCCACACTTCTTGTTACATACCTTCTGAGTTCAGAGGCACAACGCATGTCATGGCAACACTTCAAACAGGCCTGGTTAATTAAATTTTGGGCCCCCGCCCCTGCGGTCATCGCAGCGGGTATTCTCTCTACTTATTATTTCGGCATTACGGGAACCTTCTGGGCCGTTACCGGCGAATTCACTCGCTGGGGTGGTCAAATCCTGCAACTGTTTGGCGTTCACGCCGAAGAATGGGGATACTACAAGCTGATCCATCTCGAAGGCTCACCCCTGACCCGCATTGACGGCATGATGATCCTCGGTATGTTCGGGGGCTGTTTTGCTGCCGCATTGTGGGCAAACAACGTCAAATTACGCATGCCGCGCAGTCGGGTGCGCATTATGCAGGCGATCGTCGGCGGGATGATTGCCGGATTCGGCGCCCGGCTGGCAATGGGCTGTAACCTGGCCGCATTCTTCACCGGTATTCCACAGTTCTCGCTACACGCCTGGTTTTTCGCGCTGGCAACGGCTATTGGCTCATGGTTTGGCGCACGCTTTACCCTGCTGCCGATGTTTCGTATTCCGGTTAAAATGCAGAAAGTCTCCGCCGCTTCTCCGTTAACGCAAAAGCCAGATCAGGCCCGTCGCCGTTTCCGCCTCGGCATGCTGGTGTTTATCGCCATGATCGGCTGGGCGCTCCTCACTGCGATGGATAAGCCCAAACTTGGTTTGGCCATGCTGTTTGGCGTCGGGTTCGGGCTGCTGATTGAGCGGGCGCAAATCTGCTTCACCTCCGCCTTCCGCGATCTGTGGATTTCCGGTCGCACCCATATGGCGAAAGCGATCATCTTCGGGATGGCGGTCAGCGCCATCGGTATCTTTAGCTACGTACAACTGGGCGTCGAGCCTAAAATCATGTGGGCAGGTCCGAATGCGGTGATCGGCGGCTTGCTGTTCGGCTTCGGCATTGTTCTGGCGGGCGGGTGTGAAACGGGCTGGATGTACCGCGCCGTTGAAGGCCAGGTGCATTACTGGTGGGTGGGTCTGGGCAACGTTATTGGCTCGACCATTCTGGCCTACTATTGGGATGATTTTGCTCCCGCGCTTGCCACCAATTGGGACAAAGTGAATCTGCTCAACACCTTCGGCCCGCTCGGTGGCCTGCTGGTAACCTATCTGCTGTTATTTACCGCGCTGATGCTCATCATCGGCTGGGAAAAACGCTTCTTCCGTCGCGCTGGGCTGACGCCTGCCAAGGAGTCTGTATGAAAAATATCGTGCCTGATTATCGCCTCGATATGGTCGGCGAGCCGTGTCCGTATCCGGCTGTCGCCACACTGGAAGCGATGCCGCAATTGAAGAAAGGTGAGATTCTGGAAGTGGTGAGCGATTGCCCGCAGTCAATCAACAATATTCCACTGGATGCGCGTAATCACGGCTATACGGTGCTGGATATTCAGCAGGATGGTCCAACGATTCGTTATTTAATTCAGAAGTAATGCGATTCTCCCGTTGCCCGACGCAGCGGGAGAATGTTCGGCTTGCTACACCTGCATCGACATCACTTCCTGATACGCCGACACCAGTTTGTTGCGCACCTGGATCCCCATCTGCATCGATACCGACGCTTTTTGCATATCGGTCATCACATCGTTCAGCGCAATACCCGGTTCACCGAGGGTAAATTTCTCAGCCTGCACACGGGACGCGGTTTGTACATCGCTGATCCTGTCTAACGCCGCATGCAGTTGACCGGCAAAGCTCACGGTCGGTTGTGGCTGCATATCCTGCATTTTTGCTGACATCGCCGTGGTCTGTAGCTGGCTGATGACCCCTTCAATCCCCTGTATTGCCGACATGCTGATCCCCTGGATAATTTTTTACGTAGTTGAGATTACCAGTTAGTCAATAAGATAAAGGCGTTAAATAACGATAAAAAACCACGGTTTTTAACGCATAGAAAAATTCGAAACCGCAAATAATGAGACCGTCAATTTTTCGAGTTTGCTGACCCGGGAGTGAGTCTTGTTCCACTTTGCAAAAAACGCCGTCCACGATAAGCCACGAGGTGCGAGATGAGTGCGACAGCATCGACTGCAACCCAGCTTAAACCTCTCGAGTGGTTAAACCGCCTGCGCGCGAATCCCAGAATTCCTCTGATTGTGGCGGGAGCCGCTGCCGTCGCGATCATCGTGGCGATGGTCCTGTGGGCCAAAGCACCTGACTACCGCACGCTGTTCAGCAATCTTTCCGATCAGGATGGTGGCGCGATCGTCACCCAACTGACGCAGATGAACGTTCCTTACCGTTTTACTGAGGGAAGCGGCGCCATTGAAGTTCCTGCCGATAAAGTCCACGAACTGCGTTTACGTCTGGCGCAGCAAGGTCTGCCCAAAGGCGGCGCGGTGGGTTTTGAACTGCTGGATCAGGAAAAGTTTGGTATCAGCCAGTTTAGCGAGCAGGTCAACTACCAGCGCGCGCTGGAAGGTGAATTAGCCCGTACGATTGAAACGTTGGGACCGGTAAAACGCGCCCGCGTGCATCTGGCTATGCCGAAACCGTCGCTGTTTGTGCGTGAGCAAAAAGCGCCTTCAGCCTCCGTCACCGTCAACCTGGAGCCGGGTCGCGCGCTGGATGAAGGTCAGATCAGTGCGGTCACGCATCTGGTTTCCAGCGCTGTTGCAGGCTTGCCGCCGGGCAACGTTACGCTGGTCGACCAGGCGGGGCATCTGTTAACCCAGTCGAATACCAGTAGCCGCGATCTTAACGATGCGCAGCTGAAATACGCCAGCGACGTCGAAGGCCGCGTTCAGCGTCGTATCGAATCGATTCTGTCGCCGATTGTCGGCAACGGTAACGTACATGCGCAGGTTACCGCGCAGCTGGATTTTGCCAACAAAGAGCAAACCGAAGAACAGTACCGTCCAAACGGTGATGAGTCCCAGGCCGTGCTGCGTTCTCGTCAGTTGAACGTCAGTGAGCAGGTCGGTAGCGGAGCACCAGGCGGCGTCCCGGGCGCGTTGTCAAATCAGCCCGCTCCGGCAAATACTGCGCCAATC
Source organism: Citrobacter sp. RHBSTW-00017 (assembly GCF_013797615.1). Taxonomy (NCBI): domain Bacteria; kingdom Pseudomonadati; phylum Pseudomonadota; class Gammaproteobacteria; order Enterobacterales; family Enterobacteriaceae; genus Citrobacter; species Citrobacter sp. RHBSTW-00017. Next base: position 2,111,612 of record NZ_CP056899.1, on the reverse strand, counting down.
GCCACCCCACCCGCTAATCAGCAAAACGCGCAAAATACGCAAAACGCACAGACGGCGAATAACAGTAATAATGCCGGCCCGCACAATACTCAGCGCAATGAAACCAGCAACTATGAAGTTGACCGCACCATTCGCCATACCAAAATGAACGTTGGCGATGTGCAGCGTCTCTCGGTGGCTGTCGTGGTCAACTACAAAACGTTACCAGACGGCAAACCGTTGCCGTTAACCGCCGAGCAGATGAAACAGATTGAGGATCTGACCCGCGAAGCGATGGGATTCTCCGACAAGCGTGGCGATACCCTGAACGTGGTGAACTCTCCCTTCACGGCGACCGACGATTCCATTGGCGAGCTACCGTTCTGGAAACAGCCGTTCTTTATTGATCAGTTAATGTCCGCAGGTCGTTGGTTGCTGGTTCTGTTGGTGGCGTGGATCCTGTGGCGGAAAGCCGTTCGTCCGCAGTTGGTCCGTCGCAGTGAAGAAGCGAAAGCCGTACAAGAACAAACGCGTGTCCGTCAGGAAACCGAAGAAGCGGTAGAAGTTCGCCTCAGCAAAGACGAACAAACCCAGCAGCGTCGTACTAATCAGCGTCTGGGAGCAGAAGTCATGAGTCAGCGTATTCGTGAAATGTCAGATAACGATCCGCGCGTCGTGGCGCTGGTCATTCGCCAGTGGATGAGTAACGATCATGAGTAATCTTACCGGTACCGATAAAAGCGTCATCCTGCTGATGACCATTGGCGAAGATCGCGCGGCGGAGGTGTTTAAGCACCTTTCCACGCGCGAAGTTCAGGCGCTCAGTACGGCGATGGCCAACGTTCGCCAGATTTCCAACAAGCAGTTGACGGAAGTGCTGGCCGAATTTGAACAAGAAGCCGAACAGTTTGCCGCGCTGAATATCAACGCCAACGAATATCTGCGCTCCGTGCTGGTGAAAGCGCTGGGCGAGGAACGTGCCTCCAGTCTGCTGGAAGATATTCTGGAAACCCGCGATACCACCAGCGGCATTGAAACGCTTAACTTTATGGAGCCGCAAAGCGCCGCCGACCTTATCCGCGACGAGCATCCGCAGATTATCGCCACCATTCTGGTGCACCTCAAGCGGGGCCAGGCCGCCGATATTCTTGCGCTGTTCGACGAGCGTTTACGTCACGACGTGATGCTGCGTATCGCCACCTTTGGCGGCGTACAGCCTGCCGCGCTGGCAGAACTGACCGAGGTACTCAACGGCCTACTCGATGGCCAGAACCTCAAGCGCAGCAAAATGGGCGGCGTGAGAACGGCGGCAGAAATTATCAACCTGATGAAAACCCAGCAGGAAGAAGCGGTTATTACCGCCGTACGCGAATTCGACGGCGAGCTGGCGCAGAAAATTATCGACGAGATGTTCCTGTTCGAGAACCTGGTGGATGTCGACGATCGCAGTATCCAGCGCCTGCTGCAGGAAGTGGATTCCGAATCGTTGCTGATTGCCTTGAAAGGTGCCGAACAGCCGCTGCGCGAGAAGTTCCTGCGCAACATGTCGCAACGTGCTGCCGATATTCTGCGCGACGACCTCGCCAACCGCGGTCCGGTGCGTTTGTCGCAGGTGGAAAACGAACAGAAAGCCATTCTGCTTATTGTGCGTCGTCTGGCGGAAACCGGCGAGATGGTGATAGGCAGCGGCGAGGATACCTATGTCTAACGAACTGCCGTGGAAAGTCTGGACCCCGGACGACCTCGCCCCACCGATGGCGGAGTTCGTCCTGGCTGACCACAGCGAAAACCCGCTGTCAGAAGAAACAGAAGAACCAGAGCTTTCCGCAGAGCAACAGCTTGAACAGCAGCTCGCACAGCTGCAACTGCAGGCCCATGAGCAAGGTTATAACGCGGGTCTGGCGGAAGGTCGACAAAAAGGCCACGAACAAGGTTATCAGGAAGGCCTGAGTCAGGGGCTGGAGCAAGGCCAGAACCAGGCGCGCGCTCAGCATGCGCCGATCCATGCCCGCATGCAGCAACTAGTGAGCGAGTTTCAGAATACGTTGGACGCACTGGACAGCGTCATTGCCTCGCGTCTGATGCAAATGGCGCTGGAAGCTGCGCGTCAGGTTATAGGTCAGACGCCTATTGTGGATAACGCTGCGCTGATTAAACAAATCCAACAGCTGTTGCAGCAAGAACCGCTGTTTAGCGGTAAACCGCAGCTACGCGTACATCCGGACGATCTCCAGCGTGTAGAGGAGATGCTCGGTGCGACCCTCAGCCTGCACGGCTGGCGGCTGCGCGGTGATCCAACGCTGCATCACGGCGGCTGTAAAGTCTCTGCCGATGAAGGCGATCTGGATGCCAGCGTTGCCACGCGCTGGCAAGAACTCTGCCGTCTGGCAGCGCCGGGAGTCGTGTAATGACCACTCGCCTGACTCGCTGGCTCAACACGCTGGACAGCTTCGAAGAGAAAATGTCGCTGCTGCCTGCGGTGCGCCGTTACGGTCGCCTGACCCGCGCCACTGGTCTGGTGCTGGAGGCCACGGGATTACAGTTGCCGCTGGGCGCCACCTGCGTTATTGAACGCCAGGACGGCAACGAAACCCAGGAGGTCGAAAGTGAAGTCGTGGGGTTTAACGGTCAGCGTCTGTTTCTGATGCCCCTCGAAGAGGTTGAAGGCGTTCTGCCCGGCGCACGCGTGTACGCAAAAAACATTGCCGGAGAAGGTCTGCAAAGCGGGAAGCAATTACCGCTTGGCCCTGCATTGCTGGGTCGTGTGCTTGACGGTAGCGGAAAACCGCTCGACGGTCTGCCCGCCCCGGATACCACCGAAACCGGGGCGCTGATTACGCCGCCGTTTAACCCGCTACAACGCACCGCGATTGAACACGTCCTGGATACCGGCGTACGTCCCATCAACGCGTTGTTAACCGTCGGTCGCGGTCAGCGTATGGGACTTTTCGCGGGCTCCGGTGTCGGTAAAAGCGTTCTGCTCGGCATGATGGCGCGCTATACCCAAGCCGATGTTATCGTCGTAGGTCTGATTGGCGAACGTGGTCGCGAAGTTAAAGATTTTATTGAAAATATTCTCGGTACCGACGGTCGTGCACGCTCGGTGGTGATTGCTGCTCCCGCAGATGTCTCGCCGCTGTTACGTATGCAAGGCGCGGCCTATGCCACGCGTATCGCCGAAGATTTTCGCGATCGTGGACAGCACGTATTGCTGATTATGGATTCCCTCACCCGCTATGCGATGGCGCAACGTGAAATCGCCCTGGCGATCGGAGAGCCGCCGGCAACGAAAGGTTATCCCCCCTCAGTATTCGCCAAATTACCGGCACTGGTCGAACGTGCCGGGAACGGTATTCACGGCGGCGGTTCCGTTACCGCGTTTTACACGGTACTGACCGAAGGTGACGACCAGCAGGACCCCATTGCGGATTCCGCGCGCGCGATTCTGGACGGCCACATTGTGCTGTCCCGTCATCTGGCCGAAGCGGGTCACTATCCGGCCATCGATATTGAAGCCTCGATCAGCCGCGCCATGACCGCGCTTATTAGTGAACAACACTATGCGCGGGTACGAAACTTTAAACAGCTGCTATCCAGCTTCCAGCGCAACCGCGATCTGGTCAGCGTGGGGGCGTATGCCAAAGGCAGCGATCCCATGCTGGATAAAGCCATCGCCCTATGGCCACAACTGGAAGCATTCTTACAGCAAGGCATTTTTGAACGGGCGGACTGGGAAGATTCTCTGCACGCGTTAGAACTGATTTTCCCTGGTGTGTGAGTAAGCAGGAGAGCATAGGTCATGGCACAACATGGTGCATTAGCCACACTGAAAGACCTGGCTGAAAAAGAGGTAGATGACGCCGCTGTCTTATTGGGAGAGATGCGTCGTGGCTGTCAGCAGGCGGAAGAGCAGTTGAAAATGCTGATCGATTATCAGCATGAGTATCGCAACAATCTGAACAGTGACATGGGTCAGGGTATTACCAGTAATCGCTGGATCAATTACCAACAATTTATTCAGACGCTGGAAAAAGCGATTGAGCAACACCGCCAACAGCTCAATCAGTGGACGCAGAAAGTAGACCAGGCATTGAACAGTTGGCGCGACAAAAAACAACGTTTACAGGCGTGGCAGACTCTGCAGGACAGACAAACCTCGGCGGCGTTACTGGCCGAAAACCGCCTGGATCAGAAAAAAATGGATGAATTTGCTCAGCGCGCAGCTATGAGGAAACCCGAATGATTACTTTACCCCAACTGATTACCACCGACACCGACGTAGCCGCAGGTCTTCAGTCAGGCAAAGCGGTTGATTCACCCGAGGATTTTTTAGCGCTGCTGGCTGGTGCATTAGGTGCGGACAACGCGCAGGGTAAAGACGCCCCGCTGTCGTTTGCCGACTTACAGGCGGCCGGTAGCAAACTGCAAAAAGGGTTATTGCAAAAAAATGGCGATTCAGCACCGTCGCTCAAGTTGACCGAACTACTGGCGCAAAAAGAGATGCACACTGATACTTCTCTTGTCGACATGACAGACGCTCAGCAACTTTTGTCTGCCCTCACGCCCTCACTGAAAGTTAATGCCCTGACGACACTGGGCAAAGTCGCTCAGCAGGATGAAAAAAACACCGCACTGAGCGATGAGGATCTCGCCAACCTGAGCGCGTTGTTCGCCATGCTGCCAGGACAACCGCAGACCACGCCTGCCGTCGACAGCGCGCCAGCCCCCGTTGATGCGACGCTTTCGGCGTTGTCACGAGGTTCGGTACACAGCGCTATCGCCGATAATGCTGGCGAATTGCTGCCAGGTGATGCCAAAAAAGGCAAAGCGGATATTGCAACGCCTGCCAGCAGCGTAGATCAGACAAACAATCCGACATTAACCCCGTTGACGGCAGCGGCGACGACCAGAGCGGAAATTGAAAGCTCCCCTTCGCCGACCAGCATTGGCATGACGACAGCGCCGTTAAGTGGCCCGCAGTCCCACGCTCAACCGTTACCGACCGCCGCACCTGTGCTAAGCGCGCCATTGGGTAGCCAGGAATGGCAGCAATCACTGAGCCAGCACGTCACTCTGTTTACTCGCCAGGGCCAGCAAAGCGCAGAACTGCGTCTGCATCCACAGGATCTGGGCCAGATGCACATTTCCCTCAAGCTGGATGACAATCTCGCGCAGTTGCAAATGGTATCGCCACACAGTCACGTGCGCGCTGCGCTGGAAGCTGCATTACCGATGCTGCGTACGCAGTTGGCTGAAAGCGGGATCCAGCTTGGACAAAGCAGTATCAGCAGTGAAAGCTTTGCCGGTAATCAGCAGTCTTCCGGGCAGCAACAGCAGGCGGGTCGCGCTCAGGGACAAGACATTTTTGCCGCTGAAGATGACGCCGTACTGGCAGCGCCAGCCTCACTGCAAGCTGCAGCACGCGGTGATGGAGCAGTAGACATCTTCGCCTAACGCCAGAGGTAGCATGATTATCCGCGTCTTTTCCACGCTTTGTCGTGGACAGGACACGGGATAATCAGCCCATAAGCTGTACCGAAACAGGAAGCCCGTATCTGATGACTGACTCCGCGATTAACAAAAAAAGTAAACGCGCTATTTGGATCCCTCTGCTGGTATTGATTACCCTCGCCGCCTGCGCAACTGCGGGTTATAGCTACTGGCGCATGCAGCAGCAGCCGTCCGCCAGCGTCAAAGCGGAACCGGCTCCACCGCCAGCCCCGGTATTCTTTGCGCTGGATACCTTTACCGTCAATCTGGGTGATGCGGACCGTGTACTGTATATCGGTATCACGCTGCGCATGAAAGACGAGGCAACGCGTTCACGTCTTAACGAATATCTGCCGGAAGTGCGCAGCCGCTTGCTGCTGCTGTTCTCTCGTCAGAACGCGGCTACGCTCGCCACCGAAGAAGGTAAGCAACAGCTCATTGCCGCCATCAAAGAGACGCTCGCGACTCCGCTCGTTGTTGGGCAACCCAAACAGGTTGTCACCGACGTTCTTTATACAGCTTTTATTCTGCGGTAAAGACATGGGCGACAGTATTCTTTCTCAGGCTGAAATCGACGCATTGCTTAATGGCGATAGCGAAACTAAAGACGAACCCATTTCCGGTATCGCAAAAGAAAGCGATATTCGTCCTTACGATCCCAACACCCAGCGCCGCGTGGTACGTGAGCGTTTACAGGCGCTGGAGATCATTAACGAACGCTTCGCGCGCCAGTTCCGTATGGGATTATTTAACCTGTTGCGCCGTAGCCCGGATATTACCGTGGGTGCGATCCGTATCCAGCCATACCACGAGTTTGCGCGCAACTTACCGGTTCCGACCAACCTGAACTTAATCCACCTGAAGCCGCTGCGCGGTACGGGTCTGGTAGTGTTCTCACCGAGTCTGGTATTTATCGCCGTCGATAACCTGTTCGGCGGTGATGGCCGCTTCCCGACGAAAGTGGAAGGCCGTGAATTTACCCATACCGAACAGCGCGTTATCAACCGCATGCTGAAGCTGGCGCTGGAAAGCTACAGCGACGCGTGGAAGGCCATCAATCCGCTGGAAGTGGAATACGTTCGTTCCGAGATGCAGGTGAAATTTACCAATATCACCACGTCTCCTAACGACATCGTGGTCAATACCCCATTCCACGTTGAAATTGGCAACCTGACCGGTGAATTTAACATCTGTCTGCCATTCAGCATGATTGAACCGTTGCGTGAGCTGCTGGTGAACCCACCGCTGGAAAACTCGCGTAATGAAGATCAGAACTGGCGCAATAATCTGGTGCGTCAGGTTCAGCATTCTGAGCTGGAGCTGGTGGCAAACTTTGCTGACATTCCGCTGCGGCTATCCCAGATTTTAAAACTGAAACCCGGCGATGTACTGCCGATTGAAAAACCCGACCGCATTATTGCTCATGTGGACGGCGTGCCTGTACTGACCAGCCAGTATGGCACGGTGAACGGTCAGTATGCGTTACGCGTAGAACATCTGATAAACCCGATTTTGAATTCGCTGAATGAGGAACAGCCCAAATGAGTGATATGAATAATCCGTCCGATGAGAACACTGGTGCATTGGACGATCTGTGGGCTGACGCGTTAAACGAGCAAAAAACCACGCCCACCAAAAGTGCGGCCGATGCGGTATTCCAGCAGTTAGGTGGCGGCGACGTCAGCGGTGCCTTGCAGGACATCGACCTGATCATGGACATTCCGGTCAAACTGACCGTCGAATTGGGCCGAACCCGCATGACCATCAAAGAGCTGCTGCGTCTGACGCAGGGTTCGGTCGTCGCGTTGGATGGGCTGGCGGGTGAGCCGCTGGATATCCTGATCAACGGTTACCTGATTGCCCAGGGTGAAGTGGTGGTTGTCGCAGACAAATACGGCGTACGTATCACCGACATTATTACCCCATCTGAACGCATGCGCCGTCTGAGCCGTTAATCATGAATACCCAGGCTACAGTTTCTCAGCCAGCCGCCGTACCCGGCTCACCGCTGGTTCAGGTAAGCGGCGCGCTGCTTGGGATCATCGTATTGATCCTGGCTGCAGCCTGGGTGATTAAGCGTATGGGGTTTGCCCCCAAAAGCGCCGGTACGCGCGGACTGAAAGTTGCGGCAAGTACCTCACTGGGTCCACGTGAGCGCGTGGTGATTGTTGAGGTTGAAGATGCGCGCCTGGTACTGGGCGTCACGGCCTCGCAAATTAACGTGTTGCACACCCTGCCCCCGGCGCCTGCTGATGCAGAAGAAAAACCGGCCTCCCCCGCGGATTTCCAGGCCATGATGAAGAGTTTGCTTAAGCGTCCCGGGAGATCCTGATGCGCCGTTTGTTATCCATCACGCTGGCAGGCTTATGGCTTTTCAGCCCAGTAGCCCTCGCCCAGCTCCCGGGTCTGGTTAGCCAGCCGCTGCCTGGCGGCGGACAAAGCTGGTCTTTACCCGTGCAAACGCTGGTGTTTATCACCTCACTGACGTTCCTGCCCGCGATTTTATTGATGATGACCAGCTTCACCCGCATCATCATCGTTTTCGGTCTGTTACGAAATGCGCTGGGAACCCCTTCGGCCCCCCCGAACCAGGTGCTACTGGGTCTGGCGCTATTTTTGACCTTTTTCATCATGTCGCCGGTAATCGACAAAATCTACGTCGACGCATATCAGCCGTTCAGCGAAGAGAAAATCTCTATGCAGGAAGCCATGGAGAAAGGCGCACAGCCGCTGCGCGAGTTTATGTTGCGCCAGACCCGTGAAGCCGATCTGGCACTCTTCGCGCGCTTAGCAAACAGCGGTCCCCTACAGGGACCAGAAGCCGTACCGATGCGGATTTTGCTTCCAGCCTATGTCACCAGCGAGCTGAAAACGGCATTCCAGATAGGCTTTACCATTTTTATTCCGTTTCTGATTATCGACCTGGTCATCGCCAGCGTGCTGATGGCGCTCGGGATGATGATGGTCCCCCCGGCCACGATCGCGCTACCGTTCAAGCTGATGCTGTTTGTGTTGGTAGACGGTTGGCAGTTGCTTGTCGGCTCGCTAGCTCAAAGCTTTTACAGTTAGAGGCGCGAAATGACACCTGAATCGGTCATGATGATGGGCACAGAGGCGATGAAAGTCGCCCTGGCCCTTGCCACGCCTTTGCTGTTGGTCGCCCTCGTCACAGGTCTTATCATCAGTATTTTGCAGGCGGCGACCCAGATAAACGAAATGACGCTGTCCTTCATTCCCAAAATTGTCGCGGTTTTTATTGCCATCATTGTTGCCGGCCCGTGGATGCTTAACCTGCTGCTCGACTACGTGCGTACGCTGTTCAGCAATATCCCCTACATCATCGGGTAGATGACATTATGCTGCAGGTGACCAGCGTTGAGTGGCTCCACTGGCTGAATCTTTACTTCTGGCCTTTGCTGCGCATCCTGGCGCTCATCTCAACGGCGCCGATTCTCAGCGAGCGCGCGATCCCCAAACGAGTAAAACTGGGGCTGGGGTTAATGATAACCGTCGTTATCGCTCCGTCGATTCCCCCGGTAGACGTCCCTATCTTTTCTATCGGGGCGCTATGGCAGGCAATGCAACAAATCCTGATCGGCATCGCTCTGGGCTTCACTATGCAGTTTGCCTTCGCGGCAGTACGTACCGCCGGGGAATTAATTGGTCTGCAAATGGGTCTCTCCTTCGCAACCTTCTTTGATCCCGGCAGCCGTCTGAATATGCCGGTACTGGCGAGACTGATCGACATGCTCGCCATGCTGTTATTCCTGACTTTTAACGGCCATTTGTGGCTTATTTCGCTGTTGGTGGATACATTTCATACCTTGCCAATCGGCGGCAATCCGGTGAACAGCAATGCGTTTCTCGCGCTGGCGCGGGCGGGTAGCCTGATTTTCCTCAACGGGCTAATGTTGGCCCTGCCGATAATGACGCTACTACTCACCCTAAACCTCGCACTCGGTCTGTTGAATCGCATGGCCCCGCAGCTGTCGATTTTCGTTATCGGTTTTCCACTCACCCTCGCCGTGGGTATTTCTTTAATGGCGGCCCTGATGCCATTAATTGCGCCGTTCTGCGAGCGATTATTCAGCGAAATTTTTAATTTATTGGCTGATATTGTCAGCGAAATGCCCGGAAAATAATAACCCTTAATTTTTATCCTGTTTTACTAAGGATTGTCCTAAATTTAAAAAGCGACAACATCCACCAGGATATCTCTGTCGCGGTTTATTTATTATTGACTCACTCACATAACGCAACATTTACTTTACTTTAAGATGTTTCCTGGCAAATTATACGCAACTTTACGGGATAGTAATTTCGCCTGAAAAACAGCGAAAGCGTCATCTTGGGTCGTTATTATTCCGTTTAGTTGTGATGAAAATAATCAGGTAAGGGGAATTATCGTTACGCATTGAGTGAGGGTATGCCATGTCAACGATTATTATGGATTTGTGCAGTTACACCCGGCTAGGGTTGACCGGATATCTGGTAAGTCGGGGGGTGAAGAAAAGGGAAATCAACAACATTTCCAACGTTGAGGAGCTCAGTCTCGCCTGTGTCTCTCAACAGCCCGCTGTGGTGTTTATTAATGAGGACTGCTTTATCCACGATCCTGCTAATAGCCAGCAAATAAAGCAAATCATTAATCAGCATCCTGGCACATTATTTATTGTGTTTATGGCAATTGCCAACGTGCATTTTGATGAGTATCTATTAGTCAGAAAAAATTTATTGATTAGTTCTAAGTCGATTAAACCAGATTCACTGGATGAACTCCTTGGCGATATTCTGAAAAAAGAAGTAGATTTTGTCATTGATGTGAATCTACCGACATTATCATTGAGCCGTACCGAGTCCAGCATGCTACGCATGTGGATGGAGGGTCAGGGAACAATACAGATATCCGACCAAATGAATATCAAGGCCAAGACCGTGTCATCCCATAAGGGGAATATAAAACGAAAGATAAAGACGCATAATAAGCAAGTTATCTATCACGTTGTGAGACTCACCGATAACGTTACCAATGGTATCTTTGTGAATACGCGCTAACACGTTCTGACTGGTGGCGAATCCACCAGTCAGGATCATGCAGCAAAACTCACCTTATTCTACTTTTTCCACGAAGATACCATCCTGATGACCTGTTTCATTAAAGAACCAGATACCGAGCGGGTAGTCTTCCAGCGAAACCAGGTACATGGTGCCTTCACTAAACTCTTCGATAGCCAGTACCACGCCCGGTCGACGAGGACCGCCGTCCGTTTTGACTGTGACCCGATCATTCACCTTCATAGTTTTCCTCCTGTGGCTTTGTGCCAGTGTAGAACAATTTCCTTTTTCTGGCAGCGCCCGCCTCGCGCGATTGCGGGTTTTATCGACGGTCTATACTTAAGTTGTGCGTATCTGATGTTTGGATGCGCTCCCCCGGTATCCTTAACGGTTGAGAGGTATGAGGATGAAAACCGCGAAAGAGTACAGCGATACGGCCAAACGTGAAGTCAGCGTCGATGTGGACGCGCTACTGAAGGCAATCAACGAAATCTGCGAGAGTGAAATTCATCGCAGTCAGGATGACCCGGAACGCGTCAGCGTCGACGGACGTGATTACCACACGTGGCATGAACTGGCCGACGCGTTCGAGCTTGATATCCATGATTTTAGCGTGTCGGAGATCAATCGCTGACTGAGGGCGAAAAAAATCCCGGCCCTTATCGGGTCGGGATCAAGCTTGCTTATGCAAGAAGCACTTGAAAATTCGTTACACCAGGAAATCTGATGTGAAACAAACCTTATCTGCAATTTTTTTGCCTGACAAGTAAATAATTCTCACCAAAATGATAAATATAACTAATGATTGAAAGATCACCCGGTTACGCGCACCCCAGGTGTTCAGGCATCCTGGCAGAGCTTTCTTCGCTCGCCCGGCACCAGTTCATCTTCACGGAATGCTTCCCGTTTGACGCCAAAGCCGTCGTACCAGCGACACTCCACCATTCCGCTGGCATACCCGGTAACGATCATGCGTGGGCCACCCTCTTTGGAGGTGACTTCCTCACTGACAGAAAAGACCATACCTGCCTCCTGTATCAAGAGAAACCTTTACACCTTAGACGACAAAGAAGGGTTTTGCGTAATCAACCCTGCGACAATTAGTGCGAAACTCCGCGCACTCTGGCGACGGTTTTCACCAGCAGCACCACTATTGCGCCAATGATAAATCCGAGCACCAGATTCAGCAGGGTCGGAAGCATCAGCGCAATCAATGCACTTTGCTGTTGGGCAAAATGTTCAATCGCATGATGCAGCGGTGTTATTCCGTGCACCACAATTCCGCCGCCAACCAAAAACATCGCCAGCGTGCCGACCACGGAAAGTGTTTTCATAAGCCAGGGGGCAACGACCAGCAATCCTTTACCCAGCGACTGGGCCAGCGTACTGCGCTTTTCAGCCAACCAGTATCCGATATCATCGAGCTTAACGATAATCCCGACCAGGCCGTAGACTCCCACAGTCACCACTAACGCGATGCCAGATAACACCAACACCTGATTCAACAATGGCGCATCCGCTACGATCCCCAGTGTAATCGCGACAATCTCAGCAGATAAAATAAAGTCGGTTCGTATCGCCCCTTTGATTTTATCTTTCTCAAAGGTGAGTGGATCCTGCGCTGCCAAAGATGTCAGACGCTGCTGACGCTCTTCCGGGGTTTCTTTGTGCTTACGCGCTTCCAGGGTATGGAGAACTTTTTCTACACCTTCAAAACAGAGGAACGCCCCGCCTACCATTAATAAGGGGGTGATCGCCCAGGGAATGAAGGCGCTTATCAATAGCGCCAACGGCACAAGGATAACTTTGTTAACAAACGATCCTTTCGCGACGCTCCAGACCACCGGGAGTTCACGGTTCGCCCGCACACCCGACACCTGCTGCGCGTTAAGCGACAGATCATCGCCCAGCACACCCGCGGTTTTTTTCGCGGCCAGTTTTCCCATGACAGAGATATCATCCAGCAAGGTGGCGATATCATCGAGTAAGGTCAATAAGCTACTTCCTGCCAAAATTTTTACCCTCAATATTATTTTTTTGCAGTCATAAGTATGAAGTAAAACACGCAATGCTGAAACTGACCTTTCTGGTCAACAAATTTTTAACATCAGCACGTAATTATAAATCTCGCCAGCAAGATAGTTTTGACGTTTACTATGTTGCACCTTTTTATTTCCACCGTGAGGGATTATGCGTTTCAGGCAATTGCTACCGCTTTTCAGTGCGCTTTTCGCGCTGTACATCATTTGGGGTTCCACGTACTTCGTTATTCGCATTGGCGTTGAAAGCTGGCCACCGTTGATGATGGCTGGCGTTCGTTTTCTCTCTGCGGGGATTTTATTAACAGCATTCTTACTTATCCGCGGACATAAGCTGCCGCCTCTGCGCGTGCTCCTGAATGCCGCGTTAATTGGTATCCTGCTGCTGGCTGTCGGTAACGGACTGGTCACCGTCGCAGAACATCAAAACGTGCCTTCCGGTATTGCCGCCGTGGTGGTCGCCACCGTTCCGCTGTTTACGCTGTGTTTTAGCCACTTTTTTGGCATCAAAACGCGCAAACTTGAATGGATGGGGATCGCAATTGGACTCGCGGGGATCATCATGCTGAACAGCGGTGGTAATTTGAGTGGTAATCCATGGGGAGCAATTTTAATCCTGATAGGTTCGATAAGCTGGGCGTTTGGCTCAGTGTACGGCTCGCGCATAACGTTACCCGTTGGCATGATGGCCGGAGCCATTGAAATGTTAGCCGCCGGTATTGTGCTGATGTGCGCCTCGCTGATTTCCGGGGAAAAGTTGACCACTATGCCGACGTTTTCAGGCTTTATGGCGGTCGCCTATCTGGCCGTATTTGGTTCTATTATTGCCATCAACGCGTACATGTACTTGATCCGCAACGTCAGCCCGGCATTAGCCACCAGCTATGCCTACGTTAATCCGGTTGTCGCCGTACTGTTAGGTACCGGCCTGGGAGGTGAAAGTCTGGCGCCCATCGAATGGCTGGCGCTTGGCGTGATTGTATTTGCGGTGGTACTGGTCACACTCGGTAAATACTTATTTCCCGTTAAAGCGGACGCCGTTGCGACCCCGTCGGAAAAGACGTTACAGTAAATGGATACCGAGGGTGTCGATCTGTGCGCTATCGCCACCGCCGCAGATCCACTCGATGACGCGTTCGGACAACGCGTCATCCCCCAGCTTTTCGCGCCCACGCAGGGCGCACTCCCAGACAATCAGTACGCGCCAGCCCAGAGCCTGCAATTTTTCACAATCCCGCGCGTCACGCTGGACATTTTTGCCTATTTTTTCCAGCCAGAACGCTGTTCGTGTGGCGGGGACTTTGAATAGATAGCAGTTGTGATGATGCCAGAAACAGCCGTGGGTAAAAATCACACAACGATAATCATCCACCACGAAATCGGGACGACCGGGTAACGTCGCATCCTGCACGCGAAACGTTACCCCCTGCTCTGTCAGTACGCTGGCAAGGCGTTTTTCAATTGCGGTATCGCGGGTTGCTATCGCCCGCATATTTTTACTGCGCGTCGCTTTATCGTGAACGTCTGCCATGCAGTTTCTCTTTCTCGCGAATAGCAACCGCCTGTTTGATTTTTGGCTCCAGCAGTCTGGCTACCGCCGCAAATGCCGGGACGACCACCGAATTACCAAACTGACGATAAGCCTGTGTGTCCGACACCGGGATCCTGAACTGATAGCCCTGAGGTGATTCAAATCCCATCAGGCGCGCGCACTCTCTGGGCGTCAGCCTGCGCGGACGGTATCGCTGATTGTGCGGATCATCAAAATCCTTTTCACCCAGCGCCATATCCCAACCGCAGTCGATCAAGATCTCCGCCCCATCTTTATAGTAACGCGCCGATAATGTGCGCGTTACGCAATCGGGATTGCCGGGATACACCATGCCATAGCCAAATCCATTGCCCCGTGCCTGATGCTTTTTCGCATAGCGATACAGATATTTCCACAGCACTGGCGTGAGCACATATTTTGCGTCGACGGTCGGCTCAAGTAGCTCCGCCAGCGTCGTACGCCGCTGAGGATAGCGGGAGACAATATCGCGCAGCGTGAAGTCTGATTTCAGATTCAGATCGCGGCGAAAGCCGACGAGCACAATACGTTCGCGATGCTGGGGCAAAAAATGTTGCCCATCGATAATTTTCGGATCGTCCGGCCCGTTATCGTGTGCATCAGCCACGTCATAACCCAGCTCATCCAGCGTTTGCATAATGATGCGGAACGTTTTCCCCTGATCGTGACTCTTCAGGTTTTTGACGTTTTCGAGCACAAATATTGCCGGCCGACGCGCATTGATGATGCGCACCACGTCAAAAAAAAGTGTGCCTTGCGTATCGCAGGCGAAGCCATGAGCCCGCCCTAACGCGTTTTTCTTTGATACACCGGCCAGAGAGAATGGCTGACAAGGAAATCCCGCCAGCAGCACGTCATGCTGCGGAACATGCTGGCGGATATGTTCCGCCGCCTGCAGGTCGCTCACCCCATCATGATGACTGAGGGTGATATCGCGAATATCTTCATTAAAATGGTGCTGGTGAGGATCACAGTAGTGATTCGCTTTGTAGGTGCGCACCGCATGCTTGTTCCACTCACTGGTAAACACGCACTGCCCGCCAATCGCCTCAAAGCCGCGACGAATGCCGCCAATACCGGCAAAAAGATCGATAAAGCGAAAAGCATAATGTGGATGATGCGCAGGCGGCCTCGGCAGCAAGTCGTTCAGATGAGCCAACTCACCGTCGCTGAGGCGATGCCACGTTTCATTGGCAACCACTCGCTTGAAGATGGCCGGACTCCAGCGGTTCTCGCCAACACCATTCAGATGAGCAACCAGCGTTTTCACGTCATATATTTCAAGCAACTTAGCCAAAATCACCTGTGCGGCGGCCTCGTTATCATCTGTCATCGGGTTCATGGAACCTGCTACTGAAAAATTATCCTGCATACATTTAACCGGCCGAAATGGATAGCTGACAGGTTAACATAAATTAGCGCGGTTGACGTTGCGGCTGTACTGGCGACTAACGCAGCTTAAAGGGTTGAATCGCGTCAAGATCCAGCATTTCATATTCTCCTTTTAACTCCGCACTCAGCTTCGCCATGTACGTCAGTAAGAAGTCAGCATTATGTTGCGCCAAATGCCGACCGTGTTCAGTTTGCATCGTCATCGGCAGCGTCAACAATTTAGTCTGGAAGTGATCGAGTGCGTACTGTTTATCATCAAGGTTACGCTGTCGGGCAAACGGATCTTCCGCATCAAACAGCGCCACGCCTAACGCGCCGGACACGGCAAATACCCGTGCTAAACCAATTGCGCCCAACGCCTCAAGCCGGTCAGCATCCTGCACGATTTTGGCTTCAAGGGTTTCTGGTACGATTTTGGCGCTGAAACTGTGCGCCTCAATAGCATGGCACACGGCAGGTAATCGTTGTTGTGGAAAATCAGGGAAATCACGCATCAAAACGCGACGCGTTTCCTGGGCTGCCAGTACCGACGAGCGATGACGATCGGGATGGTTCTTCGGCAAACTGACGAGATCATGGAAGTAGCACGCCGTCAGCACCACCAGCCAGTCTACGGTCACATCCATGCTCAACTTTTGTGATGTCATCCAGACGCGACGAAAATGAAAGATGTCATGGGCAGCGTCGTACCCGGAATGATTGTCACGTAACCAGGCTTCAAATTTCGACTGCCAGTACTGTAGTTCCATACTCTCGCTCTTCGCAGAAAGAAAACCACCTTAGCAACAATTCTCATGTCAGACTACCGTCGACGCTTTTTATCATCAATACATATTATTCACTTAATAAGTATCACTATAATGGATATATGAATCCATTATTCAAAACAAGCAGATCAATTATAGTCCCGCATGCAAAATAAATAACAAATATCAATAATATATATTCAACAAGATAGAACAAAAGAAATCATAACCATATGATAAAAAATACATTTATATGGATAATATTAATTCAAATGTCATGCGATTTTAATTATACAAAAGCAACAATGAAACACCTTGAAATATCTTAAATACATTTGTTACATGTTATATTTAAAATTAAATGAACTTCATAGATAGTATTCAAATGTAGTCTTTCAGATAGCGTTACATATTCATTTTAATTATTATATAAAGGGAATACATAATGAAAAGAAAAGTACTGGCACTGCTTCTCCCTGCCTTATTAGCTGCAAGCGCAGCAAATGCGGCTGAAATTTATAATAAGAACGGCAATAAAATTGATTTTTACGGCAAGATGGTAGGCGAACGCATCTGGTCGAATACGGATAGCAGTAACAGTGAAAATGCTGACACCTCTTACGCCCGTTTTGGGGTGAAAGGTGAAACCCAGATCAGCAACGAGTTGACAGGTTTTGGTCAGTTTGAACACAACCTCGACGCCAGCAATGCGGAAGGATCTCAGGAGCAAAAAACCCGTCTGGCCTTCGCGGGCCTGAAATATGCAGATTACGGCTCATTTGATTATGGTCGTAACTATGGCGTAGCCTACGATGCGGCAGCCTACACCGATATGCTGGTTGAATGGGGTGGCGATTCCTGGTCTGCGACGGATAATTTCATGACCGGTCGTACCAACGGCGTGGCGACCTACCGCAACACAGACTTCTTCGGCATGGTTGAGGGTCTTAATTTCGCGCTGCAGTACCAGGGCAAAAATGACGATCACGCTGCCACTAAAGCAAATGGCGACGGCTACAGCATGTCGGTGGACTATAACGTGGATGGCTTTGGTGTCGTCGCGGTGTATGGTAAATCCGACCGTGCGGACAAACAATCCATCGATGGCTATGGCAGCAACGCTGAAGTCTGGTCCCTGGCAGCAAAATATGACGCCAACAGCATTTATGCGGCAGCGATGTATGGCGAAACTCGTAATATGACCCGAACCGGAACCGATCGCGGTTTTGCAAACAAAACGCAAAACATTGAAGCAGTCGTTCAATATCAGTTCGACTTTGGTCTGCGTCCATCCCTGGGTTACGTTTACTCGCAGGGTAAGGACCTGGCCGGCGGTGTTAACGCTGACCGCGTGAATTACGTCGAGCTTGGCACCTGGTACTACTTCAATAAAAATATGAACGTCTTCACAGCGTATAAATTTAACCTGCTGGATAAAGAAGACGGCGCAATTACTGGCAACGCAGTTGATGATCAGTTTGCCATGGGTATTGTGTACCAGTTCTAATCTCCACAAACTCAAAAGCCCGCGCTGCGGGCTTTTTTTTGTTCAACGAAGAGTATTTTTTACCACACGGGCATTACAACGATAAACTTGTGAGGATACTCAAAGAAAAAGACATCCATGAGAACTGTCGTTGAAAGCAAGGCGTGCAAGTGCTTGAATAGTGGCGGAGAGAGGGGGATTTGAACCCCCGGTAGAGTTACCCCTACTCCGGTTTTCGAGACCGGTCCATTCAGCCGCTCTGGCATCTCTCCGTTTTGGCGGTTGCCATGATGCCAGGTAATTTGGCATTTTAACAGACCCAGTTCCGTCAATTTCGTTCAAGTGACGAGTTTGCGAGCAAAACGATGATTAAGTGGCCCTGGAAAGAACAAGAAGCAACCCGGAGTGACGATTGGCCGTGGGACGACGCCCTGGCTATTCCCCTTTTGGTGAATCTCACCGAGCAAGAACAAGCCAGACTTATTGCCCTGGCCGAGCGCTTTTTACAACAAAAAAGAGTAGTCGCTCTTCAGGGGTTTGAGCTGGACCCGCTAAAAAGTGCGCGCATTGCTCTGCTATTCTGTTTACCTGTTCTGGAAATGGGGATTGAGTGGCTCGACGGGTTTCATGAAGTTCTCATCTACCCTGCCCCATTTGTCGTAGACGATGAATGGGAAGACGATATTGGGCTGGTGCATAATCAACGCGTGGTACAGTCCGGGCAGAGTTGGCAACAAGGCCCGATAATCCTCAACTGGCTTGATATTCAGGATTCCTTTGATGCCTCCGGCTTTAATCTGATCATCCATGAAGTGGCGCACAAGCTTGATATGCGTAATGGCGATCGTGCCAGCGGTATTCCGGCGATTCCCCTGCGCGATATCGCCGGTTGGGAACACGACCTGCATGCTGCAATGAACAATATTCAGGATGAGATCGATCTGGTTGGTGAAACTGCGTGCAGTATAGATGCCTACGCAGCGACCGATCCGGCTGAATGCTTTGCCGTGCTATCCGAGTATTTTTTCAGTGCTCCTGAATTATTTGCTCCGCGTTTTCCTGCCTTATGGCAGCGTTTCATCCAGTTTTATCGCCAGAACCCCATGGAGCGGTTACGAGATACCCGGGGAGACGACGATTATCGCTCACCAAACACGCATTAACACTGAATTTGAAGATTAATTAACCAATTGAAATGACGCGCTAATTTTACTGTTGACACCTCATGATGAGGTCAGTAATATGCGCCTCGTTCACACGATTCCTCTGTAGTTCAGTCGGTAGAACGGCGGACTGTTAATCCGTATGTCACTGGTTCGAGTCCAGTCAGAGGAGCCAAATTTAAGAAGCCCGCTTAAGGAAACTTAAGCGGGCTTTTTGCTTTTCACGTCTGTGTAAAAGCTGCCTCTATAAGCGCTCAGTCTGCCATAACTCCCCATTCCATGCCGCATCACATCGTTGATTAAAGTTGTGTAAATGTAAATCGTTTAAACTTTGCAATTATTGTAAGTGCTAGTGATTATCATTTATTGTACGCGAGCCAAAAGAACGAGCCCCGACTCGGTTCACTGTATGTTCCAATTACTCTGGGATAAAAACGATGAATGCTCTGACTCGCACCGGATTGCGCCGTATCACGCTTGCCTCTGCCCTCCTCTTCTCTGTCAGCCTGCCGGCTTTCGCTCAGGAAACGTTAACGCTTTACACCACCCGTGAACCGGGCCTGATCCAGCCTTTACTTGATAGCTGGACTAAAACCAGCGGTATCAAAGTAAGTACGGTCTATATCAAAGACGGTATGCTTGAGCGTGTTAAGGCTGAAGGCAAAAACTCCCCTGCCGACCTGCTGATGACCGTCGATGCCGGAAATCTCATCGATTTAGTTGAAGCCGGCGTCACTCAGCCGGTAGAGTCAGAAGCGCTGAAAGCCGCCATTCCGGCGAATCTGCGCGGTGCGGATAATCAGTGGTTTGCGCTTTCAATGCGCGCCCGCGTACTGTATGCCGAGAAGTCGCTGCCAATCGATAACTGGCATTACGAACAGCTCGCCAGCCCAGAATACAAAGGTAAAGTTTGTATTCGTTCCGGTCAGCACCCCTACAACACGGCGCTGATCGCCGCGATGATTGCCCATCATGGTGAAGCCAAAACCGAAGAATGGCTGCGCGGCGTGAAGGCTAACCTGGCGCGTAAAGCCACCGGCGGCGATCGCGATGTTGCCCGCGATATCCTCGGTGGAATTTGTGATATTGGTCTGGCCAACTCCTATTATGTCGGCCATATGAAAAACGCCAAAGAAGGCAGCGATGCTCGTCAGTGGGGCGATGCCATTAAAGTCGTTAAACCAACCTTTGAAAATGGCGGTACGCACGTCAACATCAGCGGCGCTGCCGTTGCCCGCTATGCGCCAAATAAAGCCGATGCCGTTAAGCTGATGGAATATCTGGTTTCCGCGCCTGCCCAGCAGCAGTATGCGAAAGCGAACTTCGAATATCCGGTACTGAAAGGCGTAACGCTTGACCCGGTCATTAGCGCCACAATCGGTGAAATCGACGTCGATAAAACACCGCTCACAGAGATCGTGAAGTATCGTAAACAAGCTAGCCTGCTGGTAGATAAAGTTGGATTCGATCAATAAATCGCTGCAGTTTCCGACGTTACGCGGCCTGGTTTCCGGGCCGCAGTCATTATTAACGCCGTTGCATCTTGGCGCGTTGTGCGTCGCGCTTGGCGTCCTGACCCCCATCGTTGCGCTGATCTGGCAGGCCACTCAGGCTGATTTATCCCACTGGGATAATCTTATGACATATGTACTGCCTTCAGCGCTCAAAAACACCGTGCTGTTGCTAGCGGGTGTCGCGATAATGGTTGGCGTCATTGGCGTAGGCAGCGCATGGGCGGTAACGGCATGGGATTTCCCTGGGCGAAAAATTCTCAGTTGGGCGCTGCTGTTGCCGCTGGCAATGCCGACCTACATCGTTGCCTTTGCATGGCTCGATCTGCTGCATCCGATTGGCCCGTTGCAAACCTTTATCCGTTTTATACTGGGCTTTGACAACCCGCGACAGTTCCGTCTGCCCGATTTACGTTCCCTTTCCGGCGCAATAATCTTGCTCGGATTAGTACTTTATCCTTACGTGTACCTGACAACCCGCGCCATGTTTATCAGCCAGCCGGCCCATCTGTTGGAAGCTGCACGTACGCTGGGTTGCAGCGCAACCGGGACCTTTTTTCGTGTTGCTCTCCCCATGGCACGCCCGGCACTGGCCGTCGGGATCAGTCTGGCGCTGCTGGAGACGCTTAACGATATCGGCGCGTCGGAATTTCTCGGGGTACAAACGTTAACAGTTACCGTATACACCACGTGGATCTCTCGCTCTGATTTATCTGCCGCAGCGCAAATCGCCTGCATGATGCTGATGTTTATATTCTTTATTCTGACGCTGGAATTTTATGGCCGCAGAAAACAGGGATTCAGCAGCCGTAGCCTGCGGGAGATTCAACCCACCCGCGTGCAAGGCTGGCGTGGCTGGCTACTCGGTGTCGTTATTTCGCTGCCAGTTGTGCTGGGCTTTCTGGCCCCGGTGCTGTTTTTAATCTGGGAAAGCGCCAAACATATAGGTGACGAGAGCCCTATATCCTCCTCGTTACTGGCTGCATTACAAAATACGTTATCACTGGCCGCGGGAACCACGTTGGTGGTGGTTTGCGTCAGTATGTTGGTGGCCTGGAGCGCGCGGCATAGCGCCGCAGATAACGCGATGCCAGGATTTCGCCGTGGTGTGATGCGTCTGGCTTCTTTAGGCTACGCGGTTCCCGGTACAATTCTGGCGATTGGTTTTTTAACCCCCGCGATGGCAGTCGACCGCTGGCTGGCAGATTTACTGGATGTTCGCGGCCTGCCGCTGATGTCTGCCGGGATCCTGCTGGTAATTTGTTGTGCCATGCGTTTCCAGGCGATTGCTATCGGCGCACTGGATTCCGGCCTGGGCCGCATTCCGCCTTCGCTGGAGCAGGCTTCTCGTCTGTTGGGTGAGAATGGTGCGGGCACATTTGCACGGGTTCATTTCCCATTGCTGCGCCCGGCGTTAGTGAGTAGCGCCCTGCTGGTTTTTGCCGATGCCATGAAAGAACTGCCAACAACGTTGCTGTTGCGCCCGGTAAACTTCGAAACGCTGGCTACGTTGCTGTATGCAGAAGCCGCCCGTGGAACCTATGAAGAAGGTGCTATCGCCGCGCTAATGATTGTTTTAGCTGGCACGCTACCGGTTATTTTGTTGGTGCGTCACCAGATGACTCGCCGTGGTTAAGAGAGTAACAATGTCAGAAATTGCATTACGACTCCAGGATGTGCATGTTGCCTACGGCAACAGCCAGCAATCGGTGCTGAGCGGGTTTTCAATGTCGGTACGTAAAGGAGAGATCGCTTGTTTACTGGGCGCTTCAGGTTGCGGAAAAACCACCGTGTTACGCGCAGTTGCCGGATTTGAACGGCTGCGAAGCGGAGATATCTATGTGTCGCAGCGCCGCGTTGCCGGTTCCGGTGTTCATCTGCCGCCGGAAAAACGGCATGTCGGCATGGTCTTTCAGGAATATGCGTTATTCCCTCACCTGACCGCGCAACAAAACGTGGCCTTTGGGTTACGACGTATGCCGCGTGAGCAGCAGCAGGTCCGGGTGGCGGAGCTGTTAAAAATGGTGGAGTTGCACAGTCATGCCAGCCGTTATCCGCATGAACTGTCCGGCGGTCAACAGCAGCGTATCGCTCTTGCGCGCGCGCTGGCGCCGCATCCGGAAATCCTGCTGCTCGATGAGCCTTTCTCCAGCCTTGATAAGCGCACGCGTGAGCGTCTTGGCAACGAGGTACGGGATATTTTGCGTGCCGCCGGGCAAACGGCACTGCTGGTTACACACAGCGAACACGAGGCGCAGCTAATGGCAGACCATATTGGCGTGGTAAAAATGGGACAGTATCAAATTAAAAAAGCGACCCACCCAGGCTAAAGATCACAGGGTCGCCTTGAAAATTAGTAATGGGTCTGAATCAGACTGATATTCACCGGCATGCCGGAGCGTCTTTCCAGTGCCTGATTTCCGCGACTCATATCCACGTCATTCCCGCTGATGAAGGTGCGCAGCGCGGGGGTGACTGGCAAGGGAACTTTTCTGTCAGACTCGTATTCCGACCGGTTTCGTGACAGTGGTTCATGCACTTCCACCCAGCGACTACCGTCCGGCTCTACGCTGTATTTCACCGGTCGGTCTATCAGTTGCACACGCGTCCCTACCGGTACGGTATCAAACAGATATTTAATGTCGTCATTACGCAAACGGATACACCCCTGACTTACCCGCAGACCAATACCGAAATTCGCATTTGTGCCATGAATGGCATAAAGCCTGCCGATATAAATCGCATACAGTCCCATCGGGTTATCAGGCCCGGCAGGAACAAACGCCGGCAGGCTTTCCCCACGCGCTGCGTATTCGCGCCGGGTATTCGGCGTAGGCGTCCAGCTTGGTGCTTCCTGCTTACGTTCTACCGCCGTCACCCAGTTACGCGGCGTTTCTCTACCCGCCTGGCCAATGCCAATGGGTAAAACCTCAACCGTATTGCTGCCAGCGGGATAATAGTAAAGGCGCATTTCTGCGACGTTGATTACGATCCCCTCGCGTACAGTATCCGGTAATATCAGTTGCTGTGGCACAACCAGCGTCGAGCCAGACTTAGGCAGAAAAACATCCACGCCGGGATTGGCCTCCAGCATATTGCTCAACCCCTGTCCGTACTGCGCGGCAAAAGCTTCCAACGGCTGAGTGTTTCCTGAAGGTACCGTAATGGTCAAAGGGCTCCCCACCAGGCGACTGCCTTCAGGCGGGAGCGGATAACTCACCGCCTGCGCGCTCTGACTCACGAGCAGCATAATGAGTGAACAAAGCAGTTTTACACGACGCATCTTTTTCCTTTCCTTCGCCGCAGCAGATATCCGTTAATTATAGCTTTTATTATCAGTTTTAGTGGGTTACGCCTAAAATCCGCATAAAAAAGCCGCCTGAGGCTAATGCAGTTCAGTTAACGCCTCTGTATCAGAAAGCATCACCTGTGTTGGCAGAAGTTATGAATATGCTATCTCACGGTAAGGGTTCCGTTCACCTCATGTGCATCGTTTCTCTGAAACACCGATTCCTGTGAACGTGTAAAGGGCGTTCTCCGCCACGCCCTTTACAATCCCGGCTCCCGGCGGGAAAATTGCCACTTCGTGGTCCCCTCCGTTTATTCCTCCAGGCTACCGGGCCGGGCGCGAGGTAGCGTCCCTGCAAAACGCGCCCTGAACCCGCATCCCTGCGGGTTCTCCCTGCCTTACGGAAACACGTCGGCAATTTTCAGCCGGACCAGCCCACACCTGACCCCCTGCGTTTTTTATCTGAACAGCAAAACAGAGTTAACTGGAAGTCAGTGCGTTGCAGCGATGACCCCGGTCCGGCTGAAAATCGATGAGGCGTTGACGGCTGACCGGGTCTGCCCGCAGGGATGCGGGCAGAGGGGACTGCCAGCAGGGACGCAGGCCCGGCCCCGACCCGACAGGCGGACGGCATAAGACGAATGAATCGCGCAGCGACGATTTTCCCGCCGGGAGCCAGGGATGCAAGGGAGGCGGCGGTGAGCCTTCCTTGCGCGTTCACAGGTATAACGTTATCAGAGAAGCAACGCACATAAGGTGAACGGAAACTGATTCAGAGCAAAACATTTCCATACAGGCTTAACTGAACGGTATTGCACCATGGGGCGAGGTTCAGCGTGGCCGAAAACTATGCTTCCTTACCATCCGGAAGCACAATGTTACTGGCGGCAAGCTGCCCCATGTTGTTGTACATTGCACAGGCGGCTTCAACAATCGGCATCGCCAGCGCGGCCCCGCTGCCTTCGCCCAAACGCATCCCCATATTGAGATACGGCTCCAGTTCAAGATGCGCCAGCGCGGTGCGAGCCCCCTTCTCGGCGGAGAAATGTGACGGGATCAGGTAAGGTTTAATCTGCGGCGCAATCTGGCAGGCTGCCAGCGCAGCGGAATAAGAGAGAAAACCGTCCAGCACGACCGGCAGGCCGCAGGAGGCCGCCCCCAACATCACCCCCGCCATGCCGACCAGATCAAACCCGCCTACCTTAGCCAGCACATCGATACCGTCATTACGATCCGGTTGATTGACGGCAATTGCTCGCCGCACAACATCGACTTTATTGCCTACTCTTGAAAGCGGCAGGTTAGCGCCGATACCCACCACATCCTCGGCATCGCTGCCGGTCAGCACGCTGACGATTGCCGCCGCTGGTGTCGTATTTGCCATACCAAGTTCACCGACGCCAAACAGCGTTACGCCATCTTTGGCCAGCTCATGGGTATAGCGGATAACCTCCAGCAGCAGCTCCTCGGCCTGCGAACGACTCATTGCCGGGCCTTGTGCAATATTGCCGCAGCCGCGCGCCACGCGCATATTCACCACGCCAGGGATAAGCTCAGCATCGATGCCGACATCAATCACATGTACCTTTGCCCCCGCCTGAGCGGCAAGCACACAAACGCCTGTCGTCCCACGCGTCATATTAGCAGCCTGAATAGCCGTGACGATTTTAGGCGAAACGGCAACCCCTTCATCCCATACACCGTGATCGGCGCACATCACCAGCATCGCTTTGCCATTCACATGCGGTACGCCCTTCAGACCCGGCATTCCGGCCAGTTGCACGGCGAGCGACTCGAGTCGACCAAGACTTCCTGGCGGTTTAAGCAAGCCATCGACATGCTGCTGTGCACGCAGCATCGCAGCACTATCAGGTGAAGGGATTGCGTGGAGTAAAGAGGTTAAAGTCTGCATAAGGGTTCCAGTATGTTGGCTGACTCAGAGCAGAGCCAGCAGGAAAATCAACTCGCCAAGTTCAATGGCTGCGCCCAGCGTATCGCCGGTCTGCCCACCCAACGTGCGTTTTAATAACTGCCCAAGAATAAAAATCGCCACTATCGTAACAACCAGCGCCGCCACGCCGCGCATGCCAGGAAGAAGCACGGCAGCCAGGATCGCCGCGAATCCCAACGTGACGCAGGTTTGACGCCCGGTGACTTTACCGATAAAGACGTTGCCCAGCCCTTCTTCGCGGGCGTAGCGATGCCGATACATCAGCAAAACAGCGGTACCCCGCCCGGCGACACAAGCGGCAGCAAGCGCCGCCAGCATCGGCGTGCCCCGCAAAGCCAGTTCGCTCACCACCAGCACTTTTGCCAGCAACACGAAAATTAACGCCAGTCCACCGTGAGTCCCCAGGCGGCTGTCACGCATGATTTCCAGCATCCGCTCGCGTCGACGGGCAGAAAAAATACCGTCACAGGTATCCGCCAGACCGTCGAGATGAAATCCCCCGGTCAATAACGCCAGCGTGAGGACTGCAAACAGGGCCGCCAACGGCCCCCCACACCAGGGCTGCAGCGCCATAAAGACCAGCCCCGTCAGCCCTCCCAGCACCACGCCAATTAGCGGGAACATCACAATGCCACGTGAATAGTGCTCGAAATCCAGTCCTTGCGACCAGCGAGCAGGAACGGGCAAGCGACTAATAAAAGAGAGCATTGCCCAGAACAACTTACTCATTTAATTTTGACTCCAATTCCTGATACCACCAGCCAGACCTCATCAGCCGCCGCCGCCAGTCGCTGGTTCACACGTCCTGCAATATCGCGAAAATGCCGTGCCAGACGGTTCTCCGGAACAATCCCCATTCCGACTTCGTTAGTGACCAGCACAACCCTGGCCGGACAGCGCTGACAGGCCGCAATCAGCGAACGAATTTCATCCTCAATAGATTGCTCCATCGCCGCGTAATCCCAGCTATCCGGGTCGCTGTCACCGCCCAGCGCAAACAGCAGGTTGGTCACCATCGTGGTGATGCACTCCAGCAGAATGGCTTCTTGTGGATCGTTTGCTGCCGTAATCAGCTCATCGAGATGTTGCCAGCGTTCGGCTGTCCGCCAGTGCGCAGGACGTCCGTCACGATGATGCTGAATTCGCGCAGCCATCTCCTCATCAAAAATCTGCGAAGTCGCGATATACAAAACGTTTGGAGAATCTGCGATCAGCGCTTCCGCATGCCGACTCTTGCCGCTTCGCGCGCCGCCAGTCACCAGAATCATCATACTGGCTCCCGGTGTTGCTGCATGATGGTATAAATTTTCTCAATATCGATGTGTTGCCGCATCGCATCCGCCAGCAGATCAAACTGCTGCGATTTATATTGCGCGTAATGGAAGGTGGAATCCAGCGGCGCTAACCCTTTACGTTCTCGCAGGCCATTAACCAGCGCACGGGTAAATTCATCGCTGTCGAACAGACCGTGAAGATAGGTGCCGAACGCCAGGCCATCGGCAGTGACCGCGCCATCAGCCACGTTACCGCCGTCTTTACGCAGCGTCATCACCGACCGGCATTCTTCAGTTAATGCCGTTTCGCCCATATGAATTTCATAACCGCGAACGGATAATCCCGCGGTACCCGCCAGCCAGTCCGGCAGCGAGGAGGACATTTGTCCTTCAACCAGGGTCGTGGTTTTGTGCTGGGCAAAATGCGTTACGGTATCGAGCAAGCCCAGACCCGGCAACGTACCGAGTCCTGACTCAACTTCATCAATGATGGTTTCGCCGAGCATTTGATAGCCACCGCAAATCCCCACTACGGGTACGTTATTACGATGTAATTGCACCACGCCATGCGCCATCCCGCTTTCACGCAGCCACACCAGATCGCCCAGGGTGTTTTTGCTGCCGGGCAGAATCACCAGATCGGCCCCCGCCAACTCTTCAGGCTGGCGAACATAGCGCACGCGCACATCCGGCTGTGCGGCAAGCGCATTGAAATCAGTAAAGTTAGAAATGTGTGGTATCTGAACAACGGCGATATCGATGTCGCGTTTGTCTGTGCGCAAATATTTGCCCTTTTGCAGCGCAACGCCATCTTCATCTTCCAGATCAACGTCCAGCCATGGCATGACGCCCAGGACCGGAACGCCGGTCAGCGCTTCAATTTGCTCAATCCCGGAATACAGCAACGCCACATCACCGCGAAACTTATTGATGATCACCCCTTTTACCCTGGCGCGTTCATGGTCGTGCAGTAGCGCCAGCGTGCCGTAAATGGAGGCGAACACCCCGCCGCGGTCGATATCCGCCACCAGAACGACAGGGCACTGCGCCATTTCTGCCATCCCCATATTGACGATATCGCGATCGCGCAGGTTAATCTCAGCCGGGCTTCCAGCCCCTTCCAGTACCAGCACATCGAACTCCTGCGCGAGACTGTTATAAACAGACAGGATTTGATCCCGTAGTTTCGGTTTGTACTCGTGGTAGCTCACCGCATCCATATCGGTAGCCACTTTGCCCATCAGCACAACCTGCGCTTTACGATCGCTGGTCGGCTTAAGCAGCACCGGATTCATACGCACATCTGGCGTAATACCGGCGGCCTCAGCCTGAAAAATTTGCGCGCGCCCCATCTCTTTGCCCTCTGGCGTAATGCCAGAGTTCAGCGCCATGTTCTGCGATTTGAACGGTGCGGTACGCAGTCCATCCTGATAAAAAATTCGACACAGACCGGCGACCAACACGCTTTTACCTACATCAGATGCCGTTCCCTGCAACATTATTGCCTGCGTCATGACGCCTCCTTCAGTGCGTTCTCTCGCATACAGCTAAAAAATTCAGCCTCTGTTTTACACAGCGGGAAGCCCAGCTCGGTATGCAGCTTCACCAGCCAGGGCTGAGTTAATCCCGCTTGTTCAATAAGATCCGTCCGGGCAAACACATCACCCGGCGAGCCGTGTGTTAGCACTTCCCCCCGGCGTAAAACGTACACTGCATCGCTGACTTCATAGATAAGATCGATATCATGGCTGGAGATAACCACGTGGTTTCCTTGCGCTACGATGCGTTTGATTATCTCAATCATCTGCGTGCGGCCTGATGGGTCAAGGCCCGCAGTAGGTTCATCCAGTAGCAAATACTGCGCCTGCAACACCAACGCCCCGGCAATCGCCACACGTTTTTTTTGCCCGTGACTTAAACATTGAATAGGCTGATGGCGAAAATGCTGGGCATCGACCAGCGTGAGCGCATCATCCACCCGGCGGGAGATTTCAGTCTCATCCACCCCAAGGTTGCGCAGGCTGAAGGCAATATCGCTGTCGATATCGGTATAAAAAATTTGCTGATCGGGATCCTGAAATACGGTTGCCACCTGCTGACGCAGCGCCAGCAGGCCGCGCTTGCTGTAATCCAGCGGTTTGCCTTGCCACATCACCGCGCCTTCCTGCGGGCGCAGTAAACCACTCAGGTTCATAAACAGCGTGGATTTCCCGCAGCCATTAGCACCGACCAGCCCGGTGACGGCATGCGTTGAAAAGTCCAGCGTTAGCCCTTTGAGGATCGGGTCATCCTGATAGCGAAACCAAAGCGCTGAAGTGGCAAGCATACTTTTCCTTACAGGTGAAAATCACCCTGATACAGTTTGATATCCAGTGTGGTGGTCATTTGCTGGTAGCGGATCAACACGCGGGTAAACAGCAATCCCACCAGCATCGCCAGCGAGCGATAGCCCAACGGCAAGCTACGATAACCAAAACGTAGCGTTTGTGCGCGATGAATAGCCAGCGCCTCGTCTAACAGGATAAAAATAAAGCGCCAGGTTAGCAGGATCTGCTCAGTGAGCAGGCGAGGAACGTGCGCGCGTTTGAGTAAGATAATTAATTGCGGAAACGGCAGATTCAGGACCAGCCAGAACGTCGCCGCCAGCGCAGCCAGGCTGCGCCAGAAGGTTTCATTGGCGGTGACAAGCCCTGGCGCGCTAACACCTAACCAATAGCTTCCAACGGGGATGCTGGCCAGCAGCGTCTGCGGATCGCGGCTAAAACTAAACAGAATGGTCACGACGCCGACCGTCAGAAAACCAAACGGTAATGCTATCCAGCGACACCAGCGCCAGAAGGAAATGCGCAGCAGCCAGCAGCTCAGCGCGGCAATCAGTAACAGCTCAATACCCTGCCCCAACGGGGGCAGAGTAAACGCCAGAATCATCATCATCAGCCAGAGCAGAAATTTCCGCACGGGTGAGACATGAAACCAGCGGCTTTGATAGCTAAGCCTGTCAAGCCCGGTCATCACGACGTTGCCTGCCCTTGGTGTAACCCAGAATGTAGAAAATCACGGCTGCGCCCAGCGATCCCTGGAGCGTAAACAGCAGGCTTTCAATCTCACCGCTTGCCGGTTCATACAAGGGCTGGAACCACGG
Source organism: Citrobacter sp. RHBSTW-00017 (assembly GCF_013797615.1). Taxonomy (NCBI): domain Bacteria; kingdom Pseudomonadati; phylum Pseudomonadota; class Gammaproteobacteria; order Enterobacterales; family Enterobacteriaceae; genus Citrobacter; species Citrobacter sp. RHBSTW-00017. The sequence goes on along the minus strand of NZ_CP056899.1, from coordinate 2,081,525 downwards.
CTCATAATGTGGGGCAATTGCCTGAATCTGACTCTCCGCCTCACCGTCTGAGCCACCGTACTCTCCACCATGGTTGATAAAGAACGGCAGGATCACCAGCGCCACTACCATCCCTAACAAAATCAGCGTCTTTTTCATCGTTAATGTCCTTGAGCGGTAATCAACTGCCGTTTGGTTAACTGGTCATAAATCATTACGGTGAGCAGACCTTCCGCTATCGCAATTGGGATCTGCGTCAGGCAGAAAATCCCCATGAACTTGATGATTGAACCCGTAGCACCGGCGGATGGGTCCGGGAACGCCACGCCCAGTTGCACCGAGGTCACGAAATAGGTGACGAGATCCGCCAGCATCGCGCACAGGAAGACGCAAACATCACGACGCAACCCCGCACGGCAGGCCATTTTCCATACCATGTAACCCACTACCGGGCCAATCACCGCCATCGACATGCCGTTAGCGCCAAGCGTTGTCAAACCACCGTGCGCCAGCAACAGCGCCTGGAACAGCAGGACGATTGCCCCGAGGATTGCCACCACGCCCGGTCCAAACAGGATAACCGCCAGGCCTACCCCGGTAGGGTGCGAACAACTTCCGGTAACAGAAGGAATTTTCAGCGCCGACAGCACAAAAATAAACGCGCCGCACAAAGCCAGTAACACTTTTTGGTGACTATCTTCCTGCACGATTTGGCGCAGCCGCACCAGCCCGTACCACAGGCACGGCAAAAACAGCAGCCACCAGGCCAGCGCCCACATCGGCGGCAAGAAACCTTCCATTATGTGCATGGCGAACGCTTGTTCAGGAACAACCATCAGTAATAGCGCCGCAGCCAACCCGCTGAAAGACAGCTGTTTTAGCTGTTGTTCAAGCTTCATTGTGCATACTCCCACTGTTTATTGACCAGAATGGTCGAGAAATAAGGCAGCGGCTGATCGTCGCTCACCTCATCGAGATGACGCCAGCACTGTTCACCCGGCAGCGTGGCTTCAGACATCATCAATGCACAGCCCAACAAACCCTCTTGTTGCAGCAGCGCTTTGATGCGCGCAAAACGACCGTATACCTTCATCAGCACCAGACTGTCATGCTGCTTTAACGCCTGCTGGATTTCCGCTTCCGGCGCGGTACAGGAGACCACGGCCAGTGACTGTTGCTCCATGGCGAGCGGCGTTTTTGACCGCGCGGCAATCGCAGCGAAAGAGGTCACGCCCGGGACGATTTCTAACCAGTCAGGACAGCCAATACGCTGGAGTAAAAAAACCCAGGTGCTGAACAGCATGGCGTCGCCGAGTGTAATAAAGCCCACCTGCTTACCCGCTTCGACTTCCTGAACCAGCGCGGCCGCAACGTCATCCCATACCGCCTCTTTTTCGGCGCTGTCAGCACTCATAGGAAAATGGCAGCAGCGAACTTCGGTCTGCTCGCCGATATATTCACGTACGATCGACAGAGCCAGACTGTCGCCACCTTTGCGCCCGGCGGGCGCATAGAGAATATCCAGCGTACCCAGCGTGCGTGCGGCCCGCACGGTGATAAGATCGGAAGCGCCAGGCCCGGTGCTTAATGCGTACAGTTTTCCGCTCATGCTGCTTCCTCCAGCGCCACATTAAGCGCCTGTTGTAAATGCGCCACGAACATAGCGCGAACCGCCGGATTCTCACCCAGACCACTGAGCCACGGCGTAGCCGGTATCCCGGCCGCATTGAACAATGTTTTCCACGAATCCTCTTCGTCAGAGGCCATATCATTGATGGCATGATCGCCAGCAACTAACATCAGCGGCATCAGATGCACCGCCGTCACCCCTTCCTGAGACAAACTTTCAATCAGCACATCGACTTCCGGGTAGCTTTCCACCGCCCCAACCCGCGCCGGGTAGCGCTGTGCCGTCATCATATGGTCGAGGCAGGCATAGGCGGCAAAGGCATGATGGCTGGCACCGTGTCCCATAAACACCACTTTTTCATTTTCGCCAAGCACCGGCATTTGCTGTTGCAGCGCCAGCATCAGCTGGGCGTAATCGTCATGGCTGCTCAGCAGCGGAACACCCAGCGTCAGGCGAGAAAAAAGCGGGCGCATGCTTTGCACTTCGCGGACAATTTTTTCGTATTCATCACCGTTGATAATGTGCAACGACTGAATAGCCACGTCCTGATACCCCTGCTCCGCCAGCTTTTGCAGCGCCTGCAGCGGCGTGTCGATCTCAATGCCGTCGCGCTGCTTGAGCTTGCGGATAATCATCCCGGAGGTAAACGCCCGGAACAGGTCGCGGTCAGGGCAACTGGCTGCGAGATCGCTCTCGCAAGCCACAATATTTTTCTCACAGGTGTCGTGATAGCTGGTGCCAAAGCTGACCACCAGAAGCGCCTTTTTCATCTCTAACTCCTTAAGCAGCGGCCAGCCAGCGCGTTAAACGCGCCCCAAAGGCGGCCTGACTTTCCAGTAACTCTTCTCCCGTCACCAACGGTGCCGGACGTGTAATCACGATGCAGGGGATACCAGCATCCAGACAGGGTTGAACTTTCTCCTGATAACCACCTTCCGCACCGGATGCCTTAGTGATCACCACATCAGCCTGACACTGGCGATAAAACGCAGCGTTGAACTCGGCGCTAAACGGCCCGCACAATGCAAAAATCTCACCGACGCCAAATCCCAGGTCCGCGCATTGCTGAATAACCTCGGGTACAGGCAGGACGCGCGCCAGCAGCGTTTTTTCAGGCAACCCTTCGCGCCAGATAGCCAGATCTTTACTGCCGGTCGTCAGCAGCACGCGGTCACCGAAGCGGCGCGCAACCTCGCAGGCTTGCTGAATACTCTGTACGGTATAAAGCTGCGGATGGGTTAAACCGCTCAACTGCTCAGGACGTTGATAGCGGCTCAGCAGTACCCCCGCCGCTTCGCAGGCGTTCATGATGTTGCGACTCACCACCTCGGCATACGGATGCGAGGCGTCTATCACCCAGCGCGTCCGATTTTCCTGTAGCCAGGCAATCATTTGTTCGCGCTCCAGACGCCCGCAGCGCACCTGACCTTTGATATCTCCCGCCAGTTGCTTCCCCGTTGGGGTCGCAACTGACAGGGTGTAGGCCACATTGGCTGCGTCCAGTTGCTGGCACAGCATGCGCGCATCGCTGGTACCGCCCATGACCAACACATCACCGTAATTCACAGCACATAACCTCGTGGCGTGATCATCAGACCGTCCTGAACATAGGTTGTTTTGTTGCCAACAATCACAAGGCTGGTCATATCAACCGGTTCAAAGTCCATTTCACCCAGGGTGGTCAACCATTTTTCCTGTTTTTTACGTCCGGCTGACTTCACAATACCTACCGGCGTTTGCGCGCTCTTGCTGGCAGAAAGCAGCTCAAATGCGCGCGCCAGATGACCTTCGCGACCCCGACTGCGCGGGTTGTAGAAACAGATTACAAAGTCTGCTTCGCCGGCAGCCACTATACGTTTTTCGATAACTGGCCACGGTGTTAACAGATCGCTTAAGCTGATGTGGCAGAAGTCGTGCATCAACGGCGCGCCCAGCAAAGAGGCGGCGGCAATGCTGGCCGTCATTCCTGGGATCAGCCTGACCTCAACGTCCAGCTTTTGCTTGCTGACCAGCTCAAGCACCAGCCCGGCCATACCGTAAATCCCTGCGTCACCGCTGCTGATCAGCGCCACGTTGTGACCCGCCTGCGCCAGTTCGATCGCCGCCTGGCAGCGTTCAATCTCTTTGCACATCCCGGTTTTGATCACCTGCTTGTCGCCAGTGAACGCTTTTACCAGGTGGGTGTAGGTTTTATAGCCAACGATGATTTCCGCTGCCTGCAATGCTTCAACGGCTTCCATGGTCATCATTGCCTGCGAGCCAGGGCCAATTCCAATTACGCTTAACATCAGTGTGAAACTCCCAAAGTGATAGTGACGCCCTGTTCTCGCAGGGTCTCGCCTAACAGTTTTCCGTGGCTCAGCAGCCAGGCTGCAGGACCGGAAACGCTTCCTGTACCCACCGTTTTGCGAACAAACGATGAGGCCGGAAAACGGTGTTCATGCTCACGCAGCGCGTCAGCAGTAAAGGTTTCGAAAGGAACGCGACAGCACGAAGCCAGTTGGATAAGTCCCTGTTCATCTTTTTTCAGCGTGATACTGCCAATCGCTTTAAGCGCCAGCGGATCGAGCTGCTGGGCTTCGAGTTGCCTGGCAAGCAGCGCGGCCAGCAACGGGAACGGCGTGTCACGACGACAACCAATTCCGGCCACAACACGTTGTGGCACCAGCTTCCAGTGCGGAACAGGCAGATCGGGTAAGTTGGTGCGTAAGGTGATACACACCAGCGCATCCAGTTCAGGAAGCTGATTGAGATCGGTTACCGTGATAAATCCGCGCCGGTCGCAATGACTGACATCCTGCGTCAGTTCATCATCCCACCACAGCCCAACCCGCTTATTACTGACCAGCATCTGATTAACGATCTTCACCGCCGAACGGAAATCACTCATCCGGGCATTCAGTTGAAATGCCAGCGTATCCAGTGCCGCCATATCGTTGACATCCGTCGCCGTGGTGATCACCGGATCGGCGCCCAACATGCCCGCCAGATACCGCGCCAGCGCATTGGCACCGCCCGCGTGACCGGAGAGCAGGCTGATGACATGCTGGGCGCGTTCATCAATGACCACCACCGCCGGATCGCAAAATTTGTCGTTGACCAGCGGGGCCAGCACGCGCACCGCAATGCCGGTCGCACCGATAAAAATCAGCGCCGAGTAATTCGCAAACGCTTCGCGGGCGGTATTCGCAAAGCCGTTTTCGAAAGGAATGAATCCCTCCTCCAGCAGCTTTTCACTGGTAAAACAGGTGACCGGCAGCATGGCCGCCAGACGTTTTGCCAGCGTAACGCCTCCCGGGGTCAGGCAAAAAAGCGCAATTGACTCAGGCTTTACGGTATTCATGGCTAAAGTCCGCCGCATAGAGTTTGGAGTAGTGATACTCCGAGCCCAGGAAATTACCGACCAGAATAAGGGCCGTTTTACGGATGCCCGCATCACGAACCTTGTCGCCAATATCCGCCAGGGTACCGCGCACAGTCTGGCTTTCCGGCCAGGTTGCCTTGTAGATCACCGCCACGGGCGTGGTCGCCGGATAACCGCCTTCAATCAAACGCTCGGCCACACGATGAATACGCTGAACGGACAGATAAATCGCCATAGATGTCTGGTGACTGGCAAATGACTCCAGCTGTTCGCGCTCCGGCACCGGCGTGCGTCCTTCCAGGCGGGTAATGATCAGGCTCTGTGAGACCTCAGGCACGGTATACTCAACGCCCAACTCCGCCGCCGCACCAAGGAATGCGCTGACGCCGGGCACCACCTGCCAGTCAATCCCACGTTTGGTCAGTTCCTCGCCCTGCTCGCGCACGGAACCGTACAGCGAAACATCGCCGGTTTGCAGACGCACCACGGTCTTACCCGCTTTCACTCCGGCTTCCATCAGATCAAGGATCTGCTCCAGATGCAGTTCAGCGCTGTCGTGGCATTCAGCACCAGCAGGGCAATATTCCAGCAATTCCGTGTTAATCAGCGAGCCGGCGTAGATAACAACCTGCGCCTGCTGTAGCAACCGGTAACCTTTGAGGGTAATCAGCTCGCGATCGCCAGGACCTGCGCCAACAAACCACACGCTACGGGGATCAAAAATCTCAGACATGGTTTCCTTCCTTCTGACAGGCGATAACAAATACGGGGTTATTCGGTTTGAAATAGTGACCACTGCCAAGCGTGGTAAGCGAGGAAACCTGTAGCTGCAGGCAATCCACTCCCGGTACGCCAAGATGGTCCAGATGTGCCAGCGCGGTGTTGAGGTTTTCCTGGAGGATGAATGTCATCACCAGCCGCCCTGCGGGATGCAATTGACGCATTGACCAGTCAATCAGTTCAGTCAAATGGCCACCGCTGCCGCCCATGAAAATGGCATCGGCTTTTTCAGCGATAGTCATCGGCGCAACACCGGGAAAAATGTCGATGTTTGCACAGGCAAAATGCTGGCGGTTTTCATCCAGCAGCCTGAGCGCCGCCGGGTTACGCTCGATTGCCGTCACGCGCAATCCAGGGTATTGCAGCGCGGCTTCTATCGACACGCTGCCGGTTCCCGCGCCAATATCAATCAGGTGACTGGCGCGGTGTAATTCAAGTTTTGAGAGGGCAAGTGCACGTACCGCTTCTTTGGTCATCGGCACTTTCTCTCCACGTAGAAACAGCTCATCTTTCATCAAGGATCACCACTGCATTCATGTCATAGTCGGCATTAACTTCGTTCACAGGCAGGAAATGGATCCGTTCGTTTTCCATTGCCAGGTTTTCGCCAATCACCATCCAGCGATGTCCCTTGCCTCGTGCAATGAGCTGCTGCGCAATTTCACGCGGGCCGCACTGCGCATCTGTCACCATCGCCACCTTGTTATGTCGCGCCAGTTCATCGAAACAGACGCTGCGACCATGGCTACTGGTCAGCCACATATCGTTCATATCAATACCGGATTGCGCACACAGGTACTGCACCGCGCTTATACCGGGAATAATGCGCACATTTTCAATACCGAAATGCGCCACCATGCGCGTCCCGATGCCGTAAAACAGCGGATCGCCAGATGCCAGCACCACAACGCGTTGCTCCTGGTGCGCGCAAATCCAGTTCAAAAGTTCGAGAATATTGGCGCCGAGAACAAACTGTTCACCGGTAAAATCCGGGAATTGCTGCAAATGTCGCTTTCCACCGACCAGAACATCAGCCGTTGCGACCGCTTCACGCGCCGCAGGCGTCATCAAATGCAAACCGGCTGGTCCCATCCCTACAACGGTTAACATTGCATCTCCTCAGCAATCTCTGCGACCGGGCGATTACTCCCAAGCACCTGATTATCAAAAGAGAACATGATGGCGTCACAGGTCGGGGGATTTTTGGTAAAGCGCAACGTTTGCAGGACGCGCATACAGATGCGCTTAGCCAGATGGTTGTAAATGTGCTGAAAACCGTATGCTTCTATGTGTTCCATCGCAGCCTCGGTGGTATCGCAGTCGCTGACCAGCGTGAGCAGTTCCAGCGGCGCCCCCAGTAACGCGAGGTGGGCCACCAGCGTTTCCATGCGAGCATCGGCAATATGGCTGTGGGTATGAAAGATCCCCGCCGCAATTTTGACGAGCTTACCAGGGTGTCCCACCAGCACAATTTGTCGGAACCCCAGACGTACGGCTTCTTCAATCATGTAACCGACAAAATTGCTCATGGTGACCACAACCTGGGTGTCGATCCCCATCTGCTCACGCACAAAACGTTCGCCGTGGTTTCCTGGCACCAGTACGACACGCTCCAGCCCCGCCGCTCGCTTAATTTCCAGTTCCAGCGACAGTGAACGTTTCCAGCTTTCTTCTGACATCGGCGTGACGATCCCAGTCGTGCCAATGATCGAAATGCCGCCCAGAATGCCAAGGCGAGAGTTGTAGGTTTTTTGCGCCCGCTCTTCACCTTCCGGCGCGAAAATTTCAATTTGCGCCCCACGATTCGGACCAATCGCCTCACGAACCGCAGACTCAATGGTCTGGCGAGGTGTGCGATTAATCGCCGAACTGCCCACTGGCAGGCCGATCCCTTTGCGGGTTACCGTGCCAACGCCTTCCCCGCCCTGAAGGGTTATCTCTTTGCTATCGTTTAACGTCACGCGGGCAAAAATCAGCATGCCGTGGGTGGCATCCACATCATCGCCACCGTCTTTGCGGATGGCGGCTATCGCCTGCTGTCCTTCGATATGCGGCGACTCTACGTTCAGACACAGCGTCACACCTGATGGCGTCACGATAGAAACCTGATGGATCAGGTGCTGGCGCAATACCATCAGCGCCGCCACTTTTGCCGCCGCCGTCGCGCACGATCCCGTGGTATATCCTTTACGCAGCGCTTTACCGTTGTGCCACACCGGCGTATCAAAGGACTCGCTCATCGCGCCCCCTGCATGTGATAAAGCATGGCGTTGACGATCGCGGCGGCGACGTTACTTCCCCCTTTACGACCTAACGCAGCAATGGCGGGTAGATTGCTTTGGGTCAGTGCATCTTTCGACTCTTCTGCACCGACGAACCCAACCGGTACGCCAACTACGCCACTCACGGCCACATCATGCTCAAGCAGGCGGAACAGCGCTGTCGGCGCGTTGCCAAACACAAACAGCTTTTCACCCTCTTCCTTCACCGCAATGTCAACGGCCGCCATTGACCGGGTAATGCCCTGCTCTTTTGCCGTCCGCACGACCCGCGGGTCGCTGATGTAGCAGCGGCATTCGCCACCGAATTTTGCCAGCAGCGTTTTATTAATCCCTGAAAGGGCCATAGTGGTGTCGGTATAAATCACGCTCGAACGGCTAAGCGCCGCACAGAACTGCTCCAGCACATCACTGGAAAACCACAGAATGTCCAGCCAGTCGAAATCCGCTGTCGTGTGAATAACCCGCTTGATAATGGCTTCATGTAACGGGCTGGCAAACTGATAGTCCGGGCGGGTTTCACGGATGATCTCGCCAATAATGTCGAAACTTTTGGCCTCAATCGCCTGGGGTTGCTGGATATATTGCATTGTGTTGTCCTCAGGCTACACCGACCAGCAGCCACCGCAGCGCAATAAACAGCGCCAGTGCCAGCATCGATGCCACCCACATCAATCGAATCGTATGGGAAATGTCGTCTACCGAAATGTCGCGTTGTGCATCACCGATCCACGGTTTCTCAACGCGCTCGCCAAAGTAGTCATTAGGACCACCCAGACGAATTCCTAATGCCCCGGCAACGGACGCTTCTGACCACGCGCAGTTTGGGCTGCTGTGGTTGTAGCGATCGCGCCAGCCAATCTGCAAAGCACGCGCGCCGTCCTGGCGACATAAAAATGCCGCTGCGCCCAGCAGCAGCCAACTTAGTCTCGCGGGAATATAATTTGCGACATCGTCCAGACGAGCGCTGACCATACCGATAGCGCGGTATTTTTCATGTTTGTAGCCCACCATGGAGTCAAGGGTGTTTACCGCTTTGTAGGCCATCGCCAGAGGCGCACCGCCGAGGAGCAAGAAGAACAGCGGCGCGATGATGCCATCAACGGTGTTCTCTGCCACGGTTTCCACTACGCCGCGATTGATCTGCTGTGGCTGTAATTGCGAGGTATCGCGTCCCACAATCCATGACAGCTTTTCCCGACTTGCAGCAAGGTTACCGGCACGTAGCGGACGCTCGACATCCTGCGCGGCATTTGCCAGGCAGCGCCCGGCCAGCACGGTAAAGATCATCCAGACCTCAACCACCCAACCAAGCCAGGGATGAATAGAGTGCGCCAGCGCCAGTACTCCCCAGGACACAGCCCAGGTCAGCCCAACCACCACAATCCACATCACCGCGCCACCGATGCGTAGCGCACGGTCGCTATGGCAGTAACGCCGAACAACCCGTTGCACCGCAGAAATCAGATTGCCAATCCAGCGCACCGGATGCGGCCAGTTCTGCGGATCGCCGATGATAAAATCAAGCAGCCAGGCAACACACCACGCGAGGATGGTCATAGTGCGCTCCTCGCGGCTGCCAGCCAGTGGTTAAGCATCTGCGGACGTTGAGCAAAATGAACGTGTAGATAGCTGGCAAAGGTATTTCCCACCTGCCAACCGCCGGACCAGGCTTGCAGCGTTTTGCCATCGCGCACTTTGCGACAGTTCATCACCGCGGGAGTTTCAGGGGTAAAATCGGAGTAGTGGAATTCATGTCCGCGCAGCACTTCGCCTTCTGCAGCCAACAACGTTTGCTGCGCGGCCTGCGCTTCGCAGTAGCCAAATCGGGTCAGACGTTTTCCCATTTTGCTGTGACCGGGAATGATATCCGCCATCAGCCAGGTATCACCCTGGCTGTCTTCCAGCGAACTGCCGAGATACATCAGCCCCCCGCACTCGGCATAAATCGCGACACCCTGCTGGTGCGCCGCCCGCAGTTGGTTAAGCATTGCAATATTACGGGCCAACGCCGCAGCATGTAACTCAGGATAGCCACCCCCCAGCCAGATCATCTGACAGTCGGGTAAACAGGTGTCGTGCAACGGGCTAAAACGGACAATCTTAAGCCCCGTGCGCTCCAGTAGCGTAATGTTGTCCGGGTAGTAGAAGTTGAACGCTTCGTCATCGGCGATGGCAAGCGTTAGCCCTGCCCCGGCGTCTGCGGCGGGCAACGCTGGCCATTCACCCGCAGGAAGCGTGTCTAACTGGCTTAATCTCAGCAGCGCGTCGATATCAAGGGTTTGCTCCAGCGTCGCGGCAAACGCCTGCCACGGCTGCTGGTTGATAACCGACTCACGCGCGGTAACCAAACCCAGATGACGCTCGGGAAGCGCAACGCCTTCCATACGGGGAACGTAGCCTAAGACGGGTACAGCGCAGTAACGCTCAATCGCCACTTTCAGGAGCTGGTAATGCGTTTCGCTGTTAACCCGGTTAACAATAACGCCGGCAATATTCAGGGTTGGATCAAAATGCTGAAACCCCATTACCGTCGCGGCGATCGAGGTGGAAACGGCTTTGCCATCAACCAGTAGGATAACCGGACAGCCTAACTGTTTGGCCATCGCGGCGGTGCTGCAGTAGTTTGGGTCGGTGCCGTATCCGTCATACAACCCCATAACGCCTTCAATAACGGCGATATCCGCATGTTGCATGTGCTCGCGAAATAAAGCATTCAGGGTGGGGACGGGAAGCATGAAGCTATCAAGATTGCGGGAAGCAGTGCCGCATACCGCGGTATGCCAGCCGGTATCAAGGTAATCGGGGCCTACTTTGCAAGGCTGGACGCGTAAACCGCGTTTTTTCAACAAGCTCAACAAGCCCAGCGTCACCGTGGTTTTACCACAGCCGCTTCCGGTACCTGCAAGAACAAAAGCGTGAAAATTGGCCGCCATACCCTGATCCTGTTCAGGGTGGTAGGGGTGTAAAGATACCCAGTCTCTCGACTGTATGCATCTGAACCACCCACTTCCCACCGAAGTTGTTGGTAGTCACTGACAGGCAGGTCTTCTGGCTTAGCGTCATCCTCACCCGTCCTTCCCAATCTTGCGATCAGTGGTCAATACGGGGTCGTCAGCATCACAGCAGCGGGGGCTGCGGGGGATTCTCACCCCCTTCCCTACCACAAATGTGGCAAACCTGTCAGTTCAAGAGCCTGATTAATTAAGCTCTCTGTTATGAGGTAAATTCACGACCTCATGACAATAATTCAATTTAATATCTTGCCGGGTTCATTCAACCAATTACCTGGCATAAACCCACTTATTCATATGCTCGCATTCTGAATGAAAGTGCCAACAAAGAATAAAGAAAGTCATTCACAGAGACACTGTATCTCATCACAAAAATAAAAACTGGTGCAGTTTATCCCTCTAATACTAATATTTTGTTGCGCTATGACAATTTATTGACTGCTGTCGCTACTTTTCATTTTATAATGACTGGCATAGCGCCCTATATCAAAAATCGGCAATAGCAAAATATTGCCATTTAAGCGGATTCGCCACGTGAAATGACATTTATTTGTTGGCGAAATGCCTGCGGCGTGACCTGATACGTTTGACGAAAAACTTTGCAAAAATAACTGGTTTGCGAAAATCCTAAATTACGCGCAATGCTGGCTATGCTCCAGTCACTGTGGCAAAGCAGCTCTTTTGCACTGGCCATTCGCTGCTGGTTTACCCATGCGTTAAAACCGATACCATGATATTTTTTGAACAATTTGCTGAAATAGTAAGGGCTAAGGTAAACATGAGAGGCGACATCCTCCAGACGCAATTCGTCTGATAAATGCGCATCAATATAGCGCAGTGCTTTTTTCATTTTGCTGTCATGAGGATTGGTGCTGCGGTTAGCGCGTACCGGCTCTGACTGCTGCGGGTTATCTTTGATAACCACAAAATTTAGTTGTTTCTTAAGGCAATTTTCTACGATGAGCTTCAGCAGATCCGCTGAGGCGATGACTCGCGAATAGTCCATTTCCGGTACATTACGAAACTCGTTGACCAATTCGGGATCGGCTTGCCAGCGGTCATCTACATTCAGAATATCAACCAAACCAACATCGTTACTTAAGCGTACCTGGCCACAAAGCACAAACCCTACGAGGTGCCCCGCAATGACCAGCGGAATTGAGAAATCGGTAAGTCCGGCGTGACAGCGATAGATGCAGGGTTGATCGGATTTAGAGGCTTCCAGCCCTCCACAGCGATCGCTCATACGACAACGGGTACTGTGCTGAGGATGCTGGCGCATCAACTGGCAAAAAGGGGTGAAATTAAAAAGCTCAGAAATTTCATCACCGTGAATATTGACAACCACAACGGCCAGACTGGTGGCCTGCGCAAAATCCTGTGCGATTTTATTAATGAGTTCTGAGTTCAGGGCACTCGCAGAAATCATGATAAAACCTCTCAGTTAATTTATTGTTATAAATAAAACATATTATTCACATTCATTTTCACCCTGCCATCCTGAGCATTGATGAAAGTCGTAATTGAACATAACAAAAGTCTCCCATTCTTGGGAGACTTTTTGGGCAGTTCAGGATACCGGATCACGAAAACAGTTTTTACTTTTCAAAAATAAACTTCTTCTGTGAAGCTAGCTCTCATTTTCGTCCAGCTTACACGTATTACACGGTAAATTTTTGCCAATCAAATAACGATAAATTGCTGCACCCGCGCACGCGCCGATGATAGGGGCCACAATCGGTACAATGAAATAAGGGATATCACGCCCGCCGGTCATCGCAACATCTCCCCATCCGGCCATCCAGGCAAACAATTTAGGACCAAAATCACGCGCCGGATTCATCGCAAATCCGGTGAGCGGACCGGTGGATGCGCCGATAACAGCAACCAGAATACCAATCAGCAATGGTGCCAACGGACCTTTAGGAACGCCGTTACCGTCGTCAGTCAGCGCCATGATCATCCCCATAAGAATGGAGGTAATCACCACTTCGACCAACGCTGCCTGCCAGACGCTGAGCGCCGCCGCAGGATAAGTACTAAAAATACTGGCAAGGTGCAGGCTTTCCAGACTGCCGCGCACCATCTGGTGGGCCGACTCATACTCGGTAAACAAACTGCCGTAGAGCAAATAAGCCAGCAAAGCGCCACCAAAGGCCCCCGCGACCTGCGCCACAGTGTAAGGTAAAACTTTGCGCCCCGGAAAACAGGCAAACAGCCACAGTGCGATGGTGATAGCAGGGTTGAGATGCGCGCCAGAGATCCCGGCTGTCAGGTAGACTGCAAGCGAGATCCCCAGACCCCAAATGATGCAGATTTCCCACAATCCCAGGCTGGCACCTGCGACTTTCAGAGCGCTCAGGCAGCCAATACCAAAAAACAAAAATAGCCCGGTACCCAAAAACTCAGCAATGCATTGCGCTTTTAGTGAATCGTTCATTGTGACACCTTCTAAGCAGAGTTCGTGTCTTTACCAGCGGACTCCTTACTGGCAAGTAGAATACTTCGAGGCTTACTATAAAAGGCCGTATCAGCAAATTGTTGGCATTCTGCGGATAGCTTGCCCTTTAAAATCGTGGCGCAATAGCAAATTCTTGCTACGCACTTTATTAAAACATTAGAGACAATCGGGATTTCGCGTATTACACGGACATTTTCAAAACAATAAAATATTGCTATTAGGGAAGGTGCGAACAAGTCCCTGATATGAGATCATGTTTGTCATCTGGAGCCATGGAACAGGGTTCATCATGAGTCATCAACTTACCTTCGCCGACAGTGAATTCAGCAGTAAGCGCCGTCAGACCAGAAAAGAGATTTTCTTGTCCCGCATGGAGCAGATTCTGCCATGGCAAAACATGGTGGAAGTCATCGAGCCGTTTTACCCCAAGGCTGGTAATGGCCGGCGACCTTATCCGCTGGAAACCATGCTACGCATTCACTGCATGCAGCATTGGTACAACCTGAGCGATGGCGCGATGGAAGATGCTCTGTACGAAATCGCCTCCATGCGTCTGTTTGCCCGGTTATCCCTGGATAGCGCCTTGCCGGACCGCACCACCATCATGAATTTCCGCCACCTGCTGGAGCAGCATCAACTGGCCCGCCAATTGTTCAAGACCATCAATCGCTGGCTGGCCGAAGCAGGCGTCATGATGACTCGAGGCACCTTGGTCGATGCCACCATCATTGAGGCACCCAGCTCGACCAAGAACAAAGAGCAGCAACGCGATCCGGAGATGCATCAGACCAAGAAAGGCAATCAGTGGCACTTTGGCATGAAGGCCCACATTGGTGTCGATGCCAAGAGTGGCCTGACCCACAGCCTGGTCACCACCGCGGCCAACGAGCATGACCTCAATCAGCTGGGTAATCTGCTGCATGGAGAGGAGCAATTTGTCTCAGCCGATGCCGGCTACCAAGGGGCGCCACAGCGCGAGGAGCTGGCCGAGGTGGATGTGGACTGGCTGATCGCCGAGCGCCCCGGCAAGGTAAGAACCTTGAAACAGCATCCACGCAAGAACAAAACGGCCATCAACATCGAATACATGAAAGCCAGCATCCGGGCCAAGGTGGAGCACCCATTTCGCATCATCAAGCGACAGTTCGGCTTCGTGAAAGCCAGATACAAGGGGTTGCTGAAAAACGATAACCAACTGGCGATGTTATTCACGCTGGCCAACCTGTTTCGGGCGGACCAAATGATACGTCAGTGGGAGAGATCTCACTAAAAACTGGGGATAACGCCTTAAATGGCGAAGAAACGGTCTAAATAGGCTGATTCAAGGCATTTACGGGAGAAAAAATCGGCTCAAACATGAAGAAATGAAATGACTGAGTCAGCCGAGAAGAATTTCCCCGCTTATTCGCACCTTCCCTAGCAGAAATCCGTTTTCAAACCACCATCACAATTTCATTTTTTTCGCATAGCAAATGATATTTATAATGTCACCAGAAAAAGTGTAAATGTGGAACTGACATAACTAAATAATCATATCAATAAGATTTAATATATCCATTAAAAACAACAAGTTAAAATAATTAATAGCAATTTTATATCACCTTAGCTCTATTATTTTTTCACTCTCAATTTCAAGTCAGCCATTCTTTTTCCTCGCTTCTTTTTATAGTCATGAACATCGGGACAACCCAGGCGAGGTCTTTATGCAACAAGAAGCGTTAGGAATGGTAGAAACCAAAGGCTTGACTGCAGCCATAGAGGCCGCAGATGCAATGGTGAAGTCAGCCAATGTAATGCTGGTCGGCTACGAAAAAATTGGTTCGGGGCTGGTAACAGTCATTGTCCGCGGCGATGTTGGCGCAGTCAAAGCAGCAACAGATGCAGGTGCCGCCGCAGCACGTAATGTGGGAGAAGTGAAAGCCGTACACGTCATCCCACGCCCTCACACCGATGTAGAAAAAATCTTACCGAAGGGAATTAGCTAATGAGCAGCAATGAGCTGGTTGATCAGATCATGGCGCAGGTGATTGCTCGCGTGGCAACGCCGGAACAGCAGGCTATCCCTGAAAATAATCCTCCAACACGAGAAACGGCTATGGCAGAGAAAAGCTGCAGTTTAACGGAGTTTGTCGGTACTGCGATTGGCGACACCGTCGGTCTGGTAATCGCCAACGTGGACAGCGCCCTACTGGACGCAATGAAACTTGAAAAACGGTATCGCTCCATTGGCATCCTTGGCGCGCGTACTGGTGCAGGCCCGCACATCATGGCCGCAGATGAAGCGGTAAAAGCCACCAATACTGAAGTCGTCAGTATTGAGTTGCCACGTGATACCAAAGGCGGCGCGGGTCACGGTTCGCTGATTATTCTCGGCGGCAACGATGTTTCCGACGTGAAACGCGGAATTGAGGTTGCGCTGAAAGAACTGGATCGCACCTTTGGCGATGTGTATGCCAACGAAGCCGGTCACATCGAGATGCAATACACCGCACGCGCCAGCTACGCGCTGGAAAAAGCCTTTGGTGCACCGATTGGCCGTGCCTGTGGCGTGATCGTCGGCGCCCCGGCATCCGTTGGTGTCCTGATGGCTGATACTGCGCTGAAATCCGCCAACGTGGAAGTTGTGGCCTACAGCTCCCCTGCCCATGGCACCAGCTTCAGTAACGAAGCCATTCTGGTCATTTCAGGCGATTCCGGCGCTGTGCGTCAGGCCGTTATCTCCGCCCGCGAAATCGGTAAAACCGTACTCGGGACCCTCGGCTCAGAACCGAAAAACGATCGTCCGTCCTACATCTGATATCAGTGAGGCTGATTCATGAGATCGAAAAGATTTGAAGCACTGGCGAAGCGCCCTGTGAATCAGGATGGCTTCGTTAAGGAGTGGATCGAAGAAGGCTTCATTGCGATGGAAAGCCCGAACGACCCTAAACCGTCGATTAAAATCGTCAACGGTACAGTCACAGAACTGGACGGCAAATCCGCCAGTGAATTTGACTTAATTGACCATTTCATTGCCCGCTATGGCATTAACCTGGCGCGCGCTGAAGAAGTCATGGCGATGGACTCAGTCAAACTTGCCAATATGCTTTGCGATCCTAACGTGAAGCGCAAAGACATTGTGCCGCTGACTACCGCAATGACCCCGGCAAAAATTGTCGAAGTGGTGTCCCATATGAACGTCGTTGAGATGATGATGGCCATGCAGAAAATGCGTGCTCGTCGTACACCGTCTCAGCAGGCGCACGTCACTAACGTTAAAGATAATCCAGTGCAGATTGCCGCTGATGCGGCTGAAGGCGCCTGGCGCGGATTTGACGAACAGGAAACGACGGTTGCCGTTGCGCGTTATGCACCCTTTAACGCCATTGCGCTGTTAGTCGGCTCACAGGTTGGGCGCCCTGGCGTATTAACCCAGTGCTCGCTGGAAGAAGCGACCGAACTTAAACTCGGTATGTTAGGCCACACATGTTATGCGGAAACCATTTCTGTTTATGGTACTGAACCCGTCTTTACCGACGGCGATGACACGCCATGGTCGAAAGGTTTCCTCGCCTCTTCCTACGCCTCACGCGGTCTGAAAATGCGCTTTACCTCCGGTTCTGGCTCAGAAGTTCAGATGGGTTACGCCGAAGGTAAATCGATGCTTTACCTTGAAGCCCGCTGTATTTACATCACCAAAGCCGCTGGCGTACAGGGTTTACAAAATGGTTCAGTAAGCTGCATCGGCGTGCCTTCCGCTGTGCCGTCAGGCATTCGTGCGGTGTTAGCTGAAAACCTGATCTGTTCCTCCCTGGATCTGGAGTGTGCCTCCAGCAACGACCAAACCTTTACCCACTCGGATATGCGTCGTACTGCCCGCCTGCTGATGCAGTTCCTGCCGGGTACTGACTTCATCTCTTCCGGTTATTCCGCTGTGCCGAACTACGACAACATGTTTGCGGGTTCGAACGAGGATGCCGAAGATTTTGACGACTACAACGTTCTCCAGCGAGACCTCAAGGTAGATGGGGGTCTGCGTCCGGTTCGTGAAGAAGACGTTATCGCCATTCGTAATAAAGCGGCACGTGCACTGCAGGCCGTCTTTGCCGGGATGGGATTACCGCCAATCACTGATGAAGAAGTGGAAGCGGCGACTTACGCCCACGGTTCGAAAGATATGCCGGAGCGAAACATCGTTGAAGACATTAAGTTTGCGCAAGAGATCATCAATAAAAACCGTAACGGTCTGGAAGTGGTGAAAGCCCTTGCTCAGGGCGGGTTTACCGATGTCGCTCAGGACATGCTCAACATCCAGAAAGCCAAGTTAACCGGGGATTATCTGCATACCTCCGCCATTATCGTTGGCGACGGACAGGTGCTATCCGCAGTAAATGACGTCAATGACTATGCCGGTCCGGCAACAGGTTATCGCCTACAAGGCGAACGCTGGGAAGAGATCAAAAACATCCCTGGCGCACTTGATCCCAACGAACTTGGCTAAGGGGTGAAAAATGGAAATCAATGAAAAGCTGCTGCGCCAGATAATTGAAGACGTACTGTCTGAAATGCAAACCAGCGACAAACCCGTCTCATTCCGCGCATCGACAGCGGCTAGCGCACCACAGGCTGCAGCGGCGCAGGGCGACAGCTTTCTGACCGAGATTGGCGAAGCCAAACAAGGCCAGCAGCAGGACGAAGTGATTATTGCCGTAGGTCCCGCGTTTGGACTGTCGCAAACCGTCAATATCGTAGGGATCCCGCATAAGAACATCTTGCGCGAAGTGATTGCGGGTATTGAAGAAGAAGGCATTAAAGCGCGCGTTATCCGCTGCTTTAAATCCTCCGATGTGGCATTTGTCGCCGTGGAAGGTAACCGTCTGAGCGGTTCCGGGATCTCTATCGGCATCCAGTCAAAAGGCACCACGGTAATCCACCAGCAGGGGTTACCGCCGCTTTCTAACCTGGAGCTGTTCCCTCAGGCACCACTTCTGACGCTGGAAACCTATCGTCAGATCGGTAAAAACGCCGCGCGTTATGCCAAGCGTGAATCTCCGCAACCGGTCCCTACTCTGAATGACCAGATGGCTCGTCCTAAGTACCAAGCGAAATCGGCCATTCTGCACATTAAAGAGACCAAATACGTCGTGACGGGCAAAAACCCGCAGGAACTGCGCGTGGCGCTTTGATAAAGGATAACTCCATGAATACCGACGCAATTGAATCGATGGTTCGGGATGTGCTAAGCCGGATGAACAGCCTGCAAGGCGAGTCCGCGACGCCGGTCGCGGCGAGTTCATCAGCACATACCGCGAAAGTCACGGATTACCCTCTCGCGAATAAACATCCTGAGTGGGTAAAAACCGCAACCAACAAAACTCTGGATGACTTCACGCTCGAAAATGTTCTGAGCAACAAAGTGACGGCGCAGGACATGCGCATCACCCCTGAAACGCTGCGCCTTCAGGCGGAAATCGCCAAAGATGCCGGACGTGACAGACTGGCGATGAACTTCGAGCGTGCAGCTGAGCTAACCGCTGTACCTGACGATCGCATTCTTGAGATCTACAACGCGCTGCGCCCATACCGCTCAACGAAAGACGAGCTGATGGCCATCGCCGACGATCTCGAAAATCGTTATCAGGCAAAGATCTGTGCAGCTTTCGTTCGTGAAGCGGCAGCGCTGTACGTTGAGCGTAAAAAACTCAAAGGCGACGACTAACTCAGGGACAGGATCATGCGATATATAGCTGGCATTGACATAGGCAACTCATCAACGGAAGTCGCTCTGGCTACCCTCGATGAGTCTGGCGCACTGAGCATCACCGGCAGCGCGTTGGCAGAAACCACCGGAATTAAAGGCACATTACGTAATGTGTTTGGTATTCAGGAGGCACTTTCGCTGGCAGCAAAAAATGCCGGTATCAATGTCAGCGATATTTCGCTCATCCGCATTAACGAAGCCACCCCGGTCATTGGTGACGTCGCGATGGAAACGATAACCGAAACCATCATCACTGAATCCACCATGATCGGCCATAACCCTAAAACGCCGGGCGGCGTCGGATTAGGCGTTGGCGTCACTATTACGCCGGAAGACCTGCTCAGCCGTCCGGCGGATACGCCCTATATTCTGGTGGTGTCATCGGCATTTGATTTCGCCGATGTCGCCACGATGATTAATGCCTCCGTCCGCGCCGGATACCAGTTAACTGGCGTTATTTTGCAGCAGGACGATGGCGTGTTGGTCAGTAATCGTCTGACCCACCCCCTGCCTATCGTCGATGAAGTCCTTCATATCGACCGCATCCCGTTAGGTATGCTGGCTGCCATTGAGGTCGCAATTCCAGGAAAAGTCATTGAAACGCTTTCTAACCCTTACGGGATTGCGACCGTTTTTGGCCTCAACGCCGACGAGACTAAAAACATTGTCCCGATGGCGCGGGCGCTGATTGGCAACCGTTCTGCCGTGGTTGTGAAAACACCGTCAGGTGATGTGAAAGCACGAGCCATTCCTGCCGGAAATCTGGAGCTACAGTCGCAGGGTCGTACCGTACGGGTCGACGTTGCAGCTGGCGCTGAAGCGATTATGAAAGCGGTTGGCGAATGCCCGAAACTGGATAACGTCACCGGAGAGGCTGGCACCAATATTGGCGGCATGCTGGAGCATGTGCGCCAGACAATGGCTGAATTAACCAACAAACCCAGCCACGAAATTTTTATTCAGGACCTGCTGGCAGTCGATACCTCGGTTCCCGTCAGCGTGACCGGCGGGCTAGCCGGTGAGTTCTCGCTGGAACAAGCTGTCGGCATTGCTTCCATGGTGAAATCAGACCGCCTGCAAATGGCGATGATTGCTCAGGAAATCACGCAAAAGCTCAACATTGACGTCCAGGTTGGCGGCGCCGAAGCCGAAGCTGCCATTCTGGGGGCCTTAACCACCCCCGGCACGACGCGGCCACTGGCTATTCTGGACCTCGGTGCAGGATCGACCGATGCCTCCATCATCAACCCGAAAGGCGAAATTATTGCCACGCACCTGGCGGGTGCGGGCGATATGGTCACGATGATTATTGCCCGTGAACTGGGGCTGGAAGACCGTTATCTCGCTGAAGAGATCAAAAAGTACCCGCTGGCGAAAGTCGAGAGCTTGTTCCATCTTCGCCACGAAGATGGCAGCGTCCAGTTCTTCCCTACACCTCTCCCGCCAACGGTTTTTGCCCGCGTATGCGTAGTAAAACCCGATGAACTGGTGCCACTGCCAGGCGAACTGGCGCTGGAGAAAGTCCGGGCCATTCGCCGCAGCGCTAAGGAACGCGTTTTCGTCACCAACGCACTCAGAGCGCTACGTCAGGTGAGTCCGACCGGGAACATTCGGGATATTCCCTTTGTGGTGCTGGTTGGCGGCTCATCCCTGGACTTTGAAGTTCCGCAACTGGTCACCGATGCGCTGGCACACTATCGCCTGGTTGCCGGGCGCGGCAACATTCGTGGCACCGAAGGTCCGCGCAACGCGGTCGCGACAGGGCTGATTCTCTCCTGGTACAAGGCATTCGCTCATGGAAAGTAATCTCACCACGCCAGCCATCGTTATCTTCGCCACTGCTGACTGCATTGACGTCTGGAGTGATGTGTTGCTGGGTATTGAAGAAGAAGGGATCCCCTTTGTGATTCAGGAGAGCCCGTCAACTGACGTTATCCACAACGCATGGCTGGCGGCTTGCCACTCGCCGCTGCTGGTTGGCATTGGCTGCAGTCGCGAAAAACTGGTCGTGCACTATAAAAACTTACCCACATCAGCGCCACTATTTACGCTGACGTATCAACAAGATAACCACGCCCGACGCAGCATTGGTAATAACGCTGCGCGGCTGGTTAAAGGCATTCCGTTTCGGGAATGCCACTCATAACCCACAGGAGAAAAGCAGTATGAATAACGCACTGGGACTGGTTGAAACAAAAGGGCTCGTCGGCGCTATTGAAGCCGCTGATGCCATGGTGAAATCCGCAAACGTGCAGTTGGTTGGTTACGAAAAAATCGGCTCAGGCCTTATCACCGTTATGGTTCGCGGCGATGTCGGCGCAGTGAAAGCTGCCGTAGATGCAGGAAGCGCTGCAGCAAACGCCGTTGGCGAGGTGAAATCCTGCCACGTTATCCCGCGTCCGCACAGCGACGTTGAAGCCATTTTACCTAAATCCGCATAAGTCGTTGCAACCAAGGAGCACAGCGTGAAGCAATCACTGGGATTACTTGAAGTTAGTGGTCTGGCATTAGCCATCAGTTGCGCGGACGTCATGGCGAAAGCCGCCTCCATCACGCTGGTGGGCCTCGAAAAAACCAACGGTTCAGGCTGGATGGTGATCAAGATAATCGGGGATGTGGCCTCCGTCCAGGCGGCCATTTCCACCGGTGTCAGTTTCGCTGACCAGCGAGATGGACTGGTGGCTCACAAAGTCATATCCAGACCAGGGGATGGCATTCTGTCACATAGCGTCACCCCGGAGTCTGAGTCTGAGCCAGTGCCCGCCCCGACACCGGTCGTACCACATGAAGAGATCCCTGAGGACCATGCAGCGCCCGAAGCGCCACAAGATGCAGAGTTGATTAGCTGCAATCTGTGTCTTGACCCTGCCTGCCCCCGTCAAAAAGGCGAGCCGCGCTCTCTTTGTCTGCACTCAGGCAAACGAGGTGAAGCGTGATGGATAAACAGCAACTGGAGACAACGGTCACCAAAGTTTTGGATGAAATGCGTGAGCGCCCTATTCCGCTAGGGATCTCTAATCGTCATATTCATCTATGCGCTGAAGATTACGACCGCTTGTTTCCCAATCACCCTATTAGTGAGAAAAAAGAGCTGCTGCAGCCCGGACAATATGCAGCAGACCAGACCGTCACGCTGGTGGGACCAAAAGGTCAGTTAAAAAATGTGCGCTTACTCGGCCCACTGCGTAGCACCAGTCAGGTCGAAATTTCTCGTACCGACGCTCGTACGTTGGGAATTGCTGCTCCACTACGGATGTCAGGCAGTATCGAGGGCACGCCAGGCGTTCGCCTTATCAGTCCATTTGCTGAACTGGACTTAGCATCCGGGGTAATCGTCGCCCAACGCCATATCCATATGTCGCCGCTCGATGCCCTAATCCTGCGCGTTTCCCATGGCGATAAAGTCTCTGTTGCCATTAATGGCGATGAACGTCGACTGATTTTCGATAACGTCGCCGTACGCGTTTCGCCGGATATGCGCCTTGAGATGCATATCGATACCGACGAAGCCAATGCTGCGGGCGCAGATAATCCGCAGGCATTTGCCACACTGGTGAGCCCACGATGAACAACGAACTGCTGCAACGCATTATCGAGGAGGTTGTTTCCCGATTAAAAAAACGCGCGGAAAGCACGCTCTCGCTTAGCGTCGCGCAGTTACGGGAAATCGAACCACGGACATTATGCTGCCAGTACTCGTCGCTCCACCTCCTGCAGGCGGACCTGCCATTGCTGAAGCAAATTGCCGAGGGCTGCGCGGACAACATATCGGTGGTAACGATCCACGAAGCGCTGGCATGCGGAGTCCGCGTGAAAATTTCACTACAACACCGATTGTTACCCGCTATCCCCGTTAGAAAACTTGCACGTCTGCCTCTGGAGTTCAGTGACGAGCTGGGGCGAATCATCGTTTTGCATCCTGACAAACTTCTCAGCTATGCCGACGTCGCCCAACTGAAGGGGGGCGTTCTGGTGCTACGTCGTCGATGTGTCGTGACGGCTCTGGCTCAGGACGCAGTCGGTACGCGAAATGTCCAATTGATTAAGCAGGAGTGAGCTATGCATCTGGCACGGGTTACAGGCGTTGTGGTTTCCACGCAAAAATCCCCATCACTGGTGGGGAAGAAACTGTTGCTGGTACGTCGGGTGAGTGCGGACGGAGAGCTTCCCGCGTCCCCTGTGAGTGGAGATGAAGTCGCGGTTGATTCTGTCGGCGCTGGAACTGGAGAACTGGTATTACTCAGCAGTGGCTCCAGCGCCAGACACGTTTTTTCCGGCCCTAATGAGGCCATCGATCTGGCTATCGTCGGCATTGTCGACACGCTTTCTCGTTAGGAGGAACTATGGCGATTTATACCCGCACTGGCGATGCCGGCACAACGGCCCTCTTTACCGGGCAACGCGTGAGCAAAACGCACCCGCGCGTCGAGGCTTACGGTACGCTGGACGAACTTAATGCGGCGCTTAGCCTGTGTGTTTGCGCAGCGAAAAACCCGCAGCACCGCCAGTTACTCGAAAACATTCAACTGCAGCTTTTTTGGTTCAGCGCCGAACTGGCAAGCGAAAGCGAACAGCCAGCGCCAGAGCAGCGCTACATCAGCTCAGAAGAAATTGCCGCGCTGGAAGCCGCCATCGATACCGCGATGGGGAGAGTGCCCCCCCTACGCAGCTTTATTTTACCTGGCCGCAGCGAAGCCGCCAGCCGTCTGCACTTTGCCCGCACGCTGGCCCGCCGCGCAGAGAGGCGACTGGTCGAACTCTCCACCGAGATTTCCGTCAGACACGTGCTGATGCGTTATATCAATCGCCTCTCCGACTGCTTATATGCGCTTGCACGAGCAGAAGATCATGACGCCCATCAAAACAACATTATTCAGAAAGTGGCGGAGCGTTATCTCGCAGCCATCCGTACATCAGCCACCAGGGAGCCGGCTATGTCTCTGTCTTTTCAGGAACTCCACCAACTCACTCGCGCTGCGGTAACGAGAGCAGAAGAACTTCAGGTTCCGGTCGTCATCAGCATTGTTGATGCGAATGGGACCCAAACGGTGACCTGGCGCATGCCTGACGCATTACTCGTCAGTAGCGAACTGGCACCGAAAAAAGCCTGGACCGCCGTGGCAATGAAAACCGCCACGCATGAGCTGACATCGGCAGTGCAGCCAGGCGCCGCGCTTTACGGTCTGGAAAGCCATATGCAGGGAAAAGTCGTCACCTTCGGTGGCGGGTACGCATTATGGCGTGAGGGGTTACTCCTTGGGGGTCTTGGCATCAGCGGGGGAAGCGTTGAGCAGGATATGGACATTGCAGAAACGGCCATTGCGGCAATTAACGTGAGAACACATCAATGAACACTTCAGAACTTGAAACCCTTATTCGTAACATTTTGAGTGAGCAACTTGCCCCGGCCAAAGCAGAAGTTAAGGGTAATGGAATTTTTCCGTCCGTTAGCGAAGCGATCGATGCCGCTCATCAGGCTTTTCTGCGTTATCAGCAATGTCCATTGAAAACCCGCAGCGCCATCATTAACGCCCTGCGAGAAGAGCTGACGCCTCACCTTGCTTCATTGGCTGCTGAAAGCGCTGCCGAAACGGGAATGGGCAACAAAGAGGATAAGTTCCTTAAAAATAAAGCTGCGTTGGATAATACCCCGGGTATCGAAGATCTCACCACTACGGCGCTTACCGGTGACGGCGGCATGGTGTTATTCGAGTATTCACCCTTTGGCGTGATTGGTTCCGTCGCCCCCAGCACCAACCCGACGGAAACCATTATTAACAACAGCATCAGTATGCTGGCTGCGGGAAATAGCGTTTATTTTAGCCCACATCCAGGTGCAAAAGCGGTCTCACTGAAGCTGATTACCATGATTGAAGATATTGCTTTTCGCTGCTGCGGGATTCGGAATCTTGTCGTCACGGTCACAGAACCCACTTTTGAGGCTACCCAGCAGATGATGGCGCACCCTAAAATCGCAGTTCTGGCGATTACCGGTGGTCCAGGCATTGTTGCTATGGGCATGAAAAGCGGGAAAAAAGTCATTGGCGCAGGCGCAGGCAATCCTCCCTGCATTGTTGATGAAACAGCCGACCTGGTTAAGGCGGCGGAAGATATCATTAATGGCGCATCCTTTGATTACAACCTCCCCTGCATTGCTGAGAAGAGCCTGATTGTTGTTGATGCCGTTGCCGAACGACTGGTTCAACAAATGCAGTCTTTTGGCGCAATGCGACTCAATAGCGAAGAGACAGACAAACTGCGCGCAGTTTGTCTGCCAGAAGGAATAGCCAATAAACAACTGGTAGGGAAAAGCCCGGCAACCTTACTGGAAGCCGCGGGAATACCGGTTCCGGCAAAAGCACCTCGATTACTGATAGGTATCGTCAAGGCTGACGACCCATGGGTTACCAGCGAGCAACTGATGCCAATGCTCCCCATCGTAACGGTGAGCGATTTTGACAGCGCGTTAACGTTGGCCCTGAAGGTTGAAGAGGGATTGCATCACACCGCCATTATGCATTCGCAAAATGTGTCACGTCTGAACCTTGCCGCGCGCACGCTTCAGACCTCCATTTTTGTGAAAAATGGCCCCTCTTATGCTGGGATTGGCGTTGGTGGTGAAGGCTTTACCACCTTCACCATCGCAACGCCGACCGGCGAAGGAACGACATCTGCGCGCACTTTCGCACGCTCTCGTCGTTGCGTGCTGACAAACGGTTTTTCTATTCGCTAATGGGGCCGTTATGAAAAGCTTTTCACTGCAAACTCGATTGTACAGCGGCCAGGGAAGCCTGGATGTGCTTAAGCGCTTCACGAATAAGCATATCTGGATTATCTGCGATGGTTTTCTCGCGCGTTCTCCCCTGATTGAAAAGCTGCGCGACGCGCTGCCAGCGGATAACCGCATCAGCATTTTCAGCGATATCACCCCCGATCCCACCATTAGCACGGTAGTACAAGGGATTGCGCAAATGCAGTCCCTACGACCGGACGTCGTAATTGGTTTTGGCGGTGGCTCTGCACTGGACGCCGCAAAAGCCATCGTCTGGTTCAGCCGACAGTTCGGTATTGAGATTGAAACCTGCGTTGCAATTCCCACCACCAGCGGCACGGGATCGGAGGTGACCAGCGCCTGCGTGATTAGCGATCCGGATAAAGGCATTAAGTATCCATTATTTAATAATGCGCTTTATCCGGACATGGCCATCCTTGATCCGACGCTGGTCGTCAGCGTTCCGCCAGCCATAACCGCGAATACCGGCATGGACGTATTAACGCATGCGCTGGAGGCTTACGTATCCACGAAGGCCAGCGACTTCACCGATGCGCTGGCTGAAAAAGCGGCACAAATCGTCTTCCAGTACCTGCCTGTCGCCGTCAGCAAAGGCGACTGCCTGGCAACCAGAGGAAAAATGCACAACGCGTCAACGCTCGCGGGAATGGCATTCAGTCAGGCTGGTCTGGGTATCAATCATGCGATTGCCCATCAGTTGGGCGGCCAGTTTCATCTGCCCCACGGACTTGCCAATGCGCTGCTGCTGACCCATGTCATTCATTTTAATGCCCGCGATCCGCGGGCTGCGAAGCGCTATGCCCGTTTCGCTAAAGCCTGCCACCTATGTCCGGATAACGCGAACGATACGGCGGCACTGAATGCGCTAATTCGTCATATAGAGCTACTCAAAAAACAGTGTGCGTTACCTTCTTTTGCTGACGCGCTTAAAGACGGAAAGCAAGCCTGGTCACAACGTATACCGTCGATGGTTCAGGCCGCGCTGGCTGATGTCACGCTGCAAACCAATCCTCGTGTTGCCGACGCCAGCGCCATGCAGGAACTGCTTGAGGAATTATTATGAAGACAGCCATGACGGCAGAGTCCACGCTTTATGATGCGCAGACAATTCGCGAACGCGTTCGCGCAGCGGGTGTTGTCGGGGCCGGAGGCGCAGGCTTTCCTGCTCACGTAAAATTACAGGCGCAGGTCGATACGTTTCTGGTCAATGCGGCAGAATGTGAACCGATGCTGAAAGTTGACCAGCAATTGATGGCCGTTCAGGCTGAGCGACTTATCCGTGGCGTTCAATATGCCATGACGGCTACCCGGGCCAGGGCCGGTATTATTGCGCTCAAAGAGAAATATCAAAAGGCTATCAATGCGTTAACGCCCCTTCTGCCTGCCGGGATCCGCTTACATATTTTGCCTGATGTCTACCCGGCTGGTGACGAGGTTTTGACCATCTGGATGGCAACGGGCCGGAGAGTTCCGCCTGCCGCGCTGCCGGTCAGCGTCGGCGTGGTGGTCAATAACGTCCAGACTGTACTCAACATCGCCAGAGCCGTTGAGCAGCAATACCCGGTTACGCGTCGTACCCTGACCGTTAACGGCGCGGTCGCCAGACCAATCACTCTTACCGTCCCTATCGGAATGTCTTTACGTGAGGTTCTGGCGCTGGCCGGTGGTGCTACCGTTGACGATCCCGGTTTTATTAACGGTGGCCCGATGATGGGCGGCCTGATTACCTCACTGGATACCCCAGTCAGCAAGACCACCGGGGGACTGCTGGTTTTACCAAAGTCTCATGCGTTGATTCAGCGGCGGATGCAGGATGAACGCACCGTGCTTTCCGTCGCAAAAACCGTTTGCGAGCAGTGTCGTTTGTGTACGGATTTGTGCCCAAGACATTTGATCGGCCATGAATTATCGCCGCACCTGCTGGTTCGCGCGGTTAATTATCAGCAGGCGGCCACACCGCAGTTACTGCTCACGGCCCTGACCTGTTCAGAATGCAATGTATGTGAAAGCGTAGCCTGTCCGGTTGGGATTTCACCGATGCGAATTAACCGCATGCTTAAACGCGAGCTACGGGCGCTCAACCATCGTTATGAAGGGCCGTTAAATCCTGAGGATGAAATGGCGAAGTATCGGCTTATTCCGGTGAAGCGCCTTATTACCAAACTGGGCCTTAGCGACTGGTATCACGATGCGCCACTGACTGAGACTGATTATCCCACGGATAAAACGACGCTGTTGCTACGCCAGCATATTGGTGCCAGCGCCATCCCATGTGTACTGCAGGGCGAACACGTTGTTCGCGGTCAATGCGTTGCCGATGTGCCGTCCGGTGCATTAGGGGCACCTGTCCACGCCAGTATTGACGGTATTGTCAGCGAAATTACTGAGCAATCCATCACGGTAATAAGAGGTTAATCATGTCTCAGGCTATAGGGATTTTAGAACTCACCAGCATTGCCAAAGGAATGGAAGCGGGCGATGCCATGTTAAAAAGCGCGAATGTGAATTTACTTGTCAGCAAGACCATCTGCCCGGGTAAATTTCTGCTCATGCTCGGTGGTGACGTAGGCGCAGTACAACAGGCGATCGCCACCGGAACTTCTCTTGCTGGCGATATGCTCGTTGATAGTCTGGTACTACCCAACATTCACGCCAGCGTACTTCCTGCGATCAGTGGACTTAACAGCGTGGATAAGCGTCAGGCCGTGGGCATTGTTGAAACATGGAGCGTTGCGGCCTGCATCTGTGCCGCCGACCGTGCGGTTAAAGCCTCCAATGTCACGCTGGTACGCGTCCATATGGCATTTGGTATTGGCGGCAAGTGCTACATGGTTGTCGCTGGCGATGTGTCTGATGTGAATAACGCAGTGACAGTTGCCAGTGAAAGTGCAGGTGAAAAAGGTCTGTTGGTTTACCGTTCGGTCATCCCTCGTCCGCATGAAAGCATGTGGCGACAGATGGTGGAGGGATAATGGAAAGACAACCCACCACGGATCGTATGATTCAGGAATATGTTCCTGGCAAGCAGGTTACGCTGGCGCATCTTATCGCTAATCCGGGTAAAGATTTGTTCAAGAAACTGGGATTACCAGAGTCGGTTTCCGCAATCGGTATTCTGACGATTACCCCCAGCGAAGCCTCAATCATCGCCTGTGATATCGCCACGAAATCCGGGGCGGTAGAGATTGGTTTTCTCGACCGTTTTACCGGCGCTGTGGTACTGACGGGCGATGTTTCCGCCGTTGAGTACGCGCTGAAACAGGTAACCCGGACGCTGGGCGAAATGATGCGTTTTACCGCCTGTCCTATCACCCGGACATAATCTCATGAAACGCATAATGCTAATTGGCCCCAGCCAGTGCGGTAAAACGTCACTCACGCAGTGCATGCGGGGAGAGGCGCTTCATTATCAGAAGACCCAGGCCATTGTCTGGTCTCCCACAACGATAGACACTCCGGGTGAATATCTCGAAAACCGCTGCCTGTACAGCGCGCTGCTGGCCAGCGCCTGTGAAGCAGACATCATCGCGCTGGTTCTCAATGCTGACGCGCCGTGGTCACCTTTTTCTCCAGGTTTTACTGGCCCGATGAACCGACCCGTTATCGGCCTCGTCACCAAAGCCGATTTAGCCAGCCCGCAGCGTATTTCTCTCGTGGAGAGTTGGTTAGTTCAGGCTGGCGCGCAACAAGTATTTGTCACCAGCGCGCTGGAGAATACCGGGGTCGATGAGATGTTCATTTTTCTGAATGCAAAGGAACCTTCATGTCTCACAAAATAATGGCCATTAATGCAGGCAGTTCCTCGCTTAAGTTTCAGCTCCTGGCGATGCCGCAGGGTGAAATGATTTGCCAGGGACTGATCGAGCGTATCGGTATGTCTGATGCGCAGGTCACCCTAAAAGCACCAGCGCAAAAATGGCAGGAGACTTTGCCCGTAGCCGATCACCGTGAAGCAGTAACGCTGCTACTGGAAAAACTGCTCAGCCACAATATTATCAGCAGTCTGGAAGAGATCGACGGCGTAGGCCATCGCGTCGCACACGGTGGAGAATCCTTCAAAGATTCCGCACGGGTAACCGATGATACACTGGCGGAAATCGAACGCCTTGCGGAACTGGCACCGCTTCATAACCCGGTTAATGCGTTGGGGATTGCGATATTTCGCCAGCTACTGCCGAAAACGCCAGCCGTTGCGGTTTTTGACACGGCTTTTCATCAGACCCTTGATGAGCCTTCTTTCATTTATCCCCTGCCCTGGCGCTACTACTCAGAGCTGGGTATTCGTCGTTATGGTTTTCATGGTACCAGCCACAAGTATGTCAGCGCTCAGCTTGCTGAAAAGCTGGGGGTACCGCTCAGCGCCCTGCGGGTTGTTTGTTGTCATCTGGGCAACGGCAGCAGCATCTGCGCTATCAAAGGCGGACACTCGGTGAATACCTCCATGGGATTTACGCCGCAGTCTGGCGTAATGATGGGCACGCGAAGTGGCGATATTGATCCATCCATTCTGCCGTGGATTGCCCTGCGTGAAGGCAAAACCCCGCAGCAGCTCAACCAATTGCTCAACAATGAGTCCGGATTACTCGGAGTTTCTGGTGTTTCACCCGACTACCGGGACGTTGAACATGCCGCAGATACGGGCAATCACCAGGCAGCACTGGCGTTGACGCTTTTTGCCGAGCGGATTCGCGCCACTATTGGCAGCTATATTATGCAGATGGGCGGTCTGGATGCGCTGGTGTTTACCGGGGGAATTGGTGAAAATTCAGCGCGTGCTCGCGCCGCGATTTGCCACAACCTGAATTTCTTAGGTCTGGCCGTTGATGAAGAAAAAAATCAGCGTAACGCCACCTTTATTCAAACGGAAAATGCGGTGGTTAAAGTGGCGGTGATTAATACCAATGAAGAGCTGATGATAGCCCAGGACGTTATGCGTTTAGCGATATCAGAAACTGTGACATTGGGCATTCCCGCCTGATATTGCCGCACCGCAAATTGCGGCAAATCATGGTAATAGCGCGATCGCCATGACACTATGCGCCGAGGATTGCTGAACACAAAGGTGAAGACGTGGCTGTTGCGCAATGTCCCGCATCGTGCGGAGAACTTATCCAGGGCTGGATTCTGGGCAGTGAGAAACTGGTCTCCTGCCCGGTCGAATGGTATAGCACCGTTGAGGTCACTTCAGGCTCACCGCTGACAGATGAACGTCCACTTTCTCGGGCAATGGTTGACAGGTTATTACAGCACTGGCAGTACCCGGCGCATCTCAGTCAGGATATCCGGATAGATGTTCAGTCAACCATTCCCATCGCGAAAGGAATGGCCAGCAGCACTGCGGATATTGCCGCCACGGCCATCGCCGCAGCGCATTATCTGGGTCATCAACTGGACGAGCCAACACTGGCACAGCTTTGCGTTTCTCTGGAGCCAACCGACAGCACCGTTTTTCGTAAGCTAACCCTTTTCGATCATAACAACGCTTCCACGCAAATTGGTTGTGAAGCTCAGCCTCAACTCGATCTGCTGGTTCTCGAAAGCCCTGAAACATTGCGTACCGCGGATTATCACCGTATTCCACGTCATTCCGGCTTGCAGGCGGGAGCTGCGGCCCTCCAACGGGCATGGGAAAAAGTACAGGAAGCCTGTATTAGCCAAAATCCTTACCGGTTGGGAGAAGCGGCTACGCTTAGCGCAATCGCCAGCCAATTGCTGTTACCAAAGCCGGATTTTGATTCACTATTAGCGCTGGTGGAAGAATGTGATTTATACGGCGTCAACGTCGCGCACAGCGGCAGCGTAGTCGGACTGATGCTGGACAGAAATCGTCATGATGTGGATTACATTAAATGGATGCTGACGCAGAAAAAACTTACGATTCACTGGCCAGAACAGCATTTGTTACGCATGGTAACGGGCGGGGTCGAACTGCAATAAGGGTCGCCGCACGGCAGCGACCCGGACAAGCATAAAATCGTTACTCGGCTTTCGCTTCGCCGTTTTTCACTTCGCCCATGGCTTTCAGCTTTTTAGAGATATCGCGGCGTTCTTTAGAGATCTCTGCGTTTTTGATGATGTAGTCATCAACACGATCTTCATAATCGCTTTTCATGCTGGCAATGATGCCCTGAATCGCTTCCACGCTCATACCAGGCTTGATGTAGTCGCTCAGGTTGTCCAACAGCAGAACGCGTTTCTGGTTGTCACGGATCTTTTTCTCAACGTCCTGGATTTCACGTTGCAGTTTGTTTTTACGACGGAACAGACGAACAAATTCCAGCACGTCCTGGAAAGAAGGCTTGGTAGTTTCCATTTTTACACCCCTGATAATGTGAGATTCGGATTCGTTAAAACAACGGCTAAAGTGGGTCAACATTACTTTCATGCCCGCCATACTTCAAGTTGCATCTGCATCGACAATGCATGGTTGAAACCTGAGTTATCGAGGGTAAAGCCATTGCAGTTACCAATGGTTTTAGCCTTTTTCAGTATCATACCTCTAATCTTTGCTGAATCGAAGCAGCAGTAGAACCAATCCCCTCATCTGCTCTTTATTTGCGCAGTGCGCGACAGATTAAATGTGAGAGTAACTCCAGCTGTCGAGCCATCTCCATGTTCAACCAAACGTAGCCGTGAATGGGCGTTTCTGCGACATTATCGCCTTTATGCTCAGCAATAAGCTGACGCAGCTCTGCTACGGTGTCATTGAGCTTTTCCGTATTGGCAAGCACTGGCTGCGGATTACCTTCATACAAGGCGTGGGTTATTGTCAGTAGTGCCTGCTGGGTCCTGAGCTGAGTTTCACGCAGCGTATGCGCATTCAACATGACAAAGTGGCTGGTACGGCTGGCCCACAGCGCATTAATTTGCAGCTCGAGCATGCAGACCAGATTGCGATTCACCGTCTGAATAGCCTCAAAGATCGACTTTTGAATGCGGGTTTCCTTGCTGGCAGGAGCGATGAGCCCACGCATTTTGACAACGTCGCTCAACAGTTGTTGTAAATGCTTTTCCAGCCGCGGTTGCTCGAGCAGATTGGGGGATAGCGCGGCCTGATACACCCGATTGTACCCCGTTACGCAATGCGCCAGTTGGATACGCCAGTGTATAAATGCCCGCTGCGGCCAGATGCCGGTAAACAGCATCGCCAGTAACGACCCCAGAATAACATCACCGCCGCGCCATAACGCGGTATTCATATCTCCGGCAGGCGCACCCACGACCACGGCAAGCGTTATGCCAATCAGCAGCGCCTGATACGGCCTTTTACCCAGCGCCAACCAGCCGCAGAGAAACATCGCTACCGCGCACCATATCAGCATTAACGGCAGCGAGAAGAGTTCCAGACGCAGGGCAACCAGTCCCAGGACCGAGCCCAGGATCGTGCCGCCTATACGTTCAAAGGCCCTGGGAACAACGTTACCCCAAAAAGATATTGGCCCCATAATCACCACCAGCGTGATCAGAGGCCATGTACCTTCGGGAATGTTTAACAGGCGTACCAACAGAAAAGTAAGGAGAAACGCCAGCGCAATGCGAATACCATGCACCACACGATAATGACGATACAAACGAATTTCAAAAGGACTCAGCGATTTGTCTGCACGCACTCATGCACTCCGTCAGGGAATAGCAAAGAAGCGAATTGTACCTGTTTTTAGCGTGAAAAGATCATCCTGATTTACACCCCAAACAGTTACTTCGTCTGCACTGGCACGTACATTTCAATGTCCCAGTAACCGTCCTCCATGCCATTGTTCATATAAACTTCAAAGCAGGGTTTAGCGGCTATCGTATAAGTTGTATCCTGCAACAGGCGCTCGAAGAACTGATACCAAGGCGTCGCAAAATCGTGATTCTCAACGCGCGCAACAGCGACAGCATAGTCGCCACCCGCCAGTTCGGTGAGGATCACCCCTTCGCTGTTTTCCGGGATTTCAAAACCTTCAGGCACAGAAACCACGGTATCACAGCGCAATTTTTCCGCAGGAACAACATCAGGGTTGTCGTAATAAACAGCAATCCATTCCAACGGCACAATCTGTTTACCGTCGACCCACTTCATTAATTGCTCAAACCCCTGCTTCACCGTTTGTTCCCACGGTCCAACCATATGGAAACCGGCAATCATGCGTTTTTCGACCAGCTTTATCTCGTACTCCATACAACCTCCACTGTTACACTGTATTTATATACAGTGTAATTTCTGGCTATGTCGGCCACAAGGAAATAGTGATTATTATGTGAGCAGATTCGCACTCTTGCCAGTCAGACGCATCAGGAAAAACTACGACTTGTGGTGGAAATAGTCGCTCAGACGCGAGAAAACGCCGCCTTCGCCGACGGATTCCAGCGTAACCAGAGGCCAATGTGCCACCAGCTTATCCCGATCGTAGAGTTCAATTTCCCCCACACGTTGATGCGCAGCGATGGGAGCAACCAGCTCTTTCTTATCAAGGACATATTTTGCTTTGATGTTAGGGACTTCTGCTTTAGGCAGGGCCATCCAGAAATCCTGCTCGGTTCCGAGGCTGATTTTTTCTTTATCGCCATACCAGATGCGTTCAGTGCCAACCTGCTTACCGCTACGCAAAACCTGCACTGTATCGAAGTTGTGTTGCCCCCATTGCAGCAGTTTACGCGCCTGATCTTCGCGCCCTTTCGCACTCTCCGCGCCCATCACCACCGCAATCAGGCGGCGCTGACCATCGACGGCGGAAGCAATCAGGTTAAACCCGGCACCGGACGTATGCCCTGTCTTCAGGCCATCTACGTTCATAGTTTTATCCCACAACAAACCGTTACGGTTTTGCTGTGTGATGCCGTTCCAGGTAAGGCTTTTCTCACTGTACATATGGTAGAAATCCGGTTCCCCGTG
Source organism: Citrobacter sp. RHBSTW-00017 (assembly GCF_013797615.1). Lineage (NCBI taxonomy): Bacteria > Pseudomonadati > Pseudomonadota > Gammaproteobacteria > Enterobacterales > Enterobacteriaceae > Citrobacter > Citrobacter sp. RHBSTW-00017. Next base: position 2,046,607 of record NZ_CP056899.1, on the reverse strand, counting down.
GATGATAGCGCGGGACAGCACAGCCAGGTCGTACGCCGAGCTATGCTGACCCGGCGCATCCAGACCATGTACCGTTTCAAAATGGGTGTCCTGCAGGTTCAGTTTTTGCGCATAGTTGTTCATCATCGCGACAAACTGCGGCTGCCCTCCAGCGATGTAATCCGCCAGTGCCACGCAGGCATCATTACCGGAATCAACAATTAACCCACGACTGAGGTCGCGTACCGAAACGCGATCCCCTTCTTTCAGGAACATCAAGGATGAACCGACAAATACCGGATTATCTTTTGCCCATGCATCGCGCCCGACGGTGACAATATCTGTCGGACTAATACGCTTGCTGTCAATTGCGCGATCGACAACATAGCCAGTCATCAGTTTCGTCAGGCTGGCAGGATTGCGCTGCTGGTGTTCATTACCGGCTGTCAGGATTTGGCCCGTGGTGTAATCCATTAACACCCATGCCCCGGCAGTAATCGCAGGAGGTTGTGGGGCGAAGCTCACGGCATCGCTCGCCCAGGCGGGCGAAAAACTCATCGTTAATAGTGAAGCGGCAATAAACAAACGGCGTTTCAACAGCATGTCCTCAGGAAAGGGAGAAATAGCCGTTCTTTTTACGGAAGTTCTGTCGAACAAACATGGATAAATTGCAAGAAAATGTGACATAAGGCACATTTTCTTGCTATCAGGAAAGGGTTTCAGAGACAAACCTCGCAGGAACTACCCTTTACGCGGCGCGGTCTCTGCGTGATGACTGCGATGGCGGTGATAACCATCGATCATACTGCGAAAAATTTGCCCCGGTGTGTCACCCAGCGTGCACAGGTAAATATGCGCGCAGATGAACAGTAAGCCCACAATCGCTAATGCCATATGCAGCACCAGCATCACCGGCCCCGCCCCTACCACCTGCGGGTAGAGACATAGCAACCCGGTGATGATCAGTAGTGGAACCAGGGCGTACATGATGGCCAGGTAGGCCAGCTGTTGCAGCGGGTTAAATTTGTCCTCTGCCGTTGCGGCAAACGGGTGCGGCTCACCTTTCATAATGCCATACAGATAAAAGCGTGTTTGCAGCAGGCAGCGTGATATCAACCCGCTAAATTTCACGCGATAATGGCAGCCGTTACCGCTGGTTGCGTTTATTAACACAAAGCCAATCCAGAAGGCCAGCAATGCGAAGCCACACCAGGTATGTACCTGCACCATTAAGGCCACCGGTCCGACAGAAAAGTGGCCAAACAGGCCGCTCAGCAGAAGCAGGATAAAGAGCAGCGCATTACCCCAGTGCCAGCGGCGGACCGCCAGCGAATAAAGGTAGTCCCGATGCTCTTCCCCGGTTGCCGTTTTGGGCGCCAGCATCCGACGTAACAGCGCGTGCGTGACCAGACCCGCAATCATCAGCACAATAATAACGCCTGCATAAATGAGCCACAGCGGCCAGTAGTCCGGCGCATAGTGAAGCTCTGCTCCCCAGATAGAATTCATACATTACCCTCCTGATGGCTCTCTTTACGCCGATAGACACTCACCGGGCCGCTACGCGTATCCTGCTGGCGATAAACCTCTTTTTGATTAATCCAGTGCTGAATTTCCGGGTCATCGCGACGACCAAATTTCAGCGCATCCGTCGGACAAACGGAAACGCAGGCTGGCGATTGTCCGACCTCCAGGCGAGTATCGGCGCAGAAGTTACATTTGTCGGCAATCCCCGTTTGTGGGTTGAGGTAGCGGACATGGAACGGGCAAGCGGCAACGCAGTAGTCACAGCCAATACAGCGAGACTTATCCACTTGCACAATGCCATTTTCGTCACGAAATGAAGCACCGGTAGGACAGACGCTGACGCACGGCGCATCTTCACAATGCTGACAGGAAACGCGAACAAACTGGAAGTGGGACAGCACCTCGGGTTCATGTTCGGGTGAACGGATCTGCACTTGTAGGCGACTAAATCCCTCCGGCACGTCATTCAATACCTTGCAGGCAACCGTACACGCCTGACAGCCAATACAGCGTTTCTCGTCATGCAGCATGACATAAGGGTTTGTTGATTGATTCATGATATTCTCCTTTCTCATGCCCGACGAAGCGTGACGCCAGCGGTGTGCACCACCGTACCGGAAACCGAACTGGTAACATGCGGAAGCAAATTACCGCAGTGAATACCGTGCGTCGTCGCCGCGGTTTTAGCTCCCGCCTTGGCGCCAAATCCCATATAAACGAACAGCGTATCGGGTCGTATTCCGGCAGTAACCAGCGCTTTGCCTTTTTCCTTACCGGTCGCATTTTCCAGCCAAATCTCATCGCCGTTTTTGATGCCTTTTTCACGGGCCGTTTGCGGGTGGATCCACACCGCGTTATCCCACATCAGCTCACTCAGCAGTGGTACATATTGCGTCGCGCCGTTAGTATGCACCGCAACTTTTCCCTGAATAAAATAGAGTTCATTGTCGCCTTTGAGGGCAAAATTGCGGGCGCGCGGAATACCGTAGCCAGGCAAAAGTGCTTCCAGCTCTTCAGAGTAGAGTTCAATTTTTCCAGACGGAGATTTAAAGCGCAGTTGCTCGCCATAGGTACCGTCGCCATCAACCGCCACTGCGCCCGGATAACGCGCCACAAACTGACGCACCGCTTCAGGTTCCCGCAGCAGCAGCGGAATCCCCCACTCCCGATATCCTTTCTGACGCAGTTCAGCGGAAAGCGCATGATCGCCATTAAGCTGGTACAGCTGCCGTGTCTGCATATCCTGCCAGGGGTAGAACTGCCCAAGGCCTAACTGCACGGCCAGCTCTTTCCAGATTTGCCAGCTCGGACGCGCATCCCCAATCGGCTCTACAACCTGCTGGCGCAGGGCATAGGCCGGATTCAGGCCCGACATGTCAGAGACTTCTTCATCACGTTCAAGGTAGGTGCATTCGGGTAACAGATAATCGGCATATGCCGCGCTTTCGCTTAAATAGACATCGCAACTGACCACCAGATCGAGTTGTTCGACGGTTTTGACCAGATCAGGCCGACAGGTCACGGTTTGGAAAGGATTGTGGCGGGACATAATCCATCCCTTCACCGGATACGGCGTCTGGTTTAACACGGCATCGATGATGCTTTGCACCACGCCGCCGCCCGCCGCGATGTACTTGAATTGTGGGGCAACCAAATCGATGCGCTGCGCCGTTGGCTTGGGCAATTTGGCATCAGGTTTTGCCAGCACCGGAGCGACCTTCTCTCCGGCCAGCTTATTGTAGGTTGCCGCGGCTTTTTTCTGGTACAAGCCGCCTTCACGCTCAATATTTCCCAGCAGCGCATTGAGGGTGAAAATCATACGCCGCATATCAATTTCTTCTTGCGAAAACGTCGCGCGATGGCCAGGGCTGACGATAGCATGAGGCGCACAGGCGGCCATTTCGCGGGTGACCCGAACAATGACATCAGCAGGCACGTCAGCCTGCTTTTGCGCCCATTCCGGCGTGGTCTCTTGTACTGCTTCTGCCAGTTGGTCAAACCCTGTGGTGTAGCGTGCAACGAAGTCCGCGTCATACAGATGTTCATTAATCATGACGTGACACATGGCCATTAACACCGGCAAGTCGCCGCCCGGCTTGAGCGCATGCCATTCATCCGCCTTGCTGGAGAAAACTGACAAACGGGGATCGAAGCTGACCATTTTTGCGCCCTTTTCCTGCGCGGTCATCAGTTCATGCGTTTCGGCAACCTCAATACCTTCATAGAGATTGTGGCCAAAAGAGACCATATAACGGGTATTGGCGATATCCATAGCCAAATCGCCACCCATCATCACTTTGGCGGCAATCGATTTTCCGGCGGGGCATGTCGACGCATGCGTAAAGGTGTTTGGCGATCCAAACGCCGTTGCCAGCTGAAATAAATGACCCGAAAGCGAACCGGATTTGGAAGAGAATACGACCCCCTGAGGACCATGCTGCGCTTTTATTGCCGTCATTTTTTCGGCAATTTCTTTGTAAGCCTGTTCCCAACTAATAACCTGCCATTCTCCGCTGCCGCGAGGCCCTGTGCGTTTCATGGGTTTAACAATACGGTGCGGGTCGTTGACCAGGCTAACACCACTGCCTCCGCGCGCGCAGACACGCGTGCCTTGTTGAGGCGCATTAGGGTTCCCCTGAATAAAAACTGTCTTGTTATTAATTACCTGTGCCTGTATTGGGCAACAATAAGAACACATTTCGCACAAGCTTGGCGTCAGGGATGTTTTCCCCTTAATGCTCTCTGGAGAATTTCGCGCCAGTGCGCCAGGCGGAAAACTGCCTATCGCGCAGGCCGAGCAACCGATACCCACTCCTCGCAAAAAATTACGCCGACTAATGCTCATATAACCTCCTGTTATTAGATATATCCAATTATTATATGGTGTTTAAATTATTAATTTTTAACCTCACTCACATTTCATTAGAATATAGAGCAGTTAACCGCCAAAATAAAAAACCATTGTTTATAAAAGAATTTTAAAATTTCCAGAACACAACAAATCAGCACTAAATAACAATAATGGTTCTCATTTATATTATTTATCAGCTCATAGATTTCAGAAAATTTATTCCAGTAATGTCCCTTAACAGTGCAAAATTTATTAATCAATTCTATTAAATCCTGTTCATCTCAATTTTATTGCGTACATCATTCAGCATTGATAATCGCTTTGCTGATTACCTCGCTATTTTTTGGTATTCTTGGACGAGCGCTAAATTGATCCCGGACATAACTGAACAATGAATGACGGCAAGCAGCAACCTGGTTTTCTCTTTCACGATTACGAGACCTTTGGTACCCATCCGGCGCTGGACAGACCCGCGCAATTTGCGGCTATCCGCACAGATAGCGATTTCAACATCATCGGTGAACCTGAAGTCTTTTATTGCAAACCCGCAGACGACTATCTGCCGCAGCCTGAGGCGGTGCTGATAACCGGTATCACACCGCAGGAAGCGCGTGAAAAAGGAGAAAATGAAGCCGCTTTTGCTGCGCGCATCCACGCCCTGTTCACCGTGCCGAAAACCTGTATCCTGGGCTATAACAACGTGCGCTTCGATGATGAAGTGACGCGCAACATCCTGTATCGCAATTTCTACGATCCCTACGCCTGGAGCTGGCAGCACGATAATTCACGCTGGGATCTGCTGGATGTGATGCGCGCCTGTTATGCCCTGCGTCCTGAAGGAATTAACTGGCCGGAAAACGACGACGGCTTACCCAGCTTTCGCCTGGAGCATTTGACCAAAGCCAACGGTATTGAACATGCCAATGCCCACGATGCGATGGCCGATGTATACGCCACAATTGCCATGGCGCAATTAGTGAAGTCGCGCCAGCCGCGCCTGTTTGATTATCTCTACAGCCATCGCAATAAGCACAAGCTGGCCGCACTGATTGATGTCCCGCAAATGAAGCCGCTGGTCCATGTTTCGGGGATGTTCGGCGCATGGCGCGGCAACACCAGTTGGGTGGCGCCATTAGCCTGGCATCCTGAGAATCGCAACGCGGTGATTATGGTCGACTTAGCCGGTGATATTTCACCGCTGCTGGAACTGGACAGCGACGCGCTGCGTGAGCGGCTCTACACTGCTAAAGCTGATCTGGGAGATAACCCAGCCGTGCCGGTTAAACTGGTGCACATCAACAAATGCCCGGTACTGGCACAGGCGAATACCTTGCGCCCGGAAGATGCCGATCGCCTTGGCATTAACCGCCAGCATTGTCTGGATAATCTCAAAATACTGCGCGAAAACCCGCAGGTTCGCGACAAAGTGGTGGCCATCTTCGCCGATGCGGAACCCTTTACGCCATCAGATAACGTAGACGCACAGTTGTACAATGGTTTTTTCAGCGATGCCGATCGTGCCGCGATGAAAATCGTTCTGGAAACTGAGCCGCGCAATTTACCGGCGCTGGATATCTCCTTTGTCGATAAGCGCATTGAAAAGCTGCTGTTTAACTACCGCGCACGTAACTTCCCCGGAACGCTGGATGAAGCCGAACAGCAGCGCTGGCTGGACCATCGTCGTCAAATATTCACGCCGGAGTTTTTGCAAAATTACGCCAATGAATTGCAGATGCTGAGCCAGCAATATGCAGATAACAAAGGGAAACTGATGCTGCTGAAGTCACTCTGGCAGTATGCGCAAGAGATTGTATAACTCCCACGTATAAAAAAACCGGAGAACATGTCTCCGGTTTTTTTTATCTAAATACAGTTATTACGCGATATCTTCGTCGTACTGTGGCACCGGGTTACGGAAGCTTTTGGTCACGCAAGCCAGGTAAATCAGACCAATAGCGGCCCAGATCAGACCCAGAACCATTGAACTCTCTTCCAGGTTCACCCACAGCGCACCAACGGTCAGCGCACCGCACATTGGCAGGAACAGATACTGGAAGTGGTCTTTCAGCGTCTTGTTACGCTTCTCACGGATCCAGAACTGGGAGATCACCGACAGGTTAACGAAGGTAAACGCCACCAGCGCACCGAAGTTAATCAGCGCCGTCGCCATCACCAGGTCGAAGTTAATTGCCAGCAGAGCAATCGCACCAACCAGAATGATGTTCATGGACGGAGTACGCCATTTCGGGTGGACATAACCGAAGAAACTTTTCGGGAACACACCGTCACGCCCCATCACATACATCAGACGCGCTACGCCTGCATGCGCCGCCATACCTGACGCCAGTACGGTAATGGTAGAGAAAATCAGCGCGCCGACCTGGAAGAACTTACCAGCGACATACAGCATGATTTCCGGCTGCGAAGCGTCCGGATCCTTGAAGCGTGAGATATCCGGGAAGTACAGCTGCAACAGATAGGTGGAGACGATAAAGATCAGGCCACCAATCAGCGCGGTCAGGAAAATCGCCCGTGGGATCACACGTTCAGCGTCTTTGGTCTCTTCAGACAGGTTGCTGATACCGTCAAAACCGGTGAACGAGAAGCACAGGATAGTCGCTCCCGTGATCATCGGGATCACATGCGCATCACCTGACCAGAACGGACGGCTGCTCGCCAGCGTACCGGCACCTTCCCCTTCGAACACGCCATAAACGACCATGCCGAGGATCACTGCAATCAGCACCACCTGCAACAACACGATGACGGTGTTGAAATTCGCAACAGATTTCAGACTGCGCAGGTTAAAGGCGGTCATAAAGGCCACCAGCGCCACCACGAATATCCATGACGGTATCGACGGCACCAGAGCTTCAAAATAAATTTTCGCCAACAGAATGTTGATCATCGGTGCGAACAGGTAGTCCAGCAGTGATGACCAACCCACCATAAAGCCAACGGTCGGGCTAATGGATTTCTGGGCATAAGTGTAGGCAGAGCCTGCAGACGGATAGCGACGCACCAGTTTACCGTAGCTCAGTGCGGTAAAGAGGATGGCGATCAGTGCAAAGGCGTAAGCTGTCGGGACGTGACCATCGGTCATTCCTGATACGATACCGAATGTATCGAACAGCGTCATCGGCTGCATATAGGCAAGGCCCATCATGACAACCGGAACCAGCGTAAGCGTTTTACGTAATTCCACGCGAGAGGTGTTTGGAGTAGCGTTATGCGACATGGTTATCCCCCATTACGGCGAAAACCGTCGCGTAAGCAAAAAATTGCCCCATTTTTTGTTAATCCTCAGCGACAACAACTGTCGATTTTTAAGTAAGTATCTATCCGGTACGAAGCCCGGCCTCTTTTATGAATGATTGGTTTGATGCAAAAAAATAACCGACGCGTATTAAAACGTCGGTTAATGTCATTTTTTGCAAGCGGCGTATTTTGCACTAATTTGGAGAGAAATAACAAGAGATTGAAGCTACTACAAAAGAATATTTTTTCTTAACTGATTGATTTATCAGCAGCCGTTTTAACATACACCCCCGCAATAGCACTATTTGCTAAAATCTCATCCCGCCACCAGGCACTGGCCAACCCGGCAGTCTGTTCATTCCAACCTATCCACACAGGTTCAAAGATAATTTGTGCGACCACCTTTTTCTCAATCAGAGCGCCACTTTCCAGAAATCGCTGTGCCAGGTAGCGCGGAATATAGCCGCATCCCAGACCACTGATTTGCAGTTCCAGCTTGGTTTTGAAGTCAAAAACGGTGATGGCTTCCTGATCGTCAAGCACCTGGGAGCCGGAGACGTTGGCATGCTGTGCATTGTCGCCCACCACAATCGCGCGAAAACGCCGAATAGTGCGACGATTCAACGGCTCCTGTTCCTGCGCCAGCGGATGATGCGACGCAACCACAAACACCTGCTCCAGAACCCCTAGCTGCGCAAAGCCAAATTCGCTCGCGGCAGGCGGCTCATGTGTGGCGCCGACAATAATATCCGCCCGCCCCTGAGTGAGGGCATCCCAGGAGCCGCCCAGCACGCCATTGATAAATTTCAGGCGCGTCACACTGTGGTGTTGATAGAAAGATTCGATGAGTGGGGCCAGCAGCGAAAAGGGAAACGTATCATCTACGCCAATAACCAGTTCATTCTCCCAGCCTTCGTGAAGTTTAATCGCCTGCTTTTCGAGTTCGCGGACGGTGTGCAACACCTCCCGCCCCTTTTCCAGCAGCATCTGCCCGGTACGGGTAAACTTAGCCCGATGTCCGCTGCGATCGAGTAGCTGAATATTAAGATCGCTTTCCAGCTTATGGACGGTGTAGCTCAGCGCAGACGGCGTCTTAAACAATTTTGCCGACGCCGCAGCGAAACTGCCCTCTTTTTCCAACGCATCGAGGATGATAAGAACGTCCAGCAGTGGTTTCATACTCGCCCCCTGGCGGTATCAGCGGCACTCTGCTGGTCTGTCACTCCATCGGCATCACCAGCGGGTCAGGATACTGGTACTCAAACCCAAGCTCGTTACAAATACGGTTGCCATCAATGACTTTACCTTTACCGTTATCCTCATTGCCACGAAATTCCGGCGGCTCCATCCCCAACTGGCGGGCCATCTGTGGATAGAACACATTGCGCGCCGGATGCATAGGCGCACATATATTATAGATGTGTCCCCCTTTTGGCGCTTGCAGCAGCAAAGAGATGGCGGAAACCACATCATCCAGATGCACCAGATTGACGCCATGGTGTCCATCTGGCGCCGTCTTGCCAGCGAAAAAACGACCGGGATGTCTTCCTGGGCCGACAAGTCCGGCCAGGCGCAAAATATCCACCGAAGTGCCGGGTAAATTGTGCAACCAGTCTTCAAGTTCTTTCAAAACGCGACCACTTGCCGTGACCGGGTTACGCGGAGTCCCTTCTTTCACGATGCCTTGTGCATCGCCATAGACCGACGTCGAACTGGTAAAAATAATCCGCGGGATACGGTACGCCAGCGCACTGTCGACCAGCTCCTGCATAGCCTGCAGGTAAAATGTCTCCCCCGGACCGCTACGGCGCGCAGGTAGCGTAATAACCAGCACGTCGGCGTCCATCAGTGCGTCGAGATCGTCTGTCTCACAGACCAGTTCAGGCTCCAGGCGCAGCGAGTAGCTCTCTATACCACTCATGCGGGCCGCTTCCACCCCATCCAATGTGGTTTTGCTGCCGGTAACCTGCCAGCCTCTCGCCGCCAGCGACATAGCTAACGGCATGCCTAACCAACCTAAACCGACAATTGCGACCTTTTTCATGCCTTCTCTCCTGACTTTTGGCCTATAACGCAAGGCTACGCTAGCCCACAGTGGCTGACAATTCATAGTATCAATATGAAATGAATTAATGATCAAAAAAAGCCCTTGCTTTCCGTAGCTAAAGTGGTTTAGGTTAAAAGACATCAAATGAATAAACATTCATCGAGAAAATTTATGACACGCGCTCAATTCAAACACCATCATCACCATCATCCTGACTAGTCTTTCAGGCGATGTGTGCTGGGAGACATTTAAATCTTCCAGCGGTGCATGAGCGTATGAGAAAGCCCCCGGAAGATTTCTTCCGGGGGCTTTTTTTGTGCGTGACCCAAACTGATTCAGACAGGATAACGAGGAATAAAGAATGTTAGATAACACCCGTTTACGCATAGCTATGCAGAAATCAGGTCGTTTAAGCGATGATTCACGCGAATTGCTGGCCCGTTGCGGCATTAAAATTAATCTTCACACCCAGCGCCTGATCGCGATGGCTGAGAATATGCCGATCGATATTCTGCGCGTGCGTGATGACGATATCCCGGGTCTGGTGATGGACGGCGTCGTAGATCTCGGCATCATCGGGGAAAACGTTCTCGAAGAGGAACTACTCAACCGCCGGGCACAGGGTGAAGATCCTCGCTATTTTACCCTGCGTCGTCTGGACTTCGGCGGCTGCCGTCTTTCGCTGGCTACCCCGGTTGATGAAGCCTGGGATGGCCCGGCAGCGCTGAACGGTAAGCGTATCGCTACCTCTTACCCACACCTGCTTAAACGTTATCTTGATCAAAAAGGGGTGTCGTTTAAATCCTGTCTGTTAAACGGCTCTGTAGAAGTCGCTCCCCGCGCAGGTCTGGCTGATGCGATTTGCGATCTGGTGTCAACCGGAGCCACGCTTGAAGCCAACGGTCTGCGTGAAGTGGAAGTGATTTACCGCTCTAAAGCCTGCCTGATTCAGCGCGACGGCGAAATGGCCGAAGCCAAGCAACAACTGATCGACAAACTGCTGACCCGTATTCAGGGGGTTATTCAGGCTCGTGAATCAAAATACATCATGATGCACGCGCCGAGCGAACGTCTGGACGAAGTCATCGCCCTGCTGCCAGGCGCTGAGCGCCCTACCATTCTGCCACTGGCGGGTGACCAGCAGCGCGTAGCCATGCACATGGTCAGCAGCGAAACCCTGTTCTGGGAAACGATGGAAAAACTGAAAGCGCTCGGCGCCAGCTCCATTCTGGTGCTGCCGATTGAGAAGATGATGGAGTGATAGCCATGAGCTTCAATACCCTGATCGACTGGAATAGCTGTAGCCCCGAGCAGCAGCGCGAACTGCTGATGCGCCCGGCGATATCCGCCTCTGAAAGCATTAGCCGCACGGTGGCCGAGATTCTTGAGAACGTCAAAAATAACGGCGACCGGGCGCTGCGTGAATACAGTGCGAAGTTTGACAAAACCGAGGTCGGCGCGCTGCGCGTCACCGAAGAAGAAATTCAGCAAGCCAGTAGCCGCCTGAGCGACGAGCTGAAACAAGCCATGCGGGCGGCGGTGCGTAATATTGATGCGTTCCACACCGCGCAAATTCTGCCGCCGGTGGATATTGAAACTCAGCCTGGCGTGCGCTGCCAGCAGATTACTCGCCCTATCGCCTCCGTAGGCCTGTATATTCCTGGGGGATCGGCACCGCTCTTCTCGACCGTATTAATGCTGGCGACCCCGGCGCGTATCGCTGGCTGCAAAAAAGTGGTGCTCTGCTCACCGCCGCCGATTGCCGATGAAATCCTCTACGCCGCGCAACTGTGTGGCGTAAAAGAGGTGTTCAACGTGGGCGGCGCGCAGGCCATTGCCGCGCTGGCGCTGGGTACCGAGTCTATTCCTAAGGTCGATAAAATTTTCGGGCCAGGCAATGCGTATGTGACCGAAGCCAAACGTCAGGTCAGCCAACGTCTTGACGGCGCGGCTATCGACATGCCTGCGGGCCCGTCTGAAGTGCTGGTTATTGCCGACAGCGGCGCGACGCCTGACTTTGTTGCTTCCGACCTGCTCTCTCAGGCCGAACACGGCCCCGACTCGCAGGTTATCCTGCTGACACCAGACGCTACGCTGGCCGAAGGCGTGGCTAAAGCCGTTGAACGCCAGCTTGCCGAGCTTTCCCGCGCCGACACCGCACGTCAGGCGCTCGCCGCCAGTCGACTGATCGTCGCCAGAGACCTTGAGCAATGCGTGGCCATCTCTAACGCCTACGGCCCGGAGCACCTGATTATTCAGACCCGTAACGCGCGTGAACTGGTTGACGATATCACCAGCGCTGGTTCGGTCTTCCTGGGTGACTGGTCTCCTGAGTCGGCTGGCGACTATGCTTCCGGCACCAACCACGTTCTTCCGACCTACGGCTATACCGCAACCTGCTCAAGCCTTGGGCTGGCTGATTTCCAGAAACGGATGACGGTACAGGAATTAACTCCCCAAGGTTTCTCTGCCCTGGCCTCCACCATTGAAACACTGGCCGCTGCTGAACGACTGACTGCCCACAAAAATGCCGTCACCCTGCGCGTTAACGCCCTGAAGGAGCAAGCATGAGCACTGACAACTTTCTCAGCGTCACTGATTTAGCCCGTAAGAATGTTCGCGAGTTAACGCCCTATCAGTCTGCCCGTCGTCTTGGCGGTAACGGGGACGTGTGGCTCAACGCGAATGAGTACCCAACCGCCGTTGAGTTCCAGCTACGCCAGCAGACGCTGAACCGCTATCCGGAGTGTCAGCCGAAAGCCGTAATTGAGAATTACGCGCAATATGCTGGCGTCAAACCAGAGCAGGTGCTGGTCAGCCGCGGCGCAGATGAAGGGATCGAACTGCTGGTGCGCGCTTTTTGCGAACCCGGTAAAGATGCAATTCTCTACTGTCCGCCGACTTACGGCATGTACAGCGTCAGCGCCGAAACGATTGGCGTTGAATGCCGCACCGTCCCGACCCTGGATAACTGGCAGCTGGATTTACAAGGCATCGCGGACAAGCTTGATGGCGTGAAAGTGGTCTACGTATGCAGCCCCAATAACCCAACCGGCCAGCTGATAAATCCGCAGGACCTACGTTCACTGCTCGAAATGACGCAGGGTAAAGCCATCGTGGTCGCTGATGAGGCCTATATTGAGTTTTGTCCGCAGGCTACGCTGGCAGGCTGGCTGTCTGAGTATCCGCATCTGGCAGTATTACGCACGCTGTCCAAAGCGTTTGCTCTCGCCGGTTTACGCTGCGGATTTACGCTGGCGAATGAAGAGGTTATCAATCTACTGTTAAAGGTGATTGCTCCCTACCCGCTTTCTACCCCGGTAGCGGATATTGCCGCCCAGGCGCTGACGCCACAAGGGATTTCCGCCATGCGCCAACGCGTAGAGCAGATCCTGCAAGAGCGTCAGTATCTGGTGGAGAATCTGAAAACCATTCGCTGTGTAGAGCAGGTTTTCGACTCTGAAACCAACTATGTTCTGGCGCGCTTCACCGCATCAAGCAGCGTATTTAAATCTTTGTGGGATCAGGGCATTATCTTACGAGATCAGAATAAACAACCTTCATTAAGCGGCTGCCTGCGAATTACTGTCGGAACCCGCGAAGAGAGCCAGCGCGTCATTGACGCCTTACGTGCGGAGCAAGTATGAGCCAGAAGTATCTTTTTATTGACCGTGATGGAACCCTGATTTCCGAACCGCCAAGTGACTTTCAGGTCGATCGCTTTGACAAACTCGCCTTCGAGCCGGACGTCGTTCCCGTTTTGCTGAAGCTGCAAAAAGCCGGCTTTAAGCTGGTGATGATTACTAACCAGGATGGACTCGGTACGCAGAGCTTCCCGCAGGCCGATTTTGACGGTCCGCATAACCTGATGATGCAAATTTTCACCTCTCAGGGCGTCGCGTTTGATGAGGTGCTGATCTGCCCGCACCTGCCAGCGGACGCGTGTGATTGCCGTAAGCCAAAAATGAAACTGGTTGAGCAGTATCTGGTTGAACAGGCCATGGATGTGGCAAACAGCTACGTCATTGGTGATCGGGCGACCGATATTCAGCTCGCAGAAAACATGGGCATTAGCGGATTACGCTACCACCGTGACACCCTGAACTGGGCGATGATCGGCGAACAGTTGACCAAAAGAGACCGCTACGCGCACGTTGAGCGCAATACCAAAGAGACGCAGATTGACGTCAAAGTCTGGCTGGACCGCGAAGGCCGTAGCAAAATCAATACCGGCGTTGGCTTCTTTGACCACATGCTGGATCAAATCGCTACCCACGGCGGTTTTCGCATGGAGATTGCCGTCAAAGGCGATCTGTATATTGACGATCACCACACCGTTGAAGATACCGGTCTGGCGCTGGGTGAAGCCTTAAAGCTGGCATTAGGCGATAAACGCGGTATCAACCGTTTTGGTTTTGTGCTGCCGATGGACGAGTGCCTGGCACGTTGCGCGCTGGATATCTCGGGGCGTCCGCACCTGGAATACCGCGCGGAGTTTACCTACCAGCGCGTTGGCGATCTGAGCACAGAGATGATTGAACACTTCTTCCGTTCACTCTCTTACACCATGGGTGTCACCTTGCACCTGAAAACCAAAGGGAAAAATGACCACCACCGTGTGGAGAGCCTGTTTAAAGCCTTTGGTCGTACGCTGCGTCAGGCTATTCGCGTAGAAGGCGATACGCTGCCCTCCTCAAAAGGAGTGCTGTAATGAACGTGGTGATCCTTGATACCGGCTGCGCCAATCTGCACTCGGTGAAATCCGCCGTCGCACGCCATGGATACGACCCTGTTGTCAGCCGTGACCCGGACGTGGTGCTACGTGCCGATAAACTGTTTCTGCCGGGCGTCGGTACCGCCCAGGCGGCTATGGACCAGTTGCACGAGCGTGAACTGATTGAACTGATTAAAGCCTGTACGCAACCGGTACTGGGGATCTGCTTAGGCATGCAACTGCTTGGCCGCCGCAGCGAAGAGAGTAACGGTGTCTCTCTGTTGGGCATTATTGAGCAGGACGTTCCGAAGATGACCGATTTCGGTCTGCCACTGCCGCATATGGGCTGGAATCGCGTCTATCCGCAGGCAGGAAATCGTCTGTTCCAGGGCATTGAAGATGGCGCATATTTCTACTTTGTACACAGCTATGCTATGCCGGTGAACCCGTGGACCATTGCCCAGTGCCATTACGGCGAACCGTTTACCGCGGCAGTACAAAAGGACAATTTCTTTGGCGTGCAGTTTCACCCTGAACGCTCGGGCGCGGCTGGGGCGCAGTTGCTGAAAAACTTTCTGGAGATGTAATGATTATTCCGGCATTAGATTTAATCGACGGCACGGTGGTGCGTCTTCATCAGGGCGATTACGCAACGCAACGTGATTATGGCAACGATCCTCTCCCCCGTTTACAGGATTACGCAGCTCAGGGTGCCGAAGTACTGCACCTGGTTGATTTAACTGGCGCGAAAGACCCGGCGCAGCGGCAGATCCCACTGATTAAAACGCTGGTCGCTGGTGTCAATGTTCCGGTACAGGTTGGCGGTGGCGTGCGCACTGAATCGGACGTTGCGGCGCTGCTTGACGCAGGGGTGGCGCGCGTGGTGGTAGGTTCGACGGCAGTAAAATCCCCCGAGGTAGTCAAGAGCTGGTTTGCCCGTTTTGGCGCCGACGCGCTGGTACTGGCGCTGGACGTTCGTATTGACAAGCGCGGTAATAAACAGGTAGCGGTTAGCGGCTGGCAGGAAGATTCCGGGGTTTCTCTGGAAGAACTGGTTGAGACCTATTTACCCGTCGGCCTGAAGCACGTGCTGTGCACCGATATCTCCCGCGACGGCACGCTGGCTGGCTCAAACGTCGCGCTTTATGAAGAAGTGTGCGCCAAATATCAGCAGGTAGCATTCCAGTCATCTGGCGGCATTGGAGGGATCGAGGACGTAGCAGCCCTGCGTGGAACCGGCGTACGCGGCGTGATCGTCGGACGCGCCCTGCTGGAAGGTAAGTTCACCGTTGAGGAGGCCATTCAATGCTGGCAAAACGCATAATTCCTTGTCTGGACGTTCGTGATGGGCAGGTGGTAAAAGGCGTCCAGTTTCGCAATCACGAGATTATTGGCGACATTGTCCCGCTGGCAAAACGCTATGCCGATGAAGGCGCAGATGAACTGGTGTTCTACGATATCACCGCCTCCAGCGATGGCCGCGTAGTGGATAAAAGCTGGGTATCTCGCGTGGCGGAAGTGATCGATATTCCGTTCTGCGTTGCCGGTGGCATTAAATCCATCGTCGATGCGGCGCGCATCCTCTCCTTCGGGGCGGATAAAATCTCTATCAACTCCCCGGCGCTGGCTGAACCGGAGCTTATCACCCGCCTGGCGGACCGCTTCGGCGTGCAGTGTATCGTGGTAGGCATTGATACCTGGTATGACGCTGAAACCGGCAAATATCATGTTAATCAATATACCGGGGATGAAAGCCGTACCCGCGTCACGCAGTGGGAAACGCTTGACTGGGTGCAGGAAGTACAGAAGCGCGGCGCGGGTGAAATCGTCCTGAACATGATGAACCAGGACGGCGTGCGTAACGGCTACGATCTGGAGCAACTGAAAAAAGTGCGCGACGTGTGCCACGTACCGCTGATTGCCTCCGGCGGCGCGGGCACCATGGAACACTTCCTTGAAGCCTTCCGGGACGCCGACGTTGACGGCGCGCTTGCCGCTTCCGTCTTTCACAAGCAAATTATTAATATTGGCGAATTAAAAGCGTACCTGGCAACACAGGGCGTGGAGATCAGGATATGTTAACGAAGCAACAATGCCGCGAGCTGGACTGGGAAAAAACCGACGGACTGATGCCAGTCATCGTGCAGCATGCGGTTTCCGGTGAGGTACTAATGCTGGGTTATATGAACCCGGAAGCACTGGATAAAACGCTTGAAAGCGGCAAAGTGACCTTTTTCTCGCGGACCAAACAGCGCCTGTGGACCAAGGGTGAAACCTCCGGTCACTTCCTGAACGTGGTGAGCATCGCGCCCGACTGCGACAACGACACCCTGCTGGTACTGGTTAACCCGATTGGCCCGACCTGCCATAAAGGCACCTCAAGCTGCTTTGGCGATGCCAGCCACCAATGGCTGTTCCTGTATCAACTGGAGCAACTACTGGCCGAACGTAAAACCGCTGACCCGGCAAGCTCCTACACTGCGAAGCTGTATGCCAGCGGCACTAAACGTATTGCCCAGAAGGTAGGCGAAGAAGGCGTAGAGACCGCGCTGGCCGCAACCGTGAACGATCGTTTCGAACTGACCAATGAAGCCTCTGATCTGATGTATCACCTGCTGGTTCTGCTGCAGGATCAGGACCTGGATCTGACGACGGTGATTGAGAATTTACGCAAAAGACATCAGTAATCCCCTTCCCCAACCCGGACATCGCGCCGGGTTTTCTTTAGTCTTCCTTTCGATAACCTAAATGACAGATTGCGATGTTAGACTGAAGCAGGCGCGTCTGGGCCCGTTTTGTGAAAATGAATCTCGACGATAACGCCGACATGGCTGCGTTGTCCGCCGAAGCACAGTTCGATCGCGTCATCCATCTTGCGGCACAAGCCGACGTACGTTATTCATTGGAGAATCCCCACGCCTAAGCACAGGCAACCCTCGTAGGTCACTTCAACATCCAGGAAGGCTGTCGACAACACCATTATTTGGCTAGGATCTCAAAAAAGCATGGAACTAAAACGGGTCTATTTACAGAATCGCGAGTTTTATAAGGCTTAAAAAAAGAAGCCCTCATGAGGGCTTTTTCTATCGTAGCCCGGCCAAGCGAAGCGTCGCCGGGAACGGTACAAAAACTAACGTTTAATCATTACCAAACAGATCGCGGGTATACACTTTATCTTCCACGTCCGCCAGCTCTTCCGCCATGCGGTTGGAGATAATCACGTCTGCTTCCTGCTTAAAGGCTTCAATGTCGCGCACTACGCGGGAGTTAAAAAACTCATCTTCCTGCATCACCGGTTCATAAATGATTACCGTGATACCCTTGGCCTTAATACGCTTCATGATCCCTTGAATGGAGGACGCGCGGAAATTATCCGAACCCGACTTCATAATCAGGCGATAAACTCCCACCACCTTCGGCTTGCGCGCGAGAATAGATTCGGCAATAAAGTCTTTACGAGTACGATTAGCATCGACGATAGCACCGATTATGTTATTCGGCACCAATTCATAGTTGGCCAGCAGTTGCTTGGTATCCTTCGGAAGACAGTAGCCGCCGTAGCCAAATGACGGGTTGTTGTAGTGGTTGCCAATACGCGGATCCAGGCATACCCCTTCAATAATCTGTCGTGAGTTCAGGCCCAGAGTCTCAGCGTAGCTGTCCAGCTCATTAAAGTAGGCCACGCGCAGCGCCAGATAGGTATTGGCGAATAGCTTGATAGCTTCGGCTTCGGTCGAGTCGGTAAATAGGGTCGGAATATCTTTCTTAAGTGCCCCTTCCTGTAGCAGAGCAGCAAAACGCTCGGCGCGTTCTGAACGCTCGCCAATGACAATACGAGATGGGTGCAAGTTGTCGTATAGTGCTTTACCCTCACGCAGGAATTCTGGGGAAAAGAAAATATTGCTGGTACCCAGTTTTTCTTTAATAGAATTAGTAAAACCTACCGGGATGGTAGACTTAATTACCATTACTGCATCTGGATTAATTGCAACCACGTCGCGAATAACAGCCTCGACACTTGAGGTATTAAAGTAATTAGTCTTTGGATCATAATCTGTTGGTGTGGCGATAATAACGTAGTCCGCATCGCAGTAGGCATCATACTTATCAGTCGTTGCACGAAAATTTAGCGACTTGGTCGTCAAATACTCTTCGATCTCTTTATCCACAATCGGAGATTGTTTCTGATTTAGCATCTCAACTTTCGTCTGGATGATATCCAGGGCGACCACCTCGTGGTTCTGAGCAATCAGAATACCATTTGACAGGCCAACATATCCGGTACCAGAAATGGTGATTTTCATTTCATTATCTCAGTGTTAACTTTTGCTCATCATGTTTGTATCATCATGACATGTATTAAAAGTTGTAACGTCTGAGTTGATGAAGTGTCAATGAAAGACAGCACAATTCAGATTTACTTCATTACTATAGACCTCAATTATTAAGTTAATATTAAGGAAAAAATTAAAATCAATAAGAATTTAGGCAAAAAAAACCCAGACACTTAGGTCCGGGCTTATAAAAACCTACATTCATGTTCAGCAATAGCGCAGAATTATTGAAAAACTTAATTACCAAAACTAATAACCACTATATAGATAGCGAAATTGTGATAACGGAAAATACACATGGCGAAATAATTACATTACCAAAGAACATACTCTTTTATACAATTTCATGGAAAAAGACCCCAAAAAAAAACCTATAACTGAAAAATTATACCACCCCAACCGATATATTTTAATAACAACTCAACAATGAAATAGGATCCAATCCCAAACAGCATTAAACCTTGAACTAAAAATAACCTTGGACCATCTGTTATATTACCTAGGATTCGCCATCACCAAGCCATAATCACTGGATGCCATGAATTATCACGACCTGAAACTGCATTGTCATATTGAAAGACAAAATCAGGACTTATTCACCCCAGATAAAATGCATAAGCTGAACACAGCACCATACCTATAAATATAATATAAAAACAACTTCAATTTTTACACTTTCACGGGAAAACCAAAAATATTCATAATGCGGACCAACTAACAATATATTATAAATATAATAAACCCTCTAAAAAATAAACGTATTTAATTAGTTTCACCGATTATAATTGTAGCGTCCTAAACAAGCTTTGAAAAGGATTGTCAAAACACTCAGATTCCCATTAAAGCTACTAATTTTAGTTGGCACTTCTCCATTTGGATAAATACGGGAGGTTGGAAGTTCAATACAGCGAAAACCTAATTTTGGTGCAATATAGGAAAGATAGGCTAACAGTTCATAGGTCATAAAAACATTACGGAAAGGTGCTACACGTTCATCTAACAGCAATCTACTGCTGTAGGCACGAAATCCTTGTGTGGTATCGGTCCAGTGAAACCCTGATGCTAAACTTAGGGCCGGTGCGTGAATATATTTAATCGCGAAGTCACGTGATTTTGGTGTATTCACCGCAACGCCACCATTAACAAAACGCGAAGCCTGGACAAAATCATAGCCTTTTTCCAGGGCGTTGAGGAATTCAGGAATCGGTGAAGGATCATCTTTGTCATTACCGTCAATAGTAATGATATTCTTATATCCCTGCTCAAGCACAAACGCATAACCACAACGTAATTGCGCACTCAGCTTTCCTGGGCCTGTTTTAAGTATCAATCCAGAAACCCCTAGAGATAGCAATCGTTTTTTTTCAAGGGAGCCATCAGTACTACCACCATCGACGATAATAATATCAGCGATATCATTAATTTTCAGATTACTCATTTTCGTGAGCAGACTGAGGATTCGGTTACCTTCATTAATAACCGGGATCACTACACATGCTTCATGCTTTTTATTAGTCCACAAGGTGATATCGCAAGCTGGGACTTCCCAATTTTTTTCATTTTTCATCGATAAATCCATTATTAAGCAGCCTTTGAGGTAATTAGCGCTACACCGACGATGACAAATACCACGCCAGCAATAGTCGTCCAGTGGAAGGTTTCATTAAAAACAAGGACGGATAAAACCGCCACTGCGGCAACCGCTCCGGTTGTCAAAACGGGATGTGCAATATTCAAAGGGAAAACGGCTAATGCCGCAGCATAGAATAAGAATGCCCCACCATAAAGTGCCAAACCCAGCCAGAAAGGCCAGTTACTCAACGACGCAAACGGATCCGCGAAGGAAGGAAATTTACGCGGAGGCATCATTGCCATTTTGATCAGAACGCTAGCCGAGGCATTACATGCAATGCCCAGAATAAGAATTAACCATTTCAAGGTAAATGCACCTTATTAACGATAAAGAGAAGTCACGAGTTGAAGCGCGCGACGAATAGAAACTAAATGTGGCTCGTTTTGGGTTGCCAGCATTTCAATTGTGGCAGGATGCGCAGGCAATTGAGATGTGATTAGCGCAGCAATATCCTCATGGTGCGAATAAGTATCCCCAGGTGGCGCAAGCTGCGCTTCACTGATATGCACATGACCAATCACATCTTTTGCTTGTGTCACCACAGCATAAATATCTTCCTGATTGATAATAACCGCCCCGGTATCAAGCTGCATTTTGATCGCTGGATGATCAATGTCATTAACAACATTGCAGGTTTCGAGGCTGGTTGTCATAAAGTTTGCACCGTAAACAATCGGATTTGGCTCAAGACAAACAATAACTCCATAGTCAGCGGCGATATCGCCAAGCTGACGAAAAAACAATCGAGATATCTCCCGCACCTGGCTAACTGATAGACCAGAACAATCCCGATTTTTGGGCGAACCGAATACCAGTCGCGAAGCCCCTAGTCCTGCTCCAATACGGCAAACTGCAGCCAAGTGATCGAGTAGTTTTTTCTGGATAGATTCACTACCAAATACATTCAGACCTGTAGTACCAAATAACAGTGCCTGCATGCCAATGATGTCAATGCCTCGCTCCTGCCACCAATCTTTAACTGCATGAATATCTGCTATTGACGCGCTAGCAGGTTCCGGGAAATATTTACCTGGTGCAATATCAATCGCATCAACGTTAAATAAGTTCAATAAATTAGCAACTTCTAGATCTTCTTTAACGTCCCAAGCAAGGTTGGAGATTGATATTCTCATTTATTATATTCCTGCATTTTTTGGGGCTCTGATTGCGCATAATGTCTGACAGCCTGCACCGTGTCTTTCACCGAATATTGGTAATGCTCACTGCCCCCATACAGTGGGCCATACACGCTGCGCATATCATAGGTAACAGGTTGTGCGGCCTGCTGCACATCAAAATTAATATTGAAACCATCTCGAGCAATTTTCGCAACCGAAACCGGGGCTGCCGTCAGGTGAACAAGATTAATTTTGTTCTCAAGCGCAATCTTAATATCGAACCAAAGGTTCACCATAGGATAGAATTGAAAGATGCTACGGCTTTCGATTTTCTCAACGTTATTCTCATTAAGAAAATCAAAAATAATATTCTTACGTAGCCCCGGACCAACTAAACCAGGAAGTCTGACTATTAGATGCTGTTGGAACCGCTTTGAAACAAATTGCTCAAGCCGATAGCGATTCAGACCATAGGCATGCAGTTCCTGCGTATCGATCACGGAATTCTCATCAACGCCATTGGGTGATTTGAATACATCCACCGTACTGATGAGGATAAATGTTTTACACTCAATACTATCCAGGCAGTCAATCAGCGAATCAATAATTTCCTGATCACCTTTGGGATCAGCATTTGCGATCCATTTTTTCGCTGGCGCACCGGCACAGACAACCAGATCAAATTTTTTACCCTTAATATCATTAATATTCGTAGAACGGTAAAAATCGTCAAATTTGGTTTGCTTTAAGAGCGTCGTGCCTACAAACCCGGTATAACCAATCAAAGCCTTAGTCATGATCTCTCCAGTATTTAGCGGTCGCGTCCGGTTTGCACCAGATTAGCCTTTTCGACAGTCGCATCATTTAGCACATTAACGCGGTCCTGGTTAACCATGACAGCACTATTTTTCTCAAACACGACGGAATATGCTGCCTGTTCACTTCGGTCATCCAGCAAACGGCTGAGATATTCCCCGAAAAAAGCCAACATAATAAACTGCAGCATAAACAGAATGGACATAAACAAAACCGTGGTGGTCCAACCCTCCACAACATGGCCATTGATTAGATTCACGATAATACTATAAACCGCAAAAAGCAGCGCACTTAGGCTACCTACTGTGCCAACAATTGACATCCAGCGCAACGGACGAGAAGAGTTAAAGACCATCAGACGCACTAAATTGCGAAAACCGTATGTGATAGAACGCTTAACATGCGTTTCACTAACAGGCTGATAAGTCAGTTCACTGGCGGGATAGCCCGTTTTCTGAATGCGCATATAGAACTGGTGGTGAAAACGACCAGTGTCCGTTACCGCATTCACCGCACGGCGACTGAGACAACGAAAACCTGTTGAGTTTTTAGGGATATGGTAATCGATCGCTTTTAAAATACGCGATGCCGTATCACGCATAATGCGGTACGCGCACGGAAGAGACTGGGTTGAGACACCTACAACGACATCGGAGCCGGACTTACACTCTTCCACGGCACGATGAATGATATCAACAGGATCCGTCAGATGATCATATAGAATCACAAAGTCTCCAATCGCATTCTCAAGACCTGCAGCCCACACCACATCATCATGAACACAGC
Source organism: Citrobacter sp. RHBSTW-00017 (assembly GCF_013797615.1). Taxonomy (NCBI): domain Bacteria; kingdom Pseudomonadati; phylum Pseudomonadota; class Gammaproteobacteria; order Enterobacterales; family Enterobacteriaceae; genus Citrobacter; species Citrobacter sp. RHBSTW-00017. The sequence goes on along the minus strand of NZ_CP056899.1, from coordinate 2,023,544 downwards.
CCGACAGTTGCAGGAAACGCACGCTTGGAATAGTTTGTAAAATATTGTCGATCGCAGAGGTTCTTGGCACATCACGATATGGTCCTTTAGAAACAATTAAAATTTCGTAGTCGGTATAATTATCGTCGAGTAAGGACTGGATCTGCTGCAATTTATTTGTTAATTCATTCGATAGGTCGTGCGTATTTAAAACGACCGAAACAAAAAATTCACTTTTCACTTGTGTAGTCTCTAAATTTTTAAATAACGTTCATATTTTTAATAGCTTCAAAGGCATCGTATACGTTATCTATTTTGCCCCCCATAATACAGTGAAAACCCTGCATTCCATGATTCGGTCTAAAGAGAATCGGGCGGGAATCATCTGTTTCACTGCGTGGGAGAAGCGTCTTCACTTCCCACAGAGAACGCTCATAACGGCACTCACTCAAAATTGGCATGTAACGTGAGGCATCTTTAATCATATATTTCCAGGCACTAGTTCTCGTATCGGAATCAAATTTCGCATGTGAATCGAGGTACTTTTCACCGGGCTTATCGTGCCACTCATAATGAGGTGTATAACGCACGTGACTAAATGAATGCAATCCAACGGATGGGAATGGCATCACGGAGAAAAACGGGCCACACATGATGGTAAAACCAGCTTTTTTGCACACTTCCGGCACATCAACCAGGCACATTTCGGTCATCTCGTGCTTCAAGGGGATCAGTTCAATCCCTGAATTATCCAGAAGATAATTCAGATGTGAATAAGTGCATTTAACACGTGGTCAGCAACATATTCTTGCACTTCACCGGAGATTATATCTCTGACCTGAGTTTTAATGCCATTTTCCAATTTTTCGATTTTATCAACGGAATAGCCGCAGTAGAATTCAGCATTTGAACTATCCAGCCTCTTTAACATAAGTTCACGGAGCTTGAAGGCATCGAACGCAAATTCTTTAACCGTAAAACAGGCATTAATCATTTTTGGATTTACCATGTTCTGGATTTTCGCTGGCGCATAATCACAATCAGCACCAATGCGGTCACAGAACATGCGAAACTGGCTGGCAGACACTTTTCCTAACATTTCGCTGATTAAATAGTATTTATCAAAGTCGGAATCAATGCAGTCACGGAATTCATCAACAAAACGTGGGAAAGAGATACGTGAACGTAAAGCAGTCAAAATACTTCTGGGGTAGTGGTAGCCATTATGCACACGCGCCTGGTTGTTATATGATGCGCGGGACATGTAATTCTTCTCTTTTTCGAAAAGTTTCACTCCATGCCCTAAAAGAGAAAATTGCTCAGCGAGGTACATACCAAAAAAACCACCGCCCACAATTATTATATTTTTACGCATGATTGCATTAATGCCTTAAGTAGAACGCATTTATGTTATTCTCTTCAGATATTAAAACCAAGAGACAACTCTAATGCTATAAAAGGTTTACATGCAATAAGGCCATCCATTCGGATGGACTTATTGTTAAAACAGAAGATATAAAACGTTGTTAATTAATCCAGCCATTCCGTATGGAATACACCTTCTTTATCAGTACGTTTATAAGTATGCGCACCAAAGTAATCACGCTGGGCCTGAATCAGGTTTGCAGGTAACACCTCTGCACGATAGCTGTCGTAATAAGCGACAGCAGCAGAAAATGTCGGTACCGGGATACCATTCTGCACAGCATACGCAACAACATCACGTAGCGCCTGTTGGTATTCATCGGCAATGTTCTTGAAGTACGGGTCGAGCAGCAGGTTTGCAATACCAGGGTTTTTAGCATAGGCATCGGTGATTTTCTGCAGGAACTGCGCGCGGATGATGCAGCCCGCACGGAAGATTTTTGCAATCTCGCCGTAGTTCAGATCCCAATTATGCTCGTCAGATGCGGCACGCAGCTGTGAGAAGCCCTGAGCATAAGACACGATCTTACCGAGGTACAGCGCACGACGTACTTTCCCAATAAATTCTGCCTTATCACCTGCAAGCTGAGTTTTAGGACCGGACAGGACTTTAGAGGCAGCAACACGCTGATCTTTCAGTGAAGAGATGTAGCGTGCAAACACAGACTCAGTAATCAGAGACAGTGGTTCACCGAGATCCAGAGAGCTCTGGCTGGTCCATTTACCCGTCCCTTTATTCGCCGCTTCATCCAGGATGAAATCCACCAAATATTTACCATCTTCATCTTTTTTAGTGAAGATATCTTTGGTGATATCGATCAGGTAGCTACTCAGTTCGCCGTTATTCCACTCGGTGAAGGTGCTAGCCAGTTCTTCGTTGCTTAGGTTCAAACCACCTTTCAATAATGAGTAAGCTTCAGCAATCAGTTGCATGTCACCGTACTCAATACCATTGTGGACCATTTTCACGTAATGACCTGCACCATCAGCGCCGATATAGGTCACGCACGGTTCGCCATCTTCAGCAATGGCCGCGATTTTGGTCAATATTGGAGCAACTAACTCATACGCTTCTTTCTGACCGCCAGGCATAATAGACGGACCTTTCAGCGCCCCCTCTTCACCACCGGATACGCCGGTGCCGATGAAATTGAAACCTTCGGCAGACAGCTCCCGGTTACGGCGAATAGTATCCATGAAGAAAGTATTGCCGCCATCAATGATGATGTCCCCTTTTTCCAGGTACGGCTTCAGGGAATCAATGGCAGCATCCGTACCCGCACCCGCCTTCACCATTAACAGGATACGACGAGGAGTTTCAAGTGATTCAACAAACTCTTTTACCGTGTAGTAAGGAACCAGTTTCTTATCCGGATTCTCAGCAATCACTTCTTCGGTCTTTTCACGGGAGCGGTTGAATACTGAAACGGTATAACCACGGCTTTCAATGTTGAGCGCCAGGTTGCGCCCCATTACTGCCATACCGACGACGCCGATCTGTTGCTTAGACATTACATACTCCTGTCAGGTATAGATACCATGAGCTTATTAAGTTGCGATAATGATAAAAAAACTAGGACCAGGGATCAAATGATATCTTGATCACATTTTATTGCTGATGTAGCCCCCTGAAACACCGGACAGTAGCTGTATCTCCAGATAAGAGATAGGCTTGAATATATGTCTAACACTAACGCCAATTTTGAGATGACCGGGATCCTGTTAGGGCAAGAAGTCCGTAAACGTAAAACTCCTCAGGAGAAGATCGCCATTATCCAGCAGACGATGGAGCCGGGTATGAATGTCTCCCATGTCGCCCGCCTGCATGGTATCCAGCCCAGCCTGCTGTTTAAGTGGAAGAAGCAATATCAGGAAGGCAGCCTCACCGCCGTTGCGGCTGGAGAGGAAGTCGTTCCTGCTTCTGAGCTTACTGCTGCTCTGAAGCAGGTCCGGGAGCTTCAGCGCCTTCTGGGCAAGAAGACGATGGAAGTTGAGATCCTGAAAGAAGCCGTGGAGTACGGTCAGTCGCGAAAATGGATAGCGCACGCGCCCTTGTTGCCAAAGGACGGGGAATAGCCATGGTCTGCCGGACCATGGGCGTGTCGCGTGCGCAACTGTCACTGCGGATTAACCGTTCTGCCGACTGGCAGGACAGGCGCTGTAACCGGCGTAATGAAGAAGCAGACGCAGAAATACTGTCGGCTATCCTCAACATTATCAGCGATATGCCGAGTTATGGTTATCGACGCGTGTGGGGCATCCTGCGCAAGCAACGTCGCACAGAGGGACAGCTACCTGTGAATGCCAAACGGCTTTACAGGATAATGCGTGAGCATAACCTGTTGTTGTTGCATCACAAACCAGAGCGACCGAAGCGTGAACATAAGGGCAAGATAGCGGTGGCAGAAAGCGATATGCGCTGGTGTTCAGATGGCTTCGAGTTCGGCTGCGACAACGGCGAAAAACTGCGGGTAACGTTCGCGCTGGACTGCTGCGACCGTGAGGCCATAGACTGGGCAGCAAGCACGGGAGGCTATGACAGTTCGACCGTGCAGGATGTGATGCTGAGGTCGGTGGAAAAGCGCTTCGGCGACAGGTTGCCCGACACAGCGGTGCAGTGGCTGACGGATAACGGTTCAGCGTATACCGCGTATGAAACGCGGAGGTTCGCGAGAGAGCTGAATCTGGAGCCCTGCACAACAGCGGTGAGCAGCCCGCAGAGTAATGGCATGGCCGAACGGTTCGTGAAAACGATGAAAGAAGACTATATCGCGTTCATGCCAAAACCGGATGTGAGAACAGCACTGCGAAACCTTGCAGTAGCGTTCACGCATTACAATGAAAACCACCCGCACAGCGCGCTGGGATATCACTCCCCGAGGGAATACCGGCGGCAGCGGACATCGTTAACTTAAGATACAAAAGCTGTTCGGAGATGGAGGGTCAAGATCAATCACATTTTATTGCTTATCTCGCTGTGCCTTTTAGATTCTAGTACTTTGTCGAAAAAAGTCCGAAAGTTCTCAGACTTAACTTTCCAATCCCATTTTTTTATTTGTTGCAAATTTTCTGAAGATAGACATTTTACCACTGAATTACGCTTATGATAAAAATCTCTAAGTTTATCTATCAAAGTATCCTTGCTTCTAACTGGTAAAATCCATTCTTTTTGCATCTCACCAAAAGCATCTTTGACCACACCAACATCAGTACTTATCACGGGAACGCCACATGCCATAGACTCAAGGACAGGGTTTGGTGTGCCTTCAATTTTTGAAGGACAGACATATACATCAATTTGGCTATAATATTTTACCATTTCATCATGAGGAATAAATCCGAGTTGACGATCGGCAAGGACTAATTCAATATTTAATCCTTCTGATTGTAATTGCTCAACTGCAGGCTTTAATAAAGAATGGTAACCTTTGAAATCCTCTAACTCTCCCGCCCATTTAGAATTCCCAGCCCAACCTACGCGCAAGGCCCTCGATTCTATATTATCAAAACGTTCAAGATTAATTGGATAAAATAGTTTTAAATTAACCCCATCTTCCGCAAGAACTGATGGCTTAGGATACTCAACTATGGATGAGTAGATGTCATATAGTTTTGATGAACTAACCGTATAAGCAGTTATTAAATCGTTATAAAATGTCTTTCTTAATTTTATAGCTTGCTCATCCAGGAATAAATGATCATAAACGCTACTGGTTATTATTCTTCCATCCAAGAACTCTTTTTTAAAGCTGAGCTCATCAAATCCGATAGTCCGGTTATAGTTTATATAATATTCATCATATATAAGTCTAAGCGATTCACGCCAGAAGAAATGTGTTATATCATAATTTCTAGTCATCATAATAACCTGACTGATATTATCAACAATTTCAGTTGGTATTATTGTAAAGTCATATGAATCTGACAGATAATTGACTATTTGATTTGCAATATTTGAGAATGCCCAGTTTTCAGTATCAATAATCAATGCAATTTTCGGTTTTGACACAGATAAATCATAAGTCGCGCCTTTTTTATTGTCATCGAATTGGGACAAATTATCATTATGCTGAGTTGTCAGTTCAAAACTACGTTGCTTCTCTTCCAACCAATCATCAACTGGAGCTGACCAGAAAACCATTCCCCATTTGTTTTCAAGATAATCCGCGGATTCTTTTAAGATACTTCGCGTGAAGCGAATTTTCTCATAATCTTTATCTTTGTTAGAACTAGGCTTCGGGTGATCATGGATTAAAGAAATTGCACCACATGTACCAACTTTCATTCCTGACTGGTAAAGACGGATCGATAAATCAATGTCTTCAAACCCAATAAACATATTTTCGTCATACTTCCCTAAATTTTTCAGGGTCGCGATTTTAATAACACTCGCACCACCAAAAAGAAATGTAGAAAGGAAGCCTTCACCATCATATGTAATTGTTTTTTCCTGAATACATGCACTTCCTGCAACAACATGCACCGAATCATCATCAATATCGAGGAAAACATTCCCTCCATTTGCGAATAATGTTTCTCCGTCAGAATCAAGCAATGGCATATTGATAAAATGACAACCAAGTCTTGAAATATCTTTTTGCAATCTCGGAAGTGGATTATTTATGAAATAAATATCATTATCGAGAAACATTGCCCATTCTGTTTTTATATGCTCTAAAGTTTTGTTTCTTCCACCACTTACGCCAAAATTATTACCAAGCTCGACAACTCTAATATTTAATGGGATCGTATCACTTAAATTTTGTAAAATTGAAAGTTCTTCTACTGTGCTGCCATTATCAACAATCAGAATCTCACCTTTAAAATAAGGCACATGCTGATATATAGAATTAACAAGTTTTTCAGTAAGAAAAACTCTACTCATCGATAAACATGTTATTGTTAGGTTAGAACCATCACTACCAATGTTCGGACCTAAGGAACTCCCACCATTAGTATCAAGTAAAGCATGAAGATCTGAATACACATACTCAGTTGATTTTAACCCAGGTAATAATTTTAAACGTGCAGACATATTTTATTTCCTGATAAAACGCACAATTTTTAGTATAATTTTTTTCAAAAAATCCGGAAGAAGAGCAGAGAGTCTTAAGTATCGATAATATGGGATTTCCATTTGCGACATTCTTTCCATCAATGATGAATTTTTAGATGCTAAATCCTCATGCAACGAAATTAAATCGGCGTTTTTTAATTCTAAAATATTTTTTTCACTTGTTACTTCATTATACATCGCAATTTGTTTGGCGAGTTGGTGTTGCAATTCGTAAATATTCGTACGCAGCACATCATTTTCAATTTTTAATGCAGATAATAAAAGATTTGATTTTCTCAAATTCATTGTTAATTGTTTCATATCTTTTTTTAATATTGATATAGCTTTTTTATTTTCCACCTGATCTTCACGAAGTACCAGACTTACATTCGACTCAAACTCTTCTGTCATGCGCGAATAAGCATCCATACTTATTGGAAATGTACTGTTGCTAAAGTTTGTTTCAGGCGCATTCCATAAGCCCACAAAGAAACTACAATTATTTTCATTAACAGCGTCAATCTCTGTGTTTAAAACATTAATTGAATTTTCTGACTCGCTTATTTCCATCCATGAAGAACCTATCTTTTCAAGACCTCGATTGTTAGCAGAGACTGTGCCGAATCCAAAAACAGAACCACCATATGCCCATTGGACATTATTACCCAAAACCCCTGTACTAAGCTCTTTGAATTCTTGAAAAGTATACTTTCGTACATGATAAGGATTAGATTGTTCATTATTTGGATAGTACCAATAATCGTTAGGGCAAGTTATATAGAAAATCGCATTTTCTTTAGCAGTTTTTTTGATAGAACTAAGAAAGACGTCAGGGGTATTGATGTGTTCTATTGTCTCAATTGAAACAACTATATCAAAAAAGTCTTCGCCATAACGCTCTGAGATGGTATTTGCATCACTTACAATATACTCTACATCATATTCCCCAAAAAGTTCCTTTGCACGCTCAATTGACTCTTCAGAGATGTCCACCCCCACAACTCGTTTAGCTCCTGCTTTCATTAATAGTGCTGAGCCATATCCCTCACCACAGGCAATGTCCAGAACTACTTTATCTTTAACAAGATGTAAGATATTAGCATATCTGGCACAATGAATAGCCGATTCTTGTAAAGAGTGAGCAGGTTTTTCACTCAAATTTAATCTTTCCATAATCTTCTTACTAAATTGTGTTTTTTATAAAGTTGTATTTATATGATTTAACAGACATTAGATTTTGTATTTTCAAAATCTACACGTAGTATCTTCATTAGCTTCGAATTAACTATACTTGAGTCAAATTGTTGTAAAGCTATTTGGTGACTTGCATTCCCCATTTGGGTAATTAGCTCAGGTTGATGTAAGAAGCAGAGCATTTTTTCGGCTAAGGCATGAGAAGAACGTGGCTTAATCAAAAATCCATTAACGCCATCAACCACTGTATCTCGGCAACCTGGCACATCGCTGGTTATGACAGCGCGGCCCATGGCCATAGCCTCCTGTGTACTTCTCGGAAACCCTTCACGCCAGGAAGGCAATACGAATACACTCGCTTTAGCAAGCCACTCCTGTACGTTATCAACATGACCAGGTAACTCAATGATGTTATTACATTTCAAATCATTAAGTCGTTCTATAGTTAAGCTTCCCGGGTTATGAAGATCCAGATGGCCCAGCATACAAAAATGAGTTTCAGGAAACTTCTTTTTGACTATTTTTGCAGCCTCAATAAATTCATAAACTCCCTTTTCTTGCAAAAATCTGGCGACAAAAATGAAAGACACTGGCTCGACAGGAGGTGGGCAGTAGGGATAATCAGACATATTTAATCCAATCCCCCCTAATATATGTACCTTTTTTACTTGAATTTTTTCATTAACTAAAAGATCTCGCTTATCATCCGCATTAAGCAAGATTAGACTTTCAATGTGTCTGAAACTCACTTTGTAAAGCGAAACCAATATTTTTTTTAGTAATTTAGTTCGTAATGAAACCTGTCCTCCAGAATTGGTAAAGAAAAAACCAAGACCTTCAAGCATCGCATATCGTTTTTGTATTCTTGCGAACTTTGCTGCTAAAGTACCAAAAATGGCTGGCTTTGAAAAATAAGAAAATGCCAAGTCTAACTTAAGTGATTTTAAAATTTTATATAATTTATAGGTGTTGATAACATCAGAAAATGGATTTAGCCCTGTACGACTGAAACAATAATGTACTGGTATAGCGCCAAATGATTTAACTTTTTCTTTTGTCACATCATCATAGTCAATTGCAAATGCATATACAACGTGGCCATTTTTATGTAATAAATTAATCAGTTCTTTTCTGAATTGGATTAGACTTTCTGCTGTAGTACCGATTAATGCTATTTTCATAGGTGAGTTCTAAATTCTGTTTTTCTGTATGCACAGGTATATATCTTCCCATTGAGATACGATTTTTTTAGCAGAAAATTTCTCAATGACTCTTTCCCGAGCACGATAGCCGCTTCCTTTACGTTGTTCGATATCTAATGATTCAATCTGTTGCATCGCTGCAGTTAAGTGATGTACATCATTAACCGATATTGTTATGCCAAAATCCTGTCCATTTCCAATAATTTCTGCTGGCCCACCACAATCTGTTGCGACCACTGGTAATCCACATGCCATAGCTTCGGCAACGACAAGAGCAAAACCTTCATAGTCAGAGGCCAGCACAAAGGCATCGGAATCATGGTAATAATCAACAACATTATCCTTTTTTCCCAAGAGAGTAACTCGCTCGCTGAGAGAATTTTGATCGATAAATGTTTGCAATGTAAGCCGTTCTTCGCCCTCTCCAACTATGATGAGTTCACTATGTGGCAACTGCATCATAGCTTGCAAAATCAACAGTTGGTTTTTTATTTTTACAAGCCGCCCAACTGTTATCCAGCGAAATCGTTTCCTGCCCTGTCTATCGATGATACAAAAATGATCAATATTGATACAATTATAAACAGTAAGTGTTTTCTCAGGTGGAAATACTTTGTCGTTAATAAATCGCTGCCGTGCAGCATCGCTAACAACTGTATTCAAGTCACTTAATTTATTAGTCAAACGATAGAGCCAGTCTCTGGCACTGCCACCTTCACGAACGCTGTGTGCAGTACAAATAATAGATGAACGCCTTCCCAAGAGTGCTCTTACGAAACGTACCAAGATATTGGCATGAAACATATGCGAATGCACAATATCTGGAGAGTTTTGTCTGATCAACATTGCTAATTTAAATGCAGCCATAGGTAAAGCTAATTTTGATTTCATACCCAATGAAACAACTGGTATGTCATTACTGATTAGCTTATCAATCAAATCAACTGGTGGTGTAAGCGAAATTAATCGAACAGAATGCCCACATTTTTGAAGCTCAAGAAGCAATTCGACAACCTGCATCTCAGCGCCTCCGACATCCATGCCTGTAATGACATAATCAATCTTCACTCATACCACCTATGTTTTTAAACTACGCTATCCATATATTTATTTAATACTTCTTCCGGATCTCCAATCATCTTTGGTTTACCACCTTCTAACCACAGAACTTTATTACAAGTTTTCAGAATGACATTGTTGTCATGGGAAGATAGCACAACAACCTTTGCCCTCTCCTGCAACTCCTGGAATCTTTTCTTTGCTTTATTTAAGAAAGAAGCATCACCAGTCCCAATAATTTCGTCGAGTAAAAGTACATCTGGATCAACTGAAGTTGATACTGCAAATGCTAATCTCACGCGCATCCCGGTAGAGTAGACACGAATTGGTAGATTCAGGTAATCACCTAGTTCTGTGAAGCAAGCGATCTCTTCTATTTTGGATTCGATTTCTGCATTCGTCATACCAAGTAACAAACCGCGTAGTTTTATATTTTGGTATCCTGTGGAATCATCATCCATTCCTAGAGCGATATCCAACAGTGGAACTATCTTACCCTTTCTTTTAATTGTGCCGGAGGTTGGTTCATAGATACCAGCCAACAGCTTCAGTAGCGTAGATTTTCCCGCGCCATTGTTTCCAATAAGTCCGAGTTTATCACCTTCTTTCAGACTAAACGTTAAACCGTCTAATGATTTAACCGTAACCGTGCTGCTTTCTTTTTTTGAAGAAATAACACCGCGGGTTAAGTTAGCCACCTGCGATTTAAACGATCTACTTTTAGCGTCGTAAATGGGAAATTCGACACCCACATCTTTTAAGTCAATCAAATGAGACATAATAATTTACACCCAATATGCAATGCGATTTCTACATTTTGCAAATGTAATTAGTGAGATAACTGTTCCTACGCATGCAAGGATAATAGAATTATAATAGCAGTATAACTCGGGCATTTTCCCTACTAAAGGCGAGCGAATAATCTCGATAAACCAAGCAAATGGGTTTAACTTCAGCAGCAAGCTATATTTAGCCAACATTGTTCCAGAAAATAATATCGGCGTTATATAAAAGACAACCTGCATAAAACTCATGACCATTTGCGGAAAATCTCTAAAACGTACAGAAATTACTGCAAATAAAGTTGCAATCCAGATCAGATTAACAACTACGATCATAAATCCAAGTATAAAAAGCGGGAAATTCTTCAACGAAAAGACGTTGAATATAATCAACACACCAATCACTATTACTATATTATGGCAAAGCATCATAAAATTTCGCCATAACATTTGCATAATGTATATGAATTTTTTAGTTGGTAACTGACTTATAAAAGAGCTGGACGATATGAAAGTTACACACCCTTCATTTATAACGCCACTAATAAAGTTCCAGAACACCAAACCAACTGCTAGCATCGGGAGATACTCTTTAACTTCTAATTTAAATAGTTCTCCATAAATTACCCCTAAAGCAATAATAAGGACCGCCATACTTAATGTAATCCAAAACGGTCCAACAATGGATCTTTTATATCTCTGCCTTAATTCCAACCAACCTAATGTAGTCCAAAGATGCCAGGATTTTATTGACGAATATATATCTGTTAATGATTCTTTCATTGCTTCAGCTCTTTATACATCTTCTCTTTAATTAGTTCTAATCTGGAATTGTATTCCAAAACAAATGCGTTAAGTAAAACCTTAACTTCCGCGTAATTATCACGAACTAATTGTAACCGATTCCTGATTGCAGTTGGATTATCAACCTCTTTTTCAACCAAATACAATTCTAACTCAGGAAAACCTTTATATATGTTTCCGGCTGGACCTACAACGCATGGCGTTCCAACGCTTGCTGATTCCAGCGCGATCATTGGTGAACATTCCGTATTCGTTACATAGCACACAACATGTAAACGAGATAGCAGCTCGATAAACCGCTTATTATTTAAATTCTCTGATAATGCCGTAAGTTTGATGTTTGAGGTAATCCACTTCATATTATTTTCAAGATGCAAGTTGGTAACCAACTCACACCCTTTTAATGAACCAATCGCTAGTAACTGAGGAAATGGATTTTTATACCAACTGAACATTGCGGCAAACAAACCGACGCGGAAATTGCCCGAATCAGGTACAGCTAACTTTTTAGAAAACGAAGTGCCTGATACAGCATAGTTCGATACTGAGAATGCACGAATACCGTATGCATTAAGTATTTCATCTAGCTCAGGCTTAAACGAGATGACCCCATCAACAATCCGTTCCCGATAAAGTTCATACCATCCATCAAAAGTTGAATATTGCGAGGAGTCAACCCACTGAGCAGGTGAGCCATGCCATGCAAAAAATATTTTTATTTTTGGATTTAATTCCTTAATCTTTTTAGCAAGTTCCATTTGTAATTGTGTTCCACCGCTCATGATCACACTTTTTAGTGTCTTCGAAGCAGCAAGTTTTTCAGCCAACCTGTTTAGATAGACATGGTTAGAAACTTGTGGGAACTCATATGAATAGTACGGATATTGGATACTATCATCTTTAAAGAAACTGGCTGTTGATGTGGCAACACCAGACCAATAGGCCGAGTAAAATGCTAAGACTTCTTTATCCGCTATTGCATTGCTATAGAACTCATCCAACAAATCATAATCAACTTGATTGGTAGTTGTACCAGCAACCTTATAATATATTTTTCGTAGCAGACTGTATTGCTTCAGCGTATTCATCAAATTCAAACGGAGAGCAAGCCTGCTTAGATTATAAATAGTTTTTGAAATTAAACGTTCTTTCAACGATGGCGCTTTCTGCTCGCGAAGGAATATATTCTTAAATTCATTTTGCGATTTTGAACACATGTCTTTGAAGAACAATGCCCATTTATCAGCTATAAGGCCATCATCTACAAATTGCTGACGATATGCTAAATAATTCATTCTTTGTAATTCTTTAAGACCACGTTGATCATCAAGAAGATTTCTCAAAGAATCATAAAATGCCTCGGCATCCCGAGACACAATATACTGCCGCTGCTTTTCAGGTAACACTTCATTTGCTATGCCGACGTCTGTTGACACAATAGCGCAACTGTTTGCCATTGCTTCAAGAAGTGGCAATGGCGTACCTTCACATTCAGAACTGATGAGTAGAATATCTGCATCAGACAGTGTTTTAAGAATTACTTCACGTTCGGTCTTGCCCTTAGAACTATCAAACTCAATAAAATCAAACGTATATCCAGATTTTTTTAATTTATCCAGAGCCGGCAAAACTATTTTATTCAGGCCTTTATAATCTTTATAACCAAGATATTCGCCCCATTTGCTATTTCCAATCCATACGAGTTTTTTTCTATCGCTATTATCATGACTATTTCCTTCGCTCATAGGAATTTCTGGATTATCATAGATAACACTATGAGGAGGTGGAAAATCAGACAGTTCAGAATATAGCTCTTTCAACTTTGCGGATGTAACAAAATACCCATCCACAAAATTCATAAGAGGAATTCGTCTCTCATAGTTCGCGATATCATCATAAGTGAATAGGTGATCAGGAATATGTGTGGTGACAATATTGCTGATCAAAATTTCTTTATACTGGGGATTCCGCTGAGTGAAGTTCATCACTTCCATGAGATAGTCACGCCAGAAAAAGTGTAAGATACTCTTTTCTTTTACGTTTTTATCCAAGTGTAAAACAAGGTCCGCCACCGTTTTAAAATCATCGGTGCAAACTATTTTTACATTAAAGTCACTCAACTCTTTTGCTATATTTTGGGCTATTTTTCCGAATGCCCAATCCAACTTATCGACTATGAAAAATAAATTCATTGATACGCCATTATGATATTAAATAGATAAGTACTAGCTTCCATAGCCATTAGGGTTTTGCTTTTGCCAATTCCAGGTATGAGCCATCATATCTTCAATATTGTACTTGGCTTTCCAGCCTAAAACCCTTTCTGCTTTAGAGACATCAGCCCAAGAAGATCCTATATCGCCCTCTCGCCTGGCGACAATTTCATAGTTAACTTTCTTGTCACTTGCCTTTTCAAAGGCATCAATTACTTGTAAAACTGATACACCATTGCCGGTGCCAAGATTAAAAACGTCATATCCTTGTAATTTATCAATATGCCTTAAAGCACTAACATGGCCTGAGGCAAGATCTACTACATGGATAAAGTCGCGTACCCCTGTTCCATCAATGGTTTCATAATCGCCACCATAAACGGACAATTTTTCTAATTTTCCAATAGCAACCTGAGAAATATAAGGGACAAGATTATTTGGAATGCCGTTCGGGTCCTCCCCAATAAGACCACTAGGATGTGCGCCTGTAGGGTTAAAATAACGAAGAGCAATAATCTTCAATTTATCATCAGATTTCGCGTAGTCTGATAAAACCTGCTCCAGCATGACTTTAGTAGTACCATAGGGGCAGGAAGCATTTCCAATAGGATATTCCTCCAGGTTGGGAACCGGAGAATGGTTACCATAAACAGTTGCGGACGAACTAAAAATGAACTTATAAACACTTGCTTGCTTCATAACTTCAAGCAGGGTGAGGGTCCCACTGACATTATTAATATAATATTCCAGCGGTTTTTTTACCGATTCACCCACAGATTTTAATCCTGCAAAATGAATCACTGCATCGATATCGTAGTTTTTAAAAACTTCTTCAAGTTTTTGTTTATCGTTGATATCAGCTTCAATGAATGGAATTTTTTTCGAAACCAAAGAACCAACACGATGAAGTGACTCTTGAGATGAATTACTCAGGTTATCAAGCACAACCACATCATATCCGCCCTCAATTAACTGTAAAACGGTATGTGAACCAATATAACCAGCGCCACCTGTCACAAGTATAGTCATGTAGTCTCCGAAATTGTATTAATCTTTTATGCTAATTACGTGTTAAATTATTTGATTTTATATTTTTCTAAATTAGCCTTTAACATAAAATTAGCTTATTTTGCCACAGAAATGTTAATTTAATCAGGCACGCTACCGCCCCTGGCTCAACAGCTACCAGTGTACTGTACACTCCAATTTTTGAGGGGGCTTAGCCTATCAATTATTGATTACATTTTGACACATTTAGCCCCAAAACATCCCAAATATTGTCGTATTAATCTAACTAAGAAACAAGAAGAAATCGATTTTTGCTACAAGAAAAGGTAGAGCATTGATCTTTTTACTACTTGATTTTTATCATAAAAAAGGCAGTGAAGACATGCCTGTATACTGATAGCATCATGAGTCTTCCCCTGCCATTTATCATGAAGTATTACTAATATAATTAATCTTTCGTCTTGCCTATTCTCCGAGCAACTTCTCAATGCTCTTACGGAACTTCGGCCCTTCTTTCAGGTTACGCAGGCCGTACTTAACAAACGCCTGCATATACCCCATTTTCTTCCCGCAGTCGTAGCTGTCGCCCGTCATCAGCATCGCATCTACCGACTGTTTTTTAGCCAGCTCAGCAATAGCATCCGTCAATTGAATACGCCCCCAGGCACCAGGCTGGGTATGCTCCAGTTCTGCCCAGATATCAGCAGAAAGCACGTAGCGCCCTACTGCCATCAGATCGGAATCCAGAGTCTGCGGCTGGTCTGGTTTTTCAATGAATTCAACGATACGGCTGACTTTACCTTCGTTATCTAAAGGCTCTTTGGTCTGAATAACAGAGTACTCAGACAGATCGCCTTCCATACGCTTAGCCAGCACCTGACTACGCCCGGTTTCATTAAAACGAGCAACCATGGCAGCCAGGTTGTAGCGCAGCGGATCTGCGCTCGCTGTATCAAGAACCACATCAGGTAATACGACTACGAAAGGGTTATCCCCAACAATTGGACGAGCACAAAGAATTGAATGACCCAGGCCCAGTAACTGAGCCTGACGAACGTTCATAATAGTCACGCCTGGAGGACAGATAGACTGCACCTCGGCTAATAGCTGGCGCTTAACACGCTGCTCAAGCAACGATTCGAGTTCGTAAGAGGTGTCGAAGTGGTTCTCAACCGCGTTCTTAGACGCATGAGTCACCAGCACGATTTCTTTGATACCTGCAGCTACAATTTCGTCGACAATGTATTGAATCATCGGCTTGTCTACGATCGGTAGCATCTCTTTAGGGATTGCCTTCGTGGCAGGCAACATGTGCATCCCCAGACCTGCTACCGGAATAACTGCTTTCAAATTAATCATTAAGTCATTCACCTATTCAATTGTTGCTGAATTATAGCTTTTTAGCTTGTTTTAGCCAGTATGAATTACATTACTCCGATGCAGCGTATGTTACGCCGCTTAACTTCGCAATGCAGTAATCTTAATCCCATGGAGGTGTCACTTTAGCCAGGAATGGTCGCAAAGTTACCTCTCCCGTCCCGGGAGTCGAAAATTCACCGCTTCGACATTCACCACCTGATGGTTTACCCGGTCGATGTCAACTGAGCTTTGCCCGGTTTCGTTTACCGCATGGACATTCGCCAGCGAGAGTAATGTGTCCTGTTTAGCCATAAACTTGCCGCGCACATCCTGACGGAGATCGAAGTGCATCTTAAGCGCGGGTCCCGTCGCGGATTGCTGCATCACCTTGATGTTACGTAAAAAAAGGTGCTGTGGTTGGTTATGCAACTCAAGCGTGGCACGTTTCATCTCCACATTGGTAATCGCCACAAATGAAGTCGCATTACCAGAGGAGATCTGAATACCGCGCAATTTGTATTCACGTTTCGTATTATCCAGATGGATATTATTTAACTTAAAGTTTTGTGGAATGGATAAATAACGCCCTTTGATTACGCCGTAACCAATGAGCATACCTGCACTATTCTCCATATTGATATTATCAATTACGAAATTATCACATCCGTAAATAGCGACCGTCGCATTATCAATGCCCGCTTTCTTGCTATAATCCGGAGTGATATTTCGCGCGGTAATATTACGAATAATAAAGTGTTTGCCGTTCTCCACATGCACTAGCTGTCGACAGTCGCTACCGGTTATGTTCGCTACCACAAAGTTTTTTACCGCCAGTTCATCGGGATAGGTATTGTCATAGGTACTCCCCGCCAGACCGATGCCGATGCCCCAGTTCACGTTGCCGTTGGTACAGTTGATACGTTCAATGACATGGTCAGAAATGAGGATATTGCTGTCGTTTATCGCCACATTCCACTCGATAGCATCACCCTGTAAATCACTAAAACGGCTGTTCGTGATCTTTACGCCGTCCATTCGATTATGAAAACCCTGACGCAAAATGCCATAGTTAGCGCGCGTGACGGTAATATCATCGATAATCAGATTACGCATCAGCCTTGAAGTTTTACCGCCGATATAGATTTGCGTCACCGGACCGAAACCGCTCATGGCAATCCCTTTTATCACACAGTCCGACCCCCGCACATCGAGGGTAACGTTCCTCAGGCTCCCGCCCTGCTCGCCCATCACCTTGCATCCATCCTGCAGAACAAAGCGCCCACGGCCATTGCCGCTAATTCGCCCTTGCAGAAATAGCGTTTTGCCTGGTGGGATAACGATGGCGGTATTGAGATCCTTACATTCCAGCCCTGTTGGTACGACGACCGTTTGTCCTTCTTTGAACGCCTGCCTGAAAGAGGCCACCCAATCCTGTGGATTGTAATCCTGAATGTTGACGCTGCCCGATGATTCTAACGCCCGAACAACGGGAGTATGCAGTACGACAAGCGCAGAGCCTGCCGCCAGAAAAGTACGGCGTGAGAGTTTTTTCTCTGACATACAACCTCGATTTACATCGTTTGCAGCAGTCTGGCTAACTGTTTATTGATCGCTAACTGATTAAATTCAGTTGCAATTTTTTCTCGCGCGCACTGCACAATCGGCTGCACCTGCTCACTGTCGAGCAGGCTAAATGCCGCTAATCGCTCGGCCAGCGCTTGCGCATCGTTTTCCGGTGCCAGCCAGCCAGACTTGCCCGACTCGACCAGTTCAGGGATCCCACTATGGACGGTGGAAATCACCGGGATGCCCACCGCCATCGCCTCCATCAGCGCCACCGGGATCCCCTCCATATCGCCATCCCTTCCGGTAATTGAGGGCAGCAAAAAGACATCGGCCTGCTCAAGCATTTCCTTCACCTGATGACTGGGTTTAAAGCCAGGCATCTCAATCACATCATCAAGTTGATATTGCTCGATCAACGTACGCAGACGACGCTCCCAGGGGCCAATGCCAAGGATGCGATAACGGAATGAGACGCCCTGCTCTTTCAACTGACGACAGGCTTCGATGGCAACGTGCAGTCCTTTTTTCTCAGTTAACCGGGCTACAGAGATAATCTCCAGCGGTGCGGCTGGCGATTTCAACTGGCGGGGCGTAAAGCGCGTCATATCGATTCCCATGCGCGAGACCGCGATTTTCTGCGGCGGGCACCCCATATTTTTTAAACGTCCGGCCCAGAGGTTGCTGATAGGTAACATCAAATCCCCACGTTCAAACAGTTGCTGATATTCAGGGGTGTAGTGGGCAAGCACATCCCGATGCGAAACATCAATGCCGTGAAATACCGTGGCGATTTTGCCGCGAATCATCCCCAGCTCACGCAGCTTGGCGGCCGTTACGCCTGCGGGTCCAAAATGAGCGATAAACACATCCGCTTCAAACGCCCGCGGGTTCGCGCCACAAATGGCCGCCAAAATCAGATTGCGCGCCTCATCGCCATAGCGTGAAACATTCAGCGCTTTCCAGGTGGCTGCGTGGGTAATACCGCGCAGGGCCGCCACTGCCCTATACTTAAGCTTCGCCAGTTTGCTGTTCGGCTCATTCAATAACCAGCGCGTTTTTTCACCCAGACGGTAGGTATTAAATGAAGCATGGGTATTTTCAAGATCGCCCTTGTGCAACGCAACAATTTCCACGTCGTAGCCCATGTCGATAAATGCGGTAATCTGATTAAGTACAAAGGTCTCGGAGGAGAGCGGAAATTTAAGCAGGAAAAAGCCAACCTTCATTTTTCCCCCTCAATACGCGTTAAAACCGATTGCACCATGTTCACCCCACGTTCACGCTCACGCCTAACCGCGTCGCCGAGACGTATGTTCAGCTCAGGTAACTGTCCGAGAGCATCGGCGACCTTCCCTTCCAGGCTGCCATCGAGCAGATGGCGAATATCGACGGCCATCTCTGCTAACCCCAGTTGTTGCATGATCCCTGCCGATTTATGCTCATAATTAATGGCGATGGCTGGCGTCATAAAATTCATCGAGATGATGGCCGAGTGCAAACGAGTCCCCACCGTCAGATCGCATGCAGCCAAAATTTTCCCCATCTCTAGGTCGTTGAGTTCATCCATCACCACGTGATAACGGCCCGGGTCGTTAACATACTGGCTCAGGTTCAACGCCACCATGCGGTCATCTTTGTTGTAACTATCAATACCGGTACAGGTTGACAGCGCTATCACCTGGTAACCTTCATCAAGGATGCGGTTCACTACCCCGGCAAAGGCTTGCTCATAGGCCTGCTGCGTTGTCCCCAGACGCTTATCAAAAGGAGCCAGCTCACGCAGAGTAATGGCAACGGTCTTCTGTTTTGCCGCCATGTGTAACCAGTGCTGTACAGCATAACCAGGCTCATAATCCTCATCATGGTTGTTTACCAGCCAGGCGGTATCTACCCCGGTTTCGACTTTATCCGTGTTTATTGCACTGCGCTTCATCAGATCCAGACTGACGGATTCACGCAAAATCAACGCATTACAGTGTCCAAAAACGTAGTTCGCCAGTTGATTAAACTGTTCATCCTGGAATGGCCCCACGCTGTGGCCAATCATGTACAGCGGTTTTTTCGCCATAAACGTACACAGGGCATGTTCAAACTGCGGTACACCATACAGATCGACAAAAAACGATCCGCCTACCTGGATAATGGCGTCGTAGTGCGACAGCAGACGAACAAAATCGGTAAACCCCTGGGCGATCGCGATATTGCGCAGATTACCGGAATCGGTGACACGCGAGAGCAGCACCTGATGCTGATAGCGACGACGCAGCACCTTCTTCACGCGTCCCATGACGCCCGCGGCGTTATTGTGTTGCTTCATCTGCGAATACAGCGGATCGCCCATCACCGGGCGGTTCAGCAACCACGAAGAACTCACCGGATAACGGCTCATAACATCCACTTCAGTCTCAGGACGCAACGCGTTAATGGCATCCAGCAAACCGCGCAGTATCGCGCTATCCCCACGGTTCCCACAGGTATGGTTGCCTAAAATTAATAGTTTCATTATGACCTCTTAAAGCGTTGTTCTTATCCTGCACGAAGCAAGGTTTTCATTTTTTCACTGCGGCAGAGCTGGCGTTTTATTTCCACCACTAACGGATGGCGCGACACCACAATCATCGCCGCAAACGCCAGCGCTCCTGCCGCTACCTGGATCCCCAGTAACGCACCTGGCGACAGTTGGCTGCGCAGCATTACGTCCAGCGCATAGCTCACCACAAGGGTAGGTAAAGAGAGATATAACGGCAGCCACAGACTGAGCATGTACTGGCGGTAGCTGGAGCCAAGAACAGGTTTGATCATCACGAAGTAACTGAGGATCGTGTTAATCACCTGGACCAGCAAAAAGCCCAGCGTCACGCCAATCGCCCCGGCCTGATGACCACCGATGAAAATGGCGGGAATAAACAGAAAGGTTTTGAACACATTGAATTTGAAGCTGATGTCGACCCGTGCTTTCGCCATCAGCAGTGAACCGATCGGATTCCCCACAGAGCGCAGCAGTCCAACAATGCACAGCAGTTGCAAGACGGGAATAATACCGTTCCACTTCTCGCCAAATACCAGCGGCACCACATTGTTCGACACCACCATCAATCCCAGTAGTACCGGGAAGTTGATGATCCCGACCACCGACAGCAGCTTGTAAAAATTCACCCGTAGCTTTTCACTGTCGTCCTGAATTTTTGCAAACGCCGGAAACAGGACACGGGTAATAATCGGGTTCAGTTTGATCGGAGGGACAACCGCCACGTTCCAGGCGAGATTGAATCCGCCCGCCACACCTGCGCCCAACGTTCTGGCTAAAACCAACGTGGAAAGGTTGGTATTGAGGTAATTGATAATGCTGTCTGCCGTCAGCCAGGCACCAAAACGCAGGTTCGACGAAACGGATGCCAGCGAAAAATGCAGCCCCGGACGGTAAATCCGGCGACCAAAATAGCCGAACAGCAGCGTTCGTAGCGTACTGTTCACCAGATACCCGAGAATGGCCGTCAGCGCGAGCGGCCAGAAATGGGCGCTGACCACGGTAAAGGTAAAACCGGCCAACACCGAACTGGTTTCAATCATGCCAATTTTGTTGAAGGCCAGCTCTTTTTGCATCAGCGCGCGAAACTGCTGCCCGTGCGGTATCACCACAAACGCCAGCGATAAGGTTTTGATGAGTGGCGCCAGTTCGGGATTATTGAGCACGCTGGCAATCGTCCCGCTAAGCAGAAACATCACCACACATACCACCATACCCAGCCCAACGTTGAGCCAGTACAGCGTTGTCAGCTCAAGATAACCGATGTCTTTGCGCTGAATAATTGAATTGGCGATACCGAAATCCGACAGCGTATCGGCCAGCGCAATGATCACCAGCGACACGGTTAACAACCCAAACTGGTGGTTATCAATAATCCGTGCCAGGACAGTCATCTGGATAAGCCCCAGACCAATAATGATCACCGTAGCAATCGCCGACCACTTTGCGCCATTAAGCGTTTTTTCTCGTAAGCTCATGTTAATACGCCGCTTTGTTCACAAAGCCTTTGAATACCGTCAGAAAAACAATTTTGATATCGAACCACACGCTCCACTCGCGAATGTATTCGAGGTCAAACTCCACACGTTTTTCCATTTTTTCCAGCGTATCGGTTTCACCGCGCCAGCCGTTTATTTGCGCCCAGCCGGTAATGCCCGGTTTTACCTTATGGCGTAACATGTAGCCCTCGATCAGTTGACGGTACTGTTCGTTATGCGCCACCGCATGCGGACGTGGCCCGACGATAGACATCCCCCCGGTCAGGACGTTAATAAACTGCGGCAGTTCATCGAGCGACGTCCGGCGCAGGAAATTTCCCACAGGGGTAACGCGCGGATCGTTTTGCGTCGCCTGCGTCACCACCGCGTCGTTCTCCATCACTTTCATCGAGCGAAACTTCCAGACTTTGATCGGCTTCCCGTCCATGCCATAGCGGGTCTGGCGGAAAATCACCGGACCTTTGGAGGTCAGTTTTACCAGCAGCGCAATACCACACAGCACCGGGGAAATAAGCAGCAGGATCAGTGAAGCCAGCACGATATCTTCCGCGCGCTTTAACAGGCGATTAATCCCCGAGAGCGGCGTGTCATACAGCGGCACTACCGGAACGCCGTTCATCTCTTCAATCCGTGAATGCAGGATGTTGAAGGTAAAGACATCAGGAATGAGGATCACCGAGCAGGTGGTGTCGGCCAACTCACGCACCAGTTTTTTTACGCTGGCGCCATCGCTCATCGACATGGCGATATAAACGTTATGAATGCGTGAAGCTTTGGCGTCGTCCACCAGTTGTTGCAAATTACCGGCCCAGTCGCGGGAGTTTTTTCCAGGGATTGGGTCGTGATAGACCCCCGCCACTTCAAATCCCAGCCACGGTTCATGGCGAAAACTGTCCAGCAGCATTTGTCCGGCGGGCAGGTCGCCAGCCACCGCCACCCGGCGGGTGTTGTAACCACGATTACGCAGCCACCCCGCACCGTAGCGAATAAACGAACGACTCAACACCAGGCCGACGCTTGAAAGCAGATACCATGCCAGCCAGACGGCGAGACGGTTATCGAAATCGTTATTAAAGGCGATCAGGCCTGCGCTAAAAATCAGACTCAGCGTCCAGTTTTGTAGTAACAGCACCAGCTCAGTGGAAATTTTGACGCCGCGCCAGGAGCGATAAAAATCCGTTATGCCACCGAGCATCTGAAATACGACCAGCGTGATCAGCGCCACCAGCAGGTGCATATACAGGAAAGGCAAACCGCTTAATTCGCAGATCACCCACAACCCGCCAAACATGATGGTGATATCTGAAAAGCGTTGCACCATCGAAATTAACGACGCATTGGTTTTGGCGCGTTCGCGCTTTTTTAGATGTGTCATCGTGGTTCCTGTTAGTCACCCTTTGCCCATAAGCGGGCAAAGGAAGCACCGGCATTACTGATTCAGTAACGCCAGAAGAGTGCGCGTTCGCGCTTCCATCAACGGAATATTTCCGCGCGATTCCACGTTCAGGCGCACCACCGGTTCGGTATTGGAAGAGCGTAAATTGAAGCGCCAGTCGACAAACGCCATGCTGATACCGTCCGTTCTGTCCACCGTCAGCGCCTCACGGGAAAAGTGCTGCTCCACACGCGCAATCGCTGCCGCCGGCTCTGCCAGCGTGCTGTTGATTTCCCCACTCGCCGGATAGGCCACCATCCGGTCACGGACCAGTTCACCCAGCGACTGTCCTTTCAGACTCAGCAGTTCCGCCACCAGCAGCCACGGGATCATTCCGCTGTCGCAGTAAGCAAAATCACGGAAATAGTGATGCGCGCTCATTTCGCCGCCATAAATGGCATCTTCATGGCGCATGCGCTCTTTGATAAACGCGTGCCCGGTTTTTGACATCACCGGTTTACCGCCTGCTGCCGTCACCACGTCCACGGTATTCCAGGACAGGCGCGGGTCGTGGATAATTTTCGCCCCCGGATTCTTCTCCAGAAACGCTTCCGCCAGCAGACCGACAATGTAATAGCCCTCAATGAACTGACCTTTTTCATCGAACAGGAAGCAGCGGTCAAAATCACCGTCGAAGGCAATCCCCATATCCGCACCGTGTTCAATCACCGCATTGCGCGTGTCGGCCCGGCATTCCGGCAGCAGAGGATTGGGGATACCGTTGGGGAAGTTGCCATCCGGCGTATTGTGAATTTTGATGAACTCGACCGGCACCCCCAGCGCCTTAAAACGGGCTTCAATGGCGTCAACCACTGGACCTGCCGCACCGTTGCCGGAGTTGAGCACCAGCTTCATCGGTTTCAGGCTGCCGGGATTGATGTAACCCAGCAGGTGGTCGATGTAGGCATCGCGGGTAGTAATACGCTGGTAGTGGCCACGTTTTGTCGCATCAACCGCCGGGAAGTCGTTGGCTTCCGCCAGGCGCTGCACGTCACGCAGACCGGTATCACCGCTGATGGGCCGCGCCCCTTCCCGCACCAGCTTCATGCCGTTGTAATCCATCGGATTATGGCTGGCGGTCACTTCAATACCGCCGTCAATGCCAAGGTGGAAGGTGGCGAAGTAAATCTCTTCGGTGCCCGACATGCCAATATCCAGCACATTCACCCCCGCATCCTGCAGCCCTTTCGCCAGCGCCAGCTTTAGCGTCTCGCTGGTCAGACGCACATCGCCGCCCAGAACAATAGATTTAGGCTTCAGGAACTCGCCGTAAGCGCGGCCAATTCGCCACGCAATCTCTTCATTCAGCTCTTCGCCCAGCCTGCCGCGAATATCGTAGGCTTTGAAACAGGTTAATTTCGTCATGATTTCCCCTTCTTCAGGCAACAGTTAGCCCTCTCCTGACTGGAGATATTTTTCACAAAATGACTAGCCGTTAGTTTTTAGGCCGGATAAGGTGTTCACGCCGCCATCCAGCAACGATGATGTTGTGTTACGCGCGCCCGTAGCGATCCGCAAACCGCACCACATCATCCTCATCGAGGTAAGATCCGGAGCGCACTTCAATCAGATCGAGCGGGATTTTCCCGGGGTTCTCCAGACAATGGGTCGCCCCCAGCGGAATATAGACAGACTCGTTTTCAGCAAGCAGTTTGATATCATCATTGATTGTCACCTTCGCGGTACCGGCAACCACAACCCAGTGTTCAGCCCGGTGATGATGCATCTGCACAGACAATCCCTCACCAGGCTTGACGGTAATTCGCTTCACCTGGTAACGCTCTCCGGCATCAATTGAGTCGTACTTGCCCCACGGACGATAAACTTCGCGGTGAATATGATGCTCATGACGCCCGTCAGCCTTAATTTGCTCTACCACTTTTTTGACGTCCTGCACCGCGTTGCGATCGGCTATCAGCACCGCGTCTTTGGTCTGCACCACCACCAGATCTTTCACCCCGACGGTCGTCACCAGGCCGGATTCGGCATACACGTAACTGTTTTCCGTTTTGTGGCTTATGACATCGCCGTGATGCACATTGCCTTCAGCGGTATGGGCACTGATTTCCCACAGCGATGACCAGGAGCCAACATCGCTCCAGCCTGCGTTCATTGGCATCACCACCGCATCGGCGGTACGTTCCATTACCGCATAGTCCACAGACTCTTCCGGGCAGGCGAGAAACGCCTGTTCATCAACGCGGATAAAATCGAGATCGGGGTCGACCGTGCTCATGGCGTTCTCACAGGCTTCAAGAATATCGGGACGATACTTTTTCAGTTCTTCCAGATAACGTCCGGCCCGGAACAAGAACATGCCGCTGTTCCAGTAGTAGTCGCCGCTCGTCACGTAAGCCTGCGCGGTTTCCAGATTGGGCTTTTCAACAAACTGTGCCACTTCAAAAGCCACAGCGTCGGTATTCGTCGGCGAGACTTCCCCCCGGCGGATATAGCCATAGCCGGTTTCCGGCTGGTCCGGCACGATACCGAACGTCACCAGCTTACCCGCTCCGGCATAGGGCATCGCATTGCGAACCGCCTCGCGGAATGCCTCTTCGTTGGCAATCATGTGATCGGCCGCCAAGACCAGCAGCAGCGGATCCTCACCCGGACTTTGACGTTTTGCCGCCAGCGCGGCCAGCGCTATCGCCGGTGCCGTGTTACGCCCGGCAGGTTCGAGAATGATGTTCTCAGTCAGTTTGTGCAGCTGTCGTAACTGTTCCGCTACGATAAAACGGTGTTGTTCATTACAGATAACCACCGGGCTTTCGCACTCCACGCCGTTCAGACGGCAAATCGTCGTCTGCAGCATGGTGAGATCGCCTTTCAGGCACAGGAACTGCTTTGGGTACAGCACGCGGGACAGTGGCCATAAACGGCTACCCGAGCCACCGGCCATCACCACCGGAAAGAGTTTGCTTTGACTCATCATGTACCCCGTATATCTGCAAGAAATTGACTCAGCACGTTTTCTTTATCCAGCGTGCGTTCGGCATAATCACGTGCCACCGTGTTTACTTTTGGCATCATCAATGCCCGTTTAATACCGCAAACCAGCGCGTTTACCGACTCCGGCTCCACGCACACCGCAATGCCAGGGTGAGCGTCACAAAGCTGACCCAGCTCGGTTTCAGGTTCGGCAGTAATAACTGCGTTACCACCAACAGCGAGGATATTGGTCAATTTGGAGGGCAGTACGGCATCAGCCGCACCACGCTTTTGCACGACCAGATGACAATCCGCCATCTTGAGCAGCGCAGGCAGCGCGTCATATGATTGCAGCGGAAAGAACATCACGTTGTTCAGGCCGCGTTCGCTGACCATACTCTCCAGCCGCGCTTTACCACCGCCCTGCCCGACAATCACAAACAGCCAGGGGTGTTCGCTCAACTCGACCGCTGCGTCTATCACGCTCTCCAGCCCCTGCTTTTCACCGATATTGCCTGAGTAAAGAACGATCTTTTGATCGGCAGGCAATCCCAGTTGCTGGGACAACGCCAGGGCATCGGCGTCGCTCACATCACGAAAGCGCGTCACTTCTGACCAGTTCGGAAAGAAAATAACCTTGTGCGGCGCAACGCCTTTTTCCATGGCTTTGTGCATCATGGAACGGGAAATCGTCGAAATATGGTCCATATTCAACAGCCCACTGCGCTCAAAGGCGCTGGCCAGTTTTGCCACCATACCGCGCGTGCCTTTGCCCGCCATTCCTAGCCCCAACATGGCATCGACTTCGTAATCCTGAACGTGCAATAGCGTACGTGCGCCACAAAGCTTTGCCAGCAGGCGCATGCCCGGCGTGCAAAACAGCGTCGGCACCACGCCGATAATGCGATCCGGCTTCCAGCAACGTTGCGCCAGTAGCGGGAAAAAACTGCTCAGGGCGAAACTGCCCAAATGCAGCAGGCGCTTGAGCGTTGAGGGTTGCTCAGGCACATACAGCGGACAACGCCAGACGAGGGCGTCGCCCTCTTCGCGACGGTAGCGCCAGGATGAATAACTGCCGTTTACCTTCCACTGGGGATAATAAGGCGGCGCGGTGATCACCCGAACGTCATGCCCCTGCTGCGCCATCCACTCCACCATTTCACCGGTGTATTTGCCGATACCGGTCAACTCCGGCGAATAGTTGATGCCATACACGAGGATCTTCATAGCCCGGGTACTCCGGCCTGACTTGTTTTACAGAAGTAAGCCCGACTGTTGTCGTGCACGTGGTCACTGACCAGAATCTGTGTAGCCGCCATCCAACGGTACGCATCATGTTGAACATCAGGCAGTTGCAAGTCGTTTTCCGACACCCGCAGACGAAATCCCAGCACGATGTAATGCGTTGAGAAATCATCCCCAGAAAAGTTGTCGTCATAGAAGTGCTGCCAGACACCGTAAAACTCCGCAGCGGACAGCGGTAAACGTAACCCCAGCTCCGCTTCAGTAAGCCGCTCAAAGGCCACGTGCAGCGCTTCATCTTTTTGCACCCGACCGCCGGGCACGAACCAGTAACCCTGCGCCGGACGATTGAGACGCTTACCGAGCAGAAATTCACCGTGGGTGTTTGCCACGATCAAATCAATGGAAATCAGCGGAGTTGAACGTACTACGGTGGCAAAATCCTCATGACGTAAAAACATGCTTACCCCCGGTAGCGCTGCTGGTTTTCAAGGAACCACTGCCAGGTACTGGCAAGCCCCGCTTCCAGTGATATCTCGTGATACCAGCCCAACTGATGCAGACGCGTAACATCGAGCAATTTGCGCGGCGTTCCATCCGGTTTGCTGGCGTCGAACACCACGCGCCCCTTGTAACCCACGACCTGCGCGATGGTTTGCGCCAGTTCGCGGATGGTGCAGTCCACGCCGGTGCCCACGTTGATATGCGACAGCATCGGCTGGGTATATTCCTGCAAGACTTCCTGAGCCAGCTCCATCACGTGGATACTGGCCGCTGCCATATCGTCAACATGCAGAAATTCACGCATTGGCGTCCCGCTTCCCCACACCACCACATCCGGCGTATTGTGCTCGCGAGCGTCATGAAAGCGGCGCAGCAGCGCCGGGATCACATGCGAATTACTCGGGTGGAAGTTGTCATGCGGCCCATACAGATTGGTCGGCATCACCGAGCGATAATCGCGGCCATACTGGCGGTTATACGATTCGCACAGCTTGATCCCGGCAATTTTGGCAATCGCATACGGCTCATTGGTCGGTTCCAGCTGCCCCTGCAACAGTTCGCTTTCGGCTATTGGCTGGGTGGCTTGCTTTGGATAAATACAGGATGACCCGAGAAACAGCAGTTTATTCACGTTATGCAAATGCGCAGCATGAATAATGTTGCTCTCAATCATCATGTTTTCATAAATAAAATCAGCTGGATAAGTATTATTCGCCACGATCCCACCGACTTTAGCCGCCGCCAGATAAACCTGGTCAATACGTTCAGTGGCAAAGAACGCCTGCACCGCACTGGCGTCCAGCAGGTTAAGTTGGTCGCGGGTACGCAACACCAGCTCGACATTATCTCGCTGCGACAATTGTCTGACGATGGCGGACCCCACCATCCCGCGATGGCCCGCCACAAAAATACGTTGTGTCTTCATCCTCAGTACTCCAGCGCGATGGCGACCTCGTAACCGTGCGACTTCAGCAGGGAATGCTTCTTCGCTGCTTCAAGATCGTTGGCAACCATTTCCGAGATCATCTGGCGCAACGTGATTTCCGGCTTCCAGCCCAGTTTTTCATGTGCTTTGGCCGGATCGCCCAGCAGCGTTTCCACCTCTGCCGGACGGAAGTAGCGCGGGTCAACGGCAATCATGACATCCCCAGGTTTCACACCCGGCGCGTCGTGTCCGGTTACGGAAACCACGATGCCTTTCTCATTCACGCCCTCGCCTTCAAAGCGCAATTTAATCCCCAACTGAGCGGCGGCCATTTCCACAAACTGGCGCACGGAATACTGCACGCCGGTGGCAATCACGAAATCTTCCGGCTTGTCCTGCTGCAGCATCATCCACTGCATCCTGACGTAATCTTTGGCATGCCCCCAGTCACGCAGCGAATCCATATTGCCCAGGTACAGGCAAGACTCCAGCCCCTGCGCGATGTTGGCGATCGCACGCGTAATTTTGCGCGTGACAAAGGTTTCGCCGCGGCGCGGAGATTCGTGGTTAAACAGAATGCCGTTACAGGCATACATACCGTAAGATTCGCGGTAGTTGACGGTTATCCAGTAGGCGTACAGCTTGGCAACGGCATACGGCGAGCGCGGGTAGAACGGCGTGCTCTCTTTCTGCGGAATTTCCTGTACCAGGCCGTACAGTTCAGAGGTGGAGGCCTGATAAAAACGGGTCTTCTTTTCCAGGCCGAGGAAGCGGATAGCTTCCAGCAAACGCAAGGTGCCGATAGCATCGACATCCGCGGTGTATTCCGGTGAATCAAACGACACCGCGACATGACTCATGGCGCCGAGGTTATAGACCTCATCCGGTTGCACTTCCTGTAAAATACGGGTCAGGTTGGAGGAGTCCGTCAAATCGCCATAGTGCAGATGGAATTTGGGATTGCCCGAATGCGGATCCTGATAGATGTGGTCCACTCGTTCGGTGTTGAATGATGAAGCGCGGCGCTTAATACCGTGTACTTCATACCCTTTTTCCAGCAGGAACTCTGCCAGGTAAGAACCATCCTGCCCGGTTACGCCAGTGATGAGAGCGACTTTTGACATGTTATTACCTCTTAAATGATCCCCTCAGGGAGTAACTTTCTCGACGCGTTCGCGTGTGACTATTGCGGGATTTCCCCGACAAACGACATTGGCTGGCAGCGATTTAAATACACTGCTGCGTGCTCCGACGACGGTGCCATCGCCAATCGTCACGCCAGGCGCGACAAAGACATCTGTCGCCAGCCAGCATTTATCACCAACTACAATTGGTGTGGCGTTAATATCAAAATGTTGACTGGCATAATCATGACTCCCGGTGCATAAATAACTTTTTTGCGAAATAACCGCGTGCGCACCAATCGTAATATCACCCAGCGTATATAAAACCGCGTCATCACCCACCCAGGAATAATCTCCCAGGGTTAATTTCCACGGATAAGTAATTTTTACTGAAGGTCGAATAACTACGTTTTTTCCTATTTTTGCGCCAAACATTCGCAATAAAAACGCACGCCAGCGATACATTACCTGTGGGGACCAGCGAAATAATGTGGCTTGCACTGCCCACCATAATTGCACTTTAATGGCACCGCCGCCGCGAAAACCTCCCGGCACGTTGAAGCCGCTTAAATCCTGCATAATGTACCCTTACGCTTTTCCATATAAGGTTTTTGTTTTACCGGTTGTGCGCAGACGTAAATATTCTGACAACCCGGTCCAAAAACCTGGCATGTGTAATATCTGGCGCTGTACCTTTTTTGCATCCCGGCACAATTCCAGATTATTCGTCGTTGACACCCCACCCATGGAAAACTCTGACACCAGCCCGCTCAGCTTTTTAAACGCGTAACCTGACTTGTATAATTTGGCTGCCAGCGCGTAATCAGACGATATCTTATATTGCAAATCATAGCGCCAGACATTCAGTCCAGAGAGAGGAAAGAAGATTGCCTGATGGCTGGCGGGAAGGCTGTGATAAATATACCAACCCGGCTTGGCCCGCCGCTTAATTTTGTTACCATTACCGAAATCCAGCAACGCATCGCCAATGACCATCGCTTTATCGCTCTGCGTTTTTAGCTGGCGGATAAAATGAGCCGCATCTGCATGCAGAATATCCCCGGAGTTGAGGAACAGCGCAAACCGCCCGCGCGCCATAGCGATACCTTTGTTCATTGCATCATAGATGCCCTTATCCGGCTCGCTGACAAACCGTAACCGGTGCTCTCCACTGAGCCCTTCAAGAAAGGCCGAGGTACCGTCAGAGGAGCCGCCATCAACAACAATCCACTCAAAACTGATATCACCCGCCTGCGCCAGATGAGCTAACGACGCGTGAGTTTTGACGATCCCTTCCAGATTACGAAAGGCGACGGTAATAATACTGAGCAGCATGCGTTCTACCTCGCTATATTCAGCGCCTTGCGCAAAATAAACGGACATACAATTAAAAATGCGTATTCCGGACTAAATACTGAACCTGTAAAAAACAGCGACAGCGGTGTAAAAAGATAAAGCTGCACCCGATAATTCTGATTATCACCAAACGCATTGATCATCATCTTCATGACTTTCCCCATGTACCACAGGGCTAATATCACCGCGAACCATGAAAAATAAATAATCAGCAGATACAAGCCATTGTCTATCGTTTTACCAACATCTGCACCGTTAAAAATTCCGAATGACGCAACATATTCATAAAGTGAGCCGAATCTCACTACCCCATCAACGTTAAGTAACGAATAACCGACCATTACTAATGGTCCCACGATACGATAATACGATGATGAGCCTTCAGTTCCTAAATCTCCAAGCCGTGTCGCGATGTACGGAAACGCAAATATCACACCAACAACAAACACGCTTAATGAGATTATCGCCAGCGGCAACTTCTTTTTTATCGCATCTTTATTCAGATACTGGAACGCCCACTCCAGGAGGTAAAACAAAATAAATGTCATTACCCCTGAAAACGATCCTGATAATATTATCCCTGCCAGAATCATAGCATCGGACTTAGGCGTTTTGATACCAAACTGTTTGATACTGAGCCAAATTGAGATTAACGCCAGAGCGAAGAATGCCGGTTCGAAATAGAGTGCAGTGGTACGCTTCCCACCAAACTTAATAAAGTTCAGAACATAGCTATTACTGTAAATAAGATATTTCGAAATAACTTCCATTAAACTGCTGCCGCCACTAAGAATTATCTGCGCCATTTCCACCGCAGCTAACCCCACCACCAGGCCCACAACCAGCCAGAAAAAACGCAAGATCTTAATGTAGTTATGCGGCGAAATGGTTTTGAAGCGAATACTCCACACCATACCGATAATCACCACGGTATAGACAAACAGCATTGCGGACGTCACGTACTTGCTGGCATCCAGTGATTGTCCGAACAGATAGTTAAACGCCGTCAGGCCGCCTCCTACGCCCAGCGCAATCATTAATTTTTTAATATTGATGCGCTCGACAAACAGCAACAGCAGAACGGGCAAAAACGTGACGATAGTTATCGGGAAGCTCTCGCCAAGCTGGGCGAGTTTGACGTTAACCAGCAGATAAAGCAGCGGTAGCACCAGATAGCTACAGATTCTGATAGAACGAGACATACTCCTCCAGCATCTGTTGCCCACTGTATGCCACCCGGCTGCGCTGGCTGAACGCGGCAAGCGACGTGTCAAATACCGCCTGCGCAATGTCTGATCTTTTCAGTTGCACCAGGTGCAAAACATCCGCTTCGCTGAACGTTTTGCCGCCCGATTTCGCCAGCACTTCCTGCGCGGCATCGCTATGCGTAGCAATAACCGGTACGCCGATGGAAAGCGCTTCGCACAGAATCAGCGGGTAGTTATCAACGCGCGAGCTGAACACCAGCCCATCCATCTCGTTAAGCGCGCTCATCAACGTGCGCTTATCGCTCTCAAACCCGTGATTGATGACGTTATCCCCCACAAACGGGGAAAATTTGCCGAAGGTATGCAGCTCAATTTTGTCTCCGAGCGCAATCATCGCTCGCACCAGTTGCTGACTGGTTTTACCGTCATAGCGCAGGTCATGGGCCACTACGGCGATTTTTGGTCTGCCGCTTTCCTCATGCTTAGCGGGAAGTTCGGCAAGAATGGCTTCCGTTGCCACATCGATGCCGTTGTTAATAATGCGGCAACGACCGACGCCATACAGACTGTTGAATGCATCGGCCACATGCTGACTGGGCGAGATGAACTGGCAGCCCAGCGCAAGCATGGTGCGAAACATCTGCCGTTTACCAGGCAACTGTTGATGGGCTTTATCGATTTTTACCGGCGGATAGTTACTGAGCGTTGGACATTTCTGACAGCCCGTTTTCCAGCTTTCGCAGCCATCGGTAAAGGCACAGCGCCCGGTCACGCTCCAGTGATCGTGCAGCGTCCAGACAAAGGTGATATCCGGTTTATGCGCCTTCACTTTTTGGCAAAAGGCGACCACCTCTTCCAGATTCAACCAGTAGCTGTGCAACACATGAAAATGCAGTACCAGCGGGCCGGAAGTGCGGGTAACCGTACGGTACAACTTGTCGAGATTGCCAAACATGTCGCGGTTCGCGAAACGAAACAGCGCAATGTTCGCCGCCGACGTCAGACGTGGCGTATGTTTGATAACCTGGGGGTAATTCGCATGGCTGACGCTTTTCTTACCGCCTTTGCCATAGCCGTAGACAAAACGCGATGACAGCCCTTTCTCCAGCGCCCTCAGATGCAAATCTAACGCCACGCCTGCCGCCCCGCCTTCTGCGAGTCGCACATTAAACTGTAATATCTTCATTTTATTACCTTCACCCGTGCCTTCTCGCCCACGACCAGCGTATTGTCCGGGACGCTATCCACTACGACGCTCCCGGCGCCAATCGTCACGTTATCGCCAATGGCAACGCCGCCAAGCAGAGTGACATTGGCCCCCAGCTCAACGCCGTTACCGATGACCGGACAGGACAGATCGTTGCCGCCAAGATTGCCGATGGTGACGCCGTGGCGCAGGGTGAAATCATCCCCCGCCACCACGTGTTTATTGATCACCACCCCATAGCCATGATGGATGGTGAAACGACGACCAATAGATGCAGCTGCCTGGATTTCATAGCCAAACACGCATTCAGTGATAAGGCGATACATCACCAGTACCGGCGCCGCCCACAGGTTGTTCAAGACATTTTTTTTACGCCAGACGGAGCAAAAATGGGCAATCCGATAGGCCACCACCATGCAGCAGGGTCGCAGACTCCAGCCGTTCGCGCGTAAATCTTCCAGCATACTTAGCGTCCTCGCAGTCCGTCGGCCAGGCGCTTACTATTGCGAACAGAAAGCAGCGTCAGCAACGTGCGCCAGTTCATCCGTTTATTGCGGATTTGGTAGAGGGTAAACAGCTGATATTTCTTGCTGGCCCGGTCAAATTTGCCTTTGTGCTTACGGTAGAACTGAAAGTAGCCGGAGAATTTATGCGGGGATGAGGTAATACGCATTTCACCGTGATTCACATGCAGGATCTGCGTTGCCTCTTTTACCTTCCACGGTTTGCCATACGCCACCACCATGCGCAGGAAAATGTCATAATCCTGCGCCGCTTTCAGCGTGGTGTCGAACAGGCATGCTTTAAACCGCCAGGCCCAGGTAAACACCTGATTACCAATAATATTGCGCTTATAAAATTTACGGCGTGAATAAACGGCCTTCGGATAGAGCGGCAAACTGGTCGGCTGCGAATATACTTCGCCCTCACAGACATAGTCATTGGCATACAGAAACGCCCGCGTGACCAGATGATGGCGATAATTGAGAAATACGCTCAGGCGGTTCGGCGTCCATTCATCATCATCATCAATACCCGTAATATATTGCCCACTGGCCTGCATGATGGCCTGATTACGCACCGCACAGGCTCCGGAGTTAGTGGGATTACGCGTATACGACACACGCGGATCGTTGAGTTCTTCAACAAATTGCTGCAGTTGCTCATACGAGGAAGAGCAATCATCCACAATGATCATCTCCCAGTGAGGATAGTCCTGGCGCAGTACCGATTTAATCGCCCGGATGGCCAGTTGCTGACGGTTCCAGGTGGGCATATAAATTGAAATTAGCGGGTTGTCTGTCGTCATTTTCGTTTCCCAGATATCCCCGTCATACTTCAAGTTGCATCTGCGTTGGCTTTCCTGCAACTCGAATTATTTAGGGTATAAATATGTTTTTGTGGGCCGCTATCCGGCAATGTTCGTAATCTATTTCGAATCCGAGGTGTACTCGTATTCGTAGTAACCGTAATCCTGATACCCGCTGGCGCGGCGGAAGATCGAGTTCAGGATCACCCCTTTCACCTGAATGCCGTTTTGCTCAAAGCGACTCAGGCTGGTTTCCACCTCTTTCAGCGTGTTGACCGCGTAACGCGCCACCATCAGCGTGGTTCCAACGTGACGCCCCACGATAGCCGCATCGGTCACCGCCAGTATTGGCGGGGTATCGATCAGCACCAGGTCATAGTGCGAGCTGGCCCATGCAATCAGTTCGCCAAAGCGTTCACTCATCAGCAGCTCGGAGGGGTTGGGGGGAATTTGTCCGCGAGGGATCAGATCAAAATGTGGAATCGATGTCGGTTTCGCGCTGGATGAGATATCCCCCTTGCCGATGAGGATCTCAGACAGACCGTTAACGTTATTGGTCCCCAGCAGCTCGTGGGTATAGCCTTTGCGCATGTCGCAGTCGATCAACAGCACGCGTTTGTTGGTCTGACTAACGACCGCCGCCAGGTTGGCGCAGACAAACGTTTTACCAATTGACGGGCTGACGCCGGTCAGCATCAAGACGTTGTTGCGCGCCTGCATCATGGCAAAGTGCAGGCTGGTACGCAGGCTGCGGACCGCTTCTATCGCAAGATCCGTCGGATTCCCCACTGCCAGCAACTGGCTTTGCTTGTAGCGTTTCACGCCTTTAATGGTCTGCACGTTATCGCGTGCTTTTTGCCATTCTGATAGCGGAATGCTGGCATACACGCTGATACCATGCTCTTCCAGCGCCTGTGGGCTTTCAATGCCGCGATTAAACAGGGAACGCAGCAGTACGCCCACCACTGAAAGCATCAAACCAAGAATGATGCTACCGAGAATAATCAGCGTCGTTTTCGGCTTCAGCACGCCTGGCTGGGCAATCGCGGGATCGACGATGCGTACATCTCCGACCGTACTGGCCTCGGTAATCTTCAGCTCCTGCTGCTTGTTCAGCAACTGCATATAGACCTGCTGGCCGGACTCCACGTCACGCGTCAGGCGGACAATTTCCTGCTGCGTTTTCGGCATCGCCGTTACGCGCCCGTTCAGCTTGCTTTTCTCATCTTCCAGCGCCTGGCGTTTTTCCAGCAAGGTGCGGTACGCAGGGTGCGCTTTGGTGAACAGCTTGGAAATCTCCGCTTCTTTGAAGGTCAGCTCATTAAGCTGCGCATCAATATTCACCATGGAATCCAGCACCGCTTTGGCTTCCAGCGGCAAATCCACGGAGTCTTTGTCCTGACGAAAGGCATTCAGCTTGTTTTCGGCAACGTCCAGTCGGTTACGCACCTCGGGCAACTGCTTTGCCAGAAACGCCAGACTTTTGGCGGCCTCTTCAGATTTACGCTCCACGTTTTGTTGCAGATAGTTGCGGGTAATACTGTCAAGGATCTGGCGGATTTGCTCGCGGTCTTCGCCGGTAAAGCTCAGGCTCAGTACGCCAGTGTCTTTGCCGGTTTCCGTCACCATCAGATTATTTTGCAAGGTGTTGATCATGCCCAGCGTGGAGAATTTGCTGACGGTAAATTGGCTCTCAGGGCTGGCATGGATCGCCTCGACCAGCATCGTCACGCCGTCATGTTTCAGCACCTGCCCAACCTGCCCCTGGGCGCTAAAACCCCCGTCACTCACCAGCTGATAACTTTTGTCATTCAGCACGCTTAGCGTGAAGGTCTGTTCATTCATTGCCTTTGGCAGCGTGAAAGTCGTCACGTTAACCGTTTCGTTCTGGCGACCCATCAACCGATCCCAACCCGCGCCAAAAATGGGGAACGTATCTTTGGTAACCGCGATATCCAGATTGAGATCGTCTACCGTTTTCCCCAATACCAGCCGTGACTGGATGAGCTGAATTTCCGCTTCAGAGGCCGGAGGTTTGTTCGACAACGCCGAGCCAATATCCTGCACCAGTGAATTTCCGGTATTTTGCTCAATTTGCACCAGCGCGTCCGCACTGTAGATGGGAGTGGCAAATAGCGTGTAGACCGCTGCGCATAATGCAAATGCCGCAGTAATACCAAGCACCCACCAGCGGGCTTCCACCACCGTTGCCACCAGACGGCCAATATCAATTTCATCATTGCCCGTTACCGGCGCAGCAGACTGTTTTACTTTTTCTGTCATTGTTTTCCCTGCTCTGCGTTCAATGCCTGAGCCCATTGGCGGGCAGACCGTTCAAGTAATGCGTACACCGCGTCAAACGCATCACGGCTTTTACGATACGGATCGGGAATTTCGCGCTCGCTGTCCCAGTGACCAAACAGCATCACTTTGCCGCGCATCTCCGGCACCATTTCACATAGGGCAGAGATATGGCGTTTTTCCATGGTCAGGATAAGGTCATACTCCCGGCACATTCGTCCCGAGATCTGCCGGGCACAATGATTCTCCAGTGACAGGTTGTGCGCCTGCGCCACGCTGATGGCGCACGGGTCCGCGCCTTTGCCTACCAACGCCCCGAGACCGGCAGAAGAGACCGTCAGCGCCGGGTGAAATTGCCTTAACAAGCGCTCTGCCGTCGGAGAGCGGCAAATGTTCCCCACACAGACAACTAAGATTTTGTTAAACATGACGATTACCAGTTGTGAAGGTCGCTGGCCGTGTCCGTCATATAGCGAACACCGCTAATAGTCGGCAGCAACTGATTGATCAAACGGTTCCAGCGAGCAACCGGCGCGGTTGTGACGTACACCACATCGTATGGCTGGAGTCGGAATGACGTCGCCATCACCAGCGATGTCGCATCGGACATATCAAGCTGATAGATATTGGCAATCTTGCCGTTGTTCCCGCCCTCGCCTTTCAATGGACGAATAACGAAAATGCCGCTGGCATTGGAGGTGGTCAGGTCAATACCTTCCGCGTTGCCGAGCGCTTCGGTGAGCGTCATGCCGCTGAAGTCCATTTTGAGGGTGCTCTGTTTTTTCACTTCCCCCATTACGAAGACTTTCAAATCGTCATTACGCGGAACAAACAGGATGTCGCCAGGATAGAGCAGACGGTTCTGGCTCAGGTCGCCATTTTGCATTAGCGCTTGCAATGAAATACGTTGCTCCTGCCCTTTATGAGTCAGTACAACGTTGCGCCAGTCTGCCGCCTCGGTGAGACCGCCTGCGGCGTTAATGGCATCGAGAATGGTAAGCGGCACGTTGGTGATGGCCTGCTGGCCGGATTTGTTCACCTGCCCGGAGACATAGGCCTTCTGCGAACGGAAAGCGGCGATATTAACGTCCACCTGCGGGTCAGCAATGTACTTCGCTAAGCGCCCGGTAATATCACTACGAATTTCGGCCAACGTTTTCCCTGACACGCTAACTTTGCCGATGTAGGGGTAAAACATGGTGCCATCAGGCTGCACCCAGTTGCCGGCATCACTTGAGCTACGATACTGCCCGGCCGGCGTGGTGAGTTCAGGATGATCCCAGACGGTAACATTCAGGACATCGCCCGGGCCGACCCGGTACTGATACCCGGAAATCTCCTGGTCGAGAGACATATTAGGCTGCGCAACATTTGGTCGGGGACGTAATTGTTCGACCAGTCGTGGGGTGAGTGGATAAACATTCACCATGCGATCGATATCAAAATCAGCGTCCTGCTGTTTAATCACATCTTTGCCCATCGTAGACATATTGCTGCCCGGAAGCACGGTACAACCGTTTATCAAGATTACCGATACCAATACAGGCATCAATTTAAGTTTGGATTTCATCATTGATTATTTATCACTTTGGCAGAGTAATTATCACGTGCGATCTAAATAGCGACTTCGCCTGTACGCATTTACCTTGCCGTTAATTGAAAAGGAATTTAACTGGCATCTGTCCTAAAAAAAATGAATTCATCTGCGGTCTCTTGACAGAATAATTTAGGCTCGTCTCAGGCGACCAGACACGCTACCGCCCCTGGCTTCATTAGCTACCAATGCACTGATTAATTTAAATTTTTATCTTCCTCTTTATTTTCATCACATTCACAACGGGAACGCATCAGGAATAGCGCCGCTGGTTGATAAGGAAATATTTATATTTTGATTATTACCGGAGGAATTGTTGCAGCTAAGCGAATATCAGGCAAGGTAACAAGTTACCGACAACTTGCTTTTAAGATTAATATTAAGCGTTGAATTTGTATATTTTTAGGATTTTATTGATATTGACAACATTAATATAGAAATATCCCACCTGCGATATTTCTTAAAGAGCTTTGAATTAATAATATTATTTCCTGTAGTTACATTAAGGCTAATATCCCGTACCTGGTTGTAATAGGCTACAGAGAAATCCCTCCTCGCCATTGCATTTTTCGCCAGTTTTACCCATGATCGAATTGTGACAATTGTCATACAACTATGGGTATAGCATTTACTATGGAATGGATTGCCGATCCGTCAATCTGGGCCGGACTCGTCACGCTAATCGTGATCGAACTTGTTCTTGGCATTGATAATCTTGTTTTTATTGCCATCCTCGCGGAGAAACTGCCTCCTGCCCAGCGGGATAAGGCGCGTATTACCGGGCTACTGCTGGCGATGGTCATGCGCCTGCTGCTGTTGGCATCAATATCATGGCTGGTAACGCTGACCACGCCGCTGTTCAGCATTCGCGGCCTGAGCTTCAGCGCGCGCGATCTGATCATGCTGTTCGGCGGTTTCTTCCTGCTGTTTAAAGCCACCATGGAGCTAAACGAACGGCTGGAAGGCAAAGACAGCGAGAACCCGACCCAGCGTAAAGGCGCTAAGTTCTGGGGCGTCGTCGCGCAAATAGTCGTGCTGGACGCTATCTTCTCCCTGGATTCCGTCATTACCGCCGTAGGGATGGTCGATCACCTGGCAGTAATGATGGCTGCGGTGATTATTGCCATCAGCCTGATGGTGCTTGCCAGCAAGTCGCTGACGCGCTTTGTCAACAGCCATCCAACTATCGTCATTCTGTGCCTGAGCTTCTTGCTGATGATTGGTTTCAGTCTGGTCGCCGATGGGTTTGGTTTCCATATTCCGAAAGGTTACCTGTACGCCGCCATCGGCTTCTCGGTCATGATAGAAGCATTGAACCAGTTGGCTATCTTTAACCGTCGTCGCTTCCTGTCAGCCAACCATACCCTGCGCCAGCGCACCGCCGAGGCGGTAATGCGACTGCTGAGCGGGCAAAAAGAAGACGCCGAACTGGATGCCGAAACCGCGGCCATGCTGGCAGACCATCATGAAGGCCAAATTTTTGCCCCTCAGGAACGGCGGATGATTGAACGTGTGCTGAACCTTAATCAGCGTACGGTCAGCAGCATCATGACCTCGCGCCATGATATTGAGCACATCGACCTCAATGCGCCGGAAACAGAAATCCGCGCTTTGCTGGAAAAAAACCAGCATACGCGTCTGGTGGTCACCGGCGAAGATGAGCAGGAAGACTTGCTGGGCGTGGTGCATGTCATCGACCTGCTGCAGCAATCTCTTCGCGGCGAGCCGCTCGACTTACGCGTCTTG
The DNA here is from genome assembly GCF_013797615.1 of Citrobacter sp. RHBSTW-00017. Taxonomy (NCBI): domain Bacteria; kingdom Pseudomonadati; phylum Pseudomonadota; class Gammaproteobacteria; order Enterobacterales; family Enterobacteriaceae; genus Citrobacter; species Citrobacter sp. RHBSTW-00017. The sequence continues at coordinate 1,982,992 of NZ_CP056899.1, read as the reverse complement.
ATTCGCCAGCCGTTGGTGTTCCCGGAAACTCTGCCGCTGCTTCCGGCGCTTGAGCAGTTCCGTAACGCCCGGACGCACTTCGCTTTTGTGGCCGATGAATTTGGGTCAGTTGAAGGGATTGTAACGCTCAGTGACGTGATGGAAACCATCGCCGGTAACCTGCCAAATGAGGTAGAGGAGATTGACGCCCGCCATGACATTCAGAAAAACGCGGATGGTTCATGGACCGCAAACGGACACATGCCGCTGGAAGATCTGGTGCAGTACGTGCCTATCCCGTTAGATGATAAGCGTGAATATCACACCATTGCCGGACTGTTAATGGAGTATTTGCAGCGCATCCCGAAAACCGGGGAGGAAGTTCAGGTCGGCGACTATCGACTAAAAACCCTGCAGGTGGAAAATCATCGCGTGCAAAAAGTCCAACTGATACCGCTGCACAGTGAAGAAGAGATGGATTACGAGGTGTAAATCACGAGCCGGGGGCGGCATCAACCGCCATCCGGCAATATGAATCAGAGTTTATCCAGCAACTTTTTAACATCTTTACCGTTGCGGGAGTCTTTATTGCGATCGGCCCAGTCGTTAAGGCGACGTTTCGCTTCATCCTGCAAATGCTTACGCAAAATCTGATCGACCTGCAGACTGTAGTTTAGCGCCTGCCACTGACCGTAGACTCTGAGAGGAACCGGGGTAGCCTTCAGGAAGTTAATCAGCTTACTTTCGCCATCCCAGCCGCCCAGCACGCGAATGTTAAACAGCGTGTCGCAATTCAGCTTCACCAGATCCAGCGTTCCCTTGCCGGTCAGCGCCAGCATCGCCGACTCACCCGCCATGTTATCCAGCGTAACCTCGCCGTTATCCAGCGTCATATCGGTTACAAAATGATCCAACCGGGTCACGTTATCCAGGTTTTGCTGAGCTTTAACATCCCCACCGCTACGTTCGACGGCCTGTTGTATCATCTGCTGGAAGTTCATTCCTTCCATTCGCGTATCGCTCATTTCGACATGGGCCTGCCCTTGCCAGCTATGACGAAACGCCTGGGCATCAATATCTGAGCCAGAGAAATCCCCTGCCAGTGACAGCTTACCGGTGAGGGCGATGGGGTAGTCGAAGGCTTTCAGGATAGTACCAATTTCTACGCCTTCCAGGCGCGGATGGAAGACCGCTCGCGGCTGTCCTTTTCTGGCATCCAGCATACCAGGAAGCGACACCAGCCCGCCGTCACTTTTCCCCTGCAACTGCGTAACGTTCAACAAGCCGAACTGGTTGTCAATTTTTGCCGAGACATTGTCAAACGCCATTTTCCGCCACAGCACTTTGTCAGCTTGCAACGCGATGTCTGCCGAAAATCCCTTCAGTCCCTGATACGAAACGGCATCAACCTGAGAAGCAATGACGGGGCGCGCCAGCGTTGACTGACTCTGACCTTGCTGAACTTCACCGTTCGTCGTCACAGCCTCACGTTGTACGAGCAGATTGTCCAGATTGAGCTGACCAAACTTCAGGTCGACGGCCCATTCTGGTTTATCCAACAATGTCACATGAGCTTGCCCGGCGAGAGAGCTGTCGTTAGCGGTCAAATGAATCTGGCTAAACGCGAGCTGTTTTTTCTCTTCCAGCCACTGCGCCTGAAACTGTCCCTGACCTTTGATCCCCTGCGTCGGTAGATCGGCCCCCTGCAGTTGCCAGCTTAGCTGCTCAATATTCGCGGATAAGTTATGCGGATAGTCGGAGGCATCAACGCTGCCGTTGAAGGATAATGCGAGGTCACGCTGATCGCGGTTAACGCGCCCGGAGAAATCAAACGTGCCGCGGTGCTGATTATCCTGTTCCATGTCCAGACGAATATCGCGAACCGTGATCTGTTCATCGTCTTCATGCTGGAATACCAGAACGCTATCGGCAACACGCAGGCGGGCAATATCAAACGACCATCCTCTGTCTTCAGCCAGGTCGGGCAAGGTATTGTCTTTTGGGGCAACGGGCGCATCTTCGCCGCGCACCGCTTCAGTTTGCGGGGTCAGTTGAATCACCGCGCCTTTGAGCATCACCTGCTTCACACTGAGCTGGTGACTCAACAGCGGCCACAACGCGACGTCAAGACGCATATTGTCGGCACGAATCAGGGGTTCGCTGGCGCCTTCAGCCGTTAACACCATGCGCCCCGAGAGGATACTCAGCTGTGGCCATACGTGCCAACGCAGAGGGCCATCCAACTGCAGCTGATATCCGCTACGCGCAGCAACCTGCTTGACCATATATGCGCGGAAATCATTCGGATTAACCAACAGTACTAACGCAGAAAAACCAGCCACCAGCACGACCAATAGAATCATCAGCGTCGTCAGAAATCGTCTCATGCTATCCCCAATGGACTGAAAATACTCAGTCTTTATCGATCCGGCTGGCAACGGCGCCCTGCTGATCGCGATACTTTGCATCCTGACGACGGTTGTAAGGTCGCGCCGCCGGACCGGAAAGCGGTTCGAAGCTTAATGCGCCAATCGGCATGCCAGGACGCAGGGCCAGCGGTAGTTTTCCGGAGTTGTAAAACTCCAGTACGATACAGCCAGACCAACCCGGATCAATACGGTGTGCGGTGACGTGTACCATCAGTCCCAGACGCGCCAGCGAAGAGCGGCCATCTAACCAACCCACAAGATCGGAAGGCAGCGTCACGGATTCGAACGTCACTGCCAGCGCCAGTTCGCCCGGATGCAGGAAAAATGCCTCGCCGTCTTTGAGGACGATTTCATCACTCATCACGCGATCCAGCGCGGCGCTGACTTCATCTTTCGGTCCGCTCAGATCGATATACGCTGCCGTATGCCCGCGGAACGTACGGAATTTGTTGCCAAGGCGCACATCTACCGTGGCGCCGTTGATTCGCTCGACAGGAGGGCGTGGATTGATCGACAGACGACCTTGATCCAACCAGGCTTCAATATCTCGGTCACATAAACGCATGGCACTTTCTCCTTTCGTGCTTCAACCCCTTAATGCCAGGTGCATTAAGGGTGAACCAGGTTATCACTGAACGGTACACAATTCGCTGAACTTATTCAAAGAACTGACTGATTTTAGCCTTCAGAATATCGATGGCGATGCGGTTTTTACCCCCGCGCGGCACAATGATGTCGGCGTACTGTTTTGAAGGCTCAATAAATTGCAGGAACATTGGACGGACGGTTTTCTGATATTGCGCCATCACTGAATCCATTGAACGACCACGTTCGTTCACATCGCGCTTGATACGGCGCATCAGGCAAATATCCAGCGGGGTATCAACAAAAATAGAGAAGTTCATCTCATCACGCAAACGCGCATCCGTCAGCAGCAAAATGCCTTCCAGGATGATGACTTTCTTGGGTTCGATATGAATAGTGTCTTGCGTGCGCGTGTGCTCAACGTAGCTGTACACTGGCAGCTCAATGGCACTACCGCGTTTCAGCGTTTGCAGATGTTGGAACAGCAGGCTGTGATCCATCGCGTTCGGATGGTCGTAGTTGGTTTTTACACGCTCTTCCATCGATAGATGGCTTTGATCTTTGTAATAGCTGTCTTCGGGAATAACGCCAATATGTTCGTCACCGACTTGTTCACGCAATTCGCGATAAAGAGTACTGGCAATAAGACTCTTGCCGGAAGCCGATGCGCCGGCAATGCCGATAATGACGCACTGATGGGACTGATCAGTCATAAATTTAGCGACCTGATTAACCTGGATGTTAGGAAGGGCGGCGCCGAAACGCCAAACGCGGCAATTATAGGGATTTCAGCGGCGCGACGCCAGCCCAGGCTGCACCAATGCCTTCCCTGTCGCAAATTAAAACGGTCATATTTAAAGCATGCGCTACATTTATTCGCCAGCCTTAGTAATTAATAGCTTGAGAGTGTTAATTTATGAGCAGCTGGCGTATAAATTGTAAATTATTTGTACTAGCATAAACCCAGATTAAATGTGATGCGTCCGGCATCTCTACTGGGCGACAACGGCTATTTGGGTAGAGTGGTAATGAGTAAACAATCCCAACATGTTTTAGTTACCTTACCTCATCCTCTACTGCGCCTGGCCAGTTTAGGTCTGGTGGCTTTCATCTTTACGCTGTTCTCGCTGGAACTGTCTCGTTTCGGGGCGCAACTGGCGCCGCTGTGGTTTCCGACCTCAATCATGATGGTGGCTTTTTACCGTCATGCGGGAAAAATGTGGCCGGGGATCGCGCTGGCGTGCTCATTGGGTAACATCGCGGGTTCTTTGCTCTTCTTCCCCGGAGAGTCGCTTAGCTTTACCTACACGGCCATCAACATTATTGAGGCTGTCGTGGGGGCAATGTTATTGCGCAAACTGCTGCCCTGGTACAATCCTTTACAAAATCTCAACGACTGGGCGCGCCTGGCATTCGGCAGCGCAGTGGTCCCTCCGCTGCTGGGCGGCGTATTACTCTGGTTATTATTACCGCAAGAAACGTCGTTAAATACCTTCCTCATTTGGGTGCTGTCAGAATCCATCGGCGCGCTGGCGCTGGTACCATTAGGTTTACTGTTTAAGCCACATTATCTGCTGCGCCACCGCAATCCGCGATTACTGCTTGAAACTCTGATTACGCTTCTGGTGACGTTAACGTTCAGTTGGCTGTCGATGATGTTCATTCCATGGCCGTTTACCTGCGTTATTGTCCTGTTGATGTGGAGCGCTGTCCGTCTGCCGCGTATGGAGGCGTTTTTAATTTTCCTCAGCACCGTGATGATGGTTTCGCTGATGTTGGCCGCTGACCCTTCGCTGCTCTACACCCCCAAACAGAACATGATGAGCAGCTTACCGTGGCTGCCGTTTTTGATGATCCTGTTGCCAGCCAATATGATGACCATGGTGATGTACGCGTTTCGGGCTGAACGCAAGCACATCTCAGAAAGCGAAGCGCGCTTTCGCAATGCTATGGAATATTCCGCAATTGGCATGGCGCTGGTCGGGACCGAGGGGCAATGGCTACAGGCCAATAAAGCCTTGTGCCAGTTTCTGGGTTATAGCCAGGAGGAGCTACGTTCGCTCACCTTCCAGCAATTAACCTGGCCGGAAGATTTGAACAATGACCTCGAACAGTTGAACATGCTGGCACGCGGGGAAATTAACAGCTATTCCATGGAGAAGCGCTATTACACGCGCGCGGGCGAGGTGGTATGGGCTTTGCTGGCCGTTTCGCTGGTGCGCCATAGCGACACCACCCCACTCTACTTTATTGCTCAGATTGAGGATATTAACGATCTGAAGCACACCGAGTGGATGAACAAACGGCTGATGGAGCGCATTACGCTCGCTAATGAAGCCGGGGGGATCGGCATTTGGGAATGGGAACTGCAGCCTGATGTGATCAGTTGGGATAAGCGTATGTTCGATCTCTATGAAGTCCCGGCACATATCAAGCCCAGCTGGCAAGTCTGGTATGAATGCGTTGTGCCTGAAGATCGCGAACACGCCGAAAATGTGATTCGCGATTCGCTGGCCGCACGAGCCCCATTTAAGCTTGAGTTTCGTATCGCAGTAAAAGGTGGCATACGGCATATCCGCTCGTTGGCCAACCGGGTACTGAATAAAGACGGTGAAGTTGAACGCTTACTTGGCATCAATATGGATATGACCGAGGTGAAGCAGCTCAACGAAGCGCTGTTTCAAGAAAAAGAGCGTTTGCATATTACGCTGGACTCCATCGGCGAGGCGGTGATTTGTATTGATGTCGACATGAATGTGACCTTTATGAATCCGGTCGCTGAGAAAATGAGCGGCTGGCAGCAGGAAAACGCAATTGGCATTCCGCTCCTGACAGTACTGCGTATTACTTTCGGCGATAACGGTCCGCTGATGGAAAATATCTACAGTGCCGACATGTCACGTAAGGCAATGGAGCAGGAAGTCGTCCTGCATTGTCGCAACGGCAACAGTTATGACATTCAGTACAGCATCACGCCCCTCAGCACCCTTGATGGCGGCAGCATTGGCTCGGTGCTGGTTATTCAGGATGTCACCGAGTCACGTAAGATGCTGCGCCAGCTTAGCTACAGCGCTTCGCATGACGACCTGACGCAGTTGGCCAATCGGGTCAGCTTTGAAAACCATCTCAAACAGTTGCTGCATACGGTGCACGACGCGCACCAGAGTCATGTGCTGGTTTTTATCGATCTTGATCGTTTTAAAGCTGTGAACGATAGCGCAGGTCATGCCGCAGGCGATGCCCTGCTGCGCGAACTCTCTTCACTGATGCTAAGCATGCTGCGGTCCAGCGATATGCTGGCGCGCCTTGGCGGCGACGAGTTTGGTCTGTTGCTGCCGGATTGTAATATCGAAAGCGCCCGCTTCATCTCAGGTCGCATCATCAGTGCTATTAACGATTACCACTTCATGTGGGATGGCCGCTTGCACCGCATTGGCGCCAGTGCGGGAATTACGCTGATTGATGACAAAAACCATGTTGCGACTGACGTCATGTCTCAGGCGGATATCGCCTGCTACGCGGCGAAAAACAGCGGACGTGGGCGTGTCTGCGTCTATGAACCCCAGCAAAGCCAGGCGCATGCCGCGCGTAGCCAACTGTCATTGGATGAACAAAAGCATACCATTATGCACAGCCCCATGCTGATGATCGCCAGAGGCGTGGCTTCTCCACGTATACCTGAGACGTTTAGCTTCTGGCTTATATCGCTACGCTTAGGGACCGCTGAAGGCGAAGTGATTGAAGAGCAAACATTCCGTACCGGGCTGGTCGATCCCACATTGAATCAAGCGCTCGACCGTCGGGTATTCAGCGAATTCTTCCAGAATGCTGCCCCGGCAGTCGCCAGCAAGGGCCTCAGTGTTGCGCTCCCCCTTTCCGCCGCCGGGCTGCTCAATTCAGAACTTGTTGATGAACTGCTGGAACAATTGCAACATAGCCCGTTACCGCCACGGCTGCTGCACCTGACCGTTCCAGCCAGCGTCATCAAAACGAATCCAACGCAGGCGATATCCGCCCTGCATCGGCTACGTCAGTTCGGTTGTCGAATTGTGTTAAGTCAGGTCGGTCGTGATTTAGAGCTTTTTGACAATCTGAAATACCACATTGTCGATTACCTTTTGCTCGACAGCGAGCTAAGCGCCAGCGCTCACGGAGACCTGATTGACGAGATGTGGGTGTCCATTATCCAGGGCCATGCCCAGCGCCTGGACATTAAAAGCATCGCCGGTCCGGTGCAGTTGCCGCTTATTATGGATGCGCTTTCCGGCATCGGTATTGATATGATTTATGGCGACATTATTGCCAACGCTCAACCGCTGGATCTGCTACTGAATACCAGTAATTTCGCCATCAACTGACGGCTGCCAGCCATCCGTGTACCAGATATGCAAGAGTGCATAGGAGCGCCAGGGTTTCCAACGCTCTGCATAGCGCCGGATCTGGGCTGGCGTCATGCCGGGAAAACGCTGTTTAATCAGATAATCATCCGGCAAAAAAACATCCTTCGCCTGCCAACCACGCAGCGCAAAATAGTTGGCGGTCCAGCGCCCTATTCCGGGAAACGTTTGTAGTTGCTTAACGCCTTGCTCAATATCGTCAGGCGCTACTGTCGCAAGCGTTCCTTCAAGCGTTGCACGCGCCAGGTGAATCAACGCTTCAGCGCGTTTGAGCGGCATCCCTAACGCTTTCAGGTGCAGCGGTTCGGCGTCAGCAAGCGCTTCAGGCGTGGGAAAACAAACATACCCTGGGGCATCCTCCAGCGTGTCGCCATAAGCATGGGCGACTTTCGCTGTCAGTTTTGCCGCCATAGCCACGCTGACTAACTGCCCTAAAATCGCCCGTACCCCTTGCTCAAAAGCATCGACACATCCCGGCAGGCGCAGTCCCGGACGCGCCGCACCAAGGCTTCCCAGCGCGCTGACAATTTGCTGCGGGCAGCAGGTAAGATCAAACAAACGGGTTATTTTCGCCAGGCACTCGGGGGCGGCGGGTTGTAATCCCGAACTTAACGTCACGTGTAGCACATTGGCGTGCAAATCCGGTACGACGCGCACCAGCCCCCGATGCTCCCCTACGGACAGGCTTCTGGTATAACTCAGTTCCTCCACCGTTTCGACACCGTCAACCGCACGGGCGGCAAGAAATCCCAGCATCCAGGGCCAGTCATAAGGCGGTTGCCAGCTCAGCGTGAACATTCAGTTTTCCTTTTTATGCAAACCTACAGCATAAACGGTATTCAATCGATGTGCCTTGCTTTCATATTCCAGTTGTCGGAGCGTCAACATTTCGTTAAAGTCACGCCCCTTCTTCACTGGCATGGGGATTTTTACGGTGTTTATTGGTTTTGACTACGGTACGGCAAACTGTTCAGTGGCCGTTATGCGTGACGGGCAGCCTCACCTGCTCAAAATGGAAAATAACAGCACGCTTCTGCCTTCAATGCTGTGCGCGCCAACGCGCGAAGCGGTCAGCGAGTGGCTGTATCGCCATCACGACATCCCAACCACGGACGACGAAACGCAGGCGCTGCTTCGCCGCGCGATGCGCTATAACCGCGAAGAAGACATCGACGTTAACGCCAACAGCGTGCAGTTCGGTCTGGCATCGCTGGGTCAATATATTGAAGACCCGGAAGAGGTGTACTTCGTTAAATCGCCAAAATCATTTTTGGGTGCCAGCGGTCTGAAGCCGCAGCAGGTTGCGCTGTTTGAAGATCTGGTCTGCGCGATGATGCTGCACATCCGCAATCAGGCACAAAATCAGTTACCGGAAGCCATCACCCAGGCCGTTATTGGTCGTCCCATCAACTTCCAGGGGTTAGGGGGCGATGACGCCAACACCCAGGCGCAGGGTATTCTTGAACGTGCGGCCAAACGCGCCGGTTTTCAGGATGTCGTCTTCCAGTACGAGCCGGTAGCGGCGGGTCTGGATTACGAAGCCACGCTGCAGGAAGAAAAACGCGTGCTGGTAGTGGATATTGGCGGGGGTACAACCGACTGTTCACTGCTGCTGATGGGGCCGCAATGGCATCAGCGCGCCGATCGCGAAAACAGCCTGCTGGGGCACAGCGGCTGCCGCGTTGGCGGGAACGATCTGGATATTGCGCTGGCGTTTAAACATCTGATGCCGCTGCTCGGTATGGGGGGGGAAACGGAAAAAGGGATCGCCTTACCTATTCTGCCCTGGTGGAACGCGGTCGCGATCAACGATGTTCCCGCGCAAAGTGACTTCTACAGTAGCGCCAACGGTCGCTTGCTCAACGATCTTGTCCGCGACGCGAAAGAAGCCGATAAAGTCGCCCTACTGCTTAAAGTCTGGCGCGAGCGTCTGAGCTATCGCCTGGTGCGCAGCGCAGAAGAGAGCAAAATCGCGCTTTCCGATCAGACCATTGTGACGGCGGCGATACCGTTTATCAGCAACACGCTGGCAACCGATATCAGTCAACACGGGCTGGAAGCTGCGCTCAATCAGCCCCTGGCGCGCATTCTGGAGCAGGTTCAACTGGCGCTGGAAAACGCGCAGGAAAAACCGGACGTGATTTACCTGACCGGCGGTAGCGCGCGTTCGCCGCTGATTAAAAAAGCCCTCACCCAGCAACTTCCCGGGATTCCGATCGCGGGGGGTGATGATTTCGGTTCCGTTACTGCCGGACTGGCCCGCTGGGCTGACGTTGTTTTCCGCTAAGCGGCTCGCATGCTGAAAAGTACGCGTATTGACATCACCATTGCTGTGGCTTATTTTCAGGAGTGAGGGTTAGGGAGGGCTTCCCCTCCCCCTGGTGTCTTAGTAAGCCGGTAAGCTAATCACTAAGAGTATCACCAGTATGATGACCTGCTTCATCATAACCCTTTCCTTATTTTGGCCCCTTCCTCGGGAGGGGCTTTCCCGTTCCAGCGTCCCGCTGAAATCTCTGGCTCTCCTCCTTTTTGCCTTATCAGCACTCTAACGCACAATCACGTATTCGCTATCTTCACCACCGATTGTTGCGTAACGCTTCGCAAAGCCGCATTAGCATTCAGACGAATCCCGACAGTGTTTCATAATTCCTCCATTTTTCTCCCTTGTTCGCTGGCTAAACTAGTATCATTCCGCGAATCGTTTCAGGATGAGAAACTTATAACAATGAAAGGCAGTAAAAAATCCCGCTGGGTGATAGCAATCGCGATCGTTGTGGCCACCGTCGCCGCCATCTGGTTCTGGCAAAGCCGTAACGACGCCCAGGAAAACGCACCGGGCGCTACCAAACCAGCGCAGCACACGCCAGGTTCGGGACGGCGTGGAATGCGCTCCGGGCCGTTGGCTCCCGTTCAGGCTGCCACCGCCGCCATGGAAGCCGTTCCGCGTTACCTGACAGGGCTGGGTACCATTACTGCCGCAAATACCGCCACGGTACGTAGCCGGGTGGATGGTCAGCTCATTGCCTTACACTTCGAGGAAGGACAGCAGGTAAAAGCCGGCGACCTGCTGGCAGAGATAGATCCCAGCCAGTTCAAAGTTGCTCTGGCTCAGGCGCAAGGCCAACTGGCCAAAGATAAAGCCACGCTGGCAAATGCCCGTCGCGATCTTGCCCGCTATCAACAGCTGGTGAAAACTAATCTGGTCTCCCGCCAGGAGCTGGATGCCCAGCAGGCGCTGGTAAATGAAACATTAGGGACAATCAAAGCCGATGAAGCCAGCGTCGCCAGCGCCCAATTGCAGCTTGACTGGAGCCGGATAACCGCGCCTGTAGAGGGGCGTGTCGGTCTGAAACAGGTCGATGTCGGTAACCAAATTTCCAGCGGCGATACCACCGGAATCGTCGTCATTACGCAAACCCATCCTATCGACCTGATATTCACCTTGCCTGAAAACGACATTGCCACCGTGTTGCGGGCGCAAAAATCGGGGACTCCGTTAAAGGTCGAAGCCTGGGACCGAACCAATTCGCAAAAACTGAGCGAAGGCGTCCTGCTCAGTCTCGACAATCAGATTGATGCCACGACCGGAACCATCAAAGTTAAAGCCCGTTTTAACAATCAGGATGATGCTTTATTCCCTAACCAGTTCGTTAACGCCCGCATGCTGGTCGACACGGAACAAAACGCCGTGGTGATCCCAACGGCCGCCCTGCAAATGGGCAATGAGGGCCATTTTGTCTGGGTGCTGAACAGCGAGAATAAAGTGAGCAAACATCTGGTTAAACCAGGTATTCAGGATAGCCAAAAAGTAGTGATCGCCGCTGGGTTGTCCGCAGGCGATCGGGTCGTAACCGACGGTATTGACCGCCTGACGGAAGGCGCAAAAGTAGAAGTCGTAGAGGCGCATGACGCCTCTGCTCAGGATGAGAAAACTGCGCCCCGCGGATACGGTAAAAAAGGAGCTAACTCCTGATGCAGGTGTTACCTCCGCACAACACAGGCGGGCCATCACGCCTGTTTATTCTGCGACCTGTCGCCACCACGCTGCTGATGGTCGCGATTTTGCTTGCCGGTATTATCGGTTATCGTTTCCTGCCGATCGCTGCCTTACCGGAAGTCGATTACCCCACGATTCAGGTCGTTACGCTGTACCCGGGCGCCAGCCCGGACGTCATGACCTCGGCGGTAACCGCGCCGCTTGAGCGTCAGTTCGGACAGATGTCCGGCTTAAAACAGATGTCCTCGCAAAGTTCCGGCGGCGCATCGGTCGTCACGTTGCAGTTTCAACTGACACTCCCGCTGGATGTTGCCGAGCAGGAAGTTCAGGCGGCGATTAACGCCGCCACCAATTTATTACCGGGCGATCTGCCCAACCCGCCGGTCTACAGCAAGGTAAACCCGGCAGATCCACCGATCATGACGCTGGCGGTCACGTCCAGCGCCATGCCGATGACGCAGGCGGAAGATATGGTCGAAACCCGCGTCGCGCAGAAAATCTCTCAGGTTTCCGGTGTCGGTCTGGTAACACTTTCCGGCGGGCAACGACCGGCGGTCCGCGTGAAGCTTAACGCACAGGCTATTGCCGCACTCGGTCTGACCAGCGAAACCATCCGTACAGCCATTACCGGGGCTAACGTCAATTCGGCAAAAGGGAGTCTTGATGGCCCAACGCGTGCTGTCACCCTTTCCGCCAACGACCAGATGCAGTCCGCAGACGAATATCGCCAGCTCATCGTGGCCTATAAAAACGGTGCGCCGGTTCGTCTGGGCGATGTCGCCACCGTCGAACAAGGGGCAGAAAATAGCTGGCTGGGCGCATGGGCCAATAAGCAACAAGCCATTGTGATGAATGTTCAGCGCCAGCCTGGGGCGAACATCATCTCCACGGCAGACAGTATCCGTCAAATGCTGCCGCAGCTCACCGAAAGCCTGCCCAAATCAGTTAAGGTCAGCGTGCTTTCGGATCGTACGACCAATATTCGTGCGTCCGTTGCAGACACCCAGTTTGAGCTAATGCTGGCGATTGCGCTGGTGGTGATGATCATCTACCTGTTCCTGCGCAATATTCCGGCGACGATTATTCCTGCGGTCGCCGTTCCGCTGTCGCTCATTGGCACCTTCGCGGTGATGGTATTTCTTGATTTCTCCATCAATAACCTGACCCTAATGGCGCTAACCATCGCGACAGGATTCGTAGTGGATGACGCTATCGTGGTTATCGAGAATATTTCACGCTATATCGAAAAAGGCGAAAAACCGCTGACTGCCGCCCTGAAGGGGGCTGGTGAGATTGGTTTTACCATCATCTCTCTGACATTTTCGCTAATCGCCGTGCTGATCCCGCTGTTGTTTATGGGTGATATCGTTGGCCGATTATTCCGCGAGTTTGCCGTTACGCTGGCCGTGGCAATTCTGATTTCCGCCGTCGTCTCGCTCACCCTCACGCCGATGATGTGCGCGCGCATGCTTAATCAGGCCTCGTTGCGTAAACAAAACCGCTTTTCCCGTGCCTCGGAGCGAATGTTCGATCGCGTCATTGCCGGGTACGGTCACTGGCTGGCAAAAGTGCTGAACCATCCGTGGCTCACGCTGGGCGTGGCGCTCGGCACGCTGGCACTGAGCGTTATGTTATGGGTCTTTATCCCCAAAGGGTTCTTCCCAATCCAGGACAACGGCATCATCCAGGGTACGCTGCAGGCGCCGCAGTCCAGTTCATTTGCCAGCATGGCCGAGCGCCAGCGCCAGGTTTCCGATGTCATCCTTCAAGATCCGGCGGTAGAGAGCCTGACCGCTTTTGTCGGCGTGGATGGTACTAATCCGGCATTGAACAGCGCGCGTCTGCAAATCAACCTTAAGCCGCTGGACGATCGCGACGATCGCGTGCAGAAAGTGATCGCACGCCTACAGGACGCGGTTGACAGAGTACCCGGCGTTGATCTCTATCTTCAGCCCACCCAGGACCTGACGATTGATACCCAGGTCAGCCGGACGCAATATCAGTTTACGCTGCAAGCAACGTCCCTTGACGCCCTCAGCACCTGGGTTCCACAGCTGATAGAAAAACTTCACCAGCTACCGCAACTGTCCGATGTCAGTAGCGACTGGCAGGACAAAGGGCTGGTGGCGTATGTGAACGTCAATCGCGATAGCGCCAGCCGTTTAGGCATCAGCATGGCGGATGTCGATAACGCCCTGTACAACGCCTTCGGCCAGCGACTGATTTCAACCATCTACACCCAGGCCAACCAGTATCGCGTCGTGTTGGAACATGACACCAATAGTACGCCGGGGCTTGCTGCACTGGACACTATCCGTCTGACCAGCAGCGACGGCGGCGTGGTTCCGCTCAGCGCAATCGCCAGCATTGAACAGCGTTTCGCTCCGCTGTCGATTAACCACCTCGATCAGTTCCCGGTCACCACCATCTCGTTCAACGTACCGGACGATCATTCGCTGGGCGATGCGGTGCAGGCAATTCTGGATGCCGAAAAAACGCTCAATCTGCCAGCAAGTATTACCACCCAGTTCCAGGGCAGTACGCTCGCTTTCCAGGCCGCGCTGGGTAATACCATCTGGTTGATTGTGGCTGCGGTTGTCGCGATGTATATCGTCCTCGGCGTGCTGTATGAGAGCTTTATTCACCCGATTACCATTCTCTCCACGCTACCCACGGCGGGCGTTGGCGCCCTCCTGGCGTTAATGATTGCCGGCAGTGAACTGGACGTCATCGCGATTATCGGCATTATTTTGCTCATCGGTATCGTCAAGAAAAACGCCATCATGATGATCGACTTCGCCCTTGCCGCGGAGCGCGAACAGGGCATGACCCCACGCGACGCTATTTTCCAGGCCTGTCTGCTGCGTTTTCGCCCGATTCTGATGACTACGCTGGCGGCACTGCTCGGCGCGTTGCCGCTGATGTTAAGTACCGGCGTGGGGGCCGAATTACGTCGTCCATTAGGAATTGGTATGGTCGGCGGTCTGCTGGTAAGCCAGGTATTAACCCTGTTTACCACCCCGGTGATTTATCTGCTGTTTGACCGTCTGTCGCTGTACGTGAAAAGCCGCTTCCCGCGTCAGGAAGAGGAAGCGTAGATGAAATTTTTCGCGCTTTTCATTCATCGTCCGGTGGCGACCATTCTCATTTCGGTGGCCATCACCCTGTGCGGGATACTGGGCTTTCGTCTGCTGCCGGTAGCTCCGCTGCCGCAGGTGGATTTCCCGGTGATCATGGTCAGCGCATCATTACCCGGCGCTTCCCCTGAAACGATGGCGTCTTCGGTAGCCACCCCGCTGGAGCGCTCACTGGGGCGCATCGCGGGCGTGAACGAAATGACCTCGAGCAGTTCCCTTGGCAGTACGCGCATTATTCTTGAATTCAAATTCGACCGTGACATCAATGGCGCGGCGCGGGATGTTCAGGCCGCGATTAACGCAGCGCAAAGCCTGCTACCCAGCGGCATGCCAAGCCGCCCCACGTACCGCAAAGCCAACCCTTCCGATGCGCCAATCATGATCCTGACGCTCACGTCGGACACCTACTCGCAGGGTGAGCTGTACGATTTCGCATCAACCCAATTAGCACAGACCATCGCGCAAATCGACGGCGTGGGTGACGTCGACGTTGGGGGCAGCTCTTTGCCTGCCGTGCGCGTAGGGCTTAATCCGCAAGCGCTGTTTAATCAGGGCGTGTCGCTGGACGACGTGCGTAGCGCGATTACTAACGCCAATGTGCGTAAGCCGCAGGGAGCTATCGAGAATGATACCCACCGCTGGCAGGTACAAACCAACGATGAGCTGAAAACCGCCGCCGAGTACCAGCCGATTATCATCCACTACAATAACGGCGCTGCGGTGCGGCTGGGCGATGTTGCGTCTGTGAGCGACTCGGTGCAGGACGTACGTAACGCGGGGATGACCAACGCTAAACCGGCTATCCTGCTGATGATCCGCAAGCTGCCAGAAGCCAATATTATTCAGACGGTAGACAGCATTCGGGCCAAATTACCGGAGTTACAAACGCTGGTCCCGGCCGCCATCGATCTACAAATTGCCCAGGATCGTTCACCGACCATTCGCGCCTCGCTGGAGGAAGTCGAACAGACGCTGATTATCTCCGTTGCGCTGGTTATTCTGGTGGTCTTTGTTTTCCTGCGCTCCGGGCGCGCGACCCTGATCCCTGCGGTAGCGGTTCCGGTCTCGCTGATCGGTACCTTTGCCGCCATGTATCTGTGCGGGTTCAGCCTGAACAACCTGTCATTAATGGCGTTGACCATTGCCACGGGATTTGTCGTTGATGACGCAATCGTGGTGCTGGAAAATATTGCCCGCCACCTGGAAGCGGGAATGAAGCCACTGCAGGCGGCGCTACAAGGTACGCGCGAAGTGGGATTCACGGTGCTCTCAATGAGCCTGTCGCTGGTAGCGGTGTTCCTCCCGCTGCTGTTAATGGGCGGATTGCCTGGGCGCTTGCTGCGCGAATTTGCCGTCACGCTGTCAGTTGCTATCGGTATCTCGCTGCTGGTGTCGCTGACATTAACGCCAATGATGTGTGGCTGGATGCTCAAATCCAGCGCCCCGCGTGAACAGTCTCGTAAACGAGGTTTTGGTCGTGTGCTGGTGGCACTGCAACAGAGTTACGGCACTTCGCTTAAATGGGTGCTGCGCCATACGCGACTGGTAGGCGTGGTGTTACTTGGCACCATTGCGCTGAATATCTGGCTTTATATTTCCATCCCCAAAACCTTCTTCCCGGAGCAGGATACGGGCGTGTTGATGGGGGGGATTCAGGCCGACCAGAGCATCTCTTTCCAGGCGATGCGCGGCAAACTGCAGGACTTTATGAAGATCATCCGCGACGACCCGGCGGTGAATAACGTCACCGGTTTTACCGGCGGTTCCCGGGTTAACAGCGGGATGATGTTTATCACCCTCAAGCCACGCGATGAGCGCGGTGAAACCGCTCAGCAGGTGATCGACCGCCTGCGCGTCGCGCTTGCAAAAGAGCCTGGCGCGAATCTGTTTCTGATGGCGGTGCAGGATATTCGCGTCGGCGGTCGCCAGGCCAATGCCAGCTATCAATACACATTGCTTTCCGACGATCTGGCGGCGCTGCGCGAGTGGGAACCGAAGATCCGTAAGGCGCTTGCCGCCCTGCCCCAACTGGCGGATGTCAACTCAGATCAGCAGGACAATGGCGCGGAAATGAACCTGGTCTACGATCGCGACACCATGTCTCGTCTGGGGATCGACGTTGCAGCCGCTAACAGCCTGTTGAACAACGCTTTTGGACAACGGCAAATTTCAACTATTTATCAACCGATGAACCAGTACAAAGTGGTGATGGAGGTCGATCGACGTTACACCCAGGACATCAGCGCGCTGGATAAAATGTTCGTCATCAACAATGACGGTAAGGCAATCCCGCTATCGTACTTTGCCAAATGGCAACCGGCGAATGCCCCGCTGTCGGTAAACCATCAGGGCTTGTCCGCTGCCTCAACCGTGTCGTTTAACCTGCCAACAGGTTCTTCACTGTCTGAGGCGACAGAGGCTATCAACAGAACCATGACCCAGCTCGGCGTCCCCTCCACGGTTCGCGGTAGCTTTGCCGGCACGGCACAGGTATTTCAGGACACCATGAACTCGCAGGTGATCCTGATTATCGCCGCCATTGCCACGGTCTACATCGTTCTGGGGATGCTGTATGAAAGCTATGTTCATCCCCTGACCATTCTCTCCACGCTACCTTCAGCTGGCGTCGGGGCTTTGCTGGCGCTGGAGCTGTTCAATGCCCCGTTCAGCCTAATCGCCCTGATAGGGATAATGCTATTAATTGGCATTGTGAAGAAAAATGCCATCATGATGGTCGATTTTGCGCTGGAAGCGCAGAGAAACGGCAAGCTGCAGCCGGAAGAAGCCATTTTCCAGGCCTGCCTGCTGCGCTTTCGCCCAATCATGATGACCACGCTGGCGGCGTTATTTGGCGCGCTGCCGCTGGTGTTATCCGCCGGGGATGGCTCCGAACTACGTCAACCTTTGGGGATAACCATTGTCGGCGGGCTGGTCGTGAGTCAACTCCTGACGCTGTACACCACGCCCGTGGTCTATCTCTTTTTCGACCGTCTGCGTCTGCGTTTTTCGCGTAAAAACAGCAAACCGGTAGCAGAGTTATGACAGAACTTCCCGACAGCACCCGCTGGCAACTTTGGATTGTGGCATTCGGCTTTTTTATGCAGTCGCTGGATACCACCATCGTGAATACTGCGCTTCCCTCGATGGCGGCAAGCCTCGGGGAAAGCCCGTTACACATGCATATGGTCATTGTGTCATATGTTTTAACCGTTGCCGTGATGCTGCCCGCCAGCGGATGGCTGGCGGACAAAGTTGGCGTGCGTAATATCTTCTTCACCGCCATCATCCTGTTTACGCTTGGCTCGCTGTTTTGCGCCGGGTCCAGCACACTCAACGAACTGGTGATGGCGCGCGTCTTACAAGGCGTTGGCGGTGCGATGATGGTGCCGGTCGGCAGGCTAACGGTGATGAAAATCGTCCCGCGTGAGCAATATATGGCGGCGATGACGTTTGTCACATTGCCCGGTCAGATTGGCCCGCTACTGGGACCGGCATTAGGCGGTATTCTGGTTGAGTACGCCTCCTGGCACTGGATATTTTTGATTAACATTCCGGTTGGTATTATCGGCGCGATAGCGACGTTAATGCTGATGCCCAACTACACCATGCAAACCCGACGCTTCGATCTCTCCGGATTTGCGATACTGGCAGTCGGCATGGCGGTACTGACGCTGGCACTTGATGGCAGTAAAGGAACCGGCATCTCCAGTCTCTCGCTGGCAGCGTTGGTTATCTGCGGAGTGCTGGCTATTGCGCTGTATCTGAAACACGCCCATCGTAATCCACGCGCGCTGTTCAGCCTGAATCTGTTTCGCACACCGACCTTCTCGCTGGGTCTTTTCGGCAGTTTTGCCGGACGCATCGGTAGCGGTATGCTGCCGTTTATGACGCCGGTGTTTTTACAAATAGGCCTCGGTTTTTCCCCCTTTCATGCCGGGCTGATGATGATCCCGATGGTGCTCGGCAGTATGGGCATGAAGCGCATTGTGGTGCAGGTCGTTAACCGCTTTGGCTACCGTCGCGTACTGGTCGCTACAACGCTTGGCCTGTCGCTGGTCAGTCTGCTGCTGATGACCACCGCGCTGCTCGGCTGGTATTACGCCCTGCCCTTCGTACTGTTCTTACAGGGAATGGTCAACTCAACGCGCTTTTCATCCATGAACACCCTGACGTTAAAAGACCTGCCTGACGATCTCGCCAGCAGTGGTAACAGCCTGCTGTCAATGATCATGCAGCTGTCGATGAGTATCGGGGTGACCATCGCGGGACTGCTGCTAGGCATGTTCGGTCAGCAGCATAGCGTCATCGACAGCGGAAGTACGCATACCGTCTTTATGCATACCTGGCTGTGCATCGCATTCATTATCGCGCTGCCCGCCATTATTTTTGCCCGCGTGCCGAACGACACGCAAACCAACGCGGTGATTTCACGGCGCAAGAGGAGCACCTGATGAAGTTCTGGCGGCCCGGTATCACCGGCAAACTGTTTCTGGCGATTTTCGCCACCTGCATCGTATTGCTGATCAGCATGCACTGGGCCGTACGCATAAGCTTCGAACGCGGTTTTATTGACTATATCAAGCACGGTAACGAACAGCGGCTGCAAATGCTCAGCGACGCATTAAGCGAGCAGTATGAACAGCACGGCAACTGGCGATTCTTACGCAATAACGATCGGTTTGTTTTTCAGATCCTGCGCTCTTTTGAACACGACAACGACGATGATAAACCCGGCCCCGGCATGCCGCCGCACGGCTGGCGTACGCAGTTTTGGGTTGTCGACCAAAATGCCCGCGTGCTGGTCGGTCCGCGTGCTCCGGTCCCCCGTGACGGTATGCGCCATCCGATCCGCGTCAACGGTAGCGAAGTCGGCGCCGTGATTGCCTCTCCCGTGGAACGCTTAACGCGCAATACGGATATCAATTTCGACATGCAGCAAAGGCGTTCCAGTTGGCTCATCGTCGCGCTCTCCACGATCCTGGCGGCGCTGGCAACGTTTACGCTGGCGCGCAGCCTGCTGGCCCCGGTCAAGCGGTTAGTGGAAGGCACGCACAAACTGGCGGCTGGTGATTTCACCACTCGCGTTGCGCCGACCAGTACGGATGAGCTGGGCAAGCTGGCGCAGGACTTCAACCAGCTTGCCAGTACGCTGGAAAAAAACCAGCAGATGCGTCGTGACTTTATGGCCGATATTTCTCACGAACTGCGTACGCCGTTAGCGGTGTTGCGCGGTGAACTGGAGGCCATTCAGGATGGCGTACGCCAGTTCACCCCTGACTCCGTTGCCTCTTTGCAAGCTGAAGTCGGTACGCTCACCAAGCTGGTGGACGATCTGCATCAGCTCTCCATGTCCGATGAAGGCGCGCTGGCCTACCAGAAAACATCGCTGGATCTCATCCCCCTGTTGGAAGTGGCAAGTGGCGCATTTCGTGAACGCTTTGCCAGCCGTGGACTGACGATACAACTTTCACTCCCGGACAGCATGACAGTATTTGGCGACAGGGATCGTCTGATGCAGTTGTTCAACAATCTGTTGGAAAACAGTCTGCGCTACACCGACAGCGGCGGCGGGCTGCACATCAGCGCCGAACAACGCGAGCGTATGGTTTTATTAACCTTCGCTGATTCCGCTCCCGGCGTAAGTGACGACCAGTTACAGAAGCTGTTTGAACGCTTTTATCGCACCGAAGGCTCGCGTAACCGCGCCAGCGGTGGTTCCGGGCTGGGGCTGGCAATTTGCGTCAATATCGTACAGGCGCATAATGGTCTGATTCGCGCCGCCCATTCGCCTTTTGGCGGGGTTAGCATTACAGTAACATTACCGCTGGAACGCGATTTACAGAGAGATGTATGACTGAGTTACCCATTGATGAAAACACGCCGCGTATTCTGATCGTGGAAGACGAGCCCAAGCTGGGGCAACTGCTTATCGACTATCTGCGCGCGGCAAGCTACGCTCCTACGCTCATCAGCCACGGCGATCTGGTTCTTCCTTACGTGCGTCAGACGCCGCCCGATCTGATCTTGTTGGATCTGATGCTGCCTGGTACCGACGGCCTGACTCTGTGCCGGGAAATCCGCCGATTCTCTGAAGTCCCCATCATGATGGTAACCGCCAAGATAGAAGAAATTGATCGCCTGCTGGGGCTGGAGATCGGTGCGGATGATTATATTTGCAAACCCTACAGCCCGCGTGAAGTTGTTGCTCGCGTGAAGACGATTCTGCGCCGTTGCAAGCCGCAGCGCGAACTGCAACAGATGGATGCTGACAGCCCGTTGATCGTCGATGAAGGTCGTTTTCAGGCGTCCTGGCGTGGGAAAATGCTCGACTTAACGCCTGCTGAATTTCGCTTACTCAAAACGTTGTCGCATGAACCGGGAAAAGTGTTCTCCCGTGAACAGTTGCTCAATCATCTCTATGACGATTACCGTGTCGTTACCGACCGAACCATCGACAGCCATATCAAGAACCTGCGACGCAAGCTGGAATCGCTGGATGCGGAGCAGTCGTTTATCCGCGCGGTCTATGGCGTAGGGTATCGCTGGGAAGCCGACGCCTGTCGAATTGCGTAAACACTCCCGTCCTGCAGGACTCCGCGGCTTCGTGGAGTCCTGTTGACTAGCAACTCTCCAAATATCGCTCATACTCTTTGTGGCAACACTGTCGTCAATAACTGTTTGATATAAAACTTTAATCAAGGAGTTCATATGGCTGGTTGGTTTGAATTAAGCAAGAGTAGCGATGATCAGTACCGCTTTGTTCTTAAGGCTGGAAACGGGGAAACTATCCTTACCAGTGAGCTTTACACGACAAAAGGCGCGGCAGAAAAAGGGATCGCATCTGTCCAGGCTAACAGCCCCCTGGCCGAGCGTTACGAGAAAAAAACGGCAGCTAATGGCAAATTGCATTTCAATCTGAAAGCAGCAAACCACCAGATTATTGGTAGCAGTCAACTGTATGCGAATGAACAGTCGCGCGAGACCGGTATTGCTTCAGTTAAGACCAATGGTGTCACTCAGACGATAAAAGATAAAACCTGATAATGACTCGCTCAGCCGGGTAACGCCACGCTGTCGCCCGGCGTTTTTCTTTACCTGTCTTCCCCGCAGCGCTACAATGCCCGCCCTTAATATGGGGGCACTCCCCTAACCGCCTCATTGAGTGAGGCGAGTCTGACCTGTCATCAGAACGAGAAAATTATGTTTAAACCGGAACTCCTTTCCCCGGCGGGAACGCTGAAAAACATGCGTTACGCTTTCGCCTATGGCGCAGACGCTGTATATGCGGGCCAGCCGCGTTACTCACTGCGCGTACGCAACAACGAATTCAATCACGAAAACCTGCAGCTAGGCATTAATGAAGCCCATGAACTGGGTAAAAAATTCTATGTGGTGGTTAATATTGCCCCGCATAACGCCAAGCTGAAGACCTTCATTCGTGACCTGAAACCGGTGGTGGAAATGGGACCGGATGCACTGATCATGTCCGACCCTGGTCTGATTATGCTGGTGCGCGAAAACTTCCCTGACATGGACATTCACCTTTCAGTACAGGCTAACGCCGTAAACTGGGCAACGGTGAAATTCTGGAAGCAGATGGGATTGACCCGTGTGATCCTGTCCCGCGAACTGTCGTTGGAAGAAATTGAAGAGATCCGCACCCAGGTGCCGGATATGGAAATTGAGATCTTTGTTCAC
Source organism: Citrobacter sp. RHBSTW-00017 (assembly GCF_013797615.1). Lineage (NCBI taxonomy): Bacteria > Pseudomonadati > Pseudomonadota > Gammaproteobacteria > Enterobacterales > Enterobacteriaceae > Citrobacter > Citrobacter sp. RHBSTW-00017. The sequence goes on along the minus strand of NZ_CP056899.1, from coordinate 1,960,770 downwards.
GGCGCGCTGTGCATGGCTTACTCCGGCCGCTGCCTGCTCTCTGGCTACATCAACAAGCGTGACCCAAATCAGGGTACCTGTACCAATGCCTGCCGCTGGGAATACAACGTGCAGGAAGGCAAAGAAGACGTGGTGGGCAATATCGTGCATAAGTACGAGCCTATCCCGGTACAAAATGTTGAGCCGACGCTGGGTATTGGCGCGCCGACTGACAAAGTCTTTATGATCGAAGAAGCCCAGCGTCCGGGTGAGTACATGACCGCGTTTGAAGACGAACACGGCACTTACATCATGAACTCGAAGGATTTACGTGCCATTGCCCACGTTGAGCGCCTGACTCAGATGGGCGTGCATTCGCTGAAAATTGAAGGCCGTACTAAATCATACTATTACTGTGCACGTACCGCGCAGGTTTATCGCAAGGCCATTGATGATGCCGCTGCCGGGAAACCATTCGACCCGCAACTGCTGGAAACGCTGGAAGGTCTGGCGCATCGCGGTTACACCGAGGGGTTCCTGCGCCGCCATACGCATGACGACTATCAGAACTACGAATACGGCTTCTCTGTTTCCGAGCGTCAGCAGTTTGTCGGCGAATTCACTGGCGAACGTAAAGGTGAACTGGCGGCTGTGCTGGTGAAAAATAAATTCACCGTCGGCGACAGCCTGGAGCTAATGACCCCACAAGGCAACATCAACTTTACCCTCGAACAGATGGAAAACGCGAAAGGCGAAGCGATGCCGGTTGCGCCGGGCGATGGTTACACCGTGTGGATGCCTGTACCGGAGGATATCGATCTGAATTATGCATTGTTGATGCGTAATTTTGCCGGTGAGTCCACGCGCAACCCACATGCTAAGTAGTTAATTACGGTTATTTTTCAGCGTTCGGAAGATTCTTAGAAATCGATCACATACCGCTTCGTTCATTAAGGGTATTATCCCATCCGCTGAAAAACATAACCCATAAATGCTAGCTGTACCAGGAACCACCTCCTTAGCCTGCGTAATCTCCCTTACGCAGGCTTATTTTTTGCCTGCCGTTTACCCCCCCTATTCAAATCACGACATTCAGGCGAAAAAAAACCGGGCATTACGCCCGGTTCATTAGGTGGTTAGATATTAATGTGCTGCTTCTGGCTTGTGCTTTTGCGCACTCTGGAAACCATAGGTCAGCTCATTTTTCTCTTTATCCAGCGCAACGGTCACCTGACCGCCATCCACAAGCGAACCGAACAGCAGTTCGTTAGCCAATGGTTTTTTCAGGTTATCCTGGACAACGCGCGTCATCGGGCGTGCGCCCATTGCGCGGTCATAGCCCTTCTCAGCCAGCCAGTCGCGGGCTTCCTGACTCACTTCCAGAGAGACACCTTTCTGATCCAACTGAACCTGAAGTTCGACGATAAACTTATCAACAACCTGATGAATCACCTCAGTAGAGAGATGATCGAACCAGATAATGTTGTCGAGACGGTTACGGAATTCCGGCGTAAACACTTTTTTGATTTCGCCCATCGCATCAGTACTGTTGTCCTGATGAATCAGCCCAATCGATTTACGCTCAGTTTCACGCACGCCGGCGTTAGTGGTCATGACCAGCACCACGTTGCGGAAATCCGCTTTACGCCCGTTATTGTCGGTCAGCGTACCGTTATCCATCACCTGCAGCAGCAGGTTAAAGACGTCCGGATGCGCTTTTTCGATTTCATCCAGCAGCAGTACCGCATGCGGATGTTTAATGACAGCATCTGTCAGCAAACCGCCCTGGTCGAAACCGACATATCCCGGAGGCGCACCAATCAGGCGGCTGACGGTGTGACGTTCCATATACTCGGACATATCAAACCGCAGCAGCTCAATACCCAGCGCTTTGGACAACTGCACCGTGACTTCGGTCTTACCGACGCCAGTCGGTCCGGCAAACAGGAACGAACCGACAGGTTTATGCTCGTGTCCCAGACCAGCACGGCTCATTTTGATCGCTTCAGTCAGCGCCTCAATGGCTTTATCCTGTCCGAATACCAGCATTTTCAGACGGTTGCCCAGGTTTTTCAGCGTATCGCGATCGCTCTGCGAAACGCTCTTCTCCGGGATCCGCGCAATGCGGGCTACGACGGACTCGATATCCGCCACGTTGACGGTTTTCTTGCGCTTGCTGACCGGCATCAGACGCGCCCGCGCGCCCGCCTCATCGATCACGTCAATCGCTTTGTCCGGCAGATGACGATCGTTAATGTATTTCACCGCCAGTTCGACCGCTGCACGCACTGCTTTGGCGGTGTAGCGAACGTCATGGTGCGCTTCGTATTTCGGCTTCAGACCATTGATGATCTGCACGGTCTCTTCAACCGACGGCTCAGTGATATCGATTTTCTGGAAACGGCGTGCTAGCGCGCGGTCCTTTTCAAAGATATTGCTGAATTCCTGATAGGTTGTGGAGCCTATCACACGGATTTTACCGCTGGAGAGCAACGGTTTGATCAGGTTAGCTGCATCCACCTGGCCGCCCGATGCCGCACCCGCGCCGATAATGGTGTGGATCTCATCGATAAACAGAATGCTGTTAGTATCCTGTTCCAGTTGTTTCAGCAGCGCCTTAAAGCGTTTTTCAAAATCGCCACGGTATTTGGTACCCGCCAGCAGCGAGCCGATATCCAGAGAGTAAAGGGTACAATCAGCCATCACTTCCGGCACGTCGCCCTGGACGATACGCCAGGCGAGGCCTTCCGCAATAGCGGTTTTCCCGACGCCAGACTCACCCACCAGCAGCGGGTTGTTTTTTCGACGACGGCACAGTACCTGAATGGCGCGTTCCAGCTCTTTGTCCCGGCCAATGAGCGGATCAATTCCGCCCACACGGGCAAGCTGGTTAAGGTTAGTCGTGAAGTTCTCCATACGGTCCTCCCCGCCAGCTTGCTCTTCGTTATTCGGCTGATTACCAGAGTCAGAGGACTGACTTGGTTCGTCTTTGCGCGTGCCATGAGAAATAAAATTCACCACATCAAGGCGACTCACTTCATGCTTACGCAGCAGATAAGCCGCCTGAGATTCCTGCTCGCTGAAGATGGCGACCAGCACATTAGCACCGGTAACTTCATTGCGCCCAGAGGACTGAACATGAAAGACCGCGCGTTGCAACACACGCTGAAAACTCAACGTTGGCTGCGTGTCGCGCTCTTCTTCACTGGCAGGCAATACGGGTGTGGTTTGTTCAATGAAGGCTTCGAGTTCCTGACGCAGCGCCACCAGATCCACAGAACACGCTTCCAGCGCTTCGCGGGCCGATGGGTTACTGAGCAATGCCAGTAGCAAGTGCTCGACGGTCATAAACTCATGTCGGTGCTCGCGCGCTCTGGCGAAAGCCATGTTTAAACTGAGCTCCAGTTCTTGATTGAGCATAGGCACCTCCCCCAATATTTATGCCTGCATTTAGGCTTTTTCTAGCGTACACAGCAACGGATGCTCGTTCTCCCTCGCATACTTGTTCACCATCGCAACTTTGGTTTCAGCCACTTCGGCAGTGAATACGCCGCAAATCGCTTTACCTTGATAGTGAACGGCAAGCATCAGTTGCGTTGCACGTTCTACATCATAAGAAAAGAATTTTTGTAACACGTCAATAACAAACTCCATCGGAGTGTAATCATCATTGACTAATATCACTTTATACATAGATGGCGGTTTTAGCGCGTCGCGCAATTTATCTTCCGCCAGCAGATCGAAATCCAGCCAGTCGTTAGTCTTACCCATTGTCAGTCGTCATCTTCAGTTACGGTTTCCGGCAGAAAATCTTGCCGCTGACAAGCAGCCTATGCGCACAATCAATCTACCTCAAGTATTAGATAACTATCATCTATTAGTGCCATCCGCGACATCTGTCACATAACCGACAATAGCGTTAACTGCTTCAAATTTTGATGCATTTTTACCCTATTCCGTCAGCCTGGCGCTTGACGCCTCGCCTGATTTCTCTAAATTGTAGTTTCGAGAGTTGGCGAGGTTTTGAACAGCCCCCACTCCGCCACCGGTTCATTCCATCTTACTTATATAAGATTTACGAAGGATGTCGAAGCATGGAAACGGGTACTGTTAAGTGGTTCAACAACGCCAAAGGGTTTGGTTTCATCTGCCCCGAAGGCGGCGGCGAAGATATTTTCGCCCATTACTCCACCATTCAGATGGATGGTTACAGAACGCTAAAAGCCGGGCAGTCTGTCCAGTTTGATGTCCACCAGGGGCCAAAAGGCAATCATGCCAGTGTCATCGTGCCTGTCATTGAAGCAGAAGCTGTCGCATAGCTCTTCTGTTTCATTGTGTACATCCCGCAGTCAAAATGCCAGCCTTTGCGGCTGGCATTTTTATCTCGATGGTATTATTCCCGCGCCAGAGCATCTACCGGATCCAGCCGCGCCGCATTTCGCGCCGGTAGCCAGCCAAACAAAATCCCGGTCGCAGTCGAACACAGAAACGCCGTCAATAAGGCTACGGGTGAGAAACCTATTTCCCAGCCAGGCAGGAATAGCTGAAGCGTAAAGGCGATCAGCATCGACAAGCTAATGCCCAGCGCGCCGCCAACCAGACACACCAGCACCGCTTCAATTAAGAACTGCTGCAGTACGTCACTGGCGCGGGCGCCAACCGCCATACGAATACCAATCTCGCGCGTTCGTTCGGTTACCGAAACCAGCATAATATTCATCACACCAATTCCACCGACCACCAGCGAAATCACGGCCACCAGCGTCAGGAAGAGTTGTAATGTACGTGTGGTCTTTTCGGCGGTTTTCAAGACACCGTCCATATTCCAGGTGAAGAAATCCTTCTTACCGTGGCGTAACGTCAGTAGTCGGGTGAGCTGCTGCTCGGCCTGGGCACTATCAAAACCGTCTTTCACCCGCACGGTGATCGAGTTCAGCCACGACTGCCCCATAATTCGCCCGGACATGGTGCTGTAAGGCAGCCAGACCCGCAGGATCTTGCTACTGCCAAACATCGACTGTTTCTCTTCTGCAACACCAATCACCGTGGCAGGCATATTCCCCACCAGCACGACTTCGCCGACAACTTTCGCTTTGTTGGGGAACAATTGACGACGGGTATTGCTGTCGAGCACCACCACCTGAGCGCGCCCCGCCAGTTGTTCAGCGTTAAAAGTGGTCCCTTCGCTAAACGTCATGCCATAGACATTGAAATAGTCGCCGCTAACGCCATTAGCACTGGCGGCCACGTCAATATTGCCATAGCGTAGCCGCAGGTTTTTCGACACCGCAGGCGTCACCGAACTGACCCAGGGCTGCTTCTGTAACGCCGTTAAATCGTCATACTTCAGCGCCTGTTGATATTGTGGGTCGTCGTCGCCGAAATCTTTGCCAGGATAGATATCGATGGTATTGGTGCCAATAGCGCGAATATCTGCCAGTACCAGCTGTTTAGCCGCATCGCCTACCACCACAATCGACACCACCGAAGCAATACCGATGATGATCCCAAGCATGGTCAGTAGCGTTCGCATTTTATTCGCAGCCATTGCCAGCCAGGCCATAGTGAGCGCTTCGCGAAAACCGCTGACAAACTGCCCCCAGCCGGACGCCGTTTTCACCGTCGGCTCCGCGATATCGTGCCCGGTAGAGGGTTTGTGCGACGGCGGATTGCGCACAATCTCGCCGTCACGAATTTCAATGACGCGTTCGGCCTGTGCAGCAACCTGGCTGTCGTGAGTGACGATAATCACCGTATGCCCGCGATCGCGCAGCTGATGCAAAATCGCCATCACCTCTTCGCCTGAATGGCTATCCAGCGCGCCGGTGGGTTCGTCGGCGAGGATAACCTGTCCCCCGTTCATCAGCGCACGCGCAATACTGACCCGCTGCTGCTGACCACCGGAAAGCTGGGAAGGCTGATAGTCGACTCTGTCGCCCAGACCCAGTCGCTGCAGGAGTTCTTGCGCACGGGCCAGGCGCTGCTTACGTTCGGTGCCAGCGTAGACTGCAGGCACCTCAACGTTTTGCGCGGCGGTTAAATGCGACAACAAATGATAACGCTGGAAGATAAAACCGAAATGTTCGCGACGCAGCTGGGCTAACGCATCGCTATCCAGCGTGGAGACATCGCGCCCGGCAACCCGATACGTACCGCTGGTGGGTTTGTCCAGACAGCCGAGAATATTCATCAGCGTCGATTTACCCGAGCCAGACGCCCCGACAATCGCTACCATTTCCCCGGCCTGAATGCTCAAGGATACGTCCTTCAATACCTCGACCTGACCTTCGCCTGACGGATAGCTGCGGCGGATATTGCTCAGTTCAAGCAATGCCGTCATTTTGGCGCTCCAGCGTTGCCCTCACCGGTGATGACTTCATCCCCCTCTTCCAGCCCTTTCACGATCTCCACATCGGTGTCATTACGCGCGCCGATAACCACTTCGCGTTCACGGGTTTCGCCGTTACGCAGCAGCCTGACGTTATAACGATTGTTGCCAATAGGATCGCCCAGCGCCGACAGCGGGATCGTCAGGACATTTTTCACATCCGTGAGCTGGATATGGACCTGCGCGGTCATATCCAGACGCAGGATCCCTTTCGGGTTGGGAACTTCGAAGCGAGCATAGTAGAAAATTGCATCATTCACTTTCTCTGGCGTTGGAAGAACATCTTTGAGCTTACCTTCGTAGCGCGTCTGAGGATCGCCCAGTACGGTAAACCAGGCCTTTTGCCCGGGATGCAGGTGAATCACATCCGCCTCGGAAACCTGCGCTTTCACCAGCATGGTGCTCATATCTGCCAATGTCAGAATGTTAGGTGCCTGCTGGGCAGCAATAACGGTTTGCCCCTGAAGGGTAGTAATTTGCGTGACTTCGCCTGCCATTGGCGCGACGATGCGGGTGTAATCAAGGTTGGTTTTTGCCGTATCGAGAGAGGCTTGATTACGCTTAATTTGCGCATCAATTGTGCCGATTTGCGCCTGTTTGACCGCCATCTGAGTAGCCGCCGTGTCGAGATCCTGCTGCGAGACAGCCTGGGTTTTCGCCAGCTGTTGCTGACGGGAAAGCGTTACCCGCGCCAGTTTCCACTCGGCTTCAGCCTGTAAACGCTGAGCGCGTAATTCCATCAGCGTCGCTTCAACCTCTTTAATCTGGTTTTGCGCCTGTTCAGGATCGATAACGCCAAGCAGTTGATCTTTTTTTACTTTGTCGCCAATCGCGACCGACAGCGTTTTTAACTGCCCGCTTACCTGTGCCCCGACGTCAACTTTACGCAACGCATCCAGTTTGCCGGTTGCCAGTACGCTTTGCTGCAGATCGCCCGGACGCACAATTAACGTTTGATACTGAGGTAAAGGCGCATTAAGCGTTCGCCAAAGTGCAATTATCGCCACAATAATGATGATGGCGAAGAGAAAATAGCGCTTTTTGATTTTTCCCTTGAGCTTCATAAATGTCCCAATTTCCCCCAATACGTCCACCAGAGTGGAGTGGTAAACATCAACGTTAAATAAATAGCCGTTGAAAAACGCAAGAATAACAGAGTTATTGATGAATGGTTAAGATCCGCTGTGTTGAAATTAGTACCAGAGTATCCATCGGATTGTTATTATGAGCCAGCTAACTGACAGCACTTTTCATTCTTCAAAACCCGCCACAAGTTTTAGCCTCTTTTGTAGCCTGATGACCGGACATTGGCGCCCTGGAAAATTTTGGCATCAGCGTAGCTTCCGTCGTAAGTTTTTGTTGCGCTCAGCGCTTATGCCACGATTAATGCATGAATGGATGACTGAACTGGCGCAATGGCCTGATCTCGATAGCGTACTGGCACGCCAACCTCGTCTGCCGGTTCGCCTACATCGCGCCTATCTCGCACAAAACCTTGATCGGAAAATGAAACTGGATGCTGTGCGTTTTCATTACAATGCTATCCGCAGCTCTTTTTCAGCCACGGAATATAAAGCTTATTTAAGTGCGGATGGATTACAACTGGCACAAATTGAAGGCAAAAATAGCGAAATATTTAGCGTAATACTGGGCTCATTTATCTCACTGGATAAAGAAGGTGAAAGTACCATTCTGGTACGCAATAGCGCTGGCGAGACTTTAGCGGAAATGACGTTTACGCTGTGCAATTATCAAGGAAGCAGCACACTGTTTATTGGCGGGTTACAGGGAGGCAGTCGATTACTACCACATGAAGAAATTCAAAAAGCGACCAAATCATGCTATGGAATTTTCCCTAAACGTATTGTGATGGAAGCCATTTGCTGTTTTGCAGAACAATTGAATATCAAACAAATTCTGGCTGTCAGTAATGAACAGCATATCTTTCGCAGCCCGCGTTACCACGATAAAAACAAGGTGATACTTTCCGACTACAACGCATTTTGGGAGTCGGTTGGCGGTGAGTGCGACAGTCACGGCTATTACCATATCCCACGCACAATGGCGCGAAAAAGCGAAGCGGACATTGCCAGCAAAAAACGCGCGGAATACCGCCGTCGCTACCAGCTACTGGACAGCATCCACTCGCAGCTGTCGTCGATGTTTCGCCGCTAATCCGCTCTGCCGCGTGCCAACCACAGCACGCGGGAAAACATTTTTCGCAGCAGCGTTGGCACCGCGTCAACGCCGCGCCGCCCGGCTTCCATCGCCACCTCAATGGCTAAATCTGGTTTTGACGACCGGTGAATCGCCTTCGAGATAATTTTGCGCATATTCATGGGCACGTTTTCGGGGATTTGCGCCACCCTGTGGAATACGTCAGCGAACCCCTGGCGATACATAAAGTGTTCCATGTCCAGCGCGGGAAGCATGGTTAAATGATCGCGCTCTTCTTCTCTGTCGTTATTCAACAAACTCCGCACCGTAGCGGCATACTTTTTCCCGGCTTCATCACCATCAACCAGCACATGCCACTCGATACCCATCCGGCGGGCGAACTTAACCAGCGGCTTAAGGCCGGACTGGGCAAATTCAATGACTTTGATACCTTCCGCATCAAAGTGGTGCCCACACTGGCGGGCCAGTTCGTTAATGACCCAGGTTTCCGTTTCGCCTTCCACCAGCAGCCAACAGCGGGCAAACAACGACGATGCACGGTTAAAACGAATATGAAAGGCAATACGCCGACCATCTTCTGCGCTGATCCCACCTGGCCCAAGCCGCCAGGCGGCGACGCGGGAAGACTCACGCACCAGGCGGACAACATGTTCCACGGGGGTGAGGGACAGTAACTCACCTGAGTTGGTGGTCGCCACCCGTTGCAGCGGAAGCAAATTCAGCAGGTGCCAGGCAACCGACAGCATAATCGGATGTAAACGCGTTTCAGGATCTTCTACCAACAGTAACGGCCGGGCGTCTTTATCCAGCCTCAGCGTACCTTTGGCCTGTAACAGCGTCGAAAACAATCCCAACAAGATCACGCGGTGCGTGCGTCCGCCCGGTCTATCAATCATACGGTTGATAATATCCAGATAGCGCCAGCTACGTTGTTCGTTATTGGAACGTCGACGCATCAGACGATAGCGGGACTGACTGGAACCTTGCTCAGAAAAATAGTGTTCCAATAGCTGTACCATGGCCGATAACCCCTGACGTATCTGCCCATCTGTCAGGTTTTGCGGTCGGGTAGCCAGTTCACGTGCCAGAAAATCCAGTTGCCGCGCGGTCACTTCGACATCCGCCGAATCCGGCACCGTACCGTTACGGATCCGTCGCATAAAACGCGCGTCGCGCAGGCGCAGTACTGGCATCAAACGCACGAGGTGCCGCGCCTGATCGTTAATGTCGTCGAGGGGAAGCTGATGGCCCTCGCCATCCAGAAAACTGCGTAACGTCAGAACGCTACCGTCGTCCGCACATTCACCTTCCAGCCGATAGAAAATGCGGTGATAGCCATCCTGACACAGCGTCCAGCTGGCTTCCAGAGGACGATACCTGCGCACGCGGTGGCGACCTGGTTGAGACTCACGAAACGTCAGGATGATATGCAGATGATGTTCCCGGCCTTGTATATCACCCGGCGGGAACCAGAAATCTTCGCGGTCAAAGTGGTACAAATCAGTTTCCGGCGACAGCAACAGGGTTAAAGCATCCAGCAGACTGGACTTACCCCACGCGTTCTCCCCAATCAGCACGTTGCTTTGCTCCAGCATCAACGACAGACGGTTAATACCACGAAATCCAACAATCTCAACGCGTTCGAGAATCATATAGCCTCCGGAAATGCTAACTTTTTCCTTCAAGTTATCAGGAGTATAACGGCAAGCGGGCGCTCAGGACACCCGATATGATCAGGAGGTTAGTCGCAGAAATCAAAAAATATAAGAATATTCTTCTTATGTTTTCTCCAGAATATTATTTCAGAACTCAATCATCGCCGTTTTGCTAATTGAACTATGCTTCATTCATCCAATATTCAAAAAGGAATCACAACATATTGCCTTAAATCAAATTTTTTCATCAATTTAACTGGCGAAGGGATGATGTTTTTTTCTAAAATACCGGCTCTTTCATCATCGTCCCTTTTAGCGATGAATTACCGGGTAAGGAACACGAACCCGGAACTTTTAATTGAGGTGGTTATGTTCAGGAAATTAGCAGCCGAATTCTTCGGTACGTTTTGGCTCGTCTTTGGTGGGTGCGGTAGCGCAGTTCTGGCCGCAGCATTCCCGGAGTTGGGTATTGGATTTGCCGGTGTCGCGCTGGCGTTTGGTTTGACCGTATTAACCATGGCATTCGCCGTAGGTCATATTTCCGGCGGACACTTTAACCCGGCGGTGACCTTCGGTTTATGGGCGGGCGGTCGCTTCCCGGCAAAAGACGTTATTGGTTATGTTATCGCTCAGGTTGTGGGCGGTATTGTTGCAGCAGCGGCACTGTATCTTATTGCCAGCGGTAAAGCTGGTTTTGACGCAACTGCCAGTGGTTTTGCCTCGAACGGCTTTGGTGAACATTCACCTGGCGGCTATTCAATGCTGTCTGCCGTCGTAATTGAAATTATTTTGACCGCTGGTTTCTTATTAGTGATCCACGGTGCGACCGATAAACATGCTCCGGCAGGTTTTGCACCCATTGCGATTGGTCTGGCGTTAACCCTGATCCACTTGATCAGTATTCCGGTTACCAACACCTCCGTTAACCCGGCACGTAGTACCGCTGTAGCCATCTTCCAGGGCGGCTGGGCATTACAGCAATTGTGGTTCTTCTGGGTTATGCCGATTATCGGTGGGGTCCTCGGCGGTCTTATTTACCGCACTCTGCTGGAAAAACGCGATTAATCGATAACAAAAAAGGCCTGGCGCAAGTCAGGTCTTTTTTTCCCCGCTATATTTCCTTTTATTTGCAACTTTACTCCCTTCTTTGCATTGAGTAGTGTGTGCTGGCGCATTTCGTCTTACTCTCAGCAAGGATCTGGTTTTCATGTTTTCAGGGCTGTTAATCATTCTGGTTCCCCTTATTGTGGGCTACCTTATTCCGCTTCGGCACAGGGCTGCATTAAAACTCATCAATCGCCTGTTGAGCTGGATCGTCTACCTTATTCTCTTTTTTATGGGTATCAGCCTGGCGTTTCTGGATAATCTCGCCAGCAACCTGTTAGCCATTCTTCATTATTCTGCGGTCAGCGTGACGATCATTTTGCTGTGTAATATCGCGGCGCTGTTCTGGCTGGAGCGTTCGCTGCCCTGGCGACATAACCACAAGCAAGAAAAGCTACCCTCGCGAATTGCGATGGCGCTTGAGTCGCTTCAGCTTTGTGGCGTCGTCGTCGTGGGTTTTCTGCTCGGCCTCACCGGTCTTCCTATTCTGCAGCACGCCACCGAAGCCAGCGAATATACGTTAATCTTTTTACTGTTCCTGGTCGGGATTCAACTGCGCAACAGCGGTATGACCTTAAAGCAAATTGTGCTGAATCGCCGGGGGATGATTGTTGCGGTGGTCGTCGTCGCCAGTTCGATGCTAGCGGGGGTTATCAATGCGTTGCTCCTCGGCCTGCCGCTGAAAACCGCGCTGGCGATGGCGTCTGGTTTTGGCTGGTACTCCCTGTCCGGTATTCTGTTAACCGAATCGTTCGGGCCGGTGATTGGTAGCGCCGCCTTCTTTAATGACCTGGCCCGCGAATTGATTGCCATTATGTTGATTCCTGGAATGGTGGGCCGCAGCCGCTCAACCGCGCTGGGGCTATGTGGCGCGACATCAATGGATTTCACCTTACCGGTGCTACAACGCAGCGGCGGTCTGGAGATGGTTCCGGCAGCCATCGTCCACGGCTTTATTCTGAGTCTGTTAGTGCCTTTGCTGATGGCGTTTTTCTCCGCCTGAAGTCAGGACAAATACCTCTCTGGCGGTAGTCATCTACCGCCAAAATTGCGCTAAATCAATCTCCCTGCAAGTTGTAGCAGAAATCCCTTTTATCCCTTCGCGCACAGGCATAACCTTAAACATGTATATTAAATATAACTTTAAAAGGTGTGACCATGTTTTGTGTGCAATGTGAACAAACCATCCGTACTCCGGCAGGAAACGGCTGCTCTTACGCGCAGGGTATGTGCGGTAAAACGGCTGAAACCTCCGATTTGCAGGATCTACTGATTGCTTCCCTACAAGGTCTGTCTGCATGGGCTGTTAAGGCACGTGAATACGGCATCATCGACCATGAGGTTGATAACTTTGCGCCGCGTGCATTCTTCTCCACGCTGACCAACGTTAACTTCGATTCTCCGCGTATTGTTGGCTATGCCCGTGAAGCTATCGCCATGCGCGACGCCCTGAAAGCGCAATGCCTGAACATCGACGCGAACGCAGCGGTCGCTAACCCGATGGCCGATCTGCAACTGGTCAGCGACGATCTGGGCGACCTGCAACGTCAGGCCGCTGAATTTACCCCGAACAAAGACAAAGCAGCCATCGGCGAGAACATTCTCGGCCTGCGTCTGCTGTGCCTGTACGGCCTGAAAGGTGCGGCAGCTTACATGGAGCACGCGCACGTTCTCGGTCAGTACGACAACGACATCTACGCTCAGTACCACAAAATCATGGCATGGCTGGGAACCTGGCCTTCCGATATGAACGCTCTGCTGGAGTGCTCAATGGAAATCGGCCAGATGAACTTCAAAGTGATGAGCATTCTGGATGCTGGCGAAACCACTAAATACGGCCACCCGACGCCAACTCAGGTCAACGTCAAAGCAACCGAAGGTAAGTGCATCCTGATCTCCGGTCACGACCTGAAAGATCTGTACAACCTGCTGGAGCAGACCGAAGGTACCGGCGTTAACGTCTATACCCACGGTGAAATGCTGCCGGCGCACGGCTACCCGGAACTGCGTAAGTTCAAACACCTGATCGGTAACTACGGCAGCGGCTGGCAGAATCAGCAGGTTGAATTTGCCCGCTTCCCGGGCCCAATCGTAATGACCTCTAACTGCATCATCGACCCAACTGTTGGTGCCTACGATGACCGTATCTGGACTCGTAGCATCGTCGGTTGGCCGGGTGTAAGCCACCTCGAAGGCGACAACTTCGCTCCGGTAATCGCTCAGGCTCAGCAGATGGCGGGCTTCCCGTACAGCGAAATTCCGCACCTGATCACCGTTGGTTTCGGTCGTCAGACTCTGCTGGGCGCGGCTGATACCCTGATCGACCTGGTAAGCCGCGAAAAACTGCGTCACATCTTCCTGGTTGGCGGTTGTGATGGCGCGCGTGGCGAACGTAACTACTTCACCGACTTCGCCACCAGCGTGCCGGACGACTGCCTGATCCTGACCCTGGCGTGCGGTAAATACCGTTTCAACAAACTGGAGTTCGGTGATATCGAAGGCCTGCCGCGTCTGGTCGATGCAGGTCAGTGTAACGATGCATACTCTGCCATCATCCTGGCGGTAACCCTGGCTGAGAAACTGGGCTGTGGCGTGAACGATCTGCCGCTGTCTCTGGTGCTCTCCTGGTTCGAACAGAAAGCGATTGTCATTCTGCTGACCCTGCTGTCTCTGGGCGTGAAAAACATCGTCACTGGCCCGACTGCGCCTGGCTTCTTCACGCCGGACCTGCTGGCCGTTCTCAACGAGAAGTTCGGTCTGCGTTCCGTGACCACCGTTGAAGAAGACATGAAGCAACTGCTGAGCGCGTAAGGAGTAAAGAATGACAATGCCAACTCATCAGTGCCCATGGCGGATGCAGGTTCATCACATCCATCAGGAAACGCCGGATGTATGGACAATTTCGTTGCTGTGCCACGACTATTATCCGTACCGCGCCGGGCAGTATGCACTGGTCAGCGTACGTAATTCAGCGGACACGCTGCGTGCTTACACCCTCTCTTCAACGCCGGGCGTTAGCGAATACATCACGCTGACCATCCGCCGGATTGACGATGGCGCAGGCTCACAGTGGTTAACCCGCGACGTGAAGCGCGGCGACTATATCTGGCTGTCCGATGCAATGGGTGAATTCACCTGTGAAGATAAAGCGGAAGACAGGTTCCTGATGCTGGCCGCTGGCTGTGGCGTCACGCCAATCATGTCAATGCGTCGCTGGTTGGCAAAATACCGCCCACAGGCAGATGTGCAGGTGATCTTTAACGTCCGTTCACCGCAAGATGTCATTTTTGCCGACGAATGGCGCGAGTACCCGGTGACCTTAGTTGCTGAAAACAATGCCACTGACGGTTTTGTTTCCGGCCGACTGACCACCGAACTGCTGCAAAGCGTACCGGACCTGGCTTCGCGCACCGTGATGACCTGCGGCCCGGCGCCGTATATGGATCTGGTCGAGAAAGAAGTCAACGCGCTGGGCGTGACACGCTTCTTTAAAGAGCAGTTCTTCACCCCGGTAGCTGAAGCCGCCACCAGCGGTCTGAAGTTCACCAAACTGCAGCCGGCAAAAGAGTTTTATGCGCCGGTAGGCAGTACGCTGCTGGAAGCGCTGGAAAGCAATAAAGTGCCGGTTGTCGCCGCATGCCGTGCGGGCGTTTGCGGCTGCTGCAAAACCAAAGTGGTTGACGGTAACTACACGGTCAGCAGCACCATGACGCTGACCGACGCAGAAATTGCTGAAGGTTATGTGCTGGCTTGCTCCTGTCATCCGCAGGGTGATTTAGTGCTGGCGTAATTGGCCGATATCTGATGTGCAAAAGGCTACCCGGTTATATCGGGTGGCCTGTTTTTATGCTGTCAGACACTGCAAAATTCCGATTTTTTCACCCTCCCAGGCAAAATACCGTCCACCTCCTGCGAATTATCGACCACACTTACCTGGCACAGGTTAAGCAAAACCCCGACTACCACGTCGAACTTTCTACAAAGGATCCCCATGAAAAAAGTGGCCATCGTCGGCGTAGGTCCCACCGGAATTTATACGTTTCATGCCCTCGTTGAGCGCGGTGAACCGCTGGAGATACAGCTTTATGAGCAAGCTGAGGAAGCTGGCGTAGGCATGCCTTATAACAGCGACAACAACGCAGACCACATGCTGGCCAATATAGCCAGCATTGAGATCCCGCCGATTTATATCAGTTATCTGACGTGGCTACAGAATCAAAGCGATGAATACCTTGCGCAGTTTCGGCTTGAACGTACATCGTTGCATGAGCGGCAATTTTTGCCCCGCGTGATCCTCGGCGACTATTATCGCGATCGTTTTTTAGCCATCGTCGATAAAGCGCAAAGCTCCGGGTTCACAATTCGCGTATATGAATCAAGTAAAGTCACCGACCTGCAAGCAAACCCGACTGGGGTCTCCCTGTGGATCAATCACGCGTCACAGCCCGTCGAAGTGGATTTCGCCGCTATCGCCAGCGGTCATCTGTGGCCAGAAACTGATGCTCAGGCACGCAAGTTTTTCCCCAGTCCGTGGACCGGCCTGATGGAGGCGCAGATTAGCGCTTGCAGTGTGGGTATTCTGGGCACCTCGCTAAGCGCTATCGACGCGGCGATGGCCGTGGTCAGTCAGCATGGTACCTTCACCACCAATACCGACCGTTCACTGCAGTTCACGCGTAAACCCGACAGCCAAAACCTGAAGCTGACCCTGATGTCGCGCAGCGGTGTGCTGCCTGAAGCGGATTTTTACTGCCCTCTTCCCTATGAACCGCTGAATATCGCGACGCAAGAAGCGATTGAAAACGCCATTGCCGAGGGCCAAAACGGATTACTGGACCGCATCTTCCGGCTTATTGTGCAACAACTGCAAGACGCGGCCCCAGGGTGGTGCCAACAGGTAGCACTTGCAACGCTTAACGCCGACACATTCCCCGAGGTCTATTTTGCCGACAGGCTCAAGCATGACCCTTTTGACTGGGCGAGGCGTAACCTGGTGGAGGTTGAACGCAACAAGCAGGAACAACATACCGTCGCCTGGCGCTATACCTTATTGCGCCTACACGAGGTTATTGAAGAGATCGTTCCTCATCTTGATGCTCGCGACGAAAAACGTTTCAGGCGCGGACTGGCGCGCGTCTTTATTGATAACTATGCAGCAATCCCGTCTGAATCTATCCGCCGATTGCTGGCTCTGCACGATGCCGGGCTGATTGAGATCCTCGCACTCGGCAAGGATTATGAGCGTACAAATGAGCAGGAAAGGACGGTCATTTACCACCACGGTCAGCGCAGTGAATTTGATGTATTTATTGACGCCCGAGGACAACGGGCATTGCAGAGCAAAGATATTCCGTTCCCAACGCTACGCGATCAACTGCTGGCCTGTGGCGATGAGATCCCGGATATCGGCGAAGATTACACGCTGCAAGCGCCGGAAAACGCCCGCAACCGCATCGCCTTTGGCGGACTGCCGTGGTTGATGCACGACCGTCCCTTTATTCAGGGGCTGGTGGTTAGCGCTGAAATAGGCGCCGCGATGGCAAAGGCATTGACGCAACGTGCACTGAGACGTCGGCACAAACTGTGGAGCAGTGACGACATGGATTAGCGGCCAGATTTAATGGCGAGGCGGAGATAGGTTAACGCATTCCCGCCTCTGTATTGATTCTCGGATGGCAAACTATCGCCAGGCCGAGTTTCCGGCAACGGAGAAACGCCCCGCCCCCAAAAATGCCACGGCCAGAGCGCCGATAAAGAAATACACCAGACTTTCAATTGCCCATGCGCCGGTTTTATCCAGTGACCAGGTTTCACCCATCCCGACCATCAGCCATGCCACCACCATCGTAAACGCCAGCCCCAACGCCGCCGGACGCGTCAGGATCCCAAGAATAATCAGGCACGGTGCCACAACCTCTCCCAGCAGAACGCCATACGCAATAAAGCCAGGGAAACCTTTCGCTATCAGCATGCCACTGATGCCATCAATACCCGCGAACAGTTTATGCAGCCCATGAAACAGCATTAATCCCCCCACGGCAATACGTAACAAAAACTTGCCAAAATCTTCATGAGTCAGTACCCGGTTAACTGTATTTAATAGTTTTATAACCATTTGAATTTATTCCTTGTTTCACCATGTCCAATAACAAACTACGCTTAATACAGGCTTAATGAAACCTGCCGGAAATAAGAGGTAATGATAAGCATAACTATTATCTTCATCTAAACTTGTAACCGGTATCACATTAAAGGAGAAGGAAAACCATGAAACAAACGGTTGCCGCTTTTATTGCTAAAACACTCGAACAAGCTGGCGTTAAACGCATTTGGGGTGTGACGGGTGACTCGCTAAATGGCCTTAGTGACAGTCTGAATCGTATGGGAACGATTGACTGGATGCCAACACGTCACGAAGAGGTTGCGGCCTTCGCCGCGGGCGCTGAAGCGCAGTTGACGGGAGAACTGGCCGTCTGCGCAGGCTCGTGTGGACCAGGCAACCTGCACCTGATTAACGGCCTGTTTGATTGCCACCGCAACCACGTCCCGGTGCTGGCAATTGCTGCACACATTCCATCCAGTGAGATAGGCAGCGGTTATTTTCAGGAGACCCACCCGCAAGAGTTGTTTCGCGAATGTAGCCACTATTGCGAGCTGGTTTCCAGCCCTGAACAGATCCCACAGGTGCTGGCAATTGCCATGCGTAAAGCGGTGCTCAACCGCGGCGTCTCCGTGGTGGTATTACCCGGCGACGTTGCGCTGAAGCCAGCACCAGAAAGCGCCAGCACTCACTGGTATCATGCGCCGCTCCCGGTGGTCACTCCGGAAGAAGAAGAGCTCAGAAAACTAGCGCAACTGCTACGCTACTCCAGCAATATCGCCCTGATGTGCGGCAGCGGCTGCGCCGGTGCGCATAAAGAACTGGTTGAGTTTGCTGCTAAAATAAAAGCGCCGATTGTGCACGCCCTGCGTGGTAAAGAGCATGTGGAGTACGACAACCCTTACGACGTGGGCATGACCGGGCTGATCGGCTTTTCATCCGGCTTCCATACCATGATGAATGCCGACACGCTGATCCTGCTCGGTACCCAGTTCCCCTATCGCCCGTTCTACCCCACCGACGCCAAGATTATTCAGATCGATATCAATCCGGCAAGCATTGGCGCGCACAGTAAAGTTGATATGGCGCTGGTAGGCGATATTAAATCCACACTCCGCACCCTGCTGCAGCTGGTGGAGGAAAAAACCGATCGGCAGTTCCTGGATAAAGCGCTGGAACACTATCGTGAGGCGCGTAAAGGGCTGGATGATTTAGCCAAACCCAGCGATAAAGCCATTCATCCGCAGTATCTGGCGCAGCAGATCAGCCATTTTGCCGCTGACGACGCCATCTTCACCTGCGACGTTGGCACGCCAACGGTGTGGGCGGCACGTTATCTGAAAATGAACGGTAAACGCCGTCTGATCGGTTCGTTTAACCACGGGTCGATGGCCAATGCCATGCCCCAGGCGCTCGGCGCGCAAGCGACCGAACCGGGACGTCAGGTTGTCGCAATGTGCGGTGACGGCGGTTTTAGCATGCTGATGGGCGACTTTCTGTCGGTTGTGCAAATGAAGCTGCCGGTGAAGATTATTGTCTTCAACAACAGCGTCTTGGGGTTTGTGGCGATGGAGATGAAAGCTGGCGGTTATCTGACCGACGGTACCGAACTGCACGATACAAATTTCGCACGGATTGCCGAGGCTTGCGGCATCACGGGCATTCGCGTGGAGAAATCCTCAGAGGTTGATGAAGCGCTGCAAAGGGCGATGTCGATTGACGGTCCGGTGCTGGTCGATGTGGTCGTCGCGAAAGAAGAACTGGCGATCCCGCCGCAGATCAAACTCGAACAAGCTAAAGGTTTTAGCCTGTATATGCTGCGCGCAATCATCAGCGGGCGCGGTGATGAAGTGATCGAACTGGCGAAAACTAACTGGCTCAGGTAAAACAGAGGGCATTACCTCACTTAAAAAGGAATGCCCGTGATTGATTTACGCAGTGATACCGTCACCCGACCAAGTCGCGCCATGCTCGAAGAGATGATGGCCGCCCCGGTCGGGGACGACGTCTACGGTGATGACCCTACCGTTAATGCCCTCCAGCAATACGCAGCCGAGCTTGCTGGCAAAGAAGCCGCAATTTTCTTACCCACAGGCACTCAGGCGAACCTGGTGGCTCTCCTCAGCCATTGTCAGCGCGGGGAAGAGTATATCGCCGGTCAGGGCGCGCATAACTATCTCTACGAAGCGGGTGGCGCAGCGGTACTCGGCAGCATTCAACCGCAACCTATCGACGCCATGCCGGATGGCTCTTTGCCGCTGGACAAAGTGGCGGCAAAAATCAAAGCGGACGATATCCATTTTGCCCGCACGCGTCTGCTCAGCCTGGAAAACACCCACAACGGCAAAGTGCTACCACGCGAGTATCTGAAAGAGGCCTGGGAATTCACCCGTGAGCGCAATCTTGCGCTGCATGTCGACGGCGCGCGTATTTTTAACGCCATCGTCGCCTATGGCTGTGAGTTAAAAGATGTCACGCAATACTGCGATTCGTTCACCATTTGTCTCTCCAAAGGTTTAGGAACGCCGGTAGGCTCACTGCTGGTCGGCAGCCACGAGTACATCAAGCGCGCCATTCGCTGGCGTAAAATGACCGGTGGCGGAATGCGTCAGGCCGGTATTCTGGCGGCGGCCGGACTGTATGCGCTGAAAAATAACGTGTCGCGTTTACAAGAAGACCATGACAACGCCGCCTGGATGGCGGAACAACTGCGCGAAGCAGGAGCGGACGTCATGCGCCACGACACCAACATGCTGTTTGTCCGCGTTGGCGAAGAACACGCTGCGGCACTGGGCGAGTACATGAAAGCGCAAGGCGTGCTGATTAACGCCTCGCCGATTGTGCGTCTGGTGATGCATCTGGACGTATCGCGTGAACAGCTTGCTGAAGTCGTCGCCCACTGGCGCGCTTTTTTAACCCGCTAAGGAGATGGGCGTGCCGCAACGGATTTTGGTTCTTGGCGCCAGTGGCTACATTGGTCAGCATCTGGTACAGGCGCTCAGTCAGCAAGGGCATCAGGTGCTGGCTGCGGCACGCCGCATCGAGCGGCTGGAAAAGCAGCAGTTGGCCAACGTCAGTTGCCATAAGGTCGATTTGAATTGGCCAGATAACCTAACACCGCTGCTGACCGGCGTTGATACGGTCTATTACCTGGTCCATGGCATGGGAGAAGGCGGTGATTTTATCGCCCATGAGCGCCAGGTAGCAATGAACGTGCGCGATGCGCTACGTGATACGCCAGTCAAACAGCTTATTTTCCTGAGCTCATTACAGGCTCCCCGCCATGAACAATCCGATCATCTGCGTGCGCGACAGATAACCGCGGACACCCTGCGCGAATCAGGCGTGCCGATGACCGAATTGCGCGCGGGTATTATCGTAGGGGCAGGTTCTGCCGCCTTTGAAGTGATGCGCGACATGGTCTACAACCTGCCGGTACTCACCCCTCCGCGCTGGGTGCGCTCGCGTACCACGCCTATCGCACTGGAGAATTTAATGTACTACCTGGTGGCGTTGTTGGACCATCCTACACGCCAACACCGCGTACTCGAAGCCGCCGGGCCGCAGGTATTGAGCTATCAGGAGCAGTTCGAGCATTTTATGGCGGTCAGCGGTAAACATCGCCTGCTCATCCCTGTCCCCTTTCCTACCCGCTGGATTTCGGTCTGGTTTTTGAACGTCATAACGTCAGTGCCGCCGACCACGGCCAAAGCGCTGATACAGGGGTTAAAACACGACCTGCTGGCCGATGACACCGAATTACGCACGCTGATCCCGCAAAAGCTGATTGCCTTTGATGACGCGGTGCGCAGCACGTTGAAAGAAGAAGAGAAGCTGGTTAATTCCAGCGACTGGGGTTACGACGCGCAGGCATTTGCCCGCTGGCGCCCCGAATATGGCTATTTCGCTAAACAAGCTGGCTTTAGCGTTGAAACCTCCGCCAGTCGGCAGGCACTGTGGCAGGTGGTGAATCGCCTCGGCGGCAAAGAAGGCTATTTCTTCGGTAATATTTTATGGAAAACGCGCGCGGCGTTGGACCTGCTGGTCGGCCATAAGCTGGCGAAAGGCAGACCGCAACACTCTCTGTTGCAGGTTGGCGATACCGTTGATAGCTGGAAAGTGATCATCGTTGAGCCAGAAAAACAGCTGACGCTGCTGTTTGGGATGAAAGCACCAGGATTGGGTCGTCTGAGCTTCACGCTGGAAGATAAAGGCGACCAGCGACGCATTGATGTCCGCGCCTGGTGGCATCCGCACGGCATGCCAGGCCTCTTCTATTGGCTGCTGATGATCCCGGCGCATCTGTTCATTTTCAGAGGGATGGCGAAGCGTATTGCTAAACTTGCAGAACAAATCACAGACTCATGATAAAAAGAGCCTGTATTCTTTCATGTTTCCCATTGCATACAGACGAAATTCACGGAAGAATGCGCACGACGTTTTTTAAACACAGTGGATTGATATGAAGGTACTGGTTACCGGAGCCACCAGCGGCTTAGGCCGAAACGCGGTTGAGTTTTTATGCAGCAAAGGCGTCAGCGTCAGAGCTACCGGTCGCAACGAAGCGATGGGCAAGCTGCTGGAGAAAATGGGCGCAGAGTTTGTGCATGCCGATTTGACCGAGCTGGTCTCTTCGCAGGCAAAAGTGATGCTCGCCGGTATCGATACGCTGTGGCACTGCTCCAGTTTTACCTCACCATGGGGAACTCAGGAAGCCTTCGATCTGGCCAACGTTCGCGCAACCCGCCGTCTGGGCGAGTGGGCCGTGGCCTGGGGCGTTCGTAACTTCATTCATATCTCATCACCGTCGCTCTATTTTGATTATCACCACCATCGCGATATCAAAGAGGACTTCCGCCCCCAACGCTTCGCCAATGAATTCGCCCGCAGTAAAGCGGCTGGCGAAGATGTGATTGCGTTGCTGACACAGGCCAACCCGCAGACCCGTTTTACGGTATTGCGTCCGCAAAGCTTGTTCGGACCACACGATAAAGTCTTTATCCCACGCCTGGCCCATATGATGTACCACTACGGCAGCATTCTGTTGCCGCACGGCGGAAGTGCGCTGGTGGATATGACCTACTACGAGAATGCGGTGCACGCGATGTGGCTGGCAAGTCAGCAAGCCTGCGATAATCTGCCGTCGGGTCGCGCGTACAACATTACCAACGGCGAGCATCGCACCCTGCGCAGTATTGTGCAGAAACTCATCGACGAGCTGAATATTGATTGCCGTATCCGCTCCGTACCCTACCCGATGCTGGACATGATTGCCCGCAGCATGGAGCGGTTAGGCAATAAATCGGCGAAAGAGCCAAAGCTTACGCATTACGGCGTCTCGAAGCTGAATTTTGACTTTACGCTGGATACCACCCGCGCTCAGGAAGAATTAGGTTATCAGCCCGTTGTGACGCTGGATGAAGGGATTGAGCGTACCGCGGCCTGGCTGCGTGACCACGGCAAGCTGCCGCGTTAACCCTGCCCGTATTTCTCCAGTAACGCTTCGGCAATCGCCTGAGTTTCTGCATCCGCCACGCCGTTCCACAACGTCGGGCGGAAGTGCATCTGGAAGGCCATAATCACCCGCCGCTGTTCAGGCGGCGTCATTTCAGGTTTTACCTCATAACCATAGCGCGACAGCAGATCGAGCAATGATGAGGTTTCTACCGGTGTATCGGGCGCTCGCCCGGCAAGATAAAACGCCACCCGCTGAGCATCCGGCCACGCGCCAATTCCTTGCGCAGCCAGTTCTTCCCATGGAAACAGCGGACCTGGATCGTCCTTGCGCTGCGGTGCGACATCCGCATGGGCCACCACGTTCTGCGGTTTTATGTCATAACGGGCAATAATATCTTTCGCCAAAGGGATTAGCGCCTGAATTTGCGCGGGTTCAAACGGCGCAAAATACTTGCTGCCCGCCGATTTTTGCCAGCCGCGGTTTTCCAGCTCAATGCCGATCGAGGTATCGTTAATTCGCGTAGCGCCGCGCCAAAAGCTAATCCCCGCATGCCAGGCCAGATCTTTTTCCGGCACCAGTTGCCAGATACGCGGTTTGCCGTGGTAGAGCGGCGGCACTGCCGGGATCAGATAGTGCGAGCTGACGTTTTTATCGGTCAGCGTAGCCAGAGAAGAGTCGAAATCATCGGCCGTGTAATGGATAACCAGCACTTTAATGCGCGGGTAAGCAGCCTGCGCCTGACGACGGGTATCTAACTGATACCCGTCTTTGTCGACAATCCCTTTTTCGCCAGCACATCCTACCAGCAGCAGCGTTAATGCCAGCAGAGACAGCAGACGCTTCATCGGCGAGTTTTCACCGCGGTGCCGCTGACGCTCACCATCAACATGCTACCGTCTTTGCCTACGGTTTCGTAATCGATATCGATACCGACTACCGCATCAGCACCGAGCGCTTTTGCCTGTTCACCAAGCTCCTGAAAAGCAATCTCACGCGCTTTACGCAGTTCTTTTTCATACGCGCCGGAGCGACCGCCGACGATATCGCGAATGCCGGCGAAGAAATCGCGGAAGATATTCGCGCCTAAAATGGCTTCGCCAGTCACAACACCGCAGTATTCCACGATGCTTTGCCCTTCCAGCGTAGGGGTAGTCGAAAACTGCATGATAAATCTCCTTTTTGCGCTAAGAGCACGATCTCAAAAGCATTATCGAACCGATCCACTATCATTGAAAGGATATATTCTTTACACAAAATAATTCGAGTTGCTGGAAGGCGGCAAGAGAGTGAATCTCCAGGAGCATAGATAACTATGTGACTGGGGTGAACGCACGTAGCCAACGCACAAGCAACTTGAAGTATGACATGTAAATCAACGTAGAACACTAATAGTAGAAAGCTAATAAGGAAATCATTATGCGCTACTCGAAACTCTCTCTGCTGGTTCCATGTGCACTACTTCTCAGCGCCTGTACTACCGTAACGCCGGCCTACAAAGATAACGGCACGCGTAGCGGCTCTTGCGTAGAAGGCGGGCCAGACAGCGTGGCTCAACAATTCTATGATTACCGTATTCAGCACCGAAACAATGACATTACTCCCCTTCGTCCGTACCTCAGCGACAACCTGGCGAAACTGCTGAACGATGCCAGCCGTGATAACGCGCATCGCGATCTGTTTAACAGCGATCCGTTCTCTAGTCGCGCCACGTTACCGGACAGTGCCAGCGTCGCCAGCGCATCGACCATTCCGAATAGTGATGCACGCAACATTCCGCTGCGCGTAGAACTTAAACAGGGTGACCAAAGCTGGCGTGATGAAGTGCTGATGATCCGCGAAGGCCAGTGCTGGGTAATTGACGATGTCCGCTATCTGGGCGGCAGCGTACACGCGCCAGCCGGGACGCTGCGCCAGTCTGTCGAAAACCGCTAACCGCCCCATTCACCCGCCTGAATCATAACCCCCATAAATTGTCTGGCATTCTGCATAGAATGCCGACAATTATTCTTGCCCACTGGTGGCCCCGCTATTTTGTGCTATGTTTAGATAAGAATGCGGTTTGCATTTAACTTTTAACGCATAAATATTGCATAACTATTCTGTCAAAGGTAGTATCTGCGGCTTCAATAGCTATCAGACTGCCAGTATCGAGTGTCAATGAGTATTCAATTAAACGGCATTAACTGCTTCTACGGCGCACATCAGGCGCTGTTCGATATCACGCTGGATTGCCCTCAGGGTGAAACACTGGTGTTACTTGGCCCAAGTGGAGCCGGGAAAAGCTCGCTGCTGCGCGTACTCAACCTGCTTGAGATGCCGCGCTCGGGCACGCTCTCTATTGCGGGTAACCGTTTCGACTTCACGAAGACCCCGTCAGACAAAGCCATTCGGGAGCTGCGTCAGAACGTGGGCATGGTCTTCCAGCAATACAACCTTTGGCCGCATCTCACGGTTGTGCAGAATCTGATTGAAGCGCCCTGCCGCGTACTGGGTCTGACAAAAGATCAAGCGCTGGCACGCGCCGAAAAATTGCTGGAACGTCTGCGCCTGAAGCCGTACAGCGATCGCTACCCACTGCATCTCTCCGGCGGCCAGCAACAGCGTGTGGCCATTGCCCGCGCGTTGATGATGGAGCCGCAGGTGCTGCTGTTTGATGAACCTACTGCAGCGCTTGATCCGGAAATTACTGCCCAAATCGTCAGCATCATTCGTGAACTGGCGGAAACCAACATTACTCAGGTGATCGTCACCCACGAAGTGGAAGTTGCACGTAAAACGGCCAGCCGTGTGGTGTATATGGAAAACGGTCATATCGTCGAGTTTGGGGATGCGAGCTGCTTTGCCAACCCGCAAACCGAAGCGTTTAAAAACTATCTCTCTCACTAAGATTCGGGACAATACAATGAAAAAAGTTCTGATTGCCGCGCTAATCGCAGGTTTTAGCCTTTCCGCTACCGCAGCCCAAACCATTCGTTTCGCCACCGAAGCGTCTTATCCTCCGTTTGAATCTATTGATGCGAATAACAAAATCGTAGGGTTTGACGTTGATCTGGCGAATGCGCTGTGTAAAGAGATTGACGCGACCTGTACCTTCACCAATCAGGCCTTCGACAGCCTGATCCCGAGCCTGAAATTCCGTCGTTTTGACGCGGTGATGGCCGGTATGGACATCACGCCAGAGCGTGAAAAACAGGTTCTGTTCACCACCCCGTATTACGACAACTCTGCCCTGTTTGTTGGTCAACAGGGTAAATACACCAGCATTGACCAGTTGAAAGGCAAAAAAGTCGGTGTACAAAACGGTACTACGCACCAGAAATTCATCATGGATAAACATCCGGAAGTGACCACCGTACCGTATGACAGCTACCAGAATGCCAAACTCGATCTGCAAAATGGTCGTATTGACGGCGTATTTGGTGATACCGCAGTGGTGACCGAATGGCTGAAAGACAATCCAAAGCTGGCCGCTGTTGGCGACAAAGTGACGGATAAAGATTACTTCGGTACGGGTCTGGGCATCGCTGTGCGCCAGGGCAATACCGAGCTGCAGCAGAAATTTAACGCTGCGCTGGAAAAAGTGAAGAAAGATGGGACTTACGAGACCATCTACAACAAATGGTTCCAGAAGTAATACTTGATGAATGAATTTTTTCCTTTAGCAAGCGCCGCCGGGATGACCGTCGGCCTTGCCGTTTGTGCGCTGATTATTGGCCTCGCGCTCGCCATGTTTTTTGCCGTCTGGGAGTCAGTAAAATGGCGTCCGGTAGCATGGACGGGCTCAGCTCTGGTCACCATCCTGCGTGGTCTGCCGGAAATTCTGGTGGTTCTGTTCATCTATTTCGGCTCTTCACAACTGCTGCTGACGCTGGCCGATGGCTTTACGATCAATCTCGGGGTTGTACAAATCCCGGTTCAGATGCAGATCGAAAACTTCGACGTCAGCCCGTTCCTGTGCGGTGTGATTGCGCTGTCATTGCTGTATGCGGCTTACGCGTCGCAAACGCTGCGTGGCGCGCTGAAGGCCGTACCACTCGGACAATGGGAATCAGGTCAGGCGTTGGGTTTGTCTAAAGCCGCGATCTTCTTCCGCCTGGTGATGCCGCAGATGTGGCGCCACGCTCTGCCGGGACTGGGTAACCAGTGGCTGGTGTTGCTGAAAGATACCGCGCTGGTCAGCCTTATCAGCGTGAACGATCTGATGCTGCAAACCAAGAGCATTGCCACCCGTACCCAGGAGCCGTTTACCTGGTACATTGTGGCGGCGGCTATTTACCTGGTGATTACGCTGGTGAGTCAGTACATTCTTAAACGCATTGACCTGCGCGCGACACGATTTGAGCGGAGGCCAGGCTGATGCTTGAGTATTTACCTGAATTGTTAAAAGGGTTGCATACCAGCCTGACGCTGACGGTAGCCTCCATCGTGGTTGCTCTGGTGCTGGCGCTGGTTTTCACCGTCATACTGACGCTAAAAACGCCGATTGTGGTCTGGTTGGTTCGCGCCTATATCACGTTGTTTACCGGTACTCCGCTGCTGGTGCAAATCTTCCTGATCTACTACGGGCCAGGGCAGTTCCCGACGCTACAGGAGTATCCGGTACTGTGGCACCTGCTCTCTGAACCGTGGCTGTGCGCCTTAATTGCGCTATCGTTAAACAGTGCGGCTTATACCACTCAACTGTTCTACGGTGCTATCCGCGCAATCCCGGAAGGCCAGTGGCAGTCCTGTGGAGCGTTGGGGATGAGTAAGAAGGATACGCTGGCGATTCTGTTGCCGTACGCCTTTAAACGCGCCCTCTCCTCGTATTCCAACGAAGTGGTGCTGGTGTTTAAAAGTACCTCACTGGCATACACCATCACGCTGATGGAAGTCATGGGCTATAGTCAGCTGCTGTACGGTCGCACTTATGACGTCATGGTTTTCGGCGCGGCGGGTGTGATTTACCTGATCGTCAACGGTTTGCTGACGCTGATGATGCGCTTGATCGAACGTAAAGCGCTGGCGTTTGAACACCGGAATTAAATCGGTTTTTATGTCTGATGGCGCTACGCTTATCAGGCTACGATTCATCTTCCGTTGTACACTCTCCGGTGAATATGCATAAAGCCAAAATAAAAAAGACGGACAACAACCTAAATTGTCCGTCTTTTTTTATACCAGAAAAAATAGTTAATCATTTTTATTGCATATAAATTCATTAAATGGCATTGTTAATTCACGCCGCAGACACGGTAAATAATCATAAGATTGACAGACGGGAGTTCCACCATGAAAAAGTTAGTACTGGCCGCATTACTTGCTACTTTCGCCGCTGGCGCCTCAGCTGCTGATAAAATTAGTTTCGGTGTATCAGCAACTTATCCGCCATTTGAGTCACTGGATGCAAGCAATAAAATTGTCGGTTTTGACATCGACCTGGCAACGGCACTGTGCAAACAAATGCAGGCTGACTGTACTTTCACCAATCATGCTTTTGATAGCTTGATTCCCGCGCTGAAATTCAAAAAATATGATGCGGTGATTTCCGGAATGGACATCACGCCTGAGCGTAGCAAGCAGGTGGCATTTACTCAGCCTTACTATGCAAACTCCGCGCTGGTGATTGCGAAAAAAGACACCTATAAAACCTTTGCCGACCTGAAAGGGAAACGCATTGGCATGGAAAACGGCACCACGCACCAGAAATACCTGCAGGACAAACACCCTGAAGTGAAAACCGTGGCCTACGACAGCTATCAGAATGCGATTATCGACCTGAAAAATGGTCGTATTGATGGCGTATTTGGCGATACCGCCGTGGTTAACGAGTGGCTGAAAACCAACCCGCAGTTAGGTGTAGCCACTGACAAAGTGACCGACCCACAATACTTCGGTACTGGTCTTGGCATTGCGGTTCGCCCAGATAACAAAGCCCTGCTGGAAAAACTGAATAGCGCGCTGGCCGCAATCAAAGCTGACGGCACGTACCAAAAAATCAGCGATCAGTGGTTCCCACAGTAACGTCCGCCCAATCTGAAAAGCCGCATTCTGCGGCTTTTTTTATCTCTTCGCCTTCGCTTTCAGTCAGTTCTTACGCCATAAACCCATTCCTGGCGTACACTTGTTAAAACGAAAAAAAGTGAGGCAAACGGATGATAGCGTTCCCTGCCAGTTTACTGATCCTCAACGGAAAAAGTGCTGATAATCTCCCCCTGCGTGATGTCATTGCAGAGCTACGCGATGAAGGCGTGGAAATCCATGTTCGCGTTACCTGGGAAAAAGGCGACGCCCAACGCTACGTTGATGAAGCTCGCCAGTTAGGTGTTGCAACGGTGATTGCCGGCGGCGGCGACGGCACAATTAACGAAGTCTCGACGGCGCTGATCCAGTCGCAGGGCGGCAATATCCCGGCGCTAGGTATTTTACCGTTGGGAACGGCGAATGATTTTGCAACCAGCGTAGGCATACCCGACGCCCTTGATAAGGCGTTAAAACTGGCTATCGCCGGAAATGCGACTGATATCGATATGGTTCAGGTCAATGATAAAACCTGTTTTATCAATATGGCGACCGGCGGCTTCGGCACACGCATCACCAGCGAGACGCCAGAAAAACTCAAGGCCGCATTAGGTGGCGTATCGTACTTTATTCACGGATTAATGCGCATGGATACGCTCAAACCCGACATCTGCGACATTCGTGGGGAAGATTTTCACTGGCAGGGTAAGGCGCTGGTCATTGGTATCGGTAATGGTCGTCAGGCCGGTGGTGGGCAACAGCTTTGCCCGACGGCGCTGATCAACGATGGTCTGCTGCAACTGCGTATTTTTACCGGCGAAGAGCTGCTGCCAGGGCTGCTTTCGGCGTTAACGCAATCCGAAGACAACCCTAACATCATCGAAGGCGCATCATCGTGGTTTGATATCCGCGCCCCGCACGAAATTACGTTTAATCTCGATGGCGAACCGCTTAGCGGACAAGAATTTCATATTGAAATCCTGCCCGCAGCGCTACGTTGCAGACTGCCGCCGGGTTGTCCGCTACTGCGTTAACACGACGCCCCCCCAACTGGAATCAGGCAATGGTGACTTTGCTGTCCAGATAAACATCCTGCACGGCGTTAATCAGCTTAACGCCGTCAGCCATGGTTTTCTTGAATGCTTTTCGTCCAAGAATCAGCCCCATGCCGCCAGCACGTTTGTTAATCACCGCCGTACGTACCGCATCGCTCAGATCGGTTTCGCCGCCAGCCGCACCGCCAGAGTTAATTAATCCGGCGCGCCCCATATAGCAGTTCGCCAGCTGATAACGCACCAGATCGATTGGGTTGTCGCTGGTCAGCTTGCTGTAAACGCGATCGTCGGTGTAGCCAAAGTTGACTGCTTTATACCCGCCGTTATTTTCCGCCATTTTCTGCTTAACGATATCCGCCCCGATAGTGGCTGCCAGATGGTTAGCCTGCCCGGTGAGATCGGCGGAAACATGGTAATCCACGCCATCTTTTTTAAACGCGGAGTTACGCAGATACGCCCACAGCACGGTGACCATGCCCAGTTCATGAGCACGCTCGAACGCCGCAGAAATCTCTTCAATCTGGCGACGGGACTCCTCTGAACCGAAATAGATGGTTGCCCCTACCGCAACCGCGCCCATATTGAATGCCTGTTCTACGCTGGCATACAGCGTCTGGTCAAACGTATTGGGGTAGCTCAGCGTTTCGTTGTGGTTAATTTTTACAAGAAACGGAATGCGGTGCGCGTAGCGACGGGAGACGGAAGCCAGCACGCCATAGGTCGATGCCACGCAGTTACACCCTGCTTCGATAGCCAGTTCCACAATATTCTTCGGATCAAAGTACAGCGGGTTAGCCGCGAACGATGCCCCCGCGGAGTGTTCCACGCCCTGATCCACCGGTAGAATCGACAGATAACCTGTCCCGGCCAGTCGGCCCGTGTTATACAGCGTTTGCATATTACGCAGCACCGCTGGCGGACGGTTGTTATCCACCATCACGCGATCGACGTAATCATGTCCAGGCAGGTAAAGTTGGTCAGAAGGAATGGTCATACAACGATGCTGTAAAAGGTTGTCGGCATCTTTGCCAAGCAACTGCGCAATATCAGTCATAGCTATGCTCCCGTAAGTTCCGATTTGAAACCGGAATGTGGATTGTCCTGACCCGCTTTGTTGCGGGCAGCAATAAGCCTGGTACCGACTGCGTTTTTTTTCCATCTTTAGCGCACTTTTCAGCAACTTCTGCTGGCTCGATTCAGGAAGAAATAATGTTAAGGCGGTCAAATTTAGACCTCAAAGGTATTTTAAAGGTATTATCGAATGGTACTATCAGTGCGTACCTTACCTGTCATGAAGGATTTAAAGATGAAAACTACAGTTAAGCTGTCGTTCATGATGTTTGTAGAGTGGTTTATCTGGGGCGCCTGGTTTGTACCGCTGTGGCTGTGGCTGAGTAAAAGTGGCTTTAGCGCCGGGGAGATCGGCTGGTCCTACGCCTGTACCGCGATTGCTGCGATCCTGTCGCCCATCCTGGTCGGTTCTGTCACTGACCGTTTTTTCTCCGCGCAAAAAGTGCTGGCGGTGCTGATGTTCGTCGGCGCTATTTTGATGTACTTCGCCGCCCAGCAAACCACCTTCAGCGGATTTTTCCCGCTGTTACTGGCCTATTCGTTGACCTATATGCCGACGATTGCGCTGACCAACAGTATCGCTTTTGCCAACGTCAGTGATGTTGAGCGTGATTTCCCGCGCATCCGTGTGATGGGGACCATTGGCTGGATCGCCTCTGGTTTGGCCTGCGGTTTCTTACCGCAAATGCTTGGCTATAGTGACATCTCCCCTACCAATATTCCTCTGCTTATCACTGCCGGAAGCTCGG
This sequence comes from Citrobacter sp. RHBSTW-00017, assembly GCF_013797615.1. Lineage (NCBI taxonomy): Bacteria > Pseudomonadati > Pseudomonadota > Gammaproteobacteria > Enterobacterales > Enterobacteriaceae > Citrobacter > Citrobacter sp. RHBSTW-00017. The sequence continues at coordinate 1,929,033 of NZ_CP056899.1, read as the reverse complement.
CTCTGTTGGGCGTCTTTGCGTTCTTTTTACCGGATACGCCGCCGAAAAGTACCGGCAAAATGGATTTCAAGGTCATGCTGGGTCTGGATGCGCTGATCCTGCTGCGGGATAAGAACTTCCTCGTCTTTTTCTTTTGCTCCTTTCTGTTCGCGATGCCGCTGGCGTTCTATTACATCTTCGCCAACGGTTATCTGACAGAAGTCGGGATGAAAAACGCCACCGGCTGGATGACGCTGGGCCAGTTCTCTGAAATCTTCTTTATGCTGGCGCTACCGTTTTTCACCAAACGCTTTGGCATTAAAAAGGTATTGCTGCTTGGTCTTATTACTGCGGCTATCCGCTACGGATTTTTCGTTTACGGCGGCGCGGAAGAATATTTCACTTACGCTCTGCTGTTTCTCGGCATTCTGCTGCACGGCGTCAGTTACGACTTCTACTACGTCACAGCCTACATTTATGTCGATAAAAAAGCGCCCGTACATATGCGCACCGCGGCGCAAGGGCTTATCACCCTCTGCTGTCAGGGATTCGGTAGCCTGCTCGGTTATCGTCTGGGCGGCGTAATGATGGAAAAAATGTTTGCTTATCAGGAACCGGTGAATGGTCTTACCTTTAACTGGGCTGGCATGTGGGGATTTGGCGCGGTCATGATCGCCGTCATTGCCGTAATGTTTATGATTTTCTTTCGCGAGTCAGATAAAGAAATCACCGCCATTAAGGTGGACGATCGCGATGTAGCGTTGAAACAAGGGGAAGTAAAATGAAAGCAGAACGTATTCTCGGTGCTCTTTATGGGCAGGCGTTAGGGGATGCGATGGGTATGCCGTCGGAACTGTGGCCAAGAACCCGGGTTAAAGCCCATTTCGGTTGGATCGACCGTTTTTTGCCCGGCCCTGCGGAGAATAATGCCGCCTGCTATTTTAACCAGGCGGAGTTCACTGATGACACCTCCATGGCGCTGTGTCTGGCTGATGCCCTGCTTGAGTGCGACGGAGAGATTGTACCCGACGTTATTGGCCGCAATATTCTGGCCTGGGCCGAACGTTTTGATGCTTTTAATAAAAACGTGCTCGGCCCGACCTCAAAAATTGCGCTAAAAGCCATTCGCGACGGCAAACCTGTCGCCGAACTGGAAAATAACGGCGTTACCAACGGAGCGGCAATGCGCGTTTCACCGCTGGGATGCCTGCTCCCCGCGCGCGATCTCGATGCCTTTATCGATGATGTGGCATTAGCCTCCAGCCCGACACATAAATCGGATTTGGCTATTGCTGGCGCAGTGGTGGTCGCGTGGGCGGTATCACGCGCTATCGATGGCGGAAAATGGTCAGAGATTGTCGACGCGCTGCCAGCCATTGCCCGGCATGCGCAGCAAAAAAGGATCACTACCTTTAGCGCATCGCTCTGTGCACGCCTTGAACTGGCGCTGAAAATTGTCCGTAACGCTGACGGCATTGAATCTGCCTGCGAGCAGTTGTATCAGGTTGTAGGGGCCGGAACCAGTACCATTGAATCCGTGCCTTGCGCCATCGCTATGGTTGAGCTGGCGCAGACCGATCCTAACCGCTGCGCCATTCTGTGCGCGAACCTCGGGGGCGATACCGACACCATCGGGGCGATGGCAACCGCCATTTGTGGCGCGCTCCACGGCGTAAGTGCGATTAATCCGGCATTGAAACATGAGCTCGATGCGGTAAATCAGCTGGACTTTATCCGCTACGCCAGTGGATTGATGCGACTGCGCGAGCAGCGGGAGGCACTATGAGCACCACGCGTCTGCAACAACTTCTCCCGCAGTTACGCACACAGCGACCCGTTACGGTGGTGGGTGCGGCGGTGATTGATGTCATTGCCGATGCGTATGCCCTTCCCTGGCGCGGATGTGACATTGAACTCAAACAGCAAGGGGTGAACGTTGGCGGCTGCGCGCTCAATATCGCCGTAGCACTCAAGCGGTTAGGTATCGACGCCAGTAATGCTTTACCGCTGGGTCAGGGGGTGTGGGCCGATATTATCCGCAACCGGATGGCAAAAGAGGGACTGCACAGCCTGATCGATAACGCCGCAGGCGATAACGGCTGGTGTCTCGCTCTGGTCGAGCCGGATGGCGAACGTACCTTTATGTCCTTTAGTGGCGTCGAAAATCAGTGGAACGCTGACTGGCTGGCACAGCTGGAGATCCCACGTCACAGCCTGGTTTATCTCTCGGGCTATCAGTTAGCCTCTCCGTGTGGTGAGTTGCTGGTGCATTGGCTGGAAGGGCTGGAGGAAGTGACGCCATTTATCGATTTTGGCCCACGCATCGGCGACATTCCCGAGCCCTTACTGGCAAGAATTATGGCCTGCCGTCCACTGGTATCGCTCAATCGGCAGGAGGCGGAAATTGCCGCCGAGCGGTTTGCATTAAGCCAGGATATAGAAGGTTTTGGCGCACAATGGGTGCAACGTTTTGCCACACCGGTGGTGGTACGCCACGATAAAGACGGTGCGTGGTATTTCAGCACCCAAACTTCCGGTTGCGTACCGGCATTTGCGACAGCGGTCGTTGATACCATTGGCGCTGGTGACAGCCACGCTGGCGGCATGCTGGCGGGACTGGCGTCTGGCTGGTCGCTGGCTGACGCGGTACTGCTTGGAAACGCCGTGGCGTCCTGGGTGGTAGGGCATCGCGGGGGCGATTGCGCCCCTACGCGCGAGGCGTTACTCCTCGCACACAAACACGTATAGATCGCTTCGACAATAGCTGATGCTGTATTCAATGGGCCGTTGCTGCTGGTCAAGCGCTACCTGCTTGATCACCAGCACCGGCACTTTGCTGTCCATTTGAATGTGCGCCTGGAACTCTGCGTCAGGCATGCGGGCACTGACACGTGAGCGAGTGCGCTGCGGGAAAATATGCTGGCTGCGAAAATAGTCATACAGTGAAACGCCAATGGCATCCACGTCATGAATTAGATGGGCAGGAACCCATGACTCTTCAATAGAAACCGCATCTTCATCTACGTAGCGAATGCGCTTGAGCAAGAAGACGTCACTCCCCATAGCAACAGCCAGCTGCTGCGCTACCTCTTCCGGGCAAGGCACAATCCGCTTGTTAACCCACAGCGTATCTGGTTTTTTACCGCGCAACACCACCTGCTGTGAAAAACCACGCGCTTCTTTTAGCGAATACTCGAAGATGTTGTTGATCTGCGTCCCGTAACCGCGGGCGCGCGTCACGACGCCTTCTTCTTCCAGGGCTTGCATCGCCTTACGAACCGTAATTCGCGAAACGCCAGTCAATTGGCTGAGATCGCGCTCGCCGGGCAGGATGTTTCCATGCTCCAGAATCCCGCTACGCACAGCGTTTTTCACCGTTTGCGCAAATTTCATATACAGCGGCGTGTTATCTGCCGCGGAAATACGTTCATTCAGTTGCGCGATAAGCTGGGTATGCGCTTGTTCCATTTATCTTTTTCCTGCAGCCGTTTCTGCAGCCAGTATACTCATTACCACCATGCGTGGAAATGATGCACCGGACCAATTCCCTCACCGACTTCCAGGGTGTCGGCCTGCGCCAATGCCGCTGAAAGCCACAACTTAGCTTCCTGCACTGTCTGTGCCCAGTTGTCATGGCGCGGACGCAGCGCCGCCAGCGCCGCCGATAGCGTACAGCCAGTACCGTGGGTATTTTTGGTCATCACCCTTGGCGCGGTAAAACGCTGTTCGCCATCACGGGTAAAGAGCCAGTCGGGGCTTTGCGCATCCTCCAGATGACCGCCTTTCATCAACACCGCCTCACAACCCAGCGCCCGTAGCGCCCTTCCCTGCTCTAACATCTCCTGCTCAGTCTGCGCATGGGTACCCCCAAGCAGCGCCGCAGCTTCGGGTAAATTTGGGGTGATAATCGAAACCTGCGGCAGCAAATGGGTACGCAGCGTTTCAACCGCCGAAGGAGACAGCAACGGATCGCCGCTTTTCGCCAGCATCACGGTATCCAGCACGACATTTTGCACCCGATGGCGACGCAAGCGTTCGGCGACCGCTTCAACAATATCCGTTTCCGCCAGCATACCGATTTTCGTGGTGTCGATACGCACATCACTGAACACCGAATCCAGTTGTGCGGCGACAAAGTCAGGTTCAATGCGATACACCGACTGCACCCCGCGCGTATTTTGCGCCACCAACGCCGTGATAACCGAGCAGCCGTAAGCGCCAAGCGCCGAGAACGTTTTTAAATCGGCCTGAATACCTGCGCCACCGCTAGGATCGGTTCCGGCAATGGTTAATGCGTTAATCCGTTTCATAGTTGCTCCTGCGCGTTGAGGTTATAGAGGGCGTCGATAAATGCCGGGACAAAACTGCCCGGTCCGGTTGATTGCTGAGTGGCTATTTGTCCGGCCTGTTTCATCCAGCTACAGGCGGAGGCGACGTTAGCAAGCCGGTCACCGTGCAGGGCGCAACTGGCCGCAACGACCGCCGACAGCGCGCATCCGGTGCCCACCACGCGCGTCATCAACGGGTCACCCCCGTTCACGCAGACGGTACGCTGACCATCGGTGACATAGTCAATTTCGCCGGTAACCACGACAATGGTCCCAACCTGACGAGCCAGTGCCTGCGCTGCGGGAAGCGCAGCGGCTGCCGTATCGGTCGTATCCACGCCGCGTCCCCCGCCGTTCATACCCGCCAGAGCCAGTATTTCCGAAGCGTTGCCGCGGATAGCTGCAGGCTGTAGCGCCAACAAATCCAGACAGAAGCGACGACGAAACTCCAGCGCCCCCACGGCAACGGGATCGAGCGTCCACGGGGTTTTAGCAAGTTGTGCCCGCTCAACTGCGGCGCGCATCGCCGTAGCCCGTTCCCGAGTTAAGGTGCCGACGTTAACCAGTAATGCACTGGCAATAGCCGCGAACTGACTGGCTTCCTCAGGCTCGATTACCATTGCAGGTGATGCGCCCAGCGCCAGCAGCGTATTGGCCGTAAAGCTTTGCACGACCTCGTTGGTCATGCAGTGTGTGAGAGGGGAAAGCGTTCTAAATTGGTGTAAGGTGTGAGCCGCGAGTGCGCGGCTGTGCAGGTCAGGCTGCATGGTTCAGCTCCTGCCCGCGCGAAGAAGGGACACGAGCAGTGTCAGACTTCCCTACGCTGGCATTATCCAGATCAGGTGGTACGGGTATTTCTCAGCCCATCAGCGATGGGGCACCCCGAGTCGTTGAAACACAAGTTTCGGTAACAGAATACTGCCTACGCTTGATGATGTAAATTAGCGCAGCACCATGGCCCTCCACGAAATTACGGGGTAAGGTTGCAGCTAATCTGTACATTCATTTACACTTTTTACGAAATGACTGGCGTGATCACAAAAAAGTTCTTGTCAGATGCCCTATAAGCCAGGAATGATACACGACTGATGTTGATGACCCGAACAGGTAAAGAGGATGGGTATGAAGAATAAAATGTTGCTGGGTGCACTCCTGCTTGCAAGCAGCGTCGTCTGGGCCGCGCCGGCCGCAACAGCTGCTCCCACCGGAATTGATAAGTATGAGTTGAGCGGTTTCATCGCCGATTTTACCCATTTTAAACCTGGTGACACGGTCCCACCGCTGTACCGTACTGACGAATATGCGATTAAGCAATGGAACCAACGCAACCTGCCAGCACCTACCGCCAGTACCCACTGGACCTACATGGGTGGTGCGTACGTGCTGATCAACGATGCTGACGGTAAGATCATTAAAGCCTACGACGGCGAGATTTTTTATCATCGTTAATAGAAAAAACACGTACTTTCAGCAAGAAAGTACGTGAAATACCCGCAAATCAATTAGTCATAAGATACTGCAAATATCACTTTACTTTGTATTTCACCAGGCAGTAATGATTCCCCTGTCACGCGAACATATTTCGCAGTGATAGGGAAAGTGTACTGATTACTGATTGCTTCCAGTTTGGTCATTCTGTTCATCAGATTATCCCCCTGTTTTAGAGGAGAAGTCGCGGTGCCATTATATATCTGGAACCCCACCCCTTTGGCGCCATTCGCTATCGTGTTTTTTAGTATTTTCCCGCTTTCATCCCAGTCACCGCGCACCACTTTAAAAGTGACGGGATTGGTAGTAACGTTATATATACTTTCGCAATTCAATACCAGATTTGTGGAACCCGATTTGGTATTATTAACCGTGAGCATCTCATTCAATGTGGTATCTGGCATTTTAATTTCGTATCGGGGTAATGAAAACTGACACGTGGTGGGTTGATGCGTTACTGTAAAGCTTAAATTCTGTGTAAAAGCTGAATTACTCGATAAACGTCCGGTAACCCAGCAATAAAGATAAGCTAGCCAGTTTGAAGTACAAGAATTATCAGAGGTAATACTTACTGCCGGGTCGCTCAGACTAAACGCATCACCGGATACTGTCTGCTTAATAGTCCCTGAATTTACATATCTTGCTGAGATGGTGAAACTTTTGGTATCCAGCACTTCGCCGGCACTAACCGTTTTCTTACCAACACTTACTGGAAAATCATTGCTGGTCAGATTGATATTAATTAAAACCTTCTTGCCGCTGCCCCCCTGAATTGCAACAATGTAATCCTTAAGCGGTGTTGTATAATATAAGCTATCACTGTTGGCTGTACACACTATGTTGCCACTGGAACTGAGATTAATTTGATTTATTGCCGTTCCAGATGTCATATCCAGATTAATTGTCGCTAACCCGCCATTTTTCGTCTGAAATGTACACCCGGCATCAGCGCCAAAGGATGACAGCAGCAAAAATATCAAAAATACGTATCCTTTCATATCTTGCATCCTTATCGGCAAATATAGACTTTATTCTCATCAATCACCCTATCGAAGGTAATTGTACAGAACTGTCCCTGCTGTTTATTAACTGCAACATGTACCGACGCGGGAATGTCGTTGGTGCGAATAAATAACCGACTACCCTGCCCCACCAGGCCAACATTATTACCGATATCATCTTCCACTTCATAACCGAAAGATAACGGAGAGCCGTCCGGACGCTCGGCAAGGAAGTACCAGGGTTTGCGCCGATCGGTTTCAAACTCCGTCATCACGACCGCACCGCGATAAGGTACTGTACCTTTTCGATTGCCCAGTAATGCCACATCGCTATTAGTGTCGGAAAGATCCAGCATCAGCATATTTTCACGGTACGGCGTCAGACTGTCGTAAACCGCGTAACCTTTACTGTTGGTTGTTAGGTAACGATGCCCTTGCACAGCCGCACCCTGTAACCCAGGCGCTTTAACAATGGCGAATGTATCTGAAAGCCGGGGAGTCAGAGCCACGCCCTCAGACCACACCACGATCCCCCCCTGAATATTGCCGCTGGCCTGTTGATACTTATTCGATTGGCTGTAACTACTGCCTACAGTCGCCACTGGCGCGCGCCAGACCATGCTAACGCCCGCCGTTGTCTCGTTCCCCTGTCGTTGCTGACTGAGGTTGGCACCATAGCTGAATTGATCGCGATGACCCGTCACCCCGCTTAAGCTGGTGTTATTCGACTGAAAGCCGTCATTATCAAACGTCGTGGAATTAGAGACGAACAGATCGCGTCGAGGAGTGGAAATACCGTCCCCCCACGAGAACGGGATGGAGATATACAGGTTAAAACGCTTATCCTCGTGGTTGTCCTCATCGTACGTTTGACTCACGGCAACGGTATAGCTAACTCGCTGCCAGGCGTTAGAGTAGCTAAGCTGATAATCTTTGCCGTTTCCACTGCGTTGCCAATAGTCGCGCCACAGGCCACTGACCGCCAGGGATCCCCAGTTTTCGGGTAACGCTTGATTTATATTCAGTGAAAAACTGTTCTTGCGGCCAAAGTCGTTTTGATAGTAGTCCGCAATGTCATAAACATCGTTTTTATCGCGATTATAGTTATTTTTATTATTCGCCCACACGTAGTCATTAAAGGTACGATAATCCCGCGAGGAATAACGATAAGCTGCCAGTGCAAACTGCGTACCGGTCTGCGTGACATATTTGTTCCATGCAACCTGATAGCTCTGACCATCAAAAACATCACCATTATCCTGCTCGCTATGCGATCGCGTGGCGTCTACCGATACTGCGCCAATGGGGGTATTCCAGCCAGTCCCAAGCACAAATGAAGAATAGTTTTGCGACAGCATTGTACCGCCATAGACTGTTAGCAGATTGTTCAGACCATACTGATAACTCCCTTGCAGGAAATCATACTGATTGCCAGCCCCTTCAATATGGCTACGCCCTGCAGCGAAATCATATTTCGATACGCCAGACTGCAGCATATTTGGCACAGATGAAAAAGGCACCAGATAATGAGATATCGAACCGTTAGCCTCTTTCACACTGACATCTAAATCCGAACCGCCACCAGCGAGTTGTAGATCATCAATAGCAAATGGGCCTGGTGGCACTTCTTTCTGGTAAATAACAAAACCATTTTGTTCGATGGTTACCAGGGCGTTGCTCTGAGCAATCCCACGAACTACAGGGGTAAAATTCTGTTTTGAGTTTGGTAACATTTGCATATCGCGCCAGATACGCACACCACGAAAACGTACGGCATCAAAAATATCTGCCCCGGTATACATGTCACCAGCGCGCAATGTACCAAGAATCGACGGCACACCACGTTCCACATATAACGTGTTGCTCTTCCATTTGCCGTTGCCCTCGTTACCTTTCGTATAGTTGTCACTTGAATGCAACTGCCACCCCAGCAGGTTCAACCCGCTATTCAGGTTCACATAGCTGCTTTTATCATCACCACCGTGTTTATAATTACTGTAATACTGGCTGGCGTAATAAGAGGTATAAAAAGCGTTTACCCCACGGTCCCAGGTTTCAGGCGGCATATATCCTGGTTCATATTCAACCACATACGCCTGAGGTACGCTTAAATTTAGAATAAACTCCCCAATGTCATAACTAACACTGCCGCCCTGCACTGCTGCACGCAGCGGCACGCAGCCTTCTTGTTTATCCGTTTTAATATTCCCGGTGCGAATACCAATTTGCTGCAATTGTGCCCAGGACAGACATGTCAGTTCGGGATCGTATTTAATATCAATATCGTACCGACCACGCCACTTATTATTAAGATAAACATCCATTTCATATATACCGGGCATTGGCTTATCGCCATCAATTTGATAGCGAGAGATTTTCTCACCATTCAAACCGCCGATCATAAAGTGGGTATCAAACGTGTCTTCTTCAGCCCATACGGATGAAGCGGCCAACACCGACAGGATTGACAGTGTAATAGAATTTATCTTTGACATAATCAATCCTTGACTATCTTTCCGTCTTTATTTTTTTACTTAAGTAGTTTCCGTGATCATCAATAAGAGTAACCTTGTAATGATTAACGACAGCAGTGGTGATGACCTTTTTATCTGACCACGGAGCAAGTAATACTGTCTCGCTGTTTATTTTTGAATTACCCACTAGTTCAGGAATAGTAATCCAGTTAGCAGAATTATTTTTGATATTAATGCCACCGCTAATATCTCTGACGCTTAAGCGAGAAAAGCTTTTTTCATCTACACCGGCGATACCCTGCGGGCGATATATAAATTTGATGCGATTCTGCATAGCAAATTTAATCATGTTCTTGCCTTCTGATTCCGCAGAATTAGGAGGAATATCTAACACATTCAGGAAAAAAAGACTTTCACGATCTTCCGGTAGCGTATTTGCCAATTGCTTAATTTTCAGTTGTTGACCAGAGCCTCCGCTGACCTTTGCCACCGGAGGGCTCATTACAAATGGCACGTGGATTTTTTCGGGTGGCAGACTGGTATCTCCGTCATCTATCCAGGATTGAACCAGCGAGCTGCGACTGCCTTCATTCATTAATTGCACGGTAATTTCTTTTTTCTGCGCCGGATAAATGACACGGGTGCCGTAAATGTATATGCCGCCCCACGCAGGCATTACTGTACCGGCCAGTAAAAACACGAGTATTTTTTTCATTATAATTATCCTTACTGCGGAAATAATCGGCGGCCGGAGCCGCCGACAAACAGGATAGTCATCTTAATCAGTAACAACAGTCATCGTCAGCGAAGAGGCCACATCACCAGCGGAGACATCGGCAGAACCAATTTTCGCGTAGCGTGCGCTAAAGTTCAGAGTATATTTATTGTCCGCAGTTTTAGTTAACTCAATACCTGTATCGGGGTTAACCTGTTTAGTAAAATCATCACCATAGTAAACGGTGAAGCCAGCACCATTATTTGCTGCGGTATTTCGTGTAATATATTTATTATTGCTGTCAAATTGAGAACTGGAGAAAGTAATTTTTGGTGCTTTACTTCCTGTACATTCAACCGTCAATGGCACGGTGGTTTTATTTGAGTATCCTTCATAAACACCACCAGCACTTAAGGCATTTAATCTGTCAGCACCAATTTGGTTCATACCAATGGTCGCAGTGGTATCCCCTGTAAATTTACAGGTGGTCCCTACTACCTTACCAGTAATAATCAGTTCACCCTGATCAGAATCAGCAGCAAAAGCCCCAGCGCTCATAACTACAGCGGACAGAACAGCAGCGGAAATAATTGAACGTTTCATCGTATATTCCTTAATGAATTAACTTCTATTGGTTAAGAGGACTTAACCCGTGAAATTAAATTCGCACACCAGAAACGTTACCGCAATGTAAACGCGTTGTTTTATTGATTTAAAACAAATTGCAAAGCGCAATATAATAGAAACAAATCAGTCGATTTTTTTATTCTTTTAAATTAATAAATTTACGAGATTAACTGTCGGAATGGAATTCTTCAGAAAAATGATCAGCCACGTATTATTCACAATAATAATGTATGGCTGATAAAAGACGTTTAATCGTAACGCGTCATCACAATTTGTCGTGTAGCGTCACCGGTGATAGTAACAATTTCAGTTACCGCACCTTTTGTTGGATTTGAAACACCCGCTCTGACGTTTGAAAAGGAAATGGCATTGCCACAGCGTTGCTGCACTTCGTTATTTACAACATCAGCGCTACAGGTGGGTTCAGTTACCCGACCATTGATATTCAGGGTGGCAGTATCTGTGGCGAAAGCAGAAGCGCTCATTCCATAAGCCAAAGTAATAACTCCCAAGAATAAATTTTTTTTCATTACGTTCATTATTCCTGTATCGGTTGGGAAACAGCACACAAGCCGTCTTTCCAGTAGATTATGGATTAACTGCCTCGCTAAGACCAATTGAGATTGTAGATTAATTCGACCAATTTGATCAATTTAAATGATGCATTGAGGGTGTTTATTCAGAAAAAGACATGAATTATACAGTCCGGATAAATAATTGAGTGAGATTTTTCATCCAATATATTCACTGCATCAATGCATTATTGATACAGTGAATATTTGTAACGCTATTAATTACACCGCGCGGAAGGCAATTTCACCCGGGATCACTTCCCCTTGCCAGTAGAGCTGGGCAGCGACACGTCCTGCAAGGTCGCGGTAAATGGCGGTAAATTCGCTGTCAGGACGGCTGATGACCGTCGGCGTACCACGATCCAGGTCTTCACGCAGAGAAATATGCAGCGGCATCTGTCCCAGCAGTTGGGTGTGATACTGCTCAGCCAGTTTCTGCGCGCCACCGGTGCCGAAGATTGGCTCGTGATGACCGCAGTTGCTGCAAATATGCATACTCATATTCTCAACAATACCCAGCACTGGCACTTCGACTTTTTCGAACATCACGATGCCTTTTTTCGCATCGATCAGCGCGATGTCCTGCGGAGTGGTCACCACAACAGCCCCCGTGACCGGAATGTTTTGCGCCAGCGTCAACTGGATATCACCCGTACCCGGCGGCATATCCAGTACCAGGTAATCAAGATCCGGCCATAAGGTTTCTTGCAGCATCTGCAGCAGGGCTTTGCTGGCCATCGGGCCACGCCACACCATCGCATTATCGTCAGTAACCAGATAACCAATAGAGTTTGTCGCCAGGCCGTGAGACATGATCGGCGCCATATGGGTACCGTCTGGAGAGGTTGGACGCTGGTTCTCCGCACCGAGCATCGTCGGGATTGACGGGCCATAAATATCGGCGTCCAGAATCCCTACCTTCGCCCCTTCCGCAGCCAGCGCCAGCGCCAGGTTCACGGCAGTTGAGGATTTACCCACACCACCTTTACCCGAACTGACGGCGATGATGTTTTTTACACCATTAATGCCCGGCTGGTTTTTCACGCGTTTCAGCGTCGCAATGTTATGCGACAGTTTCCAGTCGATCGCTTTCGCACCAGTAATACGCAGCAGATCGGCGCTACATTGCTCTTTTAAGTCCTCAAACGCGCTCTGCCAGACAAACGGCATGACCAGCTCAACGTGCAACGTGTCATCCATCCAGGCGACGTGGTGCAACGCTTTAAGCGTCGTCAGATTATGCTTCAGGGTTGAATGCTGAAAATTCGCCAGCGTCCCGGCAACCATCGCGCGCAGGGTCTCTGGTGATTTGGCCTGGGATTGTGCGTTCATCCCGACTCCTTTTTGTTGTTCTGAAAATACAATAGTCACCAGGTAGTTTACTCCAACCGCAACAATTATTCATTTACGGATAAATGCCCTTATCGCTTGGCGCAGTAATTACCATTTTGGTACTATCAAAGCCCTTTTCACTACAAAAGAAGTAATTGCCCACTATGACTCAAGTCGCGAAGAAAATTCTGGTAACGTGCGCGCTGCCGTACGCCAACGGCTCTATCCACCTCGGCCATATGCTGGAGCACATCCAGGCTGATGTCTGGGTCCGTTACCAGCGAATGCGCGGCCACCAGGTTAACTTCATCTGCGCGGACGACGCACACGGTACGCCAATCATGCTGAAAGCACAGCAGCTTGGGATCACGCCAGAGCAGATGATCGGTGAAATGAGTCAGGAGCATCAGACTGATTTTGCGGGTTTTGACATCAGCTATGACAACTACCACTCTACGCACAGCGAAGAGAACCGTGAGCTGTCTGAGCTGATTTATACGCGCCTGAAGGAGAACGGTTTTATTAAGAACCGTACTATCTCCCAGCTTTACGATCCGGAAAAAGGCATGTTCCTGCCGGACCGTTTCGTTAAAGGCACCTGCCCGAAATGTAAATCTCCGGATCAGTACGGCGATAACTGTGAAGTCTGCGGCGCAACCTACAGCCCGACCGAACTTATCGAGCCGAAATCCGTCGTTTCTGGCGCGACGCCGGTAATGCGCGACTCCGAACACTTCTTCTTTGACCTGCCGTCATTCAGCGAGATGCTACAGGCCTGGACACGCAGCGGCGCGTTGCAGGAGCAGGTCGCCAACAAAATGCAGGAATGGTTCGAATCCGGCCTGCAGCAGTGGGATATTTCCCGCGATGCCCCATACTTCGGTTTTGAAATCCCGGATGCGCCAGGCAAGTACTTCTATGTCTGGCTGGATGCACCAATTGGCTATATGGGTTCGTTCAAAAACCTGTGCGATAAGCGCGGCGACACGACCAGTTTTGATGAGTATTGGAAGAAAGATTCCGACGCTGAGTTGTATCACTTCATCGGTAAAGACATCGTCTACTTCCATAGCCTGTTCTGGCCGGCGATGCTGGAAGGCAGCAACTTCCGTAAGCCGACCAACCTGTTCGTACACGGTTATGTGACGGTAAACGGTGCGAAGATGTCCAAATCTCGCGGTACCTTCATTAAGGCCAGCACCTGGCTGAAGCACTTTGACGCCGACAGCCTGCGCTACTACTACACAGCGAAGCTTTCTTCACGCATTGATGACATCGACCTGAACCTGGAGGACTTCGTTCAGCGTGTAAACGCCGATATCGTCAACAAAGTAGTCAACCTGGCATCACGTAACGCAGGCTTTATCAGCAAGCGTTTTGACGGCGTACTGGCGGCTGAACTGGCCGACCCGGCGTTGTATAAAACCTTCACTGACGCTGCTGCGGTGATTGGCGAAGCATGGGAAAGCCGTGAATTTGGTAAAGCTATCCGTGAAATCATGGCGCTGGCCGATGTGGCAAACCGCTACGTTGACGAACAGGCTCCGTGGGTCGTTGCTAAACAGGAAGGCCGCGATGCCGACCTGCAGGCGATCTGCTCCATGGGTATCAACCTGTTCCGCGTCCTGATGACTTACCTGAAACCGGTTCTGCCAACGCTTGCTGAACGTGTAGAAGCTTTCCTGAACAGCGAGCTGAGCTGGGATGCCATTAAGCAACCGCTGCTCGGTCACAAGGTCAACACCTTTAAGGCGCTCTACAATCGCATCGACATGAAACAAGTTGAAGCGCTGGTGGAAGCGTCGAAAGAAGAAGTGAAGGCCGCTGCCGCACCGGTAACCGGCCCGCTGGCGGATGACCCGATTCAGGAAACCATTACCTTTGACGATTTCGCCAAAGTTGACCTGCGCGTGGCATTGATTGAAAACGCCGAGTTTGTGGAAGGTTCTGACAAACTGCTGCGTCTGACGCTGGATCTCGGTGGCGAGAAGCGTAACGTCTTCTCTGGTATTCGTTCTGCCTATCCGGATCCGCAGACCCTGGTTGGACGTCAGACCATTATGGTTGCTAACCTGGCACCTCGTAAGATGCGCTTCGGCATTTCTGAAGGGATGGTCATGGCGGCAGGTCCTGGCGGGAAAGATATCTTCCTGTTAAGCCCGGACGAAGGCGCAAAACCTGGCCAACAGGTGAAATAAATCAGACATCTCGAGCGCTGCAACTGCAGCGCTTTTTTTGCTGAGTGATTTACCTTTAATCTTAAACACACTCCCCCACTCCATTTTCGGACTGCTTAGCCATCGCTATTAGATTTATTCTATACTGCTCTGCTATTAAGGCCGCCCGGCCCTCATATTCATTGGCGTTATTATTTAGCATTCGATATTCATAAAATGGAGTTTTACATGACAGCGTTACAAAAATTAGTTTCTCTCGCCGTGGCATCGGTTGTGGTTTTTTCCCTGGCGGGTTGTGGTGATAAAGAAGAAACGAAAACATTCAATGCCAATCTTAACGGTTCGGATATCACCGTCTCTTACACCTATAAAGGTGACAAAGTTCTGAAACAAAGCTCCGAAAGTAAAATCAGCTATGCGTCTGTCGGCGCCAGCAATAAAGAGGAAGCCGCAAAAGTATTCGATGCGTTAAGCGCCAAATATCAAAATATTGCAGGCGTAGAAGAAAAGCTCACCTATACAGATACCTACGCACAGGAAAATGTCACTATTGATATGGAAAAAGTCGATATAAAAGCGTTGCAGGCAATTTCCGGGATGAAGCTTTCTGAGAAAGCCGATAAAAATATCAGCATGAAGCAAATGCAAACGGTAATGGAATCGGCGGGTTTTAAAGAAGTGAAATAACACCCTGGCGACCCGATATTCATCGCGGTCGCCAGCGTCGTTTTACGCTTTCGTTTTGTGCACTCGCGACGTCAAACCCCGCAGGAAGTAACGCAGAAACTGATCGCCGCATTCGCGATAGTTCTTATGATCCGGCGCGCGCATCATGGCGGTAATTTCAGGCATCGACACACGAAACTTCTGCTCGGTCATAATGGCAAGAATATCATCGGTTTTCAGCGAAAAGGCGATACGCAGCTTTTTCAGCACCGTGTTGTTGTTAACACGACGCTCAAGCGCCAGTTCCGGCGCAGACTCGTCTTTACCACGCAGATGATAAATCAGACCGTTTAAAAATCCGGAGAGAATGATATCCGGGCAGCGAATAAACCCGGCTTCATCTTCTTTTGTCATCCAGGTATCAAAACCTGCGGAGGTGGATTCCATGTCAGCAAGCGCAAGAATACGCACCATGTCGTTATTGTTCGCTTTCAGGGTGTAGCGCAGGCTACGAAGAATATCGTTACTTAGCATAGAGCCTTCAACTGTCGGTGATGCAATGGCGCGCAGTGTATCAGTTTTACAGTCCAATCGCCTCTTTTAGGCTTTTAAGATAACGGCGACTTACCGGAACTGTCAGCCCGTTGCGTAAAATCAGTTCGGCCTGACCGTTTTCTTCCAGACGGATCTCCCGCAATTGCGCCATATTCACCAGATATTGCCGATGGCAGCGCAGCAAAGGTGTACGGCTTTCCAGCGTTCTGAGCGTCAGTTCGGTGAAACCTTCTTTACCATCGCTGCTGGTCACATACACGCCGCTCATGCGGCTGCTGATAAACGCCACGTCATCCATTTGCAGCAGATAGATTCGGCTGTGGCCGCTGCACGGAATAAACTTCAGCGCCTGCTGATTCTCCGGCAGTAGCGATACATCCTGCTTCGTGCGCTCCTGACGCAAACGGCTCAGCGTTTTTTCCAGTCGCGCCTCTTCAATCGGTTTGAGAAGATAATCAAACGCGTGTTCTTCAAAAGCTTTCACCGCATATTCATCAAAGGCAGTAAGGAAAACAATATACGGACGATGCTCAGGATCAAGCATGCCAACCATTTCCAGACCGCTGATACGCGGCATCTGAATATCAAGGAACAGGACATCCGGACGCAGTTTATGTACCGCGCCGATGGCTTCCACCGCATTCGAACATTCGCCGACGATCTCGATGTCGCTTTGCGCCTGCAACAGGATCCGCAGATTCTCCCGCGCTAACGGTTCGTCATCGACAATCAGCACTTTGATCATGCCAGTTCCTCCAGAGGAAGTCGTAAAGTGATTCGGGTAAAGCGGTCAGGTTCACACGCTACGCTGATGCCAAAATCGTCGCCAAACCGCTCGCGCAGTCGTTTATCAACCAGATTCATACCCAATCCGCTGGCCTCAGACGTTGGCTGATACAACCCGGCGTTATCTTCAATATCCAGCATCAGATACTGCCCTTCGCGGCGGGCGGTAATCGACACTTCGCCGGTATCCAGTAGCTGAGAGGTACCGTGCTTAATGGCATTCTCCACAATAGGTTGTAGGGTAAAGGCAGGTAATTGCTGATACGAAAGCGCATCTGGCACCGTTAAAGTCACCTGCAGGCGCGACTGAAATCGCGCCTTTTCAATTTGCAGATAGGCATTAACGTGCTCAATTTCATCAGCCAGCGTCACAATCTCCGACGGACGTTTTAAGTTTTTGCGAAAGAACGTCGACAGATACTGCACCAGTTGGCTGGCCTGCTCGCTATCACGTCGGATCACGGCTTTGATGGTGTTGAGCGCATTAAACAAAAAATGGGGGTTCACCTGTGCATGCAGGAGTTTGATTTCCGACTGCGTAAGCATCGCTTTTTGCCGCTCATACTGCCCGGCCAGAATCTGCGCAGAAAGCAGTTGAGCGATCCCTTCCCCCAGCGTGCGGTTGATCGAGCTAAAGAGGCGGTTTTTGGCTTCATACAGTTTGATGGTCCCCATCACCCGCTGGTTTTCCCCCCGCAAAGGGATCACCAGCGTCGAGCCTAATTTGCATTGCGGGTGCAAAGAACAGCGGTAAGGGACTTCATTCCCATCGGCATACACCACCTCTCCGGTTTCTATCGCCCGTTGGGTGTACGACGACGAAATAGGTTTTCCGGGTAGATGGTGATCGTCACCAATGCCGGTAAATGCCAGCAGCTTCTCGCGGTCGGTAATTGCCACAGCACCGATATCCAGCTCTTCATACAGCACCTGAGCGACCTTCATGCTGTTAACCTCGTTAAACCCCTGGCGCAAAATACCCTCCGTTGAGGCGGCAACTTTG
This sequence comes from Citrobacter sp. RHBSTW-00017, assembly GCF_013797615.1. Lineage (NCBI taxonomy): Bacteria > Pseudomonadati > Pseudomonadota > Gammaproteobacteria > Enterobacterales > Enterobacteriaceae > Citrobacter > Citrobacter sp. RHBSTW-00017. The sequence goes on along the minus strand of NZ_CP056899.1, from coordinate 1,911,330 downwards.
AGCGCAGTGGCGGAAAAAGCAGAGGTATATTTTTCAAACATCGCCCGTTTATCGAGCAAAATACGCATAAATAAGGCTGCACCCACGGTATTCGTCACCATCATCGGCGCGGCGATATTACTGACCAGCCGAAACGCATCGTCAAACGGCCGGGCGATTAACAAGATGATCAGCATCTGCACCAGTTCGGCGACAAAAGTAATGGCACCCGCGGTCAGTGGGCTAAAGACTTTATCGGTACGGCCACGACGGGTGAGCACGCTGTGCACCAGCCCGCCGAGCAAACCTTCGACAATGGTCGAAATCATGCAACTGAGCGCAGTCATTCCGCCCATTGAATAGCGATGTAAGCCACCGGTTAGACCGACCAAACCGCCGACCACCGGGCCGCCAAGCAGCCCACCCATCACCGCGCCGATAGCACGGGTATTAGCAATAGAATCATCAATGTGCAGCCCGAAATAGGTGCCCAAAATGCAGAAAATGGAAAAGGTAACGTAGCAAAGCAGCTTGTGCGGGAGCCGGATCGTGACCTGCATCAGCGGGATAAACAAACGCGTTTTGCTCATGAGCCACGCGATAACGAGAAACACACACATCTGCTGAAGCAGCAGCAACACCAGATTAAACTCGTACATACCTGCCAACCACACATCACTTAAAAGCGCGTAACATACATGGGCTGCGCGTAACTTTCTTTGAAGTGTTGCAAAAAAAAAGGAATTTGTGAGAACGATCACTCGAAAGCGCGAGCATGACTACAAATTCACCCATTTGTTGATCAAAAAACAGACAAAACTACCTGGTTCGCAAAAGAGCGTCTAAAGTAAAACTGGGACCTCGCGAGCATAAGTGAGACGACGATGGCGCTTTACACAATAGGTGAAGTGGCTTTGCTTTGTGATATCAACCCTGTCACTTTACGCGCGTGGCAGAGGCGTTACGGATTACTGAAACCGCAGCGAACAGACGGCGGGCATCGCCTGTTTAACGACGCGGATATCGACCGGATCCGTGAGATAAAACGCTGGATAAATAACGGCGTTCAGGTCAGTAAGGTAAAAATGTTGCTCAGTAACGAGAACATTGATGTGCATAACGGCTGGCGCGAACAGCAAGAGACGCTGTTGAGCTATTTGCAAAGTAATAATCTGCATAGCCTCAGGATGTGGATCAAAGAGCGCGGTCAGGATTATCCCGCACAAACGCTCAACACCCATTTGTTCATTCCGTTACGCCGCCGCCTGCAATGTCAGCAGCCGATCCTGCAGGCGTTACTGGGGATCCTCGACGGTGTCCTCATCAACTACATCGCGATTTGTCTGGCCTCGGCGCGCAAGAAACAGGGTAAAGATGCCCTGGTTGTCGGCTGGAACATTCATGATACCACCCGCTTATGGCTGGAGGGTTGGGTTGCCAGCCAGCAGGGATGGCGCGTTGACGTCCTCGCCCACTCGCTAAACCAATTGCGACCGGAATTGTTTGAAGGCCGAACCTTACTGGTCTGGTGCGGTGAAAGCCAAACGCCCGCTCAGCAGCAACAACTGAACGAATGGCGCGCGTTAGGTCACGATATTTATCCGCTCGGTATTTAAAGCCAACCAGGATCGGCTCTTAATATTCTGTTAACAAACGTGTACAATCCTTAGATTCACATAAGGAGTGCATAATGAGCGCAGCTAAAATCGGTGTCATCACCCTCTTCCTGCTGATGGCCATCGGCGGTATCGGCGGCGTCATGCTGGCAGGCTACACATTCATTTTACGTGCCGGGTAAGGTGGCTCGCTAATCGCTCAAACCCGCGGTCAACGATCACCGCAGCCAGCGCGACCAGCAGCGCCCCCTGAATCACATAGGCGGTATTGAACCCGCTCAGCCCGATGATAATCGGCGTGCCCAATGTGTTGGCCCCGACGGTTGAGGCTATCGTAGCGGTGCCGATATTAATAATCACCGACGTGCGAATTCCCGCCAGAATAACCGGTGCCGCCAGCGGCAACTCCACTTTCCGCAGCCGCTGGCCCTGACTCATGCCCATTCCGCTGGCGATATCCATCACGCTGGGAGAAATTCCGCCGAGTCCTGCCAGAGTTGCCTGCAAGATTGGTAACACGCCATACAAAATCAGCGCGATAATCGCGGGTTCAAGCCCAAACCCCATCACCGGTACGGCGATCGCCAGCACGGCGACCGGAGGAAATGTCTGCCCCACGGCGGCAATCGTTTCCACCATCGGCCTGAATTCCGCGCCCCAGGGCCGGGTTACCGCTATTCCCGCTCCGGTGCCAATGATGACGGCAATAAGGCTTGAAATCCCCACCAACGCAAAATGGCTCAACGCCAGCGCCGTAAAACTTTCCTGCTGATACACGGGACGCGGCAGCGCCGGAAATAGCGAGCTAAACAGGACCTGACTGTGGGGCAACCCCACCAACAGGATCAGAAACAGCGCAACAAGCCATAGCAATGGATCAGCAAGACGTTTCACGGGTCGGCGTCTCCGAAAGCAAATCGCGAAAATGAAGCGTCCCGCAGGGTAACCCCTGCGGCGTCACGACCGGCAAGACATCGCAGCCACGCGCCACGAACACCGACAATGCATCACGTAGCGTCATCTCATCCACCAGCGGCTCGCCGTCTGAGTGTTCACCGCGACGGATAAAATCCCCTACCGTACGCAGCGACAACAGCCTTACGCCCAGTTCACTGCGGCCAAAAAAAGTTTGCACGAAATCATTCGCTGGCGCAGTGAGTATCGACAGCGGCGTGCCTTGCTTCACAACTTTTCCCGCATCCATCAAAATCAGATGCTCCGCCAGTCTCAGCGCCTCGTCGATATCATGCGTCACCAGCACAATGGTACGTCCCAATAAACGGTGGATACGCGTCATCTCCTGCTGCAGCGCGCCGCGGGTGACCGGGTCCAGCGCGCCAAAAGGCTCATCCATCAGTAGCACCTGCGGATCTGCGGCCAACGCACGCGCAACCCCAACCCGCTGCTGTTGTCCACCGGAGAGCTGATGCGGATAACGGTGACGCAAACTCGCCTCGAGGCCCAGTAGCGCCATTAGTTCATCTGTTCGGTCATCAATACGTGAACGTGACCACTTTTGCAGCTGCGGTACGGTGGCAATATTCTGCGCGACGGTCCAGTGGGGAAACAAACCAATAGACTGAATCGCGTACCCCATGCGCCGTCGTAACTCCAGCACCGGCAGGCTGCGGATCTCCTCCCCGGCGAAACGGATCTGCCCGCTGTCATGTTCAACCAGCCGGTTGATCATCTTTAGCGTGGTAGACTTGCCCGAACCTGACGTGCCAATTAATACCGAAAAGCTGCCTTCTCCTAACTGCAGGTTCAGGTCGTCGACGGCTTTTTGCTGGCCATAGGTTTTACTGACATGGCGAAATTCAATCATTATTCGATACCTTTAGCAGCGCGATCCCTAAATCAAACAGCGCATCAATCAACACAGCCAGCACAACGACCGGGATCACGCCCAACAGCACTAAATCAACGGCGCTACTGAGCAATCCCTGAAAGACCAGCGCGCCAAATCCCCCTGCACCAATCAGCGCGGCTATCACCGCCATTCCCACCGTCTGGACCATCACCACTCGCAAACTGCGCAAGAAGACCGGCAGCGCCAGTGGAAACTGCACCGAGATAAACCGCTGACGCGCGCTCATCCCCATCGCCCGGGCGCTTTCAAGTACATCGCGTGGAACCTGATTCAATCCAGCCACTACGCCGCGAACCAGCGGTAAGAGCGCATACAGCACCAACGCAATAAGCGCAGGCGTCAGACCGGTTCCCGCTACGCCAAGTGAACCCAGCAAGGGAAAGTGCTTCACCAGTCCGGCAAGCGGCGCAATTAACAGGCCAAACAGCGCGACGGAGGGAATAGTCTGGATGATGTTCAGTACCGCGAATACCGGCCCCTGACGGGAGACAGAAAAAGTACACCAGACGCCCAGCGGCACGCCAATGAGCAGCGCGGGCACCACGGTAGCGAACAGAATCGTCAGATGCTGCGCCAGCGCGTCGTTAAAGACATCCTGGCGGTTGGCATATTCTTTAAGCAGAGAAAGATCGTTAAACGTACCGGAGAGCAGTAACACCAGCGGCAAAATGAATATTTGTGCGTGCAATAACCAACGCCACGACGCCCGTTCGGTGATGCGACGAATGGCGTCACTGGCTGCCAGCAGCATCACTCCCAGCCCTAACCAGAACCCACTGCCCAGGCTGGTTCTGGCCAGAGGACTACCCGTCTGGGCCAAATACGTTGCCGTTGTGCCGGCGATGACCAGCACCGCAATCACCAACAGTTGGCTAACGATAAGCGTCAATATATTGCCGGATTTTCCCGGTACAAAGCACAGAAGAAACAGCAGCACACAGGCCGCCGCTAATCCCCATGCCATGTCGGGTTGGATATCCCAGAGTTGACGCCCTTCACCGGAAACCAGGCGATTGGGAGCATAGCTGATGAAAGGAAGCGCTGCCGCCGCGATGGTAAGAAACACCAGCAGCAACAGCACCCGATTTACTGAAATATTCGACAAAACACCCACCTGCTGCAAACTCCGTTACTTCACCCATCCTTTTTGCTTCAGGTAGTCTGCTGCGACTTTTTTCGCATCCAGCCCCTCCACGGCGATACTGGCATTCAGCCGTTGCAGCGTTTTTTCATCCAGGCTGGCAAATACCGGTTGTAGCCATTCTGCCATTTGCGGGTAGTCCTTCAGCACCGATTCACGCACAACGGGCGCTGGCGCATAAATGGGCTGGACCCCTTGCGGATCGCTTAATGTTTGCAGACCGAGCGCCGCAACCGGACCGTCGGTACCGTAGGCCATCGCTGCATTGACCCCAGAGGTCTGCTGCGCCGCTGCTTTAATCGTCACCGCGGTATCCCCCCCCGCCAGCGACAACAGCTGATTCTGATTCAGTTTGAAACCATAGGTTTTTTCAAAGGCAGGCAGCGCGTCAGCCCGTTCGATAAATTCCGCAGAGGCGGCAAGTTTGAACGTCCCCCCGTCTTTCAGGTAACGGCCTAAATCGGCAAGGGACTCAAGCTTATTCTTTTGCGCGACATCCTGGCGAACCGCAATGGTCCAGGTGTTGTTGGCGGGCGCAGGCGTTAGCCAGATCAGCTTATTTTGCTCTGCGTCCAGCTTTTTCACTTTGTCATAACCGGCCTGCGCATTTTTCCATGCAGGATCATTCTCATCTTTAAAAAAGAATGCGCCATTGCCGGTATATTCCGGATAAATATCCAGTTCACCAGAGGTGATTGCCCCACGCACCACCGGAGTGGTACCCAGCTGTACTTTATTAACGGTTTTCACGCCGTGACTTTCGAGCACCTGCAAAATAATGTTGCCGAGCAGCGCCCCTTCGGTATCTATTTTTGAACCGACCGTGACGGGTGACGCGGCCTGTAAGGGCAAGCTGATCGCGGCTAATAACGCCAGCGAACCCACCCAAACTTTTGAAATTATCATGCTGCACTCCTCATTCTTTTACGGCCCTTTTCAGAGACTTGAGGAAAAAGCATAGTCGAAAAATCAAGCCTTAACCTGGCAATTGGGTAGTAACACTGAGAGTTACTCGCGGTAAGGCGATAATACAATAAAAAAAATCCGGCAAACCCAAAGTGAGTTTACCGGATGGTACGATTTCGCAGGCCTGATAAGCGTCACGCTATCAGGCATGATATCAATTACAGCAGTTCAAATTCGCCCTGCTTCACTCTGGCAGAATCCACGCCGATAAAGACGTTGAACTTGCCCGGTTCGGCATCGTATTGCATACGCTGGTTCCAGAATTTCAGCGCTTCAACATCAATTGGGAAGCTAACGGTTTGGGTTTCACCCGGCTTAAGATTCACCTTCTCAAAACCTTTCAGCTGTTTTACCGGACGACTCATTGAAGCGGTAACATCCTGCAAATACATCTGAATCACCGTCGCACCTTCGCGTTTGCCGGTGTTGGTCACCTGCACGCTGGCCGTCACGGTCCCGTCACGCTTCATCGTCGGAGAAGAGAGTTTCACATCAGAAACCGTGAATGTGGTGTAGCTCAGGCCATAGCCAAAGGGATACAACGGACCGTTCGCTTCGTCAAAGTAGCGCGACGTGTACTTATTCGGCTTATCGGCATTATACGGGCGACCGGTATTAAGATGGCTGTAATAGACCGGGATCTGTCCGACAGAGCGCGGGAAAGACATCGGCAACTTGCCTGACGGGTTGTAATCGCCAAACAGCACATCGGCGATGGCGTTACCGCCTTCCGTCCCGGCAAACCAGGTTTCGAGGATCGCATCGGCCTGTTGATCTTCCTTAACCAGCGCCAGCGGACGACCGTTCATCAGTACCAGAACCAGCGGTTTGCCCGTGGCTTTCAGCGCGGTAATCAGGTCACGCTGACTCTGCGGAATGGTGATATCGGTGCGGCTGGAGGCTTCATGCGCCATACCCTGCGCTTCACCAACTACCGCGACGACTACGTCAGACTGCTTCGCGGCGTTAACCGCTTCATCAATCATCGCCTGCGGCGAACGCGGGTCAACCTTCACCGCCTCTTCATACTGGTTGAGGAAGTCGACAATGCCTTTGTCGTTGGTGATGTTCGCCCCTTTGGCGTATACCACTTTGCCCTGCTCGCCGATGGCATTTTTAATCCCCGTCAGCACCGTTACCGACTGATCGGCAACCCCGGCAGCAGACCAACTCCCCATCACATCACGCTTGCTGTCGGCCAGCGGACCGACAACCGCTACGGTGGCGGATTTTTTCAGCGGCAATGTTTCCAGACGGTTTTTCAGCAGCACCAGGCTTTCACGCGCCACTTCACGCGCCTCTTTGCGGTGCAAACGGCTTTCCGCGTTGGTGTCCTGCGGGTCAGATTCTTTGGCCCCCAGATGGCTGTACGGATCGTTAAACAGGCCCATATCATATTTCACGTTCAGCACATGACGCGCAGCGTCGTCCAGCTCCGCCATCGTCACCTTACCTGACTTAATCAACCCCGGCAGGTATTTGCTGTAATACTCATCGCTCATGCTCATGTTGATGCCGGACTTGATCGCCACACGCACCGCATCTTCAGGATCGGCGGCAGTGCCGTGCTTAATCAGTTCCTTAATCGCGCCGTGATCGGAAACGGTAATGCCCTTAAAGCCCCACTCATCGCGCAGCACGTCTTTTAACAGCCATGCATCCGAAGTCGCCGGCGTGCCGTTCAGCGAATTAAGCCCCACCATCACCGCACCGCTACCGGCGTCCAGTCCGGCTTTGTACGGTGGCATATAGTCGTTGAACAAACGCTGCGGGCTCATATCGACGGTGTTGTATTCCTTGCCGCCTTCAACCGCGCCATAGGCGGCATAGTGCTTGACGCTGGTCATCACCGAATAGCGATCGGCCGGGCTTTTACCCTGCATCGCTTCCACCATGGTTTTGCCCATCGTGGCGGTCAAATACGTATCTTCGCCAAACCCTTCCGAGGCGCGGCCCCAGCGCGGATCGCGCGAGACATCGACCATCGGCGCCCAGGTCATATTCAGACCATCATCGGCGGCTTCATACGCAGACACTCGACCAACGGTTCTGACCGCATCAAGATTAAAGGAGGATGCCAGACCGAGGCTTATCGGGAATACGGTACGCTGACCGTGCAATACGTCGTAGGCAAAAAAGAGAGGGATTTTCAGGCGGCTGAGATCCATCACCTGATCCTGCATTTTGCGGATATCCTGGCGCGTGACGGTGTTAAAAATTGCCCCAACCTGCCCGTCTTTGATCATCTCGCGGATGGCTTCTTTCGGGTTATCAGGCCCGACGCTTATCAAACGCAGTTGCCCAATTTTCTCATCCACGGTCATCTGCTTAAGTAAATCGGTAACGAAGGCATCCCGCGCCTCTGGCGTCAGTGGATGGTTACCAAACAGAGTGTCCGCCAACGCTGGTTGCAATGCCAGACTCACCGCGACACCTACAGAACATAGCCATTTCATGTTGATTCTCTCTTTATTTTTTCCCGACGAGGCAGCGAAAATATAACAAAAACCGCAGTTTGCCGTAAGACTAAACGGGAGCGATAAAGAAAGCTAAGGTTATTCTCCTAATTTTCGAAACCAGCGCGAATCAGTAAAAGACGAACCAGAGACAATATGAATGTGAAAGCGTATTGTCATACAAAGCGCTATGCTTGTTCCTGATATTGAGTCCCACCACAAGGAGTGGAGAATGTCTTCCATTACAACAGATAATAAAGCTTTCCTGAATGAACTGACCCGTCTGGTGGGTCATTCACACCTGCTGACAGAACCTGCTAAAACCGCCCGCTATCGCAAGGGATTCCGCTCCGGCCAGGGCGATGCGCTTGCCGTCGTGTTCCCCGGGTCGCTTTTAGAACTGTGGCGCGTTTTGAGCGCCTGCGTCGCCGCGGATAAAATTATCCTGATGCAGGCCGCTAACACCGGCCTGACCGAAGGGTCTACGCCGAGCGGTAATGATTACGACCGCGAGATTGTCATTATCAGCACCCTGCGTCTTGATAAGTTGCACGTCATCGGCAAAGGTGAACAGGTGCTGGCCTATCCAGGAACCACGCTCTATTCGCTGGAAAAAGCGCTCAAACCGTTTGGCCGTGAGCCGCATTCGGTAATCGGATCTTCCTGTATCGGCGCTTCGGTTATCGGTGGCATTTGCAACAACTCCGGCGGCTCGCTGGTACAGCGCGGCCCGGCATACACGGAGATGTCGCTGTTTGCGCGTATTGACGAACAGGGAAAATTACAGCTGGTTAACCATCTGGGTATTGAGCTGGGCCAGACCCCGGAGCAGATCCTGAGCAAACTGGATGACGAGCGTATTAGAGATGACGATGTTCGCCACGACGGGCGTCACGCGCACGATCACGACTACGTTACCCGTGTCAGAGATATCGACGCGGACACGCCCGCACGCTATAACGCCGACCCGGATCGCTTGTTTGAATCGTCCGGTTGTGCAGGCAAGCTCGCGGTCTTTGCCGTGCGTCTGGACACCTTCGAAGCCGAAAAAAACCAGCAGGTCTTTTACATCGGCACCAACCAGCCAGAGGTGCTGACGGAGATCCGCCGTCATATTCTGGCAAAATTCGAGCATCTGCCGGTCGCCGGTGAATATATGCACCGCGATATTTACGACATCGCTGAGCAATACGGCAAAGATACGTTTCTGATGATCGACAAGCTCGGCACCGACAAAATGCCGTTCTTCTTCACCCTGAAAGGCCGCACCGATGCGATGCTGGAAAAAGTGAAAATTTTCCGTCCTCACTTCACCGACCGGGCAATGCAGAAATTTGGTCATTTGTTCCCCAGCCACTTACCGGCGCGCATGAAAAGCTGGCGCGATAAGTACGAGCATCACCTGCTGTTAAAAATGGCCGGTGGCGGCGTGGCTGAAGCCCAAAACTGGCTAAGCGAGTATTTCAAAACCGCTGAAGGCGACTTCTTTGCCTGTACGGCGGAAGAAGGCAGCAAGGCGTTCTTGCATCGCTTTGCGGCGGCTGGCGCGGCTATTCGTTATCAGGCCGTGCATGCGGATGAGGTGGAAGATATTCTGGCGCTGGATATCGCGCTGCGCCGTAACGACACCGAATGGTACGAGCATCTGCCTCCAGAGATCGACAGTCAACTGGTGCACAAACTCTATTACGGTCACTTTATGTGTTACGTTTTCCATCAGGATTACATCGTGAAAAAAGGCGTGGATGCGCATGCGCTCAAAGAGCAGATGCTGGAACTCCTGCGCGAGCGTGGGGCGCAGTATCCGGCAGAGCATAACGTCGGGCATCTGTATCAGGCGCCGGAAACCTTGACCCGTTTTTACCGTGAGAATGACCCCACCAACAGTATGAATCCGGGTATTGGGAAAACGAGTAAGCAGAAGTTCTGGAAAGAATCGTAAACCTGAAAAAGATAAGCGCTACCGGGCATGTTGCCGGGGCGCTTCGCTTGCCCGGCCTACTGCTATATTCGCTATGCGTAGGCCGGATAAGACATCTTATTTAATCGTTCTGTGCGGTTTGCTCGCCCTTCGCCGAACCTGCCGCCGCCATCTGCGCAGCTTTTTGCTTTTTATAGCTCAGCGCCGCCGCCGGAACCGGCATCACCTTGCCCGTTTCAATCCAGGTACGTAAACGGCTGGCATCGGCAAAGTGAGTATATTTGCCAAAGGCATCCATCACCACCAGCGCCACCGGCTTGTTGTTAATCACTGTGCGCATCACCAGACAGTGACCTGCCGCATTGGTAAACCCGGTTTTCGTTAACTGAATATTCCAGTTATCGCGGTATACCAGATGGTTGGTGTTACGAAACGGCAGCGTATACGCAGGGTTGGCAAACGTCGCCATATCTTCACGCGTGGTACTTAGCTGGCCGATCAGCGGATACTGTTTGCTGGCGATCAGCAGCTTGGTTAAGTCACGGGCGGTCGAGACATTGTGAATCGACAAGCCAGTGGGTTCCACAAAGCGTGTCTGAGTCATGCCGAGCGCTTTCGCTTTGGCATTCATGGCTTTGATAAACGCGTTGTATCCGCCCGGGTAATGATGCGCCAGGCTCGCCGCCGCGCGGTTTTCTGATGACATCAGCGCCAGCAGTAACATGTCTTTACGGCTGATTTCGCTGTTCAGTCGTACGCGAGAGTAAATGCCTTTCATCTCCGGCGTCTGGCTAATATCGACTTTCAGCTTTTCATTCAGCGGCAGTCGTGCATCAAGCACCACCATCGCCGTCATTAATTTGGTAATCGACGCAATCGGACGCACAAGGTCCGGGTGGTTCGAATAGATAACTTTGTTGGTATTCAGATCAACGATCATCGCGCTACCGGACGCTATCTCAGGTTGAGAAGCCGCTGCGGTAGTTGCCGTTTTCGCCACGGCTTGGGGTGCAAAAGGAACGGCCAGCACCAGGGCAAGGCTTAATAATGAAACTCGGAATTTCAGCATGATGAGATTTCTGATAATGGTTCACGCACGTCACAACGCACACCGCCAGAGATTAAGTATTATCTCAAGCTAGCTCAGGCATCATAGCGATCCGGCAGGTTTGCTGCCACAGGAGAATCGTCTCGAAATGCTGCGTTGCTGACTTTTACGTCAACAACGCAGCGGAGACAGGTTTATCCGTCAGAATAACCGATAGCCGTAACCCCACAGGATTACCGTAATAGCCAGCAGAACTTCCAGTACCAGCACACCGATCGCCAGCGTCGAACTGGAAAAACTCAACCCTTCCTCACGAGTGATATTCAGGAACGTTGGAATGCCGAGATAAAGTAAATAGCCGGTGTAAAACAGCGCGAGAGTCCCGACTAATGCGCACAGCCAGACCAGCGGATAAAGTGCGACCAGCCCGCTTAAAAAAAGCGGCGTCGCGACATATCCGGCAAAGACCATACAATGCGCCAGCGACGGACGCTGCGGGTAGTTACGCGCCATCCACCAGATAACCCGGCCCATGACGGCAACGCCCGCCAGCATCACCCCGTAAAACAGAATCGCCATTGCAAATCCAGTCAACAGGGATAATTTCAGGATATTGCCATCGCCAAAATCCCAGCCGATTTGTGTGGTACCGATGAACGCACAAACAACCGGGATTGCCGCCATCAGCAGTACATGGTGGGTGTAGTGATGCGAAACGCTTTCGTTTTCGCTGTTGATCACATGCATTTCACGATCGGGATGGGAAAACAGCCCCCAGACATGGTTCATACCGCCCCCTTCTTGTCAGCTCCGGACCTCAACAGTTCAAGTATAATTCAGCTTTGGATTAATTTTTGTACAACAACAAAAATGACGAACCGCTAATTCAGCGCTTTTAAACCCCACGATGATTCACAGGGTGTATGCTTAACGTCGGGAGGTCATCCAGACATATGGATATAAACAGTCTTATTGCACATTACGGTTACGCCGCATTGGTCATTGGCAGTTTGGCCGAAGGTGAAACCATTACCCTGCTGGGCGGCGTGGCGGCACATCAGGGATTACTTAAATTTCCTCTGGTGGTTATCTCTGTGGCCCTGGGCGGGATGATTGGCGATCAATTGCTGTATCTGCTTGGGCGTCGTTACGGTGGAAAAATTTTGCGTCGTTTCTCAAAACATCGCGACAAAATCCGCCGGGCGCAGAAAATGATCCAGCGCCGTCCTTATCTGTTCGTAATTGGCACCCGTTTTATGTATGGTTTTCGCGTGATCGGCCCGTTGCTGATTGGCGCAAGCCATTTGCCGCCTAAAATTTTCCTGCCGTTGAATATTCTGGGGGCGCTGGCGTGGGCGCTGATATTTACCACTCTGGGTTACGTGGGGGGAGAAGTCATTGCGCCGTGGCTACACAATCTCGACCAGCATATTAAGCACTGGATATGGCTGGCTCTGGTGATTGTGCTGGTGCCAGGCGTTCGGTGGTGGTTAAAAAAACGCAGCAGCAAAAGTACGGCCCGATAGCGCGATGTCTACCGGGCGGGTGCGTTACGAAGCGTGGTAGCCGCCCCCCAGCGCACGGTTCAACTGGATTGAGGCATCCAGCCATTGTCCTTGTAAAAGCAGAGCGTTGCACCGTTCACGTAATGCCGGGATCTTTGCCTCACTGACCCGGGAGCCCGCAATAATTCCGGCATTGAAGCGCGCCTGCGCCAGACCCACTACGCGCAGTGCATCATGCTCAATCTGCTGCTGATGCTGATTCTTCTGCGCCAGGGTTTCTACCTGCGATGCTGCACGCGCCACGTCATTCACCGCATCCACCACGGCTTTGTTGTAATTCGCCACCGTCAGGTTGCTTTGCGCTTGAGTAATGTCGAGATTCGCGTTCAGCCTGCCGCTATCAAAGATAGGTAGCGTCAGCCCGGCCGTTACGCCCATTTGCTGCGCGGAATGGCGAAACAAGTCGCTCAGATGTAACGCATCCTGTTGTAAAAATGCCATCAGATTTACATCGGGATAAAACGCCGCTTTCGCCGCATCAATGCTGCTCAGCGATGACTCAATGTACCAGTGCGCCGCCTGCAAATCCGGTCGGCGGGCCAGCAGCGAATAACCTAGCTGGGACGGGAGCTGGCTTTCCACCGCGGGCAGCGGGGTCGAATGGAGTTTCAGGGCTGTGGACTGCGAGTTGGTCAGCGCGCTCAACCGCGCTTCAATCACCTTCATTTTACCGCTGACATCGTTCAGCTGCTGCTCTGTTTTGCTGGAATCGATATCGGTTTCAACGCCTTCCACCGAAGAAGTAAGACCATTTTGATACAGTTGACGATCAACGTTAATGACGTTCTGCTGCTCGGTTTCGATTTGCGTCAACACGGTTTTCAGCCCGGCCTGCGTTTGCCATTCCCAGTAAAGACGAGCCACACCACTCGCCAGCACCTGTCGCGTTTGCTCGCGCTCGGCTTCACGCGCCTTAACGGCCCCAATACGTGCCGTCACTTCGGCCCGATTTTTACCCCACAGATCCAGATTCCAGCCAGCAGTTAAACCCAAGGTGCCGTTGGTGTACCACGGCCCGGTCGTCCCGGCGGCCGGATCGGTAATGGCAAACGGACCCATCAGCCCTTCGGCTGACATTCTCTGACGCTCTACATCTGCTGAGAAATCGATCTCCGGGCCATCCTGCGCCTCCACAGCCTTAGCCTGCGCCTCCGCCAGTTGAATGCGCTGTTCCGCGACCTGCATATCAGGGGAGTTGCGTAACGTGCTGTCAATCAGCGCATTAAGCTGGGGGTCATGGTATGCCTTCCACCATTGGCTGTCCGGCCAGCCATTTTTTAACGCCGCAGGCAATGTGGTATCGACATTCGCAGCGGGGGTCTGCTGTGACAGAGACTGGCGGTCATCATGCATCGGCGCGCAACCTGACATCAAAATAAAAAGCGGCAACAATGCCGTCGTGACAAAAGCAGAATTACGATTCATGGAGAGACACAGGTAAGAAAAGATGTGCTGAGATTACGACTTGTCGCGTTTCCTTTTTTAGTTACGCGTGGCAATACACCTTTGGCAATAAAAATATATAATCGGAAAAATATACACCCAACAAATAATTTAGATTAATTAATTTTAATAATTTATGGATGGAGACATTATGTCACAGAATATCTATGACGATCCCGAGTTCTTTGCCGGATATGCCACGCTGGACCGTTCAGTAAAAGGGCTCGACGGTGCGCCAGAATGGCCGACAATACAAGCGATGCTCCCCGCTCTACAGGGAAAAAATATCCTCGATTTGGGTTGCGGATATGGCTGGTTTTGCCGCTACGCGCGCGATAACCAGGCGGCCAGCGTAGTGGGACTGGATATTTCACAAAAGATGTTAACTCAGGCGCACAGCATGACGCAGGGTAATGGCATCGTTTATCGCCGTGAAGATCTCGAGACGCTTTGCCTGTCGCCAAATTCCTTTGACCTGGTTTATAGCTCACTTGCCCTGCACTATTTGCGCGATATCGCGCGATTATTCGTAACGATTTACCAGTCGTTAACACCGGGAGGCATGTTGGTATTCTCTGCCGAGCATCCCATTTATACTGCACCGCTTAATCAAGGTTGGATAAAAGATAAAACCGGGCAACAGTCCTGGCCGGTCAATCATTATCAGCAGGAAGGCACACGCATCAGTAACTGGTTCGCGGAGGGTGTCAAAAAACAGCACCGTAAGCTGGCGACCTGGATTAATGCGCTGATAGCCGCCGGATTCGAAATCGTTTGTGTCGATGAATGGGGACCGTCCGCTGAACAGATTGCTGAAAACCCGGCGCTGGATGAAGAAAAAGAGCGGCCAATGGTGTTTCTGCTCAGCGCAAGTAAACCGGAGTAAGGTCATTACAGGAAGATTTTCAGAGGCTTTCCTATACTTAACCTGAACTCACCAAAAAAGGAACGCTGATGAAAATCTTACTGTGGATTATTTTAGTTATTTTTCTGATTGGGTTATTGGTGGTAACTGGCGTGTTTAAGATGATTTTTTGAAACAAAGGCCACTCCGGTGGCCGATTAATGTGTTAATGCAATTTAGCGATATCAATGGCCTGAATCGCGCGCGCGATATCCGGTGAATTGTTTAATGCGCGGATTTCCTGAAACAGCGCGGTTGCCTCTGAGTATTCTTTACGCAAATACCCTAACCATTGTTTAATCCGCGCCACGTGATACAGCCCGGTATCACCCTGCTTTTCAAGACGAGTATATTTTTGCAACAGCATCACGACATCAGGCCACGGCATACGCGGCTCGTTGTACTTCACCACACGACTCAGGTTCGGAATATTTAATGCCCCACGGCCAATCATCACCGCATCGCATCCGCTGATAGCCATACAGTCCTGGGCGCTTTGCCAGTCCCAGATTTCGCCATTCGCGATAACCGGAATGGTAAGCCGCTGGCGGATCTCACCGATCGCCCGCCAGTTGATATGTTCGGCCTTATAGCCCTGTTCCTTGGTTCGGCCATGCACCGCCAGCTCGCTGGCGCCCGCCTGCTGAACGGCATCAGCAATTTCAAACTGCCTGTCGCTGTTGTCCCAACCCAGACGCACTTTCACCGTCACGGGGAGATGATCCGGAACCGCCTCGCGCATGGCTTTTGCGCCCCGGTAGATGAGTTCAGGATCTTTTAATAACGTTGCGCCACCGCCGCTGCCGTTGACCAGCTTCGACGGGCAGCCACAGTTCAGATCGACACCAAACGAGCCCAGTTCTACCGCGCGCGCCGCGTTCTCCGCCAGCCACTGCGGATACTGCCCCAGCAACTGTATGCGCACCCGCGTGCCGGATGGCGTCCGGCTATTGTTATGCAGTTCCGGGCAGAGCCGATGGAATACTTTTGCCGGCAGGAGCTGATCTACCACGCGCACAAACTCGGTGATGCACAGATCGTAATCATTCACTTCAGTCAGCAGCTCGCGCACCAGTGAGTCGAGCACGCCTTCCATCGGCGCCAGTAAAACACGCATATCGTCACCCGCAAAAAAAGAGGCGCTATGGTAGCGCCTCCGTTCGGGAGATTAAAGAGGCTCAGCGCGGCAACAGGCAGTTATCTTCTTTCCAGCCGTACAGCCATTCCATACCACGATAAAATTCCGCCTGAGATTTGCCTTTCCACAGCAGATTACGCACCTGGCGCTCGACGCCTGCGGCGTGGTACACACGTCCCATTTCGCGCGTCGACCAGACGATGCGCGCAGTACGCGGAATACGCACCGACTCATACAAGGCAAAGGCATCAGCCGCATCGCCGTCACACTGCTGTAACGCCTTACCGAGAGTGACAGCATCTTCAAGCGCCATACAGGCGCCCTGCGCCATATATTGTGCCACCGGATGCGCAGCATCACCCACCAGCGTAATGCGGTCGGTCCCCCATTTCTCTACCGGTTCGCGGTCAGCGGTGGACCAACGACGCCATGAGGTCGGCTTATCCAGCATCTGACGCGGACGCGCATGAATACCGGCAAAATAGGAGAGCACTTCCTCTTTACTGCCATCCTTTACCCCCCACTCCTCCTGCTGACGACTGTGGAAGGTCACCACCAGGTTATACTGCTTGCCGCCGCGCAGTGGATAGTGCACCAGGTGGCAGTGCGGTCCGGCCCATAGCACCGGCGCGTTAATGCGCAAATCTTCCGGCATATCATCGCAATCAATCACCGCGCGATAGACCACGTGCCCGGTCACGCGTGGCGCATCGCCAATCAGAGACTGACGCACAACCGACTTCACACCGTCACAGCCCACCAAAATATCCGCTGTCCAGCTGTTACCGTGCTCATCAAATACCGTCACATCATCTTCTGTCTGGCGAATATCAACCACGTTAGTTGAAGTGCGATACTCAACGTTGGGATGAACCAGTGCCGCTTCCCAGACAGAAGCATGAATATCAACCCGATGGATAACCGCATAAGGACCGCCAAAGTGATCGCGGAACGCCTGCCCGGTTTCAATATGTACAACCTCTTTCGCGTTTACCGCATCCATCATGGTGATGTGATCGGTAAAAACGGCGCGCTGACGAGCGACGTCACCCACGCCAAGGCTGTCCAGAGCAGAAAACGCGTTCGGCCCGAGCTGAATGCCCGCACCAATCTCACCAATCTCGTGCGCTTTCTCCAGCAACATCACTTTAATGCCTTGACGGGCCAGCGATAGCGCGGTCGCCGCGCCGCCAATCCCGCCACCCACGATAATTGCGCGTGTCACTTTAGCCATTGTCGTTCTCCTTATCAGGCTGGAATTTTGTCTTGTTGATTCTCGGGTGCGGCGGCGATAAACGCCGGAAGCTGGGTACAGGCATCATATACCGCCTTACAGCGCGGATAACCGCTCAGATCACAGCCCATACGTAACGCGTTCGCCCACTGCGGGATCAGACAGCAATCCGCCAGCGTCGGCGCATTCCCCACGCAGAACGTCCCCGAGTGACTCTGGCGCAGCATCTGTTCAACCGCGCTTAACCCTTGCTGGATCCAGTGCGCATACCAGCGTTTTTTATCCTCTTCACTGACCTTTAGCTCTTCGCTCAGGTAGCGCAGTACCCGCATGTTATTCACGGGATGGATATCACAAGCGATGGCATAAACAATTTCCAGCACCCGGCTGCGCGTCGGGAAGTCGGCTGGCAGCAGCGGCGACTGCGGAAAGTGACCATCCAGCCAGTCGGTTATCGCCAGCGACTGCCCGAGTGATTCTCCCTCATCAGTGACCAGCGTCGGTACAAGCCCTACCGGGTTCATCCGCCGGTAGGCCAGCTCGTTCTGCTGACCGATGCGAATGTTGACGCCCACCGTCTGGTAATCAAGCCCCTTCAGCGCCAGCGCAATGCGTACGCGATATGACGCGGAGCTGTTAAAGAAACTGTACAGCTTCATCATCCACCTCAGACAATCTTCACAGCGATGGGGGTTAAACCGTCTACATTGCCGGTGATCACATCTCCTTTCACCACTGCGCCCACGCCCTCTGGCGTGCCTGTGTAGATCAAATCACCCGGCTGTAGTTCGAAAAAGCCGGACAGATAGCTAATCGTTTCATTAACGGACCAGATGAGGTGGCGAATATCGCTACGCTGATGATCGTCGCCGTTGACCTGCAACCAGATAGGCGCGTTGTTAACATCCGCACTTTCGCTGGCTTTATGCAGCGGCGCGATGGGGGCTGAGAGATCAAATGCTTTGCCGATTTCCCACGGACGCCCCATCTGGCGCATCTCCATCTGCCTGTCGCGGCGGGTCATATCCAGACCAGTGGCATAGCCCCAGATATATTCGTGCGCTTTTTCCAGCGGTATATCGCTGCCCTTTTTACCGATCGCCACCACCAGCTCTATCTCATAGTGATAGTTATCGGTCTGCGACGGGTATGGCAGCTCGAGGGTTTGACCGGCCGCCACCGGAACCACCGCATCGGCAGGTTTACAGAAGAAGAACGGCGGTTCGCGATCCGGATCAAAACCCATTTCACGCGCATGAGCGGCATAGTTGCGGCCCACGCAGTAAACGCGACGCACGGGAAACTGTTCATTACTGCCAACGACCGGAACGGTAACAGGCGCTTGTGGTTCGAATACGTATTGCGTCATTTTCTCTCTCCCAAATTAATAACGTGCTTCACGGAACAACCCCAGCGCTTCCTGAACCGGTCTGTCCGAAAAACTAAATAAGACGGCATCTTCGTGGGCCTGGAATGACACGCCGTGCCAGGTTGGCACCACGAAGATATCTTTTGGCGAAAAATTTAAAGTCTCGGTGCCGATGGTGACCTGCCCGCTTCCTTCCACCACGTGATAGATAGTGCTGTCGGTGGTACGCGCCATCCGCGAGGAAAAGCCCTTCGGCAACAGTTGTAAAAAGGTCCCCATTGAAGGCATGGGATAACCACCGGTTACCGGGTTGACGTAACGCATCTTGTAACCGTCCCACTCATCGGCGTCGCCCATGCGGGTCAGGTCATGCAGCGCTTCACGGCTGCGATCGTAGCGATAGTTGAAAATTGGCGATGAGTTACCCTTCTGATGACGCAGCGGCAGCATATTGGCCGCGTAGCGTGGTAAGTAATCCCCTTCCTTGCGCGTGACTGGTTGCTGATCCTCCGGGTAATCTTCCGCAAAGCCGCAACCCAGCAGATTCACCAGTGGCAGATCCAGACCGTCCAGCCACACCACCGGTTCACTGCCTGGGTTGCCGTGGTCGTGCCAGCGCCACTGTGGCGTCAGAATAAAATCGCCTTCATGCATTTGGGTGCGCTCGCCATCCACCGCAGTAAATGCCCCTGTCCCTTCGACAATAAAGCGCAGCGCAGACTGATTATGCCGGTGACTCGGGGCAACCTCGCCCGGCATGATTAACTGCAATCCGGCGTACAGCGTTGGGGTGATTGAAGACTGTCCGCGCAGCATGGGGTTTTCCAGCACCAGTACGCGACGAATCGCCTCTTTCGCGCCAATCAGATCGCCGCTTTCCAGCAGCAACGGGCGGATCTCCTGATAGTTCCAGTACGCAGGAGCACAATGTGCGTTCGGCGTTGGCGGTACCAGGCGGTGCAGAGACTCCCACAGAGGGGTCAGATTCTGCCCGGAAATATGCTGGTAAAACTGCTGACGGCTGTTCTTAACATCCTGATTAAGTTCTGACATAGAGATTCTCCTTATTTGTTCACGATGCCTACGCGTGACAACGCGTCAGGGACAGAGGCCGACTGGCGGATAACAACCGTCAGCAGCATAAGCATCACCGCGCTGATGGCCGCCGGAACGGCAATAATGAAAAACAGGTTATCGAATGAGAAATTCATCGCCATCATCACGCCGCCGGAGAGCGAGCCGACAATCGCGCCGCAGCGGCCAATCGCATTAGACCAGCTGACGCCCGTGGCCCGGCTCTGCGTCGGATAAAGCGTGGCGGTTAAAGCATTCAGGCCCACCTGCGAACCGCTGATGCCGATGCCGGTGCCAAAAATGGCCAGCGCCATCAGCCACAGGCCGTTCTCGCTCAGGCCAATCATGACAATACACACCGCACCCAACGCATAGCTCACTGCCAGCACGCGAAAAGGATTGTATTTATCCATCAGCACTCCCAGCACCAGCGCACCGAGCGTACCGCCAATCTGAAAGGCGGCGGTCACCCATGAGGCATGCTGCAGGTCAATTCCGCGATGGTTAAGCAGCGTTGGCATCCAGCTGGAGAGCAGATAAATAATCAGCAGGCTCATAAAGAACACCACCCATAACATCAGGGTAATGGGCAACTGTTGCCCGACGAACAGCTGGCGAATGCTGCCTTTGGCAATCGCGGCGCCCTCGTTGAGATAAAATTGGGTATTGTCATAACGTTCCCGGGTGATGGCGCTGACGGTTCTGGCAATCACGTTTTGCGGCAACTGACGACGAACCTGCCAGCGCGGGGATTCCGGCAGCGCAAACAGCAGAGCCACAAACAGCATCAGCGGTAGCACGCCTCCCAGCACCAGGATGCCGTGCCAGCCAATAACCGGCACCAGCTGTGCGCTGACAATCCCGCCCATCGCCGAGCCCAGGGTAAAACCGCAGAACATCATGGTGACCAGTGCGCCACGCCGACGCGCTGGCAGGTATTCTGAGGTCATAGTGATAGTATTTGGCATCGCGCCGCCCAGGCCTAACCCGGTAAGGAAGCGCAAAATAACCAGCGTTTGCAGATCGGGGGAAAAAGCCGAGATCAGGCTCAGTGCGCCGAACAGCGCCACGCAGAGTTCAATCACCCGTTTGCGTCCAAAACGATCCGATAGCGGACCGCAGAGCAGTGCGCCAGCGGTCAGACCCAGCAGGCCTGCGCCAAACAACGGCGCCAGATCTCCGGCCGTCAGTTGCCAGTGGGTGCGAATGTCGGGCGCGATAAAACCAATAGCTGCGGTATCAAAACCGTCGAGCATGACGACCAAAAAACAGCAAATGATAACGCGCCACTGGGTCTTACCGACGGGGGCGGAATCGATCAGTGTTTGTAGCTCACGTTGTTGAGTCATAGTGAATGCCTCAGTGCAGGTAGAGTAGATGTCTGTTTTGTTTTAGGTATGTTGCGACTTTGTATGTTTGGAGATGAAATGTACAATGGCTTTTCATGCAGAGGCATAACCTGGAGGTTATAGCAAATGGCTAACTGGGCGCAGAAACTTAAGTTACACCACCTGCAAACGCTTATTGCGCTGGGCGAACAGGGGAATTTGACTCACGTCGCCCGAATGATGAATATCACCCAGCCAGCGTTGTCAAAATGGTTATCACAGCTCGAAGATGAGATGGGTATCACACTCTTTGAACGTCATAGCAAAGGCTTACGCCCTTCAGAAGGTGGCAGGCTGCTACTGCAGCATGCCCAACGCCTGATCAATGATATGGAACGTTCACAGTATGAAATCGCCCGTTTTAAGCAGGGAGGCCTGGTAGGGAGTCTGAAGATTGGCTGCTCGCCGGTGGCGACGGACTGCGTTTCACAGGCGATACTGGGTTTGCTCACAGAGCTGCCGACCTTGCATCTTAATATTGAAGAGAAGGTGATGACCCCGCTGCTGCACGATCTGCTCGCGGGTTCGGTGGATGTGGTGGTCGGACGCGTCGGTGGCCGGGCGCTTCAGTTGCCGCTCAATTACCAGGTGCTGTATACCGAGCCGGTCTGTTTCGTCGCGCGCCCCGACCATCCACTGGCAAAATATCCCCTGCTCACCTGGCATGATCTGGCTAACTGGCGCTGGATTGTCTGGCCGACGGGAACGCCCATCCGGATAAGCATTGACAACGCGCTGGTAGATAACGGCGTCATGCTACCGGAAAACATCATTGAGTCGGCGTCGATAAACGTCAGCACCAACCTGCTGCAAAGTAGCGACATGATCTCTATTCTTTCTCTACGCCTGGCGCAGCGTTATGCCGCCCAGGGACAGCTGGCTATCCTGAATCTGCCGAAGATTGAACAAAAAGGCAGCGTAGGCGTGTTCTGGCGCAACAATGAAACGCCCACGACCGCCCTGAATCGTTTTCTGTATTACCTGGCACAGGTTTAACGTGAACAGTTAGGGCCATCGCCCGATGTTCCAGATATCTATTTCTTCTATGCTTAGAATTCATGATGTGATCGGTAGCACGTTTTGAAGTTTAATTGTATGATGAATCAGTCTCGTCAAGGGTTTCAACTATGAGCAAAGCACTGAACATTATCTGGCAATATTTGCGCGCATTCGTCCTGATTTATGCCTGCCTCTATGCAGGTATTTTTCTCGCATCGCTACTCCCCATCACCATTCCGGGCAGCATTATCGGCATGCTGATTCTGTTTGTCTTACTGGCTTTGCAGGTGCTACCGGCAAAATGGGTTAACCCCGGCTGCTATGTGCTGATTCGCTATATGGCCCTGTTGTTTGTCCCGATTGGCGTGGGGATCATGCAGTACTTTGATCTGCTCCGTGCGCAATTTGGTCCGGTGGTGGTGTCCTGTACCATCAGTACGCTGGTCGTTTTCCTGGTGGTGAGCTGGAGTTCTCACATTGTGCACGGTGAGCGCAAAATCGTTGGGCAAAAAGGGTCTAAAGAATGATGTCGTATATCTGGTGGTCGTTACCCCTTACGCTGGCGGTATTTTTTGGCGCACGTAAGCTGGCTGCACGATTTAAAATGCCGCTATTGAACCCGCTACTGGTCGCCATGGTGGTGATCATTCCCATTCTGATGCTGACCGGAATTCCCTACGATCACTATTTCAAAGGCAGTGAGGTGCTGAACGATTTACTGCAACCTGCCGTGGTCGCGCTGGCCTATCCGTTATACGAACAGCTGCACCAGATTCGCGCTCGCTGGAAATCAATTATTGCCATCTGCTTTGCGGGGAGCCTTGTGGCGATGGTCACAGGTACAACAATCGCCTTGTTGATGGGCGCATCGCCGCAAATTGCTGCGTCAATCATGCCGAAATCGGTAACCACGCCTATCGCTATGGCAGTGGGAGGCAGTATTGGTGGTATTCCGGCCATCAGCGCCGTGTGCGTCATTTTTGTTGGTATCCTCGGGGCTGTGTTTGGTCATACTTTGCTCAATGCGATGCGTATTCGCACCAAAGCCGCACGTGGACTGGCTATGGGTACCGCGTCGCACGCCCTGGGTACCGCACGCTGTGCAGAGCTGGACTATCAGGAAGGCGCGTTTAGCTCTCTGGCGCTGGTTATTTGCGGCATTATCACCTCGTTGGTCGCCCCATTCCTGTTCCCGATTATTCTGGCCCTGGTCGGTTAACCTTCAATTTTTGGCTAATTATTTGCGATGCGTTGCACATTTTTAATTTAAGTTTCATAAGTTGCATACACAATGAGATTTGGATCACATATAAAGCCGTAACAGGCCCGTAAACTACGATTCCATTACATTGTTATGAGGCATCGCCATGCATCCACGTTTTCAAACTGCTTTTGCCCAACTCGCGGATAACTTGCAATCAGCCCTGGCGCCTGTTCTGGCGGATGCGCATTTCCCCGCCATGCTGACTGCTGAGCAGGTCTCTTTGCTGAAACGCGAATCGGGACTGGACGAAGACGCGCTGGCATTCGCTCTACTGCCGCTGGCTGCGGCCTGCGCGCGTACTCCGCTGTCCAACTTCAACGTTGGGGCAATTTCTCGCGGCATCAGCGGCACCTGGTACTTCGGTGGGAACATGGAGTTCCTGGGGGCGACCATGCAGCAAACCGTTCATGCCGAGCAAAGCGCCATTAGCCATGCCTGGCTGCGCGGTGAAAAAGGGCTCGCCGCCATCACCGTCAACTACACGCCGTGCGGCCACTGTCGCCAGTTTATGAACGAACTGAACAGCGGACTGGATTTACGTATTCATCTGCCGGGACGTGCGCCACACGTGCTGCGCGATTACCTGCCAGATGCCTTCGGACCGAAAGATCTGGAGATTAAAACGCTGCTGATGGACGATCAGGATCACGGCTTCGCGCTGCAGGGCGATGCGTTGACCCAAGCGGCTATCACCGCCGCCAACAGATGTCATATGCCGTACAGCAACTCCCCAAGCGGCGTGGCGCTGGAATGTAAAGATGGTCGAATTTTTAGCGGTAGCTATGCGGAAAATGCCGCCTTCAACCCGACCCTGCCGCCGCTGCAAGGCGCGTTAAACCTGTTGAACCTTAACGGTTATGACTACCCGGATATCCAGCGTGCTGTGCTGGCTGAAAAAGCCGATGCGCCGTTGATTCAGTGGGATGCGACCTCCGCTACCCTGAAAGCGCTGGGCTGCAATAATATTGAGCGCGTGCTGCTCGGTTAATTGCCTGGCGCTACGCTTATCTGGCCTGCAATCGCTCCAGGTTGTCGGCCAGATTTGCTGTTGCTACCATCCAACAGGGCCGTTTTGCTGAAAATCCCCTCAATCAGATTGCTGTTTCTTGCGCTACGTCTTCCGGTACAGTAGCCTGATTGAAATTCCATCCAAATAACGAGTTTTCTGCATGTTAAAGCGCGTGTTTTACAGCCTGTTAGTCCTGGTAGGCTTGTTGCTTTTGACTGTGCTTGGGCTCGACAGGTGGATGAGCTGGAAGACCGCTCCCTACATCTACGACGAATTGCAGGATTTACCCTACCGCCAGGTCGGTGTGGTCCTGGGCACGGCGAAATACTATCGCACCGGCGTCATCAACCAGTATTACCGCTACCGCATTCAGGGCGCATTGAACGCCTATAACAGCGGAAAGGTAAACTATCTGCTGCTGAGCGGCGACAACGCGCAGCAAAGCTACAACGAACCCATGACGATGCGTAAAGATCTGATTGCCGCAGGTGTCGATCCCGCTGACATCGTGCTTGATTACGCCGGGTTCCGGACGCTCGATTCAATTGTACGAACCCGCAAGGTGTTCGATACCAACGATTTCATCATTATTACTCAGCGATTCCACTGTGAGCGCGCCTTGTTTATTGCGCTGCATATGGGCATCCAGGCCCAGTGCTATGCGGTGCCCTCACCAAAAGATATGCTCACCGTGCGGGTACGTGAATTTGGCGCCCGCTTTGGCGCACTGGCCGATCTCTATATTTTCAAACGTGAACCCCGCTTTTTAGGTCCGCTGGTGCCCATCCCTACCATGCATCAGGTACCGGACGATGCACAGGGATATCCGGCGGTCACGCCTGAACAACTACTCGAATTACAAAAGAAACAAGGAAAATAAGCATGGATGTACAAACCCTTTTCGTCGTGTTGGCCTTTCTGCTCATTCCCGTATTTTGTTTTCGCGAAGCATGGAAAGGCTGGCGCTCTGGGGCAGTAGATAAAATTAAAAAGAATGCGCGCGAACCGGTTTACGCTTATCGCAATCAAGAGCCCCTGCAATTTTGGTCTTATGTGCTGGTTTATGCCGGGTGCGGATGTTTATCCTTCGGGATGGTTATTTACTTAGTCTTTTATCGCTAAAGAATTTTCCTTTATATTAGCATTTGAGAATAGCTAATATTTTGATAATAGTTACCATTTCAATGTAAGGGATTAATGCTGCCCGCCAGCATTTCCCTCAGACTATCTTCTATTTGTGAATCCTTTCACAGAATACTCTTCCTGCAGTGCTTAGCCTTAAGAATAGCCTTCACTTTTTATATTTTGTTATTAACGGTTTGCCTTAATTTACTCAAGCATTAAGGAAGAAAATATGCCACAACAAAATTATCTGGATGAGCTCACGCCTGCTTTTACCCCATTATTAGCAATAAAAGAGGCTTCCCGCTGTTTATTATGTCACGACGCCCCCTGTAGTCATGATTGCCCGGCGCAAACAGACCCAGGGAAATTTATTCGCTCTATTTATTTTCGTAATTTTAAAGGCGCTGCCGAAACTATCCGCGAAAATAATGCGCTCGGTGCGGTGTGCGCCCGGGTTTGCCCAACCGAAAAATTATGCCAGCGCGGATGTACGCGCTCAGGAATTGATAAACCTATCGATATTGCACGTCTGCAACGCTTTATTACCGATTTTGAACAGCAGACCGCAATGAAAATCTATCAGCCGGCAACAAAAACGCTCGGCAAGGTAGCTATCATCGGGGCGGGTCCGGCAGGGTTACAGGCCAGCGTAACGCTAAGTAATCTTGGTTATGATGTCACAATCTTCGAAAAACAGGCCCAGCCAGGTGGCTGGTTGCGTTATGGCATTCCTGAGTTTCGTCTGCCGCAGGCAGTTTTGGATCTTGAAATTGCCCGTATCGTTGAAATGGGCGTGACCATCAAGTGCAATTGTGAAGTCGGCAATGCCCTTTCCGTTGAGCAACTCAAAGCAGAATACCGCGCCGTACTGGTTACCGTAGGGATGTCTTACGGTTCAACATTACCTCTGTTTGAGAGGGCGAATCACGTCGAAATCGCCGTCGATTTTCTGCAACGAGCCCGCCAATCCAACGGCGATATTACCGTCGCACAAAGTGCATTAATCATCGGAGGTGGCGACGTGGCGATGGATGTCGCCAGTACGTTGAAGCTGCTGGGCTGCCCGTCAGTCACCTGTGTCGCGCGTGAAGAACTCGCCGACTTCCCGGCCAGCGACAAAGAATTCAGCAGCACACAGGCTTTAGGGGTGTCGATAATTGACGGCTTCACGCCCGTGGCGGTTAGCGGAAATCGAGTCACCTTTAAGCACGTACGTCAGCCTGGAGAACTCACGCTTGAAGCCGAACAGATTATTCTCGCCGTCGGCCAACATGCTCAGCTTGATAATTTCGCCGCGTTAAAACCACAGCGCAATCTTATCGATACGCACAATTATCAAACCGCCGATCCGGCTCTGTTTGCTGCGGGCGATATTGTTAAAGGCGATAAAACCGTTGTTTACGCCGTGAAAACGGGAAAAGAAGCCGCTCAGGCCATTCATCACTATTTAGAGGGAGCTTGCTCATGTTAACGAAAGATCTTTCTATTACTTTTTGCGGCGTCAAATTCCCCAACCCGTTCTGCCTCTCTTCCTCTCCGGTGGGCAACTGTTATGAAATGTGCGCCAAAGCCTATGATAGCGGCTGGGGTGGCATTGTTTTTAAAACGATCGGGTTCTTTATTGCTAATGAAGTCTCCCCACGTTTTGACCATCTCACCAAAGAAGATACCGGCTTTATTGGCTTCAAAAACATGGAACAAATTGCCGAGCATCCGTTGGAGGAGAATCTGGCCGCAATTCGCCGACTGAAACAGGACTACCCGGACAAAGTCCTGATTGCGTCGATTATGGGGGAAAATGAGCAGCAATGGCAGGAACTGGCCCGCCTGGTTGAAGACGCGGGTGCAGACATGATCGAGTGTAACTTCTCGTGCCCGCAAATGACCTCACATGCCATGGGTAGCGATGTAGGGCAAAGCCCTGAGCTGGTTGAAAAGTATTGTCGGGCCGTTAAACGCGGCTCGTCCCTGCCGATGCTGGCGAAAATGACACCGAACATTGGTGATATGTGTGAGGTGGCTCTGGCAGCAAAACACGGAGGTGCCGACGGTATCGCGACCATCAATACGGTTAAATCCATCACGAATATCGATCTGAACCGAAAAATCGGGATGCCGGTCGTCAACGGTAAATCCAGTATTTCCGGCTACTCCGGCAAGGCCGTTAAACCTATTGCTTTGCGATTTATCCAACAACTGCGCATGCACCCTGAACTGCGCGATTTCCCGATTAGCGGCATCGGGGGAATTGAGACCTGGGAAGATGCCGCCGAGTTTTTACTGTTAGGCGCGGCCACGCTGCAGGTGACCACCGGGATCATGCAGTACGGCTACCGGATTGTGGAGGACATGGCCAGCGGGCTGTCACATTACCTCGCCGATCAAGGGTTTGACTCACTGGAGGAGATGGTTGGTCTTGCCAATGCCAATATCATCCCCGCGGAGGATCTTGACCGTAGCTACATCGTCTACCCGTACATCCATCTTGATAAATGCGTTGGCTGTGGCCGCTGCTACATCTCCTGTTATGACGGCGGACATCAGGCGATGGAATGGAATGAGGAAACCCGCACACCGCATTGCAACACAGAAAAATGTGTGGGATGCCTGTTGTGTGGTCACGTTTGTCCGGTAGCCTGTATTGAGCTGGGTGAAGTGAAATTTAAACCCGGTGAGAAAGAGCATGCGTTAACGTTGTAACGCTGACAAAAAAGCCCGGTACAGATTACGCTGCACCGGGCTTTTTGCGGTATACGATTACTTCTTACGCGCGTACTTCAGTGAGTCCAGCGCAACCGCGAAGATGATAATGCCGCCCTTGATAATGTACTGCCAGTAAGGGTTCACGCCAATGTAGGTCAGACCGTAGTTGATGACGGTGAAGATAATCACACCGGTCACCACGCCAAACACGGTCCCTACCCCGCCGCTGAACGACACGCCGCCAACCACGCACGCCGCAATCGCATCCAGCTCATACATAAAGCCGAGGTTGTTAGTCGCCGAGCCGATACGCCCGGCTTCGAGCAAACCACCGAAGGCATAAAACACGCCAGACAACGCATAGATGATCAGCAGGTTCAGCGCAACGTTGACCCCGGACACTTTTGCGGCTTCAGGGTTTCCGCCGATGGCGAAAATGTTTTTACCGAAGCGGGTCTTGTTCCACAGCACCCAGACAAACGCCACCGCAATCAGCGCATAGAAGGTAATGTAGGAGAGGCGGAAACTACCCAGCGCAATAAAGCCCTGTGCGAAGGTGGAGAATCCGCTGTCAAAGCCAGAAATTGGCGATGCGCCGACAAAGTCGTAGTACAGGGAGTTGATCCCGTAAACGATGATCATCGTACCCAGGGTGGTAATAAACGGCGTCACATTCAGATAAGCAATGATAATACCGTTCACCAGACCGATAATGGCGCCAATCACGCAAACAATCAGCACGACTACGATGATTGGCATTGTAGCCATTTCCGGGAACACCTTGTTGGCGTTCTCCATCGACTGTAGCAAGGTTGCCGCCACGACTGCCGCCAGGCCAACCTGACGTCCCGCCGACAGGTCTGTCCCTTGGGTAACAATCAGCCCGGCCACGCCCAATGCGATAATAATACGCACCGAGGATTGCGTCAGAATATTACTCAGGTTCAGTAAGCTTAAGAAAGTGGGATCCTGGAAAATAATAATCGCCAGCAAAACTAAAAGAACAACGTAAATTCCGCCTTCTTTCAGATAAGTAAGAAAACTTTTCTTATTTAACGCACTCATGAGGAGCCCCTAATCTTAAAGGTGCAAAGACGCAAGACGGAGGATTTCGTTTTGCGTTGTTGTTTTAGTGTCAACAATTCCGGCAACGAGACCATTGCTCATCACCAGAATACGATCGGTAATACCTAGCAGCTCCGGCATTTCAGAGGAAATAATAATAATCCCCTTATCCTTTTTCGCGAGTTCAGCAATCAGCTGATAAATTTCAAATTTCGCGCCGACATCGATACCACGCGTGGGTTCATCTAACATCAGGATTTCTGGCTGCGTTAATAACCAGCGACCAATAACCACCTTTTGCTGATTACCACCGGACAGTGAACCGATTTGTGTTCGATGGCCCGGCGTTTTCACCCTCATTGAGTCAATTACCCACTGGGTATCACTCTTCATGCGGGAATTATCCAGCAGACCAACTTTATTTTTATAGTTTTGGATATTGGAGATTAACGAGTTAAAACCAATATCCAGATACGCGTAAATACCGGTTGAGCGGCGCTCTTCCGTGACCAGCGCAAAACCATGATTAATGGCCTCATTTGCGCTATGGTTATTAATTTTTTTGCCGTGTAGCGTAATCGTACCCGATGATTTCTCTCGAATACCAAAAAGCGTTTCAACGATATCGGTACGTTTTGCGCCGACCAGCCCGGCAATCCCGAGAATTTCCCCTTTGTGCAAATCAAACGAGATATCACGAATCGACGGCTGACGCAGCGAGGTCAGGTTACGTACTTGCAGAATGACTTCACCGGGTTTGTTTTCTTTATCCGGAAAACGTTGGTTCAGTGAACGGCCGACCATCATGGAGATGATCTTATCCATATCCAGCCCTTCCAGCGGCTGGGTCGCAATCCACTGGCCATCACGCAGCACGGTAATTTCATCGCATAGCTGGAAGATTTCTTCCATCTTGTGAGAAATATAAACAATACCGCATCCACGCTCTTTCAGCTTACGGATAATGGTAAACAGATGATTAACTTCTTTCTCGGTTAACGATGACGTTGGCTCATCCATGATGACGATTTTTGCGTCATAGGAGAACGCTTTCGCAATTTCAATCATCTGCATTTGAGAAACGGATAATGTACCAACGCGCGCACGCGGATCGATATCAATATCCAGTTCATCAAATATCGCTTTGGTATCGCGGTACATTTTGTCCTGATCGACAAACATGCCTTTGGTGGGATAGCGTCCCAGCCACATGTTATCCATCACAGAACGTTGTAATACCAGGTTTAATTCCTGGTGTACCATCGAAATACCATTCTCAAGCGCTTCTTTAGCAGAATGAAAATCGATTTCTTTACCCTGAAATAAAATACTACCGGAATCTTTTTGATAGATACCGAAAAGACATTTCAATAATGTTGATTTCCCCGCGCCATTCTCCCCCATTAAGGCATGAATGGAATGTGGGCGGACTTTTAAATTGACATTATCAAGAGCCTTAACGCCGGGGAAGGACTTGTTGATGCCGGTCATTTCCAACAAGTATTCGCCTGACGACTGAGTATGTGTGCTGACCATAATTATACCTTGTTGGCCTTGCAGAGTGCGTTATTAAGGGCGCAATGACATTGCGCCCAAAGACGGAGTATTTACTTATTGGTAAACTCTGCCAGATTATCTTTATCGACACCTACATACGGAACGCGAACAATTTTGTTCTCAATTTTCCAGTTAGTGCCATCTGCCGCACCTTTGCCGTCAGCCAGGTTTTTCGCCAGATCGAAGGTGGCTTTCGCCTGGTTGTTGGCGTCGTTCAGCACGGTACCAGCCATTGCGCCAGATTTCACCAGAGCCAGCGCTTCAGGCAGCGCATCCACACCAAATACCGGTACGCTGGTTTTGTTGTGCGCTTTCAGCGCTTCAACTGCGCCCATTGCCATCGCATCGTTGTTTGCGATAACCACTTCGATTTTGTTGGCGTTCGGACCTGACATCCACGCATCCATTTTATCTTTTGCCTGAGCGGTATCCCACATTGCAGTATCTAACTGCAGTTGCTCAGTTTTAATGCCTTTATCGTTCAGCTCTTTAATCACGTAAGTGGTACGTGCTTCAGCGTCCGGGTGTCCCGGTTCGCCTTTCAGCAGAACAAACTGAATTTTGCCGTCTTTGTTCAGGTCCCAGTTCGGGTTCGCTGCCCAGTGTTTGGCGATCAAATCACCCTGAATAATACCGGACTCTTTAGAGTCGGTACCGACGTAAAACGCTTTGTCATAGCTGTCCAGCGCCTTACGAGAAGGTTCTTTGTTAAAGAACACGATCGGTACGTTCTGCCCGCGTGCCTTTTCAATGACCGTGCCTGCCGCTGCCGGGTCAACCAGGTTAATCGCCAGTGCCTTAACGCCTTTTGCCAGCAGCACGTCGATCTGGTCGTTTTGTTTGGACTGGTCGTTCTGCGAGTCATTCATCAGCAGCTGTACATCTGGCGCCGCTTTGGCATCTTTTTCAATAGCCTTACGTACTACAGACATAAAGTTATCGTCATACTTATAGATAGTCACACCAATGCGGGTATCAGCAGCGTGCGCAGCCGCGCCGAATAACATGCTTGCCATTACAGCAGACAGGGTCAACACCTTCTTATTCATGGTATCTCCGGTTTTATTATGCAGGGTAGTACTTGAGATAAATGCTCGGCAGGCAGAACGTTACTGAAGTGTTACTGAACGCCGAAGCTCACTTTTAAAAAATATTTCTTCCGTGTCTGGCAACGCTCCAAAAACAGGCTTTAATTTTTGTTTAAGGCACCTTTACCTCGGTGAAAGTGATTATTCACCGTTACATAGTAGTTACAGCGCAACAAACAGTGTCATCATAGCTATCGCATTGTTAATATACTGTGAATTTACTCACATATTGAAAGCGGTTACATCGCGCAACGTTATGAGTTAGTGATCGGTGCCGCATTCTGCCGTAGCGCCACTGAATGGCGACGCACCAGCGTCGGCATAAAGCAATGCGTCGCCTCCAGGTCTAACGTGCCTGCAGCCCCCTGTAGCGCAAGCTCCGTCGCCATTTTTGCCATTGAGGCAATGGGATAGCGTACGGTGGTCAGTTGCGGATCGGTGTAACGCGCGATAGGAATATCATCAAAGCCAATGATAGAAAGGTGTAATGGAATAGCGATGCCGTTGTCTTTTAGCGCGGTCAGCGCGCCGGCAGCCATATTGTCGTTATAGGCGAAAACCGCCGTCAGTTGTAAGTTACGTCCCAGCAGTTCTACCATCGCAGACTCTCCGCCTTGCATATCGGGCGAACCGGTGCCGACCCAACTTTCTGCCGCAACAATCCCCTGCTCTTTCAGGGCTGTTAACCACCCTTCTTTGCGCATGGTGTCATCTTCAATGCGATGGCTTGACGCCAGATAACCGATGCGTTGATGACCATTATTCAGCAGCATTCGGGTCGCCATTTTGGCACCGCTGATGTTATCCAGGCAGACGCAGCGGTGGGCGTACCCCGGCACCAGACGGTTGATCAGCACCATACCGGGGATTTGATCCATAAACTCGGCGAGTTCCCGATCGCTCAGTGCTTTCGAGTGTACAATCAGTGCGTTACAGCGCTGACGAATCAACACCTCAATGGCATGACGTTCTTTTTCAGCCTCATGATAGCTGTTGCCAATCAGGACATACTTCTGATGCTGCTGGGCAACCATATCCACGGCTTTTACCAGCGCGCCAAAAAAGGCGTCTGATACATCCATGACCACAACCCCAATCGTGTCGCTCACCTGCGTCGCCAGCGCTTGCGCGTTGGCATTAGGTCGATAGCCCAGCAGAGTAACTGCCTTCATTACCGCTTCACGCGTATCGGGACTCACCAGCGCACTGTTGTTCAGTACGCGGGAAACGGTCGCTACAGAAACGCCAGACTGTCGTGCCACATCACGTATGGTGATCATATTCACTGCCCTGTTTTAGATTGCGGTTGCCCGCAGACACCCCAGGCTGGGTATTCTGTCAGCACAATGAAACGCACTGCGTGAGAGATGTCACAGGAATGAAAGCGCTTACATCCGTTTTGTTAATGAATGTGATCCAGATCGTTATCTGGATGTACGCGGCAATGATGTCCCCGCAGCACGCAGGGTTAATTGACGCCACAGCCATTCCACCGGGCCCTGGCGGTAAAAACGTAGCCATATGACGGAGAAAAGTAGGTTAACGGCCCAAACCGGAATGACGAAATACAGCAGCTCCAGTCGGTCAAATTTCATAAATAAGCCGACCTGGTAAAACAGCGTGGTGCAGATTAAGGTTTGTAACAGATAGTTAGTTAATGCCATGCGCCCCACACAGGCGATGGCAATGACCCATTTTAAGCGGCTAAGCTGCGGCCAGAAGCCGAACATCAGCGCGGCGTAACCGATGGTTTGCAACGGCGCGCCCAGCTCTCGCGGGGCTTGTAGCAAGAAGGCACACCAGCGATATGCCCAGTCCAGATGCCACTGAGCGACGATAGCAGGCAGGTTAATCGCCATCCCGAGAATGACCAGCAGTACACCGGTGCGTCGGTAATGCTGTAAGCTGTACTGCCCTTTTAACCAACCGCTGCGCATCAATGCCGCGCCGAGCAGCATCATCCCCGCCAGTTGCCAGCCGTACTGTGCGCCCAGCGCCAGCAAGCTATTGGACATCATATCCACGCGATTGCTGACGGCTTCCATTCCACCGTTTATTTTCCAGTATTTTTCATACAGCAACGCTGAGGCATCCGGCGTCCAGGCACGACTGGTTTCACTCCCGGAGATTACCCCCAGCAGCAGCAATACGCCAACGCCCACCAGATAAAGCAGTACGCCGGTGTTAAATAAGCTTTTTACCGACGGCGCATCACGGATTAACCGCCAACAAATCAGGCCGATTAAGCCATATGCCAGCAGGATATCGCCATCCCAGAAGAGTAAACCGTGAATAAAACCCAATAGAACCAGCAGCGTAAGCCGCGACTGGATCCAGCGTTTACCGCGCGGGAGCAGCATTTGCAGACCGGCACCGAACAGCAGCGCAAACAGCGTGAGGAATTTTACCTGCGCAAAGAGATCGAGCAGCGCCCAGGTCCAGGCGTCGGATAAGGTGATGTTGCCATACCACGCGGGATTGAGGTATGCCGCCTTTGGCAAGCCAAAGGCGCTAATATTGAGAAGCAGGATACCAAGAATGGCGACGCCACGAATAAAATCCAGCGTGACATTACGCTCCATGGTCCCTGCCCTAATCAGTTGTGATGACGTACTGCGCGCAGGAATTCCTGACGCGTGTTCTGGCTGGACTTAAACAATCCGCCAAGAGAAGTGGTCGTGGTCGCACTGGTCGCATCGCGAATGCCACGCGCTTTCACACAGTAATGTACCGCATCAATCGACACCGCCACATTATTCGTCCCGAGCAGCGTTTGCAGCGCGGTGAGAATTTGCTGGGTGAGACGTTCCTGTACCTGCGGACGCTGTGCGAAAAACTGCACAATGCGGTTAATCTTCGACAGACCAATAACCGAATCTTTCGGGATATACGCCACCGTCGCTTTGCCATCGATAGTAACAAAGTGGTGTTCGCAGGTGCTGGTCAGCGTGATATCGCGAACCGTGACCATCTCGTCCACCTTCATTTTGTTTTCAATGACGGTAATTTTCGGGAAGTTGGCGTAGTCGAGGCCGGAGAAAATCTCATCGACATACATTTTCGCAATGCGATGCGGAGTTTCCATCAAACTGTCATCGCTCAAATCGAGATTGAGCAACTGCATAATCTCGGTCATATGGCCCGAAATAAGACGTTTGCGCGTTTCGTTATCCATCTCTTGCACGGGCGGGCGTAGTGGCGTTTCAAGACCACGCGCGACCAGCGCTTCATGAACCAGGGCCGCTTCTTTACTGAGTGATGACATTTCTTCTTCTCCTGCAGGTGGGGCGCCTCTGCCCTGCATGGGGCAAAGTTTTTAGGCTGTGTCACAGCCAGAACATTGTGCGTGAGGCGGCGCACATAATCCAGTATTCACCGCGATAATTATTGAAATTGGTACAGCCTTTCAGCGTAGCGATTTCACTTGTCGTTCTACCCGGCGACGTCGAGTGTTAATGTAAAGTTATATAGATGATGAAGTATGTTTGCTCAATGCGGAAGTGAAAGTTGCTCACAGTGCCATGAATAATCTGTATTATGGTGAGTTCGCAAACATATTCAGGTTCAACACAACAAGGAGCCCCGCATGGAAATGCTTGAAGAGCACCGCTGTTTTGAAGGCTGGCAGCAACGCTGGCGTCACGACTCCGCCACGTTAAATTGCACCATGACCTTCAGTATTTTTCTTCCTCCCCCGCGCGATAACACCACGCCTCCGGTGCTGTACTGGCTGTCGGGTCTGACATGCAATGATGAAAACTTCACGACTAAAGCCGGCGCACAACGCATCGCGGCTGAGCTTGGCATTGTACTGGTGATGCCGGACACCAGTCCGCGCGGCGAGCAGGTTGCCAATGATGATGGCTACGATTTAGGCCAGGGGGCGGGATTTTACCTCAATGCCACCCAACAGCCGTGGGCAACGCATTTTCGCATGTATGACTATCTGCGTGATGAGCTGCCGGCACTGATTCAATCGCAGTTTAACGTCAGCGATCGCTGCGCCATCAGTGGACACTCCATGGGGGGTCACGGCGCATTGATTATGGCGCTGAAAAATCCCGGGAAATACACCAGCATTTCCGCCTTTGCACCGATCGTAAATCCTTGCCGCGTTCCGTGGGGGGAGAAGGCTTTTAGCGCGTATCTGGGTGAAGATAAATCACAGTGGGCCGCGTGGGACAGCTGCGAGTTAATGTTGGCCAGCAAGCCCGCAGACGCGATTCCGACGCTTATTGATCAGGGAGACAGCGATCAGTTTCTCGCCGATCAGCTGCAACCCGCGGTACTAGCCGAAACGGCCCGTCAAACCGCATGGCCAATGACGCTACGCATCCAGCCAGGTTACGACCATAGCTATTACTTTATTGCGTCGTTTATTGAGGATCACCTGCGCTTCCACGCCCAGTATTTGTTGAAGTAACGCCTGAGTGAGGGCGCCAGCCCTCTTCATTTCTCCATCATTCCTTCACTTTTTCTCCTTTTTTCTTTCTCCACTATCCTATTGATTTAAAAGCATTACCCTCAAAACAAGATCAAACACAAATGATTTCGATTATCATTTGTGTTTACAAACATTCATACTTTTGTACAATCCATTCGCTTCTTTACTGAAAAGAGTCCTTAAAAGACAAATACATACAATTGTCATGGCCTTTCACATGACGCGCTGATCGTTACCCTAAATAATTCGAGTTGTATGAACGCGCGTAGCCACGCATCTGCAACTTGAAGTATGCCGGGTAAATTCATTTAAATGGAATGATACAAATGACTATACCTCACGTTAAGGCTGTAGCTGCCGCAGTATGCGTCGCCAGTCTCCCATCACTCGGGCATGCCGCTGAACAAGACACCGTGGTGGTTACCGCCACCGGCTTCGAGCAGAAAATTCAGGACGCCCCCGCTTCGATATCTGTTATTACCAAGCAGCAGATTGAGGACAAAGCCTATCGCGATGTTACCGATGCGCTAAAAGATGTCCCTGGCGTCGTCGTCACCGGCGGGGGTAGCAGCAGCGATATCAGTATTCGTGGTATGGCTTCGCAATACACGCTCTTCCTGGTCAACGGTAAACGCATCAGCACACGCGGCACACGTCCTAACAGCGACAACTCAGGTATTGAGCAAGGTTGGCTGCCGCCACTGGAATCCATCGAGCGTATCGAGGTAATCCGTGGCCCAATGTCATCTCTGTACGGCTCCGATGCGATGGGCGGCGTCATTAACGTCATCACCAAGAAAGTGTCGAATACCAAAGCCTGGACCGGCTCTCTGCACGGCGATGCCACTTTCCAGGAAGACAGAGACTCCGGCGATATTTATCAGACCAACGCCTATGCGTCTGGGCCCCTGATTGACGGATTACTCGGCGCGAAAGTGACCGGGTTATTCTCTCATCGGGCAGAGGACAAAATCCTCAATGGCTACAATGAACAGCGTATGCGTAACGGGGGCTTAACCCTGAACTTTACGCCAGATGATAAAAATGACATCGACTTCGATTACGCACGTGAACTGCAGGATCGCGACAGTACGCCAGGCAAATCCATGGCCGAGGAAAGCTGCCGCAACGGAAGCTGCAAGCCCAACAGTAAAAGCGAAAACAAGTATGTGCACACAACGTATTCACTAACCCACAGCGGTTATTACGACGACTTCAACTCCACCAGCTATGTCCAGCAGGAAGAGACCGAAAACCCAGGTCGCCAGATGAAGTCCTACAACACGATTTTCAATAACCAGAACCAGGTCTTCCTTGGGGCGCACACCCTGACGTTGGGCGGGCAATACCGTTATGAAAAACTGAGTGATAACGGCAACCAGCTGCAAGCTGCTGATGGACTGAACAAACTGACCCGCTGGAGCTGGGCGCTGTTTGCTGAAGATGAGTGGGCCGTTACCGATACCTTCACGCTGACTGGCGGTCTGCGTATGGATAAAGATGAAAACTACGGCGACAACTGGACGCCGCGCGGTTATGGCGTATGGCATCTGAGCGATCAATGGACCTTAAAAGGCGGCGTTTCAGCGGGCTATCGCGCACCGGACCTGCGCCAGTCGTCTGCCAGTTGGGGACAGGTCACCGGCGGCGGTAGACTGAACGGCATCATTGTCGGCAACCCGGACCTGAAGCCGGAGAAAAGCCTCAGCGAAGAGATCGGTTTACTGTGGGATAACGGCAACGATCTCAACGCGGGCGTCACGCTGTTCAATACTGACTTCAAAGACAAAATCACCGAAGTGCGCCGCTGTAACAGCAGCTCCGATCCGGCCTGTACCATCGGCAATACCCACTATGACTTCGTCAGCGATCGCGTTAACGTCGATAAAGCCAATATGCGCGGCGTAGAATCCACTTTCGGCTGGAAGATGACTTCCGACATCAACTGGACGGCGAATTACACTTACACGGAATCTGAACAGAAAAGCGGTCAGTTCTCCGGTCAGCCATTGAACAAAATGCCAAAGCATATGTTCAACACCACGCTGGACTGGCAGGCCACGCAGGATCTCGGTTTCTGGAGCCGTCTGAATCTGCGCGGGAAAACGTCTGAATACCTGAGCCGTACCTCCATGGCGCAGGGCACCCCGTCCTATACTCAGGTCGATGTTGGTTTGCGCTACTATGCTAACAAAGATCTGCTGATGACCGCTGGCGTGTATAACGTGCTGGATAAGCAAATCGATTACGATACCTACGACACTGTTCTCGATGGTCGTCGTTACACGGTTGGCCTGACTTACAGCTTCTAAGTCTGGCGCAATAAAAAAACCCCGGCACTCATCATGCCGGGGTTTTTGTTATGCTTTTTATACTGTTATTTCTTCACGCGATCCGGGAATTTCATTTCGCTGTAGCGAACAAAATGAGTTCCTTTCGCCAGCTTATAGCCAAACCAGATAATCAGGAACAGCGGGATACCGATATAGGTTGCCATCACGCCGCCCCAGTCAATGCTATCTTTCAGGAACGCTTCGTAGTTCTGGCCCAGAGTGATAATCAGGCACAGCACAAAGGCGAAGATCGGACCCAGCGGGAAGAAGCCAGAACGGTACGGCAGATCCTTAACATCGTGACCCTGCAACACATAACCGCGACGGAAGCGATAGTGGCTAATCGCGATCCCCAGCCAGGCGATAAAGCCCGTCATCCCGGAGGTGTTCAGCAGCCAGAGGTACACGGTCTGGTTACCAAACATCGAGGTCAGGAAACACAGCCCCGCCACCACGGTCGTCGCATACAGCGCGTTACGCGGTACGCCGCCACGAGACAGTTTGCCGAAAATACGCGGCGCTTTACCGTCGCATGCCAGGGTGTAAAGCATACGCGTGGAGGCATACATCCCGGAGTTACCCGCTGACAGTACCGCCGTCAGGATAACCGCGTTCATTACTGCTGCGGCTGACAGCAGACCCGCATGCTGGAATACCAACGTGAACGGGCTAACGCTGATGTCTTTCACATCGTTGCGCAGCAGGCTCGGATCGGTGTACGGGATAATCAGGCTGATAATCAAAATCGCGAACACATAGAACAGCAGGATTCGCCAAAACACCTGACGCACCGCACGTGGAATGTTCTTTTCAGGATCTTCAGATTCGCCTGCCGCGATACCGATCAGCTCTGTTCCCTGGAAGGAGAAGCCGACGATCATCGCCACGCCAATCATAGCGGCAAAACCCCCGGCAAACGGAGCATCACCGGTCGTCCAGTTGCTCCAGCCCACCGGCTGAGTGCCTTTGAAGATACCGAAAATCATCATCACGCCAACCACGATGAAGATAATTACAGTGGTAACTTTGATCAGCGAGAACCAGTATTCCGCTTCACCAAATCCGCGAACGGAAATGTAGTTCAGCAGGAAGATAACGCCGAGGAACAGTGCGCTCCAGATCCAGCCCGGCGTGTCCGGGAACCACCAGCTCATCACCAACTGTGCGGCCACCAGGTCAACGGCAATCGTTACCGCCCAGTTGTACCAGTAGTTCCAGCCCAGCGCGAAGCCAAAGCCTTCTTCTACGTAGTTTTGACCGTAAGTGGAGAACGAGCCGGAAACTGGCATATAGGCAGCCAGTTCACCGAGGCTGGTCATCAGGAAGTACACCATCAGACCGATCAGGATATAAGAGAACAACGCGCCGCCAGGACCCGCCGCAGAAATAGTTGCACCAGATGCAACGAAAAGACCTGTACCGATGGAGCCTCCAATGGCAATCATCGTCAGGTGACGCGCCTTCAGTTCACGACGTAGCGTGGGCGCTTCTGTGGTTTTAGTTTCGGAAACCATGTGAAAATGCTATCCATCCAAAAAATGAGGCGCGATTGTAGCAGACGAAATGGCATTCTTCCGGCACAAATGCGCTGTTATAAGAGACCTTCATGACTGGCCGCGGATTATAAGTAAAGCAGAAAACGGGCGGCACAAGGCGGTTAAGACGTAACAGCCATTATGGATAGGGTGGCCTGACGAGAGTTAGCGCGCTATTCGCCCTACTCAACCTGGTCGCTGTAATATAAAAAACGCGTAATGGCATTGGAGATATGTTTTTGCCGGTGATGAACGCGCCAGAGAGTGCGCACTAAACGCGGCAGTGGCACGGTAACTTCGCTCAGCGTCCCTGCCTGTAACTGCTCCGCAATGACCCGACGCGACAAACAGCTGATCCCGAGACCATGGCGCACCGCATGCTTAATGGCCTCGGAGTTCCCCAACTCCATCGCCATCTGAAATCTTGGCAGATGAGACAACAGCAGGTAATCCACCAGTTCACGCGTACCCGATCCTCGCTCACGCAGGATCCACGGCGAAGCAGCCAGCTGTTCCAGCGTAACGGGCCCCTTTGTGAGCGGTGACGACGGTGCGGCAAACACCACCAGTTCGTCCTCCAGCCACGGTTCAGAGATGATTTCCGTACTGTGACACGGCCCTTCAATCAGCCCGATGTCTACCCGAAAATCCAGCACCGCATTGATCACGTCCTGGCTGTTGCCCACGCTAAGTTCCAGCGGCAAATCGGGGAAGTCCTGGCGATAACGAGCGATCATGGCGGGCAGAATATAATTACCGATGGTGCTACTGGCATAGACCCGAATGGCGCCATTATCTTTGCGAAAAAGCTGTTCGATTTCGGTCGTTTGCTCAAGTAACGCCAGCGCGCGCGGATAAAGCAAGCGTCCGTGTTCGTTAACCACCAGCCGTTTGCCGACACGGTCAAACAGTTGCACGCCAAGTTGCCCTTCCAGATCGGTAAGCGCCGCACTCACCGCCGACTGCGACAATGCCAGCATGACAGATGCCTGGGTTGTTGAGCCGCTTTTTAGTACCTCAGCAAACACTTCAAGTTGTCGCAGGGTGATATGCATAGTCGTTTTCCACCGGATAGCCGTTACTTATACCCTAAATAATTCGAGTTGCAGGAAGGCGGCAAGAGAGAGCATCCCCGGGAGCGTACTTAAGTACGTGACTGGGGTGAACGAGCGCAGCCAACGCACATGCAACTTGAAGTATGACGGGTATACCACTTATATAGATTAATTATAAATATATAATCAATTTTATTTTTAAACCACTTCGCCTTACTCTTTTACCCAGATAAAGGAGAAGGATATGACAGAACTCACCTTACAGACTCATCGTCGTACAGCGTGGCATTTTATTCCGGGGCTTGCCCTGAGTGCAGTTATCACTGGGGTCGCCTTATGGGGAGGATCCATTCCCGCCGTCGCAGGTGCCGGGTTCAGCGCCCTCACCTTAGCCATCTTATTGGGGATGATTCTCGGCAACACCGTCTATCCGCACATCTGGAAAAGCTGTGACGGCGGCGTGCTGTTCGCGAAACAACATTTATTACGTCTGGGGATTATCCTCTACGGTTTCCGCCTCACCTTCGCGCAAATTGCTGACGTCGGCGTCAGCGGTATCGTGATTGATGTGTTAACGCTAAGCAGTACCTTTATGATTGCCTGTTTCCTGGGGCAGAAAGTATTTGGTCTGGACCGTCACACCAGCTGGCTGATTGGCGCGGGTAGCAGCATTTGTGGTGCCGCCGCCGTGCTGGCAACCGAACCAGTGGTGAAAGCAGAAGCCAGTAAAGTGACCGTCGCTGTCGCCACCGTGGTTATCTTCGGTACTATCGCTATCTTCCTGTATCCGGCGATGTATCCGTTGCTTTCACACTGGTTTAGCCCAGAAACCTACGGCATTTACATTGGCTCCACCATGCATGAAGTTGCACAGGTTGTGGCTGCCGGGCACGCCATTAGCCCGGATGCGGAAAACGCCGCGGTTATTGCCAAAATGCTGCGCGTCATGATGCTGGCACCGTTCCTTATCCTCCTGGCCGCACGCGTTAAACAACTGTCTCCGGCCACGGGCGGTGAGAAGAGCAAAATAACCATTCCATGGTTTGCCATCCTGTTCATTGTGGTCGCAATTTTTAACTCGTTCCACCTGCTGCCACAGTCAGTAGTGAACATGCTGGTAACGCTGGACACCATTTTGCTGGCAATGGCGATGGCGGCCCTGGGGTTGACCACGCACGTTAGCGCGCTGAAAAAAGCCGGTGCCAAACCGTTACTGATGGCCCTGCTGCTGTTTGTCTGGCTGATTGTGGGTGGCGGTGCGATTAACGTCGCTATCCACGCGCTGATGGCATAAACGATCACGACTCACCTCTATTAACCCGCTATACTCTCCCTTTTTGTATTTGAGTATGGCGGGTTAAATTTATGAAATATATCGGAGCGCACGTAAGCGCCGCTGGCGGTCTGGCTAACGCCGCTATTCGAGCCGCAGAAATCGAAGCGACCGCATTCGCCCTGTTCACCAAAAATCAGCGCCAGTGGCGTGCCGCGCCGCTGACCACCGAAATCATTGATGATTTTAAATCTGCCTGCGAGAAGTATCACTATACTGCCGCCCAGATCCTGCCTCACGACAGTTACCTGATTAACCTCGGTCATCCGGTTAGCGATGCGCTGGAAAAATCACGTGATGCGTTTATAGATGAAATGCAGCGCT
The DNA here is from genome assembly GCF_013797615.1 of Citrobacter sp. RHBSTW-00017. Lineage (NCBI taxonomy): Bacteria > Pseudomonadati > Pseudomonadota > Gammaproteobacteria > Enterobacterales > Enterobacteriaceae > Citrobacter > Citrobacter sp. RHBSTW-00017. The sequence continues at coordinate 1,868,384 of NZ_CP056899.1, read as the reverse complement.
GTGAACTGCTGGGCTTATCCTTGCTGAACTTTCACCCGGGCAGCCATTTGATGCAGATCCCGGAAGATGAGTGTCTGGCGCGCATTGCCGAATCCATCAACATCGCCCTTGCTCAGACCCAGGGCGTTACGGCAGTTATCGAAAATACCGCCGGACAAGGCAGCAACCTTGGATTTAAGTTTGAGCACCTTGCCGCCATTATCGACGGCGTCGAAGATAAGTCCCGCGTCGGCGTCTGTATTGATACCTGCCATGCCTTCGCGGCCGGTTACGATTTGCGCTCCGTCGAGGAATGCGAAAAGACGTTTGCGGAATTTGAACGTATTGTCGGCTTCAGGTACCTACGCGGTATGCACCTGAACGACGCCAAGAGCGCATTTGGCAGTCGCGTTGACCGTCACCACAGCTTAGGTGAAGGCAATATTGGCCACGATGCCTTCCGTTGGATCATGCAGGACAATCGTTTTGACGGCATTCCGCTGGTGCTGGAAACGATTAATCCGGATATCTGGGCAGAAGAGATTGCCTGGCTGAAAGCCCAGCAGACAGAAAAAGCGGTGGCATAATCATGAACGACAGGGAAAAGCAGATCCTTAAGATCCTGCGTCGCAATCCGTTGATTCAGCAGAATGAAATCGCCGATATTTTGCAGATCAGCCGTTCACGCGTTGCTGCGCATATTATGGATTTGATGCGTAAAGGCATGATCAAAGGTAAAGGTTATATCCTTACCGAACAGGATTATTGCGTGGTTGTCGGGGCGATCAATATGGATATTCGTGGTGTTGCTGACATCCACTATCCTCAGGCTGCCTCTAACCCTGGTAGCATTCACTGCTCGGCAGGCGGCGTGGGACGTAACATCGCCCACAACCTGGCGCTGCTGGGCCGTGACGTCCACTTAATTTCCGCTGTTGGCAGTGATTTCTATGGCGAAACATTGCTGGAACAAACGCGTCAGGCCGGTGTTAACGTTTCCAGTTGCATACGCCTGCATGGACATAACACCTCAACTTACCTGTCGATCGCTAATCAGCAGGAAGAGACCGTACTGGCAATTAACGATACCCATATCCTGCAACAATTGACGCCGCAGTTACTGAACAGTTCGCGAGATTTGATCCGCCATTCCGGTGTCGTACTGGCAGATTGCAATCTGACTGCCGAAGCCATTGAGTGGGTCTTTACTATTGCTGATGATATTCCGGTATTCATTGACACCGTTTCAGAGTTCAAAGCGGCAAAAATGAAGACCTGGTTTACGCGTATTCATACGCTAAAACCAACGCAGAAAGAGCTGGCGATTTTGTGGGGTCAACCTATTCATTCAGATGCCGATCGCGTACTGGCCGTTAATAGTCTCCATCAGCAAGGGGTAAAACGAATCTTTGTTTGCCTGGAAGATGAATCCGTTTTTTGCAGCGAAAAGGACGGAGAACAGTTTTTACTGACGCCTCCTGAGCATACGGTTGTAGACAGTTTTGGCGCCGACGATGCTTTTATGGCGGGATTGCTGTACAGCTTTCTGGAAGGTAGTGAATTTCGTGAAAGCGCTCACTTTGCCATGGCCTGCGCGGCATTATCGCGAGCCAGCGTCAGCATCAACAACCCAACCCTCTCAGCAGATAACGCCTTGTATTTGCTGCAAACTGCTTAAATGTAATGCCGGATGGCGCTACGCGTATCCGGCATTATTTTCGCTATGCCAGCCCGATAAAGAAACCGGCTATAGTGGCGCTCATCAGGTTTGACAACGTTGCTGCTGCCAGCGCGCGCATGCCAAGCTGCGCGATTTCCGGGGCTCGCTGTGGCGCTATCGCCGAAAATGCCCCGACGACAACGCCAATCGAACCAAAGTTAGCGAAACCGCACAGCGCAAACGAGATAATCGCAATGGTCTTCACATCCAGTGTTCCACCCGTTTGCAGATATGGCGAGAAGTTGAGATAAGCGACAAACTCGTTAATCGCCAGCTTCTGCCCAATCAGGCTGCCTGCCAGCGTCGCATCGCCCCAGTCCACACCCATAATCCACGCCAGCGGGGCTAGCGCATAGCCAAAGATCCCTTCCAGAGTGGCGTGACCAAAGCCAAACCACCCACCAATTCCGCCAATAATGCCGTTAATCAGCGCGATAATGGCGACAAATGCCATTACGACCGTCGCCACGCCAGCAGCAATTTTCAGCCCGGTCATCGCTCCGCTCGCCGCTGCTTCGATGATGCTTTTCGGTGGCGTTTCAGTAAATGACAGGTTCTCAAAGGTGACACGAGATTCTTCAGTTGCCGGACTAAGCATACGCGCGAACAAAATACCGCCAGGAATTGCCATCAACGATGCCGCCAGCAAATAGTCAATCGGAACGCCCATTCCGGCGTAACCGATCATCATTGAGCCAGCAATCGAGGCCATCCCACTACAAATAGCGGTAAACAGCTCATTGCGATTCAGGCGGTCAATAAACGGCTTCACGATCGCCGGGATCTCGTTTTGCCCGAGAAAAATCGTCGTTACGGCGACAAATGACTCGATCTTACTGATGTTCAGCGCTTTCTGGAAAATACCGCCGAGGATGCGGATCAACAGCCCCATCACGCCAATGTAGTAGAGAAGACTGATCAGTGCGGTCACAAAAATGATGGCCGGTAGCACCCGAAAAGCAAAGATAAACCCGGCTCCGTCAAACAGCACATCCATTTTTGGCCCAACCAGGGAGCCAAAGATAAATGCGCTTCCCGCGTCACTGTATGACATCACCTTGTGGACACCGAGCGCAGCCTGTTCAACCAGCCATTTTCCCGGCGGGAAGTACAGCATAACGCCGCCGATTGCGATTTGCAGTACCAGTGCAGCCCCGACCGTGCGCAGACTTATACGTTTTTTATTTACTGACAGCAGAAACGCGATGGCCAGTAATACCACCATACCCACAACACTTCTCATTATATCCATAATGAAATTCCCTTCATGCCAGGAAACCCGGCGTTATCGCCAGGTTTTGGTAGGTTTGATATTCGCGGGCGACCGCATTCTGCCCGGGAAATTCTGTCAGACGAGGCGCTGATACTCCTTCGCAATTTCACAGGCCAGTACCGCATTGTTGAACACCAGCTGAATATTTGATTTCAGGCTGTCACCACCGGTCAGCTCTGCAACCCGCGCTAACAGGAACGGCGTACTCTCTTTGCCCACGACGCCCTGATCTTCCGCTTCTTTTACCGCCCGATCGATTGCCGCATTAATTTTCTCTTCGGCCATCGCAAACTGCTCTGGGATGGGGTTCGCAACAACCAGACCGCCGTCGAGACCCGTTTGCCATTTCACCGCCATGGCACGGGCAATCTCTTGCGCACTGTCCAGACGGATGCTGACCTCAAACGGACTGGTACGGCAGAAAAATGCTGGCAACGCGTTGGTTTGATACCCAATTAACGGCACACCAAAGGTTTCTAAATATTCAGTAGTTAAGCCGAGATCAAGAATAGATTTCGCCCCGGCACAAATTACCGTGACATTGGTATGCGCCAGTTCTTGCAGATCCGCGGAAATATCAAAGGTATGTTCAGCACCACGATGAACCCCACCTATTCCCCCTGTCGCAAATACTTTAATTCCCGCCAGGGCGGCAATAATCATGGTTGAGGCAACAGTCGTTGCACCATTTTTTCCTGCCGCGACCACAAAAGGCAAATCACGACGACTTACTTTCGTAACGCTATGACCTTCTCGCCCAAGCAGCTCAATTTCATCTTTGCTTAAACCAACTTTCATTATTCCGCCAATAATGGCAATGGTCGCAGGAACCGCACCGTGTTTACGAATAGTTTCTTCTACTTCAATCGCTGTCTGGGCATTCTGCGGAAATGGCATACCATGAGAAATAATGGTTGATTCAAGTGCAACAATCGGCTTCTTACTGTTTAATGCTTCCTGTACTTCTGGAGATATTTGTAATAATTCAGAGGAAAGAGTTAATTCAGACATTCTGTGTTCTCCACTAATGAGCTTACATTCGCAACAGACAAATCAGGGTTATTGGTATATTCACAGGCTAACGCCATTGATGAACAACCCTGCGCAAATCGAACCGAATCAATAAAGGGCATGCCGTCTACCCAGCAGGACGCCAGTCCAGCCATCATTGCATCGCCAGCCCCGGTAACATTAATGACGTGAGTTTTAATCGGCAGTGACCAACCACGGCTCCCCGCAATATCACTGTAATAAACACCGTCACCGCCCATGCTGAGCACCAGCCTATTTAAGCCGCGATCATGAAACCAGGCGGCGACTTTACCCACGTCATCACGCCCGGAAAGCGCAATACCGCTTAGCGTTTCGGCTTCAAGCCGGTTGGGTTTAAGAGTGTGAATTTGTCCAAGCCGCTCGCGAATTTTGACGCATTTCCATGCCGATACCGGGTCAACAAACACCGGAACCTCTCCGGCATTTTCCAGCACCCATGCCAGGGCATCTTCGCTGATATTGCAATCGGCGACGATGACTTTCGCCTGCCGAATAAAATCATGATGCTGTGATAAAAAATCTGCTGAAATATGTTCGGTAATGCTCATATCATTAATGGCAACCAACATTTCACCGGTATTATCAAGCAATGATAAATAACTGGACGTATTCTCTCCGGGAACGATAAGACACTTATCAACATGAACTCCGGATTGATTGGTTTGCGCCAATAACGATTGTCCATAAAAATCATTACCAACCGCCGTCAGTAACCATGAATTTTTCCCCAGCAGCGCGAGATTATGTGCAATGTTACGTCCAACTCCGCCGGGGGTGAATTTTATCTTTCCTGGATTCGAATCCGCATAATTTAGAGAAGCATGCGAATACCCAGCAACATCCATATTGGCCGAGCCAATAGTTACTATGTATTCCTTTTCACGCATAGCACGTCCCCTGGCAATTAACTTGCCACAAATGAGTTCGTTAAAAATAACCAACGCCACACATTAGGTTATTAGAGCACATGTTCACTATCAAACATATGTTCATAGTAAGCGTGTTTTGGACAAAGTAAATCCATATTCAAGATCTAAACTCAATAGATATGAACAGAATCACAATTTTTTATAGATACAGTCTGTAAAGGAAAGAGAAAATGAGAGGTAGTACACAATTCAAGCAGTCTAAAGAGTTTAACTCCGGCATAACCGGAGATTTTTCAGATGCGACAGGCGATCCGGTTCGTATCAACTGAGCGAAACAAGGTCCTCTGGCATATGGTTGTACAAAATCCGCCAGAAGTGCTCAGCCGTTTTATTCAACCGGGTATCCATTCGGTAAATATAAGCCTGAATAGGCACCATCAGCTCCGGCGTCTGCAGACAAACCAGCCGCTTTTCGCGCAGTTCGTTTACGATTGTCCACGCCGGCAGCCAGGCGATACCATGCCCATCCAATGCCATATTTTTTAATAACTCACTCATTGAAGACATAAACAGCGTACGGGCTGAAATGCCGCCTACTTCCGCCAGATGACGGTTTACCAATCTTCCCATGTAGGATGTGCTGGTATAGTTCAGAATTGGCGCCTGCGACTGATAGATATCAAACAACGCCTTACCCTGCGCATCAGCAGCACACACGGGGTACAGTTCAGACTCAAAAACCTTCAAGCCGCAGAAAGGTGACTGCATTAAGTCTTCATCCCGAAAGGAGATAATAAAATCGCTTTTCCCCTCGCGCAGAGTATTCACCGCCTGAACAACATCAATAGCTTCAACGTGATAGACAAACTCCTCCCCCCAGGCCGCCATTGAGTGCACCAATCTGGGCAACATCGTCAGCGACAGAGAATGTGCCGCCGCTATTTTGATATTGGGTACACCCAGTAAATTGTGGCCGCTTAGCTCATCCAGATTACATTCCAGCTGTTGCAACAAACTACGGGTTTGCGAATGAAATAGCTTGCCCTCCTCCGTGAGTTGCAGTGGGCTCGTTGTGCGATCAAAAAGCAGCACACCCACGGCAGATTCGAGCGCCTTGATCCGCCGACTAAATGCCGGTTGGGATATATTACGCTCCTCAGCCGCCTGGGAAAAATGACGGCATGCCTCCAACGTCAGAAAGTCATATAACCATTTTGTCTCAATATTTTTCATGCTTATCACGCGGATATTTAAATATGCTTTTTAGCCTTAAAGCATCATGCCTGAATAGTTCCGGAGATGACATTCATCATTAGCGCCTGGTGATTCGTTTTTTGCATCAAGGCTTCATTTTTAACATTAACATACTTCTCTCCCTATCGGTTACGACCGCTTGTCCGCCGTGTAACGCGGAGCCTCTGGCCGAATACCGGCCTGCTGAGGTTACACAATAAACCACAGTCATGCGGTTTTTGCATTGAACCATACATTATTGCATTTCTCCTCACGTCTCACTGCTGTTAAACATTATCAGCAGGCACAACCCGGCTCTGAATATTAATTATCGGTGAATTGAGGTATATATCGTGAAAGGTTTAATTGGCGTGCTTGGTGGTATGGGACCTGCTGCAACGGTCGATCTGTTTAATAAATTCGTCACTTTTACCGCTGCGCAACGTGACCAGGAACATATCCCCTTAATTATTTCATCTATTCCTGACATTCCTGACAGAACCGACGCGTTAATGCATCATGGCCATTCCCCACTTCCGGCAATGCGCGATTATATGCATAAACTCGAAGATGCTGGCGCCGAGTGTATTGTGATCCCCTGTAACACCGCCCACTTTTGGTTTAATGAATTAAAAGCGTGCTGCCATACAGAGCTGCTCAGTATCGTTGAAACGACCATCAATGAGGTTAAAAACTGCGGGAAATCGCAAATCGGATTACTCGCCACCAACGCCACTTTATACATGGGCCTCTATCAAAAAGGCATAGAATCTCTTGGGTTAACCTGCATCAGCCCTGACTCATCCAGTCAGGAAAAAGTGATGGAAAGCATCTATTGCTTAAAAGCTGGTGATGCTAAGCGGGCGCAAACGCTGATGAATGAACAGGCTGAAGCACTCTTCTCACGCGGGGCACAAGTCATCGTGCTCGGATGTACTGAAGTTCCTGTCATTCTTGCCGAAGCAGTCAACAAGTCACCTGAGAAATATATTGATTCAACCGGTTCGTTGGTTCGTGCCGGTATTAAATGGTACGAGAAACGCGTGGGTAAAAATCACCTTTTGGCACAATGAATGTCCATACCTGTTTAATTGTTGCATTAAATAAAAATCCATTTTAATTACAAATTACTCTCTGGCGGAGGCCATTATGATTTGGCTAGAAATTATCGTAGTGTTGGGCGCAATATTTTTCGGTATCCGCCTTGGCGGAATTGGTATTGGTTTATGCGGCGGGCTGGGGCTGGCTATTTTAACGCTGGGATTTGGGCTGCAAATTGGTTCGCCACCCGTTGACGTTATTCTCATTATTATGACGGTGGTGGTGGCGGCATCGGCGCTACAGGCCGCCGGAGGCATGGATTATCTGGTTCGCATTGCCGGTAATTTTATGCGCCGTAACCCTAAATATATCAATATTATTGCGCCGATTATCACCTGGTCGATGACGATTATGGCGGGAACAGGGTTCATCGTCTTTTCTACTCTGCCAGTGATTGCCGAAGTTGCCAAAGAGTCAGGTATTCGCCCTTCCCGTACGCTCGCAGGCTCCGTAGTCGCTTCTCAGGTGGCGATATCCGGTTCGCCGATCAGTGCTGCAATGGCCGCTATGCTGACTATTATGGAAGGCAACGGTATCAGCTTTATTCAGGTTATGGCGGTATGTCTGCCTGCCTCATTTGTCGCCGCGATGGTCGCCGCTTTTATCGCCTCACGTCAGGGATGTGAGTTACAGGATGATGAAGTCTATCTGGAACGCCTGCAAAAAGGACTGGTGCGTAAATATGCAGGGCAAAACAGCACAACGCCAGGTGCCAGACTGTCAGTCGCCCTGTTTATGCTGGCAACGGTGGTCATCGTTATTCTTGCCGCATGCCCTCAATTGCGCCCTGGATTCGATGCAGGTAACGCAATGAATACCCGGGATATTATCATTATCTGCATGCTAGCTGCCGCGTGTCTGATGGTGGTGCTATGCAAAACATCAACAGACGCGATTGTCCTGACATCCACGTTTCGCGCGGGTATGAGTTCGTTGGCTGTGATTCTGGGGATTGTTACGCTGGGCACAACTTTCATTGATGCCCACTTAACGGGGATAAAGGATATCGCGGGCGATATCCTACGGGCTTATCCGATGCTGTTGGCGCTGGTGCTGTTTGGTACCTGCGCGCTTCTCTATTCGCAGGGAGCCACCACGCCGCTGATTATCCCTCTTGCCGTCGCGCTCGGCGTACCCACATGGGCCATTCTGGCTTCCTATGTCGCAGTGACCGGCGTGTTTGTTCTGCCAACTTATCCAACTTCGCTGGCGGCAATGGAGTTCGACACCACCGGGACAACGCGCGTGGGTAAGTATGTCTTAAACCATCCGTTTATGTTGCCAGGGCTTGGCGGGATCATTGCTGGCGTTGCCTTTGGTTTTATCATCGCGCCAATGATTGCCTGAACCGGTTTAACACTGCCGGGCAGATTTAATGGATAAAAAAAGGGGCAGAGAAATCTCTGCCCCGGATGTCAGCGTTAAATCAGGCCGCCTTTGCCACAACCTCTGCTTCCGGGCGTTTCAGCACCGCGTAGGAGAGACCGGCTACCAGCGTACCGGCAATAATGGCCAGCAGGTATCCAACCACCGGAGTGATTGCGCCAGGGATTAACAGCACGAACAGACCGCCGTGCGGCGCCATCAGCTTAGCCCCCACCGCCATCGAGATAGCCCCGGTAATCGCGCCGCCAACGATACAGCAAGGCAGAACGCGCATCGGGTCACGGGCAGCGAATGGGATAGCCCCTTCGGTAATAAAGCACAGGCCCAATACCAGCGCAGCTTTACCGCCTTCCTGCTGCGCTTTGTCGAACTTACGACGCGCCACCAGCGTTGCCAGGCCCAGGGCCAGCGGAGGCACCATACCCGCCGCCATAATCGCCGCCATCGGCGCATAGGTTTGCGTACTAAGCAGGCCCACACCGAAAGCATACGCCGCTTTGTTAACCGGACCGCCCATATCGGTACACATCATGCCGCCCAGAATCGCTCCAAGCAGCACCGCGTTCGCGGTTCCCATGGTTTGCAGCCAGTGGGTCAGACCTTCCAGAATGCCCGCCACTGGTTTACCGATCAGGTAGATCATGGCCAGACCAACCACCAGGCTTGAGAGCAGCGGAATGATCAGGATCGGTTTCAGCGCTTCCATACTCTGCGGGAGTTTCAGCTTCGTGCTGATGAGCTTCGCCACATAACCGGCAAGGAAACCGGCAATAATTCCGCCAATAAAGCCGGAACCGGTGCTCACCGCCAGCATACCGCCGATAAGACCAGGCGTCAGACCCGGACGGTCAGCGATGGAAAACGCGATGTAGCCCGCCAGAACCGGCACCATCAGCGCGAAAGCTGAACCACCGCCAATCTGCATCAGCGCCGCCGCCAGCGTACCCTGCTCCTTGAACGCTTCGATACCAAAAGCGAATGAGAGTGCAATACACAGACCGCCAGCAACCACCATCGGCAGCATGTAGGATACGCCCGTCAGCAGGTGACGATACGCGCCAGCGCTCTCTTTCTTACCTTCAGTGGTTGCAGACTGCGCTTTGCCGGCTGGCTGGTACGGCGTTGCTTCTTCCAGCGCTTTATCCAGCTCCTGCTTCGTTTTCTTCAGCGCAAGGCCAGTAGAAGTACGGTACATTGGTTTTCCGGCAAACTTCGCCAGATCAACTTCAATGTCAGCCGCCACAATCACCAGATCCGCCTGAGCCACCTCTTCCGGCGTAATGGCATTGCCTGCGCCAACAGACCCACGGGTTTCAACCTTCACCCACCAGCCACGTTTTTTCGCTTCTGTTTCAATAGCTTCAGCGGCCATAAACGTATGGGCAACGCCAGTTGGACAAGCCGTCACCGCCACCACGCGTTTTGGACCACTACTGGCCACGGACGCTGTCGCAACCGGAGCGCTATAAGGTTTTGCGTGGCCTTTCGCTTCACTGAGGAAAAGTTCAGGATGCGCAACCGCACGACCAATATCGCCCAGCCAGACTTTTTTGCCGTTCAGCGAACTGTCGGCAGGAAGCGTGTCGCCCAGAACAATTGCCAGTTCGGCATCATTAGGATTATCAATAATTTCCAGATGTGCTTTCTGCGCCGCCGCTCCAAGCAGGGTTTTCGCCATATAAGCGCGAGCCTGGCCGAGATTAGCGTCAATAATCAGCAGCGTTTTCATTATGCCTCTCCTGCTGTCAGTTAAACGGTTTTAAGTCGACACGCGCCATCATTGCGGCCAACTGAGGACGATCGGTAATGCCAACATTGCTTTGGCTTACCGCCAGGGCGGCAACAGCGGTTGCCAGACGCAGGGTGTGTTCACTGGATTCACGCATCAGCAGGCCGTAAATCAGGCCACCAACCATTGAATCACCCGCGCCTACGGTGCTTACCACCTCGACTGACGGCGGTTTAGCAATCCACTCACCCGAAGCGTTAACCCACAGCGCACCTTCCGCGCCAAGTGAAATCACCACGTGAGCAATACCCTGCTCGCGCAACGCATGTGCAGCTTCAATCACATCTTTCATTTCTGGCAGCTTACGGCCTGCCCAGATTTCCAGTTCACGACGGTTTGGTTTCACCAGCCATGGTGCCGCTTTCAGACCGGCGACCAGTGCTTCACGACTACTATCAAAGATAATGCAAGGACACTGACTGCGCAGGCGCGTCATCCAGTCGGTGAATGCTTCCGGGCTAACGCCGGTCGGCAAACTGCCGCTGACGCACACCATGTCGAACTGGCCCAGCCAGCTCAGCGAGTCATTCACAAAGCGTTCCCAGTCAGCCGGGGTGACTTCAAAGCCGGAGAAATTGAAATCGGACACTTCGCCGTCTTTTTCGGTCAGCTTGACGTTGATACGGGTACGCCCCTGTACAACCTGAAAACGGTTGGCGATACCCAGCTCGCTGAACAACTGCTGAAAACCATCCTGGTTGTCTTTACCGAGGAAACCACCCACCGTTACATCGATACCTAAATCTTTCAGAACCTTAGCGACGTTAATCCCTTTCCCTGCCGCATGCAGACCGGTCGTTTTAACCAGGTTCACTTCACCGCGTTCAATTTCCGGGCAGAAACCCACCAGATCGTAGGCTGGGTTAAGGGTGATAGTAGCAACACGTCTGCTCATTACGCGCCCTCCCCAAGACCCGCCGCGATGGCTTCGCCAATCGCTTTCAGCGCCTGTTCAGCATCTTCACCCTGGGCGGTAAAGCGCAGGTGATGTCCTTTCTTCACGCCTAATGCCACAACTTTCATCAGACTGCGTCCATTCGCCGGCTTGCCGGTTCCATCAAGATTTGTCACGGTAATTTCACTGTTAAATTGTTTAATCGTATTCACCAGCATGGTGCCCGGGCGGGCGTGTAAACCATGCTCATTGCGCACAATAAATTCGGCGCTCAGTACATCATCAGTTAAGGCATCATCGCTGGTCAGCAGCGCCAGCACCGTTGCCGCATCGGCTTTCAACAAACGGTCAGCTTTATTATTCAGCAGCAGATCGCCAAGGCGCTTCAGCACCGCAACCGGTTGTTCGTCATTCATGGCGACGGTCACCAGCAGGGCTGCCGCTTCACCTTGTACATCGAACGCTGTTGCTGCGCGGCTGACCGCAACGGCGCTGCGCACATTGCCTTCAGCACAGTCATTCAGCCAGATCCCCTGACCGAGATTCATCGGTTGCTCATTAATGGCTCTGGCCACAAAGGTGGCGTCAACCGCGCCGACCTCTTTCAGCCGTGCGGCGTTGAGCGCCTGCAGCGTGACCAGCGAGTTGGCAACGACGTCCAGCGACAGCGTTTCGTTATCAAGCTTCAGCTGTTCGCTTTGCTTTTCCCCCATCAGCAACGCGCGCAACTCTTCCGCCGTGGTCGCAGATTTCAGCTGTTCAGCGACGGAGTCATCGCTCAGCACATGCGTCAGCTGACGCAGTAAACCGAGGTGCTCATCAGAGCTGGCGGCGATGCCGATTGCCACATAAGCAACCTGCCCTTCACCCCAGATCACGCCCTGCGGAAACTGAAACACCTGCACGCCGGTTTTCAGCACCCGATCGCGCGTGTCCGTCGTACCGTGAGGAATAGCAATACCGTTGCCGAGGAACGTGGACGTCTGTTGTTCACGCGCCAGCATGCCATCGACGTAGCCTTCCGCTACGTTACCTGCCAGCACTAAGGCAGCGGCAACCTGGCGAATAGCCTCTTCTTTATTCCCGGCCTGTTCGCCCGGGTGAATATCCTGAACAGATAACTGGAACATGGTTCTCCTCTCCCGCTGATTTGAAACGATTCAGCTAACATGAGAAAAAAGGCGTCACCTGACTCCATCAGTTATGGCAAGATGACGCTGAAACGTTTCAAGAAGTCTTGCTCTTTTTTCTTCAGCACACAAGTAAAGTTGACAAATTACTTGCTGAATTTAGAGATAACGCACATTTTCTCCGCGGAGGAGAAAAAATTGCTGACGCAAAAACGGCGTCAGCTTGTCAGATTCAGCAGCGTCAGCAAGCTGCGTTCTCTGACTGAAATGCTATTTTGATTTTTGATGCCGATTTTGATTTGGCTCCCTGTTTATTTTCTGACAAGCAGCGTAAACTCCGCGTCTCTTCACATTATTGATATCAAAACATGCACAACACCCCCGTAGCCGCCACACCCAAGGCGTTTGATTTAACGTCTTCGGCGTTCCTGCTTGTCGCATTTCTGACGGGTATCGCCGGTGCGTTGCAGACGCCAACGCTCAGCCTTTTTCTGACGGATGAAGTCCATGCCCGTCCCGGCATGGTCGGGTTCTTTTTTACTGGTAGCGCCGTAATCGGCATTTTGGTGAGTCAGTTTCTGGCCGGACGTTCGGATAAAAAAGGCGATCGCAAAAACCTGATTGTGTTTTGCTGCGTGCTGGGGATGCTGGCCTGCGTGCTGTTCGCCTGGAACCGTAACTATTTTATTCTGCTGTTTGTCGGGGTATTCCTCAGCAGCTTCGGTTCGACCGCCAACCCGCAAATGTTTGCTCTCGCCCGCGAGCACGCCGACCGTACGGGTCGGGAAGCCGTCATGTTCAGCTCGATATTACGTGCGCAGGTTTCGCTGGCCTGGGTGATTGGCCCGCCGCTGGCCTACGCTCTCGCCATGGGGTTTAGCTTTACGGTGATGTACCTCAGCGCGGCGGTGGCGTTTGTTGTCTGCGGCGTAATGGTCTGGCTGTTCTTACCCTCGATGAGTAAAAACGTGCCTCTCGCGACAGGCGCGGTAGAAGCCCCGCGCCGCAATCGACGCGACACGCTGCTACTGTTTGTTATCTGCACATTAATGTGGGGGACCAACAGTCTCTATATCATTAATATGCCGTTGTTTATTATCAACGAGCTGCATCTGCCGGAAAAGCTGGCGGGCATCATGATGGGAACTGCCGCGGGGCTGGAAATCCCAACCATGTTGATTGCCGGATACTTCGCGAAGCGTCTGGGCAAACGCCTGTTGATGAGAATCGCCGTTATCGCCGGATTTTTCTTTTATGCCGGCATGCTGTTGGCCCACTCTCCGGCGATATTGCTTGGCTTACAGCTGCTGAACGCGATTTACATCGGCATCCTCGGCGGGATTGGCATGCTCTATTTCCAGGATCTGATGCCGGGACAAGCGGGTTCAGCCACAACTCTCTATACAAATACCATTCGCGTGGGCTGGATTATTGCCGGATCGTTGGCGGGTATTGCCGCTGAAATCTGGAACTATCACGCGGTATTCTGGTTTGCGCTGGTGATGATCGTCGCCACCGTCGCGTGTCTGACGCGCATCAAAGACGTTTAAGGTGCGGTCAGCGCCTCGAGCTCAATGAGATAGACCATAGCCTGGTGTGTCGTCTGTCCGCACATTTCCGCACTGGGCTGTAAACCGGCGCACACTTTTGGCCGCAGAGGCGAAGCAAAAATTTTACAGCGCAGGGATTCATCCAACTGAACGCATGGTGTATTAGCGGGCTTGCCATCAGGCATGCCGGGGATGGGACTGGAAATTGAAGGCGCGGTGCAACATGCACCACAATCCGGACGGCATTCCATACAGTACTCTCTTTATCGTAAACCATCGGATTGTGCAGGAAGCGCACAGTAACACCTTTTTTGCACCAGCAAAAGCATCAATTCCGCTTGCCTGAATGCCCCGGCGCGAGTAGTTTTACGCGATATTTTAGACACTCCTCATTACAGGATTTTTTCGATGCCAAGAGCGAACGAAATTAAAAAAGGTATGGTACTGAATTACAACGGCAAACTGCTGATTGTAAAAGATATTGATATTCAATCACCAACCGCACGTGGCGCCGCCACGCTGTACAAAATGCGTTTTTCTGATGTTCGTACCGGTCTGAAAGTTGAAGAGCGCTTCAAAGGTGATGACATCGTTGATACCGTCACCCTGAGCCGTCGTGGCGTTGATTTCTCCTATGTAGATGGCAACGAATACGTCTTCATGGATAAAGAAGACTATACCCCGTATACCTTCACCAAAGACCAGATCGAAGAAGAATTGCTGTTCATCCCGGAAGGCGGAATGCCGGATATGCAGGTACTGACCTGGGACGGCCAGCTGCTGGCGCTTGAACTGCCGCAAACGGTAGACCTGGAAATCGTTGAAACGGCACCAGGCATTAAAGGCGCGTCAGCAAGTGCGCGTAACAAACCAGCGACCATGAGCACCGGTCTGGTTATCCTGGTTCCTGAATATCTGAGTGCAGGTGAAAAAATCCGTATTCATATCGAAGAACGTCGCTACATGGGCCGCGCAGACTAATTTTTCTGCTGCGACAGCGGTGAAAAGGGACAGCATTTGCTGTCCCTTTGTTCTTTTCAGCCCTGGCTGCTGAGGTAAAAATCATCCATCAACAGAGATTCCAGATACAGCTCATCCTCACGCATAAAATGCGTTATGACGTTAACCGCCTGAGGATAAACCCCCTCTTCGTCCCGGTGTAAACAACTTTCCCGTAGCAGGGGTGCCCAGCACATAATGTGATGATGCAAAAAGTAATATTGCGCCGATAACGTCTCCTTTTTGGTAACCATTCTCGCCATCAGTGCCAGCTGTACAGCAATATGGTCGGCAGGCTCGTTGTCCTGCGGTGTCAGCCCATACTCGACTAACAGCACATTCATTTCCTTGCGTTCTTCAGGCGCGGTCGTATGCGGATAATGCCCCGCATAAGGTGAAACACCGCCAGGAGGTGCCAGCAAAAACAACGAGGCATAGTCCGCCGCCAGCTCCAGCTGTCGGTTTTCCCGGCGCAGCGCCCGAACGAGACTACGTTCCAGGTTTTTGACATCAACGGACAGCCCTGGGATAGCCGTCAACGACGCCAGCCACTTTCGGCTTTCCCCACTTTCCAGGCGGATGAGTTGCTCCTCGTCCAGCTCGCGGAACAGCAGTTGCGAAAACCACTGGTACACCGCCGCCCGCTGTCGATGAATATGATTATGCTGCACTTGCCCCCTCCTCTTTCACAACCTCCGGCCCGCCGAAGCCCGTGACCTGCGGGGCATTCTCCTGGTATCGCTCCACCTCGACCAGCACCGTATGCGCCGAAGGCCCCTGCGCCAGTTGTGATGTACCGATATCCGCACTCAGCACATTCGGATCGCCATAAGTGCATAGTGTACCCGCTTTCCCACCTTCCTGCGGCGAATACCACGCGCCTTCATGAATCCGGACGACGCCAGGCGCGTAATCCGGACTGATCACCACCCCGGCCAGCACCTGACCTCTGGCGTTAAACACGCGCGCAATATCCCCGGCTTTCAGGCCACGTGCGCGGGCATCCGACTGGCTCATGTACAGCGGCTCTCTTCCTGCCACTGCATAGGTGTTGCGAAACGCCTCGCTTGAGCACAGCTGAGAGTGCAGACGTTTATCCGGATGGCAGGACTGCAGATGCAGCGGATATTTATCTGTTTTGCTGCCATGGGTACGCTCAAAGGGTTCCATCCACACCGGATGCCCCGGGCAGTCCTCGTAGGCAAAGCCCGCGATGGTTTTGCTGTAAATTTCAATCAGACCAGAGGGTGTTCCTAACGGGTTGATATCCGGCTGTTCGCGAAATTCTCCGTGACGCACCCACGGCTTCCCGGCAGGATATTCAATGTATCCTTCGCCCTGCCAGAAGCTCTCGAAGTTCGGCATACTCACGCCAAGGGACGCTCCCGTTTTCGCGCCCTCATCATAAATGGCTTTTATCCACTGCATTTCATCCCGCTTTTCGCGGTATGTCTCTTCCTGACCAAAGCGTTTGCACAGACCGGCAAAGACATCAAAGTCATGTCGCGCTTCAAACTGCGGTTTAACCACCTGATGTATCGCCATCAGCCCTTTATTCGAGTGTGTACCGAACTGCTCAATGTCATTACGCTCAAAGCGCGTGGTCACAGGCAGGACGATATCGGCAAAACGACAGGATGCTGTCCACTGATGATCCAGAACGACCACGGTTTCCAGCTTCTTCCACGCTTCGATCATGCGGTTACGATCCTGCTGCGCATGGAACGGATTGGCGGCGCTGAAAATCGCCATTTTGATATCAGGGAAAGTTAATGTTTCACCGTTGAAAGCGATCTTTTTGCCTGGCGCCAGCAGACAATCGATCATTCGCGAGGTAGGAATATGCTCTGAAGCGCCGCGGAAATCCGCTTTGTATTTCGCGGCCGGGGGATTGTTGATGCTCCCGAGGCCGGACAGGACTGGACCGGCAGAAGTGACCGTCCCGCCGCCGTTATAGTGCCAGCCAAACCCTACTCCGCCGCCCGGCAAGCCAATTTGGCCAACCATGCTGGCCAGCACCACCAGCATCCACGGATACTGCTCGCCATGGTGCATACGCTGCACGCACCAGCCGCCCATAAACTGTGTCCGGCCTTTGACCAGCAGGCGGGCGAAGTCGCGGATGTGCTCCGCCGTCAGGCCGCATATTTCCGCCGCCCATTCGGCGTTTTTCGGCTGCTTGTCGCTTTCCCCAAGCAGATACGGCAAGAACTGTTCAAAGCCCACGGTATAATCGTTAATGAACGCCACGTCATACAGTTTTTCTTCGTACAGGGTATGCGCCAGCGCCAGCAATAACGCGACATCCGTTTGCGGTCGCAGCGCCAGCTGCTCACAGCCAAGATAGTTTTGCGACTTGCTACGCACCGGATCAACGCTGATAACGCGCATCTTACCCTGCGCAACCGCTTCTTTAATCTGCTGCCAATAGCCAAACGCATCGTGATCGGGAACCAGGAACTCGATCTGCAGATTCTTGATAGGATCGCAGCCCCACAGCACGATGGTTTGGGTATTTTCGATAACCAGCGGGAGTGACGTTTGCTGCTCATAAACTTCCAGCGAACCAATCACATGCGGCAAAATCACCTGCGCTGCGGCTGCCGAGTAGTCGCCGACGGTCGTTACATAGCTACCGTGTAAGCCGAGTCCCCGATCCATCGCGCCGCCGGCCTTATGAAATTTGCCAACAATTTGCCAGTCCGCCAGCCCGGTAAAGACACCAGAAGATCCGTAGGTCTTTTGTACTCGTTCAAGCTCTTCATAAACCAGATCCAACGCCTGATCCCAGCTCACACGGACAAAGCGATTATCGCCGCGCTGGTTGCGATCTGACTTTTCACGCTTGCGCAGCCAGTCCAGCCGCACCATCGGGTAGCGCACACGCGATGGGTTGTAGACCACCTCCCGAACGGCATTGAGCATATCGCAGGGGTATTTGTCATGTTTGAAGGGGCGGGTATCGACCCATTCACCGTTCACGACTTTGGCTTCAAAAGCGCCAAAGTGCGAGCCAGACTGGATCCATTGCTCCGGGTTTTCACCCGCTGCCCAGACCTTTGAGATCAGTGGATTTGGCCCTAAAGCGCTGACGGCACCGACTGCCAGCATTCCGCTTAAAAACCGTCGACGTGACGGATTAAAATCATGAATATCCATAAATTATCCTTTTGAATTGTTAGGTTGAGGTATATCGCTGGCGTGAGTCTGGAGATATTTCAACAACGTACGGTCTTCCACCGGATTAAGCCGGTAGTAGGTGGACATGGATTTCAGTCCGGCGATCCAGCCATTCGCGGAATAACGGGTCGGCGGCGGCGTGCTGTGGCAAGCGCTACAGGTGGATTGCAACATCTGATCGGCGTATTGCCAGAGGGGGTCAATATTGTCGGTAAAACCCTCCGCCGAACTCCAGGCCATCACGCTTACCTGCTGCCACTCCTGATGTGACTCCGGATCAACCTGTGTTTGCTCAACCTTCACATTGCTCATCAGCGAGGCATCTAATACGGCAGCAAAAACGCGTTTACCCATATACTGGGTAATCACCCGTCCACGTCCTTTGCTTTCCCGCCAGCCGGTCAGCTCTATCTGAACGTTTTTTCCTTCTCTTTTCAGCACACGCACTTGCGTTGCCGGGTACAGCATGGCTTTACCTGCCGGGCTCTCTGCTGTCGCAGTCAGTGATTTTTCGCCTAACGAATACAGCGTCGTCGCCGTGGGTAACTGCTCTCCCTGACGCTGCAACTGCTTGTAACGATCGCGAAAACCGCTGCTCATATCGGGTTTGTGATGGGCAATGCCTTTGTGACAATCGATACAGTTACTGTCTTTTGCCGCCGCCGCGGTCATTTGCGCCGCTGCATTTGCCGATTGCTTGCCGTGATCCATCGCCTCATAGCTATGGCAGGATTTACACGCCGCAGAATTATTCGCGCTCATGCGCGCCCATTCTCGCTGGGCCAACTCCGCCCGCTTTGCGGCAAATTTTTCCGGGGTATCGATCGAAGGAGAGATAAAGGTGTGGTAGAGGTCGTTTAAGGCTTGCGTTTTACGAACCAGCGTTGGGACGATGCCTGGCGGAATATGACAATCCTTACACTCCGCACGCACACCAGAAGCATTACGAAAATGCACGCTGGTTTTATACTCCTCGCCAGATGTGCGCATCGAGTGACACGATAAACAAAACTCGGTAGAACTGGTGTAATGAACGCCTTGCCACGTTCCCCAAATAGCCAGGGCCATTGCTACCGCCCCGGCGAATGCGCACCATAGTGCGTTTTTTCTTATCCACGACATGCTTGCCTCCATTTTTTTAATAGCGACACGCTAAGGGATAATAAAAATCAAAAATAGAGACAGCGAAGGCAGATTATAGGAACAGCATCCACTCTATGAGGTTCGTCAAATAGTAAAGAGCAGAAGTCCGTAATATAATTACCATCTATAAATAAGGAATTTATCATGCTCAAACTGACTCTCGATAGAGAAAGCCGGACTCCGCTGCAGTTGCAGATATTTCAATTTTATTTACAGGCCATTCAGCGGGGTGATTTGCTGTGTGGAGATAAACTCCCCTCTATTCGCGAGCAGGCTCAGGCATTGAACATTGCCAAAATAACGGTAGTGATGGCCTATGATAAGCTGATGGCGGCTGGGTTAATTAAGAGCCGACACGGCATTGGCTATGAGGTGATATTCACCACGCCTGTACGTGTAACTCCAGCGCATGTGTCCGTACCCCAGGGCTCTCCGCCAGTAACACCAAAAGCGGCCGGGGTCTCTACCGATGTTTACGCAGAGCCTGGGCGGGAGTGCTACTGCCGGATGGGCGTCCCCGATCCCAATGCTTTTCCCTGGGCAAGCTGGCGAAAATGGAATAACGCGCCAAGCGTACTTAAAGAGCAATTGTTTACCCGATATCATTCATCAAATGGATTATTTTCACTGCGTGAGCAACTAGCCAGGTACCTTAATTTATCTCGCGGCATTAATACCCGGGCGGAGAACATCATCATTACCAATGGGATTCAGGAAGGATTGTCGCTGCTCAGTCAAATATTTATTGTTCATCATGCCGTCAGTCAGCAAAAAAAGTGCCACGTTGTGGCCGAATCCCCTTGCTATTCTGGCGCATGGCATCTGTTTAATTATTACGGTGCAGACATTACGTCAATTGCTGTAGATAACCACGGGCTGCAAACAGATAAATTACCCGAATATGAAACCCAGCTTTGCTATGTGACTCCGGCTCACCAGTATCCAATGGGAAGCGTCCTTTCGCTGGAGCGCCGTCAGTCATTATTGACGTGGGCGCAGCGCGTCGGCGCTTATATCCTTGAAGACGACTACGATGCTGTTTTTACCTATGGCGAGAACCCCCTTCCTGCCCTGAAAGCTATGGATTATCACAACCGGGTTATCTACATGGGGACATTTTCCAAAACGCTGGGGCCGGGAACGCGTCTTGGCTATCTCATTTGTCCTGATGAACTGCTCCCGGCAGTAAAGAATATGAAAGCGCTCAACAACAACGGCAGTCAGTGGTTATTGCAGCAATTTTTAGCCGAATTAATGCAAAATCAGGTGTTTTACTCGCACATCAGCAAGCTGGCCTGCAACTATGCGGCGCGCCTCAATCTGTTACGCGATGGCCTTTCTGTTCTGTTTCCGTCAGGGAAAATCGCTGGCGCAACGGCGGGTCTGCACCTCTCGTTACGCGTTGACAGACACCCAGATATGATAGCCAGGCTGCAACAGCGCTGCCTGCTGGCAGGGATCCGCTTTGACACTCTGCCAGATATAGAAAATGGCTCAGGAGCCGCATGGCGTAGGGAGAACAGCGATGCTGTTATGTTTTTCGGGTTTGGCGGATTGCAGATACAGCAGATCAAAAAGGTGCTGTCGGTACTGGAGCAGGCGCTAGCGCAGCCTTGATGAATTTCAGGGATCGCGCCTGCGGCACAATCCCTGTTGTTAACCTTACAGCAGATCGCGGAACTGCGTTTGTTTTAACGCCAGTTCAACGCCGCGAACTTCCGCCAGCCCTTTCAGGCGACCAATCGCGGAGTAGCCTGGGTTGGTTTTCTTGTGCAGGTCGTCAAGCATCTGGTGTCCGTGATCCGGACGCATCGGGATAGGACGCAAATCGCCCGCCTTTTTACGGCGCTGTTCTTCGCTCAGGATGGCAGCAACCACCGATACCATATCCACATCGCCTTGCAGGTGCGCACCTTCGTGGAAGGTTTTCGGGTTATCTTCACGGCAGGTGGAGCGCAGATGCGTGAAGTGGATTCGATCGCCAAAGGTTTCGATCATTTTCACCAGATCGTTATCGGCGCGCACGCCGTAGGAACCGGTGCACATGGTGAAACCGTTATTGATGCTGTCGACGGTTTCTTTCAGCCACTGCATATCTTCGATAGTCGAAACAATGCGCGGCAGGCCGAGGATCGGACGCGGCGGATCGTCAGGGTGAACAGCCAGACGCACGCCGACTTCTTCCGCCACAGGCACAATCGCCCGCAGGAATACCGCCATATTATCGCGCAGATCGTCTTTGCTGATGCCGTCATATTCAGCGAGGCGCGCACGGAACTGATCCAGCGTATAGCCCTCTTCCGCACCGGGCAGGCCGGCAATGATATTGCGGGTCAGCTTTTCGATATCGGCATCGCTCATAGCATTGAAGTAATTCAGCGCCTGGCGTTGTTCTTCTGCGGTGTAATCCGCTGCGGCGCCTGGGCGCTGAAGAATATGCAGTTCAAAGGCTGCAAAAGCAATCTGGTCAAAACGTAGCGCTTTGGAGCCGTCCGGCAGCTGATATTCGAGATCGGTACGCGTCCAGTCGAGGATCGGCATGAAGTTATAGCACACGGTATCGATGCCGCAGGTCGCCAGATTACGGATACTCTGCTGATAATTGGCAATCCACGTTTGGTACTGGCCTGAACGCGTTTTGATATCTTCGTGGACAGGAATACTTTCCACCACCGACCAGGTCAGCCCTTTTTCAGCCAGAATAGCCTGACGCTGTTGAATCTCTTCTACCGGCCACACTTCACCGTTGGGAATGTGGTGCAAGGCGGTCACAACACCCGTTGCGCCAGCCTGACGCACATCATCAAGCGATACCGGATCGTTAGGTCCGTACCAACGCCAGGTTTGTTCCATTGTTTCACCCCACAAGTTGTTATACCAAATTAAACTACCTGAATGACGACTACCATACAGCCATCCCGTAGATGTTC
This sequence comes from Citrobacter sp. RHBSTW-00017, assembly GCF_013797615.1. NCBI lineage: Bacteria > Pseudomonadati > Pseudomonadota > Gammaproteobacteria > Enterobacterales > Enterobacteriaceae > Citrobacter > Citrobacter sp. RHBSTW-00017. The sequence goes on along the minus strand of NZ_CP056899.1, from coordinate 1,846,154 downwards.
AACAGATGGCCTATCATTGATTGATCCAGCTCACATTCCCCGGATAAATGAGGCACACCAATTCAATTTGCTGTCATATAACTTTATACTGCCATTGTTAATTAATGGTTAATCAGGTGTATTTAATGAAAACTATTGCCTCAGCGCCTCTGGCGGAAAATGTCATGATGCCGCAGTACGACCGCCAACAATTAAAAACGCGGATTGTACATTTTGGTTTCGGTGCTTTTCACCGCGCCCATCAGGCGTTATTAACCGACAGGGTGCTGAATGCGCAGGGCGGAGACTGGGGAATTTGCGAGATCAGCCTGTTCAGTGGCGATCGGCTGATGCGTCAGCTTCGCGAACAGGATCATTTATTTACCGTGTTAGAAAAAGGGGCTAACGGCAACCAGCCTATTGTTATCGGTGCCGTTAACGAATGCCTGAACGCCACGCTGGATTCGCTGGCGGCCATTATTGAAAAATTCTGCGAGCCTCAGGTCGCGATTGTCTCGTTAACCATCACGGAAAAAGGCTACTGCATCGATCCGGCGACGGGTTCGTTAGATCTCTCTAATGCGCGTATTATTCACGATCTGCAGACACCGGCTGAACCGCACTCCGCCCCCGGTATAATCGTAGAAGCGCTGCACCGCCGACGTGAACGTGGACTGCAGCCGTTTACCGTCCTCTCCTGCGATAACATCCCGGACAATGGTCATGTGGTAAAAAATGCCGTACTGGGGATGGCGGAAAAACGCTCTCCTGAGCTGGCGCACTGGATCCAGGAACACGTCAGTTTCCCGGGTACGATGGTGGATCGGATTGTTCCCGCCGCCACCGAAGAGTCGCTGGCTGAAATCGCCCACGAGCTTGGCGTTGCCGATCCTTGCGCAATCAGCTGCGAGCCGTTTATTCAGTGGGTGATTGAAGACAACTTTGTATGTGGTCGTCCGCAATGGGAAACCGCGGGTGTCCAGATGGTTGAAAACGTCTTGCCGTGGGAACAAATGAAACTGCGGATGCTGAACGGCAGCCATTCGTTTCTCGCTTATCTCGGCTATCTGGCCGGATTCCAGCACATCAGCGACTGTATGCAGGATAGCGCATTTCGTGAAGCCGCTTACCGGCTGATGCTCACCGAACAGGCCCCCACGCTGCAAATTACCGATGTTGATTTAAACCAGTATGCCTTAAGCCTGCTGGACCGCTTTGCCAACCCGGCGCTGAAACACAAAACCTGGCAAATCGCGATGGATGGTAGCCAGAAATTACCCCAGCGAATGCTGGAAGGGATACGCGTTCATTTATCACGTCAAAGCGAGTGGCCGCTGTTGGCGCTCGGCATCGCAGGCTGGATGCGCTACGTGAGCGGTGTGGATGATTCAGGCGCTACGATTGATATTCGTGACCCGCTCAGTGAGAAAATTGCCGCTCTGGTGGCACAGAGCACTGAATCAGAACGCGTCAGCGCCCTGCTTTCTCTGCATGAGATTTTCTCCGCCGAGCTCGTACAGAATCCGCAGTTTGTCGCAGCCATTCAACAGGCCTGGCAACGTATTGCCCAATACGGTGCGCATCAGGCTGTCATTGAAACGTTAAAAAATTAACGATTTCTGCCATTAAACAGGACGAAGCACGTCTTCGTCCCCTCCCCCCTTCTCTTTTTCCCCATTTTTCGCCAGGATTGTTAAATGCCATTACGGTAATTTATGATTCTGGAGTAATTGTGACTAAAACCAATCTCATCACTGGTTTTCTCGGCAGTGGCAAAACCACCTCTATTCTTCATCTATTGGCGAACAAGGATCCCGCAGAGAAGTGGGCCGTGCTGGTCAATGAGTTTGGTGAAGTAGGTATTGATGGCGCCCTGTTAGCCGACAGCGGCGCATTGCTAAAAGAGATCCCCGGCGGCTGTATGTGCTGCGTTAACGGTCTACCGATGCAGGTTGGCCTCAATACGCTGCTGCGTCAGGGAAAACCCGATCGATTGCTGATTGAACCTACTGGCCTCGGACACCCTAAACAAATTCTGGATTTACTCACCGCACCGGTTTACGAACCGTGGATCGATCTGCGCGCGACCCTCTGTATTCTTGACCCCCGGCTGTTACTGGATGAAAAAAGCGTCGCCAATGACAATTTCCGCGATCAGCTGGCCGCCGCAGATATCATTGTTGCCAATAAAGCCGATCGCGCCACAGCGGAAAGCGAAAACGCCTTGCAAACCTGGTGGCAACACTACGGCGGTAATCGCCAGTTGGTTCATGCCGACCATGGGCAAATTGACGGGCAGTTACTGGATTTACCCCGACCAAACCTGGCAGAGCTTCCTGCAAGCGCAGAGCACGCCCATAGCCATGCAGACAAAAAGGGACTGGCGGCATTGAGTCTGCCGTCACAGCAGCGCTGGCGGCGCAGCCTGAACAGCGGCCAGGGCCATCAGGCCTGCGGTTGGATTTTTGACGCCGATACGGTGTTCGATACCATCGGTCTGCTGGAATGGTCCCGTCTTGCCCCCGTGGGGCGCGTGAAAGGTGTCATGCGTATAAAGGAAGGGCTGGTGCGCATTAACCGCCAGGGAGACGACTGGCATATTGAGACGCAAAACGTCGCGCCACCGGATAGCCGTATTGAACTCATCGCCGATACTGAGACCGACTGGAATACGCTACAGAGTGCATTGTTGAGACTTCGTTTAGACGCTAACGCGTAAGGTTGCCTTCGTTTTTATAGCAATGGTAAACGATGATGAAAACCCGATACCCTCTTATTCTCCTACTCAATATTGCGGGGCTGGCGCTGTTTCTGTCCTGGTATCTTCCTGCCGGACATGGGATCTGGTCTTCATTGGATACGGGCGTTTTCCGCTTCTTTAACCAGAAACTGGTGGAAAGCCCGCAGTTCTTGTGGATTGTTGCTATTACCAATAACCGGGCATTTGATGGTTGCTCATTGCTGGCAATGGGCGCCTTGATGCTGCATTTTTGGCTGAAAGAAACGTCGGAAGGTCGCCGACGCATTGTCGCTATTGGCCTGGTTATGCTGCTCACCGCAGTGGTATTAAATCAGTTAGGCCAGGCGCTTATTCCCGTTAAACGCGCCAGCCCTACTCTGATGCTGGATAATATTTATCGCGTCAGCGAACTGCTGCATATTCCGACTAAAGATGCGTCCAGAGACAGTTTCCCCGGCGATCACGGTATGATGCTGCTTATTTTTTCCGCATTTATGCTGCGTTATTTCGGAAAAGTCGCCGGAATAATCGGCCTTATTATCGCTGTGGTTTTTGCCTTTCCACGCATAATGATTGGCGCTCACTGGCTCACCGATATCGTGATCGGTTCCATGACTGTCGTCTTGATTGGTCTTCCCTGGTGGCTAATGACACCGTTAAGCGACCGATTAGTCACTCTGTTTGCGAATTATCTGCCCGGTAAAAACAAACATTTTTTAAACAAATAACGCAGAGTAATTAACATCATCAGGGAAAACTCTGATTCCCTGATGATGCTTGTCGATATTTCATCATTCTGGCTGTCATTCTCCCGTCATCTTATTCATCTTTAAAATGATTGGGTTGCGTCTTTTTTATCCCGATTGTTCTTAATTTAGGCAATGCCGGTTATTCACTTTCTGTATCAATTTTTCTTATAAGAAATCACGTAAATTCACTCGCAATGACCGGACCGATCGGGTAATCTCGAACTCGTTTTGCCTCGCGGGATAATTATTCTCTTCAGGAATAAATTTGTGCGTTCTGCCACAGATTTGATCTTAAAGAATTGTCTCATCGTGCGATGGTAATTAGTCTCGTCACGTTTGGCATTTTTTATAACGATATTTATCGTTAAGGACTTCAAGGGAAAACAAACAAAATGGTCAAATCTCAACCGATTTTGAGATATATCTTGCGGGGCATACCCGCGATAGCAGTTGCGGTTCTGCTTTCTGCATGTAGCACAACGAACACCGCCAGGAATATGCATTCTGAGACGCATGCTGTGGGCAATGGAGATAACTCTTCACTGCAAGCCTCTCAGGATGAATTTGAAAATATGGTCCGTAATATCGATGTTAAATCACGTATTATGGACCAGTATGCTGACTGGAAAGGCGTGCGTTACCGCCTTGGCGGCAGCACCAAAAAAGGTATTGATTGTTCAAGCTTCGTACAACGTACGTTCCGCGAGCAATTTGGTTTAGAGCTTCCTCGCTCAACCTACGAACAACAGGAAACGGGTAAATCCGTTTCGCGCACTAACCTGCGCACAGGCGATCTGGTTCTGTTCCGTGCTGGCTCCACTGGCCGTCACGTCGGTATTTATATCGGCAACAACCAGTTTGTACACGCCTCGACCAGCAGCGGCGTTATCATTTCCAGCATGAACGAACCTTACTGGAAAAAACGTTACAACGAAGCTCGCCGGGTCCTGAGCCGCAGTTAATTTCGTTTGGCAGCTATCCCTTGGCTATCCTGATGAGACATTTTGAAAAGCACTGCTTCGGCGGTGCTTTTTTTTTTGCTTTGTCTTGTGACTAAGAAAAATCTCACAAGGTGAGTCATTTCAGGTTATATTCATACAGAATAAGCGGTTAACTCAGGTAAACATAAGGAACTATGTTTAAACGCTCCTCTTCATCCAATCAGAAAATCCTGCTTTCCTGTATGTTAACGGGGCTTATCGTCGCGCTCCTGGTGAGTACCCTGCAATTTTTCGTGACCTGGCATAAACGAGACATTAAGTACGACACGCTCCTTTCCGATATCCAGAATTATGTCAGCAGCTACTTCGCCGATCTCAAATCCACCACAGATGACCTTCAGCCACTGGTCGCCAACAGTTGCCAACAAGTCGCTGCCCAACTGACCTCCAGCGCGGCCTTTAGCCTCAACGTTCGCGCATTTTTACTGGTCAAAAACGGCATTGCTTTCTGCTCCTCCGCAACGGGCGCAATGTTCACCCCGATTTTAGATCTGGTCCCAAGCCTCGATATCAGCAGAAATATTGATGTGGAATTACTCCCCGGTACGCCCATGATGCCGAACAAGCCGGCGATAATGATTTGGCACCGGAACCCATCGTTCACTGATAGCGGCGTGTTTACCTCACTGAATATTAATCTGGCCCCTTATCTGCTTTATACCGCCCGACAGGATGATTTTAACGGTATTGCCATAGTCGTCGGTGATAACGCGATTTCAACATTTTCATCACGGATTATTGATGCCTCCGCTCTGCCCCACTCTCACTGGCGGCAGGCGCCCCTGGAAGGTATTCCGCTACAGATTCGTTTATATGCTGATGAGTGGACCTATACCGACATCTGGTATTCGATTATGTTGGGATGCATGGCGGGGATTATTGCCGCACTTCTTCTCTGGTACTACATCTACACCATCCGTTTACGTCCGGGCAAAGATATCCTCAACGCTATAAAACATAACCAGTTTTATGTGGTGTACCAGCCCGTGGTAGAGGTGCAGACACTGGAGGTGAAAGGTGTAGAGGTGTTATTACGCTGGAATCATCCGACAACGGGTGAGATCCCTCCGGATGCTTTTATTCACTACGCCGAATCCCAGAAAATGATTGTCCCGCTGACCCAGCATCTCTTTAAGTTGATAGCCCAGGACGCACCGATGCTGCAAAAAGTGTTACCCGCTGGTGCAAAATTGGGGATCAATATCGCGCCAACGCATCTGCACGGCGAGACGTTTAAAGACGACATTCATCACCTGCAGGCCTCGCTTCCCGCAAACCATTTCCAGATGGTGCTGGAAATCACCGAACGGGATATGCTTAATCAACACGAGGCCACAAAGCTTTTTGAATGGCTTCATTCAGCAGGTTTTGAAATTGCCATTGATGATTTTGGCACCGGTCATAGCGCGCTGATTTATCTGGAACGCTTTACCGTTGACTACCTGAAAATCGATCGCGGCTTTATTAACGCCATTGGAACAGAGACCCTGACCTCTCCGGTTCTGGACGCCGTGTTGACACTCTCTAAGCGTCTTAATATGCTGACGGTGGCTGAAGGGGTTGAAACGCCTGAGCAAGCCCGTTGGCTACGCGATCGTGGAGTGCATTTTTTCCAGGGATACTGGATTAGCCGACCATTAAAACTTGCTGATTTCGTGCGTTGGATGGCGCAGCCCAATAAGCCGACGTGGTGATCGCAGTATGCGAATCATATACTCTCACTCGCCGCCACATCCCTTATCTTTCAGGCATGATGCCCGTCGGGTTGTGGCAGGAAAAGGAAATCGCATTTAATGATCCCTCGCGTATTGCTGCTGTTTATCGCCCTCATCGGGTTTAGCGCCGAGGCGCAGTCCATCAAAGAAAGCTATGCTTTTGCCGTACTGGGCGAACCGAAGTACGCGTTTAACTTTAATCACTTTGATTACGTCAACCCTGCGGCCCCCAAAGGCGGGCAAATCACCCTCTCCGCCATCGGCACGTTCGATAACTTCAACCGCTATGCGATGCGCGGTAATCCCGGAGCACGTACCGAAACGCTTTACGATACGCTGTTTACTACCTCTGACGATGAACCTGGCAGCTATTATCCGCTCATCGCCGACAGCGCACGCTATGCTGATGACTATTCCTGGGTAGAAATCGCCATCAATCCGCGAGCGCGTTTTCACGATGGCTCCCCCATTACCGCCAGCGATGTCGCATTCACCTTCCACAAATTTATGACTGAAGGCGTGCCGCAATTTCGCCTGGTCTACAAGGGAACAACGGTAAAAGCGATCGCGCCATTAACTGTACGTATTGAATTAGCCAAACCGGGTAAAGAGGACATGCTCAGCCTGTTTTCATTACCCGTGATGCCAGAGAAGTACTGGAAAGATCATAAGCTCAGCGATCCCTTATCATCGCCTCCGCTCGCCAGCGGTCCTTATCGCATCACGAAATGGAAGATGGGTCAGTACATTGTCTATTCTCGCGTCAAAGATTATTGGGCCGCTAATCTGCCCGTCAACCGTGGCCGCTGGAACTTTGATACCATCCGCTACGACTACTATCTGGATGACAACGTCGCCTTTGAAGCGTTTAAGGCCGGAGCGTTTGACCTGCGTCTTGAAAACGATGCCAAAAACTGGGCGACACGTTATACCGGTAAAAATTTCGCGAATCATTACATCATCAAAGATGAGCAAAAAAACGAATCCGCCCAGGATACGCGTTGGCTGGCGTTTAATATTCAGCGCCCGGTGTTCAGCGACCGACGGGTGCGAGAAGCCATCACCCTGGCCTTTGATTTTGAATGGATGAATAAAGCTCTGTTCTATAACGCCTGGAGCCGGACCAACAGCTATTTTCAGAATACCGAGTATGCCGCTAAAAATTACCCCGATGCGGATGAACTGGTAATACTTGCGCCCTTGAAAAAAGATCTCCCTCCTGAGGTCTTCAGCCAAATTTATCAGCCGCCGAAATCAAAAGGCGATGGCTACGATCGTGACAACCTGTTGAAAGCCGATGCCTTACTGGAGCAGGCAGGATGGGTACTTAAGGGACAACAGCGCGTAAACAGCGCCAACGGTAAACCCCTGAGCTTTGAACTGTTGCTCCCGGCGGGCAGTAACAGCCAGTGGGTTCTGCCGTTCCAGCACAACCTGCAGCGCTTAGGCATTACAATGAACATCCGCCAGGTTGATAACTCACAAATCACAAACCGGCTGCGCAGTCGTGACTATGACATGATGCCGAGATTGTATCGCGCAATGCCGTGGCCAAGTTCGGACCTGCAAATTCTCTGGGCCTCTGAATATATTGACTCCAGCTATAACGCCCCGGGCGTGCAAAGCCCGGTGATTGATAAACTGATCAACCAAATCATCGCGGCGCAGGGTGATAAAGCCAAACTAATCCCACTCGGTCGGGCACTGGACAGGGTATTAACCTGGAACTACTACATGTTGCCGATGTGGTTTATGGCAGAGGATCGCATCGCCTGGTGGGATAAGTTTTCGCATCCAGCTATTCGCCCGATTTATACCATTGGTCTCGACAACTGGTGGTACGACGTTAACAAAGCGGCGAAACTGCCAGCAGCCAGACGGCAGGGAGAATAAATGGGCGCTTATCTGATTCGACGTCTGCTACTGGTGATCCCAACGCTTTGGGCCATCATCACCATCAACTTTTTTATCGTGCAGATTGCCCCCGGTGGTCCGGTTGAGCAGGCCGTCGCCGCTATTGAGTTCGGACAAAGCGGGGCATTACCCGGCGCGGGTAGTGAAGGCATTCGCGCCAGCCACGCGCAAACCGGCGTCGGCAATATCAGCGACAGTAATTACCGAGGTGGCCGTGGTCTTGACCCGGAAGTGATCGCCGAAATCACTCGCCGTTACGGGTTCGATAAGCCCATTCATGAGCGTTATTTCAAAATGCTCTGGGACTATATTCGTTTCGATTTCGGCGACAGTCTGTTTCGTAGCGCCTCAGTGCTGACGCTTATCAAAGATAGCCTGCCTGTTTCCGTCACGCTGGGGCTATGGAGTACGCTCATTATCTATCTGGTGTCGATACCGCTTGGGATCCGCAAAGCCGTTCACAACGGCAGCCGATTTGATGTCTGGAGCAGCGCATTCATTATTATTGGCTATGCCATACCGGCCTTTTTGTTTGCGATTTTACTGATCGTCTTTTTTGCCGGGGGCAGCTATTACGACCTGTTCCCGCTTCGCGGACTGGTTTCCGCCAATTTTGATTCCCTGCCCTGGTATCAGAAAGTGACCGACTACCTTTGGCATATTACCCTGCCAGTGCTGGCGACGGTGGTTGGGGGGTTTGCCGCGCTAACCATGCTGACCAAAAACTCATTTCTGGATGAGGTACGCAAACAGTATGTCGTCACCGCGCGCGCCAAAGGGGTCAGCGAGAAAAACATTCTGTGGAAACATGTGTTTCGCAATGCCATGTTGCTGGTAATCGCTGGCTTCCCAGCAACGTTTATCAGCATGTTTTTTACCGGTTCGCTGCTGATTGAAGTGATGTTTTCACTTAACGGTCTGGGACTACTGGGTTATGAATCCACCGTATCACGTGACTACCCGGTAATGTTTGGCACGCTCTATATCTTCACCCTGATCGGTCTGCTGCTGAATATCCTCAGCGACATCAGCTACACGCTGGTCGATCCCCGTATTGATTTTGAGGGACGCTAATGTCGCGATTAAGCCCCGTCAATCAGGCCCGCTGGGCGCGTTTTCGCCATAACCGTCGCGGCTATTGGTCGCTGTGGATTTTTCTACTGCTCTTCGGCCTTAGCCTGTGTTCAGAACTGATTGCCAATGATAAGCCGCTACTGGTGCGCTACGACAGTAGCTGGTATTTCCCCCTGTTCAAAAACTACAGTGAAAGCGACTTCGGCGGACCATTGGCGACCCAGGCTGATTATCAGGATCCGTGGTTACAGCAGCGCCTGGAAAACCGGGGCTGGATCCTGTGGGCGCCGATACGCTTTGGAGCCACCAGCATTAACTTTGCCACTGATAAGCCCTTCCCTTCCCCGCCTTCTGCACAAAACTGGCTGGGAACGGACGCCAACGGTGGTGATGTGCTGGCACGGATCCTCTACGGCACACGTATTTCTGTCCTGTTTGGATTAATGCTAACCCTGTGCTCCAGCGTGATGGGGATCATGGCTGGCGCAATCCAGGGCTATTATGGCGGCAAGGTGGATCTGTGGGGGCAACGATTCATTGAGGTTTGGTCAGGTATGCCAACGCTGTTTTTGATCATACTGCTGTCGAGCGTGGTCCAGCCAAACTTCTGGTGGCTACTGGGCATTACCGTGCTGTTTGGCTGGATGAGTCTGGTTGGCGTGGTACGCGCGGAATTTTTACGTACCCGAAACTTTGATTACATTCGTGCCGCTCAGGCGCTCGGCGTGAGCGATCGCAGTATTATTCTGCGCCATATGCTGCCCAATGCGATGGTCGCCGCCCTGACCTTTTTACCGTTTATATTATGCGCCTCGATCACCACTCTGACCTCGCTGGATTTTCTTGGCTTCGGCTTACCGCTTGGCTCGCCATCGCTGGGAGAACTCCTGTTACAGGGTAAAAACAACCTGCAGGCACCGTGGCTTGGCATCACCGCGTTCATCTCCGTTGCCCTGCTATTATCGCTACTGATATTTATTGGTGAAGCGGTACGCGACGCGTTCGATCCCAACAAGGCGATTTAAGATGACACAACCACTGTTAGCTATTGAAAATTTATCGGTAGGTTTTCGCCAACAGGAGACCGTGCGCACCGTGGTCAATACCCTCTCACTGAGGGTTGATGCCGGGCAAACTCTGGCGCTGGTGGGCGAGTCCGGTTCAGGTAAAAGCGTGACCGCGCTTTCTATTCTACGGTTATTACCGACCCCTCCCGCAGTCTACCTTTCCGGCGACATCCGTTTTCATGGCGAATCATTGCTTCATGCCGATGAGCAGACGCTTCGCGGCGTTCGTGGGAATAAAATCGCCATGATTTTCCAGGAGCCAATGGTGTCGCTAAACCCGCTTCACAACCTTGAAAAACAGCTGTATGAAGTGCTGTCGCTGCATCGGGGAATGCGTCGGGAGGCCGCGCGGGCAGAAATACTGACCTGTCTGGATCGGGTCGGCATCCGTCAGGCGGCCAAACGTCTCGCAGACTATCCGCACCAACTGTCCGGCGGCGAACGCCAGCGCGTAATGATCGCCATGGCGCTGCTTACGCGACCGGAGCTGCTTATTGCCGATGAACCGACCACCGCGCTGGATGTATCCGTACAGGCGCAAATACTACAGCTGCTGCGGGAGCTACAGCGCGAGCTGAACATGGGATTACTGTTTATCACCCACAACCTCAGCATTGTGAAAAAACTGGCCGATACCGTTGCGGTGATGCAAAACGGCCAGTGCGTTGAGCAAAATCGAGCAGCACAGCTGCTCACTGCGCCAACGCATCCCTACACGCAGAAATTGTTAAACAGCGAACCTTCCGGCGATCCGGTGCCTGTACCTGCCGGGCAAGCGCCATTGCTGGAAGTGGAAAAACTCTGCGTTGCCTTCCCCATCCGTAAAGGTATCCTGAAGCGCGTGGTGGACCATAACGTTGTGGTTAACAACGTCAGTTTTTCCCTCCGACCCGGTGAAACGCTGGGGCTGGTCGGGGAGTCAGGATCGGGGAAAAGCACTACCGGGCTGGCGTTACTGAGGTTAATCACCTCACAGGGAAGCATTGTGTTCGATGGCCTCGCGCTGCATACCTTAAATCGCCGCCAGCTGTTACCGGTACGTCACCGCATTCAGGTTGTTTTTCAGGATCCCAACTCCTCGCTGAACCCGCGCCTGAGCGTGCTACAGATTATTGAGGAGGGACTACGCGTTCATCAGCCAACTCTGTCAGCCGAACAGCGCGAAGCGCAGGTGAAAGCGGTAATGGCGGAAGTGGGACTGGATAGCGAAACGCGGCATCGTTACCCGGCGGAGTTTTCCGGCGGTCAACGTCAACGCATAGCCATTGCCAGAGCCTTGATTCTCAAGCCTTCCCTGATCATTCTGGATGAACCAACATCGTCGCTCGACAGAACCGTACAGGCGCAAATCCTGACGTTATTAAAGTCTTTACAGGAAAAGCATCGCCTGGCTTATATCTTTATCAGCCATGATTTGCACGTAGTACGCGCGTTATGCCATCAGGTTATTGTGCTAAGGCAGGGAGAGGTCGTGGAGCAAGGACAATGCGAGCACGTATTTAACGCGCCACAGCAGGCATATACGCGTCAGCTGCTCGCGCTAAGCTGACGCTCAAAACGGATTGTTATTTGAAAACGGCTCTGCGATGGCTACGCCGAAATTTTTCAGTCTGCAGGTCGCGGCAAATTCATCCTGGCGATTCACAAACAGGCACGGCTCTCCTTCGCATTCCAACACGGAACAAGGTACCTCAATGTCGCTGAGGGCCTGGCTGAGTTTATGCATGACTGACCACGCGCTGTCACCATCAGGGCTAAGCAATTTGAGCGCCACCAGGCTGTTCTCATTGCTCTGACCGTTTTGCGGAATCGGTTCAACCTTTGAACCTGCGAAACCCACCGACCAACGATAGCACTGTGGCAGACGATGAACGATTGAGAGTTGTAATGTCATCACTTTCTTTCCCTGGAAGTACAATCACTTCACAATTATTTTACATCAATATTAACACATCATTGACAATACGTCTTTAAACAGTTCGTAAACGTTTACACCCTGACTTTATGCCACTTTCTGAACCAAATATTTAAATTTATTCAACGGTTCTGGCATATTTCCGCGCTATATGTACTCGTTTCTGCGATCTAACTCAACCTTTTTAACTACAATGATGTGACTTTTTACATAAATTGATTTTACATAAAATAAACATAAGCGGGGAAATTGATAGATTTTCGGTTGATGTACATCAACTCTGGAGGCCCTATCGCCCCCAGGTTGTGTAATAGATCACCGTTTTTTGGCGCGGCTGGCGTAGAGATAGAAGAGAATTGAGCAGGTAGCGCAAAACGCTATTGACCAGATCATCGGCCAGGCCGAGTTAAAAGTCGCCAGTGACAGCAGCGCCCCAACGATGGCGCCAATGCCAAAACGGAACGTCCCTGCCAGCGATGACGCCGTTCCCGCCATATGTGGAAATTCATCCAGAATGACCGCCATGGCGTTGGATGACACCATCGACACGCAGCCAACAAACGCCGCAACGCCCACCACCAGCGCCCAGAAACCAACCCCGAACAGCGCGCTAAAGACCATCCAGCCCGCCATCACGAACTGGATCCACAGGCCAGCACGGAACATATTCAATGCCCCAACTCGACGAACAAAGCGGCTGTTGATGATGGTCATCACGAACAGGAAAACAATGTTCAGCGCGAAGTAATAGCCGAAATGCTGCGGTGAAACGTGGTTGATCTCAATGTAAACAAAAGGTCCGGCGCTCAGGAACGAGAACATCCCGGCAAAACTAAACCCACTGGCCAGCATATAGCTCAGTACACGCTTGTGGCGAAACAGCGAGGCAAAGTTGCCGAGAGTAGTACGCAAGCGAAACGGCTGGCGGCGCTCAACTGGCAAGGTCTCTTTGATCAGCGTAAAGATCATCACCGACGCCAGAATAGCCGCCACGGCGAGGATCCAAAAGATGTAGTGCCAGCTCAGCCATACCAATACCCAGCCGCCCACGATGGGTGCCAGTAAGGGTGCAATTGTCGTGACCAGCATGACAAAGGACATCATGCGCGAAAACTCTTCCTTCGGATAGATATCGCGCATCAGGGCGTTGATAACCACGCTCGCCGCTGCAGCAGCCAGACCATGGAAGAAACGCATCACGATCAGTTGATCGATAGTTTGTGCCAGCGCACAGGCAACTGCCGCCGCCGCAAACACCAGCGTCCCGCCCAGAATCACCGGCTTGCGCCCAATGCTGTCAGCCATTGGACCATAGAGTAACTGCCCCACCGCGAACCCAAGAATATAGGTACTGAGGGTCATCTGCGCGCTACCTGCAGGCACACCAAACTGTTCAGAGATAACAGGTAGTGCCGGAAGATACATATCAATCGACAACGGCATCAGCATGGCTAACAAGCCAAGGATAAAGACAATGGCAATTGACGAGTTCTGCCGGGTGGTCACATTTAGCTCCTGAAATTAACGCGGGGTTAAGTTAACGCTGGCGATTTCTTCTTCGGTCAATGGACGGTATTCACCCGGCTCCAGATCCTCATCAAGCTTGATGTCACCAATCCGTTCACGGTGCAGTTCCACAACGTGGTTACCGACGGCGGCAAACATACGTTTAACCTGATGATAGCGCCCTTCGCTGATGGTCAATCGCACCTGAGTTGGCGTAATAACCTCCAGCACGGCCGGTTTGGTCAGGTCTTTCTCATTATGCAGTTGTACGCCATGGGCAAACTGTTCGGCGGTGTCATCTGCCACCGGCGACTCCAGCGTTACCAGATAGGTTTTCTCACAATGGTGACGTGGCGAAGTGATGCGATGCGACCACTGTCCGTCATCGGTCATCAGCACCAGTCCGGTGGTGTCGATATCCAGGCGCCCTGCCGCATGCAGTTTGTAGGCAACCGGCTCATCAAGGAAATAGAGCACTGTCGGGTGATCCGGGTCATCCGTTGAGCAAACATAACCCTGAGGTTTATTCAGCATAAAATAGCGCGGGCCATTTTGTTGAATCAGGGAATTGCCGTCATATTCTACGTCGTGTTCTGGCAGCAGCTTAAAGGCACTGTTTTTGACGATTTCACCGTCGACGGTAACGCGGTTAGCACGGATCTCACGCCCGGCAATAGCGCGGCTGACGCCGAGTTGCTGAGCGATAAATTTATCAAGTCGCATGAGTGTGATTTTTGCCTGTAAAAAACAAGAAGCGGGATTGCGCCCGAAAAGTGGGACGATTATCCGCCCAGTATAGCGGCGTTACACCATCCCTCAAGGGAAATGATTCATGGCATACTATACATTGTTGCTGCTTACCTTAATGAGCCCATGATTTTTACTCTTCGCCCGTACCAAAAAGAAGCCGTGGATGCCACGCTCAACCATTTCCGCCACCATCGCACGCCAGCGGTTATCGTCCTGCCAACCGGTGCGGGAAAAAGCCTGGTGATTGCTGAACTGGCCCGCGTGGCGCGTGGTCGCGTGCTGATACTGGCGCACGTTAAAGAACTGGTCGCGCAAAACCATGCCAAATATCGCGCGCTGGGGCTGGAAGCCGATATTTTTGCCGCAGGTCTGAAGCGTAAAGAGAGCCACGGGAAAGTGGTATTTGGCAGCGTACAGTCGGTGGCGCGTAATCTTGACGCCTTTCAGGGAGAGTTCTCGCTGCTTATCGTCGATGAATGTCACCGTATTGGTGATGATGACGAGAGTCAATATCAGCAAATCCTCACTCACCTGACCAAAGTAAATCCCCACTTACGCCTGCTCGGGCTTACTGCCACTCCTTTTCGTTTGGGCAAAGGCTGGATTTATCACTTTCATTATCACGGTATGGTGCGCGGCGACGAAAAAGCGCTGTTTCGTGACTGCATTTATGAATTACCGTTGCGTTACATGATTAAACACGGCTACCTGACGCCGCCAGAACGCCTCGACATGCCGGTAGTGCAGTATGATTTCAGCCGCCTGCAGGCACAGAGTAACGGCCTGTTTAGCGAAACAGATCTCAATCAGGAACTGAAAAAGCAGCAGCGAATAACGCCGCATATCATCAGCCAGATTGTCGAGTTTGCCCAGACGCGCAAAGGGGTGATGATTTTCGCTGCTACAGTGGAGCACGCCAAAGAAATCCTGGGCCTGCTGCCTGCTGACGATGCCGCGCTAATCACCGGAGACACGCCTGGCGCTGAGCGTGATGTGCTGATTGAAGAGTTCAAAGCCCAGCGCTTTCGCTATCTGGTGAATGTGTCGGTCCTGACCACTGGCTTCGATGCCCCGCACGTCGACCTTATCGCCATTCTGCGCCCGACGGAGTCAGTTAGCCTTTACCAACAAATTGTCGGTCGCGGCCTGCGCCTGGCGCCGGGTAAAACCGACTGTCTGATCCTCGATTATGCCGGTAACCCGCACGATCTTTACGCGCCGGAAGTGGGTGCGCCGAAAGGGAAAAGCGATAACGTTCCGGTGCAGGTGTTCTGTCCCGCCTGCGGGTTTGCAAACACCTTCTGGGGCAAAACAACGGCAGACGGCACGCTGATTGAACACTTTGGTCGCCGCTGTCAGGGGTGGTTTGAAGATGATGACGGCCATCGCGAACAGTGCGATTTTCGTTTTCGTTTTAAAAACTGCCCACAATGCAACGCGGAAAATGATATCGCCGCCCGCCGTTGTCGGGAGTGCGACACGGTGCTGGTTGACCCGGATGACATGCTGAAAGCCGCGCTCAGGCTCAAAGATGCGCTGGTCCTGCGCTGTAGCGGCATGGTGTTACAAAACGGCCAGGATGAAAAAGGCGAATGGCTAAAAATCACCTATTACGATGAAGATGGTGCCGACGTTAGCGAACGCTTTCGCCTGCATACTCCCGCGCAACGTACGGCTTTCGAGCAACTGTTTATTCGCCCGCACACCCGAACGCCCGGCATTCCCTTACGCTGGATAACCGCCGCCGATATCCTCGCCCAGCAGGCGCTGTTACGTCATCCTGATTTCGTGGTGGCGCGCATGAAAGGTCAGTACTGGCAGGTCCGTGAAAAGGTCTTCGATTATGAAGGACGCTATCGTCGGGCACATGAATTACGCGGTTAATCGTACTTTTGATTGATGTACCAGCCGTTTAAGTATAGAATCTCGCCCGCTTTTGCATACGCAAAGCAGATCACTTACCTGTTGCTGGGTCGCCTGTAGCAGGAATTATAAAAGAGAGATTTAAATGTTTACTATCAACGCTGAAGTACGTAAAGAGCAGGGTAAGGGTGCGAGCCGCCGCCTGCGTGCCGCTAACAAGTTCCCGGCAATCATCTATGGTGGCGCAGAAGCCCCGGTTGCTATCGAACTGGATCACGATGCAGTTATGAACATGCAAGCTAAAGCTGAATTCTACAGCGAAGTTCTGACCATCGTTGTTGAAGGTAAAGAAGTGAAAGTTAAAGCTCAGGCTGTACAGCGTCACCCGTTCAAGCCGAAGCTGGCACACATCGACTTCGTTCGCGCGTAATCGCCTACAAGTTGAAGAAAAACCCCGCCTCGGCGGGGTTTTTTTATGGGATTTTGTTGGCGGTAAAGATGAATCACGCAAGCCGGATAAGGCGTTAACGCCCCCATCCGGCAAACGGCTTTATTTCCCGCCCGAGGTACGACGCTGTAGCTGATCGCGCAGGTTCGGCGGCGTACCTTTGATGGTCAAAGTATCTGTGGCTGGATCCCAGAAAATACGCTCACCCAATAACATGGCGTCGAAGTTGATGGTTAACCCGCCGCCGCTTCCGGCAAATTTGGTTAACTGGCGCAGCGTGCTGCGATCTGCCGGGAAGCTCTCTTCCAGTTCGTAGCCTTTATCAGCGGTAAATTCGCTGAAGCTGACTTCACTGACGCCGGAAAGCTCTTTGGACAGCGACTCCAACTCGATCTCTTCACCGGCCTGCAGTTGCTCGTTGCAGTAGCTGTACACCTGCTGACGCACGTTCTGGCGTTCAGCTTTATCGAGTTGCGCCTCGGCGGTAAAGTCATCGATCGCCTGCAACAGGCCGCGGTTTTGCGCTTTGGCGTTAAGCCCCTCGCTGGCGCCCAGGAAGTCCATAAAGAAATCGGCGACTTTGCGCCCTACCCGCCCTTTCAGGAACGTCAGATAGCGCGTGGACTCCGGGTTGGTTTCCCACTCGGTTAAATCAATACGCGCCACGATATCCGCATGATTGATATCCAGATAGTGTGTCGGGTTGATATCCAGATTTTCATTGACGCGCATACTGCTTAAATTGTTCAGCACGGCGACCAGCAGATACTCTACCGCCAGATAGCGGTAATGGCAGAACAGGACAATGCCGCCATCGGCAAAAGGATATTTCGCCAGTTCGTCCCGCAAGCGCCCTGTCGCTGCACGACTAAAGGCCAGAAAATCCTCTTCGCCCTGACGCTGTAAACGCAGCGTTTGCGCCAGTTCACTCTCTGCGCTAAACAGGCCATAAGCTTTATTCTTGGCGCTGTATACCCGATGCAACTCAGCCATCATATCGACAACGGTCGCTGTCGGTTCCAGTAATGAATCGCGCAAGACCAGCTCAAGGTTCTGCTCGTCACGTTTGATAAGCTGGTGCAGGGCAATCTGGTTGATATCCAGACTCATGATAAACTCTCCTTTTAGACCGGGCGGTATTCAACCACCTGCCGGGCAGTGACGCAATAGAAGATAAAAAAGCAGAAAAAAAACTGTCTGTACGGTAATATGTTGCCCTTTCATGAACAGACTGATTTCGATTTATGCCACAAATTTCCCGCTATAGTGACGAACACGTTGAACAACTGCTGAATGAGATGCTCAACGTACTGGAAAAACATAAGGCGCCGACCGACCTTTCCCTGATGGTACTGGGAAATATGGTGACTAACCTTATCAATACAAGCATCGCACCGGCCCAGCGCCAGGCGATTGCCAACTCTTTTGCCCGCGCATTGCAGTCTTCGGTAAACGACGACCAAGCGCATTAAGAGCCTGCTCCGGGGAAACGAACAACAGTTTATGGTAACTCATCGTCAACGCTACCGTGAGAAAGTCTCCCAGATGGTTAGCTGGGGGCACTGGTTTGCCTTGTTCAACATTCTGTTGGCCATGGTGCTCGGTAGCCGTTACCTGTTTGTCGCCGACTGGCCGACAACCCTTGCTGGTCGTGTTTATTCCTACCTGAGCGTTGTCGGGCATTTTAGCTTTCTGGTGTTCGCCACCTATCTGCTGATCCTGTTTCCCCTGACGTTTATCGTCATGTCCCAGAGGCTGATGCGATTCTTATCAGCTATTCTGGCGACGGCTGGCATGACGCTGTTGCTAATCGACAGCGAAGTTTTCACCCGCTTCCACCTGCATCTCAATCCGATCGTCTGGGAACTGGTCATCAACCCAGACCAGAATGAAGCGGCGCGTGACTGGCAGCTGATGTTTATCAGCGTACCGGTTATTCTGTTAATTGAAATGCTGTTTGCGACCTGGAGCTGGCAAAAGCTGCGCAGCCTGACGCGTCGTCGCCATTTTGCCAAACCGTTAGCAGCATTCTTCTTCGTTTCCTTTATCGCCTCGCACGTGGTGTATATCTGGGCGGATGCCAATTTCTATCGCCCGATTACCATGCAGCGTGCGAATCTGCCGCTCTCCTACCCGATGACGGCACGTAAATTCCTGGAAAAACATGGCCTGCTGGATGCGCAAGAGTATCAGCGTCGCCTGATCGAACAGGGCAATCCGGAAGCGGTTTCCGTGCAGTACCCGCTCAGCGAACTGCGCTATCGCGATATGGGCACCGGTCAGAACGTGCTGCTGATTACCGTCGACGGTCTGAACTACTCACGCTTTGAAAAACAGATGCCTGCGCTGGCCGAATTCGCCGGGCAGAATATCTCGTTTACGCGTCACATGAGCTCAGGCAACACCACGGATAACGGCATCTTTGGCCTGTTCTATGGTGTTTCGCCAAGCTACATGGACGGCATTTTGTCGACCCGTACGCCTGCGGCGCTGATTACTGCACTGAACCAGCAGGGTTACCAGTTAGGGCTATTCTCCTCGGATGGCTTTACCAGCCCGCTGTATCGCCAGGCGCTACTGTCAGACTTCTCCATGCCAAGCGTACAAACGCAATCTGACGAACAAACCGCAAGCCAGTGGATTAACTGGCTGGGGCGCTACGCGCAGGAAGATAACCGCTGGTTCTCGTGGGTCTCCTTTAACGGGACGAACCTTGATAACAGCAACCAGAAGAACTTTGCCAAACGCTATGCCAGCGCCGCTCAGGATGTGGATGCCAATATTAACCGTATTCTTAGTGCCCTGCGCGACTCCGGTAAACTGAACAACACAGTGGTGATTATTACCGCAGGTCGGGGCGTGCCGCTGACTCAGGAAGAGAACAATTTTGCCTGGTCGCGTGGCCATCTGCAGGTTCCGCTGGTTATTCACTGGCCGGGAACGCCTGCCCAACGCATCAATAGCCTGACCGATCATACAGACCTGATGACAACGCTCATGCAGCGCCTGCTGCACGTCAGCACGCCTGCTAACGAATACTCGCAGGGGCAGGATCTGTTCAATGCAAACCGCCGCCATTACTGGGTTACCGCCGCCGACGGCAGCACGATGGCCGTTACCACGCCAGAGATGACGCTGGTGCTGAACAACAACGGTAATTATCAGACCTATGATTTACGCGGCGAAAAAATAAAAGATCAGAAACCGCAGCTAAGCCTGCTGCTACAGGTTCTGACGGATGAGAAACGATTTATTGCTAACTGATTAATTATAAATCACTTAGCGATGCTTCCCCTTGCATTCGCAGCGGAAAGCAGTAGTATTAGCAGCCATAGCGTCGGCACGTAGCGCAGCCTGGTAGCGCACCGTCATGGGGTGTCGGGGGTCGGAGGTTCAAATCCTCTCGTGCCGACCAAAAATCCCAGAAAAACCAACCTTCATGGTTGGTTTTTTTATGCCCGCGATTCCACGTTCCTTATTATTACCCCGGCCTTTAGCACAGGTTTTACTACTTACCCATGCACAAATTGGGGTAAAATTTACCCTCTCATCAGCGCGATGAAACTAGACGAGTGATGCGCTGAAAACAATAATGATACTAATAAAAACTCAGGAGAATAGTATGCCTGAAGCAACGCCTTTTCGGGTGCTGATTGTCGACGACCACCCACTAATGCGGCGAGGAATTAGTCAATTATTGCAACTGGATCCCGCATTTAACGTAGTCGCGGAAGCAGGTGACGGTGCCAGCGCTATCGATCTGGCTAACCGTCTGGACCTGGATGTGATCCTGCTGGATCTCAATATGAAAGGCATGAGCGGACTGGACACCCTGAACGCGCTGCGCCGGGATGGCGTCACCGCGCAAATTATTATTCTTACCGTCTCGGATGCAGCCAGCGATGTGTACGCCTTAATTGATGCCGGCGCGGATGGTTATTTACTCAAAGACAGCGATCCTGAAGTCTTGCTGGAGGCCATTCGCAGCGGCGCCAAAGGCGGTAAAGCTTTTAGCACACGCGTCAGCGAATATCTGCGCGAACGCGATCTGTTCGGCGCACAAGAAGATCCCTTCAGCATTCTCACCGAACGTGAACTGGATGTATTGCATGAACTGGCTCAGGGGCTGTCGAACAAACAGATTGCGTCAGTGCTGAATATTTCCGAACAGACCGTGAAAGTGCATATTCGCAACCTGCTGCGCAAACTCAATGTGCGCTCTCGCGTTGCTGCCACTATCCTGTTTTTACAAACGCGTGGAATGCAGTAATCCATGAAGAGGCCGGATAGCCCCGATATGCGAAGCGCTATCGGGGCTATTCTGGATACTTATTTCTCCTGCGGCGTTAGCTGCTCCATCGCCTGCTTAATGCTCCGTTCTATTACCGCCCGACGGGTATCGTTGGCAGGTAATAGTTTCAGCATCATCTCCCACGCCGCAACCGCCTCGCCAAAGCGCTGCTGTTCAAAGGCGTTGAAAGCGTACATGCTGAGAACCCGCACATTGGCATGTTCGCCACGCACCAGTTGGCGTAACAGCTCCCCTCCCCGACGGTTATCATCAGGATCGGAAGAACGGGTCAGCGCTTCCGCATAGCCCAGCGCCGCATCGCTGTTTTTAGGATCCAGTCGATAGGCATTGGCATAGGCTTCAGTGGCCGTACTGGCGTTACCGAGAACCATGCCAATGCGTCCAAGCATGATCCAGCCTTCAACATTTGCGGGATCGGCTTGTAAACGTGTGCGCAGCCCCAGCGCCAGACGCGCCATATCTTCTTCATTGAGCGGTTCCGCTTTCGGATCCAACGCCCGCTCCAGCAGCGCCGGAGCCTGAGCAGTGGCCTGCTGCCAGACCTGAACCGGCTTATAGCTGCCGGTTTGGTAATAGCTTACTGCGCCAACCACCAGCGCCACCACGATACCAGGTACAAACAACCCGAATCCACCGCGCTTGCCATTCGGAATAACATCGTCAGGAAACTCTTCCTGTTTCACCCGAACGCGTCGGCGAGTACGGGCGAAAATAATCCAGCCCCCCAGACCAATCGCTACCACCGGCATCACCCACAGCAGCACGGTGAGCGGCGTTAACGGCGGATCGTACGTGACGAAGTTGCCGTAGCGCGCCACCATGTAATCGACAATTTCTTTCTGGCTTTTTCCTTCCTGCATCAGTTCGTACACTTTCTGACGCAGGTCGGTGGCAATCATCGAGTTAGAATCGGCAATGCTGTTGTTCTGGCATTTAGGACAACGCAGTTGTTCAGTAAGCTGACGGAACTGCTGCTCCTGCGCTTCGTCCTTAAACTGCATCACGTCAATAGTCGCAAGCGCGGATCCCGAGATAACCAGCATTAGCAGGCCCAGTAAAAATCTCATTGCGCAGCCTCCTTACTGTACTTGTCCCATAACGGTTTGATCTCGCTCTCCCACACCCGGGCGTTCAGATCGCCGGCATGGCGATAGCGAATAATGCCTTTGCCGTCGATCAGGAACGTCTCCGGAGCACCGTACACGCCAAGATCCAGACCGAGCATACCGTCGCCGTCAAACAGACTTAATGAGTAAGGATTACCCAGCTCTTTCAGCCAGACAATGGCTTTCTGACGATCATCTTTATAGTTCAGACCCACTACCCGCACGCCTTGCGCAGACAGCTGATTCAGATACTGATGCTCGGCGCGACAGGTCGGGCACCAGGTCGCCCAGACGTTCAGCAATACCGGTTTGCCCTGCGTCAGCACATCGGCCTGATAGTACTGACCCGGATTTTCCAGTGACTCCAGGCGGAATGTCGGAACAGGTTTGCCGATCAGCGCCGATTCCAGATTAGTGGGATCGTCCCCCTGAGCGTTACGCGCGAGCTGCCACAACAGCGCCGCCGCAATGATGAGAAAAATAATAAACGGAATTAACAGTGCGTTGCGCTTCATACAGCCTCCGACGCATTTTTTTGCACCGCGGCGCGAGGACGCGTCCGCTGGCGATAGCGTGGATCAAACAGGCAGAACAACCCGCCCAGCGCCATTAGCAATCCTCCGGCCCAAATCCAGCGAATAAACGGTTTGTAGTACAGGCGTACAGCCCATGCGCCATTATCCAGTTCTTCACCCAGCGCAGCGTACAGATCGCGCGTGAATCCACCGTCAATTGCCGCTTCGGTCATCATCGAACTGGTGCTGTTATAGAAGCGTTTTTCCGCATGCAGCGTGGCTTCCGGCTTACCGTCTCGGGTAACGCCAATAATGGCAACGCCGCCCCGGTAGTTTGGCCCGGTAATATCTTTCACTTCGCGGAAAGTGAACTGATAGTTATGGATACTAACGCTATCACCCGCTTTCATGCGCACATCGCGTTCAACGCTGTAGTTCTGGCTAAAGGCAATACCAACAATGGTAATTGCCAGCCCGACGTGACCCGATACCATGCCCCAATAGCTTGGCGTTAGCTTTGTCCCACGGGAAATACGCAGGAACGCTTCGGACATCGCCAGTACGAATATCCAGCACGCCATCGCCAGCCCCACCACTGTCATGGCGGCAATGCGATCCTCTAGCAGCCACGGCAGCAGCAGTGACAGAACAAGGGTGGTGACAAACGCGATAAGCAATAACGTTTTCAGTTTACGCGGTCGGTCACGGCCCCAGCGCACTAATGGCCCAATCCCCAACAACAGTGCGAACGGCGCCATCAGCCAGGTGAACATGGTGTTGAAAAACGGCTCGCCAATCGAAATGCTGCCCAGTCCCAGCTGTTTGTGCACCAGCGGCAGCAGCGTGCCCAGTAGCACCACCAGCATGGCGGCAATCAGCAGGACGTTATTCCCCAGCAGCAGCGATTCACGCGACCACAGCGCGTTGTTTACCCGTGAGCGAACCTTGTGACCGCGCACCGCAAACAGCAGCAGGGAGCCGCCAATTACCAGCACCATAAAGGCCAGAATAAACATCCCGCGCGACGGATCGGAGGCGAAAGCATGCACCGACACCAGTACGCCGGAGCGCACCAGGAAAGTACCTAACAGACAAAGTGAGAATGCGCAGATTGACAGCAACAGCGTCCAGGCTTTAAAGCTGGCGCGCTGTTCGGTTACCGACAACGAGTGCATCAGCGCCGTTCCCACCAGCCATGGCATAAACGAGGCGTTTTCAACCGGATCCCAGAACCACCAGCCGCCCCAGCCCAGCTCGTAATAGGCCCAGGCCGAACCGAGCACAATGCCCAGCGTCAGAAACACCCACGCCGCCAGCGTCCACGGACGCGAAAAACGGGCGAATGTGCTGTCCAGTCGACCGCTCATCAGCGCAGCAATCGCAAACGCAAAGGCAACCGAGAAGCCGACATACCCCATGTACAGCAGCGGCGGATGGAAAATCAGCCCCGGATCCTGCAACAGCGGGTTCAGGTCACGTCCTTCAATCGGGAAGTTCGGCAACGTGCGGGCAAACGGGTTGGAGGTAAACAGAATAAATAGCAGGAAACCGACGCTGACCATTCCCATGACCGCCAGCACGCGGGCGACGATATCCAGCGGCATGCGCTGGCTGAACGCCGCAACGGCGAACGTCCAGCCGCTCATCAGCAACACCCACAGCAGCAACGAGCCTTCATGCGCCCCCCACGTCGCCGCCACCCGATACCAGACCGGAAGCTGGGTGTTGGAGTTGCTGGCGACGTAGGTCACGGTAAAGTCATTAACCACGAAGGCGTTGACCAGAATCAGGAACGCCCCCATCACACAGATAAACAGTACCCAGGCAAAGGGACGCGCGGAGGCCATCATCCGCACGTCGCCGCGCGCTACGCCCCATAGCGGATAGACCGACAGCAGTAATGCAACGCCAAGCGCAAGGCACAACAGCGCATTGCCAATTTCAGGCATCATGACGTTTTATCCTTATAAACACTTTCCGGGCGACGGTGGTTTTCCTGCATCGCTTTTTCGACTTCCGGCGGGGTGTAATTTTCATCATGTTTAGCAAGCACTTCTTTGGCCTGCACATGATTTCCCCCGTCCAGTTCGCCCTGAACGACGACGCCCTGCCCTTCGCGGAACAGATCCGGCAGAATGCCTTCATAGGTGACATCCACCACACCTTCGGCGTCATAGATGCTGAAATTCACCTTCAGCGACTGCGGATCGCGCTTTACGCTGCCAGGCATAACCATACCGCCCACGCGCAGGCGCTGGCCGACTTCAGGCATTTGCTGCGTTTCGCGCTTACCGTAGAGTATCTCTCCCGGCGTATAGAACAGATCGATATTGGAACGCAGCGCGTAGAGCACCAGCGAAATGGTCAAAGCCAGACCTGCCAGGACCGCGCAGGCTATCCATAACCGATTTTTACGTCGAATATTCACGCCGCCTCCCGTTGCACTTGCGCCGCGCGCATGCGCGCTTCTCTCGCCCGCTGCTGCGCGACACCGCGTAAGATTGCACGATGCTGTAACGCAGAATGCAGCACCAGCGCCACCAGCGGGACAATGCTCATCGCCACAGCCAGCCAGACATACAAGGCGTAACCGCCCATCGCGAAAAAATCACTCCATGATGCAAATGCAGGGGTCATTGGCGGCCTCTTTTTAAGATCAGTTCGCTCACCCACGGGCGGCGTTTTTCCATCATCAAAATCAGGTTACGCATGCGCATCAGCGCCAGCGTGACAAACAGTAACAGGTAGCCGACGATCGCCAGACGCAGCGGCGCGCGCATTGCCGGATCGATACTCTGCTGCATACGAGTCGACCCCTGATGCAGCGTATTCCACCACTCGACCGAGTAGTGAATAATCGGCAAGTTGACCACGCCAATCAGCACCAGAATGCCGGCAGCGCGACCAGCCAGACGGCGGTCGTCAAAGGCATGCCACAGCGCAATGGCGCCAACGTAGAGAAACAGCAGCACCAGTTCAGAGGTGAGTCGGGCATCCCAGACCCACCAGGTGCCCCACATCGGTTTGCCCCATGCAGAGCCCGTCACCAGCGCAATAAAGGTAAACACGGCACCAATGGGCGCCATCGCGGCCAGCGCCAGATTGGCCATTTTCATCTGCCAGACCAGGCCAATAAACGCGGCAACGGCCATCGATGCATAAATACCCATCGACCAGATTGCTGCCGGAACGTGCAGATAAATAATGCGATAGCTCTGCCCCTGCTGATAATCCGCAGGCGCGAAGCCAAAGCCCCAGATCAATCCGGTTATCAGTACCACCGCGCTGGCAATCGCCAGCCACGGGATAAACCAGCCGCAGATCTGATAGAGCCGAGGAGGCATCGCCAATTGATGAAGTGTTTTCCACATAGTTCAGTCACCAGACTCCGTAAATTAATATCCATTGTGCCGGAGCACCTTGCCCGGCCTGCATATCTCAACTGCGCTACTGCACGCTGATCCGTAACGCCGCAGCTGTGGCAAACGGGCTTAGCGTGGCGCTGCCGACCAGCAACGCGCCCAGAATCGCCATGTACCCTTCAACCGGTAAGTGCATGGAAGCCGCATCCATCGCCGCGGTCGCAAAAATCAGTAAGGGTATGGTGAGCGGAAGTACCAGCACGCTTAACAGCACGCCGCCGCGCTTTAAGCCCACCGTCAACCCCACGCCCGGCGCGCCGAGGAAGCCCAGCGTCGGCGTCCCGAGTAACAAGGTCAGCGCCATAATTTTCCAGCCGTACATATCCATGCCCAGCAGCAACGCCACCAGCGGCGAGAGGATCAGCAGCGGCAGGCCGGTCACGACCCAGTGCGCCATCACTTTCGCCAGCACCACTGCCGGCAGCGGCAGCGGCAGCAGCATCAGTTGCTCAAGGCTGCCGTCCTGCAGATCATCACGAAACAGGCGCTCCAGCGCCAGCAACGACGCCAGCAGCGCCGCAACCCAGATGATGCCCGGCGCAATACGCGCCAGCAGTTGCGGCTCCGGCCCAATGCTCAGCGGGAACAGCGTAATAACAATCAGGAAGAACCATAAAGGATTGGCGATTTCCGCACTATGACGAAACGCAACTCGTAGTTCTAAACGGAAGATTCGCCACATCATTGCGTTGCCCTCTCGCTGGTCAGCGCAATACGTCGCACTTTATCGGTCTCTACATTGAGCGGTTGGTGGGTGGTGAGAATAACAATACCGCCCTGCTCCGTATGCTGCGCCATACGCTGAGTCAGTCGCTCAACGCCGTTCACATCAATGGCGGTAAAGGGTTCGTCGAGGATCCACAGCCGGGCGCGAGTCAGCCACAAACGGGCCAGCGCCACGCGCCTCTGTTGTCCGGCGGAGAGTTGATTCACCGGGATATCTTCATATCCGGCAAGCCCCGCCTGCGCCAGCGCAGCCAGACACTGTGCGACGTCGCCGTCATGGTGAAAGAAACGCAGGTTTTCCAACGCCGAAAGCCGGGTTTTTATCCCCGGCTGATGTCCGATCCACAGCAGTTGTTGATGGTAGCTGTCCCGCACGTGATGCAGCGGTTGCTCTTGCCAGCAAACCTCCCCTGCGTCGGGACGCGCCAGCCCGGTAAGTAACCGCAGCAAAGTGGTTTTCCCTGCGCCGTTGCTGCCGGTAATTTGTACCCATTCCCCTGCGTTGACGCGAAATGACAAATCGCTGAACAGTATTCTGTCATCCCGCTCGCAAAGTAATTCTCTGGCTTCAAGCATACCTGGTTATCTACATCCTGTTAAAATCCCGGTTTGACTTCGCGCATATCAGGCAGTTTGTGCGCTATCCCTTTATGACAGTCAATACAGGTTTGCCCGTCTTTCACGGCCTGGTCGTGCATTTTGGCCGCAACGCCTTTCTGGGCGGTTAAATCCATAAACTCGAAGTTGTGACAGTTTCGACACTCTTGCGAATTGTTATCTTTCATACGCCGCCACTCATTTTGCGCCATCGTTAAACGATGGTCTTCAAATTTCTGCGGTGTATCTATCAGCCCCAGTGCTTTCGCGTACAGCTCTTTACTGGCCTTGATCTTACGAATCATTTTCGGCCCCCACTCATGTGGGACGTGGCAATCAGGGCAAGTCGCTCGCACACCACTACGGTTGTTGTAGTGTACGGTTTCCATGTATTCCTGGTACACCGTATTGCGCATTTCGTGACAGCTAATGCAGAACTCTTCTGTATTGGCCTTTTCCATACCGGTATTAAAGCCGCCCCAGAAAATAATGCCGCCCACAAAGCCGATTAACAACAGCGTGCCGAGCGCCAGACGGCTGGGGCGACGCCACCATTGCCAGACGCGCTTAATCCAGCCTGGTTTACGGTTAGAATTTTCCATAATGACCTCTTATTTCCCGTAACCTTTCGAGGGGGTGAAGGTATTTTCAACAATTGGCGCGGCGTCAGCCTGCGGAACGTGACATTGCAGGCAGAAATAACGACGCGGCGCGACTTCAGCCAATACCTTACCGTCGCTGTCCATAAAGTGCGTCGGACTGATGCGCGGCGCACCGGTGGTGCGATAGCTTTCCACACCGTGACATTGCAGGCAGCGGTTAGTGTTAGTCGTCACCTGATACCCTTCAACGCTGTGCGGAACCATCGGCGGCTGATTCACATAGTTCAGCGGCATACGCACTTGCTCTTTCGGCATGCGAATCGCCCCTTCTTGTGTCCCTGAGACTTCCGGTGACTGACTCAGATCCACTCCGTTTGCAGCCCAAACGGCCCCACTGACTACCAGGGCCAGCGCAGCCGTCCATTGACTCAGCGCTTTAATCAGGTCATGGCTTTTCATGATTTCGCTCCCGAACTCCATCGTGTTGTTATTGTAAAAACATCCTCAGAACAGACATCCACACAGCGACCGCAGGCCATGCAATCGCGGCTGGTTACCTGCACCGGACTTTGCTCATCCAGCACCGGCGCACGTAGCACATGCGGTTCCGGGCAAACATGAAAACAATCCATACAGCGGTTACATCTGTTACGTTCTTTTGCCGAAACGGTTAATGCACCTTTACTCCCCACCACGCTATACAGCGCACCCAGTGGGCAAAGATGCCCGCACCAGCCATGCTCAACGACCAGTAGATCAAATAAAAACAGCGCGAGGATCAGCAGCGCTCCGCTGCCAAATCCCATGACCAGGCTCCGTCCGAGCAGAGAGACTGGGTTTATCCACTCCCACAGCAGCGTACCGGTCACGGCGGAACCGACCAGGATAACCACCAGCAGGACGTACCGTATATGGCGCGGCAGGGTTGCAGACTGATTCAGGTCAAACCTTCTGCGCAACCAACTGGCTAAATCGGTGACAGGGTTCATGGGACAAACCCAACTGCAAAACAGTCGCTTACCCGCCAGGGCATACAGCACCGTGATGATGACAGCCCCCGTTAACGCAACCGTCGCCGGCAGGTGCCCGCTGGCCAGGCTTTGCAGGGTAATCAACGGATCGGTGAACGGGATGGAGTCCAGCAACAGGCTGCTACTGTAATTGCCATGCAGGATCCAGACGCCAAGCCACGGGCCGCTAAGGAACATCGCCAGTATCAGAAACTGGCTCAGACGACGCAGCACCAGCCAGCGATGACTCTTCCACCATCCTTTTTTTGCCTGCGCTTCACGCCCGGCGTCACGTTTACGATTTGCCATTGTTCCCCTCCAGCCAACCGAAGCGGTAATGGTGTCCTAACTCCCCTTTCGCCAGCGACAGGGGCAGCACTTTTATTGCTGGCTGCTCCAGGACGCAGACTTTTTCGCATTTCCCGCAGCCGGTGCAGGCATCGCTGTGTACGGTCGGAATAAACCGCGCATGCTTGCCGGTACGCATGTTGCGGTCCAGCTCCAGGGTGATAGCCTCATCGATTTTCGGGCATTCGCGATAGCAAACGTCGCAGCGTAATCCCTGATAGTTGAGGCAGTTTTCGTGATCCAGCAGTACCGCCAGCCCCATGCGTGAATCGTCAATAGATTCAATGTCCCTGTCCAACGCGCCGCTGGGGCAAACTTTGGCGCACGGAATGTCTTCACACATTTCGCAGGGAATATCACGCGCGACAAAATACGGCGTACCGGCAGCCAGCCCTGAGGCCAGCGTCGCCAGCTTCAGCGTGTCATACGGGCAGGCCTGAACGCACTGACCACAGCGCACGCAGGCACTAGCGAATGCCTCCTCGCTCAGTGCGCCTGGCGGGCGTAGCCGCACGCCGGTTGCACGTGCGGTTTGCTGTTGCAACCCCAGCGCCACGCCAACGACGGCCAGTCCGCCCGCTGCGCGAACCATATCGCGCAGAAAGCGGCGGCGGCCATTTTGGGGTTTTGCTGACCGGGACATAACGCGTTACACCTTCGCCAGTTTCACAGCGCACTTCTTGAAATCCGTCTCTTTGGAGAGCGGATCCGTCGCATCCAGCGTCAGGTTGTTCACCAGCTGTGCGGCGTCGAAGAACGGCATGTAGACCAGCCCCTGCGGTGGACGGTTACGCCCGCGCGTTTCAACTATCGAGATAACTTCACCACGACGGGAAACCACTTTGACTTTGTCGCCACGGCGCAGATCGCGTGCTTTTGCATCCAGCGGATGGATAAACAGCACAGCTTCCGGGAAAGCACGGTGCAGCTCAGGTACGCGACGCGTCATGCTGCCGGTATGCCAGTGCTCCAGCACACGTCCGGTAGACAGCCACAGGTCGTACTCTTTATCCGGCGCTTCTGCGGCAGGTTCAAATGGCAGCGCGAAGATGACCGCTTTGCCGTCCGGCTTACCGTAGAACTTGTAGCTTTCGCCCGCTTTCACGTAAGGGTCGTTGCCTTCGCTGTAGCGCCACTGGGTCTCTTTGCCCTCAACGACCGGCCAGCGTAAACCGCGCGCTTTGTGGTAATCGTCAAATGGCGCAAGGTCATGCCCGTGACCGCGACCAAACCAGGCGTACTCTTCGAACAGTCCTTTTTGCAGATAGAAGCCCAGCTCGCGGGATTCATCGTTCAGCTGATCTTCAGCCAGTTCAGCCACCGGGAATTTCGTCACTGCAGGCGTGGCAAACAGGACGTCATACAGCGTTTTGCCGCGCAGTTCCGGTTTCTGTGCCAACAGCGCTTCCGGCCACACTTCTTCTGTTTTGAAGCGACGAGAGAACTGCACCAGTTGCCACAGATCCGATTTCGATTCACCCGGCGCTTTAATCTGCTGACGCCAGAACTGTGTACGACGTTCCGCGTTACCGTAAGCACCTTCTTTCTCTACCCACATCGCGGTCGGCAGGATCAGGTCGGCCGACAGAGCGCTGACCGTCGGGTACGGATCGGAGACGATGATGAAGTTGCGCGGATCGCGCCAGCCCGGCATACGCTCTTCGTTGATGTTCGGACCGGCCTGCATGTTGTTGGTACACATCGCCCAGTAGACATTGAGCTTGCCATCTTTCAGCGCACGGTCTTGTGCCACGGCATGCAGACCGATTTTTGCCGGAATGGTCCCCGCCGGAATATTCCAGTGCTTCTCGCAGATATCGCGGTGTTTTTCGTTCGTAACCACCATGTCCGCAGGCAGACGGTGGGAGAACGTACCGACTTCACGCGCGGTACCGCAGGCGGAAGGCTGACCGGTCAAAGAGAACGGACCGCAGCCTGGCTGGGAGATTTTACCGGTCAACAGGTGCAGGTTATAGACCAGGTTGTTGGCCCACACGCCGCGGGTATGCTGGTTGAAGCCCATCGTCCAGTAGGAGATGACTTTTTTCTTCGGATCGGCATACAGCTGCGCCAGCTGTTCCAGCTGATCTTTCGGTACGCCGGTCATTTCGGCGGTTTTATCCAGCGTGTACTCGGCAACAAAGGCTTTGTAATCCTCAAAGCTCATCGGCTCAGAGGCATCGGATCCCGGGTTTTTCGCCGCTTTTTCCAGCGGATGGGTTGGACGCAGGCCGTAGCCAATGTCCGTCACGCCTTTACGCAGATTAACGTGCTTGCTAAAGAAATCCTGGTTGATCGCGTTGTTTTGAATGATGTAGTTAGCGATGTAGTTGAGGATCACCAGATCGGTTTGCGGCGTGAAGACCATGCCGTTATCCGCCAGCTCAAAGCTGCGGTGCTGGAAGGTGGAGAGCACCGCGACATTAACATTGGGATCGGACAGACGACGGTTGGTGATGCGCGACCACAGGATCGGGTGCATCTCCGCCATATTCGCGCCCCACAGGACGAAAGCATCTGCATGCTCGATATCGTCATAGCAGCCCATAGGTTCATCCATACCGAAGGTACGCATAAAGCCGACTACCGCTGACGCCATGCAGTGACGCGCGTTCGGGTCGATGTTATTCGAACGGAAACCCGCCTTAAACAATTTGGCAGCGGCATAACCTTCCCAAATCGTCCACTGACCCGAGCCGAACATACCGATAGACTCCGGGCCTTTCTCTTTCAGGGACGTTTTGAATTTCTCTTCCATCACGTCAAAGGCCTGGTCCCAGCTAATCGGGGTGAACTCGCCTTCTTTGTGATACTTACCGTCCTTCATGCGCAGCATCGGCTGCGTTAAACGGTCTTTTCCGTACATGATTTTCGGCAGGAAGTAACCTTTGATGCAGTTAAGCCCACGGTTAACCGGCGCATCCGGATCGCCCTGGCATGCCACAACACGCCCTTGCTGCGTCCCGACCAATACGCCACAGCCCGTCCCGCAAAAACGGCACGGGGCTTTGTCCCATTTGATGGCTTCTTGCTGACCGACTACCGCACGGGCTACGCCCGGCACGCTTAACCCGGCAGCCGCCGCAGCGGCCGCAACGGCGTTAGCTTTCATAAAGCTACGACGACTGAGTTTCATGGTGTTTCCTCACCTTGCTCATCCTGCTGGTGATAAACCAGCGACACCGCCAGCACGCCCGCAACGTTGCGCACTGACTCAATAGTTTTCATTAACGTTTCGCTGTGCTCAGCTTCCACCACCACGATCAGTTGACCGCTTTCCACATCGCTGAGTGCAACTTCGCAACCTGGGAACGAACGCAACTGCGTGGCGATATCATTGATATGCTGACTTTTGGCCTGAACGACCAGGCTGCAGACCTGCCAGTTATTGTCCATGGTTGTACTCCGCGTTAATGGCTGATACCGGGCAGATAGCGACACATGCGCCACATCCGTTACAGTCCTGATTGTCGAGCTGCGGCTGATAAATGCCGGACAGCGTGGGACGAAAGGTTATAGCCATGGGTTCACAGCTATCCTGACAGCGATGACATTCAACGGACTGATGTGCGAGACAGTTTTCCCCAATCGTAAAATTCAGATCCCATGCCCTGGTGTGGCGCGGAAGAAAAAGGGATTCAGAACAGGCCTCTGCGCAGGCATAGCAAAAGCTACACTCGCCGTGTTTGAAATTTACGCTTGGGTAACCGCCCTGGCCTCGCTGCAGGATGTCGGTTTCACACGCCTGGATGCAGGCGTCACAACGAAGGCAATGGGCCAGAAAGTGAGAGTCTTCCTTGCTCCAGGGCGGACGGATCCCTGAGTTGGCATTTCGCCAACTGCCTGTCAACATGCCTCGACGGGATAAATCAACCATGACATTGTCCTTCCATAATGACGCCCTTCCCTGGCGGGTTGAACGACATAAAAAACTGCACTATTTATGAGTAGTTATTTTTAGTCGTAAGATATTTCAGGATGTGTTAGAGGTGCATACCCCAATCGGGGTAAATGCTGTTGCCGGATCAAAGGAGTGTTGAGTTGGCGGGAAAAAATGCGCTTTTGCTCACATTTCAATGAGTTATATAACACTGTATATAGCGAACCACTCAAAAAGAGAATGATTTTATAATTAAGATTATTCTTAGAATATATCGCTAGCATGAAAGCAGACTTCTACCAAATACACTTAAAATATAAGTAAATCCAGATTAATCGATTATGTAAATATGTTAACCTGCCCCAGACTCGTTCATAAGACAGAAGAAAGGAAACACTGTGAACAATAAGATGAAAACAATTGTCCCTGCCGTACTTTTCGCCGCCTTTGCCAGCGCCTCTGCATGGGCTGCCAGTAACGATGCCGGCGCTCAGCCGCTGGAAAAAGTCGCCCCTTATCCTAAGGCGGAAAAGGGTATGAAGCGCCAGGTTATCCAGCTTACTCCTGAGAAAGATGAATCTACTCTGAAAGTAGAACTGCTTATCGGACAAACGCTGGAAGTTGACTGCAACCAACACCGCCTGGGCGGAGAACTGGACAGCAAAACGCTGGAAGGTTGGGGATATGACTACTATGTCTTCGACAAAGTGACGTCTCCGGTTTCAACCATGATGGCCTGCCCGGACGGTAAGAAAGAGAAGAAATTTATTACCGCGTATCTGGGTGATGACGGCATGCTGCGCTACAACAGCAAGTTACCGATTGTGGTCTATACGCCGGAGAACGTGGAAGTGAAATACCGTATCTGGAAAGCGGAAGAGAAGATTCAGGACGCAGTCGCGCGATAAGTAAGAATGTGCCGGAGGGCGGCGTACCGCCTTATCCGGCATTTTATTTACAGTGCGATATCCGCTACAGCTTTCTGCTCAGGCTGCGGTTGCGCCTGAGGTTTCAGCTGAGGTTTCGGCGCTTCATCAGCAGCCTGCGGCTTGTCATATTTCAGCCCCAGAACGTCACTGGTGTATTGCAGCTCTTGTTCCGTAGCCTCAACGTTACCGTTCAGCTTGGTACCATAAGACGGAATAATGGTTTTCAGTTTCGCCTGCCACTCAGGGCTGGCCACTTTATCTTTAAACACTTTTTCCATCAGATGCAGCATAATCGGCGCCGCGGTTGATGCACCCGGAGAAGCGCCCAGCAGCGCGGCAATGGTGCCCTCTTTATCGCTGACGACTTCGGTACCCAGACGCAGCACACCGCCCTTCTCCGCATCACTTTTAATGATCTGCACACGCTGGCCCGCCTGCCATAAACGCCAGTCTTCTTTTTTCGCCTGCGGATAGTACTCTTGCAGCGCGGCAAAACGGTCGTCATCGCTGAGCATCACCTGGCTTACCAGATATTTCACCAGATCGAAGTTATCCAGACCCACGTTGACCATCGGCATAAAGTTCGAGGTGGTGGTCGAGCTGAGCAGATCCCACAATGAACCGTTTTTCAGGAACTTGGTGGAGAATGTCGCGAATGGCCCAAACAGTACGACGCGTTTGCCATCAAGGATACGGGTATCGATGTGCGGCACGGACATCGGCGGCGCGCCAACGGAGGCCTGGCCGTACACTTTCGCCAGGTGGCGATTCACCACGTCCGGATTATCCGCAACCAGGAACTGCCCGCCAACCGGGAATCCGGCATAACCTTTCGCTTCCGGAATGTCGGTTTCCTGCAACAGCTTCAGCGCAGCGCCACCGGCACCGATAAAGACAAACTTCGCCTTGATATCGTGTTCCGCTTCGTTATTTTTCAGATCGGCGACCGTGACGGTCCAGCTATTGTCGGCATTGCGTTTAAAGCCACGCACTTCGGTACTCAGCTGCAGCGCAAAGTTGGGCTTTTTCTGCAACGAGGCAATCAGCTGGCGCGTGATTTCGCCGTAGTTTACGTCAGTACCAATCTCGGTACGCGTTGCCGCGACTTTCTGCTTCGGATCGCGGCCTTCCATGACCAGCGGCGCCCACTCTTTAATCTGCGCGTGATCTTCGGAATAACGCATGCCACGGAATAACGTGCTCTGCTGCAGTGCGGTGTAACGGGCACGCAGGAAGTTCACGTTCTCGTCACCCCAGACAAAACTCATGTGCGGAACGGTGGTGATAAATGAGCGTGGTTCATGCATTACGCCATTATTGACCTGATAGGCCCAAAACTGGCGGGAGATCTGGAAGGCTTCGTTGATTTCGACTGCCTTTTCAATGCTGATGCTACCGTCGGCCTTTTTAGGCGTGTAGTTCAGCTCCATCAGTGCGGAGTGGCCTGTTCCGGCGTTATTCCAGCCGTTTGAGCTTTCCTGCGCTACACCATCCAGTCGCTCAACCATGGTCATTGACCATTGCGGTTCCAGCTCCTGTAAATAGGTTCCCAGCGTGGCGCTCATGATGCCGCCGCCAATCAACAGTACATCCGTTTCCTGCTCTTCCGCCGCTTTCGCTTTTGCCGCCATCGAGACAACATTCAGCCCAACGGCCATGGTGAAGAGCATGGCAGTCACTTTTTTCATAATGTTAATGCCTTACTTTTAGTATCGCTTTTTTGCTTTTAATGCAGGTGAAAATCGAGCGGTATCAACGGTAACACTTAAGTAAAAATATTTAAATATTGTTTATAAATTATATTTAATTTTTAAAAATGTTATTAATACGTTGATAGTTTATACGGTTATTGACAATCATTTCTGGAAACCGGTCCGTCAGACAGGTACTATGCTGCGCTTTGCTATTCACCGCACGGATGCCTGTCGGTCTGCTTTACCGGGCCATTTTTGACCTAAGAGTAACGATGTCTGCAACTCAACCCTCCTCTGTCGCAGTAGCGGAGCACGCGACGCGCGCAGTGCTGCGCCAACCCCGTTTACTGGTTCGCGAAACGCTGGCCGGTGTGGTAACCGCCCTGGCGCTGATCCCGGAAGTGATCTCTTTTTCCGTTATCGCCGGCGTCGATCCTAAAGTCAGCCTGATAGCCTCAGTCGTACTGTGCCTGGCAATGTCATTTTTAGGTGGCCGTCCGGCAATGGTTACCGCAGCGGCAGGATCGGTCGCGCTGGTGATTGGCCCGATGGTGCATCAACACGGCGTCCAGTACATCCTGCCTGCGGTGGTGCTGGCCGGGATTATTCAGATCCTGTTTGGCGTATTGGGGATGGCGCGTCTGATGCGATTCATTCCTACAGCCGTCATGACCGGTTTTGTGAACGCGCTGGGTATTTTGATTTTCTTTGCCCAGGTCCCGCATTTCTGGGGTAAAAGCCCGCTAATCTGGGGGCTGTTTGTCCTGACCCTGTTGATTGTGCTGTGGGTTCCGCGTTTTATTAAAACGATCCCCGCGCCGCTTATCGCCATCGTGCTGCTGACGGTGTTCACTGTCACCAGCGGACAACTATTACCGACCGTCGGTGACGAAGGTTCAATGCGCGGCGGCCTGCCGGGATTCACGCAGTTATTGGTACCGCTCAACCTGCAAACGCTGGCGATTATCTGGCCCTGCGCGCTGAGCATCGCTTTTGTCGGATTAATGGAGTCGCTGTTAACCGCCCGTCTGGTGGATGACCTGACGGCTACGCCGTCGAATAAGAATCGCGAGAGCGCCGGGTTGGGGATAGCCAATATTCTGGCCGGTTTTTATGGCGGCATCGCCGGGTGTGCGATGATTGGTCAAACCATCGTTAACGTCGAGATGGGCAAAGGACGCAGCCGCATCTCGACGGTCGCCGCCGGGCTGGTGCTGTTGTTGCTGGTCACTGGGTTAAGCGAAGTAATGGCGAAAATCCCCATGTCGGTGCTGGCGGGAATTATGGTGATTGTAGCGGTGAAAACCTTCAGTTGGCACAGCATCCAGCCCGCTACGTTGCGGCAACTCCCCGTTACTGAAACGCTGGTGATGCTAATGACCGTCGCGGCAACGGTGTCAACCGGCAACCTGGCGCTTGGCGTGGTTGCCGGGGTGATGACGATGCTCATTCTGCCGCGTATCGTCAGAGGCAAACGTGCGGCTACATCAGAAACAGCGTTGCCAGACCGAGAAAAATAAAGAAACCACCGGTATCGGTGATTGCCGTAATCATGACGCTCGAGCCGACCGCCGGGTCGCGCCCGAGCTTCACCATCGTCATCGGAATAATAACGCCCATCAACGCCGCCATCAGCAAATTGAGCATCATCGCCAGGGTCATCACGCCGCCGAGCGCCATGTCATCGTACAGCCACCAGGTAATGCCGCCCATAATTCCGCCCCACACGAGGCCATTAATCAACGCCACGCCCATTTCGCGCAGGATCAAAAACGTCAGGTTTCCCGGCTGAATATTTTGTAGCGCCAGCGCGCGAACAATCATGGTGATGGTTTGATTCCCGGTGTTGCCGCCGATCCCCGCCACAATCGGCATCAGCGAGGCCAGCGCGACCAGTTGCGAAATTGTATGTTCAAAGCCGTCGATCACTCGCGAAGCGATAAAGGCGGTACAAAGGTTAACGGCCAACCACGCCCAGCGGGTTTTTACCGCTTTCGTGACGGGGGCAAACACATCCTCTCCGGCGCTTAAGCCGCCCATTCGACGCAGATCGGTATCGGTTTCTTCATAGACCACATCGACGATCTCATCGATGGTTAAACGGCCCATCAGTTTACCTGAAGAGTCAACGACCGCGGCACTGACCAGGTCGTCACGTTCAAAGGTTCGCGCGGCGTGTTCGGCGATATCTTCCGGAGAAAAGGTGAGCGGATCATCTTCCATCACCTCGCTGACTTTTCGCTGCACGTCATTGAGCAGAATACAGGTGAGCGTCAGTTCCCCGACCAGCACTTTATTGCGGTCGGTCACGAAGAGTTTATCGGTGTTCTCCGGCATTTTTCCCAGCCGCCGCAGGTAGCGTTGCACCACTTCCAGCGTCACGTCCGGACGCACGGTGATAACTTCGAACTCCATAATCGCACCGACGCGATTCTTCTCGTAGTGCAGCACCTGGCGGACGCGCGCCCGCTCCTCGGCCGGTAACGTCGCCAACAGTCGACCCGTGAGGTTACGAGGGAGATGCTGAACCAGATAAATCTGTTCGTCGATATCAAGGTATTGCAACGCATCCAGCAGCTCACGATCGCTCATCTCATCGATCAGGTCGTCCCAGACGTTTTCAGACGCCTCAAGCAGGACGTTACCGCGCTTTTCACTTTCGACCAGCCGCCACAGGGCGTGACGCTCTTCAGAAGGTAATGCTTCGAGGGTATCCGCCAGATCGGGCGGCGGCAGGTGGGCAACCAGCGCCCCTACCTCAGCAATATCGTCGGCTAACGTGCCGACATCATATTGCTCAGCCAGGGTAAGCTTGCCCAATAGCGTTGAAACAACGGCTTTATCAGTGGTCAGCAGCCAGATAAGACGCGCACGCTCTTCATCACGCAGTCTGGCGCTGTTTTTGTTTGTTACAGGCATTAATCATAAATCCATGATATGAAATATCATTAATCATGATGCCGTTTTATGTAAATAACAATAAACAGTGCCGCCGGGTGGATAAAAACCGGCGGCATGTGGGATCACGCAGTGCGGGCCACCGCGTCACGCGAGGCGGCATCACGCTCATCGCCCAGCAGTTCACTCAACTGTCCGTTACGCATTTCCAGCAGACGATCGGCGTGAATAAAATAGTGATCGTCATGGCTAATGGCGAAGATAGTTTTACCCATTTCTTGCATCAGCGGTAACAGGACCTGATAGAACTCACGACGGAAATGGGGATCCTGATCGGCAGCCCATTCATCCAGCAGAATGATGTCGCGCTCCTCCGCCAGAGCCAGCAGCAGCGCCACGCGTTTCTTCTGCCCTTTCGACAGCTTCAGATTGAGGATGCGGCCATCGTTCATCTCCAGCTTGTGACCCATCTTTAGATGTTCCAGCCACTTCGCTACCAGCTGCGGATTGGCTTCTTTACCTTCCGGCCCCAGCAGTTTGTCGAACAGCCAGACATCGGTAAACACGGCGGAGAACAGCTTGCGATAATCTTCCGGCTTTTCAACGGCCACGGCCTTACCATCAAGCAAAATTTCACCTGACTGCGGCTGGTATAGCCCGGTCAGTAACATCGCCAGCGTAGATTTCCCGCTGCCGTTGCCGCCAATCAGGAAGATCAGTTCACCGCGATGAATCGTCAGATTGACCGGCCCTACGGAAAAGGCATTATCCTGATAGTGGAAAACCACGTTACGCAGTTCCAGCGTTTGCCAGTTTGGAAAAGCGGTTGGCCGCGGGAATTCGGCCTTAAAAGGTGCCAGTGCGAATTTATTCAGCTTGTTGAAAGCCACCTGCGCAGTGAGCAGGGTCGGTAGCGCGCCAACGGCAGAGAGCAGCGGCGTACGCAGGAATAACAGCGTCAGTGAGTAAGTCGCCGCCACGGCGGTATCCGCCCAGCCCAGACTATTCGCCATCCAGAACACCAGGCCAATGGCGCCCAGCATCATAATGTTTGACCAGTTGACCGCGCTCAGGTGGAAGGTATCGGCGCGAATAATATGGTGACGGTACTCTTTGGCATCCGGGACGTACATCTGATTAAAGATATGCTCGGCGCGCTCGCGGTTGAGCGTCAGCTCTTTGCGCCCTTCCAGCACCGTCTGATAATCGTTGTACAACTTGTCTTCCGTTTCGCGCAGGGTAGCCATGTGCTTATACACCCGCGCCACCAGCACAAATCCCCCCCAGATGGTGATTGCCATCCAGATAGCCGTCACCAGCAGCATTTTGGTCGACAGCATCGCCAGATACGCCGCCGATCCGATGGTCAGGATAATCCCCTGCACCAGCTCAGGCAGACGAACAAAGGCGATGGTGATGTTGCGAATGTCGCTGGTTAAACCGGCCAGCAACGAGGCGCTGCCAAGCTGTTCAATACGCTCGACGTGGGTATCCAGAATACGTTTGATAAATTCGCTACGCAGGCGGTAGACAAAGTGGTGGCCGAGCGTGGTCAACGCCAGCTGAGAGCCGAGAGTGACAACCATCAATAGCAGCAACAGGCCAAGAAACTCCGGCAGCACCATCAGCGTGGTGTCGACCGTTTCAATCAGACGCTGGTTGATAAACGCAATCAGCCCAATCCCCAACGCAGCGCTGGCGAGGCTGAGCGCCATGACGCTGATAAATGGCCAGCGATACTGCCGCCAGACAAGAAGTAAAAGTTCCATGCGAACAACCCGGACAAGTAATAACAGCCCGCAGTTTAAACATCTCTTCGCTGACAGCAATAATAATTCTTATTTTTATTCTTTTTTACCCGCCTGACGAAACGTCAGATTGTAGCGACAGTCTCCAGTCAACGGATGATACCCCGTCTTAAGCGGCTGGATCCCATGATAAAACAGCCGTGAAGTACCGCCCCACACCACCACATCGCCATGTTCCAGCAGCAAACGCTTTAAGGGATCATTACGGCGCAAGCCGCCAAATTGAAAGATGGCCGGCAATCCTAGCGACACCGAGACAATCGGCGCCCGCAGGTCGGGTTCGTCTTTATCCTGATGTAAGGACAGCTTTGCCCCTGGCGTGTAGCGGTTAATCAGACAGGCATCGGGTTGAAAATCAGCATAGCCCGCCGCCGTCGCTGCCTGTTGGCACAGGTCAGCGAATGCATCCGGCAGCGGCGGCCAGTGCGCGCCGGTTAGCGGATCAAAAGGAGAATAAAGGTAACCATGTTGATCGGTCGTCCAGCCCAGACGACCGCAGTTGGTCATTGCCACCGACATCGTGTAGCCGCCGGGCGTCACCATCTGGCGAAACGGCGACTGTCTGGCGATAGCCGCTATCGCCTGCAGCAGAGACGGTGCGCAGTCAAAAGCGAAGCGTCGCAGAATAACCGCGCCTGACGCCAGCGGCTCCTGCCAGGGTTTCGCATCCGCAAAGAGATCGAGCATTATGTTTCCTCGCCAGTCGTTTCACGTTGCAGTAACTGTGCTTTGCGCGCAATGCCCCACCGGTAGCCCGAAAGCGCGCCATCGCCGCGGATCACCCGGTGACACGGGATGACGATTGCCAGTTTATTCGCCCCACAGGCGCTGGCCACCGCACGCACCGCCTTCGGTTTGCCAATGGCGCTGGCCAGTTGCTGGTAGCTCATCGTTTCGCCGCACGGAATTGCGCGCAACGCCTGCCA
Source organism: Citrobacter sp. RHBSTW-00017 (assembly GCF_013797615.1). Taxonomy (NCBI): domain Bacteria; kingdom Pseudomonadati; phylum Pseudomonadota; class Gammaproteobacteria; order Enterobacterales; family Enterobacteriaceae; genus Citrobacter; species Citrobacter sp. RHBSTW-00017. Next base: position 1,804,660 of record NZ_CP056899.1, on the reverse strand, counting down.
CACCTGCTGCTGAAATGCGGTTCCCCGGATATCCAGCGGCAGCGATAACGGCGCGTCACGCGCATTGATTGCGGCGATCACTTCGCGCACGCGCTGCTGAAAATCGGCATCTGCTGGCACATCCTGAGCGGCGGGAAACAGCTCATGCAGATCCGCAACCAACGTAGCGTCATCATCACCAAGTAAGATCGCGCAGATACCACGTTCGCTTTCCGCCACCAGACAGCGACCCAGAGTGCAATCTGCCAGGGTATAGCGTACAGAAACGTTGTCACCACCTTTACGAAATTGCTTTGCGGTCATGCCTAACGTCTGATCCGCTTTTCGGTAGTAGCTGCTGCTGTCGGGAAATCCGGCGTTGAGAATTGCCTGCGTTACCGGAACGCCTTTCGCGAGGGCATCGCGCAGACGGCGGGCTCGCCAGGACTGCTGCCACGCTTTGGGGGTCATGCCCGTTGTGGCTTTGAACAGGCGATGTAAGTGATACGGGCTCATCGCCACCTGCTGCGCCAGCTCGTCCAGCGTGAGGGGAGATTCCTGCTCCAGCAACTGGCAGGCGTGGGCTATTTTCTCCAGCCGATGCTGGTGGGCGCTGTCTTTATCCGGCTGACAACGTTTACAGGGACGAAAACCGGCGGCCAGCGCCTGCCGGGCATCGGCAAAGAAACTGACATTTTTGCGCAGGGCATGTTTCGCCCGACAGGACGGACGGCAGAAAATACCGGTAGTCTGGACGGCGAAAACAAACTGACCGTCAGCGTCGGCGTCACGATCCACAACGGACTGCCAGCGGTCATCATCAGTTATGTGTAAACGATTTTTCATTATGGACTCCTTTGTTAAGCATAGCGCTTAGCCTCAGTGTGTCCCCATAGCCGGATACAAAAACCCGCAATCTTGCTTTTTAATTTTTTTCGCTGAGCAGGAAGCTTTTAAACTGCGGCGACATCCAGGTTTTAAACCCCTCGCCCTCTTTTATAATCATATAGACCGCGAGTCCTTCACGACGCACCACCTCTTTGGCCTTTTCCGGACCGAGAACCATCAAACCGGTATCCCAACCGTCAGCCTCCAGCGCCGTTGGTGCGATTACCGTTACAGATACCAGGTTGTGTTCAATCGGACGACCGGTTTGCGGATCAATAACATGGGAAAGGCGCTTACCATCCAGCTCATAATAGTTACGGTAGCTGCCGGAGGTGCTAATGCCATGCCCGTTAATGTCGACAATCGCCTGCACCGCGTTTTCGCGATCGGTCGGTTTCTGAATCGCGACTCGCCACGAAAGCCCATCTGCATTCATACCGCGGCTGTTCAATGCTCCACCAACGGATACCAGATAACGGGCGATCCCTTCCTGCTCCATTAATCGTGCCAGATGATCGGCGGCATAACCTTCGCCAACGGTCGAGAGATCCACGTACAGCTCGGGCAAATCTTTTTGCAGGTAGTTCCGATGCGCCTCATTAACAACCTTCAGATGTGAAAGCCCGGTTTGCGCTTTTGCGGCGTCAATTTGCGCCTGAGTGGGAATATGCACCGGTTGCTGATCCGGGCCAAAGCCCCACAGATTGACCAACGGTCCCAAGGTAATATCCATGGCCCCACCGGTTTTTGCGCCAATGCGCAGCGCGGAAGTCACGATATCGGCCATAGCATCATTAACCGGCCATGGCGACAGGCTTTTCGACAGGTTAAAGCGCATTAACGCAGAATCATTTTTATAGGTAGAGAGAAGCTGATCGTCGGCATCCAACTGAGCCTGGATCTTCGCCTGCAGTTCCCCGGCGCGTTTGGCATCTACGCCCACCGCACTGACCCGCCAGAAAGTGCCCATGGTTTTACCTTCCAGAACGGTGGCAGGTTGTGTGGTCTGGGCAGGTTTCGGGGCTTCATCGCACCCGACAAAAAAGATCGTCACAGCCAGTAGTGCTGCGCGATAGAAATTCACTTCCATACGTAATTATCCTCATGCGAACGGGCGCAAGAGTACACCAAAAATCGTTGTTTGTACGACGAAAAAACGGCATTAAAAAAGGCCCCGCAGGGCCTTTTAACGACATGAGCGCAGATTAGAACTGGTAAACCAGACCCAGCGCTACGATATCATCGGTAGCAATACCTGCTGCCTGGGTAAACGCATTGTCATCCAGCAGGTTGATTTTGTAATCAACATAGGTAGACATGTTTTTGTTGAAGTAGTAAGTCGCGCCAACATCAACATATTTCACGATATCCTGGTCACCGTAGTTGGTGAAGCCATTGCTGATGTCTTTGCCTTTTGACTGCAGGTAAGCCACGGAAGGACGCAGACCGAAATCGAACTGGTACTGTGCCACAACTTCAAAGTTCTGTGCTTTATCTGCGAAGCCATATGCAGCAGTCCGGTTGCTACCGTTAGAGGTACCGAAACGGGTTGCGTTATAGGACTGGGAGTACTGTGCAGCCAAGTAAACGTTGTTAGCGTCGTATTTCAGACCACCGGTATAAACCGTTGCACGGTCACCATTACCGTACACGCCAAGAGCATTCTGATCAGCGGTACGTTTAGAGGTAGTGATCGCACCACCGATACCAAAGCCAGAGCCGAGATCGTAAGTCAGAGAGCCGCCGTAACCATCGCCATTCTGGGTCAGCAGGCTACGACCACCTTCGTTTTCACCACTTACGCTGCCGTTTTTACCCTGGTACTGCAGGGCAAAGTTCAGACCATCAACCAGGCCAAAGAAATCTGTATTACGGTAGGTCGCATAACCGTTACCACGCTGCTGCATGAAGTTGTCCGCACCGTAGGTGTCACCGCCGAACTCTGGCAGGACGTCGGTCCAGGACGTTACATCATAAGTTACACCGTAGTTACGACCGTAGTCGAAAGAACCTGCATCAGCGAATTTCAGGCCTGCGAATGCCACACGCGTCCAGGCGTCGTTGCTGGATTCACTCTGGTTGCCTTGAATCTGGTATTCCCACTGGCCGTAACCGGTCAGTTGGTCGTTAACCTGGGTTTCGCCTTTGAAGCCGATACGCATGTAAGTCTTATCACCATCATCACCTTTGTTATCGGAGAAATAGTGCAGACCGTCGACTTTGCCGTACAGGTCTAATTTGTTGCCGTCTTTGTTATAAATTTCAGCCGCATTTGCTGCGCCTGCTACCAGCAGTGCTGGTACCAGGAGGGACAGTACTTTAACTTTCATGTTATTAACCCTCTGTTATATGCCTTTATTGCTTTTTTATGCCACTGCATACTGATTAAGGTCATTAACCAGTCGGCAACTTCATTCTCCGCAAAAACACAGAATAATCCAACACGAATATGATACTAAAACTTTTAAGGTGTTTCATTTATCGACATAGATGTTTCAAAATATTAATAAGAGGGAACTTTTTTAAAATCAAAAAACAGGCAAAATAAGCACAAATAATCAAGAACTGTTTTAATTAAATTTAAAATCAATAAGTTACATTGAAAATAGTTATAGCACTGAATGACAAAACAAAATCTTCACTCGCAACTAAAATAGACCCGCTATCATCATTAACTTTATTTATTACCGTCATTCATTCATGAATGTCTGTTTACCCCTATTTCAACCGAATGCTTCGCGTTCGGTTTTTTTTACCCTTCTTTACACAAAACTTACCGTTCTGTGCTACCGATGCAAAACTATAACAACTATTAACTATCTCATTGCGTCGTATTCAGATATAAATCTGATTAATAATTTCTTGTTATTTAATGCTAAATGTATACATTCCGTATAAATATTTGTACCCGCCTTTATCCACTGTACACCTTTGGATAGTGATGGCTGCAACAGAATGGAGCGTAAAAAATGCGGGCCATCCGGCGTGGTGTAAGTGTGGCAATTCATATATTACCCTTTATACTGCCCCATCATCTTTCGCGTCGTTTAACAGGTCATAAACACGAATGAGTCAGTCTGACACAACGGCTTCTACCCGATTCTCCCTGCTACCGGGAAGTATTACCCGTTTCTTCTTATTACTGATCGTTGTGCTGTTGGTGATGATGGGCGTTATGGTCCAGAGCGCCGTCAACACCTGGTTAAAGGATAAGAGCTATCAGATTGTCGATATCACCCATGCCATTCATAAAAGGGTCGATACCTGGCGATACGTGACCTGGCAAATCTATGACAATATTGCCGCTACGGCCAGTTCACCTGGTGCAGAAGGACTGCAGGAAACGCGTCTGAAACAAGACGTCTATTATCTTGAGAAACCGCGCAGAAAGACCGAGGCGCTGATTTTCGGTTCCCATGACAGTTCTACGCTGGAGATGACCCAACGCATCTCAACCTATCTTGATACGCTGTGGGGCGCGGAAAATGTTCCGTGGTCTATGTATTACCTGAATGGTCAGGACAATAGCCTGATCCTTATCTCAACGCTGCCGCTAAAAGATCTGACTTCCGGTTTTAAAGAGTCGACGATTGGTAATATTGTCGATTCACGGCGCGCGGAAATGTTACAACAGGCCAATGCGCTGGATGAACGTGAAAGCTTCTCTTCACTGCGCCGTCTGGCGTGGCAGAACGGGCATTACTTCACGCTACGCACGACCTTTAATCAGCCTGGACATCTGGCAACGGTTGTCGCCTTTGACCTGCCGATTAATGACTTGATCCCACCCGGCATGCCGCTGGACAGCTTCCATCTGGTTCCAGATGCCACGTCAACAACCGAGCATCTGAATGAAAAAGAGTCGCCTGACAGTGTCAGCATTAATTTCAACAACAGTAAAATTGAGATCTCTTCGGCGCTAAACTCAACGGATATGCGGCTGGTGTGGCAGGTTCCGTTTGGCTCATTGCTGCTCGACACCTTACAAAGCATTCTGCTGCCGCTGTTACTCAACATTGCTTTGTTGGCCCTGGCGCTGTTTGGCTATACCACCTTTCGCCACCTCCCTGCCCGTTCCACCGAAGTGGCACCAAACCTTGCGGCAAATAATGAACTGCGTGTTCTGCGCGCCATCAATGAAGAGATTGTGTCCCTGCTGCCTCTGGGCTTGCTGGTGCACGATCAAGAAGCAAACCGCACGGTTATCAGCAATAAAATTGCCGACCACCTGTTACCGCATTTAAATTTGCAAAACATTACCAGTATGGCGGAGCAGCATCAGGGGGTGATTCAGGCCACCATCAATAATGAGCTGTATGAAATCCGGCTGTTCCGCAGCCAGATCTCCTCGAGAACGCAGATCTTTATTATTCGTGACCAGGACCGCGAAGTGCTGGTTAATAAGAAGCTGAAACAAGCGCAGCGACTGTATGAGAAAAACCAGCAGGCCCGGGCGGCCTTTATGCAGAATATCGGCAGCGCACTGAAAGACCCGGCGAAAACACTTGCCGCTAATGCTGCCGCACTGAATAGCCCGGACAGCCAGAAACTGGCCAATCAGGCAGACGTTCTGGTGCGTATGGTAGATGAAATCCAGTTGGCCAACCTGCTGGAAAGCGACGCCTGGAAAAGTGAATCGACGCTGTTTTCCGTGCAGTCGTTAATTGATGACGTGGTTCCGGAGGTTCTGCCAGCCATTAAACGTAAAGGGCTGCAGCTACTGATTAAAAATCACCTTAGCGCCCATGATGAACGCCGCGGCGACCGCGATGCCCTGCGCCGTATTTTGCTGTTGCTGATCCAATATGCGGTAACCACCACGCAAATTGGCAAAATCACGCTGGAAGTCGACCAGGATGAATCGGAGACTGAACGCCTGACCTTCCGCATTCTGGATACCGGGCAAGGTGTCACGTTGAATGAAGTTGATAACCTGCACTTCCCGTTCATCAATGACACCCAGGGCGATCGGTATAGCAAGGCCAACCCGCTGACGTTCTGGTTATGCGATCAGCTCGCCCGCAAGCTAGGTGGACACCTGAACATTAAAGCGCGGGAAGAACTTGGAACACGTTATATAGTCCATGTTAAAATGCCGCTGCACGATCAACATGCTGAAAGTGAAGAGCGTTTGTTAGATGACGTCTGCATAATGGTTGATGTCACCTCTAATGACGTACGCAGCATCGTATTACGCCAACTGGAGAACTGGGGAGCAACCTGCATCACGCCTGATGAGCGGTTGAATAGTCAAGAATATGATCTCTTTTTAACAGATAATCCGTCTAATCTTACTGCCTCAGGCCTTCTTTTAAGCGATGATGAGTCTGGCGTGCGGAAAATTGGCCCTGGTCAGCTGCGCGTCAACTTTAATATGAGCAATGCTATGCAGGAAGCTGTCCTCGAGCTGATAGAAGAGCAGCTGGCACAAGAAGAGATCCAGGAACTCCCCCTCGGCGGAGATGAAAACGCCGAACTTCATGCCAGTGGTTACTATGCACTCTTTGTAGACACAGTACCGGATGATGTTAAGAGGTTGTATACTGAGGCAGCAACCAGCGATTTCGCTGCGTTAGCCCAAACGGCCCATCGCCTGAAAGGCGTGTTTGCCATGCTTAATCTGGTACCCGGCAAGCAGTTATGTGAAGCGCTGGAACATCTTATTCAAGAGAAAGATGCTCCAGGTATAGAAAAATACATCAGCGACATTGACGATTACGTCAAGAGCTTGCTGTAGCAAGGTAGCCCAATACATGAACACTATGAACGTAATTATTGCCGATGACCACCCGATTGTACTGTTCGGTATTCGTAAATCACTTGAGCAAATCGAGTGGGTAAACGTTGTCGGCGAATTTGAAGACTCCACTGCACTGATCAACAATTTGCCTAAGTTAGATGCTCATGTGTTGATTACCGACCTCTCCATGCCGGGAGATAAATACGGTGACGGGATCACGTTAATTAAGTATATCAAGCGCCATTTCCCGAGCCTGTCGATTATTGTTCTCACCATGAACAACAACCCGGCAATCCTGAGCGCGGTGCTGGATCTCGATATTGAAGGAATTGTCCTGAAGCAAGGCGCGCCAACAGATCTGCCGAAAGCGCTTGCCGCGCTGCAGAAGGGTAAGAAATTCACCCCGGAAAGCGTTTCTCGTCTGCTGGAAAAAATCAGCGCCAGCGGTTACGGCGACAAACGTCTGTCACCGAAAGAGAGCGAAGTTCTACGCCTGTTTGCCGAAGGTTTCCTGGTTACTGAAATCGCGAAAAAACTCAACCGCAGTATTAAAACCATCAGCAGCCAGAAAAAGTCGGCAATGATGAAACTCGGTGTGGAAAACGATATCGCCCTGTTGAATTACCTTTCTTCCGTCACGCTGAGTCCGTCAGACAAAGAGTAATTCTTTTAACATCGACGTGCCTGATGGCACGGCGTTTATCAGGCCTACGAATGACACGATGTTGTGCGTGTTCCGTAGGCCGGATAAGGCAAACGCCCCATCCGGCCTCTTTTATTCCCGCGCCTTTCTCACTCTTTCCGCATAGACCGTCAGCGTTTGCTTCAATACATCTAACGTCACCGGCTTAGACAGACAGCTATCCATACCTGACTCCAGACAACGCTGCTTCTCTTCAGCCAGCGCGTTGGCCGTCACGCCGACAACCGGCAGGGTTAATCCTAACTGGCGAATACGCTGGGTCAGACGATAACCATCCATGTTCGGCATGTTAACGTCGCTCAGCACGATGTCGATATGGTTTTTACTCAGTACATTGAGTGCGTCCACGCCGTCATTCGCGGTTTTACACTGATACCCCAACGATCCCAACTGATCGGCCAGTAAACGCCTGTTGATAGGATGATCGTCGACCACCAGAATCATCATGTCATCGTTAGTTGCAGCAACTTTATCCGGGGCTGGCAACGCCGTTGAAAGCTCTTCACTGCTCAGCTCAAGGCTGTAGATATGCGCCAACAGCGCGGGCAATTCGTGAGGCGATGCCACGCTGTGCACCCACTCCCCAGGCCCCCTTTCCAGCGGAATACCGATATGACGACGGCAGAAAATCACCGCGGCGCGTCCCTGCCACGCCTGCTCCAGCACATCGTCGGCAATCAGCAGGTCATCCGCATCCGGTTGCTGTCCCTCATAGCACTGCACCGTCATCCCGTTACGCGCCAGACTGGATTCAATAAACTGGTACAGCGACGCGTTACGCACCGCCAGCCAGCAACGTTTACCGACAAGCCCTTCGATACCTTTTTTCAGCGGGTACTGCGCGCCATAAAGCGGAATACGCAGCATAAACTGGCTACCCATTCCCGGTTCAGAATCGACGGAAATATCCCCATCCATCATGCTGATCAGTTTTTCACAGATAGCCAAACCAAGCCCGGTTCCCTGGAAATTACGCTGTACGCCGGTTCCCACCTGGAAGAAAGGATCGAACAAGCGGACGACCTCTTTGGCTGGGATCCCAACCCCGGTATCACGCACGCGAATACTGAGATAGTCTTCGTTGCACTGCACGTGCAGCACAATGCAGCCGGTATCGGTAAACTTGATAGCATTACTCAGTAGATTGGAAATCACCTGCTGTAAACGCATCGGGTCACCATTGAGCGCCACCGGTACATTCGGGTCTATAAAGCAGTACAACCCCAGCTGTTTGCGAACCACCAGCGGCAGATAGTTAGCCGTAATATGATTCATTACTTCGCGCGGTGAAAACTCGCGCGGCTCAATCTTCAGCTGTTCAGATTCAATTTTCGAGAAATCGAGAATATCGCTGATAATCTTCAACAGCAGGCTGGAAGAGTTGTTCATCGCCGTCACCAGGCGATCCACTCCGTTGGGTAACTCTTTGGTTTGCAACAAATCAAGGTTACCGATAATGCCATACAGCGGCGTACGCAGCTCGTGGCTTACCGTCGCAAGGAACATCGATTTGGACTGGCTCGCCTGCTCCGCCGCCTGCGCCATCTCCTGCAACGACTCTTCCATTTTAACGCGCGCGCTGATGTCAACCAGCACACAAATTGCCACGTTTTCATTACGATAGCGCGAGTGCACAAAGCTGATTTGCAGATTGGTATTGTTGCTGGTCAGCACATCAACAAAATTGACCTGCTGGCCGCAGATAATTTGCGTTAACCGTTGCCGGTCTTCATGCGTTAGCATGTTGAGATAGGTGTGCGCCAGCTCATTACTCAGGATGTTAATGCCATCTATCGTACGCAGAATACAAATCCCAACCGGCGCGGAAGCCACGATTTTACGGTTAAACTGCTCGTGCTCTTCCAGACGCTGGGCATCGCTTTCCGCAGGAATAAAAATGCGCCGCTCATACATGCGCGTGAGCATAAATAACGCCGCGCCAACCAGCACATTCAGCAGAATAGCGTTCAGGATCATCATGCGGATCCGCTCCAGCACCAGGTCGACCGGTACTGAATAAACAATGCTTAGCGATGACGGGGGCAGGTTTTTCTTCAGCACCAGTTCGTGAAAACCCGACGTATAGCCAAACCAGGAGCGCTCCTGCATCCAGCGAGGTTCAGCCTTAATATTCCCCTCGGGGCCGGTGAGCGAAATCAGCGCATGACCATTTTCATCAAGGATGGTCACTCCCATCGGCAAACTGCCCGGCGTGAAAAAGTTCTCCATGCGGATAGGCTGTTCCACACCCAACAGCGCCTGCAGGCGATTAGCGAGATAAACCGGCGTCAGCGCATAGAAATAGCCTATCCCCGGCCGCGGCCCCTGGCTAATCCAGAACAGGTTATTACCGTTTTCGTCCTGCGGTGCATTGCGATACTTAATAATGCGCTCATGCAGCGCCTTCAACGCCCCGTCACGTTCGACAGGCATATCACGCAGACCGAAATTGGCCATGCAAAGGTTGTCGCTGCCGATCAGGAACACACGATTCAAATCATAGGCCGCGGAAAAGTTATCCCGCCAGTAGCGCATAAACCACGTCAGCGATTCCAGAGAACCTCGCCAGGCGTTGCCCATCACCGAGCAGTCGGAGTCGGCAAACAGCGGCTCGAAGTTTGGCACGGCAGTTTTATCATCTCGCGCGCGCAACGACATCACGCCGTTTTCCGCCGTTAAGCGATTCTCCGCGATATATTTCAGCTCTTTAATCACATCAGAGGTGCGCTGAATGTAACGTTGGGCCTGATCGGAACTGAGGTTAAGCTCCTGGTGAATCTCGGACTCTCTCTGGTGCAGCGCATTCACGATGTAGAAAACGGAGGCAAATGCGATTAGCCCCCAGATCAGGAGCGCCAACGCCCTGAACAGATAGCGTGAGACTTTTAGCGTTGAATGAACGGAAGCAAGGTATTTCAAAGGGGCGAAGCTCCGCCTCAGGGCATTAATAGAGTGTGGTTAAGGTAGCGGTAAATGTCCGGCGTCGCAATGCCCTCTCTTTACGGGAATATGATACACCGCTCTGAAACCATTGTCTTAACCCGTGATAATCATCGTTTGCCTGAAAAACACTGCACGGATGTCAGAATGCGCGACCTGAGATGGCTGGCTCGTCGGTTATACCCACGACGATTACGCAACCAAATGATCATGATGGCCATCCTGATGGTCATCATTCCGACGATATCTATAGGTTATATCGTAGAAACTGAAGGCCGTTCAGCAGTCTTATCTGAAAAAGAGAAAAAACTGTCATCGGTGATAACCCTGCTAAACGATGCGCTGGGCGACCGCTTTAGTCACTACCCAAATTTGCCGCGTGAAGCACGCATTCGCGCGCTTAATCAAGAGTTGGCCCCCATCACCGAGCGCATTACGCAAGCGTTTCCCGGCATTGGCGCCGGGTATTATCACAAAGCGCTGGATGCCATTATCACCTACGCTCCCTCCGCGCTTTACCAAGGCAACGTAGGTATCACCATCACCGAGGATCATCCCGGACGCGAAGTGATGAGTAGCAACGCGCCTGTGGTCTATTCCGGGCGACAGGTTCGCGGCGACATACTCAACTCGATGATCCCAATAGCGCGCCAGGGAGAGGTTATTGGGTATATCTGGGCCAATGAGCTCACCGAAGATATCCGCCAGCAGGCCTGGAGAATGGATGTCAGGATTATTGCCGTACTGGTTGCCGGGCTCATCTGTAGTCTGCTGCTCATCGTGCACTTCTCACGCCGACTCAGTGCGAATATCGACATCATCACCGATGGGCTTTCCACGCTGGCACAAAAAACCCCTACCCGATTGCCTGAACTCCCCGGCGAGTTAGGACAAATCAGCCGTAGCGTCAATGCGCTGGCACAAACGCTACGGGAAACCAAAACCCTTAACGATCTGATCATTGAAAATGCCGCAGATGGCGTGATCGCCATCGACAGGCAAGGCGACGTTACCACCATGAACCCGGCGGCAGAACAGATAACGGGCTACACGCTGCATGAGCTGGTCGGACAGCCCTATGCGACGCTCTTTGCCAATACGCAGTTTTATAGCCCGGTACTGGACACCCTTGAGCACGGTACTGAACATGTGGCCCAGGAGATTAGCTTTCCAGGACGAGAACGCACCATTGAGATCAGTGTAACCACCAGTCGGATCCATAACGCACACGGCGAGCTGATTGGCGCGCTGGTTATTTTCTCCGATTTAACCGCCCGTAAAGAGACCCAGCGTCGACTGGCGCAAACCGAAAGGCTTGCCACCCTGGGTGAGCTGATGGCCGGCGTCGCGCATGAAGTGCGAAACCCGCTGACCGCAATTCGTGGGTACGTCCAGATCATCCGCCAGCAAACCTCGCTGCCGGAACATCAGGAATATTTATCTGTTGTGCTGAATGAAATTGATTCCATCAATAAAGTTATTCAACAACTGTTAGATTTCTCACGCCCACGACAAAGCCAGTGGCAACAGATTCGGCTCAATGCGCTCATTGAAGAGACGCTAATCCTGGTGCAAACCGCTGGCCTGCAGGCACGGATCGCCTTTACAACGGAATTAGATCCCAGCCTGCCGCCGATCGTCGCCGATCGCGAGCTTCTCAAACAGGTGATCCTCAATATTTTAATCAATGCGGTACAGGCGATCGCTGCGCGAGGCGAAATTCGCATCCGTACCTGGCAATACTCGGCCTCGCAACAGGCCGTGATGATTGAAGATAATGGCAACGGTATCGATCTCGCCATACAGAAGAAAATATTCGATCCCTTTTTTACGACAAAAGCATCAGGCACCGGTCTTGGACTGGCGCTGAGCCAGCGCATCATTAACGCGCATCAGGGGGATATCCACGTAACCAGCCAGCCTGGCTGCGGGGCGATATTCACTCTGATTTTACCTCTTAACCCGCAGGGAAATCCGTCAGAATGAAAACGACCTATCGTATTCTCATCGTTGATGATGAAGAAAATGTTCGCCGTATGCTTGCCACCGCATTTTCCCTGCAAGGGCATGAGACACATTGCGCCAGCGACGGGAAAGCCGCGCTGAGCCTGTTTAGCGAAACGCAGCCAGACGTGGTGCTGATGGACATTCGCATGCCAGAGATGGACGGTATCGACGCGCTGAAAGTTATGCGCACGCAGCAACCACGGATCCCCGTCATTCTGATGACCGCTTACGCTGAAGTAGAAACCGCAGTAGAAGCTTTACGTAGCGGCGCATTCGACTACGTGATTAAGCCCTTTGATCTCGACGAGCTAAGCATGGTGATTCAACACGCATTGCAACTGCAGGAGATGAAACAGGAAATCCGCAATCTGCATAAAGCGTTGACCACCAGCTGGCAGTGGGGACACATTCTGACCACCAGCCCGCGTATGATGGATATCTGTAAAGACACGGCGAAAATCGCCCTCTCCCAGGCAAACGTGTTGATTAGCGGTGAAAGCGGCACAGGAAAAGAGCTGATCGCCCGCGCCATTCACTACAACAGCAAACGCGCCAATGGCCCTTTTATCAAAATTAACTGCGCGGCCCTGCCGGAGTCGTTGTTGGAAAGCGAGCTATTTGGTCACGAAAAAGGCGCGTTTACCGGGGCACAGACGTTGCGCCAGGGATTGTTCGAACGCGCTCATCAGGGAACTTTATTGCTTGATGAAATTGGCGAGATGCCGCTGGTGCTGCAGGCCAAGCTGCTGCGCATTTTGCAGGAGAGGGAGTTTGAACGCATCGGCGGGCACCAGACCATTCGCGTTGACATTCGAATCGTCGCCGCCACCAACCGCTGTCTGCAAACGATGGTGAAGGAAGGAACGTTTCGCGAAGACCTGTTTTACCGGCTCAACGTTATCCATCTGACTTTGCCGCCATTACGCGAGCGTCGTGAAGATATTGCCTTATTAGCAAACCACTTTTTACAAAAATTCAGCTCTGAAAATCAGCGGGATATTATCGAGATCGACCCGACGGCGATGTCGATCCTCACCGCCTGGCCCTGGCCCGGTAACATTCGCGAACTGTCAAACGTCATCGAACGTGCAGTCGTTATGAATACCGGCGCGGTGATCTTTGCCGACGATCTCCCCGACCCGTTACGCATCCCGGTTAGCGCCACAACAGAGACAAAACCGACTTACTCCGGGGAACGCAATCTGAAAGAAGAGATTAAGCGTGAGGAAAAACGAATTATCCTCGAAGTCCTCGACAGTCAGGACGGCAATCGCACCCGCACGGCGCTGATGCTGGGAATTAGCCGTCGCGCTTTAATGTATAAATTACAAGAGTACGGCATCGACCCATCGGGTTCCTGATACGCAAGTTTGCTATGCAGAATTTTGCACACTGCGCAAAATTCTGCATAACCCCTCGTGGTCTCCTTTCACCAAGACCACAAAAATAAACCAATAAATTCAATAAACTAAACATTAATACGTTTCTTTAGTCATTCTGGCACCCTGCTTGCAATTCCCTGAGCGTACCCAAAATGGAGTATGCAAAAAGGGAAACATAATGAAAACAAAACTGATTACCTTACAAGACGCTGCGGGCTTCTTTCGTGACGGCATGACCATCATGGTCGGTGGTTTTATGGGCGTTGGCACACCACCTCGTCTGGTTGAAGCCCTACTGGAATCCGGCGTCAGAGATCTGACACTGATTGCTAACGATACCGCCTTTGTCGATACCGGTATCGGCCCCCTGATCGTCAATGGGCGGGTGAGCAAAGTGATTGCCTCGCACATTGGTACAAACCCGGAAACCGGTCGTCGCATGATTGCCGGCGAGATGGATGTACAGCTGGTTCCGCAAGGTACCCTGATCGAGCAGATTCGTTGCGGCGGCGCGGGTCTTGGCGGCTTTCTGACCCCCACTGGCGTTGGCACCATCGTGGAAGAAGGCAAGCAAACCATGACGCTTGAGGGTAAAACCTGGCTGCTTGAACGCCCATTACGCGCCGATTTAGCGCTTATTCGCGCCCACCGCTCTGACATGCTTGGCAACCTCACCTACCAGCTCAGCGCCCGTAACTTTAACCCTCTGATTGCCCTCGCCGCTGATATCACGCTGGTCGAACCGGACGAAATGGTTGAAACAGGGGAGCTGCAGCCTGACCAGATTGTGACCCCCGCCGCCGTTATCGACCATATCGTCATTCCACAGGAGAGCTAATCATGGATGCTAAACAACGTATTGCGCGCCGGGTGGCGCAAGAACTTCGCGATGGCGATATCGTCAACTTAGGTATCGGCCTGCCAACGATGGTAGCTAACTACTTACCTGCTGATATTCACATTACGCTGCAATCTGAGAACGGTTTTCTGGGACTGGGCCCAGTCACCACCGCCCATCCTGACCTGGTGAACGCGGGCGGCCAACCGTGCGGTATTTTGCCGGGCGCGGCGATGTTTGATAGCGCCATGTCGTTCGCGTTGATTCGCGGCGGTCATGTTGATGCCTGTGTGCTTGGCGGGTTGCAGGTCGACGAGCAGGCAAACCTCGCCAACTGGGTGGTTCCCGGCAAGATGGTGCCCGGCATGGGTGGCGCAATGGATCTGGTGACCGGTGCGCGTAAAGTCATTATCGCCATGGAGCATTGCGCAAAAGACGGCTCCGCAAAAATCCTGCGTCAATGCACCATGCCGCTCACTGCACAGCATGCTGTGCATATGCTGGTCACCGAGCTGGCTGTATTCCGCTTTATAGATGGCAAGATGTGGCTGACTGAAATCATCGAAGGATGCGACATCGCCACGCTATGTGAAAAAACCGAAGCACAGTTTGAAATTGCCGACGATCTGCGCATCCTGCGAGGTGACGCATGATTGGCCGCATCGCTCGCTTTATGACACGGGTAGTCAGCCGCTGGCTGCCCGACCCACTGATTTTCGCCATGTTATTAACGTTGCTGACCTTTGGCATCGCGCTGTGGTTAACGCCGCAGACCCCCATCAGCATGGTGAAATTCTGGGGTGACGGTTTCTGGAACCTGCTGGCGTTTGGTATGCAGATGGCGCTGATCATCGTAACCGGCCATGCGTTAGCCAGTTCCGGGCCGGTGAAAAGCCTGCTGCGTACGGCGGCATCCGCCGCCAAAACCCCCGCTCAGGGCGTCATGCTGGTGACTTTTTTTGGTTCAGTTGCCTGCGTTATTAACTGGGGATTTGGTCTGGTGGTCGGGGCGATGTTCGCCCGCGAAGTTGCTCGTCGGGTACCGGGTTCCGATTATCCGTTACTGATTGCCTGCGCCTACATCGGGTTCCTGACCTGGGGCGGCGGCTTCTCCGGCTCAATGCCTTTGCTGGCGGCAACGCCTGGCAACCCGGTCGAGCACGTAGCGGGCCTCATTCCTGTCGCGGATACCCTGTTCACCGGCTTCAATATTTTCATCACGCTCGGCCTGATTGTGGTGATGCCGTTTATCACCCGGATGATGACGCCAAAACCTTCAGATGTGGTGAGCATCGATCCAAAACTTTTATTGGAAGAAGCTGATTTTCAAAAGAAACTGCCGCCGGATGCGCCGCCATCTGAAAAACTGGAAGAGAGCCGCATTCTGGCGCTGATCATCGGTGCATTAGGGATTGCCTATCTGGGTATCTACTTTGCCGAGAAAGGTTTCAACATCACCATCAACACCGTCAACCTGATGTTTATGATTGCCGGTCTGCTGCTGCACAAAACGCCGATGGCCTATATGCGTGCCGTTAGTGCTGCCGCACGGAGTACCGCCGGGATTCTGGTGCAATTCCCCTTCTATGCCGGCATTCAGTTGATGATGGAGCACTCCGGCCTCGGTGGGCTCATTACTGAATTTTTCATCAACGTTGCCAACAAAGATACCTTCCCACTGATGACTTTCTTCAGTTCAGCCCTGATTAACTTTGCCGTGCCATCCGGCGGTGGCCATTGGGTTATTCAGGGACCGTTCGTCATGCCTGCCGCTCAGGCGCTGGGTGCCGATCTTGGCAAATCAGTCATGGCCATCGCCTACGGTGAGCAGTGGATGAACATGGCACAACCGTTCTGGGCGCTACCCGCGCTGGCCATCGCCGGTCTCGGAGTACGCGACATTATGGGCTACTGCATCACCGCCCTGCTCTTCTCCGGCGTCATTTTTGTTATTGGATTGACCTTGTTCTGACGGCAACAACTTAATTAAAGGAACTGAAAAATGAAAAACTGTGTCATCGTCAGCGCGGCACGTACCGCAATCGGCAGTTTTAACGGCGCACTGGCAACTACGGGTGCCGTCGAGCTTGGATCAACCGTCATTAGAGCCGCTCTTGAACGCGCGCACCTTGACCCACAGCGCGTGGACGAGGTGATTATGGGCAACGTGCTGCAGTCAGGACTCGGGCAAAACCCAGCGCGTCAGGCATTATTAAAAAGCGGCCTGTCCGACACCATTTGCGGCTTTACCGTCAACAAAGTGTGCGGCTCTGGCCTGAAAAGCGTGGCGCTTGCCGCCCTCGCTATCAAGGCCGGACAAGCCCAGGCGATCGTCGCGGGTGGGATGGAAAACATGAGCCTGGCCCCCTACCTGTTAGACGCAAAAGCCCGCTGGGGCTATCGCCTCGGTGACGGGCAATTGTCCGACGTGATTCTGCGCGACGGTCTGATCTGCGCCGAGCATGGTTACCACATGGGGATCACTGCAGAAAATGTTGCCAAAGAGTATGGCATCAGCCGCGAAATGCAGGATGAACTGGCTCTGCAGTCACAGCGTAAAGCCGTTGCCGCAATCGAGTCTGGCGCATTTGAGGCTGAAATCGTGCCCGTCAGCGTGTCATCACGGAAGAAAACCATCATCTTTGAGCGTGACGAATTCCCCAAAGCTGACTCGACGGCAGAAGGCCTCGCCGCATTGCGTCCAGCCTTTGATAAAGCAGGAACCGTCACCGCAGGTAACGCCTCGGGGATCAACGACGGTGCAGCGGCATTAGTGATAATGGAAGAGTCGGCAGCACTGGAGGCTGGGCTGAAGCCACTGGCGCGAATCAAAGCCTGGGCCAGTGGCGGCGTAGCTCCGGCTATGATGGGCATGGGGCCGGTTCCCGCCACGCTGAAGGCACTGCAACTGAGCGGCTTACAGCTTTCTGATATCGATCTGATCGAAGCTAACGAGGCATTTGCTGCTCAGTTTCTTGCCGTTGGTAAAACGCTGGGATTTGATCCGCAAAAGGTTAACGTCAACGGTGGGGCAATTGCGCTGGGACACCCTATTGGCGCCAGCGGCGCGCGAATACTGGTGACGCTGCTGCATGCGCTACAGGCACGGGATCAAACGCTTGGACTGGCCACGCTGTGCATCGGCGGCGGTCAGGGCATTGCGATGATAGTGGAGCGAATGAATTAAAAAAAAGGGCCGGATATTTCCGGCCCTTTTTATCACGTCTTAATTACTCTTCAGCGTCGTCCGCTGCATCGTCATCGCTTTCCGCTTCAGGCGCGATATCCTCGTCCCCTTCAGCAGCGCTACCGTCGATGGAGTCGAGCTCTTCATCATCAACCGGTTCAGCAACGCGTTGCAGACCCACAACGTTTTCATCTTCCGCAGTACGGATGAGGATAACGCCCTGGGTGTTACGCCCTACCACGCTGATTTCCGACACGCGAGTACGCACCAGCGTACCTGCATCGGTGATCATCATGATCTGGTCGGTATCTTCAACCTGCACTGCGCCGACAACGGAACCGTTGCGCTCGGTGACCTTGATGGAGATAACGCCCTGGGTCGCACGAGACTTGGTCGGATACTCTTCCGCCGCCGTACGTTTACCGTAGCCGTTCTGGGTAACGGTGAGGATAGCACCTTCACCGCGCGGAACGATCAGCGATACCACGCTGTCACTTTCCGCCAGTTTGATACCGCGTACGCCGGTCGCGGTACGTCCCATCGGACGAACAGCCCCCTCTTTGAAGCGCACCACTTTACCGGCAGCAGAGAACAGCATAACTTCGTCACTGCCAGACGTCAGGTCAACGCCAATCAGCTCATCGCCTTCGTTCAGGTTAACCGCAATGATACCGGCTGAACGCGGACGGCTGAACTCGGTCAGCGCTGTTTTCTTCACGGTACCGCTGGCGGTTGCCATGAAGACGTTGACGCCTTCTTCGTACTCACGTACTGGCAGAATTGCGGTGATACGTTCGTTAGCTTCCAGTGGCAGCAGGTTGACGATAGGACGTCCACGCGCACCACGGCTTGCTTCCGGCAACTGATAAACCTTCATCCAGTACAAACGACCGCGGCTGGAGAAGCAGAGGATCGTGTCATGGGTGTTGGCCACCAGCAGGCGGTCGATAAAGTCTTCTTCTTTAATTCGTGCTGCAGATTTGCCTTTACCGCCACGACGCTGCGCTTCGTAATCGGTTAACGGCTGATATTTCACGTAGCCTTGATGAGACAAGGTCACGACAACATCTTCCTGGCTAATCAGATCTTCGATGTTGATGTCAGCGCTGTTCGCGGTGATTTCGGTCCGACGTGCGTCGCCGAACTGTTCACGAATCAGCTCCATCTCTTCACGGATGACTTCCATCAGACGATCGGCGCTGCCCAGAATGTGCAGCAGTTCAGCGATCTGCTCCAGCAGCTCTTTGTATTCGTCGAGCAGTTTTTCGTGCTCAAGGCCGGTCAGTTTCTGCAAACGCAGATCCAGAATGGCCTGGGCCTGCTGTTCAGTCAGGTAGTACTGACCGTCACGCACGCCAAATTCCGGTTCCAGCCATTCAGGACGCGCGGCATCATCGCCGGCACGTTCCAACATGGCAGAAACGTTACCCAGCTCCCACGAACGCGCGACCAGCGCTG
Organism: Citrobacter sp. RHBSTW-00017; assembly: GCF_013797615.1. Lineage (NCBI taxonomy): Bacteria > Pseudomonadati > Pseudomonadota > Gammaproteobacteria > Enterobacterales > Enterobacteriaceae > Citrobacter > Citrobacter sp. RHBSTW-00017. The sequence goes on along the minus strand of NZ_CP056899.1, from coordinate 1,785,538 downwards.
CTTTCGCTTCTGCCGGGGTCGGCGCACGGCGGATCAGTTCGATGATCGGATCGATGTTCGCCAGCGCAATCGCCAGTGCTTCAAGGATGTGCGCACGGTCGCGGGCTTTACGCAGTTCAAAGATAGTACGGCGGGTTACGACTTCACGGCGGTGACGTACAAACGCAGCAATAATATCTTTCAGGTTCATGATTTTCGGCTGTCCATGGTGCAACGCAACCATGTTGATACCGAAAGAAACCTGCAGTTGGGTCTGGGAGTAGAGGTTGTTCAGAACCACTTCCCCGACTGCGTCGCGTTTCACTTCAATCACGATGCGCATACCGTCTTTGTCAGACTCGTCACGCAGCGCGCTGATACCTTCAACGCGTTTGTCTTTTACCAGCTCGGCGATTTTCTCGATCAGGCGCGCTTTGTTCACCTGATACGGAATTTCATGGACGATGATGGTTTCACGGCCAGTTTTGGCATCCGCTTCGACTTCCGCGCGCGCGCGAATGTACACCTTGCCACGGCCGGTACGGTAGGCTTCTTCAATACCACGACGACCGTTGATGATCGCGGCGGTCGGGAAGTCCGGACCCGGAATATGTTCCATCAGCCCTTCAATGCTGATGTCTTCATCGTCAATGTATGCCAGGCAGCCGTTGATCACTTCCGTCAGGTTGTGCGGCGGAATGTTGGTCGCCATACCTACCGCGATACCGGACGAGCCGTTCACCAGCAGGTTAGGAATTTTGGTTGGCATGACGTCAGGAATTTGTTCGGTGCCGTCGTAGTTATCGACGAAATCCACCGTTTCTTTTTCCAGGTCAGCCATCAGCTCATGGGCGATTTTCGACATACGGATTTCCGTATAACGCATCGCCGCTGCGGAGTCGCCATCGACAGAACCAAAGTTACCCTGACCATCTACCAGCATGTAACGCAAGGAGAATGGCTGCGCCATACGAACAATGGTGTCGTAAACGGCGATATCACCATGAGGGTGGTATTTACCGATTACGTCACCAACGACACGGGCAGATTTTTTATAGGCTTTATTCCAGTCGTTGCCCAATACGTTCATGGCGTAAAGTACGCGACGGTGAACCGGCTTCAGGCCATCTCGGACGTCCGGCAGCGCACGGCCAACAATGACCGACATCGCATAATCCAGATAGGAGCTCTTCAGCTCTTCCTCAATGTTGACCGGTGTAATTTCTCTCGCAAGGTCGCTCATCTAACCGCTATCCCTCTACTGTATCCCGGATTCAAAGGTCGCAAATTATAACACATCCGTGCAGATTCAGGTAAATGGATTCCCCCTGACAGAGGCTTTATTCATCCCGTCAGGCTGATATACTCATTTGCATCGCAAATTTAGGAGTAGAAGCCCCAATGAATGCCGAAAAACCTCCGGTAACTCACAACGTTGATCAGGAAGAAATTGCCAAGTTTGAAGCAGTCGCGTCACGCTGGTGGGATCTTGAGGGTGAATTTAAGCCACTGCACCGTATTAACCCACTTCGCCTGGGCTATATCACGGAGCGCTCAGGCGGCCTGTTTGGTAAAAAGGTACTCGACGTCGGCTGCGGCGGCGGCATTCTGGCGGAAAGCATGGCGCGCGAGGGCGCAACCGTCACCGGGCTGGACATGGGCTTTGAACCGTTACAGGTAGCAAAACTGCATGCGCTGGAGAGTGGCATCCAGGTGGAATACGTTCAAGAAACGGTTGAAGAACATGCGGAAAAACATGCGCATCAGTATGACGTTGTGACCTGCATGGAAATGCTGGAGCACGTACCGGACCCGCAGTCGGTGGTCAGGGCCTGCGCCAGACTGGTCAAACCGGGCGGCGAAGTGTTTTTCTCCACGCTTAATCGCAACGGCAAATCCTGGCTAATGGCGGTGGTCGGCGCGGAATATATTTTGCGTATGGTGCCGAAAGGCACGCATGATGTGAAAAAATTCATTAAGCCGGCTGAACTGTTAGAGTGGGTTGACCAGACCGTGCTGAAAGAGCGTCATATGACCGGCCTGCACTACAACCCGATCACCAACAGTTTTAAACTCGGCCCCGGCGTTGATGTGAACTATATGCTACACACTACCGCGCAAGCAGATTAACCTCCTCCACCCGGCCGGATAAGGCGTGCAACGCCGCAATCCGGCACCGTGCCCGATAGTGCGCAGCTTTCGGGCCTGCGCATCGCCTACCAATCCTGAGTAGGATCGTCAGGGCAATTTTTGCGCTAGGTCATAAGAACTTACCTTGCCTTAGATGAAGAAATCAGCACTCGATCAAATTTTCTATTTTTTTTCTCAATTATTGACATCCTCGCCAGGCCTTATAAGACGCGCACTTAGCGATTATTACCCTTTTGCAACCTCAATTTAACCTCAAAATCAACTCTTGTACTGAAAAGAATCCCTACTAGAATACTCACCATATAGCGTCTACTTTATCAAACAACCCCTACATATAGTATTTATCCACAGACTTAGTCACAACATGACTTTGTGGATAATATGGGGGATATTTTTTCTTTCACGGACAGGTAAAAAACCACATGAATCAGAGTCTGCTGGTGACAAAGCGTGATGGTAGTACAGAGCGCATCAATCTCGACAAAATCCACCGAGTTCTGGATTGGGCGGCAGAAGGACTGAATAACGTATCGATTTCTCAGGTCGAGTTGCGCTCCCACATTCAGTTTTATGACGGTATCAAGACATCCGATATCCATGAAACAATCATCAAAGCTGCCGCCGACCTGATCTCCCGCGAGGCACCGGATTATCAATACCTGGCTGCTCGCCTGGCAATTTTCCATCTGCGCAAAAAAGCCTACGGCGAGTTTGAACCGCCGAAACTGTTCGACCATGTCGTGAAAATGGTTGAAATGGGCAAATACGACAATCATCTGCTGGAAGACTACACGGAAGAAGAGTTCAAGCAGATGGACTCGTTCATCGTACACGACCGTGATATGACCTTCTCCTACGCTGCGGTGAAGCAGTTAGAAGGTAAATACCTGGTACAAAACCGTGTTACCGGTGAGATTTATGAAAGCGCGCAGTTCCTCTACATTCTGGTAGCGGCCTGCCTGTTCTCTAACTATCCGCGTGAAACGCGTCTGCAATACGTAAAACGTTTCTACGACGCCGTTTCTACGTTTAAAATTTCACTGCCGACGCCGATTATGTCCGGCGTGCGTACCCCTACCCGTCAGTTCAGCTCCTGCGTACTGATCGAGTGCGGCGACAGCCTGGACTCCATCAACGCCACCTCCAGCGCGATTGTGAAATACGTTTCCCAGCGCGCCGGCATCGGTATCAACGCCGGTCGCATCCGTGCGCTGGGTAGCCCGATCCGCGGCGGTGAAGCGTTCCACACCGGTTGTATTCCGTTCTACAAGCACTTCCAGACCGCGGTAAAATCCTGCTCCCAGGGCGGCGTACGCGGCGGTGCTGCAACGCTGTTCTACCCAATGTGGCACCTGGAAGTTGAAAGCCTGCTGGTCCTGAAAAACAACCGTGGCGTCGAAGGCAACCGCGTGCGTCACATGGACTACGGCGTACAGATCAACAAACTGATGTACACCCGTCTGCTGAAGGGCGGCGACATCACGCTGTTCAGCCCGTCCGACGTTCCAGGCCTGTATGATGCGTTCTTCGCTGACCAGGACGAATTCGAACGTCTGTACACCAAATATGAAAACGACGACAGTATCCGCAAGCAACGCGTCAAAGCCGTTGAGCTGTTCTCACTGATGATGCAGGAACGTGCCTCTACCGGGCGTATCTATATTCAGAACGTTGACCACTGCAACACCCATAGCCCGTTTGATCCCATTGTCGCTCCGGTGCGCCAGTCTAACCTGTGCCTGGAAATCGCCCTGCCGACCAAACCGCTGACCGACGTTAACGACGAAAACGGCGAAATTGCGCTGTGTACGCTGTCCGCATTTAACCTCGGTGCTATCAACAGCCTGGACGAGCTGGAAGAGCTGGCCGAATTGGCGGTACGCGCGCTGGATGCGCTGCTCGATTATCAGGATTATCCGATTCCTGCCGCCAAACGCGGCGCGATGGGTCGCCGTACGCTGGGTATTGGCGTGATCAACTACGCCTACTGGCTGGCGAAAAACGGTAAGCGTTATTCTGACGGCAGCGCGAACAACCTGACTCACAAAACCTTTGAAGCCATTCAGTATTACCTGATGAAAGCCTCTAACGAGCTGGCGAAAGAGCAAGGCGCGTGCCCGTGGTTTAACGAAACGACCTACTCCAAAGGTATTCTGCCGATCGATACCTATAAAAAAGATCTCGATGCTATTGTCAACGAGCCGCTGCATCTGGACTGGGAACAACTGCGCGAATCCATCAAAACGCACGGTCTGCGTAACTCCACGCTGTCAGCCCTGATGCCATCGGAGACCTCTTCGCAGATCTCTAACGCCACCAACGGTATTGAACCACCGCGCGGCTATGTGAGCATCAAAGCGTCGAAAGACGGTATTCTGCGCCAGGTCGTGCCGGACTACGAACACCTGCACGACGCGTACGAACTGCTGTGGGAAATGCCGAACAACGATGGCTATTTGCAGCTGGTAGGTATCATGCAGAAATTTATCGATCAGTCGATTTCCGCCAACACCAACTATGATCCGTCGCGCTTCCCATCCGGAAAAGTACCGATGCAGCAGTTGCTGAAAGACCTGCTCACCGCCTACAAATTTGGTGTCAAAACGCTGTATTATCAAAACACCCGTGACGGTGCGGAAGATTCTCAGGACGATCTGGTGCCGTCCATTCAGGACGACGGCTGCGAAAGCGGCGCATGTAAGATCTGATGAACGATGCCGGGTGGCACCAGGCTCACCCGGCCTACAGTAGCTTGGTTTGTAGGCCGGAAAGGGTGCTTGTAACGCCATCCGGCACTCATCCCACAAAGGATTCACATCAATGGCATACACCACTTTTTCACAGACGAAAAATAACCAACTTCTGGAACCGATGTTCTTCGGCCAGCCGGTGAACGTCGCCCGCTACGATCAGCAAAAATATGACATCTTCGAAAAACTGATCGAAAAGCAGCTCTCTTTCTTCTGGCGTCCGGAAGAAGTTGATGTTTCTCGCGATCGCATCGACTTCCAGGCGCTGCCGGAACATGAAAAGCATATCTTCATCAGCAACCTGAAATATCAGACGCTGCTGGACTCCATTCAGGGACGTAGCCCGAACGTGGCGCTGCTGCCGTTAATCTCGATCCCTGAGCTGGAAACCTGGGTGGAAACATGGGCGTTTTCAGAAACGATCCACTCCCGTTCCTACACCCACATCATTCGTAACATCGTGAACGATCCGGCGGTGGTGTTTGATGACATCGTCACCAACGAGCAAATCCAGAAACGCGCGGAAGGCATTTCCAGCTATTACGACGAATTGATTGAGATGACCAGCTACTGGCATTTGCTGGGCGAAGGCACGCATACCGTTAACGGTAAAACGGTTGTCGTAAGCCTGCGTGAACTGAAGAAGAAGCTGTATCTGTGCCTGATGAGCGTGAACGCGCTGGAAGCGATCCGCTTCTACGTCAGCTTCGCCTGCTCCTTCGCCTTCGCCGAACGTGAACTGATGGAAGGCAACGCGAAAATTATTCGCCTGATCGCCCGCGATGAAGCCCTGCATTTGACCGGGACCCAGCATATGCTGAATCTGCTGCGCAGCGGCGTGGACGATCCGGAAATGGCGGAAATCGCCGAAGAGTGTAAACAAGAATGCTACGACCTGTTCGTACAGGCCGCGCTGCAGGAAAAAGAGTGGGCGGATTATCTGTTCCGTGACGGCTCAATGATTGGCCTGAACAAAGACATTCTGTGCCAGTACGTTGAGTACATCACCAACATCCGTATGCAGGCTGTCGGACTCGACTTGCCGTTCCAGACCCGCTCTAACCCAATCCCATGGATCAACACCTGGCTGGTGTCTGATAACGTGCAGGTTGCGCCGCAGGAAGTGGAAGTCAGCTCTTACCTGGTCGGCCAGATCGATTCGGAAGTCGATACCGACGACCTGAGTAACTTCCAGCTCTGATGGGCCGCGTTACTCTGCGCATCTCTGGCACACAACTGCTGTGCCAGGATGAACACCCTTCCCTGCTTGCCGCGCTCGAATCGCACAATGTTGAAGTTGAATACCAGTGCCGCGCAGGTTATTGCGGCTCCTGCCGTACCCGTCTGGTAGCGGGACAGGTCGACTGGATTGCCGAACCTCTGGCCTTCATTCAGCCAGGTGAAATTTTACCCTGCTGCTGTCGGGCAAAAGGCGATATTGAAATAGAGCTGTAACATGTGGCGGGATAAAAATTACGACTAAAAAAGAGCCGCCGATGGACGGCAGCTCTTTATTTCTCCTGGAGGCAGGTATGGCCACGTTGACGGCAGACGGCCTTATCTAGCCGTTAATAACGTTTGATCCAACCAGGCCTGTGACCGGAGGTGCATCACAGACCTTGTGCCATTACTCTTTATTCAGGAATGTCACTGCTTTGTCGGGGAAGTCGGTGAACAGCCCGTCAACGCCCGCCTTGTTATACAGAATGTCATACAGCTGGTTTACGTCAGTGGTGTAATCCGGCAGTTGATCGGCACGAACGGTATAAGGATGCACCACCATCTTATTCTGATGCGCGTCCTGTACCATGCCCGTTAACGAGATATTGCCTTTCTTCGACTTCTCATCAATCAGCATGTGATAGTCCGGCCCAATGCCGTCCGCATACTGCGCAACCTGCTTCATGGCACCCGGTTTAAACATCCAGTCGTAATTGTAATTAACCCAACTACCGTCCGGCTTTTTCTCCTGAGTTTCATTCCAGTCAGTGTACGCAATCAACTGTACCAGATTGAGATCCATCCCCATCTTCGGTTCCAGTTCATTCTTAATGCGCTTTAACTCTGCGACATCAAAACACTGTAGATAAACCTTGTCGTTCTTGTCGGTGTACCCGTACTTTTTCAGTACTTCCAGCGTCTTAGCCGCAATGTCCTTCCCTTCCTGATGATGGAACCACGGCGCTTTCATTTCCGGGTAAATGCCAATGTTTTTACCGGTTGAATGATTTAATCCCTGAACAAACTCAATCTCTTCTTCGAAAGTGTGCACACGGAAATCAGATTTACCCATCGGGAAACGCCCTGGGTAGGTCTGGACCTTTTTGCCATTTTCGATATCAAAGCCTTCGGTAAATTTCAGCGATTTAATCTCATCCAGCGTAAAGTCGATAGCGTAGTAGCGCCCATCTTTACGCGCACGATCCGGGAAACGCTCGGCAACATCGGTGACGCGGTCAAGGTAGTGGTCATGCAGGACAACCAGATGGTCGTCCTTGGTCATCACCAAATCCTGTTCCAGGTAATCAGCCCCCTGAGCATAAGCCATCGCTTTTGCTGGCAGCGTATGCTCCGGTAGATAACCGCTGGCGCCACGGTGCGCAATCACGATTTTTTCTGCGGCAACCGCCGCGCTGCTCATCACCATACCTGTCAGCATTAGCGCCACGCTGAGACTTTTCAATGTGGTTTTCATCTATTAGCCCCCGTTACGCTTCAGTGCGATCTCTTCGTGATGGCGTTTTTCGCCAATCATGACGACCACCAGCAGAATAACTGCCAGCACGCTACCGCCAATCATCACCATAAAGCCGCCGTCCCAACCGAAGAAGTCAACGGTATAGCCAACAATAGCGCTCGCCGCTAAGGAACCGCCGAGATAACCGAACAGACCGGTAAAGCCAGCCGCCGTACCCGCCGCTTTTTTCGGTGCCAGTTCCAGCGCATGCAGACCAATCAACATTACCGGACCGTAGATCAGGAAGCCGATGATGATCATACAAGCCATATCCACGTTCGGGTTGCCTGCCGGGTTCATCCAGTAGACGATAGTCGCGATAGTCACCAGCGTCATAAAGAACACGCCTGTAGATTCAATTGGTCAACGCAACAGTTATGTGAAAACATGGGGTTGCGGAGGTTTTTTGAATGAGACGAACATTTACAGCAGAGGAAAAAGCCTCTGTTTTTGAACTATGGAAGAACGGAACAGGCTTCAGTGAAATAGCGAATATCCTGGGTTCAAAACCCGGAACGATCTTCACTATGTTAAGGGATACTGGCGGCATAAAACCCCATGAGCGTAAGCGGGCTGTAGCTCACCTGACACTGTCTGAGCGCGAGGAGATACGAGCTGGTTTGTCAGCCAAAATGAGCATTCGTGCGATAGCTACTGCGCTGAATCGCAGTCCTTCGACGATCTCACGTGAAGTTCAGCGTAATCGGGGCAGACGCTATTACAAAGCTGTTGATGCTAATAACCGAGCCAACAGAATGGCGAAAAGGCCAAAACCGTGCTTACTGGATCAAAATTTACCATTGCGAAAGCTTGTTCTGGAAAAGCTGGAGATGAAATGGTCTCCAGAGCAAATATCAGGATGGTTAAGGCGAACAAAACCACGTCAAAAAACGCTGCGAATATCACCTGAGACAATTTATAAAACGCTGTACTTTCGTAGCCGTGAAGCGCTACACCACCTGAATATACAGCATCTGCGACGGTCGCATAGCCTTCGCCATGGCAGGCGTCATACCCGCAAAGGCGAAAGAGGTACGATTAACATAGTGAACGGAACACCAATTCACGAACGTTCCCGAAATATCGATAACAGACGCTCTCTGGGGCATTGGGAGGGCGATTTAGTCTCAGGTACAAAAAACTCTCATATAGCCACACTTGTAGACCGAAAATCACGTTATACGATCATCCTTAGACTCAGGGGCAAAGATTCTGTCTCAGTAAATCAGGCTCTTACCGACAAATTCCTGAGTTTACCGTCAGAACTCAGAAAATCACTGACATGGGACAGAGGAATGGAACTGGCCAGACATCTAGAATTTACTGTCAGCACTGGCGTTAAAGTTTACTTCTGCGATCCTCAGAGTCCTTGGCAGCGGGGAACAAATGAGAATACAAATGGGCTAATTCGGCAGTACTTTCCTAAAAAGACATATCTTGCCCAATATACTCAACATGAACTAGATCTGGTTGCTGCTCAGCTAAACAACAGACCGAGAAAGACACTGAAGTTCAAAACACCGAAAGAGATAATTGAAAGGGGTGTTGCATTGACAGATTGAATCTACACCGGTCGCACCACGGTTGCCACGGAAGACTTTATCCGACATCCAGCCGCACAGCAGCGTGCCCGGAATACCCGCATATTCATACAGGAAGTAGGCCCAGGATGATTTATCCAGCGCGAAATGTTTCACTTCTTTCAGATAGGTCGGGGACCAGTCCAGGATACCGTAGCGCAGCAGATAAACAAACACGTTGGCGATAGCGATGTACCACAACAGTTTGTTCGGCAGTACGTATTGCATGAAGATCTGCTTCGCAGTCAGCTCTTCTTCCGCTTTCTCGTTGTAATCGTCCGGGTAGTCGTTCTTGTACTCTTCGATAGGCGGCAGGCCACAAGACTGCGGCGTATCACGCATCAGAGCAAAAGCAAACAGCGCGACGACGATCGCACCGAAAGCAGGCATGTACAGCGCCGCTTTCCAGTCATTGAACCAGGCCATACCCAGCAGGAACAACAGAGGAGGCAGACCACCGCCCACGTTGTGCGCACAGTTCCAGACGGAGACAATGCCCCCACGCTCTTTCTGCGACCACCAGTGCACCATGGTACGACCACACGGCGGCCACCCCATTCCCTGGAACCATCCGCAGAGGAACAGCAGCACAAACATAACCGCAATGCTCGAAGTCGCCCACGGCACAAAGCCCATGAACAACATGACAGCGGCGGCCAGAATCAGACCCGCTGGCAGGAAAACGCGCGGATTCGAGCGATCCGAAACGGACCCCATGATGAATTTCGAAAATCCGTAAGCAATGGAGATACCGGATAACGCAAAACCCAGATCGCCACGCGAGAAACCCTGCTCAACCAGATACGGCATCGCAAGGGCAAAGTTCTTACGTACCAGATAGTACGCGGCATAGCCAAAGAATATCCCCAGAAAGATCTGCCAACGTAATCGACGATATGTCGGGTCGATCTCCGCTGCAGGCAAACGCGCCGTGTGTGACGCTGGTTTAAAAATGCTCAACATAGTGTAGCCTCCGTGGCCGTCTTTCATTCGAAGTAAACACTGCAGTTCGTCATTACTACCCTACCGCTCCCAGTGTGGCCGCGATGTTAAGGAAAGATACATAACAAAAATGTGAAACGCTGCACATATTGTTACAGATTTATGACAAATGTTCATAAAGGCGCACGAAATCACGTTTCATTTTCGAATAATGAGCGATTATGCGCGAAATCAAACAATCCATGTTTTTTATGTGGCTAAATGATAAAAAACGAACTGTGAGGAAAAACAATGAAAATTCGCGACTCGCAAACAAGTGACGTGATTATCATTGGTGGAGGAGCAACAGGTGCAGGGATCGCACGCGATTGTGCGCTGCGCGGGTTGCGCGTCATCTTAGTGGAACGCCACGATATCGCCACAGGGGCGACCGGACGTAACCACGGTCTGCTGCACAGCGGTGCACGCTACGCCGTCACCGACGCTGAATCTGCCCGGGAGTGCATCAGCGAAAACCAAATTCTCAAACGTATCGCCCGTCATTGCGTTGAGCCGACGGACGGTCTATTTATTACCCTGCCGGAAGATGAACTCTCCTTCCAGGCAACCTTTATTCGCGCCTGTGAAGAGGCCGGTATTCGCGCAGAAGCCATTGACCCTAAGCAGGCGCGCATTATCGAACCTTCCGTCAACCCACAGCTGATTGGCGCGGTAAAAGTGCCGGACGGCACGGTTGATCCTTTCCGCTTAACCGCCGCCAACATGCTGGATGCGCGTGAGCATGGCGCAGTAATTTTAACGGCGCATGAAGTGACGGGACTGATTCGTGAAGGGGCAACGGTTTGCGGCGTGAACGTACGCAATCATCTGACGGGTGAGATGCAGTCTCTGCATGCACCGGTAGTCGTCAACGCCGCCGGGATCTGGGGCCAGCGCATTGCGGAATATGCCGACCTGAGCATCCGTATGTTCCCGGCCAAAGGTTCGCTGCTGATTATGGATCACCGCATTAACCAGCATGTCATCAACCGCTGTCGTAAGCCATCTGACGCCGATATCCTGGTGCCCGGTGATACCATTTCGCTGATTGGCACCACCTCACAGCACATTGATTACGATGATATCGACAGCAACCGCGTCACCGCAGAAGAGGTCGATATACTACTGCGTGAAGGCGAAAAACTGGCGCCGATTATGGCGAAAACGCGCATTTTACGCGCCTACTCCGGCGTGCGTCCTCTGGTAGCCAGCGACGACGATCCAAGTGGCCGTAACGTCAGTCGTGGGATTGTACTGTTCGATCACGCCCAACGTGACGGACTGGACGGGTTTATCACCATTACCGGCGGCAAATTGATGACCTACCGCCTGATGGCAGAGTGGGCCACCGATGCCGTTTGCCGTAAGCTGGGCAATACCCAACCTTGCACAACGGCAGACACGGCGCTGCCTGGCTCACAAGAATCGACCGAGCATACGCTCAAACGCGTGATCTCATTGCCCGCGCCACTGCGCGGCTCAGCGGTCTACCGTCACGGCGATCGCACCCCTGCGTGGCTTAGCGAAGGTCGTCAGCACCGCAGCCTGGTCTGTGAATGCGAAGCGGTCACTGCAGGTGAAGTGCAGTACGCCGTCGAGAATTTGACCGTCAACAGCCTGCTGGATTTGCGTCGCCGTACCCGTGTTGGAATGGGGACCTGCCAGGGCGAATTGTGTGCCTGCCGCGCCGCAGGTTTGCTGCAACGTTTTAATGTCACCACCGCCGCGCAATCTATCACCCAGCTTTCCGATTTTCTCAATGAACGCTGGAAAGGCGTGCAGCCTATCGCCTGGGGAGATGCGCTGCGCGAAAGCGAATTCACACGCTGGGTTTATCAGGGATTGTGCGGTCTGGAAAAGGAGCACCAGGATGAAATTTGATACCGTCATTATCGGCGGCGGCCTGGCCGGACTACTGTGCGGCCTGCAACTGCAAAAAAGCGGTTTACGCTGCACGATTGTCACTCGCGGCCAAAGCGCCCTGCATTTCTCCTCCGGTTCACTGGATTTGCTCAGCAACTTACCCGATGGCCAACCGGTGACGGATATAGAAGCAGGCCTGAATGCGCTGCGCACTCATGCCCCCGCGCACCCGTATAGCACCATCGGAACGCACAACGTCCTGGAGCTGGCCCAGCAGGCGCAAAATCTGCTGGAAGAATGCGGAACGCATTTGCAAGGCAAGGTACATCAGTCACATCAACGCATCACCCCGCTGGGAACGCTGCGCTCAACCTGGTTAAGTTCCCCGGAAGTTCCGGTCTGGCCGCTGTCCGCGCAGCGTATCTGCGTTGTAGGTATTAGCGGTTTACTGGATTTTCAGGCACATCTCGCCGCGGCGTCGCTGCGTCAACGCAATCTCAGCGTCGAGACGGCAGAAATCGATCTGCCTGAGCTGGATGTCCTGCGTGATAACCCGACCGAGTTTCGCGCCGTCAATATTGCGCGCCTGCTGGATAACGAAGATAAATGGTCGCTGCTCTATGACGCTTTACTGCCAGTAGCAAAAACCTGCGACATGATAATTATGCCGGCCTGCTTCGGTCTGGCGGATGAACAGCTCTGGCAATGGCTTAACGAGCGTCTCCCCTGCTCGCTGACGCTGTTACCGACCCTCCCACCTTCGGTACTGGGTATGCGTTTGCATAACAAATTGCAGCGCCAGTTTGTGCGCCAGGGCGGCGTCTGGATGCCGGGTGATGAAGTGAAGAAAATCACCTGTCAGGATGGCGTAGTCAGCGAAATCTGGACCCGTAATCATGCCGATATTCCTTTGCGGCCACGTTTCGCCGTGCTCGCCAGCGGCAGCTTCTTCAGCAGCGGGCTGGTCGCCACGCGTGAGGCCATCTACGAACCTATCATGGGGCTGGATGTACAGCAAACCGCCACGCGCGCCGAGTGGTATGAGCGTGACGTCTTCGACCCACAACCGTGGCAGCAGTTTGGTGTTACGACCGATGCCGGGCTGCGCCCGTCGCTGGCGGGACAAACGATAGAGAACATGTATGCCATCGGTTCCGTTCTCGGCGGATTCGACCCTATCGCCCAGGGTTGCGGAGGCGGCGTGTGCGCTGTTAGCGCCTTACACGCCGCACATCATATTGCGAAACGTGCAGGAGGCCAGCAATGAGCGACACACGTTTTGAAAGTTGTATCAAATGCACGGTGTGCACCACGGCCTGCCCGGTAAGTCGCGTCAATCCGAACTACCCTGGTCCTAAACAGGCCGGACCGGACGGTGAGCGTCTGCGCCTGAAAGATGGCGCGTTATATGACGATGCGCTGAAATACTGCATCAACTGTAAGCGCTGCGAAGTGGCCTGTCCGTCAGATGTGAAGATTGGCGATATCATCCAACGCGCGCGCGCCAAATACGACACAACGCGTCCGTCGCTGCGTAACTTTGTCTTAAGCCATACCGATTTGATGGGTAGCGTGTCCACACCATTCGCCCCGATAGTGAATACCGCCACCTCACTCAAACCGGTGCGTCAGTTGCTGGATTACGCGCTAAAAATCGACCATCGCCGTACGCTGCCGAAGTACTCTTTCGGTACCTTCCGCCGCTGGTATCGCAGCGTTGCCGCTCAGCAAGCGCAATATCAGGATCAGGTTGCCTTTTTTCACGGCTGTTTTGTGAATTACAACCATCCGCAGCTCGGCAGAGACCTGATCAAAGTGTTGAATGCGATGGGAACCGGGGTGCAACTGCTGAGCAAAGAGAAATGCTGCGGCGTACCGCTGATTGCCAACGGCTTTACCGATAAAGCGCGTAAGCAGGCGGTGAGCAACGTGGCCTCGCTCAGAGAAGCAATTGACGGCAAAGGCATTCCGGTGATCGCCACCTCATCAACCTGCACCTTTGCGCTGCGTGATGAATATCCGGAAGTGCTGGACGTCGACAACTCAGGTCTACGCGAACACATTGAACTGGCAACCCGCTGGCTGTGGCGCAAGCTGGATGAAGGCAAAACGCTGCCGCTGAAAACGCTGCCACTGAAAGTGGTCTACCACACGCCATGCCACATGGAGAAAATGGGCTGGACGCTCTACACGCTGGAACTGCTACGACAAATTCCAGGGCTGGAGCTAACGGTGCTGGACTCGCAATGTTGCGGGATTGCCGGGACATACGGCTTTAAAAAGGAAAACTACCCGACATCGCAGTCCATTGGCGCACCGCTGTTCCGCCAGATTGAAGACAGCGGCGCTGATATCGTCGTCACCGACTGCGAAACCTGTAAATGGCAGATTGAGATGTCTACCAGTAAGCGCTGCGAACACCCCATCACCCTGCTTGCCAAAGCGTTAGGTTAATTCTGTTGCCCGGTGGCATTTGCTACCGGGCATTTTTGCGAATGCCGTTGTACATAACTGAATACGTTGCAACCGGACGTATTTATCTCTGACTCCTCCACGCAAAAAATCAATTCCTCAAATGCAGCCCGCGTCATCCGTAGGTACCGTCACGCCATCTTCTTCCTCTGGTGACGGACTACCATGGCTAAATCAGCAACATCAACACCGTACGATGTGGTTTTTAAAAGATGGTTTCTTATCCTGAGAATAATTATGTGAAGCACACAAAACCAATACTGACAGGCTGTAACCAGATTGCTGCGGCAATCGTCAAATAAATTAGCCTTCAGGTTAATTTTGAATGGTTATGAATTAGCCTATGAGCTAACATTTATTTGGAGTGGGCAGCCATATGTTTAGCGTTGTTTATCACCCTGAGGCCAGGGCAGAAGCAACTGCATTACCCGTAAAAATTCGGGTTAAGTTTGACCGGCTCATTGGTAAGCTGGAACATAACGCCCAGTTGTTGCGGGAGCCGGATACGAAACCCCTTGGCGATGGACTTTTTGAGATCCGCACGATGGGTACTGATATAGCCAGAGGTATCTGGCTATACCATAAAGGCAACACTATCATCATGCTCCGCGTTTTCATCAAGAAATCACAGAAAACGTCAGCAAAAGAAATCGAACTCGCCAAAAATCGGTTAGCGGAGGTGCTTAATGAAACTGGTAAGCCATAAAGAACTGCATAACGAATGGATGCAGAATGATGAGTTTCGTGCTGCATGGCGGGAAGAAGAACGTAAAGAGATGCTTAGAGAACTGCTTGCAGAATGGCGGAGGCATAACAACCTGACAAAAGCTCAGGTTGCCGAACGTATGGGGGTGACGCCTCCGGTTATTTCCCGCCTTGAAAATAACATTACCAAAGCCAGTATTGAGACATTGACTCGCTACGCCTACGCCTGCGGCATCAAAAAACCAGTCATCGCCCTGTATTGATTAACCCGTTACTCCGGAGCCGGTCTGTTGGAGAAAATCATCTCCGTGCATATTTCGTGGTAAGAATATTATGTGAGTTAATCAAAATCAGACGGCGCACGGGAACTCAAGCTTCATCTGTCAACTTCATATCAGTTTCCGCTGGTGGATATCACGATGGTATCTGACGACGTGACAGAGCATCACCATTAGGAGCTATTTCAGGCCCGATGGAGCTACACCATCGGGCCCGATATTAATAACTGCTTTTCAACTTTTGCGTACTCTGGTCTGGCTTAAACATTGCCAGCCTGCGATCCAACGCTTCGGTATAAAGCATGGTATCCACGCCTACCGCGACAAAATTTGCTCCCCATTGCAGACATTTCTGCGCCATTGCTGGGTCAACAGCGAGGAAGCCGGCTGCTTTTCCGGCTGTGCGAATACGGCGAATGCTTTGCTCAATGATCCGCTGCACCTCCGGGTGTCCGGCATTATCCGGGTAGCCTAACGACGCAGAAAGATCCGCCGGGCCAATAAAGACACCGTCAATACCGTCAACGTCCAGAATGGCATCCAGATTATCCAGTGCCGCTTTGCTTTCGACCTGTACCAGCAGGCAGAGTGATTCATTAGCCTGGGCCATATAATTGTCGATACGCCCCCAGCGCGCCGCCCGTGCCACGCTGGCGCCGACACCACGCTCGCCGAGCGGTGGATAACGAGTCGCGGAAACCACCTGAAGCGCCTGCTCTGCGCTGTCTACCATCGGGACAAGCAGCGTCTGCGCGCCAATATCCAGCACCTGCTTGATCAACGCTTTACTGCCTTCCACCGGGCGAACCACAGGCTGGCTGGCATAAGGCGCAATCGCCTGCAACTGATGGTAAAGATCCTGCACCGTGTTCGGCGCGTGTTCTCCATCAATCAGCAGCCAGTCATAGCCCGACGTCGCGGCAATCTCCGCCATGTAGGAGGTGGTCGAACTGAGCCACAGGCCGACCTGGACTTCCCCTTTGCGTAATCCTTCTTTGAAGGGATTTGATAACAATGCGTTCATAACGATCCTTACAACGTAGATAAGATTAATGATGCGCAGCGCCTGCTTGTGAAACTGAACGGTTCACACTCAGCGTAAAGATGATTAGCGAGCCAATAATCGCGACGCCCGCGAGGACCAGCAGGCCCGCCGCATCGCTGGCAAACACCGTTTCGGCTTTGACGCGCAGAATGGGAGCAATAAAGCCGCCAACGGCACCAAACAGGTTGACGAAGCCGATCCCCGCCGCCAGAGCAGTCCCGGAAAGAAGTTGCGTTGGCATCGTCCAGAACACTGGCTGTACCGCAATGAAACCGACCGCCGCGACGCAGAGCGCCACAATCGCCAGTACCGGTGAAACCAGCCCGGAAAGGCCAATGCCGATTCCTGCCGCCAGCAGCGTCAGCGCGGCAACATTACGCCGGTCGCCGGTGCGATCGGAGTAGCGGGGAATAAGCCAGGTACCAAACAGCGCCGCCACCCACGGTATTGCCGCCACGACCGAAGCCGTAAAGCCCACTTTTGTCCCTAACAACGCAGCAACCTGAGTTGGCAGGAAGAAGATCAGGCCATACACCGCCACCTGGATCGTCAGATAGATAATCGCCAGTTGCCAGACACGGCCATTACGCAGCGCATCCGACAGGCGTGAAGTGACCTTTTTCTCTTCTTCACTCGCCAGTTGGCTAATAAGTAACGCCTTTTCCTCCGCGCTCAGGAAACGCGCCTGCTGCGGGGTATCATCCAGCCAGAAGAAGGTGAAAATGCCCGCGCCTACCGCCAGTAAACCTTCGATAACGAACATCCAGAACCACCCTGGATGCCCCATAAAGCCGTGCATCTCCAACAGCGCACCGGAAAGCGGCGATCCCAGGGTTAACGCCAGCGGCGCCCCCATGTAGAACAGCCCCATGATGCTGGCGCGGTTACGCTGGGGGAACCACTGGGACGTCAGGTAGATCATACCGGGGAAGAAGCCCGCCTCTGCCGCCCCCAGCAGAGTACGGATAATCAGGAATTTCGATTCAGTATCCGCCCATGCCATCGCCGCAGAGAGGAATCCCCACAGCAACGTGGTGGTACCAATCCAGGTTCTGGCACCAAATTTACGCATCAACAGGTTGGCAGGAACCCCCAGAAAGGCGTAAACCACAAAGAAAATCCCCGCGCCCAACGCATAAGCTTCGTTGCTCAGACCGGTATCAATCTGATAGGTCTCTTTGGCAAAACCGATGTTCGAGCGGTCAAGAAACGCCAGCACATACAGCGCCAGCATAAAGGGAATCAAACGGGCGCGGTTTTTCTTCACCACACCATCAAGTAACGTGGTACTCATAGCAAGATCCTCAAAGAAATGAGGGCGTTGCCGTGGTATTGGCAACGCACTGGTCATTAGTGGCTATAAGGGCGCTTCAGATTGCAGTCGCGGTTAAGCTCGACGCCAAATCCTGGTTTGTCGAGCACCGACTTATGAATGCGGCCATTGACGGGTACCGGCTCGTCCAGAAGGATCGGATCAAACTGAGGACGCATCGTTGAACAATCCGGGCTGGTCATCAAAAACTCGCTGAACGGGGTATTGGTGAACGTGATCACCGCATGGTGCGAGTAAACCGAGGAACCATGCGGCACCACCAGCTGTCCGCGCGATTTAGCAATAGCGGCAATTTCCACCAGCGTGGTTAACCCACCGCACCAACCCACATCCGGCTGCATGATATCGATGCCGGTTTCTGAGAGTGTGCGGAAGGACTGCAGCGTCCCGTGGTGTTCACCGCTGGTGACCATCATCCCCGCCGGGGCGTTACGTTTCAGCTCGCGATAGCCTTCATACTGCTGCGGCGGCAAGCACTCTTCGATCCACTTCAGATTGGACGGTGCGCAGGCATGGGCCAGTTTGGTGGCATAGTTCACGTCCTGACTCATCCAGCAATCGAGCATCAACCAGAAATCCGGACCGCATTTCTCACGCATGTCGGCTACCATTGCCGCATCTTTGCGGATCCCCGCATCCCCGTCATGCGGCCCCCAGTGGGTCGGCATTTTGCCGCCAATAAAGCCCATTTCTTTCGCCAGATCAGGGCGCGCACCGGTCGCGTAGAATTGAATTTCGTCGCGTACCGCGCCACCCAATAGTTTGTAAACCGGTAAACCCACCACCTTGCCAAACAGATCCCACAGCGCCAGATCCACGCACGAGATGGTGTTCATCACCAGGCCGCCGGAGCCGGAGTAGTACATCGTTGCGCCCAGCATCTGGTCGTGAATGAGTTTGATATCACTGACGCATTTCCCTTCAATAAAACGATTGAGATGCTTTTCCACAATAAAGCACCCCATCTCCCCTGCTGTGGAAACAGCAAAACCGGTCTGTCCGTTTTCAGCTTCCACTTCAACAATCAGTGTTCCTAATACGTTGATGCCAAAGGACTGGCGCGATTGCTCATATTCACGATATTTGCTCATTGGCGTGGCGATATGATCGTCAATCCAGTGGTTAGCCCCCTGATCGTGATAGTCGCCGCCGCCAGCGCCTTTATCCGCCGTAGCACCACCGGTAAACCAGGCACGAACGTGTTTAATTTTAGGTAGGGTCATGGTGTTCTCCTTTTTATGAAGCGAGTGAGTCGAAGGGACTTTTCCATCCCAACAGGCGTGAAATATCCCTGGCGCAGGCAATCGCTTTACCGGCCAGATAATCACGGTTCTCTTCGTTAATTTGCAGACGAGTGCCGACCACTGAAATCGCGGCGGTCAGTTCATTGTTAGCGTTAAAAACAGGCGCTGCGACGCAACGAACATCGGGATAATCTTCGCCATTATCAAAGCTCCATCCACGCTGTCGAATACGCTCCAGCTCGTCATTCAACTGCTGTGGCCTGGTGATAGTGGTCGGCGTTGCCTGTTCCCATATCAGCTGTTCAATAATGGCTTTTCGTGCGGCTGCCGGTTGCCAGGCCAGCAGGCATTTGCCAATACCCGAGCGATAGAGCGAAAGACTTTTCCCTTCGTGGGAGCGCACGCTGATAGTGGATGACGATTCCACTTTCAGAATGTAATACGCGCTTTCGTGGTCGATGATCCCGAGATGGCAAAGTAACCCTGTCTCATCCATCAGCTGTGTCAGCCGGGGACGCGCCAGTTCACGTAAATCCATCTTGCTCAGCGCATGCCCGGACAACTCAACCAGCTTGGTCCACAGGCAGTAATTTTCCTGATGATCAATGCTAATAAAGCGCTGACGCTTCAGTTCATTAAGTAACAGGTACGCGGTGCTTTTTGGAATACCCAGCGCCTCTATGATGGTGGCGGCGCTACATGGGCCGATACGCGCAATGAGATTGAGTATTTCGATCGCCCTGGTGAGCGCGGGAACTTTGCTTGATTCCAACATACTGGACTCCAGTCTGAGATACTGGAATCAGTGTGGTAGGTTAAGGGGGTTAAAATTGTGAAGCGCATCAAATCCTCTCGCTCTTCCAGCTGGCTGGAGAAAAAACGAGCATAATTGTGAACTAACGCACGGATTTTTTTACAGAGAGTACAACAGGTTGGACTGATAACGGGAAGGCCAGAATGCCTTCCCATAACAAGCGCGTGAGAGAGTGCAAGTCAGGAAGGCAGCGTCAGGGATTCAACCACTTCTATCCAACCGTGTTCGGTGGCAATATCCTGCCCGTTGAGCCAACGGCGCAGCATATTGAGCGCCATCATTGCGCACACTTCCTGACGCACCGACAAACTATAACGATTAGCGTTCAGCCGTACGCGTAAGGCATGCGTTCCATCAGGCGTTGCCAGCGCAAAGTTAATATGTTCGTTTTCGAAAGCCGATACCGCCAGCGCCAGCCCGGCATAATGGTTGCCGCGTCGTTCGGTTATCCAGTGTGCCGTTTGCGCCAGCGTTTCTTCCTGGGGCGGAACCACTTCGCTCGCCAACAGCGGAGCATTCGCGCGCGAAAGCTGCAGCGCCACCAGACCACCGGTGAATTGTTCGCTTAGCGTCAGGCTGTATTGCCGTTCCTGCAACGTACGGGCGATTTGCGCGGGTAAACCTTCCGTACCTTCGAAAATCATATTCTGCCCAGCAACCCGCTTAACTTCTGGCCACAGCGCCAGCATCGCTTCCCGTTGGGAATCCGGCCCGGTCAGCTTCAGTTCGATAATCGGCATTGACGAGCGGTAGCCCATTGTCACTCCCGGAGGCAATTGCAGCGGATCCAGGCTCTGCGCCAGCTCGCTTTCAGAACGACCAAAGGTGGTTAATCGCAGGCATAGCGGGGGTTGAGACAGCGAAAAACGCTCACGTAAACGCGGCAGGATCTCATGCTCAACCATAACTTTAAATTCTGATGGCACTCCTGGGGTAAAGAACATCAGGCAGCGGTTAAGCTTCAGGGCAAACCCACACGCGGTTCCTACCGGATTATTGATGAATTCCGCGCTGGCAGGTAGCTCAGCCTGTTTGCGGTTACTCGGTGCCATCACGCGTCCACGATCGCGGAAATAACGCGTCATCTCGTCGAGCCATGCTTCATGCAGCACCAGCCCTTCACCTTTTGCCGTGGCCGCCGCCAGCGCGCTCAAGTCATCGCTGGTTGGTCCCAGACCGCCGTTAACGATCAGTACATCGGCATGTTCGCTACGCTCACGCAAAACGGCGACCAAATCGTCAAGATTGTCACCTACCGTGTTGCGACGGGTTAGCGGTAACCCCTGATTAAAGAAAAAATCGGCCAGCCAGGCGGCATTCGTGTCGACGATTTGTCCGTGCAACACTTCATCCCCGGTGGATAGCATCTCCACGTTTAACATCGTGTTCTCCTGCTTTTATGATGAAAACACTATAACGCATGGAGGGGGGAAGGCGCGACTGAACGCCGCGCCGGAAAAATCAGAAACTCGCGTTAACCCCAACGTACGGGCCGTCAGCAATCGCGTTATCGCGGTTACCGTCTTTGCCTGCCAGGTTCAGGTAGCGATAACCGGCTTCAATGCTCAGCGGACGCATAATGGTCAGACGCGCACCTGCATTCGCTTCTTCATAGCTGTCGATACCGCTGGAAAGAGAATCGGGAGAGTAATAATACTCACCAAACAGGCGGAGGCTGTCGCCAATCGGCCACTGCAAACCGCCACCGACCGCCGCCGCGTAACCCTCGTCACCATCATTCGGGTTAGTATAAATGCCTTTCCCACCGACCGTTGCCAGCAGCGGACCGAGAGGAATATTCAGACCCAGTCCCAGACCAGCCGCATCGCCGTCGTCATCGTTATGCATCCAGTTACCGCTGACGGCCAGACCGGTGGTCTCAGTACCCATACCGAACCCCAGGTTGGTGTAGTCTTCGCCAGCCTGGCCGCTGATGCTAATCGCGCTCGCCGACGCGGAAACAAACAGCATTCCGGCAAAACCCAACATTAAACTTTTTTTCATTTTCTATCCTTTCCAGCAAGAATCAAAACATAGCCCCAAAACCGGTGAATTGTACTGTCAGATCACGAGGAATCAATGCACTAAAAAAGCGATGCAATAACATATTGTAAGCAAATACTACTCACAAGATTTAGATAAGGTTAAATTCTTGTAGCAATTACGCCACTGATGGCAGCAGAACGCCATTTTCAACACACATCCTGTTTTCCCTGCCAAAGCAACGTTATTCGTCGATGAAGCGTTTTTTCTACCGCCAGCAAAAGGTAAGATGCGTGCACGATGGAATTTTCTATACCTCCCCCTACAAGGATTCGACTTATGCGCCAAAGAACAATTGTTTGCCCATTAATTCAAAACGATGGCTGTTATTTACTGTGCAAAATGGCAGACGACCGCGGTGTGTTCCCCGGTCAGTGGGCGCTTTCTGGCGGCGGCGTTGAACCGGGTGAACGTATTGAAGAAGCTTTGCGCCGTGAAGTAAGAGAAGAGCTGGGCGAACAACTGGTGTTATCAGATATTACGCCATGGACCTTCAGTGACGATGTTCGCACCAAAACGTACGCCGATGGCAGTCAGGAAGAGATTTATATGATTTATCTCATCTTCGATTGTGTGGCGGCTAATCGTGAAGTGAAGATTAACGAAGAATTCCAGGCATTCGCCTGGGTTAAAGCGGAAGATCTCGGCTCCTACGATTTAAATATCGCCACGCGTAAAACGTTAACCTTGAAAGGGTTACTGTAAATCATCATTTTAATAACGGCATATAATTAGCATTCTTAATAGCGGCATTGCGCTCATCAGTCTGCAGATAACAGCAATGTCGCCCAAACTACTCAAGAACCTACATGATCTTTTTTTCATTAAGATAAATAAAAAACACGCTATTCCTCTCTCTTTCCCAAACCTTAAACTCTTAAGGATAAATTAACCTTCCGTCATTACTCTTTGAAGCCTGATGAAATAATTAACGACGCCCCTGTTTATCACTAAAAATAAAACGTCGGTGGCGTTAAATGGCTTGAAGGAATAATGATGTCTGACTTTTTGCCTTTCTCTCGCCCGGCAATGGGGGCTGAAGAACTTGCTGCTGTGAAGACGGTTCTGGACTCTGGATGGATAACCACCGGCCCGAAAAATCAACAGCTGGAAGAAGCCTTCTGCCAGCTCACGGGAAATCAACACGCCGTCGCCGTCTGCTCCGCTACGGCAGGAATGCACATCACGCTGATGGCGCTGGACATCGGTGCAGGCGATGAGATTATTACACCGTCAATGACGTGGGTTTCTACCCTCAACATGATTGTCCTGCTGGGTGCGACGCCAGTCATGATCGACGTCGACCGCGATACGCTCATGGTCACACCGGAGCAAATTGAGGCCGCCATCACCCCGCGAACCAAAGCCATTATTCCAGTACATTACGCAGGCGCCCCCGCCGACCTGGACGCGATTTATGCCATTGGCGAACGCTATGGCATTCCGATTATAGAAGATGCGGCCCACGCCGTAGGGACGTTGTATAAAGGTCGTCATGTCGGCGCGCGCGGCACGGCAATATTCTCGTTTCACGCCATCAAAAATATTACCTGCGCCGAAGGCGGGTTGATCGTTACCGACGACAGCCAGCTTGCCCAACGGCTTCGCAGCCTGAAGTTTCACGGTCTGGGCGTTGATGCCTTTGATCGACAAACCTATGGCCGGGCGCCGCAGGCCGAAGTGCTTGCGCCAGGGTACAAGTACAACCTCACGGATATCAATGCCGCCATTGCGTTGGTACAGCTAAATAAACTGGAACACCTGAACTCACACCGGGCGCAAATTGCCCGCGAGTATCAACAGGCGCTGGCCGATACGCCATTTCAACCACTGAGTCTGCCCCAGTGGGCGCACGTTCACGCCTGGCACCTGTTCATCATTCGCGTTGACGAAGCCCGCTGCGGTCTGAGCAGAGATGCCTTAATGGAAGCGTTAAAGGCCAAAAATATCGGCACCGGTCTGCATTTTCGTGCGGCCCATACGCAAAAATATTACCGCGAACGCTTCACTACCCTTTCGCTCCCCAATACAGAATGGAATAGCGCGCGCATTTGCTCACTGCCGTTATTCCCCGACATGACCGCCGATGACACCCAGCGGGTAATTACGGCACTTCGCGAGATTGCAGGACAATAACCATGTTTGAAGCAGCACCGATCAAAAAAGTCTCTGTGGTCATTCCCGTTTTTAATGAACAGGAAAGCTTGCCAGAGTTAATCAGACGTACCAGCGCTGCCTGCGAAAAATTGGGCAAAGACTATGAAATTCTGCTAATTGATGACGGCAGCAGCGACCATTCCGCACAGCTGATGATGGACGCTTCCCTGGCACCGAACAGCCATATTGTTTCTATTTTATTGAATCGCAATTACGGGCAACACTCGGCGATTATGGCCGGTTTCAGTCATGTCACCGGCGACGTGATCATCACACTGGATGCCGATTTGCAAAACCCGCCGGAGGAGATCCCACGGCTGGTCGCCACCGCAGATGAAGGCTTCGATGTGGTCGGCACGGTACGTCAGAACCGTCAGGACAGCGTATTTCGTAAGACCGCATCGCGAATGATTAACCATCTGATTCAGCGCACCACCGGTAAAGCGATGGGCGACTACGGTTGCATGTTACGCGCTTATCGCCGCCACATCGTCGATGCCATGCTGCATTGCCAGGAGCGCAGTACCTTTATCCCGATTCTGGCCAACATTTTTGCCCGGCGCGCTACGGAAATCCCGGTACACCATGCAGAGCGAGAATTTGGTGACTCCAAATACAGCTTTATGCGTCTGATCAACCTGATGTATGACCTGGTGACCTGTCTGACCACAACGCCACTTCGTATGTTGAGCCTGTTGGGCAGCGTAATCGCCGCCACTGGCTTTACCTTGTCTATCCTGCTTGTGGTTCTGCGTCTGACGCTCGGTCCACAGTGGGCCGCGGAAGGTGTATTCATGCTGTTTGCCGTCCTGTTTACCTTTATCGGCGCACAGTTTATTGGCATGGGTTTACTCGGCGAATATATCGGTCGCATCTATAACGATGTCCGCGCCCGCCCCCGCTATTTTGTTCAACACGTTATCCGCCCACAAACCACGCAGCCAACCGAGGAAAACCGCGCATGAAAGCCATCGTATTTGCCTATCACGATATGGGATGTCAGGGTGTCCAGGCTTTGTTGGATGCCGGTTATGAAATCGCTGCCATTTTTACGCACACCGATAATCCGGGCGAAAAAGCATTTTTTGGTTCGGTTTCCCGCCTTGCCGCCAGCGCCGGAATTCCGGTTTACGCCCCGGACGAGGTCAATCATCCCTTGTGGATTGAACGCATTAGCCAACTGGCGCCGGATGTTATCTTCTCGTTCTACTATCGTCATTTACTGAGTGATGAGATCCTCAGTCTTGCACCTGCGGGAGCTTTTAATCTGCACGGTTCGTTGCTGCCGAAATACCGTGGTCGCGCGCCGCTGAACTGGGTATTGGTCAATGGCGAAACCGAAACCGGCGTCACGCTTCACCGCATGGTCAAAAGCGCGGATGCTGGCGCCATTATTGCCCAGCAGCGCGTCGCTATTTCGCCGGATGACGTGGCGTTAACGCTGCACCATAAATTGTGCCAGGCTGCGCGTCACCTGCTGGAACAAGCACTGCCCGCGATTAAAACCGGGGATTATGCAGAACGCCCCCAACAGGAAGCAGATGCGACCTGTTTTGGTCGCCGTACACCGGAAGATAGCTTCCTCGACTGGAACACATCTGCCGCGGAGTTGCATAACCAGGTCCGCGCCGTCAGCGATCCGTGGCCGGGCGCATATAGCTATGTCGGCACACAAAAGTTCACCGTCTGGTCATCGCGCGTTTGCGTAAATAACTCAGCGGCCCAACCGGGTACCGTCATCTCCGTTTCTCCTTTGCTGATCGCCTGTGGCGATGGCGCCCTGGAAATTATTACCGGACAAGCTGGCGATGGTATTGCAATGCAAGGCTCGCAACTGGCTCAGGTTTTGGGCCTGGTACCAGGTTCTCGCCTGAACAGCCAGTCGGTTGCCACCAGCAAATGCCGCACCCGTGTGCTGATCCTCGGCGTTAATGGCTTCATTGGTAACCATCTGACCGAACGCCTGCTGCAAGAAGATCATTACGAAGTGTATGGGCTCGATATTGGCAGTGACGCCATTGGACGTTTTCTGCAGCATCCGCGATTCCACTTCGTCGAAGGCGACATCAGCATTCACTCCGAATGGATTGAATACCATGTTAAAAAATGCGACGTCGTGCTGCCGCTGGTGGCGATCGCAACGCCAATCGAATATACCCGCAACCCGTTGCGCGTATTTGAGCTCGATTTTGAAGAGAACCTGAAAATCATTCGCTACTGCGTGAAATACCGTAAGCGCATCATTTTCCCGTCAACGTCTGAAGTCTACGGCATGTGTACCGACAAAGTCTTCGATGAGGACAGCTCGAATCTGATCGTCGGTCCGGTGAATAAACCACGCTGGATCTACTCCGTTTCCAAGCAGTTGTTGGACCGCGTAATCTGGGCGTACGGCGAAAAAGAGGGATTGCGCTTCACCCTGTTCCGCCCGTTTAACTGGATGGGGCCGCGTCTGGACAGCCTTAACGCCGCGCGTATCGGCAGCTCACGCGCCATTACCCAACTGATCCTCAATCTGGTGGAAGGTTCACCGATTAAGCTGATTGAAGGCGGCAAGCAAAAACGCTGCTTTACCGACATTCGGGATGGTATCGAAGCCCTGTACCGCATCATTGAAAACGAAGGCGGACGCTGCGACGGTGAGATTATCAACATCGGTAATCCGCAGAACGAAGCGAGTATTCAGGAACTGGCAGAAATGCTGCTTACCTGCTTTGAAAAACATCCATTGCGTAACCACTTCCCGCCGTTTGCCGGTTTCCGTGACGTCGAAAGCAGCAGCTACTATGGTAAAGGTTATCAAGACGTTGAACATCGTAAGCCCAACATCCGCAATGCGAAACGCTGCCTGAACTGGGAGCCCACCATTGAGATGCAGGAAACGGTAGAAGAGACGCTGGACTTCTTCTTACGCAGTGTGAATATCACGGAACACACATCATGACCCAAGTCGGCTTGCGCATAGATGTCGATACTTTCAGGGGGACGCGCGAAGGCGTACCCCGCCTGCTGGAGACATTGAACCGACATAACGTGCGTGCAAGTTTTTTCTTTAGCGTTGGGCCGGACAACATGGGACGCCACCTCTGGCGTCTTGTGAAACCACAATTTCTGTGGAAGATGCTGCGCTCAAACGCCGCATCACTTTACGGATGGGATATATTGCTGGCGGGAACCGCCTGGCCGGGAAAAGAGATCGGCCAGGCCAACGCGGCGATCATTGCGCAAACCGCCCTGATTCATGAAACCGGTTTGCATGCCTGGGATCACCATGCCTGGCAGGCGCGAAGCGGAAACTGGAATGATAAACAGCTGATTGATGATATTTCACGAGGCATCACGGCCCTTGAAACTCTTATCGGACAACCTGTCACCTGTTCAGCCGTTGCCGGATGGCGTGCCGACGATCGAGTCGTCCACGCCAAAGAAACGTTCCATCTGCGTTATAACAGCGACTGTCGGGGAACGTCGTTATTCCGTCCGGTGCTGACGTCCGGGAAAACAGGTACGCCGCAAATTCCCGTCACGCTACCCACCTGGGATGAAGTGGTTGGTCAGGAAGTCCAGGCGGTGGACTTCAACGCTTACATTCTTTCCCACATCCAGATGAGCAGAGGAACACCGGTGTATACCATTCATGCGGAAGTTGAAGGCATCGCCTTTCAGCAGAATTTTGACGAGCTGCTTACTCGCGCCGCAGACATGGGGATAACATTTTGCCCGCTCGGTGACCTGTTACCGGACGATGTCAGTTCGCTGCCAACAGGGCAGATCGTGCGTGGCAAAATACCCGGCAGAGAGGGATGGATCGGCCGCCAACAACCAGTGAGTGTGACAAGATGAAACATACTGTCCGCTACACCCTGGCATTTATCGCTTTTATTGCGCTGTATTTTATTCTCCCCATCAACAGTCGCCTGCTGTGGCAGCCTGATGAAACGCGCTATGCCGAAATCAGTCGGGAAATGCTGACCTCTGGCGACGGGATCGTTCCGCACTTTTTAGGGCTGCGGTATTTTGAAAAACCGATTGCCGGATACTGGTTAAACAGCATCGGGCAATGGCTGTTTGGCGCCAATAATTTCGGCGTCAGAGCAGGAGCCATCTTTGCCACTTTGCTGACGGCGCTAATGGTAGCCTGGCTTGCCATGCGGTTGTGGCGGGATAAGCGCACCGCTGTACTCTCTTCGGTTATCTTTTTAACGTTTTTTTCGGTTTACAGCATCGGCACCTACGCGGTACTTGATCCCATTATTGCGCTCTGGCTAATGGCGGGCATGTGCTGCTTTTGGGAGGGGATGCAAGCCACCAGCAGAACGCGCAAAATTACCGCCTTTCTGCTGTTAGGGTTAACCTGCGGCATGGGCGTGATGACCAAGGGTTTCCTGGCACTCGCCATTCCTGTGCTCAGCGTACTGCCGTGGGTTTTCGTACAAAAGCGCTGGAAAGATCTCATTATCTACGGTCTGCTGGCAGTAGTCGGTTGCATCGTGACTGTACTGCCTTGGGGAATAGCGATTGCCCGGCGTGAGCCGGATTTCTGGCATTACTTCTTCTGGGTCGAACATATTCAACGCTTCGCGCAGGAGGATGCCCAACATAAGGCCCCCGTCTGGTACTACATTCCGGTATTGGTGGCTGGCGCATTACCGTGGCTCGGGCTGCTCCCCGGCGCGCTGCGTACGGGCTGGCGTGAACGGGATGTTCCGCGCAGCGCACTGTACCTGTTAAGCTGGATTATCATGCCAATCCTGTTTTTCAGCATCGCGAAAGGAAAACTGCCGACCTATATTCTTTCCTGCTTCGCGCCGCTGGCAATATTGACGGCGCGTTTCGGCCTGCAGGCCGCGGAAAAAGGCGCAACTGCGCTGCGCGTGAATGGCTGGATCAACGTTCTGTTCGGTGTAACCGGCATTGTCGCCACGTTTATTGTTTCTACACTGGGTCCATTAAAGACGCCGGTCTGGTCGCATATCGAAACCTATAAGGTGTTTTGTGCGTGGGGCATTTTTATCATCTGGACGCTCTTTGGCTGGTATACGCTAAATAATCGCGAGAAGAACTGGACGTTCGCAGCGCTGTGTCCATTAGGCCTGGCACTGTTGTTTGGCTTCTCCATTCCTGACCGGGTGATGGAATCTAAACAGCCACAGTTTTTTGTCGAGATGACCAAAGAGTCGCTGGAGTCGAGCCGTTATATTCTCACCGACAGCGTTGGCGTCGCCGCGGGGCTGGCCTGGAGCCTGAAGCGTGACGACATCATAATGTACGGACAAACGGGCGAGTTAAAATATGGCCTTAACTACCCGGATGCCCAGGGGCGTTTTGTCGGTCGGGGGAACTTTGCCGAGTGGTTAGCGCAACATCGTCAGCAAGGAAACATTACGCTCGTGCTTTCAGTCGATAAGGATGAAGATATTAATCGACTTGCTATCCCTCCCGCTGACTATATCGATAATCAGGGGCGTCTGGTCCTGATTCAGTATCGGCCGAAATGATCTGGATAGCCTTAGTTCTCGCCAGCCTGCTCAGCGTCTGCGGTCAGTTATGCCAGAAGCAGGCGTCGCGACCCGTTCCCGTTCGAGCGCGAAAACGCCACATTACGCTATGGATTGGGCTTGCTCTGGCAAGTCTCGGTCTGGCCATGCTGCTATGGCTGGCGGTGCTGCAGAACATTCCGGTCGGCATCGCCTACCCCATGCTGAGTCTTAATTTTGTATGGGTGACTCTGGCTGCCTGGAAAATCTGGCGCGAACCCGTCACCCCGCGCCACTGGCTGGGAGTGGGGTTAATCATCACCGGCATCTTTATTCTTGGGAGTGCGGTGTAATGGGCATCTTTTGGGGATTATGCAGCGTTATTATCACTTCAGCCGCCCAGTTGAGTCTCGGCTTTGCGATGGATAATCTGCCGCCAATGCTGCAGCCGCAGCAATTCATTTCTGCCGTATTCTCTCTTAGCGTTGGCGCGTTTGCTCTGTATGCCGGACTGGCAGGGTATTTACTGTCGGTGATTTGCTGGCATAAAGCGCTGCACCAGCTCGCACTGAGCAAAGCGTATGCCCTGCTCAGCCTGAGCTATGTACTGGTGTGGGTTGCATCAATGATCCTGCCCGGCTGGCAGGGAATATTTTCAGCGAAAGCGCTCGCCGGTGTGCTGTGCATCATGGCAGGGCTACTGACGATTTTTTTACCTTCACACCAGCGCCAACCCTGAGAATATTTATCTTCAGACAGTCGTAACAGGCGTTCCCATTCGTCGCACATGTACTGTCTGGCATCAACTATTTTGATTAACCGTGAGGTATCGCGATTAATGCAATACAGTGCATCTTTCAGCGGTGAAAGGAGGTCTCCGGGCTTAACCCACTCGGAAGATTGCGCCTCAGCCAGCATCTTTAGCGAACCGCCGCTATCACAAAGTACGATATAGAGCCTGCCTGCTTTTTTGTGACAGCAAGACTTCTTCACATGCCATTCCATAGCGCACCTTTTGTTAAAAGATTTCACAACAGGTTACACTTTAGCAGATAAACAAAATGACAATAGCGACTTAATGGTGAAAGTGAGAAATGTAATTACTGTTTGCTTAATTTTAACAATGAAGCACTTACCCAATCTGACAGCGCACGACGAGAGATTTTAATCCCTCCGGATTTTAGTTCGGGTGGCAATGTCAGCCAGCATACCGGTTGCTGAAAGCGGGCCAGCTTATCTTTCACCCACTCAGCCAGATTGGTGTCACCCGCATTGGTGTCATACTCAACGACCGCCACCGGGCGATGACCAAACTCTTTGTCTTCTATCGGCACAATGAAGGCTTGCAGAACATGCGGATGCGCAGCAATCACGCGTTCCACCTCTTCCGGCTGTATGCCTTCCCCGCCGCTAAAGAACAGATTGTCCATCCGACCGACAAGGGTTAACTTGCCGTCCTCCAACACCCCACGATCGCGGGTGGCAAACCAGCCTTCCGCGTTTACTAAAGGAATCAACTGCCCGTTACGCCAGTAACCTTGCGCCATGCTGGCGGCACGCAGCCAGACTTCACCATCAACGATTCTGACTTCTCTGCCTGCCAGGGGCGACCCCACATCCGCCAGGCCATCTGCTTCTTTCGCACAGACCGTAGAAGCAAACTCCGTTAAACCGTAACCGCACCAGCAGCGAATCCTTTGCTCGCGCGCCTGTTCCGTCAATTCAACAGGAATTGCCGCGCCACCCAGGAGCACTGCTTTGAGCGTTACCGCCGTTTTGTTGACCAGCAGGCGCCACAGCTGCGTGGGCACCAACGAAGCATGGGTGCATCCAGCCAGCATTTGCTCCAATGGTTGCTTGTCGCGCACGGTCATTCGTGCCCCGGCAAACAACCAACGCCACAAAATACCCTGGCCGGAAACATGAAACAGCGGCAGCGAGAGCAGCCAGTCATCTTCAGCGTCAAACGGCATTAATGACAGCACGCCCTGCGCGCTTGCCAGATGAGCCTGACAGGTATGCACCGCTGCCTTTGGCAATCCGGTAGAACCTGAGGTTAACGTCATCGTGCTCAAACGCTGGGGTAACCACGCGGCGGCATGCTTGCCTGGCACTGCCTGCATCTGCAAAGGATGGAGTCCCGCGAGAACATTAGCTGCCTCAAGATCCAGCGCAAAACGCAGCGTTAAGCCCGGGACCAGCGCGTCAAGCAGCGATTGAGGCAGCTGTGGGTTCACAGGTAAAACCCGCGCCCCACATTGCAGCAATGCCAGCCAGGCCAGCAAAGCACGTGGATGATTCCAGGCGCGAAGCAGGACGCCATCGCCCTCTTCCACGCCCTGAGCGGCAAAACCGCTGGCCAGATGGTCAACGCGCGTGCAGAGCTCGCTCCAGCTTAATACTTCATCGTTGAGGCGTAGAGCAGGCACCTCTGCACGAACCTGTCGCCAGTGACGCCACGGCCAGTCATCGGGTTGTACCAGGCCCGATATGCTTACGCTATCGGGCATTTCCCGCTGGGTCATAGCAGGCGTTCCAGCGCATCAACATCGATACACGGCAATGCGCTACCCGGCCAGGTGCGTACCTGCTGGCACTGCATCAGGCTCAGGGTATCCAGCCCCGGAATGGTCTGCGGCGTCAGCCAGGCGGCAATTCGCGCCAGTTGGGTTAAGCCCAGGCTCGACTCGATCGACGAACTAATAACAGCGGTGAGACCAAGTGCATGCGCCGCCTCCACCTGTTCTCGCACTTTATCGAGACTGCCCGTCAGCGTAGGTTTGATAACCACTGCCTTGACGCCCTCTTCGGCTTCGAAGATGAAATCCGCTTCACGCAAGCTTTCATCCCAGGCAATGGCAATGCCGGTTTCACGCGCAAAAGCACGAGAGTCATCGCGGGTTTTGCATGGCTCTTCGAGAAAAGCGATGCGCCCGCGGTACTCTGGATTAACGTACTTCGCGAACTGCTGGGCTTTCAACGGCGTCCAGGCTCGGTTGGCGTCAAGTCGCAAATGCAGCTCCGGGATAGCCTCAAGCAGCAGGTTGGCGACCATACCGTCGCGAACCGCTTCATACAGTCCGACCTTAATCTTCGCTACTTTTTCACCCGGCATGTCCGCCAGTTGCAGTACCAGATCATCAGGATCGCCCGTACACAGCGGTGCCGCACGGTAGTCTGCGTCTTCTGGCAATACGCCAGCCAGTTCGGCCAGCGCACAGCTTGCGCCAAAGGCGACCGAAGGCTGCTGCGGTAAGGAAGAATCCCCCTGTAGCCAGCCGTTGACCCAGGCCAGCAGCTCGGTTTGCGCCTCTTCCCAGCTCTCCTGACTGAAGCCCGGCAGCGGGGAGATCTCTCCCCACCCTTCGCGCTCGCCGTCACAAAGGCGAACGTACAGCCCGTCACGCGTTTTTAACCGCCTGTCGCGCAGAATCACCCCCGCGTCCATGGGGATCTGCCAGCGGTATACCTGCGCGCTACGCATTACGGATTCCGTTTAAATTTGCTGAAATCCGGCTGACGTTTCTGGTTAAAGGCGTTACGGCCTTCCTGACCTTCTTCCGTCATGTAGAACAGCATGGTGGCGTTACCCGCCAGCTCTTGCAGACCAGCCTGACCATCGCAGTCGGCGTTCAGTGCAGCTTTCAGGCAGCGCAACGCCATCGGGCTGTTTTGCAGCATTTCACGACACCAGCGTACGGTCTCTTTTTCCAGATCGGCCAGCGGAACCACGGTGTTTACCAGGCCCATATCCAGCGCTTGCTTCGCATCGTACTGACGGCACAGGAACCAGATTTCACGCGCTTTTTTCTGACCGACAATACGCGCCATGTAAGAGGCACCCCAACCGCCATCGAAGGAACCGACTTTCGGACCGGTCTGGCCGAAGATGGCGTTTTCAGCCGCAATGGTCAGGTCACACATCATGTGCAGCACATGGCCGCCGCCGATGGAAAAGCCTGCAACCATCGCCACTACCGGCTTCGGACAGGTACGAATCTGGCGCTGGAAGTCCAGTACGTTCAGGTGATGCACACCGGAATCATCCTGGTATCCGCCGTAGTCACCGCGCACTTTCTGATCGCCACCTGCGCAGAACGCTTTGTCGCCAGCACCGGTCAGAATAATCACGCCAATGTTGTCATCGTAGCGAGCATCCGCCAGCGCCTGGATCATCTCTTTCACGGTGACCGGACGGAAGGCATTGCGTACATGCGGACGATTAATGGTGATTTTTGCGATACCGTCGGTGGATTTCTCGTAGAGAATGTCGGTGTAGCCTTCAGAGCAATCGTGCCATTCTACCGGTGCGTAAAGCATTGTTTCATCAGGATAGATCATAAAATGTCCTATAGTCAGCGATGCAGAATCTGAGCCAGACAGTCCACCACGCCAGCGGGATTGTCCCGATGCGCGTTGTGTCCGGCATTACGAATCACATGGCTTGGTACGGATATTTCCGCCGCCAGAGCGCGGAATTTATCGTCACGTTCACCACATAAATAATAAAACGGAAATGTGCGCATAGTGAGTTGCGCACGTAAATCAGGTTGTACGGCTAGCGAGGTGGCCTCCAGCATCGCTGCCAGCGTATGCCCGTTATTCTGGCTACGCAGTGCGACCAGCGCTTCTCTTTGCGCCGCATTCAGCGAGGAAAAAACTGGCTGTTGATACCAGTCAATAAACACCTCGCACAACGGCTCAGCGCGAAAACGCGCAGCCCAGCGACCATCAGAGAGGCGACGCTGAACGCGCGCCTCCTCACTTTGCAAGCCTGGATGTCCACCTTCAACCACCAGACCGCACAGTCCTGGCATCTCCTGACAAGCCGCCATCATCGCGACTCTGCCGCCAAGAGAGTAACCTACCAACCAGTATTTAAGTATGTTGTAACTAAGCAGCGTGTTACGCAGCAAAGCGCTTACGTCGTCGAATCCGCTCACGCTGATGTCAGCGGAGCCACCGTGTCCCGGCAGGTCGATATATAGCCGCGAATAATTCTTAAACGCTTCGCCAACCGTCTGCCATTCCCGACAATCACCGGAAAAACCGTGCAGGAAAACCAGCCAGGGAAATCCCGTCTGGCCCAGTTTCGCCTGCGCGTGCAGGATCATAGATGGCTTACCTGCGCCAGCAGTTGCTGCAGGGTTTGCGCCCCATCAGTTTCGTTTACCACCAGCTCAATCACCGTTGCCGCTGGAGTACGCCAGGCGTTAGTCAACGCGCTCTCCAGTTGCTCCCAGTTTTCCGGGCGCTGGTATTTAAGGTTAAACATGGCGGCAGCATGCTCAAAATGCACGTTCTGCGGCATCAGGTAGAACCGTTCGCGTTCGCTTGCTGGCGTCGGCAACAGGGAAAAAATTTGCCCGCCGTTATTATTGACCACTATCAGGACAAACGGCGCGGAAACCTGGCGCAATAACGCCAGCGCATTGAGGTCATACAGCGCAGATAA
Organism: Citrobacter sp. RHBSTW-00017; assembly: GCF_013797615.1. NCBI lineage: Bacteria > Pseudomonadati > Pseudomonadota > Gammaproteobacteria > Enterobacterales > Enterobacteriaceae > Citrobacter > Citrobacter sp. RHBSTW-00017. The sequence goes on along the minus strand of NZ_CP056899.1, from coordinate 1,750,474 downwards.
ATCGCCGACGATAGCCAGCGTCGATTTCGCGCTGGCGCGCTGTACGCCTGCTGCCGTTGACAGCAGGCCGTCAATGCCGCTCGCGCCACGGTTGCTATAGACCGGGTAACCCGCCGGAAGCTGCGACAGCGCATCAATCAGGCGCACCACCAGACTGTTGCCCACGAACAGTTGCCCCTGCTCCGGCAAGTATTCGCGGATACGGTGGGCTAATTGCGCTTCACCAAACGCGTCGCGACGGGCTTTTACCGCCTGCCAGGCCAGTTGCGCCAGGCGTGGGATCTCCACGCACCAGGGCTGACGTTTCTCCGCCGGATGCAACTCCAGCCAGTCGCCAACCGTCGCTACCAGTCTGCGCCCACGATGGTGAGCCGGATCGAGGCGGCCTTCGATATTATCGACAATCCAGTATTCCTGCGGATCACAGCTGGCCTGCCATTGCAGGAGCCGTTTTCCGGTCAGGCTACTGCCAAGCTGCACCACAATCTGCGCCTGCTGTAATTCAGTGACCGCTTTCGCATTTCCCAGCCACAGGTCGGCGCACGGCAAAGGTTGTCCAGTTTGCGACAGAACATCGCCAATCAGCGGCCAGCCTAGCATCTGCGCCCACTGCGCAACCTTTTTGCCCTCTTCCGCGCTCATGCGGCCTGCAACAACAACGCCGCGTTTTTGTCGCCAGAAAAACCAGTCACGCTGTTTGTCGCTTTCCAGTCGACGCGACTCACGCAGCCAGGGTTTATCATCCTGCCACCAGTCGCCAAGGCGCTGCTGCCAGTCAATCCCCGTTTCGTCCATGTCGCCATACAGCGGTTCCGCAAATGGGCAATTGATATGAACCGCCCCGCTATGCAGCGCAGCTAAGGCGTTATCAATGGTGGATACCAGCCAACTAGCCGGAATGTTCTGGGTCGGGCGCGGTAAAGAGAGCGTTTGCGATGGATGCGAGGCAAACATTCCGGCCTGACGAATCGCCTGGTTAGCGCCGCAGTCGATAAGCTCAGGAGGTCTGTCAGCCGTGAGTAGAATCAGCTTTTCACCGGTCAGGCCCGCTTCAATCAACGCGGGATACAAATTTGCCACCGCCGTACCGGACGTCACAATCACAGCGACAGGCTGCCGGCTGACTTTTGCCAGACCTAAGGCCAGATGCCCAAGGCCACGCTCATCAAAATGAGTATGGTGAATAAAAGCCGGGTTTTCCGCAGCCGCCAGAGTCAACGGTGTAGAACGAGAGCCAGGGGCAATGCAGACATGCCTGACGCCGTGGCGAGTGAGTGCTTCCAGAATGACCGCCGCCCAGCGTCGGTTAAATGCGCTTACTGACATGAGATTGTCCGGTATCAATATTGCGACACAGTATAAAGAATCGAATAAATGGATTTTTGATATGAGTCGGTAATATACAACTCATTACCCTTCCATCTGTAATAAAGTGCGCAGTCCTGCCGCTTTATTGTCTATTTCTTGCCATTCCTGTTCAGGATCTGAACCACGCACGATCCCTGCCCCGGCATACAGGCGTATCACATTTTCACTAATTTTCGCCGACCGTAATGACACGCAAAACTCGCTTTGGCGCAGAGAAAGGTAACCCGCAGAACCGGCATACCACTCGCGTTCAAACGGTTCATTATGTTGGATAAATTCACGCGCCAGCTCACGCGGAATACCTGCGACTGCCGCCGTGGGCTGGAGCTGCATCAGACAAAGCGTATCATCAGCCTGATTCAGTTCCGTCCAGATACAGCGGCGCAGGTGCTGCACTTTGCGCAGTCTAAGCACCTGCGGCGGCAGCACATCAAGAGTTTGCGTACAGCCTTGCAGACGCTGGCAAATATCTTCGACCACCAGCATATTCTCGCGCTGGTTTTTATCATCTTTCATTAGCCATTCCCCCAACTGCCAGGCCCGATGATCCTCAGGGTGGTTGGCAACGGTTCCCGCCAGCGCCTCGGTGCGCAGCGCCGTGTCACGCCGCCGATACAGACGTTCAGGGGAAGAACCAAGAAACGCACACTTTGCGGAGAACGCCATAAAGAAATGGTAGCAGTTCAGGTTTAGACGACGACTGGAAGCCATCACGGCCGCGGCGTTAACCGACTGAGAAAACTGTAAATCGGTCGCCCGCGCCAGCACGACCTTATCGAGTTGTTCCCCATTGATCGTTTGCGTGGCGAGTTTTATCAGGTCTGTCCAGCCAGTTTTATCCGGCCAGTTCTGTTCTCCCGTCAAACGCAGACGCAATGCGGGCAGCGGCTTTACGTTGGCGAGCGATGAGATAAACACCACCGCCTGCGCGGCGTCTTCACGCAGCGACACGTCGCTATAAAGATGTAAGCGTAAGCTCGCCACCCCCGCGCAACGTCGCCACTCCAGCCGTGGCAATAACAAATGGCCGCGCTGAGGCTCAAAGGCATTCAGGCCCCAGATACGCAGGTCAGGATTATCATTATGCTGATGTAAAAAATGCTGGGCTAATTCGAGCGAGGAAAATGTAGCAACAGCGCCCAGTACGGCGGCTTCTTCATCGCCATTACGCTGTTGCCAGTAAAACTGGGGCCAGACAGGTTGACTGGCCAGCCATCCTAAAGCGTCAAACGCATCATTCAGTGGGAAAGGGATATCGTAAATACGAATTCCAGGTGCTGCTGGTATCTCTTGCGACAAATGACGCATCAGACTTTCCAGCGCAGTAGTGATTGAATGCACGCGGACCTCTCCCTGTTAAAAACCTCACATTATACGGGGTACTGAGCAGAAAAAGCAGTACCCCCAGTTAGGGAGTACGTACAAATGCGCTGACGGAATGGAATTTATCGCCGTGCTAACAATAATCCCATCACTAAACCGACCGTGGCACCAACGCCGATTCCGCGCCAGGGTTTTTCATGCACATAATCATCCGCCCGGCAAACGGCTTTCTTCGCGCGGTAATAGTAGCTGTCAGAGGCGTGGCTGACGCGATTTCTCACCTCTTCTAACGCCCGCTCTGCCCGCGCTTTTAACTCAAGGTATTTTTGATCGGCTGGATCGCCGGAAGAACGCAGCACCTCCTCCAGCGTTTCACTCAATAATTCCAGATCGTCATCGATACGTGATTCATATGAATGAAAAGACATTTTATTCTCCCTTTCTATTGACGTACCCGCTAACTATAGACAATCAGGCGTGTTTGCGCCTGTTTACGCCTGATGTGCTTCCCGCGCCATTCCGACGTGTGGAATACCGTCTTCGTCATAAATATCCGTGACCGGCACAAAGCCAAAGCGCGCATAGAATGATTGCAAATGTGCCTGCGCCCCCAGATACAGCGCCTTGTGCGGCCAATGCTGCGTACAGGAGGCCAGCGTCTGAGTCATTAGCTGTTGCCCCAATTTTTCACCCCGCAGCGCTTCGCTTACGATCACCCGCCCAATGACGACCGGCTCAAGCTCATCATCGCTTTTCAGAATCCTCGCATACGCCACCAGTTCATCGTTATGCCAACCCAGAATGTGCCGGTTTTCACCACTCAGGTCATCACCATCCACATCCTGATACGGACACCGTTGCTCAACAACAAATACCGCACAGCGAAGCTCAAGAATGGCGTACAGCTGCTGTGTATTGAGCTTTGCATGGTGGAGATCTTGCCAGTGAATCATAGTCTGCCCCTTTGTTGTGATAACCTGAACACCCTGCCTTATTGATGGCGAAAAGTGTAACGCGAAGATGGAATTACTATTTTTAGGCACGTCTGCGGGAGTCCCCACGCGCTCACGCAATGTAACGGCAATTTTACTGAATCTGCAACACCCGACTCAGGCGGGGCTGTGGCTTTTCGATTGTGGTGAAGGAACGCAGCATCAGATGCTGACCACGCCATTTAACCCTGGAAAACTCGAACGTATTTTTATCAGCCATCTACACGGCGATCACCTGTTTGGTTTACCGGGGCTGCTGTGCAGTCGCTCAATGGCCGGGAACGTCCAGCCACTGACGCTTTACGGACCAAAGGGATTGCGAGAGTTTACCGAAACGGCTTTGCGTTTGAGCGGCTCCTGGACCGATTATCCGCTGGATATTGTCGAAATCACCGCGGGTGAAATTGTTGATGACGGCCTGCGTAAAGTAACGGCATACCCGCTGGAGCATCCGCTGGAGTGCTACGGTTTTCGTGTTGAAGAGCACGACAAACCGGGGGCACTTGACGCCAGCGCCTTGAAGGCGGCTGGTGTTAAAGCGGGCCCGTGGTTCCAGGATTTGAAAGCCGGAAAAACCATCGTGCTGGAGGATGGTCGAGCGATTAACGGCGCCGATTTTCTCGGCCCTGCCACCAGAGGAAAATCTGTGGCTATTTTCGGCGACACAGGACCTTGCGCGTCCGCCATTGAACTGGCACGCGGTGTGGATGTGATGGTACATGAAACCACACTGGACTCCTCAATGGAGGAAAAAGCCAACAGCCGCGGTCACAGCTCGACCCGACAAGCCGCCCAGTTGGCGCTTGAGGCCGGAGTGGGACGCCTGATCATGACCCACGTTAGTTCACGCTACGATGAAAAAGGCTGTCAGCGATTACTCGAAGAGTGCAAAGCTATATTTCCAGACACTGAACTGGCTCACGATTTCGCCATTTTCACCGTTTAATGCTCCATTTTTCCGCCTCAGTGCCGATAACAGTGGAAAGGCTGGCTTTCACACTGAGGACAGGATGAACAATTTCCAGAAAGATATTGATGACAGGACAAACCTAACCCTGTCTAACCGTTTTGAACTGCTGCTGTTTCGCCTTGGCAAATCCGTCGAGGAGCAGAAATCAGAACTGTTTGGCATCAACGTATTCAAACTGCGTGAAATCGTACCGATGCCGACCTTTACGCGTCCCGCAGGTATGAAAGCCCCGTTGCTGGGTATGGTTAACATTCGCGATCAGGTGATCCCGGTGATTGATCTGCCTGCCGTCGCGGGCTGTAAGCCAGAGACCGGACTCAACATCCTGTTGATCACGGAATATGCCCGCAGCGTTCAGGCGTTTGCGGTAGAGTCGGTAGAAAACATTATGCGTCTGGACTGGCAACAGGTGCATACCGCCGAGAAAGCCGTCAATGGTCGCTACATTACCAGTATCGCCTGTCTGGACGACAACAAAGAGACTAACAATCTGGCGCTGGTGCTCGATGTCGAACAGATCCTGTACGACATCGTACCGTCGAACCACGACCTGCGCGCAACAGAGCTGAAAACCAATAAGTTCAACATTACGCCGGGTGCGGTGGCGATTGTGGCTGATGATTCCAAAGTGGCTCGCGCGATGCTGGAAAAAGGGCTTAACGCCATGGAGATCCCACACTTGATGCATGTGACGGGCCAGGATGCATGGGAAAAGATACAACAGCTATCTGAAGAAGCAGAAGCGGAAGGTAAACCAATCAGCGAGAAGATTGCGCTGGTGCTCACCGATCTGGAAATGCCGGAGATGGACGGTTTTACGCTTACCCGTAAGATAAAAACCGACGAACGCCTGAAGAAGATCCCGGTCGTTATCCACTCCTCACTTTCCGGTAGCGCCAATGAAGATCACGTACGCCGAGTGAAAGCAGATGGTTACGTGGCCAAATTCGAAGTCAATGAGCTGTCTTCAGTAATTCAGGAAGTGATGGATCGCACAGCGAAAGGCATCAGCGGCCCGCTGGTGAGCCGTCAACTTTCGGCCTGACGCTCCAGCAACTTGAAGTATGACGAGTATAGACAGGTAAAAAAAAGAGTCTGGACATTGTCCAGACTCTTTTTCGATCACAGCATGATGAATTACATCAGCGGAGCCGCTAACTGCACGATGCTGATCAACGGTTGCGGGTAGATACCCAGCACCAGTACCAGCAGGGCAGAAATCAGCACCACGATACCGCCCGCGCTGTACTGCCAGTTGGACGGTGCATCGCGATTCAGCTGCTGCGGTGCGCTCAGATACAGGCTCACGGCAACGCGCAGGTAGTAGTACAAACCAATCGCGGAACCCACCACCACGGCGGCAACCAGCCACCACAGATTAGCCTGCACACCCACCGCCAGTACGTAGAACTTACCGATAAAGCCCAGCGTCATCGGAATACCCGCCAGAGACAGCATCATCACCGTCATCACCGCCGCGAGGATTGGACGATGCCAGAACAGACCACGGTAGGAGAACAGAGAGTCTGCATCCGGACCGCGGTACGGGCTGGACATCAGGCTGACCACACCGAACGCACCGAGGCTGCTGAACAGATAACCGGCCAGGTAAACGCCAACCGCTTCCATCGACATCTCGCCGCTCTGCAGGGCAATCAGCGCCACCAGCAGGTAACCGAGGTGAGAGATAGATGAGTAACCAAGCAGACGTTTGATGTTGGTCTGGCTCAGCGCCATCAGGTTACCGAAGATAATGGAAGCAAAGGCAATCACACCCAGCACGATCCGTACCGCTTCGCTATCACCTACCGGTGCGTACAGGAACAGACGCATCACCACGCCGAAGATAGCGATTTTGCTCGCCGTCGCCAGGAAGGTGGAAACCGGAGCCGGAGCGCCCTGGTATACGTCTGGCGTCCACAGGTGGAATGGAACCAGCGAGAGTTTAAAGCCGAGGCCAACAATCATCAGACCGAAGCCCGCCAGCAGCAGCGGTTCTTGCAGCATACCGTCGCCGAGGCTCTTACCGAGCGCAACAAACGACAGGTTGCCAGACTGCGCGTACACCAGCGCCATACCAAACAGCAGGAAGGAAGACGCTGCGGCAGACAGAATGGTGTATTTGATACTGGCTTCCAGCGAACGTTTCTGACGGAACGCATAGCCAACCAGACCAAACAGCGGCAGAGAGATAAGCTCAATACCAAGGAACAGCGCCGCCAGATGGTTAGCGTTAGCCAGCAGAATACCGCCGAGCGCGGCAATCAGCACCAGCAGATAGAACTCTTCCCGGTTGTCGTCGTAGCCTTCCAGCCACGGGTAAGCGAAGGTACAGGTGGCAAGACTCGCCAGCAGCACCAGCCCGGTGTAGAGCATGGCGAAACCGTCAACCCGCATCAGCGGGGTGACGTCCATCGCGCCCGCCTGGCCAACAAACCAGAGCGAAACCAGTGCGGCGTTAAGCCCAATGACCGACAGCGTGGCATTGAGGAAGTGATTGCGTCGCCACGCAATGGAGAGCATCACAACCACCACCGTCAAGCCGACGATCAGCAGCGGTAGCAGCGCAATCAGGTGTTGTGGAGTTATTGTCATGGCGATTTACGGCCTTGTAGTAGTAACGGAATTAACAAACCACTGCTGGATGTTGCTCATCGCAGAATGCGAGGTATCCAGAATCGGCTGCGGATAGAAGCCAAGCAGTACCAGAAGCACGACCAGCAACAGGATGATAAACAGCTCACGCAGCGACATCCCTGGCAGTTCAACACTGGCAATCTGGCTCTTCGCCTTACCAAAGTAAGCGCGATGCAGCATCGCCAGCGAGTAAACAGAAGCAAACACCAGACCAAATGTCGAGATCACGGTAATAACCGGAACCACCTGGTAGCTGCCGAACAGAATCATAAATTCGCCAACGAAGTTACCTGTACCCGGCATACCCAGCGTACACACTGCAAAGAACATTGACAGCGCAGGCAACCATTTCATTTTGCCCCACAGGCCGCCCATCATACGCATATCACGCGTGTGCAGACGTTCGTACAGCTGACCACACAGGATGAACAGACCGGCTGCGGACAGGCCGTGCGCGATCATCTGAATCACCGCACCCTGGTATGCCAGCTGGCTGCCGGTGTAGATAGCAATCAGAACGAAGCCCATGTGGGATACGGAGGTGTAGGCAATCAGACGTTTGATGTCGTACTGATTAAAGGCCATCCACGCGCCGTAGAAGATGCCGATGACGCCAAGCCACATTGCGATAGGTGCAAACTCCGCTGACGCATTCGGGAACAGCGGCAGGGAGAAGCGCAGCAGACCGTAGGCTGCGGTTTTCAGCAAGATACCTGCCAGGTCAACGGAACCTGCGGTCGGTGCCTGGGAGTGAGCATCCGGCAACCAGCCGTGCAGCGGAACCACCGGCATTTTCACCGCGAAAGCGATGAAGAAGCCCAGCATCAGCAGGTATTCCACGCCGTGGGACATCGGAGTATTCAGCAATTCTTCATAGTTGAAAGTCCACACGCCGGTCGCTTTGTAGTGCACAAACACCAGCGCCAGGATGGCAATCAACATCACCAGACCACTCGCCTGGGTATAAATGAAGAACTTGGTTGCTGCCGTGATACGCGTTTTACCGTCAGAGGCTTTATGCCCCCATAGCGCGATCAGGAAGTACATCGGCACCAGCATCATTTCCCAGAAGAAGAAGAACAGGAACATGTCGATGGCAAGGAACACGCCGATTACGCCGCCTAAGATCCACATCAGGTTCAGGTGGAAAAAGCCCTGGTATTTTTCGATTTCATTCCAGGAGCAAAGTACCGCCAGAACACCGAGCAGGCCGGTCAGCACCACCATCAGCAGCGACAGACCGTCGATAGCAAGATGAATCGAGATGCCAAAGCGTGGGATCCACGGCAGGACAAACTCAGACTGCCACTGCGGAATGCCAGTGGATTGCGTCAGTGAATAGCCGCCCTGCAACCAAAGTTGCAGGCCAAGCGCCAGCGTCAGTCCCATGGTAATCAGCGCGATCCAACGCGGCACCTTCACGCCAAAGCGTTCGGTCTGCCAGCACAGGAAGCCACCGATAAAGGGAATCAATATTAGCCAGGGTAGTAACATGGCGATTTTTATTCCTTTTTAAGGCCCCTAATAGAGGCCTGATTTTCAACGAATTTGGATAAAATTCACTTTACGATCAACGCAGTACCATCAACAGAGCCAGCACAACGACGGCACCGATGCTCATTGATGCTACATACCAACGCAGATAGCCGTTCTCGCTTAACAACAGGCCTTTACCTGCAAAGCGGGAAAGGATCGCCGGAATGTTCATCATTGCGTTCAGCGGATCGCGTTTCAGCAGCCATGCAACGCCCAGGAACGGCTTGACGAACACTTTGTCGTACAGCCAGTCGAAGCCCCAGGCGTTATACCACCAGGTACCCAGCAGACGGCCTGGCGCACTGTTGGCAATCGACGTCACCAGAGTACGTTTACCCAGCCACAGCCATGCAGCGATCAGAATGCCTGCAATCGCGACGATACCGGAGGTAATTTCCAGGGTCATCACGCGACCATGCTCAAGCTCGGTCGTCGCAGGCAGTACCCCCTGCAGCGGTGGCACAATCAGTGCGCCAACGAAGGTGGACAGGATCATCAGCACAATCAGCGGCAGATGATGTGTAATCCCCTTCCCTGCGTGAGCGTGAATTTGCTCTTTACCGTGGAACACGATGAAAATCATACGGAAGGTGTACAGAGAGGTCATGAACGCACCGACCAGACCTGCAACCATCAGATTAATATGACCGTTCGCCATCGCACCGGCCAGAATCTCATCCTTACTGAAGAAGCCTGCGGTAATCAGCGGCAGAGCCGACAGCGCCGCGCCACCGATCAGGAAGCAGAGATACACCAGCGGAATAGACTTACGCAGACCGCCCATCTTGAAGATGTTCTGTTCGTGGTGACAGGCCAGGATAACCGAGCCAGATGCCAGGAACAGCAGCGCTTTAAAGAAGGCGTGCGTCATCAGGTGGAAAATCGCCGCGTCCCACGCCTGAACCCCGAGAGCCAGGAACATATAACCAATCTGGCTCATGGTGGAGTACGCGAGAACGCGTTTAATGTCGGTCTGTACCAGCGCGGCGAAACCAGCCAGTACCAGAGTGATAGCCCCGATAATCCCCACCAGATGCAGGATTTCCGGCGTCATCAGGAACAAGCCGTGAGTACGTGCAATCAGGTAGACACCGGCGGTAACCATCGTCGCGGCGTGGATCAGCGCGGAGACAGGCGTCGGACCTGCCATCGCGTCAGCAAGCCATGTCTGCAACGGCAGCTGCGCGGATTTACCCACCGCACCGCCCAGCAGCATCAGGGTTGCCCACATCAGCATGTTGTTACCATCTGCAAAGTGAGCAGGTGCCAGTTCCACCATTTCGCGGAAGTTCAGCGTGCCCAGCTCGTTGTAGAGGATAAACAATGCGAAGGCGAGGAACACGTCACCCACACGGGTCACGACGAAGGCTTTCATTGCCGCAGCGCCATTCTTCGGATCGGTGTAATAGAAACCGATCAGCAGATAGGAGCACAGGCCCACGCCTTCCCAGCCGAGGTACATCAGCAGCAGGTTATCCGCCAGTACCAGAACCACCATGCTGGCGATAAACAGGTTGGTGTAGGCGAAGAAACGGGAGTATCCCTCTTCACCGCGCATATACCAGGAGGCGAACATGTGGATCAGGAAACCCACACCGGTCACCACACTGAGCATGGTCAGCGACAGGCCGTCCAGCACCAGGTTAAAACCGATATTGAAGTCACCGACAGACATCCACGTCCACAGCGGCTGGCTGTAGGCCTGTTGACCATTAGCAAAGAAGTCAACGCCAACAAACGCGGTCACCAGCGCCGCCAGGCCAATCGACCCGACGCCCACGGTCGCGGACAGATTTTCTGACCAACGACCGCGAGAGAACGCCAGTAATACAAAGCCAATAAATGGCAGAATAATGGTTAAGGCAAGCATGTTCATCCACGCATCTCACTTACTGAATCGATGTTCAGGTTCTGGCGACGGCGATGAAGTTGCAGCAACAGCGCAAGTCCAATGCTCGCTTCCGCAGCCGCAAGGCTGATGGCGAGAATATACATCACCTGACCATCGGTCTGGCCCCAGTAGCTTCCGGCGACCACGAAGGCCAGCGCGGAGGCGTTAATCATGATTTCCAGCCCGATCAGCATAAACAGCAGATTGCGGCGGATAACCAGACCGGTTAAGCCCAGTACGAATAAGACAGCCGCGAGGATCAGTCCATGTTGTAAGGGGATCATGCGTGCTCCTCCGTTTTTCTTTTCGCGCGGTCATCGGTGCGATTGCTCAGCACTTCACCAGAACGCTCTTCGCGCCCTACGTGGAAGGCTACAACCAGACCTGCCAGCAGCAGCATCGAAGCCAGCTCGACCGCCAGTACATACGGTCCGAACAGGGAAATACCGACAGCTTTAGCGCTAATTGGCGTCCCGTCGATGCCCTGATCGTTAACACCCAGAATGGCATAAACAATAACCGCCAGCATGATGGCCGACAGAATCGCCGGTCCAATCCACACCTGCGGTTTCAGCCACTGGCGTTCCTGTTCAATTTCAGAACCACCGAGGTTGAGCATCATAACCACGAACACGAACAACACCATGATGGCGCCCGCGTAGACGATTATTTCCAGCGCCCCCGCGAAGTAAGCACCTAACGAGAAGAACACCCCGGAAATCGCCAGCAGCGAAATAATCAGGTACAGCAGTGCGTGTACCGGATTGGTGTGGGTGATCACCCGCAAGGTTGCGAGAATGGCTATCAGGCCACAGATATAAAAAGCGAACTCCATTGCCCCTCTCCTTACGGTAACAGGCTCTTGACGTCGATAGGCTTGGCTTCGTTCTCTGCTTCGCCCTTATCTTTGCCGTCGATTGCCATACCTGCCATCCGGTAGAAGTTATATTCCGGGTATTTACCCGGACCGGAGATCAGCAGATCCTCTTTCTCGTAAACCAGGTCCTGGCGCTTGTACTCACCCAGCTCGAAATCTGGAGTCAGCTGAATAGCCGTTGTCGGACAGGCTTCTTCGCACAGGCCGCAGAAAATGCAGCGTGAGAAGTTAATGCGGAAAAACTCCGGATACCAGCGGCCGTCTTTGGTCTCTGCTTTTTGCAAAGAGATACAGCCTACCGGACACGCTACCGCACACAGGTTACAGGCAACGCAGCGCTCTTCGCCGTCCGGGTCACGGGTCAGAACGATACGACCACGAAAACGGGGCGGTAGATAGACCGGCTCTTCCGGGTACATCTGCGTTTCGCGTTTCGCGAACGCATGCAGGCCGATCATCCAGATACTGCGTACCTGGGTGCCGAAACCTACTAACAATTCTTTTAAGGTCATGGTCTTTGTGTCCCTTATTGCGCCTGCCAGAGAATGACAGCCGCCGTTACCAGCAAGTTGACGAGCGTCAGCGGCAGACAGACTTTCCAGCCGAAGGACATTACCTGGTCATAACGAGGACGCGGTAACGACGCACGAATCAAAATGAACATCATCATGAAGAACGCGGTTTTCAGCGCGAACCAGACGAATGGCGGTAAGAACGGACCATGCCAGCCACCGAAGAACAGGGTAACCATCAGTGCAGAAATGGTGACGATGCCGATGTACTCACCCACGAAGAACAGACCGAATTTCATACCGGAGTATTCAATGTGGTAACCGTCGGCCAGTTCCTGCTCGGCTTCTGGCTGGTCAAACGGGTGACGGTGACACACCGCCACGCCCGCGATGGCAAAGGTGACAAAACCAAAGAACTGCGGAATAACGTTCCAGATATCAGCCTGGTTGTTGACGATGTCGGTCATGTTAAATGAACCGGCCTGCGCCACCACGCCCATCAGGGAAAGTCCGAGGAATACTTCGTAGCTCAGCGTCTGCGCAGACGCACGCATCGCACCGAGCAGCGAGTATTTGTTGTTACTGGACCACCCTGCGAACAGCACCGCGTATACCGCGAGGCCTGCCATCATCAGGAAGAACAGGATCCCGATGTTCAGGTCAGCAACCACCCAATTCGGGCTCACCGGCACGATGGCGAAAGCCAGCAGCAGCGAGGTGAAGGCGATCATCGGTGCCAGGGTAAAGATGACGCGATCCGAGAATTTCGGGATCCAGTCTTCTTTAAAGAACATCTTGATCATGTCCGCAACCAGCTGGAGCGAACCGCCCCAGCCAACACGGTTCGGTCCGTAACGGTTCTGGAACAGACCGAGCAGACGACGTTCGCCAAAGCTCATGAATGCCCCGCAGGTGACCACCACCAGCAGAATCACGACCGCTTTGAGAACGCTCAGCAGGATCTCAATCAGATCGGGTGTAATCCAACTCATTGTTGTGCCTCCTGCAGATCCTCAAGACGTGCACCAGCCAGAACCGGCGCGATGCCAGGCATACCCATTGGCAAACCAACCTGCCCTGCCGTTAATCCTTCAGCGATTTCAACCGGCAGCGTAACCGTGTTGCCATCGTAGCTAAAAGATACGCGCGTACCGGCATTAACACCCAACTTCGCGGCATCAGCCGGGTTGAGTTTGATGTACGGCTGCGGCATACGGGTCTGGAAGACAGGCGCACGCTGGGACATTTCGTCACTACCAAACAGATGATAGTAAGGCGCGACACGCCACTGACCATCCTGAGCCTGGAAGCTCGCCGGAACGGTTGTGAAGTAATCCAGACCATCTTCAGAAGCTTCGATCAGACGCACGCCCGGATCGCCATGACGCAGTTTACCGCCCACTTCATCCTGGAACTTGTTCCACGCCTGTGGGGAGTTCCAGCCCGGAGCCCAGGCAAACGGAATTTGTGAACGCGGCGCAGACGGCTGGTTGTTCCCTTCCATGGAGAAAGCGAACATGGTGTCTTTGTCCTGCGGCTGACGCGGTTCGTGGACGCTGATGTTGGCGCGCATTGCGGTACGGCCACTGTAGCGGTGCGGTTCACGTGCCAGTTTCTGTCCACGGATACGGAAGCTTGCATCCGGCGCGGCATCTTTAATACCCGCCAACTGCGGTAACTTCTCAATGACCGCGTCGATAACATGGTCGAGCTGCGTCCAGTCCACTTCACGACTCTGCACGGTACTGTGCAGCGAGTGCAGCCAGCGCCAGCTTTCCAGCATTACGGTGTTGCTGTCGTAGTAGGATGGGTCATAGACCTGGAAGAAACGCTGGGCGCGCCCTTCGTTGTTAATTACCGTACCATCGCTTTCAGCGAAGCTAGCGGCGGAAAGCACCAGATGGGCGTTTTCCATAATAGCCGTGCGCTGATGGTCAACGACCAGTACCAGCGGCGCTTTCGCCAGCGCGGCGTTCACACGCGTTGCTGAAGCATGGCGATGCAGGTCATTTTCCAACACCACAACGGCGTCAGCACGACCTGTTTCCAGTTCGGTCAGCGCGTCGTCGAGGGAACCACCGCCAATCATACCCAGCCCCATACTGTTGACAGAGCGAGCAATCATGGTGATCCCGACGTCTGCGCCACGGCCTTTCAGCGCCTTCGCCACGTTGGCAGCAGCCTGAATCACGTCGGCGCTACCGGCGTTGGTACCGGAAATAATCAGTGGTTTCTTCGCCCCGGCCAGAGCCTGAACGATGACGTCAATTTTGTTCTGCAGGTCACGGTCGATACCGTCAACCGCCGGTGCGTTGTTATCCAGCGCATGGGCGATCGCGAAACCTAAACGCGCCTGATCTTCAACCGGCGCACGGTAGGTCCATGCCGCGATATCATCCAGACGGGTGTTATCGACGTTGGTAACGAACAGCGGATGCTTGGCGCGCTGGCCAATGTTGAGGATTGCCGCAATCTGCCAGTCGGCCACTTTCTGCGCCGCCGCCATTTCACGCGCTTTACCTTTCACCGCCTGACGCACTGCCAGCGCAACGCGCGCGCCGGTTTGGGTGACATCTTCGCCCAGGACCAGAACCGCATCGTATGACTCGATTTCGCGCAGTGCCGGGGTATGAATACCGCCGTCACGCAACACGCTCAGAGCCAGTTGCAGACGTTCCTGCTCGCCCTGGGCAATACCGGTATAGAAGTTATCCGCACCGACCAGTTCACGCAGCGCGAAGTTACTTTCAACGCTGGCACGCGGGGAGCCGATACCAATCACTTTCTTCGACTGACGCAGAATATCTGCCGCGCCCTGCATCGCCTGTTCGGCGTTCAGCGTGATCAGGTCATCGCCACGACGCTGTACCGGCTGACGCGGACGGTCTTTCAGGTTCACGTAACCATAGCCAAAACGACCACGGTCGCAGAGGAAGTAGTGGTTAACGGTACCGTTGTAGCGGTTTTCGATACGACGCAGTTCACCGTAGCGCTCGCCCGGGCTGATGTTACAACCGATAGAACACTGCTGGCAGATGCTCGGCGCAAACTGCATGTCCCATTTACGGTTATAACGCTCGGAGTGCGTTTTATCGGTGAAGACGCCGGTCGGGCAAATTTCCACCAGGTTACCGGAGAATTCGCTTTCGAGCGTACCGTCTTCCGGACGACCAAAGTAGACGTTGTCATGTGCGCCATAGACGCCCAGATCCGCACCATCGGCGTAATCTTTGTAGTAACGTACGCAGCGATAGCAGGCGATGCAGCGGTTCATTTCGTGAGAGATGAACGGCCCCAGGTCCTGGTTGCGGTGAGTACGCTTCGTGAAGCGGTAGCGACGGAAGCTATGACCGGTCATGACGGTCATATCCTGAAGGTGGCAGTTACCGCCCTCTTCACAGACCGGACAGTCGTGCGGGTGGTTAGTCATCAACCACTCCACTACGCTTTCGCGGAACTGCTTCGCTTCTTCGTCATCAATTGAAATAAAGGTGCCTTCGGTGGCCGGTGTCATACAAGACATCACCAGGCGACCACGCGTGTCTTCCGCGTTTTGATATTGCTTCACCGCACACTGGCGGCAAGCACCGACGCTTCCCAGCGCCGGGTGCCAGCAAAAGTACGGAATATCAAGGCCGAGAGACAGACAAGCTTCCAGCAGGTTGTCCGCTCCGTTGACCTCATATTCTTTGCCGTCTACATGAATCGTAGCCATAGTCAGCATGCTTCCAGTTGGCTCGGTCTAAAACCGAGCGTTAATCGAATTTCTGATCGCGATTCAGGGTTACCCTGCTATTACCAGCGCTCTTTCAGCAGGTTCGGCTGAATACCACCAATCTGATGGGTATTGCTGAAGGACTGCTTGATGCCAGCTTCGAATTCTTCGCGGAAATATTTAATGGCGCTCTGCAGCGGCTCCACCGCACCCGGTGCGTGTGCACAGAAGGTTTTACCCGGGCCGAGGAAACGACACAGTTGCTCAAGCGTCTCGATATCCCCAGGCTGGCCTTCGCCACGCTCCAGCGCGCGCAGAATTTTCACACTCCACGGCAGACCGTCACGGCACGGCGTACACCAGCCGCAGGACTCGCGGGCAAAGAACTCTTCCAGGTTACGCACCAGAGGAACCATGCCAATCTCGTGATCGACGGCCATTGCCAGCGCGGTGCCCAAACGGCTACCGGCTTTACCAATGCTTTCGAATTCCATCGGCAGATCGAGGTGCGCTTCAGTCAGGAAGTCAGTACCCGCGCCGCCCGGCTGCCAGGCTTTGAATTTCAGGCCATCACGCATGCCGCCCGCGTAATCTTCGAGGATCTCGCGCGCGGTAGTACCGAAAGGCAGTTCCCACAGGCCAGGGTTCTTCACGCGACCGGAGAAGCCCATCAGCTTGGTGCCCGCGTCTTTGCTCTGCGAAATGTTCTGGTACCACTCCACGCCGTTCGCGAGGATAGCCGGTACGTTACACAGGGTTTCGACGTTGTTAACGCAGGTCGGCTTACCCCAAGCGCCAGAGCTTGCCGGGAACGGCGGCTTGGAACGTGGGTTAGCACGACGACCTTCAAGGGAGTTAATCAGCGCCGTCTCTTCACCGCAGATATAGCGCCCTGCCCCGGTGTGGACAAACAGTTCGAAGTCGAAACCGGTGCCCATGATGTTTTTGCCAAGCAAGCCGGCTTCGGTTGCTTCGGCAATAGCGCGACGCAGATGCACAGCCGCTTCGATATATTCACCACGCAGGAAGATGTAACCACGGTACGCTTTCAGCGCAAACGCGGAGATCAGCATGCCTTCCACCAGCAGGTGCGGCAGTTGTTCCATCAGCAGACGGTCTTTATAGGTACCCGGCTCCATTTCATCGGCGTTACACAGCAGGTAACGGATGTTCATGGATTCGTCTTTCGGCATCAGGCTCCACTTCAGACCGGTGGAAAAGCCCGCACCGCCGCGCCCTTTCAGGCCAGCGTCTTTTACCTGATTAACGATTTCGTCCGGTGACAGCCCGGTCAGGGCCTTACGTGCACCTTCGTAGCCGTTCTTGCTACGGTATTCGTCCAGCCAGACCGGCTGTTTGTCATCACGCAGACGCCAGGTCAGCGGATGCGTTTCGGGAGTACGGATAATGTCTTTCATTTATACCGCTCCAGCAGTTCGGGAATGCCTTCCGGGGTCAGGTGAGCATGAGTATCCTCATCGATCATCATGTTCGGCCCTTTATCGCAGTTCCCCAGGCAACAGGTCGGGAGCAGCGTAAAACGACCGTCAAAGGTCGTCTGCCCCGGCTTGATGTTGAGTTTTTTCTCAAGCGCAGCCTGGATCCCCTGATAGCCGTTGATATGGCACACCACGCTGTCGCAATAGCGGATCACGTGGCGACCTACCGGCTGGCGGAAGATCTGGCTATAGAACGTGGCAACACCTTCTACGTCGCTTGCCGGGATCCCCAGCACATCAGCGATCGCATAGATCGCCCCATCCGGCACCCAGCCACGCTGTTTCTGAACGATTTTCAGCGCTTCAATGGACGCCGCACGCGGGTCTTCGTAGTGCTGCTTCTCGTGCTCAATCGCTTCACGCTCAGCCGCACTCAGCTCAAAAGCCTCGGTTTGTGGTTGTTGATTCTCGTGCATAATTAGCGGTCCACATCTGACATAACAAAATCGATACTACCCAGGTGGACGATAAGGTCGGACACCAGGCTGCCACGTACCGCTACCGGGATCTGCTGCAGGTGCGCATAGCTCGGGGTACGGATACGGGTACGGTAACTCATGGTGCTGCCATCGCTGGTCAGGTAGTAACTGTTAATACCCTTGGTCGCTTCCACCATCTGGAAGGACTCGTTTGCCGGCATAACCGGTCCCCACGAAACCTGCAGGAAGTGGGTGATCAGGGTTTCGATATGTTGCAACGTGCGCTCTTTCGGCGGCGGCGTAGTCAGCGGGTGATCCGCTTTAAACGGGCCTTCCGGCATGTTGTTGAGGCACTGCTCAAGGATGCGCAGACTCTGGCGCAGCTCTTCAACTTTCAGCATCACGCGGGTATAGCAGTCGGACACGCCGCCGCCAACCGGGACTTCAAAGTCAAAGTTTTCGTAGCCAGAGTATGGACGCGCTTTACGCACGTCAAAATCAATACCGGTCGCACGCAGCGCAGCACCGGTACAACCCCAGTCCAGCGCTTCTTTCTTACCGTAAGCGGCAACGCCTTGCGAACGGCCTTTCAGGATGGTGTTACGCAGTGCGGCTTTCTCGTAGGAATCCAGACGCTTTGGCATCCAGTCGAGGAAGTCACGCAGCAGTTTGTCCCATCCGCGCGGCAGATCGTGTGCCACACCGCCGATACGGAACCAGGCCGGGTGCATACGGAAACCGGTGATCGCTTCCACTACGTCATAGATTTTCTGACGGTCGGTAAAGGCGAAGAAGACCGGGGTCATCGCGCCGACGTCCTGGATGAACGTGGAGATGTACAGCAGGTGGCTGTTGATACGGAACAGTTCAGACAACATAACGCGAATCACGTTGACGCGATCCGGCGTGGTGATGCCAGCCAGTTTCTCAACGGCCAGTACGTAAGGCATTTCGTTAACGCAGCCGCCGAGGTACTCGATACGGTCGGTGTACGGAATGTAGCTGTGCCAGGACTGACGTTCACCCATCTTTTCAGCGCCACGGTGGTGGTAGCCGATGTCAGGCACGCAGTCGACGATTTCTTCGCCATCAAGCTGCAGCACAATACGGAACGCACCGTGAGAAGACGGGTGGTTAGGACCGAGGTTGAGGAACATGAAGTCCTCGTTTTCGGAACTACGCTTCATGCCCCATTCTTCTGGTTTGAAGGTCAGTGATTCCATTTCCAGATCCTGTTTGGCTTTGGTCAGCTCAAACGGATCGAATTCGGTCGCACGCGCCGGGTAGTCTTTACGCAGCGGATGACCTTCCCAGGTATGCGGCATCAGCAGACGCGTCAGGTGCGGGTGACCTTCGATGTCGATGCCAAACATTTCCCAGGTTTCACGCTCATACCAGTTGGCGTTCGGGAACAGTTTGGTGAACGTCGGTACGCGCAGGTCGTTTTCAGACAATGCCACCTTGAGCATGATATCGCGATTGCGTTCAATGGAGATCAGGTGATAGAAAACGGAAAAATCCGCGGCAGGTAACCCTTCGCGGTGCGTACGCAGACGTTCGTCCATGCCGTGTAAGTCAAACAGCATGACGTAAGGTTTCGGCAGTCTCTTTAAGAAATCGCCAACTTCCAGTAATTGTTCACGCTTGACCCAAACAACAGGTACCCCGGTGCGAGTCGCCTGAACGGTAAAGGCATCCGGCCCAAAACGGTTGCGCAGTTCGCCAATGACCGGGTCATCAAGGTGATCCCGTGTTTGCCATACAGCGTCTTGCGCGGTTAAGTCGGTCATATTGTTCACCATTGCAAATGGTCCGTGGTGGTCGGCAGTGCTTCGCGCTATTTATGTAGTGATAAGCGAAGGAAGTGCTGCTGCCGACAGGCGCAAATTAAATCTCGTCTGGTGTACGAAGATTCGTTACAGCAATACGTTCGCCGCGTTTACGCTCGCGTTCTGACTGCATATTGGCGCGATAAACGCCCTGATCGCCAACCACCCAGGAGAGCGGACGGCGTTCTTTGCCAATGGAATCTTGCAGCAGCATCAGAGCCTGCATATACGCTTCCGGACGCGGCGGGCATCCCGGGATGTACACATCGACCGGAATAAATTTATCAACGCCCTGCACCACAGAATAGATGTCGTACATACCGCCGGAGTTGGCGCATGCGCCCATGGAAATAACCCATTTCGGTTCCAGCATCTGATCGTAGAGACGCTGAATAACCGGCGCCATTTTGGTAAAGCAGGTTCCGGCTACGACCATCAGGTCAGCCTGACGCGGCGATGCACGCAGTACTTCCGCACCAAAACGGGCCACATCGTGCACGGCGGTAAACGAGGTCACCATCTCAACGTAGCAGCAGGAAAGGCCAAAGTTATAGGGCCAAATTGAGTTTTTACGGCCCCAGTTAACCATGTCATGCAGCTTGCCCATGAACACGTTTTTGTTAACTTCTTGCTCCAGGGGGTCGGTTACGATCTCCTGTTTTTGCAGGGGGTAACGGTCGTTCTCACCGTTAGGATCTATGCGGGTGAGCGTATAATCCATCTTAATGCCTCGCGGTTAGCGTTGACGATTAGCGATACTGTTCGTTTCCGGGTTCATACGCTCGCGGCGTGAACGCGCGGGCGTCCAGTCCAGCGCGCCAATACGCGCCAGATAAACCAGACCTGCCAGTAACACAAAAATAAAAATTGCAGCTTCCACAAAGCCAATCCAGCCGCTTTCACGGATAGAAGTTGACCATGCGAACAGATACAGCGCTTCAACGTCGAAGATAACGAAGAACATGGCTACCAGATAAAACTTGGCAGACAGGCGCAAGCGGGCTGTGCCGACCGAGTCGATACCTGATTCAAACGGCACGTTTTTAGATCTCGCGCGCGCGCGACCACCTAAAAACCAGCCGCCGACGAGCATCAGGCAGCACAGGCCAATGGCAACAATAAGAAAGATAGCGAATGCCCAGTGATGAGCGATGATTTCAGTGGATGTTGACATACTCATTGCTTACTCATCAAAAGTAGCGCCAAATTCTCTGCTCTTTTCGGCAGATGAACGCCACATCGATTCATGGGGAGGAATAAAAAAAACCTTACAATCACTGTGAAAAACCATTTTATACAGCTAATTGATGGGGTTTTTTACTCCTTTCTATAACCTTTTGTCAACTTTAACAAAAGTTTCCTCACATTATTTTACACCGCTCCAACTTCATTAACATAAAGTGCTATTTAGACCAATTTCGATCGCATCATCGGTCATTTTTAATGTTGTTGAATCGTGTCCGTAGTGAAGTAAAAAAGATAATACTCACCTATTTTGACAGGAATTCACCCAGATGCCTCCCCCTAAATGGGAGTATTTTCTTGATCTGTGACACGCTTTTGTTAATTCACCATAAAAAACAGCAACAATTTCTCTAGTTTTTTAACATGGAAACAATTAGTAACGCTGCTGCTTATTTTTCAGCCAGGTGTCAGGCCGTTTTTTTACCTTCTGATTTTGTTAAGTTTTAGTATAGCAAATGACATAAAGCGGCAATATTTACCTAAAAAAAGAGCCGCTGGATGTTTTTTCATCACCAGAGGCTCTTTTTTACACTAACATTTTAAAACGATTTTATGTGACGGATTACTCAAAGTCGCCTTCAACAATCAGCGAGTCATCTCCCCCTTCAGGGGTAAACTGATTGTATTGCCAAGGATTTTGATACGTTTGCATCGACTTAAAGATAACTTCTGCCAACTCATTTTGCGTGGACGGATCGCAGCACAACAGATACTCAGTATCAGGCAATGGCGGTAATCCGTCGGCGGCGCCCAGTACGCGTAAATCTGGACTCATCATTTCAACAGGCCGCGCAGTGACGCCGAGCCCTGCTTTTACCGCCGCGCGAACCGCAGGTAAGGTTGAAGCAACATAAGCCAGGCGCCACGGGATCTGAGCAGCATTTAATGTCGCCAGCACGATATCGCGAAACGGGCTCGGATCGTCCAGCAGAACCAACGGTACCGGCTCACCTTTTTGCAGAATATATTCGGCAGCACAGTACCAATGCGTTGGCGAGGTACGCAGATTCAGACATTCAAAATCGCCAGGACGGTTGGTAGTCACAACCAAGTCCACTTCTTGCGACTTCAGCATATCCACCATGTAGGCGTTACGCTTGACCCTCACATCCAGCGCAAGCTTCGGATAAACCGAACTTATTCGGTTGAGCAGGAAAGGCAGTATGGTATCGGCTGATTCATCAGAAGCACCGATAGTTAACACTCCCTGAAGATTATTAAACATTAATGATGAGCATGCCTCATCATTAAAGCGCAGTATTTTTCTGGCGTAACCCAACAGTTGTATACCATGTTCGGTCAGTAGTTTGTTGCGTCCATGGCGCGCGAACAACTCTTTCCCCACGAGTTGCTCAAGACGCTGCATTTGCTGACTCACCGCAGACTGAGTTCGACATACCGCAGCTGCCGCAGCCGCAAAGGTATTCAGGTCGGCAACAGCAACGAAGGTTCTCAGCAGATCGAGGTCGAGGTTAATTATCGGACGATTTGCATTTATCATAGTTTTTCACTTACTCGCGGGTCATACCGGGTTAATGCTGTGCATTTGGAATCAAACAACTCCATTTGTAATGTGCCTCCCTCGCAGTTTCGCTTAGTGTAACCAAGTGAAAATAAGGATGTATTTGGTTTAACAAACGAAACAATTCTCTTTCCTGGCTATTTTAATTCCCGTGACATTCATCGGAATATAGCAACGAGAAAGAGCCGAATTTTTAGCTGCTGGATGATTCTGACTTAGGGAAAACATGTAAATTTTGTAAATTTAAAAAAAAGTTAACGAACAATAATTTACACATTAAAAACTAACTTTTCAGTGTGTTAGGAACAACCAACAAACATTTGAATTATCTTAAAATTCAGACTACTTACCATTTCATGAGACTTATCTTAACCTAAAACCACTATATTTATAAGTGTTATCGTGAATAATTCCAGGCTACCAGGTGTTATGTCAGAGCAGCGGTTTTGCTATTATTGGCCCATTCAATTTAATGTCGTTTAAATATTAAATAATAATTAATTAAGAATTCTTCAATTCATTAATTCTGCTTAACAATGAATTCACACCGTATCACGTACGGATCAGGCCGATAACAGGTCCCGCAGTTAAAACCTCAGTATTTTCGAATTACCTCATCCAGCTTAGACACCCGTGACATTTCGCTTTACAGGCTTAACTTTTTTTGACCAAACAATTCACCACAACCAAACCAATAAAACAAAATATACTACCAACAAAACACATCCAGATAGATTATTATCTCATAATATTTACATTATTTAGTTGTTAACAGTTAATTATCACTTCATAGCTTTTCAAAATCTTCTACTAAAGACCCTTCAAAACTCACCGCCGTGGGAGTACATTGTGCTGGGCTGACTTCCATGGCAGGGAGTGGCATTCACAGCTAAAAAGGTCAACGTTCATGTCCCCCATTGAAAAATCCAGCAAATTAGAAAACGTCTGTTATGACATTCGCGGCCCGGTTCTGAAGGAAGCAAAGCGCCTGGAAGAAGAAGGCAATAAGGTTCTGAAACTGAACATCGGCAACCCGGCGCCATTCGGGTTTGAAGCGCCAGATGAAATACTGGTGGATGTGATCCGCAATTTGCCAACAGCGCAAGGATATTGCGACTCCAAAGGCCTTTATTCCGCCCGTAAAGCGATTATGCAGCATTACCAGGCCCGTGGTATGCGCGACGTAACCGTGGAAGATATTTATATCGGCAACGGCGTTTCTGAATTAATTGTGCAGGCTATGCAGGCATTGCTGAACAGTGGGGACGAAATGCTGGTTCCTGCTCCTGATTATCCGCTGTGGACGGCGGCGGTATCGCTCTCCGGCGGTAATGCCGTGCACTACCTGTGTGACGAATCATCAGACTGGTTCCCGGACCTGGATGATATCCGCGCCAAAATCACGCCGCGTACGCGTGGGATCGTCATCATCAACCCAAACAACCCAACCGGCGCTGTATACTCTAAAGAGCTGCTGATGGAGATTGTTGAGATTGCTCGCCAGAACAACCTCATCATCTTTGCGGATGAGATTTACGACAAAATTCTCTACGACGACGCTGAGCACCACTCCATCGCTGCAATGGCGCCGGACCTGCTGACCATCACCTTCAATGGCCTGTCAAAAACCTATCGCGTTGCCGGTTTCCGTCAGGGCTGGATGGTGCTGAACGGGCCGAAGAAACATGCTAAAGGGTATATTGAAGGTCTTGAGATGCTGGCCTCTATGCGCCTGTGTGCCAACGTTCCGGCGCAACATGCCATTCAGACCGCGCTGGGCGGATACCAGAGCATCAGCGAATTTATCATGCCTGGTGGGCGTCTGTATGAACAACGCAACCGCGCATGGGAACTGCTCAATGACATTCCTGGTGTCTCCTGCGTAAAACCGCGCGGCGCGCTGTATATGTTCCCGAAAATTGATGCTAAACGCTTCAACATTCATGACGACCAGAAGATGGTGCTCGACTTCCTGCTGCAGGAAAAAGTACTGCTGGTTCAGGGAACAGCGTTCAACTGGCCGTGGCCGGATCATTTCCGCATCGTCACGCTGCCGCGTATTGACGATATTGAAATGTCGCTGAGTAAATTTGAGCGTTTCCTGTCAGGGTATCACCAGCTGTAATTAAACAAAGGCTGTCGGATGGATGACGAGTATTTGCATCTGACAGCCTTCTCTGCGCAAAATGACTCTTAGGTTGCCATCATATAAGGGTCGTTATGAAGCAGAGCCATTTTTTTGCCCACCTCTCCCGTCTGAAGCTCATTAATCGCTGGCCGCTGATGCGCAACGTGCGCACCGAAAACGTGTCTGAACACAGTCTGCAGGTTGCCATGGTTGCCCATGCGCTGGCCGCGATCAAAAACCGTAAATTTGGTGGTCAGGTTAATGCTGAGCGTATTGCTCTGTTGGCGATGTATCACGATGCGTCAGAAGTGCTGACCGGTGATCTCCCTACCCCGGTGAAATATTTCAACTCGCAGATTGCGCAGGAATATAAAGCGATAGAGAAAATTGCTCAGCAAAAGCTGGTCGATATGGTACCTGATGAACTGCGCGATATTTTTGCGCCGCTCATTGATGAACATGCCTTAAGTGAAGAAGAGAGATCGATTGTTAAACAGGCCGATGCCCTGTGCGCGTATCTGAAGTGTCTGGAGGAACTCTCTGCCGGTAATAACGAATTTCTGCTTGCCAAGACGCGTCTGGAAAAAACGCTGGAGTCGCGACGCAGCGAAGAGATGGACTACTTTATGGACGTGTTTGTCCCGAGTTTTCACCTCTCATTAGATGAAATCAGCCAGGATTCTCCGCTATAAAAGCATGACCCGGTGGCGGCGAAGATATCCCCGTCGCCATCCGCCAACAACATCAAAACGGAAACAGCATCGGGATCATCACCACGCACACCGCCATCACAATGATGGTAAACGGTACGCCAATCTTCACGAAATCGCTAAAGCTGTAGTTGCCAGGTCCGAGCACCAGAGTGTTTACCGGGGAAGAGACAGGAGTCATAAAGGCTGCGGATGCCGCCATCGCAATCCCCATCGCAAAAGGATACGGTGAAACGCCCATCGACTTTGCAGCCGCAAGCGCGATTGGCGCCATCAGCACCGCCGTCGCGGTGTTGGAGATAAATAACCCGATAGTCGCACACAGCACGAACAGGCAGCCCAACATCACATACGGGCCATACCCGCCGCCGACATCCATCAGCCCTTTCACCACCAAGTCGACACCGCCGGTTTTTTGTAAAGCCAGCGCGAAGGGCATCATCCCGACAATCAAAATAATGCTTGGCCAGTGAATCGCTTTATAGGCACTTTCGGCATCAATACAGCGAAATTTCCCCATCAGTAGACAGGCGATGATCGCAGCCACCGTATTGGGGATTTCATCAGTGAGCATCAGAGCAACCATCAGCACCAGACAGAAAATCGCATGCGGTGCCTGGCTGTGCGCCGGAGAAGCTTCACTGACTTCCTCGGGCATATTCAGCACGACAAAATCACGCCCTTTTTGTCCCAACAGTGTGATGAGCTTCCAGTTGCCCACCACTAATATGATATCGCCCATCAGCAATGGCTCATCCACCACCGCTCCAGCCAGAGCCGCGCCATCGCGCTTCAGCCCAACGACATTCAGCCCGTAGCGGGTACGAAAAGCGATTTCCCGTACCGTTTTGCCGATCAATTCCGATTCAGGGATCAGAGAGATCTCGGCCATCCCCACATCAAGCGCCTGCTCCGAGAAGTATTCGCCGCGTAGTACCATCGGTTCCAGAAACTGTTCACTGCAAAATTCACGCAGGTCGACATCGGCCGCGGACATATCAATCAGCAATACGTCACGGGCGCGAAACTCAGAAACCCCGTTAACGTCGACTATTACGCGACGAAAGCGACGCCAGCGTTCCACGCCAATCACGTTTGCTCCGTAGCGCTCACGCAGCTTCAGATCATCCAGACGCTGGCCAATCATAGGAGAACCGGGACGAATCGCCAGCCGACGCGCGCGCCCGGTCAGGCGATATTCTTTAATCAGATCGCGAAAGGTCCGGCGTTTCCAGCCGTCTCCCGGCTGTCTGGAATCTTCTCCCTTGAGCATAAAGCGCATCAGCAGCATATAAATTATGCCGAGAACCAGAACCACCAGCCCCAGCGGGGTAACGCTAAAAAAGCTGAACCCGTTAAGTCCTTCACGTAACAGTTCACTGTTGACGACCAGGTTCGGCGGCGTCGCCACCAGCGTCATCATGCCGCTTATCAGGCCGGCAAAGCTCA
The DNA here is from genome assembly GCF_013797615.1 of Citrobacter sp. RHBSTW-00017. Taxonomy (NCBI): domain Bacteria; kingdom Pseudomonadati; phylum Pseudomonadota; class Gammaproteobacteria; order Enterobacterales; family Enterobacteriaceae; genus Citrobacter; species Citrobacter sp. RHBSTW-00017. The sequence goes on along the minus strand of NZ_CP056899.1, from coordinate 1,723,852 downwards.
GCGGCATCATCAAGCGTGAAGGGGAAATTTCCATGCGCATGGAAACGCTTAAGACCACCGGGATAAAGATGGCGACCACGCCGGTCGAACTCATAAACGCCCCGAGTCCGGCAACGGTAATCATCAGCAACACCAGCATTTTGACTTCACTGCTGCCAGCCACCTTCACCAGCCAGGCACCCATTACCGTCGCCACCCCAGTACGCACCAGGCCGTCGCCGATAATGAATAATGCCGCTATCAAAATAACGTTAGGATCGCTGAATCCGGAAAAGGCTTCTGTGATGCTCAATGTTCCGCTCAGAACAAAGGCAATGATGACCAGCAAAGCGACCGCGTCCATACGCACTCTGCCAGTAACAAACAAGACGACGGCAATCGCCAGCAATGAGAGAACCCATGTCAATTCACCGTTCACAACATATCCTTGTTAAATGAGAGGGATGGATCGATTCTGCCATAAAAAAGCCCCAACAATCTGGGGCTAAATCATGTTCAGGTATTTCTTACCACGACCACATTTCCGTTAGGCTGTTTGGTCACAGAAATATGTTCCAGACTGGTCAGCGAAAAATCGACCTCATCCAGACGCGGCGTGTCCACAGGCGCGTTGACCGCTATCACATGACACCCTGCAGCCAGTCCTGAAAGCACCCCAGCGGGCGCATCTTCCACGACCGCGCATTCCTGAGGCGCAAGACCCAGAAGCTGGGCGCCTAACAGATAGGCGTCTGGCTCGGGTTTGCCTCTTTTTACCCGCTCGGCGGTGACAAACACTTCAGGAGCAGGCAGCCCCGCGACACGATGACGCGCTCGTGCGACCGGCATGGATCCGGAGGTCACAATCGCCCATGGAATACCCGCTTTATTGAGGTGGTTGAGTAAATCAACCGCTCCCGGCAGCGCTGTGATCCCCGCGGTTTCCGTCGCTTCGATCTGCTCCAGGCGGGTGAATTCCGCGGCGATCTCAGCCTCAGATTTGCCCACCATAAAGTGTCGCAGGGAGGTAATGGCCTGCTTGCCATGAATAAAGCCGAGCACCTCGGCGTGATCGAGGCCAAAACGATCGGCCCAGTTGCACCACGCGCGTTCTACTGCGGGTAAGGAATCGACCAGCGTTCCATCCAGATCAAACAGAAAACCTTTGCACTGCACGCTCGCCCCCTCAGGCATTAATGATTTGGTTAATTTCATTCGCACTCAGGTGATACTGGCGCGGGCAAGAGTGCCAGACATTCAGCATACGCTGATATTTTTCCCACATCGGGGTCTGGGCGTTGAAGCCATGCGTACCCGCATCAAAGTGGGTATAACGACCTTCCACATTAACCATAAAACGTACGTACCCGAGGTAACGGGCTTCCGTTGCGGCGTCAAAGCCAAGGAAGGTCACGCGGCGCTCATCAATAGCCTGCGCGTCCTTAAGATTAGTCCAGGACACATGTAATGCGTGATACATCTCCATAATATCGATAATCGTACGACAGGTTTCTTCCGTCAGCTCACCAAACTCACGATCCAGCTCGCGCATCTGCAAGCCGTAACCGCGTTCAATAATCGTCTGCAAACGACGATAACGCTCGGCGTTAGTGGGATCGAGCATAGTCATCATTTTGTACTGATTAGACAAAATCAGACGTTGAGCGTTGGTCATTTCCATTTGGGACTCCTGTATCACTACTACTGCGATGAAAAAAAAGAAGGCATCTTGTGCCTTCTTTTATATGCGTAATCAGGGGTCAATTACAAATCATCAAGGAAAGTTTTATCCAGTTGTTTGAAGGCGCGCTTAAGCGTGTCAGCCAGCGCCTGATAATCAGGCTTTCCTTCTACCGGAGTGAGCGCCTGCCCGGCTTCTTGCAATTTACCCCGAACTTCGTAGAACCAGTTGAGTATTGAAGGCGGCAGCGGCGTTACAGAACGTTTACCCAGCCACCACATGCCCTGCATCGGCAGGCTGAGCGCAAACAGCGCAGTCGCCACGGCCGGTCCCAACTGCCCCCCTAACGCAATTTGCCAGCATAAGGTGAAGACGGCGATAGGCGGCATAAAACGGATCGCGTAACGCGTCATGCGGATCACGCGGTTCTCTACAAACACAGGTGCGAGGCGCTTTTCCATTGGCCACGTCTTCGCATAGTGCTGCCCCCGGCGAAACAAGCTAAAAAAATTGACGGAACGATTATCCGGTGTCGACATGGCGGTTACCTCAACTTCACATATAAAAATTAAAAAATTTGTGCAAAACAACAACTACAAAGGACATCGTTCAAAACATTTTGTCTTTAATACCCACATTCAGGTATCCTGTGCCGGCCTGTAAGGCCTTTAGTCCAAAATCATTGAGTCGTCAAATTGACACATAGTATGCCATTGGCTGAAAAATACGCAAAATGACATAGACTCAAAGGTATTTATTCCATCGTGCCCAAAAAGACTATGGCGCATGATGTTAATCATAAACGTCGGTGTCATCATGCGCTACGCTCTATGACTTCCTGACGTTTTTTTAGCCACGTATCATAAATAGGTACTTCCATGTCGAGTAAGTTAGTACTGGTTCTGAACTGCGGTAGCTCCTCACTGAAATTTGCCATCATCGATGCAGTAAACGGTGAAGAATACCTCTCTGGTTTAGCCGAATGTTTCCATCTCCCAGAAGCACGTATCAAGTGGAAAATGGACGGCGGTAAACAAGAAGCGGCTTTAGGTGCAGGCGCCGCTCACAGTGAAGCGCTGAATTTTATCGTTAATACTATTCTGGCACAAAAACCAGAACTGTCTGCTCAGCTGACTGCGATTGGTCACCGTGTTGTTCACGGCGGCGAGAAATACACCGGCTCTGTGGTTATCGACGATTCTGTTATTCAGGGTATCAAAGACGCAGCCTCTTTTGCACCGCTGCATAACCCTGCACACCTGATCGGTATCGCAGAAGCGCTGAAATCCTTCCCGAATCTGAAAGACAAAAACGTGGCTGTGTTCGACACCGCGTTCCATCAGACCATGCCGGAAGAGTCTTACCTCTATGCTCTGCCATACAGCCTGTACAAAGAACACGGTGTTCGTCGTTACGGCGCGCACGGTACCAGCCACTTCTTCGTGACTCAGGAAGCGGCAAAAATTCTGAACAAACCGGTTGATGAGTTGAACATCATCACTTGCCACCTGGGCAACGGCGGTTCTGTATCTGCTATCCGTAACGGTAAATGTGTTGATACCTCCATGGGTCTGACCCCGCTGGAAGGTCTGGTGATGGGTACGCGTTCCGGTGACATCGACCCGGCGATCATCTTCCACCTGCACGACACCCTGGGCATGAGCGTTGACCAGATCAACAAAATGCTGACCAAAGAGTCCGGCCTGCTGGGTCTGACCGAAGTCACCAGCGACTGCCGTTATGTTGAAGATAACTACGCGACTAAAGAAGACGCTAAACGTGCAATGGACGTTTACTGTCACCGTCTGGCGAAATACATCGGTTCTTACACTGCGCTGATGGATGGTCGTCTGGATGCAGTTGTCTTCACCGGTGGTATTGGTGAAAACGCAGCGATGGTTCGTGAACTGTCTCTGGGCAAACTGGGCGTTCTGGGCTTTGAAGTTGACCACGAACGTAACCTGGCCGCACGTTTCGGCAAATCTGGTTTCATCAACAAAGAAGGTACCCGTCCTGCGGTGGTTATCCCAACCAACGAAGAACTGGTTATCGCGCAAGACGCGAGCCGTCTGACTGCCTGATTTCACACCGCCAGCCTAGCTGGCGGTGCTGTTTTGTAACCCGTCTACATCGACGGTAACGAAAGAGGATAAACCGTGTCCCGTATTATTATGCTGATCCCTACCGGAACCAGCGTCGGTCTGACCAGCGTCAGCCTTGGCGTGATCCGCGCAATGGAACGCAAAGGCGTTCGTCTGAGCGTCTTCAAGCCGATCTCTCAACCGCGTGCCGGTGGCGATGCGCCAGACCAGACTACCAGCATCGTCCGTGCTAACTCTTCTCTGCCAGCCGCTGAGCCGCTGAAGATGAGCCACGTTGAATCTCTGTTGTCCAGCAATCAGAAAGATGTGCTGATGGAAGAGATCATCGCGAACTACCACGCGAACACTAAAGACGCTGAAGTTGTACTGGTTGAAGGCCTGGTCCCAACCCGTAAACATCAGTTCGCGCAGTCTCTGAACTACGAAATCGCGAAAACGCTGAACGCAGAAATCGTCTTCGTAATGTCTCAGGGTACCGATACCCCGGAACAGCTGAACGAGCGTATTGAACTGACTCGCAGCAGCTTCGGCGGCGCGAAAAACACCAACATCACCGGCGTAATCGTTAACAAACTGAACGCACCGGTTGATGAGCAGGGCCGTACTCGCCCGGATCTGTCCGAGATTTTCGACGACTCTTCCAAAGCGAAAGTGATCAAAGTTGATCCGGCTAAACTGCAAGAATCCAGCCCGTTGCCGGTTCTGGGCGCGGTGCCATGGAGCTTCGATCTGATCGCAACGCGTGCAATCGATATGGCGCGTCATCTGAACGCCACTATCGTTAACGAAGGTGATATCAATACCCGTCGCGTGAAGTCTGTGACTTTCTGCGCACGCAGCATTCCGCACATGCTGGAGCACTTCCGAGCAGGTTCTCTGCTGGTGACTTCCGCCGATCGTCCTGACGTGCTGGTTGCAGCATGCCTGGCAGCCATGAACGGCGTGGAGATCGGTGCCCTGCTGCTGACTGGCGGCTACGAAATGGACGCGCGTATCACTAAACTGTGCGAACGTGCATTTGAAACCGGCCTGCCGGTATTCATGGTGAACACCAACACCTGGCAGACCTCTCTGAGCCTGCAGAGCTTCAACCTGGAAGTTCCGGTTGACGATCACGAACGTATTGAGAAAGTTCAGGAATACGTTGCTAACTACATCAACGCTGACTGGATTGAATCCCTGACCGCGACCTCTGAGCGCAGCCGTCGTCTGTCTCCGCCAGCGTTCCGTTATCAGCTGACCGAGCTGGCACGTAAAGCCGGCAAGCGCGTTGTTCTGCCGGAAGGTGACGAGCCGCGTACCGTTAAAGCAGCGGCTATCTGTGCTGAACGCGGTATCGCAACCTGCGTACTGCTGGGCAACCCGGATGAGATCACCCGCGTTGCGGCCTCTCAGGGCGTTGAGCTGGGCGCTGGCGTAGAAATCGTTGATCCAGATGTGGTTCGCGAAAGCTACGTTGCTCGCCTGGTCGAACTGCGTAAAAACAAAGGTATGACCGAAACCGTTGCCCGCGAACAGCTGGAAGACAACGTGGTTCTCGGTACCCTGATGCTGGAACAGGACGACGTTGACGGTCTGGTTTCTGGTGCAGTTCATACCACCGCGAACACCATCCGTCCGCCGCTGCAGCTGATCAAAACTGCACCGGGTAGTTCCCTGGTGTCTTCCGTGTTCTTCATGCTGCTGCCGGATCAGGTTTACGTATACGGCGACTGCGCGATCAACCCGGATCCGACTGCAGAGCAACTGGCAGAAATCGCGATTCAGTCCGCTGAATCCGCCATTGCTTTCGGTATCGAACCGCGTGTAGCAATGCTCTCCTACTCCACCGGTACTTCTGGTGCAGGTAGCGACGTAGAAAAAGTTCGTGAAGCCACGCGTCTGGCGCAGGAAAAACGTCCTGACCTGATGATCGACGGTCCGCTGCAGTATGACGCCGCGGTTATGGCTGACGTAGCAAAATCCAAAGCGCCGAACTCTCCGGTTGCAGGTCGTGCTACCGTGTTCATCTTCCCGGATCTGAACACCGGTAACACCACCTACAAAGCGGTACAGCGTTCTGCCGACCTGATCTCCATCGGGCCAATGCTGCAGGGTATGCGCAAGCCTGTGAACGACCTGTCTCGTGGCGCACTGGTTGACGACATCGTCTACACCATCGCTCTGACCGCGATCCAGTCTTCCCAACAGCAGCAGTAATCTGTCGAGTGTGCCGGATGTCTTATCCGGCAACACTTCTGCTTATTAAACCGGAAATAGCTTATATTTCCGGTTTTTTTATACCTGTTTTTCCCGTTGGCATATTCTGAAACATTTGCCAGGATGCGCTGCATCAATGAATAACTATTCTCCTGTTTGCATACTTATCCTCTTTTGCATTGCAACAGGGATAGTCTTTCATGTCAGCAGTAACAGAAACACAGCCAGCTAAAAAATGGGCGATGCCCGATACGTTGGTGATTATTTTTTTCGTTGCCATTTTAACCAGTCTGGCGACATGGGTTGTGCCCGTCGGGATGTTCGACAGTCAGGAAGTGCAGTATCAGGTTGATGGACAAACCAAAACCCGTAAGGTGGTCGACCCCCATTCTTTTCGAATTCTGACCAACGACGCGGGCGAAGAGCAGTATCACCGGGTGCAGTTTTTCACCACCGGTGATGAGCGCCCTGGCCTGATGAATTTTCCGTTTGAAGGGTTAACCTCCGGCTCTAAATTCGGCACTGCCGTCGGCATTATTATGTTTATGCTGGTGATTGGCGGCGCATTCGGCATCGTTATGCGTACCGGAACCATCGATAACGGCATCCTGGCGCTCATCCGCCATACGCGAGGAAACGAAGTCCTGTTTATCCCGGTGCTGTTTGTTCTCTTCTCATTAGGCGGCGCGGTGTTTGGCATGGGGGAAGAGGCGGTCGCCTTTGCCATTATTATCGCACCGTTAATGGTACGGTTAGGTTACGACAGTATCACCACCGTTCTGGTCACCTATATTGCGACTCAAATTGGATTCGCCAGCTCATGGATGAACCCGTTCTGCGTGGTCGTCGCGCAGGGGATTGCGGGCGTGCCGGTACTCTCTGGTTCCGGTCTGCGTATCATTGTGTGGGTGGTTGCGACCCTGATAGGGCTGACCTTCACGCTGGCCTATGCGGCGCGCATCAAAAAGAATCCGCTTTTGTCCCGGGTACATGAATCCGACCGTTTCTTTCGCGAACAGCAGGACGACGTTGTGGAACGACGCTTCACGCTGGGCGACTGGCTGGTGCTGCTGGTGCTGACTGCGGTAATGATTTGGGTTGTCTGGGGCGTGATCGTCAACGCGTGGTTTATTCCTGAGATCGCCAGTCAGTTCTTCACCATGGGCCTGGTAATTGGCATCATCGGCGTGGTCTTTCGTCTCAACGGCATGACGGTCAACATCATGGCCTCCTCATTCACTGAAGGCGCACGAATGATGATTGCCCCTGCCCTGCTGGTCGGTTTTGCCAAGGGCATATTACTGCTGGTCGGTAATGGAGAGGCGGGTGAAGCCAGCGTGTTGAACACGCTGCTGCACAGCATTGCCAACGGCATCAGCGGGCTGGATAACGCCATCGCGGCGTGGTTTATGCTGCTGTTCCAGGCAGTGTTTAATTTCTTCGTTACTTCCGGCTCTGGTCAGGCTGCATTGACCATGCCGTTATTAGCACCCTTAGGCGATCTGGTTGGCGTAAACCGTCAGGTCACCGTACTGGCCTTCCAGTTTGGCGACGGATTCAGTCATATTATCTATCCTACATCGGCATCGCTGATGGCAACGTTAGGCGTGTGTCGGGTGGATTTTCGTAACTGGCTGAAGGTAGGCGCCACGCTGTTGGGACTGCTGTTTATTATGTCCAGCGTGGTGGTAATTGGCGCGCAGATAATGGGTTACCATTAAAAAACGATTGCCCGGCCTACACGATTTCTCGACGCTGTAGGCCGGATGAGCAGATTTTACTCAGCTTCTTCCTGCTTTTCGGCTTTCGCCCCTTCATTCTTAGCGTTGCGGGTCATCCACAGCGCCAGGGCTTTCAGTGAGTCCGGCGTAAATTCGTCGCAGCGCGCGGTAATTTCTTCCGGCGTCAGCCAGCAAACTTCACTAACCTCTTCTTCCTGAAGCGCAAACGGTCCGTGGGAAACACAGCTAAACAGCCCGCCCCATACGCGACAGTTCTGGTCTTCAAAATAAAACTGCCCATGCTCGGCAAACGGCACGCCCGCAATCCCCAGTTCCTCTTCCGCTTCACGGCGCGCTGAATCCAGTAGTTGCTCGTCAGCCTGCACAACACCGCCAGCGGTGGCATCCAGCATGCCGGGCAAAAAATCTTTTGTCTCAGTACGACGCTGAACCAGAATTTTGCCCATACCATCATGCACGACGATATACGTTGCACGATGGCGTAAGCGTTGCGCCCGCATTTGTTCCCGGCTGGATTGTGCAATGACTTCGTTGTCTTCATTCACAATATCCACCCATTCCGTACTTGCCAAACGACGCTGTTCCACCATCAGGAAACCTTCTTTTTTCTTGCGCTCTTACGGCGCGTTTATGTTTGTGGGGTAAATTACGGATTAATCTCGACCTGTGCAATAACACTTTGATCATTGAGTGCCATTACGCTGAGAACATTATCATCCAGAATCCCGTAACTTGCCGCAAAGCCCCCTTTCGGGATGCTTACCGAGCCGGGATTGAAGTGGTAAACATCCCCTTGACGCTCAGCGACGGGCAAATGTGTATGCCCATAAACCAGCACATCTCCCACGTTGAGTGCCGGCATATTTTGCGGACCAAAAAGATGCCCGTGCGTCAAAAAGAGTCGCTGGTTTTCTGTCAGAATTTGCTGCCACGGCGCGGTCATCGGAAAATGCAGAAGCATCTGATCCACTTCGCTGTCACAATTGCCACGCACCGCGATAATCCGCGCTGCCAGCGCATTCAACCGCTCAGCAACCTGCGCAGGCGCATAGCCTTCCGGGAGCGCATTACGCGGTCCGTGGTTTAAAACATCACCCAATATCACCAGCCATTGCGCACCGCTTGCGGCAAACCGTTCAAGTACGCGTTCCGTGGCTGGCAACGAACCATGAATGTCCGATGCGAACATCAGTTTCATCACTCACTCCTCGTTGAAAAGTACTTTGTAATGATACTGGATTACGCCCCGTTTTTCAGCAGGAACGCTTCGCTGAAAGCGCGATAAAACGCTGGACTGAAGCGCGCTGCCACTGGAAGGCGGCATATTCTGCAAGCGCTTCGGGAACCTCATCGCCGTTAAGGACCAGACGATTCAGCATTAGCGCTAAATCGCAGTCGGCAATACACCATTCGCCAAATAAATTCTGCTTCCCGTGGCTCAATAAATGGCTCGCAGTGGCGAACAATTTCTCCGCACTGACTTTTCCCGCTTCGCTTAACGGACCTTTCTTCACGCCAGCAAAAACTACGTCCGTTGAGCGTTCTTCACGGATAGGCATCAGATCGCTGCGGATCCACGCCTGAACCTGGCGCGCCCGCGCGCGCTTTTGCACATCGTGTGGGTAGATACGCTCCCACTGCGGTGGTGCAAAGCTCTCTTCCAGGAACTCAGTTATCGCTGATGATTCGCTCAGCTCGAAACCGTCGATTTCAAGCACCGGTACGCGCCGCGTTAACGCATACCCTTGCCATGAAGGTTGCAAGTGTTCGCCGCTGTTGAGATCAACGGTTTTCAGCGTAAAAGGCAGTCCTTTCTCTTGCAGAGCGACATAAACAGACAGCACGTAAGGGGAGAAAAAATTGGCATCTGACCACAGCGTAATTGCAGATTTGCTCATAATGTCCTCTGAAATGTATTGGCTTGCCTTCAAAATATAGAGTCTTTCTCTCACTGTCACTTGATGAAAACTCACGCACGCCAACAGGCTCTATACTTGTTATGACCCGGTTCATGACAAAACGGACGCTGAAAATGATCGATCTCTATTACACTCCATCGCCAAACGGTCACAAAATCACGCTGTTTCTTGAAGAGGCGCAGCTGCAATACCGTCTGATTCATGTCGATATCAGCAAAGGTAGCCAGTTTCACCCTGATTTTCTGCAAATCTCACCAAACAATAAAATCCCGGCCATTATCGACAGTGCCCCGGTAGACGGCGGAAAGCCCATCAGCCTGTTTGAGTCCGGAGAAATTTTACTCTATCTGGCAGAAAAGAGCGGTAAGCTGCTGAGCGGTGAGTTACGTGAACGCCACACTACGCTGCAGTGGTTGTTCTGGCAGGTCAGCGGCCTCGGACCCATGCTCGGTCAGAATCATCATTTTAGCCACTACGCACCACAAACGATTCCCTACGCCATTGAAAGATACCAGGTTGAAACCCAGCGCCTGTACAACGTGATGAATAAACGTCTGGAAACGTCCCCCTGGCTGGGAGGCGATCACTACAGCATTGCCGACATTGCCTGCTGGCCGTGGATCCATGCTCATCAGCGTCAGCGCATCGACCTCGACAACTACCCGGCGGTCAACAACTGGCATGAACGCATCCGTACACGTCCCGCAACGGAACGCGCCATGCAACAAGCACAAAGTGAGAAGCGGTGACGCGATTCGGTTCTCGTGTATCATGCAAAGGTTCATACATGGAGGAAACCTGCAATGTCACAACCTGACGCAATTATTCGTATAAAAAACCTTCGTCTGCGCACTTTTATCGGCATCAAAGAAGAGGAGATCCTTAACCGCCAGGATGTCGTCATCAACATTGCCATTCACTATCCGGCAGACAAAGCCCGTACCAGCGAAGATATCAACGACGCGCTGAATTATCGCACTATCACCAAGAGCATCATTGCCCACGTGGAGGGTAACCGCTTCTCATTGTTAGAAAAATTAACTCAAGATGTGCTCGATATCGCACGCGAACATCACTGGGTCACTTATGCTCAAGTAGAGATAGATAAACTTCACGCATTACGTTACGCCGACTCAGTCTCTATGACGCTGAGCTGGCAGCGCTAAAACATAACCCGGGAGGCGACATGCAGATTCTGATTACCGGCGGTACTGGCCTGATTGGACGTCATCTGATCCCCCGCTTGCTGGAGCTGGGGCATCAGATAACCGTAGTGACCCGTTCTCCTGATAAGGCTCGTCAGATTCTCGACTCCCGGGTTACGCTGTCCAAAGGGCTGGAAGAGCGGCAAAATCTCAATGACATTGATGCCGTCATTAACCTTGCCGGAGAGCCGATTGCGGACAAGCGCTGGAGTGCCCAGCAAAAGGAACGCCTGTGTCAGAGCCGCTGGGTCATCACGCAGAAGCTGGTCGATTTAATCAATGCCAGCGAGACACCGCCCGCAGTGCTAATTTCCGGTTCCGCTACCGGTTACTACGGCGATTTAGGCGAAGTAGTGGTCACAGAAGAAGAGCCGCCACATAACGAATTTACCCATAAGCTGTGCGCCCGCTGGGAGCAGATTGCCAGCACCGCGCAAAGCGACAAAACCCGCGTGTGTATGCTGCGCACCGGCGTGGTACTGGCCTCTGCTGGCGGCATTCTGGCGAAAATGGTTCCGCCGTTTCGTCTTGGCTTAGGCGGACCAATTGGCAACGGACGCCAGTATATGGCCTGGATCCATATTGATGATATGGTCAACGGAATTCTCTGGCTGCTGGATAACGATCTGCGCGGTCCCTTCAATATGGTTTCACCGTACCCGGTGCACAATGAGCAGTTTGCCCACGCGCTGGGCCACGCTCTGAACCGCCCTGCCATTCTGCGCGTTCCCGCCACCGCAATGCGGTTGCTGATGGGCGAATCTTCGGTGCTGGTTCTCGGCGGACAGCGAGCGTTGCCAAAACGCCTGGAAGCGTCCGGTTTCGCGTTTCGCTGGTACGATTTAGAAGAAGCGCTGGCGGATGTCATCCGATAACCCCTAAGCGCTATTCACGGTCGCCGTTGTGGTGGTAAGGTTATAGGCCAGATTTCTGCAATGGCGACGTTATGGCGATAATTTCGACTCCCCGACTTACCCTCTCTTTGTTTCAGTTTTCTGACTGGTCATTTTTCCAGAAACTACGTGAATGTCCTGAAGTCATGCGCTATATGGGCAACATCGCCCCGGCGAAAGATACGCGTCTGTTATTCGCCAGACGCCTTGCCGCACAGCACACTTTTGTCATCCGCGAGCACAACAACCCGACGCCGCTCGGCGATATTGGTCTGCAAATCAGCCATCTCTACCCGCACGAAGCCGACCTCGGCTACGCCATCATGCCACAGGCGCAGGGGAAAGGTATTGCCAGCGAAGCCGTACGCGCGGTGTGCCAGTACGCCTTCGAGCACGCGGCGGTCACGGCGATAAATGCTTACGCACTGGCGGATAATAAGGGCTCAATACGGATTCTGGAAAAAACGGGGTTCGTGCGTACGCAGGTGCTGGAAAAGGCGTATGAGATTGATGGTATCGCCTACGACGACTGGGTTTATCGTCTGGAGTGCGACGCGCTAAAATCCCAGGCCCGGAAAGCGTAGCGCCTCCGGGCAGGTGACTTACTTCAACGAACCTTTGAGGAACTGCTGCAAACGCGGGCTTTGCGGATTACCAAATACCTGCTCCGGATCGCCCTCTTCTTCAATCTTCCCTTGATGCAGGAAAATCACGTGCGTGGAGACATGACGGGCAAACCCCATTTCGTGGGTCACGACCACCATGGTTTTTCCCTCTTCGGCCAGTTGTTGCATAATGCGCAGCACTTCGCCCACCAGCTCCGGGTCAAGCGCCGACGTGGGTTCATCAAACAGTAACACTTCCGGTTCCATCGCCAGCGCACGAGCAATGGAGACACGCTGCTGCTGACCACCGGACAGATGCACCGGATATTTGCCCTGAGCGCGCTCATCAATACCCACTTTCGCCAGATACTTCACCGCACGTTCGCGAGCTTCATGCTTGCTCAGCCCCAATACCTGGATCGGCGCTTCCATCACGTTTTCCAGCACCGTCATGTGGCTCCACAGATTAAAGTGCTGAAAGACCATCGTCAGTCGCGTGCGCAGCAAGCGCAGCTGATTTTTGTCTGCAACCTTAAGCTGGCCGTCTTTGTCGCGTACCAGACCAATGTTCTGACCACTGACGACAATCGACCCCGCGCTCGGTTTCTCGAGAAAGTTAATGCAGCGCAGGAAGGTACTTTTACCGGAACCTGACGAGCCAATAATACTGATAACATCACCCGCATTGGCCTGCAGCGATACCCCTTTCAGCACTTCATGTTCGCCGTAGTGCTTATGTAAATCGATAACGTTTAATTTATTTTCAGACATCGTGTTACTCGAATCATTTAGAGGATACATGCTGCAACCAGCGTTTTTCCGCTTTACGGAACAGACTGATCAGGACATACGAAATAATCAAATACAGAACAGCGGCAATACCGAAGGCGGTAAACGGCTGATACGTTGCCGAGTTGATATCGCGGGCGATTTTCAACAAATCAGGCACCGTTGCGGTAAATGCCAGCGCCGTGGAGTGCAGCATTAAAATAACTTCATTGCTGTAAGCCGGCAGCGCAATACGCAGCGCGGAAGGCAAAATAATGCAGCGATACAGTTTAAACGACGAGAAACCGTAAGCGCGCGCGGCTTCAATCTCACCATGGGGTACGGAACGAATAGCCCCGGCGAAAATCTCCGTGGTATAGGCGCAGGTATTCAGCGTCAGCGCCAGCACGGTGCAATTTAGCCCACTGCGGAAAAACGCGTTGAGGAAGTCCGTGCCTTTGACTATCTCCAGCGTATACATCCCGGAATAAAACACCAGCAACTGGACGTACAGCGGCGTCCCACGAAAAATATAGGTGAACAGCCAGATGGGAAACTGGATAAATTTATTACTGGAAACACGACCAATTGCCAAAAACAGCGCCAGTATCCCGCCCATCACCACCGACGAAATCAGAAGCCACAGGGTGATAGCCACGCCGGTGTAGCGATATCCGTCGGTCCACAGCAGGGACTTCCAGTATTCCTGAATAATCTCAATCACAGGTCAGCCCTCTTCACACCCACGGAATAGCGGCGCTCAAGGTACAGCAGCACACCATTAGAAACAGTGGTAAACACCAGATAGATGACCCCGCACACTACGGCAAAATAGAACGGCTCCCAGGTACTTTTTCCGGCAAGCTGAGTGGCTTTCACCACGTCTTCCAGGCCGAGCAACGATACCAGCGCCGTGGCCTTAAGAATGACCTGCCAGTTGTTGCCAATTCCCGGTAAGGCATAGCGCATCATCGCCGGGAACATAATGCGGCGAAATATTTGTGAACTGGTAAAACCGAATGCCGTCGCGGCTTCAATATGTCCTTTGGGCACGGCCATAAATGCGCCACGAAATGTTTCGGTAAAATAGGCTCCGTAGATAAACCCGAGCGTAATAATACCCGCGACCATCGGATCGATATCAATCTGGCTGATACCGATTGCATCGGTAAGGGTATTCAGCGCGATTTGTAATCCGTAAAAGATGAGCAGCATTAAGACCAGATCGGGCACGCCGCGGATAAGCGTTGTGTACCCTTCGAAAATAAGCGCCAGCGCCCGGCTTTGCGACAGCTTAGCTGCCGCGCCGACAAGGCCTATCAGAACCGCCAGTACCACCGAGCTAAGTGCCAGCTCCAGCGTAACAATTGCGCCCTGTAAAATAACACCTGAAAAGCCATACAACATGCTGCCTGTCCTGTCGTGTGTGGTGGAGTAATAAGCCTCTTTTGATTTCAGACAAACTGTTAAATGCGAGATGGCGACTTTGCCTTATCCGGCCTACAAAATCGCTGTAGACCGGATACGCACAGCGCCATCAGGCATAAATTCAACACGTCAAAAATCTACGGGCTTTATCAGCACCTGCGGTGATTAACCGCCGTAAACATCAAAATCGAAGTACTTTTTCGCCAGCTTCTCGTAAGTACCATCAGCTCGCATCTCGGCAAAGGCTTTGTTCAGTGCTTCGCGCAGTTCGTTATCATCTTTGCGCAGCCCCATACCGGTACCTACGCCGAATAACTTCTCATCTTTTACAGATGGGCCGCCGAATTTGTAATCTTTACCGACCGGCTGTTTCAGGAAGCCTTCGCTGGCCGCGACTTCATCCTGGAATGCAGCATCAATACGCCCGGCAGTCAGGTCAGAATAGATATTGTCTTGCCCCTGATAAGAGACAATTTCAATGCCTTTTGGCGCCCAGTGCTCGTTGCCGAAGGTTTCCTGAGTCGTGCCCTGCAGCACGCCAACACGTTTACCTTTCAGCGACTCAATGGTTGGCTGAATAGCAGAATCTTTAGCGACAACCAGACGCGAGTCGGCTGCATAAAGCTTGTCGGTAAAGGCGATTTCCTGCTGACGTTTTTCAGTGATGGAAAGCGAGGACATAATCGCATCGATTTTCTTCGCTTTTAACGAAGGGATAAGCGCGTCCAGCGGGTTTTCCACGAAGGTACATTGTGTATTGATACGTTTGCACAGCTCTTTAGCCAGATCGATATCAAAACCGACTAATTCACCCTGTGCATTTTTCGATTCGAACGGCGCATAAGTAGGATCGGTACCGATACGAATTTTTTGCGGAATGGCTGCAAATGCTGCGGTAGCACTGGAGAAAGCCAGGACCAGAGAAAGAGACAACACCAGTTTTTTCATAATTATCCTCAACAGACTGTCTTTTATAGGGGATCTTTACAGGACCAGGTGCAGTTATCGTGCCATTAATCGGGCCGACAAGGCAAAGCATTCTACCCTGTCGGCGGTATTTATTTGCATGAAAAGCGCTTAAGTATGCACTCATGCTTATTAAGACAGCGACAAAAGCACCAAAACAGTGCACTGAATTTATTATGCACCGTAATGGTTACCCGCAATGGTGCAGTCCATTCCCCGTTGCGGCGTATTAATCGCCGTAGACATTGAAGTTAAAATACTTGCTCGCCATTTTGTCGTAGGTGCCGTCTTTGCGCAGTTCGCCCAGCGCTTTATCGAAAGCAGCTTTCAGCTCTGCATCATCTTTGCGCAAGCCAATCCCGGTGCCGTCACCAAAGTATTTTTTATCTTTCACCGACGGACCAGCAAAAGCGTAGTCCTTACCGGCAGGCTGCTTCAGGAAGCCTTCGCTGGCCGCGACTTCATCCTGCAACGCCGCGTCCAGACGACCCGCTGTCAGGTCAGAATAGATAAGGTCCTGGTTCGCATAGGCCACCACATCTACGCCTTTGCTGCGCCAGTTGTCATTAGCATAGGCTTCCTGAGTCGAGCCTTGCAGTACGCCAACATGTTTACCTTTGAGGGAATCAAGAGTCGGTTGAATTGGGGAACCTTTCGCGGCGATCAGACGTGAGTCTGCTGCGTAAAGCTTGTCTGAGAACGCAATCTCTTGCTGACGCTTCTCAGTGATTGAAAGCGAGGAGATGATGGCATCAATTTTTTTCGCTTTCAGCGACGGGATCAGCGCATCAAAGTCGCTGGCTACCCAGGTACATTTGATCTGCATGCGCTTACACATCTCATTTCCCAGATCGATATCAAAGCCGACAAAGTCGCCTTTGGCATCTTTAGAGGAAAAAGGTGCGTACGTTGTATCTGTACCAATACGAACCGTCTGCGGAAGTGCTGCGTAGCTGGCCGCGGTGGCGGAGAGTCCTACCAGCAAAGACAAAGCAAGAACCGTCTTCTTCATACATAACCCTCAAGTGGCGTAATTTTATTATGTTTTACGTTGTGTTGTGTGTTTGCAGACTTTTTCATGCAGGTCTTATGCCATTTTCGCGTCGATGAGGATATTCGACGTTAAATATGTTAATAAAACGTTGCAATAATGTCCTGATTTTGAAGATAGCAGGTCTGACGGTTGAACCGCAGCGTTTCGTTGAGTTTTAACGAATTAAATGTTGAGGATATGATCGCGGTTACAAAATTGCCCTGAAACAGGGCAACGGATGTTTCTTTGCACGCTGATGGAACGGTTTTACGCCCCTTGCCAGCGGGTGAACAGATCCTGTGGAAGGGAGATATCAAACTGGTCGAGTACGCGGTTAACCGTTTGATTAATCACATCATCTAGCGTTTGCGGGCGATGATAGAATGCCGGGACTGGCGGCATAATCACCGCGCCAATTTCTGCCGCCTGCGTCATCAGTCGCAGATGCCCCAGATGCAGGGGCGTTTCACGCACGCACAGCACCAGCGGGCGGCGTTCTTTCAACACCACGTCTGCCGCACGGGTAAGCAGCCCATCGGTGTAACTGTGGACGATGCCTGAAAGCGTTTTGATTGAACAAGGTAATATTACCATTCCGGCGGTCTGAAAAGAGCCGGAAGAGATACTGGCGGCGATATCGCGCGTATCGTGATTTACATTCGCCAGTGCCTGCACGTCGCGTACAGAGAGGTCTGTTTCCAGCGCCAGCGTCTGTCGGGCAGCAGCACTCATCACCAGATGGGTTTCCACATCAGTAACGTCACGCAAAACCTGCAGCAGGCGCACGCCATAAATCGCGCCACTGGCACCGCTAATCCCTACAATGAGTCGTTTCATTTTTTCGCCCTTACTTGCTTCAGGGCTGACTTTGCAGGTTTTTATGCGCAGTTGCAAGTCAGTCCACTCTATGTGTCCTGACCTGCAACAGAACATTACCCTTCGTTATGCATCTCGAGGTTTTCCGCTTCGTTCTGACGCAAAATTGCTTTGGCATCGTCATTACGCAGGGAGTCAAGGAAATCGAGATATTGCTGGTCGACGTCTTTGGTGACGTACACGCCGTTAAACACTGAACATTCAAACTGCTGAATATCCGGGTTCTCAGCGCGGACCGCTTCAATCAGATCGTTCAGATCCTGGAAGATAAGACCGTCTGCACCGATTATCTGGCGAATCTCGTCCACTTCGCGACCATGAGCAATCAGCTCCGTCGCCGTAGGCATATCGATACCATAAACGTTCGGGAAGCGAATTTCCGGGGCCGCAGAGGCCAGATACACTTTCTTCGCTCCGGCTTCACGCGCCATCTCGATAATCTGTTCCGAGGTGGTACCGCGCACGATGGAGTCATCCACCAGCAGCACGTTTTTATCACGGAATTCCGCACGGTTGGCGTTCAGCTTACGGCGCACGGATTTACGGCGCAGCTGCTGGCCGGGCATGATAAAGGTACGGCCCACGTAGCGGTTTTTCACAAAACCCTGACGGTACGGCTTACCGAGAATACGGGCAATTTCCAGCGCGATATCGCAGGAGGTTTCCGGAATCGGGATCACCACGTCAATGTCCAGATCTTCCCACTCGCGAGCAATTTTTTCGCCAAGCTTGGTCCCCATATTTACACGGGCGCTGTAGACGGAAATCTTGTCGATAAAGGAGTCAGGACGTGCGAAGTAAACGTATTCAAACAGGCACGGATTGCTGACCGGGTTATCGGCACACTGGCGAGTAAACAGCTGACCTTTTTCGGTGATATACACCGCTTCGCCAGGTGCAACATCGCGCAGGAATTCAAAGCCCAGCGTATCCAGCGCCACGCTCTCGGAGGCCACCATATACTCGGTACGACCATCCCCGATATCGCGTTTACCCAGTACCAGCGGACGGATACCGTTAGGATCGCGGAAAGCAACCATACCGTGGCCGATAATCATCGCCACGCAGGCATAGGCGCCGCGGATCTGGCGGTTGGTTGCCGCAATAGCAGCAAAAATATTATCGGCTTCCAGCGGATAATGGCGGAAGTTATCCAGCTCGCTGGCGAAAATATTCAGCAAAATTTCAGAGTCTGAAGTGGTATTGATGTGGCGGCGCTTTTCTTCAAACAGCTTTTTACGCAGCTCATGCGCATTGGTCAGGTTGCCATTATGGGCAAGCGTGATGCCATACGGTGAGTTGACGTAAAAAGGTTGAGCTTCGGAGGCGCTGGAGCTGCCAGCCGTTGGGTAACGCACATGACCGATGCCCATATTGCCCTGCAAACGCTGCATATGGCGCGCTTCAAAAATATCGCTCACCATTCCGTTTGCTTTACGCAAGCGGAAGCAGTTGTTGGCATCAATGGTGATGATGCCTGCGGCATCCTGACCACGATGCTGGAGCACCGTTAACGCGTCATAAATCGACTGGTTTACCGGCATAACACCGGCGATACCGACAATACCGCACATACGTCTTTTCCTCGTTCAGCAACAACCCAAAGTTTATACTTTGGGCAAGAAACTTGACGAGCTTTGCAGATAGTCAAAGAACCATCTGATGATGAAACTGAACTGCGGGATCAGCTGCGACTTGCTCCAGTCTTCACTTTTCGACAGACCGGTAAAGGTATCGAGAAAGAACAGTATGGCGGCGACGATCAGCGCTCCTCGCAGAGCACCAAAGCAGATCCCCAACACCCTGTCAGTGCCCGACAGGCCTGTTTTCTCTACCAGTTGGCCTATCACAAAGTTAACGATAGCGCCGACGATAAGTGTCGCGATAAACAGTATCGCGATAGCAATCCCATTTCGAACGAGTTCGTCTTCAAAGCCCGTAAACCAGACAGACAGGTAAGTGTAGTAATGGCTGGCGACAAAGAAAGCACAACCCCAAGTCACCAACGATAATGCTTCACGAACAAAGCCACGGATCAGGCTAACCAGACAGGAAAAACCAATCACCGCGATAATGGCGTAATCAATCCAGACCATAAGTGTCCCACGATTTAACGCCCTGTCGTCCTGTTCGGGGCGCATTCTAACAGAAAAAGAAAACGTTTGCGTAGGGATTTCCTTTCCACGCGTAAATAAAAATGGCGCTGAAAAAATCTTCAACGCCATACCGTTTTATGCCTCTTCGGGCACTGCCGGATAGCGGTAAAAACACCCTATCCGGCCTGAATTAAGAGCAGCGCCGTGAACAGCGCAATCCCTTAATTAGGGGTGTACCCCATCACTACGCCACTCAGACCGGAGATCTTCTGCAGCTCGCCCAGCGAGTTCTTCAGCTTATCTTTGGAGGCGTCAGGTCCTACGAGAATACGGGTTATTTTACCCTGCACCGGCGTTGACGGGGAAGTATATACCCGGAAGCCCGCGCCACGAAGTTTACCCACGATCTCATTGACCTTATCCGCATTTTTCAGCGCACCGAGCTGTACAACGTACGCTTTGCCGGTTGGCGCTGGCGGTTCCACCGCGGCCGGTTTCGGCGCTGGAGCCGGTGCTGGCGTCGGAGCGACGGCAACCGGCTGCGGCTTCGGTTTGGGTTTCGGCTGTTCTACAGGCGCGGGGACAGGATCTAACTCCGCGCTGTTTGCCGTCGTCAAACGTGACGGATCCAACGATGGCGCGGCAGCATCGCCCGCGCGCACCTCTTCAGCCGCCCCTTCCGGCGGCTGCGTCGGCAGCGCCTGCGTGGCTGCAGGCATCATGTCTGGTTCATCGCGATCGCCGGGTTTCGGCACCAGCGGGATCGCCGCAAACTCATCCTGATAATGCTTTTTCTGCCCGTCAAGCAGCCCGGGGAGCACAATCACCCCCAGCGCGACCAGCACAATTGTGCCAACTAGTCGATTCTGAAACTTACTCGCCACCGCTTCTCCCCACGTCTATCACTTCCATGACATGTGCGACAGTGTGAAACGATCCACACACCAACACGGTATCTTCTGGCTTCGCCTCAGCTAGCGCCGCAGACCATGCCTGCGCCACGCTGTCATAGGCGTAGCCTTTGCCCAGATGCTCCAGCAGTTGTTCTGCAGTAGCACCACGCGGCCCTTCCAGGGGCGCACAGTACCAGGCGTCAACCACGCTTTTTAACCAGGCTAACGTACCGGCAATATCTTTATCATGTAGCATACCGATAACCGCAAGTACACGCCCGCTTTTCACTAATTTTTTCAGACGGCCGGTCAGATACTCCGCCGCATGCGGGTTATGGGCAACATCAAAAATCACCCACGGCGACTCGCTCACAATCTGGAAGCGCCCCGGTAAAATCGCCTGTTCAATACCGTCACGAATGGCCTGCTCGCTGACGTTAAGCCCGCTTGCGCGCAGTGCTGCCAGTGCGGTCGCGGCGTTAGGTTGTGGGACCTGCGGCAACGGCAGGTGCGCCAACGTACCGTGATCGTCCGTAAAGGACCAGTCGTTCTCCGTGACCGCATAGCGCCAGTCCACGCCGCAGCGTTGCAAAATCGCCCCGCTCTCTTGCGCAACATCGGCAATGGTGTAAGGCATTTCCGGCTCGCCGACGATAGCCGGTTTCTCTGCACGGAAAATTCCCGCCTTCTCACGACCAATGCTTTCGCGATCCGGGCCCAGCCAGTCAGTATGGTCAAGCGCAATGCTGGTGACCACCGCAACATCGGCATCCACGATATTGGTCGCGTCAAGGCGACCGCCTAACCCAACTTCCAGGATGACGACATCCAGTTGGGCCTGTTTAAACAACCAGAGCGCCGATAAGGTACCGTATTCAAAGTAGGTCAGGGAAATGTCGCCACGCGCGTCTTCAATCTCAGCAAACGAGGCGGTATGCGCTGATTCCGGCAGTTCACGCCCCTGCACGCGTACGCGTTCCGTGTAGCGCACCAGATGCGGCGAACTGTAAACGCCAACTTTATAACCTGCTGCGGTCAGCACAGATTCCAGCGTACGGCAGGTTGTGCCTTTCCCGTTGGTTCCCGCCACCGTAAAAACAAATGGCGCGGGTTTCAACACACCCAGTTTGCGCGCCACCTGACTTACGCGTTCCAGGCCGAGATCGATGGTTTTACTGTGCAGGTTTTCCAGATAAGAAAGCCACGATGCCAGGGGCGACGCGGCTTGAGGAATACGTTTATTGTCCATGATGGCTGTAGATTCTTTACGTTGAGAAAAGCAAAAGGGCAGCACCAACCGGCCTGCCCTTTTTTACACGTTGTTTTTCACGTTGCAGATGCGTTGGCTGTGCTCGCTCACCCGAATCACTTACCTGTGTAAGCTCATCGGGATCAACTCTCTTATCGCCTGCCTGCAACCCGAAACCCATAGAGTAAACTATCAGGCCTCTGATTCCTGATCGGGAACCGGAGGTACCACCTCGCCTTCACGCGGCTCATCCGGATTCGGCGTAGGAAGATTCATCAGCTTCGCCAGAATGCTTGCCAGTTTCAGGCGCATTTCCGGACGACGGACGATCATATCGATAGCGCCTTTTTCAATCAGGAACTCGCTACGCTGGAATCCCGGCGGCAGTTTCTCACGTACGGTTTGCTCGATAACACGCGGACCAGCAAAGCCGATCAGTGCTTTCGGTTCTGCAATGTTGAGATCGCCCAGCATCGCGAAGCTAGCAGAAACACCGCCCATTGTTGGGTCGGTCAGTACAGAAATATACGGTAAACCGCGTTCCTGCATTTTCGCCAGCGCAGCAGAGGTTTTCGCCATCTGCATCAGAGACATCAGCGCTTCCTGCATACGCGCCCCGCCAGAAGCGGAGAAGCAGATCAGCGGACAGTTATCTTCCAGCGCCTGCTCAACGGCACGGACAAAACGCGCGCCGACCACAGAGCCCATGGAGCCGCCCATAAACGCGAACTCGAATGCAGCAGCAACGACCGGCATACCGTGCAGCGTGCCTTTCATTACCACCAGCGCATCTTTCTCGCCAGTTTCTTTCTGCGCAGAAGCCAGTCTGTCTTTGTACTTTTTGGAGTCACGAAACTTCAGCACATCTTTCGGCTCAAGCTCGCTACCCAGTTCCACAAGAGAACCTTCATCTAACAGGCTATGCAGGCGATTGCGCGCCGACATGCGCATATGATGGTCACACTTCGGACAGACCTCAAGATTACGTTCCAGCTCAGCACGGTATAAAACCTGACCGCAGCTATCACACTTGGTCCACACCCCTTCAGGAATGCTTGCCTTGCGGGTGGGAGTAATGTTGCTTTTAATTCGTTCAATCCAGCTCATTGGTGACCTTTCTGCCTGAACCCTAGTCAGCTTTGTTATAAGGGGCGCATAATGCCATTTTTGCCCCTAACAGACCATGAATGTTGCACATTAAAACATAACAGCCCGAAACTTTGGATAAAAAAGTGGTCGAACCGCTGAGTTACTTTCTATTTTGCAGCCCGTGACGCAGCGCGTTTATGGCGAATCACTTCAATTATGCCCGGCAATACGGAAAGGACGATGATCGCCACAATCAGTAATTTCAGGTTTTCCTGAACGATCGGCAGATCGCCGAACAGATAGCCTGCATAGGTGAACAGCAATACCCACAGCAGCGCGCCTGCGACGTTATACATCGCAAAATGACGGTAGGACATGTGTCCCATACCGGCAACAAACGGTGCAAATGTACGCACGATAGGTACGAAACGCGCGAGGATAATCGTTTTGCCGCCATGACGCTCGTAGAACGCATGGGTTTTATCCAGGTAACTGCGACGGAAAATTTTAGAGTTCGGGTTACTGAAGAGTTTTTCACCGAACAAACGACCAATCGTGTAGTTCACCGCATCGCCGATAATCGCCGCCACAATCATCAACATCACCATCAGATGAACATTGAGATCGTTAGTTGGCAGCGCAGAAAGCGCGCCAGCGACAAACAGCAGCGAGTCTCCCGGCAGGAACGGCGTCACCACCAGCCCGGTTTCGCAGAACAGGATCAGAAACAGAATCGCGTATACCCAGATACCGTATTCCGCAACCAGCTCCGCCAGATGCACATCAATGTGCAGGATAAAATCGATAAGAAAGTAAATCAGGTCCATAGTTTTGCCTTTATACGACTCAAATTAGTCCGCCAGAAATAGCGGGCCCATAGGCGGTTTTGGCAGGTCGAACCGTTCCGGGTAATCTACTGCAACCAGATACAGTCCTTCCGCTTTCGCCGTTGCCGCTGCCAGCGTTCTGTCCTTCGCCGCTAGCAGTTCTGCTATCCAGCTCTCCGGCTGGTTGTTGGCGCCTACTTCCATCAGGCTGCCGACAATATTCCTGACCATATGATGTACAAAGGCATTCGCTTTAATATCCACCACCACATATGCACCAAAACGTTCAACGTTAATGTGCATCACGTTACGCCACGGTGTGCGCGACTGACACTGCACCGCCCGAAACGAAGTAAAATCATTTTCGCCAATCAAACACTGGGCCGCACGATGCATACGCTCAGCGTCCAGCGGTTCATAGTAATGGGTTACCCCTTTACCTAAAACCGCAGGGCGCAACCGATGATTGTAGATGATGTAGCGATAACGGCGAGCCGTGGCGCTAAATCGGGCATGGAAATCATCGGGTACAGCTTTCACCCAGCGCACAGCAATGTCACCAGGTAAATTCGCATTTACCCCCAGTGTCCAGGCTGCATCTTTACGCTGGGCAGTCGTTTCAAAGTGCACGACCTGCCCTGTGCCATGAACGCCCGCATCCGTGCGTCCCGCACAAAAGACAGTGATGCGTTCATTCGCCACCTGAGAGAGCGCTTTTTCCAGTTTTTCCTGAACGCTACGCACTTCGTTCTGGCGCTGCCAGCCATAATATTTGCTGCCGTCATACTCTATGCCCAGCGCAATTTTATGGGTTGACGGCTGTTGCAGGTCAGACATTAGTACAGGTACTCCTGCACCAGTTTTTCCGCAATTTTTACTGCCATCAACGCGCCGCCAAAGCGTACGTTGTCTGCCACAGACCAGAACTGAACCTGTTCCGGCATCCCGTAATCGTTATGCACACAGCCAACTGAAAGGTGCGGAGTACCTGACGCATCGCCAACCTGCGTCGGGATATAGGTCTCTTCTGACAGCACTACGTCCTCACCGCGTGAAAACGCATCGCGTGCTTCTTCCGCCGCCAACGGACGCAGGGCTTCAAAATTCACCATCTGTGCGTGGCCATAAAATACCGGCGACTGCACGATGCTGGCGGAGATAAGTAGCCCGTCGTCCTGCATAATTTTGCGCACTTCATCGACGATACGACGCTCTTCGCGCACGCTACCTTCGCGATCCGGCAGCAGCGGCAGCATGTTGAACGCCAGCTGACGACCAAAGAAATCGTCATCGTCAATCGGGATGCCGTTCAGTAGTTTCGCGCTCTGTCCGGCAAGCGCATCTACGGCTTTTTTACCGTGGGCGGAAGCGGAAATAATATTGGTCACCGTAATACGTGACAGCCCGCCGTCATCAATTAGCGGCTTCAGCGCAGACAGCAGTTGGCTGGTCAGGCTGGAAGGGACCGCAATCACATTGCGGTTGCGGTAATCCGCCAGTACGAACGGGTTAACGTCCGGAACCACCAGCGGAACGTCCGGCTCAAGCGCGAACAGGCCACTACTATCGATAACCAGGCAACCGGCATTGGTCGCTTCTTCCACCCATGCGGCGGTGGCTTCAGCGCCCGCAACAAAAAATGCCAGTTGCGCCTGCGTCCAGTCAAAGTCTACAACGTCCTGAACAAGGACCGATTTACCGTTAAAACGCAGATGCTCACCCGCGCTTTCATTACGCGCCAGCGCATAAATTTCACCGACCGGGAACTGGCGTTCAGCCAGCGTATCGAGCAGGGCTTCGCCTACGGCGCCCGTTGCGCCCAGAATGGCAATATTCCAGCCTTCAGACATGGTGATTTACTCCAGAAATACGTAAGCGTCCCTGTCGCATTATTCGACAGGGAGCATTAAGAAGACATTAATGTGCCGGGTGATAAACAGCGTTAAAACCCAGCTTACACAGCAAGGCAGCAGCCGTTGCGTCGTCACACATCACGTATAAAGACGACCATTCACGGCGCTCAAGATAATTTTTACGCAGCTTATCAAACTCACCCGGAATTCCAGCGACTTTACGCAGCGGCGCATCATCGCGGCGCACATCATACACTAAATGCACCAGCCTTTTCAGCGTTGGCTGATCTAACGGGCCATGCAGAGTGATACGACCAAATTCCGGCGCAGGTAACAGGGTATTGAGCGCAACGTGTTGTTCGCGACCAATAAACTTGCTAAAAGCCTCAAAGACCTGCGTGGTGCCGCGCGCTTTTCCTTCCAGGGTATACCCGGCAATGTGCGCCGTGCCGATATCGGCTTTCTCCAGCAATGCCACATTGAGATCCGGCTCCCCTTCCCAGACATCCAGCACGACGCTCAGCGACTGCCCGGCATTCAATCGGTTCAGCAATGCCGTATTGTCGATGACCGGCCCGCGGCAGGCGTTGATCACAATGGTGCCCGGCTTCAGCCGGCTAATCAGCGCATCATCTGCCAGGTGCAGCGTTTTGTACGGTCCGTCTTTAAACAGCGGCGTATGGAAAGTCAACACATCGGCTTGCTCTACCAATTCGTCGAGCGAGCGGAAATCTCCCTCGTCACCGCGATCGGCTCGCGGCGGATCGCACAGCAGCGTGCGGATCCCCAGTGCTTCCAGACGTGCCTGCAAACGTCCGCCCACATTGCCCACGCCTACGATGCCTACAGTACGATCGCGTAACGCAAACCCGTCGCGCTCCGCCAGCATCAGCAACGCTGAAAAAACATATTCTACGACCGCAATCGCGTTACAGCCGGGCGCTGCGGAAAAGCCGATCTTCGACTGCGCAAGCCAGGCTTCATCCACATGGTCCGTGCCTGCGGTTGCCGTGCCGACAAATTGAACCGGTTTTCCGCTAAGCAGTGATTCATTTACTTTCGTCACCGAGCGCACCATTAAGGCATCCGCATCATCCAGTTCGGCAACGGGAATCGGGCGACCGGGAACCGCTTTGACCTCCCCCAAACGACTGAACAGTTCGCGGGCATAGGGCATATTTTCATCAACGAGGATTTTCACGTCTTTCGCACCTGTTTGAGAACGAGAGTTAACCGGGCAAGTGTGCCATAATCTCGCCGCCAGGCATACTGCGAGACCTGGTCAGCACAGATTTAAGGAACAGAGATGATGCAGCCCATTTCAGGTACACCCGCACGCCCTCCCGGCGAAGGCCAAAATGCCCCTTCTGCTGCGGGTGAACAACCGTTATCCACACAACAACGTACCGTGCTGGAACGACTGATTACCCGTCTGATTTCACTCACCCAACAGCAAAGCGCCGAGGTGTGGGCCGGAATGAAGCACGATCTGGGCGTCAAAAGTGATACGCCGCTGCAATCACGTCACTTTCCTGCCGCGGAGCAAAACCTGAATCAGCGGCTGGGTGTTGCTCAGCAAAATCATGCTAATCGTCAGGTTCTCTCACAGCTCACTGAATTACTGAGTCAGGGAAATAACCGCCAGGCGGTAAGTGATTTTATCCGTCAGCAGTATGGGCAAACGGCGCTCAGCCAGCTCACGCCTGAGCAGTTGAAGAACGTGCTCACGCTGCTGCAACAAGGGCAGCTTTCTATACCGCAACCGCAACAGCGCCCGGCCACCGATCGTCCGTTATTACCCGCAGAGCACAATACGCTGAACCAGTTGGTTACCAAACTGGCGGCGGCCACGGGAGAGTCAGGTAAGATGATCTGGCAGTCAATGTTAGAGCTGTCTGGCGTAAAAAGCGGTGAGCTGATCCCCGCCAAACAGTTTACTCATCTGGTCACCTGGCTGCAGGCGCGCCAGACGCTCAGCCTGCAAAGCGCCCCGACGCTACAAACGCTCCAGGCGGCCCTGAAGCTGCCATTAGAGCCGAATGAGCTGACGGCAATAAAAGAGTACGCGCAGCAGACGTATCAGATCCAACCACAAACGATTCTGACCACGGTGCAGGTGCAGGACTTGCTGAATCAAATCTTCCTGCGCCGCGTAGAACGGGAACGCGAGCTAAACGATCCGCGCCATCTTCAGCCTATTTACAGCCCGTTCGCGCCGATGATTGAAACGGTTAAATCTCTGTCGGCACGACCGGGATTGCTGTTTGTCGCGTTAATGATCGCATTAGCCATTTTCTGGCTGGTCGCTTAACCTTTGCTCAGCGTAAGCAGCGTCACGACAATCCCCACCACGGCGGATATCGCTCCGGCAAGGAATACCGAGGGATAACCGTACGCGGTGGCCAGCACCCCGGCGACCGGGCCGCTTATGCCGTAGGAGATATCCTGAAACGCGGCGTAACCGCCCAGCGCCGTACCGCGAACCTGCGCGGGCACTCGCTTCACAACCTCTACGCCCAATGCCGGGAAGATAAGCGAACATCCTGCCCCGGTTAATGCCGCCCCGAGCAGCGCAATCCATGCTGATGGGGCCTGCCACAGCAGAATCAGCCCCGCGGTTTCAACCAGTAAGGAGACAACGGCTACCTTCACGCCTCCGAACCGATCCGGCATCCAGCCAAACAGAATGCGCATCAGCACAAACGCCCCACCAAACGCGGTCAGGGTGAACCCCGCCATCGTCCAGCCGTTGCTGACAAAATAGAGTGAAATAAACGTACCGATCACCGCAAAGCCAACGCCCTGCAGCGCCAGGCCCAGGCCCGGTTTCCAGATAAGCCCTACCACGCTCCATAACGAAGGGCGTTCTCCTGCATGAGCAGGCACTTTGCGAACGGTGCCGTTGAATGCCCATGCCAGCAGCGGTAATACCATTGTCGTTCCCGCCAGCGCCGCAAAGCCAAAGTGGCTATGGATCAGCAAACCCAGCGGTGCACCGGCGGCCAGCGCACCGTAAATCGCCATCCCGTTCCACGACATCACCTTACCCGAGCGTGTTGGACCGACCAGCCCAAGCCCCCAGGTCAGCGTTCCGGTGAGCAGTTGGCTTTCGCCAAAACCGAGGATCAAACGCCCGACGATTAACAATGCAAATTTTACAGGGACAGAGACAGGCAATAGCGCGGCTAACAGCCACGCCGCGCCCGCCAACCCGCAGGCAAACATCCCCTGTAGCGCCGAACGTTTGGCGCCATATTGATCGGCTAAGCGCCCAGCGTAGCCGCGCGTTAATACCGTTGCCAGAAACTGTACGCCTACGGCGATACCAACCATGGTGTTGCCATAGCCCAGCTCCTGATGCACAAACAGAGGAATAACGGGCAAAGGTAGACCGACCGTCATATAGGTCAGGAAAACTGCAAAAGCGATACGAAACAGCGAAAAGTTCGCCGAAGGTGTTTTTTCTTGTTGGGTTACAGCTGTCATGCGTTACTCCAAAATGCAGAGTAAGGCGAGGAATGTCCACGCCCCCTCTACCTGACTTTCAGGATTAAGGTGCGTTGGATAACGTTAAACGCTTACGCATTATCAGATAGATAATGTTGAGTGCGAAGTCTGCCTGTGAGCCACTAAATTTGTCAACCCTGAAATCTCACCAGGTCGGTTCACGGTAAAGACGACTTTTCGTCGAATAAAAAAGGAAATACCGCATCAATTCCTTTTGTGCCAAACAGTCCGGTCACCTGCTTGCGCTGCCCCGGCGTCAGCAGTCTGAACATCATATCCCAGATCTCTTTCGGTTCCGCTTCCTGTACGGAACGGCTCTCTAAGGCCAGCACCTTTTCAGTTTCTTTCAGGTAAGGACGGAGATACAAAGGGAAAATGGAGATATGAAACTCCTCAGCCTTTGATTTAACACGTTTGCGCTTCACGCCCTCTTTGCCTTCACTGTACATGTTTAAACGGGAACGAACCGCAGGCGCGCTTCCTGGAAACCCCGGCAATTCAAGACATTCCTTTACCGTGAACCACTCTTTTGCCATTAGTTTCTTTCCTTTCTGCCTGTGGAATAAAAAATATTTTTTCTTTTGCGCGAAATTTCAGTTTTATTCTGGCAATATTCCAGTGACCAAAAAGAAAGTTACATTCTTTTGTTTCTCTGGTTTATACCCTGAAAAATATCGGCGCCGATAACACATTTCCTTAGGATTACAGAATGGAACACAAAAGCCAAGACTGGCATCGTGCAGATATTAAAAGTGCACTGGAAAAAAAAGGAATCACGCTCAGAGATCTTTCTCGTGCGGCTGGATTATCGCCCGATTCACTGCGCAATGTATTTACCCGAAGCTGGCCCAGAGCGGAGCAGATCATTGCGCAGGCGCTCGAAACCTCGCCAGACGTGATTTGGCCGTCACGCTATCCACGCCAGCAGCCAGAGGATAAAACAAGTAATACTGAATATTAAATAGATCACTCGTAATTTATCGAGCATATAAATTAATAAATATCCCAGCTTAATATATTGAGAATATTAATAGCACTATTTGCCATTTCCAATTGCGTAAATACTGTTAAAGCATCACGTAATTGCTATTACGTATGTTATTAACAGGAGTCGTTATGAGTTGGGATAAAAAGGTGGCGGTCAATTACGCCAAATCGCACGCGAGTTCACATTCACAAGGGCGCTGTGCGGAATATACCCGCAAAGCTGTTCAGGCAGGCGGCGTTACTCTTGGGCGCACTTACCATGCCAAAGATTATGGTCCGATGCTGAAAAACGCCGGTTTCAGCGCCATTGGCGCGCTTGAAGAGCCGCGCGAAGGGGATGTCATCATTATTCAACCTTATGCTAATGGAAACCCGAGCGGTCACATGGCGATATATGACGGTCATGACTGGTATTCCGACTTCAAACAGCGAGACATGTGGGCCGGTCCGGGTTATCGGACCGCAAAGCCGTCATACACCATTTACAGGAAGAAGTAATGAAAGCCTTTCCACTGATTGTTCTCATCCTGCTGATTTGTGGCTGTACCCCTTCTCACCGTGACAGCACGCAGGATGTGAAACAGTTCTATCTTTCGTGGATGAAGAACTACACTCAGGATCCGGATACGCCCCGCGAAACATCAGCATTACTGCAACGCTATGTCGCCAAAGAGGTTATCGGGCGTCTGGCGCTGATTGATACGCTTTATGAGCAGGAGATCGTGCAAGCGGACTACTTTATGTATGTGCAGGATTACGCACCGGCATGGATCCCGCTGTTGCGGGTTGGACAGGCGCAGCCATTCCTCGGCGGTGAAAAACTGAACCTGCAGTTAGGCACTGAGTCAGCCCCTATTCAACTGGAGGTATATACCCGTTGGGAGGAAGGACGGTGGAAAATTTATCGTGTCCGGGACGCGGGTCGTCATTACGAGCAGCCCATTTACAATGCCGGAGAGATTACGCGAGCCAGAGCATGGTCCGCTGAGATCGCGCCGGAATACGAAAAAATGCCGAAGTAAACACGGTAAAAAGGGAGCCTGTTGGCTCCCTTTTTTCGTATTCAATCTGAGACTTACGCCTTCAGCTTACGCATAACCAGCGTAGCGTTGGTGCCGCCAAAGCCGAAGCTGTTGGACATCACGGTGGTCAGCGCCTGCTCGGTCGGTTTGGTCACGATGTTCAGACCTGCCGCCTGCTCATCCAGCTCTTCAATGTTGATGCTTGGCGCGATAAAGCCATGTTCCAGCATCAGCAGAGAGTAGATAGCTTCCTGCACGCCAGCCGCGCCCAGTGAGTGACCGGTCATCGCTTTGGTTGCGGAGATTGCCGGGCTGTTATTGCCAAACACTTCGCGGATTGCGCCCAGTTCTTTCACGTCGCCTACCGGAGTCGAGGTACCGTGAGAGTTCAGGTAGTCGATCGGTGTGTCTACACCGTGCATCGCCATCTGCATGCAACGTACTGCGCCTTCGCCAGACGGAGCAACCATGTCTGCGCCATCGGACGTTGCGCCGTAACCGACGATTTCCGCATAGATGTGCGCGCCACGTGCCAGAGCGTGCTCCAGTTCTTCAACCACGACCATACCGCCGCCGCCAGCAATAACGAAACCGTCGCGGTTTGCGTCATAGGTACGGGAAGCTTTTGACGGATCGTCGTTGTATTTGGTAGACAGCGCGCCCATTGCATCGAATTCACACGCCATTTCCCAGCACAGCTCTTCGCCGCCGCCAGCAAAAACGATATCCTGTTTGCCCAACTGAATTTGTTCTACCGCGTTACCGATGCAGTGCGCAGATGTCGCACAGGCAGAACTGATGGAGTAGTTTACGCCGTGGATTTTGAACGGCGTTGCGAGGCAGGCAGAAACGCCGGACGCCATCGCTTTGGTGACCACATACGGGCCAACCGCTTTCAGACCACGTGGGCTACGCATTGCGTCAGCGCCGAACACCTGAAAACGTGGGGAGCCGCCGCCGGAACCTGCAATCAGGCCAACGCGCGGGTTGTTCTGGTAATCTTCTGCAGCCAGGCCGGCATCAGCCACTGCCTGCTCCATTGATAGGAATGCATAGATGGATGCGTCGCTCATGAAGCGCACTACTTTGCGGTCAATGAGGCCAGTGGTATCCAGTTTTACGTTGCCCCAAACGTGGCTACGCATGCCGGAGTCCTTCAGCTCCTGAGAGAAAGTGATCCCTGAACGTCCTTCACGCAGAGATGCCAGGACTTCCTGCTGGTTATTACCGATGCTGGAAACGATGCCCAAGCCAGTAATCACTGCACGTTTCATTCAATACCTCTGTAAGTCGCACTATTTTAAAGTTTCGAGTGGCACAATAGCGTACACTTGTACGCCGAACAAGTCCGATCAGCCATTTTATGTGGAAATTTGCGCAGCCAGGCACTCATCGCTAAGATCGGGGCACAGCCTGTCAGACGAGTAACTTACGTGAAACAATACGCTATACAACCTGCCAACCTTGAATTCAACGCTGAGGGTACACCTGTTTCCCGAGATTTTGACGATGTCTATTTTTCTAATGATAACGGGCTGGAAGAGACACGTTACGTCTTTCTCGGCGGTAACCATCTCGCACAACGATTCCCTGCGCATTCACGTCCCCTCTTCGTGGTGGCAGAAAGCGGGTTTGGCACCGGACTTAACTTCCTCACGCTCTGGCAGGCATTTGCCGATTTTCGCGATACCCATCCAGAAGCTACCCTGGAAAGATTACATTTCATCAGCTTTGAAAAATATCCGCTGACGCGAGAAGATCTCACCTTAGCCCACCAGCACTGGCCAGAACTTGCCCCGTGGGCCACGGCACTGCAAGAACAATGGCCGCTGCCGCTGGCGGGATGTCATCGCCTGCTGCTTGATGATGGGCGCGTCACGCTGGATCTGTGGTTTGGCGATATTAACGAACTGACCAGTACGCTGGATGACTCTCTGAATCAAAAGGTGGACGCCTGGTTCCTGGACGGTTTCGCACCGGCAAAAAACCCGGATATGTGGACGCCAACGCTGTTTAACGCGATGGCCCGACTGGCTCGTCCCGGCGGGACGCTGGCAACCTTTACCTCGGCAGGCTTTGTACGTCGGGGGTTGCAGGAAGCCGGGTTTACAATGCAAAAATGCAAAGGCTTTGGGCGCAAACGCGAAATGCTCTGTGGCGTGATGGAACAGACTCAGGCGCTCACGTCCTCGGCGCCATGGTTTGCGCGTACGGGAACAGATAAGCGCGAAGCCGCCATTATTGGTGGAGGAATTGCCAGCGCATTGCTGTCACTGGCGTTATTGCGCCGCGGCTGGCAGGTCACGCTGTATTGCGCCGACGATAAACCTGCCGGGGGCGCATCCGGTAATCGCCAGGGGGCGCTCTACCCCCTACTTAGCAAACATGACGCAGCCATTAATCTCTTTTTCCCCACTGCGTTTACCTTCGCCCGTCGACTGTATGACACCCTCCCCGTTGAGTTCGCGCATGACTGGTGCGGCGTGACGCAACTCGCGTGGGATGAGAAAAGCCAGCAAAAAATCACCCAGATGCTGTCCCTTGAACTGCCCGCTGCGCTCGCCGTCGGGGTTGACGCACAGCAGGTTTTACAAACAACAGGTGTGGAAACCGGATGCGGCGGGATTCAGTATCCGGCCGGAGGATGGCTGTACCCGGCGCAGTTAACCGCCGCGGTACTGGACTATGCAACAACCCTGGGATTACGCACCCGCTACCAACATACGCTGGCCTCACTGACTCGCCAGACAGCAAGCTGGCAATTGCAGTTTTCCAGTGGAGAAACCGCCTCTCACGCAGCAGTCGTTCTGGCTAACGGCCATCTCATTAGCAGCTTTGAGCAAACGCAGCCGCTACCGGTGTACTCCGTGGGCGGTCAGGTGAGTCATATTCCCACCACACCTGCACTTTCAGCGTTACGTCAGGTGCTGTGCTATGACGGCTACCTCACGCCGCACAACCCGCAAAATCAGCAGCACTGCATTGGCGCCAGCTATCATCGAGGGAGTGAAGAGACAGCGTATCGCGAGGACGATCAGCAACAAAACCGTCAACGCTTAATCGACTGCTTCCCGAACGCTGTGTGGGCAAAAGAGGTAGACGTTAGTGACAATGCCGCCCGCTGTGGGGTGCGCTGCGCCACGCGCGATCACATGCCAATGGTCGGCAACGTCGCGGACTATGACGCCACGCTCAGCCAGTACACTACACTTGCTGCAGACAAAGAGCACGCCGTAAGCGCGCCGGTTTATTCCGATTTATTTATGCTGGGCGCGCTGGGATCGCGCGGGCTGTGTACTGCCCCGCTGTGTGCAGAAATTCTGGCTTCGCAAATGAGCAATGAACCGATTCCCATGGATGCCAGCACGCTGGCGGCGCTAAATCCAAATCGTCTGTGGGTCAGGAAGTTATTGAAGGGTAAAGCGGTGAAATAAAAGGATGGGGTGCCCTCTCGTCATGGCCTGATGACGCTACGCTTATCAGGCCTACAAACACCCCAACAAGGTAGGCCGGATAAGACACCAGAGCGTCGCCATCCGGCACAATTTACCGCAATTATTGTGCAGTAGCCTTCTGGAACAGAGTGTCCCACATTTCTTTCACTAACGCCTGGTCACGCGGCGATAGTTCGCCTGCGCTGATGGCTTTTTCCAGGCTGCTGGTCACATTGGCGTACAATGCCTCAGCGGAATGGTCCACGCCAGCGTCCAGTTCGGCCACGGCCAGCGTCAGGTGTCCACGCAAATAGCCACTGGCAAACAACTCATCATCGCTGGCGTGCTCTACCATATCGTCGATTAATGCCAGAATGCGTGATTCAAACTCCGCGATCATCTTCTTTCCTCATTGTAAACGTGGCAGCGACTTCAGTTGAGCGCTTCGGGCCACGGGAATTGTTCCGCCTTAAGTTCAGGCGTGTGATAATAATTCTGTAACGCGTTAATGAAGCGCGCCGGACGTTCAGGGATCCCCTTTTCCAGGTACTCCATCACCTGAGCATGAACACGGCGCTGGAATACCACGCGATCCGGTTCAAAGTCCCCTTCAAGGTTGTCGCAACTGACGTTAAATGGATAGCCCGCCGCCATGCAAAACAGCCAGTCAAACGCCTGCGGCTTCACTTCCACGTCTTCAAACTGGCATTGCGTCTTCGCGTCGCGTCCGTCCGGACAATACCAGTAACCGAAGTCGACCAGTTCACGCCGCGCCTTACCGGCGATGCACCAGTGTGAAATTTCGTGTAACGCGCTGGCGTAATAGCCATGCGCAAAAACGATACGGTGATACGGTAATTCCGCATCCGCAGGAAGATAGATCGGTTCGTCATCGCCTTTAATCAGACGGGTATTAAATTCATCGGCAAAGCAGCCGTTAAAAATCTCAATTAACTGTTCGTAGTGATGGGTATTATTCATTAGTTCATCCCCAGCCAGTGGAGAATCTCCTGTCCATGATTATCATAAAGTAGCTTGGCGCTCATCACGGCGGAGACAATGACGATCATTGGCCGAATGAGTTTTTGTCCTTTACTGAGCACCAGCCGTGAGCCCATCCGTGCGCCAATAAACTGGCCAATGAGCATCACAAATCCGGTCGCCCAAATCACTTTGCCGCCGAGGGCAAACAGTAACAGCCCGCCGATATTCGATGTGGCATTTAATACTTTGGCGTGGGCCGTCGATTTCGCCAGGTTGTAGCCGCACAGCATGACAAAGGCCAGCGCGTAGAACGACCCCGCAGCCGGACCAAAAAAGCCATCGTAAAAGCCGACGCAGCCCCCGGCCACCAGCGCGAAAGGCAACCCATGCAACCGACGCTGTCGGTCCTCCTCCCCCACTTTCGGCATCAACAGAAAGTAAAGGCCAATACAGATAACCAGAACCGGCAGGATCTGGCGCAGAATATCTGACTGCACGTGCTGAACCAACAGCGCGCCGCTCATTGAGCCGATAAAAGTCATGAAGATATTGAGCTTCTGATCCGCCAGATTAACCACGCCCCGGCGAATAAAATAGAGGGAGGAAGAGATAGATCCTCCACAGGCCTGTAGCTTATTGGTGGCCAGCGCTTGCGCGGGTGGCATCCCGGCCGCCATCAATGCCGGAATAGTGAGTAAACCACCGCCTCCGGCCAGAGAATCAATAAAACCTGCCAGCATCGCCACGAAAAAAAGCACACCTAACAGCAGTGGCGACACCATAAACAGAGAGGCAAAATGATCCATTAGAGTACATGCTCGTCCAGTAGCGCCTGGCAGGAAGGCGGCAACGGCGGCGGTGTCTTCTTCTCAGGCTTGGTGGTTCCAGGTTTCGGAGGTTCGAACCAGCTTTGCAGCTCCGCGCCGCAGCCGTCACCCGGTGGTGGTAACGGTTGATCTTCGCACTCAAGACTGTCGGCAGGACAACGTAACCGTACGTGCATATGCGCACGATGCTGGAACCATGGCCGCACTTTACGCAACCAGTCCCGGTCGGTCCCTGCATCCAGACAAAGTTGCTGCTTAATCGCCGGATTCACGAAAATACGCGTGACTTCATTATCTTTTGCCGCCAGCCTGATCAGGCTGAAAATCTCCGGCTTCCAGAGTGACGGCACGACACGTTTGCCATCCTGTGAGACCAGATCTAACGCCTGCGGCCGCAGCAGTTGCGACTGGGTCCAGCGGGTTTTCGGCAGTTGCAGGAAAATATCTACATCCAGTCCCGTCTGGTGGCTGGCGTGACCGCCATTGAATCGCCCACCGGCCGGCATGCCCATATCGCCGATTAACACCGTACCCAGCCCCAGATTGTTGGCCTGATTACTCAGACGCTGGATAAACATCACCAGATCCGGATGGCCAAAGTAACGGCGCTGATCGGTGCGCATCACCTGATAGTGTTCTGACTGTACAGGCAGCGTATCTGCGCCAACAATACAGCCATTGGAGAACGCGCCGATAGACTGCGCGCTGCCTGCAACCGGATGGGTAATTTTCTGCCAGGGCGTCGCCGCCAGACAGGCGGTGCTGGCAAACAGAGCCAGCGCCGCAAGTGCCGTTTTTTTCATCTCTTACCAGCGTGGAATATCGGTCTTCACGTCCGCATTTTGCGCCCGCTGACGCAGCAGGTGATCCATCAACACGATCGCCAGCATCGCTTCGGCGATTGGCACGGCGCGGATCCCAACACACGGATCGTGACGACCTTTGGTGATCATTTCGACTTCTTCACCAAAGCGATTAATAGTGCGCCCTGGAACGGTAATACTGGAGGTCGGTTTCAGCGCCATATGAGCAATGATTTGTTGCCCACTGCTGATCCCACCAAGAATGCCGCCCGCATGATTACTCTGGAAACCTTCTTTGGTGATTTCATCACGGTTCTGGCTGCCGCGCAGTGCAACAACGTCAAAACCGTCGCCAATCTCAACACCTTTAACGGCGTTAATGCTCATCAGCGCGTGAGCGATATCAGCATCCAGGCGGTCAAATACAGGTTCGCCTAGACCCGCTGGTACGCCGCTTGCAACCACGGTCACCTTCGCCCCGATGGAGTCGCCCTCTTTCTTCAGCCCACGCATCAGTTCGTCCAGCGCCTCGAGTTTATCCGGATCTGGACAAAAGAACGGGTTAAGTTCCACCTGGGACCAGTCTTTGATCTCCAGCGGAATATCACCCATCTGCGTCAGACAGCCGCGAATTTCAACGCCGAACTTTTCCGCCAGATATTTTTTGGCAATCGCTCCGGCCGCAACGCGCATCGCCGTTTCACGTGCGGATGAGCGTCCGCCGCCACGGTAGTCACGCAGGCCATACTTCTGCTCATAGGTATAGTCGGCGTGTCCTGGACGAAAAACGTCCTTAATCGCACCGTAATCCTGTGAACGCTGATCGGTATTTTCGATCAACAGGCCAATGCTGGTGCCGGTGGTAACGCCCTCGAACACGCCGGAGAGGATTTTCACCTGATCCGGCTCACGACGCTGCGTAGTGTAGCGCGATGTGCCCGGACGGCGTCTGTCGAGATCGTGCTGCAGGTCAGCTTCTGTCAGAGAAATGCCCGGCGGAACACCATCGACAATACAACCGAGCGCCAGCCCGTGTGATTCACCGAAAGTGGTTACGCGAAAGAGTTGCCCAATTGTGTTTCCTGCCATCACGGCTCCGTTATGAGTGTTGTGTATGTGCGCGTGTATTTAGTCTTTATAAATGCTGAAGTGCTCGCGAGCAGCAACTAACTGCTCTTTGGTCAGCATGAATACACCTTCACCGCCGTTGTCGAACTCCAGCCAGGTGAACGGTACATCCGGGTATTGCTCTATCAGATGTACCATGCTGTTTCCGACTTCACAAATCAGAATACCGTTATCTAACAGGTAGTCCGGAGCGTTACCCAGAATGCGACGGGTAAGTTTTAGTCCATCGCTGCCGGACGCCAGACCCAGCTCAGGTTCATGACGATATTCGTTTGGCAGATCGGACATATCTTCCGCATCGACATACGGCGGATTGGTCACAATCAGGTCATACTGGACTTTCAGCAGATCGCGGAACAGATCGGAACGGATCGGCGTAACATGATGGATCAGGCCGTGCTCTTCAATATTGTGTTCGGTCACCGCCAGCGCGTCGGTGGAAATATCCACCGCATCCACTTCGGCCTCCGGGAAAGCATAGGCGCAGGCAATGGCAATACAGCCGCTGCCGGTACACATATCCAGGATATGCTGCGGCTGCTCATTAATAAGGCCCGCAAAGCGGTTATTAATAAGCTCGCCAATCGGCGAACGTGGTACCAGCACGCGCTCATCAACATAAAACTCATGCCCGCAGAACCAGGCTTTGTTGGTCAAATAAGCGACCGGAATGCGCTCGTTGACGCGGCGAATCACGCGTTCAACAATGCGATGGCGCTCGCTGGAAGTCAGACGCGCGGTACGCATATCTTCTGGAATATCCAGCGGCAGATAAAGTGACGGCAGCACCAGTTGTACGGCCTCGTCCCATGGGTTATCCGTGCCATGGCCATACCAGATGTTCGCCGCGCTAAAACGGCTGACCGCCCAACGCAACATGTCCTGAATGGTATGCAGTTCACTCACTGCTTCATCGACGAAAATTTTATCCACGTATTCCTCCAGGGCATGCTCGTATTAATTTCGGCGGCTAGTTTGCCACGAAGACGGCGATAAATCAGCATTCACACAGGGCCTGAGCGCGAAAATTGCGTTTTAAGCGATCGGATGCCCGCCGAGTCGGGTTAAACTAACGAAAAATAAAAGATGAGACTCTCGAATGAAAAAGAAAACATCGCTCAGCGAGGAGGATCAGACGCTGTTTCGCCAGCTGATGACCGGCACGCGTAAAATTAAACAGGACACCATTGTTCACCGACCGCTACGTAAAAAAATTACCGAGGTTCCGGTTAAAAGGCTGCTGCAGGAACAAGCTGATGCCAGTCACTATTTCTCGGACGAGTTTCAGCCGCTGCTGAATACGGACGGCCCGGTAAGATATCTGCGTGCCGACGTCAGCCATTTCGAACTGAAGAAAATGCGCCGTGGCGATTACTCCCCGGAGCTGTTTCTCGATCTGCACGGGCTGACCCAGCAGCAGGCCAAACAGGAGTTAGGCGCGCTGATTGCCGCCTGTCGTCGTGAGCATGTGTTTTGCGCTTGCGTAATGCATGGTCACGGAAAACATATTCTTAAGCAGCAAACGCCGCTCTGGCTGGCGCAGCATCCGCACGTGATGGCCTTTCATCAAGCGCCAAAAGAGTACGGTGGCGACGCCGCGCTGCTGCTGCTGATTGAAGTGGAAGAGTGGCAACCGCCCGAACTTCCCTGATGCAGAAAAACAGAAAGAGCCGCATTTGCGGCCCTTTGATTTTCCGGATGACGGCTGTGCCTTATCCGATTCCAGGCTTTTTAAATCGCTTTTGCCATTTTTAGGTTACACGGGCTCATCTGCCAGTTAAAAGTACCCTTCCCGCTCTCATCAAGCGTTACGCTGGCAATCGCTGATGTGGTAAACATCGGCGGTGTTTCGCCTGGGCAAAGTTCAGACACCAGATACCCCACTAAAGGTAAGTGAGAGATGAGCAGCGCCGTGGCGATACCTTCATTGGCCAGAGCCTGTAAATAGGCGCTGACCAGACCGACATCGCCGCAGGGAGTCAACTCCGGCAAAACATCCACACCGGTTGGCAGGTTCATACACTCCCCCACCACATCCAGCGTTTGTTCGGCTCGTAGGAACGGGCTCACCAGAACACGTTCGATATCCACTTTTTGACCTTTCAGCCAGTTCGCCATCAGGCGAGATTCGTCACAACCACAGGAGGTTAAGGGACGAACCGAATCACTGGCGGCATCGAGGGCTGCGTCGCCGTGACGCATGATAAAAACTTGCATATTGCACCGCTTTTGTTAACCAGAATCACCGACACCTTTATCCACAGCCCCTATTGACCGTGGTAACGATGTGGTGGCCGGCATTGTGCCTTATCCATTCACCGAATGAAACGCTGTTTTTTACCTCAACGGCGTAAGTATAGTCAATCTCTGTTTACATTTTGAGCGCGACCCATACATTCAGTGCGGATTCATCCTACCTTTGACCTCATGAATTCAGGTCAGTTTCCCCATTACTCCAGAATCTTTCACCGCGTTCCGCCATCTGCAATAACTGCTCACACGGCGTAAACCGCGAGCCGTATTGCGTGGTCAGTCGTTGCAGAGCAGCAACCACTTCACCCGCGCCGAGCGAATCCATATACCGGAACGGGCCGCCGAGGAAGGGCGGAAAACCAATACCAAATACAGCGCCGATATCGCCATCACGCGCGCTGCGGATAATCTTCTCATCGAAACAGCGTGCTGCTTCATTGAGCATTAACATGACGCACCGCTCAGCGATCTGCGCGGCGGTGAGTCGGCCCAGCCCCTGGACGCCAATAAGCGTATAAATTGCAGGGTCGACCTGTTTTTTGCTTTTACGCCCTTTCGCTCCATAAAGATAGAAACCCCGACCATTTTTTCTACCTTTGCGATCGTCATTCAAAATTGAAGCAACAACATTTGCAGGCGCGCTAAAACGTTCTCCATATGCAGCCTCAAGCACTGGTATAATTTTAGTGCCCGTATCAATTCCGACCTCATCCAAAAGTTGGATTGGCCCGACCGGAAAACCAAACTTAACCAGCGCGGCGTCAATGGCTTCAACCCGCTCGCCTTCGGTCAGCATACGAATAGCTTCGTTAATGTATGGCGCTAAAATGCGGTTAACATAAAATCCGGCCTTATCTCTGACCACTATCGGCGTTTTGCCCTGCTTTTTCGCCAGTTTAACGGTTGTGGCAATTGTCTGCTCAGAGGTCGTGGCATGCGGGATAACCTCGACCAGCGGCATTTTTTCCACCGGGCTAAAGAAGTGCAAACCTATTACTTGTTGAGGCCTGGCAGCGTTCGCCGCAATATCGCCAATCGGCAAAGATGAGGTGTTAGAGGCAAAAATGGTATGAGATGCGCAATTTTGCTCAACTTCTGCCACCATCTGTTGTTTTAACGCCAGATCTTCAAATACGGCTTCAATAACCAGGTCGCGATGAGCGAAGCCACGGTAATCGGTTGATCCCGAAATCAGCGCCAGCTGTTTATCACGCTCGCTGGCTTTGATATGACGGCGGCGAACCTTCGTTTCAAGCTGATCCCAGCTGTACTTCAGCGCGTGGTTGATTCCCTTGGCATTTATATCTTTGATACGCACTGGCAAGCCGCCTTTACAGGCCGTCACATAGGCAATACCGCCCCCCATCAGACCGCCGCCCAAAATGCCTACACTGTTTAGCGGGCCGGGCTTCACATCACTTCCGGGATCCTTTTTCACATCGGTGTTGGCAAAAAAGATGTGCCGCAGCGCCTGAGACTGAGATGTCATCGCCAGTTCGCCAAACGCGCGGGCTTCGGCGTCGTAACCGCTGCTGCTGCCTTGCGCCAGGCCGGTTTCGATGACCTCAAGGATACGTTCTGTTGCAGGGTAGTTGCCCTGCGTTTTTTGCGCCGTCTTTTTACTGGCCATGCGGAATAACAGCGCCCGCCCCAGCGGCCCCGCTAGCACACGCTCTCGCACCGGCAGAGTACGGTGTGCGGGACTATCCTTTTTGGCCAGTTCTACGGCCGCTTCCAGCAAAATGGTATGCGGTACAACTTCATCCACTAAACCCACTTTCAGCGCCTGTTTTGCGCGTAGTTGTTTTCCGGTGAGGATCATATCCAGCGCGGTACTGACGCCAATCAGACGGGGCAACCGCTGGGTACCGCCAGAGCCGGGCAGCAGACCAAGCTGCACTTCCGGTAAACCCAATACGGTTTTAGCATCATCGGTACAAATACGATTGTGGCACGCCAGCGCCATCTCCAGGCCACCGCCGAGACAGGCGCCATGAATTGCGGCGATTACGGGGATCGGCAAGGCATTAATTTCCGTCATAATCTGCTGCCCCTGGCGTGCCAGCGTTTCAGCTTCCTGCGCGCTGCGACAGCGACCAATCATGTTGATATCCGCCCCGGCAATGAAGTTATCGGGTTTCGCCGAAATGAACACCACGCCGCGTAATGCTTTGTTATCGCGAATTTGTTTCAGAATGACCCGAACCTGGGAGGCAAATTCCGCCTTCAGGGTATTCATTTTCTCTCCGGGCACATCAATGGTGACAACAGCGACGTTATCCAGACGTACGTTTAGCGTAAAAGCCGATGTCATTTCCATTATTCCGCCTCCAGAACCATTGCCGCACCCAGACCACCTGCTGCACAGGCTGTCACTAAACCAAAACCACCACCACGACGTCGTAACTCATGGAGAGTTTGGGTGATCATGCGAGCACCGGTGGCGGCGAAGGGGTGTCCATAGGCAATCGATCCGCCCAGCACGTTAAATTTACTGTCATCAACCTCGCCCGTGGCATGCGCCCTGCCGAGCACTTCGCGGGCAAAACGTTCGCTACCCAGCAGTTGAAGATTCGCCAGCGTTTGTGCGGCAAATGCTTCATGCATATCGATCAGGGTTAAATCAGCCATGGTCAGACCCGCTCTCTCCAGGGCAAGCGGCGTTGACCACGCCGGCCCCAACAGCATGTCCTGCCAGACATCGATGGCGGTAAAGGCAAAACTACGCAGGTATCCCAGCGGCACCAGCCCCAACTCTTTCGCACGCGATTCCGTCATCATAATCACGGCGGCTGCGCCGTCCGTTAGCGGGGTACTGTTCGCCGCGGTAACGGTGCCGTGCTTTCGGTCAAAGGCCGGACGCAGTTTGGCGTAATCGGCCAGCGTAGAGTTGCCGCGAATATTGTTATCTTCTGAAAAAGGATCTTTGAAAGGTGGCGCGTAGGTGGTCATCACCTCATCTGCCAGTTTTCCTTCAGACCACGCCTGAGCGGCGCGCTGATGAGAACGGTGCGCCAGGGCATCCTGTTGCTCTCGCGTAATCCCATAAGTTTTGGCCATTTGCTCGGCCGTATCCCCCATGCGTAAACCGGTGGAATACTCGGCGACGGCTGGCGGTACGGGCATCAGGTCACGTAAGCGCAGTCGGGAGAAAAGTTTAAGACGCTGACCGGTGGTCCGGGCCTTATTGACATCCACCAGCACCCGCGCCAGCTTTTTGCTAACGCCAATAGGCAGAACTGACGAGGAGTCCGCACCGCCGGCAATTCCTGCGCGGATAGTCCCCGCCATCAGGCTTTCCGCGACATTCGCCACCGCCTGGAAGCTGGTGGCGCAGGCTCGGCTTACGCTGTAGGCATCGGTGTGCACATTCATCCCGGTTCCCAGCACGATTTCACGAGCAATATTTGGGGCCTCGGGCATTTGCACCACCTGGCCAAAGACCAGTTGCTCAATGACATCAGCAGAAATTTCGCTGCGCGCCAGCAGCTCGCCAACGACCATTTTCCCCAAATCTACGGCGGGAATGCCATGAAACGCGGTTGCCTGGCGGGCAAATGGCGTACGCAATCCGCTTACGATGGCGATGCGATCGCCCTGGCGGGTAACCAGCGGTAAAGCCTGACTCATAACACTCCCCTGTAAAAAATAAAAATAAGTGGTCTGACCTGATCACAGTCTTAACCAATTTTTTACATTTAGCCAAGCAGGGAGAAAAGAAAGTGGGAGCTAAGACACAGTGAATAATCACTGACAGTGACGAAAAAGCCCTTGCTACCGGGTACAAGGGCTTTTAAAGAAGGGATTAACGCAGACCCAGTTGGAAGATCAGCGTTTCAGCTTCACAGGCAAAAACAAAGTCGATATCCAGACGCACACCTTCAGACTCTTCAGTAAAGGTCGAGGTGATTTGGCAAGGCTCAGATTCCACGCCACGCGCCTTCTCAGTCAGAGCGGCCAGCGTTTCTTCTGCCTCTGCACGATTCGCGAACACACGGCTGTATGACGCGGTGCAATCGGAGTTGTCCATGATGGTGCCAACATCCATACAGCAGCAAACCGGGGTTTCATCAGCACTGCATTTACTCATTGTAGATTTCCTCTGTATTCGCACCTGTGGTGCCAGATAAACGATGGGGATATTTTACGCTCCCATTATTCGCCTCTCCAGTCGTTAATTGTATGAAATG
The DNA here is from genome assembly GCF_013797615.1 of Citrobacter sp. RHBSTW-00017. Lineage (NCBI taxonomy): Bacteria > Pseudomonadati > Pseudomonadota > Gammaproteobacteria > Enterobacterales > Enterobacteriaceae > Citrobacter > Citrobacter sp. RHBSTW-00017. Next base: position 1,679,314 of record NZ_CP056899.1, on the reverse strand, counting down.
GGATAAGTGACCGAAATCACACTTAAAAATGATCTAAAACAAAAATCACCCAAACAGGTGAGTGTGCATACCCGCAATTTTGCCAGCTGGATCGCGTTTCCGAGATCAGAATTGAAAATATTTATAAACATACTTGCAACATTTCAGCTGGTCAGACCTATACTCTCGGCACTGGTCTGATTTCTAAGTTGTACCTCAGACCCTACACTTCGCGCTCCTGTTACGGTATGTAACATTGTTTGTATAAAAATAAATCAATGAGGTTATGGTCATGAGCCAGAAAACCCTGTTTACAAAGTCTGCTCTCGCAGTCGCAGTGGCAATTATCTCCACACAGGCCTGGTCTGCAGGCTTTCAGTTAAACGAATTTTCTTCCTCTGGCCTTGGCCGGGCATATTCGGGTGAAGGCGCTATTGCAGATGATGCAGGTAACGCCAGTCGTAACCCGGCGCTGATTATGATGTTTGACCGCCCTACTTTTTCAGCGGGTGCGGTGTATATCGATCCAGACGTGAATATTTCCGGTAAATCGCCATACACCGGACGCAGCACCGATGCGGACAACATCGCGCCTACGGCGTGGGTTCCCAATGCTCACTTCGTAATGCCGATCAACGAACAGTTTGGTTGGGGGGCTTCTGTCACGTCAAACTATGGCCTGGCAACCGAATTTAACGACAACTACATCGTCGGCGAATACGGCGGGAAGACCGATCTTAAAACGGTCAACCTGAACCTGAGCGGTGCCTACCGTCTGAATGATAGCTGGAGCTTTGGCGTTGGTTTTAATGCCGTCTATGCCGATGCAAAAATTGAGCGTTATTCCGGTGAACAAACTGCCGCATTGCCAAAAGTCAGCCAGAAAATTGCCAGCCTGAAAGGTGACGAATGGGGTTACGGCTGGAACGCCGGTATTTTGTACGAGCTGGATAAAAATAACCGCTATGGTTTAACGTATCGTTCTGAAGTCAAAATCGACTTCGATGGCGATTACAAGAGCGGCATCCGCACCCAGGCCAACGCGTTACCTGGCGCAGGCACGGCGTTCCCTTGGGGAACCACCAACGCCACCGTCCCAGGTTCTCTGACGCTTAACCTGCCGGAAATGTGGGAACTGTCGGGTTACAACCGCGTTGCACCACAGTGGGCTATTCACTACAGCATGGCTTACACCAGCTGGAGTCAGTTCCAGGAACTGAAAGCAACCGGCACCAACGGGCAGACGCTGTTCTATAAAGAAGAAGGGTTCAAAGATTCTTACCGCATCGCGCTGGGTACGACTTATTACATGGATAAAAGCTGGACCTTCCGTACCGGTATCGCCTATGACGATAGCCCGGTTCCTGCGAGCAAGCGTTCCATCTCCATTCCGGACCAGGACCGTCTGTGGCTGAGTGCGGGTACCACTTACGCCTTCAATGATGACGCGTCCATTGACGTAGGCGTTTCTTATATGCACGGCCAGAAAGTGACCGTCAAAGAAGGCCCGTATACTTTCGATTCTGAAGGTAAAGCCTGGCTGTTCGGTACCAACTTCAACTACGCATTCTGATTTTCTTCAGATATAAAAAAGGTGAGCTTTTTAGCTCACCTTTTTATTTTCAACCTTCCTTACTCGGAATCGATCTCTTTTAAATCGTCCTGAATATCTTTCGCGTTCGGGTTTTCTTCTGGTTTGAGTTTGCCACCGTTCGCAATAAAGTCATGACGCTGGAAGTAAGCTTCTCGCACCATGATGTAAGGGTCGGAAGATTGACGCAGCAGACCGTCGGAATCAAGCAGTTGCGCGCGGGTTTCAATCCCTTCAACCGTCCATTTACCTATCGACAACGGCCAGGTCAGCCAGGACAGTACCGGATACAGCGTATCCACCATGTCGCCGCCATCATCACGCAGCGTGAAGCTGCCGTAGAATGGAAGCTGCATATACGGTCCGTAACCAACGTCATAGTGGCCTAACGTACTACCAAAACGGTGTGGTTCAACACGCTGTAACTTCGGATTAGCCATACCCGCCACGTCGATAAATCCGCCCATACCTAACAGGGTGTTCAGGAAGAAACGGGTGAAGTGCACCATCCCCTGATAGGGGTCGCCTTGCAGGAAATAGTTGACCATAACGGCCGGCTCTTCAAGGTTGCCGGTAAAATTGCTCAAACCGTTACGCGCCGGCTGCGGGACATAATCACGCCAGGCAACTGCCACCGGTCGAACAACGTATGGATCTAAAACATTAAAGTTGAAGTTGTACATGGTGCGGTTGAACCCTTCAAATGGGTCCGAACGCCCCTGCTGTTCAGTACCAGAGCTCGCACACCCCACCAAAAGTGTGGTTCCCAGCGCAAGCGCCGACAGGCGAAGCTTCATAAGTGTCTCCCTGTGTATTATGGCTATCGCTGATTGCCATCCATGACGGAACGATGACGTATCCGCCTGTTTAGATGTGAGCGATTGTAACAGCACGTCAAATGATGTCTATATACCCTGTGTTACTGATTTGATCATAGCCTGGTAATGCGTACTCCGCGGCGGCTCTATTCTAGCTACCCCAATAAAAACAAACGTTACCATTTTTGCTATCTCAGACTTTCTCCCGCTGATTTTCGGGCAAAAGCCGCTACGCTTTAGCAATACGTGCTAATTCAGGATTCGGCTATGAATGACATTGAGAACGAAAAGATTGATCGGCACAGCGACGAACTCCAGGTCGACAGTGACGAAAAGCTAGAGGGTAAAAAGATTGAGGTCGATGAGGACAGACTCCCCTCCCGCGCCATGGCGATCCATGAACATATCCGCCAGGATGGGGAGAAAGAAATGGAGCGCGACGCGATGGCGCTACTGTGGTCAGCCATCGCTGCGGGACTCTCGATGGGCGCCTCGCTACTGGCTAAAGGAATTTTTCATGTGCAACTGGAAGGTGTGCCTGGAGGATTTTTGCTGGAGAACCTCGGTTATACCTTCGGCTTTATAATTGTCATTATGGCTCGCCAGCAACTGTTTACCGAAAATACCGTCACCGCCGTCCTGCCGGTAATGCAAAACCCTACGCTCGGCAATTTTGGCCTGCTGATGCGCCTGTGGAGTGTGGTTCTGCTAGGTAATATTATTGGCACCGGGGTTGCCGCATGGGCGTTTGAGCATATGCCGATTTTTGATGAAGAAACCCGCGATGCTTTTGTCAAAATCGGCATGGATGTGATGAAAAACACGCCAACGGAGATGTTTTCCAACGCCATCATTTCTGGCTGGTTAATTGCCACAATGGTATGGATGTTTCCCGCCGCTGGGGCAGCAAAAATTGTGGTCATTATTCTGATGACCTGGCTGATTGCGCTGGGCGATACCACGCACATCGTCGTCGGTTCGGTGGAAATTCTCTATCTGGTCTTTAATGGCACGCTGCACTGGAGTGATTTTTTCTGGCCCTTTGCGCTACCAACGCTCGCCGGGAATATCTGTGGCGGAACGTTTATCTTCGCGCTGATGAGCCACGCGCAGATCCGCAATGATATGAGCAATAAACGCAAAGAAGAAGCCAGGTTGCAAGCCAGGCGGGATGAGCAAAAGCAGAAAAACCAGAAAAAACAGGCTTGAATGGTGACGGTTTGAGCAGTTGGGCGGCCTGAGGCTTACTGTTGTGAGTAAAAAACGCTATACTCGTGCCGCTTCGTCCCCTTAGTTAAATGGATATAGTAATTAAAATTCACAACCAATTGTATTTAATGACATTTAGTGAATATTAAACAAATAATTTGTACTCATATATGTACACATTATTTGTCCACTCAGCGCCCCTACATAACAGGGCAATCATCAAACTCCGCCTGCCTGGCATCGTTGATAATGTATGTAAGCACACCAAAGATAGGGCGGATAGTGTCGTCCTCATCAGGTAACGCCTCCTTCCTCCCGTTTTCCAGATTTTCGAGATGAGGCTTCGGGTGTTTCCGGTACCGCTTGATCTTGAATTCCCCATCCAGCGCGCATACCAGGAGTGAGCCATCACATGGTGATAACGCCATATCGACGACGAGCAGCGCTCCCTGGACAATGCCCTCTCTGTAATGTGAACAACCTGCCCTCATAAAATATGTCGAATTTTGTCGGCTGATCAGTTTCTCATCAAGCGAAATTCGTGTTTCCGCATAATCTGCCGCTGGGGATGGAAAGGCCATGGTTAAACCCTCTCTTGATTACTGGATATAAACACAATATAAATACTGTATATCCAACCAGTAAAGAGGTGACGCGTAATGTTTGTGGAACTCGTTTATGACAAAAGGAATTTTGATGGTTTGCCCGGTGCGAAAGACATCATTCTGGGGGAGTTGAGCAAAAGGGTGCAGCGCATCTTCCCTGATGCTGATGTGAGGGTGAAACCTATGATGACGTTGCCGGCGATCAACACTGACGCCAGCAAGCATGAGAAGGAACAGATAAGCCGTACTGTTCAGGAAATGTTTGAAGAAGCTGATATGTGGCTGGTTTCAGATTAAACACCTTGAACCGTCATATTGCTTAAGTACAATCCGCCGTGACTGGCAATCATTCAATACTCGCACTATCGGACGTTCGCCAGTTGGCCGCAGCCATGCTCATGCACATGGTATGGTTGCGGCACTGTTATTTCGCTTTATGACATTGCACGTTGATGGTCCAGAGCAGAATTATCTGGCGGTGAGCTATTCAACAATTTTCTTCAGCGCCTCCACGTCTGCTTTCAGTTGATTGATTTCTTTCTGCTGCGCTTCGTTTTCATCCATCAGAGAAATAATGGTTGCGTGGTGAACAGCGGCCAGTACGCCGGAATCGCCAGCCTGTACAGATAAGGCATCCTTAACAACAGTTCCGTCCCGCAGTTCGATATCACCGGCAGTGACTTTCGCCTCCGGGTATGCCTCATACAGTCCTTCAGCCAGAACACCGATGCCAAAACGTCCGTCAGCATTTTTTGTTTTCAGTCGCCAGGTACATGCGCGGATTATCCGCATCGTTTCGCGTGGATTCTGGATGTCCTCGACTTTCTCCTTAATTTTGACGGTCGAGCCGCCGTTAACCCAGTTTCCGGTAGCGGTGGCGTTTCCGTTTCTGGCATTAAACCGCCACATGTGCGGCGTGGTTCCCGCCTCCGTTGTCCAGGAGAGGGCATACTCGGGGTTCATGTCGTTTGCCCATGCAGACCACGTAAACACCCCAGCATATTTGCCAGGCCAGAACATCTTGAAACTCATGTGCGGATACAGATAGCCTGCACCGAGAACATTCATCTGCTCCTGGTAGAGACCGTAGTTGCGGTTTCCGGCATAGAGGGAGTCAAAGCTCCCCGGCAATGCGTTGACCTTGCCAAACGGGCTGGTTATCTGGCCTCCGGATTTGCCGCCGATAGTGTTAAGGCGGTTATCATTCCCCTCACAGAATGAACCTGCCCTTGTACCGAAGGGACTGGATAACCCTGTCCCGCCCTGCGCTTTTGACACCACGCCGCTGACCAGGTCTGCCTTACCGTCAAGCGCTGTCTTATCTGCCTTACCGTCAACGCTATTGATGAGTTTCTTTGCTGACGGTCCAGTAGTCTGACTGGTATCCGGTAATTTAATCGTTACATCACCTTCGGCTGTAAAAAACTGCTGCCAGTTCTGCTTGTCGTAGTTCAGGCCCCTAAGCGCCTCAGCACTCTGGGCCACCAGCGCCGCGGTGACCATATTCAGTGCCACACGGGGAACGGCTGACCATGCTGCACCAGCCTGTGTTGGCCCGGTAAAGTTACTGACCAGCGTCAGAGCCGTGCCACTTTCGACGGATTTAACCGGGAGCGTATAGGGAACACCGCCGACAGTAACAACAATAAAATCACCAGCCGAAAGTTCAGTGCTAAATGTAGTCCCTGTCCCTGATACCAGAGCAGAGTTATTCGTCAGGGTTAAGGTTCCTGCTGACATGGATATCTCCTGAATTCAGATAATAAAAAACCCACCGGAGCGGGTTATTTTTTGTAGGTTTAATTCGAACAGTTCGAACTGGTGAAATTATTCTTATTCACCCATCGCCAGTTAAATGGATAACCGGCCTGATATTGTGTCTGGTTTACAATTTTACGTATCCCGTAAATGAGCACGTCTGTTCCCTGATTGCCGATCATCGCCGTTGCTGTACATAAGGGTAATTTATTTTCGAGAGTGCCGGAACATGCAGTTAATGATAAAAATGCAAGAACGATTAATATAATTTTCATATTGTTACTCGCTGTAGTTATTCATATTCAAAATATCAATAGCGGACAACAATAGATAATAGATTTAACAGATCATTTAAAATACATTGATCGTTTAAAACGATCGTACAGGCATTCAATATTTTGACACTTCAACTGCAATAACTGTATTACCTGCATTTACAGGGGCCATTGGCTGCGCGCTACCAGATGGAATTGCCTGAGTGGCAGCGGTATAAATTCGGGTGCTGGCCCCGTTATATACAGCTGTAAAAGTAACCGGAACAGGCCAGAGCTGACCGCCCGGTCCACCGCCAGATATTCGCCATACCTGCTGACCTGCAACATCCGGGATAATTGCCCATTTACCCGCTCTGCTCTCGTCAATATAAATGCCTCCATTTGCCCCGATTGTTCCGACAGTTACCACGTCCGTCAGGATTTTCGATTCATGAGTAATAACCAGATTCCCCGTCTGGTCGTCCCAGACAGCCAGCCCATACGGAGGATTTGGCATGGGCTGAGGGAATATAGTGAATAAATAGACTGTCAGGGTAAATGCGGTATTTAGTATCTCATAGGCCCGTACAGCCAGTTGTCCGTTTGATTCAATCCAGACAGCACACGCGGCCTGACGGGATGTCAGAACAAACGGGATAACAGGTTGTGTTGCATCAGGTATATTAACCAGTTGCTCAATATAATGTAGAGCACCATTCGATACTGACGAAAACGTCTGCTTTGAATACAGACAAACAGGTACTGACTGGGGGGTGATAAATGTTTCGCCGCTTTTCAACGATAATAACGCACCATATCTGTTAGCCATTATGCATTTTCCAGAAAAACAAAAACATAGCTCTCATTTGCCTGAGGCTGGTTCAGAGAGTTATCAGTTCCTGCGCCAATTACAATACTATTGCCTGAAACGGCTATTGTTCGGCGCCCCTCTACATACGCTATAGTTTTTGCCAGACCCAGCATATATCCGAGCCTCTTCCCTGCCGGCACGTTGAACGAATATGCACCTGACGTCTGGCCGGCACTCAGCTTTATCGTTCCAATGATTGATATTGGTTTAATACCAAAGTTTGCTGATGATCCGTCCTCATGCCAGCAATCAAAACCAAAATCAGACATTAGGCGCTACTCCGGTAATATGCCCCAGCTGTACCAGCAGTCGCCCGCTGGGCCCAGTAAATGACAGGTTGTTATCAGCCTTAGACAGACACCAACCGCCCTGATTTGCAATTTTATAGCCCGTAGACCAGAATGCGCCTGAGATTTTGCCGTTAGTAATCGCAGCATCCGCAATTTTCGCACTGGTGATACTGGCGTTCTGAATAAACGCAGAACTGATAAACACCTGACCATTAACAACAGCAAAGGGTGAATACTGCGTATCACCGCTGCCACTCATCAGGACGAACTGGTTGGCGTTAAATCCGACGCGAGTGACCACCGGCTTACCCGCTTCGGCCAGTACCGCAATTGATATCCCGGCACTGTAAAAAATACCGTTGATGCGCACTCCGGCTTTCAGGGTATGAATAGCCGTCGCACCCGAAGCATCGACAGTAGCAGTCAGTTTGTCCTCGAGAGAGGCTGTCACATCTTTAATCTGCGCCTGTACCTGGGTGGTCATTTCAGCCATCGCTTTATCAACATCAGCAATGGTCGTTTTGACCACCAGAATATCCGCGCGGACTTCACCATACTGCGCCCACTGATGTTCAGCCGTTGCGTGGTTGGCCAGCGCGTTCTGTAATGCGGCTTCGAGGTCGGTATCAATGTCGCTTGTCAGGCGGTCACCGTCTGCAGACGTCAGGAAGTCATCAGCAATATCACCCAGGTAATCATCAGCATTCGCGTTGGATACACCACGAACCCAGTCGGTCCAGCCTGATTCATTACCCGTTCTGTCAACCAGCTGCGCACGGTACCAGAACTCCTGTCCCGCCTTCAGTCCCAGTTGGGTGTATTCGGCTGACGGATAAGGCACATCCGACAGCAAAAGAGGATTAGAGAAATCACTGTTCGCGGTGTACTGAATTTCCGTTTTTAGCGTATCCCCGGTGTTAGCCGGGAATCCCCAGTTCAGGCGAATCCCCCAGTTGATCGGCGTTGTCGCAAAGCCGACAGGTTTCGGTGGATTTCCCACCTTGCCCGTCAGCGTTTTCTCTTCGGAGTAGCCCCAGCCAGAGGATATTTCAGCGGCGTTAATGGCACGTACACGCACGAGGTAGCGTCCTGCATAAATACCAGAAACATCGAATGACGTGGTGGAGCTGCGCGGCACGTTTACCCAGTTACCATCATTGCGGCGCCACTGTGCCTCGTAGGCGATAGCATTCTGCGCCTGGTCCCAGCTCACACGCATGGTTTCGACGCTGATATTCTGCTGCACCACTGAAAACGAGCTAATCACAATGTTAGCTGGCGGCGACTGGTTACCCGGCGGGATTACACTCACGGGCCGCTGGTCAATGATGGCTCCGGTATCGATACGGGCATATTTATCCGGGTCATGCCATGCGCCGGTAATAGAGAAAGTGCCATCATCATTATCGGAGACGCTGACAACTCGATACTGCTGGGCGTAGAGTTCATCTGACTCAACCACCCATACAGCTTCGGCCTGTGGTGTCTCACTGTATGCCGTGGTGACTGTGACTGATTCCCCATTAATCGCCTGAATAGTCCTGCTCTGTGACGCACCGGAGGGAAGATTGAGAATAAGGCGATCGCCTGCTGCTGCATCAGCTGCGCGGTCAAGTTTAATCACGCGACCGTTAACAGCACTGATGCGGCCGCCCATAACTTTGCCGGACAGAAGCTCGTCTGACACGGCGATGATGTATCCCGGCTGCGGGATGTTTCCGTCCAGACCAACATCAAACGAAACAACACGATCCTTATTGTTGGTGAGAATACCCCAGCGCCCCTTTCGGTTCGCTTCTGATTGACGGGTACAACCGATGGCTGTCATTTCCAGCTGATTAAATCCGTACCGGGCCACCAGAGGCTGCTCAAATACCGGCTCCATCGCATCCGCATAGGCGTTATCCGGATCAGACCAGGAAACCAACGCCGTGGTATACCGCGTTTTTGTCGTGCTGCTGGAATAGGTAAAGCGTCCGTCGATAACGTTAGCGCGGGTGTAAGCGTAATCCACATCTCTCGGCATATCGGCAAGCGCAACAATCTGATCGCCGCCCCAGTACGTCATACCCCGGAATATAGCCGCAAAGTCACGCAGCACAGTGTAAGCGTCATTCCTGTCCTGAACATAGACGTTACAGGTATAGCGTGGCTCTGTCCCGCTTCCACCCTTTCCATCCGGTACCGGCTGATCGCAATATTGCGATACCTGGTACAACGTCCATTTATCGATGTTGGCTGCACTCAGGCGATTACCCAGACCAAAGCGATCGGTAATAACCAGATCGTAAAATATCCACGCCGGGTTATCGGTCCAGGCCCACTTAAACGCGCCCTGCCATGTACCACTATAAGTCCGCGTATCGGGGTCATAGTTATCAGGCACTCGGATCACTCGGCCACGTGGTTCACAGGATATCTGTGGAATCGAACCGTTGAACTGACTTGAATCGAATTCTATGTACAGCAGCGCGGTGTTCGGATAGCGCAGCTTGGCATCAATCACTTCCGTGAAGCTTTGCAGCGTCATCGTGTCGCCGATCTTGGCGCTGTTTGCGTCAGCGGTAATCTTACGCAGTCGGATTGTCCAGGTACTGCCAGCCTGCGGTAAATCAATACGGTGGCTGCGCTCATAACCAGACGTCGTTTTGCCGGTTGCGCTGGTATTAAGCACGGTTTGCCAGGTCCCACCATCAGTTTGCAGGTCTATTGCATAATTGATGGAATACCCTACCAGATCGCCGTTGTCCTCCTGCTTAAACAGTGAAGGCCATTTCAGTCGCAGGCGAACGGCTGATAGTTGGGTGTTGGTGAAGGTACGCGTCCAGGCTGTTGCGCTTGATACTTCTGTTCCAACGTTGATTTCGTTTTCGGTACCGGGAATGCCCTGAATGTAATTTTGTGCCTGAGTTCCCGCGCGAAACTCCCACGTCACGCCGCTAAAGTTTTGGGAGCCATCAGAGTTTTCCAGCGCCGTGCCGTCCAGGTAGATATTTTTTCCGGTTAATTGCCCTGCAAATTCCCCTTCCCCAAGCGCAACGAGGATTTTGGCCTTCGCTACAGATTGCAGATCATCAGGCTGTTCGGTAGGGGTTCGGGAACTGGAACTGCCGCCCTTGCGGCCTTTAATCTGGGTTGCTGTAACCATATGATGCCCGTAAAAAAGCCACCCGAAGGTGGCTACTGTTCATTTGTCAGGATGTTACTGATTTACATACCTGGTTATGTTAGGTATTCAGCCCATCAGCGGTGGGTCGTTGGTGTTTTCGGATTAAGAGGGATGGCTGAATACCTCACTTAAGGAAACGAAATGCTTATAAACTTTGATCCCTTACGAGACTCGGAAAAAGACAGGCGATCTCATCCGTGGGGGAAAACTGCTTACAATGAAAGAGCTGGGTTTTACTCAAACTTTATTGAACACCCAGAGCTTATAACTGAAGTCCTTGAAGACTTTAAGCCCCATGAGGATAAAGAAGCCGTTCAAACATTCTATACTTTTCTAAAATGGATAAATGGTTCTGAATCAGCTTTTGAAACCAATGATTGTGCATTAAGAGAAAACGTCATAGCTAACACAGACTCATTATTTAAATTCACACACAAAATTGATGGTCGTGTAGAGTTCTTTCTTAGAGAACATCAATATAACTGTCGCAAGGATATCCCTACCTGGCTGATGAGAATGTCATCGCTTTATTTGCAGGTAGAAAGGCCCGATTTCTTCAATGCACTTATCGACATCCAACTCGCGCCGACAGACTTCATCACATTGCCTACTGACCAAGGTGATGGCTACAGAATCAGGTTGGTCTTCAATGCTTATGGGAATGGTGATATTGAAGTATGGGAGGCGCTTAACACTACGCTCAACAGCATCTTTGAATCCGCAAAAAGGTTGAACAACGCTCTCTCTGAAGGAGCTAGCCCCACATTTCCTTAAGGGAAATGTTTCCAATAATTTTAACAAATGCATACGACCCCTCGTAAGGCTGATTCGTCAGCCTTTCATGCTACATTCACAGTTTATTGCTGGTCTTCGACGTATATACCAGCAGAGATGATCGCCCCACCAATACGCCTGCGACCATAAAGCAGCGGTACCGGATAACCTTGTGCGGCAGTATTTGTCACCCCACCGAAAGCATATGAAGCGTGGTTATCTGCACTTTGCTTACTGGCAAGACCTGACGGTTGAGGTGAGAGCATCTGAACAACGCCACCAAGCATCATTGCTGCACCAAATTTATATAAAAATGGCGACGCTGCGGCCCAGGGGGTAAAACTAAGAACAACGCCTACAGCAACCAAAACTGCACCCAGTATTGTTTGCAATACTCCTGCCTTTTTGCTTCCGATTATAACTGGGACTATTCGGATAACCTCGCCAGTCACGGGAAAACCAAGATCATCCTTTCCAATATTCTTTTTACCTTTAAATATCGCAAATGTTAACCCTCGCCGTTGGCTACTAATCATATAACTTTCAAAACCAGGTATGGTTTTAGATAAAGCGGTACCAACTTCACAGATTTTGCTTATAAGCCTGTAATGCGTTCTTCCGAACACTTTACCAAGTGCGCCACCAAGTTCTATTTGAGACATGACCTCTTGCATGAATTCTCCTATCAAGCATAAACCTACCTCAAAGCAACTCAGCCAAAGCCAATTAAAAACCCACCGTATAGTGGGTTTCGAATGGGTGGTGATTCTTAAGGATTTAGGTTGTCAAGCATATTTTGCACTGAGTTAATGTCAGTATTATTTTTCGACGGAACTTGATTCACTTGCCCACCAGGCATTTGGCTTTCAATCCACATATCACTCCATACTTTCGGTGCGTTATTAACTGAAGCAATAGTAAATCTAATTTTCGCCATTGCTGGGGTCGAGTATGAATTCCCCACAAGCATTTGTGCTAATACACTATCAGCAGGTTTACCACAGATTACCAAAGAGTCGGTAGATTCAAATACTGACAGTCCTTTTTGATTGCAATAAGAAATTAATGCGTCTTTGACCTGTTCTTTTGTTTTCCCCGGATATTCTGCTTCAGGTTTACCAGATGCAGTGTGTTTTTTGATGGCCTCTTGATTTGCGCAACCGCTCAAAGTAAATAAAGCTAACAGAGATACTGCCATACCTTTAAACATTAATATTCCCTATGTTTATCATTAAATTCAAGAGTAATAAGCAGGCAGGAATTGCAAAAATCATTAACAACTCATCAACCTAGAAGAGTTTTAAAACGCAAGATTTTCATCGTTCTCTCCCGCCAATAACCTCCGTAGGGTACACGCTGACTTAGGTGCCCGTAAAGATGGTGTAGCAGCATATTGCCTTCCAGCAGGATCCCTGCATGGTTCCACTTATTAGCCTGGACCTGCATGATAACCATATCACCTGGCTGCGGTACGCCACTGAATTCACGGAATCCGCATTCATACCAGCAATCGTGGTAGAAGTTTTCGGGATAACTGTCTTCCCACCAGGGATAATCCACGCGGTAATCCGTCAGCTCAATGCCGTGCGTTTGCCGGAAATAGCTCATCACCAGCCCCCAACAATCGAAGTGACCGAGCACAAACGGGCGCTCCAGTAGCGGCAGCTCGCCCCGCGGCTGAATGGTGCGTAAATCCCCTTCTGGCCAACTGACGATATGCCACGGAAGCAGTGTAGCGTCGCACTGAGCCTTATCCAGTTCGCTCGCCTGCGTCGTGGCATCCGGGTGGCTGTGGACAATGGCAATCACTGTTCCCCAGTCTTCGGCAGCGGCGTAATCTTCCGGCGACAGGTGGAAATGCTCTGTCGGATCGGTTGCCAGATTACGGCAGGGAATGTACCGCTGCACCCTGCTTTTTTGCACCACTACGCCGCAGCATTCGCGCGGATATTCAGCAGCAGCATGCGCCATAATGGCGTCGATAATTTTCTGACGCATATCAGCTCCTGATCAGGGATGTGCCAGGGAAACCACCGAACGGCAACTCATTCCCCTCGCCATGTCTCAACTTGCACGCAGTGAGTGTACCGGGGCATTCATCGAGCGATGGATCGTTAACCGGGTTGTTGTGTTTGTCGAAATAACGCGTTCCGGCATAGTCACATCCATCACCGGAGCGGTATTTGTTACAGATGCACCAGGTACAAAGCGAATGTAGCTGGCGCGTCGGGATCATCAGCCCCTGCAGGTCCATTGGACTGGACAACGTAAACGCCACCACTTCGTTGGTTTCAGTGCTCTTGGCATCAATGTAAAACACCTTCAGCTTTTCCTGCTGCGGATCCGCAGACGGGTTGCCATCCGGATAGTTTTTCGCATCCAGATACTGCGCCAGCGTGTCATGAATCGTGACCTTTGCCTGCAGCAGGTCATCATAAGCAAGACACAGCGCCGTAATGGAACTATCCAGGTTAGCGACCGACAGCGTCGGCTGCGCGCTGGTCCCGTCGGTCGCCGTCTCAATACCCTCGATCTGGCAGGGCCAGGCTTTATATTCCTGCCCCTGCCACCAGATCGATTTCGCCGGTAGCTTATTGTCATCTCCACCAGCAGCGGCAATTTCATCGGGAGTGTGGGCAATGTTGTAGGCGTGGAAGCGGAGAACGTCGGAAACACCAAATGCGGTGCCATCGACATCAAAAAGCCGGACAACATTGCCCGGCTCAAGTTTCTGATAATCACTGTTTAAGCTCATGGTGCAAACGCCTGTTCAAAGGTGGCTGATACGGTTTCCACCGTTTTACTTTTGGTGACGCGCTGCAGGCTGTCTGCCTCAACACGCCACAGCGCAAGATCACCGCCTGGCGGGGTAAACGAAAAGGATTTCGTCTTATGGCGCCGCAGGAAAGCATAAATATCCCGGACGGTTTGCGGTTTGCCGGTAAATGAAAACTCATAACTGAACGTTTCATCATTCATCCCGGCACCTGACACCTGCTTATAGCCATCACCAAACTGTGCCGTGCGGACGGCATCCTTACTTTTCAGGGTCGGCTGGCTGGATGCTTTAATCCGCCATGCAAAATGCTCGATCGCCATTGCTTACCTCTGTTTTGTTGCATTCCAGATGATGCCACCTGGCCGGACTTCTCTGGTGATACCTTCCCTGATGGAGCTGTTGATCACCTGCTGATAGGCTTTCCCCAGCGCATCGCCGCTTCCTTTCTGTTGACCGGAATCCCCCTGGCCTGTTGTAACCGAAACCGGCGCATACACGCTGACACCAAAAGGAGAAGCAACGCCAGCGCCACTCCCCCCGACTAGGCCACCAGTCGCATAACCGCGCATCATGCGATAAAGGTTGCCGACACCGATTCGGTTGGTGGCTTCCTGCGTAAAGACAAACTCGCCGCGGTGAACCACACCCGCTGGCTCATACTTACCACCAGAGCCGGTGTATCCGCCTGTGGCATAGCCGAGCCAGGAGGTTGCCGAATCGACAAGTCCAACCATGGCCTGCTTCATCAGGATTTGCGTCAGCATCGACAACGTGGAACGGGTGAAATCTGCCCAGTTTGCTTTCCCTGTCGTCAGCATATCGGCCATATTCTGGCTGATACCATCGAATGTGGCTGAAGCAGCGGACTTCATCGAACCATAGGCATCAGCTGCTGAATCGGCATAGTCAGCCCACGCTGATTTCGCCCCAGCCTTCCAGTTGCCGCGGAGCTCGTCCTGTGCGGCATAATATTTCTTCAGTGCATCCAGTTCGTTCTGATAACCCTGATCGGTGTCCGTACCACCGGCATTCATCCAGCCCTGCCGCAGCTGTGCCTCTTCGTTTTGCCGCTGCGCGCCGCGGCTACTCATGCTGCCACCGGCCACCAGCGCTCGGGTCTTCTCCCCAATCTGGGTAACGTACTTCTGCGAGCTGTCCTGCAGGCGGTTTAACCGTTCCTGGGCAACAATCTGATCGCCCAGCCGGGCATTCACTTCGGCCCGCGCCAGTACCTCGTCTTTGTTCGCCAGCACCGATTTTTCATCGGCGGTCAGCGCGCGCTTTTTGGCGGCCTCTTCCAGCACCGAAAAGCGGGATTGTTGTTTCCACAATTCCTGCCGCTGCTGGCTGATGGTATCAGTGATGCTCTTATGCTCCTGCAGAGTGCGTAACTGCGCCTCCAGCTCCAGCGTCTGCGCGCTGGCAGTATCGACACTTTTCACGCCTGCTGGCGTTTTCACTGCTGACGGTTTTTTAGGCTTCTTCAGCGAGTCGTCGTATTCCTTCTTAGCGGCTGCCATCAGAATGTTGTAATCAGCCTGGAGGATACGTCCGTCTTTGATGGCCTGATTATATTCTTTCTGTTTTGCCGTAAATTTATCCAAAGCTGATTCGGTCTTTGAATATGCAGCCTGCGCCTGCGCGGCATACTTCTGGCGGTCAGATTCAATCACTGCCTCGCGGGCGGCGTTATCCTCAGTTGCCTTTGCCACACTGGCCTGCTGCTGAGCCATTTCCAGTGCAATGCGGGCAGACTCCCGATCGTTCCAGTAGCTGGCGCGCGCATCATCATTGACATAACCATCACCTTTACGCAGATTCCAGATTTCATCCGCCCGCTTAAAGGCCTCTTCCGCTTTGGCAACCATCTCCTGCGTGGTATCAGGCCGCCCGATATCGAGCGCCGCATCCCACATCGATTTAAAGGCACGCTTCAGGCTGTCAGCAGCAGACTCAATCGACCCCATATTGTCGCGCAGGCTCTTTGTCTGCTCACGAAAACCGTTCGTCGCCGCATCATTAGCTGCCTGCAGCGCCCCTGCTTCATCACCGGCGCGTTGCAGTTGCGCCACATAAGCAATCTGTTCCGCGGTAACGTTGTGGAACTGCTGCGCCATGGCAATCAGACCAGAGGTCGGATCGTTCGTCAGTTTGCCGAATGCCGCCGCCACCTTATCGACCGGCACACCCGACGCATCGGTAAATTTCGCTACCGCCTGACTCATCTCATCGAACCGGGCACCGGCACGCACTCCGGCGTTGACCAGCTCCGTCAGCGCGCTGCTGGTCTGGTTAAACGTGAGTCCCGCCTGCTCGCCGGATTTCGCCAGCACCAGCATGCGGTTTGAGGTCAGCCCGGCAGTGTTACCGGACAGGACCAGCGTTTTGTTGAAATCAGACAGCGTGGACGAGCCCTGATACCAGGCGTAAACCACCGCTCCAGTGGCGGCAGCCAGCGCGCCAACACCTACCATCACCGGCGATATGGTGCCCAGCAACGCCCGAAAGGTCGGAATAATACCGCCGAAGGAGTCTTTCACCTGACCACCCTGCTGCAGCAGGATAAGCCACGGACTCTGCCCACCGGCCAGCTGGGTGGCGATATCCGCAAACTGCGCAGGCAGCATACGCATCGCCGCGTTGTACTGGCCGACTGAAATACCGGCCTTCTTCGCCGCGCTCTCCTGGCGGGTAAATGACTGCTGCACCTTCAGAGCAGAGTCATTCGCTGCGTCACCCGTCTGCTTAAACTGCCTTTTTACGTACTCCATCTGCTCGTTGAACTTTGACGAATTAACGTCAAGGTTAACGACCAGGTCACCCACTGCCGTCTGGGCCATAGCGAACACCTCCTGAAATGCCCTCGGCCTTTGCCATCAGCACAGCATCACCGGGTTCATCGTCGGCAATATCCTCCGCAGAAGGTGAAAGAAGGCTGAAGCTGGCAGGGGTTGATGTAGTTTTGGGGTCAAGCGCGGTAATGACGATATGCATCAGCGAGGAAAAATGCGCATCCAGTTGCACATCATTAAAAAAATTGTCCTGGTAGAACGTTCGCCAGTCGGCGTATTCCGTTGACGACATACCAGCAAGCATGGCGCGCCAGTCCGGGCGGCGAAATTCACGCGCCAGTTTCAGGACGAATGTCAGCTCACTGGCGAGGACTTTTCCAGACTGACCGGCTCAGTTACAGCTACATCCTCCGGATCATTCGCTTCCTGCTGCGGCACCATGCCGGACAGCAGCTTCACGCTGTACTCTGCAGCGGAAACAATCTCCAGCGGCCAGGTCATCAGCACTTCATTCTGGATCTGCTCAACGTCTTCTTTCGGCGTTTGGTGCGTCCCTTTCAGAGGGTGGCCATGCCATAAAGACATGGCCACCAGCAGTGCGCCGGATTTAATCGTCATATCCATCGCCGCCTGCATGTCGGCATCGGTGATACTTTCCAGCGCCTTCAGGTGTTCAAGATGCTCAATACGCTGCAGTGCCGACAGCTCGTAGAGCGTGACTGTATTACCGTTACGTTCGAACGGTTCACTTTTTAAAAACATGGGTTACTCCGGAAAGCGGGGCCACTGCCCCGGAAGTTATGAAACGGTGACTTTACAGGTCGCGACAAAAAGCCCGTCGTTGGTCATCACGATTATGTCGGCGATTCCGGCGGCAATGCCGGTTACCGTCAGCACCGTACCGGCGACAGTCACCGTGGCTTTACCCGCATCCGTGGTGGTGGCCCGGAAAGATTGATCGCTTGCGCTGGCTGGTGCCACGGTGACAGTCAGCGTGGTGGTGGCAGCAACTGCAACGGTGGCGGTCGATTTATCCAGGCTGACGCCGGTTACGGCAATCGCTGCAGCAGCGCTGTCTTCAGCAAGGCCTGGCTTGCCGTTGTTGCTGATTTTGACAGAACGGGTAATGGTGTCTTTTGCCGTCACCGTTTTACCCAGGCTGCTTACCCAGCCACGGAACACATCGACGGCGCCATTCGGGTATTTGATTTTGTACGCCAGCACGGTACCGTCATCAAACCAGCGAACCAGATCCTGCTGCCCGCTCTCGGCAGGTTTCCAGGCCAGCGTAAAACTGGCCTCCCCCGCCGATTTCTGCCCCTGTGCGGTAGCAGTCCAGTCGGCGTCTTCGTCATCCAGGTAAGTATCATCGTTTGATTCGGCAGTCAGTTCGCCGGGCTGCAGGTCTTTAATCTTCGCCAGGCGCGTCCAGTCAACATCCGATAATGGGTTGGCAAATGGGTTGCCCGATCCGGAATAAATCCAGAGCGTGGTGGTGGCACCCTTTACCGGCGCCAGTGGGTTTGGTGTTGTCATTACGTCCTCACATTTCGTAAGTAATGGAATATTTCAGATCAGCCGAACTCCAGAGCCCAAGATCGTCATCGCGCTGGTAGTCATATCCCTGCTGCACCATGTTATTGATCAGGAGGGAAAGTCCTGGCACATTGCCAAGCACCGGATAAATACGTGACTCCATCCAGTCATCGAGCTCGGAATCGGGTACCTGCGCCGGTAAAAAGATTTCGATATGCAGCGTGGCCTGCCAGATATCAGCATCCAGTTCTTCGCCGGTATACCCGGCATCCGTCAGGAAGACAGCGACCGCCGGAAAATCCCCCTCCTCCAGTACCGCTGGACGTCCGTCAAAATAGAGTGCGTCTTTACCAATATGGCTCTCCAGCGCATCAATAATCGCCTTTCTAATATCAGTGTGTTTCATCGTTTCAGAATCAGCCTGAGTTGGTTTTTAAGGGATGCCCGAAGTTCTTTAGGCATATCCGATTCCATGAGCTTCGGCAGCTCATCTTTAAATGCGGTCGTCAGTGGCGCTGCCAGTGGAATGCTGACCACTTCGATCGGATAGCGGGGTCTGGATGTCCGTCGCATCACATGCCAGCGACCATTTTCCAGTTGTTGAATAAAGGCCCCGGGGAAACGAAAAGGGCCAATACGCAACACACTATTGGCCCCGTTTTTGTCCCGTTTTCTGCGGGATAACCGTACGCTGGCGGTACCGAGCTTTATCGCGGGCAGGTTGCCCCGGTTCACGCGGATCATTGCCATCGGCTTTTTCGCCGTGGCGCGTTTTATCCTCGCGCGTTGTTTTACCAGCTTGCGTGGCACCCGCGTATCTTTCGAGACAACTGCAACGCTTCGGCTGACTGCCCGGGTGGCGACACGGTTAACAGCCTGCGCCGAGGCCCGCGGAACCGCCGTATTGCTGATGCTGTTCAGGTTTGCTATAGCCTGTTCAAGCCCTTTTAAAGACATAGTTTTCCCTTAACGGCGCCGGGTCGCTGCGGGAGGAGAACCCGTACCAAGCCAGATATGGCAGGAGCCACAGTCATCAGGACCAATACGATCAACCCAGAAAGGTTTTCCGTTAATATCCAGCGTGTCCAGCCGCGCCAGCTGCCCAATCGTTGCTGATTTCACAAACAACGACGGGCTGGTCCCCTCGACACGGATGCCGGGTGTGGCGTAACCGATATTTTCCGGATCATCGAAAACACCACTCAACGTGACGCCAGAAATCGCGCCGGACGTTACCGTTGCAGAAGTCCCCATAACCTGCCGAATAGTGTCATCGGCCTGTGTTATTGCAGCATCAAAAAGGTTATCGAAATCAGCCACACAGCCCCCTGCTAGTACTCGCGGACCAGTCCGAGTGCAACCAGGCTGTCCGCATCCGCTTGTGTCACGCGGATCACGGTACCCGCTTCCACAATAGATACCCGTTCATCGCGGGTCGCGTGCAGCGCCTCAATGTGCAGCGTGGCCAGCGTTTCGACGGCCATCAGCGCGCTATCTGTTCTGCCGCTTAACACAGTATCCACTGGCGGCACGGGTTCTGCGGCGCCGGTGGATGCACTACCATCACTTACGCCACCATTTTCAACACTATCGGTATCAGTGCCGTCATTCAGTTCTTCCTCCAGCTCTGCAATGCGCATAGAGAGCTCCTGAATGGTGCCACTGGTATTCACTTCCCGACCAAGCTGCGCGCCAAGCTCATTAAGCCGCGCAATCAACTTTTCTTTTTCTGTCATAAGAACAACTCCGGAACAGGGCCCCGCAGGGCCACAGAATGGACATCAGGCGAGTTTGACAGACACGAACGCATCCGGGTCAGCCAGCAGCATCAGTGGTGCAGACTGGATCATGGTGAACTCACGCGCCGGATCGCCTGTCTGTACCCAGTTTTTCGGATAACGCGTGGAAGCGTTAATGCCTTCACGCTGGGCATCCACATCCTGAATGCAGCCGTAGGTGCGCAAGCCGCGGGCCTGGGTATTACCCAGCACCATGCTCAAATCCGGCAGGTAGTTCTTTTTGGTGTCGTCTTCAATGTATTGCCCGGAGTAGACGACAATGGCCACATCGCCATACATTCCCTTATAGGAGACCGCTTCACCCAGATCCTTCAGGGCCGTTTCCAGTTCAGAGTTAGAACCGCGACGGGTGTCGAGCTTCTCTTTTACCGATTTGAATGAACGGAACAACGCCCAGCCCTTCGGATCAAAGACGATAATATTGACCACGCCGCTGGCGTTCAGCGCATAGGTTTCAATATCGTCAGTGGGGTCATAGGTTTCTTTGTCGCGGGTGCTCCATGCCGCAGCACCTGCCTGGATTATGTTGTTTCCGGCACTGCGTCCCATATCCACCTCAACCGGTTCAAACGCTTCGCCGGTCATGGTGTATTTACCGTTGAGGACAGCAGCCACCGCCTGTTTCTCTTCCACCTGGGCAATCGCCAGCTCCTCATCCTTCATGTTCTGCAGGATAATGCGACGGCGGCGGTAGGCCGGGTCAGCCAGATTTTGCGGATCTTCATCCGGCAGGCGACGCAGCGTCATCTGTGGGTTTACCTCGTGCTTGGGTTTGACGTAACCCGGCGTAAACTCTGACGTTGCGCCGCCGCGGGAGCGGATAACCTTGCCGGAAATAACAGGAGAGACGTACAGCGCCATGTTGACCATGCCCGGGATTTGCGACAGATACACCTTCTCGGTGCTGAAGGGGTAGCTTTCACGGAAGAAGATACGCAGGAAAAGCGGATCGAATTTGAATTTCTTCTCATTGACCGCCAGCAGTTGGGCCGTTGTGTAAATTGACATAGATGTTTCCCGTAAAAAAAGCCGCGATGGCGGCTTCTGTGGATGATGGTTAGTGTTAAGTCGGATGTCAGACGATACTGATGGCTGTACCTGCGAATGCGTTGCGTTTGATGTGTTCATCCGTCACCGCATCCGGCCAGAGCACATCTTCAATACGGAAAGAGCCGGACTTATAGAATGCCAGCTCAGTGCTGCTCTGGTCGGCAGACACCGCCAGAACGCCACAGGCAGCCCCAGCATGCTGGCCATCCCAGACGGTCAGCTTGCCGGAAGTGGCATCCAGCATCAGGGGTGTCATCGCCGGTACTGCTTTCGTCAGTTCACCAGGTGCAAAACCGGTATGCGCCGGATCACTGTTCCCGAGGGGCTGATTGTGCGTAAATTGTTCAGTGTTAGACATATTGACCTCTTATACAGGCGTATTTAACAAATCGTCACCCGCTTCGGCAGAAGCGCTACCTGCCGTTACGGTGCCGGGTGCGGTTTCCATCAGACGATCCAGCGCGGTATCCGTACGCGCCTGGGCACTCTGAGGAGCCGCGGCAAGGATGCGCTGGGCACTTTCCACCGTCATCCCTGGCGTTTCCGCCAGCGCGCGCGCCTGTGATTCACGCCCTTTCGCCTCTTCACAGTTCAGGATCCCCATAATGCGACCGTTTTCGGCTGCGACCGCCGCTGCCAGCTGGCTGCTGATATCAACAGTTGCACCCGCTGCAGGGTCAGTAACGACCGCAGCAGGCACGTCAACGGTGGTCACAGTCTGGTCAGCAGATGCTGCTGGTTGAGTGGTATCTGCGGATGCAGTAGTACCTTTCATGCTTCCTCCTCGGGAAATCATCGTTCGTTTGTTAATTGCATCGCGCATAACGTTCAGCGCATCCATGTTGTTGACCAGTTGCTCCGCCAGGCCGTTGTCTACTGATTCCTGGCCTGAAAACACAGCTGCTTCAGTATCAAGAACGGCCTGAACCGACATGCCGGTATAACCCGCCACCTTTTCAGCGAACATCTGCCGGGTAGCGTCGATACGCGCCTGAAAATCTGCACGTACCTCTTTGGGTAATTTCTCGTAGGGGTTCCCGTCCACCTTGTGATCGCCGCTGTAAATCAACGTGACCTCAACGCCGCTGGTTTTAAGGGCGGCGCCGTAATTGCTGTGGGCCATCATGACCCCGATGGATCCCGTTCTGGCCGTCTGCGTCACAAGCCGACGCGATGCCGCACTGGCAATCAGCTGGCCAGCGCTGCAGTTCATATCGTTGGCTAACGCCCATATGGGTTTGATATCCCGCATGCGGGCGATGATGTCCGCACAGTCAAAAGCACCCGCCACCATTCCACCTGGCGTATCCATATCCAGAAGAATGCCGTCTACACCCGGGTCACTTATGGCCTGCTGGAGGCGCGCGATGATGCCGTTGTACCCCGTCATCCCCGAATACGGCTGGAGTGAGCGGGTTTTACTGACCAGCGTCCCGGAAACAGGCAGCACCGCGATACCATCAGTGATCTGGTAGCTTCGCGCCGGCTTTGGCCCCATTTCCTCATCATCACCAAAGAGTTCCAGCGGTTCAGCCATCTGCTCTGCGCCAAGCGTAACGCCCGACACGGTGTCGGTCAGACGGGTGATACCTAACTGACCAGCGAGCGCGCAAAAGAAAACCCGCGCATAGGCGGGTTCAAGTAAAAGCGGCTCATTGAAAGCCATACTGGCAATGTGCGGGAGATTACGCAGCTCTGGCGTCATCGGTCCCCTCCTCATTCGATTTTTTCAGTCCAGACTCAAAGGCCGAAGCCGCCCACGCTGGCGGTTTAAGTCCCGCAGCGCGGCGCTCCATCGTTTCACGAACCTGCTGGGCAAAGATTTCCTGATAGTCTTCCCCGCGTTTGGCGCATTCCTTCTCATAGGTGCTCAGCCCCGCCTCAATGAGCATGACGGCCTCCTGCACCTCCTTCAGTCCGTCAATGGCCATTCGCCCGGAGCCGATCCAGTCAGCATTTCCCCAGGCGCTTCTCGCCTCCTGAAAACTGAACCGGGCTTTAGACGGTAATGTCACCACGCGGCGAACAATGGCCTCTTCCAGCCAGCATAAAAACATCTGACAGGCCTGGCGGGAGGCAACAAATTTTCGACGCCCCATAAAGTACGCCCAGGACTCGTTAGCACTGGCGCGGGCGGTGGAATAACTCATCTGCGAATAGTTGCGAGAGAGTTGCTCATACGACACCCCCAGCCCTGCAGCAATGTAGCGCAGCAGAGATTGTTCAAACGTCGAATAGCCGTTGTCAGTGTCCTGCGCTGACTGAAGATTCAGGGAGTCGCCCGGCATCAGATGCGGCACCTTCGCGCCCCCGAGACGAACCGGCGCCGCGGTATAGTACGAGGCCATCTCCCCCAGCCAGCCGGTCATCTTGCTTTGCTGCTCTTTACTGTCTGAGCCGAGAATAAAGTCCATCGCGGTTTGCGTATCCAGCTCACTTTCAATCGTGGCGGCATACATCGCCTTGACAATCGCGCTCTGGAGCTGCGTATTCTGCAGCGTATCGAGCATTTTCATTTGCTCCATGACGCTGTAAAACACGTTGGCACCGCGTGTCTGCCCATCTTCCAGGGGTTCAAACACGTGGATAAAGGAAGGCCGCCCGCCGGGCAGTTCACGCGGGATGTAGGTCCACTTCTGCGCCATCCACCCCGGATAGCCATCCTCGCTGACGTAATATCCCAGCGCGGCGCCACTGTCATTTGTTCTGACACCTGCCCGGCAGTTTCGCGTGTCTCCGGCATTATTGGGGTTGCTGATGCGTTTTGGGCTCACCATTTTGAACTGTGTGCGGAAAAGACGCGTGGAATCACTGTCCCAGGTGGCCTGTGCACATAACTCACCGTTAAACGCATGCATGGAAACACCCTCGCGGATCATCATGGTGAATGTACGCTTACGTTCCGCATCAATGCAGCAGCAATCATCCTCCGCAAATTCTTTCCAGGCCGCCTCAACTTCACGGGAGAACGCCCGGGCCTCTTCCTCTCCAATGCCCAGAAAACGCCAGCTGGGGCGATAACTGAGCCGGAAAAATGACCCGACAATGTGATCCTGATGGAGCTGTACCGCGTTTGCCGCATAGCCGTTATTGCGGACCAGGTCGTCAGCGCGCGCGTTACCACGGGAAAAATTAGGCAATAACGCAGCATCTGCGCTTTCACTCGGTGGGTTCCAGGCGCGGAGCTGACCGCCAAAGCCACCAGCACCGCCATGGTATCCGGCATAATCCCGCAGAGCGGTTTTACCGTCCGGTCCTAACAAAGCAGGTGTTTTCATGCGTAAAATCCTGCCGGTCCCCGGCGTCGTGGAGTGGTGCCAACCTGTGACTCAAGTTCGGCAATGTATTTCTTCAGGTCACTGACTGAAGTCGCAGTGAACTCAACCCGCCGGCCGTCTTTTTGCACCGTTGCCACCCGCTTTCCCATCATGAGGTCATGCAACGCAGCACGGGCGGCATCCAGATCAGTCTGTGTCGCCATTATTCATCTCCAGATAATGCCCGGGCATAATCAGCCAGGGTTTTGTTATTGGTCCGCCCCCCCTCTTCCTCCAGCAGGCTCGCGAGCAGTGAATCAAGATTCAGTTGCCATCGCGAAATACTGATCCGCAGGGCCGCCAGCGCATACACGAAGCAGTCCAGCGCCTCATTTCGTCGCTTTTTGCTGTCCCAGACGATTTTCTTACGCCCGTCCACCCATTTTTCAACCTGCTCCTCAGCAGTAAGCTGCTGTGCCTCAGCCAGATCGTAAATTTCGGGGTTATTGGGGAAATGCACGGCACCGGCAAGAGGATCACTCCCTTCCGGCTGAAGTGTGAAGCGGTTATAAATCTGCTCCTTTGCGGTATCAGTACCCACTTCCGTAAGATAAACGCCGTTCTTGTTGCGTTTACGCGGCATATTCGCGACGGGCTTGCCGTAAACGGAAGCCCCTTTAATCGGGATCACGCGAAACAGGCCATGCTTTTTTGAGCGATTGTAGACAATGGTGGGGTCAATACCGCCGATATCCCAGCAGATACGGGATACCGACATTTCCACGCCATTCTTTCGGGGGTAGGTTTTGTTAATCGCCTCGTCCACCCTGACGAGGGTCGCTTCATCATCATGACGGCCCATAATGATTTGCCGGTCAATCAGCCAGCTTTCCTCTCCGGGTCCCCATCCCCAGACGCGCATTTCATATCGATCCAGTTGGGAGTCGATCCCGGCTGTCAGATAAGCAACACGCTCCGGTACGGATGCCCCGAAGAACTCTTTGCGTTCGGCCATGAGCTCCGCGTCAGGCCGTTCACCAATTTTAGGCTCCCATGTTTCGCCCAGAGTGGTGTTCACGAAGGTTTTACGCTTTCCTGTATCCCCTTTCGTTTTTAGCCAGTCTTTAACGATCTGAACCCAGGTGGTAAACGGGCTGTATGCCGTCCAGATGTGAAACGTCACGCTGTCTGGCGGGTCGATTTCGGTGCCTGTTGATGAAAACCAGGATAAACCGTCGCGCGTCCAGATCCCGGTGGTGTCGCAGATGTAACGAGCTTCAGTGAAATCCAGCTCCTGCTGCTTAATGACGCAGGCATTATGTTCACACAGGTAAAAGACGCTGGAGGGTTCGCCCGGTGTCCATTTCAGCCCGAACGGGGTCTCTTTGTCGCCGAATTTAAGGTACTGCTCTTCACCACAGTGCGGACAGGCAACATGAAAACGCATGAAATGCCCGGACTCGCTGGCAGCACGCTCAATCTGGCAGGTCCCCTTTGTTTTTGGCGTTGAGCCGCGAATAGATTTGGGCCAGACAGACCCCTCAATACGTTTATCACCCAGGAACGTCGGGGATCCCTCTTTCTCAATATCTTCATCGAATGCCGCCAGTTCATCGTAACCGGCGACATCGACCGATTTCTCACGATAGTTTTTCGCCGCTTTACCACCCAGACACCAGAACCCGCGACCGTTGGAGAAGCGTTTCATACTGAGCGTATTGTCCCGGTGCTTTTTTCCATACCAGGGGGCCAGCGCCAGAAGTGACGGAATATCGCGAATCGTCGGCTCAACATGCGACTTCATAAAGTTTTCGGCGTCACCATCAGTAGGCAGCCAGATAAGGGAATTTCGCTGCTTGTGCTGAATAAAATACGCATAAACACCCAGCAACATTTTTGAATAGCCAACACGGGCAGACTTAACAACGTTGACCTCACGTATGTAATCGTTACCCATCGCATTCATGATCGCGCGTTGAAACGGCAACGTTTCCCAGCGCCCTTCCTGGTAGGCCGACTCTTTGGGGAGATAGTAATTATCGTCTGCCCATTCAACCGCCGTTTGCGGCTCAGGTCGGTACAGCGAAAGTAGACCCGCGCGCGCAGAGTGCTGCAGCCCCTTAACCTGACTGTTCGATATATTCACTCAGCAACCCCGGTATTATTTCATCCAGCGCAGCTGCTTTGTTCATGGCTTTAATGATGTCCTTCTTCAGGAAATCAATATGTCGGTTTTCCAGCTCCGGGAAGCGCCGCTGAACCGACAGAGGAACTCCATCAAGAATGCTGGCTACTTCTCCGGCCATCCGCGACAGCACGAACGTGCAGAATGCGGTTTCCACCACCTCAGCGGAATCTTTTGCATTTTTTAGTTCCTGGGCGTCTGCCTGCGCCCGGGTAAGGCGGTGACGCTCATAGTCAATCGTACCTGGCTGGAGATCGGATTCCGATGCAAGACGAAGGTCTTCCACCTCCTTGCGTAATTTCTCATTCTCAATCGCCGCGTCGCGTGCGGAATACCATTCGATAGCCGCGGAAGATTCATAGAGGACCTCATTACCTTTTCCACCGCCACGTGCTACAGGCATTCCCTGATCCTGCCAGTTCTGAATGGTTCGCACGCTGACACCAAATATTTCAGAAAGCCGCTTTTTGTTGACCTCCATAGCTCACTCCATGCACAAAAACAGAGAAAGGAAACGCCCTCTGGCTATTTAGCCGTTTTTAAGGCTTATCGTTTCCTTTCTTTTCAGGGGTTGTTTTCAGTTAAAACAATGGATTAGCGAGAAGAAGAACGGAAACGGCAAATGCCTGAAAATTTTCATAAATAGCGAGAATCTGCGAGGTCGCCGCCCCGTAACAGGCCGGATCGCCGGAAAGGACCCGCAAACGATACTGATTATCATTTGCATATCATCATCGACGGCACTGCCGCCAGATAACACCACCGGGGAAACATTCCATCATAATGGCCTTGCGGACATGGGAAGTTAATTCATCCATTGCTTTCTTGTCTGCTGCCATTTGCTTTGCGACATCCAGCGCCGCACATTCAGCAGCATTTTTCAGCGAGTTACCAAGCACCGCTTCGAGATTGGTATCGACGCCAGAGTTAAC
The DNA here is from genome assembly GCF_013797615.1 of Citrobacter sp. RHBSTW-00017. NCBI lineage: Bacteria > Pseudomonadati > Pseudomonadota > Gammaproteobacteria > Enterobacterales > Enterobacteriaceae > Citrobacter > Citrobacter sp. RHBSTW-00017. Next base: position 1,651,666 of record NZ_CP056899.1, on the reverse strand, counting down.
TTCGAATTTGTCGGCGCTGATGGTTACCTGGTTCTGTGCCGGTTCATCACTGCGAGCACCAAAATTGATGTTGTAGATATTGGTCACCGGCTGAGGCTTTTCTAATTCGGCAGCGCGGGTAGAACCACCAGCGATATTGGCTTCCTTGATGAATACCTCACCGTTCTTCACAACAAATGGTGAGGTATCAATCTCAACGCCAAGCGTCATCGAAGTGCAATATTGCTGCTTACCAAAACGCGTATTGACCAGATGTTCAACGGCAAATTTCTGACCTTCTGACGTCAGAAAGGTAAAGTGATTTTCTTTCTGGTATTCGGTTGCTGTGTGTCTGGTTTCAGCAAAACCAAGCTCGCGCAATTCGGCTGTGCCAGATTTAGAAGGCAGATCACCAGACAGCAACGCGCCACGGAAAAACAGCGCATAAAGCACTTCATTAGCAGCGCCAGATAGCGTAATGATTTTGTTACTCATGGTATTTTTCCTTTTACATGTGGATGTGTGATACGCATAAAAAAGCCCCGCTATTGCGAGGCCGGATAGATCAAAAGCCGTTGTGAAAGTAGCTTTCGGCAACGCGCGTATTATGTTCGGGTAATTTTCCCTTTCCCGGTTTCCGCTAGCACATAACTAATTAGCCCGTTAGCATCATCAACAAGAGCTTTTATTTTTGAGATATGTGCAGCCTTAACGCCCTTCCACTCATTCAAGCCTGTACCAAACAGACTGGCGATCCCTTTATCGCGCCTCATTTCCATGCACGCCTGATTCAGTTCTTCCATCACGTTAGACTTGCGCGGATTAACCACTACGCCTTTCGTCCAGTATTCGTACAGAACATCGTCGCATTCTTCCTGATACTGGATAACCTTATCGCGGATTTCTGGCTTTACCTTGTTGGGGCTAATGGTATGAAGCCACCCAGCAAGCTTACGTAGCGGAAGGCAAACCATTTGCCGTGATTTCCCGTCTGCTGCAACCATGGTCATTTCCACCACAGTTGATTTGAAGCGCTGAGAAATCTTTCGGAACTGCGTTTTCCAGTCCATCCCCATCCCTTCAACAATCGGCTTCATTGGGGTATACGGCTCGCCATTGTGATTCACAACATAGAGGGCGCTACCGTGGAAAGGTACGGTAATAGTATTCATAGCGTTTACCTTTTAGAAAGATGAGCCTGTTCGCACAGAAACGCCGCCCCGAGATGGTCGCCACCATATACGGCAGTTCTCAGGCTCAGCTTTCTGAAAAGCTCGGGATTGTTCATGCGCTGCGACGCGCAGTATTAGCAAACCAGGTGGCGAATCACAGAAAACTCGCCAGAGGGAACAGGTATAAAAAAGCCCCGCTATTGCGAGGCTGTGATGATTTTATTTGGGCAGTTGCGCTGAACAGACCGGTTATGCACCAGAATGTCCCGCTTCGTCTGCTTATCCAGCACGGCAATATCATGCTCTGTGAGGTAGATGATGTTCACCCAGTCACAGGCCGTGTCCGTTACTTCAGGTTTTGCGGGTAAATTTTTCGCGCAACTCGCGGTCAACATCGTCATCAGGAAGATGACTAACAGTTTGCTGTACATCCCTGACTCCTTTTGTTGTTTCTACCCGGCGTTCTGCGACGGCTTCAGTAGCTGCTGCACGCTCTTCAGTGCGTTGCTGGTCCGCTTTTGTTTCTGCGATACTGGTACCGCGAGATTTACCCAGACCAAAGGCACCTGCAATTGCTGCCAGCGCGGCAACAATCAGGCCGATAATCATTTCAAGTCCCATAGTGACCTCAAACCAGTGCGGCTTTAGCTTTGGCGTAACGTTCACGGCGGTCTTTAATGCCGTTCTGCCCGCCGTTAATAATCTGCGTGACGCGTTCCACATCCCCCGAATAGAGGAGACAACCGCGTAACGTGAAGTACCATGCTGCCGAACGGGCCGCATGTCGCTCTTGCGTCAACAGCTCCGGAGTACTGACAAGGTCAAGCTTCAGCGCTGCACCACATTTGGTGTAGTTCTCACGACCTGTGATTTGCAGCAGGCCGCGACCGCGATATTTCCAGCCGTCACCCTGGCTGTTATTACCCATGCGGTCACCGTAAACCAGATTGGCTATTTGCGGCTGGTGAGCAACCTGCTTACCATCGATACGCCCCAGCATTTCACACTGATACGGCGTCAGGCGCTTACCGAAGGTTTTCTTCAGTCCTTCAACCGAGTAGTTAAAACTCTCTGCCAGCGAAGTAAAGCCAGCAGACTCATGCCCGACTTGTGCAATGAACATGGCCTGATCATTAACTGCTGTAATACCAAACTCTTTCATTGCCGCATCAATGTGCGGAAACCAGCTCGCAGAAACCCCGGCGCTGATACCAGCCGCCTGCTGAAATTGTGATTGGTTCATTATTGCCTCAGATGATCAACCAGCCGCGCTACGTTGCCTCTGACGGCGACCAGCACGGACAGAAAAATAATGTTGGCCCCGATAGTGGCCCATGATGAGTACGGGTAAATACCGCACAGATACGCCAGTGGAACGGCGCTGTAGATGACCGTAAGCAGCCACGCTAAGCGGGATATCCACGGTCGATGTCGGGAGTCACCGCGACGGTAAAACATCAGGGTCAACACTACCCCAGCACAAAGCAATGCATTAAAAGTTGCCGATGGGTCATTTTGTACCACCTGAACCTCCCCGGCGCGTTATCAGCGCCACCAGCGAGCCGACATCCTGATTATTCAGGAGCGTCAGGATTTTGACGGCTAAAGCAGAAGCGATTACGGCACCAATGGCATCCAGAGGTTTATCACTGTAACCAGTCCAGTCAGCCAGCTTTGAACCAACCAGCCCTGAGCAGATGATCCCGGCGATGTAGGACACGACAAAATACGCCAGCCGACGTGCTGCACTCAGGTCTGCTGCGGTTGCAATGTAAAATACAGCCCCGGCGAATGCGCCAAACACCACGCCGTAATCGGTTCCGGACAGAAATCCATAGACACTGGCTCCCGTCAGGACACCACCAGCCAGCCCAGTACCGGAAATCGGATCGGACATTTAGCCCCCTCTTTATTGCTGTGAGTCCTCTCAGAATGAGGGGAATAAAAATACGTTTCTGCGTGGTCATGTAACTTGTGTGGTGTTCTTATTTACACTTTAAACATTGCTCTGGGCTTAACTCCTGGAAGAGAACCTCTATCCCGAGCTTTTCAGCAAGAGCATATTCAGCTCGCGCCCCCGCACTAGCTCGCCATTCGGAAAGAAGATAAATAGCATCTGCGCACTGAAGCATGGATAGCGAAATAGACATGTAATCTGCCTCACTCAACCCATCAGGGAGCACCGCAGGATTAATTGCGATATCACCCGCGGCAATAATTTCCTTTGCGGCCTGAAAGAATGCAGGGCGATTAAACGCAGGCAATCCGCTCATAGGTCCAGCTATATAGACTTTCATGAAACTCACCGCCATTTGGAAAGGGTTTTGATGATAAAGGCATTTATTACTGCCAATAAACGCAAAAACCCCGCCGATTGGCGAGGTTCTGAAATATTTAAGTTCGCGTCTAAGTGACCACTCTTAACAGCTTATTCATATTTTTACGTACGTAAACTGTTTTTTTTATAAAATACCTTTCTTTTATCGATAGCCCAACCCTCCAATCTCTCGCTGAATTGCTTCTATTTTACTTCTATGGATTTCAAGGTGGTGCTGTAGGGCCATTAACTGGAATTGCGCAGCCTCAACGTTATATCCCTGCTGTTTAAGTTCAGCGAATAACTTTCCGCATGGATTGGGATAATCCCCATTTCCGATCAGTAAATCAGCTGGGTAAGTCCACGGCGCTATAATTGATTTTTCACCAATCATCCATAAGTAGCCTTTGAAAAATTCCATGCTGTAATCGTTTTTGAATGATATTGCGGGCAGATAAGACTGCTTACCTAGGTATTCGCCTTCCAGTACGTTCAGGTACTCAATGGCTTCCCCGACCTGCTCAGGCTGCAACTGGTGAATATGATCAACATCGAAGCGCTGATGAACCAGCTTCCAGATGTCAGGATAGATTTTGCCGAGTCCGGTTGTGATCAGGTGTTCAGCTTTTTGGCGCAGCGGAGTGAGCTGCTTTGCTGTGCATTGGCGGGTCTTCGGTTTGGCATATGTGCCAGTTTTGCGGATCGATGGTAAAACCTCAGCGGTAACCCATTTCCGGAAACGATGGGGAATTGAGCCTTTCTTCACTGCATCACGGCAGCGGAGAACTAACGTATACATGCCTGATTCAGAAATAATGCCAATCTCTTTTACTCGGTTATCGAACATAGGTCGTTGTTCGAGCCCTATGTTGAACATAGACCTTTCATCATCATCTAATTTTTCAATAGCCTGTGTGACGTTCTGAATGCCAAGAACCGAGCATACGTCCTGAGCAATGAACCAAGGTTCGCCATCACGGTTAATAGCCCTGATGCTGTGAGATTCGAAAGTGAATGGAACTACGGAATGCTTATTCATGATGAACTCCTTTAAGAAGGATAATCACCACCAGCGACGCCAATCGTAGGGTGGTGAACTGTGCAGGGTTGGCGTAACCGGTCATCATGACACCCGGCGCGGATTGCTCCGCCCCCACACAGCCCACCATAATCTGGATGTAACTATGCTTAACGCATAAAAAAACCGCTAACGCGGCTATGCGTCATGATGATGTCCGGGACGCCAATCCCGACAGCCGATTTTGCGGCTGTACAGGGAATATAGCCCCGGATACCATTTAACGTCAAGCCGCCACCTCTCGGGCTACTGGGCAACGCTGTACATCACGATCCATCTCTAAGCGGATTTCCAGTGCCATCAGAAGACCATCAATGATCCCCTCAGCATTGGAAAGTTTCTTACCGATATGCCCGTCAGAACACTGATGTTCACGAGCCAGTTGCATAAATGTTTTGCCAAAAACATAGTGATCAAATAGCAGGTCATGTGCAGCTTGGTGCTTTGAGTTCAAACCAGCCATCAGGTTGGAAAGGATTAAACCGTCATCGTCGCAACACTGAATACGAGAACGAACCTTCGAAGGAATAAGACCAGAGAAGCCCGCAGCCGTCGAAGGCCAGTAAACATCTTCACGATTGTCTGCTGCCCAAGCGCCCCAGCGCTCCATTACCATTTGGATATTACGCTGCATGGTTCACCTCTTTTATCTGACCAGTAATCATTTCAATACTGTTGTTGCATTCGTTTCCCCAGCGGTCCCATCCGTTCCACTCTTCCCGAGCGAATATTTCGATTCTTTTCACATCACCGTATAATTGTTCCAGTCGGTTCCTTACTTCCCACGGCTTTGCGCTGTGTTCGCCCAGGCAGGTATGCACAACCTGTTTTACCGCTGCGCTGGCGCGTGGTAAGCCCGTTCCTCTGGTAGCAATCAATACATCCTCGGTGTTGCTGCGGGTATGGTTGCCACCGTTCATTCGGGTTTCACGGTCCAGCATTTCCAGCAGATCGTTAAAGTCCACCAGCTCTCCAGCGCTCAATGCCTTATTGAAGCGATCAGCAGCGTTCTGATTCAACTTCACCCACGTAAAGCCCTTCATCGTTCTTACCCGGAATCCCCATGATTCAGCCAGTTCTACAGCCTCGCGGTTATGGGTCCCGGTGTACCACATCGCAAGAACAGCGTTTTCAGCAGTAAGTGACCAGACAGGGAGGCGTTTAAGTTCTTCCATGCTCATGGTGTTGTAATGATTACAGGCCGCACCGTTGCTGATTCTGTTTCCGTATTCCCACGGTGGATCGCAATAAATGAGGTCATATTTCATTTCAGCCACCCTATGATTACGCAAGGCCATAAAATTCCGAGCATGATTGCACTCAGAGCAATATTTCCTGATGATTGTGATTGTTTTAGTCTTGTGTGTGTATATTCAGCGAATGCACCAGACATAAACGCATAGATGATCAGAAACACTGTAATCATGCTGCCCTCTGCTTTTTCAGTTCGCGGGTTTTACGGCGATAAGTAGCCGCAATCTCTTCAAGCTCTTCTCGTGAGTAGTGTTTCGCCTCGTGTGGACCTTCCAACCATTCCACCAGCTCAAGACCAAACCATTCGATCAGCGTTGCTCTGTAGCGTTCGTGTACAGTTTTGTTTTTAGCGGTAAAGCGACCAGCGCCACCGTTGCAGGCTTTGCACTGGCGGTAGGCGTTCTTTTCTTCAAAACGTAGTTCAGGACGTGATCCAACGCTGAGGAAGTGACCACAGTCCCACTGCCCACCGAAAATCATCGGGGGGTGATATGTTCCGCAAGACGGGCAAGGTTTACCCTCATCACGTTCGCGAATGAAAGCGTTAAACGCCGTTTGGGCCTTACTGACAAAGTACCCACGAGGCTGGAGTGCCTTCTTGCGAATCTTCAGGCTTACCTTTCTCTCTGCTTCCGCCTTCCTGGCCTTCAGCGTACGGTTGTAGTCAATCGCACAGCGAGGGCAGCATACTTTCTGCAGGTTACGATCAGGGGTGAAAGTCTTTCCGCACTGAGCGCATACCTTGGGTTTGTACACCTTTAGCTTTTGTCTGGCTGGATTCTTCACTGCTTCGCCCCCCTGTGGAATACCCATTCGAATACTTCGGAGCCATTTAGCAGTAGATCGTTGAAGTCACCCTGCGCAGGCCAGCGGACGGATACAGTCTCCAGATCGTTATTCGCATGCAGGTTGGCAGCAGCACATTCAAATGCGGCAGCATGCCCGGCACCGTTAGGGTCAGCATCAGCAAAGATAATCAGGTTCTTTACCCCGGCAGGTACGCGGAACTTCTTCATGAACGCAGTGTTCATCGTTGCCCAGGTATTGCACTTGGTGATTTGATGGCAGGCAAGTGCAGTTTCGATACCTTCAGCAATACCCAGTGTGGAGGATGTGGGGAACATGCGGATGGCGACAGATTTGGCAAACTCCAGATAACTATCCTCCTGCAGCTTCATCATCTTCTTGGCTGAACCTTCTATTTTCGCTTTCTTGTCCCCGTCAAGCAGAGTACGGTGCAGGTAGCAAAGCTCGCCTTTATCGTCCGTTGCCAGCGCGTAAATAGCCTGGAGGTTTTTACCATCTACCGGCTGTTTGTCACAGAATCTGACGCTTTCGGTTGGAAGGGAATTAAGCCCTCGCCCCTTCAGGTAACTGTCTGCACTGGTCCCACGCAGCGGGATGAGCTTTGCAAATTTACGGCTTACCTTCTCACGCTGCTGCGCCAGAGATGTGCGTACCGGGTTTACACTGGTGCGATCTGAGGTGTATTCATTGCCGATCAGCCTGTCTATCTCAGAAGCCAGAACCTTAAATTCTTTCCATGTTTTTGCTGTCAGCAGCGCCCAGCCATCACCTGAACCACACACGCAGATGTATGACCCGGTACCGTTTTTATTGTCACACCGGAATTTCCCCTTACGACCACACAGAGGACATTCCCCTTTAAGATGGTTTTTCCCGGTAATTCCAGGAAGGCCGTAGTGTTTGTATATCTCAGCCCAGCGACCAATTGCGGCTTGTTTGGTATTCATGCGGCTTCCCCTTGTTTCTCTTTACGCTTCGCGAAGGCGATCAGTTTTGATTTGATGAAATTCGTCACTTCAGGTGTGATTTGCTGCGGGGTGTGATGTAACCCACGAGGCCAGACGCCGAATTTTTGGCGATAGGTATGCGCACACCATCCGTCACTGACAGGGCGTCCCTGCGCTGCGCGGGTGCGCTGATAGAAAAGAATTTGTGACCACCATGATTGCTTCTGCTCAGTGGTGTACTTAACTTCCGCTTTGCTGACTTTTGTCAGTCCACGGGATTTGTCTGTTTCAACGTCTTCCCCGGCCAGCGGTTTAAAACCACATTTCGGACAGATATAAATTCCGGCAGGTTTCACGTAATGGCACTGGCTGCACTCTTTCGGCAGTTTCTCCGGTTCGTCGGTCTTGGTAACGCGCTGCGGCGCTTCTTCCATGCCATCAGACGACGAAGGGAGATAGTCGTATTCAATGTCATCGGGGTAACCCAACTTGTTGACTGTGCCGCTGTGGTCGAAGATGAGGCAGTGATCTTTGCCAGGGGCCGCACGTAATCCACGCCCGAGCGTCTGAATCCAGCGAATTTCACTTTTAGTCGGTCGGGCAAAGATGATGCAGCGAACATCACTGTCGAACCCGGCTACCAGTACACCAACGTTGATGATGATTTTGGTAATGCCCTGCTCGAAGCGACGAATAGTCAACTGACGTTCATCATGGGGTGTGCTTGCCGTCATGACTTCAACGGTCACCCCGGCGCGGGAAAACTCCATCGTGACGTAGTTCGCATGGGCCACATCAACGCAGAAACAGATTGTTGGGCGATCCTGCCCGTTCTCCAGCCAGTTTTTCACTATGTCGCCAACCAGTTTGGCTTCACTCATAACCTTACTGAGCTGGCCTTCCTTGTAGTCGCTGCCATAACCTGCAACGTACGACGTTTCCACCTCAGAGAGATCGGGGTGTGATGGCGCGTAAAATTCGTATTTGCTCAGTGCGCCAATCGCGATCAGTTCCTTCATCGTTGTTGGCTTAATCAGGCGCTGGTAGTAATTGCCCAGGAACTTCGCGAAAGGTGTACCGGAAAGACCGATCACTTTCGTGGCGGTGTTGCGCGTCAGGTTGTCGATGACCTCCAGCAGCTTTTTGCGCTTCAGGTGGGCTTCATCGACGATCAGCAGGTCGATGTTATCCGGGAACTCACGGCGAATGAGTGTATCGGCGCTGGCAATCTGAATAAGCGCTGTCGGGTTATATGACGGGTGATCACGCCAGACATAACTGATCTCTTCGCCAGGAAGACCATATTCCATGAATCGGGTGGCGGTCTGGTCAAGCAGTACCGTATACGGGGCCACGAACATTACGCGCATTTCGCGGCTGACAAAGCCATCAGTGATCAGCGCGGCAATAGCCGTTTTGCCAAAACCAACCGGAGCATAGAGCATGAACGAATTATTCTGCTTCCATGCGCCGCGCAACATGTTGAGTGCGACGATCTGTTTCTCGCGAGGCTGGATGTTAAGCATTGGTTGATACCTCCCCGAATGCTTTAGCAACCAGATCGGCAATGACAAACTTTTCGCGCTGACGCTGAACGGACAACGTAACCGTTTTGGTGCCGTCTTTACGCATGCGGCCTTTGAGAAAACCGCCGTGAATGTGACGAATAAAATATTCAGAGTTAGCCAGACGTGGAATGCTGCGAACACGGCCAAGATTGCTGACTTCATAAGCTTTTGAATAAAGCTCAACTGGAACCGGAGCCCATTTTTCGTTAGCGTCTGAATAAATCATTTTATCTCCTTTTGGATGGCTAAACGTCTGAACTTCCAGTCGACGTTTTTAACCCCATACAGTGATCTATCTGTTAGATCGTTCTCTTCTGGTAAAGCTGTTCCAGCCCTTCGGGCTAAAACCCAACACCGCCCCCTTTCCCCCAACCCGGTTTCAAAAATTCATACCCTGGGTGGGAGCGAGGTATATCCCCTGACCGCTGGGGTATATCTCGTGCAAAACTCTCGCAATCGGCGGTTTGCCGTTCGTCGTGCTGCGTTCTGCTGCCGGAAAGACACCGGTTCTGCGTCGAACGCCTCCTGGTACGCCTGCGCATACGCCATCGCGATTTTTTCCCGCATACCAGCCGGGAGTGTTGCTAACTGCTGTTTAATCCACGGGGCGTCCTCACGAGAAAAAACCGTGGGCATGGTCACGTGAAAATATTCGTTTTGGTGCATTAGCCCTCCGGCGCGATTAGCGCATTGGGCAATACCTAATCAGTCCGCATCGTCATCCAGCTCTGGAATGCAATAGACGCGAGAAATCAGGTTTAGAAATGTCATCAGCGTCACCCTGAACTCGTAGGCTATGTCGTTCAGGCTGGTCCACTCGTTCTTATCAACCACTCCATCGTCGATGTAGTGTCGGTACGCATTTACCAAGTCACCCAAATGACCCACCAGCTCAGCAAGTTTTAATCCGATCTCCTGGTTCTCTGTTTCTGGTGCTGCGCCAGGGATATGAATCCCGTTATCTGTTTGACGTGAGAACGCATCAGCTACATAGCTCACACCTGCAGCCTTTTGCAGCACCATCGCCCACCCCATAGGGAAGATTTGATCACCACCAGCGCGTAAGCGGTTAAAAAGGGCGTCTTGTGATGTATCAATGATTTCAGCCGCCTCAGCGTAGCCACCAGGCAATGCAGCAATAGTTTTTCTGATTGCTGCCACCAGCCATGCTGGTTGACGCTCTACTTTCCACTCAGGTTCGTTACCCACGGTTAACCTCTTGATTCTGTGGTTATGCTTCAGCAACTGACGTTGTAACCTGAGGCTTGTTGTCAGGTAGTCCATCGCTTGGGTTTGGATAAATGTCAGGTCTTAACTGATGAGGGGTTACCAGCCATCCACCAAACTCACAGAGCTGCAATACGCGCTCAGATGGCACCTGGTTGTTGATGATCCAGTTGGCAACAGATTGCGTAGATTTGAACCCAAAACTACGCGCTACTTCTGATAGCGACCGTCCAGCAGCCTTGATGGCAGCTTCGGTTGGTGAAATTGACATGAGTAACTCCTCTAGTTGATAGATGAATAATACTACCTAAAGTAGAAAAGGCAACAACTTAAAATAGAAATGACGAATAACGATGGATTGCGTAATCTTCTACCTATGGTAGAAGAACAAAAACACCCAGATTTTGCCAAAAGACTGAATGACCTGATGACTGATAGAAATGTATCTGTCATGGATCTAACCAGGCTAACTGGCGTTACATACGAGATGGTTCGTCGATACACTATCGGCGCGGCAAAACCTCGCGTGGCAGTTATGCAAAAATTAGCCCATGCCCTGGGTACGGATGCGCCATACCTTGAATATGGGGTTGGTGAAAAAACCAAAGAGAAGAGAGAGGAAAGCGCCAGTCTATCGATTGATCGCAACACTTATCGTGTAGAGGTTCTCGACCTTACTGTGAGTGCTGGTCCCGGATGTTTTATGATCTCTGAGTTTGTTGAGGTTCTACACGCCATTGAGTTCACAACCGAGCACGCTCGTTCACTTTTTGGAAATCGTTCTCAGGAAGATGTAAAAGTGATGACAGTCGATGGCGACAGCATGTGCCCAACTATACAGTCTGGAGACAGGTTGTTTTTTGATGTTTCGGTAAGAAACTTCAAGGTAGATGGTGTTTATGCGTTCGTATTCGGACAGCACTTCCATGTGAAGCGTTTGCAGATGCAGGGTTTGCAGCTGGCGGTGTTATCAGATAACCCTGCGTATAAAGATTGGTATGTGACAGAAGAGACACAGGATCAGCTGTATATCATGGGCAAAGCGTTGATCCACGAGTCGATAGCTTATAACAAGCTTTGAGTCAGCAGCACGCAACCTGGCTACAGGAAGCATGGGTAAATTAAATAATGAGCCAATTAGATAAATCACGTGCAACTCTTGGCGAAGATACGTACCTTGCGGACGCACGTCTTATGGATCCAGCCAACCATAAAGGTAAAATTGCGTTCATTTACCCCGCCAAAAGGCAGCATGATGGATTTCCTTCCCCAGCACTTAACTTTGTTGCACTGGATGGGCGTGTTGGCCTGGTAATAGGTACGGCTTTCGCTGACTTAAATCAGGGGAGCGCATATATGATACGCATGAACCTTAGCTCTCCTACCGGTGAAGAAGTCATAACAACGCATAACATGGACGGAATCCCACCCGCTCATATTCATCCAGAGTACGGAACTACGTTTTTGTCGGCTGACATGTTCTTTGAAGTAAAAGAATACGGAACCTACAGTTTTGCATGTGAGCTTTGGGAAATGATGACAACTAAAGTGGATGAAAAAGTCATTTATTTTAACATTCACATGGTTGATGACGATGCCTCAAAATAAAATTCATTTGGCTTTTAGTGCTGGACCGGAATCATTTGTGCGCGATGGACAAAATAAACCTGATGATGCATTATTTAATCATGGTGATGGCGGTAGTGGCGGTGGAAGCATGGATAATCGGGTTACTCGACTTGAAACAGTCTATGAGCAACAGCAAAAAACCTTGATGGAAATCAGGGATGACCTCCGCAGCATGCGTAACGACGTGATCAGTTTTGAGCGAAGCTCAAGGGGTGATTCAAAAGAACTTGAGCGCAGACTTATTGATAGAATGGACGAAAATCACAAGTGGGTTATGGGGCTGATAATTTCATCAATTATCGTCCCGCTACTTGTGGCGCTTCTAACAAAATAACCTGGCCACCGCGCCGGGTTTTTACTGCCCCTTCCTCACGAACTCCGCCGCATCCCTCAAAACCCCCTTGTGAATCATATTGCCCACGGTTTTTCGCTTCGCTTCCAGTCTCTCGACAATGGCATCGCGTTCTATCGCCAGCCCACCGATTATCAACTCAACAACCGCCCCACCAATCTCACCAGCTATGAAAGCCGCCCGATCCTCCAGTAATTCATCTCGCCCCATATCCATTCTTAGACTCATACAAGCCCCCTTTCTGTTGGTTTTTTAAACATACCACGACACCAGGATGGAAATAAATTAAATTTTAAATCAGTAACATAGTATAAATTTGTTTATTTTCTACTTTTTGTTGTTGTATTTTTCTACTTTAAGTAGGAATATATTTCTACCAACAGCGAACAGGCAGGACGCCCACGAAGTAGCCGCCGGTGGCGTATGAATGACCGGATGATTCGCAAGCAATGCGTAAAACCAGCAACTACAGGACAACATTATGGAACTCATTAAGTGTGCATTCTGCGGAAAGACTAAGGGCGAGGTGCCTTTAATGATTCACCACGCAGTAAGAAACGCTGCGATCTGCTCTGACTGCACCTCTGCATGCATGGAAGTCGTAAACAAAAAACTGGTTGTGCCGGTGATGCCTGATGAATTGCAGAAAGCTAAGGCTATTTTCGAAAAAGAGTCAGGGAAAGAGGCCACTGCTGAAGAGAAAGATGAAGTAACAACCACCGTTCGTGGCGTGGATGTGCAAAAGGATGGGGCTCATTACGGTGAAGAAACTGCCGTTAAAGTCCCGCCATATCGACTCTCAGAGAAAAACGTTTACGAGATGTGGACAAGAGTCAAAAAGCAGGCCGAAGACGCGCTTCAGTTCTTATTCGTTACTTCAGAGGTCGAAGCACACAAAGACAACGACCCTTTATCGAAGTGGATAGTGGTGGTTTACGAGGACCAGGTTTGCTTCGAGCGGTTTGGAGACGGCATAACGCTAGAAGGATATGCCCCAGTACCACCAGCAAAAGCCGCAGTATACGCCGCCGCTATTGTGAATGGTCTTGAACCACCAAAATATCTTCGTCCGTGCGATAAACCGACTGACTGAATTCAATCTGGAGCATGTTCGGACCTCGGGGCTTAACCCGGCTAAAGTCCAGCCCGCTAAACGAGACGCGAGTTTCTTCTGGGTAACCTTTTAGCTGCTTAAGAAGTGTTCCCAAATCAATAGTGTGGCTTTCAATAATTTCTTTAGAAGGCATTCAGATTTCCTCTCTGTTTGTGGTGAACAGAGGATACCACCGCCGCCTGAGGTGGGAAAACAATCAGGCGTCAGACCTGAGTCAGTTTGCGAGCTGGCTAAGTTCTGAAATACCGCTCTTTAACAATTTGAACACTTACAGCGTCAATGACCTGTTTAGACCCCTACACGTAAACGTGGCGTAGCACCAGGCGCGATCCGGTTGGTGTGAGGTTATCCCCGCGCGAGAGCGAGAACGGCGTGAGAACGGGCAACACTGATGGGTAGTTGGCGCTGATTTCAACTGAGAGGAGTAATGATTATGAAGCAGTAAAGCGGATAGACCGCATCTTGATGCCTTATCTGGCAGCGTGACGACGGCGTTAACACGGTCGGGTTCCCACGGCGGCGTAGTGAGGGAAAGGAAGCGTGAAGCATCACTGAGTAACCGGTTAGCGCCCGGTTAACGCATAAGTAGCTTCAAAGATGACTGGGAAACCGGCGCAGGCCACTGCGAAAGTGTGGCGAAGTACTTTGTAGTGCGGTGAATTGCAGCTGCTCCGACAGCAACCGGAAGATAAGCACCCGGCACTGCACTACAAAGTATTTCAACAAACTCGCGGCAATATGCCGCTGATTAATGAGGGTGAACCATGTCAGCATGCTTTGCTGTAGTCCTGAACGGAAACACTGAAGTTAAATATTTCCCCTTCCATGATTCACGTAGCGCGGAAAATGCTGAAGCGATGGCTGATCAGTGGCGCTATGACGCGATTGACACTATTGGCTCGGAAGAAAGTAGCCGTTTCCACCTGCGCGTAGTTCGCCCAAAGATCGTTTTTCAGCTTCCATCCGGAGCAGTGGTGGAATGTGACCTCGATGATGTAGACATCAACCCGCCAGTCTGCGCCGATCTGGATTATCACCTTTGCGCATTCGGGTTCAATCGCGGTCTTGCCCATTGCGGTAACTGGGACTTGGACAGTGCTGAAATTATTGATTACATCGCATAACAGTTTCTTTTGGTGGCTATCTGGTCTTCTACCAACCTACAGGAGGAAGAAGATAATGTTCTGACAGATAGCCGCCCTTTTTATTCAATGTGTCCGCTTCCGGTGTCGGCTGGGACTCCCTACCCAGCGCGGGTTCAACTCCTGCCGGATACCTAATCATATGGTGACTTATATGACCTTCCGTAACGTTAATTTTTACTACGGCGACCTGATGCGCGTCACTCGTGGTGTGCAGGCTGTTCGTAATCCAAAAACAATCGCTAATTTCTGGCGGCGTAGCTGGTTATGCAGGTTACTCACTCAGAAAGGCGATCCTCGTTTATAACTGGAGATAACTATGTCAGAAACAAAGAACACCACACCATTCAGCCAGCAACTGGCTTATATCAATAAAGGCACTCTGGATGCAGAGCTAACCGAAGCGCTGGCCGAAGTGATTAAAGCAGTCCGTGAGACTGGCAAGAAAGGTGCGGTTACGCTGACGCTCAATTGCGCCATGCTGAATACCCGTGACGAAAACACCATGAAGGTAACGCCAAAGGTCTCCCGTACCATTCCTGAACTTGACCGCGCCGATACCATCATGTTCGCAACCGCCGATGGCGATCTACTGCGTGACGATCCTGCGCAGACACAGCTTGATTTAAAGGTTATCGAACCTGCACCACAAACAGCACCTATCAAGCTGGCCCAGTAATCCCCTCCAAACAAACCATTCCAATCTGATAAGGAAATATTCAATGTCTCAAATTGAAGGCTCTGCCGTACTCGACATCCGTGATCTGGTCTCTGCAACTCTGAAGACCTGGACGGACATTCCATCAGTTGTTGTACCTGATGGATTTGAAGTCAAATCTCTTGAATCTCTGCAACTGGCTCCGTCGCGCATTCGTCAGAGCGCTAACCTGATTTCTCCGGGTTCTCTGATCGCTTACATCCAGCGATTCCGTGATGAACGTACTGTAGTTTTTGCGGATAAAACCAAAACACGCATTGTCGCCGTGCTGGATTTCCACCAGAACGCAGACAATCCGAGCTGGGCTGCACACAAAGCTGTTTATGACTGCCCGTTCTCCGACGAATGGAAATCATGGACTGCCAACGATGGCAGCAAAATGGACCAGATCAACTTCGCTGAATTCCTGGAAAACAATATTCAGAATGTTGCGCCGGTTAGTGATTCATACCAGGGCCCGTCCGGTACTGAACTACTCGAAATGGTTCTGGCATTCCAGGAGACTCGCAAATCTGAGTTTAAGTCTGTTAAACGCCTTTCTGATGGTACCTGCCAGTTCCAGTTCAGCGATGAAAAATCAGGTTCTGGTAATACCAAAATGCCGGAAAAAATCAGCCTGGCAATTTCACCATTCCACAACGGCTCTCCTTACCAGGTCGATGCACGTATCCGCTACCGCCTGCGTGATGGTCAACTGGTCCTCTGGTATGAGCTGATCGAACCGAAGAAAGTTGTTGAGCACGCATTCCAGGAAATCGTCACCGATATGGAAAGCCAACTCGGCGAAGACCTGCCTATCTACGAAGGCTCTGTTTAATCCCACCGTGTGTTGTTTTATGCGCCTGCCCTGCGGGCGCATAGCAAAGCACTCTCCCACTACATGAAGGAGTAACCATGCCCAGTTTAGGCCAGCTCTATAATGATAAAGACGCCGGGTTAACTACCCGCAAAACCTACAATGTTCCGCTGGATAAAATTTACGCCGAAGAAGGCTACAACGTTCGTGAACTCAATCGGGCGCATGTTGAAGAATTCCGCGATGCGTTTATTGCCGGTGAATATATCCCGCCGCTGGCCGTAGAAGTTACCGAGCGTGGCGTGAAGGTTATCGACGGCCATCACCGCTATCATGGTGCGCTGGCTGCTATCGAAATGGGCCACGACATCGTGCGCCTGGAATGCAAAGATTTCGTCGGTAGTGAAGCCGACAAGATCGCCTTCATGGTAACCAGCTCGCAAGGATTGGCGCTTACTCCTCTTGAACGTGGCGCGGCATATCATCGCCTTCAAAATCAGGGCTGGAGTCCTTCAGAAATAGCGGCAAAAGTTAAACGTTCTGAGTCCGATATTCTGCAACACCTTCAACTTCACGAATGTACTCCATATATCAAAAAACTCGTTCGTGATGGTTCCATGAATTATGCCATCGCCATCGGTATCTCCCGCGAGCATGGTGTGTATGCCGATCGCGAAGCTTCACGTCTGATGAAGAAAGCAGAAGCGGCAGGAAAGAAAAAAATAACCAAGAGCATCGCCAATCCCCAATTTAATGCCGGAAAAGCAAGAAAGTTTCTTGAGCTTATTTCTTCATGTGCTGAGGACTCTGGCGAAACGTTGACCATTGAAGTGCCACCAGCAATGCAGGCTGAAATAATCTCAATTCTTCGCGAATTTCGTCACGAGGCTGATGGGGTGACCTCATGAAAAAAGTTTCTGAACTGGTGATGTGGACCCTGCTCTTTTCTTCTCTTACCGGAATTGGTTTAACCGCGGGGTTCTATTGTTTCATCGCCACGGCACGACTTATAGCGAGGGTTATTTCATGAATATCGAATACCAGGATAAGGGTGCTGCGGCAAACATCATCATCACCAGTACCGTTTTTGAGTTTCGTCGTCATGTTCGCGTCGTTGATACGGTGCTGATGTGTACGCAGGGTGTTATTGCCGAGCGTTGCGGCTTCTTCCTGATGAAGACTGTGATCTCAGGTCGCTCTAAAGAAATGCTTCGAGCCAATAAGACGGCGAGGCGGGAGGCGGCGCGATGACGGTTTTTGAATACATCCAGGCTCATCCAAACACCACCAGCGGTGGCGTCGCCAGAGGGCTGAATAAGAAGACACCCGCTGTATCAGGCGCAATATCCCAGCTTTATACCACTGGTCGCGTTGTGAAATCAGGGATGTGCAACGGTGTCCCTACTTACCGCGTTAACGATCTCCCTTATGGGTGTGGTAACGCAATGCTAATTCAATTCAATCAACTACTGATGGAGTGTCGCCGTGAAGCAGTCTGATTTACCAAGATGCCCTACGTGCGGAAATATGCCCGAGTACTCGCTGAAACCCAATCATCTTGGCTGGGTTTGGGGTGGTATCAGATGCCCGTATGACCATTACAGCGTGAAGCTCAACGGACCTGCCAGTAGCCGCGAAAAAGCAGAAAATACACTGGCACCGAAGTGGATTGAGTTAGTCGAAAAAGTTACCAAGGAGGCAGCCCAATGACAGCACTCAACAAACAGGCGCTGCGTGAAGCGGCGCAGGAAGAAATCATGCTCCGCTCTGTCAGTGACACCTCTGACGCTTGGCAGGATGAGGCAAGCCCGGAAGCTGTTCTGGCGCTGCTGGATGAGCTGGAAGCCGCAGAGAAGCGCATATCAGAACTGGAGGCGCGCGCATTCAATCCCGCAATTCTGGACGTAGTAGCCGAGCGCCAGCGGCAGGTCAGCGCAGAAGGCTGGACGCCAGCGCATGATGACCAGCACCGAAACAATGATATGGCGTTCGCGGCAGCCTGCTACGCATTTCACGCCGCCGCCGCGTCATGGGATTTGGAAGATGGTGGCGTTCCTTATGACAGCCATCCGGTGCCGAAAAACTGGCCGTGGGAACCAGACTGGTGGAAGCCAACCGATCCACGCCGAGACCTGGTAAAAGCTGGTGCGTTAATCATTGCTGAAATCGAACGTATTGACCGCGCCGCTGGCATTGGCGTGAAGGGGGAGTGAGATGGCTGATACAACCGCAGAGTGGAGTTTGTCACTTGACACCCAGTGTCCGCAGTGTAAACACGTTTTTGATTTACGGCATGAGCTTTCTGAATGCTGCTCGTCTATCCAGATTTGCGAAACGGACACCGTATCAACTCGTGATTATGAAACGGCATGCCCGGAATGTGGGCATGAATTTACGTGCGACTTCGTGTACTGAGGACTAACCCATGACAACTAACAACCACACGGCGCACGGTCCTGTATCACTCGAGCGCCTGCACCAGATACGCGAAACACTCAGCAAAGCAGCAGCACAAAGCGACGGCGGTAATCTCGGCTACGCAATGGCTGATGCTGTGAAGGTGATTGATGGGGTGTTGGCATCGATTGCCCGCGAGCAGGTACGCCGTGAGCATGCAGTATGGTCACAGGCTACTTTCGGTAATGTCGGCCCAGTCGGTCCGCTAAAGCACTTATCCAAAGAAGCGATCGAGGCCGCTGCTGAACCTGGCGACCTTAGCGAATGGGCTGACATGCAATTCCTGTTATGGGATGCGCAACGTCGTGCCGGTATCAGTGATGAGCAGATTACCCTAGCGATGGTAGAGAAGTTGGCGGTTAACAAACAGCGCGAATGGCCTGAGCCGAAAGATGGTGAGCCGCGTTTGCACATTAAATCTGATCATCAGCCAGAGACAGAACGAAAAAAGTAGAGCGCTGCGATACCTGTACTGAAGGCGCTCGCGGCGGATGTGGAACATGTATTTTTAACGGTAATTTTTGATGAGGTGCTCATGACTACTACCGATTTTATGGAAGAACAGGAAGTATTTAACCTGCTTGGAAAAAAGAAAACCGCGGTATGGCGTTTACGTAAAGACCATGGTTTCCCTATGCCTGTTTTGACATATCCAACACGCTACAGTCGTAAGGCCGTAACGCGTTGGTTAGAAGATGGGGGAATTAATAAATCTAGCTAAGTTAGTAAAGTTCACATCAACTAGGTGTTTTTTTGATCTTCAAGCATTTTTTGCAACTCTGGGTTGTCGTTCGCTTGAGTTGCTCTGTGTGAATTGTACTCTTCAAGAGTTTCATTACGTTCTTTTAATTTTTGAGTGTAGGTATTGCTTATAATATCGTGGCGATCTTGTAACACCTGTTCAAGTTGCTTACAGAAATCGGCAATCTTCTCTTTAGAGATAATGTCTTTATACTTTTCAATATTTTTTCTAAGGAGTTTTTCTTTTCTTTTATTAATACTTAATAATTGTCTATTTACACTGCCTAGTGACCATTTGAACCCAAGCGTTTTAATCCAATGAGACAAAAACATTGCCAAGCATGGGAGTGCAAGTAATATCCATGACTTAAGCGATGATAAATCTGAATCTATAAACGATAAATGACCATCCCAAGATGCTACAACTAAGGTAACAGCCCCAGTCAAGCCACTAGCAACAGCATTCGAAATAAGAGGTACTTTTTCGTAACTTTCAGGTGTTGATTTTTCAGTCACCTGCACCTCCTTTGACTGCTTTTCCGTCACGGATTGCAGCCATAGCTACTTCATAGAACTCATCATCAGTTGAAACATCAACAAACTGTTCATGGCTAACACCCTCATCATCAACGTATTCTAACAACAACCTATGCTGTGGAGTGCACATGTAGCGTATACGATCAAAGAGAATCTTGAAGGCCCAGTATAGCACGGGGAGGACGCTGAAAAAGGCCAGCCAGAAAGCAAAAGCTGTCATGATCCCCCCCTAATTTAACTTGGTTATAAAAGTTCGTTCACTCTATCAACTATGTAGGTTTTGTCCAGAGAATTCAAGTTTTCCCGAACAAGCAGGTCAACGTAGTAAACATCGCTAAAAATCCTTGATTCTCGGCCTGTACGAACCCGTTGCAAGAAGTCTTCATCTTCTATTGTAACTGTTACAGTTTCGTCTTCATAATTCGCGCGCCATCCGGTATTTTTGTCCTTGTGAATAGTAAGGAAGGTAATTGGTACATCGTCGAATTTTTGTTCAGAATATGACTGTTCCACAGGAACTCTGCGATATCTAAACGGCTCAGCTTCTTTTTCGTTAACTACCACAAAGTCCTTACCTTGAGAGTTAGAAATTTTGAATGTTTCATACCCCTCTTTTTGTAATGGGTTGTGTATTATTTTAGATAACGCCTTCCGTATACTAGGTGATGACAGTAATGGCCTAAAGTACGACGGAGCGACAATCTCTTGCCCATCTTCAAGAATAATTTTGCAATCGCCATCTGCTGTTAAAGCTATTTTTTGAATTTGCCGCCCACTAATAGAACGGATTATTTCAATTAAAGTACTTCCAGCTGCGACTACGCCAGTTCCTCCTATTCCTATGATGCTTAAAATATCTAAATATTGTGTTGGGTTTTGTATTACATCAATTAAATATTCAAATGACCCTTCGCGAAATGGCTCAACATCAACATTGAGGTTCTCACTGGTACCATTGACAATTAAGTTGACCTCTTTAAGTAAATTATTTAATCCGTTAAGAGATTCAGTTAAAACATCAAGGTCTATCTTATGATTCTTTAGAGCTTCACCATCATATTTAACTACCAACTTATCAACTACTTCGCCTTCATCCGTTACATTTCTTTTATTTTTCATAATAACAATTCCTATTTAAGAAATAAATATGACTTCTGTTGACTCTAAACATTTTCGTTCTAAAAATATACACTAACATACAGCTAAAAAATTAACATATTTGCTTAATATGCCAGAAGATTTTGTCTGCATACAACTCATATGCCTCTTTCTGCTCCACCAGCCAATCGTGTTTGTTATAAACCGCCATCACCCCTCCCAGTTCATGCCCCAGCATCTTTTCGGTGACATGGGGCATAACCCCTTCTCCTGACAAATTGGTTACCAACGACCGCCTGAAGTCGTGCGTTCGCCATTCTGGTATATCAATTTTATCCCTTAACTTTTTCATGTAGAGATTTGCTGACGAACGATCTATGGCCTTGTCCAGTTCCTGCCCGGGGATGAGAACATCGTTACCTGAATTAAGCAGCCTTTCCACGAATGGCTTTACTTGGTCGAAAACAGGCCTGCGAATCACATTTCCCATCTTGGAGTGCTCTGATGGAGTTGTCCAAATCAAATCATCCATATTGAACTCGCTGGCGGTAGCAAGGCGAAGTTCCGACAACCTTGCCCCCCAAAGCAACAGAAGCTGATGAAGTACCTTGTTAGAGGTAACGATCTTGTTGTTTTCCAGCGCTAACCATATTTTTGCCAACTCGGTATAGGTGAGAACCCGGCTACCAACATCAGGTTTCTTTCCTATGTTCTTAACACTGAGCTTCAAGACTTCGCATGAAGCGATCAACTGTCGGCTTATACACCAGTTCATTACAGATCGGAGCTGGAGAAGCAGCACTCTGGCCTTTTTTCCGTTTTTCTTTTCCTGCTTGTCGAAGAACCTTACCCAGGCTGAAACAGGAATATTTACAACCGGTGCATCCGGGAATTCTGTGTACATGGTGTTGTACACAACAGACTTGTACAACGTTTGCGTATTTGGTTTCAGCGTTTCAACATACTTGCTCCACCACTGATCCAGACACTCTTTAAGTGTTAGCTCACCATCTTCTTTAGCAAAATAATTTTTAGGGTTTAGTCCCTTGAGGTACAATTCGCGCATCTCACCCACGATGACACGAGCATCTTTCAGAGACATTGCCGGATAGCGCCCTATAGTAAGGCGCACTGGCTTACCGTTCCAACGGTAGCGATGTTGAAACGTAATCGTTCCTGTCGGGGTTATGCGTACACTTAGACCGTCACCATCTGTCACTTCGGGTGCGCCGTTGTAGGGCTTAGCATTGATGCTGCGAAGTTTGGTATCACTGAGGGCCACGGCTCTGTATCCTGTACACACTGAATTTCAGCATTCTGTACTCAATCTGTACGCAATGGCAAGTGAACGAAGTGATTTTCTAAGCGGAAGAATGAGAAAGGATAGGAAATAAAAGGAATGAAATGCTTGATGATACGGGGAATGATAGGATAACATGCGACTCAAGCTGAATGCTTGAAAATCAGTTAGATATATGTCCCCTTAGTTAAATGGATATAACGAGCCCCTCCTAAGGGCTAGTTGCAGGTTCGATTCCTGCAGGGGACACCATCCCGCCGTACACCAACGTCTACCATCGTCCACAAATCCCCTGCAACCATCTAAAAACAAAGATATTTTCCTCTCTTGACGTCCATTACCGTCTATTGAAATCAAGTAAGTCTATGGGGCATAATTTGGGGCATTGTTGGTTCGATTGTATATGTGCCCCCAATATGACCAGAAACACCCTCAACAAATTGACAGATCGTCAGTGCAAAACAGCCAAGCCACGAGACAAAGCTTATAAGCTGTCTGATGGCGGTGGTCTTTATCTTGAATTATCCCAGACCGGTTCGAAGTATTGGCGTATGAAGTATCGCCGCCCATCAGACAAGAAAGAAGACAGACTTGCTTTTGGGGTATATCCAACCATCAGCTTACAAGACGCCAGAGAAAAACGAGACGACGCCAGGAAGCTGCTATCCAGAGGAATAGATCCCAAAGCCGAACAAAGAGCAGCAAAGGCAGAAGAAAAAGGCGCATTCACTTTTGAGACGATAGGACGTCAATGGGTTGAAAGCCACCAGATGTGGAACGAAGACCACCGAAAACGCGTACTTAGAAGCCTTGAAATGTATATTTTCCCTCACATTGGCACTTCGGATATTCGCAAACTGGAGGCGATGACAATTTTACCTTTGTTTAAGAAGGTAGATGACGCTGGGAAACACGATACAGCCAACCGACTTAAACAACGAGTTAAGGACATCATACATAGCGCCCGTCTGAGGGGTATTAAGACAGAAATCATCACGAATGATCTCGATGTCCGGTTAATGCAATATGAAACTAAGCATCATGCCGCACTGCATCCCAGAGATTTACCAGACTTTTTCACTCGATTGAGCAGCTTTAAAGGTAATCCTCTTACCCGCCTTGCCATTGAGCTAACCATGTTGACCTTTGTTCGTTCAAGCGAGTTAAGGTTTGCCCGTTGGAAAGAGTTTGACCTTGATCGGGCTGAGTGGATTATCCCTAAAAAACGAGAGCCTATCGATGGTGTGAGGTTTTCCACCCGTGGCACAAAGACGGGAAAAGACGAACATATCGTGCTTCTTAGCCGTCAGGCTGTTTCTATTGTCGAGCAGTTGAGAGAACTAAGCGGAAGCTACGATGTTGTGTTTCCGAATGAAAGAAACACAAAAGGCGTGATGAGTGAAAACACGGTAAACAAGGCATTACGCTTAATGGGCTATAACACGCAAGAGGACGTAACTGGACATGGATTCCGTGCCACAGCCTGTAGTTCCCTGATGGAGTCCGGTTTGTGGCAGGAGGACGCAGTAGAGCGCCAGATGAGCCACAAAGAATATAAAGACGTTAAAAGAGCCTACAAGCACAAGGCTGATTACTTAGAAGAACGCAAACTAATGCTTCAATGGTGGGCAGATTATCTGGACGCCAATCGAGAAATACATATAAGCCCTTACGAGTTCGGAAGGAGAACACGCCGTGACTAAGATGACAGGACTAGATGCGTTTTATAACGAGTCAGAAGATAAAATCTGGTTTGGTAATCTGATCAGCGAACTGGCAAGGCTAAACAATGAAAATGAAAGAATGATAGCTGCCGCTATCTTAAGTAACTACAGATTCAGCAAGGCTAAACCAGATACTTTAGGGGGGCTGGGCTTTTATCAGTTCGATTGGGTATCAGGTTTTACAACTAATGAAGACTTTGAAAAGCAGTGTGTGGAGTTTTTAGGTCTTCTGGCTATGGGGCATGAATACAGGGAGAGCCCGATACCGGGGGAAGAAGGGACTTTCAACGTTAGGAAAGGAGAAAACTTTTTATATCACGATGATGAGGATGATTGGTATGGGTCTTACGATTCGTTTTATTTCAGGCGCTCCGAGTTGGTGAACTTCTTCCCCGAACTGGAAGATGACAACATTGATGAACCGATAGCAGAGGAAACAGAAAGTGGGTCGCTCCACAGTGACTGGCGCGGCAAAAACACCGCCTGGAAAATGATTGCTGGGCTGGCGATTGCTTTATATGAATCCAGCGAGGACGTTAGAAAGAATGGAAAGCTCAACCAATCCGCGGTGTGCGAGAAAGCAGCAAATAACATCGCAAAGTACAGTGAAGAATACAATGATGCTGGCATGACCATGGATAATCTAAGAACGCTTCTAAAAAAGACTTTGCAGCGGCACGCACCCAATTTTTTGGGAAAGATAACAAAGTAAGATAATGATGTTCCCAAATTGGCTGGAGAGACGAAAACAAACGCCCAATTTGGGACAATTCGTTTCCCGAAAACTTTTTCTCCAAATTCACAGAAAACTTAAAAAAACAATGATTTACTATCTCACATAGTCAAGAAACGTATTACGAGGTAGATATGAAAAAGTCGCTGATTCGGCTATCTGAGGTTTTGAAACGCACAGGTTATAACAAGGCATGGGTATATGCCCTGATGAGTCGTGGACAATTTCCCCAATCAGTCAAGATTGGTGCTCGCGCAATAGCTTTTATTGAAAGCGAGATCGATGACTGGATCGATCAACGTATAGCCGAATCGCGTAGCAACTAAAGAACAGAAACAAACAGGATACAAACAATACGTTATTAGGTATTAAGAATGCAGTTGAACCCCACCAATCAAAAACTGAACGTAACCCATGTTGATTTTGAAACCTTCGCGGAACTGATTAGATCAGTGCCACAAAAGGTAAGCACCAGCACCTGGGTTTATGATGTGAAATCCACCAGCGGTGGAAAAGCTATCGGCATTGCCTCTGGCGATACTTACTTAGTAATCGATCTGATTTAATCGCACAAAATTTGTAGAGTAATTTGGGGAGACAGGAAGTCTCCCCCGTATTGCATTTTGGTACAACAGTAAGGGAATAAAATGATTAATTACCTGACCGCTAAAGACGCAGCAGAATATCTTGGCGTCTGTCTGTCACGCTTCTATCAGTTAAAGCGATATATCCCCAGCTTTCCTCCCTATATAAATCAGACCATCAATGGACGCAAGCGCCGGGTGTGGCTTGCCTCCAGCCTTGATCAATTTGCCGACAGATTTCTGGGGGGACGAAAATGAGCACTCTGACACGTACTCAGGTCGCCGCAAATATACGCGATAGCCTACTAAGTGGCAGGAAGCTTACCCCAAAGGAGTTTGACGACATATTAAGGAAAGCCGGAAATCACGAACGTAGTCGCGTTTTAACGCTGTTACGCAACGATTGGGGAATTCCTGTTGAGCAGTTTAAAACAGGGGCGTATCACGTCACAGAACGCAATTTAGAAGCATACCACAGCGATAAAGACGAAACATTGAAGATCTGGAGGACGAACGCCAGATATGTAAAGACATTGCGTAAGGTAAACATAACGTTGTCGTTGTTGCGTGGGCTGGTGGGCAAAGTGCCTGAAGACACGCTTAGAACTGTTTACAAGGGTATTGAAACCAAATACCTGTGATTGACAAATCAGAAAGCCGACTTTGCGAGAGTCGGCTTTGAAGCAATTGAAATATATGAACTTTACACATGGAATTATACGATAAAGACGCGAGTCTATCCACAAAATCACAAGCCGTAATCAATCGCATCAATGGTCGCACATTAGCTTATGTGAAATCAGTTACGTACAAACGTAATGAATTAAAGGCGGAGAATAAACGCCAATCATCAAAGGCTAACCACTGCATACCACCAGCCTGGACAAAGAAGAAATGGCGTACAATGAGGCGAGTTTTGTTTACTCTGGATGTCGAATCAACTAGTGGTATCCCCTACTCCTTTACCTTCAGACCCGTTAAGGGAACAACGCCAGAGAAATTCAACAAAGCGTTAAAGGCACTTACCAGATGGTTGACTTCGAAAGGCAATCAGTGGGTTTACGTCATGGAGTGGGCTCGACACCAGTCAGAGCCGCATGTACACGCAATAATCATGATGAACGAAAGAAGCATTAATGGACAAACTGGCAAAATTATCAGCAAATGGGTAACACTGGCAAACAATGCAATCCCATCAAATGTTCCTCCCCAGTGGGATCTAGATTTGAAAGGTCAGCAATATTCAGAGCCTACAAAGTGTATAGGTAAACAGATTGATTACATGGCAAAGCCCGAAACTAAGTTAAATGACTTTAATAGAGAGGCGAGCAAGAGCCTATATGATTGGTCAGATGCCAACGTTTGGGGTTATTCGAATGGCTGGGCGCGGCATGAGATAAAAAAAGAAACACTTTCTATCACTGGCTTTCATGCTGTAAGACGCATACTAAAAGCCGTTCAGGCATCAAGGAAAGACAACTACAAAGCTAAGCGACAGATACAGCGTACATTGAAACGACAAGACATAAATCGCTCACCAATCACCCCGTTCCAAGCACCGTTAATTAGCAAACACGATTGGGATTTATCAGTGATAGCAGTCACCAAAGAGGCAAAGACAGAGCGCAGGGAGTTACTATCCTCACAGATAATAAACTCGAACAAAGTACAAACCCACCCGCTGTTAAGGATGTTAAGAAAAGCGCGAGTGAGAGCATCCAGAGCCAGAAGAGAAAGCGGAGGTTATGACCATTACTACTAGTAGTGACAGATCGTGACAAGGCAGTGCAAAAAACGACCAATAATAAGAGAGATATGCCTGCCAAACCGCCAAAAG
Source organism: Citrobacter sp. RHBSTW-00017 (assembly GCF_013797615.1). Lineage (NCBI taxonomy): Bacteria > Pseudomonadati > Pseudomonadota > Gammaproteobacteria > Enterobacterales > Enterobacteriaceae > Citrobacter > Citrobacter sp. RHBSTW-00017. The sequence goes on along the minus strand of NZ_CP056899.1, from coordinate 1,624,555 downwards.
CGCGGAGCGCGGCAAACGCCGCGAGAGGCGCAAGAAGGCGAACCTATCCATTGAAACGGTCAGAAGAGCGCATCGCGCTCGACGACCGAAGTCCCCACTAACACCGTCAACGAAAGATCAAAGTCTTAGAAAAAAATGACGTTTCTTTGATGGGCTTCCATCCGTAAAAATCAAATTTTGAGAAAAAGTACTTATAGAAATTAATCACTATGTAAGGATAAGTTGATGTTAGTAGTTACCGTTCAAATTTATCATTAATTACCTTAAAAAACAATGAGATAAAAACATATCGCAATCAAAGAAACACAGGGAAAGCCATCAACATAACATCAACTTTATAAGCGGTTTTTTCGGTGTTTTTTGGGTTGAACTCACTTAGAAATCCCAGCCATGGTTTAAACCGCATAGGAGAGATTTTCAGCGTCTTTTTGCGTAATTGCATCTGACTTAGTACCCCTTAACATTTTATTTGACCATCTCCAGCATAAATCCAATAATAATCCTCAGATCAGACTGCCGCTTATCTGACCTTCCGATACGTGCTGCGAGTTCAACTGATTCAATGCAACGGTATTCCTAATGCCCGTTTGCATATGGGCAGATAATCACCACGATTAGATCTGTGGAGACAAGACAAAGAATGAAAATTAGTTTCATTTATTGTTTTGTTAGGCATAACATGGTGTTAGGTAACATTGTTGAAATTTATCTATGTAAGGAACGCATGATGGTCGATTTTGGAAAATTAAGAGAAAATCAAAGAAAACCCGCACCTATAGAGCCGTTAGAGATTTTCAGAAGGCTTCCTAAACCGGCAGGTATGAACGATCTTTATTCAAGTCAGTCTGATGTGCTTGAAAAATGGTTTAATATTAGAAATCAAAAAGATATAATATTTAAGCTACACACGGGCGGGGGAAAAACTTTAGTCGGGCTTCTAATGGCTCAGTCTTCTTTGAACGAGAAGAAAGGCCCCGTGTTGTATCTTGCCCCTAACAAAAATCTTGTATCCCAGACCAGAGAAAAAGCCAAGGATATAGGGATACAGACTGTTAGTTATGTTCCCGGAGTAGCATTGCATGAGGATTTTATAAATGGCAAGGCTATAATGGTCGCAACATACAGTGCTTTATTCAATGGGAGAAGTAAGTTTGGAGTCCTTGGGGACGGAAAAGAGTTAATTGAAACAGGCACTATAATATTAGACGATGCTCACTCATCATTCTCTGTTTTAAGAGAGAGTTTTACTTTTGAAGTATCATCAAAAACCGATAGAATTATCTTTGAAGAGATAAGCTCTCTGTTTAGATCAGATTTTGTTGCCCTTGAAAAAGAAGGCACATTTGACTCAATAATGTCAGGTGAAAGCAATAGTATATTAGAGATTCCATATTGGGCTTGGAACCAAAGAAAAGAAGAAGTAAGGCAAATACTTCGAAATTTAACTGGAAATTCAATATCCTGGCCCCTTATAAGTGATTACCTTTCATACTGCCATGCAATATTAACGAAGAAAGGTTTTACCATTACACCAGTTCTACCTTTAATACATCTTTTCCCTTCCTTCCAAAATGCACAACGAAGAATCTATATGTCTGCGACTATAGCAGATGATAGTGAACTAGTTCGAAGCTTTAATATTTCAATTGACTCCCTAAAAAATCAATTAAAATCAAACTCCTTAGCAGGGATTAGCGAAAGGATGATATTAATACCTGAATTAATGCCATTCCAATTTAATATTGATGATACAATTAAAAAGGTAGTAAATTGGCTTTCAGAAAATAAGAAAAAGGTTTTAATATTAACACCATCAACTCTTCAATCAGAAAAATGGAGAGATGTATCAAAAATACCCAAAAATAATAGTGAAGTTGATACATTTATCAAAGAATTAATAAATGGAACCAGCGATACTCCATTAACTTTGATTAATAGATATGATGGCATTGATTTACCAGGAGAGGCATGTCGACTAGTTGTAATGGATGAGTTACCTAAAGGCACTTCAGATTACGACAATTTCAGAGCAATGGCTTTAGCCGGCGGTGCTGCTATAAATCAATTACTTGCCCAAAGAATCGAGCAAGGTATCGGTAGAGGGGCTAGAGGCAGTGGCGATTACTGTATTATTATTATGGCAGGTAAATCATTATCATCATGGATAGCGAGAGAAAGCAACTTTAGTCTGTTGACAAATGCAACTCGCGCGCAGATAGATATGGGAAATACTGTCAGCAGAGAAATATCATCATTAAAAGAATTAGCGGAAACGATGATAAAAAGCCTGAATCGTGATGAAGATTGGGTTGAATATCATGCAGAGACTTTAGCAGAAAGTGTCGATGAAACTTCTACAGATAATGCAAATTTAGAGCACTCACTGACTGAAAGGAAATCTATAGAATTATGGTTAAATGGTCACTCTGAGAAAGCAATTTCTAAGATAAGAGAATTTACAACTAATAAAGTAGTTGACCAAAAATCTAAAGGGTGGTTATTACAACTAGCAGCTAAAATAGCTCATCACTGGGGACAAGAAGAGTTATCTGCTGACTTACAAAAAGAAGCTTTTGCATATAATATTCACTTGCAACGACCTCAGGTTAAACCACCTTATATAAAAATGCATATTCCAGATGAGCAGAGCCAATCTATATCCGCTCTATTTGAAGGGTATAGGGCAAGGCTTGGCGTGTATAGAGAATTCGAAAGTAGCACTTCATTTTTACACGAAAACTCGTCATCCAATCAATTCGAAGAGTCTTTATGCAGTCTAGGAAAATATTTGGGCTTTAGCTCAGAAAGATTCGATAATAATGGAGATGGACCTGATGTTCTCTGGATTACCCATGATAAAACAGCCTATCTTATCGAAGCCAAGAGTGGTAAAAAGGAAAAAAACCCTCTAAATAAAACGGAACATGGTCAATTATTAGTCGCTGAACAGTGGTTCATTGCTAACTATGGTAAGGAGTATAATATTTTACGTATTTCCGTCCATCATGACTATAAGGCAACTCATAATGCTTACGCCGAAGACAGTTTTGTTCTCACAATGGCAAAGATAAAAGAGTTAAAAACTGACATTGCCAAAATAATTAAAGAAATCAGTCAAAGCCAACTTCAAAAAGATGAATTACCCAATTTAGCTTCTCAATTATTGATGACATCTAAAGTGCACATGAAAGTATTAGCTCAGAATTATCTTGATAACTTCAATAAAATTTAAAATTTTCATATCAGGAAGGATAGCTCCTTCCTGATATGTATAAATCAATAAATAAAAACACAGCCAAAATATTACTTACATGTTTTTTAATTTTTTGTTTTTAATTTATCACAAACACACTCATACTTTTAATCCCTTAATAGAGACCTGATATCTTTTGGGTAGATAAAATTATTTAGTACATTCATCGCTAAAACAGCCCTACCTTCTGCATGTGTTGCAGGAATTGGTCGAGTAAAATGCACATGAATAGTATATTGGATGCGAATACCCGTAACTCTTCTTATCCGACCATATAAGAGCACCGCAGAGGGGCATATTTATGGTTAATGCTATTCAAGACCGCCAATTTCGGTAACAATTTGCGGCTTATCCATCTCTAGGCAATCTGTAGGCAAACCCAGCATAGCCCCAGCATCACCGATAATGGCGTAGCCATCATATCCCCAGCTTTCCAGATCGAAATTGATTTCAGGGTAATCAGGGGATAGTGACAACCATTCACGCAGCTCTTTCAGTGTCTTTTCCATAATCAATAACTTCCTTGTTTTAGATTGGCTGACCACCAGCCACAGTCAATGATTATCCCATACTGGTACTATTTCTTCCAACTATCCCCCAATGAGAAGGTTTAACAAGAACCCGCAAGATAGCTGCAAGTGCAAGTGCTATCATCGATTTTGAGGCATAACGCAAAATTGCGTTATGCCTGATTAACAGTAAACCGTAACAACCAGTCATCATGCTTATCTCACTTGGGTATACCGTAATGACAAGGTGATAAAAAGTCTCAATAGGGTTTCCTAGGAACATTTTGACTACACAAAATACCTTTTGTATCATTTGCTCTTATATTCATAACCCTATTGAGACAATGCAATGAACGTTAGAATTTACTGCCGAGCATCAACTGAGGGACAACACGCTGATCGAGCACTTACCAGCCTACGTGAATTCTCAAATTCAAAAGGCTGGCAGATAGCTGGAGAGTACATCGAAAATGCTAGCGGAGCGAAGCTGGAACGCATTGAGCTTATGCGGCTATTGTCTGAAGCCCAACCCGGCGATCTGTTGCTAGTGGAAGCTATAGATCGTCTGAGTCGTCTGGAACATAGCGCATGGGTTGAACTGAAAGATACACTCAACCGAAAAGGGTTAATCATCGTATCAATGGATTTGCCAACGAGCTGGCAGATGGTCGAGATGGCAGGCAATGACCTAACCAGCGGCATCCTGAGAGCTGTAAATGCCATGTTGATAGATATCCTTGCCACAATGGCGCGACAGGATTACGAAACACGCCGTAAACGCCAACAGCAAGGCATAGAGCGGGCTAAAAGCGAAGGCATATACATTGGCAGGGAGAAAAATCAGGAAGCCCGAGAGATCGTTCAAGAGATGTTGGAGCAAGGAGTAAAACCTGAACTCATCATGAAGGCAGCAGGAATCAGCCGAGCGACTTACTACCGTATAAAAAGTGAGCTGTCAGTCGTAAAATCAGAATAACATTTGAAAGGTAGTCAGGCTTGTTTCATCAGCTAAAATCAGCTTTTCTGACCACAACGCCTGGGGGCACCCATTGGGGCACCCACCAAAATCGAAAACAAAATTAATTAGAATTCAAATTGTTAATTGATTTTTCGATTCCTGCAGGGGACACTTTTAATTTAATGCATCCGGCTAAATCCTTTCATTTACCTGTCAGTTCATCCCTGAGCCAGGCGATAAAACGGCACATTCCTCACCGTTGCAGTAAGATTGTCGGACACCATTGTCTGCTCAGTAGCTATCCGCATCCCTGATTTTCTCAGCCTCAGTACGTCAGCAGCAATACGTTGGCTGCCAAACCAGAAAAGCCCGTCCAAAGCAGTGACATCAAGGCCTGATTCCAGTGCCAGCTTCAGACGCTCACGCGGTGCTTTTACCGTTTTAGCAATTTGCTGATACGGCGCTTCGCTTGAACCTGCACGATTAATGCGTCGAATACGATGCGACAGGCGGTACTGAAATTCATCCGGTATCCCGCCGAGACTCGCTTTCAGGCTGTAAACACAACCAAAGCGTTTGCCGTTAAAGATTACGTTTTTCTGACTAAGCTGCAGCTCTTCACGAACACTGGCAATCAGTTGCGGGGTACGGAGTAATAACAAACGGAAAGGCAGCTCAAAGCTGGTCACATAGTCCACATTCAATAACGCAATACGCAGACGCTCTTGCGGACCCGCCTTCATTTCCCGACATTCAGCAATAACATCAGCCCACTGGCCAGCCAGACGGGAACTTTCAGTCGCCTCAGTAAAGCTGTATTTTTCAGTCTGATAATCAATACGTTCGGTCACTCGGAATTCCCTTCTGGTCACATCTCGGTATTGGTTGCTCACTTTACCAGCGACAGACTGCAACCGGAAGCCTGCGAGTATGGTCAGTGGAATGATAGAAACTTCTGCGGAAACGCTTCATTTTTTGATAAATCAATCATTAAAAATATATTTTGACTAAAATCAATTAACCAAAATTATGGTTATTGAAGTATAGCCATGATTAATCTTTAGCCAGTTTGTCAGGAATAAGTTCTCCATAAACAGGCTGATTAATACCGGTAATGAGAAACATTATCGGAAATGATTCATCACTCAGAAAAAAGGAATTTATTCATATGATCAGAATCAAGACCAGTATCGCTACTTTGACCCTTTGTACCTTACTGACAGCTCCCGCATGGGGAGACGCGCAATCGCCGATAAGGCTGGTGATCCATGGTGGTGCCGGTACCATTACAAAAGATACCATCACACCAGAACAGGAAAAGCAGTATACAGAAAAACTCACTGAAGCTCTGAATGCAGGTTATGCGGTTCTGAATAAAGGCGGTAGCAGCCTGGAAGCCGTTCAGAAAGCGATTAATGTGATGGAAGATTCTCCTCTCTTCAATGCAGGTAAAGGTGCCGTGTTTACCCACGATGGCCGCAATGAACTGGATGCGTCCATTATGGATGGGAAAACCCGAAAAGCCGGTGCCGTTGCCGGTGTAACCACGGTTAAAAACCCAATTAATGCGGCGTATGCCGTTATGACTCAAAGCCCGCACGTTCTCATGGTCTCGACAGGCGCGGATACCTTTGCAAAAGAACAGGGACTCGCAACCGTTGATCCTGCTTATTTCAAAACAGATTTTCGCTGGCAGCAATTACAGAATGCAATCAAAAAAGAAAAAGTGCTCCTTGATCACGATGGAAAGAGCGCTGCCCTGTTCGCTGATCCAATGATGTATGACTATAAATATGGCACTGTCGGCGCTGTTGCTCTGGATAAAGACGGTAATCTCGCTGCCGGAACGTCTACAGGCGGAATGACCAACAAACGTTACGGACGTGTGGGGGATTCACCTATCATTGGCGCAGGAAATTATGCCGACAATGAAACCGTGGCGGTATCCGCAACCGGCTCAGGAGAAATGTTTATCCGCACGCTGACCGCGTATAACATTGCAGCCCAGGTGAAATACCGCAATACCCCTTTAAAAGACGCAGCGCAGAATGCTCTGGATGAAGTTAAGGCGCTGAATGGCAGCGGTGGAGTAATTGTGCTTGATAAAGCCGGTAATTACACCATGTCCTTCAACTCTGAAGGTATGTACCGGGGAACCATAGGCGATGACGGAAAACCCGTTGTAGCCATTTATCGTTAATACTATTTCCCCGCCAGGGGATGAACCGACCCGGTATGTTGTCCGGGTCGGTTAAACGGCGTCAGGTCAGACAACAAAACGATTGACCAGATCCTTCATGGTGACTGACAGATTGTCCAGGCGCTGGCTGTCGCTCGCGGCCTGAGAAACCAACGCCGCGTTTTGCTGCGTAACCTGCTCCATAGGTCGCAGTGCCAGGTTAATCTGAGTTACCCCTTGCGATTGTTCCGTCGCTACACGAGCGATATCCGCAATATATTGCTTCATGCTGGTGGTATTGTCCGCCGCAGCTTCTAGCGCGGTAGCGGACGCCGTAACCCGCTCAACACCCTCACTAATTTTTACCATATTCTGCGCGACCAGCTCGCGGATCTGATTAGCTTCTTTGGCACAACGCTGCGAAAGATTCCGCACTTCACTGGCGACAACCGCAAACCCCCTGCCCATCTCTCCGGCCCGTGCAGCTTCCACTGCCGCATTCAGCGCCAGCAAGTTAGTCTGAAACGAAATATCGTCTATCGAGGTCACAATATTCGAGATTTTCTCACTGGAAGAGCGAATATCCCCCATGCTTTGATTTGCCGCACTGGCGACGTTACTGGCCTGGCGGACCTCTTTTTCCAGCCTTATTGTCAGATGCTCCGCTTCGCGGGCATTGTCCGCCGTTTGCGTAATCGTCGTGGAGAGCTGTTCCATACTGGCCACCGCTTGTACTATTGATGCTGCCTGTTCATCCGTGCGTTGGGCCAGGTCCTGATTACCCGCCGTAATACTGCTGCTGGCATCGGATAAAACCACGGAGCCTTGTTTAATCTCCTGGACGATATGCTGAATACTTTCCAGCATCGTGTTATAGGCGCGATTAAGTGAGGAAAGCTCATCTTTCCCCGGGGTCGCCAGTCGTTGAGTCAGATCGCCGTTCATACCCGCAATCTTGCGGAGCGTGTCGCTAAATTGACGATGCATATTGATAGCGATTGCCCCTGCGAACGCCAATGATGCCAGGAGCGCTAACAAGCTGACAATCATATATATCTGCCAGTTTTTTCGTGCATCCTGCGCGAGTTTTTCCGCATTCGCTAACAGAAGATTCGCCGTCACATCTTCTATCTGCCGCATCACTTCAATACGCTGGGTTTGAACCTTGAACCAGACAGTAGGATCGACATCAAATCCACCGTTCGCGGCATGACTAAACGCGGTTTCGCGTAATGAGAGGGCTTTTGACGCTTCTGTGGACTGTAAGCGGCTTTCCAGCATGGCCGCCTGTTCCGGTGGGCTCAGACGCAACGATTGTGCCAGCCAGACGTTCTGTTTACTGACGACATCACTGAGTTGATGTAACTGCCCCTCGGCGAAATGACCGGAGGAAAAGATATTTGACAGCAGCGCGCGTTCAATACCTGCTTGTTCTTTCAAATTCAGCAAGTTGTAGTAGGCGGCGAATGCGTTCGCCATCTCGCCTGAATCCGTCAACTGTCCCAACCTGCCCACAAAACTCAGCACATCAGCAATGACATTAGTATAAAACTTAACGACATCTGAGGCCGGAAGCCCCAATCGCGTGACGTTTTCCCGGATGGTGGCAAGCGACAGAATGTTTTTCTTAAACGTGGTGACAGAATTGGCGGCATCCCCTTCTGGTAATGCAGTATCGGACAGTGAACGCACAAAGACCTCGATCTCGCGATCGGTTAAAGCCCGCTGTGCGGTTAACTCATCTTTGAACGTCTTCCCTTCAGCCCCCAGAAATCCGACGCTCATTCCCCGTTCTTTTTGCAGCTCATGCACCACATTTCCGGCACTACGCGCGAGCGCTGTCAGTTGAGCAATATTCTCCATCTGCCGTTCTGTCTCAATGCGCGTCAATATTCCTGAACCAGCAAACCAACATAACGCCAATAATAGTGGTTGTAGCGCGATTATTAACTTCATTTTCATCGGCATTCGATAAACCCACCACATGCCACTTTCCTCCATTGTCCATATTTTCATTATGGTTATCGGCGCAATGAGGCTGCACTTTAAATTTGATCAAGAGACAACTGATTGTTTTTTAGATTAAATACCTGCCAAAATAACTCTATTTGATTACGACAATCAGGATAAATCACTGGAATATTTATATTTATGATATCTATTCTCAAGTTAGTTAAATCATTCAGCATATTATTTCTTATTAAAAAACGGGTTAACTATCAACACGATTCGGAAAGGGAGTAAGACACAGAACGGTGACGCCTACTGGAGATAACCGTCGTGGCACGGCCATTTTCTGGCATCCCGCCGAACGTTAAGGTTATAATCCTGACAACGATTTTATTGGATTAGAAGCGACGATGACAAAACTTACCCTACAAGAACAGATGCTTAAGGCAGGTCTGGTCAGCAGCAAAAAAGTGGCCAAAGTGCAAAGAACGGCGAAGAAATCGCGCGTTCAGGCTCGCGAAGCCAGAGAAGCGGTTGAAGAGAATAAAAAAGCGCAAATTGAGCGCGACAAGCAGCTCAGCGAACAGCAGAAACAGGCCGCGCTGTCTAAAGAATATAAAGCCCAGATCAAGCAACTGATTGAAATGAATAAAATCACCATTACCCGTGGCGATATTGGTTACAACTTTACTGATAATAACCTGATCAAAAAAGTCTATGTTGATAAGGTGACTCAGTCTCAGCTGATCAAGGGCCGTCTGGCCATTGCCCGACTGACGGCTGAAAGCGGCAACGATAGCGAATACGCCATTATCCCGGCTGTCGTCGCCGACAAGATTGCGCAGCGCGATGCAAGTTATATTGTTTTAAATTGCGAGCTGAGCCAGGAAGCGAAGGACGAAGACGATCCGTATGCTGATTTTGTCATCCCTGATGATTTGATGTGGTAAGAAAAACAACCAGATAATCACCCGGACTTCCGTTGCCTATTTCGGTGAACGCCAACGCCGCCACCGAAATACTCTCGACGTCCCTTCACCCCCAATCCTGGCGACTAAAACTTATAGTGTTCTTTGCTCAGCCCGTATTTTCTCATGCGTAAATACAATTTTTTACGCGGGATTTGTAAATACTCCGCCACTTCATTAATGCGCCCCTGATGAATATTTAGCGCTTCAGTAATGATCTGTCGCTCGTACTCTTCAACCCGCCGATCGAGCGGTGTTGGTTCAGGCAGATGCAGCTGCGGATTCGCGGTTTCAGCCAGCGGGAGTAGCCCAACGGCAAAAAGCTCGGCGGCATTCGCCAGTTCTCGAACATTACTTAACCACACGCGACGCCGCATGCCTTTCAGTAACTCCCCTTCAACCTCGGGCACGGGATGGTTCAGGCGCAGACAGGCTTTCTGCAGGTAATGACGAAACAGCGGCTCAATATCATCCGGACGCTGTGACAGCGGCTGACAACCGATTTGCGTCATCGCAAAACAGTAGTAGAGTTCGGCCACAATCTGGTTGGTTGCCGCCAGTTCCACTAACGATGTGTCACCAATGCCTATCAGACGAAACGGACGCCGCTCCTGGCTTTGCAGATGCACCAGATGGTGCTGCTGTTCACGTGTCAGGCACTCAAGATGGCTCAGGACCAGCGTTCCTCCTTGCGCCTGTGCAATAAGGTCATTGAGTAGTCCCGCGTTCCTGGGCGTTAGTTCACCGCGGATAAACGGCCCATCAGCGCTGCGCCCAAGCTGATGCAAATACCGGGCTCCGGTCATACGTCCCGTTCCCGGCTCGCCATAAAACCAGACGGCAATATCCGTTTCCGCCAGGTGTTGCAGACGTTGACGATACTGATTGACCCAGTCACTGTAGCCGAGCAGTTCAACCTGAAGCTTTTGCTGGCAATAATGGCGACGGGCAATCACGGATTGTCTCTGACGCAGCGCATCCTCTACCAGCGACAGCAGTTTGCCGGGGTCGACCGGTTTTTGCAGAAAGTCCCATGCGCCTTTCTTTACTGCCTCCACCGCCATCGGGACATCGCCATGCCCGGTGATAAGCAGGATTGGCAACTGATTATCATCCTGATGAAACAACGTCATCAGGTCTATTCCATTGCAGCCAGGCATACACACATCGCTCAGAACAATCCCCGGCCAGTCGGCTTGCAGCCAGTTTCGGGCATCAAAAGGGTTATTGCATGCATAGACACGGTACCCCTCTTGTTCAAGCAACAGAGTGTAAGCGTCGAGAACATCGGCATCATCATCAATCAGCAGAACAGAATAGTCATCACACAACATCGTTTACATCCGTCAGATTAAATTGCAGAACGACGCAGGCATTACGCCCCGGTGTCGACGCCAGGCGCAGCTCGCCGTTCATTTGCCCCATTAACGATACACAAATCGATAAGCCAATACCGAGCCCCACATCCTTACTGGTGGTAAACGGCTTTAATAGTGATGGCAATAACGCCTCCGGCCAGCCGGGGCCGTTATCGCAGACAAAGACGCACAATCGGCTGCCCTCAGCCTGCCAGTGAACCTCTATTTGCGCGCCAGTCGGACTGGCATCCAGCGCATTTGCCAGTACGTTTACCAGCACCTGCTGAATACGCACTTCATCACCTGTCACCCATACACTCTGGGCTGGAAGCGTCAGCGTACCCTGCTGAGGCTTATGCCGCATGGCCAACAGTTCCCAGGCGGCGCTGAATGTTTGTCGCAGATCGACCGGATGCAAAGGCGCGCCCGGCTCGGCCCGACGTGCAAACTGACGCAGCGAACGGATAATGGCATCAATACGGATAATCAGCCCCTCCGCTTTGGTTAACGTACTTCTGGCCTGAGCGGATTGTCCTTGTTCAATTGCCCTTCCCGCCGTAAACAGGTACATCGACAGCGCATTCAGCGGTTGGTTAATCTCGTGCGCCAGCGTGGTCATGGTCTGTCCAACCACTGCCAGTTTTGCCGTCTGGATCAGTTCATCCTGCGTTGCCCGGAGATCGGATTCTATCTCCTTGCGCTCTGTCACTTCCTGCTCCAGCTGATTTTTTTGCGCACTCAACTGGCCCAGAGTATGGCGCAGCAATCCTGCGATGCGCCCGAGCTCATCGCGCCCATAAACCGGGATGGTGGCATCCGTTCTGCCAAGACCAATTTGCACCACGGCCTGGTTGAGTGCGGTAAAACGCTTCACCAGACGCGAACGAATAAAGTAATGGTTGAGCCCCCAGGCGAGAAGTAGCGCCAGCAGCGTCGCCAGCAGAATAAGTCCACCGCTGACGCGAACAATTTGTTCCAGCCGCTGGTTAAACATCTGCATTTGCTGATGGCTACTCCCCAACTGCGCCTCAAGCAGTGTTCGAAAGCGCCCGAGCGTTGCCTCTCTGGCATGGTTAGCATCAACGAGCGCTTTTTGCGCGGCGACATAATCGCGCATGGTATCGGGCATTTTATTTTTCATCATCCCGATTTCCAGTAACTCATCAATGGTTTGCCGCAGGGTGATAGTACTGGGCCAGTCATCGAGGGTACGGATATTTTCATCCGCCGTTTTCTTCAGGTTCTCCAGATAGCGGATATGATTCTCCACCAGCATTCCGTCGTCGCTACCCGACTTCAGTTCATTGAGCCTGTCGCGTAAATCATCCACGATCTGATTTTCAATTCTTGCCAGGGTGTAAACCTGCTGCTGCTCGTTTTGTACCTCTCTGGCACGTTTGAGATACTGCGCTGCATCGCCGTTTTTGGCCTCAATTTGATCCAGCAACGTCCCCTGCTGCCAGGTAAAATCCTGCACCAGCGAATTCAGCTCAGTAGTAAAATCATCATGTAGCCAGTCGATGCGCGCGGAGAGTTCACTCACCTTTTCGCGCACGAGGAACATGTTGTAGAGCACCCGGTCCAGCTCCGCCATCAGCGCCCGACTGTCTTGCAAAATCACCGCCAACTGCTGTTGTTCTGCCGATTGTAATCCCCGGCTCAGCACCTCAATTTTGTCCAGATGAGAAATAATTTGATTGCGCAGTTGCAGCCTCACCGTGGTGTTGGGGGCCAACAGGAATTCATTAAGCTGATCCACAACCAGGTTGAGATTTCCTTCTATCAAAAAAGCGGAATGTACGCGCGGGAAGTAATCATCAAGTGAATAGCGTATCTGCGAGCTCTGCTCATGCCAGGAGTACAAACTGACGCAGCTTACGCTCAACGTCAGTAATGCGCCCGTCAGAAACGCTCCCCGCAGGCTGCTGCTGATGCTGAGCTGGCGCAGGCGTTGCAGTATCGAACCACCTTTCATTTTAACTCTTCCAGTTTGGATATCGCCTGACGCTGATTTTTAAGAAACCAGAGCTGCCACTCCATCATCTGCTGTTCGGCTACGCTTTTATTCTCAAATTGCGCAAGCCAGGCCTCATCCTCACTACTTCTGGCGTCTATCGGGACGCTGGTCAGTAATGCTCTGATTTCGGGTAGCGGGCGTTTCAGGCGCGCTTCCGCACTGTATAGCGCCCGCCAGGCATCTTTCAGCTGCGCGAGTCGAAAACTGATGGCGGTATCAAACATCCGCTGCACCAACTGTTGCCGCTTAAGGATCAGCCGATAATTAAGCGCGGGCTGGCTCATCAAAATAGCCTGCTGAGCGGCGCGTGGGTTATCAGGCGCGAGCTGCGTGACCGGATATTTCCCCGTGTTCGCATCCGCAAGGATCCGCTGTCCTTCCGGGCTTAACAGATAGCGGATAAAGCGACGCGCTTCGTTGGGGTGCTGGCTATTCTTGAGTACGGCAACATAGGTGGGTGACACCGCCGAGCGAGGGAAATAGGTAAAAGTAAGGTGCGGATCGTTAAGCAACAGGTTGGCATAGTTATCAATAACCGGCCCCGCCACGCCCAGACCGCTCTTAATTTTGTCGGCCACGCCAAAACTGCGTGATGAAATCGTTACCAGATTACCGGCGCTGGCCAACAGCGTCGCCCAGCCCTCTTCCCACCCTTTCTGTTGCAGCAGCGACTCAACCATCAGGTGGTTGGTATCGGAACGCGACGGGCTACTCATCAACAGCGCGTTCTGATATTTAGGCTGCGTTAAATCCCCCCAGTCGGCAGGCGGCGGAAGATGCCGCGCCGCCAGCGCAGAACGATTAATCAACAGGCCAAACCCTGATATCGCCACAGCCACGGAGGTCGAGCGAATCGAGTCTGGCACCAGCCGCTGGCTTTCAGGCAGCGCATTATCGAAAGGTGCCAGCTTCTGGTGCTCCTGAAGATGCTGCAACAGCATGGGTGATGAGGTCAAAATCAGATCGACGTTTTCCGCATTCGCAGTATCCAGCAACTGTTCCAGCGAACCGCTGGTCCGGTTTAACGTGCGAATCATCACTGACCCTGGCTCCGTCTGCCAGCGCTGGATAATCCAGGCCGTGGCCCCTGGGGAAAAGGTGGTCGCCATCACCAGCTCTTTACCCAGGACCTGGCAGCTCGCCGACAGCGACATAAAACAGAGCAAGAATGCCCAAAAACGCCCCCGGCCCAACAGTCTGTTTGTGATCCCGTTCATAAATACCAACATGTACAAAAAATAATATTGAGACAAAACTTACCCGTTTATCACCGCTGGGGGGAAGAATAAGGTTATTCGTAGAATAACCAAACGGAAAGTGACGACATCAGTAAAGAATACCCGAAAATACAGCCTGAATTTGTTAATACCCGCACACGCCGATGATAAAAATGCCCGTGAAAGAATAGAATTGAAAATCCATTATTAAAAAAGAGTCAAAATCTGCCACGCCGCCCGCAAATTGAGTCAATAGTGACACATTTCATCAACTTGAGTTTCTTTGCCGTCTATTTCACTCTTCACTGCGAAAAATCCTGATATTCACATCAATAAAAAATTAGGTGATGATATGTTATCAATATTTAAGGCAGGACCAGCGGCGAATAAAGTCCCGGCGGAGAAAGTCCAGGCAACTTATGGCCGCTACCGCATTCAGGCATTACTCAGCGTATTTCTTGGCTATCTTGCGTACTATATTGTGCGCAATAACTTCACGCTCTCGACTCCATACCTGAAGGAGCATCTGGATCTCAGCGCTACGCAGATTGGTTTACTCAGCAGCTGCATGCTTATTGCCTATGGGATCAGTAAAGGCATTATGAGCAGTCTGGCAGACAAGGCCAGCCCGAAAGTCTTCATGGCATGCGGCCTGATCCTGTGCGCTATCGTCAACGTAGGCCTGGGGTTCAGTACCGGATTCTGGATATTTGCCGCGCTGGTCGTTTTCAACGGTTTGTTTCAGGGGATGGGCGTTGGCCCTTCATTTATTACCATCGCTAACTGGTTTCCACGTAAAGAACGTGGACGCGTTGGCGCATTCTGGAATATCTCACACAACGTTGGCGGTGGTATTGTCGCCCCGATTGTTGGCGCCGCGTTTGCCATTTTGGGGAGCGAACACTGGCAAAGCGCCAGCTATATTGTTCCGGCCTGTGTTGCCGTACTGTTTGCTTTTATTGTGCTGATGCTAGGGAAAGGTTCACCACGCCAGGAGGGTTTACCGGCTCTGGAACAAATGATGCCGGAAGAAAAAGTCGTATTAAATTCCCGACACGCTGTCCAGGCGCCAGAAAATATGAGTGCCTTCCAGATCTTCTGCACCTATGTATTGCGTAATAAAAATGCCTGGTATGTTTCACTGGTAGACGTTTTTGTCTATATGGTGCGTTTTGGTATGATTAGCTGGCTGCCAATTTATTTATTAACCGAAAAACATTTCTCGAAAGAGCAAATGAGCATAGCTTTTCTGTTTTTCGAATGGGCGGCAATTCCTTCCACATTACTGGCGGGTTGGCTCACCGATAAACTGTTTAAAGGCCGTCGCATGCCGCTGGCCATGATCTGTATGGCGCTGATTTTCGTCTGCCTGATCGGTTACTGGAAAAGTGAATCGCTGCTGATGGTCACTATTTTTGCCGCCATCGTGGGTTGCCTGATTTATGTTCCGCAGTTCCTGGCCTCCGTTCAGACCATGGAAATCGTCCCCAGCTTCGCAGTAGGTTCTGCGGTAGGGTTACGCGGATTCATGAGCTACATTTTTGGCGCATCGCTGGGAACCAGCCTGTTTGGCGTGATGGTCGATAAAATGGGATGGCATGGCGGCTTCTATCTGTTGATGGGCGGGATTGTCTGCTGCATCCTGTTCTGCTACCTCTCCCATCGCGGCGCGCTGGAACTCGAACAACAACGGAAAAACGCTCAGCAAGAGGAAGCGTCACTCCAGTTGGCTGATGCCCGGTAACCGATTTGAGTCTCGCAAAAAGTGCCAGCGATGCTGGCACTTCAATACATTCAGATAAAGAATAAATAGCTCAACGTGATAATTTATTGCTTACCGTAACCTACCATAAAGCGGATGATCAAACCGCATGCTGGGGCAAGAAAAAGGAATAATCCGGTAACCATCTCGTTACCATTGGTCAACTGCATAGTAAAAACGTAAATTAATGCCGTGAGTATGGCCATGCCGATAAAAGCACTTATTGACGCCGCAGTCCCCATAACCTGCCAGATATAGCAACTGACGCTCAGAATGCTCAACGCGAGAAAGATCCAAAAATAGAACATAGCGATACCTCCTGTTTGCCGTAAAAATTTACGTAAGTCCTTACACTCCCTTGAGTTTATATTCTAAGACAATTCCCAATAGTTCGCAATTTAAGCAACATTTTCGTTACAATAATCACTCAATCGCTGACTAATAATTTATTCGACTGCCGTTTATTTAATCGTCATAAAAACAACGCATTATATATCGACTCATTTTTGACCTTAATCGCCGTAAAAACATTTACGCATCTTGAGTAATTATTTCTGGCTGACATTAATATTCGGGTGTACATTGAGCGTCCGATCATTCATGCCCCTTCCTGGTTTTGTCCTGACTCAGTTTTACACTCTTTACAGGAACCAATGTCGTTCATGGCGGCCTAACGATCAGTACAGACTGTAAAGCGGCAGACTAAAGAATCTTCGCGATACACCTATTTCGTATCAACAACAGGTGATTATGTTCCCCCAATGTAAATTTTCACGCGCGTTTTTGCATCCGCGCTACTGGCTCACATGGTTTGGCGTCGGTGTGCTCTGGTTACTGGTACAACTTCCCTATCCGGTATTGTGTTTTCTTGGTACCCGTACAGGAACGCTGGCTCGTCCATTTTTAAAGCGCCGTGAATCTATTGCTCATAAAAATCTCGAACTCTGTTTCCCAAATCTGTCGCAAGAAGAAAGAGACAAACTGGTCGATGAGAACTTCCGTTCACTCGGCATGGCGCTGCTTGAAACGGGTATGGCCTGGTTCTGGCCGGATCGCCGGGTACGCAAATGGTTTGATGTAGAAGGGCTGGACAACCTGAAACGCGCACAGATGCAAAACCGTGGCGTGATGGTGGTAGGCGTACACTTTATGTCACTCGAATTGGGTGGTCGCGTAATGGGACTTTGCCAACCGATGATGGCAACCTATCGCCCGCACAACAATAAGTTGATGGAGTGGATCCAAACCCGCGGTCGTATGCGCTCCAACAAGGCCATGATCGGCAGAAATAATCTGCGCGGTATTGTCGGCGCCCTGAAAAAAGGGGAAGCGGTATGGTTTGCCCCCGATCAGGACTACGGTCGTAAAGGGAGTTCATTCGCCCCCTTCTTCGCAGTCAAAAACGTCGCGACCACCAACGGTACTTACGTGCTGTCACGGTTATCGGGCGCAGCGATGCTGACCGTAACCATGGTGAGAAAAGCAGATAACTCCGGTTACCGCCTGTTCATCACGCCAGAAATGGAAGGTTATCCAACAGATGAAAGCCAGGCAGCGGCGTATATGAACAAAATTATCGAAAAAGAGATCATGCGCGCGCCCGAGCAGTATCTCTGGATCCACCGTCGCTTCAAAACTCGCCCGATGGGTGAAGCCTCGTTATATATCTAAAAAGAAAGGCCGAAAGGCCTTTCTTTTTTTCTGCGCCTGAATTACTTCACGCCCCACTTGTTCTGTAATTCAGCCATTCGCTCATTGTAGTTACGGGCTATACACGCTGGCTTATCCTGCTCTTTCCAGCATTCGTTACGCCCTTTCACCCAGCCGCGTTGCTCTGCTTTAAGCGTCGGGTTATTACTCGATTTCACCAGCGCCTGCTTGTAGGCCCCGTACAATGCCAAATCCATGGCTGAGAGCGAAGGACTATGACAGATAACCTCTTCGATACTGCCCTTTGCTACCGCAGAACAGGAAAAAGAAGGCCCGTTGCTGGTCGATTTCTTTGCCCCTGAAAAGTCGATATTGTCTTCAGGCAGGCAAATCCCGTGCTTACGATTAGGCCCGGTCCAGGAAACGTCCGGATTCCCGTCATCTTTACGGGAGATAGACACGGTATTGTTACCGCTTTTTGCTTCCCAGTAATTTTCATTGAAGGCCTTTACCGTCGCCTTAGTGCCATCAATCCAGATATTGCCTTTACCATCACTATTCACACCACCAATACTTGCGCAGCTGAAATTGAATGCCATCGGCGAGGCCGCCATCGACGTCACTGGCGTAAGAACGAGTGCTAACATCATTAATCTGGTCATTTTTAACCTTTTCATAATCTCATTCCGCGAAAAATTAACCGCATTAACATCATGGAGATATGAGAATTCTCCGAGTAAACATTTCGTCGCTCAATAGCAATTTATTACCGACAGAAATTAAACTGTCGCCGAATCACGACACTTGTAAGTTATTAAAATTAAATAAAAAAATGCCTCTTGTCTCACCTCATTTTTAGGCGTACATTAGCGCCGTCTGGAGCATAAAAGCTCAGAATTCTGAGGTGATGCAGACAAGCAAACGAAGGGAATTCTCCATTTCGTTTACGCGTGCATCAGCTCTCTGTCAGGTTAGCATATGTTCATTTAGACGTACCTCAGGTACGCGGAGAGATGAAAAGTGAAATATTTCTTTATGGGCATTTCTTTTATGGTCATCGTTTGGGCCGGTACTTTCGCCCTGATGATCTAAATTAAAAGACGCAGCAAAAAAAACAGGAGCCTGATGGCTCCTGTTTGCTTTTGGGGAAACGTGTTGTTAGTCGGTACTTTCAGTGGCCGATTTTGCACTGGCAGGCAGTAAGCCATCGGCGCGGAACATTGCTTTGATGCCACGGATCGCCTGGCGGGTACGGTCGCGGTTTTCAATTAACGCAAAGCGCACGTGCGTATCACCATAATCACCAAAACCAATCCCCGGCGAAACGCATACCTTCGCCTCGTTCAGCAGTTTCTTGGCAAATTCAAGTGATCCCATCGCGGCGTATTGCTCTGGGATTTTCGCCCAAACGTACATCGAGGCCTTGGGCATCTCGACCATCCACCCGGCTTCATGCAGCCCCTTAACCAGCACATCTCGACGACGTTTATATTGCTCAGCAATATCCCGCACGCACTGCTGATCGCCTTCCAGCGCGGCGATTGCTGCAACCTGCAACGGAGTAAAGGTTCCGTAATCGTGATAGCTCTTAATTCGAGCCAGCGCGTTCACCAGCGTTTTGTTACCTACCATAAAACCGATACGCCAGCCCGCCATGTTGTAGCTTTTCGATAGGGTGAAAAACTCCACCGCGACATCACGAGCGCCCGGTACCTCCATAATCGACGGCGCTTTCCAGCCATCGTAGACGATATCGGCATAGGCCAGGTCATGAACCACCAGCACGTCATAGCGTTTAGCCAGGGCCACAACTTTTTCGAAGAACTCCAGCTCGACGCACTGCGCAGTCGGGTTGGAAGGAAAACCTAAGATCATCATCTTCGGTTTCGGGTAGCTTTCGCGAATCGCGCGCTCCAGCTCATTAAAGAAATCGACGCCTTCGACCAGCGGCACTGAGCGTACCTGCGCGCCGGCAATCACCGCGCCATAAATATGGATCGGATAACTCGGGTTCGGTACGAGGACCGTATCGCCGTGATCCAGCGTGGCCAGCATCAGGTGCGCCAATCCTTCTTTCGAGCCAATCGTCACAATCGCTTCGGATTCCGGATCGATCTCAACGTCATAGCGTTCCTGGTACCAACGGGAAATCGCCCGACGCAGACGCGGAATGCCGCGCGAGGTGGAGTAACCGTGCGTATCCGGGCGCTGCGCCACGGTACAGAGTTTTTCGACAATGTGAGGAGGCGTGGCCCCATCCGGGTTCCCCATGCTGAAATCGATAATATCTTCGCCGCGCCGACGCGCAGCCATCTTCAGTTCAGCAGTAATGTTAAAAACGTAAGGGGGAAGGCGATCAATACGCGTAAAGCGACGTTCAGGGCGGGAGTCAGCCATAATATCCTCAGATTAACGTTAGCGCCCGGACCGTCCGAGCGACGCTGCCACGATGGTGGCACGTTTAGAAAATAGCCTGAATAATTTCCTTCTGTCGAGAGGCAAAACAAAATATTTTTTATTGAGATAAAAGAGGAATAGCCAGAAAAAATGAGGAAATAAAATTTTTCACACTCCGCTTAAAATTACCACTATTTAACATTTTATTGTTAAACATATTACTTTGCGCGCTCCGTTGATAGGACAGGCATTGTAAATACAACAATCATGCAACAATCCCCTTTTAATATTAAGGTTTTTCCCCATTAGCCACAGGCTGCGCGGGTGCTGGTCATCCAGCCTCAGGTTACCTATCATAGAGGTTTAACCCTTGCGCAAGAGTCACCCGTGCACGAAATATTCAATATGCTGCTGGCGGTATTCGACCGGGCAGCGCTGATGCTGTTCTGTCTGTTTTTCCTGATTCGTATCCGCCTGTTTCGCGAACTGTTGCACAAGTCAGCCCACTCCCCGAAAGAGCTGCTCGCCGTTACCGCGATTTTCTCAATGTTTGCCCTGTTCAGTACCTGGTCCGGCGTACCGGTAGAAGGCTCACTGGTTAACGTACGTATTATCGCCGTCATGTCAGGGGGAATTCTGTTCGGTCCCTGGGTCGGTATCATTACAGGCCTGATCGCGGGCACCCACCGCTACCTGATCGACATCGGCGGCGTAACCGCCCTGCCCTGCTTTATCACCAGCATTCTGGCAGGCTGCATTGCCGGCTGGATCAACCGTAGGATCCCCAAAGCGCAGCACTGGCGTGCGGGTATTTTAGGCGGAATGCTGTGCGAATCTCTGACCATGATCCTCGTCGTCGCCTGGGCACCCACCACCGAACTGGGGCTGGATATCGTCTCGAAAATCGGCATCCCAATGATTCTGGGTAGTGTCTGCATTGGTTTTATCGTCATGCTGGTGCAAAGCGTGGAAGGCGAGAAAGAAGCCAGCGCCGCGAAGCAGGCTAAGCTGGCTCTGGATATCGCCAACAAAACTCTGCCGCTTTTTCGCCAGGTCAATAGCGAATCGCTTCGCCAGGTGTGCGAAATTATTCGCCATGATATCCATGCTGATGCCGTCGCTATTACCAACACCCAGCACGTGCTGGCCTACGTTGGCGTGGGTGAACTTAACTACCGCGATAATGATGATTTCGTCAGTCCGACTACGCAACAGGCGATCAATTACGGAAAAATCATCATTAAAAACAATGATGAAGCGCACCGTACGCCGGAAATACACTCCATGCTGGTGATTCCGCTTTGGGAGAAAGGTGTTGTCACCGGTACGCTAAAAATCTACTACTGTCACGCCCATCAGATAACCTCCTCACTACAAGAAATGGCCATCGGCCTGTCGCAAATTATCTCGACTCAGCTGGAAGTCTCCCGGGCGGAGCAGCTACGCGAAATGGCAAATAAGGCAGAGCTACGTGCGCTACAAAGTAAAATAAATCCCCATTTCCTGTTTAACGCCCTGAACGCAATTTCATCGTCGGTACGACTGAATCCAGACACAGCGCGCCAGCTGATTTTTAATTTATCGCGCTATCTTCGCTATAATATTGAATTAAAAGACGATGAGCAGATCGACATCAAAAAAGAGCTGTATCAAATCAAGGATTACATCGCCATCGAACAGGCCCGTTTTGGCGACAAGCTGACGGTTATTTATGATATCGATGAAGAGGTAAGCTGTTATATTCCCAGCCTGCTGATTCAGCCGCTGGTAGAGAACGCTATCGTCCATGGGATTCAGCCCTGCAAAGGAAAAGGGGTGGTCACCATCAGCGTTGCGGAGTGCGGTAATCGGGTACGGATTGCCGTGCGGGATACGGGCCACGGCATCGATCCAAAAGTGATTGAACGGGTCGAATCCAATGAAATGCCGGGCAATAAAATTGGTCTGTTGAATGTGCATCATCGCGTTAAGCTGCTCTACGGCGAGGGCCTCCATATCCGCCGTCTGGAGCCAGGCACTGAGATTGCCTTTTATGTGCCTAATCAGCACTCGCCCGCAGCCGCACCGGCCACATTGTTGCTTTAACCAGGAGTGAAGTCGTGAAAGTCATCATTGTTGAAGATGAATTCCTGGCCCAACAGGAACTTAGCTGGCTGATAAAAGAGCACAGCCAGATGGAGATTGTCGGCACATTTGACGACGGTCTGGACGTGCTGAAATATCTCCAGCACAACCGCGTTGACGCCATTTTTCTGGATATCAATATTCCCTCGCTGGATGGCGTCCTGTTGGCGCAAAACATCAGCCAGTTCGCGCACAAGCCCTTTATTGTCTTTATTACCGCGTGGAAAGAGCACGCTGTTGAAGCCTTTGAACTGGAGGCCTTTGACTACATCCTGAAGCCGTATCAGGAATCACGCATCGTCGGCATGCTGCAAAAGCTGGAAGCCGCCTGGCAGCAACAGCAAACGGGAACCTCGCCCGCCAGTCCGGTGGCTCGCGAAAACGATACGATCAATCTGATTAAAGATGAGCGGATCATCGTGACCCCGATCAACGACATCTACTACGCAGAAGCCCATGAAAAGATGACGTTTGTCTACACCCGGCGCGAATCGTACGTGATGCCAATGAACATCACTGAATTTTGCAGCAAATTGCCTGCTTCGCATTTCTTCCGCTGCCACCGCTCGTTCTGTGTGAATCTGAATAAAATCCGCGAGATCGAACCCTGGTTTAACAACACCTACATTTTGCGCTTAAAAGATCTGGAATTTGAAATCCCGGTGAGTCGGAGTAAAGTGAAAGAGTTCAGGCAGTTAATGCACTTATAGCGCAGAGAAAGAGCGATGAAAGAGCCAGGCCTCCCCGCAGACCAACAGTTTTTCGCCGATCTGTTCAGCGGACTGGTATTGAACCCACAGCGTCTTGGCCGCGTGTGGTTCGCGACCCAGCCCACCACGTTACCGTCCGGCAGTTTGTGTATTGACCTTCCGCGCCTCGATATCGTGCTGCGTGGCGAATACAGTAATCAACTGGAAAAACAGCAGCATAGCCTGCCAGAAGGCGACATGCTGTTTATCCCGGCGAAAGCGGCGAATTTGCCCGGCAGCGATAAACCCGTGATGCTACTGAGTCTGGTGTTTTCCCCGGCCTGGCTGGGGCTCTCTTTTTACGATAATCGAACGGCATCGCTGTTACGTCCGACCCGCCGTATTGAGTTACCACATCCGCAGCGCGGCGAAGGTGAGGCGATGCTCACCGCATTAACCCATTTAAGCCGCTCTCCTCAGGCCCAGGATATTATTCAGCCGCTGGTGCTTAGCCTGCTGCATCTGTGTCGTAGCGTGGTGAATACCCGCCCTGACACAGAGCGTCCGCGCGCTGAATTTCTCTATCACAGTATGTGTAACTGGGTGCAGGATAACTATGCCCAACCGCTGACCCGGGAAAGCGTAGCGCAGTTTTTTAATATCACGCCCAACCACCTGTCAAAAGTGTTTGCCCAGCACAGCACCATGGGGTTCGTCGAGTACCTGCGGTGGGTCAGAATGGCGAAGGCGCGCATCATCTTACAGAAATACCATCTGTCGATTAGCGAAGTCGCACAGCGGTGCGGGTATCAGGACAGTAATTATTTCTGCCGCCTGTTCCGGCGTCAGTTTGGCCTGACACCGGGAGAGTACAGCGTACGTTTTCAGTCAGCACGTTAAGTGAGACAACACCAACAGGTTAGTAATATCCGTTTGCATCGTTGTAAAATAACGGCATGTAGCTCCCCCTGCAGGCTTACTCAATAAAGTGAATATGCGATGAAAAACAGACGTGCACTCTCCCTGATGTGTTTTCAGATGCTGGAATCAGGTGCGGATCGTCAGACCGTGAAAAGAGCCCTTACCTCCCGCCGTGTTAAAGCTCGCCAGGCGGTGGTTCTGCTCTGTAAGCAAGAAATGACGCTCTTAAGAGCCGGGAAACTGCCGGTGCCAAACGCGCCACATTGATGATGTCGCTTTCCGGTCGCGTTCATCCAGCCTGCAACCAGATCGTCGCAGGCTGGAGAGCGCTCTTTCAGTGAAGCTTAAAACGTCAGTTCCGCCTCCAGCAACGCGAGAATACTGTCGGCATTTTCAGCGGCAAACAACGACTGGCGGAACGGCTTGTTCACCAGCTTACGCGCCAGCTGCGAGAAGACCTTCACGTGGTTAATGCCTTCATCAGCCCCCAGCGTCAGCATGATAACCAGTTCCACTTCGCCCATCTCTGACTGCCAGTCAACGGGATAAGCAAGCCGGGCAATACTGATGCTGGAATGGCGGATCCACTGGGACTTAGTGTGCGGAATAGCCACACCAAAACCGACAGCAGTGGTGACTATCTCTTCGCGCTGCCAGATATCTTCCTCCAGCTCAAACGGATGTTCAGTTCGCCCATTAACACCAAGATTGCCGCACAGAAACTGAATCACCTGCTCTTTGTTACTCAGAGATTCACCAACAAAGATGTTCTCCCGCGCCAGCAGCGGACGCACGTCTTTCTGCGGTGCAAACTGGTTGAGCAGATCTTCTATCTCTTGAGCGCTACGGCACTCACAGGCCCGTATGGCGAGTTCACGGCATGCCTGGCCCTCCAGTTGACGAAGCTGACTTTTCACCGCCGGAATACGTGGACTGCTCATGCTCAGCTCGTCGAGTCCTAAGCCCAGTAGCAGCGGTAAATAGCGTCCTTCGCCCCCCAGTTCGCCGCAAATGCCCACCCATTTACTGCGTTCGTGCGCCACGCGGACAATCTGCTGCAACATTCGCAGGAACGACGGCGTAATCGGGTTGTACAACGGCGAAACGCGCGGGTTATTACGATCGACGGCGTACAGGTACTGGGTCATGTCGTTTGAACCAATACTGAAGAAATCCACCTCATCGCAGAAATGGTCGATGATGTAACACACCGACGGCACTTCAACCATAATCCCCAATGAAATTGTCGGAGCATGGCGTAAACCGTCGGCTTTCAGTGCCACCAGCGCTTTTTGCAGTTCGCTTTTTACCCACAAAATCTGGTCAAGGCTGTGCACCATTGGGATCATCAGTTGCGCATTGCCGAAGGTTGCCGCACGTAAGATGGCGCGCAGCTGCGTGCGAAACAGTCCGGCAAACTCTGGATAAATTCGCACCGCGCGGTAGCCCAGGAACGGATTCTCTTCCTGCGGAATATTAAGGTAACGGATATTTTTATCCCCACCAATATCCATGGTGCGAAAGATAACCGGCTTGTCGCCCGCGGCCAATAAGACCTGCTGGTAGGCTTCAAACTGTTCCTGCTCGTCGGGAGCGCTGTCGCGGTCCATAAACAGCATTTCAGTACGAAACAGCCCAATCCCTTCCGCGCCATTGGCAAACGCCCCCGGCGCTTCCAGCGCGGTACCGATATTCGCTGCAACGTCAATACGCTGATTATCTTTGGTCAGCGCGGGCTGGGCGGCATCCAGCGCCTGCCGCCGCTGGCATTCATCGGCCAGCTTCTGCGCAATCGCGTAATAACCGCGAACCGCATCGTCTGGATTGATGGCCAGTACCCCACAGCGGGCATCCAGTACCGCATGCTGGCCTGCATAGCGGCTAATGGCCTCCAGCGGCAAGCCGCTAAGCACCGGAATAGCCGACGCGCGAGCAAGGATCAGGGTGTGCGATGTGCGCCCTGTTTTCTCCAGGATCATGCCTGACAGATGCTGCAAATTGAGGCTTAAAAACTGGCTGGGCGTCAAATCCTCAGCGACCAGAATCGTCGGCTTATTCAGCACCAGCGCATTGCGCGGACGTCTTTCAGGCCAGGTGATGTGCAGCAGTTGTTCGCTGATATCACGGATATCGCTAACGCGCTCGCGCAGGTAATCGCTACCGGAGGCCGACAGCTTGTCGCACACCTGCTCCATATTGGCGATAATCGCCGCCCCTAACCCCAGATGCTGCTCCCGCATTAAGCGACGAATATTCCCGGCAAACTCGTCGTCCTGAATCAGAGACAGATGGGCGCTGAGGATGGTTTTACTCTCACCCTCACGCTCGCGCAGTTGCTGATTGAGCTGTTCGGCAAGCGTCGCCAGACTATGCTCCAGCCGGGTATTGTCTTCCGCACTCGGCGCAATCGCGCGATAACTTTCCAGATTATCGCTCTGCCAAAGCGTGAGCGAACCTGCCCCCACGCCTCCTGCCAGCACGGTGCCATAAAGAAGGTCTGGGTTGAGGCGAATCAGCGAACGTGGCAACGGATGTGCCGCCAGTTCCGCTGGCGTCGGCTGAACGCTGTCGCTGTCAATAAACCGGTGCAGGAGGTACTCCTCCAGCGCTCGTCGGGCCTGTTCTTCATCGCGACCGGTGATGGTTAAGCTACAACTGTCATTAAACAGCGTCCCGGTGCCAATCAGCGCCAGCGAACTTTTCGCATCAGCCCTGGCGTTCTGGCGATGGTTAAGAAATATCACCTCACTTTGCCACTGGCTGCACTGCTCTTTCAGCTCCCACGCCGGACGCGCATGCAGGCCATTGGGTAGCGGGCAAAGAAATTGAATCGTTAGCATAACAACTCCTGATTAGCGCGAAATCAGCACCTGAAATCCGTCAGATGAACCACGGTTTCGCACGTAAGATGTGAAAGAAGAGCCGACAACAACTGCTGCGTCTGGATGATGTCACGGCAGTCGGCAATCGACGCCGCGCAGTGTCCATGCCGCGTAGCTGGCCCCATGACAACCGTGGGGCTCCCCGTACCGCTTACGTGCACCGCCCCGCCGTCAGTGCCGCCGTTACTGAACATGTCAATCTGCAGGGTAATACCCGCATCAGTGGCCACGCTTTCAACCCACGCCGTCAGCTTTGGCGAGGCAATCAGCGATTTATCGCTTAACACCAGCATCGGGCCATTACCAATCTGCCGATGGTTGGCCGCACCATGATCAAAGTTTTTGGCCCAGCAGGCGGTATCCAGCACGATCGCCACATCCGGGGCGACCGCGCGTGCTGCCGTTTGTCCTCCGCGCAGTCCCACTTCTTCACTGGAACTGGCTACCAGCCAGACCTCGCATGGGAGAATGGCGTTATGCCATTCGCGCAGCAGCGCCACCAGCAAATAACATCCAAGTCGATCATCAAAGGCTTTGCCCATGACTCGCTGGTGCGGCAAAACCTGAAACGTCGTGTCAAAGGTGACGCGATCGCCAGGGCGTACGCCGGCCTGAAGTACCTCGTCA
This sequence comes from Citrobacter sp. RHBSTW-00017, assembly GCF_013797615.1. Taxonomy (NCBI): domain Bacteria; kingdom Pseudomonadati; phylum Pseudomonadota; class Gammaproteobacteria; order Enterobacterales; family Enterobacteriaceae; genus Citrobacter; species Citrobacter sp. RHBSTW-00017. Next base: position 1,597,094 of record NZ_CP056899.1, on the reverse strand, counting down.
TAAGACCGCGCGCCAATGTCCACCTGCAGCGCACTGACGTCATTACCGCTGCGCACTCCGTCGAGCAGACCGGGAATTTTGCTCTCTTCACGGGTAGTGATCCGCACCGGCTGCAATTGCCTGGCCGCCATACGCACATTTCCCACCGGCAATACATCGATCGCTCCTTCGCTGGAAATACTGCGCACGATAAATCCCACTTCATCCATATGTGCGCAGATCATTACCTTCGGACCGGTTGATTCATTCAGACGGATCAGCACCGATCCCAGGCCGTCAAAGCGCACCTCTTTATGCAGACGATCCGCCTCTTCAAGCAGGATCTGCCGCACTTCCTGTTCTGAAGAGGCGATCGCGTCCGCCTCGCTCAGCGCCTTCAGTAGCGATAAGTCCATTACGCCTCTCCCGTGTGTAACAATGTTTTCGCCATGGTGTAGAGCACCTCGCCGCCGTCTGGCGTAACCAGCACCACATCCTCAATACGCACGCCTCCCTGCCCCGGCAGATAAATACCTGGCTCAACGGTGAGCAGCATGCCAGCCGCCAGAGGCGTCGCGTCGGTGGGGGAAAAACGGGGATTTTCATGCACCTCAATGCCGATAGCGTGTCCGGTATTGTGACCAAACTCATCGCCATAACCCGCCAGCGTAATGACCCGCCTGGCTGCGGCGTCAACCTCATGGCAACGCCGACCAGGTCGAATTGCCGCCACCGCCGCACGCTGCGCCGCCAGAACAATCTGATACACGGAAAACAGCGGGCTTTCTTGCGCTGGCTGGTTTGCGTCTGGGATGCGAAAGGTTCTCGTCATATCCGAACAATAGCCCTGATACTGCGCGCCAAAATCCAGCGTGATGAACTCACCCGCCTCGACACGCTTGTCGCTGGCTTTACCGTGCGGCAGCGCGCCGCGCCAGCCGCTGGCGACAATGGTGTCAAAAGAGGGTTTGTCTGCACCGAGCGTACGCATGTACCACTCCAGTTCAGCGGCGATTTCGCGCTCACTGAAGCCGGGTTGAATAAAGCGGCGAATATGTTCAGCACTAAGGTCAGCTATCCGGCAGGCTTCGCGAATGCAGGCTATCTCCTGCGCCGTTTTTACCTGCCGGAGCACATCCGGCACGGCACTCACTAGTCGCGCAAGCAGTTTGCCCGACCATCCATTCACCGTATTCCAGCTTACCTGCTCGCCTTCAAATCCCACCGTCTGCAGCTTTTCGTCAGCAATAATGTGATTCACCCGTGAATACAGCGTCTGCGCGCCATCAAGTAGATGGATCTGATAGCCCTGAGTACGCGTAGCGACATCGGTGTAGTAACGGGCGTCGACCAGGATATGCGCGCTTTGATGGCTGATAAACACAAACCCTGAACCGCTGGAGATCCCCATATGCGGCTGTTTATTCTGCCGCGATGACAGCAGCACCGCATCGAGATGTTGCGCCGTTAGCCAGTCACGCAGCGAGGCAAGTAAGCTCATGGTCACAATCCTTTTAATCAGAGGCTTTCAATCAGCAATTTGCCTTTGCGGTACATCATGTTGCGCAGGAACACCACCATCAGCGCCGTAATCACCGCACCTAACAGGATCCCCGCCATATAGACGCCGAGGTTAGTGACCAGCGGCCATGCCCAGATAGCCGATTCCGGGAACCACTGCACCGCCCCCAGCCAGACGGCAGCTGTCGATCCGACAATAGCGCCAACCATATAGGATGGAATTGCCGTGATGGGGCTTTCCAGTGCAAACGGGATCGCCCCTTCGCTGATGCCCATAAACGCGAGGAACATTGCCGTTTTCCCTTGCGGGTAGAGCTGTGCGTTGAACAGGCGTTTGCCGGTTAAGCGCCGGTCGAGAAGCGTAGCCAACCCGAGGCCAATTGGAGGAATCACGATGGCAATAGAGCGTGCGGTTACCGGCAGAACGTGATCGGTAGTAAAGCTGAAGGCGACAAATCCTGCAGCTTTATTAATCGGACCGCCGAGGTCAATCGCCGTTGCCGCAGAAATCCCCATCGCGTACATCAGCGTGCCTTTCTCTCCAGCCGCCGTAAGCAGAGAACGAATTCCGCCGTTGATCCACCCGCCAAACGGCGTTATCACGTAATACATCGCCAACATGACGAAGATCGCGGAAAGAATGGGCAGTAAAAAGGTGGTTTTGAATGCCAGCAGGAAATCAGGCAACTGGATTTTTTGGTTCATCCACTTAACCAGATACCCGGCGACAATCGAGATAATCAGCGCGCCAATAAAGGTTGACGGGACGGGGGCACTGGTTGCCCATTGCAGCGTCGCTGGGTCAAAATTCAGTATCTGCGTGGGCTGAGTGGACATCAGTCCACCAATGAACCCCGCCGGAAACGCAAGCTTACCGCCGATAGAGTTGGCGACAAACGCGGCAAACATCGGAATAGCAAAACCAAACAGCACGCCGCCAAAAGATTGCGACAGCCAGGCAAACTTCAGTAATGAGAGATTAAAACCGCTGAATTTTCCGCTGTTCAGCGCATCCATGATGCCGGTGTCAGCAGGTATATCGAGCCAGCTATAGGCGATCAGTTGCGAGAAGGCGAGAATTACCCCGCCCATAATTAACGTCGGTACCATGCGCGAAATACCCGACATCACATGCTGCGGAAGTTCGCCCCAGAAGCTATTGTGGGAGGCCGGTGGATTTTTTATTGCCGCTGCCGCACCAGATGCGCCAGGCACAACGGTTGCACTGCGTTTTTTAATGGCCATACGTAATTCCCTGTCGATGATTATTGTTGTTCAGCGGCAACCATCTCTTCGATCTCTTTGATGATGCCGGCTGCATTTTTTATCGCGTCCTGTAACGTAATTTCGTAGACGTCACGCGACTCAAAACGCTCGTTATCTTCCGGAGTAACGGCAACAGAATGGATGATCAACGTTGCCTCTGCGATATCCTGCGCCGTCAGGCGATTTTGAATTCCGTCCGCACCCTGGGTTTCAATTTTCACTTCATAACCCGCTTCAACCGCGGCTTCTTCCAGCGCCTGGGCCGCCATAAAGGTATGGGCCAGCCCCATTGGGCACGCGCAAACGGCAATCAGTTTTTTGCTCATAATCATTTCCTCGTAATAGTTAACGAGTGAAATTATGGTCCGGGGAAAGTAACGACCGTTATCAGACAAATAATGCTTTTACTGGACAAATAATCCCGCCATTCGGAAATGTGACGAAGGTCGGAAAGGCGGGCGGCAGGCATAAAAAAACCGCGTAATAAACGCGGTTTTGCGGGATATATGTAAGCCGGATAAGCGCTGTGCACCGTCCGGCGTTGGTCTTACAAAATATGGCCCAGCGTCTGGCGCAGATGCGCACCGGAACCAAGCAGGCCCGGGTTATCATGCACGATCAGATATACCGGAATATCCTGTACGTAGGCTTTAAAACGCCCCTTATCTTCAAAACCACCACGGAAACCCGAAGCTTTAAAGAAGTCGAGGAAGCGCGGTACGATGCCGCCAGCGATGTACACACCGCCAAACGTGCCCAGCGTTAACGCCAGATCGCCGCCAAAACGCCCCATGATGACGCAGAACAGCGACAGCGCGCGACGACAGTCGATACAGGAATCAGCCAGCGCACGCCCGGTGATATCCTTCGGCTGCAGATTTTCCGGCAGGCGCCCGTCTGATTTGACGATAGCGCGATACAGATTAACCAGCCCCGGACCTGACAGTACGCGCTCTGCGGAAACGTGACCAATTTCCGCACGCAGGACCTCAAGGATAATCCCTTCTTCTTCGCTGTTAGGCGCAAAATCCACGTGACCGCCTTCACCAGGCAAGCTCACCCAGCGTTTATCTACATGCACCAAATGCGCCACGCCGAGTCCGGTACCTGCGCCATAGACAGCAATAGGCTTGCCTTCAACAGGTTCCGCACCGCCAAACTGGATCAAATGCTCTTTCTTCAGCATCGGGATCGCCATCGACACGGCGGTGAAATCATTGATGATTTCCAGATGACTGAAGCCCAGATTTTTTTTCATCTCAGCAATAGAGAATGCCCAGGTATGGTTGGTCATTGCCACCCAGTCACCGGTAATCGGACAGGCAATGGCAATACAACCATCCTCAACGCTGACGCTATGCTCATCCAGGTATACGCGTACTACCGCCTCGAGGCTTGGGTAATCCAGCCCGGAATAGGTTTTTGCCTGCGAAATCTCGCCGCTGGCAATGTCGCACAGAGCAAGACGCGCGTTGGTGCCGCCAACATCACCTACTAAAGCATATTTTGTCATTCTTCCACTGCTCCGCTAAAGTCAGAATAAATCTTTGCCACACTGTAAATTCATGGGGGCATAACAACAACGCCCTGAAGGCTGATGCCCGTGGAAAATCGATCCAGATCACATAATTACTTTATCGTTTCAGCACCATTTGCAGCGATGCGGTTGCGCAGGCTGTGCAAACTATGTCTATGACTCTGTTTTAAGGAATAGAATATGCTTCATCCACGGGTAATGACTCCAACTTACTGATAGTGTTTTATGTTCAGATAATGCCCGATGACTTTGTCATGCAGCTCCACCGATTTTGAGAACGACAGTGACTTCCTGCCCAGCCTTGCCAGATGCTGCCTCAGATTCAGGTTATGCCGCTCAATGCGCTGCGTATATCGCTTGCTGATAACGTGCAGTTCTCCCTTCAGGCGTGATTCATAAAGCGGCCAGCCATCCGTCATCCATACCACGACCTCAAAGGCCGACAGCAGGCCAAGAAGACGCTCCAGCGTGGCCAACGTGCGTTCACCGAATACGTGCGCCACAACCGTCCTCCGTATCCTGTCATACGCGTAAAACAACCAGCGCTGGCGTGATTTAGCGCCGACGTAACCCCACTGTTCGTCCATTTCCGCGCAAACAATGACGTCACTGCCCGGTTGTATGCGTGAGTTTACCGACTGCGGCCTGAGTTTTTTAAGTGTCGTAAAATCGTGTTGAGGCCAACGCCCATAATGCGTGCACTGGCGCGACATCCGACGCCATTCATGGCCATATCAATAATTTTCTGGTGTGTACCGGGCTGAGAGGCGGTGTAAGTGAACTGTAGCTGCCATGTTTTACGGCAGTGAGAGCAGAGATAGCGCTGATGTCCGGCAGTGCTTTTACCGTTACGCACCACGCCTTCAGTAGCTGAACAGGAGGGACAGCTGATAGAAACAGAAGCCACTGGAGCACCTCAAAAACACCATCATACACTAAATCAGTAAGTTGGCACCATTACCCATCCACGAGCCAGAACGATGCTCTTGCTATCAACTCCTGCGCTAATTATTGGTATTGCCTCCAGCCTGGTGTTGATCGTTGTGATGAAAGTGGCGTCGGTTTTACAGCAATTTTTGTGGGAACGCCTGCCCGTTAGCATTGGTATTGCCCAGGACTCTCCGCTGTGGATTATCGGCATGCTGACGCTCACGGGGATCATGGTCGGGTTAGTTATTCGCTACAGCCAGGGTCACGCGGGACCGGATCCTGCCTGTGAGCCGTTAATTGGAATGCCGGTCCCCACCTCAGCAATTCCGGGCTTGCTGGCAGCGCTCATCCTCGGCCTGGCGGGTGGCGTCAGTTTGGGTCCGGAACACCCGATCATGACCGTGAATATCGCACTGGCTGTGGCACTCGGCAGCCGTATGTTTCCCCGCATTGCTAAGCTGGACTGGACCATCCTCGCCTCTGCCGGCACCATCGGCGCGCTATTTGGCACCCCCGTTGCCGCCGCGCTGGTCTTTTCACAAACGCTGAATAGCTCGGACAATGTTCCCTTATGGGATCGCCTGTTTGCACCGTTAATGGCCGCCGCCGCGGGCTCGCTGACCACCAGTCTGTTTTTTCACCCCCATTTTTCACTGCCCATCGCGCACTACACGCAGATGCACGTGATCGATATCCTCAGCGGTGCGGTCGTTGCCGCCATCGCCATTGCCGCCGGGATGGTGGCTGTCTGGTGTCTGCCGCGTTTACACCATTTAATGCATCGATTGAAACACCCGGTCCTGATTCTTGGGGCTGGCGGCTTAATCCTCGGCATTTTAGGCGTTATCGGCGGACCGCTTACCTTGTTTAAAGGGCTGGACGAAATGCAGCAAATGGCATTTAGCCAGACGCTGGGAGCATCGGATTATTTCATGCTCGCCGTGATCAAATTGGCGGCATTAGTGGTTGCAGCTGCGAGTGGTTTTCGCGGCGGGCGAATTTTCCCGGCAGTATTCGTTGGGGTCGCGCTTGGCCTGATGCTGCACGCCCACGTTGAAGCGGTGCCAGCGGCCATTACCGTCTCCTGCGCGATTCTTGGACTGGTGCTGGTCGTCACCCGTGACGCCTGGCTGAGCCTGTTTATGGCAGCAGTGGTGGTGCCAGATTCCACCCTGCTGCCGCTGCTGTGCATCGTCATGCTGCCCGCCTGGCTGCTGCTGGCGGGCAAACCGATGATGATCGCCGAGCGTACCGATAAGTAGTTAGCCTCCGTTACGCGTTTCCAGCGCACGGGTCACCGTGCGCAATAGCTCAGGAAGATCGGCTTTCGGTAGCACCACCTCAATTAACGACAATCGTTGCGGATGGGACAAACGGGCCAGCACTTCTTCCAGTTGTACCGCCTGCTCCACACGCCAGCACTCCGCCTGACATTCACGACGAAACGCCTGCGGCACCTGCGTCCAGTTCCAGGCAGCGATATCGTTATAGCGCTGATTTGCCCCATGTATAGCCCGCTCCACGGTATAGCCGTCATTATTTAGCAGCAAAATAACGGGAGATTGCCCGTCTCTGAGCATAGAGCCCAGTTCCTGAATGGTGAGCTGCGCCGCACCATCGCCAATAATCAGGATCACCCGGCGGTCCGGGCAGGCGGTTTGCGCGCCAAATGCAGCCGGGAGCGCGTAGCCGATAGACCCCCACAGCGGCTGAACCAGCACCTCCGCTCCACCGGGTAGCATGAGCGCAGCCGCGCCAAATGCAGCGGTCCCCTGGTCGACGAGGATAATGTCATTGGGCGCCAGATATTGCTGCACCGTATACCAGAAATTTTCCTGCGTCAGAGGTCCCTTTTCAACCTGAATACGTCTAACTGGCGGGCGTTCTGGCGGCAGTGAAAAAGACATCTCCAGACACAGCTCCCGCAAGGTGGTTACCGCCTGCTCCATCGGAACGTTAAACCAACGGTTTCCAATCCGTGAGGCATGTGGCTGCACCTCAATCGTGCGCTCCTGTGGTAGCTGTTGCGTAAACCCGGCGGTCAGAGTGTCAACAAATTGTGTGCCAACACATACTATCGTGTCGGCATCTTCTATCGCCTGACGTACATAGTCGCTGCTGGCTCCAGCGCTGTAGGTGCCGACAAACGCCGGATGACGCTCATCGAATAGCCCTTTGCCCATCAACAACGTGGCGTGGGCCATCGGCGTTTCCGCCATCCAGCGTTGCAATACCGGCTGCAGGCCAAAGCGTTGCGCGAGAACGTCTGCCAGAAGCGCTACGCGCGGGCTGTCCAGTAACCGCTCGCGGGCATGGTAGCGAAACGCTTCTGCCACGCTGCTTTCTGGCTCGCTCAGAGGAACAATCAGGATGTCATTCGGCGGCGTGGTCCGCTGTTTTGCCACATCAGCAGGTAACATCAGATAGCCCGGTCTGCGTTCGATGAGCATTGTTCGCAGCACGCGGTCAATTTCATAACAGGCGTTTTGTTCATCCAGCACTGCGCTGGCCGTCGTCACCGCCTGCTGCATACGATAAAAATGCTGAAAATCACCGTCCCCAAGGGTGTGATGCATCAACTCCCCGCGACGTTGGGCACCACGACAGGGCGCGCCAACAATATGCAAAACAGGAACATATTCCGCATAGCTTCCCGCGATACCGTTAATCGCGCTTAACTCACCTACGCCAAACGTGGTGAGCAGCGCCCCCACTCCGGATACCCGGGCATAGCCATCCGCAGCATAAGCCGCATTCAACTCGTTCGCACACCCGACCCAACGTACGCTGGGATGTTCAATCACGTGATCAAGAAACTGCAAATTATAATCGCCAGGCACACCAAAGAGATGGCCAACACCACAGCCTGCCAGCCTGTCCAGCAGATAATCAGCAACGGAATACGGGGTTTGCATGACAGCTTTCCTTCTGACGGTAACCTCATGTTGAGTATCGAAGAACTGTGATGACTGTCCAGGAAAGTCGCTGTGAAGGGGGTGGAAAGCAAGATGTACAGTTTTCATCCCTAAATTTAATTGCAGCTGGCCTTGTGTAAACGTATACACTCAAAGTCACACCTTATCTGACAGGAGGCTATATGGCTTATCAGGCTGCTGAAAATCGTTATCAGACAATGGAGTACCGCCGCTGCGGTCAGAGCGGCCTCAAGCTCCCGATTGTATCACTGGGGTTGTGGCACAATTTTGGTGATACCACGCAGGTCGAGAACAGTCGGGCGCTGTTACAGCGTGCATTCGATCTGGGGATCACCCATTTTGATCTGGCGAATAACTATGGTCCACCGCCGGGTTCAGCGGAGCGAAATTTTGGTCGCATCCTGCAGGAAGATTTTTTACCGTGGCGAGATGAGCTGATCATCTCCACCAAAGCAGGTTACACCATGTGGGAAGGCCCTTACGGGGACTGGGGCTCACGCAAATACCTGATTGCCAGCCTCGATCAAAGCCTGAAGCGCCTGGGGCTGGAGTATGTCGATATCTTCTACCACCATCGCCCCGACCCTGAAACACCGCTCAGAGAAACCATGCGCGCACTGGATCATATCGTCCGTCATGGCAAAGCGCTGTACGTAGGCCTCTCTAACTATCCGGCTGAACTTGCCAGACAAGCGATTGAAATACTCGACGATTTAGGTACGCCATGCCTTATTCATCAGCCCAAATATTCTATGTTTGAGCGTTGGGTCGAAGAGAGCCTGCTGTCGCTTTTACAGGAAAAAGGCGTCGGTAGTATCGCCTTCTCACCGCTGGCTGGCGGGCAGTTAACCGACCGTTATCTGAACGGTATTCCGGCGGATTCTCGCGCCGCAAGCACCAGCCGTTTTCTGAATCCGGACCAGATCACCCCACAAAAACTGGAAAAAGTTCGAGCGCTGAACGCACTGGCAGAGCGACGTGGACAAAAGCTGTCTCAGATGGCGCTCGCGTGGGTTCTTCGGGAAGATAAAGTTACGTCTGTGCTGATTGGCGCCAGTAAACCGGCGCAAATTGAAGATGCCGTCGGCATGCTGGCAAACCGTCACTTTACGCCTGAAGAGTGCGCGGAGATTGATGCCATTCTGAGTCGGTTGAAATAAAGACACATTTATTAACAAAAAGTGCTCTCACTTGCGATTTAAGAGTTGTGGCGATGAAACGGGGCTTTACTGCCCCGTAATATTACGTTAACAGGCCGGCTACGGCTCGATCGTGAAGGAGAGAAAACATGTTCAGGTCACTGATTCTGGCGGCAGTCTTAATGGCTTTTACACCGCTGGCCGCGAACGCTGGCGAAATCACCCTGCTGCCATCAATAAAATTGCAAATTGGCGATCGCGATAATTACGGTAACTACTGGGATGGCGGCCGCTGGCGCGACCGGGATTACTGGCACCATAACTATGAGTGGCGCAAAAATCGCTGGTGGCGTCATGACAACGGCTACCATCGTGGCTGGGATAAACGCAAAGCTTATGAACGCGGCTATCGAGAAGGCTGGAATGACCGTGACGACCATCGCGGTCGTGGGCGCGGCGGTCACGGGCATCGTCATTAAGAAAAGGAACCTGTGGTAACAGAGAATTTTTAACAATGGCAAAGGGTTCCGTTCACCGTATGTTCATTGTTTCTCTGAACCCCTCATTCCCGTAACGGGCAAGGGAGGCTCACCGTCTCCCTTGCCACCCAGGCTTCCGGCAGGAAAAATCGTCACTTCGTGATCCATTCGCCTTATGTCGTCTTCCTTCGGATCGCTTCAGTACGCTGACTTTCAGTTCAATCCGTTTCGCTTTAATAAAAAATACCTTTGCAGCTAATCAATCCTTAAGTGACCAGCATTAACCTGCAGGCTGCTTTTTTATGGTCAAATCCTGCGCTTTTTATTTTTCACTATTTGCCCTTGAGCAAAAATCTCCTGAACGTATCTTATCCTCAAGAGAATTCACGTCAGGATTAACTTATGAATGCTAATTTTAAGAATGAAATTCAGACATTCGGTCGATCGCTATTATTACCGATCGCCGTACTGGCGCCTGTGGGGATGGTCATGGGAATTAGCGCTGCGTTAGGGCAGAGCTATATGATTGATAAACTCCCCTTTCTGGGCAATGAAATTTTCAGAGCAATTCTCTCTTCTCTGGGATTAATCAGCAGCGTCGTTTTTAATAATATTCCTTTACTGTTCGCGATGGGTGTCGCCTACGGTATGTCTAAAAAAGAAAAAGGGATTGCTGTATTTGCGTCCGTCGTGGCTTACCTGACTCTGCTTATCGCCATGCATGTGCATCTTAAGCTGGCGGGTACGCTGGCGAAAGAGGATATGGCTTTGGTCGGACAGGGAATGGTATTAGGTATTCAGACGCTGAAAATCGAAGCGCTGGGCGGCATTATTGCCGGGCTGCTGGCAGCTAAAATAACCGACCGTTTTTACCGGCTGCAATTACCTCTCGCTTTCGCCTTTTTCAGCGGTAAAAAATCCGTCGCGATCTTAGCCATTGCTTTTTCCATTCCCGTCGGCTTGATCATTCCTTTTATCTGGGATCTGTTTACCGCAGGTATGCGCGCCATATCAACCATAATGATGGCACCCAACATTGGTGCAGGTATCTATATGACGCTCAATCGCCTGCTAATCCCGTTTGGCCTGCATCACGTCCTCAGTTCCACCGTGCGTTTCACCGCGGCAGGCGGTACGTACCTGATTGACGGGCAGACCTATGTCGGTATTTTACCCGCTATCAATAAAATCCTGTTTGAGCTTGGTCCCACCCATCCGGCCTGGAAAGAGTATATGCCGACGCTCACCAGCTATCTTGCCTCATCACAAATGCTCACGACGCTGTTCCGCGTTCCGGCGATTGGTCTGGCGATGTACCACATGGCCTATTTCAAGAATAAGAAATTTGCCAAAGGGATGATCCTGACCGTGGTGCTGACCGCCATGCTGGGGAATATTACCGAACCGCTGGAGTTCTCCTTCCTGTTTATCGCGCCAAAACTCTTTATTGTCTATGCGGTACTCTGTGGCTTATTGACCATTCCACTGCAATTACTGGAAGTCTCCATCGGCTATATTCGCGGCACCATTTTTGATTTTGGTATTTTCGGTTTGATGTATGAACACACCCAATGGATTAATTTAATTATCCTCGGCGTGATTAACTTTGTTGTCTTCTATTTCGTCTTCCGCTTCGCGATCGGTAAATTTGATATTAAGACCCCAGGCCGAGAGAGTGAAATCGCTGACAGCACCTTACTGAACAATAAAGAGTACGACAAAGTCGCCGAACTGGTGATTCAGGGGCTGGGCGGGACAGAAAATATCAAGCGCGTTGAAAACTGCGTTTCACGGTTACGTATTGATTTGAAAGATCAGAAAAAAATGGACATGGCCATTCTTAAAGAATCTGGCTCGCTGGGGACCTTTATCCCCTCCAGCAACCATGTTCATGTGGTATTCGGCCCACACGTAGAATTTGTCCGTAACGCGGTAGACGACCGCCTCGTCGGTGCGAAATAAATTCAAGGAGATAGTAATGCGTGCACTGTATGATTCAAAAAGCAAAACGATCGACGATCGAGGAATGAAATCTCTGCTCGCGCAGCCAGCGCGGATACAGTCATGGCTCGATGTTGAAGCCGCCCTGGCTCAGGCACAGGCCGGACACGGCATGATCCCCGCCAGCGCCGCAGTCAATATTACCGCTAACTGCCACGTGGATAAGATTGACCTGACGGAAATGGAACGCCTGCTGCGCGAGATTGGTCACGGCTTCGTTCCGGTCATCAAAGTGCTGGTCAAAGCCTGTGACAGTGAAAGCGGAAAATACGTGCATTACGGCGTCACCACGCAGAATATTCAGCAAACAGCACAGCTTTATCTGGCAAAGCAGTTCGATACCATCATGCAGGGTTTTGTGGACGATATTCTGCGTAACCTGGCAAAGATGGCATCTGACCATAAAGCAACGATTATGGCCGGACGTACCCACGGTAAGCACGCGCTGCCCATCACCTGGGGCTATAAAGCCGCCGTGTGGATTGATGAGTTACTGAGCGCCCGGCAGCGCATGCAGGAAGCGGAAAAACGCGTCTTTACCGTGATGATGGGGGGAGCCGTGGGCGCCTTCCACGCAACCGGTGAAACCGGCCGCCGGGTTCAGGATAGCGTTGCCCAAAAGCTGGGAATGCATTCAATGGCGATTCCCTCCCGCAACTCGCGCATTTACCGCACTGAATACATTAGTAATTTGTGCCTGCTGGCGACGACGTTACACAAAATAGCCGAAGAGGTTTATCAGACCTCAAGCGAAGAGTTTGCCGAAGTTTCAGAAGCCTTCACTAAAGGCACCGTTGGCAGCAGCACCATGCCGCAAAAAGTGAATCCTAAACTGGCGAAGGGGATCATCGCTAACGCGCAGAAATTGTACTCAGTAATGACCTCCTGCCTGTATGTCAGCCCACGTCCCTTCGAAGCAGACAGCTCCGCTTACTTTATCTTTGACGGTAATATCCAGGAGAGTATGGAGCTAATGGCTGAGATTGTGATGCGAGCCGAAGAGTTGACGCGAACGCTGGTCATCAATCCTGGGCGTATGCGCCAGAATGTGCAGTTAACGCATGGTCTTATTAATAGCGAAAAAATCATGATGCAGCTGGTGGAAAGGCTGGGCAAAGATGCCGCACATGAACGCGTCTACCAACTGGCAATGCGCAGCACGCATGAAGGCATCCCCTACGCTGATGTGCTGCGTGATGACCCTCTTATTCGCCAGCACTTTAGCGACTCAGAAATTAATACGCTGCTGGATCCTGCTCACTACATCGGCCTTTGCGCAGAAATCGCCGAGGAAACGGCCGCTCGCGTATGGGAGAAAGACAATGGCTGATCCCCTGCTTTCTCTGGCAAGTGAACGCATTGTCACCCCGAATGGAATCGAAAGCGGCTATCTGCATATTGAAAGCGGGCGTATTTCTGGCCTCGACAGTACGCCACGAGGGAAAATCGTCGATTATCGCCATGCCATCCTGATGCCCGGTTTTGTGGATATTCACGTTCACGGCTGGGGGAGAGGGTCGTTTGCCTGGAGAGGTGAACGCCGTTCTTTGCAGGCGATGAGCCGGGATCTGGTTAACGCCGGGGTTACCGCGTGGCTTGCAACATCAGCCACCCAGCCGGAAACGTTCTTGCTGGAGAGTCTTTCCACCGCCGCGGACTGGATTGCAGACGCAAAAGCGGAAGATGGTGCCGAAGCGGTGGGTATTCATATGGAAGGCCCCTTTATTAACCCTGCATACAGCGGAATGCAGAGCAAGGACGCAATCCAACCACCCGATATCGAAGGGTTCAAACGCTATCAGCACGCCGCGAGGGGAAATATCCGTCTGATGACGCTCGCACCCGAACTGCCGGGCGCCCTGGCGCTAATCCGCTATTTACGCCAGTCAGGCGTCACCGTGTCAGCCGGTCATACCGACGCCACCTTTGATGAAACCACCCTCGCCATTGAAGCCGGTTTAACCCACTTTACCCATGCCTTTAGCGCCATGCGCGGGCTGCATCACCGGGAGCCTGGCGTGGTGGGGGCGCTGATGTACCATCAGAATACGTATGCCGAGGTGGCAAAGCAGAGCGGGATTACGTTGCGACCAGAAGTGTTCGACATTCTCTATCGGTTGAAAAAAGATCGCCGGTTGGTCATGGTCAGCGATTGTCTGGGATATGTGGATTTTCCCGAAGGATCTGAATTCCACCATTACCTGCGCCAGGAGACGTTTCGCATTCACAATCATTGTCTTGAAATCACCGACCACAGCGGAAAGACCCGAACGGTTTCACCCACGGAGTGGTCCGAAGTGTGCAAACTGGAGATGAGCTTTCTGGACTCCGTGAAAAATGTGGTCGACAGGCTGGAAAAAGGCTGGGTTTCAGCCGCGCAGATTGCCTGCCTTAATCCGGCAATCCTGGCGGGTGTTGACGCGAGAAAAGGCAGCCTGACGTCAGGAAAAGATGCCGATATTCTCGTGTTGGGTGCAGAGTTAAACCTGGAAGCCGTCTGGTGTCGCGGCGTTTCGCAACCTCTGGCTAAATAAAAATATCACTGTAATGCGTATCAAGAAAAATTTTTAACGCCTCCTGGCTCATTCCCTGAACCTGCTGAATAAAGTCCTCAGCAGGTATTTTTTTGCGCGCGGAGGGAAGTCCATTTTCGCGTAATAACAGGAGATCGTCCTGCGTGAGCCAGAAATTCACTTTGACATAATCCAGCCCGGCGTAGCGGAGATGACTCGATATCTTGTTTGTAAAGGTAATCAGCAGGTCGAATTCGAGCTGCTGAAGCCGCGCAATCTCATTGATGTTGATGCAGGCGGGGATTTCAATATGGAAGCGGGAGAAAAGCATCTCTTTAAAATAGCCGACCTTACTCTCTGACGAGTTCGTCACAATAATGACCCGCTTTTTCTTATCGCCAACACCCGATTTTTGAGCGCATACTTTTTGATAATCAGCACCAGGGTTGCCAGATGAATAGCAGAAAAGGTCGTTTGCCAGTGATGTTCAATCTCTTTCACCGCATACTGGACATGTTCCCATAGCTCAGGATAGCGTCGCTGGACATCATGGAGCTTTTTATCATCGAACCAGAGATGAAATTTATTCTGGATGATGGCGGCATAGATAAAATTATAAATCTCTGCAAACCAGGCGTGCTGATTGTGAATGGTGTTCTCCAGACATCCGGCTAAAGCGTGACAGGTGCGCTTAACGTAAGAGACCAGCCGGGCGTCGTATAATGTGAAGGGGCGATGAGTAAACGTCAGTGAAGCAATCAGCAGATCCAGACAGATATTTTCATCCGCATCAGGCAATACGCCATAAGGAAAGGTTGTCAAAAACTCAGCCGCCGAACTCTCCGTAATTCTGTGTCCCCTGCGGATACGGTGCAGAGCAAGGCTAAGATAGACCAGTAAGTATTTTCTGCCGTTATATCCCAGGGCGATGACCGGACTGATTTTCTCTTCGTAATAGTCTACCGCCTGGTTTATCTGTGCAGCACACTCATGAAGAAACTGTTCGGCAATCGAACGGCCTGTCGGCTCATTGGCCTGGTGGGCGATAAGTCGGTGATCCTCACCAATTTCAACCGTTTTTAGTATCGTCATGCACGCCGCCAGCCGCAGCTGGAACTCATCCCCCGCAAGCCGGGAGCCCTTACGCGGGATACTTTGCACAATCAGATCGCGTTCCTGCACCAGGCTCATCATGACGGGATTATCATTTTTTACCGTTCCCGCACTGACATAAAATTTTTTGTAATAATCATTTTTATTCACCACATCGTGCAAACAGAGCGCCACAAAGAGATCCTTCACCCTCTCTTCTGCCGTAGTGATATAGCGATTAAACTGGACGCGCGCTAAAAACTGTCGGTATTCGCTGTAGCCAATCCGGGTGGTAATAAACTGATTATCCTGATGTAGCTGGACATTTTCTGGCAGAAGTTCATTGAGCTCTTTCATTGTCCGTTTTAGCGTGGAGAGCGTTTTACCGAAACGCTCGACGGCCTCTTCAACGGGGAGCGGACTGTTGTCCTGGAGATATTTCAGGAAAGAGAGATCAAAGTGATTCATGAACGCCTGCCAGTTAATTATGCAGGGCACATAATAGAGGAAAACCTCAATTAAAACCGTGACCCGTCGCGAGTCACGGTTGATTATAGCCCCATCGCCGTGCCGGCCAGTAGCCAGAGATTGAGCGCCACGACCAGTATCACAATGACCCAGCCAATCTGTTTAACGCAACGACGATTGACCAGATCCCCCATCAGCTTACTGTCGCTGGTGAAGATCAGCAGCGGCACCAGCGCCAGCGCGATACCAAAACTGAGCAACACCTGACTCATCACCAGAATACGGGTCGGATCCAATCCCATTAGAATCACAATAAATGATGGCATCATAGTGACGGTACGGCGTACCCATAGCGGAATGTGAAAACGGATAAACCCTTGCATCACCACCTGCCCCGCCAGCGTACCGACCACGGTAGAAGAGAGTCCCGCAGCCACCAGGCTTAAACCAAACACCATCGCTGCAGCGTGACTCAACAACGGTTCAAGGGTCAGATACGCCTGATCGAGATCGGCAATACCGGTATGCCCGCTAAAATGAAATGCGGCGGCAGCCGTCGCCATCATCGCCAGATTGACAAATCCGGCAATCGTCATGGCGATAGCCACATCCCATTTAGTGGCCGCATAGCGCTGTTGGCGTGTTCCGCCGTGCAAATGCTGAGTTAAGGAAGAGTGCAGATAAATAACGTGCGGCATGATAGTCGCACCGAGCACCCCAGCGGCCAGGAACACCGCTTCGGAATTAGGCAGGCTTGGGATCACCATTCCCTTACTAAGCTGCGCGAAGTTCGGTTGGGAAAAAACCAGCTCCACAATGTAAGCCGCGGCCACAAACAGCAGCAGGCCGCCAATCACCTTTTCCAGCGGTTTTTGACCGCGACGCTGCAGCATCAGAATTAAGAACGTCGCGATACCGGTGAGTACGGCCCCTTGCAATAAGGAAACACCGAGGATCAGTTTGAAGCCAATCGCAGCGCCAATAAACTCAGCAAGGTCTGTTGCCATAGCGATAATTTCTGCCTGCACCCAGTAGAACCACACCACCGGGCGAGGATAATGATCGCGAATTTGCTCCGCCAGGTTTTTACCCGTAGCAATGCCGAGTTTTGCCGACAGCACCTGAATCAGCATCGCCATCAGGTTTGCCCAGACCACCACCCACAGCAATTGATAACCAAAGCTGGCC
Organism: Citrobacter sp. RHBSTW-00017; assembly: GCF_013797615.1. Lineage (NCBI taxonomy): Bacteria > Pseudomonadati > Pseudomonadota > Gammaproteobacteria > Enterobacterales > Enterobacteriaceae > Citrobacter > Citrobacter sp. RHBSTW-00017. The sequence continues at coordinate 1,580,045 of NZ_CP056899.1, read as the reverse complement.
CCTGCCTGGATATTGGTGGCGAAATTACCCGGATCGATATAGCCGATCGCCGCAATGAACGCAGGTCCCATTAATGCGAGCTTCAACTTGCGCGCTGCCCGCCCACTGCTACTCTCAACGCGATCGTTAGTCATTTTAGTGCCTCAGAAACATAGCCTTTGCTATGTTTCAAGCTACGCCTACTGAGAATGATTATCAAATTCATTTTAATGGGTGACGTTGATTTCTCTGATAGCGTTTGTCTATGGATCGATAAGGATTCTGGAAATACTGGCGAGATGTTTAATTATTGTTATGAGAATAGCACAATGACATAACTTTTCACTTCCATACTAAACATAACGGAAGTGTATCACCGATCACTAATTTTGAATCTCGTCACAGGTCCTTATTATAGTGTGTGTTTGATCTCGTTTTCTTTATGGTTGTTACATAGAATGTGCACGAAAACTAAACCTGCCTCATATTTGGAGCAAATATGGACCGCGTTCTTCATTTTGTCCTGGCCCTTGCCGTGGTTGCGGTACTCGCACTGCTGGTAAGCAGTGACCGTAAAAAAATCCGCATTCGTTATGTTATTCAATTGCTTGTTATCGAAGTGTTACTGGCATGGTTCTTCCTGAACTCTGATGTCGGTCTGGGCTTCGTGAGAGGCTTCTCCGAGATGTTTGAGAAACTGCTCGGGTTTGCTAATGAAGGGACAAACTTTGTCTTTGGTAGCATGAACGATAAAGGCCTGGCATTCTTCTTCCTGAAAGTGCTTTGCCCGATCGTCTTCATCTCCGCCCTGATCGGTATTTTGCAGCATATCCGCGTACTGCCGGTAATCATCCGCGCGATTGGTTTCCTGTTATCCAAAGTAAACGGTATGGGCAAACTGGAATCCTTCAACGCCGTCAGCTCTCTGATCCTGGGTCAGTCTGAGAACTTTATCGCCTATAAAGATATTCTCGGCAAAATGTCTCGCAACCGTATGTACACCATGGCAGCAACGGCGATGTCGACCGTTTCCATGTCTATCGTCGGCGCGTACATGACCATGCTTGAGCCGAAGTACGTGGTTGCGGCGCTGGTTCTGAACATGTTCAGCACCTTTATCGTGCTGTCGCTGATCAACCCTTACCGCGTTGATGCCAGCGAAGAAAATATCCAGATGTCTAACCTGCACGAAGGCCAGAGTTTCTTCGAAATGCTGGGTGAATACATTCTGGCTGGTTTCAAAGTGGCAATTATCGTTGCGGCGATGCTGATTGGTTTCATCGCACTGATCGCTGCCCTGAACGCCCTGTTCGCCACCGTGACCGGTTGGTTTGGCTACAGCATCTCCTTCCAGGGCATCCTGGGTTACATCTTCTACCCGGTTGCATGGGTAATGGGTGTGCCGTCCAGCGAAGCGCTGCAGGTGGGCAGTATCATGGCGACTAAACTGGTTTCCAACGAGTTCGTTGCGATGATGGATCTGCAGAAAATCGCCGCTACGCTCTCCCCGCGCGCAGAAGGCATCCTGTCCGTGTTCCTGGTTTCCTTCGCTAACTTCTCTTCCATCGGTATTATCGCCGGTGCGATTAAAGGCCTGAACGAAGAGCAAGGTAACGTGGTTTCTCGCTTTGGTCTGAAGCTGGTGTACGGCTCTACGCTGGTGAGCGTACTGTCTGCATCTATCGCCGCACTGGTGCTGTAAGCGTAAGACAACATCGCAGTGATAAGACCGGGGAGATTCATATTCTCCCCGGTTTTTTTATGCCTGCGATTCAGCAAACCAAAGAGATAAAGAGTAAGAACTGGCAGGATGCAGAAACAAAAAACCCCCGCTTTTCAGCGAGGGTTTAAATTTTGGTGGAGCTAAGCGGGATCGAACCGCTGACCTCTTGCATGCCATGCAAGCGCTCTCCCAGCTGAGCTATAGCCCCACGATGCTTTTACGTACGTACCAAATTCATTGGGATTAAATTTGGTGGAGCTAAGCGGGATCGAACCGCTGACCTCTTGCATGCCATGCAAGCGCTCTCCCAGCTGAGCTATAGCCCCATTACGTAAAGCTTGTCGAGTTGACGGGCGGCATCATATGAATTCCCTTCGCGTGTGTCAACGGCAAAATTAACTCATAGAATTCAATCGCTGAAAAAGCAGTCAAATGAAGAACATTGCGTAACAACTCGCATTCAGTAGTTAAACGCGTCACGGTTTCTACTAAAATGGTGCTATAAAATGAACCACTAATTAACCCCACGACTATTCAGGGAATCGTTATGTTCAAGGAACGGATGACGCCAGAAGAACTTGCTAATCTGACCGGATACAGCCGACAGACCATCAATAAATGGGTACGCAAAGAAGGTTGGGCGACATCACCAAAACCAGGCGTTCAGGGCGGTAAAGCCCGGCTGGTTCACGTCACCGAACAAGTTCGTGAATACATTCGCAGCACTGAGCGTTCAGCCGAAGGTTTATCAGATAACTTATCGTTATCCGGCGATACCTCCGTTGAAGCGCTGCTGATTAGGCTCGCTAAAGAAATGACGCCGACAGAACAGAAAATGTTTACCTCACTGATCCTGCGTGAAGGCATTACGGGTTTATTACAGCGTTTAGGGATCCGCGAAAACAAATAATATGAAAAAATTACGCAGCAAAATGACGACCGAAGAGCTGGCGGAATGTCTCGGGGTTGCCAAACAAACCGTCAATCGTTGGATCAGAGAACAAAACTGGACTACCGAAAAGTTTCCCGGCGTTAAAGGTGGTCGTGCCAGACTGATTCATATTGACTCCAGCGTCCGCGCGTTTCTGCTCAATATTCCCGCTTTTCGCAAAGTTCCTGAAGTTTATCAGGCTGAAGAACCGCTGGCAGAATACACCCACGTAGTACGCAGCCACGCGTGCCGCCAGATAATTAGCGCACTGGACAACATGTCCCCAACGGAACAAGAAAAGCTGGCGATGTATATTTCGCGCGAAGGTATTCGCACTTTTCTTACTCGTTTGGGTATTGATGAGTCTGAATAACAGGCAAAAAAACGGCAGGATACGCTCCTGCCGTTATTTCATCGGTCAATCAGTCTTATTGCTGGCTTTCACGCTCAGCAATAAACGCCAGCGCTTTATTAATACGCTCAATGCTGCGGGATTTACCAATCGCATGCACCGTAACGTCTAACGCCGGGGACTGACCCGCGCCGGTAACGGCTACGCGCAGCGGCATCCCGACTTTACCCATACCAACTTCCAGCTCATCAGCCGTTGCCTGAATCGCATGGTGCACATTTTCTGCCGTCCACTCGCTAATCGCAGCCAGCTTGTCGCGAACCACTTCCAGCGGCTGACGCGCAACCGGGCGCAGGTGTTTCTTCGCTGCATCAGCGTCGAACTCGGCAAAGTCTTCGTAGAAATAGCGGCAGCTCTGTGCCATCTCTTTCAGCGTTTTGCAGCGCTCACCGAGCAGTTTAACCAGCTCTGACAGCTGCGGGCCTACGCGGGTATCGATATTTTCCTGCTCAATGTGCCATTGCAGATGGGTTGCTACATATTCCGGCGCCAGCGCATTAATATAGTGATGGTTCAGCCACTGCAGTTTTTCAGTGTTAAACGCACTCGCAGACTTGCTCACCGCACCGAGGGAGAACAGTTTGATCATCTCTTCACGGGTGAAAATTTCCTGATCGCCACTGGACCAACCCAGACGCACCAGATAGTTCAGCAGCGCTTCCGGCAGGTAACCGTCGTCGCGGTATTGCATAACGCTGACCGCACCGTGACGTTTGGAGAGTTTTTTACCATCGTCACCGTTGATCATTGAAACGTGTGCGTAAACTGGCACCGGCGCGTTCAGCGCTTTCAGGATATTGATCTGACGCGGAGTGTTGTTGATATGGTCTTCACCACGAATAACGTGGGTGATTTCCATATCCCAGTCGTCGACAACAACGCAGAAGTTGTAGGTCGGGGAACCGTCGGTACGGCGAATGATCAAATCATCCAGCTCCTGGTTGCTGAATTCGATCGGCCCACGGATCTGGTCGTCAAAAATAACGGAACCGTCCTGCGGGTTGGCAAAACGTACCACGCAAGGTTCATCAGCGGCATGATGCTCGTGGCCGTGGCGGCATCGGCCGTCGTAACGCGGCTTCTCACCGTTCGCCATCTGCTCTTCTCGCAGCGCGTCCAGACGCTCTTTAGAGCAGTAGCATTTATATGCGGTGCCTGCTTCCAGCATTTCATCAATCACCGCGTTGTAGCGATCAAAACGTTTGGTCTGGAAGTACGGGCCTTCATCCCATTCCAGATTCAGCCAGTTCATGCCATCCATAATGGCTTCAATAGCTTCCGGAGTGGAGCGTTCGAGATCGGTGTCTTCAATACGCAGCACAAACTCACCGCCATGGTTGCGTGCAAAAAGCCAGGAATAAAGAGCAGTACGCGCACCGCCGACGTGCAGGTAGCCTGTCGGGCTTGGCGCGAAGCGAGTTTTGATTTTCATGAAATGGCCTTACGTTTATAAAGATGCCGACAACCGGCAAATCCAGGGAAGATTATCAGGCTCGTATTCTATCACCGTGGTCTGATTCCTCAATGTTGTTCAGGTTGGAACATTACGCTTTGCCATTTTCGTATACAAATCATGCCGCACGGATTGTTTTGCGATCGTTTTGTTTAAATTTACGACGAACGAACAATTTCTTTAGAAAATGCGTTGACTCATTTTCAACTCTCCCTATAATGCGACTCCACACAGCGGGGGTGATTAGCTCAGCTGGGAGAGCACCTCCCTTACAAGGAGGGGGTCGGCGGTTCGAACCCGTCATCACCCACCAACTACTTTATGTAGTCTCCGCCGTGTAAAACAAGAAATTGAGAAGTGGGTGATTAGCTCAGCTGGGAGAGCACCTCCCTTACAAGGAGGGGGTCGGCGGTTCGATCCCGTCATCACCCACCACTTTCTCGCCAGCTGGATTTCTTGTTAAAATGTGAAGTACCGAAGTGGGTGATTAGCTCAGCTGGGAGAGCACCTCCCTTACAAGGAGGGGGTCGGCGGTTCGATCCCGTCATCACCCACCACTTCGGGTCGTTAGCTCAGTTGGTAGAGCAGTTGACTTTTAATCAATTGGTCGCAGGTTCGAATCCTGCACGACCCACCAATGTAAAAAGGCGCCCTAAAGGCGCCTTTTTGCTATCTGCAATTTATAAGATTCGAACCTGCAGCAGGTCGAGTCGAACGCAGTGAGACAACGGAGCCGTTTACGGCGACGGCCCGAAGGGCGAGCGAAGCGAGTCATCCTGCACGACCCACCAATGTAAAAAGGCGCCCTAAAGGCGCCTTTTTGCTATGCAGAGAAGAACCATTTCCCCTCTGATAACCATCAGCGTGAGCGTTATAACTGATACAACGGATCGCGGGCGCGGGCTGCGGTTAATTCACTGGCCTGCATACGCACCACATCCCACAGCGCCTGAGCAGCGGTTGATAAAGAGCGGTTTTTACGTCGGGCCAGCATCAGTTGCCGTTCAACAACCGGCGTCAGGCGCTTAACCTGCAAGTGACTGCCCTGCGGTAAGGGGAGCGCCAGCGCGGGCAGCACGCTGATGCCAATCCCCGCCTCAACCATCGGAAACAGCGTGGCGGGATGGCCAATCTCCTGAACGATATTGGCATCAATGGAAAAATGGGCCAGCGCAGCATCGATCAGCGGTCGACTACCGGAAGCATAATCCTGTAGCACCAGGCGTTCGTGGTACAAATCCTGCCAGTTCACCCACTCTCGTTGGGCTAACGGATGATCCTGGCGACACAGCAGCAGGAACGGTTCGGACAGCACGGCTTCACACTGCAAATCGGTGACTGCGCCGGGATCAATCACAATGCCAAAATCCACTTCTCCCTGGCGAATACTCTCCAGCACCCACTGCTGTGGCCGGTCGTGCAGCACAAAATCGATAGCCGGATAAAGCTGATTACTCTGGGCAATACACTGCGGAATAAGATGAGCAGAGATCGTCTGGCTGGCGGCAACCCGCACCGTGCCGGTTAACTGCGTTCCTACCTGTCCGGCTTCGCGCAGCGTGCTGTGCAATTCATCCAGAATACGTTCCAGCCGCGCCGCCAACTGGTGTCCGGCCTCCGTCAGCACCACTTCCCGCGTCGTTCTGTCCAATAACCGCACACCCGTCTGCCCTTCCAGCTCTTTTACACTATGGCTGACCGCCGACTGGCTTAAGCCGATGATATCCCCCGCCCGGCTAAAGCTTTTGGCTTGAGCGACGGTGACAAAGATACGCAACTGACGCAGAGAGTAATTCATCTATTCGATTCATATATGGATGCAATAAATCAATTTTATTTCTCAAACGGAAAAAAGCAAAATGTTGCTACCGAATTTCAGGAGTCTTTATGAAACTTTTTCGTATTCTTGATCCGTTCACGATAACGCTGATTACCGTTGTTTTGCTGGCGTCCTTTTTCCCGGCCGAAGGTGGTTTTGTGCCTTTCTTTGAAGGCTTAACCACCGCCGCCATTGCCCTGCTGTTTTTTATGCACGGGGCGAAACTCTCGCGTGAAGCCATTATTGCCGGTGGTAGCCACTGGCGTTTGCATCTGTGGGTGATGTGCAGCACGTTTGTTGTCTTCCCGGTTTTGGGCGTTCTGTTCGCCTGGTGGGCGCCGGTCAACGTAGACCCGATGCTGTACACCGGTTTCCTGTACCTGTGTATTTTGCCTGCCACTGTGCAGTCGGCCATCGCTTTTACGTCGCTGGCGGGCGGTAACGTTGCCGCCGCCGTTTGTTCTGCTTCGGCCTCCAGCCTGCTGGGTATTTTTCTCTCGCCGCTGCTGGTAGGGCTGGTGATGAATATGCACGGCGCAGAAGGCAGCCTGGAGCAGGTGGGAAAAATCATGTTGCAGCTGCTGCTGCCGTTCGTGCTGGGTCACCTTTCACGCCCGTGGATTGGAAACTGGGTTTCTCGACATAAAAAATGGATCGCGAAAACGGATCAATCCTCTATTTTGCTGGTGGTGTACTCCGCCTTCAGTGAAGCCGTCGTTAACGGGATCTGGCACAAAGTGGGGGTGGGTTCACTGCTGTTTATCGTGGTGGTCAGCATCATTCTGCTGGCAATCGTGATTGGCATAAATGTCTTTGTTGCGCGCAAATGCGGCTTTAACAAAGCTGATGAAATCACGATTGTATTCTGCGGTTCGAAAAAGAGCCTGGCGAACGGGATCCCAATGGCAAATATTTTGTTCCCGACTTCGGTGATTGGGATGATGGTGCTGCCGTTGATGATCTTCCATCAAATACAGCTAATGGTGTGCGCCGTGCTGGCGCGTCGCTACAAGCAACAGACGGACGCATTGCAGGCGCAACAGAAAAGCCGCGCCGCGAAGGCTTAAAGAGGACGTTTCAGGGGCTGCACCAGTTGCGTCAGCCCCTCAGTTTTAATCAGCAGCGTGATTTGCATCAGCTCGCCAAGCTTGCCCGGCGGGAATTCATCCTTACGGGCAAACCACAGCAGATACTCTTCCGGGACATCAATCAACCGACGCCCTTTATATTTGCCAAAGGGCATCACGGTATTGGCGATGTCAACCAGCTGCTGTTTTTCCATCTCAGGCACCCAATAAGCGGATCATTTCAGCTTCATCGATCACGGCAATACCCAGTTCCTGTGCTTTTGCCAGTTTCGAACCCGCCGCTTCACCGGCAATCACCAGATCGGTTTTCTTCGACACGCTACCGGCCACTTTTGCACCTAACTCGGTCAGTCTCGCTTTGGCGTCATCGCGCGACATCAGGCTCAGGCTCCCGGTCAGCACCACCGTTTTACCTGCGAAGGGGCTGTCGATTTCTTCAGCGTTAATGACCACCGGCGCTGGCCAGTGGATCCCCTGCGCCAGCAGTTGAACAATTACCTCGCGGTTGCTCTCTTCGGCGAAGAAATTAAACACGTGCGTCGCCACCACAATGCCGACATCCGGCACTTTTTGCAGCTCTTCAATAGAAGCGGCTTCCAGCGCGTCGAGCGTGCCAAAATACGCCGCCAGACCTGCAGCCGTGGCTTCGCCGACTTCACGAATGCCTAGCGCATAGAGGAAACGGGCAAACGTGGTTTCTTTCGCTTTTTCCAACGCATTGACCACGTTTTGCGCCGACTTCGGCCCCATACGATCAAGCCCCGTCAGTTTACCGGCGGTCAGGGTGAAAAGATCCGCCGGCGTGTGGACATACTCTTTCTCGACCAGTTGATCGATAATTTTGTCGCCCATACCGTCAACATCGAGCGCGCGGCGGGAAACAAAGTGTTTCAGCGATTCCTTACGCTGTGCCCCACAGATTAAACCGCCGGTGCAGCGAGTGACCGCTTCGCCTTCCACACGTTCAACATCAGAGTTACAAACCGGACAATGCGCTGGAAACACAATTTCGCGGGTATCGTCCGGGCGTTCAGAAAGCACGACGTTCACCACCTGCGGGATGACATCGCCCGCACGGCGAATGACGACTTTATCGCCAATACGCAACCCCAGACGCTCGATTTCATCAGCGTTATGCAGCGTTGCGTTACTGACCAGCACCCCGGCAACCTGGACCGGCTCAAGGCGGGCGACGGGCGTAATCGCCCCGGTACGTCCAACCTGAAACTCAACATCGCGTACGAAAGTCATCTGCTCCTGCGCCGGGAACTTAAAGGCCACAGCCCAGCGCGGCGCGCGGGCAACAAAGCCCAGTTGCTCCTGCAACGCCATAGAGTTGACTTTGATCACCACGCCATCGATATCAAATCCCAGCGTTGGTCGGTCTTCTTCAACCTTGTGATAGTAAGCAAGTACTTCCTCCGGGGAGTCGCAAAGCGCCACTCTGTCGCTTACCGGCAGGCCCCACTCTTTAAATTGCAGCAGGCGGCCCAGATGGGTATCTGGCAGCACGCCGCCTTCCAACACACCAACGCCATAGCAGAAGAAAGTAAGCGGTCGCTTCGCTGTGATACGCGGATCGAGCTGGCGCAATGAACCGGCCGCTGCGTTACGCGGGTTAGCAAACACTTTGTTGCCAGTGCGGCGGGCCTCTTCGTTAATTTTTTCAAATCCGGCCTGCGGCAGGAACACTTCACCGCGCACTTCCAGACGTGAAGGGATGTTTTCGCCACGCAGTTTTAACGGGATTGCGCGAATGGTGCGCACGTTAGAGGTAATATCCTCACCCGTGGTGCCATCACCACGCGTTGCGGCGCTGACCAGCACACCGTTTTCATACAGGATACTGACTGCCAGGCCGTCCAGTTTCAGTTCACAGCACCAGGTCAGTTTATCGGTACTCTTTAACCTATCCTGCACGCGCTTGTTGAAGGCGAGAAAACTCTCTTCATCAAACACGTTATCCAGCGACAGCATCGGCACTTCATGACGAATCTGGCTGAACGCGGTTAACGGCGCGGCGCCAACGCGTTGGGTTGGCGAGTCGGGGGTAACAAGGTCCGGATGCTGCGCTTCCAGCTCGCGCAGTTCGCGCATCAGGCGATCGTATTCCGCATCGGGAATTTCCGGCGCGTCCATCACATGGTAGAGATACTCATGATGGCGAAGCGTGGTTCGCAGTTCTGTCAGTTGTTGTTCGATTGATTCCATATCGCACCATCAATGATAAAAAACCCCCGACAGGCGGGGGTTTAGAAAGGAAATGTCACGCCAGAGGAAAATCAGGCGCGAGATTCTTTAACTTCGCGGATGCGGTCCTGATACTCGCGCAGTTTCTGCGGCGTCATCATGCGACGTTGATCGTCGAGCACCACACCACCCACTTCATCGGCAATGTGCTGTGCGGACTGCAGCATCAGCTTAAAGTTTTGCAGCTCGTCCCCGTAGGACGGAACCTGCATAAAAATAGTCACACCAGGGGTGCTGAAGTCGCCCGTCATTTCTGGGTCAAACGTTCCCGGATTAACCATATTAGCGAGGCTGAACAGCGACGGACCGCTGCCATCCGGGCTCAAATGACGATGGAAAATATTCATATCGCCAAATTTGAAACCGGCCTGCTGAATGCTGTTGAGCAGCACTTCCCCGTTGAGCTCGCTACCATGATGAGCCGCAACGTTCATAATGATGACCGCTTCTTTACGCTGCGGTTTTTCAGCAACAGGCGCTTCTTCTACTACCGGCTCGGGCTGCGGTTGATGTTCAACAACAGGCTCTGCTGGCTGGAAGGTCTGCGGCGCAGGTTGCGGTGCTTGCTGAGCAGGTTGCTGAACCTGCGGGGCAACAGGTTGCTGCACAGGTGGCTGCTGAACAGGCTGATGTTGCACCGGCTGCTGCGGTTGTACAGGCTGCTGCTGAACATGCGGCGGCGGTACCGGCGCTTGTGCAGGCTGCTGCGCAGGCTGACGCGGCTGAGCAGACGCATAAGGCGGCTGGTACTGGTGTTGCGGCGACTGAGGAGGAACACCATGTTCCTGCGCATTACCGGGAGCATGATTCACACGATGAACGCGAACTTCACCCACGCCTTCGTCTTCCTCGACGTTGTCGTCGAACGAATCCTCGTCTTCACGTTTAGACTTCATGCGTTTCAGTGGGCGATCGCGGAATATAGAAGACCGCTCTTTACGGCTAGTCCAAAAACCATGTACCAGTAAAGCGATTATGGCGATCGCGCCAACAATGATTAATATCAGACGCAAATCCTGCATCATTATATTCTCTGTTGTTCTAACACCTTGCCACCACGGCAAACATTTACTCACTAAGAGTATTTGTCGATTACGCCAAGTGCAAGTGTACTGTTGGCTTTCACGGCATAAAGATGAACAAAATTGTGCTTTTTGCTGTTTTTTCGAACATTTCCGAACAGCTTAACGCTCAACAACCCGGTAAGATACGCACAGTTTACCAGAGCTTATATAACAAGGAGTACGTCCTGACCATGGTTTCATCATCTGCAGTTGTACCTCGCAGCGGCCTTTATTACTTTTCTCAGGGATGGAAGCTCATCACCCAACCGGGCATTCGTCGTTTTGTTATTCTGCCTTTGCTGGTGAATATCCTGCTGATGGGCGGCGCATTCTGGTGGTTATTTACGCAGCTCGGTAACTGGGTTCCCGCGCTGATGAGTCACGTCCCTGACTGGCTTCAGTGGCTCAGCTATTTACTGTGGCCGATTGTGACTATTTCCGTGCTGTTGGTGTTCGGCTACCTGTTCTCCACTATCGCCAACTGGATCGCCGCACCGTTTAACGGTCTGCTGTCTGAACAGCTGGAAGCGCGCTTAACGGGCGCAACACCGCCCGACACCGGCATTCTCGGCATTATGAAAGACGTTCCGCGCATTATGAAACGCGAATGGCAAAAGCTGGCGTGGTATCTCCCGCGCGCCTTCGTGTTGCTGATCCTCTATTTTATTCCAGGCATTGGGCAGACCGTCGCCCCGGTCCTGTGGTTCCTGTTCAGCGCGTGGATGCTGGCTATTCAGTACTGCGATTATCCTTTTGATAACCATAAGGTGCCTTTTAAGGAGATGCGCGTCGCGCTGCGCACGCGCAAGGTGACCAATATGCAGTTTGGCGCGTTGACCAGCCTGTTCACCATGATTCCGGTGCTCAATCTGTTCATCATGCCGGTAGCGGTTTGTGGTGCCACGGCGATGTGGGTAGACTGCTATCGTGCTAAGCATGCGTTATGGAAGTAATGCAAAAATGTGTAAAAGCGGGCTGGCTTATGCCCGCTCTTATTCCATACTGCTACGCATTATTTCTCATCAGCATATAGATATGCGAATTCCTTACTTCCCCATACTTTCTCAACAGGTATGCTGAAGCGGTATCCCAATTTCATACAGTTAAGGACAGGCCATGAGTAAGATTTTTGAAGATAACTCGCTGACTATCGGTCATACGCCGCTGGTTAGACTGAACCGTATCGGTAACGGACGCATTCTGGCGAAGGTGGAATCACGCAACCCAAGCTTTAGCGTCAAATGCCGTATCGGTGCCAATATGATTTGGGATGCCGAAAAACGTGGTGTACTGAAACCGGGCGTTGAGCTGGTAGAACCGACCAGCGGCAACACGGGGATTGCGCTGGCCTACGTCGCCGCCGCCCGTGGTTACAAACTGACTCTGACCATGCCGGAAACCATGAGCATTGAGCGCCGCAAGCTCTTAAAAGCGCTGGGCGCGAACCTGGTGCTGACTGAAGGCGCAAAAGGTATGAAGGGCGCAATTCAGAAAGCGGAAGAAATCGTAGCCAGCGATCCGGAAAAATTCCTGCTGCTGCAGCAGTTCAGCAACCCGGCGAACCCGGAAATTCACGAAAAAACCACCGGCCCGGAAATCTGGGAAGATACCGATGGCCAGGTTGATGTCTTTATTTCCGGCGTCGGCACCGGCGGTACGCTAACTGGCGTGACCCGTTACATTAAAGGCACTAAAGGCAAAACCGACCTGATCACCGTCGCGGTAGAACCTACTGACTCCCCTGTTATCGCCCAGGCATTGGCGGGTGAAGAACTCAAACCTGGCCCGCATAAAATTCAGGGTATTGGCGCGGGCTTCATTCCTGGCAACCTTGATCTGAAGCTTATCGATAAAGTCGTTGCCATCACCAATGATGAAGCTATTTCTACCGCGCGCCGCCTGATGGAAGAAGAAGGTATTCTGGCAGGGATCTCTTCTGGCGCAGCCGTGGCTGCCGCGCTTAAGCTCCAGGAAGATGAATCCTTTACCAATAAGAATATTGTGGTTATCCTACCGTCATCGGGTGAGCGTTATCTGAGCACTGCACTGTTTGCCGATCTCTTCACAGAGAAAGAACTGCAACAGTAATGCCAGCATGTTAAAAACGCGTAAAAAAGCACCCTTTGGGGTGCTTTTTTGTGGCCTGCTTCAAATTTTCAACTCTCCTGGCATTGATTCAACCCGCCGGAACTGGTATTTAACCAAACTAATTATTTTGATGCGCGAAATTAATCGTTACAGGAAAAGCACTAGCTGAATCGATTTTATGATTTGGTTCAACTCTTCCTTTCGCGGCATAATGTTTAATGACGAACGAAACGTCAGCGGCAAGAAGTTGCCAGCAACGGATTGCACCGAACTCCTTTTGTGTCGCGTCCAGTTTACGCCGATGCTAACAATACAGGCTAAAGTTGAACCGCCAGGCTAGACTTTAGTTCCACAACACTAAACCTATAAGTTGGGGAAATATAATGTTCCAGCAAGAAGTTACCATTACCGCTCCGAACGGTCTGCATACTCGCCCTGCTGCTCAGTTTGTTAAAGAAGCAAAAGGCTTTACTTCTGAAATTACTGTGACTTCCAACGGCAAAAGCGCTAGCGCCAAAAGCCTGTTTAAACTGCAGACTCTGGGCCTGACTCAGGGTACCGTTGTCACCCTGTCCGCGGAAGGTGAAGACGAGCAGAAAGCAGTTGAGCATCTGGTTAAACTGATGGCTGAACTCGAGTAAGTTCAACGAGTTCTTTTAAATATCAGTCACAAGTAAGGTAGGGTTATGATTTCAGGCATTTTAGCATCCCCGGGTATCGCTTTCGGTAAAGCATTGCTGCTGAAAGAAGACGAGATCGTCATTGACCGGAAAAAAATTTCTGCCGACAAGGTTGATCAGGAAGTTGAACGTTTTCTGAGCGGTCGTGCCAAGGCATCTGCGCAACTGGAAGCGATCAAAACCAAAGCTGGTGAAACGTTCGGTGAAGAAAAAGAAGCCATCTTTGAAGGGCATATCATGCTGCTCGAAGATGAGGAGCTGGAGCAGGAAATCATAGCCCTGATTAAAGATAAGCACATGACGGCTGATGCAGCTGCGCATGAAGTTATCGAAGGTCAGGCCACAGCCCTTGAAGAGCTGGATGATGAATACCTGAAAGAACGTGCGGCTGACGTACGTGACATCGGTAAACGCCTGCTGCGTAACATCCTGGGTCTGGCTATTATCGACCTGAGCGCTATTCAGGAAGAAGTTATCCTGGTAGCCGCAGACCTGACCCCGTCAGAAACCGCACAGCTGAACCTGAACAAGGTGCTGGGTTTCATCACCGACGCGGGCGGACGGACTTCCCATACTTCTATCATGGCGCGTTCTCTGGAACTGCCAGCCATCGTAGGTACGGGTAGCGTCACCTCTCAGGTTAAAAACGACGACTATCTGATTCTGGATGCCGTAAACAACCAGGTTTACGTCAATCCGACCAACGAAGTTATTGAGCAACTGCGCGCCGTTCAGGAGCAGGTTGCTACCGAGAAAGCGGAACTTGCTAAGCTGAAAGATCTCCCGGCTATCACGCTGGACGGACATCAGGTAGAAGTTTGCGCCAACATCGGTACCGTTCGTGACGTTGAAGGCGCTGAGCGTAATGGCGCCGAAGGTGTTGGTCTGTACCGCACCGAATTCCTGTTCATGGACCGTGAATCGCTGCCGACTGAAGAAGAACAGTTTGCTGCGTATAAAGCCGTTGCTGAAGCCTGTGGCTCTCAGGCGGTCATCGTCCGTACCATGGACATCGGCGGCGATAAAGAGCTGCCGTACATGAACTTCCCGAAAGAAGAGAACCCGTTCCTGGGCTGGCGTGCCGTACGTATCGCCATGGATCGTAAAGAGATCCTGCGGGATCAGGTTCGCGCAATCCTGCGCGCCTCTGCTTTCGGCAAACTGCGCATCATGTTCCCAATGATCATCTCTGTTGAAGAAGTGCGCGCACTACGCAAAGAGATCGAAATCTACAAACAGGAACTGCGCGACGAAGGTAAAGCATTTGACGAAAGCATTGAGATTGGCGTGATGGTGGAAACACCGGCAGCGGCAACAATTGCGCGTCATTTAGCCAAAGAAGTTGATTTCTTTAGTATCGGCACCAATGATTTAACGCAGTACACCCTGGCAGTTGACCGTGGTAATGATATGATTTCACACCTTTACCAACCGATGTCGCCATCTGTGCTGACGCTGATCAAGCAAGTTATTGATGCTTCTCATGCGGAAGGCAAATGGACTGGCATGTGTGGTGAGCTTGCAGGCGACGAACGTGCTACACTTCTGTTGCTGGGGATGGGTCTGGACGAATTCTCTATGAGCGCCATTTCTATCCCGCGCATTAAGAAGATTATCCGTAACACGAACTTCGAAGATGCGAAGGTGTTAGCAGAGCAGGCTCTTGCTCAACCGACAACGGACGAGTTAATGACGCTGGTTAACAAGTTCATTGAAGAAAAAACAATCTGCTAATCCACGAGATGCGGCCCAATTTACTGCTTAGGAGAAGATCATGGGTTTGTTCGATAAACTGAAATCTCTGGTTTCTGATGATAAGAAAGACACCGGAACTATTGAGATTGTTGCTCCGCTCTCTGGCGAGATCGTCAACATCGAAGACGTGCCGGATGTAGTTTTTGCTGAAAAAATCGTTGGTGATGGCATCGCTATCAAACCAACCGGTAACAAAATGGTCGCCCCTGTTGATGGCACCATCGGCAAAATCTTTGAAACCAACCACGCTTTCTCTATCGAAT
This sequence comes from Citrobacter sp. RHBSTW-00017, assembly GCF_013797615.1. Taxonomy (NCBI): domain Bacteria; kingdom Pseudomonadati; phylum Pseudomonadota; class Gammaproteobacteria; order Enterobacterales; family Enterobacteriaceae; genus Citrobacter; species Citrobacter sp. RHBSTW-00017. The sequence continues at coordinate 1,564,540 of NZ_CP056899.1, read as the reverse complement.
CCGACAGCGGCATTGAGCTGTTTGTTCACTTCGGTATTGATACCGTTGAACTGAAAGGCGAAGGCTTTAAGCGCATCGCTGAAGAAGGTCAGCGCGTTAAAGTGGGCGACCCGGTTATTGAATTCGATCTGCCGCTGCTGGAAGAAAAAGCCAAGTCTACCCTGACTCCGGTTGTTATCTCCAACATGGACGAAATCAAAGAGCTGATCAAACTGTCCGGTAGCGTGACAGTGGGTGAAACTCCGGTTATCCGCATCAAGAAGTAATTCTTGCTGCAGAGAAGAATGGCGCCTGATGGCGCCATTTTTTTATCTGGCAGACCTCAAAATCTGCCGGATAACGCTAAATTTGTGAGGTGACCGGTCGGTAACACGCCTCGCGCATCAGGATTTTCATCCCTTCCGGCCCGCTTTCCAGCATCCGTCGCTCCGAATCCGCCACTAACAGTTCACAATTGTAGCCACCCGCGATGCCAAACATGGCCCGCGCCACACAGATATCTTCCAGCGCCGTTGCCCCGCTGGTGTCAAAATGTCCAACCATACGCCCATTCTGGCGAACCACCAGCCGGTAACTCTTCATCGCGCCTCCCCTGCCGGTGGCAGAATTAACTCATCACAACCGCACAGATTGGTCCATTTCATCACTTCCAGTACGCGCTGTGCTGCATCGTGCGTCGCGGTTGTCAGCGCTTTACCCAGCACAATACCGCTCACCAGCTCAGCACAAAACAGATCGCCAGTTCCCTTCAGGTCCGTTTTAACCCGTGGATGAGCGAACACCTCAACCGTTTCAGCCGTCACTACCGCCACGTTAATAATATCTTCGCTATCCCCCGGCGCGCTGGTGATCACCACCCATTTCAGCGTTTCGGTAAGCAGCGATTGCGCCGCCGTGATGGCTTCATCAAGCGTACGACACGGCTTTCCGCTCAGCATTTGCAGTTCAAACACGTTTGGCGTCAGTCCCTGAGCCAGCGGTAGCAGGTGCTGACGGTAGGCCTGCGGAATTTCAGCTTTTACATACATACCGCTGTCCGTATCGCCAATCACCGGGTCGACCAAAATGCACACTGTCGGATGCGTAGCCCGTACCGTTTCCAGCCACTGTGCTAACAGAGCGATTTGCTCTGCACTGCCCATATAGCCTGTAGTCACCGCCTTCAGCTCGCGTAAAGCATCACGCTCATTCAAGGCGCGGAGATACCCGCTAAACCAGTCGGCCGGAATAACGCCGCCGTAAAATGTTTCATAATGCGGGGTATTACTGAACAGCACCGTAGGCACTGCCGTCACGCGTAATCCCTGCGCTTTAATGGCCGGAACGGCAATGCTGTTGCCTACGCTGCCATAAACCACCTGTGACTGGACGGCGACGATATCGGTCTGTAACGCCCGATGCTTGTCGCCGAAGAGCACTGACTGAATATCACTCCCCTGCTCCATAAATTTCTCCTCTCGCTGGACAGCGGGCTTACGCCTCACTATTATCGTCATATGCTAAAATTCATTTTGTCATAGGTCAATAATGATCGACGGAAAAACCGCTAACGAAATTTTTGACAGTATTCGTCAACATGTCGCTACAGGCACGTTGGCAGCAGGAGAAACGTTGCCGCCGGTGCGTGAACTGGCAACAGCATTGAACGTTAACCGTAATACTGTCGCGGCGGCTTATAAACGCCTGGTCACCTCCGGGCTGGCACAAAGCCAGGGACGTAACGGCACGGTAATCAAGGGGATTTCAGCCCCCGTTGCGCTGGAAGGCGGCAATCCGGATACCGCGCTTATCGATCTTTCCGGCGGTAATCCAGCCCCCGCGCGTCTTCCCGATCTCAGCCGTTATTTCGCGCAAATAAATAAGAATCCTCGTTTGTACGGTGATGCCGCTGTATCACCCGGCCTTGAGGCGTGGGCCGCGCAATGGATGCAAGATGCGATGCCAGCCACGGGAGAAATTGATATCACCAGCGGCGCCATTGATGCCATTGAGCGCCTACTGTGCGCCCATTTACTGCCTGGCGACAGCGTTGTGGTAGAAGATCCATGCTTTTTGAGCAGCATCAACATGCTGCGTTATGCCGGATTCTCCGCCAGTCCGGTCAACGTTGACAGCGAAGGCATGCAGCCAGACATGCTGGAAATCGCGCTACAGAAAGGTGCGCGGGCGGTGATTCTGACGCCGCGCGCCCATAATCCGACAGGATGCAGTCTGAGTGCATCCCGCGCGGCGCAATTGCAGGAAATCCTGGCCCGCTATCCGCAGACGCTGGTGATCGTCGACGACCACTTTGCGCTGCTGTCCGCATGCCGTTGGTATCCGGTGATTGCGAAGGAAACCACGCACTGGGCGATTGTCCGCTCAATGTCGAAAACTTTAGGCCCGGATTTACGCCTGGCCATCGTCGCCAGCGATCCACTCACTTCCGCGAAACTGCGTTTACGGCTCAACGCCGGCAGTCAGTGGGTCAGCCATCTGCTGCAGGATCTGGCCTGCGCCTGTCTGAGTGACAAGACTTATCAACACACGCTGGCGCAAACTCAGCAGTTTTACGCCGCCCAGCAGCAAAAGCTGACAGCGGCTCTGCGGCTTCATGGCATTACGCTGCCCGACTGCGACGGTCTTAATCTGTGGCTGCCGCTAGAAGATAACAGCCAGGCGATCGCTTTTGCGCTGGCAAAGTCCGGCTGGCTGGTACGTGAAGGCGAAGTGTTTGGCGTCAATACGCCTGCGCATGGCCTGCGCATTACGCTGTCAACATTAGCAGACAGCGACATTGATAAGCTGGCGACTGATATCCATCAGGCGCTAAAGCGCTAACAGGAGAGGAAAAGTGCGAGTTCATTTTGTTATTCATGAGTCTTTCGAATCTGCTGGCGCGTACCTGCCGTGGGCCGAATCACGCGGCTATACCATCAGTTGGTCGCGCGTTTACGCCGGAGAAACTGTTCCCGCTAATGCCGATGGCTTCGATATGCTGGTGGTATTTGGTGGGCCGCAGTCACCCCGCACCACGCTCGCAGAGTGCCCATACTTTGACTCTCAGGCAGAGCAGCATCTGATAAATCAGGCGATTGCGGCACGAAAAATCGTGGTGGGGATCTGTTTGGGGTCGCAGTTAATCGGCGAAGCACTGGGCGCGAAGGTGTGCCAAAGCCCGGAAAAAGAGATTGGTCACTATCCGATCGCCCTGACCGAGGCAGGCCAACAGCATCCGTTGTTCAGCCATTTCGGCTCACCGCTCAACGTGGGTCACTGGCACAATGACATGCCGGGATTGACCGACCAGGCGACAATTCTTGCCACAAGCGAGGGATGTCCGCGACAAATCGTACAATACGGTAATTTCGTCTATGGTTTTCAGTGCCATATGGAGTTTACCGCCGAAGCGGTCGAAGGATTAATTCAGCACTCTGAGCAAGAACTCGCCGAAGCGAAAGGGAAGCGCTTTATTCGCGCTGTTGAAGAGATGCGCACCTGGGATTACCAGCAGATGAATGAGACGCTGTGGCAATTCCTTGATAAGTTGGTAGAAAAACGTAACGATTGAACAGTGCGGGCCGGAGAAGACGCTTTGCGTCGTCATCCGGCGATCCTGCCGTACGGTTGCCTGCTAGCGCTACGCTTATCAGGCCGACAAATTAAATACCTAATCCCTGGCTGAAATGCTCTTCGCCAAAGACCCCGGTGGAAAGGTAGCGATCGCCGCGATCGCAGATGATCGCCACCACCACCGCCCCCGGTGTCGCGCGCGCCACGCGTAACGCGCCCGCAACCGCGCCGCCAGAACTCACTCCGCAAAAAATCCCTTCGCGAACGGCAAGTTCACGCATGGTGTTTTCCGCATCGTTCTGATGAATATCCAGCACCTCATCCACCAGCGAGGCGTTGAAAATGCCCGGCATATATTCCGCTGGCCAGCGACGAATGCCCGGAATACTACTGCCTTCTTCCGGCTGCAGGCCAACGATGGTGACGGGTTTGTCCTGTTCACGCAGAAAACGCGATACGCCGGTAATGGTGCCTGTCGTCCCCATGCTGGAGACGAAATGGGTAATACGGCCTGACGTCTGCTGCCAGATTTCGGGTCCGGTAGTCGTGTAGTGCGCATACGGGTTATCAGGATTATTAAACTGATCGAGAAGTTTACCTTCTCCGCGCTGCGCCATCTCAAGGGCTAAATCACGCGCCCCTTCCATCCCCTGCTCTTTGGTCACCAGAACCAGTTCAGCCCCGTAAGCACGCATCGCCGCACGTCGCTCCTGGCTCATGTTGTCTGGCATCAGGAGCTTCATGCGGTAGCCTTTCAGCGCGGCAATCATCGCCAGCGCAATACCCGTATTACCGCTGGTGGCCTCAATCAGCACGTCGCCAGGCTGAATTTCCCCGCGCTTTTCCGCTTCAACGATCATCGACAACGCCGCGCGGTCTTTCACCGAACCTGCGGGATTATTGCCTTCCAGCTTGACCCAAATTTCACTGCCGTTATCCGCCGTCAGACGTTGTAATTTCACCAGAGGCGTATTGCCAATTGTTTGTTCTAATGTGTTCACGTTTTCAGCTCAATAAAATGCCGGGTGGCGCTGCGCTTACCCGGCTTACAGGTCATGCACCACCCGTTAAGCCCGGTAAGCGCAGCGCCACCGGATGATAACTATACGAATTAACCTATCAGGCACTTTGCGCCAGGGCAAGTTCCTCTTCACGCGTTTCAATACGCTGGTCGCCATTATACAAACGCGCATTTTGCAGCCCAACAAACAGACGTTCGCCGCGGTTCGGGGAATCATCGCCCTGCATAATCACCGTCAGCGGTTCGTTATACCACCCCAAGGGTTGCACAACTAATTGGGTGTAGTGTCCTTTCGGGCTGGCTTCCAGCACCTGTACCGGCAACGGCGAATCCAGACTGGTACGACGGCTGACGTCCACTTCCCACGGACGCAAGAACAGATCCACCGGACCCTGATAGCCCGGTGTATAGCCCAACGGCCAGCGATGTGCGCCCACGTGGAATTGTCCACCGCGAATCGTCCCTTGCAGGCGGTTAACTTCACCCATAAATTCCAGGACAAAACGGGTAGCCGGTTCGCGCCATACCTGATCGGGCGCATCGGCCTGCTCGATATGACCCTGGCTCATCACCACCACGCGGTCTGCGACTTCCGTCGCTTCTTCCTGATCGTGGGTAACAAACACGCTGGTGAACTTCAGCTCTTCATGCAACTGACGCAGCCAGCGACGCAGTTCTTTACGCACCTGAGCATCGAGCGCGCCAAACGGCTCGTCGAGCAACAAGATCTGCGGCTCTACCGCCAGCGCACGCGCCAACGCCACGCGCTGCTTTTGCCCACCGGAAAGCTGTGCCGGGAAACGGTCCGCCAGATGAGCCAGTTGAACCATCTCCAGCAGTTTGATCACCTTTGCTTTGATCGTCGCCGCATTCGGGCGCTCCCGCCGTGGCAGAACAGTCAGACCAAAAGCGATATTGTCGAAAACGGTCATATGACGAAACAGCGCATAGTGCTGAAACACGAACCCCACCTTACGGTCGCGGGCGTGCAAACGGCTGACGTCAGTGCCATGGAAACGGATATGCCCGCTGGACTGATGCTCCAGCCCGGCGATGATGCGTAGCAGCGTGGTTTTGCCCGATCCAGAAGGCCCCAACAGGGCGACCATCTGACCTGAAGGAATATCCAGCGAGATATCGTTCAGCACCTGTGTGCGACCAAAAGACTTCTTAATATTGGCAATCTCAATGCTCATGATTTTCCTCCTGCTGCGCGCGTTTCTCCTGGTTTTCCAGGCGCCATTGCAACATGCTCTTCAAAAACAGGGTAATAATCGCCATCAGCGTTAATAGCGCCGCGGCGGTAAAGGAGCCGACTGTGTTGTAGTCCTGCTCCAGTAATTCAATCTGTAACGGCAAAGACAAGGTTTCACCGCGAATCGAGCCAGAAACCACCGATACCGCGCCGAACTCGCCAATCGCACGGGCGTTGGTCAGCACTACACCGTACAGCAATGCCCAACGGATATTCGGCAGCGTAACGCGACGGAACATTTGCCAGCCGGATGCGCCAAGCAGAACCGCCGCCTCATCTTCATGGCTGCCCTGGCTTAACATCACCGGCACCAGTTCGCGCACCACAAACGGACAGGTCACGAACACCGTCACCAGCACCATTCCCGGCCAGGCAAACATAATTTGCAGGTTGTGTTCATCCAGCCATCCGCCAAGCGGGCCGTTAGAGCCGTAAAACAGCAGATAGACCAGGCCAGCGACCACTGGTGAAACGGCAAACGGAATATCCAGTAACGTGAGCAACAACTGGCGTCCAGGGAAGTTAAAGCGGGTCACCAGCCAGGCCAGTAACACGCCAAACACCAGGTTCACCGGCACCGCAATCAGCGCAATCAGCACCGTCAGCCAGATGGCGTGCAGCATGTCCGGATCAGCCAGGTTGTGTAATACCGGCATCAACCCCTTGCTGAACGCCTGCACGAAGATGTAAACCATCGGCACCAGCAAAATAAAGGCGGATACCAGCATGCCCGTGCCGATCAGAAACCATTTCCCCCAGTTGATGCGGGGTGCGCCATAACGTTTCAATTGGGTAATGTCTGCCATCAGTGACCTACCACGCGTCGACCAAAGCGACTTTGCAGGGTGTTAATTGAAAACAGCAGCAGCAACGAAGCCCCGAGGATCACAGATGCAATCGCGCTGGCGGCCGGGTAGTCAAACTCCTGCAAACGAACAAAAATCATCAGCGAGGTCACTTCCGTTTTCCATGCGATGTTTCCGGCGATAAAGATAACCGCGCCAAACTCACCGAGGCTGCGGGTAAACGAGAGCGCAACGCCCGCGACTAGCGCGGGAGACAGCTCCGGCAGTACCACTTTACGAAAGCTCTGCCAGCGCGTAGCGCCGAGCGTTTCCGCCGCTTCTTCATACTCCGGACCTAACTCTTCCAGCACCGGCTGCACGGTACGCACCACGAATGGAATGCTGGTAAAAGCCATCGCCACCGCAATGCCAAGCCAGGTGTAAGTCACTTTAATATCCAGCTTCGCCAGCCACTCGCCGTAGAAACCATTGACCGAAAAAAGCGATGCCAGCGTCAGACCTGCTACCGCCGTAGGCAGCGCAAACGGCAGATCCATCAGCGCATCCAGCAGCGTACGGCCCGGAAAGCGATAGCGGGTTAAGATCCACGCCATCAGCAAACCAAACACGCCGTTAAAAATCGACGCCACAAACGCCGACAGCAGCGTCACTTTATAAGCCGCCACCACCTGCGGGTTGGTAATCACATCCCAGTATTGCGCCCAGCTCATTTGCGCCAATTGCATCACCAGCGCGCTAAGCGGCAGCAGCAAAATCAGGCAGACAAACAGTAAGCTGGTGCCCAGGCTCAAGGTGAAGCCGGGCAGTACGCGTCGGGAAGAAACAGCAAACATTTACTTACGCCCCGCCGCCAACAGTTTGTCCAACTCACCGCCGCTGACAAAGTGCGTTTTCATTACCTCAGGCCACGAGCCAAACCTGTCTTCCACGCGGAAAAGTTCGGTCTGCGGGAATTTATCCTGCAGTTTGTCCATCACCTGCGGGTTATTCACGCGGTAGTAGAAATCGGTAATGATGGTTTGCGCCTGCGGGCTATACAGCCAGTTCAGGTAAGCTTTTGCCGCTTTTTCAGTACCGTTAGCCTGCACATTTTTATCTACCCAGGCCACCGGGAACTCCGCCAGAATGTTGACCTTCGGCACCACCACTTCGAAGCCCTGGTCTTCATACTGTTTACGGATGTTGTTCACTTCTGATTCAAAGGTGATCAGCACATCGCCCAGGCCGCGTTCCACGAATGTGGTGGTTGCCCCGCGACCGCCGGTATCAAACACTTCCACGTTTTTCAGAAACTGGGTCATGAACTGTTCAGTTTTGGCTTTATCCCCACCATCCGCTTTATCTGCCGCGCCCCACGCAGCCAGATAGGTATAACGCGCGTTACCGGAGGTTTTCGGATTCGGGAAAATCAGTTTCACGTCCGGGCGAACCAGGTCGTTCCATTCGTGGATATTTTTCGGGTTACCCTTACGCACCAAAAACGCCATGGTGGAATAGAATGGCGAACTGTTATTCGGCAGACGACTTTGCCAGTCGGCCGGGATCAGCTTGCCTTTGTCATGCAGGATCTGCACATCGGTCACCTGGTTATAGGTCACCACATCGGCTTTCAGCCCCTGCAGAATCGCCAGCGCCTGTTTTGATGACCCGGCATGAGATTGTTTAATCGTCAGTTTGTCACCGCCGTTATCCTTCGCCCATTGCTGTTCAAACGGCGGGTTAAGGGCGGCAAACAGCTCGCGAGAGACATCGTATGAACTGTTCAGCAGCTCCGTTGCCTGCGCCTGACCCACCAGCAACAGCATTGCTGCCAGCGTCAGGGTTCTTTTTTTCAGTAAGTTAACGGCCATTGCGCACCCTTATAAATTTAATGACTTTCTTATGGTCATCATATTTATAACCAGTGCTAAAGGAGTAACGGTTTTATATACCGTTTGATGATTTGAAAGTTGAAAAGAGAATAAGGGTACCTCCTCCCCAGCGCACGGGGAGGAGACCGGCATCAATCAGACGCCGACGCTAACGCTTTCCGGCAGGGTGCTGCCACCATCAATCACGTTTTGCGTGCCAGTTAAGTAACTGGACTCATCCGACGCCAGGAATGCCGCCAGTTCACCAACCTCAAGTGGGCAGGCCAAGCGGCGCATCGGGATCGCTTTTGCCATTTCGACTAATACGGATTCAGGATCCTCCGGATTAGACTGACGAGCGATATTTTCCGCCATCGGCGTACGAACGTAGCCCGGGCAAATAGCATTAACGCGAATGCCGGACTGCGCGTATTCCACCGCCAGAGATTTGGTCAAACCGATGATTGCGGCTTTCGACAACGCGTAGGCCGTTTCGCCCGGATCGGCAACCATATCGCCGGTCACAGATGACATCATCACGATGCGCCCGTCTTTGCGCGCAATCATCTCCGGCAGAACGGCTTTCGTCACGTTCCAGACACCTTTAATGTTGATATCAATGTGGAAATCGCGATCTTCATCGCTCATATCAAGGAAGTTGCCGAGGCGACATACGCCCGCATTGTTGACCAGAATATCGATTTTGCCTTCAATCTTCTTCGCGCGTTTTACCGCTTCCGTGACCGACGCAAAATCTCTGACGTCAGCGTGTACGGCGGTGCAACGGTGCCCGCGCCCAGCCAACTCATCCGCCAGTTTTTCAATCTCATCGGAGATATCCAGCAGGATTAGGTTCGCGCCATGGCGGGCAAATGTTCTGGCGATCCCTTCGCCAATACCCTGAGATGCGCCCGTAATCAATGCTGTTTTGCCCGTGAGTTTTCCCATTTCAATATTCTCCTTTTGAATATGAAGCATTCGCTTCATTCACGCAGAAGATACAGCAATAACAAATAAGTGCTGAGGAATAGCTCACTAAATCAGGTTAATCTCAGGTAAAAAAAGTCCCCGGCATTGCGGGGACCCAATAGTAAACATGCTCTGACCAGGTTAACAGAAGACTTACAGCCGTTTTTCCAGCAAATGTGCTCTCATCAACTCCGATGCCATCTGCGCATCCCCTTTTTTAATATGAAGCAGTATTTCCCTCTGTTTTGCCGCCGTATCAAGAAAATACTGACGATCGTTCGCAGGTAACGACTCCCTTGTTTTCTCAAAATAAGTAATGAGGACATCAGAGAAAACCTGCAGCACCCGGTTGCCACTCGCCTGTAGCAAGAGCAAATGAAAATCTCTATCGTGACGATCGGCCTCCTGGGGGTTATCCGCATTCTCTTCAATAAGCCTTAGCTCATTTTCAAGTTTGGAGAGCATCGCCGGAAAAATTCTACGCGTTGCCAGAGGGATAATCGCGCACTCAATCAGGATCCTTGCCTCTGTAAATTCCGTGATATCAAACCCAGACAAATCAAACTGCATTAACAACTGGTGATTGATGTTGTGCTGTTCCAAATTCTTCAAGACGCTGCCACGACGAGGAGATCGTTCCAACATTCCCATCTGTACCAGTGTGCTGAGCGCCTGACGAACTTTATATCTTGATGTATTAAAACGAACGGCAAGCTCAGTTTCAGTTTCAATGCGACCATCAGCATTGCGGTTAGCATCATCAAGCAGATAATTTTTAATACTTTCAAACAGTTCGTTTTTGTTATCCATAAACACTCTCGGATTAAAGTGCTGCAAAACTGATGAGTATAAATAATCTAATAAGTTAGATTGCTTAATATACTGTTATGGTAAGATTATAGCCCCTATTATTCAAATTATACCAAGCCATTTGTTAATAAAAAGGAATTAATTATGGTGTTATTCGTAACTCAGTTTGCGATAGTACTTATATGTATCGGTATAGGTGGGCGTTTTGGTGGGATTGGCCTGGGGGCTGCTGGCGGGTTAGGACTCGCTATCCTGACTTTTGGTTTTGGACTCCCTCCCGACTCACCTCCTTTCACTGTTATTTCTATTATCCTTGCGGTTATCACTTGCATCACAATCCTCCAGGCGGCTGGCGGGCTTGATTTATTCGTTACGATGGCAGAACGGATCCTCAGAAAGTGGCCGGGCGCTATCACTTTCCTCGGCCCCGCAGTCGCTTACCTTTTTACTGCTATCTGCGGAACAGGATATGTTGCCTTTTCGGTTTATCCAGTCATTGCTGAAATTGCAGCAGATGCCAGGGTACGGCCAGAGAGAGCCATGTCGATGTCAGTAATCGCTGCCAATTTTGGGCTTATTGCCAGCCCGGTCAGTGCGGTCGTTACAGGGACAATTGCTGTCCTTGCTGGATTACATGTCTCTGCTTTAGATATCTTGTTAGTCACCGTTCCCGGAACGTTCCTTGGCTGCGTTGTCGGCTGCCTGTTCGTCTTTAAAAGAGGTCATGAGCTTAAAAATGATCCGGAATTCCAACGCAGGGTTGCTGAAGGTGAGTTTGAATCAGTAAAAGCTGAAGAGCGAACAGCCAATATAGTGACAAAAGAGGCGAAGAGAGGATTGCTGATTTTCCTTACCGGTATCATTCTGGTCGTACTTATGGGTTCAATTCCTGAATTACGTCCTGAGTGGAATAACGGTACCGGAATGGAGCGTATGAGTATCCCTACCACGCTGCAAATAGTTATGCTGACAACAGCATGTATTATTATGATGGTATGTCGAATTTCTCCGTCAAAACTCGATTCAGGTTCTGTCTTTAAAGCAGGTCTTGTAGGTGTTGTCGCCATATTTGGTCTGTCATGGATGATGAACTCCTTTTTTGAGGCATGGCACGAATTATTTAACACGGCTTTCCACGGTTTCCAGAATCCAGTCTTGTTCGGCATTATTGTTTTTGGTCTTTCAGCCGTAATTTATAGCCCCGCAGCGACTGCTGTAGCGCTACTCCCCGCTGGCGTGTTAATGGGATATCCGGCAGAAACCCTGGTCGCCCTGCTCCCGCTGACTTGTGGATCATTCATTATTCCAGGGGGGGCACAGATTGGCTGTGTGGCGTTTGATCGTACCGGGACAACTCGAATTGGCAAGTATGTGGTTAATCACAGCTACATGCTACCTGGTCTTGTCACCGTTGTAGCATCAACTCTTTTTTGCTTCCTTTTTTCCAAAATGCTGATGTAGTGAGAGAGCAATTTAATTGTGGTAAACCTTTTCCTCATGGCATCCCCCCCGAATGAATTCAGAGAGGATGCCTGTTACTCACTTCTGAATAGCGCCACTGCAATTTTCCATAGAATGTACTTTACAGAACAACCTGAGCAATGAGATAAGCAAAAATTACCTGAGAGATAACCATCACAAAGCCCGGACGAATATAGCTATGGTTGACAACAAAACGTCCAATCTTTGTGGTACCTGTTCGATCAAATGCAACACAGCCGATTTGATTTGCTCCAGGTATAATAAAGTCACCACAGGTACAAGCAAAAATAGCGATAAGAAACGGGGCTGGAATACCTAAAGTAACACCGAGTGGCATGATGGCAGCTACCGTCGCCGCCGGGCTCATAATGACCAGCGAGAACAAGAATACAACCACACCAAATAGCATTGGTGCATCATTGACAATGTCACCAAAAACCTTAATCAGTTCTGGCTGATAGGCATCAAAAAACGTCGCCGTCATCCATGAAACACCGAGTATTGCTACCACTCCCATCAAACCTGCACGGAAGACTGAGCCGCTATTCAAGGTACTACTTGGTACTTTACTGACAATCATAATAAACAACGCGGCTGTCAACATGACCATCTGAATAACCATTGGGGTTGACAGTCTTTTTCCATCCCAGGAAGGGAGTAACTCAGTAAAAGAACCTAAAATAAGTACCAGTACCACACCAATCGCAAAGATAACGACACCTTTTTTAGCGCCAGCTGAAGCAACAAATTCTTTTTTCTGCTCAGTATGCATGAACTCATATTCGCCAGCAGCAACTCTCCTCTGGAATTCCGGATCATCCTCCAGCTCTTTTCCGCGTTTATAAACTGAAAAGCTGGTAACAATAGCTGCCATAAAGAATGATGGGAGAGCAATCGTCAGTATTTGTCCAAGGCTAATCCCGGCATATTCATGCAGAATAGCCAGCATCCCCGCGGTTGCCGCACTCATCGGACTGGCAGCAACCGCGACACTTGCCGCAATAACCGTTGCGGACAACGCTCGCTCCGGACGGACCTTTGCTTCAGCAGCAACTTCAGCGACAACCGGATACAAAGAGAAAGCAACGTAAGTAGTCCCACAGAATAGCGTAAATATGGAAGTTAATATGGGGGCAACAAAAGTAATTGCCTGTGGTTTTTTACGGAGTAATTTTTCAGCCACGCGCACAAGATAATCAAGCCCACCAGCGGCCTGTAATACGCTGACAGCGCCAATCACACAAATAATAATTAGCATTGCAGTAATAGATGGTGCGGAGGGTTTAAGTCCAAAACCCAGAACTAATATTGCAACACCAAGTCCTCCACCAGCACCCAGCCCCATTCCGCCATAACGCCCGCCTATACCAATACAGGCGAGTACAATAAATAATTGTATAAAAAATAAAGCATCCATTTTTCACCTCAAAGCGTCTCCCGGATATTGCATCCGGGAGATATTAATTACTATGCTCGGGATTAGGTAATGACTCCAACTTACTGATAGTGTTTTATGTTCAGATAATGCCCGATGACTTTGTCATGCAGCTCCACCGATTTTGAGAACGACAGTGACTTCCTGCCCAGCCTTGCCAGATGCTGCCTCAGATTCAGGTTATGCCGCTCAATGCGCTGCGTATATCGCTTGCTGATAACGTGCAGTTCTCCCTTCAGGCGTGATTCATAAAGCGGCCAGCCATCCGTCATCCATACCACGACCTCAAAGGCCGACAGCAGGCCAAGAAGACGCTCCAGCGTGGCCAACGTGCGTTCACCGAATACGTGCGCCACAACCGTCCTCCGTATCCTGTCATACGCGTAAAACAACCAGCGCTGGCGTGATTTAGCGCCGACGTAACCCCACTGTTCGTCCATTTCCGCGCAAACAATGACGTCACTGCCCGGTTGTATGCGTGAGTTTACCGACTGCGGCCTGAGTTTTTTAAGTGTCGTAAAATCGTGTTGAGGCCAACGCCCATAATGCGTGCACTGGCGCGACATCCGACGCCATTCATGGCCATATCAATAATTTTCTGGTGTGTACCGGGCTGAGAGGCGGTGTAAGTGAACTGTAGCTGCCATGTTTTACGGCAGTGAGAGCAGAGATAGCGCTGATGTCCGGCAGTGCTTTTACCGTTACGCACCACGCCTTCAGTAGCTGAACAGGAGGGACAGCTGATAGAAACAGAAGCCACTGGAGCACCTCAAAAACACCATCATACACTAAATCAGTAAGTTGGCACCATTACCCGGGATTAGTTTAAATATGATTTAGCAATTTCGATCTGTTTTTTAACAGCATCAGTCCCTGTGCCACCATAAGACATTCTTGATTTAATACATGCTTCGAGAGATATACTCTCATAAATATCATTTTCGATTTTATCATCAAATGTGTGGAATTCATCCAGAGTAAGCTCTTCCAACATTTTTCTATGTTTTATACAGTAATTAACAGCACTGCCAACAATATGGTGAGCTTCTCTAAAAGGAATGCCTTTACGAACCAGGTAGTCAGCCATATCGGTTGCGTTTGAAAATCCTCTTGCCGCTGCGCTGCGAGTATTATCTGAAAGAATAACCATTTTTTCGAGCATCGGCGCCATAATTTTCAGACTGGTCTGTAAGGTATCCATAGAGTCATAGACCTGCTCTTTATCCTCACTCATATCAGTATTATAGGCCAGAGGGATACCTTTCATAATGGTCAACATCGCCATTAGATTTCCGTACATACGCCCCCCTTTGCCGCGCATTTTTTCAGCCACGTCGGGGTTTTTCTTCTGTGGCATGATGCTGGAACCGGTACAGAAATCATCTGAAAGCTCAATAAACTTAAAATCCTGACTTGAGAATAAAACCAGTTCTTCTGACAAACGGGTAAGATGCATAAAGCACATAGCAGCGGCAGCAGTGAATTCAACCATATGGTCACGATCGCTGACAGAATCAATACTGTTTTCAGTCGGCTTGTCAAAGCCAAGCTCTTTAGCCGTGAAATCACGATCAATGGGGAAAGTAGTACCGGCAAGGGCTGCTGAACCTAAAGGGCATTCCCCCATGCGTTGATAAAGGTCTGCAAAACGAGTCCAGTCACGGCGTAACATCCAATAATATGCCATTATCCAGTGCGACAGAAGTATAGGCTGACCGGTCTGTAAATGAGTATAGCCAGGCATGATCGCATTAATGTTATTTTCAGCCTTGCTGATAATAACTTTTTGTAGATGAACGATATCCTGCTGAATTTCACGAATAGTCGATCTCATGTGCATTTTCGAATCGACAGTCGTCTGGTCATTACGACTGCGGCCGGTATGTAGCTTCCCGCCAACAGGACCAATTATTTCTGTCATACGTCTTTCTATCGCCATATGAATATCTTCATCAACGGTATCAAAAACGAATTGCCCGTCCTCAATCTCTTTATTAACTTGCCTTAACCCGCCAATAATCGCATTCGCTTCATCCTGCGTGATAATCCCCTGACGGCCCAACATAGTGGCGTGAGCAATACTCCCCTGAATATCAAAAGGGCAGAGACGTTGTTCCAGCATAATTGTCGCATTATAAGATTCGACCAGTTTATTTGTAGGCATATCAAAACGCCCACCCCATAATTTTGTAGACATAAAACCTCCAATGACCCTTTGTTGCAAAATGGTTAAATATAAATTCCGTTATTTTTCGGTCATTTTCAGATTACAAGACAGTCATTTTAATTGTCAACAAATGAAGACATTAAATCAATTTATATCTAAATTAATTACACTTATTATTTATTTTGTTTTCATAAATTGCATTAAAAAACCTGATCTTCATCACATTTAAATTATGATTTAATTCAAATATATTCAGAATTTTTAAAGTAATAAATTGGTATTAATAGTTTATTAATTCTAAATAATTCCATTTAATACCGTTGTCATAACCGAGAAACTGGCAGATAAATAATAATGAAAGTGGGAGGTGATTTTTCAGGATGAGCGTCAACGCGAGTGCATCATCAGCATGGCGGACGTTGGGTGATTCGGGGGAGAGCTATATTGTGCCAGATGGCGGCATCAGCGCCATCTGGCATCAAAAAATTACAGGGCCAGCAAACGATCCAGCGATGGCGCGAAATAATAGCCGCCGGTCACCGGTTTAGTGAAACGCAGCATCGCATCGCGCTTGCCGTCAGTGTCGCCAAACATGCTCAGCAGTTGCTGCTCGATGTTGTGCAAACGGGCGCAATAGGCACAGAAATAGAGGCCGTGCGTACCGCTGGCGGTGCCGTATGGCAGGCTCTGGCGCACAATTTTCAGTCCTTTACCATCTTCTTTGAGATCGACGCGGCTCAGGTGAGAAGTAACCGGACGGTCATCACCGTCGATCTCTTCGTTGGCTTCCTTGGTACGCCCAATCATCATTTCCTGGTCATGAATGCTCATGCGGTTAAGCTGCTTCAGGTTATGTTCCCAACGCTGCACAAACACATAGCTGCCACCAGCATCCACGCCATCTTTAATAACCGCGACTTCACGGCGCGTTTCAACGCCTGCCGGGTTTTCCGTTCCGTCAACAAAGCCGCTGAGATCGCGCTCTTCAACCCAACGGAAACCGTGGATCTCTTCTTTGACTTCAATACAGTCGCCAAAGGCTTCCATTGCCGCCTGTGCAACGGAGAAATTCACGTCATGACGCAAAGAGAGAATATGAATCAGCACATCATACTGGGTGGCTGGCGCAAGACCTTTACCGTAAGGGATAAAGTCTTTTAACTCTTCTGCGCCAACGCCGCCGCTCAGTGTACGCCAGGTGTTGTTGCCAAAAGCAACAACCGCGCCCAGATGCGCATCCGGGAACTTCGCTTCAAAGGTCGCCAGCTTATCGGCGAAGGTTTTGCTGGCCCCACGCAGAGCCTCAACGTCGCCTTTAACATTGGCTTCAATCCAAATCGCCGCACGGCAATGTTCTGGCAAAATGCCACTCTGAACCTGAGACATTGTTCCTCCTGAAAAAAAGATGCCACGACATCGTGGCATTGATGGGCGCTATTCTACCTGTTTTTTTAACAAGCCGATTTGTTCAGACGCAAATTAACGCCGCCAGATAATTTTGCTTACTTTCCATGCTTTCAACGTATCGTCAGACGGCATTAAGCCCTCAGGCCCGCTCCACTCACCGGAAAAGACGTAGCTAATATGTTGACTTCCCTCAGCTTTGCATTCAACGCCCGCGCTGTCATCGCCAGTCGCCTTCTGACAATTACCAAAGGCTTTAGTGTAAAGGTCGCTAAACGGTGTACCGATTTCGACACCCGCAGAAGAGGGAATATCGCTGTCGACTACATCAATACGGCTAATCGTTCCCTGATTGCCATTGATAACCATCGCCAGCTTGTCATCTTTCATCGCTTCATAAAAGCGCACCACATTACCGTTATCGGTCTTCATCCCACTACGCAGGCGGTAATCACCGTCCAGCGCATCAGCAATGGTTTTTTCATCCAGCGGGGTTGCGCCAGTTAACGCTCCGACGCCCTGCTCAGTGACCTGCGTTGAAGAACCAAACCAGTTCCACGGATTGGCGGCAGACCAGTTCACCGATGACAACGTTGAACACCCGGTCAATAGCAGCGGCATCGCGCATAAAGTCAAACGCAGTGATTTCATTTCACTTCCTTCCTTATTTATCAACGTTGCTTGGAGTCCGGTTTCGCCAAAAAGTGCCGTTATTCTTTCTCGAGGGAAAAACAGGCGCGCAGACGTTGATTAGTTAACAGCCAGATCAGCGCAACGACATCCGCCACCAGCAGCGCCAGCCCGACGCCGTTGACCGGATCGCCTGCCAGCCACATCACCGGCTGCCAACACAGTAGCACCAGTTGAGCGAGGATCAGTAATCCTCGCAGCCAGCGCCATACCACCGGAAACGCAAAGCGTCGCCCGCTGAGTAAAAATGCTAATACCGCGGGAACGCCGGGAAGCAAACCCAGCCAGAAAGCGTCGTGATCGGGATAAAACAGATTCAGCAACGTGTTGCCCTGCTCACGGGAAGAACCGGCAATCACAAACAGAACCCAGGTGCGCGCCTGCAGCAGCAGCACGCACCAGAAGAGAAAAGGCAGGCGCAGACGCCCATGAGCGTCATAGTCGGCCGGATGAAACTCAGTACTCTTCATCTTCGATCAAACGCTTGCCCAGATTGAGTACATCCGCATGTTCATAACCCAGACGTTCATACATACCCTGTACGACGTCATTATCGTCACGCACCATGATTTGAATCTTCGGACAACCGCGGGCAATGAGCTTTTTCTCCAGCCGGTTGAGCAGCGCATTGGCAATGCCGCGACCGCGAAACTCAGGATGTACGCCCAGGTAATAGGCCGAGCCGCGATGCCCGTCATATCCGCCCATCACCGTACCGACCACCTCGCCATTCACTTCAGCGACCAGGAACAAGCTGACGTCATGATTGACTTTACGCTCAATGTCCATTTCAGGATCGTTCCATGGACGCAGCAAATCACAGCGCTCCCAGAGGGTGATCACCTCTTCGAAATCTTCCTGGCGAAAAACGCGTATTTCCATGGTATTGGGTACCTTTTCAGGACGTTAAAAAGCGATTATGGCGCGAACGGCTGATTTAGCCAATATCTGACGCGAAGCGGCGGAAAAAATGGCATAATACGGAATTGTCACGTATTGAAATGAAAAGTAAAACAATTCTTATCCCGATCCGTCGCAACGGACAACGCGATACGATATAACGTTTAGAACCTTTTTTTACAACTCAGGCCGTATGAGCACTTTTAAACCACTAAAAACACTCACATCGCGCCGCCAGGTGTTGAAAGCCGGGCTGGCCGCCCTAACGCTGTCAGGCATGTCGCAAGCCATCGCTAAAGAAGAAGCGCTTAAGACCAGCAATGGACACAGCAAACCGAAAGCGAAAAAAGCCGGCGCTAAGCGCGTTGTTGTCCTTGATCCGGGTCACGGAGGGATTGATACCGGCGCAATTGGTCGCAATGGGTCGAAGGAAAAGCACGTGGTACTGGCGATTGCCAAAAACGTGCGCTCGATTCTACGCAACCAGGGGATTGATGCGCGCCTGACGCGCTCCGGCGATACATTTATTCCGCTTTACGATCGCGTCGAGATCGCACATAAGCATGGCGCGGACCTGTTCATGTCGATCCACGCCGATGGTTTTACCAATCCGAGCGCTGCAGGTGCGTCGGTCTTTGCGTTGTCCAATCGCGGTGCCAGTAGCGCCATGGCGAAGTATCTGTCCGATCGTGAAAACCGGGCCGATGAAGTGGCCGGGAAGAAGACCACCGATAAAGACCATTTGCTGCAGCAGGTGCTGTTCGATCTGGTGCAAACGGATACCATTAAAAACAGCCTGACGTTAGGCTCGCATATTCTCAAGAAGATCAAACCGGTACATCGTCTTCACAGTCGCAGCACGGAACAAGCCGCCTTCGTGGTGCTAAAATCACCATCAATTCCGTCGGTACTGGTCGAAACCTCGTTCATTACCAACCCGGAAGAAGAACGTCTGCTGGGTACGGCGGCATTTCGCCAGAAAATCGCCACCGCTATCGCCAATGGCATCATCAGCTATTTCCACTGGTTTGATAACCAGAAAGCACACTCGAAGAAACGTTAACCATGAAGCCCGATGCACAGCGCGTAAAACAGTTCCTGCTCAGCCTGCAAGATGATATTTGCCAGCAGTTATCCGCCGTAGACGGCGCCGAGTTTGTTGAGGATAACTGGCAACGTGAAGCAGGCGGCGGCGGGCGCAGCCGGGTGCTGCGTAACGGCGGTATTTTCGAGCAAGCGGGTGTCAACTTCTCCCACGTTCACGGCGAGGCAATGCCGGCCTCGGCTACCGCCCATCGCCCGGAGCTTGCGGGACGCAGCTTTGAGGCCATGGGCGTCTCGCTGGTGGTACATCCGCAGAATCCCTACATTCCGACCAGTCATGCCAACGTGCGATTTTTTATCGCGGAAAAACCGGGCACTGACCCGGTCTGGTGGTTTGGCGGCGGCTTTGACTTAACGCCATACTACGGCTTTGATGAGGATGCGGTTCACTGGCACCGCACGGCGCGAGCTCTGTGCCAGCCGTTCGGCGAAGACGTTTATCCCCGTTACAAGAAGTGGTGCGATGACTACTTCTTCCTCAAGCATCGCAACGAACAGCGCGGCATTGGCGGGCTGTTTTTCGATGATTTGAATACGCCGGATTTCGACCACGGCTTCGCCTTTATGCAGGCGGTAGGTCAAGGCTATACCGAAGCGTATCTGCCCATCGTTGAGCGCCGCAAAGCAATGAGCTGGGGCGAACGTGAACGCAATTTTCAGCTTTACCGTCGCGGACGCTATGTGGAATTTAACCTGGTGTGGGATCGCGGCACGTTATTCGGTCTGCAGACCGGCGGCCGTACGGAATCGATTCTGATGTCGATGCCGCCGCTGGTGCGCTGGGAGTATGACTGGCAGCCGGAAGCGAACAGCCCGGAAGCCGCCCTTAGCGCGTTTATTCAGGTTCGCGACTGGGTGTAACCCCAGACAATACCAGCCCCCAGGCCGGATAAAACGCATTTGCGTCACATCCGGCACATTCATCGCATCATGCCCACTGGCGCATGCGCTGATGCAGCGTCAATGAAGGTTTTTCCGCAAACAGCTGCTGGTAGTCAGTGGCAAACTGCCCTAAATGCCAGAACCCCCACTGCATGGCGGCGTCTTTCACCGTCGTACTCTGCGACCACGGGCTTATCAGCTCGCGACGTACGGCGTTCAGGCGAATGCGTTTTAACCAGGCATTCGGACCGATACCAAGGATCGCGTGAAAGGCGTTTTGCAACGTCCGGCGGCTGACGTGCAGTTGATTACACAGATCGAGCACGGTCAGCGGTTCTGACATATTTTCCAGCACATATTCCCGCGCACGCGACAGCAGGCGACGATAGCTCTGATGGCTGATGCTCTCAGCCGTGATAATCGGCTGCGCCTCTTCCAACATAGTGCCCATCGCCAGCAGCAGGTTATCGCCCAGCACTTTGCGTACCGCAGGTTGATGGAGGTTTTCCGGATTTTCGCTAAACGTCGCCAGCGCCTGCTGCACAAAGCCCCATAGCGCGGCTTTGTGTTGTTCTTTCACTTCCAGCGCCGACTGGTTGCGCAGCATATGCAGCACTCTTTCCGGGTTATGCAGGAAGTTGGCCTGACGGGCAATCGCCTCTTCCGAAATGACGACACCCAGAATGGTGTAATCATCCGGCGTACTCAGTTCAAACTCTGTCCCGCCAGGGCGGGTGGCAATTTCAGCGCTCCCCAGACACTGGGTGCCAATAAATCCCTGTTCGCCGCGCGTGGCCGGAATACCAAACCAGAAAGAGTTCGGCCAGACAAGACACGACTGACGTAACGCCAGTCCGGTGTATTCACGGAACACCTGAATATCATCGAGCAGGATTTCCGTGAACTCGCCATGAAATTTTCCCGGATGTAACTGGTCGTAGATCTGCTGCCATGCGGTAATCGTCAGCGCATGCTCATACACATCCGTTGTTCGCCGCTGGTGAACGTTGTCCACCTCCACTTTCGGCGTAAGTTTAACGTCTTCGGGTAATGCTTCATGATAAAGATGGTGCAGGTTTGCAGTACGGTTCTTTTTCATGATCTTTTAAGCCGGAAGCTTCAACGAAGCCCCCGGCCCTCCGACAGGTTAATTTTTTAAGCGATAGCGACTACTGCGTTTACGCAACGCTCCGTCAGAAAAGAGCTGTTCCAGCGCCTTTCTGGCTTCATCAAGTGACCAGCCAAATTGGGCAGCCACTTCCCCTGCCGTCATTCCTTGACGGACCGATGCCAACAGCGTCAGAAGTTGATCAGAGGATTCAGGCGTCAACGGGGCGTCCTGCGTCTTCTGCGTTTTTACATCTGTTTTCACTTCTGGCTTCTGTTCTGGTTTCTTCGGCTGGCGCTTAAAACCGCCGATCAGCCACTGGGTATCATCGTCCGGTCGGCCGATTTCCTTACGGCTGATAACACGGCCTGTACGCGCAGCAGCGGCGCTGCCGGCATCCAGCGCTGCGCGGCACGCCGCCAGATCGCCTTCCACCACCAGCGTCAACCGGCCAGGATCGAGCACTTCGTGGCTAAGCAGGCGCACGTTCGCGGCTTTCAGCATGGCATCCGCCGCATCCACGGCAGCGACCATGCCATCCACTTCCAGTAATCCCAGTGCATTGATCATCACAACCTCTCTTACGCGCGCTGGATTGGGTTACGAGCAATATCCAGAACGGCATCGGCAAAGGCGTTACATGCAGCTTTACAAGCGGCCTGGCTACCGGTCATAAACGCAGCCGAATAGTTGGTTTCTGACGGCGGCGGAACGTAGGTCACCAGTTGTACATCAGCCGATTTCAGCGCAGCATCAATACCAAATGTCGCTTCCAGCGGCGGTGCCACCAGATACGCCATCGGATCGCCAAGCCGGCATCCTGCGGTCGCCGAGAGATACGAACCGGTACGCGAAACCACATGCGCCAGGAAGGCGGTATCTTCTGCGTCATTCGCCCACTGAAACGCCGCGCCGCTTTCAATATTGGCTACCATCGCGTCCAGACCTGCACGAACTTCTGCCGGGTTGGGTCCACCGAGCATAATCAGCACTTCACCCGAAGTTGGAGAGGGACTGTGCGCCGCGCCGGCATACAGCGAGCGGCCATAAACCACTTCCACCATTGCCTGTTTTGTCGCTTCGTCTGCGGCAATATACGCCACGTCATCAGAATCTGCTGTGATGAGTCCGAGGCTACGTATATGTGGCGGTAATTTAAGTTCACGGGCAAAACCGTCATTTACCGAGGCAATCACGCGCATTGCGGTGACTGAAGGTCTAATCAAATCTAATGCTGGCATGATGCCTCCTTAACGGGTCATATTGATGCCGGATGCTTTTTGCTCCAGCATGCGCTTGGCCAAATCCACAATGACCGCCGCCGCTTCAACCGGTGGCGTACCGCCCTGGTGAATGTTCGAGATACAGGTACGGTCAGCTTCAACGGTCGTCGCCACACGCGGCGAATAGACGGCGTAGCAAGAAAGGCTTTCCGACTGGCCCAGGCCCGGACGTTCCCCAACCAGCAGGATCACCGCTTTCGCGCCCAGCAGTTCGCCGATCTGATCTTCGATTTTCACGCGACCATAGCGAACAAAGAACGGCGTCCCGACCTTCAATCCGGCCTGTTTTAAGCCAGACAACAGCGGCGGCAGGATCTCTTCGTAGTTAGCGGTGATAGCGTCCGTAGACAGGCCATCAGAGATAATCACCTGCACATCCGGGTTCATTACACACTGTGATTTCAGCGCTTCAATGGCTTCCGCACTCAGACGACGCCCCAGATCCGGACGCGTCAGATACAGGTTTTTGTCACTGATTTCCGAGCGCACTTCCAGCAGCCCCTGGGCTTTTACCCACTCTTCCGGCACTTCTTTCAATACCGTATCTTTCGAACGCGAGTGGTCGGCCAGGAAGCGCAGCAGCGCCTGGGTACGCGGACGTGGACCGGCTCGACCGGTACATACACGCGCCGCAGTGCTGCGACGCAGTTCAGTCAACACCTCTGCGCGGTGCGGATTCTCAACGCCAATCCACGCTTTAGCCTCGGCTGAGCCTAAATCCATCGCACAGCTTTCACCGGTCGGCGCGGCGCACTGGGTGGTGCTGCATTGCGCTTGTACTGCCGGCGCTTGCGCCTGCGGCTGCGACTCACCCATTGACGCCATCACGCTGCGTACAATTTCTTCAATCTGTTTTTGATCCATCGTGTGTCATCCCCGCGTCATCAGAAGAACAGTGACGGATCGCCCGCCCGTTTGGTCAGGCGACCGTTTGCCATAATGCCCATGGTTTCCAGCCAGCGTTCAAACTCCGGCGACGGACGCAGGTTCAGCAACTGGCGCACGGTCGCGGTGTCGTGGAAGGCGGTGGTCTGATAGTTGAGCATGATGTCGTCACCGAGCGGCATGCCCATGATGTAGTTGCAGCCAGCGGTGGCGAGCAGAATCATCAGGTTTTCGTTGAGGTTCTGGTCAGCATCAGCATGGTTGGTATAGCAGCAGTCGCAGCCCATTGAGATGCCGCTCAGCTTGCCCATAAAGTGATCTTCCAGACCCGCGCGAATAATCTGACGGTCGTTGTAGAGATACTCCGGCCCGATAAAGCCGACAACGGTGTTCACCAGGAACGGATCGTAGTGACGCGCCAGACCGTAGTTACGTGCTTCCATCGTCACCTGATCGGCGCCGAAGTTAGCGCCAGCAGAAAGCGCAGACCCTTGTCCGGTTTCGAAGTACAGGCAGTTTTCCCCGGCGATACGGTTAAACTCAGCGCCCACTGCACGCGCTTCATCCAGCATGGCCAGCTCAACGCCAAACTCTTTTAAGCCTTTCTCGCTGCCGCAGATACTCTGGAAAATCAGCCCGCCCGGCGCGCCGCGACGAATGGCTTCGATCTGGGTAGTAACGTGCGCCAGGACGCAGCCCTGGGTCGGGATATTGAATTTGTCGATGACGCCGTACACGGTATCAAGTACGCGGCTTAAGTTTTCCACGTCATCTGTTACCGGGTTAACGCCAATCACCGCATCGCCCGCCCCGAAGGACAGCCCTTCGTAGATTTGTGCCGCAATACTCTGCACGTCATCACGGGTGTCGTTCGGCTGTAAACGACAGCTGAAGGTGCCCGGCAGACCAATGGTGGTGTTGGCCTTTTTGATCACCGGCATTTTCTTACCGCCGTAGATCAGGTCCGCGTTAGAGCAGATTTTTGCTACCGCTGCGACCACTTCCGACGTTAATCCTTTGCGCGTAAACGCAATGTCATCAACGGAGGTTTCATCGCTCAGCACGTACTCGCGCAGCTCGCTGATACTCCAGTTTTTGATGCGGTTATAGGCCGTTTCGTTGACGTCGTCCTGAATCAGACGCGTCACGCAGTCCTCTTCATAGGAAATCACCGGGTTGTTGCGGATATCCGCTACCGTCATTTCCGACAGCACCTGTTTGGCCGCCACTCGCTCTTGCGAACTGGTTGCAGCTACCCCTGCCAGCACATCCCCCGAACGCAGTTCGTTGGCTTTTGCCAGCACCTCTTTAACATCCTTAAACTGATAAACATTGCCGAACAATGTGGTCTTTAGTTTCATAAGTCGTTCCCTCAGGAAGGAAATGCGAGTGATTTCACCGTCACCGGCACAACCGATCCGCCAAAAAGAGGCGTACCAATGTCGATATAGTCCCCCGCCCGGACAACCACCTCATCGATGACTGCCAGCGGGTGTTGCTGTAACTGTGGGCGTAACAGCATGCCCAGGGCTTTACCAAAATCCTGCTCGGCTACCACCAGCAGGGGATGCGGATTCGGATGGCGCGCGACAAAGGCCAGTAGCGCATCAATAACCGTTAACAGCGCGGCGTAGCGCACCGGCAGCGAACCGGGTAGCGCCAGCACGTAAGCGTCTGTTTGCGGGTCCAGATCGAGCTGCATCAGCGCTTGTTGCCAGGCGGCCACCAAATCAGCCTCATCAACCGGAATCGCCACCGGCAGATTGCGCAGCGGAAGCGCCACACCTTCCAGCCAGATGGTGCTGCCCGAAAGCGACAGCGTATGCGCACCGGCGCCAATCACCGTGGCGCGCACGGTTTGCGCCGGGAACTGCACGTTCATCTCACGCAGGCGTGGATGTTCATGCAGCGCCGTCGCTAACAGCGGCCCAATATCGGAAAAACAGAATGGATCGGCAGGCTGGTTGCGGTAGCACTCGCCCACCCCGCCGGACAACGTAATCACTTCCGGCTTCACACCCGTCGGCAACAGACCGGTTTGCATCAGCGCCTGCGCCAGCGGTGACAGCGTGCCGTCAATCACCTCAACGATCAGCGCCGCCATCCGTCGAGCCACCTGAACAAGCTGCGCCGCATTAAGGGTTCGGGCGTCGGTGCCAGGGCCAAATACGTCATCAACAATCATCTGTCCTGGCTGATGCGCATGCACCACCCGCCCCTGACCGTCCGTTTCCAGCAGTCGTCCGCCGACGTTCAGGCAGGCCGAACCGCTGACTTTTCCGGCATCGAACAGGACGTAGTTCGACGTCCCGCCACCGATGTCGATATTCAGTACGCGGCACAACTTCTGCTCTGACAGGGTTTGAGCCCCTGCGCCGTGACCGGCAATCACTGATTCCAGATGCGGACCGGCGCTGGCTACCACGAAGTCCCCCAGCGACTGAGAGAGCGTCATCACCGCAGGTCGCGCGTTGCGGGTTTTGGCACTTTCTCCGGTAATGATGATCGCGCCGGAATCGACGGTCTCAGGCGCAATTCCCGCCGCCTGATACTGGGCGAGGATCAGCGCCTTAAGTTCGGCCTCTTTCAACCCGCCCTGCTTATCAACGGGGGTAAAGAACACCGGGCTTTGCCAGCTAATTTCGCGTTTGATGAATTCGTAACGCGGCACCTGCGACACTGCCGCACGGTTGACCAGCTCAAGGCGCGAGAAGATGACCTGAGTGGTGGTGGTGCCGATATCGATACCGACGCTGAGTAGCTGGCGAGTATTCACGATTGCGCCTCCGGGTTGGTTTCTGCTGGTGCCGGAACATCTTCGTCTTTCGGTACCAACAGCATAGCCACACCAATCGCCGTCACGCCGCCAATCAGCTTGCCGACAATCATTGGGAAGATCATCGCGTTCATGTTGGCCGCGGCGAAACCTAAGTGGTCACCCAGAGCGAAGGCTGCGGAGACCGCAAAAGCGCAGTTGATCACTTTGCCGCGGGTATCCATATTCTTCATCATGCCGAACATTGGGATGTTGTTCGCCAGCGTCGCCACCATGCCAGCAGCCGCGATGTTATTGATTTTTAACAGGTTACCGACGCTCATCAGCGGCTTTTCAAACCAGCGGGTCAGCAGCAGTACCATTGGGTACGCACCCAGCAGCACGCAGGAGATAGAACCGATAACTTCGATGGCGCGCATCACTTCACCCGGCTTGTCACCCGGTGCCATGAAGATAGGATCAAGACCCGGAATCAGTTCCCAGCCGAGCAGGAATTTGATCACCGCTGCCGCCAGACCGATGGTGATCAGCGCCACCAGGAATTTCGCGAAGATCTGGAAGCCGTTGATCATTTTTTCCGGGATGAATTTCAGTCCCAGCGCCACCAGCACGGCAACGATCAGCACCGGGATCATGTTCATCAGGATCAGCGCGAAGGTGAACTCCACCGGCTGTCCGTTGATTTCGACACCGGAGTACATCGCGATCAAACCACCCGCAATACAGCCAATCGGAATGGTGACGATCCCAGCCAGCACGCCCAGCGCCAGATAACGACGGTCGGACGGCTCAATAATCCCCAGCGCAACCGGAATAGAGAAGACCAGCGTCGGCCCCATCATCGCCCCGAGGATCAGGCCAGAGTACAGCCACGCCGCAACGTCGCCGCCCGCCAGTTCTTTCGCCAGGAAGAAGCCGCCCATATCGCACGCCAGCAGCGTTCCGGCAAACATCGACGGGTTCGCGCCCAACATTTCGTACAGTGGAATAATCACCGGCCCGAGCACATGCGCCAGTACCGGTGCCAGCGCGGTCATACCGACCATCGCCAGACCCAGTGCGCCCATCGCCATAAAACCTTCTTCAAACTGGCCGCCCGATCCCTCAATACTCTTCCCGAATTTACCGAGGAAGCGTGCCGAACCGCCGAACTGCGACAGGATCCTGTCCACGGCGGCAATCAGCATAAAGAACATCATGATGTACATGATGATTTCGTTAATTCCCATAACCTTCACTCCCTGTCATATGTGTATTTATTGTGCCGCCGCATACAACGCGATAATGTCGGCCTGCGTGGCGGTGCGTGGGTTACTGCGAATACAAATATCCTCCAGCGCGGCGTGAGCCCATGCGCTGTAATGCTCGGGCTTTGCCCCAACGTCAGAGAGTCGTTTGGTCTGGCCCACTTCGCTAATCAGCTCGCTGACGGCGTTGATGGCATCGCGATCGTCCGACTTCTTGTTGGTTAACGCCCGTCCGATATGGCTGAAACGCTCACGACACACCATGCGGTTGAAACCCATTACTGTGGGCAGCAGCATGGCGTTAGCCTGTCCATGTGGAATGTGCAGCGTCGCACCCGGCTGGTGCGCCATCGCGTGACACAGGCCCAGCCCCGCGCTGGAAAACGCCATCCCGGCCATACAGGAAGCCAGTAGCATGCTTTCTCGCGCCGCCAGATCCTGACCATAGCCAACGGCCTTCGGCAGCGATTTACCTATCATCGCAATCGCGCCAATCGCCAGACTGTCGGTAAACGGCGTCGCGTTCAGAGCGCTATACGCTTCAACGGCGTGCGTCAGCGCATCGATCCCGGTCATCGCCGTTACGTGTGCGGGCACACCTTCCGTCAGCGCGGCGTCAAGAATCGCCACATCCGGCATCAGGGTTGCGTGGGCCAGCACTTTTTTAAGCCCGGTCGCGGCGTCGATAATCACCGTGACATTAGTGGTTTCTGAACCCGTTCCGGCGGTAGTCGGTACGGCAATCAGCGGCAGACGCGGGCGTAACGCGCTGCTCTCGTCCATGTCTGCCAGCGTCTGGGTGGGATTGGTCACCAGCAACGCCACAGCCTTTGCGGCATCCAATACGGAACCGCCACCAAAGGCCACTACGCCATCGCACTTCGATTCACGCAGTTGCGCGACCGCCGCGCAGACGTCCGTAATGCACGGTTCGCCCACCGGACATGGCCACAGCGTCATCGCCACACCTTTCATCGCCAGGCTGCGTTCCAGTGCGGCGGTCATCCCCGCCTGGTGCAGGAAACTGTCGACCATGACGAACATATGCGTCAGGCCGCGCGTTTGTGCTTCCTGTCCGCAGGTACTGAGCGCTCCCAGTCCACACAACGTAACCGGTGGAACGCTAAACGTTTTTACGCGTTGCAGATTCAGGGTATCGAATG
This sequence comes from Citrobacter sp. RHBSTW-00017, assembly GCF_013797615.1. NCBI lineage: Bacteria > Pseudomonadati > Pseudomonadota > Gammaproteobacteria > Enterobacterales > Enterobacteriaceae > Citrobacter > Citrobacter sp. RHBSTW-00017. The sequence continues at coordinate 1,535,751 of NZ_CP056899.1, read as the reverse complement.
CCTGAAAGAGCGCGGTCTGCAATTCAGCTTGCATAGATTCCTTCCGCTTTTTCTTTTCCGCTATTTGCAATCGCCAGCGGGGTCATAAACAGGCTGTGCTGGGGTAAATGCACCTGCAGTTCCGGGAAACGCTTACGAAACAGTTCATCAACGCCCGGCTGCATACAGGAACCACCGGCCAGCCATAAATCAGCCACGCCCTGTCCGGCAATATGGTGAGCCACAATTTCCGCCATTTTTTCGTAGACCGGCTTAACCACCGGCCAGATTTCTTTACCGTTGCTGCGTTTGAACTGCTCCGCCTCTTCCAACTGGATGCGACGGTTCCCGGCAAGCGTCAGAGAAATGTGGTGCCCGCCGGTCGCTTCATCGGCGGAGTAAGTCACCTTGCCTCGCTTCACAATCGCAATCCCGGTGGTACCGCCACCGATATCCACCACGCCAGCGTTATCAAGCTGCAACAGGTCCGCCACCGCGGTCGGTTCGTCGAGCACATGACTGACTTCAAGCCCGGCAGATTCCAGCACGTTGATCGAGATCCGTGGGTCAGTTCCCGGTGGAAACGAGGTTGCCGCGTGGGTAAAGCGGCAACCCAACTGTTGTTCGAGCGTATCGAGATGGCGACGAACGATGGTCACCGCACCGAAGAAATCCCAGACGATGCCATCGCGCACGACGTCGGCCCAGTCCAGGCAAACTGCAACCGGCTGTCCGTCACTGTCGACAACCATCGACACCACATCACACGTCCCCAAATCCACGCCCAGCCACAGCGGTGAATCGCTCTTTACGGGCGTCTGGTTACATAGCGTTGCCGCTTTTAGCAATCTGGGTGTCAGCCAACGTTGTTCGTCGTGCGCCATGTCGTTCACTCCTTATACAATTCTGAAGGCATCCACCAACACACAGCGACGCAGACGCACAAACGTGCGTGCGCTGGTCACCCCTTCCCCGGTTGGCGTGGTAATGGTCATCGTGGTCCAGCCTTCGCCGCCGAGTCCAAGACCGGCAATGCACGGTCCGTTCTTAACGAAAATGCTGGTATCAATGGCGTTTGCCATGCGGTTCATGTTGTCGATATTGCGCGAGTGCATCGCCGCCGTATGGTGACAGCCGCCTTCAAGCTTGACCGCCAGTTCAATGGCCTCATCGACGTTGGCGACCCGCACGACCGGCAGAACCGGCATCATCAGTTCGGTTACGGCAAACGGGTGAGTCGCAGAGGTTTCGACGAATAACAGCCGGGTTTGCTCCGGTACGTTCAGACCAATCGCCGCAGCGATTTTTCCTGCGTCGCGGCCTACCCAGTCACGACTGACCGTGCCTTTACCGCGTTCATCGACATTTTTCAGCAGCACCGGTTGCAGCTGTTCGGCCTGAGCCGTGGTCAGCTTGACTGCATGCTGGCTTTCCATCAGACGCATCAGCTCATCAGCGACGCTATCGACCACGATCAGCACTTTTTCGTCGGCGCAGATAATGTTGTTGTCAAACGAAGCGCCTTTGACGATCGACTGCGCAGCACGTGCCAGATCAGCCGTTTCATCAACCACCACCGGCGGATTTCCCGCACCGGCGGCAATCAGACGTTTGTTGGTGTGCTTACGCGCGGCATCCACTACGGCTTCACCGCCGGTCACCACCAGCAGGCCGATGCCTGGGTACTTAAACAGACGCTGGGCGGTTTCGATATCCGGATTGGCCACGGTAACCAGCAGGTTTGCCGGTCCGCCTGCAGCAACTACCGCCTGGTTAAGCAGAGTGATAGCGCGCTGAGACACGCCCTTGGCAGCCGGATGCGGTGCGAAGACCACGCTGTTGCCAGCCGCAATCAGGCTGATGGCGTTGTTAATAACGGTCGCAGCCGGGTTGGTGGACGGTGTCACCGAGGCCACCACGCCCCACGGCGCGTTTTCAATCAGCGTCAGGCCGTTATCACCGGTCAGAACCTGTGGAGACAGGCATTCCACGCCCGGCGTGGCGCGTGCCTGCGCCACGTTTTTGGCAAATTTATCTTCAACGCGTCCCATGCCGGTTTCTGTGACGGCAAGTTCCGCTAATTCTCGGGCATGTTTTTCGCCCGCCTCACGTAGAGCCGTGATAGCCAGTTGGCGCATGGCAACGCTTTTCAGCCCTTGCTGGGCCAGTTTTGCTGCCGCCACTGCGTCATCCAGGGAGGCAAAAACGCCCATTTCTTGAACGGCACTGACGGGTTGGCTGCTGTCTTTCATTTTCAGCAGCACCGCTTTCACGACCTGTTCAATATCCTGTTGATTCATGATTTTCTGCCTTATTTATGGAAGATCACCTGACCACCTGCCACCACTTCATCAACAATGCCAATCACGCACAGATCGACAGGTGATGATTCGTTACGGTGCGCCTGACGGGCTGAGCTTCCGCTGACCAGCAGCACCCACTCTCCGGTTCCCGCCCCAATGCTGTCGATAGCAACAGCACATTGCCCGTCGGGATTTCCGCAGGCATCAATCATTTCCACCATCAGCAACTTGTCGTGCGCGAGCCCCTGATGGCGTACGGTACAAACAATTTGTCCTGTGACGATTGCCAGTTTCATACGCGCCTCCGTGGCATATTTCAGGTAAAACCTCCCCCTACCCTCCGCAGAAGGTAATGTGAAAAGGAGAGAGGGTGACGCCAGCAATGAAGTCTGTGGCGTCACATGGACGACTTACATGTCGTTGCTGTCGCCTTTAAAGCTGATCGGGAACACTTCTTCCAGATCGCCATGCGGACGCGGGATTACGTGTACGGAAACCAGCTCACCAATACGCTGTGCAGCAGCAGCACCAGCATCCGTTGCGGCTTTACATGCCGCTACGTCGCCACGGACCATTGCAGTAACCAGACCGCCGCCGATCTGCTTCACGCCGACCAGTTTCACGCGTGCCGCTTTAACCATTGCGTCAGAAGCCTCAATCAGTGCAACCAGGCCCCGGGTTTCAATCATTCCTAATGCTTCCATTGTGTTTTCCTCTCATAAGGGGTCCAGAACGGGACCTAAACAACCAGTGTGTGTGAGGCGTTTTCACGACTCATGTCAGTCTGACGCGGCACTGCTGCCACCAACGCCAGTTCGATAATTTCCTGTACGCTACAGCCGCGAGAGAGGTCATGAAGCGGTGCGGCAAGCCCTTGGATCAACGGACCTACGGCACGATACCCTCCCAGACGCTGGGCGATTTTGTAGCCAATATTGCCTGCCTCCAGCGATGGGAAGACCATCACATTGGCATTGCCCTTTAACGGACTGGCGGGCGCTTTTTGCGCGGCGACATCCGGAACAAAGGCGGCATCAAATTGCAGTTCCCCATCCACGGTAAGCTGCGGGGCACGCTCACGAACGATCTCCGTAGCCTGCTGCACGTTAGCGACGTTAGGATGACGAGCACTGCCTTGACTTGAAAACGACAGCATGGCCACACGCGGTTCTTCACCGGTGATCGCCTGCCATGTCTGCGCGCTGGCAATCGCAATATCCGCCAGCTGTGCGGCTGTGGGCTGCGGCACGACGCTGCAATCGGCAAACCCTAATGCCGGCCCGAGGTACTGCGGCAGCATCAGGAAAATTGACGACAGCGTTTTACAGCCTGGCTGTAACCCAATAATGCGTAACCCAGCGCGCAGCACGTTTGCTGTCGACGACAAATTGCCCGCAATACAGACGTCAGCTTTACCCGCGCTAACCATGGCGGCGGCGAACATCAGCGGATCGTTGAGTTTTTCCAGCGCATCTGCAGGCGTTTTATCTCCCGCGCGGGCCAGCCAGCGCAGCGCAAACTCTTCACGCATGGACTGGTTGCTTTGCGGGTCGATAACCTGAATGCCATCCATCGCCACCCGATGGCTGAAGGCAAACTGGCGCAGCGCAAACGGACTGGCGACGAGAACAGGATGTGCCAGACCGTGCTGATGCAGGTAATTTGCCGCTTTCAACACCCGAACATCCAGCGCATCCGGGAACACCACCCGTGCAGGTGAGCGCTGGGCGAGTTGACGAGCACGTTCAATGATCATTGCTTCTCCCCCAGTCGCTGTTGAATTTGGCTAACCGTCAGTGGATGCTTCGCTACGCTCAGAATCATCATCACGTAGACCGTACTGGAAAGGCGATTGAGCGCCTGCATGATGTCCGGTCGCATCACGTCAAAACTACGGGTGATGAATACCTGGGCCGCCACCGTCTCCGTTTCACGGACTTTGGTACGCAGCAGATTAAGCAACGCGCAATCACGGCCATGACTGGCTTCAGGCACCAGATGGTCGTGGTCCAGATAGCGCAGCGGCTGATGCGAAAGCCGGTGTAAATCTTCGTCGCTTAACCCGACGATAGCTTGTGCTGCCAGCGGCTCGTCGATAGCGTCGGCGCGCATAATGTTGCCCAGACGCGAACGGATATCCGCCAGCCACGGCTGCCACGGTTCCGCCAGCTCTATTTGCAACCACACGGCCAGGGCGATGGTGCTGTCCAGCGCGGCGCGAAATCCCAGGCGCGGGTCACTTTTAGCGACCATCTTGTCCGCTGTCAGATGCGTCAGCGTGTCTGCTTTCTTCACCACCGGTTGATGACACAGTTCGCAACTGGCCTGTGGATGCGTATCGCTGCTGGTTAAACCATGCACCGGCTGCGGCTGCTGTTCTTCGTCATCAATAAACAGGCTGCCCTGCTCGTCGATAAACTTAATGCGCAGATGTCGGCTTTCCAGTAATTCCCGGGCAGATGGCGTCAGGCGAGCATCAGCGGGGAGATGAATTTCAGCCCCTTCGCTGAGCGTATGATTCGCTCTGAGCCATGCTTCGGTAATGAAATCCTTCATACATCCGCCTTAGCAGGACTGCCAGTTCGCAGGCCAGGCTACATACAGAAATTTCACCGTCGATGGCGTACCAAATTCGATGCTGGAGCCTTTCGGGATAAACATCACGTCCCCGGCTTTAGCAATCATGGTTTCGCCTTCGTGGCGAACGTGCAGCTCGCCTTCCAGAATCATGTCGATTTCGTCGTAGTTCAGCGTCCATGGGAAAAAAGCGTTATCCCACTGCATGAACCCGGCGGCCATACTGCTACCGTCCTGGTCGGTCACCAGATCGGTTAAACCCACGCAGTGCGGTTGTGCGCCGTCAAAACGACCAAACTTCACGCTGCTGCCGTCGATGACTTTGACGCCGCCTTTGCCGGTCACCGAGTTAAAGCTCGGCTGCATTCCGCCCTGCTCCAGCGACTGTTTCTCCTTCATGACTTTGTCCATCAGTTGGGCGACCAGGCTTTCGGTAAACTGCCCTTCCGGTAACTGCGCAATGATGGTTTCGCGAATGCGCTGGCTTTCCGTTTTGCCATCATCCACCGCAGCCGGTGCAGCAGCAGCGACGGTTGGCGCGGATTCATCGCATTCACTGATGGTGACGCCCAGCAGCTCCGCAACTTCGCGCGCCTCCGGGGTGATGATGCTGGCGCGCAGAACAACCGACATTTCCTGTTCGCCGCGTGCGTGGGCCGCACGAATATCGTTAGCTGTGATGAGTTTTTTCACCTGCCCTTTCCTCCTTTTGGCTGAGCTCAGTCAGATAATCCACCAGGTGCTGCACGCTGCGCGGGTCATGGCTGTTGAGTTCGAAAATCGGCTCCTGGAACCCTATCCCGCGAAGTAGTTGTCGCGTTGCGGCGACGTCGGCATCCGGCATGTCCGTTTTGCTGATAACGGCGATTTGTCGTTTACTGGCGCCGATATCCAACAGCCCGGCAGGTAAGCGACTTTCTTTATCATTTGCCGCGTGTATATAAATCAACGTATCAACATCCTGCAGCGTGGTAATTAAGGCGTGATACCAGCGCGGATGGCTAAAATATTCTCCTGGCGTGTCGATATCGCCATTTTCATTAAACTCCACGGCCTGTGTTTTTCTGGCGAGGGAATAATTTCCCTGTAGCGCATTAAAGAGCGTTGTTTTCCCCGCCCCCACCGTACCGACAAACGCAATACGTTTCATCGCCGCCTCTGATTAACTTTTTGTCAGGTTGCACAAAGTGAAATTTAATAACCGACCCAGACCGCTTACCGTCTGTAATAACGCTTCTTCTACCGCGCCTACCGAGCCGTAGATGACCAGCGCACCGCTGAATCGATCGAGAAAGCCGATATGTACATCTGCCGCCTTCATAGCTAAGTCACCGGCAATCATCGCGGTTTCGCCTGGCGTCAGCGTCATGATGCCGATGGCACCCGCTTCGGGAACGCCGATCTTTTTCGCCAGTTCCTCACCAGGGTGCGCAATGAGATGCGCCAGCGTAACCTGTTTCCCCGGCACAAATTCCTGAATAATGCGTTCTTTTTCCATTGCTCACCGCCTCCGCTAAAACTGCCCTCATCGTGGCAATTTTTTGTCAGAGTAAATAACAAAATTCGGCAACCATGTTTAAAAGGTGAAGTGGATCACTAAGAAAGGGGAAATAAAAAGGCGCGGGAGAAACCCGCGCCGGAAATAAATTAAAGTGAAATTACAGCGGCTGAGTTTGGGCTTCTACGACCGCCAGCGCCACCATATTAACGATACGACGAACAGAAGCGATCGGCGTTAATACGTGAACCGGTTTCGCAACCCCCATCAGCACCGGGCCGACCGTTACGCCTTCAGAGCTGGAAACGCGTAGTAAGTTGTAACTAATACGGGCAGCTTCCATATTCGGCATCACCAGAATATTCGCTGAGCCTTTCAGCGGACTGTCCGGCATGCGGTCATGACGGATGCTTTCCACCAGCGCAGCATCGCCGTGCATTTCGCCATCAATCATCAACTCTGGCGCACGCGCCTTAATCAGCTCCAGCGCTTCGCGCATTTTGCTGGCCGACGGACAGTTAGATGAGCCAAAGTTGGAGTGCGACAGCAGCGCTACCTTCGGTTCGATACCAAAGCGACGCACGGTTTCTGCCGCCATCACGGCGATTTCCGCCAGTTGCTCCGGCGTAGGATCGTCGTTAACGTAGGTATCGGCGATAAAGGTGTTACCGCTTGGCAGCAGCAAGGCGTTCATCGCCCCGGCAGTATGCACGCCATCGCGGTGACCAAACACCTCTTTCACCACGCTGAAGTGCTCATGGTAGTCGCCAATCGTACCGCAGATCATTGCATCCGCTTCGCCGCGCTGCACCATGATCGCGCCGATCACCGTGGTGTTGGCAATTACCGCACGCTGCGCCTGCTCCTGGGTAATACCACGACGTTTCATAATCTGGTAGTACTCGCTCCAGTACTCTTTAAAGCGCGGATCTGACTCATTGTTGACGATCTCAAAATCGACGCCCGCTTTGATCTGCAGACCCAGTTTCTGGATACGCATTTCGATAACGCTCGGGCGACCGATCAGGATCGGTTTCGCCAGACCTAAAGTGATCAGCTCCTGCGTGGCATGCAGTACACGCGCCTCTTCCCCTTCAGTCAGCACCACGCGCTTCGGCGCTTTGCGTGCCAGAGAGAAAATCGGCTTCATGAACAGGTTGGTTTTGTAGACGAATTCGGTCAGCTTATCGATGTAAGCGTCAAAGTCGGCAATTGGACGCGTTGCCACACCGGAATCCATCGCCGCCTTCGCCACCGCAGGGGCGATTTTGACGATCAGACGCGGGTCGAACGGTTTCGGAATAATGTATTCCGGCCCGAAGCTCAGGTCCTGGTCGCCATAGGCGGAGGCCACCACTTCGCTCTGCTCGGCGTGCGCCAGCTCAGCAATGGCGTGTACCGCGGCCAGTTTCATCTCTTCGTTGATGGCAGTAGCGCCGACGTCCAGCGCGCCGCGGAAGATGAACGGGAAGCACAGAACGTTGTTAACCTGGTTCGGGTAGTCGGAACGGCCGGTGCAAATGATGGCGTCAGAACGCACCTCTTTCGCCAGCGGCGGCAGGATTTCCGGTTCCGGGTTGGCGAGGGCCAGGATCATTGGCGCACGCGCCATCTTCTTAACCATTTCCTGCGTCAGCACTTTCGGACCCGAGCAACCGAGGAAAATGTCTGCGCCGTCAATGACATCATCCAGCGTACGCTTACCGTCATCCACCACTGCGTAAGCCGCTTTGGTTTCCGCCATGTTTGGTTCACGATCTTTGTAAATCACCCCTTTGGAGTCACAGACCACAATGTTGTGTTTCTGCATACCCAGCGCCACCAGCAGGTTCATACAGGCAATCGCCGCCGCACCTGCACCGGACACCACCATGCGCACATCAGAGATATTTTTCTCAACCACCCGCAGACCGTTAAGGATTGCGGCAGTACTGATGATTGCCGTACCGTGCTGGTCATCATGGAATACCGGAATATTCATGCGCTCACGGAGTTTTTGCTCAATGTAGAAGCACTCCGGCGCTTTGATATCTTCGAGGTTAATGCCGCCAAACGTTGGTTCAAGCGCCGCTACCACGTTGATAAATTTATCCGGATCGAGTTCATCAACTTCGATGTCGAACACGTCAATCCCGGCGAATTTCTTAAACAGAACACCTTTACCTTCCATCACTGGTTTACCGGCCAGCGCGCCAATATTACCCAGGCCCAGAACCGCAGTACCGTTGGAAATAACCGCAACCAGGTTGCCGCGTGCGGTGTATTTGTAGGCTGCCAGCGGGTCCTTTTCAATTTCAAGACACGGTGCAGCCACGCCCGGCGAGTAGGCCAACGCGAGGTCGCGCTGGGTTGCCAGAGGCTTGGTCGGAGAAACCTGGATTTTACCGGGTACCGGAAATTCGTGGAAATCGAGGGCGCTTTGTTTTAACTGGTCATCCATCTTGTTGTTCCTTTCACGTATCTATCAAAAAAGTGGCGCGGGTAACCATTCTACTGAGCCGCACATTATCACCTCAGTCAACGGCACAAACTTTGAAGGTCCCCATACTCTCACCATTCAAAGAAAGAATTTGTTATCAATTTATAACATCTATGTTACCTGCTTAAGCCAGCAATACCATGCTTGTCTGCTATGCTTTTTGCTGACAACGCCCGCAATTATCTCAAAAGTGTGAATCACAACACGCATCTAACACTTTACTTTTCAAGGAGTATTTCCTATGACCCGTAAAGAGCTTGCCAATGCCATTCGTGCGCTAAGTATGGATGCCGTCCAAAAAGCTAACTCTGGCCACCCTGGAGCACCAATGGGGATGGCCGATATCGCCGAAGTACTGTGGAACGATTTCCTGCGCCATAACCCGTCCGATCCCACCTGGTACGATCGTGACCGGTTTATTTTATCCAATGGCCACGCCTCAATGCTGCTTTACAGCCTGTTGCATCTTTCCGGCTACAACCTGCCGCTCGAAGAGTTAAAGAACTTCCGCCAGCTCCATTCGAAGACGCCAGGACACCCGGAAATTGGCTATACGCCGGGCGTGGAGACCACCACCGGACCGTTGGGTCAGGGTTTAGCCAACGCTGTCGGAATGGCGATTGCAGAACGCACGCTGGCGGCGCAGTTTAACCAGCCAGACCACGAGATTGTTAATCACTATACCTGGGTCTTTATGGGCGACGGCTGTCTGATGGAGGGCATTTCTCACGAAGTGTGCTCGCTGGCGGGCACCCTGGGACTTGGCAAACTCATCGGCTTTTACGATCACAACGGCATCTCAATTGATGGCGAAACCGACGGCTGGTTTACCGACGATACCGCGAAACGCTTTGAGGCCTATCACTGGCATGTGGTGCACGAGATTGACGGTCATGACCCTGAGGCGGTGAAAAAAGCGATTCAGGAAGCACAGGCCGTTACCGATAAACCGTCGCTGATTATCTGCCGCACGGTGATTGGTTTTGGTTCACCGAATAAAGCCGGGAAAGAAGAAGCGCACGGCGCGGCGCTGGGTGAAGAAGAAGTGGCGCTGACCCGGCAGAAGTTGGGGTGGCATCATCCTGCCTTTGAAATCCCCAAAGAGATTTACCGGGCGTGGGACGCTCGTGAAAAAGGCGAGAAAGCCCAACAGAGCTGGAATGAGAAATTCGCCGCTTATCGACATGCGCATCCGGATCTGGCGGCAGAGTTTACCCGCCGGATGAGCGGTGGACTGCCGGAAGAGTGGGAAGAAACGACCCAGAAATATATCACCGAGCTGCAGGCCAATCCGGCCAAAATCGCCACCCGTAAGGCCTCGCAAAATACCCTGAACGCCTACGGGCCGATACTGCCTGAGCTACTTGGCGGTTCGGCGGATCTGGCGCCCAGCAACCTGACCATCTGGAAAGGCTCCACTTCTCTTAAAGAGGATCATGCAGGAAACTACATCCACTACGGCGTGCGGGAGTTTGGCATGACCGCGATTGCCAACGGTATCGCTCACCACGGGGGCTTCGTACCGTACACCGCAACGTTCCTGATGTTTGTCGAATATGCCCGTAATGCCGCACGCATGGCGGCGCTGATGAAAGCCCGACAAATCATGGTTTATACCCACGACTCGATTGGCCTTGGGGAAGATGGTCCCACGCACCAGGCCGTCGAACAGCTCGCCAGCCTGCGTCTGACGCCTAATTTCAGCACCTGGCGACCCTGCGATCAGGTTGAAGCGGCGGTAGGCTGGAAGCTGGCGGTCGAACGCCATGACGGGCCAACGGCGCTGATCCTCTCGCGGCAAAATCTGGCGCAGGTTGAGCGGACGCCTGAGCAAGTGCAGCAGATTGCCCGCGGCGGCTATGTGCTGAAGGATGGTGGCGGTAAGCCGGATGTTATCCTGATTGCTACCGGTTCAGAAATGGAAATCACACTGCTGGCAGCGGAAAAACTGACCGGTGAAGGTCGTAACGTGCGAGTGGTTTCTCTGCCCTCAACCGATATCTTCGACGCCCAGGATGAGGCGTATAGGGAATCGGTTCTCCCCTCAAACGTCAGCGCGCGCGTGGCGGTAGAAGCAGGAATTGCCGACTACTGGTACAAATATGTTGGGCTGAAAGGGGCGATTGTCGGTATGACGGGTTATGGGGAGTCGGCTCCGGCAGACAAGCTGTTCCCGTTCTTCGGCTTTACGGTGGATAACATTGTCGACAAAGCGCATAAGGTGCTTAACGTGTGATCCACAGCGTGGGCCAGGCATCTGGCCCATGCCAGTTATCGCAGCTTGGCTCTTGGGCATAGCGCACCAGACGAAAACGCTGGCCGTCGTAGCGCCAGCGGGTCTGGATACCGCAATCTGCCAACCCTCGTCCTTTAGCGAGGGTTACCAGCTCGCGCGACTTCTCATCAAACGTGGCGTTGGTCAGCTCCATATCGCGACTTTCCGCATCCGTTTTAAAAGGCAGGCTTAGCCGTACCGCCCGTGACGTCAACGGGGTAGTACGTGAAACCACCCACGCCAGATCGATGGTGTTATATGCCCCGGCTTCACAGCCGATCATCAGCAGCGCTTTATCATCCGTTAAGGCCGTGACGCGCATCTCGCGACGCAGCGGATCGATCGAACAGCGAATACCGTTGATCCGCCAGTTACCGTAATCCAGCAATTCACTGCGCTCTTGTTGCGTGAGAGGCGTTGGCGTTGGGTTAATCACAGCCACGCCTTTTAAAGCGGGAGCGGGAGGTACGCTGAGCGGAGGCTCGTCGCCTTTTTCAATCCATGCGGTTTCGCTGCCGACCCGTTTTTGCTGGGCGTCGATAAAAAGCAGCGCGGCTTTTAGCCCGACCAGGGACAGGTTTTGCGCCCCTTTTTGCAGGGTTATCGCCTTCGCGTCCTGTACGGTTGTTAAAAATGCGCTGATGGTGGCCGGATCATCGGTCATCAGTTGCCAGGGGGTAATACGCCAGTGTTCGCCGCGAAGCGGGAGCGCTGAGCCATCCAGTAGCAGACGTGGCGCAATATCGCTCTCTTTGGCTGTGGGCGATTCCAGCCCACCCAGTTCAATACGCAACACGGCGTCGGTATGTGCCCCGGCACTGCGGCTCAAGGTCATGACCAGGCCGTGATGTTCTCCGGTATTGCGCGCCACGCAAAAGTTTTGGTTATTGCACGTCACCTGCCAGTCAGAAAACGTCTGTTGCGCGGGCGCGGCCCACAGCAAACGGACGGGTAACAACCCGAGCAGGAAAAGTAAAATAACGCGATAGCGCATGGACGGTACAACCCCGAAGTCAAAACACACAGCCTAAGCGGTATCTTCCTTGCGCGACTGATGTGGCTCAATAAGAATCGTCGGATTGGCCGAAAATTTGTAAAGAAATATAAATCCCGCGCATTAGTCCATGAGATGCGACGACTGCAAATAGTTCAGCAATAGCACCGTCTTACCGTCACGGATCTCACCCGTTTTAATCATTTCCAGCGCCTGTGTGAACGGCAGCTCCAGAACCTCAATATCTTCATCTTCCACCCCTCCGCCCGCATTTGCCCGCTGGCTGTCGCTGTATTGCGCAATAAAGAAATGAATTATCTCCGTCACGCCGCCCGGCGACATATAGAGTTCAAACAGCTTACGCACTTCACCCACTTCAAAGCCGGTCTCTTCAATGGCCTCTTTCCGAATGCACGCTTCCGGTTCGTCGTTATCCAGCAGCCCGGCGCAGGTTTCAATCAGTTGACCGCTTTCATTACCATTGACCCAGGTGGCGACGCGAAACTGGCGGATGAGCACCACCGTTTTCTTCTCCGGGTTATACAGCAGGATAGTGGCGCCGTTGCCGCGATCGTAAACCTCGCGTTTGTGACGAATCACCTCTCCATTGCTACGGGTCAGGTCATAGGTGATATTGCGCAGGATGAAGTAGTTATCGGAAAGGACTTTATCTTTGATGAGGGTAATTTTTTGCGACATACCGGCTCCACAGCAAGAAGTGAGAAATAATACTACGCCGTGAAACCGGGTTTGTCTTGGTGCAATGTCGGCCTGATAAGCGAAGCGCCATCAGGCAATTATGCGGCACAGAGCCGGATAGCAACGCTAACGCGCCTTATCCGGCCTTCTTAGCGACTTAGTGAGATTTGACTGATTTTACGCCCAGCCAGTCGACGATCCCCTGGGCGGCATGCCGTCCTTCCGCCATCGCCGTAACCACCAGATCCGCACCGCGTACCGCGTCACCACCGGCGAAGATTTTCGGGTTGCTGGTTTGATAACGGTATGCGCTTTCAACATTGGCGGCAATGCGCCCCCAGTTATCGACCTTAACCCCATGCGTCTCCAGCCACGGCATGCCATGTGGGTGAAAACCAAACGCCATGATCACCGCATCTGCGGGCATGACAAACTCACTCCCGGCGAGGGGAACCGGGCGACGACGCCCCTGCGCGTCCGGCTCGCCAAGCTGGGTACGTAAAAAACGCACGCCGCTGACTCGCCCATCATCATGCAACACCAGCTCAACCGGCTGGACGTTAAACTCGAAGTTCGCCCCCTCTTCCCGGGCGTTCTTCACCTCTTTTTTCGAACCGGGCATGTTGGCTTCATCACGACGATAAGCGCAGGTCACCTGGCGTGCGCCATGACGCAGCGCGGTACGCACGCAGTCCATTGCCGTATCGCCTCCGCCCAGTACAACCACGTTCAGTCCGGCGGTGTCGATAAACGGCTCTTCAGGCAGTTCATCCAGCCCCATCACCTGCTTGGTGTTGGCAATCAGGAACGGTAACGCGTCATAAACGCCAGGCGCGTCTTCATTCGGCAGATCCGCCTTCATGGAACGATAGGTTCCTACGCCCACGAACACGGCATCGTAATCCTCCAGCAGCGCCGACAGCGCCACATCCTTACCCACTTCACAGTTAAGTTCGAAATGAATACCCATGGCGCTGAAGATTTCACGGCGGCGGGCCAGCAGCGATTTGTCCAGCTTGAAGGCCGGAATGCCGAACGTCAGCAAACCGCCGATTTCAGGGTGGCGATCGTATACGGTGGCGCTGACTCCGCTGCGCGCCAGCACATCCGCGCAGGCCAGACCCGCCGGACCCGCGCCGATGATAGCAACGCGCTTATCCACTTTCTGCACGTGGCTTAAGTCCGGTCGCCATCCTTTGCTCAGGGCCCGATCAGAGATGTAACGCTCAATATTTCCGATAGTGACCGCCCCATGCTCGCTACGCACCGTACATGCCCCTTCGCAAAGTCGGTCCTGCGGACATACGCGCCCGGTCACTTCCGGCAGGCAGTTGGTCTGGTGAGAAAGCTCAACCGCCGCATCGATATTCCCGGCTTTGACCAGTTCAATCCACTGCGGAATATGGTTATGCAATGGGCAGGTCCATTCGCAAATACTGTGGTCGCCGCATTTCAGGCAGCGGGACGCTTCCCGTTCCGCCTGCGCCGTACGAAACGGCAGATAGATCTCCTCAAAGCTGGTTTTACGGGCCTCAATTGCCAGCTTATCCGGCTCACCACGCGCAGGCGTCGCCTGCATTTGCTCACGTTTGGTAATTGCATGCGAAACGAAATCGGTGGCGTTGGCATGCCAGGGCTGGCTTTCCAGACTGGCGGTGCGTAGCCTGCGCGCTTTTGACAGACCGGTAAGCGAATTTTCCGTCACCAGTTGTAACGCTTGCGCCGGACAGTTCTCTACGCAGGCGGGTCCCTGTTCGCGTCCCTGACACAAATCGCATTTGTGCGCAGTGGCTTTCACCTTCCCTTTAGCGACAGGAGTGAGTACGATCTGCATCGTGCCGAAAGGACAAGCAACGACGCACGATTTACAGCCAATACACTTTTTCGGGTTCACCTGAACGCTGTCGTTATCATGGCTGATTGCCCCGTTCGGGCAACTTCTGGCGCAGGGCGCATCTTCACAGTGATGGCAGGTTACCGCACTGCGCTGCTGCTGATGCTTGATGACGGTAATTCGGGGCTGGAAATGCCGTTGACTCAGGACATGCTGCTCGCCATTGTGAGCCATGACGCAGGCGACCTCACAGGCATGGCATCCCAGGCACTGCTGGCTATTAACCATAATAAAACGATTCATGGCTTCCTTCTTTTTTGGTTGCAAAAACCTTATTCTTTATATGAGTGTTGTTATTAACCGACACGGAAGGAAGCGGCAATGTTCATTTGCCCAGGAAGCACAACTATTTATCCAGAACCTGTGGCAGATCAATTTATTTCATCGCATATGAAATTGCGTTTCAGTTACCATCCAGTTTCATGGCGTTTTATTAACATTTATCAAATACACCGCATCGTTCGGGCTGTTTTAAGGCGCGACGTGTATTGTGTGAGGATGCACAAGTGACGGTAAAGCGTCCGGTCTCGGCCAGTCTGGCTAAAGCTTTTTTCTACATAGTGCTGTTGTCGATTCTCTCAACGGGTATTGCTCTGCTCACGCTGACCAGCAGCTTGCGAGATGCTGAAGCCATCAACGTGGCTGGCTCATTGCGCATGCAAAGTTACCGTCTGGGTTACGATCTGCAAAGCCAAAGTCCGCAGCTTAACGCTCACCGCCAGCTTTTCCAGCAGGCGCTAAATTCGCCAGCACTACAGAACCTGAACGCGTGGTACGTGCCTCAAGCGGTAAAAAGTCGCTATGGACGTCTACATGCAAACTGGCTGGAAATGAACGCCCGTCTGATCGATGGCGATTTAAATTGGTACCAGAGCAATATCAATAACTATGTCGATCAAATCGATCTCTTCGTGCTGGCGCTGCAACATTATGCTGAACGCAAAGTGATGCTGGTTTTTGGTATTTCACTGGCAGGCGGGATCGGCATTTTCACCCTCGTTTTCTTTACCTTACGGCGTATTCGCCAGCAGGTGGTGCGTCCGCTGAATAAGCTGGTGGTGGCCAGCCAGCACATTGAACACGGTCAGTTTGACATCCCCTCGCTGGATACTGATTTGCCCAACGAACTCGGGTTGTTGGGCAAGACCTTCAGCCAGATGTCGAGTGAATTACACAAGCTGTACCGCTCACTGGAAGCGTCTGTCGCTGAGAAGACCCACGATCTCCACGAAGCTAATCGTCGTCTGGAAGTGTTGTATCAGTGCTCTCAGGCGTTAAATACCAGTCAGATTGATGTGTACTGCTTCCGCCATATTTTACAGATCGTCCGCGAGCATGACGCCGCCTATTTCCTGGAACTCACCGTCGGAGATAACTGGCGAATTAGCGAAGGCGCAAAAAGCCCCGAGCTGCCGATGCAGATCCTGCCGGTCACCATGCAGGAAACCGTCTACGGTGAACTGCACTGGCAAAGCCCGAACGTCAATGCTTCTACCCCGTTGCTTAACAGCGTCTCCTCGATGCTCGGTCGCGGGTTGTACTTCAACCAGGCGCAAAAACATTTTCAGCAGCTGTTGTTAATGGAGGAGCGGGCGACGATTGCGCGCGAGCTGCACGACTCGCTGGCGCAAGTGCTCTCTTATTTACGCATTCAGCTCACGCTGCTGAAGCGTTCGATTCCCGAAGATAACGCCCCAGCGCAAAGCATTATGGCGGATTTCTCTCAGGCGCTGAACGACGCCTACCGCCAGCTACGCGAACTGCTCACAACCTTCCGCCTGACTTTACAGCAGGCCGATCTCCCCTCCGCCCTGCATGAAATGCTGGAAACGCTGCAAAATCAGACCTCGGCTAAACTGACGCTTGATTGCCGGTTACCGACGCTGGCGCTGGACGCGCAAATGCAGGTGCATCTGCTGCAGATCGTCCGTGAAGCGGTGCTGAACGCGATTAAACATGCCAGCGCAACCGAAATTGCCGTCAGTTGCGTGACCGCGCCGGATGGTAATCACACGGTTTATATTCGCGATAACGGCATCGGCATTGGCGAGCCGCATGAGCCTTCGGGGCACTATGGGTTAAATATTATGCGCGAGCGGGCGGAAAGGCTGAGCGGCACGCTGACTTTCTCTCAACCCTCCGGAGGGGGAACGCTGGTGAGTATCAGTTTTCGTTCGGCAGAATCCGACGGTGAGCTAACGTAAAGAACCGCAAAGCGCCGTCGGTTCTCGATCCAGGCCTGACGGCGTTGGCACGAAAGGTAAGCTGTAAACGGGCATGATAATTTACATTATCTTCTTTTTTTCTCCACGTTTGCCCCGTACCTTGCCGCTAAAGTGAAGCAATTCACACCCATAACGATACGCAGAAACACGAGGTCCCCTTTTAATGGCGAATTTTTTCATCGATCGCCCCATTTTTGCCTGGGTGTTAGCAATCCTGTTGTGCCTGACAGGAGCCCTGGCTATTTTTTCGCTGCCCGTTGAGCAATATCCCGATCTGGCACCGCCAAACGTGCGGGTAACCGCGAACTACCCTGGCGCGTCCGCACAAACCCTGGAAAATACCGTCACCCAGGTTATCGAGCAGAACATGACTGGTCTCGATAATCTGATGTACATGTCGTCGCAGAGCAGCGGGACAGGCCAGGCGTCGGTTACGCTGAGCTTCCTCGCGGGAACCGATCCTGATGAAGCCGTCCAGCAGGTGCAAAACCAGCTGCAATCGGCAATGCGTAAGCTGCCGCAGGCGGTACAGAATCAAGGGGTCACGGTGCGCAAGACCGGTGACACCAATATTCTGACCATCGCCTTCGTCTCCACCGATGGCTCAATGGATAAGCAGGACATCGCCGACTACGTCGCCAGTAATATCCAGGATCCGCTCAGTCGTATAAACGGCGTGGGCGATATTGACGCCTACGGTTCACAATATTCCATGCGTATCTGGCTCGACCCGGTCAAACTTAACAGCTTCCAGATGACCGCCAAAGATGTGACCGATGCTATCGAGTCACAGAATGCGCAGATTGCCGTCGGGCAACTTGGCGGCACGCCTTCGGTGGACAAACAAGCGCTGAATGCGACGATCAACGCCCAGTCGCTGCTGCAGACTCCGGATGAATTTCGCGCGATTACGCTACGCGTCAATCAGGACGGCTCAGAAGTTAAACTGGGCGATGTGGCGACGGTCGAAATGGGAGCGGAAAAGTACGACTATCTCAGCCGCTTCAACGGCCACCCGGCTTCCGGTCTGGGGGTAAAACTGGCCTCCGGCGCCAATGAAATGGCAACGGCGGAGCTGGTTATCGACCGCCTGAACGAGCTCTCACAGTATTTTCCGCACGGGCTGGAATACAAGGTGGCGTATGAAACTACCTCCTTTGTCAAAGCCTCAATCATCGACGTGGTGAAAACACTGCTGGAAGCGATCGCGCTGGTATTCCTTGTGATGTACCTGTTCCTGCAAAACTTCCGCGCCACGCTGATTCCTACAATCGCCGTTCCCGTCGTCCTGATGGGTACTTTTTCCGTGCTCTACGCCTTTGGCTACAGCGTTAACACCCTGACGATGTTTGCGATGGTGCTGGCGATCGGCTTGCTGGTCGATGATGCCATTGTGGTGGTGGAAAACGTCGAGCGTATTATGAGTGAGGAAGGCCTCTCGCCGCGGGAAGCGACGCGGAAATCGATGGGGCAAATCCAGGGCGCGCTGGTCGGTATCGCCATGGTGCTGTCGGCGGTGTTTATCCCGATGGCGTTCTTCGGCGGCACTACCGGGGCTATTTACCGCCAGTTCTCGATTACCATCGTCTCCGCAATGGTTCTTTCAGTTCTGGTGGCGATGATCCTCACCCCTGCTCTGTGCGCCACTCTGCTCAAACCGCTACATAAAGGCGAGCATCACGGGCAAACCGGTTTCTTTGGCTGGTTTAACCGGATGTTTAACCGCAACGCCGAACGCTACGAAAAAGGCGTCGCCAGGATCCTGCACCGCAGCCTGCGCTGGATACTGATTTACGGCCTGCTGCTCGGCGGTATGGTTTTCCTGTTCCTGCGCCTGCCAACCTCCTTCCTGCCGCTCGAAGACCGCGGCATGTTTACCACCTCGATACAGTTGCCCAGCGGCTCCACGCAGCAGCAAACATTGAAAGTGGTTGAGGAAGTGGAGAAGTATTACTTCACCCATGAGAAAGACAACATTACGTCGGTCTTTTCCACGGTCGGTTCCGGCCCTGGCGGGAACGGTCAAAACGTGGCGCGGATGTTTGTCCGCTTAAAAGACTGGGATGATCGCGACACCACCACCGGAACCTCTTTCGCCATCATCGAGCGCGCGACCAAAGCCTTTAATAAGATTAAGGAAGCCCGCGTCTTCGCCAGCAGCCCTCCGGCGATTAGCGGTCTCGGGAGCTCTGCCGGTTTCGATATGGAGCTGCAAGATCACGCCGGTGCGGGCCATGATGCGTTAATGGCCGCGCGCGACAAGCTGATTGAGCTGGCCGGGAAAGACGCGTCTCTGACCCGCGTTCGTCATAATGGTCTGGACGACAGCCCGCAGTTGCAAATTGATATCGATCAGCGCAAAGCCCAGGCGCTGGGCGTTTCCATTGATGACATCAACGACACCTTGCAAACGGCCTGGGGCTCCAGCTACGTCAATGACTTTATGGACCGGGGTCGCGTGAAGAAGGTTTACGTGCAGGCGGCGGCAAAATATCGCATGCTCCCGGACGACATCAATCTGTGGTACGTCCGCAATAATAGCGGCGGCATGGTGCCTTTCTCGGCCTTTGCCACGTCGCGCTGGGAAACGGGTTCACCGCGTCTGGAACGCTATAACGGCTACTCCGCCGTCGAGATTGTTGGCGAAGCCGCCCCAGGCGTCAGTACCGGTACGGCGATGGACATTATGGAATCGCTGGTCCACCAGTTGCCGACCGGATTCGGCCTCGAATGGACCGCGATGTCTTACCAGGAACGGCTGTCGGGCTCTCAGGCGCCAGCTCTGTACGCCATTTCTTTGCTGGTGGTGTTCCTGTGTCTGGCGGCGTTGTACGAAAGCTGGTCGGTTCCCTTCTCCGTCATGCTGGTTGTACCGCTGGGGGTCATTGGCGCGCTGCTCGCTACCTGGATGCGCGGCCTGGAAAACGACGTGTACTTTCAGGTCGGGTTTACTCACCGTGATCGGGCTTTCGGCGAAGAACGCAATATTGATTGTTGAATTCGCCAATGAGATGAACGAGAAAGGTCACGACTTGCTCGACGCCACGCTGCATGCCTGTCGCCAACGCTTACGCCCAATTCTGATGACGTCACTGGCGTTTATCTTTGGGGTGTTGCCGATGACCATCAGCAGTGGCGCAGGTTCCGGCGGTCAGCATGCGGTGGGGACTGGCGTAATGGGCGGGATGATTTCTGCCACTATCCTGGCGATTTACTTTGTTCCTCTGTTCTTTGTGCTGGTACGCAGACGTTTCCCGTTGAAGCCACGCCCAGAATAATCGGACACAAAAAAGGCGACTTACGTTGAGTCGCCTTTTATTATCCTTTGCAGGATATGAATTTCTTCCAGAAAATTATTTACGAAGCATCACTTCGATAAAGTCTTTCCAGTTCCCCAGTTCACGTTCAATCATAACAACCTCTCTTATTATTATGGGCATTCTACGAAATCATCATCATAAAAAGAAGATCATTTAACCAATGGTTGCGATTACATCCTCCAGTGTTCGGGGGTATATGTAATCACTATGCGCTAACCCCATAAATTTTATGTGACTTACTGCAATATTTTGAAATATTCATACATCATCTACGACTTTGGCAATTCTGATGGAAAAACAGGCTGATGCAAACAGGCAAATTCTGATTTTCAGTTTCCCGTGAATTTTGGAACTTTCAGGAATCATTATTCACCATTCAACAACAATGTTATATTTTTCTATAACGGTTCGATGACAATATGTATTATTCATGTTTATAGAACACGAGAATAAATATTCAAATTACGTCAATAAGGATTCAAATGATCACCCTCTACGGCATTAAGAATTGCGATACGATTAAAAAAGCCAGACGCTGGCTGGAAGACAATGGGGTCGACTACCGCTTCCATGATTATCGCGTCGACGGCCTGGACAATGCGTTATTACACGCCTTTATCAGCGAATTAGGTTGGGAGGCGCTGCTCAATACACGTGGAACCACCTGGCGCAAACTGGATGAAGCCACACGTAACCAAATCACCGATGCGTCCTCTGCTGCTGCATTGATGATTGAAATGCCTGCAATTATCAAACGCCCATTGCTCTGCGCGCCGGGTAAGCCTATGCTGCTTGGCTTTAGTGAATCCAGTTATACGCAGTTTTTTAATGAGGTATAGTCTATGTCGTGCCCGGTTATTGAGCTGACACAGCAGCTTATTCGCCGTCCTTCCCTGAGCCCGGATGATGCCGGGTGCCAGGCGTTAATGATTGAACGCCTGCGCGCGGTAGGTTTTACCGTTGAGCGTATGGATTTTGGTGACACACAGAATTTTTGGGCATGGCGCGGCAAAGGTGAGACTCTGGCATTTGCCGGTCACACTGACGTAGTGCCTGTCGGCGATGTCGATCGTTGGATTAATCCACCGTTCGAACCGACCATTCGCGATGGCATGTTGTTCGGGCGTGGCGCAGCCGATATGAAAGGCTCACTGGCGGCAATGGTCGTGGCCGCAGAACGTTTTGTCGCCCAGCATCCGAACCATCAGGGTCGTCTGGCGTTTTTGATAACCTCTGACGAAGAGGCCAGCGCCCAAAACGGCACCGTAAAAGTGGTTGAAGCACTTATAGCGCGCAATGAACGACTGGATTATTGTCTGGTTGGCGAGCCGTCCAGTACGGAAATCGTTGGCGACGTGGTGAAAAATGGGCGTCGTGGTTCACTGACCTGCAATCTGACCATTCACGGCGTGCAGGGCCACGTAGCCTACCCGCATCTGGCCGATAACCCGGTACACCGCGCGGCGCCAATGCTCAATGAACTGGTGGCGATTGAGTGGGATCAGGGCAACGAATTCTTCCCGGCGACCAGCATGCAGATTGCCAATATTCAGGCAGGAACCGGCAGCAACAATGTTATTCCCGGCGAACTGTTTATCCAGTTCAACTTCCGTTTCAGCACCGAATTAAACGATGAAATGATTAAGTCCCGGGTGCTGGAACTGCTGGAGAAACATCAGTTGCGTTATACCGTCGACTGGTGGCTTTCCGGTCAGCCGTTCCTGACCGCACGCGGTAAACTGGTGGATGCGGTGGTGAACGCCATTGAGCACTATAATGAGATTAAACCGCAGTTACTGACTACAGGCGGGACGTCCGACGGGCGTTTTATTGCCCGCATGGGGGCACAGGTAGTAGAACTGGGGCCGGTCAACGCGACCATTCATAAAATTAATGAATGTGTTAATGCCGCCGACCTGCAGCTGCTTGCCCGTATGTATCAACGTATCATGGAGCAACTCGTCGCCTGATGAGTGTTCCTGTAAGAGGAAATGAGCATGGACTGGCTGGCAAAATACTGGTGGATTCTAGTGTTGGTGTTTCTGGTAGGCGTATTGCTGAACGTGATTAAAGATCTCAAGCGCGTCGACCACAAGAAATTTCTTGCCAATAAGCCGGAGCTTCCCCCGCATCGTGATTTTAACGATAAATGGGATGACGACGACGATTGGCCAAACAAGGATCAACCGAAGAAATAAGCCAACGTAGGCCGAATGGCGGTTTCACATCGCCATCCGGCCTGCGGGTTAAATCATCTCAATCACATCATCATCGTGAGGCTTACCGCCGCTCAGCGCTTCATCAAAGTAGTGCTTCGGTACGGTAAAACGCAGGTGGTCGAGCGCAAACTGCATACTGCGTTCATCAATGGCGTGCCCCAGATTTTCGACGATATCCAGCGTCACATCCCCACCGGCACGTATTAACGCCTCCTGTGCGGCAACGGCATGAGATAACTCAATCACCCGGTCTTCACCGCCGTGAATCAAATGCACCGTCGTCGCGGTGGTTGCAACCTCCGGCAACGTGGCATAGCGACCATTAAAGGCGATGACCCGCGACGCCAGCCCAGGCTCGGCTTTAATACTCTCAAGCGACATAATCGAGCCCTGAGAAAAACCAATCAGCGCGGTCGCCTGAGGCGAAACGCCGCTTTGCTTCTGCCAGTAGCGAACGGTTTCGATAAAGACCGGCATAATCGCGTCAATACGCGCCTGGCGGTTCTCTTCCGTTATCCCCTGTACAGAAAACCACTGACGCCCGGAAGTCGTACCATAAGGCTCTGCCCCGCCAATGCTGACGATTAGCGCATCCGGAAACAGCGGCGCAAACCAGGTGCCAATTTCGCCCATGGCAACCGGGTTATCGCCGACGCCATGAAACAGCAACAAGAGCTGTTGAGCGGGTTTATCGGGACTTTGAACAACAAAATGGTCATGTTTCATGGCGATCTCCTTAACTGATGAGAATCATTCTACGCCGCTTAACCGCAATGACCATGCCAGGAAATTGAAGAAGTTAGTGAAAAAATTGCCATTGCATAATGCGATTATGTAGCCGTTGTTCACGCTCAGCATCCAGCTGTTTTAAGGCCTGCGCCGCCTCGGCGCGCTGAACTGCCAACAGCGCTTTGCGACCCGATATTTTCAGCTGTTGGCACAATTCAGCATCGCTGCGTTGAGCCTGTATACGCCCGCGTAATGCCGGAAGAGGCAACTCGCTGTGCTCAAGCAAACGACTCAGACAACCTAATGATGTCAGTAATGGTCGATGCGCGAAAGCAAACCCAGCCAGCTCACCCCAGTCATCCTCATTAAGCGTAGTCTCTTTCAGTGGTACCAGCGGAATGCGCTCTGCGTTCCACTGAGCAAGAATCTCCGCATCCCGTCGCAGGCGCTGGTGCGCCCGCCAGGCAAGGCGTTTTCCCGCTTCGCTGATGGGCAGCACCGCCATAGCGGTATAACAGCCGCTGCTGGCTTCCCGATGATTACCCATCCGTACCAGGACAAAACCGCAGCGCTGCCAGAAACGCCATAATTCAGCCGTATAACCAAAGCTGACGGACAGATAGTCGCACTGCGTGCAATAGTGCCGGGCCTGCAGAATCAGCTGTTGCCCAATACCTTCCCTTTGACGCGCGGGATGAACCGCAATTCGACTGACCCGCCGCCCGACGAGCGTGGCCGCCAATGGGTCTCCGCCGTGCGCCGCCAGTGACTGCGCAACCAGATTTCCTCTTGGTCGGCGATATCCGGCCCAGACGGCCTGGCTTAATTCTGCGGATAATCCCCCCTCGTCGACCAGCCAGACGGCTCCCGCCACCGAGTCAGCAGCCGAAGCCTGAAGAAAATGCTGACCCGGCGCGTCCATCATTCGCCGCAGATCCAGTGGCGAGGTGCGATAATGCGCACCGGAAAGTAGCTGATATACCGCTAACGGTAGCGCCGGGTTTGTCTGCCATGAGAGTTGATCAAATGCCGAGAAGTTAAGCTCCCCCAAGGGGGCATGCGCAAAGGTTTCGTCGTCAAACACCAGCGCATCGCTGACGATTTTCTCCAGCGGACATCCCTGCGCCCAGCGCACGGGTTGTTGCAACTCATAGCGTCGAAGATGGGGAAAGCGGGCGCAAAATTTCAGCAAAAAGCCTCTGCCGGTTCCCTCGTAGCCCTGTACGGTGGTGGTTAACAGCGTACGAGGGAAACGCGCAACCAGTTGGTGTAGCAGCGGCGCGGGGATCGCGGCGGCTTCATCCACAACCAGCCAGTCTGCGGTTGCAGAACTGCTTAACAGCGCATCCGGAGCCATAAAGCGGTATCGCTCTGCGGCAAATTGCGCCAGCACATCCGTTGCCGCTTTAGCAGGCGCGGTGACAATCGCGGTCCCGTTGATACGTGCTATCAGTTGCCCTGCCAGAGCCGATTTACCCCGGCCACGTGCGGCTGTGACCGCAGCCACGCCGGGAGGCATATCCAGCAACTGGGTTAAAATCATCGCCTGTTCAGGCTGAGGATCACCGGTTGCCGCGTGCCAGACTACACGAACAGGAAAACGCGGACTGGAAACTGCGTGATGCTGCTGCCAGTGCAGCGCCTGTCCGTCACGGGAAATCACCCGTTTGACATGTTCAACAAAGTGTGGTGTTGGGATAGGTTCAGCACAGTCGCTCCAGCGCAGTGAATCCACGTCAGGATGCGTGTGCCAGGTATACCAGGGGGGAGTCAGCAAAACCAGCCAGCTCCCGGCGATCAGCGTTCCGCTTAAGGCGGCAAACGCCGCAGCGTCAAATCCCTGCCCGGCGTCAAAAACCGCATGACGAAACTCGCGGCCTAATAACGTTTGCAGCGCCTGTGGCGTACAGTTCGGCTCAGCAGGGGCGGGTGCGCCCACCCATAACCAGTCGCCGGGTAACGTGTCGCGTAGCGCTAATGCCCGCTCCTGACACCAGTTCCCCTCGCCACTGATAATCAGCAGACGACGGATCCCTTCGTGGGCCATCTGTTCGGTTAACGCGCTCAGCGCCGTATTATCAGACATCCCTGCCTCAGTAGCTTAAATGCCTTTACCAAAAGTATTACATTGTCCCGGATCGCCGCTGTCAAAACCGCGTTTGAACCAGCTAAGCCGCTGCTCAGAAGTGCCGTGGGTAAAGCTGTCCGGCACAACGCGTCCTTGTCCCTGCTGCTGCAGGCGATCGTCGCCAATGGCCTGAGCGGCGTTCAGCGCTTCTGCCAGGTCGCCGGACTCCAGCACGCCCTGCTGCTGCATACTGTTGCCCCAGACGCCGGCAAAGCAGTCCGCCTGCAGTTCCATACGTACGGAAAGACGGTTCACTTCAGCCTGTGAGGCATTCTGCTGCATCTGGCGAACTTTCGGTTCAATACCCAGCAGTTTCTGCACGTGGTGGCCCACTTCATGGGCGATAACATAACCCTGAGCAAAATCACCATCGGCGCCCAGCTTGTTTTTCATGTCATCATAAAATGAGAGGTCGATATACACCGTACCATCCGCCGGGCAGTAAAACGGCCCCATCACCGACTGACCTGCGCCACAGCCGGTACGCGTCGCTCCGCGATACATTACCAGCTTCGGCTGTTGGTAGGTCCGGCCCATTTTTTCAAACTGCTGCCCCCAGGTATCTTCCGTGGTGGCCAGAATCACCGAGGTAAATTTTGCTGCTTCATCATCATTTGGGCTGATGGAGTGTGATGATTGCTGTTGGGAAACTGGCTGGCCGGTCATTAATCCGGTGAGATCCACGCCATAATATCCCGCCACCAGCACCACAATCAGCAGGATGATGCCGCCTTTACCACTGGGCAAACGAAAACCAGGGCCGCCTATAGAAGGGCCGCCACCGGAGCTATTTCGTCTGTCTTCCACATTGTCACTTTCACGACGCCCTTGCCAGCGCATAATCACCTCAACTTTTTATTCATTATGATGATGATCGTAGGCGGTTCGGAACAGGATTACCATAAGAAACAGTAATCAAAATCGGCGGGATTGATGAGCCGGAGAGCGATCGCCGGCTCAGGGGAGGATTAGTCTAACTTCACACCCAGACGATGCGCGACGGCTTCATAGGCTTCGATCAGGCCGCCCAAGCTCTGGCGGAAGCGATCTTTGTCCATTTTATCCAGCGTTTCTTTGTCCCACAGACGGCTGCCGTCCGGTGAGAACTCATCGCCCAGGACCACTTCACCTTTATACAAACCAAATTCAAGTTTGAAGTCGACCAGAATCAGACCGGCATCATCAAACATCTTTTTCAGCACGTCGTTGGCTTTGTAGGTCAGCTCTTTCATACGCGCCAGATTCTCTTTGCTCACCCAACCAAAAGTTTCGCAATAGGAATCGTTAATCATTGGATCGTGCATAGCATCGTTTTTCAGGAACAGATCAAACAGCGGCGGATTCAGTTCAATACCTTCCTCAACGCCTAAACGCTTAACCAGGGAACCTGCTGCGCGGTTACGAACCACACATTCAACCGGTACCATCTCCAGTTTTTTCACCAGACATTCAGTATCGGAAAGCAGTCGCTCCATCTGGGTAGGAATGCCCGCTTCTTGCAGTTTAGTCATAATGAAATGGTTGAACTTGTTGTTCACCATGCCTTTACGATCAAACTGTTCAATGCGCGCGCCATCCCCTGCTGACGTATCATTGCGGAATTCGAGCACCAACAGGTCCGGGTTTTCCGTGCTGTATACGGTCTTCGCTTTACCACGATACAACTCAGCTTGCTTTTGCATCTTTATTACTCCTGGGTGTGAATTAACGATAAATATTGCGTTTTTCTGCCGACGCACACGTTTGCGTATCATATCAGAAAAAAAGGGCTGGAGTTATCCAGCCCTTTATTTTTACTTACTGAACGCTGCCTGGAAGACGGCGACCAGCGCGTCGTTCTGGCTTTGCGTCAGGGTATGCCCCTTCGGATCGATAAACTGCAAGCTACTGCGGTTGTCTAAATCACCGACCTGCAGTTTATAGTCGCCGGATACCAGACCCGGATCGCTTGCGCCCAGCTCCTGCCAGTTGCTATCAGACAGTGGTTTGTAGGTCACGGCGATGCTGCCCTGAGAACGGGTGCTGTCGGTCACTTTCATCCCCACTTTCTCAAGCGCTGCCGGCAGACGCTGCCATACCACGTTGAACGGTCCACGTACCACCAGCATCGGTAAACCGGTGTCATCGGCAGCACTCTGAACATCCATGGTGGCGGCAGAGTGGTTCTGCGCGGCATTCGCGGCGTCAGTGGCGTTCTTATCCAGACCTGCGGAGATAACGTTCATCATCTCAGCGCTGTAACGCTGCATTGATGCTGGATCAGCTACGGGTTTACCCGCCTGCTCGAGGTTAATCAGTTTCACCGTTACCGCTTGCTGATAACCCTGCGGTTTAACCGAGATTTGATAACGTCCACGGTACTGCTCGTCTTCATCCAGACGGTTCCAGTTAACCCAGTCGGTGGTCAACGTTTGGCTGGCATCATCACGTTTGGTGATCGTGTAGTTTTTAGACTGAATGACGCTAACGACCTGTGGCCACAGCGTGTTGCCACGACCATTTTCCACCAGCAATGTCGACGTATCACCCGCGATCTGAGTGCGAGCACCGGTGACTAATGCTAACGGCTGAGCCGGCGGGCGAATGTCCAGCGCTTTACCAACGGCACCGCTGCCGTTGGTGACCGGGATATTATAGTCACCCGACATAACCGGCAGAATCATCCCAGCTGGAGCATGAAGCTCAGCAAGCGGTGCGGCCTCCAGATAGGATTCATCACCGCTCACCTGGCGCTTATAACGCGAGTCAGAACTACAGGCCGCGAGCAACATAACAAGCGAAACACCCGCAACCTTGGCCAGGCGCGACTTTTGTACTGAGTAAGCCATCAAATCTCCCTAAACTTTACAGCAAACCGGCATGCTTAAGCGCCGCTTTGACGATTTCACGAGCATTATCCGTGATTGGCGTCATCGGCAGACGTAGCGTATCGGTCGCCACAAGTCCCAACTCCTTACACGCCCATTTCACTGGGATAGGATTGGGTTCGACAAATAGTTTGTTGTGTAACGGCATCAGACGCTGGTTAATCACCCGCGCCTCGGCAAAGTTCCCGGCTGCCGCCAGTTTGCACATTTCGGCCATATCGCGTGCCGCAACGTTAGACGTCACGGAAATCACGCCATGACCACCGAGCTGCATAAAATCCAGTCCGGTCGCGTCATCACCGCTGAGCAGAATAAAGTCGTCTGAAACCAGCTCTTTGATCTGGTGAACACGACTTAAGTTCCCCGTGGCCTCTTTAATAGCGATAATATTTTTTACTTTCGCCAGGCGACCAACGGTTTCCGGCAACATATCGCAGCCGGTACGGGACGGTACATTATACAGAATTTGCGGCAGGTCAGTATGTTCAGCGATGGCTTTGAAATGCTGGAACAAACCTTCCTGGGTTGGGCGGTTGTAGTAAGGCGTCACCGTCAGGCAGCCGACAACACCACTGTCGTTGAAACGCTGCGTCAGACTAATGGCTTCCGCGGTCGCATTAGCGCCGGTTCCGGCAATCACCGGAATACGCCCGTCGGCCAGCTCCAGGGTCATCATCACCACATCGCCATGCTCATCATGACTCAGGGTGGCAGACTCACCGGTGGTGCCAACCGAAACGATCGCCGAGGTGCCGCTGGCGACATGATAATCAATCAGTTTTTTCAGGCTCGACCGGCAGACTTTACCTTTCTCATCCATCGGCGTAACAAGCGCGACAATACTTCCCGTGAACATGGGCCATCCTCTGTGCAAACAAGTGTCTCAATGGTACGTTTGGTACGACAATAAAAGCAAGCGACCAGAGCCGTTCTGATTGTTGTATGCATGTTTTTTTTATGCTTTCCTTATGATTACCTCACCGCTCAAAGGAAGAATAGGTTTGACATCGTCATCGCAACACTATCTGGTCATTACTGCGCTGGGTGCTGACCGCCCGGGAATTGTGAACACCATCACACGTCATGTCAGCAGTTGCGGCTGTAATATCGAAGACAGCCGACTGGCCATGCTGGGTGACGAGTTCACGTTTATCATGTTGCTGTCGGGCACCTGGAATGCCATTACCCTAATTGAATCAACCTTGCCGTTGAAAGGTGCAGAGCTGGATTTACTGATTGTGATGAAGCGCACGACCGCACGCCCCCGTCCGGCGATGCCCGCTACGGTATGGGTGCAGGTCGATGTTCCTGATTCTCCGCATTTGATTGAACGCTTTACCGCCCTGTTTGACAGCCACCAAATGAATATTGCGGAACTGGTTTCACGCACGCAACCGGCTGAGAACGAAAAGGCGGCACAGCTGTTTATTCAAATTACCGCACATAGTCCTGCGTCACATGATTCGGCAAATATTGAAGATGCGTTTAAAGCACTCTGTACAGAACTCAATGCGCAAGGCAGTATTAACGTCGTCAATTACTCACAGCATGATGAACAGGATGGAGTTAAGTAATGAACCCACTGAAAGCCGGTGATATCGCACCGAAATTTAGCTTGCCGGATCAAGACGGAGAACAAGTAAATTTAACCGACTTCCAGGGACAGCGTGTTCTGGTTTATTTTTACCCGAAAGCCATGACACCCGGCTGTACCGTACAGGCCTGCGGCCTGCGCGATAACATGGATGAGTTAAAAAAAGCAGGTGTTGAAGTGCTGGGAATCAGCACCGATAAACCAGAGAAGCTTTCCCGATTCGCGGAGAAAGAAGTCCTTAACTTCACGCTCCTGTCCGACGAAGATCACCAGGTTTGCGAGCAGTTCGGCGTCTGGGGTGAGAAGTCATTTATGGGCAAAACCTATGATGGCATCCACCGCATCAGCTTCCTGATTGATGCTGAAGGGAAAATTGAGCATGTGTTTGATGACTTCAAAACCAGCAACCACCACGACGTGGTAATGAACTGGCTGAAAGAGAACGCCTGATTTACATTTTGCCAGATAGCGCCTGATGGTGACGCCACGCGTCTTATCAGGCCGCCATCCGCATAACTCCGTAGCCGGATAAGGCGTCTACGCCGCCATCCGGCATCAACGTCGTTTATTCAAACGTCCCTTTTACACAGGCTTTTTTCTCTCTGACGACGGCTTTTCCCTTCGCCCACAGGTGATGAACTTCAAGCGCATCATTGAGCACCAGAATGTCGGCATCGCATCCCACCGCCAGACGCCCTTTATGTTCCAGTCCCAAAAATTCTGCGACCGTTCGCGTCAGCGGACACAGCGCCAGTTCCAGCGGTATGGCATGAACCTTCACCAACTGGCGCACTGTTTCAGCCAGTGATTCAAACCCTGCGACACCGATGCCGATAAGATTACCGTAGTCATCAAATTCCGGCTGGCTACCGTTGCCGTCTGAACTCAAGGTAATACGCGACAGCGGCACGTTCTGGCGTAGTGCCGTGGCGATAGCCGTGGCCGGGTCGACGGGTTCATCAATGCTGCTGGTAATGTCGATATAACCGCCTTTGCGGGCATACTCCAGCGCCGACTGAAACAACGGTTCCGCACGATTGACGTGTGTGGGCAGCAGCTTGGTAATCGGTACATCGCAGCTGTCGAGGATCTGGTACAACGGCTCCAGCATGCGCGGGCTGTCGCCCATATGGAAGACGCTAATCCCCGGCTTGCGCCCTAACAATCCGCCAACGCGCGACTGCGCCGCCATGTTTGCCAGCGCCGAGGTGTCCGGGGCTGAAGAACGATGGTCCGAAACAGCACATTTCACGCCAATGATTTTATCGATCAGCGCCACATCGCGATCGATACTGCCGGTGATGGTCGGGGAAGGCAGAGAATACGCCCCGGTCAGCATCCATGCGCTGATGCCTTCAAATTCCAGCGCGCGGGTTTTCGCCAGCAGCGATTCAGGGTGACGGGTAATACCATCTGTCCCCAGCAATCCCACCACCGAGGTGACGCCAGCTTCAACCAGCCGCGACAAGCGCACTTCCGGCGTGCGGGTGTGCGGCCCCGCTTCTCCGCCGCCGCCAATCAGATGGACGTGTTGATCGATAAATCCTGGGCACACAATCGCGCCGTCAAGATTGATACACTCGCAGCCAGGAAAATCGTCAGGGGAAATCGACGGTGCGATGGCAACAATTTTGCTGCCAGACACCAGTATATCCTGGCGCCCTAAGTCTTCCGGCGCGTACACGTGTCCCTGCTGGAACAACGTCAAATTAAGAATGGAACAGTTCATAACCTTCCTTGTCAGGCAATAACCTGCATAACCCAAATAGAGAGCAGCGCATTAATTACGCATACCGCAATAATAAGCGGGTAATAACGGGGATGGACCCCCGCGGTACCCAGACAGCGTCCCACATTTTGCACCGGATTGCCCATCAGGTAGATAGCCGGTAACAGCACCGTAGCATCATGTCCCGAAAGCGTACCGGCGACAACCAGGCTGGCGCAAACACCGACGCCGCCTCCCATACTCATCACCGCCGCCAGCAGTACGGTAGCAGATTCCCCCGGCAGTCCCCACAGCGCCATTACCGGCTCACATACCCGCCCGACAATCTCGAGCAGTCCCGTCACCTTCAGCGCCTGAATAATCACAAACGCCATTACCACGTTAGGCAACAGGCTGGTTGTTGCAATAGTGAATCCGCGCCGTGCGCCATCGATAAACATATCCATGACGTTTTTACGTACTTGCGTTGTCATCTCACGCCTCCTGCTGCGTACGGCGATTTTCCAGCTGCGCAATCCACAAACGCAGCAGGTTCGCACCCACAAATTTGAAGACAAGGATCACCGCCAGCGGCGTAATCACCGGAACGGTAACCATCGTAAACAGCGCAGCACCCGAGGAAAAATAGTTGGTAATACACGCACTGCCGCTGGTTTGCCAGCAGGCAAAAATGGCACGTTCCTGTTCAGTGATAATGCCCTCTTCCGCCATTTCTTTAGTCATCCCTGCCGCAGCATCGGTATTTTGCAAATTCGCAATCAGCGCCAGCGAGCAAATACCCGGAATACCGAGTAACGGGCGCAGGACTGGCGTCATCAGTTGCTGTGCCGCACGCAACCCTCCCAGCCCTTCGGTGACGGAAATTATCCCGAGTGAAAGAATGACGGAAGGCGCCAGCTCAAGCGCGAATAAGAAGCCGTCTTTTGCGCCCATACCGCCCGTGCCGCGAAAAGAGACCGCCGTGTCCCCCGCCGCATTAATCTGCCCAAACGCACCGTTGAGAACGGTGAAATCAAAGACTCGCCACCATTCGGTACTTTTCGCAAACATGCCGGAAAAAAGAATAATCGTAATAAAAAAAGCGAGATAACCGCCCCATCCCACCTTCTGCTGCGTGTGTGTGTTGTGATCCATTTTGTTCTCCTGTTGGCCTTATTCCTTGCGTGACTTAAAGACATCACGCGGGTCAAGTTAAAGACAAACGCAGAGAAAAACGACACCAGAGGAGATTATTCAGAATGTGTGGATAGAGGTCAGACAAGTTCGGCTCCGGCGACATTGCATCGCCGGAGCAAACAGATTAGGGTTCATCAACGACCTGACCATCCGGCCAGGCATGCATTACCGCTTTGATTAACGTCGCCAGAGGAATCGCAAAGAATACGCCCCAGAATCCCCACAGGCCGCCGAATATCACCACTGAGAGAATAATCACCAGCGGATGCAGATTTACCGCCTCGGAGAACAGCACCGGCACCAGCAAATTACCGTCCAGCGCCTGGATTATCAGGTATACGGCAAAACAGCTCCAGAACTCGGTGCCAAGCCCGAACTGGAACAATGCCACACCGACCACCGGAATAGTGACCACGAAAGCGCCGATGTACGGGATCAGCACGGAGAAGCCTACCAGCACCGCCAGCAGCAGCGAATAGTTGAGGCCAAACAGCAGGAAGCCGAGCCAGGTCGCCACGCCAACCACCACCATTTCCAGCACCTTGCCGCGGATATAGTTGGTGATTTGCTGGTTCATCTCTTTCCACACCTGCCCCGCCAGTCCGCGATTACGCGGCAGCACCCGACGCACAGCGTTCAGCATTTGTCCTTTATCTTTGATCAGGAAGAATACCATCAACGGGACGAGAATCAGATACACCGCCAGCGTCAGCAATCCGACCAGTGAAGCCAGCGAATATTTCACCACCGAATCGCCCATGGTGAGCATTCGCGAGCGCATATTCTCCGCCATCGCATCAATAATGCCCGCATCCATCAGCGCCGGATAACGCCGCGGTAAGGTGGCGGCAAAATCAGACAATTTGTTGAGCATGCCGGGCATATCGCGGATCAGGTAGATCCCCTGTTGCCATGCAACGGGCATTACCACAAACGCCATCAGCAGCAAAATACCGACAAACACCACCAACACAATCGATGTCGCCCAACGCCGTGAACAACCAATATGTTCCAGCCGTACTGTCGGCCATTCGAGCAGGTACGCCAGCACAATGGCGACCAGCAGCGGCGCCAGAAGACCGCTAAAAAAGAACAGGATGCCAAAACCGGCAACCAGAATAATCAGCAAGGCGATGGCTTCGGGGTCGCTAAAGCGGCGGCGATACCATTGCATCAACATTTCGAGCATAAAACCCTTCCATGAATCCAATAGCGGGATTGCGATCCCGAATTGTATCGAAATGTCACAAAAAAGACTTCGCTTTTTATAGCGGATTACGCAAAGTGAAAAGTCATTTTTCCTGGGTGTTCATCGTCAGGTTTCGCAGTTACACTCCCTAAGCTTGCGGAGTGTGAACGAAACTTCACGGCATTGGTCAAATGGCTATCTCAAAAAAGAATACAGGACAGAGGTTATGTTCAGGCAGTTGAAAAAAAACCTGGTTGCTACCCTCATTGCTGCACTGACCATCGGTCAGGTTGCGCCCGCATTTGCAGAAACCGCGGACACCCTACCTGATATGGGAACCTCGGCAGGGAGTACGCTTTCCATAGGACAGGAAATGCAGATGGGCGATTATTATGTACGCCAGCTGCGCGGCAGTGCGCCATTAATTAACGATCCGTTGCTGACGCAATACATTAATGCGCTGGGGATGCGTCTGGTCTCGCACGCCGACTCGGTAAAAACGCCCTTCACCTTCTTTTTGATTAACAACGATGAAATCAACGCCTTTGCTTTCTTTGGCGGCAACGTTGTTTTGCACTCCGCACTGTTCCGCTATTCCGATAACGAAAGCCAACTGGCATCGGTTATGGCGCACGAAATTTCCCACGTTACGCAGCGTCACCTGGCGCGTGCAATGGAAGACCAGAAACGCAGCGCGCCGCTAACGTGGGTGGGTGCGTTAGGGTCAATTTTATTGGCGATGGCCAGCCCGCAAGCGGGTATGGCGGCGCTGACCGGTACGCTGGCGGGTACACGTCAGGGGATGATTAGCTTTACGCAGCAAAACGAACAGGAAGCAGACCGCATCGGTATTCAGGTACTGCAACGCTCGGGATTCGATCCCCAGGCCATGCCGACGTTTCTGGAAAAATTGCTCGATCAGGCCCGTTACTCTTCGCGTCCACCAGAAATTTTGCTGACTCACCCCCTGCCAGAAAGCCGTCTGTCGGATGCCCGTAACCGCGCCAACCAAATGCGTCCGGCTGTCGTCCAGTCTTCAGAAGATTTTTATCTGGCCAAGGCACGCACCTTAGGCATGTACAACTCTGGTCGCAACCAGCTGACCGATGACCTGCTGAGTAACTGGTCGAAAGGCAACATACGTGAGCAACGTGCGGCGCAGTATGGCCGGGCATTGCAGGCAATGGAGGCCAGTAAATATGACGAGGCACGTAAAACACTGCAACCGCTGCTGGCGGCAGATGCTAACAATGCCTGGTATCTCGACCTGGCAACGGATATCGATCTCGGCCAGAAGAAAACCAGCGATGCCATTAATCGGTTGAAAAACGCCCGCGACCTGCGCACCAACCCGGTACTGCAGCTCAACCTGGCAAATGCGTATTTACAGGCCGGGCAAGCCAAAGAGGCAGCGACCATCCTGAATCGCTATACGTTTAGCCATAAGGACGACCCTAACGGCTGGGATCTTTTAGCGCAAACGGAAGCCAACCTGAACAACCGTGATCAGGAACTGGCAGCCCGCGCGGAAGGGTATGCCCTCGCAGGACGTCTGGATCAGGCGATTTCGATGCTCAGCAGCGCAAGCTCACAGGTCAAGCTGGGTAGCCAGCAGCAGGCCAGATACGATGCCCGTATCGACCAGCTACGCCAACTGCAAGAGCGCTTTAAACCGTATACGAAAATGTAATTATCGAACCCTTGCCGGATGGCGATATGTAGGCCAGATAAGGTCTTTTGGTCGCCATCCGGCAGGATTGTTATGCAAGGAGAAGTCATGTCAGACGCGATTAAAATCTACCATAACCCACGCTGCTCCAAGAGCCGTGAAACGCTGGAGTTACTGAAATCCAACGGCGTGGACCCGGAAGTGGTGTTGTATCTGGAAACCCCGGCTGACGCCACAACCCTGCGTGAATTGCTGCAGATGCTGGGCATGTCCAGCGCGCGCGAGCTGATGCGCAAGAAAGAAGATCTCTATAAGTCACTTAATCTGGCGGACGTAAATCTGAGTGAAGATGCGCTGATTCAGGCAATGGTGGAAAACCCGAAATTGATGGAGCGCCCGATTGTGGTTGCCAAAGGCCAGGCGCGAATTGGACGCCCGCCGGAGCAGGTACTGGAAATCATCGGTTAACCTGAACCTGCCGCAGTTTTTTCGGCTGCGGCGCTTACAGCTTCAGTATCTCTTTTACGAATGGAATGGTCAGCTTACGCTGGGCAGTGATCGATGCGTGATCAAGCTGATCCAACGTCATAAACAGCGTACGCATTTCTCGATCCAGACGCTTGAGCAGGAAGCGTCCCACATCTTCCGGCAGTTCAAACCCACGAAGTCTGGCGCGTAATTGCAACGCCTGCAGCTTATCTTCATCGGAAAGCGGCTGCAGCTTGTAGATTTGTCCCCAGTCCAGGCGCGAGGCGAGATCCGGCAACCCCAGATTCAACTGTCTTGGCGGGCGATCGCCTGTGATCAGCAGACGCGTTTTCCCCGACTCCAGGATGCGGTTGTAGAGATCAAAGATCGCCATTTCCCACAGCGAATCCCCGGCCACACATTCGATGTTATCGATGCATACCAGCGATAAATGCTCCATACCGTCGAGCACCTCGGGGACGAACCAGGTACGCTTGTCGAGCGGCACATAGCCTACCGCATCGCCGCGCGCGGACAGTTCCGCACAAGCTGCATGCAGCAAATGACTACGGCCAGCGCCTTCACGCGACCAGAGATAAATATACCCGCTATGGTCCTGACGCAGCACGTTTTGCAGTGCAGCCAGTAAAGAGGAGTTATCCCCCGGCCAGAAACTTGCGAAAGTTTCGTCATCAGGAAGATAAAGTGGCAAAGAGAGCTGTGCCGGTGTGTTCAGAGATACCTCAACCCAGGATTTCATAAAATCGCGTTGAGTTTAACACAGAAATACGTCGTGATAGAACCGGGCAGCATCGCCACCCGGTAAGAGATTTACTGTTGCGGACTGTCGGCATCTTCCGCGTCAAGCACGACTTCTTCCGGACGCAGCAGGCTGATAACTTTGAAAATCAGGCTCAGACAAACGCCAACAATGGTCGCCAGCGCCATGCCTTTCAGCTCAGCGGCGCCAATGTGAACTTTCGCACCACTCACGCCGATGATCAAAATAACCGAGGTCAGGATCAGGTTTTGCGCTTTGTTGTAGTCTACTTTTGACTCGATCAGTACGCGAATACCAGAAGCACCAATCACGCCGTACAGCAGCAGCGATACGCCCCCCATGACCGGCAGTGGAATGATTTGGATCGCCGCCGCCAGTTTGCCCACACAGGAGAGCAGAATGGCAAAAATTGCCGCGCCGCCGATAACCCAGGTACTGTAAACACGGGTAATCGCCATTACGCCAATGTTTTCGCCGTACGTGGTGTTCGGCGTAGAGCCGAAGAAACCAGAGATAACCGTAGACAGGCCGTTGGCAAACATAGAACGATGCAGGCCAGGATCGCGAATCAAATCTTTTTTCACGATATTCGCCGTTACCACCAGGTGTCCAACGTGTTCAGCGATGACCACCAGCGCCGCCGGCAGGATGGTCAGAATGGCAACCCATTCAAAGCGCGGCGTGTAGAACGTTGGCAGAGCAAACCAGTGGGCCTGCGCAATCGGCGTGGTGTCCACGACTCCCATCACGAAGGAGAGCGCGTAGCCGGCCAGCACCCCAATCAGAATCGGGATAATCGCCATAAAACCGCGGAACAGTACAGAGCCAAATACCGTAACCGCCAGCGTCACCATTGAGATGATGATGGTTTTTGAATCCGGTAATTGTCCCTCTGCTGGCAGTAACCCCGCCATGCCCGCAGCGACGCCAGCCAGCTCCAGACCGATGACGGCAACGATTGCGCCCATCGCCGCAGGAGGGAACATGACATCCAGCCAGCCGGTTCCTGCTTTCTTAACGATGAAAGAAACCAGGCAGAACAGAACGCCGCACATAATGAAACCACCCAGCGCCACTTCATACCCTAACGGCAGCAACAGCAGTACTGGGGAAATAAATGCGAAGCTGGAACCCAGATACGCAGGAATTTTACCTTTACAGATAAAGAGATACAGCAACGTACCAATGCCGTTAAACAGCAGAACGGTAGCCGGGTTGATGTGGAACAGGACTGGCACCAGAACCGTTGCGCCAAACATAGCGAACAGGTGCTGCAAACTAAGCGGGATTGTCTGTAAAAGCGGCGGTCTTTCACTCACCCCGATAGCACGGCGCGTCATAGTGTTTTCCTCTGAGTGTTGTTTGTTATTAGCCTTGGGTTGTTATATTCAAAAAAAAGCCGACTCTTAAAGTCGGCTTCTTTTCACTTATTCGTTTACTTGGTACCAAAAATCTTATCGCCGGCATCGCCGAGCCCTGGAATAATGTATCCGTGCTCGTTCAACCCCTGATCGATGGAGGCCGTGTACAGCTCAACATCCGGGTGCGCTTTTTCCAGTGCCGCGATACCTTCCGGTGCCGCAACCAGGACCAGCACTTTAATGCTGTTGCAGCCTGCATTTTTCAGCAGGTCGATGGTGGCGATAACGGAACCGCCGGTTGCCAGCATCGGGTCAACGATCAGCGCCATACGCTCATCGATGTTAGATACCAGCTTCTGGAAGTACGGAACCGGCTCCAGCGTTTCTTCGTTACGGTACATACCAACCACGCTGATACGCGCGCTCGGAACGTTTTCCAGTACGCCTTCCATCATGCCCAGGCCCGCACGCAGGATTGGCA
This sequence comes from Citrobacter sp. RHBSTW-00017, assembly GCF_013797615.1. NCBI lineage: Bacteria > Pseudomonadati > Pseudomonadota > Gammaproteobacteria > Enterobacterales > Enterobacteriaceae > Citrobacter > Citrobacter sp. RHBSTW-00017. Next base: position 1,497,117 of record NZ_CP056899.1, on the reverse strand, counting down.
CAACGGTGATTTTTTTACCTTTGATTTGGTCAACTTCAACCGGACCATTCCAGCCTTCAATGGTCACCTTTTCGGTTTCCAGACCAGCGGTTGCTTCATAAGTCAGCAGGCTGCCAACTTCCGAGGCGAGTTCACGAAAGCGTTTAGTGCTGATGTCGTTTTCACGCATCAGTCCCAGCTTGTGTTTGACGAGTGGGTGTTTGACTTCCACGATCTTCATACTCTTCTCCTTTCCTCAGACGAGTGGCAACCACAAAAAAAATCGCCGGATTATACCGCTTTTCGTCTCTGGCGCAACACTGGATACGCTTGATATGGATCAACCAAAGTCGTTTGCGTCTGGATGATGAGTATAAAACAAGCCCCGCATTATTGGCGGGGCTGGCTTTCAATACTATGAATTTTATAGATATTCAGCATTGGTCTGGATAACGTTTTGATACCATGAAAAAGATTTCTTCGGCGAGCGTGCTAACGTTCCGCTTCCGTCATTATTTTTATCAACATAGATAAAGCCGTAGCGTTTTTTCATCTCCCCCGTCCCGGCCGAGACTAAATCAATACAGCCCCACGGGGTATAACCCATCAGGTCCACGCCATCTTCCACTACCGCTTTTTTCATTTCGCTGATATGTGCGGCCATATAGTCAATACGATAGGAATCATCCACCGATCCGTCGGCCTGCTGCACGTCAATCGCACCAAAGCCGTTTTCGACGATAAACAGCGGCAGTTGGTAATGATCCCAGAACCAGTTCAGCGAATAGCGCAGACCAACGGGATCAATCTGCCAGCCCCAGTCCGATTTCTGCACGTACGGGTTGGAAACCAGACTTTTCGACTCGTCGTAGTCCAACTGTGGGTTGTCTGCCGTGGCCTGCGTTGCGAAAGACATATAGTAGCTAAAGCCGATGTAATCGACACAACCCTCGGTCAGCGCCTGACGGTCTTCCTCGGTGATATCAAGATCAAAGCCACGCCGGGCAAAGTAGTTGAGAAGATGCTGCGGGTATTTGCCGCGCACATGGACATCGGTAAACCAGTAACGCCGGTGCATGGCGTTCATCGCCATCATCATATCGTCCGGCGCGCAGGTCAGTGGATAGATAGGACACATGGCAATCATGCACCCTATCTGCAATGCCGGGTTAATCTCACGCGCAGCCTTTACCGCCAGCGCGCTTGCCACCAGTTCATAGTGCGCCGCCTGGTACATAACCGGCTCGCGGTCTTCACCGGGCTGATATTTCAGGCCTGAGTTAGTAAAAGGCGCGAAGTCTTCGTGATAATTTGCCTGGTTGTTAATTTCATTAAACGTCATCCAGTACTTCACTTTGTGCTGGTAACGGGTAAAAACCACTGCGGCAAAACGGACAAAGAAATCGATAAGTTTGCGGTTACGCCAGCCGCCATATTGCGTCACCAGATGGTATGGCATCTCGAAATGCGACAACGTAATCACCGGTTCAATGCCATATTTCAGGCATTCGTCAAACAGGTCATCATAGAACTGCAGGCCAGCCTCATTGGGTTGCGCTTCGTCGCCTAAGGGGAAAATACGCGTCCAGGCAATCGAAGTGCGAAAACATTTAAACCCCATTTCGGCAAACAGCTTAATGTCGTCTTTATAGCGGTGATAAAAATCGATGGCGTCGTGGTTAGGGTAGTTTTTACCGGCAATCACACCGTCAGTGATTTCACGCGCCACGCCATGCGCCCCCGCCGTCATGACATCGGCAACGCTAATTCCTTTTCCACCTTCCTGCCAGCCACCTTCCAGTTGATGAGCGGCTACGGCACCACCCCACATAAAATCTGCTTTAAATCCTGACATACCCTTCCCCTATCGTGATTACTCTGTGCAAAACGCTGTTGGTGAGGTCCGCAACAGAAAACAGAAACCGGTTTCAGTACGATACTGTGTATTCAGCAGGCAGGTTTCAAGCACAAGACTGTACCCGGTTTCATTTTCGTGGCGCAGTTCAAACAAATAGATAAATGATTGTAAAATGCTGAAAAAATCAGCACATAAAACTTGATGCAGAGCAGGCTCGCAAACGTTTGCTTTCCCTGTTAGAATTGCGCCGAATTTAACTTTTACTGCAAGTAAACATGTGGGGAAGCAGGCAGTGACCGATAAAACCTCTCTTAGCTACAAAGATGCCGGTGTTGATATTGATGCAGGTAATGCTCTGGTTGATCGAATCAAAGGCGTAGTAAAGAAAACTCGTCGTCCGGAAGTTATGGGTGGTCTGGGTGGCTTCGGTGCGCTGTGCGCATTGCCGCAAAAATATCGTGAACCGGTACTGGTTTCCGGCACTGATGGCGTCGGCACAAAACTGCGTCTGGCGATGGATCTGAAACGCCACGACACTATCGGCATTGACCTCGTCGCAATGTGCGTCAACGACCTCGTGGTTCAGGGCGCTGAGCCGCTGTTTTTCCTCGACTACTATGCTACCGGCAAACTGGATGTGGATACCGCAGCCAGCGTCATTAACGGTATTGCCGAAGGCTGTCTGCAGTCTGGCTGTGCGCTTGTCGGCGGTGAAACGGCTGAAATGCCGGGGATGTACCACGGCGAAGATTACGACGTGGCAGGCTTCTGCGTTGGCGTCGTCGAAAAATCAGAGATCATCGACGGTTCAAAAGTGGCTGACGGCGACGTACTGATTGCACTCGGCTCCAGCGGTCCGCACTCCAACGGCTACTCTCTGGTGCGCAAAATTGTTGAAGTCAGCGGTTGTGACCCGGAAACCACCGAGCTTGAAGGCAAGCCGCTGGCCGATCACTTACTGGCCCCGACCCGCATTTATGTCAAATCCATTCTGGAATTGATTGAGAAGGTTGATGTGCATGCCATTGCCCACCTGACCGGCGGTGGTTTCTGGGAAAATATTCCACGCGTTCTGCCAGACAACACGCAGGCTGTGATCGACGAATCTTCATGGCAGTGGCCAGCCGTCTTCAACTGGCTGCAAACGGCGGGTAACGTCAGCCAGCATGAGATGTATCGCACCTTTAACTGCGGCGTAGGCATGGTTATCGCCCTGCCAGCTTCTGAAGTGGACAAAGCCCTTGCTTTGCTCAATGAGAAAGGTGAAAACGCATGGAAAATCGGTATCATCAAAGCTTCTGATTCCGAACAGCGTGTGGTCATTGAATGAAAAACATTGTGGTGCTCATTTCCGGCAACGGAAGCAATTTGCAGGCGATAATCGATGCCTGCGAACAGAATAAAATCAATGGCACCATACGTGCAGTATTCAGTAACAAGGCCGATGCGTTCGGCCTTGAGCGCGCACGCGAAGCGAATATTCCTGCACACTCGCTGGAAGCCGCCCAGTTTGCCAGTCGCGAAGCATTCGACCAGCAACTGATACAAGAGATCGACGCTTATACCCCCGATGTCGTGGTGCTGGCCGGTTATATGCGCATTCTAAGTCCGGCGTTTGTTGCTCACTATTCTGAACGATTGCTGAATATCCACCCGTCTTTATTGCCGAAGTATCCTGGCCTGCACACGCACCGTCAGGTTCTGGAAAACGGCGATGAAGAGCATGGCACCTCCGTCCATTTCGTCACCGATGAACTGGACGGCGGACCGGTTATTCTCCAGGCCAAGGTTCCGGTATTTGAAGGCGACAGCGAAGATGATGTCACGGCACGAGTCCAGGCCCAGGAACATACCATTTACCCGCTGGTGGTAAGCTGGTTTACTGATGGTCGCCTGAAAATGCGTGATAACGCAGCATGGCTGGACGGCGTTCGTCTGCCGCCACAAGGCTACGCCGCCGACGAATAATAAAATCAACCTGTAAACCGGATCTCACCATCCGGTTTACAGGCATAAATACCTTTTCCGGTTAACATCTCCGGTATTCATCTACGCTCCCCCCTTTCTCTTTGCTATCAGACGGTTTATTGTCATATTTTTCTGGCACTGTTGGACATCTGAGAGCAATGCTCGCCATAATAAATCGGTAGTGTCCCGTGAATGAAACGGAGTAAAAGTGGTAATGGGTCAGGAAAAGCTATATATCGAGAAAGAACTCAGCTGGTTAGCGTTCAACGAACGTGTACTCCAGGAAGCTGCTGATAAGTCAAACCCGTTGATCGAACGGATGCGTTTCTTAGGCATCTATTCCAATAATCTCGACGAGTTTTATAAGGTTCGTTTCGCCGAACTGAAGCGCCGAATCATTATTAGCGAAGAACAGGGTTCAAACTCTCACTCCCGCCATCTGTTAGGTAAAATCCAGGCCCGCGTATTAAAAGCCGATCAGGAATTTGACGGCCTGTACAACGAGTTGCTGCTGGAGATGGCGCGCAACCAGATTTTCCTTATCAATGAACGTCAGTTGTCGGTCAATCAACAGAGCTGGTTACGCCACTACTTCAAACAATATCTTCGCCAGCACATTACACCGATCCTGATCAACCGCGAGACGGATTTAGTTCAGTTTCTGAAAGATGACTACACCTATCTGGCGGTGGAAATTATCCGCGGCGATACGATCCGCTACGCGCTGCTGGAAATCCCTTCCGACAAGGTTCCCCGTTTTGTGAATCTACCGCCGGAAACCCCGCGCCGTCGCAAACCGATGATCCTGCTGGACAACATCTTACGCTACTGCCTTGACGACATTTTCAAAGGGTTCTTTGATTACGATGCGCTGAACGCCTATTCGATGAAAATGACTCGCGACGCCGAATACGATTTGGTGCACGAGATGGAATCGAGCCTGATGGAGCTGATGTCGTCCAGTCTGAAACAGCGTCTGACCGCAGAGCCTGTACGTTTTGTCTATCAGCGCGACATGCCGAATGCGCTGGTCGAGGTACTGCGTGAAAAGCTGACTATTTCTCGCTACGACTCGATTGTTCCCGGCGGGCGTTACCATAACTTCAAAGACTTTATTAATTTCCCCAACGTTGGCAAAGCTAACCTGGTGAACAAACCGCTACCGCGTTTGCGCCATATCTGGTTCGATAACGAGAAGTTTCGTAACGGCTTTGACGCCGTTCGCGAACGCGACGTGCTGCTATATTATCCGTATCACACTTTTGAGCACGTTCTTGAGCTGTTGCGCCAGGCCTCTTTCGACCCGAGCGTGCTGGCGATAAAAATCAACATCTACCGTGTGGCCAAAGACTCGCGCATCATTGATTCGATGATCCATGCTGCGCACAACGGTAAGAAAGTCACCGTGGTGGTGGAGTTGCAGGCTCGCTTTGATGAAGAAGCCAACATTCATTGGGCCAAGCGTCTTACCGAGGCTGGCGTTCACGTCATCTTCTCCGCGCCGGGCCTGAAAATTCACGCCAAATTGTTCCTTATCTCGCGTAAAGAAGGTGATGAAGTTGTGCGCTATGCGCATATCGGGACGGGGAACTTCAACGAAAAAACGGCGCGTCTCTATACCGACTACTCGTTACTTACCGCCGACTCACGCATTACCAACGAGGTTCGTCGGGTGTTCAACTTCATCGAGAACCCGTATCGTCCGGTGACGTTCGATTATCTGCTGGTATCTCCGCAGAACTCGCGTCGTTTGCTGTACGCGATGATTGACAAAGAAATTGCCAACGCGCAGCAAGGACAGCCTTCCGGTATCACCCTAAAACTGAATAACCTGGTCGATAAAGGCCTGGTTGATCGTCTCTATGCGGCCTCAAGCTCAGGCGTGCCAGTCAACCTATTGATTCGCGGTATGTGCTCTTTGATTCCGAACCTGGAAGGCATTAGCGACAATATTCGCGTGATAAGCATAGTTGACCGCTACCTTGAACACGACCGGGTTTATATCTTCGAAAACGGTGGCGACAAGCAGGTATACCTCTCCTCCGCAGACTGGATGACCAGGAATATCGACTATCGCATCGAAGTCGCCACACCGCTGCTGGACCCGCGTCTTAAGCAACGGGTGCTGGATATTATCGATATCCTGTTCAGCGACACGGTGAAGGCTCGCTTCATCGATAAAGAACTCAGTAATCGCTACGTACCGCGCGGAAACCGCCGTAAGGTTCAGTCACAATTGGCGATATACGACTACATCAAATCACTCGAGCAACCTGACTAACGCTATGCCAATACACGACAAGACTCCACGACCGCAGGAATTTGCTGCGGTCGACCTTGGTTCAAACAGTTTCCATATGGTCATTGCCCGCGTGGTTGATGGCGCAATGCAGATTATCGGGCGACTGAAACAGCGCGTTCATCTGGCGGATGGCCTCGGCGAAGATAACAAGCTGAGCGAAGAGGCAATGGAGCGCGGATTAAGCTGCCTGTCGCTGTTCGCCGAACGTCTGCAGGGCTTTCCCCCATCAAGCGTATGCATCGTGGGAACCCATACTTTGCGTCAGGCGCTAAATGCGACCGATTTTCTCAAGCGAGCAGAAAAAGTTATCCCCTACCCGATCGAGATTATTTCCGGTAATGAAGAAGCCCGACTGATTTTTATGGGCGTGGAGCACACCCAGCCGGAAAAGGGTCGTAAGCTGGTTATTGATATCGGCGGTGGTTCAACAGAACTGGTGATCGGCGAAGATTTCGAGCCCAAACTGGTGGAAAGTCGTCGTATGGGCTGCGTCAGTTTTGCTCAGATGTATTTCCCGGACGGCGCTATTAGTCGGGAAAACTTCCAGCGTGCGCGCATGGCGGCAGCGCAAAAGCTTGAAACCTTAACCTGGCAGTTTCGCATTCAGGGCTGGAACGTTGCGCTGGGCGCGTCGGGCACGATTAAAGCGGCACACGAAGTGCTGCTGGAGATGGGTGAGAAAGATGGTTTTATCACCCCCGAACGCCTGGACAAACTGCGAACCGAAGTGCTGAAGCATGCGTCATTCGATGCGCTCAGCCTGCCGGGGCTGTCTGAAGAACGAAAAGCGGTGTTTGTGCCGGGACTCGCGATTCTGTGCGGCGTTTTTGACGCACTGGCTATCCGCGAACTCCGCCTTTCTGATGGCGCACTACGCGAAGGCGTGCTGTATGAGATGGAAGGTCGTTTTCGCCACCAGGACGTTCGCAGTCGTACCGCGAGCAGCCTGGCGAACCAGTACAATATCGACAGCGAACAGGCCCGGCGCGTACTGGAAACGACGATGCAAATGTACGACCAGTGGCATACGCAGCAGCCAAAGCTGGCCAATCCACAACTGGAAGCGTTGCTGCGCTGGGCGGCGATGCTGCATGAGGTTGGGCTGAACATCAACCACAGCGGTTTACATCGCCACTCGGCGTATATCCTCCAAAACAGCGATTTACCGGGTTTCAATCAGGAACAACAGCTGATGATGGCAACCCTGGTTCGATATCATCGCAAAGCGGTGAAACTGGATGATTTGCCCCGCTTTACGCTGTTCAAGAAAAAACAGTTTCTGCCGTTAATTCAGCTGTTGCGCCTGGGCGTGCTGCTGAATAATCAGCGACAGGCGACCACCACGCCACCGACGCTGACCCTAATTACCGACGACAACCACTGGACCTTACGCTTTCCGCATGACTGGTTTAGCCAGAATGCGCTGGTGCTGCTCGATCTGGAAAAAGAGCAGCAATACTGGGAAGCCGTTACCGGCTGGCGACTCAAAATTGAAGAAGAGAGTTCACCCGATATCGCCGCATAAGCTCTCAGCAGGTGCCAGTTCTTCTGGCACCTGTTCTTCCAGCATTTCATGCAACGGCTGCGGTTTACCAATCAGATACCCCTGCATGTAATCAATCCCCAGCGAAATTACCGCACTGCGTATTTCTTCGCTTTCGACGTACTCCGCGACCACCAGCATTCTTTTCATCCGCGCCAGATGACAAATAGAGGCCACGATTTGATAGTCGAGGCTATTCGAAACGATGTTGCGAATAAAGCTGCCATCAATTTTCAGGATATCGGCATTCACATTCTTCAGCCGCGCATAGCTGGCATATCCGGTACCAAAATCATCAATCGCAATCTGACAGCCCAATGATTGCAGCTGCAGTAACGTTGCCTGCGCCTGTTCCGCATTGGTTAAGGCATTGCTTTCCGTTACTTCAAAAATCAGTTGCCACGGTTCAACTTTGTACTTAATCAGCAGTTGGTTGATGTCATGCGGAAGCCGGGCACGGCATACCGATGTGGGAGATAAGTTAATAGCAAACCGACGAGCGGGCATTTTTTCCCGATTCTGCGCCATAAACTTCAGCGTATTTTCAATCACCCACAGATCGATGCTGGATGACAATCCAAACTCATGCGCTACCGGTAAGAAGCTGTCAGGACCGATGGTTTCACCATCATCCCCCTCTAGCCGCAGCAGAATTTCATGATAAACATCGCCGCGCACGCCTGAAATCGGCTGCGCCATCAGGAAAAAGCGATGGTGCTCCAGCGCCAGTTGCAGACGATTCATCATCGCAACCTTATCTTTCAGGTCACGTTGCAGGTGCATCACGCCTCGGCGCTGCAAATTCTCTGGCGCATTGGTCGCCAGAGAAAGCTCGGCGATGGTGCTTAACTCCCCCAGTAACAAGTAGATGTGATTAACAGGAGAACGGACATAGCAAAAACTAATCCCCACCTGCGGCTGTAAAGGCATGCCATCCCAGATAAAACGAAACTGCTTGATATGCCTGTCCAGCGCTTCAATACGCTCCTGATACGACTCGGTGTTAAAACGCAGAACTAAATCATTACCCGATAACTGATAGACATGCTCATCTTGTTTCAGCAATGGCTTTACCCACTGGGCAAGTTTTTGCTTGTACTGGATACGCAGCATAATGCCGTAATTTTTCACCAGCAGTTCCATACCCGGAACACTCAAAAAGCAAAGCACTGACCATGGCGCTTTTCTCAAATCCCGGTTCAAAGCGCGCAAATTCGGAATATGCACCATGGGGTCAAAGAAGGCCAGACGATGAGAATGTCTGGCGACAATTCTCTGGCGCGTTGCCAGTACGGCAATAAAATTCACGATGAAGGAGAAAACCAGGTAACTCGATGAGGTAATGGCAAGTTGCACATCGTAACCCGAATACCAGGGCATATAGCGTTGATAATAATGAATTGCTGTAATGAGTACGAGCATCCATATTAACGAAATAAATTTATAACCGTAACGCATAGCTCCCCATAGCATGACGGGCAGCATCAGTGACAAGGTATAATTCGTGCTAAATATTGAGCTTTTCTCATCTAGCGGCATACACAACAATGTCATTAGTATGGTCAATATAATCAGCCAGACCGCAAACTCTGTTTTGGTAACTTTGGTATCAAACTGCTGCTTTAACTGAGATAAATAACCTCTGATATACAAAGGATTACGAATCGTGCGAATTATTAAGTAGCACAGTGGAACCCCAACCAGATTCCCGGCCAGCATGGCCTGATAGTTGATCAACGTGCCGGTATTAAGGGGCATAACGCCCACCATGCCGGATTTGCTCTCATAGACGCCCACAAACGCGGCGAAATGGAAGAATAGCAGAAACAGCGTTGCCGGGCAGAAAACCTGCCAAAACATGTGCTGAAACATCAGGTGGGAGTCACCGTAAGAAACGTTATTCCGCCGGGGAGCAAAAACTTTATACCCTCCCCAACTAAGCACTATCGTAACTATAAAGTGCGAAATTATTGAGAGCATTTCAAATAACCCAACCTGCGGATATTTGTACCAGATGATGGAAATGATAATTCCTGGTAATGCCGCCCAGCCAAAAAACAACATCAGACTAATCATCAGCGCTAAAGGCAGGTAGAAAAGAATTACGTTCCCGGTACTAATATGGGCATAGGTGTTAGCAGTGCTCAATATAGGCAACAGCAAAGAAGGCAAGATGAGAGGTAACGCCCACCATTTATCTCTAATACCAATATAATTTTTATTGAGTTTCATAGATGCTCAGTAGAATCCCGCACATCCTGCAGGGGGTATTCGGACAGGCATCCCACCTGACGTTAAAACGATAAAGTTAAATACATTAAAATGACTCATCAATTTTAGTTGTCAGCAAAGGGTGATGCTTGATACACATCAATAAATAAGTCCCTCATTAATCAATTATTACTCTTTTCATGGTTTTTTATCGTTATCTCATTATTAATGCAAATAATAATATTAATTTCCATAACATAAATAGATAAAACAACTGAAGCAATTTTACATAAGGAAAAATTGACCATTCCCTCACAGTATGCCTTAATGTGACTATCGCCCTCAGTTGGGTACACTACAAGGAACCTTTTGTGAGCCAGGTTACCAGCCTACGCAAACGACACCGATTTAACAGTCGCATGATCCGGATCGTACTGCTTATCAGCTTTCTTTTCTTCTTCGGACGCTTCGTCTACTCCGCCATAGGTGCGTGGCACCACCACCAGAACAAAAAAGAATCTCAGCAGATCACCCTGCCGCAACAGGCATCTCCTGCACAAACTGACGTACGCTGATCGCTCGCGCCGAGCCGAGCCGATGATACTACAGCATTAAGATTCCTTACCGGATGGCTAATCGCCTGATATTTAACCATCCGGTAAGGGATTTGAGTGATGAAACTTCGCGCAGTCTTACCCGCCACATGTGCTGATATATCGGATAATCAACCGTGTTTTTCGCAAAAATACACCATCTTTGAATCCCGCTTCACCGCGCCATTCGCGCTGATTTTTTACGTTCCAGTGTACTGGATATAAAAAAGAGACACTGCGCTCAAATAGACGCTAATTAATATCGCCAGAAAATATCACTGACTAAAACATTCATATTTAGCATAAATTTAAATGCTTATCTGAATTGTTACCGTTATTAAATTCTACAGGGTAATACCCTGAGTATTTTTCATTATTTCCGTAAATAAGAAGCGGTGTTGAATGGAGCGCAGACGTTAAGTGTGTGATTAACCCTACTATCGAGCAGGACTGTCGCATCGATAAAATTCGCGCAATAAAAAGCCCTCTGTAAAAAGAGGGCTTTTACATACTACCGGTTCAGAAACCGCTAAACGGGAGGAATATTATTCCCACTCAATCGTAGCTGGCGGCTTACCGCTGATGTCATACACCACGCGGGAAATACCGTTAACTTCGTTGATAATGCGGTTAGAGACGCGGCCTAAGAAGTCATACGGCAGGTGCGCCCAGTGCGCGGTCATAAAGTCGATGGTTTCAACAGCACGCAGGGAAACAACCCAGTCGTACTTACGGCCATCGCCCATGACGCCAACGGAACGTACTGGCAGGAACACGGTGAACGCCTGGCTCACTTTGTTGTACAGGTCAGCGTTGTGCAGTTCCTCAATGAAGATAGCATCCGCACGGCGCAGCAGGTCGCAGTACTCTTTCTTCACTTCGCCCAGCACGCGTACGCCCAGACCCGGCCCCGGGAATGGGTGACGGTACAGCATGTCGTACGGCAGACCCAGTTCCAGACCAATCTTACGCACTTCGTCTTTGAACAGCTCACGCAGCGGTTCAACCAGACCCATCTTCATCTCTTTCGGCAAACCGCCCACGTTGTGGTGAGATTTGATGACGTGCGCTTTACCGGTGGCAGAAGCCGCGGATTCGATCACGTCCGGATAGATGGTTCCCTGCGCCAGCCACTTAACGTCTTCCAGCTTCAGCGCTTCTTCGTCGAAGACTTCCACGAACACGCGGCCGATGATTTTACGTTTAGCTTCCGGATCGTTCTCGCCTTTCAGCGCGTCCAGGAAACGCTTTTCACCTTCAACATGAATGATGTTCAGGCCGAAATGGTCGCCGAACATATCCATCACCTGCTGAGCTTCGTTGAGACGCAGCAGACCGTTGTCGACGAACACACAGGTCAGGTTTTTGCCAATTGCACGGTGCAGCAGCATCGCGGTGACGGAGGAGTCAACGCCGCCGGAGAGGCCGAGGATCACTTTATCAGTGCCAACCTGCTCACGAATGCGGGCAACGGCGTCATCGATAATTTTTGCCGGGGTCCACAGCGCTTCACACTGGCAGATGTCGCGCACAAAACGCTCCAGCATGCGCATCCCCTGACGGGTGTGGGTAACTTCCGGATGGAACTGCACACCGTAGAAACGTTTTTCCTCGTGCGCCATGATGGCAAACGGGCAGTTGTCGGTGCTGGCAACGGTCACGAAACCTTCCGGAATAGCGGTCACTTTGTCGCCGTGGCTCATCCACACGTCCAGCAGTGGTTTGCCGTCTGCGGTCAGAGAGTCTTCAATACCGCGGATCAGCGCGCTGTCGGTCTGAACTTCAACCTGCGCATAGCCGAATTCACGTTCGTTAGAACCTTCAACATGACCACCGAGCTGCATTGCCATAGTCTGCATGCCGTAGCACACGCCGAACACAGGCACGCCCGCTGTGAAAACGTATTCCGGCGCACGCGGGCTGTTTTCTTCAGTGGTGCTTTCCGGACCACCGGAAAGAATGATACCGCTTGGGTTGAATTCGCGAATTTGTGCTTCCGTAACATCCCACGCCCACAGTTCACAATAGACGCCCAGTTCACGTACGCGACGAGCAACCAGCTGAGTGTACTGAGATCCGAAATCAAGGATGAGAATGCGATGTTTATGAATATTGTCTGTCATTGACGCTAATTCCGAGGCAAGTGAAACAAATTCGCCCGGCATATAGCCGGGCGCGGAAACTTATCAGGAGCCCATGCGGTAGTTAGGGGACTCTTTGGTGATGGTCACATCGTGGACGTGACTTTCCTGAATACCCGCACCGCTGATACGTACAAACTCTGCTTTTGTTCGCAGCGCGTCGATAGTACCACAGCCGGTCAGACCCATACAGGAGCGCAGGCCACCCATCTGCTGGTGAATGATCTCTTTCAGGCGACCTTTATACGCAACGCGACCTTCGATACCTTCCGGGACCAGTTTGTCAGCGGCGTTATCGCTCTGGAAATAACGGTCGGAAGAACCTTTGGACATCGCGCCCAAAGAGCCCATACCACGGTATGATTTGTAAGAACGGCCCTGATACAGTTCGATTTCGCCCGGAGATTCTTCAGTCCCCGCCAGCATAGAGCCAACCATCACTGCAGAAGCACCCGCAGCGATCGCTTTTGCGATGTCGCCGGAAAAACGAATACCGCCATCGGCAATAACCGGGATACCAGTGCCTTCCAGCGCTTCAACAGCGTCAGAAACGGCGGTGATCTGCGGTACACCGACGCCGGTAACGATACGGGTAGTACAGATGGAGCCTGGGCCGATACCGACTTTAACAGCGCTGCAGCCGGCTTCCGCCAGCGCGCGAGCGCCTGCACCAGTCGCAACGTTCCCCCCGATGATCTGCAGATCCGGGTATTTAGCACGAGTTTCACGGATACGCTGCAGTACGCCTTCTGAGTGACCGTGAGAGGAGTCAATCAGCAGAACATCAACGCCAGCGGCAACCAGCGCGTCAACACGCTCTTCGTTACCCGCACCTGCGCCTACAGCAGCCCCAACGCGCAGACGACCATGCTCGTCTTTACAGGCGTTAGGTTTACGTTCCGCTTTCTGGAAATCTTTAACGGTGATCATGCCGAGCAGATGGAAGCTGTCGTCAACAACCAGCGCTTTCTCGACGCGTTTTTCGTGCATTTTGGCAAAGACAACATCGCGTGCTTCGCCTTCACGAACGGTCACCAGACGCTCTTTCGGCGTCATGTAGACGCTAACCGGCTGATTCAGATCAGTCACAAATCGTACGTCACGACCGGTGATGATGCCGACCAGTTCGTTATCTTCAGTCACTACCGGGTAGCCTGCGAAACCGTTACGCTCGGTCAGTTCTTTTACTTCGCGCAGAGTGGTGGTTGGCAGTACGGTTTGTGGGTCGGTCACGACGCCAGATTCATGTTTCTTCACGCGACGAACTTCTTCCGCCTGGCGCTCAATAGACATGTTTTTGTGGATAAAACCGATGCCGCCTTCCTGAGCCAGGGCAATTGCCAGGCGCGCTTCCGTCACGGTGTCCATTGCTGCGGAGAGCATAGGAATGTTCAGGCGAATGGTTTTCGTCAACTGGGTGCTGAGATCAGCAGTATTCGGCAGAACAGTAGAATGAGCGGGAACGAGGAGGACGTCGTCAAACGTCAGGGCTTCTTTTGCGATACGTAGCATGGGCAATATCTCACCTGGGAGGTTATTAAATATTGCCGCGGCATTATACAGAGCGTAACCGATTGCATCCACACTTTTTTGCAAAAAAACCTTGCGCTCCTCTGTGAGCATGTTACTTTCGACTGAATAACTTGCTGATTTAGAATTTGATCCCGCTCACATGTTATCCTCTCAGACCACCTCAATTTTTACCGTAAGCCGCCTGAATCAGACGGTTCGTTTGCTGCTTGAGCAGGAAATGGGACAAGTGTGGATCAGCGGTGAAATTTCGAATTTCACGCAGCCGTCCTCCGGTCACTGGTATTTCACGCTCAAAGATGACACCGCTCAGGTACGCTGCGCGATGTTTCGCAACAGCAATCGCCGGGTAACGTTCCGACCACAGCACGGTCAGCAGGTACTGGTACGCGCCAACATTACATTGTACGAGCCGCGCGGCGACTATCAGATAATTGTTGAGAGCATGCAGCCAGCGGGCGAAGGTTTGCTGCAGCAAAAATATGAGCAACTCAAGGCCAAACTGCAGGGTGAAGGGCTATTCGATCAGCAGTTCAAAAAAACGCTGCCCTCACCGGCCCACTGCGTCGGGGTAATCACCTCTAAAACCGGCGCCGCGCTGCACGATATTCTCCACGTCCTGAAGCGTCGCGACCCTTCCCTGCCCGTTATTATCTACCCGACCGCAGTCCAGGGCGATGATGCGCCAGGGCAGATCGTTCGGGCCATTGAACTGGCGAACGCGCGGGGCGAGTGCGATGTGCTGATCGTCGGGCGCGGCGGCGGCTCGCTGGAAGATTTGTGGAGCTTTAACGACGAACGTGTTGCACGGGCGATCTTTGCCAGCCGCATTCCAGTTGTCAGCGCCGTCGGCCATGAAACCGATGTCACTATTGCCGATTTTATTGCAGATTTACGGGCACCTACGCCGTCGGCGGCAGCAGAAATTGTCAGCCGTAATCAGCTTGAACTGCTGCGTCAAATACAGCATGGTCAGCAGCGTCTGGAGATGGCGATGGACTACTACCTCGTCAATCGTACTCGTCGATTTACCCAGCTTCATCACCGCTTGCAACAGCAGCATCCGCAACTGCGTCTGGCCCGTCAACAGACCGTGCTGGAACGACTGCGTCAGAGAATGAACTTCGCACTTGAGAATAAGATTAAACAGGCAAATCAGCGTCAGCAGCGCATGCTGCAGCGTCTGAATCAGCAAAACCCGCAGCCGCGTATTTACCGTGCGCAAACACGCATTCAGCAACTGGAATACCGCCTGGCGGAAAATATCCGTGCGCGTTTAAGCGAACAGCGCGAGCGTTTTGGCAACGCGGTTACCCATCTTGAGGCAGTCAGCCCACTGGCCACGCTGGCCCGCGGTTATAGCGTGACGACCGCAAAAGAGGGTGAAGTGCTGAAACAGACTAAACAGGTTACAGCAGGTGATGTGCTCACCACCCGCCTGTCTGACGGATGGGTGGAAAGCGAAGTGAGAGCTGTCACGAAGACAAAGAAAACACGCAGGAAAAAACAGGATTAAAGCGGCACAAACGCCACGCGTTTCTTCGAGATAAGGCCATGACCGTTCTGGCAGAAATAATCCACCGCACCACAGGCTTTAAGCACCTGCAGTGGCTGATTGCACTCCGGGCAGTGCGCTTCTAACTGAATATCTTTATTACAGTTATCACAGTGCGCCATACCGTTTTGCGGCTCCAGCTCTGCATTACAATCCGGGCAAATAATAGACATAGCGACTCCAGTACAGGGATCCATTACTGCGCTGAGTTTAACACGATGCGTTTAATGCCGCCCGCGTAACTGCTGCTGTAACGTTAACAGGCACTCCACTTCCTCCAGCCTGCGCTGCGTCGTGCGGCTCACTTCCTGTGGGCTGCGTTCAAACAGACTTTGCGCGCCCAGAATATGCTCCGCCAGACAATGGGCATATACGCTACCAGGCAGACTCCAGCGTTGTACAACATCACCGTCAATCAATTCGAGCACATCCTCGACACCACGGCGATCATGGCTAATGACACGACCATCGCGCAGACAAAGGCGCAGGCCTTTTTGTCCGCCAGCCGGCCCCGCGTATTTATTCAGCCAGATGTCCAGCGGAATGCCGCTAATCTGTCCCTGCAGATGCGCCTCTCCTTCTGCTGTGGTCAGGTCGCCCTCTACAATATTTCGTCCCAGACGGTCTTTAGCGCTCTTCACCTGCAAGGTCATACTGTCATTACCGCCCAGGTAACGCACTGTTTCACGCAGCATTGCCAGTACATGTGTGCCAATGTCCAGAATCACACCGTCCGGATGACGAAGCTCACGGGTATCCGGCTCACCGGTGGCAAAGTTAAGCGCAATGGGTTCTCCAACAGCGTTAAACCCGCTCGGTTCCTGCAAAAAACCGTCGATTTTAACAATGTGTGAAAAATGAGAGACAAGTGCCTGTTGCGGATTATCGCCCTGCCACTGCGCTCCGAGTTTGCCCAACGCCAGCTGCATTGCGCCATTGCGTGCCATCCAATGGTCGAGTGCCAGCACGCGGTTGGCAGCATCCGGTTGAGTCAGCAGCGTTTTCAGTTTTTCAATTTGGGAAAGCGTGGCGACAATAGGCTTTTCGACCACAATACGAGCGATGGGAGCCGCCAGCGCCTGTTCAAGCACATCGAGGTGATGCAGGGATGCGGTGGTAATAAACAGGGTATCAAGCGGCATTGCAAGAAGTTCAGCGAGCGACGCACAGCGTGTCACGTCTGCGGGCTGCTTTGCGGGTTGAACATCAAATCCCACACAGCGTAGTGCATCACCAAACATATTACGTAATGCGGGCAAGTATGCCGTTTCAACGACTGCACCAAGCCCAACAAATCCTAACAGCATGCTCTTACCTCGTTAATTGAATAGCCGGGACATAACGTCTGCCCCGGCACAATCGAGGTGTTATCAGGCGCTAGTTGCCGGTTTAGTTTGCGTATTCTCCAGCATGCGACGAATCGGAACAATGAGGATGATCAGTACCGCAGCGCAGATCAGCAGCGCAATCGAGCAGCGTGCGAAGAGATCCGGCAGCATATCCAGTTGGTCAGCCTTCACATGACCGCCAATCAAACCTGCGGCCAGGTTGCCCAGCGCACTGGCGCAGAACCACAGGCCCATCATCTGCCCGCGCATTCTTTCCGGAGCCAGCAGCGTCATTGTCGCCAGACCGATCGGACTCAGGCACAGCTCGCCAAGCGTCAGCATCAGGATACTGCCCACCAGCCAGAATGGAGAAACGCCTGCCCCGCCGTTACTGAGAACGTTTTGCGCCGCCAGCATCATCAGACCGAAGCCTGCCGCCGCAAAGAGGATACCGATAACAAACTTGGTGATGCTACTCGGGCGAATATTCATGCTTGCCAGCTTCGGCCATGCCCAACTGAATACCGGTGCCAGCAGGATAATAAACAGCGCGTTTATCGACTGGAACCAGACCGCCGGGATTTCAAAATCACCGATCATACGGTTAGTGTAGTCGTTAGCGAACAGGTTGAACGAGGTTGGCTTCTGCTCAAACGCGGACCAGAAGAACGCGGCGGAAACCAGCAGGATAAAGCAGACCAGCAGTCTGGCGCGCTCTTTACGGTTCAGACCGGCAAAGATGAACAGGTAGATAAAGTAGAGCGCAACGGAGGCTGCAATCACGTACACCAGCATGCTGGCAACCGCGACCGGATTAATTACAATCACGCCCTGCGCTATCAGCGTAACGATAACCGCCGCACCGACAGCCAGCGCCAACAGCCACGCTCCCACGCCGTTACGTTTCACTACCGGGCTATTCCAGGTGGAGTCGAGCCCCACTTCGCTGTCGTAGCGTTTCATTGATGGAACGGCAAATACACGGAAAATGATCAACGCCACCAACATCCCGATACCACCGATGCCAAAGCCCCAGTGCCAGCCATGGGTTTTAATCAGCCAGCCGGAAATCAGCGGCGCGATAAACGACCCCATGTTGATGCCCATGTAGAACAGCGAGAAACCGCCGTCGCGACGCGCATCGCCTTTTTTATACAGCGTGCCAACCATGACCGAAATACAGGTCTTAAACAGACCGGAGCCGAGCACGATAAACATCAGACCAATAAAGAACAGGTTGTTCCCCATAATGGCGGAGAGCGCAATAGACAGATGGCCGAGGGCAATCAGGATGGAACCGTACCACACCGCTTTCTGTTGGCCGAGCCAGTTATCAGCCAGCCAGCCCCCCGGCAGCGCAGCGAGGTACATCGTACCGGCAAAGATACCCACAATCGCCGAGGCATTTTCACGTGCCAGCCCCATGCCGCCGTCATAAACGGTAGCAGCCATAAACAGGACAGTAACGGGCGAATGCCATAAAACGAGAAGCGCTCCCACATCTCTGTGAAGAACAGCGAGCCGAGCGGATAAGGATGGCCGAAGAAAGTTCGGCTTTCTTTTTGATTAACAGAGGATTGCATAATTCTCCCGAAAGTTATGTCGTCGTGTGTGTAAACACCGCGATGTACGCCAGCCAGTTACGTATCTGACCGATTTTTTACATGCGGCGAAAATTTATTTAACCATTTGATAACCTAAGGCTAGTTTTGTCTAGTACCAGCCCCCGGACTTTAAGACGAAAACTCGACAAATGTCTACTTTCTTAGATTTAAACTTGGTAAAAAATGAATAGTGATTGACATCGCACGGGCTGAGGCTGGCGATGGAACTTCGAAAAAAAACCCGCGACAAGCACGGGTTTTTATCAGCATCAGCAACGGTTACTTGCTTTTTTTGATGTGTTTTATCAAACGCTTACGTTTACGCATCTGCGTCGGCGTCAGCGTATTGCGTTTGTTCGCAAACGGGTTTTCCCCTTCTTTGAACTGAATGCGGATCGGCGTCCCCATTACATCCAAAGACTTACGGAAATAGTTCATCAGATAACGCTTGTAGGAATCCGGCAGGTCTTTGACCTGGTTGCCGTGAATCACCACGATTGGTGGGTTATAACCACCGGCGTGGGCATATTTCAGCTTCACACGACGACCACGCACCAGCGGCGGCTGATGATCTTCTGCCGCCATAGTCATAATGCGCGTCAGCATCGCGGTGCTAACGCGACGGGTAGAGCTGTCATACGCTTCGCGGACCGATTCAAACAGATTACCCACGCCGCTGCCGTGCAGCGCAGAGATGAAGTGTACACGCGCAAAATCAATAAAGCCCAGACGGAAGTCCAAAGTCTCTTTGACCTGCTCTTTCACTTCCTGCGTCAGGCCATCCCACTTGTTGACCACAATAACAAGTGAACGCCCACTATTGAGGATAAAGCCCAGCAGCGACAGGTCCTGATCGGAAATACCTTCGCGCGCGTCAATCACCAGCATCACCACGTTGGCATCTTCAATCGCCTGCAGCGTTTTGATAACTGAGAATTTTTCTACTGCTTCGGTAATTTTGCCGCGCTTACGCACGCCCGCGGTATCGATGAGCACATATTCGCGCTCATCGCGTTGCATCGGGATATAAATACTGTCACGCGTGGTCCCCGGCATGTCGTAAACCACTACGCGGTCTTCGCCGAGAATACGGTTAGTAAGCGTGGACTTACCTACGTTCGGGCGACCAACAATCGCCAGTTTGATCGGCAGGTCCTGCGGATTGAAGTCGTCTTCAGGCTCTTCTTCGCCGTTCTCTTCGGCTTCCAGTTGCGCCCAATATTCTGCATCTTCATCCACCTCTTCCTGAGGAGCAACGTCATCCATCCACGGCAGCAGAACATGCTCCAGCAGGCTGAGAACGCCACGACCATGGGATGCCGCGATCGGATAAATTTCACCCAGACCCAGCGAGTAGAAATCGACGACCGCCTGATCAGGATCGAGCCCGTCAGTTTTGTTGGCTACCAGGAACGTCGGTTTCTGGCGCGACCGCAGATGTTTCGCAATGGCTTCATCCGCAGGCATCAGGCCAGCACGCGCATCTACCATGAACAGCACAACGTCCGCTTCTTCGATCGCCAACAGCGACTGTTCCGCCATGCGGGTTTCTACACCGTCTTCGGTGCCATCAATACCGCCGGTATCAATACAGATAAACTCGCGGCCTTCAATTTCCGCACGACCGTACTTACGGTCACGAGTCAGACCCGGGAAATCCGCAACCAGCGCATCTCGGGTGCGAGTTAGACGGTTAAATAACGTGGATTTGCCAACGTTAGGGCGCCCGACAAGCGCGACCACAGGTACCATGTTTAAAGCCTCATTTAATAAATCATCAGACAACGGGCACATTTTTTGCGCCGTTGTTAAAAACAGTAAAACGGCCCCTGCACCAGGAGCCGTTTTTCAAAGCGAGCGGCCGGGACGATTAACGCGTAATAGAGTACAGCGTACCGTCTTTCGCCTGGATCAGCAGTTTACCATCAGCAGAGACCGGCTCGGTCAAGAAACCAGAGCTGTCAACTTTCTGCTGGGCGACAAAGCGGCCATCATCAACGTTAATCCAGTGCAGGTAGCCTTCGCTATCACCCACGACCAGATTGCCGTTATACAATACCGGGGACGTCAGCAGACGGTGCAGCAGATCGCTTTGCGTCCACAGCGTCACACCGCCGTCGGTGGTCAGCGCCAGTACACGGTCGTTCTGGTCTACCAGGTAGATACGGTTACCGTCGACGATGAAATCATTCACTGAGCCCAGTTCACGTTTCCACATGATCTGACCGCTGCGCAGATCCAGCGCCGTCAGGTTACCATTATAAGCCAGCGCGTAGACAACGCCATTGACGATAACCGGCGTGGTATCAACGTCGCTCAGACGATCGATTTCCGTTGGACCTGTCGCCTGAGAAATACGCTGCTGCCAAATCATCTGGCCCTGCTGCATCAGCACGGCGCTTACGCGGCCGTTATCACCGCCAACGATAGCTGCGCCAAAGGCGGTCGCTGGGGCAGATTCGCCGCGCAGAGACAGAGAAGGCATGTCGAGGTTAACGGTCCATTTGATAGCGCCGTCAGCTTCGTTCAAGGCCTGCAACTGACCGTTACTGGTGTGGATTAATACCACGCCATCGCTCACAACAGGACGAGACAGCGCTTCACCGGCAACTTTCGTCTGCCATGCGGTGGTACCATCGCTGGTGTTCAGCGCATAAACCTGCGCTTTTTCGCTGCCAATGTAAACATGGCCACCGGACACGGTTACACCGCCAGAAAGCTGTGCAGATGCGCGGGAGAACCAGCCGTCTTTCTCACCCAGATTAACAGACCAGACTTCTTTGCCGTCGTCCGCATTCAACGCCTTAACGACGCCGGCGCGATCGGCTGCATAGACAACGTTATCCGCCAGCGCAGGATGAAGATTGGAATAGAAATCACCAATACCGTTACCTACAGAGGTGCTCCAGTCCGTAGACGGAGTAAACTGGTTTTCAACCACCGGTAATGGGGACATCTTAACGACATCTTCTTCGCCACTAAACAGTGAACAGCCGCTCAATAGGGTAACGGAAAGCAGCCCTGGCAGAAGTAATTTACGCAATTGCATCGGGTCCCTCTCAGATGGACAAATTATTGATTTTCATCTGCATCATTTCGCTCAGAGCAGGAGAGGCATCGCTTTTCACGCCCGCTTCCCATGCGCTACGCGCACCTTGTTTATCGCCTTTGCTCAGCAATGCTTCACCGCGCAGGTCGGCAACAATGGCCGTCCACCCTTCACCTTTAATGGTGTCGAGTGTTTTCAGCGCGGTATCAGCCTGTTTAAGCTGAACCTGAACACGAGCCAGACGCAGATTAATCACCGCTTTGAGATTCTCATCGCTGGTCGCTGCTAAGCCTTGTTGCAGCTGGCTTGCGGCTTTCTCAAGTTCATTTTGGTCAACAAACTGCTGCGCCAGTTCCAGTGAAGCTAACGCGCCGTAGGTATTTTTGTTTTCTGCGGCAAATTTCTCTGCAGCAGGAAGGCTATCCGGTTTACCCGCGCTAACCGCAGTCACCGTATTTTGATATGCCAGAGAAGCAGAGCGTGCGGACTCCGTCTGATGGCTGGTCCAGTAACGCCAACCAACCAGCGCGCCAACCCCTAAAATGACCCCAACAGCCAGCGCTTTGCCGTTTTCAGCAAAGAAGCGTTTTACTGCATCAATCTGGTCGTTTTCGTTCTCGTAAATTTCCACGCTGTCCTTCTCCTTAGCCCAGTAGAGTGCGCAAATGCGCGGCAACGCTATCCTGCGCTACTGCCGTTTGCTCACCAGAGCGCAAATCCTTCACTACAACAGTACCGTCAGCCACTTCGGACTCGCCCAGTACCAGTGCAACGCGGGCGCCCCACTTGTCGGCGCGGGCGAACTGTTTCTTAAAGTTGCCGCCACCGTGGTTTGTCATCAGTTTCACACCAGGAACTTCATCGCGCAGACGTTCTGCAAGCCGCATTGCAACCGACTGCGTATCCGCCCCCGAAGCGACCAGGTATATATCGACAACAGGATCTGCGTTAAATTCCGGATTAACTGCCTGAACTAACAAAACAAGTCGTTCCAGACCCATGGCAAAGCCCACGGCCGGCGTTGCGCGACCGCCAAGTTGCTCTACCAGACCGTCGTAACGCCCACCGGCACACACGGTACCCTGAGAGCCCAGGCTGCTGGTGACCCACTCAAATACGGTGCGGTTGTAATAATCAAGACCACGAACCAGACGCTGATTGACGGTATAGGCAATACCTGCGGATTCCAGCAGTTTGCACAGGCCCGCAAAGTGCTCGCGAGAGTCGTCATCAAGATAGTCGCCCAGCGCAGGTGCGTCGTTGAGCAGCGCCTGTACTTCCGGGTTTTTGGAGTCGAGAACGCGCAGCGGGTTAGTGTACATACGGCGCTTGCAGTCTTCGTCCAGTTTCTCTTTGTGCTGTTCCAGGTAGGCGACCAGCGCATCACGGTAGTTAGCGCGGGCTTCAAGCGAACCAATTGAGTTCAGCTCAAGGCTGACATGCTGAGAAATACCCAGCGCGCGCCACCAGCGAGCGGTCAGCATAATCAGTTCAGCATCGATGTCCGGGCCTTGCAGGCCAAACACTTCGACACCCAGCTGATGGAATTGACGATAGCGCCCTTTTTGCGGACGTTCGTGGCGGAACATCGGCCCGATATACCACAGACGCTGTTCCTGATTGTACAGGAGACCATGTTCGATGCCGGCGCGTACGCAGCCCGCAGTCCCTTCAGGACGCAACGTCAGGCTGTCGCCATTACGGTCCTCAAAGGTATACATCTCTTTTTCAACCACGTCGGTGACTTCACCGATCGCGCGTTTGAATAACGGGGTCTGCTCTACAATCGGCAAGCGGATTTCACTGTAACCGTAGCTGCCGAGCACGTTTTTGAGAGTGCCTTCAATGCGCTGCCAGATGGCGGTTTCGCCAGGCAGATAATCGTTCATGCCGCGAATGGCTTGAATGTTTTTTGCCACGTTTATTCTCTTTATGAATATAAAAATGAACCCTCAGCGCTAACCCGAACAATGCGGGCGCCATGCGGGTTCAATCATACACGGGAAGCACACCGCTTCCCATCACGTTGTTATTTTTCAAGCTGCTGCACGTCAATACGACGCGCTTCGTCCAGGATACTCGCTTTGGCGCGAATGCGGGCTTCAAGCTGCGTAATCATATCGTCGTTATCGAGTCGATCCTTACGCACGCCGTCTTCATACAGACCGCTTTTCTTGTTACCACCCGTGACGCCCAGCGTAGAAACCAGCGCTTCGCCAGGACCGTTCACCACGCAGCCGATGATCGAAACATCCATTGGCGTAATGATATCTTCCAGACGTTGTTCCAGCGCGTTCACCGTACCGATAACGTCGAACTCCTGACGCGAGCAGGTTGGGCAGGCGATAAAGTTGATCCCGCGGGCACGAATGCGCAGCGATTTCAGGATATCGAAGCCAACTTTGATCTCTTCCACCGGATCCGCCGCCAGAGAGACACGCAGCGTATCGCCGATCCCTTCGGACAACAGCAATCCTAAACCGATCGCTGATTTTACCGCCCCACTGCGTGCACCACCGGCTTCGGTGATCCCCAAATGCAGCGGTTGATCGATCTGTTTCGCCAGCAGGCGATAGGATTCTACGGCGAGGAAAACGTCAGACGCTTTAACGCTGACTTTGAATTGATCGAAGTTCAGACGATCGAGGTGATCCACATGGCGCATAGCGGATTCCAGCAGCGCCTGCGGCGTCGGTTCACCGTATTTTTCCTGCAGATCTTTTTCCAGCGATCCGGCGTTGACGCCGATACGGATAGGAATATTTTTATCACGAGCGCAGTCCACTACCATGCGAATACGCTCTTCATTACCGATATTGCCTGGGTTGATACGCAGGCAATCGACGCCGTATTCCGCCACCTTCAGCGCGATACGATAGTCGAAGTGAATATCGGCAACCAGCGGGACATTAACCTGCTGTTTGATAAGCTTGAACGCTTCTGCGGCATCCATTGTTGGTACAGAGACACGAACAATATCTGCGCCGACGCGTTCCAGCGCTTTGATCTGATTAACCGTCGCTTCCACATCTGTGGTACGCGTATTGGTCATAGACTGTACGGCGATGGGCGCGCCATCGCCGATCGGCACGTTCCCAACGTAAATGCGTGTCGATTTTCTACGTTGAATTGGAGCCTGGTTATGCATTAAAAAATCTCCCGCATTGCCGTCTGTTACTGAGCCGGTGATTGTTCGGCATTAACGGTCAGACGCGCAACCTGGTTAGTTCTGATAAAACGACTCAGATCGACAGGTTTACCCTGGAACTGAATCTGCACTGCCGCCGGAGCGCCAATTTTCAGTTTGTACGGCGCCTGACCCGTCAGATTCAGATTGCCGTCCTTACGCTGCATACCACTGAACAGTTTTTTTCCGGTCGCATCGGTCACTTCCAGCCAGCAATCGGCGGTAAAGTTCATTACCAGTGCGTTAGGATCGGCGGCAGGGGTAGTGACACCCGCCTGGTCAGTTGGCAGCGGCGCCGCGGTAGCTGGCGCAGCAGTTGCGGTATCGACGTTAGCCTGAGAAGGTGCCACAACGGCATTCGGCTGCGCATCAGCGGCAGGTGCCGGGGTTGCAGCAACATCTGGCGTAGGCGCTGCGTCCGCCACCGCGCCATCGTCTGGAGCCGGGGTAGTATCCTGGCCCGCTGCGGCGCTGGTATCTAACGGTACGTTCTGCGCACCATCTTTACCGGCATTCAGCTCAGCGGAGGATTGATCGGCCATGGTGGTGATCTCTTCCTGCTGCGCTTTATGGTTCTGCCACCACCAGGCTCCCGTCAGTCCGACAACGACAAACAGCACCAGCCAGGTAAAGGTCATTAACCAGCCGTCGCGTTTTTTACGACGCTTACCGAGCGAGAAGCTCTGCATCGGTGCGACTTTGGCTGGGCGAATCGGAGCCTGTTTTTCCAGCCCTGGCAACAGTTCTTCTTCAGGAATATGCACCAGACGCGCATAAGAACGGATATACCCGCGCAGGAATGTTGAAGCGAGATCGGCTGGCGCCTTATCTTCTTCAATATCACGTACCGTGGAGACCTTCAGGCAAAGTCGCTCCGCGACTGCCTGCTGGCTGAATCCGAGTTGTTCACGGGCATTGCGCAGACGAACGCCGGTGGATAGTGCTTCATTTTTGTCGTGCGTGGCTTCAGTATTCATTCGCTACAGCTGCGTAAATTTGGGTTCTGATGCCGGCGAGCCACAATGCTCACCCACACCGCGAAACATCTGGTCAGTTAACCTTCGTCAGACAGTATAAAACGGTCAGACTATCAAAGACAAAACAACGTAAACCTGAGGGCTAAAGGCTTGTTGCGCCGTTACATACTGCCTTAAAGTCGACAAAAACGCACCGTTATTATTGACCTGACGACAACAACAAAAAACCTCATTTGGCTTACGTTGCACTACGGTACATGAATTATACCGTAGTGCACTCAACATCAAACGGTCTTGATATCGATAGCGTCGCCCTGCATACGCTTACGCAGAGTACGCTTGGTACGGTCGATAACGTCACCCGCCAGCTGACCGCAGGCTGCATCGATGTCATCGCCACGTGTTTTACGCACGATGGTAGTGAAACCATAGCTCATCAACACTTTGGAGAAACGATCGATACGGCTGTTAGAGCTACGGCCATACGGCGCGCCAGGGAACGGGTTCCACGGGATCAGGTTAATCTTACACGGCGTATCTTTCAGCAGCTCTGCCAACTGATGCGCGTGTTCAGTACCATCATTGATGTGATCTAACATCACATACTCAATGGTCACACGACCCTGGTTAGCGTTGGACTTCTCCAGATAACGACGAACCGCGCCAAGGAATGTTTCGATATTGTACTTTTTGTTGATAGGTACAATTTCGTCACGAATTTCATCGTTCGGCGCATGCAGAGAAATCGCCAGCGCGACATCAATCATATCGCCCAACTTATCCAGCGCAGGGACAACGCCTGAGGTGGAGAGCGTGACGCGACGCTTGGACAGCCCAAAACCGAAGTCATCCAGCATGATTTCCATCGCTGGCACTACGTTGGTCAGGTTGAGCAGCGGCTCGCCCATCCCCATCATCACCACGTTGGTGATAGGACGCACGCCGGTAGCTTTCACCGCACCGACGATTTTCGCCGCACGCCAGACCTGACCAATGATTTCCGACACCCGCAGGTTACGGTTAAAGCCCTGTTGCGCCGTAGAGCAGAATTTACACTCTAATGCACAACCGACCTGTGAAGAAACACACAGGGTCGCGCGATCGTCTTCCGGGATATACACGGTTTCTACGCGCTGATCGCCAACCGCGATGGCCCATTTGATCGTACCGTCAGAGGAACGCTGCTCTTCCACCACTTCCGGGGCGCGAATTTCAGCCACTTCTTTCAGCTTGTTACGCAGCACCTTATTGATGTCAGTCATGTCATCAAAGTTGTCGCTGCAATAGTGGTACATCCACTTCATGACCTGATCGGCACGAAACGGTTTTTCACCCATATCTTTGAAGAATTCGCGCATTTGCTGACGGTTCAGATCCAGCAGGTTGATTTTTCCATTTTTATTTGGAACCGCAGGAATGACGACTTCAGAGGTGTTAACTAATTCAGACATAATTTTTTCCGGCCTCGTTGTTACACGTTGTGGCCCGTGGAGGGTTAAAAAGAAACGCCCCGGCAAGCGTTCTGCTCTTCCGGGGCGTTGCATTGTACAAAGTCTGGCGCAGGGATGCCACGTTTGCACGAAGCATTAGCGAAAATAATATGTAAATCGCTAATTCCTCTCCAAAGGATTTCGCATCGCAGGAAAGCGGCACGTTCGAGCCTCCCTGAAAGCATAGAAAACGATGCGATGTGAAAGACGCAGGAGATTAGCGCGTGCGCGGGCAAACCTCGCCTTCACCGAAGAAATAGGCGATTTCACGCGCGGCAGATTCAACGGAGTCGGAACCGTGAGTACCGTTCTCAGTGAAGCTATCAGCGTAGTCTGCACGCAGAGTACCCGCCAGCGCATTCGCCGGGTTGGTTGCACCCAGCAGATCACGGTGACGCTGTACGGCATTTTCGCTTTCCAGAACAGAAACAACGATTGGACCGGAGGTCATGAATTCAACCAGACCGTCAAAGAACGGCTTACCATCATGCTCAGCATAGAAGCCACGCGCCTGCTCAACGGTCAGGTGCAGCATTTTAGTACCGACAATTTTGAACCCTGCTGCTTCAAAGCGCGCAAAGATGCTCCCAATAACGTTTTTTGCCACCGCGTTTGGTTTGATGATGGAAAAAGTACGTTCAATAGCCATGATTACCTCTGAAAAAGATGTTTTGTTGTTGTTTACCTGGCGCGGATTATAAAGAGCATCCCGGCAATTGACTATTGACGAAGATAACATTTCTTTAAAATAAGATGAATTTTAGCAACAAAAGTCACCTGGTGGTCTACTGCAACGAAAATCTCACCGTCGCCACCTGTCCGGCGTCATCCATCACCAGCAGTTGATAATCCCCTTTGGTCGCCAGCCGTAGCGTAAGACGGCGTCCGCGTTCATCCAGCCGTTCACCGTTAAGAAACCACCAGCGATCGCCAGTCCCACCGCTGGTTTGTACTGGCAATGAGGCCAGCGCAGAACCGGGTAAACGCTTCACGATCGCGCCATCACGAACCCCTGTCAACTGCAACGGCAGCGAAGCATCCTGCCCCAGCGGCGGACACGTGGCAGAAACCGGCGGTAATCTCGCCCCACGGCGCTCTGACTCCGGCAGCCATGGCTCCAGCGGTAAAGGCCAGACGATTAACGTTTGTTCGCGCGCCTGCGGGCAATCCGCCGCCACACGTTTGCCTTCATCATCCAGCCAGACGGGGAAACGAATGCCACTCACACCCTCCTGTTCGGGCAATAACAACGTGGGCGGCTGGCTGCCCTCCAGCAGCCAGGTTGCCAGACGGCGTCGACAGTTGCTGTCTCCGGGCGCAAGTGACTGCCCGCCCGGCCAGCACACTACGCCGCGGCTAACGGATTCAGGGCGCGGATCCTCCGGCTGATTTGTCCCGCGAGAGAGCAAAAGATTGTTGACCTGATTGAGCAGCGGCACGGCGCTGGCAAAACCAAACTGGCCCACCACCGGCGTACCGTCGGGTCTGCCGGTCCAGATCCCCATCACATAACGGGCGTTAACGCCAATCGCCCACGCATCGCGATAGCCATAACTGGTACCCGTTTTCCACGCCAGCGGAACCACTCTGCTCAGCGCGTTATCCGGCAGCGGTTGCGCTTCGTCAGCCATAATGCGGCGAATAATCCACGCCGCGCCTACCGACATCAACGGACGCTCCAGCAGTGGATCGTCTGGCTGCAGGCGCAGTTTTCCCGCTTTTCCCTGACGGGCAAAGGCACTGTACGCCGCCGCCATGTCTTCCAGTCTGGCCCCTGCCCCGCCCAAAATCAGCGACAGATTCGGTGCGGCACCTGCGGGCAGATACAGCGGTAAGCCAACGTTACGTAACGATGCGGCAAAACGCTTCGGGCCATAGGCTTCAAGTACCTGCACGGCGGGTAAATTTAGCGAGCGCACCAGCGCTTCGCTCATACTCACCGGGCCATGAAAACCACTGTCAAAATTCCCTGGTCGATAATCTCCGGTTCGACGCGGCACATCCTGCAACAATGAAGCAGGATGAATTAATCCGTCATCCAACGCCAGACCATAGATAAACGGCTTCAGCACCGAGCCCGGCGAGCGGATCGCATTCACCATATCCACATGGCCAAAGCGGGAGTCGTCATTCATATCTACCGACCCCACCCAGCCACGCACGCTCATATCAGTGTGATCGACCACAATCATCGCCAGCGAACTGCGCGCAGGTAAGCGGCCCTTCCAGTTTTGCGCCAGCTCTTCCAGTTGGCGCTGCAATCCGGCGTCAAGGGTGGTCACGATTTTATCGCTCCGGCTTTTTCCCAACATCATGCGCGAGAATAACGGCGCTAACTGCGGCATTTGTCTGGGCGCCAGCCAGACCGGTTCTTCGCGTGACTCCTGCACCTGTCTGGCAGGCCAAACGCCCTGCGTCGCCATGCGCTCAAGCACTTTATTGCGCGCCGCTTCAGCGCGGTCCGGCCAGCGGTCCGGGCGCAGACGGCTCGGTGCCTGCGGCAACACGGCCAGCAGCGCGGCATCGGAATAACTCAACTGTGTGGGAGATTTACCAAGGTAGGCCCAACTCGCCGCCCCCACGCCCTGCAGCGTGCCGCCAAACGGCGCACGGTTAAGATATAGCGTCAGGATGTCGCGCTTAGAAAGATGCCATTCCAGCTGCAATGCGCGCCAGATCTGGCGGAACTTGCCGCCGAAAGTTCGCGGGTGGGGATCGAGTAATTGTGCGACCTGCATGGTGAGCGTACTGCCGCCTGAAACGACGCGACCTGAGGAGAGGTCCTGCCATGCCGCGCGCAGCACTGAAAACGGATTGACGCCGGGATGTTTCCAGAACCAGCGGTCTTCGTAGTTGATTAACGCCTCAAGGTAACGGGGGGACACCTCATCAATAGTCACCGGATAACGCCAGATACCGTCCGCGTCGGCGAAGCGCCATAGCGGCGTACCATCGTAAGCCACCACGACACGTGCCGGATCGACTTCGTGAAGCGGCAGCGGCCAGATTTTATCTGCCGCCCAAACCACCGCTACCAGCAATAGCGCAACGGCTGCCAGCCAGAGCCAGCAGCCGCGTTTCCCCAACCCGCGCATCATTTACGGTCTGACAATCAAAAGCCCCTCTGTCGCACCGGTCGCGCGCCACTGCGGAACATACATTGACTCCACCTGCGGCACAGGAACCTGATAGGTCCCCGGCGTTACCGCCCGCGCCAGATAGACCAGCGTCACCGGCTGCCCTTCGTTGACCGCTACCGCGGCGACAAAGCGATCGTCACGGAACTCAACGTGCTGGATATCCGCCTGCTGCATCTGATTGAGCAAATTCGCTACCTCGCTGCCGCTGTCCTGCAGACTGGCGCTGCCGTTGGCCAGATTCTGGTTTTCCAGCTCCAGGCCGGCTGGCAGTAAGTCAACCACCAGCGCATCCGGCACGTTCTGGCTGGCTTTCACCTCCAGCCAGACCAGTACCAGCTCGCCGCTGCGCAGAGAATCCAGCGCTTTGCTGTTCCCGTCGAGCCCCAGGATCTGACGCTCAATGTGCAGGACGTTGCTGGCAGGCGTCGGCGAGGTTTGCGGGTAACCACTCACATCCAGACGCAGCCACAGCGGCAGATTACCGGTATTGGTGACGTTCAGCGTAGACAGCGCGTCAGCATCCAGATTACGCGTTTGTGATTTCTCCCCGGCTAACGCCTGTTCAGAGAGTGACGTTTGCGCCTGCCACGAGCCAGGCAAGTCCTGCAACGTACGCGCGGCAAGGAACAGCGCATTGTTTTCCTGAGTAGAGAGCCAGCGCTGCCCAAAGGCCTGTTCTGACAAGGTGTTCAGCAGCGTATTCTGCACGTCAGGTTTAAGCTTGTTCTCTTCCAACAATGCCAGCATCAGCGCGTTGTCACGTAGCTGACTGCCGTAATCCGCCATCCACTGCTGCGCATCGCGGCGTGGCGTATTCAGCGCCAGCGTCAACGCTTGTTCACTGCGGTTGGCGTCGCCCATGTTTTTCAGCGCTATCCCAAGTTGCAACAGCGGTAAACCGGAAGCCACCTGTGCACGACGCTCCCAGATCTCACGCAGCGCGCCGAGCGGGGCTTTCTGCTGACGAGCCAGCACCAGCGCGGCGTAGGCCTGTACGGCAAACCGGCTTGCTGATGCGTCGTCGGTATAGCGAATCGACATCATGCCCGGATCCTGCAAATAGCGCAGCAGCCGCTCGTTACCCCGGTTAATCACCTCTGCCGGAACGCTATAGCCCTGTTCATTCGCGCGAACGAGGAAATCCATCACATACGCGGTCAGCCAGTACTCTTCCGACCCGTTCTTATCCCACAGCGCAAAACCGCCGTTATCACGCTGCATTTGCAGTAAACGAGAGATGCCAATCTCTACTGCCGCACGGCGTTTTTCATCGCTGTCGCCCGCGATACCTAACGCCTTCAACTGCGCGGCATTGGTGTATAAGGATGGGAACAACCCGCTCGCCGTTTGCTCGAGGCAACCGTAAGGGTAAGCTTTCAGTTCACGGATATAGCGCGCCAGATTCAGCGGTGGCTTACCGCTGAACAGCAGTTGTCCCTGCATCGTCACAGGAGAGAAATTCGTCAGTTCTTCGCCCGGAAGCTGCCAGGTTGCGCCCGGCTGAAGTGCGACGCCGTAATTAACAGTTTGCGCCGGGAACGCCGGTCGCACGCCAATTTTCCACTGTTTATGCTGAACAGGCAGCGTTTCACCCGGTAGATTCAGACCGCTAATTTGCGCCTGAATTTCGCCATCGCCAAAGCCCTCCCGCGCACGCACCGGAATAAACAGCGTAGTCCGTACGCCTGGAGCCAGATTCACCGGGGCGGGATCTTGCCCCATCAACTCCAGTAAACCGCTGGCCGCGAGATTAATAATCAGCGTTTGCGGTTTGTCAGTCAGGTTGGTCACGTCCAGCGTCAGGCGCGAGGTATCGCCCCCCGCCAGAAAGCGCGGCATGTTCAGTTCAGTAATTACCGGCGCGGCGACAATCACTTTGCTTTCGCTACTGCCAAAGTCATCCGCCGTCCAGGCTTGCGCCATTACCCGCAGCTCGCCGTTGAAATCACCAATTGGTAACGTCACCGTACCTTCGCCCTGCTCGTTAAGCGTCACTGGCAGCGCCTGTTGCGCCACGATATTGACGTGATTAACCGGTGGCTTGCCGCCGCGTTTTAACTCATCGCCATCACCACCAAAGCGCAGCGCCGCCAGACGTCCTTGCCCTTCGATCACCTGGCCGTAAATATCATAAATATCCGCGCCATAGCGTTTTTGCCCGAAAAACGCCTGCCACGGATCCGGCGTGGCGTAATCGGTAATGTTCAACACCCCGCTGTCAACGGCTGAGACCAGCACGTTAACCTGTTTTGGCACGTCGCCATTTTTAACGCTGGCTTTAATCTTGACGGTCAACGGCTGATTTGGACGCATTTTCGCCGGGCTTTCCAGCGCCAGCGCCAGACGACGGTTTTCATCGCCTAACGGCAAATGCAGTAAGCCGACTGCCCGTTTTGGCGTTGCCGAACGAGACTTGTCGCCAGGACGAACCACCAGCGCGCTGAGATACAAGTCATGGCGATTCCAGGTTTTATCGACCGGGATGGAGATATCAAGACCATCCGTCGGTACGTCTATCTCTTGCCACCACAGCGGGCCTTCGCTGGACTCCACCATCGCGTAACCTTTGCCAGCCGCGGGTGCGGCAATGTGTAGCTTCATGGTATCGCCGGGACGATAGCCGGGTTTATCCAGTTTCAGGGTCACGCGATCGGGACGCACTGCCCCGCTGCCGTCGCTGTTATCCTGCCAGCTATAACCAGCCCAGAAGCGCACGCTGCTCACCGCATCATTCGGAGCTTTCACTTCCAGGCGATAGGCACCCCACTCGACCGGGAAGCTGACTTTACCGGTCTCATCGGCCTTCAGATCCAGGGTCTGCTCACCCTCAACCAGATCTTTTTGATCGAACTGCGATTGCCAGCCCTCACCTTCAGACCAGTTCCAGTAATAATCACGGCGTTCACGGATCAAACGCACCTGTAAACCGGACACCGCTTTTTTCTCACCTTGCGCATCGGCATACACAATATCAAAAGCGGCATTGCTGTTTTCATCTACGCCAGGCTGATTGACGGTAGTATCGGTGCGGTAGTCATATACGGCTCTCGCCGCAAACTGCGGACGAATACCTGGCAGCGTATCCGCAGGCCAGATGGCTTGTTCAACCCGACGCGTCACCGGACGGCCACCCGACTCCAGCAGGCTGGCTTGCAGAATCACCTGTAACGGAGAATGCGTCTCCTGCCATTGGCTGTTGGTAGTCACTTCGCCGCGACCGTGGTCATCCAGCGTCAACTGAACCTCATCGAGGCTGCGAGAAAGATTTTCTTCGGCAATATTACCAAACTGGAACCCCGGTAATGCCTGCACCGCTTCCCGCAACGGGCGCAGGAAAAGCTGCCCTTGCAGAGCATTGCCGTTGGCGGGCGCGCCGTACAGGTAGTAGCCCACCACCGAAAACTTCACTCCATCAGTTGGAGCCAGCGGCATCTTATTGGCGGTGAGATTGAGCGCCATCCGCTCAGGCATGAAATCTTCGACGTGGAAATCCCACATCCGCGACTGGTTGTCGCCAGTATTGGCACGAATATGCCACATGCCGGTTGGCGCGCTGCTGTCCAGCGGCCAGCTAAAGCGATACAGACCGTTTTCCGGCTGGCTCACTACCGAGCGTAACACCTGTCCGTCGGGCTTAACGACCTCCAGCTTCACCGGCTGGTCAGGCAGCGTTTTGCCGTCGCTATCTCGCAGTAATCCGTTGAGGATCACCGTTTCGCCAGGGCGATAGAGGTCACGGGGGCCAAACATAAAGAACTGCTTGCTGTATCCCGGCGCGCCGGCAATATCAAATTCAGCCAGATCCAACGCCGGGAGCTTCAGGTCCAGCAGCGTGGTTTGCCCGTCTTTACGGGCCAGCAATAAGGCCGCGTCTTTATCGGTTTCCAGCTTGACGTGACCCTGCGCGTCACTGGTAGCCTGCGCCAGCGTCTGCCCTTTTTCGTTGAGTAACGTGACCTCAATACCCTGCTGCGCAGCGCCGTTTTCCAGACTCTGTGTAAAGACATCCAGTTGATTGTGGTAACGGTGCGCAGAGACACCAATGTCACTGAGCGTAAACAGCGTAGCAGCATTGCTGTAGTTATAGTGTCCGGCCTGATTCATCACCGCAATGTAAATGCCTGCTTGCTGCAACGGCTTGATATCGCTCAGTGGCAGTAGCAGCTTCTCTCGGGTGTTACGCTCAGGATTGAGGTCAAAGCGTCCGGTATAAACCAGCTCCGCCATTTTCAGCAGATTGTCTGACTCCCAGTTTGACAACGAATTACGGTATTCCCACTGGCTGACAAACGCACCGAGCGACTCAGGCTTCACGCGAAAGAAGTTCACATCCACGCTATTAACGTTAAGGGCCATCACCGGTAACCCTTCAATCACTTTTCCCGGCAGCAGCGAGCCGCGACTAGCGAACCCTACGCTTGGCTGGACGTCGCGGGTGGTAATATTTTTTTCATAATCGATAGCGAACGTCGCTTTATTCAGCGCCAGTAAATC
Source organism: Citrobacter sp. RHBSTW-00017 (assembly GCF_013797615.1). Classification (NCBI taxonomy): domain Bacteria; kingdom Pseudomonadati; phylum Pseudomonadota; class Gammaproteobacteria; order Enterobacterales; family Enterobacteriaceae; genus Citrobacter; species Citrobacter sp. RHBSTW-00017. The sequence continues at coordinate 1,462,168 of NZ_CP056899.1, read as the reverse complement.
ACGCTCAATGGTAACCACCAGTTCCCGATTAGGTTCGAGATGGCGTAAGCGTAGCTCTTTTAGATTTGGCGCCAGCTCCCAGGCACCATCCACTTTGCCGCTTTTTTTATCAACAACGTGCACTACGCGAGAAAAATCTTGTTCCGGATCGAGGGGAATGGAAAAGGTCAAAACAAGCGTTGCCGCGCCGTCGAGTTGGACCTCGGAGGCATCAAGCAACGTCAGCGGCTTGCCCTGGCTTTGCTGAATCAGCTTTTGTAATTGGGCCTTATCTTTTGCTGGCGCAGTCTGCGGTGCAGGCGCATCAGGCTTCGCAGCCGTCGGTGATTTTTCGTTATTATTATCGCACCCAACCAGTGCCAGCATCAGCATACAGGCCGCTACGCGTAAATGTTTCATTTTTCATCCCTGGCCGTAGTGGCCCGTTAGCTACGTAGAACAACTATTATGCGTCAGATTTTCGGCTGTGGAAGCCAGTAACTGTTCTACGTTGTCCTATTTTTTCGTGATTAATGTGGATTCGCCTGACAAATCAGCCTCTTTTACTTGTCGCATTGCACTAAACATCCGACAATTTGCCAAAACCTGGTAAAAATGGAGATGCCTATGACCACCGCCTTTTTTGTCGCTGCCGATTGGCTTGCCGAACACATTGACGACCCGGAAATACAAATTCTTGATGCCCGGATGGCACCTCCAGGACAGGAAGATCGTGATGTTGGCGAGGAGTATCGTGCAGGCCATATTCCTGGCGCAGTCTTTTTTGATATTGAAGCGCTTTCCGACCATACGTCACCGCTACCGCATATGATGCCGCGACCGGAAGCCTTTGCCGTAGCGATGCGCGAATTGGGCGTTCATCAGGATAAACACCTGGTTGTCTACGATGATGGCAACCTGTTTTCCGCGCCTCGCGCATGGTGGATGCTGCGGACATTTGGTGTCGAGAATGTCTCCATTCTGGCGGGCGGTCTGGCTGGCTGGCAGCGCGATGAGCTAATGCTCAAAGAAGGAAATGAGGATTTACCGGAAGGTGAATTTAACGTGGCATTTACGCCTGAAGAGATTGTGCGCGTTACCGACGTACTGCTGGCCAGTCATGAAAAAACGGCGCAGATCGTCGATGCCCGACCGGCTGCGCGTTTTAATGCCGAAGTTGACGAGCCGCGTCCGGGCCTCAAGCGTGGCCATGTGCCTGGTGCGCTTAACGTACCGTGGACAGAGCTGGTTCGTGACGGTGAACTGAAAACTACCGACGAACTGGATGCTATTTTCTTCAGCCACGGCGTAAGCTTTGACCGTCCCATTATCGCCAGCTGCGGCTCAGGCGTCACGGCGGCGGTGGTTGTGCTGGCGCTTGCCACGCTGGGCGTTTCTAACGTCGCATTGTATGACGGCGCATGGAGCGAATGGGGCGCGCGTAACGATTTACCGGTAGAACCGGCTGAGACTCAATAAAATCTGATTTACTCATCTTTTTCACCCACAAAAAAACCGCTCAATGAGCGGTTTTTTTGTGCCTATCCGGTTCGCGGCCTTTCTAGCAGGCTGTGCTGCTTTAGCAACGCAGGCTCATCGTAGCGAACTAATACTCCCTTTTGAGGGAGAAAAAGCCAACTGAGTTAGCGGCAAAATTATTCAGTGCGCGAGGTATTATCCTTCGTGGCGGCTTTCCTTCACTCAGATAATCCGGTTCTGTTTGAAATCGCGCAGGAAACCGCCCCAGCGGCGTTCGTAGAACGGTGCGATGTGCTCAGTGATAAAGTGACTCACGCCCTTCTCACCTTTCTTCACCTGGCAGATATCAATGGGTTCATCACCCGGCAACGTATCGGTCGCGACGCTACCCGCAGCATGGATGATCTCTTCAATATCACCTTCAGCTTCAATACCAATCAGCAGATTCGGCTGGGCTTCCGCACTTTCTTTGATTGAGCAGAGAAATGCGCGTTTTACCGGCTTAATGGTTTTAAACAGCGTGGTCAGTGAGTCAATCATCTGCGCCGGAGGTTCGGCGACTTCAGAAAGGATCAGCGATTCACCACCTTCCAGTACTTCCTGGGTGCTTAGCGGATTACCCTCTTCCCCCATCAGCAGGCTGATTTCACGCGGCATAAACTCTTTGCCGGTCGGCAGTTTAGCGTTGAGAAAGAGCGTTTCGCCAAGCGTCATTTCAAATAGCGTACGCACCGGCATAACGACAAATGCTTGCTCATCTTCAACCGCCTGTTGCAGGGCTTCCAGGGAGGTGAAGAACGGGATCACGGTCGTGCCGTCTTCTTTTTCCCAGTGTTGAAGGTCGAGGGCACTGTCTTCTACTACCGCCTCGCCTTCTGCGGCAGTACCCGGCACCCAGACGGTGGATTCCAGTAAAGTACGGAAAAATGCCGGACGATGCGCAGGCTCTGTCGCTGCTTGCTCCAGCAACGTTTCTAATTCATTTTTTGTTTCGGACATAAGTATCACAAATTGGATGAATACATGTAAGCCGGATAAGCTTAGCGCTATCCGGCAATACAGTCGTGAATTATGCGGTCAGCAGATTCGCGATGGTGCGCACACCCAGACCAGTTGCGCCCGCAGACCACTGCTCAACCGGCGCTTTGCGATAGGTTGCAGAGCAATCGATGTGCAGCCAGCCTTGCTGGTAATTTTCCACGAAATGGGACAGGAAGCCCGCCGCGGTGCTTGCACCCGCTGGATAGGCCGCACTGCCGGTATTATTCAGCTCAGCAAAATTTGACGGCAGTTGGCTACGGTGGAACTCTGCCAACGGCAAACGCCAGAACGGCTCGTTTTCTTGCGCCGCACTTGCCAACAAACGCGCGGCCAGTTGGTCATCAAAGCTAAACAGCGCGTGGTAATCGTTGCCCAGTGCGGTTTTCGCCGCGCCGGTCAGCGTGGCAGCATCAATGATCAATTCAGGTTTTTGCGCGCTGGCATCGATCAGGCCATCGGCCAGTACCAGACGCCCTTCAGCATCGGTATTCATCACTTCAACTTTTTTACCGTTGCGATAGTGAATGATATCGCCAAGCTTAAAGGCGTTGCCGCTGATCAGGTTATCCGCGCAGCACAGATACAGCTTTACACGCTTGTTCAGGCCACGGGTGATGGCAAACGCCAGCGCGCCGGTGACCGTTGCCGCACCGCCCATATCGGACTTCATTGAGTCCATAAATGCGCTTTGCTTGATGCTGTATCCGCCGGAGTCAAAGGTAATTCCCTTGCCAACCAGGCAGGCATAAACTGGAGCTTCTTTGTCGCCAGTCGGGTTGTAATCCAGCGCCAGCAGCACCGGCGGACGTTCAGAGCCTCGACCCACGGTATGCAGCCCCATGTAGTTCTGCTCGCGCAGATCTTCACCTTTGGTGATACGGTACGAGACGTTGTCGCAGGCCACGCCGCACAGCAGGTCTACCGCGCGTTGCGCCAGCTGTTCCGGGCCCAGCTCTTCTGCAGGTGCGTTAATGGTATCGCGCACCCAGTCAATAATCTTCAGACGGTTATCCAGCTCTTTGCGCTGCGCCTCGTCCAGAGCGGCCCACTCAACTTTGCGGGTGCCTTTTGGTCCTTTGTAACCCTGCCAGAACGCCCAGCTACGTTCGGTATCCCAGCCTTCACCATCCAGTTGGACATGTTTAATACCCAGGCCGTCAATTTTACGCGCGGCGCGCTGGATAAGGCTGAGATCATCGTTTCCGTTCAGGTGCAGGGTAATACCGTCATTATTAATGCTGTATGTCGCCTTTTCACCCCAGCGAGCATCAGCGGGTTGCGTGGAAAGCGTAATTTTCATGGCTTCTGTCATTTTATTTATCCTTATTTCGCGCATACAGGAAAACGGGCCACCCGTGGGCAGCCCGTTGACTTATTCGGCTTCGTCCAGCCAGACCAGTAAAATGGCCTCAAGGATTTTTTCGTTCGATGCCTGTGGATCATCATCGAACTCTTCCAGGTCACAGATCCATTGGTGCAGATCGGTGAAACGAACGGTCTTGGGATCGAGATCGGGGAACGCGTCGTACAACGCCTCGCCGATTTCGCGGCTATCGGTCCACTTCAGTCCCATACTACCCTCTGTTAATGCTCACGTGCATGATTGATTGTGTAACGTGGGATTTCGACCACTAAATCGTCCTCGGTTACCCGTGCCTGACAGCTTAAACGGCTCTCCGGCTCCAGTCCCCAGGCTTTATCCAGCATGTCGTCTTCTTCTTCTGTGCTTTCCGGCAAAGAATCAAAACCTTCACGTACGATGCAGTGGCAGGTCGTGCAGGCACAGGATTTTTCACAGGCGTGTTCAATCTCGATACCGTTACGCAGGGCAACGTCGAGAATGGTTTCGCCGGTCTCAGCTTCCAGAACTGCGCCATCGGGACAGAGATCCTGATGAGGCAAAATAACAATCTTTGGCATATTAAACCTCGTCCACGGAATGGCCTTTCAGCGCGCTACGGACGGATTTGTCCATACGGCGAGCGGCGAATTCCTGGGTTTGTTTGTCTACGTTTTTAATGGCTTGTTCTATCGCGTCAACATCGTCACCCTGTGCTACCTCGCTCAAGTGCGCAGCAGCGGTGTCGATAGCCTGACGTTCTGCGGCGCTTAACAGCGCGGCATCAGCGTTCAGCGCACCGGATAAACTCTCCAGTACGCGTGCCGCTTCGACTTTCTGTTCTGCCAGCATACGAGCTTTAACGTCCTGCTCGGCAAAACTCATCGAATCCTGAATCATGGAGGCGATTTCACTGTCGGTCAGACCGTAGGACGGTTTGACCTGAATCGAGGACTCAACGCCGGTGGATTTCTCCATAGCGGTGACGCTCAGTAGCCCATCAGCATCGACCTGGAAGGTCACGCGGATATGCGCGCCGCCTGCCGGCAACGCCGGGATACCGCGCAGCGCAAAACGCGCCAGTGAACGACAGTCCTGCACCAGCTCACGCTCGCCTTGCATCACGTGAATGGACATCGCGGTTTGGCCATCTTTAAACGTGGTGAAGTCCTGCGCGCGCGCCACCGGGATAGTGGTGTTACGCGGGATCACTTTCTCCACCAGACCGCCCATGGTTTCCAGTCCCAGAGACAGCGGGATAACGTCCAGCAGCAGCATTTCGCTGTCCGGTTTATTCCCGACCAGAATATCCGCCTGGATTGCCGCACCGATAGCGACCACTTTGTCCGGGTCGATAGAGGTCAGCGGCGTATGGCCAAAGAATTCACCGACGCGTTCACGTACCAGCGGCACGCGCGTTGAACCACCGACCATTACCACTTCCAGCACATCCTGCGGCTCAACGCCCGCATCTTTCAGCGCACGGCGGCAGGCCAGCAGCGTACGTTTAACCAGTGCGGAAATGAGTTCATTAAAGGTTTCACGGTTGATTTCACCCTGCCATCCCGCCACGTTAACCGTCACAGAATCGGCGTCGCTGAGTGCGATTTTCGCTGCAATCGCGGCATCCAGCAGTTCGCGCTGTACGCGGTTATCGCTGCGATCGGCAACGCCCGCCTGCTCGCGAATGTAATCGGCCAGCAGATGGTCAAAATCGTCGCCGCCGAGCGCGGAATCACCACCGGTCGCCAGCACTTCGAACACGCCGCGACTCAGGCGCAGAATAGAAATATCAAAAGTACCGCCGCCAAGGTCATAGACCGCGATCACGCCTTCCTGACCGGAATCCAGGCCATAAGCGATCGCCGCAGCGGTCGGTTCGTTCAGCAGACGCAATACGTGCAGGCCCGCCAGACGCGCGGCGTCTTTCGTCCCCTGACGCTGTGCATCGTCAAAGTAAGCCGGAACGGTGATCACTACGCCATCCAGTTCGCCGGACAACGATTCGGTTGCCCGCGCGGCCAGCGCTTTCAGAATGTCAGCGGATACGCGCACCGGATTAAGCAAACCGGCAGCGGTTTCAATCATCGGCAGGCCGTTTTCGCTCGCCTGGAATGAATAAGGCAGATGCGGGTAACGCGCCTGGATATCCGCCAGAGAGCGGCCCATCATGCGTTTTACCGAGCTGACGGTGTTTGCCGTATCCAGCGCAGCATTGGCGCGGGCATCGTAACCGACCGAGTAGCCCTGCTGCTGATAGTGAACCACTGACGGCAACAGGTGGCGACCTTCATGATCTGCCAGCGTTTCGGCCTGGCCGCTGCGTACGGTCGCAACCAGGGAGTTGGTGGTGCCTAAATCGATACCGACCGCCAGACGACGCTGGTGCGGCGCGGCGCTCAGACCAGGCTCACTAATTTGTAATAAGGCCATTTTCGCTTCCGGAAATTAAAAATCGAGCAGTTTTTCTTCGAGTTGTTCTGCACTGCTTCGCAGTTTATCGAGAAAACGCAGCTTACGCACGGTATCTGCCGCTGCGTCCCACGTCTCGCTATCCAGCTGTTCCACCATCAGTTGATGGCGAACGTTGTACATTTCGCTGACGCGTTGCATAAACGCATCCAGCCGTTGATTGTCTTTTGCCTGTTCAATCTCGTCCAGCTCTTCGCGCAGCTCAAGTTGCTCCATCAGGAACGCGGTATCGCGCACCGTGTGCTGCTCGCTGCGGATATCAAAGCCGTGTAAAGACAACAAGTATTCGGCGCGCATCAAAGGATGACGCAGCGTTTGCCAGGCCTGGTTGATAGTGGCGGACTGCGAAACCGCAGCAAGTTGTTCCGCCTGAGAACCGCTGGCGAATTTATCAGGATGATACTGACGTTGCAGATCCTGAAAACGTAGGCTCAGCGCCTGAGTATCGAGCTGATAACGGGCCGGTAAGCCAAAGAGGGTGAAGTAGTCCATAACATTCTCAGGGCATCGATTCTCTGTTGTTCGATGAGGCAAAACCAGAGAGTCAGGTAAAACAAACCCCACGCGCAGGCGACCACGGTGGGGTTATCAGTAAGCGCGTTACACGTGGAAGCTTTCGCCGCATCCACATTCGTCTTTCACGTTCGGGTTAGTGAACTTAAACCCTTCGTTCAGACCTTCTTTGACGAAGTCTAACTGCGTACCGTCGAGGAATTGCAGGCTCTTACCGTCGATCACGACTTTTACGCCTTTGTCTTCAAACACGGTATCTTCAGCCGCCGGCTCGTCAACAAATTCCAGTACATAAGCCATACCTGAGCAGCCGGAGGTTCTCACGCCCAGACGCAGACCAAACCCTTTACCGCGGTTTGCCAGGAAGGTATTTACACGCGCTGCTGCACTGTCGCTTAAGGTAATCGACATAATAAAACCTCAACTCTTAATTATTTTGCTTCACGTTTGCTTTTGTAATCCGCAATCGCGGCTTTAATCGCGTCTTCAGCCAGAATAGAGCAGTGAATTTTCACCGGTGGCAGTTCAAGCTCGTCGGCGATATCGGTATTTTTGATCGCCTGTGCTTCGTCCAGAGATTTCCCTTTTACCCATTCGGTAACCAGAGAGCTGGAGGCAATAGCGGAACCGCAGCCGTAAGTCTTGAAACGCGCGTCTTCAATGATACCCTCATTGTTGACTTTGATCTGCAACTTCATCACGTCGCCACAGGCCGGTGCACCCACCATGCCGCTGCCCACGTTCTCGTCGCTGTTGTCAAAAGAGCCCACGTTACGTGGATTCTCGTAATGATCGATTACTTTTTCGCTGTAAGCCATGTTGAATTCTCCTTATGTGCGCCGAATTAGTGATGTGACCATTCAATACTGTTCAAATCCACGCCCTGTTTGAACATTTCCCACAGCGGGGAAAGGTCGCGCAGGCGGCCAATGGAGTTGCGAACCAGATTGATGGCGTAGTCAATCTCTTCTTCGGTAGTGAAACGACCTAAAGAGAAACGAATTGAGCTATGTGCCAGCTCGTCGGTCATCCCCAGCGCGCGCAGCACGTAGGATGGCTCCAGGCTTGCAGAGGTACATGCAGAACCGGAGGATACAGCCAGGTCTTTCAGCGCCATAATCAGCGACTCGCCTTCAACAAAGTTGAAGCTAACGTTGAGAATGTTCGGCGCGCCCTGCTCGAGGTCACCATTGAGGTACACCTCTTCCATATCTTTCACGCCGTTCCACAGACGGTTACGCAGAGTGCGCAGGCGCGCCATCTCGGTTTCCATCTCTTCTTTGGCGATACGGTAAGCTTCACCCATCCCAACGATTTGGTGCACAGGCAGCGTACCGGAACGCATACCGCGCTCGTGACCGCCGCCGTGCATCTGCGCTTCAATACGAATACGCGGTTTACGACGAACGTACAGCGCGCCGATACCTTTCGGACCATAGATTTTGTGGCCGGAGAAGGACATCAGGTCAACTTTCAGTTGGCTCAGATCGATAGGCAGTTTGCCCACGCTCTGGGTCGCATCAACGTGATAGATGATACCGCGGGCACGGCACATTTCGCCGATGGTTGCGATATCCTGTACCACGCCGATTTCGTTGTTAACGTGCATGATGGAGACCAGAATAGTGTCGTCACGCATTGCCGCTTCAAGTTCTTTCAGGTCGATAATGCCGTTACGCTGTGGGGCGAGGTAGGTCACTTCAAACCCTTCGCGCTCCAGCTGACGGCAGGTGTCCAGCACGGCTTTGTGTTCGGTTTTGCTGGTGATGATGTGCTTGCCTTTTTTCTGGTAAAAGTTGGCTGCACCTTTAATCGCCAGGTTATCGGATTCCGTCGCACCGGAAGTAAAGACGATTTCACGCGGATCGGCACCGACCAGATCAGCGATCTGATTGCGGGCGATATCTACCGCCTCTTCAGCTTGCCAGCCGAAACGGTGTGAACGGGAAGCTGGGTTACCAAAGTTTCCGTCCAGGGTCAGACACTGCATCATTTTCTCGGCAACACGCGGGTCCACCGGCGTGGTTGCGGAGTAGTCGAGATAGATCGGTAATTTCATTGCTCTATAAACTCCGTACATCGCTTCAATGCAAGGAATCAGGCAACCGGCTGGATGTACGACCGAGTTAACGGGGCGTCTGGCACCCCGGCCTGATTCTGAAATACTTTTTACGCTTCATCTTTCTGGCTGCCTTAATGCAACCAGAAGATATTGCGTAATTTTTATTAGGCACGCAGTTTGACGTCGATAGCGTCTTGCGTGCGGGTACTGCGTGGAGCGTCATGTGTGTGCTGGCGACCAGACACATCCAGGACTTCCTGATTATTCACCAGTTCGCCCAACGTAATGTTGTTGAGGAAACCGGTCAGACGATCGCTCAGATCGCGCCACAGCGCGTGGGTCAGGCATTTATCGCCGCCCTGACAACCGCCTTTGCCCTGGCAACGGGTCGCGTCTACAGACTCGTCAACAGCGCTAATCACTTCACCTACTGCGATGCTGCCGGCATCTTTACCCAGCAGATACCCGCCGCCTGGTCCACGTACGCTGGAAACCAGACCGTTTTTACGCAAACGGGAAAACAGCTGCTCCAGATATGACAGGGAAATTCCCTGACGTTCAGAAATATCAGCCAACGGTACCGGGCCCGTTTCGGAGTTGAGCGCAACGTCCAACATTGCGGTCACGGCATAACGCCCTTTTGATGTCAGTCTCATGTCTTACTTAGCCTCAAACTCGCCCCTGCCCGGGGTTTTTTATTGTAAAATGGGGGTATTGCATAGCAGGGGCAAGTCTGACATTCCCGACTAAATCAGTCAACTATTTACTTGACTAATTTAGTCAGGTATTTAACCTTCAGTGCCATTTTCATTTACCGGATGGCGCTTCGCTAATCCGGCCTGGAAATCGTGCAGCCATCCGGCATCAAGACGCTTACTTGCCTTTATTCTGCTGCTCTATAGAAGCTAAAATTCCGCGCAAAATGTTCAGCTCCTGGCTCTCAGGACGCGCGCGAGTGAACAGACGGCGCAGCTTGTTCATCACCTGCCCCGGATGTCCTTCGCGGATAAACCCGGTCGACAGCAGCGTTTGTTCCAGATGACCGTAAAAACGCTCTAAATCATCGACCAGCGGATACTCAGCTTCTTCGTATTCTGCGGTCTTGTCGCTTTCCTGCGTTGCCAGCCAGGCCATGCGAACTTCATAAGAGATGACCTGCACCGCCATCGCCAGGTTGAGCGAGCTGTATTCCGGGTTCGCGGCAATGGCGACGTGATAATGACACTTCTGCAGCTCTTCGTTGGTCAGGCCAACGCGTTCACGTCCAAACACCAGCGCCACCGGCGAGTTCGTTGCTTCAGAGACGCTTTTTAAACCGCATTCACGCGGATCCAGCATCGGCCACGGCAGCGTACGGGAGCGCGCGCTGGTACCCACCACCAGGCTGCAACCCGCCAGCGCTTCATCGAGAGTATCGACGATCTGCGCGCTGCCGATCACATCGCTGGCACCAGCCGCCAGGGCGATGGCCTGGGAGTCCGGTTTAACCAGTGGATTTACCAGCCACAGATTAGTTAAACCCATGGTTTTCATTGCGCGGGCCACAGAGCCCATGTTGCCAGTGTGAGAGGTTTCCACCAGCACGATTCGAATATTTTGCAGCATTGTATTTCTTCGGCTAAAGATTATTCGGGCATATTATCATAAAACGAAGACATATTCCGAACTCGCTGCTATACTCTGCGCCGTTTTCCCGTTCTTTAACATCCAGTGAGAGAGACCGATGCATCCGATGCTGACCATCGCCGTGCGCGCAGCGCGCAAGGCGGGTAATGTAATTGCCAAACACTACGAAACGCCAGACTCTGTAGAAACCAGCCAGAAAGGCAGCAATGATTTCGTGACTAACGTCGATAAAGCCGCCGAAGCGATTATTATCGAAACAATTCGCAAATCTTACCCACAGCACACCATCATCACCGAAGAAAGCGGTGAGCATGTTGGTGAAGATCAGGATGTTCAATGGGTTATCGATCCACTGGATGGCACCACCAACTTCGTAAAACGTCTGCCGCACTTCGCGGTTTCCATCGCAGTACGCATTAAAGGCCGTACTGAAGTCGCCGTTGTTTACGATCCAATGCGTAACGAACTGTTCACCGCAACCCGCGGCCAGGGCGCACAGCTGAACGGCTACCGTCTGCGTGGCAGCACTGCACGCGATCTGGACGGCACCATCATCGCCACCGGTTTCCCGTTCAAAGCGAAACAGCACGCCACGTCTTACATGAAAATTCTTGGCAAGATGTTTACCGAGTGCGCTGACTTCCGCCGCACAGGTTCTGCTGCGCTGGATCTGGCTTACGTTGCCGCTGCACGCGTTGACGGTTACTTCGAAATCGGTCTGAAACCATGGGATTTCGCCGCAGGTGAGCTGATTGCTCGTGAAGCAGGCGCACTGGTTTGCGACTTCACCGGCGGTCATAACTATATGGCGACTGGCAACATCGTTGCAGGTAATCCGCGCGTAGTGAAAGCCATGCTGGCTAACATGCGTGACGAACTGAGCGACGCGCTGAAGCGTTAATTCAGTACAGCCCGGTGGTGTCATGCTTACCGGGCTTACGTGTTGATACAGGCCGGATAAGGCGAAGCCGCCATCCGGCTTTGATTAAAACGGTCTAATCCCTCGCCCCACCGGCACCGCGCTCACCCACATCACTACCGCAGCAGCAATCAGCACCGCACCACCGGCTAATGCCAGCGTCGTCCAGCCAATCTGTCGCCACAGCACCGGCGCTTTATGTCCGCTAAGTCTCACCGCCAGCGAGCGGAAACTGTGTACCAGCAAAGCCAGTGACGTAATGGTCAAAGAGGTTCCTGCCGCCATCGCCAGCGCCGACGCCATGCCCCAGCTAAAAACGCCAACCACTTTGCTAAACAGTAAAACCATAATTGCCCCGGAGCATGGCCGCATTCCCATAGACAAAACGATCATCAGCCGGGCGCGCCAGTCATCACCGCTTTGCAGCTGTTCAGGATCAGGCAAATGCTGATGCCCACAGCCACAGCCCTCGTGATGCACATGGTGCGGCGTGAAGGCGGTAAATTTCGGGCGACGCAGCAACTGGCGCAATTTCTTCAGCGCACGGACGCACAATAAAACGCCCAACACGCCAACCAGCGCATAACTCCCTTTCTCCAGCCAGAAACTACTCATATGTAGCTGTCGTGCAGGCAACTGCAAAATGGTGAGCACCACAACCACCAGCCCAATGGCGACCAGTCCCTGTAATAAAGATGAGGCCAGCGTCAGGCCAATACTCGACCTCAGCTTCGAGGGATGCGTTGCCAGCCAGGTGGTAATGACGACTTTTCCATGTCCTGGTCCCAACGCATGCAGCACGCCATAGAGAAAACTAAACAGCAGCAGCGATCCCCCGGCCTGGGCCGGATTGGCGGCAACGGCTTTCAGCAAACCGCTCATCTGCTGGTTAACGTCGCGCTGCCAGACGACACTTTTCATCATCACCTGCGGCCAGGCCTGCCATAGCCACAGTATGCCGACTGCAGCCAGCAGTAAAAACACCGCCAGCGGCCATAGCGTGAGCCAGCGGCGTCTGGCGGCGCGTTGTTGATAAACTACGGACATTGCAGCGTCACCGTCTGTGCAAACTGTTTACCCAATTCCATATCCTCCGGCGGTGCGTCTTCTTTATCCAGCGACTGCGCAAAGCTCAGCATTTGTTCATTCGGCGTCGGCGTATGTACTGAAATACGGCATTGCTGACTTATGGCCTGCGCCAGCCTGGCATCGCTGTCTTTGTCATAGCTCATATCAACGTAGTAGGTGGGGTCGAAGGTTGAAATAGTATATTTTTGACCGCTCAGCGGCTGAGCTTCCGCCAGCGGCAACACGAACGTCAGCACTGCCTGATGTTCTTCACGCTCCATGCCATATTCCGTCGGCCTGTTTTTAAACTTTACCTTTTTCCCGTCGTGCCACACTTCGGTGAAATAGTGCTGCCCGAGGACGTTGGCCATCACTTCTGCCGCCAGTTTTTTCCAGATCTCATCACCAGGTTTGGCATTTCCCGCATCGTAAAGCAGATCTGCCGAGGTGATTTCATCCATCGTCCAGCGCATTTTTAGCGCGACGAACTGGTCATTCTCGCTCACTATCTCGGTTTTCAAATGGATAAAGCTGTGGGGATGCGCACCTGCGCCAAAGGACAGGATCGCGAGAAACAACGTCATAATGATACGTTTAACGCCTTGCATGAGTTCTCCACGAGAAAAATCTACACCGCCACAAATAATGATGCTGTGTTTGGCGAAAGTGTGCTGAGGATACCATTGAACGAAAAAATGTTGAGCCTCCTTTTCCGGTATCGATTCAGTTCTCAATTTCAACAATTTCTTCTTCAGCAACATCCTCCCAAATACCTTTTCGTCGCCACAACTTAAGTAAAATGATAACAATTTGTTAATTTATGGTTTCATTTTAATGTTTTGTTAACACTGAATTTAAATTCCTGAGTGTATTCCGTGCAAATTTAACCAATATTTAACCATTTATTTTCCATAAAATTACAATAATGGGCATAGATCACATTCACCAAACTTGTAATTCATTCCCTCTTCCATTCGTTGTTAACTTCACGCCGTGACATGTCCTGCCCCCTACGAAAGGTACAACTATGAAATTCAAACTCGCATTACTCAGTGCAACCCTGGTTTCTGCATGCATGTTGTCCGGCACGTCCTTTGCGGCGGAAAAATATGAAATTGCTGTGGTTGCCAAAGTCACCGGGATTCCGTGGTTTAACCGGATGGAAACCGGTGTTAATGAAGCAGCAAAAAAACTGGATGTGAATGCTTACCAGACCGGGCCTTCCACGCCGGATCCGGCACAGCAGGTCAAAGTGATTGAGGATCTGATCGCCAAAAACGTCAATGCCATCATCGTGGTACCGAATGATGCCAAGGTCCTTGAGCCAGTACTGAAAAAAGCGCGCGATAAAGGCATTGTCGTTCTGACGCACGAATCCCCGGATGAGCAAATTGGCCAATGGGATATCGAAACCATCGATAGTGAAAAATACGCGCAGGCTAACGTCGATGAGTTAGCAAAAAACATGGGCGGCAAAGGGGGTTACGCCATCTATGTCGGTTCACTGACGGTGCCGCTGCATAACGCGTGGGCGGATTATGCAATTAAGTACCAGAAAGAAAAATATCCGGAAATGTTTGAGGTCACTTCACGTCTGCCGGTCGCGGAAAGCATCGATAAATCCTACGCCACGACGCTGGACCTGATGAAAACCTATCCGCAGATGAAAGGCATTATCGGTTTCGGCTCGCTGGGTCCAATCGGGGCGGGTCAGGCTGTGCAGAAAAAACGCGCCAAAGACAAAATCGCCGTTGTCGGGATCGCAATGCCAGCACAGGCTGCACCTTACCTGATGCGTGGTGATATCAAAAAAGCGCTGCTGTGGGATCCAAAAGACGCGGGCTACGCGCTGGTAACGGTTGCCGATCAGCTGTTGCAGGGCAAAGAAGTTAACGCCGACCTGAGTATCGATGGTTTAGGGAAAGCCGATATCGACACGGAGAAGAAAGTGATCCGCTTTAACAAGATCCTCGAAGTCACCAAAGACAACGCACAATCACTTGGTTTCTAAGGCTTTAGCCAACACCAGGGAACCTTAACGCCGGCCGTCTGGCCGGCGCTATCAACCAAACTAACACTCAGCGTCCATCCGGGCGCTCGCAGGGGTATTGTCCATGGCAGACACCACCGCATTTATCACTCTTGAGAATATCAGCAAACAATTCCCGGGCGTGCTGGCGCTGGATAACGTGAATCTGACGCTGAGAAAAGGCGAAGTTCACTGTCTGGCGGGTCAAAACGGCTGTGGTAAAAGTACCATTATTAAAGTGATCTCCGGAGTTTATCATCCGGAAAAAGGCGCGCAGATTTTACTCGATGGCAAATTGTTCCATCACCTGACGCCGCAGCTCTCTTCCCATTATGGCATTCAGGTTATTTATCAGGACCTGTCGTTGTTCCCTAACTTTAGCGTCGCGGAGAATATCGCGGTCAACCGCTATCTGCCCGGTGGCGATATCTGGGTACGTCGTGGCGCCATGAAGCAGCAGGCGCTGGCAGCCATGAAGCGCATCGGTGTGAACATCGATCCCGATAAAAAGGTTGAAAAACTCTCGATTGCCGACCGACAACTGGTCGCCATTTGCCGGGCGATTGCCGCCGACGCGCGTCTGGTGATTATGGACGAGCCCACCGCCTCACTAACCCGTCAGGAGGTTAATGGCCTGCTACGGGTCGTTAACGAACTAAAAGCTGCCGGAATTTGTGTAGTGTTTGTCAGCCACCGTCTGGATGAAGTGATGGAAGTGGCTGACCGCATCAGCGTGATGCGCGACGGCAAACTGGTGGGCACTTATCCTGCCAGCGAACTCGACAGCCACGAGCTGGCTTTCCTGATGACCGGACAACGCTTCCACTATAGCCCGCTGCCGGAAAGACCCGCTATTGAGCAAGAGCCCCTGCTGGAGCTGCGCAACCTCAGCCGCAGAGGCAAATACCAAAACATTAATTTGTCGCTGCACGGTGGCGAGATTGTCTCCATTGTGGGCCTGCTGGGCGCCGGACGCACCGAACTTTGTCTGAGCCTGTTTGGCATGACGCACCCAGAAAGCGGTGAGATTCGCATTAACGGCCAGCCGGTCACTCTTCGCAATAACCATGATGCCATCAAACATGGGATCGGCTACGTCTCAGAAGATCGCCTGACGCAGGGGCTGATCATGGAGCAGTCGATCTACGATAACACCATCGTCACAGTGTTTGATCAACTGCATACCGGCAGCGGCCTGCTCGATCATCGTAAAGCGCAAAAGCTGGTCGCCGACTTGATCCGCGAGCTGAATATCAAAGTGTCCGATCCACACCTGCCGGTTAAAACCCTTTCCGGCGGTAATGCCCAGCGTATCGCCATTGCCAAATGGGTGGCGACTAATCCCCGCATCCTGATCCTCGACTCCCCTACCGTAGGCGTAGATATCGCCAACAAAGAGGGTATTTACCAGATAGCCCGCGATCTGGCTGAACAGGGTATGGCGGTGCTGATGATTTGCGATGAAATCCCGGAAGCGTATTACAACAGCCACCGCGTGCTGGTGATGCGTCGCGGCAGGCTGGTGGCGGAATTTAATCCTCATCAGTGCCGTGAAGAGGAGATTGCTGAAGTGGTCGAGGTAATCAATGAATAAGATGCATCTCTCCCGTTTAATCGGGCAACATGAGTTTTGGCTGGGCCTGCTGGTTGTGGCCCTTGCCGTTGGGCTGAGCATCAGCACCGATGAGTTCTTGTCTTTGGGGAACCTGACGGATGTGGCTACCAGCTATGCGATTCTCGGCATCCTTGCCTGCGGGCTGTTTGTGGTGCTGATTTCCGGTGGGATCGACATCTCATTTCCGGCGATGACCGCGATAGCCCAGTATGCGATGGCCAGTTGGGTTATTGGCCACGGCGGCAACTTCGCGCTGGCGTTAATCATCGCGATTGCGGTGGGTCTGCTGCTGGGACTTATTAATGGCTTCCTGGTCTACTGGCTGCGCGTTCCGGCCATCATCATTACCATCGCCACGTTGAACGTTTACTACGGTCTGCTGGTGTACGCCACCAAAGGCACCTGGCTGTACGGCTTTCCGGACTGGTTTATGAACGGCATCAATTGGTTCTCGTTCACCGCGGCGGATGGCTACGACTACGGCTTGACACTGCCTCTGCTGTGCCTGGCGGCTGTGATCATCTTTACCGCCGTGCTGATGAACTATACCCGTCTTGGCCGTCAGGTTTACGCCATGGGCGGTAATCGTGATGCGGCCTCGCGCCTGGGACTGAATCTGCTGAAGCTGCATTTCTACGTGTATGGCTACATGGGCATTCTGGCAGGCGTTGCCGCCGTGGTTCAGGCGCAAATCACCCAGTCAGTTGCGCCCAATTCGCTGCTCGGCTTTGAGTTGACGGTGCTGGCGGCGGTCGTGCTCGGCGGAACCAGCATGAGCGGCGGACGCGGCACATTAACCGGAACCCTGCTCGGCGTGGTCCTGCTGGCCTTCTTACAAAATGGCCTGACGCTGCTCAGCGTCTCCTCTTACTGGCACACCGTGTTCAGCGGCGCCATTATCCTGGTCAGCATTAGCGCCACGGCCTGGAACGAAAAACGCAAACTGGCAAGGGAGCTTTGAGATGAAAACAATCGCCAGATTTTTACCCGGTGATGCCATCATTCGTCTGCAATGCGTCATTATTGTGGTCGTCGCCCTGGTCTTCTCGGCCCTGCTCGGCAGCCGTTTTTTCAGCGTCGCTAACTTCCAGTCGATTGGCTCGCAACTGCCGATTCTTGGCATGCTGGCCCTCGGGATGGGCATGACCATGCTGACCGGCGGCATAAACCTGTCGATAATTGCAGGAGCGAATGCCTGCTCGCTGGTAATGGCGGCGATTATCGTCACCCATCCGGATAACCCGCTGTTTCTGGTGCTGGCGCTGCTGGCAGGCGCTGCCGTGGCGGTCGCAATCGGTACGCTCAACGGCGCGCTGATTGCCTGGGTCGGGGTTTCGCCGATTCTCGCCACGCTCGGCACGATGACGCTTATCTCCGGGCTGAATATTCTGCTTTCCAATGGGACAGTGATTTCCGGTTTCCCGACCGCCATTCAATATCTTGGTAACGCCACGATTGCCGGTATTCCGGTAGCGCTGCTGCTCTTTTTCCTGGTGGCAATCCTGCTGTGGGTACTGCTGGAGCACACCACGCTTGGGCGCAGTCTGTATCTCGTGGGTTCCAATGAACAGGCTACCCGCTACAGCGGCGTAAATACCGTCCGGGTACAAATTTCCGTGTACGTGATTTCTGCCCTGCTCGGCTGGGTCGCCGCCATACTGATGATGGCGAAATTCAACTCGGCAAAAGCCGGATACGGTGAGTCATACCTGCTGGTCACCATCCTTGCCTCCGTCCTCGGCGGCATCAACCCGGATGGCGGTTTCGGGCGCATTATCGGCCTGGTACTGGCGCTGATTGTGCTGCAAATGCTGGAAAGCGGCCTTAACTTGCTGGGGGTCAGCAGCTATCTGACGATGGCGCTGTGGGGCGCGGTGCTGATCCTCTTTATCGCATTACAGAATCGTAAAGCCTGATTTCAGGAGAAAAAATTATGGCAAGTTACTTTATTGGTGTGGATGTCGGAACCGGAAGCGCCCGTGCCGGCGTGTTTGATCTCAACGGCAGAATGGTCGGCCAGGCCAGTCGGGCTATCGAGATTTACCGCCCGCAGGCCGATTTTGTTGAGCAGTCTTCCGATAACATCTGGCAGGCGGTGTGTAACGCGGTTCGCGATGCGATTAACCAGTCAGATATCAACCCAATCCAGGTGAAAGGTCTGGGCTTTGACGCTACCTGCTCACTGGTGGTGCTGGATAAAGAAGGTAAACCGCTGACCATCAGCCCGTCCGGGCGCAGCGAACAGAACATCATTGTGTGGATGGATCACCGCGCCATTACCCAGGCTGAACGCATTAACGCCCTGCATCATCGGGTGCTGGACTACGTTGGCGGCATTATCTCCCCGGAAATGCAAACGCCCAAGCTGCTGTGGCTGAAGCAGCATATGCCCAATACCTGGGCCAATGCGGGTTACTACTTTGACCTGCCCGATTTTCTGACCTGGCGCGCAACAGGCGATGACACACGCTCATTGTGTTCGACAGTGTGTAAATGGACCTATATGGGCCATGAAGACAAATGGGATGCCAGCTATTTCCGCCAGATTGGGCTGGAAGACCTGCTGGAACATGATGCTGCCAAAATTGGTCGCTACGTGAAAACCATGGGCGAACCTCTCGGTCACGGGCTGTCCGCGCGCGCCGCCAGCGAAATGGGACTGATTCCAGGGACCGCGGTCAGCGTCTCGATAATCGATGCCCACGCCGGCACACTCGGTACGCTCGGCGCAAGCGGAGTTTCCGGCGAGGTGGCGGATTTTGACCGTCGTGTCGCGCTAATTGGTGGCACCTCCACCGGACACATGGCAATTTCCAAAGAGCCGCGTTTTATCGGCGGCGTCTGGGGCCCTTACTACTCAGCCGTACTGCCGGAATACTGGCTCAATGAAGGCGGGCAGTCAGCAACCGGGGCGTTAATCGACCACGTTATTCAGTCGCACCCGTGTTACGAAACCCTGCTAACGCAGGCTAAGTCTCAGGGGCAAACCATTTATGAAGTGCTGAATGCGCTGCTGCGTAAAATGGCTGGTGAGCCGGAAGATATCGCCTTTTTGACCCGTGACATGCACATCCTGCCCTATTTCCACGGCAACCGCTCGCCGCGTGCTAACCCCACGCTCACGGGAGCAATCACCGGACTGAAGCTGTCCCGCACGCCGGAAGATATGGCGCTCCAGTACCTCGCAACCATCCAGGCCATTGCGCTGGGAACGCGCCATATCATTGAAACGATGAACCAAAGCGGCTACACCATCGATACGATTATGGCCAGCGGCGGCGGGACGAAAAACCCGATCTTCGTTCAGGAGCATGCCAACGCCACCGGTTGCGCCATGCTGCTGCCTGAAGAGAGCGAAGCCATGCTGCTGGGCGGCGCCATGATGGGGACTATCGCTGCAGGCGTGTTCGACACGTTCCCGGAAGCGATGTCGGCAATGAGCCGGATTGGTAAAACGGTCACCCCGCAGACCAATCGCATTAAGCAGTACTACGATCGCAAATATCGGGTATTCCACGAGATGTATCAGGATCATATGAAATACCGCCAACTGATGCAGGAGGACGCATGAGTGACTCCTGGTCTCAGGCCACCGGCGTATTTCAGCTCTATAGCGATGCCCTCGCAGGTCTGGGACAGCATCTGACTGAACCGGTCTGGCAGTCGCTAATGGCGGAGCTGCGCGGTTGCCAGGGGAAAATCGTCGTCACTGGCGTCGGTACATCCGGTATTGCGGCGCGTAAAGTTGCGCACATGCTCGCCTGCGTGGAACGTCCGGCGATTTACCTCAACGCGACGGATGCGGCGCATGGCGATCTCGGTTTTTTACGCGCCGACGACCTGGTCATTATGCTATCACGCGGGGGAAATTCGGATGAACTCACCCGACTGCTGCCCGGGCTGGCTGCGAGAAATGTGCCCATCCTGAGCGTGACTGAAAACGCCGACTCAGCCATTGCTAAAGCGTCGAGGCTGGTGATTTCCACCGGCGTCCAGCGTGAGGCCGACCCGTTGAACATGTTGGCCACCACCTCAATTTTACTGGTCCTGGCTATCTTTGACGCAGCCTGCGCCTGTCTGATGAGCGAAAGCGGTTACTCAAAAGAGACGCTATTGTCTGTACATCCTGGCGGTGATGTGGGATTAACGCTGAGCCGCGAGCAGTAACACCAGACCGCGCATTTCCACTCGTCTTCTCAACCCGTCACCCTCAGGCGGGTTTTTTTTATGTCTCAATAGAAGATAAAACAGTGAAAAAGCCAGTTAACGCGCTGCGTTCCACTCCTGCTATCTGTTCCGCACGTTAAAAATTCTGTGACGCTCTCCAGCATTCCTGGTGGAAAGCATTCCATTCTCCAAATCTATGAGCAAACTTTAGCTATTCTTATCAAACATACTTACGGGAGATCCTACAGATGATGTCAACGCTTGCTCCACCATCTGTACTTTCCGCTCCCCAGCGCCGTTGCCAGGTGCTGCTGACGCTTTTCCTGCCAGGGCAAATCGCTACAGCTCAAACCTTCAGTAGCCTCAATGGCGTTGATGATGCCACTGTTGAGGAAGATATTATTGGCGCAGGACTCGAAATCCAGCGCTATCACCGACTCGCGATTACCACCGCGCTGAATGGCGGCTATACGATCGAAGGGACCCCGCTAAATCAGCGCCTGTGTCTGTTACAGTGGCTGCGCCGCGGTCTGCGGATCTGCCCGACTTTTATCGCCCAGCATTTCACACCCGCATTAAAAATGGCGCTAAAACAACAAGGTATCGCGCGTACGCTGTATGACGACACCAATCTGCATGCGCTCATTAATCTGTGCTCCCGGCGCTTGCAGAAGCCGTTTGAGTACCGTGACATCCAGTTCCTGCGCCTGTATTTACAGTATTGTCTGCTACAGCATCACGCGGGAGTCACCCCGGAATTTAATCCGCTCCAGCAACGCTGGGCGCAATCCTGCGCAGAGTATCCGCTCGCTGAGGAAATTGGCCGCCACTGGCAACGCCACGTCATGCAGAGTGCGCCGCCGGGCGAATCGCTGTTTATGGCGTTGCTGTTCTCAATGCTCCGTATCCCCGACCCCGAGCGCGATAACCACCAGCAGGATCGTCGCCTGCGCCTTGCTATTGCACGGCTGGTGCTGCGTTTTCGCGAGTATGGCAATGTGCGCTTCAGCGATGAGCAAGGACTGAACGATCAGCTGTATATTCACCTTGCCCAGGCGCTTAACCGCAGCGTGTTTGCCATTGGCATAGATAACACGCTGCCGGAGGAGTTCAGCCGACTTTATCCCCGTCTGGTTCGTACTACCCGCGAGGCGATACATGGCTTCGAAGCGGAGTACGATGTGCAGTTTTCAGAAGAAGAGATCGGGCTGGTCGCCGTTATTTTCGGTGCCTGGCTGATGCAGGAGAAGGATTTGCACGAGAAGCAGATTATCCTGCTGACCGGCAACAATGAACAACTTGAAGCGCATATTGAGCAACAGCTGCGCGAACTGACGCTGCTGCCGCTCAACGTAAAACATATGCCGATGCAGGACTTTCAAAAACAGGGTACACCGCGCGGAGTCACGCTGATTATTACGCCGTATACCACGCCGCTGCCGCTGTTTTCTCCGCCGTTGATTCATGCGGATCTGGCACTTACGCCGCATCAGCAGCAGCAGATCCGCAAAATCCTCGAATCATAACGTTGCAGGCTGCGCCACCACCTTCGGGCGCAGAAAGATTGCCGGTAGCGCCACCAGCGCCATCACCCAGAACACGCCGTTGCCCAGATTCTGGTACAGGTAGCCTGCGAATACGGTCATGATGGCGATGCTGCCGCCCATCGCCACCGCAGAATACACCGCTTGCAAACGTATCACTTCGCTGCCCTGGCGCGTCGCGATATAGCGCATTGCCGCCAGGTGGCAGACGGTAAAGGTTCCGCAATGGAGGATTTGCACCATGATCAGCCACGGTAGCTCAGTGCTCCAGCCCATCAACCCCCAACGTGCCACGCCGCAAACGGCGGAAAGCAGCAGCAAATCGCGCGCGCTAAAGCGGCGGAATAGCTTGTGACTGAGCGCAAAAATAATCACTTCCGCCACCACGCCTAATGACCACAAATAGCCCACCGCCGAAGCGGAATATCCGGCAGACTGCCAGTAGATGGCGCTGAACCCGTAATAAGCGGCATGCGCACCTTGCAACAAACTCACACAGGCCAGAAAACGCCAGCTTTGGGTTATCAACGCACGCCAGGCGGGCCATCCCGCGCTCTCCTGCTGACGGTTTTCCCCCGCTGGCTGCACGCTCGGGCGGATCATCATCCCCAATAGCATCGACGCGACGCCAAGCGACAGCAGGACCAGGATCACCCGATAGTCAAACAGGCTCACCAGCTTACCGGTCAGCGCGGAGCCAATCACAAAGGCAACGGATCCCCACAGTCTTACCCGACCGTAGTCCATGGTTATCTGTTTTTGCCAGGTGTTGGCCAGCGCGTCGGTCAACGGCACCAGCGGCGAGAAAAACAGGTTAAAGCCGACCATCACCACCATCAGCCACGCCACGTTGGTGCCCGCCCAGAAGGCCAGCGCAAACACCAGCGTCAACAGCGCCAGAATACGTAAAGCAGAGATCAGACGAGAGGGATCGCTTACGCGCGGCGCAATCAGCAAACTGCCGAGAAAACGGGCAATCAGCCCCGCGCCCAGCAGTAAACCGATGGTTTCCGGCGTCAGCCCCAGCCCTTCGAGCCAGACGCTCCAGAAAGGCAGAAAAATACCGTAGCTAAAGAAGTAGGTGAAATAACCGAGCGCCAGCCAGCGCGTGGAATGCAAAGCCATGGGTCCTCCCGTTTTAGAAGCCCTAGTCTAATGACACAAGCCGCATTCTGAAGAGTACTACTGTTCACATTTACCAGATAATTGTGACAAACATCACTTTTAACCAACACTGTTGGCTATCCGAATCCACAATCATTTACACCTGTACAATTTTACAGCAGAAGATGTGATGGGATGAGTAAACAGGAATGCAAGAAAGGAAAATATTTAGCTAAAAAACACGCAACTGAATATTAAGGGCTTAATATTATTACGAGTATAATACTTAGCAAAAACATTCGTTATTATAATATTTCACCCCTCACCAATTTAATATTATTTAATACAATGACAGTTAATTTTCTTATTTTTAATAAATATAATCTGAAAACATCACGCCTTAACTTGCTTATGCACGAATATCGAATACCATCGCCCCGCAATTAATTTTAACCTGTATGTTTTCATAAATTTAATTGTCAATAGGTTTATCGGATAAGAGGGAATTTAATGAACAAAATTACAAAATCTATAGCAGTTAGCCTGATAGCACTTTCTGCGGGAAGCGCATGGGCGACAGATGGCACCATTGAATTTACGGGTGAAATTCTAACCAGCACCTGTGAGTTTTCTAATGGCGACGTCATCAAGGTGGAACTGGGTCACTACGCCGCCGCGCAGTTTAAAGAAATTGGCGACCGCTCCCCGGCGATTCCGGTTGATATTCCGTTAAAAAATTGCCCAACCACCACGTGGAAACACGTTGATGGTACAACGGACAACTCGTTCCAGCTGTGGCTGGAAACGCGCACAGGCAGCACCGTGACTGCGCCCGATCACGACGCTCTGGTCGCCGTTAGCGGCCTGGATACCGCCGCAACAGGCGTGGGTATCCGTATCGACAGAGCCAGCGACGGCAAGCAAATGTCACTGAATAAGCTCACCACGCCGAAAGTTAGTTTTACCCCGGACGCCAATGGCACCACTACCGTAGGGCTGCAAGCCTATTACGTCTCCACCGTTGATTCATCACTGATCACCCCTGGGGAAGCCAACGCCAACGTGGATGTCACCATAGACTACCGCTAATTCCCGTACGTCGTCTCTTTTCTTCCAGCAAGGACGGAAAGAGACGTTTTCTGACGTCTGGTTAAGGATGACTGTGATGAAAAAACACACTATTCTCGTATTATCGATGCTGCTTGGCGGCTGGGTCAGCCAGTGCCTCGCGGGTGGAATTGTGCTAGAGAGAACTCGCGTCATCTACGATGCCGGGAAAAAAGAGGCCGCCCTGCCGGTGGCTAACCGCAGCGAAAACCTGCCCTATTTATTACAGTCGTGGGTCGATAATGCGCAAGGAACGGCGCGTGGTCCTTTTATTATTACGCCACCGCTATTTCGTCTGGATTCGGGCAGCGATTCATCACTACGAATAATTAAATCATCTGAAAACATCATTAATAACAAAGAATCACTTTTCTTTATTAACGTCCGCGCGATCCCGGCAAAAAGCCAGTCTGCCGACAGCGATAATAATATGCTGACCCTGGTATTTAAAACGCGTATCAAACTGTTCTATCGGCCAGCCAATTTAACGGGTAAACCTTACGATGCCTATAAATCTCTCCAATATAAATATAGCAATAATAAGTTAGACATCTATAACCCATCGGCTTATCACGTCGTCTTTGCCGGTATTGCGCTCGGGAAAACCGATCTCACCAGTAAAATCGACTATATCGCTCCCGGCGAGCATAAACAGATCGAGGTTCCCGCTTCTGCAGGGAAAACGGTGCAGTGGGCAGCCATTAACGACTACGGCGGGGCCACCAAAACGGAAACCCGAACGCTGCAATAGCCGTACCCCATGTTGACCATACGATAATAGCTCTCAAGGAATGACAAGCGAAATGGTGCAATTAACACCGCATTTATTAACCACGAAACGGCTCTCTTTCTGGATACATTGCGCGATTGTCAGCGGATGCCTGAGCGCATGCCAGGCCTGGGCCAGCGATCTCTATTTTGACCCGGCGCTGCTGGAAACGGAGAAAAGTGGCCAGCGGGCAGTGGATCTCAACGTATTTTCTCAGAATAACGCCCAGCTCCCTGGTGAATATATTGTTGATATTTATATTAATAAAAAGAAAACGGTACAATGTACGCTGCCGTTCATCGCCGGTAAAGACCACCAGTTGATTCCTCAGTTCACCCTTGGGCAGCTACGTGAGTTAGGCTTTAAGATCGACAACTATCCGCAGCTTGCTGAGCAGGACAACCGTACGATAATTGCCGATCTGGCGCAGGCCATCCCCGGCAGCGTCTCTCAGTTCGACTTCAACCACAGCCGGCTGAATCTCAGCGTGCCGCAGATTGCATTGTACCGCGACGCCCGCGGCTATATTGACCCCTCCCGCTGGGACGACGGTATGCCGGTGCTGTTTACCAACTACGCCTTTAGCGGCTCGCAGAACCAATACGAAAGCGATAACACCCAGCACCAGTATCTGAATATGCAAAACGGCGCCAATATCGGCCCCTGGCGGCTGCGCAATTATTCCACCTGGACGCACAACGATAACGACACACGCTGGGAGAGCATTAATAGCTGGTTGCAGCGGGATATCAAAAGTCTGAAATCGCAGCTGGTAATGGGCGAGAGCGCAACGGAAGGCACAGTATTCACCAGCTATCAGTTTACCGGCGTGCGGCTGTACTCCGATGAAACCATGCTGCCCAACAGCCAGCGCGGCTTTGCGCCGACTATTCGCGGTATCGCCAACTCCAGCGCTATCGTCACGGTACGGCAAAACGGCTACACCCTGTATCAAAGCAATGTCCCGGCCGGCGCCTTTGAAATCAACGACCTCTACCCCTCTTCCTTCAGCGGCGATTTAGACGTCACTATCGAAGAGGCCGACGGTAGCGTGCGGCACTTCGTCCAGCCATTCTCCGCGCTACCGCAGATGCAGAGGCCGGGATATCTCAAATACAGCGCCACCGCCGGGCGCTTTCGCGCCGCCAGCTCGCAGGACAGCAACGAACCGGAGTTCCTTGAAAGCACCGCCAGCTATGGCCTGAACAACGTGTTGACCCTGTACGGTGGCCTGAATGCCTCGCAGGACTATCGGGCGCTGGCGCTGGGTCTCGGCTCTACACTCGGCGAACTTGGAGCGGTATCGATGGATGTCAGCCGTGCGGATACCCAGCTTGATAACGATGAAAACTATCACGGCTACAGCTGGCGTACCCAGTACATCAAAGATCTACCGGAAAGCGGCACCAGCGTGTCAGTAAGCTACTATCGCTACACCAGCAGCGGTTATTTCAACTTCTCCGACGCCAACCAGAAGGACATCAGCGCCGACGACCGCCTGCGCAATGAAGCTCAGTTCACCGTCAGCCAGTCGCTGTTTTCTGGTATCAGCTTCTACGCCTCCGGCTCGCAGCAGAAGTACTGGGATCGCGGGGGGCAGGATAAAAACCTGTCCATCGGCCTGAACGGCAATCTATGGGGCGTGAGCTATAACCTCAGCGGCCAGTTCACCGATTCGCAGGACAGCGACAACGATCGGACGCTGTCGCTCAGCCTGAGCGTACCGCTGGATCGCTGGCTGTCGCATGCGCGGGCAACCTGGCGCACCACCGATCAACGCGATCGCGCCACACAGCACGAAGTGGGTATCAACGGCTCGCTGCTGGAAGACCGTCGACTGAGCTATAGCCTCAAACAGCGGCAAAGCGAAGGCGGCGGCGGTGATAGCAGCAGCCTGTACGGCAGCTATCGCTCTGCCTATGGCACCATGAATGCGGGCTACGACTACAGCAGCGATAGCCAGCAGATGAGCTACGGCCTCTCCGGCGGTATTGTCGCCCATCCCCACGGCGTGACGCTGTCGCAGCCGCTGGGTAATGCCTTTGCGCTGATTGACGCCAACGGCGCGGCAGGTATCCGGGTGAAAAACTATCCGGGCATCGCCACCGACTATTTTGGCTATGCCATTATCCCCTATCTGACCGCGTATCAGGAAAACGCCATCTCTCTCGATACCACTATGATGCCGGATAATGTCGATGTGACCGAAACCGTGCGTACCGTGGTGCCTAATCGCGGTGCCGCCGTAACGGCGCACTTTATTGCCCAGACCGGCTACCGCGTGCTGTTGAAACTCACCGATGCGCGAGGGAATGCGCTGCCCTTCGGCGCAGTAGCCAGCAGCCAGACGCAGCAAAGCATCGTCGATGAAGGCGGCGTGCTGTATATCACCGGCGTGAACAATCAGCCGCAGAGGTGGTCCGTGCGCTGGGGCAATCAGCCTGATCAACAGTGCCAGTTTACCTTCAGCCTGCAGGAAGATGCCGCTCGCAGCGCCGCAATACATAATGGGAACGCACTATGTCAATAAAGAATTCGTGGATGAAAAATGGGATTGCCGCCGCGCTGCTGGTGCTATCTATCGCCCCGGTCTACGCGGCGAACGGGTCCTGCGCCGCAGCAGGTCGCTTTAACGCCGATGTCTCCAGCGACTGGACACAAGCCCAGAACGTCGCCGGAACCTCGCTGGAGCTGCCGACACCGCTCTCGGGCGGTGCCTATCAAATTGATTGTGACTGTGGCGCGGGTAGCAGAGTGGCGCTGTTCTATACGGTCACCAGCGCGCTACCCGGAATCGGTCAACTCAGCGGCTTTTACCATCTGAATGATAATCTGGATATTAAAACCGAAGTTGACGATATTCCCGGCGCCACAGCAGTCTTACCGACAAACCGTGACCCATTGAGAGAAAATGGCTCGTATGAAATAAACAACCCCAAAGGCAGCGTGTGTACCGACGATCCGGCGGAGAATCGCGCCGCGCCGTTGACGATAGGCGCACGTACCCGTTTTACGCTGTACGTCACCAAACCCTTCTTAGGTGAACTGGTGATTCCAGATACCCAAATCGCCTCCGTACGGGCCGGATGGAGCACGACGACCTCTCCTCCGTCAATGAACAGCCTGGGAAATATCGCCGAGCTGCACATCCAGGGGAGCATCACCGTGCCTCAGGACTGTAAAATCAACCAGGGCGACGTCATTCAGGTCGATCTCGGTTATATCAACACCAGCCGTTTCACTACCCGTAATGAGATGCCGGACGGCTATACACCAGTCAATTTTGATATTGTCTACGACTGTGGCGATACATCAAGCATCAACAATAAGATGGAAATGAGGATTGATGGCGATGATCTGCTTGATCAGTACACATTAGTCGCCCGCCGCCGGGAGGCCGATAATACCCCAGACATCGGCGTGAGAATGGCTCGTATCGACGACACCCACATCAATATCCCGTTCACAAATGGGTTAATCGGTATCCATCCTTCCGGCCGGGGGGTCATCAGCCTGGAGGCATGGCCGATCAATCTCCTCGGTGGAACGCCAGCCCCAGGTAAATTTAGCGGTACAGCCACGATTACCGTTCTCGTGAAATAGCGGTTACTCTATCCTCTGGCGTTGTGCCAGTTCGATGAATTGCTGCAGGGCGGGCTTTAGCTCGCCCTTCTTCCATGCCATCAACAATGCCAGCGTTGGCGCTTCACCGACGATTGACCGAAAAACCACCTGCCCGGTATTAAAATTATTCATATAACCGGGTATCAAAGTCACCCCCAGCCCCATGCCGACCAGATTCATGGTCACCAGAATATTGGTCGCTACCTGCACAATATTGGGCTGGCTTTCCTGCTGCTGAAACCAGTTTTTGACAATCATCGCTAGCGCCCCGGAATAAGCGGGATCGGTACTGACAAAATTTACGCCGTGTAACTGTTCTGCGGAGATCGCTTGCTCATTGGCTAACGGATGATTCACCGGTAACACCACGACCAGCGGCTCATGAATCAGCTCCAGATAATCCAGCTCCGGGCTGTACACCGGGTGACGCATTAAGCCCACGTCCAGTTCTCCGTTGAGGATCCTTTCTTCCTGTTCGGTGGTTATCAGGCTTACCAGCTCAATGTGTGTATCCGGTTGTTTTAAACGAAATAAGGGCAGCACCTTCGGGAGCAAATTCACCTCAGCGGAAGGGACAAAACCAATAGCGAAATGATTATCTTCCTGCCCCGTTTTACGGGCGCGAACTTTGGCATTTTCCGCCTGCTCAAGGATCGCCAGCGCATCCTGTAAAAAGCACTCCCCGGCCGCCGTCAGCGCAACTTTTCGCTTATCCCGCACCAGTAACGGAACGCCCACGCAGGTTTCCAGATCGCGGATCTGGCTGCTTAACGACGGCTGAGAGGTATGCAGCTTTTCTGCCGCCCGGGTGAAATTCAGCGCCTGCGCCACCGCCACAAAATAGCGTAAGTGCCTCAGTTCCATGCCCTTCTCCTTGTTATCGAAAAAATGTCTCAACTGGTAGAAATTTACTATTTCACAGATTGATAACTAACCAGCAACATCCTTATGGCACAAAAATAGAAGGTCAATACATCTTATCTTTCAGGATTAAAAAATATGACCACACCCTCAAATTTAGACATCTACCAACTGATCGACACGCAAAACGGTCGTGTAACCCCACGGATTTATACTGACCCAGAAATTTACCAACTGGAGCTGGAGCGCATCTTCGGGCGCTGCTGGCTATTTCTCGCCCACGAAAGCCAAATCCCCAAAGCCGGTGATTTTTTTAACACCTACATGGGCGAGGATGCGGTCGTGGTGGTTCGCCAGAAAGACGGCAGCATCAAAGCGTTTCTCAACCAGTGCCGCCACCGGGCGATGCGCGTCAGCTACGCCGACTGCGGGAACACTCGCGCCTTTACCTGCCCGTATCACGGCTGGTCGTACGGTATCAATGGCGAGCTGATCGACGTCCCGCTGGAGCCTCGCGCTTACCCGCAAGGGCTATGCAAATCGCACTGGGGACTGAACGAAGTTCCTGGCGTAGAGAGCTATAAAGGGCTGATTTTCGGCAACTGGGACACCACCGCGCCCACGCTACGCGATTATCTCGGCGACATCGCGTGGTATCTCGACGGCGTGCTTGACCGCCGCGAAGGCGGCACAGAAATCGTCGGCGGCGTACAGAAGTGGACCATCGACTGTAACTGGAAATTCCCCGCCGAACAGTTTGCCAGCGATCAGTATCACGCATTGTTCAGTCATGCCTCCGCTGTGCAGGTGTTGGGGGCAAAAGACGACGGTAGCGATAAACGCCTCGGTGACGGACAAACCGCTCGCCCGGTGTGGGAAACCGCCAAAGATGCACTACAGTTCGGCCAGGACGGGCACGGCAGCGGCTTCTTCTTTACCGAAAAGCCGGATGCCAACGTGTGGGTCGACGGCGAAGTCTCCAGCTACTACCGCGACACCTACGCGGAAGCTGAACAGCGTCTGGGTAAGGTTCGTGCCCTGCGTCTGGCCGGTCACAACAACATTTTTCCAACGCTTTCCTGGCTCAATGGTACCGCTACGTTGCGCGTCTGGCATCCGCGCGGTCCTGATCAGGTTGAAGTGTGGGCGTTCTGTATTACCGATAAAGCCGCCTCTGATGAAGTGAAAGCCGCATTTGAAAACAGCGCTACGCGCGCTTTTGGCCCCGCCGGATTCCTTGAGCAGGACGACTCGGAAAACTGGAGTGAAATTCAAAAACTGTTGAAGGGCCATCGGGCGCGTAATAGCAAACTGTGCCTGGAAATGGGGTTAGGTCAGGAGAAACGTCGTGAAGACGGCATTCCGTGGATCACCAACTACGTCTTCTCAGAAACCGCCGCCCGCGGCATGTATCAGCGCTGGGCTGATTTACTCAGCAGCGAAAGCTGGCAGGAAGTGCAGGAAAAAACCGCCGCTTACCAGCAGGAGGTGATGAAATGAGTGCTTTAGTTTCCCTGGAACTGCATCACCGCATTACGCAGTTTCTCTACCATGAAGCCAGCCTGCTGGATGACTGGCAGTTTCGCGACTGGCTGGCACAGCTGGATGACGACATTCGCTATACCATGCGCACAACAGTCAATGCCCAGACGCGCGACCGTCGCAAAGGCGTGCAGCCGCCAACCACCTGGATTTTTAACGACAACAAAGATCAGCTTGAACGCCGTATTGCGCGACTGGAAACCGGGATGGCCTGGGCAGAGGAGCCGCCGTCGCGTACCCGACACCTGATCAGCAACTGTCAGGTCAGTGAAACCGAAGTGCCGGATGTATTCGCCGTGCGTCTTAACTATCTGCTGTATCGCGCGCAAAAAGAGCGCGATGAAACCTTTTACGTCGGCATGCGCATGGACAAAGTGCGCCGTTTACCGGGCGATGAGTGGCGCTTACTGGAGCGTGAGATCGTGCTGGATCAAGCGGTGATCACCTCCCATAACTTGAGTGTATTGTTCTGATGAGTCGTATTTATGCCTGCCCCGTAGGGGATTTGCCGGAGGGTGAAGCGCTCCGGCTCGACACCTCGCCTGTCATCGCGCTGTTCAACGTTGGCGGCGAGTTTTATGCCATTAACGATCGCTGTAGCCACGGTAATGCCTCGATGTCGGAAGGTTATCTGGAAGACGATGCGACGGTGGAATGCCCGCTGCATGCCGCCAGTTTCTGCCTGAAAACCGGTAAGGCGTTGTGTTTACCTGCCACCGATCCGCTGACCACCTACGCAGTGTACGTGGAAGGTAGCGATGTGTTCGTTGATATTCCAGAGGACGCGAGATGAGCGATTTACGCGATAACGTGGTCTTTATCACCGGCGGCGGCTCCGGTCTTGGCCTGGCGCTGGTCGAGCGTTTCATTGAGGAAGGCGCGCGGGTCGCCACGCTGGAACTTTCGCCAGCCAAAGTCGCCAGCCTGCGCCAACGTTTTGGCGAACATGTGCTGGCAGTAGAAGGCAACGTCACCTGCTACGCCGACTATCAGCGCGCGGTGGATCAAATTCTGGCGCGCTACGGCACCCTGGACTGTTTGATCGGCAACGCCGGGATATGGGATCACAACGCCTCGCTGGTCAATACGCCAGCGGACGCGCTGGAGAGCGGCTTTCATGAGCTGTTTAACGTCAACGTGTTGGGCTATCTGCTGGGTGCAAAAGCCTGCGCCCCTGCACTTATCGCCAGCGAAGGCAACATCATCTTTACCCTTTCCAACGCGGCGTGGTATCCCGGCGGCGGCGGTCCGTTGTATACCGCCTCTAAACATGCCGCCACCGGGTTGATTCGCCAGTTAGCCTACGAGCTGGCGCCAAAGGTGCGCGTCAACGGCGTCGGTCCGTGCGGTATGGCGACCGATCTGCGCGGCCCACAGGCGCTGGGCCAGGGCGATACGTCGATTATGCAGTCGCTGACGCCGGAAAAAATCGCCGCCATTTTGCCGTTGCAGTTTTTTCCTGAGCCAGCGGATTTTACCGGCCCGTATGTGATGCTGGCGTCAAAGCGCAACAATCGCACATTGAGTGGCGTGATGATCAATGCCGATGCCGGTTTGGGCATTCGCGGTATTCGTCACGTTGCCGCCGGACTGGATCTCTGAGGAGGCGTTATGAGCCATAAAATTATCGCTATCGTCGGCGGTGGTCAGGCTGCGGCAATGGCCGCCGTCGCACTGCGTCAGCAAGGATTTAACGGCGAATTGCATCTGTTTTCTGATGAGCCGTATCTGCCCTATGAACGCCCTCCGCTCTCCAAAGCGATGCTGCTGGACGAAAATCCACAGCGACAGCCGATCCTGAACGCTGACTGGTGGCGAGAGAACAACGTACAGCTGCATCTTGGCGTCACGCTGCGTCAGATTGACCGCACCTCTCGCACGCTGATGCTCGCCGATGGTCAGTCCTACCGCTGGTCGCAGTTGCTGTTGGCTACCGGGGCCGCCGCCAGACCGCTGCCGCTACTGGATAAACTGGGCGAACGTTGCTTTACCCTGCGTCACGCCACAGATGCCGAGCGTCTGCGCGGTGCCTTGCTGCCGGGCAAGGCGATTGTGATTGTCGGTGCGGGCACCATTGGCCTGGAATTAGCGGCCAGCGCGATCCAACGCGGCTGTAGGGTGACGTTAGTGGAGCTGGCCTCAACGGTAATGGGTCGCAACGCCCCTGCTCCGGTGCGCGACTATCTGCTAAACCGCCACCGACAGGCAGGGGTGCGGGTGCTGCTCAACAGCGCCATTGAGCACGCTGAAGCGGGAGAGTTTCTCTCGCTTACCCTGCAAAACGGCGAGACGCTACAGGCCGATGCGCTGGTTTATGGCATCGGTATCGTGGCGAATGATGCGCTGGCTCGCGAAGCGGGGCTGGAGACGGCTAACGGTATTATCGTTGACTCCGCCTGCATCACCTCCGATCCCGCGATTTTTGCCGCCGGTGATGTGGCGATAACGCGCCAGCCCGACGGTTCGTTAGAACGAGTAGAAAGCTGGGAAAATGCCAATAACCAGGCACAGATTGCCGCTGCCGCAATGCTCAATCTGCCGTTGCCGGAGAAGACGCCTGGCTGGTTCTGGACCGACCAATTTAATGACAATCTGCAATTTGTTGGCGATATGCAAGGGCAAACATGGCTATGTCGTGGCAATCCGGATGACGGCAAGGCTATCTGGTTCCACCTGCGTGATGGGAAGCTAATTGGCGCAGTAGCGCTCAACAACGGACGCGAAGTGCGCGCACTGCGTAAGTTAATTCATTCAGGACGAGTAGTAAGCGAGGAAGCGCTGTGCGATGAAGGCGTAGCGCTGAAGTCGTTGTGATAGCAGCCTGATAAGCGCATTTTTGCCCAGTCAACAACGCCGGAATAAGTATAGAAGCCGCCGAAGTTGACGTTATTCCTGCCCGTTTCCGGGCAGGGAGTTTAATAAGACTGAATATTCAGAGTCATCTTTTGCCGCATGCTTTCGCCGCATGCCAACAGGGTTAACTGACCAAAATCCGGGCGATGGTGATCGTCAGGCGCATGGCTCATGGGTTCAAAACAGAAAAAATCGAATGCATATCCCTTATCAAATGCCGGATCGGAAACAAAAACAAAATAGCAGGGCGCAGGTGGCTCGGTAGTCATCAAAAGCTGATACCCCAAATCGGGTTGCTGGATTGCCGCAGCCCCATCCCAGCCGGAGAAACCATTATT
Organism: Citrobacter sp. RHBSTW-00017; assembly: GCF_013797615.1. NCBI lineage: Bacteria > Pseudomonadati > Pseudomonadota > Gammaproteobacteria > Enterobacterales > Enterobacteriaceae > Citrobacter > Citrobacter sp. RHBSTW-00017. The sequence continues at coordinate 1,428,117 of NZ_CP056899.1, read as the reverse complement.
CACCCAATGTTCAGGCAGCGGAGCGGGCTGATTGAAATCCAGCTCTTGCGGCAAGCTCTCCTGGTGCGCGCCGGTTAGCCAGTGTTCTTTCTCAAGCCAGTAGCCGTTGGCATGCGCCTGTATACGGGTTCCCGGCGACAGCGGGAAATAGGGATGCCAGCCCAGGCCAAACGGGAGCGAATCCCCCTCATTGGTGACGATCAGTTCAACCTCAACCCCGCTGGCGCTCAGGGTAAAAACCTGCTGCGCCGTATAAAGATAGACTCCCTGCCGATGGATATACTCCAGTCTGAGCTGCGTCGGAGAGTGTGCCACACAGCGCCAGCGATTCAGCCAGCCATCGCCGTGAAGGTAATGGCGGTCCCACTCAACGTTAGGTTGCAGCTGATGCTCTCCCGCCGGTGAGCGAAACCGATTTCCGCTCACCCGGTTACCGAACGGCACGAGGGGGAAACAAGACGATTCCACCGCAATTCCGCTTTTCAGGCCTGGGCGCAGCACGGGGCTCATTTCCCCCTGATGTTGCCACCACAGTCCCTCAATCGCCCCGCCCTGCTCCGCAACCTGAAGCCGCAGATTGCTATTTTCCAGCGTATAAAGCGTCATCTGGCCCCCTTAATCCGGAAAGTTAATAACCACTTTGCCGCACTTCCCGCTCGCCATCAGCGCATAGGCTTCCCCTGCCTGTTCAAGAGAAAAACGATGCGTAATCGCACTATGCGGCCAAAGCTTCCAGTCGGTCAGATCGCGGGCGCATTTCTCCATATGGAACAGGCTGGTTACCCAGGAGCCAATAATACGCCGCTGGTGATGCATCAGGTCGGCACTCACTTCAAATTCAACTTTCCCGGTTTCACCGATATAGACAACTCGCCCCCAGTCCGCTGTCGACTGCAATGCCAGCAGACGACCCGCTGCATTACCGGAACAATCCAGCGCCACGTCCGCGCCGCCGTGCGTCAGTTCGGCAATCAGCGCCGGTAGATTCTCCGTCGTGGCCAGGAATCCGTTGTCCATCACGCCCAGCTGTTTTGCCGTCGCCAGGCGATCTGGCAGCATATCGACGCCAATAACGCGCTTCGCCCCACGCCCCTTCGCCAGCATCATGGCCATCATGCCGACAGGCCCGAGGCCGACAACCAGAACGTTGTCACTGCCGGACACTTCACCACGCAGAATACCTTCGTAGGCTGTCCCAACGCCGCAGCTAATAAACGCCCCGTCTTCATAGCTCAGGGCATCCGGGAGATGAATCAGGTCTTTCTCTTCCGCTAATAAATATTCAGCATGACCCCCGTCGCGCTGCCAGCCGTAGGCGGCTTTGCCCTCCCCGGTACAGGAGATCGGAAAACCCCGTCGGCAGTTGGAACAGAATCCGCAGCCGGAAATATGGTAAACCAGCACCCGGTCACCCGCTTTGAAGTGTCGACAGCCAGCCCCGGTTTCAATAATTTGTCCACAAGGTTCATGACCGTTAACAAACCCCTGATACAATGGCTTATCCGGCGCAGCAGCAGTCCCCCGATGCTGATGATAAATATAATGAACATCGCTCCCGCAAATTCCTGATGATTTCATTTTAATGAGAACCTGATTGATACCCGGCGTTGGCACAGGAACCTCTCTGAGTTCAACGGTGGAATTTCCCGGTAAAAAAGCAGCCAGCATTGTTTTCATCATTCCCTCTGCATAAATTAATAAATATTAATGTTTAAGTTTACTGTTACGTTGGGTCAGCAATATATTCGCCAGCACTGCCACCACAATAATTAGTCCGCGAACAACCTGCTGGAAGAAAGAGTTAATTCCCAGCAGCACCAGTCCATTACCAATAAGGGTAATCACCAGTACGCCTAATAAAGTGCCAAACAGTGAACCGCGACCGCCGGACAGCGCGGTGCCTCCGACCACAACCGCCGCAATGACGTCAAACTCCAGTCCATTTGCCGCCCCCGCATTACCTGAGCCAAGCCTGGCGGCCAACAGAATCCCGGTAATGGCAGCCAGCAAACCGGAGAGCGTAAAAATCAAAATACGCACCCGCTTAACGTTAATCCCGCAAAGCTGCGCGGCGGTCGCATTCCCGCCGGTGGCAAAAACGGAGCGACCAAACGCAGTCTTGCGGCTGATAAAGACAAAGATGACGAACAGAATCAGCATAATGAGCGCCGACACCGGGATGCCAAAAAGCTGCCCACCGAGCCATTCCAGCACCTCATTTTCATCAATCGGTACCGGAAGCGCGTTGGTCATAAACAGTCCCATACCGCGTAAGGCGCTCCACAAACCTAATGTGGCCACGAAGCTTGGAACGCTAAATACGCCACGCAATACGCCAGCAAGCGTGCCCAGCGCGGCGCCCAGAATTAACACCATCAGGCAGGCAAGGCTAAGCGGCACCTGAAACTGTAACAGGAAGGCCAGACAGACGGAGATAAACGCCACCATCGGCCCAACACTCACGTCTATCTCACCGGAAATAATAATGAGCGTCATTGCCCATGCGGCAATCCCAATCGTCGCGGCATCCCGGAGGACGTTCATTTGGTTATTTAACGAAATAAATCCTGGCGCGTTCAATGAAAATACCAGATATAAAATAGCAATAACCACCAGCAAACCAATTTCATTAATATGATTGCTAATAAATTGCTTTGGCGCGGTACTTTTGCCTTGCGGCAGCGTTAATGATGAGGCAGACATCTGTTATTTCCTCAATAAACGTAATGGCTAGTGCGTGGATAGAATGGCCGACATTAATTCATCGACATTTACAGGGGCTAAAAGCTCGCGGGTAAATTCGCCGTTTTGCAGCAGCAAAATACGATCGCAAACTAAAGGCAGTTCTTCTATTTCGCTGGAAATGAAGATGACACTTTTTCCTTCTGCGGCCAGCTCACGCACGATACGATATATCTGCTGTTTGGCTTCGATATCGACGCCGCGCGTCGGCTCATCAAGGAGCAAAATTTCGCTTTCGGCATATACCCAGCGTCCAATGACCACCTTTTGCTGATTGCCGCCCGATAACGTCCCGATTGCGGTCTGCGTATTTGCCGCTTTTACCGTCATCCTGCTCATCACCGCCGCCGTCAGCGCCTGGATCCGCTGCCAGTTCAACACGCCACGCTGACTCACCTTGTGTCGGTTGGTCATTACCGTGTTTTCATCCACACCCAGTAGCGGAATGATCCCCGCTTCTTTACGGTTTTCCGGGGTATAGCCCACGCCGCTTTTGAGCATTGCGGCATAATCAGGCTGCGAAATATTCACGCCGTTCAGCGTGATTTCTCCGCGGGAAAATGACTCTAATCCAATGATTGCCTTGAGTAATTCGCTACGGCCCGATCCCAGCAGACCTGCAATCCCCAGGACTTCGCCCCGGTGCAGCGTAAAGCTAATATTATGTAGCTTTGGCGGATGGCATAATTGCGCAACCTGCAGAACCGGAGTCGTTAGCGAGATGCCGGGTTTAACCCGCGGGAGATCGATATGTTCCCTGCCCAGCATCAACGATACGATTTCCTGAGTGGTCGTGCTCTCCAGCGTAACATCCCCGGCGACCTGACCATCGCGCATGATCGTTGCGCAAGAGGCGATACGGCGGATCTCCTCCATGCGATGACTGACATAAATCACGGCGACGCCCAGCGCTGACATCCGTTTTACCGCGTTGATCACCAACTCAACTTCCGCATTAGCCAGCGAGCTGGTCGGTTCATCGAGAATAACCACCTGCGGCTGGCCTTTCATTACACGGGCAATCTCCACCAGTTGCTTTTGTGCCGGACTCAACGTCCCGACTAAAGCATCGGGTGGAACATCAACACCGAGAGCCGCCAGTGCCTCTGTCGCCTGGCGAGCCATCATAGTCTGATTAATCATGCCATTACGACGCGGCCATTGACCAAGACAGAGATTTTCAGCAACCGTCAATCCCTCAACCAGACTCAGCTCCTGGTATACGGCTCTGACCCCCAACTCCGCTGCGCGTCGCGTCAGCGTGGCATCGCTGCCCTCAAGGCGGGTTCCACCCAACCAAATTTCGCCGCTATCAGGACTTTCACTGCCGGTCAGCATACGAATGAGCGTGGACTTTCCCGCGCCATTTTTCCCCAATAGCGCCCGAACCTCACCTTTTGAGAGCATAAAATTCACGTTATCCAGCGCCACGACGCCGGGATAACGCTTATTTCCTGCGACTATCTTCGCGACCGGTGTCGACGTTTTTTCACTTGCTGTCATCACATCTCTACCTCAGTTAACGGACAAGAGTCATCAAGGCAGACCGTCGACATGCGTAGTCAGCCACTGCTTACCATCTTCAGATTTAACGTAGGTATCGATGTCCACAGGGATGATTTTGTTTGCCTGTGGGGTTTTATTAATCACATTCATGGTTTGTGCGAAAACGGCATTGCCCATTTTCTTACCCGAAATGTCGACAACGGCTTTCAGCACCTGATAGCTTTGCAATTCCTGAGCGATTTCCGTTGTCATATCCGAGCCGAACACGGCAATTTTGCCCGCTTTCCCTTGATTGCGGACCGCTTTAACCGCACCCAGCGTCGCCCCGCCGGACTCCCCCATAATGGCGTCCAGACTGGATGAGGAGATAATCAGCTTTTCGCCCACAGAGATGGCTTTATCGAGAACAGTTCCTTCCTGATTCGCGACAATCTGCATATCCGGAACGCGTGCTTTTAGCGCCTCTTCAAAGCCTTTACGCCGCTGCACACAGACCTCGAACGCTTCACAGTTAATTATCGCAATTTTTGGGGCACTGATTTTTTGTGCAATAAAATAATCAGCCGCGGCCTCCCCCAGCTTTTTACCAAATTCAACCGGATCGCCAACCAGGTAGGCAGAGACATACTTGTCCACGCCTTTATCATTGATACAGGTGTTGTAGCAAATCACCGGAATACCGGCTTCACTGGCCCGGCGAACCGCGCGGCTGCTGCCGTTTTCTGAAACGGCAGAGAGAATAATGGCGTCCACGTTGCGCGCGACCAGCGTATCGATAAACGAACTCTCTTTGGAAATATCGCCCTGAGCATTGGTTTCAATGAGCTGAATTTTTGCCTGATTCTCTAGTGCCGCATCCTGAACGCCCTGACGTACGCCAGCGTAATACCCCTGAGTATCAAGGTAGATTGCACCGACGGTAATCTCTTTCTCTGCGCTAAAGCCGGGGAATGAAATACTCAACAACGTTAACAGTAAATATGAAAAAAATGAGACTACCTTATTTTTAGACATACGTGCCTCCTGTAGGGTCAGGCATTTATTGTTGTTTAGCTTCGGCGGAACATAAGCGTCCGCCGGGCGATTTCACATATTCTAAACATCCCGAAGAAAGCGGCGGGTCAGGCCGCTCAAAGATTACAGTAAACGTTCTTTAGTTAATGAGGTGCAGCACGAAGGGCATTGTCTGTCGAAACAGCGCAGCTTTCGCCCAGGCGGGATTGAGCGCTTCCAGCTCAGATAGCGCCTGCTCGTAGCTTGCTCCGCCGCCCAGTCCTGCCGTCGCCAGGGAGCGCACAAGCAAACATTTCTCCTGATGCTGCTTTTGGATATCGGCATATAACGAGAGGAGATCGGGTTGGGATACCGCGAAGAAATCGGCCTCCACCTGCTCAGCCTCCATGTGTTGCGACCATTGCAGCATATCGTTGAAAAGCTGGTGGCTGGCCGCATTTTCACCCGTCATCCGCAAGGCAATACCTTGCCAGAAGAGGTAATCCACCGGCTGATCGTTGTAGTAGCTATGAATGTTGATCGTCCGATCGCCCCGCGCCGCTTTCTGGAAACACTCGACAGCACGTTCTTCCATACCCTGCTGCCGGGCGCAAATCCCCAGCCAGAACCAGATATCGTTATCGGTCTGACCCGGCAACCGTCCTTCGCTGAGGTTATCCGGGTAGTGCAGCGCGGCAGTCAGCAACGCTTCAGCCTGCTGCGGACGCTGGTGCTGAATATGCTGCCAGGCTCGCAAAAGGTGATTGATAATAAACTGACTGGTTATTTTTCCTTCGCCACCTTCCCAGGGATGAAACTTACGCGAAGAAAGGATCCCGGCCGCGTGATCCGTTTTCCCGGCGAGATGCCAAAGATGCAGCAGCTCCGCCGTTAAATCGTCGCGTTTCAGTGCCGTAGCGAGATTTGCCTCCAGCCGGGCAAGGCGTTTGCCTGGCTCTGCGGCAGTGAGCTTATCCAGCAGATCGCGCTCAAACAAAAGACGAGCGTCTTGCGGTTGTTGCTCACACGCTTTATCCAGATACGCCGTCGCCAGACTGGCATCAGACAGTTTATTCCACGCATGAATCGCCAGCCCTCGCCAGGCATCAGCAAAATCAGGGGCCATCTCAACACAGCGCTGCCACAGGTGAGTCGCTTTCTCATAGTTACGCCGGCTGTAGTGAAAGCAGGCGAGCAGGTGCTGAGCAAAATAGCACTCTGTGACATTTTCCAGCGCCGCCACTTCCGGCAGCAGATTGGGAAAACGCACAAAGTCAGGAAACACCTCGCGCGCGCGGTTTATCAGCGCAAGGCGCTCATTCCCCTCGCTCAAACTGGCTTGCAAATAGAGCGGTAGCGTTTTCTGGCAGTTAAGCGCGGTCAGGACGGCTTTCGCCCGCTCAGTCATTCCCCAGTCCAGCAATAATCCGGCGGTCTGCAAGGCGTTAATATCCCGCGACTGGCAGACGCCCACCCAGCGGGCCATGTCCGATTCGGCTGCAGAGATCGTCGCTTTCACCCACCAGAAAGTGGGATTCAGCGGATAGTCGCGCAGCAGGTTTTCGGTCAGTTGCAGTGCCTCGCCATGACGACCGGTGAGGTGCAGTAATAATGTTTCGAGAGACAGCACATCCTGGTTGGTCTGACACGCCAGCAGACTCTGCCGACAAAAATTCAGGGCATCATCGTAACGCTCATTTCGCGTAGCCAGCCTGGCAAGCCCATAATATCCGCCCGCTTTGCTGTTACCACTCCACACTGCGCGCCAAAAATCCTCCTGCGCATCGTGCCATTGCTGTAGCCGTTCTCTGGCGCTGGCGCGGATCAGGCTTGCCTGCCCGCACTGCGGATTTTTGTTCAGGCGATGCGCACGCGCCAACGCCTGAGTGGCATAATCGCTCGCTCGTACGTAGTCGGCGCGATTATATTCCAGCATCGCCAGCGCCAGATTGCAGCGGTAATCCAATGGATCCAGTTCAAGGCCGCGAAGGTAATAGTCGAAAGGTGAACGGCTGGCGTGGTGATATTGCTCCAGATGCTGGCCGATAAACCACGCCTCATCCACGCTGCCGATCTTATCCGCACTTAGCGGGGCTTTCGCCACTTCCGGCAGCGGTATCTCCTGCGGCTGATGTTCCTGATAACGCAATACGCTCCTGCCGTGGCGATCGGAAAGCGTTATCGTCAGACGAGCGGGATTAATCCCGGTTAACGCCCCCTGCACAACGGCGCATGGCATCAGCTCAATCACTTCATCCAGCAGCGGCTGCGGGTTCCCCTCTTCGCAAAGGGTAAGACGGTGGGCGGAGAGAGGAGAAATGGCATACACCCCCCAGGCAATCCCCTCGTCATCACGCTGTAGTTTAATCACCGCATCGCGCGAGGCGTTCTGTACCATGCCCAGCGAGTGGTAAGGCAGGAAGTATTGCTCAAAACGCTTTTCTTCAAATGGGTCAAGCCAGGTAAAATCCGGTTGGTTATCGGCAAAAATACCGGTCATCAGTTCGATATAAGGCCCATTCTCATCGGTCAGATTTTTATCCCATGCCTGACCAAATTCGCTATACCCCCAGCTCCACTGTTTTTTCCCCGGCGCGATATGATGATCCGCAACATGCAGAAGCCCGCCATTTTCATCATGGCACCAGGCGCCGACAAAATCGTATTCTGACTTTTCCGCCATGTAGGAGGTCGGTACCGGAACATTTTTATAGCGAGAGATATCAACACCCGCCGAATAGTCCACCTTGTAATACGTTCCGGTGGCGATCGGGAAGGCTGAAACCGCACGTTTGCCGTGATCAAACACCGCGGTGACATCCGGTGGAAAGACGCTTTGATGCCCGTCGCCACCTTTCACTGCCGGATTCGCCCACCATAAGAAATGACGCGGCGTGGCATTGCTGTTGTAGACGCGACTGCCAATCTCCAGCGCTGCACGTTGCGGGCGCAGAGTAAATCCGGTCATCACCTGCAGCCCATGCATCGGCTCCGTCTCGCCAACCCACACTGTTTTTGAGCCATCGTCATTTTCGCTAATCGTAAAATCCACCGGCATATACGTAGTGGGTCGATGGTGCTGCGGCCAGTTGAACTCGATCCCCCCGGAGATCCACGGACCAAGCAGCCCCACCAGCGCGGGTTTGATAACGTCATTGTGATAAACGAAATCACGCTGCCTCACCTTATCCCATGCGCGATGCACGCGGCCCCCGAGCTGGGGCAGGATCATGATTTTGATATAATCATTTTCCAGCCATACCGCCTGCCAGGCCTTTAACGTTTTATCCTCGCTCAGCGTATCCGTCACACCGTAGGGATATACGGCCCCGGAAGACCCCTGATAAACCCGATTCTCCAGAAACATGGGATGTACATCCTGCGCCCCCGTTTCATAGGTCGGAATATGTACCGTCTCCTGCCAAACGTTTACTGAACTCATAACGCCCTCAAAGTTAACAAGACATACTGGAGTGAAATAATGAGAGCAGTGTAATGGACAGAATTACGGGTTTTACGCACAATAATCACGCAATTTAGTTAACAAGGTTTAGTGTATGAAAGCCTGCATTAATAATCAGCAAATTCGCCATTACAACAAGGGTGTGCTGCTGGAGTACCTGTATCGCAAGAAACGAGCCAGCAAATCGACCCTCGCCCGACTGGCACAAATCTCGATTCCTGCCGTCAGCAATATTCTTCAGGAGCTGGAGGAAGAGGGACGCGTCGTAAATGTACCGGACGACCATCTGTCACGCGGCCATAGCAGCGGTGCCTGGCTTATCGCCCCGGAGGGTGACTGGACCTTATGCATGAACATCACGCCAACCAGTATCGAGTGCCAGCTTGGCAACGCCTGTCTGAGTCCAAAAGGCGACGTTGAATACCATGCGATTGACGCCCCCCATCCCCAGGCATTACTCGCGGCCATTGAGAAATGCTGGCATCAGTACCGTAAAAATTGGCCTAATCGAAAAATCAATCTGGCGTTGGCGGTTCATGGACAGGTTGATGCGGGAACGGGCGTATCGCAGACGATGCCACAGGCGCCCTGGAAACAGCCCGTGGAATTGAAATACCTGCTGGAAGAAAAACTCAACGTGCGCGTCATGGTCGATAACGATTGTGTGATGCTGGCGCTGGCGGAAAAATGGCAAAACGACGGTCAGTATCGGGACTTTTGCGTCATCAATGTCGATTATGGTATTGGCTCCTCATTTGTTATCAACGACCAGGTATGGCGCGGCAGTCTCTACGGCATCGGACAAATCGGGCACACGATTATCAACCCTGATGGCGTAGCCTGCGATTGTGGTCGATACGGTTGTCTGGAAACCGTAGCGTCCCTCAGCGCGCTAAAAAAACAGGCGAGAATGTGGTTAAAAACGCGCCCCGATCTCGCTGATAATCCTGAAGCACTAACCATTGATGCCTTGATTGAAAAATGGCAACAGGGGGATTTACGCCTTCATGCCTGGGTTGAAGACTCGGCCAACGCCATCGGACTTAGTCTCTACAACTTCCTGAATACCTTAAATATAAATAATATTTTGTTATACGGTCGCAGCTGTGGCTTTGGGGAAGAGTGGCTGAATATCATCATCAGGCAGACGGGATTTAACCCCTTTGATCATCGTGACGCGACTCGCACCAGAGCAACCCAAATCGGCTTTGGCAAGCTGAGCCGCGCACAACAGCTGATGGGAATTGGTTATCTGTATGTGGAGGAGCAACTACAGACGATTCGTTGACCGGGATGAGCATTAAAAAAGGCCGCATCAGCGGCCTTTCGTTTTGCGTTAAGCAGAATTACGCGTAAACCGGGAAGCGTGCGCAGATATCCAGAACTTTACCTTTGACGCGCTCGATAACGGCTTCGTCATTGATGTTGTCCAGAACGTCACACATCCAGCCAGCCAGCTCTTTCACTTCCGCTTCTTTAAAGCCACGGCGAGTTACAGCCGGAGAACCGATACGGATACCGGAAGTCACAAACGGGCTCTTCGGATCGTTCGGCACGCTGTTTTTGTTAACAGTGATGTTAGCGCGGCCCAGTGCGGCGTCAGCTTCTTTACCGGTCAGGGTTTTATCAACCAGATCCAGCAGGAACAGGTGGTTTTCAGTACCGCCAGAAACCACTTTGTAGCCACGGTTCAGGAACACTTCTACCATCGCTTTAGCGTTTTTAGCAACCTGCTGCTGGTAAACCTTAAACTCAGGCTCCATCGCTTCTTTCAGCGCCACGGCTTTCGCCGCGATCACGTGCATCAGCGGGCCGCCCTGCGCGCTTGGGAACACCGCGGAGTTCAGCTTTTTGTACAGCTCTTCGTCACCGCCTTTCGCCAGGATCAGGCCGCCGCGCGGACCTGCCAGGGTTTTGTGGGTGGTGGTGGTCACTACGTGTGCGTGTGGAACCGGGTTCGGGTAAACGCCTGCGGCGATCAGGCCCGCAACGTGCGCCATGTCAACGAACAGGTATGCGCCAATGCTGTCGGCGATTTCACGCATTTTTGCCCAGTCAACAACGCCGGAGTAAGCAGAGAAGCCGCCGATGATCATCTTCGGCTTGTGCTCTTTGGCCTGCTTAGCCATATCTTCGTAGTCAATTTTACCGGACTCATCAATACCGTAAGGGATGATGTTGTACAGCTTGCCAGAGAAGTTAACCGGGGAACCGTGAGTCAGGTGGCCGCCTTGCGCCAGGTTCATACCCAGAACGGTATCACCCGGTTGCAGCAGAGCGGTGTAAACAGCGAAGTTAGCCTGGGAGCCGGAGTGCGGCTGTACGTTAGCGTAGTCAGCGCCAAACAGCTCTTTTGCACGATCGATAGCCAATTGCTCAACGATATCAACGTACTCACAACCGCCGTAGTAGCGCTTGCCCGGATAACCTTCAGCGTATTTGTTGGTCAGCTGAGAACCCTGCGCCTGCATAACACGCGGGCTGGTGTAGTTTTCGGAGGCGATCAGTTCGATGTGCTCTTCCTGACGTACTTTTTCCTGCTCCATAGCCTGCCACAGTTCGGCATCATAATCGGCAATGTTCATTTCACGCTTTAACATCCGCATCTCCTGACTCAGCTAACAATAGAATTTCGGCCTAAAAAGGCAGTCCCGTTGGACGACGGCGAACAGTATAACCGAATCATTCTTCGATAACAGGTCTTGACAAAGGATTTTACGCAAACGATTACCTTCACGGCACGCAAGGCTTTGGAGAACAAAGGTCTGCTGAATTTCAACGGATTTCTTTTCAGGTTTGTGATGCATATTTTTCACGATGTAACCTTTACAACGCAAAGTGACAAAGAACCATTTACAATGCAGGGGTATTTTTTATAAGATGTATTTGACATACATCATTAAAATTTCAGATAAAGGAAGACCGTATGCTTGACGCACAAACCATCGCTACAGTGAAAGCCACCATTCCCCTGCTGGTTGAAACAGGCCCGAAGCTGACCGCCCATTTCTACGATCGCATGTTTACGCATAACCCAGAGCTGAAAGAAATCTTCAACATGAGTAACCAGCGTAATGGCGATCAGCGGGAAGCGCTGTTTAACGCTATTGCCGCGTATGCCAGCAATATCGAGAACCTGGCGGCGCTGTTGCCTGCCGTTGAGAAAATCGCGCAGAAGCATACCAGCTTCCAGATTAAACCGGAGCAGTACAACATCGTAGGTGGCCATTTGCTGGCAACGCTGGACGAAATGTTCAGCCCGGGCCAGGAAGTTCTGGATGCATGGGGCAAAGCATACGGCGTGCTGGCGAACGTTTTCATCAACCGTGAAGCGCAGATCTACAGCGAAAATGCCAATAAAAATGGCGGCTGGGAAGGTACCCGTCCTTTCCGCATCGTGGCAAAAACCCCACGCAGTGCGCTTATCACCAGCTTTGAATTTGAACCTGTCGACGGTGGCGCAGTGGCTGAATATCATCCGGGGCAATACCTGGGCGTCTGGCTGAAGCCGGAAGGTTTCCCGCATCAGGAAATTCGTCAGTACTCACTGACCCGTAAACCCGATGGCAAAGGCTACCGTATTGCTGTGAAGCGTGAAGACGGTGGTCAGGTTTCCACCTGGCTGCACACCCATGCGAATGTGGGCGACGTCGTTCACTTAGCCGCACCTGCGGGCGATTTCTTTATGGACGTCGCAACCGATACCCCAGTCTCTCTGATTTCAGCAGGCGTGGGTCAAACCCCGATGCTGGCGATGCTGGATACGCTGGCAAAAGCGAATCATACGGCGCAGGTTAACTGGTTCCACGCGGCAGAAAATGGCGATGTACATGCCTTTGCCGATGAAGTGAATGAACTGGGCAAAACGCTGCCACGCTTTAGCGCACACACCTGGTATCGTGAGCCAACCGAAGCCGATCGCGCGAAAGGTGCGTTTGATAGTATTGGTCTGATGGATTTGAACAAACTGGAAGGCGCAATCAGCGATCCGGCGATGCAGTTTTATCTGTGCGGTCCGGTTGGCTTTATGCAGTTTGCCGCGAAGCAGCTGGTCGGCCTGGGCGTGAAAAACGAGAACATTCATTACGAATGCTTCGGCCCGCATAAAGTCTTGTAATTACTCATGCCTGATGGCGCTGCGCTTATCAGGCCTACGGGATATTGTAGGCCTGATAAGGTGTTTACACCGCCATCCGGCAAGCACGGCGCGGCTTAGATTGCCGCGTCGTCTTCTTCACCGGTGCGAATACGAATCACGCGTGCCACGTCGAAGACAAAAATCTTACCGTCACCGATTTTACCGGTCTGGGCAGTACGAATAATGGTGTCGACGCAGGTATCGACGATGTCGTCGGTGACCACAATTTCAATTTTTACCTTCGGCAGAAAATCCACCATATATTCCGCACCACGGTACAGCTCAGTATGGCCTTTCTGACGGCCAAACCCTTTCACTTCTGTTACAGTCATACCGGTAATGCCGACTTCAGCCAGCGCTTCGCGGACGTCGTCCAGCTTGAAGGGTTTAATAATCGCATCAATCTTTTTCATGCTATTCCTTGAAAAGGTCGCCTGTCTTTTGATCGAATAAAACTAACATAATCCGCAGATTTATTCTTTGAAATCGTTTGCATCCAGCTCATGGCGAGAGAGCAACTTGTAGAATTCGGTGCGGTTGCGCCCCGCCATTCGCGCCGCATGGGTCACATTGCCCTTGGTGATTTGCAACAGCTTACGCAGGTAGTTGAGTTCAAACTGGTTACGCGCTTCAACAAAGGTCGGCAGCGCGGTATTCTCCCCTTCCAGCGCCTGCTCCACCAGCGCGTCGCTGATCACCGGCGAAGAGGTCAACGCCACGCACTGCTCAATCACGTTAACCAACTGACGCACGTTACCAGGCCAACTGGCGGTCATTAGTCGTTTCATGGCATCGGTCGAAAAGGCGCGCACGAACGGTTTGTGTCGTTCAGCAGACTGGCGCAGCAGATGGTTTGCCAGCAGCGGAATATCTTCCGTACGCTCGGCCAGCGCCGGGATCTTCAGGCTCACCACGTTGAGGCGATAGTACAAATCTTCGCGAAATTCCCCCCGAGCCATCGCTTTGGGTAAATCGCGGTGGGTCGCGGAAACGATCCGCACATCAATATCGATATCGCGGTTACTGCCCAGCGGCCTGACTTTTCGCTCCTGCAATACACGTAGCAATTTAACCTGCAACGGCGCGGGCATATCGCCAATCTCATCGAGAAACAGCGTTCCGCCTTCCGCGGCCTGAAACAGCCCTTCACGATTGCTCACCGCGCCGGTAAAGGCGCCGCGCGCATGACCAAACAGTTCGGACTCCAGCAGTTGTTCCGGCAATGCGCCGCAGTTAATGGCAATAAAGGGCTTGTGGCTGCGCGGGCTGGCGTTGTGAATGGCCTGGGCAAAAACTTCTTTCCCAGTTCCGCTTTGGCCGTTGATCAATACGCTTACGTCCGATTGCGCCACCATGCGCGCCTGTTCCAGCAGGCGCAGCATCAGTGGGCTGCGGGTGACGATGGACTCACGCCAGCTGTCATCAGCGGCAGGCGCAGACTGTTCCAACGCCCCGTCGATCGCATGGTATAACGCGTCTTTATCCACCGGCTTAGTGAGAAAGCTGAACACCCCTTGCTGGGTCGCCGCAACGGCGTCGGGGATGGAACCGTGAGCGGTAAGGATAATAACCGGCATTCCCGGCTGCACTTTCTGGATTTCAGTAAACAGCTGCATGCCGTCCATTTCATCCATGCGCAGATCGCTAATAACCAGATCCACTTTTTCACGGTTCAGTACCCGCAACCCTTCCTGCCCGCTTTCTGCGGTTACGACGCTGTAGCCTTCGCTGGTCAGGCGCATTCCAAGTAATTTCAACAGGCCGGGATCGTCATCCACCAGCAGCAGATGCGCGGGCTTACGGCTTATCATGGCGTGACCTCATCGGCAGACGACGCTGCGCCTTCCTCGTTATCAGGTGGGGTGAGTTTATCGTTCCCGTGCGGCGCATCAGGGTTGTAACTACCGGCAGGTTTGCGCGTGGAAAGCTGGCGTTCGATATCGGTCAGATTCTCCAGCTTGCGGGTCGTGAGATCGAGCTGAGACTGCAAGTGTTGTTGCTGCTGACGTAACGTATCAAGATCGCTGTCTGATGCCTGCTGAAGCTTGCTGTAGCGCATACGCTCTTCGGCCAGTTGCAACTGCAACGTCTGACTGCTGCGCCAGACCTGATACAGCGGCCGTACCTGTGGCGGAATTTGCGGGCTTAATGCGTCGAGGCGCGTAACCGTCTCCCGCCTTTCAGGCGGCGTAATGTTGGCGTTATCAAGCAGGATCCCGCGCCTGAAAGCCCCCTGCCAGGTATCAGGCATCATCGTGCTGGCTTCACTACGCGCCTGTACCGGCATCAGGCGATTGGCGCAATCCATCGCCCGCAGCCAGTACAGCGGATTGGTCTCTGTGGGCTGACCAGACAGCGACCAGATATCGCTACAGTCGGTAGCAAGGTAGTCCGCCAGTTGATGAGGCGGAATTTTCTCCTGCGAAGGGTCGCCGATAATATGATTCACCGCGTTCGGGACGCAGCCTACCAGCGCCAGACACGGCAGGCTTGCGAGGATGACGCGACGGAAAAAATGTCGTTTAAGCATTCGGACAACAACGTATGGCATACTCACCAGACTTAGGTTTATTTTAGTGATTTTTCGCTGCAGATAGCGGCAGTTCTATGCGAAAACAAACGTTTTGCGCATGCTCATCAACCAGATACAGTTTGCCCCGCATACGGCGGATGCAATCTCTGGCAATGCTCAGCCCCAACCCGCTTCCTTTTACCGCCCCTTTTCGCTGATGGCTACCCTGGAAAAAAGGCTCGAAGATCATGGTCTGTTCTGCTTCTGGAATCGGTGTGCCGGTATTCATTACATCAATGTATACCATTGAGCCATGCAAACTGCTGCGGATCCAAATGTTACCGGATTCAGCGCCATAGTGCACCGCATTGGAATAAAGATTGTCCAGCACGCTCATCAATAGCATCGGTTCTGCCAGGCAGGCGTTCACCGCAAGCGCAACATCAGTATGTATCATTTTGGCGCGAGCGGGCAGGCTATGTGCAGAAACAACGCTTTCCACTAGCGGCGCGATTTCCACACGTTCAAGCTCAACCTCGTCATCCGCCAGCTTGCGGTTGTAATCGAGCAGTTGCTCAATCAGTTTTTGCAGGTTGCGGCTACTGTCATCAAGAATACCGACCACCTCTTTTTGCTCTGGCGTTAACGGCCCAACGACCTGATCGGCTAACAGCTCGGTACCTTCGCGCATGCTCGCCAGAGGCGTTTTTAGCTCATGGGACAGGTGGCGTAAAAACTGATGTCGTTGTGACTCTAGCCAGGAGAGACGTTCGCTCAGCCAGATAATGCGCTGGCCCACGGACCGCAGCTCCCGGGGTCCCGTAAATAATACGCTATCGCCCAGCGAGCGCCCTTCCCCCAGACGATTGATCATTTTTTCTATGCCCTTCACCGGACCGATTATCATGCGGGTAAACAGCAACACCATCGCCAGGCTGACAAGAAACAGCACCAGCGCCTGCCAGCCAAAGAACTGCCCACGTTCGGCGATTTCCTGCTGTAGCTGCTGCCCACGAGAAAAGACGACCGTGCGCGTCGCTTGTACCATTTCAGTATTGGCACTGGCGAAAGCGTCCAGCCGCGCCGCCGCCACGCTATCAGGACCACTGTTGGTGCACTGTAACTGCGCGAGATCGTTGAGGTCCTGACGCAGTGCCTGATAAAGCTTGGTATCCGGCAACACGCCCGCATGCGCATCCAGCATGTCGCTGTAGCGTTTACGTTGGCTCTGGTAAACCTTAGCCAGCGTTGGGTCATCAAGCACACAGTATTGCCGGTAGCTACGCTCCATCTCCAGCGCGGCATTGGTCATCGCTTCACTGCGTCTGGCGTCAATCAGCGTGGTTTGGTTCGTCAGCGCCGCCTGCGCGCTCAGGGCATTCAGACTTTGCCACGCCTGCCAGGCCAAAACTAACAACGGCAGCAGGATAAGCAAAAATGCCAACGTAACCAATTGACGTAAAGATCGGGGGAAAACAGACCAGCGCTTCAAGGCGTTACTCTCAATGGACAGGAATAGGTTGATGCTAACTGAGGGGAACGTCAGATACAACAAAGCCGGGATTAACCCGGCTTTGTTGTGGAATAAGGCGGTGCCTAACTCGACGTTTCGCCCGAAGGTTGATATGAGCGATGCTAATATCAGATGTTGGACGGCAGGCACCTTGTTGTGCGTCATTCGAAGTTTATGTAGCACGTCCCGAAGGGGCTGACATAAGAAGGTGAATGAGCCACTGGGCAATATTGTGCAGCATCTGTGCCAATATTCAAAACACTTTATTAACACAATGATAAATATAGAAAATGTTCTTATTCACATGAAAAATAATTTTGGCTATTTTTCACCCTTACTGTCGCCAATCAGCAACACTTGCAGCACTTAAAAACAAATTCATTGTAAATCATATAATTAAATGTCTCTTTTTAGCGACAACGTAACCCCACCTATGTCGGGATTTCCCGACACTTAAACGCATTGTCGGATAGCGGCATACAAAATGACAGACAAAAAAAAGCCCCTTACACAGAGGGGCTTAAAGGTTATCGAGCTGATTACCCGAGCTGTTTACGCGCGTTGCGGAAGATACGCATCCACGGGCTGTCCTCGCCCCAGTTTTCCGGGTGCCAGGAGTTGCTCACGGTACGGAATACGCGTTCCGGGTGCGGCATCATAATGGTGACGCGACCATTTTCAGTAGTAACGGCAGTAATTCCGTTCGGCGAACCGTTCGGGTTAGCCGGGTAGGTCTCGGTCACCTTACCGAAGTTATCAACGTAGCGCAGCGCCACCAGTCCCTTACTCTCCAGCGCGGCCAGATGCGCGCCGTCACGCACTTCCACACGGCCTTCACCGTGAGAAACGGCAATCGGCATCATCGAACCAACCATATCGGCAAGCAGTAAAGACGGGCTTTGCGTCACTTCGACCAGGCTGAAGCGGGCTTCAAAACGATCGGAGTGGTTACGCACAAAGCGTGGCCACAGCTCGCTTCCCGGGATCAGTTCACGCAGGTTAGACATCATCTGGCAACCGTTACACACCCCGAGCGCCAGCGTTTGCGGGCGATGGAAGAAGGTTTCGAACTCATCACGGACGCGGTTGTTGAACAGAATCGACTTCGCCCAGCCTTCCCCTGCGCCGAGCACATCGCCGTAAGAGAAACCGCCACAGGCTACCAGCGCCTGGAAGTTACCCAGACCGATGCGTCCGCCCAGCAGGTCGCTCATATGCACATCGATGGCGTCAAAGCCCGCACGGTGGAAGGCAGCAGCCATTTCAACGTGGGAGTTCACGCCCTGCTCGCGCAGCACGGCCACTTTTGGACGCGCGCCGGTAGCGATGTACGGGGCGGCAACATCTTCGTTGATATCAAACGACAGTTTAACGTTGAGGCCAGGATCGGCATCGTTGGTTTTCGCGTCGTGTTCCTGATCGGCACACTCCGGGTTGTCGCGCAGACGCTGCATCTGCCAGGTGGTTTCCGCCCACCACATGCGCAGCGTGGTGCGGCTTTCGCTGAACACCGGCTGACCGTTGGCGCTCAGGGTGAAACGGTCACCCGTTACCGCCTGGCCAAGATAGTGCACGCAATCTGCCAGGCCATGTTGTGCCAGCAACACCTCAACCGCTTCACGGTCAGCAGCGCGAACCTGGATCACTGCGCCCAGCTCTTCATTAAACAGCGCCGCCAGACGATCGTCACCCAACGAGTGGATATCAGCGTCAATACCGCAGTGACCGGTGAAGGCCATTTCCGCCAGCGTAACCAGCAGTCCGCCGTCGGAACGGTCATGGTAGGCCAGCAGCTTACGCTGCGCGACCAGCGCCTGAATGGCGTCGTAGAAGCCTTTCAGTTGCTCAACGTTACGCACGTCGGCAGGCTTGTCGCCCAGTTGACGATAAACCTGTGCCAGCGCCGTCGCGCCCAGCGCGTTGTGACCCAGACCGAGGTCAATCAGCAGCAGGGCGTTGTCTTCAGTAGAGAGCTGTGGGGTTATCGTGCGGCGCACGTCTTCCACGCGGGCAAAGGCGGTGATCACCAGCGACAGCGGCGAAGTCATTTCACGCTGCTCATTACCTTCCTGCCAGCGGGTTTTCATCGACATAGAGTCTTTGCCCACCGGAATAGTCAGGCCAAGCGCCGGACATAATTCTTCCCCAACGGCTTTTACCGCTTCGTACAGCCCGGCATCTTCACCGGGGTGACCCGCAGCCGCCATCCAGTTAGCCGACAGTTTAATGCGTTTGATATCGCCAATCTGCGTTGCCGCAATGTTAGTCAGCGCTTCACCTACCGCCAGACGCGCAGAGGCCGAGAAATCCAGTAGCGCAACTGGCGCACGCTCACCGATAGACATCGCTTCACCGTAGTAGCTATCCAGGCTTGCGGTGGTGACCGCGCAGTTGGCTACCGGGATCTGCCACGGACCAACCATCTGGTCACGCGCCACCATGCCGGTAACGGTACGGTCGCCGATCGTCACGAGGAACGTTTTCTCAGCGACAGTCGGCAGATGCAGCACGCGGTTAACCGCATCTGCAATCGAGATTTCGCCACGATTCAGGGCGTCGCCTTTGGCTTTCAGCGTCTGCACATCGCGGGTCATTTTCGGGGTTTTACCCAGCAGCACATCAAGCGGCATGTCGATCGGCTGGTTATCGAAGTGGCTGTCGCTCAGTGTGAGATGCTGTTCTTCAGTGGCCTCACCGATCACCGCATACGGCGCGCGCTCGCGCTTACACAGTTCGTCAAACAGCGGTAGCTGGTCAGCGGCAACCGCCAGCACATAACGCTCCTGGGATTCGTTACACCAGATTTCCAGCGGGCTCATACCCGGCTCGTCGCTAAGGATATCGCGCAGCTGGAACTTACCGCCGCGACCGCCATCGCTTACCAACTCCGGCATGGCGTTAGACAGACCGCCTGCGCCAACGTCATGGATAAACAGGATCGGGTTCGCATCGCCCATCTGCCAGCAGCGGTCGATAACTTCCTGGCAACGACGCTCCATTTCCGGGTTGTCGCGCTGTACCGAAGCGAAATCAAGATCGGCATCAGACTGGCCGGAAGCCATAGAGGAGGCCGCCCCGCCGCCAAGCCCGATGTTCATCGCCGGGCCGCCGAGGACGATCAGCTTGGCGCCAACGACGATCTCACCTTTTTGCACGTGATCGGCACGGATGTTACCGATCCCGCCCGCCAGCATGATCGGTTTATGGTAACCGCGTAGCTCTTCGCCGTTGTGGCTGTTGACCTTTTCTTCGTAGGTGCGGAAGTAGCCGGTCAGCGCCGGGCGACCGAATTCGTTGTTAAACGCCGCGCCGCCCAACGGACCTTCGGTCATGATATCGAGCGCGGTAACAATACGGTCCGGCTTACCAAAGTCTTCTTCCCACGGCTGTTCAAAGCCAGGAATACGCAGGTTGGAAACGGAGAAGCCCACCAGCCCGGCTTTCGGTTTTGCACCGCGACCGGTTGCACCCTCGTCGCGGATTTCGCCGCCGGAGCCGGTAGCCGCGCCCGGCCACGGAGAGATAGCCGTCGGGTGGTTGTGGGTTTCAACCTTCATCAGGATGTGGGCTGGCTCCTGATGGAAATCGTAGCGGCCGGTTTTGTGGTCGGCAAAGTAGCGGCCCACTTCAGAACCTTCCATTACCGCGGCGTTGTCTTTATAGGCAGACAGCACGTGGTCCGGCGTGGTTTCGAAAGTGTTTTTAATCATCTTGAACAGCGACTTGGGCTGCTGTTTACCGTCGATAACCCAGTCGGCGTTAAAAATTTTGTGGCGGCAGTGCTCGGAGTTAGCCTGCGCAAACATGTACAGTTCAATGTCGTTCGGGTTGCGTCCCAGTTTGGTAAACGCATCCTGCAGATAGTCGATTTCGTCTTCCGCCAGCGCCAGACCCAGACGCAGGTTAGCGTCGATCAGCGCCTGGCGTCCCTCACCCAGCAGATCAACACTGGAGACCGGCGCAGGCTGGTGATGGACAAACAGTTTTTCGGCATCGTTCAGCGCAGAGAAAACCGTTTCCATCATGCGGTCGTGCAGTTCGTCGGCAACCATCTGCCACTGCTCAGCGGTCAGCGTAGAGGCTTCTACATACCAGGCAATGCCACGTTCCAGACGGCTAATCTGTTGCAGGCCGCAGTTGTGGGCAATATCAGTCGCTTTAGAAGACCACGGGGAGATGGTGCCAGGGCGAGGCGTAACCAGCAGCAGTTTGCCTTCAGGGGCATGGCTGTGAAGAGCAGGACCATATTTCAGCAGGCGTACAAGCTGGGCGTGCTCATCCTCATTCAACGGTGCATTCAGATCGGCAAAATGGACGTACTCGGCGTAAATATTGTGGACCTGGAGGTTGGCAGCCTGAAAACGTGCCAGCAGTTTGTTAATACGGAATGCAGACAGTGCAGGTGAACCACGCAGAATTTCCATCATAAGTCTCTCGTCTTCTAAGCTTTCGGTGTGCCCAAGTGGGGGAAACGGGCGTCATTATAAAGAATCTACCGCGCCGACGAAACCGTTTGCGTCGAAATAAAATCACGACCGTCTCTTATCATCAAATGCGGTCTGGTTTCTGAATAAGTTGCCAACTGACGCAAGTTTAAGCAAAATGCCGCTCATTAATGACGACTTCACTTCTTAATCATCACCACAGCAGGCAGAGACAACGTACGGTTCAGAGAATTAACTAATTGAAAAAATTAAAGATTAATTATCTGTTCATCGGCATATTAACGCTGTTGTTGGCAGCGGCCCTCTGGCCATCTATTCCCTGGTTCGGTAAAGCCGAAAATCGTATCGCCGCCATTCAGTCGCGGGGAGAACTGCGCGTCAGTACCCTCGACTCGCCGTTAACTTACGCGACCCTCAACGGTAAGAAATTCGGCCTGGATTATGAACTGACTCAGGCGTTCGCCAACTACCTGGGCGTGAAGTTAAAAGTCACCGTGCGCCAGAACATCAGCCAGCTCTTTGACGACCTGGATAACGGCCATGCCGATCTGTTAGCCGCAGGCCTGGTATATAACAGCGAGCGGGTGAAAAATTACCAGCCCGGCCCAACCTACTATTCGGTTTCACAACAGTTGGTGTATCGGGTTGGGCAATACCGCCCGCGCACTCTTGCCACTGTGAACGAAAATCAGTTGACCATCGCCCCGGGACACGTGGTGGTTAACGATCTCCAGTTACTTAAAGAGAATAAATTTCCCGATCTGAGCTGGAAGGTGGATGACAAAAAGGGCACTACTGAACTGCTTGATGATGTTATCGCCGGGAAGCTGGATTACACCATTGCCGATTCCGTCGCCATCAGCTTATACCAACGCGTACATCCTGAACTGGCCGTAGCGCTGGACGTATCTGACGAACAGCCGGTGACCTGGTTTAGTCGCCTGGACGATGACAACACGCTGTCTGCCGCCCTGTTGGATTTTTTTAACACCATGAATGAAGACGGCTCTCTGGCGCGACTAGAAGAAAAGTATCTCGGACATGGCGATGATTTTGACTATGTTGATACCCGCACCTTTTTACGCGCCGTAGACAGCGTATTGCCGGACCTTAAGCCGCTGTTTGAGAAATATGCGCAGGAGATAGACTGGCGACTGCTCGCCGCAATCTCTTATCAGGAGTCACACTGGGACGCGCAGGCCACTTCCCCGACCGGCGTACGCGGGTTGATGATGCTGACCAAAAATACCGCTCAAAGTCTCGGACTGACTGACCGCACCGATGCCGAACAAAGCATCAGCGGCGGCGCACGGTATTTGCAGGATATGATGAGTAAAGTGCCCGATACCGTCCCCGAAGGGGAACGCATCTGGTTTGCGCTCGCAGCCTACAACATGGGTTACGCGCACATGCTGGATGCACGGGCGCTGACCGTGAAAACCAAAGGCAATCCGAACAGCTGGTCCGACGTAAAACAGCGTCTGCCACTGCTCAGCCAAAAGCCGTATTACAACAAGCTGACCTATGGTTATGCGCGTGGCCACGAAGCCTACGCTTATGTAGAAAATATCCGTAAGTACCAGATTAGCCTGGTGGGGTATCTGCAGGAGAAAGAAAAACGGGCGCTTGAAACGCAGCAACTGGCGCAGGATTACCCGGCGGTGACGCCGGCAGAGCTAATAGGTAAAGATGAATTGCCGCTTTCGTCGTTTCTGTCTCAGACGTCGTCAAATTACCTGTCGCACTCCCCTTCCCTGCTGTTTTCACCGCAGAAAAAAGAGGGCAAGTAGCTTCGTAGGCCTGATAAGCGCAGCATCATCAGGCAATCAGACCGGCATTTACAAATTGGCGTTTTTTTTCAGCGCTTTGATTTCCTGACGACGCATGCGAAAGAAATCACTGAGCAACGTGGCGCATTCATCTCGTAGCACCCCTTCGGTCACCTCCACCCGATGATTCATTCCAGGGTGATGCAGTACATCCATTAATGACCCGGCTGCCCCCGTTTTCGCATCGCGCGCGCCAAAAACGACCTGGCCGATACGGCTGTGCACCATCGCGCCTGCGCACATCACGCACGGCTCCAGAGTGACATACAGCGTGGTATCCAACAGACGGTAGTTTTGCAGCACCAGGCCGCCCTGACGCAGCGCCATAATTTCAGCGTGGGCAGTCGGATCATGGTGACCAATCGGACGGTTCCAGCCTTCTCCAATCACGCGGTTGTTATGTACCAATACCGCGCCCACCGGGACTTCACGCTCATCCCAGGCGCGCTTAGCCAGCGTTAAAGCATGACGCATCCAGTATTCGTGGCTAAATTCAACTTCAGACAAAGGGGGTAACTCCAGTAATCAAAGCGGGCGCATTATACACAGACGCTATCGTTTACTCTATTCGAGTTGTTGCAGCTCTCCGCGCGGCGTGACGCGCCAGCGATGCTGACAAAAAGAGAGTAGAGGATTGTCCTGATTACTGTCGCTGTAGCCACTGTAAAGCTGAAGCGGCGCACCAATGTGGCGTTCCAGTTGCGTCACTTTCTCATGGCCCAGACAGCGCAGAGGCAGCACCCACCCGCCGAATCCCCGCGCCATTTTACTGGCGATCAGATTGACTCGCGGTAGCCACGGCGTGTCGAAGTACACCTGCTCGACCAGCGACTGCGGGGAGCCAGTGATAAGCCAGATTTCGGCGTCAGAGCTTAACAGGTAGGTTGTCAGCCGCTGTTGCACGAGCGGAAAGGCCGTCACGTTACTGCGAAACCAGCGCACAAAGTCAGCCTGATGCCCTTTCAGACGCGCCTCGCTACGACCAAAAGTGCATCCCCACAACAGCAGGCTCATTGGCCAGCGGGCGGCACGCCCTTGTATCAGCAGCGCCAGCGCAATCACCGGTAGCAGAGGCAGCACAAGCAACGCGTTCAGCGGCTGGCGACGCAGCAGATAACGTATAAAGCTACCGAACATATCCTGCTGGTGTAACGTGCCATCCAAATCAAAAAAAACAACGCGGCGCTGGTGATTGGTCAAACCTTATTCCTCTGGATCGTTGAACCCCAATAGCCAGGTAAACAGGAACCCGGCGATAACTGCTACCAGATAGCCTAACAGATAGAACATCACTTTTCCGGCAACAATCGTCAGTGCCAGCGGCAAACCGGAGATGCCAAAGGTGATAACCGTCGCCACCTTCCAGTAGCTAATCAGCGCCCCGCCTACCGCTCCGCCAAGGCAGGCACCGATAAACGGTTTACCCAACGGCAGCGTGACGCCAAAAATAAGCGGCTCGCCAATACCCAGCAGCCCGACCGGCAGCGCTCCTTTGATCACTTTCTTAAGCCGCGCATTGCGGGTTTTCATCAACACCGCTATCGCAGCCCCTACTTGTCCAACGCCTGCCATCGCCAGGATAGGAAAGAGCGCGTTATAACCGTGTGCCTGTACCAGCTCAACGTGGATGGGCACCAACCCTTGATGAAGTCCGGTGAGCACCAATGGCAGGAAAGTTCCCGCCAGTATCGCACCAACCAGGAACCCGCCGCGGTCGATAGCCCAGGATGCGCCGTGAGCGATAGATTCAGAAATCCAGCCTCCAAGCGGTTGCAGCGCCACAATCGCGATGGCCCCGGTAATGATGGTGGTCAGCAGCGGGTTAAGGATAAGCTCCAGCGATTCCGGCAACAGCTCGCGGAATTTGCGCTCGATCCAACACATCAGCGCAACCACCAGCAGCACTGCGATCACCCCGCCGCGCCCCGGCTGCAACGCTTCGCCAAACAGGGTAATCTGCGCCAGCTGTGGACTGGAGAGGATCCCCGCCATCACCCCGCCCATCGCCAGAGAGCCGCCGAAGACTTTGGCGGTATTCACCCCAACCAGAATATTCATGATGGCAAACACGGCGCTACCAAATATGCCCATCAGCCCCAGCATATTCGGATAATGGGTCGCAAAATCCCCCACGATATCCGGCCGCTTAAGGATGTTTATAATGCCGGTGATCAAACCGGAGGCGATAAACGCCGGAATAAGAGGGATAAAGACGTTCGCCAGCTTGCGCAGCGCATCGCTCATTGGCGCTTTGTACTTCGCTTTGGCCTCTGATTTGGTGCGCTCGATATTATTCACATCTGCACGCTCGCCGCCACCGGCAATCAGTGAGCGCATGGCATCCACCACCTTGGCAGCTTTACCGGGGCCGACGATTATCTGATGCTGCGCGCCCTGCTTCACGTAACCGCTAACACCGGGCAGTTGCCTGAGACGGGGAATATCAATCTGATCGTCATCCTGAACTTCCACCCTGACGCGGGTCATACAGTTTTCCAGGCGCAGAATATTTTGCTCTCCGCCTACGCCCAGCAGAATGTCGCTGGCCAGCACCGCCGTCTTATCCATATACACCTCTTAGTGTTCTAACGCCGCGCGTAAAAAACCCTGGTGAGCGGCAAGCTTTTCACGGGCGGTAGCGGCATCCAGGCCGGTGAGCGCCATTAAAATCGCTGGCTTAACGTCAAAATCAGTCTGCTTTAACAGCGCTTGCGCCTGTTCACGCGCAATGCCGGTGGCTTCAACCACCATACGGCACGCTCGATCGACCAGTTTGACGTTGGTTGCCTGCATATCCACCATCAGGTTCTGGTACACCTTGCCAAATTTCACCATCGCACCGGTGGAGATCATATTGAGCACCAATTTTTGCGCGGTGCCGGATTTCAGCCGTGTTGACCCGGTCAACGCCTCCGGTCCCACCACCGGGGAGATAGCAATATCCGCTTCATGCGCGACAGGAGAATCCGGATTGCAGGAAATAGCCGCCGTCGTACAACCCACCGAACGCGCATATTTCAGCCCGCCAATCACATACGGCGTGCGACCTGAAGCCGCCAGACCAACCACCAGATCCTGTGCGGTAAGGTTGAGTGCGCGCAGATCGTCCTCGCCTAACTGCGGGTTATCTTCCGCGCCTTCTACCGCCTTGAGCAGCGCGCCCGGCCCCCCGGCAATCAGCCCAACCACCAGACCATGCGGTACACCGAAGGTCGGTGGGCACTCAGACGCGTCCAGCACTCCAAGACGTCCGCTGGTACCTGCGCCCATGTAAATAATGCGTCCACCGGCTTTTAACGCGTTGGCTGCCGCATCGACCGCACACGCAACTTGAGGCAGAGTTGCTTTTACTGCTTCCGCTACCAGCGTATCCTGTTGATTAAATCGATGAACCAACTCCAACGTTGAGAGCGCATCCAGATCCATGGTCTGTGGATTGCGGGTTTCTGAAACTAATGCACCGAGATTCATTTTTTGTTCCTTAGGAATTTTTAATTCATAATAATCTGTCATAATGGAATATTATATTCATCCAGGCGAGTGAAATTTTGTTTTGCAATCGCCATCACGTTTTCGCCAGGAGACAGCATGAACTGTTTAATTCGCATTCGTCAGCGTTACCCGGACCTCGCGCAAAGCGATAAAAAACTTGCGGATTATCTTCTTGCTCAGCCGGATACCGCGCGTCATCTCAGCTCACAGCAGCTGGCCTTTGAAGCAGGCGTCAGCCAGTCCAGCGTGGTGAAGTTCGCGCAAAAGATGGGCTTTAAAGGGTTTCCGGCGCTGAAACTGGCGATTAGCGAAGCGTTGGCCAGCAATCCCAACCCTCATTCCATTCCGGTGCATAATCAGATTCGCGGTGACGACCCCATGCGTATGGTGGGCGAAAAACTGATTAAAGAGAACGTGGCGGCGATGCATGCGACGCTGGACGTCAACAGCGAAGAGAAACTGATAGAGAGCGTCACGATGCTGCGCTCAGCCCGGCGCATTATCCTGACCGGGATTGGCGCATCGGGTCTGGTAGCGCAGAATTTTGCCTGGAAACTGCTAAAGATTGGTTTTAACGCGGTGGTTGAACGCGATATGCACGCCCTGCTGGCGGCGGTGCAGGCGCTTTCACCCAACGATCTGCTGCTGGCCATTTCGTATACCGGAGAACGCCGCGAACTCAACCTGGCTGCGGATGAAACGTTGCGCGCCGGAGCCAAAATTCTCGCCATCACCGGATTTACCCCTAACGCCCTGCAACAGCGCGCAACTCATTGTCTGTACACGATTGCTGAAGAACAGGCCACGCGCAGCGCAGCGATTTCCTCTACCCATGCGCAAATGATGCTCACTGATTTACTGTTTATGGCGCTGGTGCAGCAAGATCTGGAGCATGCTCCGGAACGCATTCGCCACAGCGAAGCACTGGTAAAAAAACTGGTCTGAGCAAAGAATGCGCGTATAATGCCCGCCCGATTTGTGATGTTTTGAGAGTTTCCTGATGGCCCTGTTAATCACTAAAAAGTGTATCAATTGCGATATGTGCGAGCCCGAATGCCCGAATGAGGCGATTTCGATGGGTGACAGCATTTACGAGATTAACAGCGACAAGTGTACGGAATGCGTAGGCCATTACGACACGCCAACCTGCCAGAAGGTGTGCCCGATCCCCAATACTATTTTGAAAGATCCGGCACATGTCGAAACGGAAGAGCAGCTGTGGGATAAGTTTGTACTGATGCACCACGCCGATAAGCTGTAACGTTGCCTGATGACGCTATGCTTATCAGGCCGACAAAACGTTAGCTCTCGATAATCACCGTGGCGCAGGCGTAGTGACGCTCATCGGCCAGCGTCACATGCATATGTGCGACGCCGAGTTTTTCCGCCAGTTTTAACGCCTCCCCCCATAACCGCAGACGCGGCTTACCGAGTTCGTCGTTAAAGACTTCAAACTGATTAAACGCCAGACCGTTGCGAATACCGGTACCAAAGGCTTTTGCTGCCGCCTCTTTGACCGCAAAACGCTTCGCCAGAAAGCGCACCGGTTGCTGATGCGTCTCCCAGATTGCCCATTCGTTGTCGCTGAGCACGCGTCTTGCCAGACGGTCGCCGGAACGGGAGATCACCGCTTCGATGCGGGCAATCTCCACGATATCCGTACCTAATCCCAGAATCGCCATTAGCCACGCGCTTCCAGCATCAGGCGCTTCATTTCGACTACTGCATCTTTCAGACCACTCATCACCGCGCGGCCGATAATGGCATGGCCAATGTTCAACTCGTGCATTTCCGGGATCCGCGCGATGGCTTTAACGTTATGGTACGTCAGGCCGTGACCCGCATTCACCTTCAGGCCAAGGCTGGCGGCAAAGGTCGCCGCTTTGGCGATACGCGCCAGTTCGCTGGCCTGTTCAGCGTCGGTTTTCGCATCGGCGTAACAGCCGGTGTGAATTTCGATGTACGGCGCGCCGACTTCAGCAGCGGCCTTAATCTGTTCGTCATCAGCATCGATAAACAGCGAAACCAGAATGCCTGCGTCCGCCAGGCGTTTGCAGGCATCACGCATCTTGTCACGCTGACCAGCGACATCCAGGCCACCTTCAGTCGTCACTTCCTGACGTTTTTCCGGCACC
This sequence comes from Citrobacter sp. RHBSTW-00017, assembly GCF_013797615.1. Lineage (NCBI taxonomy): Bacteria > Pseudomonadati > Pseudomonadota > Gammaproteobacteria > Enterobacterales > Enterobacteriaceae > Citrobacter > Citrobacter sp. RHBSTW-00017. The sequence continues at coordinate 1,399,349 of NZ_CP056899.1, read as the reverse complement.
AGGCAGCAAAAATGCGGCTTAGTCTCAACGGCAATCGCCAGCATCTCTTCGGTTACCGCCATTTCCAGATTCATACGCGTATCCAGCGTCTGGCGCAAAATGCGCACGTCGCGATCGGTAATATGGCGACGATCTTCACGCAGGTGCACGGTAATGCCGTCTGCGCCCGCCTGCTCAACGATAAACGCCGCCTGAACCGGGTCAGGGTATGCGGTGCCGCGTGCATTACGTAAAGTGGCAATGTGGTCAATGTTGACGCCTAACAGTAATTCGGCCATGGCAATCCATCCTCGTTAATCATTTTTTGTTTTTACTGCGCGTTTTGGCATAAATTGCCGGAACAGTTCCCGGCTTTTTAACGGCTTACCACCAAGATACGGCTTTAACGCCATGCGGGTAAAGCGTTTCGCGGCGCGAAGCGTATCAGCATCCGGAAATTCCCGCGATTCGAGTGCTTTCAGATGGCGTCCGGTAAAGGTGGCGTTATCAATCACTACGCTTGCGATAAACCCTTTTTCTTCCCGGTAACGATAGGTCATGGTGTCGTCCACCGGCTCGCCACTACCCGCACAGTGGGTAAAATCGACGCCGTACCCCAGATGTCCAAGTAAGGCCAGCTCAAAGCGACGCAGCGCAGGCTCTGGCGAACCCGTCGCGCCAGCCAGCGCCTGAATACAGTTGAGGTAGTCGAAAAAGAGTTCAGAAAAGCGGGTCTCATACTCAAGTACACGAGAGATAAGCTCGTTGATATACAAGCCGCTGTACAGTGTGATACCGCTAAGGGGGAGAGCCAGAGAAACGGCTTCGGCACTGCGTAAGGTTTTGACCTCACCACGTCCACCAAAGCGAAGCAACAATGGAGTAAAAGGCTGGAGCGCGCCTTTGAGATTAGAACGTTTGGAGCGCGCGCCTTTAGCCACCAGGCGCACACGACCCGATTCTTCCGTGAAGACGTCCAGCACGAGACTGGTTTCGCTCCACGGGCGGCTATGCAGGACAAAAGCGCGTTGCCATCCTTCCATCATACCCGCCGTCTTTCAAGCTGCAGGTGTGTTGGCTGCGCCCACTCACCCCAGTCACTCACTTGAGTAAGCTCCCGAGGATCTGCGGTCTTGCCGCCTTCCTGCACCTCGAAAGCCATAACCTATGAAAAATTAGACGTCGTCGCCGTAACCGAGGCTACGCAGCGCGCGCTCGTCATCGGCCCAGCCGGATTTCACTTTCACCCACAGCTCGAGGTGAACGGGCGCTTCGAACATCTCCTGCATGTCTTTACGCGCTTCGATGCCGATGGTTTTAATTTTGGCCCCTTTGTTGCCAATAACCATCTTCTTCTGCCCTTCACGTTCAACGAGGATCAGCCCGTTAATATCGTAACCACCGCGTTCGTTAGAGATAAAACGTTCAATCTCCACGGTAACGGAGTACGGCAGTTCAGCCCCCAGAAAACGCATCAGCTTTTCACGGATGATTTCAGAAGCCATAAAGCGCTGAGAACGGTCGGTGATGTAATCTTCCGGGAAGTGATGAATGGCTTCCGGCAGGTGCTTACGCACGATGCCCGCAACGGTATCAACATTCAGGCCGGTTTCGGCAGAAATCGGGACAATATCAAGGAAGTTCATCTGGCTTGCCAGGAACTGCAGGTGCGGCAGTAAATCGGCTTTTTCCTGAACGTTGTCCACTTTGTTCACAGCCAGAATAACCGGGGCTTTACCGTCGCGCAGCTTGTTGAGCACCATTTCGTCGTCCGGCGTCCAGCGGGTGCCTTCCACAACGAAAATAACCAGTTCAACATCACCAATCGAGCTGCTTGCCGCTTTGTTCATCAGGCGGTTGATCGCCCGTTTTTCTTCCATATGCAGGCCCGGGGTATCAACATAAATTGCCTGATACGCACCTTCGGTATGGATGCCAACAATACGGTGACGTGTTGTCTGAGCCTTACGTGAGGTAATGGAAATCTTCTGCCCAAGCAGATTATTCAACAGGGTGGATTTGCCGACGTTCGGGCGACCGACGATGGCAATAAATCCGCAGTAAGTTTTCTCTTCGCTCATTCCAGCTCCAGTTTTTTCAACGCCTGTTCGGCGGCAGCCTGCTCAGCCTTACGACGGCTCGAACCTGTGCCAACCACCGGTTCACTCAGGCCGCTGACCTGGCAGTGGATAGTAAATTCTTGATCGTGTGCTTCACCACGAACCTGCACCACCAGATAGGACGGTAGCGGCAGGTGGCGACCCTGCAAATATTCCTGCAGGCGCGTTTTCGGATCTTTTTGTTTATCGCCTGGGCTAATTTCATCCAGACGAGTCTGATACCAGTTCAGGATCAGTTGTTCAACAGTTTGAATATCGCTGTCGAGGAAGACGCCGCCGATCAAAGCTTCAACGGTATCTGCCAGGATCGATTCACGACGGAAACCGCCGCTTTTCAGCTCGCCTGGCCCCAAACGTAAACATTCACCGAGGTCAAACTCACGGGCTAATTCAGCCAGCGTATTGCCGCGAACCAGCGTCGCGCGCATGCGACTCATATCACCTTCATCCACACGCGGAAAACGGTGATACAGCGCATTAGCGATAACAAAGCTCAGAATAGAGTCGCCTAAAAATTCTAAACGCTCGTTATGTTTGCTGCTGGCGCTACGGTGAGTTAATGCCTGCTGCAACAGCTCCTGATGATTAAAAGTGTAGCCCAGCTTCCGTTGAAGCCGATTAATTACGATGGGGTTCATGCGATACCAATAAATGAATGCGTCAACAATTCAGCACACGAAACAGACCTGATATACGCATTTCGCTTAGCTATCCCGCTTCGGCTGAATGCATTTATACACAAACCAACGCTGTTTCGTGTGCCGTGGCAACCTGTCGGTGCCAACCTCAAACTTCGGGGGAATATTCTATACACAACGACAAGGGATGTCGTTAGTCTGCGGGAATTTATCCGAGAAATAATTCACGCTGTCGCCATAATGACGACAACGTGAACGATTATCAGCGATTAGTGAATGCCACCAATACGGCTTAAGCGCACACCGGTCGGCCATTCGCCTTCTTGCTTATCGAAACTCATCCAGATAGCGGTTGCTTTACCAACCAGATTCGCTTCCGGCACAAATCCCCAGTAACGGCTGTCCGCGCTGTTGTCACGGTTATCACCCATCATGAAGTAGTGTCCCGGCGGGACGATCCAGGTTGCCAACTGCTGGCCTGGCTGGCGGTAATACATCCCCACCTGATCCTGCGCGATTGGCACGGTCAGAATGCGGTGCGTTACCTCACCCAGCGTTTCTTTACGCTCGGAGAGGCGAATACCGTTATCTTTCGTTTCATTCAGCGGAACCTCAAAGAAGCCGCTGGTCGCTTCACCGCCGTTACGACGCGCAAATGTCTGCACAAAATCACTTGGCTGAACATCAGAGTACGTTACCGGCAGCGCGTTTTCACACGCCTGACCGGAACTGCATCCTGGCTGAATAGTTACCTCTTTCGCCACCGGATCGTACGTCACTTTGTCTCCCGGTAAACCGACAGCACGTTTGATGTAGTCCAGACGCGGATCTTCCGGGTATTTAAACACCACGATATCACCGCGTTTCGGATGGCCGGTTTCGATCAGCGTTTTCTGGTAAATCGGATCTTTAATCCCGTAGGCGAATTTCTCCACCAGGATAAAGTCACCGATAAGCAGTGTCGGCATCATCGAACCAGACGGGATCTGGAACGGCTCATAAATAAATGAACGCACCACCAGCACAATAGCTAAAACCGGGAAAACGGATGCCCCGGTTTCCAGCCAGCCTGGCTTAGGGGCCACTTTTTTCAGCGTTGCTTTATCCAGTGAATCACCTGCAGCAGCTTGCGCTGCTGCCTGACGCTCCCGGCGTTTAGGCGCGAAGATGAATTTATCTACGCACCATAAAATGCCCGTCACCAGTGTGGCAATCACCAGAATCAGGGCAAACATGTTCGCCATGCCAACTCCTTAAGATTATTTGCTGTCTTTACCGACATGCAGAATGGCGAGGAAGGCTTCCTGTGGCAGTTCGACGTTACCGATCTGCTTCATGCGCTTTTTACCCTCTTTCTGTTTTTGCAGCAGCTTTTTCTTACGGCTGATATCGCCACCGTAGCATTTCGCCAGAACGTTTTTACGCAGCTGCTTAACCGTTGAACGCGCGATGATGTGCGTACCAATGGCCGCCTGGATCGCGATATCAAACTGCTGGCGAGGGATCAGATCTTTCATCTTCTCGACCAGTTCACGACCACGGCTCTGGGAGTTGTCGCGGTGGGTAATCAGCGCCAGCGCATCGACACGTTCGTTGTTGATGAGAACATCAACGCGCACCATGTCAGACGCCTGGAAACGTTTGAAGTTATAGTCCAGCGACGCATAGCCGCGAGAAGTTGACTTCAGACGGTCGAAGAAGTCGAGTACCACTTCCGCCATCGGAATTTCATAGGTCAGCGCCACCTGGTTACCGTGGTAAACCATGTTGGTCTGTACGCCGCGCTTCTCGATACACAGCGTGATGACGTTACCGAGGTAAGCCTGCGGCAGCAGCATGTGACACTCAGCAATCGGCTCACGCAGTTCGTAAATGTTGTTCAACGGCGGCAGCTTGGACGGGCTATCGACGTAGATCGTCTCTTTCGCCGTGGTTTCGACTTCGTAGACTACGGTCGGCGCGGTAGTGATCAGATCCAGATCGTATTCACGTTCCAGACGTTCCTGAATGATCTCCATGTGCAGCAGACCGAGGAAGCCACAGCGGAAGCCGAAGCCCAGCGCGGTTGAGCTTTCCGGTTCATAGAACAGGGAGGCGTCGTTGAGGCTCAGCTTGCCGAGCGCGTCACGGAAGTTTTCGTAGTCGTCAGAGCTCACCGGGAACAGACCGGCGTAAACCTGTGGCTTCACTTTTTTAAAGCCTGGCAGCGGCTTGTCCGCCGGGTTACGCGCCTGCGTCAGGGTATCGCCAACCGGTGCGCCCAGGATGTCTTTAATCGCACACACCAACCAACCAACCTCGCCGCATTTCAGCTCGGTACGGTCAACCTGTTTTGGCGTGAAGATACCCAGACGGTCAGCGTTATAGACCTGACCGGTGCTCATCACTTTAATTTTGTCGCCTTTACGCATGGTGCCGTTTTTAATACGCACCAGTGATACGACGCCCAGGTAGTTATCGAACCAGGAGTCGATGATCAGCGCCTGTAACGGACCTTCCGGGTCGCCTTCCGGCGGCGGGATGTCGCGCACCAGACGTTCAAGAACGTCAGTGACGCCAACGCCGGTTTTCGCCGAACAGCGAACGGCATCCGTCGCATCGATACCGACGATATCTTCGATCTCTTCCGCCACACGCTCAGGATCGGCGGCTGGCAGGTCAATTTTGTTCAGTACCGGCACCACTTCCAGATCCATTTCCATGGCGGTATAGCAGTTAGCCAGGGTCTGTGCTTCGACGCCCTGTCCGGCATCAACCACCAGCAGTGCGCCTTCACAGGCGGCAAGCGAGCGGGAAACTTCATACGAGAAGTCAACGTGGCCCGGGGTGTCGATAAAGTTAAGCTGATAGGTTTCACCATCAGATGCTTTGAAATCGAGCGTCACGCTCTGCGCTTTGATAGTAATACCGCGCTCACGCTCAAGATCCATCGAGTCGAGAACCTGCGCTTCCATTTCACGGTCAGACAGGCCACCGCAGATCTGGATAATACGGTCAGACAGCGTCGATTTACCGTGGTCGATGTGAGCTATGATTGAAAAGTTACGTATGTTCTTCATATAGTGTAATTATTGTGCCTTACGCCCGCATGAGCAGGCTCTGAGAAGTCGCTGATCTGAGCTTAACGTCTGTTTAAGTGAAACGCCGCATTCTACACTACAACGCTGAGGCGAGGAAATGTTCATAGAGCAAGGATAGCGGGAACTGGAAACAACTTTGCAAAGTCGGTGAAACTTTTGCCGGATGGCGACACAAGCACCATCAGGCAAAGCTATCACTGTTGGGTTTCGACGCGAATGAGATCGGGTGGGAGAGCAACGTTCAGAATGACCGGCTGCCAGGCTTCGCGCTCAGCAAGCTTACGAGAGTATCCACGGGCAATCAGGAATCCGCCCACGCCCCCCAGCACGGCACCACTTAATGCCGCAAGGTCGGAACCAAACAGCACCTGGAATAACGCCGCGAAGAGAAAGAGCCCCGCCAACGGAGACATGTAGACCAACATCGCTGAACCCAGCAGGCTACCCTCGGCAATACCCAGTTCAACTTTTTGACCGGGCGCTAAGGGTTCGTCGCTGGGCACCACGATGGTATGCGTGGTCTGCGGCCCAAGTTTGTTCAGCACGCGGCTCCCGCATCCGGCCCGCGAAGCACAGCTGCTACATGATGCTTTAACATCACAGCTGACCGTCGCCAGACCATTTTGCCAGGAGACGACTGTCGCCCACTCTTTAATCATTGTGCAGCCCTGAACTTAATATTGTCCGCGATACGCTTCGCCGTTTGCGGTGGAAGCTCGCCCACAATCGTAATTTCTGCGTTATCACGCACGCTGGTGCTAACCGTTCTACGCCCGGTTCGCAACAGCTGATCGGCGCTGTTTTGCATCGCACGGTTTACGTTCACGGAGAAACTGAACAGGCCATCAGAATATAGGCGCGATTCGATCGGCATGTTATCCATCGTCGGCAGCGGACGTCGACTGCTGGAAACTTCGCTGAAGCCTTGCGGCAACCACGACGGACTCCAGTTGAAGTTGGTTTTCTCGCCAGCAGGAACTGACAGCAACGGCGGTAGATTGGCTTTCGCCAGCGCCTGCATGCTATCGCTAACGCCGTTGTTTACGGTAAACGCGATAACACGGAACTGTTCCAGCGTCTCACCATCACGGTCGAGAAGATCGACGCGCATCGGCAGCTTAGTCTCCGTGTCCATCCAGACGATATAGCTGTAACGCGTACCGTCACGGGCGACTACGCGGATCACTTCACAGAGCCGATCGGCAATGCGGGTGCGACCTACTGAGATAAAATCATAGTAGGGAGCAAGACGTTTGAAGTCGGTGTAAATCAGAGAAGGCAGAGAGTCAACGATATAGTCGCCGTTCAGCGTGAACGGTTCGAGACCAGGCTCAAAATAGCTAATTTCATTGCCACGCTGCACCACTTCCCGGCGCGGTCCATCCATTTGCAACAGTTGCGCTAGCGGACGGTTATCCAGGCGGGCATGGCGATAACGTAGGGATTCAACACCCTGCTTATTGATGCTGACAAATGACAGCTCATAGGTTAGCGACTGGCTGGCCAGATTCATCTGCTGCAACAACGCCCCGGACGCAGGATTGGCCGAGGCGTTTACAGAGAAAAACAGGCTACCAGCCACAAGTGACATGGCAAACCAAAGTTGCTTCATTACTGCGATTGCGTTCCTAAAGTTTGAATTCCTGGCACCTGCACAGCGGCTTGCTGTGTTTGGGCCTGCTCAAACTGAAGCTGTTCAGAGTGCAGTCGACGTTGCAGTTCGTAGTCCTGCAACATGGCATTAATACGACGACGCTGCTCCTGTACCTGCTGTTGCTGACCACCGCTGGCCGTCGCGTCAGAGGGTACACCCAAGCTTACCGGACTGGCTTTACCCATCATCGGTAATGTATTAAATACCGGCGTTTCGGGCTGCTGGGACGTTTCAGATTGCCCATTATAGTGCTGGACGCCAACAATAACTGCAAGTGATACACACGCGGCCACACCCATTTGGGTAAGCTGCGCGGCCCATGGACGCATTTTCTTCCAGAATGGCATTTTCTGCCACTGGTGCGGTGCTGGCTGGGCCTCAGGAATCAATGGCACCGTCTGACGTACTGGCTCATCCTGGATGGCAGCCATTACGCGGGCGGAAATATCGAAATGGAGAACGTCGGCGGTATCACCTCGCATAGAATCGCGAATCAGGTGATAACTCTCCCAGGTTTTTTGCATTTCCGGGTCCTGAGTCAGCTCTTTGAGTAACTCAGTATCCAGCGTTTCGCCATCCATTAAAGCGGAAAGTTTTTCTTTCTGCATGCCTAATACCTTTTCCAGTATCCCGCTATCGTCAACGCCTGATAAGCGGTTGAACTTTATTATCAATAGCTTCCCTCGCTCGGAAGATACGTGAACGCACCGTACCTACCGGACAATCCATGATAGCGGCTATCTCTTCATAGCTCAGGCCATCCAGCTCCCGCAAGGTTATTGCCATGCGTAAATCTTCCGGGAGGGACTCAATAGTCCGGAAAACTATCTGTCTCAGTTCTTCTGACAACATTAAGTTCTCAGGGTTCGAAATTTCTTTCAGCGCACCGCCACTTTCGTAATTTTCTGCTTCAATCGCATCAATATCACTGGAAGGTGGACGACGCCCCTGAGCGACCAGGTAATTCTTCGCTGTATTGACTGCAATACGATACAGCCAAGTATAAAAAGCACTATCTCCCCGGAACGAGTCCAGCGCACGATAGGCCTTGATAAATGCTTCTTGTACTACATCGGGTACATCGCCCGACGGTACATAGCGAGAAACCAGACTCGCCACCTTATGCTGATAGCGCACTACCAGTAGGTTAAAGGCTTTCTGATCTCCCTTCTGGACCCGTTCTACCAGGACCTGGTCCGTTAACTGCTCGCTCATCCGAGGTAAAGTCTCCCCAAACCAAATTTCCACGCGCCTTCGAAACGCCACTCCATCAGCTTCACTATGAGCAAGCAAATGCTTAGAGTGCTCAAGTTTCGTAAAGTTCCGTTACGCATTGTTTTTTGTTTGTCATGTTGTAGACAGGTCTTATCTCTCATTATAAGTCTACATAATCCGATCGACGCACTATCTGTTTAGAAATGCCCATTTCACCGCTTGCAGAGTAACCCAACGGCCACTTTATTTCATCACATAATCTGGTGCTAACGGCCTGCTTCACAAAATATTTTTGCTCATTTCGTCCTCGTCATGCTTTTTTTTTCATGTTTAGTCACTGCAACACATTTAAAAATAAAACGTGCAGTATCGCGCAATGTGGTGCTATGGTGACCAAACACTGTTTAGTAAATTAAACAAAAATCATGAATACGACTCCTGAATTATCCTGTGACGTGCTGATCATTGGCAGCGGGGCTGCCGGACTCTCACTGGCGCTGCGCCTGGCCGAAAAACATCAGGTTATTGTCCTGAGCAAAGGTCCGGTCAGCGAAGGCTCGACATTTTATGCCCAGGGCGGTATTGCCGCGGTGTTTGATGAAACCGACAGCATCGATTCCCACGTTGAAGATACTCTGATTGCCGGGGCCGGCCTGTGCGATCGCCATGCGGTTGAATTTGTCGCCAGCAATGCCCGCACCTGCGTTCAGTGGCTTATCGATCAGGGCGTTTTATTTGATACGCAGGTTCAGCCCAACGGTGAAGAGAGCTATCACCTGACCCGTGAAGGCGGTCATAGCCATCGACGCATTCTGCACTCTGCGGATGCCACCGGTAAAGAAGTCGAAACCACCCTCGTCAGCCAGGCACAAAATCACCCAAACATACGGGTTCTTGAGCGCAGTAATGCCGTCGATCTGATTGTCTCCGATAAAATCGGTCTGCCGGGAACGCGTCGGGTTGTCGGAGCCTGGATCTGGAACCGTAATAAAGAAGCCGTAGAAACCTGCCATGCCAAGTCAGTAGTGTTGGCCACCGGCGGCGCGTCAAAGGTGTACCAATACACCACCAATCCAGATATTTCCTCGGGTGATGGGATTGCGATGGCCTGGCGCGCGGGATGCCGTGTCGCCAACCTGGAATTTAACCAGTTTCACCCGACGGCGCTGTATCATCCGCAGGCGCGCAACTTTCTGCTAACCGAGGCGCTGCGTGGCGAAGGCGCACATCTGAAGCGCCCGGACGGTTCGCGCTTTATGCCCGATTTTGACGAGCGTGGCGAACTGGCTCCCCGCGATATTGTTGCCCGCGCCATTGACCACGAAATGAAGCGCCTGGGCGCTGACTGCATGTTTCTCGACATCAGCCATAAACCGGAAGAATTTGTTCGTCAGCATTTCCCGATGATTTATGAAAAATTGCTGGGACTGGGCATCGATTTGACCAAAGAGCCGGTTCCCATCGTTCCTGCCGCGCACTATACCTGCGGCGGCGTGATGGTGGATGACTTTGGCCGTACGGATGTCGACGGGCTGTATGCGATCGGCGAAGTGAGTTACACCGGCCTGCATGGAGCCAACCGGATGGCGTCAAACTCATTACTGGAGTGCCTGGTTTACGGCTGGTCCGCGGCTGAAGATATCGACAGGCGAATGCCTTATGCTCGCAGCGTCAGCACCCTCCCGGATTGGGATGAAAGCCGGGTAGAAAACCCGGATGAACTGGTTGTGATTCAGCATAACTGGCATGAGCTGCGGCTATTTATGTGGGATTACGTCGGTATCGTGCGCACAACTAAACGTCTGGAGCGCGCCCTACGCCGTATCACCATGTTGCAACAGGAAATCGACGAGTATTACGCTCATTTCCGCGTGTCGAACAACTTGCTGGAACTGCGCAATCTGGTGCAGGTTGCTGAGCTGATTGTCCGCTGCGCGATGATGCGTAAAGAGAGTCGGGGCCTGCACTATACGCTGGATTATCCAGAACAGCTTCCAGAGGCGGGCCCGTCCATTCTCTCACCGCTAAGTCATCACATGAACAGATAAAACGCCTGGGTCAGCGCCGTGTAACCTTCAGAGTAACGTTGGTCTGGCCCACGGATCACCAGCCTGTCACTAAAGCACTCCCCGGCCTGCGGGGAGAATGCCAGCAGTACCCGATTCGGTAGTCGGGCCTCAGTTTCTGCTACATCCGTGCGCAATCGCAGATGCCAGCCCATGCCCAGTGCCTGCTGGGAAAAGGCGTTACCAATCTGTTCGGGCAGCACCACACAGAAAAAACCTTCTTCCGTAATGCTGTCTGCCGCCAGCGTCAGCAATACTTGATGATCGAGCGTGGTGGTGTAGCGAGCCTGCTCGCGCTGCGGCGTGGCACATTCCACTCCCTGTTCATAATAGGGAGGGTTGCTGATGATCAAATCAAAGCGCACGGTCTGGCGCGGTACCCACTGCTGCACATCTTCCGTATGAACGTTCACGCGATGCATCCACGGGGATTGCGCGATGTTCTCCTGCGCCTGCTGCGCGGCATCAACATCAAGCTCCACAGCGTCAATGATGACGTTTTCATCTGTGCGCTGGGCCAGCATCAGCGCCAACAGGCCGCTCCCGGTACCAATATCCAGGATCCGCTTTACGCCAGCAACAGGGGCCCAGGCCCCCAATAAAATGCCGTCCGTTCCGACTTTCATTGCACAACGATCGTGTGCCACAAAAAACTGCTTAAAAGTAAATCCATTACGTCTAAGTACGGATGTAGACTGGGGCATGAAGAACAACCTTCCTGGAAAAAAAACGATAACATAGGATAAAAACAATACCTGAGAAGGTATATCCATACAAACAGATGAAGATTGCAGCCGTAACGTCTATAATCAGCGCCCCACTCAGAGGTAGAACATGACTGTAACGACTTTTTCCGAACTTGAACTCGATGAAAGCCTTCTGGATGCCCTCCAGGAAAAAGGTTTCACTCGCCCGACCGCCATTCAGGCTGCCGCCATTCCGCCTGCGCTCGATGGCCGTGATGTACTCGGTTCTGCGCCGACAGGCACCGGTAAAACGGCGGCATATTTGCTGCCAGCGTTGCAGCACCTGCTCGACTTCCCGCGCAAGAAATCTGGCCCGCCGCGCATTTTGATTTTGACACCGACGCGCGAACTGGCGATGCAGGTTGCCGAACACGCCCGTGAACTGGCGAAGAATACGCATCTGGATATCGCCACGATTACCGGCGGCGTGGCTTACATGAACCACATGGAAGTCTTTAGCGAAAACCAGGACATCGTGGTCGCCACTACCGGTCGTCTGCTGCAGTACATTAAAGAAGAAAACTTCGACTGCCATGCGGTTGAGACACTAATCCTCGATGAAGCAGACCGCATGCTGGACATGGGCTTTGCCCAGGACATCGAGCATATCGCTGGAGAAACCCGCTGGCGTAAGCAAACTATGCTGTTCTCCGCCACGCTGGAAGGAGATGCGATCAAAGATTTTGCTGAGCGTCTGCTGGAGGATCCGGTCGAAGTTTCGGCGGATCCGTCTACCCGCGAACGCAAGAAGATTCATCAGTTTTACTACCGTGCCGATGACATCGAGCACAAAACTGCCCTACTGATCCATTTGTTAAAACAGCCGGAAGCGACCCGCTCGATTGTCTTCGTACGTAAACGCGAGCGTGTGCACGAGCTGGCAGGCTGGCTGCGCCAGGCGGGCATTAATAACTGCTATCTCGAAGGCGAGATGGTGCAGAACAAACGTAATGAAGCGATCAAACGCCTGACCGATGGTCGTGTGAACGTGCTGGTAGCAACCGACGTTGCCGCTCGTGGGATCGATATTCCTGACGTCAGCCACGTGTTTAACTTCGACATGCCGCGCAGTGGCGATGCCTATCTGCACCGCATTGGCCGTACCGGTCGTGCAGGCCGTAAAGGTACTGCGATCTCTTTGGTTGAAGCCCACGACCATCTGCTGCTCGGCAAAGCGAGCCGCTACATTGACGAGCCACTGAAAGCACGCGTCATCGACGAACTGCGTCCAACCACGCGCGCGCCAAGTGAGAAATCTAACGGTAAGCCATCCAAGAAAGTGCTGGCGAAGCGCGCCGAGCAAAAAGCGAAAGAGAAAGAGAAACCGCGGGTGAAAAAACGTCACCGCGACGCCAAAAATGTCGGCAAACGCCGTAAGCCGAGCGGAGCTGCTACCCAGCAGTCCGACAAAGAGTAAACCGAATGCCGGGCCGTTTAGCCCGGCATTTTTTGTGCACAAAAAAGCGGAAGATACGTTGGCATCTTCCGCTTTCAGATTCTCTGCTAGACGGGGTTATTCCCCGTGAGCCTTACAGGCTCTCAGTAAAGGTACGAGCAATAACGTCGCGCTGCTGTTCTGGCGTCAGAGAGTTGAAACGCACGGCATAACCAGAAACACGGATGGTCAACTGCGGATATTTTTCCGGATGCTTAACCGCATCTTCCAGAGTTTCGCGGCGCAGAACGTTCACGTTCAGGTGCTGACCACCTTCCACACGGACTTCCGGCTGTACGTCTACCGGTACTTCACGGTATTCGATTTCACCCAGTTTGCTGACAGCAACGACTTCATCAGCATTGAAACCTGCTTTCGCAACGATGCAGCGTGCTTCGCCTTTTTCGCTGTCCAGCAGCCAGAAAGAGTTCAGCAGGTCGTCGTTTGCAGCTTTAGTAATCTGGATACCTGTAATCATTTGATGCCTCCCCGGCAAAATTATTTGATCTCGGTTGGCCGTCATCCGGCCAATTGGTAAAACCATTGTTGCTTGAGTGTATATATACCCCTCACACCCCCTTGAATCTTTGATTTAAATCAATAAAAACCACACATGAAAAGTGGTGATAGGTGGATTTTATTGTTTTACATCAACTTACGCCACATGCGCAGCTAAACTTTTTACATAAATTTTCAACTATCTTTAAGGGGTAGACCCTTGAGAAACGTACAGAATTTTGCGACGTCGAAAGAAGCAGTTAAGCTAGGGGGATTGAAAATTCGCAGGAGAGCGAGATGGCCACCGAATTAACCTGGCACGATGTGCTGGCAGAAGAGAAACAGCAGCCTTATTTTGTTAACACGCTGCATACTGTGGCGGGCGAGCGTCAGTCAGGTATGACAATTTATCCGCCACAAAAAGATGTATTCAACGCTTTTCGCTTTACCGAACTTGGTGACGTGAAAGTCGTCATCCTGGGGCAGGATCCTTACCACGGTCCGGGCCAGGCACACGGTCTCGCGTTTTCTGTCCGCCCCGGTATTGCCACCCCGCCCTCGTTGCTGAACATGTACAAAGAGCTGGAAGCAACGATTCCTGGCTTCACACGCCCAACGCACGGATATCTGGAAAGCTGGGCACGCCAGGGTGTGCTGTTACTCAACACCGTGCTTACTGTCCGCGCCGGGCAGGCACATTCGCACGCCAGTCTGGGATGGGAAACATTTACCGATAAAGTAATCAGCCTGATTAACCAACATCGGGAAGGCGTGGTATTCCTGCTCTGGGGTTCACACGCACAAAAGAAAGGTGCGATTATTGATGCGCAGCGTCACCATGTATTGAAAGCGCCGCACCCATCACCGCTCTCTGCGCATCGCGGTTTCTTTGGCTGCAATCATTTTGTACTGGCTAATGAGTGGCTGGAACAACGAGGTGAAAAGCCGATTGACTGGACGCCGGTATTACCAGCAGAAAGCGAGTAAAAAAATGCCAGCGAATCGCTGGCATTTTTATTATCAGGCTTTGTTCTGACGCCACCACTCCGCGAGCAGCACGCCGGTCGCGACAGAAACGTTGAGCGTTTCTACGTTCCCCGTACCGTCTATCGCCACACACAGGTCGTCGGCTGAGCATGCTGCTTCTGGCAGAGCCTCACGCTCACGCCCTAATACCAGCACCATTTTTTCCGGCAACGTGGTAGTAAACAGCGGCTTGCCTTTCACGCTTGAGGTCATCACTACCGTGTAACCCGCTTTACGGAAGTCGTCCAGCACATCGACAATACTGTCACCGGTGATCGGCTGAACGTGCTCAGCTCCGCCTTCAGCGGTGCGGATAGCCGCACCTGATTCCAACAGCGCCGCATCCTGTACCACTACGCCTTTCACACCGAAGTGCGCGCAGCTACGCATCATGCCGCCCAGGTTGTGCGGGTTAGCAATGTCTTCCAGGGCCAGCACGCAATCCTGCGCCCCGGCCTGACCAACCCACTGCTTAACAGTGGTACCGTTACGTTTTTTGATCAGGAAACAGACGCCGCCATGGTGTTCAGTGCCGGAGGCTTTCGCCAGCTCGGCTTCGTCAACCACGTGGTAGGCTTTGCGGTTCGCCGCCATCCAGCGTAATGCTTCTTTAAAGCGCGGGGTTACGCTCTGAACAAACCAGGCGCGAACAATAGCGTCCGGACGACTCTGGAACAGAGCCTGACAGGCATTCTCACCGTAAACGCGGGTTTCTTCCGCGCGCTGACGACGTAATACTTCAGGATCGATAAAGCTTTTGCCGCTGATACCACCGTGATCGGCTTTGTCTGCTGCATCATCATTCGGTGCGCGGGACACGGTACGCCATGGTGAATCTTCACGTCCACGGTCGCGTTCTACATCGCGGCCACGACCACGTTCACGACCACGTTCGCTGTTCGGACCCTTTCTGTCATCACGGGCAGGGCGACGACCGCCTTCGGCTCGGGAAGTACCGGGGCGACCGCCGCCTTTACCAGTACGTGGATTTTGGGTGCGTTTGTCCGAGTCATCGTCACTGCGGACGTACATCACTTTGACCTTGCCGTTTTTATTCTTCAGTTCGTCGCTCATGTTTTTCTCCACCTGCTCTGCGCGAAGCGCGAAGATTACCCGATGTGCACGTCGTTAGCCATTATTTCATTTAAAAGCTAAGGACTATTGTACTCATTGAATAAAACGCATTGTTGTTTAGAACAGACTCCCCGATAATATGTAACATAATAGAAACATACTGGCGTTACTGCCGTGAAGTCCACTCCACTCATCCAGAGGTTAGTTATGAATACCGTTTGTACCAGCTGCCAGGCTATCAACCGCATCCCCGACGATCGTGTCCAGGAAGCGGCTAAATGCGGACGCTGTGGTCACGACCTGTTTGATGGGGAGGTGATCAATGCGACCGGTGAAACACTGGATAAACTGTTAAAAGACGATCTCCCGGTGGTGGTTGATTTTTGGGCCCCCTGGTGTGGTCCATGCCGTAACTTCGCCCCGATTTTTGAAGATGTCGCGGAAGAGCGTAGCGGTAAAGTGCGTTTTGTTAAAGTGAATACAGAAGCCGAGCGAGAACTCAGCGCCCGTTTCGGTATCCGCAGCATCCCGACCATTATGATCTTCAGAAAAGGTGAAATCGTCGACATGCTTAATGGCGCCGTACCTAAGGCCCCGTTTGATAGCTGGCTTAACGAATCATTATAATCTCTACGGGGCGCATCTTGTGCCCCGTTTTCACCTCTGCGACAATAGCGTTTTTCAACGTGTTCTCCCATGACCGATAACGCTGTTCTTCAGTTACGCGCTGAGCGCCTCGCGCGCGCCACGCGCCCTTTCCTTGCCCGAGGTAATCGCATTCGCCGCTGTCAGCGCTGCCTGTTGCCGCTGAAGCTCTGCTTGTGCGCAACGCTGGTGCCGTCTGAGGCCAAAAGCCGCTTTTGTCTGGTGATGTTTGATACCGAGCCGATGAAGCCCAGCAACACGGGACGTTTGATTGCCGATATTTTGCCCGATACCACGGCGTTTCAGTGGTCACGCACCGAACCGCCGCAGGCGCTGCTCGAACTGGTGAAAAATCCGGATTACCAGCCGATGGTTGTATTCCCGGCATCCTATGCGGGCGAAGAGCGTGAAGTGATTTTCGCTCCACCAGCCGGTAAACCGCCGTTGTTTATCATGCTTGATGGTACCTGGCCTGAAGCGCGTAAAATGTTCCGCAAAAGCCCGTACCTTGATAACCTGCCGGTGATCTCCGTTGATTTATCGCGACTTTCCGCTTACCACCTGCGTGGCATTCACGCCGAAGGGCAATACTGTACTGCCGAAGTGGCCATCGCGTTGTTGGATCTGGCGGGCGATACGCAAGCCGCGGAGGGGTTGAGCGAACATTTCACTCGCTTTAAAACCCGCTACCTGGCAGGAAAAACTCAACATCAGGGAAGCGTCACAGCAGACTCGCCAGAAAGCGTTTAAAATCATTCGGTCACTGGTGTCATTAAGGAAGCCGATATGAGTCAGCGTGGTCTGGAAGCACTACTGCGACCGAAATCCATTGCGGTGATTGGGGCGTCAATGAAGCCTAATCGCGCAGGTTACCTGATGA
Organism: Citrobacter sp. RHBSTW-00017; assembly: GCF_013797615.1. Taxonomy (NCBI): domain Bacteria; kingdom Pseudomonadati; phylum Pseudomonadota; class Gammaproteobacteria; order Enterobacterales; family Enterobacteriaceae; genus Citrobacter; species Citrobacter sp. RHBSTW-00017. The sequence continues at coordinate 1,382,293 of NZ_CP056899.1, read as the reverse complement.
TGCGTAACCTGCTTGCCGGCGGTTTCAATGGACCTGTTTTACCAGTGACGCCAGCATGGAAAGCGGTGTTGGGCGTCCTGGCCTGGCCCAATATCAACAGCCTGCCTTTTAGCCCAGACCTTGCCGTGTTGTGCACCAATGCCAGCCGCAACCTGGCATTACTCGAAGCGCTTGGCGAGAAAGGCTGTAAAACCTGCATTATTCTTTCAGCTCCCGCATCGCAGCACCTGGAATTGTTGGCCTGCGCCGCACGCTACAACATACGTCTCCTCGGCCCAAACAGCCTGGGACTTCTCGCGCCCTGGCAGGGGCTTAACGCCAGCTTTTCCCCCGTCCCCATCAAGCGCGGTAAGTTGGCATTTATTTCCCAGTCAGCGGCGATTTCCAACACCATTCTGGACTGGGCGCAGCAGCGCGACATGGGTTTTTCCTGGTTTATCGCGCTGGGCGACAGCCTTGATATCGACGTTGATGAACTGCTGGATTACCTGGCGCGCGACAGTAAAACCAGCGCGATATTACTGTATCTCGAACATTTAAGTGATGCCCGGCGCTTTGTCTCCGCCGCCCGTAGCGCCTCGCGCAATAAACCCATTCTGGTGATTAAGAGTGGTCGCAGTCCGGCTGCACAGCGTTTACTGCATACCAGTGCAGGGATGGACCCTGCGTGGGACGCAGCTATCCAGCGCGCCGGTTTATTACGCGTACAAGACACTCACGAGCTCTTCTCTGCGGTAGAAACCCTGAGCCACATGCGTCCACTGCGCGGCGACAGGCTGATGATCATCAGTAATGGGGCCGCGCCTGCCGCACTGGCATTAGATGAGCTGTGGTCAAAAAATGGCAAGTTGGCGACACTGAGTGAAGATACCTGCCAGAAATTACGCGATGCGTTACCTGAACATATTGATATCGCCAACCCGCTGGATCTGCGTGATGACGCCAGCAGCGAACACTACGTTAAGACGCTGGATATCTTGCTCGCCAGCCAGGATTTCGACGCACTGATGGTGATTCACTCACCCAGCGCAGCCGCCCCGGGAACAGAAAGCGCGCAAGCGTTAATCGAGGCGGTAAAACGTCATCCCCGCGGTAAGTTCGTCTCGTTGCTGACCAACTGGTGCGGAGAGTTTTCCTCCCAGGAAGCCCGTAGACTGTTTAGCGAAGCCGGATTACCTACCTACCGCACGCCAGAAGGCACCATCACCGCGTTTATGCATATGGTGGAGTACCGGCGTAACCAGAAGCAACTGCGGGAAACCCCTGCGCTGCCCGACTACCTGACCACCAACACCGCCGAGGCGCATAATCTGTTACAGCAGGCGATTGCTGAAGGAGCAACGTCGCTGGATACCCATGAAGTGCAGCCGATTTTACAAGCCTATGGCTTACACACGCTGCCGACGTGGATCGCCAGCGACAGCGCTGAAGCCGTACACATCGCGGAGCAAATCGGTTACCCGGTGGCGCTAAAGCTGCGTTCTCCTGATATCCCGCATAAATCAGAAGTTCAGGGGGTAATGCTCTACCTGCGGACAGCAACAGAGGTGCAGCAGGCAGCCAATGCGATTTTTGATCGGGTAAAAATGGCCTGGCCGCAGGCGCGCATTCACGGTTTATTAGTACAAAGTATGGCGAATCGCGCTGGCGCTCAGGAGCTGCGCGTCGTCGTTGAACATGACCCGGTATTTGGCCCGTTGATTATGCTTGGTGAAGGCGGAGTTGAGTGGCGACCAGAAGAGCAGGCCGTGGTGGCGTTGCCGCCATTGAACATGAATCTGGCGCGTTATCTGGTGATCCAGGGGATCAAAAATAAAAAGATCCGCGCTCGCAGCGCATTACGCCCATTGGATATCGCCGGGTTAAGTCAGCTTCTGGTGCAGGTCTCCAATCTGATCGTCGATTGCCCGGAAATTCAGCGTCTGGATATTCATCCGCTGTTGGCCTCCGCCGGTGAATTTACCGCGCTGGATGTCACGCTGGACATTGCCCTTTTCACGGGCGATAACGAAAGCAGACTGGCTATACGTCCCTACCCCCATCAGCTTGAAGAATGGGTGGAGTTGAAGAACGGCGAGCGTTGCTTGTTCCGCCCTATTTTGCCCGAGGATGAACCTCATCTGCAGCAGTTCATTTCTCAGGTAACAAAAGAAGATCTTTATTATCGCTATTTCAGTGAGATCAACGAATTTACCCACGAAGATTTAGCCAATATGACGCAGATCGACTACGATCGGGAAATGGCCTTTGTTGCGGTACGCTGTAAAAACAATCAGCAAGAGATCCTCGGCGTAACGCGAGCAATCTCGGATCCTGATAACATTGACGCCGAGTTCGCCGTGCTGGTTCGTTCAGATCTCAAAGGGCTTGGACTGGGTCGCCGGTTGATGGAAAAATTAATTGCATATACCCGAGATCACGGACTTAGACGTTTGAATGGTATTACGATGCCAAACAATCGTGGGATGGTCGCCCTGGCCCGGAAACTCGGGTTCGCTGTTGACGTCCAACTCGAAGAGGGAATTGTTGGGCTAACGCTTAATCTGGCCCAATTTGAGGAATCGTGAGTAAGGTACTGGAAATGTTGACCACATTAATAGGTACTGGTGGTATCATTACCCGCTTATGTCGTCTGCATAGCACAGAGGACCCTTCAATGAACAGAGAAGAAATGCACTGTGATGTTGTCAAAATTTAAGCGTAATAAACATCAACAACACCTTGCCCAACTACCCAAGATTTCTCAGTCAGTTGATGATGTAGATTTCTTTTATGCTCCCGCTAATTTCAGGGAGACTCTGCTGGAAAAAATAGCCAGCGCGACGCGACGGATCTGCATTATTGCGCTGTACCTGGAACAGGATGACGGTGGCAAAGGCATACTCGACGCGCTCTATGCGGCAAAACGGCAGCGTCCTGAACTGGATGTCCGGGTGCTTGTCGACTGGCACCGAGCCCAGCGCGGACGTATTGGTGCTGCGGCATCGAATACCAACGCTGACTGGTATTGCCGAATGGCACAAGAAAACCCAGGTATTGATATTCCTGTCTACGGTGTTCCGATTAACACCCGAGAAGCGCTTGGCGTCCTGCATTTTAAAGGCTTTATCATCGATGACAGCGTCCTGTATAGCGGGGCCAGCCTGAATGATGTTTATCTGCATCAGCATGATAAATATCGCTATGACCGTTATCAGTTGATTCGCAACGCGCAAATGGCCGATATCATGTTCGATTGGGTCACGCAGAACCTGATGAACGGTCGCGGCGTTAATCGCCTTGATGATATTAATCGCCCTAAAAGCCCGGAAATTAAAAACGACATCCGCCTGTACCGTCAGGAACTGCGCGATGCGTCATTCCATTTTCAGGGTGATGCGGATAATGAACAGCTCTCGGTAACGCCTCTGGTAGGCCTTGGAAAATCCAGTCTGTTAAATAAGACCATTTTCCACCTTATGCCCTGCGCGGAGCACAAGCTCACAATCTGTACCCCTTATTTCAACCTGCCCGCTATACTGGTGCGCAATATCATTCAGCTGCTGCGTGAAGGCAAAAAGGTCGAGATCATTGTCGGTGATAAAACCGCCAACGACTTTTTCATTCCAGAAGATGAGCCATTTAAAATCATCGGCGCGCTGCCCTACCTGTATGAAATTAACCTGCGCCGTTTCCTGAGCAGACTGCAATATTATGTGAATACCGACCAACTGGTCGTGCGCTTATGGAAAGATGATGACAACACCTATCATCTGAAAGGCATGTGGGTTGATGATAAATGGATGCTGCTCACCGGCAACAACCTTAACCCTCGCGCCTGGCGTCTGGATCTGGAAAACGCCATCCTTATCCACGATCCGAAGCAAGAGCTGACTCCCCAGCGCGATAAAGAGCTGGAGCTTATTCGCACGCATACTACCGTCGTTAAGCACTATCGCGACCTGCAAAGCATTGCCGACTATCCAGTCAAAGTGCGTAAGCTCATCCGTCGACTACGCCGTATCCGTATCGACAGATTAATTAGCCGTATTCTGTAACCAAGACCCCGTCCAGTGACGGGGTTTTTCCTATGGAGGCAACGGTGCGCTTGTTTATTCTTTTCAGTATCCTGGCTATTTCTGGCTGCAGCCACATGGCAAACGACCGCTGGAGCGGACAAGACAAGGCTCAACACTTTATCGCCTCCGCTATGCTCTCCGCAGTTGGAAACGAATATGCTCAACATCAGGGCAACAGCCGCGATCGCAGCGCGGCTATCGGCCTGATGTTCTCAGTCAGCCTGGGCGCGTCAAAAGAGCTATGGGACAGCCGTCCCGCTGGGAGCGGCTGGAGCTGGAAAGACTTCGCCTGGGATGTTGCAGGTGCGTCTACCGGTTATGCGGTCTGGCAACTGGCACATCACTAGAGGCGCAGACCTTTCCCCTTCCCATGCAGCATCAGCGATACCAAAAATGCGACTATTGCCAGTGCTGTAACGTACCAGAAGAATGTTGTTTCCATACCGACAGACTTCAGGGATAACGCAACATATTCGGCTGAGCCACCAAACAGAGCATTGGCCACCGCATAAGATAATCCAACCCCCAGAGCGCGCACCTGTGCCGGGAACATCTCGGCCTTCAGAATACCGCTGATTGACGTATAGAAACTCACAATCAGCAAGGCACACATCACCAGAGCAAACGCCATATACGGGGACGTCACGCTTTGCAACGCTGTCAGAATGGGGACGGTGAAAATCGCGGCCAACGCGCCAAAACACAGCATTGAAGTACGTCGGCCAATTTTATCTGACAAGGCACCGAACAACGGTTGCACCAGCATAAACACACACAGTGCCGCCGTCATAATCCCACTGGCTACGTTGGCATGCATACCGGCGGTGTTAACCAGGTACTTCTGCATGTAGGTTGTGAACGTGTAAAAACACAGCGAGCCAGCAGCGGTAAAGCCAAGCACCATGATGAAGGCTTTGCGATTACGCCACAGACCTTTCAGAGAACCAGCTTCTTTCAGCGCGCGAACGTCCTGTTTCGAGGTTTCATCCAACTGTCGACGCAGCCATAACGCAACAATAGCCAGTACGGCGCCCAACGCAAATGGAATACGCCAACCCCACGATCTTAGCGCTGAGTCTTCTAACGTTTGCTGTAATATGACCACAACCAGCAGTGCCAGTAACTGCCCGCCGATTAACGTCACGTACTGGAAGGAAGCATAAAAACCTTTCTTCCCTTCAACGGCTACTTCACTCATATAGGTAGCGCTGGTCCCGTATTCACCACCGACAGACAGCCCCTGAAATAACCTAGCCAGCAGCAATAGAGCAGGAGCCCAGGTACCGATGGTTTCATATCCCGGAAGACAAGCGATCACCAGCGATCCCATACACATCATACAAACTGACAGCAGCATCGACTTTTTACGCCCGTGCTTATCCGCGATGCGACCAAACAGCCAGCCGCCAATCGGTCGCATCAGAAAGCCTGCAGCAAAAACTCCGGCTGTTTGTAAGAGTTGCGTGGTGGTGTGTCCTGATGGAAAAAAGATATGAGCAAAATAGAGAGAGCAGAAAGAATAGATATAGAAATCAAACCATTCGACCAGATTCCCTGATGATGCTCCGACAATCGCCCATATACGACGCCGAGTATCGCCGTCTGCCAGCGCCCCGTTCTCAGTTACACTGCTATCAGCCATTAGAATTGTACCCCTGCCAACGATTGCATTAATTTATCAATGGTGGTTGTGTCTTTTTTGGTGAAATAAATGTTATATAATTGTTATAATTTATTATGAGAGAAAGATCACGGTTTTCATTAGCAGAGAAAGGATTCAGATATGTTCGAGAAAGAGAAAAATCGGTTTGAAATAGAGTGGGCTTTTATGGGCTGGATAAAATGGTACGCTGCATCCGGCAGTTTCATTCTCTGCAGACGCAAAAAAGCCCATCCGGCAGGATGGGCTTTTTCACTTATTTAATGCCTGGCAGTTCCCTACTCTCGCATGGGGAGACCCCACACTACCATCGGCGCTACGGCGTTTCACTTCTGAGTTCGGCATGGGGTCAGGTGGGACCACCGCGCTACAGCCGCCAGGCAAATTCTGTTTATCAACACGCTTTTCGCATGTCGATGTAATCTGTAATCAAGCTGAATTTCGATGTCTCATCCGCCAAAACACCTTCGGCGTTGTAAGGTTAAGCCTCACGGTTCATTAGTATCGGTTAGCTCAACGTATCGCTACGCTTACACACCCGACCTATCAACGTCGTCGTCTTCAACGTTCCTTCAGGACCCTTAAAGGGTCAGGGAGAACTCATCTCGGGGCAAGTTTCGTGCTTAGATGCTTTCAGCACTTATCTCTTCCGCATTTAGCTACCGGGCAATGCCATTGGCATGACAACCCGAACACCAGTGATGCGTCCACTCCGGTCCTCTCGTACTAGGAGCAGCCCCCCTCAATTCTCCAGCGCCCACGGCAGATAGGGACCGAACTGTCTCACGACGTTCTAAACCCAGCTCGCGTACCACTTTAAATGGCGAACAGCCATACCCTTGGGACCTACTTCAGCCCCAGGATGTGATGAGCCGACATCGAGGTGCCAAACACCGCCGTCGATATGAACTCTTGGGCGGTATCAGCCTGTTATCCCCGGAGTACCTTTTATCCGTTGAGCGATGGCCCTTCCATTCAGAACCACCGGATCACTAAGACCTGCTTTCGCACCTGCTCGAGCCGTCACTCTCGCAGTCAAGCTAGCTTATGCCTTTGCACTAACCTCCTGATGTCCGACCAGGATTAGCTAACCTTCGTGCTCCTCCGTTACTCTTTAGGAGGAGACCGCCCCAGTCAAACTACCCACCAGACACTGTCCGCAACCCGGATCACGGGTCTACGTTAGAACACCAGCCATTAAAGGGTGGTATTTCAAGGTTGGCTCCATGCAGACTGGCGTCCACACTTCAAAGCCTCCCACCTATCCTACACATCAAGGACCAGTGTTCAGTGTCAAGCTATAGTAAAGGTTCACGGGGTCTTTCCGTCTTGCCGCGGGTACACTGCATCTTCACAGCGAGTTCAATTTCACTGAGTCTCGGGTGGAGACAGCCTGGCCATCATTACGCCATTCGTGCAGGTCGGAACTTACCCGACAAGGAATTTCGCTACCTTAGGACCGTTATAGTTACGGCCGCCGTTTACCGGGGCTTCGATCAAGAGCTTCTCCTTACGGATAACCCCATCAATTAACCTTCCGGCACCGGGCAGGCGTCACACCGTATACGTCCACTTTCGTGTTTGCACAGTGCTGTGTTTTTAATAAACAGTTGCAGCCAGCTGGTATCTTCGACTGATTTCAGCTCCATGAGTAAATCACTTCACCTACATATCAGCGTGCCTTCTCCCGAAGTTACGGCACCATTTTGCCTAGTTCCTTCACCCGAGTTCTCTCAAGCGCCTTGGTATTCTCTACCTGACCACCTGTGTCGGTTTGGGGTACGATTTTGTGTTACCTGATGCTTAGAGGCTTTTCCTGGAAGCAGGGCATTTGTTACTTCAGCACCGTAGTGCCTCGTCATCACACCTCAGCGTTAACAAGACTCCGGATTTACCTGGAATCTCCGCCTACATGCTTAAACCGGGACAACCGTCGCCCGGCTAACATAGCCTTCTCCGTCCCCCCTTCGCAGTAACACCAAGTACAGGAATATTAACCTGTTTCCCATCGACTACGCCTTTCGGCCTCGCCTTAGGGGTCGACTCACCCTGCCCCGATTAACGTTGGACAGGAACCCTTGGTCTTCCGGCGTGCGGGTTTTTCACCCGCATTATCGTTACTTATGTCAGCATTCGCACTTCTGATACCTCCAGCATGCCTCACAGCACACCTTCAACGGCTTACAGAACGCTCCCCTACCCAACAACACATAGTGTCGCTGCCGCAGCTTCGGTGCATGGTTTAGCCCCGTTACATCTTCCGCGCAGGCCGACTCGACCAGTGAGCTATTACGCTTTCTTTAAATGATGGCTGCTTCTAAGCCAACATCCTGGCTGTCTGTGCCTTCCCACATCGTTTCCCACTTAACCATGACTTTGGGACCTTAGCTGGCGGTCTGGGTTGTTTCCCTCTTCACGACGGACGTTAGCACCCGCCGTGTGTCTCCCGTGATAACATTCTTCGGTATTCGCAGTTTGCATCGGGTTGGTAAGTCGGGATGACCCCCTAGCCGAAACAGTGCTCTACCCCCGAAGATGAGTTCACGAGGCGCTACCTAAATAGCTTTCGGGGAGAACCAGCTATCTCCCGGTTTGATTGGCCTTTCACCCCCAGCCACAAGTCATCCGCTAATTTTTCAACATTAGTCGGTTCGGTCCTCCAGTTAGTGTTACCCAACCTTCAACCTGCCCATGGCTAGATCACCGGGTTTCGGGTCTATACCCTGCAACTTAACGCCCAGTTAAGACTCGGTTTCCCTTCGGCTCCCCTATTCGGTTAACCTTGCTACAGAATATAAGTCGCTGACCCATTATACAAAAGGTACGCAGTCACCCCATAAAGAGGCTCCCACTGCTTGTACGTACACGGTTTCAGGTTCTTTTTCACTCCCCTCGCCGGGGTTCTTTTCGCCTTTCCCTCACGGTACTGGTTCACTATCGGTCAGTCAGGAGTATTTAGCCTTGGAGGATGGTCCCCCCATATTCAGACAGGATACCACGTGTCCCGCCCTACTCTTCGAGTTCACAACACATGCACTTTTGTGTACGGGGCTGTCACCCTGTATCGCCGGACTTTCCAGACCGTTCCACTACCACACATGCTGATTCAGACTCTGGGCTGCTCCCCGTTCGCTCGCCGCTACTGGGGGAATCTCGGTTGATTTCTTTTCCTCGGGGTACTTAGATGTTTCAGTTCCCCCGGTTCGCTTCATTACGCTATGTATTCACGTAATGATAGTGTGACGAATCACACTGGGTTTCCCCATTCGGAAATCGCCGGTTATAACGGTTCATATCACCTTACCGACGCTTATCGCAGATTAGCACGTCCTTCATCGCCTCTGACTGCCAGGGCATCCACCGTGTACGCTTAGTCGCTTAACCTCACAACCCGAAGATGTTTCGTAAAACACTTCAGTGTTGCGAAAATTTGAGAGACTCGGACACACCGCTTTTCATTTCTTGTTTACGGAGAAATGAAACAGTGTGTCGTTTCAATTTTCAGCTTGATCCAGATTTTTAAAGAGCAAATATCTCAAACGAGACTCGAAAGTCTGTTTTGAGATACTTCGGTCGGCGACTTTCACTCACACATACCAGCAAGTGGCGTCCCCTAGGGGATTCGAACCCCTGTTACCGCCGTGAAAGGGCGGTGTCCTGGGCCTCTAGACGAAGGGGACACTGAAGTCTCAATCGCAAGACGCCTTGCTATTTACTTTTCATCAGACAATCTGTGTGAGCACTACAAAGAACGTTTCTTTAAGGTAAGGAGGTGATCCAACCGCAGGTTCCCCTACGGTTACCTTGTTACGACTTCACCCCAGTCATGAATCACAAAGTGGTAAGCGCCCTCCCGAAGGTTAAGCTACCTACTTCTTTTGCAACCCACTCCCATGGTGTGACGGGCGGTGTGTACAAGGCCCGGGAACGTATTCACCGTGGCATTCTGATCCACGATTACTAGCGATTCCGACTTCATGGAGTCGAGTTGCAGACTCCAATCCGGACTACGACATACTTTATGAGGTCCGCTTGCTCTCGCGAGGTCGCTTCTCTTTGTATATGCCATTGTAGCACGTGTGTAGCCCTACTCGTAAGGGCCATGATGACTTGACGTCATCCCCACCTTCCTCCAGTTTATCACTGGCAGTCTCCTTTGAGTTCCCGGCCGGACCGCTGGCAACAAAGGATAAGGGTTGCGCTCGTTGCGGGACTTAACCCAACATTTCACAACACGAGCTGACGACAGCCATGCAGCACCTGTCTCAGAGTTCCCGAAGGCACGTTCGCATCTCTGCAAACTTCTCTGGATGTCAAGAGTAGGTAAGGTTCTTCGCGTTGCATCGAATTAAACCACATGCTCCACCGCTTGTGCGGGCCCCCGTCAATTCATTTGAGTTTTAACCTTGCGGCCGTACTCCCCAGGCGGTCGACTTAACGCGTTAGCTCCGGAAGCCACGCCTCAAGGGCACAACCTCCAAGTCGACATCGTTTACGGCGTGGACTACCAGGGTATCTAATCCTGTTTGCTCCCCACGCTTTCGCACCTGAGCGTCAGTCTTTGTCCAGGGGGCCGCCTTCGCCACCGGTATTCCTCCAGATCTCTACGCATTTCACCGCTACACCTGGAATTCTACCCCCCTCTACAAGACTCTAGCCTGCCAGTTTCGGATGCAGTTCCCAGGTTGAGCCCGGGGATTTCACATCCGACTTGACAGACCGCCTGCGTGCGCTTTACGCCCAGTAATTCCGATTAACGCTTGCACCCTCCGTATTACCGCGGCTGCTGGCACGGAGTTAGCCGGTGCTTCTTCTGCGAGTAACGTCAATTGCTGTGGTTATTAACCACAACACCTTCCTCCTCGCTGAAAGTACTTTACAACCCGAAGGCCTTCTTCATACACGCGGCATGGCTGCATCAGGCTTGCGCCCATTGTGCAATATTCCCCACTGCTGCCTCCCGTAGGAGTCTGGACCGTGTCTCAGTTCCAGTGTGGCTGGTCATCCTCTCAGACCAGCTAGGGATCGTCGCCTAGGTGAGCCGTTACCCCACCTACTAGCTAATCCCATCTGGGCACATCCGATGGCAAGAGGCCCGAAGGTCCCCCTCTTTGGTCTTGCGACGTTATGCGGTATTAGCTACCGTTTCCAGTAGTTATCCCCCTCCATCGGGCAGTTTCCCAGACATTACTCACCCGTCCGCCACTCGTCACCCAAGGAGCAAGCTCCTCTGTGCTACCGTTCGACTTGCATGTGTTAGGCCTGCCGCCAGCGTTCAATCTGAGCCATGATCAAACTCTTCAATTTAAGTTTGATGCTCGTGAATTAAACTTCGTAATGAATTACGTGTTCACTCAGAGACTTGGTATTCATTTTTCGTCTTGCGACGTTAAGAATCCGTATCTTCGAGTGCCCACACAGATTGTCTGATAAATTGTTAAAGAGCAGTGCCGCTTCGCTTTTTCTCAGCGGCGCGGGGTGTGCATATTACGCCATCCCGCTGGAGAGTCAAGCGTTTATTTTCGCTTTTCTCCGCTGACCCGGCGGTTTGTAATCCGTTGTTCCGTGTCAGTGGAGGCGCATTATAGGGAGTTATTTCAGGCTGACAAGTTAAAAATACAAAAAACTTATCAAGCGACTACTTTTCAACCATCACATTGATTTTTGCTTTGTTTTTAAACAAAAACGAGCCCCGCAGGGCTCGTTTATTGTCGTTTTGTGACTTACTGCACTGCCACAATGCGATCGTCATTCACTTCCAGCCGAATCGTTTTGCCAGGAATCAGCTCACCAGACAGAATTTGCTGCGCCAGCGGGTTTTCGATCTGTTGCTGGATAGCACGTTTGAGTGGACGTGCGCCATACACCGGATCGTAACCATTCGCACTCAGCAGTTTAAGCGCCTCGTCAGAGATATGGATTTCATAGCCACGCTCTTCCAGACGTTTGTACAGACGTTGCAGTTGGATCTGTGCAATAGAAGCAATGTGCTGCTCACCCAACGGATGGAATACAACAACTTCATCTATACGGTTGATGAATTCCGGGCGGAAATTATGGCTCACGACGCCCAGGACCATATCCTTCATGTGGCCGTAGTCCAGCTCGCCGAAGCGTTCCTGAATCAGATCGGACCCCAGGTTCGAGGTCATGATGACAACCGTATTACGGAAGTCGACCGTTCTCCCCTGCCCGTCAGTCAGACGACCATCGTCAAGCACCTGCAACAGAATATTGAACACATCCGGGTGCGCTTTCTCCACTTCATCCAGCAGGATGACAGAGTAAGGACGACGACGTACCGCTTCTGTCAGATATCCACCTTCTTCATAGCCGACATATCCCGGAGGCGCCCCGACCAGACGAGACACCGAGTGTTTCTCCATAAACTCGGACATATCGATACGCACCATGGCATCATCACTGTCGAACATAAAGTTTGCCAGCGCTTTGCACAGTTCAGTTTTACCGACACCGGTTGGGCCGAGGAACAAGAATGAACCAATCGGGCGATTTGGATCGGACAAGCCAGCACGGCTACGACGGATAGCGTTAGAAACGGCTTCCACCGCTTCGTTCTGGCCAATCACGCGGCTGTGCAACTGCTGCTCCATACGCAACAGTTTTTCCCGTTCGCCTTCCAGCATGCGAGCAACCGGGATCCCGGTCCAGCGCGCCAGCACTTCTGCAATTTCTGCATCCGTGACTTTATTACGCAGCAGACGCATGGTTTTGCCTTCAGACTGGGTGGCTGCTTCCAGCTGTTTTTCCAGTTCAGGAATTTTGCCGTACTGCAGTTCAGACATCCGCGCCAGGTCGCCGACACGACGCGCCTGTTCGATGGCGATTTTCGCCTGCTCCAGCTCAGCCTTGATAGTTTGCGTTCCCGAAAGGGATGCTTTTTCAGCTTTCCACTCTTCTTCTAATTCAGAATACTGGCGCTCTTTATCGTCCAGCTCTTCGTTGAGCATATCGAGACGTTTTTTACTCGCCTCATCAGACTCTTTCATTAATGCCTGCTGTTCCAGTTTGAGCTGGATAATACGGCGGTCGAGTCTGTCGAGTTCCTCCGGCTTGGAGTCAATCTGCATACGAATGCTGGATGCCGCCTCATCGATAAGGTCGATAGCTTTGTCCGGCAACTGACGATCGGCAATATAGCGGTGAGACAGCGTAGCTGCCGCAACAATCGCCGGGTCAGTGATCTGCACATGGTGGTGCAGCTCATAACGTTCTTTCAGGCCACGCAGAATCGCGATGGTGTCTTCTACTGAAGGTTCGGCTACAAATACTTTCTGGAAACGACGTTCCAGCGCCGCATCTTTTTCGATGTACTGGCGATATTCATCAAGCGTTGTTGCGCCTACACAGTGCAGTTCCCCGCGTGCCAGCGCAGGTTTCAGCATGTTCCCGGCGTCCATTGCGCCATCGGCTTTACCCGCCCCAACCATAGTATGCAGCTCATCAATAAACAGGATGACATTGCCTTCCTGTTTCGAGAGATCGTTCAGCACGCCTTTTAAGCGTTCTTCAAACTCACCACGATATTTGGCCCCAGCCACCAGCGCGCCCATATCCAGCGCCAGCACACGGCGACCTTTTAAGCCTTCCGGCACTTCACCATTGATAATTCGTTGGGCCAGCCCTTCAACGATAGCTGTTTTACCGACGCCTGGTTCGCCGATTAACACCGGGTTATTTTTAGTACGCCGCTGCAGTACCTGAATAGTACGGCGAATTTCTTCATCACGGCCGATGACCGGATCGAGTTTGCCCTGCTCGGCACGTTCGGTCAGGTCGACGGTATATTTTTTCAAGGCCTGACGTTGGTCTTCAGCCCCCTGGTCATTCACGCTTTCACCTCCACGCATTTGTTCAATTGCCTGAGTGATATTCGCGGTCGTCGCACCTGCTGATTTTAGTAAATCGGTCAGCGTACCGCGTGACTCAAGCGCCGCCAGTACGAACAGTTCTGACGAAATAAAGTTGTCCCCACGTTTTTGCGCCAGCTTGTCGCAAAGATTCAGTACACGCACCAGATCCTGAGAAGGCTGCACATCACCGCCGGTACCTTCTACCTGCGGCAACCGGCTCAACGCCTGGTCAATGGCTGTACGTAACTGGCCAGCATTAATGCCAGCAGACGTTAATAAAGGACGTACCGATCCCCCTTCCTGATTCAGCAAGGCGCTCATTAGATGAAGTGGTTCGATGAATTGATTGTCGTGCCCCAATGCGAGTGACTGGGCATCGGCAAGAGCAAGCTGGAATTTATTAGTAAGACGATCCAGACGCATAACTCCTCCCATAACAGGTCAAAATTGCTACTGGAGATTAAATGAGGTCATCCCTCAATTATTCAAGGTGAATGACCTGAATTATGTGAAAAGAAAATTACACGTACCGGATCGTCTTGATTCTTTAGGTTATATCAGCCAAATAAAACTTGCCATACGACCCGTGGTATTGTCGCGACGATAAGAGAAGAACGTCTCACTTTCGCTGAAGGTGCAACGGTCGCCACCGTAGATGTTCTCTACTCCGATATTTGCCAGACGCTGACGCGCAAGCTGGTAAATATTCGCCAGATATTTATCACCATGCGGTACAAATGCGAGGTCCGCTTGCGGATCTTTCGCCATGAACGCTGCGCGAACTTCTGCTCCCACTTCAAACGCGTTCGGGCCAATCGCCGGGCCTAGCCAGGCAATAATGTTTTCAGGTTTGTCGGCAAAACACGCCACCGTCTCTTCCAGCACGCCGACGCATAATCCGCGCCAACCCGCATGTGCCGCCGCGACTTCCGTTCCAGCGCGATTGCAAAACAGCACCGGCAGACAGTCGGCCGTCATCACTGCACACACGGTGCCCGGCGTATTGCTGTAAGAAGCATCCGCACGTTTGGAGGCGTAAGGCTCGCCGGTCAGTTTCAGGACATCCTTACCGTGGACCTGCTCCAGCCAGACTGGCTTTGACGGCAGATTGCCCGCAGCAAACAGCCGCTTGCGGTTCTCTTCAACATGCTCCGGGTTGTCGCCGCAATGGGCGCCCAGATTCAGCGAATCATAAGGCGGCATGCTAACACCGCCAATACGGGTAGAACTACACGCCACAACACCTTGCGGTATCGGCCACTGCGGGACAATTAGCTTACTCATAGCCAGGCAATATCATCCTTATGTTCTTCGAAATCAGCGCGCATCACTTCAATCAATTGCACCATATCTTGTGGAATCGGTGCATGCCATTCCATTTCGATACCTGAAATTGGGTGATATAAACGCAGCATAGTCGCGTGCAGCGCCTGACGATCGAACTTACGCAGAACGGAGATAAATTCGTCAGAAGCGCCTTTCGGTGGACGCGGACGACCGCCGTAGACCTGATCGCCCACCAGCGGATGGGTGATATGCGCCATGTGCACGCGGATCTGGTGCGTACGTCCGGTTTCCAGACGCAGCCGCAGACGCGTGTGCACACGGAAGTGTTCCATTATGCGATAGTGCGTCACCGCCGGTTTCCCCATCGGGTGTACCGCCATGTGCGTACGCTTGGTCGGGTGGCGGCTAATCGGTTCCTCAACGGTTCCGCCTGCCGTCATATGACCAATCGCCACGGCTTCGTACTCACGGGTAATTTCACGCAGCTGCAGCGACTCCACCAGACGCGTTTGCGCCGGAACGGTTTTTGCCACCACCATTAATCCGGTCGTGTCTTTATCCAGACGGTGCACGATACCAGCACGTGGAACATCCGCGATTGGCGGGTAGTAATGCAGTAATGCATTCAATACCGTGCCATCAGGATTACCGGCACCCGGATGCACTACGAGGTCACGGGGTTTGTTGATGACAAGAATATCGTCATCTTCATAAACGATATCCAGTGGGATATCCTGAGGTTCAAAACGAACCTCTTCATCAATTTCTGCAGTGATGGAGACGCGCTCTCCACCCAACACTTTTTCTTTCGGTTTATCGCAAAGATTGCCATTTACCAGTACGCGCTGGTCAAGGATCCATTCTTTTATGCGCGATCGCGAATAATCAGGGAACAATTCGGCCAAAGCCTGATCTAAGCGTTGACCGAGCTGATTTTCGGAGACTGTTGCGGTGAGTTCTACTCGTTGTGCCATAAACTGCTTCTTCGTTTAACGTTGGGTTTTACGGCTTTGCCGTTTAATATAGTGTGCTATTGTAGCTGGTCTTAACCGGGAGCAGGAACAGAGAATCTCCCGTAAAACATTTTGAGGAAAGTCAAAACGTCATGACGCGCATGAAATATCTGGTGGCAGCAGCCACGTTGAGCCTGTTTTTGGCGGGTTGCTCTGGTTCAAAGGAAGAGGTGCCCGATAATCCGCCAAATGAAATCTACGCGACTGCTCAGCAAAAGCTGCAGGACGGTAACTGGAAACAGGCAATAACGCAATTAGAAGCGTTGGATAACCGTTATCCATTTGGACCGTATTCTCAGCAGGTGCAATTAGATCTCATCTACGCCTACTACAAAAACGCCGATCTGCCACTTGCTCAGGCTGCCATCGATCGTTTTATTCGTCTTAACCCGACACACCCTAACATTGATTATGTCATGTATATGCGTGGCCTGACCAATATGGCGTTGGATGATAGCGCACTGCAAGGATTCTTTGGTGTTGATCGCAGCGATCGCGATCCGCAACATGCCCGAGCTGCGTTTAATGACTTTTCCAAACTGGTACGTGGCTATCCGAACAGCCAGTACACCACTGACGCCACCAAACGTCTGGTATTCCTGAAAGACCGTCTGGCGAAGTATGAATATTCCGTTGTGGAATACTACACTGCCCGCGGTGCATGGGTTGCCGTGGTAAACCGTGTGGAAGGCATGCTGCGCGACTTCCCGGATACCCAGGCAACACGCAATGCCCTGCCGTTAATGGAAAATGCTTATCGCCAGATGCAGATGAATGCGCAGGCAGAAAAAGTAGCGAAAATCATTGCCGCCAACAGCAGCAATACCTGATTTATCTCAGAATGCAAACGGCAGCCCAAAGGCTGCCGTTTTTTTATCCGTAAACGCCACAACTGAAGCGGTTTAGCTGCAACGCATCTCATCAAATATGGCTTGCTTTCAGGTATTCCTCAAGTAAAAAATCGCTTGTTCCTGCGGTGCCTCACAAAAAGGTTTTCTTGACAAAAAGCGACAAAAAAATGTGATTAACATCACACATTTTGACATTAGGAACGGTATGCTGGAATCACCAAGACGGGAAAGACAAGAGGTAAAATTTATGACAATGAACATTACCAGTAAACAAATGGAAATTACTCCGGCAATTCGCCAGCATGTCGCAGACCGTCTCGCCAAACTCGAAAAATGGCAAACTCATCTGATTAATCCACATATCATTCTGTCTAAGGAGCCGCAGGGTTTCATTGCTGATGCCACCATCAATACACCGAACGGACATCTGGTCGCCAGCGCAAAACACGAGGATATGTACACCGCAATTAACGATTTGATCAACAAGCTGGAACGGCAGCTCAATAAAGTGCAGCACAAAGGCGAAGCCCGTCGTGCAACAACTTCAGTCAAAGACGCCAACTTCGTCGAAGCAGAAGAAGAGTAGTCCCTTACATTGAGTGTATCGCCAACGCGCCTCCGGGCGCGTTTTTTGTTGACAGGGTGAAAACAGTACGGTTACTTTACTGACGTAGCCAAAGGAAAATTACATGAAACTTGTCCCGTTCTTCTTCGCATTCTTTTTTACCTTCCCCTGAATGGGAGGCGTTTCGTCGTGTGATAAAGAATGCGAAGACGAACAATAAGGCCTCCCACAACGGGGGGCCTTTTTTATTGATAACAAGAAAGGCAACACTATGACATCGGATAACCCATTGCTGGCGCTGCGCGATAAGATCAGCACGCTGGATGAAAAATTACTGGCCCTGCTGGCTGAGCGACGTGGACTGGCCGTAGAAGTTGGCAAAGCTAAGCTGCTTTCGCATCGTCCAGTTCGTGATATCGACCGTGAGCGCGATCTGTTGGACCGACTGATTCAGCTTGGCAAAGCACATCATCTTGATGCTCACTACATCACTCGCCTGTTCCAGCTCATAATCGAAGACTCCGTCCTGACTCAGCAGGCACTGCTCCAGCAGCATCTGAACAAAATTAACCCGCACTCAGCACGCGTTGCTTTCCTCGGGCCAAAAGGGTCATATTCTCATCTTGCCGCACGTCAGTATGCTGCCCGCCATTTTGAACAATTTATAGAAAGCGGCTGCGCAAAATTTGCCGATATCTTTAATCAGGTCGAAACCGGACAAGCTGACTACGCAGTGGTTCCGATTGAAAACACCAGTTCCGGTGGGATTAACGACGTTTACGACCTGCTACAGCACACCAGCCTGTCTATCGTTGGCGAGATGACTATCACGATTGACCACTGCCTACTGGTGTCCGGCACGACAGATCTCGAGACCATTGAAACGGTATATAGCCATCCGCAGCCATTCCAGCAGTGCAGCAAATTCCTGAGTCGTTACCCACACTGGAAGATTGAGTACACCGAAAGCACCTCGGCGGCGATGGAAAAAGTTGCGCAGGCTAACTCACCGCGCGTGGCGGCTCTGGGGAGCGAAGCCGGAGGCGTACTATACGGTTTGCAGGTTCTTGAGCATATTGAAGCTAATCAGACGCAAAACATCACCCGCTTCGTGGTACTGGCGCGCAAGGCAATCAATGTTTCCGATCAGGTGCCAGCAAAAACCACGTTGCTTATGGCGACAGGACAACAAGCCGGTGCGCTGGTAGAAGCTCTGCTGGTACTGCGCAACCATAATCTGATTATGACTAAACTGGAGTCACGCCCGATTCACGGCAATCCGTGGGAGGAAATGTTTTATCTTGATATCCAGGCCAACCTGGAATCACCCCAGATGCAAAAAGCATTGAAGGAGTTAGGTGAGATTACGCGCTCGATGAAAGTACTTGGCTGCTATCCAAGTGAGAATGTGGTGCCGGTCGATCCAAGCTAACGTTTGACAATGCCGGATGGCGCTACGCTTATCCGGCATTCTATTTAGCCGATCCTTGTATGACTGATACAACGCATCAGCGTTGCCATCAATCATCGTATTTATTGGCGACTATCGTTAGCCTGGCGCAACAAAGTACGGCTTTCGTTCTGGAAGCGTTTCGCATAATCACCAAACCAGTGCTCCACCTTACGGAAGCTGTCGATGAACGCTTGCTTATCGCCCTGCTCCAGTAAACCGATCGCCTCACCAAAACGTTGGTAGTAGCGTTTGATCAGCGCAAGGTTACTCTCAGACGACATAATGATATCGGCATAGAGCTGCGGATCCTGGGCAAACAGACGTCCGACCATCGCCAGTTCAAGGCGATAAATCGGCGAAGAGAGTGCCAGTAACTGCTCCAGTTGAACATTCTCTTCCGCTAAATGCAGACCGTAAGCAAAGGTCGCAAAGTGACGCAATGCCTGAATAAATGCCATGTTCTGGTCGTGTTCAACAGCACTGATCCGATGCAGTCGCGCACCCCACACCTGAATCTGTTCCAGAAACCACTGATAGGCTTCCGGCTGACGTCCGTCACACCAGACGACGACCTGCTTTGCCAGACTGCCGCTGTCCGGGCCAAACATAGGGTGTAATCCCACCACCGGGCCGTCGTGCGCCGCCAGCATCGCCTGCAAAGGACCATT
Organism: Citrobacter sp. RHBSTW-00017; assembly: GCF_013797615.1. Lineage (NCBI taxonomy): Bacteria > Pseudomonadati > Pseudomonadota > Gammaproteobacteria > Enterobacterales > Enterobacteriaceae > Citrobacter > Citrobacter sp. RHBSTW-00017. Next base: position 1,362,864 of record NZ_CP056899.1, on the reverse strand, counting down.
TTTCACCGAAGCCAGATCCACCAGGATGCAGTCGGACGGCAGACGCGGTAATTTGGCGATCACCTGCTCAGTGACGTGGATCGGCACGCTGACGATCACCATGCCAGCATCAGAGACGATCTCCGGCGCACGATCCCAGTCCTGCTGTTCCAGGATCCGTACCTGATAACCTGACAGGGTGAGCATTTTTTCGAACAGACGTCCCATCTGACCGCCGCCGCCGACAATCACCACCGGTCGCAGAGAAGGACAAAGCGTTTTAAATCCTTTGTCGTTCTCACTGGAGTAAGACTCGCGCATAACCCGGCGCAGCACATCTTCAATCAGGTCCGGCGGCACGCCAAGGGCTTCCGCTTCCGCCCGGCGGGAGGCCAGCATTGAGGCTTCCCGTTCCGGCACGTAGATAGGCAGCCCAAAGCGGCTTTTTACTTCACCGACTTCGGCCACCAGCTCCAGGCGACGTGCCAGTAAACCCAGCAGCGCCTTGTCGACTTCATCAATTTGATCGCGTAATGCGGTCAATTCAGCAACCATAACCAACCTCTTATGCTACACGCGCCGACAGCTGGCCGTTTAAATCCTGGCTAATTTCACGCAGTAGCGCATCCGTCATTTCCCAGCTAATGCAGGCATCAGTTACAGACACGCCGTATTTCATTTCGCTACGCGGCTGTTCAGAAGACTGGTTGCCTTCGTGAATATTACTTTCAATCATCAAGCCAATGATCGAGCGATTGCCATCTTTGATTTGTGCAATCACGGATTCAGCCACGGCAGGCTGGCGGCGGTAATCTTTATTGGAGTTACCATGACTGCAATCTACCATCAGAGAAGGTCGTAGTCCCGCCTGCTCCATCTCTTTTTCGCACTGGGCGACATCTGCCGGGCTGTAGTTAGGCGCTTTACCACCGCGCAGGATCACGTGACCGTCCGGGTTACCCTGAGTTTGCAGCAGTGCAACCTGTCCAGCTTGGTTAATACCAACAAAGCGGTGCGACTGTGCCGCCGCGCGCATCGCGTTAATGGCGGTCGCCAGGCTACCGTCAGTACCGTTCTTAAAGCCGACCGGCATCGAAAGACCGGAAGCCATTTCGCGGTGAGTCTGCGATTCCGTGGTACGCGCACCGATTGCAGACCAGCTAAACAGATCGCCCAGGTATTGCGGGCTATTGGGATCCAGCGCTTCAGTTGCCAGCGGAAGTCCCATATTCACCAGTTCAAGCAGCAGCTGACGCGCAATTTTCAGGCCGGCTTCAACATCAAAAGAGCCATCCATATGAGGATCGTTAATTAACCCTTTCCAGCCGACGGTGGTACGGGGTTTTTCAAAATAGACGCGCATCACCAGGTAGAGGCTATCGCTGACCTCTGCGGCAAGGGCTTTAAACCGACGAGCGTACTCAATAGCCATTTCAGGATCGTGAATGGAACACGGGCCACATACCACCAGCAGGCGCGGATCGCGACCAGAGATAATATCTGAAATGGTTTTACGCGACTGGGAGATTTGCGCTTCTTGCGCCTGGCTCAGCGGGAATTCAGCTTTCAGCTGCTCCGGAGTCATCAGAACCTGTTCGTCGGTAATATGTACGTTGTTCAGCGCGTCTTTTTGCATGGTGGTGATCCTGTTTAGCTCGTTTGCGATAGTTGATCCTCAGCGAGGAGGAGATAACGATAACACAACAGGTAAAGATTTCAATCCACAAACCGTAAATTTTAATTTACAACATGCACTTTAATGACAGAATACGCCCTCCACTGCGTACATTAAAATTTACACCATCCGGTATTGAGATCCACTATGCTTAAAAAAACGAGGGAGTACAGGCAATGAAGCAACTCATCAGCACCCTATTTCTATTACTTCTTAGCGGATGTCAGATAGATCCTTATACCCACGCCCCCACATGGACGGGAACCGCCTGGTACGACGCCGGAATACAAGATGCCATTTCGGGGTATGCCGTTAAAGATAATGAAACTCTTGCCGACAACTACAATGACCCCGAAGTCGATCGTACGGAATATCTTAAGGGTTATGCCGAGGGACAACGTAAAATCTGCCAGCCGGATTTTGTTTACGCCAGAGGTTTGACCGGGAAAACCTTTCCCCCAAGTTGTGATACGGTCGAAAATATTGACCAGTTACGCAGTGCCTGGCAAAAAGGAGCAAACGAAGGTGCTACCTCAATAAGATTAAATTAAACAATAGCTTATATTTTATAAATTACTAAGATTTAACTTAAATTACTAATGGCTTTCCACCTGGCATAATGACGGCTTAGTAAAATAATGTTATTTTGTCCTAAATAATCTTGAATGTATTTCGACGTTTTACGGCAAACGCTGGTAGGTAACTATTCATGAGCTATTCTTACCGACTCATACTTCTACTGGCACTGCTCCTGACCGGATTACCGCTGTACGCCCAAAGCGTTACGGAAGAAGCAAAATCTGTACGCGCTATGGTTTCCGGCATCGTCAGTTATACGCGCTGGCCTGCACTGTCCGGGCCCCCCAAACTGTGTATTTTCTCTTCATCGCGTTTTTCCAGTGTCCTGGGAGATACCAGTGCCGGAGCATTACCCTATCTTCCCGTCATCATTCGTACGGAACAAGAAATATTAGTTTCGCAGTGTGACGGTTTTTATTTTGGAAAAGAATCCCCTACTTATCAGGTGGAATTAAAGAATAAATATCCGTCTAAGGCATTGCTATTAATTGCCGAACAGAACCCCGAATGCGTTATTGGCAGCGCCTTTTGCCTCATAATTAAAGATGAAGATGTGAGATTTTCCGTAAATATGGATTCCCTTTCACGCAGTGGCGTAAGGGTCAGTCCGGACGTATTAATGCTTGCACGGAATCAGAAGCATGGATAAGGGCCATTCTCCCATAACACGCCCGACGTTTAAGCGGACATTACGGCGTATCAGCATAATCAGCGTTCTGGTAACTATGACGCTGATCTGGCTGCTGCTCAGCATTTCTTCGGTGCTGGCATTGAGACAGTATGCGCAAAAGAACCTGGATCTGACCGCTGCAACCATGACCCGCACGCTTGAAGCAGCATTAGTTTTTTCTGATGGCGTCGCAGCAACTGAAACGCTGGCAGCACTAGGCCAGCAGGGGCAATTTTCCGTTGCAGAAGTTCGTAATAAAAACCAGAAGGTGATCGCCACCTGGCGCTATAACGCGCAGGATACCACTGAAAAAATCAGCGGACTTATCAGCCACTGGCTGTTCCCACAACCGGTCACTCAACCTATTTTGCATAATGGCAACGTCATCGGCGAAGTACGATTGACTGCGCGCGATAGCGTTATCAGCCATTTCATCTATTTGTCGCTGGCTGTCCTTACCGGGTGCATTCTGTTGGCCTCTGGCATTGCATTAATGCTCACTCGTTATTTACATAATGGCGTCGTGGAAGCCCTGCAAAATATAACCGAGGTGGTACATGATGTTCGTACCAACCGTAACTTTTCACGGCGCGTTTCAGAAGAGCGCATTGAAGAGTTTCACCTTTTTGCCCAGGATTTTAATAGTCTGCTGGACGAGATGGAGGAGTGGCAACTTAAACTGCAGGCAAAGAACGCCCAGCTTTTGCGTACGGCGCTACACGATCCGCTGACCGGCCTGGCGAATCGCGCCGCATTTCGCAGCAGCATTAACGCCCTGATGAATGACCATGCCGCCCACAGCAGCTCCGCACTGTTATTCCTTGATGGTGATAATTTTAAATTTATTAATGATACCTGGGGCCACGCAGCGGGGGATCGGGTCCTGATTGAAGTTGCAAACAGGCTGTCCGAGTTTGGTGGTAATCGACATCACCCCTACAGACTTGGCGGCGATGAGTTCGCTATGGTGCTGTACAGCGTTCACTCTGAATACGAAGTTCAGCGGATATGTGCGGCACTGTCACACGAGTTTAACCGACCTTTTGACCTGCATAACGGTCATCAGGCAAGCATGACTCTCAGCATTGGTTTTGCGCTGACGTGGGAACATGCCTCTGCCGAGAAATTACAAGAACTTGCCGATAAAAATATGTATCAGGCCAAAAATTTGCGTTCTGAACGCATTATTAAAAAATAAGGACTTACACATGCTAAAACGTCTATCATCCCCTTTCCTTCTGCTTTTACTGATTTTGGCAGGCTGTCAGGCACCTCAGGGAAAATTTACCCCGGAGCAAATTGCAGCCATGAAATCGTACGGATTTACCGAAGCTTCCGGAGACTGGTCTCTTGGTCTGTCTGACAACATCCTGTTTGACAAAAACGACTATAAGCTCCGCCCTGAAAGTGAAAAGCAGATCCAGGAAATGGCATCCAAACTGGCAGCTACCGGGCTAAACCATGCGCGTATGGATGGTCATACCGATAACTACGGCGAAGACAGCTACAACGAAGCGCTGTCGCTCAAACGCGCGAATGTGGTTGCCGATGCGTGGGCACAGGGCGCCAACATTCCCCGCACTAATCTGACAACGCAGGGACTCGGGAAAAAATACCCGATCGCCAGTAATCAGACGTCAAAAGGTCGAGCTGAAAACCGCCGGGTTGCAGTCGTGATCGCTACGCCGTAAAAGTCTTCAACTGGCTGCGCGCCGCGCAGTCATCCAATTGCAATAAAACAAAAGAGTAAGGTCGGAATAAAAAAAGGGCCAGCCTTTCGGCCAGCCCTTTTCTAACAGGATGTCGCTTGCGCGAATCTTAGTTAAGACGCTCTTTGATACGAGCAGACTTACCAGTGCGCTCACGCAGGTAGTACAGTTTAGCTTTACGAACAGCACCACGACGTTTAACAGCAATGCTGTCAACTACCGGAGAGTGAGTCTGGAAGACACGCTCAACGCCTTCGCCGTTGGAAATTTTACGAACAGTGAATGCAGAGTGCAGACCGCGGTTACGAATAGCGATAACCACGCCCTCGAATGCCTGCAGACGTTTTTTGGAACCTTCAACAACCCATACTTTCACTTCCACGGTATCACCCGGACGGAAGGAAGGTACGTCCTGCTTCATCTGCTCTTGTTCAAGTTGCTTAATAATGTTGCTCATAATTTAATCTCTTATCCTGGGTAAACTGATATTTGGGGGTCTCAGACCAGCCCATCATGTTTATGCTGCTGTTGTGCGTGTTCCGTTTTGAACTCCGCCAGCAACCTTGCTTGCTCTTCAGTCAGAGCCAGGTTTTCCAGAAGTTCAGGTCTTCTAAGCCAGGTCCGGCCCAGCGACTGTTTTAAACGCCAGCGACGTATCTCAGCGTGGTTCCCCGACAGTAACACTGCCGGTACTTCCATCTGTTCTAACACTTCAGGTCGGGTATAGTGCGGGCAATCCAGCAACCCATCAGCAAACGAATCTTCGATTGCTGAAGCTTCATGACCCAGAACTCCCGGAATAAACCGAGAAACGGAGTCGATCAGCGTCATTGCCGGTAACTCACCACCACTGAGAACGTAATCGCCGATTGACCATTCTTCGTCAATTTCGGTTTGAATCACGCGCTCATCTATTCCTTCATAGCGACCACACACCAGAATCAGCTTTTGATTCGTGGCCAGTTCGCTAACGCCCGCTTGATCAAGCTTGCGTCCCTGAGGTGACAGATAAATCACCTTTGCGCCTTCACCAGCCGCAGCTTTTGCTGCATGAATGGCGTCCCGTAAAGGTTGCACCATCATTAACATCCCCGGTCCGCCGCCGTAAGGACGATCGTCCACGGTACGGTGCCGGTCATGAGTAAAGTCACGAGGACTCCAGCTCTGGATGTTCAGCAGGCCATTTTTTACTGCCCGGCCAGTTACCCCGTAATCGGTAATTGCGCGGAACATTTCTGGAAACAGGCTAACGATACCTATAAACACAAGCCAATCCCCATAACGCCGACTTTTACCGTTTATCCGGTGGTTTAAAAACCAGGATCCCAATCTACTTCGATAGTACGAGTAGCGAGATCGACTTTCTTGATAACCTGCCCATCGAGGAACGGTACAAGACGTTCCTTGATACCAAACGCATCTTTCAGGTTTGCCTTAATGACAATGACGTCATTCGAACCGGTTTCCATCATATCGACGACTTTACCGAGATCGTAACCTTCAGTGGTCACTACCTGGCAGCCCATAAGGTCTTTCCAGTAGTAGGAACCATCTTCCAGCGCTGGCAACTGCGAGGAATCCACGACAATTTCGCAATTAGTCAGTAGATTCGCCGAATCACGATCGTCAACGCCTTTCAGCTTGATGATCAGATCCTGATTGTGGTGCTTCCAGCTTTCCAGCTGTACTTGCTGCCACTGACCCGCCTTCTGGATAAACCAGGGCTGATAGTCAAAAATGCTTTCGGCGTCTTCAGTGGAAGAAAACACTCTGAGCCAACCACGGATACCGTAAGAAGACCCCATTTTCCCCAAAACGATGGGTTCCACAGGAGCCTGCGCGGCGAGTTGCTTGCTCATCATGACCACCGTGACAGATTAAGCTGCTTTGTTTGCTGCTTTGATCAGCGTAGCTACGCGATCAGAAATAGTCGCGCCCTGGCCAACCCAGTGAGCGATGCGATCCAGATCCAGGCGAGTGCCTTCTTCTTTTTCGCTAGCGATTGGGTTAAAGAAGCCAACGCGCTCGATGAAGCGACCGTTGCGTGCATTACGGCTGTCGGTAACAACAACCTGGTAGAACGGACGCTTTTTAGCGCCGTGACGAGCTAAACGAATAGTAACCATAACATCCTCTTGTGTGAATAAAACACCCAGGCCCCATCGAGGAACGGAGCCCGGGTGTCATATTAAAAGCCCGAAAATTTTACTGATTTCTGGGAAAAAAGCAATCAACATGTGATGAGGCTTTATACCAGGGCGTTACCACTGCAGCCAGTTTGGCGTCAGTGTGCGCGCAGAAAGCGGAACGTACATGCAGTACGTGAGCATTTCGAGCCCACCCCGACGCCAAAAAGGCAAATTAGGTAGCCCGATATATTTATCTACCAGGGAAGCCTGGCGGCATCATACCCTTCATGCCACGCATCATCTTCGCCATACCGCCTTTCTTCATTTTCTTCATCATGCGCTGCATGTCGTCGAACTGTTTCAGAAGGCGGTTTACGTCCTGTACCTGCATACCGCAGCCGGCAGCAATACGGCGTTTACGGGAACCTTTGATGATTTCCGGCTTAGCGCGTTCTTTCATCGTCATCGAATTGATGATGGCTTCCATACGCACCAGCACTTTATCGTCCATCTGCGATTTCACGTTGTCTGGGATCTGCCCCATGCCCGGCAGCTTGCCCATCAGGCTTGCCATGCCGCCCATGTTTTTCATCTGGTTGAGCTGCTCAAGGAAATCGTTGAGATCGAAGCCGTCGCCTTTTTTCAGCTTGCTGGCTAATTTCTCTGCCTGCGCGCGGTCGACCTTGCTTTCGATATCTTCGATCAGCGACAGCACGTCACCCATGCCGAGAATACGCGAAGCAATACGATCCGGGTGGAACGGCTCCAGCGCTTCGGTTTTCTCGCCGACGCCGAGGAATTTAATCGGCTTGCCGGTGATATGACGAATAGAGAGCGCCGCACCACCACGAGCATCACCATCAACTTTGGTCAGCACGACACCGGTTAACGGCAGCGCTTCGTTGAAGGCTTTTGCGGTATTCGCGGCATCCTGACCGGTCATGGCGTCGACCACAAACAGCGTTTCAACCGGCTTGATAGAAGCATGGACCTGTTTGATTTCGTCCATCATCGCTTCATCAACGTGCAGGCGACCGGCGGTATCCACCAGCAGCACGTCGTAGAATTTGAGTTTGGCTTCTTTCAGCGCGGCGTTAACGATATCGACCGGCTTCTGGCCGACATCCGACGGGAAGAAGTCCACACCGACCTGCTCGGCCAGCGTTTCCAGCTGTTTTATCGCCGCCGGGCGATAAACGTCCGCGGAGACCACCAGCACTTTCTTCTTGTGCTTCTCACGCAGGAATTTCCCCAGCTTACCGACGCTGGTCGTTTTACCCGCCCCCTGCAGACCAGCCATCAGCACAACGGCTGGCGGCTGTGCAGCCAGATTCAGGGTCTGGTTTTCTTCGCCCATTGCCGCAACCAGTTCGTTACGGACAATCTTGACGAACTCCTGACCCGGCGTCAGGCTTTTGTTAACTTCATGACCAACCGCTTTCTCTTTTACGCGATTGATAAACTCACGCACTACCGGCAGCGCTACGTCAGCCTCCAGCAGCGCCATGCGCACTTCGCGCAGCGTCTCTTTAACGTTGTCTTCAGTAAGGCGTCCACGGCCACTGATATTGCGCAGCGTGCGCGACAAACGATCGGTTAAATTATCAAACATTGTCTCTCGCCTGGGGTGGAAACGGTCGGTCGCGACAGCGACACATCAACAGAAATTTGTCGCAGTATAACATGAAGCCGCCTTTGTTGTTATGCAACGGTTGGAGCAGCGGTCACGTAACGCTATACTGCTTTTCTTTATCACTGGCCAACTGTCGACACCTATATGCCCGTTTTTGCTCTGCTTGCCCTTGTCGCCTACTCAGTCAGCCTTGCGCTGATTATTCCCGCTCTGCTGCAAAAAAACAGCGGCTGGCGGCGTATGGCTATTCTCTCTGCGGTCGTCGCGCTGGTAAGTCATGCTATCGCCCTGGAAGCGCGAATTCTGCCCGGCGGTGAAAGCGGACAAAACCTGAGTCTGTTGAACGTCGGCTCACTGGTTAGCCTGATGATCTGTACGGTAATGACTATCGTCGCTTCCCGCAATCGTGGCTGGCTATTGCTGCCCATTGTCTACGCCTTTGCGCTGATCAACCTGGCCTTCGCCACGTTTATGCCGAACGAGTTCATCACCCATCTCGAAGCTACGCCGGGCATGATGATTCACATCGGGCTATCGCTATTCGCTTACGCCACGCTGATTATCGCCGCACTGTATGCGCTGCAACTGGCATGGATCGACTACCAGTTGAAAAACAAAAAACTGGCCTTCAGCAATGAGATGCCGCCGCTAATGAGTATTGAGCGGAAAATGTTTCATATCACCCAAATTGGCGTGGTTCTGCTGACGCTCACCCTGTGCACAGGCCTGTTTTACATGCATAACCTGTTCAGTACCGAGAACATTGATAAAGCCGTTCTCTCTATCGTGGCATGGTTTGTCTATATCGTTCTGTTGTGGGGGCATTACCATGAAGGCTGGCGCGGACGTCGCGTCGTATGGTTTAACGTCGCAGGCGCAGGCATTCTAACGCTGGCCTATTTCGGCAGTCGTATCCTGCAGCAGTTCGTGAGTTAAATCTTTAAGGAACCCTACGTGGAACACATCTCCACCACCACGCTCATTATCACGCTTCTCATCATGGTGGTCATTTCCGCCTATTTTTCCGGTTCTGAAACCGGAATGATGACCCTGAATCGCTATCGTCTACGTCATCGGGCCAAGCAGGGGAATCGTCAGGCAAAACGCGTTGAAAAGCTACTTCGTAAGCCGGACCGCCTGATAAGCCTGGTGCTCATCGGTAATAATCTGGTGAATATTCTGGCCTCCGCGCTCGGCACCATTGTCGGTATGCGCCTGTATGGCGATGCGGGTGTCGCTATTGCCACTGGGGTACTGACGTTTGTCGTGCTGGTTTTTGCCGAAGTACTGCCCAAAACTATTGCAGCACTGTATCCGGAAAAAGTCGCCTATCCGAGCAGTGTACTGCTGGCTCCACTGCAGATTCTGATGATGCCGTTGGTGTGGCTACTCAACACCATCACGCGGCTACTTATGCGCATGATGGGCATCAAAACGGATATCGTGGTGAGCGGTTCGCTGAGTAAAGATGAACTGCGAACGCTGGTGAATGAATCGCGCTCGCAAATCTCACGCCGTAACCAGGATATGCTGCTGTCAGTGCTGGATCTGGAAAAAGTCAGCGTCGATGACATCATGATCCCGCGTAACGAAATCATCGGCATTGATATTAACGATGACTGGAAGTCAATCGTGCGTCAGCTTTCGCACTCTCCACATGGCCGTATTGTGCTGTACCGCGACTCGCTGGACGACGCCATCAGTATGCTGCGCGTACGTGAAGCCTGGCGATTGATGGCAGAGAAAAAAGAGTTCACCAAAGAGACCATGTTACGTGCCGCCGACGAAATTTATTACGTCCCGGAAGGTACGCCTCTCAGCACCCAGCTCATTAAGTTTCAGCGAAACAAGAAGAAAGTGGGTCTGGTTGTTAATGAATATGGCGATATTCAGGGGCTGGTCACGGTCGAAGATATTCTGGAAGAGATTGTCGGCGACTTCACCACTTCAATGTCACCCACGCTTGCCGAAGAGGTAACGCCGCAGAATGATGGCTCGGTGATCATTGACGGCAGCGCCAACGTTCGTGAAATCAATAAGGCGTTTAACTGGCACCTGCCGGAAGATGACGCACGTACCGTGAATGGTATTATTCTTGAAGCGCTGGAAGAGATCCCGGTTGCCGGCACGCGTGTGCGCATTGGACAGTACGATATCGATATTCTCGACGTGCAGGACAATATGATTAAACAGGTGCAGGTATTGCCGGTCAAACCGCTACGGGAAAGCGTGTTGGACCAGTGAGAGTAATTCAGGCCGGGTAGCGCGTGAGCATTACCCGGCCTGAAGGCTGATTAGCCTTTGGCTTTCGCCACAGAGACCATCGCGGCGCGGATGGTACGTCCGTTCAGGGTATAGCCTTTTTGCATTACCATCAGCACATTACCGGCAGCAACGTCGTCAGACTCTACCATTGCAATTGCCTGGTGCACGTTCGGGTCCATCGGCACATCGATATCCGCAACCACCTGTACACCAAACTTCGCCACGACATCCAGCATTGACTTACGGGTCAGCTCAATACCTTCAACCATCGCCGCCATAGCGTCATTATCTTTGTCCGCCACTTCCAGCGCGCGGTCCAGGCTATCCAGCACCGGCAGCAGTTCGTTGACGAATTTTTCCAGCGCAAACTTATGCGCTTTTTCTACGTCCAGTTCGGTACGACGACGCAGGTTTTCCATTTCCGCTTTGATACGCAACACGCTGTCGCGCTCGCGAGTTTCGGCTTCAGCAAGCTGAGCTTCCAGATTCGCAATTTTTTCATCGCGCGGATCCACCTGCTCAGCAGAAGCGTCTGATTCAACCGCCTCAACTTCTTCGTGCTGATCCATGATAATTTCTTCCGGGGCTTGCCCCTCAGGCGTTTTCTGTTCTTTACTACTCATGAATTTCTCCGCGTTTTTTTCGCATTCATCTCGCTAACTTGGCTTATTATGGGGATCAGATTCAGGGATTCAAGGGAAGTACTCACATTGTCACTAATCTTCGTTACAAGGACCTCGAGAAAATGAACAAACATTTCAAGTGTATTGGCATTGTGGGGCATCCACGTCACCCCACTGCACTGACCACACATGAAATGCTCTACCGTTGGCTGTGCACCAAAGGTTATGAGGTTATCGTTGAGCAACAAATCGCTCACGAGCTGCAGCTGAAAAATGTGAAAACCGGTACGCTCGCAGAAATTGGCCAACAGGCAGACCTCGCCGTGGTAGTCGGCGGCGACGGCAATATGCTGGGCGCCGCTCGCACCCTGGCACGTTATGACATCAAGGTTATTGGCATTAACCGCGGCAACCTCGGTTTTTTGACCGACCTTGACCCAGACAATGCCCAGCAACAGTTAGCTGACGTGCTGGAAGGCCACTACATCAGCGAAAAGCGCTTTTTACTCGAAGCTCAGGTGTGTCAACAGGATTGCCAGAAGCGCATTAGCACTGCCATCAATGAAGTTGTGCTGCACCCCGGGAAAGTGGCGCACATGATTGAATTTGAAGTCTATATCGATGAAATTTTTGCCTTCTCCCAACGTTCAGATGGGCTGATTATCTCGACGCCGACCGGCTCTACCGCCTACTCGCTCTCTGCCGGAGGCCCAATTCTGACGCCTTCTCTGGATGCCATTACGCTGGTACCCATGTTTCCGCATACGCTTTCCGCGCGACCGCTGGTGATCAACAGTAGCAGCACCATTCGCCTGCGCTTTTCCCATCGCCGTAACGATCTGGAAATCAGCTGTGACAGCCAAATCGCCCTACCTATACAGGAAGGTGAAGACGTATTGATTCGCCGCTGTGATTATCATCTGAACCTGATACATCCAAAAGATTACAGCTATTTCAACACATTAAGCACTAAGCTTGGTTGGTCAAAAAAATTATTCTAATTTAACGCCAACCTCTTTACTGTATAAAAAACCAGTTTATACTGTATGAAATTACAGTTATGGCTTTTCATACAGGAAAACAGCTATGTTGGCACAACTGACCATCAGCAATTTTGCTATCGTTCGTGAACTTGAGATCGATTTCCAGAACGGAATGACCGTTATCACCGGTGAGACCGGTGCGGGTAAGTCCATTGCCATTGATGCTCTCGGTTTGTGTCTGGGCGGACGCGCAGACGCAGACATGGTGCGTGCAGGCGCCATGCGAGCCGACCTCTGCGCCCGTTTTGCCTTAAAAGATACCCCCGCAGCCCTGCGCTGGCTGGAAGAGAACCAGCTTGAGGAAGGCCGTGAGTGTTTGCTGCGTCGCGTTATCAGCAGCGATGGCCGCTCCCGTGGGTTTATTAACGGAACCGCCGTTCCGTTATCGCAGTTGCGCGAGCTGGGCCAGTTACTTATTCAAATCCATGGCCAGCATGCGCATCAGCTCCTGACAAAATCAGAACACCAAAAATCCCTGCTTGATGGTTACGCCAATGAAGCGTCTCTGACCCAGGAAATGGCTGCGCGCTACCAACTATGGCACCAAAGTTGCCGTGACCTGGCGCATCATCAGCAACAAAGCCTGGAACGCGCAGCCCGGGCGGAATTGTTGCAATACCAGTTAAAGGAACTGAACGAATTCAATCCGCAGCCGGGTGAGTTTGAGCAAATTGATGAAGAGTACAAGCGCCTGGCTAACAGTGGGCAATTACTCACCACCAGCCAACAGGCGCTGGCTATCCTGGCAGATGGTGAAGACATCAATCTGCAAAGCCAACTGTACACCGCAAAACACCTGGTCACTGAACTGGCAGGCATGGACGGCAAACTTTCAGGTATTCTGGATATGCTGGAAGAGGCCACCATCCAGCTCAGCGAAGCCAGCGACGAGCTGCGCCACTATTGCGATCGTCTGGATTTAGACCCTAACCGCTTGTTCGAACTCGAACAGCGTATCTCCAGGCAAATCTCGTTGGCGCGTAAGCATCATGTTGCCCCTGAAGTGCTGCCACAGTTCTATCAGTCGCTGCTGGATGAACAACAGCAACTGGACGATCAGGCCGACTCGCTCGAAACCTTAACCCTGGCGGTGAACAATCACCACCAGCAGGCGCTGGAAACGGCAAAAATGCTGCACCAACAGCGTCAGCATTATGCGCAGGAACTGGGACAACTTATTACAGAGAGCATGCATGCTCTCTCGATGCCGCACGGTGTCTTTTGCATTGATGTGAAATTTGAGGAGCACCATCTGAGCGCAGACGGTGCCGATCGCGTGGAGTTTAAAGTAACCACTAACCCAGGTCAGCCGTTACAACCAATTGCGAAAGTCGCTTCCGGCGGGGAACTGTCACGTATTGCGCTGGCTATTCAGGTCATTACAGCACGTAAGATGGAAACGCCTGCGCTAATTTTCGATGAGGTGGATGTTGGTATCAGCGGCCCGACGGCTGCGGTAGTGGGTAAAATGTTGCGACAGTTGGGCGAGTCAACGCAGGTAATGTGTGTTACTCACCTGCCGCAGGTTGCGGGCTGTGGTCATCAACATTTCTATGTCAGCAAAGAAACAGATGGCGCGATGACGGAAACACACATGCAGCAGCTTGATAAACGCGCACGCCTGCAGGAATTAGCCCGTCTACTTGGCGGTAGCGAAGTGACGCGCAATACCCTCGCAAATGCAAAAGAACTGCTGGCGGCATAAACTTTTTTACCTTGTGAAGGTCTGAGTTCAACATAAAATCGCCGACCGACCCGACAGCAAAAGGTTTTAAAGTGGTGAAAGGTCTATTATCATCGGCATATTACATATGAGCCGCGTACTGCTCGGGCCCGAAAAGGAATCAAATCACTATGCGCTGTAAAACGCTGACTGCTGCTGCAGCAGTACTACTGATGTTGACTGCAGGCTGTTCCACTCTGGAGCGAGTGGTTTACCGCCCTGACATCAACCAGGGAAATTATCTGACACCTACCGATGTCGCTAAAGTGCGCACGGGTATGACGCAACAGCAGGTTGCTTATGCTCTGGGTACCCCAATGATGTCCGATCCTTTTGGCACTAATACCTGGTTTTATGTGTTCCGTCAGCAACCTGGACATGAAGGCGTAACCCAGCAAACGCTGACGCTGACCTTTAACAGCAGCGGCGTATTGACCAACATTGATAACAAACCCGCTTTGACCGATAACAAGTAGGTTTGAGAGATCAAAAAAAGGTGCTCAATGAGCACCTTTTTTATTGTCTGTTACTTTTTAGCGGATTTCTCTGCTCGCTGTCTGCGCAGCTCTTTTGGGTCAGCAATCAGTGGCCGGTAAATTTCCACCCGATCGCCGTCATGCAGAACATCAGCAAGCTTTACCGGACGGCTGTAGATACCCACTTTATTTTTACTGAGATCGATATCGGTACGTAATTCCAGCAGCCCGGAAGCGCGGATAGCCTCTTCCACCGTTGCGCCCTGCTGCAGCGTTACGCGCTGTAAATACTGTTTCTCGGGTAGCGCGTACGCCACTTCAACGACAATTTTAGCCGACGCTGACACTGTAAACCTCTTTCGCGCGAACCGTGAAGGCCTGCACCATATTTGAAGCCAGTTCTTTAAAGATACGGCCAAACGCCAGCTCGATTAACTTATTGGTGAACTCAAAATCGAGGTGAAATTCAATACGACACGCTTCATGACTCAGTGGCGTAAACTTCCAGCCGCCAATCAGCTTCTTGAACGGCCCATCGACCAGATGCATCAGAATGCTCTGATTACTGGTCAGTTGATTGCGCGTGGTGAACGTTTTACTGATCCCTGCTTTCGAGACATCCACAGCGGCCGTCATTTGTCCCGGAGTCGATTCCAGTACGCGGCTACCGGTGCAACCCGGCAAAAACTGAGGATAGGACTTAACATCATTCACTAGCTGATACATCTGTTCCGCACTGTAGGGTACTAAAGCGGTCCGGCTAATCTGAGGCATAACAATTCCCATCAATATCAATCACACAAATAATACCATTTATCACCCGCTAAAAAAAACGCTATAGCCTAACTCGTGCTAAGATAGCGCCTTGCGCCCCGCTGGATGAAATGGGGTGTTTTTCGATTCCAGATTACCTATACTGAGCGGCATTATGACGAAGAAAAAAGCACACAAACCTGGCTCAGCCACAATCGCGCTAAACAAGCGCGCACGACACGAATACTTTATTGAAGAAGAGTTCGAAGCAGGACTCGCCCTGCAAGGTTGGGAAGTCAAATCCCTGCGCGCGGGTAAAGCCAACATCGGCGACAGCTATGTCATACTCAAAGACGGCGAAGCGTTCCTGTTTGGCGCCAACTTCACGCCAATGGCGGTGGCCTCAACACACGTGGTATGCGACCCCACTCGGACCCGTAAACTGTTGTTAAACCAGCGTGAACTCGACTCCCTGTATGGTCGTATGAATCGTGATGGTTATACCGTCGTTGCGCTTTCGTTGTACTGGAAGAATGCCTGGTGCAAAGTGAAAATTGGCGTTGCGAAAGGTAAGAAACAGCACGACAAGCGCTCTGATGTGAAAGAACGCGAATGGCAGTTAGATAAAGCGCGTATCATGAAAAATGCTGGCCGCTAAATGCTACTCCCCTGTGACCAGTCTCTCCTCCTGAGACTGGTTCTTATTTTTTAGTTATCGAAACCCACACAATACATTCACCGAGTTTATAGTTTATTTATGCTGAATCGTTCAGATATGAAATAAACCCCCTGCCATTACCGTTGCGGTCTATAGTCCAATAATATAAAAGTTCAAGACCATAGCATTCATATTTCCATTTATTTAATAACACTATTATTACTATTGTTTATTATATTGACATTCATTTCAATAAAAACAAAATCATTTAAATACAATTAGTTGCCATGAAAACAACCGTTAAAAGCAAACTGGAAAGTATCCTTTTCAAATGACTAATTACTTTTTTAATATGGATAAGTTGCAGAATACTTTCTTTCTGACTATATCATCTAATACGAAAGAACTATTCAGCCGAAAGGGCCCAGACGTATTTAATCAATAAACTAACATCTATGTGACCTAATCAATGAAATTACATGTGTAAATTCATCTTTATGATGAACGGAGCCCCTGTCTGCTCATTTTCCCAGCGCGCTGTTGCGGATTAATACTCCCGGCATGCCATCAGGAGTGAACATATGCGTCTACTCGCCGTTGTATCAAAATTAACTGGCGTTTCCACAAATGTTGAAGCCTCTGAAGTTACGCTCAGTTCACCTTCTATCGTGAAACTGTCTGTGTCGCGTGAGGAGGTGAGTCAACTCACGCGCGTTAATCAGGATCTGGTTGTCACACTCCGCTCAGGTGAAACCATCACCATTAAAAATTTCTACCTCGGAAAAGGCGAAGCGCAAAACCAACTTGTTCTGGAGGACAGTAATGGCGCACTGTGGTGGGTTCAGGATACTGACGGAGCATTCCATTTCCAGCACCTGGACGATCTCACACCGCTGATGACGGCCGAAGGCAGTCATGAAGGCGGCGCCGTCTGGCCGTGGGTTCTTGGCGGGATCGCTGTCGCTGGCGGGATTGGCCTCGCTGCGGGTGGTGGTGGTGGTGGTGGCGGCGGCGGTGGTGGGAGTGATAATAACGCTGGAAACGGTAATGCCGGGAACGGCAATGGTAGCGGCGGCAATGGCAACGGTGGCAACGGCGAAGGTAACGGTAACGGTAATGGCGACGGTGACGGTGATGGCGGCACACCGCCAACGACAACCCCTAACAGGCCTGACGTCCCCGTTATCACCAGCATAATCGATAACCAGGAGCTGATTACTGGCCCTGTCAATCAGCAGGAATCCACCAACGATAATACGCCGACACTCCAGGGCACCGGCCCCGCGAATGCCACATTACATATTTTTGATAACGGCGTCGAAATAGGCCAGGTCACAATCGATGCCAACGGCAACTGGTCGTTTACGCCATCCTCTCCTCTGGCAGACGGCACACACCAGTTTACCGTCAGCGCTTCAAACGGTGCTGGCAGCAGCGGCATGTCGGACAGTTGGGAAATTATTGTCGATTCGCTTGCCCCCGACGCCCCCGTGGTCACTCAGGAAACCGACAATGTCGGTTCCATTACCGGCTTTATCGCCAATAACGGCGTAACCGACGATGCCACGCCGACGCTCACTGGCACAGGCGAAGTAGGTAGTACCATCAACATCTATGACAATGGCATCCTGATTGGTATGCAAACTGTAGATAGCAATGGTAACTGGACATTTACACCGGACATTCCGCTCAGCGATGGTGTTCACAATCTGACGCTGACGCAAACTGACGCCACAGGTAACGTGAGCGCGGAAACGCGCGTGCCGACATTCACCGTTGATACCACCCCGCCTGCAGCCGCAGTCATTTCCTCCGTTAATCCGGAAGGTACAACGGTAACCGGTAGCGCTGAGGCGGGAAGCCTGGTCATTATCATCGGCAGTAATAATCAGGTTTTGGGTTCAACTACGGTCGGTCAAACCGGCTATTTCGTCATCGCGATTTCGCCCTCACAGACGCACGGTGAAGCGCTGATCGCGAAAATTCAGGACCAGGCAGGCAACATCGGGCCAGATACCTCTTTCAATGCCACCAACTCTGGCTACCCGGGCGTGCCTGTTATCGTCAGCATAATGGATGATTTTGCCCCCTCAACCGGACCATTGAGCAATAATCAGGCCACCAACGATAATACCCCCACGCTCTCTGGCACTGCCGACGCCAACAGCACGGTGACTATTTACGACAACGGCACAATTATCGACAGCGTACTGGCTGACGGTAACGGTAACTGGACATGGACTTCCAGCTCCCCGTTATCAGATGAGCTACACGCCTTCACCGCCACCGCGACAAACCAGTCAGGTACAGGAGGCATGTCACCAGCGTTCAATATCAGCATCGACACACAACCACCGTCAGCGCCGGACGATCTGAACGTATCTGCCGATGGCACTGTTGTTACCGGGACGGCCGAGCCGGGCAATACCGTGGTTATCACCGGCAGTGGCGGAACTCAGATCGGCAGCGGCGTCGCCGGAACGGACGGCTCATTTACCATCACCATTAACCCACCACAGACCAATGGCGAAACCATTGAAGCCATCGCAACCGATCCGGCAGGAAACCCAAGCCTGCCAGAAACGGCGCTTGCACCAGACATTACCGCGCCACAGCCCCCAACAAACCTGCTAGTTAATGGCACTGGCGACCAGGTCACCGGCAAGGCCGAACCCAACAGTACGGTCAATATTCTGGATCCAGATGGCAATATCATTGGTACGGCAACTGCCGATACGGATGGGGATTTCACCGCAACGCTGGTTCCGCCGCAAACCAACGGCGAGACCCTTACGGCAAATGCGACCGACACCGCAGGTAACAAGGGCGACAACGCCTCTGTCACCGCACCGGACACCACGGCACCTGATGCGCCAACCGCCGTCACCGTCGCCGGAGACGGCGGTTCTGTAAGCGGACATGCTGAAGCGGGAAGCACCGTCACCGTTAAAGACAGCAACGGTAACCCGATTGGCATAGGCCAGGCTGACAGCGGCGGCAATTTCACCGTGTCTATAGCGCCGTCGCAAAAGAACGGCGAAACGGTAAACGTCACAGCAACGGACAGCAGCAATAACGAGAGTCAGCCTACCTCCGCGTTGGCTCCGGATATCACTGCACCAAACCAGCCAGTTATTATTGCCGTTACTGATGATGTTGACGATTTCACTGGCCCCATCAATAACAATGGGTTAACCAACGACGATAAACCGAAAATTGAAGGCATCGCCGAAGCAGGTTCGCGGGTCAAAATTTATGATAATGGCACCCTGCTTGCGACCGTTAACGCTGATAACAACGGTAACTGGAACTATACGCCCACCGCAGCACTAAGCCAGGGCGCGCACGTATTTACGGTGACGGCAACAGACGCTGCCAACAACACCAGCAGCGCCGCCAGTTGGAAAATTATTGTCGATAGCATCGCCCCAACCGTTCCAGTAATAACGTTGGTTAACGATGATGTTGGCAGCATTACGGGCAACGTTGCAAATAACGGTTGGGTCACTAACGATAACACGCCAACCCTCTCGGGTACCGGTGAACCAGGTTCACTGGTGAGCCTGTACGATGGCAGTCTGTTGATGACGGTTATTCTTGTCGACAGTTCAGGCACCTGGAGCTATACCGTTCCGGGAAATCAGGTGCTCAGCGATCGCACTCATCAGTTTACGGTATCGGCAACCGATGCCGCCGGTAATGTCATCACCTCACCCACGGTGGTCAGCGTTACCGTAGATACTCAACCGCCAGGCGATCCTGTCATTTTGGCTGCCACCGACGACGTTGGGAATGCGCCGATCGATCTGTCTTCCGGAAGCCGTTCAAACGATACCTTACCAGAGCTGAAAGGAACCGGAATAGCCGGTTCTACAATCACCCTCTATGAGGGTTCCACGCCAATTGGCAGCACAACGGTTTTACCCGCCGGCACCTGGAGTATTCAACTCAGCCAACCGCTCAGTGAAGGCGCACACAATTTATCTGCTATCGCCACGGACGCTGCAGGCAACGCCAGCAATGCCGGGAACTTTACGCTGACGATTGATACCACCCCACCAGTTGCCCCGGTTATCAGCTCTGCAGAAGGCCTGATTGGGACAAATCTACAAACGCTGAGTAACGGCAGCAGTACCAAGAGCTCGAATCCCGAACTCTCCGGAACCGGCGAGCCCGGCGCGAAGATTACGATTTATGATAATGGCGGTTCTATTGGCACCGTCACCGTACAGCCAGACGGCACCTGGACATTTACCCCAACCTCACTCGCCGACGGGCCGCATAAATTTACCGCCACGGCGACTGACGTCGCGGGCAACACGGGGATCCCGTCGGCAAGCTTTACTCTGACAGTAGACAATACGCCTCCCGCACAACCAGCCGCGCCAATCATTACCGACGATGTGGCTCCGGTAACGGGTGTGGTCACTAATGGCAATACCAATGACACCACGCCAACCTTTAGCGGCACGGGGAACGTCGGGGATCTGATTACCCTCTATCTTGCCGGTACTCCCCCATTGCAGGGAACAACAACAGTAGGTGCAGACGGTAACTGGAGCTTCACTCCGTCAGCACCGGTTGCTCCTGGTAGTTATCAGGTAACTCTCACCGCAACCGATCCAGCAGGCAACGTCAGCCTGCCATCTAACGCCATAACACTGAACATCGACACGACGCCGTCTGCACCACCGGTGATCATCGCCGCCAACGATAATGTCGGTGATGTCACGGGCGACCTTGCGCCAGATGCCGTAACTGATGACACCACGCCAACCATTCGCGGTACTGGCACAGACGGGGATACCATCACCCTGTATAACGGGGGGACGGTAATCGGTACTACAACGGTGGCTGGCGGAACCTGGAGTATTACGCCAGGGACTGCGCTGGCGAACGGAAGCTACACGTTAAGCGCTACCGCAACCGATGCGGCAGGTAACATCAGCGACAATTCAAACAGTATTTCGTTTACGGTTAACAACACGAAGCTGACGTTGCCGCAGGTAACGGATATCCAGGATAACGTTGGAATCTTTACCGGTTCGCTAACCAGTGGCAGCGTCACGGACGATACCTCCCCGACCATTAGCGGGACCGGCACACCTGGCAGTACCGTGCTTATTTATGAGGGTAGTAATCCTGTTGCTACTGCCACCGTGGCCGCGAACGGCACCTGGAGTGTGGATGTTCCCCTCACGCCGAACGTCACTCACACACTGACGTTCGGCGCAGTGGATGCCGCAGGTAACTCACTGGCTGCAGATAACCCGCTGACGTTGATTGTCGATACCCAGCCGCCTGCAACGCCTACGGTTACCAGCGTAGATCCTAACGGGACGCTGGTAAGCGGTACGGCCGAAGAAGGCAGCACCGTGATTATTCGCAGCGGTAACACCATTCTCGGCCAGGGGGTGGCAGACGGTTCTGGTAACTTTGCTGTCACCATTTCGCCAGCGCAAACAACCGGTCAGGCGCTCAATGCCATCGCTCAGGACCCCGCCGGAAATCAAAGCGACCCTACAACGTTTAACGCCGCTACCTCCAGCGTTCCGCATCCACCGACTCTTGAGATCGTTGATGACATCGCGCCCATCATGGGGGTGATTGGCAACGGTAAAACCACCAACGACACCTTACCGCTGCTGCAAGGGACGGCCACTGCTGGGGCATCGGTGACTATCTATCAAAATGGCGCATCCATCGCCACGGTAACCGCCGATGCCGTGTCTGGCGCATGGAGTTATCAGCTACCCACTGCGCTGACTAACGGCATTACCTATAACTTCACGGTTTCACAAACGGTGGACGGTACCCCAAGTGGTCTGTCGCCCAACTACGCAATCACCATCGACACCACGCCCCCGCAGGTGCCAACTATCACCAGCATTATTGACGATATTGCCCCCGGCACCGGATCGTTGGATAAAGGGCAAATTACCAACGATTCACGCCCAACGTTTAACGGAACCGGCGAAGCGGGGGCAACCATCACCCTTTACGATAATGGCATCGCTTATGCCACTACCACGGTAAACAGCAACGGATTCTGGAGTTTTACCCCGACCGCTCCGCTGGGAGAAGGCGACCATATCTTTACCGCTCGCGCAACAGATGCCGCAGGCAACCAGGGAGATCCATCCGGTGATTTCCAGATCATTGTCGATACCCTGGTGCCGAATGCCCCCTCTATTGTGACAGTCACGGACAACGTTGGTGCGATTCAGACCCTGACCTCCGGGCAGTTGACCAACGATAATACTCCAACGCTTGCTGGCGTTACCGAGGCGGATTCGCTTGTTACCATCCGCGACAACGGGGCGGTCATCGGCACAACCATCAGCGATGAAAACGGCAACTGGAGCTTTACGCCTGCGCCTGCCCTCGGTGAAGGCAGCCACTCGCTGACTGCCACCGTCACAGATGCCGCGGGCAATATCAGCCCGGCAACGCCGCCGTTTGTGGTTGTCGTCGACACGCTGCCGCCAGCAGCACCGACCATTACCTCCGTAATTGACGATCAGCCTGGCAATACAGCGCTGACCAACGGACAACTGACGAACGATGCGCAGCCTACGCTGAACGGCAAAGGCGAGATCGGTACCATCATCACGATCCGTGATAACGGCGTCGCCATCGGTACAGCGCAGGTGGACGAGTCAGGCAACTGGCGCTTCACACCGGATGCACCGCTGGGACAGGGACAACATATATTCACTACCGTTGCCACCGATCAGGCAGGTAACTCCGGCGGAGTATCATCATCGTTTACTATTGAGCTGGACTCAGTTGCCCCGTCAATCCCGGTCATCAGCTCAGTTCAGGACAGCACCGCACCGACAACAGGCCCGATAACCAACGGGCAGACCACGAATGAATCCCGTCCGGCCCTGAGCGGCACCGGTGAAATTGGCGCGACCATTACCGTCCTGAGCGATGGTCAGCCCATCGGCACCACCACCGTTGGGGCTAACGGCACCTGGAGCTTAACCCCAACGGATGCACTCAGTAACGGCCCGCATACGCTGACCGTCACCGCCACCGACAGCGCCGGTAATACCAGCCAGCCATCCAATAGCTTCACGCTTATCGTGGATACCGTGTTGCCTGGTACGCCAGCGATTACTCAGGTTGCAGATGATGTCGGCCCGCTGATCGGTAATCTGAACAACGGTCAGGCCACGAACGATCCACTCCCGACGCTTAGCGGCACGGCTGAAGCCAATGCCACGGTAAGAGTTTACGATAACGGATCGTTTATCGGCTTTACCTCAGCGGATGGCACGGGCGCCTGGAGCTTCACGCCAGGAACCGAGCTTGGCAACGGTAACCACGCGCTGACAGTGACAGCCACCGACGCTGCCGGAAACGTCAGCCCCACGTCCGCTGGATTTAACATCGTTGTTGATACCGTCGCCCCGCTTGCACCAACGATTATCCAGGCTTTTGATGACGTGCAGCCGGGAACCGGAACGCTGTCGAGCGGGGCCTTTACCAACGACACCCGTCCCGTACTCAACGGCTCGGCGGAAGCCGGTGCCCGGGTAGCCATTTACGATAATGGCACGCTGCTGGCAACGGTAACTGCGGCGATAGACGGCACCTGGGAATATCTGCCTGCCGCGCTGGGTAACGGTCAGCATGTGTTTACCACTATCGCCACCGATGCCGCCGGAAACGTAAGTCCCACCTCCGGCGGGTTTATTATTAATGTCGACACCATTGCGCCATCCGCCCCGCTGCTGGTCTCAGTGGTGGATGATATCGCAGGCGGCGTGTTCAATGCGGCGCTCAACAACGGACAACTGACCAACGATGCGCGCCCGACGCTGAACGGTACCGCCGAGGCAGGCAGCACCGTCAGCATCTATGATGGAAGCACCCTGCTGGGTACGGCGCTGGTGCAAAGTAATAACAGTTGGTCGTTTACCCCAACTACGCCGCTGACGAATGGATCGCACACCTTCACCGTCACCGCGACTGATGCGGCGGGCAACACCAGCAGTGCGACGGCAGGCTTTAGCGTGGTGGTCGACACCACGGCGCCGACGCGGCCTTCAATCAGCAGCATTATTGACGACGTCGGGCCAAACACCGGGGCGATTGGCGCTAATCAGCCAACCAACGATGCACGCCCAACGTTAAACGGCACCACAGAAGCCAACGCGCGGGTCGATATTTACGATAACGGCAGCTTTGTCATCAGCGTGACGGCGGACGGCAGCGGTAACTGGAGTTACACCCCAACCACCGCGCTGGCACAAGGTACCCACTCCTTTACCATCACCGCAACGGACAGTGCGGGTAATACCAGTGGCATATCGTCTGCGGCAGCGATCGTGGTCGATACCGTCGCCCCGGGCATTCCTACAGGGCTGGCGGTAAACGCCAACGGTACCACGCTCACCGGCGTTGCCGAGCCAAACAGCACGGTCATTATTACCTCCAGCGGTGGAACGGTGCTCGGCACGGCAACCGCCAACGCCTCCGGTAATTTCACCTTCACGCTGAACCCACCGCAAATCAGTGGGCAAACGCTGCAGGTCAGCGCCCAGGATGCCGCAGGCAACATCGGCACGGCGGGTAATGTTCTGGCACCGTTTACTGGCGTACCGCCTGCGCCGGTTATTGCCAGCGTTCTCGATGACGTCGGTACGATCACGGGGTCCGTCGCGGCGGGCAAAACCACCAATGATACGCTGCCAACGCTCAGCGGAACGGCGCAGGCTAACGCCATCGTCAGCCTGTACAACAACGGCGTGCTAATGGGCACCACGACCGCAGACAGTAACGGGATCTGGAGCTTTACCCCATCCGGGGCGCTCAGCGAAGGTAACCACGCGTTTACCGCCACTGCAACAAACGC
This sequence comes from Citrobacter sp. RHBSTW-00017, assembly GCF_013797615.1. NCBI lineage: Bacteria > Pseudomonadati > Pseudomonadota > Gammaproteobacteria > Enterobacterales > Enterobacteriaceae > Citrobacter > Citrobacter sp. RHBSTW-00017. Next base: position 1,338,083 of record NZ_CP056899.1, on the reverse strand, counting down.
CAACGGCGCAAGCGGGTTGTCCAGCTCGTTCAGCGTGATCGTGGACACCACGCCACCGACCGCGCCAACGATACTGATCAGCGCCGATGGCGGCACCGTCAGCGGCGTCGCCGAAGCGGGAAGCACGGTCACTATCTCCCTGCCCGGCGGCACCAGCGTGACGGCAATCGCCAACAGCAGCGGTGTCTACAGCGTCAACCTGCCGGTTCGCCAGATTGAAGGCCAGTCTCTGTCCGCCACGGCGACCGATGCGGTGGGCAATACCTCATCGCCGACAAGCGCTATCGCACCGGTATTGCCGCTGCAGGCTGAAGACAACGTCACCAGTCTGCCGCTGCAAACCGATGTTATCGTCAGCACCGATCATCAAAGCGATTATGGTTTCCTGCTGGTTAATGCGTTGGGGAATGTCGCCAACGTGCTGGGGAACGATACGGCAAGCGTTAATTTCAGCATCGCTTCTGGCGGCAGCGGGTCCATTACGATCAATGCCGCCGCGACCGGCGTGGTGCTGTCGCTGTTAAACACGCTGGAGATCGTCATCCAACGCTTTGACACCGGGCTGAATGCCTGGGTAACGGTGGTGGATACCGGGAAACCAGACTTCGCCAGCCTGCTCACCCTGGGCGCCTCGGGCGTAACGCTCAATTACAGCGGGCTGACTGGCGGTGATTACCGCGTGGTCAGTTACAACACCAACCTGCTGGCGACCGGCGCATACACCAGCCTTGATGTCTCGGTGGTGAAAGCCAGCGCAGGGACCATCATCGGCGGTACCACGGAATCCGGGAACATCATCACGGATACCGATCCCGCCAACGGGCAGGATAATGCGCCTTCCGGCACGTTGGTCACCGCCATCACCGACGGTAACGGCAACGTTGTGAATATCCCGGCGGGCGGCATTGATGTGCAAGGGAAATACGGTATTCTGCATATCAATCAGAACGGTAGCTACACCTATACCCTGACCAATACGTCAATCTCGGTGTATGGGCGCTCCGAAAGCTTCACCTACACGCTGACGCATGGCAGCGATCACTCCTCGGCAAAACTGGTGGTAACGCTCGGTCAGGCCCCAACCACCAGCACGGTAACCGCGGCAGACGATGCAGCAGTGCTGACTTACGGAACGCAAGTCATCGCGGTTGACCACTTGCCTTCACAACAAACCGGCTTCACGCTCGCCAGCGTCGGACTCGGCAATGTGCTGGACGTCAGTCTGGTCAACGGTCTGACTAACCCGATTAAGTTCAACGTTGACGATGGCGCAACCCGCACGCTGACCGTACAGGCTAATGTTCTCGGCGTGACGCTTGGCGGCTTCGATCTCTATGTTTATCGCTTCAACGAGTCAATTCAGCAGTATGAGCAGTACCGGGTACAGCCAAACTGGGTCACTGCCCTACTGGGCGGAAGTTCGTCAGCGTATACCATTACGCTACCGGGTGGCGATTATCTGTTCCTGCTTAACGCTTCCGGCGGCCTGACGCTGCTGACCAGCTATACCCTGAATATTCAGGCCGATCACACCTACGCCGTCGACAGCCTGAGTGCGACAACCAATGGCAATCTGCTGGTCAACGACTCGGCTCCGGCCAATACCGTTATCACCGAAGTAAACGGTATCGTCGTTAACGGGACGGGCACTACCACTATTAATGGGCAGTACGGCACGCTGACTATCGATGCGAAGGGGAACTACACCTACACGCTAAGAAGCGGACTGGGTGCAGACGGTATCAACACCCCGGACAGCTTCGTGTATAAGGTCAGGGCACCAAACGGCGATACCGGCAGCGCCTCGCTGAATATCAAACCAACGCCGCAGCCGCTGGACGCCGTAAATGACATCAGTAGCACGATGGCGGTCACCACGCAGGCGGACACCTCCAGATTGTTTGCTGACAACAGCGTCGGGAACGCCAGTTGGAACGCCCAACTCCTTTCTCCCACCTCACAAAATGGCACTGGCGTCATTGAGGTCGCGACGGGAACGGCGGTGCAAAACGCCATACTGCATTTTAACGTTGCTTCAGGTCTGACGCTGGGCGGACTGACCGTCACCTGGGCGCTGTATGACAGCAACAACGTCAAGGTTGCCAGTAACTCATTCAACGGTGGATTGCTTATTGGCGGCAATATCGATATTGCCCTGGGGATCATGTTGCACCCCGGTAACTATCGACTCGACTACACCGGCAGCGTCGGGGCTTTAGGGCTGGGGAATATCACCATCACCCCTAGCGTGAAAGGCACGATAATCGACCTGCAGAACGTCGAAACGTCCGCGGCAAACAGCGTCGCCGGCAACATTTATGACGGGGACCATATTGCCAGCGTGCATACCTTGCTGACGGTGAGCGGCACGGGCGGTAGCACCGCCACGCTGGATCCGCTGAGCAGCACGACCAGCGCCATCATTAACGGGCTGTACGGCAAACTGACCATTGGCATTGATGGTCATTACACCTACGCCCTCAACAGCGATGTCTCACTTTCCACCATCCTCACCAAAGAGACATTTACTTACACCCTAAACGATCAGAATGGGCATACCGATACCGCTACGTTGACCATCAACATGAATCCGCAGGTTGTAAGCACCGTAGATGCCGATCGTTTTACCGGCAGTGTCTACGGCGATACGCTGATTTATCACCTGCTCAACGCCAACGACGCTACCGGTGGTAACGTTGGCAATGTTGGCGTTGGACCTACCGATACCTGGACCAACTTCTCGCTGGCCCAGGGTGACAAAATCGATATCGGCGACCTGCTGGTGGGCTGGAACGGGCAGAACGCTACGCTCGGCAACTACCTCACCGTGACCACCAACGGTAACAACACGGTGATTGCCATCGACCGCGACGGTACCGGCAACACCTGGCACTCAACCAATCTCATAACGCTGGAGAACGTACACACCACGCTCGATGAGCTGGTGCAACAAAATCACATTGTGCCCTGAAGCTAACGCATAACGTTAAAGCGCCATAACTACAGCCCCGGATGCCATGACGTCCGGGGCAATAACAGTCGTCGCTGCCGTATTTTGTAAGGGATAAACTATGAGAAATGTCGCGCCTGTTGCCTTACTGCTGGCATTAACGCTCTGTACCCTGCGGGTGAATGCCGAAGATGAACCGCAAATTATTACGCCGGAAGGCCTGGCCACCAGCCAGATGCTGCCCTCGCTGGACGGCGCGGTTGCCGATCTGCCGCTGAGCGCCGCCGCCCCCGGCAGCCTGACGCTCAACGACGCAGTGAGCCGCGCCGTGAGCTGGCATCCTTCTATTCGTGAATCCATCGGCAAACTGCTCTCACAAAATGAGCAGATCGACGTGGCGAAATCAAAATATTACCCGCAGGTTTCTGCCGGGATGAACAACGGTTACAGCAATACTTATACCGATCACGGCTTTAGCCCGGCCCTGGTTATTTCAGTATCGCAAATGCTGTACGACTTCGGCAAAGTGGCAAGCCAGGTCCGCGCTGAAACCGCCGGATCCGCACAACAGCAGGCGAATGTGTTACTCAGTATTGATACCATCGCCCACGCAACCGCCAACGCGATAGTCCAGGTGCAGACGTGGCAGCAAATGGTGGACGCCGCCGAAGAGCAGCTCAGCGCCTTGAACGGTATTGGTCGGCTGACCCGTCAACGCAATGATGAAGGGGCAACCTCGCTATCCGACGTGGTGCAAACCGATGCGCGTATCGAGTCTGCACGTTCTCAGTTGGCGCAGTATCAGGCTAATCTCGACAGCAGCAAGGCAACGCTGATGAGCTTCCTCGGCTGGAACTCGCTTAACGGCATCAGCAACGAATTTCCGGTCAAACTGGACAGCAGTTGTGATGTGGTCAAACCGGACGATAAGCTGGTTCCCGCGGTGCTGGCGGCATGGGCGCAGGCGAATGTGGCACAGGCAAATCTCGATTACGCCAACGCGCAGATGACGCCCACTATCTCCCTGGAACCGTCGGTTCAGCACTATCTCAACGACAAATACCCCAGCCATGAGGTGCTCGACAAAACCCAGTACTCCACGTGGGTAAAAGTCGAGATGCCGCTGTATCAGGGGGGCGGACTCACCGCCAGACGCAACGCCGCCAGTCACGCGGTAGAGTCTGCACAGTACTCCATCCAGCGTACCCGACTTGAAGTGCGGCAGAAATTACTGGAATCCCGCAGCCAGGCGATGAGCCTCGCTACTGCCCTGCAGATCCTGCGTCGCCAGCAACGGCTGAGTGAACAAACGCGCGAGCTTTATCAACAGCAGTATCTGGACCTCGGGTCACGCCCACTGCTCGACGTGCTTAACGCCGAGCAGGAGGTATATCAGGCCCGTTTTGCTGAACTCCAGACTCAAAACCAGCTGCGCCAGCTCCAGTTGAACTGCCTCTATAACACCGGCTCGCTTCGCCAGGCGTTCGCCTTAAATAACCGCAGTATTCAATCGGTGGAGATAAAGCTATGAGCGACGTCGATACACATGCGGAAGATGCGATTGGCGAACACGCCCTGAGCCAGTGGGCGCAGGCAATGACGCATATTGCCTGCCACTATCGCGTTGCCTGTTCGCCCGGCGCAATCTAGGCCAACGCCCCGTGGTTTGCGGGAAAAAGCCGAACCATGGCCCTGTCGCAGCTGGCGCGTCAGGCGGGGCTGTCATTTCATGCGCTGGATACCGCCACGCAGGCGTTCGGCCAGTGGCGTCTGCCGGTGGTGGCGGAACTGCGCGACGGCCAACTGATGGTGATAGAACATTTCAACGGTGAAGATGCGTTGGATGTTTTTATCATCGCCGAAGAGGGCCAGCGTAACCGACTCACAGTTGCAGAACTTCTGCCGGAGCTCGTGAGCATTACTGCGCTGCGCCCGCTGTCAGCGCTGAAGGACAGTCGGGTAGACCGCTATATTTCGCGCTTCAGGCCCGACTGGATGCGCGAACTGGTGTTACAGGACATCCGCCCTTACCTGCCGGTCATGGTTGCCGCCTTTCTGATTAACGTCCTGTCGCTTGCCGGGATTATCTTTTCGATGCAGGTCTATGATCGGGTGATCCCCGCCCAGTCTTATCCAACGCTGTATGTTCTCTCCACCGGCGTTCTGGTGGCGGTGCTGTTTGGCTTTTTGCTGCGCGAAGCGCGTACCCACATAATGGACCTGCTCGGCAAACGCGCTGATATGCGCATTTCCGATCGCGTGTTCAGCCACGCATTGCGGCTGCGCAACAGCGCCGTTCCCCGCTCGACGGGGAGCTTTATTTCTCAACTGCGCGAGCTGGAACAGGTTCGCGAGATGATCACCTCCTCGACCCTGTCGACGATTGTCGATCTACCGTTTTTCTTTTTGTTTATCGTGGTGCTGGCCTTTATCGCCCCGCCGCTGGCGTGGATAGCCCCCGTCGCGGCCCTGCTGATGATCCTGCCTGGTTTGCTGTTACAGAAGAAACTGGCGGTACTCGCCAACCAGGCAGCGCATGAATCCACCCTGCGCAACGCGGTGCTGGTCGAGAGCGTTCAGGGGCTGGAAGATATCAAGCTGATGCAGGCGGAAAACCGCTTTTTACAGCAGTGGAACAGCTACATCCGTATTACCGGAGAGTCCGGGCTGCGCACGCGCAAGCTGACTCAGGGGCTGATTGGCTGGGGCATGTCGGTACAAAGCCTGGTCTACGCCGCCATCATTATGTTCGGCGCGCCGATGGTCATTGAAGGCACAATGACCACCGGGGCGGTGGTGGCCGCGTCGATGCTCGGTTCCAGAATGATTGCCCCGATGGCGAACCTGTGCGGCGTGCTGGCCCGCTGGCAGCAGGTCAAGGCGGCGAAGATGGGGTTAGACAGCATCATGCAGCTTCCCACCGAAACGCAGTACGATGAAGACCGTGTGCATCAGGAGATTTTTCACGGCCATTATCTGTTTGAAAACGCGCACTTTCGCTACCACAGCGACGATCAACGCGTTCCGCTGCGCATCTCACGTCTGGAGGTCATGCCCGGCGAACGGGTGGCGATCCTCGGGCGTAACGGCGCCGGGAAATCAACGCTGCTACAGGCCATGGCGGGCGGCGTGGAGATTATCCAGGGCGATGTCCGACTCGATAACCTGAGCCTGGCGCAGATCGATATGGCCGATTTACGCCGCAATATCGGTTTTCTCAGTCAGAATGCGCGGCTGTTTTTCGGTACCCTGCGCGAGAACCTGACCCTCGGCGCACCGCATGCCAGCGACGCGCAGATCTTCGAAGCGCTGGAGGTCAGCGGCGCGGCGGCTTTCGTTAAACAACTCGCCAAAGGGCTGGCACACCCCATTATGGAGGGCGGCAACGGTCTGTCCGGTGGACAACGGCAGTCGATCCTGCTGGCAAGAATGCTGCTGCGATCGCCCAATATCGTGCTGCTCGACGAACCCAGCGCCTCGCTGGATGAACATACCGAACGAGAGTTTATTCAGCGCCTGAACCAGTGGCTGGGCAACCGAACATTGATTGTCGCCACCCATCGCGTGCCGGTTCTGGAGCTGGTCGAGCGCGTAGTGGTGTTAAAAGAAGGTCAACTGGTCATGGATGCCCCGAAAGCGCAGGCGCTGAATGCGAGCCGGGCACCAGCCCCTACTCACGGTCGGGAGTGGAAAAATGAAAACCAATCCGCATGACGCTGCCATGGACGACCTCGATATCCGCCGCGAGCGCCGTTTCTCCGGGGCCAGCCGCATTATTCTGCTCAGCACACTGCTGTTTGCCGTCCTGGGTATCTGGGCGTATTTCGGCAAGCTGGATGAAGTCTCGACCGGCAGCGGGAAAGTAATCCCCAGCTCGCGCGAGCAGGTCTTGCAGTCGCTGGATGGCGGTATTCTCGCCGAGCTCACGGTACGCGAAGGAGATAAAGTACAGGCTAATCAGATTGTCGCGCGCCTCGACCCCACTCGCTCTGAGTCCAACGTTGGGGAGAGCGCCGCCCGCTATCGCGCCTCACTGGCTTCCAGCGCAAGGCTCAATGCCGAAGTTAACGATCTGCCGCTCATTTTTCCTGCTTCACTACGCGCCTGGCCGGATCTCATCGCCTCCGAAACGCGCTTGTATAAAAGCCGTCGCGCGCAGCTCGCTGATTCTATGGCAGAACTGCAGGATGCGCTGGTCTCGGTAAATAAAGAGCTGGCCATAACCCAACGGCTGGAAAAAAGTGGTGCCGCCAGCCACGTTGAAGTGCTGCGTCTGCAACGACAAAAAAGCGATTTAGGATTAAAAATCACCGATCTGCGCTCACAATACTTCGTGCAGGCGCGGGAAGCGCTGTCAAAAGCCAATGCCGAAGTGGATATGCTGGCGGCTATTTTGAAAGGACGCGAGGATTCCGTCACCCGCCTGACCGTGCGCGCGCCGATGCGCGGTATTGTGAAAAACATCCAGGTCACTACCATTGGCGGCGTTATCCCGCCCAATGGCGAGATGATGGAGATTGTACCGCTGGACGATCATCTGCTGATTGAAACCCGCCTGTCTCCGCGCGATATCGCGTTCATCCACCCCGGCCAGCGGGCGCTGGTGAAGATAACCGCTTATGACTACGCGATTTACGGCGGTCTGGAAGGCGTAGTCGAAACTATTTCCCCGGATACTATTCAGGACAAAGTGAAACCGGAAATATTCTACTACCGCGTGTTTATCCGCACCCATCAGGACTTCTTACAGAACAAACTGGGACGCCATTTCTCCATCGTACCGGGAATGATTGCCACAGTGGATATAAAAACAGGTGAAAAAACCATCGTCGACTATTTAATCAAACCGTTTAATCGCGCAAAAGAAGCGCTGCGTGAGCGGTAAATCCTTGAGGATTAGGGGTTGCGGGGGCTGGTCACGCGTGTCACAAGTCTGTTATACTTGCTCTAACACATTGGGGCTGATTCTGGATTCGACGGGATTCGCGAAACCCAAGGTGCATGCCGAGGGGCGGTTGGCCTCGTAAAAAGCCGCAAAAAAATAGTCGCAAACGACGAAAACTACGCTTTAGCAGCTTAATAACCTGCTCTGAGCCCTCTCTCCCTAGCTTCCGCTCTTAAGACGGGGATCAAAGAGAGGTCAAACCCAAAAGAGATCGCGTGGAGGCCCTGCCTGGGGTTGAAGCGTTAAATCTAATCAGGCTAGTCTGGTAGTGGCGTGTCTGTCCGCAGGTGCCAGGCGAATGTAAAGACTGACTAAGCATGTAGTACCGAGGATGTAGGAATTTCGGACGCGGGTTCAACTCCCGCCAGCTCCACCACTTTTTAGTTGTTTGAAGTACAATGAAGTCTACTAAGCCCGCATGGAATCAGCCTTGCGGGCTTTTTTACGTCTATTGTCGTCCAGTGAGAATTGCTGAGAACTATCACATATGGCACCCTGAATGGGACCCACTAAGAAGGGTCCAAAAACCGAGGGTCCCAAAATGGCAAAAATCGCTAAGAAGCTCACTGACACTGAAATCAAAAGCACCAAGCCAGCCGACAAAGAAATCAACTTGTTTGACGGAGATGGTTTGATACTACGAATCGCTCCCCTCTCGAAAGGAGGAAAGAAGAATTGGTATTTCAGGTATGCAGTGCCAGTGAGTAAAAAAAGAACCAAAATGAGCCTTGGGACCTATCCTCACCTTACACTGGCAAGAGCCAGAGCCTTACGAGATGAATACCTTTCCTTGCTTGCTAATGGCATTGATCCCCAAGTTCATAACAACGATAAAGCTAATGCCTTAAAGAATGCTACTGAACACACTCTCCAAGCCGTGGCAAGGAAATGGTTGGATGAGAAGGTAAAGACCTCTGGTATCTCACAAGACCATGCAGAAGACATCTGGCGAAGCTTGGAGAGAAATATATTTCCCGGCTTGGGTAAGGTTCCTATCAATGAGATCCGACCCAAACTCTTAAAGCAACATCTCGACCCTATTGAGCAACGAGGAGTCCTCGAAACCTTACGGCGAATCATTTCCCGATTAAATGAAATATTTCGCTGGGCCGCGACTGAAGAACTTATCGAGTTCAATCCGGCTGACAACCTTGGGCAACGGTTCAGTAAGCCTAAAAAACAGAATATGCCAGCATTGCCCCCTTCCGAGTTACCCCGCTTCCTAATGGTGTTAAACAATGCCTCAGTTCGTATGGAGACAAGATTGCTGATTGAATGGCAATTGCTGACCTGGGTTCGTCCAGGGGAAGCCGTTCGTGCGAGATGGGCCGATATAGATACTGAAAAATCGATGTGGAACATCCCGGCTGAGTTTATGAAAATGAAGAAGCCTCACAAAGTTCCACTAAGCAAAGAAGCTTTGCGAGTCTTGGATTCAATGAAAGCCATCAGTGGGCACAGAGAGTGGGTTTTCCCCAGTATCAAAGCTCCACTCAATCATATGCATGAACAAACAGCGAATGCGGCCATAATCCGTATGGGCTTTGGTGGAGAGCTTGTAGCCCATGGAATGCGTTCTATAGCAAGAACGGCCGCAGAGGAGTCTGGAAAGTTCAGAACAGATGTCCTCGAAGCTGCTCTTGCACACTCAAAGAAGGATGAAATAATTGCAGCTTACAATCGAGCAGAATACTTAACAGAACGAGTTGCTCTCATGCAGTGGTGGAGTAATTATGTACAGGGCCAAAGATTCAAGATTATTGCTGCATAGAAATCATTAAAAGAAATCTAGGTAGCTATTAAGCTCATAAAGCATCCCGGAATTGATTTAGTTAAAATTGTTTATCCATATCATATTTCATATGTGCCCTAAAATAATCTTTCAGGGCACTATATAAATTAACTTCAATGGAGCATAACAATTCATTAAATCGATTTATTTAAATATTTAGCTAAAAATACTTTAGAAACTTTGAACTCAGGGAGTTTATTTTTGCTTACCTTCCCTAACCCTTCACTATCTATAACCAAGGCCTCCAGAGGTAATAAATAAACTTCTGAACCAATTTCCCAGTAGTAGTCGCAGCAAAATGAGGAATAATCCTTAATCTTTATGCAAATATTTTCATCATCCTCCGTGATAATAGCATTAAAGATGACATATCTATTGAAGCTTTTCAATAGCACAGAGGATGAAAGGTTCGGACATCCTTTTATAGAGTCTCCCATTCTATCTGAAATGGAATTTATATTTAATAATAACTTATTATAAGCACTCTTCAAAATTAATAAACTATATCCTTGAGGAACTTGTTCGAAAACTAAAAACCAAATAATAAAATTTAAGTACTCTTTACCTAAAAGATACATATCAAGTTTTTCGTCTTTTTTCTTCCCTTTCAAATTGACAAGCATTTTTCTTGTGTCTTGATAAGTGGGTATACCTACTTCATCTTCTTTGATTTTTTTATATTCACCTTCAAAAGTAATAGCCTCATTATCATGGACGATTGCATTCCTAATTAATCTAATTAATCGAAAGCATTCTTTTTGTATAAATAAATGTGTTGTTTCAGTGTCAAGTTTTTTATATTTGGTTATAAAATCCTCGCCAATAAGGTCTGGATTATCCCTATCTATTAAGGCATCTATCAACATAAACAAACATAGATCCATGACAACTCTATTTGCTGACATTCGATTATCTGGACCGATACCTATCTGTATTGGTCTAAAATCACCAAGTGAAGCCCCGTAGTCGTCACTAAGCTCAACTTTTCTGTAAGAAAGAATATCTGGGTGGTTTTTTATTTGATATAAAAAATTTAACATATATGACAGGTTTTTACTCATAATGATCCCTCAAATAATTGCTATATGATACCTAAAACCTATGTTACATCTAGAAAATGATAACTAAGTTGTGGTAAGATTGACATCATTTTCTTGACCTAATGCGGGTGCCAAAGTTGTCACAATTCAAAACCCCCCTCCGTTACCCTGGAGGTAAGGCAAAGTTCTCTCCACACATTGAGCAAATTCTTCGCTTCAACAACTTAGTCGGAGGCTGCTACGCGGAACCCTATGCAGGCGGAGCAGGTGTGGCATTAGGTTTGCTGCTCAACGGTCTTGTTGAGGACATTTTCATAAATGATATCGACCCTGCACTTTATGCTTTTTGGTCTGCTGTTGTAAATCATAACGAATCATTGTGTGAAATGATTTACGAAATCCCCGTAACTATTGAGAACTGGCATCAACAAAGAGACATACTGCTTAATAACGATAAATATAGTATGCTCGAAGTCGCTTTATCTACTTTCTTTTTGAACAGGACAAATCGCTCAGGCATTCTTAAAGCTGGTGTCATTGGAGGTAAGGAACAAAAAGGAAAGTGGAAATTAGATGCAAGGTTTAATAAACAGGATTTAATCAAAAGAATAAAGCTAATAGGCACCTATAAAGATAAAATTCACGTATCGAATCTTGATGCAGTAGATTTTCTGATGGCTCAAAAAAGCTCATTACCTAAGAAAAGCCTAATCTATCTTGATCCTCCCTACTATGTTAAGGGTGCCGAACTATATCGCAACTTTTATCAGCATGATGATCATGTTAAAATTGCTAAAACCTTGCGAAATATCACACTTCCCTGGATTGTTTCTTACGATAACGTTAATGAAATAAGAGAAATCTATCGGGGTCTTAACATGGCTGATTATTCATTAAGTTATACGGCTCAGGATAAAAAGAAAGGGCTTGAAGTTATTATTTATAATGACGGGGTAAATATCCCTGAGATTTGATTTTAAGGATGAGTTGAAATGATCAAAGATATTAGCTTCAAAAAATTCAAGAAACTTATCGATATCGATTTTTCATTCGATAAGGATGTTAACATCATCTCAGGTACAAATGGTACATGTAAAACGACATTACTACACTTGATTAGTAATGGTTTTCAGATGCCAAAAGTAAGGTCTCCTAATTATTCTAATAATAATTGTTTGAAAGTTATCAAAGCTATAAACAGAATAGCAAACCCAAAAATGGAAGCTATTGTCAGAGAATCTAAAAGTTATACAGACCCTGCGGAGGGAACAAAAGGAAACTTATTCTCAATAAATTATTTAGATGGAAGTATTCTTAGTTTCAGAAAACACAATTCTACAAACCCTGATGAGGCACAAAGATATGCCATAAAGCCCTTATACCCAAGAGGCGGTCCAAAGCAATCCTTACCATCCAAGCCAGTATTATATTTGGGATTATCAAGACTATTTCCAATTGGAGAAACTAAAGATGGCGATCTATCTAAAATTCCATTAAATTTACCTACTCAATACGTCTCCTACATATCAGATATCTATAAAGAGTTTTTAGGTATAAATATTACTAATATTGAAACTAATAATATTGGTGATTTTAAATCGGGTCCACTATTTGACACTGATAACCCAGATGTTGATTCTAATACTATTTCATCTGGGGAGGATAATTTATTTATAATAATAAAAGCTTTAGTGAGTTTAAGGTATTATTTTGAATCATTGATATCTTCAACAGCGGAAAAAGAAAGTATCTTATTAATAGATGAATTTGATGCAACCTTACACCCTTCACTACAAATGAGGTTATTAGATAAAATAGTTGAATATGCAAAGCTATATAAGATTCAAGTTTTCTTTACCACGCATAGTTTAACACTTTTGGAACATGCATTCCATAAGAAATATCATGTTATTTACTTAATCAATAATTTTACAAAATCTTTATTGTTAGAAGATCCAGATATTCTAAAAATAACAATGCATCTTAAAACTCAATCTAAAGATGAAACTTATACCAGAAATAAAATCCCTATTTTCACAGAAGATGAGGAAGCCCGCTTCTTATTACGTGAAATTTTTTCCTTCTGGATACAAAAAAATGCTAAGTTCGCCATCGTCGAAAATTATTTTCATTTAGTTGAATGCTCAATAGGTGCTGATAATCTGAAAACGATTTTTTCTGATCCGCATCTTATGGAAACTTCCTTAAAATCAATTTGTGTATTAGATGGTGATCATGGACCAGATTTAAGAAAAGGTATAATTTCTTTACCTGGTTCTAAATCACCAGAAGATTTAATATTTGAGCATTGTGAGAAAATTTTTAATGATGATGATGCTTCCTTTTGGGAAAATACTGACATTATAGATAATGGTTTTACAAAAGATTATTATATTGTTGCTATTCAGCCTAAAATCAAATCGATTGAACAAAAACTACAACAAAAAAGAGATAATGGCGAATCAACAGCAGGTCTGAAACGAGCACTGAATAAATCAGTTTTCAATTCACACATTGACTTTTTTAAAATGATCACCAGAAATTGGTTGAGAAAAGATGATAATAAGGAATCTTTAAAATATTTTCATAATGGTTTTCAACAATTGTTCTTTAGAGTTTGCTCTACCAACGGTATAAATAGGAAAATTTGGGATTATCCCTATGACTCATCAGTTGAAGATTAACTTCCTGATTCTCAGATATTATCTTATGGTTCACTTAAATGGGTGAGTAAATGATTGATGATAAACAAGCCATTATAGAAGCAACAGAATATCATAAAAAAAATAAAATGATTGAACATATTGATGTTGATAATATTACAACCAAAGAAGAAGAAATCTTTGGCAAGTCCTACTTTACAGTAGTATTTCCATTAAATGATTTAGGCAAAGAAATCCTAAAATCAAATTATCCATTTCGTACTGTTGTTGATCTTAAAACTGGTAAAGTGATTAGTTCTAGAAGAACGTATAGAAATAATACCATCCAAAAAAGAATTACATTTGCGTATCGATTACCCTATATTACACTGTTCGTAATGATATTAGCCGGTTATTTTTTTAGACCTATTTTTTCAGTAATAGCTTATTTATTACCACTTTTCACTGGGTTTACTTTATTCATGATCTGCTATCATGAAATGAAGGATTACTTAAAGAAAATGGCAGATTTTTTTGTTATCCTGTCAGGAACAATCGGAGCAAGTTTTTTAGTCTTACCTTTTTTTATAAATGATCAGTTACATTTAAAATCTATAAATTTATTCATAAACAGCCATGATCATATTTTTTCCCCAGCTAAATTTGGAGTAATCGAAGTCTTTATAATGTTTTATACAATAAAATGTTTAGTCGCTTTTAGTGAGTTATTTACAGCCAGAGAAGAATGGGTCTCTGAGCAACAAAAAAGAACAAAATTACGACAAATTTCAAAGTCTTTCAAAAACAAAAGAAAATACCTTAGACCGTTTGTTAATATTAAAAACAAAATACCCAAAGATATTTTTTCAAGGATTTGGCGTTAGTTGATTTTAGCTCTAAGATAGATCAATGGTGACATTAAAACACTTAAAGTTATGATTAGACTTGCTGTATGACATATATACATTTCAATCATATCTTTAGGATGACTTATCAAAGTGAGTAGTATAATACAAATTATATTTATCAAAATAATTTTCTTCATAAGAATAGCCTCATTAATAGCTTCTACAGTTAGGTATACATCAGTTCAATCCATTGTCAAGAGAAAGTAAATTATAGAATAAGCAAGGGCTAACAAATAGAAGCTATGCTTCTATTTGTTCCCTTGTTTTTCGCCCTTCGGTTGAAAAAATAAAGAATTAAAATTAATAATTTGACTCTCAAATCATAGAAAGTTGTTCTAACTTTTGCATGATTAGACTCAGCTTTACTTCATATTTGTTAAAAATTTTTGTAACCCATTTAGATTCACAATCATAACTTATTGATTTTTATGAATTTTACAACAACTTCTTAGTATATTCTTGCAGTCACAATATCAACCTTACCAGTATGATTGACCGTAAGTAGAAGAAGGGATAAATTATCAGATAGAATCCAAGTACCGACGAGAGATTAGAATGAATGAACAACAGTTTGGTATCTATAGTTCTCTTGAAACTTTTATAGAACAGGAAATATTTAGAGAACTTTGCAGTAATATTTTTGGAATAGGTGTAACAAACAAAATTGAAGGTATTGATGGTGCTTTAGGTACACACCCAGGTTTAAAGAGAAAGCGGAACGAAGACAGGTTGGCTGTTGGCTCTATCACCCTTAATGATAGTCTCATTTATTGTGCAATTCTCTGTGATGGTGTCGGAGGTTCTGCCTTTGGAGACTTGGCTTCTTCATTAGCTATCGCAACTATATTCGGATATTTAAGTACAGAAAATACAAACGAGCATCTTCAGAAAAAAATAGAGAATGCTGTTCTGTATGCCGATAAAACTATACAAGATAAATTATTAGGAGATGGAGCTACAACTTTAAGCTTGTTAGTTGCTTCCTCGTCTGGTGAAATCTATGCACTTAACATTGGTGATAGTAGAATTTTTTCTTGGGAGCCATCTAAAAAGGCACTAACACAAATAAGTTGTGATGACACTATTGAAAATGAAGTTAGTAAACTAAATATTAAAGATAAAACCGCCTTGGAAGCATTTGGCTTGAAGGGCACACTATCTCAGGCTTTGGGTGAATCCAATCGTAATAGTAACGATCTAAATTTTGTTTTCTATGATAAGTCATATTTCAATGAAGGTTTTATTTTAGTAAGCGATGGTGCATGGAAAGATTCTGAGACATCTTTCGAAAAAGTTATAAAAAATGCAGCTAATTCTTTAGATGTAGTAAGAAGAACATTGGCTTTAGCGACCTGGTGCGGTGGAACCGATAATTCTTCGATTATTGCTTTTTCATCAAATCCTGTATTCACTACCGAAAATAAAAATTTTAGGCATAATCATTCAAATATAATCATTGGGGATACCAAATATAGTTTCCTTAACGAAAAGACAAATATTAAAAAAACCTCTCTTTCATATAAAAACAAAAAGAAACCACCTACTAAATCAAAGAAAGATGACACTAATTCAAAAGAGATAACAATTGTACCTATTGGAAACAATGACAAATAAGGCCTAATCTTTATAAAGAAAGGATACATTATGATGGCTAATAGATATGTAGATGTAGGCGAGGATTTACAATTTGGCGGATTTGGAGAAGTTAGGTTATTACATGACAACTTTCTTGGAAGGAAAATCTTATGTAAATCAATGTCCAACCCAGATAATAATGACCAACTTTACAATGAAATCATCGCTTTATCTAAGGCAAGATCTCGTCATGTAGTAGAGATATATGATGTTTTATTTGATCAAAATAGGAATGTCAGTGGCATTATTATAGAGTATCTTGATGGCAGAGATTTCTCTAAATTCTATTTAGAATATGAGAATAATCCAGAAGAATTTCTAAAAATTTTATTCCAAATAGCCAGTGGTCTCTATGATCTTCACCAAGCTGGAATTACCCATAGGGACATGAAGTTAGAAAATATTAAAGCCTCCAACGCAGGAGTCGTTAAAATTTTTGATTTCGGCATATCAGCAATAACAGATGACTATATCACTAAAAACAATCGTGGAACATTGATTTATGCGGCCCCAGAATTATATTTTGAAAATGCAAGGATTAGTAGGGAAATGGATATCTATGCATTTGGGATAATTGCCTGGAATCTTGTCACCACCCAAAATAATTTTGACAGAGCATTGTTAGATACTCCTCCACATTCTAAACATAAATATCAATCCATAGCTCATGTTTGTAAAAACAAATTACCAGAAGAAATAATAAATTTAATTGATGCAACATTATGTCCAAATCCAGCTAATCGCCCTACAATAGAGGAAATAGTACCTTTATTGGCAAAATACTTAGTAATACACAAGCATAAAGGGATTTTCACCGAAAACGCAAGAAATGTATATGAATTATCATCTGTCCAAAAAGGTGTTAAATTAAAAATAGCTCCGCTGGGAGAGATAGATATATATTATGACGGCCTCGAATTTAAAATAACCTACGTTGATGGTGATGTTTTCATCAATAATATGAGACCAAATGTAAACACCGTGTTACCTAATTCTTGTCTATTGACATTTGGTGCCCCCCATTTACGCAATAGACGGTTTATGACTTTTTCATCTTCACATCCAGAGGTGGTATTATGACCAAAGTTTCATTTGAAAATAACACATTACTTATTGGCAGATACCATATAATTCGCTATTTAGCCGCAGGCGGTATGCAAGAAGTATATTTATGTCATGATACTGTTCTAAATAGAGAAGTAGTTTTAAAAACACCAAAAGCAGGGACTAAGGATAGAAGATTTAAACGAGGCGCTGAAATGGGTGCCAGAATAAATCATTCCAATGTTGCATCTACTTTAGATTACTATGAAGATGAGAATTTAACATTTTTGATAGAGGAATTCATTTCTGGGCAAGATCTTTCCAAAAGAATGTCTGCTGAATTTCATTATTTAGACCCACATACATGTGCCCATGTAATAAAAAATCTTGCAAAAGCACTACATGAAGCTCATAAAGTAGGAATCTGTCATAGAGATTTAAAACCCAGCAATATAATGGTATCAAATGATTTTAATTTATCTATGGTCAAGTTAACAGATTTTGGTATTGCTAAACTAGCTGAAAGCGAAATCGAATCTGAAATAGAACTTTTTGAGAAAGATGAAAGTACCTTAACAACATCTCAAACACTATTAGGGGCAGTACCTTACATGGCCCCTGAATGTTGGGATGACTGGAAAGGTGCAGGTCAGGAAATGGATATTTGGTCATTAGGGTGTATTGCTTACCATTTATTATCAGGTCAACTTCCTTTTGGCTCTGGTCGAAGAGCAATTAGAGAAGTCGCTAGATTCCAGGATAATAATACAAAACTTGTAAAACCGCAAAATATTGGGCTCCACGCATCTTCTGCAATTTTAGAAAAAGAATTATGGGCTTTGATTACAAATTGTATTGTCGCTGACCCTCAAAAACGGCCTACCGCTGCGAATATTCTAGATGCATTCGACTCTATTTGTTATTCGAATGAGCCACGTCGTTTCGGTACAATTTATGATTTTGGTGTGCCTTATCGAGAAACAGGCCATATAATTGACAACGGTAGACAAGCGGGGATGTTATTCTTCCACTCTTCAGAATTTTACGGTAACTCGTTACCTCAGCAGGGGAAAAATGTTACCTATTCAGTATATCCCGGATTACCACACGATAGATGCTCTACAATTCTATTATTGAAATAACATTAGAGAGATCTCATTCGAGATCTCTCTAATAACATACTATATAAATAGTATTCATATAAAACCCTTCTGTAAATGATGCATTTGACAATCAAAATAAATGATATATATCTATGTTGTATATTTTATAAAAGGGAATTTATGAGAATATCAAGAAAACATTCTAAATCATATATTTTTTCAAAAGATAGTGATACTACAACACCTTTAAATATTTCATTCAACAATCGTACATATTGCGTGAGTGTCCGTTTCAATGAAAAAGAACTGAAAATAATTAATTCTAAAAGAGGAGAGATAAGTAAAGGTAAGTGGCTCCGTTTACTTGCACTTGAAAAAAATACACAAGCCATACCCACCATAAATTTGAATGCTTGGAATTCACTGACAATCATAGTACAAAATTTAAATAGAATTGCTGCACATATCGACACCAAAAGCAAAGACAGCAAACTTACTTACACAGAGCTTTTCGCTGTAAAGCGACAACTGAAAGAGCTTCGCCAGCACCTGCTAAATGCTGACATATGGAGCAAACCCGATGAAGGGTATGCAGAAGATCAAAAGGGGTAAGAACTTCTCAGGTGTGGTCCAGTATGCATTGAAGCCAGGTTCACATCACAAAAGTGATCCAATCGTCATTGGCGGGAACATGTTAGGTGATTCAGCCTTTGAACTAATAGCTGAATTTAATGGCACTAAACAGCTTCGCCCAGATGTTCAGAAGGCCGTTTGGCATAACTCGCTACGATTGCCTGGCAGTGAATCATTAGCGAATGACCAATGGGTAACCATAGCTGACGACTACATGAAGAGGATGGGGTTCAGTGATACTCATCTCCGTTGCTATGTTCTACATGACGATTCTGCCGGTCAGCACATACATATCATTGCAAGCAGGATAGACCTCAATGGAGGGAAGCTCTACCTTGGCAGGAATGAGAACCTTATAAGTACCCGCATAATCAGTGAGCTTGAAATCACTCATAATCTAACAGTGACCAAGACAGCACCTTCCATTACACCAAAGCAACCGAAGCGGAAAAGAATCTCTCGCAACGAACAGATGCTATCAGAACGAACTGGTGTTCCCTGCCCCAAGAAATCCCTTCAACAGATCATTGATAAAAGTTTGGCAGATACACCTGACCTTTTAACTTTGATCAAGAGGCTGGAAGAGGCAGAAGTCGGCTGGACGGCTAACATTGCCTCTACCGGTAAGATGAACGGCTTCTCATTCGAATACCGCGATATAGCTTTCAAGGCTTCACAGTTAGGCAAGGGTTACTCTTGGGCAAATCTTCAAAAGCAACTTAACTACAACCCCGACCACTTAGAATTTCTGCGAAAGGGTATACAGACGAAGGAAGCTCTTCCTGTTCCTGTTCCTGCTCCTGCTCCTGCTCCTGCTCCTGCTCCTGCTCCTGCTCCTGCTCCTGCTCCTGCTCCTGCTCCTGCAATAGTTTTGAAAACCGCTGAGAGAAAGGAAAGTATCGGTAAAAAAATTGCAGAACTGGAACTACGGCTCAGAGAAGACAAACGGAACGAAATCGTAGAAAAGATCCTTCAAAAGAATGCAGACAAACAGCAAAAGCATCTCAGGCTCACCGGCTGGATTCCCTTTTTACAACGGCTCATAGAGCTTCTCAGAAAATATGGAAAGAGCATCCTCCACAAGGTTCCTACAAACTTCTCAGAAGTCTATTCAACACATCATCTGAAACCTACAAGAAAAATTCGTTTATAGACAGCTAGTTGTAAACACCTTTCGTAACCTAACTCAATTGCTTAGTAATAAATTTGTGTTTAGTCAAGAAAATATTGATCGTTATTACAGATCGATAATCTAGTTATGATAGACAATAACTATCAAGTAACAATCATCGATCGGTACAAGCAATTTTACTAAAGCGAGTCGGTCATCGAGAATCTCTGTAAACGCACCATTTAATCTTCCAGATTGGGATAGCTATGGAAAACGAAACAATAAAGTGCCCGTTCTGCTTTACACAAAGTCCTCATGGTGTGCGGATTTGCAAAGGCTGTCATGCAAAGGTCGCTTACGGTGAAAGCCCGCTCAGTGTGGCATTCCTGTTTCAATTCGTGGCATTTGGTCTCGCGTGGTTAGCATTTTCGTGGACCGGCAGCACTCTTGTATCAGTCATTACGTTTTTCGTAAGCATCATTATTCTTATCTATAAAATCAAAAGAATGTATGCAGACAGAGTTGTTTTTATACGGTGAAATTAATTTCACACAACCGCAAACATAAAATGAGAAAGTAAATGAACCGATTTATAACGTCCTCTTTTTTTATTATTGTCTTCCTGCTTTCTGGCTGTTCAACATCAGGGAACCAGAACCTTAAAAACGAAACACCACAAAGCCTCCAGTCAAAGATCATTAAAAACAAAACAACTAAGACGGAATTACTCACTAAGTTAGGTGAGCCTGATACAAGAACCACACTCGATGACGGAAATGAGCAATGGAAATATTTCATGTCTAACAATCAGTTCAATGCAACGACTTTCATTCCTGTTGTGGGGCTGTTTACTGGTGGTTCCCAAACTCAGTCTAAAACTCTTGAAATCGACTTCAAGGGAGAGACTGTAAGTAAATGGACTTTTTCCTCTGACAATAACAACACCAAAACTGGCATTCTTAATTAATTGTTTTTTGGATAAGAAAATGAAAATATACTCAATTATCACAGTTATCATTACCACCTTCCTTCTAACCGCATGTAACAATGAACCATCGCAAGACGATATATACAATGTTTTCAAAAGTGTTGTAGATAGAACAAATACAAGTATGAAAGCTCTTGATTCAAGAGTTACAGAAAAAGATCTTTTAAGAATCGATTACGTGAAGAAAGTTAGTTGCACAGAAGAAGCAAACAATGTTTATAACTGCATTGTCGATGCCTCTATTAGTAATATGAAACAAACAAAACCAGTAAAACTAATCAAATCTGATGGTGTCTGGAAAGAAGTTCAGTAGTAGCCTATATCAAGAAGTCTTTTAGCCCCTGCTTAGGGGCTTTTTATTGCCTATAACCTGACGGTTCTTACGCGAACTTCATGGGTTAACTCTTTCTCAATTACTTTCATTTCATATTGTGCTCTGACAGTAGCATAGATTTCCTCTGCTTTTTCTTGATTGTTATCTATGTAATTAACAAGCGAGTTTAGTTCCCTAATAACTCCTTCTTTGTTATTTAATCGTTGTAGAAGATTGCTTGTCAGACTTTTGTATACCGAGCTAAACATAGTCATTATGTTATCAATATTACGATTGGATTTGGAATAAATCCTTTTAGGGTAGAAATATTTTAAATGGTATCCCACAAAAATTAAGTAAAGTTGATATGAGAAACTTTTATCTCCGGGCTGGTACCGTTTTGAGATATATTTATCAATTATAATGATAAGTTGCTCTTCCAGAGTAAACTCTGAATTGATGATGTTTTTGTCCATAAAATGCATCCTTGCATAATTGAAATAGTCATCCTGACCATATATTTATATTTATCGTATTTATTTAACTTGTCAATAGGTGTAACCTATCAACTATTATTTTTTATTAAATGGTCTATTCAATTGTTCCATAGTGAGACCATGTCTATAAGCATTATACTGCCAATAGCTAAACTGCTCTTTGTATCTATTGTTCTGTTTTTTTAACATTTCATTTTCGGCTTTAAGATTTATTATTTGTTGTGCCGCAATCGTTAAGTTAGCTGGCTTTTTAAGGCCTGATTTTTTCAAATTAGACAAATTTTTCTTTGTTCTATATGCTTCAACAAGTTCATCATGAGCACTTAGAGATTGCCTTGTGATAGTTCTGTTTAGATTCTTATAAACTGATTCACATAAATCGCTCCATGTGATTTTACCGTCCCAAGTCAGTATAATGTGTTTAATTGCCTTTATTTCACTCCTGTTTAAATGTTTTGCCATATGCATCTCCTGTTTCAATTATTCAATAGTTTATTAATTCTTTCCAAATTTTTTTTGTGGTGTTGCAACCATTTGTCTGCACCATAATCACCATTTTCATAAGCGATCTGAGTTATTCTCTTTAATTGCATTACTTTCTCTCGGACAGATTGCAGTCTAATTCTATCTACTGAGTTAATGTCCGGTGTTTCATTATCACATTCAATAAGATGATTAATTTTTGCACAAGGCTTGATTAAATAGTTATGTACACAGTAACCAAATTCAGTTAAGTGTATTGCACCTTGATTAAGGTTATCAAAATCAATTGTCAATTCATTTGTGGGTATTGACTCCCTTTGACAGTAATTACTCCTATTCAATTTAATAGCTTTGATTTTATCTAACATATCTTCTTCCGACACATGGTTATAAACTCTGTTCTGATTCGCATTGATACGACCAGACCATTTAGCTATATCCAGTTCAGACATTTCACCATAATGGGCTATTGTGTTTAAAAGGTGCCGTGGCTGGTGTGAGCGAATAAGTAGTGGTTTACCTTCATCATCATAATATCCATATCGGGAAAATATATTTTTATAATTCATCTCATAGCTTTTTTTTCTTTGTATGTCACTGAAAAAGAAACTTTTAGTAGGTTTGTAAAATGTGAAAATTGAAGTCATTCTTGATAAAGAAAATTGATCAGTATTGAGCAAGCATAAAGCATTACTAAATTTTATGGATTTTTCTTTATCATACCATGGAAAATCTCTGCTAAAATTAGAACTAATAATTTCCCACAAATTACTCAATGAATAGTTGTAATCATTGTGGTTTAAGAAACTTTTCCCACCATCCAAACTCGTTCTTTTAATTTTTAAAACACATGATTTATGATCAAATAAATTATACCCCAGTGCATGGCAAACTTGTACAACGGTCAATTTAGCTTTTTCATCAACTGTTGGGCAAAGCTCATGTCGGTAAAATTTATCCGGGTACTTTTCGCACCAGTGAGCAAGTGCTCTTGCATTTTGTGATAAGGAAAGTAATCTTCTAATCGCTTTCTTTGCAACTGGTATCATAACCCGTGGAATCCATTTGATATTAGGGCCATACCCTTTTACCGAATAAAATCTCAAACCATATCTTTCGATACCCTTGCCATCTATTTGTGTAATCTCACAATCAGCAGGTAAGGCTAAAATTTCAGAAATTCTGCTCGGACAACAAAGTAGAAGTGCAAATACTGAACTGGTGAACTTATCCCTTGGACTCAGTAACTCATCATTTTGAGAAAAAATATCAGCAATAGCGAGCAATGCTTCTTCATCTGGTAACTTATCGCTTCGGTGATAATCCTCAATCTCAGGAAGATAATTGTTTTTGACTTTCTGTTTTACATGGTTTTTCCATGAGATATATCCTGACTTCACAAGATTATGTTCACACAGAAACTTTGATATTTTTTCAAGCTGTATTCCACATTTAGCCAAAACGTTACCTTCAAAATATTTACTCCCGATCTGCATTGCCTCATCGAAAACAACGGCTGTAACATTATAAATGAGACCAGTGTTCTGAACCTGCAAAAGGGCCTGTTCGAGACATCGCAAGGCCATCATAATAACCCCATAATTTTTTAATGGTTTCAATGTGTGTTGATATCTGATATATGCTTTCGCAAAATTGATATAATCTTCGTGCATTGCATCAATGGAATCAAAGATTTTATTTCCAATCCCTATTTTTCTAAATGTGACATATCCTTTCCAGGCATACTGCTCCCAATCCTGAGTTTGGGTTAGTCCGGACAGTTGATAGCGACAAAATTTTATGAACTCATTATAATTTTCTTCTACAAGAATATGTTTTTTTGATTTGAACAAAATAATATTATTCATAGTTGATTCACCTCACTGCGATCAATCGGAATAAAAAACATACATTGATTGCAAGGAAATCCTGAATTCTGACTCTGGCATCTACTTGAAGAAAAAAATTTGAAATGACTACTCTTTTTCGATTTGATTCCGTTCATAAAAATATCAGCGACAAATGACAATTGTTCTGAAACAGCGGAATCAATCCTTTCAACACTGTCAGCATGATTTTTAATATAAATCCCCGCACTTGAAGTAGATGAATGATCCAATAATTCAGCTATAGTATTAACATTATGCCCATTCTTAGCCAGCATAGTTGCTATTGTATAACGAAGCCTACGAGGAGTAATATTTAGTATCGAACCGGTACGGTTGGATATTACATTCCCATTATTAACAATACTTTTCAATGCTACATTAGCAATTGTAGGCTTCGCATATAATTTATTATATTCCAGAAGAATTGAACCTGTTATGGATAAATCTGAGAGTTTTTCCTCATTTAAGAAAATAGGAACTTCTCGTTTAGAATAATCATCAAGAGTTTTTCCAAGAGCTTGCTCAACAAGTTTCACTGATTGATTAGCTTGCAATTGAACAATTGATGCAACCTCTGATATTATTGCAAGTTCTCGATATCGTAGTTCTTTACCCCGTTGTTTTACTCGTGGCACTGAAATTACATATTCTACTTTGCCATTATCTAAGTTCTTTTGAAGAAGGTCTTTATATTTCAACATAACTAACTGCTGAGGTCTTCTACCTGTAAGACTGATCAATAGTGATATTGCATAATGTGGCAGTGACAGTTCACCTTTTCTATATGCATGATTCATAGCCTTAATCAAAGAAGTATGTTCTTCTTTATTTAATGGTCCCTCTGTTGGATCATCTTGAAGCACAGACTGACCAGATTTTTTTATTTTTAGGTCCAAATGCTTTAACAGTTCTACCGCACTTTCATCTATTCCCGGATATCCTAACTCAAACCATTTAATCAAAAATGGTCGTAAAACGCGAAATGATGCTGAGGCTTTTGATAATTTCTTATTTTGATATTCAATTAGAACCTTATCATCAATATGAGTAGGAGATAGTTTACGGATAAGACTCTCCATATTTCTAACAATATTTTTCACATACAAATAGCTGTTGCTATTAAAATAATATTGTACTGTATATACAAACCCACAAACCAAATTTTCGTTCATAGCATATATTAAGTTTGTAAGATTGATTCCGTTATTTTCAATCGAACTGACGATTTTATGTTCATGCAAAGACATTTTATCAGATTTATTTTTAATTAAATTATTCATCAAATTCTCCTTTGAATAGTTGCTCTTGTTGTTCAAGTGCAGTTTTTTTCGATAGCTCATAAATATGCCTGCGATTATAAATCATTGAAGTTTCTGAACCCGGTCGCCATCCCATGAGATAAGAACGGATTTGTTGCTCTTTTTCATCGGATATGTCCTGATTCTTGTCTATTGCTTTCGAAAACTCATAATTCCATGTATGTCTGAGTTTGTGACCTGTCAATCCCCCTAGAAGTGAGGAGGATTGACGAACAACACTCACCACTTTGTGATATGAAGAAAATGAAATAGGTTGCCCTTGAGTTTTTCCTTCCTTATAAGTAATAAACAGGAAATCATGTTTGTTAGAATTTTTTATGTTTCTTCGATCATTCAGAATATAATCTGAAATTTCAAACATGAGCTTTTTATCAGCAATTAATTTCCTCTCACAAGTTTTAACTAAAGGCTGATACACTCGCGGATCTGTTTTATCATTTGCTCTTCTTCTTATTGCAATTGTCGATTCTGCAAAATCTATATCACCAATTCGCAGATTCAAAAGTTCACCTGCTCTCAGGCCAAAGCAGTGTAATAGCAGGAATATTAGATTGTTTCTTTTTTGCACTTTTTCTGAAAAAGGATTTAATTTGCTACCCGGTGCAAGAATGCTAAACAAAGAATCCAATTGTTCATTATTTAAACTTTTTTCTATATCCATATTATATTTATCATTATTTCTCGGTTTCTTTCGTTTTATGTTGTTTATGAAATCTAAAATATATTTGAGAGTATCCTTCTGTCCTGTATGAGAAAGATGTATTTTGCACAGCCATTCCAGATAGTTAGCTATGGTTGTTATCCGAAAGTACTTAGTTGGTTTTTTGACATTTGAACTTCTAAAATTATCATTCTCGCCATCTCGAAAATTGAATGAAGTGAATTCGATCAAATCTTCAATTTCATGAGGAGCCAGAAATATCCTTTTCTGAATTCTTTCATCAATATTGATATTTTTTCTCATAAAGAATCGATATAACAATGAAATGCTCCCAGCGATAACCTTCATTGTTGATATAGACTCTGACCGATTCCTGACTTGTGTTGTTATATACAAGTTTGGATAATACAATGGCTCACCAGTATCTTTATTTACAACATGACAATATCTCTCACCATTTTCGAACATAAAAGAATCCACACAAATACTGCACATATTTTCCTCCTAAACTTTACAAAAAGTATAATTCCAATATATTAATAATAAGCATTTCGTAGATTTACAAATTTATTTGGATCGATTAAGATATTTATTTAAATTAAAACAGTGAGATAGACGATTATTCTTGTCAAATTATCATCTGGTAGATCTAGTTATTATTATGTACACCTAATACTTCGAAAACTATCTCACTGCCTTGCTAATAAACGGCAACCAAAATAATGTAAGTTATTCTGTAAAGTTTTAAGATAAATTATGCAGCCAAACTTTACATTTTCATAAAAAGCTCTTTATCCATTAGATATAAAATTATCCGCTTCGCTAGGAGTTTCAATTCATCAGGACATTTAATTAGAGATAACCAGGTCTCGTAAACATATATCTGTTTGCAAGCATTAAGCTCAGAGATCGAGTCTAAAGGTTCTCTCAGATTTCCTACAAGGTACTGACTGAGCCAGTAAATGATTTCTTTATTAAACTCGTTATTAGGTAAGTCATAAATCACTTCTTGGTCAAAGATCTTGTAAAAAAGATCTCCGCATAAATTGCACATATGGTTTTCTTCGCTTACAAATTCTTCGATATTCATAAAATCACTCCTAAGTTCAATTAAGCAACATTATTTCGACTTGTTTCGATAACAGACTGAATCCAGGTATCAATCTCACTTTCAACGAAAGCTACTGCACGACTTCCAATTTTGACAGGAGCAGGAAACTTACCATCGTTGATCAGACGATATATCCAGGCTTTTCCGTAGCCAGTTCGTTCGAGAACTTCTGGTAATCGTATTAGGCGGGTTGCTTGATTTTTCATTTCGTTATCCCTTGTCGTTGCGGTGAAGTCACTATACGAACAGTTGGGAAAAGAAAAGAGCGAAGCTCCTGAAGCGGAGGTTCTTCGTAGCTATGCAGGATGGTTTTCTCGAAGTTGGTGCCGTACAGAAAAGGGGAACTTGAGAGTAGCTGAAATTCCCCCGTTTTATAGCAAGTGTCAAAATGCCCGGTTTAAAGTAAAAATCGCAAAAAAAAAGCACCATTCACAATGGTGCCTTTAGTTAATTTTAACAATTAAAACAAATAGTTATAAATGTAATTCTAATCAGATAGTTTCATTACATCAGAGACTTTCATTTGCTTCAAATGGCTATTTTTGTTCATGAAGTAATGGAATTGTCGGATAAAGTCAGTTGTGCAGGATTTAAGAGCCAAAGGCCTGTCGGTATCTTTGATTTGGCTAGACTGCCTCATTTCGCTTTCTTCGTCATCGTCTGTATATAGCAGTCTGGATAACCTGTCGTCAGAGACACGGATTTTTTTAACGGCTGCCCACACCAGGATATCCAGCATAGGTATCACACGATAACTGATGAGTTTCTTGATAGTTCCATACCCAAAGCGAACTGATTCTAAAGGATCTGGTTCGATACCTTTGATTTTACGCCACTGCGGTAATGCAGCTTTAAGCGACTCTGCAATCTCTTCGTCTGTGCCACTTGCCAAATCAATCTCGAACATGACTGTTCGTGAAAACTGATCTGGCATAATATCTGAAAGTGATTCTTCCCGAAGATCTCTGTTTATTGAATAATTGTCATCACCATCCCAAACAAAACCTCCGCGTTGCATAGCAATGATGCTCGTTTCAGCAAGGCGATCAAGAGTTGTTAGAAAAAAATGGGGAGGCTGAAAAAGTTTATTGGCAGGAGTCATGTATCCCAGTTGCCCTTCTTCAATTAAAAAAGGATTGCCACTGAAAATTTTTGAGAAGTAACCCATAAGAGTTCTGCTCTCAAACTCTTCCCGATACTCCTTAAAGAACAAGTTACGAGCCCATATCTCATGGTAAAACTGGAGCAATGAGAGGTCTTCAAATTTGCGATATGTATCAATCTTAAACCAACTCTTGATGTCTTTTGTGTGCTCTGGTGACCAGTTGTTCAAAATCCATTCTCCACCTATGCTGGTACTGCCCTACGGATAGAATTCAGTTTCGCTGAAAAACTACCGCATTCACTAATCGGTGAAAAGCAGATCCTGCTTGCGCAGTTCAGCTACTAGCAGGGAGTTGAACTGAAGAATTTGTTTCCTTTTGATACAATTCTCCAATCCGCTAATCGTGATAACCCATACCATTACGATTTATGGTTCCTTTTTAGAACCACACATAAAATTCAAAGTATAAATAACATTAAAAATCAATGGAATGAATTGCTAATTACAGGGACGCCAGCCCACCAAAATTCTCCATCGGTGATTACCAGAGTCATCCGATGAAGTCCTAAGAGCCCGCACGGCGCAAGCCCTGCGGGCTTTTTTGTGCCCTCTATTTGTCCCGCGAAGTCCGAAGAGAACTAATTAAATCCGAACCTTTTAGGCCCATTGATAGGCCCAACGAAAAGCTATATTGTTTTCGTTGGGCCTAAACGCATGGAGATTCCCCATGGCAAGAAAAACCAAGCCGTTAACCGATACGGAAATCAAAGCCGCCAAACCTAAAGATGCCGATTACCAGCTGTATGATGGGGACGGGCTTACTCTATTAATCAAGTCTAGTGGTAGTAAGCTCTGGCAGTTCCGTTACTATCGACCGCTGACAAAACAGCGAACCAAACAGAGCTTCGGTGCCTACCCTGCAGTCTCCCTTTCTGATGCGCGTAAACTCAGAGCTGAATCTCGAGTTTTGTTGGCGAAAAACATTGATCCTCAGGATCATCAGAAAGAACAGGTAAGAAATTCTCAAGAGGCTAAAACCAACACTTTCCTGTTAGTTGCCGAGCGTTGGTGGAATGTGAAGAAAACCAGCGTAACAGAGGACTATGCCGAGGATATCTGGCGCTCGCTTGAGAGAGATGTTTTCCCAGCAATCGGTGATATCAGTGTCACTGAGATTAAGGCTCATACTCTGGTTAAAGCAGTGCAGCCGGTTCAGGCCAGAGGTGCATTAGAGACAGTCCGACGCCTTTGTCAGCGTATTAACGAGGTCATGATTTATGCGCAGAACACAGGCTTGATTGATGCAGTTCCCAGTGTAAATATCGGAAAAGCGTTTGAGAAACCGCAAAAGAAAAACATGCCAAGCATACGCCCGGATCAACTTCCACAGCTAATGCAGACTATGCGTACGGCAAGTATCAGCTTGTCCACAAGATGTCTATTCATGTGGCAACTTCTCACCATCACCCGTCCTGCCGAAGCTGCTGAGGCTCGATGGGATGAAATCGATTTTGATGCTAACGAATGGAAAATTCCTGCAGCCCGAATGAAGATGAACCGAGACCATACGGTTCCACTATCCGATGAGGCTCTCTCTGTACTAGAAATGATGAAGTCACTTAGTGGTGGCCGAGAATTTATTTTTCCCAGTCGCATTAATCCGACCCAGCCAATGAACAGCCAAACAGTTAATGCAGCCCTTAAGCGTGCTGGCTTAGGAGGCGTTCTCGTATCACATGGTTTACGTTCTATCGCTAGTACGGCGCTCAATGAGGAAGGATTTCCGCCTGATGTTATTGAGGCTGCACTTGCTCATGTGGATAAGAATGAGGTTCGTCGCGCTTACAATCGAAGTGACTATCTTGAGCAACGACGACCGATGATGCAGTGGTGGGCTGATTTTGTTAAAGCAGCAGATAGCGGCAGCATTGTGAATAGTAGGGTTAGGGGAATACGTCTTGTAGGATGAATCCTTTATCAGCACCCATTATGGGTGCTGATAACTCGCCTATAGGTAGTACGGAATTTTACCCTTTGGTTTTCTTTTTTCTAGTAACCGTATTATCTAAAGCCAATTTGGGTAATGGTGCCAACTTACTGATTTAGTGTATGATGGTGTTTTTGAGGTGCTCCAGTGGCTTCTGTTTCTATCAGCTGTCCCTCCTGTTCAGCTACTGAAGGCGTGGTGCGTAACGGTAAAAGCACTGCCGGACATCAGCGCTATCTCTGCTCTCACTGCCGTAAAACATGGCAGCTACAGTTCACTTACACCGCCTCTCAGCCCGGTACACACCAGAAAATTATTGATATGGCCATGAATGGCGTCGGATGTCGCGCCAGTGCACGCATTATGGGCGTTGGCCTCAACACGATTTTACGACACTTAAAAAACTCAGGCCGCAGTCGGTAAACTCACGCATACAACCGGGCAGTGACGTCATTGTTTGCGCGGAAATGGACGAACAGTGGGGTTACGTCGGCGCTAAATCACGCCAGCGCTGGTTGTTTTACGCGTATGACAGGATACGGAGGACGGTTGTGGCGCACGTATTCGGTGAACGCACGTTGGCCACGCTGGAGCGTCTTCTTGGCCTGCTGTCGGCCTTTGAGGTCGTGGTATGGATGACGGATGGCTGGCCGCTTTATGAATCACGCCTGAAGGGAGAACTGCACGTTATCAGCAAGCGATATACGCAGCGCATTGAGCGGCATAACCTGAATCTGAGGCAGCATCTGGCAAGGCTGGGCAGGAAGTCACTGTCGTTCTCAAAATCGGTGGAGCTGCATGACAAAGTCATCGGGCATTATCTGAACATAAAACACTATCAGTAAGTTGGAGTCATTACCGGCGCATGGATGGTGTCAGGCACTATTCCAATGATGATTTATTATGGTCTGAAGTGGATTAACCCGCAGTATTTCTATATTTCAGCATTTATGCTGGGAGCGCTGATCTCAGTCTGTACCGGCACCTCCTGGGGATCCATCGGAACCGTCGGGATCGCCATGATTGGCGTAGCGATTGGTCTGAATGTTTCGCTGCCCATTGCTGCTGGCGCTATTGTCTCCGGCTGCTGGTTTGGTGATAAGCTTTCTCCGGTTTCTGACTCAACCAACATGGCGGCGCTGGCTGCCGGTGTAAACCTGTACTCGCATATCGGCCATCTGCTGTGGACCACCGGCCCGGGATTTATTATCTGCTGCGTCGTATACAGCTATATGGGCATGGGCATTGATGCCTCATCCAGCGCGCCAGCCAATATCACCAACTTGATGAACGCTATCGGCCAGATTTATCACTTTAACATTCTGCTATTGTTGCCACCGATCATCGTTTTGTATGGCTCATTGTCAAAAAGACCGCCAATCCCGATGCTCTTTTTATCCACAATAGTCTCGATGATTCTGGCATTAGCCTTTCAGCAATTTACCGCATCATCGGTTGGCGAATCCGTGGTTAGCGGCTTTAAGCTCGCGATGCTCACCGGAGATAACCTGCCAACACTGTCATCAGATGTTTCCCGCTTACTGGAACGAGGCGGCGCCATTTCAATGTTTAGCAGCTTCGTCACCGTCTTCAGTGCCTTCAGCTTTGCCGGCGCAATGAGTGCGACAGGCTCTTTGCACACCGTGATAAACGCGCTCACGAAAGGCGTTAAATCCACATTCCGCCTGGTGGCCACCACGATTGTGACGACGTTCACCATCTGTGCCTGTACGGCAAATGGAACCTTGCCACTGCTGCTGTGCGGCGATGCCTTTAAAGAAGAATATAAAAAACGAGGGCTTGCGACAAAGAACCTCTCACGTACTACCGAAGATGCCGGAACCGTTGTCGAACCGATTATCCCCTGGTCTGCCTCGGGCGTTTATTGCGCCACGATGCTGGGCGTGGCGACGCTTGATTATTTGCCATGGGCAATCCTCTGCTACAGCGGCATCATCTTTGCCCTGCTGTGGGCTGCCACCGGTATTGGTATTGCCAAATATGAACCAAATGAAGCTACAGAGCATATGGTTGAGCAAAAATCATAGGCTAATAAATAGCTAAATATTGGCTACCACCAGGGTAAATTTAATATATCGATTAGATATACAGAAATATTCTTCACTGTTGCGTTGCTTAAACTATTTTTCAGAGACTGTCCAGGAGTCAGCAATGTCTTTGTTTGATGATATTGTCATAAGGGATGTTAATTGCCGTAAATACGGTCAATTACAACAGATGTACGGCACCACCGATGTATTACCGCTGTGGATTGCAGATATGGATTTTGTGACGCCAGAGCCAATCATGAGCACACTGCGTTCGGTGGTATCGCAGCCAGTACAAGGCTACAACCTGGATTATCCGCAATGGAAAGAGTCCGTTATTCATTGGTATGCGCAACAGTATGATGTCGACATAAAGCCACACTGGTTGCATTTTATTCCCGGCGTCATAAAAACTATCGTGCTCTCTCTGATGGTGTTTACCCGACCAGGTGATAATGTTTTAACCTGTACGCCAATATATGACCCCTACCCTAATCTGGTAAACACCAGCGGCAGGAATTTGATTCAAACGCGCCTCATTGAGAAAGATGGTCATTACGAATTTGACTGGCATGATTTCAGCGAAAAACTCAAGCAGTGCAAAATGTTTCTTTTCCCTTCGCCGCATAATCCGGGCGGTATGGTGTGGTCGCGGGAAACGCTGGAAAAAGTAAGTCACTATTGTCAGCAAGCTGGCGTCATTATTCTCTCAGATGAAGTGCATAGTGATTTAACCCTGCCAGGCAAGCGCCATCTGCCGTTTTTTACTTTAGACGAAGCGACAGGGAGCCAGTCAATCGTGCTGACCTCAATCAGTAAAACCTTCAACACGGCGGCGATCCAGGGCGGAATTGCCATTATTAAAAATGATGAATTACGCCATCAGTTCTATGGTTTCCTGGATAACTGCTACCTTGCCGAGACACATTCATTACAGCAGGCGGCCATTTACAGCGCCTTTACCCATTGTGGCGACTGGCACCAAAAATTATTAGCCTACCTGGCCGACAATGTGGCGTTTGTTAAAAGTGAAATTGAAAAGCACTGTCCCTTAATCTCCATTGTGTATGGCGGCGCATCGTATCTTCTGTTTCTGAACGCGGAAAAAATGAATCTTAGCGATGAACAGCTAAGCGCATTTTTTGTGAAGGAAGCAAAACTGGGTCTGTCACCAGGCGCGCAATATGGCCCCGGCGGAGAGGGTCACATGAGACTCAACGTTGGGTGCCCGCGCTCGGTACTGGTAGAAGCGATGAACCGACTGAAAGCGGCGTACCAAAAACGACAGAACGCATAGCGCGCATCACACTCTTTGCCCCGCCACGGTGGGGCAAAACTATACAAAGATGTTGCAGAACTGCTATAAAGTTTTTCCGTTCTGTCGGCTGGTGTTAAACTGGAAAGTGTGATCTTCATCATAACCTGCTTAAACAGAGAAAAGAGACACTGCTATGCAACATATCATTGAGGGCTTCCTCAACTTCCAAAAAGAGATTTTCCCTCAACGTAAGGAACTCTTTCGCAGCCTGGCATCCAGCCAGAATCCCAAAGCGCTTTTCATCTCCTGTTCCGATAGCCGCCTGGTGCCAGAACTCGTTACTCAGCAAGAGCCCGGACAGCTTTTCGTTATCCGCAACGCCGGTAATATCGTTCCGTCTTTTGGACCGGAACCCGG
Organism: Citrobacter sp. RHBSTW-00017; assembly: GCF_013797615.1. Taxonomy (NCBI): domain Bacteria; kingdom Pseudomonadati; phylum Pseudomonadota; class Gammaproteobacteria; order Enterobacterales; family Enterobacteriaceae; genus Citrobacter; species Citrobacter sp. RHBSTW-00017. The sequence continues at coordinate 1,304,204 of NZ_CP056899.1, read as the reverse complement.
TGGCGTATCTGCTACGATTGAATACGCGGTTGTCGCACTTGGCGTGACGGATATCGTCATCTGCGGACACTCCAACTGCGGCGCGATGAAAGCCATTGCCGATAGCCAGCCTCTGGATCCGATGCCCGCTGTGGCTCACTGGTTGCACTATGCCGATGCCGCGAAAGCCGTGGTTGAGAAGAAAACCTGGGATAACCCAATCGATAAAGTTAACGCCATGGTGGAAGAAAACGTTATCGCACAGCTCAATAATATTAAAACGCATCCTTGCGTCGCGGTTGGGCTGCGAAATAATGCGCTTCGTCTGCACGGCTGGGTATATGACATCGAAAGCGGTGAAATCCGTACCCTTGATAAAAACAGCAAAACCTACGTTTCCCTTGCAGATAACCCGCAGGTGCATTTCGAGTAAATTTTCCCCTGGAGCAAGGATGCTCTGGAGAGCTTTTACCTACTTTTGTGCTATAGACAAAAAACATGCTTGCGGCTAGTTTTAAAATAGCCACTGGTGTTCTCACATCAGTTTTCGCACATTTATACAACGTTGCGACAGGTCTCATGAACTGAGCCGCAAATAGCTGTTCATACATGATGCAGGCGATAAAAAGGAGCGGGTACGAATGCAAGCAAAAATAAAAAGAATAATAAATATGTTATTCTATCATGAGTCGTGGGATATCATGATTATTAAGGATCATGGTACACACTTATTCCCAAATAATACACTGGATATATTAAGTAAATCCGCTGCACAGCAGTTAAAAAAGAAATATACGTTTCAGGCCGATCCTTTTCTTATTGAAAAAGATGATAAACTGTTTGTTTTTTATGAAGCTTTTAGCTTTCGCAACTCGAAAGGCACGCTCCGATGCCGTATTCTTGATCGTGAACTGGTTGAAATTGATGACGTGAAACTTGAAGGTTTTGACGACCTGATGTGTCATTTGTCATTTCCTTTCCTGATTAATATTAACGATCAGCTCTTCATGATTCCTGAATCATCAGAAAGAAAAGAAGTGATACTGTTTCAGTCAGTAGAGTTTCCTACGCGCTGGAAGAAAATTAAAGTTCTAATCTCTGACACCGAAGTGACAGATAACATTTTTCTTTCAATGAATGAGACCTGCTATCTTATGTCGACCACCATGGATAATAAAATAATTATTCATTCGGCAGAGCATCTTCACGGACAGTGGCAGAGAATTACTCCTGCATTAAAGGTGAGCAATCATCATCATCGGGGAGCGGGTGCGCCTTATCTTGTCGATAACAAAATGTATTTCTTAACCCAGGAATGCACACCTGAAACGTATGGAAAATCTATCTACATCAAAGAATTAGTCACACTGAATGACGCTAATTTTGATGAGAATCTGATCGAACAAATCAATTCGTCGATCAACCACAGTGACGGCGTTCACACGCTAAACTTCTCAAGTAATTATATTGCCTATGATACAAAAATAAATAAGTTCAGTCTGTTGGCAATCTTTAAAAAAATATCATATAAGTGTATGATAAAATATAGAAACGTATATCTTTCCCGGCAAAATAACTGATCCACTGGATCCTTGGGTGCATTGCTGGAAAATCGCTCGGGTTTTTAGCATTTTTCTGGAGTCTGTATGGCTATTCTTGTCACTGGTGGTGCAGGTTATATTGGTTCACATACTGTTTTAACGCTACTGGAAAGAGGCGATGATGTCGTTGTCATCGATAATCTGGCGAACGCCAGCCGAATCTCGCTGGACAGGGTCGCGGAACTCACAGGAAGGGAACCCATTGTCTATATCGCTGATGTTCTCGACAGGCAGGCATTAAAAAACATTTTCGCCAACCATAACATCACTGATGTCATTCATTTTGCGGGCCTCAAATCGGTTTCCGAGTCGATAAAAGAACCCCTTGCTTACTACGAAAACAACGTCACTGGAACGCTGGTTTTACTGGATGAGATGCTGGCCGCAGGCGTTAATCGATTCATTTTTAGCTCATCTGCTACGGTATACGGTAATCCGGAAAGCGTGCCGCTGAGCGAGCAATCGCGTACGGGGGGTACCACCAATCCGTACGGTACCTCTAAATTAATGGTCGAACAGATTCTGGCCGATTTCTCCCGTGCGCAGCCCGATTTCCGCATTACCTGCCTGCGCTATTTCAACCCGGTAGGCGCCCATCCATCGGGTCGAATTGGTGAGGATCCCAACGGTATCCCCAATAACCTGGTGCCGTACATCTCCCAGGTTGCGATTGGTAAGCTGAAAACCGTGTCGGTGTACGGTAATGACTATCCAACCCCCGACGGCACCGGCGTTCGTGATTATATCCACGTCATGGATTTGGCGACCGGCCATTTAGCCGCGCTGGATAGCCAGAACAAAGGCGCAGCCTACAAGGTGATTAATCTCGGTACCGGGGTCGGTTATTCTGTGATTAATCTGATTGAGGCGTTTGAAAAAGCGGCACAGAAAAAAATAAGCTATCAGTTTGTCGACAGAAGGCCCGGCGACATTGCCGAATGTTGGTCTGACCCGTCACTGGCATACAAAGAGTTAGGCTGGAAGGCCATCTACAACCTTGATGAAATGATGCGTGACACCTGGAACTGGCAAAAAAACAACCCGAATGGTTATAACATCTGATGTACCCGGCAACGAGCCTGAGCCTCAGGCTCGTTGCCGTGACGGGCTAGCGTGCCGTTATCGTTGATACGCGATACCAGCCGCTGCTCTGCTTTCCTTCGTTGGCAAAGTTAATTCTTGCCGCCCCGGATTTATCCAGCATCGAAACCTCAATGGCGTATTGCCCTTTCGCCAGTCGACCCGGCATGGGCAATGCGTAGCTAACCTGATAAACGCCCGGGAGCCAACGTCGTATATCATCCGCCGCATTCCCCTGCGCCACTACATTATTGGCGCTATCCATCACACGAAATGCCAGCGTGTAGGGCAGATAAATCGGTGCGATACCTTCGTTATACCAGGTACTGTTCAACCTCAACGTTTGTCCGCCGTCCCACACGGACTCATGGCTCAGAGACGCTAAGCGAAACCGATAGCCCAGTTTGGTCAGCGCATCATCAACAATCGGTCGATAATCGCTGGGTATCGCTCTCGATTTCAGGTTGATCGTGCTGGCGTGCTGCTTGACCGCCCAGTCAAAAATGCCCTGCACTTCAGCACGCGTATAGTGGAAGGTATTCTTCCAGTCCTGCATATATGAACAGATTTCCAGACTGACCGGCGCACGTTTCCAGGCATCGTTAAACCCCGAATAGCTCTGCTGTGCTGCCAGTAATCGCTGCGGGTAATCATCGGCCATATGGCTCCAGTAGTCCGAAAATACGCGCAGGTCACCCCAGCAATCCGCCCGCCATCCAGCCCCTCGCGCCACCGCATTCGCCAGGCTTTGCCCACCGCTCATCAACATTATTTTCGGCGTCGAAGGGAAGGCAGAAAAGTGCATTGCGACGTAGCGGTCTAACTGCGCGGTGGTGTACTGCTCCAACAGTGGTTTCAGATCAGGGAAATTGCTGTTATGCCATTCACCCCAGGCCCCCCCACCATGCCGATATCCACAAAAGCGAGATTCGCATTACCGTCGTAGCGTTTTCCGAATGCGTTCAGCAGACGCTGGCTGTACTCAATAAACAGCGGGTCGCTTAAATCCGGAATAAATGTTTTATTATCGGGCGTCCAGCTGCCTTTCACGCCTTTTTTAATCAGCCAATCGGGAATTTTGGTGCCATCCCCCGGATCGGCAAGCACCATAAAGCGCAGCCCGACATTCATCGCGGGACGATGCGCTACCGCGTATTTGAAGGCATCATCCACCAGCGCAAAATTATACTGACCTTCAACAGGCTCCAGCTCTCGCCAGTAAAATCGCTCGTATTCAAATCCGGTATTGGGATAATCCGCCAGACCCAGCGTTTCACCGTACCCCTGATGAAAACTTGCCACGCCAATCCCCGGATTGGTTAGCGGGCCCGTTAATGCTTTGGGGGTTACGGTCGTTAATGCGGACATAACCGCCAACGGAAAGGACATCAACAACAGCGCAGAAACCCATTTACACTTCATCGCAGTGACGCCCTCCACAGGTTTGTTTACGCTAGCGGTTTTTCAGACTTAACCACCAGTCCCATATACCCACATGAAAATTTTGGAACACATCAATACCTAATGCTGATTTGATCATATACAGCGTCAGCAATACGCAGCAGGTAACGAACAACACGGCTATCAGCAGCAAAAAAGTGAGCAATATTCTCGACAGGGTCGATTCCTGACGATGCTGCCGACGCAAATCTCTGCCAAACAAAAAAACCAGATAATAGCGTTTACTGAAAAAGGGAAAGCTTCGGCGAATATCGATCTGATGCCGCGAAGTCAGAGTCGAGGCCAGGATCGCTTTTTCCACCCCTTCTTTTTGTTCAGGGGTCAACCCTTGCGCAATCGGCTCGTCAAGATGAGCATAAAATCGTTCGATGACGGGAGGACGATTTTGAGGACTGGTCAAAATTAACCTATATCTTTATCAATTGAGTGATAGACGTTAATCGTCTTTTTGGCGATTTCATGCCAGTTATAGTTTTGCAAATATACACGATAGTCCACGCTATTGGTTGCCGCCCACTCGGTTAATTTTTCGGCCAGGCTGGTCACATCCCCCACCTTAAAATAGGCCTCGGACGGCAGTTGAACTTCGAGGTTAGCCGGAATATCACTGACGACGGCAGGAAGAGAAAATGACATCGCTTCCAGCAGCGCAATGGGCAATCCTTCATGGTATGAAGGCATCACAAACAGCTGTGCCTGCGAAAACACCGCCTGAAGCTCATCACCACGCAAGAACCCCGTCATCACAACGCCAGGGGTGTCCGCGGCAAGCTTTTTGAGGCGAATGCTGTATTCGGTCGGATGATCCGCATCGCCAATTAACACTAACGGCATAGTTAAACCGCTGCGCTGATAGGCGGCGATGGCATCATGCATCCCTTTTTCTTCCACAAATCGCCCAACCACCACGAGGTAGTTTTTCGGCTGCAGCCCAAAGCGGGAGAGCGTATTGTCGATGGTCAGCGCAGATAACGACCGCGGCTCGTTGACGCCATTGTGAATTAAATGCGCATCATAGCGAGCGTGTTTTTTCTGGATCAGTTGATTAATAACCTCAGAAATCACAATCACTTCGTTGGCATATCTCACAGCCCAACGCTCACCCAGCAGCAATATTTTTTTAGCAACGAATCCCCATTTTTGACGATCGTAATCAGGTCCATGGTGGGTGAACACCACCTTCTTCCCTAACATGCGTAATAATGGGATCACAAGCCCGGGTCCGATAGCATGGACATGCACAATATCTGAATGGTCGATACTTGTCCTAAATGCCGCTAAAACGGAATGGACAATCGCTTCCAGCGAGCGCTTTTTGGGTGCCCACAGCGCGTAGGTTTCAACTTTCTTATATAACGATCGTTTGTAATTTACATACGGCGAGCGTGCAATCACGCAAATATCAACGTCCAACTGCTGCTTAATGGCAGGATATAGATTCTGACAGTGTGTCTCCACCCCGCCCAATACATCAGGAATACCACGCGTACCAAAAACCGTTATTTTTTTACTCATACTATGGCCTGCTCAGCAGTTCTTTATAGAGCGCCAGTAGAGTATCCATATGTTTACTCAGCGCATATTTTTCACTCAATCGCGCACGACCCTGTAAGCCCATGACCCGCGCCTTCTCTGGCAAGTCGGCCAGTGCATCCATCGCATTTGCTAACTCCTGCGCATTGCCAGGTTCGAATAAAATCCCTTCGATACCGTCACGAATTTGTTCCGGGATGCCGCCGATGCGCGATCCGATCACCGGCTTGCCTAAGGACATCGCCTCTAATATCGCCATAGAACAGTTTTCATAGCATTCTGAAGGAAGGATCACTGCCCGCGCATGCTTAATAAGGTTATCGAGAGCTTCCCCTTGTTGCACATAACCTAAAAACTCAACGTCCGGGTATTGGGCGACTAATTCATCGTGCAGTGGACCGTGCCCTACAATTTTCAGCGGCGCTTTGTTCTGCATTTTCTCATGCGCCGCCAATAACGTTGCCACGCCCTTTTCACGGCTCAGGCGACCGAAGTACAGCATATAGCCCGCATCGCTTACCTCACCCAGATGACGGCTGTCATCAACGCCATTGACGATGACATCAATGCGCGAATTCGGCAGCGTACGCAACAATACGCCACGTAAAAAGACGCTCGGCGAAACGATCACATCCAGCGCCTGGTAATTTTGCGCAATATACTGCCAGGTCGCCTCTAAAGAGAGCAGGAGGCTTTTTGAAGCAGAGCCTTCCTGGCAACGATACCTGAAGGCATTGAAAACCGTCCCGGTAATACAGGAATCACACACTTTACCGTCGCGCAGCATGGAATAGGCAGGACAGACGATTTTATAGTCATGCGCGGTCAGCACCGTTTTGCAGCCAAAATTGCGGGCCACTTTAATCAACGCCGGCGTTAACTGATGGTAAATGTTATGGAAGTGGACGATATCCGGACGCTCTTTTTGTAGTAGCGCCAGCATCTTTTTGCAGGCCTGCGAATTATGAATAAAGTTAACCGCCGTTTTGAGCCCGCCCAGCAGATTGCTCTCTTGGTGGTAGTCCACATTGCTGACGAAATAATCCGCATAGTCCGAAGGGAAATTGTTCTCATGCTGCATCGAGAAATCAATAACCTGCACTCCGGCCTGTTTCAGCATCTCGCGCTCTTGAAAATAAACGGTTTCCGCGCCGCCTTTAATGAAAAAAAACTTATTCACTAATAAAACTTTCATTGCGCCAGCCTTAGTTATTCATGAATGATTTTACTGTCAGGCGGAGTCAACGGATCGCGTACTGGTTTAGTCAACCCTTTAACAAGTCCCGCAGAAAGCACGGCCAGGTTCATTACGCTCTGCAATCCGTTCAATAACGATCGATTCTGCACGGTTTTCAAGATAATAAATGCAAGCAAGGGTAGAAATGCAATATCGAAAAGTTCGAGATTGAAGGTCACCGCCGCAATAAACAAGGCAATCAGATACACAGAAAAAATCGCCTCGTTCTTAACCATTTTTAACGCTTTGCCGAAATAAGGTTTTCCCCACGCACAACGTAAAAGCTCGCCCGGTGCCTGATAGTATCCACTTTTCCAGCGGTGCTTCAGCATCTGAAAGGTCGGCATGGTATGCGAAGTATGAATAAAATACGGAATATTCAGACGGCGTAGTTTATAACCCGCATCAAGCAAACGCAGGCCAAGTTCGGCTTCTTCATAAGCGTGCAAATTACGGTTGGTGAGATAACCAATTTTCTCAATCGCAGAGCGGCGATATAACCCACCACCGCCTAAATGGTCGCTATCTCCAAGCGGATAGATTTTACTAATACGCTGCTTACGCGATTTAAATTCATAGTTAACGGCATCGTCCATTTCAACGGTTCCCGCGACACCTGCATATTCCGGCTCAGCCTGCAAAAAAGCGACAGCCTGATCCACAAAGCCCTCTTCCAGCTCCATGTCGCCGTCCATCAGCAACAGATATTCCCCTTCACTATACAGATAACCTAACTGATGCCCGACGCCGCAGCAGCGATCGCCTGGGTCAGTTAAAGAGACCACGGTCACCCCTTTATCGATCGCAAGCTGTTGGGTGTTATCCGTTGACAGGCTATCTGCCACTATAATTTTATGTGGATAATCAACAAGCTGCCTGCGGATACTGTCTATCGTTTTCTCAATACATTCAGATTCATTGAGTGTTTTAATACTCACTGAAATAAACGGTTTTTGGTCCATACAATTACCCTACACAGCGAAGGACGGTTCGACGAATCACTAAACTTGATCCTAGTGATAAATAGAACAGGAATTGTAACATCGGTGTAATCATCAGTATCTGGCTGTAAGGTAAGCTAATTAAGCAACTGATAGCAAAAGCGTTAAACGCCGGTGCAAAGCTCAGCAACTGAAGATCCTGCTGGTCCAGTTGTTCAAGCGTCAGTAATGGCTTTGGCTGACAAACTTTCAGGATATAAATGAATAAGCTAATAAAAAGTAACGTGCCGATCACCCCGACTTCCCACAGCAGCATACTCAGGGAAGTCGAGTCGAGAATTAAGTTATAAATGATATTCAAAAAGCCCGGCGACACCGTACTCCCGCTGTTTGTGGCGTTGAGCCCGTAACCAAATAACGTTCCTGAAAGCCCCCACAGATCGTTATTTTTCAACCAGAACAGGAACGTCGTAAAGCGCCCTAACTCCCCGGTAGACATGATGTAGTTCGGGTCAAAGATATAGCTTAAGGAGTCGATGAAAATGCTTAACGAGCTTTTCGACGGATCGCCGCCAAACGCGGAAGAATAATAGTACGCGAGGATCACTATCGACAGGCTAATAAGCAGCAGCATGCCCGCCACAATAACCAACAGCGTTTTCAGATTAACCTTACTGACGTCTTTGACGTAGCTCGGTGAGATCCACACCCACGCGAGGAACAGAGGTGACAGCAGAATAACGAACTTCACTTCACCAATAATACATAGCCCGATCCCAAGAACAATGTGCAACGCCATGGACTTGAACGTGGTCAACCCGTGCTTATACTCAGAGACTTTTAACAACATAATCAACAGGCAAAACAGGCCCATCGCAGCAGTGTTACCGCCCCCCATGGGGTCACCGCCAAACGTGCCAACCACGGAGTCCCATTTCTCATCTTCGCCACGCACCGCAACGCGCTGGGGAACGACCAGTAAAACCTGATAAATCATTACCGGGATTTGCGCGTAAAACACCCAGTACAGATAGCGCGTTGCACGGTAAATCTGCGACTCCCGGCAAAATCCCAGCAGCAAACAGATCATCACCAGTGACAATGCGATTTCATTTTTAAATGCCACAATCGCGACGGTGATCCCGCCCTGAATCAGCGTCGATGTTCCGGCCAGTATCAGGAACGAAAAATACAACGCCAGGACAATCGTCTCCTGCGCATCCAGCTGCAGCGAGCCATCACGCGTCTGCATCACCAATAATCCCACCATCAACAGGGTCAGGAAAAAGGGGATCCACAGCACCGACTGTATGCCGGTAAAGTATTGCACCAGGCCACACAGGATCAGCGTGATAAAGCTAAAAACCTGTAAATAGTATCCGGTATTCAGCGTCATAGTATCACCGGCTTATCTTTCAGAAGATTGGCTCGCTTATTCATTTTCAGATAAATGAAGGCGTAGCGAATAAATGTCAGTGAAGAAAACAGGATAACCGACGTGGCATAATCTTTATGAAAATAGGGAATGACGACAAATGCGAATAACACAATCGCCAGCTGTTCCAGTTGGATACGCAGAAAATAGCGGTGGGAACCAAAAATAAGCTCAATCACCGTCAGAGGGCTTATCGCCAGCGCCGGGAATAAATAGGGCAACATGTAGCGCGACGTTTCAATGGAGTTAATCCAGTCTTCGCTAAAGCCCAGACGCATCACTATTGGATAGAAAATAAACACCCCGAGAGTACAGATAACCCCCAGAACCAACAGTAGCATCCGTACCCTGGTATATTCATGAAAATTAAAGGTATTATTTCTGAAGTCGATAGACCACTTGGAAAAAATAGTATTGCGCACTGCGTTGCCGATGATCACCACCGGCGCCAGGCAAAAGCGGCTAACCACGGAAAAATAACCTGCCGTCAGCGCCGAGAACCAAAAGTTAATCAACATAATCGGCAAATTGCTGCTGGCCATCGCCAGCACTTCCGCACTACCGACTTTGGTAATGTGATGGATATTTTGTTTGAAAAAATGCCAGTTACTGGCAGGTCGCAAATGTCTGGCCGCCACGGAACGAATATCAAACGAATGCAAAATACAGCTTATGGTCAGCACCATCGTCGCGCAGGCCCATGACCAATAAAACAGTTGCACCTGATGCGTAACCAGAACCGAAAGTAATACCACCACAGAGACAGAGATGCGCTGGAAAATCAGAAAACGAAAATTGGCCGTGCGCAGCGACAGGTTTTCCGAGATTAAAACCCACGCCGTCGCCAGCGTCAGCAAATAGAGGAACAGGATGTTCTGGTGAAACAGCCACGCTGACAGTACGGCGTACGGTAAGGCAATGATCGTGCTTTGGATCAGGCAAAATACGACGTTCTGTACCAGTTCGTCGTCGTGCTGTTTTGGAATTAAAAGCTGCGATGCAAAGGTACACACCTGCGCGCCCACCACGGCGATGCTGTAATTGAGCGCGTAAAGCCCCACCTCAGCCATATCATACTTGTGCGAAATCAACCAGATAGACAGCGCACCAATCAACTGCGAGATGACTGATGAACCAGCTATCGTGGAAGCGCTCTTCAGTAGACTCATACCCGGCCTGGCGTCGTCATCAGTTGATCGGTACTGAAGTTAAGTGAACGCAGACCCTCCTGGGTTTCAAGATCTTTTTCTTCAACCGCATTGAGTACCGCGCCAATCACCACGCCGTTATTTTCCTCAATCTTATCCAGTGCGCTGGCGATGTGTACCGCCGACCCCACCCCGGCTTTCACAATGAAAACAACCCCATCGACGGCACGTTTGATCAGTTGAACATCCTGACTCTGATTCACAGCAGCAACATCAATAATGATGCGCTGATAATGCGATTTCAGTTCGCGCATTAAGGGTTCAACGTGCTCCGACGACAACATCAGTAAAGAAGAGATGGTGCTCTTGCCGTGCGCAATAAAGTCGAGATTATCACTGAGCGTGATCCGCGCCTGTTCCAGCTGAGTCTCTCCGCGCAGCAGCTCAGCCAGGCCTGCGGATGTGGCTGATGCCAGTTCAGAAGAAAGCCCGCCCGTATTAAAGAAATCCGCATCAATAAGCAGCGTTTTCTGGTCAAAACTAAAGGAGTTCGCTAACAGATTCGCCAACAAAGAACGCCCATCACCGTGTTCCGTCGATGCCACGGCGAGCGTCTGTAATGGACGATTATCCAGCAGAATCCGCGTACGGATACCGTGCACAATATCGGCATTCAGCGGGTTCTTCAGGATCATGTCCCGCACTTGCGCACGCCCTGAGGTTCCACTAAAACGACGGATTTCGCCCAACGGGGTAACGTTGAGGCGCTTTTTCATGCGACTCAGGCTAGCGATTGAGTTATCCATCGCCGCTTTGACAATGAAATACATGATGCTGAACACGACCACCAGCATGACCACCATCACCAACAGCAGTGATTTATTCGGCTTCGCCGGTTTTAATGCAGGAACAGCGGGATCGTATAACACCGCATCGGCATTCACGCCGGACAGCGACAGCTCCTGAGTACGCTGATAGAGCGATTTATACAGGTCTTCCATTTTATCTAACGACAGTTTTTGGCCGTTCCAGGCATCCCGTTTTGACGCCATTTTCTGGAAGATCTCTTTCTGCTGTTCCACCTGTTGCTGATAGTTCTTTTCATCCGCCAGCGCCGCCAGATATTGCTGACGTAAGCCGACTTTCAGCTCACCCAACACCCGTCCGGTTTGGCTTTGGATCGACTGAACATCGGCCTCTGCTTTTAAAATGGCGGGGTTTTTTGGCCCATAAACTTTGCGCAGTTCAGACAACGTACGCTGCGCCTGAATCAGCGCAATGCGCAGATCCTGAATCTGAGCGTGGTTAGAGACCGAAGGCAGCGAGATAACGCTTTCGGCGGACTTCCCTGCGCCATTCACTTCGTTATAAACGGATTCAGCGGCAACACGACGTTGGGTCGCATCGGCCAGACGATTGGTCACGATACTTAACTGCTCGGTTTCAAAACCATCTATACCGCGAAAGGTCAACAGCCCGGCATTTTTCAGATAGCTTTCCATCTCTTCTTTTTGCTTCGCTATCGACTTCTGAATCTCTTCCATTTTTTCATAATTCAGTTCGCGGGCTTTCTCTACTTTCTGACGCTTTTGCTCCAGCGTATAGTTGATGAAAGCCTGCGCGACGCCGTTGGCGATATCAGCCGCAACCTGGGGCGAAGTCGATTCATAGGTAATAGAGGCGAGGTTCGTTGTCCGAATACCGATGACATTCAGGTTTTTCGACAACGTTTTCAGCGCCAGCTCCATTCTCAGTTGCCGACTTTCATTGCTATCAGCGCCCTGAGCATCGGCTTTTTCCCCGGTAAATGCCGGGTTTTCATCCAGCTTCATATCGCGAACGGCTTGCTCGAGCACAATTCGTGAATGCATCAACGCATATTGCGTTTCGTAGTAACCACTGCGCGTTGAATCGAAACCATCAACCTGTGGGAACGGAGAAACGTTATCGGCCTGCGCCTTAATCAGCACCGTCGCCGTTGATACATACTTTGAGGACATCATGCTGATTAACGGATAAGCCACGACCCCGGCAACGATACCGGCCAGCGCGATTTTCCAGGCGTTCTTTTTCAGCGCTTTGGCAAAGCGGGAGAATTCAACAGTGCTTTCTCGTTTTTTGCCGTTTTCCACTATTGATAGTTTCATCGTCAGAAGAACCCCATGCCAATAATCACGACATCCCCAGGATGAACAGAGTGCGTTAAATCAACATTCTCAAGCAGCTGATTGCTACCTGACAGGCGAATGTTGATATCTTGACGGTCAGCACGATCTGTAAATCCCCCCGCCTGCGCAATAGATTTCTCGACGGTAAGCCCTGGCTCATAAGCGAATCCATTCGGACTTTTCACCTCGCCAGAAACATAGTATTTACGGAACTCGGCAATACTCACCGTCACCATCGGAGTAGTAAAATAATCTCCAGTCAGGCGTTGAGTTAATTCGTTAGTCACTTGCTCAACAGTTTTATCTTTTAATATAAGAGCACCAACAAACGGGAAATTAATCTCCCCACTCTTATCCAAAATAAACCGCATCGTCATATCGGGTTGACCATGAACAGCGATATTGACAGTATCCCCTGCCCCAAGTCGGTAATCCTGCTGAACAGTAGCAGGATCGTCCATTAACCTCGGGCTGGACGTTGTGCATCCGACCATCAGGATACTGAATAGCAAAACCGCGCACAGTTCTATTATTTTCATTTTAGATCTGAACCTTAGCTTTAAGCATAATCATAGAATTATCATAACCCAACGTTCTGATGACTTCCTGATTGTCGTTGGGACCGATATAAAACGAATCAGTATCCTTATTCGAATTCAACGTATCTATTTGATATTTAATCTCAAAATTGACCGACGGTGTGTAGTCATAGCTCATGGTTACGCTAAATACCCCATCTTTATCATGCCGATCTTTATTCTGTTTTTTATAGTCTTCTGAAGTGTATGAGTAATCCAGCAAGGTAGAGAAACGGTTGCCTAACCAGAAGTGCTGGTAAGAAAGACCATACTGGGTGACTAAAATATATCCCCCAACTTCCGATGGGTCTTTAATGCTTTGCGCTGAATGCACCGTGAAAACAGACTGTTGTAACGGCTTCCACTCCCCTTTTATATCCCAGTTTAGACCATTAAAATCATGCGAGTTTGCGTTGTTTTCAAATGTCTTGTACAACCATGAAATATTCATGTCGACATTGGTTTTTCCCGTCAACTGCGACTTCAGGCCATACAGTAAATAATACTCATTAGTGTCTTTTTCTGAGTTGTTATCATAGTGACGCTGGTTAGTAATAAAGCTATAGCGAAAACGCGTTCTGGATGTGTATTGGTCAAAAATTTCTGCCACCAGGCTATTTTCGTGCCATTCCTGTTCCTGAATGTAATTGTAGAAATCTTCACTACTCTCCTGGGCGTCAGACGTATTGCCGAACGTCAGTTTTTTGTATAACAACGCCAGTTCCGCTTTCCCGCGCCCATCCGGCGCGCCATAGCTATAGCGCAATTCACTGTTAATAAAATTCGTCGTCAGCGGAGATTTAATCCCATACTGCTCGAATTGACCCGGTAGAAACCCCTCAGTGATCCCTCGACCGCGGGATTCGTGCCCAAGCGTATCCTCCAGATTGAGTGTTAAGCCGTGCTTGAGCCCATAGCGCCAGGCACCGTTAAAACGGAAAAAATGATCGTTATAGTTATCAGCGGAATCGCTTGAGTAGTTACGATAATCACCGGAGTACATCAGTAAATACTTATCCTGACCGCGCTCTCCGATCATACTCAAAACGGGCGCTGCGCTCTGAAACGAGGAACCGATAGCATCTCTGCTATGTGGCTGATAAGACACGTTATCATTATAACCATAGTCCACAGCGACCTTGCCCTGGAAGTCGATCCCCGCAAAGCCAATGTGTGATTTCGGTGTTAAATCAGCCCATACGGGCTGCGATATCACGATTCCGGTAATCACGAGTAATTTAGTATGCATTCTTACCGATAAATCCTTTAAAAATAGTTTTAATAATAATTTTTATATCCAACCATAAAGACCAGTTTTGAATGTACTCAATATCGTACTGAACCCTTTTTTCCATCTTATAAAGCGCATCGATTTCCCCGCGGAAACCGTTGATCTGCGCAAGCCCGGTGATCCCAGGCTTAACTTTATGGCGGATCATGTAATTTTCGACCTGTTTACGGTACTGCTCATTATGCGTAACCGCATGAGGTCTGGGACCGACAATCGACATACTTCCCTGCAATACATTGATAAATTGGGTAATGGTGCCAACTTACTGATTTAGTGTATGATGGTGTTTTTGAGGTGCTCCAGTGGCTTCTGTTTCTATCAGCTGTCCCTCCTGTTCAGCTACTGAAGGCGTGGTGCGTAACGGTAAAAGCACTGCCGGACATCAGCGCTATCTCTGCTCTCACTGCCGTAAAACATGGCAGCTACAGTTCACTTACACCGCCTCTCAGCCCGGTACACACCAGAAAATTATTGATATGGCCATGAATGGCGTCGGATGTCGCGCCAGTGCACGCATTATGGGCGTTGGCCTCAACACGATTTTACGACACTTAAAAAACTCAGGCCGCAGTCGGTAAACTCACGCATACAACCGGGCAGTGACGTCATTGTTTGCGCGGAAATGGACGAACAGTGGGGTTACGTCGGCGCTAAATCACGCCAGCGCTGGTTGTTTTACGCGTATGACAGGATACGGAGGACGGTTGTGGCGCACGTATTCGGTGAACGCACGTTGGCCACGCTGGAGCGTCTTCTTGGCCTGCTGTCGGCCTTTGAGGTCGTGGTATGGATGACGGATGGCTGGCCGCTTTATGAATCACGCCTGAAGGGAGAACTGCACGTTATCAGCAAGCGATATACGCAGCGCATTGAGCGGCATAACCTGAATCTGAGGCAGCATCTGGCAAGGCTGGGCAGGAAGTCACTGTCGTTCTCAAAATCGGTGGAGCTGCATGACAAAGTCATCGGGCATTATCTGAACATAAAACACTATCAGTAAGTTGGAGTCATTACCGGCGCCGTTTGCTGGATTATCCGCACACTATTATTTGCTAATGCTTCGCTGGATGCCAACATGATGTTTGTGCTGATCGGCCTGATGTTACAAGGATTCTGCTGGGACTTTTTCTTTACCGTGGGCGACATTTATGTTGACCGTAAAGCCGCGCCAGAGATCAAAGCACAAGCCCAAAGCTTACGATTTATCGTCTCCAACGGCGTTGGTCTGCTATTTGCTTCTACCGTATGCGGGCAAATCTTTAATAACACCGTGACGGAACAAGGTCCAGAGTCGTTACCACAATGGGAAACATTCTGGCTAGTTTCAGCAGGCGTTGCCGCAGTGGTCAGCGTATTCTTCCTGATTTTCTTCCGGGACGATATTTC
Source organism: Citrobacter sp. RHBSTW-00017 (assembly GCF_013797615.1). Classification (NCBI taxonomy): domain Bacteria; kingdom Pseudomonadati; phylum Pseudomonadota; class Gammaproteobacteria; order Enterobacterales; family Enterobacteriaceae; genus Citrobacter; species Citrobacter sp. RHBSTW-00017. Next base: position 1,288,366 of record NZ_CP056899.1, on the reverse strand, counting down.
CAAACGCAAAACGGACCTCACATTGAAAAAAGCAAACTCCTGATCGTTAAAGACTCTCTCATTAAGGTAATTGCATGAATAATCTGGCTGCCATCATCAATGAGCAAGGATTGTTGCCTTTAACTACGATCATCAAAATCAGCATTGCATTTATTCTGGGTGGCATTATTGGCCTGGAAAGGGAATCGAAAGGGAAACCGGTCGGCTTCAAAACCTGCGTTATTTTATCCGTAGCCAGCTGCGTGTTAACTGTCGTATCAATACAATCTGCTGAATACTATGCTGAAATTTCGATGAATATCCGTAGCGATCCTATGCGCCTGGCGGCCCAGATTATCAGCGGCGTTGGTTTTCTCGGTGCGGGAGTCATTCTGCACCGACATGACGATGCTATGGAAGGTGCGAACAAGTTCCTGATATGAGATCATCATATTCATCCGGAGCGCATCCCAGAGGGACATCATGAGCCATCAACTCACCTTCGCCGATAGTGAATTCAGCACTAAGCGCCGTCAGACCCGAAAAGAGATTTTCCTCTCCCGCATGGAGCAGATTCTGCCATGGCAGAATATGACCGCTGTCATCGAGCCGTTTTATCCCAAGGCGGGCAATGGCCGACGGCCCTATCCGCTGGAGACCATGCTGCGTATTCACTGCATGCAGCATTGGTACAACCTGAGCGACGGTGCCATGGAAGATGCCCTGTACGAAATCGCCTCCATGCGCCTGTTTGCCCGATTATCCCTGGATAGCGCCCTGCCGGATCGCACCACCATCATGAATTTCCGCCACCTGCTCGAGCAGCATCAACTGGCCCGTCAATTGTTCAAGACCATCAATCGCTGGCTGGCCGAAGCAGGCGTCATGATGACCCAAGGCACTTTGGTGGATGCCACCATCATTGAGGCACCCAGCTCTACCAAGAACAAAGAGCAGCAACGCGATCCGGAGATGCATCAGACCAAGAAAGGCAATCAGTGGCACTTTGGCATGAAGGCCCACATTGGTGTCGATGCCAAGAGTGGCCTGACCCACAGCCTGGTCACCACCGCGGCCAACGAGCATGACCTCAATCAGCTGGGTAATCTGCTTCATGGAGAGGAGCAATTTGTCTCAGCCGATGCCGGCTACCAAGGAGCGCCACAGCGCGAGGAGCTGGCCGAGGTGGATGTGGACTGGCTGATCGCCGAGCGTCCCGGCAAGGTAAAAACCTTGAAGCAGCATCCGCGCAAGAACAAAACGGCCATCAACATCGAATACATGAAAGCCAGCATCCGTGCCAGGGTGGAGCACCCGTTTCGCATCATCAAGCGGCAGTTCGGCTTCGTGAAAGCCAGATACAAGGGGCTGCTGAAAAACGATAACCAACTGGCGATGTTATTCACCCTGGCCAACCTGTTTCGGGTGGACCAAATGATACGTCAGTGGGAGAGATCTCAGTAAAAACCGGAAATAACGCCAGAAATGGTGGAAAAAATAGCCTAAATAGGCTGATTCGATGTGTTTGCGGGAAAAAAATCGGCCCAGATCCGCGAAATTTTAATCAGCGAGTCAGCTTGGGAAGAAATGACCTGCTTATTCGCACCTTCCCTATCTCTGGTCTTACTACTGCAGCAATTGTCTGGGCATCTGCAGGGGTGGGAATCACCTGTGGAGCCGGTTTTTATTTTCATGCTTTTTTTGCCACGGCTTTATTTTTACTCGCCATCAAACTAAGCCCATTCATTATTTTCTTACAGACCAGAAACCAGTTTCCCGGAAAAGTAAAAGTGCGGGTTATTCTTGATCAACGCGACGCTCTCGAAAATCTGATAACCCGCATTCATCAACAGAAAAACATTATTGAAAACATCACGATCAGGGATATCAAGAAGGGCAAAATTGAGGTTAATCTCAAAATCGTAATACGTAAAAAGATGACCTTGCCCGACTTATACCACGATCTGACTCATGTTGAACACGTCTGCGCCATCGCACTTGAACATTAATACACCTTATATTCTTCTTTAAAATCAGGGGGGTTCGCCCCTGAAATAGCCACTCAGTATCCATCCAGCCTCTAAATACTTACTTTTTATAATGTTAAATAATTGTTGTTTTTGATCACAAATAATAAACAAACAAGCCAATTCTGTGCGCGTTTTTCAAAAATGTAGATATTTTTAATTTATGGCTACGAAACGAGCTGCGCCATATCTCCCTGACAATCTACTGAGAGGAACGATTTGATGAACGCACTGACTGCCGTAAAACCGAACGCTGATGATCCAGCCCAGCACTACAGCGGTTTCACGTTGAAACCATCAGCCCAGTCCCCACGCCTGCTGGAGCTGACTTTTTCCGCTGAAACCACTGAGCAATTTCTGAAAGCCGTAGCGCAGTGGCCGGTGCAGGCACTGGAATACAAATCCTTCCTGCGCTTCAAAGTGGGCAAGATCCTCGACGACCTGTGCGGCAATCAGTTGCAGCCTTTGCTGCTGAAAACGTTGCTCGATCGTGCCGAAGGCGCACTGCTGATCAACGCTGTTGGCGTAGATGATGTGGCACAGGCTGAAGAGATGGTCAAGCTGGCGACGGCGGTAGCGCATCTTATCGGGCGCTCCAATTTTGATGCGATGAGCGGTCAATACTATGCCCGTTTTGTGGTGAAAAACGTTGATAACTCAGACAGCTATCTGCGCCAGCCGCACCGTGTAATGGAGCTGCATAACGACGGAACCTACCTCGAAGAAATCACCGACTATGTGCTGATGATGAAGATTGACGAGCAGAACATGACCGGCGGTAACTCGCTGCTGCTGCACCTCGACGACTGGGAACATCTGGATCAGTACTTTACCCACCCGCTGGCGCGTCGCGCCATGCGCTTTGCCGCACCGCCAAGCAAAAACGTCAGCCAGGAAGTGTTCCATCCGGTGTTTGACGTTGACCAGCAGGGCCGCCCGGTGATGCGCTACATCGACCAGTTCGTCCAGCCTAAAGATTATGAAGAAGGCGTCTGGCTGAGCGATTTGTCCGATGCGTTGGAAACCAGCAAGGCCATTATTTCCGTTCCGGTTTCAGTCGGTAAATTCCTGCTAATCAACAACCTGTTCTGGTTGCACGGTCGCGATCGCTTCACCTCGCATCCTGACCTGCGCCGCGAACTGATGCGCCAGCGTGGTTATTTCGCTTACGCGACAAACCACTACCAGACCCATCAGTAAGCGCGAAGGAATAAAGCGGATGTATGATTTTGTGATTATTGGCGGCGGCATTATCGGCATGTCGACCGCCATGCAGCTGATTGATGTCTATCCGGACGCCAGAATCGCGCTGCTGGAAAAAGAGTCCGGCCCGGCCTGTCATCAGACGGGCCACAACAGCGGCGTAATTCATGCCGGGGTCTATTACACCCCCGGCAGCCTGAAGGCGCAGTTTTGCCTGGCCGGAAATCGCGCCACAAAAGCCTTTTGCGACCAAAACGGCATCCGCTACGACGTCTGCGGAAAAATGCTGGTTGCCACCTCCGAACTGGAAATGGAGCGCATGCGCGCGCTGTGGGATCGCACCGCCGCTAACGGCCTTGAGCGCGAATGGCTGAATGCGCAGGAGCTTCGCGAGCGTGAACCCAACATCACCGGGCTGGGCGGTATTTTTGTTCCGTCGAGCGGGATCGTCAGCTACCGCGAAGTTACCGCCGCGATGGCGAAGATATTTCAGGCCAAAGGCGGTGAGATTATCTACAACGCTGAGGTCAGCGCGCTAAAAGAGCACGCTGCGGGCGTTGTCGTACATACCCGTCAGGGTCAGGAATTTGAGGGAGCGACGCTGATTAGCTGCTCTGGCCTGATGGCGGACCGACTAGTGAAAATGCTCGGCGTTGAACCCGGCTTTATCATCTGTCCGTTCCGTGGCGAATATTTCCGTCTGGCGTCAGAACATAACCAGATAGTCAACCATCTGATCTACCCCATCCCCGACCCGGCGATGCCGTTTCTCGGCGTTCATCTGACCCGGATGATTGACGGCAGCGTCACCGTGGGCCCCAACGCGGTACTGGCATTTAAACGTGAAGGCTACCGTAAACGCGACTTCTCGCTCAGCGATACGCTGGAGATCCTCAGCTCTTCCGGCATTCGTCGCGTGCTGCAAAATAACCTGCGCTCAGGACTTGGCGAAATGAAAAATTCGCTGTGCAAAAGCGGTTATCTGCGGCTGGTACAAAAGTACTGCCCGAGTCTGACGCTCAAGGATCTGCAGCCCTGGCCTGCAGGCGTGCGGGCACAGGCTGTGTCGCCGGACGGCAAGCTAATCGACGATTTCCTGTTTGTCACCACGCCACGCTCAATTCACACCTGTAACGCACCTTCTCCGGCAGCAACGTCGGCGATCCCTATCGGCGCGCATATTGTCAGCAAAGTTCATGCGCTGCTGGAGAACCAGAGTAATCCCGGACGCACGCTGCGTGCGGCACGTAGCGTGGAAACATTACACGCCGCATTCACCCGTTAAAACGATTTAGACAGGACGCAATTATGCAACTTAACGATCCAACCTTATTTCGCCAGCAGGCACTGATCGACGGCAACTGGCGTGACGCCAACAGCGGCGAGACCATCGCGGTGACCAACCCCGCCAACGGTCAGCAATTAGGTAGCGTACCGAAAATGGGGGCAGATGAAACCCGCGAAGCGATTAACGCCGCTAACCGCGCTCTGCCCGCCTGGCGTGCGCTGACCGCCAAAGAGCGGGCCAACATCCTGCGCCGCTGGTTCAACCTGATGATTGAGCATCAGGACGATCTCGCCCGTCTGATGACCCTGGAACAGGGTAAACCGCTGGCAGAAGCCAAAGGTGAAATCACCTATGCTGCTTCCTTTATTGAGTGGTTTGCCGAAGAGGGCAAACGTATCTATGGCGATACGATCCCCGGCCACCAGGCCGACAAACGCCTAATCGTCATCAAACAGCCGATCGGCGTTACCGCCGCGATTACGCCGTGGAACTTCCCCGCGGCGATGATTACCCGCAAAGCCGGTCCGGCGCTGGCGGCTGGTTGCACAATGGTGCTTAAACCGGCCAGCCAGACCCCCTACTCCGCACTGGCGCTGGCAGAGCTTGCCAATCGCGCCGGGATCCCGGCAGGCGTTTTCAGTGTGGTGACCGGTTCAGCGAGCGCGGTCGGCAACGAGCTGACTGGCAACCCGCTGGTACGCAAGCTGTCATTTACCGGCTCAACCGAAATTGGCCGTCAGTTAATGCAGCAGTGCGCCAAAGACATCAAAAAAGTGTCGCTGGAGCTGGGCGGCAATGCGCCGTTTATCGTCTTTGACGATGCCGATCTTGATAAAGCCGTGGAAGGCGCACTGGCATCAAAGTTCCGTAACGCTGGCCAAACCTGTGTCTGCGCCAACCGCCTGTACGTGCAGGACGGCGTGTATGAGCGTTTTGCCGAAAAACTCCAGCAGGCAGTGAGCAAACTGCACCTCGGTGATGGTCTGCAGCCTGACGTCACCACCGGGCCGCTGATCGACGAGAAAGCGGTAGCCAAAGTGCAGGAACACATCGCCGATGCTCTGGATAAAGGCGCGCGCATTATCGCGGGTGGCAAACCTCACGCACTCGGCGGCAACTTCTTCCAGCCCACCATTTTGGTGGATGTGCCTGACAACGCGAAGGTCGCCAAAGAAGAGACGTTCGGCCCGCTGGCTCCGCTGTTCCGGTTTAAGGACGAGGCTGACGTCATCGCTCAGGCTAATGACACTGAGTTTGGTCTGGCCGCCTATTTCTACGCCCGTGATTTGAGCCGCGTCTTTCGCGTTGGCGAAGCGCTGGAATACGGCATTGTCGGGATTAACACCGGCATTATCTCCAACGAAGTCGCCCCGTTTGGGGGAATCAAAGCCTCCGGTCTTGGCCGTGAAGGATCGAAATACGGCATCGAAGACTACTTAGAAATCAAATATATGTGCATCGGCCTTTAATAAAATAAATACTGGAGAACACCTGATGAGCACCAACAAAGAACTTATGCAACGTCGCAGCAACGCCGTTCCCCGTGGCGTAGGACAAATCCACCCTATTTTTGCCGAGCGTGCAGAAAACTGTCGAGTCTGGGACGTTGAAGGCCGTGAATTCCTCGATTTTGCTGGCGGTATTGCGGTGCTGAACACCGGCCACCTGCACCCGCAGATCGTCTCTGCGGTAGAAGCACAGTTGAAAAAGCTGTCCCATACCTGTTTCCAGGTGCTGGCCTATGAGCCGTACCTGGAGCTGTGCGAAATCATGAATAAGAAAGTGCCGGGCGATTTCGCCAAAAAAACCCTGCTGGTGACAACCGGCTCGGAAGCGGTGGAAAACGCGGTGAAAATCGCCCGCGCCGCCACCAAACGAACCGGCACTATCGCCTTCAGCGGCGCTTACCACGGTCGTACCCACTACACCCTGTCGCTGACCGGGAAAGTAAACCCGTACTCTGCAGGAATGGGGTTGATGCCGGGCCACGTGTACCGTGCGCTTTATCCTTGCCCGCTGCACGGCATCAGTGAAGACGATGCTATCGCCAGCATTCACCGTATCTTCAAAAATGATGCCGCTCCGGAAGACGTTGCCGCCATCGTGATTGAGCCCGTCCAGGGCGAAGGTGGTTTTTACGCCGCCTCTCCTGCTTTTATGCAACGTCTGCGCGCCATTTGTGACGAGCACGGCATCATGCTGATTGCCGATGAAGTACAGAGCGGCGCGGGCCGTACCGGTACGCTGTTCGCTATGGAGCAGATGGGCGTTGCGCCCGATCTCACCACCTTCGCCAAATCTATCGCCGGTGGCTTCCCGCTGGCGGGAGTGACCGGGCGCGCCGAAGTCATGGACGCAATCCCACCGGGCGGTCTGGGCGGTACCTATGCCGGTAACCCGATTGCCTGTGCCGCCGCACTGGCGGTACTGAATATTTTCGAACAGGAAAATCTGCTGCAAAAAGCCAACGACCTGGGGCAAACCCTGCGCGAAGGCCTGCTGGCTATCGCGGAAACCCACCGCGAGATTGGCGATGTACGCGGGCTGGGAGCGATGATCGCAATCGAACTGTTTGAAGACGGCGATCACACGAAACCAGACGCCAAACTGACCGCGGAAATCGTCGCGCGTGCGCGCGATAAAGGGCTGATCCTGCTCTCCTGCGGACCTTACTACAACGTACTGCGCATTCTTGTCCCACTGACCATTGAAGATGCCCAAATCCGCCAGGGGCTGGACATTATCGCTCAGTGTTTTGCCGAAGCGAAGCAGGGTTAACACCGCATTCGACCAATAAAAAACGCAATCCTCAGGCCGGATAAGGCGGAGCCGCCATCCGGCAGACAGGGTCAATAACAATAAATACGCGTGCCCCGGCGCGGAATGCCGGGGTGCTCTCCCAAGTGAAATACTTTCGAGAGGTTTAAAAGATGGGGCAAGTGTCACAATCACATGATTTAGGGGGCGGGCTGAAATCACGCCACGTCACCATGCTGTCTATTGCCGGGGTTATCGGCGCAAGTTTGTTTGTGGGTTCAAGCGTGGCGATTGCAGAAGCCGGTCCCGCAGTATTACTGGCCTATCTGTTCGCCGGATTGCTGGTGGTGATGATTATGCGCATGCTGGCCGAAATGGCCGTTGCCACCCCGGATACCGGTTCCTTTTCCACCTACGCCGATAAGGCCATCGGGCCGTGGGCGGGTTATACCATCGGCTGGCTGTACTGGTGGTTCTGGGTGTTGGTTATCCCACTGGAAGCGAATATCGCCGCCATCATTCTGCACTCCTGGGTTCCAGGCATTCCTATCTGGCTGTTTTCTCTGGTTATCACGTTGGCATTAACCGGCAGTAATTTGCTGAGCGTCAAAAATTACGGTGAGTTCGAGTTCTGGCTGGCGCTGTGCAAAGTGATTGCCATTCTGGCGTTTATCACTCTCGGTGCGGTGGCGATTAGCGGTTTCTACCCCTATGCCGAGGTCAGCGGAGTTTCGCGCCTGTGGGATCAGGGCGGCTTCATGCCCAACGGCTTTGGCGCGGTGATCAGCGCGATGCTAATCACCATGTTCTCCTTTATGGGCGCAGAGATTGTTACCATCGCCGCCGCCGAGTCCGATACCCCGGATAAGCACATCGTCCGCGCCACCAACTCGGTTATCTGGCGTATCTCCATCTTCTATCTGTGCTCTATTTTCGTGGTCGTCGCGCTGATTCCGTGGAACATGCCGGGACTGAAAGAGGTGGGCTCTTATCGCTCGGTGCTGGAGTTACTGCATATCCCACACGCGAAGCTGATCATGGACTGTGTCATATTGCTGTCGGTAACCAGTTGTCTGAACTCCGCGCTGTATACGTCCTCGCGTATGCTTTACTCCCTGAGCCGTCGTGGCGATGCTCCCGCCTTTATGGGTAAAACGAACCGGAGTAAAACGCCTTATGTGGCGGTGTTGCTGTCTACGGGTGCCGCGTTCCTCACCGTGGTGGTCAACTATTACGCCCCGGCCAAGGTGTTCAAATTCCTGATCGACAGCTCCGGCGCCATCGCCCTGCTGGTTTATCTGGTGATTGCAATTTCCCAACTGCGGATGCGCAAAATCCTGCTGGCGCGAGGCGGTGAAATTAAACTGAAAATGTGGCTCTATCCGTGGCTTACCTGGCTGGTAATCGCCTTTATTATCTTTGTGCTGGTGGTGATGCTCTTTCGCCCAGCTCAACAACTGGAAGTTATCTCTACCGGGTTGTTAGCCATAGGAATTATTTGCACCGTGCCTATTATGTCACGCTGGAAAAAACTGCTATCGTGGCAAAAAGCACCGTTGCAAAATACGCATTAAACCTTTTCCCGGCGCAGGCCGGGAAAACCGTTCAGGAGTAAGACCATGACCGCCATTCCCCAACCGACGGCCATTGATGGATACCGCTGGCTGAAAAACGACATCATCCGCGGTGTGTATCAGCCTGATGAAAAACTGCGTATGAGCCTGCTGACCTCACGCTATGAGCTTGGCGTGGGACCGTTACGCGAAGCGCTTTCGCAGTTGGTTGCCGAGCGGCTGGTCACGGTGGTCAATCAGAAAGGGTATCGTGTCGCCCCAATGTCCGAACAGGAGTTGCTCGATATTTTCGATGCCCGCGCAAATATGGAAGCCATGCTGGTCGCGCTGGCCATTGAACGCGGCGGCGACGCCTGGGAAGCTGAAATCCTGGCGCGGGCGCATATGCTCGGCAAGCTTGAAGCCGTTGACGCCAGTGAACAGATGCTCGACGAGTGGGATCAGCGCCATCAGGCTTTTCACTCGGCAATTGTCGCTGGCTGCGGTTCACAGTATCTGCTGCAAATGCGCGAACGGCTATTCGATTTGGCGGCGCGCTACCGGTTTATCTGGCTGCGAAAGACGGTGCTGTCGGTGGAGATGTTGGAAGATAAACACGATCAGCACCAAACGCTGACCGAAGCAATTCTGGCACGCGATGCTGCACGTGCCAGCGAATTAATGCGCCAGCACCTGCTGACGCCCATTCCGATTATTCAACAAGCGATGTCCGGCAAATTGCTGGCGCAATAAGCCTGAACTTTCTTATTGTTCTGGAATACGCAAAACCTGCCCTGGATAAATTTTATCCGGGCTTTTCAGCATCGGTTTATTCGCTTCAAATATCTGGTTATACAGGTTGGCGTTACCGTATACCTGTTTGGCAATAGCGCTCAGGGTATCTCCTGATTTTACGGTATAAAACTGGCTTTCACTCGCCGGCGCAGAAGTTTTTACCTGATCGTCGACGCTGGCAATACCAGAGATATTACCAATCGCAATCAAGATTTTTTCTTTCGCTTCCTGACTTAATCCATCGCCAGAAACGGTGGCTTTACCTTCGTTAATTTGGACGTTCACTTTATCCGCATCCGGGATGCCCGTTTTGTTCAGGTGTTCCTGTACCTTTTTTGCCAGATCGGCAGTGTCATGGTTGCCAGTAACCGCATCCCACAGTTTTTCACCCGCATCTTTTACAAAATTAAAGAGTCCCATATCCACCTCGGTAGTTAACAATCAACACCAGGAAGTGTAGCAGAGGAGAAAGGAGCGCAAAGAAAACGGCGCCAGAGCGCCGTAGTAGAAAAGTAATTAGTTACGCGTTTGTATCCAGAAGGCGTGGATCAGACCCGGGATGTAGCCCAGCAGCGTCAGAACAATATTGAGGATAAATGCCCAGCCGAACCCCTTCCCCAGCAGCACGCCAAGCGGGGGCAGAATAATAGTAAAAACGATTCTCCAGAAACCCATACACACTCCATACAAGCAAAAAGTTACTCATTGTTTAAAAAGAGATTTTATCTCTAAGCATAGTCAGTGTACCTAACTCTGCCAGCCTTCCCCTGCTGTTTTACCCTCCTTTACGCTCTTTACGCTGGCGTACGTTGACCGTTTATTTTAGAATAAGCTTAATTTAGAATATACTTAAATACATATGACTGAACTTGAACAACTCCAGGCCAGCGCTGAGCAGGCTGCCGCCCTGCTAAAAGCGATGAGTAACCCGAAAAGGTTGCTGATTTTGTGCATGCTCTGCGGCTCACCCGGTACCAGCGCGGGCGAATTAGCCCGTGTTACCGGCCTGAGTCCTTCCGCCACTTCGCAGCATCTGGCGCGTATGCGTGAAGAGGGCCTGATAGACAGCCAACGCGATGCCCAGCGCATCCTGTACTCCATCAAAAATGCGGCCGTGAATTCACTGATCGCCACATTAAAAACACTGTATTGCCCATAAGGAGCCATCATGACCATTGGGACGATTTCCCCGCGCGAGGCGCAGACGCTGGTCGCACAAGGCGCAAAACTGATTGATATCCGCGATGCTGACGAGTATCTGTACGAGCATATTCCGGAGGCGCATCTGGTACCATTATCTACGCTAGAGCAGGGATCGCTGCCTGCGAATTTACGCGCCGGGCAGGTGATTTTTCACTGCCAGTCAGGCAAACGTACACAAAACGCGGCGACAAAACTGAACGCTATTGCCGCGCCTGCGCAGGTCTGGTTGTTGGAAGGTGGCATTGACGGCTGGAAAGCCGCAGGTTTTCCGGTGGCAAAAGATCGTTCACAACCGTTACCACTGATGCGCCAGGTGCAGATAGCCGCCGGCAGCCTTGCCTTACTCGGCGTCATTCTGGGCTACACCGTTAGCAGCGCCTTCTTCCTGCTGAGCGGTTTTGTGGGCGCCGGGCTAATACTCGCTGGCGTGACCGGCTTTTGCGGCATGGCGCGATTGCTGGATATCATGCCCTGGAACCGACGTACTCATTAAGCGGTAATCATTGAAACTGCACTGTACCCGCTGATTGACGTGATCTATGGTGAGTTCTGCGATAAATAAAGGAGAGCAATATGTTTAAACCTGGCGATCTGGTTCAACCACGCATGGGTGGACCTAAACTGAAAGTTGTCGAAGTCAATGGCGATCACATTGTGGCGGTACACGCCAGTAATGAAAGCGGCGAAAAATTCACGCTGAAAGCAGCTGACGTGACGCGATATACCGAAGAGGGTGATTTTGGCGTTTGCTGAAAATAAGCGGTGAGGTCGCCCTCACCGCATTAATAATCAGATCAAAAAGTCATCAAGAGATTTACCGGCAGCCAGTGCCTGGGCAATTGGCTTCGGTGTGCGACCTTGTCCGGTCCATGTTTTTGTTTCACCATTGAGATCGGTAAAACGATATTTCGCCGGGCGCGGCTGACGTTTTTTAACTGAACCTGCCGTCGCAGGCGTCATGCTCAGTAGCTCTTCCGGATTGATCCCGTCTGCCTGCATCAGCGCCAGCAAAGTATTAATTTTTTCCTGCTGTTCTGCACGTTGGCGCTGTAGTTGTTCTTCTTCATCGCGGCGTTCTTTGGTCACTACCCTGAATTTTTCAAGCATATCTTCCAGCACATCAACGGAAAATTCACGAGCCATTGCACGCAGCGAGCGGATATTATTTAAGTTTTTTAACATTGAACTCATATTAACAAAACCTCTTTAACGTAAAACATAAAAACGGTATTACCCTAAATATTGTATGCAACTGCTTATTATATTTCCAGTCTAATTTATTCGCATATTACTAATCAAAAAAGCTAATTCGTGTATTTATAGCATCCATTTTGACATCGCCTATGCGATATATTCTATTCCTCTGCTAGTCGCTATAAATATACCTGCAAGGAGTCTCAGGGTATCAGTCGAGAAACAGGCCACAACATCGCGCGGAGCCGGTGCGTATACATATTGCACATTAGTCAACATTGAGAAAAGGAGCGCAAAAAATTCAGAAAAACAAATTCCCATAACCCATTGATCTAAAATGCCTTTAATTAAATCAGCAACGAAAATACCAAAACGAACAAAAAACAAACCATTACAGAGCATTTTATCGACAAAAAGGTAATAAATAAAAATTTTAAGCTAGTTGCTAGTTATTATCCAGGCAGATATCCTATTCAAACGCGAAAGCAGCAAGACAAATCACTAGCAAGAAGGTATTCAAAACCTTTTTTTCCCTTTTTACAAGGAGCATTAACATGTTCTCTCCGCAGTCACGCTTGCGTCATGCAGTAGCAGACACGTTCGCGATGGTTGTTTATTGTTCTGTCGTGAACATGTTGATCGAAATATTCCTTTCAGGAATGAGCTTCGAACAGTCTCTGTACTCCAGACTGGTGGCTATCCCCGTCAACATCCTGATCGCGTGGCCATACGGCATGTATCGCGATTTGTTTATGCGCGCGGCGCGTAAAGCCACGCAAGCAGGATGGGGGAAAAACCTGGCGGACGTGCTGGCTTATGTCACCTTCCAGTCACCAGTGTATGTGATTATTCTATTGACGGTTGGCGCAGACTGGCACCAGATTACGGCTGCAGTAAGTTCGAACATCGTGGTATCAATGCTGATGGGCGCGGTCTATGGCTACTTTCTTGATTATTGCCGCCGCCTGTTTAAGGTCAGCAGCTATCACCAGGCTAAAGCCTGACAGATCTCTTCGCGACTGGCCCTGCCAGTCGCATTATTAGTTTGAACTAACGTCGCCAAACAACCCACTCAGATAACGCTCAAGCGCAATTCGCGAACTGAAGCCGTGCGGAATACCATAATGTTCGTGAGTCTCTCCGGCTAAATATAGCGGGAATTGCTGGTAGTGATCGCAGGTTTTAATATCCGTCGCAGGTTCCGCCAGCGAAGAGCTGCGCTCTTTTAGCGTGGGATGGATAACTAATGCGGTACGTCCCATACGTGCTTCACGGTTAACGTACACATAATTTTCGCCACGACGATAGCCGTACGTTTTTTGCGTCACTACATCGACGGTAAAGCCCACTTTTTCAAGTACGCGCGCCACCTCATCAGGTCGTAAATACATATATTTTCCTCGTTATCTTTTTTACTGCGGGCTTACCTTACCTGATTCAGCATTAGCAACGCTTTCAGAAAAGTCCATAAACGAGTGGCGATGGTGGGACGAATATCTTAAGAACCGCGCAGATTTATGTCAGCGACATCCGCAGTTGATACGCCGCCTGCTGCGCCATTTCCACCGAACTGATGTTAGTAAACGACAGCAATATTCCCCCCTTTCCTGCTGAAGTTATTCGCCAGCGGCTTAACGCCTGAACCGCCAGCCCGGCCTGATTCGCTTTGCGCACTAGCGCAACATCATCTCCGTCGACAGTTATCACCAGCTGAATCCCTCCTTCCTGAGGAATGACGTTAAATCCTTGTTCGCTCAGCGCGTTTTCCATCCATTGACGTCGCAGGGCATAATTCTGGCGCATACGTTTTAAGTGCCGCCAGAAGTGGCCATCTTGCATAAAATCCGCCAGCGTTTGCTGCCATAAAACCGGAACGCTACAGGCCGTTAGCGCCGCCTGCTGACGAAAATGTTCGACCTGAGTCAGGGGTACCACCAGCCATGCCGTGCGCAAAGCCGGAAACATCGATTTGCTGAACGTTCCGGCATAAATCACCCGCTGGGGCGCATCCAGACTTTTTAGCGGCGGCAACGGTTTACCGTGGTAGCGAAATTCACTGTCGTAATCATCTTCAATGATCCACGCCTGCGCCCGAGTCGCCCATTCAAGCAGTTGGTGGCGACGGTCTAATGACAGGGCGACGCCCAGCGGACTTTGGTGTGCGGGTGTGAGCAGCACAAAACGCGCCTGCGGGTAGTCACGGATCCCAGCACAGACATCCAGGCCAACGGCATCAACTGCCACCGGCATCAGCTCAATGCGCTCCTGAGCCACCACGGGGTGAATCAACGGAAAGCCAGGATCTTCGACCCACATCCCCTCACCGGGTTGAGACAGAGCGCGCAGGATTAACGTCATTGATGCCGCGTAACCTGAAGTAATAAAAATCTGCTCCGGCTGGCACTCAATACTGCGTGAGACGCGCAGGTAATCGACAATCGCCTGACGTAAAACCCGTTCGCCGCAAACATCGCCCACGGCCAGGTCAAAACGCGTTTGGGTGCGTAAACGCCGCCCCATCACCCGCGCCCAGACGTCCCGCGGGAAGAGATCGAGTGCGGGTAATCCCATCTGAAAAGGCTGCGGCCTGGGGTTTTCTCCGGCGAAGATAGCGGGAGACACAGGTGCGTTTTCCGGTCGCAGTTGCTCACTGACAAATGTTCCTGCCTGCCCGCGCCGCGTGAGCCAGCCCTGCGCCACCAGATCTGCATAGGCATTTTCCACCGTCGAACGTGATACCCCCAGCTCCTGGGCCCAGGTCCGACTGGAGGGCAATCTTGTGCCTGGCTTTAGTTCACCTTTCTCAATGGCGTTTTTTAACTGACGGGCGATTTGCTGATAGCGTGGCATTTATGGTCTGCTTTTTTGGCAACAATATGGCTCTCTGTAGCAGTCCATTATAGTGCTACATTGCGGGTCATCCAAACGAGGAGAAATACCATGACAATGTTACGCCAGCCCTATTATGAACTCAGTCCTGAAATCTATAACGCTTTGGTTCAGGCCAGCAAAGCGCTGGAAAACTGCGCGCTGGAACCTACGCTGACGGAACTGATTTACCTGCGAGTCTCGCAAATCAACGGCTGCGCCTTTTGCCTGGAAATGCACAGTAAGGCGCTACGCAAATCCGGTGTTGCGCAGGCCAAACTGGACGCGCTGGCAGGCTGGCGGGTGAGTCATCACTTCAGCGAGCAGGAGCGTGCGGCGCTGGCGTGGGCCGAATCCGTCACCCATATAGCCAGCACCCATGCCGAAGATGACGTTTATTTGCCGCTGCTCGACCATTTTAGCGCGAAAGAGATTAGCGATCTGACGTTTGCTATTAGCCTGATGAACTGCTTTAACCGTCTGGCGGTAGGGATGCGCATGTGATTCTGCGCTGCCGGATGGCGACATAAACGCCATCCGGCAACCTGCCATAGTTCCTATCACTTCCTCCGTCAGGCTAATCACCCATGCCCTCATCAATCTAAAATTACCATATCTTGTATGGTTGAATCTTTTTAAAACTACATCTAGTATCTCCTCTATCAAGACACACACAACCTGACGCCCTCTATCGCGTCATTCTTTTACTTTTAGATGGAAATACGAATCATGCGCATTGTTATTTACACTCGTAACAACTGTGTTCAGTGCCACGCCACTAAGCGGGCGATGGAAAGCCGCGGGTTTGACTTTGAGATGGTAAACGTCGATTTACACCCCGATATGGCTGATCGCCTGCGCGATCAAGGCTTTCGTCAGTTACCGGTCGTGGTCGCAGGGGAAACCAGTTGGTCAGGATTTCGCCCGGACATGATCAACCGTCTGCGCCCGGCTCCTCAAGTGGCCAGCGCATGAGTCAGCTCGTCTACTTTTCCAGCAGCTCCGAAAATACGCACCGCTTCATGCAGCGTCTGGGGCTGCCTGCCATCCGCATTCCGCTTAACGAACGCGAGCGGATCCGGGTAGACGAACCTTACATTTTAATCGTGCCCTCCTACGGTGGCGGCGGTACAGCTGGCGCGGTCCCGAGACAGGTGATCCGCTTTTTAAACGATACGCACAACCGGGCGTTAATCCGTGGAGTGATCGCCTCCGGCAATCGCAATTTCGGGGACGCCTACGGTCGCGCGGGTGATGTCATCTCACAAAAATGCGGCGTGCCGTGGCTCTATCGCTTTGAGCTGATGGGCACCCAAAGCGATATCGACAACGTGCAAAAAGGAGTGAGCGAATTTTGGCAACGACAACCACAGAACGTGTAGAACAGCAGACGCTGGATTATCACGCCCTGAACGCCATGCTGAATCTGTACGATAAGGCCGGGCGCATTCAGTTCGACAAAGACCATCAGGCGGTGGAGGCATTCTTTACCGCCCACGTCCGCCCCAACTCGGTGGCGTTTGCCAGCCAGCAGGCGCGTCTGGACACGTTGGTGGATGAAGGCTATTACGATGCCAGCGTGTTAGCCCGCTACGATCGCGCGTTTGTGCTGAAGCTATTCGCCCACGCCCACGCCAGCGGATTTCGTTTCCAGACGTTCCTCGGCGCATGGAAGTTCTATACCAGCTATACGCTGAAAACGTTCGACGGGAAGCGCTATCTCGAAGACTTTGAGGATCGCGTAACGATGGTGGCGCTCACGCTGGCGCAGGGCGATGAAGCGCTCGCTCTGCAACTGACCGATGAAATGCTCTCCGGGCGTTTTCAACCCGCCACGCCAACCTTTTTAAACTGCGGTAAACAGCAACGCGGCGAGCTGGTTTCCTGCTTCCTGTTACGCATTGAAGACAACATGGAGTCAATTGGACGGGCGGTCAACTCGGCGCTGCAACTCTCCAAACGCGGCGGCGGCGTGGCATTTTTGCTCTCTAACCTGCGTGAGGCGGGTGCGCCCATTAAGCGCATTGAGAACCAGTCCTCTGGGGTGATCCCGGTAATGAAAATGCTGGAGGATGCGTTTTCTTATGCGAATCAATTAGGGGCGCGTCAGGGTGCGGGCGCGGTGTATCTGCACGCGCATCATCCGGATATTTTGCGTTTTCTCGATACCAAACGTGAAAACGCCGACGAGAAAATCCGTATCAAAACGCTCTCGCTTGGTGTGGTGATCCCGGATGTCACCTTCCAGTTAGCCAAAGAAAATGCCCAAATGGCGCTGTTTTCACAGTATGACGTGGAACGAATTTACGGCAAACCATTCGGTGATATCGCCGTAACTGAACGGTATGACGAACTGGTTGCCGACAAACGAGTGCGCAAAAAATACATTAACGCCCGCGATTTCTTCCAGCGGCTGGCCGAGATCCAGTTCGAGTCCGGCTACCCTTACATCATGTTTGAAGACACGGTGAATCGCGCCAATCCGATTGCCGGTCGTATCAATATGAGCAACCTGTGCTCGGAGATTTTGCAGGTTAACAGCGCTTCCACCTACGATGAAAACCTCAATTACGCACAAACAGGGCACGATATATCCTGCAACCTCGGCTCGTTGAATATCGCTCATACCATGGATTCGCCAGACTTTGGGCGCACTGTGGAAACGGCGGTTCGCGGTTTAACGGCCGTTTCGGACATGAGCCATATCCGCAGCGTACCCTCAATTGAGGCCGGGAACAGCGCATCGCACGCTATCGGTCTTGGGCAGATGAACCTGCACGGGTATCTGGCACGGGAAGGTATCGCCTACGGCTCACCTGAAGGGCTGGATTTCACCAATCTCTATTTCTACACCATCACCTGGCATGCGCTGAATACGTCGATGAAGCTCGCCCGGGAACGCGGCAAAACCTTTGCCGGATTCAGGCAGTCCCGCTACGCCAGCGGTGAGTATTTTAACCAGTATCTGCAGGGCGACTGGCAGCCAAAAACCGCCAAGGTTCGCACACTGTTTGCCACCAGCGGCATTACGCTGCCAACGCGCGAAATGTGGTCGCAGCTGCGTGAAGATGTCATGCGCTACGGCATTTATAACCAGAATTTACAAGCGGTTCCGCCAACGGGTTCTATCTCCTACATCAACCATGCGACATCAAGCATTCACCCGATCGTGTCAAAAGTGGAGATTCGCAAAGAGGGCAAAACCGGGCGCGTTTACTACCCTGCCCCGTTTATGACCAATGAGAATCTGGCCTTGTATCAGGATGCCTACGAGATTGGTCCACAAAAAATCATTGATACCTACGCTGAAGCAACGCGGCATGTCGATCAGGGGCTTTCACTGACGCTCTTTTTCCCCGATACCGCCACTACTCGCGATATCAACAAAGCGCAGATTTACGCCTGGCGTAAGGGCATCAAATCGCTGTACTACATCCGACTACGCCAGTTGGCGCTGGAAGGAACCGAAATCGAAGGTTGCGTGTCATGCGCGCTGTAAGGAGGACAACATGACATTATCGCGCGTAAGTGCCATCAACTGGAACAAGATTGAGGATGATAAAGATCTCGAGGTTTGGAATCGCCTGACCAGTAACTTCTGGCTACCGGAAAAGGTCCCGCTCTCCAACGATATCCCGGCCTGGCAAACGTTGAACGCCGCCGAACAGCAGCTAACTATCCGCGTTTTTACCGGGCTGACGCTGCTCGACACTATTCAGAACATAGCCGGTGCGCCAGCATTGATGGCCGATTCGTTAACGCCGCATGAAGAGGCGGTGCTATCGAATATCAGCTTTATGGAAGCGGTGCACGCCCGTTCGTACAGCTCAATTTTCTCCACTCTTTGCCAGACCAAAGACGTGGATGCGGCTTACGCGTGGAGTGAAGAAAATACCCCACTCCAGCGCAAGGCACAGATCATTTTGACACATTACGCCAGCGACGAACCGTTGAAGAAAAAAATTGCCAGCGTGTTTCTGGAATCCTTCCTGTTCTATTCCGGCTTCTGGTTGCCAATGTATTTCTCCAGCCGCGGAAAACTGACCAATACCGCCGATCTCATTCGTCTGATCATTCGTGATGAAGCCGTTCACGGGTATTACATTGGTTATAAATATCAAAAAGGTCTGGAGCACATTTCTGAATCCGCACGCGAGGAGTTAAAGAATTTTGCCCTCGACCTGCTGATGGAATTGTATGATAACGAAGCGCGTTATACGGAAGAATTGTATGCAGAAACCGGCTGGGTGGATGACGTCAAAGCCTTCCTTTGCTACAACGCCAATAAGGCATTAATGAATTTGGGGTATGAGGCATTATTCCCGCCAGAAATGGCGGAGGTTAACCCGGCAATCCTTGCTGCGCTGTCGCCCAACGCTGACGAAAACCACGATTTCTTCTCAGGTTCCGGCTCATCATACGTGATGGGAAAAGCTGTCGAAACCGAAGACGACGACTGGAATTTCTAGCACTCATTTCCGCGGGAAATACCGTACATTTTTCGCGGAAATATTTTAACAGGATCACACTTTTGTCGTGCAAATATAATTGTGTGATCTACACTCAATATCAGCCGCATTATTCGCCTGCATTTCAGCAATTCAGGCGACTTTTCATTGCCATTTACAAAAAATATTACCCCATTCACATTCGCGCTCAGCCCTTATATCACGGGAAGTCCCGCCACATGGCCTTCAGCAATATTCGTGCCACAAACAAATTCAGGGTTGTCTCAGATTCTCAGTATGTTAGGGTAGAAAAAGGTCACTATTTCCATCAAGTAATATATCGATATAAACAAATAACAGGAATCATTCTATTGCATGGCAATTAAATTAGAAGTTAAAAATCTCTATAAGATATTTGGAGAGCATCCGCAGAGAGCCTTCAAATATATTGAAAAAGGACTTTCAAAAGAGCAGATTCTGGATAAAACAGGGCTATCGCTTGGCGTTAAGAACGCCAGTCTGGCCATTGAAGAAGGCGAGATATTTGTCATCATGGGATTATCCGGTTCGGGTAAATCCACAATGGTACGCCTTCTCAATCGCCTGATTGAACCCACCCGCGGGCAAGTATTGATTGACGGCGTAGACATCGCCCGGATATCCGATGCAGAGCTTCGCGAGGTGCGCAGAAAAAAGATTGCGATGGTTTTCCAGTCCTTTGCCCTGATGCCGCACATGACGGTCCTGGACAATACGGCATTCGGCATGGAATTAGCCGGTGTTGGCGCGGATGAACGTCGTGAAAAAGCGTTAGATGCGCTGCGTCAGGTTGGTCTGGAGAATTATGCTCACGGATACCCGGATGAACTTTCCGGAGGGATGCGCCAGCGTGTGGGCCTCGCCCGTGCATTAGCCATAAACCCTGACATCTTATTAATGGATGAGGCCTTTTCTGCCCTCGATCCGTTAATTCGTACCGAGATGCAGGATGAACTGGTAAAACTACAGGCGAAACATCAACGTACCGTGGTCTTTATTTCCCACGATCTCGACGAAGCTATGCGTATTGGCGACAGAATTGCCATTATGCAAAACGGTGAAGTGGTCCAGGTCGGCACGCCAGATGAAATCCTGAATAATCCGGCCAATGATTATGTACGCACCTTCTTCCGCGGCGTTGATATTAGCCAGGTCTTTAGTGCCAAAGATATTTCACGTCGTAGCCCTGAAGGTTTAATTCGTAAAACGCCCGGGGTCGGTCCACGTTCAGCGCTGCAATTATTGCAGGACAAAGATCGCGAATATGGTTACGTGATCGAGCGCGGCAATAAATTCGTCGGCGTTGTCTCTATCGACTCTTTAAAAACAGCATTAAGTCAGGCGCAAGGTATTGAAGCGGCATTGATCGATGAGCCGTTAGCCGTGGATGCGCAAACTCCTCTCAGCGAGTTGCTTTCTCATGTCGGCCAGGCCCCGTGCGCGGTGCCGGTTGTTGATGAGGAACAGCAGTATGTGGGCATTATTTCAAAACGCATGCTGTTACAGGCTTTAGATCGTGAGGGGGCAAACAATGGCTGATCAAACCAATCCGTGGGATACCACACCAGCGGCCGACAGTGCCGCACAAACCGCCGATGCCTGGAGTACGCCATCAGGCGCGCCAGCTGACGGCGGTGGCGCAGACTGGCTGACCAGCGCACCCGCGCCGGCGCCAGAGCATTTCAATATTATGGATCCGTTCCATAAAACGCTGATCCCGCTGGATAGCTGGGTCACAGAAGGGATCGACTGGGTCGTTACCCATTTCCGTCCGGTCTTCCAGGGCATTCGAGTCCCGGTGGATTATATTCTCAACGGCTTCCAGCAGCTTCTGTTGGGTATGCCTGCCCCGGTGGCGATTATCCTGTTCGCTCTGATTGCCTGGCAGATTTCCGGCGTTGGAATGGGCGTTGCTACGCTGATTTCATTGATTGCAATCGGGGCCATCGGCGCGTGGTCGCAGGCCATGATCACCCTGGCGCTGGTACTAACCGCGCTGCTGTTCTGCGTGGTGATCGGTCTACCGATGGGGATCTGGTTGGCGCGCAGTCCACGGGCGGCAAAAATTGTTCGTCCGCTGCTGGACGCCATGCAAACCACACCGGCGTTCGTCTATCTGGTGCCGATCGTCATGCTGTTTGGTATTGGTAACGTCCCGGGCGTGGTGGTGACGATTATCTTCGCCCTGCCGCCAATCGTGCGTCTGACCATTCTGGGTATTAACCAGGTGCCAGCCGACTTGATTGAAGCCTCGCGCTCATTTGGCGCCAGCCCGCGTCAGATGCTGTTTAAAGTGCAGCTCCCGCTGGCGATGCCTACCATTATGGCCGGGGTCAACCAGACGCTGATGCTGGCGCTCTCAATGGTCGTCATCGCGTCGATGATCGCCGTCGGCGGACTGGGTCAGATGGTTCTGCGCGGAATCGGTCGTCTGGATATGGGGCTTGCCACCGTCGGCGGGGTTGGGATCGTGATCCTCGCCATCATTCTCGACCGCCTGACGCAGGCTGTCGGTCGCGACGCCCGTAGCCGTGGCAACAGTCGCTGGTATACCACCGGTCCCGTTGGGCTTATCACTCGCCCATTCACGAAGTAATTCACCCGTTGCCCGGTGGCGCATTGCTTACCGGGCCTATACGTCCCTCCAATAATTAAGGAACAACGATGCGACAGAACGTCATTATTGCCACAGCGTTTGCCACCCTTGTCTCCACCAGCACTTTCGCTGCAGATCTGCCAGGCAAAGGCATCACTGTACAGCCAATCCAGAGCACTATCTCTGAAGAATCCTTCCAGACGCAACTGGTCGCCCGTGCGCTGGAGAAACTGGGTTATACCGTTAACAAAACAAGCGAAGTTGACTACAACGTCGGCTATACCTCCATTGCCTCTGGCGATGCAACTTTTACCGCTGTGAACTGGCAGCCGCTGCATGATGATATGTATGCCGCAGCGGGCGGAGACAAAAAGTTCTATCGCGAGGGGGTATTCGTTACGGGTGCCGCACAAGGTTATCTGATCGATAAAAAAACCGCTGAGCAGTATAAAATCACCAACATTGCCCAGTTAAAAGATCCGAAGATCGCCAAAATCTTTGACACCAACGGCGACGGAAAAGCAGACATGATGGGCTGCTCGCCGGGCTGGGGCTGCGAAGCGGTGATCAACCACCAGAACAAAGCCTTCGATCTGGAAAAAACCGTCGAGGTCAGCCACGGTAACTATGCGGCGATGATGGCTGACACTATTACCCGCTTTAAAGAAGGCAAACCCATTCTTTACTACACCTGGACACCGTACTGGGTGAGCGACGTAATGAAACCGGGTAAAGATGTGGTCTGGCTGCAGGTACCGTTCTCTTCCCTGCCAGGCGAGCAGAAAGACATTGATACCAAGCTGCCAAACGGCGCCAACTACGGCTTCCCTGTGAACACTATGCATATCGTCGCCAACAAAGCCTGGGCGGAGAAAAACCCGGCTGCGGCGAAACTGTTTGCCGTCATGAAGCTGCCGCTGGCGGATATCAACGCGCAGAACGCGATGATGCACGACGGGAAGGCATCTGAAGCCGACGTGCAGGGTCACGTTGACGGCTGGATCAAAGCCCACCAGCAACAGTTTGATGGCTGGGTGAAAGAAGCGCTGGCTGCGCAGAAATAACCCCCTCGTAGGTCTGATAAGCCTAGCGCCATCACACCAATGCCGGATGGTGGCGCGATGCGCCTTATCCGGCCTACACGCCCTCCTCCCAACCGCACAATCCATCACCCAACAAATCAGCAACATTTAATCACTTACGTTATGATTGTTTTCTGCAACCCATTTTTCAGTTGAAAACCATGACGAAAACCACTCAGGGACTTAGCCCTTCGCTGATCCTGTTAATGTCTATCGCCACCGGCCTCGCCGTCGCCAGTAACTATTACGCGCAGCCGCTGCTCGACACTATCGCACGTAACTTTTCGCTATCGGCCAGCACCGCTGGCTTTATCGTCACCGCGGCCCAGCTCGGCTATGCCGCCGGCCTGCTGTTTTTAGTACCACTTGGCGATATGTTTGAACGTCGGATGCTGATCGTCTCCATGACGCTGTTAGCGGCAGGCGGCATGCTTATTACCGCCAGTAGCCAGTCGCTGGGCATGCTGATCCTCGGCACCGCCCTGACCGGGTTGTTCTCGGTAGTGGCACAGATTCTGGTTCCGCTGGCGGCGACGCTTGCCACGCCGGATAAGCGCGGTAAAGTTGTCGGCACCATTATGAGCGGCCTGCTGCTGGGTATCCTGCTGGCGCGCACCGTGGCGGGATTACTGGCCAATCTTGGCGGCTGGCGCACCGTATTTTGGGTCGCATCGATATTAATGGCACTGATGGCGATTGCGCTGTGGCGCGGTCTGCCGAAGATGAAATCAGATACTCATCTCAACTATCCGCAACTGTTAAGCTCCGTATTCAGCCTGTTTATCCATGATAAATTGCTGCGTACCCGCGCGATGTTGGGCTGCCTGACCTTTGCCAATTTCAGTATTCTCTGGACCTCTATGGCGTTTTTGCTCGCCGCGCCGCCGTTTAACTACTCCGAAGGAACGATCGGGCTGTTTGGCCTGGCAGGGGCCGCAGGGGCGTTAGGCGCGCGTCCGGCAGGTGGTTTTGCCGATAAGGGAAAATCACATCTCACCACGACCACAGGTCTGTTATTACTGCTGCTCTCCTGGTGGGCTATCTGGTTAGGGCATAGTTCCGTGCCAATGCTGATTATCGGTATCCTGGTCCTGGACCTCACCGTTCAGGGTGTGCATATCACCAACCAGACGGTTATCTATCGCATTCATCCGGACGCGCGTAATCGCCTGACCGCCGGATACATGACCAGCTATTTTATTGGCGGGGCTGCTGGTTCGCTGATTTCGGCCTCCGCCTGGCAGCATGCCGGTTGGGCTGGCGTTTGTCTGGCCGGTACGACCGTTGCCCTACTCAACCTGTTGGTCTGGTGGCGAGGATATCACCGTCAGGAAGCCGTAAATTAAGCATATAGCGTATGTTTACCGCTGATTGGGCTCCGCAGGGTGTTAAGGAGCCCATCAGTCTGCTAAGGTTATAACTCATTGAACCAAGTTATATTAATTTCGGTAATGAAACCTATAACCCTATGGAAAGCCCGATATCCCAGTCTGAACCCAGTTCTGCGACGCTAACTGAAGGATTCAAAGACAGCCTGCCAATAGTCATCAGCTATATTCCGGTCGCTTTTGCATTTGGTCTCAATGCCACTCGCCTTGGCTTTACTCCGGTTGAAAGCGTGTTTTTCTCCTGCATTATCTATGCGGGAGCCAGCCAGTTTGTCATCACCACAATGCTCGCCGCAGGCAGTTCTTTGTGGGTCGCCGCACTGACCGTCATGGCCATGGATGTACGCCATGTTTTGTACGGACCTTCCCTGCGTAGCCGAATCGCCCAGCGACTGAGCAAACCCAAAAGCGCGCTGTGGGCCTTTGGCCTCACCGATGAAGTCTTTGCCGCCGCCACGGCGAAGCTGGTACGGGATAACCGGCGCTGGAGTGAAAACTGGATGATCGGCATTGCGCTATGCTCCTGGGCCTCCTGGGTGTTTGGCACGGTGATCGGCGCGTTTTCCGGTAGTGGTTTACTCAAGGATTACCCGGCAGTTGAAGCCGCGTTGGGCTTCATGCTCCCGGCGCTGTTCATGAGCTTCCTGCTCGCCTCTTTCCAGCGTCAACAAGCACTCTGCGTGACTGCAGCACTGGCCGGCGCGCTGGCTGGCGTCATGCTGTTTTCCATTCCTGCCGCCATCCTTGCAGGCATTGTCTGCGGATGTCTGACGGCTCTTATCCAGTCATTTTGGCAGGGAGGTCCCGATGAGCTATGAGGTCCTGCTGCTTGGCCTGTTGGTCGGCTGCGTTAACTACTGTTTTCGTTATTTGCCGCTCCGTCTTGGAGTGGGGAATGTTCGCCCGACGAAGCGCGGCGCGACGGGCATATTACTCGACACCATTGGCATTGCATCAATTTGCGCCCTGTTGGTGGTGTCTACCGCGCCAGAAGTGATGCACGATTCTCGTCGGTTCGTGCCTACGCTGGTGGGGTTTGTCATACTGGGCGCAAGCTTCTATAAGACCCGCAGCATCATCATTCCAACCTTACTGAGTGCTCTGGGCTATGGATTAGCCTGGAAAATGCTGATTGTCTTATAGATAAAAACAATCATTTTAAATAAATAATACATTTACTTTATTTGTCACTGTCGTTACTATATCGGCTGAAATTAATGAGGTTATACCCAAATGGATAGTTCGTTTACGCCCATTGAACAAATGCTAAAATTTCGCGCCAGCCGCTACGAAGAGTTCCCTTATCAGGAAGTGCTTCTGACTCGTCTATGCATGCACATGCAGGGCAAGCTGCTGGAAAACCGCAATAAGATGCTGAAAGCTCAAGGGATTAACGAGACATTGTTTATGGCGTTGATTACGCTGGAGTCTCAGGAAAACCACAGTATTCAGCCTTCTGAACTGAGTTGCGCGCTTGGCTCGTCACGCACTAACGCAACCCGCATTGCGGATGAGTTAGAAAAACGTGGCTGGATCGAACGTCGCGAAAGCGATAACGATCGCCGCTGTCTGCATCTGCAATTGACCGAGAAAGGCCACGCATTTTTGCAAGAGGTGTTACCGCCTCAGCATAACTGCCTGCATCAGCTTTGGTCATCTCTCAGCACCACCGAAAAAGATCAGCTTGAGCAAATTACCCGTAAACTTCTGACCCGTCTTGACCAGATGGAACAGGATGGCGCGGTATTAGAAGCGTTGCGCTAACGCGCCGACTCGCTCAGAAATCCAGATTTATAAATGAAAAAACCGACAGGCCAGCACGCATACTGCTGGCCTGTCTGATAAACAGGTCGGCTCAGCCGATGTGAAAAAAAAGAAGATCGTGGAGAACAACATGAGCGTAAATGCGGAGACTCAAACCCCGCAGCAACCGGTCAAGAAGAATGGCAAACGTAAAAGTATGCTGCTCCTTCTGACCTTGCTCTTTATTATTATTGCCGTGGCATATGGGATTTATTGGTTTTTAGTACTGCGTCATGTCGAAGAGACAGACGATGCGTACGTGGCAGGGAACCAGGTTCAAATCATGGCGCAGGTATCAGGCAGCGTGACGAAAGTCTGGGCTGATAACACTGACTTTGTAAAACAAGGCGATGTGCTGGTCACCCTCGACCAGACGGACGCAAAGCAGGCATTTGAAAAAGCCAAAACTGCGCTGGCTTCCAGCGTGCGTCAGACGCACCAGTTGATGATCAACAGCAAGCAGTTACAGGCAAGCATTGAAGTGCAGAGAACCGCGCTGGCGCAGGCACAAAGCGACTTTAATCGCCGTGTCCCGCTGGGCAACGCCAACCTGATTGGCCGCGAAGAGCTGCAACATGCGCGTGATGCCGTCGCCAGCGCTCAGGCTCAGCTTGATGTCGCTATCCAACAATATAATGCCAACCAGGCGATGATTCTCGGCAGTAAGCTGGAAGACCAGCCCGCCGTGCAACAGGCGGCCACTGAAGTGCGCAATGCCTGGCTGGCGCTGGAACGAACCAGAATCGTCAGCCCAATGACTGGCTATGTTTCCCGTCGTTCCGTGCAGCCGGGAGCGCAAATTAGCCCGACCACGCCGCTGATGGCGGTCGTTCCAGCCACTAACCTGTGGGTGGATGCCAACTTCAAAGAAACACAGCTCGCGCACATGCGTATCGGTCAACCGGCGACCGTGATCAGCGATATTTACGGCGATGACGTGAAATATACCGGTAAGGTTGTCGGCCTGGATATGGGTACGGGCAGCGCCTTTTCCCTGCTGCCAGCACAAAACGCGACGGGTAACTGGATCAAAGTCGTCCAGCGTCTGCCGGTGCGTATTGAACTGGATGCACAGCAGCTGGCGCAGCATCCGCTGCGTATCGGTTTATCTACGCTGGTTACGGTAGATACCTCAAATCGTGACGGACAAATTCTGGCAAGCCAGGTTCGCACCACGCCGGTATCAGAAAGTAATGCACGGGAAATCAACCTTGCTCCGGTCAATAAGATGATCGAAGAGATCGTGCAGGCCAACGCGGGCTAATTCAAAGGTGCGTGTGATGCAACAGCAAAAACCGCTGGAAGGCGCGCAGCTCGTCATTATGACGATCGCGCTGTCCCTGGCGACATTCATGCAGGTGCTGGACTCCACCATTGCTAACGTGGCGATCCCCACTATCGCCGGGAACCTCGGCTCTTCACTGAGCCAGGGAACCTGGGTGATCACCTCATTCGGGGTGGCGAACGCTATCTCGATTCCGATCACCGGCTGGCTGGCAAAGCGCTTTGGCGAAGTAAGGCTATTCATGTGGTCAACTATCGCCTTCGTCATTGCGTCATGGGCATGCGGGATGTCCACCAGCCTGAACATGCTGATTTTCTTCCGCGTAATCCAGGGGATTGTCGCCGGACCATTAATTCCGCTGTCACAAAGCTTGTTGCTGAATAACTATCCTCCCGCCAAGCGTTCCATCGCCCTGGCGCTATGGTCGATGACGGTGATTGTTGCCCCGATATGTGGCCCTATTCTTGGGGGCTATATCAGCGACAACTATCACTGGGGCTGGATATTTTTCATCAACGTGCCAATCGGTGCTGCGGTGGTATTGATGACCCTGCAAACCCTGCGCGGTCGGGAAACCAAAACCGAGCAGCGGCGCATCGATGCCATTGGTCTGGCACTGCTGGTCATTGGTATCGGCAGTTTGCAGATTATGCTCGACCGCGGCAAAGAGCTGGACTGGTTCGCCTCTCAGGAGATTATCATCCTGACGGTGGTCGCCGTTGTCGCCATCAGCTTCCTGATCGTCTGGGAGCTTACCGACGAGCACCCCATTGTCGACCTCTCACTGTTTAAGTCGCGCAACTTTACCATCGGCTGTCTGTGTATCAGTCTGGCCTATATGCTCTACTTCGGCGCAATCGTCCTGCTGCCGCAGCTGTTGCAGGAGGTATACGGCTATACGGCAACCTGGGCCGGTCTGGCGTCAGCGCCGGTTGGGGTGATTCCGGTGATCTTATCGCCGATTATCGGCCGCTTCGCGCACAAGCTTGATATGCGTCGGTTAGTCACGTTCAGTTTTATTATGTACGCCGTCTGTTTCTACTGGCGTGCGTGGACGTTCGAACCGGGTATGGACTTTGGCGCATCGGCCTGGCCACAGTTTATTCAGGGTTTCGCGGTAGCCTGCTTCTTTATGCCGCTGACGACTATCACGCTGTCCGGCTTACCGCCTGAGCGTCTGGCCGCGGCATCAAGTTTGTCGAACTTTACGCGAACGCTGGCCGGCTCTATTGGTACATCAATTACGACGACGATGTGGACTAACCGCGAGTCACTTCACCATGCGCAGTTAACGGAATCCGTTAATCCTTACAATCCAAATGCGCAGGCAATGTACGATAAGCTGCAGGATTTAGGGATGACGCACCAGCAGGCGTCAGGCTGGATAGCCCAGCAGATCACCAATCAGGGGCTGATTATTTCCGCCAACGAAATCTTCTGGATGTCGGCGGGGATCTTCCTGGTCTTGCTTGGCCTGGTGTGGTTTGCCAAGCCACCCTTCGGTGCGGGCGGCGGCGGCGGTGGCGCGCACTAAATATCTGATAAAAGGGATCTGCGGATCCCTTTTTTATTGCCCCGTAAACCACCTCCCAGGGAGATGGTTTACGGGAGGCAATAAAAAACCCCGGTTATAAGCCGAGGTTAATTTAAATACTGGAACAACTAATCAGTATGACTAAATATGCAGTTCCTGCAGTTTCTCTTTCGGCAGCGCCAGCTCTTCATTGCTGTTAACGCGTACATCATGCTCCAGAATATGACGTGCGATATCCTGTGCTTCGCTAAGAGAGTGCATCTGATACGTGCCACACTGGTAAACGTTCAGCTCCGGGATCTGGTTTTGATCCTGCACTTTCAGCACGTCCGCCATCGCCGCTTTCCACGCGTCGGCAACACGCTGCTCGTCTGGCGTACCAATCAGGCTCATGTAAAAGCCAGTGCGGCATCCCATCGGAGAGATATCGATAATCTCCACGCCGTTGCCGTTGAGATGGTTACGCATAAAACCTGCAAACAGATGTTCCAGCGTGTGGATACCTTTCTCAGGCATCACTTCTTTGTTCGGAATGCAGAAACGCAGATCAAACACGGTGATTGCGTCGCCATGCGGGGTGTTCATCGTTTTTGCAACCCGGACCGCGGGAGCTTCCATCCGGGTGTGATCGACAGTAAAACTATCTAACAACGGCATTTAGCCACCTCCGATAAATTTTTTGAAAATAATCTGAACTCTTTGTTCCGGGGCGAGTCTGAGTATATGAAAGACGCGCATTTGTTATCATCATCCCTGTTTTCAGAGATGAAATTTTGGCCACTCCCGAGTGGCCTTTTTCTTTTGTATCAAGCGTGCTTTTCCAGCCACACGCTAAACGGCTCAGTATCAGCCGCTTCGATCTCCTGCTGACGACGCTTTGAAGCCTCGGTTTCAGCAATAAATTCCGCTTCCTGCAATATTTCTAACGGCTCTTCACGCAGCAGATTTCGGTAAGCCTCACCCAGCGCTTTACCCGTGCCGCCAATGCCTTCATCAATCATAGACCGTAGGATGCGGGCAGAGAAAGTCAGTTCTGGGTTGTCAAAACAGGCAACCAGTTCATCACAGACCTTTTGATACTCCTCTCCCCCATCGATGCTGTCCAGCGTTTGTGCCACGCGTTTCAGATCACGGAACAGATCTTTCCCTACCTTAGGCAGCGGGAACTGGGCTGTTTCACAGCCAATACCTAACGTCAGCCCAGGCTTACGACCTTCGAGAATCACACGATTCCAGTTTTTACGCGTACACAGCAATTCATCGCTGCTCATTTCCGGGGCATCGGCCAGCGCACACCAGACCATAAACAGATCGAGGAAACGCACCTGCTGCTCGTCCACGCCGATCGGTGAGAACGGGTTGATATCCAGTGAACGAACTTCGATGTACTCAATACCGCCACGCAGAAGCGCGTCAGAAGGCGTTTCGCCACGACGAGTGACGCGTTTCGGGCGAATAGGCGCATACAGCTCATTTTCAATCTGCAGAACGTTGCTGTTGATTTGCAGACGCTTACCGTCCTTCTCCAGACCGATCGCCGCGTACTCCTCGGAAGGGGTTTTAATCGCGCGCTTTAATCCTGCCACATACTCATGCAAATCGTTAAACGTAATTCCGAGATTGCTTTGCGACTTATTGGTATAGCCCAAATCACTCAGGCGCAGCGACGTCGCATACGGCAGGTAATACATC
Organism: Citrobacter sp. RHBSTW-00017; assembly: GCF_013797615.1. Lineage (NCBI taxonomy): Bacteria > Pseudomonadati > Pseudomonadota > Gammaproteobacteria > Enterobacterales > Enterobacteriaceae > Citrobacter > Citrobacter sp. RHBSTW-00017. The sequence continues at coordinate 1,257,632 of NZ_CP056899.1, read as the reverse complement.
CCACAGTCGGTTTTTTCAAACGGCAGGGTTGTCGGTTTTCCTTGCAGGAAAGAGGAACAAATGGCCGGAGAGGCGCCAAACAGATACGGGATCACCCAACCAAAACGGTAGTAGTTGCGGATCAGACGGAAGTAACCCGCGGAGATCTTCTCTTTAGCATCTTCGCCGTCCGTTACGCCACATTTCGCCTGCCAGAAAGCCATCGGCAATGAGAAATTGTAGTGTACGCCGGAGATAGTCTGCATCAACGCACCGTAACGGTTTTTGAGGCCTTCACGGTACAGCGTTTTCAGACGACCGGTATTCGACGTACCGTACTGCGCCAGTTCGATATCCTGGCCTTCGGCAATATAGCAAGGCATGCTCAGCGGCCACATACGCTCGTCGCCCAGGTTCCTGGCGGTATACCGATGCAGGTCGCGCATGAACGTGAGCATTTTCTCAATGTCGTCGCCTGGAGGCGTAATAAACTCCAGCAGTGCTTCGGCAAAGTCAGTGGTTATCCATTTATGCGTTAGCGCTGAGCCTAACACCTCAGGATGGCCTGTCGTTGCTAATGACCCATCTGCATTAACGCGCAGCGTTTCGCGCTCCAGCCCACGTTGAATCCCCTTTAACGCCTGAGGATGGTTTTCCAGCCAGGCCAGCGCCTGTGATACGTCCGGGATCAAATTGACCTCCCGCCTGTCAAAATCGTTTTAATTAGCATAATGGTATTGGTTACCCTGAAGGCTATCTCACAACACAATTAGTGCCACCACATAATGCCTTGCGTCGTAACCGCTGCGACAACTACATAGCGCAGCGCCTTGCCAAGGCATAAGAAAAAAAGTACTGGACCCCACGAGATGCGCATCCATCCAGCTAACAGGCACAGTAAATCACCCACAACCGGCATCCAGCTTAATAATAGTGTGACAGCGCCATAGCGCCGCAGCCAGCCAGTGGCTTTTTCTTGCCAGCGCGATGTTTTACGCAATGGAAAGAAACGCCCAAGGATAACGTTAGTTAACCCTCCAAGGCTATTACCCATTGTTGCTGTTAAGACTAAGACCCAGGGATGACTTACCCCAGAGACCAGCAAAGCAACTAAAACAACTTCAGAATTGCCGGGTAATAGCGTAGCGCTGAGAAAACTGCTGGCAAACAGTGACAGGAGCGATAGTCCATCACTCACAATAACCGGACATCCACAGCATCCATTCCTGCGGCATGCGCCGCCTGCAGTCCAAAATCGGCATCTTCAAATACGACACAGCGCGCCGGAGCAACACCCATACGTTCGGCACAGAGCAAAAACGTATCAGGAGCAGGTTTATGGTGTTGTACGTGATCGGCTGCGACTACAGCATCAAAATAGCGACGCAGCCCAAGGTGTGCGAGCAGAGCTTCCGCAATCGCGCTTTCACTCCCCGTACCTACCGACATAGGACGACGACCATGCCAGGCTTTCACGACGTCAACCAATGGCAAAGGCTGGACGCTATCCAGCAGCATACTTCTCACCTTGTCGGTTTTTTCACGCGCCAATGCATGAGGGTCAAGATCGGCATGATTCAATTCAATTACCGACTGGGCAATACGCCACGTTGGGGAGCCATTGAGGGCGACCATGGCTTGTTCATTAAAACGTAATCCATAATGCCCCAATACCTCATGCCACGCCTTACGGTGCGTTAGCTCGGTATCCAGGATGGTGCCATCCATATCAAAAATCAAACCCGCATAACGTTCGTACATCGTCTTCTCACAAGCCGAATGACCAGACGTTATTTTATCGTAATTGATTGATTTTGTCGCTGACAGCGAATTAAGGGGTGTTCCGGGAGTATGTGGAAATGATTCAAAGGAGAGAAGATGGTGCATCCGGGAGGATTACTCGGCTGCGCCTCGCCCTGGGGCCGTTGCTGAAGCAACGTTATCCTCCCTGGTGCTCGCGATTATCTCGCAGACCATGAAACAACAGTGTTGCTGTTATCTCGGAGAAGATGGTGCATCCGGGAGGATTCGAACCTCCGACCGCTCGGTTCGTAGCCGAGTACTCTATCCAGCTGAGCTACGGATGCATCGGGAAACTTGCTTTACTGCCGATATTGATATCGTAATGAGCGATATCAAGTAAGAGATGGTGCATCCGGGAGGATTACTCGGCTGCGCCTCGCCCTGCGGGCCGTTGCTGAAGCAACGTTATCCTCCCTGGTGCTCGCGATTATCTCGCAGACCATGAAACAACAGTTTTACTGTTATCTCGGAGAAGATGGTGCATCCGGGAGGATTCGAACCTCCGACCGCTCGGTTCGTAGCCGAGTACTCTATCCAGCTGAGCTACGGATGCATCGGGAAACTTGCTTTACTGCCGATATTGATATCGTAATGAGCGATATCAAGTAAGAGATGGTGCATCCGGGAGGATTACTCGGCTGCGCCTCGCCCTGTGGGCCGTTGCTGAAGCAACGTTATCCTCCCTGGTGCTCGCGATTATCTCGCAGACCATGAAACAACAGTTTTGCTGTTATCTCGGAGAAGATGGTGCATCCGGGAGGATTCGAACCTCCGACCGCTCGGTTCGTAGCCGAGTACTCTATCCAGCTGAGCTACGGATGCATCAGGGAAACTTACTTACTGCAGATTTGATATCGCTGCTAAAGTGATATCGATTTTCTGTAACAACGCTAATGCGCTATTGCAGAGAAGATGGTGCATCCGGGAGGATTCGAACCTCCGACCGCTCGGTTCGTAGCCGAGTACTCTATCCAGCTGAGCTACGGATGCAAATGGCGGTGAGGCGGGGATTCGAACCCCGGATGCAGCTTTTGACCGCATACTCCCTTAGCAGGGGAGCGCCTTCAGCCTCTCGGCCACCTCACCAACACGCCTCTTGCGAGTGCTTCGAAGAACTTGTTTCTGCTCATCGTCGCTGCGTGGCGCACATATTACTTTCTGGGACTTATAAGTCAAACAATTTTTCCAGCGCTTTTATCGTTTGCACATTTCACGCGCAATTAGTCTGCAAAAACGGCAAAAAGAGTGTTTTATCAACAGATAAATTGGCAATTTCCTGAAGCAATGAACAAACGGAAAAATCGCAGGGAAAGGCAATGCGCGGATGAGAATCGAAAAAATGAGGAAAACGAAGAAGAAAAGAGAAGAAAAGGGATAATTCAATCAGGTTGCGCCTCACCAGAAAGGTGAGACGCGAAAACCTTAGTAACTGGACTGCTGGGATTTTTCAGCCTGGATACGCTGGTAGATCTCTTCACGATGGACAGAAACTTCTTTCGGGGCGTTTACGCCAATGCGCACCTGGTTGCCCTTCACCCCTAAAACTGTCACGGTGACCTCATCGCCTATCATGAGGGTCTCACCAACTCGACGAGTCAGAATCAGCATTCTTTGCTCCTTGAAAGATTAAAAGAGTCGGGTCTCTCTGTATCCCGGCATTATCCATCATATAACGCCAAAAAGTAAGCGATGACAAACACCTAAGTGTAAGCAGTCACGGCATCACATTCTGTTAAACCTAAGTTTAGCCGATATACACAACTTCAACCTGACTTTATCGTTGTCGATAGCGTTGATACAAACGCTGCGGATTGAAGTCCGCAGCGTCGACTTACGCTTATAATTATTACAGTTTTGCGCTGACCCAGCCTTTCACACTGGCTAACGCTGCTGGCAGAGCCGCAGCATCCGTACCACCGGCTTGCGCCATGTCCGGACGACCACCACCCTTACCGCCTACCTGCTGAGCGACCATTCCAACCAGTTCCCCTGCTTTCACGCGATCTGTCACGTCCTTAGACACACCCGCAATCAGAGAAACCTTACCTTCCACTACCGTTGCCAGAACGATAACGGTAGACCCCAGTTGATTTTTCAGATCATCAACCATGGTACGCAACATTTTCGGCTCAACGTCCGCGAGTTCGCTGACCAGCAGCTTCACGCCATTAATATCAACCGCTTTGCTGGAGAGATTTGCACTCTCCTGCGCCGCAGCCTGTTCCTTCAATTGCTGCAATTCTTTTTCGAGTTGACGCGTACGCTCCAGCACGGAACGAACTTTGTCACCAATATTCTGGCTATCGCCTTTCAGCAGCTGCGCAATATCGCTTAAGCGATCGCTCTCAGCATGCACGGTTTGGATAGCGCCTTCACCGGTCACAGCTTCAATACGACGAACGCCCGCCGCAGTGCCTGACTCAGACACAATACGGAACAGACCAATATCCCCCGTACGGCTGGCATGAGTACCACCACACAGTTCGGTAGAGAAATCACCCATGCTCAGAACACGCACGTGGTCGTCATATTTCTCGCCAAACAGCGCCATTGCGCCTTTGGCTTTCGCCGCTTCGAGATCCATGATGTTCGTTTCAATCGGCAGATTGCGACGAATTTGCGCATTCACCAGATCTTCAACGGCACGGATTTCAGCAGGCTTCATAGCTTCAGTATGAGAGAAGTCGAAGCGCAGCACTTTATCGTTAACCAACGAGCCTTTCTGTGCCACATGCGTGCCCAGTACCTGGCGCAGCGCCGCGTGCATCAGGTGCGTTGCGGAGTGGTTCAAGCGAATGCGCGCACGACGAGCTTCATCAACATCAGCCTGTACTGCATCGCCAATTTTCAGAGAACCCGCAGACAGCTTACCAATGTGACCAATCGCCTGGCCATATTTCTGCGTGTCGCTCACGGCAAACGCGAAGCCTGCGCCTTTCAGTTCACCCTTGTCGCCAACCTGACCACCAGATTCCGCATAGAACGGAGTCTGATCCAGTACGACAACTGCGTCCTGACCTGCGTTAATTGCGTCTACCGCTTTACCATCAACAAACAGCGCGGTCACTTTGCCGTTCAGTTCCAGATGTTCGTAGCCTTTAAATTCAGAGGCGCCATCAACACGAATCATCGCATTGTAGTCTGCGCCAAAGCCGCTGGCTTCACGCGCGCGACGGCGCTGTTCTTCCATTGCGGCTTCAAAGCCCGCTTCGTCAACCTTAATGTTGCGCTCGCGGCAAACGTCCGCCGTCAGGTCAACCGGGAAACCGTAGGTGTCATACAGACGGAATGCGGTTTCGCCATCCAGTGTATCACCGGACAGTTTTGCCAGTTCTTCATCCAGCAGCGCCAGACCACGCTCCAGTGTACGCGCAAACTGCTCTTCTTCGGTTTTCAGAACCTGCTCAACCATAGCCTGCTGACGCTTCAGTTCTTCACCTGCGGAGCCCATGACGTCCACCAGCGGACCAACCAGCTTGTAGAAGAAGGTATCCTTCGCGCCCAGCATGTTGCCATGACGTACCGCGCGACGAATGATACGACGCAGCACATAACCACGGTTTTCATTCGACGGGACAACGCCATCGGCAATCAGGAATGCACAGGAGCGGATATGGTCAGCGATAACGCGCAGCGACTTGTTGCTCAGATCGGTCGCGCCGGTGACTTTCGCCACGGACTCAATCAGTGAACGGAACAGGTCGATTTCATAGTTGGAATTAACGTGTTGCAGCACGGCCGCAATACGCTCAAGGCCCATACCGGTATCCACGGACGGCTTCGGCAGCGGTTCCATGGTGCCGTCAGCCTGACGGTTGAACTGCATGAAGACGATGTTCCAGATCTCAATGTAGCGATCGCCATCTTCTTCTGCGCTTCCCGGAGGGCCACCCCAAATGTGGTCGCCGTGGTCGTAGAAAATTTCGGTGCACGGACCGCAAGGGCCGGTATCACCCATCTGCCAGAAGTTGTCGGAAGCATAAGCCGCGCCTTTGTTATCACCGATACGGATGATACGTTCGCGCGGAATGCCAACTTCTTTTTCCCAGATTTCATAGGCTTCATCGTCAGTTTCATAGACGGTGACCCACAGACGCTCTTTTGGCAGGGCAAACCAGTTTTCACCGGTCAGCAGTTCCCATGCGTATTGAATAGCATCATGTTTGAAATAATCGCCGAAGCTGAAGTTGCCCAGCATTTCGAAGAAAGTATGGTGACGTGCAGTGTAACCGACGTTTTCCAGGTCGTTGTGCTTACCGCCCGCACGCACGCAACGCTGCGAGGTGGTTGCGCGGGAATAATTACGCTTGTCGAGGCCAAGGAACACATCCTTGAACTGGTTCATCCCGGCGTTGGTAAACAACAAAGTAGGGTCATTGTTCGGTACCAGGGAGCTGCTGGCAACTACCTGATGTCCTTTACTATGGAAAAAATCGAGAAACGCCTGACGGATCTCAGCGGTGCTCTTGCTCATAATTATCCTGAAGAAATCAAGCTAACGAAATGTCATTACCAGCATCGGCACGTAAACTGCGCCTCTGGCAATCGAAAAGTGGGAATAAGATAAGTTTTCTTTACTGGGAAGTAAAATCCCGTATGCGCTCAATCGTCAAAATTTCGCCATATTGCCTGAATATCTTCCATCAGATAGCCACGGTAGAGCAAAAAGCGCTGGACCTTTACCTTATCTGAAAAATCTACAGGTAAAGGTTCTCCGTATTTACGAATGGCCTGCGCGCGCGCAAGTGCTGCCCAGTCAATTTCACACTCGCGCATGGCTCGTTCAACGGCTTCACGCGAAATCCCTTTTTGGTTTAATTCCTGACGCACACGCGCGGGTCCATAACCTTTACGGCTACGGCTGGAGATAAACTGCTGAACGAAGCGGTCATCATCCAGATAACGGCTTTCAATACACCAGGCGATGACCTTGTCGTAATCCTCCGGCGTTGCATCAATGTCTTCCGGTCCATTTTTTCCCATCACCGGAGCGGCCAGCTTACGCCGCAGTTCCTGCTCGCTGTGATCGCGCATCGCCAGTATACGTACAGCGCGGTCAAGAAGTCGGGAATAAGCGGAGCGGCGGGAAGTTGCTTCTGTCATAGTGAGCCTTCAGAAATGGAAAAGGGCTGCATGGTATGCAGCCCTTCTATGTGCGATAACGTCAGATTATCAGAAATCTTCGTTCGTTTCTTTTACATCTTCACCGCTGTCATCAACAGAGAAGTCTGGTTTTGAATCCGGGTTATTGAGCAGTAACTCGCGTACTTTCTTCTCAATTTCCTTCGCAGTTGCCGGGTTTTCCTTCAGCCAGTTAGTGGCATTCGCTTTACCCTGACCAATTTTCTCACCGTTGTAGCTGTACCATGCACCGGCTTTTTCAATCAGCTTCTCTTTCACGCCCAAATCGACCAGTTCGCCGTAGAAGTTGATACCTTCACCGTAAAGAATCTGGAATTCAGCCTGTTTGAACGGCGCTGCAATTTTGTTTTTCACGACCTTAACACGGGTTTCGCTACCAACCACGTTGTCGCCTTCTTTCACCGCGCCAATACGACGGATATCCAGGCGAACAGAAGCATAGAATTTCAGGGCGTTACCACCGGTGGTGGTTTCCGGGTTACCGAACATAACGCCAATCTTCATACGGATCTGGTTGATGAAAATCAGTAGCGTGTTGGACTGCTTCAGGTTACCGGCCAGCTTACGCATGGCCTGGCTCATCATACGTGCCGCAAGGCCCATGTGAGAGTCACCAATCTCGCCTTCGATTTCTGCCTTCGGCGTCAATGCGGCAACGGAGTCGACAACGATAACGTCAACCGCACCGGAGCGCGCCAGCGCATCACAGATTTCCAGCGCTTGTTCACCGGTATCAGGCTGAGAGCACAGCAGGTTGTCGATATCAACGCCAAGCTTGCGCGCATAGACGGGATCCAGCGCGTGTTCAGCATCGATGAACGCACAGGTTTTACCTTCGCGCTGTGCGGCAGCAATAACCTGCAGGGTCAGCGTCGTTTTACCGGAAGATTCAGGCCCGTAGATTTCAACGATACGGCCCATTGGCAAACCGCCCGCGCCCAATGCGATATCCAGAGAAAGCGAACCAGTGGAGATGGTTTCCACATCCATGGAACGGTCTTCACCCAGGCGCATGATGGAGCCTTTACCGAATTGCTTTTCGATCTGACCCAGCGCTGCCGCCAACGCTTTCTGTTTGTTTTCGTCGATAGCCATTAATTACTCCTGTCATGCCGCTTTCGGGTTAAACCGCGAAACGTGATAGATAATGTTCTGTTGGGGCAATTATACTGTATGCTCATACAGTATCAAGTGTTTTGTAGAAATTGTTGCCACAGGGTTTGTAACGCGTAGGCGGTCGCCTGTCGACGTACCGCATCGCGATCGCCGCTGAAGCATTCCCGGCGAGTAATCCCCTCGCCGCTCGCGCTGGCAAAAGCGAACCATACCGTCCCCACGGGCTTTTCTTCACTGCCGCCATCTGGCCCCGCAATACCGCTAATCGAAACAGCGAAATGCGCGCGGGCCGCTTTTAGCGCGCCAATCGCCATCTCCACCACCACAGGTTCGCTCACCGCCCCATGCTGGACCAGCGTCTCTTCGCGCACGCCAATCATCTGCGCTTTGGCTTCATTGCTGTAGGTCACAAACCCGCGCTCAAACCAGGCGGAGCTGCCGGCAATATCCGTAATTGCTTTAGCTACCCAGCCGCCGGTGCAGGATTCCGCCGTCGTCACGGTTGCCCCGCGCGCTTTCAACGCCAGGCCAACCTGCTCGCTTAACTGCATCAGTTCACTGTCGGTCATTTCAGCCTCTGTCAGTTAAAAAAATATGCCGGACAAGATAGCACTTTCATAACCAAGATGGGGATGAGGAGACAATTTTACGAGGGGCATTCAGAAAATAGATAAACCGCATTCAAAAGAGTACCGGATAACGCACCAGGATAGCGTATTCGGTCTACAAGGAATTGCCCCTGTAGACCGATAACAAATGATTACTGCACGCGCGCCAGCGCGACCGCCTGACCCAATTGCCACACGGCCATTGCATAGTGGGTACTGTGGTTATAGCGGGTGATGGTGTAGAAGTTCGGCAGTCCATACCAATACTGATAACCGGTACCGATATCCAGTCGCAGCAGGCTGGCCTGCTGATGATTCCCCAATGACTGCTGCGGCGTCAGGCCTGCGGCGGTAAGCTGAGAAATGCTGTACTGGGTTTTAAAGCCGTTCGCCAGCCCAGGCGCCTGGCCATTCGCCGGAACCGCGACCGTATCGCCTTTCACCCAACCGTGGCCTTTGAAATAGTTCGCCACGCTACCGATAGCATCAACCGGATCCCATAGGTTAATGTGACCATCGCCATTGAAATCAACGGCATATTGTTTATAGGAAGATGGCATAAATTGGCCGTAGCCCATCGCCCCTGCGAAAGAACCTTTCAAATCGAGCGGATCGTCGCTTTCATCTCGCGCCATCAGCAGGAAGGTTTCCAGTTCACCAGAGAAATATTCCGCACGACGAGGATAGTTAAACGACAACGTCGCCAACGCATCCAGAATCCGCGTTTTACCCATCACGCGGCCCCAGCGCGTCTCTACGCCAATAATGCCAACGATAATTTCCGGCGGTACGCCGTAGACCTGCCATGCACGGTTCAGCGCATCTTCATATTGGTTCCAGAAGGCCACACCGTTTTGTACGTTATCCGGGGTGATGAACTGTTTACGATACCGCAGCCATGCACCGTTAGGTCCGGCTGGCGGTTGAGTCGTCGGCGCCTGGCGGTCCATCAAACGCAATACCGAGTCCAGACGCTTGGCCTGCGACAGGATCTCCTGCAACTGCTGGCGGTCAAAGCCGTGCTTGTTCACCATTTTCTCGATGAACTGCTGCGCGTTCGGATTATTGGCAAAATCGCCGCCCGTTTGCATGACATTGTGCTGTGGCTCAAGCAGGAAGCCGCCGGATGGCGTACCCGTAGTCGTTTGAGTCTCTGAAGGTTTAGGTTTGCTGCTACAAGCAGCAAGCAATACGAAAAGGGGAAGTAACGCTACATAACGACGCTTGAACATGAGACATCCATTAAACAAATTCAGCCTGGGAGAAGTATGGTAAAGCATCCTCCGCCACACAAGGAAGCAGTAGTCGCTCTCCTTCACAGAATTTCCCCCCTCTTGCACTCCTGACCGGCACATTTGCGCGTTCTCACGCACAATCTTTCAAATTAAAATATTTATCTTTCATTTTGCGATCAAAATAACACTTTTAAATCTTTCGATCTGATTAAAATTAGTTACCGTTTGGCAAGATAACTAAAACCCCTACAGGAGAGAATAATGATCGACACCATCACACTCGGTGCTGAGTGGTTTATCGGATTGTTCCAGAAAGGCGGAGAGGTGTTTACCGGCATGGTGACCGGTATTCTGCCTCTGCTGATCAGTCTGCTGGTCATCATGAATGCGCTGATTAACTTTATCGGTCAGCAACGTATTGAACGTTTTGCCCAGCGCTGCGCCGGAAACCCGCTGTCCCGCTATCTACTGCTGCCGTGCATCGGCACATTTGTGTTTTGTAATCCTATGACGCTGAGCCTGGGCCGCTTTATGCCGGAAAAGTTCAAGCCCAGCTACTACGCAGCCGCCTCTTACAGCTGCCATTCAATGAACGGCTTATTTCCCCACATCAACCCCGGTGAGCTGTTCGTCTATCTGGGGATCGCCAGCGGTCTGACCACGCTGGGTCTTCCGCTCGGCCCGCTGGCGGTGAGCTATTTGCTGGTCGGCCTGGTGACCAACTTCTTCCGCGGCTGGGTGACCGATTTCACCACCACCATCTTTGAGAAAAAAATGGGCATTCAACTTGAGCAGAAAGTACATCTGGCGGGAGCAGCATCATGACGCGTATTCGTATTGAAAAAGGCACCGGCGGCTGGGGCGGCCCGCTTGAACTGGATGCCGTGCCAGGCAAGAAAATTGTCTATATCACCGCCGGGACTCGCCCCGCAATAGTCGACAGGATAGCCAGCCTGACAGGTTGGCAGGCCGTTGATGGCTTCAAAGAAGGCGAGCCGCCAGAGAACGAAATTGGCGTGGCGATCATCGACTGCGGCGGCACGCTGCGCTGCGGGATCTATCCAAAACGCCGTATACCAACAGTGAATATTCACGCGACGGGTAAATCCGGTCCGCTGGCCCAATATATTATCGAAGATATCTATGTCTCTGGCGTGAAAGAAGAAAACATTACCGTTGTCGGTGAAGCATCCGCTGCGCCAACGCCTGCAAACAGCACGATGGGTCGCGAGTACGACACCAGCAAGAAAATTACCGAACAAAGCGACGGTCTGTTGGCAAAAGTCGGCATGGGAATGGGTTCAGCCGTTGCGGTTCTGTTTCAGGCCGGGCGAGACACTATCGATACCGTCCTGAAAACCATTCTGCCGTTTATGGCGTTCGTCTCGGCGCTGATCGGCATCATTATGGCGTCTGGCCTGGGTGACTGGATTGCCCATGGACTCGCACCGCTGGCCAGCCATCCGCTGGGGCTGGTAACCCTGGCGCTGATCTGCTCTTTCCCGCTGCTGTCCCCTTTCCTCGGCCCTGGTGCGGTCATCGCCCAGGTTATCGGCGTCCTGATCGGCGTACAGATTGGTTTGGGGAACATTCCTCCGCATCTGGCGCTACCTGCCCTGTTCGCCATTAACGCCCAAGCGGCATGCGACTTTATTCCAGTCGGATTGTCGCTAGCCGAAGCGCGCCAGGACACGGTCCGCGTCGGTGTGCCATCCGTACTGGTGAGTCGTTTTCTGACCGGCGCACCGACCGTTCTCATCGCCTGGTTTGTTTCCGGCTTTATTTACCAATAAGAGGCTCTCAAAAATGACCGTGATTTATGAAACCACCATCACCCGCATCGGCCAGAGCGCCCCGGATGCACTCTGCGACCAGATGCTAATTACCTTTCGTGAAGGCGCGCCTGCGGATATCGAAGAATTTTGCTTCATCCATTGCCATGGGGAGCTGAACGGCTCTTTGCAGGCTGGGATCCAATTTGAGCTAGGCCAGCATCACTACCCGGTCACAGCCGTTGGCAGCGTGGCGGAACAAAACTTACGTGAACTGGGGCATATCACTCTGCGTTTTGACGGACTGAGTGAAGCGGAATTTCCCGGCACCGTACACGTTGCGGGCCCCGTACCGGACGGTATCGCACCAGGCTGTATTTTGAAGTTTATTGCTTAAGATTTAAGGAGATAAAGATGAATCAGGTTGCCGTTGTCATTGGTGGAGGCCAGACCCTGGGGGCATTCCTTTGCCGTGGGCTTGCGACAGAAGGGTACCGCGTCGCGGTGGTGGATATCCAAAGCGATAAAGCCGCCAACGTCGCGCAGGAAATTAACGCCGAGTTTGGCGAAGGCACCGCCTACGGTTTTGGCGCTGATGCCACCAGCGAACAGAGTGTGCTGGCGCTGTCGCGCGGAGTGGATGAAATATTTGGCCACGTCGATCTGCTGGTTTACAGCGCGGGTATCGCAAAAGCCGCGTTTATCAGCGACTTTCAGCTTGGGGATTTCGACCGCTCGCTGCAGGTGAATCTGGTCGGCTACTTCCTCTGCGCACGTGAATTTTCACGCCTGATGATCCGCGATGGCGTCCAGGGACGCATTATCCAGATCAACTCCAAATCAGGGAAAGTGGGCAGTAAACACAACTCAGGCTATAGCGCGGCAAAATTTGGCGGCGTAGGTTTAACCCAGTCGCTGGCGCTGGATCTGGCAGAGTACGGGATCACCGTGCATTCACTGATGCTCGGCAATCTGCTGAAATCACCGATGTTCCAGTCATTATTACCGCAATATGCGACCAAGCTTGGCCTTAAGCCAGACGAAGTCGAGCAGTACTACATTGATAAGGTTCCGCTTAAGCGCGGCTGCGATTATCAGGACGTGCTGAACATGCTGCTGTTTTACGCCAGCCCGAAAGCCTCTTACTGCACCGGTCAGTCCATTAACGTGACCGGTGGTCAGGTGATGTTCTAAGAAACATGATTGCCCGGTGGCGCTGCGCTTACCGGGCCTACACACATCTGGTCGGATAAGGCACAGCCGCCATCCGGCACAATCAAAGGAGCACATTATGGTTTCCGCACTGATTACCGTCGCCGCTATCGCCTGGTGCCTGCAATTGGCGCTCGGTGGCTGGCAAATATCCCGCTTTAACCGGGCGTTTGATCAACTCTGCCAGCGGGGTCGGGTTGGCGTAGGTCGTTCCGGTGGACGGTTTAAACCCCGCGTGGTGGTCGCCATCGCGCTGGATGAGCAGCAGCGGGTTACCGATTCGTTATTTATGAAAGGTCTTACTGTATTTGCCAGGCCCGGTAAAATTGCCACGATAATGGGCAAACATCTTGATGATTTACAGCCTGATGTGATCTTTCCCCATGATCCGTTAGCGCAGAATGCACTATCATTGGCGCTTAAACTGAAACATGGGTAATTTCGTTGTGAATGCTAATAGCTTGCGAAATTATCATTTTGCAACCTAATAAGTCAGGGTAATCACGCCTATGAAACCTCGTCAGCGACAGGCAGCCATATTGGAGCATCTGCAAAAGCAGGGAAAATGCTCGGTTGAAGAACTGGCCCACTACTTTGACACAACCGGCACGACCATTCGCAAAGACCTGGTCATTCTGGAGAATGCCGGAACCGTCATTCGTACCTATGGCGGCGTGGTATTAAATAAAGACGAATCCGACCCGCCAATCGATCACAAAACGCTAATCAATACGCATAAAAAAGAGCAGATTGCCGAAGCCGCCGTCCGTTTTATTCACGATGGCGACTCGATTATTCTGGATGCGGGCAGCACCGTATTGCAGATGGTGCCGATGCTCACCCGCTTTAGCAACATCACCGTCATGACCAACAGTCTGCACATTGTTAACGCCCTTTCAGAGCTGGACAACGAGCAAACTATCCTGATGCCCGGCGGGACCTTTCGCAAAAAATCTGCGTCATTTCACGGTCAGCTGGCAGAAAACGCCTTTGAGCAGTTCAGCTTTGATAAACTCTTCATGGGCACCGACGGCATTGACCTCAATGCCGGCGTGACCACCTTTAATGAGGTGTTTAGCGTCAGTAAAGCGATGTGCAATGCCGCTCGCGAAGTGATTCTGATGGCTGACTCGTCAAAATTTGGGCGCAAAAGCCCCAATGTTGTGTGCAGTCTGGAAAGCGTCGACAAGCTGATTACCGATGCGGGTATCGACCCTGCGTTTCGTCAGGCGCTGGAAGCAAAAGGGATTGAAGTGATCATAACCGGAGAAACCAATGAGTGATGCACTACTGAACGCGGGCCGTCAGACGTTAATGCTGGAGCTACAGGAAGCCAGCCGACTGCCTGAACGACTGGGCGATGATTTTGTCCGCGCCGCCAATACTATCATCCACTGCGAAGGCAAAGTGATTGTCTCCGGGATTGGCAAATCAGGCCATATTGGCAAAAAAATAGCCGCGACCCTCGCCAGTACCGGCACGCCCGCCTTTTTTGTGCATCCGGCTGAAGCGCTGCACGGCGACTTAGGCATGATTGAAAGCCGTGATGTCATGCTGTTTATTTCCTACTCCGGCGGCGCAAAAGAACTGGATCTCATCATTCCGCGCCTGGAAGACAAGTCCGTCGCTCTGCTGGCAATGACCGGAAAACCGACCTCACCGCTGGGTCTGGCAGCCAACGCCGTGCTGGATATTTCCGTTGAGCGCGAAGCCTGTCCGATGCGCCTGGCACCGACTTCCAGCACCGTGAACACTCTGATGATGGGCGACGCATTGGCAATCGCCGTGATGCAGGCGCGCGGCTTTAACGAAGAAGATTTTGCCCGCTCGCATCCGGCGGGTGCGCTGGGCGCTCGTCTGCTAAATAAAGTGCATCATCTGATGCGCCGTGACGATGCCATTCCGCAGGTGACGCTCACCACCAGCGTCATGGACGCGATGCTGGAATTAAGCCGTACGGGTCTTGGCCTGGTGGCAGTCTGCGACGACGAGTCGCTGGTGAAAGGCGTCTTTACCGACGGTGACCTGCGCCGCTGGCTGGTTGGCGGCGGAGCGCTCACCACTCAGGTTAGCGAAGCAATGACCCATAATGGCATTACGCTGCAGGCGCAGAGCCGCGCCATTGACGCCAAAGAGATCCTGATGAAGCGCAAAATCACTGCCGCACCGGTGGTAGATGAAAACGGTAAACTCACCGGTGCTATCAACCTGCAGGATTTCTATCAGGCAGGTATTCTCTAATCCTTCAGCCCCAGACGTTTCGCCAGCCGGTGCAGGTTGGCGACGTCTGTTTCCAGCGCCCGCGCACTTGCCGCCCAACTGTGATTATTTTGCGCCAACGCCCGGCGGATCATCTCCCGCTGGAATGACTCCGTTGCCTCACGCAGGTTGCAATGCTGCGGGATCTCCGCAACAACCTCCGCCTGCAGAACCGGGGTTTCATCCTGCAGGGCAAAATGCTGCGCCTCAAGCACCACTTCATCCGCTGCCCTGGTGGCCCTTGCCAGAACAACCGCCCGGTGAATAGCATGTTCCAGCTCGCGCACGTTCCCGGGCCAGCCGTAATTCAACAGATGGCTACGCGCGCCGGGACTTAACACCACGCGGGAAAGTCCCAGCCGCAGCCGACATTGTTCGCAAAAATAACCGGCCAGCAGTACCACATCTTCGCCGCGTTCACGAAGGGGCGGAACGGAAAGGGGAAAGACGCTCAGACGGTGGAACAAATCCGCACGGAAATTCCCGGCCAGCACCTCTTCCCGTAAATCACGGTTCGTTGCCGCCAGCACCCGAACATCCACGCGCAGGCTGCGATCGTCACCCACACGCTGAATATCGCCGTACTGCAACACACGTAGCAACTTAGCCTGTAACGCCAGCGAGAGCTCGCCAATCTCATCGAGAAACAGCGTCCCATTGTCAGCCATTTCAAACTTACCGCTACGATTGCTGATAGCCCCGGTAAAGGCGCCTTTTACGTGACCAAACAGCTCACTTTCCGCTACGGTTTCCGGCAACGCCGCGCAGTTCAGATACACCAGCGGATTCACCGCGCGCGGCGAACCTTCATGGATAGCCTTAGCTACCAGCTCCTTCCCGGTCCCCGTTTCGCCGCTAATCAGTACGTTGAGATCGGATCCCGCCACAATCTCAATCTCTTTTTTCAACTGCAGCATATTGGGCGACAGGCCAATCATTTGGGTTTCAGTCACCTGCTCGAAGGCCGTCGACGAGCCCGGCAACATATTCTGGCTTTCCAGTTGTTCAATCAGCAGCGCATTGCTCAGCGCTCCCGCCGCCAGCGCGGCAATCAGCCTAAGCTCTTCATCGCTGAAAACATCGAATTGATCGGGCTCCATGCCATCCAGCGTTAACGCGCCAATCAGATTTTGACCGGCGAACAGCGGTAAGCCAATGCAGGCGTGTACCTTCAGGCTCTCCTGGCCCGGAATCAGCCCATCGTAAGGGTCTGGCAAATCGCTGTCGGCAGGGAAACGAACCACGTCCCCGGCGCGGGCAATCGCCTCCAGACGAGGATGCCCTTCCAGGGTAAAGCGCCTGCCGAGAACGTCCTGCGCCAGCCCATCGATCGCCAGCGGAATAAACTGTCGCGACTCATAGCGCAGCAATGCCGACGCGTCGCACTCCAGCACCTGACGCAATGTGGTTATCAGGCGTTGAAAACGGTCCTGATGTCCAATACCGCTTTGTAATTCAATGGCGATACCCGCCAGCACGTCTACGGAAAAACTCATGACGACCTCATTGTCATTTTGACAATTCATATTGTCATATTGACAATTCATATTGTCATATTGACAATAAAATGAATAGTCATTTTGACTACCACCTTATAGGCATTAAAAAACAAACCCTTTAAAATCAACAAATAAAAAGTTGGCACGCAACCTGCAATAAGCAAAACATCTTTTTTAGAAAAACGCTGAATTAATTACTGAGGTTGCTATGTCTATTCTGGTTAAAAATAACATTCATTGGGTTGGCCAACGTGACTGGGAAGTTCGTGATTTCCACGGGACTGAATATAAAACGCTGCGCGGTAGCAGCTACAACAGCTATCTCATCCGTGAAGAAAAAAATGTCCTGATCGATACAGTAGACCACAAGTTTAGCCGTGAATTCGTGCAGAACCTGCGCAGTGAAATTGACCTGGCAGATATCGACTACATCATCATTAACCACGCGGAAGAGGACCATGCCGGTGCGCTGACTGAGCTGATGTCCTGCATCCCTGACACGCCAATTTACTGCACAGCCAACGCTATTGACTCTATCAACGGGCACCACCACCACCCGGAGTGGAACTTCAACGTGGTGAAAACCGGCGACTCGCTGGACATTGGCAATGGTAAGCAGCTGATCTTCGTTGAAACACCGATGCTGCACTGGCCTGACAGCATGATGACCTACATGACCGGCAATGCGGTGCTGTTCAGTAACGATGCCTTCGGCCAGCACTACTGTGATGAACGTCTGTTTAACGACGAAGTTGACCAGACCGAACTGTTCGAACAGTGCCAGCGTTACTACGCCAACATCCTGACGCCGTTCAGCCGTCTGGTTACACCGAAAATCACTGAGATTCTCGGCTTCAACCTGCCGGTGGATATGATTGCCACTTCCCACGGCGTGGTATGGCGCGACAACCCGACACAAATCGTTGAAATGTATCTGAAATGGGCGGCTGACTATCAGGAAGACCGTATCACCATTTTCTACGACACCATGTCTAACAACACCCGCATGATGGCGGACGCCATTGCCCAGGGCATCAACGAAGTTGACCCGAACGTGGCGGTGAAAATCTTTAACGTCGCCCGTAGCGACAAAAACGAAGTCCTGACTAACGTCTTCCGCTCTAAAGGCGTGCTGGTTGGTACTTCAACGATGAATAACGTAATGATGCCAAAAATCGCTGGTCTGGTAGAAGAGATGACCGGCCTGCGTTTTCGTAACAAACGCGCCAGCGCCTTTGGTTCACACGGCTGGAGCGGCGGCGCGGTAGACCGTTTGTCCACACGCTTGCAGGATGCCGGTTTCGAGATGTCGCTGAGTCTGAAAGCGAAATGGCGTCCGGATCTGGACGCGCTGGAACTGTGTCGCCAGCATGGCCGTGAAATCGCACGTCAGTGGGCGCTTGCTCCGCTGCCGGAAACAATCGTCAAAACGGCAACCAAAGAGGAAGAGTGCGCCTGTGCCGCTGCGGCTGCCGCTGATCTTGGTCCAAGCATGCAGTGCAGCGTATGCCAGTGGATTTACGACCCGGCAAAAGGTGAACCGCTGCAGGATGTCGCGCCGGGAACACCGTGGAGCGACGTGCCGGATAACTTCCTGTGCCCGGAATGTTCATTAGGTAAAGACGTCTTTGACGTACTGGCAACGGAGGCAAAATGAGCCGCGGAATTGTCATTATTGGTTCAGGCTTCGCCGCCCGCCAGTTAGTCAAAAATATCCGTAAGCAGGATGCAAATGTCCCGCTGACCCTGATTGCTGCAGACAGTATGGATGAGTACAACAAGCCCGATCTCAGCCATGTTATCAGTCAGTCGCAACGTGCAGACGACCTCACCCGCCAGTCGGCGGGGGAGTTTGCCGAACAGTTTAATTTGCGCCTCTTTCCGCACACCTGGGTAACCGACATCGATGCCGATGCTCACGTAGTGAAAAGCCAGGAGCAACAGTGGCCATACGACAAACTGGTGCTGGCGACGGGAGCGTCGGCCTTCGTACCGCCGATTACCGGACGTGAGTTAATGCTCACATTGAACAGCCAACAAGAGTATCGCGCCTGTGAAACACAACTGCGTGACGCCCAACGGGTGCTGATTGTCGGCGGCGGCTTGATTGGCAGCGAACTGGCGATGGATTTTTGTCGTGCTGGTAAAGCGGTGACGCTTATCGACAACGCCGCCAGCATTCTGGCTTCGCTGATGCCGCCAGAAGTAAGCAGTCGCTTACAGCATCGTCTGACCGATATGGGCGTACACCTGCTGCTGAAGTCGCAGATTCAGGGGCTGGAGAAAACGGAGTCGGGGATTCGCGCCACGCTCGATCGTAGCCGCAGCGTAGAAGTCGATGCGGTGATCGCCGCAACGGGCCTGCGCCCTGAAACCGCGCTGGCGCGTCGCGCCGGGTTGAACATCAATCGTGGCGTCTGCGTCGACAGCTACCTGCAAACCAGTCACCCGGACATTTATGCTCTCGGCGACTGTGCGGAAATTAACGGTCAGGTACTCCCGTTCCTGCAACCGATTCAGCTGAGCGCCATGTATCTGGCGAAAAACCTGCTCGGCGGCAATGCGCCATTGAAGTTGCCTGCCATGCTGGTAAAAGTCAAAACGCCGGAATTACCCTTGCATCTGGCTGGGGAAACCCAGCGCCGCGATCTGAACTGGCATATAGCCGCCGAAGCGCAAGGGATGGTGGCCAGAGGGATGAACGACGCAGGCCAGCTATGTGCCTTTGTCGTCAGCGAAGACCGCATGAAAGAGGCCTTTGCGCTGCTGAAAACGCTGCCCGTGTAAGTACAGGATACCGTTGCTTGATTTATTAACCTCACGCACATGGATGTGCGTTGCCACTTGTCGGTATGCCCCGACCTGTAGTTCTTGCCCCGCCAGTCCCGGGGCTTTTTTTATTTTTGCGCCAACGCCCGCGCCGCGGCAATCACGCCCTGCCCCAACGACAACCCGCCGTCGCCCGCCGGTAAACGCTGCGGGAACAGTAAGGTAAAATCATGCAGATAAAACGCCAGCCGGGCTGACAATAAGCGGTTATGCATCACACCTCCGCTGAATACCAGCGTCTTAATCCCCCGCTCTTCGGCCTGCAAACGCATCAGGGTAGCAAACCCACGCGCCAGCGCGTCGTGAAACGCCCACGCTCTTTCGGCAGGTTTGGCCTGCCAGGTCAGCCATTGATGCCAAAAAACCGCTAAGTCCAGCTGATTGCCATCAAGCGGCACCGTGACAGGGTGCTCAACGCCAGCACATTGCGATGCCATCGCCTCCAGCGCGCAGGCTGCCTCACCTTCATAACTCAGCGATTCCGGCGCACATTGAAGCGCGGCGGCAACGGCATCAAACAGCCGTCCGCACGATGACGCCAGCGGTGCGTTAATCCCCCGCTCAATGGCGCGCGCCAGCACGTTCCAGTTTTGATGTTGCAGCACCGATGTTTCCGGGTAGCGCTGCCAGTCAGAAACAAAACGCAGGCACTGCGTGAGCAAATTGCGCCACGGCTGTTTTGCCGCCAGATCGCCCCCCGCCAGCGCTACCGCTGGCAAGCCGCCAAGGTGTTCGCATTCACGATAGTTGATCCGCAAACACTCTCCCCCCCACAGCGCGCCATTTTCCCCCATGCCGATACCGTCTAACGTCAGGGCAATCACGTCACCACCGTCGAGCGACCAGCCGTGCTCGGCCAGACACGCAGCGGCATGCGCATGGTGATGCAGCACCGTTTCGGTTGGCAGATTCATTTCGCTGGCCCACTGGCTGGAAACATAACCAGGGTGTGCATCATGCACGATACGCTGCGGCGTAAAGTCATAAATGTTTTGGATCAGGCGCAGCGCATCACGCCACTGCTGCTGAATGCCGTCATCGCTGAGATCGCCCAAATGCTGGCTGATAACCGCCTGTTCACCACGCACCAGGCAGAAGGTATTTTTCAGATCTGCGCCCAGGCAAAGCATCGGCGGCACGTCGTGAAATCCTGGCGGCAGCGCCACCGCATCCGGCACGTAACCCCGTGAACGACGCAGCATCTCCCCACTGTCGCGTACCACAGAGTCATCCATCCGCTGCACAATTTCGCGGTTATGCAGCAGGAAACCATCGGCAATTTCGTGTAAATCTTCCAGCGCCTGCGCGTTGGTAATAGCGGGCGGTCTGCCGCTGAGATTGCCGGAGGTCATTACCAACGGACAATTCATCTCTTGTAAGAGCAAATGCTGCAACGGATTCGCTGGCAGCATGACGCCCACTTCCGTTAACCCTGGCGCAATGCCCTCGCTCAATGCTGCGATATAGCGTTTCTGCACCAACACGATCGGCGCGGCTGGGGTTGTCAGCAAACGACGAGCGGGTTCAGGCAGTCCGTCATCACCGGGCAGCATCACTGCCAGAGGTTTTGCCGGACGGTGTTTGCGCAGCCTGAGCAGCGCTACGGCGTCATCATTTCGTGCATCGCACACCAGATGAAACCCACCAATCCCTTTAACGGCCACAATACCGCCCGCTTTCAGGCGCGATACTGCCGCCTGCAACGCTTCTTCTTTCTCCGCCCGCTCACCCGCGCTAAACCATTCGAGGTGGGGACCGCATGCCGGACAGGCAACGGGCTGGGCATGGAAGCGACGGTCGTACGGATCACGATACTCTTTATCGCATTGCGCACAGAGTGGGAATGACGCCATCACGGTAAACAGGCGATCGTAGGGCATGGCGCGGATGATCGTAAAGCGCGGGCCACAGTGGGTGCAGTTGATAAAGGGATAACGATAGCGGCGCTCGCTGGGGGTGTTCATTTCAACCAGACATTCGGGACAGGTCGCGGCATCCGGAACGATTTGCGTATTCATCGTGCCGCCAGCACTTTGCTGAATCGAGAAATCGGCAGGCGGCTGCGTCCAGGCGAACGGTTCGCTCTCAACGCTGTCAATGCGCGCCAGCGGCGGGCAGTGTTGATGCAATTGCGCAATAAACTCTGCCGAATCTTCCTGTATACGCACAACCACACCGTCACCGTCGTTACACACATCGCCATGTAGCTGTAAACGCTGCGCCAGTTGCCAGACGTAGGGGCGAAATCCGACGCCCTGTACCTTACCGCGAATACGCAGCTGTACGCCGGAGTGGTTGTTTATTGTCATGATGAATTCCCGCGGTATTGTATCCCTGAAATGTCCGTTTGCCGGATGGCGGCTTCGCCTTATCCGGCACGTATTTTACGCGGATTTTCAGATATCAGAACAGCAAAGATGCAGTGGAATCCAGCGCCGCGCGACGGCGTTTTTCAGCGCTCAGTTGCTCAAGCTTATTGCGATCCACATAAATCAGCGCGTGAGTCGGGCAGACTTCCATACAGGCAGGGCCGGCCTCACGATGGTGGCACAGGTCGCACTTATTGGCTTCGGCTTTTTCTGCCCGGACGTTCAGACCTGCCCCGCTGTTACGAACAACCGGACGCACGACCACTTCCATTGCGCCATAAGGGCAAGCCACAACGCAGGTTTTACACCCAATGCAGCGCTCCTGCATCACGTGGACAAAGCCTTTATCACGGCTGATTGCACCGTTCGGACAGACGTTAGCGCACGGCGCGTCTTCACACTGGCGGCACAGCGTCGCCGTGGAGACATTAACGCCTTTGATGACGTGAATGCGGGGTAAAAAGGTTTCAGGGGTCAGCGATGCGCAGTCCTGGTTATCCTGATGGGATACCACGCAGGCCACTTCACAGGTACGGCAACCAATGCATTTATTGGCGTCTGCAATGATGAAACGGTTCATCAATTTCTCCAGCAATGACAGATTATCTGCCGAAGCATTCATAAATCGTGCCAGAATTTAATTAACTGTTATTAAAGGTATTTTATTTTGCTGAATGCAGAGAAACCGTGTCATCGTCACTAGTGACGATGACAAATGACAGCCGTCAGCGCAAAACGAGCGGCGCAACAGAGTCGCGTTGAATGAGTTCACCGGTGAAGGTTTTTGGCGGCGTAAACGCCCCGTCATCCAGCATAAAGATCAGGCGGCCTATCGTTTCCTGGATCATTTCCGTTACCGGGATTTTGACGCTGGAAAGCGCCGGAATAGTGTATGGCGCGATAGCGATATCATCGAAGCCAATCACCGACACCTGAGCAGGGACGCTCACGCCATGCGCGTGCAACTGCTTCATCGCACCGATCGCCATATCATCATTGCTGGCCACCAGCGCGGTAAAATTGACCTTATGCGAAAGCAAAGTATCGACTCCCGCTGCGCCGCAGGCTGGCGTCCATTTCCCTTTAACAATCAAATCATTATTAAGCGGAATACCATGATGTGCCAGCGCGTCTTTATAGCCTGAAAGTCGCTCCACGCCGGTAGGCGAATCCATCGAGCCAGTAATAAAGCCAATCTCTTTGTGCCCGGTGGCAATGAGCTGAGTAACGGCGTTAAAACTGGTTTGCTTTTGATCGCACCACACGCAGTGGCTGGTATTTTTCCGCAGCCGCCGATTAAGCACCATAATCGGCTGGGCGTGGGCGTCGATGATATCGTCTATCTCATCCACACTAAGAAAACGCGGATAGATCATAATCGCGTCACAGCGCAGGTCGAGCAGGTACTGGATCGCCTGACGCTCTTCCTCTGCGCTGTGCTTACCGTCAGCCAGCAACAACTGGCGTCCCTTATCTTCCGCCATCCGCGCGGTATGAAACAGCAGTTCGCTGAAATAGACGCCGTGATAAAGGGTGTTAGTTACCACCAGACCCAGCGTCTGCGTAGTTTTCGCTGCCAGACTGCGTGCCAGCAAGTTAGGGCGGTAACCACTCTCTTCAATGGCCTGAAACACGCGGTCTTTGGTTTCCTGGCTGACATAGCCATTCCCGGAAAGCACCCGGGAAACCGTCGCTTTTGACACCCCGGCACGCTTCGCCACCTCCAGCATCGTGGTCATATTACTCATCCCTTTTCTCTCAATGTGACGCAGTGTACTGCACCGTTTCGCCGCTGTCCTTGCTGCTCAATTGCAAACGCTGACATATGGTGATCGGAGTCACAATTATAAAAAACGATCAAAATTAAACCTTGCCCATTACGTGTAATTTAAACATGATTTTGTGGAACCGGTTTCCTATCTGCGTTTCATCAACCCAGAAAAGCGACCAACGTGAACGGATAAAACATAACGTACTCTACTGATAAAACAGGATTAAATCCGATGTCCAAAAATTATGCAGCGCTGGCGCGCTCGGTTGTGACGGCTCTGGGAGGCGTGGACAACATCACAGCAGTGACCCACTGTATGACCCGTTTGCGTTTCGTTATCAAAGATGACTCGCAGGTCGACAGCACGACGCTGAAGACGCTCCCTGGCGTGCTCGGCGTGGTGCGCAGCGATAACCAGTGCCAGGTGATCATCGGCAACACCGTTTCGCAGGCGTATCGCGAGGTAGTCAGCCTGTTACCTGCCAATATGCAACCTGCAGAGCCGCAAACCAAACCTCGGCTGACGCTGAAGCGGATTGGCGCGGGGATCCTCGACGCGCTGATCGGCACAATGTCCCCGTTGATCCCGGCCATTATTGGCGGATCAATGCTCAAGCTGCTGGCAATGATCCTCGAAATGACCGGCGTGCTGGTGAAAGGATCGTCCACACTCACCATTCTGACCGTAATCGGCGACGGCGCCTTCTTCTTCCTGCCACTGATGGTCGCCGCCTCAGCAGCCATAAAATTCAAAACCAACATGTCGCTGGCAATCGCCATCGCAGGCGTACTGGTGCATCCCAGCTTCATCGAACTGATGGCGAAGGCCGCGCAGGGTGAGCACGTTGAGTTTGCCCTGATCCCGGTGACGGCGGTGAAATACACCTACACGGTGATCCCGGCGCTGGTCATGACCTGGTGTCTGTCCTACATCGAACGCTGGGTCGATCGCATCACTCCGGCGGTAACCAAAAACTTCCTTAAACCGATGCTAATCGTGCTGATCGCCGCCCCACTCGCCATCGTCATCATTGGCCCAATCGGTATCTGGATCGGTAGTGCAATTTCAGCGCTGGTTTATACCATTCACGGCTATCTCGGCTGGCTGTCGGTGGCCATTATGGGCGCATTGTGGCCGCTGCTGGTGATGACCGGTATGCACCGCGTCTTCACGCCAACCATTATTCAGACCATTGCCGAAACCGGAAAAGAAGGCATGGTGATGCCGTCAGAAATTGGCGCCAATTTGTCGCTGGGCGGTTCATCGCTGGCAGTGGCATGGAAAACCAAAAACCCGGAACTGCGTCAGACGGCGTTAGCGGCAGCCGCCTCGGCCATCATGGCAGGCATTTCCGAACCCGCGCTGTATGGCGTGGCGATCCGCCTGAAGCGCCCACTGATTGCGAGTCTTATCAGCGGCTTTATCTGCGGTGCCGTTGCCGGAATGGCCGGACTGGCGAGCCACTCCATGGCGGCTCCAGGCTTGTTCACCAGCGTACAGTTTTTCGATCCCGCCAATCCGATGACCATCGTTTGGGTGTTTGGCGTGATGGCGCTGGCGGTCGCGCTTTCCTTTGTATTAACACTGCTCCTCGGCTTTGAAGATATTCCTGTCGAAGATGCAGCCGCGCAGGCCAGAAAAAACCAGGCCGCGCAACCAGGCAATATCAATAGAGCCAGCATTTGACTGGTATGAACTGAGGTTAACTATGTCTGTTTTTCCGCAAGGATTTTTATGGGGCGGCGCACTGGCCGCCAACCAGTCAGAAGGGGCATACCGGGAAGGCGGCAAAGGGCTGACCACCGTCGATATGATCCCCCACGGCACAAACCGCATGGCCGTCAAACTGGGTCAGGAAAAACGCTTTACGCTGCGGGATGACGAATTTTATCCCAGCCATCAGGCAATCGACTTTTATCATCGCTATAAAGAAGATATCGCGCTAATGGCGGAAATGGGGTTTACGGTTTTTCGTACTTCCATTGCCTGGAGCCGTCTCTACCCTAACGGCGACGAGCTGACGCCTAATGAAGAGGGTATCGCGTTTTACCGGGCCGTGTTTGCCGAGTGTAAAAAATACGGTATTGAGCCGTTAGTTACGCTGTGTCACTTCGATGTGCCGATGCATCTGGTCAGCGAGTATGGCTCCTGGCGTAACCGCAAAATGGTGGAGTTCTTTACCCGCTACGCCCGTACCTGCTTCGAGGCCTTTGACGGTCTGGTGAAGTACTGGCTAACGTTCAACGAAATCAACATTATGCTGCACAGCCCTTTTTCTGGCGCCGGACTGGTGTTTGAAGAAGGTGAAAATCAGGATCAGGTGAAATATCAGTCCGCCCACCACGAACTGATTGCCAGCGCCCTGGCAACTAAAATTGCCCATGAAATTAATCCGCAAAACCAGGTCGGCTGTATGCTGGCGGGCGGTAATTTTTATCCTTATTCCTGTAAACCGGAAGATGTGTGGACCGCGCTGGAAAAAGACCGCGAAAACCTGTTCTTTATTGATGTGCAGGCGCGCGGGGCTTACCCCGCTTACTCTGCCCGTGTGTTTCGCGAAAAAGGCGTGGTGATAGAAAAAGCGGCGGGAGATGACGATATCCTGAAAAACACCGTCGATTTCGTCTCGTTTAGCTATTACGCATCGCGCTGCGCCTCCGCTGCAATGAATACTGGCAATACCAGCGCCGCTAACGTGGTGAAGTCGCTGCGTAATCCGTACATTGCCGCCAGCGAATGGGGCTGGGGCATCGACCCACTCGGTCTGCGCATCACCATGAATATGATGTATGACCGCTACCAGAAGCCGTTGTTTCTGGTGGAAAACGGGCTGGGGGCGAAAGATGAGATCGATGCTAACGGCGAAATCAATGACGACTATCGCATTAGCTATTTACGCGAGCACATTCGCGCTATGGCAGATGCTATTGAGGATGGCGTGCCGCTGCTGGGCTACACCACCTGGGGCTGTATCGATCTGGTTTCAGCCTCAACCGGTGAGATGAGCAAACGCTACGGTTTTGTGTATGTGGACCGCGATGACGTGGGCAACGGCACGTTAGCGCGTAAACGCAAAAAATCGTTCTGGTGGTATAAGAAAGTGATTGCGAGCAACGGGACCGATCTGGAATAACAATATTGCCGGATGACACTGCCATCCGGCAACACGTATTATTCAGAATATATATACCCGCTGTCTGTTATCATTTTTATTGCACAACTTTAGGATTTTGCAGCAGCGGCAAAGGCGCTTCGCCCAACGCGTGGACCTGACCAATAATTGTCGCGCTCCGGCCAATCTGTAATGACTCAACATTCGTACTATTATGGGAGCCAAACAGGAACTGAATCACGTTGTTCGTTTTATTATTTTCGTCTTTCAGGCTGACAAGATAAGAATAAGCATTGGAAATACCATTAACCTTACGAATATCAATGACCACGCCCCGCAGCTTCACCCATTCACCAAGATAGTCCTTATTGGCTTTAACAGGATTTAAGGTATAGGGCGCGACAAAATCAGCGACGGACAAGGTTGGCATTGACGCAGCTGATGACTCCCCCGGTTGAAATAATCGGTCTCCCGCAGAGAAGAACGCGTCAGCCGCCGTCTCGCACCCGCTAAGAAGAGAGGAAATAATAATTAAATTTACCAAACGAATACCTGAACGCATAAATAACTCCTGTATATTAATTTCCCATATATTCAAACTCTAAATAATTCGAGTATATAACCTCCCTGAACAACGCCGAAATATAATATAACTCCCGTATTAGTAAAAGAAGAGAATATTCCCCCCCAACTATTATCAACTTCTCATCTTTTTCATTATTTGCATTCTATTTTCTGGATCTGCCTTCCAGTTTCGGGTTTGCCCTCCCGCCTTTTTACTGGCATTTTATTCAGTAGTTTTCCATCTCTTTATTTGTAACAAGGGAGTGTTTATGTCTGGTAAAAATGGCAATGCCGAAGCGGTTATCAACAAGCCATTACGTCATTTTAAAGTCAGCTATGTCAGAGTACGGCATGAAGATCGCAAAACCGGTTTTACACGACGTATAAGCCGCCATGCTTCACTCACGATGAACGGAGACTGGCTGGAACAGGCGGGGTTCCCAACGGGCACGTCGGTAAAAGTATCGGTTACGCAGGGGAAATTAATTATTGAACAAGCAGGTGAATAGTCTGTTTCGAGGGTGTCGACGTTATCCGGATGGTGGTAATGCGACACACCATCCGGTATTCAGTGCCCTCAGGCTCAGGCTTCCGGTGCCTCTAATTCAGCGAACCCACCGTGTCCTTCCCACCCGGCTAATCGCTGATAGACGGTATCTACCGCATCTTTGATCGGCTGTGTCATCGGGTAGTAAAAACCGACAATATCCGGCTGGATACCAAGGAAAATCACCTCGCCAACGTCGTCTTTCAGCTGATCGACCAGGTAGTTCAGCGGCATGTTGTGGGTGGTCATCATGAACATCTCGGCAATATCATCAGGATCGATAATGCGGATTTCACCAGGATTTAGCCCCATATCGGTGGCATCCACAATCAACAGACGCTGCGGGCGCAACTCACGGATGGCGACGATGTCGTTTTCCGGCGCGCTTCCGCCGTCGATGACAACCCATTGACCTTGAGGATTTGCAGCACACATTTCGGCCAACAGCGGCCCCGCGCCGTCATCGCCCATCATGCTGTTACCCACACATAATAAAACGTCAGTCACGATGTCTCCTCACCATCAGATAGATGGCGCTTTCCTGGTGGATATCGTGAAGCATGCTAAGCATCAGCTTGCTCCACTCCTGCTGCTGCGGGGTCTGCACGGCACGCGCATCATCGAACGCGCGCGCCAGCATCTGCACATGGTTGAAATCGATGATGATCTCGCCGTACTTCGGCACGCCCTCCATTTTCCGGCGGGCTTCACTGCCTTCGGCAAGCGTGGCAATCCACGCCAGATATTCATCCCACGGACAGGTTAACGCCGCTTCCAGGCAATCGATGATCCCAAGGTGGTGACCAATCGCCAGGCTGTAATAGACAACCTGCTGCGCCTCAGCGGGCGTTGCATCGTTCTCATCAATAAACTTACGGCTCAGTTGACTGAACACCACCGTTTCACTCATCGGATACGCGCCTCTTCGACAACATGATTAAGATGCGTGACGATCTCGGTCAGACGCGGATCGTTTTCCGCTTCCAGCCAGCGCGCCACCTGATGCTCGCCCTGCCCTAACTGTGTCATATAGTCATCAGCAATCTGGCGACCATAGCGGTAACCCGCCAGACGGCGTGCTTCACGATCCACCTTCACGCGCAGCGGCTGAACCATGTTCGGATGCAGAATTTCAGCCGGCTGTTCGTCCAGTTCACCTGGCGCACGCGCGTGAATTTTTTGTTCCAGCAGACCCAGCGCCATTGCAAAACCGTACAGCGTAGCCGCAGGCGTTGGCGGACAGCCAGGAATATACACATCCACCGGTACGATTTTATCCGTGCCGCCCCATACGCAGTATAAGTCGTGGAAGATACCGCCGCTGTTACCGCAGGCACCGTAAGAGATACAAATTTTCGGATCTGGCGCAGACTGCCAGGCGCGCAGCGCCGGAGAGCGCATGGCACGCGTTACCGCGCCGGTAAACAGCAGGATATCCGCATGGCGCGGTGATGGTACAACTTTGATACCAAAACGTTCGGCATCAAACAGCGGAGAAAGCGTAGCGAAGATTTCGATTTCACAACCGTTGCAGCCGCCGCAGTCCACACGGTAAACGTACGCTGAACGCTTGATGCTTTTAAGCAGCGACGCTTTCATGCTGGCAATGGATTCATCCACCGTCATCGGTACCGGAATACCGTTGGCGTCACGTGGGCCTAATAAATTGCTCATCAGCTGGCCTCTTTCATATGGCGAGTCAGTTCAATACGGTCAGACGGCACCAGGCATTTCTGGCGCTTACAATCCGGGCAGGTCTCAAAGCTTTCACGGTGGTTTTCCGCACGGCTGTCACCGTTGTGCTTAAGCAGCGCAATGGCGTAATCGATCTCTTTTTGTACCGCAAACGGGCGGTTACATACGCGACAATTACACAGCGCAAAGCGGGACTGCTGCAGGAAATCCTCTTTCTTCCACACCGCCAGTTCATACTCCTGCGACAGCTTGATTGCCGCCGTCGGGCAGACTTCTTCGCAGCGGGCGCAGAAGATGCAACGACCGAGATTGAACTGCCACGCCAGCTCATGGGTGACCAGATCGGTTTCTACCGTCAGCGCGTTCGACGGGCACGCATTCACACAGGCCGCACAGCCAATGCACTGCTGCGGATTGTGTTCCGGTTTGCCACGGAAGTTTTTATCGACCGCAATCGGCTCCAGCGGATACGACGATGTCGGCGCCCCGGTTTTGATGACTTTTTTGATAAAGGTAAACATGGCGATTCCTTATTTCAGCGGCGAGTTTTTACGCTCGATGCTGTAGCGCTCAAGTTCTTTGTACGGCACGACTTTGCTCTTCTTCTTACGCACATCGACCACAGTCATACGGTCGGTACAGGAGTAGCAAGGATCGAGGCTACCGATAATCAGCGGGGCATCGGAAACGGTGTTGCCACGCAGCATGTAGCGCAGCGTCGGCCAGTTGGCGTAAGTCGCCGCGCGACAGCGCCAGCGATACAGTTTCTGGTTGTCGCCAGTCATGCTCCAGTGAATGTCATCCCCGCGCGGCGCTTCAGCAAAGCCCAGCGCAAAGCGGTGTGGAATGTAGGTGAAACCTTCCACAGCCAGCGGGCCGCCTGGCAGGTTGTCCAGACCAAAGTCGATCATATTCAGTGCGGTGTAGACTTCATTGATACGGACTTTCAGACGAGAAATAACGTCGCAACCCTGCTCACTGTGAACTTCCATCGGCAGCAGGCCATAGCCCACAAACGGGTGATCGGCGCGGGTGTCACGCGCATGGCCGCTGGCGCGTACCATCGGGCCGACGTTACTGAAGTCACGGGCAATCTCCGGATCCAGACGGCCAATACCTACGGTACGCTGTTCCATGTTCGGCGTGCTGAGCAGCATATCGACCAGTTCCTGCACGTCACGACGCATCTGCTGCGCCAGTTGACGGGTCTGGATCATATCCTCTTTCAGCAGATCACGACGAATACCGCCGATCAGGTTCAGACCGTAAGTTTTACGTGCCCCGGTGAGGATCTCCGCCATCTTCATGGAGGTTTCACGTACGCGGAAGAACTGCATAAAGCCGGAGTCAAAACCGGTAAAGTGACAGGCCAGGCCGAGGTTCAGCAGGTGCGAGTGCAGGCGTTCAACTTCCAGCAGAATGGCGCGGATCATCTGCGCACGTTCCGGCACGACGATGCCCATCGCGTTCTCGACGGAGGTGGTATAGGCGGTGCTGTGCGCAAAGCCGCAAATGCCGCACACGCGGTCGGACAAGAAGGTCACTTCGTTGTAACCCATGCGGGTTTCCGCCAGCTTCTCCATGCCGCGGTGGACATAGAACAGACGGTAGTCGGCGTCGATGATGTTTTCGCCGTCAACAAACAGACGGAAGTGACCGGGTTCATCGGAGGTGACGTGCAGTGGGCCAATCGGCACCACGTTGTTTTTCTTGTCGCCCAGTTCGTTGATGAACTCGTAGGTTTCAGCATCGGTAGTCGGCGCGGGGCGCTGGCGATAATCCATGCTGTCTTTACGCAGCGGGTAGAGTTCGTCCGGCCAGTCATCCGGCAGTACCAGACGACGCTCATCGGGCAAACCAACCGGGATCAAACCGTACATATCGCGCACTTCGCGCTCGCCCCAGACCGCAGCAGGCACGCGCGGCGTGACGGACGGGAACTCCAGCTTATTAGCATCGACTTCAACGCGCACGGTAATCCAGCACTTGGTACCCTGCTCCATCGACAGCACGTAGTACACAGCATAATGACCGCACAGCTGACGTTCGTCGTTACCAAACAGCACGGACAACCAGCCCCCCTGTTTGTAGTACAGGAACTCCACCACTTCCGGCAGGTAGTTCACCTTGACGGTGATCGTCAGCTGATCTTTGGTCTGCCAGGCTTCATCCAGCACGACGCCCGGGAAGGCCTGGTGCAGCGCCGCGAGATATTGTTGACCTAATTTTTCTTCAGACATGCTCAAACTCTCTTAAATCACGCCACCAGCAAGGAGACGAACGCTAAAAACGCAAACCCAAAACCGGCCCAGGTCACGCGTGAAGTGGCGCAAAAACGCAGACGCGCCATGCTGTTTTCGAACAGGGCGATGACCAGCACGCCGAGAACCAGTTTGACGACGGCAATCACCAGCGCCAGCAGCAGCCCACCCGAGGTGAAGGTTTCCATCTGTCCCCACGGCAGGAACACGCCAACGAACATTTGCAGAACGACCAGTTGCTTAAGGCTAATGCCCCATTTCAGCACCGCAAAACCGCTGCCGCTGTATTCGGTCAATGGACCTTCCTGCAGCTCCTGCTCTGCCTCTGCCAGATCGAACGGCAGTTTGCCCATTTCGATAAAGGTGGCGAAAGCACAGGCGCACAGCGCCAGAATCAACGGAATGCTGCGTGCAGCTGGCCAGTGATAAATGGTATCGGCGATATTGCTGATATGCGTTGAGCCAGCAACCTGCGCCGCAACCCACAGACCCAACAGCAGGATAGGTTCAACCAGCACGCCGAGCATCGCTTCGCGGCTGGCGCCAATAGCGGTAAACGGGCTACCGGTATCCAGGCCCGCGATAGAGAAGAAGAAGCGGGCGATGGCGAACAGGTAAATTAAGGTGATCAGATCGCCCAGTTGCGGCAGTGGTGAGCCAACGGTCACTACCGGCAACGCGGTGGCGATAGTCAGCATCACACCCACCATCACAAACGGCGTCAGGCGGAAAACCCAACTGGAATCCGCAGGCGCAATGCTCTGACGGCCCAGCAGTTTGATGATGTCGCGGTATTCCTGCAAAACGCCCGGACCGCGGCGATTGTGCAAACGCGCACGTGCCACGCGGGTAATACCGGACAGCAGCGGCGCAACGGCAAACAGCACCAGCGCCTGAATTAACGGATATAAAACACTCATTCTCAGGCTCCTCGTGAAACCACAATCACCACCAGTACCGCCAGCTCAATCAGCGCCAGGCGACGGAACAGCACCGGTGCAGCCGCATTCTGCCAGCCCGGAACCAGTGATACCGGATTCAGCCATTTGCGCAGTTGGAGTACCGGCGCAAAGGCTTCTTTCACCGGCATGGCAAAACCGTGTGCGGTAATGACCATTGACTGCTCGTGATCGTAACCACACACCCATGCCGCACCGCGTGAACGCGATGGCAGACGGTTGCCTTTGAAAATCGCCATGATGATAAACGGCAGCAGCGGACATGCGATCAGCAGCAGCGTGATCATTGGCTGAGAAACGGTGGTGTTCGCGGTTTCCAGCGGCAGCGGAACGGCAGCGGAGATCATCGGCAGCAGCCACGGCGCAGCAACGCCCCCAATCACGCAGCAGATAGCCAACGCGACTACGCTAACGCCCATCAGAATTGGCGCGCAGCAGGCATTTTCAGCTTCCTTCGTGCGCGGTGCGCCAAGGAACGTAACGCCATAGACTTTCGCCATACACATCACCGCCAGCGCGCCGGTAATCGCCAGTCCTACCGCCAGCAACGGTCCTAACAGACGACCGACAAACGCGCCGCTGTTGCCAAGCTTAAAGAAGGACTGGTAGATAACCCACTCACCGGCAAAACCGTTCAGCGGCGGCAGTGCGGCCATCGCCATCAGGCCAACCAGCATCGCCAGAGAGATAACCGGCATACGTTTACCGATACCGCCTAGTTTTTCGATATCACGATGACCGGTACGGAACCAGATGCTGCCTGCGCCCAGGAACAGAACGCTTTTGAACAGGCTGTGGTTTACCAGGTGGTACAGACCGCCGGTCAAACCCAGGGCAATCAGCGCAGGTTGATTCAGGGAAATTCCGGTTACGCCTGCGCCCAGACCCAGCAGAATAATGCCGATGTTTTCCAGCGTGTGGTATGCCAGCAGACGCTGAATGTTGTGTTCCATCAGCGCATACAGACCGCCGACAAATGCGGTGATCATTCCCAGCACCAGCAGCGTAATGCCCCACCACAGCGGCGCGTTACCGCCCAGCAGCGACAGGGAGAGAATACCCAGCAGCCCCACCTTCATGACGACGGTAGAGAACAGAGCCGCAGCCGGTGCGCTGGCGTTGGCGTGTGCCTGTGGCACCCATCCGTGCAGCGGAATAATCCCGGCCAGCAGGCCAAAACCCGCCACGCCCAGCAGCCAGATATCAGACCCGAGCGGCAGCTCCTGAGTGCGCAGGTCAAGCAGGCGCAGCTCCAGGGTGCCGTAGCGTTGCCACACCAGGTAGCAGGCAATAGCCAGCAGCAGCGTGCCGACACGGCCCAGCGCAAACCACAGTTTGCCCTCTTTGCTGCAGCCGGTGAGGAACACGGCACACAGCGCCATGATTTCCGCCATCACCACCAGCGTTCCGAGGTTGCTGGCAACCACCGCACATACCGCCGCGGCCATCAGCAGATTCACCAGTAGCCCGTTGGCTTTTACCTGCGGATGACGATGCCAGTCAATGTTGTACAGGCTGACAAACAGGCCGCACAGGCCCAGCGTAATCAGCCAGATAGCGTTCAACGGGGTAATTTGCACACTGTGACCAATAAACGGCATCACACCGCTTAAAGCCAGCGCATTAGTCAGTACGGTGAAACCCGCAGCCGCCGTACACAGGCTGCCAACCGCACCGCCAACCCCGGCAATCCAGCCGCTCAGCGGTTTATGAAATGAAAACAGAAATGCCAGAACCGCAGCCGCCGTAAACCAGGCTACGCCGCTGTTAATCAGTGAAATTGCGCTCATTTTGCATCCCCACTCTGAGCCTGCTGAAACAAGGTGAGATCGCCGAAGTCGGTATTGAAAGTCAGCTCACGCTTACGTTTGCTGGCGCGGGCAATATCCACGTTACTCACCAGGTGCAGGGCTTTGGTCGGGCACATGCGTACGCAGGCCGGACCAAGCTCGTCAAAACTGCACAGATCGCATTTCACCGCGATGGCGCGAATACCCGGAACCCAGTCCAGCAACGTGCTCACGCGGGCAGGCGCTGGCGGAGCCGGAGGCGCTTTTGGCGTATTGGCGTTTGCCGGGATATGCAGCGGACGGCTACCGGAAAACTCAATCGCGCCAAACGGACAGGCTATCCCGCACAGTTTGCAGCTTACACACAGGCTTTCATTCAGCTGCACGGCACCATCAACGCGATTAATCGCATTAACCGGACAAACGGTGGCGCAAGGCGCATCTTCGCAATGGTGGCAAAGCTGCGGGGCGGATTCTTTTTCATTTAACATCACTTTCAGGCGCGGCATTGACTGCAGGCCATGCTGGCGATGTGTCTCTGAGCAGGCGGCTTCACAGGTGTGGCAGCCGATGCAAAGAGTGGAGTCAGCAATTACAAAACGATTCACCAGGCATTCCTCAGGTGATAGT
Organism: Citrobacter sp. RHBSTW-00017; assembly: GCF_013797615.1. Lineage (NCBI taxonomy): Bacteria > Pseudomonadati > Pseudomonadota > Gammaproteobacteria > Enterobacterales > Enterobacteriaceae > Citrobacter > Citrobacter sp. RHBSTW-00017. Next base: position 1,222,479 of record NZ_CP056899.1, on the reverse strand, counting down.
CATTTTTGACGAAAACATGTCTGGAAAATGTCATTTCGACATTTTTCGACATGCCCATTCCCTAAACGTCGTGACGCAGTATGAAAGTGCATCATGACAAAAGTGGGCAGCACCCAAGGCTTAAGCCGGGCTATGTCCCTCAATCAGCTGGCTTAAATTCACCGGCATATTGTTTTCAACCGCGGTATAGAGGCTGTCGTAGACGGTGGCGATTTTTTCGAGATAGTGTTCCAGTACCTGCTCGCGATCGCGGTTGCTGATACGCTCATCAACCTTACCGTCGATGGTCAACTCAGCCTGTGCAATCAGTTGTTTATCATCACCGTCTTTCGTTTCAACGTAGTACTCGATGGTGTGGCTGTTAAAGCCGTCCGCCAGCGTGACGTAGATAGTGAAGTGTTCAAAAAGGACGAAGCAGAGATCCTTGTCCGGTGCGCAGCTCATTGCATGATGCAAACGCGCTTTTGACAGGGTGATCCCCTGAACCAGCGAGTTGCAGTAAATACGCCACTGGTCCTGTAGGCGACGATGCCGTTCAGCGATGTAATCGGCTTTTTCGCTTATTTCCCAAATAGTCATGTCAGGTTACCCGTTTAGCAGAGATGAACAGCTTTAAGCACATTTCATGCCAAAATTAAAAACCTTGATTTTCATATAGATAAAAAATCAAAGAGCGGTGACGACATGTCATTTCGTCATCGTCGTCATTGTCACGATAGAAAAAATTCAAGCTGGCATGTTTATTGCTTTTAATACGGCAACTTCATAGGAGGCGGTATGCACGAAATAACCCTCTGCCAACGGGCACTGGAATTGATTGAACAACAGGCCACGCAATACGGTGCTCAACGAGTAACTGGGGTCTGGCTCAAAATTGGCGCATTTTCTTGCGTAGAAACCAGCGCTCTCGCCTTTTGTTTTGATCTGGTATGCCGCGGGACCCTTGCAGAAGGTTGTAAACTCCACCTCGAAGAACAAGAAGCCGAATGTTGGTGCGAATCTTGTCAGCAATACGTCACCTTACTGACGCAACGCGTGCGCAGATGTCCGCAATGCAACAGCGATATGTTGAGAATTGTGGCCGATGACGGCTTACAGATTCGACGTATTGAAATAGATGAAACTCCAGCGCCGGATGCCGACGCCTAAGCGTCATCATCCGGCAACTGAAGTATCGCAAGTAATAAGATCAGGAGTGAGCGATGTGTACGACATGTGGTTGCGCTGAAGGCAACCTTTATATAGAGGGTGATGAGCATAATCCCCACTCGGCGTTTCGCAGCGCGCCATTTGCCCCAGCGGCTCGTCCGGCGCTGAATATTACCGGGGTGAAGACCTCCAGTTTCACACCGAGCCAGACTGAAGAAGGCGATTTGCATTACGGTCACGGTGAAGCAGGCACCCACGCACCAGGCATGAGTCAGCGCCGGATGCTGGAAGTGGAAATTGACGTGCTGGATAAAAACAACCGTCTGGCCGAGCGCAACCGCGCACGCTTTGCTGCCCGTCAACATCTGGTATTAAACCTTGTCTCAAGCCCAGGCTCCGGTAAAACCACGCTGCTGACCAAAACGCTGATGAAGCTCAAAGACAGCGTGCCTTGCGCCGTCATTGAAGGCGACCAGCAGACGGTTAACGATGCCGCCCGTATTCGCGCCACAGGTACGCCCGCCATCCAGGTCAACACCGGTAAAGGTTGCCACCTTGACGCACAAATGATTGCTGACGCCGCGCCACGTTTGCCGCTTGAAGACAACGGCATCCTGTTCATTGAAAACGTCGGGAACCTGGTTTGCCCGGCCAGCTTCGACCTCGGCGAACGCCATAAAGTGGCGGTGCTTTCCGTCACCGAAGGCGAAGACAAGCCGCTGAAATACCCGCATATGTTTGCCGCCGCGTCGCTGATGCTGCTCAACAAAGTAGACCTACTGCCGTACCTCAATTTTGACGTAGAAAAGTGCATCGCCAGCGCCCGGGAAGTGAACCCGGAAATTGAGATTATCCTGATTTCCGCCACCAGTGGCGAAGGCATGGACCAATGGCTCTCCTGGCTGGAGACGCAGCGATGTGCATAGGTGTTCCGGGTCAAATCCGCACCATTGATGGCAACCAGGCCAAAGTCGACGTTTGCGGTATTCAGCGCGACGTCGACCTGACGCTGGTCGGAAGCTGCGATGAACACGGTCAACCCCGTCTGGGCCAGTGGGTACTGGTCCACGTCGGCTTTGCCATGAGCATCATTAATGAAGCTGAAGCGCGCGACACGCTCGACGCGCTGCAAAACATGTTTGACGTTGAGCCGGATGTCGGCGCGTTGTTGTATGGCGAGGAAAAATAATGCGTTTTGTTGACGAATACCGCGCACCAGAACAGGTGATGCAGTTGATAGAGCACCTGTGTGAACGTGCCGCACACCTCCCCTACACTGCTGAACGCCCGCTGCGCATCATGGAAGTGTGTGGTGGTCATACCCACGCTATCTTCAAGTTCGGTCTCGACCAATTGTTGCCCGACAACGTCGAGTTTATTCATGGCCCGGGCTGCCCGGTATGCGTTCTGCCGATGGGCAGAATCGACAGCTGTGTGGAAATCGCCAGCCATCCGGAAGTGATTTTTTGCACCTTTGGCGATGCGATGCGCGTTCCGGGTAAACAAGGTTCTTTGCTACAAGCCAAAGCGCGCGGCGCGGATATCCGCATCGTCTATTCACCGATGGATGCGCTGAAGCTGGCGCAGGAAAACCCAACGCGTAAGGTTGTGTTCTTTGGCCTGGGTTTTGAAACCACAATGCCAACCACCGCCATCACCCTTCAGCAGGCAAAACAGCGTGACGTGCAGAACTTTTACTTTTTCTGCCAGCACATCACGCTTATCCCTACGCTGCGCAGCCTGCTGGAACAGCCGGACAACGGCATCGACGCCTTCTTAGCGCCGGGCCATGTCAGCATGGTGATTGGCACCGATGCCTATAATTTCATTGCTTCAGATTTCCATCGTCCGTTGGTGGTCGCCGGTTTCGAACCGCTCGATCTGCTGCAGGGCGTGGTGATGTTGATTGAACAGAAGATTGCCGCGCATAGCCAGGTTGAAAACCAGTATCGCCGCGTGGTGCCGGACGCCGGTAACCTGCTAGCGCAACAGGCCATCGCCGAAGTGTTCTGCGTCAATGGCGATAGCGAATGGCGAGGTCTGGGCGTCATTGAATCCTCTGGCGTTCACCTGACGCCAGACTATCAGCGCTTTGATGCCGAAGCGCATTTCCAGCCAGCGCCGCAGCAGGTGTATGACGATCCGCGCGCGCGTTGCGGCGAGGTATTGACCGGCAGATGCAAACCGCATCAGTGCCCGCTATTTGGCAAAACCTGTAACCCGGAGACCGCGTTTGGCGCCCTGATGGTCTCCTCAGAAGGCGCATGTGCCGCCTGGTATCAGTATCGTCAGCAGGAGTGTGAAGCATGAACAGCGTACAACTCGCCCACGGTAGCGGCGGTCAGGCTATGCAGCAGTTGATCAACAGTCTGTTTATGGAGGCTTTTGCTAATCCGTGGCTGGCGGAACAAGAAGATCAGGCCCGTCTGGACCTGGCACAACTGGTTGCAGAAGGCGATCGTCTGGCGTTTTCAACCGACAGCTATGTTATCGATCCGTTGTTCTTCCCGGGTGGCAATATCGGCAAGCTGGCCATCTGCGGTACGGCTAACGACGTGGCGGTCAGCGGCGCGATCCCTCGCTACCTCTCCTGCGGTTTTATCCTCGAAGAGGGTTTGCCGATGGAGACGTTGAAAACCGTCGTCAACAGTATGGCGGCGACCGCGCGTGAAGCAGGCATCGCCATCGTGACCGGCGATACCAAAGTCGTGCAGCGCGGCGCTGCAGACAAGCTGTTCATCAACACGGCCGGAATGGGGGCGATCCCCGCCAACATTCACTGGGGCGCACAGACCCTCGGCCCAGGCGATGTGCTGCTGGTCAGCGGTACGCTTGGCGATCACGGCGCAACTATCCTTAACCTGCGCGAACAGCTGGGTCTTGATGGCGAACTGGTCAGCGACTGCGCGGTATTGACACCGCTTATCCAGACGCTGCGTGATATTCCCGGCGTAAAGGCGCTGCGTGACGCGACCCGTGGCGGCGTAAATGCGGTAACGCATGAATTTGCCGCCTCATGCGGGTTTGGTATTGAGCTGTCTGAAGCGGCACTGCCCGTGAAGCCCGCGGTGCGTGGCGTTTGCGAACTGCTGGGTCTGGATGCGCTTAACTTTGCTAACGAAGGCAAGCTGGTGATTGCCGTTGAGCGTCAGGCTGCTGAAACGGTGCTTGCCGCGCTGCGCGCACATCCGTTAGGACGCGATGCCGCAATGATTGGTGAAGTGGTAGAACGCAAAGGTGTGCGTCTTGCCGGACTCTACGGCGTGAAACGCACTCTCGATTTACCACACGCCGAACCATTACCTCGTATATGCTAACAGCCGGTTGGCAGCAAGCTGTAGGCCGGGTAAGACGCATTTGCGTCGACATCCGGCCTTAACGCTGCAATATCACCTGATGGCGTTTTGCCGATCGGGTCTACGGTTCGTGTAGCTGGACCAGTCCGGCAATAATTTACGACTTATACCTATAATTCATTTACCGTTTTCGCACCGTTCTGCGGTGCTTTTCCTGGAAAAGCAATATGTCGTATACACCGATGAGTGACCTCGGACAGCAAGGCCTGTTCGATATTACTCGTACATTATTACAGCAGCCCGACCTGCCGTCTCTCAGCGAGGCGCTTTCGCAACTGGTCAAGCGTTCAGCGCTGGCCGACTGCGCGGCTATTGTCTTATGGCAGGCACAAACGCAGCGTGCGCGTTATTTTGCGACGCGTGAAAATGGTAACCCCATCGATTATGAAGACGAAACGGTGCTGGCGCATGGCCCGGTACGCCGTATTTTGTCTCGCCCCGATGCGCTGCACTGCAACTATCACGAGTTTAGCGAAACCTGGCCACAGTTGGCCTCTGGCGGGCTGTATTCTAAATTTGGTCACTACTGCCTGCTGCCGCTGGCGGCAGATGGACGAATCTTTGGCGGTTGCGAATTTATCCGTAACGAAGACTAACCGTGGAGTGAAAAAGAGTACAACCGGCTGCAGACCTTCACCCAAATAGTCGGCGTCGTTGCTGAACAAATTCAAAGCCGGGTCAGCAACAATGTCGATTACGATCTCCTGTGCCGTGAGCGTGATAACTTTCGCATCCTGGTCGCCATCACCAATGCTGTGCTCTCACGTCTGGATATTGATGAGCTGGTCAGCGAAGTCGCCAAAGAGATCCATCACTACTTCGACATTGATGCCATCAGCATCGTGTTACGCAGCGATCGCAAAAACAAGCTCAGCATTTATTCCACTCACTATCTGGATGAACATCATCCGGCACACGAACAAAGTGAAGTGGACGAAGCCGGCACGCTCTCTGAACGGGTCTTCAAAAGTAAAGAGATGCTGCTGATTAACCTGAGCGAACGCGATACCCTGGCCCCTTACGAAAGAATGTTGTTCGAAACCTGGGGCAACCAGCTACAGACTCTGTGCCTGCTGCCGCTGATGTCCGGCAATAATATGCTCGGCGTACTTAAGCTGGCGCAATGTGAAGAGAAAGTATTCACCACCGCCAATCTCAAACTGCTGCGCCAAATCGCAGAACGCGTGGCGATCGCCGTGGATAACGCCCTCGCCTACCAGGAGATCCACCGCCTGAAGGAGCGGCTGGTCGATGAAAACCTGGCGCTGACTGAACAACTCAACAACGTGGAAAGTGAGTTCGGAGAAATCATTGGCCGCAGCGAAGCGATGTACAGCGTACTCAAACAGGTCGAAATGGTGGCGCAAAGCGACAGCACTGTCCTGATTCTTGGTGAAACCGGGACGGGTAAGGAGCTGATTGCACGAGCAATTCACAACCTGAGCGGACGTAACGCCCGTCGGATGGTGAAAATGAACTGCGCGGCAATGCCTGCCGGATTGCTGGAAAGCGATCTGTTTGGCCATGAGCGTGGCGCATTTACCGGGGCCAGCACGCAGCGGATTGGACGCTTTGAACTGGCGGACAAAAGTTCGTTATTTCTCGATGAAGTTGGCGACATGCCGCTGGAGCTTCAGCCCAAGCTGCTGCGCGTTCTGCAGGAGCAGGAGTTTGAACGTCTGGGCAGCAATAAGCTGATCCAGACCGACGTTCGCTTGATCGCTGCCACTAACCGCGATCTGAAAAAGATGGTCGCCGATCGCGAGTTTCGTAACGATCTCTACTATCGACTGAACGTCTTCCCGATCCATCTGCCGCCGCTGCGCGAGCGCCCGGAAGATATTCCGCTGCTGGTGAAAGCCTTCACCTTCAAAATTGCCCGCCGGATGGGGCGCAATATCGACAGCATTCCCGCCGAAGCCCTGCGTACGCTGAGCAACATGGAATGGCCGGGTAACGTGCGCGAGCTGGAAAACGTCGTAGAACGCGCGGTTCTGCTCACCCGGGGCAACGTGCTGCAACTGTCCCTGCCGGATGTAATCGCTATGGCGCCGTCTACGCCGCCGGTGGCGACCGAAGTCGCGCAGGATGGCGAAGATGAATACCAGTTGATAATGCGCGTTCTGAAAGAAACCAATGGCGTCGTCGCCGGTCCTAAAGGCGCGGCACAAAGACTGGGGTTGAAACGCACAACGTTACTCTCGCGCATGAAGCGCCTGGGCATTGATAAGGACGCACTGGTTTAACGGATTATTGCCCGATAGCGCTACGCTTATCGGGCCTACGCCACTGGTGCGTTTGTCTTTGTCGGCCGGATAAGGCGCAGCCGCCATCCGGCATAGAATTGCTAAATCACTTCTTCCGCTGGTATTTCTCGGGTAACTCCGGCACCGGACGTTTGTCATCAATCAGATGACGCACGGTCAGGATCGGATGACGCCAGAGCATTCTGGGTCCAGCCCAACGCATAATTTGCTTCATCTCTTCGCGTTTAGCGGGCTGGTAACAGTGCACCGGACACTGTTTGCAGGCCGGTTTTTCCTCACCAAATACGCACTTATCCAGGCGCTTTTGCGCATAGGCAAACAACGCATCGTAATGCCCCGGTTCATCTGAAGCCTGCGGACACTGGCTCTCATACAGCGAGATCATTCTCTGGATCGTCATTTTCTCACGTGCAATACGTTTGCCGGACATGATGCCTCCATAATTAAGTTGCATAAATAATACACCTTAACTAAGCGCAGGACTATTGCCTGGGGGTGATACATTCCTTAGCACCCTACGCAAATAAGAATTATTTTCATTTGTTTATGCCGTGTGCTATATAACATAGCAAAGGCTATATTCGATGATAAATTAACCACTTTGTTGTGAGGGATACTATGCCGCATCTGCCCCATCTGAAGTCATTTCTCCTTGCCAGCGTGTTAACGGCGCTTACGCTGTCACCTGCCTGGGCGAAAGAAAAGTTCAAAGTGATAACCACCTTTACGGTGATTGCCGATATGGCAAGCAATGTGGCAGGTGACGCGGCGGACGTCAGTTCCATCACCAAACCCGGGGCAGAAATTCACGAATATCAACCCACACCGGGGGATATTAAACGGGCACAAGGCGCACAGCTTATTCTCTCCAACGGCCTTAACCTCGAACTATGGTTTGCCCGCTTCTATCAAAATTTGTCCGGCGTACCGGAGGTCATGGTCTCAAATGGCGTGCAGCCAATGGGTATCAGCGAAGGGCCATACAACGGCAAACCGAATCCGCATGCCTGGATGTCAGCGGAGAACGCGCTTATCTACGTGGATAACATTCGCGATGCGCTGATGAAATACGATCCCGACCATGCCGCAACCTACCAGAAAAATGCGGAGAATTATAAAGCGAAAATCCAGCAGACTCTGGCGCCACTGCATGCAGAACTGGCGAAGCTCCCTGCTGATAAACGCTGGCTGGTCACCAGCGAAGGCGCATTCTCTTACCTCGCGCGTGATAACGGCCTGAAAGAGCTGTATCTATGGCCGATCAATGCCGATCAGCAAGGCACGCCCAAGCAGGTACGCAAAGTGATCGATGCGATCAGAAAACATCAAATCCCTACCGTATTTAGCGAAAGCACCGTGTCCGACAAACCTGCGCGTCAGGTCGCCCGCGAGTCTGGCGCGTATTACGGCGGCGTGCTGTATGTCGATTCGCTCAGCGCTGCCGATGGTCCGGTACCGACCTATCTGGATTTACTGCGCGTGACGACAGAAACCATCGTCAGCGGCATCAACGACGGGTTAAGGAGCCAAAAATGAGTCAATCTGCGATTACCGTGAATCAGGTTACGGTGACGTATCGCAACGGCCACACCGCGCTGCGGGATGCCACTTTTCAGGTTCCGGGCGGCTCAATTGCCGCTCTGGTCGGCGTAAACGGTTCGGGAAAATCAACGCTTTTTAAAGCGCTGATGGGTTTTGTCCGGTTGGCGAAAGGGAAAATATCTATTCTGCAACAACCGGTTAATAAGGCGCTCAAACAGAATCTGATCGCCTATGTCCCCCAGTCAGAAGAGGTGGACTGGTCGTTTCCGGTACTGGTGGAAGATGTTGTGATGATGGGCCGCTTTGGCCATATGGGGTGGCTGCGTCGACCAAAACAGATCGACCACGACTGCGTGGATGCGGCGCTGGCGCGGGTAGATATGCTGGACTATCGCCATCGCCAGATAGGTGAACTGTCCGGCGGGCAGAAAAAACGCGTTTTTCTGGCAAGAGCCATCGCACAGGACGGGCAGGTTATTTTACTGGATGAACCCTTCACCGGCGTGGATGTGAAAACCGAGGCCCGGATCATCGATCTGCTGCGTGAACTGCGTGATGAAGGCCGGACTATGCTGGTCTCTACCCATAATCTGGGATCCGTCACCGAATTTTGCGATTACACGGTGATGATTAAGGGCACGGTGCTGGCAAGTGGACCAACCGAAACCACCTTTACCCACGAGAATCTCGAGCTGGCATTCAGCGGCGTTCTGCGTCACGTCGCGCTGAGCGGCGGTGAACAACACGTGATTACCGATGATGAACGTCCGTTTATTTCGCGACGCGCGGCAAGCGAGGGGGAGTAATCATGAACTGGCTGACGGAGCCGTTTGGCTACCAGTACATGCTCAACGCCATGTGGGTTTCGGCGATGGTCGGCGGCCTGTGCGCATTTCTCTCCTGCTATCTGATGCTCAAAGGCTGGTCGCTGATTGGCGATGCGCTGTCGCACTCGATCGTTCCAGGCGTGGCCGGAGCCTATATGTTAGGGCTTCCCTTCGCGCTGGGCGCATTTCTTTCCGGTGGACTGGCGGCGGGCAGCATGCTGATTCTCAATCAGCGTTCACGCCTGAAGGAAGATGCCATTATCGGGCTGATTTTTTCGTCCTTTTTCGGTATCGGGCTATTTATGGTGTCGCTTAATCCGATGTCGGTGAACATTCAGACCATTATTCTGGGTAACATCCTGGCGATTGCGCCGGAAGATATTCTGCAACTGGCGATCATCGGCGTGGTTTCGCTGACCATTTTGTTTTTGAAGTGGAAAGATCTGATGGTGGTCTTTTTTGATGAAAACCACGCGCGGTCTATCGGTCTGAATCCGGGTCGGCTGAAGCTGTTGTTTTTTACGTTGCTCTCCGTTTCCACGATCGCCGCACTGCAAACCGTCGGCGCCTTTCTGGTGATTTGCCTGGTGGTTACGCCCGGTGCGACGGCCTGGCTGCTGACCGATCGTTTTCCTCGCCTGCTCACCATCGCCGTGGCGCTCGGCAGCCTGACCAGCTTTTTCGGCGCCTGGCTAAGCTACTGGCTGGACGGTGCAACCGGCGGAATTATCGTCGTTCTGCAAACGCTGCTGTTCCTGCTGGCATTTGTCTTCGCACCAAAACACGGTCTGCTGGCAAATCGCCGCCGCGCCCGTCTGGTGAACAAGGAGCAAGTATGATCTTAACAACGCTGCTGGAACCTTTTCAGTTTAGCTTTATGGTTAATGCGCTGGTCATCTCTACCATCGTCGCTGTGCCCTGCGCGCTGCTGTCGGTATTTTTAGTACTCAAAGGCTGGGCGCTTATGGGCGATGCCATGAGTCATGCGGTTTTCCCAGGGATTGTCCTGGCGTGGATTGCGGGCATCCCGCTGGCAATTGGCGCGTTTATCGCCGGTCTGTTCTGCGCGGTGGCGACCGGATACCTCGACGATAACAGCCGCATCAAACGCGACACCATCATGGGTATTATTTTCTCCGGGATGTTTGGTGCGGGTCTGGTGCTGTACGTCTCTATCCAGTCAGAAGTCCATCTCGATCATATTCTGTTCGGCGACATGCTGGGCGTATCGTTAAGCGATATCATGCAAACCGCGGTTATTACTCTGGGGATCGCGCTTATCATCGGACTTAAATGGAAAGATTTGCTGCTGCATGCGTTCGACCCACATCAGGCAAAGGCCAGTGGGCTTAACACCGCACTGCTGCATTACGGCCTATTGTGCATGATCGCCCTGACGATTGTCGCCACGCTAAAATCGGTAGGGATTATTTTGTCAATTTCATTACTGATTGCACCTGGCGCCATCGCGATTTTAATGACGCGGAAATTTTCCCACGCCTTATGGCTTGCGGTGGCGATGTCGGTCATTACCTCATTTATGGGCGTGTACCTGTCATTTTTCATCGACAGCGCGCCGGCTCCCACCATCGTCGTACTATTTTCCCTGCTGTTTGTGATTACCTTTATTTATGCAACCCTGCGAGATCGGCGTTTAGAGAATCAGCTTCAGCTGCAGGATCCGTAAATTATTGGTCAGCTAATGTTCTTGATATTAATATAGCCTCCGCCAGGAGGTTATATTATCGGCAGATTACAGCATCGTGATAATACGTTTAAATAAACGGATTATAGATTACTCTAACGTGAACAACGGTTTTGGCTTGCCAATGTGGTATCCCTGTAACCACCCGACATTCATGTGTTCCAGGTGCATCTGGATTTCGGCACTTTCAACAAACTCGGCGACAACCTGCATACCTTTCATTGCCGCAACCCGGCAGAAAGATTCGATGATATAGCGACTAACCTCACATTTTATAATCCCACGAACGAAAGACCCATCAATCTTCAAAATATCTGCTTCAATGTTCATCAGGCGTTCATAGCTTGCAAACCCGGCACCGAAGTCATCAATCGCGATTCGGCATCCCAATTGACGTAGTAAGCGTAGTGTATCTGCCGTGTGTTCTTTATCTGACAGGGTATCAGCCTCGGTTATCTCAAAAATAATCCGTTGCGGTATCACCACATATTCCTGCAACAACGCAGTTATCTTTGCAACGATACCTGAACGACATAGCGTCACTGGCGCCAGGTTAATGGAAAAACAACTCAGCGGATGGTAGCGCATGTACTTCAGGGTGTTCTCAATAACCCAAAGATCGATATCGGGTGCTAACCCTGTGTCGCGTGCAACCGACAGAAAATGGTCAGGGGAAAGAAATTCCCCGTGCTCATTGAGCATGCGGATCAATATCTCATGATAGGATTCATCACCACGAGTACTGACGATAGGCTGGGCCAGCAGGACAAAGGTATTGTGATCCAACGCGTTTTGCAGTGCAGCGCGAACATCCGTTGTATCGGTAGTAGGGTTGCCAAACAGTCGGCTATGCTGTGCCTCAAGGTTTTCCGGCCTGCCGTTGGTCATTGGCGATATGACTTTTGTTATTATTGGAGGGAACATCATATTCATATCAAATTAATAAATAAATACTAATTTATAGATAAAAATGGACATTCCGCGTAGCTGGCATCAGCGGTGAAGAAAAAGACAAAAACCAACATACTGATAATCAACAAAAATCACAAACCCAGTTTTTTCATTATCATTCCAGCTGAGTGCAAAAAAACACGTCAGATGCTTTTAATGTTAACTTTAACATACAAAAAAAGAGAGTTTCCCTCGCTTCATAATTATTTTTCCGTCACTCACTAACTCCTGCAATACTTTGTGGATAGCACTGCGTGAGATATGATTTCGAGCGAGAATGAATGTATACACAGATGTGTTTTCACGCATCTCAGGCTCCATCGACCAAATATATTTCAGGTGTTCAATAATCAATTCACGGATAGTACGATGCGATTGCAATTTTTCTCGTTGAAAATAGCGTTGCAGATGTAGCGTTAAAATATCAAATGCATGTTTCCAAAGATTCTTCGCAGTGAACAAAAGTTCGGCATTGGGTGCACTCATCGCCCACATTTCACAATCGGTATCACAACGTAAATAGTGTCCGGCAACTTCCGTACGCATTTGTGGCAAGCCGAGGATGGCCGGTGCAGATATACTTACCATGTCAAGGCTCAATTGAAATGTCCGTTATCCAGCTCAATTAAAATGACCACTTTGATCTCTCATTCTCTTTACTGATAGACTTTCCTCCGACTGAAACAACAGGATGATTGAGCCCATGCTTCGATACGAGTTAACGCCGAACAATGCAGGTTTTATACTGTGGGGAGATTCAGAAGCCCTGAATGAATTACATGAACTCATTCATTACATCGTGGATGAAAGCCCACTGATTAAAGTTAAAGACGGATTTATGTTATCCCTTGCCTATGATATTCGTAAAGCACGGGAAGGTAATCGTCGTGTTGAGCAACATCAGTATGATCAACATGATACATATAAGCTTTATGGTGTTGAGCTTTTATGGCCTCTGGTCCTGGTACAGTCCTCAATACTCAGAAACTCAATGGGTTATATTCAGACAGACAAAAACCAGCTGTCTGTCATGTATGCCTTTGAATACCTGATAGAATCAGCATTAACAGAGTCTGAGAGAACAACGTCGAATGATATTATGCTAACAGTAAAATATGCATCAGACTCTGATTTTAATTTCATTGAGGATAATATTGACAGCAGGTGCTGCTATTTTATCAGCCTATCTCCGGAGCAAAGAAAAAAGCAGTTAATCAGTATTGTTCGTTCTTTTCATTCATTATGGGGTAAGTATGCCCGTGAAAAGCAGGACATAAAGATGCTGAACGAAATGAATAATACATCATGGGTCTGGCCGGACAATATCAACTGGTGAGCAACCACTGTCCGGCCAGTGAGTACCATCAGCGGGCTCTTTTACCAAAAATGTCCTCTGAACGTGACTGAAGCTGTTTGAGTGCTTCGAGCATGTCATCATTATCCAGTGAGCGCTGGGATTTCTTCCCTTCCTGCTTTGGCCGTCGTCGGGAAGGGCCATCTCCAGCGGGAATTGACTGAGAGCGCGTGTTATCCCGCTTGCTCTGCACCAGACTGATAAACTCCAGGGTTCGGCCAAGACGCTTGTTATCGACAATCGCGCCCTGGTCGATTTCTGACAGTCGGTCGTAGGTAGAGTAGGGAAGTAGCGTACCGTTCAGGCGCAGCTCTTTTCTGCCATCAGGATAGTGATACACATCGATATATTTACCTATTGCACGGCGACTCAGTTCGCTGTCTTCAATCAGGTACAACATTTTATCATATTGTATCGTCAACGATTTTGAGACTTTACGTTTTTCACGAACAGTGAAAATAAGCCCCAGGTCCTCATCATGTTCTACAGCACGGTGTACGTCAAAATCATGTCGCGGTACTTTGCCAAAACGGCGGTTATAGTCAGCCATATAGGCCTCAGCGAAGTCATTTGCAGCCTCCATTGAACAAATGCCCTGTAACCGCAGCTCTTTGACCAGACGATCCTGTAAAGTGAGGTGAGCTCGTTCTACACGCCCTTTGGCGGGACTGGTTTCTGCACAGATAGTCTGGATGTTCAGTTCATGCATGGCTCGCCCAAACTGAGTATGCCCGTCTCCGCCTGTGGCGTGTTTATTGTTAACACGAAAAACACCGGCTTTATCGCTGTACAGTGCCAGCGGTTTACCATGCTTATCGATATAGCGCCGCGTGGCTTCGAAGTAAGAAAACGTGGACTCCGATTTAACAAACAACAGTTCCATCAGTTTGCTGGTTGCATCATCAACATAGACCAGCGCGGTGCAGGCCGGGCCACGGCCTTCAAACCAGTCGTGATCACAGCCATCTATTTGTATCAGCTCACCAGTACACGGACGCCGGTACCGTGGTTGAGGGATCCTTGCGGCACGTTGTTTACGGGGAACCCATAAGCCAGCCCGCACCATGATGCGCCGGACAGTTTCTTTGCCAAGAAACAGTCCGTGGAGTTCTTCGAGCTTTTCACGCGCCAGAGTCGGACCGAAATCAGCATAACGCGTCTTGATCAGTTCCAGAGCCTGATCTGCGAGCCCGGGTGGCAACTGGCGGTTACCACGCATGCCACATCGTCTGCTGGCCATACCAAGCGGTCCGCCTTCACGGTAACGGGCAAGAAGTCTGCGGCATTGCCTGTCGCTGATACCGAGGTGCTCGGCCGCACGGCGCGTTGTGATGCGACGTTCAATGACGTCCTGTATAATCTTGATCCGGTTGATCTCTTTCAAAGTAAACACTCCTGAGCTTTCTGCGCTCATGATATGCCTCCCGGTAGTTTAAACGGACCAGTGAAGCTTACCATAGCGCGGACATCTGAATTGAGCCACAGGCGGACATTACTATTGAGCCATTACATACCATCACCAAATCATTTTCCACACGATGAACAGAGACGGCCCCTTTCTCCAGAAACAAGATATTTCCATCACTCTTCAGATCAATACGCTGGCGTTTTTTGCGTAAGGACAGCCAGGCATTATCTGACTTTTTCATTTCATCACCAACAAGCACTACAGCATTTTCAATATCTTTCTGGAACATGGGACTCTCTACCGCAAATTATGGCTTTGTCAAAACGAGGGTGGATTTTTACTCAACACGAAAAATAAATGTCAGCTCACCAACAAGCTGACATTTATTCCCATCTACATCTACCACCGGCATTCCCTGGTGCCGTTGACGCGTTCAGACTCATGCTGTTTTCGCGTGGTGGCGCCAGGCAGTATATGACGCTGTCCATAAAGAATTAATGGCAATCATCTTTGTCGTTGTTATTTCATCTTTCTGTTCTTTGCAACGTAGCCAAAAAGACACAATGCATTGATTTATATATGGTTTATTTTCATTAAAAAGTTATCCTTGTTGTTATATTATGATACGAAATTGAAACACTTCGCGGTTCTCGCTGCAGGGTCGGGTCCATACTGGTGGTCTTTATGGGCTAAGTGGTATCATGACTCGCCAACCGCCTGGCGCACCAGCAAGAGTAGAAACATCATGTCTGAGACTGGCAATGTCAGTTATCTGATTGAAAAAATAATAATATTTACGCCAGCTACACAATCGCTGGCGCGGATAGATCAACCCAATCAGCGGATAAAACTCAAACACTCGGCGTCATTATGTCTTTTATTACTTATTCAACATCGTGGGCAAGTGGTTTCCCAAAACGAACTACTGGAATTCGGCTGGGGTAAAAATCACCGCCAGGTGAGCTTCAACGCCTTTTATCAAAGCATTCTCTCTTTGCGCAAAAGTTTGCTGCAGCTGGAACTGGAGCAACCGCTTATCACCACGATCCCCCGCAAAGGGCTGATCATCCAGGAAGAGTTCAATATTCAGGTGATTGAAACTCCGGAGGAGAGCGTATCTTTTACAGCAGAACCCTTAGTGCCGGATGTCGCCATCGAAGAACTGTCAGATGACACAGCGCGCCAACCTTTGATCACCACTGCTGAAATGGTAATACTTGCTATTACCCTGATAATTTGTGTGCTTATAATGTATCCGTGGCAAACCAGTGATAACTATTTCTCCGGCTATATCACCGCAGACAACGCCCCCACTGACTGTCAGTACTATTTTAATAATGATGCCAGTAACTTCTCCCGACATACGGCATTTATCAACAAAAATCCTGGGCTGTGTCAGAGCCATAAATTTATCTATATCACCACCTACCCTGAATCCAAAAAATTATCCGTGCTTGTATGTCGCTCACCGATGAAAAACAGGCAGGAAAACGCCTGTCAGTCGGTTTATTACCCACGGGGTAATGGTGCCAACTTACTGATTTAGTGTATGATGGTGTTTTTGAGGTGCTCCAGTGGCTTCTGTTTCTATCAGCTGTCCCTCCTGTTCAGCTACTGAAGGCGTGGTGCGTAACGGTAAAAGCACTGCCGGACATCAGCGCTATCTCTGCTCTCACTGCCGTAAAACATGGCAGCTACAGTTCACTTACACCGCCTCTCAGCCCGGTACACACCAGAAAATTATTGATATGGCCATGAATGGCGTCGGATGTCGCGCCAGTGCACGCATTATGGGCGTTGGCCTCAACACGATTTTACGACACTTAAAAAACTCAGGCCGCAGTCGGTAAACTCACGCATACAACCGGGCAGTGACGTCATTGTTTGCGCGGAAATGGACGAACAGTGGGGTTACGTCGGCGCTAAATCACGCCAGCGCTGGTTGTTTTACGCGTATGACAGGATACGGAGGACGGTTGTGGCGCACGTATTCGGTGAACGCACGTTGGCCACGCTGGAGCGTCTTCTTGGCCTGCTGTCGGCCTTTGAGGTCGTGGTATGGATGACGGATGGCTGGCCGCTTTATGAATCACGCCTGAAGGGAGAACTGCACGTTATCAGCAAGCGATATACGCAGCGCATTGAGCGGCATAACCTGAATCTGAGGCAGCATCTGGCAAGGCTGGGCAGGAAGTCACTGTCGTTCTCAAAATCGGTGGAGCTGCATGACAAAGTCATCGGGCATTATCTGAACATAAAACACTATCAGTAAGTTGGAGTCATTACCTACCCACGGTATGATAGCTAATGAATTTTTATTCCCGAACGCCCCGCATCCAGACAGGTATTATCCTGTTGCTTTGTTTTGCTGCGCTAATTGTTACCGCCGTCTACCGGTACAGTAAAAACAATGGTCAGTTACATAATCTGACCTGTCGGTCTGCCATCGAGATTGTACGCAATACAAGCTCATTCCGAGGGATCATTGATATCAAAACCGGCGGCAGCAAAGGTATTGTGAATATTGATGGCATTATCAAAGATGCCGAAAATAATGAGCAGACCGTGCAACGCATGGTACTTTTTACGCAATCCAGCTACGGCTCAAGCCCGGTTTGGATTTCGCAGAAAATCCAAATCTCCAATCGCGAAACAGCACCCGCCAGTCTCATTCAGGAACTCCTCCCCGACTTCTTCCTGACCAACACCAGCGTATCCAACGTCGATTTTTTTGCGCTGAATAGAGAGACGTATTTGATTACCAAAGAGGGGATCCCCTATCTGTACTGCCAGAATTATGCGTTGCCGGAAAATGAATAATCAATAAGCGTTCTGGCGGTAAAACCTACGGATGAATCTCAGTCGTTGTCGGTGATAAGATAGGCCATTCTGACCGAGCCAAAGCTCGTCGTTACTGCCCTTCAGGCGGCTTTCGAATGACAAATTTGTGGGTTTATGTGAGTTTCCAGGGGCTCGCATGAGACGACCCAGGTACCCAAAAGATTAAAAAGAGCAAAAACGATATGAAAGAGTCACTTGATACGGACTTCACGAACCACACGCCGATGATGCAGCAGTATCTCAAGCTGAAGGCTCAGCACCCGGAAATACTGCTGTTTTACCGCATGGGCGACTTTTACGAACTGTTTTATGACGATGCGAAACGCGCGTCTCAGCTGCTTGATATCTCCCTGACCAAACGCGGCGCATCTGCGGGCGAGCCAATCCCGATGGCAGGCATTCCTCATCATGCGGTAGAAAACTACCTCGCCAAGCTGGTCAATCAGGGTGAGTCCGTTGCTATTTGTGAACAGATTGGCGATCCGGCAACCAGCAAAGGCCCGGTTGAGCGCAAAGTGGTACGTATTGTCACGCCAGGCACCATCAGTGATGAAGCGTTGTTGCAGGAACGCCAGGACAACCTGCTGGCCGCCATCTGGCAAGACAGTAAAGGGTACGGCTACGCTACGCTGGATATCAGCTCCGGGCGTTTTCGTGTCAGTGAACCCGCTGACCGCGAAACCATGGCCGCGGAATTGCAGCGCACCAACCCCGCTGAATTGCTGTATGCCGAGGATTTTGCCGAAACCTCGCTGATAGAGGGACGTCGCGGCCTGCGTCGTCGTCCGCTGTGGGAATTTGAAATTGATACCGCCCGTCAGCAGTTAAATCTGCAGTTCGGCACGCGGGATCTGATTGGCTTTGGCGTGGAAAACGCCCCACGCGGATTATGCGCTGCCGGCTGTCTGCTGCAATACGTAAAAGATACCCAACGCACCTCGCTGCCGCATATTCGTTCCATCACCATGGAGCGTCAGCAGGACAGCATCATCATGGACGCCGCCACACGCCGCAATCTGGAAATCACCCAGAACCTGGCGGGCGGGGTGGAAAACACGCTGGCTTCAGTACTCGACTGCACCGTGACACCGATGGGTAGCCGTATGCTCAAGCGCTGGCTGCATATGCCGGTCCGCGACACCAAAATCCTCATCGAGCGCCAACAGACCATCGGCGCGCTGCAGGATACCACCAGCGAATTACAACCCGTGCTGCGTCAGGTAGGCGATCTGGAACGTATTCTGGCGCGTCTGGCCCTGCGTACTGCGCGCCCGCGCGATCTGGCCCGTATGCGTCATGCCTTCCAGCAATTACCCGAACTGCGCGCACAACTGGAAAACGTAGACAGTGCCCCTGTGCAGATGCTGCGCGAGAAAATGGGTGAGTTTACTGAGCTGCGTGAACTGTTGGAACGTGCCGTCGTGGAAGCTCCGCCAGTGCTCGTACGTGACGGCGGCGTCATTGCCCCAGGCTACAATGAAGAGCTTGATGAGTGGCGAGCGCTGGCTGATGGCGCCACGGACTACCTCGACAGACTGGAAATCCGCGAACGCGAACGCACCGGTCTGGACACGCTGAAAGTAGGATTTAACGCCGTGCACGGCTACTACATTCAGATCAGCCGTGGGCAAAGTCATCTGGCGCCAATTAACTACGTACGCCGCCAGACATTGAAAAACGCCGAACGCTACATTATTCCGGAACTGAAAGAGTACGAAGACAAAGTTCTGACCTCAAAAGGCAAAGCGCTGGCGCTGGAAAAACAGCTGTATGACGAACTGTTCGACATGCTGCTGCCACACCTGGCTGATTTGCAACAGAGCGCCAGCGCGCTGGCGGAGTTGGACGTGCTGGTCAACCTCGCGGAGCGTGCTTATACCCTGAATTACACCTGTCCGATCTTCACCGATAAACCCGGTATTCGTATTACCGAGGGACGCCATCCGGTGGTTGAACAGGTGCTGACCGAGCCGTTTATCGCCAACCCGCTTAACCTCTCGCCTCAGCGACGGATGCTGATCATCACCGGCCCAAACATGGGGGGTAAAAGTACCTATATGCGCCAGACTGCGTTGATTGCGCTACTGGCCTATATCGGCAGCTACGTTCCGGCACAGAAAGTCGAGATCGGGCCTATCGATCGTATCTTTACCCGCGTGGGCGCGGCGGATGATCTGGCATCGGGTCGTTCCACCTTCATGGTAGAAATGACCGAAACCGCCAACATTCTGCATAACGCCACCGAGAACAGTCTGGTGCTGATGGATGAGATTGGACGCGGCACCTCCACCTACGACGGCCTGTCGCTGGCATGGGCATGCGCAGAAAATCTGGCGAATAAAATCAAAGCATTAACTTTATTTGCGACCCACTACTTCGAACTGACGCAGTTACCGGAGAAGATGGAGGGCGTCGCTAATGTGCATCTGGATGCGTTAGAGCACGGCGATACCATCGCCTTCATGCACAGCGTGCAGGATGGCGCGGCGAGCAAGAGCTATGGTCTGGCAGTCGCTGCCCTGGCTGGCGTACCGAAAGAGGTGATCAAACGCGCGCGGCAAAAACTGCGCGAACTGGAAAGCATCGCGCCAAATGTTGCCGCAACCCAGGTCGACGGCACGCAGATGTCGCTGCTGTCAGTACCGGAAGAAACGTCACCCGCCGTTGATGCGCTGGAAAACCTCGACCCGGATTCGCTAACGCCTCGCCAGGCGCTGGAGTGGATCTACCGGTTGAAAAGTCTGGTGTAGTAAAAAGAGCCCGATAGCGTTAGCCCTAAAGAAAAAGGCCAGTCTCAATGAGACTGGCCTTTCTTGATAGAACTTGTGCTTACTCGCGGAAAAGCGCTTCGATATTCAGTCCCTGAGTCTGCAGAATTTCACGCAGACGACGCAGACCTTCAACCTGAATCTGGCGAACACGTTCACGAGTGAGACCAATTTCACGGCCCACATCTTCCAGTGTCGCAGCTTCGTACCCCAGCAGACCAAAACGACGTGCCAGCACTTCACGCTGCTTGGCGTTCAGTTCGAACAGCCATTTGACGATGCTCTGTTTCATATCATCGTCTTGCGTGGTGTCTTCCGGACCGTTTTCCTTTTCATCGGCCAGAATATCCAGCAACGCTTTTTCGGAATCGCCACCCAGCGGGGTGTCTACCGAGGTAATACGCTCGTTGAGTCGGAGCATACGGCTGACGTCATCAACCGGTTTATCCAGTTGTTCAGCAATCTCTTCTGCACTCGGTTCGTGGTCCAGTTTATGCGACAACTCACGCGCGGTACGCAGATAGACGTTCAGCTCTTTTACAATGTGAATCGGCAGTCGGATCGTACGGGTTTGGTTCATAATCGCCCGTTCGATCGTCTGGCGGATCCACCAGGTTGCGTATGTTGAGAAGCGGAACCCACGTTCCGGGTCAAACTTCTCGACGGCACGGATAAGCCCTAAATTGCCCTCTTCAATCAGGTCCAGCAATGCCAGACCACGATTGCCATAACGACGAGCAATTTTCACCACCAGACGCAGGTTACTTTCAATCATGCGACGGCGAGATGCGACATCTCCACGCAGTGCGCGACGCGCAAAATAAACTTCTTCTTCGGCTGTTAACAGTGGTGAATAACCAATCTCACCAAGGTAAAGCTGAGTCGCGTCCAACACACGCTGTGTGGCCCCCTGCGATAACAGCTCTTCTTCAGCCAGGTCGTTATCACTGGGTTCCTCTTCACTCAAGGCTTTTTCATCAAAAGCCTCTACTCCGTTCTCATCAAATTCCGCATCTTCATTTAAATCATGAACTTTCAGCGTATTCTGACTCATAAAGGTGGCTCCTACCCGTGATCCCTAACGGAACTAGCACGTGAAAGCCTGGTTCCGCCTAATTATCGCTGCGGTAAATAGCGCAGCGGGTTTACGGATTTCCCCTTGTAACGAATTTCAAAATGCAAGCGTGTTGAACTGGTTCCGGTGCTACCCATGGTAGCTATTTTCTGCCCCGCCTTGATTTCTTGTTGTTCCCGGACCAGCATTGTATCGTTATGGGCGTAGGCGCTCAGGTAATCATCGTTATGTTTGATGATAATAAGATTACCGTAACCACGCAGCGCATTACCGGCATAGACGACGCGTCCATCTGCGGTCGCGACAATAGCCTGTCCTTTGCTGCCTGCAATGTCGATCCCTTTATTGCCACCTTCGGTAGCCGCAAAGTTTTCGATCACTTTGCCGTCAGTCGGCCAGCGCCAGGTAGAGATTGGCGAGCTAGTCGACGTTGAGCTTGCAGTTGATTCGGTTGTGCTAACTGCTGGAGCCGTTACAGGCGCTGTGACCACAGTCCCAGCAGGCTTGTTGTTCGGCAACATTTTGTTAGCACTTTGTTCACCTGAATCCTCAGAATACGTAATTGTTGGTTTCGAAGCAACAGCAACGGTGGAATTTTGTGCAGGGTTGGTCACAACTCCTTGCTGTGCTGCATCCGCCTGGGTGATGGCATTGCCACCGGTAATCGGTGCACCAGACGCGTTGCCCACTTGCAGAGTTTGACCGACATTCAGGCCATACGGGGCCGGAACGTTATTGCGTTGTGCGAGGTCACGGAAATCGTTCCCGGTTATCCAGGCAATATAGAAAAGGGTATCGCCTTTCTTAACAGTATAGGTACTGCCGCCCGTGTAGCTACCTTTCGGAATATTCCCATACTTACGATTGTATACAATACGACCGTTTTCCATCTGCACAGGCTGTTGAGCAACAGGCTGGATTTGCGTTGGCTGTGTGGTTGGTTGCTGCACCGACTGGATCTGTGGCGTCTGCTGTACTGTCGACGTCGAGCCCATTTTGGGTGGAGGCGTAATCAGCATGCCAGAACTGGTGTTCGTTGATGCACTACCGTTAACCGAGCTGACCGGCGCTGGTGGATTCGAGGTGTTTGAACAACCTGCCAGCCATAGTGAAACCAGTGACAATGCCGCAATGCGGCGAACGGTAAATTTGTGGCTTCCCGCGCTCATTTATCCCCCAGGAAAATTGGTTAAAACCAGTGACGTAATCACCGTGCAAGGCCCCGTCACAATACGCTTACTCTTTCGAGAATAACCAGGAAAACTCCAGGTATTCAGCAGCGCTATCTACGCAAGCTCCCCTTTCACTAAGGGAACGAAACGTACGGCCTCCACGGTATCGATAATAAATTCGCCTCCCCGACGACGCACCCGCTTCAGAAACTGGTGCTCATCGCCCACGGGTAAGACGAGAATGCCGCCCTCATCCAGTTGCATCATCAATGCGGTTGGGATCTCGGGCGGCGCTGCCGTTACAATGATAGCGTCAAACGGGGCTCGCGCCTGCCAGCCTTGCCATCCATCACCATGACGGGTCGAAACATTATGTAAATCAAGCTGCTTCAGGCGGCGACGCGCCTGCCATTGCAAACCTTTAATGCGCTCAACGGAGCACACATGATGCACCAGGTGCGCCAGAATCGCCGTCTGGTAGCCAGAGCCAGTACCAATTTCCAGCACCCGAGACTGCGGCGTTAGCTCAAGCAGTTCGGTCATTCGCGCAACCATATAAGGCTGCGAAATCGTCTGCCCCTGACCAATCGGCAGGGCAATATTGTCCCAGGCCTTATGTTCAAACGCCTCATCAATGAATTTTTCACGCGGCACGGCGGCGAGCGCATCGAGGACAAGCTCATCTCTGATGCCCTGCGCACGTAATTGTTCAAGAAGAGTGTGTACGCGTCTGCTTACCATTGCGTGTCGACTCCCACGCTGTCTAACCAGTCAGAAACCACTTCATGCGCGCCGTATGCGGTTAAATCGACATGCAGCGGCGTGATGGAAACATAGCCTTCATCGACGGCGGCAAAATCCGTATCCGGCCCGGCGTCGCACTTTTCGCCCGGTGGCCCGATCCAGTACAGCGTATTACCGCGTGGGTCCTGCTGTGGAATAACCTGATCCGCCGGATGGCGACTGCCGCAGCGCGTGACGCGAATACCTTTAATCTGATCCAGCGGTAAATCCGGCACGTTGATATTCAAAATGCGACCGGTGCGCAGCGGTTCACGACTCAGCGCCCGTAAGATACGACAGGTTACTGCGGCAGCAGTATCGTAGTGTTTATGGCCATCAAGTGAGACAGCCAGCGCCGGGAACCCCAGATGACGACCTTCCATTGCCGCCGCAACGGTACCGGAATAGATAACATCATCACCCAGATTAGGACCCGCATTAATACCAGAAACGACAATGTCCGGACGCGGACGCATTAATGCGTTCACGCCCAGATAGACGCAGTCGGTGGGCGTACCCATTTGTACGGAAATATCGCCGTTATCATAGGTAAAGGTGCGAAGTGAAGATTCCAGCGTCAGCGAGTTAGACGCGCCACTGCGGTTACGATCCGGGGCAACCACCTGTACGTCAGCAAACTCACGCAGCGCTTTCGCCAGCGTTTGTATACCGGGTGCGTGGACCCCATCATCGTTACTCAGCAATATACGCATAATCACCCATTGTGTTAATAAGTTCCCTTACAACACTGGTGGCGAAGCTACCTGCCGGTAGCCAGAAGCGTAACTCGACGGTTACGTCATCCCACCAGTTCCAGCTTAATTGTTGTGGATACAGCAACATAGCGCGACGCGACGCGTCGACTTTCTCGCGCAATAACAGAGACTGCAGCGCGGTTTCATCAGCAACAGCGGCTTTTTCAAACGCCAGCGCGTCGCGCTGAGTTCCCCACTCACCGCTGCCCGGTAATGCCGCTGTGATCATTAATTCTTTCTCATCGACGCGACGCTGTAATTCAGTGTGTTCTTCCTGTGTGGCGACAAACCAGCTTCCGCGTCCGGATAATTGTAGCGCATCGCCGTCAACAACTTGATTAAAGTCTGTTTTTTTCAAGCGTTCACTGACTATCTGATTAAACAACGCGCTACGGGCCGCCGACAACCAAAAACTGCGTTTATTGCGATCGCGCACCGGCGCATCGCTTTGTGCCCAGCGCAGCGCCCCTTGCAGGTTGCTACCGCCGATACCAAAACGCTGAGCGCCAAAATAGTTCGGTACGCCGCGTTCGCTAATCGCCTGCAAACGCGCTTCAACGTCATTTCGCTCGCTCACTTCACGCAACACCAGCGTAAATTCGTTGCCTTTCAGCGCCCCTAAACGCAGCTTACGCTTGTGGCGCGCGTACTCCAGAACTTTACAGCCTTCGAGCTCAAATTTGCTTAGATCAGGCATTGCATTGCCCGGTACGCGCGCGCACAGCCACTGTTCCGTGACCGCATGCTTATCTTTCTGCCCGGCAAAGCTCACTTCACGCGCGTGAATTTTCAGGAATTTCGCCAGCGCGTCAGCCACAAAACGGGTGTTACAACCGTTTTTCAGGATGCGCACCAAAACATGCTCGCCTTCGCCATCCGGTTCGAAGCCTAAATCTTCGACGACAACAAAGTCTTCCGGATTCGCTTTCAGGACGCCATGGCCCAGTGGTTTGCCATGGAGATACGTCAGATCGTCAAACACAGTCATTTCGGTGCCTTAATGAGTAACGCCACCGCTTCACAGGCAATCCCTTCCCCACGTCCGGTAAAACCGAGTTTTTCCGTGGTGGTCGCTTTCACGTTAACATCATCCATATGGCAGCCGAGATCTTCGGCAATAAACACGCGCATTTGCGGAATGTGCGGCAGCATCTTCGGCGCCTGAGCAATAATTGTCACATCCACATTACCAAGCGTATAGCCTTTGGCCTGAATACGCCGCCAGGCTTCACGCAATAATTCACGACTATCGGCACCTTTAAAGGTCGGGTCGGTGTCAGGGAAGAGTTTACCGATATCCCCCAGCGCAGCCGCGCCCAGCAGAGCATCGGTTAGCGCGTGTAACGCCACATCGCCATCAGAATGCGCCAGCAATCCTTTTTCATACGGGATGCGCACACCACCAATGATAATTGGGCCTTCTCCGCCAAAAGCGTGTACGTCGAAACCGTGTCCAATTCGCATTATGTCTTCTCCTGGTGGGTAGTCCGGGTCAGATAAAATTCGGCCAACGCCAAATCCTCTGGACGCGTTACTTTAATATTATCAGCCCGTCCTTCAACGAGCTGAGGGTGTAAGCCGCAATATTCCAGCGCCGAGGCCTCATCCGTAATGGTTGCGCCTTCGTGGAGCGCACGGGTCAGGCAGTCGTGCAACAGCTCGCGAGGGAAAAACTGCGGCGTCAGCGCGTGCCATAAATCGGTGCGATCGACCGTATGGGCAATGTCTGTTCGGCCCGGCTCCGCGCGCTTCATCGTGTCGCGTACTGGTGCCGCCAGGATCCCGCCGGTGCGGCTGGTCTCACTGATTGCCAGCAAACGGGCTAAATCATCCTGGTGCAGACACGGACGCGCGGCGTCATGCACCAGTACCCAACTGGCCTCACCTGCGGCTTGCAAACCAGCAAGGACAGAATCGGCACGCTCGTTGCCGCCATCCACTACGGTAATTTGCGGATGCGCGGCGAGTGGAAGTTGGGCAAAGCGGCTGTCGCCTGGGCTGATAGCGATAACGACTCGCGTCACCCGGGGATGAGCCAGCAGCGCATCAACCGAGTGTTCAAGAATGGTTTTATTGCCAATAGAGAGGTACTGCTTAGGACACTCTGTTTGCATTCGGCGGCCAAACCCGGCAGCCGGCACCACGGCGCAAACGTCCAATAAAGTGGCTGCCATGTTAAATCCCTGGACGGTTTATCGATTATTTTGCCCTGCAGTCTGAGCGCGTTTAGACGCGTCAGGCACCAGACGATAAAAGGTTTCGCCCGGCTTAGTCATGCTGAGTTCGTTGCGCGCGCGCTCCTCAATAGCCTCTTGTCCGCCATTGAGATCGTCAATTTCGGCAAAGAGCTGATCGTTACGTGCTTTTAGTTTCGCGTTCGTAGCTTGCTGCGCAGCAACATCATCGTTGACGCGACTATAGTCATGTATGCCGTTCTTACCGAACCACAGCGAATACTGCAGCCAGACCAATAAAGCCAGCAACAGCAGCGTTAGTTTACCCATCCTGCCCCCTGAAAAACGGCATTAACATCCCATAACTTCCGCAGACAACTTTACATCAACGGTCGGGAATGCCGCGACAACGCGGGCAAATGTACCACATTTGCCCGTTGTTACGTATACCCCGTGTAAGGAGAACATAATCTCATTGTTGGTTACGGTTTGAATTATGACCAGAGAGTGAACAACATCAGCGATTGTTAAAAAAAGGCGTTTGCCTAACCCAACAACCACAGAAATAGCGCGCCAAACATCGCCCCAACCACCAGTAGGGTGCAGGTAATGCTCAGCAGCAACAGCCCCTTCAATAGGGAGTGCAGCGCAATACCCGCGACAATCGCCACGGGCAGCAATGCGAGGAAAAAGGGCCAGGTATAAATGAAGAAAAAGAGTGTGTTAGGGCCATAAATCAGAAACGGAATCCCCAGCGCCAACAGCCACGCGATAAAACCGACCACGGCACCCGGTAGTGACCAGGTGGTTTCATCGTCGGCGGCGAAGGTATCTGACTCTGTAATAGTAATGTTATGGCTGTTACGCATATCTAATCCTGTGACCGTGACTGACCGGGCATACAAGCTCGGGTGTCTCAGGATCTGATAATATCTTCCTGCCTCAGCAGGTCTAATAATTGGGGTACCAAATTTGTTACCAATTGTTCACCATCAAGGTGAATCTCTGGCGATTCAGGCGCTTCGTATACCGAATCAATTCCGGTGAAATTGCGCAACTCACCCGCCCGCGCTTTTTTATACAGCCCTTTTGGATCGCGTAATTCGCACGTTGCCAGCGGCGTGTCGACAAAAACCTCAATAAAACGCCCTTCACCAACGCGTTCACGGACCATTTTGCGTTCGGCGCGATGTGGAGAGATAAAGGCGGTCAACACCACAAGACCCGCATCCACCATCAGGTTAGCCACCTCGCCAACCCGACGAATATTCTCCTTACGATCGGCATCGCTAAACCCAAGATCGCTGCACAGGCCGTGGCGCACGTTATCGCCATCCAACAAATAGGTACTCACTCCCAGCTTGTGCAACGCCTCTTCCAGCGCCCCTGCTACCGTAGATTTACCGGAACCAGACAGCCCGGTAAACCACAGCACAACACCACGATGACCGTGGCGTTGTTCCCGCTGTTGCGGTGTAACAGGATGGGCATGCCAGACGACGTTTTCGTCATGCAGCGCCATTATTTTCCTCCCAGCAGATCGCGCGCGCCCCAGTGCGGGAAATGGCGACGCACCAACGCATTAAGCTCCAGCTCAAACGCGCTGAACTGAGAAGCCGCGGTGTGCTCCTGGACGATTGGCTCACGTACCAGCCCCGCGCCGACGGTAACGTTGGTCAGGCGGTCAATGATAATCAGCCCGCCCGTAACCGGGTTCTGCTGATAGGTATCCAGCACCAGCGGCTCATCAAAGGTCAGATTAACCAGACCAATGCCGTTTAGCGGCAACGCTTCAACATCACGTTGGGTCAGGTTATTAATATCAATCTGGTACTGCACGTTATCAACGCGTGCGCGGGTCTTCTTACCGGCGACTTTGATGTCGTAGCTCTGTCCAGGCGACAACGGTTGTTCCGCCATCCACACCACATCAACGGCAGCGCTTTGTACCGCAGGTAACGCTTCACCGGCATCAAGCAGCAGGTCACCCCGGCTGATATCGATCTCATCTTTCAATACCAGGGTGATCGCTTCACCCGCATGCGCTTCCTGTAAATCGCCATCAAAGGTTACGATTCGCGCCACGCTCGACTCAACGCCGGATGGCAGCACTTTGACGCGTTGCCCTACCTTCACACTACCGGAGGCCAGCGTCCCGGCATAACCACGAAAATCCAGATTCGGTCGGTTCACATACTGCACCGGGAAGCGCATCGGCTGAGTATCAACTATGCGTTGGATCTCAACGGTTTCCAGTACTTCCAGTAGCGTCGGACCGCTGTACCACGACATGCTGGCGCTTTGTGAAGCCACGTTGTCGCCTTCCAGCGCAGAGAGCGGCACAAACCGGATATCCAGGTTGCCCGGCAACTGTTCAGCAAAAGTAAGATAGTCTTCGCGAATGCGGTTAAATGTCTCTTCGCTAAAGTTCACCAGATCCATTTTGTTGATCGCCACCACCAGGTGTTTGATCCCAAGTAGCGTGGAGATAAAGCTGTGACGACGGGTCTGATCCAGCACGCCTTTACGCGCATCGATCAGCAGGATCGCCAGGTCGCAGGTCGACGCACCGGTCGCCATGTTGCGAGTGTACTGCTCATGGCCGGGAGTATCCGCAATAATAAATTTACGCTTCTCGGTAGAGAAATAACGGTAAGCCACGTCGATGGTGATGCCCTGCTCGCGCTCGGCTTGCAAGCCGTCAACCAATAACGCCAGATCGAGCTTTTCGCCCTGAGTACCGTGGCGTTTACTGTCGTTGTGCAGCGATGAAAGCTGGTCTTCATAAATCTGACGCGTGTCGTGCAGCAGGCGACCAATCAGGGTGCTTTTCCCGTCATCCACGCTACCGCAGGTTAAAAAACGCAGCAGGCTTTTGTGTTGCTGGGCGACCATCCAGGCTTCAACGCCGCCTTCATTAGCAATTTGTTGTGCAAGTGTCGTGTTCATGGCGGCTCCTTAGAAATACCCCTGACGTTTCTTCAGCTCCATGGAGCCCGCCTGGTCGCGGTCAATCACGCGGCCCTGACGTTCACTGGTGGTTGAGACCAGCATCTCTTCGATGATTTCCGGCAGCGTCTGCGCATTCGACTCCACCGCGCCTGTTAACGGCCAGCAGCCGAGCGTACGGAAACGCACCATGCGTTTTTTAATCACTTCACCCGGTTGCAGATCGATTCTGTCGTCATCAATCATCATCAGCATGCCGTCGCGTTCCAGCACCGGACGCTCCGCCGCCAGGTACAGCGGCACGATGTCGATATTTTCCAGCCAGATGTACTGCCAGATATCCTGTTCAGTCCAGTTGGAGAGCGGGAATACGCGAATGCTTTCGCCTTTGTTAATCTGTCCGTTGTAGTTATGCCACAGTTCCGGACGCTGATTTTTAGGGTCCCAGCGATGAAAACGATCGCGGAAAGAATAAATGCGCTCCTTGGCACGCGATTTCTCTTCGTCACGACGAGCGCCACCAAACGCGGCGTCGAAACCGTATTTGTTCAACGCCTGCTTCAACCCTTCGGTTTTCATAATATCGGTATGCTTGGCGCTACCGTGAACAAACGGGTTGATGCCCATCGCCACCCCTTCCGGGTTTTTATGCACCAGCAGTTCACAACCGTAGGCTTTCGCCGTGCGGTCACGAAACTCGTACATCTCGCTGAATTTCCAGCCAGTATCAACGTGCAGCAGAGGGAACGGCAACGTGCCAGGATAAAATGCTTTACGCGCCAGATGCAGCATTACGCTGGAATCTTTGCCGATGGAATACATCATCACCGGATTCGAAAACTCGGCGGCCACCTCACGAATAATATGGATGCTTTCCGCTTCCAGTTGCCGCAGGTGGGTAAGTCGTTTTTGATCCATAACCGTTCCTATGTAATGCCGTTATTTTGCTAACGATGCTCAGATAACCTGACTATAGGGAGGGCAAGAGGGCGAATGAAATTACGAATTGGAATGAGTAGTTCCTCAAAGGAATAACGATCCGGAAAAGCAAATATCAAAAAGTGCTTAAGCTACCGAATTTAGGGCATTTAGGAGCAAATGAAATTGTTTTACCTCGATCACGGTTTCATACTAGCGGCTAAAAATTTCTGCTTGGTATTTAAGGACTCATTATGTTTTCCGCAACGCGCCCCCTTCTTGCAATCCTGGCGCTCGGCGCGTGCTTTATCCTTCCCGCACAGGCAACATCTTCCAAACCTGGAGATATCGCAAATACCCAGGCTCGATATATCGCAACGTTTTTCCCAGGCCGCGTAACGGGCTCTCCGGCAGAAATGTTGTCTGCTGATTATATTCGTCAGCAATTTCAGCAGATGGGCTACAGCAGTGATATTCGAACATTTAATAGCCGTTATGTTTATACCGCCAAAAATAACCGTAAAAACTGGCATAACGTCACGGGAAGTACCGTTATTGCCGCACATGAGGGTAAAGCGCCACAGCAGATTATTATCATGGCGCACCTCGACACCTACGCCGCGCAGAGCGACGCCGATTCCGATGCCAATCTGGGTGGATTGACCCTGCAAGGTATTGATGACAACGCCGCAGGACTTGGCGTGATGCTGGAACTGGCGGAAAAACTCAAAGACGTGCCGACGCAGTACGGCATTCGATTTATCGCCACCAGCGGCGAGGAAGAAGGCAAACTGGGCGCGGAGAACATCCTGAAGCGAATGAGCGCCGCCGAGAAGAAAAATACGCTGCTGGTTATCAACCTCGATAACCTGATCGTCGGCGATAAGCTCTATTTCAATAGCGGTAAGAAAACCCCGGAAGCGGTGCGAAAATTGACGCGCGACCGGGCACTGGCCATCGCGCACAGCCGCGGTATCGTAGCCAGCACCAATCCGGGACTGAACAAAAACTATCCGAAAGGTACTGGATGTTGTAACGACGCAGAGGTCTTCGACAACGCAGGCATTGCCGTGCTCTCCGTTGAAGCAACCAACTGGAGTCTGGGCAAGAAAGATGGCTATCAACAGCGCGCCAAAAGCGCCTCGTTCCCGGCAGGCAACAGCTGGCACGATGTGCGACTGGATAACCAGCAGCATATCGATAAAGCCTTACCGGGCAGGATAGAGCACCGTAGCCGCGACGTGGTACGCATTATGCTCCCGCTGGTAAAAGAACTGGCAAAAGCGGGAAAATCCTCGTAACCCATCCAGCCCCATAATATTTCTGCTTTCAAAGTGGATTATCCCCGCTGGCGCGGGGAACACTTCTCGACTGAGTATTTAAACGCGGCCAGAGACGGTTTATCCCCGCTGGCGCGGGGAACACTTCACCGTCCGCGCCTCCAGCTCGGCTATGCGCGGTTTATCCCCGCTGGCGCGGGGAACACCGCAAAACGCCCTGCTAAATGGGGCCGCGCACCGGTTTATCCCCGCTGGCGCGGGGAACACACTTGCATAATTTAGCTTACTGTCTATATTCGATCGGTTTATCCCCGCTGGCGCGGGGAACACACGCGAAAACAAAAAGTAACTCCGACCCCGCTCGGTTTATCCCCGCTGGCGCGGGGAACACGTTCCCGCAAATAATGAATGCACTATTCAAACCGGTTTATCCCCGCTGGCGCGGGGAACACGCCGGGACCGCGAACGCTGCTGACTATCCCTGCGGTTTATCCCCGCTGGCGCGGGGAACACGGTGGCAAACTGCGTGAGTGCTGCGGCGATATCGGTTTATCCCCGCTGGCGCGGGGAACACTACGGCCAAATAGGCGAGCTGTTGTTTAGGATCGGTTTATCCCCGCTGGCGCGGGGAACACTTAGAAAAGGCAGTTACTCAGACAAAGAATACCCGGTTTATCCCCGCTGGCGCGGGGAACACTTGATAGTAATTTCGTAAATCCTGCCGTATGCCGGTTTATCCCCGCTGGCGCGGGGAACACTTGAGCACGTCAGTGAAAGCCTGGTCGGGCAACGGTTTATCCCCGCTGGCGCGGGGAACACCATCATCGCAATCGATATCGAGTCCTCAATATCGGTTTATCCCCGCTGGCGCGGGGAACACCCGTCAACGTCCGGCTCAATTGCCCCCTCGTTCGGTTTATCCCCGCTGGCGCGGGGAACACTCGGTCAGTCGCTATATCTCAATTCCACGAAACGGTTTATCCCCGCTGGCGCGGGGAACACGCATACCCGATTTTTCCTATGGTTTTACCCGGCGGTTTATCCCCGCTGGCGCGGGGAACACGCGTGGCGTGATGGCCGCAGCCGCTGCGCCGCCGGTTTATCCCCGCTGGCGCGGGGAACACTGGCGGGGTTCTCGTTATGTTCAAATTGTTCGCGGTTTATCCCCGCTGGCGCGGGGAACACCGAGATCATAAAGACGCCACTGATCTGGCTGTCGGTTTATCCCCGCTGGCGCGGGGAACACGGCAGAGGCTTATCCAACGCCGGGTCTGGTTTCGGTTTATCCCCGCTGGCGCGGGGAACACACGCGAAACCCGTTCAGGCTGCCTTTGGTAATCGGTTTATCCCCGCTGGCGCGGGGAACACTTTTATCTTAAATATGTACTATTGGTACTTTACGGTTTATCCCCGCTGGCGCGGGGAACACATCGTCGTGCGTATTGAAATCAGGGTTGATGGCGGTTTATCCCCGCTGGCGCGGGGAACACCCCAATGGCGAGCCTCCAGCCAGTGCCAGCGGTCGGTTTATCCCCGCTGGCGCGGGGAACACCTCAGCAGATGCTAGAGAAGCTGGGGTTACGCCGGTTTATCCCCGCTGGCGCGGGGAACACTTCATGTACCCAAACCACCTCCGTATGCTCGTCGGTTTATCCCCGCTGGCGCGGGGAACACCTTTGTAACTACTTTGCCAGCTTCCAGATGCACGGTTTATCCCCGCTGGCGCGGGGAACACATGACGGTATGCGTGATTTTTTCGTCGGTTTGCGGTTTATCCCCGCTGGCGCGGGGAACACTGAAGCATATTTCCATCAAAACGAATGACAGGCGGTTTATCCCCGCTGGCGCGGGGAACACCAAACCAAGACGCTCACCGAGTTTCTGAATATCGGTTTATCCCCGCTGGCGCGGGGAACACTCTTCCACCTCATCAGCGAGCGCAGACCTCAGCGGTTTATCCCCGCTGGCGCGGGGAACACACGGCATCGCGCAATTTTTCCAGATTGGCCAGCGGTTTATCCCCGCTGGCGCGGGGAACACACGAACCGCACCCGACAGCGGCCTCCCTCTGTCGGTTTATCCCCGCTGGCGCGGGGAACACGTCGCCTCAATGACGGCGATGGAGAGAGCAGACGGTTTATCCCCGCTGGCGCGGGGAACACAAGAGCCAGTTCCCTGAAACGCAAATTGCCCGCGGTTTATCCCCGCTGGCGCGGGGAACACTTGAAACCTGAACAGCAAATTTAGGTGAAAGCCGGTTTATCCCCGCTGGCGCGGGGAACACCGCACGTGGTTAATATCGGAGGATGGAATGAAAGGTTTATCCCCGCTGGCGCGGGGAACACACTAAATATATATAACTGTTTTCTATTGCAATTTTCATCAAGTAACAATCTACCAACTTGGGAACAACAATTCCGTTTTATTAAAGAACACTCAACCTATTGATTATCAAAAGGAAGAAAAGACACTAGTCTAAGTCCATCCAAATCTACCGGAATACGGCGATTTTCTCCCCAGGTTTGAAACTCAAAACCTGACTCCGTGTTTGTCGCCCAGGCCATCACAACGTTTCCCGCTCCGCCCAACTGTATGATTTGGTGCCAAATCATTTCCCGAATTCGCTTAGAGGTATCACCAACGTAAACACCCGCACGAATTTCCAGCAGCCAGACGGCGAGACGCCCTCGCAGACGCGGCGGAACGTTTTCCGTTACAACGACAACCATACTCATCCACCACGCCCCCTATGACCACCATCTCCAAACAATTCCGGTTCCGGTATTGCAGGCGGCAGCATATCTGGCGCAGGCTGCGGAGGGTCTATTTCGCCAGCGTCAAGGACTTCCTCAATCAGAGGTATCAGTTTGCTCGTCAGCTTAGAACTACGAAATATATCGCGACAGGCCAATCTCACCTCTCTATCTGGCTCTACAGGATGGCGGGCAGCAATTTCAAATGCCTTCGGCACGACAGAGTCGAATTTAATGATATCGGCAATGTCATAAACAAAAGAAAGCGGTTTACCACTGTGAATGAAACCAATGGCAGGTGCATAGCCAGCCGCCAGGATAGCCGCTTCTGAAATCCCATAAAGACACGACGTCGCCGCGCTAATACATCGATTGACTACATCGCCTTTTTCCCAGTCTTTAGGATCATAGTTGCGACCATTCCATTTTACGCCGTATTGTTTTGCCAGCAGGGCATAGGTCTGCCGCACACGGGCCCCCTCAATACCGCGTAACTGTTCAACTGAACGACGCGCTGGGGGCGGCTCGCGAAAACGCAATTCATACATTTTTCGCACGACTTTCAGCCGCAAATCATCATCCAGCGCTAATTTGGCCTGATAGAGCAGCTTGTCAGCCCGTGCCCCTCCGGGCTGGCCGGAAGCGTAAACGCGCACACCCGCTTCCCCAACCCACACCAGCAATGTCCCGACTATTGATGCCAGTCGCACTGCGGCATGAGAGACTCGCGTTCCCGGCTCCAGCATAATGCAGGCTACCGACCCCACCGGAATATGCGTGCGAATACCGCTTTTATCGATCAAGACAAACGCGCCATCCAGTACGTCAACCTGACCATACTGGAGGAAGATCATTGAGGTACGATCTTTTAAGGGAATCGGGCTTAGCGGGACAAACGTCACTCACCATCTCCCGGTTTGATCATCATCATGCCGCAGCCAAACGCCCGGCTTTTACCGAATCCCACCGCCAGACGTTGCAGGAATCGTTCAGGATCGTTGACCACCAGCACGCCGCTATAATCCACGCTGCTGAACTGAATCATCTGGCGGGCTTTCTCGCGCCGTATCTGCTGCTGCCGATAGGCATCAACATTACTCTCACACAATGAGAATCCATGTTGCTCCCCCTGGCGAGACAGCCACGCCAGCGCCGCCTGCTGCTGACAGAGCCAGATGTCCTGACTACCCATCTGCGCTTTGACCTGGCGCTTTGCTTCCATCAGCAAATCATGACGTTTACCTGCTTTGCAAATTGTCGGATTAGCACGCAGGTTAAATCGCAACGTCTGACCAACGCTTAACGCAGGGCTGAACGAGCGGCACTGCACGTCGAAAATCGCGCTTTCTGCTGGCCGTTCCTGTGACAAAACAAAAAAGCGAAAAGCACCCTGTAACTCCTCACGACGATAAAGGAATTGCCGATCCTTTCCACCAGGAAAAAGATCCCACAGCCACTGATGCATAACGTATTCGCCACGATCCACCAGATGCAGCAGTTGTGAAGGCGAAAGCTGGCTGGTATGTAACGTTATTCTTGAGAGGTACACTGTTCCTCCTTGCTGAGCCATGGCCCTTGATTCACGGAACGTTCGCCAAACAACCATTGTTGGCGACTCAACGGCCTGTCACGACGGCGCAAAATTTTATTCGCGGTTAAGCCGTCGTGATCCCCTTCCCACCAGCATTCATTCTGTAATTTCGCCAGAGGAAGTTTCAGCGCTTTGAATTTACTCTCATACTGACGATATGCCTCACGTAAGACATCCGGCGCGCTTCCTTCCAGCAGTACCGGCGCGAGCGGCAACCCCAGCGGATAGCTTTTTCGCCCCAAATACAGAGGAAATACCGGATGTTGCAATCCTTCCCGGATCTGCTTCAGCGAATAAGGCGCGTCCGGCGTCATTGCAACGCCAACCATCCACCAGGCATCGGTATAATAGTCTCGCCGGGAAATCAGCGCACTGAGCAACTCAGGATCGCGCAGCTCTTCCCGGCGGCTAAAATAGCGCGCTTTACGCACCTCTCTTGGCATCTGGACTGTGTGATAATCTCGTGCCCAGCGGGGTTCCTGGCTGGCACACAACAGAAAAGCATAATGCTGATTGAAATCGTTTAACCGCTCCTCTTCATCACGACAAATGCCGAGCGCTGCCGCGAGCAGCCCCAGTAACGCCGAACGAGAGGGAAGCTCGTGACTATGGCGAACTTCGCCGGGCGCATCGACGCCCCAGGAAGCCATTGGCCCATGAAGCTGAAAAACCAGATATTGGCTCATAGCCGCCCCTTACTCGCAGATAAAGTCCAGGACGTCTTTCATGCTTCCCTGTTGCTGCATAACATCAAAGTGGGTTGATTTGGTTTGCTCACCATAGACTTTCTTCATATTTTCACGCAGCTCGGTAATGCGTTTTACCGCCACATCCAGTTGGTTGGTGCCGTTGATCGGATTATAAAATGCCGCAGCCAGGGAACGAGGCTGATCGGTTCCCGTTTCCGCCAACGCCCAAGAGGCATAAGCGCGACTGGCAAAGCTGTTTTGTTTGCCGGTTGGCGAGACTTTCAGCGCCGCTTCGGTAAAGGCCCGCAACGTTTTATTAGCCAGCTCTTCATTACCGTGGAGATTTTTCACCAACAGATCTTTGTCAATGCAGATATAGGTATAAAACAGTGCCGAGCCAAAACCGGTTTCTCCCAAGTGACCTGCGCCCGCATCATCTGAAGAAGCGCGTAAATCGTCGACGGCAGTAAAGAAATCGTCTTCGACAATCGTTTCGCTGACGCCGAAGGCATGCGCAACCTGGCAGGCTGCTTCTATATTGAACTCCGGTTTATTGGCCAGCATGCGGCCAAACATCGCGATATCGACGGCCATGCGATCTTTACGTAGCAGCGCCAGCTCTTCCTCTTTTGGCGCACGTTTTTCTTCTGCCAGACGATGAGCCAGGGTAATTACCGCATCAAACTCTGCCGGGCTAATGTGCACCAGTTGCTCGGTTTCGGCGTTGGTCAGGACATCTTTCGCTTTCTTATCTGCTTTTACTTTGCCAAAGCAGTTTGCGATACCCTCTACCCATTCAACCGCTTTTTTCGGATCAATACCTTTTTCTATCAAGATATTAACCGCCTCACGCGCAATACGCCCACTGCGAATACCAATATTCCCGGCCAGCGCCTGCTCAAACAATTCAGAAGTGCGCCATGCTCGTTTCAGACTCTGGGAAGAAATACGCAAACGTGTTGCTCCGCCAAGCACTACCGTTTTCGGCGCACCGGTATCGTCACGGTTCAGATTGGCAGCAGGATAAGCGGTCAGTAAATGGAGCTGAATAAACGTTGTCATTTGGAGTCCCTATTAATTTTCTTCGTTATCGGTTTCGCCAGCCTGATAGTATTCCAGCGCCCAGCGGATATGGATAAATTCGGTGGGTCGCTGCTGACGGCGATGATGGTTTTGCAAATCGTCGTTTTCCTGACACCAGCGGAAAATATCTTCCGCCAGCGAAATCAGGTTTACAGAGCCTTTTAACAGCTTCACCGCACGTCGCAGCTGACGCAGCAGTTCATCCGGCGTTTTTACCGCAGACAATATCGCAAACCGCTTCTCCGACATGACCGGGTTATTGCCCGTCATCTGTCCAAGCTGCGCGGCAAAACACAGGCGTTCATCAATCGTTTTCACATTTGCGCCCAGTGCAGCAACCAGCGCCAGCGCGGTAACCCGCCACTCCTGTCCTTCAATTTTCCACAGCGTATGGGTCTGCATCAGCAGGGAGCGAAATCCTTCAGACAGACAGGCATCGTTTACCGTTATGCTGCGCCGCAGACTGGCACGCGCGCCGCGCTTCTCCTGCAACTCCTCATGCCATTTGCGCAGCCTGGCTTTGTGATCTTCTTTCACAATACTCATTCAGCAGCCTCCTGCTTTTTGTCCCTGACGGTTTTTGCGCTTTGCTTTTCCGCCGATGTCGTAAAATATTTTTTGCGTGCCATCATGCTGCGCTTCAGGTCGTTATCTTCATAGGGGTTGGTAAAGACACGATCGTCAAAGTAACGGCGAGTAAATAGCCACAGCTCCCTTTGCCATTTATTCAGCCTGTCACCCGGCTCCTGGCCATTTTCAAGATCGTGAATCAGGGTCAAAAAACGTCCCTGCGTCAGATTCCAGAAATCAATATCAATAAAACTGAAGTCGCCGCGCGCGCCTTTGGCATCGGCGAACCAGGCGTCTTTTAGGGCGTTACGTAATAGGCTGAGGAGTCGGGTAGCCGTTTGCATGGCTTTACGCAAATGAGGGATCAAATTATCCGTCATAAGTATCGGGAAGTGATGTTCATACCAGCAGCGTATTTTCATATTGTCGAAATCAGCCCCAAAGCCCCACAAACCCGCCTTTATGTCCTTCAGGCTGCGAGCGTTAAACACTTTGACCACCAGCGCCGGATATTCTTTATTCGTGTCCGTCTGGTTGTCCTGGCTTAACCCCAGCCAGTCCCGCCAGATAAGCCCGCCAGGCTGTGGTTTCACGGAAAAGAACCCATCGCACTCTTTTATCGGCAGACGATACGGCGTCAGCGGGTGTCGCCAGCCTTCATAGTTAACACCGTAGTTTTTGACGGTCATCGCGCTGAGCAACTCGTCGCTGTCAGCGCCGCACATATCACAGAAACCAGACTGCGTGGTGGCAAAATCCAGACGGATACGGCGCGGCATGCCCCAGTACGCCTGGAGCTTATTAACCAGCTCCGGCGTCGTCACCCTATTCGCTGGCGGCTCGCTGGTGCGCGTCGTGGCTAGCCACGGGAAAATCGACGCATCATATAAATCTGGCAGAGGAAGTTCTGCGGCGTCCTGCGGCATCACGTTAAGCCACAACTTGCGCCACAGCGGCGTTTGCCGGGTACCCTGATATTCCTGTAACTCGATAAGCGTGGTCATCGGCCCACCACCGCGCAGACCGGTACGATAGCCTTTGCCGCCGGATGGCGCGTTGAGTTGCAGTGAAAATAGCGCCAACGCCGCGCAATGCGGGCAAAAGCGTTCTGTGACGCCTCGTTTGATAAAATGGTCTTTATTAAATTTGGTGGTTTGCGCCCCGGGTGTTTCCGGCAACAGCGAAGCTATAGAAACTTTTTCGCCGGTTAACGGTTCAAAATCCTGCATAAAAGAGGGCGATTCAGCACCGAACTGAAAGGCATGCTCTAAGGGGGTCAGCGCCTCACGAATCGTTTCTTCCGTTAATCCCTCCACCCAAATATCGTCCCAGCGGGCGCTATTTTTTGGCGCAATGCTGCATTGCAGCAATCCCAGCAGAAATTGCCAGGCCGCCCCCTGTAAATCAGCTCGCGTTGCGGCGATATCCACCACGTTTTCATCCGCCAGATTGGCGGGGGCCAACTTGCCCAGGGAGCCGTCATTAAAGCGCACGGGAAGCCAGGGCGTTGTCAGTAAATTTATTGGAAACATACCTTTTCCTTACGATGCGCCATCCATAGCGCTAATGTTCCCTGGAGTGTTAATGAACTGACAGTTGAAAGCTTGCTGACAGCTTATTACCTAACTGAATCTTCAACCGACAGAATAACCGTTTGCATCGGTTTGATTTTTCTTCCATGACAGATTTCTTATTTACTATTGAAACAACCAATCCCTGAAAGAACGCTATCAAGCTGAGAAACGTGATTGGGCTTCGGGGCATATCTTCTTATGGAGAGGTAATCAACTTTACCAATCAATCCTTCACTCGCCGTATAGCCGCTGTT
Source organism: Citrobacter sp. RHBSTW-00017 (assembly GCF_013797615.1). Taxonomy (NCBI): domain Bacteria; kingdom Pseudomonadati; phylum Pseudomonadota; class Gammaproteobacteria; order Enterobacterales; family Enterobacteriaceae; genus Citrobacter; species Citrobacter sp. RHBSTW-00017. The sequence goes on along the minus strand of NZ_CP056899.1, from coordinate 1,182,691 downwards.
TGCATCCTCCGACACAACAATCACCACGGCAAACTCCATATTCTGATGTTGCTCCACACACCATTTCTGCAGCACCTCTCCCTCCAGCCGTTCAAACTCATCTTTATGCTTTTCCCACCAGCTCTGGCGCACTCGCAGCACGCTCATCTCCCAGGGATGAGCACCAGAGGCATAAGGGGTGACGTTGCCATCAACCCTTTTCGCCAGCCATAGCGTGATGGACTCTTCCGCCAGACGAGTCGACAACTTCTCCGGAAGGAAGTCGCTACTTTCAGGGCTGTATCCCGGTGCAAAGTTCAGCAACATCTGCGCGGCAAACGCCCGATCGCAATAATATTTTCCTTCCTGCGCATTCTCTGTTTTCGCAAAACCGTCAGGCATTACCACATTTTCACCGTATACCGACTCAATCAACAACCGGGCAGATTGCGGCATCCGAATGGCTCCCTGCTCCCGCAGCACGCGCTGTGTCAGCCATAGGCGGCCATGATCGGGATAGACATAGGCGCTGTTACGCATGGCAGCGGAAAACCAATCTTCTTGCGGGGCGCCATCCCACTCTGGTGCGAGGATCACCAGTTCCGGCGCATCGCGTTCATCCTGACCACTACCTTTCACTCTGCCGTTGCGATAGCGGATATGGCGCTGTAACCGTCCCGCTCGCTGGATCAGGAGATCCACTGGCGCTAAATCAGAGATCATCTCGTCCATATCGATGTCGAGACTCTGCTCAATCACCTGAGTGGCGATAAGAACTTTACCGGCACGTTGCGTACTCTCCCCTTTACCAAATAGCGACAATGTCTGCGTCTCAATCCGCTGCCGGTCATAAAAAGCAAATCGGCTATGAAATAATGAGAGATGTTCGGCCTGAACACGGCCTCTGGCGAGTAACTGGCGATAAATCCGAATGGCATCATCCACCGAATTGCGTATCCACGCGATGCATTTGCCTTTGCTTACCGCTCGTTCAATACGCGCGATGCAGGATTCCTCGCTATAGAGCCAACCGACATTAACACTGCGCTCAACTTCTTTGCGCGTCGCCACATGCTGAGAAACCACCTCCTGCCCTATAACCTGAGTCAACCAGGGATAATCGTCATAACTCAATAAAGGCGCTTCAGCTCGGCTTCCTGCCCCGCGCGCGAATGCGGCCACCAGCCGATCGCGCTGCTGTTGTGAGAGCGTGGCAGAAAGCAGGATCGTACTGTTGCCGCTGCGGGCCTGATGCTCAATCAGACTTTCCAGAATCCGCGACATATAGGCGTCGTAAGCGTGGATCTCATCGGCCAGCAGAATTTTGTCGCTAAGGCCCAGCAACCGCAGGTTGTTATGCTTAAACGGCATCACCGCCATCATGGCCTGATCGAGCGTGCCGACGCCCACTTCAGCCAGCAGCGCTTTCTTATTACTGTCGGCAAACCAGGCGGCGCAGCCCTGGCTTAAGGGCTGCTTATCATCCAGCTCCTCCGAACCTGACGACTCAGTCGACCAAATTGATTGATTAAATTTGTCCATTAAACCACGCGCACTGTGCGCCAGCACCAGACTGGGGCAAGAACCCGACCTGTACAGCGAAAGCCAGCTCTCCGACAGGCGATCAAACATGGCATTCGCGGTTGCCATCGTCGGCAATCCAAAATACAACCCCTGCGCTTTTCCTGCCGCCATCAATCGATGAGTGAGAATTAACGCGGCCTCGGTTTTACCTGCGCCCGTTACGTCTTCCAGAATGAATAGTTGCGGCGAGTCTTTATCAATATCCAGCTCAAGTACCTTTTGCTGTAAAGGCGTGGGCTGCTGAATAAAGGGGAAAAGCGTTTGAATACCGGAGAAAGGAGCAACCGCAGAAGGAGGCGGTATCGTAGCAAGCGCGGCCTTCGCTTTATCCAGCGCTAGCGGCCAGTATTTTTCGATGGGCATCGAACAGGCGATGCGAGGGAAAAAACGGCAGGACGAACCACACCAGTCCGCCAGAACTACCGCAGCAGAAATCGGCCATGAGAGGTGCTGGAACAACACAATACCTTCGTCTTCATCCCAGAATAGCGGAATATCAATCAGCGGAAACAGCGATTTAATACGCGTTAAAAATTCCCGGGCCGCGTCTTTGTCCTGCGGCAGAAAATTATCCAGCTCGCGAATCCCCTGCGGCGGGCGCCCATGATGGCCTGTCGTCACCGATATCCACATACCGATAACCCGCTTCAACTTGCGGGAAGAAAGTGGAGAGCCCGGCAATAGTTCAGGGAACTCGCTTAACCAACTGTTCCATAACCAGTGTCCCAGCGTCGTGTGGTGGATTGATTCATAGTTTTTTCGCCGTTCGGAAGGAACGGGCAGGTTGGGATGGCTATACAGCCGTTGAAATGAACTGGCAAACTTACCAATATCATGCCAACACAATAACCAGGCAAAAAATTGTGCGGCTTGCTCAACATTCGTTATTCCCAATCTCTGAAAATAAACAGCAAGCCCGTAGAGATTATTTTTCACCATCCAGTAGCCTACTGCCGCTACGTCCAGTGAATGCCAGCACAGCAGGTGGTAATCGTCGCCACCATCTTTTTCAACTTGCCGGCTTTTTCCCCAATAAAAATATATCGACACCGCGTATCCAGCTAATCAGGAATTGTCTTCGTATCATTACGTATTTATAGAAAACAATTCGTGACACGGCTCAATATATCTTACAATTCAATTAATTAGATAATATAATGTATATTCTAACTTACATTGAATTTTAATATAATTAATAACAAACTTGGCTAAAATATAAAAAAATCCCGGCAACGCCGGGAGTAGAATTATTGATTTGGTGTCCGCTATTTATCACCCTTCGTGCAATCCGCACTCGCGCTTCAATCCGAAGAACCGCGTCTCTTCTTCCGCCATACCCGGCTCCCATTTGCGGGTGGTATGGGTATCACCAACTGACAGATAGCCCTGATCCCACAGTGGATGGTATTTCAGGCCGTGCTTTTGCAGATACTGGTAAACGGTACGGTTGTCCCAGTCGATGATCGGCAGCACTTTAAACACGCCGCGCTGGATAGCCAGCACCGGCAAATGCGCCCGGCTGCCCGACTGTTCGCGGCGCAGACCGGCAAACCAGGTTTGCGTATTGAGTTCTTTAAGCGCGCGGTTCATCGGCTCGACTTTGTTGATCTCATTGTATTTCTCAATGCCTTCAACGCCCTGCTCCCACAGTTTGCCGTAGCGCGCTTCCTGCCAGGCCGCGCTCTCCTTCGCCCGGTAGACTTGCAGATTAAGCTTGAGCTTGTCCGTTAACTCATCAATAAACTGGTAGGTTTCCGGGAACAAATAGCCGGTATCGGTGAGGATCACCGGGATATCCGGGTGAACCTGATTCACCAGGTGCAGGCTTACTGCCGCCTGGATACCAAAGCTTGATGACAGTACATATTCACCAGGCAGGTTTTCCAGCGCCCACGCCACCCGCCCTTCGGCGTCCAGCTTTTCGAGCTGTGCGTTGGTTTCCGCCAGCGCCAGAATGCGGTCGACTTTTGGCAGGTCATTAAGGGCGTTTAGATCGAGTACGGACATAATTACCTCTCGTGGTTATTCCCAGAAATCCCGCGCGGGATCGAGCACTGGGCGAATGATGCCCGCACGCACCGTAAAATCACCGAAGCCTTCACCCGCTTCGCGCTCTTTCGCCCAGCGCCCAACCAGTTCGTCAACGGAGTCGAGAATTTCCGATTCCGTAATATTTTCGCGATACATACGCGGAATGCGCGTGCCCATGCGGTTACCGCCAAGGTGTACGTTGTAGCGCCCCGGCGCTTTACCCACCAGGCCCAATTCCGCCAGCATCGCGCGGCCGCAGCCGTTCGGGCAACCTGTAACGCGCATCACGATATGCTCGTCAGGAATACCGTGTTTTTCGAGAATAGCTTCCACTTTATCAGTGAACGATGGCAGGAAACGTTCGGCCTCCGCCATCGCCAGCGGACAGGTCGGGAACGACACGCAGGCCATCGAGTTTTCACGCTGCGGCTTCACCGCATTCATCAATCCGTGATCGCGCGCCAGCTTCTCGATCTTCGCTTTTTGGCTTTCCGGCACACCAGCAATGATCAGGTTCTGGTTGGCGGTGATGCGGAAATCCCCTTTGTGGATCTTCGCGATCTCCAGCAGGCCGGTTTTCAGCGGACGGCCCGGATAATCCAGGATACGGCCGTTTTCAATAAACAGCGTCAGGTGCCAGTTATTGTCGATCCCTTTTACCCATCCAATACGATCGCCGCGACCGGTGAACTCGTACGGGCGGATCGGCTCAAATTTGATGCCCGCGCGACGCTCCACTTCTTCTTTGAACGTGTCGATACCAACGCGTTCAAGCGTGTATTTAGTTTTGGCGTTTTTACGATCGGTACGGTTACCCCAGTCGCGCTGCGTTGTCACCACAGCTTCTGCTATAGCCAGGGTGTGCTCCAGCGGCAGATAGCCGAACTCGCTCGCGGTGCGGGCGTAGGTTTTCTTATTGCCGTGCTCAATCGACAAACCACCGCCGACCAGCAGGTTAAAGCCCACCAGCTTGCCGTTTTCGGCAATCGCCACGAAGTTCATGTCGTTGGCGTGCAGATCGATGTCGTTCTGCGGCGGGATTACGACCGTGGTTTTAAACTTACGCGGCAGATAGGTTTGACCGAGGATCGGCTCTTCGTCGGTGGTCGCAACCTTCTCCTGATCCAGCCAAATTTCTGCATAGGCGCGAGTACGCGGCAGCAGATGTTCGGAGATCTTCTTCGCCCATTCATAGGCTTGGGCGTGCAGCTCGGACTCGTACGGGTTAGAGGTACACAGAACGTTACGGTTCATGTCGTTGGCGGTCGCCAGCGCGTCCAGCCCGACCGAATGCAGCATCTGGTGTACCGGCTTAACGTTCTTCTTCAGAATGCCGTGAAACTGGAAGGTCTGACGGTTGGTCAGACGAATGCTACCGTAAATCGTGTTGTCATGGGCGAACGTGTCGATCGCCTGCCACTGTTTGGTGGTGATCACCCCCCCCGGCAGACGGCAGCGCAGCAGCATCGCGTGACGCGGCTCCAGCTTTTGCTCGGCTCGTTCGGCGCGGATATCGCGGTCATCCTGCTGGTACATACCGTGAAAACGGATCAGCAGGAAGTTATCGCCTTTGAAGCCGCCGGTCAGGCCGTCGTTTAAATCTTCGGCAATCGTACCGCGCAGATAGTTGCTTTCCAGCTTCATACGCTCAGCGTCGGACAGCTTGCCTTCGACCACCAATGGTCCTGGGTATTTTTCGCTCATTAGTAGACATCTCGCTGATAACGGCGCTCAATGCGCAGCTCACTTAAAAATTCATCCGCCGCTTCGATATCCATAGAACCGAATTCGGCAATCACTTCCAACAAAGCCTGCTCAACGTCTTTCGCCATGCGACTGGCGTCGCCGCAGACATAAATGTGGGCACCGTCGTTTATCCAGCGCCACAGTTCCGCACCTTGTTGGCGCAGTTTATCTTGTACGTAGACTTTTTCTTTTTGATCGCGCGACCAGGCGAGATCGATGCGGCTCAGTACGCCCTCTTTGACGTAACGCTGCCATTCCACCTGGTACAGGAAATCTTCGGTAAAGTGTGGATTGCCAAAAAACAGCCAGTTTTTGCCTTCGGCTCCGTCAGCCGCACGCTGCTGCATAAATGCACGGAACGGCGCAATCCCCGTGCCTGGTCCAATCATAATCACCGGTGTGTGCGGGTTAGCCGGCAGGCGGAAGTTATCGTTGTGTTCGATGAACACGCGCACTTCGCCCTCTTCTTCCACGCGATCGGCGAGGAAACTGGACGCGCCACCAGCACGGGCACGACCTTCAATGTCATAACGCACCACGCCCACGGTGACGTGCACTTCGCTTTCCACTTCCGCCTGGGAAGAGGCAATAGAATACAAACGCGGCGTCAGCGGGCGCAGAAGATCAACCAACGTTTGGGCGTCCAGTTGCGCTGGGGAGAAACGCACCATATCGACGATTGGCGTGGTTGCGGCGTAATGCTGCAATTGCGCTTTGTCGCCCACCAGCGGCAGCAGAGAGTCGCTACGGGTTAAAGTGGCGTAGTTCTCGACGATATTGCCGGTGTTAACCGTCAGCTCGAAATGCCACTGCAGCGCTTCGGTGAGCGACAGGGTTTTGCCGTCAACCGTGACCGGCTCATCTCCTTTCAGCCACAGCAATTCAACCAGCTCTTTGACCAGCTCAGGATCGTTCTGATACCAGACTCCTAAGGCATCGCCCGGCTGGTAGCGCAGGCCGGAATCGCCGAGATCGATTTCAATATGGCGCACATCTTTTTCCGAGTCGCGACCAGTGATTTTCTGATTCACCGCAAGCGACGCCGTCAGTGGCGCTTCTTTGGTGTACGGGCTGGTGTGTACTTCGTTTACCGCACCGCTCGCAGCAACTTGCACAGACGATGCCGCAGGGGCACGCGCTTTCAGGACATCAACCAGACGGGCACGCCATTCGGCTGCCGCGCCCTGGTATTCGACGTCGGCATCCACGCGGTCAAGCAAGCGTTCACCGCCCAGCTCAGCCAGTTTTGCATCGAAGTCTTTTCCTGACTGACAGAAAAACTCGTAAGAAGTGTCACCAAGACCAAACACGGCAAAAGCGGTGTTATCAAGCTTCGGCGCTTTTTTCGAGAACAGGAATTTATGCAACGCTACGGCTTCTTCCGCCGGTTCACCTTCCCCTTGCGTCGACGCCACTACGATCAGCAATTTCTCATTGGCGATTTGTTTGAATTTATAGTCGCCAGCATTGGTGAGAGTGACGTTGAGCTTTGCAGCGATCAGATCATCGCGCAGGGCTTCCGCCACACGACGCGCATTACCGGTTTGCGAGGCGGAGATAAGCGTAATGCCAGGCATTTCAGCAGCAGGCGCAGGAGTCGCCGCATTGCTGCCTGGCTGCTGATTCAGCACGCCCCAAAAATAGCCAGAAACCCACGCAAGCTGTGCGGGAGTGAAATCGGTCGTGGCCGCCTGAAGGCGTGCCAGTTGCTCCGGGTTTAGCGGTAGCAGAGCGGAAGGTGGGGCCTGTGTCGTCATGCGTTGTCATGTTCCAGTAAGCAAAGCGGATTTCAGCAATAAAACCCAAACTGAAGATAAGGTTAACGGCGGGGATAGTAACAATTAAAGAAGGGATAGAAATAACAAATAACCAAATGAACTAACCTGTTTTAGTTATAGTTATTAACAGCAAAACAGATTGGATAACCATATGATATATCAATAATTATTAAATATTACCATCATGAATAGGTCGTTCTGATACTCAGCGCCCTTTTAACTAATGATAAAATTCGCTCTTTACGGTACCCTACGGCGGTTTTTCGCATTCTTGAGAGTAAAAAATGTCCACCACCTTGTTTAAAGATTTCACCTTCGAAGCCGCTCACCGCCTGCCGCATGTACCGGAAGGGCATAAGTGTGGCCGCCTGCATGGTCACTCATTTATGGTGCGTCTTGAAATTACCGGTGAAGTCGATCCGCATACCGGTTGGATCATGGATTTTTCTGAGTTAAAAGCCGCGTTTAAGCCAACTTACAACAGACTCGATCACTACTATCTGAACGATATTCCTGGCTTAGAAAACCCAACCAGTGAAGTACTGGCCAAATGGATTTGGGATCAGGTTAAACCGGTTGTCCCTCTGCTGAGTGCCGTAATGGTGAAAGAGACCTGCACAGCAGGCTGCGTGTATCGCGGGGAATGATTGTATCGTCTGTGGCAACGGTCAATTTTACTTAACTAACACTCTGTTAGGGTTATGTGCTCTGGATATCTGGAGCACAACATGTCTGACGATTTCGATATTATTATTATCGGTGCAGGGATAGCGGGCACCGCTTGTGCTTTACGCTGCGTGCGAGCAGGACTGTCAGTTTTGCTTATTGAACGCGGCGAGCTTCCCGGCAGTAAAAACCTTTCAGGCGGGCGTCTGTATACTCACGCGCTCGGTGAACTTCTTCCCCACTTCCAACATTCAGCCCCACTTGAACGCCGAATTACCCAGGAAAATCTCTCGCTGTTGACTCGCGATGGCGCAACGACGTACTCCAGCCTGCAACCGGAGGGAGACTCATGGAGCCTGCTGCGCGCCCGCTTCGACCCGTGGTTTGTCGCCCAGGCCGAGGCCGAAGGCGTACAGTTTATCAGCGGTGTGACAGTTGAGGCGCTCCATATCGAAGAGGGCAGAGCCTGCGGCGTCATTGCCGATAACGAGACGCTGCGCGCCCGTTATGTGGTACTGGCGGAAGGGGCAAACAGCGTGCTGGCCGAGCGCTACGGATTCCTGCCGCGTCCCTCGACAACCGCAATGGCATTAGGCATTAAAGAGACTTTGGCGCTGGATAAATCGTTACTTGAGGAACGTTTCCGCTTATCCAATGACGAAGGCGCGGCAATGCTGTTTAGTGGCAATATTTGTGGCGAGCTTCCCGGCGGCGCGTTTCTCTATACCAATCAAGATACGCTCTCTCTGGGCGTGGTTTGTCCGCTCTCCTCTTTGGCACAGAGCGATGTCCCGGCGGCTGAACTGCTGGAGCGGCTCAAGACGCATCCGGCGTTACATCCGCTGCTCAGAGGCAGCGAAACGCTGGAATATGGCGCACATCTGGTACCAGAAGGCGGCCTGCACAGCCTGCCCGTACAGTACGCCGGAGACGGCTGGCTGCTGGTGGGTGATGCGCTGCGCAGTTGTGTGAATACTGGTTTCTCCGTTCGCGGCATGGATATGGCGCTCATTGGTGCTCAGGCTGCGGCGCAAACATTGATTAACGCCTGCCGGAAACGCGAGCCGCAAAATCTGTTTCCGGCTTATCACCACGACATCCAGCACAGCCTGCTGTGGGACGTTCTGCAACGTTACCGGGATGTTCCGGCGTTGCTCCAGCGCCCCGGATGGTATCGCCAATGGCCCATGTTGATGGAGGCTATTTCCCGTGAAATCTGGCATCAGGGCGACCGCCCGGTAGCCCCGCTGCGCCAGATTGTCTGGCGTCAGTTTCGTCGTCACGGCCTGCGTCATCTGGCAGGCGATATCATCAGGAGCTTACGATGTCTGTAGCCCGTAACGTCTGGCGTCCCGCCGACATTTCACATATCGTTCCTGCGACCGTTATTGACAGCAAAACGGCAGAACGGTTGATCGCATCCTGCCCCGCCGGACTGTTTTCTCTTACGGCGGAAGGTGAGCTACGGGTCAACTTTCGCGGCTGCCTGGAGTGCGGCACCTGTCGACTGCTGTGTGATGAAAAAACGCTGCAACAGTGGCGCTACCCCGCGTCCGGCTTTGGCATCACTTACCGATTTGGATAATTTAATAGGATAATTTATGCCCCTGTTACACCTGCTCCGCCAGAATCCGGTCATTGCCGCGGTGAAAGACAACGCCAGTCTGCAATTAGCCATTGATTCCGAATGCCAGTTCATCTCTGTTTTGTATGGCAATATCTGCACCATCAGCCATATCGTAAAGAAAATTAAAAATGCCGGTAAATACGCATTTATCCACGTTGACCTGCTGGAGGGCGCGTCCAATAAAGAGGTGGTGATCCAGTTTCTGAAGCTGGTCACCGAGGCCGACGGCATCATCAGTACCAAAGCGTCGATGCTGAAAGCCGCGCGGGCGGAGGGCTTTTTCTGTATTCATCGCCTGTTTATCGTCGACTCTATCTCTTTTCACAACATTGATAAGCAGGTCGCACAGTCAAACCCGGACTGTATTGAAATCCTGCCGGGATGCATGCCGAAAGTGCTGGGGTGGGTGACGGAAAAAATACGCCAGCCGTTGATTGCCGGTGGTCTGGTTTGCGATGAAGAGGACGCCCGCAATGCGATGAAAGCTGGTGTAGCAGCACTTTCAACTACCAACACCGACGTCTGGACGTTAGCGAAAAAGCTGCATTAACCCGAGGTGCCGGATAGCGGTGTAAACACCTGATCCGGCCTGCCCCTGAATTAATTTTCTGCGATGGCTGCCAACGCCTCCAGCACCGGCAGCCAGTCATCCACAATCCCGACATCCGCCTGTGAAAAGACCGGCGCTCTGGCGTCACTGTTTATCGCCACCACAAACCGGCTCTGACGAACCCCGGCCATTAGCGCCGCCGCGCCGGACGCTCCCGCCACAATGCAGACATCCGGCGCAAGCAGATGACCTGAGATGCCAATCACGCGCTCAGCATCAAAGCCGCCATTCATCACCCGTGCACGGCTGTATCCCACTTCGGCACCAAACTCCTTACCAAGAGCGGTAATTTTTTCGGCATCGGCGTCACTTCTTCCCTGCCCTACCACCAGCACACGCCCGGCCTGCAACAAAGGATGAGCTGTAACACGGTCGATGCTTTCTACGCAATCCAGCCAGCCCGGAGGTGTCGTGGGGGCAATTCGGCGCTCCACCATCGCTGGCAGCACGTTGCCCGACGCGCTCGTTTCCGGTTGTCGCGCCAGTGAAAGGCACAAGGGACGCGCGGTGATTTGTAGCCGGGCCGTCAGCGCATTCCCCCAGTGGGATTTCGTCACCAGCCCCTGTTGCGCATCCAGCGTCTGCACCTGGCAAACGCTGCCGCCATGCAGACGCCAGGCCAGCCGCGTCGCAAGCTCATCCCCCAGCGCACCCGCCGGAAAAATCAGGATGTCGGCTGGCGTCAGCAACCACTGCGCCGCCAGCGCGTCCAGCACCTGCTCCGCCACGTCCGGCATCGGGTCGAGAGTCCAGCGTTCCAGTTCTGCTGCATTAAGCGCGTTTTCTGCAATCCAGCCTGCCAGTGCAGCGCATTCACCCGATTCCGTAATCACAACGATCTTCATGGCTGCATCCTCTGGCGCAAATAATCATTCCACAATATCCGCGCTTTTTCCTGCGCCGTCGCGCCGTCGATAAGCGTGGCGCTGCGCCGCTGCGCCGGTCGCGCCAGCTTCTGACATTGCACGTTCGGAGTTTCATCACTGGACGCTGGCTGACGTAAAATTGCCGCTTTTGCCGCCGCCAGACGCTGACGCATTCCGGGGACGGGAAGCGCAACTTCACCACATTGCCTGACGGCAATTACTGCCGGAAGCCGCACCCGGCAGCGGCGTAACCCGGTTGTCGTTCGCTGTTCGACAACAACAAAAGGCGGCGTCAGCGTAAAACGCTCCACCTGGGTAAAGCAGGGCCAGGCCAACATTTCAGCCATCAAAAATGGCGTTTGCCCGTTCTGCCCTTCGCTACTCTGACAGCCAGTGATAATCAAATCCGCGCCGTGATGACGCTGCCAGTCAGTTATTTGCCGGGCAATGAATTCCGGCGCAAAGCGCAGATCCGCCGTCGTTTCCAGCAACACCGGCTTATCAAAACCCAGCGCGGCAAAATAGCGCAACCAATGAATAGCACGCTCATCGCTAATGCTTAGCGCGGTTAACGTCATATCACAACCTTCACGACGTTGCGCCAGCAGTAATGCCGCAGCCGCCTGCTCATCGGCACCAGGAGAACAGCGCAGCAGCGCGGTGTCCGGGCCACGGGTATCTTCCGTCGCCGCCAGCCAGTCTTTTTCCGCCAACATACCGGAGTCTGGTTCGGCCTTAAACGCGAACAGAATGTTCATTTGCTCCTCCCTGTATTTTCTCCACGCTTCCGGCCGCCACCAGCGGCAATGCCTTCGTTTCCGGTGCCCATAGCCAGGTCACCACAAATCCAATGAGGAGCACGCCAGCCAGCAGCAGCAACGTGACCTGCATCCCACATTGCGCCAGCGTCCAGGGCAGCAGGCCGGTGCTGATTGCCGCGCCAAGTCTGCTCATCGACGTCGCAAAACCCACGCCCAGCGAGCGGATATCCGTCGGGAAGCTTTCAGCAGGCAGGATCCCTACCAGATTACTGACCGCAGAAATTGTGGTGCTGAACAGGACAAAAAGCAGCAAAGTTAACGAGCTACCGGACGGCAGAAAAGCCATCACCACCAGCGTGGCAGCCAACAGAAAAAAACTCCCAAGCAGAAACCGACGGTGCGCCAGCAGATGTGTTAATACCAGCCCCAGCAGTGCGCCAACGATTAACAACGCATTCAGCAGCAGGCTGGCGGTGAGCGCATCCTCCAGGCCGAGGGTCCCGGCAATGGTAGGCAGCCAGGTGTAGATAACAAACCAGGGGATCACCAGACAAACAAAAAACACGCTGTTAAACGCGGTTCGCCGCCAGTAGAGAGGGGAAAAGAGCGTTTTGATGTGCTTTCCGGACGCCGCAGAAACCTCGTCGCCGAGCAATACGTGCGGCCCAAGATAGCGGTGAACAATAGCGTGGGCTTCCGCGAAACGCCCCTGGCGCAGCAGCCAACGAGGCGATTCCGGCGTCCCCCAGCGAAGCAGGGTAATCAATAGTGCGGGCAGCGCCGCCGACGCCAGCAGCCAGCGCCAGGCATCCGGGCTTTCGGTAATAAAGTGGTGTCCCGCCAGGCTTGCCAGCACATAGCCGATGGTCCATACCACGCTAAAAGCCCCCAGTAACACTCCCCGATGTCGTCGTGGTGAAAATTCGGCCAGCAGGGTGTGCCCCACGGAATAATCGCCTCCCAGCCCAATCCCAATCAGAATACGTAAACCAATAAGCTGTTCCGGCGAGGTGGCGAAAAGCTGTAAAAAAGAGGCGATGGTGATCAGCACAAAGCTGAAAGTGAAGATCTTCTGTCGACCAATGTGGTCTGAAATCCAGCCCAACACCAGACTACCGAGAAACAACCCGAGCAGCGCCGAGCCGCCAATCATCCCGGTCATAAACGGCGTGAGCTGCATGGCAGGTGTTAACTGAATAATGGCATAGCCGACAACGCCAAGAACATAGCCGTCGGTAAGGTGAGCACCAAAGGTCAAGGCGGCAATACGACAGTGAAAACCGTTAAGCGGTAAATCGTCCATTCGCACCGGTGAAGTGTTCATTTCTACCCCTGTCCGGTAAAATTGTGGCTTCCCGATCAGGAAGCCAGCTGATGTTTATTTCTCAATCGGGTAGATCGTTCCCGTGTTCATAATGCCGTTTGGATCAAACTGACGTTTCAGACCTTCCAGCAGCGGCCACGCGCTGCCATGTTCCAGCTTGCTCCAGTGAACACGATGCTTGCCGATGCCGTGGTGATGCACCATTGAGCCGCCAAGACGGATCGTCTCTTCGCAAATAATCTTGTTAAGCGGGTTGTGGTACTTATCAATCTCCTCTTCCGGCTTGCAGTCCACCACGTTGTAGTCATACACAAAGTACATGTTGGTACCGTTGATATAACTATGGGAAGAGTGACCGCCCAGCATGGTGATGTCATCCGCGTGTGGGAATTCAGTACGAATACGATGGATCACGTTTTCGTAAATTTGATGGATGTAGCTCCAGCTGCCGGAAACTTCCGTCGTAAAGCCCATATTGCCGGTTTTCAGGATCTGTACGCGTTCGGCAGCCACTTTTTCCGGGCCCCAGTTCAGATGGTTAAACCAGTTCTCAATCAGCTTGCTGTCCACACGCTTACACTGTGGATAACGCGCGACGATCTCCGCAATGCCCTCGCCAGTGGCTTGCGCCATTCGCGGATTGCCCTCAGCCATGAAGATCAACACGCATTTCCCGTCAGCAAAATGAGTAAAGTGCTGGGTGCCATCCTCGGCGTCATACAGGCGTGCAATCGAAGGACGGTAGCCTTCCACCATCACTTCACGCAGGATATCGAAACCGATTTTCATATCGTCCAGAATGTAGCCGTAAAAAAGGTTATTTTCCGGCGTGAACTTGAAGATTTTCACCGTCACTTCAGTGATATAGCACAGCGCGCCTTCGTTCCCAATGATGATGTGGCGAATGTCCGGCCCGGCAGCCCGGCGTGGCACGTTCTTGATGCGGGTTACCGTGCCGTCCGGCAGCACCGCCTCCAGCCCCACGACCATATCTTCAATGGCACCGTAAAGAGTGGAGAATTGCCCGATGCTGCGGGTTGCAACCAGGCCGCCCATCTGCGCCAGCGGCTTAGACTGCGGCGAGTGCCCGGTGGTATATCCTTTTTCGCGCAATGCATTTTCCAGAATCTCAAGCGGCACGCCGCATTGAGCGGTCGCCTGCATGTTTTCAATATCAATGCTCAGGATCTGGTTCATCCCTGCCCCGTCCAGCACCACGGAGTCTTTAACCACCGTTTCCAGCCCCCCTTCCGTCGCGGATGCGCCGGTACGCGGAACTCCATTGATTTTATGCTGATTCATAAACGCCAGAACGCGGGAAACCTGCTCTGTCGAAACGAGTTTTACCACTGCCGCCGGAATGGGTAGTGTATAAATACCGTGAATGTCGGCATATTTACGAAAGCGGTCAATACTGTTTTTCTTTAATACCGTTTCATCGGTAATTACGCGTTCGGACCCAACAATTTCTTTTAACTGGTCAACAATCGCTTCGCGAGATAAAGGCATAGCTATTCCTTCCTGATAATTAGCAGAACAATTAATAATACAGAAACTATAGGTAGATATTAGCGAACTAAATAACCGCCATCGACGACCAGTAAATGACCGTTAACATAATTAGAAGCCTGACTGGCAAGGAATATCGCAGCCCCCATTAAATCCTGGGTATCGCCCCAACGATTAGCTGGGATATGATCCAATACGCGCTGATTCGTTTCCGGATTGCTGCGCGTAGCCAGCGTAATATCCGTTGCATAATATCCCGGTGCGATACCGTTAACCTGAATATTATATTGCCCCAATTCATCGCAATACGCCTTGGTAAAACCGGCAAGCGCATGTTTTGTCGCTGAATAAGCCGGAGACCACTGTCCGCCAAGATAAGAGAACAAAGAACAGATATTTATAATTTTACCGCTGTTTTGCGGAATCATAATTTTTGCCGCTTCGTAGCTCAGTTCAAACGCCGCCGTCAGGTTGACGTCAATCATCGGATCCCAGTCCGCACGACCAAAGTCCAGTACCTTATTCAGCTTACAAATTCCGGCATTGTTCACCAGAATATCAACGGTGCCAAAACGCTCGCAGCAGGCGGCAATAATCTTCTGCGGGGCACCTTTCTCGGTGATATCCACCTGCATGAATTCAACTTCAACACCCTGTTTCTCAATGATTTCCTTCGTTTCACCGTTATCTTTTACAAAACTTGGGATAAACAGATTCGCCCCGGCTTTCGCCAGCGCCATCGCAAAAGCCTGACCCAGACCACTGTTGCCACCCGTTACGATCGCCGTTTTCCCTTTCAGGGAGAAAAAATTCATTGAGAATGCATTGAGAGATTCGATTGACATAGCTGGCTCCAAATTCCTTTAGGCAAAAAAAAAGAAAGGCAACTTCCCCCGCTAGAGGGAAGTCACCTTTCTCATTATCTCTGGTAACTGGAATGAATTTTTAGCATAACGAGAAAATATCTAACGTGATCAAAATCACAGATGTTTTGTTCATTTTGTATTGATGACTAAAAACAAGAAGCGTGATTATTCTCACACTATAACCCACACTTCCATGTTAT
Source organism: Citrobacter sp. RHBSTW-00017 (assembly GCF_013797615.1). Taxonomy (NCBI): domain Bacteria; kingdom Pseudomonadati; phylum Pseudomonadota; class Gammaproteobacteria; order Enterobacterales; family Enterobacteriaceae; genus Citrobacter; species Citrobacter sp. RHBSTW-00017. The sequence goes on along the minus strand of NZ_CP056899.1, from coordinate 1,167,144 downwards.
TTCTAAGCGCAATTACTAGAGACCTGAGAAAAGTAATCCACCTGAAAGGGCGGTTTACTTTTCTCTTTTTTTTGTCTGCATAAAATGAGAGCCCGATATGCAACAATCCTCATATCGCCGTTGGATAACACTCGCCATTATTAGTTTCAGTGGTGGCGTTAGTTTTGATTTAGCCTATTTACGTTATATCTATCAAATTCCCATGGCAAAATTCATGGGGTTTAGCAATACCGAAATTGGATTAATAATGAGTACCTTTGGCGTTGCCGCTATTATTCTGTATGCGCCCAGCGGCGTTATTGCCGATAAATTCTCCCATCGCAAAATGATCACCTCAGCCATGATAATTACCGGCTTGCTCGGTCTGCTGATGATGACCTATCCACCGCTGTGGGTCATGCTCTGTATTCAGGTCGCCTTTGCCATCACGACAATCCTGATGCTGTGGTCGGTATCAATTAAAGCCGCCTCGCTGCTGGGGGATCACAGTGAACAAGGGAAAATCATGGGCTGGATGGAAGGCCTGCGCGGCGTCGGCGTCATGTCGCTGGCGGTATTTACCATGTGGGTCTTTTCTCGCTTCGCACCGGACGACAGCAACAGCCTGAAGGCCGTGATCCTGATTTATAGCGTGGTTTACATCCTGTTGGGAATTTTGTGCTGGTTCTTCGTGAACGATGGCAACAGCCGCAGCCACGGTGCGAAAGAGGATAAGCAGGCGTTTCAGCTCAAAGATATCATCGCCGTGCTGCGTATCAGCACCACCTGGTATTGCAGCATGGTTATTTTTGGCGTCTTTACGATCTACGCCATTCTCAGCTACTCCACCAACTATCTGACTGAAATGTACGGCATGTCGCTGGTCGCGGCGAGCTACATGGGGATCGTCATCAACAAGATCTTCCGGGCTATCTGTGGGCCACTGGGCGGCATCATCACCACCTACAGCAAAATTAAGTCGCCAACGCGCGTGGTGCAACTGCTTTCAATTGTCGGCGCCGCTGCGCTGATTGCCCTGCTGGTGACGAACTCAAATCCGCAGTCCGTGGTTATGGGGATCGGCCTGATTCTGCTGCTGGGCTTCACCTGCTACGCCTCGCGCGGGCTTTACTGGGCCTGTCCCGGCGAGGCCAGAACCCCTTCTTACATCATGGGAACCACCGTAGGGATCTGCTCGGTGATCGGTTTTCTGCCCGACGTGTTCGTCTATCCGATTGTCGGCCACTGGCAGGATACGCTCCCGGCGGCACAAGCCTATCGCAATATGTGGCTGATGGGACTGGCGGCGCTGTGCATGGTCATCCTCTTCACGTTCTTATTGTTTCGCAAAATTCGCACCAACAACGCCGCACCGGAAAAGATAACCTCACTGGCCGCAGAAACCTCCGGCGAGTGAAGATGGAAAATTAAAGGAGAATGACAATGTCAAAGAAATACATCATTGGAATTGATGGCGGAAGTCAAAGTACCAAGGTTGTGATGTACGATCTGGAAGGTAACGTGGTGTGTGAAGGAAAAGGTCTCCTGCAACCGATGTTTACTCCCGACGCCGATACGGCAGAGCATCCGGACGACGATTTATGGGCTTCACTGTGTTTTGCTGGCAAAGACTTAATGAGCCAGTTCGCGGGAGATCCAAAAGACATTGTCGGGATTGGTCTGGGCTCCATTCGCTGCTGTCGCGCATTGCTCAAAGCAGACGGCACGCCCGCTGCGCCATTGATCAGCTGGCAGGACGCGCGCGTCACCCGCCCCTATGAGCACGCCAATCCTGATGTGGCTTACGTCACCTCATTTTCAGGTTATTTGTCACATCGCTTAACCGGTGAATTTAAAGACAATATCGCCAACTACTTTGGTCAGTGGCCGGTGGATTACAAAACCTGGACATGGAGCGACGACCCGGAGGTGGTGAAGAAATTCAATATCCCGCGCAGGATGCTGTTCGAGGTGCAGATGCCGGGAACCGTGATCGGGCACTTGACCGACGCTGCCGCGAAGGCGACCAGCTTCCCTGCCGGATTACCGGTGGTTTGCACCACCAGCGACAAACCGGTAGAGGCCCTGGGCGCAGGATTGCTGGACGACGAAACCGCGGTGATCTCATTAGGCACCTATATCGCCCTGATGATGAACGGCAAAGCGCTACCCAAAGATCCCGTCGCTTATTGGCCAATTATGTCTTCGATTCCGCAAACGCTACTCTACGAAGGCTATGGCATTCGCAAAGGAATGTGGACGGTCAGTTGGCTGCGGGATATGTTGGGGGAATCACTAATCCAGGATGCGAAAGCACAGGATCTGTCGCCGGAAGATTTGCTGAATAAGAAAGCGGCCAGCGTACCACCCGGTTGTAATGGCCTGATGACCGTCCTGGACTGGCTGACCAACCCGTGGGAACCGTTCAAACGTGGGATCATGATTGGCTTTGACTCCAGCATGGACTACGCCTGGATTTACCGCTCTATTCTGGAGAGCGTTGCGCTGACGCTGAAAAACAATTACGACAATATGTGTAACGAAATGAATCACTTCGCTAAACAAGTGATCATTACGGGCGGCGGTTCAAACAGCGATCTATTCATGCAAATCTTTGCCGACGTGTTCAATCTTCCCGCAAGACGGAATGCCATTAACGGTTGCGCCAGCCTGGGCGCGGCAATTAACACGGCGGTAGGGCTTGGTCTCTATCCGAACTATGAGACTGCGATAGAAAAAATGGTGCGGGTGAAAGATGTATTCACACCAATAGAAAACAACGCCAGACGCTATGACGCGCTGAACAAAGGGATTTTCCGCGATTTAACCCAGCACACCGATGTGATCCTGAAAAAGTCGTATGAAGTGTTGCATGGCGGCCTGGATAACGTTAATTCGATTCAGAGCTGGTCTAACGCATAAGGTTGTCCGGCCTGCATGTAGCACTCAATGCAGGCCGATAAACCCATTATCATCAGGCAATATTCAGATACTTATGGGTCTGCATCGACAGACGCCAGTTCCGCGCGATACAGGTATCAATACACAAACGAGTGGCATCTTCTTTCTGGCTGATTGGCTGTAAGGCGATGATACGCGGTTTGTCGTCGCTCAACGTAGCCAGCAGTTCATCCAGCGCTTCAATATCGCGAACGCGACCAACCGGATGTTTGATTTCATTCGCACGCTCCAGCGCCTGCGACAGCACATCATAGCCGCCGCGCATATTCACTTTCGGCGATACGGTCACCCAGGTATTCGGCGTACAGCGCACTTCGTGGGTACCGCTGGTTTCAATCTGGCAGCTAAAGCCGTTCTTTTCCAGCAGGTCTGTCAGCGGCATCAGGTCGTGAATGCAGGGCTCGCCACCGGTTATCACCACGTGACGGGCGGTATAGCCCTGACGCAAAATGACCGCCAGCAGATCCTCGCTGCTCGCCGCGCCCCATTTATCGCTCTCTTTGGTCTTAGCCAGGATGCTGTACAGGGAGACTTCCCGATCCTCAAGCTTATCCCAGGTGTGTTTGGTATCGCACCAGGCACAGCCAACCGGGCATCCCTGTAAACGAATAAAAATGGCGGGGACGCCGGTAAAGTAACCCTCACCTTGCAGGGTCTGGAACATCTCGTTAATCGGGTACTGCATAGCGCTCTCAATATGGGGATAAACGATAATTATCGCAGATCCCCGCCAAAGTATCATGCCCCATCGATGCTTTACGCGGCGATCGCCGCGGCAAAGCGTGCCGTAATCTGCTGCGGACGCGTGATAGCCCCTCCAACCACCACGGTATGGGCACCTAATGCCAGGCAACGTGCAGCACGTTCCGGGGTATCGACGTTTCCTTCCGCCACGACCGGTATGCTGACCGCAGCCAACACCTCACGTAAAAAACCGCAGTCGTTTTCCGCCAGCACATGCCCGACAGTGTCAGCGGTATAGCCGTAGAGCGTAGTGCCCACGCAGTCAAACCCCAGACGCTCGGCGGTCACCGCCTCGTCTACAGTGGCGATATCCGCCATCAGCAGTACGGACGGGTAGCGAGCGCGGACTTGTGCGACCAGTTCTTCCAGCGTTTGCCCACCAGGGCGCGGGCGCGCTGTCGCGTCCAGAGCAATAATTTCCGGCTCAACGGTCATCAACTCATCCACTTCCTGCAGGGTGGCCGTGATAAACACATCACTACCCGGATAATCGCGCTTGATAATCCCAATCACCGGCAGTGAGACGATCTCTTTGATAGCGCGAATATCCACCACACTGTTCGCACGGATACCTACCGCACCGCCCTGTGCTGCCGCCAACGCCATACGCGACATAATAAATGGACTGTGCAGAGGCTCATTTTCCAGCGCCTGACAGGAGACGATTAATTTACCTTTCAGGCAATCCAGTACAGTTTTCATTACGATAAGATCTCTTCGACTTCGTTTTTAATGATGGTGACATGCGGGCCATAAATCACCTGAACACCTTTACCGCGAATAATAACGCCACGTGCTCCGGTCGCTTTCAGCGCCGCTTCATCTACCTTGCTGCTCTCTTTCACCGTCACGCGTAAGCGTGTGGCGCAACAGTCCACCTCTTCCAGATTCTCTTTGCCTCCCAGCCCAGAGATGACTGCCGCTGCGCGTTCACTTTGAGGCAGACCGGATTCAATTGGGGTTACGTTTTCACGCCCAGGTGTCAGCCAGCCAAAGCGGTTAATCAAATAGCGGAAGGTAAAGTAGTAAAGGAAGAACCACGGTATCCCCACCATGGGAACGTACATCCAGTTGGTTTTAGCTTCCCCTTGTAAGACGCCGAAGAGGAGGGAATCGATAAGCCCACCCGAAAAAGTTTGCCCAATAGTGATATGTAAAATATGAGCCATCATAAACGCCAGGCCATCGAAGAAGGCGTGAATGACATATAACACGGGAGCCACAAAGAGGAAGGAGAACTCGATAGGCTCAGTGATCCCCGTCAGGAAAGAGGTCAGGGCTGCCGACAACAGCAGGCCGGCGACAAGCTTTCTGTTCTCCGGCTTGGCAGTGTGGTACATCGCCAGGCATGCGCCAAGCAGGCCAAACATCATGGTAATGAATCGCCCGGACATAAAGCGCGAGGTGCCCGCATAGAACTGCTGCGTATTCGGATCGGCAAGTTGGGCAAAGAAAATCCGCTGCGTACCTTCAACCAACTGGCCGTTGACGATTTCGCTACCGCCAAGCGCCGTCGTCCAGAACGGCAAATAAAAGATATGGTGTAAACCCAGTGGGCCAAGCATACGCAGGATGAAGCCGTACAACAGTGTCCCCAGATAACCCGTCGCATCCACCAGACCACCCAGCCCAAAAATGAGTTTCTGGAAATGCGGCCAAACCACTGTCATGACAGCCCCCACGACAATCGCGGCAAGGGAGCTAATAATCGGTACAAAGCGCGAACCGCTGAAGAAACCAAGGAACTGAGGTAGTGAGACTTTATTGAAACGGCTATGCAGCGCGCAGGTGACAAGACCAATAACCACCCCACCAAACACGCCCGTTTCCAGCGTCTGAATACCCAGCGTCATCCCCTGGCCAACGGCACCCGGGTTCTCGTGCGCCAGTGTCCCGTTGAGGGTCAATAAGGCATTGATAGTGGCATTCATCACCAAAAATGCCAGCAATGCCGCCAGCCCGGCGGTACCTTTATCCGTTTTCGCCAGTCCTACAGCGACACCCACTGCGAACAACACCGAAAGATTGGCAAACACAATAGAACCGGCGCTGGTCATGATTGTGAAGATTGCCTGCAACCAGTCGACATCCAAAAACGGATAAGCCGTCAATGTGTTTGGATTCGACAGTGCGCCGCCAATCCCTAACAACAGTCCCGCGGCGGGCAATACCGCAATCGGCAGCATGAAGGATTTGCCGAAGCGCTGCGCTTTTTCAAACCATGCACCCGATGAGGCGCCGCTAAACATTTGCATCATTTTTTCATCTCCCCGACTAGTGATGAAAATTTTTACCATAATTATTTTTATAAATGAAAATCATCATCAAAAACCAGGAAGCCGATCATACTTTTTTAAAATGACTGGCATCTCTCCCCTGCTTTCCGCCACACTATCAGCAGAGAAACGCATTAAGGATTTTGCATGTCAGAAAATGAAAACCTGCTGCTGAGATTGCGCCAGAGCGTTGATGGATATAGCCGAACACAACAGAAGCTGGGAGAGTTTGTGCTAAGCGATCCGGCAAAAGTTGTCTACCTGACGATTACCGAACTGGCGCGTGAAAGCGACACCAGCGAAGCTAGCGTCACACGGCTGTGCCGTACGCTGGGGTGTAAGGGCTATAACGAGTTCAAAATGGCGCTGGCACTCGATCTCCAGCAAGAACAGCCGGTAGAGCACAGCGGGGATGAAATTGACAATGTGGTCAATGAATCCGTGCAAGCACTGCAGGACACCGCAAAATTACTCGACAGAGCATTACTTGAAGCAGCCGCTCTTGCGCTGCATCAGGCGCAGTCGGTACAGATTTATGGCGTAGCGGCCAGCGCCATTCTGGGGGAGTATTTACATTACAAACTCCTGCGCTTGGGCAAACCCGCACAAATGTTCAGCGATATGCATCGCGCAGCCATGAACGCCACAACGCTAAGCAAAGACACGCTCGTGGTGGCGATTTCCAGCTCAGGCTCCACGCGCGATCTGCTGCATGTCGTTAAACTGGCGCGTAAGCAAGGCGCGCGCGTACTGGCGTTGAGTAATACGCCGCGCAGTCCGTTGGCTTCGCTGAGTGATATTCAACTGGTCGCAGCCAAACCAGAAGGTCCGTTGAGTGCTGGTGCGCTAAACGCCAAGGTGGGAGTGATGCTGTTGGTAGAACTGCTCACCACGTCACTGATTGCTCTGGATGAAAAGTACAGTGATGTGAGCCAGAAAACCGCCAGTGCGACCTTACCGCTACTGCTTTAGTTTAGCGGCATAAAAAAACCCGCCGCAGCGGGTTTTTACGTTAAGAGTTAAAGAACAGGATTACGCCTGACCTTTGATCTCTTTACGACCGTTGTACGGTGCTTGTTCACCCAGAGCTTCTTCGATACGAATCAGCTGGTTGTACTTAGCAACGCGATCAGAACGGCTCATAGAACCGGTTTTGATCTGGCCTGCAGCGGTACCAACAGCCAGGTCAGCGATGGTAGCGTCTTCAGTTTCGCCAGAACGGTGAGAGATGACAGCGGTGTAGCCAGCGTCTTTCGCCATTTTGATCGCAGCCAGAGTTTCGGTCAGAGAACCGATCTGGTTGAATTTGATCAGGATGGAGTTAACGATGCCTTTTTCGATGCCTTCTTTCAGGATCTTGGTGTTGGTTACGAACAGATCGTCACCAACCAGCTGGATTTTGTCGCCCAGAACTTTAGTCTGGTATGCGAAACCGTCCCAGTCAGACTCGTCCAGACCATCTTCGATGGACACGATCGGGTACTGTTTGGTCAGTTCTTCCAGGAAGTGAGTGAATTCTTCGGAGGTGAATGCTTTGTTGCCTTCGCCAGCCAGAACGTATTTACCGTCTTTGTAGAATTCAGAAGCTGCACAGTCCATCGCCAGGGTGATGTCTTTGCCCAGCTCGTAGCCAGCTGCTTTAACCGCTTCAGCGATTACAGCCAGAGCTTCAGCGTTGGAACCCAGGTTCGGCGCGTAGCCGCCTTCGTCACCCACTGCAGTGTTCATACCTTTAGCTTTCAGAACTTTAGCCAGGTTATGGAACACTTCAGAACCCATACGTACGGCTTCTTTCAGGGTTTTAGCGCCAACCGGCTGAATCATGAACTCCTGGATGTCAACGTTGTTGTCAGCGTGCTCACCACCGTTGATGATGTTCATCATCGGAACCGGCATGGAGTATTTGCCCGGAGTACCGTTCAGTTCAGCGATGTGTGCATACAGCGGCAGGCCTTTAGCAGCAGCTGCTGCTTTGGCGTTCGCCAGGGACACAGCCAGGATGGCGTTTGCACCGAAGTTGGATTTGTTTTCAGTACCGTCCAGATCGATCATGATCTTGTCGATGCCAGCCTGATCTTTAGCATCTTTACCCAGCAGAGCCTGAGCAATTGGGCCGTTAACAGCTGCAACAGCTTTCAGTACGCCTTTACCCATGAAACGGGATTTGTCGCCGTCGCGCAGTTCCAGTGCTTCGCGGGAACCAGTAGAAGCACCTGACGGAGCTGCTGCCATACCAACGAAACCACCTTCCAGGTGTACTTCGGCTTCAACAGTCGGGTTACCACGGGAGTCGATGATTTCACGACCGATGATTTTAACGATTTTGGACATTAGATTTTCCTCAGTACAAGTTAAACTAAAACTCCAGACAAACAATGCACCCGGATGGGTGCATTGCCGTTCTAACTTTTTTACTTCTTACTTCGCCTGACGCTTCTGATGTTCACTGGCGGCTTTCACAAAGCCGGCAAACAGCGGGTGCCCATCACGTGGCGTGGAAGTAAATTCCGGGTGGAACTGACAGGCCACGAACCACGGATGATTCGGTACCTCAATGATCTCGACCAACTGATCATCACCGGAACGGCCTGCAATACGCAGACCCGCAGCTTCAATCTGTTTCAACAGCATATTGTTGACTTCGTAACGGTGGCGATGGCGTTCAACAATTGTCGGCGCGCCGTACAGCTGACGAACCAGGCTATCGTCGCTCAACTGACACTGCTGGGCGCCAAGGCGCATTGTGCCGCCCAGATCGCTCTTCTCGGTACGGACTTCAACGTTGCCGTCTTCATCGCGCCATTCGGTAATCAGGGCCACCACCGGGTACTTACAGTCTGGCACAAATTCCGTGGAGTTGGCGTTATCCATACCCACTACGTTACGTGCAAACTCAATCAACGCAACCTGCATACCCAGGCAAATACCCAGATAAGGAACATTGTTTTCACGCGCAAAGCGCGCTGTCGCGATCTTACCTTCAACACCACGGTAGCCGAAGCCGCCAGGGATCAGGATTGCATCAAGACCTTTCAGGATCTCAACGCCGCGCGTTTCGACATCTTGCGAATCGATCAGCTTAATGTTGACGGTGACACGATTCTTCAGACCACCGTGCTTCAATGCTTCGATAACTGACTTATAGGCATCCGGCAGTTCAATATACTTGCCGACCATACCGATAGTCACTTCGCCTGCCGGATTCGCTTCTTCGTAGATAACCTGTTCCCATTCTGACAGATTAGCTTCCGGACAGTTCAAGCTGAATCGTTTACAAATATAATCGTCAAGGCCCTGGGATTTCAACAGGCCTGGAATTTTATAGATGGAATCGACATCTTTCATTGAAATAACGGCTTTTTCTGGCACGTTACAGAACAATGCAATTTTTGCACGTTCGTTGGCCGGAACCGCGCGATCGGAACGACAGATCAGAATGTCAGGCTGGATACCAATAGACAGCAACTCTTTTACCGAGTGCTGAGTCGGTTTAGTTTTGACTTCACCGGCAGCGGCCAGGTAAGGAACCAGAGTCAGGTGCATGAACAGCGCGTGTTCACGACCGATATCTACCGCTAATTGGCGAATCGCTTCCAGGAATGGCAGGGATTCGATATCACCGACCGTACCGCCGATTTCAACCAGAACGACGTCATGACCTTCGCCACCGGCAAGGACACGCTCTTTAATCGCGTTGGTGATGTGCGGGATAACCTGTACGGTTGCACCCAGATAGTCGCCACGGCGCTCTTTGCGCAGGACATCGGAGTAAATTCGACCGGTAGTGAAGTTATTGCGGCGAGTCATTTTGGTACGAATGAAACGCTCATAGTGACCCAGGTCCAGGTCGGTTTCAGCGCCGTCTTCAGTAACGAACACTTCCCCGTGTTGGATTGGACTCATAGTACCTGGATCGACGTTGATATACGGATCCAGTTTCATCATGGTCACGTTGAGGCCACGAGCCTCAAGAATGGCTGCCAGGGAGGCTGCGGCAATGCCTTTACCCAGAGAGGATACGACCCCGCCGGTCACAAAAATATAGTTCGTTGTCATGCTGGACCTGAGAAGTTAGGGTGAAACGATGGAATTACCAAGACGGGAAAGTAGTATACCCGAACATGACGAGCGCCACAAACTTTCATTATTCCTCCTCTTCACCAGGCTCACATAAACATCGGGAGTGAGAAAATAGCCCCTTTGGGGTAAATGTTTTTGACGTAAATCAAGCGCTTGTTATTTAAAAAATCACACAAATCGCCCTTGACCGACGAAATCCCTTAGAGATCAATTTCCTGCCGTTTTACCTGTTGCCAGACTTCTTCCATAGTTTCCAGATCAACACCAGTCATTTCCAGACCCCGGGCCGCTACAATTCGCTCAACCTCACGAAAACGGCGCTCAAATTTCTCGTTCGCTTTTTGCAATGCGGTCTCTGCTTTAGTACCTAAATGCCGAGCCATATTGACCGTCGCAAACAGCAGGTCGCCCATTTCCTCCTCCAGTTTAGCCTGGTCGACAACAGCCTGCTTCGCCTCAAACATGACTTCATCGATCTCTTCGTAAACCTTGTCGACAACCGGTCCTAATGTTTTCCAGTCGAAGCCAACATTAGAGCAGCGTTTCTGGATTTTTTGGGCGCGCATTAACGCCGGTAAACTACGGGGAATATCGTCGAGCGCGGAATGCTGCGCCTTCTGGGCGCGTTCTTCGCTTTTGATTTGCTCCCAGCGGGTCAACACCTCAGTGCTGTTACTGGCAGAAACATCAGCAAAAACATGTGGGTGGCGACGCTCAAGCTTATCGCTGATGGCGGCGCAAATATCATTGAAATCGAAACGTCCTTCTTCCTGCGCCATCTGGGCGTAAAACACCACCTGGAACAGCAAGTCACCCAGCTCTCCACGCAGGTCGTCGAAGTCTTCCCGCGCAATTGCGTCCAGCACTTCATAGGTTTCTTCGAGGGTATAAGGGGCAATAGTGGCGAATGTCTGCTCTTTGTCCCAGGGACAACCGTTTTCCGGGTCGCGCAGGCGCTGCATAATACCGAGCAGTCGGTCGATTTGATTCATTGGAATATCCTGAAATTTCAATACGCGAGGCCAGATAAGACGACAGCCGATATCCGGCAACATGGCAATGCCTGATGGCAACGCTAACGCGCCTCACCAGGCATGCAAACTTATCTGGCCTATAAAATAATTAATTACCGTGCAGACGACGTGCGTCGATCACATCCGGCACCTGGTTCAGCTTGCCAAGCACGCGCCCGAGCACCTGCAGGTTATAGATTTCGATGGTCATATCGATGGTAGCCAGCTGCTGTTTGGTATCACTCCGGCTGGCAACCCCCAGCACGTTCACCTTCTCGTTGGCAAGAATCGTGGTGATATCACGTAATAAGCCGCTGCGATCGTTAGCCTGGACGCGAACCACCAGCGAATATCCTGCCGAGTAGCTTTCGCCCCAAACCGCATCAACAATACGTTCCGGCGCATGGGAGCGCAGCTCGGTCAACTGTTCGCAATCCGCCCGGTGCACGGAAATACCGCGGCCCTGAGTGATAAACCCGACAATTTCATCGCCTGGAATCGGCTGGCAGCAGCGCGCAATGTGGTGCATCAGGTTACCCACCCCTTCCACCACCACGCGACCATCGTCTTTACGGCGACTCTGCGGCGCCTGCGTTTTCTGCTGAAGCTGTTTCAGCGCAGCGGCATCCTGTTCGGCTGCGCTTGGCTTATTAAACTGCGCCTGCAGGAAGTTCACCATCTGGTTGAGGCGAATGTCCCCCCCACCAATCGCCGCCAGCAGCTCATCCAGCTCATTGAAGCTGTAGCGCGGCAGCAGGTGCTTTTCCGCTTCTTTCAGGCTAATGCCTAAATGCGCCAGCTCATCGTCGAGGATCTGGCGGCCAGCAAGGATGTTTTTGTCGCGGTCCTGTTTACGGAACCAGGCGTGGATCTTCGAACGCCCCCGACTGGTGGTGACATAGCCGAGGTTAGGGTTCAGCCAGTCGCGGCTTGGGTTGGGCTGTTTCTGGGTGATAATTTCAATTTGATCGCCCATCTGCAGCTGGTAGGTAAACGGTACGATGCGTCCGCCAATTTTCGCGCCAATGCAACGATGCCCCACATCACTGTGAATATGATAAGCAAAATCGAGCGGTGTGGAGCCCGCAGGTAAGTCCACAACGTCGCCTTTTGGCGTAAAGACGTACACTCGGTCATCAAAGACCTGGCTACGGACTTCATCCAGCATTTCGCCAGAGTCCGCCATCTCTTCCTGCCAGGCGATCAGCTTACGCAGCCATGCAATACGATCTTCATGACCAGAACGCGCCACGCCGGAAGCAGTGCCCTCTTTGTACTTCCAGTGTGCCGCAACGCCCAGTTCGGCATCTTCATGCATCTGTTTCGTACGGATCTGAATTTCAATGGTTTTGCCGCCCGGTCCCAGCACAACCGTATGAATTGACTGATAGCCGTTGGGTTTCGGGTTAGCGACATAGTCATCGAACTCATCCGGCAGATGGCGATAGTGAGTATGCACTATCCCGAGCGCGGCATAGCAGTCCTGTAAACGCTCCGCCACGATACGCACCGCGCGCACGTCGAAAAGTTCATCGAAGGCCAGCTGCTTTTTCTGCATTTTGCGCCAGATGCTGTAGATGTGTTTCGGACGTCCGTACACTTCGGCTTTGACGCCTTCCGTATTCATCTCTGAGCGCAAATGACCGACGAACTCATCAATGTAATGCTCGCGATCGATGCGACGTTCGTGCAGCAGCTTGGCAATACGTTTGTATTCAGCCGGGTGCAGGTAACGGAAGCAGTAATCTTCCAGTTCCCATTTTAATTGCCCGATACCCAAACGGTTGGCCAGCGGCGCGTAGATATTGGTGCACTCTTTTGCCGCCAGAACGCGTTCATCTTCCGGTGCGTCCTTCACTTCACGCAGATGTGCAATCCGCTCCGCCAGCTTGATGACCACACAGCGGAAATCGTCCACCATAGCCAGCAGCATGCGGCGAACGTTATCGACCTGTTCGGATGAGACTGAATCGGTATGAGTGGCCTTAAGCTGGCGTATTGCCGCCATATCCCGCACGCCGTGGATAAGATGAACAATGGATTTGCCCACGCTCTCGCGCAGGATGTCTTCACTGACCACGTTGGCATCTGCCAGAGGGAACAACATTGCTGCGCGCAGCGTGTCGATATCCATGCTCAACATGGAGAGTATTTCTACCATCTCCACGCCACGCCACAGCAGCAGATCCGCATCCGGATGCCCCTGTGTCTGCTGCTGGCAGTACGCCCAGGTTTCGGCTAAGCGTTCACACGACTGCTGGCTGGAGATCCCCAGACTCGCGATCCATTTCTTTGGATCAAACTCACCAGCTTTATTTATATGTGCACTTCTTACCGCAACCATTGTCCTCTCCTTAAGGGGCCTGGCCTATCGAAGTCGACAAGCCATACCCATTGTCTTTCACGCTGCATTACCACCCGAAATCCAATGGGTACAAAATTTATTACATACGCTCAAACAGGACCATTGATTCCAGGTGTCCAGTGTGCGGGAACATATCAAGCATCGCCAGTCGCCGTATGGCATATCCCGCGTTGAGCAAAGCGTCGCTGTCACGAGCCAGCGTTGCCGGGTTACAGGATACATAAACAACGCGTATAGGTTCTAATTTTATAATATGTTGCATCACACCTGCAGCCCCCGCACGCGCAGGATCGAGCAATACTTTGTCGAATCCGTTTTTCGCCCACGGCTGCCGGGTAACATCTTCCTCAAGGTTTTCATGAAAGAATGTCACATTGTGTAATCCGTTATTCAGCGCGTTTTCCCGGCCTTTTTCCACCAGCGCCGGTACCCCTTCCACCCCCACCACGTTTGCAGCCCGGGTTGCCAACGGCAGGGTAAAATTACCCATTCCACAGAACAGATCGAGAACGCGATCTTCAGGTTGCACATCCAGCCATTCGAGCGCACGGGCCACCATTTGTTGGTTTACCCCTTCATTGACCTGAATAAAATCACGCGGGCTGAAGGTTAACCGTAGTCCAATTGAGTCATACCAGGGCGACTCTTCTGATATTGATTCCAGTATCTCGCTTTGCGGGGCCAGAAACAAAGACAGCCCCTGAGAATGCGAAAAGCATTCCAGTTTTTCCTTATCCTGAACACTTAATGGCGCCGTGTGGCGCAAAATCATCAGGGTTCCGCTCCCCGCCTGCACCAGCTCGACATGACCAAGATGGCGTAACCCTTGCAGACTTTCCAGACACGCCCGGATGTGGGGCAAGAGCGCTTCAAGCTGGGGCACCAAAATAGGGCATTGTTTAACATCGATAATGTCGCTGGATGCGGATTTGCGAAACCCCATCTGCAATTTTTGTTCTTTTGGCCGATAGTTCAGGCTCAACCTGGCGCGACGACGATAGCCCCACGGGGTATCAGCTATAACATCCGACACTTCACATTTCATTAAACGCGACAACGCCGCGCTTTTGCTACGCTGCTGCAACGAGATGCTGGCATGCTGCTGCTGGCAGCCGCCGCACACGCCAAAATGCGGGCAACGTGGCACTTCACGCTGCGGACTGTCGTTTAAACGTCGTTTTACTTGCGCGCGGGCGAACTGTTTTTTATCTTCGGTAATCACCACCTCGGCGCTTTCCTGAGGTAGCAATTCCGGTATAAACAACGCCTTTCCGTTATGGCGAGCAACGCCCTGGCCGAAAGGATCAAGGTCATTGACGGTAACGGTTATGATCTGACGCGTCGTCACGCGTCGTTTTGCAGAGTAGAATTGCGCCATCGACGAGATATTTCTCTATTTAACAGTGTGACCCTAATTGTCCCATAACGGAACTCCATGACCAACTACAGCCTGCGCGCACGCATGATGATTCTGATCCTGGCCCCGACCGTCCTGATTGGTTTGCTGCTCAGTATCTTTTTTGTTGTGCATCGCTATAACGACTTGCAGCGTCAACTGGAAGATGCTGGCGCCAGCATCATTGAGCCACTCGCGGTCTCCAGCGAATATGGCATGAATCTGCAAAACAGAGAATCCATCGGCCAACTTATCAGCGTGCTGCATCGTCGCCATTCCGATATCGTGCGGGCAATTTCTGTCTATGACGAGAATAATCGGCTGTTTGTCACATCCAATTTTCATCTCGATCCGTCTGAAATGCAGCTGGCAACCGGTTCACCATTTCCCCGAAAGCTGAGCGTCACCCGGCTCGGGGATATCATGATCCTGCGAACGCCAATTATATCGGAAAGCTATTCGCCGGATGAATCTGCCGTCAGCGACGCCAAAAATACGGAAAATATGCTGGGGTATGTGGCGCTTGAACTGGACCTTAAGTCAGTAAGATTGCAGCAGTATAAAGAGATCTTTATCTCCAGCGTAATGATGTTGTTTTGTATCGGTATTGCGTTAATTTTTGGCTGGCGTCTGATGCGCGACGTGACTGGCCCGATTCGCAATATGGTAAATACCGTTGACCGAATACGTAGAGGACAGCTCGACAGCCGCGTCGAAGGTTTCATGTTGGGCGAGCTGGATATGCTCAAAAATGGCATCAACTCGATGGCGATGTCACTTGCGGCCTACCATGAAGAGATGCAGCACAACATCGACCAGGCCACCTCTGACCTGCGCGAAACGTTGGAGCAGATGGAAATCCAGAACGTCGAACTGGATCTGGCGAAGAAACGCGCCCAGGAAGCGGCGCGTATTAAGTCTGAGTTTCTGGCTAACATGTCGCATGAGCTGCGTACGCCGCTGAATGGCGTGATTGGCTTCACCCGCCTGACGCTTAAAACCGAGCTCAACACGACGCAGCGCGATCACCTGAATACGATTGAACGCTCGGCCAACAATCTGTTGGCCATCATCAATGATGTGCTCGACTTCTCCAAACTTGAGGCGGGCAAACTGATTCTGGAAAGCATCCCATTCCCGCTACGTAGCACGCTGGATGACGTCGTCACGCTGTTAGCGCACTCATCCCATGATAAAGGGCTTGAGCTGACGCTAAATATTAAGAATGACGTGCCGGACAACGTCATCGGGGACCCGCTGCGCTTACAGCAGGTAATCACTAATCTGGTTGGCAATGCCATCAAATTTACCGAAGGCGGCAATATCGACATTCTGGTCGAGAAACGCGCCCTCAGTAACACGAAAGTGCAAATTGAAGTGCAAATCCGCGATACCGGAATTGGCATCCCTGAGCGCGATCAGTCACGCCTGTTCCAGGCCTTCCGCCAGGCCGATGCCAGTATTTCCCGCCGCCACGGCGGGACCGGACTGGGCCTGGTCATTACGCAAAAGCTGGTCAATGAAATGGGCGGGGATATCTCCTTCCACAGCCAGCCGAACCGGGGCTCCACGTTCTGGTTCCATATCAGCCTCGATCTCAACCCTAACGTTCTCGTGGATCGCTCAACCACGCACTGTCTGGCCGGAAAGCGGCTGGCCTACGTTGAACCTAACGCCACAGCCGCGCAATGCACGTTAGATATCTTGAGTGAAACGCCGCTGGAGGTGATTTACAGCCCTTCATTCTCCGGGCTGCCGAAGGATCACTACGATATTCTGCTGCTTGGCATACCGGTCACTTTACGCGAACCGCTCACCATGCAGCATGAGCGGCTGGCAAGCGCAGCGGCGATGACCGACTTTTTGTTACTGGCTCTGCCTTGCCATGCGCAGATCAACGCTGAGAAATTAAAGCAGGGCGGCGCGGCGGCGTGCCTGTTGAAACCTCTAACCTCAACCCGCTTACTGCCAGCGTTGACAGAGTATTGTCAACTGAACCACAGCGCGGCTCCGCTACTGTTAGACGAGAGCAAAATTGCGATGACCGTCATGGCGGTGGACGACAACCCAGCGAACCTCAAGCTGATTGGCGCACTGCTGGAAGATAAAGTGCAGCACGTCGTGCTCTGCGACAGCGGACATCAGGCAGTGGATCGCGCCAAACAGATGCAGTTTGATCTCATCCTGATGGATATTCAGATGCCAGACATGGACGGTATTCGCGCCTGCGAACTGATCCACCAGCTTCCTCATCAACAACAGACGCCGGTCATTGCGGTCACCGCGCATGCCATGGCCGGGCAAAAAGAGAAGCTGCTCAGCGCCGGGATGAACGATTACCTGGCGAAGCCTATCGAAGAAGATAAGCTGCATAATCTGCTGTTACGCTACAAACCCGGCGCGAGCACATCGCTGAGGGCGCTCGCTGTTGAACCGGTCGTCAATCCGAATACCACACTCGACTGGCAACTGGCGTTAAGGCAAGCCGCCGGTAAAAACGATCTGGCGCGGGATATGCTGCAAATGCTGCTCGATTTTCTGCCCGAAGTGCGTAACAAAATTGAAGAACAGCTGGTAGGTGAAAACCCTGAAGGACTGGTGGATATGATCCATAAACTGCATGGCAGTTGCGGTTATAGCGGCGTTCCCCGCATGAAAAACCTGTGTCAGCTGATTGAGCAGCAATTACGTAGCGGGAGCAAAGAAGAAGAGCTGGAGCCTGAGTTTTTAGAGCTTCTGGATGAAATGGATAACGTTGCGCGCGAAGCGAAGAAGTTGTTAGGGTAAAGATCTGATTGCCGGATGACGACGCTCACGCGTCTTATCCGGCTTTCATGCCACATCATTCAACGTAATTGCTGACCCGCTTTCAGGGTCGCGGCCACGTTTCGCGCCGTCATTCGCACGTTCTCACTCGCGTTCTTCAGCGCCTCATCCAGTGTGCAAACGGTATAGATAACGCTAAAAACCGCATCCAGCCCATGCTCATGTACAACACCGACATCAGCCGTCAGGCTGCCAGCAATGCCGATAACCGGTTTGTTGTAACGCTTTGCCACCTTCGCCACGCCAACCGGAACCTTACCGTGAATGGTCTGGCTGTCGATACGTCCTTCACCCGTGACCACTAAATCCGCATCCGCAACGCAGTCGTCGAGGTGTAACGCATCCGTCACGACCTCAATACCGCAGCGTAACTGCGCACCGCAAAACGCATACAGTGCCGCCCCCATACCACCAGCCGCGCCACCACCCGCCAGTTCCAGCACGTTGACGTCCAGATCGCGGGCAATGAGTTGCGCATAATGCGTGAGCGCCCGATCAAGACGAAGAATCATCTCCGGCGTCGCCCCCTTTTGCGGACCGAAGACCGCAGAGGCCCCCTCTTCACCGGTCAACGGATTAGTCACATCGCAGGCCACTTCAATACGGCACGCGGCAAGACGCGGGTCTAGCTGAGAAATATCAATCCGGGCGAGTGATTCAAGGCCAGTCCCGCCATGAGCAATATCGTTATTTTGCGCATCCAGTAATTTTGCTCCCAGCGCTTGCACCATCCCGGCACCGCCATCATTGGTGGCGCTGCCGCCAATGCCGATAATGATATGTTCAACGCCCGCGTCCAGCGCATGACGGATTAGCTCCCCGGTTCCCCAGGAGGTCGTTTTCAGCGGATCGCGTAAACCTGCGGGAACCTGCTCCAGTCCGCTGGCGGCCGCCATTTCGATAAACGCCGAACGCTCATCCCCGGATAAACCATAAAATGCCTGAATCGTTTTACCCAGAGGGCCGGTAACATCAACATGCACAAGGTGGCCTTGCGTTGCGGCAACCATCGCTTCGACCGTTCCCTCACCGCCATCCGCGACCGGGATCTTCACGTAATTCGCCTCAGGCCAGATCTCACGAAATCCCAGCTCAATAGCCGTTGCCACTTCAAGCGCACTCAAACTTTCCTTATAGGAATCCGGTGCGATTACTATTTTCATAAAGCATCCTTACGCATGTTGACTGTGTTAAGCATACACCAGGAGAAAAACCGCCCCTTTGTGGGAGCGGTCCCAGTTCGCTTAGCGTACCATGCACGGACGCTTATTATCAAACGTCCAGTTCGGGATCAGATACTGCATTCCCATGGCATCATCGCGCGCTCCCAGTCCATGTTGCTGATACAGCTCGTGAGCTTTCATAACCTGATCCATATCCAGCTCCACGCCCAGACCCGGCTTCGCCGGTACCTGCACCATGCCACCTTTGATTTCAAACGGCTCTTTAGTCAGGCGTTGATTGCCTTCCTGCCAGATCCAGTGGGTATCGATAGCGGTAATTTTGCCCGGCGCCGCCGCCGCTACATGAGTAAACATCGCCAGCGAAATATCAAAGTGGTTGTTAGAGTGCGAGCCCCAGGTCAGCCCAAACTCATGGCACATCTGCGCAACGCGGACAGAACCCTGCATAGTCCAGAAGTGCGGATCCGCCAGCGGGATATCCACGGACTGCAACGACAGCGTATGTCCCATCTGACGCCAGTCAGTGGCGATCATGTTGGTGGCGGTCGGCAAACCGGTAGCACGACGGAATTCCGCCATGACTTCACGGCCTGAGAACCCCTGCTCGGCACCGCACGGATCTTCCGCATAAGCCAGTGATCCTTTCAGGTACTTACCAATTTTAATCGCTTCATTCAGCGACCACGCACCATTGGGATCGAGCGTGACGCGTGCCTGTGGAAAGCGTTTCGCCAGCGCCACAATAGATTCCGCTTCTTCTTCCCCGGCCAACACCCCGCCTTTCAGTTTGAAATCGTTGAAACCATATTTCTCATATGCGGCTTCCGCCAGGCGCACCACTGCATCCGGGGTCATCGCCTCTTCATGACGCAGGCGATACCAGTCGCATTTCTCATCCGGCTGGCTCTGATACGGCAGCGGCGTCGCGTTACGGTTACCGACGAAGAACAGGTAACCCAGCATTTCAACTTCGCTACGCTGCTGACCGTCGCCCAGCAGAGATGCGACGTTAACGCCCAGATGCTGACCCAGCAGATCCAACATGGCCGCTTCGATCCCGGTAACCACATGAATAGTGGTACGTAAATCGAAGGTCTGCAAACCACGGCCACCGGCATCACGCTCGGCAAAGGTATTGCGGACCGCATTCAGTACGTTTTTGTATTCACCTAACGTTTTGCCCACCACCAGCGGAATGGCATCTTCCAGGGTCTGACGAATTTTTTCGCCGCCGGGAATCTCACCCACGCCGGTATGACCGGAGTTATCTTTGATAATCACAATATTACGCGTGAAGAACGGAGCATGTGCGCCGCTCAGATTCATCAGCATGCTGTCATGGCCCGCAACCGGGATCACCTGCATCGCGGTTACGACTGGGGTAGTAAATTGTGCGCTCATAATTAAGTCCTTATTCAAAATTAGTGGCGGCCGAAAACGGGACGTTTACGGTCAAAAGTCCATCCAGGGATCAGATACTGCATCGGGCCTGCGTCATTACGCGCGCCGCCGGGCAGCGCTTTATAGGCTTCATGCGCTTTCTGTACCTGATCCCAGTCCAGTTCCACGCCCAGGCCGGGCGCGTCGGGTACCGCAATTTTTCCGTGTTTAATCTCCAGCGGATTTTTGGTCAGGCGGCAATCGCCCTCCTGCCAGATCCAGTGGGTGTCGATCGCCGTCGGGTTGCCCGGCGCAGCGGCACCGACGTGGGTGAACATCGCCAGGGAAATATCAAAATGATTGTTAGAGTGGCAGCCCCAGGTCAGTCCCCAGTCATCGCATAACTGTGCCACGCGCACCGCGCCGGAAAGGGTCCAGAAGTGCGGATCGGCCAGTGGAATATCTACCGAGTTGAGCATCACCGCATGGCCCATCTCACGCCAGTTGGTGGCTATCATATTCGTTGCTACCGGCAGACCGGTTGCACGGCGAAACTCGGCCATCACTTCGCGGCCGGAAAAACCCTGTTCTGCGCCGCACGGATCTTCGGCGTAGGTCAGAACATCGTTCAGCCCTTTACACAAGGAGATAGCTTCATCCAGCAGCCAGGCACCGTTAGGGTCAACCGTAATACGCGCATCCGGGAAGCATTGTTTCAACGCGCGAGCGGTGTCGATTTCCTGCTCGCCAGGCAGCACACCGCCTTTGAGTTTGAAATCTTTAAAGCCGTAGCGATCCTGCGAAGCCTGAGCCAGACGTACCACCGCCTCACTGTTCATCGCCTGTTGGTGACGCAGGTGATACCACTCATGGTTACCCGGCGTGCTATCCAGATACGGCAGATCGGTTTTACTGCGATCTCCCACGTAGAACAGATAGCCGAGCACGGTGACCGCATCGCGCTGCTTGCCTGGCCCTAACAGTTCGCAGACCGGCACGTTCAGCGCCTTGCCCAGCAGGTCGAGCAGTGCGGCTTCCAGCGCGGCCACCGCATTAACCCGCAGTTCAAAGGTCCAGGCACCTTTGCCAAAGGTGTCAAAATCAGCGGCCTGGTTGCCTTTATGCACCTGCTGAACTACCTTATTCAGGCGCGCGACTTCCTGACCCAACACTTGTGGAATCGCGTCCACCAGCGTCTGATAAATCACTTCACCGCCCGGCGCTTCACCGACGCCGGTATTTCCGGCGTTATCGGTGAGCACGACGATATTGCGGGTAAAGTATGCGTTATGCGCCCCGCCAATATTGAGTAGCATGCTGTCATGACCGGCCACCGGGATGACCTTCATATCGGTAATAATGGGACTCGATTGTGTTGTCATCATCATTGCCCTGCGACAGGTTTCAGTTCGATACGTTTAATATCACCTACCAGCACCAGATAGCTCACTACAGCAATCAGCGCATGCACCCCGACGTAAATCAACGCACCGTTAAACGAGCCAGTGGTACCTACGATGTAGCCGATAGCAATTGGCGTAACGATACCGGAGATGTTGCCAAACATATTGAACAGACCGCCGCTCAAACCGCTGATCTCTTTTGGCGCAGTATCGGCCATCACCGCCCATCCCAACGCACCGATACCTTTGCCGAAGAAGGCCAGCGCCATAAAGCCGATGATCATCCACTCCACGTTGACGTAGTTACAGAACACCATCACCATCGACAACAGCATACCCAGTACGATTGGCGTTTTACGGGCGATATTCAGCGAACCGGTACGGCGCATCAGCCAGTCGGAAATAATGCCGCCGAGCACGCCGCCTGCAAATCCGCAAATGGCTGGGACCGAGGCAACAAAACCAGCTTTCAAAATCGACATACCGCGTGCCTGTACCAGATAAACCGGGAACCAAGTGATAAAGAAATAGGTCAGCGCGTTTATGCAGTATTGGCCGATATAAATACCGATCATCATCCGTGAGCCCAGCAGTTGCTTGATCTGCCCCCACTTCACGCTGAACGGCACTTTGGCTTTGGCTGCCGCCTGATCCATATTGATCAGCGCTCCGCCTTCGGCAATGTAGTCCAGCTCTTTTTGGTTTACGCCCGGATGCTGGTTCGGTTCATGAATCACCTTCAGCCAGATAAAGCTGATAACAATCCCGAGACCGCCCATAAAGAAGAACACATGCGACCAGCCCACTTCGTGGGTCAACCAGCCCATGATTGGCGCGAAGATCACGGTGGCAAAGTACTGCGCCGAGTTAAAAATAGCGACCGCCGTGCCCCTTTCCTGCGCCGGGAACCACGCCGCCACAATACGACTGTTGCCAGGGAAGGATGGCGCTTCGGCTAACCCCACGAGGAAGCGCAGGGTAAACAGCGCAACGATAATGCCGAAGCCGCTGAAGATATCGACGAAGCCCTGCAGCAGGGTAAACATCGACCAGATAAAAATGGACCAGAAGTAAACACGTTTTGAACCGAAGCGGTCGAGCAGCCAGCCGCCGGGGATCTGACCGATAACATAGGCCCATGAAAAAGCGGAGAATACATACCCCATCCCTACCGCATCCAGACCAATATCTTTGGCCATCTCCGAGCCGGCGATGGATAAGGTGGCGCGATCGCCGTAGTTGAAGGATGTGACGATAAACAGCATCACCACTATCCAGTAGCGAGCGTTAGTGCGTTTTTCCGCGCTGCTCGCCGCCTGACTTAATGAACTCATTGTTGCACTCCTGAATCTTGGCTTTCGCCAGTTCATTCTGTACAGCACCTGTAGGGTGATCAGAATGAGAGGTTAGTGTGTGGCAGTTTTGGTACAGCTCAGGGCCGTTTTATTCTGACTCGCTGCCTTTTCGGGAACTGACGGGAAAAGTATATGAAGGAGTGCCTCTTACCCTCACCGTGCAAAAACACAACATTGTGGGAGGTGAATGAGGTTGTTTATGGCATAAGCCTAAGGGAATGGAAGATGCTTCACGAAATTGGCGTTTGGTGGGCGATTTGTTGCCGGGTAGCAACGCCTTACCCGGCCTACGATCCAAAAGAGAGTAACAGGCCCGTGCAAACAAAGCGCTGCCGGGCGAAAGGTTATTTAAGCAAGGTTCCCCAGTTTTCTACCCAGGGATTGGATTCGCTTTCCGGTTCAGGATGCTCGCTGGCGTCAATCAGCAGCATTTCCCCTACACGTTGGGCGCTTTGTTCCTGCAACAGTGCATCGAACTGCTTGCCGCCATTGCAGAAATTAACATAGCTACTGTCACCCAGCGCAATTACCCCGTAATGCAGATTTGGCTGGAAACCGAGATTATCTTTGATCCCCTGAAACAGCGGCACGATGCTATCCGGCAGATCGCCCTGCCCGGTCGTTGAGGTCACCACCAGCACATATTTTTCCTGATATGCCTGCCAGTCGCTGAGCTCGGGATCTTCGAACACCGTGGCTTTATGACCCTGCGCCGTCAAAATAGCTTCGGCCTCTTCGGCAACCAGCAACGCGTTTCCGTACATCGTGCCGACAAAAATTCCAATTTCCGCCATAACCGTAATCTCCTGGGACTTAAGAATCTATCTGCTCATCCTGACCTGACAGCCCGCTGAACTCAACCCTTTCATTCTCAGGGAGAAGTCCACGCCAGCCAAACTGTGATAGCGCCTGCATCCAGACATCATCCAGCCCGGCGCGAATAACCAGCGATTCGCCGGTAAAAGGATGAGTCAGCGTAAGCTGGCTGGCATGAAGCATCAAACGCTGACAGCTAAAATGCTCAGCGGCGCTGCGGTTTTGCCGCAAATCACCGTGCTTACTGTCGCCGATAATTGGATGGCGTAAGTGCGCCAGATGGCGTCTGAGCTGGTGTTTTCGACCGGTTTTAGGATCCAGTTCCACCAATCCGTAACGGGTCGTCGGATAACGCCCGGTCGCTACCGGCATCTCAACCGTCGCCAAACCGCGATAATGGGTGACAGCAGGCTGCGGGCCTTTATCATCACGGGCAAATTTATCGGCGATCTTATCCAGTTCTTCGACCAGCGGGTAATCCAGCACGGCATCATCCATCAGCCAACCACGCACAATCGCATGATAGCGTTTCTGAATTTGATGATGTTCAAATTGCTGGGACAGCAGCCGCCCGGCTTCGCTGGACAGTCCCATCAGCAGTACTCCGGAAGTCGGTCTGTCGAGTCGGTGGGCGGTAAAAACGTGCTGACCAATCTGGTCGCGTACCGTTTGCATCACCACCACTTTCTCATCCCGGTCGAGCCAACTGCGGTGAACCAACCAGCCCGAAGGTTTATTAACTGCGACCAGCCATTCGTCCTGATACAGAATCTCCAGCATCAGGCGTTATCACTTGTAAACAGTGCATCCAATTCCTGCAATGCCGTCAGGAGAATTTCGCGTTGCGGGTGATCGGCTGCCAACGCCATTTCGTAATACGGTGCGACGGCAAAAGCCTGCGGAAGCGGCTGAGCGTTATCAATCAGCGTATGCATGCGGGGAATCAATACCCATTGCAGCCACTCAACCGGCTCCATGGTATCCATACAAAAAGGCTGCGTGCTGGTAAAAAAATGCTCTGCAGGCTCATCCAACCGCCAGTGATTATGTTCACGCAGTAGCGCTTCAAGCGCGTGTAACTGCTGGCGCACACGGTCATGAGTCGTCATGAAATTAACCTCAATGATGAAAAATCTGGCGCGAAGAATAGCACTAGTGAAGGGAAATAAAAAAAGGGAGCACTGTAAAAACAGTGCTCCCGGTTCGTTTCGCAGCGTTCCAGCTACTTTTAGTGCTCCCTGCTCATCCGTGACAACTTTTCCTGTGGTCTTGCGACCTTGTTCATCCTGAACTTGTGCATCCTGCTCACATCACCCCGATGTGAAAACTTCATCCTGAAGTGTCCTGGCCATCCTGACCCGCCGAACATCCTGACCGGCTCTCATTCTCCATCCTAGAGGTGTCCCTTAACGCATCCAGCGCTTTCCGCTTTGCTTCATCCTGAAGCCTGTCCTTGTAACACCGTCCTGGTGTGTCCTGCCGAAGAGCCATCATCCTGATGTTCTCTTCCTTGTGCGACTCCTTGTCGACAGATATAGAATCGCCTGTTTCGCCTTGTCTTACAAGATGCTTACAGACACTCCCTTAAGATTATTTTCGTATGAAAGTTGACAATAAAACATTAACTTTATGAATAATAAGGAATAATTATTTTATCCGTTCATTAAGTCTTTACCTATTACCTGGCAATGTCCTACAGGGTTTGTAAGAGATCTCTCACAAGGTTCAGGGCAATCTGGATTACAGAACTGGCTTAAGCTGAGTGAGAAATTCCGCAAGTGAGTCCGCCAGCACCGTTCGTTTACGGGTTCCCAGCGTTTCTTTGCACACTTCACCGGAGAGATTGCACACCGAAATGACATCAAGCTCATTGTCCTGGGTGGCAATAAAAAGCGTAGGCGACAGCTTGAGGCGCTTTTGCGTAACCAGGTGACCAATCAGGTTTTCCTGAACGCGCCTGAAGTCGTCTTCGCTCCAGGTTTGCAGCAGCGTTAGCTTTTCATCCGCAAACTGCGCGTGCATGTCCCCGGCAAACTGGGTGGTGTAAAAAGCGTGAACGGCTGGTTGTATCACGATATCAAAGGCGCGTTCAACCGCATTGAGGTTTTTTTCGCCGACAAAAGGCTGAGGTTGCCAGAATACCGCATCGTCTGTGGAAGAAATGATGCACGGAGAAGGTACGCCATACAGCTCTTCGCTGAGGGGCCAACTGTTGTTTTTTTCGTACCATGCGTCGCAATAACGTGTCGTAAAGGCTGTCAACGCCTGCGCTGTCAATTCGTCCACTGATTTCTCTCTTCACAAAAGCCAGGATACACTTGTCGCATAGTGTATCTGGTTTATGACGGTGAAACATGTCCTCTTATGAAAATCATCAGGCGCTTGACGGCCTGACTCTCGGTAAATCAACAGATTACCGTGACAATTACGATGCCAGCCTGCTGCAGGGCGTTCCACGCAGCCTGAACCGCGACCCGCTGGATTTACAGGCCGATAATCTGCCTTTTCACGGTGCCGATATCTGGACGCTATATGAACTGTCATGGCTGAATGCCAACGGTTTACCGCAGGTAGCGGTCGGTCATGTAGAACTGGATTACACCAGCGTAAATCTGATCGAATCGAAAAGCTTTAAGCTTTACCTGAACAGTTTTAACCAGACGCGTTTTGATTCCTGGGATGCGGTACGCCAGACGCTGGAAAACGATCTGCGCGCTTGTGCTCAGGGTGATGTCAGCGTAGCGCTGTACCGTCTTGACGAACTGGAAGGACAACCGATAGCCCACTTTAACGGCACCTGTATCGACAATCAGGATATCGTCATCGATAACTACCAGTTCAGCACAGAGTATCTGGAAAATGCCGTTGGCGGTGAAAAAGCGGTGGAAGAGACGCTGGTCAGCCATCTGCTGAAGTCTAACTGCTTGATCACCCACCAGCCGGACTGGGGCTCCATACAGATTCAGTATCGCGGACGGAAAATCGATCGCGAGAAGCTGCTGCGTTATCTGGTCTCCTTCCGTCACCATAATGAGTTTCACGAGCAGTGCGTGGAACGCATTTTCAATGACATTCTGCGCTTCTGCCAACCGGAGAAACTGAGCGTTTACGCGCGCTACACGCGACGTGGCGGCCTGGACATTAACCCATGGCGTACCAACACCGATTTCACCCCAGCAACGGGGCGTCTGGTACGTCAGTAATCTTTTTTCTCAATTTTGCGTGCCGGATTCCGCGCGCAAGGTTGTGAAAGGTCATAAGCCAGGGCTATTGTAATCAACAGGGAATGACGTGTTGCGTCCCATAAGGAGTTTACTTGATTACACATATTAGCCCGCTTGGCTCAATGGACATGTTGTCGCAGCTGGAAGTCGATATGCTTAAACGCACGGCCAGCAGCGACCTGTATCAACTGTTTCGTAACTGTTCGCTTGCCGTTCTGAACTCCGGCAGTTTGACCGACAACAGCAAAGAGCTGCTGTCACGCTTTGAAAGTTTCGACATTAACGTGCTGCGCCGCGAACGGGGCGTAAAGCTGGAACTGATCAACCCGCCTGAAGATGCGTTTGTTGATGGACGCATTATTCGCGCACTGCAGGCCAACCTGTTTGCTGTGCTGCGCGACATTCTGTTCGTCAATGGCCAGATCCATAACGCCGGTCGCTTTCAGCATCTGGATCTCGAAAGCTCGGTGCATATTACCAACCTGGTATTCTCGATCCTGCGCAATGCCCGGGCGCTACACGTGGGTGAAGCGCCGAACATGGTCGTCTGCTGGGGGGGTCACTCAATCAACGAAAACGAGTACCTGTACGCCCGTCGCGTTGGTACCCAGTTGGGCCTGCGCGAACTGAACATCTGTACCGGCTGTGGTCCGGGGGCGATGGAAGCGCCAATGAAAGGCGCTGCGGTCGGTCACGCCCAGCAACGATACAAAGACAGCCGCTTTATCGGTATGACCGAACCGTCAATCATTGCCGCTGAGCCGCCTAACCCGCTGGTTAACGAACTGATCATCATGCCGGACATTGAAAAACGTCTGGAAGCGTTCGTGCGTATCGCCCACGGTATAATCATCTTCCCAGGCGGCGTAGGGACAGCAGAAGAGCTGCTGTATCTGCTGGGGATCCTGATGAACCCGGCCAACAAAGATCAGGTTTTACCGCTGATCCTGACTGGACCAAAAGAGAGCGCCGATTACTTCCGCGTGCTGGACGAATTTATCGTGCACACACTGGGGGAAGATGCGCGTCGCCACTATCGCATTATCATAGACGATGCAGCAGAAGTGGCTCGTCTGATGAAAAAAGCGATGCCGCTGGTGAAAGAGAACCGCCGTGACACCGGTGATGCCTACAGCTTTAACTGGTCTATTCGTATTGCGCCTGATTTACAGATGCCATTCGAGCCGTCCCATGAAAACATGGCTAACCTGAAGCTGTACCCGGATCAACCCGTGGAAGTACTGGCGGCAGACCTGCGCCGTGCGTTCTCGGGGATTGTAGCCGGTAACGTGAAGGAAGTCGGGATCCGCGCCATCGAAGAGTTTGGCCCGTACAAAATCCACGGTGACCGCGAAATGATGCGCCGCATGGATGATCTCCTGCAGGGCTTTGTTGCACAGCATCGTATGAAGTTACCAGGCTCCGCGTATATCCCTTGCTACGAGATTTGCGCCTAACCTCCAACAGCCGCCAGCAGACGCTATCGCGGTGACAGTTTTGTCCATATCAAAGCCGGGTTTGGCGCATCAGCCTCCCGGCTTTTTTTAGTGATACCAGTCACATAGCTCAGACAATCATATAAATACCGATGATGTTTCATTAAAAATAGCGCGCTACGCAAACGATTACCTTTAAAACCCAACCGTGATTTATCTTAGGAAATTATTATTAGTCGCCAAAATCCTCTAAAAACAACAGTTTTTACAGCGTAACGCTCGTATCTTCGCGCCTTCGCTTTCATGATATATGTCGTTAATGTTAGCCTTCGCGCCCGTAAATTCGCTTTGACTATTTTTTAACAGATTAATGGTCCAAATTTATCCACATAAAAGGTGGATTATTGCATTTGGGATCGCGATCACTGATACATTCATTACTAAAATGTATCTTTCCGCCCGCAAATTATTACGGCGAAAAATTATATAAAAAATCGCTCAACGAATTTCGATTTACAGTCGGGTATTTTCTCATTGGATTGACCCCAAACCCGACTTTTTAAGCTTCCTCCAGGAGAAATAGATGGAAAACACTCAAACCAGCACTATCGTTACGGGCCAGACCCGCAGCGCATGGCGCAAGACAGATACCATGTGGATGCTGGGCCTTTACGGCACGGCGATTGGCGCGGGTGTATTGTTCCTGCCGATTAACGCAGGCGTAGGCGGTATGATTCCGCTGATCATCATGGCGATCCTCGCTTTCCCAATGACCTTCTTTGCACACCGCGGCCTGACTCGCTTCGTGCTGTCCGGTAAAAATCCGGGTGAAGACATTACTGAAGTTGTAGAAGAGCACTTTGGTGTAGGCGCAGGTAAACTGATTACCCTGCTCTACTTCTTCGCTATCTACCCAATTCTGTTGGTCTACAGCGTAGCAATCACCAACACCGTCGAAAGCTTCCTGACCCACCAGTTGGCAATTACGCCGCCGCCGCGCGCAATCCTGTCTCTGATCCTGATTGTCGGCATGATGACCATCGTGCGTTTCGGTGAGCAGATGATCGTGAAGGCGATGAGCATCCTGGTATTCCCGTTTGTTGCCGCCCTGATGCTGCTGGCGCTGTACCTGATCCCTCAGTGGAGCGGTGCCGTTCTGGAAACCCTGTCCTTTGACTCTGCAGCAACCACCGGCAACGGACTGCTGTTGACCCTGTGGCTGGCAATTCCGGTAATGGTGTTCTCCTTCAACCACTCACCAATCATCTCCTCCTTCGCCGTGGCGAAGCGTGAAGAATACGGTGATGAAGCTGAGAAGAAATGCTCTAAGATTCTGGCATTCGCTCACATCATGATGGTGCTGACCGTTATGTTCTTCGTCTTCAGCTGCGTATTTAGCCTGACCCCAGCGGATCTGGCCGCAGCGAAAGAGCAGAACATCTCTATCCTGTCTTACCTGGCAAACCACTTTAACGCGCCGATCATTGCCTGGATGGCACCGATTATCGCGATTATCGCTATCACCAAATCCTTCCTTGGCCACTACCTGGGCGCACGTGAAGGTTTCAACGGTATGGTGATTAAGTCTCTGCGCGGCAAAGGCAAAACCATCGAAATCAACAAACTGAACAAAATCACTGCGCTGTTCATGCTGGTAACCACCTGGATTGTGGCGACGCTGAACCCAAGTATCCTCGGTATGATTGAAACCCTGGGTGGCCCAATCATCGCGATGATTCTGTTCCTGATGCCGATGTATGCAATTCAGAAAGTACCGGCAATGCGTAAATACAGCGGCCATATCA
Source organism: Citrobacter sp. RHBSTW-00017 (assembly GCF_013797615.1). Taxonomy (NCBI): domain Bacteria; kingdom Pseudomonadati; phylum Pseudomonadota; class Gammaproteobacteria; order Enterobacterales; family Enterobacteriaceae; genus Citrobacter; species Citrobacter sp. RHBSTW-00017. Next base: position 1,136,901 of record NZ_CP056899.1, on the reverse strand, counting down.
GCAACGTCTTCGTTGTGATTATGGGCCTGATCGCTAACTCCGCTATTTTCTACTCTCTGTTCAGTTAATTCCCCTGCGCCGCTCCTCGGGGCGGCGCACCTCGATACACAATGGACGCCTCATGATTAGCGTATTCGATATTTTCAAAATCGGCATTGGCCCTTCCAGCTCCCACACTGTTGGCCCGATGAAAGCAGGCAAACAATTCACGGATGACCTGATTGCACGCGGAATTCTCACTGACGTAACCCGCGTAGTGGTTGATGTCTATGGCTCTTTGTCTCTGACGGGGAAAGGTCACCATACCGACATCGCGATTATTATGGGCCTGGCGGGTAATCTGCCGGATACCGTAGACATTGATGCCATCCCGGCCTTTATCCAGGATGTGAATACTCATGGACGTTTGCTGCTGGCAGACGGTCAACATGAGGTCGAGTTCCCGGTCGACAAGTGCATGAATTTCCATGCGGACAATCTGTCTCTGCACGAAAACGGGATGCGTATTACCGCACTGGCGGGCGAAAAGGCCATTTATAGCCAGACTTACTATTCCATTGGCGGTGGGTTCATCGTTGATGAAGAACATTTTGGTTTACCGAACAACTCTCCGGTAAACGTGCCGTATCCGTATAAATCTGCGGCTGATTTGCAACGTCATTGCCAGGAAACCGGCCTGTCGCTTTCCGGTCTGATGATGCAAAACGAACTGGCGCTGCACAGCAAAGAAGAGCTGGAACAACACTTCGCCAACGTCTGGGACGTCATGCGCAGCGGGATTGAGCGCGGCATCACCACCGAAGGTGTATTGCCGGGCAAACTGCGCGTTCCACGTCGCGCGGCGGCGCTGCGTCGTATGCTGGTCAGCAGCGACAAAACCACCACTGATCCGATGGCGGTTGTTGACTGGATCAACATGTTCGCGCTGGCCGTGAACGAAGAAAACGCTGCCGGTGGACGCGTGGTTACGGCGCCAACTAATGGCGCATGCGGGATTGTTCCTGCCGTGCTGGCGTACTACGACAAGTTTATCCGCGAAGTGAACGCTAACTCGCTGGCACGCTACATGCTGGTCGCGAGCGCCATTGGTTCACTGTACAAGATGAACGCCTCTATCTCTGGCGCCGAAGTGGGCTGTCAGGGTGAAGTCGGAGTTGCCTGCTCCATGGCTGCGGCCGGTCTGGCTGAACTGCTGGGCGGTAGCCCAATGCAGGTGTGCATCGCGGCGGAAATCGGTATGGAACATAACCTGGGTCTGACCTGCGATCCGGTTGCCGGCCAGGTGCAGGTACCGTGCATTGAGCGTAACGCCATTGCTTCGGTTAAAGCAGTGAACGCCGCACGTATGGCGCTGCGCCGTACCAGCGAACCGCGCGTGTGCCTTGATAAAGTCATCGAGACCATGTACGAAACCGGTAAAGACATGAACGCCAAATACCGTGAAACATCTCGCGGCGGTCTGGCGATGAAGATTGTCACCTGCGATTAAGTCCCACCACGTTTCAGGATCTGTAGGCCGGATGAGGCGCTCGCCGCCATCCGGTCTACGGATAACGCTATTTCGCAACACTCGCCTCCCCTCGCCGTGAATGTTACCCTACAAACTTATTTGTTAGGGAGAACACCGTGGCCGTCCACCTGCTCATTGTCGATGCACTGAACCTTATCCGCCGCATTCACGCCGTACAGGGCTCACCCTGCGTAGAGACGTGCCAGCACGCGCTCGATCAGTTGATTGTGCACAGTCAGCCTACGCACGCCGTGGCGGTATTCGATGATGAAGCGCGCAACAGCGGCTGGCGTCACCAACGGTTGCCTGACTACAAAGCAGGTCGCCCCCCGATGCCTGATGAATTGCACCAGGAAATGCCCGCCTTACGCGCCGCTTTTGAACAGCGCGGCGTCTGCTGTTGGGTCTCCAGCGGGAATGAAGCCGATGATTTAGCCGCAACCCTGGCGGTTAAAGTGAGCCAGGCGGGACATCAGGCTACCATCGTCTCAACCGATAAAGGCTATTGTCAGTTGCTCTCCCCGACGCTGCGTATTCGTGACTACTTCCAGAAGCGCTGGCTGGATGCACCGTTTATTGAGAAAGAGTTTGGCGTGCTGCCGCAGCAGTTGCCTGATTACTGGGGACTGGCCGGGATCAGCAGTTCGAAAGTACCGGGGGTTGCAGGTATTGGTCCCAAAAGCGCCACGCAGCTGCTCGTACAGTTTCAACATCTGGAAGGCATTTACGCGCATCTTGATGAAGTACCGGACAAGTGGCGCAAGAAACTAGAGAAGCACCAGGAGATGGCGTTTCTGTGTCGCGATATCGCACGGCTGCAAACGGACTTACATATCGACGGAAACCTGCAGCAATTACGGTTGGTGCGATAGGTCTGTTGCCAAATGGCGCTGTGCTTATCTGGCCTACACGTCGAACACCCCGGTAGGCCGGATAAGGCTTTCACGCCGTCACGCTGAAAAATTACCAGGCGGTGTGGTACAGCTCAACGATATCCCCAAGATTCGCTTCACGGGGATTTCCCCCGGTACAAACATCGTCAAATGCCGCCTGTGCCAGCGCAGGAATATCCTCTTTACGTACGCCAACATCGCGTAAATGCAGTGGGATCCCTACATCGCGGTTAAGGGCGAAGACGGCATCTACTGCCGCTTTACGTGCCTCTGCCAGCGTCAGTTCTTCAACCTTAACTCCCATCACCCGGGCGATATCGCGAAATTTTTCCCCGGTGAATTCGGCGTTATAGCGCATCACGTGCGGCAGCAAAATGGCATTTGCTACGCCGTGCGGCGTGTTATAAAACGCGCCTAACGGGTGTGCCATTCCATGCACTAATCCCAGACCAACGTTGGAAAAGCCCATCCCGGCCACGTACTGGCCCAGCGCCATCGCTTCCCCGGCCTGGGTATCGCCCGCAACGGAACCACGTAATGCCCCAGCTATCATTTCAATGGCTTTAATGTGCAGCGCATCGGTAAGCGCCCACGCCGCCCGCGTAATGTACCCCTCAATAGCATGGGTCAGGGCATCCACTCCGGTGGCGGCTTTTAGCGCCGCTGGCATGCCGTCCATCATGTCTGCATCGATGAACGCTACCTGTGGGATGTCATGGGGGTCGACACAAACAAACTTACGCCGATTTTCTTCGTCAGTGATCACGTAGTTAATGGTCACTTCCGCTGCCGTTCCCGCGGTGGTGGGGATAGCCATAACCGGCACGCTCGGGTTGCGCGTTGGCGATAACCCTTCAAGGCTGCGTACATCCGCAAACTCAGGGTTATTATTGATAATGCCAATCGCTTTACAGGTATCCTGAGGGGAGCCTCCGCCGATGGCGATCAGATAGTCTGCGCCGCTTTGCTGAAAGACACCCAACCCTTCCTGCACCACCGCAATGGTTGGGTTAGGAATAACGCCTGAATAGATTTCCCATGCCAGACCAGCAGCATCCATTCGGGAAGTCACCTTATCGACAACGCCGCACTGCACCAGATTTTTATCAGTCACAATCAACGCTTTGCGATAACCACGACGGATGACTTCATCGGTTAATGCACCAACAGCTCCCCGGCCAAACCATGCCGTTTCGTTCAGAATCATTCTGTTCGCCATCGTATTTCTCCTTTTCGCTATGCGAAATTACTCTTCAATGCGTAATCCGTAAGATTTGAATTTCTCCAGCACAATGGCGATCTCCTCGTCATCCAGCACCGGCACCGGGTCAACAATCGCCAGCGTGCTCAGATAAAGGCGGGCCAGAACTTCCACTTCATGCGCCAACCACAGTGCTTTTTCCAAATTCGCTTCACAAGCAATCAACCCATGGTGCTGTAAAAGCGTTGCCTTACGGTTTTTCAGGGCGACGCTCACATGCTCTGACAGCTCTCGTGTACCAAACGTCGCATAAGGCGCACACGGAATAGAGTTCCCCCCAGCCGCCGCAATCATGTAGTGAATTGCCGGGATAGGGCGATTAAGAATAGAAACGGCCGTGCAATGTACGGCATGGTTATGGACAACCGCATTGGCATCGGGACGCGTCTGGTATGCCGCCAGGTGAAAACGCCATTCACTGGAGGGTAATTGTCCTTTATCATATTTCCCGTCGTTATCTACATACACGATCATATTTTCAGTAAGTCTTTCATAAGGAATACCGCTGGGCGTGATCAGCATCCCATTTTCATAACGCGCACTCACATTTCCCGCCGTCCCCTGATTCAATCCAAGGCTGGTCATTTCAAGGCAGGTTTCAATGATTTCTCGTGACAAACGCATTCTTTCCATAATGATTCTCCGGGTACAGTTTCCCCTCGTCTTTATTGCGAAAAATGCAGCCGCAGAGTAAGACGGGTCAGGTTTCAGATACAGGCAGCCACTGAACGTATATATTCAGGTTCAGTAGGCCGATTTATTTATAGCGGCGTATTAAGGTTGTCTTACGCGCTTAATAAGTTTCATCTCAACTTTTACAGTTTCTTTAATTGGCTGGTCATCAATAGCACTCATCATCATATCGAACGCTTTTTCCGCCCAAACATTTTCATCCTGCTGCATTGACCAGACATTATTGGCGAGGAATCCCAGCATTGGGTGTTCATCGAATGTCCCAATATTAATTTCAGGTGGAATTGTGCCAAAACGATTACGAATAGCGTTAATGGCCCCCTCCAGTACGGGTAATGATGAGGCGATAAATGCCTGTGGGCAGCCCTGTTCGCCGATCAACTCATCCATCAGTCGATAACCACCCTCGGGCGTGTTATCCGGCCCTTCGCGCACCCAATCGCTATGCAAAATACCATTATTGTTCAATGCATTAAGATAACCTTGCAAACGGTCGCCGATGCTGGGTAATCCCGTATCTCCCACCAAAAACCAGATCGGCGACTTTCCAGCGTCAAACAAACTTTGCGTCAACTTTTCGCCGCCCAAAATGTTATGGCTTTCTACCAGAGCGTTATCGGTATACTTAAAATCACGGTCAAGTAACACCATCGGTTTTCTAACCTGACGTAAATGGTGCTGCTGATTCTCTAATGTTGAGGGAACAATAAAAAGGCCATCGACATTGCGAGCTATTAACGCTTTGGTCAGTTTATTTTCGTAATCAACATCGTCATAGGTACAGCTAATCGTTAGCTGATAACCGGAACGACGACAGCGTTGCTCAAGTTTTTCTGCGAGTGTGGCAAAAAACACGTTGGAAATATTGGGCACAATCAATCCCAACGTATCCGTTTTATTCAATTTCAGGCTGCGTGCTGAATGGTTAATGACGTAACCATAGCGCTCGACATATTCATTAATACGCGTTTGGGTTTTGACACTGATTCGATATTGCTCTGCTTTCCCGTTCAGCACCAGTCGTACGGTCGTAACCGATAAATTCAGATCGCTGGCTATCTGTTCTACTGTTTTAGCCATTTATATGCCCCAGTTCACATCCAAAAACGTCAATCTACAATCATAAAAGTATTTTAAACTTTTGTCTTACTGCATAAGTTGGTTAATCGCCTGCTGCTGATCCCACATCATCAGATAAGCCTGATATTTGCGGTCATAGAAGTTCCGCCGTGCCGGGTTAGTCTTAATCACCTCGCCTGATCGAACCATCGCCTGGCATGCAGATGGAATATTTTCCCACGCGCCGCAGGCAACCGCGCCAGTGATGGCCGCCCCTAACGTCACCGCATCCTCTTCCTGCATCAGATGAATATCGCATCCGGTGGCATCGGCATATTCTCGCAACCACAGTGGGTTATGCGTTGCGCCGCCGCACAGCGTCAGTCGGGAAATGGTGTGACCGTTTTCGCGCATCACTTCCATAATATGTCGCGTACCGCAGGCGATCGCCTGTAATGTCGCCAGGTACAGACGAGCAACCTGCATCTCGCCTCGCTCAAGAGTCAAACCGCAAACACTCCCCCGGGCATCGGGTCGCGCGCGCGGTGAACGATTACCGTGATGATCGGCCAACACATGCAAATAACGACCTGGCTCTGACTCCTGCGCCTCAAGTGCGGCAACCCATTCATTAACTAAAACGATGGGATGGCAACCCCGCGCCTCAGCCTTGTGAAATAGCGCCGCGCTGGCTCCTGACTCCTGAAGCGTCCAGTCGACTAACGCCCCAGCAGCACTTTGCCCCCCTTCTGTCAGCCAGTAGCCTGGCAGCATGGCTGACCAGTACGGCCCCCATACACCTGGTGTATGAATTTCCTGCTCGCTGCACAGCATATGGCAATTTGACGTTCCGCTGATCAACGCCAACGTCCCCTCAGGCTCAACACCGGCAAGCGCTACTCCGCCCGCATGGGCATCAATCATTCCGCTGGCGACGACCACTGCAGTCGTCAGCCCCAGCGCCTGGGCCGCATCGGTGCTAAGCGTTCCAACGGCAGCGCCTGGCGGCAGGATCCGCGACGGGATTTTTCCCAACAAATCCGTTAGCTCAACAGCGTCAAGCAGGGAGTGGCTAAAGCGTTGTTCATGTGCCAGATAGTTCCATTTACACGTCAGCGTGCACAGACCAGCAACATCACAGGCGGTAGCTTTAGAGACCAGAAAGTCCGCCAGATCGTAGAAGCGATACGCACTCTGCCAGGTGGCTGGAAAATGGTTTTTCAGCCACAGTACTTTAGGAAGCTCCATTTCGACGCTGACTTCACCGCCAACGTAGCGCAGAGCCGGATCCTGCGTGGCGTTTATACGTTGCGTCTCCTGCGCCGCACGATGATCCATCCACATGATGATGTTATGGTCTGATGGCTCGCCTGGCGAAACTGCCAGACCCCGCCCCTGTTCATCCAGTGCCACCAATGAACAGGTGGCATCAAATCCCAATGCGCGGATCTCCTCAATGCGAACCCCGGATGACGACACCGCCTCCTTCACTGCATGGCAAACCTGCTGCCAGATTTCTGCAGATGACTGCTCAACCCGCTCAGGACCGGGTCGAAACTGCGAGATGGCGTGTGTCGCAAAAGCCAGCCGTTTGCCACTGGCATCAAAGACACCAGCCCTGACGCTGGCGGAACCGACATCCACACCGAGGAAATATCCACTGCCCATAGTAACTCCCTGACGCTGGCGAATGATGGGGCGAGCACTTCGCCCCAACGGTGTTATTTTTTACCGAATGGGTGTAACAGCTTGTCAATTTCCGGGGTGTCAATGTTCTTCGCATTAACGAATTTAACCGGAATATCAATTTCTTTCGGTACAGACTGACCCGATACCGCTGCATTTAGTGTCTTGATACCCTGGTAGCCAATCTGATAAGCGTCCTGCACGACAAAGCCCTGAATGACCCCAGACTTCAGGAAAGCAATGATTGCCTCGGTGCTATCAAAACCAATCACTTTCACTTTGCCTTTCAGGTTTTGACTATCAATGGCGTTTGCTACGCCCAGCGTTGAGCCTTCATTGGTGCCATAAATCCCTGCAATATCAGGGTTGGCCTGGATCATATCGATGGTTTTATCCATCGCTTTTTGCGGATCGCCATCGCTGTACTGGACCGGGAGCACCTGGATTTCCGGGTATTTCTCCTTCATGCGGGCAATAAACCCTTCCGAACGCTCAATCGCTGAGGAGGTCCCCGCTACGTGCGCAATAATGCCCACTTTACCTTTGCTGCCCACTTCCGCTGCCAGTGCATCCGCCGCTTCAGCACCGGCTTTACGGTTATTCGTGGCGACAAAGCTCACTGGGATATCGGAATTCACGCCGGAGTCAAACGTCACAACTTTAATGCCGCGTGAATTTGCAGTCTCAACTAATGGCGCCAGCGCATTGGCATCTAACGCTGCCAGCAATAGTCCATTGGGTTTTTGCGCCATCGCGTTTTCAACTAGCTGAATCTGCTCGGCAATCTGAGTTTCATCCGCCGGGCCAACATAGCTGGTTTTATCACCCGACTCTTTTGCTGCCGCTTCCGTCCCCATTTTTACGGTTTGCCAGAATTCATGCTGGAAACCTTTACTGACCACCGGAAGGTTCATATCTTTAGCCAATACGCTGGATGTCATACAGGCCAGCAGGGATAACGCATAGACAAAATTCCTGGTTCTCATTGTTTTACTCCGTTCTGAGTGAGTCACCCTAAACGTCAGGGTTATGATGCCCCGTGACTTCCGGGAGCGTAAATCAACGAATTTTTTTGCGTAATGTATCGAGATAAACCGCAGCAATGACCACCACGCCCATGGCCACCATTTGCCAGAACTGGGAAACCCCCATCAGGTTCAGACCGTTTTTCAACACGCTCATAATGAATGCGCCGATGATAGTCCCGCCGATGGTGCCAATTCCTCCCATCAGGCTCGTACCGCCAATAACAACCGCCGCGATGGCTTCCAGTTCATAACCCACGCCAACCGTTGGCTGACCAGAGTTCAAACGTGAGGCCAGAATAACCCCGGCGATCCCGGTCAGCAGACCACAAAAGGCGTAGACGAAAATTTTGACGCGTTGAACTTTAATACCGGAAAGGTGTGCGGCCACCTCATTGCTACCCACAGCGTAAACATAGCGACCAATCACCGTTTTCTTCAGGATGTAGGCGGCGATTAGCGCCACCACCACCAGGTAAAAAACGGGATAAGGCAACACATCGAACAGACGTCCCTGGGCCAGCATTTTGAAGGTGGGGTAATCAGCGAAATAAATCGCACGACCATCTGTCATCACCATATTGATGCCTCTGACGGACATCATCAGGCCCAGCGTGGCGATAAAAGGCGGGATAGTCATTTTGGTGACCAGCAGACCATTGATATAGCCGCATAATCCACCGGCCAGCACCCCGGCCAGAATACATACGGGCAGAGGCAATCCCAGCGTGGCGCTGATGCCTACCGCAACACCCGAAAAGGCCACCACCGAGCCAAGAGAAAGGTCGATTCCTGACGTGATAATGACGAAGGTAACGCCAATCGCCATAATGCCAATCACTGAAGTTTGCAGAGCGATTGTCATGATGTTTTCAGTGTTAAAGAAAAATGGCGAACCAAAGCTAAAAAATATTACTAAAATAATCAGACTCAAAAGCGGCGCAAGGCGCATTAAAAGTTCTTTGTTAATTTTTATTTTCTTATTATTGCTGTCTGAAGAGGTTACAGAGATAGTCATAAATTAGTCCTCTAACGTCGCATATTGCATGATTTTTTCTTGTGTGGCGTCATCAGAAGCTAACTCCCCGGTAATACGTCCATTACGCATCACTAAAATGCGATCGCACATACCCAGCACTTCCGGTAATTCAGAGGAGATCATGATAATTGACTTCCCTTTTGCCACCAGTCGATTCATTAATTCATAAATCTCAAGTTTGGCACCCACATCAATACCGCGAGTGGGTTCATCAAAGATGAGAATATCGGTGTCTTTACACACCCATCTGGCAATAATAATTTTCTGCTGATTACCACCACTTAAATTCAGAGCAGCCTGTTCTAAATGTGGTGTTTTAATGCGTAGGGCTTTCACCTGTTCTTCGCTGGTTTTCTGACAACGTTTGCTGTCCACGTTGCCATAACGATCGGAATACTCAGGATAATTGCCCAACATAATATTGCGCTCAACGGACAGTCCTAATGCCAGCCCCTCTTTTTTCCTGTCCTCGGTTAAATAGCTGATACCCTGTTTGATAGCATCAGGAATATCTTTAATTACCGTCACGTTACCGTTCAGCTTGAGGGTTCCGCCATCAATGGGATCCGCACCAAAAATCGCCCGCGCCAGCTCAGTACGTCCTGCCCCCATCAGACCGGCGAAGCCCAAAATTTCGCCCTGATACAGAGTGAAATCAATATTGTTTAATACGCCATTGCGCGTCAGACCGCTTACTTCCAACACCGGTTTGCGTTGAGCCAAAGGTTCGCGGCGAGGATAGATATTGCCAAGATCGCGCCCAACCATCATGGCAATCAGATCGCTAATTTTAACCGCATCATAATCCACAGTGGCAATAAACTGACCATCCCGCATCACCGTCGCGCGATCGGCGATCAGCGCCAGTTCCTCTAATCTGTGCGAGATATAAACAATGCCCGTTCCCTGTTCTTTCAGCAAACGAGTTACCTGAAATAAGCTGTCAATTTCCGTTTCGGTCAGCGCTGCCGTCGGTTCATCCATAATAAGAATCTTGGCATTCACCGATATCGCTTTAGCAATCTCAACCATTTGTTGTTGCGCGACGGTCAGATCGGCCACCAGCGTTTCTGGAGAGATATTCAGGTTTAATTTTTGCAAAATATCGATAGCTGCCTGTCGCTGTTGTTTTTCATCCAGACGCCAGCGATTATTTTTGCAAAACTCCCTGCCAATAAATATATTTTCTTCCACCGTGAGTTCAGGGAAAAGGTTAAACTCCTGGTGAATGATGGTGATACCTGCGCTTTGTGCACTCAACGGATTCGCAAAAGTAACAGGTTGTCCCTCAAAAATAATATCCCCTTCATCAGGCTGATAAACACCGGATAAAATCTTCATCAACGTAGACTTTCCTGCGCCATTCTCACCCAGCAGCGCATGAACCTCTCCTTTGCGTAAAGCAAAATCCACATTACTCAACGCTAATACGCCGGGAAAACGTTTCGTAATATGACTCATCTGTAAAAATGTTTCAGACATTGCTGCTTTCCTCAATATACAGAAACTGCAATCAGTGAATCAGGCGCAAAACGTTGCCAGGAAGCCATCGTCACCGTTAATGCGAATACTACCTATAAGTTCATATGCGTTTTATCAATTATGCTAACTCGAGTTAGCGAAGTGCCTTTTAAAGCTATTTTAGCTACTCAAAATAGCCAAATCATTTGGTTTAAAACTGTGACGCTGAACAGACAATTTATTACAACCAATTAATTTAAAAAGGATTTATTGAAAATACCCGTCCTGGTTTATTTGACGCAGATCGAATTTTAACCACTTCTCGTGAAGCCTCTCACAGTTCCACAACAAAAAAGTTGTGCAAAAAACTCTCTAATACCTAAGCTAACTCGAGTTAGCAAAAATGGGTTATTCAGCCAACTGCGACGGTGGTGTTCAACATCCGCTTTTGCAGCACGGCATAAAGTGAGATGAGGAACCTCGAATGAACAAAAATAGCTTACCGAAAATTGGAATTCGTCCGGTGATTGATGGGCGCCGTATGGGTGTTCGTGAATCGCTCGAAGAGCAAACCATGAATATGGCAAAAGCCACTGCTGCGCTGATCACAGAGAAACTTCGTCACGCCTGTGGTGCACAAATTGAATGTGTGATTGCCGACACTTGCATTGCCGGGATGGCTGAATCTGCCGCCTGTGAAGAAAAATTCAGCAGCCTGAACGTAGGCGTGACGATTACTGTTACCCCATGCTGGTGCTACGGTAGCGAAACCATCGACATGGATCCGATGCGCCCGAAAGCTATCTGGGGCTTTAACGGAACAGAACGTCCCGGCGCAGTTTATCTGGCCGCAGCATTGGCTGCGCATAATCAAAAAGGACTTCCCGCCTTCTCTATTTACGGCCATGACGTACAGGATGCCGGCGATACCACGATCCCTGCCGATGTTGAAGAAAAATTGCTGCGCTTTGCCCGTGCGGGCCTGGCGGTTGCCAGTATGAAAGGCAAAAGCTACCTGTCCGTAGGCGGCGTTTCAATGGGCATTGCTGGCTCGATTGTCGATCATAACTTCTTTGAGTCCTGGCTGGGAATGAAGGTTCAACCCGTTGATATGACCGAACTGCGTCGTCGCATCGACCAAAAAATCTATGACGAAGCTGAGCTGGAAATGGCGCTGGCATGGGCGGATAAAAACTTCCGCTACGGTGAAGATCAGAACGCACAGCAATATAAACGTAACGCAGAGCAGAGCCGTGTGGTGCTGAAAGAGAGCCTGTTGATGGCCATGTGCATTCGCGACATGATGCAGGGTAACCAGAAACTGGCAGACAAAGGTCGGGTTGAAGAGTCGCTGGGGTACAACGCGATTGCCGCAGGCTTCCAGGGCCAGCGTCACTGGACCGATCAATACTCGAATGGCGATACCGCCGAAGCACTGCTCAACAGCTCCTTTGACTGGAACGGCATTCGCGAACCGTTCGTTGTCGCCACCGAAAACGACAGCCTGAACGGCGTGGCGATGCTGTTTGGTCATCAACTCACCGGCACAGCGCAGGTCTTTGCCGATGTGCGCACCTACTGGTCGCCAGAGGCGGTTGAACGCGTCACGGGTAAACCGCTGACCGGCCTTGCTGAGCACGGTATTATTCACCTGATTAACTCCGGCTCGGCAGCGCTGGATGGCTCCTGCAAACAGCGCGACGGCGAAGGGAAACCGACCATGAAGCCGCACTGGGAGATCTCACAGAAAGAGGCGGATGATTGCCTTGCGGCTACCGAATGGTGTCCGGCTATTCACGAATACTTCCGCGGCGGCGGCTATTCTTCTCGCTTCCTGACTGAGGGCGGCGTGCCGTTCACCATGACCCGCATCAACATCATCAAAGGCTTGGGCCCGGTGCTGCAAATCGCGGAAGGCTGGAGCGTGGAATTGCCGAAAGAGATGCACGCCCAGCTTGATGCGCGCACCAACTCCACCTGGCCAACCACCTGGTTCGCCCCGCGCTTAACCGGTAAAGGCCCGTTCAGCGATGTCTATTCCGTCATGGCTAACTGGGGCGCAAACCACGGCGTACTGACGATTGGTCACGTGGGCGCGGACTTTATTACGCTCGCCGCCATGCTGCGTATCCCGGTTTGTATGCACAACGTGGAAGACGAAAAAATTTACCGCCCTTCAGCCTGGGCAGCCCATGGTATGGATATGGAAGGCCAGGATTATCGCGCCTGCCAGAACTACGGCCCGCTGTATAAGCGTTAATGTGACTCCGGCCCGGTGGCGCAAGATTACCGGGCCTGCGCGGTGAATTTTGTAGGCCGGGTAAGCGCTGCGCCATCCGGCTACGTTTGGGGAGCTATTATGAAACAAGACGTTATCCTGGTTCTCGACTGTGGCGCGACCAACGTGCGGGCTATCGCCGTTGACCGACAGGGAAAGATTGTCGCCCGCGCAGCAACCCCGAACGCCAGTGACATCGCAACAGAAAACAGTACCTGGCATCAATGGTCGCTGGAGGCCATTCTGCAACGCTTCGCCGATTGCTGTCAGCGCCTCTGCACGCAACTGGCCGCCTGCCATGTCCGCGGGATCGCCGTCACCACTTTTGGCGTAGACGGCGCGCTGGTTGATAAGAACGGCAAGCAGCTGTATCCGGTGATTAGCTGGAAATGCCCACGCACCGCAGCGGTGATGGAGAATATTCACCGCTACATATCACCGCAGCAATTGCAGGAAATTTCCGGCGTCGGCGCATTTAGCTTCAACACGCTGTATAAACTGGTGTGGCTGAAAGAAAACCATCCGCAATTTCTGGAGCAGGCGCACGCCTGGTTGTTTATCTCGTCGCTTATCAACCACCGTTTAACCGGCGAGTTCACTACAGATATCACCATGGCGGGCACCAGCCAGCTGCTGGACATCCGGCAGCGCAATTTTAGTCATGACATTTTGCAAGCTACGGGCATACCGCGCCGTCTGTTCCCGCGCCTGGTTGAAGCAGGCGAACAGATTGGGGCTTTGCAACCAGAGGCTGCCAGCCTGCTCGGGCTTACGGCGGGAATTCCGGTCATCTCTGCCGGACACGACACGCAGTTTGCGCTATTTGGCGCTGGAGCCCAGCCAGATGAACCGGTGCTCTCTTCCGGCACATGGGAAATTCTGATGGTGCGCAGTGCCCAAGTGGATACCTCCCAGCTCAGCCAATATGCGGGTTCCACTTGTGAGCTGGATAGCCAGGCTGGACTGAATAACCCCGGCATGCAGTGGCTGGCTTCCGGTGTACTCGAGTGGGTGCGTAAGCTGCTGTGGACTGCCGACACCCCCTGGCAGATGCTGATTGACGAAGCCAGGGCCATCCCGGCAGGCGCCGAAGGTGTGAAGATGCACTGCGACCTGCTGGCCTGTCAGAATGCGGGCTGGCAAGGGGTTACGCTCAATACCACCCGTGGGCACTTTTATCGCGCCGCGCTGGAAGGACTGACAGAACAGCTGCAGCGAAACCTCCATACGCTGGAAAAAATCGGTCATTTCCAGGCCACAGAACTGCTATTGGTTGGTGGGGGAAGCCGCAACGCGTTGTGGAATCAGATCAAAGCGAATGTTCTCGGGATACCTGTCAAAGTGCTGGATGACGCCGAAACCACCGTGGCAGGTGCCGCAATGTTTGCGTGGTCAGGCATTGGGGAATTTGCCTCACCGGAACAGGCACGCGGGCAGGTACGCTACCAGTACCGTTACTTCTATCCGCAAACCGAATCCGAACTAACAGGAGTCGAGTAACATGCTCAAAACAATATCTCCCTTAATTTCGCCCGACCTGCTGAAGGTACTGGCTGAAATGGGCCACGGCGATGAGATTATATTTTCCGATGCCCACTTCCCGGCCCACAGCATGGGACCGCAGGTTATCCGCGCCGACGGTCTATTGGTCAGCGACCTGCTACAGGCGATTATTCCGCTCTTTGAACTGGACAGCTATGCCCCACCGCTGGTGATGATGGCGGCTGTTGAAGGCGATGCCCTCGATCCTGACGTCGAGGCCCGCTATCGTCAGGCGCTTTCACTGCAAACCCCCTGCCCGGACATCACACGTATTGACCGCTATGCCTTCTATGAACGCGCGCAACAGGCGTTTGCGATCGTTATCACAGGAGAGCGGGCAAAGTACGGGAATATTCTATTAAAAAAAGGAGTAACCCCGTAATCTCTGGTCTGAATGCCCGTCAGCTACGGGCATTCATCATAAGATGAGGATCAGAACATGAAAGCGGCGCGCCAGCAGGCGATCGTAGATCTGCTTACCAACCACAAAAATCTGACAACCGAAACCCTTGCTTTGCAACTTAAGGTCAGCAAAGAGACCATCCGCCGCGATCTCAGCGAGCTACAAGCCCAGGGAAAAGTGCTGCGCAATCACGGGCGGGCCAAAGTGATTCATCGGCAAAATCAGGACAGCGGCGACCCGTTTCATATGCGACTCAAAAGCCACTATGCCCACAAAGCGAATATTGCCCGCGAAGCGCTGGCATGGATCGAAGAAGGTATGGTGATAGCCCTGGACGCCAGCTCAACGTGCTGGTACCTGGCGCGACAGTTACCGGACATCAACATTCACGTCTTTACCAACAGCCAGCCCATTTGCCAGGAATTGGCTAAACGCGAACACCTTCAGCTCATCAGCTCCGGCGGTCGCCTTGAGCGTAAATACGGTTGCTATGTTAACCCCTCGCTCATCTCGCAGCTCAAACCACTCGAGATCGATCTGTTTATTTTTTCCTGCGTAGGGATCGACAGCGACGGCGCACTCTGGGACTCTAACGCGACCAATGCCGACTTCAAGTCCATTCTGCTTAAGCGCGCAGCGCAGTCATTATTGCTGATCGATAAAAGTAAATTTAATCGTTCGGGAGAGGCCCGGATTGGGCATCTGGATGATGTGACGCATATTATTTCAGATACGCCGCTGATTGAAACAATGCAGGCCGGATAAGGCATTTACGCCTTCATCCGGCCTGCAATTTTACCTTATCGCTCGTCGCGACGACCACCAATAGCAGCCCACAGGCGACGGACGTGCACGGTGACTTCTTCACGGTCATGATACAGCTGACGCGCCTGAATCTGGGCATTTACACCATGCTCGTCAAGCTGTGCCTGAATATAAGCCAGGTTTTGCGACACCTCTTCGTAGCGTTTTTTCATCGGCAGCTTGAGGTTGAAGATAGTCTCACGACACCAGCCGTTGACCAGCCATTGCGCCATCAGGGCGGCAACCTTCGCGGGCTTTTCCACCATGTCGCAAACCATCCACGAAATGTTATTGCGATTTGGCCGGTACTTAAATCCGTCTTCGCGCAGCCAGGTAACTTGTCCGGTATCCATCAGACTTTGCGCCATCGGACCATTATCCACGGAGTAAACCCACATGTTGCGTTTAACCAGTTGATAGGTCCAACCGCCCGGGCATGCCCCTAAATCCACCGCATACATTCCGTTAGCCAGACGTTCATCCCACTCATCGGCAGGAATAAACACGTGCAGCGCTTCTTCCAGCTTCAGTGTTGAACGGCTCGGCGCATCGGCCGGGAACTTCAGACGCGGAATGCCCATGTAGAACGGGGAGTTATTGTCAGGCCAGGAATAGCCGGTATAGCAACAGCCTGGTGCGATAAAGAACACATGAACCACCGGACGTTTTGGCGTTTCATACTTTGCCAGCACACCCGCTTCCCGCAGCGCCGCGCGCAGCGGTACGGTAAACTTACGGCAAAATTTAACCAACTCTTTGCTTTCATTGGTATCAGCAACTTCAACGCGCAGATCGCCGCCTTTCTCCACCACGCCCTGCAACATGCCGACAATCGGCGTAATGCGGTCTTCCGGCGGTAAATATTGCAGCAGTTCGCCCACCACAAACATTTGACGGGCAAAAATCAGCGAGCTAAACGGCAACTCTTTCACTAACTTTTCGGCATCGTCCTGCTGATAGCATTCGAAGATGACGTAACCCGCATTGTCTTTCACGCGGGCAAAACCGAAGATTTCCCGGCGTCCTGCTTTATCCGTAATTTCTGCGGCGCACTCTTTTTCAAAACCTGGGCGACACAACAATACAACCTTATTCATGGCTAACGCCCTTACGTTTCAATCGAATAGCGCCCACTAACATCAGCGCCCAGCCCACAAGGAAGCTGAAACCGCCGACGGGGGTAACAAACGCCCACAGGCGTAAATGCGAGAGCGCGAGGCAATACAGGCTGCCGCTAAACAGCACCGTTCCTAATGCCAAAAACACGCTACTCCAGTAAAACCAAATGCTAATGCGCCGCTGCATGGCGACGGCCAGGCCAAATATAGCCAGCGTATGGAACGCCTGATACTCGAGGCCAGTCTGGATCCACCCCATCTCAACGACACCGAGGGTTTTACTCAGAACATGTGCCCCAAAGGCGCCCAACGCCACAAAGATAAAGCCACTTACGGCGGCAAAAATCAGCATAAAACGGCTGGTCATGTGAATACCCTACGTAAATTATTGTTCATAACGAAAGCGGAATTTTTCTTGTTCCGTGGCCGCTTTCGCCAGAATCCACTGACGGAAGGCGGCTATTTTACCCAGTTCTGCCTGACTGTCATGACAAACCAGATAAAATGCGTTTTTGCTGACCAGAACATCATTAAACGGACAGACCAGACGTCCGGCTTCTATTTCGGATTGCGCCATGACGTTATTAGCCAACGCAATTCCCTGTCCATGGATAGCAGCCTGGAGCACCATGGCGCTATGGCTGAAGATGGGTCCCTGCTGTACGTTGATATGATTCAGGCCAAGCTGGCGCGTATAGGCTTGCCAGTCACGGCGCGACGCATCGTGCAATAATGTGTGTTTCGCCAGATCTTCGGGCGTCTTTAGCGGTTTATCACCGGTGAGTAATAGCGGCGAGCAGACCGGCAATAAATATTCTGCGTACAATTTTTCAACGCGCAGACCCGGCCAGTTGCCGCGTCCATAGAAAATCGCCACATCAACATCGTCAGCCAGTTTGTCTTCCTGACGGTCCACCGCCTGGATCCTGACATCGATTCCCGGATAAGCTGAGTTAAAGCTAGAGAGTCTGGGAACCATCCATTGGATTGCAAAACTGGGCAATAAACTCACGGTGAGCGCACCTTTTGCACTGCGTGCCTGAAGTTTACGCGTCGCGTCGGTTAATTGCGAAAAAATCTCTTTGATGTCGAGAAAGTAGCTTTGGCCTTCTTCCGTTAACAGCAAAGATCGATTGCGTCGACGAAACAGCTTCAGCCCCAGGAAATCCTCAAGTGACTTGATTTGATGACTTACTGCGGCCTGCGTCACAAAAAGCTCTTCTGCTGCGCGAGTAAAGCTCAAATGACGCGCTGCAGCATCAAAAACACGCAACGCATTTAGGGGTGGTAATCGTTTTGACATGACTTTTAGGCTTTGATGTTAAATGAATTTAACAATTAACCAACAGGTTGTAACCTATTAGTTTTTTTTATCTGAGCCATTATAAATTGTCCGTTGAGGTTCTACCAGCAAATACCTATAGTGGCGGCACTTCCTGAAGCCGGAACGAAAAGTTTTATCGGAATGCGTGTTCTGGTGGGCTTTTGGCTTACGGTTGTGATGTTGTGTTGTTGTGTTTGCAATTGGTCTGCGATTCAGACCATGGTAGCAAAGCTACCCTTTTTCACTTCCTGTACATTTACCCTGTCTGTCCATAGTGATTAATGTAGCACCGCCAAATTGCGGTGCTTTTTTTTGTCCGACTCTTTGTCGATGGACGACCGGTTAGTTATCCAGTTCTACCATCTCTTTCACATCGGTACGGTTAATCTGCTGTTTGTTGCCGTTAGCGTCTTTATACGAAATCATCCCCGTTTCATTATCGGTCTGTGGCTTACCATCAGATACGATTGATCGACCATCATTGGTGTGCATCACGTAATTCGAACCAGAACAGGCGCTCAGGGCAAAAGTCAGCATACAAGCAGAGATAATTGCGGCAGTCTTTTTCATCTTTTTCTCCTTAAAGCGATTTATGCTATTAAAAACACACTCCGTAACAGGCTAAATTGCTCGCCTAACGGTATATAGCATAAGACACTGCGTGGACTTTGCCAGGATATCCAGAGTATTCCGATGGTTTGCACACCCCTTGTATCAGCGCCCTTTTTGCGCCACGATCGGTTTACTGAACTGAGGAATACCATGAACGCTTTTAACCCCGCGCAGTTTCGCGCGCAATTTCCCGCACTCAACGATGCTGGCGTCTATCTCGACAGCGCTGCTACAGCACTGAAGCCGCAGGCAGTGATTGAGGCCACCCATCAGTTTTATAGCCTGAGCGCCGGGAACGTCCATCGCAGCCAGTTTGCCGAAGCACAGCGCCTGACCGCACGCTATGAAGCCGCGCGGGAAAAAGTCGCAAGCCTGATTAATGCGCCGGATGATAAAACAATCGTCTGGACCCGCGGTACGACGGAAGCGATCAACATGGTTGCCCAAAGCTATGCGCGACCGCGCTTACAACCGGGTGATGAGATTATCGTTAGCGCAGCAGAACACCATGCCAACCTCGTGCCCTGGCTGATGGTGGCGGAGCAAACGGGGGCGAAGGTCGTCAGGCTGCCGCTTAACGCCCATTTATTGCCAGACGTTGAAAGCCTCGCGCAACTCATCACTCCACGCAGCCGCATTCTGGCGCTTGGGCAGATGTCGAACGTTACCGGCGGTTGCCCGGATTTGGCCCGCGCCATTACGCTCGCCCATGCGGCTGGAATGGTGGTGATGGTGGATGGTGCCCAGGGGATTGTCCATTTCCCCGCCGACGTACAGCAATTAGACATTGATTTCTATGCGTTCTCGGGCCACAAGCTGTATGGCCCCACCGGCATTGGCGTGCTGTACGGTAAACCGGAACTGCTGGATGCCATGTCTCCCTGGCTCGGTGGGGGTAAAATGATTAGCGAAGTCAGTTTTGACGGTTTCACCACCCAGGCTGCTCCATGGAAGCTGGAGGCCGGTACGCCTAACGTTGCTGGCGTTATCGGACTAAGCGCGGCGCTCGAATGGCTGGCGGACGTTGACGTGGTGCAGGCCGAAAACTGGAGCCGGGGTCTGGCGACGTTGGCAGAAGATGCGCTGGCGAAACGCCCCGGCTTTCGCTCCTTCCGCTGCCAGGACTCAAGTCTGTTAGCCTTTGATTTCGCAGGCGTTCATCACAGCGACATGGTGACACTGCTGGCCGAATATGGCATTGCACTGCGTGCAGGACAACACTGTGCGCAACCGCTGCTGGCAGAACTGGGCGTATCCGGGACGCTACGCGCCTCATTTGCACCTTATAATACGCAAAGTGATGTAGATGCGTTGGTCGCAGCCGTTGACCGCGCGCTGGAAATATTGGTGGATTAATGACAAGCCCTCTGTTCGCCGGACACCCGTTTGGCACAACCGTAACGGAAGAGACGTTACGCAATACCTTTACCCCGCTCACCCAGTGGGAAGATAAATATCGCCAGCTGATTCTGCTGGGTAAGCAGTTGCCAGCGCTTCCGGATTCGCTAAAGGCACAGGCCAAAGAGATTGCGGGCTGCGAAAACCGCGTTTGGCTGGGGCATACCCTTCATGAGAATGGTACTCTGCATTTCTTCGGCGACAGCGAAGGTCGCATTGTACGCGGGCTGTTGGCGGTATTACTCACGGCGGTCGAAGGTAAAACTGCAGCCGAGTTACTGGCGCATTCGCCTATGGCATTATTTGACGAGCTAGGTTTACGCGCGCAGCTCAGCGCCTCGCGTACCCAGGGGCTGCATGCTCTGAACGAGGCGATTCTTGAGGCTGCCCGACAGGTTTGATGGTTGCCGGATGGCGACGCGAACGCGCCTTATCCGGCACAACACACTCAACTCTGGCGCGCCGCTTTCGCCATCATCTTCTTCAGCGCATGTGAGACGGCAACAAAGCCAAAGGTGGCGGTCACCATAGTGGCCGCGCCAAAACCGGATGCGCAATCCATTCGCTTCGGCCCTTCCGCCGTCGCCTTCATCGCACATACCGAGCCATCTGCCTGCGGGTAAACCAGCGCTTCGGTCGAGAACACACAGTCCACGCCCAGCTTGCCTTTGCTGTTTTTCACCACGCCAAAATCGCTTTTCAGCCGCTCGCGTAGCTTGGCTGCCAGCGGATCCTGGATAGTTTTTGCCAAATCAACGACCTGTATCTGCGTCGGGTCGATCTGCCCTCCCGCACCACCGGTGGTCACCAGCGGAATTTTGTTACGCCGACACCAGGCGATCAGTGCCGCTTTTGGGCGCACGCTATCAATCGCATCAATGACATACGAATAACCCGCACTCATATACTCAGCAACATTATCCGGCGTGACAAAATCATCGACCACGTTCACCCGGCACTCCGGGTTAATCTGACGGATACGTTCAGCCATCACTTCAGCTTTTGCCAGGCCGACGTTATCGCGCAGAGCATGGATCTGGCGGTTAGTATTGGTGACGCACACATCATCCATATCGATGAGCGTGATGGCGCCAATACCGGTACGCGCCAGCGCTTCCGCCGCCCACGACCCTACCCCGCCAATCCCGACCACGCAAACGTGCGATTGGGCAAACAACTGCAGCGCATTTTCGCCATACAGACGCGCCGTACCGCCAAAACGCTGGCGCCAGGCATCACTGATAACCACAGACATAACACCTCAAATTCATTAATATCGAGCGCCATCCGGCTATTAACCGCTGAACACGTTACCCGTACCCGGCGCTGTTTTCAGTACCCACACGCGACCGTAGTGATTATACCACCCCGCACGGTGTCCGGCGTCAGCACCAATGCCCTGATAGATATCGAAGTGTTGCCCTTTAATAGCGCCACCCACATCTAACGCCACCATCAGGCGCAGTTCGTACTGGCCGGTAAACTTGCCGTTATTGTCCAGTAACGGGACTTCCGCCAGCAATGTTGTGCCCGCCGGAATGATACTGCGGTCAGAAGCCACAGACGCGCGGCCAATCAACGGTACCGCGCTGGCCCCTTTGACCGGTGCAAAAGATTGCGGTTTAAAGAAGACAAACGATGGGTTCTGCTCCAACAGCTCGCGCACTTCGGCTTCGCTGTGCGTTTCACCCCAATGGCGAATAGCCTGCATCGACATATCTTCTTTTTTCACTTCGCCACGGTCGATAAGCACTTTACCGATGCTGCGATAGGCGTGGCCGTTTTTCCCGGAATAGCTAAAGAAGTTAAGCGGACTGCCATCACCAAAATCGATGTAACCACTGCCCTGCACATCCATAATGAAGTTATCCATCAGGGAGTTGCTGTATGCCAGAATGTAGTTGTCGCTCAGCGCACCCGCGTAAATCTCGGCACGGCTTGGTAAGCGGCCACGTTTTGGCGGCATGCGATAGATAGGATACTGAAACTCGCCCTGGCGCGTATGGCGCGCCTGAATAACCGGTGTGTAGTAACCGGTAAACTGGACGTTACCGTAGTTGTCCGCCCCTTCCATTTGCCAGGCATCAATACCAAACTGGCGCATACTGCGCGTATCACCGCCCGCACGTAACCACTGCTGGATAGCGTTGTAAACGTTGCTCTGGTTGCCGTACAAACGTGGCGAAGCGCTGCGAATTTGATTAACCTGCTCGGCGAAATCACCGGCATTGATTGGTGCGCCAACCGCATCAGGCTGGTTCACCAGTGAGAAAGGCTGGGTAAATTTCCCGTCTTTATACTGCTGCCCACGATCGGTGGGTTTTGAGGAACACGCGGCGAGCATCGCGACGACTGCTCCCGCAAGAAGATATTTTGCCCAACGTCCTTTCATTGTTCTCGTCTTATGTTGCCTGAATGCGAGACGAAGATAACAAACCCCCGAACCTAATGAAATGCGTATACATACCCGAACGCAAATTTTGAGCAAAAAACAATCCAGAATGCGTTGTTTTTGTTCATTTTCA
Source organism: Citrobacter sp. RHBSTW-00017 (assembly GCF_013797615.1). NCBI lineage: Bacteria > Pseudomonadati > Pseudomonadota > Gammaproteobacteria > Enterobacterales > Enterobacteriaceae > Citrobacter > Citrobacter sp. RHBSTW-00017. The sequence goes on along the minus strand of NZ_CP056899.1, from coordinate 1,114,270 downwards.
CCTTAAAAACGTGATCAAGGTGAAAAAAGGGTTGCATGAAAATGCGAGCAGAGTATAGTGCGCATCCACGGACGCGGGGTGGAGCAGCTTGGTAGCTCGTCGGGCTCATAACCCGAAGGTCGTCAGTTCAAATCTGGCCCCCGCAACCAATTAAAATTTGATGAAATAAAAGCAGTACGGTGACGCGGGGTGGAGCAGCCTGGTAGCTCGTCGGGCTCATAACCCGAAGGTCGTCGGTTCAAATCCGGCCCCCGCAACCAATCAAATTTGATAAAATATAAAGCAGTACGGTGACGCGGGGTGGAGCAGCCTGGTAGCTCGTCGGGCTCATAACCCGAAGGTCGTCGGTTCAAATCCGGCCCCCGCAACCAACATTATAAACACCCTAAAGGGTGTTTTTTTGTATCTGCGGTCCATAAAAAAAGCGCTTTTCAGCGCTTTTTTGTTATCCCCTTCTCGCCAGCGTCGCGCCATCGGCAAAGTAGGCTTTGATCCCCGCCAGAATCGACTCTGCCACTTCCTGCTGGAAGGTCGCAGTTTTGAGCTTGCGCTCTTCCTCAACGTTACTGATAAATGCGGTTTCCACCAGAATAGACGGAATATCCGGCGCTTTTAGTACCGCAAACCCGGCTTGTTCAACCTGGTTCTTATGCAGATTGTTGACTTTACCGAGCTTATTCAATACCGCTTTACCAAACTTCAGGCTGTCGGCAATGGTCAGCGATTGCACCATATCAAACATGGTATGGTCGACGTAGCGATCGCCGCTCTTGCTGACGCCGCCAATCAAATCCGAGGCGTTCTGAGTTTGCGCCAGATATTTCGCGGCGGTGCTGGTCGCCCCTTTGGTCGAGAGCGCAAACACCGACGAACCTCTGGGCTGTCGACTGGTAAATGCATCGGCGTGAATAGAGACAAACAGGTCTGCACGCTGCTTCTGCGCTTTCGCCACGCGGACTTTAAGCGGAATGAAGATATCTTCATTTCGCGTCATAAAGACCTTCATGTTGCCCTCTTTCTCTATGAGGGCTCGCAGGCGTCGGGCAATCTGCAGCACCACATCTTTTTCACGCGTCTTGTATTTCCCCACCGCACCGGAGTCCTCTCCGCCATGCCCTGGGTCGAGCATAATGACAATGGGACGATCGCGCCCCGCTTTACCCGGCTGCGGGCCACTTTGCGCAGGCGGCACCTGTTTGTCCAGATCGCCCTTGTTGTATTCTTCCAGCAACGCCAGCAGCGGATCCTGAACATCCTGGGCATTCGCGGGATAGAGATCCATCACCAGACGTTCTTTAAAGCCGGCCACCGGAGCCAGCGCAAAAAGTTGCGGCTTCACATTCTGTTTCAGCTCGAACACCATCCGCACGGTCTGTGGGTCAAACTGCCCGACGCGCGCCGATTTAATATACGGATCGTCAGGACGGATCTGCGCACCCATGCCCTTGAGCACCGAGTTCAAATTAACGCCTTCAATATCCACAACCACACGCTCAGGATTACTCAGGGCAAACTGTTTGTATTTCAGCAGACGGTTAGATTCTACCGTGACGCGGGTGTAGCTGGACGCTGGCCAGACACGTACGGCAACGACCTGACTCATGGCAGCCAGACCAACCTGGCTGACGCTCAAAAGCCACATAGCACCCGCACCTTTCAGTAAACGGCGGCGACTGATTGCTGAATTGGATCCCGACATGCTTCTCCCGAGCAAAAAGAAATCTTTATTGAGGTAATACGTAAAACGTCTGAATTGACCGGAAACTTTAGCGAATGACGCATAATCTGTCATCTATAAAAGGGTAAACATTCTTTTTATATTCACGGCATTACTGAGAAAAATCTTCGGCATGGGTAAAAATTACGCTTGCGCACAGCGCCAAAACAGAATAAAAATACACAAATTACGAATAATCATGCAATGAGGGTGTGCCGTGGTGAAGGAGCGTAGAACCGAACTGGTACAGGGATTCCGCCATTCTGTTCCCTATATCAATACCCATCGGGGAAAGACGTTTGTCATTATGCTGGGCGGCGAAGCCATCGAGCATGAAAACTTTTCCAGTATCGTCAATGACATTGGCCTTCTTCATAGTCTCGGCATCCGCCTTGTCGTGGTCTATGGCGCACGACCGCAGATTGATGCCAATCTTGCGGCGCATCATCATGAACCGGTGTACCACAAGAATACGCGCGTTACCGACGCTAAAACCCTGGAGCTGGTCAAACAGGCGGCAGGGTTACTTCAGCTTGATATTACCGCCCGCCTGTCAATGAGCCTGAATAATACGCCATTGCAGGGGGCGCACATCAATGTGGTCAGCGGTAATTTTATTATCTCCCAGCCGCTGGGCGTTGATGACGGCGTGGATTACTGCCATAGCGGACGTATTCGTCGTATTGATGAAGATGCCATTCACCGGCAGTTAGACAGTGGCGCGATTGTGCTGATGGGCCCGGTCGCCGTTTCCGTCACCGGAGAGAGCTTTAACCTGACTTCAGAAGAGGTCGCCACGCAGTTGGCTATCAAACTGAAGGCAGAGAAAATGATCGGCTTTTGCTCCTCTCAGGGCGTCACCAACGATGATGGCGATATTATTTCCGAGCTGTTTCCTAACGAAGCCCAGGCGCGCGTTGAGTTGCAGGAAGAGAAAGGCGATTACAGCTCCGGCACAGTGCGCTTCCTGCGCGGGGCAGTGAAAGCCTGTCGCAGTGGGGTACGGCGCTGCCATCTGATCAGCTATCAGGAAGATGGCGCATTGCTGCAGGAACTGTTCTCCCGTGACGGGATTGGTACGCAGATCGTAATGGAAAGCGCCGAGCAGATCCGCCGCGCTACCATTAACGATATCGGCGGGATTCTGGAGCTGATCCGCCCGCTGGAGCAGCAAGGCATTCTGGTACGTCGCTCCCGCGAACAACTGGAAATGGAGATCGACAAATTCACGATTATTCAGCGCGATAACCTGACCATCGCCTGCGCCGCTCTGTACCCTTTCCCGGAGGAGAGAATTGGCGAAATGGCGTGCGTGGCGGTGCATCCGGACTACCGTAGCTCATCGCGCGGGGAAGTATTGCTGGAGCGGATCGCCGCGCAGGCCCGGCAAATGGGACTGAGCAAACTGTTCGTGCTGACCACGCGCAGCATTCACTGGTTCCAGGAACGTGGTTTCACGCCGGTGGATATCGACCTGCTGCCGGAAAGCAAGAAAGAGATGTACAACTATCAGCGGCGGTCAAAGGTGCTGATGGCGGATTTGGGGTAGTGGTCGTTGCCGGATGCGGTATAAATGCCTTATCCGGCAACGAATTTTATTGATTAAACAACGCCGACAATCCGCTGCGACGTTCGGTGCGGGTGGCAATGGCGTTACTTAATATCCGCTCATCGGCATACAGTGACAGACGCCGGCGCGCGCGGGTAACGGCGGTATAGACCAGCTCGCGGGTAACCACGGGTGAATGCTGGCTGGGTAAAATCAACGCCGCATGGTCAAACTCAGATCCCTGCGATTTGTGCACGGTCATCGCCCAGGTGGTTTCATGTTCAGGTAAGCGACTGGGCTGGACTGATTTGATAGAACCGTCCGGCAGCGCAAACCACACCCTCAGGCCCTGTCCACGATCGAGGGCAATGCCGATATCACCGTTAAATAATCCCAGCGAACTGTCATTGCGCGCGATCATCACCGGCCTTCCCTCATACCAGCGGCTATGCGTTGAACGATGAATTTTACGTTTTTGCGCCATCACTTGCTCAAGGCGTTCATTCAAACCACCCACGCCAAACGGACCTTCACGCAGGGCACACAACAGCTGATACTCATTGAAGGCCTGAATGACGGCATCCGGCTCAGCGCCCTCTCTCAGTAAATCCAGATAGTGCCCATAACCCGCCAGCGCCTCATCCAACATCGCGGCGTAATCTTCGCTGCTATGTAGCGTGCGTTTTTCGATGTCGCTAAACCCCTGCTGGAAGACCGTTTTTAGCGCGGCTTTGTCACCACGATTAATCGCAGCAGCCAACTGACCGATTCCGGAATCGCTACCGAAACGGTAACTCTTTTGCAGCAGACACAAACTGTCGCGCAAAGCGGCGGCCTGAGTTCCCGGACCTGCCGGAATAGCGCTTCCGGTCAGACGACTGAGCTGGCGGGCGCGTTCCGGGGTAAACCCGTCACCGACGAAAGCACAGATATCCCCCAGCACCGCCCCCGCTTCGACGGAAGCGAGCTGGTCACGATCGCCAAGAAAAATCACCCGCCCGTGCGGCGGCAGCGCATCGATAAGGCGCGACATCATCGGCAAATCAATCATCGAGGCTTCATCCACCACCAGCACATCCAGATGCAGCGGGTTTCCCGCATGATGGCGCAGGCGCTGACTGCCTGGCTGAGCGCCTAATAATCGATGCAACGTACTGGCGTCATCGGGAATGCGTTTCTTTTGCTCTTCGGTTAACGGCAGTTCTCGTAGCGCTGCGCCCAGCGAGGCAGTCAGGCGCGCTGCCGCCTTTCCAGTAGGAGCCGCCAGACGAATACGGCAGCGTTCTCCCTCCGCCATCTGAATCAACGCCGCCAGAAGCCTCGCAACTGTTGTCGTTTTTCCGGTCCCCGGCCCGCCGGAGATCACCGATATACGACGGGTCAACGCCACCGCAGCGGCCACTTTTTGCCAGTTAACACCTTCCGCTGGTGGAAACAACGCCGCCAGCGTGTGGGTAAGCCGTTGTTCATCCACCTCAATGGCGTGGTTAACTTCACTGAAAAAGCGAGCCACCGCCCGTTCGTTATGCCACATCCGGTTCAGATACAAGCGATCGCCGTGCAGCACCAGCGGCGTGGGTTGCTCACCACGGCTTACCGCCCCGGAGGCCAGCAGACATTCCGTCCAGTCTTCTGGCTCCCCTACTTCAGCGAGCCAGGCGCTTAAAAGGGGATGGGCGTCCTCGCTCAGGGATAACCGCGAAAGTGGTAAGCAGACGTGCCCTTCTCCTGCTTCACGACTGAGCAACGCCGCCGCCAGCGCAACGGCAGGGTTATCATTTCCGGCAACCGCCAGCGCAAACTGAGCATCCAGAGGCCGGAGCTGTTTTTGCTCCACAGCCTCCAGTAATCGTTTCTGGATTGTCATGACATCTCCTCCAGTGGCGCACCGACAAACATCTCGTCCATCAAGGCGATTAACTCCCCGTCAGGTCGGGTCGCGTAAATTCCCTGTTGCGGATTTTCACTGTCAATGCCACGCAAGAAGAGATAGATAACACCGCCAAAATGGCGTTCATAATCATAATCAGCAATGCGATGGCGCAAGTAGCGATGCAGCGCCAGGGTATAAAGTTGATACTGCAGGTCGTAGCGATGCGCCTGCATGGCAGAGGCCATCGCCTGCTGCGTATACGCTGAGCTGTCTTCCCCAAGCCAGTTCGATTTGTAATCGAGAAGGTAATAACGCCCCTGGTGGCGGAAAACCAGGTCAATAAATCCTTTCAGCATGCCGCGTACCTGCATAAATTCCAACGCAGGGCACCCCGCGGAGAGCGGATCGTATCGGCGAATTAACGCATCAAGTTGGCTGGCCATCAGCGGCTGCGAAATCGGCAGGTAAAACTCCATCTCCACCTGTTTTTCACCCGCGGAAAGATGGCTCAAACTTACGCCCGTCTCGTTGAGAGGCGCCTGCAAAATGGCATCCAGCCATTCGGTCAAAACCGGCGTCCAGTGCGCGTCATAACCGCCCAACGCCAGTTTTTCCTCGACCCAACTCGGATCTACCGGTTGAGTAAAGTCGAGATCTTCAAACAGGCTATGCAAGAATGTACCTGGCGAAGCGCCGCGCGGGAACTGATGCGGTGTAAGCCCTGACTCTTCAATAACCTCACCAACGCCTGCGGCATCAATATCCAGTCGCGGGATCAGATCCTGCGCGATTCCATGCCCACGCTGTTGCAGACCGGAATAACTGGTCACGCGCCAGCTATCGCCGGGCGTACGCTGCAGTATTTTCGCACTCAGTTCGCAGCTAACAGCCTGCGCAACTTGCCAGCGTTCACCGTCAGGCTGCGCAGGCGTCTGGCAGGCAATATCGTCGCTACACAGTGCTTCAATCGCACTACGCAGACCCGCGGCATCCATCGGCTCACCTTTTTGCAACAGGCGACCAAGGGCGCTGTGATGTACATCGGTATCCCCTTTTTTATCGCCCCGACGTCGCACCAACGGCGCAACGCCAAGGCTGCAGTGCCATACCGAACGGGTTAGCGCGACATAGAGCAAACGCAGGTCTTCCGCCAGACGCTCCGCTTCAGCCAGCTCAACGCTCTCCTCGGCATCGCTGAGATCCAGCACGGCTTCAAAAGAGCTGCGATCGTGGTAGAAAGCCTGATCCTGGACGCGGAAATTCGTGATAAACGGCAGCCAGACCAGCGGATACTCCAGCCCTTTAGATTTATGGATAGTGACGATTTTGACCAGATGCTTGTCGCTTTCCAGCCTGAGCTGCTGGCTGGACGCGTTGCTGTCGGGTTCAAGAATATGCTGGGACAGCCAGCGCACCAGCGCATGCTCGCTTTCCAGCTGCGAGCCTGCTTCCTGTAACAGTTCGCTGATATGTAAAATATCGGTCAGGCGGCGTTCGCCCCCCGCCGTCGCCAGCAGGTTTTCCGCAATCTGGCGGGTTGTCATCAGCGCGCGCAGCATCGGCATCACGCCGCGTTTATGCCAGATCTGACGATAGCCATCAAACTCTTCGACCACCGCATCCCAGGCATTTTCGTCGTTATTTAAGGCTTCAAGATCCTGCGCATTCAGCCCCATCATTGAGGTCGCCAGCGCGCTACGCAGCGTGTTCTCACGCTCCGGCGTCATCACCGCCTGCAGCACCCACAGTAACTCCCGCGCTTCCAGCGTTTCAAATACGCTGTCACGGTTGGAAAGGTAGACGGAGGGAATTGCCAGCTGCGTCAGCGCATCACGGACCAGTGCCGCCTCCTGGCGGCTACGAACCAGTACGCTGATGTCCGACGCGCGTACCGGACTGGATGTTTTACCACTGACCAGTTGCGCAGCGCCAGACTGCCCGGCCTTAAGCCAGTCGCGAATTTGCGTGGCGCACACCTGGGCCATGTAGTTCTGATAATCGCCTACGCCGCAGCTTTCCCCTTCCATCAGCCACATGCTCATGGCTGGCTGTGTCTCACCGTGTAAAACAAACCGAAACGACTGGTTTTTTTCTGCAAATTTTACCGGGCTAAAGGGGATTTCGCGGAACATAAAGGCGTCATCCATCTGGCTAAAAAGCGTATTTACGCTATTGACCATGCCGGGGGCCGAACGCCAGTTGGTATCGAGCGTATAGTGTGCGCTGACCTCGCTGCGCGCCTTCATATAGGTGAAGATATCCGCGCCGCGAAACGCGTAAATCGCCTGTTTTGGGTCGCCAATCAGCAGCAGTGCGGTATCCGGCTGATGCTGCCAGATCCGGCGAAAAATACGGTACTGCTGCGGATCGGTATCCTGAAATTCATCGATCATCGCGACCGGAAAACGGGTACGGATAGCCGTCGCCAGCGCATCGCCGCTTTCACTGCGCAACGCCCCATCCAGACGGCTGAGCATATCGTCAAAGCCTAGCTCACCGCGGCGTCGTTTCTCCTCGGCAACCGCTGAACGGATCTCCGCCAGCGCCCGGGTGATCACCAGATCGCGGAGAGTTAACGGTTCGCTAAGCAGTTCATCAATAGCGACAAACAGCGGGTGCTGAGGGGTTATTCCGCCCGCTTTAGTGCGCTCTTCCAGAAAACGCTGTGAGAATTTCTCCAGCGCGTCAGGAAGCTGATAACTTTGGGTTTCTTCTTGCGCCCATGCGCTGATCTTTTCGATCCACTTACCCTGGTTACCACGGTTAAATTTACGCCGGTCGATCCCGGAGGCTTCCAGCAGGCCATCCAGCTCATCAACGGAATCACGCCATTGCTGCTTGATCTGGTTAATGCGCGCGAGAATTTGTTCGTGTCGGGAAGCCAGCGTTTCGTCATCAGACGGCGGAGCCTTGATGACCGGCGCTTCCCCCTGCAGATAGCGATCGATGTCTCTCAGCAGAGCCTGCGGTCCTTTCCACGTTTCAAAAATCACCTGCGCAATGTCGCGGGGTAGTGGATAGCAGTGTCGACGCCAGAAGTCCGCACAGGCCTGATAGCGCAGCAGCGATTCATCTTCTATCAGTTGCTGTTCGAACAGCATGCCTGATTCAAAGGCGTTGAGACTGAGCATACGCTGACAAAAGCCGTGGATGGTAAACACCGCCGCTTCATCCATCTGTCTTTCAGCCAATAGCAGCCACTGAGCGGCCTGTTTTTTATCGGCGATTTCATCTAACAAACGGGCATATAGCGGGTTGTCGGTTGTTTCACGCAGGCAGGCAATTCGCAGTTCATGAATGTTGCTACGAATTCGACCACGCAACTCTTCGGTGGCCGCCTCGGTGAAGGTGACCACGAGCAGTTCTTCAACGGTCAGAGGACGAGGAAAGGCGGCAGAGCCGCCCAGTCCAAGCAGTAAACGTAAATACAGGGCGGCGATGGTAAAGGTTTTACCGGTGCCCGCAGAGGCTTCAATCAGGCGCTCGCCCGTCAGGGGCAAGCGCAGTGGATCAAGGGACTCAGCGGCATCATTCATTCTTATCACTCATCAGGGGTAAGGTTTGCTGCAACGCGCTGACGGTCTGCCACACTTTCCAGCCTTCCGGGTGCACATATTCTGCTTTCCCGTTCTGACTGCCGGAAACCTGTGACAGTATCGCCATGCCTTGCGGCTCAACCACCGCCTGATGGAAGAAGTCGGCAAGTTTTTGCGGCGTCAGCAGTTTAATCTGAGCCACTATTTTATCACGTGAATCGAAGCGCATATTGCCGCGATCAAAATCTTTGCTTAACTGTGAGGCTTCTTCCCCCAGCGTTTGCGGCGCCTGCAGCATTTGCGCAATAATCGCCTGCTGAATTTGCGCAAACTCTTCAGGTTTCATCGCCCGCAGCTTCGCTTCCGCCGTCGGGAAAAACGCTTTATAACGCTCCCAAAGATAAGACGGCTGCTTATCATTGCTTTGCAGCAGGAACCCCATTCCCCACTGACGGCCGATACTCATCGGGAAAGCAAATACAGCGTAGCCTAACTGCTCTTCAGTACGCAGTTGATTGTAGAACCACGGCTGAACAATCTGCCCTAACATGGCGCTGTAGGCTGAACTGGCGTATTCATCGTATCCGGTTGGCACAAATACCGCCGCCAGCGCGGAGTCCGTGCTACTGCCTGCTTTTTCAAAGATGACGGACTGCTTCTTGTCCACAACCACATCTTTATTGCGACACCACTGTGACCCGTTAGCGCCAAGCTGTTGTTGGATATCCCGCGCCATGGTCGTCGCCTGAGCTTCGCTCATATTACCAATTACCAGGAATTCAGGCCGCGCACCGGTTTTTAAGGCGTCGCGGTACGCCATCACCTCTTTCAGGGAGATGGAAGGCAATAGCTTACGGCGCTCATCGCGTGAGAAGTACGGCACCTGAGAAAGCATTTGCACTGGCATAATTGCCTGATCGTAGGCTTTACCCTTCTCTGCAGAATCCATCATCTGGGCATACCAGGATTTCGCCTGTTCCAGCTGTTCATCCGTTGAGGTGTAGCTGAAATAGCCGCTCAGCAGCGCCTGAAAAAGCTGCGGCAGACGTTGGGTGTAGCCGTTGGCGTTAAGCATCAACCCGTTGTTAGCGTTGGTAGAGAAACCAATTCCGCCTACCGACGCCTGGTTGCTTAACTGATCGAGCGCAATCCCCGCCAGGTAATCGTTAAGTGCGAATAATACCTGGTTGCGAGCGCTGTCCATGGCCTTCGGGTTACGCAGGATCACGCTGACGTCAGCCTTCGGCTCACTGGCAAAATACTGGCTCGGCGCATACACCACGCGTAGATCCGGCTCATCAACGATCAGTTCCGGGTGAGCGTATTTTTTATCCGTTTTAATCAGCGTGAAATCATCCGGAATGTAGGGGTTCAACTCCGGTAACGACAGCGCAATGCCCTGCGCTTTTTGCTGCCAGTCGGCAAAGGTTTTGTCGCTGATTTTATCCACCTGGTAAGGCGCATCGACAAAATAAGCGGTTTTATTATGCGGTTCTTTCGCACTGATATACCAGATACGCGCATTCTGTGGCGTCATCATTGCCAGGCGTTGCTCAACGGCTTTCACATCGTACTGGTCGGCAATATTCACCGCATCCAGCGTATGTTCGACAGGAACGCGGATCATGGTATCAGCCAGCCATTCCACGTAGTCCATATCACGGGTGATGGAGGGATAACGGAAATCGAGATCCAGTACGTGCGCCAGTTCGTCAAAATAGCGTTTATCGACGCCTTTATCGCGTAACAGATTGAGATAACTGAAAATTGCCGCAACAACTTCTTCGCGGTTCGCCAGCCCTTTGTCGGTTAACGTCGCGGAAATGGCTAACACGCCGCTGTTCCCATTGACCACCGGATCGGAATCCGCACGAATACCTTCAACCAGTCCCTGCTTTTGCAGCCAGTCAGACAACGTGCCAGGGCTACGATTACCAATTAGATAGGTCACCAGCTCATCGGTTTTACTGCGGAACTGCGCGCTGTTGTTATCGATACGAAACTCGACGCGCAGTACTTTACGCGGCATTGCCGGAACATAGTGGATGATGACGCCCTTTTGCGCCTCGGTGACTACCGGTACGGTAATTTCAGGCTTTGCGATATTTCTGTTCGGTACGCGTCCAAAGGTGTCAGCAGCTATCCGCGCCAGCTCTGGCAGCGGCTTATTGCTATAAATCACCGCCTTCATCAGGTTCGCGGAGTAGTACTTTTCATGAAATTTTTGTAATGCCTGCACCACCGGTTTTCCCGGTTTATCGCTTAATGTCTCGAGATTTCCGCCGGAGAAACGCGAACCAGGGTGCGCCGGGTTGATGGTCTCAGCACTCACCTGCGCCATACGCATCCCGTCTCGGGTACGCGCCAGCGTCAGCTCGGAGTTAACCGCGTTACGCTCACGATCGGCATATTTTTTATCCAGCAACGGATCGGCAATAGCGTCCGCCAGGCGATCCACCGCCCCCACCAACGCGTCGTTTTCGACTTCAAGATAGAAGGCCGTACGGTAAGGCGCGGTGCTGGCATTGTGGCTGCCACCGTGCATTTTCAGGAATTCAGCCAGACTGTCCGGCTGTGGGTATTTTTTCGAGCCCATCAGACACATGTGTTCGAGATAATGCGCCAGCCCCTGATGCTCGTCCGGATCTTCCAGCGAGCCCACGGGAACCACCAGTGCAGAAAGGGATTTCACAGCCTGAGGATCGGATACCAGCAACACGACCATGCCGTTATCAAGGCGCACGGCCTGATACTGGCGGGTGTCTTTATCGCTTTTACGGATGGTTTCAGCTAAAGGCTGCCAACCGGTATCTGCCTGACTTACGGGAACCCAAAGGGCGACGAACAACAGTAATGCGCTGAACCAGGTGCTGCGGGGCATTCACAAACCTCATCATTAACGTATTCACCTGTTCACAGCAAAGCACGCATAAATACGTGGTCTGAACAGGGCAAGACTATGTGCTGAACGAGCCAGCATCCTCTCTTTGTAAGAATCAGTCCGTGACAGAATGCGCATAATAGTGGAAGCCATCGGACTGCGCAATTTTTATACAATCATCATGACTGATTAAAGCGAAAAATCGGTAACAGGTAACGCTGAGACTGTAAAACAATGGTCTCCAGCGTAGCCGCATCCAGTTGACGCCAAAGACGCTGATACCAGATATCATCACCTTCACCCCGTACCATCATGTTGCCTTCATAGGCCTGCAGAAACTTACTGCGCGCTTTTTGCAACGTTGCATCGTCATCTAACATGGCATCATTTACGGCGTCATAACAGGTTTTTATCCAGGCGCCGCCGCTTTCGGGCAATACCAGCAATGGTGACGACATGCCTTCCCGATACCCGTCAATGAGCTGCGACAGGTACAGCAGTGCCTGCTCTGCATCCAGTGGAGGAAAACGCCATTCCCCGTCTTTACGCAGGAACAACCGGCTCTCTCCCGTACCGCCACTGGCACAATAGACAAGATGTTCCAGCCAAAGTTGCACACCCTGCGCAATGCTTATCAAAGATGGGCGCCAGCGCAACAAACCGTCCTCTTGCACCTGTGGCAGCCAACCGGTGATTTGCACGCCGTTACAGTTAAGATCGATTTCCATACTCTGGCAGGGCTGACGACAGGCGATAATGCGTTCAGCCAGCGACTGCATCTCCTGACGCTGCGTATCCCACAGAATTTCGCCAAATGGCCCATAGGGAAGCGTGCCCGCCGCACGAAAACGGCGAAACAGTTGTTCAGCATCCTTCTCTTCAACCAGCGTGTTAAGCAATTGCTGATTAAGCTGATAGCGGGTTAATCCTTCAAGAGTGAACGGTTCCGTTTCCGGGATCTCACTTTCTTCAGAGCGGAAGTTGACCCTCAGACGCATCTGGAAAAAAGCCCTTACCGGATGAGCCCAAAATCGCTGCAGCGTTTCCAGCGTCAGCGCTTCAGGCATCTCAAAGGGAAGCGTCTGGACAAAATCCGTGTGCGCTTTTCCTGACAGGCTCGCCGCAGGCAGCCATTCCCGGGCATAGCTTTGCTGTTCGCCCGGTAGATAGTTTTGTGCATCAAAGGGCATACGGGTATGCAAACGGGTAATGTGTGCTTTTACCCGGGCTTCGCTTTGATCGCAGGTCAACGATTCATCGCCCGGCAGGTAGTGGCTTTGCCCGATGTAGTCCATCAGTTCCTGCACCAGTACCGACGGGAAGCGCTCGCTGTTGTCCTGAATGGAGCGGCCAATGTAGCTGATGTAGAGCGTTTGCTGTGCTGAAATCAATGCTTCAAGAAACAGGTAGCGGTCATCATCGCGACGGCTGCGATCGCCCCTCATCGGTTTTTGACTCATCAAATCAAAGCCCAACGGCGCAAGCTGACGCGGATAAACGCCATCGTTCATACCCAGCAGGCACACCACCTTGAAAGGAATAGAGCGCATCGGCATCAGCGTACAAATGTTAACTGGCCCCGCCAGGAAGCGCTGGCTAATGCGCTCCTGGTCAAGACGCTGGGCCAGCTCATCACGCAATAGAGAAAGCGGTATGGCATCACCATACTCAGCCCCCAGACCTTCAGTGATAATGGCCTGCCACTGCTGTTCAATCAGCGTCATCGCCGCTTCGGTATCTGCATCCGGCAGGAAGAAATCATTAAGCATGTCCCGACAAACGGGCAGCCACTCTTCCAGCGGGCGCTCCTGCGCTAACCCTCTACGCCAGAGATTGAGCTGCATCAGCAACGAGGCCAGATGCCCTACCAACTCGGCAATCAAACCGTTGGACTCATCGTATGGCAATACCGATTGCCACTCGCCCTGCGCGCTTTCCATCGCGTAGCCGAGCAGCATGCGCGTTAAACCAAATTGCCAGGTATGCTGACCAGTAGGCGGAAGTTCCAGTTCACGCACGTTATCGTCGTCAATTCCCCAGCGAATCCCGGATTCATTGACCCATAAACGAAGATAGCGCAGCCCTTCTTCATTGATATTGAAACGCGCCGCCAGCACGGGCACATCCAGTAATGCCAGCACATCCTCTGAGACAAAACGGCTATCCGGCAGCGACAGCAGGCTAATAAAGGCCTGTAAGACGGGATGAGACTGGCGCGCCCGACGGTCGGAAATCGCATATGGTAAGTAACGCTCAGCTGGCGCGCTGCCAAAGACCGACTGAATAAATGGGCTGTAGCTGTCGATATCCGCCACCATCACAATAATATCGCGCGGCGTCAGCGTGGGATCCGCTTCCAGCATTGCCAGCAGGCGGTCATGAAGAATTTCTACCTCGCGCTGTGGGCTATGACAAACATGGAAAGTCACGCTGGTGTCGTTCAGTTCAAGCCGTCGTTTATTGTCGCTACGCGAATACTCTTCCAGCGTAACGCCCGCCACGGCATGGCTTTCAAGTTCCAGAATATCCGATTGAATATTATGCAAAAGATTGTCAGGTGTTATATCGACAAACGCATCCAGCTCCTGACTATTTTCCAGTTCTGAAAGCAGATAAATGTAATCGCGCCCCAGTTTGCCCCACGAGGCCAGCATCGGGTTGCCCACATCCTGTTCACCATCGCTGTTAAACACCCCTTCGGCTTTCTGACTATCGCGAAACAGCGGCAGATGGCGTTCTTCAAAGCTGTGCCGACGCTGACGCGCCATCAGCTTCGCCAGCCAGGCGGGATCTTTTATATCTCCCCAGTAGTAGCGACAAGGGTTGGTAAACAGCAGATGAATATCAATGTGCTTGCCCAGCGCCTGCAATGCCTGCAAATAAACCGGCGGCAGCGCTGAAATGCCGCAAATAAAGACGCGAGAAGGCAGTCCCTGCGGGCACTCGGACGCACTTTCCAGAGTCTGAATAAATCGTTGGTATAAATTGGCGCGATGCCAGCGCGGCTGGCCCAATTCCTCGGTGTGTTCCACCAGCGCTTTCCACAACGGCGCCTGCCAGGCCTGAGATTCGCCGAGTCCCTCAACCAGTCGCCCGGCTTCCCACTGGGTCAACCACTCAGGTCGATAGACTAAATACTGGTCGAAGAGGTCAGCCGCGCGCGAGGAAAGCTGAAACAGCTTACGTTTATCGGTGTCGTCCGTCAGATAGTGGCGCAGCAATGCGAAGTCATCGCCATCCAGCAATTGCGGCAACAGCGTCATCAACTTCCAGCTCATGCTCTGTTTGCTGAACGCGCTCTCTTTCGGGATATCCGGCAGCACGCGCACAAACATATCCCAGATAAAACTCGCGGGCAGCGGAAAATCGATGTTGGCGGCAATACTAAACTTCTGTGCAAGGGTCATTTGTAGCCACTGCGCCATACCGGTACTTTGAACCAGGATCATCTCAGGTTCAAAGGGGTCGTCCAGCCGCTCGCGCTCAACGATAAATTCCATTAACGCTTCCAGCACATCCAGACGATTGGAGTGGTAGACCCTTAACATAGCGACTCCTGACTACTGACGATTCGGGCAATGCAGACGCGTCATCTGACCCTGCCTGCCCAAGGCTGAAGAAATTTTAACGTTGATGCTGACACATCCCGCGCTCATTGTCTGCATTCGGTTAACCTGCCAGTTCAAAGGCGATGAAAACTGATACAGCTGGGTTTGCAGCCAGGCGTGACGCCAGAGTTGCTGATACTGGTTTCTGATGATAAAGCTGTTCATCAGCGCCCGCTGGTATCCTGACAGCGCGGTCACAATCATGATCATCAGCACCATTGCCAGCATCACTTCCGGCAGGCTAAAGCCACGCTGTCTGTTCAGGGAATCTGACATAGTGCCTGCTCCTTTAGCGGACAAAAATCGCTCCAGCCGTGCGCCGAGTATTCGATATTGCCATCAATAATCGCCCCCTGCCGCCATAACGATACCCCTTCATAATGGACTATAAGCAGCACGAAATTATTAGTAAGCAGTCGCAGACAAACCGCGGCATCCTGCGTGGTATAACGCCGACACTGTGCGGCGAGTTGTAAGCGCCAGGGCTGCATACGCCCCCATTCCATCGCGGATTGCACCACCGCCTGGCGCTGCAGAGCCTGACTTTGCGTGACCACTCGCGAAGCAAAACGGGACTCCTGCCTGCTAACGCCTTGCAGCAGAAGGCTACCGAGCACTAATAGCAACAAGACCATCGCTAAAGATGAAACGCCCCGCTCACGGTTCACAGGTTGAATCCTGTCACGCTGTAGACTGCTTCAATAACCTTTTGTGGTTCGACATTGTTCACTCCGCGCAAACGCAGCGTAAGGAGCGGGGAATATCCGCTGATATTCAGACGTTCGACCTGAAATGCCTCAATCTGTATCGTGGCTGGATCGGTCATTTTCTCCCACCCTTTTCCATTGCAGTCCGTTGCTCCCCGCAGGGTCTCCAGTACCTTGTCCTGTAAACGAAATCCAATCGTATCGGCCTCTTTCGCGGGACTGCTCTCCCAAATGCCGTTGCTATTGGCATCCCAGCGCGCAATGACACAGTCACCCTTAGCCGATATCACCAGCCCTTCTCCGACACAGTTTCCGCGGCAATACCCTGCCCGCTGAAGATGCTTCGCCACGGTGTATACCCGCTGCCATATTTCATCTTCCAGCGCTAACTGGCGCGTGTTGCGCAGGATCTCTCGCTGCAGCGCGGGTAAAAATCGCGCTGAGCTAAGCAATAAAACGCTGCTAATCGCCATAGCAATCAGCACCTCCAGGAGTGAAAAGCCCCGTTCATTTACTGACATAACCTGGCCTCATCTTTCTCGCAAAGCCTGATTCGCCCCCAGCCAGACACCACCACGCGCCATTCCCCTGTCGTATTTTTCAGGCGAATATGTCCAGCCCATGCCGTATTGCGCAGACCAAAAAAGGCCAGTGAAGGCGTTATCTCTGCCATTTCGACATCGTCCCAGGGCGGTGTAAAAACCAAGGGCGAAACGGGTAGACACGTGGTTTGCACAGCAGCAGAGCTGACAAAACACCAGGATGTGCCATCCCGAATCACGCTGATGACGTGATCGCGGTTACGCCAGTTAGCATCTTCACGCAGTTGCAGCAGGTAATCTCGCACCTGAATGGCGGTTTGCCATAGCCGCTGTTGCTGCTGCCAGCGCTGCCAACCATACAGCCCCGAGGCGCCAAGCGCCGCGACGATCAGCATCGCAATCAGGGTTTCGAGAAGCGTGTAGCCGTGTTGTTTTTTCATGTCGCCAGTATGGCGTGAGGAAAATGAATAACGAGCGGGAAA
Source organism: Citrobacter sp. RHBSTW-00017 (assembly GCF_013797615.1). Classification (NCBI taxonomy): domain Bacteria; kingdom Pseudomonadati; phylum Pseudomonadota; class Gammaproteobacteria; order Enterobacterales; family Enterobacteriaceae; genus Citrobacter; species Citrobacter sp. RHBSTW-00017. The sequence continues at coordinate 1,097,375 of NZ_CP056899.1, read as the reverse complement.
TTCGGTTTCTACGGCGAGCTACGAGGAATATTTGTCGCGTTGCAGGTCGTTGCAATATTTCAGGAACCCACGCCGAAGAACGCGATTTGAGACAAAAAAAACCGACGCACACGGGCGTCGGTTGTGACAGCATGAGGCCGGTTAGATAGCCACTGGCGCTTTAATACCAGGATGCGGATCGTAGCCTTCAATTTCGAAATCTTCGAAGCGATAGTCAAAGATAGATTCAGGCTTACGTTTGATGACCAGCTTCGGCAGCGCGCGCGGTTCGCGGCTAAGCTGCAGATGCGTTTGATCCATATGATTGCTGTACAGGTGCGTGTCGCCACCGGTCCAGACAAAATCACCCACTTCCAGATCGCACTGCTGCGCCATCATGTGTACCAGCAAGGCGTAGCTGGCAATGTTAAACGGCAAACCGAGGAACACATCGCACGAACGCTGATACAGCTGGCAGGAGAGCTTGCCATCCGCCACGTAAAACTGGAAGAACGCGTGGCACGGCGCCAGCGCCATTTTATCCAGCTCACCGACGTTCCATGCAGAAACGATAATTCGGCGAGAGTCCGGGTCATTTTTGAGCTGGTTTAACACCGTGGTGATCTGGTCAATATGGCGACCATCTGGCGTAGGCCACGCACGCCACTGTTTGCCATAAACCGGCCCCAGATTACCGTTTTCATCCGCCCATTCGTCCCAGATTGAGACGTTGTTTTCATGCAGGTAGGCAACGTTGGTGTCGCCCTGCAAAAACCATAGCAGTTCATGAATGATCGAGCGTAAATGGCAGCGTTTAGTCGTAACCAGCGGGAACCCTTCCTGCAGATTAAAACGCATCTGATGACCAAAAATGGAAAGCGTTCCGGTTCCGGTACGGTCGTTTTTCTGTGTGCCTTCATCCAGCACTTTTTGCATCAGTTCTAAATACTGTTTCATGGTTCCTCAGGAAACGTGTTGCTGTGGGCTGCGGCGGTACGCCCAAACCATCATAATAATGCCTGCGACAATCATCGGGATTGAGAGGATCTGTCCCATGCTGATGTACTGTACCCAGGTGCCGGTAAACTGCGCATCCGGCTGGCGGAAGAATTCAACGATAATACGAAACGCGCCATAACCAATCAGGAACAGACCGGATACCGAACCCATCGGGCGCGGTTTACGAATGTACAGATTAAGAATGATAAACAACACAACGCCTTCCAGCGCCATCTCATAAAGCTGTGAGGCATGGCGCGGCAGCGAGCCGTAGGTATCAAAAATAGACTGCCATTGCGGGTTAGTTTGCAGCAGTAAAATGTCTTCGGTACGGGAGCCCGGGAACAGCATGGCGTACTTGAAATTCGGATCAACGCGTCCCCACAGCTCACCGTTGATAAAGTTGCCCAGACGCCCTGCCCCCAGACCAAACGGAATCAGCGGGGCAATGAAATCAGAAACCTGGAAGAACGAACGCTTGGTGCGTTTGGCGAAGATAATCATCACCAGGATCACACCAATAAGCCCACCGTGGAAGGACATCCCGCCGTCCCAGACGCGGAACAGATACAGTGGGTTATCGAGGAATAACGGGAAGTTATAGAACAGTACGTAACCAATACGCCCTCCAAGGAAAACCCCGAGGAAGCCCGCATACAGTAGGTTTTCTACTTCATTTTTGGTCCAGCCACTGCCCGGACGATTAGCACGGCGCGTCGCCAGCCACATCGCAAAAATAAACCCCACCAAATACATTAAGCCGTACCAGTGAAGCGCGACGGGTCCGATTGAGAAAATGACCGGATCGAAATCCGGAAAATGCAGATAGCTACTGGTCATCTGTCACCACAAGTTCTTGTTATTTCGCTGAAGTCAGACAGCAATTGATAAGCGCGCCTGCATAATGCAGGCGCTCCAAAGGTGCGAATGATAGCACATGGGGATCGCAGCGGATGCCGATTACAGTTAAAAGATATGTATACCTACTGTTACCAGCCCCCGATTCACAATCCCCCGCGAATCAGTCCCCCCATGCCACGGCGTTCCATAAAAGCCGCCACCTGATGGCGTACTTCTGTCGCCATCTGTGCTTCCAGGCTGCGTTGCGCCAGCGTTTGCGCCTCATCAAAATCGATATGGCGCAGCAGATATTTAACGCGAGCCACGGAACGACCGTTCATCGACAAATGGCGAAAACCCAGGCCGATCAGAATGGCCACGCACATCGGGTCGCCCGCCATTTCACCGCACAATCGCAAATCGATACCGCTTCTTTCGGCTTCCTGCGCAATCATCGCCAGCACACGTAACATACCCGGATGCAGGCTGTCATAAATGCTGGCCACCCGCGTATTGTTACGATCTACAGCCAGAATGTACTGAGTGAGATCGTTGGTTCCGACCGAGATAAAGTCTATCCGGTTTATCAGATGCGGCAGCATAAACACCATCGACGGAACTTCCAGCATGATACCAATGCGCGGTTTTGGGATCGCGTAGCCGATCATCTCTTCCACTTCGCGTCCGGCGCGTTCAATCAAACGTCGCGCTTCGTCCACTTCATCAATGCTGGTGACCATCGGCAGCAAAATGCTCAGGTTGCCGGTTGCCGCGTTGGCACGCAGCATGGCCCGAACCTGGATCAAAAAGATCTCCGGCTGATCGAGCGTTATGCGGATCCCACGCCAGCCAAGGCACGGGTTCTCTTCACTGATCGGCATGTAGGGCAGTTGTTTATCGGCGCCGACATCCAGCGTACGTAGGGTCACCGGCTTGTCGTTAAACATTTGCAGCATGCCCTGATACTGCGCAACCTGTTCTTCTTCCGAAGGAAAACCGCTTTGCAGCATGAACGGGATTTCGGTGCGATACAGGCCAATGCCATCGATCCGGCTCCCCAGCTTCTCTTCATGCTCCGGGCTGAGGCCCGCATTGAGCATCACCTTCACACGCTCGCCGCTTTTCAACTGTGCTGGCTGGTTGACGTCATCTTCCGCCAGGCGGCTCAGCTCAATTTCTTCACTGATAAGACGCTGGTATTCCTGGATCAATACCGGTTCTGGATCGACCAGCAGTTCACCGCGATAACCGTCTACTACCAGCGTACGGCGATGTAACACCGACGGCTGGATATCGGCCCCCATGACGGTAGGGATACCCAGCGCACGAACCATAATAGCCGCATGAGAGTTGGCCGCGCCGTCCCGGACAACCACACCGACTAAGCGGTCCTGAGGAAGTTCCGCCAGCGTGGTGGCGGAAAGCTCATCCGCCACCAGCACAAAGCGCTCCGGCCAGGTATTCGGCCCCTGGATCGAGTCGTCAAGATGGAACAGTAGACGCTGGCCCAGCGCGCGTAAATCTCCGGCCCGCTCTTTGAGGTAGTTATCACTCAGCGCGGCAAACTGTTCGGCAAACTTTTCAATGATCGTTTTAACGGCCCACTCGGCCACCGAACCGTTATCCACTTCCGCAAACAGCTCACGGCGCAGACGAGTATCGGAAAGCAAGTGTGAGTAGAGATCAAAAATCGCCGCCGTTTCTTTTTGCGCCCCAGCGGTAAAGCGTTTGCTGTAGCGGCGGAATTCATTCGCCGCCTCTTCCAGCGCACCGGTGAGTCGCTCGCGCTCAAGCACCGGATCCAGCGTTGAAGCCTGATAGACCTGCTCCATCAGCGGCAGCGTCGCATCCTGCCAGCCTTCGGCTATTGCCACACCAGGGGCGGCGGGCAATGCGCGGATGCGCGTTTGCCGGTATTGGCCGAACAGCGCGTTAAGCTGCGACTGCGAAAGAATCGCCGCCATTTGCGTGGCGAGCGTGACGAGGAAAGACTCTTCACTTTCATCGTACTGGCGCAATTCGCGCTGCTGGACCACCAGCACACCTAACAGCTGACGGCGCTGAATAATCGGTACGCCTAAGAACGCACGAAAGCGCTCTTCTTTTACCGAAGGGATGTATTTAAAGCTGGGATGTTTTTGCGCATCGGCGAGGTTGATAGGTTCCGCCAGCCTGCCAACCAGGCCAACGATACCTTCATCAAACGCGAGTGCGACAGTACGACCACGCGGTTTCTTCAGTCCCCGGGTCGCCATGAGGTAATAACAACGTCGATCGTGATCGGCCAAATAAACCGAACAGACCTCTGTATCCATCGCAAGACAGATGTCGGTAACCAGAATATTCAGCGCTTCATTCAGACGCGGAGCACTGGCCACCTTTTCGACTATTTCGCGCAGGCGGGTGAGCATAATTTGCGTAGCTTAACCTCTTTTACGTCTGTACGCAGGTGCGCTTTGCGGCTTAGGAGTGCTTTCCTGAAGCGCCATGACAACACTTGCGAATTCTTTCATCACCCTGCGATAGACATCGCGTTTAAATGACACCACCTGTCGAACCGGATACCAGTAACTCACCCAGCGCCAGCCGTCGAACTCAGGTGTACTGCTGGTTTGCATATTGATTTCAGCATCGCTGCTGACCAATTGCAGAAGAAACCATTTTTGTTTCTGGCCGATACAAACCGGCTTCGTGTCCCAACGCACCAAACGTTTCGGTAACTTGTAACGCAACCAGTTACGAGTAGAAGCAAGGATCCGTACATCTTTACGACTGAGACCCACTTCTTCAAAGAGTTCCCGGTACATCGCCTGCTCTGCTGTCTCTCCTGCATTTATCCCACCTTGCGGGAATTGCCAGGAGTGCTGACCAAATCGCCGGGCCCACATGACCTGCCCCTGGCGGTTACAAATTACTATCCCTACATTCGGGCGGTAGCCATCGTCATCAATCACCGGACTACCTCAATATAAACCTTATATACAAACGATTGTTTCACACTCCAGAGAGGCGGTAAACCACTCTGTTAAGGGCGCGATACTCTAATAACAATTGAATAACTCACAGCTAAGGGCGAAGTTATAAACAGAAGAAGGGCAAGCAAGGCGATTTTATTCACCTTTTCTGTGGATATAGTTGTGAAGAAGTACGGAATTACTATGGGAAAACCCAGAACAGTCCGAATAAGACATTCGTCACATATCAAAAATAGTCTTCTATATTCATAAAGTTAAAACCGTTCAGCGCAAATAAACCCATAGAAACGTGACGTATATCACGCACACGATCTTCAGGCTGATGAAAGATCGACCAGCGTTGGTTTTATCCACAGATTATGCCAATAAGTTAGGCACAATTTGTGTGAAAATTCGATTTTCGTCGCACGTCAAGGCTGTAAATTGAAACAGTAGTGGGGGTTTTTCACAGTTATCCCATCTTTCTGTGGATAACATGGTGTAAGATCCTGTTCATTGTCAGTGACCAGAATTGGAAAACCCGCTTCGCTGTTGCGCAACTCTGCGTATGTGAATCTAAAAACCAATATAAATCATAGAATTGAATAAAGCATGTGGAAAAAGATAAACTCTGTCCACACGGTATAAAATCTTTGCTCATTTTTTCACCTAAGGGTTAACCCGATGTCAGAACTCCATCCGCTGCTTTCTCCCCCTGAATCTGAAGCCCAGTTGTTGAGCCAGGCACGGCTGCTTTCGGGCTACGCGCTGGGAGAGTTGGCGGCAATGGCAGGACTCGTCGCCCCCAAGGATCTCAAGCGCGATAAAGGCTGGATTGGCGTGTTACTGGAAATCTGGCTCGGCGCTAGTGCGGGCAGCAAACCGGAGCAGGATTTTGCGGCGCTGGGCGTGGAGCTGAAAACAATCCCAGTGGATAGCCTTGGCAGACCGCTGGAAACCACCTTTGTGTGCGTGGCACCGTTAACCGGCAATACCGGCGTTACCTGGGAAACCAGCCATGTGCGGCACAAACTTAAACGCGTTCTGTGGATCCCGGTAGAAGGCGAACGCAGCATCCCGCTGGCAGAGCGCCGCGTCGGCTCTCCCCTGCTGTGGAGCCCGAATGAAGAAGAAGACCGGCAATTGCGTCTGGACTGGGAAGAGTTGATGGATATGATTGTGTTAGGCCACGTCGAACGCATCACTGCCCGCCATGGGGAAGTGCTACAGCTGCGTCCTAAAGCCGCCAACGCCCGAGCGCTTACCGAGGCCATTGGCGCCCATGGCGAACCCATCCTGACCCTACCTCGCGGTTTTTACTTGAAAAAGAACTTCACGCGCGCATTGCTTGAGCGACATTTCTTGTTCCAGGCGCAATAGGCACCGTCCGGTCTTTCACCCGCCGCGTTACGGGCCTATAATTACCGCTTCTTTTTTTTGGCAGGACTTTGTTCGATGTTATTTGCATGGATAACCGATCCTAACGCCTGGCTTGCGCTCGGTACGCTGACGCTGCTGGAGATCGTTCTTGGGATCGACAATATTATTTTCCTCTCTCTGGTTGTAGCCAAACTCCCGACAGCGCAACGCAATCATGCCCGACGAATTGGGCTTGCGGCGGCGATGATCATGCGTCTGGCACTGCTGGCCTCTATCGCCTGGGTAACGCGTCTGACAAACCCGCTATTCGAAGTGTTTGGCGAGGCAATATCAGCGCGCGACCTGATCCTTCTACTCGGGGGATTGTTCCTGATCTGGAAAGCCAGTAAGGAGATCCACGAATCCATTGAAGGTGAGGAAGAGGGGCTGAAAACCCGCGTTTCCTCTTTTCTGGGCGCGATTGTGCAGATCATGTTGTTAGACATAATCTTCAGCCTGGATTCCGTGATTACTGCGGTAGGCTTGTCCGATCATCTGTTTATCATGATGGCGGCAGTGGTGATTGCCGTGGGTGTGATGATGTTTGCTGCACGCCCGATTGGCGATTTTGTCGACCGCCATCCTTCGGTAAAAATGCTGGCGCTCTCGTTCCTGATTCTGGTCGGTTTCACGCTAATTCTGGAAAGTTTCGACGTCCACGTTCCGAAAGGATATATCTATTTCGCCATGTTCTTCTCTATTGCGGTAGAGACCTTGAACCTGTGGCGTAATAAAAAAAATCCGCTCTGATGAAATCCATCGCTCCCCGCACGGGGAGCGAATGCGCGCCACACCTACCTCTTCTCACAGTTTAAGATTTTACTGCTTTCGCCATGCACAACTTCGCGTTATTACTAAACTATTGTCAGATGCAGGCTATGTGAGGATAAGCAGATGAAAAAATGGGCAGTTTTGATTTCCGCCGTAGGACTGGCTTTTGCCGTTTCCGGATGCAGCAGTGATTATGTAATGGCGACAAAAGATGGTCGAATGATCCTGACCGATGGAAAACCAGAAATTGACGATGATACCGGTCTGGTGAGCTATCACGACCAGCAAGGCAATGCGATGCAGATTAATCGCGATGATGTGTCTCAAATCATTGAACGCTGATGGTTGAGGTCAGCAGCGCGCTGGCCTTAACAATTTTACTTCCCTTTTTCTCTTCCCTCAGCCATTTTTATAATCCTTATGTCGTGATTATAAAAAGGAAACGGCTATGCAATATCACCGTATACCCCACAGCTCGCTTGAAGTCAGTACACTGGGGCTGGGCACAATGACGTTTGGTGAACAAAACAGCGAAGCCGACGCACATGCACAGCTCGATTATGCCGTAGAACAAGGCATAAATTTGATCGACGTTGCCGAGATGTATCCGGTACCGCCGCGTCCTGAAACCCAGGGTCTCACCGAAACCTACGTAGGTAACTGGCTCGCCAAACACGGCAGCCGTGAAAAGCTAATCGTTGCTTCTAAGGTCAGTGGACCTTCACGTAACAACGACAGCGGTATTCGACCGAATCAGGCGCTGGACCGTAAAAATATCCGTGAAGCGCTGCACGACAGCCTGAAAAGACTGCAAACCGATTACCTGGATCTGTATCAGGTTCACTGGCCGCAGCGCCCGACCAACTGCTTTGGTAAGTTAGGCTACAGCTGGACGGACTCTGCGCCAGTCGTTTCGCTGCTGGATACGCTGGACGCGCTGGCAGAGTTTCAGCGCGCGGGGAAAATTCGCTACATCGGCGTGTCCAATGAAACCGCGTTTGGCGTGATGCGCTACCTGCACCTGGCGGACAAACACGATCTGCCGCGCATCGCCACCATCCAGAACCCCTACAGCCTGCTGAATCGCAGCTTTGAGGTTGGACTGGCGGAAGTGAGCCAGTATGAAGGCGTTGAACTGCTGGCCTACTCTTGCCTTGGCTTCGGTACATTAACCGGTAAATACCTGAACGGCGCGAAGCCTGCCGGTGCACGCAATACGCTGTTTAGCCGTTTCACGCGTTACAGCGGCGAGCAAACGCAAAAAGCCGTTGCGGCCTATGTGGATATCGCGAAACGCCATAATCTGGATCCTGCGCAAATGGCGTTGGCATTCGTGCGTCGTCAGCCGTTTGTCGCCAGCACCCTGCTGGGAGCCACGACGATGGAGCAGCTAAAAACCAACGTTGAAAGCCTGCATCTGGAGTTGAGCGAAGAAGTACTGGCAGAGATTGAAGCGGTGCATCAGGTGTATACCTATCCTGCACCGTGACGGTTAGTGCCTGATGGCGCTACGCTTATCAGACCTACAAATTGCTGCGTTCTGTAGGCCAGATAAGGCGACGCTGCAATCCGGCACATTCATTGTTCATTCATCTCGTACCAGGCTGGCGGCGCTGCCAAATCCACAGCGCCGCAATCGCCAGCGCAAACAGCGCGCCGAATCCAATACCAATCGCTACCGCCGGGATCCCCACCAGCACTGCCAGTGAGTAAATCCCAAGCATCAGCAGCATCGCACTGTTTTCGCCCAGGTTTTGCACCGCGATCGCATTACCCGCACCGACGCTTTTCTTGCCCCGCTCCTGCAGCAACGCATTCAGCGGTACCACAAAGAAGCCACCTGACACGCCGATAAGCATCAGCAACGCGTAAGCCGGAAGCAGCGCATGCTGAAGTGAGAAAATCAGCACCACGACGCCAATCAGGATCCCCGCTGGCATACAGCGCGACACGGTTTCCAGCGTCACCAGCTTCGCTGCCGCCCCCGCACCTACGACAATCCCAATCGCTACCATGGCATTGAGGTAGGTCGGCGTAGCGTTATCGGTGATGCCGAGCGCCACCGGAACCCACAGCACCAGCAGAAAACGCAGCGTGACGCCCGCGCCCCAAAAAAGGCTGGTTCCGACCAACGAAAAACGTGTTTCACCGTTGCGCCACAGCGAAGAGGCGGCGCAGAAGAAACTGCGCGTCATTTTCCCCAGATGCCAGGATTGGCCAGGACGAGCCGCGGCCAGTTTCGGGATGTACAGGTTAGCCACCACGGCGCCAGCATAGGCCAGCGCACAGGCAGAAAGTGCGGCAATCACATGCCAGTCGGCCAGAACGCCGCCGGCGACAGAACCGAGCAAAATCGCGGCGATGGTGGAGGCTTCCATCAGACCGTTGGCTTTCACCAGTTTGTCACCGGTGGTCAATTCACCGAGAATGCCATACTTGGCCGGTGAGTACGCGGCCGCACCAATCCCCACCAGCGTATACCCGAGAAACGGATTAATGCCGAAGCAAATACTCGCCGCGCCCAGCAGTTTCAGGGCGTTCGCGAACATCATCACTCTGCCTTTGGCAAAGCTATCCGCCACCTGTCCAACAAATGGCGCAAACAGGATGTAAGCGCCCACAAACACCATTTGCAGGATTGGCTGGCTCCAGTCCGGATAAAATTGTTCCTTCAGCAGCGCCAGCGTGGCGAACAGCAGTGCGTTATCGCCAAACGCCGACAGAAACTGCGCGGCGATGACGGACATCATCCCTTTGGACCAGATTGAAGTGTTAGTGTGCGCTGACTCAATCATGTTGTTTTTCCGGCTCATCGACCCAGCTTTTCAGCGTAACAAAATCCGGCTTACCGCTGCCGAGTAATGGGAGTTGCTTCAGGTGGCGAATATCACGCGGTACGGCAAGTTCAGGCACGCCATGCGCTCGCGCATACTGCTGTAGTTTTTCACGTGTGAGTTCGCTGTCGGTAGTGAACAGCACCAGCGCCTCACCTTTGCTGGCATCGCTCTTGATCGCCGTGGCGTGCATTTTGTCTGCAGATACCGCCAATGCCAGTTGCTCAACCATTTCCAGCGAGACCATCTCTCCGGCAATTTTAGCAAAACGCTTGGCGCGCCCCTGGATCTGTACAAAGCCGTTTTCATCAAAGCGGACGATGTCTCCGGTGTCATACCAGCCGCGCTCAATCTCACCCTGCGCATTTTCTGCCGTCGGCACTTCCAGCACGCCAGGTTTTTCGACGCGCAAATAGCCGCTCATAATATTCGGGCCTTTCAGTTGCAAACGCCCACCATCCTCAATACCCGGAACAGCCAGCAGTCGGGCATCCATGCCAGGCAAGATGCGCCCTACCGTTCCTGATTTTACCGCCATCGGTACATTGATCGACACAACCGGCGCACATTCCGTCACGCCATAGCCTTCAAGGACACGCAGGCCAAATTTCTCCTGCCATAGCTGCTTTGTGCTGTCTTGCAGTTTTTCCGCGCCTGCCACCACATAGCGCAGGCGGTGGAAATCGTACGGATGCGCGAAACGCGCATAGTTGCCGAGGAACGTTGAAGTACCAAACAACACGGTGCAGTTCCGGTCGTATACCAGCTCCGGCACAATGCGGTAATGAAGCGGGCTGGGATAAAGAAACACTTCCGCACCGGTCAGTAGCGGCGTGAATAATCCCACCGTCAGGCCAAAGGAGTGGAACAGCGGCAGCGCCGACATAAAGCGGTCATCGGCGGTGAAATCGGCAATCGTTTTAATCTGCTCAACGTTCGCCAGAATACTCTTGTGGCTGTGGACCACGCCTTTCGGATGGCCTTCCGAACCAGACGTAAAGAGGATCACAGCAGCCTCTTCCGGCTGCTGTTTCACCTGCGCCAGATGCGGTGCCAGCAGATGTGAGAAAATCCACAGCTTATCGCTCAACGTCACATCGGCTTTTAAATCTTCCAGATAAACCCAGCGCACCTGGGTGAGCTGTTCCGGTAGATGCCAGAGTTTGCCTTTATCGAGAAACTGTCGGGAAGTGAAGATCGTTTTGATTTCAGACGCAGTAATGGCGCTGGTTAACCCTTTCACGCCCGCCGTGTAGTTCATCATGGCCGGAATGCGTCGACGCGCAATGGCTCCAAAAATGACCGCCGCGCTGATCCCCGCATTTGGCAGCATCAGGCCGATTTTTTCACCTTCGGCGCTGTATTTTTCCAGAATACGGGCCACAAAGAGCGTCTTAGTCAGCAGTTTGCGGTAGCTGTCTGGCGTAAAGTTAACATCTTCAATGCAGTTTTTGCCCGCGCCAAAACGGTATTTTGCCGCCAGCAGCGACTCGTATAGCGTTTCACGCGGGCGTACCGCCATGCGAGCTTCCATCATAATTTGATGTAGCATTTCACCGGCGATTTTGCGGCGATCGCGAGCTCGCGGGGCTTCCGGCATTGGCATTTGAGTCGGCGGTAGAATGTGCAGTTGGATACGCGGGAAGAATCGCTGTTTAACCAGACCTTTCAGGCGGCTGAAGTGGGAAAGCTCTGCCCCCTCAATGCGGACAGGAACGACCGTCGCTCCCGACTTGGCGGCGACAAACCCGGCACCGTCATATATTTTCATCAACGAACCGGTGGTCGAAATGCGTCCTTCGGGAAAAATCACCACCGGACGGCCCTGCTCGACCAGACGGACCAGATGCTTAATCGACATCGGTTTGGTTGGGTCTAACGGCACAAAGTCAATCAGCGGGGTTAGCCAGCGCATATACCATTGCTGGCTGATCGAGGTGTAAACGGCGAAGACGGGACGAATCGGTAAAAATAGCGCCAGCAGGATGCCGTCTATAAATGAGACATGGTTGGGAGTGATTAGAACGCGTTCTCCCTGTAGCGCGCTGACATTGCCCGTGACGCGAACGCGGAAAAGCACGCGAAACAGATTACGAAAAAAGCCAAATAGCATCTCAACTCCCTGTGCCATTAATTATAGAAACATTAATGGTGGGAGAGTATACGAGTTGGGGAATGGGCGCGACAGGTAAACAGGTAAACAGGTAAATACAGTCCGAAAAAAAACCTGCGCATCCGCGCAGGTCGGTGCAAGAGACAGGTACGAAGTGCGTACCGAATAATCTCACCAATCAATACCTCTGGGATCTTGATTGTGGTCGTCAGCAGCCAGATACGCCAGTACGAAAACGCAAAGGAATGAACCCAAATGCAACGAGTTGTGTAAATTATCGGTTACTGTTACAGATAGGCTGAAGGCAAAAAAAAACCTGCGCATCTGCGCAGGCTGGTGTAATTCTAGTGATCAACCCGAAAGTTGATTTCACCTATCAATACCTCTGGGATCCCAACTTTAGCAATCCGCTCAGTTCTCCCACCAGCGAACAATCGCAACAGCACATCGCAAAGTGTAAGCAAAAATTAGCATTTTCTATTTTCTGTCTTACTTCGCTCGCGCGCGCTCACATTTGCGAGGTCCTGACGGGCAATCTGCTTGAACAGCCAGCCATTTTCCGTAACACTGACGGAATGTAAGCGTTTACCCACAACAGGTACTATCATGGCGACCATAAAGGATGTAGCCCGACTAGCTGGTGTATCAGTCGCCACCGTTTCTCGAGTGATCAATGATTCCCCCAAAGCCAGCGAAGCATCGCGTCTGGCCGTAACGAGTGCAATGGAATCACTCAGCTACTACCCCAATGCGAATGCGCGTGCACTGGCGCAACAATCCACTGAAACCATCGGTCTGGTCGTTGGTGATGTGTCCGATCCATTCTTTGGGGCAATGGTTAAAGCTGTCGAGCAGGTGGCCTATAACACCGGGAATTTTTTGCTGATTGGCAACGGCTACCATAATGAACAGAAGGAACGTCAGGCGATTGAACAGCTCATTCGCCACCGCTGCGCGGCCCTTGTTGTCCATGCCAAAATCATCCCGGATGCGGATTTGGCTTCATTAATGAAGCAAATCCCCGGCATGGTATTGATTAACCGAATTCTGCCGGGATTCGAACAACGCTGCGTTGCCCTCGATGACCGTTTCGGCGCGTGGCTCGCTACCCGACACCTTATTCAACAGGGCCATACGCGCATTGGCTACCTGTGTTCCAATCACAGTATTTCTGATGCGGAAGATCGTCTGCAAGGCTATTACGACGCGCTGGCGGAGAGCAATATACCGGTAAGCGATCGACTGGTGACGTTCGGCGAACCGGATGAAAGCGGCGGTGAACAGGCCATGACCGAGTTACTTGGTCGTGGCAAAAACTTCACTGCGGTAGCCTGCTACAACGACTCAATGGCGGCTGGCGCCATGGGCGTATTGAATGATAACGGCATTGATGTGCCGGGAGAAATCTCGCTGATTGGCTTTGATGATGTGCTGATTTCCCGCTATGTGCGCCCACGTCTGACCACGGTACGCTATCCCATCGTGACGATGGCAACCCAGGCCGCCGAACTGGCGCTCGCGCTGGCGGAGAAGCGACCCGCACCTGAAATTACCCACGTCTTTAACCCAACTCTGGTGCGTCGCCATTCCGTTTCGGCGCTAACAGAGCCGGGGAACTCATCGTCAAACGATTAACCAGGATTGCGTCATGACTACGATGTTGGACGTTTCACGACACGCAGGCGTCTCAAAAGCGACCGTTTCGCGCGTACTAAATGGAACGGGTCAGGTAAAAGAGAGCACGCGCCAGAAAGTGTTCAAGGCCATGCAGGCACTCGATTATCGACCCAACTTTTTAGCGCGCTCTTTAGCGAATCGCACCAGCAACAGCATTGGCCTGGTGGTTTCCACATTTGATGGATTCTACTTTGGCCGCCTGCTGCAACAGGCCTCGCGCCAGACGGAGTCTCACGGCAAGCAGTTGATCGTCACCGATGGTCACGACACGCCGGAGCGTGAGCAGGAAGCCGTGCAAATGCTGGCCGACAGGCAGTGCGACGCCATTATTCTCTATACCCGCTATATGAGTGAAAAGGCGATTATGTCGCTGATGAACAGCATTGCGATGCCCTTGCTGGTCATCAACCGTGATGTCAGTCAGGCCCGCGATCGCGCGATTTTCTTTGAGCAGGAAGACGCGGCGTATCAGGCGGTCAATTATCTGATCTCGCAGGGGCACAGCGATATTGCTTGTATCACCGTGCCAGGCCATACGCCTACCGGTAAATCCCGCCTGATGGGGTATCGTAAGGCTCTGGAAAAAAACGGTATTCCCTGGGATCCTGATAAGGTTAAATACGGCGACTCCACGATGACGCGAGGCTATGAAGCCTGTCGAGAACTGCTGGAGGAAGGGGTGAAATTCAGCGCCCTTTTCGCCTGTAACGATGACATGGCATTAGGTGCATCAAAAGCGTTACATCAGGCCGGACTGAGGATCCCGACGGACGTCTCGCTGTTTGGTTTTGATGATGCGCCCAGCGCCAAATGGCTGGAACCGGGGTTATCTACCGTTTATCTGCCGATTGATACCATGATAACCACGGCAATCGACCAGGCTATACGTCTGGCCAACGGTGAGAGCGTGGAGCCGATCCCTCCGTTTACCGGCAAACTGGTATTACGTGACTCAGTAACGCTCGGACCGTACTTTAAGTAATATGAAAAAGAGCCGGATGGCGACGCAAGCACCTTATCCGGCCAGCTTTACTCAGATTAATTCCAGCGCTAACAGCTCATCAATGGTCTGGCGACGACGAATCAGTCGCGCCACGCCGTTATCAAACAAGACCTCCGGCAGCAGCGGGCGGCTATTGTAGTTTGACGACATTGACGCTCCGTACGCCCCGGTATCATGCAAAACCAGATAATCACCCGGCACCACCGCAGGCAACAGACGGGTTTCCACATTTCCGCCTTCCTGCTGGGTAAACACGTCGCCTGATTCGCACAGCGGTCCGGCCACCACGGTTTCCCGTTGAGGAGTTTGTTGCAGAGAACGACCATCCCCCGCCAGCGCGGAGATATGGTGATAGCTACCGTACATGGCCGGGCGCATCAGATCGTTGAAGCCCGCATCGATCAGCACAAAGTGACGGCTGCCCATCTCTTTTACGCTGCGCACCTGCGCCACTAACACACCAGCTTCCGCGACCAGGAAACGCCCTGGTTCGATCTCCAGTTTGACGGCATGACCCAGATGACGCGCAATACTATCGCGCGCGGCGTTCCACAATCCAAAATAGTGATCGGTGTCGATCGCCTCCTCACCTTCGCGATACGGGATTGATAAACCGCCGCCTGCGGAGATCGCCTCCAGATCCTGACCAAATTCCACCACCTGACGCACCATCGCGCCGCACACCTGCTCCAGATGCGCGTAGTCCACGCCAGAGCCGATATGCATATGAATACCTACCAGCTTCAGCTTATAGCGCTGAATTACCTCCAGCGCCGCCGGAAGATCGCTGTACCAGATGCCGTGCTTGCTGTTCTCTCCCCCGGTATTGGTTTTCTGACTGTGTCCATGCCCAAAGCCAGGGTTTACGCGGAGCCAGACGCGATGGCCCGGCGAGAGCTGGCCCAGTTGTTCCAGCATATCGACCGACCCGGCATTTACCGGAATGCTCAATTCATGCACCCGGGCGAGCGTCGCTTCATCAATCATATCGGCGGTAAAGACAATCTCATCTTTGCCCGGTACAAAACCTGCCGCCAGCGCGCGTTCAATTTCGCCAAGCGAGACGGAATCGACCTTCACGCCCTGCTCGCGCATCAGGCGCAAAATATGAATATTCGAACATGCCTTCTGGGCAAAACGCACCACGTCAAACTGACTCAGTTTGGCAATCTGCGCGCGAATAATCTGCGCATCATAGACCCACACCGGGCAGCCGAATTCGGCAGGCAGGCGCAACAGGTTGTCGGCGGTCAGGTCAGTGTCTGTGTTGTTGAGTGGGCGTGGCATGGCGTGCTCCGGTATTGGCTTTTTTATGATTACGCCACAGCTCAAAAAGAATAAAAAATATCGTTTTATCGTTAGTCTATGCAAAAATGATATGGATTAGCTCATTCGAGGATTGCCTATGCCCGCGGTTAACCTGCGCCACATTGAAATTTTTCACGCCATCATGACCGCAGGCAATCTGACGGAGGCCGCGCGCATGCTACATACCTCGCAGCCCACCGTCAGCCGTGAACTGGCCCGATTCGAAAAAGTCCTGGGATTAACGCTGTTTGAACGCACGCGTGGCCGACTGCATCCAACCGTGCAAGGCTTACGTCTGTTTGAAGAGGTACAACGTTCGTGGTACGGCCTGGACAGAATTGTGAGCGCCGCCGAAAGCCTGCGCGAATTTCGTCAAGGTGAATTGTCGATTGTTTGCCTGCCGGTATTTTCGCAGTCCTTTTTACCGCCGCTGCTGCAGCCATTTCTTGCACGCTATCCGCAGGTCAACATTCAGATAGTGCCGCAGGAGTCACCACTGTTGGAAGAGTGGCTGTCGGCGCAGCGCCACGATCTGGGGTTAACGGAAACGTTGCATACGCCTGCCGGAACGAAACGCACCGAATTGCTGGCGCTGGATGAAGTGTGTGTACTGCCGCAGGGGCATCCGCTGACCGAGAAAGCGGTATTAACGCCGCAGGATTTTCAGGGAGAGAACTACATCAGCCTGTCGCGGACCGACAGTTACCGTCAGCTACTGGACACCCTGTTTAACGAACATCAGGTGAAGCGCCGCATGGTGATTGAAACCCACAGCGCCGCTTCAATTTGTGCAATGGTGCGGGCGGGCGTGGGGATCTCGGTGGTAAACCCACTGACCGCGCTGGATTATGCCAGCAGCGGAGTGGTTATCCGCCGCTTCAGCATTTCGGTACCCTTTACGGTCAGCCTGATCCACCCACTTCATCGCCCTGCCTCGGCGCTGGTCGATGCTTTTACGGCGCATCTGCAAGCTCAACTCCCGAGACTTATCGATCCGCTGGAGGCTATTTTGTATCCACAGACGAAAGCATAAACGCCACCGCATCTTGCGCATGGATTGCCGCGGTGTCGAAAACCGGTAATGGACTTAGCTCGGCTGGAACCAGCAAACCAATCTCGGTACAGCCAAAGATAACCCCTTGAGCGCCCTGTTTAGCCAACTGATCAATTACGCTCAGGTAGTAGTCGCGGGAGGCGTTGCTGAACTCACCGAGGCACAGCTCGTCGAAAATAATCTGGTTTATTTTCTGACGGTCATCAGCCTCAGGAATAAGCGTGCTAATACCAAATACAGTCTGTAAGCGCCCGCGGTAAAAATCCTGCTCCATGGTGTAGCGCGTACCCAGTAGCGCCACGTTGCTCATCTGCTGTTTTTGTATGGCCCGACCCGTCGCATCGGCAATATGCAGGAACGGCACGTCACAGGCGGTTTCAATCGCCTCAGCAACTTTGTGCATGGTATTGGTACACAGCACAATCCCCTCCGCTCCGGCTTGCTGAAGCCCTGCGGCGGCCTGCGCGAGGATCTCCCCAGCTCGCTGCCAGTCACCGCCAGACTGACAGGCTTCGATCTCGTGAAAATCTACGCTGTGCAACAGAATCTGTGCCGAGTGCAGGCCACCCAGACGCTGTTTTACCCCTTCATTAATGAGTCGATAATAAGGAATGGTGGATTCCCAGCTCATACCGCCTAACAGACCGATCGTTTTCATCATTTCCCCTGATTTGTTGTTATCTCTCCAGTGAACCAAAGATGTGATCAACTTTCCACATCTGTTGGCGTGCATTTCTTTTTTTAATTTTCTGATATAGGTTTAATGAAACATTGTTTTAATTACAGGAAGGCCGAATGTTTATTTTTCATAAAGAGACCACCCTTGAAGATCTGGGCAATGGCGTTACCCGACGCATTCTTGCTCACGACGGTAAAATGATGGCGGTTGAGGTGAACTTCGAGCAAGGCGCGATTGGTCCGATGCACAATCATCCGCATGAGCAGCTGACTTACGTTTTGTCTGGGGAGTTTGAATTTACCATCGGCGAAGAAAAGCATGTCGTTAGGGCAGGCGATACCCTATATAAACAGCCCAACATTATGCATGGCTGCGTCTGTTTAAAACCGGGAACACTACTCGATACCTTTACGCCCATGCGCGAAGATTTTCTGCCTGCGTAATTTTATCTGTTCGTAATCTGCCTGGCGGCATAATGTTGTTCCAGAGGGAATGAATATGTCGCCTCCGGTGTATTGCTACATTCACCTTATGTTTAACCGACAAAACCTGCCAAAGGGCAGGGTTTGTCGGTTCTGGAAAGCGGATTAACGCGCCAGCCAGCCGCCGTCTACCGCAACGGTATAGCCGTTGATATAGTCAGATGCGCTGGATGCCAGGAACACAATCGGCCCCATCAGGTCACTCGGCAGACCCCAACGACCCGCCGGGATACGATCGAGAATTTCTGCGCTACGCTGCTCATCAGCGCGCAGCTGTTGAGTGTTGTTCGTCGCCATGTAACCCGGCGCAATTGCGTTGACGTTGATGTTATGTTTGGCCCACTCGTTCGCCATCAGGCGGGTGACGCCCATTACGCCGCTTTTAGACGCGGTGTAAGACGGCACGCGGATCCCGCCCTGGAAGGAAAGCATAGAGGCGATGTTGATAATTTTGCCGCCGTTACCCTGAGCGATAAAGTGCTTCGCCGCGGCCTGAGACATAAAGAACACGCTCTTAATGTTCAGGTTCATCACGTCGTCCCAGTCTTTTTCGCTGAAGTCGATCGCATCGTCACGACGGATAAGACCTGCGTTGTTGACCAGAATATCGATATGACCGAATTCTGCCACTGCGCGCTCCAGCAGCGCCGGAATGCCGTCAATTTGACGCAGGTCGGCGGTCAGACTTAAAAAACGGCGCCCCAGCGCGGTCACGCGTTCGATAGTTTCCGTCGGTTCAACGATGTTGATCCCCACGATATCGCAGCCCGCTTCAGCCAAACCCAACGCCATACCCTGACCCAGGCCAGTGTCACAACCGGTCACAACGGCGACCTTACCTTCAAGAGAGAATGCATTCAAAATCATTGTAAATCCTTAATTTTTTATAATGCCCGCCGCAGCAGGCACGGCTATCGCCCGCAACTAGCGCAGATCTTTGACCGCTACATGGTCCATATCATCAAAGACCTGGTTTTCGCCGACCATGCCCCAAATGAACGTATAAGCTTTTGTGCCAACGCCGGAGTGAATTGACCAGCTCGGCGAAATCACCGCCTGCTCGTTGTGCATCACAATATGACGCGTTTCCTGAGGCTGCCCCATCATGTGGAAGACGCAGGTATCTTCTTCCATATTGAAATAGAAATAGACTTCCATACGACGTTCATGGGTATGACACGGCATGGTGTTCCACAGGTTACCCGGCGCCAGTTCGGTCAGACCCATGCTCAACTGGCAGGTTTCCAGCACATCCGGCACAAAATATTTGTTGATGGTACGACGGTTACTGGTGAGGTCATCGCCCAGCGTTACTGGCGCAACGTCTGCTGGCGTGACTTTTTTGGTTGGATAAGTCGTGTGGGCCGGCGCGCAGTTATAGTAAAACTTCGCTGGTTTCGCCGTATCGATGCTGGCGAATACCACTTCTTTGGCCCCTTTCCCGACGTACAGCGCGTCACGATGACCAATTTCATAGCACTGGCCGTCAACGGTAATCGTGCCCGGGCCACCGATGTTAATCACACCCAGCTCACGACGTTCGAGGAAGTAGGCTACGCCCAGCTGTTTGCCGACTTCGCCACCCACAGAGACGGTTTTGGCCACTGGCATAATGCCGCCAACAATGATGCGGTCAATGTGGCTGTAGACCATGGTGTATTCATCTGCGACAAACACTTCTTCGACCAAAAACTCATTACGCAGCTCCTGAGTGTCCAGGGTTTTCGCATGCGCACTATGGATGCTTTGTCTTACGTCCACATTTACCTCCAGTGATAAATTGACCGTGAATGCTTAAACGAATAGCAAAACGCTGTTCCGTTTTATCTTATGCGCTCATGATATCCCTCCCGGAATGGGTTTTCAATTACAAATAAAACAACGTTTCACTTTTTCTGCATCTTATTATCAAAAGTGTAATTGCGATCACGCTAGCGCATATAAATCGCGGAAGTAATTTCAATAAAATCATTTAAAACAATTAGATAGATAAAAATAAACAAGAGTAGTTCATGAAGGGTAGGGATAAGACATTGAAAATACAGCCAGCCTCACACGCCGTTCACACACCTTTTATAGCAAAGTGCGCTGTTAATCACATGAAATGAAACGCCGTTTTGATACGTTGGCAGAGTTTAGAGTGTATGTTTCTGTAACTGGCCTTGCCCTCCTGTTGGAGGGCTTTTTTATAGATGCAGGGGATATACAGCGGGAAAGGCGTTTAAGCAGAGAAAACTTCGGGGGGTTAATCTCGCTCGATAGCGAGCGCCACGCCCTGACCACCGCCGATACATAACGTTGCCAGGCCCTTGTGCGCCCTACGCTTCACCATTTCATGCACCAGTGAAACCAGAATACGGCAGCCAGATGCGCCAATCGGATGACCGAGCGCAATGGCTCCGCCGTTCACATTCACCCGACGTTCATCCCACTCCAGCATTTTCCCAACGGACAATGCCTGTGCGGCAAAGGCTTCGTTGGCCTCGATAAGATCAACATCAGCCAGTTGCCAGCCCACACGCTCAAGGCAACGGCGCGTCGCGTACACCGGCGCAATTCCCATGAGCGCGGGATCGACCCCGACGCTGGCAAAGGCGCGGATGCGGGCCAGCACCGGCAAATTCAGCTCCTGGGCCTTAACCTCGCTCATCATCATCACCGCAGCGGCGCCATCGTTGATGGATGACGCGTTGCCCGCGGTTACTGAACCGAGCCTGTCGAAGGTCGGATCCAGACGCGCCAGCCCTTCTGCGCTGGCATCGGTGCGCGGCTGTTCGTCGGTATCCACCACGAACGATTGCCCATTACGCTGCGTTACCACCGGCACGATTTCATCTTTAAAGCGCCCGGCGTCAATTGCCATCCGCGCCTTGTGCTGCGAATGCAGTGCGTAGGCATCCTGCAGTTCACGGCTGATGCCATATTCCCGCGCCAGATTTTCCGCGGTAACGCCCATATGGTAATCGTTGAAAGCGTCCCACAGGCCGTCATGCACCAGGCTGTCGACCAGTTGACTGTTGCCCAACTGTGCGCCGGTACGGCTATCAGTAAGGACATGCGGCGCACGGCTCATATTCTCTTGTCCGCCCGCAATGACAATGTCGGCTTCGCCGCACTGGATAGCCTGGGTCGCCAGATGCAGCGCTTTCAGACCCGAGCCGCAGACATCGTTAATGGTGATGGCGGAGACGGTATTGGGTAGCCCACCATTGATGGCGGACTGACGCGCCGGATTTTGCCCGGCACCTGCGGTAAGCACCTGTCCGAGGATCACTTCATCCACAGCGTGAACGTCCACGCCCGTGCGCTCCAGTAACGCCCTGACCACCATGCTACCTAATTCAACGGCAGAGTGGCGCGCCAGCGTCCCCTGGAAGCAGCCGATTGGTGTCCGTAACGCCCCGACTATCACAACCTCTTTCATCACCACCTCAGCGCAAAATAACACCGCAATAGTAGATGATTGTTAAAAAGAGTTATCAAGGTTGTTTAAAAATGGTGATTTTTATCACAAAGGAAATTCGTATCATTTATTGGTCATCTGAACGCCACTCTGCTGTAAATGGTCGCGCAGCCAACTTCCCGCCACGCCAGGCGGTGATTTCTTATTCCACAGCAGATCGATAGAGATAGCCTTTGGCCAGCCGGGCAGCATCAATTGGACCAGCGGTTTTTCTGCCGCAAACTCCTCCACCAGCGCACAAGGGAGCACGCACCAGCCGAATCCCTGCACCGCCATACTCAGCAGCAACAAATAGTTAGGCGCCGACCAGACGGGGCCGCGCGCCACGTTAGTGCCGCTCTCCAGATAGGTATTCAGCCGCAGCTCTCGCCAGGTATGTAGCTGTTCCCACTGCAGTTTTTCTTGAGTCGCCAGTGGATGTGATGCCGCAACGTATAATCCCATCCAGGTTTGCATCGGCAGACGCGTGACGCCCATGTCGGTCGGGTAATCCTCCCGCGCTTCGATCAACCCAACCTGAGCACGTCCTTTTTGCAGCAGATCGATCACGTCTTCATCTTCGCCAATCAAACATTCAAACTCGGTATGGGGAAACTTGTGGTCAAACTGCACCATCAATTCTTCCAGCACATCCGGATGCAGCGTATCAGACAAAACGAAGGTCAGACGCGCTTCCGTTTCACCCGACAGCGAAATCGCTGCCTCATCAAGACGTTCGCTGGCCGTCAAAATTGCCTGCACATAGCCCAGCACCCGCTTACCTTCTTCGGTTAGCGTCGGCTGACGGGATGAGCGGTCAAACAGCGCAAAACCGAGATCGGCTTCCAGATGCGCAATGGCCGTGCTGATGGTGGACTGACTTTTACGCAGCCGCCGGGCCGCAGCAGAAAATGAGCCGCAGGAAACGGTCTCCACAAATGCCGTTAACGCTTCAGGGGAGTAACGCATGAACTATCTACTTTATCGATGGATACTATCTTTTAGATATCACATAAAACGATAAAATTGCCACAATTCCGTTATCCGGGCATCAAAGAAGGTTTTAGATTATGCAACACGATACAGTCCAACGCCGCTCGTTACTGGAGCGAATTTTTCATGCCGTCTGCTTTGAGGGCATTGCCACCGCGATTCTCGCACCAACCACCGCATGGTTGATGCAGCGCTCGGTGCTGGAAATGGGCGGACTGACCATCCTTCTCGCCACCACGGCGATGATCTGGAATATCATTTATAACGCCCTGTTTGACCGACTGTGGCCGTCGCACCTGGTAAAACGTACGGCTAAAGTGCGGGCATTCCACGCCTTAGGCTTCGAGAGCGGTTTTATTGTCATCGGGGTGAGCATCGTGGCGTATGTGCTGAACGTCAGCCTGCTCCAGGCATTCACGCTGGAAATAGGTTTCTTCCTGTTCTTCCTGCCATACACCATGTTCTATAACTGGGCTTATGACACTTTACGCGAGCGCGTTATGAAGCGTCGCCAGCAGCGCGTTACTGCCTGATAATTCAAACAATAGCCGGAATCTTCTCGGTTCCGGCTTTTGATCCATTCACTCGCCCGCTTGTTGACACCTCCCCCAGCCCCTGCCATTTGTGGTAAATTGCGCTTCTTTTTGTTTATTTTATAGTTGATACGTTCAAATAATGTCGAAATTTTGGTCAAAAGAAGAGACTCTCTGGAGCTTCGCACTATATGGGACTGCCGTCGGCGCAGGAACCCTCTTCCTCCCCATACAGCTGGGTTCTGCAGGCGCGGTGGTACTGTTTATCACCGCACTCGTCGCCTGGCCTTTAACCTACTGGCCGCACAAGGCGCTGTGCCAGTTTATCCTGTCCTCAAAAACCTCGGCAGGTGAAGGGATCACTGGTGCAGTTACGCACTACTACGGCAAAAAGATAGGCAGCCTGATCACGACCCTCTATTTTATTGCCTTCTTTGTGGTGGTACTGATCTACGCCGTGGCGATAACCAATTCACTCACTGAACAACTGGCAAAACATATCGCCATCGATCTGCGTGTTCGCATGCTGGTCAGTCTTGGCGTGGTGCTGGTGCTGAACCTGATTTTTCTGATGGGCCGACAAGCAACCATTCGGGTAATGGGCTTTCTGGTGTTCCCGCTCATCGCGTACTTTTTGTTCCTTTCGCTCTACCTGACCGGAAGCTGGCAGCCAACGCTACTCACCGGCCAGATGTCTTTCGATCAGCACACGCTTCATCAGGTTTGGATATCTATTCCCGTGATGGTTTTCGCTTTTAGCCATACGCCAATTATCTCGACGTTCGCCATCGACCGACGTGAGAAATATGGCGAGCAGGCCATGGGTAAATGCAAAAAAATCATGAAGGTAGCCTACGTCATCATCTGCCTGAGCGTGCTGTTTTTCGTCTTCAGCTGTTTGCTTTCGATTCCGACAAACTATATCGAGGACGCGAAAAATGAAGGGGTGACCATTCTGTCAGCGCTATCGATGATGCCAAACGCACCAGCATGGCTGTCGATTTCTGGGATCATTGTCGCCGTCGTGGCGATGTCAAAATCGTTCCTCGGCACCTACTTTGGCGTGATTGAAGGGGCAACGGAGGTGGTAAAAACATCGTTGCATCAGGTGGGAGTGAAGAAAAGCCGGGCCTTTAACCGCGCCCTGTCCATTATGCTGGTTTCGACCATTACGTTTATCATTTGCTGCATTAACCCTAATGCAATTTCAATGATTTACGCGATTAGCGGGCCGCTGATTGCCATGATTCTGTTTATCATGCCGACATTATCTACTTATCTGATCCCGGCGCTAAAGCCGTACCGTTCAGTGGGTAATCTGATCACCCTGATTGTCGGTCTGCTGTGCGTATCTGTGATGTTTTTTGGCTAGAACGTGTTTTTAACGGCTCATTCATCAGTATGTGGATGAGCCGTTAAACTGACTTATTTGATGTACGAATCGAGTACTTTCAAAACCACATCCAAATCTTCTTCGCGCTTAATTTCATCGCCCTGATGCACAATGTGCTCGGTCAGATGACCTTTAATCACCTCGCGCATTAACCCGTTTACCGCACCGCGGATCGCCGCTATTTGCTGCAATACCGCCGCGCATTCATGCGGTTCATCCAGCATGGTTTTCAACGCCGCTACTTGCCCCTGAATCTTACTGGCTCGGGCTTTCAGCTTTTGTTTGTCGCGGATCGTGTGTGACATAGCAATACCTTTTCAACGTCTGGCTGTAGCGACAATACCATCGTCATTCTACTGGGGGGTAGTATTTAATACTGGGGGGGAGTAGAATCTGGCAAAATTAAACAACGAAGAATCATTCTCATGGGTGAGTTTTCTACGCTTCTTCAGCAAGGCAACGCCTGGTTTTTCATTCCCAGCGCGATTCTATTAGGAGTGTTACACGGTCTGGAACCGGGGCATTCCAAGACGATGATGGCGGCCTTTATTATTGCCATTAAGGGGACCATCAAACAGGCGGTGATGCTGGGGCTGGCGGCAACGCTGTCGCATACCGCAGTGGTATGGTTGATTGCGCTCGGCGGGATGTATATCAGCAAAGCGTTTACTGCCCAGGCCGTTGAGCCGTGGCTGCAGTTTGTCTCGGCGATTATTATTCTCGGGACCGCATTCTGGATGTTCTGGCGAACCTGGCAGGGAGAACAGAACTGGCTGACCCAGACGCATCATGACCACGATCATGAGCATCACCATGATCATGATGACCATCACCACCATCATAACCACGATGAAGCTCACCATCATCATCACGAACACGACCACGATCATAACCATGCTGCGTTAGCAGGGCTGAGCGAGGGTTCGAAAGCGTATCAGGACGCGCACGAGCGGGCACATGCTACCGATATTCAGCGCCGCTTTGCAGGCAAAGAGGTCACCAACGGCCAAATATTATTGTTTGGTCTGACCGGCGGGTTGATCCCCTGCCCTGCCGCCATTACGGTACTGCTGATTTGCATCCAGCTCAAAGCCTTCACGCTGGGTGCCACCATGGTGCTGTGCTTCAGCCTCGGGCTGGCGCTAACGCTGGTAACGGTGGGCGTGGGAGCGGCAATCAGCGTGCAGCAGGCGGCCAAACGCTGGAGCGGATTTAACACACTGGCACGCAAAGCCCCCTATTTTTCCAGCGCGCTTATCGCGATGGTCGGCTTATATATGGGGATTCACGGCTATATGGGGATCGTCGGTTAACGAGCAGAGAGCGCAGCAGCGATTGCCGCTGCGCATCAAACCAGGCTAGCTTGCGACGTTCCCCCACACCAGTTGGCCTTTATGGAAGGTCGCGGTGCGTGGGGAGATTCGCGCGACCGCTTCCGCTGAGCAGGAGGCATCCACCAGTACAAAGCTGGCTTCATCCTGCGCCTTCGGCCAGACGCGCTCACCTTTATCGTTAAGCGGCAGCACATCGCCGGTGGCGAGGAACAGCGCTCGCGACAGGTTGAGTTCATTGGGACGAATATAGAGCTGCGCGTACAGATTAGCCTTCTCCAGCATGTCTCCAAGCCCGTACGGCGACCAATGGTCAATCACACTGTCGGTCCCGGTAATCACTTCCACGCCTTTGTCACGCAACTGCTTGAGCGGCATATGCAAGGTACCGATCGGCACCGTCGAGGCAATGGTAATCTGCTGCGCCGCCATGCGGCTCGCCAGCGCATCCACCTGCTGTTCGTTCAGCGTCGCCAGCGCAAATGCGTGGCTGATGGTCAGTTTGCCCTTCAACTGCGGCGTTTTCTCCACCGTTTCCACCATGTAATTCACCGCCGCAACGCCCGCCGGGCTGGTTTCATGCAGATGGATATCCACGCCTTTATCGTAATCCAGCGCAATCTGGAACATGGTGTCGAGGGATTTTTCCATCGCCCCGTCCACACTGGTTGGGTCCAGACCGCCGACGTAATGCGCCCCCGCCTGCATTGCTTCACGCATCAACGGTTCAGACTTCGATAACAGCAGGCCATGCTGCGGAAACGCCACGATTTCACAGGCAAAACCCGGCTGGCGACGCGCCAGCACCGCCTGCAGATTTTCCAGGTTTTTCAGCCCGGAAACCGGTTCGATATTGCAGTGGCTGCGGGCGATCGAGGTGCCTTTTGATTGCAGCAGATCGATGAGCTTTTCCGCGCGCTCCTGCGTGTAAGGCTGGAGTTCAGGCAGCAGCTTTTGCTCAAGGCGGATCATATCCTGAATGGTGGTGCCAGCCGGGCGATTCAGCGAACGCCAGGGACCGCCGTAAAAGGTTTTATCCAGATGGATGTGCATGTCGCGCATGGCGGGCAGCATCAGCTTTCCACCCGCATCGTAGTGCGGCAGCGTCGCATCCGGATGCTGCTTATTCTCACGCAGTGCAACAATTTTCCCGTCCTGAATTTCAACGGTTTGCAGCGCGGTATGGGTATGCACCACCACCGAGTTTTCGTAATCAAACCCCGCTTCCAGCAGGACGTTATCCAGGTAATAGTGCTTATCGTTAATCGTCATTGTGCTCTTCGCCCCGCAGGTGTTCCCGACAGGATTAGCAGCATACGCGACCGGAGCCACTGCGCCAAACAGCGCGGCAGCGGTCACCATTTTTCCGCTCTGACTTAAAAATTCACGGCGGCTGTTACTTTCCTTCATTCACATTTCCTCTCAGGAATGGACAATATGGGTGCCCGTTTCGCCGCGCAGTGCGGCCGGCAGGCATTCCGGCGTGGTGATGATCACTCGCTTACCGCCACGCGCCAGGAACGCCAGACTGGCAACGATTTTGGGTAACATGCTCCCCGGCGGGAAATGTCCCTCCTGCATGTAACGGGTCATCGTTGCGACATCCACCTTATCCAGCGCCTGCTGGTTGGGTTTGCCAAAATGAATACAGACCTGTTCGACGCCGGTGGTGATCACCAGAATGTCAGCGCGGATCTCCTGCGCCAGCAGAGCCGTGGAGAGATCTTTATCAATCACCGCATCCACGCTCTGATAATCCCCCTGATCGCTACGCACCACCGGGATCCCACCGCCCCCCGCGCCAATCACCACAAAGCCTTGCTGGGTCAGCGTTTTGATCGCCTCCGCCTCGACAATACGCTTCGGTTCCGGAGAGGCGACGACCCGGCGGTAGCCGCGTCCCGAATCTTCAACAAAGCGCCAGCCCGGATTGACCCGCTGCAGTTCATCGCGCTGCGCTTCGCTAAAGAACGCGCCGATAGGCTTGGTCGGGTTAGCGAAGCCCGGATCGTTTTTGTCGACCTCCACCTGCGTGACCACCGTAACCGCCTTCTGCTCACCGCGCCGCGCCAGGCGGTTGTTCAGCGCCTGTTGGATCAGATAGCCGATCCCGCCCTGCGTATCGGCGACGCAGTTTGCCAGCGGGGTGAGCGGCAACCCTTCACGCTCATGCGCGATTTCCGCACGCCGTAGATCCAGCCCCACCTGCGGCCCGTTTCCGTGCGTCAGCACAATGTTGTAGTCCGATGCCAACATCTCCAGCACCGTGTCCGCCACCGCTTTCACCGCTTCAGCCTGGTGCTCAATCGACTGGCTGGCGTTATCTTTGATAATGCTGTTGCCGCCAATGGCAACGACCACAAGTTCTTTCATAGTGTTATCTTCCGCTTACAGGCGATTCAGGTCGTTTTCGTCGGTTCCTGCTCAGGCGCAGTCACCGCTTCACGGCTATCAAGAACATGCTTGAGGACAAACATGCCGCTCATCATCAGGTAGGCCACAACAAACATCATCGAACTGCCTTCTGCAAAGCCAACCGCCGGAGAGTGGATCACACCAAACAGCGATAACAGCGCGCCAAAAGCTGCGGCAATCGCCCCACGCAGCGGCTTATTCATAATGGCGAAGATAGCGACGCAGCCCCACAGCATACTGGCCAGCGGCGCGCCGCTTCCCAGATGCACCAGCCCATCGTAATAGACACCTTTGCTGTGCAGCAGGTCGCTGCCCAGTTTCCCCGCGGATGTTCCGGCGGCGCCCATCACGCTGTTGACGATGGTCAACGCCCAGTTAGCGATCCACGGGAACAAGCAGATAAAGATAACGGGAACCTCGACTTTGGGCGTCTCTCGCACCACCTGGTTGGCGGTCACCACGCCGATAAACACCAGAATCGGCACTATCGCAGTCATCGGAATAATCGCGAGCATAAACGCCCCCAGCCCAAACAGCGGTACCAGGAACATGGTGATGCCTGAAGCGAGGGTATAACCGATGCTGGCCCCCATCGCTTTCCAGCCCGCATGCCCAACATATACGGTCACCGGGAATGGGTTGCCCAGCATGCAGCCGAGCATGGAGGCAAAACCGTTCGCCATCATGACCTTACGGGTGTTGTACTCATCACCCGCCGCATGCGCACTTTCAATATTCTCAAGGTCAAAAATGTAGTTCGCCAGACCCAGAGGAACCGCAGAAGCCAGGTACGGCAGCGCGTGCGGCAAACCCTGCAGGAAGCTGTCGACATGGATTTCCGGCGGGTTGAAGCCAAAGGAAGACATCGAAGATTTAATGGCTTCCGGGCTTTGCAAACCGGAGATCCACGCCAACGCTGTACCGGCAATCAGCAACAGCAAACCGGTGGGGATGCGGGCAAAAATCGGCTTCTTACCGAACCAGTTAATGAAGATCAACAACAAGACGATGAAAGAGACGGTCGGCGCTTCAAATGCCTGCAGCATCGGGTTCATCGCCAGCAGCAACAGTCCCAGACCGGACAGGCAAGAAAGTAAAACCGTACGCGGGATCATCTTGCGGATGGTCTCGCCCAGGAAGGAGCCGCCGACCAGGATCAACGCTTCTACAAAGCACCACACCAGGGCTATCTGGATAGCAAAGTTGGCATCTTTGGTTTGCTGATATACCGGCATTAGCACCAGGAAGGTCACGGTAAAAATTGACGGTGCGCTCGGCCCGGACGGCAGCGCCGTCACGTCTTTACGCCCGGTGTGCTTTGCCATCTGCAGGCCAAACCAGGCGTAGCAGACGCTGGCCACCAGCACCGCCAGACCAAAGGCAGGCGCAATGCGACCATAGACAATTTCGGTAGGGATCCCGACGAAAAAAATGAGCAGCCCCATCATTGTCAGCAGGTTAGTCAGGTTGTTGGTCATCAGCCCAAAGTAAGCAGCCCAGTCACCACGTTTCCATTCTAGTTTTATGCTGTTCATGGAATATCCTTAACAGGTTAAGCATCGTTTGCGATCCCGGGGATCGCCCAGCCCTGCAGGTAAGCAACGTTTTTTTGCTTCGCTACTGTGGGGCTAACAGCGTTAGCCCCGATTGTTGTTATTGGCAGTAGCGGTCGCGCCAGTTGAGGATCGCCTTTTCAAAACAGGCGAACGGCGGATGGACTATTCCGGCGCCGATCATGCCGATCCCCGCATCTTTGTGCGCAATTGCGGTGTTAATCACCGGCAGAATGCCGGTGCTACCCACGCGCGTAATGTCGATAGCGGTCGGTACGCCCATAAAACCAAGTAACGGAATAGTAACGTTGGGGTTTTCGCCGAGAGTGATTTCACGCATCTGGCGAGAGAAATCGACCGCCTCTTCAACCGTACCGCCCACCAGCGCCACGATGGCCGGTGCCGTGGCCATGGCAAAACCGCCGATGCCGTAGGTTTCGGTAATTGCGCTATCACCGATATCACGTCCGGAATCTTCGGGCTTATAGCCCGCAAACATCGGGCCAATCACCTGCTGCGCCGGACCGGTAAACCACTGACCCGGTAAGCCGCTGATGCGCAGACCGAATTCAACGCCGTTACGCGCCATCGTCGTGACTACGGTGCTGTATTCGATCCCGTGTGCGGCGTCCATTGCGGCTTTACACATCGCCATCCAGGTCGGTCCGGAGAAGTAATCGCTGCTGAGGACGAACTCGAATACCTCACGCTGCTGCTCAACCGGATAGCCGGTCTGAATAATCCACGGCGTCAGTGCCTGTATCAGTAGCGCCGTCCCGGCGTTATTGCGGTTATGGCACTCATCGCCCATGTGCAGCGCCTGCGCCAGCATCAGGCGCAGATCGATTTCGCCCGCCAGCTTCATGGCGTCGCGCAGCATCGGTCCCATCACATCGCGCATCCAGTTCAGGCGATCGATAACGCTCTGATCGTTCGCGCCCATGCGCAGGATCTTCGCCATCTGCTCGCTCATATTGGTGTATGCGCGGTTGCCGTAGGTTTTGTTCTCGACGATGTGCATAAACATCGACGCCGACGTCACACCCGCCATCGAACCGACACAGTCATGCTCGTGGCACGGTGAGAAGATGATTTCACCCGAGGCGGCCAGGTCGGCGGCTTCATCCAGATCTTTCGCCAGTCCTTCAAACACCAAAGCCCCGGTGACCGCGCCCTTCATTGCGCCGCACATTTTTTCCCAGCAGATGGGCGGTCCGGCGTGCAGGATGGTGTTGCGGGTCATGCCCGGCACGACGTTGATCGCCTGGTCATAGCCAATCAGCACCGGATGCGACTGGATAATGCGTTCCAGCGCCTGCTGGTTAGCGGCAGCGATTTTGTCAGCCAGCGGCGAATCGGCAATTTCGTCCAGTGCGGCCACGACCTGCATGTTGCCCTGGCCCGGCGGCGTCCAGTCGAGCTGGGTCACGGGAACATTCTGCTTTTTCAGGTCATCGCTGAACATCGCGATGCCGACGTTAATCACGTTCAGCGGCTGGTTAAACAGTGTCTGGCTCATCAGGCTTCCTCCCCTTTACAGATAAATTCACGCGCCAGCAATCCGGTATTGGTGCTACTGCTCGCCCAGATCACGCCTGCATCGGTCAGCATCTGGCACTGTTTTTCCAGCGACGGCGTATCGAGATCGGTTCCCAGCACGTAGCCGAGGATCTCAAGCGGACGCCCCTCTGCGGCGGCGATCGCTTTGGCTTTGACGATCGCCTCGATCATCACGCCAACCGGATCTTCATGTGATCCATATCCAAGAACAAAGTCCATAACGATCACGCCGACTTCAGGATCGCGTGCTTCCTGCAACAGACGACTAATGCGGTTGGTTGGATCGATCATCGGGTGCGGTTTACCGTTGGTAAAATCGTCATCTCCGAAATCAAGGAAGGTATGTCCCACGCTGCGGTTGAGATCTGTCAGGCGAAAAGCCGGATCCGGATGAATGTTGCTGTAAACCTCCGCATGTTTTTCCATGGCAGCAAACATCGCCTCATCGCACAGCGTGCCGCCACAGAACAAGCCGCGAATGTACTTTTGCTGCGGGGTCAGGCGGACGCGGACTTCTTCAATCAGCGGCCAGTTGAGCGGATGCAGATCCAGACTCTCTTTTTTCACGCCAGTCAGCAGTACCGCTTTCAGCGCCGCCTCTTTAGTGCCGCGTGCAAACAGCAGACCGTTTTCATCCGCAGGCGCGGCTTCACGTCCGAGGAAACACACCACGACGGGCTTATGGCAGGCGCGCGCACGTTCCAGCACCTTGCGCGCCACTGTTGGCGCAGGAGGTTTGGAGATAAGCGCGATGATCTCGGTTTGCGGATCGGCCTCCAGCATACCAATCGCGTCAAGCATCATCAGGCCGCCAATCTTTTCGCTCAGATCGCGTCCACCGGTGCCAATCAGTTGGGAAATCCCGCCGCCAAACTCGTGAATGCGTACGCTCAGCTCCTGGCTACCGGTACCGGAGGCACCAACAATTCCGATGTTGCCGCGACGCACCGCATTGCCAAAACACAGCGCCGCGCCGTTAATAATGGCGGTTCCGCAATCGGGCCCCATCATCAGCAGCCCTTTTTCATGCGCCAGCTGCTTGAGCGCCAGTTCGTCTTCAAGAGAGACGTTGTCAGAGAACAGCATCACGTTGAGGTTATTTTGCAGCGCCTGACGCGCTTCACGCCCGGCAAACAGACCATTGACCGAGATCACCGCCAGGTTGCTGTCAGGAACATGCTTCTTCGCACTGGCAAGCGTGGCATAGCGCGCTTCATGCTGCCCCCCCTGCTCTTTATGCGTAAACAAGTCTTCAATCGCCACCAGCGTCTGATCGTTCGCCGCCTCGCTGGCACCTTTAATGACAATCATCAGGTCGCCACTTTTCGCCTCTTCAAGTTCAGGCGTGAGCAGACCGAGATTCTTCAGTACGCCCTTATTCATTTCTGTCGCCATAGCCACGAACGCCTGCTCAACGCCATCGAGCTTATTTGCGCGTGTGGAGATAGACATCAGTGAGACAGAATCAAAATACGTGTTCTTTTTAACAACTATCCTGATCGACATAATTCCCTCCGGACCTGTGGCTCAGGGCGCAGGCATCCGCCATGCCATACAGCATGTCGCAGCCAGAACTTGAGCCGATATTTTTAATGTCAGTAATATATTGCGTAGAAACGGGTTGTTGCTCAGTAATAATATGGTTCAGCAGCCGTCCGACGCTTTCCCGATAACGTTGATGAAAGGCTTCCTCTAGCGTTATTTTGCTGAGTAGCGTGGTATTATTTCCGGCACGTTGTAAGGCTGCTAAAAAATCATCACGATATTTCCCCAGCGGATGTCCAGGAATAAATAAAATAGTGCTTAAACCCACTAAATAGTCATCAGATGAGGGCGTCAGACCAATCCCCAGACCAATTAAATGGCTGACCGCTGTAGAGATATTTTCTCCTGTATGCAACGCCGCCAGTAATGTTTGTCGGCGATTAAGTAATTGGCGGGTGATTTCCAGATAAAACGGGTTATCCCCCTGGTACAGAAATAATGTGTCAGCGCTTCTTAGCTGTTGGCGGATAACCTCTTCCCAGCGCAGCCAGCGGATTGCAGCAAGGCTTATTGCATCAAGCCTCCACCGTGGTATGCGCCACGGCAGACAACCGGAAGTTTCTATCCATTTATCGTTGCCAACGGCTATCCCCGATTCGGTAAAACTGACTCTCTCACCGGGGTGAAACAGCTCTTCACAATGCGTCAGCGCCAGCCGACAGCTGTTAGGCGCGTTATCACAACCTTCACTCAGTAACGTCAGCAACCGCTGCTGTTCGGGTATCAACAGGTTTACCGCGCGGGAAAAAACCTGTTCAACCCGTCCCGTTCCCCGGAAAGCGAGAAACGCGCCGTCTGCGGTTAGCGCCCGTACGCATCGCCGTGATGGCGTAGCGATAGTAGCGCTCCTCTGTCAGGCTCCGGCCGCAATCAGCAGCTCGGCAATTTCGTGGTATCCTTTCTCCCGCGCCAGCTCCAGCGGGGTTTTACCGTATTTATCCGTCATGTGCGGGTTTGCGCCATGGTCGAGCAGCAGCTTGACGATTTCCTGCTGTTTCGCGCCGCCGTCATTAAGCACGATGGCTTCCAGTAACGGCGTCCAGCCGACAAAGTTGGTATGATTAACATTGATATCGGTACGCAGCAGCAGTTCGCGCACGATCTCTACATGACCTTTTTCGCTGGCTGGCGTAATACCGACGCCGCCAAAACGGCTCAGGCAATTAAGATCGGGATTGGCCGGTAATACGGTACGCAGCAGCGTTAAATCGTTAGTCAGACAGCTAATCAGGAATGGATTAAAACAGGTTTGATCCTGTTTATTAATATCGGCACCGGCGGCAATCAATAAAGAAACACAGTCATAATGTTTATTCAGGCTGGCAATAATTATGGCAGTGCGCCCCTGGCGGTTAGTGGCATTAATATCCACATTTTTTGCCAGGCAGGATTTTAATCCATCGGCATCACCCTGCTCTGCCGCCAGCAGAAATTCAGTAATGAGTTCTTTCTCTGACATAATCGCTCTCCTGCAGTTTTTTAGACTTTTTAAATATCCGATAAGTTGAGAATAGCAACAGAGTGCAGAGAATAATATCCGCTTAAATTTCATTCATCGTAAGCGTGTCGATTATTGAATCAAATTTAACAATGAGAACAAAACGTGCTGTAGTGCAATCTTTTCCTTATGACAGAGCCGCTTTTAGCCATTAATCAGTTGTCAGGAAAATCAGGCGTGATGCTACACGGATAGCGGCCTGCAATTAATATACAGAAGTGTGATTGCCTTCAAATCAATTGTAAAACTAGTGTTAAATTCTGTTCAAAACTGATTGCTCTGCATAAGGATTACAAATACATTCAATAATCATCGCGTCGCGGATGCGCGTTTGTCGCCGGAGGGGAGGAAGATGAATTCAATTTTTACCGAGGAAAACCTGCTGGCATTTACGATGGCAGCCCGCTACAGCAGCTTCAGCAAGGCGGCTGAGGAACTTGGCTTAACCACATCAGCAATTAGTTACACCATTAAGCGCATGGAGGTGGGGCTCGACGTGGTGCTGTTTACCCGCAGTACCCGCAGCATTGAGCTGACCGAGTCCGGACGCTATCTGTTTCGCAAGGCGACCGACCTGCTCAACGATTTCCACGCCATCAAGCGCAGTATTGATACCATTGCTCAGGGCATTGAAGCCCGGGTACGCATCTGTATTAATCAACTGTTGTATACCCCTCAACATACGGCACGACTGCTGCAGGTACTCAAGAAACAGTTTCCAACCTGCCAGATAACCGTCACCACCGAGGTGTATAACGGCGTCTGGGATTCGATCATTAACAACCTCGCCAACATCGCTATCGGCGCGCCGGATACGTTACTGGACGGCGGGGGGATTGATTACACCGAGATCGGCGCGATCCGTTGGTCGTTTGCGATTGCCCCGGATCATCCGCTGGCTTTTATGCCTGAACCGATTTCTGAGAGCCAGCTGCGCCTGTACCCGAACATCATGGTGGAAGACACCGCGCACACCATCAACAAGAAGGTCGGCTGGCTGTTACACGGACAGGAGTCGATTCTGGTTCCTGATTTTAATACCAAATGCCAGTGCCAGATCCTGGGTGAGGGCATCGGTTTTCTGCCGGACTATATGGTACGCGAGGCGATGGAAAAGTCGTTGCTGGTCACGCGGCAGATCCACAACCCGCGTCAGGATTCAAGGATGCTGCTGGCGACCCAGCATTCGGCCACCGGTCGTGTAACCCAGTGGATTAAAAAAGAGTTTGGCCCACAAGGGGTATTGACGGGAATTTATCAGGATTTGCTGCATCGGGAGTGATGCGCCGGACGGCGGTCATGCCTTCCGGCGTACGTAAGATTATCAGGCGCGAATATCGTCATACTCGCGGGTTTTATCAAACTCATGTTTGGCAAACGGGCACAGCGGAATAACTTTGCGGTTTTCGGCGCGCATTTTCTCCACCACCTTCGCCACCAGCAGTTTACCGACCCCCTGGCCTTTCAGGCTGGGGTCGACATCGGTATGTTCAATGATGCTCAGATGCTCACCCGTCGGCACGAAGACAATCTCGGCAACCTGATTGCCTTCGGCATCGTTAACATAAAATTTGTTGTGGCCTGCAAGAATTTCCATGGTCCCCTCACTCATTTCTGGCGATATTTCAGCGCACCGCTCGGACAGGTATCAATCTCTTTAATGACCGTCGCGACATCCACTTCATCCGGAATGATCCACGGTTTACGCTTCAGGTTAAAAAGCGCTGCGCTTCCCCGGACGCAGTTGCCCGAGTGTTGACATATCGCCGTATTGAAGTAGACGTCAATCTTCTCGCCGGTATAGGCCCGGTAACCGGCATCCAGTAGTTCCTTATCCACGACATTGCCTCGCATTTTTTTATTGTCTGGGTCTAATCATAGACCTGTGCGAGGCTGAAGGAAGCAACTGAAAGTAGAAATATCACTCAGGCCTTTTCTGCAACAACGGCTGCGGCTCTGGCGGCAAATACTCCAGCATCGCAGGCGTCGGCGGCGGTAGACGGTTATCGGCGATGTCCCTGTCCACATCGATATGACTGATTTCACCACTTTCATGATGGTGAACCGTCAGCACCCGCGCTTTGTTCAGCTCTGTCACCAGTTCCCGGGTAATACGTAAACTTTCCGCCAGCTCATGGTCTTCCAGTCCGGGCCTGCGACTGCGACGTTCCACCCGAAAACGAAACTGGTTGTACTTCGCCCAACCAATCAGCACCAGTCCGTTGACCAGCGCGACAAGGATGTAAAACGTGACCGTATCCAGCGTGGTGAAAAAGGGTCGCACGCCTATATAAGGTGAGTGCGCCAGAGCGGTGATCAGCCCTTTATAGATCAAATATAAAAAACCAACCCAGGCAAAAAGCGTTAACAACACGTCAATGATGCGCGGCAGCAAACGCTGCTCCGTAAAGATCAGCGGCTGGCTCATGATTCGATCCTCCCAATTCCACGATCGGGACTCACCCAACGCGCCCTGCCGCGTTTGCGTTTGAGCATTACTTTCGGGAAGGCGACCAGCGTGGTGAACAGGCTTAGCATCCAGTACACCACCGGGAACCAGATAATCCAGAACAACGACGCGCCAATGCCTTTTTCATAGCGCCGCTCAATCATCAGACTCACCGCAAACTGCAGCAAGCACACCACACCGAGGATAAGCCCAGTAAAGGCCGGCGGGAACAGATGTTGTACATACAGCGAGTCCGGCATCGGGATCATCAGCCCTAACAGGAACAGCACGATACTGATCGCATAGGCAAACGCCCAGGTGGTAGAAAAACAGAACTCAAAAAACAGCGGCCACATACGGCGATATTCCCATGACCACAGGCGGCGCATGTTCACGATAAACACCTCCGCACCGCCTTGCGCCCAGCGCAGTCGTTGTTTCCATAACCCTCTTAACGTTTCAGGCATCAGGATCCAGCACAGTGCGCGCGGCTCAAAGAATATCGACCAGTGGCGCAATTGCAGCTTCCAACTGATATCGATGTCTTCGGTGATCATGTCCGAGCTCCAGTAACCGACCTCGGCCAGCGCGCGACGACGAAACGCAGCAACCACGCCGGAAACGGTAAAGATCTGCCCATAAACTCGCTGAGTGCGCTTAATCAAGCCGATAATGGAAGAAAACTCCCCGACCTGCACCCGACCGATTAAGGTGGAGCGGGTTCGAATACGTGGGTTCCCGGTCACCGCACCGACGCGCGGGAACTGGATCAGCGGCGCCACAATATAGGCAACGGCATCACGGTCCAGTAACGCATCGCCATCAATACACACCAGGTAATCACTGCGCGCCGCTGCTGCCCCGGTCTTGAGCGCCAGCGCTTTGCCCTGGTTTTCAGCCAGATGAATCACCCGCAGACTGGGGTATTCCACCGCCAGTTGTTCCAGCACGTCGTGGGTGTCATCCGTTGAACCATCGTTGATGGCAATCACTTCAATATTTTTATATCGCTGCGCCAGCGCGGCCTCAATGGTTTCGCGCGCATTGATCCCTTCGTTAAAACAGGGGATCAGAATGGAAACCAGCGGATTCCCCTCCAGCGTCGGTGGCGGTGTGTCATCTCCCCATTTCCAGTGACGCTCACGGTAGAACCAGAAATAGACCCCGCCGCTTATCCACAAAGCAGACATAAACAAAGGCCAGAAGAAGACGAAGTTCAACATCACTTCACCTGTAAAGATGACCGCCACGCCAAACGGCAGGCTGAACATCAGGCAAAGTATCAGGAAAGCAATTATGCGATCGGTCATTTTTGCGGGTACCAGTATGAGGAGAACGTCGAGCGAATCTCTGACATCTCAGGTTTGTCGCTGATGAAATCATCCGGGTAATAGCCGTAGTTACCTGCACCGCTTAATTTCAGCTGGCGCATCCATTCGGCTATTTGTTTTCCGCTGATTTCAGCCTCGTCCCCGGATTTACGCCAGTCTCGTGCCTGTAGTTCAAACACGGTTTTGTCCAGCGCGCCGGGCGTTTGTGCAACGGCATTCACTAATCTGTCGAGCCAGGCGTTGGCATCATTAGCCGGGATCTGCTCCATGAAAGGCATCGCCATCGGTGCCGTCCAGTCATAGGTATTGAGGAAATCATTCAGGTTCTGCGCAAACCAGGCTTCACTCTCCGGCTCCAGTACCGGCATGGCGTAAATATTGCGCGCCGTCTGCACCTGCGGACCGCGAATATTACGCACCGCCTGGGTCAGTTGTTTGGTGAAGTCGATCAGCACCTTACTTTTCAGTCGCGTCCAGCGCTCGAACGCCTGTGGATTGCTACGGATTTGCTCAATGCTTCCGGGAAGCCCTGCGGCGCGGTAGGCAGCCAACGCCTCCGGTGACGCGTCTTCAAAGTCCGTCAGGAAAGCATCGTCATGGAACAAAATCCCTTTGAAGCTGGCGTGTTTGGCCAGGTCTTCATAGATTTCAGTGATGCGCTGACGCGCTTCGCTGCTCCAGGGGGACAGACGGACATAATTCTCGCGGTTGATCGCTGTACGTCCCGTTTTCGGATCCCAGGCAGTTACGCGTGGGATGGAAGCGTCGAGATCGAAAGCCAGAACCGGCATCCAGGCATACACCGTCACCCCTGCCCGCGTTTGTAACTGCCAGGAGATATAGTTAAAGAGGTCGGCACGCATCGGCAGCCAGCGGTTAGGGAAATAGAGCTCGCGAATATTTCCGTCGCCCTGCGGATCGGCGTAGGCCTGCAGGAAGACATGAGAAATACGCATGTCATAAACGCGCTGGATGAGTTTGTCGATGTTTCGCTTCTGCTGAGCAGGGTCCTTGTCATACACGTAATCCAGATCGACATGCATCACGCGCATCGTCTGCGGTTCACGTACCTGAGCGACCTGGCTGGCAAAGCGCTTAAGAGAGGGGTTATCAGAGATTAGCACGCGCGGGATGTCATCAAGAAACGCGGCATTCGCCAACCCTTCGTTGAGCGTGAAGGCCATCTTATAGCCATGCTCTTTAGCCAGGTTTAACGTTGTGCCATTGGCCGCACCGTAAGGCCAGACCCACGCGCGCGGTGATTTCCCGGTCACCGATTTGATCTTGTTGGTGATGAGAGAGATATCCGCGTTTATACGGCGCGTGTACTGTTCATCCGTTTCGTAAGTGCCGGTTTTCTTATCATACAGGCGGTTCGCCACCGCCGGTTCTTTACTTCCCTGCGGGTTGGCTTGTGCACCGAAATGCGAATTCCAGGTGTGCGCACCGACTTCCACCAACGGTGATTTGCCCATCTCTTCGACCATTTTCCAGGTGGCGAATTTATCTCGCGCCGTCATTAAGCCGCCAAAATCGACTTTTTTGTTGGCGGGAGCATCAACCCAACTCCCCACCGGCGCCCAAAGCGCAGGCCAGTTGTAGGCTTTCAGCAGCGGCCAGACGCGGGTATAAAAACTGCTATATCCGTCATCAAAGGTGAGTAATACCGCTTTTTCCGGCAACACGATTTTACCGTCATGGGCGTCCAGGATTTGCTGCACGCTGATCGGGTTATAGCCATTATCACGCAGCCAGGCCATTTGGTCGCTCAACGCGCTGGTGCGCACAGAAAGATAGCGCTGGTCGGCGGCACCATCCTCGACATCGTGGTAGCCGAGCACCAGGAAGCTATTTTTCGGCCACGGATGATCCGCCGTCAGCGGCGTTCTCTCTGCGGGAGGAACGTAGCGAGGCGTTGTATTGTGCGCGCTACTGCACGCGGTAATCATCAACCAGCCAGCGATTAATGCGCTAAGCCACAGGCATCTTTTCAGCATGAACAATCCTTAAAACCTGACATTTAAATCGAAAGCGAGGGAGATATTCCGCTCACGTTTACCGTCGTAGGGGCGTTTATCCCAAATCAGCATCACCCCGCCATCTACGACGTTGTTCCATTTGAGCCGTTGTCCGTATCCCACCTGAACGATGGCACCAGCGTCCTGGCCTTGCTGCCAATAGCCACCTACGCCAGCCAGACCTTGCTGCGTCCACACGGTGTCATAATGGCGGTAAAGAACCTGCTCCGCGCTCAGAGCCGGTACCACGGAAAAATCACTCTTCGGGTTGTAATACGGCACATTCTCTTTGGTGTTGGTGCTCCCGCCGATGCCCGGGGTAAAGTCCAGGGTGAAGCGCGGCGTTGTCCACATGCGCTCTTTTCCGCTGAGTCCGTATTCGATGCGATCGTTACCATCTGAGAAATGTGATGCGGCAAACGACAGTTGATATTCACGTCGTTCGTTTTGATACCAGCGAACAAACATATCGCCGCCGTTGGCATACACGCCGCTACGCAGCGCGCGCAGTGGCGTATTACGCGACAAGCGCTCGGCCGAACCGCCTACGCGCCAGTTGTCATTGAAGTCATGCCAGCCGGAAAGACGACCGCCAATTTTCTGACCATCGCCATAATTTCGGCCAGAGACTTCCATTTCTGCCCAGTAGTCGCGGGAAGTCCATTCCGCCCCCGCCGCCAGATCGCGGCTGATGCCTTTACCTTCCTCAAATTCGCCGGTAGCAAAGTTGAATCCAGTAAACAAGCGCCAGTTGTCGTTAATTGGCGGACTGTAAATGGCAGTATTGATGTTGAAGTCATTCTTACCGCTGACCGGGCTATCGGACGAGATCCCTTGTGTGCCGCTAATGCGCACTTCCGACATTTTGTGGACATCACGAATACGCGCGAGGCGCAGCGTCGCTTCATCATCCGGGCTACGAGCGATGACATCATCCGTCAGTTCATCGGCCTGCCTCCATTCCTGGAGATCCAACGCAACATAAGCCTGCTGACGTTCCAGTTCCAGGTTACTTGGCTCAATCACTTCCGCCAGCTTCAGCTCTTTCTCCGCCGCATGCGGCAAGCCACGTGCTTCAAGAACGGAGGCATAAGATATGCGCAGCCCCTGGTTACCTGAACCTGTTCGCGCCAGATGCTCTGCGAGCTTTTCAGCCTCAGGTAGTTCATTGGCAGCAATATAATATTGCGTCAGCATCGACTGTCCGAGCAGCCAGTTATCGTTAGGCTGTGGCGTTGGCGAACCATAGATGCGTCGCAGGTACGGACTCTCTTTAATTAGGTTTTCGGCCTGTTTTTTAGCGGCATCAAAGTTTTCATTATCGATATGCGCGTAGAACAGATCCTGTTGATCCTCAGGACCAAGCGGCGTAACGGGAATCGGTCCATTCGGGTAGTAGATGCTCATCAGCATCGCTTCGGTTTTTTCTGGCTGGCGTTCGCTTAACCATGCCGATGCTACCCAGCGTTTTGCGTAGTTTGGCACTTCGCCGCTCGCAGAAAGCGATTCGTATTCCTTAATCACTTCAGACGTTCGCTTACGAACCAGCAAAGCCCCCATGCGGTCAATTCTCGCCCGACGGACATCATTCTGCGCGGATGGCTCATCCTTCCAGGCAGCCAGCAACTGGTCATAGCGGGCCAGCGCTTTATCCGCCACGATAAACCGCTCTTCTTCATTACGTGCAGACGTATAGGAGGAGCGTACCATTTCGGCGGCCGCATCAAGCTCAAGGCGGCGCTTCACAGGATCTGCCGTAGGCACTACCTCCGCCATATTTAAGGCGGGTCCGGAAACACGGTTTGCTGACAGAGCAGACAGCAGCGTAGATTTTGCATTTTTGTTGCCAGGATCAACGTCATCCGCCTGGCTGGCAACCAACAGCGCATCCCAGTTTTTTCCCTGAGAATGATATACGTAGGCAAGTAGCGCATCGGAGTCAGCACCCGGATGTGCCTGTGCCCATTTATTCGCTTCAGTAAGGGCTTGCTGATTGTAGCGAGCATCTGCCAACGTCATTATCCAGCCGGTGCGTACGTCAACGTTGTCAGGCTCTTCCTGTAAAACGCTTTCCCATACCGCCAATGAATCATTCCAGTTTTTCTGGTTACGGTACGCACGTGCAGCGGCGACTTTGCCGCGTGCAGGCACATCCATCTGCCCACGATAGCGCTGCCAGATTTCAATAGTGACTTTATCGTTGTTATCAACCCAACTGGAAACTTGCAGCCAGTCGGCAACCTGATTTGGCGTTAGCGCGCTTTGCTTTCCCTGATCCTCTAGGGAAGGTGCGAATAAGCAGGTCATTTCTTCCCAAGCTGACTCGCTGATTAAAATTTCGCGGATCTGGGCCGATTTTTTTCCCGCAAACACATCGAATCAGCCTATTTAGGCTATTTTTTCCACCATTTCTGGCGTTATTTCCGGTTTTTACTGAGATCTCTCCCACTGACGTATCATTTGGTCCACCCGAAACAGGTTGGCCAGGGTGAATAACATCGCCAGTTGGTTATCGTTTTTCAGCAGCCCCTTGTATCTGGCTTTCACGAAGCCGAACTGCCGCTTGATGATGCGAAACGGGTGCTCCACCCTGGCACGGATGCTGGCTTTCATGTATTCGATGTTGATGGCCGTTTTGTTCTTGCGCGGATGCTGCTTCAAGGTTTTTACCTTGCCGGGACGCTCGGCGATCAGCCAGTCCACATCCACCTCGGCCAGCTCCTCGCGCTGTGGCGCTCCTTGGTAGCCGGCATCGGCTGAGACAAATTGCTCCTCTCCATGAAGCAGATTACCCAGCTGATTGAGGTCATGCTCGTTGGCCGCGGTGGTGACCAGGCTGTGGGTCAGGCCACTCTTGGCATCGACACCAATGTGGGCCTTCATGCCAAAGTGCCACTGATTGCCTTTCTTGGTCTGATGCATCTCCGGATCGCGTTGCTGCTCTTTGTTCTTGGTAGAGCTGGGTGCCTCAATGATGGTGGCATCCACCAAAGTGCCTTGGGTCATCATGACGCCTGCTTCGGCCAGCCAGCGATTGATGGTCTTGAACAATTGACGGGCCAGTTGATGCTGCTCGAGCAGGTGGCGGAAATTCATGATGGTGGTGCGATCCGGCAGGGCGCTATCCAGGGATAATCGGGCAAACAGGCGCATGGAGGCGATTTCGTACAGGGCATCTTCCATGGCACCGTCGCTCAGGTTGTACCAATGCTGCATGCAGTGAATACGCAGCATGGTCTCCAGCGGATAGGGCCGTCGGCCATTGCCCGCCTTGGGATAAAACGGCTCGATGACAGCGGTCATATTCTGCCATGGCAGAATCTGCTCCATGCGGGAGAGGAAAATCTCTTTTCGGGTCTGACGGCGCTTAGTGCTGAATTCACTATCGGCGAAGGTGAGTTGATGGCTCATGATGTCCCTCTGGGATGCGCTCCGGATGAATATGATGATCTCATATCAGGAACTTGTTCGCACCTTCCCTAGATAACGCAATAACGGTGCACTATTACCACCCCGCGCTTCAATAACCAAAGCGTCATAATCTGATGTCGCTGCAGAGATTTGCATAGGGAAAAGA
Organism: Citrobacter sp. RHBSTW-00017; assembly: GCF_013797615.1. Taxonomy (NCBI): domain Bacteria; kingdom Pseudomonadati; phylum Pseudomonadota; class Gammaproteobacteria; order Enterobacterales; family Enterobacteriaceae; genus Citrobacter; species Citrobacter sp. RHBSTW-00017. Next base: position 1,053,625 of record NZ_CP056899.1, on the reverse strand, counting down.
ACGCTTGCCGTAAATAAACAGCTTAAAGACTTAAAACGTTTAATGAAGTTGGCATGTCGACGCATACTTAACATATCTGCCCTTATAACTTACATCAGAGTAAAAATAAGCGTTTTCAATATATTACAGTCAGTTACTTACGATACCCGACCATGTAAGATGCAATGCCGCTTATTTTGCAATAGGGTTATGAAGCAATTAATTCTTTCGTCTTATTGACTACCCGCGCCTCGCCCTCTAATCGTGGGAAAGCAGGCGTAAACTCGAAAATTTTATCACTCAGCGTAGTTCGTGGCTATGCGATACGAAAACTCTTAGACAAAAAAGTATTTTAGACTAAATAATCCTAATACTCTTGGGATTGAATTCTGGATTTAGATTAAGTTTGCATGACGAAACCTTGTGACGATGATAACTATTGCTGGTTGGCATAGCTACACCGCGCAACTGTTTGCATGGTAACTATTGTGTGCGGATAGAGAAAGTTCTGATAATAATGCCCCTGATAACAACAAAGATAACAATGTAAATAATATAACCTAATTTTAAGTTTCGAACAGGGTCGATAAAATGAAATTAAAGGTACAGTCATAAGCAGAACTAAGTACAGTAAAAAAAACAGTAAAAACTCAATAAAATCAAATGACTTCTTGACCTATCATAGAAATCTACCAAAATTGGTATTTTGGTATCCGCCATAATACGTGCGCGAAGAATTGTGCATTGCTCAACTCGCTAAAGTATTTACCAACCTTGCGTATTATTGACAGTATCAACCACACCCCGTTTACCCTTACAATTTGAAAGCTTATTTACATTGAAAATAATTTATATACCCTAAATAATTCGAGTTACATGAAGGCGGCAAGTGAGTAAATCCCCAGGAGTTTAGCGAACTATGTGACCGAAGTGAGCTAGCGTAGCCAAGATACATGCAGCTTAAAGAATGACGGGTATAGACACATAATTTTTTGCACTTACCTTCCCTCCAGCCTTTGAGGTAATTTGGACAAAGATGCCAATGGGAGCTGGTCAATGAAAATCGTTAACGCTGAAAAAAAACACATCCCCGCCATACGCGATATCTACGCCCATCATGTTATTCACGGTACCGGCAGCTTTGAAACTGACCCGCCGGATACCCGCGAGATGCAGGATCGTCTGGAAAAAATCCGCAGTCTGGGACTGCCGTGGGTTGTCGCATTGCAAGAAGATAAGGTCATCGGGTATTGCTATCTCACCCGCTACCGCGAGCGTTATGCCTATCGCTATACCCTCGAAGATTCGATTTATATTGACCCGACGGCACAGCGTCAGGGGGTGGGAAAAGCGTTGCTACGCCATGTAATTGAGTGGGCTGAAACGCAGGGTTATCGGCAGTTGATCGCTATCGTCGGCGACAGCAATAATCAGGGATCGCTGAAAGTCCATCAGCAGGCCGGATTTACGAAAATAGGTACGCTGACGAACATTGGATTCAAGCATGGGCTCTGGCTTGATACGGTATTAATGCAACGCAGCCTGGGTACAGGTAACAGTACGCTACCAGCGGATTTCGATGCCGCTATTTAACATTGCTAAGGGGTGACTTCAGGATACTGTCTTCTGGTAACCCTCAGACAAACAGAACCACAATCAGGTATAACGTAGCTATTATATAATTCTCCGTTTTTCAGCTCGTTAGAACGAAAAAAGCACCCGAACGTTAATGAACGGATGCTTTCTAAATAGAATAACTCAGTTTTACTTAGCGGGCGGCCCCGCCTGGTGCGCCAAAGGCATCGCGGGGCAAATGTCTTTTCAGCCCGAAGATGTTTCATCCCTGCGCGTGATATTTCGCCAAATCCCCCCCGACAGTCTCAGATTTTCAGGCCCGCTATTCAGGATTTGGGTTACACATTTCAGGTAATTGTCTTTCCAGCGCTCAATAAAAGAAGACTGGCTTTCGAACCTCTGCGGATCGACCATTTTCTCCAAAACAAAATGGATGCGCCCGTCTCGCCACACCGGAACACCAAATACGGTGGGTAAGTGCATTTTCCAGGCAAGTCGAGAGCAAAAGGTGGAGTAGGTAATCTGCTGGCCGAAAAAGTCGATAGTCGGCGCGCTCAAATTCAGCGCGCCGTCGATCGCTACAACAAGCGACTGCCCACTATGTAAGGTCTGTATGCAGGCCCTGACCACGTCCGCTTCGCTTTTGTCACTAACCGAAATCAACCGCTCACCGTAGCCCCCTTTGAGCACGCCAGGCGTGGAAGCCACCCATTTACTGTTCATTTCCAGCAAGGAGAGGATCATCGGCCCGGCATACATTGCGCCCATATGAGCCGATACAACAATGCAACCACGCTTATCGAGCTGCAGCCGTTGGAAAAACTGCTCGACATGCGATATATCGGCCAACCGATACATCGGTTCGTCGGCCTGCTCTCCACGGCATTCAAGCCAGTCGAGGAGATAATTATCGGCAAGATACCCCCACTTCGCCCGGCGTTCCCATTCATCGCGCTCGATACCGGACTGTCTGCCGGCAACTTCCCATGCCCAGTCAAGGCGCTCAGGCGGTAGATTAACGGCAGATATTTGCCCATCAAGCGCCAGCAGCCCCTCTTCGAATGACTGAGGCAGATGGCTTGCTCTGGCCTGAATATAGTGCTCAAAGACGCTTTCCGCTTCGCTTGTTTTCCCCGCCTGTAACAACGCCGCCGCGGCATAACGGTTCCATTTACTGGTCGCCCCTTTTTCCCTTGCCAGTTGTACAAACTCATCGCTGGCAGCAGCGTATTGCCCAACCTGGCGCAGTGCTCGGGCATACATGGCTCTGACATAAGGAAGATCAGGATGAGTCGCGAGCGACTGCTGCAGTAACGGAATGGCTTTCTCATTCTGACCCGTTCTGATTAAGGCATCGGCATACAGGGTCACGATCCGTAAATTATCAGGGTTAAATTGCAGGGCATGACGCCAATGCTCAGCGGCCTGAAGCTTCGCTTCCCGGCTGCGACCGGATTGATAGTAGGCAAGCCCCAGGCTACGACGCAGCGCCGCACCATCCAACCCACGGGCTAATGCGGACTCCCCAGTCTGAATGGCTTCCTGATATTTACCGACAGCGCACAGCGTATCAACCGCCAGCCCCGCCGACTCCTGGCTTTCTAACACGAAGAAAGGGAGCAATGCGCGGGCCAGGTCATGATCTTCTGGTAGGCGGCTTTTATTTAAGAAACGGAGGCAGGTCTCAATCATATCTCCCCGCGGGGGAGCTTCCTGCGCCTGTGTTCTGGCCAACGAGATTGCCTGTAACTCTTTATCCACCAGCGTCAGGCTGCGCAGATGGAGGGCAAAAATTTTGCTATTGCCCGAAAAAGCGAGCCATGCCCGCTCGGCTAAGTCAGCAACAGTCGCATATTGTTTACTCTTAAGCAGCACGCTTGCGACCAGCAGGACATCCTCCGGCTGGCACACATTCACCGCCAGCAGTTTGTTAACCACCTGTAGTACAGCGTCCCGATGATGTGATGCCAGCGGCGAAATAATCCAGCGTCGCAATAAATCACGGCTATTCTTTGCCGTCAGCACACGGTCTGACAACAAAGTCAGCGCGGCATCTGTTTCATCTTTACGCAAACACGCGATAGCGAAGAGAAGAATGTTTTGCTCATTTCCAGCACTATCTCGTACTTTTTCGGGATGCTGACCGAAATAGTGACATAGCCCCTCCCAATCCTCTTGTTTGAGCAGGGTGGTTGGCGATATTTTTTTACATGTAGAGTGCAAGTTCATCGTATTTCCTTACTCCGCCTTATTCACGCATCCGCCTGATGGTTATCAGGAGAGAAGTCACCAGGTACGCGATGCCCAGCAACACGAAGAACAGTAACCACTTTGTTCCATCGGCATAGCGAGTGGTGTCAGACACCACCATCGGTTGAGAAATGATCAGCAAATACCGTCTCTCACGTAGCGCTTGAAGCTTCCCTTGCTGTAAGGTCTGCAAGGCAGATTCCCAGCGTGTTTTGGCGATCTCACTCTACAGGCGAAGATCTTCAAACAGGGACAGACTTTCTGAAGAACCTTGCGACCCTAACTTATTTGACAGGCGGTTACGTTGTTCGCCGATCTGCTTTTCCAGGACCTTGATTTTGGCCGACAGGCGAGGAATAAGGGGGTTCTGATCCAAACCATTAACCATTAATTGCGCGTATTCCGCTTTCGCCTCCGCCAACTGCGTTTCAAAGCCAGCAATTAATTGATAAATCGCGGTCACGGTTTCCTGCGGTTCAATATCTTTCTGTATATGCTGTATTTTTAGCAATTCAAGCCGAGCGGCCCCCAGATTTTCCTGGGCCGATTTAACATCGTTTTCCAGCCATAAAATCCGTTCCTGCTGCATCCGCGCTGAAACGGTATTAACGTGCTGTTCAGCAAAAGCCAGAATGCGCTGGGCAAAAAACTCAGCCTGTTTCGCACTCCGCGCCTTGACGTTTAAACGCAGCATGCCCTGTTGAATATCGACAGCAACCGAGACTTTCGATAAATAGTAACGATAAGGATCATCATTAATACCCAGCGGCGCGTGGTAGCGGGAAAATAATGCGATATCGTCTTGCGCGAAATAAGATAAAAAACCGAGCTCTTTTTCCATCCGCTCCATCATTTCTTTCGAAAGTATAAACTCGCGAACCTGAAAACCCTCCGACATCTCATTGCCTGCACCAAAGAAAGCTGTTCCAGAAAAATTATCCTGGCTGGCATCAGTTTGCACAATAAAGGTGGCATCCGCGCTATAAAAACGCGAAGTTAATAGCCACGACATAAGCATAATAACCAGCAGCGGCAAAGCAATATAAAGAAAGAGCCGACGTAGCGATTGTTTGGCTTGCTGAACACGTCGCTCTTTAATAACCAATGACGCTCTACGGACGGAATCAGCATCCGTCGCGGACCACCCGGCGTCTGGGCGATGATGACTTTTCGCATCGGCCGTTTTTTCCGTCTGGCGAAGGGCGCGTTCATTCTCTTTTTGTTGTAGTCGCGAGGCTCGGCTTTCTTCTGCTACCTTCGCCCTTTCCTCTTTCCATTTTTTAATACGTTCTGAATTTTCCACACTCTATCCGTATATTTTCTAATTATATATCAAAGGAATAATCATCAGTTTGAATCGTCGCCTGATTTGACTGATATTGTTCAAAAAGCGCAGATGCCTGTGCTAAATCTTCACACATCGTAATTTTTCCATGCAGCAGTACGCCAAACGCATGACAGTGTTCTTTAATAAGCCGAGGGTTGCGCGTTAGCACAATCAACCCTTTCTGTTGCAGCTCATAAGCTAGGGAAGGTGCGAATAAGCAGGTCATTTCTTCCCAAGCTGACTCGCTGATTAAAATTTCGCGGATCTGGGCCGATTTTTTTCCCGCAAACACATCGAATCAGCCTATTTAGGCTATTTTTTCCACCATTTCTGGCGTTATTTCCGGTTTTTACTGAGATCTCTCCCACTGACGTATCATTTGGTCCACCCGAAACAGGTTGGCCAGGGTGAATAACATCGCCAGTTGGTTATCGTTTTTCAGCAGCCCCTTGTATCTGGCTTTCACGAAGCCGAACTGCCGCTTGATGATGCGAAACGGGTGCTCCACCCTGGCACGGATGCTGGCTTTCATGTATTCGATGTTGATGGCCGTTTTGTTCTTGCGCGGATGCTGCTTCAAGGTTTTTACCTTGCCGGGACGCTCGGCGATCAGCCAGTCCACATCCACCTCGGCCAGCTCCTCGCGCTGTGGCGCTCCTTGGTAGCCGGCATCGGCTGAGACAAATTGCTCCTCTCCATGAAGCAGATTACCCAGCTGATTGAGGTCATGCTCGTTGGCCGCGGTGGTGACCAGGCTGTGGGTCAGGCCACTCTTGGCATCGACACCAATGTGGGCCTTCATGCCAAAGTGCCACTGATTGCCTTTCTTGGTCTGATGCATCTCCGGATCGCGTTGCTGCTCTTTGTTCTTGGTAGAGCTGGGTGCCTCAATGATGGTGGCATCCACCAAAGTGCCTTGGGTCATCATGACGCCTGCTTCGGCCAGCCAGCGATTGATGGTCTTGAACAATTGACGGGCCAGTTGATGCTGCTCGAGCAGGTGGCGGAAATTCATGATGGTGGTGCGATCCGGCAGGGCGCTATCCAGGGATAATCGGGCAAACAGGCGCATGGAGGCGATTTCGTACAGGGCATCTTCCATGGCACCGTCGCTCAGGTTGTACCAATGCTGCATGCAGTGAATACGCAGCATGGTCTCCAGCGGATAGGGCCGTCGGCCATTGCCCGCCTTGGGATAAAACGGCTCGATGACAGCGGTCATATTCTGCCATGGCAGAATCTGCTCCATGCGGGAGAGGAAAATCTCTTTTCGGGTCTGACGGCGCTTAGTGCTGAATTCACTATCGGCGAAGGTGAGTTGATGGCTCATGATGTCCCTCTGGGATGCGCTCCGGATGAATATGATGATCTCATATCAGGAACTTGTTCGCACCTTCCCTAGCGCCGCCTGCATACGCAACTGTGTGGCATTATCCCCGGTGTACAGCTTGTCATCGGCAATATAAAGGCGGCAGGGAAGCAGTAAATTAATGGCAAATGCCAGATGCGCTTTCATCGTGACAGAATATTCACTCACCCTGTCGGTATAGCGCTGTTCAAGCTGGGTCAATTGATAGCAGAAATGTGAAAATTCATCGCCATCCAGGCCATAAAGACTGGCCATCATGCGCGCATTCTCTTCGCCGGTTAACCCCGGCAGAACAAAAGCATTTGCCCCCAGTGGGAGCGCATCACCCCGTAGCCCAATAAAATCCCCTTCATCAGGAGCATCTATACCGCACAGCAATCGGGTTAGCGTCGTTTTGCCTGAACCAGGGGCCGCCAGAATACCGATATGCTCATGGTAATCCATGACAAAATCTGTTTTATCAAGGACCACCCGCGGGCCCTTATCAGACTCAAAATAGCGTGTACAACCTAATAAACCGAACACGAACGCGTCTCTCCTGAAGCTAAAGTCAGTGATTTTCAGTGTCACAAATCAGGTGAAAAATGATGCCCGCGAGGAATAACGTTGCGGAAAATGCCAGAGGGTAAAGAGGTTCAAGGTACAAGGAGTTATACCCCTCAAACATTCCTTCTCTGACTATCTCATTAGCATGAAGTAGAGGGTTCCAGCTGAATATGCTTAATAATGAATAGGGCAATTCATTCGCCGTATAAAAGACAGCTGAAATCAAAAACATCGGTCTTAGCACTACAGGAACGGCTTTGTAGACCAGCGGAAACCGTTCAGACAGTGCGTCACAAAAGTAACCAAACGATAATCCCAGAAGCCATGCGATAACCATCCCTTCAAAAATCAGGATCGGTTTCTGGGCTTCCCAACGGGAGAAGATAAGAAAGTTAATTAATGAAACAATAATATAAATGATAACCGCATTAACAAATTCGACTGCGGCAAGAGCAAAAATCACATGTCTTTTCTTAACCTGCGAGACAACCGCCAGCGATGTAAAGAATGAACGGGTGCGCATGGTTGCGGTAATGGTATAACGAAATAACAGATACGGTAATATACCTGCAATAACAAAGCTGATATCGTCAGTAAATATTGGTACGGTGCGATTTAAATATTGAAAAGAAATAACGGTAATGGTTATCCATACCAGTGGTACGGCCAGCACCATCATATAGTTTAGCAAATTACCGTTATAGCGTGTTTTGATATCGCGTGACATTAACAAAATGATTAACTCACAGACGGTAATGAGTTTCATAAAATAATAAGTATTATTTTTCAAAATATTCATATGGCGACGTTAGAAAGAGTTAGAGCCGCGGATCAAAAAGCTATCGAATGCGGCTTTCACCTTAGCGAAATCAGTCAAAGAGGCGTTCGAGATATAGATAACATCGCCGTCTTCCACCCGCATGGCCTGTGCTAAAAACACCGAGTCAGGTTGGCTCATATCGATATGATAGATATTCAGCTTACGCATCTGCTGTTTCGCCTGTTCCGCTTCGTCATGCTTGTACAGAAAAACCGCCTGCGGATCGGCAAGATTGTCGTTTAATCCTTTCGCCAGCGCCAAAGCATCCACTACGCTGGAATGACGCTGAACCAGAGCATGTTTTCCCTGAACACCCGCCGCGCCGAGCACATTAACATACTCGGTCACTTGACGCAGAGTGATACGGTCATCCGGCTGTAAGACAATATCCAACCCGGGATACTGATAAATATCTGACAGTCGCGCGTTGAAATAATGCTGCTGGCGCGTCACGTGAACTTCCATCATCTCTGCGCTGGTATTTTCTACTGCCGCCGCCGTTGCCAAAAAATGACTAAGACGATTCATACTCTGTTCGAGAGGGTAGCGACCCGTTTTCCCGCTGCCCTCGACCGTCACCATGGCTCCGGTGCGGGCGGTAAGCGTCACCAGCACCTGAGGATTCAGGACAACGCGCGAAAGTCGCTTTCTGATCTCTTCAGCCAGTTGTGTCACATCCAGCCCGGTAACCGGGATTATCCCGGCATAAGGCACCTGAACGATATTACCGTCAGTCACAAGAATATTTTCAAAATCCGCCCGGTCGCCGCTCGCGTTATTGGATAAGTACCCCGCCCCGCCCGAGGATAAAATAGTGATATGCAGCACATCGCCTTTAGCCAAAGATGTCCAGTGCCAGTTATTTTCGGCAAAGACCGGATCGACAATAGTTTTCGGCACAGTATCGGCATCACTCAGTTTTAATGTCGGTGTGACTTCAACCAGATGATAATGAGGATCGTCCTGATTAATCAGGCTGGATTTAAATACCGCCCTGGGAATAGTGCATCCCGAAAGCAGAAAAAACGTCGTTAATAATATAATAATTTTTTTCATAACTTATTTTATAAATGAAATAGCTGAAAAAATGCTGCCCATTAATTAACGAGGCTGAGAGGCAATGGTTTGTACAAACGTTCCCACCATATGTTCCACGGTGAAGCGTTCTTGTAAAAATGACTGCGTCTGTTGGCAAATACCGGTTCTGCTGCGCCATAAATTGACCAACTGTTCTGCATAGCGGCAAGCCTGGTCAAGATTGACCGTCTGTGCATCATCAAGAATGAAACCCGAAACACCCTCAATAAAGCATTCTGCCGATCCACCTGCAGGGGTTGAAATCACCGGCACCCCGACCATTTGTGCTTCAATGAGCACATTGGGTAGCCCTTCATAACGCGAAAACAAAATAAATACGTCCATTTTTTGCAGCCAATACCCCACGTCACGCGAGACGCCAACGAATAGTATTCTCTCCAGAATCCCCAACTGTTCGGCGCGTTTCTGCGCTTCAGCGCGCAAATCACCATCGCCTACCAGCACAAAGCGTGTGGCGGGGTGGTGCTGTAAATAGCGTGCTGCAAAATCAATCCATGCAAAAGGGTTCTTATCGCCTACAAAGCGGAAAACGCCACCAATAGTCGTGTCCGCATCCTGTGTTTTTTGCGTAAACTGCTGCCAGATTTTATGTGGCACCTCAGAAGAGGGTTCGGTAGATGGCGGTAAGACGCCGTTATATACAACCTGGAAGTGCTTCGCCTCCAACTTTAGCCAGTCGGCATAATGCCGGGTCACACAATGGTTGTTACTCATAAAATCAACGCCAGGCACGACCGCCAGCGCCTGGTAGAGAGGCTCATATTCCGGCTTGAACAGACGCTTTCTCACCACCGGCGGTAAGCCACGTAATCCCAGCTGAATTCTGGGCACGCCAGCAATCAGCGCTGCAAGCGCAATCATCAGACAAGCGCCATCCTGCCAAACGGAGAGATAATCCAGCTTGCGCTCGCATAAGTGGGGGACCAGATGCTTGATACCGTAGTTACACACCGGCGGCAGATGAGAGAGCAATAAGCGCAACTCCGGAGATTCTATTGTCGTATCGTCAAAGAAGTTTCCGGTAATCTTCGCGATTTCAAGCACCTCGACCTGTTCTTCCAGCACTTCTTTCAGGAAAAAGTCTTGCCTGAGTTCCGGTGCCAGGGAGCGAATAATGAGCTCTACCGGCTCTTCTACTTTCAGGCCGCCAATTTTCCCCTGTTGCCGATATTTTCTGGCGATCTCAATAGCCAGCCTGGAAATCTGACGCTCTGCACCGCCGCTACCTAGCGAGCCTGTACAGAGCGCAAGGCGACCAAAAGATCCGACGGGAAGCTGCCGCGGCTGACGATTTCGATAGAACAAGATGGCATGCTTCATTGCAATAATACGGGTGTTGGTCCCCACAGGGATCGCTTCCCCTTCAAGGCGTTCAAGCAAATCGCAGATCTTATTTATTTTGCCTAAATAATTGTTATATTTTTTCTGCACGCCGGTGCTAACCTTTTTAAGAATTAGCTGCGCATCTTTGGCTAGCCCCGTATTATATAAACGACGCGCATACTCATAACGTGCTTCATCATTGTTTTGTGCAATCAGCGTTTCGTAGAGAGCGTATGCACGCGCCGTTTCATTGAAATCATGAAGAAATTCTGCTTTTTTTAGCATCGCTAATGAAGTTAAAGCCTCAGCCGGTAATTCGCTGTCAATTAACGCAACAGCTTGCGCAAGCTTCTTCTCTTGTTTCAATGTTAAAAGCGTTTTCCCTAGGGAAGGTGCGAACAAGTTCCTGATATGAGATCATCATATTCATCCGGAGCGCATCCCAGAGGGACATCATGAGCCATCAACTCACCTTCGCCGATAGTGAATTCAGCACTAAGCGCCGTCAGACCCGAAAAGAGATTTTCCTCTCCCGCATGGAGCAGATTCTGCCATGGCAGAATATGACCGCTGTCATCGAGCCGTTTTATCCCAAGGCGGGCAATGGCCGACGGCCCTATCCGCTGGAGACCATGCTGCGTATTCACTGCATGCAGCATTGGTACAACCTGAGCGACGGTGCCATGGAAGATGCCCTGTACGAAATCGCCTCCATGCGCCTGTTTGCCCGATTATCCCTGGATAGCGCCCTGCCGGATCGCACCACCATCATGAATTTCCGCCACCTGCTCGAGCAGCATCAACTGGCCCGTCAATTGTTCAAGACCATCAATCGCTGGCTGGCCGAAGCAGGCGTCATGATGACCCAAGGCACTTTGGTGGATGCCACCATCATTGAGGCACCCAGCTCTACCAAGAACAAAGAGCAGCAACGCGATCCGGAGATGCATCAGACCAAGAAAGGCAATCAGTGGCACTTTGGCATGAAGGCCCACATTGGTGTCGATGCCAAGAGTGGCCTGACCCACAGCCTGGTCACCACCGCGGCCAACGAGCATGACCTCAATCAGCTGGGTAATCTGCTTCATGGAGAGGAGCAATTTGTCTCAGCCGATGCCGGCTACCAAGGAGCGCCACAGCGCGAGGAGCTGGCCGAGGTGGATGTGGACTGGCTGATCGCCGAGCGTCCCGGCAAGGTAAAAACCTTGAAGCAGCATCCGCGCAAGAACAAAACGGCCATCAACATCGAATACATGAAAGCCAGCATCCGTGCCAGGGTGGAGCACCCGTTTCGCATCATCAAGCGGCAGTTCGGCTTCGTGAAAGCCAGATACAAGGGGCTGCTGAAAAACGATAACCAACTGGCGATGTTATTCACCCTGGCCAACCTGTTTCGGGTGGACCAAATGATACGTCAGTGGGAGAGATCTCAGTAAAAACCGGAAATAACGCCAGAAATGGTGGAAAAAATAGCCTAAATAGGCTGATTCGATGTGTTTGCGGGAAAAAAATCGGCCCAGATCCGCGAAATTTTAATCAGCGAGTCAGCTTGGGAAGAAATGACCTGCTTATTCGCACCTTCCCTAGCGCAGCTAACTTTTCTTCCTGCGTAATCATTACGACTTCCCTGATGTATTTTTTTGTAATGCGGTTATGCAGGTCGAGATCTGCCTTGTCACCGGCTCCGTTGGCCCATTCACTTTCTCCAGTCGCTGCCAATACTGCAAAGCCTGGGTGTAGTCGCGTAAATGCATTGCATTTAATGCGGCATATTTCAAGGCATAGGCATTTTCGCTATCAAAAACGAGTAATTTTTTCGCATAATCTAGATGTTCATAAGACGCGATAGTGCTACCGCCATCCTTCAGTGACTCATTAAATAATCTGATAATTTGCTTATATTCACGCATCAGGCGAGAAACATCAGGATCAATTCGTTTCAAGCTAATCAATACAGACAATGCTTCATCCAGACGCCCTTCCGTTTTCTTCTGGCGTACATATTTAAGGGCTCTGGTTGCAACATTGCGACACTCTTTCTCAAACAACTCGTTCATCGAGGCATTCTGGAATGATGGAGAAATGCTCATGACGTTAGCAATCAAATCAATGAGGAACGGAATGTCGTTAATATGACGTATACTGCGTAACATAATCGACTGCAGGCTGGTAATGTTCGAATTACGAATCAAGGTCATATGGGCCAACGTGCACGCGTCTTTCCAGGCACCAAGATTCACCAGCGTTCTTGCACAATATACGGTGCTAACGGGATCGAACTCCAGAAGTGGCCACACTATTTTCGCCCCTGCCAGGATATTTTCATAATCCTCACGCTCATACATTTCTCTTAATTTCTCGCGCCATGCCATTTTAACTTCATTATTAAAGCGAGAAATACGTGCATGGGGATAAACCATAAATGCAGAGTAGCTGTAGACCAGCGAAGTACTCAGTGAGACAAAATCATCAACCGAATGTAGCGACAGCGCAGTATTGTTCCATGCCTCAAAAACGTCGTGGAGTTTATCTTTATACGAGGTGCTAAGCGCCTGATGATAGCTCATATTCTTGATGCAGAAAGCTGTGCGGATAACGAGACCGGTATCATGAATCGTCGACAATACCGTCAGCGCAAATTCTGACTCATGGCGGAGTAGCTGCTCGAGCGCATGCATGAAAATCAATTCATCACTGAATTTGATTGCCAAAGATAACGCTGTTTCCATAAACGCATCATTTAGGCGCTGCGATTGAATGCCGGCATGGAAAGCTTCGGAGAATGCGTTGCCATCATTGAAATATTGCGTGCTGCTCAGGAAATTAACCCATCCGCTTTGGGTTTCAGGATTCAATAACAGTACACGTTTCCAGTATTGATATGACTTATCAAACAGCTTTAAAGCATCGGCTGAGCCGGCGGCAACGGTAAGGACTTCTTCATCTTCAATTTCATTGGAAAGCATCATCTCGGCCGTCGATAAGGCTTCCCGCCAACGCGCTAATCCATGCAGAGACCTCAGCCGACAACGTAATGTACTGTCCGTCGTACCGATAATTTTCTCAACATCACTAATATCCTGATAAGCCTGTTCATAATAACCTAAACGGCTGAAGATTACGGACCGAAGTTGGATTAGAACAGGCTCTTGCTGCTGATTTCTTAATGCGGCAAAAAGTTGCTGTGATGCAGTAATAATGTCGCCATCGGCAAGCAGCTTAGTGATCGATAGGGTAATCTCACGTATTTGGTCCTGTTTCTCTTGTCGCCCCTCATCAAGATGATGATTAGTATTATTGATCACTCCCTTAAAAATAGCCGCAACGATCGCGTCACCAAACATGTCGGTATAATGAGTAAGATCGTCGCCATTTTTTTCCAGGGCTCGTTTCTGCCCCCACTTTTCCATCAAATTTGTCGGATTAACGCAGGGAATATCCATCCTGGTGGCGATGGTCTCGACATTTTTAATCAACCGACTGCGGGACTGAATGACGGTTCCAGCACGAGTCACGGCATCAACATGGGCCATAAACATAACGCGATCGCGACCAAGCAGCTGAACGATTTCCATCATATCCTGTTCGATAGCATGCTCATCCATCTGCTCGACATTGATATTGCTTAATAAGGCACGATCGTCTTCCGACATTCCGGCAAAACAGGGATCGTCTTTGAGATAGGCCAGCAGTTTGTGTTGATTTCCTTGCGTGGCCAGCGACCAGTACACACGCGCCCGCTCTGTTTGGCTAAAAAACTCATAGAAATGACGAGTTAAATAATTTATTTGTAAGCAGAACCCATAGGCCATAATCTTCTTCTGACTTGAAATCTCAACGATATAGAAATCAGAACGACTATGAACGTCGGTATTTGAATAATTTACGGCAGGTCTAAAAATAAAAGGCCGGACCTTTTCAGGAATATCTATCAAGCCTAAAATAAAACGAACCTGCTGTAATGCCTCGCTACTCGTATGCGTAAAACCATATATCCTTTTAAAATTAGCCTTGAAATTAAAATAAGGCTGAGCTCGTTTTACCGGACTCACAATACGGCAACTACCAATGGCTGTAAGCGTAAACATCCCTGACGATTTCATTAAATTCATCCACGTGAAAGGAAAGTGAGTAGTTTTACTCAGGAATACAAAGCAGTCTTTTTATCGATATACCATTTTAGAGTCTGCTTAAGTCCTTCTTTGATGTCAAACTCAGGCTCATATGAAAGAAATGTTTTTATTCTGGTAATATCTGCCTGACTATGCTTAACGTCACCGTCACGAAAATCTTTATAAATTGGTTCGGCACTAATTTGTTCATCCCGCCATAAATTCAACCCATCGCGGATGAGATAATAAAGCTCATTTAGCGAAGTTCTGTCTCCAACAGCCACATTATAGACTTTATTTTTTGAGGCTAAATCATTAGTCGTTGCTGATAATAAATTGGCCTGAATCACATTTTCTATATAGCAAAAATCCCGGCTTGTTGAACCATCGCCATTGATATAAATTGGTTCATCTTTAAGAAGCGATAGTATCCAGCGAGGAATGACTGCAGAGTATGCTCCGTTAGGGTTTTGGCGACGGCCAAATACATTAAAGTAGCGTAGGCCAATAGCGTTAAAATCATAGCTGCGAGCAAACACCTCGGCGTACAATTCATTGACGTATTTTGTAACCGCATACGGGCTTAATGGCCTGCCGATCCGTTCCTCAATTTTAGGTAAATCGGGATGGTCACCATAAGTACTACTGCTTGCGGCATAGGTGAAACCAGATACATGTGCATCTCTCGCCGCCGTCAACATATTTAAAAAACCATCAATGTTAGCGCTATTTGTCGTGATAGGATCCTGCAAGGAACGTGGTACGCTTCCCAGAGCGGCCTGATGTAAAACGTAATCGACATTCTCACAAACAGCCTGACAATCGGCAAACGACCGGATATCCCCCTGAACAAAGGTAAACCGCGACCATTGTTCTTCACTGACAGCGGCACGCACATCCTCTAAATTATGTTGATAGCCAGTTGAAAAGTTATCCAACCCAATTACTGTTTGATTTAAATAGAGTAGTTCTTCTAATAATCCAGAGCCGATAAAACCTGCTACGCCAGTAATAAGCCAACGTTTTGGTTCAAGAACGAGTTGTATTTTTAATTCATCATAGGCTGTCATGATTATAACCTCACATCTGACTGCTCAGGCGAAAGGATATACTTCAAATCATAAAGCACATGTTTATCTTTTCCAAAGCCACGAATATCAGTACTCCCCATCTTCTTAAACTGCTCATGGCCAACGGCAACAATAATGGCATCATAAGAAGCCGCCTTGATTTCCGATACAGGTATAATCCCGTATTCCTCTTCGACTTCCTCAGCATCCACCCAAGGGTCAAAAATATCAACATTACAGCTGTAATTGCCCAACTCTTTTACAACATCGATAATGCGGGTATTCCTGATATCCGGGCAGTTTTCTTTAAAGGTGAACCCCAGAATCAGAACGTTAGAACCCTCAACATTAATCCCTTTTTTGATCATGGCTTTGATCAACTGTCCCGAAACATAGTTACCCATATTATCGTTCAGTCGACGACCCGCGAGGATAATTTCCGGATAGTAACCGATGCCCTGAGATTTATGAGTCAGATAATAGGGATCGACGCCAATGCAGTGACCACCAACCAGTCCAGGACGGAATGGCAGGAAGTTCCATTTACTTCCCGCTGCTCGCAGCACGGCTTCAGTGTCAATCTCTAATCGGTTAAAGATAATCGCCAATTCATTTACCAGCGCGATATTGAGATCGCGTTGGGTATTTTCAATCACCTTTGCCGCTTCCGCGATCTTAATGCTTTCCGTTTTGTACGTTCCAGCCGTGATGATCTGTCGATAGATCTCATCAACCAGACAGGCCGTTTCTGCAGTTGAACCTGAGGTAATTTTCTTGATAGTTGTCAGACGATATTTTTTATCGCCGGGATTGATGCGCTCTGGGCTATATCCGACAAAGAAGTCTTTGTTAAATGTCATCGCTGACATACGCTCAAGGATCGGCACGCATTCTTCTTCAGTACACCCTGGATATACCGTAGATTCATACACCACGATATCCCCCGGCCTCAATACTTTGCCAACAGTTTCACTTGCCATAATCAAAGGAGTGAGATCTGGTTGCTTATAATCGTTGATCGGCGTCGGGACGGTAATGATGTAAAAATTGCATTCTCTGATTTCATCAATTGATGAGGTAAACGTCAGATGGCGAGCATCACGTAGCTCTTCTTCTGTGGTTTCGAGATTGACATCGATCCCTTCTTTTAGCTCGAGTATACGTTTATGATTAACATCAAAACCAACCACCTGACGAATTTTCCCAAATTCAGCAGCCAATGGTAAGCCAACATACCCGAGTCCAATAATGGCAATTTTTACATCATCTTTGCTGATCATTACTGATAAGTCCCTTATTTAATAATTATTAACTTTAAATAAATCCCAGATGTTTTCTGGAACGCTACCGCCCCTGACGTTCTTAGCCAGCGTATCTATTCTTATCGAAATCACGACAGTTTCTAGTCTAAGCAAGGCTAGAAATTTTATATTTCCTAATTTTAGTTAAATGGAGGTCGTATGCAGTATCCGTTCTAAAACAACAATTAAAGATCGGATCTTTAATTGTAATTCTTAATGAGAAAACGCATAGTTTTTTATTCTGGCAATAGAAGATATCGAGGGTCTCGCACGCCGAATTTAAGAGCGATTTCTTTTCTCCAACGATACAATGTTGACGGCGAGTTCATAAATCTATCCTGAAGCTCCTCCATACCGCTTTCGGTTAAGAAGTACTTCATCTTCATGATATCTTTGTTGCTAATCTTAAAGTTACATTCCCTTCGCCCTGCCGTTATCTTGTCACCATTTCGTCGATATAGGCTTATTTTCTTAATCATCTCCGACACAGGTGTTGAGGTATCGAAAACAGCAATAACATTTTTGATATTATCCAGCCAAAAAAGAGCCAAAGGCATCAACCGTGAGCTGGAAATGATGATTATAATTTTATTGATATCTTTATTACGTGAGAAAAAAACCAAGGTACTACGTAAGCTGTATTGATTAAGATTCACGAATAAATAATTTCTTTCGTTTGTAATCAGTGACATTTCATCAATAACACTAGCGACGCCCCCCCCAAAATAAATATCATTAGGTGGCCAGAAATGTTGATACTTCATGAAGCCTCCATAACCTCAAAAAACTCTATTTCATCCATGGAAAGGTAAGTGCGTACTTTTAAGCACACCGACCCTCTAAAAAATACCTAACAATCGAGTAATTAATTTTATTAATATTGCTAAATACATGAGATGAACTTTTACACAACAAGGATGTGATATCAACCCCTCGGCATTCATAGCTAAAAACTATCAATTATTCATTCTTAGATTTGAATTACTAATGGATATCGGCATTTTAATGCGATTATTGGTTGTATTATTAGTACCACCTGTGAAATCGCACTTTCATCTTTTATTCAAAATGAGAAAATTCTCAAAACACAAGGAAACATTTTCTTACAAATTACCAGCATACATACTGGGGTTAAAGGTAGCCTGACTGAATTGTCACCCATGTCTCTACCTTTAAATTCTTAGCTATACCGTGTGAGATTTTAATCAGTACAACTGAAGTCTATCTAACTATATTTGCTATATTTTTCAACAACAATGACAGAATATACACAAGGCTAACGAACCCCCCGGCATAGCAAGCATTCAAAATGGTACAAAGTACTAAAGTAATTCGTATATTTTTGTGTATCTACATAATTTCGTGACCGGATAATGAGAACAAAACTAGTCACCTTAAGAAATTATTACTAATGATAAAACTCCTGAAGATATTTTTAACAAAATAGATGTCCACCATGTTTATCCAGGTAAAATCCTACCAAGTCTAAACCATTTAAAACCTGTTACTACCGATTAGAGAAAATTGACCTACGAAAAGGCCACATTACTTATTTATGAAGGATAACTAATCTTATATCGTGTTCAAAAAAGATAACTATGGAATTATAATCTAACAATTAACTACGTGACCTGTATTAGCGTTGATATATTTTCAGACAGACAATCAAACATACTCCTTAAAATTTCTTAAATAAATTCAATTGATTGATAGTTGATTTTTTGTACCACGGGGGAAATGCGATATTTAAGACACCAGTATCGCGAATTGTAAGGATTAACCAGCATATACAAAGCTCTACTATCCGAGAGCGTCAAAGATTTCTCTTTGGCCCCTGTGGATAGTTAGTTTCATATGAGGTATCTCCCGAAAGGGAGGCCTATCGTCTCCCACAATCGCTTTAGCCTGCATAGTCGTGCATTGAGTCTGTCTGACCGTTAAACAAAGAAACACATTGAGATTACGAAGGATAATTGAATCAGGAGAGTCTGTGAGAAGTAAGTCGTGGAGCGGGCGAAGGGAATCGAACAAAGAACTTAACTCACTGTAATTAAATTATTTTTATTACATTACATCAATAGCTATACACATTCGTATACAGTAATTCTTCTGCTTGGATTTTCACAGAACTGCACATAGTTTGGTTGCCAAACAGGGAACCCAACTACCACAACATAATCAAGCTAGCATCCCCGGATAGTGTCTGGCAATAATATCGTTGAGCCGCTCAATCAGCTCGGGACGCTTGAACGCAATGTGCGCACTCCCCTTCTGAAAATAATTAATCCTGAATAGCTCATCGTCATACACTTCAGAAGTCCGCTGCTGGCCGATATGGTCACTCAGCCGACAGGCAATGTCAGCCCGATTGTCCGGAAGCAGCTTACCATCAAGTAGTGTCAGCATACGTTCCAGATCAACAATCTGGTCGCGTCGATAGCCATGTGTGAAGCTAAACCCCCAGCGGTTGTAAGAAACCAGACCATCCATGATGATCTTTTTTCCAAACCTACAGGGTGAGTTCGTTTTATAATCCCACGATAACGCTTTAAAAACGTTGATAACACCACGCTCAAAAACGGCCTGTTTGTCGTGATTCAGTTGCTCAAAGGTACTAAGGATATTGTTTTCAGAGATCGCGGGGATATCGTTTTTCTCCAGGCTTTTGTGCCACTCGTCACGCGCCTGAGCATCCATCAGGGTCAGCATGCCTGATTTATTCATCATATCGCGCCAGATGCGGCGATCAATATTGCGGGTCATCGCTTTCATTGCTTTATCGGTTTTTTCCGTGAACCAGCAATCGTAGCGATGGCCATCCCGCATTCCCCACTCTTGTGCTGTACCACCGCCGATATCGTGGGTCAGAATGGAGATATCATCAAGTTCACTGATAAGGCTTTGAATCCGTGTCAGCGCAGCATTACGGCCTGTAACAATACGTTCAATGCTGGTGGAGCAAATCACATCAGTGTGCCCGGTTAACACTTCGGGTTCATTAACATTATTTCCGGCCATTATTTCTCTCCTTTATAGTCAGAAAAACACCAGCCGCTCAGGGCTGGTGTTTATGTACTTGTGGGATGCGGTTCTTTTTATCCGAATCATCGCTTGCCTGAAGCGTTGGCCTGCGGATGTTGTCCTCTGGTAATAGCCGTCACCTCTTTATACGTGCCACGGTTCATCAGCCCCGCAGCCTTTCTGGCCCGGAGGATATCAATGGGTGTGATAAACGGAGACTGCTCCCTGATGCTGAAGCCTGGCCGGTCAGTGCGGACCAGTTCATACTTTTCTACAATAAAATTCAGGGCATCGGACAGCGAGATACCTGCGTCGATATGCTGCTGAATCACCTGTTCATCACTGAACGGCGTATCGTTAAGCGTGAGACCATAGTGATGTTCCAGCAGGCAGGTCAGCAGGGTCTGCCAGACACCCACGGGAGACGGGCGTGACGATGCCGCCCGCATGAGGGGGGATAATTTGGTTTGCATAAACGTTATCTCTTTAGTGGGAAGATATGTGCGTTGAAGGGCGAAGTATTAAAGTGTTATGCCGTGGTGACGGGAGTGGGATAAATCGCGATATAAACGTAGCCGTGCGAACCGAGCGTATCCGCCTCGCAGGTCAGACCTTTTGCATACAGTGTGACGCCGTGCTGATGACGGGGATTCAGTTCACCGCTGGTGAGCATTAACTCCAGCTGTTTCATCAGTACCGGGAAGGCCTGGTCAAGATAGCGCAAATCCGCATCGCAGAACTGACCATCAAAGTTCGCACGGTCAGCCAGGTAATGCAGGGAGTTTCTCTCCTGGACCAGACGGGCCCCAAAACACGGGGAGACACTGCGTCTGAGCCCCCACCAGGGTTCGCTGATATCATGCGTTGTTATCGTGGTTTTCTTCGACAAAATGTAGCTCTCCTTAAACGTGGATTAATTCAACGTAACGCTGCGCAATACGACATAGGGGCCGTTGCGGTCCTGGCGGCGCTCTGCGAATACGGCCAGTACACCGCTGATATCTTCCACCTCGCGACCGGCATAGTGGCAGATGCTGCCGGACCACGCGTATTTGCCGGTACAGAAGCGGAACAACTGGGACTGTGGATACTGGCGGTATATCGCCATTGCCTGACGTTTACTGATAATTTTCATTAATACTCCTCCCTTATAACCAGCCCCGTTCAGCAAACGAGACGATATCCATTCCGCCGATGACGAGGTGGTCCAGGAGACGCACATCCACAAGGTCCAGAGCGTTCTTCAGACGCTCTGTCACCCGTCTGTCAGACTGGCTGGGTTCGGCATGGCCTGAAGGATGACAGTGAGCAACAATCAGCGCTGCTGCATTGTATTTCAGGGAGGCCTTCACCACTTCCCGTGGATGGACTTCGGTATGGCTGATGGTGCCTTTGAACAGCGTTTCGTGCGTAATCAGCCGGTGCTGGTTATCCAGCAGCAGCAGAACAAATGCCTCTCTTTCCTCCATTGTCAGCTGAAGACGTAACCAGTCACGTACTGAGCTGCTGGAGGTAAATGACGCGCCGGGCTCGCGTAACTGGCGCTCCAGCAGAGCCAGCGCCTCGCGGATGGTCTGTTGTGCGGAGGCTGTCAGTTCATACGCAAACAACGGTAACTGTTTTTCCATGGTGCAGGACCTCAGTCGATGATGTACATAATGGCGTTGCGTTCAGGATGGTTCAGCGCGTAATCCCGCAGACGGTAATAATGCTCCGTCATGGCATCACACTCCGTGCGGCAGGCATGGTGGCTGTAAGCCATCAGACAGGATGCAATCCCGGCAGCTTCAGCACTCATATCAGCGCCGTTACCACTCAGGATATTAAACAGCGACCAGGGACCTTCATTCTCTTCCGGAGCCATGAAAGCACCACCGTTGCTGAGAGTGTAAAAGGCCCAGACGCCACCGTTGTAATCCGCACACAACCGGTCCATCCAGGCAAAAATGTGGGGTTCGAGGGTTATCCACTGCGGGATACGGCCAAAATGCTGAGGCCAGAAACGAAGGCGCTGTTCATCTTTAACAGGTGTGGCACAAAGAGTGTCTGTCGGAATGGTGTTATCCGTTAATGCGTTGTTCATGATTAATAACTCCGGAAATAAAAAAACCAGCCGGTCAGAGCTGGCGGGAAAGGCTGAGACTAAAGTCTGTTAAGACCGGTCAGGACCTGCGGATGCCATAACGTGCGATGTAGCGATTCAGCATCACTCCGGCTTCAGGTTCAAAGTTCCATGCCCGCCAGACCATCACACCTTCACAACGGATAACCAGACGAAAATGCATCCCCTGGTCGTCTTCAATGGCGATATTGTCATATTGTGCTGCAATGCCTGAGGCCTGCTCACGCGTAAACGGGCCGGAGGGAAGGTGTGGGTGGCTTTCTGTGTTCACGGGTATGTTTCTCCTCGTCGAAGTCATGCCTGTCCCAGCAGTTCGAGCATATTCTCTGCCATCACCCACAGCGCACGGTTAAGCTTCACATCGCCGTCGATACCGTTCACAGCACGGGTACGGTTGCTTCGCCCTTGTGCGGTGCGCCCCGAGAGTCCTCCCTTCATCAGGTTCTCCTGCACCCGCTGATACACCGTCCAGAGGTCATCACTGCGGTCTTCGTAACGACGTGGCGTCAGTATCTGAGCAGTAGTTACGGGGTGGTGGTCTTCACCAAAACGATAGTGCAGAGCAGCCCTCGCCATCGCCTGCTGCGCTGGTGGCGGTAACAGAGCCGACTGCATGGCATCACGTTTCTCCTCAACCCGGTCAAATATCCCCAGTACCTCATAAGCCCCTTCAATAACTTTCTCCACCACATCCCCTTTATGTGGCACCCGCACTTCGCCGAATGACTGCCCGCAGACCAGCCCGTTGGTGCAGACGCCACGAAACAATCCCGGCAACATCTGATAGCTGGGTGAGCCATCATGTGAATTGAGGAGGATAATTTCGGGAACCTGATGTCCGGTAAGTTGCCCGGTACGACGCAGGCGCAACATATGTTTGGTGTGCTCCCGTCGGCCCTGGTCACGTACGCGGGTCTGGCAGGCAAAGAAAGGCTCAAAACCTTCCCGCTGCAGATTATCAAGAATAGTGATGGTCGGTATCCAGGTATATCGGTCACTGCGGGATTCGTGTTTATTCTCACTAAAAACACTGGGGACGTATTGCATTAATTCTTCACGGGTTAACGGGCGGTCGCGCCGTACCTGATTTACCCGTCCAAAACGACTGGCTAGTTTCATGATGAGCTCCTTAATTTATCTCTTTGCACCAAACGGCTTAACCTCAGAAGAATAGATATATGCTTCGAGGAATAACGGATTTTCACCAAAGTAATATAGGTTCAAATTTACCCATAACTTAATAAAAAAATCCCAAACATTATATGTGATAACTCCAGAGCAATTTGATGGCTAAAAAGGTATAAAAATCATGAATATCGTTAATTCCTTCCTTTATTGCAACTTCAACCCCGGACTAAAGAACAGTGGCGTTTGTCTATGTATGTATATAGATGTGTATATAGATGTGTATATAGATGTGTATATAGATGTGTATATAGATGTGTATATAGATGTGTATATAGATGTGTATATAGATGTGTATATAGATGTGTATATAGATGTGTATATAGATGTGTATATAGATGTGTATATAGATGTGTATATAGATGTGTATATAGATGTGTATATAGATGTGTATATAGATGTGTATATAGATTATATGATACATATCGACACATATAAAACAATGCCTGTAGATTAATAAACATGAGAACATATGTAATTCAATACATTGAAACAAAAAAACATTCCATCACTAATACAACAACGCTCATGTATATAACTCGGTAAGTAAACATATACCGTATGCATAATGCATATGAACAATACAAGCGTAGAGAAAGTGATTTAATTAAATAATCAACTCTACTACGACTAACACTTTCGAAATATAAAAAGGAAATAAATAGTATGTACGAATATATCACCTCTCACGGAAAATTGAATCAATACCATTTAAAGAAAATAGAACAAACTATTGATAAAGCATTAAGTGAACACCCAAGAGTATTGGCTGTAAGAATAGATTTACATACTCCTGTTCTCAAACCATTAAATGACATGCCTGATGAGGCGAATTTCGCAAGGACAGATTCATCAGTAATATCCCGCTTTACGGATTCTCTGAAAGCAAAAATTTCACATCATCTTAACAAACGGGAGAAAGAGGGTAAACGCGTTCGTAAAACATCATTACGCGTTGTCTGGGCCAGAGAGTTTGTACCTGATTCACATAAGAAACATTATCACGTATTACTGTTACTCAACGGGGACACTTTCAATACACTGGGAGCGTACGATAGTAAAAAAGGTACACTCCTCCGCCTTATACGTGAGTCATGGATGAGTGCTGTCAGTTTCATATATCCCCCCGATAAAGAGTTAGTCCACACACCCAGGAATCCTTGTTATTACCTGAATGCAAAGGATGGCAAGAAAAGTGAGTCATATGGCTCGCTGATTTACCGGACAAGTTACTTTGCAAAAAAGAAAAGCAAATGCTTTACAGATGGTGAACGTAATTTTGGATGTAGCTTTAAATAATGGCATCACAAATTATCTATTTCCCCATGAGCAAAACAGACCAGTACAGGGCTGTTCATGACTCATATCTGTACAGTATCAGGTAGCAAAACAATCCTGACTAAAAAATATCAATCCAAATAAAGCTAATTTGGCCTGATGGTTTTCTGGTGTATTCCAAATAGCAGCCAGGTAGCATATTCTCATTACCGGAAGGAGATATCCTTTAAATAAACCTGACATGAGAGATAAGATATGAGTGTTGGATGTTCGCTTAATGATAGAAATAACAATCCTGTAAATTTTTTTCCTCCCATTTTAAGAGATGCCGTGGAGGAGATAGAAAGAGAACTACAGGCTCCGGTAGAACTCATTGAAACAGTTGTTCTGGCTGCTGTATCACTGGCATGCCAGGGGGTAATAAAAATACAACATCCAGACGGGAGAGTGAGCCCTTGCCCAATGTATTACACCGTTATTGCTGACTCTGGAGAGAGAAAAAGTGCCGTATTTAAATTAGTCACACAACCATTTTTTGATTTTGAAAAGGAATCACGTCAAAAATATACGTTATTAATGCTGGATTACAATGCAGAACTTCAGTCATGGAAAAGTCAGGAGAAAGCACTATTGAAAGTGATTAGTAAAAAAACCGAGAAAGGAATTGATGTTGAATACGATACTCAGAGCATGAAAGAGCTTTACCGAAAAAAACCGCAACCACCCGCATTGCATAAGTTGATCTACAGTGATACGACACCAGAAGCGCTACAGCAGGGACTCTGCAGTCATGTGCCTTCATCGAGTCTTATGTCGGATGAGGCCGGTATTTTCTTCAAAGGACGTGCAAAGAATAACCTGGGATTTTTAAACCTTTTATGGGATGGAGCTCCGTTTGATATAGAACGAAAAAGTGGCAGGTGTAGTATGGATGAATGTATGTTTACAATGTTATTAATGATTCAGTCCAGTGAGTTTAAAAAATATATCAAACTTCAGGGGGATTATGCAGTAGGCTCAGGGTTTCTGTCCCGTTTTATGATAACCGGAGTAACTTCAAAAAGAGGTCACCGCAGCTCTGTTAAGAATAACAGTAAAAGTAACACCATCAGGTTTCATGACAGAATAAAGGAACTACTGCTGCTTTCTGAAGAGAGGTACAAAAATAATAAAAAGCATAAATATCTATACTTATCCGAAGAGGCTCAGTCAGCACTCGGTTTAGTATATAAACATATTGAATCACGTATACTTAAAGACAGAGAGAAACATCCTGTTGTAGAAGGCATGTTGTCTAAGATGCCTGAAAATATTGTCAGACTGGCTGGGGTTTTTCATCTTTTTAGTGATGAGCACGGAAATGAAATATCTGAAAGAACCATTCAGGCAGGTGCGAAAACAGCGTATTTTTATTATCAACAGGCTCTTGATGCTATCTCATCATGCTCAGATTCAATAGAGCATAACGCTGATATATTGTACAAATGGTTATTAAAATACAAGGATCCTGATGTTAATTACCCTCAAATATTAAACACTCCCACCATTCTGAATAAAATGATAGTAAGGAGAAAAGGCCCATATGCTCTAAGAAACTCAAGAAAACTTAACGATGCGCTAGCTTATCTGGAAGAAGATGAGAAAATAAGAATTGAAAAAATTAAAAATAGTAATGGCAGCACCAGCGAAATAATACATATCCATCGTCATTGATGTCAACTGCACTGCTATCAGTTGCTACCAGTAGCAACTGATAGCAGTGATTAAGATATGTTGAATATTTCAAATGGAGTGGCAATAAATTGATATATATGATGTTTTTGAAAATATATAAAAACTTTTTTTATAAAAATATTATTTTCAGGGATGGTGTTCCAGGCGGGAAAAACATCAGTTATCACTGTCACCTCCGGACATTATCATATTAATTTTATACTATTCTAAGTTTGCAAAGAAAAATAATGCCCTTCCCTGGTCAAGTGTTAAGCATACTTGTGAATACATGAGATATGGAAGGGCATTGGAGATGCAAAAAGTTATTTTTAAATCAATTAATTAACGCTTATTCTTATTTCGAATAAATTTATCATAATTGTCCCGCAGGTCGTCCAATAACCATTTATCGATTCTATTACGTAATGTGTTTTCCCTTTTTATTGGATCTCCCTTCCATTTTTCGGAATTGTGTTCTCCATCAAGTTTTACAACGAGTGGGATAATGGTATCAATGAATTGCCTCTTGCTTTCCCAACCACCTTCAGGGGAATGATCGGACAGCGCTGAAGATATATATGGCTTTAGATAATCGAGATCTTTTAATTTTTTCTTTCCGCCAAGGCTTGATGCTGATTTTCTTTTAATTCTATCAAACCTTTCATTTAATCTAAGCCAATCACCAGTCTTTGCTTTATCATTTCTGTCTGCGGCGTAGGTGATATAAAGTAGTGCATAAAGTAAAAACTCGCAACTATCTTTTTTATTGCCATTTGATAAAATATACTCACTCCAGTAAAAATCCTTAAACCCCATAAAAAGATAATGTAACCAGAAGTTTTCATCCACTAATTTGATAATTCCAGAAATTCGACCGTCAAACATTTCTTTCTGTATACTGGCCCGAGCCTCAGCGTAAGTTTTTTTATAGACATACGGTTTTGGCACAATAATTCCATTAACATCATTAAATTCCTGTAGTAAACGGAAATTATCTGGATGGGATTCATCAACAATTCTCTCCGGCAGTACCTCCTCGATGGTCTTAAATTCCTCAATAACCTCATAAGCTTTTTCACGCATTGTTATCAGTTCATCGTATTGGACTGAACCTTTCAGCTTTGTTACTAACGCTTCAAGCTTCTCTTCAAAAGCCTTGCGTATGTCTTGATATATTTCATCCAAAGAATCGCAACTCACATTATCCATAAAAAGTAAAGCCCCCTGAAGTGATTTAACTGCTCATTTACTTAAGGCCTATTGTAGCCTGGCATTTGTTGGCAACATAGTCCCTGTCTAAAACGCAAAAAAGGTATTGATTATGTCTCAAAGTAACTCAACACAGCAGACAGTAAAGTATGTAAATCCAGCTAAAATGCTCAGGATCAAAGATGTCATGGAAAAGCTAGGCATCGCTCGTGCGACCATCTATGACTGGTTAAACACCAAATCACCACGATATGATCCAACTTTTCCCATCCAACGTCGCCTGGGCACTAAATCAGTTGGCTGGCTGGAGTCAGAACTGGACGACTGGATAAATAATCGCCCGATGTCAATCTGATATTGTAGCTGTAATGCTAATACCATCTATTCAATATTTATTGCTGTTGCCAGATCAACTCATGTCAGCATATAGGTAAGTTAACGATATATAAAAAATCGCTATTAATTCATGATCCATCCTGAATGATGATACTTATAATATCCGAAGGTGATTTTTCTTCGCACAGTTATATTTTAAAGGTAAAGTTTAGAAAAAAATCAGTCTAAACTTCAAACAACTCCAGATATTGTATATTTACCGAAAGAGAATTAATAATGAAAGAACATGCATCAGTATTTAATCATAAAAATAATAATCACATGTCAGATACAGACCTCACAAAAGATCGCCTCGTTAATATGGCCTTTATTACTGCTTACACTGGATTAACAGACAAATGGTTTTATAAACTCATCAAGGACGGTGAATTCCCGAAGCCGATTAAATTGGGCCGTAGCTCCCGCTGGACTGAAAGTGAAGTAAAGACATGGTTAAAACAGCGTATGGAAAAATCAAGAGGAAACTAACCATGCATGCAAAACGTAGAGGCAGAAAAAGCGTATTACGCTTCCATCGGGAACAAGGATCTGGCAGCCTGAACTCCCGAACTTAACTCACTCCAGGAAAACCGGGGCGGTTCAGGCGTGTTTTTTCAAAGACCAGACGGATGACATCGGCTTCCAGTCGCTGACGAGCCTGAACAACGGCGCTGGGTGCCACAAAGGGACGTTTACCAGGCAGAAGAATATCAAGGTGTGAGACTATCTGGTTCATGGACAGGGAACGAAACAATGCCATTCCGGTCACGGCCCAGACCATCATCTCCATCGGAAGCCGACGTTTGCGAATAGTGACGATACCTGTATCGGCGAGGCATTCATCAATGAGTTCAGGTGAAAGCAGTTCAGAAAGCGCAGAAAACGCCTCCGGTGTAAAATTATGAACGGTGTTGAGTACCTGACTGAGAAGCATAAAAAAATCCGGAAACGAATGAACATTTCCGGATTCTTACACAGCCACTGGATCGGTCAACCGATCCTTAACTGATCGGCATTACGCCGATAGTGGCGGGTTTCTTTTATGCGCTGGTCTTTGCGTCGCTTCCTGTGCCATACAGCACGATATTTGAGGTGTCTATCTCGCTTTCAAGCTGGCGTAAGTCGAAGGCACTTTGAAGTCTGAGCCAAAACTCAGGCGTACTGCCTAGCGCAGCAGATATTCGAATGGCAAGTGCGGGAGTTAATGCAGTTTTTCCAGCCAGAAGGCGAGATACGGTTGCTGGCGTAACCCCAATATTGAGAGCAAATCGACAACCGCTAATCCCCATATCAGCTAAATCCCTGGCGATCATCTCTCCGGGGTGGGAGATTTTAAACTGTCTCATCAATGATAATCCTCATAGTTCAGAAGGTTCGTGGATGACGGCGCGCTGCCGCTGGATAATAACCGGTGCGAACGGGCGATCCGGCAGGTGGTGATGGGGCGGAATACGTGGCTGTTCGCCGGATCGTTGCAGGCGGGGCATCGTGCTGCTGCCATCATGAGCCTGCTGGAAACAGCGCGGCTGAACGGCGTGGAGCCGTATGGCTGGCTGAAATCGGTGCTGGAGCGCCTGCCTTCATTACCGCAGGAGAGGCTGCACGAACTGTTACCCTTCGCGAAAAATCTCCTGATCGACTGACTGGAACTGTGGAATGCAGAACCGGTCACTGTCGTCAATGTGCGTTCACCGGAACGTTACATTCAATAACCTGATCCTATTGTTTGAGAATTATTGATTACCATAATCAATAGGTATAAACAAAGAAAAGTGTTAAATAAATCGTTTATAACGATTATACATTTTGGCTAAATTTTATATATTATGTGTCAAAATATAATGTTTTTAGTCAATAATGATTCCGCGGTGGATTTTAGTAAAATTCTGGCGCGAAATGCAGTAGTGGGAAAAGCAGGTTCCGTTCAGTATCAGGGCTGAACTGACCAAGGGTGGGGGGCAAACACTGATGGTTACCTTCAGCATTATTAATCTCATCTAGGATGCAACGGTTATTTTGCACACTTCTGACAGAGGTTTTGGGATATTGATATCTTCTTCAGCCCCAACAGCTTGGATCCCGATGAACAACCCGGCCACTCTTGGCTGTGTCAACGGCAGCGTCATTGAAAGTCATTTTCTGGCCAGCCTGAAATGGCGCACCTACGCAGCTCTGACCAGAATAGGTGCTTTTAATGCATCGGCTAATGTTGATGTCACCTTCAAATAACCTAAGGGGCTATTAATGCTCACTACACCCAATATGCTGGCTGATGTATATTATGTTTTTCAACCCATGTTCGGTCGTGACGGAAATATTGTTGCCGTAGAGTGTCTGACCCGTCTAACGGACGCCCCCTTGCCCATGGAGGAATTTTTTCGTCAGATATCTGTCACACTACGCTCGCAGATCCTTCTGCAGCAGATTTCGCTTGTTGAAAAGCATCGGTCGTGGTTTCATCAGAATGATATTATTGCTACAGTGAATGTTGATGAATCAACATTACAGATACTGACTGATGACGCTATAATACAATGGGTAAGAAAAATCGGTTGTCTGCATTTTGAAATGAATGAGTTTTCTGAATCGCTGGTGAAATCCGGGTCAATCATTAACACTCTAAATAAAGAGTATTCACTCTGGATGGATGATTTCGGTGCAGGGTATGCAGGTTTTATGGCATTAGAAAATAATTCATTTCAAAATATAAAGATTAGTAAAAACCTTCTGTGGAATTTATCTGCGCAGAACGGCGGGCAGGACCTGATGTGTGCATTATTAAATTACTTCCATGTAAATAATTATAAAGTGGTCATTGAAGGTGTTGAGACTTTGCACTATGTTTCATGGTTAAAAGATATGCCATGGTTCGCTTTACAGGGATATCTGTGGCCAGAGAAAAGGATTGATGAACTTATCACGACACCACAGAGGGTAAAAACAGAAATTACACTATGAGTGTTAACTCTACTCCGTTTATAGTTCACTCCTGATCACAGAAGTAAACATGTTTATTAACGGAGCTTATGATGGTCGAATCTGGCCGTAGTAAACCGTGAATTTGTGCTCAAATTAAACAGGGAAGTAAGTTCGGAACATCTCGGAATAAAAGATCGGGTTGTGTGAGATATGCACTAGGATAAATATTTAAGAAATGTAGACCATACGTAGGATATACGGATGAAGAAAATAAAAATCTACACTGAAGATAATATTTCAGGAATGGCAATCCAGTTATTTATCAGCAGTATCAATAAAAATATTGATGTATTACCTTTCTCTGAAAGTTGTAACTTTAAAATAGAGAATCACACCAGCAGTATAATTTTTTTTAATTTAGCAAAAGATAACTTGTCCTGCTATGAGAAGATCAAGTTTATCAATAATAATTTATTGAATCCTGTTGATTCTGTACCTGTATTCATAGTTGATAATGTTCAGTCCTTTCCATATTATCGACTAATCCTCTTTTCAAAAATAATTGTTATAGATCTTAAATCTCCGCTTTCAGATTATCAAAAAATACTTGACGGAGTATATCATCGATATATTTACATTCATACTTTAACACAAAGGGAATTAATTATTTTCGACTTAATATCCAGCGAATATGATTGTAAAAAAATATCTTCAATTTTAGATGTTAATTTTAAGACAGTATATTCTCATAGGTTGAAAATCGTAAGTAAACTTAAATTAAAAAACACACATGACTTATATAATTTTATGGTCAAGTTAAAAGCCGATGATGAATTAAATTTTGAATAAAAATCTATCTCAATATGACTTTATTCCAGACGACGAGACCACATGCAAAATGTAACAAGGCTTCGTCATTTTTGCCCTTCTTTTCCCATCGGGTCAGATCCGGCGAAAGTAGTTCTTTAGGCAACCCGACGATGTAATTTAAAATCAGAGTGTTTGGCATTTTCTGCCCACACTGCCAATAATTCAACGCTGTCAGATTTGCGGACCATGCTCTGCTATCAATCCCCCGCATAGATTTATATCCGTCATCCGGTATCAACCCCACGGTGGAAGGATTAACGCGGAATAGGCAGGCGGCATCAGCGCCTGTTTCCTGCCCCGATGTGACAGGCGAGATAATCTCTTTCTGATTTTTTTAGATTATTCATGGGATTCCGTAACAAAAAAGCCAATGGGTAACTCCATTGGCTTTTTCGTCTGAACGCGGCTTAGTTGTACTCGATGGTAAAGGTGGCGGTCGATTTTATATTGCCGCCTTTAATTGTCGAGCCAGTGCGATAGTAACGCGCCTTCAGCGGCAACGTTAGCGTATTGGACTGGTTAGGAATGATACGTCCGGCATTGACCGCATCACCATTCTTGATCGGCTGGGTCGTATTGCCAGTCAACAGCTGGATGGCAACGCCGGATGCGGTGTTGGCACCAGGTTCGGATTTGATCACGCCAGGAGCATTGGAAGCATCCTGCGTATAGTCAAAACGTACATTGACGATCCCTTGCCCCGCATTGCCCGGCAACAGATCCTCGCCAATGCCACCAACGCAATTAATATTGATATCAAATGCCTTTTCGCCCTGCGTTGAACCTACACCACCAAATGAGGCTGCGGTGACGGTATCCAGATTAACCACCTTGTTCTTGGAACCGCTGTCCACGTTACAAGTCGATGTAACGATTGTCAGACTGTTGGCGTCGACGATCGATTCCAGCATCGGTAAGTTCCGTCCAGAGCCATCCATATAATAAGTCGTGTACTTTCCAGGGACCAGTTGCCCAGAACCGGTTTGTGCGGCGGTTTTAACAATGTCGATCTTGAAATAACCACCGTTCAGGTTGACAGCAATGTTGCCGTTCAACCGCAAGGTATGGGGATAATAGGTACTTATACTCCCCGCTTCTCGGTATAAACGAATCCCGATACCTGGAATATTGGTACTCCACACATTGCTGAAGCTCGTCGGGCTGCCCTGGAGGATCTCCCCAATCGCGTTGCCGCCATTAGTACAACTGCCATACCTAGAGACCGGGTTAATCGTGAACTGAGCGGTGACCAAAGTATCCCCAACCTGGCTGCTTGGTGTAACCAGCACACGCCCAAGATTCATGTTGATCACTTGCGCCTTGTAGCCATTATTGACGTAACAGGCGGCATAAGCACTCTGACCACCTGCCATTAGCAGTCCGAGCAGCATCAGGCATTTCGCTGCCGTTTTATTCAGCGATGGAACACATGTATACTTTATCATTTGCAACTCGCTTCAATAATTTCGTAGTCAGTATTATTAATTTGCGCCTTAGCGCTGTAGCTGACAGAGCACTGCTGCGTTGGCTGTGTGCCCCACTTAATTTGCAACAAACCTTTCTGAGCTTCGGTACGCAAGTAGATACGGCTGCCCTGCCCAACAATGCCGACCACCTGATTACGGGTATCCAGCACTTCGGCGCCAAACGGCAACGCGTTGCCATCAGAGCCGAGTGCATGAATGATCAACGCCTGGCCTTTCGTTGTCTTGAATTCCAACCGGGCAATCGCACCGGCATAGGGTGCAACCTGTTGGCTGCTGCTTTCCAATTCAACGTCGCGCGACATGCCGCTCGGATCGAGCGTTACGCTCGTCATGCGATATGGCGCAACATAAGGAACCACTGCATAACCGTTATCATCGATACGAACGCCTGACGAGTTGGTCACAATCGCGCCGGCGGCGTCCGGGGCTTCCACCAACACCATGGTCTGCCCGCGTTGCGGTGTCAGTGTGACACCACCGCTATGGGCAACGACGCTACCCGATACGCCGATCGAAGATTGACGGTAATCTTTACCATAGCTGTAGGACCCGTTCATCGTGGCAAAACGACTACGGTATTCACCGCTCACACTACTGTTAGTCCCGCCGGAACGATCGTTGGCCAACGTGGCACTATAGCTGATGTTGTTGTCTTCGCCGGTTGAACCATTCAGGCCCACACGACTGCTGTCGTAGCCGTTGTCGGTATAGCCTAGTGAACTATTCAGGCTCAGGGTCTGCGAACCGACGCTGAATGGAACCGACAATGTCAGGTAATAACGAGTCTCATCTCGGTTATACATATCCGTGGTACGCATAGCGGAAAGGCCATAGGTCACACGACTGTAATAGTTGTTATAGCCCACCTGGTATTGCTTGGTGCTCCCACCACGGTTCCAGTAATCACGCACCGAACCGGTGATGTACAAGGAACCGTAATTGTCCCCCAGCCCTTGGTTCAGCGTCAGCTGGTATTCGCTACGCTGGCGGTTAACCGCATCTACGCTCAATCCCTTGCGTTCATTGTCTCGGGAGTAGACGGCATCCTGCAAAGATAGGTAGCCGGAAGTTGAATAGCGATAAGCGGCGATAGTGAAGTTGGTATTAGTTTCGGCCATCAGTTTGCTATAGCTGAGCTTATAACTCTGTCCTGTCTGATCACCTTGCTTCAGTCGGGTATTAGACTGCGTTACGTCGAACGCAAATGCGCCGATCGGTGTCGCAACCGCGCTGCCCACCAGCACTGCGCCATAGCCATCACTGACGATCCCACCTGTGTATCCCGTAATAATGTTGGTAAAACCGCGCTGATAAGTCGCCTGGAACATATCGGGTTCCTTGCTTAAATTATCATCGCGTACTCGACCCGCGGTTATTGCATAACGCTGAATGCCTGGACGAAGCATCTGCGCTACCGAAGCATAGGGAACACTGAACTGGCGTTTGCTGCCATCGGCCTCATTTATGGTAACATTCAGATCGCCGCCGTAACCCGTAGGATAGAGATCGTTGATGATAAACTCGCCCGGAGCAACGGTAGTTTGATAGATTAGCTGGTTATTCTGGCGTATTTCCACCAGAGCATTGCTTTGCGCGACCCCACGCACAACCGGCGCATACCCGTTCAAGGAATCAGGCAGCATGCGATCATCCGTGGCGATCTGAACACCGCGAAAACCTATGGAGTTGAAGAAATCACCGCTGGTGTAACTGTCACCCAATGTCAGCATGCCGCGGATAGACGGCATTGCCCGCTGCGCGTAAGTCGCGGTATTTTGCCAATGAGTGCTGTCGTTAGAACGCCAGTTCACGTTGGAGTCATGACGCAGTTGCCAACCAGCCACGTTCAGCCCGGCGTTCAAAGTTAAGTATGCATTAGTTGAATCAGAATTGCTGCCGTTGGCGGAGCTGTGAGTATTGAACGCATTGAAGTTATACAACAAGCTGCCGGCGGTAATGCCACGATCCCAGAAGCGCGGATCTACATAGCCGCGAGCGCTGCGCCGCAGCGCCGCTTGGGGGATACTGATATCCATGCGCAGTGTACTGGTGTCCAAACGGTAATAGGCTTCAGGCACCCACTGAGCCAGAGTTTTGCACGTCTCGGTATTAACCGCAGGGTCCCCGCTCATTGTCGCGGTGTCTACACCAAACTCATCCAACGACAGTAGGGTAAAGCAGGTATCAGCGCTGTTTTTTCCCGGCACGTTTTTAAAGTCGATGTTTTTTTTGCCTTTCCACTCGCCGTTCACATACACGTCGAGCGAATATTTTCCCGCTAAGATCGGGTTACCATCACGGAAGCGTGAAAGATCCACACCTTGCGCTTCCCCAACCAGGAAGCTACTGTTAAAGGTCGCTTCAACCGGTGCCGTAGGCTTTTTGCTATCAGCCCCTCCATTCGCCCAAGACGCTGCAGGGGCCGCCATACAGAGCGCGCTGCCGCTTAACAGTAGAATCGATTTATAATTGGGCCACGCCATTTTAATCGCTGCAGAGATAGGTAACTCTTTCATATAAAGCATTCCTTTACCAAATTAAGCCCGCTCTCTGAAATAAATTGTTCTGGGCCTGAAACTCTGTTCCAAGAATTACTTTTGCTTATTCTTAGTACGGGACACGCGTCCGCCAAAATCATTAATGGTGGTGTAAGCAATATCAGCAATACGCGTGATGTCACCGGAGAAGGACAATGTTTTTTCCTGCCCAGGTGCCAGCATGTCACCGTTCGGGGCCAATGGCACACGTTTTTGATTTACGACTGCATTAATCTCGGTAAATGACACATAGTACGGCGTTGGGTTTTTCACGCTGACGCCCGCAGTGCTGAAACGCCACTGCAGTTTTTCGGGTGCATCATTCGCTTCCCCCGGCAGACCAGTAGGCCGATATAACAGTTTTACGCGGGAACGGAATGCCACCTGTAAATAGTTTTCAGGTGCACTATTGTTAGCCCCGGTTGGTGCTGGCGGGATCTCCAGTACGTTCAACCAGAACAAGGATTCTTTGTCTTGCGGCAAACTCGCCGTGGTCAATGAAACACGCAGCGCTTGGCCGGTAGTCGGTTCAACACGGCTGATTGGCGGTGAAATGATAAATGGCGCTTTGCTGTTTTCTGGTGTGGTTTTTGCGTCGCCTTCATCAATCCAAGACTGAATAAGTGCCGGTGAAGCACCATTATTTGATAATTGGACGGTAACTTCCCGTTGCTTCCCCGGATAAATAATACGAGTACCGTTAATAATGACACTGGAAAAAACGCTGCTGCTGAACAACATGGCGCTCAGCAATAGGCTGTATTTTTTAAATGAGTTCTTCATTATATTATCGCTACAGTAAGGGAAAACGGTGGGGACATAACATCCCCACCGGGATAAGAATATTTCTTAAAGAAATATTACTTACTGATAAATAATGGTGTACTGGACGGTAGAAGTTACATCACCGGCGCCGGCAGCGCTGGTAGCGTAATATTCAGCGTAGTAGTTCAGGTCAGCAGAGTCACCTTCGTTAGCAACGGTAACCCACTGGGAGTTCTCCTGCGCGCCATTAGTACCAGCAGCAAGGATTGGCAGGAATTGGTTGTTGCTGCCCAGCAACTGAATCTGTACGTTAGTTGCAGCGTCAGTCTGCGCTTGGTTATTCAGACGGCCAGTATTGAAATCAACAGTAGCGCCCGGCTCGAAATAAGTAGCCACATTGCCTTTAGAGCAGTCGCTCAGATTGATCGCGAACGGAGTACGGCCAGCAGTTGCGCTCTGAGCTGCCAGAGTAGAGGCAGAAACAGTTGGCAGAGTTACGGTGAAATCTTTACCGCCTGGGGTGGATATAGTACAAGTTTGGTCAGTCACTCTACCATTGAAAGTAATAGTCCCGTCAGTAGCTTGAGCTGAGAAAGAAGAAATTGCAGCAGTGCTTACAGCCAATGCCAATACAGCAGACAGTTTAGAGATTTTCATATTTAGACTCTCGATGAATTAATACGCTTATAAAGTACATTCAGCGATGCTACTCCTTGTCAGGAATGAAGCACGATGAATCCATTGCTGGACAGAATATAGTCTAAGTGTATTC
Organism: Citrobacter sp. RHBSTW-00017; assembly: GCF_013797615.1. Taxonomy (NCBI): domain Bacteria; kingdom Pseudomonadati; phylum Pseudomonadota; class Gammaproteobacteria; order Enterobacterales; family Enterobacteriaceae; genus Citrobacter; species Citrobacter sp. RHBSTW-00017. The sequence goes on along the minus strand of NZ_CP056899.1, from coordinate 1,016,602 downwards.
AGAATGTTAAATCGTTTAAAACAATCGAAAACCACTCATTGTTAGGGGGGGGGCCTATCAAGAAATGACTATTGATTGGAATTGCAATAGCAAAAATAGGAACAATCTGCTTTTAAACAAGATTAATCGTCCTGTATTTTGCGAAAATACATAAAGGTAAGAATAATATTCCAATATTTTACATTTAGCAACATGTTTAAATGTTTCGACTTTATCACGAATTGCACGTTAAATGGTCTGCCAACACGCTTCGTAAGTAACGCCTAGTGAACTCACATCTTCAAATTTTTTCAGCCCTGTAGCATCGTGGTTATGTTTATTCCCTAAGACAAAAAGCATGCCCCCACACCACCACGTAAAAAATTCAGCATGTCCGTAACTGGTACGTCAGAGGCCTTGCCCTGATTCATATTGTCTCCTGTAAGGTCTTCTCGCCCCTTCGCCTGCCGGATAACGACTTGTCTGCCACTCTGCCACCGGCGCTGCCGGAGGGAATGAAAGCCGAAGCGGGCTGGACGGCGGGCAACGGGAAGCGGAACGCGGTGAAGCTGGTACGGGAGTAGAGCAGGATGACAGAGCTGGAAACACAGTTGCTGAGCGCATTAGAGCAGTTACCCGGTCACTACCCCTAACCGTATCGGGGCTCTGTACGCTATCGAATCGGAGATCCGCGGCAGTCCGGCAGAAGAGCGACTGACCGCCAGGAAAGCCAGAAACATGCCGTTGATGCAGTCACTGTACGACTGGATACAGCAGCAGATGGGCATGCTGTCGCGTCACTCAGATACGGCGAAAGCGTTCACATACCTGCTGAAACAATGGGATGCCCTGAACGAATACTGTCGCAATGGCTGGGTGGAGATAGACAATAATCTGTGTGAAAACGCCCTCCGGGTGGTTGCGCTGGGGCGGCGTAACTATATGTTATTCGGTTCTGATGGTGGTGGCGACAGTGCAGCAGTGATGTACAGCCTGATCGGTAGCTGTAAACTTAACGGCATTGAGCCGGAGGCCTGGCTGCGGCACGTGGTCAGCGTCATCAATACATGGCCTGCCAACCGCGTGAAAGAACTGTTGCCCTGGAACGTAACTCTCTCTGTAAACTAATTTTTACCCCACGTCCTTCACGGTGCGCTTACGCTTCAGCTTCCATTTGTTCAGAAACTCGCTGATATGGCGATCAACCGTCGTCTGATGCAAGTAAAGTCTGAGCAATCATGGCTGAACTCCAGCCCTCGGAGGTCAGAAGAATGGCTTTAATACGATCGCAAACGCGCTTATCACGACTGGAGCCATGAAGACGTTCAAGTTCAGCTTTTTACTGGTCAGTGATAAAGATTTTTATGGTGAACGGCATGATCCCCTCTTGCTTGAAAATCAAGCATCTTCAATGATCACGGGTATATACCCTACAGATTGAAATTGAGCATAAATTAATAAAAATATTTACAGATCCAGATGTATAATAAAATATTTTCAGGAAGAAATGATGTCGTTTATTAACACCCCGTTTATTGCTGTTAAATTTACTGTTCTGGTTTCAGTTTTTACGTTCATTTTGTGGTGTTTTATGCCTGTCCAGACGTTGATTCATCTTGTTCAGGAAGGAGAGTTCATTGAGAGTCTGACATTGTATTTTTATGCTATTGCTCTGATAGTTATAACTCTATCCCCTTCATTCGCAGGTAGAAAATGGACCCGGTGGTCAGTCATTTGTGTATTATTTACAATGATGGCTCGTGAATCTGATTTGCATAAATCGATTAATGGAATGAGTATGCTTAAACTCCGTTTCTGGACCGGTGAACTGCCCTGGCAGGATAAAATTATGGCACTGGTGATTTTGCTGCCGATTGTTCTGGCCTGTTTACATATTTTATCCTGCCACGGGCGTAGGGTCTGGTCGGCGGCAAAAGCACATGAAGGGTACGCAATCACTGTTGTGACTTTTATTTTACTTATCATCGTGACTAATATTATTGATCGCTCCCTTGGTATTCTGAAAGAAGTCTTAGGCTGGCATGGCCCTGCATGGCTGATTGCACTGCAGACTTCTCAGGAAGAGTTTCTTGAGCTTTCTTTGCCTCTTCTGGTACTGATGGCTGTTTTTCAGTATCGCCGTGGTTCCTTGCATTTTCATTAAACTGTTCCATTTTCAGACGACTCAGCAGTACTTCAAGTTCATGCATCACAGCAATCCCTCATAGGCACTTAGCATACTCACCTGCTGTCATAGAAGGGCATGGTGCGCCGGGACGGTTTGCCAACCAGATAATGCTGAACACAGCCGGTGTGGCGCCACCAGCACTCATCATCCAGTGATGATCCGTATCGAGACCGGCTGCCCGCACAGAGTCTCGGGAACACTGTAACGATTGCCGCCAACCTTGATATAGCTGTCCCAGGACACATGGCGGATGTCGAAGTAGCTGGTATCGAAGTCCGTATCCGGCAACGGCTGCAGATGCTCCTGTTCCAGCGCGAAGCGCTGCTCTGGTGTTTGTCTGAACTGGCGAAGCTCCCGTTTATCAGCAACATCAGCCATCCACTGCTCCAGTTGCTGGTTTACATGGGTGAAGCTGTCGAATCTGCTGTACCGGACGAAGAAGTTCTCCTTAAGATATTTCACCATCCGCTCCACTTTGCCTTTGGTTCTGGCTCTGCGCGGACGGCAGGCCCGTGGCAGGAAGCCATAGTGGTCGGCCAGCAACAGGAACCCGGAGTTGAACACCACCTTTCCGTTGTTATTCTTCATTACTGCAGCTTTCTGGTTATCAACCAGCACGGTTTTCACACTGCCACCGAAGTACCGGAAGGCGCGGACCAGCGACTCATAGGTGTGTTCAGCATCCTGTTTTGGTGCCGCGAAGACATGGAAGCGACGGGAGAACCCCAGCATATTTACCGCGAAGTTAACTTTGCATCGCTGTCCTGCAACCTCCACTTCGATTTCGCCCCAGTCGTGCTGCAACTGGTATCGTCATCTGGCACTGGGTGTGGCAGGCTGGATGCGTTATGTCAGCGGCACGGATGAGCTGCTGGCGATTGAATCCATTTTCGGTGACCACCTGACGAAGCAGCAGGGTTTTGTTGATGCGGTAAAACGTGCGTATCAGCGGTTACTTGATGCCGGTGCCCGTCAGGCCGTCGCCGCACTGTAATCCCGGAGATCTTATGAAACAGTTTCTTTGCGAAGACTTTTTACTGCACAATGACATCACCCGCCGTCTTTATCATGCGTATGCGGCGCAATCAGGCTCTACAATCGAAGAAAGAAGCTTTGGGGTAACCATTTTTTGGTCCCGAGGGTACTTTGTCGATACGGTAGGCCTAAATAAGAGAGTCGGTGAGTCTGGAGTTACAGGGGAAAATCAACTTACAGAAGCCACCTTCTTAGAAGGTGGTCTTTTACTTATTACGGTTCATAACACGCCGCAGCAGCCAGGTAAACCCCATTACCATGCTGAACAGAATAAACAGCAGCAGCACCCAGGTGACCGAGATTTTCAGCAGGGTACTTAGCGTCATACAGAGCTGAAGATACACGGTGAATGAGTGCTCTAACGGCTTTCCCAGTAGCGTCATGATGCCATCCGTCAGCCATACAATTACCCGACAAACCAACCAGATAATCGCTGGCCAGCAGAGCAAAACCAGAAAGGTGAAACGCTCTTGTATGTAATTTATTAGTTGGCGCAAAGGAGGCCAGTTAATCAGAATTTTCATTTATATTCTCATATTGCCAGCCGGTAACATGCATTATTCGTCAAAAGACGTTACCGGGTTAGCGTCCATACAGGTAATGCACCCTTATGTTTTTATCAAATTTGAATTAACTTAAACCAGCTCAAGTTAACAAAGTGTTAATGATGCTAAGAACCCATCCCAAAAGGGATTGTCAGGTAATAAATGATGGAAATTGCTGAGAGCAAAGTATGGCGGGCAACAAGTGGCAGATCAGCGATGAACTCTGGGAGAAAATGGCCCGACTCACCTTGGAACACAAAATTCAGCCCCCACTGTGTACGCATCGCAAGCGCGTTGATAATCGTGCGGCATGAATGCCATTTTCTTTATGTTCAGAAAGATTGCCAGTGGAATGATTTGAATGCTACAGGAATATGCTCGTCAAGCTCAGCCCACCGCCTCTTCCAGGAGTGGCGGGATGCCGGAGTATTTGAACGCTTCTGACAGAATGGACTGCTTGCCTGTGAGCAGTTGGATGCTATTGACTGGTCGTGGCTGTCGATGGATGGCAGCATGACCAAATCACCGCTGTCTGGCTAAAAAAAACAGGCCGAAACCCCACGGACCGCGGGAAACAGGGAGGAAGAGCAGCCTGATGACGGATGCGTACGGGCTGCCACTCGCTGTGGTTGTCGACGACATAAAGCTGGTCGCAGATACTCCCGACGGCAACAGCCGACGCATGTGTAACGGCCCAATCTGTGTGCCCTATGGCCTTTACCAGGATGCCAGCCACAGTACGGTCTGGAATGACACTACCGAAGTACAGTCCCAAATCTCCACAACGGGCAGCGCTCAGTCTCTGGTAGTGTATGGCGCTATTCCCGTCCAGAACTGGCCCAAGCCAGGGGATTATCAGGATACAGTGGTAGTGACACTCAGTTACTAGGGAGACGGCGACCCGGTTGGCGGTCATAATATTACCGATGTTGTGCGTTGGTAAGCGCCCCGTCCTGAACGTGGCGTAAGGATTATTTTACAGGAGAGAGGTTCCAGGGCAGCAGGTCGTGTACCCGGTTTGAGGGCCAGTTGTTGATTTTGCCGATCACCTCACGCAACCAGTTCTCCGGCTCCACACCGTTCAGCCTGCAGGTGCCGAGCAGACTGTAGATGATCGCCGCAGCCTCTCCACCGTTGTCAGAGCCGAAGAACAGATAATTTTTTCGCCCCACGGCCACTGAGCGTAGCGCGTTTTCACCGATGTTATTGTCGATTTCCACCTGACCGTTGCGGCAGTATTCGTTCAGCCCATCCCACTGTTTCAGCAGGTACGCGAACGCCTTTGCCATCTCAGCGTGAACCGTAACGTTCCGGTGAACTCATATTTTCATAATTATTTCAGCAGGTAATATCAGCGCCATCTTTAACTGATGAAGGATGCTTGCTGATGAAACAGCGATGGTTCATTGAACAGAAAAAACAACATGTTGCCAGCTGGCGGGCCAGTGGTCTTACCCGCCAGCAATACTGTGAACTTCACGACATTCCCTTCACTTCCTTTCGTGAATGGCCCCAGGATGTCGCAAAGGCTGAACGACGTGCCAGCGAACCTGCGGTACTGCCTGTTCATATCACCGAAGCATCACCACCTGCTGGATCCTTTTCACCTGCAGTGAATGAACCCGTTACGCTCTTTCTGCCCGGTGGAATACGCATGTGCTGCCATCCTTCACAGCTGAACGATGTCTTCAGGGCGCTCAAATATGCTGATGCCTGAAAATGTCTTCCTCGCCGTGAAGCCCGTGGATATGCGACGTGGCATCGACACGCTGACGCAGTATGTCCAGGATGAGCTCAAATCGTCGTGGCACGAAGGCGCCGCCTTCGTCTTCACCAATAAAGCCCGTTCGCGCATCAAGGTGCTGCGCTGGGATAAACACGGCGTCTGGTTGTGCGTTCGCCGTCTGCATAAAGGCCACTTTCGCTGGCCCCGGGCAAATGAGGCCGCCTGGACCCTCACGCCCGATGAGTTCAGCTGGCTTGTCAGCGGTGTTGACTGGCAACAGGTAAAAGGCCACGACCTCACAAAATGGGTCTTCCGGGATACATCCGGAACCGCATCAAAAACCACCATAACCTTATGAAGAATAATGATTATCCATGCCGGGTGCGATATAATTACCCGCATGGATATCTCCCTTCTCTCCACCACAAACGATATTGAACAGCTTCGTACTCTGGCGCTTGCCATGGTGCAAAACGCCGTGTCTGAGAATGCTGAAAAAGAAGAAAAACTTCGCCAGCAGAATACCACTCTACAGCAACGTATCCTTCTGCTGGAAGAGGCGCTGAAGCTGGCACGCCAGCAGCGCTTCGGGAAAAAGAGCGAAACACTGGCCGGCATGCAGCGCTCCCTGTTCGAAGAGGATATGGATGCGGATATCGCGGCTGTTGAAGCGCAACTGGACACGCTGCTTCCTGCCGAAGAAAAAGCCGCTCCGGAACGTCCGGCGCGAAAACCGCTACCGGCCCATCTTCCGCGGGTCATAAAAACAATCGAACCGGCCTCAACCGAAAGCTGTCCTGACTGCCAGGGTGCGCTGCGCCACATCCGCGATGAAGTGAGCGAAAAGCTGGAATATATCCCGGCCCGCGTCGTGGTTAACCGGTACGTTCGCCCGCAGTATGGCTGCACCTGCTGCCAGCGGGTGGTCAGCGGTGATATGCCTGCGCACATTGTCCCGAAAGGTGTGGCAGAGCCGTCACTCATCGCCCAGCTGGTGATCAGCAAACACTGCGACCATATGCCCCTGTACCGCCAGCAGCCGGTTCTGGCCCGTTCAGATATCCATCTGCCCGTCAGCACGATGGCAGATATGGTCGGCCGTGCGGGGGCGGTGCTGACGCCACTGGCGGAATCACTGCACCGGATACTGCTGACTTGTGATGTGCTTCATGCCGATGAAACGCCTTTGCAAATCCTGGACACGAAAAAAGGCGGTAAAGCCCGTTCCGGCTATCTGTGGACTTACGTCAGCGGTGAAAAAAGTGGTCCGTCTGTCGTCTGCTTCGACAGTCAACCAGGGCGGAGCAGCAAGTACGCGGCGGAATACCTGAAAGGCTGGGCCGGAAACCTGGTAGTTGACGGGTATCCGGCGTATGAAACCCTGGTCGGGCAGAACAAAGGGCTCATGCTGACAGGTTGCCGGGCACATGCCCGCAGAAACTTCGCCGACCTTTATAAAGCTAACAAGGATCCGCGGGCGGCGATGGCGGTCCGGCAGATAGCCGGGCTATACCGGCTGGAAAAGAAGATCCGACACCGGCCAGTGGAAAAGATCCGCCAGTGGCGGCAGCGTTATGCGCGACCCGTGCTGGAAAAACTGTGGCAGTGGCTTGAGCAGCAGAAGGATGCGTGCCCGGAGAGCTCCGCGCTGGGTAAAGCAATCACGTATGCACTCAAACGACGGGTGACGCTCAGCCGCTTCCTGGAGGATGGCGCGTTGCCGCTGGACAACAATCGTTGTGAGAGGGCGATACGACCGGTGGTCATGGGACGTTCAAACTGGCTCTTCGCAGGTTCGGCTGCGGCGGGTGAGCGTGCAGCGAAAATAATGAGTCTGCTGGAAACTGCGAAGATGAACGGTCTTGATCCCCATGCCTGGCTGACGGATGTGCTGCAACGGCTACCGGGCTGGCCGGAAGAGGAGCTGGACGCGTTGCTGCCGCTGCCGGGGTTCGCCTTCGGGGGCGAAGGAGCCTGACAGGAAGCGCCCGATATCCGCACTAAGGACTTGCGCCCCTGACAACGTAAACAGCAACAACCCGCGTCCCACGTAGCTTTAGAGCCACAATACAACTGACTCAGTTCCTGCGCCACAATCGCGAAACAGCTGAACTCAGCACTTCACCACCTGACGAACGTTCCCCGGAGAAATCTGCGATCGGCTTCACAGGACCTGTCAATATGAGTTCACCGGAACGTTACGAAAAATCAGGCTGTGCAGGACAAGTATGGCCGAAATATTTGACAAAGGTCATAAGAGTTTTTTCTGCCAACCGCGACGGCTCTAATGGCCCGCTCTGCGGCATTATTGTGTGTGCCTTGCAAGGCACACATAATAATTTTGCTTATAGAACGCTCATATTCATCTTCGCTATAACGACAACGAAAGCTATATAAAACCTGTTTTTTGGTTTTGTTAGCCATGCCTCTGCTTTATACCAGCGGGTAAATTTAGCAAATGATAAATATATGATTATCTGAACCTGTGCTCACCCAGTAATTATCTTACCCTACGAATAATGTCACGATTCATTATCATATTAACCGACGACGGTGTTCTATACCGTCGCCTGAACGCAACGGCAGTGATGATGGCAATGCACCGCGGCCAGAACCCCGCCCAGTAACAGCAGGATAGCGGCACTTTCCAGCAGATCCGGGACACGCCTGAGATAAATAAAACCGTATAACAGCGCGAAAAGGGTTTCGAAAACCACCATTTGGCCCGTCAACGATACCGGAAGGCGCCGGGAACAGAGATTCCACGCCATATACCCCAGCCACGAAGAAAACACGGCCAGCACCACGTTCATCGCCCAAAAGATCGTTTGGACATCCTCCGGTAACGATAAATCAACACTGGAAAACCCACAAATACTGACGATGAGCCACAGCAATAGCGAGAGGCTTCCGGTACACAAGCCAATCAGCAGCGACCACTGGTTGTTGTTGCAAGGGAGCGTTTTCAGACTACGGGAGTTCTCGACTGCGTAACGGCTCCAGCACAGCAATGCGGCGAAGGCGCAAAGCATCCCCAGCATCGGCTGTTTCCCACCCGTTATTGGGTGTGCGGACGACAGTTGCGCATGCAGATTAATCAGCACCACTCCGGCGACGATCGCCGCCATTGGCAGCATTAATTGCCGGAATGGCGGCGCATGCTGGTCTCTGCGGCTAAGCAACGGAACCATCACCGGTATCAAGCCAATCACTAACGAGGTCGCAGCGATGCCAACCTGCTGTACGGCCGCCGCGACCAGCAGAAAATAAAGCACATTGCTCAGTAGTGAAAGACGGATCAGCGTCAGCAGATCGCGATGATGCCAGACGCGGGCAATGCTGCGCCATTGCGGAATAAGTAAAATTGCCGCCAGTACGCCGTAGGTTGCAAAACGTCCGCAGGTTAGCAGCAGCGGTGAGATCTCGGGTAACAACATCGGTGGCAGGAAAATGAATCCCCAGCATGCACCTGCCAGTGCGCCGCAAGCAATCCCCTGCTTCATGCTGACTCCTGCAACGCCGTTTCAGGCAATCTCGCCCCCGACTGGCGTTCACTCCACGACGACAAAAAATACTGCAGCCGCGGGCTTTTTGGCTGATGGAACAGTTGCGCTGGCGGTCCCTGCTCTTCAATGCAGCCATCGGCAAGAAACAGCACCCGATCGGAGACTTTAGCGGCAAACCCCATCTCATGGGTCACAATCATCATGGTCATACCATCATCGGCAAGATTGCGGATGACCTTTAGCACCTCCCCGACCAGCTCCGGATCAAGCGCTGAAGTCGGTTCATCGAACAGCATAATGGCGGGTTTCATGGTCAATGCCCGGGCGATGGCAACGCGCTGCTGCTGACCACCGGATAACATCGCGGGCCAGCTATCGGCTTTGTCTGCCAGACCAACCCGTGCCAGTTGCGTTTTCGCTTCGGCGTAGGCTGCTTCACGGGAGACCTTTTTAACCCGCCGCAACGGCGTGGCTACGTTATCGAGTACCGTCATATGCGGCCACAGATTAAACTGCTGAAAGACCATACAGACGTCGCGTAACGCCTGACGATTTTCCTTGTCGCTTAAACGCCGGCGTTTTTCGCCGCCGAGAGATTCATAGCCGACGCACTCGCCATTCACCACAATGCCGCCGGAGCTATAATCCTCCAAAAAGTTAATACAGCGTAACAGCGTAGATTTACCCGACCCTGAGCCGCCAATCACGCAAATGACTTCTCCGGGAGTAATGCTGACATCGATACCACGTAAAACATGGTTTTCGCCATAATGTTTATTGAGATTGTTAATCTCAATGGCGTAATCACGCATAGTATTAACCTCGGCTTAATTGAGAATAAGAATAATGGCGCTCCATTTTGTTACCCAAACGGGAGATACCGACCGCGATCCCCCAATAGACAATGGCCATTAAGACGTAGATTTCAACCATCGCATAGGTCTGGTTGGCAATGGTCATGGCGGTATTGGTAAGTTCACCGACCGTAATAATGGATAGCACCGACGACTCTTTTACCAGAATAACGCTCTGACCAATCAATGGCTGAATAATTCTCGCGAGCATTTGCGGCCAGACAATGAAAGTAAATATTTTCCATGGACTTAACCCCAGGTCTGCCGCCGCTTCAACTTGCCCGCCAGAGACAGCATTACGGCCCGCACGGAATATTTCCGCAAAATAAGCGGAACCATAACATCCCAGGCACAGTACCCCGACCTGTTGCGCCTCGAGATTAATACCAATATAGGGACCACCATAAAAGACTAAAAAGAGCTGCACCAGTAACGGCGTGCCGCGAAACACATTAATCCATGCATGATATATCACATTAAATAACGCCGGTTTTTGTCTTTCGAGAAGAAAAAAACACAGCCCGATCGCCAGCCCCAGCAGGATGCCGCCGAGACTCATTTTTAGGGTCATTAAAATACCGGCGGCAATGGCATCTTTATAGGTAAAAAGTATTTCAACATTCATTGTGCTAATACCCTTTGAGCCGAAGATGAGCGGTTTTTCTCTAACCTGGCGCCAACAATACTCAGCCCCCACGAGGTCAGAAAATAAAGGAGCCCGCATGCCGTATAAAACTCCAGCGGCCGATAGGTGGTTGAGGCCAGCGTTTGAGTAACTCTCATCAACTCATGGACCGCCACCACCGAGACCAATGCCGAATTTTTGATAATATCGATGGTTTCATTAATCAAAGCCGGCATCATGGTGCGCAACACCTGCGGCATCTGAATATAAAACAGCGTTTGCGCCGCTGAAAAACCAAAATCTCGTGCCGCCTCCAGTTGGCCTTTGGGCAACATTTTAAAGCCGGCCCGAAGAATCTCTCCTTGAAAGGCAGCGGTATTTAATGAGAGAGCCACAACCGCTGCCAGCCATGGTGAAAGGGTGATCCCTACGGCGGGCAAAGCATAAAATATTAATATCAACTGAACCAGTAGCGGTGTGCCACGATAAAAACTGACATAGGTTTTGCAAAAACAGTGCACGAGGCGTCTCGGAGAGTTTAGCCCCAGACAAATTAACCAACCGAGAATCAATCCTATGACAATCGCGCTCAGCGATACCGCCAGAGTACTGAGCACGCCGATTAATAGCTGAGGGAAATAGGGAAACACCACTGAAATATCAAACATATTGCCCTCCAGTATCCATCAAATTAATTTGCCGGGGTCGGCACTTGCTCAGGAACGGCCATAGAAAAACCCAGCCACTTCGTTTGTAGCTGCGCCAGTTTTCCCGATTTATTCAACTGCACAATGCCGTCGCTGATAAATTTGACCAGTGAGGCGCTATCCGCATCCTTTCTTCCGGCCCATGCATACCAGGTCGCCGGGCCAAACGGCGGGCGTACAATTTCAAACGTATCACCACGGGTCTTCACCAACGGCGCGAGGTTCGGCAACGATTGTACAACCGCATCAACACGGTGCGCCGCTAATGCCGCGTAGGCTTCGTTATAATCAATAAAGGCTTTTATTTCTTTAACGCCGTGACCGGTGGTGGGTTTAAGTACCGATGCTTCATATTCTTTTAGCACCGCAATTTGCGGCGCCCCGGCCTGGCTGGCGACAATCATGCCCTGGAGATCTTTGGCGCTATTAATGCGGCTATCCCCTTTGCGTTTCAGAATGGCCACGCTGGCGTCAGAAAAGGGAGCGGTAAAGGCGAATTTTGCTTCACGATCGCGGGTGATGGTTAAAGAAGTTGCCACAAAATCGAATCGCTTGCTTTCCAGACCGGGTAAAACCCCCTGAAATGGAATATCCAGCTGAACCACTTTCACCCCGGGTAATCCTTTCATCACTTCCGTGAGAATATCTTTTCCCAGACCGACTATTTTGCCATCTTCAAGCATTTCAAAAGGGGCATAGCGTGCTTCGGTGGCAATCACTATTTCTTTTTTTTGCTTAATATCATCCAGTAAATCAGCCTGGGCCGTAGATATCAATAATGGCGAAAGTTGTAAGACAGACATTGAAAGTAACAGCCACAGTTTATTTTTCATCAGAGTTTCTCCGCGAGTTTGAATGACGCTGATAATATTTATTCATTCGTTTAGCGGCGACAAACGGTGGTTTCTAACTGATAACTATTAGCACGGCTAATGATGCTTTTGGCATGAATAGTGCTTATTGCAGGTTATTTAGCAACAGGGAAACCGATGATGCAACGTAAACCAGGTTTGCCGTCCCTCGACGGTTTGCGCTACTTTGATGCCGCAGCGCGTAATCTCAGTTTTACCCGTGCCGCACAGGATCTTTTTCTTACTCAGAGTGCAGTAAGCCAGAAAATTCAATCGCTTGAGCAACAGCTTGGCTACCTGGTCTTTCACCGCACGCCCGCAGGGCTACGCTTAACTCCGCAGGGTGAACAGCTGTTTATCGGGGTGCGCCAGGCCTTTGCCATCCTCGAAACTACGTTGCACCAAACCGGTGAAGAAACCCTTGAGGGCACCATAAAGATTCGGGTTATGCCGTCCTTTGCCACCAAATGGCTGCTTCCCCGATTGCATCAGTTTTATGAGCAGTACCCTATCAGCCTGGAAATTGATGCCGATATGACGCCCGCCAATTTTAAATCTGACGCGGTCGATATCGCCATTACCCCTTTTTGGGTTGATGATAAAAATCTAATTCAACGGCATCTGTTCAACGATGTGATCTATCCCGTGATCAGCCCGGATTTGTTGAAAACCCGGCATCTACACAGTTACAGCGAACTCTGTGGTTTGCGCTTACTGCATGATTCCATGCCGCAAAATGCCTATAGCACCCATTGGCGCTCCTATTTTGCCCGCCTCGGGCTGTATGACCTGAATGTCGAGGCAGGAACCGGCTTTTCCCGCGCCGACCTCGTGCTCCAGGCCGCCTGCGCCGGCCAAGGAATCGCCTTAAGCCGTCACTCTTTGTGTGCGACGGAAGTGAGCAATGGCGCACTGATTCGCCCTTTTACCGATATCGTCGAAGACGGGCAGGTGTGGTTAACCAGCCCACGTAATAATGAGAAACGGCCACGCGTTCAGGCGTTGATTAACTGGCTGACAGAAGAAACCGCACATCATATTGCAGAGCGAACGCAAATTCTCGGCGAATATACGCTGCATAAGTCCGGCTAATGACGGCAAATTAATAATCTCCGTTTGTCGCAAGATATCGTTTTCCAGATGATGGCAACACGCCATTATCAACGACGGAGTTTATTATGAGCATGCCAGATATTATTGAATTAGCTAATGGACAAAAAGTTAAGGGAACCTTCAGCACCCATGAAATGCAGCGCCGACTATCGGGATTACGCGCCATCATGGAAGCAGACAGTATTGATGCAGTTATTTTAACCTCGATTCATAATATTAATTACTACGGCGACTTTTTATATTGTAGTTTTGGCCGCCAGTATGCCCTGGTGGTGACGCCGAGCCAGTCATTTTTAATTACCACCAATATTGACGGAGGTCAGGGATGGCGCCGTAGCTACGGTGCAAATATTGTTTACACAGACTGGCAGCGTGATAATTATTACCGGGCAGTGTGTAAAGTGGTTCCTGAAGATAGCCGGAGGATTGCCCTTGAAGGCGATCATGTGACAATCGAACAGCGCGCTAAATTTTGCCATTACTTATCCCAGGCAGAGTTTATGGATATTGCCCCGGCGACGATGCGGATGCGGATGATTAAGTCCGCAGAAGAGATTGCACTGATTAAAATTGGTGCTCAGGTCGCCGACCTCGGCGGCGCAGCATGCGTCGCAGCGATTGCCGAGGACGTTCCGGAGTATGAAGTTGCCCTGGCGGCCACCTCGGCGATGACCCGGGAAATAGCGAAACGCCTGCCACATATTGAATTACGCGATACCTGGACGTGGTTTCAGTCTGGCCTGAATACCGACGGCGCCCACCATCCGGTGACTACCCGTCGCCTGAAGCAAGGAGATATTTTATCGCTGAACTGTTTTCCGATGATTGCCGGCTACTATACCGCGCTGGAGCGAACACTGTTCCTCGGTCAGCCCAGCGATGAGCAATTGCGTCACTGGGAGATCAACTGCGAAGTACACCGCCGTGGTCAGGAACTTATCCGCCCAGGCGCCCGTTGTTGCGATATCGCCGCCTCGCTCAATGAGATTTATCGCGAGCATGACCTGCTGCAGTATCGGACTTTTGGCTATGGCCACTCCTTCGGCGTACTGAGCCACTATTATGGCCGCGAAGCCGGTTTAGAATTACGCGAGGATATTGAAACTGTTTTAGCACCGGGAATGGTTGTCTCAATGGAGCCGATGATCATGCTGCCAGAGAGCATGCCGGGACACGGCGGTTATCGTGAACACGATATCTTGGTTGTCAACGAATCAGCCGCAGAGAACATCACCCATTTCCCCTATGGCCCAGAGCACAATATTATCGCCGTCAATCAATAAACATGTCGGTTAACACCTGCGCCGCCCGTAATAAGAACCACTAAGGGCGGCGGTTTCTCCACGCTGATGGTTAATCAATATTCACTAATCAACGTTCACAATGTGTTGTGACGGCAGGCGACTAGCGTCTGCATAATGACTCGCCTCGCCATTCAAAACGGTTCTGTCGCATTAAGCGCTAGCTCAGGTAATATACTGTTTTTTTTACATTATATTCCCATACCTTTAATCCGAAAAGCCTTCAAACGCCTGCATTATCCCGTCGGTATTATTGCTAAATGTGTACGCTGGTACCTAGCTTACTCACTCAGCCTGCGAAATCTGGAAGAGATAATGTCTGAGAGGGGGATTGTCGTTGACCATTCCATGCTTCATCGTTGGGTTATTTGTTTGGTGCCGTTACTGGAGAAAGCGTTTCGCCAGAATAAACGCCCCACAGGGTATCGTTGGCGAATGGATGAAACCTACATCTGGGTCAGAGGCCAGTGGAAATATTTGTACCGCGCAGTGGATACAGGGGTAAGTGAAAACGCTGGCCTGTTGCCACTGCCAGCATTCACCCGTCTCCGGTGAGATAACCGGCACTGTGGGCCCGCAGTAGTCGATAAAACATTTTTCACCGGCGAGATGTTGCTGGCGCATGGAGCGTTTCTGCGACTGGCACCAGGCCTGATATCTACGCCACAAACCTGAAAACAACCTTAATTGACTCGTTTTCGGGGTTATTTTTCATTATTTGAATTGTGTTTGCGATTGTTTTACCTAAAAACAAGCACTTAAGCCGAATATGAAAAAGCAGAATCAAACGTGTCAAATGTTCAGATACAGGCCTTTCAACCTGAAAGCGAATCACATAAAGGTGAACGGTCAGTTCATCCATGTTTAACCTGAATACGTCATTGATGCCAATATGAAAAATCAATTTTTACAATATGTTACGGGATGTCGGGTGAAGATGAAAGGCAATTTCCTTTCATCCGGGTTCCTCTATACAACTCGAATGCAATCATAAACCAGTTTGCGTAGCAGTTTTTTTAGCTAATATGTCGCTTTGTCCGTTCCTATTTGATGCGTCCTTTATCAGCTTGTAATCAAAAAAACAAGATCATTTTCATAAAGTTACCGAAAAGGCTCCAAGAGGAACTATCGGAATTAATGTTCCTTTTATTCCAACAGGAAAAGGTCTGAATATTTAGCAGCGATAAGCATCACATGAAAAGCGTCCATTTTCCTTTTAAATATGTAACTTTATGATTTTTATTAATTTATTTTATTGCACTCATAAATATTTAAAATCCTTTTAAAAACGATCAACCCCCTCTCACTTTAATGCAAAATTAAATCAAAATTTATCATTTTTTCGCATTTTTTTGAATCAGTGCAAAACCCCTTAATCCCCTTCAATGCCGCGCCACACAAGGGCTGTCGTTATTTTTTCTGGCAGTTCTGTTTGTGCAAGTGCGTATTCTGCTCTGATCGATCATGTTTTCGCGTGGAACGTCGATCAGCTATTCGTCCCCTGTATCAGCATAGTTGTCGCCTCAATTTTTTAGGAGATATTTATGCAAGGATACGAAACATCGGTTGATGCTAAAGAGAAAGGGCTGATATGGCTTTTGCCACCATACTGCTGGTCACATTGAAGATCAGCGCCTCAGTTGTATCAAAATGGACATAAGCCAGTTCCTTTTGGAAAATATTGTCTGGGCAATCGGCTTAATGATTAACTCAGACTCGGGGCGAGCGTCTCTGTGGCTGGTCAGGTTCTCAGGCAATACGCACGCTTTCTGGCATACCCGTCTTCGTCATTTTGCTCAACGCGTGCGCCATGACCAGAGCCTCTGCTACCTGGCCAGTCCTTCCGGCTGATCTGATTTTTCTGTGGGTCTGCCTGATAAGACCCGGGAAAGCTTCTGCATCTGTCACATTGTTCAGCGACAGGTCGACGGGGGGGGCGGATAATTTGATGCGTGTTCACATCAACGGTCAGATGCAGTTTTCGCCTGATACGACGGCGCTCTTTGCCGTGTTGTTTGACTTTCCACTCGCCCTCCCCGAAAACTTTCAGGCTGGTGGAGTGTGAACTGGTACAGTACGTATCAGATACATCACTCTGATTCGTCGGGGATACCATGCATCATATTGCTGTCACCCAGATGTTGTTCCCAGACATCATCGCATTTTATCGTACTGATTTCTTTCCCCTGTTTTAAAACAGTTATTTCCCCATCAGTATTTTTCCCATCATCGATATAGGAAACAGAGTAAGTATACTCGTTTTCTGGTATGTTCAATGTATGTATCGACACGCCCTCAGCCCTACTGTAATTCCAGGCCTGACTTAACTGGCTCACATTTTTTACCAAAGTGATTTCAGGAATCACCCCACCCCCTCCGTTAATATCCGATTTACCGAATAAATAAGTGACCTCATTATTATTCCTCAACACAGCCACTTCTTTAGTGGTTTTACCTTTTATGATACACCCGAACAGAACATCTGAATCTCCATAAGGTGATGCCATTACTGAACAGGAGGCGGTTATTACCCCCAGAGTGATTACATATTTCAGTTTCTTTAAAAATTTCATACAAACCTCCTCTAAAAATAAAAAAATATATATAAGAAGCACTTACCCCAAAGGTAAGTGCTTTGCCTCAAAAATGCCTATTCAATATATACAACAATCTTACCATCTGATTGTTCTGTCACGGTAATATCTTTAGTTGTCCCATCACTAATCTGAGCAAATCCATAGTGCCGTTTTCCTTCACTTTCAGTTAACGTTACGTTCTCACATTGCTGTGAGTACTGGCGTAGTTGCTTATGATAGATATCCGTTACCACCTCACATGCTGAGCGCTCCAGCATTGTTTTGCTACTGTTGAATGCAAAGTTCCCGATGCCATATACAACCCATATCCCAAGCCAGACCAGCAACAGCATTTTCCCCTGACCAACGGCTTTACAACGTTTAGCAATATAAACTGGCGAAAAAAGAATCCACCATTTTGAAAAACTTGCCTTACCATGTTTATCCAGTAGCTTCCAGTCCATATAGAACAAGATAATCAGGGCAATCATAACGAACAGATTAACCGTATAGTTGACAGCTAAACTAAACAAACATGCGGATAAAACGCCGATAAGAAACAATCCCGTTGCAATCCAGATATATTTTTCATGTAACGACGAGTTGTCTATGTTTAATAATTTACGGATACTCTCAGCGCTTACCAAATCAGACTTTTTACGATCGCCAACAATAAAAGAAATCAATTTATTATTATACAGTGACCTGGCTTCATCGTTTAACAAAATGGATTTCATTTCACGGATGAATTTTAAATCTGCATCATCACGCTCACTTACTTTTTGTATCGCATGGTTTAATTCATCAACGCTGGCATTCATATCCAGCTCAAGATATTCATAATAGTTTATCATGATAATTCCTTATCTTTACATAATAGCCGAAATATTACAGAGAACGTTAAACTGGTATACTTCAAGAGTATTGAACAGGAGGGGAGTATGGCGGTAGATATAAAATAATTATTAAAATACGTAATCATTTCCCTTATTGACATAACAAAAAAACAATCCCTATACAAACAAGTAACATGAATAAAAAACCAATGCCAAGATAGGCTTTAAAAAGCCTCTTAATTCTTTCTGGTTTCATTTTGACCTCACGACTACAGCAAAAAGAATAGCACCAAATATGGGGTCTATAAGCATACTGATAACAAACCATATGAAGAACGAACGGCCACTGGCCTGAGCCAATTTACCAATAACTATCGATGCTCCGATCCACAAAAGTAAAAGAATAAATGCCATCGTTGGCTCCTTGAAAAATAGCAATAAATGATTGAAGTGGTGGTTTAAAACCGTCACTTTGTCCGGTAAGCATGTTGAATGGATGGGCAGACTTATACCTGCCGCATTGAAACATCCTTGCTATAGGCACATGGTGCATCTCCTTATTGTCACCCGGTAAGAATCCTGGCCTGATTCTAATTAAATCCTCTCTAAGATAGGGAGGTTATGAGTGCAGGTAAAATTGTTATTACCGATCGAATTTCAATAATTGATCTGCAAAATCTATCGATAAAAACGATCAATTACTTATATTTAATAGCTTATAACTATCATTGCAATGATATCGATCGTTTTTGTAGATCAGTTTATGCGGGGGATGTGGTGTATTAAAATTGATGAGGCAAGTAGTGGATATTTTTTATTCATTAAAATCATAAATATATGACATTTAGCATAACCTTCTAGTCAAAGGTATGACCACAATCGTCGCACTCATATCTGTCAAACAGGAGTCCATCAAGGGCTGAGCCGGTAACCGCTCCCGCAGTTGCACCAGCCACAAATCTCCCTAGCACAGCACCAATAACTGCCCCGGCCGCTGTCCCTACTACCGGCACGACAGAGCCAATTGTAGCCCCCGTACCTGCGCCGCTAAGTGCTCCTGCCACACCTCCAGCGATACTTCCTGCCTTCCTCCCAATGTTACGTTCGCTGACGCGCTCAGAACCACATATAGGACATGTTGTAGTCATTGATAAAATCTCCTGATTTTCGGTTGTTAAAAAACAAAAAGGCACCCGAACGTTAATGGACAGATGCCTTTACTATTTGATTACAGCTTTACTTACGAAGCTTTCAGTGAGTCTAGATAATCCGCATACCACTGCATCATCTCTCTCCTGCCATCCAGATACTGCGCATGGTTGTAAGTGCCGCGAATGCTGTTCTTATCCACATGGGCAAGCTGTAGCTCAATCCATGCTGAATTAAAGCCCTGCTCATGCAAAATGGTACTCATCGTGTGGCGGAAACCATGCCCGGTAGCCCTGCCACCGTAACCGACACGACGAATTAGCACGTTAAGAGACATATCGCTGATTGGCTTAACCTTCTCAAGCCTACCGGGAAAAACGTATTGATAACCACTCGTCATCGTTTTCAGTTCTTCCAGAATAGCCAGCGCCTGTCGGGATAGCGGAACGAGGTGTGGTCGTCGCATTTTCATTCGCTCTTCAGGAATGCTCCAGAGGTTATTTTCAAAGTCGAACTCTGACCATTCCGCTTTACGTAGCTCACCGGGACGAGTCCCCGTCAGTATCAGAAGCCTCATAGCCAGCTTAACGAGTATATTTCCCGTGTACGCCTGCAACACGGTAAAGAAGTCTGATAACTCCGAAACTTCCAGGTGCGCATAATGTTCTTTCTTATGGGGCATCATCACGCTGGCAAGATCTGGCGCAGGGTTAGATAGAGCACGCCCTGTTGCGATTGCATATTTCCATACCTCACCACAGCGCTGACGTACTTTGCGCATTTTCTCCGTTGCACCTCGTTTCTCAAGGCGGGTCAAAACTGCCATCAGCTCCATAGGCGTAATCGAATCTATTGGACGATGACCGATATGAGGAAAGACATCCTTCTCAAAAGTAGCGATCATTTCAGTGCGGTACGACTCGGCCCAAAGATCGTAACGCCGCTGATACCACTCACGGGCAATCGCCTCAAAGGTATTCCCCAGCCTGTCCTGCTGAGCCAGTTTCTTCTCTTTACGCGAATCACTGGGATTGATACCCGTAGCCAGCAGATCATGAGCCTCATCTCGCCGTCTACGCGCTTCGGATAAGGAAACCTTCGGGTATGTCCCTAAAGAAAGCATTTTAGCTTTACCTTCGAAGCGGTAACGGAATCGCCATCCCTTTGAACCGTTGGGCTCAATTTGTAGAGACAGACCGTTGCCATCGGCTTTGGTATACGTTTTTTCCGCAGGCTTCGCGCGGCGGATCTCAAGGTCAGTAAGAGGCATATGTATAGTTTTCTCCTCTGAAATTTCGCTATGTGTATAGTTCCAGAGTGTATAGGAGAGCCTATACACATTTCTATGCAACACAGGCTATTGATTTGGGGTAAGCCAAGTAGAGTTCAGTTGACAAGAAAATGCCAAAAAAACCAGTTAAATCATGAGGTAGTTTAATTTAGTGGAGTTCTGGAGAGTTGAAAATGGAGCGGGCGAAGGGAATCGAACCCTCGTATAGAGCTTGGGAAGCTCTCGTTCTACCATTGAACTACGCCCGCATTGGAGTGCGTAAGGGATTATAAACCTTACGCTCTTCTTGGCAAGGGACTAACTGACTGACTGGCGATTAATTCACCGTCAGCATTTTGGCTTACTGCCCTGCGGTGGCAAATAACGCAGCGGATCGATAGCCGTCGCCCGATAGCGGATCTGGAAATGCAACCGCACCGTGGTCGCATCCGAGCTGCCCATCGTCGCGATCTTCTGCCCGGCTTTCACGTTTTGACCGTTGTTCACCAACATGGTGTCATTATGCGCATACGCAGTGATGTAGTCCTCACTGTGCTTAATCATAATGAGATTACCGTAACCCCGTAGCTGATTACCGACATAAACCACCTTCCCGGCTCCGGCGGCATAAATCGGCGTACCACGCGCTGCTGAGATATCAATGCCTTTATTGCCGCCGTCCGCGGTTGAATAAGGCAGAATCACTTTACCGCTGGCAGGCCACTGCCAGCAGCGCTGCCCTACCGGAGGCCAGGAGGATTGCGGTACGGACGAAGATGGTCTGACCGCTGCCGTTTTGGTTGAGGATTTCGTCGTTGTTTTGCCAGAGCCTGAACTGGTTTTCGCGCCGCCGCTGACCTTCAGCTTTTGCCCCACTTCAATGGTATAGGGCGGCGAAATATTATTCAGGCGTGCAAGTTCTTTTACGCTGGTCCCGGTGGCGCGCGAAATACGGTATAGCGTATCTCCCCGCTTCACGGTATACACGGAGCCGGAATAACTTCCTGTATCAGACGACTTGCTCCCGGAACAGCCTGCTAACAGCAGACCGACACACAGCAGCATCGCGATACTCAGGCCATTTTTCTTCAGGCGTCCTGCACTCAAAACAATACCTCGCAACATTTTCAGACGCTTTATCATAGCAGCCAGAAACCGGATGCCAAATCATATCGCGCAACGAAGCGTCGACTCTGGCATTTCACACCCTCTGTTAATCATTCTGACTTAATAGAGCATATAATGTGAATGCTTAAGATTGATGGTGGACGCTATGCGACAGGAACATGTCATTTTATTGAATGAGCAGGGCCAGCCCTGTGGAACACTGGAAAAATATGCGGCGCATACCGCCACAACCCCCCTGCACTCTGCTTTCTCATGCTGGATATTTAACGAGCAGGGTCAACTGCTGGTCACCCGCCGTTCGCTGCACAAAAAAGCCTGGCCAGGCGTCTGGACCAACTCTGTCTGCGGTCACCCGCAGTTGGGTGAAACCACCGAAGCCGCTATTAACCGCCGGGCTTGCTTCGAGCTGGGTGCAGACATCGACTCGCTCAGCCCCGTGTATACTGATTTTCGTTATTGCGCCACGGATCCGAGTGGAATAGTGGAAAACGAAGTATGCCCGGTTTATGCCGCACATATCGTCAGTGAGCTACAGCTAAACCCAGATGAAGTGATAGATTCCCAGTGGAGCAATCTTGAGGATGTTTTAAGCGGGATTGACGCGATGCCGTGGGCTTTTAGCCCGTGGATGGTAATGCAGGTTTCAGATGTTAAGGCGCGAGAGTTACTGCGCAAGTTTGCCAACGGGAATTGATTGCCTGACGGGGCTACGCCCATCAAGCCTACATAACGCATCGTAGGCCTGATAAGGCATCAGCCGCCATCCGGCATTTCACATCTTACTTAACCGGGCGCATTGCCGGGAACAGGATTACGTCGCGGATAGTATGGCTGTTTGTGAACAGCATAACCATACGGTCGATACCAATGCCCAGGCCCGCAGTCGGCGGCAGACCGTGTTCCAGAGCGGTAACATAGTCTTCGTCGTAGAACATCGCTTCGTCGTCACCTGCATCTTTGGCGTTAACCTGATCCTGGAAACGCTGCGCCTGATCTTCTGCATCGTTCAGCTCGCTGAAGCCGTTACCGATTTCACGTCCGCCAATGAAGAATTCGAAGCGATCGGTGATTTCCGGATTTTCATCATTACGACGCGCCAGCGGAGAAACTTCTGCCGGGTACTCGGTAATGAAGGTCGGTTGAATCAGGTGCGCTTCTGCAACTTCTTCAAAGATTTCGGTCACGATACGGCCCAGACCCCAGCTCTTCTCAACTTTGATGCCGATAGATTCCGCAATCGCTTTTGCAGAATCGAAGTTATCCAGATCGGCCATGTTGGTTTCCGGACGGTATTTCTGAATCGCTTCGCGCATCGTCAGTTTTTCGAACGGCTTACCAAAGTCAAAGACTTCTTCGCCGTAAGGCACTTCAGTCGTTCCCAGAACGTTCTGCGCCAGCGTACGGAACAGCGATTCGGTCAGTTCGATCAGATCTTTGTAGTCCGCATAAGCCATGTAGAGTTCCATCATAGTGAACTCTGGATTATGGCGAACAGAGATGCCTTCGTTACGGAAGTTACGGTTAATTTCGAATACGCGTTCGAAGCCGCCAACCACCAGGCGCTTGAGGTACAGTTCCGGCGCGATACGCAGGTACATGTCCAGATCCAGCGCGTTATGATGGGTGATAAACGGACGCGCTGCCGCCCCGCCAGGGATCACCTGCATCATCGGGGTTTCTACTTCCATAAAGCCACGACCAACCATGAACTGGCGGATACCAGCCATAATCTGTGAACGCACTTTAAAGGTATTGCGGGATTCATCGTTAGAGATGAGGTCCAGGTAGCGTTGACGATAGCGCGCTTCCTGATCCTGCAGACCGTGGAATTTATCCGGCAATGGGCGCAACGCTTTCGTCAGCAGACGCAGCTCGGTGCAGTGGATAGACAGCTCACCGGTCTTGGTCTTGAACAACTTACCTTTCGCGCCGAGGATATCGCCCAGATCCCATTTTTTGAACTGCTCGTTGTAGACGCCTTCCGGCAGATCGTCGCGAGCAACGTACAGCTGAATACGGCCGCCAACATCCTGCAGCGTAACGAATGATGCTTTACCCATAATACGGCGGGTCATCATACGGCCAGCAACGGATACCTCAATGTTCAGCGCTTCCAGCTCTTCGTTTTCTTTCGCGTCGAAGTCAGCATGCAGTTGGTCTGAGGTATGATCGCGACGGAAATCGTTCGGGAAGGGGATCCCCTGCTCGCGCAGGCTCGCCAGCTTCTCACGGCGCGTTTTCAGTTCATTGTTAAGGTCGGCTACCGCGTCAGCGCCCTGTACGTGTTGTTCAGACATGTTGGTTCCTCATAACCCTGCTTTCAAACTTGCTTCGATAAATTGATCCAGGCTGCCATCCAGCACCGCCTGCGTGTTGCGGGTTTCAACCCCAGTACGCAGATCTTTGATGCGGGAGTCATCAAGGACATAAGAACGAATCTGGCTACCCCAGCCGATATCTGATTTAGTATCTTCCATCGCCTGTTTCTCGGCATTCTTCTTCTGCATTTCCAGTTCATAAAGCTTCGCTTTCATCTGCTTCATGGCCTGGTCTTTGTTCTTGTGCTGGGAACGGTCGTTCTGACACTGCGTCACAATCCCGGTCGGGATGTGGGTGATACGCACCGCAGATTCGGTACGGTTAACGTGCTGACCGCCCGCACCAGAAGCGCGGTAAACGTCAATACGCAGGTCCGCCGGGTTGATATCGATATCAATATCATCGTCAACTTCCGGGTAGACAAACGCTGAACTGAACGACGTATGGCGACGACCGCCGGAGTCGAACGGGCTTTTACGCACCAGGCGATGTACACCGGTTTCGGTACGCAACCAACCGTAAGCATATTCGCCAGCAATTCTGATGGTCACGGATTTAATACCCGCCACTTCACCTTCAGATTCTTCAATAATTTCAGTCTTAAAGCCGCGCGCTTCAGCCCAACGCAGGTACATACGCATCAGCATGCTTGCCCAGTCCTGTGCTTCCGTACCGCCTGAGCCAGCCTGAATATCGAGATAGCAATCTGCGCTATCATATTCACCGGAGAACATACGACGGAATTCCAGCTGGGCCAGCTTATCTTCCAGCGTATCAAGTTCTGCTACGGCTTCGTTAAAGGTTTCTTCGTCGTCGGCTTCTACAGCCAGTTCCAGCAGGCCGGAGACATCTTCCAGGCCCTGGCTCATCTGATCGAGCGTATCGACGATGGCCTCAAGGGAGGAACGCTCTTTACCCAGCGCCTGCGCGCGTTCGGGTTCGTTCCATACGTCCGGCTGTTCCAGCTCGGCGTTTACTTCTTCCAGACGCTCTTTCTTGGCATCATAGTCAAAGATACCCCCTAAGAACGTTAGAGCGCTCCGTGAGGTCCTGAATGCGGTTATTTACCGGATTAATTTCAAACATTGTCTGATTTCTTTTATTGGACTAGTCAAAATGCGGTTATAAGAGCGGGATTGTAACGAATCCACACCCTTTTTTATAGCGAATATACACATCATCCTTCAAGCTGCCTCTTTGTTGGCTGCGCGATTTCTCCCCAGTCACGTACTACTCGTACGCTCATGGAGACTCATCCACTTGCCGCCTCGATGCAGCTTGAATGATTTTGTGTAAAGTGACGCTAAAGTGGCCAGATATTATCGATTATAATCTGCAGGCTGAGGTTGCCGCGAAACTCATTAATATCCAGTTTGTAGGCAAGCTGAACTTCGCGAACACCGTTATCCGGCCAGCAGGTGGTATCAACGTTAAACGCAATACCGTCCAGCAACGGTCCACCACCGACGGGCTCCACCATCACCTTCAGATGACGCTCACCGACCAGACGCTGCTGGAGCAGACGGAAATGCCCGTCAAACAGTGGTTCCGGGAACATTTGTCCCCACGGTCCGGCATCACGCAGCATTTGCGCGACCTCCATGGTCATCTCCGCCGCGCTCAGAGCACCGTCTGACACCACTTCGCCCTGCAGTAAGGCGGGGTCCAGCCACTCGGTTACCAGTTCGCCGAAACGCTGCTGGAAACGCTCAAACTGCGCCTCTTCCAGCGACAAACCCGCCGCCATAGCGTGACCGCCAAACTTGAGGATCATACCTGGATGAAGAGTGTCCAGGCGCTCCAGCGCATCGCGCATGTGCAACCCCTGAATCGAGCGCCCGGAGCCTTTCAGCGTACCGTCACCGGCCGGAGCAAACGCAATTACCGGACGGTGAAAGCGCTCTTTAATACGCGATGCCAGAATCCCCACCACTCCTTGATGCCACTCGGGATGGTACATCGCCAGACCGCCCGGTAGCGTATCGCTACTGCGCTCCAGCTTTTCACACAGAGTCAGCGCTTCCGCCTGCATACCCTGCTCGATCTCTTTACGCGTCTGGTTGAGTGCGTCCAGCTCATTGGCCAGCACGCGTGCTTCACCAATGTTGTCGCACAGCAACAGCGCCACGCCAACGGACATATCGTCCAGACGCCCCGCTGCATTCAGCCGTGGCCCGAGGGCAAAACCTAAATCACTGGCAGCCAATTTGAGTGGGTCGCGATTGGAAATCTCCAGCAGCGCTTTTATACCAGGGCGGCACTTTCCGGCACGAATACGGCTTAAGCCTTGCCACGTCAGAATGCGGTTATTGGCATCCAGCGGGACCACGTCGGCCACCGTGCCAAGCGCAACCAGATCGAGCAAATCCGCCAGGTTC
The DNA here is from genome assembly GCF_013797615.1 of Citrobacter sp. RHBSTW-00017. Classification (NCBI taxonomy): domain Bacteria; kingdom Pseudomonadati; phylum Pseudomonadota; class Gammaproteobacteria; order Enterobacterales; family Enterobacteriaceae; genus Citrobacter; species Citrobacter sp. RHBSTW-00017. The sequence continues at coordinate 990,516 of NZ_CP056899.1, read as the reverse complement.
GGCGGCGCAATTCCTCGTTCATCAAACCAGCCTTTGTCACGCAGGAAGGTGCGCAGCGCCAGCATCAGATAGAAGGCCACGCCAACGCCAGCCAGCGATTTAGACGGGAATTCACAATCGTGCAGGTTAGGATTGATGATCGCTTCAGCGCCCGGCAGCGTGTCCCCAGGTAGATGGTGATCGGTCACAACGACCGGGATCTCCAGCGTTCTGGCATGTTCAACACCCGCGTGGGACGAGATGCCGTTGTCGACGGTGACAATCAACTGAGCGCCCCGGGCATGGGCCTGATCAACGACTTCCGGGCTTAAGCCATAACCGTCTTCAAAACGATTAGGCACCAGGTAGTCCACGTTACTGCAGCCCAATGCGCGCATCGCCAGAATGCTGAGCGCGGTGCTGGTCGCGCCATCGGCGTCAAAATCGCCGACCACGATGATTCGGGTTCCTTCGCGAAAAGCGTTATAGAGGATTTCAACCGCTTTTTCGACACCGTTCAAATGCTGCCACGGCAGCATGCCTTTCACACTACGCTCAAGCTCCTGCGCGCTGCGCACACCGCGGCTGGCGTATAAACGGCGCAGCAATGGCGGCAAGTCGGCAGGTAGCTCGGCGGTCTCGTCGGCTTCACGCCGACGAAGTTGTATCTGTTGTTTCACGCGAATTATTTACCGCTGGTTTGTTTTGCATGTGCGTCGAGGAATTCTTTCATCTCTTTCGGGCCCTGATAGCCAGGCACTACATAGCCATTGCTCAGCACAATCGCCGGCGTACCGCTGACGCCAAACTGTACGCCCAGCGCGTAGTGGTTAGCGATGTCCACATTACAGGTCGATGGCTTCACATCTTTGCCAGCCATGGCGTCGTCAAAGGCTTTGTTTTTGTCCTTCGCACACCAGATAGATTTCATGTCCTGCTCGGCCTGGCTTTCCAGTCCCTGACGAGGGAAGGCCAGATAGCGTACGGTAATCCCTAACGCATTGTAGTCTTTCATCTCTTCATGCAGCTTGTGGCAGTAGCCACAGGTGATGTCGGTGAAAACGGTGATGACGTGTTTTTCCTGCGGCGCTTTGTAGACGATCATCTCGTTTTCCAGCGCGTTCAAATGCTTCATCAGCAGTTGGTTGGTGACGTTTACCGGGCTTGCACCGCTCACGTCATACATCGGTCCCTGAATAATATGTTTACCGTCTTCGGTAACGTACAGCACGCCGCTATTGGTCAGTACAGTTTTCATGCCCGCAACCGGAGCAGACTGAATCTCGGTACTCTGAACACCCAGCTTCGCTAATGACTGGCGAATCGCCGCATCGTCTGCATGTACCATGCCGGAAAACGCCGTCGCCAGCAGGGTGAACATCATAAAACGTTTTTTCATAACCTATCCTTTCCTGTCAGCACTCACGCTCGCGGGTGATGCTGTTGATGTAGTTGCCGCAAGCGCTCCGTTGCGACATGAGTATAAATCTGCGTTGTCGAGAGGTCGCTATGCCCCAGTAGCATCTGCACCACGCGCAGATCAGCGCCATGGTTGAGCAGATGCGTGGCAAACGCATGCCGCAGGACGTGCGGGGACAGCTTTTCGCTGTCGATTCCAGCCAACACAGCATAGTGTTTGATACGATGCCAGAAGGTTTGACGAGTCATCTGTTGCGCCCGCTGGCTGGGAAACAGCACATCTATTGATACACCGTTGAGCAACCACGGCCGCCCATGCTCCAGGTACGTTTCCAGCCAGTACACCGCCTCCTCACCTAACGGGACAAGGCGCTCTTTATTACCTTTACCGATCACCCGAACCACGCCCTGACGCAGGCTGACGTCACTCATCGTCAGCCCCACCAGTTCAGACACGCGCAGGCCTGTGGCATACAATACTTCCAGCATGGCTTTGTCGCGAAGTTCCAGCGGTTGTTCTATCAGCGGCGCCTGCAGAAGTCGTTCGACCTGTGCTTCGCTGAGATCTTTGGGCAGACGCTGCGGAAGTTTAGGTGATGCAAGCGAGGCACTGGGGTCATCTTCGCGATATTTTTCACGGTACAGATGCTGAAAAAAACGCCGCATTGCACTGAGCAAGCGTGCGGAACTGGTGGCTTTATATCCCCCATCCATCCGCTCAGCCAGCAATGCTTGCAGGTCATCACTCTGCGCGGTCGCAAGCGAGGCGCCGCGGTGATGTAGCCATTCAACAAGCATGGTCAGATCGCGACGATACGCACTTAGCGTGTTTTCCGCCAGATTTCGTTCCAGCCACAGGGCATCAAGAAACTGCTCGATGCGCGCCAGATCCTGTTCCACTCGCGCCCCTTATTTCACTCTCATTTTTGATGCATTATGCCTCATTGTGCCGAGAATGCGGCGATTCTGTTACACTACCCGCAACGCTACAGCAGAATTGAGATGTTTACGTCATGAACATGGGTCTTTTTTACGGTTCCAGCACCTGCTATACCGAAATGGCAGCAGAAAAAATCCGCGATATCCTGGGTCCCGAACTGGTGACACTGCACAACCTCAAAGATGATTCCCCGACCTTAATGGAGCAGTATGACGTGCTCATTTTAGGCATTCCAACCTGGGATTTCGGTGAAATCCAAGAGGACTGGGAAGCGGTCTGGGAGCAACTGGACGACCTCAACCTGGAAGGCAAAATTGTTGCGCTTTACGGTATGGGCGATCAGTTGGGATACGGTGAATGGTTCCTGGATGCGCTGGGTATGCTGCACGATAAACTGGTCACCAAAGGCGTAAAATTTGTTGGTTACTGGCCAACCGAAGGGTATGAATTTACCAGCGATAAGCCCGTCATTGCCGATGGACAGCTGTTTGTTGGCCTGGCGCTGGATGAAACAAACCAGTACGATCTCAGCGATGAACGCATTCAGGCCTGGTGCGAGCAAATCCTTGGTGAAATGGCCGAACACTGGTCCTGATAACCATTTTGCCGGATGTAGGCGTAAACGCCATATCCGGCCTACATGCCGCACCGAACCGTAGACTTTAACGCTGCTCGACATCAGGCATTCATCAGCATTATCCCTGCTTCGCCTGTTGCAGTATTAACCGCCGCAAATCCCGCCACTCCGCGTCATCCATACTGTCTGCCGCCAGCCACAAATGCTGACGTTTTCCGGCATCGGAACGTAAACGCAACATCATGCCTGTTTTGACCATCCAGGGTGCGCTAGCAATAGTCCACTCTTGCCCTTGCCAGCGCAGACGACCGTCCATCAACAGCCGAATCTCGCCCTGACAGGCATTGATTCGGCGCTGGCTACGGACGCTATCGAACACCACCAGAGAGAGCAGAACCAGCCATAATGGGGTGTAGCTCAATGGCCAGGGCATCAATAAAATAAATACCGCGACCAGCCCATGAATGAGCAACGAAAGCCATTGCGCGCGCCATGAAACGCGTAAATCAGATTGCCACTGGACCACGTTCCCGATTCCGTGTCTGGATAAGTCGCACCATCTGCTCTAGCTGAGCATCAGCCGGTTTCCCATGATTCATCAACCAGTTAAATAAGTCTGGATCATCACATTCTAGCAGACGGATAAAGATACGTTTTTCTTCATCACTTAAGCTGTCATATTCATGTTCGAAAAACGGCATGATCGAGATGTCCAGCTCACGCATACCGCGACGGCATGCCCAATGAATACGTGCTTTGTTGTTAATATCCATGTTCTTCTTCCTGTCTCGCGAAAACGAAGTATCCCGCTATTGTAACGTGTTTTTCCCTCATATTTACGGGAATATCAGCAAACGGAAGCGTGCTCGCTAAATAAAACCACATTAAGTCAAAGGATTCAGCATTTTTGGATGTCTCCTCGCAAAGCTTAATATATGGCACAAATAGCCTGTTTAAACCGCTTGCAATGGGCCATAGCTCTTTTACCATTAGTCATTATCACTGCGTTAAGCAAATCAGGACATTAATTATGGCTTTTATATCTTTTCCTCCTCGCCAGCCTTTCGCGTCAACGCGCTTGCCTCTGACGCTAATGACGCTCGATGAATGGGCGCTCGCCACCATCACCGGTGTCGACAGTGAGAAGTATATTCAGGGTCAGGTCACAGCGGATGTCAGCCAGATGACCGAGCATCAGCACGTGTTGGCAGCACATTGTGACGCCAAAGGTAAAATGTGGAGCAACCTGCGTCTGTTCCGCCAGGGTGACGGTTTTGCATGGCTTGAGCGCCGTAGTCTGCGCGATGCGCAGCTCACCGAACTGAAAAAATATGCGGTCTTCTCGAAGGTGGCGATTGCCCCGGACGACGAGCGCGTACTGCTGGGCGTCGCGGGATTCCAGGCGCGCGCAGCGCTGGCCAATCTCTTTAGCGAATTACCAAACAGCGATAAGCAGGTCATTACTGAAGGTTCTTCCACCATATTGTGGTTCGAACATCCCGCTGAGCGTTTCCTGCTGATCGTTGATGTTGCAACGGCGGAAACCCTGGTCGAGAAGCTGCGCGGTGAAGCGGAGTTAAATAACAGCCAACAGTGGCTGGCGCTGGATATCGAAGCAGGTATTCCGGTGATTGATACTGCCAACAGCGCACAGTTTATTCCGCAAGCCACCAATCTGCAGGCTCTGGGCGGGATCAGCTTTAAAAAAGGCTGCTATACCGGTCAGGAAATGGTTGCTCGCGCAAAATTCCGCGGAGCTAACAAACGTGCCATGTGGACGCTGGCAGGTGCGGCCAGTCGTGTACCGGAAGCAGGTGAAGACCTGGAGCTGAAAATGGGCGAGAACTGGCGTCGTACCGGCACCGTACTCGCCGCGGTGCAACTGGCGGATGGACAGGTACTGGTGCAGGTTGTGATGAATAACGACATGGAAGCCGACAGCGTGTTCCGCGTTCGTGACGACGCGAAAACGCTGCATATCGTACCGCTGCCGTATTCGCTGGAAGAGTAAATCGCCGGGTGGTGACTTTATCTTACCGGGTCGCGCGTTTTAAAGACCCGGTAAGCACAGCACCGCTGGGTAATGATAATTACGCCTGCCCCACGTACAGGTAGATCGCCAGGAAATGGCAAACGCTGCCACCCAGCACAAAGCCGTGCCAGATCGCGTGGTTGTATGGAATGCGCTTACAGACGTAGAAAATAACGCCCAGCGAATACACCACACCACCAACTGCCAGCAACGTCACACCACCCACCGCCAGCTTAACCGCCAGTTGATACACCACAATCAGCGATAGCCAGCCCATCGCCAGGTATGTTACCAGCGACAGAACCTTAAACCGGTGCGCAATGGTCAATTTGAATAAAATACCGAGCAGCGCCAGGCTCCAGATAACAATCATCAGTCCACGTGCCAGCGGCGAATCCAGCCCCACCAGCAGAAATGGCGTGTAGGTCCCGGCAATCAGCAGATAAATCGCGCAGTGGTCGAACTTTTTCAGCCAGACTTTCGCTCTTTGATGGGGGATCGCGTGATATAAAGTTGAGGCAAGGAACAGCAGGATCATACTGCCGCCATACAGGCTATAGCTGGTTATCGCCATGGCGCTGGCGTTGGTATCCACTGCCTGAACCAGCAACAATACCAGTCCGACAATCCCAAACACCAGCCCGATACCGTGACTGATGCTATTGGCTATTTCCTCTGCCAGCGAATATCCCTGCGCAATTAATGGCTTCTGAACCATATTTTACTCCCGAGAAACGAACACTATCGTGATTGCTCCTCTAGCGTAACTGAGAATGGTTCCAGTGAACACCTGTTAGCTAAAATATTTGCCAACTAAATAACAATCCATAAAAATCATGACATTATATTTTAATATTCAGCTAACAGGCGTACCGTTAAAATCAAAGACATTTAAAATCAATCACATAAAATTGTGTTTGATCCGGGTAAATCTCGGCAATCACGTGTTTAAGTTCTTCTAGCGTCATGTTTTCCTGGCGAGCATGTTTCTCCGTCAGCGTATCCAGCGTGACGGTTGAGGTGCCAACAACCTCAATCGTGCAGAAGTACCCCTCATCTTCGAAGCGCCCAACCCGTAGAATGTCACCGGCTTTGAAGTGTGATTCGGACTCGTCACGAATCGTAATGGTTTTGCGTCCGGCCAGAATGTCATCCTGGAAACGCTGAAAAAAAGTGATGTCATTTGGCTGCATGTTATTATTCCCTGTAGATGAAGTCTGATGAGTGAGTTTTGCCATTGTGAGTATGTTCTCCCACGCTGCCATCGCCAGTCTCAACAATCTTGAGATGCTGGTCTACAACTATGTCATCAAAAACCGTGACAAAGTCATGTACATGACCATTCGCGAACTGGCGGATGCCGTGGGCGTTTCCACCACCACCGTACTGCGCTTTTGCCGCAAGCTTAAGTGTGAAGGTTACTCAGAATTTCGCGTACGCTTCAAATTATATTTAGAGCAGAATGAACCGCAACAGGCTAATTTCGGTGCCAGCGAAATTATCAGCTTCTTTAAAGGCGTCAATAACGACGAGTTCGACAAACTACTCGATCAGGCTGTTGATATTATATTATCTTCCGAGCGTATTATATTCGTCGGGGCGGGAACATCCGGAGCCCTGGCAAAATATGGCGCACGTTTTTTCTCAAACGTCGGAAAATTCAGTAACCACATCGATGACCCTTATTTCCCGGTAACTAATGATATGGCCAGAAACGCGCTGGCGATCGTGCTTTCCGTTTCTGGAGAAACCGAAGAGATCCTACGCTTTGCCAGCCAGTTCAGTCTGCATAACTGTAAGGTTCTGTCGGTCACCAGCCATGAACATTCGCGCCTCGCGAAACTTGCCGACTTTAATCTCTCCTGGCACGTTCCACAGACACGCATTGCCGGGGCATACGATATAACCACGCAGATCCCCGTTATTTATATTCTGGAATCACTCGGTCGCAAGCTGGCGAAAAGAATAGCGTAAAAAAACAATATGTTTTTTTGATGTAACAAATCACATTAACGCTATTTTGTTATATCGTGACATTTATCTTTCCTTTGTTAGACTCAAAATCAGATTGTATTAATTTGAGACTGAGCGCAGATGAAAAAACTTACCTTACCAAACGATTTTTTATGGGGCGGCGCGGTTGCGGCGCATCAGGTTGAAGGCGGCTGGAATAAAGGTGGCAAAGGGCCCAGCATTTGCGACGTACTGACCGGGGGGGCACACGGCGTTCCGCGAGAAATCACTCAGGACGTCGTGCCAGGTAAGTACTACCCCAACCACGAAGCCGTCGATTTTTACGGTCATTACAAAGAAGACATTAAGCTGTTTGCCGAGATGGGCTTCAAATGCTTCCGTACGTCAATTGCCTGGACCCGTATCTTCCCCAAAGGGGACGAAACCCAGCCAAACGAAGAAGGGCTAAAATTCTACGACGACATGTTTGATGAACTGCTGAAGTACAATATCGAACCGGTCATCACCCTTTCCCACTTCGAAATGCCGCTACACCTGGTTCAACAGTACGGTAGCTGGACCAATCGTAAAGTCGTCGATTTCTTTGTCCGTTTTGCTGAAGTGGTCTTTGAGCGCTACAAGCACAAGGTCAAATACTGGATGACCTTCAACGAGATCAACAACCAGCGTAACTGGCGTGCACCGCTGTTTGGCTATTGCTGCTCCGGCGTGGTGTATACCGAGCATGAAAACCCGGAAGAGACTATGTACCAGGTGCTGCACCACCAGTTCGTGGCCAGCGCTCTGGCGGTGAAAGCCGCACGTCGCATCAACCCTGAAATGAAAGTCGGCTGCATGCTGGCAATGGTCCCGCTATACCCGTACTCCTGTAAGCCTGAAGATGTGATGTTCGCGCAGGAATCGATGCGTGAACGCTATGTATTCACCGACGTTCAACTGCGCGGCTACTATCCATCTTATGTACTGAACGAGTGGGAGCGCCGCGAATTCAATATTCGAATGGAAGCTGGCGATGAACAAATCCTGCGTGAAGGTACCTGCGACTATCTCGGGTTTAGTTACTACATGACCAACGCGGTAAAAGCGGAAGGTGGTAGCGGCGATGCAATTTCCGGTTTTGAGGGCAGCGTGCCGAACCCGCACGTCAAAGCATCCGACTGGGGCTGGCAGATTGATCCGGTCGGCCTGCGTTACGCCTTATGCGAACTGTACGAGCGTTATCAGAAGCCGTTGTTTATCGTTGAAAACGGATTTGGCGCTTACGACAAAGTGGAAGAAGACGGCAGCATCCACGATGACTACCGCATCGACTATCTGCGCGCCCACGTCGAAGAGATGATGAAAGCGGTAACGTATGACGGCGTAGATCTGATGGGCTACACGCCGTGGGGCTGCATCGACTGCGTCTCGTTCACCACCGGCCAGTACAGCAAACGCTACGGTTTTATCTACGTGAACAAACACGACGACGGCACCGGCGATATGTCGCGTTCGCGTAAGAAAAGTTTTGAGTGGTATAAAGCGGTGATTGCCAGCAACGGCGAGAATCTGTAATTTTTTGCCGGATGGCGCTGCGCTTATTCGGTTTACGGGAACTGAACCTGTAGACCAGAGCAGACATTTACGCCGCCATCCGGCAAGCAACGCATTACTTTCCGCCGGCCAGCTCCAAAAAACTGCCCGTGACGTAAGACGCCTTCTCACTCAGCAGCCAGGTTATCGCCTGCGCGACCTCTTCCGGCTGTCCGCCGCGCTGCATAGGCAACATGGATTTCACGCGATCGACCCTTCCCGGCTCGCCGCCTGACGCATGCATTTCCGTGTAGATAAGACCGGGTCTCACGCAGTTCACGCGTATCCCCTGCGCCGCAACCTCCAGCGCGAGGCCGGTGGTAAGCGTGTCCACCGCACCTTTTGAGGCTGCATAATCAACATATTCGAACGGGGCGCCAAGCCGTGACGCCGCCGAAGAGACATTCACAATCGCCCCGCCCTGACCGCCGTGCTTAAACGACATGCGCTTTACCGCTTCCCGACAACACAGAAAATAGCCGGTAACATTCGTCGCCAGGACGCGATTAATACGCTCAGCGGTTAGGCTTTCCACCGTGCTCTGTTCAAACAAAATCCCGGCATTGTTCACCAGCGCAGTCAGCGGCTCACCCTCGCGGTCAATGGACTCAAACATCGCCCCGACCTGGCTTTCATCGCTGATATCTGCCCGCAGAGCAAACGCCTTTCCTCCCGCAGCGGCGATATTGTTCACCACCTCCGTTGCCGCACGAATATTGTGATGAAAGTTAACGGCGACCGTGTAACCCTCTAGCGCTAACTGCAGCGCGGTTGCCCGACCAATACCGCGACTGCCCCCCGTAACCAGTGCTATAGCCATCACTATTCTCCCCAAAAATAAAGGCGCCGAAGCGCCTTTAAAAGATAGCTGAATCAGTCGATTACTGATAATCGCTCAGCGGCACGCAGGAGCAGAACAGGTTACGGTCACCGTAAACGTCATCAAGGCGTTTCACGGTCGGCCAGTATTTGTTCGCTACGCCCGCCGGGAAGACGGCGATTTCGCGGCTGTAACCGTGATTCCACTCCGCGACCAGCTCATTTTGCGTGTGCGGGGAGTTAACCAGCGGGTTATCTGTAAGCAACCATTCACCGGCTTTCACGCGATCGATCTCAGCGCGGATTGCCAGCATCGCATTGATAAAGCGATCCAGTTCCACTTTGCTTTCCGATTCAGTCGGTTCCACCATCAGCGTACCCGCTACCGGGAACGACATGGTCGGCGCATGGAAACCGTAATCGATCAGACGCTTGGCAATATCCAGTTCGCTGATGCCGGTCTCTTCTTTCAGTGGGCGAATGTCGAGAATACATTCATGTGCCACGCGACCATCGCGACCGGTATACAGCACCGGATAGGCATCTTTCAGACGGCTGGCAATGTAGTTAGCGTTCAGGATCGCCACCTGGCTTGCCTGCTTCAGACCTTCTGCGCCCATCATACGGATGTACATCCAGCTGATCGGCAGAATGGATGCGCTACCGAACGGTGCCGCAGAAACCGCGCCCTGACGGGTGAGCATCCCTTCAATCTGTACTACGCTATGACCCGGTACGAACGGCGCCAGATGCGATTTAACACCGATTGGACCCATACCTGGGCCACCGCCGCCGTGCGGAATGCAGAATGTTTTATGCAGGTTAAGGTGTGAGACATCGGCACCGATAAAGCCCGGTGTGGTAATCCCAACCTGAGCATTCATGTTCGCGCCATCAAGATAAACCTGGCCGCCAAACTGGTGCACAACGTCGCACACTTCACGGATCGTTTCTTCATACACGCCATGAGTAGAGGGATAGGTCACCATGATGCAGGAGAGGTTTTCACCCGCCTGTGCCGCTTTTTCACGCAGATCGCCAAGATCGATGTTGCCGTTCTTATCACAGGCGACAACCACTACCTGCATACCCGCCATCTGTGCGGAGGCCGGGTTGGTACCGTGGGCAGAGGCCGGGATCAGACAGATATCGCGATGGCCTTCGTTACGGCTTTCGTGATAATGGCGAATCGCCAGCAGACCCGCATACTCGCCCTGCGCGCCGGAGTTCGGCTGCATGCAGACTGCGTCATAACCAGTCAGTTTTACCAGCCATTCGGAAAGCTGGCCGATCATCTGGTGATAACCTTCTGCCTGCTCTGGCGGGCAGAACGGATGCAGTTCAGCGAATTCCGGCCAAGTGATAGGGATCATCTCGGCGGCAGCGTTCAGCTTCATGGTGCAAGACCCCAGCGGGATCATTGCCTGGTTCAGGGCCAGATCTTTGCGCTCCAGCGAGTGCATGTAACGCATCATCTCGGTTTCGCTGTGATAGCGATTAAACACCGGATGGCTGAGGATCGCATCGTCGCGCAGCATGCTGTCCTGAATGGAACGGCTGTCGAGCGCCACGTCTTTGTCCAGCGTTTCGATGTTCAGACCGTGGCTGTCTCCCAGCAGAACATTGAACAACTGCACCACGTTTTCACGGGTGGTGGTTTCATCGAGCGTAATACCTACCGCGTTATGGATATCGCTACGCAGGTTGATTTCTGCCGCTTCAGCACGCGCCAGTACCGCAGCCTTATCGGCCACTTCAACACACAAAGTGTCAAAGTAGTGCGCATGACGCAGCTTCAATCCTTTCTGTTGCAGACCGGCTGCCAGAATATCGGTCAGACGATGGATGCGATTAGCGATGCGTTTCAGGCCAACCGGGCCATGATAAACGGCATACAGGCTGGCGATGTTGGCCAGCAGAACCTGCGAGGTACAAATGTTGGAGTTCGCTTTCTCGCGGCGGATATGCTGTTCGCGAGTCTGCATCGCCATGCGCAGGGCGGTATTACCCGCTGCATCTTTGGAGACGCCGATAATACGGCCTGGCATGGAGCGTTTGAATTCATCTTTAGCGGCAAAGAATGCCGCGTGCGGGCCGCCGTAGCCCATCGGTACGCCGAAGCGTTGCGCAGAGCCGAAAACGATATCCGCGCCCTGTTTGCCCGGTGCAGTCAGCAGCACCAGCGCCATAAAGTCGGCAGCGACGCTGACCACTATTTTACGGGATTTCAGCTCAGCCATCAGGGCACTGTAGTCGTGCACTTCACCGGTGGTGCCAACCTGCTGCAACAGCACGCCGAACACATCCTGATGATCCAATGCTTTTGCCGCGTCATCAACAATGACGTCAAAACCAAAAGTTTGCGCGCGAGTACGCACTACGTCCAGCGTTTGCGGATGAACATCAGCCGCCACAAAGAAACGGTTGGCGTTTTTCAGTTTGCTGACGCGTTTGGCCATCGCCATGGCTTCAGCTGCAGCAGTAGCTTCATCCAGCAGAGAAGCGGAAGCCATGTCCAGGCCGGTCAGGTCCAGCGTCACCTGCTGGAAGTTCAGCAATGCTTCCAGACGGCCCTGGGAGACTTCCGGTTGATACGGGGTGTAGGCGGTGTACCAACCCGGGTTTTCCAGCATGTTACGCAGGATAACCGGTGGCAGCTGCACGGCGGTGTAGCCCATGCCAATGTAGGACGTGAAGCGCTTGTTACGCCCGGCGATGGCTTTTAATTCAGCCAGCGCAGCGTATTCGGTCGCCGCCTCGCCCACCTGTGGCGGGGTTGCGAGCTGAATGTCTTTCGGCACAATCTGGCCGATCAGCGCGTTTAACGACTCGGCGCCAACCGCATTCAGCATCTCTTGCTGCTGCGCGGCGTCCGGTCCGATGTGGCGTTCAATGAAAGCGCCGCTATTTTCAAGCTGGCTTAACGTCTGTGTCATGGGCGATGGTTCCTGAAACGTGCAGTGAATCGTAGGTGTCTCTACTTACCTGAATACGCGAAAAATTCGCGTTGCAGGAAGGCGGCGACGCAGCACATCCCCAGGAGCTTACATCAGTAAGTGACTGAGGTGTGCAAGAAAGCCAACACACCTGCAACGTGAAGAATGAAGCGTATTTATTCGTCTTCTAACAAAGCTTCATATGCAGTCGCATCCAGCAGCGATTCAATTTCGCTTTCATCGCTGGCTTTGATTTTGAAGATCCAGCCCCCTGCATACGGCTCGCTGTTGACCAGTTCCGGGGAGTCGCTAAGCGCGTCGTTAACCGCAACAATCTCACCGCCTACTGGCGCATAAATATCGGATGCCGCTTTTACGGATTCCGCAACGGCGCAGTCATCGCCCGCGCTGACGGTTGCGCCAACTTCGGGCAGGTCAACGAAAACCATGTCACCTAACAGCTCCTGAGCATGTTCGGTGATCCCAACGGTGTAAGAGCCGTCAGCTTCTTTGCGCAGCCATTCGTGTTCTTTGCTGTATTTCAGTTCTGCAGGTACGTTGCTCATCAATCAATCTCCAAAAAAGGATGAATTACGCGACGGCTTTGCCGTTACGCACAAAAACAGGTTTAGTCACTTTTACCGGCATTTCGCGGTTACGGATCTGTACGATCGCGTTCTCACCAATACCCGCAGGGACACGCGCCAGCGCGATGCTGTAACCCAGGGTTGGGGAGAATGTCCCGCTGGTGATAATGCCCTCCTGCTGATTGCCGGAAGCATCGGTGAAACGCACCGGCAGTTCATTACGCAGTACGCCTTTCTCGGTCATCACCAGTCCGACCAACTGTTCGTGGCCTTTTTCACGCTGCATTTCCAGCGCTTCCCGACCGATAAAGTCGCGGTCAGTCGGTTCCCACGCGATGGTCCAGCCCATGTTGGCCGCCAGCGGGGAAATGCCTTCGTCCATCTCCTGACCGTACAGGTTCATGCCGGCTTCCAGACGCAGCGTGTCGCGCGCGCCAAGACCGCAAGGTTTGACACCTGCTTGTACCAGCGCACGCCAGAAGTCTGCCGCCTTTTCACTCGGCATAGCAATTTCATAGCCTGCTTCGCCGGTATAACCGGTGGTTGCGATAAACAAATCACCCGCCTGAACGCCGAAGAACGGCTTCATGCCTTCTACCGCCTGACGCTGCTCGTCAGTAAACAATGTGGCTGCTTTTGCCTGCGCGTTTGGGCCCTGCACCGCAATCAGCGACAGATCGTCTCGAACGGTGATGTCGATGGCGTAGGGTTCAGCGTGTTGGGTAATCCAGGAGAGGTCTTTTTCGCGGGTGGCGGAGTTTACAACGAGGCGGAAGAAATCTTCAGTGAAGTAGTAGACAATCAGGTCATCTATCACGCCGCCCGACGCGTTGAGCATACCGGAATAGAGGGCTTTACCCGTCTTCGTTAGTTTCGCGACGTCGTTTGCCAGCAGATAACGCAAGAACTCCCGGGTGCGGCTACCGCGCAGGTCGACGATGGTCATATGTGACACATCAAACATTCCGGCATCGGTGCGAACAGCATGGTGTTCATCAAGCTGAGAACCGTAATGCAGTGGCATCATCCAGCCATGGAAATCTACCATGCGCGCGCCACATAGCGTGTGTTGTTCGTACAAAGGAGTCTGTTGAGCCATCTTTTCCTCGTTGAATAAGCGGGGCTACCAACTCTTTCGCGGTGAAATTTTCGCCACGAAACCCAGCACCGCAGCCGCTCCAGGGGCCACGACGCAAACGTTCTCTTTGTCCTGAACTTACCACCGAAACAGACGCTAAACCATAAGGCAAAATTAACCATCACATTAGCTTATGGCTAAAAACAGCAAAATCACCGGCAGAACAAAACCCCATCCATACGGCAAATAATCAGAATAAAAAATAAATACAAGCTGGAATTAACAGCACCAACCAACATTAAATGTGGAAAAATTGTCAAAAATGGCGTTATGAAAAAAACGTAATATTAAAAAAACTAATGCGAAAAAAGGCGTGGAATTAGATTATTTCAAATGAGAGAAGCACCCCGGCGCGCAGGCCGGGAGTGGAAAGTGTGACAGGTCTCAAACTCTTAAGATTGTCCTTACGGACGCTAGCGTAACCACTCAGGAAGATCGTTCAGTCCCATCGCCTGGCGGATGAGCTGTGGTTTTACGCCTGGCAGGGTATCGGCCAGTTTCAGACCAATATCACGCAGCAGTTTTTTCGCCGGATTCTCGCCTGCAAACAGTTCACGAAAGCCCTGCATACCGGCCAGCATCATCGCTGCGCTGTGCTTACGGCTGCGCTCGTAGCGGCGCAAATAGAGATACTGACCAATATCTTTGCCCTGACGCTGTAGCCGCTTCAGCTCATCGATCAGCTCCGCCGCATCCATAAAGCCAAGGTTAACCCCCTGACCCGCCAGCGGGTGGATGGTATGCGCCGCATCCCCCACCAGCGCCAGACGATGAGCAGCGAACTGACGGGCATAGCGTCCCGTCAGCGGAAACGCCTGACGCTCGCTTTCAAGGCTGCACAGCCCCAGGCGATTATCAAAAGCGATATTCAGCGCCTGATTAAACTCGTCAACGCTTGCCTGCTGCATGCGTTCTGCTTCCTGCGGCGAGAGCGACCAGACGATAGAGCACAGGTGCGGGTCACTGAGCGGCAGGAACGCCAGGATCCCCTCACCGTGAAACGCCTGCCGCGCAACCGCGCCGTGAGCTTCCTGCGTACGGATAGTCGCCACCAGCGCATGATGACGGTAATCCCAGAAAGTGAGCGGAATATCCGCTTTGTTGCGCAGCCAGGAGTTAGCGCCATCGGCGCCGACTACCAGGCGAGCTGTCAGCATTGCGCCATCTTTCAGGGACAGAAATGCCTCATTCTCACCCCAGGCTACCTGCTGTAACTCAGCGGGCGCCATCAGCGTAATGTCCGCTGAACGCTGCGCTTTTTGCCAGAGTGCGTAATGGATCTCTGAGTTTTCAACGATGTGGCCTAAATGGCTGTAGCCCATGCTCTGGTCATCAAACGCAATACGCCCAAAGCTGTCTTTGTCCCAGACTTCCATGCCGTGGTAGCAACAAGCGCGACGGGCAACAATGTCGGACCAGACGCCCAGTCGGCTAAGCAGTTTTTCACTGGCGGCATTAATGGCCGATACGCGAAGCTGGGGAGGTGCATCCGCCGCCAAAGGCTGCGGAACATGTTGTTCTAACACCGCAACGCGCAACCCGCTGCCCTGCAAGCCGCAGGCAACCGCCAGTCCCACCATGCCGCCACCAACAATTGCTACATCAACACTTTGCACTGTTTGCTCCTGAAAATAGGACAATCAAAAACCGTAGGCCGGATAAGGCAAAGCCGCCATCCGACATTACTTCCGCGACATTGCCTGATGGCGCTGCGCTAATCAGGCCTGCTTTTTTAATTCGGCCTACAGGTTATATCTATCGCGCAACCCAACCGAGGGTCCGCTCCGCCAACGCATCGCGCGCAGGCGTGAATAATTCCATCGCCATCAGCCCGACATTACGCCCAACGACCAGCGGGGCCCAGCGATTGGCAAACAAATACACCAAATTGTTGGTCACACCAATCGTCGTTTCGCGATCGCGTTCGCGGCGCTGCTGATAGTGTGCCAGCACCGCATAATCACCGATATCTTCCGCGCAATTTTGCGCCTGCGTCAACGTCTCAGCCAGGCTCATCACGTCGCGCAGACCAAGGTTGAAACCTTGTCCGGCAATGGGATGCAGCGTCTGTGCTGCGTTCCCCACCAGCACAGTACGATGGGTAATGGCTTTTTGCGCCGAGGTTAATGAAAGCGGATAAGCGTTGCGTTTACCGGCCTGGGTAATACGCCCCAACCGCCAGCCAAACGCAGTTTGCAGTTCGCGGCAAAATTGTTCGTCGGACCAGGCCATAATCTCATCCCGCCGCTCCAGCGGATGGCACCATACCAGCGAGCAGCGACCATCAGACATCGGTAGCATTGCCAGCGGACCATATTGTGTGAAACGTTCAAACGCTCGCCCGTCATGCGCAACGGAGGTCGTGACGTTGGCAATCACCGCCAGTTGTTCATAGGGTTGTTGCTGCCAGTCAACGCCGCAGGCGGTAGCCAGCGCGGAACGCGTGCCATCGGCGGCCACCAACAGGCGACCATTGATCATCTCGCCATTTTCCAGCGTAACCTCAACGCGTTCCTGCGTGCGTGACACGCTGGCTACACGGTCGGGGCAGTGCAGCGTGATGCCCGGCGCTTTACGCAGCAGCGCAAACAAACGCAGCCCGACATCGTGCAGTTCTACCACCTGGCCCAACGCCGGAATACGGTATTCCTGCGCATCCAGCGTCACAAATCCGGCATGGCCGCGATCGCTGACGTGAACCGTTTTGATCGCCGTTGCGCAATCGGCAATCGCCTGCCATACGCCAATTCGCGCCAGCTGTTGGCAGGTCCCTGCCGCCAGCGCGATCGCCCGGGCGTCAAACCCCGGATGGCGGTCAGTTTCAGGTTCGCTCGCTTCTATCAGGTGAACAGGCAGAGTCCCGTGGCTGAGCTGAGAAATGGCCAGCGCCAGCGTCGCACCGACCATACCACCACCAACGATAATCACGCTCATTGCAGCCGCGCCGCAGCCATTAAGGCTTCAATGTCATCCGCTTTCTTCACCACGCTGGCGGTCAGGTTCTCATTGCCGTCCTCGGTGATGAGGATGTCATCTTCAATACGAATGCCGATACCACGATAAGCAGGCGGCACATCGGCGTCCGGCGCGATATACAGCCCCGGTTCGACAGTGAGCACCATTCCTGGCTCGAGAGTACGTGAGCGGTCCTGACCATAAACGCCAACGTCGTGCACATCCAGTCCCAGCCAATGGCTAAGACCATGCATAAAGAATGGGCGATGCGCATTTTCGGTAATCAGTTGGTCGATCTCGCCGTGCAAAATGCCAAGCTTCACCAGACCCGTAATCATGATGCGCACCACTTCGCCGGTGACTTCCTGGATGGACGTCCCCGGGCGATACAGGCGCAGGCTGGTCTCTAATGACTCCAGTACGATGTCGTAGATTTCACGCTGAGCAGGGGAAAATTTGCCGTTTACCGGGAAGGTACGTGTAATGTCGCCCGCATAACCTTTGTATTCACACCCGGCGTCAATTAACACCAGATCGCCATCGCGCATTTCACTTTCATTTTCGGTGTAATGGAGAATACAGCCGTTTTCGCCGCTGCCGACAATCGTGTTATAGGATGGGTAACGCGCACCATGGCGAGTAAACTCGTGGTGAATCTCCCCTTCCAACTGGTATTCAAACATTCCCGGACGGCATTTTTCCATCGCGCGGGTATGCGCCAGCGCACTGATCTCTCCAGCACGGCGCATGACCGCAATTTCTTCTGCTGATTTGAACAAGCGCATTTCATGGACCATTGGACGCCAGTCGATGATCGCGGCGGGTGCGTGCAGATTTTGTCTGGAGCCTTTACGCAGTTTATCCAACGCCGTGCACACAATCTCGTCTGCCCAGGCATATTCGCCCTGCGCGTGGTACACCGCGTCCAGGCCATTGAGCAACAGGTGCAGCTGTTGGTTGATTTCACTGAAGGCCAGCGCCCGGTCAACGCCGAGTTTTGCCGGTGCGGCATCCTGGCCCAGACGGCGGCCAAACCAGATCTCAGCCGTCAGATCGCGAACCCGATTAAACAAAACGCTGTGGTTATGAGTGTCATCACTTTTAATCAGCACCAGCACGGCTTCCGGTTCGTTAAAACCGGTGAAGTACCAGAAATCACTGCTTTGGCGGTACGGGTATTCACTGTCCGCGCTGCGCGTCGCTTCAGGCGCGGCAAAAATCAGCGCGGCGCTGCCAGGCTGCATTTGTGCCAGTAAAGCCTGGCGACGACGCTGGAATTCTTGCTGAGATATCTCGCTCATCACACTCTCCTTTGCGTTTCGTTCTTAGTGCAGAGTCGGTTTACGGACTTCCGGCGCGGTCGGCTGCTGACGCGTAAACGTGTCATGACACAGCAAGGCGGCTACGCGCACGTATTCGATAATCTCTTCGAGCGACATTTCCAGCTCTTCCTGATCTTCGTCTTCGTCATATCCCAACTGAGCGATATTGCGCAGGTCGTCAATCGCTTCACCGGTTTCACCGGTCACTTTGTCGAGCTTTGGCTGCGTAACGCCAAGGCCCAGCAAAAAGTGGTTTACCCACCCCGCCAGCGCATCGGCACGATCAAACACGCTAACGTCGTCGCCTTCAGGCAGATAAAGCTGAAAAAGGAAGCCGTCGTCCTCGAGGGCATCGCTGGTGGCAGAGTGCATTTTCATCAGTGCCTGAGCCAGCTCGTGACCGAAGGCCAAACCTTCGTTCGTCAGGTCGTGCAGCAGCGGCTGCCATGAGCTGTCGTTGTTGCCGCCGCAAATCATCCCGCTGATCAAGCCGTGCATTTCGGCCGGGGTTAATCCAGCCCCTTGTTGGTTCAAAAACTGGCTAACGTCGTTGTAGCCAGGCATTTCGTTCTGTATAGACATAAGCATTCGTCATCAAAGGGAGGAATATTCATGGTATGCTACCACTTTGGACCCTGGTGGACCAGAAAAGGGCTTGTATCTTGATACCAGGGTAGCTATAGTGTCGCCCCTTCGCGGACCCAAGGTCTGGAGACGAAGGCAGCGCAGTCAATCAGCAGGAAGGTGGCATGTCTGCACAACCCGTCGATATCCAAATATTTGGCCGTTCACTGCGAGTGAATTGCCCGCCTGAACAAAGGGATGCGTTGAATCAGGCTGCGGACGATCTTAATCAGCGATTGCAAGATCTGAAAGTTCGCACTAGAGTCACAAATACTGAGCAGTTGGTTTTCATCGCCGCGTTGAACATCAGCTATGAATTAACTCAGGAAAAAGCGAAGACGCGTGAGTACGCGGCGAGCATGGAACAACGTATTCGGATGCTACAACAGACCATCGAACAGGCGTTGCTTGATCAGGGTCGCATAACCGAAAAAACGGGCCAAAACTTTGAATAACACTTTTCGGTTTACTGTGGTAGAGTGACCGTGAAGACAAAATTTCTCTGAGATGTTTGCAAGCGGGCCAGTCCCCTGAGCCGATATTTCATACCACAAGAATGTGGCGCTCCATGGTTGGTGAGCATGCTCGGCCCGTCCGAGAAGCCTTAAAACTGTGACGACGCATTCACCTTGAACCAAGGGTTCAAGGGTTACAGCCTGCGGCGGCATCTCGGAGATTCCCTTCTACCTGGCAACAGCCATGACACTACTTTCTGAACTCTCTTTATCCCGGCAAGAAATTCGTCAACTGATTCGACAGCGTCGTCGCGCGTTGACCTCTGAACAGCAACGACAATACGGTCAGCAAGCCGCGACCCGAATGCTCAGTTTTCCCCCTGTTGTACTCGCGCATACTGTGGCGGTATTTCTCTCGTTCGATGGCGAACTCGATACCCAGCCGCTGATAGATCAACTGTGGCGAGCGGGCAAGCGCGTTTACCTTCCGGTTCTTCATCCCTTCAGTCCCGGTAATTTACTGTTCCTGCACTATCATCCGCGCAGCGACCTGGTGACCAATCGCTTAAAGATCCAGGAACCACGGCTTGATGTACGCGACGTATTGCCACTGTCAAAGCTGGACGTACTGATTACGCCGTTAGTGGCATTTGATGAGGACGGGCAACGCCTGGGCATGGGCGGTGGATTTTACGACCGCACGCTACAAAACTGGCAGCAGCATAAGATCCAACCCGTGGGCTACGCGCATGACTGCCAGGTAGTAGAAAAATTGCCGGTTGAAGAGTGGGATATCCCGCTGCCAGCGGTGGTGACGCCGTCCAAAATCTGGGAGTGGTAGCCGTTTTTTGCCGATTGACAGCGCCGTTTTTTTGACCTAAATTCCTCGGTGAAGGGTGAGGGAGGCGAACCTCCCTCCTGCGTACTCTCTGTTAATATGCTGGCCAAGCGATGATTAACAGGATCAGCAGCATGATGACGTATCTCATCATCGTCCCTTTCCTTTTTAGAGCCCCTGCTTCGGTAGGGGCTTTCCCGTTTCAGCGCTATGCTGCGCCCCTATCGTAAATTCCTTTTATTGCTGTACAACACGCAACGCTGCCTTTAGTTGCCAACTGCGGCAAAGCTCGAAAACAGAATGTATGCGTTACAGAAAGAGATTTTGAGGCAGGGAAATCAGAGGAAAGATGGGCAGGTCAACCGCCTGCCCATGTAGAGGAAATCAGTACAGCAGACGAGCGCGAATGGTTCCCGGAAGGGCTTTCATCGCCAGCAGCGCTTTCTCCGCCACATCTTCATCCGCTTCAATATCGATAACCACATAACCTACCTGCGCGGAAGTTTGCAGATACTGCGCGGCAATGTTGACGCCCTGCTCGGCAAAAATCTGGTTCAGTGCAGTCAGTACGCCCGGACGGTTTTCGTGAATGTGCATCAGACGACGACCACCGTGCAGCGGCAGCGAAACTTCCGGGAAGTTTACCGCAGACAGCGTAGAGCCGTTGTCGGAATACTTGGTCAGTTTCCCAGCCACTTCCAGACCGATGTTTTCCTGCGCTTCCAGCGTTGAACCACCAATGTGCGGCGTCAGGATCACGTTATCGAAATCACACAGCGGCGAAGTGAAAGGATCGCTGTTAGTTGCCGGCTCGGTTGGGAATACGTCGATTGCAGCCCCCGCCAGATGTTTAGTCGCTAATGCGTCGCACAACGCAGGAATATCAACAACCGTACCGCGTGCGGCGTTAATCAGCAGCGCCCCCGGCTTCATCAGCGAAATTTCACGCGCGCCCATCAGGTTTTTGGTGGAGGCATTTTCCGGTACGTGCAGACTCACCACGTCGCTCATATTGAGCAGGTCGGAAAGATGCTGTACCTGCGTGGCATTGCCAAGCGGGAGTTTATTTTCAATATCATAGAAAAAGACATGCATCCCGAGCGATTCCGCCAGAATGCCCAACTGAGTACCAATGTGGCCGTAGCCGATGATCCCCAGTTTTTTCCCACGCGCTTCAAAAGAGCCGGTAGCCAGTTTATTCCACACGCCGCGGTGCGCTTTGGCGTTCGCTTCGGGTACGCCACGTAGCAGTAGCAGCAGTTCGCCAATCACCAGCTCAGCAACGGAACGAGTGTTAGAGAATGGTGCGTTAAACACAGGGATCCCGCGCTTTGCCGCTGCACTTAGATCAACCTGGTTGGTGCCAATGCAGAAGCAGCCAATCGCGACCAGTTTCTCTGCGGCGTCAATCACATCTTCAGTCAGATGGGTACGGGATCGCAGGCCAATGAAGTGGGCATCACGGATGGACTCTTTCAGTTGTTCAGTGTCCAGAGCACCTTTGTGAAACTCGATGTTGGTATAACCTGCTGCACGAAGGCTTTCGAGTGCTTTTTGGTGCACGCCTTCAACCAGCAGAAATTTAATCTTATCTTTCTCCAGTGATACCTTTGCCATTTCCCCGACCCTGTCTTTTTTTGTTCAAACTGATGTGTTGTGTGTGGGATTTTCATCCGTCTCTTCAACATATCAAAAAATAATATTGCGGCAATATGAACGTTTGCGTCGCCGTGCTGAAGAAATGTCATTCAACGGGAAATGTCAGAGGAAAATACTGGCGATAACTTTTTCTTTGGAGAGATCGGCAGGACAATATTATAAACGTGACACAAGTCACCAAATTTGCCCTGCCAAAATTTTTTTAACGGGAGAAGACGCTCCCGTCAGATCATTTTACGATAGTTTTCACGCCGTCAGGCGTACCGATCAGCGCGACATCCGCGCCACGGTTGGCAAACAGGCCGACGGTTACCACACCTGGAATCGCATTGATGGCATTTTCCAGCGCGATGGCGTCGAGGATCTCCAGACCGTGCACATCGAGGATCACGTTGCCGTTGTCCGTCACGACGCCCTGACGGTATTCAGGACGACCGCCCAGCTTCACCAACTGGCGAGCCACAGCGCTGCGCGCCATTGGGATCACTTCGACCGGCAGCGGGAAGTTGCCGAGAATATCGACTTCTTTAGACGCATCCGCGATGCAAATAAATTTCTTCGCCACGGAAGCAATGATTTTTTCACGGGTCAACGCTGCGCCGCCGCCCTTGATCATCTGCATGTGACCGTTGATTTCATCCGCGCCGTCAACGTATACGCCGAGGCTATCCACTTCGTTAAGATCGAACACGTGGATGCCAAGGCTTTTGAGTTTTTCAGTCGATGCGTCCGAACTGGATACCGCACCTTCAATCTGACCTTTCATTGTGCCCAGCGCATCAATAAAGTGTGCGGCTGTTGAACCTGTACCTACGCCCACAATGGTGCCGGGCTGTACATACTGAAGTGCCGCCCATCCTACTGCTTTTTTCAGTTCATCCTGCGTCATGATCGTTTCGCCTGTGGTGTGAATATGGTGGGAAAATTCACGCGCATTATAGAACATTGTGCAGAAAAATGTCCCCACACCCGCTCGCAAGCGGCGGATTTCGTCTTTACCCAATCAAAAATTGTGTCATAGTGCAGAACAAGCAAAAATTTCAGGAGTGCGTCAAAGCAATGAAACGTCCGGACTACAGAACACTACAAGCACTGGATGCGGTTATTCGTGAACGAGGATTTGAGCGCGCGGCGCAAAAGCTGTGCATCACGCAATCCGCGGTTTCACAGCGCATAAAACAGCTTGAGAATATGTTCGGACAACCGCTGCTGGTGCGTACCGTACCGCCGCGCCCAACGGAACAGGGACAGAAACTACTGGCGCTTCTGCGCCAGGTTGAACTGCTGGAAGACGAGTGGCTGGGCGATGAACAAACCGGCTCGACGCCGCTTCTGCTTTCGCTGGCGGTGAACGCCGACAGTCTGGCGACCTGGTTACTTCCGGCGCTGGCCCCGGTACTGGCTAATTCACCGATTCGACTGAACCTGCAGGTTGAAGATGAAACCCGAACCCAGGAACGTCTGCGTCGTGGTGAAGTAGTCGGTGCGGTGAGTATTCAACATCAGGCGCTGCCAAGCTGTCTGGTGGATAAACTGGGCGCGCTGGACTACCTGTTTGTTGGCTCTAAACCTTTCGCCGAGCGTTATTTCCCAAACGGCGTCACCCGTTCCGCCCTGCTGAAAGCCCCGGCGGTCGCGTTTGACCATCTTGATGATATGCACCAGGCGTTCTTGCAACAAAACTTCGACCTGCCGCCGGGCAGCGTACCGTGCCATATCGTTAACTCGTCTGAAGCCTTCGTCCAGTTGGCCCGTCAGGGAACAACCTGTTGCATGATCCCACACTTACAGATTGAGAAAGAGCTGGAAAGCGGTGAGCTTATCGACTTAACGCCAGGCCTGTTCCAGCGTCGGATGCTGTACTGGCACCGCTTTGCACCAGAA
The DNA here is from genome assembly GCF_013797615.1 of Citrobacter sp. RHBSTW-00017. NCBI lineage: Bacteria > Pseudomonadati > Pseudomonadota > Gammaproteobacteria > Enterobacterales > Enterobacteriaceae > Citrobacter > Citrobacter sp. RHBSTW-00017. The sequence goes on along the minus strand of NZ_CP056899.1, from coordinate 966,806 downwards.
AGCCGCATGATGCGCAACGTCACCGACGCGCTGCTGGCCTATGGCCACAACGTACTGCGTCAGGATTAATTCCTCGAACAGAGGCCGGATAGCGGCGTAAAGCCTCATCCGGCCTGCAAGCCTTGCCCCTCATTTCATGCTATTCCCGCCACGTCTTTGAAATACATCACAAAATAAAACACGCCACACGGCAAAAAACGACGTCCTGTTGGCTATTTTTTGCTGGCGACAAGCCAAATGAAAAAGCACACCGTATTCGCAAAGATTCAACTTATTGCGTAATACGGAGCAAAAAATGGCAAACGTGCAGGAGTGGCAAACACTCGCCAATAAAGAACTCAGTCGACGGGAAAAAACCGTTGAGTCGCTGGAAAGACAGACGGCGGAAGGGATTGCCATCAAGCCGCTGTACACCGAAGCGGATCTCGATAATCTGGAAGTCACGGGCACCCTGCCCGGTCTGCCGCCTTACGTGCGTGGCCCGCGCGCCACTATGTATACCGCGCAGCCGTGGACGATTCGCCAATACGCCGGTTTCTCTACCGCCAAAGAGTCCAACGCCTTTTACCGCCGTAACCTCGCCGCTGGGCAAAAAGGGCTTTCCGTCGCCTTTGACCTTGCCACTCATCGTGGCTATGACTCAGACAACCCGCGCGTAGCGGGCGACGTCGGCAAAGCCGGCGTGGCGATCGATACCGTCGAAGATATGAAGGTGCTGTTCGACCAGATCCCGCTGGATAAGATGTCGGTATCGATGACCATGAACGGCGCGGTGCTGCCGGTACTGGCGTTTTATATCGTCGCGGCGCAGGAGCAAGGCGTGACGCCGGAACAGCTCACAGGGACCATTCAGAACGATATTCTGAAAGAGTACTTGTGCCGCAACACCTACATTTATCCGCCAAAACCCTCCATGCGCATTATCGCCGACATCATCGCCTGGTGCTCAGGCAACATGCCGCGCTTTAACACCATCAGCATCAGCGGCTATCACATGGGTGAAGCCGGGGCAAACTGCGTACAGCAGGTGGCGTTTACGCTGGCAGACGGTATTGAATACATCAAGGCCGCGCTTTCCGCCGGACTGAAAATTGATGACTTCGCCCCGCGCCTGTCATTCTTCTTCGGCATCGGCATGGATCTGTTTATGAACGTCGCCATGCTGCGCGCTGCACGGTATCTGTGGAGCGAAGCGGTCAGCAGTTTTGGCGCGACCAACCCGAAATCTCTCGCTCTGCGTACCCACTGCCAGACCTCAGGCTGGAGCCTGACCGAGCAGGACCCGTACAACAACGTGGTACGAACCACCATTGAGGCGCTCGGCGCTACGCTTGGCGGCACCCAGTCTCTGCATACCAACGCTTTTGATGAAGCGCTCGGTCTGCCCACCGATTTCTCCGCCCGTATTGCGCGTAATACGCAGATCATCATTCAGGAAGAATCAGAGATCTGCCGCACCGTCGATCCGCTGGCCGGATCGTATTACGTCGAATCACTCACCGATCAAATCGTGAAGCAGGCGCGCACGATCATCAAGCAGATTGATGAGGCAGGCGGCATGGCGAAGGCGATTGAAGCCGGACTTCCTAAACGGATGATCGAAGAAGCGTCCGCGCGCGAACAGTCGCTGATCGACCAGGGTAAGCGCGTTATCGTCGGGGTGAACAAATACAAGCTGGATAAAGAAGACGACACGTCGGTGCTGGAGATCGACAACGTGAAGGTGCGCAACGAGCAGATTGCCTCACTGCAGCATATCCGCGCCACCCGCGACAATGATGCGGTTAAAGCCGCGCTATCCGCGCTGACCCACGCCGCGCAACAGAATGAAAATCTGCTGGCAGCCGCCGTCAACGCCGCCCGCGTTCGCGCCACGCTCGGCGAAATCTCCGATGCGCTCGAGGCCGCCTTTGACCGTTATCTGGTTCCCAGCCAGTGTGTTACTGGGGTGATTGCGCAAAGCTATCACCAGTCCGACAAATCCGCCGATGAGTTCGATGCCATTGTTGCGCAAACTGAACAGTTCCTCGCAGAAAATGGCCGCCGCCCGCGTATTCTGATCGCCAAGATGGGTCAGGACGGCCACGATCGCGGCGCAAAAGTGATCGCCAGCGCCTACTCCGATCTCGGCTTCGATGTCGATCTCAGCCCGATGTTCTCCACACCGGAGGAAATTGCCCGTCTGGCGGTAGAAAACGATGTGCATGTCATTGGCGCATCATCGCTGGCGGCAGGTCATAAGACATTGATCCCGGAGCTGGTCACCGCGCTCAAAGGCTGGGGACGCGAAGACATTTGCGTCGTCGCCGGCGGGGTTATTCCGCCACAGGATTACGCTTTTCTACACGAACATGGCGTGGCTGCCATTTATGGCCCAGGCACGCCAATGCTCGACTGCGTCCGCGATGTGTTAACCCGTATCAGTCAGCATCATGATTAACGCCGCCACGCTTGAGGATACCGTCCGCCGCTTGCGACTCGGTGAACGGGCTACGCTCGCCCAGGCGATGACGCTGGTCGAAAGCAATCACCCGCGCCACCAGCCGCTGAGTACGCAATTGCTGGACGCGATTATGCCGTTCACCGGTAACGCCCTGCGTCTGGGGATCACCGGCACGCCGGGCGCGGGTAAAAGCACCTTTCTGGAAGCATTCGGCATGCTGTTAATTCGCCGCGGGTTACGGGTAGCGGTGATCGCCGTCGATCCCAGCAGCCCGGTCAGCGGCGGCAGCATTCTGGGTGATAAAACCCGCATGACGGAACTGGCTCGCGCAGAATCTGCGTTTATACGTCCGGTTCCTTCCAGCGGTCATTTAGGCGGCGCCAGCCAGCGCGCCCGCGAATTAATGCTGCTGTGCGAGGCGGCTGGCTTCAACGTGGTGATTGTGGAAACCGTCGGCGTTGGGCAGTCAGAAACCGAAGTCGCAGGCATGGTGGATTGCTTTCTCTCACTGCAAATCGCCGGCGGTGGCGACGATTTGCAGGGCATCAAAAAAGGCCTGATGGAGATGGCGGATCTGGTCGTCATCAACAAGGACGACGGTGATAACCGTACCAGCGTTGCCATCGCCCGCCATATGTACGAATCCGCCCTGCATATCCTGCGCCGCAAATATGACGAGTGGCAGCCGCAGGTTCTGACCTGTAGCGCCCTGGAAAAACGCGGCATTGAGGAGGTTTGGCAGGCGATAACCGACTTTAAAACGTGCCTTACCGCCAGCGGTCGCCTGGAAAAAGCCCGCCAGCAGCAGGCGGTGGAATGGCTACACAATCAGGCTGAAGAAGAAGCCTTGCATCTGCTGTTTGCCCGGGCTGATTTCGACCAGTATTTCCAGCAGACGCTGCTGGCCGTCAAAAACAATGATCTTTCGCCGCGCACCGGCCTGCGGCACATCAGCGAATTTATTCAGCATCATTACTTTCAATAAAGAGAACATTATGTCTTATCAATACGTCAACGTGGTCATCATCCAGAAAGTCGCGGTCATTGAGTTCAATTACGCCCGCAAGCTCAATGCCCTGAGCAAAGTGTTTATTGACGATCTGATGCAGGCGCTGAGCGACCTCAATCGTCCGGACATTCGCTGCATCATTCTGCGCGCCCCGAGCGGGGCCAAAGTGTTCTCTGCCGGGCATGATATTCATGAGCTCCCCACCGGACGTCGCGATCCGCTCTCTTATGACGATCCGCTGCGTCAGATAACTCGCATGATCCAAAAATATCCGAAGCCGGTGATCTCCATGGTTGAAGGCAGCGTCTGGGGCGGCGCGTTTGAGATGATCATGAGTTCCGATCTGATCATCGCAGCCAGTACGTCTACCTTCTCCATGACCCCGGTCAACCTCGGCGTGCCCTATAACCTGGTGGGCATCCACAACCTGACCCGTGACGCTGGTTTTCACATCGTTAAGGAGCTGATTTTTACCGCCTCGCCCATCACCGCTCAACGCGCTATGGCGGTCGGAATCCTCAACCATGTCGTTCCAACCGAGGAACTGGAAGATTTCACCCTGCAAATGGCGCATCACATCTCGGAAAAAGCACCGCTGGCAATCGCCGTCATCAAAGAAGAACTGCGCGTGTTGGGCGAAGCACACACCATGAACTCTGACGAATTCGAGCGCATTCAGGGCATGCGCCGCGCGGTGTATGACAGCGAGGATTATCAGGAAGGGATGAACGCGTTTATGGAAAAACGTAAACCTAATTTTGTTGGCCATTAATCAAGTCCGACGAAGGAGACGGCCATGAAACGGATGAGCGCCGAACAGGCGGCAGAAATTATCCAGCACGATGATATGGTGGCGTTCAGCGGCTTTACCCCCGCGGGTTCGCCAAAAGCGTTACCCACCGCAATTGCCCAACGCGCCTGCGAACGGCATCAGGACGGGCAGCCTTTTCAGATCCGCCTGTTGACCGGGGCGTCAATTGGCGCCGCCGCTGATGATGCACTATCCGCGGCGGATGCCGTTTCCTGGCGTGCGCCTTATCAAACCTCATCTGGCCTGCGCGAGAAAATTAACCAGGGCCAGGTAAGGTTTGTCGATCTCCATTTGAGCGAGGTCGCGCAGATGGTTAATTACGGCTTTTTTGGCGAAATCGATGTTGCCGTCATTGAAGCTTCCGCCATTGCGCCGGATGGCCGGATTTGGCTTTCCAGCGGTATTGGCAATGCGCCTACCTGGCTGCTGCGGGCGAAAAAGGTGATTATCGAGCTGAATCATTACCATAATCCGCGCGTGGCTGAGTTTGCCGACATCGTAATACCCGGCGCACCGCCGCGGCGTAACAGCGTGCCCATATTTCATACCATGGATCGCGTGGGCAGTCAGTGCGTGCAGATAGACCCCAGGAAAGTGGTCGCGGTGGTGGATACCGAGCTGCCCGATGCCGGGAATGTGTCGGATAAAACCAATCCGGTCAGCCAACAAATTGCCGATAACGTCGTCACTTTCCTACTGGCAGAAATGGCGCACAAACGCATTCCAGCAGAGTTTCTGCCCTTACAAAGCGGCGTGGGCAATATCAATAACGCGGTAATGGCGAGACTGGGAGAGAATCCGGATATCCCGCCCTTTATGATGTATTCAGAGGTGTTACAGGAATCGGTGGTGCATCTGCTGGAAACGGGCAAGATCACCGGTGCCAGCGCCTCCAGCCTGACCATCTCAGCCCCGTCGCTACAGAAGATTTACGACAACATGGACTTCTTCGCCAGCCGAATTGTGCTGCGCCCGCAGGAGATCTCCAATAACCCAGAAATCATCCGTCGGCTGGGGGTCATTGCACTCAACGTTGGGCTTGAGTTTGATATCTACGGCCATGCCAATTCCACGCACGTTGCGGGCGTGAACCTGATGAACGGTATCGGCGGCAGCGGGGATTTCGAGCGCAACGCCTATCTGTCTATCTTTATGGCGCCGTCGATTGCCAAAGGCGGGAAAATCTCAACCATCGTGCCGATGTGCAGCCATGTCGACCACAGCGAACATAGCGTTAAAGTGATCGTGACCGAACAAGGGATTGCCGATCTGCGTGGGTTATCTCCGATGCAGCGGGCGCACACGATTATCGATAACTGTGCGCATCCCCTTTACCGGGACTACCTGCACCGCTATCTGGAAAAAGCGCCCGGCGGGCATATCCATCACGATCTCAGCCATGCGTTCGATCTGCATCGCAACCTTCTCGAGACAGGATCGATGCTCGGTTAACTTGCCGTACCGTCACGATCTTCAGCAATATGCTGGAGCATGGTGCCGGTATAGCGATGATTTTTCAGCGAATAGAGAAACTCCTGCATATACATGGGGCTGCCGGGCGCGTCGAAATACTTTAGCGTCGACGGATTCACAAGCCGCCAGGCAAAATGAGGGATCACCGTCAAAAACTGCCCGCGCTCCACCGCGCTAATCTTGGCCATAAAGCTGTACGGACGGTAGATAATCGTCGGATTGATCCCACAGGGCCGCATATAAGCATCCAGCATCGCCTCAAAGTTGGCGCGATTCTGGAAGCGCATTTGCAGCCAGGGCAGCTCGCGCAGCAGATCCTGCGGCTGTTTCTCTTCGTAGCGCCGGGAAACGAGAAATCCCAGACGTAGCGGAGGCAGTTCGCTGATCGCCAGATTTTCCAACTCCTGTACGCGGGGAGAAACGTGCTGCGGCGAGATAATGAAATCAAGTTTGCGGTCGAACAGATTATCAATCACCCCATTCTCACTGAATTCAACGGCCTGGGCCGTAACGCCGTCATATTTATCGCCAAGGCTAATCAACTGGTCAAAAATAATCGTTGGATAAGTATTATCGATACCGATGACGATTTCCCGCGAGCGACAAGAGGCGTTATAGATTTCATTATCAATGGCAGAGAGGCGCTGGTAGACGGGAAACAGCTTCTGATACAGCTCCTGTCCGGCTTTATTCAGGCTGATGTTGTTATCTTTACGGGTAAACAGCGTATAGCCGATTTGATCTTCCAGTGCAGCAATGCTTTTACCGAAAGGCGATGCGGTCATATGTATTTTTTCTGCCGCTCTGGCGATGTTATTGGTTTGCGCCAGCAGAATGAAATTACGCATCTTTTTCGAGATAAAAATATCCATAGCGTCCCCTTAAAAATCGCTATGGCCTATCCTCATTACCACGAAAAAAAAGACTGAATGTGAGGTCTCATTTTTACAGTTGCTCACAGAAAAACCGGCTGGAATATTTTGTCGGCCTGATGAGACGCGTAAGCATCGCCATCAGGCTAAAAACTTGCCGGATGGCGACTTACGCCTATATCAAGACTACTTATTGGTTACTGTAGGCTCAATCTGGAAGACGACATCAACCTGATCGTCAAACTGAATAACCGGCTGTTCGTAGGTTTCCTGAGCGGAGGTTGCAGGCGCTGCATCTGCTTTCATCATCCGTACCATCGGGCTCGGTTGATAATTGGAAACGTGGTAACGCACACTGTAAACGGGACCCAGTTTGCTATTAAAGCCCGCGGCCAGCTGTTCAGCCTGATGAACAGCATCATCAATCGCCGCTTTACGCGCTTTGTCTTTGTAAGCATCCGGCTGGGCAACGCCCAGCGATACCGAACGAATCTCATTCAGACCGGCCTTCAGCGCGCCATCAAGCAGAGCGTTGAGTTTGTCCAACTGACGCAGCGTGACTTCAACGGTGCGCACTGCACGATAACCTTTGAGGATGCTTTTGCCGTTCTGGTAGTCGTAGTCCGGCTGCGTACGCAAGTTTGCAGCGCTAATGTCTTTCTTCGCTATCTGGTTCTGTTCAAGGAAAGACAGATATTGCGCCACGCGCTCATCGGCCTGCTTCTTCGCGGAAGCCGCATCCTTTGCAGCAACGTTCACTTCAATCGCCAGGGTGGCGATGTCTGGTGTTGCATCTACGCTTGCCGTTCCGGAAGTCACGATGTGCGGTCCATTTGGCAACTCATTTGCCTGTACCGATAGTGCGCTGAATCCGACTAATGCCGCCAGGGCCATTATTTTGAACTTCACGGTCGTTCCTCCATGTTTCATTAATTACCCCAAAACTCAGGGCACATGCAGGCAAGCTTAGCCGATCTCGCTGCGTTGTCCATCAGACAACACTTAGTTGAACAGCGCTTGAACGTGCGCAACACCTTCTTTTGCCAGCTGAAAAGCGATAAACCACATCACTAATCCTACCAGCGTATTGATGATGCGCTGTGCTTTCGCAGTTCGCAGACGCGGTGCCAGCCAGGCCGCCAGCAATGCCAGACCGAAGAACCACAGGAACGAAGCGCTGACGGTTCCCAGTGCAAACCAGCGTTTAGGCTCAACGTCCAGTTGTCCCCCCAGACTCCCGAGCACCACAAAAGTATCCAGGTAAACATGTGGGTTGAGCCATGTCACCGCCAGCATAGTGGCGATGATTTTCCAGCGCCCCTGCTTCATCACTTCGGCGCTGGCCAGTTCCAGATTACTGCTCATCGCCGTTTTTAGCGCACCGAATCCGTACCAGAGTAAAAATGCGACCCCGCCCCAGGTGACCAGCGCCATCAGCCATGGCGACTGCATCAGCAAGGCGCTACCGCCGAAGATACCCGCGCAAATCAGCACTAAATCACTGATAGCGCAGAGTAAAGCAATCATGATGTGATACTGACGACGGATCCCCTGATTCATCACGAAGGCATTTTGTGGACCAAGCGGAAGTATCATGGCTGCACCAAGCGCAAGCCCTTGAAAATAGTAGGATAACATGTAAAACATCTCACATAATTGTCTTGTGGGCAGACTATACTGCGCGGGATTCATTAGAGGAAATGGATAATATTAATCAGTAATTAGCATTATTAATAATACCGCGCACACTCCCCTCCATATTCAGTCTCTGACAATAGCGATTGTGCGTTACCCGAGGTATGCTGAAAGATAAATCTGTCTATACCAAAGGAATGGGTATGAAGCATAACGCGAACATTTTTCTCTTCTGTGCCTCGCTGATAGTTACCAGTTTGTGGCCCACTGTCGCCAGCGCAGACAGAACGCTGCGCTATACCGATCACGAGCCATATGGCAACATGCGTACCCGGCTCATAAAAGAGACTTTTTTTCGCGCGATCGAACAAGAGTCGCTTGGACGTTTGAAAATCGACGCTCACTGGAACGGCGAGCTGTCCACCAGCTATGACGCCTTAAAAACGATCGGCCAGGGCAGCGTGGCGGATATGGGGATCGTGGTCCCTGAGTACACGCCCGAACAACTGCCGCGACACCAGATTTTTAAGAGCTTTCCCCTCGGACCGGGTCGTGGTGAAGCGCAGGTTAACGCCTTTCAGCGGATTTTCCGCGAGTATCGCCAGTTTGGTCGCGAGCTGGAAAACAACAATCTGGTGAATCTTCAGTTTTTCCTCGGCTATCCGGTTGGATTTTTTACGACCAGGCCGAACGTCGATTTGGCACAGCTGAATGCAAGCCAATGGCGGACCGCCAGCTTTTGGCATCAATCATTTTTACGCAACGCGGGCGGCGTGCCGGTCAGCATGCCATGGAATGAAAAAATTACCGATGCGCTTCAGACCGGACAGCTTGACGGCCTGATGGTTAACCTCGACAGCGGAGATGATATCCATGCCCAGCGGGCGGCCCCCTATATTCAGCTCTCCCCTTCGCTCTGGCTCGGACACGTTTATCTTCTGGTGATGAATAAAGACGTCTGGGATAGCCTGGACGTGAAAGATCGCGCAGCCATCAATCGGGCCGCCGCCATGACGCAAAAGCGTATTGGCGCAGTGCAGGACGCAAGCCTGACCGCAATGGCGCAAAAGATGGCAAAAGAGGGCGCACACGTTCACTACCTGACCAACAGCGAGCTGAATGCGTGGCAAGCCGCTACCGGGTATCAGCACGTTCAGGCCGAATGGATTGCCCAACAGGAAAGTAAAGGAATAAACGATGTTGGCGAGCTGATGCAGGGTGTCAGCGCAATTCTTAACAAGACGAGATAAATCAATGCCCGCCTCTCTCTGGCGGGCGTTTTTAGCTGAAGTTACTCGGTCGCGTTCTCTTTCACGCGTTTAAAGTTCACATCCATCTGCGGGTACGGGAAGCTGATACCGTTGGCGTCAAACTCGCGCTTAATACGCTCCAGTACATCCCAGTAGACGCTTTGCAGATCGCTGCTGTTACTCCAGACACGTACGACGAAATTAATCGAGGAAGCGCCCAACTCATTCAGGCGTACCGTCATTTCACGGTCTTTTAGGATGCGATCTTCAGACTGGATGATATCAGTGAGGATTTTTTTCACCTGATCGATATCGGAGTCGTAGGCCACGCCGATAATAAATTCGTTACGACGGACCGGCTCGCGAGAGAAGTTAATGATGTTCCCGGCAATGATTTTACCGTTTGGGATCACCACAATCTTACCGTCTACGGTACGCATAGTTGTGGAGAAAATCTGCACGTTAAGCACGGTTCCCGCAACGCCGCCAAGGTCTACATATTCACCCGCGCGGAACGGACGGAACATCACCAGAAGCACGCCTGCGGCGAGGTTGGACAGCGACCCTTGCAGCGCCAGACCGACAGCCAAACCCGCGGCACCGAGAACGGCGATCACGGAGGCAGTTTGCACCCCAACGCGACCCAGCGCGGCAATCAGCGTGAAAGCGATAATACCGTAGCGCACCAGTGCAGAAAGAAAGTCGGCAACGGTGGCATCAATTTTACGCGCCAGCATCAGGCGATTAACGGTGTTGGATACGATGCGCGCCACGATCATACCGATAATGACAATCGCGATGGCCGCAACGATGTTGACGGCATAGCTCAACAGTAGCTCCTGATTGCGGACCAGCCAGGTGCCCGCACCGTTTATGCTGTCGACAACATTCAAATCTTCCATTCAATAGTCCTTGAGCATGTCAAAAAAATTACGAGATCAATCTCACGAAAACACCCTATTAAAGGTAAACAAAAAAGACCGAATCTGCCATTTTTTCAACATGATCCCTTAAAAAACCGCCGTAAACTCAGTTCTCCGCCGGTCGATCGACCATCCGCAGGAACCCGCTCACCAGAGAATCTTTTTGCTTAAAAATGTCCGCAATTTCACTGACCACCTTTCCGCTGCCCGCATTCTTCCAGGCAATCGAGAGCGGCGATGGCTGGCGCGGATTAATCACCTCACGGGCAACCAGTGCCCCGGATTCAACATAAGGACGACACATCCGCTCGGGTAAAAAACCGACGCCAAGCCCGCTTAAATGACAGGCCAGCTTAGTGCTGAGATCCGGCACTTTGATCTCCTTTTGTCCGCTAAGCAGCCAGGCGACGCGGCGCGTAAGCGTACGCGAGGTATCTTCAATATTGATAGCCGGATAGCGGCGCAGCATATCGTCTGACAGTACCGGCACTGGATGGCTGGCCAGCGGGTGATTTTGCGCTACCACAAACCGCCAACTGATATCTCCCAGCGGCAACAGAGAGATATTATTGGAGAGCGATTCCGATCCGGTGACGCCAATCGCCAATTGGAAATCGTCATACAGTAGCGAATCCCACACGCCCATATAGACCTGTCGGGAAATTTGAAATCGGGTGAAGGGAAATTGTTGGTGCAGCCAGGTCAGTAAATCTGCCGTGGTCTGCGGCTGGTACAGCAGATTGTTGATAACGATGTTCACCTGCCGTTCAACGCCCGCGTTGATCTGCTGAAGCTCGTCCGGCATTGCATCCAGCCAGTTAAGCCACTGTCGACAATGCTCAAGCAGATGTTGTCCGGCTAGCGTCAGACTGACGGAGCGGGTTGTACGTAAAAAGAGCTGCGTCCCCACCTGCTCTTCCAGCGTTTTAATGCGATAGCTAATCGCCGCGGGCGTTTTATGCAGGGAGCTGGCCGCGCGGGAAAAACTCTCCGTCTGTGCAACCCGAATAAAAGTGCGTATTGTTTCCTGATCGAGCATGCGTTCCCCTTGAGTCGACCACCTGTAACCACCGTTGCGCTATCGCGATTCCCAGCAATATGTCCGCCCCCGAGGAGTGCCCGACAGCAAGCAGGCGTCTGATTGCAGAATGCGGATCGCGTCCGGACTGTAAACCACGTATCACCTTCTGTAGCGGCGTTGAAAATTCGCCCACTCTGGCGCTGTTCAGATAGCTACAGCTTACTGACGTGGTGAGCGGCACAAGTTGCTCCGTCGGGGGTAAAAAATAGCGCAATTTGGCAGAAAGCCCCGCAGCATACAGCACAGCCAGCATCCCCGTCAGCATATCATCGCCGCTGGGCGTCAGTCCTGGGCCGTATCCGATCAGCCAGCGCCAGTCAGGCGTCACGCCACGATGCCAGCACTCAAGTTGCTCAATGATTTCAGGGTAGTGCAACATCGTATTGAGTGGCTGATTCAGCGCTCCGGAAAGACCACTGTGTTGAGTGCAAAAAGAGAGATCGACAGGGGCAAGTACGGCAGGATCCAGCGACATCCGGAGTGTGCGACGCGAGCAAAGCGCTATACCCTGTCCCCGCAGGATGCTCCCCTGTTTGATAAGTCGTTCAATATGCGCCACGCGGGAAAACTGTGTGGTGCTCAGCAGCATGCCCGTCGGTCCCATCCCCTTTCCGTAGCGAAACAGCGTCAACAGCTCGCCGTCAGGACGGCAAAAATTAATCGCCTGCGAGAAGCGGCTGTGCAACCTCCATTCGCCATCGGGAAGTCGATAAAAACCCGCGCTGGCTAATGCCTTAATCGTCACCATCGATACACTCCAGGACACTGGATGGCAGGGAGAGCGCCCGAGCCGGCCTACGGAATGAACTCATTCGCAGGCCGGATAAAACGCAACTGCGTCGCCTTCCGGCAACGTTGTTATGCCGTGATGTGATGCAGTTCCGCCAGCGCTTCAAGCGCTTTTTCAAAACAGAGCAGCGGTGCGCGAACGGTGCCCGCCCCCACCTGGCCGATCCCCGCATCCTTGTGAGCAATACCGGTGTTAATCAGCGGCGTAATCCCCGTTTCCACGACGCGACGGATATCCAGCCCCAGACATGCCCCTTTGAAATCCCATGACGGGATCTGGAACAGCGGATTGTTGGCAAGATAGATCTCCGCCATCTCTTCCGATGTCTCCAGCGCAGCCCCCATGCCACCCGCGCCAACGAAGCGCGTTACGCCCGGTGCGGCGATCATCGCAGCACCGCCAATCCCCAGCGTTTCCGTGATGGCACTGTCGCCGATATCCGGATTGGCATCAGTCTGGCTATAGCCGGTAAAGAACAGCCCCTGCGGCGTGTTCACCGGCGCGGTAAACCAACGATCGCCTGTGCCGCTCACGCGAATACCGAAATCACGGCCGTTACGCGTCATGGCGGTCACCACAGAACCTGCTTTAATTTCCGCCGACGCATCCATAACGGCTTTACTGTAGGCCATTGCCAGGTTAAGGAAGAACTGGTCGGTGACGCTCAGGAATTGCAACACCTCAATGATTTCCGCCTTCGGACGCGCCAGTCCGGCAATCACCGGAGAAAGCGTGCGTAGCAGCAGAGAAGAGGCCGCAATATTACGTTGGTGGAACTCATCGCCCATCGTGATAGCCTGCGCCATCAGTGCCGTCAGATCGACGCCGTTTTCCATCTGCGAGAGCGCTTCCTGCAATACCGGCGCCAGCGTATCACGCATCCAGCGCAGACGTTTCTGCACGTCATCGCCGTAAGCGCCAAAGCGCATCACTTTGCCGATCCCCTCATTGAGGTTGCAGCAGGCCTGATTGCCGTGGACGATATCACGCACGACCAGCACCGGCATATTGGCGGACGTAATACCACCCATCGGACCGACCGCGCCAACGTGGTGGCAAGGAATAAACTCGACCTCTCCCTGCTCCAGCATCCGCAGGGCATCTTCCTCCGTGACCGCCCAGCCTTCAAACAGCGATGCGCCAATACAGGCTCCGCGCATTGGGCCTGTCATCTCTCCCCAGGCAATCGGCGGACCAGCGTGCAGTAATTTGCGTCCAGAAGATAATTCGGCCACCGCTTCTTTTGCAGGACGCACGGCAACCCAGTGGGGGCGTGCAGCTTTAATTCGTTCGATAATGGCTTCGTTGGCCTGTGCAATAGATGAATACATATCCGTACCTCTGAACTTAATGTAACTGTTTGAGTAAGTTGGCAAGACGGGCGTTGCCACCGGCAACAGGCGCCCACTGATAATGCACAACCGGCGTACCGCTACTTTGCAGATCCAGCGCGAAGCTGCGCAATCCGGCGTTGATAACCTGTACGCCCGCAAGAAGCGCGCTATGCGTCTGTGGAATATTGTGATTCTGGTGATGCGTCAGGCTAACGGCGAGCAGTACCGCCTCTTCGAGGGTTTCTACCACGGCAACCCCGGCTTCACGGAGTTTCTCTTCCTGCTCGCTGCGGCCCTGCGGATCGCCCTCGGTTCCGGTCAGAGTAGCAATCACCACCAGCGGCGCAGTGCGTTTGGCGCGCACTTGATCTACCGCCTCAACAACCGCCCCCGCTGGATCGGCGCAGGCGCCATAGCCCAGTACGACATCCAGCAGCAGTACCCCGACATCCGGAAACGCGGCCAGTTTTTCGATTTCAATGCTGCGGGTGGTTGGGTCAATCATCGGATGCGGTCTGCCCAGGGTGTAGCTGTCGTCCCCGAGGTCGACAATACGATGACCACCGGCGTCCAGCATCACGCCCTGGTCGTGGCTTTCACTCACGGGAACCCCCAGCCCCGCTGAGAGCAGCATGGCGGCTTCCGCGGCCAGCGTCCCCCCGGCATACAGGCCGTAAATCCCTTTGCCTGCCACTTCCGGCTGAGCCCGTCTCTGCTGCGCCACGCGCATCAGCAGCACCGCCAGCCGCGCGGCATCAGAAAGTGAATTCGCCAGCCAGACGTTTCCTTCGCGACGCTGCTCCGGCTTGCTGCCCAGAAACAGCGCGACAACCGGTTTCCCCACCTTTTGCATCGCAGCAATAATGCGGGTTCGCACCTGCGGAGACGGCGGCTTGGAGACAAAAGCCATTACCCGCGTGGCATCATCCGCAGCCAGCATCTCCAGCGCGGTCAATGCGCTGATACCGCCCACGTCAGCGCTCAGGTCACGTCCCCCCAGGCCAATCGCATGGCTAATGCCCTGCTGATGCAGCGCAATCTGCGAGGTAATTTCCTGAATACCGGTGCCTGACGCGCCAATCACGCCAATCCCGCCTTCAGGCAGGACGTTGGCAAAAGCTAACGGGCTTCCGGCAATCATCGCCGTTCCGCAGTCTGGCCCCATGACGATCAGCCCGCGCTCGCGTGCCATGGTTTTCAGCTCAACTTCCTGCTCCAGCGATACGTTATCGGAAAACAACATGACGTTTTTATTGGCCTGCAACCCCTCTCTGGCAACAGATGCGGCATATTCTCCGGCGACGGAGACCAGCAGAAGATTGGCCTGAGGTAATTTCTGGCACGCGCTTTCGAAGCGGCGAGCTTTCACCAGTTGATGTGAACTCCCCGACGCGTTGGCGATCGCGCTTAGCTCTTTCTCCAGTTGCTCACGAATCAAATCCAGGATCTCAGGCCGCTCACCTTCGGTTCTGACCGCCACACAAATATCATTTGGCGTGGCATCGGCAAAGTCGTCGTGCCAGAACCCTGTGGAATCCAGCATCGATTTATTGGCTGGTGTTCCCATCATGACCGAAACCTGATCAACTTCCGGGCGCTCACTGAGTTTTCGGGAAATGATCATCAGGCTGACGGAATCCTGAAAACTTCCCTTTTTAATAAAGGCGTAAATCATTACCACTACCTCTTTATGTGCGTTGTTCTTTTAAAAACAGCATTGCGAATAAACCAATAGCCAGCAGTACGGCTGAAACATAGAAACTGGAAGCCAGGCTTCCGGTCATATCACGCGCAGCCCCGGCAATAATCGGTGCCAGAATGGATGAACTCATGCCGATAAAATTAAATAAGCCAAATGCGGTGCTGTAATTATTTTCATCCACGCTATCGGCTACCAGGGCAACCAGTACCGGATCCAGCGCCAGTTTACCCACCAGACCATAGACACACAGCGCAGTGATAACACCTGTCATATTCGGCATCCAAATAATTGACAACATGTTGATAATCGCGACCGGCACCAGGAACATAATTAAAGGTTTACGCTTGCCTAATTTGTCAGACAGGCTGGAGAATAGCAGCGCCCCAGGAATGGAAATCCAGGCCACCAGCGAAGAGATAAATCCGGTTTCGCTGCCAGCGATACCCCGTTCATTTTGCAGATAATAGGGAAGCCAGGTCAGGATAACGAAGAAACCGAACAGGCTACAGAACACCATAATATAGGTGATAATTAAATTACGGTTTTTCAGCAGATCGCTGAATTTACCCTTTTTAACCGGCGCGCCATCGGCGTCGGCAGTACGTTTCTTCTCTTTCACAAATAGCCAGATAGCCACCCCAACCAGCACGGATGGAACCGCCATCGCATAGAATGGCATCCGCCATGAATATCCCTGATCGTATACCAGCCAGCTTGAGGTCATCAGCCCCAGCGCAATACCAAAAGCCATACCGCTGTTGATGATTGCGCTGCCAAGAGAGCGGTACTTCTTCGGGATCTGCTCAGAGGAAAGACCGTATTGCGGACCATAATAGGTTCCTTCACCCGCCCCCGTCACCACGCGGGCAAACAGCAGGGTGTACCAACTTTTTGCCCAGCCGGTTACCGCGGTGAAAACACCAAAAAGAATAAACCCCGGAACCAGCACCTTTTTCTTACCAATTTTGTCACCCAGAATTCCGGCAGGTACCTGAAGTAATGCGTAAGAAAAATAGAACACAGAATTAAGAATACCCAATTGTGTGCCGCTTAAGCCAAATTCTTTTTCTAATTCGCCCATCACCGGATTGAGCACCGTGCGGTCGGCATACATAAAAATCCATCCCAGCCAGAACAGAAAAACGGTGACCCACCAGGCCGGTATTCCTCTTTTCTTTGTGGCCTCAGCCACTTCATATGAACCAGACATAATTAATCTCCCGGTAATCATTACCGCTGAATACCTCATGTTATCTGACAGAATACGTGAGGTTTGATGTTTTAACTGCGTCTACCATATCGGGGTAAAAATTCATTTCATTTGAACAAAATCACACAAAATCCATTGTTATAAATTTCTGGGAACTGGCCGCAACATTATTAAAAAAAGTCTAATAATCACTTTCAAAGCAATTTAAATAAAGAGACAGAAAACATCATTAATTATCGAGATATTTTTACAGGTATTTGAGTTGTCGACCTTATCACATAATAAAAGCGATAAAACGCTATGTTGACCACGAGATATTTTTCACAATGAGGTCATTAATGAAAAAGAAGATTGTCATTGCGCTTGGCGGCAATGCCTTATTACAGCGCGGAGAAATTTTGAGTGCAGAAAACCAGCAGCGTAGTATTCAGGTATTTGCCGAAATGGCATCCGAATTAGCCCGTGATTATCAACTGGTCATTGTTCATGGCAACGGTCCTCAGGTTGGTCTGCTGGCGCTACAGAACGCGGCTTACAAAGAGTCCCCGGCCTGGCCGCTGGACATTCTGGTTGCGGAAAGTCAGGGGATGATCGGTTTTGCCATTGCCCAGGCGCTGGCGTCATCCACGGGTAACGCGCCCGTGACGACGCTGATGACCCGCGTTGAGGTCGATCCGCAGGATGACGCTTTCTCAACCCCCAGTAAATATATCGGCCCCGTCTACCAGCCGGATCAACAGACAGAGCTGGAAGAACGCTATGGCTGGCAGATGAAAGCGGATGGGCAATATATTCGCCGCGTGGTTCCCTCCCCGACACCGCTAAAAATTCTCGACAGTGATGCCATCTGCACGTTGATGGATGCGGGACACATGGTGATTTGCTGTGGCGGTGGTGGTATTCCGGTCATTGCGCAAGGCGATGGCTATCAGGGAACCGAAGCCGTCATTGATAAGGATTTGACCGCTGCCGTGCTGGCGCAATCCATTAACGCTGACCACCTGCTGATCCTGACGGACGCCGATGCCGTGTATGAAAACTGGGGAACCCCCCAGGCGCGTGCGCTACGACATGTCACACCAGAAGAGCTGGCGCCGTTTGCCGCGCCTGACGGTGCAATGGGCCCGAAAGCGGCGGCGGTGATACAGTTTGTCAAACAGACCGGAAACGCAGCATTTATCGGCGCCCTGAAGGATGCGCCGCAGGTCCTGGCGGGTGAAAAAGGAACCTGCGTTATGCAGTAAAAAAAATGGCTTCCCAAAGGAAGCCATTTTTACTGTCCGCAGACGGAATTACAGAACGTCAACCGCGTTCAGTTCTTTGAAAGCCTGTTCCAGACGGGTGATCATAGTTGCCTGACCAGCACGCAGCCATACGCGCGGATCGTAGTATTTCTTGTTCGGCTGATCTTCGCCTTTCGGGTTACCCAACTGACCCTGCAAGTAAGCTTCGTTTGCTTTGTAGTAGTTCAGAACGCCTTCCCAGGTAGCCCATTGGGTATCGGTGTCGATGTTCATTTTCACTACGCCGTAGCTTACGGAGTCTTTGATTTCCTGAGCAGTAGAACCGGAACCACCGTGGAAGACGAAGTTCAGGCTGTTATGCGGCAGGTTATGTTTCTTAGAAACATAGTCCTGAGAGTCGCGCAGGATGGTCGGGGTCAGAACTACGTTACCCGGCTTGTAAACGCCGTGTACGTTACCGAAGGACGCTGCGATGGTGAAACGCGGGCTGATTTTGCTCAGCTCGGTGTATGCGTAGTCAACGTCTTCCGGTTGGGTGTACAGTGCAGAAGCGTCCATGTGGCTGTTGTCCACGCCGTCTTCTTCACCACCGGTGCAACCCAGTTCGATTTCCAGAGTCATGCCCATTTTGGACATGCGCGCCAGGTATTTGGAGCAGATTTCGATGTTCTCTTCCAGAGACTCTTCAGACAGGTCGATCATGTGAGAAGAGAACAGCGGTTTGCCAGTTGCTGCGAAGTGTTTTTCACCCGCGTCCAGCAGACCGTCGATCCACGGCAGCAGTTTCTTCGCGCAGTGGTCAGTGTGCAGGATAACCGGAACACCATAGTGTTCAGCCATCTGGTGAACGTGATGCGCACCAGAGATAGCACCCAGGATTGCAGCGCCCTGAGGAACGTCAGACTTCACGCCTTTACCCGCGATGAAAGAAGCACCACCGTTGGAGAACTGGACGATGACCGGCGCTTTAACTTTTGCAGCGGTTTCCAGAACGGCGTTGATGGAGTCGGTACCAACGCAGTTAACAGCTGGCAGAGCAAAGTTGTTTTCTTTAGCTACCTGGAAAACTTTCTGTACGTCATCACCAGTGATTACGCCTGGTTTTACGAAATCAAAAATTTTAGACATGTTGCGAGTCCTGTATCTTCGGCCTTGGAAAGGGGGCGCGCTCGACAGCGCGCTAATAATTGGGCAGGTTTCCCTGCCCATCAATGTCTTACTTTTTAGCACGCTCTTCGAGCATGGCTACTGCTGGCAGTACTTTGCCTTCCACGAATTCGAGGAATGCGCCGCCGCCAGTAGAGATGTAGGAGATTTTGTCAGCAATGCCGAACAGGTCGATTGCTGCCAGGGTGTCACCGCCGCCTGCGATAGAGAATGCTTCGCTGTCTGCGATAGCATTAGCAACGATTTCAGTACCTTTGCGGAAGTTCGGGAATTCGAACACGCCAACCGGGCCGTTCCACAGAATGGTTTTCGCATTCTTCAGAATGTCAGCCAGCTGCTGTGCAGAAGCGTCGCCGATATCCAGGATCTGCTCGTCTTCTTTTACATCGCTAACGGATTTAAGCGTAGCCGGTGCAGTTTCAGAGAATTCAGTCGCTACGCGAACGTCAGTCGGGACCGGGATATCGCAAGTCGTCAACAGACGCTTAGCTTCATCAACCAGGTCAGCTTCGTACAGGGATTTGCCGACGTTGTGGCCTTGAGCAGCAACGAAGGTGTTCGCGATACCACCACCAACGATCAGCTGGTCAGCGATTTTTGACAGAGAGTCCAGAACGGTCAGTTTGGTAGAAACTTTAGAACCACCAACGATAGCCACCATCGGACGAGCAGGTTCTTTCAGCGCTTTACCCAGCGCATCCAGCTCAGCAGCCAGCAGCGGACCAGCGCAAGCTACGTCGGCGAATTTACCGATACCGTGGGTAGAAGCCTGCGCACGGTGAGCAGTACCGAAAGCGTCCATTACGAATACGTCGCACAGCGCAGCGTATTTTTTGGACAGTGCTTCGTCGTCTTTCTTCTCGCCTTTGTTGAAGCGAACGTTTTCCAGAACAACCAGTTCACCGGCAGCGACTTCAACGCCGTCCAGGTAATCTTTTACCAGGCGAACCGGAGCAGACAGTTTGTCTTTCAGGTAGTTAACAACCGGCAGCAGAGAGAATTCTTCGTTGTACTCGCCTTCGGTAGGACGACCCAGGTGGGAAGTTACCATCACTTTAGCACCCTGTTTCAGGGCCAGTTCGATGGTCGGCAGGGAAGCACGGATACGCGCATCGCTGGTTACTTTCCCTTCTTTAACTGGTACGTTCAGGTCCGCACGGATAAAAACGCGTTTACCAGCCAGATCCAGATCGGTCATCTTAATTACAGACATGGTGAATCCTCTCGTTGATTCATAAAGTTTTGTCGACGCTCAAGCGTCGAGCCTGAAACCAATAGCAGCCATCGCTAACGTTGTGTCGAGCATACGGTTAGCAAAGCCCCATTCATTATCACACCAGACCAGCGTTTTGATCAGGTGAGCGCCACTCACGCGCGTTTGCGTACCATCAACGATGGCGCTGTGCGGGTCGTGGTTAAAATCTACAGAGACCAACGGTAATTCCGTATAGTCAACTATACCATGAAATGCACCTTGTGCTGCTTTTTGCAGCAACTGGTTGACTTCACTGGCTTTTACTGGTTTTTTCACCGTCACGCTTAAGTCGATCGCCGTCACATTTATGGTCGGTACACGCACCGCAATCGCTTCAAAACGATCGTTAAACTGCGGGAAAATTCGCGTGATGCCCGCCGCCAGTTTGGTATCAACCGGAATAATAGACTGGCTGGCCGCTCGCGTGCGACGCAGGTCAGGATGATAGGCATCAATAACCTGCTGATCGTGCATCGCGGAGTGGATCGTGGTGACGGTACCAGACTCAATGCCGTAAGCATCATCCAGCAATTTAATGACGGGTATTATGCAATTCGTGGTGCAGGAGGCGTTGGAAACGATCCGGTGTTCAGCGCGCAGCTGATCCTGATTAACGCCATACACAACGGTTGCGTCGATGTCGTGACTACCAGGATGTGAAAAGAGCACTTTTTTTGCACCTGCGGCAATATGCGCCTCGCCGTGTTCGCGGTTGCCGAAAACCCCCGTACAGTCCAGAACAACGTCGACACTCAGTTCGCGCCAGGGAAGCGCATCGAGCGTTCGCTCATGCAGAATGCGGATCGCGTCATCGCCAACGATGAGCTGGTCACGTTCCTGACGAACATCCCAGGCAAAACGTCCATGGCTGGTGTCATATTTCAACAAATGCGCCATGCCTGCAGCATCCGCCAGTTCGTTGATTGCCACCACGGTGATTTCCGCCCGACGCCCGGATTCATACAAAGCACGAACCACGTTGCGTCCGATGCGACCGAAACCATTAATCGCTACGCGTACGGTCATAGGTCTCCTGCAAGGATTTCTCAGAAACGATGTGGCAGACAGAGTAATGCAGCAAATCGCTCAGGGAAACCTTACCTGTCGCAAACTGCGACTAATTGGTTAATTGTCGAACATTTAATCGACTGAAACGCTTCAGCTAGAATAAGCGAAACGCGGAATAAAAGGAATGATTGTCCAGCCAAAGAAAACAGTTATCTGACGTACATCACATTTTTCCCGCTAAGACCGGGGGAAATTATTCCAGTAAACCGTAATAATCATTACGGCTTAACAGGAATAATTGGCCTTCACGCAATCCGATATTCACCAGATTCCAGCATCTCCAGCGTCAGGTCACCAGGCAGACTCGCTTCCAGTACCCGATGAACATTCGGTCCGTCGGTACGCTCATAAAACGCCTCAGCGTCAGCTTGTGATAGTCCGCCCGCCAGTTTACGACCTACCAGTCGTGTATGGAGCGCGTTGGCAGGAGCACGAATAAACAGCGAGTAATCACAAAACTCAGCTAACGCCCGCCACCTTTCATCATCGCGTAATAACCAGTTTCCTTCCACAATCACAATCGGCGCGGTCACTGTTATGGCCGCTTCTACCGGATCGTGTTTTTGCCGGTCGTACTGTGGCCAGGTGCCCTCCCCTTCCCTTATCAGACGTAGATTCTGTGCAAGTTTATCCACATCAAAGGTTTCCGGCGCACCTTTGTATGCTCGCAGGTTATGAGCATCCAGCCAGGTGTTGTAGTGATGGAAGCCATCCATCGGCAGCGTCTGGATCTCCGGCAGGCCAGGATCCTGACGGGAGAGATATTCCCAGAAGGTGGTCAGCGTCGATTTACCCGTACCAGGCGGTGCGCTGAGAAAAACGATAGTTCGTCGCTGCGGGTGAGTGGCGTGTATTTTTGCCAGTTGTTGTAATAACGGTTTGTGGACGTTCTCTATCTCATCATCACGGTAATGTGCTTCAACCTGTAGCCCATTCACCGTTAGTTTGATTTTCACGGCGTTAATTCCTTTAAAATCGCCGTCACTGCCAGTGTCATTGCCGTCTTGACCATTGCGCTAAAGCGCACTTCGGACCACGCAGCAAAGTCGGCAAATTTCATCGACTCCAGCGCACCGTAGAGCGTTGCGTTACGGGTGATACTGTTCACGTTGCTGACAAAATCCCAGGTAATGTCATCGGCAAAACCGGGGATATTATCCTGCTCGTTCAGGTACTTATAAAACTGAGAGAAATGGGTGATGTCGGCATAAAGCCATTTATCCATTTTTCCCAACGCATAAATCAGACGTAACGCAACGTCGATATCGTCAAGCGGTCCACTCTGGGCGAGTAACGGCTTCACTGCATATTCCACGATCTCTTCATCGTTATTAACGAACAGCGACGGTAGAAAGCGCTTAATGCCCTGGAGCAAAATGTTATGTGCCGTCGTCATAAACGAGAGTAAATTATTTTGAGCATCCAGTTGCTCAAGCACATCGTCTTCTGTCAGCGTCGTCATTCGTTTCTCGATAAATCACCATGAATGCAGAGAGTCTATTATATTACACGTTCGATCCGCGCCGCCGATCAGTAAAGTTTGCGTGCGCACACCATTCGCAACCTGTTGGATCCCTTTCACAAGATCGCCACCCGTGACTCCTGTCGCGCTGAAGAGGATCTTATTTCCCCCTACCAGTTCGTCCAGCGCGTAGAGCCGGTTGATCGCAACGCCCATTTCCGCGCAGCGCTGATGTTCCTGTGCCGCAATCAGACGATTATCTGCGTTATTTCCTTTCGCTTCACAAAAATCAATCAGTTCAGCCTGCATATCGCCCCCCAGCGCTTTAACCGCACAGGCTGAAATAACCCCCTCAGGCGCGCCGCCAATGGTATACATCAGATCATAAGGATTCTCCTGCATACAGGCCAGCACGCTGGCGGCCACGTCGCCGTCGGGTAGAGCAAAGACCTTGACGCCAAGCCGTGTCGCCTCGGCAATCGCTGGTTGAAGGCGCGGTTTATCCAGCGTCACCATCCGCAGTCGCTCCAGCGGTTTACCCAACGCCTCTGCCACATTACGCAGATTATCTGCCAACGGCAGCGCCAGATTAATCGCCCCTTTCGCAAACCGATTAACAACCAGTTTTTTCATGTACATATCAGGGGCGTGTAACAAACTACCGCGAGGGGCAAACGCCATGACGGCCAGCGCATTGCTTTGCCCCATAGCCACCATTCGGGTTCCTTCGATAGGATCAACGGCGATATCTACCTCAGGTCCGGTGCCGGTTCCCACTTCCTCACCAATCCACAGCATCGGGGCTTGATCAATCTCCCCTTCGCCAATAACGATGCGTCCGCGAATGGCAATACTGTTCAATGCTTCCCGCATTGCCGTCACAGCCAGACCATCAATCTTGTTTTTATCGCCGCACCCGGTTTGCGGCCAGGCTGCCAGTGCAGCCTGCTCCGTGATACGAAATAGCGGCCATGCCAGCGACATCATATCGCCGCCTCCCCGATATCAACGCCAAAGTGTGCCAAAAGGTATTTTTCTGCCTTTTCATTCCAGATACCGTGCGTCTCCTCCACCAGTAGCGCCAGTTCTTTGAATAATGGGTCAGTTTTCCCTTTCTCGGCAAAATCAGCAATGGCGGTTAGTGGCATGGTAACGCCGTTATATATCAGCTTCTTACCGCCAGGGATCGCCGGTAAATTCAAAACAGTTTCCGGAACTGCATCAAGGCCGCCAATGTGCGTCACCATAAACGACGGTTGCAGTTGGCCAGTTGCACTGAGCGCAATGGCCTCTTTCATATCATCCGTTGAACCACCGGATGTCCCGACAACGTGAGTGCTGTTGTAGTGCACGTTATAAAAATTAAACGGCACTTTGAAGTTACTGTCCGTAGGACCGGCAAAAAAATTCAGGCAACCATCTTCCGCGAGTAAATCATCAGCCATCTCAACAACTGCAGGCACTGCCGCATACACAAAGACATCATCAAAACCTGCGTCATGAGTTAACGCTCGCAGCATCGCTGTCGGAGAATCCATGCCAGTAGTATTCACATAGATGAGCTCAATCCCCTTTTCAGCCGCCAGCTCAACGGGCAACAGTTTTTTAGCCTGAGCCAGTCGTGCTTCGTCAATGTCGACCACCACCACCCGCGACGGCTGAATATTCCCGTTAATGGCATAATCTATTGCACCAATACCCATCGGCCCGGCGCAGGCCAGAAGCGCAATGTTCCCCCCTGGCTTAATCCCCATGCGATGCTCATAAACGTAAGGCGTGGTGTGAAAATTCGCGTTATACGCGCCAATAATGCAGCACATCGGTTCTGCCAATGAGGCGGCAGCAAAATAAGAGCCGTGATAAGGCAAAACGCATCCGAGGTTAATCGCCACTTCCGGGATAATCATATATGTCGCATTGCCGCCAAAATATTCGTAGCTGTATCCCGCTGAATATCCACTTGGCAATCCCATCGCGGGTTGCAACACAAAACGCTGACCTTTCTTATATTTATCCGTCAGGTTTTTTCCCACCTCAACAATGATACCTGCACATTCATGTCCGGTAATAACCGGATGATTTTCCAGATCGTCCGGTACGCGTTTATGATCGCTCCCCAATGCTGCTGCTTTCCAGGTAGACAAACAAACGCTATCGGATATTACGCTTACTAACAATTCATTATCTGTAATTGCAGGCAGTTCAAACTCGCGGATACGAATATCCTGCTTGCCATATATGGCAGCAACTTTCGTTTTCATATTCACTCCAAAAATAGAAGAAGGCTAGTTCGCAGTAATGCGTTTAAATAAATCATCCAACAATGGGTCACCAATATAGTTCTTAATCAGCACTAATGGCTTTTCACTTACACGTTTAACACGACCTTCAAGACTGGCATGGGTGACAATAATATCGGCATCTTGCGGAACGTTTTCGATAGCATAATGCGTCACAGTAATATTCAATCCCGCTTTCTCCAGACGCTTACGAAACGTGGTTGCCCCCATAGCACTGGAACCCATTCCTGCATCACAGACAAAAGCGACGCGTTTAATGTTTTTATAAGAGAATTTCCCTTCCTGCTTCATCGCTTTGACGGCTCTGGCTGATTCAGCAAAGTCATCTTCACTTTCTGTTTCAACGTTCTTTTCCATTTTCAGGATGACAGAGGTAATAACAAAAGTAACAACGGTTCCCGCAGTGACTCCTGCAATGGTCGCGAGGAAAGAACCTTTCGGCGTTAATGCCAGATAGGCGAATATAGATCCTGGGCTTGGCCCCGCAACTAACCCACCGTCCAGCAGGTGGAATACCCACGTCCCGGTCATTCCCCCGGCAATCATCGCGATCAGGGTCAGAGGCTTCATCAGCACATACGGGAAATACAGTTCATGAATACCACCGAGGAAGTGGATAATCATGGCGCCTGGCGCAGACTTTTTACTCATCCCTTTGCCAAAGATAGCAAAGCCGAGTAACAAACCTAATCCCGGCCCTGGGTTAGATGCCACCATGAAGAAAATTGATTTTCCCGTTTCAGAAGCTTGCTGCATCCCCAGCGGATAATACACCCCCTGATCGATGGCATTGTTCAGAAAGAGGATTTTTGCCGGCTCATTGATTACGGATAGCAACGGCAGATAGCCCGCATGAACCAACGCTTCAATACACTCCTTCACGAAATTATTGGCAATGAGAACCGCCGGGCCGATAACTTCAAACCCCAGCAAGCATAAGAGCATTCCCGCAATACCAAGAGAGAAATTATTGATAACCATCTCGAAGCCTGCAGGAATGCGTTTTTCCAGCAGACGGTCGATATGCTTAATCACCCAACCGCCAAGCGGCCCCATTACCATCGCGCCAAGGAACATCGGGATATCCGCGCCCACAATAACGCCAATAGAACCAATGCCCCCCATTACCGCACCGCGTTTCCCGCCAACCAGATGTCCCCCTGTGGAGCCAATCATGACGGGCAGTAAATAGGTAATCATCGGACCGACAATTTTAGCGAAATGCTCATTCGGCATCCAACCAGTAGGAATAAATAATGCGGTAATAAAACCCCAGGCAATAAATGCGCCGATGTTGGGAATGACCATTGCAGTCAAAAACCCACCAAAAGCCTGGACTTTGGCACGAGCAGACTTGTTTTCCATAATAATGTCCTGAAAGGAAACCGTTAATTATGCTTGAGCGATAATATCCGCCAATTGTTTTTCTGATTTAGCCGCTAACAAAGCGGTTAGTGCTTCCTCTTCACATAATAATTCGCTTAAGGCCTGAATAGCGCCAATGTGTGAATCAGCATTAGCCGCCGACAATCCGATTAATAATCTGATACCTTCATCGTCTTCGGAAAATTTCACTTCCTGTTTGAGAAGCGTTAATGACATACCGGTTTTTAACGCACCACACTCCGGTCGAGCGTGCGGCATGGCGACGCCTGGCGCTAAAATATAATAAGGACCATTGTTAATCGTTGAGTCTTTAATGGCCTGAATATAATCTGAATTGACATAATGATTGGCAAGTAAGGATGACATAGAAAAGTCAATTGCCTCCTGGGTAATGGTGCCAACTTACTGATTTAGTGTATGATGGTGTTTTTGAGGTGCTCCAGTGGCTTCTGTTTCTATCAGCTGTCCCTCCTGTTCAGCTACTGAAGGCGTGGTGCGTAACGGTAAAAGCACTGCCGGACATCAGCGCTATCTCTGCTCTCACTGCCGTAAAACATGGCAGCTACAGTTCACTTACACCGCCTCTCAGCCCGGTACACACCAGAAAATTATTGATATGGCCATGAATGGCGTCGGATGTCGCGCCAGTGCACGCATTATGGGCGTTGGCCTCAACACGATTTTACGACACTTAAAAAACTCAGGCCGCAGTCGGTAAACTCACGCATACAACCGGGCAGTGACGTCATTGTTTGCGCGGAAATGGACGAACAGTGGGGTTACGTCGGCGCTAAATCACGCCAGCGCTGGTTGTTTTACGCGTATGACAGGATACGGAGGACGGTTGTGGCGCACGTATTCGGTGAACGCACGTTGGCCACGCTGGAGCGTCTTCTTGGCCTGCTGTCGGCCTTTGAGGTCGTGGTATGGATGACGGATGGCTGGCCGCTTTATGAATCACGCCTGAAGGGAGAACTGCACGTTATCAGCAAGCGATATACGCAGCGCATTGAGCGGCATAACCTGAATCTGAGGCAGCATCTGGCAAGGCTGGGCAGGAAGTCACTGTCGTTCTCAAAATCGGTGGAGCTGCATGACAAAGTCATCGGGCATTATCTGAACATAAAACACTATCAGTAAGTTGGAGTCATTACCGCCTCCTGCCAGTTCTTTGCTGAATTTTTTATTGAGATAGATGATTCGGGAAAGTAATCAATCAGCCGCATACATTTTCCTTATTTTATTTTTAGGGTACGAGTTAGCGTTAAAAATAAAATACGCGCACGGCGAAATGAAATCAATCGAGGAGAAAACTACATACAGCGCAGAATGTTTTTTGGTGATGCCTTTAAAAACAATGAATTGAGAAAGGAAATATAAAAGTCAACAGAAATAATGTGATTCAAGTTACAAATATAAAACATCGCTAAATATCATATTTGTGATGCAAATCTACATTTTCGGGTTGCACACGACCAAATAAATTTAATTACTTTAAAAAAACGGGCCGCATAAGCGACCCGTTTTCACCTGTAATCAAAATTACAGCAGTTCTTTTGCTTTCGCGACAACGTTGTCGACAGTGAAGCCAAACTCTTCAAACAGCAGCTCAGCCGGTGCAGACTCACCAAAGGTAGTCATACCAACGATAGCGCCGTTCAGGCCCACGTATTTGAACCAGTAGTCTGCGATACCCGCTTCCACTGCAACACGTGCGGAAACAGCTTTCGGCAGTACGGACTCGCGATAAGCGGCATCCTGTTTGTCGAACGCGTCGGTAGACGGCATGGAAACCACGCGCGCTTTAACGCCTTCAGCGGTCAGTTTGTCCCAGGCAGCCACAGCCAGCTCAACTTCAGAACCGGTCGCGATGAAGATCAGTTCCGGCTGACCGGCGCAATCTTTCAGCACGTAACCACCGCGCGCGATGTTCGCCAGCTGCTCTTCGGTACGTTCCTGCTGTGCCAGGTTCTGGCGGGAGAGGATCAGCGCGGTCGGACCGTCCTGACGCTCTACACCGTATTTCCATGCAACGGCAGATTCAACCTGGTCACACGGACGCCAGGTGCTCATGTTCGGGGTCACACGCAGCGAAGCTACCTGCTCTACCGGCTGGTGAGTCGGGCCATCTTCGCCCAGACCGATGGAGTCGTGGGTATAGACCATCACCTGACGCTGTTTCATCAGCGCAGCCATACGCACCGCGTTACGGGCATATTCCACAAACATCAGGAAGGTGGAGGTGTACGGTAGGAAACCGCCGTGCAGAGAGATACCGTTAGCGATAGCGGTCATACCGAATTCACGTACACCGTAATGGATGTAGTTACCGGCAGTATCTTCGTTGATAGCTTTAGAACCAGACCACAGAGTCAGGTTACTTGGTGCCAGGTCAGCGGAGCCGCCGAGGAATTCAGGCAGCAGAGGACCAAACGCTTCAATCGCGTTCTGAGACGCTTTGCGGCTGGCGATTTTCGCCGGGTTAGCCTGCAGCTTAGCAATGAACTCGTTCGCTTTTGCATCGAAGTCAGACGGCATTTCACCTTTCATACGACGGGTGAATTCAGCGGCTTCCTGCGGGAAGGCTTTCGCATAAGCAGCGAACTTCTCGTTCCATGCAGCTTCTTTTGCCTGGCCTGCTTCTTTCGCATCCCACTGCGCGTAGATTTCAGACGGAATTTCAAACGGCGCGTATTTCCAGCCCAGCTGTTCGCGGGTCAGTGCGATTTCTGCATCACCCAGCGGAGCGCCGTGAGAGTCGTGGGTACCGGCTTTATTCGGGGAACCGAAACCGATGATGGTTTTGCACATCAGCAGGGACGGTTTGTCGGTCACAGCGCGAGCTTCTTCAACTGCGCGCTTAATCGCGTCAGCATCGTGACCATCAACGCCACGAACCACGTGCCAGCCGTAAGCTTCGAAACGCTTAGCGGTGTCATCGGTGAACCAGCCTTCAACGTGGCCATCGATAGAGATGCCGTTGTCATCGTAGAACGCTACCAGTTTACCCAGCTTCAGCGTACCGGCCAGGGAACATACCTCGTGAGAGATACCTTCCATCATGCAGCCGTCTCCCATGAAAGCATAGGTGAAGTGGTCAACGATGTCGTGACCAGGACGGTTAAACTGCGCCGCCAGCGTTTTTTCGGCGATAGCCATACCCACAGCATTCGCAATGCCCTGACCCAGAGGACCGGTAGTGGTTTCAACACCCGCGGTGTAACCCACTTCCGGGTGACCCGGCGTTTTGGAATGCAGCTGACGGAAGTTCTGCAGCTCGGACATCGGCAGATCGTAGCCGGTGAGGTGCAGCAGGCTGTAAATCAGCATGGAGCCGTGACCGTTGGACAGCACGAAGCGGTCACGGTCAGCCCAGGACGGGTTAGTCGGGTTGTGGTTCAGGAAATCACGCCACAGGACTTCGGCAATGTCAGCCATACCCATCGGGGCACCCGGGTGACCGGATTTGGCTTTCTGTACTGCGTCCATGCTCAGCGCACGAATAGCATTGGCAAGCTCTTTACGTGAGGACATTTTGACTCCAGATCGGATAATGAAGGCTGAGCCCTTAACGACTTGACGACAGCGCGTTTTGGGCTACGCCGGAAAAAAGTGCCAACAATGTAACCCAAGCCGCGTGTCATGTACATGGAGCATCCTTTTACCGCTTCAGAAATCTCTGGATCATGCGCGCAAGTTGCGCAATCTTCTCGCCCGCTGAATGTTCTTTTCTTTATACTAAGGCCGAGCGTCGGTTTACCTGCAAGCGACGCATTTTTTAGAAAAATCCTGACTTTGTGCGGAAGAGAAAAAATGAAAATTCGCGCTTTACTGCTTGCTACGAGCATGGCGGCGGCATTGACCGGCTGCCAGAACATGGACTCAAACGGACTGCTTTCTTCTGGCGCAGAGGCTTTTCAGGCCTATAGTCTGAGCGATACTCAGGTAAAAGCGCTGAGCGATCAGGCCTGTAAAGATATGGACAGCAAGGCTACTATCGCCCCTGCCAGCAGCGAGTACGCAACGCGTCTTGGCAAAATCGCCGCCGCGCTTGGCGACAACATTAACGGCCAGCCGGTGAACTACAAAGTCTATATGGCGAAAGATGTGAATGCCTTTGCCATGGCGAACGGTTGTATCCGCGTGTACAGCGGCCTGATGGATATGATGACCGATAACGAAGTCGAAGCGGTGATCGGCCACGAAATGGGCCACGTCGCGCTAGGTCATGTGAAAAAAGGCATGCAGGTCGCGCTGGGCACTAACGCCGTACGTGCAGCAGCGGCTTCCGCTGGCGGCATTGTCGGCAGCCTGTCGCAGTCGCAATTGGGCGATCTTGGCGAGAAACTGGTGAACTCGCAGTTCTCCCAGCGTCAGGAATCCGAAGCGGATGATTACTCGTATGATTTGTTGCGCAAACGTGGGATCAATCCGGCAGGACTGGCCACCAGCTTTGAGAAACTGGCTAAACTGGAAACAGGACGCCAAAGCTCAATGTTTGACGATCACCCGGCATCTGCAGAACGTGCGCAACACATTCGCGATCGCATGAGCGCAGACGGGATAAAATAATCCTCGAACAGTGCCGGATGGCGGCGTGAACGCCTTATCCGGCCTACAAATTCAGCAATAATGTAGGCCGGACTAGCGTCAGCGACATCCGGCAAAATAGTCCGAAACCCGTTATTCGCCTTTCTTCGCCGCCTGGATATACAGCATTTCCAGTGCCAGCGTAGCCGCCGCCAGCGCGGTGATCTCTGACTGATCGTAGGCCGGAGCCACTTCCACCACATCCATCCCGACGATATTCAGATCTTTCAGACCACGTACCAGCTTGATCGCGCGATCGGAAGTCAGACCGCCAATCACGGGCGTACCGGTTCCTGGAGCAAACGCCGGATCGAGGCAGTCGATATCAAAGGTCAGATACACCGGCATATCACCAACAATCTGCTTAACCTGGGCGATGATGTCATCTACGCCGCGATCGTTCACCTGGCAAGCATCCAGCACGGTAAAGCCGTTATCTTTGTCGAACTCTGTACGAATACCGATCTGCACAGAGTGATTCGGATCGATCAGACCTTCATTCGGCGCAGTGTAGAACATGGTACCGTGGTCGAATTCACAGCCGTTAGCGTAGGTGTCGGTGTGGGCATCAAAGTGCACCAGCGCCATTTTACCAAAGTGTTTAGCGTGCGCGCGCAGGAGGGGCAGCGTGACGAAGTGGTCACCGCCGAAAGAGAGCATGCGCTTACCGGCAGAAAGCAACTTCTCAGCATGCGCCTGCAGTTTTTCACTCATTTCACGGGCATCACCGAACGCATAAACCAGATCGCCGCAGTCCACCACGTTCAGACGCTCGCGCATATCGAAGTCCCACGGGAAGCGATTGTGTTCCCACGCCAGGTTAGTGGAAACCTGACGGATCGCAGCCGGACCATGACGACCGCCCGCGCGGCCAGACGTTGCCATATCAAACGGTACGCCGGTGATCACCCAATCGGCGTCGCTGTCATACGGCATGAAGTTCATCGGCAGACGCAAAAAACCAAAGGCGTTAGAAACCAGGGAGTTGTCGTATTGATGACCTAAGGTGCTCATGTACTGACCTCTTTTAAAATCGGTGAAAAAAAATCCCCTCCGCGTCGTTAAGCCCGACGAGGAAGGGATTGATTTACGTGACTACTTGTATAGGCGAATTATCGCCGTTAATTTGCTCAGGTTCAAGCGAACCCCAACAGCATTACTCGTCTTCGAGATAGGTATATCCGTACAGTCCTGCCTCAAACTCTTCGAGGAACTGCTGCTGCAACTCGGTATCCAGATCGGTGTTTTTCACCTGGTCACGGAACTGAGTTAGCAGGGTGTTCGGATCCAACTGCACGTATTGCAGCATATCCGCCACGGTATCCCCTTCGTCAGACAGCTCAACTTCCACGCTGCCGTCAGGGAAGACGAACACGTCAACCGCTTCGGTATCACCGAACAGGTTGTGCATGTTACCAAGGATCTCCTGGTACGCACCCACCATAAAGAAGCCCAGCATCGGCGGATTCTCCGGGTCGTATTCCGGCATCGGCATGGTGGTCGCAATGCCGTCACCATCAACATAGTGGTCGATAGCGCCATCAGAGTCACAGGTGATATCCAGCAGCACCGCACGGCGCTCAGGAGCCTTGTTCAGCCCTTCCAGCGGCATCACCGGGAACAGCTGATCGATCCCCCACGCATCCGGCATCGACTGGAACAGTGAGAAGTTGACGTAAATCTTATCCGCCATACGCTCCTGCAACTCGTCGATAATCGGACGGTGCGCGCGGTTGCTCGGGTCGAGTTGTTTTTGCACATCGTGACACATGTTCAGATAGAGCTGTTCTGCCCACGCGCGTTCCTGCAGGCTAAAGGTGCCTGAAGAGTACCCAACGTGAATATCGTGCAGATCCATCTGGCTGTCGTGCAGCCATTCACGCAGCGAACGACGGGTTCCCGGCTCATGCATCTCTTGCCAGGTTTCCCACATGCTTTGCAGGGCACGCGGCGCATCGTCAGCCGGAGGCGTTGCTTCGGTATGCTCGCTACGCTCAACGCCGATAATATTAGACACCAGCACGGTATGATGCGCGGTAACAGCGCGACCGGATTCGGTAATTACCGTCGGGTGCGGCAGACCGTGCTCTTCACAGGCGTCGCCAATGGCCCAGATGATGTTGTTCGCGTATTCGTTCAGGCCGTAGTTTACGGAGCAGTCAGACTGCGAACGGGTACCTTCGTAGTCCACGCCCAGGCCACCGCCCACGTCGAAGCACTGGATATTTACGCCAAGCTTGTGCAGCTCAACGTAGAAACGCGCCGACTCACGTACGCCGGTGGCAATATCACGAATGTTCGCCATCTGTGAGCCGAGGTGGAAGTGCAGCAACTGAATACTGTCCAGACGACCGCGCTCGCGCAGCATTTCTACCAGTTGCAGCACCTGGTTTGCCGCCAGGCCAAATTTCGATTTCTCTCCGCCGGAGGACTGCCATTTGCCGGAACCCTGCGACGCCAGACGCGCACGCACGCCCAGACGCGGAACAACATTCAGTCGTTCAGCTTCATCCAGCACGATAGCGATTTCAGACATCTTCTCGATGACCAGATAGATCTTATGGCCCATCTTTTCGCCAATTAGCGCCAGGCGGATGTATTCGCGGTCTTTATAGCCGTTACACACGATCACGCTGCGGGTCATTCCGGCATGAGCCAGAACGGCCATCAGTTCAGCTTTAGAACCGGCTTCCAGCCCCAGCGGTTCGCCGGAGTGGATCAGCGATTCAATCACGCGACGGTGCTGGTTAACCTTGATCGGGTAAACGAGGAAATAGTCACCGTTGTAGCCGTAAGACTCACGGGCGCGCTTAAACGCGGCGTTAATCGAACGCAGACGGTGTTGCAGGATCTGCGGGAAGCAGAACAATGCAGGCAAACGCTGGCCCTGCGCTTCACGGGCTTTCACCAACTCAGCAAGGTCAACGCGCGCTTCTGGTACGTCGGGATCCGGGCACACGCTGATGTGGCCCAGTTCATTGACGTCATAGTAGTTATTACCCCACCAGGCAATATTGTAAGTACGCAGCATCTTGCTGGCTTCCTGGGAACTCATTGCAACCTCCTGCATGGAGCGTAGTACACCGTGTTCGCCTGCTGACGAAGGCGAACCCAAAGAAATGTCGTCAGACATAGCGAACCTCAAATTTTATTAACAAGTGTAAAACAGTTGACTACTATCGCAATCCGAAGACGCGATAACAACCCAAATACAGGCAGAATTTCCAGCAGATAGTGCTGACGCTCCGACTGTGCGACCGGTTTCTTTTTCATATCAATGTAAACACGTAACCGAACTTAATGCTGACGGTTCGGCGAAACCACGAGAAAACTCTTGTTTACCAAGAGCGCCCTTGTTCAGTTCTTAGTGACCGTTGCCGGCCCTGGAGTCCTGAGAAGCGCCGAGATGGGTATAACATCGGCAGGTATGCAAGATGCAGATTGCGGGGGACATATGTACACCAGAACGGTGCGACAGATTCAGCAGAATACAACGGTTCATTATCTCGTATCACCTCCACGGTTGCTCCTGACGGAACGAACCCACAAGCCAAAGCTAAAGTTTTAACCCGGCTGGAAGTGGCAACACGATGAAAACGTCGTGTGCTTTTTTGTCTATCCTCAATAAATCGAGTTGCGGGAAG
This sequence comes from Citrobacter sp. RHBSTW-00017, assembly GCF_013797615.1. Classification (NCBI taxonomy): domain Bacteria; kingdom Pseudomonadati; phylum Pseudomonadota; class Gammaproteobacteria; order Enterobacterales; family Enterobacteriaceae; genus Citrobacter; species Citrobacter sp. RHBSTW-00017. The sequence goes on along the minus strand of NZ_CP056899.1, from coordinate 932,157 downwards.
GCGGCAACGCAGTGAATCCCCGGGCGCTTACAGGAGTAAGTGACTGGGCGAGTATTGCCAACGCACATGCAACTTGAAGTATGACGGATATGAGCCGCGCGCCGCGTTTTATACCGACAACAGTACGAAAAAGCAAAAGATAAATACGCGCATTGCCAGCACCGTCAGGAAAAATTTCCAGTTACATTTTCAGTACAATGCGAGCTCAATCAAAAAAAGCTGGAAATCAGGCGCAGAACCGCCTTAAAATAGCCGTCCAGATGTTAATCCATCTATACCGATTAACACTCAGACTGCCAGTGTCCGTCATCTGCAGACTCATGGTAGAATCTTCTACACATGGCTATTCCACTCGACAGTTTGAGCTAACTACATTCTCCTTAGGTGAAATTAAATATGGCAAAACACCTTTTTACGTCCGAGTCCGTATCAGAAGGGCATCCTGACAAAATCGCTGACCAAATCTCTGATGCCGTGCTGGATGCAATCCTGGAGCAGGATCCGAAAGCACGCGTTGCCTGCGAAACCTACGTCAAAACCGGTATGGTTTTAGTTGGCGGTGAGATCACCACCAGCGCATGGGTTGATATCGAAGAGATCACCCGTAACACGGTTCGCGAAATTGGCTATGTGCATTCCGACATGGGCTTTGATGCCAACTCTTGTGCGGTACTGAGCGCGATTGGTAAACAGTCTCCGGACATCAACCAGGGTGTTGACCGTGCGGATCCGCTGGAACAGGGCGCAGGCGACCAGGGTCTGATGTTTGGTTATGCAACCAACGAAACCGACGTGCTGATGCCAGCCCCGATTACCTATGCTCACCGTCTGGTGCAGCGTCAGGCTGAAGTGCGTAAAAACGGCACCTTATCCTGGCTGCGCCCGGATGCAAAAAGCCAGGTAACCTTCCAGTATGACGACGGTAAAATCGTCGGTATCGATGCGGTTGTTCTGTCGACTCAGCACTCTGAAGATATCGATCAGAAATCGCTGCAAGAAGCCGTTATGGAAGAGATCATCAAGCCGGTACTGCCGACTGAATGGCTGACAGCTTCAACCAAGTTCTTCATCAACCCAACTGGTCGTTTCGTTATCGGCGGTCCAATGGGTGACTGCGGTCTGACGGGTCGTAAAATCATCGTTGATACCTACGGCGGCATGGCCCGTCACGGCGGCGGCGCATTCTCTGGTAAGGATCCGTCTAAAGTTGACCGTTCCGCAGCTTATGCAGCCCGCTACGTAGCGAAAAACATCGTTGCCGCTGGCCTGGCTGACCGTTGTGAGATTCAGGTTTCCTACGCAATCGGCGTGGCTGAACCGACCTCTATCATGGTGGAAACGTTCGGTACTGAAAAAGTGCCTTCAGAACAGCTGACCCTGCTGGTGCGTGAGTTCTTCGACCTGCGCCCGTATGGCCTGATTCAGATGCTGGATCTGCTGCACCCAATTTACAAAGAAACCGCCGCTTACGGTCACTTTGGTCGCGAACATTTCCCATGGGAAAAAACCGACAAAGCCGCCCTGCTGCGTGAAGCTGCCGGTCTGAAGTAATTCCCCGACGGCTCAATGCTTATGAAGACCAGCCTCATGCTGGTCTTTTTTATGTCATTTGCTCTCCCATCCCCCATCGCTATAACCACGCTAATTTCATTTGCTTCAATAACAAATGAAAGCGATTACATAGCACAGTATTTCTATCTACCTTGAATTCACATCTCTTCGTTACCAGCATTGCATCACTGTTACATCATATTTCAGCAATGTCTTAAAATCAGCCAATCAACTTTATTCTATAATAATAAATAATGTTAACTTTCAACTCATTAAACAATAATCCACATGAATGCCAGTGTAACCGATTACACTAATGTGATGTGATTCGCATTTTTTTACCCCGTACTCACCTACCCTTAACATCAACAAAACTAGCTACCCAACGGAGGGCATCATGCCTGACAATAAAAAAACGGGGCATTCCAACAAAGCCATGACATTTTTTGTCTGCTTCCTGGCAGCCCTGGCTGGATTACTTTTTGGCCTGGATATCGGTGTTATTGCCGGTGCTTTACCATTCATCACCGACGAGTTCCAAATTACCCCACACACTCAGGAATGGGTGGTGAGTTCCATGATGTTTGGTGCGGCAGTGGGCGCCGTCGGCAGCGGTTGGCTCTCCTTTAAGCTGGGGCGTAAAAAAAGCCTGATGATCGGCGCAATCCTGTTTGTTGCCGGTTCGCTGTTCTCCGCCGCAGCGCCAAACGTTGAAGTGCTGCTGGTTTCCCGCGTGCTGCTCGGCCTGGCAGTCGGCGTTGCGTCTTATACCGCACCGTTGTACTTGTCCGAAATCGCCCCGGAAAAAATTCGCGGCAGCATGATTTCTATGTATCAGTTAATGATCACCATCGGTATTTTAGGTGCGTATCTTTCCGATACGGCATTTAGCTACAGCGGCGCATGGCGCTGGATGCTGGGCGTGATCATCATCCCTGCCCTGTTACTGCTGGTTGGCGTCATCTTCCTGCCGGACAGCCCGCGTTGGTTTGCGGCTAAACGTCGTTTTGTCGATGCCGAACGCGTTCTGTTGCGTCTGCGTGACACCAGCGCTGAAGCCAAACGCGAGCTGGATGAAATTCGTGAAAGCCTGCAAGTGAAGCAGAGCGGCTGGGCGCTGTTTAAAGAAAACAGCAACTTCCGCCGCGCAGTTTTCCTTGGCGTTCTGTTACAGGTGATGCAGCAGTTCACCGGGATGAACGTCATTATGTATTACGCGCCAAAAATCTTTGAGCTGGCGGGTTACACCAACACCACCGAACAGATGTGGGGGACCGTTATTGTAGGTCTGACCAACGTGCTGGCAACCTTTATCGCCATTGGCCTGGTTGACCGCTGGGGCCGTAAACCTACGCTGATCCTCGGCTTTATCGTCATGGCCGTCGGTATGGGCGTGCTGGGTACAATGATGCACGTGGGTATTCACTCGCCAGCCGCACAATACTTCGCAGTGCTGATGCTGCTAATGTTTATCGTTGGCTTTGCGATGAGCGCCGGTCCGCTGATTTGGGTACTGTGCTCTGAAATCCAGCCGCTGAAAGGCCGCGATTTCGGCATCACCTGCTCTACCGCAACTAACTGGATTGCCAACATGATTGTCGGCGCAACCTTCCTGACGATGCTGAACTCGCTGGGCAGCGCCAACACCTTCTGGGTCTACGGTGGCCTGAACGTACTGTTCATCTTCCTGACCCTGTGGCTGATCCCTGAAACTAAAAACGTCTCTCTGGAACACATTGAACGTAACCTGATGAAAGGTCGTAAACTGCGCGAAATTGGCGCACACGACTAATCTCGTTAGGCTTCCTCCCCCGTGGGAGGGAGCCTTCCTCTTGCAGTCCCTTCCCTGTCGCACTATCCTCTGGCGTTATGAAAACCTCCCGTCTCCCGATCGCCATCCAGCAAGCCGTTATGCGCAGCCTGCGGGAAAAACTCGCTCAGGCCAATCTCAAGCTCGAACGCCAATACCCGGAACCAAAGCTGGTTTACCAACAGCGCGGAACCGCCGCGGGTACCGCGTGGCTACAAACCTACGAAATTCGTCTTAACCCAGTTTTGCTGATGGAGAATGTTGACGCGTTCGTTAACGAAGTGGTGCCCCATGAACTGGCGCATCTACTGGTGTGGAAACACTTTGGCCGCGTACCGCCGCACGGGAAAGAGTGGAAATGGATGATGGAGAGCGTGCTGGGCGTACCGGCCCGGCGCACGCATCAGTTTGAGCTGCAATCCGTGCAGCGTAAGACCTTTACATACCGCTGTAAGTGTCAGGAGCACCAACTGACCGTCCGCCGCCATAACCGCGTTGTACGCGGCGAAGCCACCTACCGCTGCGTTCACTGCGGTGAACCGCTGGTTGCAGAATAATCTTCAGAATTATCAGGAACTTTTCTGATCTAACTGATTGCATACAGGAATGACTTTCGCTACGTTGCGGGCTCGTTTTGACACGGAGTTCGTGATGTACCGTAATCTTTCTTTTGCTGCGGCCCTGTTAGCCGCTGCGTTTTCAGGCTCGGTTTTAGCCGAAGGCATCAACAGTTTTTCTCAGGCAAAAGCAGCGGGCGTTAAAGTTAACGCCGATGCGCCAGGCGATTTCTATTGCGGATGTAAAATTAATTGGCAAGGAAAAAAAGGGGTCGTTGACCTCGAATCCTGCGGCTATAAAGTGCGAAAAAATGAAAACCGCGCCAGTCGAATTGAATGGGAACACGTTGTCTCCGCCTGGCAATTTGGTCATCAGCGCCAGTGCTGGCAGGACGGAGGGCGTAAAAACTGCGCTAAAGATCCGGTCTATCGCAAAATGGAAAGCGATATGCATAACCTGCAGCCCGCGGTGGGTGAGGTCAATGGCGATCGCGCAAACTTTATGTACAGCCAGTGGAACGGTGGTGAAGGCCAATATGGACAATGCACCATGAAGGTTGACTTCAAAGAGAAAGTTGCCGAGCCGCCAGCCCGCGCCCGTGGCGCCATCGCGCGTACCTATTTTTACATGCGCGACCAATACAACCTGACGCTCTCCCGCCAGCAAACTCAGCTTTTTAATGCCTGGAATAAGCAGTATCCGGTCACCGATTGGGAGTGTGAGCGCGACGAACGCATTGCGAAGGTTCAGGGGAACCATAACCCCTATGTGCAACACGCTTGCCAGGCGCAAAAGAGCTAACCTACACTAGCAGCAATATTTTTTAACCATGCCCTGGCCTTTTGCAGCCCAGGGCCATGACGCGGATGTTTAACTATGCGCATTCCTCGCATTTATCACCCTGAGCCACTCACTTCCGGCAGCCAAATTTCACTGTGTGAAGATGCAGCCAACCATATCGGCCGCGTGCTGCGTATGGGACCAGGCCAGGCGCTACAGCTGTTTGATGGCAGCAATCAGGTATTCGACGCCGAAATCACCCACGCCAGTAAGAAAAGCGTGGACGTGAAGGTGCTTAACGCTGAACTCGACGATCGAGAATCGCCGCTACACATCCACCTGGGCCAGGTGATGTCGCGGGGTGAAAAAATGGAATTTACTATCCAAAAATCGATTGAACTGGGTGTAAGCCTCATTACGCCACTTTTTTCTGAGCGCTGCGGCGTTAAACTGGACAGCGAACGCCTTAACAAGAAGCTTCAGCAGTGGCAGAAAATCGCCATTGCCGCCTGCGAACAGTGCGGTCGTAATCGGGTGCCTGAAATTCGCCCGGCGATGGATCTGGAAGCGTGGTGCGCCGAACAGGATGAAGGTCTGAAACTGAACCTGCATCCCCGCGCCAGCGCCAGCATCAATACGCTGCCGCTCCCGGTGGAACGCATCCGCTTGCTGATTGGCCCCGAAGGTGGGCTGTCGGCAGATGAAATTGCCATGACCGCACGATATCAATTTACTGATATTCTGTTAGGACCTCGCGTTCTGCGTACTGAGACAACTGCGCTCACCGCCATCACCGCGCTACAGGTGCGTTTTGGCGATCTGGGCTAACGGAGAAGAACAATGATCAAGCTCGGCATCGTGATGGATCCCATCGCAAGCATCAACATCAAGAAAGATTCCAGCTTCGCTATGCTGCTGGAAGCGCAACGTCGCGGTTACGAAATTCATTATATGGAAATGGCCGATCTCTATCTGATCAACGGTGAAGCCCGCGCCCGTACGCGTACCCTGAGCGTAGAGCAGAACTACGACAAATGGTATGAGTTCAATAGCGAGCAGGATCTCCCGCTGGCAGATCTGGACGTCATTCTGATGCGTAAGGATCCGCCGTTTGATACCGAGTTCATCTACGCAACCTATATTCTGGAACGTGCAGAGGAGAAAGGGACGCTAATCGTCAACAAACCGCAGAGCCTGCGCGATTGTAACGAGAAGCTGTTCACCGCATGGTTTGCCGACCTGACGCCGGAAACACTGGTCACGCGTAACAAAGCGCAGCTGAAAGCCTTCTGGCAAAAACACAGCGACATCATTCTCAAACCGCTGGACGGCATGGGCGGTGCATCTATTTTCCGCGTGAAGGAAGGCGATCCGAACCTTGGCGTTATTGCCGAAACGCTGACCGAGCACGGTACCCGTTATTGCATGGCGCAGAACTATCTACCGGCAATTAAAGACGGTGATAAACGCGTGCTGGTGGTCGATGGCGAACCCGTTCCGTACTGCCTGGCGCGTATTCCACAAGGCGGCGAAACCCGTGGCAACCTGGCAGCCGGCGGTCGTGGCGAGCCGCGTCCATTAACCGACAGCGACTGGGAAATTGCACGTCGCATTGGGCCAACGCTGAAAGCAAAAGGTTTGATTTTTGTCGGTCTGGATATCATTGGCGACCGTCTGACGGAAATTAACGTCACCAGCCCAACCTGTATTCGTGAAATTGAAGCGGAGTTCCCGGTTTCGATTACCGGTATGCTGATGGACGCCATCGAGGCACGTTTGCAGAAATAAATAAGTTGCCGGATGGCGATGCCTTCGCGTCTTATCCGGCCTACATTCGCACCCCGTAGGCCGGATAAGGCGAAGCCGCCATCCGGCAAAGCTATCTTCAGAGGGTGACATCTTCGCGCTTTGCCCACATACTGGGCTCTGTTGCTTTTTTGAACCAGGAAACAGAACCTCTGACAATGAATTTACAGCATCACTTTCTAATTGCCATGCCTGCTCTCCAGGATCCGATTTTCCGCCGTTCCGTGGTGTATATCTGTGAACACAATGAGAACGGAGCAATGGGGATTATCGTCAATAAGCCTCTGGAAAACTTACAAATTGAAGGGATTCTGGAAAAGCTAAAGATTACTCCAGAAGCACGCGATCCTGCCATTCGTCTGGACAAACCGGTGATGCTCGGCGGCCCGCTGGCGGAAGACCGTGGATTTATTCTACACACCCCGCCGTCACGCTTTGCCTCCAGTATTCGCATTTCAGATAACACTATCATCACGACCTCCCGCGATGTACTTGAAACCCTGGGTACACAGGAGCAGCCATCCGAAGTGCTGGTTGCGCTGGGCTATTCATCATGGGAAAAAGGTCAACTGGAACAAGAGCTACTGGATAACGCCTGGCTCACTGCTCCCGCAGACCTCAACATCTTATTTAAAACGCCGATTGCCGACCGCTGGCGCGATGCGGCGAAGCTTATCGGGATTGATATTCAGACCATGCCTGGCGTGGCGGGACACGCCTGATGAGCGGAACATTACTCTCTTTTGATTTTGGTACGAAAAGTATCGGCGTCGCGGTTGGTCAACGCATTACCGGTACGGCGAGACCCTTGCCCGCCATCAAAGCACAGGACGGCACGCCAGACTGGAGTTTGATTGAACGCCTGCTAAAAGAGTGGCAGCCGGACGAAATCATTGTCGGCCTGCCGCTCAATATGGATGGCACCGAACAACCCCTTACTGCGCGCGCGCGCAAATTCGCTAACCGCATTCACGGTCGCTTTGGCGTAACCGTAACGCTGCACGATGAACGTTTGAGCACCGTCGAAGCCCGCTCAGGCCTGTTTGAGCAAGGCGGATACCGGGCGTTAAATAAAGGCAAAGTAGATTCCGCTTCTGCCGTTATTATCCTTGAAAGCTATTTCGAGCAGGGCTACTAAAGTCGCCCCTGCGCCTGGCGCTGCTGCTGACTTTGTGCAAACGTCTGCATACCTGTCTGCTGCCCGGTTTGAATCACACCGGGTAGCTGATGCGTTTTCCCTTCGCGGATCAAATTGCCCACGGCGGGCGTGTTGACGAGCAGTTCAAATAGCGCCACGCGTCCTCCCTGCTTATCTTCCTCCAGCTTTTGCGAAAGTACCGCCCGCAGGCTGTCTGCCAGCTGGTTACGCACCGGATCTTTCTCCTGTGCGGGAAAGGTGTCCACCAGCCGCGCGATGGCCTGCGCCGCCCCTCGCGTATGTAAGGTTGCCAACACCAGATGCCCGGTCTCCGCTGCCGTTAAGGCCAAACGAATAGTTTCCACGTCGCGCAGCTCGCCCAGCAAAATGACGTCGGGATCTTCGCGTAACGCGCCGCGCAAACCGGCAGCAAAAGAAGCGCAGTGTACGCCCACCTCCCGCTGTTGAATAAGACAACGCTGGCTGGTGTAGCGATATTCAATCGGATCTTCCAGCGTCAGAATATGCCCCGCAATATGTTGATTAAGGTACTCCACCATCGCCGCCAGGGTGGTTGATTTACCGCTGCCGGTGGCTCCAGTGACCAGAACTAATCCATTTTCACCGTGCAGCAGTTCAGGTATGGCCTCCGGAGTCTGAAGATCGTCTAAACGAGGACATTCAAGCGGTAGCAATCTTAGCGCCAGCGAGGTGCCCTGCTGATGAGCAAATGCGCTGGCGCGTAGACGCCGGGAGTCCGCCAGCGTAAGGGCAAAATCAATCTGCCCCTGTTCCCGCCACTGTACCTGTTGTTGCTCACTGAGCCAGCACATCAGCAGATTCTCCACGTCAGGGGGAGTAAATGGTGCTATTTCGACTTTTCCACGTATGCGCCAGCGCGCCGGCCATGCATTGCACAGGTGTAGATCCGACACGTTATGCTTTACACTAAGGGCCACTATTTCTTCCATATTCATATGAACATCCTCGGAAAATGAACGATATCGCGCATAACCTGGCACATGTCCGGGACAAAATCTCAGCCGCCGCGACGCGTTGCGGGCGGTCTTCAGAAGAAGTGATATTGCTTGCAGTCAGCAAAACCAAACCTGCGAGCGCCATCGAAGAAGCCATCGTCGCAGGATTATTTTCAATTGGTGAAAACAACGACTAATAGCGAGTAGTCACGCTCTTGATTTTCCATACACCTTTTTCTTCTACCATGCAGTCAATAACTTTTTGAGATGACTCACCTGTTCCAAATGTCAAATAGACATTGGTACAAATAGGATCAGCTATAATTAGATCAATACTAATATGCTTACTCCAGTCTTTATCGGCAAAATCCTGAACTTTTAGAAAATAATCCTCTTCAAGCTCATTGCTTCTATAAGCTTGCTTTAATTTATTCAATGTATCAATAATAACATAAGGCTCTAATGCCGTCGGTTCATCTGCAACTGGGATGATATTATGAGCAATCTGCTTGATATACCAGGCATTGAATTTTAATGCCTGAGTATCAGCAGGTATTATTCCTGCCATAGCAAACGATGAGAATAGAAAAGTAAATAATATCAATCGTTTCATCAGTTATGCCTATAGAGTTTATACGAGGGCTGATTTTTACGATAACCAGGTCCGGGATACACACCATGTTCGATTGCTGCTGTTACTGCCCTGGCACAATAACCTGTAGCGTGCGCATGAGCATTATTCCTAACAAAATTTATAGCGGCTTCTTTATTCCACATTTGCAAAACCTCATTTATAAACGAAGAGTATGAAATATCACAAAGCGAACCATCACCTTGAACATTAAATGCTTCCAACTCTATTTATTGACATCACAAATATGCCCGCAAGCTGTATTTCCGATGTGTATTTCCGCTTAATAACAAATGAGGTTATAATATTTACCTTACCAAATATCTAATTTTTTGCTTTATTAGAAATAAATATCATCCCAAATTTTATAACTGTAGAATATTTACACTGGGGCAAACTGGAGCTGAATAAAACGAATTGAAATCCTGTCAGTTAAATCTGTTTACGTCCTCCTACAGACTCACATTTTTATACTCAGCCTATCTGCAGCCTTACCAGGCGTAGTAAATGGTGCGGTTTCGACTTTTCCACCTATGCGCCAGCGCGCAGGCCATGCATTGCACAGGTGTAGATCCGACACGTTATGCTTTACACTAAGGGCCACTATTTCTTCCATATTCATATGAACATCCTCGGAAAATGAACGATATCGCGCATAACCTGGCACATGTCCGGGACAAAATCTCAGCCGCCGCGACGCGTTGCGGGCGGTCTTCAGAAGAAGTTATGTTGCTTGCAGTCAGCAAAACCAAACCTGCGAGCGCCATCGAAGAAGCCATGACCGCAGGGCAGCGTGCCTTCGGTGAAAACTATGTCCAGGAAGGGGTGGATAAGATCCGCTACTTTCAGGAAAAAGGCGTTAACGATCTGCAGTGGCACTTTATCGGCCCGCTGCAGTCGAACAAAAGTCGTCTGGTAGCTGAACATTTTGACTGGTGCCATACGATTGATCGTCTGCGTATCGCTGCCCGTCTGAGCGAACAGCGCCCGGCGGAACTGCCGCCGCTCAATGTGTTGATTCAGATTAATATCAGCGATGAGAACAGTAAGTCAGGTATTCCGCTTGCAGAGCTTGACGCACTGGCCGCTGAGGTCGCCGCGCTGCCACGCATTACCCTGCGTGGTCTGATGGCGATTCCGGCGCCAGAGTCAGATTATGTAAGGCAGTTTGAAGTTGCACAGCAAATGGCGGTAGCATTTGCCGGGTTGAAAACACGCTACCCAAGTATCGACACGCTCTCACTGGGGATGTCTGATGATATGGATGCTGCCATTGCGGCGGGTAGCACGATGGTGCGCATCGGCACTGCCATTTTTGGTGCTCGTGATTACACTAAAAAATAAGGAAAACTAAGGAACACCATGAATACGTTGACCTTCCTGCTCTCAACGGTAATTGAGCTGTATACCATGGCGCTGCTGCTGCGCGTGTGGATGCAATGGTCTCGCTGCGATTTCTACAACCCGTTCTCGCAGTTTATTGTGAAAATCACTCAGCCCATTATTGGGCCGTTACGCCGTATTATTCCCCCGATGGGGCCAATTGACAGCGCATCGGCATTAGTTGCGCTCGTTCTGAGCTTTATCAAGGCCATCGTGCTGTTTAAGGTGGTTACGTTCCAGCCGATCATCTGGATCGCCGCCGTGCTGATTGTTCTGAAGACCATCGGACTGCTGATTTTCTGGGTTCTGCTGGTAATGGCGATTATGAGCTGGGTCAGCCAGGGCCGCAGCCCTGTGGAGTACGTGCTGATTCAACTGGCGGATCCGCTGCTGCGTCCTATTCGTCGCTTACTTCCAGGCATGGGCGGGATCGATTTCTCGCCAATGATCCTGGTTCTGCTGCTGTATGTCATTAACATGGGCATCGCAGAAGTGTTACAGGCGACAGGTAACATGCTGCTGCCGGGGCTGTGGATGGCGCTATGAGTGCCGTTACCCCCTGCGATGACGGTCTGGTTTTACGGCTCTACATTCAGCCTAAAGCCAGCCGTGACAGTATTGTAGGTTTACATGGCGACGAGCTAAAAGTCGCCATTACCGCCCCACCGGTTGATGGGCAAGCCAATAGCCATCTGGTGAAGTTTCTCGGCAAACAGTTCCGTGTGGCAAAAAGCCAGGTCGTCATTGAGAAGGGCGAGCTTGGTCGTCACAAACAGGTTAAAATCATTCATCCGCAACAGATCCCGCCCGAAATTGCGGCACTAACTGATTAGGTATCCCATGCAAAAAGTTGTCCTCGCGACCGGCAACGCCGGTAAAGTGCGTGAACTCGCCTCTCTTCTGAGTGATTTCGGTCTTGATGTTGTTGCTCAAACGGATCTGGGTGTTGATTCTGCAGAAGAGACCGGGCTGACGTTTATTGAGAACGCCATTCTGAAGGCACGTCATGCCGCGCAAATTACCGGTTTACCCGCCATTGCTGATGACTCCGGTCTGGCGGTAAATGCCCTTGGCGGCGCGCCGGGCATCTATTCAGCCCGCTATTCCGGCGAAGATGCAACCGATCAGCAGAACCTGGAAAAACTGCTCCACACCCTGCAGGATGTTCCTGATGACAAGCGCCAGGCACAATTCCACTGCGTGCTGGTGTATATGCGCCATGCAGACGATCCAACACCTGTGGTTTGCCACGGACGCTGGCCGGGCGTTATTGCCCGTGAACCTGCCGGAAACGGTGGTTTTGGCTACGACCCAATCTTCTTTGTGCCCTCTGAAGGGAAAACCGCCGCCGAACTGACCCGCGAAGAAAAGAGCGCGATTTCTCACCGCGGACAAGCGCTGAAGCTGCTGCTGGATGCCCTGCGTAATGGTTAAGCTTCCGCCGTTAAGTCTTTACATTCACATCCCGTGGTGCGTGCAGAAATGCCCGTACTGCGACTTCAACTCGCATGCGCTAAAAGGCGAAGTCCCTCATGACGACTATGTGCAGCATCTGCTGAGCGATCTGGATTCTGAGGTGGCCCACGCCCAGGGCCGCGAGGTAAAGACGATTTTTATCGGTGGTGGTACGCCGAGCCTGCTTTCTGGCCCGGCAATGCAAACGCTGCTCGACGGCGTGCGCGCACGGCTGAATCTCGCCGCAGATGCAGAAATCACGATGGAGGCGAATCCCGGTACGGTGGAAGCCGATCGCTTTGTGGATTATCAACGTGCTGGCGTAAACCGTATCTCCATTGGTGTACAGAGCTTTAGCTCCGCCAAACTCGAACGTCTGGGACGTATTCACGGACCGGAAGAAGCCAAACGTGCAGCGCACCTGGCGAGCGGTCTGGGACTACGCAGCTTTAACCTCGACCTGATGCACGGTTTACCGGATCAGACGCTGGAAGAGGCGCTGAGCGATTTACAGCAGGCCATCGCGCTCAACCCGCCGCATCTTTCCTGGTATCAGTTGACCATCGAGCCGAATACGCTGTTCGGGTCCCGACCACCGGTATTACCGGACGACGACGCGCTGTGGGATATTTTTGAGCAAGGCCACCAGTTGCTGACCGCCGCGGGGTATCAGCAGTACGAAACCTCAGCCTACGCCAGACCGGGTTATCAGTGTCAGCACAACCTAAATTACTGGCGTTTTGGCGACTACTTAGGCATTGGTTGCGGCGCGCACGGCAAAGTCACTTTCCCAGACGGTCGCATCCTGCGCACTACCAAAACGCGACATCCGCGCGGATACATGCAAGGACGTTATCTGGAAAGCCAGCGAGATGTCGCCGAGGCCGATAAGCCGTTTGAGTTCTTTATGAACCGTTTCCGGCTGCTGGAAGCCGCGCCTCGCGCGGAGTTCACGCAATATACCGGGCTTACCGAAGACGTTATTCGTCGACAGATCGATGAGGCCATTACCCAGGGCTATCTGAGTGAATGCGATGAATACTGGCAGATTACCCAGCACGGTAAGCTATTTTTGAATTCTCTGCTGGAGCTGTTTCTGGCGGAGTGATGCTCGATGCGCCCACGGGCGCATTATTGACAGGTGTGTCTTTAGTGGCCAGCATGGCGGAAAACTTTACAGGATGGCCTTTCGTCCAGGTCTTTCAAAACTTTTATAATCCCCGACCATTCCCACTAAGGTGTATAAATATGCAAAATAACGATCGGCAATCATCATAACCACAAAAATGATGAGTGAATTAATCGTTACGCATATTCAGAAGATTTTGAGAAAACGCCCCAGTCGAATGACCGGGGCCGGAGTGATTAATACTGATTAAACATTTCCTGGATCTGCTTAGGATCCTTGGTTTGGGTCAGAGCCAGTTGCAGCAGAACACGCGCTTTTTGCGGGTTCAGAGAGCCTGACGCCACAAATCCGTATTTCGCATCATCAACTTCAGCATCCTGGGTGGTAGCGCCCGTTGGTACACGGGATGAACGCACCACAACGGTACCTTTATGCGCGGCAGTTGCTAGCGTATCGAAAATGGTTTTATACAGGTTACCGTTACCTACACCCGCACTGACGATCCCGGCGTAACCCGCGTCTACCAATGCTTTGGCTGGCAGATCGGAGGCGTTAGCGTAGTTGTAAACAATCCCAACTTTCGGCAGCTCGGTCAGCTTAGATACATCGAACGGCGTGGATGTGGTGTGCTTACGCGCAGGCGTACGCTGGTAGTCGATTTTACCGTTATGGATATACCCCAGCGGACCATAGTTAACGGATTTGAAAGTAGCGACATCCGTAGTGTTAGTTTTGGTCACGTCGCGACCATCCATAACGGTGTCGTTCATCACCACCAGCACACCACGGTTGGCAGAGGCTTTGTCTGCGGCGGTTACCACGGCGTTATACAGGTTGAAAGGGCCATCAGCGCTCATACCTGTAGACGGACGCATTGCGCCGACCAGCACCACCGGCTTGTTGCATTTGACGGTGAGATCGAGGAAATAGGCGGTTTCTTCCATGGTATCCGTACCATGTGTTACCACGAAGCCGTCAGTTTTATCACACTCGGTATTAATCTTTTTCGCCAGCGTTAGCCAGACTTCGTCATTCATATCCTGGGAGCCGATGTTCACCACCTGCTCGCCTTTCACAACGGCGATATCTTTCAACTGAGGTACGGCATCAACCAAATTTTCTACGCCGACTTTGCCTGCCGTGTAGTTAGATTTTGTTGCGGAGTCACCGCCGCCGGCAATCGTCCCGCCGGTAGCTAAAATAGTGATGTTTGGCAGTGCAAGCGCCGCGCCGCTGAAACCCATAACCAGTGCGGCAAGTGCCGTTCTCTTGAAAAACTCCATGTTATTTCTCCAGTTACTTGAATTTGCAGCATTATGTCTATCTTACAGATGAATAATGTGACGCCATCCAATTAACCAGATTTATATCTCCATCAAATTGTTATTCTTAGAGATGGATATCAAAAAAACAGAAAAGTACAAAATAAAACGGCACAGAATGTTTCTGTGCCGTTAAAAAGAGGTGAAGATTATTTCAGAGTGCTAACCAGCGTTTTACGATCGTTTTCCAGCGTCACGACGCGGGCACAAACATCTTTGCCAAACTGCTGGAAGTCTTGTTCCTGATTCTTCCATTCGTTCTGAATTGAGGTTTGCAAACCTCCGAGGCTTCCGAGCACGCCCTGCAGCGGATTACCACCGCCTTTGAGCACGGCTTTCGCCCCCATCTCGTTGATGCTGTCCTGCAAAATACCGCCCATCGCCTGATTGACCAGCTGTTGTCCATCCGCGCGAACCTGATCAATCGCCTTATAATGGAAGGTCAGGCCGTCAGTGCGATGCTCAATAATGCGGTTCATCTGCTCTTTCAATTGCGCATCCAGCTTAGTTAAGCGGCCACGCATGTTGCTGCTTTCGCCGACCTCTTTGGCGATGATTTTATCCAGCGCTACGCGACCTTTCTCCACGCGCGCTCTGGCACCTTCGTCAATCCACGGCAGGCTGCTACGCAACGCCGCCTGATAATCTTTAGCCTGCTCACGCTGCGCGGCGTTCAGGTTGTACTGTTTACCGTTAAAGGTGACATCACCGGCCTGGGTAATGACCAGGTTGCCGTTCTCACCCTTCACCTGTACCGTTTGTGGACTCAAAATCACATCGTCACGCGGGGTGACGCTGCACTGATAATCAGCATGTGCGGCCATCGCCGTGAACGTTAGGACTGCCGCCAGCAGCGTTTTGCGCATCATATCTTTCCCTCAATACAAATTGGGCCGGCATTTGCCGACCCTTTGCTACTTAGTCCCACCAAATATCGAAAAGTTCGCTGGTGCGCACTTCTTCGAGTTTGCGCTCTTCCAGCCACTTACGCACGATAGCCTGATGTTCTTCGGTGCATTTGCCGATTTCCTGCAGACAGATCAGACCTTCCCAGGCCAGATAGCCGCTGCCGTCAAAGGCCAGCTTGTTCGGTTCGATAACTTCATTGATAAAATCATCAACGATTTGATCGACCTGCTCTCCAGATGTACCTTCCGGGAAACGCCATGCAACCGAAAATCCTACTTCCTGGAATTCGTCGATGTGCATTTTTTTACGCAGACGACGGCTACGGTTCTTTGCCATTATTTCACCCTCTCGAACATTAAGTCCCATACGCCGTGGCCAAGACGATGACCACGTTGTTCAAATTTGGTTACCGGGCGCGATTCCGGGCGCGGTACATAATCGTTACTCTCTGACTGGTTTTTATACCCGTCAATCGAGGACATCACTTCAAGCATGTGCTCCGCATAGGCTTCCCAGTCGGTTGCCATGTGGAACACGCCGCCCAGCTTCAGCTTGCTTAAGATATGCTCAGCAAACGGTACCTGAACGATACGGCGTTTATTATGACGTGCTTTATGCCACGGGTCAGGGAAAAACAGCTGAACCATAGATAAAGAATTGTCAGGAATCATTTTATGCAGGACTTCGACGGCATCATGGCACATGACACGCAGGTTCTCGACGCCCTCTTCATGAGCTGAAGCCAGACACGCGCCAACGCCCGGTGAGTGAACCTCAATGCCGAGGAAATTTTGCTCCGGACGCGCTTTCGCCATCGCCACCAGCGAAGCCCCCATACCAAAACCAATTTCAAGCGTGACTGGCGCATCGCGACCAAACAGCGCAGCGAAATCCACAGGTTCTTCGCTGAACTCAACGCCCATCACCGGCCAGTAGTTTTCCAGCGCGTGTTCCTGCCCTTTCGTCAGTCGCCCCTGGCGACGAACAAAACTACGAATCCGGCGCAGCGGGCGGCCGTTTTCATCAAATTCCGGTGAAATGACGTCGTTCTTCATAAAAGTTTAGTCTGCTGTGTTTGAGTTCTGAAAACGGGCATTATCCAAAGTTAGTTGCCGGATGCAAGTAAAGGAAGAAAGTGAGCAGCGGAAAGTTCCGGTTTACACCCCGTTGCCGCTGTGCTGCAATCTTGCCCCCGGCAATAATGAAACGGTAATCATGCAAGCGTCTCAATTCTCGGCTCAGGTTTTGAGCTGGTACGACAAATACGGGCGGAAAACGCTGCCCTGGCAAATTGACAAGACGCCTTACAAAGTATGGCTCTCTGAGGTGATGCTGCAACAAACTCAGGTTGCGACCGTTATCCCCTACTTTGAGCGCTTTATGGCGCGCTTCCCAACGGTAACGGATTTAGCCCATGCGCCGCTGGATGAAGTCCTGCATTTATGGACCGGGCTGGGCTATTACGCTCGAGCGCGTAATCTGCATAAAGCCGCGCAACAGGTTGTGACGCAGCACGGCGGCTCATTCCCGCAAACCTTTGATGAAGTGGCCGCCCTGCCAGGCGTCGGACGTTCAACTGCAGGCGCGATCCTTTCGCTCTCCCTGGGTCAGCATTTTCCGATTCTTGACGGTAACGTCAAACGTGTGCTGGCTCGCTGTTATGCTGTAAGCGGCTGGCCGGGTAAAAAAGAGGTCGAAAAGAAACTGTGGGAGTTGAGTGAGCAGGTTACGCCAGCCCATGGGGTTGAGCGGTTTAATCAGGCGATGATGGATTTAGGCGCCATGGTCTGTACGCGCTCAAAACCCAAATGTTCCCTGTGTCCGTTGGAAAATGGCTGTGTGGCGAGCGCCAATGCAAGCTGGGCGCTGTACCCAGGTAAAAAACCCAAACAGACATTACCAGAACGGACGGGCTATTTTTTACTGATGCAGCATGAAAACGAGGTGTTGCTCGCGCAGCGACCACCCAGCGGCTTATGGGGTGGCTTATACTGTTTTCCGCAGTTTGATGATGAGGATGGGCTACGCGACTGGCTGGCGCAACGGCAAATTAACGCAGATAATCTGACCCAACTTAATGCGTTTCGCCATACCTTTAGCCATTTCCACTTAGATATTGTGCCTATGTGGCTTCCCGTGTCCTCATTCACCTCATGCATGGATGAAGGCAACGCGCTCTGGTATAACTTAGCGCAACCGCCGTCGGTCGGACTGGCGGCCCCCGTGGAGCGTTTGTTACAGCAATTACGTGCCGGCACACAGGTTTAACGTACCGGTCGATAAAGAGGATTTTTTATGAGCAGAACAATTTTTTGCACTTTCCTGCAACGCGAAGCAGAAGGACAGGATTTTCAGCTGTACCCGGGCGATCTGGGAAAACGCATATATAACGAGATTTCTAAAGAAGCATGGGCGCAATGGCAACAAAAACAAACCATGCTGATTAACGAGAAGAAACTCAATATGATGAACGTTGAACACCGTAAGTTACTGGAACAGGAGATGATTAACTTCCTGTTTGAAGGTAAGGATGTGCATATTGAAGGCTATACGCCTGAAGAAAAAAAATAAGCATCGCTTGCTGGCAATCTCGTAGGCCGGATAGGGTGCTTGCACCGCCATCCGGCAAAACGATACAACAACAAACACAACACGCACTCCCGGAATGATGAAAAAATTTCTCGCGCTTGCCGTTATCGCGCCGTTGCTCATCTCCTGTTCCAGTTCGACCAAAAAAGGCGATTCCTATAACGAAGCCTGGGTCAAGGATACCAACGGTTTTGATATTCTGATGGGGCAATTTGCCCATAACATTGAGAATCTGTGGGGATTTAAGGAAGTGCTGATTGCAGGTCCGAAGGACTACGTAAAGTATACCGATCAGTATCAAACCCGCAGCCATATCAATTTTGATGACGGTACGATAACCGTCGAGACCATTGCCGGGACAGATCCAGCCGGACATCTGCGTCTAGCGATTATCAAGACGTTGCTGATGGGTGATGATCCGGGTTCTATCGACCTCTATTCCGATGTCGACGACATTAAGATTTCCAAAGAGCCGTTCCTGTACGGGCAGGTAGTCGATAATACCGGCCAGCCTATTCGTTGGGAGGGACGTGCAACCAACTTTGCCAACTACCTGCTACAAACGCGACTGAAAAAGCGCAGCAATGGCTTGCGTATCATCTATAGCGTGACGATCAATCTGGTCCCGAACCACCTTGATAAGCGCGCGCATAAATACGTCGGCATGGTACGTCAGGCTTCACGTAAGTATGGCGTCGACGAGTCGCTGATTCTGGCCATCATGCAAACCGAATCCTCGTTTAACCCGTATGCGGTCAGCCATGCCGATGCGCTGGGACTCATGCAGGTGGTACAACACAGCGCCGGAAAAGATGTGTTCCGTTCCCAGGGGCGCTCAGGCACGCCAAGCCGTAGCTTCTTGTTTGACCCGGCCAGCAACATTGATACCGGTACTGCCTATCTGGCAATGCTGAATAATGTCTATTTGGGCGGCATTGATAATCCGACCTCGCGTCGCTATGCGGTGATCACCGCGTATAACGGCGGCGCGGGCAGCGTGCTGCGCGTGTTCTCGAACGATAAAATACAGGCCGCAAACATCATTAACAGCATGTCCCCTGGGGACGTTTATCAAACGCTGACCACCCGACACCCATCTGCTGAATCACGCCGATATCTTTACAAGGTCAATTCCGCACAAAAATCATATCGTCGCCGCTAATGTATCCCTCTCTTGCCCCCTAAAACGGGGGCCTGAAGAGGGAAAAACGTTAACTCCATCACTCTTTTGCTTTGCAATCCGAAATTGTTTGCAAATATTTGTCACAGGTAACAAAAAAAGAGTGCCTCTCGTTGATAGAATCACATCATATAGCCACGGCAAATGTGCCTTTTAAAACATTCATCCGCATTACGGTGTGAGGAAATTAACATGAATCTTAAGCTGCAGCTGAAAGTTCTCTCGTTTCTGCAGTTCTGCTTATGGGGTAGTTGGCTCACTACCCTCGGCTCCTATATGTTTGTCACCCTTAAATTTGATGGTGCATCCATTGGCGCGGTGTACAGCTCGCTGGGGATCGCCGCCGTGTTTATGCCTACGCTGTTAGGGATCGTGGCTGACAAATGGATCAGTGCGAAATGGGTGTACACCATTTGTCACCTGGTCGGCGCAGCAACGCTGTTCGCCGCAGCGGAAGTCACCACGCCAGGCGCCATGTTCTTTGTGATCTTGCTTAACTCCCTGGCCTATATGCCAACGTTGGGGTTAATCAACACCATCTCTTACTATCGCCTGCAATCAGCCGGGATGGATATTGTTACAGACTTCCCGCCAATCCGTATCTGGGGCACCATCGGCTTTATTCTGGCGATGTGGGCGGTAAGCTTCTCCGGCTTTGAACTGAGCCATATGCAGCTGTATATCGGCGCGACGCTGTCCGTCGTATTGGCGCTGTTTACCCTGACGCTGCCGCATATCCCGGTCGCCAATCAGCAGAAAAACCAGAGCTGGTCTTCCATGTTGGGCCTGGATGCCTTCGCGCTATTTAAAAACAAGCGTATGGCGATTTTCTTCATCTTCTCTATGATGCTGGGCGCAGAGCTGCAAATTACCAATATGTTCGGTAATACCTTCCTGCACAGCTTCGATAACAATCCGCTGTTCTCCGGCAGCTTCATCGTTGAACACGCGTCAGTGATGATGTCGATTTCGCAGATCTCCGAGACGCTGTTTATCCTGACCATCCCGTTCTTCTTAAGCCGTTACGGTATTAAGAACGTGATGCTTATCAGTATCGTGGCGTGGATGCTGCGCTTTGGCCTGTTTGCCTACGGCGATCCAACACCGTTCGGTACCGTGCTGCTGGTTCTGTCGATGATTGTTTACGGCTGCGCCTTCGACTTCTTCAACATCTCTGGCTCCGTGTTTGTAGAGAAAGAAGTTCGCCCTGAAATCCGCGCCAGCGCACAAGGCATGTTCCTGATGATGACCAACGGCTTCGGTTGTATTCTGGGCGGTCTGGTGAGCGGTAAAGTAGTTGAACACTATACGCTGAACGGTATTACCGATTGGCAGACCGTGTGGCTGATCTTCGCAGGTTACTCGCTGGTTCTGGCTTTTGCCTTCGTTGCGCTGTTTAAATACAAACACGTACGCGTTCCGGCAGGCGCCCAGACTATCGCGCACTAATCTTTATTGATTAAATAGGGTCACCTGATAGTGGCCCTATTTGGTCAGATGACGCTTACTTCAGAACATATCCATACAGACGTTTAATACCGTCTGCATCCGTTTCACTGTAAACCCCTTGCAGCTCCGGCGAGAAGCCCGGCAGCAGGTTTATGCCCTCTTCCAATGCCAGGAAGTAACGTTGCACCGCCCCGCCCCATACTTCGCCCGGTACCACGCACAGTACGCCCGGAGGATAAGGCAGCGCGCCTTCTGCCGCAATGCGACCAGCGGCATCACAAATACGCACCAGTTCAACATCACCGCGGATAAAGGCGCTGTTAGCATCCTGTGGGTTCATCGCCACGGCAGGCAAACTCTCCTGACGGAACATCGCTTTTTGCAGATCTTTCACATCAAAGCTGACGTACAGTGAGTGCATCTCCTGACACAGTTCACGCAGCGTGTAATCCCGGTAACGTACCGGATACTTGTTGAAGATGGTGGGCAGCACGTTTGCCAGCGGCGTATCGTCTTCAATATGCTGCTCAAACTGCGCCAGCATCGCGACCAGTTGCGCCAGTTTCTCAGCGCTTTCTGCCGGGGTCAGCAGGAACAGAATCGAGTTAAGGTCGCATTTCTCCGGCACGATACCGTTTTCACGCAGATAATGCGCCAAAATCGTCGCCGGAATACCAAACTCAGTATATTGCCTGGTTTGCGCATCAATGCCCGGAGTGGTTAACAGCAGTTTGCAGGGATCGACAAAATACTGGTCGCGTGCATATCCAGAAAAACCATGCCATTTAGCTCCAGGTTCAAAGCTAAAGAAGCGACGCTCGCTGGCAATCACCTGTGTCGGATAGCTTTCCCACGGTTTGCCATCCACTATCGGAGGAATAAACGGTTGAAGCAGCTTACAGCGGGTAATAATCGCTTTGCGGGCCTCGATCCCCAGCATCACACATTCCGCCCATAGCCGACGGCCGCTCTCGCCTTCATGGATTTTGGCGTTAACGTCCAGCGCCGCAAACAACGGGTAAAACGGGCTGGTGGAAGCATGCAGCATAAACGCATTGTTCAGACGCTTATGCGGGCAGAAGCGCGCCTGGCCGCGAATATGGTTATCCTTTTTATGGATCTGCGAGGTTTGCGAGAATCCGGCCTGCTGTTTGTGTACCGACTGAGTGACAAAGATCCCCGGATCGTTAGCATTGAGCTCTAGCAGCAGCGGCGACCCATCGGCCATCATCGGGATAAATTGCTCGTAACCGACCCATGCGGAATCAAACAGGATGTAATCGCACAGGTGACCGATCTTGTCGATCACCTGCCGGGCGTTGTAGATCGTACCGTCATAGGTACCCAACTGAATGATCGCCAGACGGAACGGGCGCGGTTGATCAGCCTTTTGCGGCGCAACTTCTCGAAGTTGCTGGCGCAGATACTCCTCATCAAAGCAGTGCTCATCAATGCCGCCAATAAAGCCAAACGGATTACGCGCCGCTTCCAGATAAACCGGCGTAGCACCCGCCTGGATCAGCGCCCCGTGGTGGTTCGATTTATGATTATTGCGGTCAAACAGCACCAGATCGCCGCGCGTCAGCAGCGCATTGGTGACCACTTTATTGGCCGCAGAGGTCCCATTCAGCACAAAGTAGGTTTTATCCGCGTGGAAAACTTTCGCGGCAAATTTCTGCGCATGTTTCGCTGATCCTTCATGAATCAACAGATCGCCAAGCTTAACGTCAGCATTGCACATATCCGCGCGAAACAGATTCTCACCAAAGAACTCATAGAAATGTCGGCCCGCAGGATGCTTCTTAAAAAACTCACCGTGTTGGTGTCCCGGGCAGGCAAACGTGCTGTTCCCCATTTCGACATACTGGGTAAGCGTGTCATAGAACGGCGGCAGCAAATCTTCCTCATACTGACAGGCAGCAGATTCCAGCTCCAGCCAGTCCTGAGCCTGACCGCGAATTACCGCATTAACGCCCGCAGGCACATCAACATCAGACTCTGCGAACAGAAACACAGGTAGATGAAAACCGGTGCGTTTCAGCAAAGCCAGGATCCCACTGCGGCTGTCCGCAACGGTAATGACGACTGCCGCAACGTCAGTAAAATCGGTACTGTCCAGCGACACCACCTGACGATGGCTGGACAGACGAGAAACCAGTTCACTACTGGCGGCAATTTTCATTGATTTCATAAGCGCAATAACCCGTTTCGGGAAAATCAAAAGTCCCGGACAACGCCGCATGGCTTTGCCCACGAAATGACAGGTCAAACTGGTTACCAGCCCCGACCGCCAGACATCAGTAAAAGCAGATAGCCTCTGATTTTACTGTTATCCTGCAGTGAGCGTGCGCTGCCCTCACCGCATGGTGCGAGCGTAAAGATAAGTCGCGGGAAGGGGCAAACGTCGCGCAAAAAGGCGATGTTGAAGGCGATGTAGGGGGAGTAATATCATCCCAGGCAGCCCCATTCAGACAGGAGAAAATTCGCGCAATCATGGCACCTTTCAATTACAGGCGCAAGATAAAATCTTGCGCGAAAACCTTACAGATCAGCAAGCATTTCGTCTGAAAGTTGCGGCATAATAATGCAATCTGAAACATAATTTCACCCAGCTAATTGCCTTTAGTATCAAGACGATGATGGGTAAGCAGGAGCAAATGTGGTAATCGGACCCTTTATTAATGCCAGCGCTATTTTATTTGGTGGCATTCTCGGCGCGCTGCTCAGCCAGCATATACCAGAACGCATTCGGGTCTCCATGACCTCTATTTTCGGGCTGGCCTCGTTAGGGATTGGTATCTTGCTGGTTATCAAATGCGCCAATCTACCGGTGATGGTTCTGGCAACGCTCGTCGGCGCGTTAATTGGCGAGTTTTGTCATCTGGAAAAAGGGATCAATGCTGCGGTAGCCAAAGCGCAGCAGCTTTTCACCCGCTCGGACGCCAACGTAACGCACGAATCCTTTATTCAAAGCTATGTGGCTATCATTGTGCTGTTTTGCGCCAGCGGTACCGGGATCTTCGGTGCGATACATGAAGGGATGACCGGCGACCCGAATATTTTAATCGCCAAGTCATTTTTGGATTTCTTCACGGCCATCATTTTTGCCTGCTCATTAGGAATCGCGGTATCCGCCAT
The DNA here is from genome assembly GCF_013797615.1 of Citrobacter sp. RHBSTW-00017. Taxonomy (NCBI): domain Bacteria; kingdom Pseudomonadati; phylum Pseudomonadota; class Gammaproteobacteria; order Enterobacterales; family Enterobacteriaceae; genus Citrobacter; species Citrobacter sp. RHBSTW-00017. The sequence goes on along the minus strand of NZ_CP056899.1, from coordinate 908,352 downwards.
TTGCATGCCGATGCTGGCAATCCAGTTAACGCTTGCCACCTGTGCAGCACTGATTTTACCCCTGACGACGCCAGCTATGATGGCCGATTTCAGCGCCGTAGGCGGTCTATTGCTGCTGGCAACCGGTTTGCGTATTTGCGGCATCAAGATGTTTGCGGTTGTGAATATGCTTCCTGCCCTGCTGCTGGCAATGCCGCTTTCCGCCGCCTGGACGGCATTTTTTGGCTGAGAATGCGTGCATTAGCAGCAATGTGGTGATAGATTGTGCAGTCTGCATTGATTTGAAGAAATTTCGTTGACGAAGCGAAGCGAATCGGGTTTAATGCGCCTCGTTGCCCGGATAGCTCAGTCGGTAGAGCAGGGGATTGAAAATCCCCGTGTCCTTGGTTCGATTCCGAGTCCGGGCACCACTAATTTTGCATCAAAGCACGCTGGTTAAGAGATGAGAACCTTAACGGGCGGTTAATACAGGGGCCGGTCATTACGGAATGTCCTCCGGTGTAGGCGTATCTGCACTGGTTAACGTTTCTGAATCAGTCCCTCAAGTCAGGGAGCCTGTGACAGCAGGCTCCCTGTTCTCGATCACTGGCAATAATCCCAGTCAATCAGTTTTGTGTCAATAGTTGTAATTCCCTTTCTACACAAAGATCTGTGTGCAGCGACAATTCTTCTTCCAGTGTTTTTCCCACAATGTCCATCTTGAGCTCCACGTATTCCATTGTTGTACTGACACAACGATGACCCAGTAAATCTTTAACCAGTTGAAGATTCCTTTCAGGTGCTTTCATCAGTTCCGTAGCAAGAGTATGTCTGAAACGGTGCGGCGAAACGGCAAAACCGCACTCCTTTGACAAACGGCGAAAGAAAGAGCGGATCTTTTGATGCATCACACTCACATCGTTTCTTTCGAACTTCGGCTTTCTCCCGGCAATATAAAAACTGACATCGAAAAGATTATCTTTTGGCCCGGCTCCGGCTTCTGTTGCCCGTGTGAGGAGAAGCTGTAGCCGCAAACGCAGCTGTTTGACAACGGGAACGCGCCATTCCCTGTGCGTTTTACTCCCCTCAAGGCGCAGATCTATATAGCCTTCTGTCAGATTGACGTCCCTGAGCTGAATATGCAGCAGTTGATTTTGCCTCATTCCCGTATATCTGAGCGTATCCAGAACGGTTATCCAGAACCAGACCGGGTAAAGCGCACTCCGCCCGCCACGTGCAAAAATTTTCCTGTTTGACTCAATTTCAGCCTGCTGCATTATCAGATAAAGTCGGGTTAGCTGAGAGCGGTTTAACGTGCGCTTTTTCTTTCTGTCGCGCTGTACGGTACAATTGTTGAAAGGATTTCTGCCCTCAGGCAATAAACCGCTTTCCATCGCATAGTTATAGAGGGCCCTGAGATGTGCAATTTTGTTGTTCCAGGTTTGCGCAGATTGTTGCTTTTCTCTGAGTACATATCGCCGCCATCTTAGTACTTCATGATGAGTAACCATTAATGGGGTTTTGTCAGCACCCGTGAATTTCCGGAACCCCTTCACAACCTTCGTATAGCTCCATTCTGTTGCAGCGCGCAGGTTTCGGGCGAAGAAGTACTCCTCAAGCAATTCTTCCCATGTGGTATGATGGTTTTTGTCAGACATACAGCATTTCCTTTTTCTATATCAAGCTGCCCGTAAGGGCACTCATGGACTGCCCCTCCTTTAAAGGAAAGACAGAAGCCCGCTGTCTTCAGGGGAAGATACCCCTCTGAAAAGGTGTGTAGTCTTGACGAGATACCCACTTACAGGTTTAAACGTGCCTGCTTTGTCAGGCGAGTGGTAAAGTTTTGCCTTATTAAAACGCTCGCCCCGCCGCACTCTGTGAATATGCAGCTTCTCAAATTCCAGCTGTATGGAATCCCTGCTCAGCTCTGTCCCGCTTTCTCTGATGTAAAGATAAAATATGTCCGGCACCCTGAGAAAGATGAATCCTGCGACGGCATGCGCCCTGGAATCAGGCTGATTAATGTCGATTTGCTTGCTCTTAAGCCCTTCAGAAAGCCACCTGAGGAAGTCAGTTCCAGCCTGTTCTTTTTTTAGTGTTTTTTTTACGTCAATGTCAACGCTGTGTGACGGGATGTTATCCTCAACACCTTGCTCAGGGAAAGAGTCTTCTGCTACCTTCTGATTTATCTGATGCTTATCAGTTTCGAGAGGCAGTTCATTAAGAGATAAAAACTCTGACCCGTCATCTGCTTTAGTACTGGCTGAGGAATCTTCTTCACCCGCTTTGGCCCCGGTCACTTCAGTCATTTCGGTTGCACTGAAAAGACTCAGTAGCATCTCTGTATCAGCTTCCTCTTTATCGCCAGGATCACATTCCGTAACCCCACCTGCCTTCTCATTGCTGACCGGATTGAAGCCATCGACCATTGAGACAGGTGTGATAGAAGATGCAAGCTGAGTAACCTGCATATCTGAGATTTCGGGCGATGCAGTTTTGGGTGTTACATCTGATGAGGGTTGTAATTCAGTCTCTTGATCAGGCGGCGTTTGTAGAATGGAAAGGGCCGGCTCTGCGAGGGTACTGACTGTCTCATGTGCCCCTGATATCTCCTGCGAAGGCGATTCCACCTTTTCAGCGGCCTGCTTCATCAGGCTTCGTATCAATGGCATGCCCGAATGCTGATTCCAGAGCGCGCCGGCAAGGTTGCCCAGTGCCTCGGGATTCTCTGCCAGCCAGCCCGTCGCCTCTGCCGGCATAAGTTGTCCGGCGGCAAGGGCCGCAAATGCTGATGCGTTCTCTGCCTCCCGAAACCGAAAACGATAAGGCGAGTCCGGAACGGTCATTCCCGGAAGCCAGCCTTTACCGTCAAGCAACTCCCCCTCCAGAGTCGCAAGAAGAGGCAGGTGCCAGAACAGCGCCGACCAGAAAATCACCGCATTCCACATCACGTTTTGCTCTGCCTGCTCTTCCGGTGCCGCGCCGGGGGGGAACATGTACCCTTTTGCCAGCCTGACCGCACAGGTCGTGAACTGCAGCGTAAGGTCGCCGAAGCCGTCTGACTGCGACCACCGTCCCTGCTGCGCGGCCGGCACATTCTGTACCCTGGCTAATAAACCATTAAGGGGCGCTAAATAGAGTCGCTGATACAGGTCTGCGGGCAGAGAGCAGTTCTCCCATATTTGCTGCAGGCAGGTTTTTCGTAGCGGGGTGGCGCACAGCATACCGGCCCCACGCGGGGCGTGGTAGCCGACGGGCGTGACTGTGGATATAGGATGTACTGCTTCTGGTTCGCCTTTTGAAAACAGAGACCTCAGGGTCCGGATTCTGCTGAGCATGATGTTCTCCTGGTACAGGGCTGCTCAGTGTTATGACCCTCCCTGCTCCGCACCATAAAAAACCAGTTATTCAGTCCCGGAAGTTTCTCCCGTGTCGCCGGGCATAACGGCATCGTTTTCATCATCGCCCTCACCGGCTTCGCTGCCGTTATCATCATCGTCCTCGCCGGCCTCGCTGAGCCAGCGCATCAGCTCGTTAAGCACAAGCGTCTCTCTTGCCCGGGTGACAGCCACATACAGCAGGTTAGTCTCATCCTGTCGCTCTTCCTGCGAGAGGAGCGGATCGGTAATGTCAGTAAAATCCTCACTCAGCATTACCACCGGCCATTCCAGGCCTTTGCTGCGGTGTGCGGTTGAAACCGTGACCTGAGCGTCTTTTTCATGAGTGACGACCTGACGGCGCATAATGGCCAGTTTTTGCGGAAGCGGGAAAAAGTCATCGAGCAGGCGAATAGCCTGATTCATCTCCACGTCCTGGGTGGCCTTTGCTATCGAGCAGTATTCATCGAAATCCCGGTAGTCCCGGCCCAGGCGCGGGGACTGCATCTTTTCAGGCATATCGGCGGAGAACCAGTACAGGTCTTCCAGCTCCTCCGTTTTGTAGCCTTCAATCCCTCCGATCCAGAAGACTTTTTTCTCCATGAGGCTTGCCGTCAGGGCGCTGCCGATTACGCCGGACACCGTCCTGCTCAGTACAGCAATATGCTCAGCCCCTGCCGGAAGGCTGCTGACGACAGCATCCTGCCCCCCGTTACCTGTCACGCGCTTTTCCTCTCCGGCACGTTCAAGCAGGATGTTGGCCATCCGCGCGACCTCAGGGCCAAACCGAAAACTTGCTGTCAGCCACAATCTGTCTGCCTGCGCCAACTGCGGGGCACTCAGTGCATTATCTGCCCCGCGAAACCGGTATATTTGCTGGTAACGGTCGCCGACCAGAATGACCCGGCAGGGCTGATTCAGCACAAATGCACTGGTCACCGGATTGGCGTCCTGTGCCTCGTCGAAGAGGATGGTGTCCCAGCGTTTTGACAGGTCAGGATGAGAAAGCTGGAACAGTTTAAGGTAGGTGTCGTGCGTGACGGGAAAGACTGAATCAGTACGGCTCATTTCATACCACAGGATTTGGATCGCCCCCAGAATTTTACCTGCATCGAGACCGTGGCGATCATCCTCAGACGGCAGATGTATCAGCCCCGGCTCGGGGTCAGCACTGCAGAGGAACATGTTCAGCCCGCTGAGCGCCAGCCGCGCCAGCGGCCAGTGGCGGGTATTGAGCTTTCTGGCCACATCCGTAATGCGCAGACTGGCTGTCAGTCGGTCACGGAAATGCTTGCCGAAACGGGCCCATGCAAGCTGATGCGACGTTTTACACTCTACATTAAATGGGAATTTGCGTTCAGCCTCATCCCGCACAGCGCGATTATAGGCGAGGTAAAGCATCTTACTTTCCGGGTTGGCTTCAGCGTAGTTCACTAACGTGGAGGTTTTTCCTGTGCCTGCAAACGCATTTACCACAAGATGATTACCCTTCCATTCGATGATGGCGTTTTGTTCGGCTGTTGTTTTCCAGGTCACTGTGTTCTCCCGCAGCAGCAGATGTGAAAAAAACAGCCTGACAGCGGGAAGCGTTCACTACGATAAAAAACCAGATACCCTGCTTCAGAAATAAAAAACGCTCCCGGCCGGGAGCGTGTGGATGTGATTATGCCGCCTGAAAGAGCCGTGAACTCAGACGAACAGGCCAGCCGCCGAGATAATGCCCGGGTGTGTAAAGTATCCGGCGTCGTTCATTCGCCAGGGTATTGCCTACCACCACTTCGCCGGCAATCCCGCACAGGGACAGCTGTATGTATGCCATTCCGGCCGCAAGCGGATCGATATCTGTCGCGGAGACCCACAGATACCGGTGCGGTGGCCACCCCCCCTTTTCGCAGAACATCGGCAAATGCCAGTACCATGCAGCCGGCACCGCACGCAGGTTCACTCAGGGTGATGAAGGGTTTGTCACGGAACAGCGCTTCAGTATCGCCCAGCTGCATGGCAGCCATCATTCTGGCCACGTCCCAGGGCGTGAAAAACTGCCCCCTGTATTTATCACCCAGCTCCAGCTGCATGAAGACGCGCCCCAGGAAGTCCCCGGACGCTTCACCCAGCCCGTTAACAACGTGGGCCAGCAGCTGCGACATGCGCGTGACGTCCTACTTCTCGTATCCACGAACTATACGCAAATACTTCTGCTCCCGGGCTTCACTAAAGCAAAGCCGGTTTTCCAGCGCGATGACGCTGCAGCAGATGAAGTCTTCGAACACTTTAAACCGGTGATGATACCGGGCCGTCTGACTGAACAACTTAACAAAGGCTTTTTCGTGGTTAATCATGCCATGCATGCGTCTTCTCCATAAAAAAAGGGAACATGCACCCTGACCAGGGGACGTGTCCCCTGAGGGTAAAAAGCCACGGCATTGCCGTGGCGGGGTTAACGGAGGAACAGGATTTTACCCCCGGACCTCACGATAAGATGCTGCTTCCTGAGCCGGTAACGCCGGCTCATCGCTGACGAGATAAAGCACCTGACCAGGCTGAGACGCGCCGGCCGCACCTTTGTATCCGTCGACATGTTCACCGCCGTCATAGCAGTCGTAACCGCTGAGCCCGCTCACGGGCTCGCTGTAGCTGTGACGCACCTCGCAGTCAAACACCGCTGAGATTTCCCCGACAACCTCACCTGACGGCGGGAGCCAGGGCGTATCCATCTGCAACATAAGACTGTTTGGCGAATGCCGCTGCCAGTTGACATTGTGCCCGGCAGGCCACTCCATGCCGTACTGCCGGCAGTAGAGGCTGGTTGTGGTCGATACGCCTGACATCAGCCCCCCGGAACCGTTCAGTTCTGCTGCCAGCCGCGTAGGTATGACGGCCAGCATATCGCAGGGCTGGGAGCGTTCAGGATACTGGCTGAGCCGCTCCCAGGCAGCCGAAGGATCAGACTCCTCGCCGGCACTGACCAGACCAAACCAGTCGGTGTATTGCCGGCCGGTCAGCTCTGCCATAACGTCACGGGCTGAGACGGGGATGTTTTCCCATTTCAGCGCACCCAGACCTGACTGGTGATACAGCCGGTCAATGGCCCGGATGGTTTCCGCATCAAGAACGGCATCCTTCAGCAACAATGCCAGCCAGTTTTCAAACGCCTGGTTGGCCGCAGTGGAAAGCCCTGTGCCTGCACGGACCAGCCCCTGAAAGGGTGGATACGACGTGGTGCGCACCGGCTTGAGTATCCCCGCCGCGCCGGCCAGAAAAAGCTGTATGCTCTGCTGCACGGCATGGCGGTGACGCGGGACGTCAGTCCCGTTTATCCACTGCAGCATGACGTCGATGCAGACGGATTTACCGGTGATTTCCAGGCGGTTATGACACCATTCTGACATAGTGAATACTCCTCTTTCATAAAAAAAAGAGGACACAGCCCCGTGAGGAGCGGTGTCCTCACGGGACGGCGACAGTTACGGAATAACCGTCACCGGATAAGTTAATTACGCCGCCACAGCCTGACTTTCATGCAGTGCCAGCAGATATTCCGACGCTTCCCGGGCATGCCGGCAGGCGCGGAACAGGGCCTTTTTGTCAGATTTCAGCACCTTCAGCCAGTGGTCCACATAGCTGTCGTGCTGAACCTCACCGAACACGCCGAGCTGAGCACACAAAAACGCGCTGCCCATTTCGGCGATGAGCTCCTCAAAGGCATACACCGGGTCCCCGAACTGCCGAGATGAGGAGGTTATCCCCTCCCGGTTAAGTCGCTTCGCATGACCGGTACTGTGTACCAGCTCATGCAACAGCGTGGACCAGCAGTCCGCCTCCGTAAAAAACTGCTCAGCCATCGGCATCACAATTTCATCCGTCAGCGGGCGGTAATAAGCCCGGTTCTGAGGCAGCATCCGGTGTTTAACCCCTGTGGCGTTAAACATCTGGATCACCCTGTTCATCACATCCGGACAGAGTATGCCGTCCTCATCCACCGTCGGGGGTTGTTCAGGAGAGGCCGCAACCTCTGCCGGCAACCCCTCACACTGCTCAGCGTTGAACAGCTGCAGGGGTTTGAGCATCGGCACGGTTTCCATCAGCGGTTTACCGTCACTGTCATAAAGGCGGTTGCCTTCGCGATCCTCCGCCTGCTTCGTCCAGTCCTTATAAACCACCGCCAGGGTGGCTTTCTCTCCCTTACGCACCTGCCCGCCAGCCTGCTGTGCCTGCCGGTAAGTCATCCAGCGGTTATTGCGAAAACCCTGCTCTTCCGCTGACATCCAGAGAAGCAGGACATTCACGCCGCTGTAGTGACGTCCGGTTGTGGCATTCAGGGGCAGACCGGCCAGACCGCTGCCGGCAGCCGCGCGCCACGGCTTACGCCAGGGCGCGACGCCGTTTTCCAGCGCGATAACAATGCGGTCGGTGATCTGGCGATAAAGGTCAGTCTGTTTTGCCGGACGGCGGGCCGCCTTGTGTGAAGTCGTTTTTTTCATGAGATATACCTTTAATCAGAGGCATACCCCTGCGCCGGCGGGCGCAGAGATACGCCCGTCGACGGGAAATTCAGAAGTCAGTTACCATGCGGCATAAAACCACAGGTATTCATGTTCAAAGTCAAAATCACTGAGCAGGCTTTCCAGCCTGTCACGCAGGGTGAAAACGTACTGCAGCCGGCGTTGAAGAAGCGGATTATCCTCATTACCCTCTGTAAATGTCGCAATCGCACAGTCCAGCCTCTCTTTCAGTTGCTGAATATGCTCGCGTGACAGTTCCAGACAGGTCGCGTTTTCCACCTCACCGACATGCTTATCCACCTAGGTAATCAGTGAAAAATCGCGGCTCAGTTCACACACCGGATGATACGGTGCCGGTACTGCGACGATCTGCCTGTGCTGGCTGTAGAGAAAAATATCCAGTCCCATATGGGCCTCCTTCGGTTCAGAAAGAGGTAGGAACTTTTCCGGCAGGAACTTTTCCGGCAGGAAAAGTCCCTGCCGGGGTGAGTTAACGTCCGGTTATTCGCAGCGCCCCCTGCGGGGTCACCTGCGATAACCTGGCCTGCAGCCTGCCACAGGCGTTCAGAAAGGTTTGATGATCTTCAGGCTTCGCCCGCTTACAACTGATGAAGGCCGCCTGCTTTAGCAGACGCACGGTGTTTTCACGCCAGCGGCAAAGTTCATCAGGCCAGACACAGGCACTGAAGTGACAGACTGCACTCGTCAAAAGCTGATCGGCTTTCTGGCGGTACTGCGCGACTTTCACCCGGTCAGTCGCTGCGGTGAGCACCTGTATCTGTGTGTCGGTAATCAGGATCCTCAAGTCCGTCCTGCCGGACAGTACAGAGGTGGCTACCGCGTCGCTTATCGACAGTGATTCAATGAAATCATCGCCGCCGGCAAGCAGGCGTGCCGTGTCGTACCAGTCCTCATTTTTCTGAGGGTGACACCCTGCGGCATTCGCAATACGCGGCACCGGATCGTTGCCCTGCCAGGCACCGGTGGCCGGCATAAGATAAACACCCTCATCCTTTGCTAGGTGAAGCTGACCTCCCTGCATGCGGGCGGTCAGCAGGACGTTCGTCAAATCTTTGTTGTCGAAAAAAAGCATGGGCTCTCCTGTAAAAACGGGAGAGCCGCCCCGTCCGGAGTGATCTCTCCCGACGGGGTTAAAGTCAGTACCGTTTACAGCGCGTCAGTTTCTTCCGCGACCCGTTTCAGTTCATACAGCTGAAATTCAGCCTCCGTAAACGCATTCCAGTCGTCGTTGCTCAGCACACGCTCACCACCGGAGAGCAGCTGCAGCAGCAGGGAATCAAACGCATCACCACGCACCGGCGTTTTCAGTACCGGCTGAGGCGCGGTCAGCGTCGGCTGCTCAGGCAGGCCGAGATGTCGCTCAATCCAGCGTAACGGTAACGCCCAGCTGCGGCCTTCGTCAGAAGAATGTATCCGAAAGCTGCCCGGACACTGGTTATGCAGCAGGACCATCACAATGCGTGCAAAGAAATCGCAGGGTTGATGCTGAAAATCCAGCTCCTGGATACTCAGCGTATTGCGGTTGCGCTCACGCTCAATGGTCATGTTGACCGGCCAGACACTGCCGCCTGTGTCGCCACAAAACGCCATGACATCAGCAACCGGAAACAGATCGGCAGCGCGATTAAGCGACGGCAAATACGTATTCCCCGGACGCAGACGCACCGGCAGTTGTCAGAAAGTTTCTGTGACGGCCAGAACGAAAGCATGCCAGTGTCGCAACGGAACCGTGCTGACGTGCTCGATGGTGTAGACAACCGACATGGAAGCCGGCGAAGAAAACAGGTTTTTCATCGATAAATCCTCCGCGAATAAAAAAGGGGGGATTTATCCCCCGGACGGGAGTAAATCCCCGTCAGGGTGTGTTCTGACTGCTGGTTACATCCGTTCGAGAGCCGCTATAGCCCGATCACACCGGGCATCCTGGATACCTTCATCCACGGCCTTCTCCCAGAAGGGCCGGTTAATTTCTTTTCCCAGCTCGTCCAGCGTGAAGAGCAAATTTTTAGACGTATCAGGCAAAGGCGGAATATCGCCTTCCCCGAGTAAAAAGACAAACCAGCCATAAGCTGTGCCGGTGCCAATGATGGAATCTTCCAGAAACGTCAGTTCATTCGGTTCATCCCGGTCCGTATGAAGATCGAGACGCTGGAATGCCCTTATGCTCAGAAGTTCACTTTCAAGCAGGCAAAGCCAGCTGAGCGTGTCCAGTGGAGTTTTAAGCGTATAAACGTCTGTGTGCATGGGTATATCCTCAGGTAAATAACGGGATATTCCCTCCGACGGAGAGATATCCCCGTCAGGGTCCACAACATTTTTTGACCGGCGTTCATCAACCGATCAGTTCAGTGCATATGAATCAGATTGCTCCTGATACACATATTCAGGATTAAAGCGCAGGCTTTTCAACGCAGCTACCGACAGTGGATCTACGGAATTTATGCCCGAAACGGCCACGCCATCCAGTATGTCGCCAGCCTCCACCCGGGGAGAATATCCGTAATACTGACACCATACACAGAGTTCGAGGTCAGCCGGATCACAATCACCGAGCGGTGCGACAAAAACCTGTTCGCCACAGGAGACGTTATCTCTGAGGATTTCGCCACGGATGAAAACGCCACTTACGGGGCCATACTGAGTGGGGCATACATCCCGTCGCGTCTCAGACATCGACAGAATACGGAAAGTGACATCGTGCAGTGCTTCAGTCATGAGAATGCCCTCCGAAAAGAAAACGGTAGCGCAGGTGTGCCAGATGCTGTGCCTGACGGCAAGCATGGCGGTATGCGTTTCGACGACCTGTTATTCCCTCAGGAAAGGAAACCGGCAGGCGGTGAAAAACATACTCGGCGCGGTGGCAACCTGTACGAACGGTAAGAAAGACGTTAACGCCCTGGTGTTTGACAGCAGTGATATGCGCACGGACGGCATAATTGCCCGAACCGTTGACATACCAGCTGCTGTTGCGATGCAGATAAATGAAAGATTTCAATCTCCGGACAGCTGCGTCAGCAGACTGCTGAAGCTGAGTAAGGAGATGTTCAGGGAAAACCGCAGAAGAGATGACAGACATGGTGTTTCTCCATAAAAAAAGGGAAACACCTGCCCGACCGGGAAGTGTTTCCCGTCGGGGAGTCAGAAAAAACAACATTCTGACTGTCTGGTTAGTACAGAAGGAACCTTTATCGTCGCGTCATAGTGCGCTTACATTGACGATATCTGCTCTCAAAGGTGTGCAGATTTACCAAAGTTTGCTCCCTTTCAGGTTGCAGGAGCTTTTTTGTAGCCACCCGAAGGCGATTCTCACAGGCTACTGAACCATTGGTGATTGCAAAAGCAACGTATAAGCCTGTTCATTTTCAGAGCAAATGGAGCTTATGTCAACTGTGGTATCAAATGGGTATAGCTGGCTGGTATGTTGAAAATGCTTCAGGTGCAGCATTGCATCGACCGGAACTGATGAGACTGCTTCAGGATGCAGAGCCAGGAGATGCGATAGTTATAGAACAAGTAGATCGGCTTTCACGTTTGGATGATAACGGCTGGGAGTCTTTAAAAAAGATGATTCATGAGAAATCGCTTTCAATAATAAGCCTTGATCTGCCTACAAGTCATATTGCGCTATCCAAATCCTCAACTGATGACTTTACCCGTAGTATGCTCCGGGCAGTGAATAATATGATGCTGGATATGTTAGCCGCAATTGCTCGTAAAGATTATGAAGATCGCCGCAGAAGGCAGATGGAGGGAATTACAAGCGCCAGGGGAAGGGAAAATACAGGGGAAGGCTGGCAGACAAGGGAAAACATGAATAAATAAGAACTCTCCGCAAGAAAAACGGAAAGTCAATAAACGAAACGGCAAGGCTCGCTGGCGTATCACGCATGACTGTTATTCGAGCATGTAAGGATAAAGAGGCTTTGTTGAATAAATCGAACTTTTGCTGAGTTGAAGGATCAGATCACGCATCCTCCCGACAACACAGACCATTCCGTGGCAAAGCAAAAGTTCAGAATCACCAACTGGTCCACCTACAACAAAGCTCTCATCAACCGTGGCTCCCTCACTTTCTGGCTGGATGATGAGGCGATTCAGGCCTGGTATGAGTCGGCAACGCCTTCATCACGAGGAAGGCCCCAGCGCTATTCTGATCTCGCCATCACCACCGTTCTGGTGATTAAACGCGTATTCCGGCTGACCCTGCGGGCTGCGCAGGGTTTTATTGATTCCATTTTTGCCCTGATGAACGTTCCGTTGCGCTGCCCGGATTACACCAGTGTCAGTAAGCGGGCAAAGTCGGTTAATGTCAGTTTCAAAACGTCCACCCGGGGTGAAATCGCACACCTGGTGATTGATTCCACCGGGCTGAAGGTCTTTGGTGAAGGCGAATGGAAAGTCAGAAAGCACGGCAAAGAGCGCCGTCGTATCTGGCGAAAGTTGCATCTTGCTGTTGACAGCAACACACATGAAGTTGTCTGTGCAGACCTGTCGCTGAATAACGTCACGGACTCAGAAGCCTTCCCGGGCCTTATCCGGCAGACTCACAGAAAAATCAGGGCAGCCGCGGCAGACGGGGCTTACGATACCCGGCTCTGTCACGATGAACTGCGCCGCAAAAAAATCAGCGCGCTTATTCCTCCCCGAAAAGGAGCAGGTTACTGGCCCGGTGAGTACGCAGACCGCAACCGTGCCGTTGCTAATCAGCGGCTGAGCGGAAGCAATGCACGGTGGAAATGGACAACGGAATATAACCGTCGCTCGATAGCGGAAACGGCAATGTACAGAATGAAGCAGTTGTTGGGAGATTCACTGACGCTGCGTGACTACGATGGTCAGGTAGCGGAAGCTATGGCCATGGTGCGTGCGTTGAACAGGATGACAAAGGCTGGGATGCCAGAAAGCGTGCGTATTGCCTGAAAATCCAGCCAGCTACAGGGTCGTTCGCACGAAATCTTATTTATTCAACAAAGCCGGTTTCTGGGTAAAATCCTCAACAACGTGAAGAAGTGGCAGATCCCGCGATTCATCAACACGGATAAAGCGCCCGCCTATGGTCGCGCGCTTGCTCTGCTCAAACGCGAAGGCCGGTGCCCGTCTGACGTTGAACACCGACAGATTAAGTACCGGAACAACGTGATTGAATGCGATCATGGCAAACTGAAACGGATAATCGGCGCCACGCTGGGATTTAAATCCATGAAGACGGCTTACGCCACCATCAAAGGTATTGAGGTGATGCGTGCACTACGCAAAGGCCAGGCCTCAGCATTTTATTATGGTGATCCCCTGGGCGAAATGCGCCTGGTAAGCAGAGTTTTTGAAATGTAAGGCCTTTGAATAAGACAAAAGGCTGCCTCATCGCTAACTTTGCAACAGTGCCCCTAATCGTGTTCAGCAGAATAGCCGGAGGAAGTTTCCTACTGTCGATAAGAAAGGATTGGCACAGGGAGTGTGAATATCGAAACACCATCACAGAATAATGCCAGATAGAAATGCGATAGTAGGGTTGGATATTTAAATAAGGAGCATCCCGACTTAAAATGAATATGACTGCGTAACCAGGCGCAATAAAAAAAGCGAAAGAATCGCTTTTATTCTGGTTGTTTTTTCGAAGAGTGACCGTTTTCTGAGATGACAAGAAATAAGGAAGTCCTATGATCGCTAGCGGAATAGTTCAAAAACTGAATGCGCAAATGAATCAGGAGTTTTATACCTCAAATTTGTATCTTCAGCTCAGCCAGAGGTGCAGCGAGAATAGCCTTAATGGCACCGCACTATTTTTGCGTCATCAGGCGCAAAATACGGTGACGCAAATGATGCGCATGTACGAATACATCAAACAGAGCGGCGCCACGCCGGTGTTACAGGAGCAACACGCCCGGTGCGGTGAATTTTCCACGCTGGAAGATCTGTTTGAGCAGACGGTAAGCGATTACCAGAAGCGCATTAATGCGCTGACCTCTTTGACGGAAGACGCCCAGGCAGCAAACGATAAGTCAGCGATTAACTTCCTGAAGCGATACAGAAAAGAGGAAATCGTGGACGGGACGCTGTTGCAAATCATTCTGGATGAAGTCCGCAGCGCTAAAAAAGCGGGCATCAACATGCAGCAAACCGACCACTATCTGGTTGGCGTGATCGATCGCTATCACTAAATCAATTTCGCAGTACGAGGAGGTTTTACGCCTCCTCAGAAAATCTGTTTTACATCAGAAACAGAGGTTTATGCCAGTGAACATTTGATACCCAACACGTCATAGTGATTTTTTAACTTAGCGTTTTTATATCGTGCCAAAAATGTCTCTGCTTGTGTCTTTATATTAAGGAAGGTGCGAATAAGCAGGTCATTTCTTCCCAAGCTGACTCGCTGATTAAAATTTCGCGGATCTGGGCCGATTTTTTTCCCGCAAACACATCGAATCAGCCTATTTAGGCTATTTTTTCCACCATTTCTGGCGTTATTTCCGGTTTTTACTGAGATCTCTCCCACTGACGTATCATTTGGTCCACCCGAAACAGGTTGGCCAGGGTGAATAACATCGCCAGTTGGTTATCGTTTTTCAGCAGCCCCTTGTATCTGGCTTTCACGAAGCCGAACTGCCGCTTGATGATGCGAAACGGGTGCTCCACCCTGGCACGGATGCTGGCTTTCATGTATTCGATGTTGATGGCCGTTTTGTTCTTGCGCGGATGCTGCTTCAAGGTTTTTACCTTGCCGGGACGCTCGGCGATCAGCCAGTCCACATCCACCTCGGCCAGCTCCTCGCGCTGTGGCGCTCCTTGGTAGCCGGCATCGGCTGAGACAAATTGCTCCTCTCCATGAAGCAGATTACCCAGCTGATTGAGGTCATGCTCGTTGGCCGCGGTGGTGACCAGGCTGTGGGTCAGGCCACTCTTGGCATCGACACCAATGTGGGCCTTCATGCCAAAGTGCCACTGATTGCCTTTCTTGGTCTGATGCATCTCCGGATCGCGTTGCTGCTCTTTGTTCTTGGTAGAGCTGGGTGCCTCAATGATGGTGGCATCCACCAAAGTGCCTTGGGTCATCATGACGCCTGCTTCGGCCAGCCAGCGATTGATGGTCTTGAACAATTGACGGGCCAGTTGATGCTGCTCGAGCAGGTGGCGGAAATTCATGATGGTGGTGCGATCCGGCAGGGCGCTATCCAGGGATAATCGGGCAAACAGGCGCATGGAGGCGATTTCGTACAGGGCATCTTCCATGGCACCGTCGCTCAGGTTGTACCAATGCTGCATGCAGTGAATACGCAGCATGGTCTCCAGCGGATAGGGCCGTCGGCCATTGCCCGCCTTGGGATAAAACGGCTCGATGACAGCGGTCATATTCTGCCATGGCAGAATCTGCTCCATGCGGGAGAGGAAAATCTCTTTTCGGGTCTGACGGCGCTTAGTGCTGAATTCACTATCGGCGAAGGTGAGTTGATGGCTCATGATGTCCCTCTGGGATGCGCTCCGGATGAATATGATGATCTCATATCAGGAACTTGTTCGCACCTTCCCTAAGTCACCGGCGGCTTGCCTGCCACACATTGAACATTACAGACCAATTAGCACTTTGTCACCGGGGAAAGATGTAAAGATTATGTATAAATAGATTGGCTTAGAAGTGACATTTCAACTTTGGAGAAACAGGTGACATTTTAAACTTGCTTTAACAAAATTTTGGGACTGACCGAAACAAAAAGGCCAGCCCCGGAGGGCTGGCTATTCAGTACAGGGCAATGACAGGTTTCTTGATGCCGCAGGCGTGAGCGTAGCGGGTCAGTGTGTCGATGCTGGCTTTGGTGATGTTGTTTTCCAGGCGAGAAATAACCGGAGGTGTAACCCCCATGCGTTCAGCAACCTGCGCTTTTGTCAGGTTGTCATGCTTGCGCCATTCAGCAAGCAGCTCCCTGAGCTTTTCCTTACGTTCTTCTTCCTGCCATGCAGCGCGATATTCATCGTCCTGCATCCACTCGTTATGCAGTTCTTTATGGCTTACCAGTTTCATTAAGTACCTCCGCTAACCGCTTTTTGGCGAGATCGATTTCTTTCGCTGGCGTTTTCTGTGACTTCTTGATGAAAACACGGAGCATGATGATGGTATTGCCTTTGTGGTATACCCAGATTCCCCTGGCTATGTCCGTCCCCATCGTGCGGATCTAAAAGTCCATCGCCCAGGGGCTTCGTGTCCGGCTCCCGCAGTAATCGGGCGTCATACTCCAGTTTGCCGATGAGACGGTCAAACTTCACCCTGATTTTTACGGGTAATGCTGTGGCTTCTTCCCTGGCTTCCGGGTGATAAACAACGCTAAACATGTGACCTCCCATTTCTATTAATATTAACCTATAGGCTAATTTCAGACAAGGTAGAATTAACCTATAAGCTAATTTTGTTGGCAGTTATCGTGGCTACCCGGTCACTACCCTGTTAGCGTGAGTTTTCGTTCCACTGAGGAAGGGGGCCGCTTGGAAAACGGAATCTATGGTCACTCCCGTTTTTGCAACACCGATTTTGACGACAAGTTGGCTTGCTTGAATCTATCCGGCGTCTGAATGGGATTTTATTCCCGCGCCTTGATGAGTTCCGCGCCTGATGAACCTCCAGAAAATATACGGCTTCAATGAGCCTTTCCGTTTTACAGGTTCCTCAACAGGCCGGTGGGCCGTTAGTATCATCAATATCAGTATTCGCAAAACCAGATCAGTAATTCTTTAAACCGGTGTATTTCTGCCGTTATGCTACATAAGTTTGCTGTCGTGCCGTTAGGGCCCAGGCTATTCTGGCCATCTTGTTTGCCAGAGCACAAGTGACGACAAAGTTGCTTTTCCGGCACAGTAAATCCCTGACCCAATCGGCCAATTTGCCAGACTGGTGTTCCAGTTTTTGTATGAATACCCTGGCACATTGAACCAACAAAGTTCGGATCTTTTTATTACCTCGCTTACTAATTCCCAGCAATGTCGTCCTACCTCCCGTGCTGTACTGCCTCCCGTCGCCAATCTCAGTTGAAATAGTACTCGCTGTCAGTGTTCCGACGCAGGGAATGCTCAGCAAGCGCTGTCCAACCTCATCTTCGTCCAACTTTCGTTTCAACTGGGATTCCAAATCTTTAATCTGCTCAACAAGATAGTGATAATGCTGTTGTAATTTCAGCAATAACTGGCTGAGGTAAAGAGGCAAACTATTATCCTCAAGAATGGTACTCAGTCGGCTAATAACGGCAGCTCCTCGGGGAACGCTAATGCCAAATTCCAGCAGAAAAGCATGCATTTGATTGGTTGTTTTTACCTTATCCTGAACCAGGGATTCACGGACACGATGCAGAGCCCGCATTGCCTGCTGAGATTCCGTTCTGGGCTGCACAAAACGCATAGACGGACGCGATGCAGCTTCACAAATAGCTTCGGCGTCGACAAAGTCGTTTTTATTGCTTTTAACGAACGGGCGGACAAATTGTGGTGATATCAGCTTTGGGGAATGCCCCAACTCTTCCAACTTGCGTGCCATAAAGTGAGAACCGCCACAGGCTTCCATTGCGATGGTTGTAGCGGGGCATGTCGCCAAAAATTCGATCAACTTTGGCCGGGTAAATTTTTTACGGTAAACAGCCTTCCCGCGACGATCCTGGCAATGAATATGGAAAGAGTTTTTACCCAGATCGATACCAATGAGCGCAATGTTTTCCATGATAGTTCTCCGAATGAAAGCCTGTCCTCAGCATAGTACCGGGAAGGAGGGAGTGACCATCTCATTAAATAAAGCACGTTAAGCCCATTGCAGACTCTAGATATTGACGAGTACGTCGGGTTTTCTCTTGTTTGAGTTGCCTCTTGTGGTAAGATAGTAATCAATTACTATCTTACCAGGAGTGCTCGTGGACACCCATCCAAAGCATCTGCCGGCCGATGAACGTCGTGCCGTAACTGTCGAGTCCGTCGTGGCGCTTGCCGGTTCACAAAACCCAAGCGAGATAACCACTGCGGCTATCGCTAAACACATGAACTTGACCCAGGGTGCGCTGTTTCGGCACTTCCCGAACAAGGAAGCCATTTGGCAGGCGGTCATGGAGTGGGTAGCAGAGCGCCTATTAGCCAGAATCGATCGATCCGCACAAGGAATCGAGTCGCCCTTGGCAGCCATGGAGGCGATGTTCATGAGTCATATCGAATTCGTAGCTGAGCACCCAGGCGTGCCAAGAATGATGTTTGGTGAGCTTCAGCGTGCCGAATCGACACCGGCCAAGCGCATGGTGCAAACCTTGATTCAGCGCTACGGCGAACGTTTGCATCGTCTCATCGAGAAAGGCAAGGCCAGCGGCGAGTTGTCTCCCTCGCTTGACAACGAGGCGGCGGCAACGCTGTTCATTGGCACGATCCAGGGCTTGGTCATGCAATCGCTGTTGGCGGGTGATGTGGGACGTATGCACCGCGATGCGCCGCGCGTCTTTGCAATTTATCGGCGTGGCATAAGGAGTGCGCAATGAAAAAGTTACCCTTGCAAGGCCGCACCCTGGCACTGCTTGCCGTCATCATTCCTTTGCTGGTGCTTTTTATTTATGTCGGTCTGCGATCAGGGCCGCTCGCCCCGGTCGCTGTGACGGTGGCAAGCGTGGAATCACAGGCTATCACACCGGCGCTGTTCGGCATCGGCACGGTGGAGGCGCGCTACACCTACAAGATCGGACCGACGTTTGCCGGGCGCGTCAAACGCCTGGAGGTGCATGTAGGCGACCAGGTCAAGGCCGGACAGGTGCTCGGCGAGATGGAGCCGGTCGACCTTGATGATCGGGTGCGCTCACAGGAGTCTGTATTCAAGCGGGCGGAAGCGGCTTTGCGCGAGGCAGAAGCCCGGCAAGCCTACGCGCAAACCCAGGCGCGCCGCTATGAGCAATTGTTTGCGGTGCGCTCGACCAGCGAGGAAATCGTCACCACCAAGCGGCAGGAACTGCAGATCGCCGATGCCGCCCTATCCGCCGCTCGGGAAGATATTGCCCGGGCACGCTCCGACCGCGAAGCACTCGTCGCGCAGCGGAGCAATCTGCGCCTGATCGCGCCGGTCGACGGTGTAGTCGCCGTGCGCGATGCCGATCCCGGCACGACCATCGTCGCGGGCCAGGCCGTGGTGGAAGTGATCGACCCCAAGAGTTTGTGGATCAATGTGCGCTTCGACCAGATCAGCGCATCGGGGCTGGCTGGGGGGCTGCCGGCTCATATCGTCCTGCGTTCGCGTGGTGGCCAGACCTTGAAAGGTCGCGTGCTGCGGGTGGAACCCAAGGCCGACGCGGTAACCGAGGAAACGCTTGCCAAGGTGACATTCGATAACAAACCAGAACCTTTGCCACCAGTGGGTGAACTGGCCGAAGTCACGGTTGACTTGCCGGCGCTTCCGGCCGCTCCACTGATCCCCAACGCTGCCGTCCAGCGTGAAGGCGATAAAGTTGGTGTCTGGCAAATCGTGGATGGTGATCTGCATTTCTCCCCGGTCAAGCTCGGCACTTCCGACCTCAATGGTTACGTGCAGGTGCGCGAAGGGCTCAAGAATGGGGACCAGGTTGTGACCTATAGCGAAAAGGCACTGACGGCGCGCAGCCGCATCCATGTGGTCGAGCATATCCCGGGAGTTTCACGATGATCAGCCTGGCCGGCCGCGACATTCTCCATGCCTGGGGGAAATTCGTCTTCACCGGCATCGGTCTGGGTCTGCTGATCGGCGTCACCCTAGTCATGGCTGGGGTGTACCGAGGCATGGTGGACGACGGCAAGGCGTTGCTCGACAACAGTGGCGCTGACCTTTGGGTGGTGCAAAAGGATACTCTGGGTCCTTATGCGGAGTCGTCCAGCCTCAACGATGACGTGTATCGCGCCATTCTCGCCATGCCGGGAGTCTCACAGGCAGCGAACGCGACCTACCTGACCATGCAGGTACGCAAGGGCGAGAGTGATGTACGCACCATGGTGGTCGGCATCGCGCCCGGTGCGTTGGGGGCTACACCCGGATGGCCTCCTTATCTCGTCGCTGGACGCCAGATCACGCGCGGTCACTACGAGGCTGTGGCCGACATCGCCACCGGCTTCAAACTGGGAGATCGTCTTGCCATTCGCCGCAATCATTACACCGTCGTGGGGCTGACACGGCGCATGGTGTCGTCCAGCGGCGACCCGATGGTATTCATTCCGCTCAAAGATGCCCAGGAGGCCCAGTTCCTCAAGGACAACGATGCCATCTGGCAAAGCCGGCGTCGCACCGAAGCCAACCCGGTCTTCAATCGACCCGGTGATCCAGGTTTGCTGGATGCCGTGATTGCTTCACAGAGCAGCAACGCGTTCGTCAATGCCGTGCTGGTCACTCTGAAACCTGGTCATGCGCCGGACGAGGTTGCCGAATCCATCCAGCGCTGGAAGCGTTTGACGGTCTACACCCGGGCACAGATGGAAGACATCCTCGTCGGCAAGCTGATCGCCACCTCGGCCAAGCAGATCGGCATGTTCCTTGTGATTCTGGCCATCGTTAGCGCGGCCATCGTTGCCTTCATCATCTATTCGCTGACGATGGACAAAATCCGTGAGATCGCGGTGTTGAAGCTCATCGGCACACGCAACCGAACCATCGCCGCGATGATCATGCAGCAGGCGCTCGCCCTGGGCGTGATTGGCTTCGTGGTCGGCAAGATCACAGCCACCTTTTCAGCACCGGCTTTTCCAAAATATGTCCTGCTCACGCCAATGGATTCTGTCGCCGGTTTTTTTGCCGTGCTCGTGATCTGCGTTCTAGCTAGCCTCGTCGCCATTCGCATAGCACTCAAGGTCGATCCGGCCGAAGCCATTGGAGGTTGAGATGAGTGGCAAAGGGATACACATCGAAAGTTTAAGCAAGCGGTATGGCGATGGTGACACCGCTGTCTTTGCCTTGAGAGACGTGAATATGCATGTTGCGCCTGGTGAAGTGGTGGGACTGATCGGCCCTTCCGGGTCCGGCAAGAGCACGCTGCTCAAGTGTCTGGGTGCGGTGATCGAACCGACCGCCGGTCGCATGACGCTGGGCGATGAAGTGATCTACGCCGATGGCTGGAAAGTCCGCGACCTGCGCGCCTTACGGCGTGACAAGATCGGTTTCGTTTTCCAGGCGCCGTACCTGATTCCGTTTCTCGATGTCACCGACAACGTGGCGCTGCTGCCGATGCTTGCAGGCGTCGCGAATGGAGAGTCGCGCGCGAAGGCACTGGAATTGCTCACAGCGCTTGATGTGCAACACCGAGCTCGCGCAATGCCCTCGCAACTCTCCGGTGGCGAGCAGCAACGGGTCGCCATCGCGCGCGGACTGGTCAATCGTCCGCCGGTGATCCTGGCCGATGAACCCACTGCGCCGCTGGATTCCGAGCGCGCCATGGCTGTAATCCGCATCCTCAACGACATGGCCCGGAAGTTCGAGACCGCCATCATCGTCGTCACCCATGACGAAAAGATCATCCCCACATTCAAGCGCATCTACCACATCCGCGACGGCGTGACCCATGAGGAAGCTGGCGAAGGGCGGGAGTTCGAATGAGAGAACGATTGAATTACAGGAGAATTTCATGACCCACCGCAAACACAGCCACGCATTTGGAACTATCACCCTGACCGTTACGGCCTGCCTGCTTTTATGGGGTTTTCAGTTGCCAGCTTGGGCTGGTGACGCTACCCAGGTTGAGCCACTGGCGCTACGCAAGATCATGCAGGAACTCGG
Organism: Citrobacter sp. RHBSTW-00017; assembly: GCF_013797615.1. Classification (NCBI taxonomy): domain Bacteria; kingdom Pseudomonadati; phylum Pseudomonadota; class Gammaproteobacteria; order Enterobacterales; family Enterobacteriaceae; genus Citrobacter; species Citrobacter sp. RHBSTW-00017. The sequence goes on along the minus strand of NZ_CP056899.1, from coordinate 886,741 downwards.
GCGCAACATGCAGGCTATTACCGGTGCGATTTCGCAGGAGGAATGGGTTCAGGTCGTTCAGCTCGCCCCAAAAGTTGCTGCACACCCCGAGCCACCGCTTACTGAAAAAATGCGCATCCTTGCTTACCTCGGCGCTGATGCGACCAAGTTCAGAAACTTTGACGCGCAGACTCACGAGGCGGCGCTGGCCATGAAGCTGGCTGCTGCGAGCAGCGACGGCAAGGCGGTGACCCAATCATTCGCCCACGTGCAGGAAAGCTGCTTGGGCTGCCACCAAGCTTTCCGTAAACCTTTCGTGGAGCATTTTTATGGAGCACGCTAAAACATGCCAGCGCCCCATCAGCCTCGAAAGACGGCTTGCGGCAACTTACCTGGTAGCTGGTCTGGTCACCGCCGGTCTGGCCGGCTGCGCCGCCGGCCCTGATTTTCAGCGTCCCACCGCACCCGATGTGGCTCGCTACACTGCAACACCGGTAGCTGATAGAACCGTGTCCGCTCCCACGCAGTTCGGCGAAACACAACGTCTAGTCGAAGGGCTTCCGATCGAAACGCAATGGTGGCAAAGCTTGGGTTCATCCGCACTCGACGGACTGATAAACGAAGCTTTCCATGTCAGCCCGACGCTGGCGAGCATCAGCGCCAATTTGCGACAGGCGCAGGAGCTTCTTGCCGCACAGGCGGGCTCGACGCAATATCCACAGGTAGATGTCGCACTGGGATCTCAGCGCCAGCAAATGAGTCCCAGTAGCCAAGGGTTGAGCGGAGACGCACGTCAATTCAGCCTCTACAACGCCAGCGTTGGCGTGCATTACAACCTCGATCTGGCTGGCGGCAACCGGCGCGCACTCGAAGCCTTGGCTGCTCGCGCCGACTACCGTCGCTTCGAACTGAATGCTGCGCGCCTGGCCCTTGCCGGCAACATGGCAACCGCTGCCATTACCCGAGCACGCCTCGCCGCGCAACTAGAAGCCACTACTGCCATTTTGCGCGTGCAGGATGAGCAACTGCGCCTGGCCCATGAACGCGTGCGTATCGGTCAGGCCTCACCTGATGAAGCGTTGAGCCTACAAGCTCAGGCGGAGCAAACGCGGGCAGAACTGCCTGCGCTGCGTAAACAACTGCAACAAACCGAACATCTACTGGCGGTGCTAGCCGGTCGTGCCCCAGGCACGGGTGGCATCCCGGCCTTCACTCTGGCCGATTTCACTCTACCCGTCGAGATGCCGCTCGTCGTGCCCTCAGAACTGGTGCGCCGCCGACCGGATATCCAGGCGTCAGAGGCGCTGTTGCATGCGGCCAATGCAGACTATGGTGTGGCTGTCGCCAAGCTCTACCCACAGATCAACCTGAGCGCCAACCTTGGTTCTCAGGCGCTGACCACCGGTGCCCTGTTCGGTGGTGGCTCGGCAGTGTGGGGCCTGGTTGCGCAGCTCACCCAGCCTCTTTTTAATCCAGGGCTACCCGCTGAAAAAAGAGCGGCGCTCGCCGCTTTTGATGCCGCCGTAGCCAATTACCAGAGCGTCGTATTGGAGTCTTTGCGTAACGTCGCCGACACCCTGCGCGCGGTGGAAAGCGATGCACAAACTTTGACTGCCCTCGCTGCCGCTGATATGGCTGCACAGGCCTCCTTGCAGTCGGTCGAGCGGCAATACCGGCTGGGCGCGGCCAGCTACCTGCAACTGCTCATCGCGCAGCAACAGGCACAGTCAATCCGGATCAATATGGTTGCGGTCCAGGCACAACGCCTAGTCGATAGTGTTGCTTTATATCAGGCCCTGGGAGGTGGTGTCAGTTAAGACTAACCCTAACCTGATGTCAGATGTTGAGCACAAACAACGTCAGAGTAGGGTATTAATTTATATTTATTGACACATTCAGCCAAGGGTAATAGATTTCATCCTGACATTTTTACCTTTGGAGGCATCTTGCAAGGTCAACGTATCGGCTACGTTCGCGTCAGCAGCTTCGACCAGAATCCTGATCGACAACTGGAACAAATAGAAGTCGGCAAGGTATTCACCGATAAGGCTTCAGGCAAGGACACACAACGTCCCGAACTTGAAAGGCTGCTGGCCTTCGTCCGCGAGGGCGACACCGTGGTGGTGCATAGCATGGACAGGTTGGCACGCAACCTTGATGACCTGCGCCGCATCGTCCAAGGGCTGACACAACGGGGCGTGCGCATGGAGTTCGTCAAAGAAGGGCTAACGTTCACCGGCGAGGACTCACCGATGGCCAATCTGATGCTGTCGGTCATGGGAGCCTTTGCTGAGTTCGAGCGCGCTCTGATCCGCGAACGTCAGCGCGAGGGAATCGTGCTGGCTAAGCAGCGCGGGGCCTACCGGGGACGAAAGAAATCGCTGAACAGCGAACAAATTGCCGAGTTGAAACGGCGAGTTGCGGCAGGCGAGCAGAAAACCTTGGTGGCCCGTGACTTCGGCATCAGCCGCGAAACCTTGTACCAGTACCTGCGGGAAGACTGACCATGCCACGCCGCTCAATCCTGTCCGCCACCGAGCGCGAAAGTCTGCTGACACTGCCAGATGCCAAAGACGAACTGATACGGCACTACACGTTCAACGAAACCGACCTGTCGGTGATCCGTCAGCGTCGCGGCGCCGCGAATCGATTGGGCTTCGCCGTGCAGCTTTGCTACTTGCGATTCCCTGGCATCTTCTTGGGCGTCGATGATCCTCCATTTCTGCCCCTGCTGCGCATGGTGGCCGCACAACTCAAGGTGCCGGTGGGAAGCTGGAACCATTACGGCCAGCGCGAGCAGACACGGCGGGAGCACTTGGTCGAGCTGCAAACGGTGTTTGGATTCAAGCCCTTCACCATGAGTCATTACCGGCAAGCCGTGCATACATTGACCGAACTGGCCTTGCAAACAGACAAAGGCATTGTGCTGGCCAGCACCCTTGTTGAAAACCTGCGGCGGCAGAGCATCATCCTACCCGCCATGAATGCCATCGAGCGCGCAAGCGCCGAGGCCATTACCCGTGCCAACCGAAGCATCCATGCGGCATTGGCCGATTCCTTGATACCTGTCCATCGCCAGTGCCTGGACGAACTGCTCAAGCGCAAGGATGGTAGCAAAATGACGTGGCTAGCGTGGCTGCGCCAATCGCCCGCCAAGCCAAACTCGCGCCACATGCTTGAACACATCGAACGCCTCAAAGCCTGGCAGGCGCTTGACCTACCTGCTGGCATCGAACGGCAGGTACACCAAAACCGCTTGCTCAAGATCGCCCGCGAAGGCGGCCAGATGACGCCCGCCGACCTGGCCAAGTTCGAGTCGCAGCGGCGTTACGCCACCTTGGTAGCACTGGCCATCGAGGGCATGGCCACCGTCACTGATGAAATCATCGACCTTCACGACCGTATCATCGGCAAGCTGTTCAATGCGGCCAAGAACAAGCATCAACAGCAGTTCCAGGCTTCCGGCAAGGCGATCAACGACAAGGTGCGGATGTATGGGCGCATCGAGCGCACGCTGTTCATTCTGGATTGGCTGCAAAGCGTGGAGCTGCGCCGCCGCGTCCATGCGGGGCTGAATAAGGGCGAGGCGCTGGACGACACGTTGCTGCAATATCTGTCCCCGCTGGGGTGGGAGCATATCAACCTGACCGGCGATTACCTATGGCGCAGCAGTGCCAAGGTCGGTGCGGGGAAGTTCAGGCCATTGCGACCGCTGCCACCGGCTTAGCGTGCTTTATTTAATGAGATGGTCACTCCCTCCTTCCCAGTACTATGCTGAGGACAGGCTTTCATTCGGAGAACCATCATGGAAAACATTGCGCTTATTGGTATCGATCTGGGTAAGAACTCTTTCCATATTCATTGTCAGGATCATCGTGGGAAGGCCGTTTACCGTAAAAAATTCACCCGACCAAAGCTAATCGAATTTCTGGCGACATGCCCGGCAACAACCATCGCGATGGAAGCCTGTGGCGGTTCTCACTTTATGGCACGCAAGCTGGCAGAGTTAGGGCATTTTCCAAAGCTGATATCACCGCAATTTGTCCGCCCATTCGTTAAAAGCAACAAAAATGACTTCGTTGATGCTGAAGCTATCTGTGAAGCAGCATCACGTCCATCTATGCGTTTCGTGCAGCCCAGAACCGAATCTCAGCAGGCAATGCGAGCTCTGCATCGTGTCCGTGAATCCCTGGTTCAGGATAAGGTGAAAACAACTAATCAGATGCATGCTTTTCTGCTGGAATTTGGTATCAGCGTTCCGCGAGGTGCTGCCGTTATTAGTCGACTGAGTACCCTTCTTGAGGACAGTAGTTTGCCTCTTTATCTCAGCCAGTTACTGCTGAAATTACAACAGCATTATCACTATCTTGTTGAGCAGATTAAAGATCTGGAATCTCAGTTGAAACGAAAGTTGGACGAAGATGAGGTTGGACAGCGCTTGCTGAGTATTCCCTGCGTTGGAACGCTGACTGCCAGTACTATTTCAACTGAGATTGGCGACGGGAAGCAGTACGCCAGCAGCCGTGACTTTGCGGCGGCAACAGGGCTGGTACCCCGACAGTACAGCACGGGAGGTCGGACGACATTGTTAGGGATTAGCAAGCGGGGCAACAAAAAGATCCGAACTTTGTTGGTTCAGTGTGCCAGGGTATTCATACAAAAACTGGAACACCAGTCTGGCAAGTTGGCCGACTGGGTCAGGGAGTTGTTGTGTCGGAAAAGCAACTTTGTCGTCACCTGTGCTCTGGCAAACAAGCTGGCCAGAATAGCCTGGGCACTGACGGCGCGACAGCAAACTTACGAAGCATAAAGGCAGAAATACACCAGTTTAAACAATCATTCATCTGGTTTTGCGAATACTGATATTGATGATACTAACGGCCCACCGGCCTGTTGAGGAACCTGTAAAACGGAAAGGCTCATTGAAGCCGTATATTTTCTGGAGGTTCATCAGGCGCGGAACTCATCGAGGCGCGGGAATAAAATCCCATTCAGACGCCGGATAGATTCAAGCAAGCCAACTTGTCGTCAAAATCGGTGTTGCAAAAACGGGAGTGACCATAGATTCCGTTTTCTGAGACGACCCCCTTATGGCAGCACTTTAAATTGAGTCTTATACAGTATCTGTTTTCTTTCTCTTCATCTCTCATGACCTGCTGCCCACTTACAGACTCCAGGGTAAAGCAAAAAATTCTCCACCGGTGAGCAGAGTATATTGCATATGCCAGTTTATGAGTGTATATATAGCATATGCCAATAAGGAGCCTTCATGCCAAGACCCAGAATTCCCCGTAACATCTGTGGCCGCCCTGCGGATACCTGTTTTAAGCCCAATGCGCGACCGATGAGCCAGCTTGAACATGTTCATTTAAAAGAAGATGAGTTTGAAGCGTTACGGCTGGTCGATTTACTGGGCATGCAACAGCAGGAAGCGGCTGTTGCAATGGGGGTTTCAAGGCAGACACTGGCCAATGTCCTGAAAGCAGCCCGTTTTAAGGTTGTGGACTGTCTCACTCAGGGCAAGGCCTTAATAATGCACTCTGAAAGGGAAGGAGTTACACAAGATGATCACAGCCATTCCAGTGAATGACGACCGGGTAGCAAATCATTTTACCAAAGCGAGTCACCTTGTCCTGGTGGATGAGCGCGGTGTGGAGCTCAGCCGGACAGAAAATCCCGCGCTGGGCGCAGATTGTTCAGGTAAACGGAAGCTGGTTGACCTGCTGGTTCAACAGCAAGTCAGCCGCGTTGTGGTCCGTAACATCGGGGAACGGATGCTGGGTAAATTACTGGGGCATCAGATCGCGGTGTACCAGACTGACTGTGGTCGTCGTTTGTTCACTGAACTGTGTGATCCGGATACCCGTGTTCTGACTGAACTGAATAAGCCGGAGCAGGGACGCCAGTCCTTTCATCATGAGGCGAAAGGGAAAAAATGCTGTCACTCTGACGGGAACACAGCAGAAAATGCGTGCCAGGGTGGGCGTCAGCATCATCACGGAAACGGGCGCTGTTGCCATTCATGAGTTTATTTCATCACGGGCGGTGATTTTTATCAGACCCGTATTGTGTATAAACCAGGAGCCGGAATGTGTGGAGGAGGCAGTAATGATGCCGGGGGAGCCCCTCAGCTGACTGAATTCCGGATGCCTCCCGTCAGTACAACCGGACGCTGAGCAGAAACAGATGAATTGTTATCTTGATGCCAGAAAGGCCCATACCTGTTGTATGGTCTGTAGTTCCCGCGACAACAACCCTGATACGGTGAACTTAATGTTTTCAGAGCACCCGGATGGCTCTGTATGTGCGGACTACACGGCCAATCACAGGCATCAGGGGTATACGGGTCTTTTACATGGCGGAATGACGAGTACCCTGCTGGATGCAGCAATGACTCATTGTTTGTTCATGCAGGGTGTGCAAGCCCTGACGGCTGAACTGACGGTAAGATTCATTTCACCCGTTTGTACCGGAGACAAACTGATGGTATGTGCCAGACTGCTTGGGCAACGCAGGGGGATTTACCTGCTTGAAGCATGGCTGACAAAAGGACAGCAGACAGTGGCACGTGCCACGGCGAAATTCATTGTTCCGTCGCAGGATATTGCTCTGGCGCATCGCTAGTGTGACAGACGACAGGTGTACCTGGTTATTATAAAAATTTGAGGCGTGTTTTGCTCAGACCGGAAAGAATAATCGCATATCGTATATTCCACTGAAACCGTGTAAGAGGTAGTTATGAGTAAACAAATCATTGATATTGGTATTGCTGAATCATCCCGGGTGGAGATTGCAGACGGCCTGTCCCGGCTTCTTGCTGACACCTATACCCTGTATATAAAAACACATTACTATCACTGGAATGTAACTGGCCCCATGTTTAACAGCTTACATTTAATGTTTGAAAATCAATACAATGAGCTGGCCACTGCCGTTGATGATATCGCTGAACGTATACGCTCGCTCGGATGCTTCGCACCCGGCACATATCATGAATTTTCACGTTTAACAGCGGTTAATGAAGATAAGGATATTCCGGCAGCAAAAAACATGATTGAAAATCTTGTCCAGGGCCAGGAGACCGTGGTTAAAACTGCACGCTCCCTGTTCCCGCTCGTTAATAATGCGAATGATGAAGCCACAGCAGATCTGCTTACACAACGTATCCAGTTACATGAGAAAACTGCCTGGATGTTGCGTAGCCTGCTTGAATAATGTCACCCCGTGGCAGCAGAAAAAACGGTTTGTCAGCCACAGGCTATTACTGACAGTGCAGAATCATCCGTGTTCCTGTGGCTGTTTTTTCTGACCGTCACAGTATTAAACACCATTGAATCAGTGGGTTAATCAGTGAATGCGTGAACGAGAAATACAGTCCGTGACGGGCATCATCGGCTGGTATATCCGGACCACTGTTGTTTTCCCGTTAAGGTATCGCAGGTTCCGGTCTGGCATTTCACAGCCTGAACAGGGTTAATGATGCACGGATAAAACGGTTTACGGGGAAAGCAGGATCATATTATTCGTTGTTATGGCTTCCTTTACCGGTGCCTGCCTGCGGGCAGTAGAGATCATATAAGGTATTTAACAACGTCATGATACGGTTATCCTCAATACGGTAATATACCATTTTACCTGCCCGTCGGGTCTCGACCAGCTTCAGGCGGCGCATTACACCCAGCTGCTGGGACAGGGTCGGCTGAGTGATACCGACCGCCGCTTCCAGCCCGGCCACATTCGCTTCCCCCAGGCTTAACTGACACATCAACAGCAACCGGTCGCTGTTGGCCAGTCCCCGTAAGACATCTGCTGCCCTCAGGGCCGCATTCTTCATATCTGTCTGACGTTTTGTGTCTTCATTCATGAGCATTGCTGATTTCTCATACTATGTGTTTTTATATAATATAATTTAGTATACTGACGGTATCGTAATTTTGCCATCGTGTTCGTCAGGTCTGTAGCGTCCTGCCGGCCCGGGGAAACGATTATATCTGGCAGGCATTTTTGCCCCGGGTGAACAGAGAGGATGTAATGAAAATAGTGATTGTTGGTGGTGTTGCCGGCGGGGCATCCGCTGCAGCCAGAGCTCGTCGGTTATCAGAGGATGTCAGTATTGTTGTGTTTGAACGGGGAAGCGATGTCTCTTTCGCCAACTGTGGATTACCTTATCATATAGGCGGAAAAATTCCTTTAAGGCAGTCACTGATTCTGAAAACCCCGGAGGATTTTAAATCCCGCTTTAACATAGACGTCCGTATCTGTCATGAAGTGACGTCAGTGGATCCGGTTAATAAAACGGTGACGGTTAAAAATCTGACCTCAGGGGAGGTCTATAGCGAAGAATGGGATCGTCTGCTCCTCAGTACCGGCGCCGCTCCGGTTGTCCCTCCTTTGCCCGGGCTACAGGAAGAGGGTGTCTTTACGCTGCGAAATCTTACTGACATGGATGCTATCCTGGGGTGGATTGAGCAACATCACGTAGCTCACACCACGCTTGTCGGGGGGGGATTTATCGGACTTGAAGTGATGGAGGCTCTGAGCGAACGGGGGATCAGTGTGACCCTGCTGGAGATGGGGGAACAGGTTATGGCTCCGGTTGATCCTGAAATGGCATCTGCCCTGCATCAGGAAATCCGGAGTCATGGCGTGGATCTGCGTCTCAGAACGGCGCTCACCGAGGTACTGCGGACAGAGACGGGATTCCGCGTTGCACTGTCTGAGGGTGGGTTTCTGCAGACCGACATGGTTATTCTCGCCATCGGGGTAAAACCTGAGAACAGCCTTGCCACAGGAGCCGGGCTCGCAGTGGGTAAACGGGGAGGCATAAGCGTCAATGCCTGTATGCAGACCAGTATCCCTGACATCTACGCCGTGGGGGATGCCGTTGAAACCCCAGACTTTGTCTTTCAGGAACCCGCTAATTTTCCTCTGGCAGGGCCCGCCAACCGCCAGGGACGCATTGCTGCTGATAACATGCTAGATCGTCACAGCCTTTACCATGGCAGTCAGGGGACATCCATTTGTAAGGTATTTTCGCTGAGTATTGGCAGCGTCGGTGCGAATGAAAAGCAGCTGAAAGTTCATGGCACCCGATACGAGAAGGTTTACGTCCATGCCGCTGATCATGCCGGTTACTACCCGGGGGCAACGATGATCAGTCTGAAACTGCTGTTCAGCCCCGATACCGGTAAAATTCTCGGGGCTCAGGCATCAGGGAAAAAAGGGGTTGATAAACGCATCGATGTCCTGTCTGTCGCACAGCGCGCGGGGCTTACCGTCAACGATCTCGAACATCTTGAGCTGACTTATGCTCCACCTTTTAACAGTGCAAGGGACGTCGTTAACCAGGCTGGTATGGTGGCGACAAATGTAATGAAAGGAGATACGGTCATATGTCATGTCAGCGATGTGTTACAACGGGAACCGGGCAGTTATTGTTTACTTGATATTCGCTCTCCTGCCGAACTGAAACAATTTGGTGAATATCCTGACGCGCTATCCATCCCTCTTGATTCCCTGCGGGAAAACCTTGGAAAATTGCCTAAAGATAAAGAAATTTTTATAGGATGTCAGAGTGGCCTGCGCGGGCATGTGGCATACCGTATTCTGCAGGCTCACGGCTTCCGGACATATAATCTGAGTGGTGGTTTCATAACCTGGCAGACGGTAACGGAGTCAATGAGTAAATAAGAGATGAAGTGCCATACACACATGGCACTTCATTTCTCCAGATTCGTTGAAAACATATTATATACCGAATCAACTTGAAGATGCTGGCTTGAGAACCTGAAAATTATCATTAATTCGAGATGTCAAAGAGCCTGCGATCTCTGGAAGAGTCACTGCAAAAAATTGGTCTATTGCCGCCTTGAAGTCCCGTTTTCTTTTGAAGTAAACGTTGTTCCTCGACTTCTCATTCATTACTTTCCATAGCCGCGCGATTGGGTTGAGGTTTGGACTGTAAGGTGGAAGATAATGCAGTTCAATATTCAGGACAAACGCCGCATCTTTGACTAAGTCACTGCGGTGATATCCCGCGCCATCCAAGATGATATGAAGCTTATGAGCTAAGGGATAACTCTTTCTTAACTCACAGAAAAAGCGAACAATCGATTCACTGTTAATGCTCTCATAGTTGTGAACAATGGTTGCTCCAATATCCGACAAGTTCAGTGCGCCAATAATGTTCAATCGGCTACGATTACCCGTTGTTTCAATCACTTTATCCTGACCAGTTCGTATCCAGCCAGGAGATATTTTTGTTGATAGTGTTGGGTGAACTGCGTCGATAAAGACTATCGATTCATCCTTGCCACAGCTTGCCTTTAACGCTTCGTAAGCCTCTATAAATGCTTGCTGTTTGAATCGCCATGGGTTTAACAGACACCTCAGAGTCATTTAAGATGGCTTAAAGAGAGGTGCCCATGAGCGGTAAGCGTTATCCCGAAGAGTTTAAAACTGAAGCAGTCAAACAGGTTGTTGATCGCGGTTATTCTGTTGCCAGCGTTGCAACACGTCTCGATATCACCACCCACAGCCTTTACGCCTGGATAAAGAAGTACGGTCCGGATTCTTCCACTAATAAAGAACAGTCAGATGCTCAGGCCGAGATCCGCCGTCTCCAGAAAGAGCTGAAACGGGTTACCGACGAACGGGACATATTAAAAAAAGCCGCTGTAGATTCAATCTGTCAATGCAACTGACCTGCCCCCACGATTAGATACAACACTCAGTTGGTAACGTCGGAATCTTCATTCTCAGAATGACCCTTTCTCCAGCCCGCTGCAAATTCAGACGGTGTCTGATAATTCAGCGTGGAGTGCGGGCGGCATTCGTTATAATCCTGCCGCCAGTCATTAATAATTTTCCTGGCATGAACGATATCGCTGAACCAGTGCTCATTCAAACATTCATCGCGAAATCGTCCGTTAAAGCTCTCAATAAATCCGTTCTGCGTTGGCTTGCCCGGCTGGATTAAGCGCAACTCAACACCATGCTCAAAGGCCCATTGATCCAGCGCACGGCAAGTGAACTCCGGCCCCTGGTCAGTTCTTATCGTCGCCGGATAGCCTCGAAACAGTGCAATGCTGTCCAGAATACGCGTGACCTGAACGCCTGAAATCCCAAAGGCAACAGTGACCGTCAGGCATTCCTTTGTGAAATCATCGACGCAGGTAAGACACTTGATCCTGCGACCGGTGGAAAGTGCGTCCATGACGAAATCCATCGACCAGGTCAGATTGGGCGCCGCCGGACGGAGCAGCGGCAGACGTTCTGTTGCCAGCCCTTTACGACGTCTTCTGCGTTTTACGCCCAGGCCACTGAGGTGATAAAGCCGGTACACGCGCTTATGATTAACATGAAGCCCTTCACGGCGCAGCAACTGCCAAATACGACGGTAGCCAAAACGCCTGCGCTCCAGTGCCAGCTCAGTGATGCGCCCTGATAAATGCGCATCAGCAGCCGGACGGTGAGCCTCATAGCGGCAGGTCGACAGGGATAAACCTGTAAGCCTGCAGGCACGACGTTGCGACAGACCGGTCGCATCACACATCAACATCACGGCTTCCCGCTTCTGGTCTGTCGTCAGTACTTTCGCCCAAGAGCCACCTGAAGCGCCTCTTTATCCAGCATGGCTTCGGCAAGCAGCTTCTTGAGTCTGGCGTTCTCTTCCTCAAGCGACTTCAGGCGCTTAACTTCAGGCACCTCCATACCGCCATACTTCTTACGCCAGATGTAAAACGTGGCATCGGAAATGGCATGCTTGCGGCAGAGTTCACGGGCGGGTACCCCAGCTTCGGCTTCGCGGAGAATACTGATGATCTGTTCGTCGGAAAAACGCTTCTTCATGGGGATGTCCTCATGTGGCTTATGAAGACATTACTAACATCGGGGTGTACTAATCAACGGGGAGCAGGTCAGACCGACTCAGGACCATCGCAACGTTTGACGGTAAAACCCTGAAAGACGACCGGCTCAGAACCATCTCAACTTTTGACGGTAAAACCCTGAAAGACGACCGACTCCGCACCATCGCAACATTTGATGGTAAAACACTTAAAGACGATCGACTCAGAACCATCGCGACAGTTAATGGTAATGTTAGTATTGTTGTTTTGGCGTTTGCTGCTCGGCTATTTTAGGGCTAAGAGCCTATCTCAACAGAGATTAATACTTTACCCAAAAGATATAATATCAGTATCTAAAAGCCTGCACCGTCTGATTTTTAGTCATTGAATCGCGAGAACGGGAGATAATTTCTCTTCTATGGGTATAGGCTCATAATGGTAGGATTCTGGTAGCTTCGAAACGCCGTATTTAAGCAATACTTAAGTCATGAAGAACCAAACTTAAACATTTTTCTCAAGGTAAACCAGTAAAAACTGTTAGTGCTGATGGATCGTTTGGGCTCTTTTAAAGGGATTGAAAATCCCCGTGTCCTTGGTTCGATTCCGAGTCCGGGCACCACTCATTTAGAAACGGACGTCTACTGACGTCCGTTTTGCTTTATAAAGTCAACAAGTTATCCCCTTCCAGTTGTCTACTACTGTCCGTTAAAATCTACTGGCAGCTCCCTCTATTTGTTGGTAAAAATGTTGGTAATCTCAGTTCGATGGGATTTTTACCAACATTTGCACAGGAGGCTTGTTATGCGCTTAACTGATATTGCTGTAAAAAACGCCAAGCCTTCCGACAAGCCAACTAAAATTTCTGATGGCAAAGGGCTGTATCTGCTCGTTCATCCTAACGGCTCGAAGTATTGGCAAGCGGCTTATCGCTATGATGGTAAGCAAAAAGTCTTCTCAATTGGCACCTACCCTTCTGTTTCGCTCTCAGAAGCTCGTACAAGCCTCTTAGCGATGAAATCTCTGTTAGCCAGTGGTATCGACCCACTTCAACAGAAAAAAGCTGTAAAGGCCGAAGAGCGAGGAGATTTTACGTTTGAAGCCGTAGCTCGTGATTGGCACAAAAAAATGTCTGTTAGTGAGCGGTGGATACCTCAGCATAGTGAGCGTATTTTAAACAGTCTTATTAATCATCTTTTCCCTGCTATCGGCTCAAAAGATATTACCAAGTTGACTACGCGCGATCTGTTGCTACCTCTGCGTAAAATTGAGGGCAAGGGCCAACACGAAACCGCTTCACGTTTAAAACAGCGTATTACCGCTATTATGCGTTATGCTGTCCAAGAAGATATGATTACCCATAATCCCGCTAATGAACTTGGCGGCACGTTAATCACACCTAAAAGAACGCATTATCCAGCGCTTGAACTTGAGCAGATACCTGATCTTTTAAGTCGTATAGATGCGTATAAAGGCCGTAGGCTCACTGTATTAGCTTTAAAACTCACTTTATTAGTTTTCATTCGGTCGAGTGAACTACGCTTCGCTCGCTGGCCTGAAATAGATTTTAAAAATGCCTTATGGGTTATTCCGCCAGAAAGAGACGAGATCGAGAACGTTAGGGAAGGTGCGAACAAGTCCCTGATATGAGATCATGTTTGTCATCTGGAGCCATGGAACAGGGTTCATCATGAGTCATCAACTTACCTTCGCCGACAGTGAATTCAGCAGTAAGCGCCGTCAGACCAGAAAAGAGATTTTCTTGTCCCGCATGGAGCAGATTCTGCCATGGCAAAACATGGTGGAAGTCATCGAGCCGTTTTACCCCAAGGCTGGTAATGGCCGGCGACCTTATCCGCTGGAAACCATGCTACGCATTCACTGCATGCAGCATTGGTACAACCTGAGCGATGGCGCGATGGAAGATGCTCTGTACGAAATCGCCTCCATGCGTCTGTTTGCCCGGTTATCCCTGGATAGCGCCTTGCCGGACCGCACCACCATCATGAATTTCCGCCACCTGCTGGAGCAGCATCAACTGGCCCGCCAATTGTTCAAGACCATCAATCGCTGGCTGGCCGAAGCAGGCGTCATGATGACTCGAGGCACCTTGGTCGATGCCACCATCATTGAGGCACCCAGCTCGACCAAGAACAAAGAGCAGCAACGCGATCCGGAGATGCATCAGACCAAGAAAGGCAATCAGTGGCACTTTGGCATGAAGGCCCACATTGGTGTCGATGCCAAGAGTGGCCTGACCCACAGCCTGGTCACCACCGCGGCCAACGAGCATGACCTCAATCAGCTGGGTAATCTGCTGCATGGAGAGGAGCAATTTGTCTCAGCCGATGCCGGCTACCAAGGGGCGCCACAGCGCGAGGAGCTGGCCGAGGTGGATGTGGACTGGCTGATCGCCGAGCGCCCCGGCAAGGTAAGAACCTTGAAACAGCATCCACGCAAGAACAAAACGGCCATCAACATCGAATACATGAAAGCCAGCATCCGGGCCAAGGTGGAGCACCCATTTCGCATCATCAAGCGACAGTTCGGCTTCGTGAAAGCCAGATACAAGGGGTTGCTGAAAAACGATAACCAACTGGCGATGTTATTCACGCTGGCCAACCTGTTTCGGGCGGACCAAATGATACGTCAGTGGGAGAGATCTCACTAAAAACTGGGGATAACGCCTTAAATGGCGAAGAAACGGTCTAAATAGGCTGATTCAAGGCATTTACGGGAGAAAAAATCGGCTCAAACATGAAGAAATGAAATGACTGAGTCAGCCGAGAAGAATTTCCCCGCTTATTCGCACCTTCCTTAGATTTTCTGAAAGAGGATCTAAAATGCGCATACCTCATTATGTACCGTTAAGTCATCAGGCCATTGAAATATTAAAAGAGCTAAAAGATATTAGCTATGATATTAGCAATGGTGAGGGTTTGATATTTATCGGTTGTCATGATTATCGTAAACCTATGAGCGAGAATACCGTTAATAAAGCATTGCGACTTATGGGCTATGACACTCAAACTCAAATTTGTGGGCATGGTTTCCGCACAATGGCCTGTAGTTCTCTTGTTGAGTCAGGTATATGGACTGAAGACGCAATTGAAAGACAAATGAGTCATAAAGAGCAAAACAATGTTCGTGCTGCTTATACTCATAAAGCAAAACATATTACGCAGCGTCGTTTGATGATACAATGGTGGGCTGATTATTTGGACGCAAACAAAGAAAGACATATTATGCCGTTTGACTTCGCTAAAATGTTATAGGGGGATTTATGGATACTGTGATTTTCAATAACAATGAAGATGCGTACAAAAAGTGGTTAAACGATAATCCAGAAGGATACGTTGTTAACCTGTTAGAGAAAGCCAAAGGTACGGCAAGTAAATCTGACATAAATAGCACATGCCTCCACCATGTGAACTGTTTCGCTATAAATCCTTTAGTGTCAGATAAAGAAAAAACTGGATTTACAACAGGCCAGTATCAAAAAATATGTTCTGTATCAGAGGAGTCTGCTTATAACAAAGCTAAAGAACTTACAGGACTAACGACCATTAAACGCTGTTCTTTTTGTTTTAAGCATGTAGATATATAACAATTTAATACTAAAAAATAAAAGAGGTTTCAAGCCTCTTTTATTTTGGTTTAAAGGTTGGATATTTGACACTCTGTTCTGCTTCCTGCTGTTGTAGTTTTAATGTTTCTTTTTTTAAGTTTGATTTCAATTTGGATTTAAATCTATTTTCATAATCAAACATATATAATGGTTTTTTCTTTATTTCTTCTTTAATCACTTTTTCTTTATTTTTGGGCTGAATAACAGGTTTTCTAATATTTAACCTTTCTCTTATCTCTTCGATCTTAGTTGCTCTACTATTGAAACTGCGACGGCCTTTGAGTCTAAAGTTATTCGTGGCTGTTGTGGCTGTTTCTGCATGATCAAGTATCCTACTGATAGAACCGCTGCTAAGTTTAGAACTCCTACTATTGAAGCCACCTTGATTATAAGTTTTGATTGGTTCTTTATTGTATTGTTTTTTAACTCTGTTGAGTACTTGTGCAGCTTTTTGTGTTGTTCTTCTAACTTTTGGGCCTGTTGGTCTATTATATTTTTCGCTGAGTTTAAAGCTGTTGTGGTTGCTTCTAACGAGTTGTTTACCCTCGTAAGTGTCTGTTGTGTCTGGTTTAATGCTGTACTGACCGACTCCGATAATATCATCATCGTTTCTGATAATGGTTCTACCGTCATTGATATTTGGTTCAATAGGTGATCGTCCAATACTATTTTCGTCATCTGTTTTTCTTGCTGCGAATCTTCTAATGAGTTCATCATCTCTATTTTTGTCATATTTCACCTTGCCTTTAATAGTGTTCCAACTGTATTTTTTACCTAACTGTGAGCCTTTAAAATAAATATTTTTTTCATTATTTTTGATACCAAACGACACTCCGGCGACGTTGCCAGTGCTTGCAACGTTGAAGGCCGGATCGATGCCTACAGCCTGCAGTCTGTCTATGAATGTCTCAAGGTCTGGTTTTCCTACCATAGCCGCCTGTAATGCGTTCTGTAGAACGATACGAGCTGGTTTCTCACCTTTGCGTAGGGCTTGCTCGATCTCGTTCTTGGTTGGTGCTGATACCTCTGATTTTTGCCCTTTGAGACTTTGTGTAATGGTTAAGCCGTGCTTTATCTCCAAACGTTCACAAGCTGCTATTGTGTTAAATGCTGAGTGCTGACCATGCCATACAGAACCGTCTAAACCAATCCTATTGGCTACAATATGGATATGTTCTTTATCTGTATCGTTATGACGCACACAAATATATTGATGCTTTTCTATATCAATATTCATTTCTTTCAAATAGTCTTTTGCTATCTCCTGCCATTGTTCATCTGTTAAATGTTCATTTTTTGGAAGAGATAAAAACGCATGAAAAACAGGTTTTTTTATATCTTGTCTAAAGCTGCTTACAGTTTTAAACTCATCAGTTAAATCACTAACATTATTATAATCACTTGCCATGTTGCTACATATGAAATCGTGATCATCTTTTAATATATACTCAACTCTATTTTTAAATGATCTCCCTGTTTTAGCTACGTTTCCTTTCATACAGTATAAACCTCACAAGCCTTTAATATTCTTTTCATAAGTTGCTTTATAGCAAAGTTAGCTTCTGCGGCTACAGATTGTTTAAAGTCTTCGTTGGTATTTAGTTTTTTAGCAATCTGATTTATATTATTACCTTGATGCTGTATTTCCTTAAACAAGGATTGTTCAAAATCCGGCATTTTTCTTTTAACAATAGGTTCAGAGTTTAAAATCTCTTTTCTAATGTAATGGCCTCTTTCAAGGCCGGAGGCTTCCACAAGTTCTTTTAAATAGTCAAACTCTGCTTTGTTTAATCTAAACTGTATAGATATATCTCTACGTTCTGCGTGATTTAAACCCTTGCGGCCTCTTTTTCTATCTGTATCCATATTTACCACCTCCATAAACATAATCTTTCATTGCTTTGATATAATCTTCATCTTTTTGATCTTTCAAAGCATCAATAAGATCTTGAGTTTTATTTTCTTTAATATAGCGATAAGCTACAAAATAACATAAATCTTGTTCATCTTTATTTGCTTCAAGAAATGCTGTATTTTCTTCATTTGGGTCTATATAATAAAAATATCTTGCTAATAGTTCTAGCAAGGACTGATCTATATCATTCTCATTCATTTTAAACACTCCTATATATATTTATAAAAACTACCGGATTTTACCGCCTCCCCTTTGATAAGGGGAATAGGCGGAAGGGTAGATATTTTTCAACCCTACGAGCAAAGCGAGATAGGGCCAATCGAAGATTGGGGTATAATACCGGCTACGGGATTACACCTTGCCTCAGTTTCCGAAAAGCTAAAAATAAAGCTGAACTCAACTTATATTTAAATAAATAACCGATAATAAGATCTAGTCAATAGCGGCTACATAAATAAATACACTTCACGCCGAATAAAAAGCAAATAAAAGATAGGGTAAATAATATACTGTCTATTGGTAGCTGTGCGTAATAGGTAGCTTTGCGTAAAAAATGCCGCTGCTTTTGATCGGCGGCGACAGAAAAGTAGAAAACTTGTTTTTCTGCTTTTGCTGGCGTCCATGCATTACAAACAACAATAAAATCAATAACATAAAAACAACAAACCAATTGCCGAATTAAAGATTTCAATAAAAACTCCAATATGCTATTTTATAAACATCAATACCTTAAAGGATCTATGATGAAAATAAATAAATTTACCTTAGCCATTTTATTTACATTATCCACACAATCTATAGCATGGGCTGATAATATTAATCATGGTTTAGATGAATACGGTAAAAAAGTATCGACGACTTCCGAAAAGGGAGCAATAAAATATATTAAATCATATCGAACAACTGAAAAACCATTAAATGCGTATAGAATGGATTTTGATACCTCTGAAAAAAATCTTTTGAGCGTGCCAAATGCTGCTCATGATAAAACAGCTAAATTGCAAAACTTAGCAATAACTAAAGCATGGGAAGTTAAATTTTGTCAGCCAGATCTGATTAACTTCATGTTAAAAAATAATATTGATATGGTCAGCGGTGCTCTAATAAGTAAAGGTGATATACAACGAATGGCAGTTTGCTTTAAAAGTATGCAATTACCTGAATCAGTATCAGATAAAAGCGATAAAGATATTGTTATAGGCTCATGGTATGACGACGTTGGTTCGCCTGAATTTTTGGATGCAACATTTACAATAACAAAAACATCACAAGGATATTTTTTAAAACGATTAAATGGTGATGGTAGTAGTGGGACCTATAAAATAACAAAACTTGATAATAAATATAAAAAGAACAATGATAAGTTCGGTTCTTATTATATAATAGATACTGAAGGATTAAAGATTTATGACAAGGATGGGTATATAAGAACAGCAAGGAAAAAATAATATCTTTAGTTTATATTTATTGGTGCCTGATAAAATGGCACCTTACTATTTTATATTTCCCGCTCTAGTTTTCCATTCCATTTTTATTTATTTTTTGTACTAGTAGTACTAGAATTTTATCAGCTTAGGTTCTGGGGTTTTAGATGGCGACTTTCAGTCGTAGTAGTTTTCCGTCAGGAAAACTTAGTTTTTCTTTAAGCATTCCCCCCCTACCCCCCACGCCAAAAATGGAAAGATAGAAGATGCTCATTGCGTCTTGAAAATATTCAGAACGTTTCCATTCTGATACTTCCCCCACGACCCACGCAAACAATACCATTGTTATTTTAAAACACTTCTCGTTTTACTAAAGAAGCTATACTAATGTTCTAAAAAACTTTAGGTATTGCGATTCAGGTTGGCAGCTACGTATCACCCGGCACTGCCACAATAACATAAGAACCGCCAATCACTTGAGGAACCTTCATTCTTATACCTGATACAGCAGGTTTTAACGTTATTGCTTTTGAGGATTAAAAAGGGTTCTGGAAATGGTATTTAAAAGACTTGTAAAAAGTTGGGATTTAGATTTGACAAATATAAGTTGATTAGATAATACTTTATTTATATTTGTAATCACGTTCTCGTATAACTGATTACAAGACTTAAAAAAGTCAGCGAAAACTTTTTTAGTCCTTAAAAAGTCAGATTTAATATCTGGCTTTTTTTGTATCTTTATTCTTTATAGATCTCTATATATTACCTGTCAATATAGAATGAAAAATATTTTAAACATCATGATCAATTAGATAAAAGAAAACAAAAAAGGCTGGATTTTATCCGGCCTTTACTCGAAGTATTTAATATTTTCCATATATAGCCTTAAAACGCTCTGTATGCGATTTTAGACGTTTTACACTATAAATAGTGTAATCATATTCAAGATAACAAATAGTAAGTGAGAGTGTTTTTACGCAGCCTGATTACGTGAATAAAAAATCTTTTCATCAATCCACGCATCGATTTCACTTTCAATAAATGCGATAGATCGTTCACCTGTTTTTACGGGAGCCGGGAAACTATTATTTTTAATCAGTCGATAAATCCAAGCTCTGCAAAATCCTGTGCGATCGATTACCTCAGAGATACGGATTAGTTTTGTTTTTTCTTTCATATATTTTTCCTTTTGTTATTTGATGGAATGTATTATTCGAATATCGCTTATGACGATCAACACCTATTTTTGGCATTTTCATGGCTTTTAGAGTGGAAACGGAGATAAAAGAAGATAACTTAATTAAAAACAATTAGTTATCCTTTTTAGCAAAAAGTGCTTTTTTATTTGACAACACGATGTTTACACTATCTAAAAACCGATGTTTACTGATGTCTACTAACGAATAATAGCGTAACTTATTGATTTAAATTGACAACACCTATGATTTGTTGGTAAATATACGTTGGTAAAAAACACTACATACTTATTTTTATTCGATAAAACATAGGATTGTATACATGTTCGATTCCGAGTCCGGCACCACTATTTAAAGAACCCGCCCTAGAGGCGGGTTTTTGCTTTTGGAGAAACGGACTCTCCATCAAGCTCCGTTCGATTATTCGTCTCCAGCGGCTCACCCCTGCGGGGCCAGCGCGACAAGCGCGTTGTTCACCGCCTGCTGCGTTAGTCCGGATCCGGGCACCGCTGTTATTATAAATACATTAATAATGTTGCATTTTAACCGGCGGTTATCACATTCTCAATTTTGGTCATGTACTCGATATATAGTGATACATCTAACCACTCTCTGAATTTTTCAATGCACACATAAATGATGTAATCCAACTACACATCCAGGCTGGAGAGTGATATCACAGGAATATTTAGGTTAAGCTAAAATATAAAACTAACAGATGGAGATTTTAATACTCTGAAATATCATTATCTGTAGTGTTCAACTGAAGTATAATCCTTATCTTAATAGATAACACGCGCATTTAAAAAACACCAGGCCATTTCTGTAAAACAATTCAACAAAACAATTATCAAGAAATTATAATACATCAAACAATACTAATTAAAAATATATTGACGTAATCTATAACATAGGCGATAAACTATTAAACCATTATTTTCTTAAACCTATTATCGAAAAAGGATTGATAAGATGATCAGGAA
Source organism: Citrobacter sp. RHBSTW-00017 (assembly GCF_013797615.1). Classification (NCBI taxonomy): domain Bacteria; kingdom Pseudomonadati; phylum Pseudomonadota; class Gammaproteobacteria; order Enterobacterales; family Enterobacteriaceae; genus Citrobacter; species Citrobacter sp. RHBSTW-00017. The sequence goes on along the minus strand of NZ_CP056899.1, from coordinate 865,770 downwards.
AATTATCGCTAAGATAGTTAAAAGAAATAGTAACTATAATTACAACACTTCTTCCGACATCATCGAAGCTGACACCCCCATCGCTGAACAAAAAGCAGAAAACTACAATAAAATCATCTGCCATCATTTCACTTCTGGCATATCAACACTCAACCTGATCAGAACATCATTAATTTCAACTCATGAACAATTAAATACAGAAAAAGATAAAATAACAGAACTAAACGCACAAAATAATAAAGCAATGCATTCCCTTGAATCACTCGTTATTGAGATCAATGAGGCAGGCAAAGAATCAGCAGAAATTCAAAAACAAATGACTCATCTGAAGTTATCACTGACTGAAATTAATGATGCAATTAAAGACATACAAAAAATTGCCAATCATACAAATCTAATCGCAATAAATTCAGCGATTGAAGCTGCCCGAGTAGGTGAGGCGGGAAGAGGATTTAGCGTTATATCTAAAGAGGTTAGACAACTAGCTGAAAATGTTAAAATGTGCACTAACCATATATTTTTGCAAACGGAAATCCTCCAGAATAATGGTTCTACGGTTGATACATCCATCGAAGCACAGCTAGCAATAATCACGAAAATCACTCAGCATATGAATGAAGTTGTTTTTTCTATTAAAAGTGTAATTGAAAAATCAGCCGCAATGAAGGCAATTATTGACTACATATCAAATTTACTATTTTTAAGTATCATTAAAATGGATCATGTTATCTGGAAAATAGATCTATATAAAAAACTTACCGAGAATAAATTAGATGATACGTTGACATCATATAGTCAGTGCAGATTGGGGAAATGGTATTACGGTGATACTGGAAGATGTTTCGCTCATTTAACGGGATTTAAAAATCTGGAGGACCCTCACCAGATGTTACATAACTCCGGCGTTCTTGCAATCGAGTATTCGATTTCTGGCGACCATGAGCATATGTCCCTGGCGTTAAAAAGAATGGAACAGGCCAGTGATGAGGTAATGAATCAGCTCGAGATTCTTGGCAACGAGATTTTCAGAGAGGTTGTAAAATTTACGCCCGGTGATGACCCTTGACAAACTTTATTATTAGAATAGATAGTTAAAAACTACGGGAGACAGTTGATGTATACTCTATTATCTAAAAATGAAAATGCTGTGATAGTTTTACATGAAATTTATGGATTGAATAATCATATCAAGCAAGTATGTAAAGAACTGCACAATACAGGACTTGATGTATATTGCCCCAATCTTTTGAACCGCGAAGAACCTTTCTCATACGATCAACATAGCCAGGCATACGATTATTTCATGAAGTTCTGCGGATTCGATACATCAATGATCTTCGATTTACTGATAAGAATACGTGATCATTATAAAAAAATAATAATCGTCGGATTCAGTGTTGGAGGGACATTAGCATGGCTTTGTTCGGAGAATACACATTGCGATGGTATCGTCAGTTTCTACGGAAGCCGTATACGTGATTATACTGATATAATGCCCAACAGCCCAACACTGGTTATCCAGGCGAAATATGAAGAAGCCTATGATCCTTACTTTCTCCAGCATAAACTCCGTCAGTATCCACTAGTATCGTTTCATATACTCAACAGCCGTCACGGATTTTGCGATCCTTATAATAAGGCATACAATCCGCCTGAATCAGCGAAAGCGCTGACTCTTTCGCATGATTTTATAACGAAGATCATTAACTAAGTTAATATAAAACGTCTGACTCATTTGATGGTCTTTGGCTGGCTTATTTCCAGTGCTACCGCCCTCGAATGGCATTTTGTTTCAGCAGCGTATAACGATTAAGAAGCTGGTTAAGCCGCATATCGAGCTGCTGATACAAAGCGGGTGATACACTCCCCTGTTTTTTTAATTCCTCATCGATTTGACGCAACAATTCTTCTGTCGGTGGCGTTTTCAGCGTCATAATAATGCAGGGTTAAATCATTCATATTTATTCTGCTTAGTAAATTGCTGCGTGTTAAACACTGAAGCAGACTCCGGGAGTCTGGCACGGGTAAGGAAAGCGCCATACACGATGACAAATCGCCAGTCACAAGAAATTCAATCGGTGCAATCAGCTTGCCCTCATCCGGAAGCCTCTCAGCGTTGCCATGGTCACGATACTTCTTGCGCCAGCAAAACATGGTTGATGTTATGCAACGCCAGAACCTGACGGCGTAATACAGCCCGTCTGCCGTCTGGTTTTTCAGGGGGGTTAACTGCTGCGATGAACCCCGAACACGTGGCAGAGTGAGCATATCACCTCTGTTCAGGTGGCCAAATTCAGTGTTCCACTACAAAATCCAGAGAATGCGCATACCATTTTCTGGATTTTTTTATGTCCGCACTTTACCCGTTCAAAAGCCAGTATCTAGCCCTTTCTCTCATTCTGAGCGCTAACGCTGCAACTATTTTCCGGCTCCTCAAATTCACGACAAATTAATGTGATACTTTCCATGGGAATCGGCTCTTCTGTTAGACCACACCAGGGATGCCCATTTATCGACTGATGAAAACGGCAAAAACGGCACTCACCAAACATTCTGGCCTCCTGATTTTTCTGCATACTCCGAAGATGGGCCAGAAAAACTGTTTTCAGCTGTTCCTCAGAAAAAGCTAATGAATCCCACGGCTCCTGCAGTGTCTCCTGCATGATGCTATGCATCACTTCACTCGCTTTGGATGTCAGAATCAGATGGACAACCCGTTTATCCTTACCGTCATTTTCTCTTCTAATCCAACCTTCACGCTCTAGGGAAGGTGCGAATAAGCGGGGAAATTCTTCTCGGCTGACTCAGTCATTTCATTTCTTCATGTTTGAGCCGATTTTTTCTCCCGTAAATGCCTTGAATCAGCCTATTTAGACCGTTTCTTCGCCATTTAAGGCGTTATCCCCAGTTTTTAGTGAGATCTCTCCCACTGACGTATCATTTGGTCCGCCCGAAACAGGTTGGCCAGCGTGAATAACATCGCCAGTTGGTTATCGTTTTTCAGCAACCCCTTGTATCTGGCTTTCACGAAGCCGAACTGTCGCTTGATGATGCGAAATGGGTGCTCCACCTTGGCCCGGATGCTGGCTTTCATGTATTCGATGTTGATGGCCGTTTTGTTCTTGCGTGGATGCTGTTTCAAGGTTCTTACCTTGCCGGGGCGCTCGGCGATCAGCCAGTCCACATCCACCTCGGCCAGCTCCTCGCGCTGTGGCGCCCCTTGGTAGCCGGCATCGGCTGAGACAAATTGCTCCTCTCCATGCAGCAGATTACCCAGCTGATTGAGGTCATGCTCGTTGGCCGCGGTGGTGACCAGGCTGTGGGTCAGGCCACTCTTGGCATCGACACCAATGTGGGCCTTCATGCCAAAGTGCCACTGATTGCCTTTCTTGGTCTGATGCATCTCCGGATCGCGTTGCTGCTCTTTGTTCTTGGTCGAGCTGGGTGCCTCAATGATGGTGGCATCGACCAAGGTGCCTCGAGTCATCATGACGCCTGCTTCGGCCAGCCAGCGATTGATGGTCTTGAACAATTGGCGGGCCAGTTGATGCTGCTCCAGCAGGTGGCGGAAATTCATGATGGTGGTGCGGTCCGGCAAGGCGCTATCCAGGGATAACCGGGCAAACAGACGCATGGAGGCGATTTCGTACAGAGCATCTTCCATCGCGCCATCGCTCAGGTTGTACCAATGCTGCATGCAGTGAATGCGTAGCATGGTTTCCAGCGGATAAGGTCGCCGGCCATTACCAGCCTTGGGGTAAAACGGCTCGATGACTTCCACCATGTTTTGCCATGGCAGAATCTGCTCCATGCGGGACAAGAAAATCTCTTTTCTGGTCTGACGGCGCTTACTGCTGAATTCACTGTCGGCGAAGGTAAGTTGATGACTCATGATGAACCCTGTTCCATGGCTCCAGATGACAAACATGATCTCATATCAGGGACTTGTTCGCACCTTCCCTAGTTTATTCAGGGACTGCGATACCGTGCCTTTAGTCAGCCCGAGGTATTCCGTGGTTGCAGCGGGCGTATTGGAATAACCATTGCATCGCGTTAAATAGAAAAGAATCTGAACCCATGTTGTGGGGAGTCCTTTCAGTTGCGGATGGCGATAAAAGCTGCCCATTTGCAGGCTCACCAGGCGTTCAAGAATATCAAAGAGTGTCACAGTTACCTGCCTCTGCTTGCCGGGATACGTGCTGGATAAACAAACGTCCAGACTTTCTAACGATAGGGATTTACTGTCATCAATAGTATCGATTCAAAACCATATTGACAATATTTTCAGTGTGTGTGTGTGTGTAATATCAAATGGTATCGATTCGATACCATTTGATATTACACAAGGAAAGTCATCATGAGTAAAACAGCCGTTTTCTTTCATGCAGGTTGCCCGGTATGCGTAGATGCAGAACACCAAATCGCACTGGCACTCGATCCCGCTCAATACACGGTAGAAATCGTTCATCTCGGAAATGATAAAACCCGACTGAATGAGGCCATCGAAGCTGGTGTGCAATCTGTTCCAGCCCTGGTACTGGATGGCGGTATCCCGCTTCACATCAACTTTGGTGCGTTTATTAAAGATCTGCTTTAAGGATAAAAATGAAACGTATTGCGATTGTATTAGCAATGGCTATCGCCACCTCTGCCAGTGCACATGGCAATGAGCCTCATCAGGGCGGTATTAAAACCAGCGCCGACAAGGCTGTATTGGCTGAGTTTGATATTGTGCACACGAAAGTCACTACCGAAGGGAATGTTGCCACCTTCCATATGGCAGTTTCCGGCAAGGCAGGTAAAAGTAAGCCTGCAGTAACAGGTAAGCTGGCGGGAACGGAAATTTTCTCTTATGTCTGGCCGACAACGATCGATCCGTATGAAGTGGGATTTGAACATAAGGCCGGTATCCTGGCACTGGCGGTAACATCCCATCCTGATCTGGATGATACGCCGCTGTATGATGAAAATGGCGATGGTAACCGCAACAATGATGGCGATCTGTGGCATACCCATTGGGTGGTGCTGAAGCCTAACGAGGTCTGCGGGCCTGGCGCACTGGCCGTAGTTGATATTCCTGAGGGACAAAAACCCAGGCTGCCAAAAACCTGGCCTGGCTTGCCGGTACTGTTGGACAGTCCGGGCTGGAATCCTACGCTGACAGGTGAAACTGTAGAAGTGAAAGTTCCGTTCGATAATATTGGCGTGGTCACTGCCAGCCAGTTTGATGGCGTAACTGCCGGGCTACGAGTTAATGCATCCGTTCATGCGCCGCTACTTTGCGTCGAGGATGTATTTAAAGTGGCCTCTGGCAAGCTGACGCTGCCGGGGAAAGTAAACCAGTAACGGAAATTAACCCGCACCACAGTGCGGGTTCTGGAGCTAACATGAATATCATTCGCCATCCGCGAGCACCAGCATTGACAATTGAACGCTGGTTTAATACATCACAGCCGATAACCCTGGAATCATTGCGCGGCAAGGTCGTGGTAATGGAATCATTTCAGATGCTGTGTCCTGGCTGTGTTTCCCATGGACTGCCGCAGGTTTCACGTGTGTACGCCACTTTTCCACCGGATAAGGTGGCCGTTATTGGCCTACATACGGTTTTTGAGCATCATGAGGTAATGACCGCACAGGCACTGGAAACCTTTCTATCAGAATACCGCATCCCTTTCCCCGTCGGGGTGGATATGCCGTCTCCTGACAATGATGTCCCCCAGACCATGCTGTCCTACGCTATGCGCGGTACACCTACGTTGACGTTAATTGATCAGCAGGGATACCTACGCCAGCAATATTTTGGTCAGGTAGACGACCTCGCGCTGGGAGCAGAAATCGGGGCGTTATTAAATGAGTCGTTGTCTGTTTCCGAGGACGCGTCTATGGCATCAGGGTGCAGTGATGGGCAGTGTGCACTATAGAGGTCCCGATAGAGATCCTGGCGTTAACCTTTTAGGGCACTCAGTGATAATTCCTGATAAATATTATTAATTTTTCATGATTTTATAGCGGAGATCATCAACCAATTTTATATAACCAACTGAATCAGTTGATGATCTTTGGCTGGCTTATTTCCAGTGCTACCGCCCTCGAATGGCATTTTGTTTCAGCAGCGTATAACGATTAAGAAGCTGGTTAAGCCGTATATCGAGCTGCTGATACAAAGCGGGTGACACACTCCCCTGTTTTTTTAATTCCTCATCGATTTGACGCAACAATTCTTCTGTCGGCGGCGTTTGGTCAAGCTGGCGGCGGATAGTGAAAATGGCTGATTTCAACTCCGACCCCGTCAGATATTTACCCTTGCGTTCATCAAGCGCATTTAGCTGGGCGGTTAACGCTTCCAGCCCCTGCTGGGCATGATGCCAGTTTTGCAGAGCACTTTCCGGCAACGCTTCCGTAGTTAACTGTTTCTGTAAGCTGCTCGCGATTACTGTCGTCTGCGATTCTTCCGGCCACAGAGTGACTAACTGCTGCGCTAATGATGCAGCGTATTCCCGCGACCACAAAGGTGACAAGCGATGTAAAACGTCCAATTGCTCTTGCGTTGCAGCAATTATATCTTGCTTCTTCCCCTGCAAATCTGAGGACTGCTTCAATGTGGACAATTGTTCAGGCGTCGGCACCTGTGGCAATGGCTTAACCAGTTCATATCCGTCGGCTCGCATAGGGTTGATAGCAAGAAAAGCGCCGGTACTCACCACTGCTGTAACCATGACACCGATAGCAAACCCCAGCCACATGCGTCGGGTTCCATGATCGATTTTGGTCGCTAAAACCGCTGCGCTCGATTGCCCGGACGACGCTGGCTCATTAACCACAAAGACCAGTTGTGGCAAAGACGTCACAACGTTATTTGTTGCATCTGAAGCCGGTATCATCACAATGGCCGATCCCGAATCGGGTTCGGATTTCTCCAGACGCAAAGCTGCATTGTGCATCCAGGTCACGACAGCCTCCAGTTTACTAAGCGCTTTCAACTCAAGCCGTTGCAGCACTTCGCAGGCATGTTTTAAACTCTGTTCAACCCGATACACCATGGATAAATCAGTATATGACAGCGTTAGCGTACGCAATTCTTGCTGTAAACGGGCTGAGAGCCATGCCAACATCTCAACGCGGGCATGAGTTTGCTGTGGCCATATTGCATTCCAGTGGTGCGTCAGTAAGGCCTCCAGGAGTTCCGCGCATTCGGCAAGTCCCACCAGTCCCGCATTCCGTATTCTGGCGACGGTGTACCAGGACAGTGTTTGCAGTTCGACGCCGTTATGACGAAACAATGCCAGGCTTAACTGTTCAACTTTTTGCCAGTCAACGTCCGGGCGCGCGGGGTGAGTCAGCTTGCTGATTTCATAGCGTAACAATCCGAACTCCGTGAAAGCACGCGGGTCACCACCGGTGCTGATGCGATACTTATCCATGTCAGTACACTCCAGTCTCAAGCCAACCCTGCCTCTTAAGGTGACGGATAAGAACCCGCCCCTCAGGGGTAAAATCAGTACCATAGCGAACAATGCCAAGGTCTTGCAGTTCAGCATCAATGGAATAACGCAAATGCCCCGGAGTTTCCTGCTCCTGCATCGTTACCTGAATACCTTTTAGCCGCGGTTCATACTTCAACAAAACCTGAGAAAGCGTGCTGATAAGCTGATGTGCCGTACCTGGCATTCCCTGGAGGATTTTGGTCATATCCGGCAGACCGTAATCGGGTAAATGTTTGAGGCTACCGGCACGAGTATTCAAAATGCGCTGCATATTATCCAGGACGGATAAGATGACCTGCGTGTTTTCACTGACTGAGTGCAAAGGGAAACCACCGGAAAAATTACCCAGTAAGATGTCATAAAGAGACGGCTGCTTGACCATTACTCATCCTCCTGCGCCAGGAGTGCCAGAGTCCGGGTATTTAATTCAAGCACACGCGCCTTATCAGGATCGAGATCTTCACGGCGTAATACCACGCGCCATGAATCTTCAGACTGTTCGGGAGAAATAAACATCCCCGCCACGGCAACATATTGCGCTTCCTTTTCGGTAATGGTGCCAACTTACTGATTTAGTGTATGATGGTGTTTTTGAGGTGCTCCAGTGGCTTCTGTTTCTATCAGCTGTCCCTCCTGTTCAGCTACTGAAGGCGTGGTGCGTAACGGTAAAAGCACTGCCGGACATCAGCGCTATCTCTGCTCTCACTGCCGTAAAACATGGCAGCTACAGTTCACTTACACCGCCTCTCAGCCCGGTACACACCAGAAAATTATTGATATGGCCATGAATGGCGTCGGATGTCGCGCCAGTGCACGCATTATGGGCGTTGGCCTCAACACGATTTTACGACACTTAAAAAACTCAGGCCGCAGTCGGTAAACTCACGCATACAACCGGGCAGTGACGTCATTGTTTGCGCGGAAATGGACGAACAGTGGGGTTACGTCGGCGCTAAATCACGCCAGCGCTGGTTGTTTTACGCGTATGACAGGATACGGAGGACGGTTGTGGCGCACGTATTCGGTGAACGCACGTTGGCCACGCTGGAGCGTCTTCTTGGCCTGCTGTCGGCCTTTGAGGTCGTGGTATGGATGACGGATGGCTGGCCGCTTTATGAATCACGCCTGAAGGGAGAACTGCACGTTATCAGCAAGCGATATACGCAGCGCATTGAGCGGCATAACCTGAATCTGAGGCAGCATCTGGCAAGGCTGGGCAGGAAGTCACTGTCGTTCTCAAAATCGGTGGAGCTGCATGACAAAGTCATCGGGCATTATCTGAACATAAAACACTATCAGTAAGTTGGAGTCATTACCCTTTTTTTCGCCGTTTATGTAGAGTTTCCAGGTTAATATCCGCCACGTTTTCCCAGCCCAGCAGGGTGAATATCTCCTCTGACAGCGTTTCTTCCGGTAACGGCTTGTGTTTGTAAATTGACCAGGCCGCGGGAAGCAGGCACATCACCAGCAGAAAAACTATTGTGCCTGCTATAAATATATAGAACATAGGATCGTAAAATGATGCCATACCATCGCTACACAGCAATGTTATGAGGACAACGGCCAGGCACAGATAGCAAACCCGCAACGGGATACGCACTGCCGCCCGGCGCGCCTGATTCTTTCCCCGGTAACACCCCGGCGTCATGCACAGGGACTGCTCCTCCGGCTTGTGGATGGCATACACCAGATACTCCTCACCGACCGGCGCTGCCAGCAGTTCCACCTCCTCCCCTTCATAGCACCAGTGATACCCCAGCCAGCCCGAAAAACGTCTGCCGTTAATGCGCCCGGTCAGATACCAGGCCCCGCACAGCGGCCTGTCATAGTCCTGCAGCAGGGCCGAAGCTGTCCCTCCCGAGCCGCTGGCCGCCCAGACCACCGCCGACGCCGCCATCTTCTTTTTATACCGGGTGTAGTAGGCGTTTCCTTCCGGATAGGACAGAACGTCGAAATGCTGCACCACCCGCCGCTGCGTCAGTTTTTCTATGACGCCCCGAACTTTAATCAGCGGTGCCGGAGGCGGCAGCACCGGGTCCGGCGGGGCGTTTTTCAGCGCCTCCAGCAGCTCTTTCTCTTTCAGGCGAAAATGTGCCAGCCATTTTCCTTTTTCATTTTTGGCCTCGATATTGCGCAGAATTTCCTGCGTTCGCGCCAGCTCACTTTTTTGCTGCAGATAGTTATGAAGCGGATATTTTTTATTGCTGCCTTCCAGACTTCTTCGCAACCCGTCCGAGAATTTCAGTTCTTTTTTCATAATTTATCCAGACCGTTAAGAACCATTCAGCATCCTTATTAATAATAAAAAAAACAAAATGTCCCTCCTGAATGATCAAAGGGCGTACCTTTGCGCAGAGGATTTGGCGGGATCTCTGTTCGCCTCCACTCTTTTTTTCGCCGTTTATGTAGAGTTTCCAGGTTAATATCCGCCACGTTTTCCCAGCCCAGCAGGGTGAATATCTCCTCTGACAATGTTTCTTCCGGTAACGGCTTGTGTTTGTAAATTGACCAGGCTGCGGGAAGCAGACACAACCCCAATGACATAAGACAAAACACAGCCAACATCATGTAAAATTCCGGGTCAGAAAATGCCTCCCATCCATTATGAATATGTATAACTGCAGGAGTTACTATTGCCAGGCTCAGATAGCAAATCCGCAACGGGATACGCACTGCCGCCCGGCGCGCCTGATTCTTTCCCCGGTAACACCCCGGCGTCATGCACAGGGACTGCTCCTCCGGCCTGTGGATGGCATACACCAGATACTCCTCGCCGACCGGTGCCGCCAGCAGTTCCACCTCCTCCCCTTCATAGCACCAGTGACATCCCAGCCAGCCCGAAAAACGTCTGCCGTTAATACGCCCGGTCAGATACCAGGCCCCGCACAGCGGCCTGTCATAGTCCTGCAGCAGGGCCGAAGCTGTCCCTCCCGAGCCGCTGGCCGCCCAGACCACCGCCGACGCCGCCATCTTCTTTTTATACCGGGTGTAGTAGGCGTTTCCTTCCGGATAGGACAGAACGTCGAAATGCTGCACCACCCGCCGCTGCGTCAGTTTTTCTATGACGCCCCGAACTTTAATCAGCGGTGCCGGAGGCGGCAGCACCGGGTCCGGCGGGGCGTTTTTCAGCGCCTCCAGCAGCTCTTTCTCTTTCAGGCGAAAATGTGCCAGCCATTTTCCTTTTTCATTTTTGGCCTCGATATTGCGCAGAATTTCCTGCGTTCGCGCCAGCTCACTTTTTTGCTGCAGATAGTTATGAAGCGGATATTTTTTATTGCTGCCTTCCAGACTTCTTCGCAACCCGTCCGAGAATTTCAGTTCTTTTTTCATAATTTATTCTTACAATATGTAATATGACCATTCCGAAATTTATTCAATGGATTTATTTGAAAATATAATTCAATTCTATTTACTGGTAGATTCTATTTTACGTACGCATTCCATCAGCGATTCTCCACATTTCACTATAAGTTCTGCTTTTTTTTGTTCAGAGAAGCTATCAATATCTTTCGAAAATTTTTTGCCAAACAGGGTGTTCTGCAGCCAGATTTGAATTTCATCTTCAAAAAAATACTCTTTCAGGGCATAATCCACTACCACCAGTAACAAAGCGAACTGCCAGGATGAGAAGACACCAATCCACTCAATACCCAGCGCATAAACCGTAGGTGTCGCTGCGCGTCCCAGCCACACCTCCATACTGCCGACAGCCGTACTCCAGCCAAATTTTGACATTAAAGCAGGCATAACTTTGCCGCTGAGTGAAATAATGGTCGTTATATCATTAAGTATTTTCCCAAAATATAATATTCCATATGCCCACCGTTTACTTATTGATCTTTCATCTTTCAATAGATAGATATCTGAAAAATCAGCCCCCAACGATGCAATGGCATTAAGCATTGCACAACTGGCCCCCACCCATTTCAGTTTCGGAAACGATTTATCATCTTTTTTTATTACATCCATCATCTTACTGACAATATCAACCGCACCTCCCGTGGTGGCGAATCCTGCAGCGACCAGTTTGGCATAACTGGAAAAGTCATCACGTTTAAAATGATCTGCCTGGTTATATAGCTCCGCCATATTAAAAAAGAGCACCAGGAAATTGATACTTGTCGCACGATAAGCATTTTTTTTCGCTCCCTTGATGCTGAATTCCGCAGTCGCCTTTTCCAGATCAGAGAACCGCACCTGAGCGACTTTTAAGCGCCCTGACACTCTGTTTTTCTGAGGATTAACAAAGAGAATTTCGTTTACATAGTAACTACGCTCAGTCGCCCAGCCAAAATATTTACTAGAGAAAGATTTTATTTCAGCTATTGTTTTACCTGCTGAAAGAGAACAGAGCGTTTTAACGACAAGATCGTTTATGGTGTCCAATTTTGGTCCCACACCCGAAACCGAGAATAATCGTGAACCCAGCGTTGCCATATGTTGGTCAACTTGATACAACACCCGCTTTGACCAGACTGGATCATTTCCAAGTGGCTCATCCAGCGCAGCTGTTGCTTTACTAAATCCTTCGAATAATTTAACCAGGTCGCCGGATTTTGACTCAAAAAATGCTAATAAACTTTGTTCTGTGACCTGCTGACTCACTCCTTTGCGTACTCTGGCAAGCAAGGGTTCGGCAACAGTCATTAACTCAGGTGCATTATAAAAATGTGTACGCCAGACAAGGTTATTTTCATCAGCAGTTGAGTAATCTTTTATCCAGTCATCGAGTAAACTCACACCAGATTTCGCCGCACCTAACCCAGACATCGCAAAAGCCGCAATTTCACGAAAGTGCAAATTATCCTGTGAAAGATCAGAATAAAAGTCCTGCAGTGTACGAATAAAACATGGAGATTTAAGCCATTGACAGCGGAAAGCAATTATCACTTCGAGTTGTTTATCTATTTTTTGTGTCAGGACCTCACTACAATTAATAAACGAATCCAGGCTCTCTTGCTTTATCTTTCTTTTATATCTGCGCAGGTTATTTGCCACCCGCGACCTTTTCAGATTCTGCTCCTGTCTTTTCTTCGCCTGACGCTCAAATTCTTCCCGGCTTAAAACATCCGTATTGCCTTTCCGTCCCTCGTTCCAGACATACATTCCATATGCGTAATCAATATCGCGAGATGTTGAAAGTGAACCACCCAATGCCGCGAGCTGCTCTTCCACATTCTGCTCAGCACTCTTTTTTATAATCTCCTTAACACCGTTTATCAGATTCTGGGTACAGAACTCCAGGGCGCGTTCATCACCGAATATCTTCGCCATCGCCAGGACATCGTTTGTCCATCCCGTCAGCTCATGCGTTATCCCTGTTGCATCATGCAGCGCCATCAGCAACGGTGTGACCGGGGAACCGTCTGGCTTCACACCCCGTTCCTTCATCTGCCGGACTGTGTTTCCGACCACTCCACTCTTCCACGGGTACAATGTCTCCTGCGGCCCCGGCTCTTTGACTATTGCATAGCGTTCATTCACGCACTGGCTGACGCGTATTTTATTATGGGTGCCATAAGGTAACCGCATTCCCGGGCTCAGCATGCTGCCCTGCGCCGGAATGTAATCCAGAACACTGACAAGATTCGCTGTGGTTGCCTCCGTTATTTGCTGTGAAGCCTGTGGCGCCCTCCAGTTCGATGAACTCACGCACTGCATTCTGCTCTGCCGTTGCACGCCATCGCTCGCGTAACGCTCCAGCGTATTTTCCGTCCACGGACACTGCGTGAATGCTATCCAGATGTCATTCTCCAGAACTTCATAGGGCAGCGTCAGAAAATCCTTTCCGCCATTACTGTAGGTTCCCTGCCGACAGTCAGGCTCTGCTTTCTCCAGGACATTTTTCGCCGAAAGCTGTTTCCACAAACTGCCGTCATCACATACCGACCACGCCTCCCAGTCCGTCAGATACGGATAGTAGATATAGATATATCCTCTGCGCATTGCGCGCAGCGCATAGTGGTAATTTTCGTTTTCCACCGGGTAAGCCGATACTCCTGGTGTTGCCCACTCCGGTAACGGTTCTTTAATATATTCAGGAATCACCGCATAGCGTACGGGTAGTAATGCCGGTCCCTGTGACATACAGTCACATTTATGATTTTTCATCCCTGTTCTCCTGCATATTCTAACTGTAAAGTTCTTAATTAATGCTCTTCACGAATTTCATTCCATTGCTGTTCTGTGACATGGGACGTGATTTGAATAAAATTTCCTCTTTCACTTCGTCTATTTATTTCAAGCAGTTTTTTAATAACGCTATGGTTATAAAATTCCGGAGCTACATTAATTGAACACTCACCCCATTTAATAAGATCTTCTATATCAAAGAAAGCACACAACTCGGCTTTTTTAAGTGAATTTCTTAATACCTTAAACACCTCTACTTCCGAAAATCGTTCACTACTCAAATGCGCTAAGCGATAATTACAAATGATCTTATTCTTTATCCCTACAAAATTTATATCACGCCAATTGTCAGCACTCAGCGATAAAGTATATGAAAGTCGAACTTGATTATTAGATTTATTTAATTTATTGATAAACTGTCCATCTCCATCAATAAAACTCCACACTTCAACTGGTCCTAAGGAAGGTGCGAATAAGCAGGTCATTTCTTCCCAAGCTGACTCGCTGATTAAAATTTCGCGGATCTGGGCCGATTTTTTTCCCGCAAACACATCGAATCAGCCTATTTAGGCTATTTTTTCCACCATTTCTGGCGTTATTTCCGGTTTTTACTGAGATCTCTCCCACTGACGTATCATTTGGTCCACCCGAAACAGGTTGGCCAGGGTGAATAACATCGCCAGTTGGTTATCGTTTTTCAGCAGCCCCTTGTATCTGGCTTTCACGAAGCCGAACTGCCGCTTGATGATGCGAAACGGGTGCTCCACCCTGGCACGGATGCTGGCTTTCATGTATTCGATGTTGATGGCCGTTTTGTTCTTGCGCGGATGCTGCTTCAAGGTTTTTACCTTGCCGGGACGCTCGGCGATCAGCCAGTCCACATCCACCTCGGCCAGCTCCTCGCGCTGTGGCGCTCCTTGGTAGCCGGCATCGGCTGAGACAAATTGCTCCTCTCCATGAAGCAGATTACCCAGCTGATTGAGGTCATGCTCGTTGGCCGCGGTGGTGACCAGGCTGTGGGTCAGGCCACTCTTGGCATCGACACCAATGTGGGCCTTCATGCCAAAGTGCCACTGATTGCCTTTCTTGGTCTGATGCATCTCCGGATCGCGTTGCTGCTCTTTGTTCTTGGTAGAGCTGGGTGCCTCAATGATGGTGGCATCCACCAAAGTGCCTTGGGTCATCATGACGCCTGCTTCGGCCAGCCAGCGATTGATGGTCTTGAACAATTGACGGGCCAGTTGATGCTGCTCGAGCAGGTGGCGGAAATTCATGATGGTGGTGCGATCCGGCAGGGCGCTATCCAGGGATAATCGGGCAAACAGGCGCATGGAGGCGATTTCGTACAGGGCATCTTCCATGGCACCGTCGCTCAGGTTGTACCAATGCTGCATGCAGTGAATACGCAGCATGGTCTCCAGCGGATAGGGCCGTCGGCCATTGCCCGCCTTGGGATAAAACGGCTCGATGACAGCGGTCATATTCTGCCATGGCAGAATCTGCTCCATGCGGGAGAGGAAAATCTCTTTTCGGGTCTGACGGCGCTTAGTGCTGAATTCACTATCGGCGAAGGTGAGTTGATGGCTCATGATGTCCCTCTGGGATGCGCTCCGGATGAATATGATGATCTCATATCAGGAACTTGTTCGCACCTTCCCTAACAAACGTCGTTGTTGCCAATCATCCAGGATGGAAAAAAGAGAGATTATAATTGCGGGGTCATAATACCGAAGCAATACATCTTTGCCATCACGCTGTTGGATAGCGACTTTTCCCAGGTAATCAGCGAGATTTATAATATTATCTGCACAAGTAAGCCAACCACAAATCATCCTGCCCTTACCCAGCAGTATCTCATTAGGTTCTATCTCTTTCAGGGCCTGCATAATACTTTCATGTAGTATATTACAATCAGCAGGTAAAGATAAATCCAGTGAAACCAAACAGGGTTCAAATTCAGCTGATAGATAACGAGTAGCAACAGGTACCCTTACAACATCCCTACTTTTTATTTTATCATAGAATGACGAATCTTTATTCCTCAGTCTTATAATTGCAGTATCAATCATTAATATGCAATTTCTATTTAACGTTATAAAATGATTAAATATTTGTTCACCAATGTCATCCCCTCGTTTTTGCATTGCCGGTAAGGAGTAATCATAAGTTATTAAAGATTCCTTCATTTGCCCTCCATTAACCCAGCGTCACGGTAGGGCTTTGCGTACCACCAGCAGCATCAATGGCGGTGGCGCAAGGATCCGGTAACTCTATGCTAGCATTCAATGTTGCAGGAGCCATTTTCTGAATTCCAATACTCTTTACGCGAACATTGCCTGGCGCCCCTACTTCTATTTCACCATCTTTAAGCCTGATATATGCACCGCCACAACTGAGTACTAACTCTGTCGCTGCGGTAATAATCACCTGCTCATCTTTGCTGGCTATACTCAACATTTTCTTTGCCATGAGATCCATTGCATCTCCCTGAGCCTGAATCTCCACTTTTCCTTTGCTGGCAAAAATTTTAATCCCCATCCACTGAGCGAAAAGACTTATTGTTTCTTTCACACCAAGGCGGAATTTTTTAGCGACACTGACATCCGCGTCCGCTCCAGAGGTTACAATGATATTCTCACCTGATGAGAGTTGGATACTGGCGGGAGTCACCTGAGCGATACCGGCAGGAGCAGAAAAAAGTAAAGCCTGTTTCTTGAGGTCTGTCATAGACTCCATCAACAATGCTTTTTGCCTCTCGATATCAGCCAGTTCTGCTTTCGCTTTTTCTGCCGCAGAATGAATACCTTTCGCATCCTGAAGCGCAGCTTGTAAGTTCGCTACTGCTTCATGCATATCTAACTGCAAACCTCCAGCTAATTCCTGACGATCGGCGCTGATAAAAATCCCCTTCCCTGCCCGAATAGCTCCCCACTGGTCTGTACGTAGTTCAAAGCCCTCTCCCCGCATCGCGCGCTGCACATCCACGTTATGCCCCAGGTTCAGCTGCGTCTTCCCGCCGTACTCAGTGCTGAGCTTGATGTGCTCCTCGCCCCGTTTGTCCTCCATGCGCAGTTTGTTATTGGCGGGCGTGCGGATGACGTTGCGGGTGTGGTTTGCCTCCGTCACGTGGTCAGGATGTCGGGAGTCATGCAGCGCATGGGCGATGTAGGGCCGGTCCGGATCCCCTTCATGGAACGCCACCGCCACTTCTGTACCCTGTATCAGCGGGAAGTGAATACCGTAGGTGTCGCCGCCATAGGGTTTGGCAAGGCGTACTGGCATACTTTCGTAGCCCTGTTGTTTATCATCACGATCCGCATCAAACTTAACCCAATAAAGCCCGCTCTGATTCAAATGAGCATATTCATCATTCTTTTTCGGGCTTGAAACACGTGCCATTAGCGTGCCGCTAATCACTGGCCGCGGTTTTAGTGGAGGTCTCCAACAGCGCGTTTCACTGTAAACGGTCGCCATCAACACCACTTGTAGTGCTTCCTTTCGGCTTGCGCTGAATGAAACCGCCGTAACAAGCAAGCTGTTACACACACTGGCAGGAAGCGTTGGGACAGGTGTGGATTCCGTAATATTCAGGACCTGAGCCGGGCTGAGGCTTACATCGGTTGATAATCCAGTGATTGTGGCTTGTGAGGAGAGATAACGCTCATGTTCCAGACGAGCCCAAAAATTCCCTGTCTCAGGCGATGGAGATACCTTATCACCCGTTTCAAGATGGCGCGGGCGATAGTGGTAAACATCCCCGTAAGTCACCCCGTCACCGTCACCGTAAGTCATATCGGCTTGTGCAGAAAATAATATTTTCTGTGCCTGACGATGGTTATAGTCCCCAGCAGTAACCGATGCCTGCACCGCAGACTGGTGGAACTGAATATCCCAGACTGAGTCGATACCATTGTCATTCATTCCGGAGGGACTATTCAGCGGTAATGTTTTGCCAAACTCCCATGCGCTTTGTTTATCAGCAAAATAGATCACTTCAGTACCAGCATCAGGCTGAAGCCTGAAGAAGAAGAATATTCCCACTTCAGAGAGCAAACGTTCAATAAAAACCAGATCGCTTTCGTGATACTGATTAATTTGCTCTCGTTTTGGATATTCCATTGCCAAATCAAAATTATATTCCCAGTCTTTTAAACCATGCTCCTGTAAAATTTGACTAACAACGTCCGGAACTGACATATTTATAAAAAAACGGTGCGTGCGAAATTGATTTTTCAACAACGCGACAAAAGGTTCAATGATTAACTGATAGGTTGCCTGGTCTTTTGAACCACTTATACGATGGAAAGATGTCACAATACCATGTACCACTTTTCGGGCAGTTAACTCACTTAACCTCCCTATTCCCATGGTCAATGTAGTCGATTTTCTAAGTATCGACTCTGCTGCAATGTCTTTATCATTGCTGGAAAAATGAACTACATATCGATACAGCGAACTCATTTCCTCCGTACCACTAAAATTAATAACATCCAGTACAGACTTGCATGAAGGGATATACAATTGATAACGGTTTAACGTATTTTCAGATATAAATGACATCCTACCACCCAGTGATTCGGACATTCCCATATATTTAACCCTTGTAATTTTATAAAGAGCTATTTTCAGAAAGTAAAAGTTACTCTCAACGCATTGTCTTTATTAAAACAACTATATCCGCTTTCTTATTTGTGACAATGGAAAAAGTAAATCGAAGATTATCGCTAGATATCCAAAGCTCTTCCCTACCATTATCACTATAATCATAAAGATGAAAACCAAGACCTGTTAGATAATTACGAATAACTTCTGCATCACCACCGTGAAAAATAATAAGATTTGTTTCCCGAGTACTTCCCTCAGGAGAAATATATTCGAAATAATAATTATTTGAGATCCTTGGGGCCTGCTTGATATCAACATCTGTGTAGAAATAGTAATCAAAAAAATCACTTTCCCGATATTCTAATTTATCTGGCCAAGGTATTAAAAGAGGTGACAAGGAAATCAAAGCAATAGTCACCAGTAATATTTTATAGTAGCTCATTACCATTCACCTCGACAAAAATGAATAATAACCGCCATCCCCGCTGATCACTTGTACCCGACCAGAAGTGAAATCACTCCACGGCTGCACCCATGTCATAAACGAAGGCAAACTCCCTTTATAGGGTTTATGAACAGCACAATTATCAGACGGGTCTGGAAACAGTAATGGTAAAAATCCTTTATTCTTATAATTGCCTATCGGCCCATAAAAATCCCATCGATTCAGTGCTCGCTCTTTACTGACTAACCTTAGTCTTGACTGGTAGTCTGAGGGAAGAATTGCCCTGTAGAAGCCTAAAAGATCAGAGGTAAGATCCTCTCCGCTAAAACCACTGTCGGTATACCAACTAAAACACCAATTAGCTTGCAAACTTTCAAACACGCGCGCCGTCGTCATCATCATGGCCAACGCAACGCTGTTTTTCTCACATGCAGATAAACCTTGTTTGATACGCCACTTAACAAACTTTCCTGTACCAAACTGGCGATGGTATACAAACATTTTTTGGCTATAAGTGACTTCATAATAACCATCACAGCCTGATTCACCTCGTTTTATATCTATCATCAGGTTTTTGATATCACTTCCCTGTGCATGGCCTATATCTATCCATCCCAATATTTCGCTATAAACAAGCCCTGTTTTACGAGTCGATGTCCACTCAGAAGGTTCAATAATATCGTTACGTTTACTCATTATTAGCTCTTAACTCAAACTCAATACTACAAGTAGATCGGACAGAATAATGGTAGAGAACGCTTAACTGCTCCAGCCCCTCAAAACGCACCACATCCAGTGCATGCGGGCATGAAGGAATCGTTAAGCTGTAGCGGTTAAGCGTGGGCCGTGATGTTGTTAGTTCCATATTCATAGAGTTAACTCCATTTAATTAAATATATTTACGTACTTATAAAACCATAATAATACTGACCAACACAATTTCCCATTAACTAAAAAATCACAGATAATCATCCCAATTACTACGCACATGAGGCCAGCCAAATCTCATCATAAAATACCCTAAAACAATCAATAAAATATTTCCCGCGCCCCATAAATATCGAAACGCATCGTTAGAAACAAAAAAAACCAAATAGAAAAGGCAATGCCAAACATGCATAATAGATTACCCATCAGATATGAAAAATAATACATTAAATATATTACTATTTCTCTAAACTTCCCAGACCTTCCAGAAAACATTGGCAAACCTCATTAAAAAAACCTCATTTGTATTGTGAAGCTCAATTGCTTTTTCAAAAGGTGAAACAAGATCTTCTATCAGAAAATAAAGCAGATCCAGGTCTCCCATATCTTTCAATTTTTGGTAATGGCCAGGACTCCTTGCAGCAAGATAGCGAGATGTATAGATTGCCCTGGATACCTCCGCTCCCAACGTAAGAAGCGAGCCTATACAAGCACCTGAAAAAAATGCCGTGACCAACCGATTAGAAATAACATACCCAATTTTAACGCCAGTTAGCTCTGAAAAAATCATCCTTCCGGCACTATCCCCAACTATTTTTTCCACCATTAAAGAAAAATCCAGTCGAGAAGAAAAATCATTAATAAAAACCCCAACAACCTGACCTATCAACTCCTTATTAAACCCCACTTTATTAATAAGTCTGGCAAACCTGTATTTGTCATCAGCATTCGCTCTGTGATGTTCTGTATCCATAAAATCATAGGCCAGATATCCCATACTCACCGGAAATGATATAAGCCCTTTTGTCAAAGCAGCTATAAATCCAGAGTCATCAATGTTAATAGCTTCGAGCATATCTTTGGCAAGCTCTTTAGCACCATCCATATTTAGTCCTGTTGCGCAACGCATATCCCAGTACAATATAAAACCCAGCATTAGTCTTATCTCTGGGTTTTATTTTTCACTCGTTATCAATTATCAATTATCAATTCAATTCCCTCTTCATCACTCCAACTCAAAGTGAGCTGCTGAGGTTTTTGCTGCCGGGAAAGATACGTTAACAACTGCTGGCTGAGCACTGGCAAGATTTGTTGATTCAGCAGGCTATCAATATTCCTCGCCCCCGTATCCGGTAGCAGGCAAGCGGCTGTCAGGGCATCAAAAAGGTTCTCAGATATCGTCGTAGTGATGCCGTAGTGACGCAGTAATCGCTGTCTAACTTGATCCAGTTTCATTTGTACAATCGTACGTAACGCAGGTTCACTGAGCGGATGGTAGATAATAGTCTGGAAGCGAGCCAGTAGCGCCGGCTGGAAATGATCGCGCAAGAGGGGGCGCAGCAGCTCGTGCAGATCGGACTCCGTGGTTTCCGGCTGTTCTTCCAGCATCTGCATCACAGCGTCGCCGCCAAGATTGGAAGTCATCAAAATAACGGTGTTGCGAAAATCAATTTCTCGGCCTTCACCATCTCGCATGAAACCGCGGTCAAATACCTGGTAAAACAGGTTTATGACGTCGCGATGCGCTTTTTCTACTTCATCCAGCAATACCACGCTATAGGGGCGTTTTCGCACTGCTTCAGTCAGGATCCCTCCCTGACCATAACCCACATACCCCGGAGGTGAGCCCTTGAGTTGGCTCACGGTGTGCGACTCCTGATACTCAGACAGATTAATCGTGATCAGCGACTTTTCACCGCCAAAGAGAATGTCAGCCAGGGCCAGCGCCGTCTCCGTTTTCCCGGTTCCGCTTGGTCCAGTTAGCAGAAAAACACCCTGTGGGCCGTTTTCCGGCGTAAGTCCTGTTTTTGATGCCCGCAACCGCTGTGCGATAGTATTTAGCGCGTAATCCTGCCCGACAACGCGGTTTCCCATCTGGGTTTCAAGCGTCAGCAAGTCTGTCTGGGAGTCCTTCATTAGTGAAGACAACGGTACACCGGTCCAGTCGGCGATCACCGTAGCAACTGTACGCGCGTCTACATCCGGAAACAGTAAAGGATGGCCCTGCTGAAGCACACTAAGCTGTTGCTGCAATTCAATCGTTTCCGCCTGACGAGAAATATCACGGCGGCTGGTCAGCAGTTGCTCAGTGAGCGCTATTTCCTGGCCATACTGGGTTTCCAGTTCATCAAGCTCGACAAGCAGGCGATTTTCATGCTGTTCAATGCTGGCCAGCCTTTCATCATGCTGACCATTTCCTACTGCGAGGTCTGCAAGCAACGCCTGTTTTTCAATTTCAAGCGCGGTGATCTCCGACTTCAAGCGCGTAAGGGGTTCAGGAACGGTATCAAGGCACATCCGTACTCTTGCACCTGCGGTATCCAGCAGGTCGACGGCTTTGTCGGGTAATTGCCGCCCGGTAAGATAGCGGCGAGAGAGCAGAACAGCAGCTTTAACCGCTTCGTCGGTGATGTGAACGCCATGGTGTTCTGCATAGCGTGATTTCAGACCACGCAGCATTAAACAGGCAGTGTCATCATCCGGTTCATCCACTTTAACCATCTGAAAACGCCGCTCCAGCGCAGCATCTCGCTCAAAATACTGTTTATATTCGCTCCATGTGGTCGCTGCGATGGTTCGCAATTCACCTCTGGCCAGAGCGGGTTTTAGCAGGTTGGCTGCATCAGCTCCCCCCGCCTGATTACCGGCCCCAATGATGGTGTGTGCTTCATCGATAAAGAGCAGAACAGGAGTTGGCGATTGCTGAACGGCATCAATGATATTTTTTAAACGCTGCTCAAACTCACCTTTCACTCCAGCACCTGCCTGCAACAGCCCAAGATCCAGCGTTCGTAAGGTTACTGTTTTCAGGCTATCCGGCACGTTACCTTCAGCAATACGCAGCGCCAGTCCCTCCACCAAAGCGGTCTTGCCGACGCCGGGTTCCCCAACCAGAATTGGATTGTTTTTTCGACGACGAGATAGCACATCCACCATTTGCCGAATTTCATTATCACGACCAAATACCGGATCGATATCACCGGCACGCGCTTTCGCGGTCACGTCTAATGTAAATTTATCGAGCACACCTTGTAATGCGGGCGACAAAGTCGACTGGGCCAGATTTCGACCCGGTTCATCATCAGAGGTAAACTGCGCCAGAGCGGCCTCTTGCTGTCTTTCAGGACGTTCATCCGACTGAACATTTAATAGCGGCAGGAGCCGTTCCAGTTGAGTATGTCCTGCGCTCAGAAGAGGCCACAGGCCGTCACACTTCAGTAGCGAAGGCTTTCCCACCAGCGCCATCAGCAGATGCACACCACGTATCTGCGAATTTTCATCCGTTGCTGCACACAGCCACGCTTGTTGCATTAAAGAGAGGAGTACATCAGACAACTGCGGGCGGCTTTTTACGGAACGAGGCTGAACATCCAGATGCGCCAGCAGCGACTGCCAGAGATTGTCGATATCCCATTCATAACGACGTGCAATGACAGTAATATCTCCCTCCCCCTGTTCCAATAGCTTCAGTAACCAGTGTTCGGGAGTGATTTCTGCATGCGCACGCGTTTGGCATAACGATGCCGCCGCTTCAAGCGCCTGAGCACAATAGGGGTTGAGACGTCGTAATAACACTGCTGACTGGTGTTCCATTTGCTTCCTGACTCCCTGTATTCAGGCACGCTACCGCCCGTGGCCGTAACCCAATGCCCATAAGGTAATAGTGACGTTGATACTCTCTGCTAAATCCCCGTGCCGGATACTCAGCAGAGGGCATAAAAAAACGGATGAGGAAATCCTCATCCGTTAGTGCGTTATGCGGTGGTACGCTCGTTCCAGGCGTCAGAATGGATAATGTTGCCATCCTTATACGTCCAGACGATCTTCTCGTAGCGCAGTTCAATCTGTTCCAGGTGGTTATGCTTCTCTTTAGCCGGATCTTTGATGTCGTACATCACAGGATTTACTTTCACCACTTTCACGTTGTGCAGAGTGGTGTTGAAGTATTCCACTTCCTGACCAGCATCATTGATGCGATACCATTTGAACTCTGCCTGACGCAGGGTCTGACCAGTGGTTACAGCCTTGTACAGATACGGGCTGGAAGCATCGATTTCCTTAGTGAAAAGAAACGGGGTATGGATGCGCGTCCCGGTCAACTTACCGGTGTTGTTATCGGTAGGGATGTACAGGTTATGTTCCTGAGCCACTACTTCGATACTGCCCACACGGTCTTTCACATCAACAGAGCCCTTAATATCCGCACCGCCGTCGTCTTTCAGCCAAAGGTAGACTGGAATTGCCATAACTCTTTCTCCATTTTTACTTCGTTAATGCGTCACCGCCTTGCGGTGACGGTTCCTTCATGCCCGACACCCGACAGGCATCAGCCTGCGGTACCAGACTGATCTCTACACGGCGGTTGGCAGCCCTCCCCTCCGGCGTATCGTTGGTTTTGTAGGGACGTAATTCGCCGTAACCCTGAACAGCAAAACAGCTCTCCGCGACGTCACCGGTATCACGCATCCAGTCGCGAACAGATTCCGCGCGTTTGAGAGAGAGCTGCTGATTAGATTTATCGTCACCCACATCATCGGTATGTCCGGCGATGACTATCAGCCAACCGGGCTTGGCTTTGATATTGACCAAAGCTCGAATGAGTACTTTTGTTGAACCCGCTTTTAACGCCCATTCGCCCGTATCAAACAGCGACATACTGTCCAGTCGAACGGTATGCGGGGAGGTCACTTTCGGTTTTTCAGTTGGCAGCCAGTCGCTGATGGCGGCCTGCAAAGGCGGGATCAATCTCATCCCCTGATACAATCCCATTGAAAGAGAAAGGGGCTCACCACGCTGATACCAGCGATCAAGCCGCTGTGCATCACGACGAAGCTGTTCCTGGGCCTGAATCTTTGGCTCGGCAGGATTGCCAGTAAGATGGCGGTATAACATCAGATGATCGTTTGTGATCCTGATGAGATGTTGGTTATTGATAAAGCTGCACGTCATCGCCAGCCCGACAAAAATGCCGCATAGCAGACCGCTTACGCCCAGCGTTCGTTGAAATGCTGTCAGTGCCCGGCGGCGGGATAAAAAAGGCAATGCTAAATCAGGAAAAGGCAGCAGTACGGGCGCTGCTGATGCCGCAGGAGAAAGCGTTGTTTGAACAGTGATATGCCGTTGCCACAGATTATTTTCGTAAACCGCTAATGAGGTGAAACACACAACCCGTAAAGCAGAGAAAAGAGGCGGAGCATGGCGTTCGGTATCGCCTTGCACCTTCTTCAGCCAGCCCAGTAAATTATCTAACCACACTGCATGTGTTAGATGAGAGTGGCGAGCCGGTCGCTCTTCCGAAGAGAAAGGTGCAAAGTCGTCTAATCCCGTAGCTGACTGCACCTCTGCATCCTGAGGGGTTCGAATAAACCAACGTACAGTCTCATTACATTGAGGAGAATTCAGCCAACAGCACAACCAAAACGGCGGTATACCTGATAACCAACGCCGACTCTGGGTTACCACACGCCGCCAACTGAGTAGCATATGCTTAAGCGCATCTTCATCTTTATGCCGTTCTGGGGTCAATGCCAGCATCACGGACACGCGCATTAGAAGCCCCGGGCGCTGCACAGCTATCTGACGAACCAGAGCAATAAAATGTTCCGGGGACTGGACAGATAAATACCAGCCCTGCGAACTCTCGCAAGAATCGCTACGTCCGGCAAACAATGGCTCATTGTCGCCACACACCAGCACGACAGGCCCACTGAAACTCTCCGGAGGGAGCGCAACTTCATGAGCAGAATGCTCAGGCTTCAACCGACCATACAGACGCCAGCCATAAACGATCCCTGGAATGGAAAGCAATAAAACAATGACGGTAAGGCCGCCCCGGATACCCGCACTTACTGGGCTGAATCCCCAGACCAACAGCAAAGCCAGTACGGCCGCCAGCACATAGTTAACGATCCCTCGCAACTGGGCCATGTCTTAACCCTGCCCAATCAGCTGAGCAATCTGCCCTTGTAAGACATGAGAAAATGTTAGCCACAAAGCCCCCAACGCCAGCACGCCAACAATCCATGCCAGCCACCAGCGGCGCTTACCGCCAGAGAAGCCGGACGCCCGCATGATTACTGGTGAATCGTGTTTTAACTTAAAAGGCATCGCCTGAGTTGACAGCGCTTCAAGAACATCTTCACGACGTTCATCACCCTGCTCACGATAGCGACCCACAAAACCAAGCGTGATTGCGCGATAAAAGCAGGTTAATACGGCGGTATCAGGAACGGGCTCGCGCAGTACGGTACGGATGCGCTCCCAGAGTTCTTCCCCGGCATTGGTGGTATTGAAATAGCGTGCCTGTAAGGGTGTCGCAAGCCAGGTGATATAACCGCTATCCTGCCGGTTACGGTTCAACACGCTTTCATCCAGTAACGCACATTGGGTGTAGAGCATATGTTCAACGCTGTGCTCGCTGTACCCCAGGTCACGCAATGCATTACGCGCAGAATCAACCCATTGGCAGGCCCGGCGATAAAAAGCAGCCCCATCGTCGACTTCCAACCCGCCACGTAGTTGGCTTACAGCAAGCCAGGTAGGCCAGAACACCTGATCAATATCCTTATTCATTTATTTCAATCCCTTAATACGGCGAATAACTCGAGTTGGATCTCTCCCAGCGTTCCCGGCACATAGAAGGCGCAATTACCAGCGTCCAGCATGGCCTGAGCTGCTGGATGATTAACCTCAAGAGCAAAGTATTGATTTTCCAGTCGTAACGGGATGGCTGCGGGTACATGCGTCAGCGGTTTTAACGGAATTCCGCTGAGTGCTACATTGACTACATCAGACACGTCTGCCCTGCTCCCCGCTTTACAGAGCTGTGGAAATTGCGTCAGTAGGACATGCGCAGGGAGATCTGAACGAACGGACAGGTAAAAATCAGCGCCTTCACGCAGTCGAACATCCGACAGTGCACCATTCCAGAACTGTCTCTCCTGCGTCAGCTCAATAGCGACAACACGAGATGGCAGGCTGGCTTCCAGCAGTTCCACCAGCAATGCAAACAGTGGAGGGAATACTTGCTGCGGATTTGCGTGCTGGTATGGCGGCACAACGCTGACATCATTTTCTAATGAAAAGGTCAGCAGGCTGCCCGCTAACCGCGCCAGTTCACGCCACAAAAGTTCGGGATGACGGCCTGGGTTTTGCAGCATTTCTCTCAGTACAGGCTCTGAGCTATTAAGCGCATTTAGCAGCCAAAACAACGAAACATCTGCTACCGCAAAATCTGCCATTCGTTCGTTACTTTCACGACGCAAGGCCATCAGACGGCGACAACGGGCCTGGATACGATGCACCAAATCACTGAGAGAATTGATTAATAAGGGGCTGGCTGAGAGTGAAAGCGATGGCGGTAAAAAATCGCGTCCCAGCTCCCATTGCCCCTGAGCATTACGAGTCAGGCAAGCTACCGGACAGGTCAGATAAGCGCTGTTATCATCGTGGGCATACCGGAGGGTGATAGCATGCCGCAGCACTGCCATATCAGTCCGTTCCTGGCCAGAGAGATCCTGCACTGGCAGCCATTCCTGCTGCCAGCGACACGGACGGCTAACGCCGTTGCCTGACGAAAGATTGCCGCCATTAGCCGAAAGCAGCGGCAACGCCAGGACGATATCAACGCTGCTGTAACCAGTAAGATGCGATAAATCACACGCCGGAGGCAGGTTATCTGAAATACCTGTATCCACTAACGTACCGTCAGGAAAACGCACAACCAGATTAACGGGATTCAAACGGGAAACCGTTAGCGCACTTTCATCAAACTCCGCGCTGATGACGCCCCACGGTGATGAAAGTGACATATGAGCCACAACGTCGGCTACATAGGCATCCCAACGTGTCTGTTGCTGAAACTGCTGGGGAGCCAGAAAGGCCCCCTCGCTCCATAACGGGCGATAGATCTTCATCGCACCTCCTGTGCATTGTGTCGTTAAGATTTCGACTTAGGCATTTGTGAAACTAACGACAAACTGACGTCCATACCTTCAACCTGAAAATGCGGAATGGCATACAGGCGCACGCGGAAGAAGCCTGGGTTATCCTCAATATCCTCCACCACAACACGCCCGTCACGAAGCGGGTGTGAAGCCTGCAAGTCATCGCCAGGATCGGTCATTTCGGTTACCAGACTGCGCAGCCAGTTGTTCAGTTCAAGTTCAAGCAGACGGCGATCTTTGGTCGTACCTATATTTTCTCGCTGCAGGATTTTCAGGTAGTGAGCGATACGGGAAAGCAGGAAGATATACGGTAGACGTGAGTTAATCCGGCTGTTAGCCGTCGCTTCCGCTGTATCAAACAGCGCAGGTTTTTGAGCCGAGTTAGCAGAAAAAAAGCAGGCGTAATCACGATTCTTATAATAAGAAAGCGGAATAAAGCCGAGGTTGGCGAATTCAAACTCCCGGGTTTCCGGAATCATCACCTCAGACGGGATCTTCACCTGATTGCCTGTCCCCAGATCGTACAGATGGATAGGCAAGTCTTTAACCGCACCACCCGCCTGTGGTCCACGGATCTGGACGCACCAGCCATTCTTGATAAAACTTTTCACCATGTTCACAGCGAAAGAGAAAGAGGCGCTGGTCCACAGATATTTTTCATGATCCGGGCCCTTAACTTCTTCAACATAGTTAAAACAACGTACCGGCACGGTATCAGGACCATACGGCAGGCGACCCAGTACACGTGGCATAGTTAGTCCGATATAGCGTGAATCGTCGCTATCACGGAATGCTTTCCACTTGATGTATTCAGCTCGTTCGAAATAATCATTGATATCTTTTATGGCCGCGACTTCTTCCATATTTTCCTTCAGGAAGAATTTCGGCCCAACGGAACCAATGAACGGCATATGACAGGCAGCCGACACACCCGAAATATTGCGCAGCAGTGCAATATCCTGTGGGCTGTTATCAAATTCGTATGCTGAAATCATTGCCGCAATGGGTTCGCCGCCAGGCTGATCATATTCTTCAATATAAACATGTCGATACAAACCGCTTTGGATAAGTTCCGGCGCGTCGTCAAAATCATCACGCAGCGCATCCTTGCTGATATCCATCATTTCTACACGGACATTTTGGCGAAAATCGATACCGGTGATCATCGAGTGCACACCACGCCAGAGCGATTCTTGTTTTTGAAATTCAGCATGGTGCATAACTTCATTAACCTGGTCGCTAATCTGCTTGTCCAGACGAGCAATCTGCTCATCCAGCAGCGTTTTATCCAGGCGCTCTACTGGCTGCGCAGCATCCGCCAGGCAAGAGACCAGAACCTGAATAGCGGCGGTCACGCGTTCAGCCGGAGCGGCATCAGAAAGCGCTTCATCGCTCTGCCATGCATCTACATTTTTTAATGTCGAAACCGGGGAAAGATTAATTTTGTCAAAGAGGGATTGATAAACGCTGCGTTCACTGGTCGTGGTGGTCGCGACTGAAGAGGTATGTTCCTGAACAGACATCAACATATTCCTTTTATGATCCTTTACTATTCCTGCCAATTAAGCGGAGGAAACCCTGTATAACGTTAAATCTCTTCTGGCATCATGGTTGCCAGTTCATCACGCAGTTCCTGACTCAGGGCTGGATTTTTGAGGATGATTTCCAGCTCGCGACGAAAAGCAGCGTTATCGAGTAAGTTAGATTTCAGGTCGCGCAGTAAGTTACGCATAGCCAACAGAACGCGTAATTGTGGGATATTTCGTGCGACCTGTTCAGGTTCAAAATCGCGGATATTTTTAAAGGTAAGGTTAATATCGTCAGTTCTGTCTTCACCAGCTAACGTATTTTTAACACTCATATTTACTACTGGTGCGAACTTAGCTAACTCATCATTGAAATTATTTTTATTAATATCAACCTTTTCGCGCTCGGATAATGGTCGTTGTTCTCTACCATTACTGAAATCACCTACAGCCAAAAGTTTTAACGGCAATTCAACCTTTTTCTGAACGCCTCCGGTATGTAAATCTAACTTAATATTAACACGTGCCGTCGGCACTTCATTCTGAAAACTGTCACCCATACGTCCCTCTCAGACCGGCGGTTCCTGCCGATATTTTACATTTCCTAACGGAGCATTTTCCAATCGCTCAACGTGTTTCTTACATCGTCATTTCTGCGGGCAGTCAACAACAACTGTTAATGACAATTAACGATTATAATTAGTATGCTAACGTAATCCGACATATTACCTGAGATAAAATATGATCAATATCACTAATACACCAAATAATACATTAGTATTATTCATCTAAAAACAAAATCAAGAAAGTATATTATCTAATACAAACGGAGGAAATTAATTAACGTTGAAAACATTCATAAAAAGAATGTTTTTGAGCTATAAAATATTAATTAAAGTAATAATTACCATTATATCTATATTCCATGTAACTTATTTAAATATATAATCAGCGTCAATTTAACTACAAACAGAAAAAAGCCGGAGATATACTCCGGCTTTTCGCATTTCAATCAAGAACACGCAAAAATATTACTCTTCCTTCACCACAATCAGCGGCTCGATATCGCTCTCTTTTTTAATCACCAGCGACTCATCGCCGCGCAGGCAGGTCCCCCCATAGTTACCGCCTACGGTGAAGGTACAAACCTGAATATATTTACCGGCAATTTTTGGCAGACACCAAAGCTGCTGATAAATGTTCTTCTGCTCGGCAAACTTTCCGCTGGTTTTATCCAGTAACTCTTCCTGATGGCTCACCAGATCGATGTTGCTGCCACAACGTCCTGCAATAGGTTTCACTGCATAACCGGTTTGCGCCAGCTCTTCATTAACAGTGAAATCAGTATCAAGCAGATAGCGGTGGTGTGGGAACAGTTGCCACAGGATCGGCAGAATCGCTTTATTACCAGGGATCACCGTCCACAGAGGTTCAAAGACCAGCACTTCCGGGCGCAGCAACACGTCGATTAAACGCACTTCCTGATTCGTATGCCCGGTACGAATTGGTACCGCAGCGTACTCCGTTTCACTGACCTCTCGCACCTGCTCAATCGCGGTTTCCCACGCCCAGGTTTTCCAGACGCAGTTCACCAGACGACCGTCCCCGTCAATCAGCTGACCGGCGTCATCCCAACGTAGCTCATCGAGGCCACGCAGAATTTTACTGTCAAACCCGGCCTGACGTAGCGCCTGCTGCATAAACTGAGCGTGGTAGTTTTCCTCTATATCTTTATCCTGCATGATGTGGACAAAAGGACGCGCGCGGCTGTGCTTCCAGGCCCCCGCCAGTTCGTTGATCAATCCTTCAGCTGGGTTGTGTCCCTGTCCTGTATAGCCCTGCTCGGCCCATCTTTCGAGGATCAAACCAGCTTCGGTATGGCACGATGCGGAATCGGCGTTGTACTCATACACCTTCAGTCCGCGTTCATCCATACAGAAATCCATACGTCCCGTAATCATATGATGCCGACGACGCTGCCAGGAAAGGCGCAGACGCGGCCAGAGGATTTTCGGGATATCGAACAGCGCCAACAGGTTGTCATCTTTCAGCACTTTGTCGGTCGCGTGCAGATACATCAGGTGCAGCTCGTTGGTGGCTTTGATCAGCTCCTGCTCTGCACTCTCGGTAATGGTGAAGTACTGATGCGGATCCTTATTAATCACGTGGCCGTTCGCCAGCACGTAGGCTTTCTGCAGCGGATCCTGTTCATCAAGCCATTTACCGTCAAACTGCCCGTTATCTTCCAGTCGCGCGCCGCCAATTTTCAGCGAGTCATTGGCGATCTCCGGCTGCGGCAGGCTGTCACGGGTATCATCGGTCTGGATCATCCAGCCAAGGATGGTGGTGTCGTCAAAGGTATCACGCAAGGTGTAACAACCGTTTTCAACCACCATCTCCAGTTCGCGGGTCCACTGCTGTCCGGGAGGCAACGGCGTATGGAGCACGTTCTGTTCGGCAATACGGATTTTGTTTTCCAGCAACTGGGTGACGACCGCCACATGGCCGGTATCGTTAAACTCACCGCCTTTTTGCCAGATAAGCAGAGCACCGGCTACCGGCGCGCGGGGCGAACCATTCGGAAATGCCTGTAACGGCAGGATATTGTCATTCACCACTTCGCGCAGAAAGCGTAAGGAAAAGATCTCCCAGGCCATGCCTACATCGGTGAAGACCACGCCATAATTAAGGAAGAGAAAGCGGCGTGCGAACTCTACGCACTGCCATTTGTGGCCCATGTATTCGTCGTCGATATAGCTGCGAAATGCCGCATCATCGTCGTAGTCCCGTGGGTCGAGGGAGCTGTAATCTGAAGAGTAGATTGCTACGCCGCCTGGGGCGTAGCCCAATAATGTCCCGAATGGGGCATCCTGACTGGTCGTTCCTTTGCTCATGCACCTTACCTCAAAACAATACAGCCTGAGCAGGTTGGCGTGAATTTTTCGCTCTGATTGCCTGCTCTGCGACACTAACCGGACAGAGGTCGACATCATCATACACCTCAACGCAGCGGCTGGCGCTCAGAGGCGAAAAATTCGCAGCAGGAACTACGCTTTTGTCACGGTGACCGGTACGCTTTTATACGCCGGAGTCAAACTTTGTGTGTCCACCGCATCCAGCGAAAGCAGGACATTCGCTTCTGGCAGATAAGCGCCAATTGAGCCCAGCGCCATGTTGTAAATCACCACCGTCAAGCCGCACATAATACGATCCGCACAGGGCTGGCCGCTGTCGTCCAGCGCCTGAACGTTGACCACATCTCCCTGGCTCAGATCGCGAGTCGCCGCTTCTTCAGCGCTTAAAAACACCACATCCCGACGACCGGTAATGCCACGGTAGCGATCGTTCATACCATAAATAGTGGTGTTGTATTGATCGTGGCTGCGTAGCGTCGCCAGAACCAGTGCATCGGCAGGCTGATTTTCTCGCTCTACCGCCCGCTGATGGCTGACAATAAAGTTGGCTTTGCCATTCGCCGTACGCCATTCACGGCGCGAAGCGGGCGTATCCATACGAAATCCGCCCGGCTCGGCAATACGGGCATTGTAATCGTGGAACGCCGGGATCACGGCTTCAATGGCGTCACGGATCAGCGCGTAGTCCCCGGTTAACGCTTCCCAGTTGATCGGCGAAAGCGGCAGAGTGGCGTGTGCCATGCCCGCCACAATCGCGGGTTCCGATTTTAACCAGCGGGAAGCTGGCTTCAGCGCGCCGCAGGAAGCGTGGACCATCGACATCGAGTCTTCGACGGTCACCGACTGGATCCCCGTCGCCTGAATGTCGCGCTCCGTTCGACCTAATGCAGGCAGCAGATAATTATGCTTTGCCAGCAGCAAATGCGATCTGTTCAGCTTGGTCGCAACATGGACCTGCAGATCCAAATTTTTCATCGCCGCAAAGGTACGCTGCGGCTGCGGCATCGCCACCG
Source organism: Citrobacter sp. RHBSTW-00017 (assembly GCF_013797615.1). NCBI lineage: Bacteria > Pseudomonadati > Pseudomonadota > Gammaproteobacteria > Enterobacterales > Enterobacteriaceae > Citrobacter > Citrobacter sp. RHBSTW-00017. Next base: position 832,774 of record NZ_CP056899.1, on the reverse strand, counting down.
CCAGATTGCCACCCATGCAAATGAGCGCTTTTGCCTCTCCCCGTTCGATGGCCCGAATACTCTCCACGCTGGAGCGGCCATGTGTACGCGGCACACGGATAGAAAAATGCGTCTCAAGGCGTTGCAGGAAGTCTTCGGATGCCGCTTCGTTGATCCCCACGGAACGGTCGCCCTGCACGTTAGAATGACCGCGCAACGGGCAGATCCCCGCCCCAGGCTTACCCATATTGCCTTTCAGCAGCAGCAGGTTTACCAGTTGCTGGACGTTCTCAGTACCGTTTTTATGCTGGGTGATACCCAGCCCGTAACAAATAATAGTGGCACGAGATTTACTGTAGCTGTGCGCCAGGTCTTCCATCTGACTGCGCGTCAGGCCCGAGTCCTGTTCCAGCTCCGCCCAGTTATGCTGACGTAAGTCATCATACAGCGCTGCATATCCAGCGGTATGCTCATCGATAAACGCATGATCGAGTGTCGGTTGCTGATCCAGTAAGATCCGCGCTTCATCCATTTCGATCAGCGCCTTCATGATGCCTTTCAGCAGCGAGGCGTCACCGCCCATTTTTACCTGGTAGTAGTCGTTGCTTAGCTGCGTCGACTGACCGGTGAACATCTCTTTCGGGCTTTGCGGGAAACTAAAGCGCTCAAGCCCCCTTTCGTTCAGCGGATTGATAGAGATAATTTTAGCCCCGCGTTTGGCAACGTCGCGTAAGGTGGTCAGCATACGTGGATGATTTGTGCCAGGGTTATGCCCGATACAAATCACCAGATCGCAATGGTCAAAATCGTCAAGTTCAACGGTCCCTTTTCCAAGGCCAATGGCCGGCGTAAGCCCTGCGCTGGTCGGTCTGTGGCACATGTTTGAGCAATCAGGAAAGTTGCTGCTGCCATATTCGCGGGCAAAAAGCTGATACAGGAACGCCGCTTCATTTGACGTTCTGCCGGAGGTGTAAAACTCAACCTGCTGGGGTGAATCATAGCTGCGCAGACGCTCGCCTATCTCCTGGAAGGCGATATCCCAATCCACCGCCTGCCAGGTATCTGATGCTGCATCGTATTTCATCGGATGCGTCAAACGACCGATATTTTCCAGCTCATAATCGCTGTAGTGCCAGAGTGTGGAAACCGGGTGACGGCTGAAAAATTCCGGTGACGCTTTTTTACTGGTTGTCTCCCAGGAGACCGCCTTAACGCCATTTTCGCACAGCTCCATTGGCGCACGGTGCCCTGGGTCCGGCCACGCACAGCCCGGACAGTCGAACCCTTTCACCTGGTTCATTTTGAACATCGCGATAATGTCGCGGGCGACAGCCTTTTGCGAAAACACCGAAGCAGTGACGGCTTTTACCGCGCCCCACCCACCCGCCGGGCCCTGATAACCGCTTACTCCTGGAACACCATTTTTCATTATTACTGCTTATTCACCGCCAATTTTTAATGGTGAATACGGTAGCAATTTCCGTCCAACATTGATTTCCTCTTCATGGAGTACGGAGCGAGTACAATGAACGGGTTAGATTTATCTTCCCCTTTCAGCACAAAGCGACATAAAGTCCCAATCTGTTAAATTGAGTTCTACCTAACTGCTACACTGCATCAACACAACCACTCAGAAGGCAGGTCAATATGTCAGACAATACCTATCAGCCCGCGAAAGTCTGGACGTGGGAAAAATCGAACGGGGGCGCATTCGCCAATATCAACCGCCCGGTTTCCGGAGCCACCCACGAGAAAACGCTGCCGGTTGGCAAACATCCGCTGCAGCTCTATTCGCTGGGTACGCCAAACGGGCAGAAAGTGACGATTATGCTGGAGGAGTTGCTGGCGCAGGGGGTGAAGGGCGCGGAATACGATGCCTGGATTATCCGCATTGGCGATGGCGATCAGTTTTCCAGCGGCTTTGTTGAGGTGAATCCGAACTCGAAGATCCCGGCGCTACGCGATCACTCGCAAAACCCACCGGTTCGCGTATTCGAATCTGGCGCAATCCTGCTCTATCTGGCGGAAAAATATGGTTATTTCCTGCCGCAGGATTTGGCAAAACGCACCGAAACGCTGAACTGGTTGTTCTGGTTACAAGGCGCAGCACCGTTCCTCGGCGGAGGCTTTGGCCACTTCTATAACTATGCTCCGGTTAAAATTGAGTACGCTATCAATCGCTTCACCATGGAAGCCAAACGCTTACTCGACGTGCTGGATAAACAATTGGCGCAACATCAGTTTGTGGCCGGAGATGAATACACCATTGCCGATATGGCGGTCTGGCCATGGTTTGGCAATGTGGTTCTGGGCAACGTCTACGACGCAGCAGAGTTCCTTGACGCAGGAAGCTACAAGCACGTACAACGCTGGGCAAAAGAGATTGCAGCGCGTCCGGCGGTTAAGCGTGGTCGTATTGTAAACCGCACTAACGGACCGCTGAACGAGCAGCTTCATGAACGCCATGACGCCAGCGACTTCGATACTCAAACCGAAGATAAGCGCCAGAACTAAAATAAATTGCCGGATGGCAACCGCTATCCGGCAATTTCATTCAGGATTTGTCACGCGCTGGTGACGTCGTACTCCATGCGGCGAAGTGCGTCTAACGTGGCTTTAGCTTCATCTTCATCAATGATGCTCATGGCGAACCCTACGTGCACCAGCACCCATTGCCCGACCAGCTCAGCTGTATCACCTTCACAAATCAGGGCAATATTGACATCACGTTTGATGCCGCACACTTCAACCTGCGCAAGTTGGTGAATATCTTCACCAACGGCCAGAACCTGACCAGGGACTCCAATACACATATCTGACTCCGCCCCATAGCAACCTATGGGTTATTCGACTTCCATACTTTTCACTTTCAGTGAATCGCCAGCATCAACCCGCAGGCGATCGCCCTGACATTGTGGACACTGCGCATCATGCTGGGTGATTTCCACAACCTGACTGCAATCCCAGCACCATGCCTGGGCTGGCTTGTAATCAATATGCAGCTCACAACCCTGAGCCAGCGTCCCCTGACAGACGATGTCGAAACTGAAACGAACGGCGCTCTCTTCAACGCAGGAGAGCGCCCCGATTTCCAGCCAAACACCGGTTACACGTTTGACACCGTGCTGCTCTGCCTGCTGTTGAACAATCTCAACCGCGCTCTGACAAAGGGACAGCTCATGCATTTTCGCAGTTCCGACGACCCAGCAGCAACGCGCGGCGATTAAGCTGCGGCGCATTCGGATCGCTAACTGGCAGCGATAACAGCATTCGCGCGCAATCGTCAGTCAGACGCATGCCTTCTTGCGCCGACATACTGTGCGAAAGCGGCGACATCAGTGAGCAGGAAAGGTATTGCGATACGCCCTCCAGTTCACCAACGGTAAAGGTCATCTCGCCATACGGCAGACGCAGTCCGATTTTTTCGCTGACTTTACGCACTGGCCAGATCTGGTCCGGTCCGGGGAAAATCAGTGCGCTGAGCATCCAGGGCGTGATAACACACCCCGTCCACTGTCCTTCAAACAGCGTAAATTCAGAGACATATACCGGCATGTTCGGATGCAGGAAAGAGAGATCGTGCATTGAACGCCGGGCAACCTCTTCAAACGCTGCCTGAATTTGCATCTTCGGGGCCGTCTGAAAACCGACAAACTCCTCAGACATGAGCCGCCTCCCGCGGGATCGCTTCAACACCTGATTCGCGAAGCGCGGCAAGAACCTGCTCAAGCGCAGGTTCAATCATCGCTTCAACCGTTGGCGTTAGTCCGATATGCGGCTCCAGCGATTCCGGAATAACACCGACTAACGTCAGCTTTTTCGGAAACTCGCCGGTGAAACGCAGGGCCGACAATACGTCGGCCAGACCAAGCTGGTGCGGTGAGATTTTGTTGGTAAACAGCGCCGGGATCTCTTCATCCCGCAGGACCATCATCGTTCCTGGCGTGTTTTTCTTCGACACAATGGCGTCAGCAATGATCAGATGATCTCTGTTCGCCATATCACCGAGAAGCTCCATCCCAGCCGTACCACCGTCCAGAACATCAACAAAGTCTGGCAGGACGTACCGTTGTTCTAATGCCTCAACGATACGTACCCCGATGGCTTCGTCGGTCAGCAAAATATTGCCGACCCCTAAGACTAATATCCGCATTACAGAACCTTAACTGAGACCACTTCGTTCCCATCAACGTCCACCACATGCACCGCACATGACATACAAGGGTCGAAGGAGTGAATGGTACGAACCACTTCCAGCGGTTTGTTTGGATCGGCAATCGGCGTACCTACCAGCGAGCGCTCATACGGTCCCACTTCATCATTAAAGTTACGTGGGCCAGAGTTCCAGGTTGACGGTACAACCGCCTGGTAGTTGCTGATAATGCCATCTTTGATCACCATCCAGTGAGACAGCATACCGCGCGGCGCTTCGAGGAAACCGACACCTTTAAATTCACCCGTTGCCGGGATATCCGGTTTCACGAAGGTGGTGTGGTCGCCTTTGCCGATGTTCACAATCAGCGCGTTGTACTGATCCTGCAGAACGTTCTGCAGTTCACAGCAGTGAACGGTACGGCCAATAATACGGCCCAACGTAGAGTGCAGCTGTGACACTTCGATAGTTTTACCGGTCAGCTTGGTGTAAATCGCGATGATTTCATTCAGCTTGGCATGGGTAGACTCGCGTTTGGCCGCCAGTTTACACAGCATGTTGGCCAGCGGACCCACTTCAACCGTTTTACCGTAGAAGGTCGGTGCTTTAACCCAGGAGTACTTGCCGTCATCTGACCAACCAGTGTAATCAGGAACCGTTGTGCCTTCCCACGGAGCCTGCGGCGCTTCGTCTTTGTACCACGCGTGTTTCGCACTCTCCTGAATCCCTTTGATCAGGTACTCATCGGAGTGAGAGGTGATCGGACGATAGGTCGACAGATCTTCATTGGTGATGTAACCACCCGGGAACAGGAAGCTGCCGTTTTTACCGTCAGTCGGGAATTCCGGTGCGCTCAGATAGTTAACCGCACCTTGACCACGTTCCAGCCACTCAGGGTAGAACGCAGCAATAACTGCGGTATCAACCTTGTAAACCTGCTCAACGAAGTCGCTCAGCTTATCGATAAAGGACTTGATATACATCAGGCGCTCAAGGTTCAGCACGCCAAGGCCGTCGAGGTTAATTGGGTTAGCAACCCCGCCTACCGCCAGGTTCTGAATGTGCGGCGTTTTACCGCCCAACAGCGCCACAACACGGTTAGCATCACGCTGGCATTCCAGCGCCTGCAGGTAGTGAGCGACCGCAATCAGGTTCACTTCTGGCGGCAGCTGCATCGCCGGGTGACCCCAGCAACCGTTGGCAAAAATGCCTAACTGACCGCTGGCAACAAGGTCTTTGATCTTGTTCTGAACCTTAGTGAACTCTTCTGCGCTGTTCAGGTGCCAGGAGGACACGCCGTTCAGCATGGCAGACGCTTTCGCTGGATCTGCTTTCAGTGCAGAGGTGATATCCACCCAGTCCAGCGCAGAGAGCTGATAGAAGTGAACAATGTGGTCATGCGTGGTGTGCGCGGCCAGAATGATGTTACGGATATACTGTGCGTTCACCGGAACATCAATATTCAGCGCGCTTTCTGCTGCACGAACGGAAGAGATAGCGTGAGTGGTAGTACAAACGCCACAGATACGCTGCACAATCATCCAGGCATCGCGCGGATCGCGGTTTTTCACGATCTCTTCCATGCCGCGCCACATGGTACCGGAAGCCCATGCTTTAGATACCACGCCATTTTCGATTTCGCAGTCGATGCGTAAATGACCCTCAATACGGGTTACCGGATCAATAGTAATTCTCTGGCTCATGCTTTGCTCGCCTCATGACGATTTTGATCGTTTTGTTTTAAAGGAGGAAGTATCGGCAGTAGACGAATGAGTACGATGTATGCACAAATCTCAATAGCCACAAAACCAATAGAAATCAACAGTTCTTCCCAGGTCGGGAAGTAGTGGTAGCCACCACCAGGATTGAACGCGACCAGCGAATAGGACAGACGCCATGTCGCACAACCCAGCAATGCGCTCAGCGCAGACAGATACAGCATGCGCGAGTCGTTACGCAGCTTAGTGACGCGCAGCACCACCAGCGGGAAGACCATCAGCACGACTTCAATCCAGAACATCAGGGAGTAAAGATCGCCTGAGAACGCATAGGACAGCTTGTCGCGATAGATCAGTTCGCCAAAGCGCAGGACCACGAAAATCGCCAACAGCACACTGATGGTATTCGTCAGCTTGATGAACAAACTTTTCTCGTCCGGACCATTACCTTTCAGCCCGGCTTGTACCAACGAGCCTTCAAAGATGACGATCGAGAAGCCCATAATAAAAGCGGTTAATACGGAGAAAAGCGGCAACATTTCATAAGCTTGCCATAGCGGATGCACTTTATAGCCCGCAGAAATCATCAATGAACCCATTGAAGACTGGTGCATAGTTGGCAGCAGAGCGCCAAGGGCAATAATAAAGAACATCACTTTATTCAAACGTTTGAGAGAGACTTTCCACCCCAGACGTTCAAACAGAGCCGGAGCAAATTCCAGCGCCATGATGCCGATATAGATGGTCATGCAGACCGCCGTTTCGAACAGTACCGAGTTCACGTTGAAGTGGCCCGGAATGTAGAAATACGGCAGGTTCCAGTAACGACCGACGTCAATGGTGATCGACAGACCACCCAGCGAGTAGCCAAACAGGCTCGCCAACAGCGCCGGACGTACCAGTGGATGGTATTGTCCTCTGTTGAAAACATACACCGCCCACGCCAGAGCCCAGCCACCGCACGCGAAGCCGGTACCAATCAGCAGGTCAAACGCGATCCATACACCCCATGGGAAACCGCCGTTCAGATCGGAGACTGAGCCCAATCCGAAGACCAGACGTTTCACGATCAGGAGCATACACAGGACGATAAGCGGCCCAAAAATAATGACCGGTTTGCTGATTATTTTTCCGCCCAGCGGTTTAGGATCATGACTCATGATCGTCTCCTCCATCGTGATGGTCGTTTTTCGTGTTACGACGAACCAGCACGGTTAAGCCCGCCAGCGCAGCCAGGGGTAATATCATGCCCTTGTACAAGGAATGTTGAACATGTTCGGAACGCGCACCGGTTGAAAGATCATCCAGTTTCGGCAGATCCAAATCCTCGTAAGGAACGCCCGTCAGTACCATAACCTGTGTACCACCACCCTCTTTCTCGCCGTACAGATGGGGGTAATACTTCGGTACCGTATGCAGATAGGTATCGCCTGCTTTCACCGTCTGACGCGGATAGTGGTATTCGCTGCCAGGCTTCAGCGCGAGACGTTTTTTCGCCTCAGCCATCAGCTCTTCACGCGTACCAAAAATCACCGCACCGGCAGGGCACACTTCAACACAACCCGGTAAACCGCCTTTATCCAGACGCTCAACACCTTTCTGGTTACACAGTTCACATTTGTGAAGCGCACCAAACGGGTTGTTGTAGTCATACTTAGGCACATTGTACGGGCAGGCGACCATGCAGTAACGACAGCCCGTGCAAACATCTTTGTCATAGTGGACGATGCCGGTTTTCGGATCTTTCTTCAGCGCGGAGACCGGGCAAACGGAGACGCAGTTCGGATCGACACAGTGCATGCACTGCTTCTTAATGTATGCGTAGCCGTTTTCTTCCTGGTCTTTGTTGACGCCTGTTCCGCTACGCCACACCTGGATGATGTTATTGGTATACGGTGACAGTTTGTCGTTGTTCGACCAGGTCTGCTCGCCTTCCGGGTTACGCGCCGGGAAGTTGATATCCTGACACTTGGTGACACAGGCCTGGCAGCCTACGCACAGCGTCGAGTCATAGAGCATCCCAAGAGAACCAGGGATCGGCGGACGGTTTTCTGCAGCCGCATGGCTGATGGACGGCGCAGCGCCCAACAGCAATGCCCCGCTGGAGGCTGCTTTAATAAAGTTACGTCTGTTCACGGTTATTCTCCCCGTGAGTCAGCGTTATCTTTCTTCTGCTGACGCCCCAGTTCACGAACCGCCATCACGCTGACACCGGCAACCAGTCCTACTACGCCACCAAGCAGCCCAATCGCCCCGGCAGAAATATTGCCGCCTTCTTTCATATTGACGTCAGGTTTCTCGGAACGCGGTGTTTGGTTTTCCACATGAGCAAGCTGGTGAATACCTTTATGGAAACCGACACCTTCTTCGTTACAGCCGTAGCAAGGGTGACCGATAGCCACCGGCCACACGCCGCCAACATCGCAGAATTGCAGCGTTGAGCAGTTGCCGTAGGTTTCTGGTCCTTTACAGCCCAGATGGTAGAGGCACCATCCTTCACGGTGACCTTCATCGCCAAACTCTTTAGCAAAACGACCTGCATCGAAGTGCGGGCGACGTTCGCAGTGTTCGTGAATCAAACGACCATAGGCAAATGTAGGACGGTTTTTGGTATCCAGCTTCGGCGGCTTACCGTAAGTGATGATATGCGCGACCGTTGCAAGGAAGTTGTGCGGGTTCGGAGGACAGCCGGGGATGTTGATGATGGTTTTGCCTGGCAGAACTTCCTGCAAGCCGACGGCACCCGTTGGGTTAACGCCAGCAGCAGCAACACCACCCCACGCGGCACAAGAGCCGATGGCAATGATAGCGGCAGCGCCTTCTGCGGCCCGGCGGATGTGATCTACGATCGGCTCACCGGCAACCATGCAGTAAATACCATTGTCTTTCAGTGGGATAGAACCATCTACAACCAAAACATATTGCCCTTTGTACTTCTCCAGAGCGTTATGTTTATTCTCTTCGACCTGGTGGCCGAAGGCGGCAGAGAGTACCTCATGGTATTCCAGAGAGATTGTCTCCAGAACGAGGTTTTCCACTGTAGGGTGTGTCGCGCGAAGTAGCGATTCAGTACAACCCGTACACTCCTGCGCACCAATCCAGATAACCGGTGGACGCTGAGGACGAGAAACTGATTCGGCCATTTCTGCGGCGGCTTTGCTACTGAGCCCCATGGTAGCGGCCAGTGCTGCACAAAGCTTCATGAAATCACGGCGATTGATGCCGTTCGAATTGATGAGAGAGTTATCTCCAGTCATTTTATAGTTATTCCGTTGCGAAGACCTGGCTTTTATTTTGCACCTTTCGCATGTTGCATATTGCGATCGGCGCGCCATTTACCACACTTTTTATATGGTTATGTGCATTATAATACTTCGGCGGAGCAACAAAACGAATGCGTAGGTCAATAGTGTAATTAATTAAAGCAAGATAATACCCCTTTCGGATCAAGCTTCGAGACGATAGCCAGCCATGAAAAAACGAATTGTTGTACTGGACTGGTTCTCTTTAAAGAAATCCATAACCATCTCTTTATCCAGCCCATAGCGACGCGTGAGGATCCCCGCTTCCCACGCGCTGAGCTGTCGATCGCCCGTTTTTTCAAACATTCGATGAGAAAACCCCAGCACAAAACCGCGTTTATAATCAGCACAAAAATTGGCCGCCGTGCGTGCGCTATCCGCACTTGACGCGTTTAATCCGGCCATCAAGCCTTTTCCAAAATGGTTGTCCATGCATAATCTCCAATCGCTATATAATAAATTATATAGCGATTTTTTAAGCAAAGACCAGAGGTATCACGTACTTTTTTATGCCCGCTTAAAAGGACACCCATTCATCCTTTTTAGCGGCCGCAGACGTTTTGCTGTCTACTGAAGGGGAAGCGGTACTGGCGGCGGCGTACTGCACATCGTTTGCTGAAAGACGGAACTGTTGTACCGAGCGTTGCAGCTCTTCCGTTTGCCGTTCAAGCGCCACAGCTGCGGCGGAAACTTGCTCTACCAGCGCGGCGTTCTGTTGCGTTACGCTGTCCATCTGCGTGATCGCCACGCTCACCTGCGAAATGCCCTTATTCTGTTCTTCTGAGGCAGAAGCAATTTGCTTCATGATAACGGTCACTTCGGTGGCTCCGCGCAGAATCGCCTCCATGGTTAATCCCGTCTCTTTAACCAGTCGAGCGCCCTGATCGACGCGACGCGACGATTCGCCAATCAGCGTCTCAATCTCTTTCGCCGCCCCGGCGCTACGGCTGGCAAGGTTACGCACCTCACCGGCAACAACGGCAAAACCACGCCCCTGCTCACCTGCTCTGGCAGCTTCAACTGCCGCGTTCAGCGCCAGAATATTGGTCTGGAAGGCAATGCTATTAATAACCGACGTAATTTCCGCGATCTGTTTAGAGCTGGCGGCAATGCCGTCCATCGTCTCAACCACTTCTGAAACCAGGCTGCTCCCTTTACCTGCCGTCTCTGTCGCCGTATCGGCAAGCTGGCTGGCTTCACGCGCGTTTTCGGCGTTCAGTTTTACCGTTGCGGTCAGTTGCTCCATGCTGGCAGCGGTCTCTTCCAGCGCCGCAGCCTGCTCCTCAGTACGCGATGAGAGATCGTTATTGCCGGTGGAAATTTCCGTAGCCCCTCGCCAGATGTTGTCACTACCTGAGCGAATTGTACTGACGGCTTCGCGCAGGCTGTCCTGCATCGCGCACAATAACGGCACCAGTTGGCCCACGCAGTTACGGCCAAAATCTTCGATTGGATGGCTGAGATCGCCCTGAGCAATCTGCTGGAACTGCTGGCGGATACGTCCCAGGGGTTTCACCATCATGGCGACGAGGTAACGATCTGTGAAGAACAGGAGAGCAATACCGAGGATCACGGCGGTAATAATTAGCGTCCGGATGATAGACGTTTTGCCATCGACCATGACACGCGTGGTATCAAGCCGCTCACCTGCCGTGGCGTTAAAACGTTCGGCACTGGCGCCAAATTCACGGCTTAGCGCTGGCGTAACGGTGCTGGCATGCTCCGCAAAGGCCGTAAGCGTGCCCTGCTGCGCCAGTTGCATTTGCGGAATCACCCCGTTATCCAGCAGCGCCTGCCACTTCGTCAGTACCGCCGCGGCAACGTCCGGATCCATAGGCCCCGGAGACAACGTTTTCATCTCCTGGAGTTTTTTGCTCATATTCTCCAGGGACTGCTGCGCTGGTGCAAAATCAGGCGTTCCGCCGCTCATTTTGACATCCATGGCGCGACTTAAGCGCGTTACGAAGCGAAAATACTGATCGTTCCCCTGACTGAGGACCGTCATCTGATGGACAAGATGACGGTCAATATCATTGCCTTCAGATATTTTTGATAAAGAATGAAGACTGAATAAACCCACGCCCGACCAGAGCAGGCAAAAAAGTCCCAGTATTGCCAACATGACAATACGAATAGTGAAGTTTTTCAGCAAACGCATAATAATTTCCTTGCCGTTGATGAGGAATTCGCCATCAGGCGATACTTATCCTTGTTATCGGCAGGCAACAGAGAAGATATAATGCATTCTTTATTTTTTTACTTTCTTAAGTGCATCCAATATTATTTACACTATATCAACATGAATGCTAATGAAATTAGCTAGCATTATTATTCAGATAATTAACCTGAAGCATTAAATAATCCCTTGTTTTCTATCGTAAATATTTGTTAAACCATGCAAGAGTACGCTCCCAGGCCAAATCAGCGGCAGCATTATCATAACGCGGTGTGGAGTCATTATGAAAACCATGATTAACGCCGGGATAGATATATGCCTCATAGACTTTCTTATTGGCTTTGAGCGCCGCTTCATAGGCGGGCCATCCCTCATTAATTCGGGTATCTAATTGCGCATAGTGCAGTAATAAAGGCGCTTTTATTTTAGGGACATCTGATGCAGGAACCTGACGCCCATAAAAAGGCACTGCGCAGGCCAGTTCAGGAAAAGCAACGGCTGCGGCATTCGATACGCCGCCACCGTAGCAAAATCCGGTGATACCCACCTTTCCCGTCGCGCCTGAATAACGCTGCATAAATTCAATGGCGGCAAAAAAGTCGTTCATCAGCTTTACCGGGTCAACCTGCTGCTGCAACTCCCGACCTTTATCATCATTGCCAGGATAGCCCCCTACTGAACTTAAGCCATCAGGCGCGAGCGCAATATAGCCCGCCTTTGCCACCCGCCGTGCCACATCCTCAATATACGGATTCAGCCCACGATTCTCATGCACCACCACTACCGCCGGAACTTTCCCCGTCGCTTTCGCAGGTTTGACCAGATACCCACGCACATCACCATGCCCTTCAGGTGAAGGGTAAGTCATGTATTCCGCCAGGATATCAGGATCGGTGAACTCCACCTGCGTTGCGAGGGCATAATTGGGTTTCAACACATTGAATAATGCCAGCGCCGTCATACCACCGACTGCATATTTCGCAGCAAGATTGAGAAACTCGCGTTTCGTTATTTTGCCATGAGCGTAATAGTCATAGTAGTCGAGCAATTCTTGCGGAAAGTCTTTGGCAGTTAGACGCGACATGGCAGCACTCCGGATCGATGTTTTTTTAAGCAAAGCACAGTGGTCTGTTTTTGCCCAGTTTTTCATTCCAGTGTGACCTGGTGAACGGGATATTCATCATGAACCCGCTAGAATAGAAACGTTGTTTCGAAATTCACCTGCACTAAGGAGATCTCATGGACTGGTTTGCCAATCCTGAACGTTACGAGCAGATGCTCTATCGCTACTGCGGGCGCAGCGGTTTACGTTTACCCGCACTATCGCTGGGTTTGTGGCACAGTTTTGGGCACGTTCAGGCGCTGGATTCACAGCGCGCTCTGCTGCGTAAAGCATTTGATTTAGGCATCACGCATTTTGATTTAGCCAATAACTACGGGCCGCCTCCGGGCAGCGCAGAAGAGAATTTTGGCCGATTACTGCGCGAGGATTTTGCACACTATCGTGATGAACTGATCATCTCCACCAAAGCAGGCTATGACATGTGGCCAGGCCCATACGGTTCTGGCGGTTCGCGCAAATACCTGCTCGCCAGCCTCGACCAGAGCCTGAAACGCATGGGCCTCGACTATGTCGATATCTTCTACTCGCACCGCGTTGACGAAAATACGCCAATGGAAGAGACCGCCTCAGCGCTGGCCCATGCGGTGCAAAGCGGTAAAGCGCTGTATGTCGGCATCTCATCCTATTCCCCGGAGCGTACGCAGAAAATGGCCGAGCTGATGCGGGAATGGAAAATTCCGCTGCTGATCCACCAGCCTTCTTACAACCTGCTTAACCGTTGGGTAGACAGCAGCGGTCTGCTGGATACGCTGGAATCCAACGGCATGGGCTGCATCGCATTTACGCCGCTGGCCCAGGGGCTGCTGACGGGGAAATACCTCAACGGCATTCCGGAAGGTTCACGCATGCAGCGTGAAGGGAAAAAAGTTCGTGGGCTGACGGAAAATATGCTGACGGAAGAAAACCTTAACAGCCTGCGTTTGCTCAATGAAATGGCGCAACAGCGCGGACAGTCGATGGCGCAAATGGCCTTAAGCTGGCTGCTGAAAGACAATCGGGTAACGTCGGTATTAATTGGCGCCAGCCGACCGGAGCAACTGGAGGAGAACGTTCAGTCATTGGCTAACCTGACGTTCAGCGCCGAAGAACTGGCGCAGATCGATAAGCATGTCGCGGATGGTAAGCTGAACCTGTGGCAGGCCTCATCTGACAAATAGCCGTTTGTAACCCTGTGCCGGGAAGCGGCGTTAGCCTCCCCGGCACGTAACAGGGCCAGCCAATCCCTTCACACCTCTTCCGCTTTGATCTCTGGACGTTGAAATTCCGGCCACACCAGCGCGACAAGCGCAGGATAAGCCTCCAGACTGAACTCCCTGAAGCACTGGCGTAAGTTAAGCACATCCAGATCGGCATGCGGGACTTTCTCACCGCTCAGACAGCGCTTTTTTATATTGTCGTAATATTTATACACCGCAGAGTTGAGATCGCTACAACGCCGCTGTGCATCAAATAGCCCTGGCGTCTCATTTAGCTCCACCATTGTCATCCGCTTGATCGTTGAGTGGATAAAATCGATATATTCGTGATTAACGCGCCAATACCATACTGGGGTAATCGAATTCATCAGTACCGAAAAATGATCTTCCCCCTCTTCTTTACTCAGCATTTCCGGCTGGTTTTTAGAGTGCCCATTTTCTGCATATCGGTTTTTATTTGCACTGCGCATCAACAAAAGTACCCCGCAGGTAAGCAATAGCAGGGTAATAACAGAATAAAATATACTGTTCATATACTGGCTCCATTTTTTTTGATTTTAAAATTACGCCATGCTATTGTCAACGCAGCCTGGTTTATTTAGAACAACATATCATTGGCATCAAAGGATATTTCAACATGCTTCCCGAGCATCTTGTTCCCTCGCGTTTTCACTTATCCAGCTCATCTACTAATACCAGTCCCACAGATAATAGTGAAAATTTGACTCAGGGAAAGAGAACATTAAGCGATTACGACCCCGAAATTTTGATTAGCTCTACAGCTAACGGCCAGGCGCGCAATATGTTATTTGAAGAGTGCGATCGCCATTTAAAAGAGCGCCTGTTTCGTGCCGCAAAAATTGAGTCCTTCACTCGCCTGCTCAATTCACTACAAGCGGAAGGCGACATTAACGCTCAAGAATTAAGTAAAATTTTATCGACAAAAACAGCCAGCGTAAATGAACAGGGCAATAAAATTTGGCTTAATTTAATTACGCGTGAGACCAGCGATCCTATTTTTTATTCTCTGGAAGAGAAATAAAATGAAAGATGTTGAGGATAATAATGTTTATTTGGCTTTAGATGACCATAAAAGCGATGAGTTTGTCTTAAAGCAAAATTTAGCCGTATTGATTGCCAATAAAAATGCGACGTTGGAAAGCGTTGCCCAGGAGATGGTCTCTATTCCCGCCGCGCTGGTGCGGATGAAATGGCAAAATCGTCGCGAAATTTATGCGCTACAGGCTAAAGAAGAGATCTATGGCGCCGCGATTGAAGCCATTATGGAGCAGCAACCAGAACTACGGGACAAAATCATGGCCCGGCTGGAGAGCACATACCAGCATATACTCAAGCGAGAAACAGCCACCTTACGCCTGACGCGTAAACTGTCTGAAGGGAACTACGAACCCACCAGGATAACGGCAGTCGCACTGGAAGAGGACAGATAAGGGCGTCTGGGGAGAGCTGAATCAGGAGAGGAAGGCCGGGTAAGGCAACAACCATTACCCGGCAATCAGGATTACTTCGCTTTCACGGTCTCTTCACCGACCAGACCAATCTTCAGGAAACCCGCCTGATGCAGCGTATCCATAACTTTCATCATGGTTTCATAATCGACGGTTTTATCCGCACGGAAGAAAATCGTGGTGTCTTTCTTCCCATCGGTCAGCGTATTTAATTCGCTAATCATGGTGTCATCCGTCACCTGATTGTTGCCAATAAACATACTCTTATCGGCTTTAACAGACAGGTAAACCGGTTTTTCCGGACGCGGCTGCGGCGTGCTGGTGGAAGCCGGGAGATTCACCTTCACATCCACCGTTGCCAACGGTGCGGCCACCATAAAGATGATCAATAAAACCAACATAACATCGATAAACGGTGTCACGTTGATTTCATGCATTTCACCGTTATCGTCCAGGTTTTCATTAAAGCTCATTGCCATGGAACATTATCCTACACGTAATTTCTGCGCTGCACGTACCGGATGGGCAGAAGCGCTAGCGTTCAGGTCCAGATCGCGACTTTGCAGCAACAGCACCTGTGCCGCGACATCGCCCAGCATCGCTTTATAGCTGCCAATCTGACGTGCGAAAATGTTGTAGATAACGACCGCAGGAATTGCCGCGACCAGACCGATCGCCGTCGCTAACAGTGCTTCTGCGATACCCGGCGCAACAACGGCCAGGTTGGTCGTTTGGGTTTGTGCAATCCCGATGAAGCTATTCATGATGCCCCATACGGTACCGAACAGACCCACAAATGGAGAGATAGCCCCGATGGTGGCCAGGTAGCCGTTACCACGTCCCATATGACGACCTACCGCCGCCACACGACGCTCCAGACGGAAGCCGGTACGCTCTTTAATACCTTCGTTGTCGTCGCTGCCTTCTGACAATTCCAGTTCGTTCTGCGCTTCGTAAATCAACTGTGCGCCCAGGCTTTTGCCATCAAATCCTGCAGCAATCTCATTTGCCTGGTCTAAAGAGCGGGCGTCCGCCAGCAATTGCTGTTCACGCTTAAGGCGGCGTTTCTGAGTAAAGAACTCAAGGCTCTTACTAAAGAAGATAGCCCAGGTGACCACTGATGCCAAAATCAGCCCAATCATCACGCACTTAACCACGATATCGGCGTGCTGATACATACCCCAGACGGAAAGATCCGTCTGCATCAAATTATTACCCACTCTGTATCTCCAGGACGCAAATCACAAAATCTGAGCGTAATGATATCAAAACGACGTCGAATTGATAGTCGTTCTCATTACTATTTACATATTGCCGCACCTTTGGTTTCTTTTCCTTGCGCTTACGCAGTAAAAAAGTCACCAGAAGCATTTTGAGATTATTTTCTACTGTATGACCGTTCTGCAGGATGCGTCATCTTTGATTCATGGTAGTTTAGACATCCAGACGTATAAAAACAGGTAAGACGACATGGCAGATAAGCAACTTGAAACCAAACTCGTTCACGCAGGACGCAGTAAAAAGTACACGCTGGGCGCGGTAAATAGCGTGATCCAGCGCGCTTCTTCGCTAGTGTTTGACACCGTAGAGGCCAAAAAGCAGGCTACGCACAACCGTGCTAACGGTGCGCTTTTCTATGGACGTCGCGGAACCCTGACGCATTTTTCCCTGCAGGAGGCAATGTGTGAACTGGAAGGCGGCGCGGGTTGCGCGTTGTTCCCCTGCGGCGCGGCGGCCGTTGCCAACACCATCCTCGCCTTTGTGGAACAAGGGGATCATGTGCTGATGACCAACACCGCCTATGAACCCAGCCAGGATTTCTGCACCAAAATTCTCGGCAAACTCGGCGTGTCCACCGGATGGTTCGATCCGCTGGTTGGTGCCGATATTGTGAAGCACATACAGCCGAACACTAAAGTCGTATTTCTGGAATCTCCCGGCTCTGTCACCATGGAAGTACATGATGTCCCTGCTATTGTTGCCGCCGTCAGAAGCGTCGCGCCGGATGCGATCATCATAATTGATAACACCTGGGCTGCCGGGGTGCTGTTCAAAGCGCTGGATTTTGGCATCGACATTTCTATTCAGGCTGGTACCAAATATCTGATTGGCCATTCCGACGCCATGGTCGGCACTGCGGTAGCTAATGCCCGTTGCTGGGATCAACTGCGCGAAAATGCCTATCTGATGGGGCAAATGCTGGACGCCGATACCGCCTATATGACCAGCCGCGGACTGCGTACGCTAAGCGTTCGCCTGCGCCAACATCATGAAAGCAGCTTAAAGGTCGCCGAGTGGCTGGCCAGCCATCCGCAGGTCGCCCGCGTGAACCACCCCGCGCTGCCCGGCAGTAAAGGCCACGAATTCTGGAAGCGTGATTTCACCGGCAGCAGCGGACTGTTCTCATTTGTATTGAATAAGAAACTAAATCATGAAGAGCTGGCCGCGTATCTGGACCACTTCAGCCTGTTCAGCATGGCCTACTCCTGGGGCGGTTTTGAGTCGCTGATTCTCGCTAATCAGCCGGAACACATTGCGGCAATCCGTCCGCAAGGCGAGGTGGACTTCAGTGGAACGCTCATCCGTTTGCATATCGGTTTAGAGAATGTTGACGATCTGATTGCCGATTTGGCCGCAGGATTTGCCCGAATCGAGTAAAATTGCCATAGATGGACATATATGCAGACACTTCTGGTGGAAAAGTCTGCAATTGTTGCGTCCGGGATCAAGGCATCCCGGACAATTCAGGAGTACAATCCACACATAAACGCTGTTCCACAGGAAAGTCCATGGTAGTCATTCAAGATATTGTCTCCGCGCTTTGGCAACACGATTTTGCCGCGTTGGCGGATCCGCACGTTGTGAGCGTGGTGTACTTCGTAATGTTCGCCACACTGTTTTTAGAAAATGGCCTGCTGCCTGCCTCCTTTTTACCCGGAGACAGCCTGTTATTGCTGGCAGGGGCGCTGATCGCTCAGGACGTGATGAGTTTTATACCTACCATAGCTATTCTGACTGCCGCAGCCAGTCTGGGCTGCTGGCTGAGCTACATTCAGGGACGCTGGCTGGGCAACACGCGGACGGTAAAAGGCTGGCTGGCGCAATTACCTGATAAATATCATCAGCGCGCTACCTGCATGTTTGACCAACACGGGCTGATGGCACTGCTGGCTGGGCGTTTCCTGGCATTCGTTCGTACCTTGCTGCCAACAATGGCGGGAATTTCGGGCCTGCCAAACCGTCGGTTCCAGTTTTTTAACTGGCTGAGCGGTCTGCTGTGGGTCACCGTCGTCACCGGCTTTGGCTATGCGCTGAGCATGATCCCGTTCGTCAAACGCCATGAAGATCAGGTGATGACCTTTTTAATGATCCTGCCGATTGCCCTGTTAACCGCGGGTCTGTTGGGTACCCTGTTTGTCGTGATTAAAAAAAAATACTGTAGCGCCTGAGTATTAACCGTAGGCCGGGGTTCCCCCGGCATTTTCGCCTGATGACGTTTCGCTTATCAGGCCAGCGCTGAGCAAGTTTAACTCCCCTGCATCATTCGAATTCTGGCTGCATCCTCCCCCGGCGTTACGCCAAAGAAACGTTTGAATTCCCGACTGAATTGCGATGCGCTCTCATAGCCGACGCGCATGGCAGCCGCACTGGCCTTCATCCCGTCGTGGATCATCATCATCCGTGCTTTATGCAGACGATAGCTCTTCAGGTATTGCAGCGGCGACGTGCTGGTCACCGCTTTAAAATTATGATGAAACGCCGACACGCTCATGTTCGCTTCTGCCGCCAGCTGTTCGACATTGAGATTTTCGGTGTATTTGGTTTCAATGCGCTTCAGCACCCGGCTTATCAAACTGAAATGCGTCTGGCGACTGACCAGCGCCAGTAATGCGCCGCCGCGCGGCCCGGTCAGCACATGGTAGAGGATCTCGCGAATAATCTGTTTCCCCAGAATACGCGCATCCAGCGGTCGCTCCATCACATCCAGCAGGCGCTCAGCGGCGCACAGTATTTCGTCAGAAAGCGTCGCGGAGTTGATCCCGCTGGCCGCCATGGCGGGCTGGAACAGCTCATCTTCCCCAATGTCCATCAACAGCTCCTGCAATTGCAGAATATCGACATTCAGGTAGATACCGGCCAGGGGAACCTCCGGCGTTGCATACGTTTCGCATTCAAAGGGTAGCGGTACGGTTAGCAACAGGTATTCGTTGGCGTCATAACGAAATACACGTTCATTGATATAACCAATTTTATGTCCCGAAAAGAGAAATATGATTCCTGGCTGATACATTACCGGTGTACGCGCTGCCGGCTCAGTGCCGTGCAGCAGGCGGACATCTGGCAGCAGTTCGCTGAGTTTATTTTCATTGTTTTTCAGCTGCTTAATTTTATCTGTCAGCAGAAGGCAGATCTCATCACGGTTCATAGAGCACCATTTCATCATCGGTTTGCAACCCTGACATAATGCGCAGATTTATCCGTTTTCTCCAGCAGTCTGTAGAAATGGGCAAGACATCGGCAGAAATGAGCATTGAGAGCAGCGCGGCTGACGACCACAATGTTCATCATCCGGCAGACACTCTCCTGCCCTCTTTTTTTACCCACATAAGGGAACGAGCAATGAACAACTTTAATCTCCATACCCCAACCCGCATTCTGTTTGGTAAAGGTGCGATTGCTGAGCTGCGCGATCAAATCCCTCAGGATGCTCGCGTATTGGTTACCTATGGCGGCGGTAGCGTGAAAAAAACCGGTGTCCTGGCACAGGTTCAGGATGCGCTGAAAGGCCTGGACGTGCTGGAGTTTGGCGGTATTGAGCCGAACCCGTCTTATGAAACGCTGATGAACGCGGTAAAAATCGTGCGTGATGAGAAAGTGACGTTCCTGCTGGCGGTAGGCGGCGGTTCGGTGCTGGATGGCACCAAATTCATCGCGGCTGCGGCACAATACGCTGACGGCATCGATCCATGGCGCATTCTGGAAACCCACGGCAACGACGTAACAAGCGCTATCCCGATGGGCTCCGTATTAACCCTGCCAGCAACCGGCTCTGAATCTAACTCCGGCGCGGTCATTTCGCGTAAAACCACCGGCGATAAGCTGGCCTTTATGACCCCATTTGTGCAGCCGGTATTTGCCGTGCTGGATCCGGTTTACACCTATACCCTGCCGCCGCGTCAGGTTGCGAACGGCGTCGTAGATGCCTTCGTACATACCGTTGAGCAGTATGTGACTTATCCGGTTGACGGGAAAATTCAGGATCGCTTTGCTGAAGGTATTCTGCTTACGCTGGTAGAAGAAGGCCCGAAAGCATTGCAGGAGCCGGAAAATTACAACGTGCGTGCGAACGTTATGTGGGCGGCAACCCAGGCGCTGAACGGTCTGATTGGCGCAGGCGTACCACAGGACTGGGCAACGCATATGCTGGGCCACGAACTGACCGCAATGCACGGTCTGGATCATGCTCAAACATTGGCGATCGTTCTGCCAGCGCTGTGGAATGAAAAACGCGATACCAAACGTGCCAAACTGCTGCAATACGCAGAGCGTATCTGGAATATCACCGAAGGTTCCGATGACCAACGCATCGACGCCGCTATTGCCGCAACCCGCGCTTTCTTCGAACAAATGGGCGTACCGACTCGTCTGTCTGACTACGGCCTGGACGGTAGCTCCATCCCAGCGCTACTGGAAAAACTGCAAGCGCACGGCGGTACAAAACTGGGCGAACATCAGGACATTACGCTCGAGGTCAGCCGTCGGATTTACGAAGCTGCCCGCTAAGGTTTTTTCACCTCCGCCTTTCATTTTTGGGTATTTTTATTCTAAATATTTCGAGTTGCATAAAGGCAGCAAAGGAGAGAATCCCCAGGAGCTTACATAAGTCAGTGACTGAGGGTGAAACGACAAACCTGCCGGGAGCAGATTTGAACGCTGCTTGCAGCGGACCTGAAAGGGCGAGGCTCATGGATGGGCCGCGTAATAAAGCCAACGCATATGCAGCTTGAAGTATGACGAGGATAGGCCAGACTTAAGTCACACCTAACTTACCGGGGCTTGCCTCGGTAAACTCAATTCAGGGGAGGAATTATGACCGGTCCAACCATTATTAAACTACAGGATGGTAACGTCATGCCGCAGCTGGGCCTGGGGGTCTGGAAGGCAAGTAACGAAGAGGTCATCACTGCCATTCACAAAGCGCTGGAAGTGGGGTATCGCTCAATTGATACCGCTGCGGCGTACAAAAACGAAGAAGGTGTCGGCAAAGCAATACGCGATGCGGGCGTACCGCGGGAAGAGTTATTCATCACCACCAAGCTGTGGAACGATGACCAGAAACGCCCTCGGGAAGCCTTGCTCGAAAGCATGGAGAAACTCCAGCTCGATTACCTCGATCTTTATCTGATGCACTGGCCGGTTCCGGCGATCGACCACTACGTTGAAGCGTGGGAAAGCATGATCGATCTGCAAAAAGAAGGGCTGATTAAGAGCATCGGCGTGTGTAACTTTCAGATCAATCATCTCCAGCGTCTGATGGATGAAACCGGCGTACCTCCGGTGATTAACCAGATAGAACTTCACCCACTTATGCAACAGCGCCAACTGCACGCCTGGAACGCAACGCATAAAATCCAGACCGAATCCTGGAGCCCGCTGGCGCAGGGCGGCAAAGACGTCTTTGATCAAAAGATTATCCGCGATCTCGCGGAGAAATATGGCAAATCACCGGCGCAGATTGTCATCCGCTGGCATCTGGATAGCGGCCTGGTGGTTATTCCGAAATCAGTCACCCCTGCGCGTATCGCAGAAAACTTTAACGTCTGGGACTTCCGCCTGGATAAAGATGAATTAGGCGAAATCGCAAAGCTCGATCAGGGCAAACGTCTGGGACCAGACCCGGACCAGTTCGGCGGTTAACCCCTTCTCTCCTGCCCGACCTCTCGTCGGGCCTTTACTGATTTGAATTTCGGCGTAGACCACGTGCACAGCTAATTGAGTCCCATGCGATCTGCCCCACTGGAAGCCGATTGAATCGCAGCAGAACCAATTTTTCGAGCAATATGAAGGATATCTGTCGTCACACGATCATGAACGGGCGGATGATGCAAAACTGGCCGCATTAGCGGCCAGAATTCGTGAGGCATAATTACTGAGCACTTCTGCCAGATGGCACCTTATCCGGCCGACGGTCTTTCAGGCCCGGTAAACATTTCACTCCCGGGCAAGACAGATTAGCGCCCAGCTACTTTCCCACGTTTTTTGTTGGCGGCGGGCGTCTGGCGCTGATGCGCCACAGGCGTGTGCTTGGTCAACGCCGGACGGGTATGACGGTTCTGGCGACGCGCTTCGCGCATCTCTTCCAGCGTAGGCGCCGGAACCAGACATTCGCGACGACCACCGATCAGATGCTTTTTCCCCATATCTTCCAGCGCCTGGCGGATTAACGGCCAGTTGGCTGGGTCGTGGTAACGCAGCAGCGCTTTATGCAGACGACGCTGTTTATCACCTTTCGGCACCACCACGTCTTCACTCTTGTAACCAATTTTACCCAGCGGGTTTTTCCCGGTGTAATACATGGTTGTGGAGTTCGCCAATGGTGATGGATAGAAGTTCTGCACCTGATCCAGACGGAAACGACGTTGCTTCAGCCACAGCGCCAGATTCACCATATCCTCGTCACGCGTCCCAGGATGCGCAGAAATAAAGTACGGGATCAGGTACTGCTCTTTACCGGCCTGTTTAGAGTAGGTGTCGAACAATTCCTTAAAGCGATCGTAGCTGCCCATCCCCGGCTTCATCATCTTCGACAGCGGGCCTTCTTCAGTATGCTCTGGCGCAATCTTCAGATAGCCGCCCACGTGGTGGGTCGCCAGCTCTTTGATATAGCGCGGATCTTCAACCGCGATGTCATAGCGCACACCTGAAGCGATAAGGATCTTTTTAATGCCTTTCAAATCACGCGCACGGCGATAGAGGTTAATCGTCGGCTCGTGGTTGGTATCCATATGCGGACAGATATCCGGGTAGACGCATGACAAACGACGGCAGGTTTGCTCCGCACGCGGTGACTTACAGCGCAGCATATACATGTTCGCCGTTGGGCCGCCGAGATCGGAAATCACGCCGGTAAAGCCCGGAACGGTGTCGCGAATAGCTTCGATTTCATTGATGATCGAGTCTTCAGAGCGGCTCTGGATAATGCGGCCTTCGTGCTCGGTGATCGAACAGAACGAGCAGCCGCCAAAACAGCCACGCATAATGTTGATCGAGAAACGGATCATCTCATAGGCCGGAATGCGGCTGTCGCCATACGCCGGATGCGGCACGCGCTTGTACGGCAGCGCAAAGACGCTGTCCATTTCTTCGGTAGAGAGCGGAATGGCTGGCGGGTTGATCCAGATGTAGCGATCGCCATGCTTCTGCATCAGCGCGCGCGCACAGCCTGGGTTGGTTTCGTGGTGCAGGATGCGCGACGCATGTGCATACAGCACTTTATCGCCCTTCACTTTTTCGAAGGACGGTAGCAGCACGTAGGTTTTTTCCCACGGTTTCGGGCGCGGCGGCTGTACAGTTACCGCTTTCGCTTCCTGCTTTTTCGGTGCGACAGGTTTGTTGTCGGCACACGGCAAATCCTCGCCGTATGGATGCGGGATCGGGTCAATTTTGCCCGGCGTGTCGAGACGCGTGGAATCCACCCCACTCCAGCCCGGCAGCGCTTCTTTAACCATAATTGCGGTGTTACGCACGTCGCGGATCTGATCGATAGTTTCACCCATCGCCAGACGATGCGCCACTTCCACCAGCGGACGTTCGCCGTTACCGAACATCAGCATGTCGGCTTTTGAATCCACCAGCACGGAGCGACGAACGGTATCAGACCAGTAGTCGTAGTGCGCGGTACGGCGCAGGCTGGCCTCAATACCGCCGAGAATAACCGGCACATCTTTCCATGCTTCCTTACAGCGCTGGGTATAGACCAGCGTCGCGCGGTCCGGGCGTTTGCCCGCCACGTTGTCTGGCGTATAAGCATCGTCATGGCGCAGTCGGCGATCGGCGGTATAACGGTTGATCATCGAATCCATGTTGCCTGCGGTTACACCAAAGAACAGGTTCGGTTTACCCAAACGCATAAAATCGTCTTTGTTGTTCCACTCCGGCTGGGCGATAATCCCAACACGAAAGCCCTGCGCTTCCAGCATACGGCCGCAAATTGCCATGCCAAAGCTGGGATGATCGACGTATGCATCGCCGGTAACCAGAATGATGTCGCAGCTATCCCAGCCAAGTTGGTCCATTTCGTCGCGTGACATCGGCAAAAATGGTGCCGGGCCAAAACAGGCAGCCCAGTACTGCGGCCAGGAGAAAAGGTCTCTGTCCGGCTGGATCAGGGATATTGCGCTCATAGTGCTTCCAAAAATGGTAAAAAAATAATCAAAGGCCGGGGATTATACGCTGTATGTCGGCAAGAAATGAAGTGGAGTCTGAGTCGGACAAGTAGAAAGTGATTTAAATTGTTAAATTTTACGACGCCCATTTTTATCATTCATAATTAACACCATGCCGGCCAGCTGAGATAACTCTTTTTCGGCGGGGGATTTTTCATTGCGACTCAACGATTCACTGCATATTTCCCAGTTACGGGTAGTTGTTCACCTGTGCGGATTTCTGGTTCTTCTCTACAGCTTCTCCATGCTGCCGCCGATGGGCATTGCTCTGTTAAATAAAGAGCGGAGCTTTTTCGCCTTTTTCAGCACATTTATGACGTTCTTTACCCTCGGCGGTGGAGCGTGGCTGGCAACCAAACATGCAGGTATTCAACTACGAACCCGGGATGGCTTTGTCATTATCGTCCTGTTCTGGCTGCTGTTTTCGTTTATCAGCGCCATGCCGATGTGGATGGACGATGGCTTAAATCTCTCCTTTGCCGATGCCCTGTTCGAAGGGGTTTCCGGGATAACCACCACTGGCGCTACGGTGATTGACGACGTCAGCGCCTTGCCGAAATCGTATCTGTACTATCGGGCTCAGCTAAATTTTATTGGCGGTCTGGGGGTTATTGTCCTTGCCGTGGCGGTATTACCCCTGCTGGGTATTGGTGGTATGAAGCTGTATCAGTCTGAAATGCCAGGTCCCTTTAAAGAAGAACGCCTCACGCCAAGGCTTGCTGATACCGCACGTACGCTGTGGCTGACCTACGTCATTCTCGGCCTTATTTGTACTCTGGCCTACTGGGTTGCCGGGATGTCGTTTTTCGATGCCTTATGCCACGGGCTGTCGACGGTCTCTCTCGGCGGATTTTCCACCCGTAGCGAGAGCATCGGGTTTTATAACAGCCACGCTATTGAGTTAGTCGCCGGACTGTTTTCACTGCTGTCTGCGTTTAACTTCACCCTCTGGTACGTAGCTATTGTGAAACGTACCTTTAAGCCCTTTCGTCGTAATGCCGAGCTGCGTTTCTTTCTGCTTATTGCGCTGGTTGTCACCCTGATCGCCACCTGGCAGGTCTGGCGGGCGGGTATGTACGGGATAACGGACAGCCTGGTGCATGCCTTTTTTCTGGCCAGTTCGATGCTGACAGATAATGGCCTGTCGACGGCGGATTATGCGCAGTGGCCTTCGCACACGATATTCATGCTGCTCAGCGCCAGTTTCTTCGGCGGTTGTGTCGGCTCGACCTGCGGGGGGATTAAGGTGCTGCGTTTTTTGATTATGTTCAAGCAATGCCGTCAGGAGTTACACCAGCTCGCGCATCCTCGCGCCCTGCTGAATATCAAAGTGGGCAATAACGTAGTAAGCGACCGAGTAGTGCGTTCGGTATGGAGCTTTTTCTTTCTCTACGTTTTATTTACCAGCTTTTTTATCTGGGCGCTCAATCTGATGGGCTACGATCTCTTCTCCTCATTCGCCACCGTTGCCGCCTGCATCAATAACATGGGGCTGGGATTTGGCATCACCGCAACGACGTTTGGCACTTTAAACGAGGAGGCAAAACTTCTGATGTGCGCGGCCATGATCATGGGGCGTCTGGAGATTTACCCCATTCTGATCCTGTTCTCGCGCATGTTCTGGCGGGCGTAACGGAAACTCCGGCGCATTACGGCGCCGGGTTCACCAATATCTGTCCGATCGAACCACGATCCGCCATTTCCAGCGTCTGACTGTTAAAGTAGAACGGGAAATGAGCCCAGGAAGGTTGTCCGTAGTAGACCAGTAATTCAACCTGGCCGTCGACCCAGACGGTATCTTTCCAGCCCCGGTCTTCCGGGAACGGCATTGCGCCATTCACATTACGGATCAGGAACGAGACGCCTTCGATATGGAAAGACTGAGGCATATCCGCTCGTACCGTCCAGCGCTCCCAGGAGCCCTGCTGAGCGGTAATATCCATGCGGTTGACGTCCCACAGCTGACCGTTGATGCCGGGATCGTCATCCAGACTGATATCACGGCTGCGAATCGGTGAACCACTGAGGATTTCCGTTGGCAGCAGGCGCATTGGCAGACTGTCGGTCACCAGCGGCAAGAGACCGGTCGGGCGCAGCGTCAATACCAGCGTGGAGATGAGAATACTGGAAGGCTCAAAGAATCCGCGGATCCTGTCGACAATGCTGGCCGCCTCACCACAGGTGATAGAGACCTCATTTCCGTTAGTCATATCCACCAGGATCTCACGGCGCTCGCCAGGCGCCAGCGAGAGCTGCTTCACCGAAACGGGCGCAGGTAAAAAGCCCTGATCGCTGGAAATCACATGCAGCGCGCGGCCATCGCTCATTTGCAACTGGTAACGACGTGAGTTTGAAGCGTTCAGCAAACGCAAACGCACCCAGCCGCGAGAGACTTCGACATACGGGCTTTGCGCCCCGTTGACCAGCAGGGTATCACCGACAAAACCACCGCTGCCGGGTTCGCTATATTCCGGCGTACCAAAGTTGTCCAGACGCTTGTCCTGGATAATGATCGGAAAATCATCCACGCCGTAGTGGTTGGGAATAGACAGTGATTTACTCACTTCATCTTCAATCAGCCACATTCCGGCAAGACCGTTATAAACCTGCTGGGCAGTACGATTTGGCGTATTGGCGTGATACCACAGCGTAGCGGCATTCTGACGAATCGGCAGCACTGGTGCCCAGTCTGCATTAGGGGACATCATGCGCGCCGGGCCGCCCATCAGCGGGCCTGGCACCTGTAATCCAGCGACAGTCATCGAGACATTTTCAGTCAGACGGTTGCTGTAGATAAGCTTGACGTCATCCCCTTTCCAGACGCGGATCGTCGGTCCCAGGTAGCGACCGTTAATCCCCCAGACAGGTGCGCGCGTGCCTTGCGTGAAGGACCAGTGGGCGCGTTGCAGCGTCATAAATAACGGCTGCCCCCGACGGGACTCCAGCAGCGGAGGTACGGGTAACGGTTGTTGCTGACCGGCAGCATTAGCCTTCAGCGGAACAGCACCTGCACACAGTGCGATCCCCGATGCCTGAATGAACTGACGCCGACTGAATGACATATAAACTCCATGAAAAACTGGCGATTAACACGCAGGAAATCTTTTCCTGTAACAAACCCGAATTGCGCGGATTAAACCTTACCGGCGGCTTCCCGCTCAGCAACTTCTTTATCGAGTTCTGCGATTTTTTGTTCCATCAGCGTACGGCAATGCGCTGCCAGTTCACGAACCTGATCTTTCCCAAAGTGGCTAATATCTACCGGCGGCAACATCTCTACAATCGCCAGACCATTATTGAGTCGGTTGAGTTTTATCTTATTCGAGGTGGTTGAAACGCACACCGGAATAACCGGGACACCCGCCGCAATCGCCGCATGAAACGCGCCGGTTTTAAACGGCAGCAGACCGCGACCACGGCTGCGCGTTCCTTCCGGGAACATCCAGATAGAAATACGACGTTTTTTGAAATGATTCACCACCGCCGCAATGGTGCTGTGCGCTTTGGTACGGTTGTTTCTGTCAATCAGCAGGTTGCCGGTTAACCAGTACAGCAGCCCGAAGAATGGGATCCACAACAGGCTTTTTTTACCTACCGTCACCGTCGGCGGCTGAACAATATTCGCAGCGGTAACCATGTCATAGTTGTTCTGATGATTACAAATATAGATAGCATTACCATAGTTCTGCGCGTCTGCCGGCATGCGGCACTCAACCTTCAGGCCATAAAGGGGAGCCAGGCGGCCAAACATATGACCGAACGTTGCGACGTGTTTTGGATTTCGTGGGCTGAACAGACAGTATATGCAACCGAAAATACAGACCAGAACGCAGTAAATAACAGTAATGATTAAACGAAAAATATATAGCATAACAACCTCTGAGGCCTAAGAGCCTGGCATTTTACGTCACCTGATTCATCACGCAGTATCAGGTTAGGGCTTTGTTAAGGGCGGCTCTCTGGAAAAGCGTATTGTTAATCGCAACGCACGAATAAACAACGGTTTCACGGGAATTTTTAACGTTGGCTCTCCCCGGGCTAAAACAGGGAGAGCCGGACGGTAGCGTTATTCTTCGCTGTCGCCGTGACTGGCGCGTCGAGGCGAGTCAATGTCAATGCGATCGATACGCTGCAGACCACGCATTAGCGTACCGCGACGGCCACGCTCGCCGGTCACTTTCTGCAACTCTTCAGGACGCAGTTTAATTTTGCGCTTACCGACGTGGATAGTCAGCGTGCTTTGTGGCGGCAACACGTAGAGCTGCGCCAGGCCATCTTCACCTTTCGCCGCTTCCGCTGAAGGGATATTGATAATCTTGTTCCCTTTGCCTTTTGACAATTGCGGCAAATCGCTTACCGGGAACATCAACATGCGACCGGCCTGGGTGATTGCCAGCAGCATATCGGTTTCATCTTCAATCACAACCGGCGGCATAACGCGCGAATTTTCTGGCAGCGTAATCAATGCCTTACCAGCACGGTTACGAGCTACCAGGTCGTTGAAGGTGCAGACAAAACCGTAACCCGCATCTGATGCCATCAGCAGTTTCTGATCGTCGCCTTCCATCAGCATGTGCTCAACCGTCGCGCCCGGCGGCAGCGTGAGCTTCCCGGTCAGCGGTTCACCCTGTCCACGCGCCGACGGCAGCGTAATCGGGTCGATGGCGTAGCTGCGTCCGGTCGAGTCCACGAACACCACTGGCTGGTTGCTCTTACCCTTCACCGCAGACTTAAAGCTGTCGCCCGCTTTATAGCTTAATCCCGGCGCATCAATGTCGTGGCCTTTCGCGCTACGCACCCAACCACTCTGAGACAGCACAATGGTCACTGGCTCTGACGGCAGCATGTCGTGCTCGCTCATCGCCTTCGCTTCTTCACGTTCCTGCAGCGGAGAGCGGCGTTCGTCGCCATAGGCCTCGGCATCAGCCTGCAGCTCTTTCTTCAGCAGGTTACTCATTTTACGCTCAGAAGCCAGAATGCCTTGCAGCTGATCGCGCTCTTTCGCCAGCTCATCCTGCTCGCCGCGGATTTTCATCTCTTCGAGTTTGGCAAGGTGGCGCAATTTCAGCTCAAGAATGGCTTCAGCCTGGGTTTCAGAAATGCCAAACCGCGACATCAGCTCGGGCTTAGGTTCATCCTCATGACGAATAATTTCGATCACTTCGTCAATGTTGAGGAACGCCACCAGCAAACCTTCAAGGATATGCAGGCGTTTAAGCACTTTTTCCAGACGATAGTTCAGGCGACGACGTACGGTATCACGGCGAAACGCCAGCCATTCGGTGAGGATCTCCAGCAGATTTTTCACCGCCGGACGACCATCAAGACCGATCATATTCAGATTGATGCGGTAGCTTTTTTCCAGATCGGTGGTGGCAAACAGGTGGTTCATCACCTGCTCCATATCCACACGATTGGAGCGCGGGACAATCACCAGACGGGTCGGGTTTTCGTGATCCGATTCGTCGCGCAGGTCGTCTACCATCGGCAGCTTTTTATTGCGCATTTGAGCGGCGATCTGCTCCAGCACTTTTGCCCCGGAAACCTGATGCGGCAGTGCGGAAATCACCACCGCGCCGTCTTCTTTCGTCCATACCGCGCGCATACGTACGGAGCCGCGTCCGTTTTCGTAAATCTTACGAATCTCCGACCGCGAGGTAATGATCTCCGCTTCGGTCGGGTAATCCGGCCCCTGCACGATGTCCAGCAACTGATCCAACGTTGTTTTCGGTTGCTCAATCAGGGTAATCGCCGCTTTCGCCACTTCACGCAGGTTATGCGGCGGAATGTCCGTCGCCATACCAACGGCAATACCGGTCGTGCCGTTCAACAGAATATTTGGCAGACGCGCAGGCAGCATCTTCGGCTCCTGCATGGTGCCGTCGAAGTTTGGCACCCAGTCCGACGTTCCCTGGCCGAGTTCACCCAGCAGAACTTCCGCATATTTAGACAGGCGGGATTCGGTATAACGCATCGCCGCGAAGGATTTCGGATCGTCCGGCGCCCCCCAGTTCCCCTGCCCGTCGACCAGCGGATAACGGTAAGAGAACGGCTGCGCCATCAGTACCATCGCTTCATAACAAGCTCTGTCGCCGTGTGGGTGGTATTTACCCAGTACGTCACCGACGGTACGGGCGGATTTTTTAAATTTGGCGCTGGCATTCAGCCCCAGTTCGGACATCGCGTACACGATGCGACGCTGAACGGGTTTCAAACCATCGCCAATAAACGGCAACGCCCTGTCCATGATGACGTACATGGAGTAGTTCAGATAGGCGGTTTCCGTGAATTCATGCAGCGCCAGGCGCTCTGCCATATCGCTCATTAATCGTGGTTCCTCAACTTTGTACCCCTCTATTGAAGGGCAATATTGCCGCAGATACTACCCTATCTGGCGTGTTGAGTCACAAAGAAAAGGGCCACGAGTGCGGCCCTGATGGGGATTATTTGGCAACTTTGGTAATCTGTTTCACGTCGATTTCAACGGAGTTCCAGTCTTTATCCACTTCACCCTGGATTTCAACCA
Organism: Citrobacter sp. RHBSTW-00017; assembly: GCF_013797615.1. Taxonomy (NCBI): domain Bacteria; kingdom Pseudomonadati; phylum Pseudomonadota; class Gammaproteobacteria; order Enterobacterales; family Enterobacteriaceae; genus Citrobacter; species Citrobacter sp. RHBSTW-00017. Next base: position 801,686 of record NZ_CP056899.1, on the reverse strand, counting down.
CATCCTGCGGTGTGACGGTTACGCCGTTCCAGCGCTTGTGGTCGATATCCACATTCACCGTGCCAGTCGCATCTTTAAACACATACAGGTCGTCGGAAATACGCTCAACGATGTTCCCGCGCAGGGTAACCCAAGTGTCATCACGCAGTGATTTGGCGCTTTCTACCGTCGCGCTGCTACCATTCGGGCCGACAAATCCGCCATTTTGGCTTTGCGTGGTGGTTGTCGGTCCAGAGAAACCGCCCTGCTGCGCTGCCAGAACAGGTGCGGAACACAGTGCCATTACAGCAACCATTGCAGCTAATTTTTTCATCGTCATGTCTCCCTTTCATTTTGGTTTACGACTATTAAATAAGTTAATCCTTAACAAGTTCTTAAGGCAAAAAAAGATACTTTTTTTGCTGTACAGAGGCTGTAGTCACAAGGTTTACTGACGCTAATGAGAGCGGCTGCAGGGAAGAACATATGCGTATTTTACTGATCGAAGATGACACGTTGATCGGCGACGGCCTGAAAACAGGTCTGAGTAAAATGGGTTTCAGCATCGACTGGTTTACCGAGGGTCGCCAGGGGAAAGAAGCGCTCTACAGCGCCCCTTATGATGCGGTGATCCTCGACCTGACGCTGCCAGGCATCGACGGACGGGAGATCTTGCGCGAATGGCGAGCCAACGGGAAGCAGGAGCCAGTGCTGATTCTGACCGCTCGCGACGCGCTGGCGGAACGCGTTGAGGGTCTGCGTCTCGGCGCGGATGACTATCTGTGCAAACCCTTTGCGCTGATCGAAGTTGCCGCCAGACTGGAGGCACTGGTGCGCCGTGCCAGCGGCCAGGCGAGCAACATATTGCGCCATGGCCATGTGACGCTCGATCCCGGCGCGCTGGTTGCCACGGCGGCAGATGAGCCTTTGTCTCTCAAACCCAAAGAGTTCGCTCTACTGGAACTGCTGATGCGCAATAAGGGTCGCGTCCTGCCCCGCAAACTGATTGAAGAAAAACTGTATACCTGGGACGAAAACGTCTCCAGCAATGCGATTGAGGTACACGTCCATCACTTACGCCGTAAGCTCGGCAGCGACTTTATCCGTACCGTGCATGGCATTGGCTACACCCTGGGTGACGCATGAAACTCACACAACACCTCAGCCTGCGCATCAGGCTAACGCTTATTTTTCTGATTCTGGCATCGGCAACCTGGGCCGTTTCGAGCTTTGTAGCCTGGAAGCAGACCACCGACAATGTCGATGAGCTGTTTGATACCCAACTGATGTTGTTCGCCAAGCGGCTTAGCACGCTGGATATCAGCGACGTCACCACCTCAAGCAATATGGCTCGCACGCCGAAGAAGCTCAAGCACGGCCATATTGATGACGACGCGCTGACGTTTGCCATCTTCACCATCGACGGAAAAATGGTATTGCACGATGGCGACAACGGCCAGGACATTCCCTACAGCTACACCCGCGAAGGCTTTACCGATGGCCAACTCAAGGGGGACAACGACGCATGGCGTTTTCTGTGGCTGAATTCCGCTGACGGCAAATACCGCATTGTGGTAGGCCAGGAGTGGGAGTATCGAGAGGATATGGCGCTGTCGATCGTCACCGCCCAGTTAACACCGTGGTTGATTGCGCTGCCGCTGATGTTGCTAATCCTGGTGGTCATGATTAGCCGTGAACTCAGGCCGCTGAAAAAACTGGCGCAGGCTCTGCGCTGGCGCTCACCGGAATCGGAAGAGCCGCTCGATCCGAAAGGTGTACCTAGCGAAGTGCGCCCGTTGGTTGAATCGCTCAATCAGTTGTTTACCCGCACCCATTCCATGATGGTCCGCGAACGGCGCTTCACTTCTGATGCTGCCCACGAGTTGCGCAGCCCGTTGACCGCGCTGAAAGTACAAACAGAAGTGGTGCAACTGTCAGACGACGACCCGCAAACGCGGGAAAAAGCGCTGGTACAGTTGCATGCGGGAATTGAACGCGCCACCCGACTGGTCGATCAGTTACTGACGCTTTCACGCCTCGACTCCCTCGACAATCTTCAGGATGTGGCGGAAATCTCGCTGGAGGAGCTTTTGCAATCCGCGGTGATGGATATCTACCATCCAGCCCAGCAGGCGCACATCGACGTGCGTTTGCAGATTAACGCGCACAACATCATGCGCACAGGACAGCCGCTGTTGCTGAGCCTGATGGTACGAAATCTACTGGATAATGCGATCCGCTACAGCCCGCGGGGTAGCATTGTGGAAGTGACGCTCAACGCCCGGAATTTTAGCGTCAAGGATAATGGTCCTGGCGTTGCGCCAGAGGTCCTGACGCACATCGGGGAACGCTTTTATCGTCCACCGGGACAAAGCGTGACCGGCAGCGGTCTTGGCCTATCGATTGTCCGCCGTATCGCAATATTGCATGGAATGTCAGCCTCGTTTGGCAACGCTCCGCAAGGTGGCTTTGAAGCGAAGGTCAGTTGGTAATTGCGTTATTATTGCTCAAATAGCAAAAGACTTTGCACATTTTGCTAATTTCACCGCGTCGCTGGTAGGGGTAAAATCGTCTTCAAACGTATTTCCCTGAGGACACAAAATGAGCAACATTCTGATTATCAATGGTGCGAAAAAATTCGCCCACTCCAACGGTCAGTTAAACGACACCCTGACCGAGGTCGCGGATGGCCTTCTGCGCGACCTCGGGCATGATGTTAAAATCGTGCGCGCCGACAGCGACTATGACATTTCTGATGAAGTACAGAACTTCGTCTGGGCCGATGTGGTTATCTGGCAAATGCCTGGCTGGTGGATGGGTGCGCCGTGGACCGTGAAAAAATACATTGATGACGTGTTTACCGAAGGTCACGGTACGCTGTACGCCAGCGATGGTCGCACGCGTTCAGATGCGTCTAAAAAATACGGCTCCGGTGGGCTGATTCAGGGCAAAAAATACATGCTGTCACTGACCTGGAACGCACCGATAGAAGCTTTCACTGAAAAAGATCAGTTCTTCCATGGCGTTGGCGTTGATGGCGTTTATCTCCCGTTCCATAAAGCAAACCAGTTCCTGGGAATGGAAGCGCTGCCGACCTTTATCACCAATGACGTGATTAAAATGCCGGACGTCCCGCGTTATATCGCAGAATATCGCAAGCATCTGAGCGAAATTTTTGGTTAACTGGTAACCTGGAATTAGAAGGAGTTAACCATGCTTACCGTTATTGCAGAAATCCGTACACGTCCAGGTCAACATCACCGCCAGGCGGTACTGGATCAATTCGCTAAAATCGTTCCAACCGTATTGAAAGAAGAAGGCTGCCACGGCTACGCGCCGATGGTCGATCATGCTGCTGGCGTCAGTTTTCAGACCACAGCCCCGGACTCAATCGTGATGGTTGAACAGTGGGAAAGCATTGCGCATCTTGAAGCGCATTTGCAGACACCGCATATGAAAGCCTATAGCGAAGCCGTGAAAGGCGACGTGCTGGACATGAGTATTCGTATTCTGGAGTCTGGCATTTAAGATTGTCGATTTGCCGGATAACGCCATAAACAGACGTATCCGGCTTATATTGCAATCCTCAGGCCTGGTAAGCCCAGCGCCACCAGGCATTCACGGTCAATTACCCTTCGAGATCCGCCAGGTCGCCTTTCTCCTGCAACCAGTTACGGCGATCTTCAGAACGCTTCTTGGCCAGCAGCATATCCATCATTGCGTTGGTACGCTGATCGTCTTCGTCATCGATGATGAGCTGCACCAGGCGGCGGGTGTTCGGATCCAGCGTGGTTTCGCGAAGCTGCATCGGGTTCATTTCACCCAGACCTTTAAAGCGCTGCACGTTCGGCTTGCCTTTCTTGCGTTTTAACTGCTCCAGCACGCCCGCTTTCTCTTCTTCCGTCAGCGCGTAATACACCTCTTTACCGAGGTCGATACGGTATAACGGCGGCAGCGCCACATAGACGTGACCGTGTTTCACCAGCGTACGGAAGTGTTTCACAAACAGCGCGCACAGCAGCGTGGCGATGTGCAAACCATCGGAATCCGCATCCGCCAGAATACAGATCTTACCGTAGCGCAGCTGGCTCAGATCATCACTGTCCGGATCGATGCCGATCGCCACCGAAATATCGTGAACTTCCTGCGAGGCCAACACTTCATCGGAAGAGACTTCCCAGGTGTTGAGGATCTTACCTTTCAGCGGCATGATCGCCTGATATTCACGATCGCGCGCCTGTTTAGCCGATCCGCCCGCCGAGTCACCTTCGACGAGGAACAGTTCGGTGCGATTAAGATCCTGTGCGGTACAGTCCGCCAGTTTACCCGGCAACGCCGGACCGCTGGTCAACTTTTTACGCACCACTTTTTTCGCGGCCCGCAGACGACGCTGGGCGCTGGAAATCGCCATCTCAGCCAGCAGTTCGGCTGATTGCACGTTCTGGTTCAGCCACAGGCTGAAAGCATCTTTCACCACGCCAGAGACGAATGCCGCGCACTGCCGCGAAGAGAGGCGCTCTTTGGTTTGTCCGGCAAACTGCGGATCCTGCATTTTTACCGACAGCACGTAAGCACAGCGATCCCAGATATCTTCCGCCGACAGCTTCACACCGCGCGGCAGAATATTGCGGTATTCACAGAACTCGCGCATTGCATCCAGCAGACCCTGGCGCAGGCCGTTAACGTGCGTACCGCCCTGCATGGTTGGGATCAGGTTCACATAGCTTTCAGTCAGCAGCTCGCCGCCTTCCGGCAGCCAGAGCAGCGCCCAGTCCACGGTTTCTGTTTCACCGCTGAAATTACCGATAAACGGTTTTTCCGGCAGCGTCGGCAGGCCATTCACCGCTTCGCTCAGATAGTCATTCAGGCCATCCTGGTAGCACCAGCGCTGTTCACTGTTATTGACCTCGTCCTTAAAGGTGATCTCAACGCCTGGGCACAGCACCGCTTTGGCTTTCAGTACGTGCGTTAAGCGCGAAACGGAAAAACGCGGGCTGTCAAAGAAGCTTTCATCCGGCCAGAAGTGCACGCTGGTTCCGGTATTGCGTTTACCGCAGGTACCGACAACCTGTAAATCTTGCACCTTATCGCCGTTCTCAAACGCGATGTTGTACACCTGCCCGTCGCGGCGCACGTTCACTTCCACACGCTTCGACAGGGCGTTGACCACGGAGATCCCCACCCCATGTAAACCACCAGAGAACTGATAGTTTTTGTTGGAGAACTTACCGCCTGCGTGCAGACGACAGAGGATCAGCTCTACCGCCGGAACGCCCTCTTCAGGGTGAATGTCTACCGGCATGCCGCGGCCATCATCAATAACTTCCAGAGACTGGTCGGCATGTAAAATCACGTCCACGCGTTTTGCGTGGCCCGCCAGTGCTTCATCCACACTGTTATCAATCACTTCCTGTCCAAGATGGTTCGGACGGGTTGTATCGGTGTACATCCCCGGGCGACGGCGTACCGGCTCAAGCCCAGTGAGTACCTCAATGGCATCAGCGTTATAAGTTTGCGTCATGGTTTAAATAAGCAATTCGAATTGATCGTCAGAAACTGTGCAGTCCAAGGAAATCGACAATCGGGTTGAAATAATCTTCGAAGCCCGTGAATGCGTGGTTTCCGCCCTCAATAACTGTCTGGCGGCAGGAGGCGTAATACGCCACCGCCTGGCGGTAGTCCAACACTTCATCGCCCGTTTGTTGAAGCAGCCAGATCAAATCCGGCGCTTCCAGCGGGTCAATCTGCATGACTTTAAGATCGTAAATATGGCGTGACTCTAGCACATATTGCTGCCCCGTGTAGGGGTTCTCGTTTTGACCGAGATAGTCGACCAGCAGTTCATAAGGTCGGACAGCAGGGTTCACCACCACCGCGGGCAGCATAAAACATTGCGACAGCCAGGTGGCGTAATAGCCTCCTAGTGAGGAACCGACAATTCCCAGCGACTCTCCGCCATGTTCGAGAATGATCGATTCCAGCATCTCTGCGGCCTGGGCCGGATACGGTGGCAACTGGGGTACGATCATCTCAACGTGCGGATGATGCTCCGCCAGCCAGTTTTTCAGCAAACATGCCTTCGCCGAACGAGGAGAACTATTAAATCCGTGAAGATAAAGAAGCGTAGACATCAGTAGCCTTCTGAAGCGGTATCAGGGTGGAACCGATTACCCTGCAGACGGCGTACCTGAGTCTGCAACGTCCCGTCAGCAAAAAGCTCCAGCGTCCGCCAGCCGGGGCTGATGGTATCTAACGTGAAGTTTGAACAGTGTGGCTTAAACTGCACACAGGTCGACGGCGTCGCCAGCAGGCGGCGTCCGTTCCAGTCCAAATCCAGTTCCTGATGAATATGCCCGCACAACAAATACTTGGCACGAGGATAATTCACCAGCACGTTATCCAGCTCTGCGGCATTACGCAGGCTATGCTGATCGAGCCAGCTACAGCCTGCTGGCAGAGGATGATGATGCAGAAGCAGCAAAGTATTGCGCTCAGGCGCATCGGCAAGTTTACGTTCCAGCCATTCGAGCTGAAATTCGCTTAATTCACCGTGGGGAACGCCGAACACCTGGCTGTCCAACAACAGGATTTGCCACTGTTCACCAATAAAGACGCGTTTAGCGGGTGAGATCCCCGCGTCCTGTAGCGCGCTGTACATTGCCGGCTGAAAATCGTGATTGCCCGGTAGCCAAACGCAGGGCGCACGAAAGCTTGCGATGCCCTCAGCAAAATGCTGATAGGCCGCAGCGGATTGGTCCTGCGCCAAATCACCAGTCGCGACGATCAGATCGTATTCAGGCGACTCTGCATGTATTGCATCCAGTACGGATTGATAGCTGTCCCAGGTGTTTACACCCAGCAGCGTTTCATGCTTTTCGGCAAACAGGTGAGTGTCTGTAATTTGTAAGATCCTGACTCTGGCCTCACCAGCCAAAGGAAGGGTTAACAGGCTTTCCAAATGGTGTCCTTAGGTTTCACGACGCTAATAAACCGGAATCGCCATCGCTCCATGTGCTAAACAGTACCGTAACCAGTCGGCCAGAAACTGATTAATTTGATGCTTTTCGTCGCGTTGATGCAACTTTTTATTTGGATAATCATACCGCGCTTTGAAGCGAAAGATCTGCTGACTCGAACACACTTCAGCCACCCTCGCGTCATGATACAGGCGGACTGTCAATGACGGCAGGCTCCAGTAAGTGACCGCGGGTGCCGTTTGTTCGATCGCGACAAGCGTAGTGTATCGGGTCGATTCAACGATCGTTAACCGATATTGTGCGTTTGCGACCTGATAGCTCACTGTTTCATCGGCTGCGTCATTACGCGGCAGCAGACGGCGCAATTGCGAATAGTTGGTTTCGCACAGGCGCATCATTTCAGGGAAGTCAGGTGTGTAACGCTTCATTTTTTCCACTCAGTTTTTAACTCTTGATAGTGCAGCTGTAACCATTGCAAGGCGATGACAGAAGCCGCGTTGTCGATTTTCCCCTCTTCAACCCATTGATAAGCCTGCTCCCGGCTCACCACATGAACACGAATATCTTCGTTTTCATCAGCCAGACCGTGGATCCCGCTCGCGGTCGTGGCGTCCACTTCGCCAACTAAAATAGACAGGCGCTCACTGGTGCCGCCAGGGCTTGCCAGATAGCTCAGAACGGGCTTGGTACGTTTAACTTCCAGCCCGGCCTCTTCCATCGCTTCACGACGAGCCACATCCTCAACGGTTTCGCCCTCTTCAATCATTCCGGCCACCATTTCCAGAAGCCACGGGCTTTCGCTGGTATCAAACGCCGCGATACGGATCTGCTCGACCAGAACAACTTCGTCCCGCTCAGGGTCAAAGGGTAGCAAGACTGCCGCGTGTCCGCGCTCAAAAATTTCGCGCTTTACCTCACCACTCATACCGCCGTTAAACAGGCGATGGCGGAACCGATAAAGATCCAGTGAAAAAAAACCGCGGTATAGCGTTTCTCGTGCAATAATTTCTACATCATTTTTAGTGAAAGTCATTGGCAAGTTGTCTGGTTTACGCATTGTGCTGTCCTGAAACCAATAGTGATTAAAATGTGAATTTCAAGGTCGTTTGACTGATGTTTGAACGCCCTTGTGTTAAATTGATGCAAATTAACGCCGTATGGCACGTAACGCCAACTTTTTGAAGTGGCGGATTCTGCTAGAATCAGCAAATATTTTTACAATTTGATCAGCGCTAAATACTGCTTCACAACAAGGAATGCAAATGAAGAAATTGCTCCCCATCCTTATCGGCCTGAGCCTGTCGGGGTTCACTACTTTGAGCCAGGCAGAAAACCTGATGCAGGTTTATCAGCAAGCACGCCTGAGCAACCCGGAATTGCGTAAATCCGCCGCCGATCGCGATGCTGCATTCGAAAAAATTAACGAAGCGCGTAGCCCATTACTGCCGCAACTAGGTTTAGGTGCCGATTACACCTACAGCAATGGCTACCGTGATGCAAATGGCGTCAACTCCAACGCAACCAGCGCGTCATTACAATTGACTCAGACGCTGTTCGACATGTCTAAATGGCGTGCCCTGACGCTGCAAGAAAAAGCAGCAGGCATCCAGGACGTAACGTATCAGACCGATCAGCAAACGCTGATCCTGAATACCGCTACCGCTTATTTTAACGTACTGAACGCGATTGACGTGCTGTCTTACACTCAGGCACAGAAAGATGCGGTCTATCGTCAGTTAGATCAGACCACACAGCGTTTTAACGTGGGCCTGGTCGCCATCACTGACGTACAGAACGCCCGTTCACAATACGACACCGTGCTGGCGAACGAAGTGACCGCGCGTAACAATCTCGACAACGCGGTAGAACAGCTGCGCCAGGTGACCGGTAACTACTACCCGGAACTGGCTTCGCTGAACGTTGATGGCTTTAAAACCAACAAACCGCAGGCGGTGAACGCGCTGCTGAAAGAAGCAGAAAACCGCAACCTCTCATTATTGCAGGCGCGTTTGAGCCAGGATCTGGCGCGTGAACAGATTCGTCTGGCGCAGGATGGTCACTTACCGACGCTGGGTTTGACCGCCTCTACCGGCGTTTCTGACACTTCTTATAGTGGATCTAAAACCCGTGGTGCAACCGGCTCTCAGTACGACGACAGCAACATGGGCCAGAACAAAATCGGTCTGAACTTCTCACTGCCGCTGTACCAGGGTGGGATGGTTAACTCGCAGGTGAAACAAGCGCAGTACAACTTTGTTGGCGCGAGCGAACAACTGGAAAGCGCGCACCGCAGCGTGGTGCAAACCGTGCGTTCTTCGTTCAACAACATTAATGCTTCTATCAGTAGCATTAACGCGTACAAACAAGCGGTTGTCTCTGCCCAAAGCTCTTTAGATGCGATGGAAGCAGGCTATTCCGTAGGTACCCGTACCATCGTGGATGTGTTGGATGCCACCACCACGCTGTACAACGCCAAGCAGCAACTGGCGAATGCGCGTTATACCTATCTTATCAACCAGCTTAACGTCAAATCTGCGCTCGGTACGCTGAACGAGCAGGATCTGGTGGCGCTGAACAATACGCTGGGTAAACCGATCCCGACTTCTCCGGATAACGTAGCGCCGCAAAATCCGCAGCAAGATGCCGCTGTGAATGACTTTAACAGCAACGGCAATATGCCTGCGGCTCAACCAACGGCTGCACGTTCAACCAGCAGCAACGGTAACAACCCGTTCCGTAACTGATGCTGATGACGGGGCTTCGGCCCCGTCTGAACGTAAGGCAACGTAAAGATCCGCCCCTTCTTCCGCATTCTCGCCTCTTCCCGCTTCAATTTCGACCAGTCATCCTCTATTCTGAGCAGAGTTACCACTGGGTCCTGGAAGACATAAATGAAACGGACAAAATCTATACATCACGCCTCGTTCCGCAAAAGCTGGAGCGCGCGCCACCTGACTCCTGTCGCTCTGGCAGTTACCGCTGTTTTTATGCTCGCGGGCTGTGAAAAGAGTGACGAAACGGTTTCGCTTTATCAGAACGCGGACGACTGCTCTGCAGCTAATCCGGGTAAAAGCGCCGAATGTACCACCGCGTTTAACAATGCGCTGAAAGAAGCTGAACGCACCGCGCCAAAATACGCCACTCGCGAAGACTGTATCGCTGAATTCGGCGAAGGCCAGTGCCAACAGGCACCTGCACAAGCGGGCATGGCGCCGACCGGTGAAGGCCAGGCTCAGGCGCAGAATCAAAGCAGCGGCAGCTTTTGGATGCCGCTGATGGCAGGCTATATGATGGGCCGCATGATGGGTGGCGGTATGGGCGCTCAGCAGCCGCTGTTCAGCTCGAAAAATCCGGCCAGCCCGGCATACGGCAAATATACGGATGCCGGCGGCAAAAACTACGGCGCCGCAACGCCAGGTCGCACCATGACCGTACCGAAAACCGCCATGGCGCCGAAACCGGCTACCACCTCTACCGTAACCCGCGGCGGATTTGGCGAATCTGTGGCTAAACAGAGCACCATGCAGCGTAGCGCAAGCGGTACTACCACTCGTTCAATGGGCGGCTGATCGTCATGGAAAGAGTCAGTATTGTTGAGCGCCCGGACTGGCGCGATAAAGCCACCGAATACGGTTTCAACTTTCACACTATGTACGGCGAGCCGTACTGGTGTGAGGATGCGTATTATAAGCTCACGCTTGCTCAGGTCGAAAAGCTGGAAGAGGTCACCGCAGAGCTGCATCAAATGTGTCTCAAAGTGGTGGAAAGGGTCATCGCCAGCGATGAGCTGATGACCAAGTTTCGCATTCCGAAGCATACCTGGGGCTTTGTCCGCCAGTCCTGGCTGACACAGCAGCCGTCGCTCTATTCGCGTCTCGATCTGGCGTGGGACGGCACGGGCGAGCCTAAGCTGTTAGAAAACAACGCCGATACGCCAACCTCTCTGTACGAAGCTGCGTTTTTCCAGTGGATCTGGCTGGAGGACCAACTCAATGCAGGCAACCTGCCGGAAGGCAGCGATCAATTCAACAGTCTGCAGGAAAAGCTGATCGAGCGTTTCGCCGAGCTGCGTGAGCAGTATGGTTTTCAGTTGCTACATCTGACCTGTTGTCGCGATACGGTGGAAGATCGCGGAACGATCCAGTATCTGCAGGATTGCGCTGCCGAAGCTGAAATCGCCACTGAATTCCTCTATGTCGAAGATATTGGTCTTGGTGAAAAGGGTCAGTTCACGGATATGCAAGATCAGGTCATAGCTAACCTGTTCAAGCTCTATCCGTGGGAATTCATGCTGCGCGAAATGTTCTCCACTAAGCTGGAAGACGCTGGCGTTCGCTGGCTGGAACCAGCCTGGAAGAGCATTATCTCTAACAAAGCGTTATTACCGCTGTTGTGGGAAATGTTCCCGGATCATCCGAATCTGCTGCCTGCGTATTTCGCCGAAGATGACTATCCTCAGATGGATAAATTCGTCGTAAAGCCGATCTTCTCACGTGAAGGCGCGAACGTTTCAATTATCGAAAACGGTAAAACGATCGAAGCAGTGGAAGGGCCGTACGGCGAAGAAGGTATGATCGTGCAGCAATTCCATCAGCTACCGAAGTTTGGCGACAGCTATATGTTGATCGGCAGCTGGCTAATCAACGATCAACCAGCTGGCATTGGCATTCGCGAAGACCGCGCGTTGATCACGCAGGATCTCTCGCGTTTCTATCCGCATATTTTTGTCGAATGACTGAGAGTGCCGGGTGGTAGCTGCGTCTTACCCGGCCTACAGCACGAACTGTAGGCTCGATAAGCGCAGTGCCATCGGGCGCATTTATCATCCGACCTGCACCGACAACATACTCAAACTTCCCATCTCAATCCCGTCAACAGGAATAGTCACCGGCTCTTTGCCGTCCCAGGCACCTAATACATACAGCAGCGGCAGATAGTGATCCGGTGTCGGGTTCGATAACGATCCCCCTTCATGATCGAGATAGTTCACCAGCGGGTGCTGTTCAACCGGTCCCTGCCATGTCAGGTTTGCTTTAACATATTCGTTGAATGAGGTCGCCCACGGATATGGCGTGTTCTCTCCGTGCCAACGCGCAGTGCGCAGGTTATGCACCACGTTACCGCTGGCTACCAGCATAATGCCCTCATCACGCAGTGCCGCCAGCTTGCGGCCAATTTCAAAATGCCAGGCCGCAGGTTTGGTACTGTCAATGCTCAGCTGCACCATCGGAATATCCGCATGCGGGTACATCTTGATCAGCACGCCCCATGAACCGTGGTCAAAACCCCACGCCTCTTTGTCTAAGGTAACGGGCACCGGGGCCAGCAAGTCAACCAGATGCTGCGCCAGTTCCGGTGATCCAGGAGCCGGGTAATGGGTGTCATACAGCGCCTGCGGAAAACCGCCAAAATCGTGGATCGTTTTCGGCGCTTCCATCGCCGTCACGCCCGTGCCACGAGTGAACCAATGCGCCGAGACCACCACAATGGCTTTCGGGCGCGGCAACGTTTCCCCCAGTTGCTGCCAGGCGCGGGTATAAACGTTATCTTCCAGAACATTCATCGGGCTACCGTGACCCAAAAACAATGCTGGCATACGAGTTGAAGACATGATGATATCCTTACTGAGGGAGTCATTTTGATACCACCACAATACGCTTATTCGGCTGATGAAGAACTCAGATAACCATGATGAAGATCATCAGTTATTTTGACGATCCAACCCGGACAGCAGATTGATAAGGAGTTTTATTTGTCGATGTCAGTACCTTTACTTCTGACTTTACTGGCAGGCGCCGCCACGTTTATCGGCGCATTTCTCGGCGTGTTAGGGCAAAAACCCTCCAACCGCGTACTCGCCTTTTCGTTAGGCTTCGCCGCAGGGATTATGTTACTGATCTCACTGATGGAGATGCTCCCAGCCGCACTGGCTGCTGAAGGCATGTCGCCGGTATTGGGCTACGGAATGTTTATCGTTGGCTTACTGGGATACTTTGGCCTGGACCGCCTATTGCCGCACGCGCACCCTCAGGATCTGGTACAGAAAACCACGCGGCCACTGCCCGGCTCCATTAAACGTACCGCGATTTTATTAACGCTCGGCATTAGCCTGCACAACTTCCCGGAAGGGATAGCGACGTTTGTTACCGCCAGCAGCAACCTCGAGCTGGGCTTTGGTATTGCCCTTGCCGTCGCATTACACAATATTCCTGAAGGATTAGCCGTTGCGGGTCCAGTCTATGCAGCCACGGGCTCCAAACGTACGGCGATATTCTGGGCCGGGATCTCGGGCATGGCGGAAATCCTGGGTGGCGTACTGGCGTGGTTAATTCTGGGGAGCCTGATCTCGCCGGTAGTGATGGCGGCAATAATGGCAGCAGTCGCAGGAATTATGGTAGCGCTGTCCGTCGATGAGCTAATGCCGTTGGCAAAAGAGATCGATCCGAATAATAATCCCAGCTATGGGGTACTTTGTGGAATGTCGGTGATGGGATTAAGTCTTGTCATCCTCCAGTCCATGGGGATCGGCTAATTCAGAGGGCGGATGCCACCCTGCTAATTTACAGCATCCGCTCATCCATAGCAGAACGTGAAGGACTATTCCTGTTCCTTAACCGCGCTGTTATCTTCGCCAGAACGACGAAAGAGTTTGTTTCGCGCCTCGAGTAATGCATCCCGGTCTTGCCGAAATGCCCGACAATAACGCTTCATATGGCAATAATAACCAACTGCAACGAGTGCAATTAATACAATCCAGTACCAGGCGATAAACATTCTTTTACCCTTAAAATTTAACATCATTAAACATTTAACGTTAAAATTTTACACAACCTTATTCTGACATACTCCTATAGTGGCATATTCCAAAAACAAATATATGATTTCGATCATATAAACCAGCAGCTATGCAAATAGTTAACACCGTTATAAAAAATAAAACAATGTCGACAAGATCACACTGCGCAATAATAAATATTGCCCTTAAAATAACGCACTCATACCATCCAAAAAATAATAAAAATTAGCGCCTGCAAAATAATACACCTCATCAATATTAATATATTCACCATAAAAGTAGCATCGGCAATACCATTTTTTATTATATTCACATCGTAAAAACATAATATATTCAGCACTGTTATATTTAAAGATAATATAAGGAGATATATCCATGTTTACACAGTACCGAAAAACACTTCTAGCCGGAACGCTTGCACTGACGTTTGGCTTTGCCGCAGGGAATTCATTTGCCGCAGGTTTCCAACCAGCCCAGCCCGCAGGAAAATTGGGTGCGATAGTCGTTGACCCATACGGAAACGCCCCTCTTACCGCACTGGTTGAATTAGATAGTCACGTTATTTCGGATGTTAAAGTCACCGTTCATGGTAAAGGTGAAAAAGGAGTCCCAATTACCTATACCGTCGGCAAAGAATCCCTCGCCACCTACGATGGGGTTCCTATTTTTGGCCTTTATCGGTAATGACTCCAACTTACTGATAGTGTTTTATGTTCAGATAATGCCCGATGACTTTGTCATGCAGCTCCACCGATTTTGAGAACGACAGTGACTTCCTGCCCAGCCTTGCCAGATGCTGCCTCAGATTCAGGTTATGCCGCTCAATGCGCTGCGTATATCGCTTGCTGATAACGTGCAGTTCTCCCTTCAGGCGTGATTCATAAAGCGGCCAGCCATCCGTCATCCATACCACGACCTCAAAGGCCGACAGCAGGCCAAGAAGACGCTCCAGCGTGGCCAACGTGCGTTCACCGAATACGTGCGCCACAACCGTCCTCCGTATCCTGTCATACGCGTAAAACAACCAGCGCTGGCGTGATTTAGCGCCGACGTAACCCCACTGTTCGTCCATTTCCGCGCAAACAATGACGTCACTGCCCGGTTGTATGCGTGAGTTTACCGACTGCGGCCTGAGTTTTTTAAGTGTCGTAAAATCGTGTTGAGGCCAACGCCCATAATGCGTGCACTGGCGCGACATCCGACGCCATTCATGGCCATATCAATAATTTTCTGGTGTGTACCGGGCTGAGAGGCGGTGTAAGTGAACTGTAGCTGCCATGTTTTACGGCAGTGAGAGCAGAGATAGCGCTGATGTCCGGCAGTGCTTTTACCGTTACGCACCACGCCTTCAGTAGCTGAACAGGAGGGACAGCTGATAGAAACAGAAGCCACTGGAGCACCTCAAAAACACCATCATACACTAAATCAGTAAGTTGGCACCATTACCGCCTTTATCAAAAGTTCGCTAATAAGGTCACCGTTGAATATAAAGAAAATGGCAAGGCCATCAAGGAAGATTACGTGGTGCAAACATCTGCCATCGTTAATCACTACATGGATAACCGTTCTATTTCCGATTTACAGCAAACAAACGTTATTAAGGTCGCACCTGGCTTTGAAGACCGTCTCTATCTGGTGAATACCCACACCTTTACCGCGCAGGGCGCAGAATTCCACTGGCATGGTGAAAAAGATAAAAATGCCGGTATCCTGGATGCTGGTCCGGCCGGTGGCGCATTACCCTTTGATATCGCACCCTTTACCTTTGTCGTTGATACGGAAGGCGAATATCGTTGGTGGCTGGATCAGGACACTTTCTATGACGGTCATGACATGGATATCAACAAGCGCGGTTACCTGATGGGGATACGGGAGACACCGCGCGGCACCTTCACCGCCGTACAGGGCCAGCACTGGTATGAGTTCGATATGATGGGCCAGATTCTGGCCGACCATAAGCTGCCGCGCGGATTCCTCGACGCATCGCATGAGTCCGTCGAAACGGTGAACGGCACCGTACTGCTTCGCGTGGGTAAACGTGATTATCGTAAGGAAGATGGCATTCACGTACAAACTATCCGCGACCAGATTATTGAAGTCGACAAATCCGGTCGTGTTGTTGACGTGTGGGATCTGACAAAAATTCTCGATCCGATGCGTGATGCACTGCTGGGTGCGTTGGATGCGGGCGCGGTATGCGTCAACGTGGACCTCGCTCATGCCGGCCAGCAGGCAAAACTGGAGCCAGATACCCCCTACGGTGATGCCCTCGGCGTGGGTGCGGGTCGTAACTGGGCGCACGTTAACTCCATCGCCTTTGATGCCAAAGACGACGCCATCATTATCTCTTCCCGCCATCAGGGGGTTGTCAAAATCGGTCGCGATAAACAGGTTAAGTGGATCCTTGCACCGTCTAAAGGCTGGAATAAGACGCTGGCAAGCAAGCTGTTAAAACCGGTTGATGATAAAGGCAACGCACTGAAATGTGATGAAAATGGCAAGTGCGAGAATACCGATTTCGATTTTACCTACACTCAACACACCGCATGGCTCTCCAGCAAAGGAACGCTTACCATTTTTGACAACGGCGATGGCCGCGGACTCGAACAACCGGCGTTACCAACAATGAAATACTCCCGTTTCGTCGAATATAAAATTGACGAGAAAAAAGGGACCGTCCAGCAAATTTGGGAGTACGGAAAAGAGCGCGGTTATGATTTTTATAGCCCTATCACCTCGGTTATCGAATATCAAAAAGATCGCGACACCATGTTTGGCTTTGGTGGTTCGATTAATTTATTTGACGTTGGACAGCCAACCATCGGCAAAATCAACGAAATTGACTACAAAACAAAAGAAGTCAAAGTCGAAATTAATGTCCTGTCCGATAAGCCAAATCAAACTCACTACCGTGCATTGCTGGTTCATCCACGCCAAATGTTTAAATAATTACATTAGATTAAGGATTAATTATGTCATCTAAATGGATCACTTCATTATTTAAAAGCGTGGTATTAACCGCCGCGCTTGCCTCACCGTTTGCAGCATCAGCGTTTACTGAAGGCACTGATTATATGGTTCTGGAAAAACCAATTCCCAATGCCGATAAGACGTTGATCAAAGTATTCAGTTACGCCTGCCCATTTTGCTACAAATATGATAAAGCCGTGACAGGGCCCGTGTCAGACAAAGTCGCCGATGTCGTTACTTTCACTCCGTTTCATCTGGAAACCAAAGGGGAATACGGTAAGCAGGCCAGTGAAATCTTTGCCGTAATGATTGCCAGGGACATGGCTGCAGGTATTTCATTGTTTGACGCCAAATCACAGTTTAAAAAAGCCAAGTTCGCTTATTACGCCGCCTACCACGATAAGAAAGAGCGCTGGTCAGAGGGTAAAGATCCCGCCTCATTCATCAAAACAGGGTTGGATGCAGCGGGCATGAGCCAGGCTGATTTTGACGCGGCATTGAAGGATCCAGCCGTCCAGCAAACGCTGGAGAAATGGAAAGCAGCATATGATGTCGCCAAAATCCAGGGCGTTCCGGCTTACGTCGTCAATGGTAAATACCTGATCTACACCAAAAATATCAAATCTATTGATTCCATGGCTGAGCTTGTCAGAGAGCTCGCGAAAAAATAAACAGGGACCCGGCTATGGCTTTCATAAAAGGATCGTGGCGAGACTTACGCAATACACCGGTTGATACCCTGGTGAGATGGCAGGAACAGCGCTTTCTGTGGCTGTTGATGGCTTGCGCAATGGGTGGATTGATTATTCTGGCGCACTCGTTCTTCCAAATCTATCTCTACATGGCCCCCTGCGAGCAATGTGTCTACATTCGTTTTGCCATGCTGGTGATGGTTTTTGGCGGATTGATTGCGGCAATCAACCCCAAAAATGTTGTTCTGAAGCTCATCGGTTGTATCGCGGCATTTTACGGCAGCATCCTGGGCATTAAGTTCTCCATCAAACTTAACAGCATTCATTATGCTGTACATAACCCGGACCCGGATTCGCTGTTTGGCGTACAGGGATGTTCCACCGATCCGACATTCCCTTTCAATTTGCCTCTGGCCAACTGGGCACCGGAGTGGTTTAAACCCACAGGAGATTGCGGCTATGACGCTCCCATCGTTCCCGACGGCGTGGCGCTCAGCAGTACGCAAAAGTGGTTTGTCGATCTGTACCAGCAGTCAGAAGGCTGGTATCTGATCCCGCCTTGGCATTTTATGAACATGGCGCAGGCCTGTTTGTTGGCCTTTAGTTTGTGCTTACTGTTGCTCATCATTATGAGCGGCGCATGGGCATTAAACCGGGTGAGAACCAAATAATCGGAGCAAGAAACAAAAAAACCGAAGCCTGGAAGATGGCTTCGGTTTTTTATGCTTACCGCGACTAACGTGGTAATTTGCGATTAGCTGGCTTTGCGCTCATGCGCCTGACGGTAAGCCACCAGGTCTTCAATAGTAACTACCGCCATATTATGCTTGCCGGCAAATTCGATACATTCTGGCGCACGCGCCATGGTGCCATCGTCATTGGTCAGTTCGCACAGCACGCCTGCCGGTTTAAACCCTGCCAGCGTCATCAGGTCGATGGTTGCTTCAGTGTGACCACCGCGGGTCAACACGCCACCTGCCTGAGCACGCAGCGGGAAAACGTGCCCCGGACGGTTAAGATCGGAAGGTTTAGCGCCATCCTGAATTGCCGCACGCACCGTAGTAACACGGTCCGCAGCGGAAACGCCGGTGGTCACGCCTTCTGCGGCTTCAATGGTGACGGTAAAACCGGTACCGTAAGCGCTGGTGTTATTTTCCACCATCATTGGCAGATCGAGCTGTTTGCGTCGGTCTTCAGTGATGCACAGGCATACAATACCGCTGCCGTGACGGATGGTCAGAGCCATCTGTTCAACAGTCATGGTTTCTGCCGGGAAAATCATATCGCCTTCGTTTTCACGATCTTCGTCGTCAAGCACCATCACACCGCGTCCTTCACGCAGCGCAGACAGCGCAAGTTCAACACGTTCGAAAGGCGTACCAAAAGAGGAAAGTAGCGTCTGATTCATGGTAAAAAAACCTCACTAAAATTATGGTTACCAGAATCAGGGCAGTCTTAGGAGTACCGTCTAAGCGGCAAAAAAATAACGTGAGCGGGTCCATGCCCGACTGGATCGTTACTCTCTCCCATCCGGACTCTAACCGTCGGCCCCGGAATTACACCGGATCTGCTGACCTTTGAGTTTGCACCCAAAGCGCTCGCGGGCTTTCAACCTGAGTTGATTTACCGCCGGTGGGGAATTTCGCCCCGCCCTGAGAATAAGCGGGTTAACTATAACGCTATTGATTACCTTCATCAACGCCTTTGCTCGTCTTAGCTTCACACAATTCTGGTTTATGCCTGTGCCAGTTCGCACTACAATAGGCAACAACACGTACCAGTTCAGGGAAACCACAATGATTGACCCGAAAAAAATTGAGCAGATTGCTCGTCAGGTTCACGAGTCGATGCCGAAAGGGATCCGCGAGTTTGGCGAAGACGTCGAGAAGAAAATTCGTCAAACGCTGCAGTCACAGCTGACCCGTCTGGATCTGGTAAGCCGTGAAGAGTTTGATGTACAGACTCAGGTTTTGCTGCGTACCCGTGAAAAGCTGGCGCTACTTGAGCAACGTCTGACTGAGCTGGAATCGCGTGAAAAAACGGCAGAAGTTAAACCTGCTCCCGCGATCCCGTCAGTCGATCCGCAAGAGTAAAAACGACAACGGGCCGCAAGGCCCGTTTTTTCTGTTAGTGTTCCAGTTCTAGCTTCCTGGCCTCCGTCGCCTGCTGGCAGTACAGCGCATAGCGTTTGCAAAACCAGCTACGATGTTCTTCATCCATATTCCCAGTTATCGCCTGGATATCTACGGGATGGCCCTCAGCTTGCATCCTGGCAAAACTACGGGCCAGGAAATCGAAATTGTTCATTGAATACATATTGCTGTTCATGAGCATACCCTCCAGTTATTGAATATCTGTTAAGGCCATATGCTTTTTCTAATTTCAGTATTTCCCTGGATGCGAAGTTATTCTGTACATATTGTGCGCAAAACCACTGCGCTGGTTCACAGTTTCCCACGAAATCTAAGAGGGGTCGGATTTAAGGTCAGCGTGACGCACGCTTATTGTAACGTCATGTAAAAGTAAATCGGGGGGAGAAATCCCCTCTCCCCTTATTCCTTTACTCTGGGTTGAAGAAAACAGCAGCATCAACAGCAAGAAACGTATCGCATCCAAAAGTTCGATACGTTTCCAGCATTTGTTATTTATCGCTGTCTTTTTGGATCTTCTTGATGATATTGGTCGTTGAGCAGCCATCTTCAAAGTTCAGCACCAGCACTTCACCGCCATTCGCCCACACTTCTTTGCTGCCCGCAATATCTTCCGGCTTATAGTCGCCGCCTTTTACCAGCAGATCCGGCAGGATGCCGGCAATCAGACGCTGTGGTGTGTCTTCTTCAAAAGAGACCACCCAGTCGACGGCTTCCAGCGCGCCCAGCACGATCATGCGCTGTTCCAGCGGGTTGACCGGACGCGTTTCGCCTTTCAGACGTTTGGTCGAAGCATCGCTGTTTACCGCCACGATCAGACGATCGCCCAGCTTGCGCGCATTCGCCAGATAGGAAACGTGGCCAGCATGTAGGATGTCGAACACGCCGTTGGTCATCACCACTTTCTCACCGCGCTTGCGGGCGCTGGCAACGGCCTGTTTCAGCTCAGACTCGCTCATCACGCCAAAGCCAGTGTCGGCCCGACCGCGCACGGCGTTTTCCAGTTCAATCGGGGAAACGGTGGAAGTCCCCAGTTTACCGACGACAACACCCGCTGCGGCATTAGCAAAATAGCACGCCTCTTCCAGAGTGTTCCCCGCCGCCAGCGTCGCTGCCAGCACGCCGATCACCGTATCGCCCGCCCCCGTCACGTCATACACTTCCTGCGCCTGCGTCGGCATATGCAGTGGCGATTTGCCCGGTTGCAGCAGTGTCATACCCTGTTCGGAACGCGTGATCAGCAGCGCGGAAAGGTCGAAATCTGCAATCACTTTCATGCCGCGCTCAACCAGTTCATCTTCGCTTTTGCACTTACCGACCACCGCTTCAAATTCAGACAAATTCGGCGTCAGCAGCGTTGCGCCACGATAGCGTTCAAAATCGGTCCCTTTCGGATCGATAAGCACCGGCACCCCAGCCTTACGCGCCAGAGCAATCATCTGCTGCACGCTTGCCAGCGCGCCTTTGGCGTAATCGGAGAGCACCAAAGCGCCAATGGAGCCCAGAGCCTGGTTAATACGCTCATGCAGTGGCTGCGGATCCACGCCTTCAAAACCTTCTTCGAAATCCAGGCGAATCAGTTGCTGGTTGCGGGAAAGCACGCGCAGTTTGGTGATCGTCGGATGAGTTGGCACAGAAACGAAGTCACATTTTACGTTCACATCCGCCAGCGTTTTGCTCAGCGCACGCGCCGCGTCGTCAATCCCAGTCAGGCCCACCAGACGCGAATTCGCTCCCAGAGAGGCAATGTTCATCGCCACGTTTGCTGCGCCACCGGGACGTTCTTCAATGGTATCAACCTTCACCACCGGAACCGGCGCTTCAGGTGAAATACGGCTGGTAGGACCGTACCAGTAGCGATCTAGCATCACATCACCGACAACCATGACTCCTGCACGTTCAAACTCTGGCAGCGTTACTTTCATTCCTGTCTCCTGAGAGATTCTCTGAGGGTCTTAAAATTTGCGCGCGATAATAGCACACTTCACTCGGCAACCAGCCACTTCTGCCAGCTGTCACGCACCAGCGTACGTTCAGCGTCGAAGTGCTCCGGCGCCACATGGCCCGGAAGTTCCTGCAATGCAAGATGGTGAAGTTCATCACGCAGCGTCGTATAAGCACGGGTAAGCGCCAGCGCTTCCTGCTCATCCATAATGTCGTTTTGCGCCAGTAACTCCAGAATGCGCACGTTATCCGACCAGCGCGTCAGCTTCGGTTTTTCATGCGCATAGCGCAGCACCAGGTATTGCGTAATAAACTCAATGTCGGTGATGCCGCCTTCATCCGCTTTGATATCAAAACGATCGCGATGCTTATTGCCCAAATGGGCCCGCATTTTCTCACGCATTTCGCGCACATCGGTCTGCAAGGTTTTCGCATCGCGGACGAGGGTCATGATATCGCGACGAATCGCATCAAACTGAGAGGTCAACCGTGGGTCGCCGTACACCACTCGAGCGCGCACCAGCGCCTGATGCTCCCACGTCCAGGCTTCGTTGCGCTGGTAATCAGCGAAAGCCTCGGTTGATGTCACCAGCATTCCCGCCGCGCCGGACGGACGCAACCGCGCATCCACTTCATACAAAATACCGGATGAGGTGCGGGTGCTGAAAAGGTGCATAATGCGCTGCGACAGACGCAAATAGAACTGTCGCCCGTCAATCTCACGCTCACCATCCGTCATCACGTCCATAGGACAGTCATGCAGGAAGATCAAATCAAGATCCGAACTGTAGCCCAGCTCCCAGCCGCCCAGTTTGCCATACCCGACGACGGCAAAACCGCGCCCCTCGCGCCCGTCAAGATGAGTGGGTTGCCCGTAGCGAGCGACCATCTGCATCCACGCCTGCTGGACTACCGCATCAATAATAGCTTCCGCCAGCCAGGTTAAGTGGTCGCTCACCTTCATCACCGGCAGCGTACCAGCGATATCTGCCGCGGCAATGCGCAGCAACTGCGTTTGCTTAAACTGACGCAGCGCTTCCAACTGCTGCTCTTCGTCATCTTCCGGCACGCGCAGCAAATACTGACGCAGTTCATCACGGTAGGCATCCGTCGCAGTGGGTTGATACAAGGTGTTCGGATCCAGCAGTTCATCGAGCAACAGCGGATACCGCGCCAGCTGGCTGGCGATCATCGGCGAAGCGGCACATAACGAAATCAGATGCTTAAGCGCTCCGGGGAATTCGCTCAGCAGCTCCAGATAGGTCGTACGGGTCACTATGCCTACCAGCAGCGGTGTGATGCGCGACAGCGGGACTGAGGCGTCGTCACGCGAACAGACATCGCTCAGCAGATGCGGCATTAAGTGATCCAGCACCTGGCGTCCGCGTGGGCCAATGGTGCGTTTATCCAGCTCTTTGCGAAAATCGGCAATCAGAGACAGCACGCGCCGGCGATCGTCATCCGCCAGATGCGTCAGCACCGGCGTGGTGTCATCTTCCTGTAATGCGTCCTGCCACAGTTCACGCCACTGTTCTGAGAGCGACTCTTCCTGGGTTTCTGCTTCGTCATCGCCAATCAACTCGTTAAACACCCGGCGCACGTTGTCCATATGACTGGCCAGCACATCGGTTAGCTGCTGCCAGTCATCGACGTTCATCCCCCACGCCAGCCGCGCGCGGTTCAGTTCATCGCCTGGCAACGTCTGGGTCTGCTCATCATTGATACTTTGCAGCAGGTTCTCCAGACGACGTAAATAGAGATAGGCTGCGCGCAGTTGTTCCGCGTCGGTGTCTGACAGCAGGTGCAACGCATTGATGGCGCTGAGCGTGGGTAACAGCGAGCGGGATTGCAATGACGGCTCGCGCCCACCGCGAATAAGCTGGAATACCTGCACGATAAATTCGATTTCACGAATACCACCCGCGCCCAACTTAATGTTGTCTTTCAGACCACGGCGGCGCACTTCGCGGGCAATCATTCCTTTCATGTTACGCAGAGACTGGATCACGCTGAAATCAATATAGCGGCGGAAAACAAAAGGCCGCAGCATAGCGCGAAGCTCACTGACGTAAGTACCGTCGCAATCGCCCATAATGCGGGCTTTGACCATTGCATAGCGTTCCCAGTCGCGCCCTTGTTCCTGGTAATAATCCTCCAGCGCGGAGAAGCTCAGCACCAGCGGGCCGCTGTCGCCAAACGGGCGTAAACGCATATCAACCCGATAGACAAATCCATCCATTGTGGGCTGATCCAGCACTTTGATGAGCCGCTGGCCCATACGGGTGAAGAACTGGGCGTTATCCAGCTCGCGACGTCCACCCTGCGTACTGCCGTGCTCCGGCCAGGCAAAAATCAGATCGATATCAGAGGAAAAATTCAGTTCGCCGCCGCCCAGTTTCCCCATGCCTAAAATCAGCAGCGGTTGCGCAACACCTTGTGGATTACAGGGCGTACCCCATTCACGACAGCAGGCGGCGTATAACCAGTCACGCGCGGCGACGATCAACGTTTCAGCCAAATGGCTTAGCTGCTGCAAGATACTCTCTTCCGTCACCAGCGACAGCGTATGCGCCCAGGCGATACGCACCATGATGCGACGGCGAAACAGGCGCAGCTCACGCATCAGCGTGTTTTCGTCGCTAACGTCGACCAATGCTTGCTGTAACCAATCAGCATAGTGTTGCCATTCATCCGCCCCGGGTGGCGTGCTTTCCAGTTCGACCAGCCATTCGGGATAGGCAATAATGCTGTCGCGAAAAAAATCACTGAATGTAAGCACTGACTTCGCCTGAATGCTAAGCGAGGACTCAGATATTGCTGCTGGCAGCCGCTCAACAACGGTCGGCCAGTACTGCTGTAACGGTGAAGAGAGCTGCTTCATTTATGGATTATCCTTTGAATAGTACCGGGCAGCGGCATGTTGCCTTATCCAGCCTGCATGACGCTTCCGCCCATCGCGTAGGCCTGATAAGCGCAGCGCCATCAGGCATCCCGGCCTCACCCTGATTATCGTTTTCCGCTGTGCAGCCAGAACGGTTCCAAAGCAATCGCCTCGTTGCGGAAGTGTTCAATTTCAATGTATTGGTTAGCCGCAATGGCGTGACGTAAACCCTGCCAGGTGGCGATCCATTCCGATGCGACATTTTCGTCGTAGTATCCCGCCAGCATCAGCATGCTATCAATATTGCGCGTCAGGCGCGGAAGTTGATCGGCGTACTGATCGCCCAGCGGCTGAGCAAAAGCTGTTTTCAGTTCAGCGGCATGGCGCGAGAGATGGGTATCTGAGAAACGCTTAAAGGAGTCGGCTATTTTACCCTGCGCCTTCGCATCAAGGAACGGCTGCCACCCTTTGGTCACCAGCCATTCGGTCAGCGCCAGCTTGGCCATCGCCGTTTGCGTGCTGTAAACCGCGGAAACGGCAGAAACGTCAGACGCAATGATCGCTTCCGACTGGGTCAGCAAATCACGTAAGTGAGCACTCGCTTTTCGCGGCACATTACCGCCAAACAGCATCAGAATGTGACGCACCAGGCCCATCGCAGCCAGCACCTCGGCTTTCGCCCCTTTGACGCCGCGCACCCACAGCTCTTCATGGTACTGCCACTGTGATAATGCCAGCTCCAGCGCCGCTTCCAGCCCTTGCTCAATACTCGCTTTTGCCGGATCCTTCAAAATGCGCGTCGGTTTGAGTTCACGCGGTGCATTCCCCTGAGCCAGATGATAGCCGCGCGCCGCTTTACTCAGGCTGCCCTGGCGTAAACCGGTTTGCGATACCAGCTGGTTTGCCAGCTTCAATACTGCTCGGGTATCGCCGCTTAACAGCTCCAGTTCAAGCTCACAGATAGGTTCAGCCAACTCGCCCGCTTTCACTTCCCCGAGATCGAGGGCCATTTCAATGCGGCTACCGTCGATATCAAGGTGCCATTTCTCACGGTAAAAATCGGTGCTGAAGAGCGGCTGTACCTGAGAGGCAAGTTCAGCGGGCAGTTCGCCATCAGGCCAGACTTCCGTTGGAAACAGGGAGAGATCCAACTCTGGCGCGTTCAGCGCAACGTTAAACTCCGGCCGCTGATGCAGGCCACCCGTCACTCGTCCGGCAATTTTCATGGTCATTTCGTAATGACCGTTCTCACCGCGAATACGCAGCCCCATATCGTGACCACGCAGCCACGCATCGGGCGTTTCGTAGTAGATATTCAGCAACTGGCTGGGCGCATGATGCTCTCCCCCCAGCGTATTCAGACGTTCACGTAGCGCATCTACAGCGTCACTATTGACGATAAATTTTAATTCGATTTCCTGGGCCATGGTCTTGTACTTATGGGTTATGTCACAGTTGAGAAAACTGACTGCGAACTAAGCTCGTTCTTTATGGTCAGTAGATAGTATTTTGCGCCAAATTGCCATGCAACGAGCAATTTGACGGGCGTAAAAGTTTCGAGTGGTGGCAAAAAGGACACAGATGATTCCGATTGATGTCGAATGCTTTGCGTAGAGACACTGATGCCACTACTATCGTTCCACTTTCTATGACAATAACGACAGCCTGATGCCAAAATTACGCCTGATTGGATTAACTTTACTCGCACTTAGCGCCACTGCAGTCTCTCATGCCGAAGAAAAGCGCTATGTTTCTGACGAACTGAACACCTGGGTCCGCAGCGGTCCGGGAGATAATTATCGCCTCGTGGGTACGGTTAACGCCGGCGAGGAAGTCACGCTATTACAGACCGATGCCAACACTAACTACGCCCAGGTGAAAGACAGCACCGGACGTACCGCCTGGATCCCACTGAAAGAGCTGAACAGTACGCCGAGCCTGCGTACCCGCGTTCCCGATCTGGAAAACCAGGTTAAGACCTTGACCGATAAGCTCAATAATATCGACACCACGTGGAATCAGCGCACCGCCGATATGCAGCAAAAAGTGTCGCAAAGCGACAGCGTAATCGACGGGCTGAAACAAGAAAACCAGAAGCTGAGGAACGAGCTTATCGTGGCGCAAAAGAAGGTCAGCGCAGCCAACCTTCAGCTTGATGACAAACAGCGCACCATCATCATGCAGTGGTTTATGTACGGCGGCGGCGTGCTGGGTCTTGGTTTGTTGCTCGGCTTGGTTCTGCCACACATGATCCCCAGCCGTAAACGCAAAGATCGCTGGATGAACTGAATCGCCTTCTCCGCCGCACTGACATATGATTAAGGGATCATAATTTCAAAAGGAAAGTGGCGTGAAGATTTATCTGGTCGGTGGTGCTGTTCGGGATGCGTTATTAGGGCTACCGATTAAAGATAAAGATTGGGTTGTTGTCGGCGCCACGCCGCAAGAGATGCTCGACGCGGGCTACCAGCAGGTAGGGCGCGATTTTCCCGTGTTTCTGCATCCGCAAACCCGGGAAGAGTATGCGCTGGCGCGTACCGAACGCAAATCAGGCTCGGGGTATACCGGATTCACCTGCTACGCCGCGCCGGATGTGACGCTGGAGGCCGATCTTCAGCGTCGCGATCTGACCATCAACGCAATGGCCCGCGATGACGACGGCGAGATTATCGATCCGTATAACGGACGCGACGATCTGGAAAACCGTCTGCTACGCCATGTGTCCCCCGCCTTTAGCGAAGATCCATTGCGCGTGCTGCGCGTGGCGCGCTTTGCTGCCCGCTATGCGCACCTCGGTTTTCGTATCGCTGAAGAAACCATGACGCTGATGCGCGATATGAACGCCGCAGGGGAACTGGAACACCTGACGCCAGAGCGGGTGTGGAAAGAAACAGAAGGTGCTTTAACCACCCGCAACCCACAGGTATTTTTTCAGGTCCTGCGCGACTGCGGCGCACTGCACGTCCTGTTTCCGGAAGTAGATGCTCTGTTTGGCGTTCCCGCGCCCGCGCAATGGCACCCGGAAATTGATACCGGTATTCACACGCTGATGACGCTGTCGATGGCGGCCATGTTAAGTCCGGAGGTCGACGTGCGTTTCGCCACGCTGTGCCACGATCTTGGCAAGGCATTGACGCCAAAAGCACTGTGGCCACGCCACCACGGTCACGGTCCGGCTGGCGTGAAGCTGGTCGAGCAACTGTGCCAACGCCTGCGCGTGCCGAATGACATCCGTGATTTAGCCAAACTGGTAGCCGAGTTTCACGACCTCATTCATACCTTCCCGATCCTGCAGCCGAAAACCATCGTTAAGCTGTTTGATTCCATCGATGCCTGGCGCAAACCGCAGCGCGTGGAGCAAATCGCCCTGACCAGCGAGGCCGACGTGCGTGGGCGGACCGGTTTTGAAGCGGCGGATTATCCGCAAGGCAGGCTGTTGCGTGAAGCCTGGCAGGTTGCGCAGGCGGTACCAACGAAAGACGTCGTTGAGGCGGGATTCAAAGGTCAGGCAATTCGCGAGGAACTGACCCGGCGTCGGATCGCGGCGGTGACCGCCTGGAAAGAACAACGTTGCCCAAAAGCGTAGACAGAGCATTGCCGGATAAGCTTTAACGCCGCTATCCGGCAAGCTAGCAAAATCAGAAGAACACGACGTAAACGGCTGCCGCCACAATAAAGCGGTAAATCGCAAACGGAATAAACGAGATGCGCTTAATCAGCTGCAGGAAGGTTTTGATCGCCACCAACGCCACGATAAACGCCGTCACGAAACCAACTGCAAACATCGGAATATCTGATGCGCTGAGGAACGTCCAGCTTTTGTAGAGATCCAGCGCCGTTGCGCCCATCATCATCGGCACGGCCAGCAGGAAGGAGAATTCGGAGGCCGCGTAACGGCTTACTCCCATCAGCATACCGCCAGAAATCGTCGCCCCGGAACGAGAAAAACCCGGCCACAGCGCCAGACACTGGAAACAGCCAATCATAAACGCCTGGCGATAGGTCATATCATCCAGACCCGGCGCACGCGGCTCTTTCGGCTTCAGGCATTCTGCGGCAATCAGCAGCACGCCCCCTACCACCAGCGCATACATCACGTTGATCGGGTTAAACAGCGATTTGATGATGTCGTGGAAAATCAGTCCCAGTACGACGGCAGGAACCATCCCCAACAGGATATGGCCCAGCGTCAGCCGACCTTTGCCAGTGCCTTCATGTGGGACCTTACCGAAGTGAATGCCAATCAGGCCAAACAGACGTCGCCAGAACATCACCACGACCGCCAGGATAGAGCCCAACTGGATTACCACCTCAAATGTTTTTGCGGTGTCTCCCTCAAAACCCAACAAGTGGCCAACAATAATCATATGGCCGGTACTGGAAACGGGTAAAAACTCCGTCAATCCTTCGACCACACCCAAAATTGCCGCCACCAGCAGCGAGTGCATATCACTCATTAATGAACCTCTAGATAGATAAACCACGGCGAAAACGAGCCGACATAAAGACCCTTTTATACCCGTTTGGTTTAGATATTATTATTTTAATTATTTTCTTTCAGATTATTGCCACGCTCAATGATAACCCCGACGTTCGCCGCACGGGCTACCGCGCCAGGTTTACTGAGTTTGATCCGCACCCATGGAGAATTAAAACGGCTCAGCAGCAGATCCGCCACCTCTTCCGCCACGCGTTCGACCAGCGCAAAGCGCCCGCCTTCCACATGATTAACAACCGTTTGAGCAATATCAGCATAGCTCAGGCAATCAGCCACATCATCGCTTTTAGCCGATTTACGGTTGTCCCACGCCATTTCGATATCGAACACCAACTGTTGTTCGATCGTTTGTTCCCAGTCGTAAACACCAATAGTGGTGATTACAGAAAGTTGCTCTATAAATACAATATCCATCACGACCTGCCTGCTTTTTGGCTAACCCGGATACCACTTCCGGCGAAATATGCGTATTATCCACAGAAGTAGCGTTTTACACGACATTTTCAAAACGGAACAGCTTATGAGTGCAATCGCGCCTGGAATGATTATCTTCGCGTACCTCTGTGGCTCAATTTCCAGTGCTATTCTGGTATGCCGCCTTGCTGGATTACCGGACCCGCGTGACAGCGGATCTGGGAATCCGGGCGCGACAAACGTATTGCGCATCGGTGGCAAAGGAGCCGCCGTCGCGGTGCTGATTTTCGACGTCCTGAAAGGTATGTTACCCGTCTGGGGTGCCTATGCGCTAGGCATTAGCCCCTTCTGGCTGGGATTGATCGCGATCGCCGCCTGTCTGGGTCACATTTGGCCGGTCTTCTTCGGCTTTAAAGGTGGGAAAGGCGTTGCCACCGCCTTTGGCGCAATTGCGCCGATTGGTTGGGACTTAACCGGCGTGATGGCCGGAACCTGGCTGCTGACCGTCTTATTAAGCGGCTATTCATCATTAGGCGCTATCGTCAGCGCGCTGATCGCCCCCTTTTACGTCTGGTGGTTCAATCCCCAGTTCACTTTCCCGGTGTCCATGCTGTCGTGCTTAATTCTGCTACGCCACCATGACAACATTCAGCGTCTGTGGCGTCGTCAGGAGCCAAAGATCTGGACCAAGCTGAAGAAAAAACGCGAAAGAGACCCAGAGTGATTTTAATGTCGGATAGCGACGCCACAGCGTCTTATCCGGCGTGGGGAATGTGATACCCTTCCACCGGTTTGCCTAATCGGTGCTGGCACCACGTCGCCAGAAACTCCACGCACACCCGAAGCTTCACGCTGCGATACAGCGGCTCCTGATAAACCGCCCAGATATTGGCGCTTTGCGCATAGTCCGGCAGCACGCGCACCAGTTCACCGCTTGCCAGAAACGGCTGCAGGTCCCATTCGGAACGCAGCATAATCCCTTTTCCCTGTAGCGCCCACTGCAACACAATCTCGCCGCTGTTAGAGGAAAGATGTCCCGCCACCTTGACCGACTTTTTCTCCTGGCCGTTATCCAGCTCCCACACCCCGTGGGTCATATCGCGTTCTTTAGTGACCAGGCAATCATGACGACTTAATTCCTGCAGCGTTGTCGGCTCACCGTATTTTTGTAAATACGTCGGCGCTGCACATAATATTCTTCTATTTTTCGTTAACAAATGCGCAATATAATAATCCGGAATCTCGTCATTAATACGAATATCCAAATCGATATTATCCTGCGCCAAATCAATTTGCCGATCATAAAGTTCAAAATGCACCTGTAATTCAGGATAGCTATGCATCAGTTCGGTAATAGCCGGTGCAATATAACTGCGCCCAAAGCCAAAGCTACAGCCGATACGAATCATCCCTGCCGGGCGCGTTTTGAGTTGCGTGACGTCATCGACCAGATGCTGATAGCCCGCAAGAATAGCCTGCGCATGTTCATAACAACGTTGACCACTCTCCGTGAGTATCACGCCGCGCGCGGAGCGGCTTAGCAGCGTCGTCCCCAGCGTGGACTCAAGGATCTGAATGCGTTTCGTCACAAACGCGGGTGTTTGGCCCAGCGCCGCGGCGGCGGCACTGAAGCTGCCGCTATGAACAATTTCAACCAGGACCTGCAGGTCTTTCGCGAGGGGATACGTGTTCAACATGATAGGTATATCCGTAAAGTTGTTAACCGCAGTGTAATTCCCTCATGCGTATTAAACCCTGCCTTTGCGCAATTTTTATTGCTTATCTGAACATCATTCACGATCTGTTAATTGGATATTCACAGTGGCAAATAATATAAACCCACATTTTTAGTGGTAGTTTGTGGCGGAGAATTTATTTCCAGATAAATAAAAGAACTGGAGTTAACAAGATGAGCAATCAAAATAACCAAAATGCGATAACTACGCTGACAAACATTGTCGCCGATTTTACCGCCATGATTTCTACCCGCATGCCTGACGACGTCGTAGATAAATTAACACAGCTGCGTGAAGGCGAAACTTCGCCGATGGGTAAAATCATCTACCACACCATGTTTGACAACATGCAGAAAGCTATCGACCTGAACCGTCCGGCCTGTCAGGACACCGGCGAGATTATGTTCTTTGTGAAGGTCGGCTCCCGTTTTCCGCTGCTGGGCGAACTGCAAAGCATCCTGAAACAGGCCGTTGAAGACGCCACGGTAAAAGCGCCGCTGCGCCATAACGCGGTCGAGATTTTTGACGAAGTGAATACCGGCAAAAATACCGGTACCGGTGTGCCGTGGGTCACCTGGGACATCATCCCTGATAACGACGACGCGGAAATCGAAGTCTACATGGCAGGCGGCGGTTGTACGCTGCCGGGACGTTCAAAAGTGTTAATGCCTTCTGAAGGCTACGAGGGCGTGGTGAAATTTGTCTTCGAAAATATCTCCACGTTGGCAGTCAACGCTTGCCCGCCAGTGCTGGTGGGCGTAGGTATTGCCACCTCCGTGGAAACCGCCGCCGTCCTTTCTCGTAAAGCGGTGCTACGTCCTATCGGATCACGTCATCCGAATCCAAAAGCGGCCGAACTGGAACTGCGTCTGGAAGAAGGGCTGAACCGTCTGGGCATTGGCCCGCAAGGGTTGACCGGGAATAGCTCGGTGATGGGCGTGCATATCGAATCCGCCGCACGCCATCCGTCGACTATCGGCGTTGCCGTTTCTACCGGCTGCTGGGCACACCGTCGCGGCACGCTGTTGGTTCATGCTGACCTCTCCTTCGAAAACCTGTCTCACACCCGGAGCGCGTTATGAAAAAGATCCTCACAACCCCGATCAAAGCCGAAGATCTGGCCGACATTCGCGTTGGCGATGTCATCTACCTGACCGGTACGCTGGTGACCTGCCGTGACGTGTGTCACCGCCGCCTGATCGAACTGAAGCGCCCGATTCCTTATGACCTGAACGGCAAAGCCATTTTCCACGCGGGGCCCATCGTACGTAAGAACGGTGAAAAATGGGAGATGGTCTCCGTTGGCCCAACCACCAGCATGCGTATGGAAGCGTTTGAGAAAGACTTTATCGAGCAGACGGGCGTCAAACTGGTGGTCGGCAAGGGCGGCATGGGACCGCTAACGGAAGCAGGCTGCAAGCAGTTTAAAGCGCTGCACGTAATCTTCCCGGCAGGCTGTGCGGTCGTGGCGGCAACCCAGGTTGAAGAGATCGAAGAGGTACACTGGACCGAACTTGGCATGCCGGAATCCCTGTGGGTATGTCGGGTTAAAGAGTTCGGCCCGCTGATCGTTTCCATCGATACCCACGGCAATAACCTGATCGCCGAAAACAAAAAACTGTTTGCTGAACGTCGCGATCCTATCGTCGATGAAATCTGCGAGCACGTGCACTACATCAAATAACCCTCCCGGAGAGGCGCTGCGCCTCTCCCTTTTCGTAGGGATACAACAATGGCACCTTTAGCTGGTTGGTGGCGATACCTGGCTCCGCTGGTGGTTATCGCCATTATTGCTGTACTGCCCGTCCCCAACGGCCTTGAGAGCCACACCTGGCTCTATTTTGCCGTCTTTACCGGTGTGATTGTGGGCCTTATTCTGGAACCTGTACCGGGCGCGGTGGTAGCGATGATTGGCATTTCGATCATCGCCGTCCTTTCTCCGTGGCTGCTGTTCAGCCCGGAGCAACTCGCGCAGGACGGTTTTAAATTTACCGCCAAATCGCTGTCATGGGCGGTATCAGGTTTTTCAAACTCGGTAATCTGGCTTATCTTCGCGGCCTTTATGTTTGGTACCGGCTATGAGAAAACCGGGCTCGGTCGACGTATCGCGCTGATGCTGGTGAAAAAGATGGGGCACCGGACGCTGTTTCTCGGCTATGCGGTGATGTTCTCTGAACTTATCCTCGCTCCCGTCACGCCGTCCAACTCCGCGCGCGGGGCCGGAATAATCTACCCGATTATCCGCAACCTGCCGCCGCTGTATAACTCGCAGCCCAATAGCGCCAGTTCTCGCTCCATTGGCTCGTACATTATGTGGATGGGCATTGTCGCCGACTGCGTCACCAGCGCCATTTTCTTAACGGCGATGGCGCCGAACCTGCTGTTAATCGGCCTGATGAAAGGCGCGTCCCACACGGCGCTGAGCTGGGGAGACTGGTTCTTAGGCATGCTGCCGCTGAGTATTTTACTGGTGCTGATTGTGCCCTGGCTGGCGTACGTGTTGTATCCACCGGTACTGAAATCCGGCGATCAGGTTCCGCGCTGGGCGGATACAGAGCTAAAAGCAATGGGACCGCTCTGCGCACGCGAGAAAAAGATGTTGGTGCTGATGGTCGGCGCACTGGAGCTGTGGATCTTCGGCGGCGATTACATTGACGCCGCGATGGTCGGATACAGCGTAGTGGCGTTGATGCTGGTACTGCGCATCATTAGCTGGGATGACATCGTCAGTAATAAAGCCGCGTGGAACGTCTTTTTCTGGCTGGCCTCGCTGATAACGCTGGCGGCCGGGCTCAATAACACCGGTTTTATTACCTGGTTCGGCAAGCTGCTGGCAAACGGGTTGAGCGGTTATTCGCCGATGATGGTGATGGTGGCGCTCATTGTGGTGTTCTATTTGCTGCGCTACTTCTTTGCCAGCGCCACGGCGTATACCTCCGCCCTGGCGCCGATGATGATTGCCGCCGCACTGGCAATGCCGGAAATTCCACTTCCGGTCTTCTGCCTGATGGTCGGCGCAGCCATTGGTCTCGGCAGCATTCTGACCCCGTATGCCACCGGTCCTAGCCCTATCTACTACGGCAGCGGCTATTTGCCTACGGTGGATTACTGGCGACTCGGTGCTATTTTTGGCCTGATTTTCCTTGTGCTGCTGGTGATTACCGGTCTGGTCTGGATGCCCCTCGTTTTACTGTAAAACCCCATTGGGGCGGCATATTGTCGCCCCTTTATCCATAAGCTTCTCATATGATCGATTTCCCGATGTGCTGAGGCATACTTTTTTGTATGCAAACACCCTCATGCTGATAAGGGAAACGCTCTGGACACGGTTGCGCACGAGACACTCACACGGGGCTGGCAGGCCGAACTGGATCTGCATTTCACCCGCACTGGGCACAACACGGTGCTCGCCTCGGCGCGTCATCATGGTCCATTGACGGTTCAGCGTCCGTTTTACCCGGAAGAGGACGTCTGCCACCTCTATTTGCTTCATCCACCCGCGGGGATCGTCGGCGGGGATGAACTACACATTGCCGTAACTCTCAACGAAAACAGTCATGTGTTAATCACCCAGCCCGGCGCGGGAAAGTTTTATCGCAGCGGTGGGCCGCAGGCGTTGCTGCGCCAACATTTCACGCTCGCCCCGCACGCCACGCTGGAGTGGCTCCCCCAGGATACGATCCTCTTTCCTGGCGCCAACGCCACTATCCAGTCCGTCTTTCACATCGCGTCAGAGAGTCGACTGCTGGCCTGGGATCTGCTGTGTCTCGGGCGACCAGTTATGCAGGAGTCCTTCAGCCACGGCACGCTGCAAAACCGTCTGGAAGTGTGGCGAAATGGGCAGCCGCTGCTGATAGAGCGCTTGCAGTTGCAGAAGGGGGAGCTGAGCGGCGTCGCGCACCATCCCTGGGTAGGCACGTTGCTGTGTTATCCGGCCACTGAAAACATGCTGGAAGGCACGCGCGAGCGGCTGACGCCGCTTGGCGATTACGCCGGGGCAACGCTTAACGACTCACTGCTGACGATCCGCTTTCTTGCCGACGACAACCTGATTGTTCAGCGCGTTATGCGTGACATTTGGCAATTTCTGCGCCCGCTTTTGACACACAAACCGCCCGTACTACCGCGAATCTGGCAAACCTAAGAGACCCCATATGGAACTAACCCCCAGAGAAAAAGACAAGCTGTTGCTGTTTACCGCCGCGCTGGTGGCAGAACGTCGCCTGGCCCGCGGGCTGAAGCTGAACTATCCGGAATCGGTGGCGCTAATTAGCGCTTTCATCATGGAAGGGGCACGCGATGGTCAAACCGTGGCCTCGCTGATGGAAGACGGGCGTCACGTCCTGCGCCGCGATCAGGTGATGGAAGGCGTTCCGGAGATGATCCCAGATATTCAGGTTGAAGCGACGTTTCCGGACGGATCAAAGCTGGTCACCGTCCACAACCCGATCGTTTAAGGAGCGGCAATGATCCCTGGTGAATATCAGATAGCCAAAGGCAATATCGCGCTCAATCAGGGGCGAGAAACCTGTACGATCGTGGTGGAAAATCATGGCGACAGACCCATCCAGGTGGGCTCGCACTATCACTTTTCCGAGGTGAACCCGGCGCTGCGCTTTGACAGGCGTGCTGCACGCGGCTTTCGTCTAAACATTCCTGCGGGTACGGCGGTACGTTTTGAGCCGGGACAAAAACGCGAAGTCGAACTGGTGCGCGTCGCTGGCGCACAAAGGATCGTGGGTTTTCGCAGCGAAGTGATGGGCGCACTGGAGGCAAATGATGAGTGAAATTTCACGGCAGGCGTACGCCGACATGTTTGGCCCAACCACCGGCGATAAGGTACGTCTGGCTGATACCGACCTGTGGATTGAGGTGGAAAAAGACTTCACCACCTACGGCGAAGAGGTCAAATTCGGCGGCGGGAAAGTGATCCGCGACGGCATGGGTCAGGGACAAATGCGCGCGCAAGTGTGTGTGGATCTGGTGATAACCAACGCCCTGATCGTCGATCACTGGGGGATCGTGAAAGCGGATATCGGCATCAAGGACGCCAGGATCTTCGCCATCGGCAAAGCGGGTAATCCCGATATTCAGCCCGACGTCACGATCCCGATAGGCGTGGGAACTGAAGTCATCGCCGGGGAAGGCAAGATCGTCACCGCGGGCGGCGTGGATACGCATATTCACTGGATCTGCCCACAGCAGGCACAGGAGGCGCTGGTTTCCGGCGTAACGACGATGATCGGCGGCGGCACCGGCCCGGCAGCAGGAACTAACGCCACCACCTGCACGCCGGGTCCGTGGTACATCGCGCGCATGCTGCAGGCAGCAGACGCCTTGCCGGTTAACATCGGTTTGCTGGGTAAAGGCAACGGCTCAAATCCTGACGCCCTGCGCGAGCAAATCACCGCGGGCGCCATTGGCCTGAAAATCCATGAAGATTGGGGCGCCACGCCAGCCGCCATCAACTGTTCCCTGGAAGTAGCAGAGGAGATGGATATCCAGGTGGCACTGCACAGCGATACGCTCAATGAGTCCG
This sequence comes from Citrobacter sp. RHBSTW-00017, assembly GCF_013797615.1. Classification (NCBI taxonomy): domain Bacteria; kingdom Pseudomonadati; phylum Pseudomonadota; class Gammaproteobacteria; order Enterobacterales; family Enterobacteriaceae; genus Citrobacter; species Citrobacter sp. RHBSTW-00017. The sequence continues at coordinate 765,110 of NZ_CP056899.1, read as the reverse complement.
GTTTCGTTGAAGATACGCTGGCGGCGATTGGCGATCGCACCATTCATACCTTCCACACCGAAGGCGCGGGCGGCGGCCATGCGCCAGATATCATCACCGCCTGCGCGCATCCGAATATTCTGCCCTCCTCCACTAACCCGACGCTGCCCTATACCGTCAACACCATCGACGAGCATCTCGACATGCTGATGGTTTGCCACCACCTCGATCCGGATATCGCCGAAGACGTGGCCTTTGCCGAATCACGCATTCGCCGGGAAACGATCGCTGCCGAAGATGTGCTGCATGACATTGGCGCGTTTTCCCTGACCTCGTCCGATTCACAGGCGATGGGGCGCGTGGGCGAAGTGATCCTGCGCACCTGGCAGGTGGCGCACCGCATGAAGGTTCAGCGTGGTCCGCTGGCAGAAGAAACAGGCGACAACGACAACCAGCGCGTTAAACGCTACGTCGCCAAATACACCATCAACCCGGCGCTAACCCACGGCATCGCCCACGAAGTTGGCTCCGTTGAGCCTGGCAAACTGGCCGATCTGGTGCTGTGGTCCCCAGCCTTTTTTGGCGTAAAACCAGCGACGATCGTAAAGGGCGGGATGATCGCCTGTGCGCCGATGGGCGATATCAACGCCTCGATCCCCACCCCGCAGCCGGTGCATTACCGCATGATGTTCGGTGCACTTGGCGCGGCGCGGCATCGTACTCGGCTGACCTTTATTTCGCAGGCCGCTAACGCGCAAAACATCCCGCAGCAGCTCAATTTGCAAAGCGCCATCGCCGTCGTCAAAGGCTGTCGGACGGTGAAAAAGGCCGACATGATCCACAACGGCCTGCAACCCAATATCACCGTCGATGCTCAGACTTATGAGGTGCGCATTGATGGCGAACTTATCACCAGCGAACCGGCAGACGTTTTGCCGATGGCGCAACGCTATTTCCTGTTTTGAGGAGTGACGATGATCTACCTGACCCAACGCCTTGACCACGCCCACCGCGTCACCGCAAGCGTCACGCTACCCATTGATATTCGAGTAAAAAGCCGTGCCAGAGTGACGCTGAACGACGGTCGCGAAGCCGGGCTAATGCTTCCGCGCGGTTTGCTGTTACGCAGTGGTGACCTGCTGACCAACGAAGATGGCAGCGAGGTGATCGAAGTGATCGCCGCGCCGGAGTCAGTTTCCGTGGTGCGCTGCGCCGATCCTTTCCTGCTCGCCAAAGCCTGTTATCACCTCGGCAATCGCCACGTTCCGCTGCAAATTCTGCCGGATGAGTTGCGCTACCATCACGATCATGTGCTGGACGCCATGTTGCGCCAGTTCAGCCTGGAGGTGACGTTTGCTCAACTACCGTTTGAACCGGAAGCAGGCGCTTATGCCAGTGAATCACACGGGCATCATCACGCCCATGCGCACTGATGCATAACATCCAACAGCTGCGTCTGATGCAGCTCGCCAGCAGCGCTCTCCCGGTGGGGTCGTTTACCTGGTCCCAGGGTCTGGAGTGGGCGGTTGAAATCGGCTGGGTGAAAAGCGCCGATGACTTCTCTGACTGGCAAATCCAGCAGATGGAGCAGAACTTCTTTACCGTCGACCTACCGCTACTGGCGAGACTGTATCGCGCCTGCGAGCAAGACGATCTCGCTGCAGCACGCCGCTGGATCGCTTACCTGTTGGCCTGTCGGGAAACCCGCGAACTACGGGATGAAGAACGCAGTCGGGGCGCGGCGTTTACGCGGCTGGTCACCGACTGGGAAGCAGATTGCTCGCGGGAGTGGCGCGCGCTCTTTGTCGACAGCCAACTCTGCGGTATGGCCTGGCTGGGCGTGCGCTGGAAAATCCCCCTGACGGAGCTGGCATTAAGCCTCGGCTACAGCTGGATTGAGAGCGCAGTGATGGCTGGCGTCAAACTGGTTCCATTTGGGCAGCAGGCGGCCCAGCGTTTGATCATTGCGCTCTGCAACCGGTATGCACAAGGTCTGGCACAGGCGCTGGCGTGTCCTGACGCCAGCCTCGGCTCAGCAACCCCGTTGGCGGCCATCGCATCTGCCCGGCATGAAACCCAATATTCCCGATTATTCCGCTCCTGAGGAGAAAAAATGAGTAACAACAAGCATCCCCTGCGCGTGGGCGTTGGCGGCCCGGTTGGCTCCGGCAAAACGGCGCTGCTGGAAGCGTTATGCAAATCCATGCGCAGCAGCTATCAACTGGCGGTGGTAACCAACGATATCTATACCAAAGAAGATCAGCGCATTCTCACCGAAGCAGGCGCACTGGAGCCAGACAGGATCGTCGGCGTGGAAACCGGCGGTTGCCCGCACACCGCTATCCGTGAAGATGCGTCGATGAATCTGGCCGCCGTAGAGGCGCTGAGCGAGAAATTCGGCAATCTGGATCTGATTTTTGTGGAAAGCGGCGGCGATAACCTGAGCGCCACCTTCAGCCCGGAATTAGCGGATCTGACGATCTATGTGATCGACGTTGCCGAAGGTGAGAAGATCCCGCGTAAGGGTGGCCCGGGGATCACCAAATCTGATTTTCTGGTGATCAATAAAACCGATCTGGCCCCTTACGTGGGCGCCTCGCTGGAGGTGATGGAGCGCGATACCCTACGCATGCGCGGCGAGCGTCCGTGGACGTTTAGTAATTTAAAATCCGGAGAGGGTCTGGAAAAAATTATCGCGTTTCTGGAAGAGAAAGGGATGCTGCGGGAGTAGAGAGTTGCCCGGTGGCGCTACGCTTACCGGGCCTACAATATTATGTGCTTATGCCGCCGGTAATTCCGCCAGCGGCCAGCGAGGACGCACGGTCACGCCAAGATCCGCCGTTGCACCCGCTCTAAAACGCACCATGCCCGCGTAGGCGATCATCGCCCCGTTATCGGTGCAAAATTCCGGACGTGCGTAAAACACTTCGCCACGACGTTTTTGCATCATCTCGGCCAGTTTTGCGCGCAGCGTACGGTTAGCGCTCACGCCCCCCGCCATCACCAGACGTTTAAAACCGGTTTGATCCAGCGCGCGTTTACACTTGATCATCAGCGTATCAACCACAGCATCTTCAAACGCACGAGCGATATCTGCACGCGTCTGATCGTCATTTTCATTATTACGAATGGTATTCGCGGCGAAGGTTTTCAGGCCGGAGAAGCTGAAATCCAGACCCGGACGGTCGGTCATCGGGCGCGGGAAGACAAAGCGTTTTTCAACGCCTTGCGATGCAAGCTTTGACAGCATTGGGCCGCCAGGATAATCCAGCCCCAGCAGCTTGGCCGTTTTATCGAACGCTTCACCAGCGGCATCATCTATCGATTCACCCAGTAATTCATACTGCCCAATACCGGTGACGCTGATCAGCTGCGTGTGACCGCCGGAAACCAGCAGCGCAACGAACGGGAAAGCAGGGGGATTATCTTCCAGCATCGGCGCCAGCAGATGCCCTTCCATATGGTGCACAGGAATTGCCGGTACGCCCCAGGCGAACGCCAGCGAACGTCCTACGGTTGCGCCGACCAGCAGCGCGCCAACCAGACCAGGACCTGCGGTATACGCCACCGCATCAATCTCTTTTGCCGTCAGTCCCGCTTCTTTCAGCGCGGCCTGGATCAGCGGTACGGTTTTACGTACGTGATCGCGCGAGGCCAGTTCTGGCACTACGCCGCCGTAGTCAGCGTGTAATTTCACCTGACTATACAATTGGTTGGCTAAAAGACCTTTTTCATCGTCGTAAATGGCGATGCCGGTTTCATCGCAGGATGTTTCAATACCCAGTACACGCATGACTTGTTTTACCTCGCTCTATTACCGCGCAGTGTAGGACCAATGCGGGTTGATGTAAAACTTTGTTCGCCCCAGGAGTTCCGCTCGTGTATACTCCTTATCCTTATAAAAGTCCCTTTCAAAATCGCGTCGGTGCTTTACAAAGCAGCAGCAATTGCAGTAAAATTCCGCACCATTTTGAAATAAGCTGGCGTTGATGCCAGCGGCAAACCGAATTTATAAAGGTGAGAGTTACATGCCGGTAATTAAAGTACGTGAAAACGAGCCGTTCGACGTAGCACTGCGTCGCTTCAAGCGTTCATGCGAAAAAGCAGGTGTTCTGGCGGAAGTTCGTCGTCGTGAGTTCTATGAAAAACCGACTACTGAACGTAAGCGCGCTAAAGCTTCTGCTGTGAAACGTCACGCGAAGAAACTGGCTCGCGAAAACGCACGCCGTACTCGTCTGTACTAATCCATTGAGAGCCAAGGCTCTCAATTCAGACAGAGTTGTAGTTGTAAGGCCGTGCTTCCGGAAGGAATGCGCGGCTTGTTTTCGTTTATACGCGTCATCATTCAAGCTGCCTCTGCGTTGGCTGCAGTCGTTCCCTCCAGTCACGTACTGATGTACGCTCCTGAGGATTCGCTCCCTTGCCGTCTTGATGCATCTTGAATGATTTTGTGTATATAAGTCATAAAAAAATAAACGGGGCATATGGCTGGACGAATTCCACGCGTATTTATAAATGACCTGCTGGCAAGAACCGACATTGTCGATCTCATCGACGCGCGGGTAAAGCTGAAGAAGCAGGGCAAAAATTATCACGCGTGCTGTCCGTTCCATAACGAAAAAACCCCCTCTTTCACCGTAAACGGTGAGAAACAGTTTTATCACTGCTTTGGGTGTGGCGCACATGGCAACGCCGTCGACTTTCTCATGAACTACGACAAGCTCGAGTTTGTGGAAACCGTCGAAGAACTGGCCGCAATGCACAACCTTGAAGTGCCCTATGAAGCAGGCAGTGGCCCTAGTCAGATAGAGCGCCATCAACGGCAAAGCCTTTATCAATTGATGGACGGCCTGAACACTTTTTATCAACAGTCTTTGATGCAACCCGCCGCTACCCCCGCGCGCCAGTACCTGGAAAAGCGAGGATTAAGTAGCGACGTGATCACCCGTTTTGCTATTGGTTTTGCGCCCCCCGGCTGGGACAACGTCCTGAAACGGTTTGGCAGCAATGCTGAGAATCGTAAATCGCTGGTCGATGCGGGAATGTTGGTCACCAACGATCAGGGACGCAGTTACGATCGCTTCCGCGAACGGGTGATGTTCCCCATCCGCGACAAACGTGGTCGAGTCATTGGTTTTGGTGGACGCGTGCTGGGCGATGCCCTGCCGAAGTATCTCAACTCCCCGGAAACCGATATTTTCCATAAAGGTCGCCAGCTGTATGGCCTTTATGAAGCCCAGCAGGATAACGCCGATCCGCAGCGCCTGTTAGTGGTAGAAGGCTATATGGATGTGGTGGCGCTGGCGCAATACGGCATTAACTACGCAGTGGCATCCCTTGGGACGTCAACCACCGCCGATCACATCCAGTTGTTGTTCCGCGCGACGAACAACGTAATTTGCTGTTACGACGGTGACCGTGCCGGACGCGACGCAGCATGGCGCGCGCTGGAAACCGCACTGCCCTATATGACAGACGGACGCCAGCTACGCTTTATGTTTTTACCTGACGGCGAAGACCCCGATACGCTGGTGCGTAAAGAAGGGAAAGAGGCCTTTGAAGCCCGGATGGAGCAGGCGCTGCCGCTCTCCGCGTTTTTATTTAACAGCCTGTTGCCGCAGGTGGATTTGAGTACCCCGGACGGACGCGCACAGCTCAGCACGCTGGCATTACCGCTGATTACTCAGGTACCAGGCGAAACGTTACGCATTTATCTGCGACAGGAGTTGGGAAACAAGCTCGGCATTCTGGATGACAGTCAGCTTGAACGTTTAATGCCAAAACTGGCAGAAAATGGGGCTTCCCGCCCTGTTCCACAGCTAAAACGTACGACCATGCGTATACTTATAGGGTTGCTGGTACAGAACCCGGGTCTCGCCCCGCTGGTTCCGCCGTTAGGCGCACTGGATAGCAATAAACTGCCTGGACTTGGCTTATTCAGAGAACTGGTCAACACTTGTCTGGCTCAGCCAGGTCTGACCACCGGACAACTTTTAGAACACTATCGTGGCACAAATGATGCTGCGACCCTTGAAAAACTGTCGATGTGGGACGATATAGCAGATAAAGATATCGCAGAAAAAACCTTCACCGACTCACTCAACCATATGTTTGATTCGATGCTTGAGCTGCGCCAGGAAGAGTTGATAGCTCGTGAGCGCACACACGGTTTAAGCAGCGAAGAACGCCGGGAACTCTGGACGCTGAACCAGGAACTGGCCAAGAAATAACAGAAAGACAAAAGTATTTAACGGCTTAACTGCCGAATATCGCTCGGGAAGCCCCCGACAGCCGCACGGAGAGGCAGCGGCAAAATATAAGTATGCCCTCGTTTTGCCGTTGGCGGTTTTACCGCCCAACACCAATCAAACGAATTAAGTGTGGATACCGTCTTATGGAGCAAAACCCGCAGTCACAGCTGAAGCTACTTGTCCAACGTGGTAAGGAGCAAGGCTATCTGACCTATGCCGAGGTCAATGACCATCTGCCGGAAGATATCGTCGATTCAGATCAAATCGAAGACATCATCCAAATGATCAATGACATGGGTATTCAGGTGATGGAAGAAGCACCTGATGCCGATGATCTGCTGCTTGCTGAAACCTCCAACAGCACCGATGAAGACGCGGAAGAAGCGGCTGCCCAGGTTCTGTCCAGCGTTGAGTCCGAAATCGGTCGTACAACTGACCCGGTCCGCATGTACATGCGTGAAATGGGTACCGTTGAACTGTTAACCCGTGAAGGCGAAATCGACATCGCTAAACGCATCGAAGACGGGATTAACCAGGTTCAATGCTCCGTTGCCGAATACCCGGAAGCCATCACCTACCTGCTTGAGCAATACGATCGTGTAGAAGCTGAAGAAGCGCGTCTTTCCGATCTGATCACCGGCTTTGTCGATCCGAACGCGGAAGAAGACATGGCGCCAACGGCGACACACGTCGGTTCTGAACTCTCTCAGGAAGAGATGGATGACGATGCAGACGAAGATGAAGAAGATGACGACGACAGCAGCGATGACGACAACAGCATCGACCCTGAATTAGCGCGTGAAAAATTCGGTGAACTGCGTACTCAGTACGAAATCACTCGCGACACCATCAAAGCGAAAGGCCGCAGCCATGCTGCCGCACAGGAAGAAATTCAGAAGCTGTCTGAAGTGTTCAAACAGTTCCGCCTGGTGCCGAAGCAGTTCGACTACCTGGTAAACAGCATGCGCGTCATGATGGACCGCGTGCGTACTCAGGAACGTCTGATCATGAAGCTCTGCGTTGAGCAGTGCAAAATGCCGAAGAAAAACTTCATCACCCTGTTCACTGGCAACGAAACCAGCGAAACCTGGTTCAACGCGGCAATCGCGATGAACAAACCGTGGTCTGAAAAACTGCACGACGTGGCAGATGACGTTCACCGCGGACTGCAGAAACTGCAGCAGATTGAAGAAGAAACCGGCCTGACCATCGAGCAGGTTAAAGACATCAACCGTCGCATGTCCATCGGTGAAGCGAAAGCCCGCCGTGCGAAAAAAGAGATGGTTGAAGCGAACTTACGTCTGGTTATCTCTATCGCCAAGAAATACACCAACCGTGGTCTGCAGTTCCTGGATTTGATTCAGGAAGGTAACATCGGTCTGATGAAAGCGGTTGATAAGTTTGAATACCGTCGTGGTTACAAGTTCTCTACCTATGCAACCTGGTGGATCCGTCAGGCGATCACCCGCTCGATCGCGGATCAGGCACGTACCATCCGTATCCCGGTACATATGATTGAGACCATCAACAAGCTCAACCGTATCTCCCGTCAGATGCTGCAAGAGATGGGCCGCGAGCCGACGCCGGAAGAGCTGGCTGAACGCATGCTGATGCCGGAAGACAAGATCCGTAAAGTGCTGAAGATCGCTAAAGAGCCTATCTCCATGGAAACGCCGATCGGCGACGATGAAGATTCGCATCTGGGTGATTTCATCGAGGATACCACCCTCGAGCTGCCGCTGGATTCTGCTACCACCGAGAGCCTGCGTGCCGCAACGCACGACGTTCTGGCTGGCCTGACCGCCCGTGAAGCGAAAGTTCTGCGTATGCGTTTCGGTATCGATATGAATACCGACCACACGCTGGAAGAAGTCGGTAAACAGTTCGACGTTACCCGCGAACGTATCCGTCAGATCGAAGCGAAAGCGCTGCGTAAACTGCGCCACCCGAGCCGCTCTGAAGTGCTGCGTAGCTTCCTCGACGATTAATCTCGCCGCATAAGCATAAACGCCACCGCAAGGTGGCGTTTTTCTTTATAGTCCCCGCCTGGCCAGGGCGTCATTCACTTCCCGATACGCCTCCACCAGTTTATCCAACGTAATCCGGCTTAACCCGCTGGGATTCGGCAAAACCCATATTTGCGTCGCGCCAATAGTCAGCGTTTGTTTTCCCCACTGCGCCCCACGCTGGCTGAGGCCCTGCTCAAATGCCTGCTTCCCAAGGATTGCGAGTGCGGCGGGCTGATACTCTTCTATTTTCTCAATGAGCTTACGACCGCCGTTGCGCATCTCCTGTAACTTCACTTCATTGGCTTGCACCGTCGGTCTGTCGACAAATTTAGTCACGCCGCAACGGAAGTCCAGCAGGTGTTGTGCCTCTTCGGGTTTGAGCTGGCGATCGGTAAATCCCGCCTGATGGATGACCTTCCAGAAGCGATTAGCGGGATGTGCAAAGGGGAATCCTGTACCTGCGGAAGACAACCCCGGATTGATGCCGCAAAACACCACCCGCAGCCCCGGCACCAGTATGTCCTTAACCATAATTACTCCCATCAATACATCAGAGGAACAAGTATAACGGACTGAAAATACATTGTTTATAAAAACAGCATCCGTACGCTTATGTCTGGATTGCAACGCGGAGTTACTTTATAATCCACCGCCACGGCCCCTTAGCTCAGTGGTTAGAGCAGGCGACTCATAATCGCTTGGTCGTTGGTTCAAACCCAACAGGGGCCACCAAATAAAACAAGGAGTTAGATGAGAAATCATCTGACTCCTTTTTCGTTTTATACGAATCGGGTCAGGTAATGGGTCAGGTAAGGAATTGCCTCCCTGCCCTCTTCATCTCGCTGCCAGCATCCCCGGATAGTGCTTCGCCACGATATCATTCATCTTTTCTGTCAGGTCGATACGTTTAAAAGTGATGTGCGCGGTTCCTTTCTGGAAGTAACGTATACTGAAAAAATCATCTTCGTAAATATCCTTCGAAGGGTTATCCCGAATATGTTCCATCAATCGAGTAGTAACATCGCCACGGTTATCGGGTATCGGTTTACCATCCAGCAGAAATAACATTCGTTCCAGGTCCGCTAATTGATCCCGCCGCCATCCCCAGTTCAAACTAAATCCCCAGCGGCTATGCGTCACCAGATTGTTGACGATGATCTTTTTACCAAAGCTGCAGGGACTATTGGTTTTGTAATCCCACGACAGCCCTTTGAAGACATTGATAATGCCACGCTCAAACACATCCATTTTGTTCAGATGTAGCTGCTCAAAAGTACTGAGGATATTTGCCTCGCTGATGGCGGGCAGATCCCCCTCCTCCAGGTTCTTATGCCACTGGTCACGGGCCTGAGCATCCATCAAGGCCATCATGCCAGACTTCAACATCAAGTCTCGCCAGATACTACGGTCAATATTGCGGGTAACGGAAGGCAGCGCTTTGTCTACCTTTTCGGTCATCCAGCTATCGTAACGGTGCCCGGCCTTCATCGCCCAGTCTTGCGCTGTGCCACCGCCAATTTCTGAGGTTAGCCGTGAAATGGCATCAAGCTGCTGAATGAGTTGTTCTATCTGTTTCAGTGCGGCATCGCGGCCAGTCACTATGCGTTCAATACTGGTCGAGCAAATCAGCTCGCTATGATCGGTTAATACTTCAGCTTTAGTTTGCATGACATTTTGTCCTTAAAAAGCAAACGCGCCCGCCGGGTAATGGCAGGCGCATTATGCAATATGTAAACAAGGGAGAAAGCTCAGAAATTTAAATCAGGAAGGTTGTACGCAATATTCACCGTACTACGTTGTTACGGCTTTGCCGCAACAAGCCAGTTGCCTGCCGTGCTCGCAGAATATCTGCTGCCCGAAGATAAGGTGATTGTTCCTGCCAACTAAACCTTCTGCGATCGATACGAACAAGCTCGTATTTTTCCACCAGAAAGTTAACGGCATTGGCCAGCGTGATACCTGCATCGATATGTTCCTGTATAACGGATTCATCCCTGAACGGCGTGTCGTTCAGGGTCAGGCCGTAGTGTTGTTCCAGCAGGCGTGTCAGTAGAATTTGCCAGATAGCCACGGGTGACAGGCAGGGTTTTACCGCCCGCGAAGTTGCTGCAGATTGAGGTTTCATGCTTGCTCTCGTGAAAGTAATTAGCGCTTAGTGGGGTAAATGGCGATGTATACGTAGCCGCAACTGCCGAGGGTGTCGGCTTCGCAGGTAAAACCGGTGTGGTACAGGGTGACGCAATGAACGTGTAGGGGATTCAGTTCACCGGAGGTCAGCATCGATTCCATCTGGCTGATAAAGTGCGGGAATGTTTCATCCAGCTTCTGGCATTCGGCGTCACTGAACTTACCGGTGATACTGGCCCGGTCAGCTAGGTAGTGCAGCCGGTTGCCCTCCTGCACCAGACGTGTTCCCAGGAGCGGCGTGATATCGCGCTGCAAGCCCCAAGTGATGTTGCTCATTACAGTTCTCCACTATTGTCAGTTTAGGGTGATGCTCATCAGGCAGGCATAAGGCCCGTTGCGGTCCTGGCGGCGTTCGGCGTACACAGCCAGGACTCCTGTGATATCCGGAACGTCCCTGCCGGTGTAATGGCAGACGCTACCGTGCCACTGATATTTTCCGGTGCAGTAGCGAAAGATTCGGGACTCAGGATGCTGGCGGTATATCGTCATTGCCCGGCGTTTACTGATAATTTTCATGTCATACCTCACAGCAGACCGTGTTCTGCGAACGAATAGATTTGCCTGCCGCCGACAATCAAGTGGTCAGGGACGCGGATATCCACCAGCTGAAGCACCTGCACCAGTCGCTGCGTGAGGGTTTTGTCAGCCTGGCTGGGTGTTGTCTCACCAGAGGGATGGTTGTGCGCGAGTATCACCGCCGCCGCGTTGAAGTATAGGGCACGTTTTACCACTTCCCGGGGATGCACCTCGGTACGGTTAATCGTGCCTGTGAAGAGCGTCTCATGGGCAATCAACTGATTCTGGTTGTCCAGATACAACACACGGAACTCTTCCCGCTCAAGCGCGGCCATATGCAGTCGCAGCCATTCACGTACGGCGTGGGTAGAGGTGAAGGCCACGCCGGGCTCATGCAGGTGGCGGTCCAGAGCCCTGAGCGCCCGCTGAATGAGACGCCGGTCCTGTGGCGTCATCTCGCCGGGTAAAAAGGAAAGCTGTTTCATCTGTTGCTCCTTCGGTCAGTCGATAATACGCAGAATGGCGTGGGCCTCTGGATGCTGCAGGGCGTAGTCCCGCAGGCGGTAATAGTGTTCAGTCATGGCATCGCATTGGGTGCGACAGGCGTGATGGCTGTACGCAATCAGGCAGACAGCAATACCTGCGGCTTCTGCACTCATTTGGGCATCGTTGCCGTTCAGGCAATTAAACAGACGCCATATCTCATCATTGTCAGACTCGGGAGCCATAAACGCCCCGCCATTGCTGAGGGTGTAAAAGGACCAGATACCACCGCTGTAGGTCGAACAGAAGCGATCCATCCAGGCGAAAATACGGGGTTCCAGCGTTATCCACTGCGGGATAGCGCCAAAGTGCAGTGGCCAGAAGCGGATGCGTTGTTCGTCAGGTACTGGTGTTGCAGTAAGGTCTAATTGAGGTTCATTAGCGGATATCAATTCGCATTGAGTTTCTGTCGTCATGGATATTCTCCGTCAATAAAAAACGCCAGCGACGATGGCTGGCGTATGGGGGTATGCAGGAATGATGAATGGGTGTGGTCAGCAGGAGGATGCTCTGAGGATGCCATACTGCCGGATATAGCGGTTAAGTCCTTCACCGGCATCAGGTTCAAAACACCACGCCCGCCAGACCATTCGACCTTCAGCGTCACGAACCACCAGGCGGAAGTGACTGCGCTGGTCATCTTCAATAGAGATGTTTTGATACCGGCTGGTAACAGCTTCGGCCTGCTGTCGGGTGAAAGGTCCCGTTGGCAGTAATTGAAGTTCAGACATTCTGATAACCTTTAAAGACAAAGCCCCTGACGCAGACGCGTCAGGGGCTTTGAGAGAGTGTTGTTGTGCGGATTCAGTCAGAAACCCGTTTGCACCTTATACAAGCGCAAAGTTTTGCTGCCCCGGACAATCTTTACATACAGGGCATTATCTTTTGTGCCACGCACAAACCCGGCCTTCACATCCCCTTTGCAGTCGCCGCCGTCAAAAGGGATGTTAAGTCCGGTGTTAAATACCAGGTCAATAAGCCCGAAACTTAAATCTTCACAGGCTGGACCGGGCATGTCCTGAATCAGGGCAAACTTACGGTCATCACTGACATCGGCCATTGAGCAGACTGTAGTGTTGATGTCATTACCCTGGCACCAGTATTCCTGGCCGGGATTGTCTTTATCCATCAGACTTTCCGGAAGTTGCGCGGCACCGGCGCTGAAAGCCGCGAGCGAGAGAATTAAAGCCGGGATAACAGAGGTCACTATTTTTAGCATGGTCTTCTTCCTGAATAAATGCGAACCGGATTGCGCCAGATATACCTGCAAGCCATCTGGCGCGGTTAAAACATCTGTAACCAGATCCTCAACAGTTACCGGTTCGGCGGCAGAGTTCAGCCATACTCTGCTTTGCCACCCATTGCTGCAGCTCCCTATCTTTTTGAGAACGCTTAGCCTCCAGCGCGGCCTGTTGTTTGGGATTGACGCAGTTATCAGGCACGACCATCAGGGTGTTTGGTTTAAATTTTGTCCGGGCTAGTCGCACTGTCTCTGCCGGGTCATCAGTTCCACTCGCTCGCTGCTGCGCCTCGTCAAGCAATGCAGCCTGTGTATCAATCAGAACGAAACCACATGCCTTTCCCTCACCCTGGTAGACAGATGTCAAATCGGAGGAAGAACCACTGGCTGTTTTGAGCGCCAGTTTGCGTACCGTTTTAGTATTTTTATCGGCCAGAAAATAGCCTCCATTGTATCCCTGACGTAGCAGGAATTGCCGGGTCCAGGGATAATTATCGATCACTCTGGCACCATACAGCGCGTTGCTAAGGGTATGGTTGTCCAGACCATCAGCTGATTTCCAGCCATCTGCCTGCATGTACTGCCAGGCCTTAACCGTACCCACGATATTTTCAGCGGCTACTGGTAAAACTGTTCCGACGCACAGGCTGAGCGCCAGCGTGGTGGCAGTGAGTAATTTCATTTTTGCTCCTTAAAGGGTGAAAAACCGTCGTCACCGACAACGAAAAGTGAATGGAAAGTTTGAAAGTGAGGTAAAACCCGAAGAAAATCTGGGTGTGACAACAGGTTACGTACCTGTGTATCCGGGACAAAAAGCGCAGGGTTGAATGTGACCGTGTGAATATCACCCAGCGTGAAAACCGTTATATGTCCCTCATGTTCACCGGTCAGGTACCAGCAGCCGTCGCTGCACACCAGTCGATAGGGAGCCAGACCAGTGCAACGATGACCCTCTGCCAGTAGCGTTACCCGACGGTGTTCTGTGATGGCGCGAATAAGTCGCGTAAACACTTCAGGCCGTGCTTGCGTCCTGACGTTGGTGCTGTGCCAGATAAGGCAAGGAGACTCGCTGGCGCTCAACAGAGAGTTGACCAGTTGGTTGTCTATATCCGGAAAAAGCGCCTCCACACCGGACTGACGGACAAAGGTCTGCACCGTCAGCTCCCTCTGACGGCTGCCGGACAGCAGACGACATTGCCCGTTACGGAATTCCAGATCGAGATAGGCCAGACGCTCGCGAAAATCCCGACGCAATGTGCGCACTGACACGCCAAATTCGGCGGCCAGTGTCTGTATGATCAGCGTTTCTCCCGCCACAAGACGGCTGATAATCAGCGACAGCCGGACCGCGAGGCGCTCATGGCGGCGCTCAGACTGAGACATGAGAGGCGTTCTCCACCCTGTTAATGGACTGAAAATTAAGTGATTAGTGTAACGAGAGGGTCGGACAGGATACGGACAGCGGAAGCGGTATTTTTTCTGCAGGATGAATGCAATCAGAATGCGGCTTCATCGTCTTTTTGAGGAAAAAATGCCTGGAAATCGATCAACGAACGGACAGGAGGTGTCCGTATGCTGCCGGAGCTAACATCCGTTTGCCTCAAATCTGGAGAGCATAGCTTCCGCCATCACCCATAGCGCCCGGTTGAGCTTAACGTCGCCGTCAATGCCGCGCACGGCACGGGTATGCGTTCGCCCGCCTTTTGCACTACGTCCGCTGAGCCCGCCTTTAATCAGATTTTCCTGAATACGCTGGTAGGTAGTCCACAGGTCGTTACTCTCATCCTGCCAGCGGCGCGGGGAAAGTATCTGCGATTCAGTAACAGGCTGGTGGTCCTCACCAAAGCGATACGTAAGCGCGGCTTTTGCCAGTGCCTGCTGCGCAGGTGGCGGCAACCGCAACGACTGCATCGCATCCCGCTTCTCCTCCACCCGGTCAAAAATGCCCAGCACTTCATACGCGCCTTCAATCACCTGACTCACCACGTCCCCCTTGTGCGGCACCCTGACCTCACCAAACGACTCGCCGCAGACGAGGCCGTTCTGACACACGGCTCTAAATAATCCTGGCAACATCTGGTACGAGCTGGTGCCATCATGGGAGTTGAGAAGAATGATTTCCGGCACCTGTTTACCGGTGATCTGCCCCTCCCGACGCAGGCGCAGCATATGCTTCGTATGTTCACGACGACCCGGGTCACGCACCCGGGTCTGACAGGCAAAGAACGGCTGGAAGCCTTCCCGTTGCAGGCTGTCCAGCAGGGAGATGGTCGGAATATAGGTATAACGTTGACTGCGGGATTCGTGTTTGTCCTCACTGAACACGCTGGGCACCACGCGAAACAGCTCTTCACGGGTTAACGGACGATCACGACGGATAAGGTTTGCTGCGCCAAAGCGCGAAGCCAGACGGGTCATAAGCAGACTCCTCATAACGGGAAAAACAATAAAAGAAAGCCCCGTCGCACAGGCGACAGGGCTCAGGGAGTAACAGGTAAGAATTAAACGCTCAGAAGAAGAAATCCCAGACGGCGCGGGCCACTGACACCACGGTGGTGCGCACGGCCTGAATGACGGCCCGCACCGGGGCGGGTATCAGGGGAAAGGCACTGATGCTATCGAGTACGGCACCGACGGTTTCACCAAAATCGCTACGGGCCTGCTCCTGGACTACCGTCGTGCGAAAGGGATGCTGTAGTTGCGTCACCACCGGGCTGCTGGCCTCGCGTGGCAGACACTTAATCATCCGCTCAGCCATCACCCGTAATCCCCACTGCAGACGGACCGATACGGCACACACCGGATGCACGGGCTGGAACAACTCATGCAGCAGGCAGATTTTGCGGCTGATGTTTTGCTTCTGCTCTGTGGATAATCGTTCTCCTCCGCTGGTGGGCTCAGCCTTGTCCGACTGGCTGATAACAAACAGCACCTTATGCCGGTATGCCTTACCAATCACCTGCCGGTAAAAATGCTCATCCACCGCCAGTGCCCGATCATCAGCCTTAATCAGCCACAGTACCAGGTCGAGCCGGGGAAGCTGTTCACGGTACAGCCCGGCATACTCAGTATCGCGAGCACCACTTTCCCCCACGCCGGGCAGGTCCACCAGCGTCATATAGCGCTCGCCAACCTGCAGACGAAAGCGCAGAGGTTCACGGGTACAGGCCGCCACATCGCTGACCGGCGACACCTCACCGGCAAACAGGGCATTGCACAAGCTACTCTTTCCCGCCCCGGTTTTGCCCATAATGCCAATCACTGGTTCGTAGTGGGTTAACTGCGTTATCTGCTGCAGAATACGCTCTGATGCCCACTGCGGCAGGCCAGAAAGCGATTGCTGCAACGACTGAAAACCTTCAGATTTTTTCATCACTGCTCCTCTGAAATGAAAACAAAAACGGCAGAACCATGGGGTTCTGCCGTTAATGGGATATGTTCAGGATGATGATATATATCTGTATCTTTTTTAGATAAACCCGCTCAATCAATGATGAGATCAGGAATGCGTTTTGTTTTTTTCGGTTATCACTACGGTTAATTCTACCAGAACAATTTACACTGCAGCCTGTCCCACTCTTTTCTTATTTCAGCGAGTTGATGTTCACCTTTTTCCTTCATAGCTTCTGTAGCTTCATGCTGCAACTCGGTACAACGTTCTTTATGGTCACGATCTGAATCGCACCCTGTCAGTACTGCTGAAACGGCAAACAGACTGGTAAGCACAAGGATTTTTTTCATGATGTTATCCCTTTCCGTTATGTATAAATCCGTTCCAAAATCGGGCTCTTATCGCAGTTCATCTTCACGAGCTTCAGATGTTTAGGCTTCTCCGGACTCCGTTTTTCCATTAATTTATTTAACGTCACCAGGACCATTCCTCCGTGGTTACTAACAGGTGCCTGTGGAGTAGCCCCGTACTGGTTGCTTAAGCTTTGCTGCGAGCGGGGATACCTCATTCTGTTTACCATACAACTGTAATACGCCAGTTAGCTCTGGCGCTAATAGACAGTAACCCTCACGATCACCTTTCAACGAAAGAAGTTTGTAAATCTGCTGGTTTAGCTCACTAGACTGGCCCCCTGAATCTCCAGACAGTTGGAATCACTTAAGTTAGTGATAGTCTTAATACTAGTTTTTAGACTAGTCGTTGGAGTCCGAATGATTGATGTTTTAGGTCCAGAGAAGCGCAGACGGCGAAGTGTTCAGGAAAAAATCGCCATTGTTCAGCAGAGTTTTGAGCCCGGAATGACCGTGTCGCTGGTCGCCCGTCGGCATGGCGTTGCTGCCAGTCAGCTGTTCCTGTGGCGTAAGCAGTATCAGGAAGGCAGCCTTACAGCCGTTGCCGCAGGAGAACAGGTTGTGCCCGCGTCGGAGCTGGCATCTGCGATGAAGCAAATTAAAGAGCTGCAGCGCCTGTTGGGCAAGAAAACCATGGAAAACGAGCTGCTAAAAGAAGCCGTTGAATATGGCCGACAAAAAAAGTGGATAGCGCACGTGCCCTTGTTGCCGGAGGATGGCGAATAAGCCTTGTCAGTCGTTGCCTCCGGGTGTCACGTGCGCAACTGCATGCCATGGCCCGTCGGTCGAAGGACTGGCAGGATCGTCGGTGCAAGCGCAAGCCTGATGATACTGACGCGCTGGCCCGTATCCATACCGTTATCGGCGATCTGCCCACCTATGGTTATCGTCGGGTATGGGCACTGCTGCGCAGACAATCAGAAACTGACGACATGGCGGTGATCAATGCCAAACGCGTATACCGCATCATGCGTCAGAATGCGCTGCTGCTTGAGCGTAAACCGGAAATACCGCCATCGAAGCGGGCGCATACAGGGAAAGTGGCCGTTGGAGAAAGTAACCAGCGGTGGTGCTCTGACGGCTTCGAGTTCAGCTGTGATAACGGTGAAAAACTGCGGGTCACGTTCGCTCTGGACTGTTGCGATCGCGAGGCACTTTACTGGGCGGCCAGTAACGGTGGATATGACAGTGAAACCGTGCAGGACGTCATGCTGGGTGCCGTGGAGCGTCGCTTCGGTAACAGCCTGCCGACATCCCCCGTTGAGTGGCTGACAGACAACGGTTCAGCCTACCGTTCTTATCAGACGCGTCAGTTCGCCAGAATGGTAGGACTGGAGCCTAAACATACGGCGGTACGTAGCCCGGAAAGCAACGGGATGGCAGAGAGCTTCGTGAAAACGATGAAGCGCGATTACATCAGCATCATGCCGAAACCCGACGGGTTAACAGCGGTAAAGAACCTTGCGGAGGCCTTCGAACATTACAACGAATGGCATCCGCACAGTGCACTGGGGTATCGTTCGCCACGGGAATATCTGCGGCGGCGAACCAGTAATGGGTTAAGTGATAAAAAGTGTATGGAAATATAGGGGCCAATCCACTCACCTATTTCATTGGCGGCATTATCCCTTGTGCCTGAATGATTTAATCATCGCCGGATCATCACAACGGATTGACCAGAGTTATATCCACTCCTGGCCGTCATTGCTCCTGGTTTTCAGGTCGTCAGGTAATGTAATCCGCGCGTTGGTAGCAGCCAGGCACCGAGCCTCTTTTCTCTTCAGCCAGAGACAGGCTGGTTGCGTCGAGTCATCCTGAGGAATCCCCTCTCAAGGCGCTCACGGAACAGTCAGAATTTTTCATTACTGTTCATTTGAAAAAGAAAACAAAAATGGCAGAACTTTGTGATTCTGCCGTAAAGGGGGTTCTGGAAAACGAGACATGCTTGTATTTATTTTAAATTCCTGCGGGTTTTCTGCTGCCATGCAAGATTAATAGCATATTCAATTGTGCTGGCATTTGAAATCCCTTCCAGCTCAGCAATATAGCGCATCTTGTCATGGGTAGCCTCGGAAATTGAAACATTGAGTAATTTATTTTTTCCTTTTTTCTTTTTCTCTCTGGATTTTTGTGTGCTTAAGGCATTTTTGAATTTTTTAATAAAGAGCTCTTTCTCTGCATTACTTGTTGTAATCCATGTGTACCATGTAAAGTAAGAGGCGTAGCAAAATGCCAGTTTCTCGTCAATACTCTCACCACACATATAGCCTTGAAGAAAAATGTTATTCTCTCTGAGATAAGTGAGCAACCAGTCAGGCGTGACACCGGTATTACTGTTTACACCCTGAAAGATGTCCTGCTCCGATATTAATATATTCCATTCTCTGTGAGCGTTGATGATGTTATCTCTGGTTGAAGCATTGAATATGGATTTCTTAATTTTATCTTTTATGAATGTGACCCTGGATGTGTGAGTGGGAGGCAGACTCCTGCCTGAAGGTTCAAAGCTATTAAGTAATGTATTATTTTCCAGAGAGAAAGACTGAGGGGTAGTAGCAAGATAATTATCATCAATTTTAAAAAGAAACCAAAAACTTGCCCTTGGGTCATCTGAAAACCATTTTTGCTCATCTTCAGAGGGCATTGATTTCTTATACGAAACATGCACATTATTAATAAACACATCTGCATCCCGCTCATTCCATCCTTGTCCAATCAAAAGTTTTCTGATCTTCCTTTCATAATTTGATGTATTTGTTTCTCCAGCCTCCGGTGGCCAGTCATACCCATTCTGCCGTAATGAAAAATATAAAAATAGAACAGCATTCTCATCATCAATGAACCAGACCATATGCGCACCCCACAACATCACTCAGTGATTTTACGTACAAAAAAACGAACTTTAACTGGTATGCAGTAACAATATCACTATGTTTCATGTACATAGTGTTGAGCTGGTCACAGATTCATTACCTATTGCTTCATCATTGATCTGAAGGAATGCACACAGGAAACCTTCACCATGATGCCCGGGAACACATTAAGTCAGTGCGGGAGCATGGATTCTCCAGTATATCTAAAATATGTAAGTAAGCTTTTACATATGGTGTCTTCCTGATTTCAAACAACATGTCAGAATGATTTATAACTCAACCAGAAAGGTATTTAGGTTAATTAATGTAATTAATACCCACCCTAACACTTAGCTCCAAACAATCTGACAAAAAAATACAACACATCCCCTTCCTCTGAACCATAACCTCAGAGGAAACGACATGAACGATATCCGTGGCCCCGGCGACCAGCCAGATGCGGGTGCCTGACGGGAGGGATATCATTGTGTCCTCCCGGTCAGTTCGCGGATCAGCACAGTCAGCAACTCTGACGACGGGTTCTCCAGCGTCATTTTGCCGTGGCGGAACTCAACATGACAGGAAGTGGCGCTGGCGTGAGCGGAGGAGAACGTACACAGAGTGTCATTCTCTGCGGCGGGCAACGGGTCGTTGATAACGTCGACGGACAACAGAGTCGGAGAAGCCGGAAGAGATTGAGGTACCACCGGCCCCACGATAGTTGCAGGCATTCGACGAGAGATTCGCCCCTCTCTCTGCCAGAGGCGTAGCCACTTAAAAATGAGATTATTATCAACGCCATGTTCCCGCGCCAGTTGTGCGACGTTGGCATCTGGTCGTGAAGCCAGTTCGACCATCCGAAGTTTGAAGTCACTGGAATAGACGGTACGCGATTCAGTTCGCCAGTTGGCAGCATTTTCCATAAACAGAGCTCCTTCTAAATTAGACGGAGCTCTAAGCTAGCGATCCCGGGACTGGAATCACAGGCGGCAGTGACTTGACGCTTACTTTTGTTCTTGCGCGGATGCTGCTTCAAGGTTTTTACCTTGCCGGGACGCTCGGCGATCAGCCAGTCCACATCCACCTCGGCCAGCTCCTCGCGCTGTGGCGCTCCTTGGTAGCCGGCATCGGCTGAGACAAATTGCTCCTCTCCATGAAGCAGATTACCCGGCTGATTGAGGTCATGCTCGTTGGCCGCGGTGGTGACCAGGCTGTGGGTCAGGCCACTCTTGGCATCGACACCAATGTGGGCCTTCATGCCAAAGTGCCACTGATTGCCTTTCTTGGTCTGATGCATCTCCGGATCGCGTTGCTGCTCTTTGTTCTTGGTAGAGCTGGGTGCCTCAATGATGGTGGCATCCACCAAAGTGCCTTGGGTCATCATGACGCCTGCTTCGGCCAGCCAGCGATTGATGGTCTTGAACAATTGACGGGCCAGTTGATGCTGCTCGAGCAGGTGGCGGAAATTCATGATGGTGGTGCGATCCGGCAGGGCGCTATCCAGGGATAATCGGGCAAACAGGCGCATGGAGGCGATTTCGTACAGGGCATCTTCCATGGCACCGTCGCTCAGGTTGTACCAATGCTGCATGCAGTGAATACGCAGCATGGTCTCCAGCGGATAGGGCCGTCGGCCATTGCCCGCCTTGGGATAAAACGGCTCGATGACAGCGGTCATATTCTGCCATGGCAGAATCTGCTCCATGCGGGAGAGGAAAATCTCTTTTCGGGTCTGACGGCGCTTAGTGCTGAATTCACTATCGGCGAAGGTGAGTTGATGGCTCATGATGTCCCTCTGGGATGCGCTCCGGATGAATATGATGATCTCATATCAGGAACTTGTTCGCACCTTCCCTAGCTGTCACCCTTCATTGATCCTGAGCAAGGCCCTGGTATTCTGCCCAGCGTACGGCCAGCCGCTCTAAGTCCAGATCGTACACCAGCGGTGTGATTTTACGGCCTTCAAACAGCTCGCCCACCTCAATGCCTGGCTTAAAATGAACGGTCAGGGTGGCCGGATCTATGCCCATAAGATCGGCATCAAACAGCGCATGCATTGTTGGAGTCATCAGGATGCCATTAGACGGATTGTACCGGGTTCCATGTTCAATGTGTGCCGCATCCAGGACACCTCCATTAACCCAACCGGTTACCGCACAACGGCCCGCGAAATTCTCGATGAGCAGAGCTTTGAATTTACCCTGTGCCACGCCACTACGTTGCGTCACTACGCGCTCGCAGTGCTCACCCTGGATATCTACGTCAGGTTTCCGAATTGGCTCGCTGGTGGCCGTCTCAGCTTGTTTTAGGGTGGAACGTGGATAGGCCAGGTTATATGCTGCGCCTGTGGTCATTTGCTCGATGACCGCGGGCGCATAACCTTCTGCTTCCAGCTTACGATATGCAGCCCGGTAGTCTCTTTGGGTTTTCAGCGGGTAAATCTTCCCGCCTTTACCATCGAAAGCGATAAACCAGAAATCGTCCGTGCCAGTTTCAAGATTTCTGCAACGTTTCAGATGCCATCCGCCTTCTCTCGCCCAGATGGTACGGTTATTTCTGGCATTCGTTTTGTCATACCCGTGCTCGTCAAGCCAGCTATCAAAGCTGGTCAGCCCCAGGTCCTGAACCTCCAGAGAAGGGACACGAATGACCTGCAAGGTATGGCGTGGTCTTGGCTCTCTCATCTTGATCTCTTCCTAGCGCTGGTCTGGGAAATACGGATATTGCGGGCCATATTCATAATCATGCGGGCCTGGCTCAACTTCCCAGAATGGACGGCCGCTAATTGTCTTTGGACCGCGCTCGTTTACGATGTCTTCTACATCCTGAATATTAAATGGCATCGTTGCCAGTAACAGCTGATCTTCGGGTGTCAGCGTCACAGTTGCACCGTCGATACGGCTGTAAAGGTCGGCAAACTGTTTACCTGCACCGTGCAACCGGTGCTCCGCTACACTTCTGATTGCGTGTAAGTCCAGCTCCGCCGCTTCCATGCGATCCACGTATAGTTTCATTTCTTTACGCAAAGCGCTCAGCTCACGGGTTTTAATAAATCCGTAGGCGTACCCACCCAGGGCGATAACTGCAATGATTGCTAAAATAGCCATTTATTTTCTCTTACGTTACTGCGGCCGCCGCTTTAGTCTTAATGTGAAGCCTGGGAATTCGCTGAATGAAGAATACGTTTTCACCCCCAGACCGACAGCTGTTAAGGCGCGATCCCAACACTCCATTTGTAAGTATCAGGCCCATCTTCTCCGCTGGTGGCATCAGCTACAATCTGTGCATAACGTTCTCCAGCAAGTTCTCTTACCATCTGATCCACGACCCATTGCAGATGATGCATTTCATCGGTTCCGCCGTAACGACAAGCCAACTCAATAGCCCGCTCTATTCTTTTTTGTTCTTCAGTCATACTGAATCCTCACGCTTACATCAGCTATTCTGAAAACATGCACACTATAAATTGCGGCTGTCATTTCTCAGCCAGGCGCCTGCATTGCTGCCTCATTCCATCAAAAATACTTTCCGCAAGCTGCTGGGGGAACTGGTCCGGAAGAAGCCCGCTAACACGTTCAATGACACCCGGGGTTCTGGCGATGATTTCCTCTATCATCGCCTCTGTCTGCTGTTTACTCAGGCCGGTTATCTCACCATGCCTGATCCAGTGGCGTCGTTGTATTCGATATATCTGGTAATAGTTGCTACTGCCACGTACGGCCATCGCCAGTTTGCACTTCTGCCAAGATATCTGATTGTTCCCATGACCGATCACCGGCCATGCCGACAACACATCATAGTTTGGTGTAAGGTGATAACGTCCCTGTGGCCCAATAGAAATACTGAAATTTTTAGCGTGGCCATCTGTTGCGGCCATCATCCAGAAAATTATCTGCGTCATAAAAAACTGCGCTTTGTCACGCTCAGCACGGTCTGAATTACTCAGAACCTCCATAATTTCCGATATACCTGGCCCGCCGTCCGCCTGATATTTTCGTAATGGCGAAACGCCCAGGGCCTGACACATATCCTCCTGGGGTAAACGAATGATCCATTGTCCGTCTCCTGACCATTTTCGGTCAAAACGTTCTACCACCAGCGCTTTCTGATCTTCAAAGTGAGCAATCTGCGTTCTTGCCACGGGGAGCCCGTACTGGTCGAGAAGTACCGAGCAGAGCCATTCATTTTCAACCGACGAGCTCATGTCGGCTTTCATGTTCCCCACAAGTCCGAGCGGTAGCTTGAATATATGCGTCGTTGGTGTATTACCCTCCGGCATACACCACCGATCTTCATGCCACAGTAGGGCTGTTTTCTCCTGAGCACCGGCAATAGATAAACGTAAGTCGTCGTTATCTTCTGGCCTGCCCGGTAGCAATGTCTCCGTGGTATTACGCAAAGTTGCCGCAATTTCTGATTCAGTAAGCGGGTGATACTTCACGGAATATAAATCAGTGGGTTCATCTCCGTCATGAAGCAGCTGTATCGCGCCCACGCAGTCTTTTCCCAGCTCCGTCAGCAGATCAAAAGGCTCCAGGCTATCGGCCTTGTAACGCATTGCCAGACGTCTGCGTATGCCTTCGCTGTCCGGGAGTAAATTATCAAAATAGTCACGTACCACATTTCCACGCCAGACCTGGTTCCCGGGAGTAAAAGGAAGGGACAATGACAGCGGCCTTCCCTGTTCGTCAGCAACCCATTCAGGAAGGTATTCTAAGCTGTCTACCCCTTTGCTTTTTTCCCAGTACCCGACTTTGATGCCGTTCATCCAAATTACCAGACGTTGCTGTTTCCGGCTCATATCGTTACCAATCCTCCTGTCGTGCAGGTGAATTTAATTTATATATTTCTTCCGTCTGCTTCCTCTCTGAAGAAGTGGTTGCCGAGGAGAAGCTGATTTTTACACCCAGGACGGAAAACACCTTGAATAGCCGTTCAATGCTCGCACTGGCAGGGTTGGCTTCCAGACGTGAGTATGTCTGTTGAGTGACACCTAACCTTTCGGACAGGTCTTTTTGCGTCAGGCCATTCGCCTTGCGAAAACCAATGAGCAAGGGACGCAACTGGTTGAGCGTGTTTAACGGGTAATCATTATTGATCATAAGCTGGCCTCAGTAGTTCCTCTGATACACCTTGTACGCTGTTTTCTAAACATACACCCTAAAAGCTGTAATATCAAATTAACAGCCTAAAAGCTGTTAAATAGAGAGTACAACCTTTAGGCTGTTACCAAGTGGCAGCATAAATCTTTATGACGTTTGATATGAGAGAACTATCAATAATAAGCCGTTACGCTCGTACAGCATCCGGGAAGAGAGCTGACAGATCAGGATCATCGGTAAACGAGAAGCGGAGTATCTTATGGCCCTGTTGTGAGCTGTATAAATAACTACGAGCTACTCTCTGCCTCGGGGAGGAGGCAGAGAGAGTATTAAAAGCAAAGGCAGACATTTTTAGCAGCTGGTGGGCTATGGGGTTCCGGAGGTGCTCCGGTGAATGTTACTTGACTGGCAAGTTTCCTGCTCTGATGGTCAATGCCTCGATGCTGTCTATATTGTTCTGAAGCCGTTCCAGTTCTGCCTTTTCAATACCGGCCCAAAGCTTTAAGTGTCGCTGATAAAGGGACCACTTGAGTGAGTGAAAACCATTCCAGGCCAACCCCATCCAAGAGGCGTAATTCGCATTGAGAATATTGCCGGTGATATACATTTTACCTGCGTTAACAGCACTGGAAGTTCCATAACCCAGGGCAAGCATCATCCGGAAGCGTGGATTTAGCCGCAACGGCATGGTATCCAGTAAGGTCTCCCCAAAAGCTCCTTTTCCCAGCGATACCTGTTTCACCACATAGAAAACCCGCATCAAAACTTCCATTATGGTCATCGGAATACTTGTCACGATAAACTGACGAAAGTCATATCCGTTGACATACATGTACTCTATTTGTTTGCCGAAGTTAGAACTCCCCACAGGGATCCCCTCAAGCATACGAAGTAGCCCCATAAAAGGAGCCGGTAAACCCATGCCACGGTTTCCTTTTGCTGAGGGGGCATTAACATCCGATGCCAGGTGTCCAAACATTCTGGCGATGAGCCTGAAAATATTGGTTTCGTCAGTAACGCCTTTACTGGAAGGATAAACCACGATCTGTCCATTCTGAACCACCGTACAGGTCCCGTTCAGCATATCCTTTATACCGAAAATAATGCCCAGTATGGGATCGTGTGACAAAGCTCTTAAGCGGTGATTTGTGGGAGACAAAACGCCACCGGCCGCACCCACTAAATCGCTGCTGATCGAACTGTCTGGTGCCCCTATAGGGAACAAATCTGAGAGTTTTGTACTCAGGTCCTCCGGCAAAATGGCATTGAAGGCTTTCTGCACCTGTTTATTGAAAATACCATCCACTTCTGCCGTAAAGCTCACCGTAGGTTTTGGCGGGGCTCTGACGCAAAGTAAATCCAGCATGGATGCTATGAGCCCGCATCCGCAGGCAATAGCATAATCCCAGGCGTCGAGTGCGTAGCGATCATTAAATTCTTTAATATGATTCTGGATCCGGGCATCTACAACAGCCAGGTCATCCGTGGAGAGTATTGTGGCCAGTCCAATATCACCGCATACACGCTGGTTAGCCTCGCTATATATAGTCTTGAGACCAGTAGAATGCATGGCAGTATCTGAAGGGGTCATTTCTCGCAGATGATGTTCTTTAAGCGCCAGATGCTCCGCTTCATCAAGTTCAGTGCCGCTGATTAGCCCGGTCAACTGTGCCTTAAGGCTCTCTATATCACTGTTAATTGTCTCGTGAGCGTTCGCGATATCCTGACCACGGAGCTGAATATAACGGATGGCCCTGAACTCATCATCATAAGGAGACTGACTCATGTGTTTACCTCACCGCGACCAGGCTACCTTTTGGAGCTTTCTTAGTAAGCATGTCGATTGTTGCCTTGATGCCAGCAATTTCTGCCTTAAAATATTCCGCATTCGACATCAACCTTTCCTGAACTTCGTAGAGCTTTTGGATGGCCTGACTAAGGGCGGCTGTCAGTTTCGCATTTTTTTTGTGTTTCACTATCGCGTACCCGCCAATCCCTAATACTGCTACAGGCGCGGCCAGAACCCCAATTCCTGCCACCATACCACCACCGACGATAGACCCTGCTGTTGCGAGCCCGGAGGTTATGCCAGCTGCTGACACTCCCGTTGTCCCAAGCGTATAGAGAGCACCAAAGGAAGCCGCAGCGCCGACACCTGACCCAGCCAATGCTGCTGCCCCCTCAGTTATCCCCGGGAACATTTTATCAAGCGCCTGGAGAGCGCTCGTAACTTCATCCATTGCCTTTTTGCCAATTTTTTCGAGCTCTTCAGTTTCAGTAGCGTCCATTACAGGCCTCGTATTCTTAACGTGCTGTGTTATAGGTGAAAAAGTGCACCATAAAAGTGATGTGGAAATCATGACTTACTATTGAGGCACTTTCCAGTTCATGTTTGTCAGTTTCAATGCTGTTGCTGTTAGTAAGGGCAGACGCCATATCGGGCAGACCCAAAATAACTATCGTGCCAGCGTCATTTTGGAACTGACTTTGCTAAAAATCAGTAGCGGACTGAACAGACATGTGTGGATTTGAATCTGGGCAGGTTCCAGACATTATTCCAACCAGACTTCCAATGACAAAATGCTCGTCATTCTCGGAGACGACATAGGGTCCACCAGAGCAACCATCGGTGTTGAAATGTGCTATTACAAAGCGAGTTGTGAGATGTTGGGGAGAATGATTTGAGCAATTTAAAGGCCAAATGCCTGAAACTTCACCAGGGAATGTCGAAATTGTTGTCTCATTCATTGGATATCCGACACCCAATGTATCCATGCCAGCTGCGGGAGCTAGGACCTTAAAGTAACTACTTACAGGCTGTTGTATTCCAGCTGAATGAATCGCCACGGAAAATCTAGACACTTCAGAGCCGTTGATAATACTGGTTTTCATATTCTGTCGGTGACATCTGATCGCTAGAACCATGCCGACGCTTACTGTTATAAAACATTTCGATGTAATCAAAAATATCGCTGCGGGCTTCTTCCCGCGTTCCGTAGATCTTTTTCTTTATCCGTTCGCGTTTCAACAACTGGAAAAAGCTTTCTGCAACCGCATTATCATGGCAGTTACCGCGACGGCTCATGCTGCCCTCCAGGCCGTGTGATTTCAGGAACGACTGCCACTCATGGCTTGTGTACTGACTGCCCTGATCCGAATGAACCAGCACCTGTTTTTGGGGATTACGCCGCCATACAGCCATCAGCAGTGCGTTCAGGACAATGTCCTTTGTCATCCGGGATTGCATGGACCAGCCGATAATTTTGCGTGAGAACAGATCAACAACAACGGCAAGATACAGCCAGCCTTCGTGGGTCCTGAGTAGAGTAAGAGGCAGGGCGTAGTCGGACTATTTCCCTGCCTCTCCTCCCCGAACCGGACGTGCACCTTTCAGCGCATCCGGCTCTCCATTTAAATGCTGGCGAACGCCATTGCCACTTCTGTAAAGCGCGATGTATACGTGTTTCTGGTCTCCGTCCTCAGATAGGGATTACCTTCGGGTAGCCGCCAGCGGAACAGCTTCTTGCCTTGCCCCACCAACCGGTACAGTATTTCGCCGCTGAGCTTGCCGTGATTGGTTTTACCAAATAAAACCCACGTTTTGCTCTGACCCGGTTTCGGTGATTTACACCACCACCTCATCAGGGAAGCGATACCTGTACGGTATTTGCGGGCCAGCCAGTGAGCCAGCTTCCAGAACACGACACGGTCGATATAACTGAAGACTTTGGCCTTAAAATCAACGAACTGATAGAACATGGCCCAGCCTTTCAGTTTTCGGTTGAGTTGTTCAGCCATATCGACTTTGCTTTCACTGTAGTTGCCTGATAACAGTGCTGTCAGCGATGCGGCGAAGTTTCTGGCTTTCTCCTGCGGGATCGTTGAGACCACTCGCATCTCGCCATAACGACTGCGTTTGCGAATGATCCTGTGCCCCAGAAAGATAAAGCCGTCATTAACATGGGTGATTTTAGTCTTATCCATGTTCAGCCTGAGTTTCAGACTGCCTTCGAGCACACCCCGACACTCCTCCCTGATGGCTTCCGCCTGTGCTTTGGTGCCTTTGACGATGAGGACAAAATCATCGGCATAGCGGCAGTACGCCACCGCGGGTTTCCACTGCCAGTTTTCTCTGACCGCCGTACTTCGGCCCCGTTGGATACTGTTATTCCAGTACCACCGATCTTTTCTGGCTTTCCCGCTCAGGTAGCGCTCATGCAGGTATTGATCGAACTCATTCAGCATGATGTTCGATAATAGCGGCGATATAACACCGCCCTGTGGCACACCTTCACTGGCCGCCCGAAAGAGACCGACATCGATATGTCCCGCCTTGATGGTTTTCCACAGCAGAGTCATGAAACGTGCGTCACTGATCCTGCGGCGTACAGCCTTCATCAGCAGTCGATGATGTACGGTGTCGAAGTAACTGGACAGGTCGCCTTCAATCACCCAGCGTCCCCGGGTTTCACCACAGTCTGTGAGCTGTAATTTCACCGTGCGGATCGCGTGGTGGACACTGCGCTCAGGCCGGAAGCCATATGAGAGCGTATGAAAATCACTCTCCCATATCGGCTCCATCGCCATCAGCATGGCCCGCTGAACAATACGATCCCGCAACGCGGGGATACCCAGTGGTCGCAGTTTGCCGTTGCTTTTAGGGATGTAAACCCGTCTGGCGGGCAAGGGCTGGTAGTGGCCTGAGAGTAATTCATCCCTGAGGATTTGCAGCTCAACAGCCAGTCTGGCCTGTAGCATTGTTTTATTCACGCCATCAACGCCGGGGGTATGGGCCCCCTTTGATGAAAGCGTGATCCGCGCCGCTTCAGCCAGCCATTCTGGTTGTGTTATCAGACGCAGCAGCCGTTGAATCCGTAGGGACGGATCGGTGGCTGCCCATGTGGCAAGCTTGCGTTGCATTTCGCTGATTATCAAAGGTCTTCACCTCGTTAGGTCAGTTAATTCACGTCGCAAACACATTCAAACTGCTTCCCTTCGCCATGTAGTGGGCTTTCCCCATCGCAGACTACTACGGAAGCTCCGCCAGCCAGCGCGTCATCGGAGCCATGCCCCCTTAACATCCGTCGCTGACCTTCCCCGGTTTACCTGCCTGGACTCAGGCATACTGAGGAGGCTGCCCGTCGCACTCTTTATCCTTGCTTGCCGCAAGTTGGCAGAAGTCAGCAACGCAAGCGTGATAGACGCTGCTGCCCCGGTGTTCGCATACATGTCAAAACACCTTCGACCGGCAGTGCTTACGTATCACTGCCAGTTCCTCCTGCACGGCCTGTCAGATCACGTAGGCCGTGGTGACGTTTTCAACCCACAGAGGCGGATTAACGGGTTCATGTTCTTCAGCCTTTCAGTACTTAACCTTGAGGATCATCTCGGCTTAGTGATCTCGCCTCAATCCCCGTTGTCAGCGGGTTACATCACCCTGCGGGCATGCCGCAGGTCACTGCCGCTCAGGTTCTCCACCGTCACACCCGGTGGGATTGTTGGGTTTCTCATCGTGAGTTACCGGTTCAATATTCCAGACAGACTCGCGGTTCATTTAAGCATCCATGCCCGCCCTGAACTCCGGGCACACTGTAGGTTATGTCCGTTACCCAACGCTCATCCGGAGCATCCGGATTGAACTGTCGCTGGAGCCTGTTGGGCGACACGATACTGGCCTCGCCTTTACGTGCCCGCGGGCTCCGGTATCCGACCTGAGCCTTTATCCCGACACGTTTCATCAGTCGCCAGACCCGGTTCACTCCGCACTGTTGCCCGCTGTCCCGCAGATCCAGATGGATTTTGCGATAACCATAGACGCATCCCGATTCCAGCCAGAACTGTTTAATCTGTCCTGTCAGTCTCAGGTCTGCCTGATGGCGTTGTGAATGCGGCTGCTGAAGCCAGGCGTAAAAACCACTGGGATGAACATCCAGCACCCGACAGAGCAGGCGAACAGGCCAGCAACAGGAGTTGTCACGGATAAAGGCGTACCTCAGTCGGACAGCTTTGCGAAGTACGCCGCTGTAGATTCAATCTGTCAATGCAACACCCCTTTCAATTATCTCTTTCGGTGTTTTGAACTTCAGTGTCTTTCTCGGTCTGTTGTTTAGCTGAGCAGCAACCAGATCTAGTTCATGTTGAGTATATTGGGCAAGACATGTCTTTTTAGGAAAGTACTGCCGAATTAGCCCATTTGTATTCTCATTTGTTCCCCGCTGCCAAGGACTCTGAGGATCGCAGAAGTAAACTTTAACGCCGGTACTGACAGTAAATTCTAGATGTCTGGCCAGTTCCATTCCTCTGTCCCATGTCAGTGATTTTCTGAGTTCTGACGGTAAACTCAGAAATTTGTCGGTAAGAGCCTGATTTACTGAGACAGAATCTTTGCCCCTGAGTCTAAGGATGATCGTATAACGTGATTTTCGGTCTACAAGTGTGGCTATATGAGAGTTTTTTGTACCTGAGACTAAATCGCCCTCCCAATGCCCCAGAGAGCGTCTGTTATCGATATTTCGGGAACGTTCGTGAATTGGTGTTCCGTTCACTATGTTAATCGTACCTCTTTCGCCTTTGCGGGTATGACGCCTGCCATGGCGAAGGCTATGCGACCGTCGCAGATGCTGTATATTCAGGTGGTGTAGCGCTTCACGGCTACGAAAGTACAGCGTTTTATAAATTGTCTCAGGTGATATTCGCAGCGTTTTTTGACGTGGTTTTGTTCGCCTTAACCATCCTGATATTTGCTCTGGAGACCATTTCATCTCCAGCTTTTCCAGAACAAGCTTTCGCAATGGTAAATTTTGATCCAGTAAGCACGGTTTTGGCCTTTTCGCCATTCTGTTGGCTCGGTTATTAGCATCAACAGCTTTGTAATAGCGTCTGCCCCGATTACGCTGAACTTCACGTGAGATCGTCGAAGGACTGCGATTCAGCGCAGTAGCTATCGCACGAATGCTCATTTTGGCTGACAAACCAGCTCGTATCTCCTCGCGCTCAGACAGTGTCAGGTGAGCTACAGCCCGCTTACGCTCATGGGGTTTTATGCCGCCAGTATCCCTTAACATAGTGAAGATCGTTCCGGGTTTTGAACCCAGGATATTCGCTATTTCACTGAAGCCTGTTCCGTTCTTCCATAGTTCAAAAACAGAGGCTTTTTCCTCTGCTGTAAATGTTCGTCTCATTCAAAAAACCTCCGCAACCCCATGTTTTCACATAACTGTTGCGTTGACCAATTGAATCTACAGCGGCTTTTTTTAATATGTCCCGTTCGTCGGTAACCCGTTTCAGCTCTTTCTGGAGACGGCGGATCTCGGCCTGAGCATCTGACTGTTCTTTATTAGTGGAAGAATCCGGACCGTACTTCTTTATCCAGGCGTAAAGGCTGTGGGTGGTGATATCGAGACGTGTTGCAACGCTGGCAACAGAATAACCGCGATCAACAACCTGTTTGACTGCTTCAGTTTTAAACTCTTCGGGATAACGCTTACCGCTCATGGGCACCTCTCTTTAAGCCATCTTAAATGACTCTGAGGTGTCTGTTAAACCCATGGCGATTCAGTTGCTCCCGACATCATGTCAGTAAACACTCGATCATCCCTCACTCCCGCTGTGTTGAGCTCAGTAACCTGGCTCGTCAGTTTCTGATGGCTGGTTGATACTCTTGCATACCCTAATAATGCCATTTTGGTCTCATAAATCGATATTGATACTGCGTAGTATCATAAGGCATAAATCACGATTTTTGATACTCATGTTTAGGGCAGTTTTCATTGGTCTCAAAATTTATAATATCTGATACCGCCAAAATAATACGGATCAATAAATAATGAAAGGATGCGTGATGGCTGCTGATTTTCTGACCGACAAACAGACACAGAACTACGGGCGTTATGCCGCAGAGCCAAACGAGATCCAACTGGCACGGTATTTTCATCTTGATGAGCGAGACCTTACTTTCATCAACCTACGTAGGGGCAGGCATAACCGGTTGGGGATTGCCCTTCAACTCACAACCGCCCGCTTTCTGGGAACCTTCTTGCCCGATCTCATGCAAATACCGCCCGGTGTCCAGTTTTATGTCGCAAGGCAACTTAACATCCGCTATCCAGAGATCATCTCCCGCTATGCTCAAAGGGAAAATACACGTTGGGAGCACCACGGGCTTATCAGGCAGCACTACAGCTATCATGATTTCGGTGATTTCCCGTGGTCGTTCAGACTGAAGCGATTGCTGTATACTCGTGCATGGCTCAGTAATGAACACCCCGGACTGATGTTCGATTTTGCCACCGCGTGGTTGCTTCAAAATAAAGTGTTGTTGCCAGCCGCATCCACCCTTACGAGGGTCATTGGTGAAATCCGTGAGCGTGCGACCCGCCGCTTATGGCGAAAATTGGCCGCGCTGCCAAACCGTTGGCAGGCCGCACAACTGGCTGGGTTACTTGAAATCCCCGAAGGACAGCGACTCTCAGTGATGGAGCACCTAAAAAGAGGCCCTGTCACTATCAGCGGCCCCGCATTCACTGAAGCACTTGAACGTTACACTCGCCTGCGCAGCCTGGAATTTTCCTGCCTGAATTTCACTGGGCTGCCTGCCATACAGCTCCGCAACTTGGCACGCTATGCCGGAATGGCATCGGTGAAATATATCAGCAGAATGCCAGAAGAACGGCGGCTGGCTATCCTTACCGCGTTCGTGAAAGCGCAAGAAATCTCGGCGCTGGACGAGGCCGTTGACGTGCTGGATATGCTGATCCTCAATATTACCAGGGAGGCGAAGAAAACCGGGCAGAAAAAGCGACTTAGGACGCTCAAGGATCTTGACCGTGCGGCGTTGTTGCTGGCGCGGGCATGTGCACTTTTACTTGATGAAGATACTGGTGATGATTTGCTGCGAAAGACCATATTCAGCAGTGTACCTGTCGCCAGACTGGCAGAGTCAGTGGAAAAAGTGAATGAACTGGCCCGCCCCCAGGATACAAACTTTCAGGATGAAATGGTGGAGCAGTACGGACGGGTAAGGCGTTTTTTGCCCGCACTACTGCGCGATCTGCACTTCCGGGCGGCTCCAGACGGTGAACATACCCTCGCGGCCATCCATTACCTGGCAGAGCTAAACGGCTCGAAAAAACGGATCCTGGACGATGCACCTGAGCATATCATTTCAGGCCCTTGGAAACGCCTGGTGTACGATGCTGAAGGTCGGATACAGCGAGCGGGTTACTCGTTGTGTCTGCTGGAGCGACTTCAGGATGCGCTACGCAGTCGTGACATCTGGTTGGAAAACAGCGATCGTTGGGGTGATCCGCGCCAAAAACTTCTTCAGGGGGAGGAATGGCAGGCGCAGCGGGTTCCAGTGTGCCGGGCATTGGGTCACCCCACCAATGGCAGTAAAGCATCGGTGCAATTGGCAGCACGGTTGGATGAAACCTGGAAAACGGTGGCATCACGTTTTGACCGCAATACCGCCGTAGACATCTGCAATGAAGGTAAACATCCTTCGCTGACCATCAGCAGCCTGGATAAATTGGATGAGCCACCGGCGCTGATACGACTGAGCAGCCGAGTCAGACAATTGCTCCCACCCGTTGACCTGACAGAACTGTTGCTTGAGATTGACGCCAGAACGGGTTTCACCCGTGAATTCAGCCATGTCAGCGAGTCAGGTGCCCGCGCGCAGGATCTGCATATAAGCC
Source organism: Citrobacter sp. RHBSTW-00017 (assembly GCF_013797615.1). NCBI lineage: Bacteria > Pseudomonadati > Pseudomonadota > Gammaproteobacteria > Enterobacterales > Enterobacteriaceae > Citrobacter > Citrobacter sp. RHBSTW-00017. Next base: position 730,935 of record NZ_CP056899.1, on the reverse strand, counting down.
TGTGTGCGGTGATGCTGGCTGAGGCCTGCAATATCGGACATGAGCCGCTGATCAAGCACAATATCCCTGCACTGACCCGCCATCGCCTGAGCTGGGTGAAACAGAACTACATCCGAGCAGAAACGCTGGTCAGCGCCAATGCGCGGCTGGTTGATTTTCAGTCCTCGTTAGCGTTGGCAGGATACTGGGGTGGCGGTGAGGTGGCCTCCGCTGATGGTATGCGTTTTGTCACACCAGTGAAAACGGTGAATTCTGGCCCCAACAGAAAATACTTTGGTTCAGGGCGCGGCATTACCTGGTACAACTTTGTCTCTGACCAATATTCGGGTTTTCATGGCATAGTGATCCCTGGAACGCTGTGGGATTCCATTTTTGTGCTGGAGGGACTACTTGAGCAACAAACGGGACTAAACCCGGTTGAAATCATGACGGACACAGCAGGTACCAGTGACATTATCTTTGGCTTGTTCTGGCTACTGGGATACCAATTTTCACCTCGTCTGGCGGATGCTGGTGAGGCGGTGTTCTGGCGGGCTGACAAAGCAGCGAATTACGGGGCGTTGGACGAACTGGCTCGGGGTTGTGTTGACCTTTCTAAAATCGAAAGCCACTGGGATGAGATGATGCGGGTTGCAGGTTCGCTGAAGCTGGGCACAATTCATGCGTCAGAACTCATTCGATCGCTATTGAGAAGTACCCGACCGTCAGGGCTTGCTCAGGCAATAATGGAGGTCGGAAGAGTTAACAAGACACTGTATCTTCTCAACTATATTGATGATGAGGACTATCGCCGCAGGATCCTAACACAGCTTAACCGGGGCGAAGGTCGCCATGCCGTGGCAAGAGCCATTTGCTACGGTCAGCGTGGTGAGATCAGAAAACGTTACCGCGAGGGGCAGGAAGATCAGTTGGGTGCGCTGGGTCTGGTGACAAACGCAGTGGTGCTGTGGAATACGCTTTATATGCAGGAAGCCTTGTCGCACCTGCGTAGCACTGGGGAAGGGCCAGAAGATGAACATATCGCGCGGCTTTCGCCTCTGATGCATGGTCATATCAACATGCTGGGACATTATACGTTCACACTACCGGAGGATATTATGAAGGGGGAATTGAGGCCGTTAAATCTCAATTTAAACAATGAATTACCTCCTTAGCGTGGTTTTTTACATCATTGGCCCTCAAACCCCTTAATTGAACAAGAAATAACCGTTTAATACCCCTTCGCCAGTCGAATTTCGGCTGGCGCTTATTTGTTTTCCACTCTCTGAAATTGAAACAATCACTATCAGAAACTAATGTCCAATATACGCTTTTGCCACCCCCACCAGAGTTAATAGTCTTTCGGACTTTTCCCCTTTTTCAGAGCTGATTTCTGAAATTTGAAATGACACAATCTGCAAATTAATGTAATCTTCGCCACACAAAAACACTTTCATGAATAATAAAAAACGATTTAGTTGTTTACTGAATAGTTTTTTTATGGCAGCATCCTAAAGCAAATTGAACACTTTCTAACCGGAATCGTCATTTTCCGTGCGGTAGCCTACCTTTTTTTTGCCCTTTATTGCTTCACTTCCTCAGCTATGCGCCTCTGCTCCCTGGCCTTCGGGTCAACTTTTTGGGCAATATAAACAGTCGGGTACCTACGAATTTTTATATTCACACGCCAGGTTCCGAATACATGGAAAATATTTACAAATGAAGAACGCAACTCGCCTTCTGGTGATTTCGCTCGCCCTCATCCTGAGTGGCTGTGCATATTCTCCGAAGCAGGTTGAAGCCTCCCGACCGCTTGTCAATCCGGCCGCTTCTACCACACTCCAGACCATGTCAGCCAACCTGCAACAACCCCTGAACACCCTGCCGCAGGGCGCTGCACTTAGCGCCAATGGCAATACCTATATCCTGGGCCAACGTTATGTCTCTGCCCTGGGTCTGGAATGCATTGAACTGCTGCGTAACCGTAACTACAACCAATCGCAGCATGGCGTGACCTGCAAAAGCGGTGACACCTGGTACCTGGTGCCGCAACTGGAACAGGCATCCGCCAGCAATCTGCTTGCCGTGCAATAATTTAGAAGAGAAAAGTTGTGAAGATAACGAAACTTCGGCAATTGAGTGCCATTCTGTTGCTGGCCTGCGCCTCTTGCGCTGCCTTTGCTGCACCTTCTAAAGAAGATGCCCAGGCATTTGGGATGAACGCCCCCGCAGATACCGGTGATGGCCGACTGCAGCTCGGCGGTGAACAAGCGATGAGCGGCCAGGCGAACACCTCCTCCACCACAGGGACCTTTGCGCAGCAAAACCGCCAGGGCATGCTCCTGCCGGGCGAGTCCGATGTGCGTAAATTACTGCCCCAGTCCGAGTCCGGCCTGCCCCCGCCTTACGGCGCTAACCTGTTTGCCGGTGGCTATGAAACCGAGCGCAGCGACGGCTTAAACGATAATTATCTGATCGCTCCCGGCGACAAGCTGAATATTTGGATCTGGGGTGCTGTCAATTTTTCCAACGTGGTCACGGTTGACAACCAGGGCAATATTTTTATCCCTGATGTCGGACCAATTAATGTGAAAAATGTGGCGGCAAGTAAAGTCAACAACTTAGTGACCAGCCACATCAGCGAAGTATTTACCAACAACGTTAATGTTTACGTAAATTTACTTACCGCGACGCCGGTCAGCGTATTTGTCACCGGCCCGGTGATCCGTCCAGGGCAATATGCCGGACAATCTTCCGATAGCGTTTTATATTTTCTGAAACGCGCAGGGGGCATCGATTCCGATCGCGGCAGCTACCGTCATATTAAAGTTTTACGTCAGAACCGGGTTATTCAGCAGATCGACCTGTACGAGTTTATGCAGCAGGGCAAAATGCCGAAGCTGTCGCTGAAGGATCAGGATGTGATCCTGGTGGAACCGCAGGGGCCGATGATCAACGTGGCCGGTAAAGTGCGTAACCCGTTCCGCTTCGAGTTGAAAAACAGCACCGCGCTCGGCTCTGAGCTGATCGATTATGCCCTGCCGCTCGCCAAGGTGAGTCACGTGGGCGTGATTGGCGATCGTTCCAGCGGCCCATTCTCGGTCTATATGCCGTACAAGGATTTTGACCGCATTCAGCTGAGCGACGGCGACAAAGTGCTGTTTAACGACGATATGCATGCTCAGGTTTACGACGTGCAGGTGATGGGCAGCTACCGTGGCCCGTCTTACTTCACCGTGCGTAAAGAGACCCGTCTGCACGATCTGCTGAATCACATTCCGATTGACCCGAACATGGCAGATTACGGCTCGATCTACATCATGCGTAAGAGCGTGGCCGCGCGGCAGAAAGAGATGCTGGAAGACTCCCTCAACCGTCTGGAGCGTAGCGTGTTCACCGCGCCAGCCAGTTCCGACGGTGAAGCCTCTATTCGCACCAAAGAGGCCGAACTGGTGATGCGCTTCGTGGAAAAAGCCCGCAAGATCCAGCCGCTGGGTAAAGTGGTGGTGTCGGATAAAGGCGTGATTGCCAATATCCTGCTGGAACAGGGCGACCAGATTGTGATCCCGAACAAGACCGACCTGATTCAGGTGGGTGGCGAAGTGATGATGCCGCAGGCGGTGGTCTTCAACAAAAGCGCCAGTCTGGAGGACTATGTGGCCTGGGCAGGTGGCTTTACCGACCGTGCGAACGACAAGCGTATTGCGGTGGTCCATGCCAACGGGCTGATGGAGTTTAAAGACGGTGGTGATGTGATGCCGGGCGATCAGATTCTGGTCATGCCGAAAGTGGACAGCAAAATGATGCAGTCCATCAAAGACATTACCCAGGTCATCTATCAGGTTGCCGTGGCGGCCAACGTGGTCCTGAATTAACCCTCAAAACGGGCTTGCTGAAAAGCCGGCCCGTTCTGTTATATCGGCCTTCTCATGCTTAAACCTGTTCTCAATCAAACGCCCCGCAGCTCGTTCCAGGTGCTGCGCGATGTAACGTTTGGCCTGCTTATCCGTGAACTGAAAACACGATTTGGGAGTTACCGACTGGGGTATGCCTGGGCGCTGTTGGATCCGCTGTTGATGATTAGCCTGTTTAGTGTTGTGTTTGGGATGCGTAGCCAGAGTGGTTTTGGTGGTGTTCCGGTGCAGGTATTTATTACAGCGGGTTATTTGCCGTTTATGTTTTTTAACAAAGTTGTCAGCCAGTTAAAATCGGCAGTCAATGCCAATATGGGTTTATTCTGCTATCGACAAGTGACCCCTTTTGCGACCTTTGTTGCTCGTTTCATTCTTGAAGCCATTATTGGTCTGGTAGTTGGCTGCATTCTGGTGCTGGGGTTATTGTGGTTTGGTTTTGATGCCATTCCCAACGATCCTTTAGAAGTTATCATTATCTATTTCCTACTAATGATTTTTTCATTTTCATTAGGGATCGTTTTTTGCGTATTGGGCAGTTTATTTAAAGAAGCGAATAAGTTTCTCGATTTGTTGATGATGCCCCTTATGTTTATCTCCTGCGTTATGTACCCCCTGGCAACCGTGCCATCGCAGTTTCAGCACTGGTTTTTATGGAATCCGCTGGTACATGCTATTGAGCTGATTCGCTCAGGCTGGATCGCTGGATATGAAAGCCCGAATGTCAGCGGAGTGTATTTATCTTGCGTCACATTAGTGCTACTGACTTTTGCGATGAGTTGCTACCGTTTAAGCCATCGTCGTCTGATTGCCAGCTAAAGCGAATAACGATGATCATTTTAGATAACGTCTCAAAATATTACCCCACCAAATTTGGTCGAAACTATGTGCTACGTGACGTAAGTATCACATTACCCCGCGATCGCAACATCGGTATCTTGGGTGCCAACGGGGCGGGTAAATCAACGCTGCTGCGCCTGCTGGGTGGCATGGATACGCCAAGCAAAGGAAAAGTCACCCGCCACTGTCGTGTCTCCTGGCCACTTGCGTTGGGGGGTGGTTTTCAAGGCAGTATGACTGGTAGGGAAAATACTCGCTTTGTCTGCCGTATCCATGGTGTGCGCGATACGCAGGCCATTGAAGAATGGGTGAAAGAGTTCGCGGAAATCGGCCAACATTTTGAACTGCCGATTAAAGCTTACTCTAGCGGCATGAAATCAAAGTTTTCTTTTGCCGTCAGTATGGCCTTCGATTTTGAAATCTATTTGACCGATGAAATCACCTCCGTAGGTGATGCCCGCTTTAAACAGAAATGTATTGATGTCTTCAATCAAAAACGCGAGACCGCAAGCCTGATCATGGTCTCTCATGACATGAAAAATTTACGTCAACAGTGCGATATGGGCATTTTGCTGCGTAACAGCACGCTCGAGATATTCGACAATATCGAAGATGCCATCAGTATTTATCAGAAACTATAACAAGCCAAAAAACATGATCCAGCCAACCCGCTCTAACAAATCTTCAGGTTTGATGCGCAAGCTGCACAAATTAAAAACCAAACCAAAACATTTTATTATTGATTCCAGCGGTTACAAACTTGCCCACCGCTCATGGAAAAAAAGTCTCAAACTCGGCAGTTTTCAGTGGGTAGTGGCTTGTTTTGCCATCGCTGTTATCTATTGCGGGTTCATCGCTTCAGATCGCTATGTGAGCCGAGCAGAATTAGTGGTTAAACAGGCAGACCAGATTAAAATGCTGCCCGATGCTCTTTCTATGTTGGGGCTAGGGGGAAATAATCATCAGGATGTGCTGCTTATTCAGGACTACCTCAAGTCTGCTCATCTGCTTAACAAGCTGGATAAAGAACTGGGACTGAAAGCCCATTACCAAAGTCATAAAGTCGATTACTTCTCTCGCCTTCCCGGCAATGTCAGCCGCGAGGAATTTCTGAAGTATTACCGTGAACACCTTACATTACGCATGGATGATATCTCCGGTGTGCTGACTATTGAGTTACAGGCGTTTGACCCTGCTTATGGTCAGAAAGTGGTAGGTTTGATGCTGAAAGAATCCGATGGATTTATTAATAAACTGGGACACCAGGTCGCACTGGAACAACTGGCCTTTGTCGAAAAAGAAGTTGATCACGCCTACCAAAGATTACAAGCCGAAAAAGCTAAAGTCCTGGAGTTCCAAAACACCCATCACCTTATCAGTCCAGAATCGACGAGCACGGCCCGCATGGGTGTCGTAAGCCATATTGAAGGTCAACTGGCCCAGCAACAGGCACAATTAAAGCAACTGCAAAGCTACATGAAAGCTACTGCACCTGCTGTTGTTTCTGTTCAAGCCCGAGTTGATGCTTTGACCGAGCAACTGGCGCAGGAACAATCCAGACTTACCGGTGCGGATAAAAATGCGATGAACGAAGTGACCGCCAGCTATATGGATGTACAAACTCAGGCCACGCTCGCGGCAGACCTTTACAAAACCGGTCTTATCAGCCTGGAACAAGCCAGAATCGAGGCGTACCGCAAACTTAAGCACCTGCTGGTGATTAGTCAGCCAACCCTGGCCGAAGATGCTGAATACCCACGCCGCCTCTATAACCTTGCCACCATCGGTGTACTGCTATGCCTGTTATACGGGTTGATCGTAATGGGTCTTGCAACCCTACGTGAGCATCAGGACTAACAGTTTCATATGCTAAAAACAGGACCAGAACCTTTATAAGATTCTGGCCTTTCGCAACCTAAACATAAAGTGGTCGCCCTGCCGATCACGTTACACGTTAATTAATCATTGTTCTCATATTGAAGGGATATCCCCATGGGCACTCAGCAAAGCAGCCGAACACAGGCAAACTGCAAGCAAGCATCAGTGAAACAAATTAATACCGAGCTGGATTTTATTTTTAAACGCCCTATTTTCTGGCGTCCGTCTTACATTGCACAATCCGCCTGGTTAGAACATATTCCCTTTGCTTTCTGGTTGGTCGATACCCTGCGACCTCGCAAAATTGTTGAACTGGGTACCCATTACGGCAGCTCCTATTTTTCTTTCTGTCAGGCAATAACGAAGTTAGATCTCGAAACCCAATGCTATGCAGTAGATACCTGGGGTGGCGATGAGCATGCGGGCCAGTATGGCGAAGAGGTTTATCGTCAGGTTTCCGAACACAACCAGCAACATTACTCTGACTTTTCCACCCTCGTGCGCAGCACATTCGATCAGGCGTTAGAGCACTTCCCGCAAGGCAGCATTGATTTATTGCATATTGATGGTCTGCATACCCTTGAAGCGGTGCGTCATGATTTTGAAAGCTGGCTGCCAAAGCTGTCTGACAGAGCCGTTGTCATCATGCATGACACCAACGTGCGCGAACGCGGCTTCGGGGTATTCCAATTGCTGGATGAGCTTAAGCAACAGTATCCTCACTTTGAGTTCGCCCATGGGCATGGCTTGGGCGTGATTGGTGTAGGTAGCGAGCAATCATCAGAGATGATGAGCCTGTACGATCTTTCAGGGAATGCATCTGCAACGCGACAAGTTCAGGAAGTCTTCTCCCGTCTGGGTAAGGCCTGCGGTTATAGCTGGGAAAACGGTGAAATAAAGCGCCAGATGGTCGCGTTGCAAGCAAACCAGCAGGCAGAAACACAGGATGTTATGGAGCAACAAGCCCTGGAAAGGGGTCGTCTTGCAGAAAAGATCACGGCCCAGCACCACGCGATAAAAGAGCTGGAAAGTAAACTTGCACAACACGCCGATCAATCCGCCGAGCTTGGCCTCCAGAAGCAGCAGGTGAGTGTATTAACTGCGGAGCTGGCGAAGTCCACTCAACACGCCGTCGAACTGCAAACGACTCTTAACGTATGCGAGCAACAGCGTGACGAGAATCTGGCAAACCAGCAAAAGCTGGAAACTATGCTCTCAGAAATTCAGGAGCAATTTACCCGGACGACTGCAGAGCGTGACCTCATTGCGCAAGAAAAGCAGTCATTACTGAAGCAACAAACAGTAGCGCAGGAACAGCAGAGTGCCCTACAACAGCAGCTGCATGAACAATCACTGCTCCTTAATGAAGAGACCCAGCGTGCCGCGCAGTTGACTCTCGCACTTAATAAAAACAACGTGGTGCTTAATGAGTATTCACAACAACTCAGCGCATTACAGCAGCATATCGATGAGCTGACCACCGCGTTGACTACTGCGCACCAGCAGCAGGACGAACTCAGTCAGGCTCTGGCGATCGAAGCTGACCATTGGCAACAGAAGATTAATGAGCTAACCACCGAATTAACTGCAGCACATCAGCAACAGGATGAACTCAGTCAGACTCTGGCGATCGAAGCTGACCATTGGCAACAGAAGATTAATGAGCTAACCACCGAATTAACTGCAGCACATCAGCAACAGGATGAACTCAGTAAAACTCTGGCGACCGAAACCAATCAATGGCAACAGAAGATTAATGAGCTAACCACCGAATTGACTGCAGCACATCAGCAACAGGATGAACTCAGTAAAACTCTGGCGACCGAAACCAATCAATGGCAACAACAGAAACAAACACTGACTGAAGCCCATGATGAGCTACAAATTAAGTGCGATGCCCTGACTACTGATCTCGCAGCAAGTCGCACTTTGCTGGAGCAGTTTGAAGCGGAACAGCAAATCTGGCAGACGCGTGAGCAGGAATTGGTGAGCACCTTAGATGCTCGTGCTGGTGAAATTACTCAACTGGGCCATAGCCTCGCAGAAAGCACTCAGACAATCGATAAACAAAATAGTGAACTTGAGTTAGTCCGTCATGAACTTGCGGTATTGCTTCAGCGGCACCACGCAGAACAAGCTGAATCTCAGCAACAATTGAGTCAGCTGAATCAAAGCTTGAGTGAACGTTTTACTGAGATCGCCACGCTGACACAATGGCTGGAAGAGCGTGAACAGACGTCCACAAACGAACACAAGAAACTTACTGAAGAGCATCAACAGCAGTTAGATGCCCTGGATCAAAAGCTGAATAAGCAGGTTATTGAAATCACGGTCCTTACCCAAAAACTGGAAGAGAGTGAACAAGCTCTGGCAAAAGCGGCTGAAGAATACCTTCTGCATCAGCAAACATGGCGCGCTGAGCAAACCCAACTCAGGAACCGTGCCAGTGAACTCGTTAAGCAAAACGAAGCACTTGAAGCCAATATCGGTGAGCGTTTCCGCGAACTGGCAACCATGACACGCCATCTCGAGCAAGTAACTCGTGAACTGCATTTGAAAGAACAGCAACTTCAGAAAGCAAAAGAGCGCGCTCAAAACCTGAAACAGACCGTTTCATGGAAATTGACCGCACCTGTGCGTGCGCTGGGTCGTACTTTTAAAGAAAGCCCAACAGCCACCCCATCTTTCTCAATGAGCAATGCAGAACGTATCGCTGCGTCTGGCTTATTTGATGAGCCGTGGTATTTGCACCGTTATCCGGAAGTTGCCGATTCCGGCCTCTCCGCTATTGAGCACTTTATTCAACTCGGTGCTGATAAAGGGTACAGCCCAAGCGAGCAGTTCGATACGCGCTGGTATTTACATACTTACGCTGACGTGGCGCAAGGCACCATTAATCCATTACTTCATTACATCCTGCACGGAAAGGCAGAACAACGTCATTGCCTGCCAGACAACATGAGAAAATAACCATGACAGTTGAATTTAACAGGGAAGAATTGCTGACCAACTTCGATGAAAAATGGTATTTACAGACCTACCAGGATGTAAGCCAGACAGGAATACCTGCAAAAGAGCACTATAAACGCTACGGTTCTCTGCTGGGACGAAAACCCTGTGCAGACTGGCCAGTAGCTTCTGCAATGGATCCTAGAACATCAAAAGTGAATTTACCTTGGCTTACTCTTAACCAACTTTCTGTGGCAAACAGCTCTCTTCATGATTGGCAATCAGAGGGACAAGATCCCTATTTCATTATTGACTTAAGTAAGTTACCTAAAATAGAACAAGGTTGGCACCAGTTCAATGTGACTATAAATTGCTCAGGTAAGCAAGGACTGGCTAAATTTTATCTTGATACTGGAAAAGGTTTCAATGAAAGTGAAGCCGTTAGTTTACCTTATAAAAAATCGATAGCTACTAGCCGTTTATTTTATCTTGAATCGCCCCTTGTTGCGTTGCGTTTCGATCCATTAGAAAAAAGCGCTGGGTTTTCAGTTGATCAGTTTGAAATTATTTCAGTAGAAGATAGCCAAATTGAAGCAGCTTTACTTAATCATATTCAAAAAGAACATCATAATTACTGCGATATGGATTTAACAGTAATAAAGGAATCTATAGCTGCTGAAAAGACTCTGTCAATTCAACATTTGATGGAGATTTATAACGAAACCTTTATTTATTCTCAACCTACGCTTGATTATGAGGAGTGGATTGAAACTGTCGAAGTCCCATCACTGCCTAATGAGGCAGAAGTAAGCGCAATACTAGCAATGATGGCTAAGCCTCCCGTCATTTCGGTAGTGATGCCGGTATATAACCCAGCAGAAATCTACTTACGCGCCTGTTTAGACTCTGTGATCGCGCAAAGCTACCCGCACTGGGAATTGTGCATTGCAGATGACAAATCGCCAAAAGAACATGTTCAACGTGTGCTGCGTGAGTATGAAGCTAAAGATCCTCGTATTAACGTGGTCTACCGCCAACAGAATGGTCATATTTCGGCAGCCTCTAACAGCGCCCTGGAAATTGCCAAAGGCGATTTTGTGGCCTTACTGGATCACGATGATGCCCTGCCGGAACATGCTCTGCTGTTTATGGCGCAAGCCATTTGTGCGCAGCCAGAAACTCAGATCCTTTACAGCGATGAAGACAAGCTCAACGGTCGTGGCGAGCGCTTTGATCCCCATTTCAAAAGCGACTGGAACCCGGATCTGTTCTTCTCACAAAACTATGTTTCTCACCTCGGGGTATATCGCCGCAAATTGCTTCAACAAATCGGTGGATTCCGTCTGGGTGTAGAAGGTAGCCAGGATCAAGATTTGCTGCTGCGCTGCTTGCCTCATGTGCAAGCTGAGCAAATTGTGCATATTCCTCGCGTGCTCTATCACTGGCGTACCATCGAAGGGTCCACTGCGCTGGCATCTGGCGAAAAAAGCTATACTACCGATGCGGGTATCAAAGCATTGCGTGACTATTTTGCAGCACAGCAACCGGGCGTAGAAGTTGATGCGGGATTAGTGCCAAATACTTACCGAATACGTTATCCGATACCGGAACCTGCCCCACTGGTTAGCTTGCTGATCCCTACCCGCGATCGACGTTCACTGACCGAAACCGCTGTTCGCAGTATTCTTGAGAAAAGTACCTATACCAACTACGAGATCCTGATCCTGGATAATGGCAGCGTAGAAGCCGACACATTGGAGTTTTTCGCCCAGATCCAGCAGGAAGATCGACGCGTTAAAGTGCTCGCGTATGACTTCCCGTTTAATTACTCAGCGATTAACAACTTTGGTGCGCGTCATGCTAAGGGTTCAGTTATTGGTCTGGTTAATAATGATGTTGAAGTAATTAATCCGGATTGGTTGACTGAAATGGTGAGTCAATGCTTACGACCTGAAATTGGTTGTGTTGGTGCCAAACTCTATTACAGCAATGATACCTTACAACATGGCGGAGTAATTCTTAGTTTAGGAGGAGTGGCTGGCCACTCACATAAACACTTCCCAAGAAATCATCCTGGATATTTTCATCGTTTGTCACTTGTTCAAACACTGTCAGCAGTAACCGCCGCATGTTTATTGATAAGGAAAGAAATTTTCGAATATGTTTATGGTCTTGATGAAGAAAATTTGCATGTTGCTTTCAATGATGTAGATTTCTGTTTGAAGGTCCGTGAAGCTGGCTATCGTAATCTATGGACACCATACGCTGAACTTTATCATTACGAATCGATTAGTCGTGGTGCGGAAGATTCACCAGAGAAAATAGCTCGATTTACTAGAGAGGTGAATTATATGAAATCAAAATGGGGTAAGCATCTTGAGATCGATCCTTTCTATAGCCAAAATTTAACGAAAGATAGAGAAGATTTCTCTATTTAAAAAGATATTTTTTCCAGAGGCTAAAATGAAAATAGCATGTTTGATGATGCAGAAAAATGAAACAAGCTTATTAAAACCATGGCTTGACTATCATATCATGATATTTGGAATTAAAAATATATTCCTCTATGATAACGGTTCTACTGACACAACTTGTATTAATATACTAAAGAACTATGAGACAAAAGGGTTAAATGTCACATGGGACTTTAATACAAAAAATGATTTCGAACAAAAAGGGCAAATCTTTTCTGATAAAATAAAAAATTTAGATAAAAGCATATTTCCCTATGATTTTTACTTTCCTTTAGATTGCGATGAATTTATCGCATATGAAAGGAATCCTGGAGATTTGCTTATGGATAAAAAATCGATTGAAATTGAATTAGAAAATCATATTGGCTGTCAATCAACTTTAGCTATTAATGCAGGTTATGATAACAACCCTCTATTTAACCAATATTATTTTAGAAGTGATGAGCAAAGAAAAACGTTTTTTTACAAGGGAACGTGCTTGACACTAGATATGGGGTTTCATTCTGGTAAAACAAATTTAGGCGCAGAAACAAAAAAAACAAAAATAGTTTACATTCATCATCATTACAAAGAATTTTATAACTATCAAACCAGTGCAAGGGAAAAACTTTTAGGTCGAGTCAAGGATTTTTCAACATCTACACTTGAAATGCATAGAGCCAATAAAGGTCCCGGATATCATTTAATAGGCGCTTTACTTACAACTGAAGAAGAATATTATTTTTCTTTTTATAACAATTTCAAATCCCAAACTGCTAAATATTATCAAATGGAATTTGTATCTTTTTTCCTTAAAGGACTTGGGCTTAATATATCTGCACCAGATAATATCAAAATAAATTATTCGATAAATAAAAGCATTCGTGGTGTCATCGATTCAATAGTTATTAATAACGATTTAATAAAGATTACAGGATGGGCAGTTACACCTGATGATGATGATATTATGAATATTTATATATTGGATAATAATGATAATTTTATAGAGTTTTCTAAAATCAATAAATATTCAAGACCAGACGTTGTACGTGTTGTTGACGGTGCGAAGATTAATTGTGGCATTATTGCAGAAAAAACATTATCACATAATGAATTAGAAGTTATTGCCTCTAACGATATAAAGGTTATTGTTAAGAATCAAACCTTATCCTCAAAACTATCATTTAACATGAAAAATCTTTCTTTGAGATAATACACCTAATATAAACTTGAGGCATTAGCTTATTTTTAAGCATATAGAAATAATTTAGTAAAATCCTTTTACATTTGAAATTATTACTAACAACTCAACTTTCATCAAAAAAAATAGCTAGCTGAGTATTAAGTGTCTATTGTTATAAAAATCAGGCGTATTTAAAAAATACCGCATAATATCAAAAATTTTTTTGAGACAGATTGACCAAGAATGAATACATTCTTTTAATTAACGCATCCACATTGACCTTAAATGGATGGGGTTTATTTAAAAAGAAACCTATTGACTTCGTACTCTGAATAAATGGTGAGGTATAAATCCATTTCTACAACATAAAAAGAAAGGATGTAGAATCCATTTTTAAAGAAAATTTGCACAGGGCTGTCGGAAAAAATGTGGATTTAGCATATTTATTCCCACTTCAACTAATGTTCAAATTGGGTTATGATTAATTGATCTCCCAGATGGATTTTATTGCTGCATTTTATATCTGAATCAGTTTTACCAAAAAATTGTTTGGTCAGGATGGTCATTTATTTTTAGATTATGATACAAATCAAAGCGTTGAGTAGTTCATAGTAAAAAATTTATAACTGAAAAGGCTCTATCTCAATGGGCTTCATATTTTAATAAGACCGGAAACTATGCAAATAAAAAAATTAATTATATTTGAAAAAACAACCGGGAATATCAACCCAGCACTAAGGCTGAATTAAACTAATTGATTATGATGAATCTTGTCTAAAAACATATTAAGATCTTTTTCATGAATATTATCAATAATTAATACAAGGATAAAGCTATACCAAGAAAGACCCGAGATGGTAATATAAAACAATAAGATGAAAGATAAAAAACTTTTATGGTCATAGCTTCACTTATGCAAGATAAATTACAACACATAAACAAATCAAAACGTAGGATAAAGCATAAGAATCTTATATGAATGTAACAATTACAGGTACCGGCTATGTCGGTCTTTCGAATGCCGTTCTTCTGGCTCAGCATCATCAGGTTATTGCCCTTGACGTCGTAGCTGAAAAAGTTGAGCAGATTAACCAAGGTCTTTCCCCTATTGCTGATAAAGAGCTTGAAGATTACTTAGCCAACAAGCCACTTAATCTGCGGGCCACGCTGGATAAATTCGAAGCCTATGAACGTGCAGAATTTGTCATTATCGCTACCCCGACTGATTACGATCCTGAGACCAATTACTTCAACACGAATACCGTCGAAGCCGTGATCCGCGATGTGATGAGTATTAATCCGCATGCCGTTATGGTCATTAAGTCCACTATCCCGGTGGGCTTTACTGAGCGCATGCGTCAGGAGTTTGGTACGGATAATCTGATTTTCTCTCCCGAGTTCCTGCGTGAAGGCCGTGCGCTGTATGACAATCTTCATCCGTCACGTATCGTCGTGGGTGAGTGCAGCGAGCGGGCGCAGCGTTTTGCCGATCTGCTGAAAGAAGGTGCCATTAAACAGGATGTACAGGTGCTGTTAACCGGCAGTACCGAAGCCGAAGCCATAAAGCTGTTTGCTAATACCTATCTCGCTATGCGTGTTGCGTATTTCAACGAGCTGGACACCTACGCTCAGTCTCATGGGTTGGACAGCCGTCAGATTATCGAAGGTATCGGTCTGGATCCGCGTATTGGTACGCACTACAACAACCCTTCGTTTGGCTATGGCGGCTACTGCCTGCCGAAAGATACCAAACAGCTGCTGGCGAACTATCAGGAAGTGCCGAACAACCTGATTCGCGCAATTGTCGATGCTAATACGACCCGTAAGGATTTTATTGCCGACAGTGTGATCGCCCGCAAGCCTAAGGTTGTTGGGATCCACCGTCTGGTCATGAAAGCGGGTTCCGATAACTTCCGCTCTTCCGCCATTCAGGGGATCATGAAGCGCATTAAGGCGAAGGGGATCGAGGTGGTGGTCTTTGAACCCACCATCAAAGCAGAGAGTTTCTTTAACTCCCGCGTCATTCGCGATTTGGAAGAGTTTAAAGCCATTAGCGACGTGATACTTTGCAACAGGATGGCGAGCGAGTTAAGTGACGTAGCGGATAAGGTCTACACAAGGGATCTTTTTGGATCTGACTGATCTATAGATAGATATCAAAAATGCACTGTCCCTACAACCTCTGGGTTGCATTCATTTCCTTGCCTTAGTGGAGCACAGACTGCTGTTCCGTATGCTTAAGCGAGTAACGTATCGTTAATCCGGCCTTATGAATTACTAAAGTTTTCTATAATTTGGTCGCTTACTGTGTAAGTAGTTCATCCAACCTAATACTAATAATAACTTGAGTGTTTAAACCGAATGACAAACCGTTACACGCTTTCTGCAACGCCATTGATTACCTCCGATGCAAAGTTGCGCTGGAACGTTGATACAACGTCGAAGCATGGGCCTTTAACACTGAACCATGGCCGCATTGAAGTTCGCGGCTGGTTACTGGTTGAGGGCGAACGCTCTCCACATCTTGCCATCAAGAACGATTACGCTACCTATAGCTATCCGTTCAATGTCAAACGCACTGATGTAATAGCTGCCATCCTGCAGGAACCCGCGGATAATCATCCCCGCTTAAGCTGTGGCTTCAGTGTTAATGTGCCTTTCTCGTCTCAAATCTCCATCGGGCTGGAGTCTGATGGCTTGATTACATGGCTAACGGAGTTGAACTTCTCCCCTGCCTGATAAGTTTTCCTTTGTGCCAGCTTCCAGCGTTTCGCTGGTAGCTGGCGCAGCATTCCGATAATCGGTTGGATAACAAAGTGAACCTCTATATTGCCGCCATCGTTAAAGATGAATTTGCAGGCCTGCTTGAATGGATAGCGTATCACCGGGTTTTGGGCGTAACCGGATTTATGATTGCTGACAATGGCAGTCGTGACGGAAGCCGCGAGTTGCTCTCTTCCCTGGCGCGTCTTGGGATAGTGACAGTTCTCGACCAACCGGATGTGATTAATCAAAAACCGCAGCTCCCGGCATACGAGCGCATTTTACGTAGCTGTGCCCGCGATATTGACCTGCTGGCCTTTATCGATGCTGATGAATTTTTATTGCCTTTGTCGCCTGATGTAAACCTGGTCGATTTCTTCGCTTCACATTTTAAAGACGAAAGCGTCAGCGCTATTGCGCTTAACTGGGCCATTTTTGGTTCCAGCGGTGAACTCTTTGCCGAAGAAGGCCTAGTGACGGAGCGTTTTACGCATCGCGCAACGGTGAAATTTAACGTTCACCACAACGTGAAAAGCGTGGTGAAACCCGAGCGCGTGAACCATTTCCATAACCCACATTTTGCCGATCTGCGCTACGGTCGCTATATCGATGCACTGGGCAATGACATGGTTTTACACCCAAAACATGGTCCTGGCGTCAGTGCTGAAGTGGTCTGGAACGGCGTGCGGGTCAACCATTACGCGGTCAAATCCCTGGAAGAGTTTTTACTCGGTAAACATCTGCGCGGCAGTGCCGCCACGGCCAAGCGCGTAAAACACAAAGCCTATTTCAAAGCGCACGATCGCAATGACGAAACCTGCCTGCTGGCGGCCGCGCTGGCCCCTCAAGTCAAAGCAGAAATGGCAGCGTTGCAGGCGCAGCTGGATGCCTTGCCAGAAGAAGAGAGTCCCCAGAAGAGCGACTCCTGGCTGGCGACCCGCGTTAAAAAGTTAATCGGCTAAAAGACATTTTCCCCTTATTCGACAGGAGTCAGAAGTGGCCTTCCCCACTTCCGGGTAGTGAATCCTCTAATGCATAGCGATTATCACTGGCACCCTCTGGCGCTGCCAGACACCTCTTTAACCCGTGCGGGCTGGTTCCTGATCCAAGGCACCCTGCATGCCCGCCAGCCGCGGGGTGAAACCCGCCTGCGCTGGCAGTGCAGCGAAGGGATCTGGCATGAACAGGTTCTCCCCATTACCCGTCGCGGCACCCTACAGGAGCTGGTCTGGCTGCCGGTGGGTGCTTGCCAGGTGGGGCTGCTCGCCAGCAGCGAAGGGGCAGAGTGTGAGCTGAATATTACCCGCTTTGCGCAGGTGTCTGCGGGCAAGAGCCTCTGGCGTCGTTTACGCCGGGTGTGGCCTTTTTATCAGCGTCTGAATGCGCAAAAGCGCAAACGTCTGGGGCTGTCGTGGCATCTGTGGTTTACCGATTTACAGCAGGCTTACGACCTGGTGGGCAAGATCCGCGATGACAGGCCGCTGCACGCCTACGAACACTGGCTGGCGAATTTTGACATCGTCCAGCCCGGTGAGCGCAGGTTGATCGAGCGTCTGCTGACCCGCTGGGGCAACCTGCCCCGCGTCTGTCTGCATCTGGTGAACGGCGGCGATGAGGCGGCACGCCAGCGCACGCTGGCCAGTATCGCGGCGCTCTGTTATCCGACAACCCATATCACCGTGCTGGAACAGCCCCCTGCCGCAGGCAGGCCTGCGGGTGAATGGCAATGGGCCATTCCTGTGGGCGCTGAACTCGCCCCGGCTGCGTTAGTGTGGCTGGCACACCAGTTGCGCCAGACCCCGGAAGCAAAATGGATCTATGGCGATCACGATCTGCTGGATGAGAAAGGCAAGCGCCACTCGCCAGCCTTCAAGCCAGACTGGAACGAAACGCTGCTGCACAGTCAGAACTATATCGGCTGGTGCGGCCTCTGGCGGGAACAGGGTACCGCCGCTATCCCGCAGGATGGGGCTGACAGTTATCGCGGATGGTTGCAGCTGGCCCACCAGCTTGCACCGCAGGATATCGCCCACATCCCTGCCCTGTTGATGCATGTCCCGGACACGCTCCCGCAGCAGGATGGCTACGAAACGCTGGCAAGCCTGCTGCAGGACCTGCCCGTCGGGGTAACACTGGAGTCTGCTCCACATGGGATCTGCCGCTGGCGCTGGCCGCTTCCGGCAGAGCTGCCACGGGTGTCGGTGATTATTCCCACCCGCAATGGTCTGGCGCATCTCAGGCCGTGCATTGAAAGCCTGGTGCAGCACACCCGTTATCCGAATATCGAAATCATAGTGATGGATAACCAGAGCGACGATCCTGAGACACTGGCTTATTTTGCCCGTATTACCCGTGATTACGGGGTCCGGGTTATCGCCTGGGATCATCCGTTCAACTACTCCGCCATCAACAATGCCGGGGTGCGCGAGGCCACAGGCGAGCTTATCTGCCTGCTAAATAACGACACCGAGGTGATCAACCCTCTGTGGCTGGATGAGATGGTCTCGCACCTGCTGCGTCCGGGCGTGGGAATTGTCGGGGCGAGGCTCTTTTATGGCGATGGCCGGGTGCAGCATGCGGGCGACGCCGTCGGGCCGGGTGGGTGCGCCGATCACTTTCACAGTGGGCTGGCCGCCGATGAACCCGGTTACCAACGCAGGGCGGTGAGCGCTCAGGAGCTGTCGGCCGTGACGGCGGCCTGCCTGCTTACCCCTCGCCAGCTCTTTTTATCCCTGAACGGCTTAGATGAGGTCAATC
Source organism: Citrobacter sp. RHBSTW-00017 (assembly GCF_013797615.1). Lineage (NCBI taxonomy): Bacteria > Pseudomonadati > Pseudomonadota > Gammaproteobacteria > Enterobacterales > Enterobacteriaceae > Citrobacter > Citrobacter sp. RHBSTW-00017. Next base: position 712,222 of record NZ_CP056899.1, on the reverse strand, counting down.
TGCCGGTCGCCTTCAACGACGTGGATTATTGTCTGCGGGTGGGTGAGGCAGGCTGGCGGATCGTCTGGACCCCCTTTGCCGAGCTGTACCATCATGAGTCGGTCTCCCGCGGCAAAGATGTCACGCCAGAACAGCTGGCGCGTTCCCAGGGAGAACTGCGCTACATAAAAAAACGCTGGGCGCAGCGGCTCCAGCACGATCCCGCATACAATCCCAACCTGAGCTATGACCGTCCCGATTTCTCGTTAAGTCATACTCCTAATGTGGTGCTGCCATGGACGAACTGATCAGAAAGGCACTCTTTAAACCATATCTGAAGTTGAATAAGCAAAGCAGTGAGACGCAGCCGGACAGCTGGCCCGAGTGCCGTTCATTGTTGATCCTGCATGAGGGGAACTCACCGACGCTGGCCTATTTTGAAGCGGCGATCAGAAGCCGTTTTCCCGGCGCTGTCTGTCAGCTGGTGGATACCTTAACCACGTCGGCTATCGAAGTGGATAAAGGGGCCGCCATCGTGGTCATTCGTTTTATCTCCTCGCAGTGGCAACGCGAAATTGCGCGCAACATGGATGACCTCTCCCAGGTGGTCTATTTTATGGATGACGATCTGTTCGATCCATCAGCCCTAACGGCGTTACCTAAAGCCTACCGGACGAAAATCATCCGGCGCTCTGCGGCCCAGCACCGCTGGATCACCACCCATTGCGATAGCATCTGGGTCTCGACGCCCTATCTGGCCAATAAATATGCCCACCTTAACCCTGATGTGGTGCCTGCCCAGCCGACACCGCGTCTGCTGGCCGTAACCCGACCGGTCAAGATTGCCTATCACGGCTCCAGCTCGCACCAGGCAGAAAAGTACTGGCTGCGGGAAGTGGTCGAAGGCGTGTTGAACCAGTGCCCGCAAGCCAGCTTCGAAATTTTTGGCGAGCACGAAATTTATAAACTGTACCGCGACCTGCCGCGCGTGACGGTATTACACCCGATGAGCTGGCAGAACTATCTGGACTACACGCAACATCACCGGGTTGATATTGGCCTGGCCCCGTTACTGGAATCAGAATTTAATATGGCGCGCGGGCCGGTAAAATTTTATGATTTCGTGCGTATGGGCGCGGTGGGGGTCTACAGTAATTGCGCCCCGTACAGCGACTTTATCGAGCAAAATATCAATGGCGTACTGCTGAACAACGATCCGCAAAAGTGGATCGACACCTTATCGCTGCTGGTAAATTCCGGGCAAAAACGTCAAACGCTGGCGAATAATGCGAAGGAATACACGTACTCGTTAATGAGTTAAAACAGAACAGCACGGGAATACCGTATTCCCAACCTGCATCAGGCCTTGTTTCCTCATGTGCCTGCCGCTAAAACACAGCCTGAACGGATAGCAGAGGCTGTGTTTTAGTGAACATTTCATCCAATAGAAAAAGTAAAAACGCTTATGAAAATCCTTGTAACCGGTGGAGCCGGTTTTATCGGTTCTGCTGTTGTTCGCCATATCATCCGTGATACCCAGGATGCGGTGATCAACCTTGATAAGCTCACCTATGCGGGCAACCTCGAATCGCTGGCTGACGTAGCCGCAAGTGACCGCTACGCCTTTGAGCAGGTGGATATCTGTAATCGCGCGGAGCTGGATCGGGTCTTCGCCACCCACCAGCCGGATGCGGTGATGCATCTGGCCGCTGAAAGCCACGTGGATCGCTCCATTACCGGCCCGGCCGATTTTATCGAAACCAATATCGTCGGTACCTATACGCTGCTCGAAGCGGCCCGCGCATACTGGAGCGAGCTGGATGAAGCCCGCAAGCAGGCGTTCCGTTTCCACCACATCTCCACCGACGAAGTGTATGGCGATCTGCCGCACCCGGATGAAGTGAGCGCAGGTACAGCGTTACCGCTGTTTACCGAAACCACCCCGTACGCGCCAAGCAGCCCGTACTCCGCGTCAAAAGCCTCCAGCGATCACCTGGTGCGCGCATGGCGTCGTACCTATGGCCTGCCGACCATCGTCACCAACTGCTCTAACAACTACGGCCCGTATCACTTCCCTGAGAAGCTGATCCCGCTGGTGATCCTCAATGCGCTGGATGGCAAAGCGCTGCCGATCTACGGCAAAGGCGATCAGATCCGCGACTGGCTCTACGTTGAAGATCACGCCCGTGCGCTCTACACCGTAGTGACCACCGGCGTGGTGGGCGAGACCTACAACATCGGCGGCCACAACGAGAAGCAGAACCTGGACGTGGTGCACACCATCTGCGACCTGCTCGACGAGATGGTGCCGAAAACCGGTTCTTACCGCGACCAGATCACCTACGTGACTGACCGCCCGGGCCACGACCGCCGCTACGCCATCGATGCCAGCAAAATGAGCCACGAGCTGAACTGGCAGCCGCAGGAGACATTCGAGTCCGGCATCCGTAAAACCGTGCAGTGGTATCTGGATAACCAGCAGTGGGTCAACAACGTGAAAAGCGGCAGTTATCAGGACTGGATCGCGAAGAACTATCAGGAGCGTAACTGATGCATATTCTGCTGTTCGGCAAAAATGGCCAGGTAGGCTGGGAACTGCAGCGCGCGCTGCTGCCGCTGGGTCGTATTACGGCGGTGGATTTTGACTCTACCGATTACTGCGGTGACTTCAGCAACCCGGAAGGCGTGGCCGAGACCGTGCGTCTGCTGAAGCCGGACGTGATCGTCAACGCCGCCGCGCATACCGCAGTGGATAAAGCCGAGAGCGAGCGTGACTTCGCCGAGCTGCTCAACGCCACCAGCGTTGCCGCCATCGCTAAAGAAGCCGAGGCGCTGGGCGCCTGGCTGGTGCACTACTCCACCGACTATGTCTTCAACGGCAGCGGTGAAAAACCCTGGGTAGAGACAGACCAGACCGCGCCGCTGAACGTCTACGGCGAAACCAAGCTGGCGGGCGAACAGGCAGCCGCGCTCTGCTCCCGTCATCTGATCTTCCGCACCAGCTGGGTCTATGCTGCCCGTGGCGCCAACTTCGCCAAAACCATGCTGCGTTTTGGTAAAGAGCGCAGCGAGATGTCGGTCATCAACGATCAGTTTGGTGCACCGACCGGCGCAGAGCTGCTGGCCGACTGCACGGCCCATGCGATCCGTATCGCGCAGGATAAACCCGACGTTGCCGGGCTTTATCACCTGATCGCCTCAGGCACTACCACCTGGTTCGACTATGCCCAGCGGGTATTCGCGACCGCTCGCGCGGCGGGCGTTGAGCTGGCTGTCACTCAGGTGAACGCGGTTCCGACCAGCGCCTTCCCGACCCCGGCTAAGCGTCCACATAACTCACGCCTCGATACCAGCAAGTTCCAGCGCACCTTCGGGATGACGCTGCCGGACTGGACGATCGGCGTTGATCGCATGCTGGCTGAAATTCTTGGAAAGTAAACGCATCAAGGTATGCTATGCGTGCCTTGTTTTAGCGACACGGACCTTTGTCAGGGAGCGGCTTTTTTAGCTTCCCTTTACAGCAATCAAACAGATGGTAGTGAGGGCGTTGCCCCCTCTACAGCAAAACAGAAGAATTGAAGGATTATGAACAAGCGTAAAGGTATTATTCTGGCCGGTGGGTCAGGGACTCGTCTCTATCCGGTCACCATGGCGGTGAGCAAACAGCTGCTGCCAATCTACGACAAACCGATGATCTACTACCCGCTGAGCACCCTGATGCTGGCTGGTATCCGCGATATCCTGATCATCAGCACCCCGCAGGATACGCCGCGCTTCGAGCAACTGCTGGGTGACGGCAGCCAGTGGGGCCTGAATCTGCAGTATAAAGTGCAGCCAAGCCCGGACGGTCTGGCCCAGGCCTTTATCCTCGGCGAAGAGTTTATCGGCGGCGACGATTGCGCGCTGGTGCTGGGCGATAACATCTTCTACGGCCACGATCTGCAGAAACAACTGGAAGCCGCCGCAGCCAAACCTGCGGGCGCCACCGTCTTTGCCTATCATGTACACGATCCTGAGCGTTATGGCGTGGTGGAATTTGACCATGAAGGCACCGCAATCTCTCTGGAAGAGAAGCCGCTGGAACCGAAGAGCAACTATGCGGTAACCGGCCTCTACTTCTATGACAACCGCGTGGTTGAGATTGCCAAAAGCCTGAAGCCGTCGCCGCGCGGCGAGCTGGAAATCACCGACGTGAACCGTATCTACCTTGAGCAAGGCGATCTGTCCGTCGCCATGATGGGCCGCGGTTATGCCTGGCTTGATACCGGCACCCATGAGAGCCTGATTGAGGCCAGCAACTTCATCCAGACCATCGAAACCCGTCAGGGGCTGAAAGTGGCCTGTCCTGAAGAGATTGCCTACCGTCTGAAGTTTATCGATGCCGACCAGGTGCGCAAATTAGCCGCGCCGCTGGCGAAGAATGCTTACGGGCAATATCTGCTGAAAATGCTCAAGTAGTCATCATTAACTCCTGGGGCGTTAAGCCCCATTTATGAATCAGGCCGTAATCATGAACGTAATTCAGACCGCCATTCCCGACGTCTTCATCTTTGAGCCAAAAGTGTTTGGCGATGACCGTGGTTTCTTCTTCGAAAGCTTCAACCACCAGCAGTTCGAAGCGGCTATTGGCCGCAGCGTAAACTTCGTCCAGGACAACCACTCCAAGTCCTCTAAGGGCGTATTACGTGGCCTGCACTACCAGCTGGCACCGCATGCGCAGGGCAAACTGGTGCGTTGCGTGGCCGGTGAAGTGTTCGACGTGGCGGTGGATATCCGTAAAAGCTCCCCGACCTTTGGTCAGTGGGTGGGCGTGCACCTGTCTGGCGAAAACAAGCGCCAGCTGTGGATTCCGGAAGGTTTCGCCCACGGCTTTATGACCCTGAGCGACACCGCAGAATTCCTGTACAAAACCACCAACTACTATGCGCCAGAGAGCGATCGCGGTATCCGCTGGAACGATGAGACCATCGGCATTACCTGGCCTACCATTGATACCGAAATCCTCACCTCTGCCAAAGACAGCGTTGCCAAATCCTTCCCTGACGCAGAGTACTTCTGAGTCCCACGCCCCGCAGTGACGCGGGGCGTTTTCTGATGCACAGAGCGCGAATGAAATTTTACACAGGTTCAGCCGGGATCCTGGCCCGAAAAGCACAGATCGAGCCGATGCTTGGTCGCCCGTTACACGCCTTCAAGGCCAGCATGCAGCTGGCGCAGGACGATGTCCTGGTCGGCTGGGGCCAGAAAGCCAATACCCGACAGATCAAACAGAAAGCCCATGAACGCGGGCTGCCGTACTGGCAGCTGGAAGATGGCTTTATCGGGTATATTGGCCACCCCGCCAGAGGGGGGAAGGCCGTCTCCCTGATCGCCGATCCTGTGGGAATTTACTATGACGCTCGCCAGCCCAGCCGCCTTGAGCAGCTGATCGCTACGCCCTGCGATGCCAGAATGGTGGCGCGGGCGGAAGCGCTGACCCGCGAACTGCTGCGCCTGGGCATCACCAAGTACAACTGTTACGCCGCAGACAGCGGGTTACCCGATGCGCTGGCAGCCCGCCTGCACAACGATCCTCGCCCTAAGGTGCTGCTGATTGACCAGGTGGCGGGAGATCTCTCCATTCCCGGCGCGCTCGCAGCCACTGAGGATTTTGAGGCGATGGTCGCGGCGGCGCGGCGTAACCACCCTGGCGCCCGTCTGCTGCTGCGCACCCACCCGGATACCCGGCTGGGCAAGAAGCGCGGCGTGCTGGCGCAGATGCAGCTGGATGACGTGGAAAGGATCACCGATCACTGCCATCCCCATGCCCTGTTGAATGTGGTGGAAGCGGTCTATACCGTCTCCTCGCAGATGGGGTTTGAAGCCCTGCTGCTGGGCAAAGCGGTCTGGTGCTTCGGCATGCCGTTTTACGCCGGCTGGGGATTGACCCATGACAGCAAATCCTGCCCGCGTCGCCAGGCGCAGGTCAGCCTGCCGCAGCTGGTGGCAGCGGCGCTGATCCTCTATCCCCGCTATCTGGATCCGGTGCTGGGCCAGCGCTGCGAAGTGGAGCAGGTGCTTGAGATCATTGCGGATCAGCTGAATCCTGCCCCGCGCTATCGCCGTCTGTATATGGTGGGCTTCTCGCTGTGGAAACGCGCCTTTATGCGCGCCTTCTGTCAGCCGCTGGCTGAGGAGCTGCGCTTTGTGCGCACCCCGCCCAAACGGCTAGCCGCTGACGAGCAGGTGCTGGTGTGGGGCAGTCGTTATCCCGAACTGGCAAACGCAATTCGGGTGGAGGATGGTTTTATCCGTTCCCGGGGACTGGGCTCGAACCTGTGCCGCCCTTCCTCGCTCTCCATCGACCCGGTGGGGATCTACTTCGACAGCCGCCGTCCGAGCGGGCTGGAGCAGTTGCTCAACCAGCAGCAGCTCAGCGAACAGGCGCTGGGACGCGGCGCCGCGCTGGTGGATCTGCTCCGCCAGCATGGGGTCAGCAAGTATAACGTCGGCACCGTGCAGCCGTTCACGCCGCCGGCCGACGGGCGAACGCTGGTGCTGGTGGTGGGCCAGGTCGATGGCGATGCCTCAATCCTCACCGGCAGTCCGGTCATTCGCAGCAATGAACAGCTGCTGTGGGCCGTGCGTGCCGCCCGGCCAGAAGCGCATATCCTGTTTAAACCGCATCCGGACGTGGTGGCGGGAAACCGGGCCGGTGCCATCTCGGCCGAATGCCTGGCGCGCTGCGTTGACAGCCAGGTGCTGGATCTCGGCCTCACCAGTCTCTATCCCCATGTGGATGAGCTGCATACCATGACTTCCCTCAGCGGGTTCGAAGCGCTGGTGCAGGGAGTGAAGGTCACCACATGGGGCCAGCCGTTCTACAGCGGCTGGGGGCTGACCGAAGATATCCACCCGGCGGAGCGCCGTCAGCGCACCCTGCCGCTGGCGGCACTGGTTTACCTGACGCTGGTCGCCTATCCGCGCTATATCGACTGGCAGAGCGGCCTGTGGATGAGCCCGGAACAACTGATCCGCCAGCTGGCAGCGCAGGGAAACTCCTCATCGCAGAAGGCCAGCCGCTGGCAACGCTGGCAGATCAAGCTGAGCTATCTGGCACAAACATTTCGTTAGCACCCTATTTATCCCGATTTATTAAAGAAAAACGGTCATCAAGCCGTTAACTCACCTGTCTCATCAACGGAACCGATCTGGGAAAAAAAATGGAAGAGCAAGCTATCCGCCATCTGCTGAATGGCCGCCGATATCTTTTATTACAAGGACCAATGGGCCCCTGCTTTTCACGTCTGGCAAGCTGGTTGCAGAGCAGCAATCGTGAAGTGAAGCAGGTCTGCTTTAATGCCGGGGACTCATGGTACGCCGCGAAAGAGACCGCGCTGCACTACACAGGCTCAGTAAAAAATTTTGCCTTCTGGCTACGCGAGTTACATAAAACCTACCCCTTCGACACCATCGTCTGTTTTGGTGACTGTCGCCCGATGCATATCGAAGCGAAGAAGTGGGCGCGCAGCAAATCCATCGATTTTCTGGCGTTTGAAGAGGGCTATTTCCGTCCCTTCTACATCACCCTGGAAAAAGGGGGCGTGAATGCCTTCTCCTCGATGCCCATTGATGCGAAGTATTATCGCGAGCAGCCGCTGCCGGAGCTGAAAACCCCAACGCCGTGGAAACCGAGTTCCTTTAACCGTGCCGCCCATGCCATGCTCTACTATGCGGCGGGCTGGTTTGGTCGCCATCGCTACCGGGGCTACCGCCACCACAAGTCGTTCTCCCCGTGGTATGAGATGCGCTGCTGGTTCCGTGCCGGTCGCCGTAAGCTGTGGTATCGCTGGCAGCAGCGCCACATGCTGAGCCATATCACTGAAAAACTGGATAACCAGTACTACCTGGCGATTTTGCAGGTCTACAACGACAGCCAGATTATTCATCACAGCCCGTATAAAGACGTGCGTGACTATATTGAAACCGTGATCCGCTCCTTTGCCCGCCATGCGTCGAAAGAGCGCTATCTGGTGTTCAAGCATCACCCGATGGATCGTGGTCACCGTTTTTACGGCATCCTGATTAACAAGCTGACCGAAAAGTATGCCATCAGCGGCCGGGTGCTCTATGTCCACGATCTCTCCCTGCCCGCCCTGCTGACCCACACCCGGGGCGTCATCACCGTGAACAGCACCGCCGGCCTGTCGGCGCTGATCCATAACAAGCCGCTCAAGGTGATGGGCAAAGCGCTGTACGACATCGAAGGGTTAACCTGGCAGGGGCCGCTGAACCAGTTCTGGCAGGCGGATTTTGCTCCCGATGCAAAACTGTTCCAGCGTTTTCGTACCCACCTGCTCTATCAAACGCAGATCAACGCCGTCTTTTACGGCAAGTCCGACTGGCTGAACATCCCGACAGAAATTCCCCTGACGACACCGCTTGCCGATTCCGAGCTCGAACGCTAATTCATCTCCACGCCGGGGAAATTGCCCCGGCGGATCCGATCTCTACCGCGCTTTTATCCCGCCGCTGTAAAAATCCCTAATGTTTATCCCAATTCTGGCCGTTATAACCTAAGACAAATTTTTATGCCGAATTCTGTACTGACATATTTTGTCAGCCGCACCGGCATAATGTTCACAGCAATGGGGCTTTGTTAATGGAATGGTCGCCTCCCATCTCTTGTGCCACAGTGGGACGATAAATCGTCACTCATTGAACGGAGCGCTGCTATCATGAACGTTAAAACTATTGGAATCGATTTGGCAAAAAACGTTTTCCAGATCCATGGGGTTGACGAGCACGGAAAACGGTTGTTCAACAAACAACTCAGACGGGCACAAATGGCCTCCTTTTTTGCCAACATCCCACCCTGTTTGATCGGCATGGAGGCCTGTGCATCTGCTCATTTCTGGGCCAATAAACTGATATCGATGGGCCATAATGTCAAACTGATGGCCCCTCAGTTCGTCAAACCCTATGTTAAAACCAATAAGCATGATGCTGCAGACGCTGAAGCTATTTGTGAAGCCGTCACTCGACCTAACATGCGGTTCGTGCCGGTCAAAACCGCTGAGCAGCAAGCCGTATTGGCACTTCACCGGAGTCGTCAGAGCTTCATCAAACAGCGAACCGCACAAGCCAATCAAATCAGGGGGTTATTGGCCGAATTTGGCATTGTCGTCCCCCGAGGTATCCAGCAGCTACAGCGACGATTACCTGAGCTCGTGGAAGATGCGGATAACCCGTTACCCGTCCTGTTTCGTACACAGCTGAGTCTACTACAGCACCACATGGCGTACCTGTTCGATGTCATCGCTACACTCGACAAGCAGATTGAGCAGTGCTATCGGCAAAATGCTCTCTGCCAGCGTATCGGCAAGATCCCTGGTATTGGCCCTGTTACCGCCAGCGCGCTGATTGCGACCATTGGTAAAGCCAACAATTTCGAGAATGGCCGACAACTGGCTGCCTGGCTCGGATTGGTTCCACGTCAGCACTCCAGTGGGGGTAAACAAGTCCTGCTCGGGATAAGCAAGCGAGGTGATACCTATTTGAGGACCTTGCTTATCCATGGTGCCAGGGCGGTATTGCAGTCGGCCAAACATAAACAGGATGCCGTATCGAGCTGGGCTAACCAGCTAATGGCGCGCCGGAATAACAACATTGCCTCGGTAGCATTGGCTAACAAGAATGCGCGGACTGTGTGGGCGCTCCTGGCCAAAGAGCGGGAGTATTGTGCACCAATAATAAGCGCTTAAGTTGCTTAATCAGTAAGACAGAAACAACACCACCGATTGCCCAGGCAAGCATGAAGTGATGGCAAGACAGGTCAGACCGCGATGGGGAAAACCCGGTTTATTCAAGGCTCCTGAAAGAGCGCTTTGTTGATAGAGGCCTCCATCAGCGTATTCCATCAGGGACAGAGGTATTTTACATCACCTCGGCAAAGTCCGGATCTATGGCTGCAATCGATGACCAGTAAAGCCACCACAACATATTTAGCTTGGCAAACAGGAGGCGACCATCTATGAATAAATAAGATTTCGTGCGAACGACCCTGTAGCTGGCTGGATTTTCAGGCAATACGCACGCTTTCTGGCATCCCAGCCTTTGTCATCCTGTTCAACGCACGCACCATGGCCATAGCTTCCGCTACCTGACCATCGTAGTCACGCAGCGTCAGTGAATCTCCCAACAACTGCTTCATTCTGTACATTGCCGTTTCCGCTATCGAGCGACGGTTATATTCCGTTGTCCATTTCCACCGTGCATTGCTTCCGCTCAGCCGCTGATTAGCAACGGCACGGTTGCGGTCTGCGTACTCACCGGGCCAGTAACCTGCTCCTTTTCGGGGAGGAATAAGCGCGCTGATTTTTTTGCGGCGCAGTTCATCGTGACAGAGCCGGGTATCGTAAGCCCCGTCTGCCGCGGCTGCCCTGATTTTTCTGTGAGTCTGCCGGATAAGGCCCGGGAAGGCTTCTGAGTCCGTGACGTTATTCAGCGACAGGTCTGCACAGACAACTTCATGTGTGTTGCTGTCAACAGCAAGATGCAACTTTCGCCAGATACGACGGCGCTCTTTGCCGTGCTTTCTGACTTTCCATTCGCCTTCACCAAAGACCTTCAGCCCGGTGGAATCAATCACCAGGTGTGCGATTTCACCCCGGGTGGACGTTTTGAAACTGACATTAACCGACTTTGCCCGCTTACTGACACTGGTGTAATCCGGGCAGCGCAACGGAACGTTCATCAGGGCAAAAATGGAATCAATAAAACCCTGCGCAGCCCGCAGGGTCAGCCGGAATACGCGTTTAATCACCAGAACGGTGGTGATGGCGAGATCAGAATAGCGCTGGGGCCTTCCTCGTGATGAAGGCGTTGCCGACTCATACCAGGCCTGAATCGCCTCATCATCCAGCCATAAAGTGAGGGAGCCACGGTTGATGAGAGCTTTGTTGTAGGTGGACCAGTTGGTGATTCTGAACTTTTGCTTTGCCACGGAATGGTCTGTGTTGTCGGGAGGATGCGTGATCTGATCCTTCAACTCAGCAAAAGTTCGATTTATTCAACAAAGCCGCTCAACGCCTGAGACCAACCAAATATGATAGAAATCATGTATATCTTGGCGAAAGTTGATACAATCAACGAAGATTCACTGGCTTAAAGGCCATATATTTTACAAGGTGTACATACAATTTTTACACCAGCATTACTAACTGTGATTATTACAGGAATAACAATGTTAGCTCAGCTTTTTGAACATTTGTTTCAATCAATTGATTCCACACTCGTCACAAACATTTTTATTTGGGCTGTTATCTTTGTATTTTGTGCTGCTTGGTGGTGTGATCATAAAAATATTCATAACAAATTCCGAGAGTATGCTCCAACATTAATGGGAGCATTAGGCATACTGGGTACTTTTATCGGTATCATTATTGGATTGCTTAATTTTAATACTGAAAGCATTGATACCAGTATCCCTGTATTATTAGGAGGTCTTAAAACAGCATTCATTACCAGTATTGTTGGAATGTTTTTCGCAATTTTGTTTAATGGATTAGATGCTTTCTTTTTTGCCAATAAACGTCGCCTATTGGAGGCGAATACTCCAGCGTCGGTTACTCCTGAGCATATCCATCAAGAATTAAAAGAACAAAATAAACATTTAGTGAAGTTAATCTCTGGCATGAGTGGTAGCGAAGAGGGTTCCATTGTTGCCCAAATAAAACTACTGCGTAATGAAATCAGTGATGCCTCCCGGGCACAAATATCTAACCATTCTAATTTCAGTAATAAGCTCTGGGAACAATTACAGCAATTTGCAGACCTGATGGCAAAAGGAGCAACCGAACAAATTATCGATGCCCTTAGGCAAGTTATTATTGATTTCAACAATAATTTAACTGAACAATTCGGTGAGAATTTCAAAGCACTTGATACTTCTGTAAAAAAACTTGTCGACTGGCAGGAAAACTATAAAAACCAAGTTGAGCAGATGGGTGAGCAATACCAACAAAGTGTTGAATCTTTAGTCGAAACCAGAAAAGCTGTCTCAGGGATCTGGGAAGAATGCAAAGAGATTCCTCTTGCGATGGCTGAGCTTCGTGACGTGCTGCAAGTGAATCAGCACCAAATTGGTGAACTCTCCCGTCATCTGGAAACCTTTGTCGCCATACGCGATAAGGCAACTGATGTTTTACCTGAAATTCAAACAAAAATGTCTGAAGTGGGTGAACTCTTAAAATTAGGTGCCGCGAATGTCAGCGCGTCTCTTGAACAAACCAGTCAGCAGATACTTATCAATGCTGATTCGATGCGAGTTGCCCTTGATGAAGGCACTGAAGGTTTCAGACAATCAGTGACTCAGACACAGCAAGCTTTTGCATCAATGGCGCATGATGTCAGCAATTCCTCTGAAACTCTTACCAGCACGCTAGGAGACACTATTACGGAGATGAAACAAAGTGGTGATGAGTTCCTGAAATCTCTGGAAACACACTCAAGAGAACTGCATCGAAATATGGAACAAAACACTACTAATGTTATTGATATGTTCAGTAAGACAGGTGAGAAATTTAATCAACAATTATCCAGCAATGCCGATAACATGTTTGGTTCAATGCAATCTTCGTTTGATAAAGCAAGCGCGGGACTGACATCTCAGGTGAAAGAGTCAATTGAGAAATTTGGTAGTTCAATTAACGAGCAGTTACATGCTTTTGAGCAAGCAACAGAGCGCGAAATGAATCGTGAGATGCAATCACTAGGGAATGCTCTGCTCTCAATCAGCAAAGGTTTTGTCGGTAACTACGAGCGACTACTCAAAGAGTATCAAGCTGTCATGGGACAATTGCAAACATTAATTTCTGCTAATCAAAAACGAGGATAATTGCTAATGGATAAAATCCTTGGCAAGCAGGCCCCTAAAAAAGATCAAGATAATGAACATTGGGTTTCAATGTCAGATTTAATGGCAGGTCTGATGATGGTATTTATGTTTATTTCTATCGCCTATATGCACTATGTGCGTATTGAAAAAGAAAAAATTAAAGAAGTGGCTGTCGCCTATGAAAATGCTCAACTTCAACTCTATAATGCACTAGAAACTGAGTTTACAAAGGATTTGCCAGCTTGGGATGCTGAAATTGACAAACAAACTCTTGAGGTCCGTTTTAAATCACCCGATGTCTTATTTGGTTTAGGTAGCACAGAGCTTAAGCCAAAATTTAAACAGATCCTTGATAATTTCTTCCCTCGCTACCTTAAAGTTCTTGATAACTACCAGGAACATATTACTGAAGTACGTATTGAGGGACATACAAGTACTGACTGGACTGGAGCGTCCAATTCTGACATGGCCTATTTTAATAACATGGAACTCTCGCAAGGGCGAACACGAGCAGTACTGCAGTATGTCTATGGTTTAAAAGAAAGCGCAGCACACCAGAAGTGGGTAAAAAGTAAATTTGCTGCCGTTGGATATTCTTCCGCACACCCTATTCTTGATAAATCTGGTAAAGAAGATCCCAATCGCTCTCGCCGAGTAACATTTAAAGTTGTAACAAATGCCGAGTTGCAGATTAGAAAAATAATTCAGGAGTAAGAGATGAAATTATCTATCGACATTTCTGAACTTATTCAGTTAGGAAGAAAAATGTTGCCGGAAGGCGTTGATTTTTTCCTTGACGAAACGCCTGTAGTTTTTGATCCAATTGATATCGAACTTTCTGCAGGTAAAGAAGTTAGAATTGAAGATCTTGATCCCGGCAGTGGTCTTATTTCCTACCAAGGGAGACAGGTTCTTTTGTATATTAGAGACCATACCGGACGTTATGATGCGGCTATTGAAGATGGAGAGAAAGGGAAGCGATTTCATATTTCCTGGTGTAGAACATTAGATGACATGCGCCAAAAAAATCGATTTGAACGGTATCATGCAACAAATCGTGTTGATGGCTTATTTGAAATTGATGATGGGCTCGGTCGGAGCCAAGATGTCGCTCTTAAAGTTTGTATGAACTGCCTAGAACGCCTTAATTACAAAGGAAGTATAGATAAACAACAGAAAAGAGTAATATTTAAATCATTTTCTTTGAATGAATTTTTTTCAGATTATAGTACCTGCTTTCGCCATATGCCTAAAGGAATCTATGATAAATCAAATAGCGGCTATGTAGAAAATTGGAAGGATATATCCAGAACTACTCGAGAACAAGCTAACTACAAATGTAGTGATTGTGGTGTGAATTTAATGTCCATGAAAAGTCTATGCGATGTTCACCACAGAAATGGTATTAAATATGATAACTCAGCTGAAAATCTACTCGTCTTGTGTAAAGATTGCCATCGAAAGCAACCTTTGCACGAAGGAATATTTGTCACTCAGGCTGACATGGCAATCATTCAACGCTTACGTTCCCAACAAGGGCTTTTGAAGGCTGAATCCTGGAAGGATATTTACGATCTGACAGATCCATCGATTCATGGTGATATAAACATTATGCAACACAAAGGATACCCGCCACCAGTTCCGGGATTAGACTTACAAAACGCGGAGCATGAAATTATTGCCACCGTAGAAGCTGCCTGGCCGGTTTCAAAAATTGCAGTAAATTTAACACCGGTAAAAGTCGATGGTTGGAAAGTATTCTCCGTGGGAGAACTCGTTAAAGAAATACAATCTGGGGTTATTTTCTAATTATACAACCCAAGTCTGAACAAACAGCAGTTGATTATTTATACTAATCTCTGTAAATTTTGACTTGGGTTCTCTTAATAATTCATATTTATCTATCGTCAAAAGACTGTTTGTAAATCTTAGAATAATCAAATGGTGAAGTCTGCTTCTCCCGATTCGCATCCAGATAATCAGCCCACCACTGCAGCATTAGCCTGCGCTCCCCCAAATGCTCGGCCTTATGAATATAAGCCGCACGCACAGAGTTGCGTTCTTGGTGACTCATCTGCCGCTCTACCGCATCCCTCGACCACAATCCTGATTCAATCAAAGAACTACACGCCATCGTCCTGAAACCATGCCCACACACTTCTGTTTTCGTGTCATAGCCCATCACTCGCAAAGCCTTGTTCACCGTATTCTCACTCATGGGTTTGCGCGGATCGTGATCGCCGACGAAAACAAAATCGCGATCGCCACTAAGTTTGTGAACGTGTTTAAGGATTGCTAACGCTTGTTGAGATAGCGGCACCAGATGAGGCGTACGCATTTTTGAGCCACGCTGGGAGTGTTTTACCCCTTCAATAGTTTCTCGCTCAGCTGGAATCGTCCACATTGATGTTTCAAAATCGATCTCAGACCACCGAGCAAAGCGCAATTCGCTGGAACGAATAAAGATCAATAACGTAAGTTCGACGGCCAAACGAGTCATAGGGCGACCTGTGTAACCATCAATTCTGCGGATTAGTTCTGATAAGCGTTTCAGCTCAAGCGCTGGACGATGGACACGATTACTTGAAGCTACAGCCCCAGCCATTCCCTGGGCCGGATTGTAATCAATCAACCCACTTTGCACGGCGTACCGCATGATGGCTGTGGTTCGCTGCTGAAGGCGAGAAGCAACTTCAAGGCGGCCTGTTGCTTCGACAACTTTAATAGGTGCAAGCAGATCGCGAGTCTTCAGCTCTTCAATGCTACGCTTGCCAATAGTTGGAAACAGATTATCTTCTAGGCTCTTCAGCACCCGTCGGCTGTGTTCCTCAGACCATTTCTTGTTAGTTGCATGCCACTCTCGGGCAACAGACTCAAAGGTAATAGCCTCTTTCGCCTGTTCTTCTTTCACAGCACGTTTATGCTCGCGAGGATCGATTCCAGCAGCAACAAGCCTCCTTGCCTCTTCCCTCTTCTGCCTCGCATCGGCTAATGATGTTTCAGGATAAACACCAAATGCGATCAAGTGCTGCTTACCACCAAAGCGAAAGCGGAACCGCCAGTATTTTGAGCCGTTAGGATGAACCAGCAAAAACATGCCATCCCCATCGACAAGGGTGTACTCCTTTTCCTGCGGTTTTGCAGAACGCACTTTGATATCTGTCAGAGCCATAAAAGTTCTCCTTCCATGTGCCGCTGTGAGTATACAACCATTATCGAACCAGCATATATACTCGGTTCTATACTCACAAGCGACTTGATGTGGATTGACTCAGATTGACTTCTGTTGAAAGGAAAATCGCGGAAAGCCTTGTGTGGCGCGGATTTCAGGCACAAAAAAAGACGTCCGTTGACGTCTATTGATGTTCCGATGGTGCCGAAGGTGACACAACACTCGTCAAGCACCGCCAACAAACTATTGTTCATAACTATCAGCAGTTCGAAAGCGTTATTGACAAAGTTGAGCGTCAGCTTCACCAGCGGATACAAGGCATTAGCGCATTGACGGAACAGAGCAATACTACCAATGCCAATAAAGTATTACTGCGGAAATGGACGACTACTACGTTAATGCAGCAAAAGATGGCTATTGAAGAAGCCCATTTGTCGTTCGCGCAATTCCAACAAGGTTTGTTGGCTGAGCAACCTCAATCTGCACGATTACTGGTAGAAATGCAGGATGGGAAACCGGTGAAGTGTTTTGAATTGCCGCTTGTGTAAGCAAGACGTCTTCTTCTGAATGAGTAATCGAATGTACTATCACAATTCTTCACTGGTTGAGTGGCTACCGGAATTTTTTCACCAATGGCCGAAAAACATTGAGTGGACCAGGGAAAAAAATAGAACAATCAATATTAATACAGAAGAGCTAGCTGAGTTTTTAAGCCAGCTCTCTGAGCCACTGAAAGTTGTTCAGCATCGCTCTTTATCTTTTGATCCCTGGGAAGTAGCAGGCCTTGGGCGTAAAGAAGTTCGTAACACAGCAGTTCTTGCCTGGCTTCTTGATCCCGAGGGAACTCATGGCTTCGGGAGACTACCTTTACAGGCATTCCTGCGGGCAATACGACACAACAGGAATGATATCCCTGAAGATTATCTTAACTACTGCCGGGTACAAGTTGAAACGAATCCTACAGGCGATAATACCAATCGTATTGATATAGAAATTGATGCGGATAACTTTTTCCTGCTTATCGAGGTGAAAATTGATGCCTATGAGCAACCGGAACAAGTTGCCCGATATTGTTGTGATGCCAGATTACGCGCAATGTCACGTCCTTGGGCCGTTATCTTTTTAACGCCTCATGGCGGAAAACCGCTGACCTGTGGCTTAGATTTCAAACCAGAGGATGTTCCCTGTATTTCCTGGCGACATCTCGCCATAACTTTAGAGTCTTCGTTGCAACCGCATTACAAAGAATTCATTTCTGCTAATGAAAACTCGCCTTCACGTCAAATGGCTGCTCATGCCGCATTTTGCTTTCTTAATCGAATTCGTACATTTTAATTTAAGGGATTAGACATGAATCTACACAGCGATGCGGAACGTCAGGCCGGTATACTGATTCTTTCGCAGCTAAAGATGTTTAACGAAGCTGTTGTTTATTTTGAACAGCATTTAAGCCCTGCCTTCTGGAAAAGCTTTGATCAGTGTGTTGAAAGATTTATGAAAGACAACAGCTGGGTAGGTAAAGCAAATTATGAACATCAGGATTATTGCTGGCTAGCCCACCCAGCCTGGGTCATTGAAGGCGTTAACTGCAAATATTGGTTTGAAAACAGTTTGACTGTTACTGAAGGAAATGATTATATTTTAGCCGTCCTGACGGGTACGGGAACCGAGCAGGGGCTGTTTGGTTTTGAGTTTAAATTGAATGCCGGGTATTTTGGTGGAGTCAAAAAGATTGCTAGTTATGCGAGTAATGTTCAACAATCCTACCGTGAGCAACTGCAGACACTAGGGCTATTGGAACAAGGGAAAGGTAACTATTTCCTACCTGTCACGATTAAACCTAATTTACTCACTGAGTGCTGGAAAGAGCATGGTGAGTTTCCAGTGGAACATGAAGTATTTTTTCCATTGCAAACAGCTCTTGACAAGCTACTACAATCTACAAAAATTTTGGATGCTATATTTTTGTCCGAAGCGCAGATTGCAGTAAGTGAATAAGTTAAATAATTAACGTTATCTGGTTTGATTTGGCCTTTCTCGCATAAGAAAGGCCATTGCAGTAAAAATTATCCCCGACTACACCCGAAACTTCTATCTCCCTCACCAAATACCTTCGTATCAAGCTTGGTCAAGTAATCCAGTCGTTCAAGCAACTCATTGTATATGATGTCAAAATCAGGATCGTTTACGTTGAGCACATACCTGCAATTGTCCGGAAAATGTACAATTTCACGACAATCTTCAAGTTCCAAGCCGAGAGCGCTATACCACGCCCTGACTATCAGATTGCTAAGTGTACCACTATGTTTGAGATGCCCCAGATGGTAGTAAGCATCTTTGTTAAAGAACAAGCAAATGTGGAAATGGCATTTGCCATTCTTTGAGTATTCTCTTGCCCAGACATTACGTACAACGTTCTTATTGACTCTGATCCCAGCAAACTTTCTGCGATGTTCATGTGCTTCCAAAATCGCTTTCATCGAATCCAGAAATCGTGATATTGCACCGGGTTCAAGGTTAGGAAAACAGCATACCGTATCACCATTATCTAAAATAGGTGGGTAATGAAGATCCGCTCTTAATGCCATAGTACGTGGAAACTGATTGATAGCATTACTGACTGTCAGAGCAATTTTATCTCTGTAAGCGAGAATATGATCGCCATGAGTACCTTGGTAAAGTTTCATCATACATCTCTGATTTTAATATCCCTGCTATTCACAGGGATATGTTGTGAGTGATTTATCAAATAAATATATATTACCTTTCCAACATTTAAATTTAGGCAAAAGCTATCACCTGCCTGCGGTGGCAGTTCCAAAATAACTCTGCAATTAGTTAGAACAAGCAAGTATATCGATGGTATTTTTTTACTTCATTAAACCCCCCAGGTATCCATCGCCTGTATAAAGATAGTTTTTCCTTTTTTAGCAGCCTTTATCTTCCCTTGAGAATAAAGAGTGCTTAATAATTCATTTACTTTACCGCGGTCCCTGAACCGGTTAGGCCCATATTGCAGTATGGTATTCTTCCTCATATATGGTAAAAGATTTTGATTGCAATATTCTTTTATCCACCAATAAAGCTCATCTGCATCTGTATTGACCATATCTAGCTCCTGTTGTTTGGAAAATAATTTTATATACTCATCTACGTACCATGCACTTATTTCTATAGCAGCTTCAACAGCGGTAAGTGATACATCCCCTTCATCACCATTAAAATAGTGTAATAATGCAGCAATCCTTGCCATATTTTCAGCGATTTTAGATGCATAATCTTTAAAGTCTGAAAGAAACCCGAGTAACCGCATTTCTGTTTCAACTTGATTATAAAATGCAATCCATCTCTGTCTTGCTTCTGGCGAGAAATGAAGGCAAATACGTTCATCTTTGTTTTCGATACTCTCATTGACGATCTCCATTAATCGCTCATGGAACACAGGCAAATGTTCACTTGAGACAACAGGATTAGTTATTTGTCTATATCCTTGTGTTGAAAAGGGACGACAAATAAGTGTACGAGCAAAAAATCCTATCCCTTTTGCTATATCCCCTTTTCTTTCAATATATCTATTGATAACTACAGACTGAACCTGTAGGGATAATGTCAATCTGGCATTTTTTATTAACCTCTCAGGTGCGTTTTTCCTTTCGACTGAATAGGTTGCGCCATCCCACATTTTGTTTACAAACGGCAATTCATTTAATGCATAACCATTAAATATGGTCCCAGCCTCATCTGATAAAATGCCAACTGATCGCCAGTCACCACAGAGATACTCTTTTATCGCCGCTGGTGTGGTATCATTAAACGTCAACTTATATCTGACAGGCTCTACAGGATAACTATCTTGCAGCATACTCAGACTTTCACGTGTTATGGTTGGATCTTTGCCACCACGGATCTCTGACTTCAGTTTTGACATCAAAGCTTTCTCTTCCGCCTTGAAAATCTTTACGTTATACCGCCACTTAATTATTTCTTGTTTATATAGGTCAAATAGCCGTTCCTCTAGTTGGTAAATGGGCTTCATTAACAACTTACTTACCGTGCTCTTCCGTTCCCCAGATTCCGCGATTGTCACAATAAACAGCGATGTAGGGCTACGCAGATTATTCAATCTACAAACATCAATTCTGTTCTGACAAGCAAGAGATATAACGCCAAGCATCTCTGCTGCAACCATGGGAAGCGGTGCATGAGTATGTTGTACTATCTCATAAATTGCATTTCCCACCCTCGCGGGGAACACATGTATGGGGAACTCTTGATCTCCCGACATAAATCCTCATCATCATTTAATGTAAAAAGTACCTCCGGTTGAGTTGCTATTCCGCTATTAATAGTGGAAATAGCAAGATGCATTCCCAACCATTAGATGAAAAATACTAAAAAAACCATGGTTCTTAGCGTTCATTAATCCAGTAGAGTAGATCGCTAAGCAACCACCCGCACGACTTAGCTCCAAGTGATTTGCGTTGAGGAAACCTCCCAGCCTTTTCGAGCTTCCAGGCTGTCGAGCGAGAAATCGAAGTGATATACTGTCGCTCTTTTTCACGCACCAGACGGTCACCTTTCTCACCGTAGACATGCAGAATTTGCAGTCGTTGTTCAGGGGTTGGAATGATAGATTTTGTATTCATATTGCCTCCTTTGTTTTGGTGGAAGCAGTTTGTACGATTCAGATAAAAATATAAAGAAGATAGGTGCTCACTTCATTATCACGCAATGAACACCTTATTGAGCACCTTATTGAGCAGAAAGTAACTTGATATCTTTTAGATAGTGTTTTAATTGTGACCCAGTAATTTCCCCAGGGAAATTTAATTTTTCAACTTCATCTAACAATGAGCTGACTAGCAATTCCAGAATCACATCAGGATTTTCATCCCAACAGTGCTCCTTAGCAACCAGATATATAACTTCGTCTTTTTCAGAAGACCACCGTCCATTTTTCATTTTAACAGATAAAGTACCATCATCATTTGTAAACTCATTAAACCATCGAGAGATGCTTGAGCGGCTTATTTTTTTAATTTCTTTGCAATGTTTTTCCCTGTAAAAATTCAATATATCCGCTGCGGTTAAAAACAAAAGCTTGTCATTATTTGATTTACAATATTTATTAATTAGAAGAATGACAATAACATTTTGAATGTAACTTCTCTCCATTGCAACAAACTCATTGCTTTGAGGTGCAGTTAATTTAAGAAGTTTTTTATAGCTGGCGCTATCAATCTGCAAGTCAGAGTGAGAAATTAAATCATCCTTATTAAAAATTAGATGATCATTGTCATCACGTCCATACACTATAACCTCACTAGGAATACTCCCCCAAACATCATTCGCATTCCTAAGGTTATAATTATCTCTTACCAAGTGGGTCATTTTGGTAGGTTTGATTTTCCAAAAGCCGCAGGCATACCCATCATAGGCATATTTAAAAAATGAACTACCGCTAAAAACTGGATACTCATTTATTTCAGACTGGTCACAAGGTATAAATGTTCTTACTGTAAACTGAGAGCTGCTCTCATGTTGATAAAAGTCCCCTCCAGCTCTGATATCAAATGTATCATAACGATGTTCTTTTTTATTCGCATAACGAATTATTCGGCAGTATTCTGAACGAAGATTAACATAAAGACTTATTTTATCATCCAGCCATATAGATATAATATCTTCCAGGCTCACATTAAATTTTTTCGAGAACTCGCCAGCACGACAAAAAATATCAGGGATATCGAATTGTTCAGATATATTAAACAGATCAGAAGCATCAAAAAAATCAGAGTTACTTGTCATTTATCGCCACCAATGAATTGACCCTATCAATTACAACGGATTGTATCAAGGTAACGCAATGAGTTTAAAAGCTATTTAATGACAAGTCAGTTTTTTCATCATCTCAAATCGAGTTATGTACAGCGCTACTCTGTGAACGATGCAGGCATTTACCGTGCTATCTCACTTGATACCAGCCTTGCGGGCAGTCCCTATCCACACTAGAATCAGAGCAACAAAACGAGGCTTTCACCATGACAAAAAAAACAGCATATAGTCAGATCACCAAGACTCAAATCTACCGCGCCGTTGCCAGCTCAACCGCGATCGAAACGGGTGCTTCTGTGCAAAAAATTGAGCAGCAACTCAAAAAAAACCAGGCACAGGCGAAAGCCGTTGGCCTCGCCCGTTAATCTGGCAAGATGTCGCTCACAAGTTGCTTCATAGGGCTGTAGTTCCCTGATACACCTGCCTGTATTGCCTTGAAGTAAAACGCCTTGTGCTCATCCCACAGGCTGTAATCCAGTAAGCCCTTCCCCGCCATAACCGACAGTGCATCGCAAAGTAGCCGCGACAGACGCCCGTTACCTTCTCTGAATGGGTGGATCAAAATAAACTCCACGTGGCATTCAGCCAGATAACTAACCAGCTCCGGGCGAGCTAGGGATTTCAGTTCACCAGACCGAGAAAGAAATTGCTTCTCGAAACCATCAAGAAGAAGCGGAATCCTGTCGGCAGCAGCAAACTGGAAACCGTCCTTAGTTAAATTGGCATTACGCAATCTCCCCGCCCAGTCGTACACGTTCCCCAGCCATTGACGATGCCAGCCACTGATATGGTCAAAAGCCAGCGCCGTTGGCGGCTGACCTTCGATAAATAGCAGTTCATAAAGCATCAGCAACAGGCCAGATTCCAGAGCCTCCATTTCCTCTTCATCAGTGATCCCTAACTTATTAGCCAGCACCAGGTCTCCAGAGCCCGGCTGATACCGCTCTTCTGCTGAATTAAGCTCATATTTTGCCAAGCTCTTACCTCCGTCCAAACAAGTTCACAACGTTGTTTTCCTGCTGTCGCTGATAGTTGTTGACCCTATCTTCCCAAATCTCAAGCGCCCTGCGCTTTTCAGGCAAGTAATCATAACGGTCATAGTGTTTCGAGCTGACGTCATTCAGAGCGTGATTCTGGATACGATCGCGGATCTCTTTGCTGATCCCCGCCTCCCCCATCAGCGTTTTACAAGTGCGGCGTAAATCTCGTGCTGTAAAAACTTTAAACTCGGGATTAAAGGCCCGAAAATACATAATGGAACGCGCCAGACTATCGGTACGCACCGGTCGTTCGCCGTTGGTCGAGAGCGGGAAGATATAGGGGCTGTTACTTTCCTTAGTCAGTTCTTTCACTGAGGCTAATTCACTTAATGCCGATTCAGTCAGCGGGATCAGGTGCTCCCGTTTGTTTTTCGATACATCGGCAATTACCAGGAGCGTCTTTTGCTGCCAGTCAATCGCGCTCCACTGGCTGGCAATCATTTCAAACGGACGCTGCCCGCCAGCATAAACACAGAAGCGGATTAGGTGCTGCATCAGTGGCCCAACGTTAGTTGCCTGAGCGAACTGCTCCATGACAAAACGTAGCTCTTCCAGCGTTAACCATGTATCACCCACTTTTTCCGCCGAAGACTGTTTCGGTATGGCCGATACCGGATTTACTTCAAGACCGAACGTAATACCCACACTGGTATTCATCGGATCGTTATCGGCTTTTAAGCCGTAGTTAAATGCTGCCATCAGATACGAGCGAATCCGGTTAGCATGCACCACCGCATCACGCTGGATAATGCCTGAGAGGATGGTTTTGATCTGCAGAGGTGTTACATCTTTCGCTTTGGTTTCTCGAGGGATAACCGTGTAGCACTCTTTTTCAAGACGCTTCAGGACATCAGCCCAGGTCCGCTTATTGTCGAGCTTCATCTTGTTAACGTAGCCATGCACCAGCTCATCAAACGATCCTTGAGAGCGATGGATCTGCATAAGGTGCTCTTCGGCCAGGCGTTGTTGCTCAAGCTCTTGTTGGGGCTCTTTTCCTTCAACAAGCCAGGCTCCATACTTTTTCGCCAACTCATTGGCCGTCACCAGCTTCATCTCAGGCCAGATGCCCAACTGGATGAACTTCTCTTTCTTCCCTTTCTCAACGTAATAACGGAAATAAAAAACTTTGCTGCCTGAAGGCTGAACCTTAACGCCAAGCCTGCCGGTGCCACGTTGAGCACTGTTGCTCCACACGTAGTACGACGTACTTTTTGTCTTCAATCCACGTATAGCAGTCTCGGTAAGATTAGCGGCCATGAGGTTACCTTTCTGAGGATAAGCGTTACCTGACCCAATGCCCATTTTGGGTCAGGTAATGGGTCAGGTAAGGATAGTACAATGGGGAAATGAGAGAACCAATCAGAAACAAAAATAACTTCATAACTGATTGATTATAGATAATTAAAAATACAAATAGAGACAATGACGAACAATTAAAAACATACCAATTTTATGACTCATAATCGCTTGGTCGCTGGTTCAAGTCCAGCAGGGGCCACCAAGATTCAAGGACTTGCGAGAAATCGCAGGTCCTTTTTTTTGGGAGTTCTTCCGTAGATGTTGGCACGAGCCAAAAGGATTCCTGCTGGAACAAATCAATATCTGTTCGCACCAGAATGTGAAATAAGAGCCGGGAAGAATACGGCAGGCGGGGCCTGAAGATATATTACGGGATGCCTCTGTCCAGCAACAAGCTGGTCACTGTCCCCCCTCTGGACGTCGCCATCCAGAGATGGAAACGTCCGTTAGAGTTTGATTCGATAGTCAGCTCAAACTAGCTCTTTGAGCTGCTCCTGCATATAGGTTGAAAAATACTCTGGGTTCTTGATAAGGATGCGGTTACCGGAGGCCACTTTTTCTGCCCATCCGGCCACTTTTTTCGTGAACTCGGGATTCCATCCCTCCTGCTCACCCCGTGCCATCACAGCTTCCGGACTTGCTGGCACACCTAAGTCATGCAAATACTTTAAGATTCCCTTAGCGGTACTTTCATCCATTGAATGGGGTACTGACGCCGAAGTGTTCATACCACCAATAAAATCCAATGCTTTCTCAATTGCTGTTGGCATGCTCTTATCCTTAAAATTAACCACGTGAGAGACACATTTATACTATGTACCCAACTCCGCCGGGATATCAAAGAGAACATCACCTTTATTTGATTTACCCCGCAGCTAAACGCTTGCGGCGGCTGTTTTCTGCACGATTAATTCGCTATCCCGGCCAAAACCAGCCCGGTCGCTACCGCATTACGCGGCCCTTCGGTACCACGGATGTTGCCCTGTCCGGCAACCACGCCGTAATGCGCCAGCGCGTCGGTGATCATCTGCGGGATTTCGAAATCCAGCGAGGAGCCGCCCACCAGCACCACAAAAGTCATATCGCGAATAGAGCCGCCGGGTGACACCTGGCGTAAAGCGCGCAGGCAGTTGGTCACAAAAACTTTCTCTTTGGCCTGTCGGCGCACCAACCGAATTTTTTCCAGCGAGGTCTGGTTATCTACTGGGATCAGCTCGCCGTCTTTCAGATAAACGACTTTGGCAAACACTGACGGACTGAGCGGTTCGCGAAAAAACTCCACCGCGCCGTTCTCGTGACGAATGCTGAACAGGCTCTCCACTTTTGCCAGCGGGTATTTTTTAATTTCCTCCGCCAGAAACGGATCGCTTAAGCCCAGCTCGGTTTGAATCAACAGGCTGACCATATTCCCCGCGCCAGCCAGATGGACCGCTTTCACTACGCCATCGCTATTGATAATGGCGGCATCGGTGGAGCCTGCGCCTAAATCGAGGATCGCCAGCGGTGCAGCACATCCGGGCGTTGTTAACGCACCGGCGACAGCCATGTTGGCCTCCACGCCGCCGACTTCAACCGGGATGTTTAACCGGACGCTCAGCTCACTGGCGATGGCCTGCATCTGTAAGCGATCGGATTTCACCATCGCCGCAATGCCAACGGCGTTCTCCATTGAACACTCCCCGGCAATACCGCCCTGCACCTTGCGGGGAATAAACGTATCCACCGCCAACAGATCCTGAATATACACCGCGTGCATGTCGTGACCGGTCAGCGAGGCCATCACCTTACGCACCCGCTCCAGCATGCCACCTGCATGCGTACCTGCTTCACCACGAATATCGCACACGGGCGCACAGGTGCTCATCGCCTGCATAATGGCCTGTGCGCCTTGCGCTACGTCGGCTTCACCGCCACGCTTTTCGCCGCGGATAAAGATCTTACCCGCCGGGATCACCCTTGAGCGCACATCACCCTGCGGGGTTTTCAGCACCACGGCGGAACGGTTGCCAATTAGCGCTCTGGCGATGGGGACGATAGTTTGCGTTTCCTCGGGCGTCAGGGTAAAGAAGGTCGCGATGCCGTAAGGATTCGACAGCACACGCACCACCTGTCCTGGGGCTGCCACTTCCACCGCCGCCAGCACACCTTCCGGCACCTTCTCCAGCAGGGTGACTTCATCTACCACCGGCATTGTTCGACGCAGGCGATTGTTCACCAGCACGCCATCATCTTTTTTCAGGATCGCCGCTACCACGTTGACCCCGCGATCCAGCGCCTCATTGATAAACCAAACCGCCTCGAGGAAATCCCTCTCCTCACCGACCAGTGGGATCCAGCCCTGGGCAAACCGATCTTCACTCAACGCCGCCAGCTTCTCCACGGCGATGGTAGTTCCCATTCCCACGCCAACGCCGCCGGGCGTTTGCGGGTTATGCCCAATCATTGTTGATTCGGTAATGATGGTTTCAGTGATAGTTTCCATCGCCACATCGCCAATCACCGGTGCCGCCTCGTTGATGCAGATTTTCGCCACGTCCTGAAGCGACCACGGGGTGTTATTCAGCGCCTGCTGCAGGGAGGCCACCACCCCGGCAATATTGTCCCGTGTACCTTTCATACCGGTCGTGGCGACAATCCCGCTGGCGATAAACCGGCCATGCTGCGCCAACGCCACTTCGGTGGTGGCGTTGCCGATATCAATCCCTGCAATTAACGGCATATAACCTCCGTCACTGGCTGCCTTTACGCAGCTTGTTTCTCTGCAGATACACCTCTGCCGACTCGCGGACAAACCCGGCGTTCACCGTGGCATGCCAGGTATGTTCCAGTTCATCGGCAATGGCCTGAAGCTCGGCGAACGAAGAACGAAACGGCCGCAGCGCGTTGTAAATTTCAAGAATACGGGCATCCGGGATTGCTATAAGCTCCGCCGCACGACGGAAATTACGCGCCACGGCGTGACGCTGCATCTGTTCGGCAATCTGCGCCTGGTACTCCAGCGTTTGCTGAGAAATACGCACATCCTGCGGACCTACGCGGCCCGCCAGCACATTCTCAAGGGTAATCTCGGTTAGCGGTTTGCCGGTAGGAGTCTGGATTTTCTCCGGGCAGCGGGTCGCTAATGGATAATCCTGCGCGGTCATGATGTTGTCGTTCATGGTCATTCCCTTACGAGTGCAATATGCAGCGTGACAGGCGCAGCATCCTGCACCACGTGTTTGGTTTCTTTGATATGAAACAGCGCGGCCTTGGCCATAAATTTGGGTCGTACCATCTGGTCATTAACCACTGGCACTGGCGAAGGCGACTCTTTACGTGCATAGCGTGCGGCGTTTTTACCAATCTGGCGATAGGTTTCCAGCGTCAGCAGCGGAGCCTGAGAGAACAGCTCAAGGTTGCTCAGAGGCAGCAGATCGCGCTGATGAATCACTGTGGTTCCTTTCGACTGGATACCAATCCCGATGCCAGAACCGCTGAGATTTGCCGCATCCCATGCCATAAATGAAACATCAGAAGTGCGCAGAATCCTCACCACCCGTGCATGCAGCCCCTCTTCTTCAATGCCGGCAACCAGCTCTTTCAAAATCGCTTTGTGCGGCATATCAATCAATGTTTTGTGCTGATACTTATCAAAGGCCGGGCCGACGCCTATCACGACTTCATCCACGCGTTCGTCCGCTTTAGCCGCCTCGCCTTCGCTCACCTGCAAGGTGAAAACCGGCTTACGTTCAGTTGTGCATTCCACTGTGTACCGCCTTATTCGATCGAGCCGGGCTGAACCACGCCCGCAATATTTTTAATTTCCGCCCAACGTTCGGCAGAGATGCGATAGCCGGTGCCGGGTCCCTGATAATCGTTGATGTCATTAACGGCGCTGACGACGTCGAACTGACGATCCAGAATGGCCGACGTTTGCAGGTAATCACCAGTAACACGCTGCCTCAGCATGTTGAGGATATTGCTGGCGATGTCTTCGAAGCCGCTGGAACTCAACGCGCCGACGATATCCAGCCCGGTGATATTGCGCTTCATCATCTCTTCCACGGCAGCCAAATCTTCCACCACATTGCGCGCGGGCATATCTTTGCTGCCGTGAGCGTAAGTGGCGGCCTCCACCTCTTCATCGCTAATCAGCGGCAGGCCCAGTTCGCGGAACACCGCCTGAATGGCGCGCGCGGCCTTATTGCGGATGGCGATTGTCTCCTCTTCCGTGACCGGACGCAGGCCCCCGTCAACCATCAGATCGCGTTGCAGAATGTTGTAATCATCGAAGTCTTCAGCGTCGAAGTTCGACCCGGCAAACATGTTGTCGTAGTTCGGTACCGCGCTATAGCCGGAGAAGATAAAGTCGGTGCCCGGCAGCATCTGCATCAGGGTGCGGGCAGTACGACGAATATCGGAGTGGGAAAAGGTCTGGTCATTGGCGGAGGCCACTTCAAGGTCGAGCATCGAGGCAATCAGGTTTTCCGCCAGCACCGCGCGAATCCCCGACGGCACAGCGCCGGTCATGCCGATACAGCTGACCGCGCCGTTTTGTAACCCCTGTACGCCCGCGCCTTTGGTGATAAAAATGCAACGCGACTCCAGATAAAGCATCGATTTACTTTCGGAATAGCCCATCAGCGCTTCCGAGCCGGTGCCGGAGGTGTAGCGCATCTTCAGACCACGAGAAGCATACGCCGAGGCAAGAAACGCTTTTGACCACGGCGTATCATCGCCATCGGTAAACACCGACTCCGTGCCATATACCGACACCGTTTCGGCGTAGCTGGTTAGCCCGCGCATTCCCAGTTCCAGCTCCGTGGCCTCTTCAACGGAGCATTGCGTCAGCACGCCGGGGCGACCGCATTGGGACCCCACCAGCAGCGCCAGGGCGTTAAACGGCGCATAGCGGGCGATCCCGACCGTTGTTTCCTGTTCGGAAAAGCCACGGATCCCCGCTTCAGCAGCGTCGGCAGCAATCTGTACCGGGTTATCTTTCAGGTTGGTCACGTGGCACTGATTGGAGGGGGTGCGTCTGGCGCGCATTTTTTGCAGCGCCATCATCATCTCCACCACGTTCATTTGCGCCATCACCTCCACCGCTTTCGCCGGGGTGATGGCAGTCGTAATGGCAATGATCTCTTCCCGACTGACGTGGATATCCACCAGCATTCTGGCGATCTCCAGCGCGTCGAGCTGCATGGCGCGCTCGGCCTCGGGCACGTTAATCGCGTAATCGGCAATGAACCGGTCAATCATGTCGAACTCGGCGCGGCTCTTGCCGTCCAGCTCAACAATACGACCATTTTCCACCTTCACCGACGAAGCCGGATCGTAAGGGCTTTCCATTGCGATCAGCCCCTCTTTAGGCCATTCGCCAATTAGCCCATCCTGATTTACAGGCCGCTGGGCAAGCACTTCGAATCGTTTTGATCTTCTCATAGTTTATGGACTCAAAAGATAAAAAATAGGGACGCCGGGCCGTATTGCCGGGGACACAACACCCGGCATTCGCCTTTCATCAGCAATAGCCGAACTCTAAATCAGCAGGACAATAAAAAAATAAAATTAATTTCGTTCCAATTTGGTACGTAATAAAAACCCATCGTTTCATATTGAAACGCGGCTCAGGAATATTCGCCGTGAATTGTGACGAGGTTAAATGATCATTATCAATAAACGCCACAACAGGAAACTGAACGTAATATTTTTGAAATTCCCACCCTATTGACTTAATAACGCGGGGCGAGAAAATAAGATAAAGCCAATGATAAAAATAGCTGTTGCGCGATATTTTCGTGACCTCAGCCCTACAACCTTTTCAGGAGAGACTGTGAATAAGAGCCAACAAATCGCCACCATTACGCTGGCGGCTGCAAAGAAAATGGCGCAGGCCGTCGAGGCTAAAGCGCTTGAAATCAACGTTCCGGTGGTGTTTTCCGTGGTGGATCACGGCGGGAACACGCTGCTAATGCAACGTATGGACGACGCGTTTGTCACCAGCTGTGATATCTCTCTTAATAAAGCTTATACCGCCTGCTGCCTGCGACAGGGTACCCATGAAATTACCGATGCGGTACAACCAGGTGCCTCTCTATATGGCTTGCAGCTCACCAATCAACAACGAATTGTTATTTTTGGCGGCGGTTTACCTGTCATATTAAACGGCAAAGTAATCGGTGCCGTTGGCGTAAGTGGCGGTACCGTCGAACAAGACAGATTATTAGCAGAAACCGCATTGAATTGTTTCTCTGAATTATAATTTAAATCTAAGAAGGTATATTATGAGCTATCGTATGTTTGATTACCTGGTGCCAAATGTGAACTTCTTTGGCCCCAATGCTATTTCCGTGGTCGGCGAACGCTGCAAACTGTTGGGCGGTAAAAAAGCGCTGCTGGTCACTGATAAAGGTCTGCGGGCGATTAAAGACGGCGCGGTAGATAAAACCCTCACACATCTGCGTGAAGCCGGTATTGACGTCGTGGTTTTTGACGGCGTTGAGCCAAACCCCAAAGACACCAACGTGCGCGACGGCCTGGAGGTCTTTCGGAAAGAGCATTGCGACATCATCGTTACCGTTGGCGGCGGTAGCCCGCATGATTGCGGTAAAGGCATCGGTATCGCGGCGACTCACGAAGGGGATCTCTACAGCTATGCCGGGATTGAAACCCTGACCAACCCGCTGCCGCCGATCGTTGCGGTGAATACCACCGCCGGTACCGCCAGCGAAGTCACCCGCCACTGCGTGCTGACCAATACCAAAACCAAAGTGAAGTTTGTGATTGTCAGCTGGCGCAACCTGCCGTCGGTCTCTATTAACGATCCGCTGCTGATGCTCGGCAAACCAGCTCCACTGACTGCGGCCACCGGGATGGACGCCCTGACCCACGCCGTGGAAGCCTACATTTCCAAAGATGCCAACCCGGTCACCGACGCTGCCGCTATCCAGGCGATCCGCCTAATCGCCCGTAACTTGCGTCAGGCCGTGGCGCTGGGCAGCAACCTGAAAGCTCGCGAGAACATGGCCTACGCCTCCCTGCTGGCGGGTATGGCCTTCAACAACGCCAACCTCGGCTACGTTCACGCGATGGCGCATCAGCTTGGCGGTCTTTACGACATGCCGCACGGCGTGGCGAATGCCGTACTGCTGCCGCACGTGGCACGCTATAACCTGATCGCTAACCCGGAAAAATTTGCCGACATCGCAGAGTTTATGGGCGAGAACACGGACGGACTCTCCACCATGGATGCCGCCGAGCTGGCCATTCATGCTATTGCCCGCCTCTCCGCCGACATCGGTATTCCGCAGCATCTGCGCGATCTGGGCGTCAAAGAAGCCGATTTCCCGTATATGGCGGAAATGGCGCTGAAGGACGGCAACGCCTTCTCCAACCCGCGCAAAGGGAACGAGAAAGAAATTGCCGAGATCTTCCGTCAGGCATTCTGATAACGCAGGGGGCGCAATGTTACTTTCATCACCGGGCGTACACCTGTTTTATCACTCACGCTGGCAGGGTACTCGCGTGCTTGACGAGTTGTGCTGGGGGCTGGAAGAGCAAGGCGTTCCCTGCCGGGCAATCTGTTGCGACGATCATGACTGCGCGCTGGCGCTCGGCAAACTGGCGGCCAAAAGTTCGACGCTGCGCGTGGGTCTCGGTCTCAACGCCACCGGTGATATTGCCTTAACCCATGCCCAGTTGCCCGAGGATCGGGCGCTGGTCTGCGGGCATACCCGCGCCGGGACAGCACAGATCCGCACGCTCGGCGCCAATGCCGGTCAACTGGTTAAAGTTCTTCCCTTCAGCGAGATAAAATAAATGTACCGCATCTATACCCGAACCGGTGATAACGGCACGACCGCGCTGTTTGGCGGCAGCCGTATCGATAAAGACGACATCCGCGTTGAGGCCTACGGCACGGTGGATGAACTGATTTCCCAGCTTGGCGTCTGCTATGCCAGCACGCGCCAGGCCGAGCTACGCCAGGAACTGCACGCTATGCAGAAGATGCTGTTCGTACTGGGGGCGGAACTCGCCAGCGATCAGAAAGGACTCACACGCTTAAAACAGCGTATTGGCGAAGAGGATATTCAGGCGCTGGAGCAGCTTATTGACCGCAATATGGCGCAAAGCGGCCCGCTCAAAGAGTTTGTTATTCCGGGGAAAAATCTGGCATCGGCACAGCTGCACGTTGCGCGAACCCTGACGCGTCGGCTGGAGCGGATCCTCATCGCGATGGGCAGAACGCTGACGTTACGCGATGAGGCCAGGCGTTATATCAACCGACTGTCGGATGCGCTGTTCTCGATGGCCAGAATCGAAGAAACTACTCCAGATGTTTGCGCTTAAACTGGCTGGCATCAATGTCGTACTGCTTCATCTTACGCCACAGGGTGGTGCGACCAATATTCAGCAGTTGCGACATCTCCTGAACACGCCCACTGGTCACGCGGGCGGCATGGATAATCGCCTCTTTCTCGATGGCGGTAAAGGTCAGGCTGGCGGGCAGCAGTGAAGATGCCGTCTCCAGACCCGGGCGTTCGGCAAACAGATAATCCGGCAGATTGCTCAGCCGAATATGGCCGTTATCACTGCTGATGGCGATATTTTCAATAATGCTGTTCAGCTCAAAATCATTACCCGGCCACGAATAGGCCACCAGTTGTGCCAACGCGTCGTCGTCGATCTTCAGGCTGGATGAAAAGCGTTTTTTCAGGCTATTCAACCGCGTATAAATCAGCGATGGAATACTGTTACGCCGCGCCCGCAGCGGCGGGATAACGATCTCAAAAGAGTGCAGCGCGTAATACAACTGACGGCTAAAGCGGTTTTGCTCCACCAGATTCGCGAGATCAACCGTGGTGGTGGCGATCACTTTGACATCCACCGGAATCAGCCGCCGGGCATCCAGGCGGGTTAAAACGCCTTGCTTGATCACCTGCAGCAGCGCGGATTGTAACTCCGGCGCCAGATATTCAATTTTTTCAAGAAACAGCGTGCCGCCGTTCGCCAGTTCAAGACGGCTCAGCCGACCGTTTTCATCATCAGTGGGCGCACTGCCCATAAAATCCTGCCCCAGTACGCTGTTGGCATACAGCTGGCAGTTCACGGCGATATACGGCCCGCTGGCGCGTTCGCTTTCATTGTGAATGGCCTGACTCAGTAGCTCTTTACCGACGCCCTCTTCCCCGCACAGCAGGATCGGGAAACTTCCCCTCGCCGCCTGACGACCAAAGTGGATCAAACGTCGGGTTTCTGGATCGTCTGTCGACATCTGCTCAAAGGTGTGGCTCACCTTGCCGAGCTGGCTGGTCATCAGTTGACGCATTTGCTCCACCGGATGCAGCAGCAGGATAAAGCTGTTGCCCTGCTCTTCAACAATCGGTTTCAGGGTGATGACGGCATCAACAAACTGGTGCTGGCTTTCAAAGGTGACTTCGACATGATTCAGGCCGCGGGCATGTTTGATCGCCCGACGCAGCAGCATGGGGAGATTGAGCAGGTCGTTAATATTCTTCCCCTGGCTGGCCTGCGCGTCGAGATGCAAAAGCAGCGCCGCGCGCGCATTGAGGAACTGCAATACGCCCTGTTCGTTCCAGGCCATCACGCCATCATCCATACTCTCCAGCAGCCCGTACATCTGGTTCAGATGGCGGTTGGATTCAGCCAGCAGGCTGTCAGTCAGCAATGAGTTGCCGACTTCTCTGGCAATCGCCAGCGTCAGGGATAAATCAGAAACGCACTCATGCTCTACCAGACAGCACAGCGAGATGGAGCCAAACAGTCGACCATGGTTATCGAATACTGGCGTAGAGCAGAACGACCACGGATGCAACGCCTGTTTAAAGTGCTGATCGCCAGAGGTTTTTGTCGGCTGCCCCGGCATCGTCGCCAGCGACAACGCGCAACTGCCAATAATGCTTTCCGCACAGTAACTGCCGTCGCGAAAACCGAGCTCCGCCAGTTGCTCCACCGTCTGCGGATCGCCGCAACGGCTGAGAATACAGGCCGATTCATCCAGAATTAGCAGCGCGCACGGACGGCCGTCCATAAACTCCCAGGCATCTTCCAGCGCGGCCTGAGCAATCGTCAGCAGCGCCGTTTTGCGACGACAGATCGACTCAAAGGTCAGGCCCTGCGCCTGATGCGGCGCCTGCCAGGTTTCCCGCTGCATAAACTTGCTGCAACGATGCCATGACTGGGCAATGACCGAAGAGACTTCCTTCCCAATGTCCTGAGTGTGCGTCGTCATATCCCTTTCCGCTGTTTTACCATAGACAACCCCTCCGGCAGAGACTGTCAGAGGGGGGAGAAGATGCCGGATAAAAACTTACCGACGACTGATTAACGCGCCAGCCACTGCTGTCCCAGCAGGTCTGCCGTCAGTATCGCGGCATGTACGCTCTCAGGCGTCACCGGGAACGGCATGTTGTGGATGGTTTCACCTTCTGCGCAGGTCGCTTTGGCCACGGCCATGATCTTGCCGTCAATGTCGTCTTTTACGCCCATTTCCGCTAACGTTACCGGCAGGCCTACTTTCTGACAGAAATTCAGCACGGTTTCGATCTCTTCCATCGGGCTGTTTTGCAGCACCAGCTGCGCCAGCGTACCAAAGGCGACTTTTTCACCGTGGTACAAATGGTGACACTCTTCCAGAATCGTAAAACCGTTGTGGATAGCATGCGCCCCTGCAAGACCACTGCTTTCAAAGCCGATGCCGCTGAGGTAAGTGTTCGCTTCGACAATACGCTCCAGCGCATCAGTCACCACGCCAGCCTGCGCGGCAAAGCGTGCCTTTTCGCCTTCCGCCAGCAGGGTATCATAGCACAGGCGCGCCAGGCTCAGCGCCGCTACGGTGGACTGTCCGCCCGCCATGCTGGTCGCTCTGGCGTCATAACAGGCTTTCGCTTCAAACCAGGTTGAGAGCGCATCGCCCATCCCGGCCACCAGCAGACGTACCGGCGCTTTGGCAATGATTGCGGTGTCCATCACCACCATATCCGGGTTTTTCGGGTAGATCAGATACTCTTCAAACTCACCGGCTTCGGTATAGATAACGGACAGCGCGCTGGTTGGCGCATCGGTAGAGGCGATAGTCGGGATCACCACCACCGGTAGCTTCTGGTAGTAACCAATCGCTTTGGCGGTATCCAACGTTTTCCCGCCGCCAATCCCAACCACGCCGCGGCAACCGTGCTGTTTCAGAATGGCAATCAGGCGATTAATTTCAATATGGCTGCATTCACCGTTGAAGCGTTCCGCGTGGCAGCTAATGTCGTGGCTGTGCAGGCCATTGAGTACCTTCTCTCCCGCCAGCTTCATCACGAAGTCATCCGCAATCACGAAAAAGCTGTCCGCCAGATTTTTAGCGTATTGACCAAATAAGGTGGAAGCGTCAGGGCCCTGGAGATATTTGGCTGGAGATTGAATAACTTTTAGCATTCCTTTCATCCTCAAATAAGTACATGTTTTTACATGGTGAGCCCTGGCGTTAACCTGTTTGGCCTGTTGCTGTCGGCAAAAACAGGAGGTACCGGAGCGATGCAATAACTGTATGGCGAGGCGTGAACAAAAAAATCTTTCGTCATTTTGTTCTGATATGAAACAGATAAAAACGATGCACGTTCCATTCTGGAACGCTTATCCACAAAAATGATAAGGTTTGCGATCCCGATCCGTTCATTTACCCCCAAATCTCCAGCAAACACGAAGCTCAGTTCCTGTTTTACTCATGCAGTTATATTAAAACCGGCAAAAAAAGGCTGGCTTCGCCGTATGAGCGGCGCTGATCGCAGGAGAAAAAAGTCGAGCGAGCTCGCATTATGATCATTCCCCGCTTTTTTAAGTTTCATTTCGGAACAAAAAACAGCATCAACGTTCCGTAATGAAACTCATTTTAGCGTTGTTTTTTTCCACGCTGACTTCGCCAGAATCTCTTCATTGCCTCCGCACCATGATCCTACATTCGGGGGTTTGTCTTTCACTCAACCTCGAGGAGCCGTTATGTCTCAATTCTTTTTTAACCAACGCACCCATCTTGTGAGCGACGTCATCGACGGGGCGATTATCGCCAGCCCATGGAATAACCTGGCGCGTCTGGAAAGCGATCCGGCCATTCGCATCGTGGTCCGTCGTGACCTTAATAAAAATAACGTAGCGGTCATTTCCGGCGGCGGTTCGGGACACGAACCCGCGCACGTTGGGTTTATCGGTAAAGGCATGCTAACCGCTGCGGTCTGCGGCGATGTTTTCGCCTCCCCGAGCGTGGATGCAGTACTGACCGCGATTCAGGCGGTGACCGGTGAGGCTGGCTGTTTGTTGATTGTGAAAAACTACACCGGTGACCGTCTTAATTTCGGTCTCGCCGCCGAGAAGGCGCGTCGCCTTGGCTATAACGTTGAAATGCTGATTGTCGGCGACGACATCTCCCTGCCGGATAACAAACACCCACGTGGCATTGCAGGAACTATCCTGGTGCATAAAATCGCAGGCTATTTTGCCGAACGCGGCTATAACCTCGCCACCGTCCTGCGTGAAGCGCAATACGCAGCCAGCAACACCTTTAGTCTGGGCGTAGCCCTTTCCAGCTGTCATTTGCCGCAAGAAACCGACGCAGCCCCTCGTCATCATCCGGGTCATGCGGAGCTGGGTATGGGCATTCACGGTGAACCAGGCGCATCGGTTATCGACACCCAAAACAGTGCGCAAGTGGTGAACCTGATGGTGGATAAACTGCTGGCCGCCCTGCCTGAAACCGGTCGTCTGGCGGTGATGGTTAATAACCTTGGCGGCGTTTCCGTGGCCGAAATGGCCATCATCACCCGCGAACTCGCCAGCAGCCCGCTGCACTCGCGTATCGACTGGCTAATTGGCCCGGCCTCGCTGGTCACCGCGCTGGATATGAAAGGCTTCTCACTGACGGCCATCGTGCTGGAAGAGAGCATCGAAAAAGCACTGCTCACCGAAGTGGAAACCAGCAACTGGCCGACGCCGGTCCCACCGCGTGAAATCACCTGTGTAGCGTCATCTCAGCGTAGCGCCTGCGTGGAATTCCAGCCTTCGGCAAACGCCCTGGTGGCCGGGATTGTGGAGCTGGTCACCGCAACCCTTTCCGATCTGGAGACTCATCTGAATGCGCTGGACGCCAAAGTCGGCGATGGCGATACCGGTTCGACCTTTGCCGCCGGCGCGCGTGAAATTGCCAGCATGCTGAATCGCCAGCAACTGCCGCTGGATAACCTTGCCACGCTGTTCGCGCTGATTGGCGAACGTCTGACCGTGGTGATGGGCGGTTCCAGCGGTGTGCTGATGTCAATCTTCTTTACCGCCGCCGGGCAGAAACTGGAACAGGGCGCTAACGTTGTCGAAGCGTTAAATACGGGGCTGGCGCAGATGAAGTTCTACGGCGGCGCAGACGAAGGCGATCGCACAATGATTGATGCGCTGCAACCGGCCCTGACCTCGCTGCTCGCACAGCCGAAAAATCTGCAGGCCGCATTCGACGCCGCGCAAGCGGGAGCCGAACGAACCTGTTTGTCGAGCAAAGCCAATGCGGGTCGCGCATCGTATCTGAGCAGCGAAAGCCTGCTCGGAAATATGGACCCCGGCGCGCACGCCGTAGCGATGGTGTTTAAAGCGCTGGCAGAGAGTGAGCTGGGCTAAGATGTAACAAGGAGCGCTTCTCAGGTATTTACTGCCTGATGGCGCTTCGCTTATCAGGCAGAACGTTAACGATACACGCGGATCCCGCCCTCTACGCCGCGACTAAACAGCACCTGCCAAAGTTCAATATCTCTGGCGCGGAAAGCCCCGGCGCAGGCGCATAAATAGTAGTTAAACATTCTTCTGAAGGTGGCGGAATAACGTGATGACAGCTCCGGCCATGCTTGATTAAAGCGCTCGTGCCACGCCATCAGCGTTTTATCGTAATCGCTGCCAAAGTTATGCCAGTCTTCCATCACAAACCGTGATTCGCTGGCTTCGGCAATATGGGAGATCGCCGGTAAGCAGCCGTTCGGGAAAATGTATTTATTGATCCACGGATCGACGCTCATCCCTTTTTTATTGCTACCAATGGTATGTAGCAGGAACAGTCCGTCCGGTTTTAAACAACGGTCGGCGATGCTGAAATAGGTGTCGTAGTTTTTTGGCCCGACGTGTTCAAACATCCCCACCGAGACAATGCGATCGTAGTGTTTATCGAGGTCGCGATAATCCTGCAGCAGAATCTTAACGTCCAGTCCTTCACAGCGCTGCTGCGCCATTTTTTGCTGCTCTTTAGAAATGGTGACGCCTTCCACCGCCACGCCATAATGACGCGCCGCATATTCCGCCAGCCCACCCCAGCCACAACCAATATCGAGTAAACGCATACCCGGTTTAAGTTGTAGCTTCTCACAGATCATTTTTAATTTAGCATTTTGCGCATCGTCTAATGTGGTCGCATCTTTCCAGTAAGCGCAGGAATATTGCATATGCGGATCAAGCATCAGCGCAAAGAGATCGTTACCAATATCATAATGTTCTTTGCCGACAATCCACGCGCGGCTCCGCGACTGCAAATTAAACAGGCGTGCGCTGGCAATACGTAAAATATCTTTCAGGTTACCCGGCATCTGCTGGTCAAGTTTTGCTTTCAGGATTTTGCAGAACAGAATATCGAGCCGCTCGCAGTCCCACCAGCCTTCCATATAGCTTTCGCCAAGCCCTAACGAGCCTTGTTGCAGTACCCGTTTAAAGAAACCGGCATGATGAAGTTGAATGTCCCAGGCACGGGAGCCATTAATCCTGATATCTGCTTGCGAAAGCAGCTCTTTTCCCATTCGGGTCCAGTGATCATTTGTTTCATTGACGATGACAGCATCTGAACAAAGCGAGTTCATGGTTTTTACCAAAGGTGGGCTAAAAATTCTTACGCAAGATTATTATGGAAAAAAGAGTGTATGTATTATGATCCGCGGACAAGATCTATCGAGCAGCGGACACACCATCGGGAGCATTGACGATCTATTTATGGAAACTCTCGTGCAAAAACAGTGGAACTCCTTCCCGGATAACTCCATGACGGAACTGCCGCAGGATGTTTACTTTCGCTCTTATGTCCTGGAAGCCAATCATCATGTTCCACAGCATTCACACTCTTTTATGCAGTTTCATTTCGCCCGCAAAGGCAGTATGCGTATTGATGTTGCCGGCAAGTGCTGGATAATCCCGGCGCATTATGGCATCTGGATCCCAAATCATACGGAGCATGCGGTTTGGGCATTGGATGATGTGCATTTAGAGAATCTGGATATTAAACCGAGCTTTCTTGAAGAGAGCATCAATGAATGTAAAGTGGTGGCTATCAGTGATTTCGCCAGAGAGTTTATTCATTACGCCACGAATTTAATTTCGGGCCATTATGATAGCCAGTCAAAAGAGGGCAAGCTGGTTAGCGTCCTGGTCGACATTATTCTGCAGCTTCCGGAAGTCGCTTTTGTATTACCCTGGCCGCAGAATCGCGAATTAACCAAAGTTTGCCGAACAATACAAGAATCCCCGGCGCTGGAGCATTCGGTTGAATACTGGGCGCAGCATCTGGGTATGTCTGCCCGTACTTTTTCACGCCATTTCAAAAAAGAAACCGGATTGCCTTTCAGCGTCTGGAAGCAAAAAATGCGTATTCTGGAATCCGTATTAATGCTGAAGAAAAATAAAAGCGTGACCGCCGTGGCGCTCGACGTAGGGTATTCAAGCACCGCGGCATTTAGCTACGCATTCCGCCAGGCGTTTGGCGTTCCGCCATCTAATTACTGATTAACGACGCTGATGCCAGTAAGCCGCTGCGCGAACAAGTTGCTGATCGAACGCCTCGCTTTCAAAGCGAGCACTCAGGTTTTTGACCACCTTACCTTCGCCGGTAATCCAGATGTAGTAATCATCTGCAGGTACGCTTAGCTGCGATAAGTGTTCATTCACCGCCTGTTCGTCATGGCCGATAAACCACTGAATAGTAAATCCGTCGAGATGGGCAAAATAGTCCTGGTACGCGGCATCCTGCACGCTTACCAGCGCCGTGACGTTCGGACGTACCGCTAAACGGCTGAGCGACTCCAGGCGTCGGCGCAGCGCAGGCATTCCCGATTCATCACACACGTAAAGCTGATACGCGTAGTCTTCTGGCACCACCAAAGAACCGCGCGGTCCGCCTACCGTCAGCTTGTCACCCTCGCGGGCATTCATCGCCCACGTACTTGCCACGCCACCGTCATGAATATAGAAATCCAGTGCCAGCTCATGGCGTGCTTCGTCATACAACGGCGTGTAATCACGGGATATCGGACGCACGCCGTCAGCCCAGACAATACCTTCATCGGTGACAACCGGCGGCACAAAGTGGCTGCCCGGTTCAGGGAAAAAGACCTTGGTATGGTCATCAAAGCCGTGTGAGCTAAAACCATCCAGAGCGTCACCGCCCAGTACAATGCGCTGAAAGCCCGCGCTAATACGTTCGACGCGCAGGACAGTAAGTTCCCGAAAACGCAGTTCATTGCGAACGCGCTGCGGGTAGCGTGAGGTGTTTTTTGTCATTTTTTCGCCTTCGGAAAGATAATACGATATATCTAAATTAATTTTTAAATGATAATGATTGCTAATCAGCAAGATTGCAAGCACTTTTTTGATATAGTCGACTTCTGATTAACTGACTAACGCACGCCTTTAAAAAAGATAAAAATCATCAAGTTAAATAAAAAATATTTTATAGCCTTGCACCAAAACAATATTTAGATATAAATTAGATATATCTAAAATACATCAGGAGACGATGATGCAAAACCATCATGAAGGTTGCTGCAAGCATACAGAGCACCAACACGAAGGCTGCTGCAAGGGTGAAGGTCATCACCACGAAGGCCGCCACAACGAACACCATGCAGGTTGCTGCAAAGGTGAAGAACATCACCACGAACAGGGTTGTGGACACCGCCACGGTCGCGGCGGCGGTCGTCGCCAGCGCTTCTTTGGTCACGGAGAATTACGCCTGGTCATTCTGGATATCCTGACCCGCGACGCCAGCCACGGCTATGAGCTGATTAAAGCGATTGAAACCCTGACTCAGGGCAACTATACCCCGAGCCCGGGCGTCGTCTATCCGACGCTGGATTTCTTGCAGGATCAAGAGCTGATCACCATCAGCGACGAGGAAGGCGGGCGTAAACAGATTGCGATCACAACCCAGGGCCAGCAGTGGCTGGATGAAAACCGTGAGCATCTGGAACATATCCACGAACGTATTAAAGCCCGCTGCGTGGGTTTTGAATTACGCAAGAACCCGCAGATGAAACGCGCGCTGGAGAACTTCAAAGCCGTGTTGGACCTACGGGTCAATCATGGTGATACCAGCGATGCGCAGATCAAAAAAATCATCGGTATTATCGATCGCGCTGCGCTGGATATTACTCAACTGGATTAATCTACAGAGCAGGCGGAACGCGTTCACCCTGCGTTCCGCCTTTATCGTTAATATTAATGCAGCACCGTAACCGCATCTTCCAGACGACCAGCGCGATGTTTCACCATCGCGGAAATCTGGGCGCTCTCTTCAACCAGCTCGGCGTTTTTCTGCGTAATATTGCTTAATTCATTCACTGCGCGAGTCAGGCTCGAAAGACCATCTGACTGTTCCAGCGTTGAGTGACTGATTTGGGCGATCAACTGCGTCACGTTTTGCACCTGCGCCACAATATCATCCATCGTGCGCCCTGCGGCGTGAACCTGGTCAGATCCGGACTGCACCTTATCGGCGCTGGCATCAATCAGCTTGCGGATATCATTGGCTGCACTGGCGCTGCGGCTGGCAAGATGACGCACTTCTCCCGCCACCACGGCGAACCCTTTCCCCTGCTCACCCGCCCGTGCGGCTTCAACAGCGGCGTTCAGGGCCAGAATATTAGTCTGGAAAGCAATATCGTTAATCAGCGTGGTAATGGTGCCGATCCGCTGGGTGCTGTTGGCGATATCATCCATAGTTTTGATGACGGTATCCATCGCCTCGCCGCCGTGCGTCGCCGCGCTGCTGGCTGCAATGGAGAGCTTGTCGGCCGCGGCGGCGGTCTCTGAGTTTTGCTTCACCGATGCCGCCATCTGATTCATAGTGGTCACCGTTTCCTGCACGTTCTCTACGGTCTGCTGCGTATGCTTGTTTAAATCATCGCTGCCTTTCGCCAGCGTTTCGCTGTCGCTGCGCACACAGCTCACCTGACTGGAGACATCATGGATGAGCCAACGGCACATTAGCCCCAGTTGCCCAACCGCTCGCAGCATCAGGCCCAGTTCATCACTGCGGTTAAGATGCGACACGCTGTTTCGTTCACCGGTCGCCACTTTTAGCGCCTGACGAGCGACATTCTCAATAGGACGCACAATCTGCCATTCGAAAATAGCCGTTCCCAACATCATCACCAGCGCGCTTATCAGCAGTAACGGCCATTCGGCGCCCATTTGCTGCAATGCGGCCGCCAGTACGATAAACATAATTGCCATTACGCTGCGCACTCGCCAGCGAATCGGCAGCGCCGGGAGTTTACCCAGCCAGCCTTTGCGTACCACCAGTCCTTTATGGATACGTCGGTTGCAACGCCCTTCATTCAGCGCTTTATATAAAGGCTCTACCGCCGCAATCTCCTCGTCAGTGGCCCGGGTACGAATCGACATATATCCGGTGACACGACCTTCCCGTACCATCGGCACCGCATTGGCCCTTACCCAGTAGTGATCGCCATTCTTACGCCGGTTTTTCACAATCCCGCTCCATGGCTCGCCCTGTTTCAGGGTGTACCACATATCCGCAAACGCCGCTTTTGGCATATCCGGATGACGAACCAGATTGTGCGGCTTATCGAGCAATTCATTCAGTTGATAGCCACTGACCTGGACAAAAGTATCGTTCGCGTGGGTGATATAGCTTTGTAAATCGGTGGTCGACATGAGGGTGATATCATCATCCAGCGGTGTATTTTGCTGACTAACGTAGGGATGAGAAGACATGATTGCGTCCTGTGCAGGTTATCTGGTTGTTAACTCTTTCGGCTTATGTTATTTCGGCGATAATTTTTTTATCTTTAGTTGTTAAATTTGATTTAGATCGCAATTTGCGATTAAACCTCAAAATCTGTACGCATTCTAATCCATTGATTTAAAATACTTTCATCCAGTAACTATTCAACTACACTTCTACCAACGCACCGTCACAGTGCAAATATTGCTCACTTTTAGCGCAGAAAAGTGCTTTTCCGATCTGTTTTCGCGGTCTTAACCTGGGCAAAATGCCAGTAAATGTTAAACATCAGTATTAAATGTTGCGTGAATGAGATGTTTCCTGGTGTTTATCCCGATTTTTGCTAAGCGCGCCG
The DNA here is from genome assembly GCF_013797615.1 of Citrobacter sp. RHBSTW-00017. Lineage (NCBI taxonomy): Bacteria > Pseudomonadati > Pseudomonadota > Gammaproteobacteria > Enterobacterales > Enterobacteriaceae > Citrobacter > Citrobacter sp. RHBSTW-00017. The sequence continues at coordinate 668,644 of NZ_CP056899.1, read as the reverse complement.
GAATGGCGCAATCACTGCAATACTTAAATCAGTATCATGTGATACGCGAGCTCCGGGAGCATATTTTGAACAGGTTACCTTCCAGCGCATCGGCCCTGGCCTGCAGCGCACACGCACTGAATCTCATCGAAAAGCGCACGCTTGATCATGAGGAAATGAAATCATTAAACCGAGAGGTGATTGAATACTTCAAGGAGCATGTCAATCCGGGGTTCTTAGAGTATCGAAAATCTGTAACTGCAGGCGGGGATTACGGAGCCGTAGAGTGGCAAGCGGGAAGCCTGAATACGCTTGTCGACACCCAGGGGCAGGAGTTCGTCGATTGCCTGGGTGGATTTGGAATTTTCAACGTGGGGCACCGTAATCCAGTCGTGGTTTCCGCCGTACAGAATCAACTCGCGAAACAACCTCTGCACAGCCAGGAGTTACTTGACCCTCTGCGGGCCATGCTGGCAAAAACCCTCGCCGCGCTGGCACCAGGTAAACTGAAATACAGTTTTTTCTGTAACAGCGGGACCGAGTCGGTTGAAGCCGCTCTGAAGCTGGCGAAAGCGTATCAATCGCCGCGCGGTAAATTTACGTTCATTGCCACCAGCGGCGCATTCCACGGTAAATCACTGGGAGCACTGTCCGCCACGGCTAAATCAACCTTCCGCAAACCGTTTATGCCGCTGCTGCCGGGTTTCCGCCATGTGCCGTTTGGCGATATTAACGCGATGCGCACCATGCTCAGCGAGTGTAAAAAGACCGGTGACGACGTCGCAGCCGTGATCCTCGAACCTATCCAGGGTGAAGGGGGCGTGATCCTGCCACCGCAAGGGTATTTGCCCGCCGTGCGTAAACTTTGCGATGAGTTTGGCGCGCTGATGATCCTTGATGAAGTGCAGACCGGCATGGGTCGTACCGGCAAAATGTTCGCCTGCGAGCACGAAAATGTGCAGCCCGACATTATGTGTCTGGCCAAAGCGCTGGGCGGCGGCGTGATGCCAATTGGCGCAACCATTGCCACCGAAGAGGTGTTTTCCGTCCTGTTCGATAATCCCTTCTTGCATACCACCACGTTTGGCGGCAACCCGCTCGCTTGTGCGGCTGCGCTAGCCACCATTAACGTCCTGCTGGAGCAAAATTTACCAGCTCAGGCGGAGCAGAAAGGCGATATGTTGCTGGATGGTTTCCGCCAGCTTGCGCGGGAGTACCCAGACCTGGTGCATGATGTACGCGGTAAAGGCATGCTGATGGCAATTGAGTTTGTCGATAATGAAATCGGCTACAACTTTGCCAGTGAGATGTTCCGCCAGCGGGTACTGGTTGCCGGCACGCTAAACAATGCAAAGACGATCCGTATCGAACCGCCGTTAACGTTAACGATCGAGCAATGCGATCTGGTATTGCGATCGACGCGCAAAGCCCTGGCAGCATTACGGGTGAGCGTGGAGCAGGTGTAATACATGTCGGATGGCGCTGCGCATCTCAGGCTTACGGGATCAAATGTAGGTCGGATAAAAGCGTAGCGGCCATCCGGCAATTAGCACAACTTAAACAATCCGCACACCCGCAGGCATAAGGCGTTCTGGCGTCAGCAGCACGCTTTCGCTGCCATCGTCCGTCTCAGCGCACAGCAACATGCATTCTGACGTTTCCCCGCGCATTTTGGCCTTTTGCAGATTACACAGCACCACCACCGTTTTCCCCATCAGCTCCTCTTCGCTGTAATAAGGCACCAGGCTGGTCACGGTTTGCAGCGTACGCTCTCCCACATCCACCTGCACGATATACAGCTTATCAGCATTGTCATGGCGCTTTACCTGTGCGATTTTTCCAACACGTATTTCCATTCGGGCAAAATCAGCAAATGCGACGGTATCCATTGTGTTCTCCTTTGGTAAAACTTTACTAAATAATAGCAAAATATTTTCCGGGAATGGTTCTCAAAAGCGGGAAAATGACGTAGTCATCACACTCTGAAAGCCCAGTTTTACCCCAGGCATGTCAATTAAACGTACTTTTTTTACTGAAAACAGATGAATAGATAAGCACTTCATTTACAATGCGCAGGTAACTCAGGGAAAAGGCAAACATGGCAACACTTAAAGACATCGCAATCGAAGCTGGCGTGTCCCTGGCGACAGTGTCCCGGGTTTTAAACGATGACCCCACGCTGAATGTAAAAGAAGAGACCAAGCATCGCATTCTGGAGATCGCGGAAAAACTGGAGTACAAAACCAGCAGTGCTCGTAAAAACCAGACCAGCGCGCTCGGCCCCCAGCATATTCTGGCGCTCTACAGCTACCAGCAGGATTTGGAAATCAACGATCCTTACTATCTCGCGATCCGTCACGGAATAGAAACCCAGTGTGAGAAGCTGGGGATCGAACTGACCAACTGCTATGAGCACAGTGGGCTACCGGAGAGCAAAAACATTACCGGCATTCTTATTGTCGGCAAGCCTTCTTCGGCTTTGCGTAATGCAGCAGCAGCGCTTACCGACAACATCTGCTTTATCGATTTCCATGAACCCGGCAGCGAATATGACGCCGTCGATATCGATCTGGCCCGCATCAGTAAAGAGAGTATCGACTACTTCATCGCCCAGGGCGTCACTCGCATTGGCTTCATCGGCGGTGAAGACGAACCCGGCAAGGCAGATATCCGTGAAGCCGCGTTTGTCGAATACGGTCGTCTGCAGCAGGTCGTTTCTGAACAGGACATCTATCGCGGCGGTTTCTCCAGTTCATCAGGGTATGAACTGGCAAAAAAAATGCTGGCGAAAGCCGACTATCCCGGTGCCCTGTTTGTGGCTTCAGACTCGATTGCTATTGGCGTTCTGCGCGCCATTCACGAGCGTGGCCTGAACATTCCGCAGGACATTTCGCTGATTAGCGTTAATGATATCCCGACAGCGCGCTTCACCTTTCCTCCGCTTTCCACCGTTCGCATCCATTCAGAAATGATGGGCAGTCAGGGCGTCAACCTGCTGTTTGAGAAAGCCCGCGACGGGCGTGCGCTTCCTCTGCTGGTTTTTGTTCCCAGCAAGCTGAAACTGCGCGGCACCACCCGCTAAAATCCCCAGTAAACACGCCCGGTTTCTTCTGATGCCGGGCGCGCATTGTCATGCATTATTTTCTGCGCCCCATTATTTTCGTGATCCAGTTAAAGTAAATCACCTCACTCACTATATTTTAGTAAAACTTTTACTAAAATCACCATCAATTACACTTACTCACCATTACAATGAATGGTTCCGATTTTTCTCCACCGGGAGGCCTTATGAATCGCTGGGAAAACATTCAGCTCACCCACGAAAATCGACTGGCGCCACGCGCATATTTTTTCTCTTATGACTCCGTTGCGCAGGCTCGCTCGTTTGCCCGCGAAACCAGCAGCCTCTTTCAGTTGCTAAGCGGTCAGTGGAATTTTCAGTTCTTTGAGCATCCGCTGCAGGTCCCGGAAATCTTTACGTCGCAGTTGATGAATGACTGGGGCAGCATCACCGTCCCAGGCATGTGGCAGATGGAAGGACACGGCAAACTGCAGTATACCGACGAAGGTTTTCCTTTCCCGATTGATGTCCCCTACGTTCCGACCAATAACCCCACCGGAGCCTACCAGCGCATTTTCTCCCTCAGCGAAGGCTGGCAGGGCAAACAAACGCTGATTAAATTTGATGGCGTAGAAACCTACTTCGAAGTTTACGTGAATGGTCAGTACGTTGGTTTCAGCAAAGGCAGCCGCCTGACGGCTGAATTTGATATCAGCGCGGTGGTAAAGACCGGTGACAACCTGCTGTGCGTTCGCGTAATGCAATGGGCTGATTCCACTTACGTTGAAGACCAGGACATGTGGTGGTCGGCGGGAATTTTCCGCGACGTCTATCTGGTAGGCAAACAGGCGACCCATATTCAGGATTTTACCGTTCGCACCGAGTTCGATGATGACTATCGCGACGCCACCCTCACCTGCGACATTGCGCTGGAAAACCTGGCTGCCACGCCAGCGATGGCGTCGCTCGAATACACCTTGTTTGACGGTGAGCAGGCGCTGCATAGCGGCGTGATTAACAATCTGGCAGTGGATCAACACACCCGCACCGCTTTTAATTTCAAGGTTAGCGCGCCGCAGCAGTGGTCAGCGGAATCGCCGTATCTTTATCATCTGGTGATGACGCTGAAAGATGCCAACGGCAATCTCCTTGAGGTCGTGCCACAGCGGGTCGGATTCCGCGATATCAAAGTTCGCGACGGTCTGTTTTACATCAATAACCGCTACGTGATGCTGCATGGCGTTAACCGCCACGATAACGATCATCTTAAAGGCCGTGCGGTTGGCATGGATCGCGTTGAAAAAGATCTGCTGTTAATGAAGCAGCACAACATCAATTCCGTGCGTACCGCCCATTACCCGAACGATCCGCGCTTCTATGAATTGTGCGATATCTACGGTCTGTTCGTGATGGCCGAAACCGACGTTGAATCTCACGGCTTCGCCAATATCGGCGATATCAGCCGGATAACGGACGATCCGCTGTGGGAAAACGTCTACGTTGAGCGCATCGTGCGCCAAATCCATGCACAAAAAAACCACCCGTCGATCGTCATCTGGTCGCTCGGCAACGAATCCGGATACGGCTGTAACATCCGCGCCATGTATCACGCCGCGAAAGCGCTGGATGACACGCGTCTGATCCATTACGAAGAAGATCGTGACGCCGAAGTGGTGGATATCATCTCCACCATGTACACCCGTGTGCCGCTGATGAATGAGTTTGGCGAATATCCACATCCTAAGCCGCGCATCATCTGCGAATATGCTCACGCCATGGGCAACGGTCCCGGCGGGCTGACGGAATATCAGAACGTCTTTTATCAGCATGATTGCATTCAGGGACACTATGTCTGGGAGTGGTGCGATCACGGGATTCAGGCCAAAGATGACGACGGCAACGTCTGGTACAAATATGGCGGCGACTACGGCGACTATCCGAACAATTATAACTTCTGCCTTGATGGCCTGATTTATTCCGATCAAACCCCGGGGCCGGGTCTGCAGGAATACAAGCAGGTGATTGCGCCAGTAAAAGTACGCGCACAGGATCTGGCTCGCGGCGAGCTACGGGTAGAAAACAAACTGTGGTTTACCACGCTTGACGACTACACCTTGCATATTGAGGTTCGCGCCGAGGGAGATACGCTTTCTGCTCAGCAGATAAAACTGCGCGACGTCCCTCCTGACAGCGATACCCTGGTGCAATGCACACTGCCGGAGCTGGATGCGCGCGAAGCGTTCCTCAACGTCATCGTGACGAAAGATTCCCGTACGGCATACAGCGAAGCCGGGCACCACATCGCGACTTATCAGTTCCCGCTGAAGGCCAGAACGGCGGCTGCCGTACCGTTTAGCCAGCAAAACGCTACCCCTCTGACGCTGGAAGACAGCCGCCAGAGCTGCACCATACGCGGTTATAACTTCCTTCTGACCTTCTCAAAACTGAACGGTAAGCCCATTAGCTGGACCGTTAACGGTGAGGAGCTGATTACCCGCGAGCCGAAGATTAATTTCTTCAAACCAACCATTGATAACCACAAACAAGAGTTCGAAGGCCTTTGGCAACCAAATCATTTACAGATTATGCAGGAGCATCTGCGCGATTTTGCCATTGAGCAAACCGATGACGCGCTGTTGATAACCAGCCAGACGATTATCGCCCCGCCGGTATTTGATTTCGGTATGCGCTGTACCTACCGCTGGCGGATTGCCGCAGATGGTCAGTTGAACGTGGAGCTTTCCGGCCAGCCTTACGGCGAGTACCGGGACATTATTCCGTGCATCGGCTTCACGATGGGCATCAACGGCGATTTGGGGCAGGTGGCGTATTACGGACGTGGTCCCGGTGAAAACTATGCCGATAGCCAGCAGGCCAACATCATCGATATCTGGCGCAGCAGCGTGGATGAGATGTTCGAAAACTATCCGTTCCCGCAAAACAACGGCAATCGTCAGGACGTGCGCTGGGCAACGCTAACCAACCGCCACGGCAACGGTCTGCTGGTGGTTCCGCAGCGCCCTGTCAACCTGAGCGCCTGGCGCTATACGCCAGAAAATATCTTTGCCGCACAGCACTGTAATGCGCTGCAGCGCAGCGATGACATCACCCTGAATCTGGACCACCAGGTGCTGGGCTTAGGTTCCAACTCCTGGGGAAGCGAGGTGCTTGATTCCTGGCGCGTCTGGTTCCGTTCGTTCAGCTACGGCTTCACGTTGTTGCCGGTTTCCGGTAGCGAATCTAGCGCTCAAACCGCCGCCAGCCGCGTCTTTGGTACCGGGTTCTTTTCCACGAATTTGCACAGCGAGAATACAAAATGAGGATCATCGACAACTTAGCGCAGTTCCAACAAATTTACGCATCCGGGAAGAAGTGGCAGCGCTGCGTCGAAGCGATTGAAAATATTGATAATATTCAACCAGGCGTCGCCCACTCTATCGGTGATTCCCTGAGCTATCGCGTGGAGACAGACTCCGCGACCGATGCGCTGTTTACCGGTCATCGTCGTTATTTTGAGATCCATTACTACCTGCAAGGACAGCAAAAAATAGAGTATGCCGCCAAAGAGGATCTCCAGGTGGTTGAATATTATCGCGATGAAACCGATCGCGAATATCTGAAAGGCTGTGGAAAAACCGGTAATGACTCCAACTTACTGATAGTGTTTTATGTTCAGATAATGCCCGATGACTTTGTCATGCAGCTCCACCGATTTTGAGAACGACAGTGACTTCCTGCCCAGCCTTGCCAGATGCTGCCTCAGATTCAGGTTATGCCGCTCAATGCGCTGCGTATATCGCTTGCTGATAACGTGCAGTTCTCCCTTCAGGCGTGATTCATAAAGCGGCCAGCCATCCGTCATCCATACCACGACCTCAAAGGCCGACAGCAGGCCAAGAAGACGCTCCAGCGTGGCCAACGTGCGTTCACCGAATACGTGCGCCACAACCGTCCTCCGTATCCTGTCATACGCGTAAAACAACCAGCGCTGGCGTGATTTAGCGCCGACGTAACCCCACTGTTCGTCCATTTCCGCGCAAACAATGACGTCACTGCCCGGTTGTATGCGTGAGTTTACCGACTGCGGCCTGAGTTTTTTAAGTGTCGTAAAATCGTGTTGAGGCCAACGCCCATAATGCGTGCACTGGCGCGACATCCGACGCCATTCATGGCCATATCAATAATTTTCTGGTGTGTACCGGGCTGAGAGGCGGTGTAAGTGAACTGTAGCTGCCATGTTTTACGGCAGTGAGAGCAGAGATAGCGCTGATGTCCGGCAGTGCTTTTACCGTTACGCACCACGCCTTCAGTAGCTGAACAGGAGGGACAGCTGATAGAAACAGAAGCCACTGGAGCACCTCAAAAACACCATCATACACTAAATCAGTAAGTTGGCACCATTACCGCTCACCTGAAATACAATGTGAAATTAAATATACAGACTTGCAGGGCATTTATTGCCCTGCTCTTCTGTTGTGTACTTTCATTATTTGTAGCAAAGATTCGTCCACCAGCGGCCGCAACGTGTGAATCGCCCCCCTGCCAGAAGGAGGTTTAGCAACCCAGGACGCTCTGCGGCATTTATTCAACCCCCAGATGCCGCCACAGTTTGTCCAGCGGCATTGTCGCCAGCGCCACACACTCATCGGCGGCGCCATACCAGACGTGCAGCGTCTCATCGCGGATCAGCGCCCCACAGGTGAACACCACATTGCCGAAGAAGCCTTCGCGCTCGTAGGGCGCATCTGGCTCCAGCAACGGCACCGGTGATTTCGCCAGAATTTGGGTCGGATCGTTGAGATCCAGCAGCAGCGCGCCGAGGCAGTAGCGCTGATCGGCATCCACACCGTGGTAGATCTCCAGCCAGCCGCGATCGGTTTTTAATACCGGCGCGCCGCCGCCTGATTTACGGCAGTCCCAGGCATCGCCGGACCGTCCCAGCAGGTGGCGATGGTTGCCCCAGTGCAGCATATCCGGCGACTCGCAGATCCAGATTTCCGGATGACCGAAGTGGCACGGGGCCGGACGGGTCAGGGCGTGATATTTACCGGCGATCTTTTCCGGGAAAAAGCAGACGTCGCGGTTGTCCGGACAGAGGATCAACCCTTTTTTCTCCACCGTGACAAAATCTTTGGTCACCGCCAGCGCGGTAGAGATCCCCAGCGACGACACCGCCGAGTAGTTGATGTACGCGATATCATCGATGCGGGTGATCCGCGCATCTTCGCAGCCAAACTCTTCATATTGCGTATCGGCGATAATAAACGGCTGGCTGTCAATCCGGAAGTTCACCCCATCGCGACTGCGCGCCAGACGCAGATGCGACATGGAGGTCAGCCACACCCGCGCCGGATCGCTTTTCAGCACGATCACCCGCGGATCGCTGAAATCATAGCGTTCATCGCGACGATCGAAACTTGCGGTGGCCTGTACCCAGCCCGCATCGGTTTTTTCCAACAGCGGTACGACACGCTGCTGCGGGTCGGAATTGATCACGCTTTCCGCCACCCGCAGCAGCAAAACGATCTCTCCGTCACACTCCGTTACGCCAGCATTGAAAACACAATCGACCTTCCTGCCGGGCAGTGAAGGCGTCACGTCCGCCGGGGTAATCAACGGGTTTTTATTGTGCCTGTCCATGTACTCTCCTTTTGATCAAACATTGATTCTTGCCAATCCATTGCGCGTCCTCCCCGTACAGCACTTCAGCCTCAATCTCCTGCCACGGATTGCGAACGGGCGCACCAAAGTTGATGGCGACCCAGACCTGCTCCGCCGCCGTCGAACGGGTAAACCAGACACATTCGTCAGTGAGGTCGAGCGAGTCCTGCTGTCCCTGATGCAGCGCCGCAACGCGGTGGCGCAGGGCGATCAGCCGTCGGTACTGATGCCAGAACGATGTTTCATCCTGCTGCTGGCGCTCCGCGTTAATCAGGGCGATATCGCCGCCGACGGGCATCCACGGCGCGACGGAGGAAAATCCGCCAAAGGGGGCGTCGCGCCAGGGCAGCGGCGCGCGCGAACCATCCCGCGAATGTTCAATAGCCAGCGCCAGCGCCTGCTGTGGGCTGCTGCCTGCGGCAAGGGCGGTGCGGTAATGGGTTTTTCCCTGAATATCAAAAAGCTGCTCTGCCGTTTGCGGACGGTAGTCGGTCACCCCCAGCTCTTCTCCCTGGAAGATAAACGGCACGCCGCTCACCGTTAGCTGAAGCGCCAGCACCGCCAGCGCCCGCCCGGTATCGCGCTCGTTTTCGCCAAAGCGGCTGATCATCCGCGACATATCATGGCTGGAGAAAAACAGCGTCGGTAAACCCGACTGCGCAGCCAGCGTGGTTTTTAACTGGCTGAAAAGACGGGAAACATCAAAGATTTTCTGGCTGCCGATATTGAAATTAAACACCACGTCCATCAGCTGCGGGCTTTGATAGCGGCTGAGCACGTCAGGGTCTTCGCTGCCGATTTCGCCAATCAGGAAATAGTCGCCCTGCGCCCGAACATGGGCACACAGCCGTTGCAGCGTTTCAGGGAGTCGCGGCTGATTGATGTCAAATTCATGGCGCTGCTCGCCGTTCTCTTCCGGGTTATCAGGCCCAATGCCGTCGGTAGTAAGAAAGTTGATGACGTCAAAGCGAAAACCGTCCACCCCCTGCGTAACCCAGAAATCCACTACCCGGTAAATTTCCTGTTCCACCGCGGGGTTGGCCCAGTTGAGATCCACCTGGCCGGGCGCGAATTTATGGTAATAAAACTCGCCGGTGTCTGGCTCAGCGGTCCACGCGCTGCCGGAAAAGAAAGAACGCCAGTTATTCGGCTGGCGGCGAAAAAGGAAATAATCACGATAGCGGCTGCCCGGATTATTCCACGCATCGCAAAACCAGGGATGTTCTGAGGAGACGTGATTGACCACCAGATCGATAATCACCCGAATGCCTCTGGCATGGCAGCCGTCAACCACCCGGCGGAAATCGTCCAGAGTGCCGAAACGGGCGTCAACGGCGCAGTAATCGCTGATATCGTAGCCGTTATCCACCAGCGGAGAGGGATAAAACGGCGTGATCCACACCGCGCCGATGCCCAGTGCCTGCAAATAATCCAGCCGGGAAATCAGGCCCGGAAAATCGCCCAGCCCGTCGTTATTGCCGTCGCAAAACGAAGGCAGATAAATTTGATAGCAGGTACACGCCTGCCACCACGGTTGCTTTTTCACCGTCACGTTCCTTATTTCAGTGATAACGACATGCCTTCGAGGAAGTATTTTCTGAACAGAATAAACAGGACAACGATTGGCAGCATCTGCACCACCGACCCCGCCAGCACCGGTCCCAGGTAGATGCCGTAGGATTTGCTGAAGGTGGCGAGCAGCACCGAAAACGGCATTTTGTCCACTTCGCGCATCACGATCAGCGGCCAGAGGAAGTTGTCCCATGAGCTGGAAAAGGTGAACAGTGCGACAATCGCCAGAATGGATTTATTCAGCGGCATCATCACATGCCGCAGGATCCCCCACAGGCTGGCGTGATCGAGCCTTGCGGCATACAGGTAATCATTCGGCGTGCCTTTAAAGCTCTGCGAAACCATAAAAATGCCCCAGGCGCTCATCGCATACGGCAGGATCATCGCCCCGTAGCTGTTGATCAGCCCCAGTTCACGCATCAGGACAAACTGTGGAATGATGAACATAAAGACCGGGAAAACCATCTGCACAATCAACAGGTTGCGAAACGCATTTTTGCCGCGAAACTCGGTTTTCGCGACGGCATATCCCACCAGCATTGAGGTCAGCGTGACGCAGACGGTAATGGTGAGCGACACGAACAGCGAGTTAACCAGGGTGCGCAAAAAAGGTTTGTCCGCCCGGTTGCTGTTATCGAACAGAAAAGCGTAATTCTCCAGCGTCAGATGACCGGAAAACAGCCCGGTCGTGTAGATTTGCGCCGTCGGTTTCAACGAGGAGATCACCATCCAGATAAAAGGATAAAGCCAGGTGAGCGCCAGCAAAAACATCACGGCGTGAATGAGCAGCGTTAAGGGAGTCATTTTCTTCATTCACACAATCTCGATATGTTTTTCGAATACTTTGCGGAAGACCCAGATGGCGAGGAAACTGCATGCCGCAACGATAATCGACATGGTCGCCGCCCAGGTTGGCTTCATTTTCTGGAACGCCACTTCATACATCACCACCATCGGACTGGTGGTGCTGTTGAGCGGCCCGCCGCCGGTGATAAGATACGGCTCGGTAAAGATGCTGAACGCCACGGTAATCGCCAGCACCATCACCATCACGATTTGCGCGTTCATCATCGGCAGGGTAATCGCCCAACTTTGCTTAAACTTCCCGGTTTTATCCAACTGCGCCGCGCTGTAAATATCCGCGGGGATCGCCACCATCCCGGAATAGAGAATCAGCCCGTAATAACCGACGAATTTCCAGGTGACAATTAACGCAATGGATAACATGGCGCAGTCAGGGTTGGTAAACCAGGGCACAGAGATGCCGAAACTGGCCTGTAAAAATTGATTGACCGGCCCGTATTCGCTGAACAGTTTTGCAAAGACGATGGAATAGGCCACCCCCGAAGAGATATTCGCCAGTAAAAAGCTCAGGGCAATAAAACTTTTCCCGTACTTAATTTTTCGTAATCCCGCGGCAAACAGCAACGAGGCAAGAAAGACAATCGGGATATACCACATTAAAAAACGGCACACGTTCCACATCGATTGCCAGAATAACGCGTCATGAAACACGCCAATGATATTCTGTAATCCGCTAAACGTCGGCGTGCCAATAAATTGCCAGTTCGTCACGCTAAGCACGACCAGCCAGCACAGCGGATAAAACCAGAACAGCAACGAATAACCGATCCACGTGGAGGCCAACAGGCCTCCGGTGCGGGATTCATATCCAGCCATTTTTTCCCCTTATTTCGCCAGCAATGTGTTAATTTCCTGCGCGGATTTATCGAGGGTGGCTGCCGGATCGGCGTGGTTGAAAATGACCTGCTCCAGCATCTGCGTCATGCTGCGCTGAATCTCCGTGGTTTGCGTAGTGGCCGCTGGCGGCAGCGCGACGTCCACGTAAGAAGCGATCGCCTTCTCCAGCGGGTTTTTCTCAAAGTAATTCACAAACAGCGGATTACTCATTAAATCACTGCGTGCTGGCGGCATACCGGTCAGCTCCAGCCAGCTCCGGTCGTGCTCGGCGTTGTTAAAGACCCACTGAATAAACGCCCACGCCTGCGCTTTGCGCTTGCTGGAACTGAAGATCACCACCCCTTTGCTGTCGCCGAACGTATACGGGTGCGCGTCGCCTTTCTCGGTGAGCATCGGCCCAATTTGCAGCGTTTTGAGGATCTCCGGATACTGCTTGTGATAGCGAGCGATATCCCACGGACCGCGCGCGGACGCCAGCACCTGCCCGGTCGCTAACGGATCGTCGGCGGCGGTGAAGTCGTAGCTGCTCCACTTGCTGTTAAAGACTTTCCCCATAAAGGTCAGTAGCGCCTGTCCGGCAGGATCGGCAAACGTCGCCTGATGACCCGCGAGGTAAGGTTTACCGCCGTTTTGCGCATAATAAAGCGGAATAAAATCGAACCAGCGTTCCCACCAGTTTTTCCCGGCGGTCATCTGGATAACATAGCCGTTATTATCCGCCGCCCGGCGCTCTGCCAACTGATAAAGCTCATCATAACGGGTCGGAACATGATCAAAACCATACTGCTTGAGTAAATCGCCCCGCCACCACCAGACGATAGGATTAATATAGATTGGCAGAACGTGTTGCTCGCCGTTTAATTGCCAGGCAGGAATAATTTTGCCCATCTGTCGGTTATTAACGAGTTCATTAAAACCACTCATTTTAGACAGGTCTTCAAGCTGACCAATTTCCACCAACTGGCTGGCAAAACCGATAAAGATATTACTGGAAATATCGGGTTCCGTGCCGGAAGCCAGCGCGTTCATTATTGCCTCTTCAGAACTGCTGGCGGCAGGAATGGGCGTAAATTCGACCGGGGTATGCGCCGGGTCTTTATTCCATTCTTTAACCATAGTATTCCAGAAGGCTTCTTCATTTTCGTTTGGTGCCACCCACATTTTAATTGGCGTTTTTGCTGTCTCTGCGGATTTTTTATCATCCGGACCGCAGCCAGAAATACAAAATGCGAATAGTACACAGGCTGTTAATTTAGCTAATTTTACAACTCTCACGATAACTCTCCATTTACTTTCAATAAGTATTGATTTACCGCTACCCTGCTATTGAATGGAGCGTAAATTAACACCCCCTTTTTATGTTTAACGTTAAACAAATCACAAAACGATTTTTGTTTAACGTTAAACTTTGCATCAACGTTCAACGCAATGGACGATAGAAATAAATAATTCACGCCAATATATAAACCAAGCAAATATATTAAACATGAAAATAAACGTTAATGATAATAAAGATAAGAAACGTATTACGATAAAATCATTGGCCAAGATTATGGGTATTTCCCATACCACGGTGTCGAACGCATGGAATAATCCGGAAAAATTATCTCCGGAGCTGCGCCAGCGAATTTTGCAATATGCCAGCGAGCTTGGCTTTCAGGGACCGGACAAGCTGGCGCGCGCGCTGCGTACCGGTAAATCTGACACCATCGGCGTGATATTCAACGACTCTATGAGTTACGTGTTTATCGATCCCCACGACATTGCGCTGATGCGGGGGATCGCCGTCCAGTGTGAAGAACAAAACGTCAATCTGGTCTTGATCCCTTTGCGTAAGCGGCAACAGACGCCGCTCAACACCCTGGTTGATGGCTATATTCTCAACGCCACGCATAACAATGCAGCCATGATCCAGCACGCGCTGGCTCATGGGCGTCCGGTGGTCACGCTCGATTTTCAGTTTCCCGACCACAGCAGCGTCTCCATCGATAACGCCTGCGCCATGCGCGATATTGCCCGCTATCTGGCCGATAAAGGTCATCGACATTTCGGCATCATCGCCTTTCCGTCACAGCCCTCCGCGCAGGGAATGTGCGATCTGACCGCCCCCGTCACCGGCGACAACCTGCTGATGCTCTCCCGCGTGAATGTCTGCCGGGAGGTTTTCCAGCAGCGCGGCTTCGCCCTTGATACGTGCTGGCTGTATCAAACCCGACACGATGAAGAACACGGCGAACAGGCGGCCAAAGCGTTACTGGAAACCCATCCGGAGATCACTGCGCTTATCTGCCTTTCCGATCGCTTCGCCGTCGGCGCGATCCACTACTGCCAACGGCAGCAACTGGCGGTTCCGCAGCGGGTTGCCGTTACCGGTTTCGATAATCTCGCCGTTGAGGTGGCGGGAATACGCCTGACCACCATCGCTCAAGACGCGGAAAAGAAAGGGGAAATGGCCGTCAAATTGCTGCTCACCAGAGGACCGGTGACCCACTATGAATTGCCTTACCAGCTCATCATTCGGGAGTCAGCCTGACTCATTAATTACAGAAGAGTAGATTATGGATGAACTAACCTGTTTTAAAGCCTACGACATTCGCGGTGAGGTTGGCGTCAACCTGACGCCGGATATCGCCTTTCGCATCGGTCGCGCTTACGCCGCCTGGCGCCATCCGCGCCGGGTAGTGATCGGCGCCGACATTCGCCTTAGCTCGGAATCGTTAAAATCCGCCGTGACCGACGGGCTGATTTCCAGCGGCGTGGATGTTATCGACATTGGTCTGTCAGGCACCGAAGAGATCTATTTCGCCACCCGGGAACTGCGTGCCGACGGCGGCATTCAGATTACCGCCAGCCATAACCCGGCGCAGTACAATGGTATGAAACTGGTGCGCGAAGAGGCGCGTCCGATCAGTAACGACAACGGCCTGCTGGAGATAAAAGCGCTGGCGGAGCGCAACGACTTTGCACCGATCGTCCATCGTGGCAGCCTCATCCCTTATGATAATCGCCCCGCCTGGATTGCCTGCCTGCTGCGCTTCCTTCAGCATCCGCCGACTCGCCCGCTACGTATTGTGACCAACGCCGGACATGGCACCGTCGGGCCTGCGCTTGACGCGATCGCCGACGGGCTGGCCCGTGCGGGCGTTCAGATTGAGTTTATTCGCCTGCACCATCAGCCGGACGGTCATTTCCCGGCAGGCGTGCCGAATCCGATGCTGACGGAAAACCGCCTCATCACCCAGCAGGCGGTTATCGAAAATCAGGCTGATTTCGGCATCGCCTGGGATGGCGATTTCGATCGCTGCTTCTTCTTTGATGAGTGTGGCCGCTTTATTGAGAGCTACTACCTGGTTGGCCTGTTCGCCGAGCACTTCCTGCAACGCTCCGCAGGCAGTCATATCATTCTGGACCCGCGCCTGACGTGGAATACGCTGGACGTTGTAACTCGCTGCGGCGGAATCCCGGTCATCAGCAAAACCGGGCACGCCTTTATCAAAGCGCGGATGCGCGAAGAGGACGCGGTCTACGGCGGAGAAATGAGCGGCCACCACTACTTCCGCGATTTTGGCTATTGCGACAGCGGGATGATCCCACTGGTATTGCTGCTGCAAATTATCGGCAGCGACAGCCGTCCGCTGTCGGCGTATATCGAACACGCCCAGGTGCGCTTTCCGGTTTCCGGCGAAATCAATCTGACGGTGGCCGATCCGCAATCTGTCATGCAATCCATCGCCGCTCACTATCTGCAAGCCGGCGGCCTGCGTGACGATTGCGACGGGTTGAGCATCGACTTCGTTGACTGGCGCTTCAACTTACGCGCCTCCAACACCGAGCCGCTGCTGCGCCTGAACGTGGAAACCCGCGCGGATACGGCACTGCTGGCGCGCAAAACCGATGAAATTTTAACGCTGATTGCAGCCTGGGATTCTGACAAGGAGAGGTTATGACCGCGCTAAGCCTGAGCAATATTCATAAAGCATGGGGCAAGAACACCATCATTGAAAATCTGTCGCTGGAGATCGCCTCCGGGGAGTTCATTGTGCTGGTTGGCCCTTCCGGATGCGGGAAATCCACGCTGCTGCGGATCATCGCCGGACTGGAAATCCCCGACGGCGGTAAACTGGTGATGGGGGGAAAAGAGGTCACCAGGCTTGCGGCGGGCAAACGCAACCTGTCGATGGTGTTTCAGTCCTACGCCCTCTACCCGCATATGACCGTCAGGGAAAATCTGTCATTCGGTTTACGTAATATCAATACGCCCGCCGCCGAGATTGATAAGCGGGTCGCTCACGCCGCCAGCATGCTGAAGCTGGAAGAAATGCTGGACAGGCTGCCGCAGAATCTGTCCGGCGGGCAGCGCCAACGTGTGGCGATCGGGCGTTCTATTGTCCAGCAACCGGAACTGTTTCTGTTTGATGAACCGCTGTCTAACCTGGATGCCGCGTTGCGGGTCGGGATGCGCCAGGAGATCCAGCAACTGCATAACACCCTGAAAAACACCATGATCTATGTAACGCACGATCAGGTGGAGGCGATGACGCTGGCCGATCGCATCGTGGTGCTTTACAAGGGAAAAATTGAGCAGGTGGGCACGCCGCTGGAGCTGTATAACACCCCGGCAAACCTGTTTGTCGCTGAGTTTATCGGCACGCCGAAAATCAATGTTCTGCCAGCGGTATGGTGTGAAGGCGCTCTGCATATCGCCGATAACCTCGTCTTCCGCCTCACCCGTCAGCCCGCAGGCGTTAGCGACGGGGACAAACTGTTTGTCGCCATCCGCCCGGAGCATATGCAGTACCAGCAGACCGGGGATTTCACATTGCAAGGTCGTACCCGGCTGTGTGAATTACAGGGCGACTCCACGCTGGTGTGGTTGGATTTGGCCGGCCACCCCGTGTGCCTGAAGTCTTTTCAACAGCTTAGCTTCATGCCGGATACACCGCTTACGCTCACCGTACAAGAGTCGCACCTGCACCTCTTTGACGGCCTGGGTAAACGACTGGCGTTCTGACCCACTTGCCCTTGCGTCCGCAGGGGCATTTTTTGAATCCCATCACAATCACGGCATTCCCCTTTTCCCTTTTACGCGGCGAAGGCTAAATTATTAACTCATCCGACCACATAACAATAATTTTACATACTGGACACCTTTATGAGCTATCCGTCGCTGTTCGCCCCGCTCGATTTAGGCTTCACCACGCTTAAAAACCGCGTGCTGATGGGTTCAATGCATACCGGGCTGGAGGAGTATCCCGACGGTGCAGAACGGCTGGCCGCGTTCTACGCCGAACGCGCCCGTCACGGCGTAGCGTTAATTGTGAGCGGAGGTATTGCGCCTGCGCTTTCCGGCGTGGGGATGGAAGGCGGCGCGATGCTGAACGACACCAGCCAACTTGCACATCATCGCGTCATTACCGACGCCGTGCATGACGAAGGCGGCAAAATCGCCCTGCAAATCCTGCATACCGGGCGTTACAGCTACCAGCCGCATCTGGTGGCACCTTCTGCCATTCAGGCGCCAATCAACCGCTTTACGCCGCATGAGCTGACGCACGATGAGGTGCTGCAGTTGATTGAAGATTTCGCCCACTGCGCTCAACTGGCGCGGGAAGCGGGCTATGATGGCGTCGAAGTGATGGGCTCGGAAGGCTATCTCATCAACGAATTCCTGACTCTGCGTACCAATCAGCGCAATGACGAATGGGGCGGCGAGTATGCCAACCGCATGCGTTTTGCCGTGGAAGTGGTGCGCGCGGTACGCCAGCGTGCCGGTAATGACTTTATTATTATCTTCCGCCTGTCGATGCTCGATCTGGTGGAAAACGGCGGAACCTTCGACGAAACCGTCCAACTGGCGCAGGCGATAGAAGCCGCAGGGGCGACCATTATTAACACCGGTATTGGCTGGCATGAGGCGCGTATTCCCACTATTGCCACCCCGGTGCCGCGCGGTGCGTTTAGTTGGGTGACACGTAAGCTGAAAGGGCATGTGACGATCCCACTGGTCACCACCAACCGCATTAACGATCCTCAAGTCGCCGATGACATTCTGGCCCGTGGCGATGCCGATATGGTGTCGATGGCCCGTCCGTTCCTCGCCGATGCCGAACTGCTGTCAAAAGCGCAAACCGGGCGAGCGGATGAGATCAATACCTGTATCGGCTGTAACCAGGCCTGCCTGGATCAGATCTTCGTCGGCAAAGTCACCTCTTGCCTGGTGAATCCGCGCGCCTGCCATGAGACCAAAATGCCGATCGTTGCCGCCACTGTGCCGAAAAATCTGGCGGTTGTCGGAGCAGGTCCTGCAGGCCTCGCCTTCGCCATAAATGCCGCCGCACGCGGTCATCACGTGACGTTGTTTGACGCGCATAGCGAGATTGGCGGGCAGTTTAATATCGCTAAGCAGATCCCCGGCAAAGAAGAATTTTATGAAACCCTGCGCTACTACCGCCGGATGATCGATGTGACTGGCGTGTCGCTGAAGCTGAATCACTTTGTCAGCGCACGCGATCTGTACCCCTTCGATGAAGTGATCCTCGCCAGCGGGATCGAGCCTCGCATGCCACCGATCGAGGGGATCGACCACCCTAAAGTACTGAGCTATCTTGACGTCCTGCGCGATAAAACGCCGGTGGGCAAACGCGTGGCGATCGTTGGCTGCGGCGGGATAGGTTTTGATACCGCCATGTATTTG
The DNA here is from genome assembly GCF_013797615.1 of Citrobacter sp. RHBSTW-00017. Lineage (NCBI taxonomy): Bacteria > Pseudomonadati > Pseudomonadota > Gammaproteobacteria > Enterobacterales > Enterobacteriaceae > Citrobacter > Citrobacter sp. RHBSTW-00017. The sequence goes on along the minus strand of NZ_CP056899.1, from coordinate 649,976 downwards.
AGCCAGCCCGGTGAGCCCACCAGCCAAAACATTGCGGAATTCTGCGTGGAATGGGGGATCGACACCAGCCTGCAACAGCCTGGCGGCTTACGCCTGGAAGGCCCGCACTTATCCCGCAGCCCGCGCCAGATAGTGATGTTGCAGCGCAAAGCCAGCAAACCGGGACAAGGTTCAGGGAAAACGACGGGCTGGATCCATCGCGCCACCCTGCTCTCACGCGGCGTGAAAATGATCCCGGCAGTTAGCTATCAGAAAATTGATGATGATGGCTTACACGTTGTGCTGAACGGCGAACCGGTGATCTTTAACGTGGATAACGTGGTGATTTGCGCCGGACAAGAGCCGCGCCGTGAGCTGGTCGATCCGCTCCACGCGGCGGGTAAAACGGTGCATCTGATCGGCGGCTGCGATGTGGCGATGGAGCTGGATGCCCGACGCGCTATTGCGCAAGGGACGATGCTGGCGCTGGAAATTTAACAGTATGTATTTCGTAGGCCGGATAAGGCGGTCACGCCGCCATCCGGCACACACGATTAGCGGCGGCGACCGGTTTTGACCGCTTTCAGTACCACGAATTTATTATTGGTGGCGATGGTCACGCAGTTGCCGAAAATCTTCTTCAGCTTGTGGAAGTAGTCAAGGTGACGGTTAGCCACAATGTACAGCTCACCGTTGATTTTCAGGCAGCGACGAGCGTGGTGGAACATCTCCCAGGCAATGTTATCCGTCAGCGCGTGCTTCTGGTGGAACGGTGGGTTACACAGCACGGCGTTAAAGCGGAACGGTTCGACGCCCGACAGCGCGTTGTTGATCATAAACTCACAGCGATCCAGCGCTTCAGGCATGTTACTTTCCACGTTCAAGCGGCTTGAAGCCACCGCCATCGGCGATTCATCAACAAATACCACGCTGGCTTCCGGGTTCTTCGCCAGCAGCGTCATACCGATGACGCCGTTACCACAGCCGAGGTCAACAATCTCCCCTTCGAGGTTTTCCGGCAGATGCTCGATAAAAAAGCGCGCGCCGATATCCAGTCCGGTACGGGAGAAGACGTTGGCGTGGTTATGGATAGTCCATTCGGTACCTTCCAGCTTCCAGCTTAGCGTTTGCGAGGCAGCGGCCAGCTCAGGTTTGCTGAACGTACAGTTGATTAAACGGGCTTTTTTCCACGCCAGCGTCGTGGTGGTTGGACCCAACACTTTTTCGAACAGCTCCAGCGTCGAGGTATGCACATCACGCGCTTTTGCCCCGGCGATGATACGCGTTTGCGGCGTTACCACTTCGCGCAGCGCGCGCAGTTGCTGCTCCAGCAGCGCCATGGTTTTTGGCAGCTTAATCAGCACCACGCCCGGCGCCTGCGGGTAGTCAGCCGTACTGTCGAGGAACTTGACGCTCGACTCGGCAATATCGTTATGACGCAGGTTCTCGCGTGTGGCAAGCTCGCTGAGATAAGAATCGCCAATGCTGTACGGCGAATGTTGCGCCAGCGCACAGCCCAGTGCGCCAAAGGTATCATTCAGGATTAGCACCGGGCCGCTAATCTCGGTATCGTCCAGCTGTTGCAGCAGATATTCATCTGCCGCTTCCCACGCCAGCAGCGGGTTAACGTCATCCGTTTCCGGGAAACGTTTAAGTGACAGCGAACGGAAACCGTTGTCTATGTGGCTCATCGGCCCTCCTGAATGGTAAAATTTCGGCGTATCCCTGAAAAGGGTGCGTGAGTATACACTTTTTATGATTGGCATGGGCAAAGATGAACCAACTAACTTATCTCCAGGGCTATCCGGAGAATTTACTTTCTCAGGTGAGAACGCTGATTGCTGAACAGCGTCTGGGCGCAGTGCTGGAGAAGCGCTATCCGGGGACGCATGATTTCGCGACCGACAAAGCGCTCTGGCAATATACTCAGGATCTGAAAAATCAGTTCCTGCGTAATGCCCCGCCGCTGAATAAAGTCATGTATGACAGCAAGATACACGTTCTGAAGAATGCGCTGGGGCTGCATACCGCCGTATCTCGCGTGCAGGGCGGTAAGCTAAAAGCCAAAGCGGAGATCCGCGTTGCCACCGTGTTTCGCAATGCCCCTGAACCTTTTTTACGCATGATCGTCGTCCATGAACTGGCGCATCTGAAAGAAAAAGAGCACGACAAAGCGTTTTACCAGCTGTGCTGTCATATGGAGCCTCAGTATCATCAACTGGAGTTCGATACCCGCCTGTGGTTAACGCAACAATCGTTAAAGCAAACTGCGTAGTCGCGCACTGGCTTTGTCTTCAGGGCATGCTAAATTGACGAAAGGATCCCTTTTCGCAGCCTGAAGGCCATTATGATACGTTTCGCAGTAATTGGCACAAACTGGATCACCCGCCAGTTTGTCGATGCCGCCCATGAAACCGGCAAATATAAGTTAACCGCGGTCTATTCCCGTAGCCTTGAACAGGCGCAGACCTTCGCCAACGATTACCCCGTCGAGCATCTGTTTACCTCACTGGAAGCGATGGCGCAAAGCGAGGCGATCGACGCCGTCTACATCGCCAGTCCAAACTCCCTGCACTTCCCGCAGACCGAGCTGTTTTTGCGGCACAAAAAGCATGTTATTTGCGAAAAGCCGCTGGCCTCAAACCTGGCGCAAGCCGAAGCCGCTATCGCCTGCGCGCGCGAAAATCAGGTCGTGCTGTTTGAAGCGTTTAAGACCGCCAGCTTGCCTAACTTCCTGCTGTTGCAGCAATCTCTACCCAAAGTCGGAAGAATCAGGAAAGCGTTTATTAATTACTGCCAGTACTCCTCGCGTTACCAGCGCTATCTGGACGGTGAAAATCCGAACACGTTTAATCCGGCGTTCTCAAATGGCTCGATCATGGATATCGGTTTTTACTGCCTGGCCTCAGCGGTTGCGCTGTGGGGTGAACCGCAAAGCGTTCAGGCCAGCGCCAGTCTGCTGGAAAGCGGCGTAGATGCCCACGGCGTGGTGGTGATGAATTACGGTGATTTCAGCGTCACACTCCAGCACTCAAAAGTAAGCGACTCGGTGTTAGCCAGTGAAATTCAGGGCGAGCAGGGATCGCTGGTGATCGAGCATATCTCCGAGTGTCAGAAAGTGTGCTTCGTTCCTCGCGGGGGGAAAACCCAGGATCTGACGACGCCTCAGCACATCAATACTATGCTGTATGAGGCAGAGGCTTTTGCTCATTTGGTTGAATCCGGCGAAGTGGATCACCCCGCACTGGCCGTCAGCCGTATCACCGCCAAACTGCAAACAGAGATTCGCCGCCAGACCGGCGTGATTTTCCCGGCAGATGAAGCGGTAACATCGCTGACTGCGTAAAGGTATGTAAAACGAATGTTGCAGGCCATTGACTGAATGCATGGCCTGTAATATTTTGTAACCCGCAAAGGGGAGTAACTTCGTTGTCGGTTGATCGTCATTACGATGTGTGAAAAACCACATCCGGTCGCCGGGCGATAACAAAGGAATACGCCATCGTATTCCTTTGTTGTTGTAAGTGAGACCTTGCCGAATGGCAAGGTCTATGCATAAAAAGCAGCGGCTAACGTCATTCGGCGTTGGCCGTTTTTTTTATGCATGGGGAAATACAATGAATACTGTCGGCACACCGTTGTTATGGGGTGGCTTCGCTGTCGTGGTGGTAATTATGCTGGCCATCGACCTGCTGTTGCAGGGTCGTCGTGGCGCGCATACGATGTCGATGAAGCAGGCTGCGGCCTGGTCAATCGTTTGGGTAACGCTGTCGTTACTGTTTAACGCCGTCTTCTGGTGGTACCTGGCACAAACCCAGGGCCGCGCCGTTGCCGACCCACAGGCGCTGGCGTTCCTTACCGGCTATTTGATCGAAAAATCGCTGGCAGTAGATAACGTCTTTGTCTGGTTGATGCTGTTCAGCTACTTCTCCGTACCGCCTGCGTTGCAGCGTCGGGTACTGGTGTATGGCGTGCTGGGAGCCATTGTTCTGCGTACGATCATGATCTTCGCCGGCAGTTGGCTTATCACCCAATTTGAGTGGCTGTTGTACGTGTTCGGTGCATTCCTGCTGTTTACCGGCGTGAAGATGGCGCTGGCGAAAGAAGATGCTTCCGGTATTGGCGACAGACCGTTAGTACGCTGGCTGCGCGGTCATTTGCGCATGACCGATACCATCGAAGATGAAAAATTCTTCGTGCGTAAAAACGGCCTGCTGTTTGTTACGCCGCTGATGCTGGTGTTGATTCTGGTTGAGCTGAGCGACGTCATTTTTGCCGTCGACAGTATTCCGGCTATCTTTGCCGTCACTACCGACCCGTTCATCGTGTTGACCTCAAACCTGTTTGCTATTTTAGGTCTGCGCGCAATGTACTTCCTGCTGGCGGGCGTGGCGGAGCGTTTCTCCATGCTGAAGTACGGTTTGTCGGTCATTCTGGTGTTTATCGGTATTAAGATGCTGATCGTCGATTTCTACCATATCCCGATCGCTATCTCGTTAGGCGTGGTATTTGGCATTCTGTTTGTGACGCTGATTGTGAACGCCTGGGTCAACCACCAGCACGATAAAAAGCAACAAATACAGTAAGTTTCATCTGCTAGCTGAAAAGCCCGACAGCACACTGCGTGCGTCGGGCTTTTTGTTTATCATGTCAAAATAATGTTAACTCAAAGTTATAAAATATGATCTCGACGCGAAATCCAGGATATTTCGCTTCCAGAACCCTGTTCTTTCCTTATACTCAGCCATGCAAACATTTGCCTCATCCTGAAAGATGCGTCTACAGAACGCACAAAGGCAGGGCAACAACACAATGAAAGGATTACTACATGACTACGCAACGTTCATCGGGGCTATTCTCGCGCCTGGCGCAAGGGAGCCTGGTTAAACAAATTTTGATCGGTTTGGTTCTGGGGATTTTACTGGCACTGGTGTCAAAACCTGCGGCAGAAGCCGTTGGTTTGCTGGGTACTCTGTTCGTCGGCGCGTTAAAAGCCGTCGCGCCAATTCTGGTTCTGATGCTGGTAATGGCTTCTATCGCCAACCACCAGCACGGGCAAAAAACCAATATCCGCCCAATCCTGTTCCTCTACCTGCTCGGAACATTTTCCGCAGCGTTAGCGGCCGTTGTCTTCAGCTTCGCCTTCCCATCGACACTGCATCTTTCCAGCAGCGCCAGCGATATCGTACCGCCGTCCGGCATTATTGAAGTGATGCGTGGCCTGCTAATGAGCATGGTTTCTAACCCAATTGATGCACTGCTTAACGCCAACTACATCGGCATCCTGGTTTGGGCCGTCGGTCTGGGCTTTGCGCTGCGTCACGGTAATGAAACGACCAAAAATCTGGTCAACGATATGTCCAACGCTATTACCTTTATGGTGAAGCTGGTGATTCGTTTCGCGCCGATCGGTATCTTCGGCCTGGTCTCCTCCACGCTGGCAACCACTGGTTTCGCCACGCTTTGGGGCTACGCACATCTGCTGACCGTGCTGGTAGGCTGTATGCTGCTGGTAGCGTTAGTGGTCAACCCGCTGCTGGTATTCTGGAAAATTCGCCGCAACCCATATCCGTTAGTGCTGGCCTGTCTGCGTGAAAGCGGCGTGTACGCCTTCTTTACCCGCAGCTCCGCGGCAAACATTCCGGTGAATATGGCGCTGTGTGAGAAGCTGAACCTGGATCGTGATACCTATTCAGTGTCTATCCCGCTGGGAGCCACCATCAATATGGCAGGCGCGGCTATCACCATCACCGTGTTGACGCTGGCGGCGGTCAATACGTTGGGTATTCCGGTCGATTTACCGACGGCGCTGTTACTGAGCGTGGTGGCGTCGCTGTGCGCCTGCGGCGCATCGGGCGTGGCGGGGGGTTCTCTGCTGCTGATCCCACTGGCATGTAATATGTTCGGTATCCCGAATGACATCGCCATGCAGGTCGTTGCCGTTGGCTTTATCATCGGCGTATTGCAGGATTCCTGTGAAACGGCGCTGAACTCTTCTACAGACGTCCTGTTTACCGCTGCGGCCTGCCAGGCTGAAGACGAACGTCTGGCAAATAACGCCCTGCGCGGCTAATCTCTGCCCCTCCGTCACCGGACGGAGGGGTTCTCTTCTTGTACGCTTTTTTCAATTTTGAATGGATCAATTCCGCGTTTTTGCATCCGCCGGAAGCGAATAATGTTCAGGCCGTTCATCACCAGAAAACTACCTTCGATCATCGTCCCACCAATCGATCCCAACCAGAAATTATGGATAACCCAACAGGCGGTTGCGCACCACATTACGCAGCGCACGGTCAGCCCCTGGCAGCGAAACAGCGCCCAGGTGCTGGCCAGCGTGCCAATAATCGGCAACAGCTCCATCGCATGCTGTAATTTCGCCAGCCCGAGAACCAGGGTGAGGATAATAAAAACGGTCATTACCCATAGTTTGCGGGTATGCATCGAGACGAGTGTGCGGATGGTGTTTAGCTCTGCACTCATTCCCGCAGGCCAGGCGCCCATCAGAAAAAAATGCACGCCAATGGTGGCGCTGTAGATGGCAAGTTGCAGCCGGAACCGGCGCTCATCTCGATTGAAAAAGGTGGTAATGCCGATCAAAAAGGCGATGACACCTACGCCCTGGGCCAGCCAATACGCGGTCATGGGAGATCCTTGTGAGGAAACGCAAAAGCAAACGGCGCTCCATATTATGAAACGCCGTTTTTAAAATCCACTCCATTTCGATTACCCAATAGATTTCGTGCTACCGCAAGGCGGTAAGTTCAGACATCCCCGGGAGCTTACTGGAGTAAGTGACCGGGGTGAATGGACGCAGCCAACGCGGCTGTCACGCGAAAGATGAAGGGTAATTACAATGTTACGCCGCTTTTAAAGATAGCCAGTTCCCGGAAATCGTTGCGCTCGTTGCAGGTTTGCTTGCCATTGGCGAACTCAACGATCGTATCGACAAACTCGCTCAGCAGCTGAGGCATCGCTTTACCGTGGATCAGCTGTCCAGCGTCAAAATCGATCCAGTGTTTTTTCTTGGCCGCCAGCTCGCTGTTGGTCGCAATTTTCACCGTCGGCACAAAACCGCCGTACGGCGTACCGCGGCCGGTGCTGAACAGCACCATATGACAGCCCGCGCCCGCGAGGGCACTGGTAGCAACCGCATCGTTACCCGGCGCGCTCAGTAAGTTCAGGCCGTGTGTCTTCAGGCGTTCGCCGTAGCGCAGTACATCCACCACCTGGCTGGAGCCCGCTTTTTGCGTGCAGCCCAGAGATTTGTCTTCCAGCGTGGTGATCCCGCCCGCTTTGTTGCCCGGCGATGGATTCTCGTAAATCGGCTGGTCGTGAGCAATGAAGTACTGCTTAAAGTCATTGACCATGGTCACCAGCTTGCCGAAGGTTTCTTCGTCACGGCAGTGGTCCATCAGCAGCTGCTCGGCACCGAACATTTCCGGTACTTCAGTCAGCACGGTGGTGCCGCCGTTGGCAATCACGTAGTCGGAAAAACGCCCCAGCATCGGGTTGGCGGTAATACCGGACAGGCCGTCAGAGCCGCCGCATTCCAGACCAAACTTCAGCTCGCCCAGCTTACCCGGCTCACGCTTATCGTTACGCATCACGTTGTACAACTGATGGAGATGTTCAATCCCCGCTTCCACTTCGTCTTCCTGATGTTGGCAGACCATAAAGTGAACACGCTCAGGATCGTACTCGCCTAAAGTTTCGCGGAAGGCATCAACCTGGTTGTTTTCACAACCCAGGCCGACCACCAGCACCGCACCCGCATTCGGGTGGCGCACCATATTTTGCAGCATGGTACGGGTGTTGATGTGGTCGTCACCCAGTTGCGAACAGCCGTAGGTGTGACTGAAAAGATGCACGCCGTCGATACCCTCGGCGTCGTTGGTCTCTTTCAGAAAGCGGTTCTGCATCTGACGCGCCATAGCGTTGACGCAGCCGACCGTCGGCAGGATCCACAGTTCGTTGCGCACGCCGACCTCGCCGTTGGCGCGACGGTAGATCTGTACATCGCGATCGGCGGGTTGAACAAGCTCTGCCTGAAAATCAGGGTGGTAGCTATACGTGTCCAGGTCGCTCAGATTCGTGCGCGTGTTGTGAGCATGAATATGCTCACCCGCCGCCACGTCCACCAACGTATGACCGATTGGCAAACCGTATTTAATGACGTTTTCGCCTTGCGCAATATCGCATAAAGCGAATTTATGGCCACGAGAAACCGCTTGGCGCAGGATTACCGCTTGCCCATCAACGGTGACTTCGGTTCCTTCAGCCAAATCAGCGAGCGCTACCGCGACGTTATCCAGCGTATGGATCTTGATGTATTGCATACCTTCACCCAGGCCTTAGTTCAGTTCAATGGCGAAATAATCACGCGCATTGTTGAAGCAAATATTTCTGACCATTTCACCCAACAGCTGGATATCTGCCGGCGCTTCACCTGCAGCAACCCAACGGCCAATCATCTGGCACAGGATGCGACGGAAGTATTCATGGCGCGTGTATGACAGGAAGCTACGGCTATCGGTCAGCATGCCGACGAAACGGCTCAGCAGACCGAGCTGGGCCAGCTGCGTCATCTGACGTTCCATACCGTCTTTCTGATCGTTGAACCACCAGCCGGAACCGAACTGCATCTTGCCCGGCATACCTTCGCCCTGGAAGTTGCCGATCATGGTGCCCAGCACTTCGTTATCGCGCGGGTTCAGGCAGTAGAGAATGGTTTTCGGCAGCAGGTTCTGTTCGTTCTGCTTGCTCAGCAGTTTGGACAGCTCTTCGGCCATCGGGCGATCGTTGATGGAGTCGAAGCCGACATCCGCACCCAACAGTTTGAACTGACGCAGGTTGTTATTACGCAGCGCGCCGATGTGGTACTGCTGTACCCATTCACGACGCGCGTATTCCGCACCGAGGAACACCAGCACCGCGGTTTTAAACTGGGCAACTTCATGCTCGCTCAGCGTTTCACCCGCCAGGCGGCGTGCCAGAATGCTATCCAGTTCAGATTCGTTAGATTCAGCAAACAGCACCACGTCCAGCGCGTGGTCAGAGACTTTACAGCCGTGAGCCGCAAAGTGATCCAGACGTTTGGTCAGCGCAGCTTGCAGGTCGCTGAAGCGGCGGATATCCGTGTCAGACACCTCACCGAGCTTCGCCATATAGTCATTAAAGGTCGCCAGCTCAATGTTAAAGGCTTTATCCGGACGCCAGCTCGGCAGCACTTTCACATCAAAGCTTGCGTCTTTAGCAACGGCCGCGTGATGCTCCAGAGAGTCGATCGGGTCATCGGTGGTACCGACCATTTTCACGTTCATCTGCTGCATGATGCCGCGTGCGGAGAATTTGTCCTGCGCCAGCAGTTCATTGCACTGGTTCCAGATTTCGTCAGCCGTTGCCGGAGACAGCAGCTTACCTGTAATACCAAACGGGCGACGTAATTCGAGGTGGGTCCAATGGTACAGCGGGTTACCGATTGTGTGCGGAACAGTGGCGGCCCAGGCGTCAAACTTCTCGCGATCGGAGGCATCGCCGGTACACAGGCGCTCAGCGACGCCGTTAGTACGCATCGCACGCCACTTGTAGTGGTCACCCTTCAGCCAGATGTCATACAGGTTATTAAAACGGTAGTTTTCCGCGATTTGTTGCGGTGGCAAATGGCAGTGGTAGTCGAAAATTGGCTGGTCTTTGGCGTAATCATGATACAGACGGCGGGCAAATTCGGTGTCCAACAGGAAATCTTCAGTCATAAACGGGGTCATTATCGTCTTCCTCTCAGCGAGTGCGTCAGATTGCTTATGTTTTGATGTTGACAAAGTTATCACACCAATTTCCATACACTGAAGATATTTTCGTGAGTTAGATCAACTAATGGCGACAAAAAAATTACTCTCAAAGAGGTAAACCTCGCGCCAAGCCGCACCAGCACTGGCTTTGCTGAATCGAAATAATGACCACACGAAGATTCACACTTTTGTGATGGCACTCACCTTTTAAAGCTGTATGACAAGTTATCTTTTTGCCGTCGCGATACATAAGCCGACGGAATGCAAATTACCGATGTATCACCATCGGATTAACCGGTACGGAAACCGAATTAGCACAAATATTGACATGGCAGAGTTCGGGGAGTACCGGCTTTTTTTCGGTTACCCCCTCGTAAAAGAACATCCTCCTCCCTGAACTGGAAGATGACCGCTCGTTCGCGGACATAACAAAACGATGAGGTTTTACATGCGTAAAATTAAAGGGTTACGTTGGTACATGATCGCACTGGTGACGCTTGGCACCGTGCTGGGTTATCTGACACGTAACACTGTGGCGGCAGCTGCGCCAACTCTGATGGAAGAGTTACACATCTCCACCCAACAGTATTCCTATATCATCGCAGCGTATTCTGCTGCTTACACCGTAATGCAACCCGTTGCCGGCTATGTGCTCGATGTGCTCGGCACAAAAATTGGTTACGCGATGTTCGCCGTTCTGTGGGCCGTCTTCTGTGGCGCGACCGCACTGGCTGGTAGCTGGGGTGGACTGGCGCTGGCGCGAGGCGCAGTCGGTGCCGCTGAAGCTGCGATGATCCCTGCGGGTCTGAAAGCCAGTTCTGAATGGTTCCCGGCAAAAGAACGTTCAATCGCCGTGGGTTACTTTAACGTCGGTTCCTCTATCGGCGCGATGATTGCTCCGCCGCTGGTCGTCTGGGCTATCGTCATGCACAGCTGGCAGATGGCATTCATTATTTCCGGTGCCCTGAGCTTTATCTGGGCCATGTGCTGGTTGGTATTTTACAAACACCCACGCGACCAGAAAAAACTGTCTGATGAAGAACGTGATTACATTCTGAATGGTCAGGAATCACAGCATAAAAACAGCACCGCCAAGAAAATGTCTCTCGGTCAGATCCTGCGTAACCGCCAGTTCTGGGGCATCGCGCTGCCGCGTTTCCTGGCAGAGCCGGCCTGGGGTACCTTCAACGCCTGGATCCCGCTGTTCATGTTTAAAGTCTACGGCTTTAACCTGAAAGAGATTGCGATGTTTGCCTGGATGCCGATGCTGTTTGCTGACCTGGGTTGTATCGTAGGGGGTTACTTACCGCCGCTGTTCCAGCGCTGGTTCGGCGTTAACCTGATCGTTTCCCGTAAAATGGTCGTCACCATGGGCGCATTGCTGATGATTGGCCCAGGGATGATCGGTCTGTTCACCAGCCCGTACATTGCTATCGCCCTGCTGTGCGTCGGCGGCTTTGCTCACCAGGCGCTGTCCGGTGCGCTGATCACGCTCTCTTCTGACGTATTTGGTCGTAATGAAGTGGCAACCGCGAACGGTCTGACCGGTATGTCCGCATGGCTTGCAAGTACGCTGTTTGCGCTGGTCGTTGGCGCGCTGGCTGACACCATCGGCTTCAGCCCGCTGTTCGCCGTACTGGCGGTATTCGACCTGCTCGGCGCGTTAGTCATCTGGACGGTATTGCAGAACAAATCGGCCAGCGAGGTAGAGTCAGCTTCGCAAACTGGCGATCCCGCTGCGCAAAGTTAACCAGACACGATTTAACAAGGTTATGTAATGCTAAGCCGCCAGTCATCTGGCGGCTTTTTTATCGCCGCGAGTGGAGCCGTAATCGCAAAAGTGGTATAACAAATAGAGTCTGCCGTATCATGCCTGGAGCGCATATGGAAATCACCGAACCACGACGTTTGTACCAACAACTTGCCGCTGATCTGAAAGAACGCATTGAGCAGGGTGTCTACCTGGTGGGTGACAAACTCCCCGCCGAGCGCTTTATCGCCGATGAAAAAAATGTCAGCCGCACCGTGGTTCGTGAAGCGATTATCATGCTCGAGGTTGAGGGCTACGTTGAAGTGCGTAAAGGATCGGGGATCCACGTCATTTCAAACCAACCCAAACACTATGTCGCACCAGATGAAAGTCTGGAGTTCGCCAGCTACGGTCCGTTTGAGCTGCTCCAGGCTCGCCAGCTCATAGAAAGCAACATTGCTGAGTTTGCCGCCACCCAGGTGACCAAACAGGACATCATGAAACTGATGGAAATTCAGGAGAAGTCGCGTAACGAAAAAAGCTTTCGTGACTCCGAGTGGGATCTCCAGTTCCATGTGCAGGTCGCGCTGGCAACACAGAACTCTGCCCTGGCCGCGATTGTTGAAAAAATGTGGACTCAGCGTATTCACAACCCCTACTGGAAGAAGCTGCACGACCACATCGACCTGCGCACGATAGATAACTGGTGCGACGACCATGACCAGATCCTGCGGGCGCTGATTCGCAAAGATCCACACGCCGCCAAACTGGCGATGTGGCAGCATCTTGAGAACACAAAGCAGATGCTGTTTAACGAAACCAGCGATGATTTTGAATTCAACGCAGACCGTTATCTTTTTACCGATAATCCCGTCATTCATCTCGATACGGCAGCTAACGGCGCAAAATAAACAATCTTAACGATGCAGGCGCGACAAAGCGCCTGTTTCTGACGCTTGGTAAGCATTAGGTATAAAGTGTCAGCCTGTGTAAATCCTCTCGCCTCCCTCCATTGCGATAAGCAAAATCACAGGACAACACCCGTAATTTCTATAACGGACTACGTTGACCTTTGTTACAATTAGTTGTTATTTGAATTTTTGTGTTTGAGAGCTTGCTTACTTCACAACTTTACAGGGAATAGTTCAGGCCGTGAATTTGTGTCAGACCGCGATCCATGTAAAAAACACCAATAAAATTGCGGCGTTACAAACTCCAGAATACCGGCATGACGACAACCGATTCTCCAGGAATATTGAATGGAACTACTAACTCAATTACTGAATGCTTTATGGGCTCAGGATTTTGAAACGCTGGCCAATCCCTCCATGATTGGCATGCTCTATTTCGTACTGTTTACCATTTTGTTTCTGGAAAATGGACTGCTGCCAGCAGCCTTTTTACCTGGCGACAGTCTACTGGTACTGGTCGGCGTACTTATCGCTAAAGGCGCGATGGGTTTTCCGCAAACGGTACTGCTGCTCACCACCGCGGCCAGCCTGGGTTGCTGGCTCAGCTATATCCAGGGGAGATGGCTGGGAAATACCCGCACCGTTCAAAACTGGCTGTCTCATCTACCCGCGCACTACCATCAGCGCGCACATCATCTGTTCCATAAGCATGGCTTGTCTGCCCTGCTGGTCGGTCGCTTTATCGCGTTTGTCAGAACATTACTGCCGACCATCGCAGGATTGTCCGGTCTGAACAATGCGCGCTTTCAGTTCTTTAACTGGATGAGCGGACTGCTTTGGGTTCTGATTCTCACAACGCTTGGCTATCTGCTGGGCAAAACGCCAGTGTTTCTCAAATATGAAGATCAGCTGATGTCTTGTCTGATGCTGCTTCCCGTGGTGTTACTGGTGTTTGGTCTGGCAGGTTCACTGGTTGTGCTTTGGAAAAAGAAATACGGGAACCGAGGGTAAATTATGCTGAAATCATGCATAACACTCCGACGACTGGCCTGGACGACTACTTTTATGCTGTTTATCGGCGCGCTGCTCCTGACCTGGTCGGTCATCCGCCAGCAGGAGTCAACGCTTGCCATTCGTGCTGTAAACCAGGGAGCCACCATGCCTGATGGCTTCTCTATCTGGCATCACCTGGACGCCAACGGCATTCGCTTTAAAAGCATTACTCCGCAAAATGACGCGCTGCTGATCACCTTTGATTCCAGCGCGCAAAGCGCAGCCGCAAAGGTCGTGCTGGACCGAACGTTACCGCACGGTTTCGTTATTGCTCAGCAGGATGATGATAATCAGGCGGTACAGTGGTTATCCCGCTTACGTGATACCCCGCACCGTTTTGGTTAATCTCCAGGAATCTGAATTAGATCACTCACTTTGGTGATTTCATCATTTAGCGCCTATGATTAATAAACTGGGTTTATGACCCATTGCTTTATTATTCTGGAGCATCGGCCAAAGCCACAAGGTCGAATCACAATGGAAGGTTCAAGAATGAAATACCGCATCGCTTTAGCAATTAGTCTTTTCGCTCTCAGTGCCGGCAGTTACGCCTCCACCCTCTGTCAGGAAAAAGAACAGGATATTCAGCGGGAGATAAGCTATGCCGAAAAGCACAACAATCAAAACCGCATCAATGGTCTGAACAAAGCGCTGAGTGAAGTTCGGGCAAATTGTACTGACAGCAAACTGCGCGCCGACCATCAGAAAAAAATCGCCGAGCAGAAAAATGAGATAGCCGAGCGTCAACGTGATTTGGCCGAAGCGAAGCAAAAAGGCGATGCGGATAAGATAGCCAAGCGCGAACATAAGCTTGCTGAAGCTCAGCAAGAGCTGAAAGAACTCGAGACACGCGATTACTAAGTACGGTAACTAGCCACTCAACTGGAGAAAACTATGTCGAAAGATAATGCTACGGAAAACCTGCGCGCTGAGCTGAAATCTCTTGCGGATACGCTTGAAGAAGTACTTAGCTCCTCTGGCGATAAGTCGAAGGAAGAGATGAGTAAAATTCGCAGCAAAGCCGAACATGCGTTACGCGAGAGCCGCCATCGTCTGAGCGAAACCAGCGATGTGATTGCCAAACAGACCCGTGAGGCCGCGGCAAAAGCCGATAACTACGTACGCGAAAACCCATGGACAGGCGTCGGCATTGGCGCTGCAGTCGGTGTGGTACTTGGTGTACTGCTGTCGCGCCGTTAATAATGGCAGACTCTCAACACGCACAAGGTCCAGGCAAAGGCGTACTGGGTATTGGACAGCGGATCCTGACGATTCTCGTTGAGATCGTAGAGACGCGGCTGCGGCTGGCCGTCGTTGAGCTGGAAGAGGAAAAAGCCAATCTCATCCAGATCCTGCTGATGCTTGGGCTGACCATGCTGTTCGCGGCGTTTGGTCTGATGAGCCTGATGGTGCTTATCATCTGGGCCATAGACCCGCAGTATCGCCTTAACGCCATGATTGCCACCACCGTTGTGCTGTTGCTTTTAGCGCTTATCGGCGGGCTATGGACGCTGAGTAAAGCGCGTAAAACAACGCTGCTACGCCATACGCGCAATGAACTCGCTAACGACAGGCAGGCCCTGGAGGATGATGCATAATGAGCAGTAAAGTCGAACGTCAACAACGTAAGGCGCAACTGCTTGGACAGATCCAGCAGCAAAGGCTGGATCTGTCTGCCACTCGCCGCGACTGGCTGGAAGCCACCGAAGTTTACGATCGTGGCTGGAAGACGCTGCTGAACCTGCGTGGCTGGGTGTTGGTCGGAAGCAGTATTATGGCGGTTCGCACCATTCGTAACCCGAATCTGCTGGTACGCTGGGCTAAACGCGGCTTCAGCGTGTGGAGCATCTGGCGTCTGGTTAAATCGACCATCAGACAACAGCAACTGCGCGGCTAATCACCTCTCCCCCCCTAACCTCAAATTTTTTGAAAATTTCTGACAGTTTTCCTTGCTAACAATTGTCATTAGCCGCGTTTATGATTCTCTCCATCGACAGCAACGACGCACTCTGCGACGTCGTTGCACAAAAAAACACAATAAGCCGCCTGAGTGGTTTCCTGGAGAGTATGATGAAGAAATTAGAAGATGTTGGTGTACTGGTAGCGCGCATTCTGATGCCAATCCTGTTTATTACCGCAGGTTGGGGAAAAATCACCGGATATGCGGGTACCCAACAGTACATGGAAGCCATGGGCGTCCCAGGATTTATGTTACCGCTGGTTATCCTGCTTGAGTTTGGCGGCGGTCTGGCCATCCTGTTTGGTTTCCTGACCCGTACTACTGCGCTGTTCACCGCGGGCTTCACGCTGCTGACGGCGTTCCTCTTCCACAGCAACTTTGCGGAAGGTGTGAACTCTCTGATGTTTATGAAAAACCTGACCATCGCAGGCGGCTTCCTGCTGCTGGCTATCACCGGTCCGGGCGCATTCAGCATCGACCGTGTACTGAATAAAAAATGGTAAGCGAGCTATACTAAACGCATCAAAAAGCGAGGAGACATCTCCTCGCTTTTGCTATCTGAGGAGGCGAAAATCATGGGACAACTCATTGACGGCGTATGGCATGACACCTGGTATGACACCAAATCAACCGGGGGAAAATTTCAACGCTCTGCATCAGCTTTCCGTAACTGGCTCACCGCGGATGGCGCACCGGGTCCAACGGGCGAAGGGGGTTTCGCCGCCGAAAAAGACCGCTATCATCTCTACGTTTCTCTGGCCTGTCCGTGGGCGCATCGCACGCTGATCTTGCGTAAACTCAAAGGGCTGGAACCGTTTATTTCCGTTTCCGTTGTGCATCCGCTGATGCTGGAAAACGGCTGGACCTTTGACGATAACTTCCCGGCGGCAACCGGCGATACCCTGTATCAGCACGAATTTCTTTATCAACTCTATTTACACGCCGATCCGCACTACAGCGGTCGGGTGACCGTTCCGGTGTTGTGGGACAAAAAGAACCACACCATTGTCAGCAACGAATCTGCAGATATCATCCGTATGTTTAACACTGCGTTTGATGCGCTGGGCGCGAAAGCCGGGGATTACTATCCACCCGCACTGCAAACTAAAATCGACGAGCTCAACGGCTGGATTTATGACAACGTCAATAACGGCGTGTATAAAGCCGGATTTGCCACCAGTCAGGAAGCCTACGACGACGCCGTAGAAAAAGTCTTTCAATCTCTGGCGCGGCTGGAGCAGATCCTTGGGCAACATCGCTACCTGACCGGGGACCAGTTAACAGAGGCCGATATTCGCCTGTGGACCACGCTGGTGCGCTTTGATCCTGTGTATGTGACGCACTTCAAGTGCGACAAACACCGGATTAGCGACTATCTGAACCTGTACGGTTTCCTGCGCGATATCTACCAGATGCCAGGCATTGCGGAGACCGTTAATTTTGATCACATCCGCAATCACTACTTCCGTAGCCACAAAACCATTAACCCGACCGGCATTATTTCTGTCGGACCGTGGCAGGACCTCAACGAACCCCACGGGCGTGATGACCGTTTTGCCTGAATGACACGGGTCCCCTTTGGGGGCCAAATAATTAATACTGCAAATATTTACCAGCATTCCATTCACGGCTATTCTTAATTTGATTGCTTTAAAAACAAGTAATTGAATACAGAACGAGGCAAAAATGGATTGGTATTTAAACGTATTAAAGAACTACTTTGGTTTTGGGGGCCGCGCGCGTCGTAAAGAATACTGGATGTTTGTGCTGGTCAACATCATCTTTACGTTCGTGCTGGGCATTCTGGACAGAATGCTTGGCTGGGAACGCGCCGGAGGCGAAGGCATATTAACGACGATTTATGGGGTTCTGGTTTTTATCCCGTGGTGGGCGGTGCAGTTCCGGCGTTTACATGACACCGACCGCTCGGCCTGGTGGCTACTGGTGCTGCTGATCCCGATCGTAGGCTGGTTGGTAATCATCATTTTCAACTGTCAAAACGGGACTCAGGGGAGCAACCGCTTCGGCGCTGACCCGAAACAACTGTCCTGATGTAATACACCATCTTGTCGGCCGGATAAGGTGCATTTGCACCGCATCCGGCGTAACAGCCCTGCTATTTACCCGCAAACAGCTTGGGAATTTCCCGCAAACACCAGGATTTCGCTTCGCCCATGCTGTCTCGACGCCAGGCCATAATAATATCAATTTCGCTTGTCGATTCCGGGCTAACCACACGCAACCGACCCGCCGCAATGTCCTCTTCCACCAGCGGGTATGGCATCGTCGCCACGCCAAGGCCGGCCAACAGCGCCTGGCGTTTATCTTCTATCGAACTCACCGTCAGACGCGGCTGTTTATCCAGCAGTTGAACCGTCAGCACCGGGCGTTCGCGGGCCGTGTCCGCCACCGCGATTCCGCGGTACTTCACGCGGGTGACTTCCGATAACGGTTCCGGCTCCTGATGAATTGGATGATCCGGGGCCGCCACATATACGTTCATCAGCGAGTACAGCTTGCGCGAGTTGATTTCCGAAGATGAGCGAAAATGCATATCCGGCGCAATCACGATATCCGCCCGCCCCTGCTCCAGACGCTCCCACGCCCCGGCCAGAACTTCGGTAATAACGGAAAGCTGGGTATTGGCCTTCCCGGCAAGCCTGTCGATCAGCGGGAAAAACGCCGCCGTCGGCACCAGCGCTTCGGTGACGATGGTCAGATGCGTTTCCCAACCGCGAGCCAGCGCTTCGGCATCGGTGGTCAGCTTATCCGCAGCTTCCAGCAGTACACGCCCACGTTCCAGCAGCATACGCCCGACGTTGGTGAATTTTGTGCGATGACCTGAACGGTCGAACAGCACGACGTCCAGCTCTTCCTCCAGCTTCTGCATGGTATAGCTGAGCGCGGAAGGAACGCGCCCCAGTTCGTCCGCCGCGGCGGCAAAGCTGCCACGCCGGTCTATTGCGTCCATGACGCGTAACGCCTCAAGCGTTAAAGCCCTTTCTTTGGCCATCTCGTTCTCATTCAGGAAATTTGAACATACCGGGCAGAATATCTGGCTAACAATGCAGCGTCTAGCCATTTAACATAAAAGGAAGTAAAGAGAGGTCAAGAACTATGATTACTACCCGTACAGCCAAACAATGCGGGCAAGCAGACTACGGCTGGCTGCAGGCCCGTTATACCTTCTCCTTTGGACACTATTTTGATCCTAAACTGCTGGGTTATGCCTCGCTGCGTGTTCTGAACCAGGAAGTTCTGGCACCGGGAGCCTCTTTCCAGCCACGTACCTATCCGAAGGTGGATATCGTCAATCTGATCCTCGAAGGGGAAGCGGAGTATCGCGACAGTGAAGGTAACCATATCCAGGCCAAGGCAGGAGAAGTTTTACTGCTCGCCACACAGCCGGGAATTAGCTACAGCGAACACAATATCAGCAAAGATAAACCGTTAACCCGAATGCAGCTCTGGCTGGATGCCTGCCCGCAGCGCGAAAACGCCTGCGTACAGAAAGCCACGCTGAATGCCGGTAAGCATCAGTTGCTCGCCTCGCCGGATGGAGAACAAGGCAGCCTGCATCTGCGTCAACAGGTATGGGTGCACCACGTTGAACTGCAACAAGGTGAATCGCTGAGTTTTCAGTTACATGGGCCGCGGGCTTACTTACAGTCGATCCACGGCAGATTCCATGCGGTGACATCTGGCGCCGAAAAGGAAGCGCTCACCTGCGGCGATGGCGCATTTATTCGTGACGAAACTAACATAACGTTAGTCGCCGATACCGCGCTGCGCGCTTTGCTGATAGATTTGCCCGTATAGTCAGGGAAAACAATGGAGTACGACTATTGAGCAAGAAATCATCAAAAAAACGCCAGCCGCAGGTTGAGCCGAAAAAACAAGATACTGTGACCTTCGGCTATGAAGAAATGCTGACAGAGCTGGAAGCGATTGTGGCGGATGCCGAGTTACGGCTGGAAGACGAAGAAGCCGCCTGAAAAGGCGGCTTAGAGTTATGCCGGGGGCGATTCCGCCTTACCCGGCCTGCAGATTAATGTGCCTTACTGGCCATGATCTCAATGATCTGCTTGTCGGTTTCCTGCATCGAGCGACATGCCAGCGCACACAGGTTCGTGATCGATTGCTCCACGTTATGTGCCACAATCCCTTCATTGCCGGTCACAGCGGTATCATCCAGCGCCATCAGCACCGCTTTCCACGCCGCAGATGCGCTGGTTGAAACTTTCATCGCGCAGCTGTTTGAGGCGCCATCGCAAATCATTCCGCTCACGTCGCCAATCATGCTGCTGATTGCCATCGCGATGGTGTTGTAGCGACCATCAACGATCCACGCCATCCCCGCCGCGGCGCCCATCGCCGCCGTGGTTGCCGCACACAATGCAGACAAACGCGGAAGCTGATGATGGATGTAGATAGCGCTCAGGTGAGACAACATCAGCGCACGCGCCAGTTTCTCTTCATCCGCACCAAAGTGCTCAGCCACCACCATTACCGGAACGGTCGCGGTAATCCCCTGATTACCGGAGCCCGAGTTGCTCATTGCCGGAAGCGTCGCCCCGCCCATTCGCGCATCCGATGCCGCACTGGTGCGGATCAGAATAGAGGTGGAGAGATCGTTCGCCAGCAGGCCACGCGCGCACTGCTTCTCAAGCGTGGTTCCGATGTGCAAGCCCCAGTTACCGCGCAGCCCTTCCTGGGACAGCGCACCGTTCAGTTTCGCCGCATCGAGAATAAAGCGGATTGACTCAAACGGTACCGCGTTCACGAACGCCAGAATCTCTTCCAGCGACGTGTGGGACAATACCGCCAGCGGTGACTCCTGCTCCTCTTCCTGAGCGTTCTGTTCTGTCGTGAACACCACGCCCTTATTGGTCTCAATGTGCACAATGTTGGTATGACCACCAACAATCGTCACGCACGCCCATCCCTCAGCGCTATAAACCTTCGCACGGGAGAAGAGAATGTCCTCGCATGGCTCCTGCAGCATCACCGCGACCTTCCCGGCGGTAAGCATCGCTTTCGCATCGGCAATCGCTTGAGGCGAGGCGTCTTTCAGTACCTCTAAACCGGCGTGGGCATTTCCCCCCAGCGCACCCAGTGCCGCCGCGACAGGCAGCCCAACCATTCCGGTACCCGGCACGGTAACGCCCATGCCGTTTTTCATCAGGTTCGGTGAGACCCACGCATCAATGCGTTCAACCGCGCCGTCCAGCTCAGAGGAGGCGACCGCTGCCGCCAGAGCCAGAGAGATAGGTTCCGTGCAGCCCAGCGCAGGCTTAACTTCTTCCTGCACCGCGCGGATAAAACTATCCCATAATGGATTCAATGTAGTCTCAAACATAACAACAACCTTTGCTCAGATATCTCAGGAAAATGCCAGGAACGGAGAAACGCACAGCAGCAGGCCCGTGACAATAATCAGATACAGGGAAGCGCCTTTGTATTTGTGCAGTGCAGGAACTTTGTAGACCAACCAGGCCGGGATCAGACATCCCACCATGCCGAAGATAGGGCTACAAATAGAAGTGAAGCTCAGTACCGGCGCATTGAGCACAATGGCTCCCCACGCCAGCAGGATAGCGAAAACCATAATGCCGCGCTGAACCAGGGTCTCATTGATTTTCTCGGCTGGCATTTTGCGGCGCAGCACGTTCATCACGATCCCTTGAGTGGCTTCACGGAACCCTAAGTAAACGCCGAAGAAAGCGGTCATTACGGCAAAGATGTTCAGAATAACGCTGACGATTTTCACCCAGCCAGCACCCGCGCCGCTGATAAACTGCGCGGCAATCGCCAGAGCGGAAATGTTCTGCTCATAAGCTTTAACCGCTTCGTCATGGCCCATCGCCAGCGTGAAGGAAACGGCGTAGAAAAAGACGGTCACAAACAGAATACCGAACGCAATATTCATGGCTCGCAGGGCTTTATGGCGTGCCACTTCAATGGATTTATTGCGAGAACGATAGGAGATAACCATCGGGCTTAAGGTCTGAATAAACAGAATCGAAGTCAGGGTAAACGGCAGCGTGATAATCGCGTTTTTGATCAACAGTGCCATCGGCGGCAGTGAACCTACGTTATATAAATGCCACATCCCAACCATCGACACGCCAAGCGCCGCCACCACCAGCAGCTTGGTCAGTACCATACCGGTGGAGATTTTAAACAGCAGTTTTTCCCCGCGGGACGAGATAGCCACCAGGATGCAAATCAGCACCAGGCCATAGAACGGGCTGTCGGACAGTAACCCTTCAGTAACACCAAAAGTATGCAGGTAGGAGGCGCTATCGTTGGTGATGGCGGTGGAATAGACGAACATCCAGATAACCAGCATCACAAAATACAACGCACCTAACAGGATGCCCCAGTTCTTACCCAGATAGCCGCTGATCACGCTCGGGTAGTCTTTACACTCAGGGGACTCAGCCAGCGTATTAATAAACAGACGCTGGAACAGATACATGGCTGGGTAGCCGATGATAGAGGAGAGCAAAAACACCCACAGCCCCATCAAACCCACCTGGACGGGAAGAAAAACAATCCCCGCACCAATTGCCATACCGATACTCATAATGACCCAGCCGGTGTCCATGCTGTCGAATTTAATGGCTTCGCGCCATTCACTTTCGGTCATTCCCGCCCGACGTGCCGGAGCAGATGCGTCGAGTATTACGCTGTTATTCGTTGCCGTTTCCATAATTTTCCGCTCAATGTGTAGGTAGAGGTTTTTATATTTTTTTCGTACTGCCTCAATGCGATACGCAGTACTACGGTGCAGGTGAGCTATTGGAGTAATGAGGAAATCATACGCGCAGGATCAGAGAAAAACTTCACAAACAAACCCCTGTAATTTCTAAAAGTTAAGAAATATTTTCTCTTTTATTTCAATATAAAGAATTGAATTTCTATATTTGAAGCGGATCACAACAAAAAAGGCGCACTAACGTGCACCTTTTTTATCATGCCATATTGATTAATTTATTGCTGGATAGCGCTGCGCTGACCAGGCACGGCTTTACACCTCAGGTACAAACCACTTTAATTGCCAACCCACCGCGTGAGGTTTCACGGTATTTGTCGTTCATATCTTTGCCCGTTTCATACATGGTCTCGATCACTTTATCGAGCGAAACGCGTGGTTCTGACGTTCGACGTAGCGCCATGCGCGCGGCGTTGACGGCTTTTACTGCGTTGATCGCATTACGTTCAATGCACGGTATTTGCACCTGTCCGGCTACCGGATCGCAGGTCAGCCCCAGGTTATGCTCCATGGCGATTTCCGCTGCAATGCAGACCTGCGACGGGCTACCGCCCAGCAGTTCCGTCAGACCGGCAGCCGCCATTGAACAGGCTACGCCAATCTCACCCTGGCAGCCCACCTCAGCACCAGAAATAGAGGCGTTCATCTTATACAGCGCGCCTATCGCCCCCGCGGCCAGCAAATAGCGGGCAATGGAGTTCGCATTCACCGGACGGCGGAACTTGTCGTAATAGGCCAATACGGCGGGAATAATCCCACATGCACCGTTGGTCGGCGCCGTCACAACCCGGCACCCGGCGGCGTTTTCTTCGCTCACGGCCAGCGCGAACATGTTGATCCAGTCAATAACGTTCATCGGGTCGCTGGACAGATTATCGCTGGAAACCAGCAACCGGCGTAACGCCACGGCGCGACGCGGAACGTTAAGCGGCCCCGGCAGGACGCCTTCGGTGTTCATGCCGCGCTCAATCCCGGCGTGCATGACGTCCCAAATGGCGGCAAAGCCAGCATCGATTTCCTCTTTGCTGCGCATCGCCAGCTCGTTTTGCATCATCAAGCCGGAAACAGACAGCCCATTGCGCTCGCACAGTTTCAGCAGTTCGCTGGCGGAATGAAAATTGTAGGGCACGTGTGCTTCAACATCATGCACCTGCCCAAATTGCTCCTCTTCAATGATAAAACCACCGCCGACGGAGTAATAGGTTTTGCTTAATAGCCTCTCGGTGCCGTTCCACGCGGTGATACGCATGCCATTTTCATGGCGCGGCAGCGTTTCGGTATGAAAGAGAATATTTTCATCTGGAGAGAAATCGACAACATGCGTGCCCTCAGCAACCGGCAAACGTCCGGTACGGGCCACTTCCTGAGTAAAACCAGCGATTGAGTCTATATTAACGTTTTGCGGACTGTTACCGGCCAGCCCCATCATGATCGCGACATCTGTCGCATGACCTTTCCCGGTCAGGGAAAGCGATCCGTAAAGATCGACCACAATATGTGTGGTTCTGGGGAGTTCTCCGCTGCTGACCAACAGATCGATAAAGCTTTTACCTGCGTTCATTGGCCCCACGGTATGGGAGCTGGAAGGTCCAATGCCAATCTTGAAAATATCGAATGCGCTAATCATATCCACACCCTCGGATTGCCGTTCAGTGAAGACCAGGTTTCACACTCATTAAGGATTGGGGCGATCCTGAGATCGCCCCGCAAGGGATTACAGCGTGTCGCCACGTACGGCGATGGCTTCAATCTCCAGCTTCACATCCTTTGGTAAGCGGGCGACCTGTACGCAACTGCGCGTGGGGTAGATAGCCTGATGCTCATCAAAGAACTGCTGGTACACCTGGTTAATGGTGGCGAAGTCGTTCAGGTCGGATACGAAAACGGTAGTCTTCACGATATCGCTCACTTTCAAACCTGCGGACTCGACGATCGCTTTCACGTTTTCCAGGCTTTGACGTGCCTGATCGGCCACGTTTTCTGCCACTTCACCGGTCTGTGGACACACCGGGATTTGACCTGACGTCAACACCATGCTGCCCAGATCCACGCCCTGTACGTAAGGCCCAATCGCCCCTGGCGCACATTCGGTTGCAATAACTTTTCTCATAATCCCTCCGGCGTCAGAGCGCCTGGGTGAAAGTACGTGAAATAACATCCTGCTGCTGTTCACGGGTCAACGCGTTGAAGCGCACCGCATAGCCAGACACGCGGATCGTCAGGTTTGGATAGTTTTCCGGGTGCTCAATAGCATCCATCAACATTTCACGGTTCATAACGTTAACGTTCAGATGCTGCCCACCTTCCACATGCGCTTCATGGTGGAAGTAACCATCCAGCAGACCAACCAGGTTGGTTTTACGCACCCCATCTTCTTTGCCCAGTGCAGCCGGCACAATGGAGAAGGTGTACGAGATGCCGTCTTTGGCATAGGTAAACGGCAGTTTGGCCACCGAGGTTAACGACGCAACCGCGCCTTTACGATCGCGACCGTGCATCGGGTTAGCCCCTGGTGCAAACGGCGTACCTGCGCGACGTCCGTCCGGTGTGTTACCGGTTTTCTGTCCGTACACCACGTTGGAGGTGATGGTCAGGATGGACTGCGTCGGCACCGCGTTACGGTAGGTTGGCAACACTTTAATTTTCTTCATGAAGCGTTCGACCAGGTCGCAGGCAATGCTGTCTACTCGCTCGTCGTTGTTGCCGTATTGCGGATAGTCGCCTTCGATTTCGAAATCGACAGCCAGACCGTTTTCATCACGAATCGGTTTCACGCGGGCGTATTTGATAGCCGACAGAGAATCCGCCGCCACGGACAGACCCGCCATACCACAAGCCATCGTGCGATAGACATCACGATCGTGCAGCGCCATCAACGAAGCTTCATAACTGTACTTGTCGTGCATATAGTGGATGATGTTCAGCGCGCTGATGTACTGCACGGCCAGCCAGTCCATAAAGTGGTCCAGGCTCTCCATCACCGTATCGTAATCCAGCACGTCATCCATCAGCGGTGCCGTTTTCGGCCCAACCTGAATTTTCAGCTTCTCATCCACGCCGCCGTTGATTGCGTACAGCAACGTTTTGGCGAGGTTGGCACGCGCACCGAAGAACTGCATTTGTTTGCCGATAACCATCGGGCTTACGCAGCAGGCAATGGCATAGTCATCGCTGTCAAAGTCGGCACGCATCAAATCGTCGTTTTCATACTGCAAAGACGAGGTGATGATAGACACTTGGGCGGCGTACTTTTTGAAGGCAATCGGCAGCGCTTCAGACCACAGCACCGTCAGGTTCGGCTCAGGCGCCGGCCCCATAGTGTGCAGCGTATGCAGGTAGCGGAACGAGTTTTTCGTTACCAGCGTGCGGCCATCCAGCCCCATGCCGCCGATAACTTCAGTCGCCCAGATAGGGTCGCCTGAGAACAGGGTGTCGAATTCCGGCGTACGCAGGAAGCGCACCATACGGATCTTCATAATGAAGTGGTCGATCAGCTCCTGCGCCTGCTGCTCGTTTAAAATTCCCGCTTTGAAATCGCGCTCAATGTAGATGTCGAGGAACGATGCGGTACGGCCCAACGACATTGCGCCGCCGTTCTGAGATTTCACCGCAGCCAGGTAAGCAAAGTAAACCCACTGCACCGCTTCCTGCGCATTACGCGCCGGGCGGGAGATATCGCAGCCGTACTTCGCTGCCATTTCCTGCATCTGCAGCAGGGCGCGACGGTGCTCAGACAGCTCTTCGCGCAGGCGAATCGTGGCTTCAAGATTCTGGCCCCACTCCAGGTTCGACTGGAGATCGGCAAACTGCAGTTCACGCTCACGTACCAGGTAGCGGATACCGTACAGCGCGACGCGGCGATAGTCGCCGATGATACGACCACGGCCATAGCCGTCCGGCAGACCGGTCAGCACGCCGGATTTACGGCAGCGCAACATATCCGGAGAGTAGGCGTCGAATACGCCCTGGTTATGGGTTTTACGCAGTTCAGTAAACTGGTATTCAAAATCAGCATCCATCTCACGACCATAAGCATCAAAAGAGCTTTTGATCATGTTGATGCCGCCAAACGGATGCAGAGCACGCTTGAGCGGCTTATCCGTTTGCAGACCAACGATTTTTTCCAGTTCTTGTTCAATATAACCCGCATCATGTGCGGTTATCGTGGTGGCAATATTGGTATCGAAATCAACCGGCGCGTGCGTCGAGTTTTCAATACGGATGCCCGCCATGACTTTTTCCCACAATGCAGTGGTCGCTGGCGTTGCTTCGGCGAGGAAAGATTCGTCCCCTTCATAAGGCGTATAGTTGTGCTGAATAAAATCACGGACATTAATTTCTTCTTTCCAGTCCGTACCTTTAAAGCCATTCCAGGCTTCGGCATACAGCATATCGCTGGTATCGATATTTACCTTCATGAAAAATAATCTCTCTGCTGAAAATTAATTATGCAAATTCTACTGGTATATTAATTTTGCCTAACGCAATGGCATCACGCGCAATCATTTTCTCTTCATTTGTGGGAATAACCGCACAAATAACACGAGCATCTTTATTAGAGATAATTCTTTCGCCATGGGAATTTGGCAGGCTATTCATCTCGCTGTCGATATTCACCCCTAAAACGGCGAGATGCTCGATAACCAGACGACGAATTAATACCGAGTTCTCACCTATTCCACCGGTGAAAATAATCCCATCAAGACGATGCAGCGAAGCGGCATGTCCGGCGATATGGCGCGCGATACGATGCACAAACGTTTTAATCGCCAACTGCGCACGCTCATGTCCCTCGTGCCAGGCTTTTTCTAACGTACGTAAGTCAGAGGACAAACCGGAAATACCCAGTAAACCGGACTCTTTATTCACAACGCGCTCAAGGTCGCTCAGCGTCTGGTTGGTTTCGCTGGCAATCCACGCCATGGCGCCGAAATCGACGTCACCGCTGCGTGTGCCCATCATAAGTCCTTCCAACGGCGTCATGCCCATTGAGGTATCAACGCTCTGCCCGTTACGCACCGCGCAGATTGACGCGCCGTTCCCCAGGTGAGCCACAACCAGACCGGAGTCATCACTCTGCAGCTCAAGAAGCTCATGCGCTCGCTGAGATACATAGCGGTGCGACGTGCCGTGGAAGCCATAACGACGAACGCCTAACTCCTCAAAATATTTCCACGGTAGACCGTAAAGATAGGCCTCTGGGGCCATCGTCTGGTGGAAGCTGGTATCAAATACCGCAACCTGCTGCACGCCTGGGAAAAGGTGCTGTGCGGATTCAATCCCACTAAGGTTCGCATAATTATGTAACGGAGCTAAAGGCGATACCCGGCGAATATTATCGATAACGTCGTCAGTAATAATTGCTGATTCGGTAAAGATATTTCCACCGTGGGCAATGCGGTGGCCAATTAAGGCCACGCTGTCCATTAAATTACGTTTTTCCAGTTCAACGGCGATTGCTTTTAATGCGTCTTCGTAGCTGTGGTGAGCCAGCTTAGCTGGCTCTCCTCCATTAATTGCTATGAACGCATTTTCAGAGTTAATACCGTCCGCGATTCCCGCCATTAAAACTTCACAGTTCGCTGCATCCAGCACTGAGAATTTAATGGAAGACGAACCACAGTTAATAACCAGTACTACCGGAAACTCATTCATTTCACTACTCCGCTCATCCTGAGCTTAAGGATTAAAACAGTTTGTAGACAATGTTCAGGATAGTCAGCAGACCAATCACGGTAACAAACACGTTATCCAGACGCCCACGGTATTTCGCCAGTGACGGCGCTTTACGGATGGCATACATCGGCAGCAGGCAGAGCAGAGAGGCAATAATCGGCGCGCCCATTGCTTCAATCAGGTCCAGGATGTTCGGGTTGGCGTAAGCCACAACCCAGGTGGAGCCCATGATGAAGATCATGCTGATGGTATTAAGTTTGCCAGCGGAAACCTTCGTTTTATCGCCTTTGTAACCAAACTTCAGCACCAGACCGTTCAGACCTTCCAGCGTGCCCAGGTAGTGGCCGAAGAAAGATTTGAAGATAGCAACCAGTGCGATGATTGAAGCGCCGTACTCCAGAACGGTCGCGAAGGTGGACTTCGAACCGGACAGTGAAGCGAAGTGGTTCGCCAGGTAAGACAGTACTGGAATGTTCTGCGCTTTCGCATCCGCCATGTTTGCCGGAGAGAGCGTGAACAGGCAGCTAAAGGCAAAGAACATCACCACGGCAACCATCAGCATACTGGCGCGGGAGATGATTTTTGAACATTTCTGCTCGGTAAATTCGCGACCGTAATCTTTCTCATACTCTTCACGTTTAGAGACCACGAAGGAAGAAACGATAGGTGAGAAGTTGAAAGAGAACACCATGATGGAAATACCCAGCCACACGGTAACCAGGATGCCGTCATGGCCAGTCAGAGCGATATTGCTGAGATCAACCTGATCGATAACCGCAGAGTTCCAGTAAGGAATCAGAGACAGAGAGATCAGCACCAGGCTGGCAATAAACGGCCATACCAGGTAGCTCATCACTTTAACCATCAGATCCTTACCAAACCAGATGACGAATGCCATCAACAGCAGCAGGAACAGTGCCACGAAGCCACGGTTTAACGCTGGCATCTGCAACTGGTTTTCCCAAAAGGTCATAAAGGTGTTGGTAATGGTGACGCCATAAATCCACAGCAGCGGACAAATCGCAAAGAAGTAGAGGAACGTGATAACCACGCCGCCCGTTTTACCAAAGTGCTCTTCAACCGTTTCTGTGATGTTACCGGAAGGGTTAGAACCGGAAAGACACAGGCGTGCCAGCGCCCGGTGGCAATAGAAGGCGATGGGGTATGCTAACACCAGCATTATCAGAATGGGGATCAGTCCGCCAAAACCTGCGCGGATAGGGAAGAACAGCACCCCGGCGCCGATGGCTGTACCAAATAAACCCAGTGTCCAGGTGGTGTCCGATTTGCGCCAGGACGACTGTTTTGTCTGGCTGGATACAATGCTATCAGTAGTACTCATATCCTATCCTCAACGAAGTATATTAAGCGTCAACTAAACCAGTAATTTGAGATACACGAGAAAGGTCGATATTACCGCCAGAAATAATGCTGACTGTTTTTCTGTTCTGGATATAGCTATCTAATTTCCCGCTTAATAATGCTGCGCAAGCCAGCGCGCCGGCACCTTCAGTCACAACTTTATTTCGCTGAATTAATGCCACCATGCTGTTGCGAATTTCATCTTCGCTGACCAGGACAATGTCATCCACCAACTCACGAACAATTTCATACGTTAAAGTACCCGGGCGGGAAACGTCACAACCATCCGCCAGGGTGCCGGTCGTTCGGTGCGTGGTTATTTCTCCAGCGTGGAAAGAAGCCGCCATGCCATGAACATTTTCAGACTGTACGCCAATAATTTTAATAGTCGGGTTAATAGATTTAATTGCCACCGCAATACCAGCAATCAGTCCGCCACCGCCAATTGGCACAATCACGTTATCGACATCGTACAGATCTTCCAGAATTTCCAGACCAATAGTGCCCTGACCAGCAATCACTTTCGGGTCATCATAGGGCGGAATAAAGATACGGCCTTCAGTTTCCACAATCTCGCTAACCTTAGCGATGGTGTCGTTGAAGTTGTCGCCGTGCAGCACAACCTCTGCGGAATAATCACAGGTTGCAGCAACTTTAGACTTCGGCGCGCCTTTCGGCATGACCACTTTGCCGTCGATTCCGAGCATGGCGCAGGAGAGAGAAACCCCTTGTGCATGGTTACCTGCAGAGCAAGCCACCACGCCCTTACATCTTTCAGCTTCGGTTAATGAACTGAGCTTGTTAAACGCGCCACGAATTTTAAATGAACCGGTACGTTGCATATTTTCAAACTTGAGGAAAATTTCCCCTTTGCAACGTTCACTAAAATAGTTAGAGCGAGGCATTCCCGTTTTATAAATTTTCCCCGCCAGTCTTTTTTTCGCTTCGAGGATATCTTCAATTGCAACTGGGAGATCGTATGTAATGTGCATTAGAACCTCTTACTAGGGTATTAAAGTAAATAGATAGCCGTGACCATTGTCAGAAATAGACAGATGGCGTTGATTTCGTGTTAAAACAAATTCAATCTTTAATCAATTTCAATTAATTGCCTTCGTCTCCGACAATTATATGATGAATACTCTTTGGCTAATTCCACCAAAATAGATGCTGCTTTTTTAATTCGATAATTTTTCGACCATACGGCGGCATAACGCGCGACGGGTAAGGTTTCTTCTACCGGGATAGTAATAAACTGGTTTGAGCCAAATGGTGTGGTCATATCGCAGGGAATTACTGTTAAGAAATCAGCATTGAGAACAAGATTATAAATCGTAACGACGGAGTCTGTTTTAACGATGTTTTCACTGCTGATGCCATTATTTTGTAACGTGGTTAGAAGTTCACTGTAGTACCCCATATTCGTTTGTGGCAACACCCACTGTTCGTTTTTCAACGCGCTCAGCGAGGTGATGCCGGTGCATGTTCGGGACTTGCTGGCAACCAGGATGAAGTCTGACTCAAAGAGCGGTTCAACATGCAGATCGTGCAGTTTCATCTCATCACTCAGCGTACCGATCGCGAAGTCCAGACGCCCGTCACGAATCGCAGGTAAGAACGAGGAGAGCTGAGCTTCATACATGGAAACCTGCGCTTTCGGGAACACTTCTTTGAATTTTTTAATCATGCCGGACATGATGGTGAAGGCAATCAGTGAAGGAAAGCCAAACGACACATCAACGACCGCATTGCTCGTCATGCTGTTCATCTCATCAACCATGTTCTTCATTTCACGGGTAATAGATTCAGACCATGAGAGCATAACCTGACCTGCCTGAGTTAATGTCACACCAGTATTTTTGCGTACGACTAACTCAATACCGAAATAAGCTTCTACATCATTAATGATTTTGCTGACAGCCGGTTGAGTTAAACCTAATTCTTTTGCAGCTGAGCCGATAGAACCACTTCTAATGACTTCCTGAAAGACCACTAAGTGCTGTGTTTTAGGGAGTGTAATAGTATTCATATCGACCTGCGCTAATTACTTTGTTGACGGCAGGAAGTGTACCAAATTAAGCGAACGAGGATATGTGCTACCACTCACAAATCCCCTTGACTTACATTTTGTAAGACTATTATTTAAATTAAAATCACTTAATAATCATATAGATATGAAATATCGATCTCACTTTATCCTGACTTTAATCAAAAAAAGATGGGGGGATAACGATTTTTTATGGCTATAACAACACCATTTCTCCTGCTATTTCTTAAAACCACGAAAGGCTATATTTCAATCAATTACAGAGTAATTACCAGGCAAAACAGCGCTTAAATTTAATAAGCAACTTATCAAATATAATTATATTTTATCGTTTATAGTGGTCAAATAACGTTATGCATCACGTTTTTTAGCCTTATTTGTTTGTAAAGAAACATTGCGTTTATTAATATTTAAACCAAAACATACAAATAATCATCACATGCAACATTGCATTAACAGTAGTTTTGTACAATTTATCAGCCAGTAATTTTGTGATGGCGATCGATTGCGTTCGATTATTCTCGATAAAAACGTATCGCGCAGCGTTTTGTGCTAGTCATCACAAAAAAGGAAATATCCCGCAAGACATTCCCTTAGATAAAAGAAGTTCAGCGCGTAAATAAAGGTCAAATAACGATGAGATGAATGGGAAATAAAGGCCTGATTCGTGGTGAACCAACTACAACACGACAGGAAAAACGTCTGCCGGATGGCAGTGTAAACGTCTTATCCAGTCTATAAAGCAAAAACCCCGCCAAAGCGGGGTTTTATAAAGAGTGAATTTGACCGATAAGCCGCGTTCTTTTGAGTATAGCGTCGTGGACAGTCATTCATCTCACTTGCCTACAAAGCAAAAACCTCGCCGAAGCGGGGTTTTTATAAAGAGTGAAGTTGACCGATAAGCCGCGTTCTTTTGAGTATAGCGTCGTGGACAGTCTGCCTACAAAGCAAAAACCCCGCCGAAGCGGGGTTTTATAAAGAGGTGAAGCTGACCGATAAGGCGGCTTCGTTCAACCATACGTCTGGCATCTACGGCGCTGGAGTTGTCGTGTGTAGCAGACTGTATCTCACTGTGTATCACAACGATAGCCCTGAAATTTACTCACTATTGAATCGCCACGGATAATCTAGACACTTCCGAGCCGTTGATAATACTGGTTTTCATATTCTGTCGGTGACATCTGTTCGCTAGAACCATGCCGACGCTTACTGTTATAAAACATTTCGATGTAATCAAAAATATCACTGCGTGCTTCTTCCCGCGTTCCGTAGATCTTTTTCTTTATCCGTTCACGTTTCAACAACTGGAAAAAACTTTCTGCAACCGCATTATCATGGCAGTTACCGCGACGGCTCATGCTACCCTCCAGGCCGTGTGATTTCAGGAACGACTGCCACTCATGGCTTGTGTACTGACTGCCCTGATCCGAATGAACCAGCACCTGTTTTTCGGGATTACGCCGCCATACAGCCATCAGCAGTGCGTTCAGGACAATGTCCTTTGTCATCCGGGATTGCATGGACCAGCCGATAATTTTGCGTGAGAACAGATCAACAACAACGGCAAGATACAGCCAGCCTTCGTGGGTCCTGATGTAGGTTATGTAGGTTATGTCCGTTACCCAACGCTCATCAGGAGCATCCGGATTGAACTGTCGCTGGAGCCTGTTGGGTGACACGATACTGGCCTCGCCTTTACGTGCCCGCGGGCTTCGGTATCCGACCTGAGCCTTTATTCCGACACGTTTCATCAGTCTCCAGACTCTGTTTACTCCGCACTGTTGCCCGCTGTCACGCAGATCCAGATGGATTTTGCGATAACCATAGACGCATCCCGATTCCAGCCAGAACTGTTTAATCTGTCCTGTCAGTCTCAGGTCTGCCTGATGGCGTTGTGAATGCGGCTGCTGAAGCCAGGCGTAAAAACCACTGGGATGAACATCCAGCACCCGACAGAGCAGGCGAACAGGCCAGCAACAGGAGTTGTCACGGATAAAGGCGTACCTCAGTCGGACAGCATTGCGAAGTACGCCGCTG
Source organism: Citrobacter sp. RHBSTW-00017 (assembly GCF_013797615.1). NCBI lineage: Bacteria > Pseudomonadati > Pseudomonadota > Gammaproteobacteria > Enterobacterales > Enterobacteriaceae > Citrobacter > Citrobacter sp. RHBSTW-00017. The sequence continues at coordinate 616,635 of NZ_CP056899.1, read as the reverse complement.
TAGATTCAATTGGTCAACGCAACAGTTATGTGAAAACATGGGGTTGCGGAGGTTTTTTGAATGAGACGAACATTTACAGCAGAGGAAAAAGCCTCTGTTTTTGAACTATGGAAGAACGGAACAGGCTTCAGTGAAATAGCGAATATCCTGGGTTCAAAACCCGGAACGATCTTCACTATGTTAAGGGATACTGGCGGCATAAAACCCCATGAGCGTAAGCGGGCTGTAGCTCACCTGACACTGTCTGAGCGCGAGGAGATACGAGCTGGTTTGTCAGCCAAAATGAGCATTCGTGCGATAGCTACTGCGCTGAATCGCAGTCCTTCGACGATCTCACGTGAAGTTCAGCGTAATCGGGGCAGACGCTATTACAAAGCTGTTGATGCTAATAACCGAGCCAACAGAATGGCGAAAAGGCCAAAACCGTGCTTACTGGATCAAAATTTACCATTGCGAAAGCTTGTTCTGGAAAAGCTGGAGATGAAATGGTCTCCAGAGCAAATATCAGGATGGTTAAGGCGAACAAAACCACGTCAAAAAACGCTGCGAATATCACCTGAGACAATTTATAAAACGCTGTACTTTCGTAGCCGTGAAGCGCTACACCACCTGAATATACAGCATCTGCGACGGTCGCATAGCCTTCGCCATGGCAGGCGTCATACCCGCAAAGGCGAAAGAGGTACGATTAACATAGTGAACGGAACACCAATTCACGAACGTTCCCGAAATATCGATAACAGACGCTCTCTGGGGCATTGGGAGGGCGATTTAGTCTCAGGTACAAAAAACTCTCATATAGCCACACTTGTAGACCGAAAATCACGTTATACGATCATCCTTAGACTCAGGGGCAAAGATTCTGTCTCAGTAAATCAGGCTCTTACCGACAAATTCCTGAGTTTACCGTCAGAACTCAGAAAATCACTGACATGGGACAGAGGAATGGAACTGGCCAGACATCTGGAATTTACTGTCAGCACCGGCGTTAAAGTTTACTTCTGCGATCCTCAGAGTCCTTGGCAGCGGGGAACAAATGAGAACACAAATGGGCTAATTCGGCAGTACTTTCCTAAAAAGACATGTCTTGCCCAATATACTCAACATGAACTAGATCTGGTTGCTGCTCAGCTAAACAACAGACCGAGAAAGACACTGAAGTTCAAAACACCGAAAGAGATAATTGAAAGGGGTGTTGCATTGACAGATTGAATCTACAGCGGCTTTTTTTAATATGTCCCGTTCGTCGGTAACCCGTTTCAGCTCTTTCTGGAGACGGCGGATCTCGGCCTGAGCATCTGACTGTTCTTTATTAGTGGAAGAATCCGGACCGTACTTCTTTATCCAGGCATAAAGGCTGTGGGTGGTGATATCGAGACGTGTTGCAACGCTGGCAACAGAATAACCGCGATCAACAACCTGTTTGACTGCTTCAGTTTTAAACTCTTCGGGATAACGCTTACCGCTCATGGGCACCTCTCTTTAAGCCATCTTAAATGACTCTGAGGTGTCTGTTAAACCCGTGGCGATTCACACAGTGAAAGAGTTACACGCGGACTCTGATGACGTAACGTACAAATTCAGGATGAAAGATTTCCGATAACGAATCTCAGGGCTACATCTAGCGGCCTCCTTTCGTAACGTCATATTGAAAAAAACAAGATGTAAGATCAGCTAACTGGATCTTGAATTAGGGACATTTTATCTTTACCAAATACCCTATTACAAAGCTACCGATAACTAACTGATAATATGAAAGTTTAATCAGAATAATCCGAAGAAGTTATTCTACTCACCCAGTCAAACATGATCTGCATATGGTTGCCATTAGGTCTAATCATTCCGACTTGACAAGCATTAACGCCAGTTGTTTCCCCTATCAGAACACGCCCATCTAGCATATGTACTTTAATGCCTACCCCTTGTTTGAAACACTTATTGCAGATAGAGAAAAAGTCTTTTCTTGTTGGATCACATGGCTGAACATTAAAAATATCAGCAGCAATAAGCCTTGTGGTTAAATTTTCACCCATCGGCAATTCTTCGAGTGATGCGAGAAACTCAAGTTTGACTTCAATTCTATTGCTTCCCTTGGCTTCATCAGATGCCAAGATCACATTCTCTTTCTGGTTAAACTTTGAAATATAACCAATTATTGATTGCCCATTGCAGCTTACCAGCTTCACAAGATAATCATTGAAGCGTAGAAATTGTATCCTGCGAGCAAGCATAGAATATTCTCGGGGCCATTTTTCCGCTTCTCGACCATATGAGATGTCATTCATAACTGTTGTACCTAATAACCAGTTTTTGCATATTAAACAGAAAAGCCCCGTAATCACGGGGCTTAGCACTATAAACTATATTAACGCAGAAGAGACAGTACGTTCTGCGGAACCTGGTTGGCCTGTGCCAGTACAGAAGTACCTGCCTGCTGCAGGATCTGTGCTTTAGACATGTTGGACACTTCGGTCGCATAGTCAGCATCTTCGATACGGCTACGAGCAGAAGTCAGGTTGTTAACGATGTTCCCAAGGTTGGTGATAGTGGAATCGAAACGGTTCTGTACCGCACCGAGATCACCACGTAAGGTATCAACCTGAGCAATCGCTTTATCTAATACATCTAACTGGTTACGTGTAGCTTCACTGGCTTTATCCTGCTCAACAAGTTTAGCGTTAGCAGTGCCTGCATTTTGAACAAAAATCTGTGCTGTTCCAGCATCATTGGATACGTTACCAGCAGAATCTACTTTGTAATTAGTACCTCCGGCTGTTAACTTACCACCAGTAATGCTTGCTTTCTGTTGAACAAGATCAGATTCTTTTGCTGCGGCGTTAGTTCCGTGCGTTGCCAGTTTATTCGTACCCTCATCATACAGAGAACCTCCAGCGACTGTTAACTTAGCACCTGCACCAGCAGTAGTTGTAGAACCAGCAACAGTTAAAGTGATCTCTTTACCGTCAATAGATGCTTTAAAGCTACCGTTTCCGTTTGCATCAGTATCACCAGCCGCTTTCCAAGTTGTTCCCTTCCAACTGAAGGTATTCCCTTGTTTTACATCTTTTGCCAAAACTGCCACATCTGTAGCAGTGGCTGCTGTATTCACAGCGGCATTTGTTTTGGTTGTAATCAATGCTCCTGAAGAAGCCCCTACGAATACAGCCTTATGATCAGTGTTAGTTGTAACAGCACCGCTTGTTACATCAACATCATATGCGGTCCCACCCAATGAATAAGTTTTTGAACCGGTAGCGCCAAAATCTTTTACTAACTGATCAGCAGTTGCAGCTTTGTCACCTGTAACACGGAAACCATTAAGCCCCAAAGTACCACTGGTGATTTCTTTAAGATTGATGGAAATGCTTTCATTATCATTTGCACCAACTTGAATTTTCAGGGTGTTATCCTGAGCTAGAACTTTCACTCCGTTAAACTGAGTCTGACCAGATACGCGGTCAATTTCACTCAGACGCTGAGTAATTTCAGCCTGAATAGAATCCAAATCGGAATCAGAGTTTGAACCATTAGCTGCCTGAACAGACAGTTCACGCACACGCTGTAGGTTGTTGTTGATTTCGTTCAACGCGCCTTCAGTGGTCTGTACGATGGATATACCATCATTAGCGTTACGGGAAGCCTGAGTCAGACCTTTAATGTTAGAGGTGAAGCGGTTGGCGATTGCCTGACCTGCAGCATCGTCTTTTGCGCTGTTGATACGCAGACCGGAGGACAGACGCTCGATAGCAGAGCTCAGGGAAGACTGATATTTGTTCAGGTTGTTCTGAGTCAACAGCGACAGGCTGTTGGTATTGATAACTTGTGCCATAAAATTTTCCTTTTGGGTGTATAAGCAGGCATGACTAGTTCATTCAAGTTATCGACCATTTTCAATTAAACTTTATTTTTTTTTGGATGTCAGCAATCTAATGTTTTTTAATGACTTTTTTAATAAGCCGATTACAATAGACACTTACTTGCCTTGTTATGAAGTTTTCAACATACCCTGTTATGTTCAGGCTCCCCACTTAAAATATCATTGACGGACTGTCCGATCGGTCAGGCAGGTTCTCGCCGCTCATAAGATTAGCTCCCGATGTTTTGCAAATATCATACGGGTGTCACCGAAGGTGGCGATCAGAATGGTATCAACAATCGAACGTTTTATGACACCAGTAAACCCTACCTTAAATTGGTGTCATTAAATTAGCATATTGACATTATGATACCATTAGTTAATTATGATACCGTTTTTGATACCAATCAGGGGGAGCGATTATGAGCCGTACATTTGCATATTGCCGTGTGTCCACCAGCGAACAGTCAACAGAAAACCAGATTATGGCGATTCGTCAGGCTGGCTATGAGGTGAATGATAACAGGGTGGTATCAGAAACCGTGTCAGGGGGAGTACAGGCAATGCAGCGCAAAGGCTTTGCTGATATGGTGACTCATAAACTGGAGGCTGGGGATCAGCTTGTGGTATTGAAACTGGACCGCCTGGGAAGGGACAACATCGACGTTCAGCAAACCATTACGATGCTGGTGGATAAAGGGGTTGATGTTGTTTCACTGGATCTGCCTGTGCGTAACCTTTCCAGCGCGGAAGGGAAGCTGATGCTGCAAATGTTTTCAGCGTTTGCAGAGTTCGAAAAATCCCGCATCATTGAACGCACAAAAGAGGGTTTAGTAAGAGCCAGGAAGGAAGGGAAGAAGTTAGGCCGTCCGGTTGCGGCAGATACCCTTCAGCGTGTACAGGAAGCCAGAGCTAAGGGGCTGAGTCAGTCCAAAGCTGCGTTAGAACTGAATTTAAGCCTCCCGACTATCAAACGAAACTGGAACATCAAAGAGGCATAAGATTTAACCTGTCTTCACTCAGATTCAGATGCTGCCCTGCCAGCGCGTGAGGCTTAATTATGGCTATTTTCGGGTCAATTAATCCGAAATATTCCGGCGACAGTAAATCCAGCGGAGCCGCACACCAGCTTAAATCTACGTGGAAAAGATAGTGATGGGGTGCTATATTTAAAAGTTAAGCTGTAGCATATGAGAGAAGGCGTCGTTAAACGCAATGAGCGCTATCGTGAGCAGTTTTTGTGGTGTAGGTAATGCGAAGGTACTGCTTCCTGATTTGAAGGCCGTAGAGAGCGTTACACGAAGGATTTAGCAATTATGGTTTTTATTGCTCAACTTTGATGTTGAGTGTACCCGATCCCCATTTCCGGTCTGATACTTCCCACGCTCTTTCGCCAGATACGATACCCACAGAAAAGGCCCCTCGAGCGTTTCCGGCTTATTTCTTTTGATAATGTAATGATTCGGATATCTTTCCGTTGTTTTTGGCAGCTCCACCAGCGCTGCTTTACCGCCCGTCAGACCCATCCAGATTTCAACAATACTTCCGGCAATGCCGCTTGTGGTTGTCCCAAGGCGTCTGACCTGTCGATGCGGGAGAGCAATCCAGCAATGGTAATGCACCTGTTTTGCTGTCTCTTTCTCCCGTACCCAGCCATAAGCAAAGTTGAGGATCGGTTCTGCTAATCCCTCAGGTCTGTTTAATTTAGACTTCAGGCGTTCACGTAGTTTTTTAAACAGGTCGCTTACCCACCTGTTACCTGTGTCTATTGGGGTATTCTCAGGTAAGCGTAAATCGAAGCGAGAGAAGTAAACCCGGCTGTAGATGGATAGTATCGCATCAAGCTGTTCTGCCACAGGGGTAAGGATATCAAGGCGAACACCAGACTGGTCGGTGGCGTTGATCGGGTAGGCGTAACCATGACGAATGAAAACATCACCTGTGATGACCCTGTAACGCCCGTGTGTATGAACTTTGGTTGTGTAAGGCGTAGCCTGTGTGAGCATTGACTGAATAGTTCCTTCTTCTGACACAACACCCCATAAGTTATTTATATAAACACCCTCGCGTACACGCACACACGTATAAGTTATTACCATCTGACCACCGTAAAACGGAGCGGTTACGGGTAGCACAAACCCCATCAGGCAAAGCTTGACGATAAAAAAGATGGATAAAATTTTTTCGAAGAAAGTTTACATGATGTAGATAACCCCAAAATAACAATAGCGCACAAGTCATGGCAGTGCAAAGATTATTTTTAATCTGCGGTATTTTTCGGGTTTGCTTCTGCCACTTTGCCGTTTTTGCTATAGCCTAATTCAATGCTTCACAAGCGATAAGTGCTTGGCTATGGTCCAGCAACCCCATTGAATTAGAATGACTATCACTAAAACCAATCAACACTATCAACAACTGGAAGCAAATCCGAAACTTTCATCTTGCCCGTATAAACCTTGGTTTGCCCTTGATTTGAATGTTCGTGACCTATCGTTTGCTGAACAAGTGTGAGGGTGTGCTTTGCCTGAATCTCAGTTACGAAAGTGTGACGTAAGCTATGCACAATACGTCTATTTTTATAATCATCAAGATAATCAATACCCAATTGCTCACGTATCGCATGGAAAAGCCGCGTTACCTGACTTGTATTAGTGATTTCTGGGAACAAGTTGGCATCTGCCTTTTTGCTATCCAAATAATCCAAAAAACCCATATTGATCAAACGTTTTGAGATAGGAACCTGCCGAATCCCCGCCTCAGTCTTACTATCTCCGATCATGATGTAATACCGTTGGCTATCGTCGTCCAAGCGCACATCTGAAACCTTCAGTTTTGCGATTTCAGAACGACGGGCCCCTGTATACGCTAGCAACAAAAAACCCCATTTATTCCAACCATCTAATGTCGCGAAGTGTTCTACCATCTTTCTCATTTCTGTACGATTGTAATGGCCGTAGCTGTGACTTTTTGCTTCATACTTGACGTTGTTTGTAGGCGGTAATTCAAGAATATCCTCTTCTTTGGTCAGGTAGGTTGAAAATAACCCCTGACAAAGTTTCAGATAATCTTTGACCGTTTTTGATGAAACTAAGTCTTCTTCTGGAACTTCATCCAAATCTAAACATTGCTGGATAGTCATCCTGTTGTATGGCCTCTTGTTTTGGCGAGGAAGACCTTCAACGACTTCAAGCAAGTGTTTAATATCGCGCCGAGTGATTTCAGTAACTAACGTATCAGCACCAAGAACCATCTCTATCACTTCATAATATTTCTCATTACCCTGTCGAATCTTAGGCACCCAATCAGACTTAAATGCGAGAAATCCCTGCCATGCCTTAGATAAAGTAATCCCAGAGGCCAATGATTCTTCAGGTTTATCGGCTACGGTAGGCGCATAGTGGTTGTCTGGACGCATGGAGTTAACAATCTGTTGGTAATCAGAATGTCGCTGATCCATAAAGGCTATATTTGCATCGCAATAGTGTCTCCAGAGGAGGTCATACTGTGAAGCCACATTATCGATTTCATCCTCCATGCCCGTAAGATCAAACTGGCTACCAAGTTGTTCTATAACTGAATCTGTCGATAGCGGCTCAACATCTTGTTTGAAGGTTCCATCAAGTAGCAATCCAACATCAAGCGCAATACGTTTTTCACGGGCCAATGAACCTGATTTTCGCAAGGTACTACGTACAGTAGAGGGGATTTTTTTCGCTGCGGCATAAAAACCTGCCTGAATTTCAAGCAAATACTTATCAATATCGTCTTGTTCTAACTTCTTCATTTTCTGCACTATATCCATTAATAGCGTTGCTTCCATCTTGGACGATTTTACAAGAGAAATAAACATAGAGAGGCGAGAAGATATAAATCTTGCTCTGTTGGCTGAATCGCTACCCAAAGACATGCGAAAGAATCGGCCTGTAGATAGCCTGAAATGAAGGCAGTAGCGATTGCCACGCTTAATAATATTCGGGATGGAACAACCGTTGGTATGTCTCGTTTGTATCACAGTCTGTGTCACATTTTCACCTATTAAGGCCTGAGACACACCAACGTATTGTTTTAGAAGAAGTTGAAGCTGACCGATAAGCCGGGTTCTGTCGTGGACAGTCATTCATCTAGGCCAGCAATCGCTCACTGGCTCAAGCAGCCTACCCGGGTTCAGTACGGGCCGTACCTTGTGAACCCCTATTTGGCCTTGCTCCGGGTGGAGTTTACCGTGCCACGGACTGTTACCAGCCGCGCGGTGCGCTCTTACCGCACCCTTTCACCCTTACCTGATCCCACTTGCGTGGGCCATCGGCGGTTTGCTCTCTGTTGCACTGGTCGTGGGTTTCCCCCCCAGGCGTTACCTGGCACCCTGCCCTATGGAGCCCGGACTTTCCTCCCCTCCGCCCGTCTCCCCCGAAGAGGACGACGACGAAGCGGCGACTGTCTGGTCAGCTTCGGCGCGCAGTATAGAGGGTTTGCGGGGCATTGTCACCCCGCACTGCGCATTCCTATCGCCAACGTGGCGGCGATGTTTCTTGAAGCGCGATAAATATTATCAAATGCCCCACGAAAGGCCTCTTCCAGCGTGCTGATGGTGGTTAATACGCTAAACACCGCATCGATACCATATTGATGCACCACCTCCACATCGCGCGTCAGGCTGCCGCCAATACCAATTACCGGCTTGTGGTACTTCTTCGCGACATTCGCCACACCCACCGGCACTTTGCCGTGAATGCTCTGGCTGTCAATCCGCCCTTCTCCGGTCACCACCAGCGTACAGTCATGAATATGCTCTTCCAGATTGAGCGCCTGGGTCACAATCTCAATACCACTGCGCAGCTCCGCACCTAAAAAAGCCATTAATGCGGCACCCATTCCGCCAGCCGCACCAGAGCCAGGAACGTCTTTCACATCAACCCGCAGCGATTTTTTAATGATGTCGGCATAGTGAGACAGATTGCGGTCCAGTTCGATAATGCGTTCTTCCGTCGCCCCTTTCTGCGGGCCAAAAATGCGCGAAGCGCCAGTATCGCCGGTAAGTGGATTGGTCACATCGCAGGCCACGCGAATTGAGCAGGTTTTTAAGCGCGGATCCAGGCCCGTTATATCGATGGTGTTCAGACTCTCCAGGCTTCCACCACCGTTGCCAATCTCTGTCCCGTTAGCGTCGCAGAGTTTCGCCCCCAGCGCCTGCACCATACCCGCGCCGCCATCGTTGGTCGCACTGCCGCCAATACCAATAATGATGCTCTGCGCACCGCTATCCAGCGCCTGCAAAATCAACTCCCCGGTGCCACGCGACGTGGTGACTAACGGGTTACGCTTTTCAGGAGGAACTAACGCTAGACCGCTGGCTGCCGCCATTTCGATAAACGCGGTTTTACCATCTCCAGACATGCCCCAGCAGGCATTCACTTTTTCGCCCAACGGCCCTGTCACCCACGCTGAATGTTCACTCCCCTGCGTAGCGGCAATCATGGCTTCGACCGTTCCTTCACCGCCATCGGCAACCGGGACAGAAACATATTGCGCATCGGGGAAAATTTCCCGAAATCCTTTTTCTATTGCCTGAGCTACCTCGGTGGCAGAAAGGCTTTCTTTATAAGAGTCTGGGGCAATTACGATTTTCATAGTTATGTAGCCTGACAGTGCCGCGCAAGGCAAGAAATACAGGGCGCGCATCCGCGCCCTTCTTGTTTAGCGAGTGACTTCCACTTTCGCCAGTTTTTCGTAGTAGCATGCGAGTGCGCTATGATCAGCGGTGCCCAGCCCATCAGCGCGTAGCGCCTGCATCATCTCCATGACTGCAGCAGTCAGCGGTAACTGAGCGCCAACGCCATGAGAGGTATCCAGCGCGTTCGCCAGATCTTTAATATGCAGGTCGATACGGAAACCCGGCTTAAAGTTTCTGTCCATAACCATTGGCGCTTTCGCATCCAGTACGGTGCTTCCCGCCAGCCCACCACGGATCGCCTGATACACCAGATCCGGGTTTACGCCCGCTTTGGTCGCCAGCGTCAGCGCTTCCGACATCGCCGCAATGTTCAGCGCCACAATCACCTGATTCGCCAGCTTGGTGACGTTACCCGCGCCGATATCACCGGTATGTACCACGGAACCTGCCATCGCCTTCATCAGATCGTAATATTTGTCAAAAATCGCTTTATCACCGCCAACCATCACCGACAGAGTACCGTCGATAGCTTTCGGTTCACCGCCGCTTACCGGCGCGTCCAGCATATCCACGCCTTTCGCTTTCAGCGCGTCGCTGATTTCACGGCTGGCTAACGGCGCGATGGAGCTCATGTCGATCAGCACTGTCCCCGGTTTCGCCCCTTCAATAATGCCGCCCTCTCCCAGCGCCACTTCTTTCACATGCGGAGAATTCGGCAGCATGGTGATGATCACATCGCACTGCTCGGCAATATCTTTCGCCGTGGCGGCGGTTTCTGCGCCTGCGGCAATCACTTCCGCAATGGATTCCGGGTTACGGTCAGCAACCACCAGCGAGTAACCTGCCTTGAGGAGGTTTTTACTCATTGGTTTACCCATAATACCGAGGCCAATAAAACCAACTTTCATTGTCATGTCTTTATCTCTCTCTACTGTCGAGGGGGGTTATTTCTTAAAAGAATCAGCCAATTTTTGCGTGGCTGAACGGAACACGCCAAGATCGCTGCCAACGGCAACAAACGTCGCGCCCCACTCCAGATAACGACGCGCATCCGCCTCTACCGGGGCCAGAATGCCGCTTGGTTTGCCGTGTGCTTTCGCGCGGGCAAAAATGTGCTGGATAGCTTTCTGCACATCAGGATGTGACGCATTGCCGAGGTGGCCTAACGCCGCAGCCAGATCGCTTGGGCCGACGAAGACCCCGTCGACACCTTCTGTCGCCGCGATTGCGTCAACGTTATCAACGCCCTGCTGACTTTCGATCTGCACGATGATGGTGATGTTCTTATTCGACTGCGCAAAGTAGTCCGGTACGGTGCCAAACATATTGGCGCGATGGGATACGGACACGCCGCGAATACCTTCCGGCGGATAGCGGGTCGACGCCACGGCGTTCACCGCCTCTTCTTCCGTCTCCACGAACGGGATCAGGAAGTTGTAAAATCCGATATCCAGCAGGCGTTTGATAATTACCGGCTCGTTGGTCGGTACGCGCACTACCGGCGCGCTGGTGCTGCCTTTCAGCGCCATCAATTGCGGGATAAACGTCGATATGTCGTTCGGCGCGTGTTCGCCGTCCAGCACCAGCCAGTCAAAACCCGCCAGGCCTAAAACTTCGGTACTGATTGGGCTGGCTAATGCAGACCAGCAGCCAATCTGAATCTGTTGCGCCGCGAGAGCCGCTTTAAACTTATTCGGAAAAATCGTGTTATTCATCGCTTACACCTTTGTTTATTTCTGCAATTCCATACGTTTAATGTCACCGACAATAAACAGGTAGCAAACCATTGCCATCAGCGCCGAGCACCCTACAAACATCAGCGCAGCATTAAATGAGTGCAGCTCGCTCACCAGATACCCAATCACCAGCGGGGTGACGATGGAAGCCACATTGCCAAATACGTTAAATACCCCACCGCACAGACCGACAATCTCTTTCGGCGCAGTATCGGAAATCACCGGCCACCCCAGCGCCCCGAAGCCTTTACCGAAGAACGCCAGCGCCATCAGCGCCACCACCAGGGTGGTGTTATCGGTGTAGTTACACAGAATAATGGTCGAGGCGAGCAGCATTCCGAGCACAATCGGCAGCTTACGTGCCAGAGTGATGCTGAAGCCACGTTTAATCAGATAATCAGAGAACACGCCGCCGAGTACGCCACCGGCAAATCCGCACAGCGCAGGAATCGAAGCCACCAGGCCCACTTTCAGGATCGACATGCCTTTTTCCTGTACCAGGTAAATCGGGAACCAGGTGAGGAAAAACCAGGTAATTGTGTTGATAAAATACTGTCCGAAGAACACGCCGAGCATCATACGGTTAGTGAGCAACTGCTTGATATAATGCAATTTAGGACCGCCTGACTTCACATCACCCGGCTTTTTATGGTCCATATCCACGACCGCGCCGTTTTCAGAGATAAACTTCAGCTCTTCTTGCGACATACGCGGGTGATCGGTTGGGTTATGAATAAACTTTACCCACAGCCCGGTGAGCACAAAACCAATCACGCCCATCACGGTAAAGACATGTTCCCAGCCCCAGGCGAAGGTCAGCCAGCCCAGCAGCGGCGAAAACAGCGCCAGAGAGAAATACTGTGCGGAGTTAAAAATTGCGGACGCCGTACCGCGCTCTTTCGTCGGGAACCAGGCCGCCACGATCCGGGCATTCGCCGGGAAGGACGGCGCTTCCGAGAAGCCCAGCATAAAGCGCATGATGAACATTGAAATACCCGCCCAGGCCAGCGGGAACATGTCGACAAAGCCCTGCAGGAAGGTAAACAGCGACCAGAAGAACAGGCTGTAGGTGTAGACTTTCTTTGAACCGAACTTATCCAGCAGCCAGCCGCCGGGGATTTGCATTAACAGGTAAGCCCAGCCGAAAGCGGAGAAAATGTACCCCATAGAGATGGCACTGAGCTGTAACTCTTTCGCCACTTCCGTGCCGGCAATTGACAGCGTTGCACGGTCCGCATAGTTAACGGCTGTAACGATAAATATTATCAGCAATATTAAGTAACGGGTGTGCGTGCCTTTCTTTTTCTCGACAACTGTATCCAGAATCATTCTAATTACCTCGGGTACATTAAATTTTTATTATTATTGGGTAGATATTCCTGGTGATAAATTACTGATAATAAGAATGCATAATAATTTATCAGACGTTATGAAACCGTGATTTAGTATAATCAGCAGCGCCACGTTAATCATTGTGCAAGTGCTCATTAAACATGCGTTATTAAAATAATGTTTTGGGCATATGCACACATACATGGGCGCTAATGCACACATTTACGTATTGCTACCCCTGGTGGGGCGGCCTTGCTGAGTTTAAGTGATCATCATCACATTCTTGGCGATAAACTCCTGACATTCTTATTTCACGATACCGAATCTTTATTACTTATAATTAGATTCAAAATATAAATATCCAAACTATTATCACCATCTTGTTGGAGAATACTGGACAATGGCCGACATCGAAATCAGACAAGAATCGCCAACGGCGTTTTATATTAAAGTTCACGAAACAGATAATGTGGCGATAATTGTCAATGACAATGGTCTGAAAGCTGGGACGCGTTTTCCAGACGGACTGGAACTCATTGAACATATTCCCCAGGGACATAAAGTGGCGCTCTTGGATATTCCTGTTCGCGGCGAAATCGTGCGTTATGGCGAAGTGATAGGCTATGCCGTTCGCGATATCCCACGCGGCAGCTGGATTGATGAATCAATGGTTGAGCTACCCAAGGCCCCGCCGCTGGAGACGCTGCCGCTGGCAACCAAAGTGCCAGAGCCGCTGCCGCCTCTTGAGGGTTACACCTTCGAAGGTTATCGCAATGCGGACGGTAGTGTCGGCACCAAGAATCTGCTCGGTATTTCCACCAGCGTGCACTGCGTGGCGGGCGTGGTGGATTATGTGGTGAAAATCATTGAGCGCGATCTGCTGCCCAAATACCCGAACGTTGACGGCGTGGTCGGACTCAATCATCTGTACGGCTGCGGCGTGGCGATTAATGCCCCAGCCGCCATCGTGCCGATTCGTACCATTCACAATATTGCGCTAAACCCGAACTTTGGCGGTGAAGTGATGGTCATTGGCCTCGGCTGCGAAAAACTGCAGCCAGAGCGCCTGCTGGAAGGCACGCACGATGTGAAAAGTATTCCGGTCGACAGCGCCAGCATCGTCAGCCTGCAGGATGAAAAACACGTTGGCTTTCAATCGATGGTTGCCGATATTTTGCAGGTGGCCGAACGCCATCTGGCAAAACTCAATCAACGCCAGCGTGAAACCTGCCCGGCGTCAGAACTGGTGGTCGGCATGCAGTGCGGCGGCAGCGATGCGTTTTCAGGCGTGACGGCCAACCCGGCGGTCGGTTATGCCTCCGACCTGTTAGTACGCTGCGGCGCCACCGTAATGTTCTCTGAGGTTACCGAAGTGCGCGATGCCATCCATCTTCTGACCCCACGTGCGATTAACGAAGAAGTAGGTAAACGCCTGCTTGAAGAGATGGCCTGGTACGATAACTACCTTGATATGGGCAAAACGGATCGCAGCGCCAACCCTTCTCCAGGCAACAAGAAAGGCGGTCTGGCAAACGTGGTGGAAAAAGCGCTGGGTTCTATTGCCAAGTCTGGCAAGAGCGCGATTGTCGAAGTCTTGTCGCCGGGCCAACGCCCAACCAAACGCGGCCTGATTTACGCGGCTACACCCGCCAGTGATTTTGTCTGCGGTACGCAGCAGGTCGCTTCCGGGATCACCGTGCAGGTGTTCACCACCGGTCGCGGTACGCCGTACGGCCTGATGGCCGTGCCGGTGATAAAAATGGCGACCCGTACCGAGCTGGCCAACCGTTGGTTTGACCTGATGGACATCAACGCAGGCACCATCGCCACCGGGGAAGAAACCATTGAAGACGTGGGTCTGAAACTGTTCGAGTTTATTCTCGACGTCGCCAGCGGGCGTAAGAAAACCTTCTCGGATCAATGGGGACTGCATAACCAACTGGCGGTGTTTAACCCGGCGCCAGTGACCTGATTATCCACGTTTTTTCTTCATGAGCATGCCTTCGGGCATGCTTTTTTTTGCCATATACTTTCGCAACCCTCCCTTTTCTTTCGAAACTTTCATTTATCAGATCAAAATCACAAAAAAACGTTACGAAACCCTATACTTTATTTCGAAGAAAGCAATCGAAAGACTTCGGAGGAAGTATGTTTATCATCTCAAGCAAAATGATGCTGAAGAAGGCACAGCGAGAAGGCTATGCCGTACCGGCGTTTAACATTCACAACCTGGAGACCTTACAGGTTGTCGTGGAAACAGCAGCCGAACTACGCTCTCCGTTGATCGTCGCCGGCACGCCTGGCACTTTTAGCTATGCCGGTGTCGGTAATATCGTTGCAATCGCCAGTGAACTGGCAAGATGCTGGAACCATCCTCTCGCCATCCATCTCGATCACCATGAAAGCGCCACCGATATTGAAGAGAAAGTCGCTACAGGTATTCGCTCCGTCATGATCGATGGTTCCCATCTGCCGTTTGTCGACAACATTGCGTTAGTTAAACACGTAACAGATTACTGCCATCGCTATGACGTTAGCGTTGAAGCTGAGCTGGGACGGTTGGGTGGACAAGAAGATGACCTAATCGTGGACGGAAAAGATGCGCTTTATACCCACCCAGAACAGGCTCGGGAGTTCGTGGAAAAAACCGGTATCGACTCACTGGCGGTCGCGATTGGCACGGCTCATGGACTGTATAGCACTGAACCTAAACTGGATTTTGAACGGCTAACAGAAATTCGTCAGTCCGTTGATATTCCACTGGTTCTACATGGCGCATCCGGCCTGCCAGCACATGATATTAAGCGCGCCATCTCTTTAGGGATCTGCAAAGTCAACGTCGCTACCGAACTCAAAATCGCCTTTTCTGGCGCACTCAAAACCTATCTGAGTACACATACCAATGCGAATGACCCACGGCATTACATGATGCCAGCAAAAGCCGCCATGAAAGAAGTGGTACGTAAAGTCATTGCGGACTGCGGTTGCGAAGGGAAACTATAAGTAACTGATTAATATGAATTGTATGAATTCTGGCAAAGGTCTGTTTTAAAGCTGGATCACGAAAGCTGCTTTTACCCTTTGCCTTCAATCCAAAAATATTATGAAGATAAACAAAAGATATCGGAGATAGAAGTGAAAGAAATAATCTCTCGTCATAAAGCAGGTGAACATTTAGGTATTTGTTCTGTTTGTTCAGCACATCCGTTGGTCATTGAATCCGCATTACGCTTTGATCTCAATACGGACAGTAAAGTTCTGATCGAAGCAACGTCTAATCAGGTTAATCAGTTTGGTGGCTATACCGGGATGAAACCCGCCGATTTCCGTGATTTTGTCTATGGCATCGCACAAGAAATTGGCTTCCCTCGAGAAAGACTGATCCTGGGGGGCGATCACCTCGGCCCTAACTGCTGGCAAAATGAAGTAGCGGCAGAAGCGATGGAGAAATCCGTAGCCTTGATTAAAGCTTACGTCGCCGCAGGATTCAGCAAAATCCATCTTGATGCTTCAATGTCCTGCGCTGACGATCCGACACCGCTAGACCCGATGGTTGTTGCTCAGCGAGCAGCCATACTTTGCCAGGCAGCAGAATCAACAGCAACCGAAGAACAGAAACGCCAACTGACTTACGTGATTGGCACTGAAGTTCCCGTACCTGGTGGAGAAGCCACCACCATCGGTACCGTTCATGTCACACGCGAAGAAGATGCCGCCCGGACACTGGAAACCCATCAGGTTGCCTTCAGTGCATTAGGGCTTGAAGAAGCGTTAACGCGCGTAATCGCCATTGTGGTCCAGCCCGGCGTCGAATTCGATCACACTCAAATTATTCACTATCAGCCACAAGCTGCAAAAGCGCTTTCCGCCTGGATCAAAGAGACCCCAATGGTCTACGAAGCGCATTCTACCGATTATCAAACCCGCCAGGCATACCGTGCGCTGGTACGCGATCACTATGCGATTTTGAAAGTAGGTCCAGCACTCACCTTCGCTCTGCGTGAAGCTATTTTTGCCCTTGCGCAAATGGAAAATGAACTGGTATCTCCGGAGCAAAGAAGCCGGGTATTGGAAGTGATTGACGAAGTTATGTTGAATGAACCGGACTACTGGAAAAAATACTATCGCCCAACCTGGAGTCAGGCGATGGTTGATATTCACTTCAGTCTCTCCGACCGTATTCGTTACTACTGGCCGCATCCCCGCATTCGTCAAAGCGTAGAGAAATTAATAACCAATCTTAATGACGTCGCTTTACCACTGGGGCTAATTAGCCAATTTATGCCCGTGCAATTTGAGCGTCTGTCTGAAGGAACGTTAACCGCGACGCCACACAATCTGATTATCGACAAAATTCAGGACGTTCTGCGCGCCTATCGCTTTGGTTGCGCACCAGCACTTGCCTGAAATCAGGAGAATATATGAGCCAACTTTTTGTCCGAACAGGAATCAACTTTAGCTCGTGTCAGCATGCGCTGACACATATTGGGGAGGAGATGCTGGCCAAAGGGGTCGTGCACGAAAGTTACCCGCAGGCCCTGATTGAGCGTGAAGCAACCTTTCCAACTGGAATAGCGCTGGAACGTCATGCCGTTGCGATTCCACATTGTGAAGCTGTCCATGCTAAATCTCCTGCTATCTATCTGATTCGCCCGGATACACCGGTCAACTTTCAACAAGCGGATGATGATGAAGAGATCGCCGTCTCTTTAATTATCGCCTTAATCGTTGAGAACCCGACGGCACAACTGAAGCTCCTGCGTCGTCTGTTTAGTGAGCTACAAAACCCGAACACCATTGAAGCATTACTGAATGCGCCCGATGCAGAACTGGCAATGCTCTTTCGGGAAAAAATCCTTGAGTCTGAGCTCTGCGCTCAGATTTGATAACAAACTGATAATAAAAGGAATACCCTATGAAACGTAAAGTAATTGTGGCCTGTGGCGGTGCTGTAGCAACTTCAACAATGGCTGCGGAAGAAATTAAAGAACTCTGTGAAGCCAACAATATACAACTCGACCTGGTTCAGTGTCGTGTAACAGAAATCGAAACCTATATGGACGGCGCAGACCTCATTTGTACCACGGCTCGCGTTGACCGTACATTTGGCGATATCCCGGTGGTTCACGGCATGCCTTTTGTCTCAGGCGTGGGTATCGAAGCATTGCAGCAAAAAATCCTGACCATCCTCGTGGGGTAACGCCATGTTTAGCGAAATAATGCGTTATATCCTCGATTTAGGTCCAACGGTTATGCTGCCGTTGGTGATCATCATCTTCTCAAAATTGCTGGGAATGAAGCTCGGGGATTGTTTTAAATCTGGTCTGCATATCGGGATTGGGTTTGTCGGCATCGGCCTGGTAATCGGCCTGATGCTGGACTCTATTGGACCTGCCGCAAAAGCAATGGCAGAACAGTTTCAAATCAACCTGCACGTCATCGATGTCGGCTGGCCTGGTTCATCACCGATGACCTGGGCTTCACAAATTGCGTTAATTGCGATTCCTGTCGCCATTGGGGTGAATATCCTGATGCTGGTTACCCGCATGACCCGCGTGGTGAATGTCGACATCTGGAATATCTGGCATATGACGTTTACCGGCGCCATGTTGCATCTGGCGACCGGTTCATACTGGTTGGGCATCCTCGGTGTGGTTGTTCATGCCGCCTTCGTCTACAAACTGGGCGACTGGTTTGCCAAAGACACGCGCGACTTTTTTGGTCTGGAAGGCATCGCCATTCCACATGGTTCCTCGGCATATCTGGGCCCGATAGCGGTCCTGGTTGATACGATCATTGAAAAAATCCCGGGTCTGAACCGCATTCATTTCAGTGCGGACGATGTACAAAAACGCTTCGGCCCCTTCGGCGAGCCCGTGACCGTCGGTTTTGTGATGGGGTTAGTGATCGGCATGCTGGCAGGGTATGACGTTAAAGCAGTGCTCCAACTGGCGGTGAAAACAGCTGCCGTTATGTTGCTCATGCCGCGCGTCATTAAACCGATTATGGATGGACTCACTCCCATTGCAAAGCATGCTCGCAAGCGCCTGCAGGCAAAATTTGGTGGACAAGAGTTCTTGATTGGCCTGGATCCTGCGCTACTGCTCGGCCATACGTCAGTGGTTTCCGCCAGTCTTATCTTTATCCCGCTGACCATTCTGATTGCCGTTCTGGTACCAGGAAACCAGGTTCTGCCATTCGGCGATCTCGCGACCATTGGTTTCTTTGTCGCCATGGCGGTAGCCGTTCATCAGGGAAACCTTTTCCGCACGCTGATCTCCGGCGTCATCATCATGGGTATCACCCTGTGGATAGCCACGCAAACCATTGGTTTACATACCCAGCTAGCCGCCAATGCGGGCGCATTGAAAGCTGGTGGCATGGTGGCTTCAATGGACCAGGGCGGTTCCCCAATCACCTGGCTGCTAATCCAGCTCTTCACCTGGCAGAACGTGGTGGGTTTCATCATTATCGGTGCTATTTACCTGTTGGGTGTACTGCTGACCTGGCGTCGGGCGCGTAATTTCGTGGCGGCTGAAAAAGCGGCAGCCATAACAGAAAGCCAGACCGCATCTTAATTTCTGGGGAGCATTTGCTCCCCTTCACTTTTCTGGAGACACTTATGAAATCAGTGGTTATTCACGCTGAGGGCGACGTACGCGTTGAAGAACGTCCCATACCACAACTACAAACTGATGAAGATGTACTGGTCAAGGTGGTCAGTTCAGGGCTTTGCGGCTCAGATATTCCCCGAGTTTTCAATCATGGTGCTCACTATTATCCAATCACACTTGGGCATGAGTTCAGTGGCTATGTTGAGTCTTACGGCGCGGGCGTAACCGATCTACAACCCGGAGATGCCGTTGCTTGCGTACCGCTGCTCCCCTGCTTCCACTGTCCTCAGTGTGAGCGTGGATATTTCTCATTGTGTAAGCAATATCAGTTTGTCGGATCGCGCAGCGAAGGCGGCAATGCAGAATATGTGGTGGTAAAACGCGCCAACCTGTTCCGCCTGCCTTCAGAAATGCCGATTGATGATGGCGCATTCATTGAGCCCATTACCGTTGGCCTGCATGCTTTTCACCTCGCTCAGGGATGCGAAGGCAAAAACGTGATCATCGTTGGTGCAGGTACTATCGGTTTACTGGCAATGCAATGTGCTCGCGAACTCGGCGCAAAAAGCATCACGGCGATTGATATCAACCCGCAGAAGCTGGCGTTAGCAAAAGAACTGGGTGCAACCTATGTATTTAACAGTCGGGAGATGAGTGCGACCGAGATCCACTCCGGTCTGGAGAACATTCAATTTGACCAACTCATCCTGGAGACTGCGGGAACCCCACAAACTGTTACTCTGTCGATCGAAATTGCCGGACCTCGCGCTCAACTGGCATTAGTCGGTACGCTGCATCACGATCTGGCGCTAGCTTCAGGTGTTTTTGGGCAAATATTGCGTAAAGAATTAACCATCCTTGGCAGTTGGATGAACTATTCCAGCCCATGGCCTGGAGAAGAG
Organism: Citrobacter sp. RHBSTW-00017; assembly: GCF_013797615.1. Lineage (NCBI taxonomy): Bacteria > Pseudomonadati > Pseudomonadota > Gammaproteobacteria > Enterobacterales > Enterobacteriaceae > Citrobacter > Citrobacter sp. RHBSTW-00017. Next base: position 596,524 of record NZ_CP056899.1, on the reverse strand, counting down.
TGGGAAACCGCTGCCCGTTTACTCACGGAGAAACGCTTACAGCTTGAGCCGTTGATTGCCTACAGTGGTGATGCCGAGAGCTTTGCCAGCGCCGTCAAGTCACTCAATGGCGCGCCGATGCAGGGGAAAATTCTGCTCAAACTCTCCTGACCCAACGAGCCAGCAACCTGCGCTGGCTCACATTTACTTTCGAAATTTAGCGTTCACCTTTCGCAATCCTTCGATTAAACTAGTGGCAGTCAAATTATCAGGCAAATCAATATGAACTCATTTGAGAGAAGGAATAAAATTGTCGACCTGATTAATACGCAAGGTAGCGTACTGGTAATGGATCTTTCGAATACCTTTGGTATTTCTGAAGTAACCATTCGCGCCGACCTGCGGTTATTAGAAGAGAAGGGTCTGGTCACCCGTTTTCATGGCGGTGCGGCAAAACCAGGAAGCCATCTGGCTGAAGGTGACAATCAGGAAGTATTATTAGAAGACCGGTATCAGCTTGCCAGCGATCCCAAAAAGCGGATCGCTCAGGCTGCAACGGCAATGGTCGAGGAAGGAATGACCGTGATTCTGGATAGCGGAAGCACGACCTTACTGATCGCTGAGGCGCTAAACCGAAAAAGTAATATCACAGTTATTACCAATAGCCTGCCCGCTGCGTTTACGTTATCGGAAAACAAAGACATTACGCTGGTCGTCTGCGGCGGCACGGTGCGTCACAAAACTCATTCAATGCATGGCACTATCGCTGAACGTTCCCTTCAAGGGATAAGCGCAGACCTGATGTTCGTTGGCGCCGACGGGATTGATGCCACTAATGGTATAACGACATTCAACGAAGGCTATTCGATTAGTAGCGTGATGGCTGCTGCGGCACATAAGGTTATTGCCGTACTGGATGCAACAAAATTTAACCGACGAGGTTTTAATCAGGTACTTCCAATGGAGAAGATTAACTGCGTAATAACCGACGACAGTATCAGCAAACAGGATAAATCAGCGCTGGCCAAAACAGGGGTTGAACTGCTGGTCGTTTAAATTACCCTCCATAGCCCCCCTTTCGTCGCGCCAACGCGTTGCAGTTTGCCTTTTAGCTGCAACGCTTTCAGATAGCGTTCTACAGTTCGGGCTGAGATTTCACACTCATCAGCGATACTTTTGGCGGATCTGCCTGGCTGATTCGACAAGATTTGTAGTATGCGTTTTTCAATATCCAGTAAATCAGGCGACATTTCTTCCGACATTTCTTCCGACATTTCTTCCGACATTTCTTCCGACAGGGCTGATGATTTCCCCAATCCCTCTTGCAAAGCAGAGATGATGTTTTCAAGGATAAATTCTATAAATGGCGTGCAGCTACTTTGCCGATCGCACTGCCCTAACACCTGGTAGTAGCGATCCTGTTGGTAGTGGATCAGTGTCTCTACTGGTAACCACGCCAATTCCGATCGCCACTCACGGAGGATTAATGTCTGCCACAACCGGCCCATCCGTCCATTGCCGTCGGCAAAAGGATGAATGAATTCAAATTCATAATGGAAAATAGCACCAGCAATCAGTGGGTGGAGCTCTGTCGTTTTTAACCAGCCCAGTAGGTCATTCATCAATCGAAGAACTTGTGACGCCGGTGGGGCCATATGGATAAGCTGTTTCTCCCTGTAAACACCGACATTGCCGGTTCGCAATTGACCCGGGTTATCGACAAGCCCCATCATCAGGATTTGATGTGCCTGTAAAAGATCGGAGAGTCTTTCACTTTTCCACTCTGACATTTTTTCATAGGCCAGAATCGCATTTCTGACTTCCTGTATATCTTTAGCCGGAGCCAGAATACGTTTCCCCTCCATCAGAGCGGTGACTTGTTCCGTAGTCAACGAATTATGCTCAATCGCTAAAGAGGCCTGAATAGTGCGAATACGATTCTCTTTGCGCAAAAGAGGAGATGCCCTACCAGCCATCGCCGCCCAATTCCCCATCAACTCCCCAATTTCAATGACTTGATTGAGGATCAATGGAGTGATGACGAAAGGTGGTTGGTAGGTGCTCACTGTTACTCCCCCTGCTGTTCCAGCGCGTACTTATACAGCGCATTCTTCTTCACGCCGTGGATCTCAGCGGCCAGTGCGGCGGCCTTTTTCAGCGGCAGTTCTGCCTGCAATAAGGCCAACGTACGCAGCGCATCAGCCGGAAGGTCGTCTTCTTGCGCTTTGTGTCCTTCGACAATCAGCACCATTTCGCCTTTACGACGATTTTCATCTTCCTTGACCCACGCCAGCAGTTCGCCGACCGGCGCACCGTGAATGGTTTCCCAGGTTTTGGTCAACTCACGCGCCAACACCACGTAGCGGGATTCGCCCCAGACGGCAACCATATCTTCCAGGCTATCAAGCAGGCGGTGGGTGGATTCATAAAAAATAAGCGTACGCGGTTCAGCCTCAATGGCTTTCATCGCATCACGACGCCCTTTCGATTTGGCAGGCAGAAAACCTTCATAGCAAAAGCGGTCTGAAGGCAGACCTGCAGCGCTCAGGGCAGCAATCGCCGCGCAAGGGCCTGGCAGGGGAACAACGCGGATCCCTGCTTCGCGACAGGTCCGTACCAGATGGTAGCCAGGATCGTTAATCAGCGGCGTTCCGGCATCGGAAACCAGCGCAATGTTTTGCCCTTCTTTAAGCTTCGCCACCAGCGTTTCGGCCTTTTGTTGCTCGTTGTGATCATGTAAAGCGAACAAACGCGCGTTAATCGCGAAGTGTTGTAACAAGAGTCCTGTATGACGAGTGTCTTCAGCGGCAATCAAATCAACGGCTTGTAAAACTTCGAGCGCTCGTTGGGTAATATCAGCCAAATTTCCTATAGGAGTAGGTACAATAAAGAGTTGGCCTTGAGAATTATCCGCCGATTCGTGTTGTTTCATTGTGTCGTCCGTATTGCCGATTTAATATTGAGCATTGAGTAAAAAAATATCACTGGATACAGTATGGTACCCTCAACATTTTCTCGTTTGAAAGCCGCACGCGCGCTACCAGTCATTCTGGCTGCACTGATTTTTGCAGGCTGTGGCACCCAGGCACCAGACCAGAGTGCAGCCCATATGCAGGGCACTGCGCAGGCTGATTCCGGCTTTTATCTGCAACAAATGCAGCAAAGCTCAGATGATAGCAAGACCAACTGGCAATTACTCGCCATTCGTGCACTGCTGAAAGAAGGCAAGAGCCAGCAGGCTTTCGAGCTGTTCAACCAGCTACCACAGAAGCTAAGCGATACCCAGCGTCGTGAGCAGTCACTGCTGGCCGTCGAAATTAAGCTCGCGCAGAAAGATGTCGCTGGCGCACAGGCCCTGCTGGATAAGCTAACCCCCGCCGATTTTGATCAAAACCAGCAGGCGAGATACTGGCAGGCGCAAATCGACGTCAACCAGGGTCGTCCATCGCTGACTTTACTGCGCGCCCTGATCGCCCAGGAACCGCTGCTGGCCGCGAACGCTAAGCAGAAAAACATGGATGCCACCTGGCAGGCTCTGTCATCCATGACCCAGGAGCAAGCGCAGACGCTGGTCATCAATGCGGATGAAAACGTGCTGCAAGGCTGGTTAGATCTCCAGCGCGTCTGGTTCGATAACCGTAACGATCCAGACATGATGAAAGCCGGTATTGCTGACTGGCAGAAACGTTATCCACAAAACCCGGGGGCAAAACTGTTGCCAACGCAGTTGGTTAACGTGCAGAGCTTTAAACCCGCTTCCACCAGCAAAATTGCTCTGCTGCTGCCGCTGAACGGTCAGGCCGCTGTATTTGGCCGTACTATTCAGCAAGGCTTTGAAGCTGCGAAAAATATGGGTACTCAACCCGTAGCGGACCCTGCTGTTGCCGCGCCTGCTGCGGATACAGCGGCTGCGACGACCACGGAACAGCCGCAAACGACTGACGGTGTTGCCAGCCCGGCTCAGGCGTCAGTAAGCGATCTGACCAACGAGACGCCAGCACAGCCAGAAGCTACAGCCCCACAACCAACAGCGCCTGCGCAGCCAACAACCGCCAGCGCACCAGCGAATCCGTCCGCGGAGCTGAAAATCTACGACACGTCATCACAACCGCTGAATCAGATCCTGACTCAGGTTCAGCAGGATGGCGCCAGCATCGTGGTTGGCCCACTGTTGAAGAACAATGTTGAAGAGCTGATGAAAAGCAACACGCCATTAAACGTCCTGGCGCTTAATCAGCCGGAGTCGGTGAAAAACCTGCCGAACGTCTGCTACTTCGCTCTGTCGCCAGAAGATGAAGCGCGCGACGCAGCACGCCACATTCGCGATCAAGGAAAACAGACGCCGCTGTTGTTGATCCCGCGGAGTTCGTTAGGCGATCGCGTTGCCAACGCCTTTGCACAGGAGTGGCAAAAACTGGGTGGCGGCGTGGTGCTGCAGCAGAAGTTCGGCTCCACCGCTGAGCTGAAAATGGGCGTCAACGGCGGCTCGGGGATTTCCCTGACGGGTAGCCCGGTGGCCTCTTCTGTACCCGCGCAGCCTGGCGTGACGATTGGCGGTCTGACCATCCCGGCAGCACCTACCGATGCGCAAATCACCGGCGGCAGCGGTCGTGTTGATGCCGTATATATTCTGGCAACGCCGGAAGAAATTGCATTTATAAAGCCGATGATCGCCATGCGCAACGGTAGCCAGAGCGGTGCCACGCTGTACGCCAGCTCCCGTAGCGCGCAGGGAACTGCCGGCCCGGATTTCCGTCTGGAGATGGAAGGCTTGCAGTACAGCGAAATTCCGATGCTGGCAGGCGCTAACGCCCCTCTCATGCAGCAGGCGCTGGGCGCGGTTCGTAACGACTACTCGCTGGCACGTATGTACGCGATGGGCGTCGATGCCTGGTCGCTTGCCAACCACTTCTCGCAGATGCGTCAGGTGCAGGGTTTCGAAATTAACGGCAACACCGGAGCCTTAACCGCAACGCAGGATTGTGTGATTAACAGGAAGTTATCATGGCTCAAATACCAGCAAGGACAAGTCGTCCCCGCCAGTTAACGAGTAAACAGACCGGTGACGCGTGGGAATCCACCGCGCGTGACTGGCTGCAGAGCAAGGGACTGCATTTTATCGCCGCCAACGTGCATGAGCGTGGCGGCGAAATCGACCTGATAATGCGTGAAGGCAACACCACCGTATTTGTTGAGGTTCGCTATCGGCGCTCAGCCCAGTTTGGCGGTGCAGCGGCGAGTGTGACCCGGAGCAAACAACACAAATTATTACAGACTGCCCGCTTGTGGCTTGCGCGCCACAATGGAAGTTTTGATACTGTGGATTGCCGGTTCGATGTGTTAGCCTTCACCGGAAATGATGTTGAGTGGTTTAAGGACGCGTTCAACGACCGCTCATAGTTGAAGATTCAGAGCCTGGTTCTTAAGGATTAGCGTGTTAGATAGAATTAAAGTCTGCTTTACAGAAAGCATTCAAACTCAGATAGCTGCGGCTGAAGCACTTCCGGATGCGATCTCCCGTGCAGCCATGACGCTGGTTCAGTCCCTGCTCAATGGCAACAAAATTCTCTGTTGTGGTAATGGGACGTCCGCTGCCAACGCACAGCATTTTGCTGCCAGCATGATCAATCGTTTTGAAACAGAGCGCCCAAGTTTACCTGCGATTGCACTAAATACTGATAATGTGGTCTTAACTGCGATTGCCAACGATCGCCTGCACGACGAAGTTTATGCAAAACAAGTCCGTGCGCTGGGACATGCAGGTGATGTTCTGCTGGCAATCTCTACGCGTGGTAATAGCCGCGATATCGTAAAAGCCGTTGAAGCCGCCGTGACACGCGACATGACAATTGTCGCACTGACCGGGTATGACGGAGGGGAGCTGGCCGGGTTACTGGGGCCGCAGGATGTTGAAATCCGTATCCCTTCACACCACAGCGCCCGCGTTCAGGAAATGCATATGCTGACGGTCAACTGCCTTTGCGATCTCATCGATAACACGCTTTTCCCTCACCAGGATGATTAAGGAGTACACATGAAGGCATTTTCGCCGCTTGCTGTGATTATCGCTGCCCTGCTGCTGCAAGGCTGTGTCGCTGCCGCCGTTGTCGGAACTGCTGCTGTCGGCACCAAAGCCGCGACGGATCCTCGCAGTGTAGGCACCCAGGTAGATGACGGAACCCTGGAATTACGCGTCAATACCGCGTTGTCGAAAGATGCCCAGATCAAGAAAGAGGCGCGTATCAACGTGAGCGCGTATCAGGGTAAAGTGCTGCTGGTCGGTCAGTCGCCAAATAGCGAACTGTCTGCGCGGGCAAAACAGATTGCGATGGGTGTAGAAGGTACCACTGAGGTCTTTAATGAGATCCGTCAGGGTCAGCCAATCGGCCTGGGCGATGCGTCTAACGATACCTGGATAACCACTAAAGTACGTTCCCAGTTGCTGACCAGCGATCAGGTGAAATCCTCTAACGTGAAAGTCACCACCGAAAACGGGGAAGTGTTCCTGTTGGGTCTGGTGACTGAACGTGAAGCGAAGGCTGCGGCAGACATCGCCAGCCGGGTAAGCGGCGTGAAACGCGTCACAACGGCTTTTACGTTTATTAAGTAAGACTGCTACAAATGCCGGATGGGGACGCCAGAGCGTCCTCTCCGGCATTTTATTTGGCTCTTTCGCGCAGTTCGGAAGAGGTCAGGATCGAAACGCCTTCATGTCCAGGCGCCAGTGCCTCCGCCAGCATAGCCCGGGCTACATCACGCGCCTCAATCGACTTCCAGTTCCCCGGCAGCAGCCGAAATAACGGCGCTAAAAACCTCTCATTCTCCCGCTGTTTATCCCGCTCTCCGAGTAACATTGAAGGCCGAACAATCGTCAGCCGCGGCCAATTTTGCGCGATCAGCGCCTGCTCCATTTCCCCTTTCACCCGGTTATAAAAAAACGGTGAATTGGCATTGGCACCCATCGAACTGACCACCAGCATATGCTGAGCGCCCAACCGACGCCCCGTCAGGGCCGTGTCCACCACCAGCGTATAGTCAGCATGGATAAACGCTTCTTTGCTACCCGCTTCTCGCCGAGTGGTTCCCAGACAACAAAAGACAATATCTACCGGATCGGTGACCTGCGCCAGCGCATCGGTTAGCTGCGGATCATAGGGATTATAGACGCCAGCCGTATCAGCCAGCGGTCGACGCGTCGGCGCCGTGATGGCATTGACCCGGGGTTCATTGAGCAGCATACGCAGCAAATTTCCGCCTACCAGCCCCGTTGCGCCTGTTATTAACACCTGACTCATCGCTAATCTTCCCCTGACTCTTTAATCACTCTATTAACTATAGATCACGTTGCCAGTGCATTTTTTTACCAAAACCCAGCGTGTTGTCCGTGAATTTGACTTCATCCAGTCGAATCTCCCACACGGGCGCAGGCAGCATTCTGGCGACCGCGAAACGGCGGTTGTAGGCGTTACGCGCGGCTTCACTCTCCTGCCCTTCAAGACGCCGGATTTCCCCTTTAAACTGTACGCCACGAATCAGGGCGACCGTTTTGGGCTGACCATTTACCGTTCCGGCTATCGGCGCGCGCGGCCCGGACATCTGCGCATGGCGCGTTTTCTCTTCGGTCAGCACATAGAACACCATCTTCTGCGCATCAAACAGGTAAAACGCATTGGCGCACCATAATTCACCGTCATGATGTACACACCAGGTCACGACGTGCTGCTTTGCCAGCCAGCGGGTCACCGCAGTCAGTGTTTCCATTTCTGTTCTCTTTTATACTGTAGACCTGAAAATTATCACGTCGATGGTGACAATGACACCCTGGTATCTGTACCTGATCCGTACTGCGGACAACGCCTTATACACCGGAATAACCACCGATGTGCAGCGCCGCTATAAGCAGCATCAAAGTGGGAAAGGCGCGAAGGCGCTGCGCGGAAAGGGGGAACTCACGTTGGCATTTGCGGCTCAGGTCGGCGACCGTTCGCTGGCCCTGCGCTTAGAATATCGCGTCAAACAGCTTACAAAGCGGCAGAAAGAGCGCCTTGTTGAAGGCGAAGGGCTTGAGGCACTACTGAGCAGCCTGCAAACCCCCGGCGCTTAAAAACGATTGAAGTAGTCGTGGTATTCCACAAGGCCCGTCACACCCTCCAGCGCATCTTCCGCCAGGCGATGAACCTGGAACGCGCTTTCGGTGCCCGGCCAGCGGCAACGCAGGTCATGATGGGCAGCCAGCTCAAAACCAAAGCGGCTGTACAGCGCCGGATCGCCCAGCGTAACCACCGCGGCGTAACCAAACTCGTTCAGGGAATCGAGTCCTTCATAGACCAGCTGACGCGCCAGACCCTGCCCACGGTAGTTTTCATCCACCGCGAGCGGCGCCATGCCGACCCATTGCAGATCTTCGCCCTGGACATCGACAGGGCTGAACGCGACGTAACCCACTACCTGACCTTCGTCATCGGTAGCAACCAGACCCAGCGTTATGAAACCGTCTTCACGCAGGTCGTGCACTAATTTCGCTTCCGCATCGCTCTCAAATGAACGACGCAGCAATGCATCAATACCTGGGGCATCAATGGGAATTTCAACTCGAATCAGCATGGCTCACCTACCGAAGTCTGTTTGGTTTCTGGCGACGTTTTCATTCCCGCCTCAACAAAATCCGCCAACTGCATCAGCATGACGCGCAACGCTTTAGGCATCTGATCCAGTTCGATGGCGTCCATCAGATTTTTTACATACAGCCCTAATTCTGTATCACCTTCAATCACCAGGCGACGCTGGAAGAACAGTGTATCCGGATCCTGCTTACGCGCCGCGATCATCAGGAGATCGCTGGCATCCGCGCTAAAACTCACATCCGCCTCTGCATTCTGGCTGACGATAAGTTTATCGTTCTCAACAGAGGTATACCATTTAAGGCCAATGTCACGCACATGAATGCTCAGCCAGCGACCGTCGAGAAACTCCAGCTCCCCATCGGCCAGCGCCTGACTAAACTGCCAGCTCAGGACCTGCTCCAGAACCTGGCGCTTCAGCGCAAAGGGCGTCAGTTTAACCGGTACACTCATCAGAGAAGGACCAAAATGTACTAAGCGTGAACGCAGTTTATCCAACACGAGCTTTACTCCCTGTTTCAATTATCCTGCTATTTTGCCATATCAAATAAACGACATAGCGGCATAAATCAACAATTCGCTACGAAATTGTTACCTCTTATTGGTATCACCAATACGACTTTAACTGCCTCAAATCAAAAATTGTCTCAGCAAGGTTAACTAAAATCCCTCTTCGTTAACATTTCTGCGCCCTTTACGGCGCAACGTTCAGGATAAATTATGGAGCTGCTCTGCCCTGCCGGAAACCTCCCGGCGCTTAAGGCGGCCATCGAGAACGGCGCTGATGCGGTCTACATCGGGCTGAAAGATGATACCAACGCCCGTCATTTCGCCGGCCTTAATTTTACCGAGAAAAAATTGCAGGAAGCGGTGAGTTTTGTCCATCAGCACCGCCGTAAGCTGCACATCGCGATTAACACCTTTGCGCATCCGGATGGTTACGCGCGCTGGCAACGTGCCGTAGATATGGCGGCGCAACTGGGTGCGGATGCGCTGATCCTCGCCGACCTCGCCATGCTTGAGTATGCCGCAGAGCGCTACCCGCATATTGAGCGTCATGTCTCTGTTCAGGCATCTGCAACCAATGAAGAGGCGATTAATTTCTATCATCGCAACTTTGATGTCGCCCGCGTGGTACTGCCGCGCGTACTGTCTATTCACCAGGTGAAGCAGCTCGCTCGCGTCACGCCAGTTCCCCTGGAAGTGTTCGCCTTTGGTAGTCTGTGCATTATGGCGGAAGGTCGCTGCTATCTTTCATCCTATCTGACGGGCGAGTCTCCTAATACGGTTGGCGCCTGCTCTCCTGCCCGTTTTGTTCGCTGGCAGCAGACCCAACAAGGGCTGGAATCCCGTCTTAATGAAGTGCTGATCGACCGTTATCAGGACGGAGAAAACGCCGGTTATCCGACGCTGTGTAAAGGCCGCTATCTGGTTGATGGCGAGCGCTATCATGCGCTGGAAGAACCCACCAGCCTGAATACGCTGGAGCTGCTGCCAGAACTGCTGGCGGCCAATATTGCCTCGGTGAAAATCGAAGGGCGTCAGCGTAGCCCGGCCTACGTCAGCCAGGTGGCGAAAGTGTGGCGCCAGGCGATCGACCGCTGTATGGCCGACCCGCAAAACTACGCCCCACAGGCCGCGTGGATGGAAACGCTCGGTTCAATGTCCGAAGGCACGCAGACCACGCTTGGCGCGTATCACCGTAAATGGCAGTGAGAGAAGCAATGAAATATTCCTTAGGGCCGGTGCTGTGGTACTGGCCGAAAGAAACGCTGGAAGATTTTTATCAGCAGGCCGCCACCAGCCAGGCCGACGTTATCTACCTTGGCGAAGCGGTGTGCAGTAAACGCCGTGCCACCAAAGTGGGCGACTGGATCGATATGGCGAAATCGCTCGCTGGCAGCGGTAAACAGGTGGTGCTGTCAACGCTGGCGCTGGTGCAGGCATCCTCTGAACTGGGAGAGCTGAAGCGCTATGTCGAAAACGGCGACTTCCTGCTGGAAGCCAGCGATCTCGGCGTGGTAAACATGTGTGCCGAGCGTAAGCTGCCGTTTGTCGCCGGGCATGCGCTCAACTGCTACAACGCGGTAACCCTGCGTTTGCTGCTCAGGCAGGGCATGGTGCGCTGGTGTATGCCGGTAGAACTGTCCCGTGACTGGCTGGTCAATCTGCTTAACCAGTGTGAAGAGCTGGGTATTCGCAATCAGTTTGAAGTAGAGGTACTGAGCTACGGGCATCTGCCGCTGGCGTACTCTGCCCGCTGCTTTACCGCACGCTCTGAAGACCGTCCAAAAGACGAGTGTGAAACCTGCTGCATCAAATACCCGAATGGACGCGATGTGCTGTCGCAGGAGAATCAGCAGGTCTTTGTCCTCAACGGCATCCAGACCATGAGCGGCTATGTTTACAACCTCGGCAACGAGCTGACGTCCATGCAAGGCCTGGTTGATATTGTGCGTCTGTCCCCTTCAGGCAACGACACGTTCGCCATGCTTGATGCCTTCCGCGCCAATGAAAATGGCACTGCCCCATTGCCGCTTGCTGCCCACAGCGACTGCAACGGCTACTGGAAACGGCTGGCAGGTCTTGAACTACAGCCGTGATTAATAGCTCACTTTGTTAACAACATTCGCTAATCTTTAATGCAGTATTAAAAGATTAACCGGTAACAAAGTGAGCCGTTATGACTGACAAAACTATTCCGTTCTCGGTGCTGGATCTGGCACCGATCCCTGAAGGATCTTCAGCAAAAGAGGCCTTCACACACTCGCTTGATCTCGCTCGACTGGCCGAAAAGCGCGGCTACCACCGCTACTGGCTGGCAGAACATCACAACATGACCGGCATCGCCAGCGCTGCGACCTCTGTGCTGATTGGCTATCTGGCTGCCAATACCACCACGCTGCATCTTGGTTCTGGCGGCGTTATGCTGCCCAACCATTCGCCGCTGGTGATCGCCGAGCAGTTCGGTACCCTGAATACGCTGTATCCGGGGCGAATCGATCTCGGGCTTGGCCGCGCGCCGGGTAGCGACCAGCCGACCATGCGCGCGTTGCGCCGCCATATGAGTGGTGATATCGATAACTTCCCGCGCGACGTAGCTGAACTGGTGGACTGGTTCGACGCCCGCGATCCAAATCCTCATGTACGCCCGGTTCCCGGCTACGGCGAGCAGATCCCGGTCTGGTTATTAGGCTCCAGCCTGTACAGCGCACAGCTGGCAGCCCAGCTCGGCCTGCCATTTGCCTTCGCCTCCCACTTTGCTCCGGATATGTTGCATCAGGCGCTGCATCTGTATCGCACCCAGTTCAAGCCCTCAGCGCGGCTGGCAAAGCCGTATGCGATGGTGTGCATCAACATCATTGCCGCCGACAGCAACCGCGATGCCGAATTTCTTTTCACCTCAATGCAGCAGGCGTTTGTGAAACTGCGTCGTGGCGAAACCGGCCAGCTACCGCCACCGGTAGAGAATATGCATCAGCTGTGGTCCGCTTCCGAGCAGTACGGCGTACAACAGGCTCTGAGCATGTCGCTGGTTGGTGATAAAGCGAAAGTGCGACACGGTCTCGACGCCATTTTGCGTGAAACCCAGGCCGATGAAATTATGGTTAACGGCCAGATTTTTGATCATCAAGCACGTCTACATTCGTTTGACCTGGCGATGCAGGTGAAAGAAGAGTTGGTGGGGTAATCGTTGTTTTGCCCGGTGGCATTTGGCTTACCGGGCCTACGAGATCGTATAGGCCGGATAAGGCGCAACCACCATCCGGCACTAAAAGGTTACTGGTACACAGGCAACAAATTCACGCTCGACAGAATATGGATAACCGCGTTGCCGATACCGAATACCAGGATCAGCGCAATCATCGGCTTGCCGCCCCAGACACGGAATTTCGGGCTGCCAAAACGCTCGCGGGATTTACGGGCCAGCAGCGCCGGAACAATGGCGGCCCAGATGGTCGCGGCAAGCCCTGCATAGCCAATGGCGTACAGGAAACCGTTCGGCCACAGCAGGCCACCGACAATCGGCGGGACAAACGTCAGCAATGCCGTTTTAAAACGTCCCATTGCCGAGTCATCAAAGCCAAACAGATCCGCCAAATAGTCAAACAGACCGAGCGTGACCCCGAGGAATGAACTCGCCACCGCAAAGTTGGAGAACACCACCAGCAGCAGATCCAGACTGCGGCTGTTCAGCACGCCGCTCAGCGCCTGTACCAGCACATCTATGTTACCGCCCTGCTGCGCAATACCGATAAATTCCGGACGCGGGATGTTACCCATCGTCCCCAGCAACCATACGGTATACAGCACCAGCGCCAGCAGCGTGCCGTACACCAGGCACTTAACGATGGTCTTCGGATCTTTGCCGTAATACTTCATCAGGCTCGGGACGTTGCCGTGATAGCCGAATGAGGCCAGGCAGAACGGTAACGTCATCAGCAGGTACGGCGTATACGAAGCGTTGCTCTGCGCCACGTTAAACAGCGTCGTAGGCGTAACATGCCCCAGCAGACTGCCGAAGGTCAGGAAAAAAGTAATCACCTTCGCGCCCAGCACAATCGCCGTCATGCGGCTAACCGCTTTGGTGCTTAACCACACCACGAACGCCACCAGCAGCGCAAAACCAAGACCCGCCGCACGCGCCGGAACGTTCAGCGACATCTCCGAGAAGGTGTGATGCAGGATCGAACCGCTCGCCGAGATATACGCATAGGTAAGGATATAGAGAACGAAAGCAATCGAGATGCCGTTCACAACGTTCCAGCCTTTGCCCAGCAGATCTTTCGTGATGGTGTCAAAGCTGGAACCAATGCGGTAATTGAGGTTAGCTTCAAGGATCATCAGCCCGGAGTGCAGCATGCAAAACCAGGTGAAGATCAGCGCCGCCATTGACCAGAAGAACCACGCCCCGGACATGACCACTGGCAGAGAAAACATCCCTGCGCCAATAATGGTGCCGCCGATGATCACCACGCCGCCAAGCAGCGAAGGTGACGTTTGGGTGGTGGTTAGTGTTGCCATTTAGCCATCTCTCCAGTCATTTATATTGTGACTACATTTCAATGTGCTGCACTGTACCAGTACACGAGTACAAATGAAATAAAAAAAGCCCCGATTGTTGAGATCGGGGCTGTATATTTTACTTTACGGTATTAAACCGTAATTTCGCATGGATTACGCATCACCGCCGAAACGACGACGACCAGCGGAATCATCACGACGCGGAGCAGAAGAATCGTCACGACGCGGACCGCGGTTGCCTTCACGACGTTCGCCGCTGAAACGACGACCTTCGCTACGACCGCCTTCACGACGCTCACCGCTGAAACCACGACCTTCGCCACGACCGCCTTCACGACGCTCACCGCTGAAACGGCCACCGCCACGACGCTCACCACCGGTGTGCGGAACTGCATCGCCAACCAGCTGCATGTTCATCGGCTTGTTCAGGATGCGAGTACGGGTAAAGTGCTGCAGCACGTCGCCCGGCATACCTTTCGGCAGCTCGATGGTTGAGTGGGAAGCAAACAGCTTGATGTTACCGATGTAACGGCTGCTGATATCGCCTTCGTTAGCAATCGCACCAACGATATGACGGACTTCAACACCGTCATCACGGCCCACTTCAATGCGGTACAGCTGCATATCGCCAACGTCACGACGTTCACGACGCGGACGGTCTTCACCACCACGGTCATTACGGTCACCACGCGGGCCACGATCGTTGCGGTCACGCGGACCACGATCGTCACGGTCGCGGAATTCGCGTTTCGGACGCATCGGCGCATCTGGCGGCAGGATCAGCGGACGTTCGCCCTGAGCCATTTTCAGCAGTGCGGCTGCCAGCGTTTCGATATCCAGTTCTTCTTCCGGCTGCATTTTCGCCAGCAGAGCACGGTACTGATCCAGATCGCTGCTTTCCAGCTGCTGCTGTACTTTAGCGGCGAATTTTTCCAGACGGCGTTTGCCCAGCAGGTCTGCGTTCGGCAGTTCTACTTCCGGAATAGTCAGCTTCATGGTGCGTTCGATGTTACGCAGCAGACGACGCTCACGGTTCTCAACGAACAGCAGCGCACGACCCGCACGGCCCGCACGACCGGTACGGCCGATACGGTGAACGTAAGATTCGGAATCCATCGGGATGTCGTAGTTAACAACCAGGCTGATACGCTCAACGTCCAGGCCACGGGCCGCAACGTCGGTAGCAATCAGAATATCCAGACGGCCATCTTTCAGACGCTCCAGAGTCTGCTCACGCAGGGACTGGTTCATGTCGCCGTTCAGTGCAGCGCTGCTATAACCGCTACGCTCCAGCGCTTCAGCCACTTCCAGGGTCGCATTTTTGGTACGAACGAAGATAATCGCCGCATCAAAGTCTTCTGCTTCCAGGAAACGCACCAGCGCTTCATTTTTACGCATGCCCCAGACGGTCCAATAGCTCTGGCTGATGTCAGGACGGGTAGTTACGCTGGACTGAATGCGTACTTCCTGCGGCTCTTTCATAAAGCGGCGGGTAATACGACGAATCGCTTCCGGCATAGTCGCGGAGAACAGAGCGGTCTGATGACCTTCCGGGATCTGCGCCATGATGGTTTCAACGTCTTCGATGAAGCCCATACGCAGCATTTCATCAGCTTCGTCCAGTACCAGACCGCTCAGTTTGGAGAGGTCCAGAGTACCGCGCTTCAGGTGATCCAGCAGACGGCCCGGCGTACCGACAACGATCTGTGGTCCCTGACGCAGGGCACGTAATTGCACGTCATAACGCTGGCCGCCGTACAGGGCAACCACGTTCACGCCGCGCATGTGTTTAGAAAAATCCGTCATGGCTTCTGCAACCTGAACCGCCAGTTCGCGGGTCGGTGCCAGCACCAGAATCTGAGGTGCCTTCAGCTCAGGATCAAGATTGTTGAGCAGCGGTAAAGAGAACGCTGCAGTTTTGCCGCTACCCGTCTGGGCCATACCCAGAACATCGCGGCCGCCCAGCAGATGCGGAATGCACTCTGCCTGGATTGGAGATGGTTTTTCGTAACCCAGATCGGTAAGGGCTTCAAGGATAGGAGCCTTCAGGCCCAGATCTGCAAAAGTGGTTTCGAATTCAGCCATGTAGTACGTGTGCCTCAAAATTAATGGCGGCCAGTCTACATAACTCATCATGAAATTGATCTGCAATTTTCATTGAAAAGTGTGAACCGGCTCAAAGTAGGTGTATTAACGAACAACAACGCCCTCACCCGTGAAGGTGATGGCAATCAAAAAAGATTACGGGCTGATGTGTACGTCAGCTATTGCTGGTCCGATTCTGCCAGGTCATCTTGGTCCTGGCCCAGGAGCGATAATTCCAACAATGCGTATCGGTGCTCAACAAAGTTATGAACGTTGTTAGCCACCGCCAGTTTGAACAATGCCGTAGCGTTGTCCAAATCCCCCAGACTTAGGTAGTACTTACCTAAATAGAAGTTGGTTTCACTGAGATGCTCAGCGAGCGAGGTGTTATCCGTTGCGTCCGCCTTTAGGCGTTCCATCAGCGTTGCTTCGCTAATGTTGCCCAGGTAGAACTCGACAATGTTCCATCCCCATTGCTCTTTATCCGATTTCTCAAAGCGTTGCTTTAACGCTTCTTTAGCCTGCTTCTCATCGAGCTTCTGCTCGGCGAGATAAAGCCACAGACTACGGAAAGGATCATTGGGATCGTCTTGATAAAACGCTAGCAGATCATCTTGCGCTAACTTGTCGCGACCGCCGTAATACAATGCGATACCGCGATTTAAGTGCGCGTAGTTGTAAGTTGGATCAAGCTCAAGTACAGAATCAAACGCTTCATAGGCAGCATCAAAATTGCCTGCCTGCGTTAAATATATACCTAAGTAATTGAATACTTCAGGCATATCTGGTCGGATTGCCAGCGCTTGTGAAAAATCATTTCGCGCCAGTGCCCTCAGACCGAGACTATCATACAACACTCCGCGCTCATATAAAAGCTGTGCGCGTTCGTCATCGGTTAAAGCCCGACTGGCAAGAATTTGTTCCATACGTGCCAGAATCACTTCCTGCTGCAAAGTCGGTTGCAATGGTACTGCGAGGACTTCACTCTTACGCCAGGCGGAATTACTGCATCCAGCCAGCGTGAGTGCTGTCGCAACGAAACACCAGCGCAAAAAAGGCTTCATTTCCCACTCCCGAAGACAACGATTGAATGAACGTCCAGGTTCCCCGGTTGCTAACAAGGCGTCCTGCCGGGTTAAAAGCCCTCCGCTTTCACGGAGGGCAATGGCAACCTTACTCGCCCTGGCTTGCCGGAGCTTCCGGTTCGCCTGCAGGCTGAGACTGCTCAGTTGCTTCTTTAATGCTCAGACGTACACGGCCCTGGCGATCAACTTCCAGAACTTTGACCGGTACTTCCTGGCCCATCTGCAGGTAATCGGTCACTTTCTCAACGCGTTTGTCAGCGATCTGAGAGATGTGTACCAGACCTTCTTTACCGCCACCAATAGCAACGAATGCGCCAAAGTCAACGATACGGGTCACTTTACCATTGTAGATACGCCCTACTTCGATCTCTGCGGTGATCTCTTCGATACGACGGATAGCATATTTCGCTTTCTCGCCGTCGGTCGCAGCAATCTTCACAGTACCATCATCTTCAATTTCAATGGTGGTGCCGGTTTCTTCGGTCAGAGCACGGATAACAGAACCGCCTTTACCGATAACATCTTTGATCTTGTCCGGGCTGATCTTGATGGTGTGGATACGCGGGGCGAACTGAGAAATGTCACCACGCGGTGCGTTGATCGCTTGTTCCATCACACCCAGGATGTGCAGACGCGCACCTTTAGCCTGGTTCAGAGCAACCTGCATGATCTCTTTGGTGATACCTTCAATTTTGATATCCATCTGCAGTGCAGAGATACCGTCGCGGGAACCCGCCACTTTGAAGTCCATATCGCCCAGGTGGTCTTCGTCGCCCAGGATGTCAGACAGAACAACAAAGTTGTCGCCTTCTTTCACCAGACCCATCGCGATACCCGCAACGGCAGCTTTGATCGGCACGCCTGCGTCCATCAGCGCCAGAGAAGCACCACATACGGAAGCCATGGAAGAAGAACCGTTAGATTCGGTGATTTCAGAAACCACACGTACGGTGTACGGGAATTTATCCAGTTCCGGCATCACTGCCAGTACGCCACGCTTCGCCAGACGACCGTGACCAATCTCACGACGCTTCGGAGAACCGACCATACCGGTTTCACCTACGCAGTACGGAGGGAAGTTGTAGTGGAACAGGAAGTTGTCAGTACGCTCGCCCATCAGCTCGTCAAGGTTCTGCGCATCACGAGTGGTGCCCAGGGTCGCAGTAACCAGCGCCTGAGTTTCGCCACGGGTGAACAGTGCGGAACCGTGGGTACGCGGCAGCACGCCAGTACGCACGTCCAGACCACGGATCATATCTTTTTCACGACCATCGATACGCGGCTCGCCTGCCAGTACGCGGCTGCGAACAACATTTTTCTCGATAGCGTGCAGGATTTCACCCAGTTCGTTAGCGTCCAGGGTTTCGTCTTCAGCCACCAGAGTCGCGATGGTTTCAGATTTGATCACGTCAACCTGAGCGTAACGCTCTTGTTTGTCGGTGATACGGTAAGCATCGCTCAGGCGAGCTTCTGCCAGTGCGGCAACGCGTGCGTTCAGCGCTTCGTTGACGGCTTCTGGCTGCCAGTCCCAACGCGGTTTGCCAGCTTCTTTCGCCAGCTCGTTGATAGCCTGAATAACAACCTGCTGCTGTTCGTGGCCGAATACTACAGCGCCCAGCATCTGGTCTTCGCTCAGCAGTTCAGCTTCGGATTCAACCATCAGTACGGCAGCTTCAGTACCAGCAACAACCAGGTCCAGCTTGCTTTCTTTCAGTTCGTCCTGAGTCGGGTTCAGTACGTACTGGTCATTGATGTAACCAACACGTGCAGCACCGATTGGGCCGTTGAACGGGATACCAGACAGAGTCAGCGCAGCAGATGCACCAATCATTGCCACGATATCCGGGTTAACCTGCGGGTTAACGGAAACAACGGTCGCGATAACCTGAACTTCGTTAACGAAGCCTTCCGGGAACAGCGGGCGAACCGGGCGGTCAATCAGACGCGCGATCAGAGTTTCGCCTTCACTCGGACGGCCTTCACGACGGAAGAAGCTACCCGGGATACGGCCAGCAGCGTAGGTACGCTCCTGATAGTTAACGGTCAGTGGGAAAAAGTCCTGGCCTGGTTTCGCTTTTTTCTGGCCAACAACGGTAACGAATACCGCAGTGTCATCCATGCTAACCATAACAGCGGCAGTCGCCTGACGCGCCATCATGCCGGTTTCCAGCGTAACGGTATGCTGACCGTACTGGAATTTACGAACGATCGGATTAAGCAAATTAATATCCTTTCTCTATTTTTTGACGGCACATTTTTGCGCCATCGTTAATACCCGATCTTCTGCGCATCCTCGCGACTAATGACAACCCTAACCCATAAACATGAGTAAAGCCTCTCATTAGCCGCGCGAACCTCTGCAACGGAAGATCATTCATAGCAACAATACATTAGTTTCCAGCGAATTGCTGCCATCTGCTGGAAAAAAGGGGCCATGAAGGCCCCCTCTTTCTGAAACTCGAAAGAATTAGCGACGCAGACCCAGACGCTCGATCAGCGCGGTGTAACGTGCAACATCTTTACGTTTCAGGTAGTCGAGCAGTTTACGACGCTGAGAAACCATGCGCAGCAGACCACGACGGCTGTGGTGATCTTTTTTGTGCTCTGCAAAGTGGCCCTGCAGGTGGTTAATCTGTGCAGTCAACAGAGCAACCTGAACATCGGTAGAACCGGTGTCGTTTGCATCACGACCAAACTCAGAAACGATTTTAGCGGTAGCTTCAGTACTTAGAGACATTTTAAAACTCCAAAGTGTTAAGAATGAAAGGATGCCGATCTCTAATTCAGCTATCCCAGTGTATACACGCCTTCTTCAAACTGACCCTGCGCTGGCTGTGTCCGCTCACCTCGGTCACTTACCTGAGTAAGCTCCTGAGGATCCTCAGACCTGCCGCCTTGATGCAGCTCGAATGATTTTGTGTACACGCCACGCAGATTGTTAAACAATTTACGCGACGTTAAGCGGCAGTATTCTACTCGCAGCGCCCTTTTATCGCAAGACAGAGAGCGCTATGCAGGATACTCAACCACCAGGCGACGAGGGGCGACACGACCTTCATCGTCCATCTCCCCCATGCCGATAAACTTGCCGTCATCGCCTTCCGTCACGCGCACCAGCCCTTCAAGCGGCGCACCTGACGTCCGTACCGGGTTACCATTTTTAAAGTAAACCGACGATGTTAAAGGCAAATTAACAACAGGGTAGTCCGATGCAGGACTGTCCATTGGCATCAGCAAAGGATCAAGCAGCTGCGCCGCCGGAATGTTCTGCTGTTCGGCCTGTTCAACCAGCTCATGCAGATGTTCCAGCGTAACCATACGATCCACCGGATACTTACTGACCGTCAGACGACGCAGATACGTTACGTGCGCGCCGCAGCCCAGCTTCTCACCGAGATCGTCAACGATGGTGCGAATATAAGTGCCTTTGGAGCAGTGAACTTCCAGCTCCAGCTCGTTACCTTCGTGGCGAATAAACAGCAGCTCATAGACGGTAATCGGGCGCGCTTCACGCGGCACTTCAATGCCCTGACGCGCATATTCGTACAGCTTTTTACCCTGGTACTTCAGCGCCGAATACATTGACGGAATCTGCTCGATATCGCCGCGGAAAGACTCCAGCGCGCTGGCAAGCTGCTCTGCGCTGAAGGTTACCGGACGCTCCTGCACGATTTGCCCATCGGCATCGGAGGTGTCGGTACGCTGGCCCAGACGGGCAACCACACGATAGCGTTTGTCAGAATCCAGCAAATACTGGGAAAACTTAGTCGCTTCACCGAGGCAGATAGGCAGCATGCCTGTCGCCAGCGGATCCAGCGCGCCGGTATGTCCCGCGCGGTTGGCATTGTAGATGCGCTTTACTTTTTGCAGTACGTCATTGCTGGACATGCCCTGCGGCTTATCCAGCAGCAGAACACCGTGAATGTCGCGACCACGACGACGAGGACGACTCATCAGTCCTCCTTGCTGTCGTCCGCTGGGTTCACACGACGCTCATCGTCATGTTTCACCACGCTGGTCACCAGGTTGGACATGCGCATCCCTTCAACTAACGAATTGTCGTAGAAGAAGGTCAGCTCAGGCACGATACGCAGACGCATTGCTTTACCCAGCAAAGAGCGGATAAAACCAGAGGCTTCCTGCAGTGCCTTAATGCCGTTTTTCACGGCAGCTTCGTCCTGATCGTTGAGGAAAGTCACGAACACTTTAGCGTATGCCAGGTCTCGGGACATCTCAACACCCGATACGGTGGTCATCATACCAACACGCGGGTCTTTGATTTCGCGTTGCAGGATGAGTGCGATTTCTTTCTGCATCTCCTGCGCGACACGCTGTGGGCGACCAAATTCTTTCGCCATAATAAATTCTCCAGAATAAAGACAAAAAAGGGGCCATAAGCCCCTTTTTAAATTTCTTGCCGGGTGGCGCTTCGCTTCCCCAGCCTACACTTAATCATCTTCTAAGGATTTTGGGTTGCAGCAAGGCGGCAAACTCGTAAATCCCCGGGAGCATAGATAACTATGTGACCGGGGTGATCGAGCGCAGCCAACGCAGTTGCGGCCCAAAAGACGACGAAGATTATGCGATGGTACGTTTGATCTCGATAATCTCGAACACTTCGATCATATCGCCAACGCGAACGTCGTTGTAGTTCTTAACGCCGATACCACATTCCATGCCGTTACGGACTTCGTTGACGTCATCTTTGAAGCGGCGCAGGGATTCCAGCTCGCCTTCATAGATAACCACGTTGTCGCGCAGTACGCGGATTGGGTTGTGACGTTTAATCGTGCCTTCGGTAACCATACAGCCTGCGATAGCGCCGAATTTCGGTGATTTGAACACATCACGAACTTCAGCCAGACCAATGATCTGCTGTTTCAGTTCCGGAGACAGCATGCCGCTCATCGCTGCTTTCACTTCGTCGATCAGATGATAGATGACGGAGTAGTAACGCAGATCCAGGCTTTCTGATTCGATAACTTTACGTGCAGAGGCATCAGCACGGACGTTGAAGCCAACCAGAATCGCGTTGGATGCCGCAGCCAGGGTCGCGTCGGTTTCGGTGATACCACCTACGCCAGAACCGATAATCTTCACTTTTACTTCGTCGGTAGACAGTTTCAGTAAAGAGTCGGAAATCGCTTCTACAGAACCCTGAACATCGGCCTTCAGAACGATGTTCACTTCGTGAACTTCGCCTTCGGTCATGTTAGCGAACATGTTCTCCAGTTTAGATTTCTGCTGACGAGCCAGTTTAACTTCACGGAATTTGCCCTGACGGTACAGTGCAACTTCACGGGCTTTCTTCTCGTCACGAACAACGGTAACTTCGTCACCCGCAGCCGGAACACCGGACAGACCCAGGATTTCCACCGGAATGGATGGACCCGCTTCCAGTACTTCCTGACCCAGTTCGTTACGCATCGCACGAACGCGGCCGTATTCGAAACCACACAGTACGATGTCGCCTTTGTTCAGCGTACCTTCACGTACCAGCACGGTAGCAACCGGACCACGACCTTTATCCAGGAAGGATTCGATAACCGCACCGCTCGCCATACCTTTACGCACAGCTTTCAGTTCCAGTACTTCGGCCTGCAGCAGGATAGCATCCAGCAGTTCGTCGATACCGGTACCCGCTTTCGCAGAAACGTGGACGAACTGGCTCTCGCCGCCCCAATCTTCCGGCATGATGCCGTACTGGGACAGTTCGTTTTTAACGCGATCTGGATCCGCTTCTGGTTTATCGATTTTGTTGACTGCAACCACTACCGGCACACCTGCCGCTTTCGCGTGCTGGATAGCTTCGATAGTCTGCGGCATCACGCCGTCATCTGCTGCAACAACCAGAACAACGATATCCGTTGCCTGAGCACCACGAGCACGCATGGAGGTAAACGCGGCGTGACCCGGGGTATCCAGGAAGGTGATCATACCGTTGTCAGTTTCAACATGGTACGCACCGATGTGCTGAGTAATGCCGCCCGCTTCGCCAGAGGCAACTTTCGTGGAGCGAATGTAGTCCAGCAGAGATGTTTTACCGTGGTCAACGTGACCCATGATGGTCACTACCGGTGCGCGCGGTTCTGCCGCAGCGCCGGTGTCACGGTCGCTCATTACTGCTTCTTCCAGCTCGTTTTCACGACGCAGGATAACTTTGTGGCCCATCTCTTCGGCAACCAGCTGTGCGGTTTCCTGGTCGATGACCTGGTTAATGGTCGCCATTGCGCCCAGCTTCATCATCGCTTTGATGACCTGAGAACCTTTGACTGCCATCTTGTTCGCCAGATCGCCAACGGTGATGGTTTCGCCGATCACAACGTCACGGTTAACGGCCTGAGCCGGCTTCTGGAAGCCCTGCTGCAGAGCGGAACCTTTACGCTGCTTACCGCCTTTACCGCCGCGAACCGCTGCACGCGCTTCTTCACGGTCAGCTTTAGATTCAGCGTGTTTGTTACCTTTCTTCGCCGGACGCGCTGCTTTCGTGCTGCGAGTACGACCACGGCCGCCTTCTACTTCACGATCGTTCTCGTCTTCTGCCTGGCGAGCATGCTGAGAGGTGGTGACGTGATAATCGCTGGTATCTTCAACAGGTTCAGCGTTATTCACACCATTCTTCTCGTTTTCTTCCGCCATACGGCGAGCTTCTTCCGCTACACGGCGCGCTTCTTCTTCAAGCTTGCGACGTGCTTCTTCTTCCGCTTTACGCTTCAGTTCTGCGGCTTCATTTTCACGGCGGGCTTTTTCGGCCTGGGCGGTTTTAGTCATATCGTCGGTCTGTTGATTGCTCACTTTGTCTTTTTCCGCAGCTTCACGTTTCGCTTTATCAGCGGCTTCACGCTTAGCTTGTTCTGCGGCCTCACGTTCGGCTTTTTGTTGCGCCTCGCGTTTGGCAGCTTCTTCTGCCTCACGACGGGCTTGCTCTTCCGCTTCACGCTGCGCCTGCTCTTCCGCGGCAAGGCGTTCAGCCTCTTGCGGATCGCGTTTCACAAAGGTGCGTGTCTTGCGGACTTCGATTTGTACCGATTTGCTTTTTCCACCGGTACCTGGAATATTGAGAGTACTGCGCGTTTTACGCTGCAATGTCAACTTATCGGGCGCTGAGCCGTTTTCACGGTTCAGATGCGCCAGTAAGGTTTGTTTCTCTTGTGCGGACACAGAGTCGTCAGCAGACTTCGGGATACCTGCATCAGCAAATTGCTGTACCAGGCGATCCACGGAGGTCTGTATCTCTGCAGCCAGCGTTTTTACGGTTACATCTGTCATACTGTTCCTTCCTGCTACAGTTTATTACGCTTCGTCGCCGAACCAGCAAATATTACGGGCAGCCATAATCAGCTCACCGGCTTTTTCGTCGGTCAACCCTTCGATATCAGCCAGATCATCAATGCCCTGTTCAGCGAGATCTTCCAGCGTACAAACACCACGGGCAGCCAGTTTGAAAGCCATCTCACGCTCCAATCCTTCCAGATTCAGCAGATCGTCAGCCGGTTTGTTATCACCGAGACTTTCTTCCTGGGCCAGTGCCAGAGTGGTCAGTGCGTTTTTAGCACGCTCGCGCAGCGCTTCAACGGTCTGTTCATCCAGGCCGTCAATTTCCAGCAGCTCTTTCATTGGCACGTAGGCCAGTTCTTCCAGCGTCGCAAAACCTTCTTCTACCAGAACCGTCGCGAAATCTTCATCGATATCGAGATATTTGGTGAAGGTATCAATGGCTGCATGTGCTTCAGCCTGATGCTTCGCCTGCAGGTCATCAACGGTCATCACGTTGAGTTCCCAACCGCTCAGTTGTGAAGCCAGGCGGACGTTCTGACCATTACGTCCAATCGCCTGAGCCAGGTTACCGGCTTCAACCGCGATATCCATGGTGTGTTTGTCTTCATCCACCACGATAGAAGCGACGTCTGCTGGCGCCATTGCGTTAATCACGAACTGCGCCGGGTTATCATCCCACAGGACGATATCGATACGCTCGCCGCCCAGTTCAGTAGAAACCGCCTGAACGCGCGCACCGCGCATACCCACACAGGCGCCGACCGGATCAATACGCTTGTCGTTGGTCTTAACGGCGATTTTCGCACGTGAACCCGGATCGCGAGCAGCCGCTTTAATTTCGATCACTTCTTCGCCAATTTCCGGCACTTCAATGCGGAACAGCTCTATCAGCATTTCCGGTTTGGAACGGGTTACGAACAGCTGCGCACCGCGCGCTTCCGGGCGTACAGAGTAAAGAACGCCACGAATACGGTCACCTGGGCGGAAGTTTTCACGCGGCAGCATGTCTTCACGCAGGATCACGGCTTCAGCATTGCTGCCCAGATCCAGAGAAATGTTGTCGCGGTTAACTTTCTTCACCACACCGGTGACGATTTCGCCTTCGTGTTCGCGGAACTGATCGACAACCATTGCGCGTTCGGCTTCACGTACTTTCTGTACGATAACCTGTTTCGCGGTCTGGGTGGTGATACGGTCAAAGGTGACAGATTCAATCTGATCTTCAACATATTCGCCCACGTTCAGGCTTTCGTCTTCGAAGCGTGCCGCTTCCAGCGTAATTTCTTTGGTCGGCTGAGTAACTTCTTCTACGATTACCCAACGACGGAAGGTATCGAAATCACCGCTTTTACGATCGATTTCTACGCGAACGTCGATCTCTTGCTCATATTTTTTCTTTGTTGCTGTAGCCAGCGCACTTTCCAGCGCTTCAAAAATTTTCTCGCGTGGCAGCGCTTTTTCGTTGGATACGGCTTCAACAACAGCCAAAATTTCTTTGTTCATCGCGGGCTTTTCACCTCAATCCAGACTGTTAAAAGTGGGGAACCAGGTTCGCCTTCTGGATATTACTCAGCGCGAACACTTCATCTTTACCTTCGACTGTGACCGTGATCATCTCACCATCCACCGCTTTGATAACGCCCTGCCATTTACGACGGTTTTGTACCGCCATACGAAGAACCAGCGTCACTTCTTCACCCAGGAAACGCACGTAGTGTTCAGCTGTGAACAGAGGACGGTCGAGACCCGGAGAGGAGACTTCCAGGTTGTAGGCAACGGTGATTGGGTCTTCGACATCCATCACGGCGCTTACCTGATGGCTCACATCAGCACAATCATCAACATTGATGCCATCTTCACTATCAATATAGATGCGCAGTGTGGATGTGCGACCACGAATAAATTCGATGCCGACCAACTCGTAGCCCAGGGCTTCAACTGGCGCTGTAATCATCTCTGTTAATTTTTGCTCTAATGTGGACAAGCCCACCCCCAAGACATAAAAAAAGGGCCTAAAGCCCAGTTATTCTGTAGTCAGATAACAAAAAACCCCGATAAATCGGGGCTTTATATAACTGAACCCTATAACCGCACCTGCGGTTCGGAAAACCTTCCGAAAGAATTTTTTTCAAATCCAGCTACGAAGGCCTAAGTCTTCACAGTATATTTGAAAAAGAACTCTAAGGGAAAGTGGTTGCGGGGGCCGGATTTGAACCGACGACCTTCGGGTTATGAGCCCGACGAGCTACCAGGCTGCTCCACCCCGCGCCTGAAACGTGGCAAATTTTACTCGTTTTGGGTAAAAAATGCAAATACTGCTGGGATTTGGTACCGAGGACGGGACGTAAAATCTGCGCACAGTATATTGATTCACTATGTGGTATGTCAACCTTGTTACGACTATGCAAATCAATGAATGCTGCCCAGCGAATATTCGACCAGATAAATGTGTCACCCGCGCCGTTATTTAACGAAATTATCACTAAACTCTTCCTGTCATCCAGAAAAGATGATTAAATGAAAACTCACTTATTTTGCATAAAAATGCAATTAGTATAATAAGCCGACCTCTTCACCAGTCTATCAAGCAGGGTTTTATTTTATGACGACGATTCTCAAGCATCTCCCGGTAGGTCAACGTATTGGTATCGCTTTTTCCGGCGGCCTGGACACCAGTGCAGCACTGCTGTGGATGCGACAAAAAGGGGCTGTCCCATATGCATATACTGCGAATTTGGGCCAGCCGGATGAGGATGACTATGACGCCATTCCTCGCCGTGCAATGGAATATGGTGCTGAGAATGCTCGCCTGGTAGATTGCCGTAAGCAGCTGGTTGCCGAAGGGATTGCTGCGATTCAGTGCGGTGCATTCCACAACACCACCGGCGGACTGACCTATTTCAATACCACTCCGCTGGGCCGTGCTGTCACCGGCACCATGCTGGTTGCGGCCATGAAAGAAGATGGCGTAAATATCTGGGGTGACGGTAGCACCTATAAAGGTAACGATATTGAACGTTTCTATCGTTACGGTCTGCTGACCAACGCCGAACTGCAGATTTACAAACCATGGCTGGATACCGATTTTATCGATGAACTCGGCGGTCGCCATGAGATGTCCGAATTTATGATTGCCTGTGGTTTCGACTACAAGATGTCCGTTGAGAAAGCGTACTCCACGGACTCCAATATGCTCGGGGCGACCCACGAAGCAAAAGACCTCGAATTTCTGAACTCCAGCGTCAAAATCGTCAACCCGATTATGGGCGTGAAATTCTGGGATGAGAGCGTGAAGATCCCGGCAGAAGAAGTCACCGTGCGTTTTGAGCAGGGTCATCCGGTTGCGCTGAACGGTAAAACCTTCAGCGACGACGTTGAGATGATGCTGGAAGCCAACCGCATCGGCGGTCGTCACGGTCTGGGTATGAGCGATCAGATTGAAAACCGTATCATTGAAGCGAAAAGCCGGGGCATCTACGAAGCTCCGGGGATGGCATTGCTGCACATCGCCTATGAGCGTCTGCTGACCGGGATTCACAACGAAGACACCATCGAGCAGTATCACGCGCACGGTCGCCAGCTTGGTCGTCTGTTGTATCAGGGCCGCTGGTTTGACTCTCAGGCGCTGATGCTGCGTGACGGTCTGCAGCGTTGGGTTGCCAGCCAGATTACGGGTGAAGTGACGCTGGAACTGCGTCGCGGTAATGATTACTCAATCCTCAACACCGTGTCTGACAATCTGACTTACAAACCAGAACGTCTGACGATGGAAAAAGGCGACTCAGTATTCTCTCCGGATGATCGTATCGGTCAGTTGACCATGCGTAATCTGGATATCACTGATACCCGCGAGAAGCTGTTCGGTTATGCGCAGTCTGGCCTGCTGACCGCCTCTTCCACAACCGGCCTGCCGCAGGTTGAGAATCTGGAAAACAAGGCAAAGTAAATATTCATCATCTTCAGGCCGCGAAAGCGGCCTTTTTTATGCGCAGAAAATAGGGATGTTCTGTGACCCTGAGGCCTGATAAGCCAGGCATCATCAGGTATTGTAATAGTCGGATGGCGTCCTAAATGTCTTATCCGACCTACAGAACTACCACAAATGACAGACGAAAAAAAAGACGCTTTGCAGCGTCTTTTTTTTGGAATTTGGTACCGAGGATGGGACTCGAACCCACAAGCCCGTTAGGGCACTACCACCTCAAGGTAGCGTGTCTACCAATTCCACCACCTCGGTACAGAATACTTAGCGTGGGATATCGCTGGTCGGCTGAGCCGGAGCAGCTGGCTGAGTTTGCTCGGTTTTCGCCGGTGCACTCAGATTTTCCCACTCACTTCCTTTATTGGTCTTATTGCTGTTCATGTTACCCAGCACCAGACTGATGATGAAGAACAAGGTTCCCAATACAGCTGTCATGCGGGTCATGAAGTTACCAGAACCACTTGAACCAAACAGAGTACCAGAAGCGCCTGCGCCAAAAGAGGCTCCCATATCAGCGCCTTTGCCTTGCTGCAGCATGATCAAGCCTACCAGGCCAATTGCCACAATAAGGAAAACTACTAAAAGAGCTTCGTGCATAATCAACCTGTTCCTTGCGGAGTTGCCGCGTACAATGCTTCGACCATTAAAGCGGGAATGTTTACTGTTTCCCACTGAAGCGGGTGTGAATACTAACCAAAGCGAATAACCTTCGCAAGGGCAATTTGTTGGCATTGTATCAACTGCGGAAAAAATCGCCATATCAATCAAAAACGCAGCAACTTCTCCCAGCATCTCTGCATGACGGCGCGTTGATCGTCAAGATTCGCCCATACCACAACGGGGATTTCACAAATCAGGTCAGCGTTTTCTGGCCAGCAGTGAATAATTTGCTGGTTCACCAACTCTTCCGCCACCATCGATTCGGGTAACCATGCCATTCCCATATGCCGCAGCACCATTTCTCGTATCGTTTCGCTTAAACCACTCTCAAACACTTTTTTCAGACGTGGGCGGACGCGTTGTTCAGCTGGCTCAATAATGCGTCTGACAAAGGTGTAGTCGCTATAGCATAGCCATGGGATCGGCACATGCGGATCGTTAAGCGCATTAGCCAACTGCGCAGAAATAACCGGTATAAATCGCTCATACCGCCATAGTGAACGTTTTAACCCTCCGGCAATCTCCAGCCCCGGCTGCGAAGACGGTAAATCGTAGGTCACCAGAAGATCGATTTGCCGATCTATCAAGGCGTTAAAGTGGTTGTCTATCCCCTGAATACTGGCATTAATCGTAAAATTTAACTGCGGTTCGCTCTGCCGCAGATAGTTGATCATATCCGGCAGGATATTCACCGACAGCGTATGCAGGCTAACCATCACCAGCGTATTGTCCGTTGCTGGCGTCATCGCCGATAGCTCGTGGCGCGCCTCTGTTAGTGTACTGAGGACGTGCCGGGCATAGGGTTCAAAGCGTTCACCATAGCGTGTCAGCGTAACGGGGGTCGTGGTCCGGTCAAACAACGGCACCCCTAACACCTCTTCCAGCGCCTTTATACGCCGACTGAGTGCGGGTTGAGTAATATGCCGCTGCGCCGCGGCCTGAGAGTAGTTTCCATGCTGACTCAATGCCAGAAAATCTTCCAGCCACTTACAATCCACGTTGAACTCTCCACCATGCCATAACCGCATCCTCCAATACCAAATCGGTAATAGTCATAGTTATAGTAATGGCTTTATGGTGGGCATCATAACAACAATATTCCTTTTCACCTGCCGACTCTCACCCACGACGTTTGACAGGACCGATATGTTTACTTTATTGACCAATGCCCGTGTTTTTTCTCCCGAGGATTTAGGCCTCTGCTCCCTGCTCATTCATGCCGACCGAATTGTGGCGGTAGAAAAAGATATTTCCCTGTTTGATGGCGTCGACGAGGTCGTCGATTGTCATGGCAAATGGGTTATCCCAGGCATAATCGATCAGCATGTCCATCTTACCGGTGGCGGTGGCGAGGCTGGATTTGCCAGCCGAACGCCAGCCGTCAAGCTACGCGATCTGATTCAGGCAGGTATTACCACGGTTGTCGGCGTGTTAGGTACCGATGCCATTTCTCGTTCGCCCAAAGACCTCTACGCCAAAATGCAGTCTCTCAACCTTGAGGGATTACGCGCATTTATGCATACGGGAGCCTACGCGGTACCCAGCCCAACCATTACGCGATCCATCCGCGATGACATGACCTTTATTCCAGCGATACTTGGCGTCAAAATCGCCCTCGCCGATCACCGTGGTTCTTACCCCTCTTTCCAGGAATTGCTGAGAATAGTAAGCGATATCCGCGTGGCTTCCCTGCTGGCAGGCAAAAAAGGGTTACTGCATGTACATCTGGGGAATCTGCCGGAAGGGATGTCACAGCTTATTGAGCTGTGTGATGCAGGCATTCCGATTCACCACATTTCACCGACCCATGTTGCGAGAACAGCGCCCTTGTTCGAACAGGCGATTGCGTTCGCTCATCGTGGCGGCCATATCGACGTTACGTCTGGCGGTAGTCGCTTTATGCCTCAGGAGCAGGCAATCCTCCACTCTCTGGAAGCCCAGGTTCCAGCCGATCGCATCACGATCAGCTCTGATGGTAATGGCAGCGTTCCGCGCTTTAACGCCCAGGGTATTGTGGAAGGCTTAAGCGCGGCACCGGTCGCAGGTAACCTTAATCTTCTTCCTCGCTTGATTGATGTAGGGATCCCTGTGCCACAAGCGATCGCGATGTTGACGGCAAACGTTGCGCGCTCGTTGGGTATTTCCGGCGGCGTGCTCTGCGCCGGGGAACGTGCTGATATCTGTGTACTCAATGATGACCTCTCGCTGGCCCATCTGTTCGCTGCGGGTAAGCCGTTGCTGCGGGATGGCGAGTGCCTGGTTACTGGCAACTTCGAGTAAGGGGGCAAGAATGTCATTATTACTGGCGCTAATTGCCATCATTTTTGCCGGACGTCTGATCCTCAAAAAATATCACCCCCAGTCAGTGTTGCTGTTGACCGGGATTGTGCTGCTGCTTATCGCGCATTTTAGCGGGATGACCACGCTCAGTGACCTGGTGAAAAAAAGCACCGGATTCGGCCCCTTTGATGCCTTCGAGTTTATTCGCGATACCCTGAGCGTGCGCCTCGGCGGCCTTGGGCTGCAAATTATGCTGATTGGTGGTTTCGCTACATATATGTCGGCCATTGGCGCAAGCCAGGTGCTGGTTCGGGTGACATCTCGCCCTTTGCAACGCCTGAACTCACCGTATCTGCTGTTGGGGCTGGCGCTGTTGCTGGGTCAATTCCTGTCGCTGTTTATCAGCAGCGCCACCGGGCTGGGTCTGCTGTTGATGGCGACGCTCTACCCGCTGCTGACCCGTCTTGGCTGTAGCCGCGCTGCCGTTGCCGCCGTTATCGCCAGTACCTGTGCGGTTGAATTTGGTCCAGGTTCCGGCAACTCGGTTCTCGCCGCCAAAACCGCAGGCATCGAGGTGGTGAACTATTTCGTGCAGGATCAGTTGCCGATCGTCGTCCCCGTTATTCTGTTCATCGCCCTGTTACATATTGTTGTGCAACGCTTTTTCGACCATCGGGAAAGCAGTGACGGTGTGGCTCAGCAGATGCAGACATTAACGTCGACCGATGAAACTGAAGCACCGATCGCCTGGCTTTTTCTGCCCATGCTACCTCTGGTGTTGATGCTGGTGTGCAGTGATTTAGTATTCAGTTCGCTCAAAATTACGCTGGATACCGCCGTACTGATAAGCCTCGCCATTACCCTGGTTTGTGAGTATTGCCGTCATCGTAAGGCGCGCGAGGTGATGGCAGGCGTACAAAAAGTCTTTGACAGCATGGGCAGCGTTTTTGCCACCGTCGTCACGCTGATTATCGCCGGTGAAGTCTTTTCAGCCGGACTGAAAGCTATTGGCGCCGTCGATGCGCTGCTGTCGCTTTCCGGTGAATTTGGCCTCAGCGCCGCCTCTATTATCCTGCTGATGACCCTGATCACCTTTGCAATTTCAGCGCTAATGGGCTCAGGAAATGCCGCGTTTTTCTCCTTCGCCCCAATGGTACCGGACATCAGCCGTCATATCGGTAGCGACATCGCAGTCATGATGTTGCCTATCCAGATATCGGCGGGTATTGGTCGTACGTTATCCCCCATTGCCGGCGTCATCATTGCTATCGCGGGAATTGCAGGCGTCTCACCTGTGGATATTGTTAAGCGCACCGCGATTCCGATGCTGGGCGGTTGGTTACTGATGATTGCGCTGACCTTTGCCCGGTCAGGGCATTTGCTGGCGGTTCTGCCGTGGCTGGCAGTCCTTGTAATATTAATGATCGGTGGTTACTTCTGGCAGCGCCGACATAAACAGTCGCTTCCCGTACAGTAAAAAAAAACCGGAGTCCCAGACTCCGGTTTTCACTGTCTTTAGTGATTACACCGCTTTGACGGCATCGGCAATACGGTGAGCGAATTCAGTCACCTGCGCTTCATCTTCACCTTCAACCATCACGCGAATTAACGGTTCAGTACCTGACTTACGCAGCAGAACACGTCCGCGATTGCCCAGTGCAGCTTCAACTTCAGCCATCACCGCTTTCACGTTTTCATGTTCCAGCGGATCGCCGCTACCTGCGGTGTAACGTACGTTAACCAGCAGTTGCGGGAACATTTTCATGCCGCTGCACAGGTCGTGCAAACTCATATGGTTGCGTACCATCGCCGCCAGTACCTGCAGGCCCGCCACGATACCGTCACCGGTGGTGGTTTTGTCCAGCAGGATCACATGGCCTGAGTTTTCAGCACCGATACGCCAGCCTTTTTCCTGCATTTTTTCCAGTACGTAGCGGTCGCCGACTTTCGCACGGGCAAACGGAATACCCAACTGTTTCAGCGCCAGCTCGAGGCCCATATTGCTCATCAGCGTGCCTACCGCACCACCGCGCAGTTGCCCCTGACGCAGGGCTTCACGGGCAATGATGTACATGATCTGATCGCCATCGACCTTATTGCCTTCGTGGTCAACCATAATGACGCGGTCGCCGTCACCATCCAGCGCAATACCCAGATCGGCTTTTTCCGCCATCACGCGCGCCTGCAGGGCACGGACGTCGGTAGCGCCGACTTCTTCATTGATATTCACACCGTTTGGCTCACAGCCAATAGCAATCACGTTTGCGCCCAGCTCACGCAGTACATTTGGCGCAATGTGGTACGTCGCACCATTAGCGCAATCCACCACAATTTTAAGCTCACTCAGACTCAATTCATTCGGGAAGGTGCCTTTGCAAAACTCGATATAACGACCGGCAGCATCAACGATACGGGTAGCTTTACCCAGGTCAGCCGAGTCCACGCAGGTGATCGCTTTTTCCATTTCGGCTTCGATAGCTTCTTCAACCGCATCCGGCAGTTTGGTCCCATCGATGGAGAAGAATTTAATCCCGTTGTCATAGTACGGGTTGTGCGAAGCGGAGATAACAATCCCGGCTTCAGCACGGAAGGCGCGCGTCAGATACGCAATGGCGGGTGTTGGCATTGGGCCCGTGAAAGAAGCCGACAGTCCGGCGGCAGCCAGACCCGCTTCCAGTGCGGACTCCAGCATATAGCCAGAAATACGCGTATCTTTGCCGATAATAATTTTACGTGAACCATGACGTGCCAGCACTTTTCCTGCAGCCCAACCCAGTTTGAGCACAAAGTCAGGGGTAATTGGGGCGTCGCCTACGCGACCACGGATCCCATCGGTGCCAAAATATTTACGATTACTCATAGCGTTTATTTTCCTTTGCAGACAATGTGGCTTCCACCACACGCATCGCTTCTACGGTTTCTTTGACGTCATGGACACGAACGATATGCGCCCCCTGCATTGCCGCAATGACCGCGCACGCAAGGCTCCCGCTCAGGCGTTCGGATGGCCCCACATTCAACAACTGGCCAACCATTGATTTTCGTGACATTCCAACCAGCAATGGCAGATTAAAATGATGAAACTCAGCCAAACGTGCCAGTAATGTGTAGTTGTGAGTGAGATTTTTACCGAATCCGAACCCGGGGTCGAGCAACAATTTATCTTTTGTGATTCCAGCCCGCTCGCAGCGTGCTATTTGTTCAACAAAGTAACGATTTACATCAGCAAAAACATCCTCGTACTTTGGTGCTTCCTGCATGGTTTTCGGCTGACCCTGCATATGCATCAGACAAACCGGTAATCCGGTTTCTGCTGCGGCTTCCAGTGCCCCTGGCTCCGAGAGTGAGCGAATGTCATTAATGATATGTGCGCCGACTCTGGCGCACTCGCGAATCACTTCTGCTTTTGAAGTATCGACCGAAATCCACACTTCAAAACGTTGAGCAATCGCCTCCACCACCGGGATCACTCGCTGCAACTCTTCTTCCACGCTCACATCGGCCGCGCCTGGACGTGTGGATTCACCACCCACATCAATGATAGTCGCCCCGGCGTTAATCATCAGGTTTGCGTGTTTTACCGCCTCAACCAGAGAGTTGTGCGCACCACCATCGGAAAAGGAATCTGGCGTGACGTTCAAAATCCCCATGACGTGCGGATGGCTGAGATCCAGTGAAGACCCCTGAGCAAAGAGTTTCATAGTTTTATCCCTGATAACATCTTGAATATACAAATAAGAAAAACCCCGGGGCAAGCCCCAGGGTTTTAAATTAAAACACGGTCATCATCAACGATAACTTATTTGTCGCCCAGTTGCTCTGACATGGTGCCAGAGTCCGGCGCACGCGGTTCATCAACCGGACGCGGCGCACTCGGCTTGCCGGTGCTGCCAGAGTTGTTGTTAGAAGAACCCGGTTCTTCCCAACCCGCTGGCGGACGTACCTCGCGGCGAGCCATCAGATCATCAATCTGCGGCGCATCGATGGTCTCATATTTCATGAGCGCATCTTTCATCGAGTGCAGAATGTCCATGTTTTCGTTCAGCAGACGACGCGCACGGTCATAGTTACGCTCAATCAGCAGTTTAACTTCCTGATCGATAATACGAGCCGTTTCATCGGACATATGTTTAGCTTTCGCCACAGAACGTCCCAGGAACACTTCGCCTTCTTCTTCAGCGTACAGCAACGGACCGAGTTTCTCGGAGAAGCCCCACTGAGTAACCATGTTACGCGCCAGGTTAGTCGCGACTTTAATGTCGTTCGACGCACCGGTAGAAACATGTTCAACACCGTAGATGATCTCTTCGGCCAGACGACCGCCGTACAGCGTGGAGATCTGACTTTCCAGTTTCTGACGGCTGGCGCTGATAGCGTCGCCTTCAGGCAGGAAGAAGGTCACACCCAGCGCACGACCGCGCGGGATAATCGTCACTTTGTGCACCGGATCGTGTTCCGGTACCAGGCGACCGATAATCGCGTGGCCTGCTTCGTGATACGCGGTAGATTCTTTCTGCGCTTCCGTCATCACCATGGAGCGACGTTCCGCACCCATCATGATTTTGTCTTTCGCTTTCTCGAATTCAACCATCGATACAACACGCTTGTTGCCACGAGCTGCAAACAGTGCCGCTTCGTTGACCAGGTTCGCGAGATCTGCACCGGAGAAGCCAGGCGTACCACGTGCAATGATTGCCGCATCGATATCCGGAGACAGCGGTACGCGACGCATATGCACTTTCAGGATCTGTTCACGACCGCGGACATCCGGTAGACCAACCACAACCTGACGGTCGAAACGGCCTGGACGCAGCAGCGCAGGGTCAAGAACGTCCGGACGGTTAGTTGCCGCGATAACGATAATGCCTTCGTTACCTTCGAAGCCGTCCATCTCAACCAGCATCTGGTTCAGTGTCTGCTCACGTTCATCGTGACCACCGCCCAGACCTGCACCACGCTGGCGACCTACGGCGTCGATTTCATCGATGAAGATGATGCACGGTGCCGCTTTCTTGGCTTGTTCGAACATGTCACGCACACGAGATGCACCGACACCCACGAACATTTCCACGAAATCAGAACCGGAAATGGTGAAGAAAGGAACCTTCGCTTCACCTGCGATAGCTT
Organism: Citrobacter sp. RHBSTW-00017; assembly: GCF_013797615.1. Taxonomy (NCBI): domain Bacteria; kingdom Pseudomonadati; phylum Pseudomonadota; class Gammaproteobacteria; order Enterobacterales; family Enterobacteriaceae; genus Citrobacter; species Citrobacter sp. RHBSTW-00017. The sequence goes on along the minus strand of NZ_CP056899.1, from coordinate 560,402 downwards.
TCGCCAGCAGGGTTTTACCCGTACCCGGAGGACCGACCATCAGGACGCCTTTCGGGATTTTACCGCCCAGCTTCTGGAAACGGCTCGGTTCGCGCAGATACTCAACCAGCTCAGCAACTTCTTCTTTTGCTTCGTCGCAACCAGCAACGTCCGCAAAAGTCGTTTTGATCTGATCTTCCGTCAGCATGCGCGCTTTGCTCTTGCCGAACGACATGGCACCTTTGCCACCACCGCCCTGCATTTGACGCATGAAGAAGATCCAGACACCAATCAGCAGCAACATTGGGAACCAGGAAATGAAGATAGAAGCCAGCAGGCTCGGCTCTTCAGGCGGTTCACCAACAACCTTGACGTTTTTGGTCAGCAGGTTATCAAGCAGCTTCGGATCGTTAACCGGAATGTAGGTCGTGTAACGGTTACTATCTTTCTTGGTAACGTTAATCTCACGTCCGTTGATCTTCGCTTCACGAACCTGGTCCTGATTGACCTCTTGCAGGAAGGTAGAGTAATCAACCTTACGGCCATTAGACTCGCTGGGCCCAAAGCTCTGGAATACTGACATCAGCACAACGGCAATGACCAGCCAGAGAATTAGGTTTTTCGCCATGTCACTCAAGGGATTAACCTCATATTACAACTGTGTTAAAAACAGCGTCAGGATACTCTATATCCAGTTTCTTTCAAACTTTCGTTTGAAATCTACCGGTTATGGTTTACGCCCGGTCGCTACAATATACACTTCACGCGAACGGGCGCGAGAAGAGTCCGGCTTACGAACTTTGACCTTCGTAAACAGGGAGCGAATCTCTCTTAGATACTCATCGAAGCCTTCGCCCTGGAACACCTTCACTACAAAACTACCACCTGGCGCTAATACATCACGAGCCATTCCAAGCGCCAGCTCTACCAGATACATGGCCCGGGGAATATCCACCGCCGGTGTTCCACACATATTTGGCGCCATATCAGACATGACAACTTGTACTTTACTGTCACCTACGCGCTCAAGTAACGCTTTCAGGACTAATTCATCACGAAAGTCGCCCTGAAGGAAGTCCACACCAACGATTGGATCCATAGGTAAAAGATCGCAAGCGATAATGCGGCCAGTGTTGCCGATCTGCGTAACCGCATATTGCGACCAGCCACCGGGTGCAGCACCGAGATCAACAATCGTCATCCCCGGTTTAAAAATTTTGTCACTTTGCTGTATTTCATCAAGTTTAAACCAGGCACGGGAACGTAACCCCTTTTTCTGCGCCTGCTGAACATATTTATCGCTAAAGTGTTCCTGAAGCCAGCGACTCGAGCTGGCAGAACGCTTTTTACCTGTCATTTCACATTCCCAAAGGGCAGTTCATCGTAACCAATGGTGTAAATTTCTACACAGCTATTTGGCGATATATGGGAGATGGCGGTAGAATGACCCGTTTTCAATCCCAACGTAAGCAAAAATATACGATGAATCTGAGTACTAAACAAAAACAGCACCTGAAAGGTCTGGCACATCCGCTCAAGCCTGTAGTTATGCTTGGCAACAATGGTTTGACCGAAGGGGTACTGGCCGAGATTGAACAAGCGTTAGAGCACCATGAACTTATCAAGGTGAAAATCGCCTCGGAAGATCGCGATACTAAAACCTTGATCGTGGAAGCTATCGTACGCGAAACCGGCGCCTGCAATGTACAGGTCATCGGTAAAACGCTGGTACTGTATCGCCCGACTAAAGAACGTAAAATCTCGCTGCCACGCTAAGAATATCCCAAAGTTGCACACGAAGTTTGTGTAAAACGCGGGATTTTCCGCTAGCAGGAGAGCAAAATGCCACGCTCTCTTCGTTGATAAAAGGCCGCTAAGCGGCCTTTTTCCTTTCTTTACAATGTATCAACATCTTAACCAAGATGCGAATTACAGGTATTCTACCTTCGTTACTTCATATTCAACTTCACCGCCCGGCGTTTTAATAACCACCACGTCATCCTGCTCTTTACCGATTAGGCCACGAGCAATAGGCGAGTTCACCGAAATCAGGTTCTGTTTAAAATCGGCTTCATCATCGCCGACAATACGCCAGGTCTGCTCTTCGTCGTTATCGAGATTCAGCACGGTAACCGTCGCGCCGAAAACTACGCGACCATTGTTCGGCATTTTTGTGACGTCGATAACCTGCGCGTTGGACAGTTTAGCTTCGATATCTTTAATGCGCCCTTCGCAGAAACCCTGCTGTTCGCGCGCCGCGTGATACTCTGCATTTTCTTTCAGGTCGCCATGCTCGCGCGCATCTGCGATAGCGGCAATGATTTCAGGACGGCGCACCGATTTCAGAAAATCCAGTTCTTCGCGCAGTTTTTCAGCACCACGTAAGGTCATTGGGATAGCTTGCATTTGTTATACCTCTTGAACATTCCTGTAGGGGGCGGCTGCTCTCACCCCGGCTGCTAAGCCCACTCTGGCATACGCCATGCCAGAGTCAGAAGCAAAAAAATACCGACCCGGGGCTCAGGGTCCCAGGTCAGCTACAATTCTCTATTTGATGATCATTTTACCCTGGAGTTCCCTATGGGTCATCGTTTACTTTTTGGGGCGTTGCGCCGTAGTATGACGGCCTGTTTCCAGGTTGTTAGCGCGAGATTATGCGATTTTCCAGATTTACCATTGGATTGACTGCCAGTATAGCGTTCAGCGTTCAGGCTGCGAACGTCGACGAGTATATCAATCAGCTCCCTGCCGGGGCCAACCTCGCCCTTATGGTACAGAAGGTTGGCGCACCTGCTCCTGCTATTGATTACCATAGCCAGCAGATGGCGCTGCCGGCCAGTACCCAGAAAGTGATCACCGCGCTGGCGGCATTGATTCAGCTCGGGCCTGACTTTCGTTTTACCACCACGCTTGAGACTAAAGGCAACGTGGAAGGCGGCGTTTTGAAAGGTGACTTAGTGGCGCGATTTGGTGCCGATCCGACGCTAAAACGTCAGGATATTCGCAATATGGTGGCAACCCTGAAAAAATCAGGCGTGACGCAAATTGCCGGAAATGTCTTGATCGACACCTCCATTTTCGCCAGCCATGATAAAGCGCCGGGCTGGCCCTGGAACGACATGACGCAGTGTTTTAGCGCACCGCCCGCGGCAGCCATTGTCGATCGTAACTGTTTCTCGGTTTCACTCTATAGCGCGCAAAAACCTAACGATCTCGCCTTTATCCGCGTGGCATCTTACTACCCGGTCACCATGTTCAGTCAGGTGCGTACTCTCGCTCGTGGCTCTGCCGAAGCGCAATATTGTGAACTGGACGTGGTTCCAGGCGATCTCAACCGCTTTACGTTGACCGGATGCCTGCCCCAACGAGCCGATCCGCTGCCGCTGGCATTCGCTATTCAGGACGGCGCCAGCTATGCCGGGGCGATTATCAAAGATGAGCTAAAACAAGCCGGTATCACTTACAGCGGGACTCTGCTGCGCCAGACGCTGGTCAACGAGCCGGGGACCGTGGTAGCCAGTAAGCAGTCGGCGCCGCTGCACGACTTGCTTAAGATTATGCTGAAAAAATCGGACAACATGATTGCCGATACCGTTTTCCGTATGATTGGCCATGCACGATTTAACGTGCCAGGTACCTGGCGAGCAGGTTCTGATGCCGTACGCCAGATTCTGCGTCAGCAAGCGGGTATTGATATCGGCAACACCATTATTGCCGACGGTTCTGGGCTCTCCCGCCATAACCTGATTGCCCCGGCGACCATGATGCAGGTGCTGCAATATATCGCTCAGCACGATAACGAGCTGAACTTTATCACCATGCTGCCGCTGGCAGGCCATGACGGCTCTTTGCAATACCGTGCGGGTCTGCATCAGGCTGGCGTAGATGGCAAAGTATCGGCGAAGACAGGCTCACTGCAGGGGGTCTATAACCTGGCAGGCTTCATCACCACGGCAAGCGGTCAGCGCATGGCATTTGTGCAGTATCTGTCTGGTTATGCGGTAGAGCCAGCTGATCAGCGTAATCGCCGTATTCCACTGGTCCGCTTCGAAAGCCGGTTATACAAGGATATTTATCAGAATAACTGAGTATGTTTGCCGGATGGCAGCGCTAACGCACCTAATCCGGCCTTCTGAAACCTGGAAACAAAACCCCGGCAACATGGCCGGGGTTTTTAATGTGATTAACGCTTGTAGATGAACTCAACGCCTTCTTCGTCGTCTTCGTCCCAATCGTCATCCCAGTCATCTTCTGCTTCGTCTTCGACTTCAGCGAGTTGCTGGCGGTGATAATCATCCCACATGAACTCGACTTTCTCTGGCTGTTTCGCTTCTTCCGCCTGAACAATCGGGTTCTCGATGATAAAGGTCATCACATCCCAGCAGAGATCCTTCACGCCCAACTGGCTGGCGGCGGAGATCAGGTAATATTTACCTTCCCAGCCCAACGCTTCGGCGATCGCTTTCGCTTTCTCTTCCGCTTCAGCCTTGTCCAGCAAATCAATTTTGTTGAACACTAACCAACGCGGTTTAGACGCCAGATCCTGGCTGTATTTTTCAAGCTCGCCAATTATGATACGGGCATTTTCAACCGGATCGGAACCGTCAATCGGATCGATATCAATGAGGTGTAGCAGTACGCGGCAGCGTTCCAGGTGTTTCAGGAAGCGGATACCCAAGCCTGCGCCTTCAGCCGCGCCTTCAATCAGACCCGGAATGTCGGCAACCACGAAGCTCTTTTCGTTGTCCATACGTACCACACCCAGGCTCGGAACCAGAGTGGTGAACGGATAGTCAGCGACTTTCGGCTTCGCCGCGGACACCGCACGGATAAACGTCGATTTACCGGCGTTTGGCATGCCCAGCATCCCGACGTCCGCCAGCAGCATCAGCTCCAGCATCAGATCGCGTTTATCGCCCGGTGTACCCATCGTTTTCTGACGCGGAGTACGGTTGACTGAGGATTTGAAACGGGTGTTGCCCAGACCGTGCCAGCCGCCTTTAGCGACCATCAGACGCTGACCGTGTTTGGTCATGTCGCCCATGGTTTCGCCCGTGCCCTGATCGATTACACGCGTACCTACAGGCACTTTAATCGTGACATCTTTACCACGCTTGCCGGTGCAATCACGGCTCGCGCCATTCTGTCCACGTTCCGCGCGGAATGATTTTTCAAAACGGTAATCGATCAGCGTGTTCAGGTTTTCGTCGGCTTCCAGCCAAACGTCACCACCATCACCACCGTCTCCACCGTCCGGACCGCCTTTTGGGATGTACTTTTCGCGGCGGAAGCTGACGCAACCATTACCGCCATCACCTGCAACGACCAGAATCGATGCTTCATCAACAAACTTCATTTTACTCTCCGTAAATCATTCGCCTGAGCGGGGCTGCGAAACCACCGTTTCATGCTTACGTAAACCGCCCCAAATTCGATGACCAATGGCGGAATACATCGCGCCCGCAACCACGATAAACGCACCGAGATAACCTAATAGGTTTAGCATCGGTCTGGCGAAGAAATCGGGCCAGGCCAGTGATAATAAATCTGAAAATAACAACGTAAACAGCGGAGTGAGCGTAATAATGGCGCTCACCTGTGCCGCCTGCCAACGCGCCATCGCTTCCGCGAGAGCACCGTATCCTACCAGCGTATTCAGGCCGCAGAATACAAGGCATGCCAGCTGCCAGTCACTGAGCTGCGTGATGACACCGGGTTTAGCCAACGGCAACAACGCAATAGTACATAAAGTGTACAGTAAAAACAGGATCTGCGGTGATGCCAGACGGCGCAATAACACCTTTTGCGCGACCCCATAGCTCACCCAGACCATCGCCGCACCAACACCAAAGATAACGCCCCAGGTGTAATCGGTGAGTCGGGTAAAAATTTCGATCAGACTGGTATTAAAAAACAGAACCAGACCGCTCAGAAGCATAATGGCGCCAATCACCTGCGTACCGCGCATCTTTTCTTTTAGGATAAAGACGCTGGCAATCATCATACCAACCGGTGACAGCTGACCGATAACCTGCGAAGCCGTTGGGCTCAAATATTGCAAGGATGAACTAAACAGAATGAAGTTACCGAACAACCCACCGGTAGCGATAGCCAACAGGATCAGCCAACGCGCTTTGCGAAAAATACGCAACGGAGGGAGCTTTTTTTTAACCGCAAGAATAGCGCCAAGGCCAATGCTTGCCATTAAAAAACGGTAGAACACCACGGTAGGAGGCTCCATCACCTCCAGCACTTGCTTCATCGCTATTGGCAAAGCGCCCCAACATACTGCCGTTGTGAGTGCTAACAGAATACCAATACCTGCCTGCTGCTTCATGCCGTATTCCCTGCAAGGGCTCGTTTCCGGGTTATCACGGCGCGACGAGCGTATTTACCGGCCGTCGAATGTAAAAAGCCCCGCAACGTGTTGCGGGGCTTTTATCCGTTACCGGGACGCGAAAAACTTATTCAGCAACGATGCTGATGAATTTACGGTTTTTCGGGCCTTTCACTTCAAATTTCACTTTACCGTCTGCTTTAGCAAACAGAGTGTGGTCTTTGCCGCAACCAACGTTGGAACCAGCGTGGAATTTAGTACCACGTTGACGAACGATGATGCTACCAGCCAGAACTGTTTCACCGCCGAAGCGTTTTACGCCCAGACGTTTAGCTTCTGAATCGCGACCGTTACGAGTCGAGCCGCCAGCCTTTTTATGTGCCATTTAATCTGCTCCCCTTAACTTAAGCGCTGATGCCAGTGATTTTTACATCAGTGAACCACTGACGATGGCCCTGCTGCTTACGGTAGTGTTTACGACGACGAAACTTAACAATTTTAACTTTCTCGCCACGACCGTGAGCAACAACTTCAGCTTTGATAACGCCGCCATCAACGAAAGGAACGCCGATTTTGACTTCTTCACCGTTTGCGATCATCAGAACTTCTGCGAATTCAACAGATTCGCCAGTTGCGATGTCCAGCTTTTCCAGGCGAACGGTCTGACCTTCGCTTACTCGGTGTTGTTTACCACCACTTTGGAAAACCGCGTACATAAAAAACTCCGCTTCCGCGCACACCTTTTTGATGATTCAGAGTGCGCTATAAATATTCACAATAGGGCGCGAATATTACGCAAAACGCGAGCCTTTGACAAGTGCTACGTCAATACATGAAGAAAAAAAACACAACATGTACGGTAACGTTTATCTATGGCGTTTTTTCAGTACAATCAGCATATATTTATAACCCTAAACCCGACGTTACCTTCCGATACAGTGAGGTAATCGGGGCGAGAAGCCCGGCTTTTGCGATGAATTTAGAAAAAATCAATGAGTTAACCGCGCAAGATATGGCGGGGGTCAATGCGACAATCCTTGAACAGCTCAATTCCGACGTGCAGCTGATCAATCAACTGGGGTACTACATCGTTAGCGGCGGCGGAAAACGCATTCGCCCAATGATCGCCGTACTCGCCGCGCGTGCAGTTGGCTACCAGGAAAATGCGCACGTTACGATTGCAGCCCTCATCGAGTTTATCCACACCGCGACCCTGTTGCACGACGATGTTGTGGATGAGTCCGACATGCGCCGCGGAAAAGCCACGGCGAATGCGGCGTTTGGCAATGCGGCCAGCGTGCTGGTCGGCGATTTTATCTATACCCGCGCTTTTCAGATGATGACCAGCCTCGGTTCGCTGAAAGTGCTGGAAGTCATGTCGAAAGCGGTCAACGTCATCGCCGAAGGTGAAGTCTTGCAGTTGATGAACGTCAACGACCCGGACATCACTGAAGAAAACTATATGCGCGTTATCTACAGTAAGACCGCGCGTTTGTTTGAAGCGGCTGCCCAATGCTCTGGCATTCTGGCTGGTTGCAGCGAAGAACAAGAGAAAGGGTTGCAGGATTATGGCCGTTATCTCGGTACTGCTTTCCAGTTAATTGACGATTTGCTGGATTACAACGCGGATGGTGAGCAACTGGGTAAAAACGTCGGTGATGACCTCAACGAGGGTAAACCAACGCTGCCGCTGCTGCATGCCATGCGCCACGGCACCCCTGAACAAGCACAAATGATCCGCCAGGCTATTGAGCAGGGTAATGGCCGTCACCTTCTGGAGCCTGTTCTGGAAGCGATGAACGCCTGTGGTTCCCTGGAGTGGACTCGCCAACGTGCAGAAGAAGAGGCTGATAAGGCCATCGCTGCGCTGCAGGTACTGCCTGATACGCCGTGGAGAGAAGCGCTGATTGGTCTGGCGCATATCGCCGTACAGCGCGACCGTTAATACCCTGCGGCATCTTTCATCATCCCGTGCCCTGCGCGGGATGCTTTTATAAATTCCAATAAACACTTCCCCCCTCTCCAGCAACCTTCGCATAAATTTGGCATATTCTGAATATACTCACACTTTACATGAACATTTTAGAACATTCGTTCTCCGGGCGTTATAGTGTCTCCACAACCGATCGTGGAACCATAAGTCGATAACCAAAGGAGAGATGAGTTTATGGAAAACAAGCTGATTGACTGGCATCCGGCCGATATCATCGCCGGACTGCGCAAGAAAGGGACCTCAATGGCCGCTGAATCACGTAAAAATGGATTAAGCTCATCAACGCTGGCCAATGCGTTAACACGCCCATGGCCAAAAGGTGAGTTGATTATCGCCCGATCGTTGGGAACCGACCCGTGGGTGATTTGGCCGTCACGCTATCACGATGCAAAAACACATGAATTTATCGACAGAACGCGGATGATGAGGGGACGCAAAGAGAAACAGAATCCTGAATGAACACTGATGAGTAGTAACCCCCGGTTCACAGAACTGGGGGTTACAAGAGACGTAGACGATTACTCGCCTTTCACGCGCTCAATGTTTGCGCCCAGCGCGCGCAGTTTATCTTCGATGCGCTCATAGCCGCGATCGATGTGATAAATACGATCGACTACCGTCGTACCTTCAGCAATACACCCTGCCAGCACGAGGCTTGCAGATGCGCGCAGATCGGTCGCCATAACCTGTGCGCCGGAGAGCGTTTCCACGCCGTGGCAAATCACGGTATTGCTTTCGATTTCTGCGTGAGCGCCCATACGGCTCAGCTCAGGCACGTGCATAAAGCGGTTCTCAAACACGGTTTCCGTGATGAAACCCGTACCTTCTGCCACCAGGTTCAGCAACGTGAACTGGGCCTGCATATCGGTAGGGAACGCCGGGTGCGGCGCTGTGCGCACATTGACCGCTTTCGGACGTTTACCGTGCATGTCCAGGCTGATCCAGTCGTCACCGACTTCGATATCCGCTCCCGCATCACGCAGCTTCGCCAGAACGGCATCCAGCGTGTCAGGTTGTGCATTACGGCAGATAATTTTGCCGCGAGAAATTGCCGCTGCCACCAGGAAAGTACCGGTTTCGATGCGGTCAGGCAGAACGCGATACACACCGCCGCCGAGGCGCTCAACGCCTTCGATGGTAATACGATCGGTACCCTGGCCTGTTATTTTTGCGCCCAGCGCAATCAGGAAGTTCGCGGTATCCACGATCTCCGGTTCACGCGCGGCGTTTTCGATGATGGTAGTGCCTTCGGCAAGCGTTGCTGCGCACATGATAGTGACCGTCGCGCCGACGCTCACTTTGTCCATGACGATATGCGCGCCTTTCAGGCGGCCATCAACGGACGCTTTCACATAGCCTTCTTCAAGCTTAATAGTCGCGCCTAACTGCTCCAGACCAGTAATGTGCAGGTCAACCGGACGCGCGCCGATGGTGCAGCCGCCCGGCAGTGAAACCTGGCCCTGGCCAAAGCGGGCAACCAGTGGCCCAAGCGCCCAGATGGATGCACGCATGGTTTTGACCAAATCGTACGGCGCACAGAAGACGTTCACGTCACGCGCATCAATGTGCACAGAACCATTACGCTCAACTTTCGCCCCCAACTGGCTCAGCAGCTTCATTGAGGTGTCAACATCCTTCAGTTTCGGGACGTTCTGGATCTCTACAGGTTCTTCAGCCAGCAGCGCCGCAAACAGGATCGGCAGCGCGGCGTTTTTAGCGCCTGAAATTGTGACTTCGCCCTGGAGCTTGGTTGGCCCCTGAACACGAAATTTATCCATTATTCTGTTCTCTGTTAAGAATTTATCTTCGCTACCGGCATATCACCCGTAGCTCAAAAACCGTTAAGTTTGCGATCGCGCGCCCATTCCGCTGGAGTAAACGCCTTAATCGACACGGCATGAATGCGGTTGTCCGCAATGTACTCCATCAACGGGCCATAGACCGATTGCTGTTTCTTGACCCGGCTCATGCCTTCAAACATCTCACCCACGGCAATAACCTGAAAGTGACTGCCGTCGCCAGAAACGTGGACTTCCTGGAGGGAGAGTGCATTCATCAGCACGCTCTGAATTTCATTATTTTCCATGGGCTCTTCATTCGTCAGATAGTGAAAACAGCCCAACATCTTAGAGCAAAGTGGCGCTGTCATAAATAAGCAAAAAGCCCCGCTGATAAATCAGACAAGGCTTTAGTGGCAGATCCCCCGCAGAGGATTTGCCGGATGGCGGCACAAGACCTTATCCGGCTTACAAAAATTAACGCGGAAGAACGTCGTCAGGCAAATTGTAAAGCTGCGCCAGCGTGTACACTTTATCGTTAACGCCAGCGAGCGAAACGCTGTTCCCCTGCTGCTTGCCCTCATTAATCAGGTGCAGCAGTAATGCCAGACCACCGGTATCCACCCGGGAAATCTGGTTCAGGTCGATGCAGGATACCCCTTTCATCGCCTCAACTCGCGCATCCCATAATGGGTTTAACACGTCCTGATCCAGCTCTCCCACCAGCACCAGCTTGTCGCCTTCACGCATCCAGGTGAGTGACTGCGTCATTATTTTTTCTCTTCCAGCGTGATTTTCTGCTGAGAAATAGATTTCAACTGTGCCGTCAGGCCATCAATACCTTTCGTACGCAGCAGGTCGCTCCACTCATTCTGTTTGGTGGTGATCATACTTACGCCTTCAGCAATCATGTCATACGCCTGCCAGTTACCCGTCTGGGAATTTTTACGCCACTGGAAATCCAGACGTACCGGAGGACGACCGTTTGGATCGATGATGGTTACGCGGATAGGCACGATGGTCGCATCACCCAGCGGCTGCTCAGGGGCAATCTGATAGGTCTGGCCGTGGTACATCGCCAGCGCCTGACCGTAAGCCTGCTTCAGATATTCACGGAATGCGGCGAAATAGGCGTCACGCTGAGCCGGTGTCGCATCTTTGTAGTAGCGGCCCAGTACCAGTGCGCCTGCATACTTAACCTGCACGTAAGGCAGCAGTTCCTGATCGACCACCTGACGCAGGTAATCCGGGTTGGAACGGATTTTAGGTTGCTCGTTCTTCAGACGGTCAAACGTCTTCTGCGCCGCCTCATCCATCAGTTTGTACGGGTTCGTCTGGTCCGCTGCGGTTGCCGCGCTAAGTGGAGCAATCACCAGCATAGCCACCATCATCAATCGTTTAAACATACGTCGATTCTCCTGAGATTATTTCGTTGCGCCCGCAGGCGTAGTGGCTTCATTATTGCCTTCAGTTGCGGCTGGCGCATCGCCAGAATTCTTATTGTCATCACCTTTACTGTTGCTGTTGTAAAGGAACTGACCAATCATATCTTCCAGCACCATCGCAGATTTCGTGTCCTGAATCGTACCGCCATCTTTGAGGATAGACGTTCCCAGCTCAGGATCTTCAAAACCTACGTTCAATGCCAGATACTGTTCGCCCAACAGACCGGAAGTACGGATGCTCAGAGAACTGGTGTCAGGAATATGGTTAAAACGCGATTCAATTTCCAGCGTCACGCGCGGCAGGTACGTTTTCTGATCTAACGAGATGTCCGATACGCGTCCTACCACGACCCCGCCAATCCGCACCGGAGAGCGCTCTCTCAGACCGCCGATATTATCAAAGGTCGCATAAATCGTATAAGTCGGTTCAGTACGCATTGAGGTGACGTTCGCCGCCTTCAGGCAGACAAACAGCGCGGCCAGCAGCGCAACCAGCAGGAATAACCCGACCCAAATTTCATTTTTTTTCGTTTGCATGAACTCAATTCCCAAACATCAGTGCGGTCAGCACAAAATCCAGCCCCAGAACGGCAAGAGAGGCGTGCACTACGGTGCGTGTCGTTGCCCGGCTAATCCCGGCAGAGGTCGGGATAGCATCATAACCATTGAACAATGCAATCCATGTGACCGTAATGGCAAACACCACGCTCTTAATCAGACAGTTGACCAGATCCAGACGCCAGTCGACGGCATTTTGCATAGCCGACCAGAAAAAGCCTGCATCAATACCTTTCCAGCTTACGCCAACCAACGACCCACCCCAGATCCCCACCGCGACAAATATAATCGTCAGCAGCGGCAATGAAATCACACCGGCCCAAAAACGTGGGGAGATCACTCGGCGCAGTGGGTCGACGGCCATCATTTCCAGGCTGGAAAGCTGCTCGGTCGCCCGCATCAGGCCAATCTCTGCGGTTAAGGCCGATCCGGCCCGCCCGGCAAACAACAGCGCCGCAACCACCGGCCCCAGCTCACGTAGCAATGACAGCGCCACCAGCATACCGAGGCTGGTTTCCGCACTGTAGGTCGTCAGCACCAGGTATCCCTGCAACCCCAGCACCATGCCGATGAACACGCCAGAAACAATAATGATCAGCATCGATAAGACACCGACATTATAGAGCTGGCGTATCAGCAGCGGCGCATGTTTGCGAAACTCCGGCTTGCCGACAACTGCATTGAACAACATTAATCCGGCTCGCCCGAACGTCCTGAGGGTTTTTATTCCCCGATGTCCGAGTGATGCCAGCGCATTTAACAACATGGGTGGCTTAACTCCCTGTTTTGAGTAAATCGATGTGGTAGTCGCCCGCCGGGTAACGGAACGGAACCGGTCCATCGGCAATGCCATCAAGGAACTGACGCACACGCGGATCGGCATTTTCTTGCAGCGCCTGAGCACTACCGTAGGCCACTATTTTTTTGTCCGCCATAATATAGGCGTAATCCGCAATACTCAGCACTTCTGGCACATCATGGGAAACCACCACGCAGGTGACGCCCAGCGCGCTGTTCAGTTCAGAAATCAGCTTCACCAGCACGCCCATGGTGATGGGATCCTGGCCGACGAACGGCTCATCAAACATAATAAGGTCTGGCTCCAGCGCGATAGCACGTGCTAACGCGGCACGACGCGCCATCCCACCGGATAATTCAGAAGGCATTAATTTTGCCGCGCCCCGCAGGCCAACGGCCTCGAGCTTCATCATTACCGTGCTTTTCAGCAGCGGCGCAGGCAGCGTTGTATGCTCGCGCAACGGGTATGCAACGTTGTCAAACACATTCATATCAGTAAACAGCGCACCAGACTGGAATAGCATGCTCATGCGCTTACGCACGGTAAATAAACGCGAACGGGACATGGCCGGGACATTTTCGCCGTCAAACAGGATCTCGCCCTTATCGGGGGAGATTTGTCCGCCGATCAGACGCAACAGCGTCGTTTTGCCGATGCCTGATGGCCCCATGATCGCCGTCACCTTACCACGCGGCACCGTCAGGGAAATATTATCAAAGATGCAGCGGTCGCCTCGGGAAAAGCTGACATCGCGCATATCGATTAGATTCGCCACAGACTGACCCATTGATTCATCCTTTACTATTGCCTCGTTGATCGAAGAGCTTGGCGCTCAATTTAGCCCTGAACCCAACATATTTACAGATTATTACCTGTCCTGGTTAGCGAAAGCTGGCATTTGTTTTACTTTTTAGCCGCATAAAGTCAAAATTAAGAATTCGTGACGGCTTCCAGAAATCCTTCAAGTGGACCGGCGAGTATACCTGAAGAAAGGACTTTAGATGCTTTTAGCGACGGCGCTGTTAATAATTGGTTTACTTCTGGTGGTCTACGGTGCCGACCGACTGGTATTTGCCGCATCCATTTTATGTCGAAACTTCGGTATTCCCCCCATTATCATCGGGATGACCGTGGTCAGCATTGGTACATCGTTACCCGAGATAATTGTCTCCGTTGCCGCATCGATGAACGGGCAGCTTGATTTAGCCGTCGGTACCGCCATCGGCTCTAACATTACCAACATTCTGCTTATTTTAGGCCTGTCGGCGCTGATTCATCCTTTTACCGTGCATTCTGATGTTCTGCGTCGTGAATTACCGCTAATGTTGCTGGTAAGCATCTTAGCCGCATCGGTCCTGTATGACGGGCAATTGAGTCGCAGCGATGGTTTCTTTCTTCTGCTTCTGGCCGTGCTATGGCTGTTATTCATTGTTAAGATCGCCCGTCTGGCTGAGCGACAAGGTAACGACAGCCTGACCCGCGAGCAGATCGCGGAACTGCCACGCGAAGGCGGGTTACCGGTCGCATTTTTGTGGTTGGGTATTGCGCTAATTATTATGCCAATGGCAACGCGTATGGTGGTAGATAACGCAACCGTACTGGCGAACTACTTCGCCATGAGCGAACTCACCATCGGGCTGACGGTTGTCGCCATTGGTACCAGCCTGCCGGAGCTGGCAACGGCAATTGCGGGTCTGCGTAAAGGCGAAAACGATATTGCCGTCGGCAACATCATCGGCGCGAACATTTTTAATATTGTTATCGTCCTCGGACTGCCGGCGCTGATTACGCCGGGGGAAGTTAATCCGATGGCCTTCACCCGTGACTATAGCGTCATGCTGCTGGTGAGCGTAATTTTTGCACTACTCTGCTGGCGACGTCCGCGCCAGATTGGTCGCGGCGCGGGTGCGCTGCTGACCGGCGGTTTTATCATATGGCTGGCGATGCTGTATTGGTTATCGCCACTTCTCGTTGGATAACTGGAAACGCATTATGTCGCACTTAGAGTTGCAACCGGGTTTTGACTTTCAGCAAGCAGGCAAGGAAGTCCTGGCAATTGAACGTGAAGGCCTGGCGGAGCTTGATCAGTACATCAACCAAAATTTTACTCTCGCCTGCGAGAAAATATTCAGCTGCCCGGGCAAAGTTGTGGTGATGGGGATGGGGAAATCCGGACACATCGGGCGGAAAATGGCGGCCACATTTGCCAGCACCGGCACCCCCTCATTTTTCGTGCATCCAGGCGAAGCCGCACATGGCGATCTGGGCATGGTCTCGCCGCAGGATGTAGTCATCGCCATCTCTAACTCCGGTGAATCCAATGAGATAGCGGCGTTAATCCCGGTGTTAAAACGTCTTCATGTACCGCTTATCTGCATGACCGGTCGTCCGGAAAGCAGCATGGCGCGTGCGGCAGATGTGCATCTGTGTGTTAAAGTGCCTAAGGAAGCTTGCCCGTTAGGCCTGGCGCCGACCAGCAGCACGACCGCAACGCTGGTGATGGGCGATGCGCTAGCCGTGGCATTATTAAAAGCGCGTGGCTTTACCGCGGAAGATTTTGCGTTATCTCATCCCGGTGGCGCACTAGGCCGTAAGCTTTTACTGCGCGTTAACGATATTATGCATACGGGCGATGAGATCCCGCATGTGACTAAAAGCGCCAGCCTGCGTGACGCCTTACTTGAGATCACGCGTAAAAATCTCGGCATGACCGTCATTTGCGATGATGACATGAAGATTGACGGTATTTTCACCGATGGCGATTTACGTCGCGTCTTCGATATGGGCGTTGATGTTCGCCAGTTAGGCATTGCCGATGTGATGACCCCTGGCGGCATTCGCGTGCGTCCGGGCATTCTTGCCGTCGATGCCCTGAATTTAATGCAGTCCCGCCATATCACCTCGGTAATGGTTGCTGATGGCGACCGGTTACTTGGTGTGTTACATATGCATGATCTGCTGCGTGCAGGTGTAGTGTAAGAAACTCAAGGATAAAGAAAATGAGTAAAGCAGGTGCGTCGCTTGCGACCTGTTATGGACCCGTCAGTACAGACGTTATCACCCGGGCAGAAAACATCCGTTTACTGATCCTGGATGTGGATGGCGTACTGTCTGATGGTCTGATTTATATGGGCAACAACGGTGAAGAGCTGAAGGCTTTTAACGTCCGCGATGGTTACGGAATTCGCTGTGCGCTCACTTCCGGTATCGAGGTTGCCATTATTACCGGACGAAAGGCTAAACTTGTAGAAGATCGCTGTGCCACATTGGGGATCACGCATTTGTATCAGGGGCAGTCAGACAAACTGGTCGCCTTTAACGATCTCCTTAGCAAACTGGCGATCGCTCCTGAAAATGTTGCGTACGTTGGCGATGATCTGATCGACTGGCCGGTGATGGCACAAGTGGGATTAAGCGTGGCGGTGGCGGATGCTCATCCTTTGCTGATCCCGCGGGCCGATTATGTCACCCGCATCGATGGGGGACGCGGCGCGGTACGCGAAGTCTGCGATTTATTACTCCTGGCGCAGGGCAAACTGGACGAGGCCAAAGGGCAATCGATATGAGCAAAACCAGACGTTGGGTTATCATTCTACTGTCGCTGGCTGTCCTTGTGATGATTGGTATTAATCTGGCAGACAAAGACGACACCGCTGAGGTCGTCGTAAATAACAACGAGCCAACCTATAAGAGCGAACATACTGATACCGTTGTGTATAGTCCCGAAGGCGCACTGAGCTATCACTTGATCGCGCAAAACGTTGAATATTATTCGGAACAAGCGGTTTCGTGGTTTACTCAACCGGTATTAACCACATTTGATAAGGATAAAGTACCGACCTGGACGATCAAGGCTGATAAAGCCAAATTGACCAACGATCGGATGCTATATCTGTACGGCCATGTTGAGGTCAACGCCCTGGTGCCCGACTCTCAACTACGCAGAATTACGACCGATAACGCACAGATTAACCTGGTGACACAAGACGTCACTTCCGATGATCTCGTCACGTTATATGGCACAACATTTAACTCCAGCGGACTGAAGATGCGCGGCAACTTACGCAGCAAGAACGCCGAGCTGATTGAAAAGGTTAGAACCTCATATGAAATCCAAAACAAACAAACTCAGCCTTAATCTTGTGCTTGCCAGCGCACTTCTGGCCGCCAGCATCCCGGCATTCGCCGTTACCGGCGATACCGAGCAGCCGATTCACATTGAGTCGGACCAGCAGTCCCTTGATATGCAAGGCAACGTGGTGACCTTTACTGGCAACGTGATTGTGACTCAGGGCACCATCAAAATTAACGCCGATAAAGTCGTCGTGACCCGCCCTGGCGGTGAAGACGGTAAAGAAGTCATTGATGGCTACGGTAATCCTGCAACCTTTTACCAGATGCAGGACAACGGTAAACCGGTTAAAGGCCACGCCTCACACATGCATTATGAACTGGCGAAAGACTTCGTCGTTCTCACCGGTAAGGCTTACCTGGAACAGCTCGATAGCAACATCACGGGCGATAAGATCACCTATCTGGTGAAAGAGCAGAAAATGCAGGCCTTCAGCGATAAAGGCAAACGCGTCACCACCGTTCTGGTACCGTCGCAGTTGCAGGACAAAAACAAGGCTCCGGCAGAGAAAAAAGGTAACTGATTCGTTATGGCAACATTAACTGCAAAGAACCTTGCAAAAGCCTATAAGGGCCGCCGTGTGGTGGAAGATGTCAGTCTGACCGTCAACTCCGGGGAGATCGTCGGTCTGCTCGGTCCTAACGGTGCGGGCAAGACAACGACCTTTTACATGGTGGTCGGCATTGTCCCGCGTGATGCGGGCAACATTATCATTGATGACGAAGACATCAGCCTGCTGCCTCTGCATGCGCGCGCGCGTCGCGGCATCGGCTACTTGCCGCAGGAAGCGTCTATTTTCCGTCGCCTGAGCGTGTTTGATAACCTGATGGCGGTGCTGCAAATTCGTGACGATCTTACCAGCGAGCAGCGGGAAGATCGCGCCAACGAGCTGATGGAAGAGTTCCACATCGAACACCTGCGTGACAGCATGGGACAGTCGCTCTCCGGTGGTGAACGACGCCGCGTGGAGATCGCCCGCGCACTGGCCGCGAATCCGAAATTTATCCTGCTGGATGAACCGTTTGCCGGTGTTGACCCGATTTCCGTTATTGATATCAAACGGATCATCGAACACCTGCGCGACAGCGGGCTTGGGGTGCTGATTACCGACCATAACGTTCGCGAAACGCTGGCAGTGTGTGAGCGCGCCTACATCGTGAGTCAGGGCCACCTGATCGCGCATGGCACGCCAACAGAAATACTGCAGGATGAGCACGTTAAACGCGTATACCTTGGGGAAGACTTCAGACTCTGATAGGGTAGAAGACTTCACGTCACCGCAGGAGAGAACAACTCTGAACATGAAGCAAGGTTTGCAACTCAGGCTTAGCCAACAACTGGCGATGACGCCTCAGCTACAACAGGCTATCCGTCTGTTGCAGCTGTCCACGCTGGAACTTCAGCAAGAACTTCAGCAAGCGCTGGAAAGTAACCCACTGCTCGAGCAAACCGATCTTCACGACGAAATTGATACCCAGGAAAAACAGGACAGCGAATCCCTCGACACCGCAGATGCTCTCGAACAAAAAGAGATGCCAGAGGAGCTGCCGCTTGACGCCAGTTGGGATGAAATTTACACCGCCGGTACGCCTTCTGGCACCAGCGGGGATTACATCGACGACGAACTGCCTGTGTATCAGGGTGAGACCACGCAATCGCTGCAGGATTACCTGATGTGGCAAGTGGAGCTGACCCCGTTCTCGGATACCGATCGCGCAATTGCGACATCCATTGTTGATGCGGTAGACGAAACCGGTTATCTCACCGTAACCCTGGACGATATTCTCGAAAGCATGGGCGATGACGACGTCGGCATGGACGAAATCGAAGCCGTGCTTAAACGCATTCAGCGTTTTGATCCCGTGGGCGTGGCGGCCAAAGATCTCCGCGACTGCTTATTGATCCAACTTTCCCAGTTTGATAAAGCCACGCCGTGGCTGGAAGAAGCGCGCCTGATCATCAGCGATCACCTCGATCTGTTAGCCAACCATGACTTCCGCACGCTGATGCGCGTAACCCGGCTGAAAGAAGATGTGCTGAAAGAAGCCGTCAATCTTATTCAGTCCCTGGACCCCAGACCTGGGCAGTCTATCCAGACCGGGGAGCCAGAATACGTTATTCCGGATGTACTGGTGCGTAAGCATAACGATCGCTGGGTGGTCGAACTCAACGGCGACAGCATTCCACGGTTGCAGATTAACCAGCACTACGCCGCCATGTGCAACAGCGCGCGCAACGACGCTGACAGCCAGTTTATTCGTAGCAATCTGCAGGATGCAAAGTGGCTGATTAAAAGCCTGGAAAGTCGCAATGATACGCTGCTGCGCGTCAGTCGCTGTATCGTTGAACAGCAGCAAGCCTTCTTTGATCAAGGCGAAGAGTTTATGAAACCGATGGTGCTGGCGGATATCGCCCAGGCCGTCGAGATGCACGAATCGACCATTTCCCGAGTGACCACGCAAAAGTATCTGCACAGTCCGCGCGGCATTTTTGAATTGAAGTATTTCTTTTCCAGTCACGTTAACACTGAAGGCGGAGGCGAAGCCTCATCCACAGCTATCCGTGCACTGGTGAAGAAATTAATTGCTGCGGAAAACCCCGCGAAACCGCTGAGTGACAGCAAGTTAACCTCTATGCTGTCAGAACAGGGTATCATGGTGGCACGCCGCACTGTTGCGAAGTACCGAGAGTCTTTATCCATTCCGCCGTCGAACCAGCGCAAACAGCTGGTCTGACCCAACCGATAAGGAAGACACTATGCAGCTCAACATCACTGGAAACAACGTCGAAATCACTGAAGCCTTACGCGATTTTGTTAATACAAAATTCGCCAAGCTAGAACAATATTTCGACCGGATTAATCAGGTCTATATTGTGTTGAAAGTGGAGAAGGTGACACATATCTCGGATGCAACACTGCATGTGAACGGTGGCGAAATTCATGCCAGCGCGGAAGGTCAGGATATGTACGCCGCCATTGACGGTTTAATTGATAAACTGGCTCGGCAGTTAACAAAACATAAAGATAAACTGAAACAGCACTAACTTGTCCGGGCAGTTAGCGGGTGCAGGACGGCCTGTTGTGTAGCACAACGGGCCATTTGTACAGTTAGCGCTTAGGTGAAATTATGACAAATAACGATACGACTCTACAACTGAGCAATGTTCTTAACCAGGAATGTACACGCGCTGGCGTTCACTGCCAAAGCAAGAAACGCGCGCTGGAAATCATCAGCGAACTGGCGGCAAAACAGCTCAGCTTGCCCTCTCAGGTGGTATTTGAAGCCATTCTGACGCGTGAAAAAATGGGCAGTACCGGCATCGGTAATGGAATTGCTATCCCGCACGGAAAGCTGGAAGAAGACACGATGCGCGCAGTTGGCGTGTTTGTGCAACTTGAAACGCCAATTGCTTTCGACGCCATTGATAATCAACCCGTCGATCTGCTTTTCGCCCTGCTGGTTCCGGCAGACCAAACCAAGACGCATTTGCATACGTTGTCGCTGGTCGCCAAACGTCTGGCCGATAAAACCATCTGCCGCCGCCTGCGCGCAGCACAGAGTGACCAGGAGTTGTATCAAATCATCACGGACACCGAAGGTGGACTGGATGAAGCATAACAACCCAATGGCATCCTTTTTTGTCGTTGTGAGGAGAAACAGTACATGGTACTGATGATCGTCAGCGGTCGTTCGGGGTCAGGAAAATCTGTCGCCCTGCGAGCGCTGGAAGATATGGGTTTTTACTGCGTGGATAACCTTCCCGTAGTGCTGTTGCCCGATCTGGCTCGTACTCTGGCCGATCGCCAGATTTCTGCGGCCGTCAGCATTGATGTGCGCAACATGCCTGAGTCCCCAGAGATTTTCGAGCAGGCAATGAACAATCTGCCTGAAGGCTTCTCACCACAGTTGCTGTTCCTTGACGCCGATCGTAACACCCTGATTCGCCGCTACAGCGACACGCGTCGCCTGCATCCTCTTTCCAGCAAGAACTTATCTCTGGAGAGCGCTATCGATAAGGAAAGCGATTTGCTGGAGCCGCTGCGCTCTCGTGCTGACCTGATCGTGGATACCTCCGAAATGTCCGTGCACGAACTGGCGGAAATGTTGCGTACCCGCCTGCTGGGCAAGCGTGAACGCGAATTGACGATGGTATTCGAATCCTTTGGTTTCAAACACGGTATCCCAATTGACGCGGATTACGTCTTTGACGTGCGCTTCCTGCCTAACCCGCACTGGGATCCGAAGCTGCGCCCGATGACCGGTCTTGACCGCCCCGTTGCCGCCTTCCTTGACAGGCACACAGAAGTACACAATTTTATCTACCAGACTCGCAGCTATCTTGAGCTATGGTTACCCATGCTGGAGACCAACAACCGCAGCTACCTCACCGTAGCTATCGGCTGTACCGGCGGGAAACACCGTTCGGTGTATATTGCAGAGCAGCTGGCAGACTACTTCCGCTCACGCGGTAAAAACGTACAGTCACGCCATCGTACGCTGGAAAAACGTAAATCATGACCGTGAAGCAAACCGTTGAAATCACGAATAAGCTGGGTATGCATGCTCGCCCAGCCATGAAACTGTTTGAATTGATGCAGGGTTTTGAAGCAGAAGTTTTGCTGCGTAATGATGAAGGAACGGAAGCCGAGGCAAACAGTGTTATCGCTCTGCTGATGCTGGATTCCGCCAAAGGGCGTCAGATAGAAGTTGAAGCCACGGGTCCACAGGAAGTGGAAGCCCTGGCAGCGGTGATTGCCCTGTTTAATTCAGGGTTTGATGAAGATTAGCCGAGTACCTGAAGCGCTGCGCTCATCAGACCTACACGGCAACGTCACTCTCCCGTAGGCCGGATCCGTATCCGGCAATAAACCCGTTAATACAGCTTATTTTCCCGCATAAACGACTCACCGCCTAGCTGGCGCATTTGGCGCATAATCCACGCCTGACGGCTACGTACATAACCAGAAGGCGCATTCGCTTTAAAACGCAAAGGATTGGGTAATACCGCCGCCAGCAAGGCCGCTTCAGACAGACTCAGCCGACTGGCTGGCTTATGGAAATAGCGCTGCGCCGCTGCCTCCACGCCGAAAACCCCATCACCAAACTCAGCAATATTCAGGTAAACGGTCAGAATACGCTTCTTGCTCCAGACGGTTTCCATACCCAGCGTTAGCCCGGCTTCGAGACCTTTACGCACCCAGCTACGTCCATCCCACAGAAAGAGGTTTTTTGCCGTCTGTTGCGATAACGTCGACGCCCCGCGAATACGGTTTTCATTACGTTCGTTGTGCGCCAGCGCTTTCTCTATGGCGGAAACATCGAATCCCCAGTGCTCGGGAAACTTCTGGTCCTCCGCGGCGATCACCGCCAGTCCCATCCACGGTGAGATCTCATCCATGCTCACCCAGTCCGAGTGCGCCACATAACCGAAATCACCGGACAGCCATGCGCTCAGTTGCCGCTCGACCATCACGGCAGAGAAAGGGACTGGCATCACACTGAAAAGGGCGATGCCCCCGCCCCAGAATACGGCGAGGACAACGACCGCCCGCAGAAAGATACGTCGCAGAAAGGCGGTAACTCCTTTTCTCATTCAGCCAGCACCAGCACACGTGATACCAGTTTATCGATACCACTCGCGGCCTGAGCGATGTCCTGCGCCAGCATATAGGCGGGAGTAGTGACGATTTTGTTGTCTTCATCAACGACAATGTCATCAACCGGACAAGGCACATGCTCAGCGCCCATCTCTTCCAGCACCTCTGCCGTATCAATATCAGTACCAATGGTCAGACGCAGCGGAAAGTCAAAAATTTTAGGTAACATGGCAGGCGCAATGCACATAAATCCCAGCGGCTTACCCGCCTGATTCATAGCCACCGCCAGCGCAGCTAAGTCGCTATCAACCCGGCACTCACTGCCCTGGCTGGCAAAATTGCTCAGATTTTTGGCCGCGCCAAACCCGCCTGGCACGATCAACGCATCCAGTTCCGTTGAGACTGCCTGAGCAAGTGGGCGAATATCACCGCGTGTTATACGGGCGGCTTCAATCAGCACATTACGCGTTTCCTGCATCGGCTCGCCGGTCAGATGATTAATCACATCCGCTTGTTGTTTATCCGGTGCGAAACAGACGGCCTGAGCGCCGTTGCGGGCAATCGCCAGAAGCGTGAGAACAGTTTCATGGATCTCTGCGCCGTCATACACGCCGCATCCGCTGAGCACTACACCCACTTTTTTCATCGTGATACTCCTTTCTCAACTGGCTGAAACATATTAGTTATTATGATTTAAATGCTACGCTTCACACATTTAACTGATTCATGTAACAAATTATTTAAGATTTGCTATCTTAACTGCGTGCGGCCTGAAAATTAGGGCTGCGCCCTTGTAAACAATGATAATAATTTACGGCGCAGCCACGATTTCCCTGGTGTTGGCGCAGTATTCGCGCACCCCGGTCAAGCCGGGGTCATTTTTTTTCCACGCTCGCCACCCAGGCCTTCAATACCGCCACGTCGTGCTGCCACTCCTGCTTCATCTCTTCAATCCATTCAGCAACATTATCTTCCCAGGCTGGAAGGTCTGGCGACTGGATTTGCTGACCTAACTGTTGCAAGTGGCGCAGCCCCACGGAACCTGCCGCGCCTTTAATTTTATGGCCTTCCTCAACAACGCCTTTTTTATCCCGTGCGGTCAGATTGGACTCCAGCACGCTCAAATATCCCGGCATCATCTTCTCAAACACCGCCAGCCCGTCGGTTATTAACTTCGGTCCCACCAGCTCGAGGTATTGTTCCAACATAGGAATATCTAACAGCGCTTGCGATTTACTGCTCTCTTCAGATGTCACAGTGCTCTCCTCTTTGTTTCGGGTATCCCAGTATTTTTTGATCATGGCGGTTAACGCCGGAACCGACAGCGGCTTACTCAGCACATCGTCCATTCCCGCGTCCAGATACTCTTTTTTATCTTTCAGAACGTTGGCGGTAAGCGCAACCAGCGGCGGCAGGTCCTCACGGGCGTATTTTTGCGTCAGCTCGCGCGAGATATCCAGACCGGTCATATCCGGTAGCTGAATATCCAGCAGCACCAGGTCATACTCGCCCGGCGTGAACATTTCCAGCGCGGCTTTCCCGGTCATGGCGACATCCACGCTGTTGCCCAGTTTTTCCAGCACTGAACGCGCGACAATAACGTTCAGTTCGATATCTTCCACCAGCAGCACATTCAGGGCTGGCAGCGGCATGTCGTCGTCTTCAAAGGCGTCTTCAATCTCTTCCGCTACCGCAGGCGCACGCACGGTCAGCGTAAAGATAGAGCCTTTGCCAGCCTGGCTGGAGACCGTAATATCGCCGCCCATGTTTTTCGCCAGACGCTTCGATACGGCCAGTCCAATCCCGGTTCCCGTTGCCGGTTTGCCGCCATTGCTGTCCTTCACCTGATAATACATGGCGAAGATTTTATCTTGCTCATCCTGCGGAATACCGATCCCGGAATCTTCAACTTCGAAATGCAGTATATTCCCCTGGTCATAGCGCGCCCGCACGGTTACCTGCCCCTGCTGGGTAAACTTCACGGCGTTGCTGATCAGATTCCACAGAATCTGGCGCAAACGCGTGCCGTCGGTAATGACCTTATGCGGCAGTGGTAACGTCGGCTCAAGTACAAAACGCAGCCCTTTTTGCTGCGCCTGCAGGCCAGAGAGGTTTTCCAGATCCGCCATAAAGCTGGTGAAATCGATCGGCTGGTTATCGAGCTGAACTTTACGTCGCTCCATTTTATCCATGTCGATAATATCGTTGAAAATATTCCCCAGCGTCACGGCAGAGACGTGGATTGTTTTCAGGTATTTTTCCTGCTCAGCGGTCAGATCCGTATCCAGCAGGATCCGGCTTAAGCCGACAATGCCGTTAAGCGGGGTGCGCAGTTCGTGGCTGATGGTAGAAATGAAGGTGGTCTTATCGCGGCTGGCGCGCTCTAACGCGTCCTGATAACGCTTACGCTCGGTAATATCGCGCCCAAAGCCCATCAGACCATGTCGCTTACCTACGCGGTCATAGTAAGGCACTTTGCGAATTTCAAAGCAGGCTTTGCGCCCGTCCGGATAGTCCAGCCACTGTTCGTAGGTGAGCGAGACGTTATGACGGAACACCTTCTCGTCGGTTTCAATGACCTTTTCTGCCGCCTCAGGGGAGTAAACATCAGCCGGTTTTAAATTCACCAACTGCTTTTCGCTCTTGCCGGTCAGCAGTTCCATGGCACGGTTACAGCCGGAAAATTCTTTATCTTCATTACGATAAAAAACCAGATCCGGCGAGGCATCAAGGAAAGAGCGTAAAAAGGAAGACTGCTGCTCAAGCTGAATCTGCGCTTCTTCGCGCTCTTTGATTTCAACCTTCAACTGCTCGAACGTATCCTGGCGCTCCGCTTCGGCTTTTTCGCGCTCAACAATTTCCTGATTAAGCTGGGCAATATTATCTTTCAACTGCACATTGAGCTTGAGATCGCGCTCGCGCATCTCTTCCAGCTTTTGTACCAGTCGTGACAAGCGTTGCCGGGACTCTTCCAGTTGCTCCACCACCACTGACAGAAAATAGACGGCCCAGGGGGTAATTAACAGACCAAAAAAGATAGAGCGGATAACATCAATGCTTTCTACCTGGCCATGCAGCACCATGGTGACAGCCATCTGCACCACAATCGCCAACACGACCAGCGCCAGCGCCAATAACAGCGAAAAGCGCACCAGACCCAATTTCATCATCAGGTCGACGTAATATTGCGCCAGCATACGGATTTGCTTCATAGAGGGTTCCTTCACGACAACTTGGCACAATAATACTCAATTCTCAGCGTGACGTTGAAGATTGTGCAAGAAATGCGGAGGTTATCGGTGAAATGACCGAGGAGAGATTCAACGTGGGCCTGATAAGCGTAGCGTCATCAGGCAAGCAGGCGCAGATTGCCGGATGGTTAGCTCCCAGGCTGAATCCACGGAGTGCCAAGCGCAGAGCCTTGAACACCATGAGCATTGAGATAGCGATCCAGTTCGACCATCCCGGTCCAGCGGTTTTCACACCATAGCGGAGCCAACAGCATTGGGCGACGCGCGCTGGCAGAGATTCGATGATAAATCACCTCTGGCGGCGTATGGCGGATCATCTCCCCGGCGGTAACCGTGTAGTCGTCCAGTTCAATTCCGTTCAGCCGTCCGGCTTCCCAGGCCTTTGCCATCGTACTGCCTTTCACAATATGCAGCGGATGCAGCTTAATACCGTCAACGCCCGTCTCCACCACACGTTCCATGGTTTGCAGACAGTCTGCCTGTCCTTCGCCCGGCAGACCAACAATCAGGTGTGAGCACACTTTCAGCCCGCGCTCGCGCGCCAGCCGCGTAGTGTTCTGATAGCAGGCAAAATCATGGCCGCGGTTAATCCGGTGCAGAGTTTTGTCATGCGCGGTTTGCAAACCGAGCTCCAGCCATACCTCATAGCCGAGGTCTTTATACTCACAAAGCAGATCGAGTACCGCATCCGGCACGCAGTCGGGGCGCGTCCCAACGCATAACCCGACGATGTTGGCCTGGCTGACCGCCTGTTGATACATCGAGCGCAGCACCTGTACTTCCGCAAAGGTGCTGGTATAAGCCTGGAAATAGGCCAGATAGCGTCTGGCGCGATTGACCAACTGCGCCTGATGCTCAAGCTGCTCGGCAATTGAATGGTGCTGCTGTGCTTCATCGGCAAACGAGGCGACATTACAGAAAGTACATCCGCCGCGTCCGATGGTGCCATCACGGTTTGGACAGCTAAATCCGCCGTGCAGCGTGAGTTTATGAACCTTTTGCCCATAACGGCGAGAAAGATCCCCACCAAACATATTGACTAATTTCTGTAACTGCATAATCTGGTAGACCGCGCCTTGAAAAGAGGCCAAAGCCTGCCATTTTTTGCCCCAGTCGGCGATGACCTGGATCAATCGCCCTGGCGAGCCTTTATTTATTGCATAACAAATCAAAATAATCGAAATTCCATTCACTCAAAATATAATTACTTTTCCTTATATCCAGCTGTTTTTTTTATCTTCTTATACTCTCAGCGTAAAAACAGTATCTTTAAGACGCAAAAACTCTAAAAACCAGCATAAAATGCCAAGTATATCGATAAACAAAGGGAGGACGAGAGATATCCGGCCTCTCTTACAGTGAGGCAGATCACACTTCCCAGGGCATCCTCCTCAGGTTATATCAATGTATAAAACCCTTTTATTTCAATATTTTCATAAAGTTAATTACCCAATAGCACATTTTTGCATAAATAAGATTGCCATTTGACCTGTGTGTGGATTCCCGATAACTTGGAAATCCGCTGGAAGCTTTCTGGATGAGCAGTCTGCTCATCATATTTATGCAGTAATTGAGATTCCCTCTGAAGCAAGTCCTCAAACTTGTTTGACCTGTGCGAAAAGGATAAAGAGGGCGAATGCGAGGTAAGCGTATGACACGCAAACCCCGTCGCCATGCTCTTGGTGTGCCCGTGCGCAACGGTCCAGATGGGAATCCCGCAGAGCCTGGGGAGGTTCACTGATATGTTGTACGATAAATCCCTTGAGAGGGATAACTGTGGTTTCGGCCTGATCGCCCACATAGAAGGCGAACCTAGCCACAAGGTAGTGCGTACCGCCATACACGCACTGGCCCGCATGCAGCACCGTGGCGCAATTCTTGCCGATGGAAAAACCGGCGATGGTTGCGGCCTGCTGTTACAAAAACCTGACCGCTTTTTCCGCATCGTAGCGCAAGAGCGCGGCTGGCGTTTAGCCAAAAACTACGCCGTCGGCATGATCTTTTTAAATAAAGACGCTGAGCTGGCAGCAGCTTCTCGTCGCATTGTAGAAGAAGAATTACAGCAGGAGACCCTGTCGATTGTCGGCTGGCGCGACGTGCCGACTAACGAAGGTGTTCTCGGTGAAATTGCGCTCTCCTCCCTGCCTCGTATCGAGCAAATTTTTGTTAATGCCCCTGCGGGCTGGCGTCCGCGTGATATGGAGCGTCGCCTGTTCATCGCGCGCCGTCGTATCGAAAAACGCCTCCAGGAAGATAAAGACTTCTACGTCTGTAGCTTGTCGAACCTGGTCAATATCTATAAAGGTCTGTGTATGCCGGCGGATCTGCCGCGCTTTTACCTGGACCTGGCGGACCTGCGTCTGGAATCGGCCATCTGCCTGTTCCACCAGCGCTTCTCCACCAACACCGTACCACGCTGGCCGCTGGCGCAACCGTTTCGCTACCTGGCGCACAATGGTGAAATCAACACCATCACCGGCAACCGCCAGTGGGCGCGCGCCCGTACCTATAAATTCCAGACGCCGCTGATCCCTGATCTGCACGACGCCGCACCGTTCGTTAACGAAACCGGCTCCGACTCCAGCTCGATGGATAACATGCTGGAACTGCTGCTGGCTGGCGGGATGGATATCATCCGCGCCATGCGTTTACTGGTGCCGCCGGCCTGGCAGAACAACCCGGATATGGACCCGGAGCTGCGCGCGTTCTTCGACTTTAACTCCATGCACATGGAGCCGTGGGATGGTCCGGCGGGTATTGTAATGTCCGACGGTCGCTTTGCCGCCTGTAACCTTGACCGCAACGGCCTGCGTCCGGCGCGCTACGTCATCACCAAAGACAAGCTGATTACCTGCGCTTCTGAAGTCGGGATCTGGGATTATCAGCCGGATGAAGTGGTTGAGAAAGGTCGCGTCGGCCCTGGGGAGCTGATGGTTATCGATACCCGCAGCGGGCGCATTCTGCATTCGGCTGAAACCGATGACGATCTGAAAAGCCGCCACCCGTACAAAGAGTGGATGGAGAAGAACGTCCGCCGTCTGGTGCCTTTCGAAGACCTGGCTGACGATCAGGTCGGCAGCCGTGAACTGGACGATGACACCCTCGCCAGCTACCAGAAACAGTTTAACTACAGCGCTGAAGAGCTGGATTCCGTTATCCGCGTGCTCGGTGAAAATGGTCAGGAAGCGGTCGGTTCAATGGGTGATGATACCCCGTTTGCCGTGCTCTCCAGCCAGCCGCGCATCATTTATGACTACTTCCGCCAGCAGTTTGCCCAGGTCACCAACCCGCCGATCGACCCGCTGCGTGAAGCGCACGTCATGTCGCTGGCCACCAGCATCGGTCGTGAGATGAACGTCTTCTGCGAAGCCGAAGGTCAGGCGCACCGTCTGAGCTTTAAGTCGCCGATCCTGCTGTACTCCGATTTCACCCAGCTCACCACCATGAAAGAGGAGCATTATCGCGCTGACCGACTGGATATCACCTTCGACGTGACCGAAACCACGCTCGAAGAGACCGTCAAAGCATTGTGCGATAAGGCTGAACAGATGGTGCGTAACGGCACGGTGCTGCTGGTGCTCTCTGACCGTAATATCGCAAAAAACCGCTTGCCGGTTCCGGCACCGATGGCCGTTGGCGCAGTACAAACACGTCTGGTAGAACAAAGCCTGCGTTGCGATGCCAACATCATCGTTGAAACCGCCAGCGCCCGTGACCCGCACCATTTTGCCGTTCTGCTCGGTTTTGGCGCGACAGCCATTTATCCGTATCTGGCGTATGAAACGCTGGGACGTCTGATCGACACTCAAGCGATTGCCAAAGATTACCGGACCGTGATGCTGAACTACCGTAACGGCATCAACAAGGGTCTGTACAAAATCATGTCCAAAATGGGCATCTCGACCATCGCCTCTTACCGCTGCTCGAAGCTGTTTGAAGCCGTTGGTCTGCACGATGATGTTGTGGCTTTATGCTTCCAGGGCGTGGTCAGTCGCATCAGCGGCGCGGGTTTTACCGACTTCCAGCAGGATCTGCTGAACCTCTCCAAACATGCCTGGCTGGCGCGTAAGCCTATCAGCCAGGGCGGTTTGCTGAAGTACGTTCACGGCGGCGAATACCACGCCTACAACCCGGACGTGGTGCGCACGCTGCAACAGGCAGTACAAAGCGGCGAGTACAGCGACTATCAGGAATATGCAAAGCTGGTCAATGAGCGTCCGGCGGCCACGCTGCGCGATCTGCTGGCGATTACACCTGGCGATGAAGCCGTAAGCATTAGCGAAGTAGAACCCGCAACCGAACTGTTTAAACGCTTTGATACCGCAGCGATGTCTATCGGGGCATTAAGCCCGGAAGCACACGAGGCGCTGGCCGAAGCCATGAACAGCATCGGCGGTAACTCGAACTCCGGTGAAGGCGGCGAAGATCCGGCGCGCTACGGCACTAACAAGGTGTCGCGCATTAAGCAGGTGGCTTCCGGTCGCTTTGGCGTAACCCCAGCGTACCTGGTCAATGCTGATGTCATTCAGATTAAAGTCGCTCAAGGCGCGAAGCCGGGCGAAGGCGGTCAGTTACCGGGTGATAAAGTCACCCCGTACATCGCCAAACTGCGTTATTCGGTGCCGGGCGTGACGCTGATCTCCCCACCGCCGCACCACGATATCTACTCTATCGAGGACTTAGCGCAGCTGATTTTCGACCTGAAACAGGTCAACCCGAAAGCGATGATCTCGGTGAAGCTGGTTTCCGAACCAGGCGTCGGCACTATTGCCACCGGCGTTGCGAAAGCCTATGCGGACCTGATTACCATTGCCGGCTACGATGGCGGTACCGGTGCAAGTCCGCTCTCATCCGTGAAGTATGCGGGCTGCCCGTGGGAACTCGGTCTGGTGGAAACCCAGCAGGCGCTGGTGGCTAACGGTCTGCGTCACAAGATCCGTCTGCAGGTCGATGGCGGTCTGAAAACCGGCGTCGATATCATTAAAGCGGCAATTTTGGGTGCAGAAAGCTTCGGTTTCGGCACCGGCCCCATGGTCGCGCTGGGCTGTAAATACCTGCGTATTTGCCATCTGAACAACTGCGCAACCGGCGTGGCAACTCAGGATGACAAACTGCGTAAGAACCACTATCACGGTCTGCCGTTCAAAGTGACTAACTACTTTGAATTTATCGCCCGCGAAACCCGCGAGCTGATGGCGCAACTGGGCGTGAAACGTCTGGTGGATCTGATTGGTCGTACCGACCTGCTCAAAGAGCTGGAAGGGTTTACCGCCAAGCAGCAGAAACTGGAGCTGTCTCGTCTGCTGGAAACCGCTGAACCGCATCCAGGTAAAGCGCTGCATTGCACTGAAAACAATCCGCCGTTTGATAACGGCGTGCTGAACGCCCAGCTGCTACAGCAGGCGAAACCGTTTGTCGACGAGCGCCAGAGCAAAACCTTCTGGTTCGATATCCGCAACACCGACCGTTCCGTCGGCGCATCGCTGTCGGGCTATATCGCTCAGACGCATGGCGATCAGGGGCTGGCATCTGACCCGATTAAAGCGCACTTCAGCGGTACCGCAGGCCAGAGCTTCGGCGTGTGGAACGCGGGCGGCGTGGAGCTGTATCTGACCGGCGATGCCAACGACTATGTCGGTAAAGGCATGGCGGGCGGCCTGCTGGCAGTGCGTCCTCCGGTTGGCTCTGCTTTCCGTAGCCATGAGGCGAGCATCATTGGTAACACCTGCCTGTATGGTGCTACCGGTGGCCGCCTGTTTGCTGCGGGTCGTGCGGGTGAGCGTTTTGCGGTGCGTAACTCCGGCGCTATTACCGTGGTTGAAGGTATTGGCGACAACGGCTGTGAATATATGACCGGCGGCATCGTGTGTATTCTCGGCAAAACCGGCGTCAACTTCGGTGCAGGCATGACCGGCGGATTCGCCTACGTGCTCGACGAAGACGGTGAATTCCGCAAACGCGTGAACCCGGAACTGGTAGAAGTACTGAGCGTGGACTCGCTGGCTATTCATGAGGAACACCTGCGCGGTCTGATTACCGAGCATGTACAACATACCGGTTCTTCACACGGCGAAGAGATCCTGGCGAACTGGCCAGCATTCTCGGCGAAATTCGCGCTGGTAAAACCGAAATCCAGTGATGTGAAAGCACTGTTGGGTCACCGTAGTCGTAGCGCAGCAGAGCTGCGTGTGCAGGCGCAGTAAGGGGTAGCAGCAATGAGTCAGAACGTATACCAATTTATCGACCTGCAGCGCGTTGATCCACCGAAGAAACCGCTGAAGATCCGTAAGATCGAATTTATCGAGATCTACGAGCCGTTTTCCGAAGGCCAGGCCAAAGCACAGGCTGATCGCTGTCTTTC
Source organism: Citrobacter sp. RHBSTW-00017 (assembly GCF_013797615.1). Classification (NCBI taxonomy): domain Bacteria; kingdom Pseudomonadati; phylum Pseudomonadota; class Gammaproteobacteria; order Enterobacterales; family Enterobacteriaceae; genus Citrobacter; species Citrobacter sp. RHBSTW-00017. Next base: position 528,170 of record NZ_CP056899.1, on the reverse strand, counting down.
CTGCGGCAACCCGTACTGCGAGTGGAAGTGCCCGGTACATAACTACATTCCGAACTGGCTTAAGCTGGCGAATGAGGGACGTATTTTTGAAGCGGCAGAACTGTCGCACCAGACTAACACTCTGCCGGAAGTCTGTGGCCGAGTGTGCCCGCAGGATCGTCTTTGTGAAGGATCCTGCACGCTAAACGATGAGTTCGGTGCGGTGACTATCGGCAACATCGAGCGCTATATCAACGATAAAGCGTTCGAGATGGGCTGGCGTCCGGATATGACTGGCGTTCGCCAGACGGACAAGCGCGTGGCGATCATCGGTGCAGGTCCGGCGGGCCTGGCCTGTGCTGATGTGCTGACCCGCAACGGCGTGAAGGCGGTGGTATTTGACCGCCACCCGGAAATCGGCGGTCTGCTGACCTTCGGGATCCCGGCGTTCAAGCTGGAGAAAGAGGTCATGACCCGTCGCCGTGAAATCTTCACCGGTATGGGCATTGAGTTCAAACTAAACGTGGAAGTGGGCCGCGACGTGCAGCTCAACGATCTGCTGAAGGATTACGATGCCGTGTTCCTTGGCGTAGGTACCTATCAGTCGATGCGCGGTGGGCTGGAAAACGAAGACGCTTCCGGCGTATTTGATGCCCTGCCGTTCCTGATCGCCAATACCAAACAGTTGATGGGATTTGGCGAAAGCAGTGACGAGCCGTACATCAGCATGGAAGGCAAACGCGTCGTTGTTCTCGGCGGTGGCGATACCGCGATGGACTGCGTGCGGACCTCGGTTCGCCAGAACGCGGCACACGTAATCTGCGCCTATCGCCGCGACGAAGAGAACATGCCGGGTTCCAAACGCGAGGTGAAAAACGCGCGTGAAGAAGGCGTCGAGTTCCAGTTCAACGTCCAGCCTTTAGGCGTAGAAGTGAATGCCAACGGTAAAGTGTGCGGCGTGAAAATGGCGCGCACCGAAATGGGTGAACCGGATGCGAAGGGGCGTCGCCGCGCGGAGATCGTCGCCGGTTCCGAGCACGTTGTTCCGGCTGATGCGGTGGTACTGGCGTTTGGCTTCCGCCCGCACAGTATGGAGTGGCTGAAAGAGCACAGCGTCGAGCTGGATTCTCAGGGCCGTATTATTGCTCCGGAACGCAGCGATAACGCCTTCCAGACCAGCAACCCAAAAATCTTCGCTGGTGGCGACATCGTGCGTGGTTCGGATCTTGTAGTCACCGCGATTGCCGAAGGTCGTAAAGCGGCAGACGGTATCCTGAACTACCTGGAAGTGTAAGTAAGCGTCTTCTGGCATCTCATCTTCAAACGCTGATGAGATGCCAGATTCCTCGCAATACTCCTGCCCCCTCCCCTCTATCAACACCGTGAAAGAGAACTAAAAAAAGATACGGAAACGTTTGCTTTATTCTGAGAACTGTATATTATGCGGCGGATTTTTTGGGCAAAATTCATGGAGGCGTTGTGTCGCAGGACAACAATTATAGCCAGGGCCCCGTCCCTCTGGCGGCGCGGAAGGGCGTGATTCCACTAACGTTTGTCATGTTGGGACTCACATTTTTTTCCGCCAGTATGTGGACCGGTGGCACACTCGGTACCGGTCTTTCCTATAATGATTTCTTCCTGGCAGTTCTCTTCGGTAATCTTCTCCTCGGTATTTACACTGCATTTCTCGGTTTTATCGGCGCAAAAACAGGGCTCTCAACCCACCTTCTGGCACGTTACTCATTTGGTTTGAAAGGTTCATGGCTTCCCTCACTGCTCTTAGGCGGTACACAGGTAGGCTGGTTTGGCGTTGGTGTGGCCATGTTTGCTATCCCGGTTGGCAAAGCGACGGGGATTGACGTCAATATTCTGATTGCGGTTTCCGGTCTGTTGATGACCCTGACTATCTTTTTTGGCATCTCGGCGCTGACCGTTTTATCTATCATCGCCGTACCAGCCATCGTCGTTCTTGGCAGCTACTCCGTCTGGCTGGCGGTGAGCGATGTTGGCGGTTTAGACCATTTAAAAGCGATAGTGCCGCAGACACCGCTGAATTTCTCCACCGCACTGGCGCTGGTGGTCGGCTCATTTATCAGCGCAGGCACGTTAACCGCCGACTTTGTCCGCTTTGGCCGCAACGCCAAAGGTGCGGTACTGATTGCCATGGTGGCATTTTTCCTTGGCAACTCGTTGATGTTTATCTTCGGCGCTGCGGGTGCCGCCGCTGTTGGACAGGCGGACATCTCTGACGTGATGATTGCTCAGGGCCTGCTGCTGCCCGCGATTGTGGTGCTCGGCCTGAATATCTGGACCACCAACGACAATGCGCTCTACGCTTCAGGTTTGGGATTTGCCAATATTACCGGCCTTTCCAGCCGTTCGTTGTCGGTGGCTAACGGTATTATCGGCACACTGTGCGCGCTGTGGCTTTACAATAACTTTGTCGGTTGGCTGACATTTTTGTCGGCAGCGATTCCTCCAATTGGTGGAGTGATTATCGCCGACTATCTGCTGAACCATCGCCGATATGCCGACTTCAGCAAAGCACAATTTATTTCCGTAAACTGGATAGCTATCCTGTCCGTTGCACTGGGCATTGCCGCCGGTCACTATATTCCCGGTATTGTACCCGTCAACGCCGTACTCGGCGGCGTATTCAGCTATATCCTGCTGAACCCACTTTTCAATCGCAGCCTTGCTAAATCACCAGAGGTCAGCCATGCAGAATAATAACATCACCATTCGTCAGGCGCGTTTACAGGGACGCGAAGGATTGTGGCAGCTCACGGTTGAAAACGGACGCTTCAGCCGAATTGAGGCTCAGGACGCCGCTACGTTGCCGCAGGGGGAAGTGCTTGATGCCGAAGGTGGCCTGGCAATCCCACCGTTCGTAGAGCCACATATCCACCTGGATACCACGCAAACCGCGGGGGAGCCGAGCTGGAACCAGTCTGGTACGTTATTTGAAGGCATTGAGCGCTGGGCCGAACGTAAGGCAATGCTCACTCACGATGACGTGAAAGCGCGCGCCATGCAGACTCTTAAGTGGCAGATGGCCAACGGCATCCAGTATGTCCGCACTCACGTTGACGTTTCCGACCCAACGCTGACCGCGCTGAAAGCCATGCTGGAGGTGAAGCAAGAAGTCGCTCCGTGGGTAGAGCTGCAGATTGTCGCGTTCCCGCAAGAGGGCATTCTTTCTTATCCCAACGGTGAAGCGTTATTAGAGGAAGCCGTGCGTTTGGGGGCCGACGTCATTGGCGCTATCCCCCACTTTGAATTTACGCGTGAATATGGCGTGGAGTCGTTGCACAAAATTTTCGCCCTCGCGCAAAAATACGACAGACTTATCGACGTGCACTGTGACGAAATTGACGATGAGCAATCACGCTTTGTTGAAACCGTCGCGGCGCTGGCCCATCGCGACAATATGGGCGAGCGCGTGACCGCCAGCCATACTACGGCAATGCACTCCTATAACGGCGCGTATGCTTCCCGTCTTTTCCGCCTGTTGAAAATGTCCGGCATTAACTTTGTCGCGAATCCACTGGTGAATATTCACCTGCAAGGGCGCTTTGACACGTATCCTAAACGCCGCGGCGTTACACGCGTCAAAGAGATGCTGGAGGCAGAGATCAACGTATGCTTCGGCCATGATGACGTCTTCGATCCGTGGTATCCGCTAGGCACCGCGAATATGCTGCAGGTACTGCACATGGGGTTACATGTGTGTCAGCTGATGGGATACGGACAAATTAACGATGGCCTGAATCTGATCACCACCCACAGCGCGAAAACCCTGCACCTGCAGGACTACGGTCTGAGCGTGGGGAATTCCGCGAACCTGGTGATTTTACCGGCAGAGAATGGGTTTGACGCGGTTCGTCGCCAGACGCCTGCACGTTATTCCATTCGTCACGGGCGAATCATTGCCGAGACTGTGCCGAGCCAAACGACGCTGCATCTGACGCAGCCGGAAGCGGTGACGTTTAAGCGCTAGGTTGTAATATCCGGTGTCGGATGGCGCAAGCCTTGCCATCCGACACCGTCACTCTCATCGTCAGGTGTGTAATAAACTGGCGCGCACCTTGATCACCACCTTTTTGATGTCCATCGGAGCCTGTACCACGCAGCCCGGCTTATGCGGCTCGCCCGGCATAAAAATCACAAATCTTCCCGGCTTCAGTACCATCGCCTGCTCATCGGCAATCTGGCTACACAGCTGATAATCATCCTCAACGTGCATCTCTTCGCACTGACGAGCAGAATCAGTCATCCCGAACAGAATGCGTTCTTCACCGGATAACAGCACCTGAATATCAATGTATTCCCTGTGCAGTTCCGCTTTCTTTTGCTCCGGGCTCTGCGTTGCAAATTGCATAACATTCATAAAAATATTATCGCCCTGCAACTCGTAGCGCCCTGGCGTTTTCTCCTGCAGATTCGCCGCAACAGCCAGCGTTAACGCCTGCTGCAAAACCGGATGTAATCCGGCAAAAGGCAATGAACGCAACTCAGCTGACATCATAATCAATCTCCCTGGGCCAACAGCGCGGCCCCCAGTAATCCAGCGTCATGACGGTAATGCGCCGCCCGTAATTCTACGTGGTAAGCCGAAGGCTCTTGTGCCAGATAGTTTTCCACCAGCGCCAGATACCCTTCTGCCAGCCCCACGCTGCCGCCAATCACCACAATCTGGCAATCGATCGTGGCCTTCACATCGGCGACAAGCCTTGCCAAAGTACGTGCCGAACGATGGATCAACCGACTGGCCTGCTCATCACCCTGCCCGGCGCGGCTAAAAATGGTTTTGGCGTCGCATCCAGCAAGCGCGCCTTCGGCAGCCGCCGCGATCCCGCGACCGGAAGCGATCGCCTCGACACAACCCACACGCCCGCAACCGCACACCGGCCCATGCGGATCAGCCAGCGTATGTCCCAGATGCCCGGCCAGACCGCCAATCCCGGTCAGCAACTTCCCATCACTTACCACCCCGCCGCCTACACCGGTGGAGACGGTGATAAACACCATATCGCGGTACTCGCCGCCAAGCGCATGATACTCAGCCCACGCCGCGGCCTGCGCGTCATTGACTGCCAGCGTCGGCAAAGCGGTGAGATCTTCTAGCGTTTGCACCAGAGGAAAATGCAGCAGCCCGCCGAGGTTGTGCGGGTTCAGCGCCAGTAGAGAACCGTCGCGGATAATCCCCGTTGAGGCGATCGCCACCCGCGTTGCCTGCCCCTGTAGCGGCGCAACCAGTGCTTGTAACGCGGCACGCAGAGCATCCGGTGTTTTGCTGGCGGGCGTCGGCAATTCATGACGCTCTTGGATTTGCAGGCTGCTGTCTACCAGTGCGACAGCCAGTTTGGTGCCGCCAATATCAATCGACAGCGTGGTCATAGCACCGCCTTTTTAAGCGCTGTGTTGTACCACTGGCAAATGTGCTCCAGCCGGGTAATGGCTGAGCCGACTGTCACCGCCCATGCGCCATGACGCATCGCCTCAGCGGCCTGCGCTGGCGTGTTGTAACGTCCTTCAGCAATCACCCGACAACCCGCGTCGCTTAAAGACTTCACCAGAGCCAGATCCGGTTCTTCGGGCGTTTCTGGCGTGGTATAACCAGAAAGGGTAGTGCCAATGATTTCGGCACCGAGTTTCTGGCAGGCCATGCCATCCGCCATGGACGAACAGTCAGCCATCGCAAGGCGTTGGTAATGATGAATACGTGCCAGTAAGGTTTCTACAGGTACCGGACGTACGCGATCGGTACCGTCGATGGCGATGATGTCAGCGCCTGCCTGCGCCAGCGCATCAACATCCTCCAGATATGCGGTGATGCGGACCGGAGAGTCATCAAGGTCACGTTTGAGAATGCCGATAATCGGCACCGAAACTACTGCCCTGGTCGCTTTTAGGTTTTCCACCCCTTCAATGCGTAACGCCACCGCGCCAGCCTGTTCTGCGGCCAGCGCCATCGCCGCAACAATTTCCGGTTTATCTAACGGGCTGTCAGGAACAGGCTGGCAGGAGACAATCAGCCCGCCGTTCGCGGCAATCTTGATATCCAGTTGTTCAAGTAACGACATGCTTATTCCCTTATGACTATTGCCCGGCGCAGGACCGGGCAAACGGATTAACTTTTGGATTTCACCATGGTGCTTTTGTCGCCGCCGAACGGCACGGCCCCGCTAAACGGTTTGCCATCAATGGCATCATGCGTACGCAATGCTTCAGGCCGCAGCCAGCGCTGTACGCGAGACGGCATATCGAGACCAATCAGCAGGATCACCACAAATGTCAGGCCGAAAGAGAGCGATCCCAACGCGGTGCCCAGATCCAGTCGTTGGGCAATCAGCGCACCGATGATCGGTGCCAACGCCCCGCCCAGTGCACCCACGTTGTAGGTGAAGCCCAGACCCGCCGCACGCTGGTCGGTATCGAAATAGCCGCCAATCAGTTTTGGTAAGATCCCGGAGATCCCCTGACCGAGCATTTGCTGGAAAAACAGCAGTAAACCCAGTACCCAGACGTTTGAGCCGCCAATCGCAAACACTGGAATAATCAGCAACTGCGAAGCCAGCAGACTGCAGACATAGGCCTTACGCGTGCCCAGCCAGTCGCCAAGAAAACCACCGACGCAACAACCGACCGCCGCGCCAAAGCCGCTAAAGAAGAGCACCCTGGCGACAGTGGAAGGGTCATACAGCAGTTCAGTTTTCAGATAGGTTGGCAGCAGCGCCTGAATCGGCCATGAGTAAAGGAAGGCAAACAGCACAACCACCATCAGCATGACGCCCGTCGGCCAGCGTTTCCCGCTGCTTTGCACCATAAAACTAATGAAGATAAACGCGCATATCAGGCCAAGGACCGCCACGATAGCCGCATTTTGCAGGTTGCCTGCAAAGCAGAACCACAGCGCGGTTGCGGCGGCGAGAGTCATCACAATATTGATAACCCGATGTTCGCCCCGGTAGAGAATGTCCACCATTGTGCGTACCGGCGCTTTGCCTTCGTGTTTCTCTTTCCAGTCTTCCGCTTCCGGAATATTTTTACGCAGCCAGAGGGCGAAGATAATCGGCAAAATGCCGATGAAGAACAGCGCGCGCCATCCCCAGACCGGAACCACCAGGCTGTAGACCTGGGCGGCGATCACTGCGCCTACAGAGAAGCCGGAAATCAGGAAGCCGCTGGCTTTGTTTCGCAGGTGCCTGGGCCAGCTTTCAATAACATAAGTTGCGCTGGAGCCGTACTCACCAGCCATCCCCATACCGATAACCAGGCGGGCGATAAACATGGTGGTGTAGCCCGGCGCGAAGCCGCAGGCCAGCGTCCCCACAGAGAACAGAATGATACTGGTGACCATCGCCAGGCGGCGTCCATAACGGTCGCCCATCGCGCCCAGCATTAACCCACCAAACCAGCGGGAGATAAAAGCGGCCGAGATCAGACTGGCCGCCTGCACCGTCGTCAGTCCGAATTCGCCTTGTACTTCCGTCAGCACAAGGGCGATTAATACAAAATCAAAACCATCAAGCAAATATCCCAGCCAGGCGGCGGAAAATGCCCGCCATTGCGCCCGATTGAGATGGCGATACCACGGGATGCTCTGGGTAGAAGTACTCATTTTACTCTCCCGACGATCTTTATTTTCGTTGTGGTGCCGGATGGCGGATTCGCCTTATCCGGCCTACGAGTCTTGTTTTTGCAGGCCGGATAAGCATTGTGCTATCCGGCGTCCGATCAGTCGCGTTCCAGCATTAATTGCTGGGCCAGCGCTTTCAGTTCCGGCAGATATTGTTCATCTACCGGGGCAAATGGTTTACGGCACAGCGGAACAGAAACCACGTCCATATAGTGCAATACCGTCTTCAGGCCGCGGAACACACCAACCTTAATGAGCAGATCGATAACCTTATTGCACTCGGTTTGCAGCTTTTGCGCCGTCCGGATGTCGCCTTCTTTGAGCGCTTTCACAATTCCCTGATAACGCCATCCCATAATGTTGTAAGTGCTACCGATACCGCCATCTGCACCCGCCAGCAGACCAGAAGCGAAGATCTCGTCATAGCCGTTATAAAGCACCAGATCGGGGTGAGCGCGGCGGATCTGTTCCATCTGATAGAGATCGCCTGAGGTTTGCTTCAGCGCGCCAACGCCCGGCAACGTCACCAGCGTGTTGATCTGATCCAGCGTCAGTTTTACGCCGCTCAGCGCCGGGATGTTATAGACCACCATCGGCAAGCCATCAGCGGAATCAATAATTGCGCGATAGTGATCGCAGTGCTCTTCAAAGCTGAACGGATAGTAAAACGGTGTGACGGCTGAAACCGCATCAAAGCCGTAGCGATGCGCGGCACTCGCCAGCTGTTGGCTCTCTTCGGTACTCACTGTGCCAACGTGAGCGATCAGCGTCACCTTGCCTTTCGCTTCTTCGGCAACAATTTCCAGTACCTGCTCTCTCTCAGCGCGGTTTTGGACAAATGCCTCACCCGTAGACCCACCGACATAGAGCCCGTCGATCCCTTGCCCAATGTTGAAACGCACCAGGCGGCGCAGGCTCTCAATATCCAGTCGCTGTTGGCTATCAAATGGGGTTAACAACGCTGGCATTACGCCTTTTAAATCTCTTGCCATAGCTACCTCTGATGATGATTAGTGTTATCTGACTGCATACCTTTATACCTGTTATACCAGATCAAATAAGCAGCAATACAATACAGAACGCTTATAGTGCGATCTGCCTCACTAAACGATCGTCAGGATCGCGATTACTTACGCAATTTTTTACTTTTGCTGAAGGCGTGCCAGGTAGCGGAAACGCTGTTGAGATGTTCTTGCAGTGCGCGGTCAGCTTCCTCAGGGTCGCGCTGACGAATCGCGTCGACAATAGCGATATGCTGCTGATAACTCACGTTATTGTGCTCATATAACTCTTGGTCGGCCACGGTCGGACGGGCGGCAATCAGCCAGTCTAACAGCGCAACATGGATAGCCATAAAGATGGGATTGCCCGGGATCTCCGCTAGTATGCGGTGAAAATCAACGTCCGAGCGAATGAACAGCGTATTGTCATCGAGTGACTGGCTGTTGATCTCCAGTGCTTTCGCCAGTCTGTCGATTTGCTCATCCGTCGCATGTTCTGCGGCGTATCGAACCAGGCTGGATTCAAAGAACAGTCGCAGCTGTTCGAAGTGGGCAATGCCGCCGGGATGCGCGAGGAAATCTTTCGCCATACCGGACAGCTCGCTGATAATGGTATCAGCTGAAGGACGCGAAACGCGGGCGCGCTCGCCATTGTTGATTTGCACCAGACCTTTGCGTTTTAACGCTGCCAGCGCTTCTCGTACAGAAGGACGGCCCACGTTAAAGAAGGCCATCAGCTCCCGCTCAGATGGTAACTGTTCGCCCTCGCCAAATTCCCGACGACGAATCATCTGCTCCAGTTCTTCTTCAACCATTTCAGACAGCTTTTTACGCGCCAGCGGGCGATTGCGTAAGCTACGGCCAATGGTGGATGGAGAGTCTTCAGCTTGCGAATCAAATGCGTTCATAGGGCCCATTCAGCTAAGTCGTGGTGACAAATAACAGCGGGTTTATCCTAACACAGGATCGAAAGCAGGGTGAAATGGTGGTCAATCAGACTGTCGGGCTTATTGGCGGTCTAACGCATCCGGATATTTTGTTACGCTAAAACATTCAGCTTATCTTTAATTGAAAACAATCATATTCGCTTCGTGAAATTTATGAATATGAACGTGATAAATTATCATAACCATCTATTTTATAACGATAAATAATTTAAACATCGAATTAAAAATAAGATATTCACTCCATAAAAATCGCCCGAAAAAATATAACATCCGTTTGGACAACAGCGTTATTACCGGATTTATCTTCTTCTCTGGCATGGAGTGAAACAATGTTCGGCATCATTATCTCTGTCATCGTTTTATTAACGATGGGTTACCTGATCCTCAAAAACTACAAACCGCAGGTAGTGCTGGCAGCCGCAGGGATCTTCCTGATGCTCTGCGGCGTCTGGCTAGGCTACGGCGCGCTGGTCGATAACGACAAGAGCAGCGGCTATCTACTGGTCGATATTTACAACGAAATTCTGCGTATGCTTTCCAATCGGGCGGCCGGACTAGGGTTATCAATCATGGCGGTAGGTGGTTATGCCCGTTATATGGACAGGATGGGGGCCAGCAGAGCGATGGTTAGCCTGTTAAGCCGTCCGCTTAAGCTAATCCGCTCACCCTATGTTGTTCTTGCCGCCACCTATGTGATTGGTCAGATCATGGCGCAGTTCATCACCAGCGCTTCCGGGTTAGGTATGCTGCTGATGGTGACGCTGTTCCCGACGCTGGTCAGTCTTGGCGTGAGCCGTTTATCCGCGGTGGCGGTCATTGCCACTTCAATGTCAATTAAATGGGGCATTCTGGAAACCAACTCTATTTTTGCCGCGCAGGTAGCGGGCATGAAAATCGCTACCTACTTCTTTCACTATCAGTTACCCGTCGCATCGTGCGTTATCGTCGCCGTCGCTATTGCACATTTTTTCGTTCAGCGGCAGTTTGATAAAAAAGCATTCCCGGAAAGCAACGGATTCGCTGAACAAAAGACGCTGGAAAACGTGCCACCTCTCTATTACGCCATTCTACCCGTCATGCCGCTGCTTCTGATGTTGGGCTCGCTTGCCCTGGCACATATGGGGTTAATGAAAACAGAGCTGAATCTGGTGGTGGTCATGCTGATGAGCATGACGCTGACGATGTTTGTCGAGTTCCTGCATAAACATAATCTGCGCGAAACGATGGATGACGTGCAGGCCTTCTTTGACGGCATGGGAACCCAGTTTGCCAACGTTGTCACGCTGGTGGTCGCCGGTGAGATCTTTGCGAAAGGGTTGACGACTATCGGGACTGTCGACGCTGTAATAAAAGGTGCAGAGCATTCCGGCCTTGGCGGTATCGGCGTGATGATCATCATGGCCGTGGTCATTGCCGCCTGTGCGATTGTCATGGGGTCAGGTAACGCGCCGTTTATGTCTTTTGCCAGCCTGATTCCAGATATTGCCGCCGGACTACATATTCCTGCGGTAGTGATGATTATGCCGATGCATTTTGCTACTACGCTGGCCCGGGCGGTATCCCCCATTACAGCGGTCATTGTGGTGACATCAGGTATTGCGGGCGTATCGCCCTTTGAGGTGGTAAAACGTACGGCCATTCCGATGGCGGTGGGATTTGTGGTCAATATGATAGCCACCATCACGCTGTTTTACTGATCCCGAAGGCAGAAAACAGAACAGGCCCCAAAGGGCCTGTTTTTTTATTTCACTACGCGTAGCGCTGGACGCCCACCGCGAGGCGGCGGCGGAGTGTCATCCGGATCGTTGTCGTCGCCATTGTCAGGCTTATCGCCATCAATGACCGACATGACCGTTTCACTCTCAAAACCAGGTGCGTCGTTGTCGTCATCATTTAAGCTGGCGACATCTTCGTCGTAGGCGGCTTCCGGCTCAAACATAGTACCGGCGCCATTTTCACGAGCATAAATTGCCAGAACTGCCGCCAGCGGTACAGAAACCTGACGCGGCACACCACCGAAGCGCGCGTTAAAGCGCACTTCATCGTTAGCCAGTTCCAGGTTACCCACCGCACGCGGTGCGATATTCAGAACAATTTGCCCATCACGCGCATATTCCATAGGAACCTGCACGTCCTGAAGCGTCACATCCACCACCAGGTGCGGCGTAAGCTGGTTGTCTAACAACCACTCATAGAATGCGCGCAGCAGATACGGACGGCGTGGTGTTAGCTGTGGCAAATCCATACAGGTTAACCCCGGCCCAGACGCATTTCACGTTCAGGCTCAGTCAGAGAAGCCAGGAAAGAATCACGTTCAAAGACGCGAGTCATGTACCCTTTCAGTTCTTTCGAACCTGCACCGTTGAATTCAATGCCCAGCTGCGGTAAACGCCACAGCAGCGGCGCCAGGTAGCAGTCTACCAGGCTGAACTCATCGCTCAGGAAGTAAGGTTTCTGGCCAAATACTGGTGCAATTGCCAGCAGTTCTTCGCGCAGACGCTTACGCGCGACTTCGGCTTCAGAAGCAGAACCGTTCACGATGACGTTCATCAGCGTGTACCAGTCTTTTTCAATACGCTGCATGTACAGGCGGCTTTCACCACGCGCAACCGGGTAAACCGGCATCAGCGGCGGATGCGGGAAGCGCTCATCCAGGTATTCCATAATGATGCGAGATTCCCACAGGGTCAGCTCACGATCCACCAGTGTCGGTACGCTCTGATTCGGGTTGAGGTCGATCAGATCCTGCGGTGGATTGTCCTTCTCCACATGCTCAATCTCGAAACTAACACCTTTCTCAGCCAGCACAATGCGGACCTGATGGCTATAGATGTCAGTAGGACCAGAAAACAGCGTCATTACCGAACGTTTGTTGGCAGCGACAGCCATGAAAACCTCCAGGTATATTCAGAATTTTTACTGCTACCAGCCACTAAGTGGCCAGCCAGAAGTGATGTCACCCATATTCGGGAAAGCCATTACTGTTCAAAATACAAACAAAAAATGAACGATACCGGACATTTGGGCAGAAAATTGGATGATAGTTTACCAGATTTTGTGACCTTTGTGGTGAGTCGATTCTTGAAATGGGGAAAAAGAGGTGGCAATCAGCGGATTACCGTGGTTATACGGAGAGCAGTAACGATAAAAAAACCCGCCGAAGCGGGTTTTTTCGCAAATTGTTGTCTGCCGAAGCAGAGTACAATTAACGTTTGGAGAACTGAGGACGACGACGTGCTTTACGCAGACCGACTTTCTTACGTTCAACCTGACGAGCATCACGGGTAACGAAGCCAGCTTTACGCAGTTCGCCACGCAGGGATTCGTCGTACTCCATCAGAGCGCGGGTGATACCGTGACGGATCGCACCAGCCTGACCAGAGATACCACCACCTTTAACAGTGATGTACAGATCCAGTTTCTCAACCATGTCGACCAGTTCCAGCGGCTGACGAACTACCATGCGGGCAGTTTCACGACCGAAGTACTGTTCCAGAGAACGTTGGTTGATTACGATTTTACCACTGCCCGGTTTGATGAAAACGCGAGCTGCGGAACTTTTGCGGCGACCAGTGCCGTAGTATTGATTTTCAGCCATTGCCTATAATCCCGATTAGATGTCAAGAACTTGCGGTTGCTGTGCCGCGTGGTTGTGCTCGTTGCCAGCGTAAACTTTCAGTTTACGGAACATAGCACGACCCAGCGGGCCTTTTGGCAGCATGCCTTTAACCGCGATTTCAAGCACACGCTCAGGACGGCGAGCAATCATCTCTTCAAAGGTCGCTTGTTTGATACCGCCGATGTGACCGGTGTGGTGATAGTACACTTTGTCAGTACGCTTGTTGCCAGTTACAGCAACTTTGTCAGCGTTCAGAACGATGATGTAATCACCGGTATCTACGTGCGGAGTATATTCCGCTTTGTGCTTACCGCGCAGGCGCAGAGCCAGTTCGGAAGCCAGACGGCCCAGAGTTTTACCGGTCGCGTCAACAACATACCAGTCGCGTTTTACGGTTTCTGGTTTAGCTGTAAAAGTTTTCATTAAAAGCTTACCCAAATAAATAAGTTACACGTTGGTGAACACCCAAACGTTTTGTCAGTTGAGGTTCACACGACATTGTCCAGCAAACCTACCCCTTCGAATAGCCTATGCCGGCGCATAGAAAGTTTTGGGAAAAAAACTCTCTCGTAACGTGGGGTCGCAAGATTATAGAGAAGTCAGGGTCAAAGATCGACCCCTTTATGTGATTTGCAGCAGGTTTAACCGGCTAAATGTTCCCGCTTCAGATACTCTTCGCTTTGCATCTCCTGCAAACGCGACAAACAACGCTGAAATTCAAACTTCAGACGATCGCCCTGATAAATTTCGTAAAGTGGTGAGGCCGCACTGACCACCAGCTTAACGTGGCGTTCGTAGAACTCATCCACCAGTGCAATAAAACGCCGCGCTTCGCTCTCCATCAGCGTCGTCATGACCGGCACATCAGACAACAGCACCGTATGAAACAGACGCGATAGCGCAATGTAGTCATGCTGACTACGCGCATCGACACAGAGCGTGGTGAACGACACCGCCAGCGTTTGGTTTTCGACGGCCAGCGTCTGCATCGGACGATGATTGATCTCCAGCGTCGGCGCATGTTCACCTTTCGTTCCCGCTAATGCCAGCCAGAGCTTGTCCATCTGCTGGCGGGTTTCCTCATTCAGTGGCGACAACCACAAATGCGCCTGCGTTAAGGTGCGCAGACGATAATCGACGCCAGCATCGACATTCATGATGTCACAATGCTGTTTGATGGCATCAATGGCAGGAAGAAAGCGCGTGCGTTGCAAACCGTTGCGATACAGCTCATCAGGCGGAATATTGGAGGTTGCCACCAGCGTAATACCACGGGCAAACAGCGCCTTCATCAGGCCGCCGAGCAGCATGGCGTCGGTGATGTCAGAAACAAAAAATTCGTCAAAGCACAGCACGTCCGTTTCAGCCTTAAAGCGGTCGGCAATAATTTCCAGCGGATCACTCTGCCCCTGCAGGGCCGTAAGCTCTTCATGGACACGCAGCATAAAACGGTGAAAGTGCAAACGCTGTTTACGCCCGCCCGGCAGGCTATGGAAGAACAGATCCATCAGCCACGTTTTTCCTCGCCCGACTCCGCCCCACATATACAGACCACGCACTGGCGCGTTGGTCGGTGACTCACGCTTTCCCAGCAATTTGCCAAAACGCGCCATCAGTCCGCTCTCCTGCGGCGCAGGACGTGCTGGCGTCGAAAGCGCCTGGAAAATTGTTTCCAGTCGATTCACTGCTTCTTGTTGTACGTTGTCGGGCTGATGACTGCCGTCTTTGAGGGCTTGCTGGTAACGCGATGTCGGGGAAAGGCTTTGCATGATGTTATTGTTATTCCTTGAGAATCGATGTGCCGTCGCTCACGGTTGACGAAAAAAAGGCCGTTCTACATTACGTGATATAAACACGGGATTCCACTTCTACGGGATTAGCGGTTATAGTGGCATAATCAGGCGCAGGCATGGAGCCTAAAGCCAACACCCTACGGAAACACAAGACAACGGGAGATGTTCATGACCTGGGAATATGCGCTAATTGGGTTAGTCGTCGGTATCATTATTGGTGCTGTAGCCATGCGTTTTGGTAATCGTAAATTACGCCAACAGCAGGCATTGCAGTACGAACTGGAAAAAAATAAAGCTGAGCTGGAAGAGTACCGCGAAGAGCTGGTGAGCCACTTTGCCCGCAGCGCTGAACTGCTGGATAACATGGCGGACGATTATCGTCAGATCTACCAGCATATGGCGAAAAGCTCCAGCAACCTGCTGCCGGGTATGTCACCGGAAAATAATCCGTTCCGTAATCGTCTGGCAGAGTCCGAAGCGGGTAACGATCAGGCGCCGGTTCAGATGCCGCGAGACTATTCTGAAGGCGCATCTGGCCTGCTGCGTAGTGGCGCAAAGCGCGACTAACTGCACATCGTTAAGAAATTTATTGGGCGCAGCAATTGCGCCCTCCGCTTCTCTTCCTGTCCCAGCTATTATTTAGTCGTTAGCCTCATTGTGACCAAACCGAAAATTCAATAACATCAAACTGTTTTGAATCATCTTCCGTTTACTCAAGGTACGAGAGCAGGATCCATGAAAAAACACACCCAGCTGTTGAGTGCATTAGCGTTAAGTGTCGGGTTAACTCTCTCGGCGCCATTCCCAGCCGTAGCGTCGATTCCCGGCCAGGTTCCCGGTCAGGCTGCGCTCCCCAGCCTCGCACCGATGCTGGAGAAAGTGTTACCTGCCGTGGTGAGCGTAAGGGTCGAAGGCACCGCCGCTCAGGGGCAGAAAGTCCCGGAAGAGTTCAAAAAGTTTTTTGGTGATGAACTTCCCGATCAACCTGCACAACCTTTTGAAGGGCTGGGTTCCGGGGTCATCATTGATGCCGCCAAAGGCTACGTCCTGACCAATAATCACGTCATCAATCAGGCGCAAAAAATCAGCGTCCAGCTTAACGATGGCCGTGAGTTCGACGCTAAGCTTATCGGCAGCGACGACCAGAGCGATATCGCTCTGCTGCAAATTCAACACCCCAGCAACCTGACGCAAATTGCCATTGCCGACTCCGACAAACTCCGCGTCGGTGATTTCGCGGTGGCCGTGGGTAACCCGTTTGGTTTGGGGCAAACGGCCACCTCCGGCATCGTATCGGCTTTGGGTCGCAGCGGGTTGAACCTGGAAGGTCTGGAAAACTTTATTCAGACCGATGCCTCCATCAACCGGGGTAACTCCGGCGGCGCGTTGCTAAACCTCAATGGTGAGCTGATTGGCATTAACACCGCGATTCTGGCCCCCGGCGGCGGTAGCATCGGTATTGGTTTTGCGATCCCGAGCAATATGGCACGCACGCTGGCGCAGCAGTTGATGCAGTTTGGTGAAATCAAACGTGGTCTGCTGGGAATTAAAGGCACCGAAATGACCGCCGATATCGCCAAAGCGTTCAAACTGGACGTGCAGCGCGGCGCGTTTGTCAGCGAGGTTCTGCCTAACTCTGGCTCCGCAAAAGCAGGTGTGAAGTCTGGTGACGTCATTACCAGCCTCAACGGCAAACCGCTCAACAGCTTCGCCGAACTGCGTTCACGCATAGCGACAACCGAACCAGGGACTAAAGTCAAACTGGGCCTGCTGCGTAACGGTAAACCGCTGGAGGTTGAAGTAACCCTGGATACCAGTACATCATCGTCCGCCAGCGCGGAGATGATTGCTCCTGCGTTGCAAGGGGCTACGCTCAGTGACGGTCAGCTTAAAGACGGCACCAAAGGCATCAAAATTGATAACGTTGAAAAAAGTAGCCCAGCCGCGCAGGCCGGTCTGCATAAAGATGACGTTATCATTGGCGTTAACCGCGATCGTGTAAACTCGATCGCCGAAATGCGTAAAGTGCTGGAAACGAAACCGTCGATCATTGCTCTGCAGGTAGTGCGCGGTAACGAGAGTATTTACCTGCTCCTGCGTTAACGCATGCAACCGGACATCAGCCTCCCGTGTGATGTCCGGTAAACTCGTGATATGCTGCTGCCGTTCCCTTTATTAATGACGCCGCCATCATGTTTGTGAAGCTTTTACGTTCGGTCGCGATTGGTTTAATCGTCGGCGCTATTCTGCTGGCCGCGATGCCCTCTCTGCGAAAAATAAATACGCTTACCGCGCCACAGTTCGACAGTGCAGATGAAACGCCCGCCAGCTATAACCCGGCGGTTCGCCGTGCAGCGCCTGCCGTCGTTAACGTTTATAACCGTAGTATGAACAGCACAGCACATAACCAGCTTGAGATCCGCACACTCGGCTCAGGCGTTATCATGGATCAGCGCGGCTATATCATTACCAATAAGCACGTCATTAATGATGCCGACCAAATCATCGTCGCGTTGCAGGATGGGCGTGTATTCGAAGCGCTGCTAGTGGGTTCTGATACGTTAACCGATCTTGCGGTGCTGAAAATCAACGCGACTGGCGGACTGCCGACAATTCCAATTAATAACAAACGCGTGCCGCACATCGGCGATGTCGTCCTCGCCATTGGTAACCCGTACAACCTTGGGCAAACCATCACTCAGGGGATTATCAGCGCCACCGGTCGTATTGGCCTGAACCCGACTGGACGGCAAAACTTCCTGCAAACGGATGCCTCCATCAACCACGGCAACTCCGGCGGCGCGTTGGTCAACTCGCTGGGCGAGTTAATGGGTATTAACACGCTGTCATTTGATAAGAGCAACGATGGCGAAACCCCGGAAGGGATCGGCTTTGCTATTCCGTTTCAGTTGGCAACCAAAATCATGGATAAGCTGATTCGTGACGGGCGCGTGATTCGTGGCTACATCGGCATCAGCGGTCGCGAAATTGCGCCACTGCACGCCCAGGGCGGCGGGATGGATCAAATTCAGGGGATTGTGGTTAACGAAGTGGCCCCAGATGGTCCGGCTGCGCAGGCAGGAATTCAGGTTAACGATCTGATTATTTCGGTCAATAACAAACCGGCGGTATCTGCGCTGGAGACCATGGACCAGGTGGCAGAGATTCGCCCAGGTTCTGTTATCTCTGTTGTCGTGATGCGTGATGACAAGCAGTTGACGCTGCAGGTAACGATTCAGGAATACCCGGCTACAAACTAAATCACAAACGAAATGATGTAAAAAAACCGGAGATAGCTCCGGTTTTTTTATGCGTCAAATTCGCGATATTTGTAGGACGGATAAAGCGTTAAACACCGCCATCCGGCCTACATAAAGGCGTTATTTAACGAACTCTTCACCCAGGGTGATATCTTTCTTCAGCGTATCCAGCATACCTTCCAGCGAGCTCTGCTCAAATGCGCTCAGCTTGCCGATAGACTGGCGTTCTTCTACGCCGTTTTTACCCAACAGCAGCGGCTGAGAGAAGAAGCGAGCATACTGGCCGTCGCCTTCAACGTAAGCACATTCAACCACGCCTTTTTCGCCGCTCAGCGCGCGAACCAGTGACAGGCCGAAACGTGCTGCAGCCTGACCCATAGACAGGGTTGCAGATCCGCCACCGGCTTTAGCTTCCACAACTTCAGTACCCGCATTCTGGATACGTTTGGTCAGGTCAGCCGCTTCTTGCTCAGTGAAGCTCACGCCAGGGATTTGTGACAGCAGCGGGAGAATGGTCACGCCAGAGTGGCCGCCAATAACCGGGACTTCAACGTCACCAGGCTGCTTGCCTTTCAGTTCCGCAACAAAGGTGTTGGAGCGGATGATGTCCAGCGTGGTCACGCCAAACAGTTTGTTCTTATCGTATACGCCTGCTTTTTTCAGCACTTCTGCAGCGATAGCAACGGTCGTGTTCACTGGGTTGGTGATGATACCGATACATGCTTTCGGGCAGGTTTTAGCAACCTGCTGCACCAGGTTCTTCACGATACCGGCGTTAACGTTGAACAGGTCGGAACGATCCATACCCGGTTTACGTGCGACACCCGCAGAGATCAGTACCACATCAGCACCTTCCAGTGCAGGGGTAGCGTCTTCGCCGCTGAAGCCTTTGATTTTCACAGCAGTAGGGATATGGCTCAAATCAACGGCCACGCCAGGCGTTACTGGAGCGATGTCGTACAGGGAGAGTTCTGAACCTGAAGGCAGTTGGGTTTTTAACAGTAATGCTAGCGCCTGACCGATACCACCAGCAGCGCCGAGGACTGCAACTTTCATCCTAAACTCCTTATTATATTGATAAGCAAAGTGTCTATTGCTCCGCGGCGGCGACCTTAATTCACAAATCCAACGAATACAACAACCACGCGTCAAGAATGCGTAGTCACGCAAATTTGGCTTTTATGCATTTAACTTACGTAAAATAAAACCTAAGTTACGTAATTCAAAACCACCCGCACAGTAGAGCAACTTTCCAACAGGTGCTGACAATATACCCTACCCACCTCTCAAAACAACATCAATTTGATAACATTTAATTTACTTTTAACCTTATTTGCGAGCCGTGACACAGGCATGTTTCTTGATAACGAAATTTGATAAAATTCCGCTCTTTCATAACATTATTTCAGCCTTGAACAAGGCAGACTGTTTGCATAAAAATTCATCTGTATGCACAATAATGTTGTTTCTACCGCCATATTACGGGTGACTTATGCGAAGCTCGGCAAAACAAGAAGAATTAGTAAAGGCGTTTAAAGCGCTGCTTAAAGAAGAAAAGTTCAGCTCTCAGGGCGAAATCGTCCTCGCGTTGCAGGATCAGGGCTTTGATAATATCAATCAGTCCAAGGTTTCTCGCATGCTGACCAAGTTCGGCGCCGTGCGTACCCGCAATGCGAAAATGGAAATGGTGTACTGCCTGCCGGCAGAGTTAGGGGTACCTACAACATCCAGTCCACTGAAAAATCTGGTATTGGATATCGATTACAACGATGCAGTTGTGGTTATTCATACCAGCCCTGGCGCTGCTCAGTTGATTGCACGTCTGCTGGACTCATTAGGTAAAGCGGAAGGGATTCTGGGTACAATTGCCGGTGACGATACCATCTTCACCACCCCAGCTAAGGGTTTTACGGTAAAAGATTTGTACGAAGCCATTCTGGAACTGTTCGAACAAGAGCTGTAATACTTCCACCCCGTCGCCTCGCGGCGGGGGAAAAACCTCTGTTTCCACCCTCCTTCCTCTATTATCCACTGCCATTGATTTAACAAATGGTGCGTTTAACCGTCAAAAGTCATTCACATAGCGAATATGAAGAGTTAAAAACGCACATTTTGCAAAAATTCATATCTCAATGATTTAATTGAATTTATTATAAAACCGATGTTTAAAACCCTATTTTTAATTCTGTTTGGTTATAAAAAATATTTTTCTTAATACTTAATCCGCACGGAAACAATTAGCGTGGTATTAATTTATCGAGTGATTAGTGTATACTTGATTTTGTGATGAGGGTCACGAAACGCAGACCCCAATAAAAGAATTCGACGAGGTAAATATCATGAAAATCAAAACAACTATTGCAACCTTAAGCCTTCTTTCTGTTCTCTCTTTCGGTGCAAGCGCCGCAGTGACTCAGGTGAACTCACAAGAAGCACAGAACCTGCAATCCATGGGCAGCATCTCCGTATCTCAGATCGGTAGCTCACCAATGGACATGCGTCAGGCTATCGCCGCTAAAGCTGAAAAAGCAGGTGCCAGCAGCTATCGCGTCACCGAACTCCGTGAAGGCGCTCACTGGCACGCGACTGCAGAACTCTACAAATAAACCCTCGTCGTCTAGTCCGACGACTTGCCCCCGCCTGCCGGGGGCTTTTTTATGCCTTACATTGAGTGACGAACGTTAAAGCGCAGCTGTCCTTCCAACTCTTCTTCCGCTTCATCGAACAGTAAAATCAGTGCGCCGTATCGCCTGCGTAGCTTGTCCGGCAAATGAACAAATTCAATCTCCAGCGGCAGCGGTAAAACGTCCCCGATAACCACCTCCCACAGAGAATCTAAATCAACCACCTTTTCCCGGGCGAGACCGAACGCGCGCGTAAACTCACGGTAGAAATCCCCCTGGTCTTCTATCTCGTCAAAATCAAATGTATAGATGTTCATCTATAGCCACCATCCCGACGCCAGTCACTCTACAGACCATCAATATGCAGGAACCTCCTGCATTTTCAGGTAAGTATAGCCATAAAAAAACCGACGCTTTTAGCGTCGGTTTCCAACTCTTAATTACTGGTCAGCGCATGCTGGTATTTGTGCAGCATCCCGCTAAGTCGTTTTACCGGCTCGGTCACCTGCGGTGGCGCTTGCCAGATGATTAATTTCTCCTGATAGATCTCAAGCTCTTCCAGCAGCTGGCTAAAGTAGCGTCGGCGCTTGTCGTCGTTTCCTGCGGAAATCACGTGATCCGCAGTGCGACGAAGCTGGCGATGGAACGCGGATAGATCCTCGTTTACCGGTATCGGCGCATCGCGCAGGCGCTGATGTGCAATGATCATCGTCAGCGCCAGGCGAAACTTCGCCAGGTCGCCGGGAAATTTGTTCATCAGCAAAAACAGCTGCTGATAAAGCGCCGGGAGATGGTTTTCTTTACGACGTACCACGTTGGTGGTCATCGCTGAAACCGCCGCCGAGACAAACTGGTTGAGCAACACGCGACCCGTTCTGTCACGAGAGTTATCGCGCACCAACAAAATGACGATAAATGCCAGCACGCAGCCAACAATTTGCCCCAGCGCACTATCAAGGAACTGACTAAAGTGGAAGGTCATCGGGTTATCCAGCACGATGATATTAATAGTGCTGGCCAGCGCCCCCATCGATCCCAGCCGTCGTTTCTGTACCTCTATACCCAGAAAGAACCCCAGCACCGCCAGGCTCAGGCACAGTAACAACATGCTTTGTTGCGTATTGGGGATAATCACCAGGAAATAGAGCGCCCCGAGCGGTAACGCCGCCAACGTACCGTAAATAAAGTCAATCGCCACCATGCGCGGGTTGGGCAAACGCATTGCCAGCGAAGTGACAACCGCAATCATCACCATTGCGCCGCTGCCGGAGGTCCATCCGGTCCACAGCCAGAATAAAGTTCCCAGCACACAAGAAAGCGTGGTGCGCCAGAAGTTGACCATCGCATGATGGCGCTCGGCAGACTCCACCTTCACCACTGGCTCACCTTGCAGGATCTCTTCTTCCGTGGCGCTAATTTTGGTATTACTCAATACACCGCGTTTGAGCAACAGGTAGCGCGTCGCGGCGCCTGCCCAACTATATATCGTGATCGGCGTTTCGCGTTCGCCGGTCCAGGCAATCACCCGCCGCATCCGCTTCAACTGTTTATGAACATCCTGCACCGTTTCAACCGGCATATTGAACAACTCGCGGAAGGTATCAGTGATCAGTTCGGGTCGAGTGTTCTGAATAAGATAGGTTTCGCAGGACTGCGTGATGAGCGTGAGTGACAGCGTGTTCAATGCTTTGAGTCTGCGGTTAGCCCGCCCCCAGCGTGAGGACTCCATATTCAGGTTACTTCGCATGCCTTCCAGTGCCGCCGTACGCCGGACTAAATCGCCCCAGGCTTTGTCCACTTCTTCACTGTCACCATGCTTAATGCACAGCTGCATAAGCTGATACTGCGCCACCAGCAGGCTGTCCAGTTCGACATCAATCTCCTGTTTCACCGAACGGGGCGAAAAGAGCAGATCGGCCACAATAGCACAGACAATCCCCATCACTATTTCACTACAGCGTTCGAGCGCAAATTGCGGCGTCAGCAGCGGTTCAGCCTGGATGGTAATGACGATGATCAGCCCCGTATAGCCCGAAAGTCCCCAGGCATAGGAGTTTTCGATCTTCACAAGCGACGAGATCCAGGTACAAAAACCGGCCCAGATACAACACACCAGGATCATCAATAACGGGGCGCGGATCATGCTGATGATAATGATCAGTGCAGCAATACAGCCGATAAATGTCCCGACAATACGCAGCATGCCGCGATAGCGTATAGCACCAGAATAGGGCTCTCCGCCAGCGGCAAAGGCCGGGCCAGCCGCCACAATGGCGGCGGTCAGCACCGCCCAGCGCGGGGTCTCAAGTTGGAAGTGAAAGCCAACGAACAGCGCCAGTACAATCGCGCACGCCAGTTTTACCGCAAAGCGGATATGCTGGTTGGCAATAGAGAAAATGCCCATCACGATTAGCCAAACTCGCGCAGGCGGTGCGCCATTTTACGAAAGAAGGATTCCCGGCTTGCGTCGCGATCCTGCTTGCCGGTAATGACGACGGTAGCCGTAGTCCCCGCAGGCCACAGGGTGCCCTGCTGCTCATCAAGACGAATTCGCACCGGTACACGCTGCGCCAGACGCACCCATTCAAGATTGGAATCAATGGTCGCCATACCCTTTGCGTCCCGCGTGCTGCTGGCATTCGTTACGCCAGCCGCCACGCTATCAACGGTGCCCTTCAGCACATGATTACTGCCCAGCGGGGTGATCTCTGCGCGATACCCAGGGCGGACGCCTTCCAGCTTGGTTTCTTCCATATAGGCCAGCACATAAAAAGAATGCTGTTTGACCAACGCCACCGCCGTAGAGCCGCGAGTAATAAATTCGCCGCTGTAGACGTTCAGGTTAGTCACCCAGCCATCTGCTGGCGCGCGAATGACGGTACGTTCCAGATCTAATTTCGCCAGGTCGCGGGTCGCCTGCGCCTTCGCAAGCTGGTGTAATACGGTTTGCAGGACATTGTTTGACTGGTCGATCTCTTCACGAGACATAGCCTGCACGCCCAGCCGGTTACGACGGCTGGCCTCCTGGCGTTTTTCCTGTGATAACACCTGATAGTAGGCGACGTCTGCTTCCGCTTCTTCGAGCGCTTTTTTATAGCGCGGCTGATCGATGGTAAACAGAACCTGGTCTTTCTTCACCAGTTGATTATCATGAACGTTGACGTTAGTGATAAGCCCGGCGACATCCGGGGCTATTGCCACAACGTCGGCGCTGAAGCGCGCATCACGCGTCCACGGCGACTCGGTGTAGAACACCCATGCGCGGAAAATGGCGATGAAGGCCAGAATGACCAGTACGAGAGTCGTGGCCGTACGGGAGAGTTTTCTTGTTAGTGTTTTCACTTCAACCTCAAACGAACAGGCGCGTTATTAAATAGAACAGGCAGCAATACAGCGCGGTGTTAAACAGAGCCGGGTGCCAGACAAAATCATAGATGCCAGTTGGAACCAGTACCCGGCGCACCAGCCAGAAAATCGCCAGTGACAAAAGTAATTCGAAAAAAATCGGTGGGAAGGACAGACCAAACACCACGATAACGGGAAACAGACTCATGTTGACCTTGGTAGCTTAAGAGAGTGCAGGTGATAGATTTTCTAGCGTATGTCACCGCAGAGAAGGGCAAGGATGAGCCAGGCGAGAGCGACATAGCTGTTATTTGAATAATAATATATTAACGTAACTGTTATGCTGTTATCTATATTATGTGATCTAAATCACTTTTAAGTCAGAGTGAACAATGGAACGATTAAAACGTATGTCGGTGTTTGCCAAAGTTGTCGAACTGGGCTCCTTCACCGCCGCCGCAAGACAGTTACAAATGAGCGTTTCATCGATAAGCCAGACGGTCTCTAAACTGGAAGATGAGCTACAGGTCAAGCTGCTAAACCGCAGCACACGCAGCATTGGGCTAACCGAAGCCGGTAAAATTTATTATCAGGGCTGCCGCCGGATGCTGCACGAAGCACAGGATGTTCACGAGCAGCTTTATGCCTTTAACAACACGCCCATCGGCACCTTGCGCATTGGTTGTTCTTCAACCATGGCACAAAATGTCCTCGCTGGGTTGACCGCAACGATGCTGAAAGAGTATCCAGGATTGACGGTAAATCTGGTAACAGGCATCCCGGCACCGGATTTAATCGCCGACGGTCTGGACGTGGTTATTCGCGTCGGCGCGTTGCAGGACTCCAGCCTGTTTTCACGTCGCCTGGGAACCATGCCGATGGTGGTCTGCGCCGCTAAAAGCTATCTCGCGCAGTTTGGCGTGCCGGAAAAACCCGCCGATCTCAGCAACCACTCGTGGCTGGAATACAGCGTGCGCCCGGATAATGAATTCGAACTTATCGCTCCGGAGGGGATCTCTACCCGCCTGATCCCAGAAGGGCGCTTCGTGACTAACGATCCGATGACGCTGGTGCGCTGGCTGGCCGCAGGCGCGGGTATTGCCTATGTGCCGCTGATGTGGGTGATCAATGAGATCAATCGTGGCGAAGTGGAGATCCTGCTGCCCCGCTACCAGTCGGATCCACGTCCGGTCTATGCGCTGTATACCGAAAAAGACAAACTACCGCTCAAGGTCCAGGTGGTGATTAACTATCTGACGGATTATTTTGTCGATGTGGCGCAGTTGTTTCAGGGGATGTACGGCCGGGGAAAAGAGAAATAAAAAAGCCCGGTAGCGCTTTGCTTACCGGGCCTACATTCAGTGCCAGCACACATTCCAGGCCGGATACGCTGAGCGCTATCCGGCGACCGGGTCGTTACGCGGTGCCACCTACGGTCAAGTTATCCACCTTCAGCGTCGGCTGGCCCACGCCCACCGGCAAGCTCTGTCCTTCTTTACCGCAAACTCCAACCCCGTTATCCAGTTTCAGGTCGTTACCCACCATCGAAATCTGCTGCATCGCTTCGATACCGGAGCCAATCAGCGTTGCGCCTTTCACCGGTTTGGTCACTTTACCGTTTTCAATCAGATACGCTTCGGACGTCGAGAATACAAATTTCCCGGAGGTGATATCCACCTGACCGCCGCCAAAGTTAGGCGCATAAATACCGTATTCAACGGATTCGATGATTTCCTGCGGCGTGGATTTCCCCGGCAGCATATAGGTGTTGGTCATACGCGGCATCGGCAGGTGCGCGTAAGATTCACGGCGACCGTTACCCGTTGGCGCTACGCCCATCAGGCGCGCATTCAGTTTGTCCTGCATGTAGCCTTTCAGAATGCCGTTTTCGATCAGCACGTTGTACTGACCCGGTGTCCCTTCGTCATCGATAGCCACAGAACCACGACGGTCCGCCATTGTGCCATCATCCACAACGGTACACAGTTCTGATGCCACCAGTTCACCCATGTGACCGCTGAATACCGAGGTGCCACGGCGGTTAAAATCACCTTCCAGACCATGACCGACCGCTTCATGCAGCAGAACGCCAGGCCAGCCAGCGCCGAGTACCACCGGCAGCGTACCTGCAGGCGCTGCTACCGCGGACAGATTGACTAACGCCATGCGTACGGCCTCTTTCGCCCACGCGTCGGCACGGACTTCACCATCGAGGTCGCCAAGGAAATAGTCATAGCCAAAACGACCGCCGCCACCGCTGGCGCCGCGCTCACGCTTACCGTCCTCTTCGACCTGTACGCTTACGGACAAACGTACCAGCGGGCGGACGTCAGCGGCCAGCGTACCATCAGTCGCGGCCACCAGGATCAGTTCATAAACACCGGTCAGGCTGGCGGTCACTTCCTGGACGCGTTTGTCGGTGGCACGGGCCACGTTGTCTACGCGGCGCAGGATATCGAGTTTTTCTTCACGGCTCATGCTCTGCAACGGATCAACCGAGGTGTAAAGCGCCTGATGCTCCACGGCCCCCAGCGTTTTTACTTTGCCGTCACCGTTGTCACGCACGATAGTACGCGCGGCATGAGCGCTTTGTTCCAGCGCCAACAGGCTAATCTGGTCTGCATAGGCAAACCCTGTTTTCTCGCCGCTGATGGCGCGGACGCCAACGCCCTGATCGATATTGTAAGAACCATCTTTAATGATGCGGTCTTCTAAAACCCAGGATTCGTGATAGCTCGACTGAAAATAGAGATCGCCGTAATCAAGACGGCGTTCGGCCAGTTGGCCCAGGATGGCAAACAGATCCTGATGTTTCAGGCCATTTGCCGCTAGCAATTGTTCACTTACCAGGTTCAGACTCATCGTTTTGATTACTCATTTAATTCTGCCGGATAGCGGAAAAAAACGCCTTATCCGGCCTACGTTGTTAGGCTGCTGTAGGCCGGATAAGCGCTGCGCCATCCGGCAATACTATGTACTGAGATTGGGGCAATTACTCGCCCCCGTCAAATCATTGCTGGCTTTCTTTGCGCGGCTGACGCAGAACTTCGTTAATTTGCGGCTTATCGACCGGACCGGTGATGCGATAGCGCAGAATCGAGACTTTGCTCCACAGCGGCCCCAGCACCTTACTGGCGGCAAACACCGCCGCACCAACAATCGGGTTGACGGCAAACGCGGCGGCAACCCCTACGGTGGCAGAAATTTCTGGTGCAACGATGGCTTCCATGTCCAGCTCCCGGCGTACCAGGTTCACCGAACCTTTCATCGCAATGTCGGCTTCCAGACCATCCACCAGCGTGTCGTCGGTATGCATCACGCCATCTTTGATCCACGCCGTGCTGCGAATCGAGTCGAAATAGAAGCCTTCGCTGAAGGTGTCGCTAAAATCAAAGCGCAGTTTACGCAGTAACGCATCGAAGCTTAGCAGACGTAACAGTTGCCCCGCATGTCCGGTACTGAGTTCGGTAAGTTCGCCTTTGCCCAGCCGGGTACGCAAAATACCATTCAGCGAGGCTACATCAGGATCCCACGGCGGATTACGCCAATGCAGATCATACTCCACGTTGAATGAAGAATTGCGAATCGGCGTTGATACGCCAAAGAAACCGGCTGCGGAGTCAATTTTATTGCCGCTCAGTTTACCCTTCAGCGACGTTCGCTCCTTGCCCGGCGCATTCACCCACACGCCGTCGGTGGTCAGTCTGGCAAAACCCGTATCCAACAGACCGTTACTCAAGGTGAGCGTGTCGCCTTTAATCGCTACATCGGCGTCAATGCGCCCGTATTTCTGTCCCCACATCCAGCACTCGGCACAGCGCAGCTGAAGGTCCGGCCAGCCACGGAAGCTGACGTTGTCGATGGCTGAGAACGGCGAGGCTGGCGTACTATTTTGTGACGGTTTTGCCGCGCTTGGGTTGTAATAAAGATACTTAATATTGGCCAGCCACGGCGCATTATTGCGCATAGCCAGCGTGGCGTTAATTTCACGGCCCTGCGCCTGCACGCTGGAGCCATTGCTCGCAGGCTCAGAAACGATACTCAAATTATTCCACTGTTGACCGCCCAGGGATAACGATGGCGTACGCACCGTGATGCGCTGCGGGAAGTTAGCGTTGCTGCCCACGTTATCCACAGCGCCTTTCTGGAATAACGCCAGCCATTGCGCGCCATCCATAGGGGGAAGATTAAGCTCTATGCCTTGTTGATCGGGTAACGCTGGCACGGTGCGGCTTTCCGACGCCCAGATTGCGCGGTCAAGCGTCAGTTTCTGATTCAGCAGCCAGCGGCTATTAAAATGATTCTTGCTGCCAGCGTTGCCGGTCAGATCAAAGCTGCGCAGATTGCCGTTGGCCTTAACGTTCACCGGCAACGCCTCACCGGCCGCCTTATTCAGTGGAGAAGGTAAGTGACTACTTACATTCTTGAGATCGCCCTTTAACTCAACGTTGTAGGTTGGCCCGGCATGATACGGAAGATCGATTCCTACCTTGCCATTCCACGCTATGCTACCGTTCAACGCGTCGTTGACCTGCGCCGGTAAAATCCCCATGCGGCTTGGCTGCCAGTCACCTTGCAGATTCACGGCTACCTGATAGGCTTTCGCCCCTTCGGTCGTGGAAAAGTCGACGTTCAGCGGCTGATTAAACCAGTTCGCGGTCATCGGCTCGCTCTTCAGATCACCGTTGATAAAGCTGAATTTACCATTCAAATTCTTCAGCGTGCTGTCGAGCGGTTTAATAAACAGGCTGTTATTACGCAGGTTGACGTCACCTTTGGCGGTAACCAGCGAGCCGTCTAGCGGAATATCAAGATGTAAGCGAGCATTCACATCGCCGTCAATCTGCAGTTGCTCAAGCGTAGCGCCGAGTGAATCCTTCAAAGGCGTCTCATCAAAATAAGGTCCAACCGCCTTGCCCGGCCCGTTGATGTCGGCATCAATCAGCAGTTTTTCTTTGGCATAGTCGGGGATGTTAGCCGTCAGATTACTGGCCTTCACACCGCCCAGATTAACGCTATCGGTCTTCATCCACAGACCGTCGTTAATGAAGTTCAGTTCAATATTAAGGTCAGTCAGCGCGGGCCAGTCGGGCTGGAAAGCAAACTTCGCATTGCGAAGCGGCACCAGTACCTGGAACTGCCCTTCATTGTGTAGATACGGGAACAGATGCGGGTCGCCGCCATACACCAACGTGGCGTTATCCGCTTCGCCGCCCTGAATAGCGCCGCTGAGGTAATCAACCAGCTCTTTGCCCATCAGGTTTTCCGGGAAGTAACGCCAGGCCTGAGAGCCATCGTCGGTGCTGATACCTGCCAGAATGCCCAACCATGGCTCATCATTGGCGGGCTGCAGATAGCGAAAACCACCGCGTGCGTGTACCGCTTTCGCTTTAACATCAATGTTGCGCCCATCTAACTGGAAACCTTTATCATTCTTCAGCCAGCTTAGCGTCGCTACGCCGTCCTCTATTTCCAGCGGTGCGCGAAAGACGGTTTCATACGGCATTTTAGCTTGCTTCATGGAAGCAGTGAGCGCCCCGTTTTCAACGCTGCCCGCGAGCGTACCGGAGAAATGTTCTGCCCCTGGCAGCAGCTTCCACTGTTTCCAGGCCAGATTGGTCCACGAGGACTGGAAACGGGTTTTTTCTGTTGCCTGTAACGGGATATCCAGCGCCAGCACATCTATTTTGCCGCTCGGCTGCGTGGCCCGCCAGATATCCCCCAGCGCAGGCGATAACTTGGCCGCCATCGGACGCAGCCCTTCTAACCCGGCCAGCTCCAGATTGCTGGCGCGGATGCGTAGCTCGTCGCTGCGTTTGTTATTCTCGCCGCCGACTTCCTGTTCAGGGATCCAGGCCAGCGTTAACGCCCCGCTTGGCCAGGGTTTATCATCCATCGTGATACGGGTATCGGGAATGGAGAATTGCCAGCCCGACTGTTCGCGGCTGATGTGCGCCGTCAGGTTATCGACGGAGAGCGTGTGCGTACGACTCTCTCCCAGCCAACTTGCCCCACCTTTTTTCAGCCAGACATCGCCGCCGGAAACGACACCTTTTCTGATCGTCATCCATGCTTCCAGGCTAAAACGCGCGGTTTGCAACGCGACATTATCCTGCATCCATTTACCCAGCCACGGCTTGACGTCGATATCGTCGGCCTGCAGCCAGACCCGACCGTTATTCAACAGCCCGTTGTCATCACGCAGATCCATTCGCACCTGCATAACACCGTGCTGCCCGGTCAAACTGGAGAGACTGACCAGGCCTTCAGCGCGATGTCGGTTTTTACCGTTAAGCCAGGTAAGCTGTGGGATCGCCAGTTCTGCACGCTGGCCTGAGAGGGTTAAAAAGCTAATCTGGCTGTCGCGTAGATCGAAATGATCAAACTGACGCAGGAAGAGATCGCTCAGGTGGCCGGCTTCAATTCCATCACCGCTTTCGCTGCGCTGGATGGGGGTATTGGTACGCAGTTGCAACTGCCAGAAGGTGAGATCGCGAAACTGCCAGCGCATGTGCAGCAAGCTTTGCCAGACATCCAGCGCTAATGTGACCCGCTTTACCGAAAATTCACCGCCATCTTTAAGCTGCGCATGGATATCGCGCGCTTCAAGAGTAGGACCGAAATTTTGCCAGCTAGCGGAAAGTTGGCTGGCGGAGACGGGCAGACCGGTAGCGGATTCAATCTTGTCAAGGATGGCCGGACGCCAGCTATCAAGATGAGGCAGCGCAAGGCGCAGCCCACTGACCAGCAGCGCTGCGATGACAACGAATGCGGCTCCAGTGAGCAGTAATATCCCCGGCAATCGCCTCACGCGCCTCTCCTTGTCTACCAAAAAATGTGACTCACAAAACCGTCTTGCCGGATGGCGGCGTGAACGCCTTCTCCGGCCTGCAAGGTATCGCCATTGGGCGTTTACCAGGCCAGATTACATCATGACAACGTCGAACTGCTCCTGGTTATACAGCGGTTCGACTTGTACTTTAACCTGTTTGCCGACAAAGATTTCCACTTCCGCCAACGCATGTGACTCTTCCCCCTTCAGGGTTTCAGCCACTGCCGGAGATGCATAAACCAGGAAACGATCGGAGTCATATGCATGGTGTACCCGCACGATTTCGCGCATGATTTCATAGCATACAGTTTCCACGGTTTTCACCGTACCGCGCCCATGACAGGTCGGACACTCGTTGCACAACACATGCTCCACACTTTCACGCGTGCGTTTGCGCGTCATCTCCACCAGGCCCAGCTGAGAAAAACCGTTGATGCTGGTTTTTACGCGATCCTTGCTCAGCGCCTGTTCCAGAGAGTGCAGCACCCGTCGACGGTGATCTTCATTATTCATGTCGATAAAATCGATAATGATAATGCCGCCGAGGTTACGCAGACGCAGCTGACGAGCAATGGCCTGCGTTGCTTCAATATTAGTATTAAAGATAGTGTCGTCGAGATTACGATGCCCAACAAACGCTCCGGTATTGATATCGACGGTGGTCATTGCTTCAGTTTGATCGATGATCAGATAGCCGCCGGATTTCAGTTCAACCTTGCGTTCCAGCGCGCGCTGGATTTCATTCTCAACGTCAAAGAGATCAAAAATGGGCTGGCGCCCGCTGTAATGTTCCAGCTTGCTGGTCATCTCGGGGATATATTCCGCTGTGAACTCCAGCAACGCTTCATAAGTAAGACGAGAGTCAACGCGGATCCGGTCAAGCTGGGCATCAGCAAAATCACGCAACACGCGCTGCGCCAGCGCCAGTTCGCCGTACATCTGGTAGCGCGTTTGCGGGCGCTTTTTACGCTCCATGACTTTAGTCCAGACGCGCTTCAGGTAGGCAGCATCCGAGGCCAGATCCTCCTCGCAAACGCCTTCCGCCGCCGTGCGAATGATGAATCCGCCCTGTTCATCGCAGTAGTCCGCCACCACTTTTTTCAGGCGTTCGCGTTCGGTTTCGCTTTCGATACGTTGGGAAACGCCAACGTGCGAAGCACCCGGCATAAAGACGAGGTAACGGGAAGGAAGCGTGATGTCCGTCGTCAGGCGTGCGCCCTTAGTACCCAACGGATCTTTTACCACCTGCACCATCAGATCCTGGCCCTGGCGCACCAGTTCAGAAATGTCGCGCACGGTGAACTGTTTTTGTTCTTCACCCGCCACGCATTCGGTGTGCGGCATGATGTCTGAAGCGTGAAGAAATGCGGCTTTATCCAGTCCAATATCTACAAAAGCCGCCTGCATACCCGGAAGTACACGACTTACACGACCTTTGTAGATATTGCCTACGATTCCGCGTCGCGCCTCACGTTCAATATGAATTTCCTGCAGAATACCGCCATCAATGTAAGCCACCCGAGTTTCCGATGGCGTTACGTTTACCAACAATTCAGCCGTCATGTTTATCCCTTTTCTCACGCAGTGCGTTAAAATTGGTCAGCAACTCATACGTTTCTACCAGCGGTAAGCCGACTACGGCGTGATAGCTGCCATTGATCTTCCTGACAAAACAGCCACCCAACCCTTGAATACCGTATGCACCTGCTTTATCCATTGGTTCACCGCTGGCAACATAGCCCGCGATGTCCTCATCGGTTAGTGCTCTGAACGTCACTTCCGTCACCACCAGACAGTCCAGACTGTGCCGGCGGTCGGCCAATGCCACGGCGGTCATGACCTGATGCGTTTTGCCCGACAGTTTGCGCAGCATTACTGCGGCATGGGCGGCGTCGTGTGGTTTTTCCAGCACTTCGCCATTAAGGATAACAATGGTATCCGCACCCAATACAGGCAAATCACGCTGCGCCAGCGCCACGCCAGCCTGCGCTTTTTCGCGTGCCAGACGCGAAACATACTGCTGCGCGCTCTCCTGCGGGTGTCGCTGTTCTTCAATCCCAGGCACCAGCCGTTCAAAGGTAACACCAAGCTGAGCGAGCAGCTCCTGACGACGTGGAGAACCAGAAGCAAGATACAGAGTATTCATATCAACCTTATTGCACCGCAAACTGCTGACGGACTTTACGCATCAGTAAGAATAGCCATGGCCAAAGCACACCATTCACTACACTACTCCAGAACACTTCGGGTCTGAAAGAGACATTGATCACTAAAAACTCGGCCCAGAAAACAATAATATCCACGACCAGTGATAACAACATGACCACCAGCGCCTGTTGCCAGAGCGCGAGGTTACGGAATAGCTGGAATTTCAGCGCGACCAGATAAGCAATGATACTCATCGACAATGCGCGCACGCCAAGCGTGGAGCCGCTGATGAGATCCAGTATGGCACCCACCACAAACCCCGTACCCACATTTACGCGATGCGGCAGCGCCAGGATCCAGTACAACAAGATGAGCAGTACCCAGTTTGGCCGGAAAACCAGAATATCGTCCGGCCAAGGCATGACTTGCAGCAACAGTGCAATAAGGAACGAGAGCCAAATCACCCAACGTCCCTGGCTACGATAGCTTGCCACTTACTGTCCTCCCGGCTTACGCGGAGCAGGTTGTGGCGGCGTGGTACCCGCAGGCGCTGGAGTCAAGCCTGTTGCGGGAGCTGGCACTGGCGCAGGCGGCCCCATGGCATCTGGTGCAGGCAGAACTTGCGGCATCATTTGCATCAGACGTTCATTGGCAACGCGGTGCACTTCTTCTGGCGTCATCGGATTTGCGCCGTTACGATCGGCGCCCCACAACAGCAGCAGATAACGCAGACGCTGCAGACCCGCGGTCGGGCGTGCCTGAATCACGGTATAAGCGCGCTGAGTGTCCAGCTTAACGGAAGAAACAACACCAACCGGATAGCCTTCAGGGAAACGCCCCCCCAGACCCGAGGTAACCAGCACATCGCCAACGCGAATGTCGGTGTTGGCCGGCAGGTGTTCGAGCTGAAGATCGTCGGTGCAGCCGTTACCGGCAGCGATCACGCGGATATCGTTACGCAGTACCTGAATGGGCAGAGCATGCGTCGCATCGCAAATCAGCAGCACGCGGCTGGTCAGTTTAGCCACCGCTACGACCTGACCCACAACGCCTTTGTCGCTAATAACCGGCTGACCTTCGTAGACCCCGTTAACGCTCCCTTTGTCGATCACCACCTGATCGCTGTAAGGGTCATTAACCGTTGAGATGACCTGCGTCACCATCTTTTGTTCGTCCTGACGCAGCGGCGATCCCAGCAGCTCACGCAAACGCGCGTTCTCCTGTTTATATTGCCCCAGCATCAGCAGCTCGCTGTTTTTCAGCAGCAGTTCCTGACGCAACGCCCGATTTTCAAGTTCGAGTTGGTCACGCGAAGCCAGCGTTTGCGAAACGCCGTCGAGTAATTCACGAGGACCATTTGAGATAAAGTAGAAAGGACTGACGGCGGTATCCATGTACGTTCGGATTTGACTAAACGTACCCAGGCGGCTGTCGGCAATAATAACGCCGAGCGCCACCAGCACCGCCAGAATAAGGCGAATCTGTAGCGACGGGCCACGGCTAAAAATTGGCTTCATAGTCTATGCGTATTCTCGTATCAGAGCGGAAGGGCAACCCGCGGGCTACCCTACCTGCATCCGATTACTCTTCGCTGAACAGGTCGCCGCCGTGCATATCGATCATTTCCAGCGCCTTGCCGCCACCGCGCGCCACGCAGGTCAGCGGATCTTCAGCAACAACAACTGGAATACCGGTTTCTTCCATTAACAAACGGTCAAGGTTACGCAGCAGAGCACCGCCACCGGTCAGTACCATGCCGCGTTCGGAGATGTCAGACGCCAGTTCTGGCGGACACTGTTCCAGTGCAACCATCACCGCGCTCACGATACCGGTCAGCGGTTCCTGCAGGGCTTCCAGAATCTCGTTGGAGTTCAGGGTAAAGCCGCGTGGAACACCTTCTGCCAGGTTACGGCCGCGAACTTCGATCTCGCGCACTTCGTCGCCCGGATAAGCGGAACCGATTTCGTGTTTAATACGTTCTGCGGTGGCTTCACCGATCAGAGAACCGTAGTTACGACGAACATAATTAATGATGGCTTCGTCGAAGCGGTCGCCGCCAATACGTACAGAAGAGGAGTAAACCACGCCGTTCAGGGAGATAACGGCAACTTCAGTTGTACCACCACCGATATCCACAACCATAGAACCGGTTGCTTCAGAAACTGGCAGACCCGCCCCGATCGCAGCCGCCATCGGCTCTTCGATCAGGAATACTTCACGGGCACCTGCGCCCTGGGCGGATTCACGGATCGCGCGGCGTTCAACCTGAGTTGCTCCAACCGGTACACATACCAGTACGCGCGGGCTTGGGCGCATGAAGCTATTGCTGTGCACTTGTTTGATAAAGTGCTGGAGCATTTTTTCAGTCACGAAGAAGTCAGCGATAACGCCGTCTTTCATTGGGCGAATGGCAGCGATATTGCCCGGTGTACGACCCAGCATCTGCTTCGCGTCATGGCCCACTGCGGCTACGCTTTTTGGCGAGCCGGCACGATCCTGACGAATGGCCACAACAGAAGGCTCATTCAATACGATGCCTTGTCCTTTTACATAAATAAGGGTATTCGCGGTACCCAGGTCAATGGACAGGTCATTGGAAAACATGCCACGAAATTTTTTCAACATACTAAGGGATAATCCTGAAAGCTGGGGCGGAAAACAAAATCCGCTTACTTTACCAACCACACGCAGCAGCGACAAGGCGCAAAAATCATCTGCTACGGTGAAAATTAGTGCAGTTCGTTTCCTTTGTTACAAAATCGGCCTGAGTCCATCAGGGCTGAATAAATCAGCAGCACTCCTCGCTTTTGTTTGCAACCTGTCAAAGGTCATTCACCTGCATGTTTGCTGTTACAACCTGGCGAGCAGACAAGCACACCCCCAGAAGGCACAGCGCGCGTTATTCTACGTGAAAACGAATTAAACGGCAGGTTAAACCGAGTATCTTTGCGAATATTTTTTCACGTTAGTGTCAAGTGGCTGTGATGCGGCAAAAAAATCCCCTTGCCCACCCGCAACTCCGCGTTCCGTCAGCGTATGCCACTCGCTACGCGAACGAACGCCCGTGGCGTAAACCTGCGTTGGTGTTCCAGAACAAGCCTCCACCAGGCTTTGCACCAGGAGCTGGTTTTCGGTTCGCTTATCAATATTCCTCACCAGGCTTGGATGCAGCTTCAATAACTCAACGTTAAGCTCTTTGATCCAACTGGTGCTCACCAGCGTTAAACCCGCCTGCGTAACGGCAATTCGCACCCCCAGCGCATTCATCAATCTGATGACGGGCTGTAACCGGCTGATATGTTGACAGACATCTGCCTCTGCAAGTTCAATAATTATGCGTTTGCGTAATGATTTTTCGCACTGCATCAGCGTATCACGTAGCCAGCGCTGAAAACGTGGGCGAATTAGCGATTCAACCGTTGTCTGCATCGCCAGGTTTTCCTGCGGCCAGTAGCCCAACAGTAAGATCAGACGGCTGATTTGCAGACGGTCATATTCTTCAGCCAGGCCAAACTGCAGGACCATCGGCATATATTCCGCCGAAATAACCTCTTCGCTGCCATCAAAAATACGGCACATCAGCTCCCGGTGGTGCACCCGACCTTCACGGGTTACCGCAGGCTTTTGATAAATTCTTGGTCCACCCCGGCTGAGCATCTGTTCGATCAGCGTTCGCCAGCGTACGTTACCCCGACCTTTTTCCGGTAGTGAGTCATCATAGACCGACCAGCTGTTCCCACCCTGCAATACCGAGTTCCGCGTGGCGGCTTCGGCGTGATCCATCACTTGTTCCGTCGACTGACCGCTGCGGCAAACACAAATGCCAATATGAACCATATCGGCACGGTCGATCATTTTATTAGCCGGAAGCGCATCTACCGCTTTTAATAATTGCCCGGCAATACTTTCCGCCTCTTTCAGCGTGCGGTGTGGCAACAGGATGGCAAAATCGCTACGGTGGTAGCGCGCCAGCAACGCGCCCGGATAGCGCGTCATAAAAGTCGACAACAAATTGATTAGCGTTGAAATTTGTTCTTCCGCAAGGGTAATTCCCCAGCTATCGCGCAGCAGCGTAAAGTCCGGCAGGCGTACCATCATCACGACGCCATGCGATCCCACTTTTTCCTGATCTTCCAGCAGCGTTGCCAGTTGGTTATCAAAGAACAGGCGGTTGCTTAGCCCGGTTTTTGTATCCTGCGCCACATAGGAACGAATCAGCGTATCCAGTCGGCTACGTTGCTCGCGGGCACTTTGAATTTCGGTCAGCAGCATATCGAGCGCGCTACTGGTACGCGCAGGCCATTCATAAACAGTCCCCCGCACGTTCGGTCCACGTTCGCCGTTAAGAATGCGCGTTGAACGAATCTCCAGCAACTCTTGACCTGAAAGCTGACGCTGAAGCCAGCGCACAGACAAAAAGAGCATCAGTATAATGAAAGCAATCGCCAACGTGAGCGGCGCGGTAGTCATCAGCGAATGGAAATAGTTGCCCATTGGATCCTGATAAACCAGACGCAGCGACATGCCCGGGTGTTTGACCAACGGGACGGTGACATCACGATACAGATTGTTCGTCCCCGCCGGGCGGTAGCTGCTGGTTCGGGAGTGGTCATACACCACGTGTTCGCCCTGTAGCAGTTCGACGCGCACGATATCAACCGAAACCATCAGTTCATCGATTTGCGGGGTTAGCGCAACGACATCGCGGGAGACAAGGTGCGTATCAATCGCCGTCGCCACCGCCTGAACACGGGTGGTGAACTTATATTGAATCGCGTTATAGAAACTCAGCGAGCAGCCGATCAGAGTTACGAAGATCGTTAACCCTGTAAGCAGCGTCACAAAAGCTGAAAATTTCGTCGTTAATCGCATCCTTGTGTTAACTCCGACAGTTATGAAACAGGCATGAAAGTGATAAAGCGGCGCGAAAATGCAAAACTGAACGCAAAATCCGTCCATTTATACAAACAGTGTGGGCATACTACCAAATTAGGTATATCTGGCAATTTATTGCGCGGAATCGGCATCATGTTTTGATTAGCGAGTATAGTCTTCATTAATAATTTTCCAATCCACTATACGAATTGAGGACAGGTTATGCAGGCTTTGATCTTAGAACAGCAGGACGGAAAAACCCTCTCATCCGTTCAACCCCTCGACGAAAATCAGCTACCGGAAGGCGATGTGACGGTGGATGTCCACTGGTCAAGCCTGAACTATAAAGACGCCCTGGCTATCACCGGCAAGGGTAAAATCATTCGCAATTTTCCGATGATTCCTGGTATCGATTTCGCCGGTACCGTGCGCGCAAGCGAAGATCCCCGTTTTCATGCAGGTCAGGAAGTTTTACTGACCGGCTGGGGCGTGGGTGAAAATCATTGGGGTGGACTGGCCGAACGCGCACGCGTGAAAGGCGACTGGCTGGTTGCGCTGCCACAAGGGCTGGACGGACGTAAAGCCATGGTCATCGGTACCGCTGGCTTTACCGCCATGCTGTGCGTCATGGCGCTTGAAGATGCAGGTATTCGCCCGCAAGACGGTGAGATTGTCGTCACCGGCGCCAGCGGCGGCGTGGGCAGCACGGCCGTGGCATTACTGCATAAGCTGGGTTATCAGGTTGCGGCGGTTTCGGGTCGCGAAAGCACTCACGACTACCTGAAGAGCCTGGGCGCTAACCGTATCCTTAGCCGCGATGAATTTGCTGAATCTCGCCCGTTGGAAAAACAGCTGTGGGCTGGTGCGGTTGATACCGTTGGCGACAAAGTTCTGGCAAAAGTCCTGGCACAGATGAACTACGGTGGCTGCGTTGCCGCCTGCGGCCTGGCTGGCGGTTTCGCTCTGCCGACGACGGTGATGCCATTTATTCTGCGTAACGTTCGTTTGCAAGGGGTGGACTCGGTGATGACCCCGCCGGCACGCCGGGCAGAAGCCTGGGCGCGTCTGGTTAAGGATCTACCGGAATCTTTCTATGCTCAGGCCGCCACGGAGATTACGCTGGCGGATGCGCCGAAGTTTGCCGATGCCATCATCAATAACCAGGTGCAAGGTCGTACGCTGGTGAAGGTGAAGTAACAAGCTCTGGCGCAGAAATTTACACTTAATTAACGAAATTTCGCGGCATATCTACAGACTCCCTGCCATATTAACTACGCGTCCCCTGTCAGTTATGACGCGTAAGCCGGGAGTCTGTTATGAAGAAATTACGTCCATTTACAGAAGCCGACGTCACTGACGAGTCGGCTTTTTTTATGCAACGCCGCCAGGTACTGAAAGCATTAGGGTTCAGCGCCGCCGCGTTGTCTTTCCCCCTCTCTGCACAGGCTGACCTTCTTAGCTGGTTTAAGGGGAATGACCGCCCGCCCGCGCCCGCGGGTAAGCCGCTTGATTTCAGTAAACCCGCCGCCTGGCAAAATTCGCTTCCTTTAACGCCGGCGGATAAAGTTTCTGGCTACAACAACTTCTATGAGTTCGGTCTCGATAAAGCGGATCCGGCAGCCAATGCTGGCAGTCTGAAAACCGATCCGTGGACGTTAAAAATCAGTGGTGAGGTGGCAAAACCACTCACCCTCGATCACGATGCGCTGACCGCCCGTTTCCCACTGGAAGAACGGATTTACCGGATGCGCTGTGTGGAAGCCTGGTCAATGGTCGTGCCATGGATTGGTTTTCCGTTACATAAACTGCTGGCGCAGGTTGAACCCACCAGCAACGCAAAATATGTCGCCTTCGAAACGATCTACGCACCGGATGAAATGCCCGGACAAAAAGATCGCTTTATTGGCGGCGGGCTGAAGTATCCCTATGTTGAAGGACTGCGTCTGGATGAAGCTATGCATCCGCTCACTCTGCTTACCGTGGGGGTTTATGGAAAAGCTCTTCCTCCACAAAATGGCGCGCCCATTCGCTTAATTGTGCCGTGGAAATACGGATTTAAAGGTATTAAGTCGATCGTGAGTATTAAACTAACTCGCGAACGCCCCCCGACAACCTGGAACCTGGCCGCCCCCAATGAATATGGATTTTATGCCAACGTAAATCCGCATGTCGATCACCCGCGCTGGTCCCAGGCCACTGAGCGTTTTATTGGCGCAGGCGGTATTCTGGACGTTCAGCGCCAACCCACGCTGCTGTTTAATGGTTACGCCGACGAGGTCGCTTCGCTGTACCGTGGTCTTAATCTGCAGGAGAATTTTTAAGTGCGCCTGACTGCAAAGCACATTACCGGACTGAAAGTTTGCCTGCATCTTGCCGGTTTTTTACCGTTTGTCTGGCTATTTTGGGCGGTGAATCACGGTGGTCTGAGCGCAGACCCGGTCAAAGATATCCAGCACTTTACCGGTAGGACAGCTCTGAAATTCTTGCTGGCGACCTTGCTGGTCTCTCCCCTTGCGCGCTACGCTAAACAGCCATTATTGATACGCACACGGCGCCTGTTAGGGCTATGGTGTTTCGCCTGGGCAACGTTGCATTTAACCAGCTACGCACTCCTGGAACTGGGCATTCATAATCTGGCGCTGTTAGGACGGGAATTAATCACGCGACCTTATTTGATGCTGGGCATTACCAGTTGGGGCATATTATTCGCCCTCACGTTAACCTCCACCCAGTCGGCTCAGCGAAAACTGGGCAAAAATTGGCAGTATTTGCACAACTTCGTCTATCTTGTGGCGATCCTGGCACCCATACATTATCTGTGGTCGGTAAAAATTATCTCCCCTCAACCGATTATTTATGCAGCACTCGCTGTGGTGTTGTTAGCCTGCCGTTACAAGAAGTTTCGCCAGTGGTGGCGGTAGTTTCACGTTATGTGCAGTGCGTTACAAAATGTGGACGATCCGATTTTCTTTACATGTTAACGGTTGATTATCTTCCCTGATAAGACCAGTATTTAGCTGCCAATTGCTACGAAATAGTTATAATGTGCGACTTTGCTATCCCCGGTAGCGTTTTTAGAGCGCTGAAAGGGTGACATTCGCATGTTGAAGGTATATTTTGTCTTTTACCCGAAAATGGCAGAAGATAGCCGCACAATGACTAACAAGTCTGGCAATCTCACTTAATGGCAACCGCACCCAGTGCAATGCCTGAGATGCGTGGCATCTTGTCACTCACTGTTATAAAAATGCTATACAGACGGCGGTAAAACGCTTGTCACAATCTCACTAAACAAAGAGTACGGAACCCACTCATGGATATTCGTAAGATTAAAAAACTGATCGAGCTGGTTGAAGAATCAGGCATCTCCGAACTGGAAATTTCTGAAGGCGAAGAGTCTGTACGCATCAGCCGTGCGGCGCCAGCTGCAAGTTTTCCAATGATGCAACAGGCTTATGCTGCACCAGTGATGCAGCAGCCAGCTCTGTCTAACGCTGTCGCACAAACTGCCTCTCCAAGTATGGAAGCTCCGGCAGCAGCGGAAATCAGTGGTCACATCGTACGCTCCCCAATGGTTGGTACGTTCTACCGCACCCCGAGCCCAGATGCGAAAGCGTTCATCGAAATCGGCCAGAAAGTGAATGCGGGCGATACCCTGTGCATCGTTGAAGCCATGAAAATGATGAACCAGATCGAAGCCGACAAATCCGGCGTAGTGAAAGCGATTCTGGTAGAAAGCGGTCAACCGGTAGAATTTGACGAGCCGCTGGTCGTCATCGAATAACGAGGCGAACATGTTGGATAAAATTGTTATCGCCAACCGCGGTGAGATCGCCCTGCGTATTCTGCGTGCCTGTAAAGAGCTGGGCATCAAGACTGTCGCTGTGCATTCAAGCGCGGATCGCGATTTAAAACACGTATTGCTGGCGGATGAGACGGTCTGTATTGGCCCGGCTCCGTCCGTAAAAAGCTATCTGAACATCCCGGCTATCATTAGCGCTGCTGAAATCACCGGCGCAGTGGCAATTCACCCGGGCTATGGCTTCCTCTCTGAGAATGCCAACTTTGCTGAACAGGTAGAACGTTCCGGCTTTATCTTCATCGGCCCGAAAGCCGACACCATCCGCCTGATGGGCGACAAAGTGTCCGCAATTACCGCGATGAAGAAAGCTGGCGTACCAACAGTCCCAGGCTCTGACGGCCCGCTGGGCGACGACATGGACGCTAACCGCGCTCATGCGAAGCGCATCGGTTATCCAGTTATTATCAAAGCCTCCGGCGGCGGCGGCGGTCGCGGTATGCGCGTCGTGCGCAGCGATGCCGAACTGGCACAATCCATCTCCATGACCAAAGCGGAAGCGAAAGCGGCTTTCAACAACGACATGGTTTACATGGAGAAGTACCTGGAAAACCCACGCCACATCGAAATTCAGGTGCTGGCAGACGGTCAGGGTAACGCGATTTATCTGGCAGAACGTGACTGCTCCATGCAGCGTCGTCACCAGAAAGTCGTCGAAGAAGCACCAGCACCGGGCATTACTCCGGAACTGCGTCGCTACATCGGCGAGCGTTGCGCCAAAGCGTGCGTTGATATCGGCTATCGCGGGGCAGGTACTTTCGAGTTCCTGTTCGAAAACGGCGAGTTCTACTTCATTGAAATGAACACCCGTATTCAGGTTGAACACCCGGTAACCGAAATGATCACCGGCGTTGACCTGATCAAAGAGCAGCTGCGCATCGCTGCGGGACAACCGCTGTCC
Organism: Citrobacter sp. RHBSTW-00017; assembly: GCF_013797615.1. Taxonomy (NCBI): domain Bacteria; kingdom Pseudomonadati; phylum Pseudomonadota; class Gammaproteobacteria; order Enterobacterales; family Enterobacteriaceae; genus Citrobacter; species Citrobacter sp. RHBSTW-00017. The sequence goes on along the minus strand of NZ_CP056899.1, from coordinate 485,345 downwards.
ATCAAGCAGGATGAAGTTGTGGTTAAAGGCCATGCGGTAGAATGCCGTATCAACGCCGAAGACCCGAACACCTTCCTGCCAAGCCCGGGTAAAATCACGCGTTTCCACGCGCCGGGTGGCTTTGGTGTGCGCTGGGAGTCTCATATTTACGCAGGCTACACCGTACCTCCGTACTATGACTCAATGATCGGTAAGCTGATCTGCTATGGCGAAAACCGCGACGTAGCAATCGCCCGTATGAAAAACGCGTTGCAGGAACTGATCATCGACGGTATCAAAACCAACGTTGATCTGCAGATCCGCATCATGAATGACGAGCATTTCCAGCACGGTGGAACCAATATCCACTATCTGGAGAAAAAACTCGGACTTCAGGAAAAGTAAGCGTGCGTTAACTGAAAAGGCCGGAAATTCCGGCCTTTTGTTTTTCTCCCCTCCCGCACGTGCCATAAGGTACAATCCCCGCTTTCTTTATCCACAAGGGACAAAAAATGGACGCTCGTTTTGTTCAGGCCCATAAAGAGGCGCGCTGGGCGCTGTGGCTGACCCTTTTATATCTTGCCACATGGTTAGTGGCCGCTTACTTACCAGATTCCACGCTCGGTTTTACCGGCTTACCACACTGGTTCGAAATGGCCTGCCTGCTAACGCCGCTGGTTTTCATCGTGCTGTGCTGGGCGATGGTGAAGTTTATCTATCGCGACATTCCGTTGGAGGATGACGATGCAGCTTGAAGTTATTTTGCCGCTGGTCGCCTATCTGTTGGTGGTCTTCGGTCTTTCCGTTTACGCCATGCGTAAGAGATCGACCGGCACTTTCCTGAATGAATATTTCCTCGGCAGCCGCTCGATGGGCGGGGTCGTATTAGCCATGACGCTAACGGCAACCTACATTAGCGCCAGCTCGTTTATTGGCGGTCCTGGCGCCGCTTACAAATACGGGCTGGGATGGGTGCTGCTGGCGATGATCCAGTTGCCCGCCGTTTGGCTTTCTCTGGGGATTCTTGGTAAGAAATTCGCGATTCTGGCGCGCCGTTATAATGCCGTTACCCTCAACGATATGCTGTTTGCCCGCTACCAGAGTCGCCTGCTTGTGTGGCTGGCAAGCCTTAGCCTGCTGGTCGCGTTTGTCGGAGCAATGACCGTACAGTTTATTGGCGGCGCACGTTTGCTTGAAACCGCTGCAGGTATACCTTACGAAACCGGTCTGCTTATTTTTGGCGTCAGTATCGCATTGTATACGGCGTTCGGCGGTTTTCGCGCCAGCGTACTGAACGACACCATGCAGGGTATGGTGATGCTGATTGGTACTATTGTTCTGCTGGTCGGCGTCGTTCATGCTGCCGGTGGCCTCAGCAATGCGGTGGTAACCCTGCAAACTATCGACCCTAAACTGGTCTCGCCGCAAGGCGCGGATGACATTCTGTCACCCACGTTCATGACCTCATTCTGGGTACTGGTGTGCTTTGGCGTAATTGGGCTGCCGCATACAGCAGTACGCTGCATCTCTTATAAAGACAGCAAAGCTGTACACCGCGGCATTATCATCGGCACCATCGTAGTGGCAATCCTGATGTTTGGTATGCATCTGGCGGGTGCGTTGGGGCGTGCGGTGATCCCTGATCTGACAGTGCCGGATCTGGTTATCCCTACGCTAATGGTCAAAGTGTTGCCGCCGGTAGCTGCTGGGATCTTCCTCGCGGCCCCCATGGCCGCGATCATGTCGACGATCAATGCCCAATTGCTGCAAAGTTCCGCTACGATCATTAAGGATCTGTACCTGAACCTGCGTCCGGAACAGCTGAAAAACGAAACCCGGCTGAAGCGCATGTCGGCAGTGATTACCCTGTTGCTCGGCGCGTTACTGCTACTGGCCGCCTGGAAACCGCCAGAAATGATTATCTGGCTTAACCTGCTGGCGTTTGGCGGGCTGGAAGCTGTCTTCCTGTGGCCGCTGGTACTGGGCCTGTACTGGGAGCGGGCAAACGCGGCGGGCGCTTTGAGCGCGATGATTATCGGCGGCGTTCTTTATGCCGTACTCGCTACATTTAACATTCAGTACCTGGGTTTCCACCCGATTGTGCCCTCGTTACTGATAAGCTTGCTGGCTTTCCTGATCGGCAACCGTTTCGGTTCTGCCGTCCCGCAAGCCGCCATATTGACTACTGATAAATAAAAGAGTTTTGCCATGCCATGGATCCAACTGAAACTGAACACGACCGGTGCCAACGCTGAAGAGTTGAGCGATGCGCTGATGGAAGCGGGCTCCGTTTCCATTACTTTCCAGGACACGCATGATACGCCGGTATTTGAGCCTCTGCCGGGCGAGACTCGCCTGTGGGGAGATACCGACGTTATCGGCTTGTTCGATGCAGAAACCGACATGAAAGAAGTGGTTGCCATCCTGGAGCAGCATCCGCTGCTGGGTGCAGGCTTCGCGCATAAAATCGAACAGCTCGAAGACAAAGACTGGGAACGCGAATGGATGGATAACTTCCACCCGATGCGCTTTGGTGAACGTTTGTGGATTTGCCCAAGCTGGCGCGATGTCCCGGATGAGAATGCCGTCAACGTGATGCTGGACCCAGGTCTGGCGTTTGGTACCGGCACTCACCCCACCACCTCCCTATGCCTGCAATGGCTGGACGGTCTCGATCTTAACGGCAAAACGGTTATCGACTTCGGCTGCGGCTCCGGCATTCTTGCCATTGCGGCACTGAAGCTGGGTGCCGCAAAAGCCATCGGCGTAGACATCGATCCGCAAGCAATTCAGGCCAGCCGTGATAACGCCCAGCGTAATGGCGTTTCTGAGCGTCTGGAGCTTTATCTGCCGAAAGACCAGCCAGAGGCGATGAAAGCCGACGTGGTGGTCGCAAACATCCTCGCAGGCCCATTACGTGAACTGGCACCGTTAATCAGCGTACTGCCCGTTGAGGGCGGTTTACTGGGGCTTTCTGGCATTCTTGCCAGCCAGGCGGAAAGCGTCTGTGAGGCCTATGCCGAACTCTTTACGCTCGATCCGGTTATCGAGAAAGAAGAGTGGTGCCGCATTACCGGTCAGAAAAAATAATCCCCTCTCGTTACCGTTGGTAACGCAATAATCGCTCTTTTTTTCGCAAATGGATTTGCGGAAATGAGAGCGAGATCGCATTACAAAGCCACTATTTGCTCACAAAAACAGCTTTTTATCCTGATAACCTGAGGCTGGCCGTAATAAAAAAAGAGAAGTTTTCGGAATTTATAAACGGATGAAAAATTAGCACAACCACGTATCAAACTGATTATTAAAGATTTTAATTTGAAACTGTGTACTTAACCAGCAATTCATTGATCCACCTCAGTGGATTGGTCAAAGTTTGGCCTTTCATCTCGTGCGAAAAATGCGTAATATACGCCGCCTTGCAGTCACAGTATGGTCATTTCTTAACTCATGCGCATCGGACAATACCAGCTCAGAAATCGCCTGATCGCAGCACCTATGGCTGGCATCACTGACAGACCATTCAGGACGCTGTGCTATGAGATGGGAGCAGGATTGACGGTATCCGAGATGATGTCTTCTAACCCGCAGGTTTGGGAAAGTGACAAGTCTCGTTTACGGATGGTGCACGTTGATGAGCCAGGAATTCGCACGGTGCAAATTGCCGGTAGCGACCCTGTTGAGATGGCCGATGCCGCACGTATTAACGTGGAAAGCGGCGCCCAGATTATTGATATCAATATGGGGTGTCCGGCTAAAAAAGTGAATCGCAAGCTCGCAGGTTCAGCCCTCTTGCAGTACCCGGATCTAGTGAAATCAATACTAACCGAGGTCGTCAATGCAGTGGACGTTCCTGTCACACTCAAGATTCGCACCGGCTGGGCTCCGGAACACCGTAACTGCGTAGAGATTGCCCAACTGGCTGAAGACTGTGGCATTCAGGCTCTGACCATTCATGGACGCACCCGCGCCTGTTTGTTCAATGGAGATGCTGAGTACGACAGTATTCGGGCAGTTAAGCAGAAAGTTTCCATTCCGATTATCGCGAATGGCGACATTACTGACCCGCATAAAGCCAGAGCTGTACTCGACTATACGGGGGCGGATGCCCTGATGATAGGACGTGCAGCTCAGGGAAGACCCTGGATCTTTCGGGAAATCCAGCATTATCTGGACACTGGGGAGCTGCTGCCCCCGCTGCCTCTGGCAGAGGTGAAGCGCTTGCTTTGTGCGCACGTTCGGGAACTGCACGACTTTTATGGTCAGGCAAAAGGGTACCGAATTGCGCGTAAACACGTATCCTGGTATCTCCAGGAACACGCTCCGGATGACCAGTTTCGGCGCACATTCAACGCCATTGAAGATTCCAGCGAACAGCTGGCGGCGTTGGAGGCATACTTCGAAAATTTTGCGTAAACAGAAATAAAGAGCTGACAGAACTATGTTCGAACAACGCGTAAATTCTGACGTACTGACCGTTTCTACCGTTAACTCTCAGGATCAGGTAACTCAAAAGCCCCTGCGTGACTCGGTTAAACAGGCACTGAAGAACTATTTTGCTCAATTGAATGGTCAGGATGTTAACGATCTCTATGAGCTGGTACTGGCTGAAGTAGAACAGCCCCTGTTGGACATGGTGATGCAATACACCCGCGGTAACCAGACCCGTGCTGCCCTGATGATGGGCATCAACCGTGGTACGCTGCGTAAAAAACTGAAAAAATACGGCATGAACTAATTGATTTCTATATATCAATGAGTTAAGTCATATTTGTAAGATATAAACCCGGAATAAAACCCGGGTTTATTTATTGCCTATTTTTTGACCACATCAAAAGACACACATCATTACTCGGCCCTTACCAGCATGTTATCAACAAAAACCCATTCGGGGTGAGAGGTGGGCGCTGGCATTTTTGTTTTACGTTCGCGCCGTGGATCTGCGATTTCAAATGCTGTCGTCATAAAGCGATAAGTCGCCGCCTCAGCCCATGCCTGGGTAAAGCCATACCGTCGTAGCTCATGTATTAGCGCCTCTTCATCAAGATCCAGCGCGTAAACCTCTTCAGCAATAGCGGCGGCAATCTGTAGGCGGGTGCTGTTGGGCAAGCGGTTCACATTCAGCATGACAGGCTCCATCAGGTCAAAAGAAACCGCCTTTCGGCGGCGCTTGGCAGTGAGGGAAGGTTACTGGCAGATAAGCATCAGGTAGCAGTACAGCATCACACAGAGCGCATATGCCTCAGTCATGATTTCCCCGCATAGAACCGGGCATTAAATGCCTTTTGGTTCATCGGCTCGTTACTGTCGGTTTTGCTGACCCCATCTGTTTTGGTGACGCGGCCAGCGTAAAAATCTTTGTTAAATTCGGCCTGACCAGTACCGCCAAAGATATTGCCTTCACGCGCTTCACGCGCCTTTCTCAATGCCGCGATTACAGATTCTTTGCTCATCGTGCGAATCCTCGAGTGATACAGGTAAAGCCGCGACCGGCTGCTTTGCTCAGTTCATTCAGGCCATTGGTCACAACATTCGATTCCCAACCGATAACCCCATTAATAGAGCGCGGCAACGGGAAGTTCCCGTCCCTGCTCCATTCCTTCAATTTGTCAGTGGTGAGTGCTTTGCCATATTGGCGCTGATATCTCACACAAACATCATCAGGGCTTACCAGAACCACCTTACTGAGACCCAGCGGGGAGTGAAGCTCTTCGATTTGCTTCACATACCACCCATCACCCGCAGCGTACAGGCCGGATGGATGGCGCTTCTTCTCATTAGCCAAGCGGCGTTGTTCTGCGGCTCTTTTCTGCTCGGCCAGAATTGAATCTACTTCGTTCATCGCTATCACCATCATTTTGAAGAATTGACGGCTTATTGTACTATCGTACTGGTTCATGAGTACATAAAGAGATAGTATATATTTGTCGGCCATCCTTCCGACCATCAAGCGCAGAATGACGAAACGGCCCCTACAGAAATGTGGGGGCTTTTTCGTTTTAGGAATTAACTTTGAGAAGTTTTGACTTGAGTAGGCTGCTAACTATTGCTAACCAAAATAGTCATAAAATGTAAGCATCACCCTGACATTACCCTGACCAAAACGAAGGCTTCCTCTATCGAGCGACGATTAATCTGATGTCAGTAACATATCAAAAGCCAACACGATGGCGACATCCCGCTACCGACCAAAGGTTAATCTGGGGTCAGTAGGGCATCAAAAAACGTTGATTCTCACTCCATGCTGAACGCCTGTATCAGGATCATTCCGGCCCGCTGGTTCCGAATGGGAATGCGATTGTTAAATATATGTCATTAAAACCACTTTCCCTGCCTAGCGCGGCGTAGCCGGGTTTTGACGTGGAATTTCAAAAAAAACTTTTTTATAAAATCTCCTACACTACTACACCTTTTAATATCTTATTATTTAAATACAATACTTTAAGTGGTGTAGTAGTGGTGTAGTAGTGGTGTAGTAGTGGTGTAGTAGTGGTGTAGTAGTTTTCGGATCAAGGTGTAGGAGTGTAGTAGTGGTGTAGTAGTTAATTGAACTACTACACCAGTTAAACGAATGATAAATAACAAATAAAATTAAAAAGGTGTAGTAGTGTAGAAGATTTTGAAAAAAACTACCTTTTGAAATTTTCAGCAGTACAAAAAAAGAGCACCGAAGTGCTCGTGTAAACTCAATGTTAACTAAAACTTATTCACCCTTCAGTTAAGGCAGCCATTCGTCAGCCGAAGCAGCCAGGGTAAGGTTATATTTATTTCCGGCCTTCCCTCGCAAAGACTCAACCTTCCATCCTTTTTCTTTCATCACGGAAGGCAGACTCTTAGCAAATGCCGGGCGGCTCATTGGCCTCTCATATCCGTTAACCATCATAAAGCACAAATACGCGTGATACAGATATTCACGCGGGCGCTCATCGTTAGTTGTGAGCGGTCGATTACCCATAAGCATACCGTGTGCTTCTGGCAGTAACTCAAGGTGCGCAGCGAACCCATAAAGCGAGCTTGAATCGGCTTTAGCCTCGAACGCATCCATAGAGTCACGCTGTTTTCTTAGCGCATTTTGGGCATCAGCCGCATCCATGCCCAGCAGGTAGCGAATGATTACAGGCAGTTCAGGCATGAGCTTATCCATAAAAGTAGTATCTTGATCAGAAACAACATTCTTGAACTGTAGAAGCACGCGGCGACGGCTAATACCACCGTTATGCTCATTGAATACAGCCGGTTCATTAGTCGCCACGATCACCACAGCACGAATTACAGCGGAGTAAGGAAGTCGATGCTTAGGGTTGATTAGTACGGCGTCGCCGCCTGTCATAGCCTTTAGCGTGGAGCTATCCCCGTGGTATTTGGGCTGATCTGGCATTAGTACCAGGCTAGCATCGACAAGATGTGTCAGCATCATCGGATTACAGAGATCCTTTAGCGTTGTTGACGCCGTGCTTTCTTCACCTGCCAGTAACTTGCAGAGATTCATAAATATCGACTTACCGCCCCCGCCCGGCCCAGTTACTTCGAAGAACATTTGCCAGTCATAACGTTTGGCTAGCACCATATACAAAGCAGCAAGAATCGCATTGCGTTTGGCACCATCCTCACCAGAGGCATGATTAAGCCATTGGTTGAAATTCTGGGCGTTCTGCTCCAGTGACTCGCCAGCCTCCGCAGGGTGATAGTGGACGCCGTTATGGGAGCGCAACCAGTTGCTAGGTAAGTGACCGGAAAACTGACCTGACTTCACGTCGTAGACGCCATTGTCGAAAGCGATGACATTCGCAGCTGGTTCGCCCATCGCCGGGCTGTCACCAAATGAAGAGTAGAGCTTTAGTGTGTTCAGGTCATTATCAAACACGCCAGCCCCCGGCTTGAACCCGCGCGACGCGTAAAAGGCGGCAAGTTCGCTTCTGATGTGGCTATCTGGTTTTAGCCTCCAAATTGACCCGTCGTATTGATACAGAGCATCGCTATCACGGTGTAACGAATACCGTCCAGCGGATTGCATAAACGCCTCAATTCGTTCACCCGGTTGCATCTTTGCCAGCGGCATAGAATCATAATTAGCCGCCTGTGCTGGCGCACCGGACACCGGTTCTTTCATGGTTGACTTGAGCGGTAGGTGAGTTACAGTATTCTCTGACATATGGTTTTAGGCCTTGTGTTAAGACCGTGGTGTTGGTAGCACCACGGCAAAGAATTAAAGTTGTCGATGTAGTCCATAAAGACGGCGGCTCTCCTCAAAGGGCCTGCCGTTTTTTTCATATTCGTGCCATAAAATTGCTGCCTCCTGACAGTCCAGCCACACTTTTATCCATTCTGAACCCTGCTCCCTTAATTTCTGCTTCCCAGCCAGTAACGCAGTTGTGTGTGGTGGCAAGCTGTCCTTTTGCCTGCCTAGCGGCGCGTGGCGCGTTGTGTTTATTCCAGCGGCACTGGCTATCTGAGAAACAGAGGCCCCACAATCTCGAGCTAGCTGAACCCCATCCCTCCACTTTCCGCACCCCCGGCAGTAACTCGAACCTACATCGTCGTGTTTAAAGTGAAACCGGTCTTTGCCGCCACATACGGGACAAGGGATGTGCGCCTGCTTTTCCGGCACGTCGACGCCTAAAGCACGTAACACGGCAGGCCACTTACCCGATGCTGCCGTTTGAATCTCAGCGATTATCGACATAGCCCCCCCTTTACTTACGGCTCAACCACTCTTCGACATCCCCCCTTCTGAATCCGATCGCCCGGCCATTGCGTCGCACTGGTTGCGGGAAAGACCCCTCTCGCACCCAGACATGAAGGCGTGAGCGATGACGATTGATGATTTCGCATACTTCATCGATTTTCAGCAGCGGCGCGACCGGTAACTTTTTGCTCATGTTTATCACCCTATGTTGTTTGAGACTGTATTGTCGCAGGTTGGCCGCCACATAGCAAATTAAAATAATAATGTCAACCACAATAAAGCAAGCAAAAACATGTAGTTGTGGTTGACACAATCTCCTCAGCCACACCCAATATGACGGGTGGATGGTTTTGCGTGGGCCTTTAATCCGGTAGAGGATTACACCCACCAAAAAGGGTAATTAAATATGAACGCATCCTTTAAGCGGTTTTATCCAGCGCTCCCCACCACAAATTAAGCGCCTCTTCCTGTTCTTTCAGTCGCGGATCATGAATGTAAGCCTTGCGGGTATCATCCAGCGCATGGCCCAGCAGTATCTCAATAATGTGCGGATGAACGCCCAATCGGGTCATGGTTGTTGCAATGGAGCGGCGCAGGTCATGAATAGTCCATTTCTCCGTGTGGCCCAGCCTGTCGCATATGCCGCGTCCATACTGGCTAACCGCTTCCGGGCGCTTAAGTTCCCCCAGTAGGTAATCACTGCCATTGCCTTTCGCGCTGTTAATCAGTCGTTCAACAAACGGAACCGCGTATTCAGGTATCGCCCTTTCGATCTCGTTACCGTTCTTCGAATGTCCAGGCGGAACTTTCCAAATCCGTTGACTTAGATTCCATTCAGATACATGAGATTTTCTGACCTCCTGAGTCCTCGCCGGAAACATCAAAAGCAGGCTTACAAGGTTTGCGTAGTAATCATTGGTTGACTCCAGTCCTGACCATCGATAAACGTCCGCCAGTTCCTCCCTGCACAGCACCCGCTTTCTCGCTTGCTGTTTCTCTCCCACGACAGAGGCGGTAAGATCATCCAGTTCGTGATATTGGATGTTCTTCATAATTCGATAATGCCTTACGGCCTGTTTGCACATCTGGAGGCAACCTCCGCACGCAACCGGCGCAGAGCGTTTGTATTCGGCAAACGCTGTCAGCCAGTGCTCGCGCTTGCAGTCCATTAGTGGTAAGTCACCTATTGCGGGATATATCCATTTTGACAGTTGCTGCCTGTGCTTCTCGTGGTTGGCGCGGTTGTTTTTTGCATAATCCTCAAGCCAGAACTCAAGCATGCCCCGAACGGTTATCTGATTTGTGTTGGCCTCGCGCCATGACCTCATTTTGATTGCTGGGTCAAATCCGTCTCGCCGCCAGCCCTTGCACTCTCCAGCCCGTTCTCTGGCCTGAGCCAATGTTAGGCCGCCTGGTTTTCCTGTGTACTCACCCAGCGTCACTACGCGCTCTTTAAACTTCCCGTCGATCTTAGTTTCGTATCGATAGATGAACATGACCGACCCTGACGGGCGACAAAGTGCGGTTAGCCCTTTGCCGTCTGCCATCTTGATCGGCTTCTTTTCATCATGCCCTTTCAGCATGCGACGTAATGCCGCGTCAGTAAGCGCCATAGCAATAAAACTCCTGTAATGAACCCGGAAATTATTAGCACAAGGCAAAATCTAACGCTACAGAATAATAAAGTTCTCAACATTAACTGCATGATAGTTAATGCAATTTATATAAAAAGCAAAACGATCTAATTATAGATAGGATTAATAGTTGGTTCATACGGCATGAACTGATACTAATCAGCGAAATGTTTGTTTTAAAAGGCGCTACTCGGCATGGGGAAGCGCCTTTTTTATTAACGTCACACGGGAGGCTTTGGCGATGAACGCAAGATGTGAACCTGTCTATTTTGGCGATGAATCTAAAAAGATAATCCTGGGTGATGCTCTGACCGAACTGAAAAAGCTGCCGTCAGAAAGCGTCGATCTCATTTTCGCCGACCCACCTTATAACATCGGTAAAGACTTTGACGGAATGGTGGAATCCTGGGACGAAGAGGCATTTTTGGCATGGCTGTTTGAGTGCATTGACGAGTGCCATCGCATTCTCAAATCACACGGCACCATGTACATCATGAACAGTACGGAGAACATGCCGTACATCGATCTCAAATGCCGCCAGCTCTTTACCATCAAGAGCCGTATCGTGTGGTCATACGACAGCTCCGGGGTGCAGGCCAAAAATCACTTTGGTTCGATGTATGAACCGCTTCTGATGATGGTAAAAGATCAGAAAAACTACACGTTTAATCGTGATGATATTTTGGTTGAAGCCAAAACGGGCGCTAAACGTGCACTGATAGACTACAGAAAGAACCCGCCCCAACCTTACAACCAGAAAAAAGTACCAGGCAATGTCTGGGAGTTTCCACGCGTTCGTTATCTGATGGACGAATACGAAAATCACCCGACTCAAAAACCCAAAGCCCTCCTTGAACGCATCATTCTGGCTTCCTCCAGTCCAGATGACAGCGTGCTGGATCCGTTTGCCGGTAGCTTCACTACCGGTGCCACTGCCGTGGAATTAGGTCGCAAGTTTGTCGGGATTGAAATCAATGCCGAGTACGTAAAAATGGGGCTCAGAAGAATGAGCATTGGTTCGCATTTTTCAGAGAATGAACTTGCAAAGGTGAAAAAGCGGAAGACAAAAAATCTGTCTAAAAAGAGTCGATTAACAGCAAAGAGCGGCGATCTTTCAGCAAAGTAAAGGCATTGTAAGTCTGCTTTTCAGCTTGCAGATTTCGTGTATATTCCCTGCACGCTTGGGCATGAATACACAGGGTTTGGTAATGATTCGCAAGTATTGGTGGCTGGTTGTTTTTGCGGTCTTCGTTTTTCTCTTTGATGCGCTGCTCATTCAGTGGATAGAGCTGATGACAACGGAGCACGATAAGTGCCGGAATATGAATTCTGTAAACCCCCTCAAGCTGGTCAACTGCGTCGACCTCGAATAGCACGACGAAAAATACGTCGACAGCCGTCAGGCCCTGGCGGCTAAAACTATCCTGGCTGATTTTCACTCTGCATTAATTGCATTACACAGCCGTCTGGGCTTAACATTTTTAATACGTTATCAACTAATACTGGCGCTTGCCCATACAAATCATAACTCACTGGATTCATTAACCAGTTTTTTATTATTCCGCTAAAGCTACCGTGCAGAATAATGATGATGACATCTAAATCCAGACTGGTGGCAATCAGATTTTCATCCACGCACTTTTGCAGTGAATCACGAATGCTTTGATGACTGAGACCTATTTTATCGCGAATGGTCTGTTCTGATATCATATCGTTATGAAATTCACATTTATGATATAAAATTTGCATTAATGCCTGCTGGCGAGGATTCTGTGCAATATATTGCAATCCCACCACAAACTTTTCACGCAGCCGCTGTAAAGGATTATCACCCCAACGACCAATAAGCTTATCCTGAATAAGATCGCGTAATGGAGGTTGTTGTAACCATAGCGCATTGAACAATTGCGTCTTATTTTCAAAATGCCAATAGAGCGCCCCCCGGGTCACGCTGGCGGCATCCGCAATGTCGTTTAACGTCGTATTGCTAACACCACGCACGGCAAACTGCATAATCGCTGTTTCTATCAGGTGCTGTCGTGTTTTGAGGGCATCAGCTTTCGTTTTTCTGGCCATGGTTTCGACTGTCTGAGGTAAGGTAGAGAATGATTAACTTTCTTATGTAATATTTGCTAAACGGAACAAATGTATCACTTAGCGTTTATTTAGACGAGTTCTAAAACAGTTAATTATGGATATTGCACACGAATAAACAAAACAAATAACAACCACCAATATATTCACCAACCAAATACTTATTTCAATATGTGTTTATGCGCATCATTGCATTACTATTAAAACCATAATGAAACAACCGAAGATAAATCCTTTTTTGTTTTTACGTGCCGTGTATCGCGCCCATAAATAAGTATTGCTTACATCGCAAGCTAATAATTTGTAGGATAGCCAACCATTATTTTCACTTGTGCGCGTTATCGCCTCTGCGTTACCGGTAATGGTGCCAACTTACTGATTTAGTGTATGATGGTGTTTTTGAGGTGCTCCAGTGGCTTCTGTTTCTATCAGCTGTCCCTCCTGTTCAGCTACTGAAGGCGTGGTGCGTAACGGTAAAAGCACTGCCGGACATCAGCGCTATCTCTGCTCTCACTGCCGTAAAACATGGCAGCTACAGTTCACTTACACCGCCTCTCAGCCCGGTACACACCAGAAAATTATTGATATGGCCATGAATGGCGTCGGATGTCGCGCCAGTGCACGCATTATGGGCGTTGGCCTCAACACGATTTTACGACACTTAAAAAACTCAGGCCGCAGTCGGTAAACTCACGCATACAACCGGGCAGTGACGTCATTGTTTGCGCGGAAATGGACGAACAGTGGGGTTACGTCGGCGCTAAATCACGCCAGCGCTGGTTGTTTTACGCGTATGACAGGATACGGAGGACGGTTGTGGCGCACGTATTCGGTGAACGCACGTTGGCCACGCTGGAGCGTCTTCTTGGCCTGCTGTCGGCCTTTGAGGTCGTGGTATGGATGACGGATGGCTGGCCGCTTTATGAATCACGCCTGAAGGGAGAACTGCACGTTATCAGCAAGCGATATACGCAGCGCATTGAGCGGCATAACCTGAATCTGAGGCAGCATCTGGCAAGGCTGGGCAGGAAGTCACTGTCGTTCTCAAAATCGGTGGAGCTGCATGACAAAGTCATCGGGCATTATCTGAACATAAAACACTATCAGTAAGTTGGAGTCATTACCTGCGTTACCCGGTTAATAACGAGCGTTCGGTTTTTTAAGGAATAGAAATGACGAAAAATGCCAGGTTTTCACTCCTGCCCTCATTCATCATCATGTCCGCTGTATTACTCGCCGGTTGTAACGATCAGGGAGAAACACAAGCTCACCCCGCAGAGCCGCAGGTGACTGTCCATGTCGTCGAAAAGGCTCCTTTAGCCGTGACGACCGAATTACCTGGGCGCACAACAGCATTTCGTATTGCTGAAGTCCGTCCTCAGGTCAGCGGGATTGTACTTAAACGGAATTTCACCGAGGGAAGCGATGTTGAAGCCGGTCAGTCGCTTTATCAGATCGATCCTGCGACTTACCAGGCCGACTACGACAGCGCCAAAGGCGAACTGGCAAAGAGTGAAGCGGCAGCAGCTATCGCACATTTAACGGTAAAACGTTATGTCCCGCTGGTTGGCACTAAGTACATCAGCCAGCAAGAGTACGATCAGGCCATTGCTGATGCTCGCCAGGCCGATGCCTCCGTTATCGCGGCAAAAGCGGCGGTCGAAAGCGCTCGTATCAACCTGGCCTACACCAAAGTGACATCGCCCATTAGCGGACGTATCGGTAAATCTAACGTCACCGAAGGCGCATTAGTCACGAATGGCCAGGCAACTGAACTTGCTACCGTGCAACAACTTGATCCTATTTACGTCGACGTAACACAGTCCAGTAATGACTTTATGCGCCTTAAACAGTCCGTTGAGCAAGGGAGCCTGCATAAAGACAGCGCCAGCAGTACCGTCGAACTGGTGATGGAAAATGGTCAGTCGTACCCGCTGAAAGGTGCATTGCAGTTCTCTGATGTCACCGTTGATGAAAGTACCGGATCCATCACCCTCAGGGCCGTATTCCCTAACCCACAGCACACGCTGCTGCCGGGCATGTTTGTGCGTGCTCGTATTGATGAAGGCGTCCAGCCGAATGCCATTCTCGTTCCCCAACAAGGGGTAACACGTACGCCACGCGGCGATGCAACGGTGATGGTTGTCAATGACAAGAGTCAGGTCGAGGCTCGCACCGTCGTTGCTACACAGGCGATAGGTGATAAGTGGTTAATCAGCGAGGGCTTACAGCCTGGCGATAAGGTTATCGTCAGCGGATTGCAGAAAGCGCGTCCCGGCGTAAAGGTTAAAGCAACCACCGATACCGAAACTCCAGCCGCAAAAACTGCGCAATAAGGTAACCGGACATGGCTAACTTTTTTATCAATCGCCCTATTTTTGCCTGGGTTCTGGCCATCATTCTGATGATGGCAGGGGCTCTGGCAATCATGCAACTGCCCGTTGCACAGTATCCGACCATTGCACCTCCTGCGGTCGCTATTTCTGCCACCTACCCAGGTGCGGATGCGCAGACGGTACAAGACACGGTTACGCAGGTTATCGAACAGAATATGAACGGTATCGATAACCTGATGTATATGTCCTCCACCAGCGATTCCTCCGGGAGCGTCACCATTACTCTGACTTTCGAGTCGGGTACTGACCCGGATATCGCACAGGTCCAGGTGCAAAACAAATTACAGTTAGCGATGCCCTTACTGCCTCAGGAAGTACAGCAGCAGGGGATCAGCGTCGAGAAATCCAGTAGCGGTTTCCTGATGGTGGCGGGTTTTGTCTCCGATAATAACAATCTGACGCAGGATGATATTTCCGACTATGTGGCGTCTAACGTTAAAGACGCAATAAGCCGAACAGCAGGTGTCGGCGATGTCCAGATGTTTGGTGCACAGTACGCAATGCGCATCTGGCTCGACAGCAACGCAATGAACAAATATCAGTTGACTCCGCTGGACGTTATCAATCAACTGAGAACGCAAAACAATCAGATTGCCGCAGGCCAACTGGGAGGCGCACCATCCGTCCAGGGTCAACAACTTAATGCCTCCATTATTGCTCAGACACGCCTGAAAACGCCGGAAGAGTTTGGTCGCATAACGCTGAAGGTGGGCCAGGATGGCTCAATGGTTCACCTCAGAGATGTAGCCCGCATCGAACTCGGCGGCGAAAACTATAACATGGTGACGAAAATTAATGGTCAGCCCGCAACAGGTCTGGGCATTAAGCTGGCGACCGGTGCAAACGCGCTGGATACTGCCGCAGGCGTCAAAGCAAAGCTGGCTGAGTTACAACCTTTCTTCCCGCAAGGTTTGCAAGTGGTTTACCCCTATGACACTACACCATTTGTAAAAATCTCGATTAACGAGGTGGTGAAAACGCTGTTTGAAGCCATCATCCTCGTCTTCCTGGTGATGTACCTGTTCCTGCAAAATCTGCGCGCCACGCTGATTCCAACTATCGCAGTGCCTGTCGTGCTGTTGGGAACATTCGCGATCCTCGCCGCATTCGGATTCTCCATCAACACGCTAACGATGTTCGGAATGGTGCTGGCCATCGGCCTGCTGGTCGATGACGCCATCGTGGTAGTAGAAAACGTCGAACGCGTCATGGCGGAAGAGAAACTGCCGCCCAAAGAGGCGACGCAGAAATCCATGGTCCAGATCCAGGGCGCACTGGTCGGGATCGCGATGGTGCTCTCGGCGGTATTTATCCCCATGGCGTTCTTTGGCGGCTCGACCGGCGCCATTTACCGCCAGTTCTCTCTGACCATTGTTTCAGCGATGGCGCTTTCTGTTCTGGTCGCCCTCATTCTTACGCCAGCGCTTTGTGCAACGCTGCTAAAACCCGTTTCCGCCGGACATTTTGAAAAGAAAGGCGGTTTTTTCGGATGGTTTAACGCCCTGTTCGATAAAAGCGTCGGGCATTACAGCAATAGTATCAGCGGTATTCTGCGCAAAACCGGACGCTACTTGTTGCTATATGTTCTTATCGTCGGCGGAATGGCTGTTCTGTTTTTACGCCTCCCTACCTCCTTCTTGCCCGAAGAGGATCAGGGGGTCTTTATGACAATGGTGCAACTTCCTGCCGGTGCGACACAGACGCGCACACAGCAGGTGCTGGATCAAATTCAGAATTACTACCTGAGCCAGGAAAAAGCGAACGTAAAATCGGTGTTCACCGTTAATGGCTTCAGCTTTAGCGGCCAGGGACAGAACTCCGGTATCGTCTTTATTAGCCTCAAACCATGGGAAGAGCGTTCGGGCGATGAAAACGGCGTGACGGCTATCGTCGAACGTGCGACCAGGGCGTTCAGCCAGATTAAAGATGGACTGGTGTTCCCGTTCAACATGCCTGCCATTCTTGAACTGGGTACCGCGACCGGCTTTGATTTTCAGTTAATTGATCAGGCTAACCTCGGTCATACAGAACTGACGAAAGCCCGGAACCAGTTGCTGGGTATGGTGAGAGAACATCCAGATTTGCTGGTGCGCGTGCGCCCTAACGGTCTGGAAGATACCCCGCAATTTAAGCTGGATATTGATCAGGAAAAAGCCCAGGCGTTAGGCGTAAGTCTGTCGGATATAAACCAAACGATTTCCACGGCCCTTGGTGGCACCTATGTGAACGATTTTATCGATCATGGCCGAGTGAAAAAGGTATACGTTCAGGCTGACGCGCCGTTCCGTATGTTACCCAACGACATCAACAATCTCTACGTACGTAGTGGGAATGGTGAAATGGTGCCATTCTCTGCGTTCAGTTCGTCGCATTGGATTTATGGTTCACCCCGCCTGGAGCGTTACAACGGTATGCCATCAATGGAAATACTGGGAGAGGCCGCGCCGGGTCGAAGCACCGGTGAAGCCATGGCGCTCATGGAAAACCTGGCAGCACAGCTGCCAACCGGTATCGGCTATGACTGGACGGGAATGTCATATCAGGAACGGCTCTCCGGCAATCAGGCACCTGCGTTATACGCTATTTCGTTAATCGTTGTCTTCCTGTGTCTCGCCGCATTGTATGAGAGCTGGTCTATTCCATTTTCAGTCATGTTGGTTGTACCGCTCGGCGTGGTCGGTGCGCTTCTGGCGGCGTCCATACGCGGTCTGAATAACGACGTTTACTTCCAGGTAGGTCTGCTGACTACCATCGGTCTTTCCGCCAAAAACGCTATCCTTATCGTGGAGTTTGCCAAAGACCTGATGGATAAAGAAGGTAAAGGGTTGATTGAAGCCACACTGGAGGCGTCACGCATGCGTCTTCGTCCAATCCTGATGACATCCCTGGCGTTTATTCTGGGGGTTATGCCTCTGGTTATCAGCCACGGAGCGGGTAGCGGGGCACAGAATGCGGTTGGTACAGGCGTAATGGGAGGCATGCTGACCGCGACATTGTTGGCAATCTTCTTCGTCCCCGTCTTCTTCGTTGTCGTCAGACGGCGTTTTAGTCGGCGCAACGTTTAATTTGTAAAATAAAGGCGTCTTCGGACGCCTTTTTCACCCAAGATGCCCCTCTTTATTTATTAATAAGATAGCCATTTATTTCTAATAAACCCTTCCTGAAAAACTCGCCAATCACCTTTCTTTTTATCCATTATTTTTACAATCCACATGAATTGAGATTATTCCTCATGTCAGTATTTTTTTAAGAAGTGGTAAAATAATCGCCGAGTTCGCAGATGGCTTAGCGTTTGTCTTTGCTCAATTAGCGAAACGCTTATTTTTGAGGTAACACCATGAAAAGATTAATATCCGTTGCATTGCTTACCGCATTCCTGGCCGGCTGTGCACACGATTCTCCTTGCGTACCTGTATACGACGATCAGGGGCGCCTGGTTCATACCAATACCTGTATGAAAGGCACCACGCAGGATAACTGGGAAACAGCCGGTGCCATCGCCGGTGGCGCAGCAGCCGTTGCCGGGCTGACGCTTGGGATAGTCGCCCTGACCAAATAAATCTTCTTAAAAGCGCGGTGGGTACCGCGCTTTTTGCAATAAGAATTAAATCTTTATATAAGACAAAACGTTGGTATATAGCACTCAACGTATAATAAAATTATTATAGATTTGCCTCACATATCCACGATTTGAAATTAGCATTTTTTCAGTTCTTCGTAACAGCGCGCTTTCTTTTCATTATTCTCACGTCATCAATATTAACGTACGAAATCGTTATCACGCGTCCGGTTTGATTTTTAAATTTTTTGCGCCGAAATGTGGCTTACGTTTCAATTTTGCACCACTTCAGGGCGCTGCATTTATTTTTTCCTGTCTACACTCTGGATATTGCGTCGAATAATCGTGCGCAAAAACCTGGCACTACCTTTGCTTAAAAGAGTATGGCCATAGCCACAGACAGGTAAAAGACGTTTTCAGAACGTTTCCATAACAATAATTCCTCCACACAGGATGCTCTATGAAAAAGATGATAATAGCCAGCCTGGCTGCGGCCGGCGTGCTGCTTGCGGTTGCAAATCAGGCACATGCCGGCGCAACACTTGATGCCGTAAAGAAAAAAGGTTTTGTGCAGTGTGGGATCAGTGACGGGTTGCCTGGCTTTTCTTATGCCGATGCAAGCGGTAAGTTCTCAGGTATTGATGTCGACGTATGTCGTGGCGTTGCCTCCGCCGTATTTGGCGATGATAGCAAAGTAAAATATACCCCGCTCACCGCCAAGGAACGCTTTACCGCACTACAATCAGGTGAAGTCGACATGCTCTCTCGTAATACCACCTGGACCTCCTCTCGTGACGCAGGAATGGGAATGTCTTTCACTGGCGTAACGTATTACGACGGCATTGGTTTTCTTACCCACAATAAAGCGGGTCTCAAGAGTGCTAAAGAGCTGGATGGCGCAACGGTTTGTATCCAGGCAGGAACAGATACCGAACTGAACGTGGCTGACTACTTTAAAGCCAACAACATGAAGTACACCCCTGTCACTTTTGACCGCTCGGATGAATCAGCTAAAGCTCTGGAATCTGGACGCTGCGACACGCTGGCTTCCGACCAGTCTCAGTTGTACGCCCTGCGAATCAAGCTGAGTAATCCTGCGGAATGGATTGTCCTGCCAGAAGTTATTTCTAAAGAACCGCTGGGACCTGTTGTACGTCGTGGAGACGATGAGTGGTTCTCCATTGTTCGCTGGACGCTGTTCGCCATGCTGAATGCGGAAGAAATGGGCGTTAACTCGAAAAACGTCGATGAAAAAGCGGCTAATCCTGCAACGCCGGATATGGCACACCTGTTAGGCAAAGAAGGGGATTATGGTAAGGATCTGAAGCTTGATAACAAATGGGCTTACAACATTATCAAGCAGGTAGGTAACTACTCGGAGATCTTTGAGCGTAACGTGGGATCGGAAAGCCCACTGAAGATCAAACGTGGACAGAACAACCTCTGGAATAACGGTGGCATTCAATATGCGCCACCGGTGCGCTAATACGTAGTGATGTAACGGGCGCCGCGACTGCGGCGCTCAGTCCAGAGTCATAGTTACCGAGGTTTTCTTATGTTCCATCGCCGCTCAATCGTAAAAGGATCGTTATCCTTTTCTAACCCTGCGGTCCGCGCCTGGTTATTTCAAATACTTGCCGTCATTGCAGTCATCAGCATTGCGGTCTATCTCATCCATAACACGATAAATAACCTGAATAATAGCGGTATTACCTCGGGATTCTCTTTTCTCGATCGCAGCGCCGGATTTGGTATTGTCCAGCATCTGATCGATTACGAGCAAGGCGATACGTATGGCCGTGTTTTTATCGTTGGCCTGCTCAATACGCTATTGGTTTCTGCACTGTGCATTGTTTTTGCATCAATTCTCGGTTTCTTTCTCGGACTGGCACGCCTGTCAGATAACTGGTTATTACGAAAGCTCTCGACGATCTACATCGAAACGTTCCGCAATATACCGCCGCTGCTGCAGATCTTCTTTTGGTATTTCGCCGTATTACGTAACCTGCCCGGCCCACGTCAGGCCGTTAACGCGCTGGACTTGATGTTTCTGAGTAACCGGGGACTCTATATTCCGGCACCGCAAATGGGAGAAGGATTTTTTGCCTTTTGCGGCGCTGTAATTATCACTATCGTCGTCACTATCGGGCTATTTCGCTACAACAGAATGCACCAGACTAAAACCGGTCAGCTACGCCGGACCTGGCCCACAGCTCTGGCGCTGATCGTGCTTTTACCGATGATCTCACAGTGGCTGTTTGGCGCAGCGCTTCACTGGGATATCCCCGCCCTTCGCGGTTTTAACTTCCGTGGCGGTATGGTGCTTATTCCCGAACTGGCTGCCCTGACGCTGGCGCTTTCAGTGTATACCTCGGCGTTTATTGCAGAAATTATTCGAGCGGGAATCCAGGCCGTTCCTTATGGCCAACATGAAGCAGCACGCTCGCTGGGCCTCCCAAATCCGGTGACACTGCGCCAGGTGATCATCCCACAGGCGCTGCGCGTCATCATTCCCCCATTAACCAGCCAGTATCTGAATATCGTCAAAAACTCCTCTCTTGCGGCCGCCATTGGCTACCCGGATATGGTTTCACTGTTTGCCGGCACGGTACTCAATCAAACAGGGCAAGCCATTGAAACCATTGCTATCACGATGTCGGTGTACCTGATCATCAGCCTGAGCATTTCTCTGCTGATGAATATTTATAACCGCCGTATTGCACTGATTGAGCGCTAAGGAGCCATGATGACAAAAGCACTGCTGTCTCACCCCTCGCGTCAGAACAGTAAACCGGCAAGCCGCAGTCTACTCTGGGTGCGTAAAAACCTGTTCTCCAGTTGGTCAAATAGCCTGCTCACGCTGCTGTGCGTTTGGCTGATTTGGTCATTTCTTCCGCCACTGATGAACTGGGTATTCTTTCAGGCCAATTGGGTCGGTTCAACCCGCGCAGACTGCACCAAAGCAGGGGCTTGCTGGGTGTTCATTCATGAACGCTTTGGGCAATTCATGTATGGACTTTATCCCCACGATCAGCGCTGGCGCGTAAATCTGGCCCTGATCATTGGCCTGGCCTCTATCGTCCCTATGTTCTGGAAATCTATTCCTCACCGTGGCCGCTATATCGCCGTCTGGGCCGTCGTTTATCCAGTGGTGGTCTGGTGGTTGATGTACGGTGGTTTTTTCGGACTTGAGCGCGTAGAAACCCGACAATGGGGCGGATTAACACTGACGCTTATCATTGCATCCGTGGGGATTGCGGGCGCGCTTCCGTGGGGTATTTTACTGGCGCTTGGACGTCGGTCTCATATGCCAGTCGTGCGGATTTTATCCGTCATTTTCATTGAGTTCTGGCGCGGTGTGCCGTTGATTACCGTCCTTTTTATGTCCTCGGTCATGCTTCCTCTGTTTATGTCCGAAGGGACCAGTATCGACAAACTTATCCGGGCGCTGGTCGGCGTGATTCTTTTCCAGTCGGCCTATGTCGCAGAAGTGGTTCGCGGAGGGTTACAGGCCCTACCAAAAGGTCAGTATGAAGCCGCTGAATCACTGGCGTTAGGGTACTGGAAAACGCAAGGGCTGGTCATTCTTCCGCAAGCCCTCAAGCTGGTTATTCCGGGTCTGGTTAACACGATTATCGCCCTGTTTAAGGATACCAGTCTGGTCATCATCATCGGCCTGTTTGATCTCTTCAGTAGCGTGCAGCAGGCAACTGTGGACCCTGCATGGTTGGGTATGTCGACGGAAGGATATGTTTTCGCTGCACTGATTTACTGGATCTTCTGTTTTAGCATGTCGCGTTACAGCCAACATCTGGAAAAACGTTTTAACACCGGGCGTACACCGCACTGAGGAATTTATGAGCCAATTATTAATGCCGTCTACCGACGCGATGATTACGCTGGAAAACGTCAACAAATGGTACGGACAGTTTCACGTCCTGAAAAACATCAACCTGAAGGTAAAGCAGGGAGAACGCATCGTATTATGCGGACCTTCCGGTTCGGGTAAATCGACAACTATCCGCTGTATCAACCATCTGGAAGAGCATCAGCAAGGACGTATTGTAGTGGATGGGATCGAACTCAATGAAGATATCCGCAATATTGAGCGCGTCAGACAAGAAGTTGGCATGGTTTTTCAGCACTTTAATCTCTTTCCTCATTTGACGGTCCTGCAAAACTGCACGCTGGCACCAATCTGGGTACAAAAGATGCCGAAAAAAGAGGCTGAAGCTCTGGCAATGCACTACCTTGAGCGAGTTCGTATTGCTGAACATGCGCATAAATATCCTGGGCAAATCTCTGGTGGGCAGCAACAGCGTGTAGCCATTGCACGCTCGCTGTGCATGAAACCCAAAATCATGTTATTCGATGAACCCACATCAGCGTTGGATCCTGAAATGGTAAAAGAAGTGCTTGATACCATGATAGGTCTGGCGCAATCAGGCATGACTATGCTGTGTGTTACCCATGAAATGGGCTTTGCCCGCACAGTGGCCGACCGGGTGATCTTTATGGATCTTGGCGAGATTGTTGAACAGGCAGCACCGGATGAGTTTTTTGCTCACCCCAAATCTGAACGCACTCGTGCGTTTTTATCGCAGGTTATTCATTAAAGTCATGCGCCGGATACAGCCCGGCGTTTAACAGATAAAACAAAAGACCCAGTCTTTCGACTGGGCCTTTTGTTTTTATTTGATGTCTGGCAGTTCCCTACTCTCGCATGGGGAGACCCCACACTACCATCGGCGCTACGGCGTTTCACTTCTGAGTTCGGCATGGGGTCAGGTGGGACCACCGCGCTACAGCCGCCAGACAAATTCTTTTCTAAGTGCCAAACTTTAACCGAAAAACTGGTGCTGATACCCAGAGTCGAACTGGGGACCTCACCCTTACCAAGGGTGCGCTCTACCAACTGAGCCATATCAGCACACTAAATTTGATGCCTGGCAGTTCCCTACTCTCGCATGGGGAGACCCCACACTACCATCGGCGCTACGGCGTTTCACTTCTGAGTTCGGCATGGGGTCAGGTGGGACCACCGCGCTACAGCCGCCAGGCAAATTCTGTTTATCAACACACCTCTCGGGTCTGTCGATGTCATCTGTAATCAAGCTGAATTTCGATGTCTCTTTCGCCAAAACACCTTCGGCGTTGTAAGGTTAAGCCTCACGGTTCATTAGTATCGGTTAGCTCAACGTATCGCTACGCTTACACACCCGACCTATCAACGTCGTCGTCTTCAACGTTCCTTCAGGACCCTTAAAGGATCAGGGAGAACTCATCTCGGGGCAAGTTTCGTGCTTAGATGCTTTCAGCACTTATCTCTTCCGCATTTAGCTACCGGGCAATGCCGTTGGCATGACAACCCGAACACCAGTGATGCGTCCACTCCGGTCCTCTCGTACTAGGAGCAGCCCCCCTCAATTCTCCAGCGCCCACGGCAGATAGGGACCGAACTGTCTCACGACGTTCTAAACCCAGCTCGCGTACCACTTTAAATGGCGAACAGCCATACCCTTGGGACCTACTTCAGCCCCAGGATGTGATGAGCCGACATCGAGGTGCCAAACACCGCCGTCGATATGAACTCTTGGGCGGTATCAGCCTGTTATCCCCGGAGTACCTTTTATCCGTTGAGCGATGGCCCTTCCATTCAGAACCACCGGATCACTAAGACCTGCTTTCGCACCTGCTCGAGCCGTCACTCTCGCAGTCAAGCTAGCTTATGCCTTTGCACTAACCTCCTGATGTCCGACCAGGATTAGCTAACCTTCGTGCTCCTCCGTTACTCTTTAGGAGGAGACCGCCCCAGTCAAACTACCCACCAGACACTGTCCGCAACCCGGATCACGGGTCTACGTTAGAACACCAGCCATTAAAGGGTGGTATTTCAAGGTTGGCTCCATGCAGACTGGCGTCCACACTTCAAAGCCTCCCACCTATCCTACACATCAAGGACCAGTGTTCAGTGTCAAGCTATAGTAAAGGTTCACGGGGTCTTTCCGTCTTGCCGCGGGTACACTGCATCTTCACAGCGAGTTCAATTTCACTGAGTCTCGGGTGGAGACAGCCTGGCCATCATTACGCCATTCGTGCAGGTCGGAACTTACCCGACAAGGAATTTCGCTACCTTAGGACCGTTATAGTTACGGCCGCCGTTTACCGGGGCTTCGATCAAGAGCTTCTCCTTACGGATAACCCCATCAATTAACCTTCCGGCACCGGGCAGGCGTCACACCGTATACGTCCACTTTCGTGTTTGCACAGTGCTGTGTTTTTAATAAACAGTTGCAGCCAGCTGGTATCTTCGACTGATTTCAGCTCCATGAGTAAATCACTTCACCTACATATCAGCGTGCCTTCTCCCGAAGTTACGGCACCATTTTGCCTAGTTCCTTCACCCGAGTTCTCTCAAGCGCCTTGGTATTCTCTACCTGACCACCTGTGTCGGTTTGGGGTACGATTTTGTGTTACCTGATGCTTAGAGGCTTTTCCTGGAAGCAGGGCATTTGTTACTTCAGCACCGTAGTGCCTCGTCATCACACCTCAGCGTTAACAAGACTCCGGATTTACCTGGAATCTCCGCCTACATGCTTAAACCGGGACAACCGTCGCCCGGCTAACATAGCCTTCTCCGTCCCCCCTTCGCAGTAACACCAAGTACAGGAATATTAACCTGTTTCCCATCGACTACGCCTTTCGGCCTCGCCTTAGGGGTCGACTCACCCTGCCCCGATTAACGTTGGACAGGAACCCTTGGTCTTCCGGCGTGCGGGTTTTTCACCCGCATTATCGTTACTTATGTCAGCATTCGCACTTCTGATACCTCCAGCATGCCTCACAGCACACCTTCAACGGCTTACAGAACGCTCCCCTACCCAACAACACATAGTGTCGCTGCCGCAGCTTCGGTGCATGGTTTAGCCCCGTTACATCTTCCGCGCAGGCCGACTCGACCAGTGAGCTATTACGCTTTCTTTAAATGATGGCTGCTTCTAAGCCAACATCCTGGCTGTCTGTGCCTTCCCACATCGTTTCCCACTTAACCATGACTTTGGGACCTTAGCTGGCGGTCTGGGTTGTTTCCCTCTTCACGACGGACGTTAGCACCCGCCGTGTGTCTCCCGTGATAACATTCTTCGGTATTCGCAGTTTGCATCGGGTTGGTAAGTCGGGATGACCCCCTAGCCGAAACAGTGCTCTACCCCCGAAGATGAGTTCACGAGGCGCTACCTAAATAGCTTTCGGGGAGAACCAGCTATCTCCCGGTTTGATTGGCCTTTCACCCCCAGCCACAAGTCATCCGCTAATTTTTCAACATTAGTCGGTTCGGTCCTCCAGTTAGTGTTACCCAACCTTCAACCTGCCCATGGCTAGATCACCGGGTTTCGGGTCTATACCCTGCAACTTAACGCCCAGTTAAGACTCGGTTTCCCTTCGGCTCCCCTATTCGGTTAACCTTGCTACAGAATATAAGTCGCTGACCCATTATACAAAAGGTACGCAGTCACCCCATAAAGAGGCTCCCACTGCTTGTACGTACACGGTTTCAGGTTCTTTTTCACTCCCCTCGCCGGGGTTCTTTTCGCCTTTCCCTCACGGTACTGGTTCACTATCGGTCAGTCAGGAGTATTTAGCCTTGGAGGATGGTCCCCCCATATTCAGACAGGATACCACGTGTCCCGCCCTACTCTTCGAGTTCACAACACATGCACTTTTGTGTACGGGGCTGTCACCCTGTATCGCCGGACTTTCCAGACCGTTCCACTACCACACATGCTGATTCAGACTCTGGGCTGCTCCCCGTTCGCTCGCCGCTACTGGGGGAATCTCGGTTGATTTCTTTTCCTCGGGGTACTTAGATGTTTCAGTTCCCCCGGTTCGCTTCATTACGCTATGTATTCACGTAATGATAGTGTGACGAATCACACTGGGTTTCCCCATTCGGAAATCGCCGGTTATAACGGTTCATATCACCTTACCGACGCTTATCGCAGATTAGCACGTCCTTCATCGCCTCTGACTGCCAGGGCATCCACCGTGTACGCTTAGTCGCTTAACCTCACAACCCGAAGATGTTTCGTAAAACACTTCAGTGTTGCGAAAATTTGAGAGACTCGAACACACCGCTTTTCATTTCTTGTTTACGGAGAAATGAAACAGTGTGTCGTTTCAATTTTCAGCTTGATCCAGATTTTTAAAGAGCAAAACTTCGCAGTGAACCTTTTCAGGTACACTCTGAAGTTTTCTTGTGTTTTTGCAGTAAGGAATGGTGGAGCTATGCGGGATCGAACCGCAGACCTCCTGCGTGCAAAGCAGGCGCTCTCCCAGCTGAGCTATAGCCCCATCGTAGTTAAATCTCGTTTAACCTTAATTTCTGTTGAGGCAAGGCGTGGTGACGCGAAGCATACTGAAGTATGTGAGCGTCGCCGCAACGCAGCATCAGCAGAAATTTGGTAGGCCTGAGTGGACTTGAACCACCGACCTCACCCTTATCAGGGGTGCGCTCTAACCACCTGAGCTACAAGCCTGCAGAGATTTTCTTACTGCTAATTTTCATCAGACAATCTGTGTGAGCACTACAAAGAACGTTTCTTTAAGGTAAGGAGGTGATCCAACCGCAGGTTCCCCTACGGTTACCTTGTTACGACTTCACCCCAGTCATGAATCACAAAGTGGTAAGCGCCCTCCCGAAGGTTAAGCTACCTACTTCTTTTGCAACCCACTCCCATGGTGTGACGGGCGGTGTGTACAAGGCCCGGGAACGTATTCACCGTGGCATTCTGATCCACGATTACTAGCGATTCCGACTTCATGGAGTCGAGTTGCAGACTCCAATCCGGACTACGACATACTTTATGAGGTCCGCTTGCTCTCGCGAGGTCGCTTCTCTTTGTATATGCCATTGTAGCACGTGTGTAGCCCTACTCGTAAGGGCCATGATGACTTGACGTCATCCCCACCTTCCTCCAGTTTATCACTGGCAGTCTCCTTTGAGTTCCCGGCCGGACCGCTGGCAACAAAGGATAAGGGTTGCGCTCGTTGCGGGACTTAACCCAACATTTCACAACACGAGCTGACGACAGCCATGCAGCACCTGTCTCAGAGTTCCCGAAGGCACGTTCGCATCTCTGCAAACTTCTCTGGATGTCAAGAGTAGGTAAGGTTCTTCGCGTTGCATCGAATTAAACCACATGCTCCACCGCTTGTGCGGGCCCCCGTCAATTCATTTGAGTTTTAACCTTGCGGCCGTACTCCCCAGGCGGTCGACTTAACGCGTTAGCTCCGGAAGCCACGCCTCAAGGGCACAACCTCCAAGTCGACATCGTTTACGGCGTGGACTACCAGGGTATCTAATCCTGTTTGCTCCCCACGCTTTCGCACCTGAGCGTCAGTCTTTGTCCAGGGGGCCGCCTTCGCCACCGGTATTCCTCCAGATCTCTACGCATTTCACCGCTACACCTGGAATTCTACCCCCCTCTACAAGACTCTAGCCTGCCAGTTTCGGATGCAGTTCCCAGGTTGAGCCCGGGGATTTCACATCCGACTTGACAGACCGCCTGCGTGCGCTTTACGCCCAGTAATTCCGATTAACGCTTGCACCCTCCGTATTACCGCGGCTGCTGGCACGGAGTTAGCCGGTGCTTCTTCTGCGAGTAACGTCAATTGCTGTGGTTATTAACCACAACACCTTCCTCCTCGCTGAAAGTACTTTACAACCCGAAGGCCTTCTTCATACACGCGGCATGGCTGCATCAGGCTTGCGCCCATTGTGCAATATTCCCCACTGCTGCCTCCCGTAGGAGTCTGGACCGTGTCTCAGTTCCAGTGTGGCTGGTCATCCTCTCAGACCAGCTAGGGATCGTCGCCTAGGTGAGCCGTTACCCCACCTACTAGCTAATCCCATCTGGGCACATCCGATGGCAAGAGGCCCGAAGGTCCCCCTCTTTGGTCTTGCGACGTTATGCGGTATTAGCTACCGTTTCCAGTAGTTATCCCCCTCCATCGGGCAGTTTCCCAGACATTACTCACCCGTCCGCCACTCGTCACCCAAGGAGCAAGCTCCTCTGTGCTACCGTTCGACTTGCATGTGTTAGGCCTGCCGCCAGCGTTCAATCTGAGCCATGATCAAACTCTTCAATTTAAGTTTGATGCTCGTGAATTAAACTTCGTAATGAATTACGTGTTCACTCAGAGACTTGGTATTCATTTTTCGTCTTGCGACGTTAAGAATCCGTATCTTCGAGTGCCCACACAGATTGTCTGATAAATTGTTAAAGAGCAGTTGCGACGCGCTTTAGCGCTCTGTCGCGAGGTGGCGTATATTACGCTTTCCTCTTTCAGAGTCAACCCTCATTTTCAGGTTTTTCTCTTCAACCGAACCGGCTGTTTGCGTGAAGTGATTCACATCCGCCGTGTCGATGGAGGCGCATTATAGGGATCCCATTTTTTAGCACAAGTATTTTTTGGATCTTTTTTGCTGAGTGCTTGTTTTTCACCCCTTTCGCTATATTCCTGCACAATTTGGCTGATTTTTGATAGCTAAATCACTTGCACAGTCTCGATAATCCAACCAAAGTCTTCATTACTGCTCTATTTTTGTTGAGGTAAACATGTCTGATGTATTACGTCCTTATAAGGATCTTTCCCCACAGATCGGAAAACGCGTGATGATCGACACCAGTAGCGTCGTCATTGGTGATACTCGTTTGGCTGATGACGTCGGGATTTGGCCGTTGGTTGCGATTCGTGGCGACGTCAACTATGTACAAATCGGCGCCCGTACAAACATTCAGGACGGCAGCGTTCTCCATGTCACACATAAATCCACATCTAATCCGCAAGGTAATCCATTGATCGTGGGTGAGGATGTGACGGTCGGTCATAAAGTCATGCTACACGGCTGCATCGTTGGCAACCGCGTATTGGTCGGTATGGGATCAATTTTACTGGACGGCGTAGTGGTAGAAGACGACGTTATGATTGGGGCAGGAAGCCTGGTGCCGCAAAACAAACGCCTGGAGAGTGGATATTTGTACCTGGGTAGTCCGGTTAAACAGATCCGGCCATTAAGTGACGAAGAGAAGGCAGGCTTAAAATACTCTGCTAACAACTACGTTAAATGGAAAGATGAGTATTTAAATCAGAGTAACCAAACCCAACCCTGAGAGTCTTCCTGCTGGTCCTGGATCAATGCTTCGGCCTCTTCTTCCAGGTCCCAGCGATGCTGTTGAAAGATTTCCAGCCATTGTTCAGGCGTGCAGCCGCCAAAGCGGGACGCCAACGTCTCCCCTGATATAGCGCATGTTAACTGCATACCATGGACCAACGCTGGGAAAACAACGGCGCTAATATCCGTCCGCCATTCTTCTCGATCGGGAAACTGGATCGCCTGATTCATACCGACATTTCCTGTTGCATGCTTTTGATGACGGGCTCAATCTGTGGCAATACACCATGCCAGAGTAAAACGGCGTGCGCAGCTTGTCCCACCAGCATCCCCAGACCATCGGCATACTGTTTCGCCCCATGTTCAGCACACCAGGAAAGGAACGGTGTATTCCCTTGCTGATAAAACATGTCATAGCAATAGACAGATGAGTGAATAAGCGATGTCGGAATGGCTGGTACCTCACCGCTAATTCCGCTGGATGTCGCATTAATAATTAAATCAAAACTGTAATTATCAAGCTCGTCCATACCCACCGCCTGCACGCTGCCGGTATGGGAGAAGATTTGTGCCAGTTCTTCTGCGCGCGAAGCAGTACGGTTAACGATGGTTACCGCACAATCCAGAGAAAGAAGAGGTAATAAAACCCCACGGGATGCGCCACCGGCACCAATCAACAGAACTCGTGATCCGGGACGAATGAAAGATAAACGTTCAAGATCGCTTAATAAGCCGATACCATCCGTGTTATCTCCCAGTAAACGCCCATCCTCAAGTCGTTTAAGAGTGTTGACCGCTCCAGCAAGCGATGCCCGCTCCGTTAATTCATCGGCACGCGCAAACGCCTCTTCTTTAAAAGGTACAGTAACATTTGCCCCCTTCCCACCCTCAGCAAAAAAGGCATTCAGCGTATTCACAAAATCATTGATAGGTGCCAGTACACGTCCATAGGAATGTTCAATTTTCAACTGCTCTGCAAATTGCTGATGAATAAAGGGCGATTTACTGTGCGCTATCGGATTACCAAAAACAGCATAGGCTTCTTTCATATTACCCCTGTCGAAACTGTTCACCGGTCAGAGCATCACGGATCTCAGAAGGATTCAAACGCCCTCCGGTCTCCCCTTCAACTACGGGAAAGTCTGTACCAAACTGCGCGCGGACTTCCTCTACCGTTCTGCAAGGCGGTAAGCCACTCAAATTAGCACTGGTGGAGACTAACGGTTTGCCATAAGCCTGGCACAATGCAACCACCAGCGGATGATCGGTGACTCGCACGGCCAGCGAGTCAAAACGACCGGTCAGCCAACGGGGCGTAGTCGCAGGCGCAGGGAAAACGAAGGTGACAGGACCAGGCCAGCGAGCGAACACAGCCTCACGTTGAGCATCAGTAAGCGTGCTATCGTCAATATAGGGCTTGAGCTGGTCAAAATTTGCCGCAATCAAAATTAAGCCTTTATCGACTGGGCGTTGTTTTAGCTCCAACAGACGGGTAACTGCCGTTTCGCTGTCGGGATCGCAGCCGACACCAAATACAGCTTCTGTTGGATAGGCGATGACTTTTTCTTGTTTCAGAACCGCTATCGCAGCAGCGATAGGGCCTGTGGGCAGGTTATTATTCACTTTTTTATTCCGCCGAGAACGGCTTTCCACATTGTTTACTGGCACAGAAATGCTTCACACCCTGCGCGGTTTTCTTTTCGATGAGTAGCGGATAATGGCACTCAGGACACTCTCCGGCTAACGGTTTGAAGTTAATGACAAACTGGCACTCCGGATAGCGATCGCAGGAGTAAAACGTTTTGCCATAACGGGAACGCCGCTGGACCAGGTGGCCAGTCTGGCATTGAGGACAAACTATTGCTGTTTCATCTGGCTTGTCGATAAGTTCGGTGTGTTCACACGTTGGATAATCGCTGCATCCAATAAACATCCCGAATCTTCCCTGTCTCAGCACCAGCTCGGCGCCACATGCAGGACAAAGCTTACCCTCCAGAACTTTGACAATATGTCCGTCCGCGGAAGATTTCAGCGGACGGATGTAATCGCATTCTGGATAGTGTGAACAACCGAGAAACGGACCGTGTTTCCCGGAACGAATAACCAGTTCAGCCCCACATTGTGGGCAGGGCTCGTTTTTACGCACCGTAAACAGTGCTGATTTAGCCATAACAACTCATACTGAATGAAGATTGATTAATGCAGCATACCTTCATTCACTTCAAAGAGTAATTCTTCCATTTGCTGATAGGCATTTTCACAACCTGGAATATTGAAAAGCACCATCAGGATCACCCACTTCAGATCTTCCAGATCGAACTCTGCCGTATCCAGCGCGAGTACGCGCTCAATGACCATTTCTCGTGTTTCGAGGTTTAGCACCTGAATCTGTTCCAGGAATAGCAGGAACCCTCTACAGCTTGCATCCAGTCGATCACACTCTTCTGCGGTATAAATACGTATAGAAAGAGGATCGGATGCCAGCTGCATAGGTTCGGCAAGACCATCCTGATAATCAGCAAGCTTTTCCAGCCAAAGTAACGCGTTGTAGATGTCTTCTCGATCAAAACCAGCGTCGGTAAGATCCCGTTCCAGTTTGTCCTGATCCACACGCAGCTCAGCTTCGTTATGGATATATGTCTCAAACAAATACATTAGTACGTCGAACATGGCATGCCCTCCTCAATCGGACATAGCCGCCGGGTACAGCTGCGATCCATCCTGCTAACTCCAGTTCGAGCAGTTGAGCCACTACCTCTGGCACAGGTTGGCCGGCACGTTCAGCGACGACGTCAACAGGTGTTACCTCATCTCCTACGTTAGCCAGGAGCTCCGGAAATGGCAATGCCACCTCTTCGTGATCTGGCGAATAAATTGATTTTTCAGGTTCATCTGGCAACCATTGCAGCCCATATTGCAAATTTTCCAGAATTTCTTCTGGGGCCGTCACAAGCGTGGCTCCCTGCTGAATAAGCCAATGTGGACCTTCACTTCCCGGACTCCCAATCGGTCCAGGCAACGCAAAAACCTCCCGCCCTTGTTCCAGTGCACAACGCGCAGTGACCAGTGACCCGCTACGCTGAGCAGCTTCTACAACCAGGACTCCTTTACTTAGACCACTAATAATGCGATTTCGTCGGGGAAAATTGCGCGGCAAAGGAAGCGTATCTAATGGGAACTCAGACACCAGTGCGCCTCCAGCCTCAATCAGTCGTTTAGCCAGACTGACATGCTGTCGTGGATGAATGGTCTCAAGCCCATTTCCCAGCACCGCAATACTCGTGCCTTCTCGGTTTATCGCAGCATTGTGCGCCACACCATCAATCCCCCGGGCCAGGCCGCTGGTGATCGTCACGCCGCATGCTGCAAGCTTTTCACAAAACAGCCGCCCCCAGCGTTCGCCATACCAGGAGTGCTGTCGGCTACCGACGACGGCAACCTGAAACGAGCTAAGGCATATGGGATTTCCTGCCACAAAAAGCACCCCAGGATAATCCTCAATTGCACGGAGCTGTGCCGGATAATGCTCGCTGTCGGCAACCACAAAATGATGGTTGGGCTGTTCAAGCCAGCGCAGCGTTTTTTCCAGCGTCTGATCTGGAAAGGTTAAAAAGCGCCGGGCCTGGCGGGGAGAGAGTCCAGCATGATGAAGTACCACGTTGTTAATACACGGCTGAGTATTGAGCCAGTGGGCAACGCGCACCATCTCATCACCATACAGTTCATTCACTTGTGCTAAACGTAGCCAAATTTCGATATTGGTCATCCCTGTTCCCCTGCCACAAGCAGTCCTGGCAATCTTTGCGATTGGTCACTGATGCTGTCAATCAGAGGGGGTTTTGTCTAGAATAGAGGTAATAATCTTTTCAACTCCTGAACACAACTCTGGATAACTATGTCAGTTTTGCAAGTGTTACATATTCCGGACGAGCGCCTTCGCAAAGTCGCAAAACCGGTCGAAGAAGTGAATGCAGAAATTCAGCGTATCGTTGATGATATGTTCGAAACGATGTACGCCGAAGAAGGTATCGGTCTGGCAGCAACTCAGGTCGATATTCATCAGCGCATCATTGTTATTGATGTCTCTGAAAATCGCGACGAGCAGTTGGTACTCATTAACCCAGAGCTGCTGGAAAAAGACGGCGAAACAGGTATTGAAGAAGGCTGCCTGTCTATTCCCGAACAGCGTGCGTTAGTACCGCGCGCAGAGAAAGTAAAAATTCGGGCGCTCGATCGCAACGGCAAATCTTTTGAACTGGAAGCCGATGGCCTGCTGGCTATCTGCATTCAACATGAAATGGATCACCTGGTCGGTAAACTGTTTATCGATTATCTGTCTCCGTTGAAGCAACAACGCATTCGTCAGAAAGTTGAAAAACTCGACCGCCTGAACGCCCGAGCTTAAGGACAAGAATCAACGTGTCAGACTCACTACGTATTATTTTTGCGGGTACACCTGACTTTGCAGCGCGTCATCTCGACGCGCTGTTGTCTTCTGGACATAACGTCGTTGGCGTGTTTACCCAACCGGACCGTCCGGCGGGACGCGGTAAAAAGCTGATGCCCAGCCCGGTAAAAGTGCTGGCGGAAGAAAAAGGGATACCGGTTTTCCAACCCGTCTCTCTTCGTCCTCAGGAAAACCAGCAGCTGGTTGCTGATTTACGCGCAGACGTGATGGTAGTGGTAGCATATGGCCTGATACTGCCAAAAGCCGTACTGGAAATGCCGCGTCTGGGTTGTATCAACGTTCACGGTTCCCTGCTTCCACGCTGGCGTGGCGCAGCCCCAATCCAGCGCTCACTGTGGGCAGGCGACGCCGAAACTGGTGTGACCATCATGCAGATGGATGTTGGCCTCGACACCGGTGATATGCTGCTTAAGCTGTCCTGCCCGATAACTGCAGAAGATACCAGCGGTTCGTTATACGATAAGCTGGCAGATTTAGGGCCTCAGGGGCTGATTGAAACGCTAAAACAGCTGGCGGCTGGCACCATAAAACCCGTTGTACAAGATGAATCACTGGTTACGCATGCAGAAAAACTCAGCAAAGAAGAGGCCCGTATCGACTGGTCGCTTTCAGCCGCTCAGTTGGAACGCTGCATCCGCGCCTTTAACCCGTGGCCAATGAGCTGGCTTGAAATCGACGGCCAGCCAGTGAAAGTCTGGCAAGCTACGGTTATTACAGCGAACACACAGGCCGCACCAGGCACTATTCTTGAGGCGACAAAACAGGGTATCCAGGTCGCAACGGGCGACGGCATCCTGAATCTCGTCTCTTTGCAACCTGCCGGTAAAAAAGCCATGAGCGCGCAGGATCTGCTTAATTCGCGCCGGGAATGGTTTGTACCCGGTAACCGTCTGGTATGACGGTTCATCTCTTTAAGCCCGGTATCTCCGGGCATTTTTATTTTTGCGCTTATGAAAAAACATCTTAATTTACGCAGTATGGCGGCCCAGGCCGTCGAACAGGTTGTCGAAAAGGGACAATCATTAAGCAACGTGCTGCCCGCCATGCAGCAAAAAGTTGCCGATAAAGACAAAGCACTGTTGCAGGAGCTTTGCTTCGGCGTGTTGCGTACACTCTCCCAACTGGAGTGGATGATCCAGCAGTTGATGGAACGTCCAATGACGGGCAAACAGCGCACTGTTCACTATCTGATCATGGTGGGCTTCTACCAACTGCTGCATACTCGTATTCCACCACATGCTGCTTTGGCAGAGACCGTAGAAGGCGCGGTCGTTATTAAGCGTCCGCAGCTTAAAGGGCTGATCAACGGCGTGCTGCGCCAGTTTCAGCGCCGTCAAGAAGAGCTACTGGCTGAATTCTCTCAAAGCGATTTACGTTTCTTACACCCCTCCTGGCTGGTTAAACGTATTAAGACCGCTTATCCGCAGCAGTGGGAAGCCATTCTTGAAGCCAATAACCAGCGACCGCCGATGTGGTTACGTGTCAATCGTAACCATCATACGCGCGATGCCTGGCTGGACCTGCTGACCGAAGCGGGATTAACCGGTTTCCCGCATCCAGATTACCCGGATGCAGTGCGTCTGGAAACGCCAGCTCCTGTGCACGCCCTCCCTGGTTTTGATGAAGGCTGGGTAACCGTCCAGGATGCTTCCGCTCAAGGATGCATAAACTATCTGTTGCCGGAGGACGGTGAACAGCTCCTCGACCTATGCTGTGCGCCGGGGGGCAAAACCACTCACATTCTGGAAGTTGCTCCGCACGCTAACGTAATGGCTGTCGATGTTGATGAAAAACGCTTATCGCGCGTTTTCGACAATCTAAAACGTCTGGGTATGAAGGCAACCGTAAAACAGGGTGATGGCCGCTATCCACAGCAGTGGTGCGGTGAACAACAGTTTGACCGTATTTTGCTGGACGCTCCGTGTTCTGCCACCGGAGTGATCCGTCGCCATCCGGATATCAAATGGCTGCGTCGCGACCGGGATATTGCTGAACTTGCCCAGTTGCAGGCTGAAATCCTGAATGCAACCTGGCCACATCTTAAACCTGGCGGCACGCTGGTTTATGCAACCTGCTCTATCCTGCCAGAAGAAAACCAACAGCAAATTGCCGCCTTCCTTGCGCGCACGCCAGATGCGGTATTAAGCGTCACTGGTACGCCGGAAAAACCTGGACATCAGAATTTACCGAGTGCGGAAGATGGTGATGGCTTCTTTTACGCTAAGCTAATCAAAAAGTGATGAGATAACGGGTCGCGACTGATGAAAATTATCATTCTGGGCGCAGGGCAAGTTGGCGGTACGCTGGCTGAAAACCTGGTCGGAGAGAACAACGATATCACGGTAGTCGATACCAATGGTGAGCGCCTGCGTAGCCTGCAGGACAAGTTTGATCTCCGTGTCGTGCAAGGGCATGGTTCGCATCCCCGCGTTCTACGTGAAGCCGGTGCTGACGATGCCGATATGCTGGTTGCCGTAACCAGCTCAGATGAAACAAATATGGTTGCCTGCCAGGTAGCTTATTCACTGTTTAACACGCCTAATCGTATCGCTCGTATTCGTTCACCGGATTACGTTCGTGATGCGGACAAGCTATTTCAATCTGATGCGGTGCCTATCGATCACCTGATTGCGCCTGAGCAACTGGTTATCGATAGCATTTATCGCCTGATTGAATATCCGGGCGCATTGCAGGTAGTGAATTTTGCCGAAGGAAAAGTCAGCCTGGCCGTGGTGAAAGCCTATTACGGTGGGCCGCTGATTGGTAATGCGCTGTCGACAATGCGTGAGCATATGCCGCACATCGATACCCGCGTTGCGGCGATTTTCCGTCATGACCGACCGATCCGTCCGCAAGGTTCTACCATTGTTGAAGCGGGTGATGAAGTTTTCTTCATCGCGGCCTCGCAGCATATTCGCGCCGTAATGAGCGAATTACAGCGTCTGGAAAAGCCTTACAAACGCATTATGTTAGTGGGCGGTGGGAATATTGGCGCGGGGCTGGCACGGCGACTAGAAAAAGATTACAGCGTCAAACTGATTGAACGTAATCAACAGCGCGCATCCGAGCTTGCAGAGAAACTGCAAAATACGATCGTCTTTTTTGGTGATGCCTCGGATCAAGAGCTGCTGGCGGAAGAACATATCGATCAGGTTGATCTGTTCATTGCGGTAACCAACGATGATGAAGCGAATATCATGTCGGCGATGCTTGCCAAACGGATGGGCGCCAAGAAAGTGATGGTGTTGATCCAACGCAGAGCATACGTCGATCTGGTGCAAGGCAGCGTGATCGATATTGCGATTTCACCGCAGCAGGCAACCATCTCTGCGCTGCTCAGTCATGTGCGTAAAGCGGATATTGTTGGTGTATCTTCACTGCGCCGTGGCGTCGCGGAAGCCATTGAAGCCGTTGCACACGGTGATGAAACGACGTCACGGGTTGTGGGTCGCTCAATTGATGAAATTAAACTTCCACCAGGAACCATTATTGGCGCCGTTGTGCGTGGTAACGATGTGATGATTGCCAATGATAACCTGCGTATTGAACAGGGCGATCACGTAATTATGTTCCTGACAGATAAAAAGTTTATTACCGACGTCGAGCGACTATTCCAGCCAAGTCCGTTCTTCCTGTAATAATTTGGGCGCTGAAACTGCGCCTAAATTATTTCCCTCTATTTTTCATGGTTTAATAAATTTCTATTTAGGCAATACATAAATGGAAATTGCCTAAACATTTGTTAAACTTATAAACGTCAGCTGCATAGGGAGAATAAGATGAGCATTATTAAAGAATTTCGCGAATTCGCGATGCGCGGGAATGTTGTCGATTTGGCAGTGGGTGTCATTATTGGTGCGGCATTTGGGAAGATTGTTTCATCACTGGTTGCCGATATCATCATGCCGCCGCTGGGGTTGTTAATTGGTGGAATTGATTTTAAACAGTTTGCTTTAACACTACGTGATGCACAGGGAGATATCCCTGCAGTCGTTATGCATTACGGTGTATTTATTCAGAATATCTTTGATTTCGTTATTGTTGCGTTTGCTATCTTTATGGCAATCAAGCTGATCAACAAACTGAACCGTAAAAAAGCGGAAGAGCCAGCAGCACCGCCAGCGCCATCGAAAGAAGAAGTATTGCTGAGTGAAATTCGTGACCTGCTGAAAGAACAGAATAACCGCTCTTAAGCACTCACTGAAACAAGAAGGCCAGTGGTAAAAAAGTGAATGACTTTCTTGCCACTGGCCTCCCAGTTACCCCGATTACCATGTTTACCTTTACGTAGATAACTTCCTTTCCCTTTCTTATTTTTCTCAACGCGCTGCCTGAACAGTGGGTCATGTAGAAGCGCCTCAATGGCGTTATCTTTTATCTGCCCTTTAGTGTGCTGATAACGACTCATAATACCTCCGGTTGTCGTAATTTACGCCGCGAGTGTAGACCTGACCGTTCAATAAATCAACAGCCTGATGGTGATCCACTGGCGCCTTGCTCAAGTGCTTCAAGGATAGAGCAGTACACGCTGCTGTGTGCCTTGCCACAACACGCGTCATTCAATCGCTGCAGCGACCGTTGCATCGCCTGAAGCTCAGCTATTCTCGCTTCCACTTCCTGCAATCTTTCCTGGACGATCCCTTTTGATTCCTGGCAGGTATGGTGTTCGGGATCGATGCGGATCGAAAGCAGTTCGCGGATCGATTCCAGAGTGAAACCAAGCTGACGGGCATAGCGAATAAACTTTAGACGCTGAAGATCGCTTTCCGTATAGAGACGAAACCCGCCTTCTGTACGTATTTCATGTTCCATCATCTGCTGCTTTTCATAGTAGCGGATAGTATCAGGCGTCACGTCAGCCAGTTTCGCTAATTCACCAATACGGTACATGCTATCTCCGCTATTCGTCGTTGATCTTCTGTAGCAGCTTATCTGCGTATTCACCGTGTAAAAACTCGGTGCTGAGTCCAGCCTGCCGTAGTTTCAGTTCCAGTAGTGACAGTCTTCGACTCACTTCCTGATAATGGGGATCATCTTTGCGGATCCCTGCAAGTATTTCAAGCAGCTGTATTGCCTCTCTGCGCTGCTCTAGCTCAGGAGGAAGACATCCCGCATTTTTTAATAAACGGAATCCGGCTCGAAGTTCAGGCGGAATGTGGGAATCATCGTCAAGAACCAACGGTTCTCCAGTACCATGCAAACCATCAAACTCACCTTTAGACTGTGCATCAATAATATGGCGCTCTGCCCACTGGTCCAGTAACCACATACAACACTCCAGTGATGAACAAAAAGAGTACAGATATTGTAGGTAAGTGGGGATATGACGGATATAAAAAAACCCGCCGAGGCGGGTTTTTTTACGTTACTACAGATTACTCTACAGCAGCTTCTGTTTTCTCTGAACGATCAACCAGCTCGATGTATGCCATCGGCGCGTTGTCGCCTGCACGGAAGCCACACTTCAGAATGCGAGTGTAACCACCGGCGCGGCTCGCGAAACGCGGGCCCAGTTCGTTAAACAGTTTTGCCACGATCTCGTTATCACGAGTGCGGGCGAATGCCAGACGACGATTAGCTACGCTATCAGTCTTGGCAAGAGTAATCAGCGGCTCAACTACGCGACGCAGCTCTTTCGCTTTCGGCAGAGTCGTCTTGATGATTTCATGACGAACCAGTGAACCTGCCATATTGCGGAACATAGCCTGGCGATGGCTGCTGTTGCGGTTCAGTTGACGACCACTCTTACGATGGCGCATGACCTTATCCTTCTCAGTAAAACCTTAACCTGTGATCCGGTTACTCGTCAGCGATGCTTGCCGGTGGCCAGTTTTCCAGGCGCATGCCCAGAGACAGTCCACGGGAAGCCAGCACGTCTTTAATCTCAGTAAGAGATTTTTTACCAAGGTTAGGCGTCTTAAGAAGCTCAACCTCAGTACGCTGTACCAGATCACCGATATAGTGGATAGCTTCTGCTTTGAGGCAGTTAGCAGAGCGGACAGTCAATTCCAGATCGTCAACAGGGCGCAGCAGGATCGGATCGAATTCTGGTTTCTCTTCTTTAACTTCCGGCTGACGTACATCACGTAAGTCAACGAAAGCTTCAAGTTGTTCAGCCAGAATGGTTGCCGCACGACGAATCGCCTCTTCAGGATCGATTGTACCGTTGGTTTCCATTTCGATGACCAGCTTGTCCAGGTCGGTACGCTGTTCTACACGCGCTGCTTCAACATTGTAGGCAATACGCTCTACAGGGCTGTAGCATGCGTCGACCAGCAGACGGCCGATTGGGCGCTCATCTTCTTCCGAATGAATTCGGGTAGAAGCCGGCACATAACCACGACCGCGCTGAACTTTGATACGCATGCTAATAGATGCATTCTCATCGGTCAGGTGGCAGATCACGTGCTGTGGCTTGACGATTTCGACATCACCATCATGGGTAATGTCGGCTGCAGTCACAGGGCCAATGCCAGATTTAT
This sequence comes from Citrobacter sp. RHBSTW-00017, assembly GCF_013797615.1. Taxonomy (NCBI): domain Bacteria; kingdom Pseudomonadati; phylum Pseudomonadota; class Gammaproteobacteria; order Enterobacterales; family Enterobacteriaceae; genus Citrobacter; species Citrobacter sp. RHBSTW-00017. The sequence continues at coordinate 444,874 of NZ_CP056899.1, read as the reverse complement.
TCAAGGTAAGAATAACGTCATCTTTACCCTGAACTCTCACCGCCAGCCCTTTCAGGTTGAGCAGGATTTCCAGGATATCTTCCTGAACGCCTTCTTTGGTGCTGTACTCATGTAGTACACCATCAATCTCAACCTCGGTCACCGCGCAACCCGGCATCGATGAGAGCAGAATACGGCGCAGTGCGTTACCCAAAGTATGGCCAAAGCCACGCTCTAAAGGCTCAAGGGTCACCTTGGCGTGCGTCGAACTCACTTGCTCGATATCTACCAGGCGCGGTTTTAGAAACTCTGTCACAGAACCCTGCATTGTGTCCTCTCTTTGGTACTAAGCTTTACTTGGAGTAAAGCTCGACGATCAGGTGTTCGTTAATGTCCGCAGACAGATCAGAACGCTCCGGCTTACGCTTGAACGTACCTTCCATCTTGCCAGCATCAACTTCCAGCCAGGTTGGCTTTTCACGCTGCTCAGCCAGCTCCAGAGCGGCTTTCACGCGAGACTGCTTCTTCGCTTTCTCACGAATGCTAACAACGTCATTCGGACTAACCTGATAAGAAGCGATGTTAACAACACGACCGTTTACCATAATTGCTTTATGGCTGACCAGCTGACGTGCTTCTGCACGAGTGGCACCGAAGCCCATACGGTATACAACGTTGTCCAGACGACCTTCCAGCAGACCCAACAGGTTTTCACCGGTGTTGCCTTTCAGACGTGCTGCTTCTTTGTAGTAGTTACGGAACTGACGCTCCAGCACACCGTAGATACGGCGAACTTTTTGCTTTTCACGCAACTGCACACCATAGTCAGACAGACGCGGTTTACGCGCACCGTGCTGGCCAGGAGCTTGTTCAATTTTACACTTGGTATCGATCGCGCGAACGCCAGACTTAAGGAATAAGTCAGTGCCCTCACGACGGCTCAGCTTGAGCTTAGGACCCAAATATCTTGCCATTTTCTTTCTCCAACAATCCTAGAAACGACAGCGTTATACGCGACGTTTTTTCGGCGGACGACAACCGTTATGAGGGATCGGAGTCACATCAGTAATATTAGTGATGCGGAAACCAGCGGCGTTCAGAGCACGAACAGTAGATTCGCGACCTGGACCCGGTCCTTTGACCATAACTTCCAGATTCTTGATACCGTATTCTTTTACGGCTTCAGCGCAACGCTCTGCTGCAACCTGAGCTGCAAACGGAGTGGATTTGCGAGAACCACGGAAACCGGAACCACCGGCTGTTGCCCAACCCAGTGCGTTACCCTGACGATCAGTAATGGTAACGATGGTGTTGTTAAAAGAAGCATGGATATGAGCCACGCCGTCAGAGACTTGTTTTCTTACACGTTTACGTGCACGAATTGGTGCCTTTGCCATTATTCAATCACCCCGATTATTTCTTGATCGGTTTGCGCGGACCCTTACGGGTACGTGCGTTGGTCTTGGTACGCTGACCGCGAACCGGGAGACCACGACGATGACGCAAACCGCGATAGCAACCAAGGTCCATAAGGCGCTTGATGCTCATGCTAACTTCACGGCGCAGATCACCTTCAACGACAAATTTGGCAACTTCGTCACGCAGCGTGTCGATTTGTTCTTCAGACAGCTCACTGATCTTAACATCTTCAGCGATACCCGCGGCAGCCAGAATGGCTTTAGAACGGGTCTTGCCGACGCCGTAGATCGAAGTTAATGCGATCACAGCATGTTTCTGATCAGGAATGTTAATGCCTGCTATACGGGCCACTATGCACTCCTACTATTTAATATGTACGCACCATGCTGAAAAGCCCGTTTTCAGGATACTCAAATGGAAACGCACAGACATACAAAAGATTGGCTGGCTAATCTAGCCAGCTCAACCCAACTTTGCAAGAAAAATATGCGAATAAATCAGCCTTGGCGCTGTTTATGCTTCGGCTCGGCACTGCAAATCACACGGATGACACCATCACGCTTAACGATTTTGCAGTTACGGCATAATTTCTTGACGGAAGCACGAACTTTCATTTTTACTCTCCGTAACTTCTCGGGCGACTGTTAACGGCCGTAGCCTTTCAGATTCGCCTTCTTCAATGCAGACTCGTACTGACTTGACATCATCAGAGTTTGCACTTGAGCCATAAAGTCCATAATCACGACAACAACGATAAGCAGTGAGGTCCCACCGAAGTAGAACGGTACTTTCATTGCATCACGCATGAACTCCGGGATCAGGCAGATAAAGGTAATGTAGAGCGCACCAACCAGAGTCAGGCGGGTCATTACTTTATCGATATACTTCGCCGTTTGCTCTCCCGGACGAATTCCTGGTACAAATGCACCGGACTTCTTCAGGTTATCTGCTGTTTCACGCGGGTTGAAAACCAACGCCGTGTAGAAGAAACAGAAGAATATGATTGCAGACGCATAGAGTAACACATAAAGCGGTTGCCCAGGCTGCAAATACAGCGAAATTGTTGTCAGCCAGTTCCAACCAGTCCCGCCCCCGAACCATGACGCGATGGTCGCTGGGAACAGAATAATACTGGAAGCGAAGATTGCCGGGATTACCCCCGCCATATTCACTTTCAGCGGTAAATGTGTGCTCTGTGCAGCATAGACACGACGACCTTGCTGACGTTTCGCGTAGTTTACCACAATGCGGCGTTGACCACGCTCAACAAATACAACAAAGAACGTCACTGCAAATACTAATACTGCAACCAACAGCAACACGAGGAAGTGCAGGTCGCCTTGACGCGCTTGCTCGATAGTATGGGCAATGGCTGGCGGGAGTCCCGCGACAATACCGGCGAAGATAATGATTGAGATACCGTTGCCGATACCACGTTCAGTAATCTGTTCGCCCAACCACATCAGGAACATCGTCCCTGTAACCAGACTTACAACAGCGGTGAAATAGAATGCAAAGCCTGGATTCATTACCAGGCCCTGCATACCAGGCATATTCGGCAGACCGGTAGCAATACCGATCGACTGGAATATTGCCAGCACCAGAGTACCGTAGCGGGTGTACTGGCTGATCTTACGACGACCAGACTCCCCTTCTTTCTTAATTTCTGCCAGCGTTGGATGAACCACCGTCAGCAGCTGGATAATAATCGACGCCGAAATATACGGCATGATCCCCAGAGCAAAGATAGAAGCACGGCTGAGAGCACCACCAGAGAACATGTTAAACATTTCAATGATGGTGCCTCGCTGTTGCTCAAGCAGTTTGGCAAGTACAGCGGCATCAATACCAGGGATCGGAATGAAAGAGCCAATACGGAACACAATCAGCGCGCCGATTACAAACAGCAGTCTGCGTTTCAGCTCGCCTAAGCCACCTTTGGCACTTTGAAAATCTAATCCCGGTTGTTTAGCCATCTGCTACTTATTCCTCGATTTTACCGCCAGCAGCTTCGATAGCAGCACGAGCGCCTTTAGTAACACGCAGGCCACGAACAGTTACCGGAGTAGTGACTTCACCAGCCAGAATCACTTTCGCGAACTCGATCTGGATACCGATAATGTTAGCTGCTTTCAGCGTGTTCAGGTCTACAACACCGCCTTCAACTTTAGCCAGGTCAGACAGACGAACTTCGGCTGTAATCGCTGCTTTACGTGAAGTGAAGCCGAATTTCGGCAGACGACGGTACAGAGGCATCTGACCACCCTCGAAACCGCGACGTACGCCACCGCCAGAACGAGACTTCTGACCTTTGTGACCACGACCACCGGTTTTACCGAGGCCAGAACCGATACCACGACCCAGGCGGCGAGCCGCTTTTTTAGAGCCTTCGGCCGGAGACAGAGTATTTAAACGCATCTCTTACTCCTCAACTTTAACCATGAAGGAAACCGCGTTGACCATACCACGAACAGCAGGAGTATCCTCGCGCTCTACGGTGTGACCAATACGACGCAGACCCAGGCCAAGCAGCGTTGCCTTATGTTTCGGCAGACGACCGATTGCACTGCGGGTTTGAGTAATTTTAATAGTCTTTGCCATGGTTTATTTCCCCAGAATTTCTTCAACGGATTTACCACGCTTGGCAGCGACCATTTCCGGAGATTTCATATTTTCCAGGCCATCGATAGTTGCACGAACCACGTTAATCGGGTTAGTAGAACCATAGGCTTTAGCCAGAACGTTACGAACTCCAGCGACTTCCAGAACGGCGCGCATTGCACCACCGGCGATGATACCGGTACCTTCGGAAGCCGGCTGCATGAATACACGAGAACCCGTGTGAGTACCCTTAACCGGGTGCTGCAGGGTGCCGTGGTTCAGCGCGACGTTAATCATATTGCGACGGGCTTTTTCCATCGCTTTCTGGATCGCTGCTGGAACTTCACGCGCTTTACCGTAACCAAAACCAACGCGACCGTTACCATCACCAACTACAGTCAGAGCTGTGAAGGAGAAAATACGACCACCTTTAACGGTTTTAGATACGCGGTTAACCGCGATCAGCTTTTCCTGCAGTTCGCCAGCTTGTTTTTCGATGTGAGCCATCTTACACCTCTACCTTAGAACTGAAGGCCAGCTTCACGGGCAGCATCTGCCAGTGCCTGGACACGACCATGATATTGGAACCCGGAACGGTCAAAAGAAACATCTTTGATGCCTTTTTCCAGAGCGCGTTCAGCAACAGCTTTACCTACAGCTGCAGCAGCGTCTTTGTTACCGGTGTACTTCAATTGTTCAGCGATAGCTTTTTCTACAGTAGAAGCAGCTACCAGAACTTCAGAACCGTTCGGTGCAATTACCTGTGCGTAAATATGACGCGGGGTACGATGTACCACCAGGCGAGTTGCGCCCAGCTCCTGGAGCTTGCGGCGTGCGCGGGTCGCACGACGGATACGAGCAGATTTCTTATCCATAGTGTTACCTTACTTCTTCTTAGCCTCTTTGGTACGCACGACTTCGTCGGCGTAACGAACACCCTTGCCTTTATAAGGCTCAGGACGACGGTAGGCGCGCAGATCTGCTGCAACCTGACCGATCAGCTGTTTATCAGCGCCTTTCAGCACGATTTCAGTCTGAGACGGACATTCTGCAGTAATACCCGCAGGCAGCTGATGGTCAACAGGGTGAGAGAAACCTAAAGCCAGGTTTACTACATTCCCTTTAACCGCTGCACGATAACCTACACCAACCAGCTGTAGCTTCTTAGTGAAGCCTTCGGTAACACCGACAACCATTGCATTCAGCAGGGCACGCGCGGTACCAGCCTGAGCCCATCCATCTGCGTAACCATCACGCGGACCGAAGGTCAGTGCATTATCTGCATGATTTACTGCAACAGCATCGTTGAGAGTACGAGTCAGCTCGCCGTTTTTACCTTTGATCGTAATAACCTGACCGTTGATTTTTACATCAACGCCGGCAGGAATAACGACCGGTGCTTTAGCAACACGAGACATTTTTTCCTCCGATTAGGCTACGTAGCAGATAATTTCGCCACCAAGACCAGCCTGGCGCGCTGCACGATCAGTCATAACACCTTTAGAGGTAGAAACAACTGCGATACCCATGCCAGCCATAACTTTCGGCAGCTCGTCTTTACGCTTATAAATGCGCAGACCTGGGCGACTGACACGCTGAATGCTTTCTACAACAGCTTTACCCTGGAAATACTTAAGAGTAAGTTCCAGTTCCGGCTTGGTGTCGCCTTCAACTTTAAAATCTTCAATAAAACCTTCTTCCTTCAGCACGTTGGCAATTGCCACTTTCAGCTTGGAGGAAGGCATGGTGACCGCAGCTTTATTCGCGGCCTGACCGTTACGGATACGGGTCAGCATATCCGCGATCGGATCTTGCATGCTCATCTGTCTTTACTCCCGTGATTCAATTGGTAATTACCAGCTAGCCTTTTTCAAGCCTGGTACTTCACCGCGCATAGCGGCTTCACGCAGTTTGATACGGCTCAACCCGAACTTGCCCACATAGCCATGCGGACGACCTGTTTGACGGCAGCGGTTACGCTGACGGGACGGGCTGGAATCACGCGGCAGAGACTGCAGCTTGAGAACTGCGTTCCAACGATCTTCGTCGGTCGCGTTCACATCAGAGATAATAGCTTTCAGTTCAGCGCGTTTTGCGAAGTACTTATCAGCTAAAGCTACGCGCTTTACTTCGCGTGCTTTCATTGATTGCTTAGCCATTCAGTAACCCTACCTTACTTGCGGAACGGGAAGTCAAAGGCAGCCAGCAGAGCACGGCCTTCTTCATCAGATTTCGCAGTAGTGGTAATGGTAATATCCAAACCACGCACGCGGTCGACTTTATCGTAGTCGATTTCTGGGAAGATGATCTGCTCACGGACACCCATGCTGTAGTTACCACGACCGTCGAAAGACTTAGCGGACAAGCCACGGAAGTCACGGATACGTGGAACAGCAATAGTGATCAGGCGCTCAAAGAACTCCCACATGCGTTCGCCACGCAGAGTTACTTTACAGCCGATCGGATAGCCCTGACGGATTTTGAAGCCTGCAACTGATTTGCGTGCTTTGGTGATCAGCGGTTTTTGACCGGAGATTGCTGTCAGGTCAGCTGCTGCGTTATCCAGCAGTTTCTTGTCAGCGATCGCTTCACCAACACCCATGTTCAGGGTGATCTTCTCGACCCGAGGGACTTGCATGACAGAATTGTAGTTAAACTCAGTCATGAGTTTAGCGACTACTTCGTCTTTGTAGTAATCATGCAGTTTCGCCATCGTACTACTCCAAATTACTTGATAGTTTCGCTGTTAGATTTAAAGAAACGGACTTTTTTGCCGTCTTCGAATCTAAAGCCTACACGGTCAGCCTTGCCGGTTGCCGCGTTGAAGATAGCAAGGTTAGAGATCTGAATAGCTGCTTCTTTCTCTACAATGCCGCCTGGTTGGTTCAGGGCCGGAACCGGCTTCTGATGTTTCTTAACCAGGTTGATACCTTCAACAATGACCTTGCCGGAAGACAGGACATTCTTAACTTTACCGCGTTTACCTTTATCTTTACCGGTTAACACGATAACTTCGTCATCACGACGGATCTTCGCTGCCATGATTCGCTCCTTAGAGTACTTCTGGTGCCAGAGAGATAATTTTCATGAACTTCTCGTTACGAAGTTCACGAGTTACCGGCCCAAAAATACGCGTACCGATAGGTTGCTCGCTGTTATTGTTTAAAATAACGCATGCATTACCATCGAAGCGAATGACAGAACCGTCCGGGCGACGAACACCCTTCTTGGTGCGCACCACTACCGCCTTCAGCACATCACCTTTTTTGACCTTACCACGCGGAATTGCTTCCTTGATGGTGATCTTGATGATATCGCCGACGCCTGCGTAGCGACGGTGCGAGCCACCCAGAACCTTGATACACATTACGCGACGTGCACCGGAGTTGTCGGCGACGTTCAGCATAGTCTGTTCTTGGATCATTTTAGTGCTCCGCTAATGTCAACTACTACTGAGACCCGAAAATCAGGTCGTTAAAAAAGCCCCATATCGGGGGCGCGGCATTATAACACCGCTTCAACGATATGGGTAGAAAAAATAAACGGCTCATCGCTGAGCCGTTTATTCGTTGAGAATGCCTACTGTATTACAGAACGGCTTTCTCTACAACGCGAACCAGCGTCCAGGACTTAGTCTTGGACAGCGGACGGCATTCGCGGATTTCAACCACGTCACCAGTACCGCATTCGTTGTTCTCGTCATGTACGTGCAGTTTGGTCGTACGCTTAATGAATTTACCGTAGATCGGGTGTTTCACAAAACGTTCGATAGCAACAACGATGGATTTCTCCATTTTATCGCTAACAACGCGACCTTGCAGAGTACGGATTTTATCGGTCATTACGCACCCGCCTTCTCAGTCAGTAAAGTCTTAACGCGTGCGACATCACGACGCACTTGCTTCAACAGGTGAGACTGTTGCAGCTGGCCACTTGCAGCCTGCATACGCAGGTTGAACTGCTCACGCAGCAGATTCAGCAGCTCGGTGTTCAGCTCTTCAACACTCTTCTCACGCAGCTCTTTTGCTTTCATTACATCACCGTCTTAGTTACAAAGGTGGTTTTAATCGGCAGTTTCGCTGCTGCCAGCTTGAATGCTTCACGGGCCAGCTCTTCCGGTACGCCGTCCATTTCATACAGGACTTTACCCGGCTGAATCAAGGCAACCCAATACTCCACGTTACCTTTACCTTTACCCATACGCACTGCCAGCGGCTTTTCAGTGATCGGTTTGTCCGGGAATACACGGATCCAGATCTTACCTTGACGCTTAACTGCACGGGTCATAGCACGACGTGCTGCTTCGATCTGACGGGCAGTCAGACGACCACGGCCAACAGCTTTCAGACCGAAGCTGCCGAAGCTAACATCCGTACCCTGCGCCAGACCGCGGTTACGGCCTTTGTGCATTTTACGGAATTTTGTACGCTTTGGTTGTAACATCAGCGACGCTCCTTATTTACGGCCTTTACGCTGCTGCTTTTTAGGTTGCGCAGCCGGTTTTTCCGGTTGTTCAACAGCAGCCATACCACCCAGGATCTCGCCTTTGAAGATCCACACTTTAACGCCGATTACACCGTAAGTGGTGTGCGCTTCAGAGGTGTTGTAGTCGATGTCAGCACGCAGAGTGTGCAGAGGTACGCGACCTTCGCGGTACCATTCGGTACGTGCGATTTCCGCGCCGCCCAGACGGCCGCTAACTTCAACTTTAATACCTTTAGCGCCCAGACGCATTGCGTTCTGTACAGCACGCTTCATAGCACGACGGAACATAACACGACGTTCCAGCTGAGAAGTGATGCTGTCAGCAACCAATTTTGCATCCAGTTCAGGTTTACGCACTTCGGCGATATTGATCTGAGCAGGAACGCCAGCAATATCCGCTACGACTTTGCGCAGTTTTTCTACGTCTTCACCTTTCTTACCGATAACGATACCCGGGCGAGCGGTGTGAATGGTCACACGGATGCTCTTAGCCGGACGCTCGATAACGATACGAGATACAGACGCTTTAGCCAGTTCCTTAGTCAGGTACTGACGTACTTTAAAATCGCTGTCCAGGTTGTCAGCGAATTCTTTGGTGTTCGCAAACCAGGTTGAGTTCCATGGTTTTACAATACCCAGGCGAATACCATTAGGATGTACTTTCTGACCCATTGCTAGTCTCCAGAGTCTCAGCGATCGGACACAACCACAGTAATGTGGCTGGTGCGCTTCAGGATGCGATCTGCACGACCTTTTGCACGCGGCATAATGCGCTTCATGCTCGGGCCTTCGTCTACGAAAATTTTCGTAACTTTCAGATCGTCAATGTCAGCGCCATCGTTGTGTTCAGCGTTAGCAATGGCAGATTCCAGGACTTTCTTGACCAGTACAGCCGCTTTCTTATTGGTGTAGGTCAGAATATCCAGAGCCTGCGACACTTTCTTACCGCGAATCAGGTCTGCAACAAGGCGAACCTTCTGAGCAGAAGAACGAGCATGGCGATGTTGAGCTAAAGTTTCCATCTCTTCCTCCTACCTTATTTCTTCTTCGCTTTTTTATCAGCAGCATGGCCGCGATAAGTACGAGTCGGTGCGAATTCACCCAGTTTGTGACCGACCATTTCGTCGGAAACAAATACCGGAACGTGCTGACGACCATTATGGACAGCGATGGTCAAACCGATCATGTTAGGAAAGATCGTTGAACGACGGGACCAAGTGCGCAGGGGCTTCTTGTCTCCGCTTTCCACCGCTTTCTCTACCTTCTTCAGCAAGTGCAGGTCAATAAAAGGACCTTTCTTGAGAGAACGTGGCATGGCTTATCCTCTAAAATTATTTGCTACGGCGACGTACGATGAATTTATCAGTACGCTTGTTGCTGCGGGTCTTCTTACCTTTGGTCTGAACGCCCCACGGAGTTACCGGGTGCTTACCAAAGTTACGACCTTCACCACCACCATGTGGGTGGTCGACTGGGTTCATCGCAGTACCGCGAACGGTAGGACGAACACCACGCCAGCGTGCAGCACCTGCTTTACCCAGAACGCGCAGCATATGCTCAGCATTGCCAACTTCGCCCAGAGTTGCACGGCAGTCTGCTTCGACTTTACGCATTTCACCAGAACGCAGACGCAGGGTGACATAAGCACCATCACGAGCAACGATCTGAACGTAAGTACCAGCGGAACGTGCCAGCTGACCGCCTTTACCTGGTTTCATTTCTACGTTATGAACGGTAGAACCAACCGGGATATTGCGCATCGGCAGGGTGTTACCTGCTTTGATTGCAGCATCAACGCCAGATTGAACCTGGTCGCCAGCTTTCAGGCCTTTAGGGGCCAGGATGTAACGGCGTTCACCGTCTTTGTACAGAACCAGCGCGATGTTCGCGGAGCGGTTCGGATCGTACTCAAGACGTTCAACAACTGCCGGGATACCGTCTTTGTTGCGTTTGAAGTCAACAATACGATAAGCCTGCTTGTGACCACCACCGATGTGACGAGTGGTGATGCGGCCATTGTTGTTACGACCACCGGATTTGCTGTTTTTTTCAACCAGCGGAGCAAAAGGTTTGCCCTTGTGCAGCTCTGGGTTGACCACTTTAACAACGTGGCGACGACCCGGAGATGTCGGTTTACATTTAACAACTGCCATTGTATTACTCCTCCGACTTACTCAGCGCCGCCGACGAAGTCCAGATTCTGGCCTTCCTTCAGGGTGACGTAAGCTTTTTTCCAGTCGCTACGACGACCGATACGCTGTCCGTGACGTTTAACTTTCCCTTTAACTACCAGGGTGTTAACGACTTCGACTTCGACTTCAAACAGTTTCTGCACAGCAGCTTTGATTTCTGCTTTGGTCGCGTCTTTAGCAACTTTGAGAACGATGGTGTTAGTTTTTTCCATCGCAGTAGACGCTTTTTCAGAAACGTGCGGTGCGCGCAGCACTTTCAGCAGACGTTCTTCACGAATCATGCCAGCATCTCCTCAACTTGCTTAACAGCATCAGCAGTCATTACGACTTTGTCGAAGGCGATCAGGCTAACCGGGTCGATACCAGTTGCATCGCGTACGTCAACCTTGTGCAGGTTGCGCGCAGCCAGGAACAGGTTTTCGTCCAGCTCACCGGTGATGATCAGCACATCTTCCAGAGCCATGTCTTTCAGTTTCTGTGCCAGCAGCTTAGTTTTAGGCGCTTCTACAGAGAATGATTCGACAACGATCAGACGATCCTGACGTACCAGTTCGGACAGAATGCTTTTCAGCGCGCCGCGGTACATCTTTTTGTTAACTTTTTGACTGTGGTCCTGTGGACGAGCAGCGAAGGTCACGCCACCTGAACGCCAGATCGGGCTCTTGATAGAACCTGAACGCGCACGGCCGGTACCTTTCTGGCGCCACGGCTTTTTGCCTGAACCAGTTACTTCAGCACGAGTCTTCTGAGCACGAGTACCCTGACGAGCACCAGCTGCATAAGCAACAACAACCTGGTGAACCAGCGCTTCGTTGAAATCACGACCGAAGGTAGTTTCGGAAACAGTCAGCGCGCTCTGCGCGTCTTTCAATACTAATTCCATTGCTATCCCCTTACGCCTTCACAGCTGGTTTAACGATCAGGTCGCAACCGGTCGCACCCGGAACACCACCTTTAACCAGCAGCAGGTTGCGCTCAGCGTCAACACGTACTACGTCCAGGCTCTGAACGGTTACACGTTCGTTGCCCAGCTGACCTGCCATTTTCTTGCCTTTAAACACTTTGCCCGGAGTCTGGTTCTGACCGATAGAACCCGGAACGCGGTGGGACAAGGAGTTACCGTGAGTAGCGTCCTGAGTACGGAAGTTCCAGCGCTTAACGGTACCAGCGAAACCTTTACCTTTAGAGGTACCGGTTACGTCAACTTTTTTAACGTCAGCAAACAGTTCAACGCTAATGTTCTGACCAACGGTGTATTCTTCACCATCTGCCAGGCGGAACTCCCACAGGCCGCGGCCAGCTTCTACGCCAGCTTTAGCAAAGTGACCAGCTTCCGGCTTAGTTACGCGGTTAGCTTTTTTAGCACCGGTGGTAACCTGAACAGCGCGATAGCCATCGTTAGCCAGATCTTTAACCTGAGTAACGCGGTTTGCTTCAACTTCGATAACGGTTACTGGGATAGATACGCCATCTTCAGTGAAGATGCGGGTCATACCCACTTTTTTACCGACTAAACCAATCATTGTATCAACCTCTCAATCGCTCGATGACCTGATTAACCCAGGCTGATCTGCACGTCTACACCGGCAGCCAGGTCCAGACGCATCAGAGCATCAACGGTTTTTTCAGTTGGCTCAACGATGTCAACCAGACGCTTGTGAGTACGGATCTCGTACTGATCACGCGCGTCTTTGTTGACGTGCGGGGAGATCAGAACGGTGAAACGCTCTTTGCGGGTCGGCAGCGGGATCGGACCACGAACCTGCGCACCAGTGCGCTTGGCAGTCTCGACGATTTCCGCGGTTGATTGATCGATCAGACGATGATCAAACGCTTTCAAACGGATACGGATTCTTTGGTTCTGCATGAGACCAGAGCTCCAATTATTTTATAGACGAAATAGTTACTCCTCAAACCCATTACGATTGATGGGAGAGTGTAACCGTTCTTACGTAGCCCCCTGATTGGGAGCGTTGTTGACGGTAAACCGCCACAGTTCATATCGAACTACCCGTCAGATTTGACAGGCTGGCGTATTATACGTATAGCCAGTACGGATGCAAGTGATTATGGCTATTTGCCATCGATTTCTCTCAGCGCTTGTTGCACACGTGAGCGCAATACTTCGCCATCCGGCACTTCCTGCCCGGACGCTTCATCATAGGGAATCTCTTCCAACATACTGTCACCCTCTTCGTTCTGGGTGGGTAAATCGATGCGTATCGGCAGAGGTTTCCGCTTAAAAATGTAATGCACATCCGAGAGTCGATACGCCTGAGAATCGGGCACTCCCTGCGTGGTGGTTGTCGGATGGCGCACCAACCAGACATAATGTCCGTAGTAGCCGCACATTAGCATCAGGCTGACCCACAACAGCCAGCAACAGGAATGCAGCGCCTGCCGCCAGCGGCAACTCGACACTGTTTTCGCATCAATGGGTTGATAGATGTGCATCATCACATACGCTCCTTAGATGACACATGTGTGAGCACAGGTGCCGCCTCATTGATTAATACCGGCGCGTCTCCAAGACTCTGACGTAGCCTTATCAGCGTCTCTTTTCCCGGCTTACCATCCACAGGCAAATTCTCCCGCTGCTGGAATGCTTTGACCTTTTCGATTAACCATGGCGTCCATGAGCCTGATTTATCGCCGGGAACGCCCAGTGCGCGGCTCAGCATCGTATCAAACCAGATGATGGTTTCCGCCGGACTCTTTTCACCGATCTGCATTTTCCTGTCAGGCGTTAAATTGAGCATCAGGGTATAATTTCCCTGCCAGTGCTTCGCCAGCCACTCCTGACTGACGATCCAGGTTTTATTATCAATGATAAGATCCAGCTCGTTTCCTGATACACGCATCACAACACCGTAGACCGGTTGTTTATCGATATTCAAATGCGCGATCCACGGCAACCCGCGCCTGATGAGGTTATCTAAACGTTCCTTGCCGCTTTCGCACACCAACTCAGCGCGATCGGCCTGGTCACACCATGCCTCGTCATGCGCTGTGTCGAATCCCCAGACGCTGAATAATTGCTGCATGGCGTCGCGTAATCCTCCCCGTGCATCGCTAATATCCGGCAGGTTTTCCTTTTTTTGCGCCATCGCCACCGTTAACCCGGCAGGCACAGGAAGTTGAAGGGGAAAAACATCGACCGCCAGCCAACCGAACGTCAAAGCCAGCGCAGCGTAAAGTCCGGGCAATATTCCCTTGCGCAATACGCAAGAGCGGAGAGTAAATGTTTCCAGCAACAATTTTTCCTGTTGAGCGGTTAACACATCCGCTTGCCTGTCCGTTGCCATTTTTCTCGCCGCCCGGGCGATGCGCCTCAGCAACGCCAGGTTTCCCTGCACTGCCCGAACCGCTTTGCGCACAAATTCATGACGCATGCGCACAGGCTCGCCATCCGCCTCACGCAGTTGCTGTTGGTGCATAAAATCAAGATATTCATCGTCCGTCGGCGCAGCGATGATCGCCGACAGCGTAATACGCCGTTTAAGTCGTCGGTTACGCCTGAGCGCTTCGCCCCCCACCAGTAGCAAGCTGGCGCCAGCGTCAAATGAAGCCGCCAGATGACGGAAATTATCGACAAATGCCGGAAGATGTCTGGCGAGTGCGTCAGCATTATCAATGACAATTATTATTGGTTGCGCTGCCGGACTAAGGGCAGGCATCAGCGTTGACCAGAAACGGCTAATTCTCACATCTCGCCAGTCTGGCTGGAGTTTTCCGTGCGTACACGCCGTGTGTGTCAATTGACAGAAACCAGATAAACCGGTGGCGGTAAACACCACTACCCTGCCGGGAAAATCCTTACCTAACTGATAAATAAGCGTCGATTTACCACACCCCGGTTTGCCGCATAATACGCCCACATCGCCAGCGCCCAGCTCATGAATAAAGATATTCTTGATAAGGGTATGTTGCGAAAAAGAGTAAATTGCATACGGTAATTCGCGTTCAGTCATCGATAAGTTCCAGTAATTGATGCGGGTATTTAACTTATTATATGCCAGGTAAATATTATCAATTTTTTATATTTGAATTAAACGACATGTTCCGACGATTAAATTGAAAACCTGAAAGTAAGCCTATATCATGCTTCTCCCGAAAAGAACAGGCGTGCTATTAACAATGGATGTTATCGCGAAGCAATTTACCTTTATATTTAAGAGAAAGCGTAACGATGTGCTGTACTGCGTTATGTTTTTTGTCGGTGTCATTGTTATTATTCATTCGTCATATGCCTATAGATTATTTATTGATTCTATCAATACGAAAAACAAAACCAGTCAATCAATAACGTCCGTTGTCCTCAGGCTGCCAATGAATTTACCGAAAAACAGTAGGGAAAACGCGACTGATAATAAAGAAGATGTCTCAATTAAAAATTCGATGCTCGATCTCCAGCTAAATGGCATTATTGCGAGCACGCTAAAAACACGTTCACAGGCTATTATCACCATTAATGAGAAAGCAAAATTTTACAGTACCGGAGATAAGCTTGACGATCTCCCTGACGTAAAAATTACGGATATTGATAATAATAGCGTGACGATTGATAACAATGGAGCCCGGCAACGCATCGTTTTTATTGATGAGCCTGATATATCCTCCAGGGCACCGGCACCATCGCTGCCACATGACAGCGCGCCACATTCCCTCAGTGACATCATTATTACTAACTTTATCTATCAGCAGGAAGCGCTACAGGGCGTCAGATTAAACGCCCGTGGTCCGGTTGAACGTTTTATAGCAACCGGACTCAGGCCTGGCGATATTGCGATCAAAATGAACAACCATCCGCTAACTCAGGAAGCGTCAGCAAAAGCGGCACTACAGGAATTTGTAACCTTAAACTCTGCCCAGTTCACCGTAATACGAAACGGTCAGGAAGCGCTGGTGAATGTATCCGTTACTGAGAATGATTAACCTTAAGGACGACAAAATTGCGCAAAGGAATTAAAAAAACGGCTGCATGGATACTGGCGCTACAGTTTTGCTCCTTTCCATTTCAAACCATGTCAGCGCAATATTCGGCAAACTTCCAGGATGCGGATCTCCGGGAGTTTATTACCTCGGTCAGTAAGCAAATGGGCAAAACCATTCTGATCGATCCGTCCGTCCAGGGAAAAATCTCCGTTCGCAGCTTTGACAGTTTCAACGAGGAGGAATACTACCAGTTTTTTCTCAGCGTTCTCGATATCTACGGCTACTCGGTTATCACCCTGGATAACGGCCTGCTGAAGGTTGTTCGCTCCGCAACGCTTAAGACCGCGCCGGGAAAAGTATTGGCACAGTCGCAACCGGCGGTTGGCGATGAATTTATCACCCGCGTCGTGGCGCTGAAAAATGTCCCGGTACGCGATCTGGCTCCGCTATTACGCCAGATGATGGACAGCGGCGGCATTGGCAACGTCGTACACTATGATCCTTCTAATGCGCTGTTGATCACCGGTAAAGCCAATATAGTCAATCGCATCCTTGAGGTTGTGAAACGGGTCGATGTTATCGGTACTCAGGAACGTGAGCTTATCAAACTGCGCTACGCCTCGGCAGTTGATTTATCTGACGTAATTAACAGCCTGATTCGCGAAGAGTCAAAGGAAAACCCAACGCAGATCCTGCTGCCTAAAATTGTCGCCGACAAGCGCACCAACGCCCTTCTTATCAGCGGGCCGGACAATGTGCGCCAGCGGATGAAATCTTTAATCGCTAAACTGGATATCGAACAGACCACGCAGGGCAATACTCGCGTGTTCTATTTGAAATACGCCAAAGCCACTAAAATCGTTGAAGTGCTGACCGGCGTGTCAACCAAACTGACGGAAGACAAGCAGTCGTCTTCGCAGAGCGTGGCTACCCCTTCCCGGGATGTCTCGATTAACGCCGATGAACAAACCAACTCGGTGGTCATTACCGCAGACCAGAGCACCATGCAGGAGCTGGAAAAAGTCATCGCTCGTCTGGATATTCGCCGCGCACAGGTACTGGTTGAAGCCATCATTGTGGAAGTCCAGGATGGCAACGGCCTGAATCTTGGCGTGCAATGGGCCAACAGCAACGTCGGCGGTCAGCAGTTTACTAAAACGGGGCTGCCGATTTTCGACGCCTCAAGAGGCGCGCGCCAGTTTGATAAAAACGGTTCGATGACCAGTGACAACCCTATTGCCAGCGCGTTAAGCAGTTTTAACGGCCTGGCGACGGGCTTCTTTGAGGGGGACTGGAGCGTCCTGCTCACCGCGATCTCCTCCGACAACAAAAACGATATCCTCGCCACCCCCAGCATTGTGACGCTGGATAACAAAGAAGCATCGTTTAATGTCGGCCAGGATGTGCCGGTGCTTTCCGGCTCGCAAACGACCTCCGGCGACAACGTCTTTAATACGGTCGAACGTAAAACCGTCGGCACCAAACTGAAGGTCACACCGCAAATCAACGAAGGCGACGCGGTGCTGATGGAGATCGAGCAGGAGGTGTCGAGCGTCGATACCGCCTCCGGTAACGCCAGCGATCTCGGTCCGACGTTCAACACCCGTACTATCCAGAATGCCGTGCTGGTCAAAAGTGGCGAAACCGTGGTGCTGGGTGGCCTGCTGGATGATTCAAGCAAAGAGCAGGTTTCCAAAGTACCGCTGCTGGGCGATATCCCTGTTC
The DNA here is from genome assembly GCF_013797615.1 of Citrobacter sp. RHBSTW-00017. Taxonomy (NCBI): domain Bacteria; kingdom Pseudomonadati; phylum Pseudomonadota; class Gammaproteobacteria; order Enterobacterales; family Enterobacteriaceae; genus Citrobacter; species Citrobacter sp. RHBSTW-00017. The sequence continues at coordinate 427,538 of NZ_CP056899.1, read as the reverse complement.
TCGGACAGCTATTCCGCTACACCTCAACGGAAAATGCGAAGCGTAATTTAATGGTCTTTATCAGGCCGACCATTATTCGCGACGACGAGGTTTATCGTTCGCTCTCAAAGGATAAGTACACCCGATTTCGTGATTTACAGCAGCAGCGTATTGATAAGCAATCCAGTGGATTGGTCGGCGTGAAGGACGAAGAACGCCCGATGCTTAAAGAGCTGAATTTCGATGTGCCGACCGACGCGCCCAACGACCAGCCATCGCGCAATCCCTTCCGGGAATGATCCAACATGACTGACTTATGGACGCGCATTCCTCCCCAGCATCCTCTGCCGCTTAATTACGCACAGGGGCAAAAATTTGGTATCGCGGTCGCGGTGGATGAATTGTTCTACCGCACCGACACGCCGCTGGAAAACGTGCTTGAGGCCAGCGTTGCCTGTCAGCGCTTCAGCCGCCTGACGCCAGCGCAATTTGACGACCACCTGGAGCAACTTTTCCAGCACGGCGCCGGAGAGTCCCGGCAGATTGCCCAGGATATCGATCAGGAGATCGACCTGACGGCGCTGAGCGAGGAGTTACCCGACAACGCCGATCTGCTCAGTGATGAAAACGACGCACCGGTTATCCGACTGATCAACGCGGTCCTTCATGAAGCCGTGAGGGAAGGCGCGTCGGATGTGCATATCGAAACCTTCGAAAAATCTCTGGTGGTGCGTTTTCGTATCGACGGCGTCCTTAAGCCAGTCCTTCAGCCCGCTAAAAAACTGGCGCCGCTGCTGATTTCGCGTATCAAAGTAATGGCACGACTGGATATTGCCGAAAAACGACTGCCGCAGGATGGGCGTATTTCCCTGCGCCTCGGACGCAAAAATATTGATGTCCGCGTTTCGACGTTACCCTCGCAGTATGGCGAAAGAGCCGTGCTGCGTCTGCTGGATAAAAACAGTCTGCGCCTGACGCTGGAGAATATGGGGCTATCGGCGGTGGATAGCCTGCGGCTGAAGGGTTTAGTACAGCAGCCGCACGGCATCATTCTTGTCACCGGCCCGACGGGGTCGGGAAAAAGCACCACGCTGTATGCGATTCTCGCCGAGCTGAATTCCCCCCAGCGTAATATCCTGACCGTCGAAGATCCCATCGAGTACGAGCTGGAAGGCGTCGGACAAACCCAGGTAAACAGCCGGGTGGATATGTCTTTCGCCAGGGGACTGCGCGCCATCCTGCGCCAGGATCCGGACATCGTCATGGTCGGCGAAATTCGTGACGCCGAAACCGCGCAGATAGCGGTTCAGGCATCGCTCACCGGACATCTGGTGCTTTCCACCCTGCACACTAACAGCGCCTGCGGTGCGATCACCCGATTACGGGACATGGGCGTTGAACCTTTCCTGCTCTCATCATCGCTAAGCGGCGTTATCGCCCAACGCCTGGTGCGTCGCCTCTGTCCGGCCTGCCGCGCGCATGCCCCCATTCCTGACTCTCAGAAATCCCCCCTGCACGCGCTCGATCCCACCGCTCAGACAATCTGGCAGGCTTGCGGATGCGGCGAATGTCGGGGAACTGGCTACCAGGGGCGACTGGCGATTCATGAAATTATGCTGGTGGATAAAACTATGCGCAGCATCATCCATCGCGACGCCGATGAACACGCCCTGGAGCAGTGCCTGCGCCAGCAAAGCCGGAGCCTGCGGGAGAACGGCCTGCTGCGCGTGCTGGCAGGCGAAACCACGCTTGAGGAAGTCATGCGCGTCACCTCTGCCCAAGAGGATACACGATGAAATATCAGTGGCAGGCAATGGATGACAGCGGCACGACTCACCATGGAACGCTGGATGCCGCCAGCAGCAAAGAGGCGCGCGAGGCGCTGCGCGCCCAGGGTCTGCACCCGCTGGTGTTAAATGAGAAAAAGGTCATTTCGCTGTTCCGGACGATAAAAAAAACGCCTCGTTTACGGCTTAGCGGCAGTGAACTGGCGCTGTTCACCCGCCAGCTCGCCACACTGGCCAACGCTTCACTACCGCTTGAAGAGGCGCTGTTCGTTATTGGCCGGCAGAACAAAAATAATAAACTGGGGCTGGTGCTACACGACCTGCGCGAACGGATCCTCGCCGGACATACGCTTTCCGAATCGCTGGCCGCCTGGCCGCGAATCTTCGATACCGTTTACCGCACGCTGGTGAAAGCCGGTGAAAAAAGCGGACAGCTCGGCTGTGTGCTGGAAAAGCTGGCTGACTACAATGAGTTACGCCAGGCAACACGCAGTAAACTCATCCAGTCAATGGTGTACCCTTCCCTGCTGACCAGCGTGGCGATCGCCGTCGTCGCTATCCTGCTCACTACCGTAGTGCCCAAAATTGTGGAGCAGTTTCTGCATATGAAAGAAGCGCTGCCGATGTCCACGCGCGTGTTGCTGGCAATCAGCGATGCCATGCGCCACTACGGACTGTGGGTAATCGCATTGCTGCTGATTGCCTTTTTCCTGTTTCGCCACTGGCTCACCCGCCCCGGCAAACGCCATCTGTTTGACCGCTGGCTTCTTGATTTCAAACCCAGTCGCGCCCTGCTGCGCGCTATCCACTGCGCCCGTTATTTGCGCACCCTGAGCATTCTTAATATCAGCGGCGTTCCGCTGCTGGAAGGGATGACGCTGGCAACCGAAGGCATCGGTAACCGAGAAATCAGTCAGCGGCTGGGTCAGGCCGCGGAGCGCGTGCGCCAGGGCTCAGGCTTTCATCTCGCTCTGGAAAAATGCGATATCTTCCCGCCGATGATGCTCTACATGATTGCCTCCGGGGAAAAAAGCGGCCAACTCAGCGAGCTAATGGCGCGCGCCGCCGATCAGCAGGAAACACTGCTACAAAACCGCATTGCGCTGACGCTGGCGCTGTTTGAACCCGCGCTGATTATTACGATGGCGATGATTGTGCTGTTCATCATCGTCTCGGTTCTGCAACCCATTTTGCAACTCAACTCATTGGTAAGTTAAGGATAAAACGTGAATAGTGATGCACATAAGCAGCGAGGATTTACGCTGCTGGAGATGATGGTGGTGCTGGTTATTTTGGGCATCCTCGCAAGCCTGGTCGTCCCCAGCTTAATGGGCAATAAAGACAAAGCCGATCACCAGAAAGCCGTCAGCGACATCGTGGCGCTGGAGAATGCGCTGGATATGTACAAACTGGATAACTATCGCTATCCGCTGACGGCGCAGGGGCTAAAGGCGCTGGTCGAAAAACCGACCGCCAGCCCAATCCCGGAAAATTACAACGCGAAGGGATATATCAAGCGTCTGCCACAGGATCCCTGGGGTAATGAGTATCTGCTGGTAAGCCCTGGTGAACACGGCGATTACGATATTCTCTCCGCAGGTCAGGACGGTGAACCCGGCACCGCTGACGACATTACTAACTGGGAACTGGGTAAAGCGAAATAATCGGAATGAGGCAGAAGGGATTCACGCTACTGGAAGTCATTCTGGTGCTGACGATTATCGCGCTTGGCGCCTCGCTGGTGATGATGACCTACGGGCGACAAAATGATACCGCGAAAGCTATTACCGCAGTTGAACAGCTGGCGGCGCTGACTGAATATGCCGCCGACTGGTCAACCATGGAAGACCGCAGTACCGGTATTGAGATCCGCGAACAAGGCTGGCGCATCGTCACACCAATCGGCAATGGCTGGCAGACGCCAACCCAGTTCTATCGCCTGGCGACCGAGGGAAAGTGGGAAAGTGACTGGCAGGTGGCTCTGTTCCCGGCGTCGCTCGCCAGGCAATCCGTCGGCACGCCGCAAATTCTGATTCACCCGGACGGTGAAATTACGCCGTTTACGCTACACATCCGCAGCCGTAAAAATAACAGGCTGCTGTTCACGCTCGCCAGTACCGGCGGGCTGCCGCTGGTGCTCACCCGAGGCGAAAGCCGATGAGCCAAAGGCAATCAGGAATGACGCTTCTGGAAGTGCTACTGGCGATATTCATTTTCGCCACCTGCTCTCTCGCGCTACTCAACAGCCTGCACGGTCAGGTTAGCGCCACCGCAAAAATGGAAGAACAGGTGCTTGCCGGTTGGGTAGCGGATAATGTGCTCAAAACCTATCAACTGACCGGGCAGATCCCCGCTAAAACAGCGACAGGCAGCAGCATTATGGGTAAACGCCGCTGGGACTGGTCGTTGACAGTCTCACCCGCCGATGCTTCCGGCCTCAGCACCTGGACAGCAGACGTCGCTCTTGAGGACAAACAGCAGATCCGCCTGCAGCGCTTTATCCCCTCGCCGCAAGGAGGACCGCAAAATGTCTCCCGGCCCTGAGAAACAGCGCGGCTTTACCCTGCTGGAAGTTTTACTGGCTATTGCTCTGTTCGCCATGCTCAGCCTGCTGACGGCGCAGATGCTGACGACGACAATTGACAGTAACGAGCAGACCAAAAAGCATCAGCAGCGTTTTTCCGCTATCGTGCGTACCGTCAATTTGCTGGATAAAGATATCCGACAGCGGGTGCCGGTAACCCAATTGCAGGGCGAAAAAGAGACGCTGATGCTGACGACAGCCAGCAGTAACAGTTATCCTGGCGCCTGCTGCGCGCCCGATATCCAGCGAGTTCAGTGGTATCTGCAGGATCATACTTTATACCGCACGCTCTGGCGCTACCCGGAAGATGCAACCGCAGCTATCACTCAGCCGATGCTCAATGATGTGAACGCCTTCACGTTGCGTTATTACAACAGTAAAGAGAAAGCGTGGACGGACACGGCGACAATCCCATCTCCTGGCGCGATGGAAGTCACTCTTAAACTTGCTGATTCCGGCACGATAACTCGTCTGACGCTCTTGCCAGAGAACCGCCAGCCAGGAGAACAGCAATGACCCGGCAAAAGGGCGTGGCGCTGCTGGTAGTGCTGATGATCCTGGCAATTATGGCGGCGCTGGCCAGCGAAATGACCGTGCGCTACCAGATCAACCTCAAACGTACCAGCTACACCCGGATGCGGCTACAGCAAAACTGGCTGGCAGAGCTGGCTGAAAGCCAGGCCATGCGTATTCTTGAACAGGACCTGCGGGATAATGAGAAATACCTCACTCACGAGCAGCTCTGGGCGCAGCCGCAGCGTATTCAGCTCGCCAGCGGCGATGTTGTTAGCTGGCAGCTATCTGACGAGCAGGCCTGTTACAACATTAATGCGCTGATTAACGCCCCGACCGATCGAATGAAAGAGCCGCCCGCCAGCGTGAGCGTCTTTCTCGCGCTGCTGGACAACGTCGGCGTCACCAATGCCCAAGCTGAGGCGCTGGTTGATGCTATCGCCGACTACATCGATAACGACGATATCCCACGCGCCTCCGGTGCCGAAAATGAGTATTACCAGACAAGTAACGACCCCCACACCATTGGCGGACGACGTATCTGGTCAATCAGTGAGCTCAAACAAATCAAAGGGATGACGCTTTCTCTTTACCAGCAAATCTCCCCGCTACTCTGCGCGCTGCCTGATGATGAGCTAAAAATCAACATCAACACCCTGACGCGCCGGGATGCACCGTTGCTTGCGGCGATGCTCAATAATGCTGTCCCGCCACGCGAGATTGAGCGCTTTTTTGATACCCCGCGCAAAGGACGAAAAATCAGCATTGAGACGCTGTTAAAGACATTCGATAAGGATAATCCAGCTCATAAGCTGTCGCAGTCCACATTCAAAAGCATTGCGGTGGCGACCAGTCGTTACTTCCGCCTTGAAACGACTATCGAACAGGGCGATAGCGCCGGGAGCACCATCAGCCAGCTGGAATACGATCCCAAAAGAAAGGCTCTGTTTATTACAGCCCGCAAAAGCGTGGCGCGCGACCATTAAAGGGAACTAAATGACGCCAGACACATTACTGCTACGTCCGCTGCCGGGAAAACTGGAATGGTGCTGCCCCAACGAGGCACAGCCTCCGGTTATTGTTGAACAGGCGGCTTACCTCCAGCCGAACGCGCTGGCCGACCTGCCGGATGCCGGTAACGCCTGCCTGTTCCTGTCACCTGATTATTTCTGTTTTCGTCGCGTCGAATTACCAACGGAAAACTACAAAATCAGTGAACAAACGCTGGGCTGGCTGGTGGAGGACGCCGTTGTCGGTGATACAGATAGCCTGCACTGGACGGTTCTCGCCAGAGAAGAAAACACGCTCCATCTGGCCGGGATCGCCAGGACTACGCTGAACGATCTATTGACGACTTTCCGCACAGCTGGCGTGACGTTGACGTATATCGTTCCGGATGGTTTCTGGCTGCCGTATGTCACGGATAGCTGGAGTCTGCTAAAACAAGATGAGCGATGGTTAATCCGTTACGACGCGTGGAAAACAGGCGTGCTGAGTGAAGCACTGCTCACGCATTTACTCGCCAGCCATACAGAGCAAAAAATCATCAGCGCCAGCCCGCTTCCTGTGCCTCACGCTTATGTCGAATACCTTGACTGGCAGCCGCCGCTGGCGTGCGCCTGCAATGGCGATAATATTCAGGACATTAACGTATTACACGGCAGCTTCCGCCCTTTGCCCCCGACACAACCGACCCCGCGTCTGCTGAAATATGCCGCCATAGCAACATTTGCCCTGGCAATAGCGCTCTTCTCAGGGCTGAAAGGGGTGATGCTCTGGCAGCTTCATCAACAGAAACAGGCGCTCTCAGCTGAAGGTGCCACCCTGTGGAACCGCTATTTCCCAGGTGATAACCGCAACAGCAATTTTAAATATTTCTTCGAATCGTCCGCGAGGGATCGCTATCCGGATGTGCTGACGTTACTGACTCAGCTTCAGACCCGATTAAGCACATTGCCGGGGCTTACCATCCGCGAGGTCAACTACCGGCTCGAACAACGCCTTTTTACCCTGACGCTCAACGTTCGCGATCCGGAACATCTTCGCCGCTTTATGGTGCAGACAAACGACGAATTTATCCTGACTCAACCGCCAGAAGGGACGACAGGTAGCGTCCGGCTGACCCTGAAGGAGCGCAAATGAATATGAATAGCTGGTGGAGCGAAAAAAACGGCAGAGAGCAACGCAGTCTGATATTCCTCGCCGTTTTCTGTCTGCTGGCGGGATTCTGGTACGGCGTGGTTCAGCCCCTGGATAACGCTATTTCACAGCAGAGGCAGGAAAATGATCGTCTCAGGAGTGAGATCCTGTGGGTAAATGAGGCGATTCAGCGTCGCGGATTAGTTGCCAGTAGACCGGGCACAAAGACCGATCCGGCACTGATACAACATAGCGCGCAGCAGGCAGGTCTGAATATCAGCGTTGTGACATCCACTCCCGATCATTTTGCGATCTCGCTTCCCGTTGTCAAAACCGAACCATTATTTGCGTGGCTTAATACCCTACAAAATGAGGGAATACAGGTTTCGCAACTCACGTTTAGCGCCCGCCCGGTCGCCGGGGAGATTGCGGTGGAAGCCCTTGAACTCTATCCGGTGGGGAAATGACGGAACTCATTAACATTGCAGCAATGGCATTTGTCGGGCTGATAGTCGGCAGCTTTATGAATGTAGTGGTTTATCGACTGCCGATCATGATTGAGCATCGGCACAGCGAAACATGGAATATCGCCTGGCCTCCGTCGCACTGTCCGCACTGCCAGCACAGGCTATCGGTGCGTAACACTATTCCACTATTCAGTTGGCTGTGGCAGCGGGGGCGTTGCCAGGCCTGCGCTCAGCCCATTTCATGGCGTTACCCACTGACTGAACTGGCGTGTTCTTGTGTTTTTGCGCTTAGCGCCGCGTTTGTCTCTTCAATATCAGATGCGATTGCCATCATGACGCTGTTCTGGTTTATTTTCGCCCTGGCGCAAATTGATCTCCGGACGTACCTGCTGCCGGATGTGCTGACGCAGCCGCTGCTCTGGCTCGGTCTGCTATATCACAGCGTTTACGACAGAGAGATGTTACCCGACGCGCTGTACGGCGCTGTCGCTGGCTATCTGACGCTATGGCTGGTCTGGTGGGGATGCAAAATTCTCGCGGGAAAAGAGGGCATCGGCCTGGGTGACGCTAAGCTACTGGCAGCGATGGGTGCCTGGTGTGGATGGCCAGCGCTACCGCCCATTTTACTCGCTGCATCATTGCTGGGCATTGTCTGGTGGCTGATCCTACGCCTTACCCGAAGGACGTCGATACCGCTTATCGCGTTCGGTCCGTGGCTTGGACTGGCAGGTTGGTTGATTTTCAGCGCGCAAAGTTCAGGTGTTATCGGGTACTGAAAGGAGCGGCAGGCCTGCCGCTCTGCAAAGTTTGCGTCTACGCTTCGCGAATCTGTGCCTGAAGATAGTTCTGGAGTCCCATCTTCTGGAGCAGATCCAGTTCCGTTTCCAGCCAGTCAATGTGACCTTCTTCATCAGCAAGGATTTCGATCATCATATCCCGGCTAACGTAGTCATGGACGCTGTCGGCATAGGCAATGGCTTCACGTAAATCTTTAGCCCCATCGAGTTCGAGTCGAAGATCGGATTGCAGCATCTCTTCAACATCTTCGCCTATACCCAACTTACCAAGATCCTGTAAGTTTGGGAGCCCTTCTAAGAATAAAATACGCTCGATATATTTATCAGCGTGTTTCATCTCATCGATAGATTCATGGTACTCAACATCATTGAGGCGAGTCAGTCCCCAGTTTTTGAACATACGAGCATGGAGAAAATACTGGTTGATTGCGACAAGCTCATTTCCCAATAGTTTATTGAGATAATTTATGATTTTAACATCACCTTTCATTTTATAGTCCCTCCGCTTCCACTCTTAGAGCGTAGATGGGGCTACAGGGATGTCAAAAAAAAGAGTGTGACTTAGGCGATCTCTTTAAATTCTGGCATTTGCGTTAATTCATCCTGCATGACTTCGCGGGCAGCACGAATACACTTACCGCATTGATTTCCAACAGGAATAAATTTACGCAATTGCTGAAAGGACTGAGGATGAAACTGGCGAACAGCCTGACGTATTTTTTTATCACTTATCGCATTACACAAACAAACGTACATGATCGCTCCCGTTCAATTTCTGCGCAAAGTGTAAATGAGAATAGTTATGATTACAATAGCACAACGCTATTTACGCAGCGGGAGAATGAATGAAAAATGCGAATAAATATGACAACTGCTAAATCGCGGACAGCAAAAAGGGCGCCGAAGCGCCCTTTTTAAGCTCAAAGCTAATTAATCAATAATTAGCTCATTACTTTAGCAACAACGCCCGCACCAACAGTACGGCCGCCTTCACGGATTGCGAAACGCAGACCGTCGTCCATCGCGATTGGGTGGATCAGGGTAACAACCATTTTGATGTTGTCGCCCGGCATTACCATCTCAACGCCTTCCGGCAGTTCGATGGTACCAGTCACGTCAGTAGTACGGAAGTAGAACTGCGGACGGTAGCCTTTGAAGAACGGAGTATGACGGCCGCCTTCATCTTTGGACAGAATGTACACTTCAGATTCGAACTTGGTGTGCGGCTTGATAGAGCCCGGCTTAGCCAGTACCTGACCACGTTCGATTTCTTCACGTTTGATACCACGCAGCAGAACACCAACGTTCTCACCAGCACGGCCTTCGTCCAGCAGTTTGCGGAACATTTCAACGCCAGTACAGGTAGACTTAGCAGTCTCTTTGATACCAACGATTTCAACTTCTTCACCAACTTTGATGATACCGCGCTCTACACGACCGGTAACAACGGTACCACGACCGGAGATGGAGAATACGTCTTCGATAGGCAGCAGGAACGGCTTGTCAATCGCACGCTCTGGTTCCGGGATGTAAGAATCCAGGAAGCCAGCCAGTTCGATGATTTTCGCTTCCCACTCTGCTTCGCCTTCCAGCGCTTTCAGAGCAGAACCACGAACGATCGGAGTGTCGTCGCCCGGGAAATCGTACTGAGACAGAAGTTCACGAACTTCCATTTCTACCAGTTCCAGCAGCTCTTCGTCATCAACCATGTCGCATTTGTTCAGGAACACGATGATGTACGGAACGCCTACCTGACGACCCAGCAGGATGTGCTCACGAGTCTGCGGCATCGGGCCGTCAGTCGCAGCAACAACCAGGATCGCGCCGTCCATCTGCGCAGCACCGGTGATCATGTTTTTAACATAGTCGGCGTGGCCCGGGCAGTCTACGTGTGCGTAGTGGCGAGTCGGGGTGTCATATTCAACGTGAGAAGTGTTGATGGTGATACCACGAGCTTTTTCTTCCGGCGCGTTATCGATCTGGTCGAATGCACGAGCAGCACCGCCGTAGGTTTTAGCCAGTACGGTGGTGATTGCAGCGGTCAGGGTAGTTTTACCGTGGTCAACGTGGCCGATGGTGCCGACGTTAACGTGCGGTTTTGTACGTTCAAATTTTTCTTTAGACACGGCTATATTCCTTACTATAGTGCTCTCCCCTGGGGAGAGAGCACGGGACTTAGGTTTTAATCCTGTGGCTTATTTACCACGGGCTTCAATAACGGCCTGAGCAACGTTGTTCGGCGCATCGTCGTACTTCAGGAACTCCATGGAGTAAGAAGCACGGCCTTTGGTCAGAGAACGCAGCTGGGTTGCATATCCGAACATTTCAGACAGCGGAACTTCAGCATGGATAACAACGCCAGTGACGTTGGATTCCTGACCACGAAGCATACCACGACGGCGGCTCAAGTCACCGATTACGTCACCGGTGTTCTCTTCCGGAGTCTCTACTTCAACCTTCATGATAGGCTCAAGCAGAACTGGTTTCGCTTTCTTAAAGCCATCTTTGAAGGCGATAGAAGCGGCCAGTTTAAACGCCAGCTCAGAGGAGTCAACGTCATGGTAAGAACCGAAGTGCAGACGCACGCCCAGATCAACAACCGGGTAACCAGCTAGCGGGCCAGATTTCAGCTGTTCCTGGATGCCTTTATCAACGGCCGGGATGTATTCGCCAGGAATTACACCACCTTTGATGTCGTTGATGAACTCGTAGCCTTTCGGGTTTGAACCCGGCTCCAGCGGGTACATGTCGATAACAACATGACCGTACTGACCGCGACCACCAGACTGCTTAGCGTGTTTACCTTCGATATCGGTAACTTTCGCGCGAATCGCTTCACGGTAAGCAACCTGAGGTTTACCGACGTTCGCTTCAACGTTGAATTCACGCTTCATACGGTCAACGATGATGTCGAGGTGCAGCTCACCCATACCGGCGATAATAGTCTGGTTAGATTCTTCGTCAGTCCAAACGCGGAATGACGGGTCTTCTTTAGCCAGACGGCCCAGAGCCAGACCCATTTTTTCCTGGTCAGCTTTGGTTTTCGGTTCTACCGCGATGGAGATTACCGGCTCAGGGAATTCCATACGCTCCAGAATGATCGGGTGATCCGGGTCACACAGAGTGTCACCAGTGGTCACGTCTTTCAGACCGATAGCAGCAGCGATATCGCCCGCGCGAACTTCTTTGATCTCTTCACGTTTGTTAGCGTGCATCTGTACGATACGGCCAAAACGCTCGCGTGCAGTTTTCACTGAGTTCAGGATGGTGTCACCGGAGTTAACCACACCAGAGTACACGCGGAAGAAGGTCAGGTTACCCACGAACGGGTCGGTAGCGATTTTGAATGCCAGAGCAGCAAACGGCTCTTCATCGCTAGCATGACGCTCAGCCGGAGTATCTTTACCGTCGTCCAGAATACCGTTGATCGCAGGTACGTCGACTGGGGATGGCAGGTAATCAATTACCGCATCCAGCATCGCCTGAACACCTTTGTTCTTGAACGCAGAACCACAGGTTACCAGGATGATTTCGTTGTTCAGAACGCGCTGACGCAGAGCTTTTTTGATCTCTTCTTCAGTCAGTTCTTCACCACCCAGGTATTTCTCCATCAGCTCTTCTGAAGCTTCCGCAGCGGACTCGATCAGGTTCTGGTGCCATTCTTCAGCCAGTTCCTGCATGTCAGCCGGGATATCTTCATAAGTGAAGGTTACGCCTGCATCTTCTTCGTTCCAGTTGATGGCTTTCATTTTCACCAGGTCAACAACACCGGTGAACGCTTCTTCAGCGCCAATCGCCAACTGCAGCGGAACAGGGTTCGCGCCCAGACGGGTTTTGATCTGACCAACAACTTTCAGGAAGTTCGCACCCATACGGTCCATTTTGTTAACGAACGCAATGCGTGGAACTTTATATTTGTTTGCCTGACGCCATACGGTTTCAGACTGAGGCTGAACACCACCAACTGCGCAGTAAACCATTACTGCACCATCAAGCACACGCATGGAACGTTCTACTTCGATAGTGAAGTCAACGTGCCCCGGGGTGTCGATGATGTTTACGCGATGCGGTTCATACTGCTTAGCCATACCAGACCAGAATGCAGTAGTCGCTGCGGAGGTGATAGTAATACCACGCTCCTGCTCCTGTTCCATCCAGTCCATGGTGGCTGCGCCGTCATGAACTTCACCGATTTTATGGTTTACACCGGTGTAGAACAGAATACGTTCGGTAGTAGTGGTTTTACCGGCGTCGATGTGCGCACTGATACCGATATTACGGTAGCGCGCGATGGGTGTTGTACGAGCCATTTGATTCCTCGTTTATCTTTTAGGCGTTCAATTTAAGTAGCCCAAAGCGGGCTGCTTACTAGAAGCGCCCGCCTGGTGACTAAAACTCCGAAGGGATTACCAACGGTAGTGTGCGAACGCCTTGTTGGCTTCTGCCATACGGTGAACGTCTTCACGTTTCTTAACTGCAGTACCTTTGTTTTCTGCAGCATCAGAAAGTTCGTTCGCCAGGCGCAGAGCCATGGATTTATCACCGCGTTTACGAGCAGCTTCAACGATCCAACGCATTGCCAGGGCATTACGGCGAACCGGACGGACTTCAACTGGAACCTGATAAGTAGAACCACCAACGCGGCGAGACTTAACTTCGACAGTCGGACGCACGTTTTCAAGGGCTACTTCAAAAGCTTCCAGGCCATCTTTACCAGAACGCTGAGCCAGGGTCTCCAGCGCGCTGTATACGATGGTTTCTGCAGTAGATTTTTTACCATCTACCATCAGGATATTTACAAATTTAGCCAGCAGCTCTGATCCGAACTTAGGATCCGGCAGAATTTTACGCTGACCAATGACGCGACGACGTGGCATGGGAATACTCCGTTGTTAATTCAGGATTGTCCAAAACTCTACGAGTTTAGTTTGACATTAATATAAAACGTTTGGCCTTACTTAACGGAGAACCATTAAGCCTTAGGACGTTTCACGCCATACTTGGAGCGTGATTGCTTACGGTCTTTAACGCCGGAGCAGTCAAGCGCACCGCGAACGGTGTGGTAACGAACACCCGGGAGGTCTTTTACACGACCGCCACGGATCAGGATCACGGAGTGCTCCTGCAGGTTGTGACCTTCACCACCGATGTAGGAAGTCACTTCAAAACCGTTAGTCAAACGCACACGGCATACTTTACGCAGTGCGGAGTTTGGTTTTTTAGGAGTGGTAGTATATACACGAGTACATACGCCACGTTTCTGCGGGCATGCTTCCAGTGCAGGCACGTTGCTCTTTGCAACTTTGCGTGCGCGTGGTTTGCGTACCAGCTGGTTAACTGTTGCCATTAAATAGCTCCTGGTTGTAGCTTTCGCTTCGTAAACACGTAATAAAACGACCTCATACAATATGAGGACGCAGAATTTTAGGTCGGTGTCGAAAAGGTGTCAAGAAATATACAACGATCCCACAATTACCAGGACATCTGGCTGGGATGCTTCACCGTAAGTCTGACGAAGTCAGTATAGCTAACCCTGACGACACTGTCTGAAATTTGACCACCTAAGCCGCGAGCTTTAATGTCTTCTTCCAGTACATAGACCTTAATGGAGGCATTTTGCAGACTTTCAAGGAAACGGCTCCCTTCTATTGCCGCGGTCACGCCATCCTGAAGCAATAAAAGTTCATCGTCTTTATCAATCAGGCGAAGAAGAGAGGAGAAATCGGTAAGCCACGCGGAGCGATGTAATGTGTGCAGCATGAGTATCTCAAAACCTTAAAATGACGTCATATTTGCCTAGCTCACGGCGTAAATCTTCCGGTTCTAACGCTGTCGCATCGACCACAAAATCCCCCCCCTGCTGGAGGCCCCGCTCGCGTAACGAGGCGGCACAAAGCCAACATTGATCGATATCGTACAACCCTAACAGCTTGAAGGTTGCGATATAGTCGCGAGCCAGCACGACATCCGGCTGTTGTCCCTGGAGGATTTGAAAAACGCCATCGCCGATAAAAAATACGCCGAGGTCTTCCGTTAACGCCGATGTCGCCAGTAAGGCATCTAACCCTTCGCGGCCAGACGAACTGCCATGCGGCACGGTAGAAAAGACAAAAGCAACACGTTTCATTAAAACTGCACCACGCGATCGCAGGTCAGGGATGCCTCAGCCAGCGAACCCAGCCCGCTGAGGTTAAAACCTGATTGTAAATTAGCCCCTGCCAGTCCCAGTCGCTTCGCTTCTGTTTCATCAACGACGCCACGACGCAGCGCCGCAGCTACGCAGATATTCAGCGTCACGCCATGCTGCTGGTTCAGCTGTTGCCAGGCCCGCACCAGATCATATTCATCACTGGCAGGTGAAGTCAGGAAGTTGGCGTTATACACACCTTCACGATAGAAAAAGACGCTGCATAGCTCATGCCCTTCTTTGAGTAACGCGTGAGCAAATTGCAACGCGCTGCTCGCCTGCTGCGTGCCATAAGCTGGCCCCGTCACCATAATGGCAAAACGCATTACTTGTCTTGCCCCTGGAAATCGCCGCTTTTGAACTGACGAATATAGAGGTAAACCGTGTGCTTGGAGATGTTCAGCCGATCGGCGACCTGGTTAATGGCATCTTTAATATCGAAGATACCTTTCTCATACAGATTCAGGACAATCTGGCGATTCTTGGCATTGTTGGAAACATTACGATCGGCATTCACTTCTTCAATCGTGAATTCCAACGTTTGGGTAACCAGGTCTTCCACCGAAGAAGCGAAGTTAACGGCAGAACCCACTTCCGGGGTTTCCGGAGGAATAAAGGTATTCATTATCTGCGAGAATGGAACATCAAGGTTCATGTTGATGCACAGCAGACCAATCACGCGATGCTCACGGTTGCGAATGGCAATCGTCACCGACTTCATCAAGACACCGCTTTTCGCACGTGTGAAGTAACACTTCGACACGCTGCTATCCGCACCCGTCATATCATGCAGCATACGCAACGCAAGGTCAGTAATCGGCGAGCCAATTTTGCGGCCCGTGTGTTCACCGTTAGCAATGCGGATGGCAGAGCATTTCAAATCCTGCAAAGAGTGCAATACGATTTCACAATGGGAACCAATGAGCATCGCCAACCCGTCCACAACCGCTTCGTAGGATTTGAGGATATCGAAATCGGTTTGATCGAAAGGACGTTGATCCAGTAAATCTAGCTCACTGGTTTCGTTGGTTAAAAGCGACCTGGACATGAAAAAAAGCACTCCTTTTCAGGAGCCTGTCGTTATGTTGTCAGGGCAGGCTCATCACTATTATAGGGGCATCTAAAGTAATACAGCGCACAAGGCGCTTTCCAGTATTAATTATATCCTGTCGATAATAAAAAACCGCCGCCCTGTGGGCGGCGGTATCTGGTTACTTACTTTTTGCTGCTGTCCGCAGCTTTAGCTGCCGGTGCAGCATCTGGCTGCGCATCGGCTTTCGGTGCCGGTTTGATGTCTAACAGTTCAACATCAAAGACCAGCGTAGAGTTAGCCGGAATGCCCGGTACGCCGGTTTTGCCATAAGCCAGATCCGGCGGGATAACCAGCTGGATTTTGCCGCCTTTCTTGATGTTTTTCAGGCCTTCGGTCCAGCCAGGGATAACACCGTCAAGACGGAAAGAGAGCGGCTCACCGCGGGTATAAGAGTTATCAAACTCTTTACCATCAATCAGCGTACCTTTGTAGTTGACTACCACGGTATCGCTATCTTTCGGTGCAGCGCCGGTACCTTCTTTCTCTACTTTATAGACCAGGCCAGTAGAAGAGGTTTTAACGCCCTTCTCTTTAGCAAATTTCTCGCGGTAAACTTTACCTTTGGCTTCATTGTCAGCCGCGTCTTTTTCCATTTTCGCCTGAGCGGAGCTCTTCACGCGTGCTTCAAACGCCTGCAGAGTTTGTTCGATTTCCTGGTCAGACAGTTTGCTCTTGTCTGCAAACGCATCCTGAACGCCAGCGATCAGCTGATCTTTATCCAGTTTGATGCCCAGTTTTTCCTGCTCTTTCAGAGAGTTTTCCATATAACGACCCAGGGACGCGCCCAGCGCGTAAGCGGCTTTTTGGTCGTCATTCTTGAATGCTGCTTTGCTGTCAGCAGTAGCGGCTGGTTTCGCAGCGTCAGCAGCGAAGGTGATCGGGGCATGCAGAGCAACAGCCATTGTGGTCGCCAGCAGCGTTACTTTAAACAGTGATTTCATCCATATCTCCAGGGCCGGGGCATCTCACCCCAAGGTTAGCTAACATAAAAATGTACTATAAAGCGTTGCAGAACAAATCAACATACGGGCACGCCCTATTATCACCACTTTTCAGACTCTTTTTGTTTAAATTAGTTTCGTGACCGAAGATTGAGTGCTGTGCAAACAGGCAAAGTTAAGTAGAATTCGCCGCAGTCCGCGATCTGCCGGAGAAAAAAGAAAGAGGTGAATCATGCAGGATACAACAATGGAAACTCGCCTGGCTGAACTGGAAAGTCGCCTGGCATTTCAGGAGATAACCATTGAAGAGCTCAACGTGACGGTGACCGCGCATGAACTGGAAATGGCAAAACTCCGCGACCATCTGCGTTTATTGACGGAGAAGCTCAAAGCAACGCAGCCGTCCCACATCGCGTCGCAGTCTGAAGAGACCCCGCCGCCACATTATTGAGACATAAAAAAAGCGGGATATTCCCGCTTTTTTTTATGCCGTATAACGATTAGTGGCAACCGCAACCGCCGCCGTTACCTTTACCGCCACCGCCGCAGCAGCCTTCGCCACCGTGCTCGTGACCATGGTCGTGACCGTGACCACCGCAGCAACCGTCATGACCGTGGTCATGATCGTGGTCGTGACCGTGCGCACCGTGAACGTGGCCGTGAGCCAGCTCTTCTTCGGTCGCTTCGCGGATAGCGACAACTTCTACGTTGAATTTCAGGTTCTGGCCAGCCAGCATGTGGTTACCGTCAACCACCACGTGGTCGTCTTCCACTTCGGTAATTTCTACCGGTACTGGACCCTGGTCAGTTTCAGCCAGGAAACGCATGCCAACCTGCAGTTCATCAACGCCCATGAACACGTCTTTAGGAACGCGCTGCACCAGGTTTTCGTCGTACTGACCGTATGCGTCGTTTGCGCCAACAGCAACATCGAATTTGTCGCCAACTTCATGACCGTCCAGCGCTGTTTCCAGGCCAGAAATCAGGGAACCGTGACCATGCAGGTAGTCCAGCGGTGCACTCACCGGAGACTCATCAACCAACACACCGTCTTCTGTACGTACCTGATAGGCCAGGCTGACCACCAGGTCCTTTGCTACTTTCATGATATCTCCTGAGCATGGAAAGAATAGTGGCGCAGATTGTAGCGGAATTCTGCACCCGTGTACCCTCTAGCTTAAAAAAAGCTGCGCCATATCGCTAGTCCGGATGAAAAATCCCGATCACTTGCTCTTCTTTGCGAACGTGCTCGCGCGCCTCTTTATCGGCTTCCCGCATCTGATGACCGCACTTAACACACTCAACAATATCGATATTATTTTCGCGCCACATCGCCAGCGTATCCTGCGCCTGGCAGGACGGACATTTTGCGCCTGCGATAAAACGTTTACGAATTGCCATGGTTACCTCTACTCAAATTCATCCCAGCCATCCAGTTGACGTCGCTCTTGCTGCATCTCTCGTTGGAAAATCTCCTCAAGCTCGCGCCGGGCTTCCCTGGCTCGGGAGATTTGTACCGTATCCGTGTGCATGGGGATCAGTTCCCGCAACATGCGCATATCCAGCCGCCGAAAATGCAGCTGAGCGCGCTGAGCCTGGTGCGGATGCATGCCTAACGTAACCAGCGTTTTTCGCCCTAACTCCAGCGCACTGGAAAACGTTTCGCGGGAAAACTGCGTCACACCAGCCTGTAATAACTCATGCGCCTCTACACGTCCGCGCGCACGCGCAAGAATATGCAAATGCGGAAAATACTGTTGGCACAGCTCCACCAGCTTCATAGTGTCTTCAGGTTCATTACAGGTAATAACAATAGACTGTGCGGCTTCTGCACCCGCGGAACGCAACAGATCCACCTGCGTGGCATCACCGTAATAGACCTTATAGCCATATTTGCGCATTAAATTCACTGCGCTGATATCTCTTTCCAGGACGGTAATACGCATTTTATTGGCCATCAACAGACGACCAATAACCTGACCAAAGCGCCCGAAACCCACCACAATCACCTGCGGTTTATCATCTTCCACCCAGGGTTTTTCATCTTCTTCATCCGTGCCGTTAAACTGGCGAGAGAGCCATTTATCAATCAACTTCATCACCAGCGGCGTGGTCATCATCGACAGCGTGACGGTCACCAACAACAGCGCCATTTGGTCACCCTGAAACAGCCGTTGGGAAGAGGCCGTTGAAAACAGCACGAAAGCGAATTCACCGCCCTGACTTAAAACCCCGGCAAACTGCATCCGTTCTGAGCTTCTCATGCCGTTAAGACGCGCCAGTACATACAGCACCAGCATTTTTACGACCACCAGCACCATCACGCTCGCCGCCACCCACAAAATATGGGTATAGAGCACGCCAAGGTTAAGCGACATACCTACGGAGATAAAAAACAGGCCAAGCAACAGGCCTTTAAACGGATCGATTGCCGTTTCCAGCTCATGTCGGTATTCGCTTTCCGCCAGCAGAACGCCCGCGATAAAGGTCCCCAGCGCCATCGACAAACCCAGCGCATCCATAAATAAAGCAGAACCCAGCACTAATAGCAGCGTGGCGGCGGTGAACACTTCCCGCACGCCAGAATCCGCAATAAAACGGAAAACCGGACGCAGCAAATAGCGCCCGCCAATCAGCATGCCGGCAAAGGCCAGCACCTTCATCCCCACTTTGATCCAGTCAAAATGTTCGTCAGCAGACCCCGCCAGCAACGGAACCAGCGCCAATGCGGGGATCACCGCCAGATCCTGAAATAGCAGCACCGAAAAGCCCAGTTGTCCGGATTCACTGCGATTCATGCCTTTTTCGCGCATCAACTGTAGCGCCATAGCGGTCGATGACATCGCCAGACCAATGCCGCCAACCACTGCCGCCTGCCAGGAGAACGCTGTAAGCATCAGTAGCCCTGCCAGCACGACCGCGCTTAGCATCACCTGCGCGGCACCGACGCCAAAAATTGAACGCCGCAATTGCCACAGTTTGGCTGGATTAAGTTCCAGCCCAATGATGAACATCAGAAAAACTACGCCCAGTTCGGAAAAGTGTAAGATTTCATCCACATCGCTGATGAACCCTAATCCCCATGGGCCGATAGCAATCCCCGCCAGCAAGTAACCCAGCACCGGACCGATACCCAGCTTTGAGGCCAGCGGAACTGCAGCCACCGCCGCGAAGAGGAACAACACGCCGGCAGTCAATAAATCAGAACCTTCCATCAGCGGCCTCCCACAGGGATCGGATTCGCCAGCCAGTCACCATACGCTTTCGCATGGCTGTCCAGCTCCTGTTTCGTTTGCCGTCTGGCCCAGTAGACAATGATAGGGCTCATCCAGTGCATGCGGCACATACCGGCCGTTAGCTCAAAAGGGCGCAGTACATCGCTCATTGGATAACGGTTTAGCGCGTCATAGCGGTAGGCGCTTTCCGGCTCTCCGGTAGTGATAACGCTCCGCCAGTACTTTCCCGCCAGTTGATTCCCCCCGGGGCCGCTGGCAAATCCTCGACTCAGTACGCGGTCAAGCCACTCCTTTAACAATGCCGGGCAGCTATAGGTGTAGAGCGGATGCTGAAAAACAATCACATCATGCTCGCGCAGCAGCGCCTGCTCATGCGGAATGTCGATAAAAAAGTCAGGATAGTGCGCGTACAGGTCGTGCACGGTAACATTGCTGAGCTGCATGGCCGGTTTAAGCAGCACCCGGTTCGCGACCGAGTCCTGAGATTCCGGATGGGCATACAGCAGCAAGACTTTCGCTGGCTGGAACATCATCCCCCTCCCGGTTTTGTCTTTTGTCTATTTTCGACGTTTTGGGCTACCATTGCGCCTCGGTGCGGCAAATGGCCCACACATTACATTATCATAATGATAAATTAACATAGTCTGAACATACGGCGCCTTATGATTGTTTTCTCATCGTTACAAATTCGTCGCGGCGTGCGCGTCTTGCTGGAAAATGCCACGGCCACCATTAATCCAGGGCAGAAAGTTGGCCTGGTAGGTAAAAATGGCTGCGGTAAATCTACTCTGCTGGCATTGCTGAAAAATGAACTCAGCGCCGACGCCGGAGGATTTACCTATCCGGGAAACTGGCAGCTCGCGTGGGTTAATCAGGAAACGCCTGCGTTGCCACAGCCGGCGTTGGAGTATGTGATTGACGGCGACCGCGAGTATCGTCAACTGGAAGCACAGTTGAACGATGCCAACGAACGTAACGATGGACACGCCATTGCCACCGTCCATGGCAAGCTGGATGCCATCGACGCCTGGACTGTGCGCTCACGCGCCGCCAGCCTGCTGCATGGCCTCGGCTTCTCCAACGAACAGCTTGAACGTCCCGTCAGCGATTTCTCCGGTGGCTGGCGTATGCGTCTCAACCTGGCTCAGGCGCTGATTTGCCGTTCAGACCTGCTGCTGCTCGATGAACCGACCAACCACCTCGATCTCGACGCGGTGATCTGGCTGGAAAGATGGCTGAAAAGCTATCAGGGCACGCTGATTTTGATCTCCCACGACCGCGACTTCCTCGACCCGGTGGTGGATAAAATTATTCATATCGAACAGCAAACGATGTTCGAGTACACCGGCAACTACAGCGCGTTTGAAATCCAGCGAGCGACCCGCCTCGCACAGCAACAGGCAATGTACGAAAGCCAGCAGGAGCGCGTGGCGCATCTGCAAAGCTATATCGATCGTTTCCGCGCTAAAGCCACCAAAGCAAAGCAGGCGCAGAGCCGTATCAAAATGCTGGAACGCATGGAGCTGATTGCCCCTGCGCACGTGGACAACCCGTTCCACTTCAGCTTCCGCGAGCCGGAAAGCCTGCCGAACCCGCTGTTAAAGATGGAAAAGGTCAGCGCCGGCTACGGCGACCGCGTCATTCTCGATTCGATCAAACTGAATCTGGTGCCGGGGTCTCGCATCGGCCTGCTCGGACGCAACGGCGCGGGTAAATCTACGCTGATTAAGTTGCTGGCCGGCGAACTGGCCCCCATCAACGGCGAGATTGGCCTGGCAAAAGGCATCAAGCTGGGTTACTTCGCACAGCACCAGCTGGAGTTTTTGCGCGCCGATGAATCACCGATTCAGCACCTGGCGCGCATGGCGCCGCAGGAGCTGGAGCAGAAACTGCGAGACTACCTCGGCGGATTCGGCTTCCAGGGCGATAAAGTCAGCGAAGAGACTCGCCGCTTCTCCGGAGGTGAAAAAGCGCGTCTGGTGCTGGCATTGATCGTCTGGCAGCGCCCGAACCTGCTGCTGCTTGATGAACCGACCAACCACCTGGATTTGGATATGCGTCAGGCGCTGACCGAAGCGCTGATCGATTTCGAAGGCGCACTGGTTGTGGTCTCGCACGACCGTCACCTGATTCGCTCTACTACCGATGACCTCTATCTGGTGCACGACAAGAAAGTCGAGCCGTTTGATGGCGATCTTGAGGATTATCAGCAGTGGCTGAGCGATGTGCAAAAACAGGAAAACCAGAGCGACGAACCGGTAAAAGAGAGCGTTAACAGCGCCCAAGCACGTAAAGACCAGAAGCGTCGCGAAGCTGAACTACGCACCCTGACGCAACCGCTACGTAAAGAGATTACCCGTCTGGAAAAAGAGATGGAGAAACTGCACGCACAGCTGGCGCAGGCGGAAGAAAAACTCGGCGATAGCGAACTGTACGACCAAAGCCGCAAAGCCGAACTCACAGCATGCTTGCAGCAGCAGGCCAGTGCGAAATCCGGACTGGAAGAGTGCGAGATGGCCTGGCTGGAGGCTCAGGAACAGCTTGAGCAGATGCAGGCCAAGTAATCATGAGTGCCGGATAAGGCGAAGCCGCCATCCGGCACTATAGCCGATGATTGCCTGCTGACTGACTCGCGACAAAATCACATATTGGCTAACCCGCACGCGCTGTGCGCGGTATAGTTATTCTTTCCGATTATTAATTGCTCTGGTGTTATGGTTGAAATCACGTCCACAGAAATAACTCCACCTACCGACGATTCACGAGAATTCCGTCCGATGCGCGGTATCAGTAACCGCCATCTGCAGACGATGCTGCCGCGTTTAATTCGCCGCAAGGTGAAGTTTGACGCCCACTGGCAGCGTCTGGAATTGCCCGACGGTGATTTTGTCGATCTGGCATGGAGTGAAGATCCGCAACAGGCGAAACACAAACCGCGCCTGGTGGTTTTTCACGGTCTGGAAGGCAGTCTGAACAGCCCGTACGCACATGGCCTGATTGAAGCAGCGCAAAAGCGCGGCTGGCTGGGCGTGGTGATGCATTTTCGCGGCTGCAGCGGCGAACCCAATCGTCTGAACCGTATTTATCACTCCGGTGAAACAGAAGATGGCACCTGGTTTTTACACTGGCTGGCACGTGAGTTCGGTCGCGTGCCGACCGCGGCGGTAGGCTATTCGCTCGGTGGAAACATGCTGGCCTGCCTGCTGGCAAAAGAAGGTACTGAGATTCCAATTGATGCCGCGGTTATCGTTTCCGCGCCTTTCGTGCTGGAAGCCTGTAGTTACCATATGGACAAGGGATTCTCCCGGGTCTATCAGCGCTACCTGCTAAACCTGTTGAAAGCCAATGCCTCGCGTAAGCTAGAGGCGTATCCAGGATCGCTGCCGGTGAGTCTGGGCCAGTTGAAATCTCTGCGTCGCATTCGCGATTTTGACGATCTGATCACCGCCAAAATCCACGGTTTCGCCGATGCTATAGACTATTACCGTCAGTGTAGCGCTATGCCGTTGCTCAACCAGATCGCCAAACCCACGCTGATTATCCATGCCAAAGACGATCCGTTTATGGATCATCACGTGATCCCTAAACCGGAAAATCTGCCCTCACAGGTAGAGTATCAACTGACGGAACACGGCGGCCACGTCGGATTCATTGGCGGCACGGTACGCCGTCCTGAGATGTGGCTGGAATCCAGAATCCCGGACTGGCTGACAACGTATCTGGAGGCATCATCATGATCATCCCCTGGCAAGATATCTCCCCGGACGCACTGGACAATCTGATTGAAAGCTTTGTCTTGCGCGAAGGCACCGATTATGGTGAACATGAACGCTCGCTCGAACAAAAAGTCGCCGACGTCAAACGCCAACTACAATCTGGTGAAGCCGTGCTGGTATGGTCCGAACTGCATGAAACGGTCAACATTATGCCGAGGAAGCAGATTCACGAGTAATCCGTAACCGACGGCCGACTATAATAAAAATTCAACCTATTCATGGAGTTGTTATGTCTGCCAAACATCCGGTGATTGCGGTAACAGGGTCCAGCGGCGCGGGGACCACCACCACCAGCCTCGCGTTTCGTAAAATTTTCGCGCAGTTAAATCTGCGCGCCGCCGAGGTGGAAGGTGACAGTTTTCATCGTTATACCCGTCCGGAAATGGACATGGCGATTCGCAAAGCGCGCGATGCCGGGCGGCATATCAGCTATTTCGGCCCCGAAGCTAATGACTTCGGTCTGCTGGAGCAAACCTTCATCGAATACGGCCAGACGGGCAAAGGTCAGTCGCGAAAATATCTGCACACCTACGATGAGGCCGTACCGTGGAATCAGGTTCCGGGTACATTTACGCCCTGGCAGCCGCTGCCTGAACCGACGGATGTCCTGTTCTATGAAGGACTGCACGGCGGCGTCGTAACCCCACAGCAAAACGTGGCCCGGCATGTCGATCTGCTGGTTGGCGTAGTGCCGATCGTGAACCTGGAATGGATTCAGAAGCTGACCCGCGATACCAGCGAGCGGGGACACTCGCGCGAAGCGGTGATGGACTCGGTGGTGCGCTCAATGGACGATTACATCAATTACATTACGCCGCAGTTTTCCCGTACGCACATTAACTTCCAGCGCGTACCGACCGTTGATACCTCCAACCCCTTTGCCGCCAAAAGTATTCCATCCCTGGATGAAAGCTTTGTCGTGATTCATTTTCGGAACCTGGAAGGGATCGACTTCCCGTGGCTACTGGCCATGCTGCAGGGATCATTCATTTCCCATATCAATACGTTGGTTGTTCCGGGCGGGAAAATGGGTCTGGCGATGGAATTGATTATGCTGCCGCTGGTCCAGCGACTGATGGAAGGCAAAAAGATAGAGTAAGGTGTTATTTTGCCGGATGGCGGCTGATGCCTTATCCGGCCTACGCGTTTATATCCTGTAGGCCTGATAAGTGAAACGCCATCAGGCATGACATCACGAAGCAGCAACCACTTCATAGGAGTGGGTAATGTTCACCGCCTTTTCCAGCATCAGCGCCACAGAGCAATATTTTTCCGCAGAGAGATCGACTGCGCGCGAAACGGACGCATCTTTCAGATCGTTACCCGTTACGATGAAATGCAGGTTAATGTGGGTAAACAGGCGCGGCGCTTCATCACGACGCTCTGAGGTCAGTTTCACTTCGCAGTTGGTCACATCCTGACGACCTTTTTGCAGGATCGAAACCACATCAATTGCGCTGCAACCGCCCGCAGCCATTAATACCATTTCCATCGGGCTCGGCGCTTTATCACCGGAGTTACCGTCCATCAAAATTTGGTGACCAGAGGCGGACTCACCGAGGAAGGTTAACCCCTCAACCCACTTTACACGCGCTTGCATATTTCGTAACTCCAATGTTTCAATTTTCCTGACAGATTACGCGTACATAACAATTCTCGCAACGGAAGGCGACCTGCGTCATGCTGAAGCGAGACACCAGGAGACACACGGCGAAAGCTATGCTAAAACAGTCAGGATGCTACAGTAATACATTGACGTACTGCATGTATGCAGAGGACATCACATTACAGGCTGCAGTTAATTTTTGACAGCCCCTTTCCCAGGTAGCGGGAAGCATATTTTTGCAAACCCAGAGGCAGCGTCGTTTTCTGGCTCTGGAGACAGCTTATAACAGAGGATAACCGCGCATGGT
The DNA here is from genome assembly GCF_013797615.1 of Citrobacter sp. RHBSTW-00017. Taxonomy (NCBI): domain Bacteria; kingdom Pseudomonadati; phylum Pseudomonadota; class Gammaproteobacteria; order Enterobacterales; family Enterobacteriaceae; genus Citrobacter; species Citrobacter sp. RHBSTW-00017. The sequence continues at coordinate 402,126 of NZ_CP056899.1, read as the reverse complement.
GCTTGGCAAACCGCAAACAGACCCGACTCTCGAATGGTTCTTGTCTCATTGCCATATTCATAAGTACCCATCGAAGAGCACGCTGATTCACCAGGGTGAAAAAGCGGAAACGTTGTATTACATCGTTAAAGGCTCAGTGGCAGTGCTGATCAAAGATGAAGAAGGGAAAGAAATGATCCTTTCTTATCTGAATCAGGGCGATTTTATTGGTGAATTAGGCCTCTTCGAAGAAGGTCAGGAACGTAGCGCCTGGGTACGTGCCAAAACCGCATGTGAAGTCGCTGAAATTTCATACAAAAAATTTCGCCAATTAATCCAGGTCAACCCGGATATTCTGATGCGCCTGTCTTCACAGATGGCTCGTCGCCTGCAGGTCACGTCTGAAAAAGTCGGCAACCTAGCCTTCCTCGACGTAACGGGTCGTATCGCGCAGACTCTGCTGAATCTGGCGAAACAGCCTGATGCGATGACCCACCCGGACGGCATGCAGATTAAAATCACCCGTCAGGAAATCGGCCAGATCGTTGGCTGCTCCCGTGAGACCGTTGGTCGTATTCTGAAGATGCTGGAAGATCAAAACCTGATCTCCGCACACGGTAAGACCATCGTCGTCTACGGCACCCGTTAACCCCATCGAAGTGGCGCGTTACTCAGTGATGCGCCACTTTTGTTTACACCGATGTGGCGAAGACTGATATACCATCCAGAGATCAACTACGCACTACGGCAGACGCTGGTGCTATGTTTACCTGTGGCTGTTGGTCTGATCATCGGTCAGCTTCATCTGGGACTCCTCTTCTCCCTGGTCCCTGCCTGTTGCAACATTGCCGGCCTTGATACCCCGCACAAGCGCTTTTTCAAACGTTTAGCTATTGGCGCGTCTTTGTTTGCCGGTTGCAGTCTGATCATGCAGTTGCTGCTGGCACAGGCCATACCGCTGCCGCTTATCCTCACCGGACTGACGCTGATTCTTGGCGTAACCGCCGAGCTAAGCCCTCTGCATGCCCGACTGTTACCGGCCTCACTTATCGCCGCGATTTTCACGCTAAGCCTGGTCGGGAACATGCCCGTCTGGGAACCGTTGCTGATCTATGCGCTGGGCACGTTATGGTACGGCCTGTTCAACTGGTTCTGGTTCTGGATGTGGCGCGAGCAGCCGCTCCGTGAATCGCTCAGCTTGTTGTACCGTGAATTAGCCGATTACTGTGAGGCCAAGTACAGCCTGCTGACCCAGCATGCCGATCCGGAAAAAGCGCTGCCTCCCCTGCTGGTTCGCCAGCAGAAAGCGGTGGATCTGATTACCCAGTGCTACCAGCAAATGCATATGCTGTCGGCGCATCGCAACAACGATTACAAGCGCCTGCTGCGTGCCTTTCAGGAGGCACTGGACTTGCAGGAGCATATTTCCGTCAGCCTCCACCAGCCGGAAGAGGTGCAAAAGCTGGTCGAACGTAGCCACGCCGAACAGGTGATTCGCTGGAATGCGCGCACCGTCGCCGAACGCCTTCGGGTACTGGCCGATGATATTTTGTATCACCGCTTGCCGACCCGTTTTTCGATGGACAAGCAGATTGGCACGCTGGAGAAAATCGCCAACCAGCATCCGGACAATCCGGTGGGACAATTTTGCTACTGGCACTTCAGCCGTATTGCCCGCGTGCTACGCACCCAGCGACCGCTGTACGCCCGAGATTTAATGGCGGACAAGCAGCGTCGGTTGCCGCTGATCCCGGCCCTGAAAAACTATCTGTCGTTGAAATCACCGGCGCTGCGTAATGCCGGACGCATCAGTGTCATGCTGAGTATCGCCAGCCTGATGGGCAGCGCTTTACACCTGCCAAAGCCTTACTGGATTTTGATGACGATCCTGTTCGTCACGCAAAATGGCTACGGAGCAACCCGGGTGCGTATTTTACACCGTTCAGCAGGAACGCTCGTTGGACTGGTCATTGCCGGGGTCACCCTGCACTTTCATATTCAGGAAGGTTACACGCTGGCAGGCATGCTGCTGATTACCCTGGGTAGCTATCTGATCATGCGCAAAAACTACGGCTGGGCTACCGTCGGCTTTACGGTCACGGCGGTATACACCCTGCAACTGCTGACGCTGAACGGAGAGCAGTTTATCGTGCCGCGGTTTGTCGATACGGTTATTGGCTGCTTAATCGCCTTTGGCGGTACCCTCTGGCTGTGGCCGCAGTGGCAGAGCGGCCTGCTGCGTAAGAACGCCCATGATGCGTTAGAAGCCGATCAGGAGGCCATTCGCCTGATCCTCAGCAACGATCCGCAGGCCACGCCGCTGGCGTATCAACGCATGCGGGTCAATCAGGCGCATAACACGTTGTTCAACTCACTGAACCAGGCGATGCAGGAGCCAGGATTCAACTCGCACTACCTGGCGGACATGAAACTGTGGGTCACGCATAGCCAGTTCATCGTCGAGCACATCAACGCGATGACCACACTGGCAAGGGAACATACAATGCTGACGCCGGATTTAGCGCAGCGGTATCTGGAATCCTGTGAAATTGCGCTCCAGCGCTGTCAGCAGCGGCTGGAATATGACGGACCGGGAAGCTCAGGCGATGTGAATATTCTCGAAGCGCCAGAGATGCTGTCCCACGGTCCGTTAAGCACCCTTGAGCAGCATCTGCAACGGATACTGGGGCATCTGAACACCATGCACACCATTTCGTCGGTAGCATGGCGTCAGCGACCGCACCACGGAATCTGGCTGAGCCGCCGTCTGCGGGACATGAAAGGTTAAGATCGACTGCCGGATGCGCTGTGCTTATCCGGCAACAGGTAATCAGGCAACGACTTTCGCTACCGCCTGTGCGAAACGCTGCATCCCTTCATCGATATCCGCCTGCTCAACTACCAGCGACGGCGCGAAACGCATCACGTCCGGTCCGGCGTTGAGTACCATCACCCCTTCGTGCGCGGCGGCATACAGGAAATCGCGCGCCCGGCCTTTAAACTGCGGCTTCAGCTCGGCGCCAATCAGCAGCCCCATCCCGCGAATCTCGCTGAAAATGTCGAACTGTTGATCAATTTTGTGCAAATGTTGGACAAACGCCTGACGTTTAGCCTGAATACCTTCTAACACTTCCGGCGTGTTGATGATATCAAACGCGGCCCCCGCAACTGCGCAGGCCAGCGGATTGCCACCATAAGTGGAACCGTGCGAACCCACATGAAATGCGGAGGCAATCTCTTGGGTGGTCAGCACCGCGCTCACCGGGAAGCCGCCGCCGAGAGCCTTCGCGCTGGTGAGGATATCCGGCGTCACGCCGTAGTGCATATAGGCAAACAGATCGCCGGTACGGCCCATCCCGCTCTGCACTTCATCCAATACCAATAGCGCCTGGTGTTGGTCGCAAAGTTCACGCAAACCTTGCAGGAATTCCGGCGTTGCCGCAGTGACGCCACCTTCCCCCTGAATAGGCTCAACCACCACCGCACAGGTGTGATCGTCCATCACCGCTTTGACCGCATGCAGATCGTTAAACGGTACATGGATGATATCCGCTGGTTTTGGTCCAAAACCGTCAGAATATTTCGGCTGCCCGCCGACGGACACTGTAAACAGCGAACGGCCGTGAAACGCATTATGGAAGGCAATGATTTTGGTTTTGAACGGGCTATGGCGCACGCAGGCATAGTGGCGCGCCAGCTTAAAGGCGGTTTCGTTAGCTTCGGTACCCGAGTTCATGAACAGCACGCGCTCGGCGAAGGTCGCATCAATGATTTTACGACCCAGGCGCAACGCCGGTTCGTTGGTGAAAACGTTGCTGGTATGCCACAGGGTTTCACCCTGGGTTTTTAACGCCTCCACCAGGGCCGGATGGCAATGCCCTAGTGCAGTAACTGCAATGCCGCCCGCGAAATCAACATACTCTTTGCCCTGTTGATCCCAGACTCGACTCCCTTTCCCTTTTACCGGGATAAACTCAGCCGGTGCATAAATCGGCAGAATCACTTCATCGAATGTCGCGCGCGTAATTGCAGTTTGTTCAGTTGCCATGTCATTGCCACCCTGTTAAGCAGAAATGTTAGTGAAATTATAATCACAAAATATGAATAAAAAATCACTGAATAGCAACCACAAATCACCGGTTGAGGAAATTAGCCAGCAGTTGATGCCCCTGTTCGCTGAGAATACTCTCCGGGTGAAACTGCACCCCTTCCATATCCCACTCGCGGTGACGAATGCCCATAATCTCCTGCGTTTCACTCCAGGCTGTCACCTCAAAGCAGTCAGGAAGCGTCGCGGGGGCAACCACCAGAGAATGGTAGCGCGTCACCGTTAATGGGTTGGCGAGCCCCTGAAAAACACCCTGCCCGTTATGCGTAATTGGCGAGGTTTTACCGTGCATCACTTTAGCTGCCCGAACCACTGTCGCGCCAAAGGCCTGCGCCATAGCCTGATGTCCCAGACAAACACCCAGCAGGGGCGTCTTGCCCGCGAAATGACGAATAACATCCAATGAGATCCCAGCGTCATCCGGCGTGCAGGGGCCTGGGGATATTACGATTTTTTGCGGGCTTAGCGCGTCGATTTGCGCCAGCGTCAGTTCGTCGTTGCGCCTGACAAGGACATCAGCGCCCAGTTCGCAGAAGTATTGGTACAGGTTCCAGGTAAAAGAATCATAGTTATCGATAAGCAGGATCATGGCGGCTCCGGTACATAAGAACCGCGCTATTCTACTCAGTTTCCGGGGCTTCGCTTACCACTTTACGAAATATCGCCCGAAGCGCAGACAGGTCACCCATCGCCCCACTCTGATTAGCCAGGTTCCACTCCTCAACCGGAATGTCATCCCAGCTCAATATATACCCGGCATGAATCGCTAACTGTTCGAAAAAAATTCGCTGTGCCAGACCGCTGCCAATACGAAACGGATGCAGCACGTTGATTTCGCAATAATAGTGCGCAAGACGATCCACAAACTTATCTTCCGGTAACCCCACCAACCAGGACTCGTCTTCCAGGTCCTGCATCAGCGCATTGCCCTCTTTCTCGATATAAGCGAAATGGCAAAAGCGGGTCTCGCCCTGGTAAATATCCACTTCTCGCAGATGTCCCGCCCAGTCAAAAATATCCCGATACAGTTGGCGATGAATGGCGCACAGATGCGGCAAGCCCCGTTTAAGCGGGCCTAATTCGATAGTGGCCGCACGCAGCGCCGTCAGTTCATACGCCGCCTGCGCCAGGCGCTGCGCCTGATGAATCCCCAGACGGTTACGCATGACATTCAGGCCCGGATACAAATAGGGATCGCGTCCATCACCGAATTTATCGCTCATAGTGCCCCCTCAACTCTTCAAGACGCGCCAGGGCGTCTTCCGTGCTCAGAGTCACCCGTGGAATATCCACGCCTTCCAGCCGCCGACTGGCCTGGAAATTGGCATTTCGCCGTTGTTCCCAGAGTCTGGACTTTTGTTTATCGGTGAGTTTTTTCACGTGACCTCCCTGAATGAGCCGACACTTGCCACAAGTATAAGCGGCAATTTCAGGTTACGCAGAGAAGGGAAAGAACGCGGACAGGAACTGCCCGCGTAAAAGACGTTTACGGCAGGACTTTGGCAGACAGGATAACAATCGGTTTTGACGGGACATTCTGGTAAGGACCAACATCATGGGTCTGCACCTGAGAGATCTTATCCGCGACATCCATACCTTTCACAACTTTACCGAAGACCGCGTACCCAAAGTCGCGCTGGCCGTGATCGAGGAACGCATTGTCTGCAATATTGATAAAGAACTGGCTGGTCGCGCTGTCTTTATCTGCTGTACGCGCCATGGCAATCGTGCCGCGGGTATTACGCAGTCCGTTATCAGCTTCATTCTTGATTGGCGGGTTAGGTTTCTTCTGCTGCATCTGCTCGGTAAAACCGCCGCCCTGCACCATGAAGCCAGGGATCACGCGGTGGAACGTGGTGTTGTTATAGAAACCGCTGTTGACATAATCGACAAAGTTTTGCACTGAAACTGGGGCTTTCTGACTGTTCAGCTCCAGCTCAATGTTACCGGCAGAGGTTGTCAGCAGGACATGCGGGTCACCTTTTGCTGCCAGTGCTGCGGGAGAAAGAGCAGAAAGAGCGAGAACAGCTGCAACAGCCGCCAGAGTCGATTTGAGCATGAGAATTCCTTAACAAGAGCAGAAATGAAGCAAGTGAATTGATTCTAAAGAGCCTTCAAGAACAAGGCCATCCCTTTACTTAATTTTACGTACTTGAAACAAATGTAACCTTATAGCCTCAAGATTCAATGCGATCTAGATCACATAAAAAAATGTAACGTAGCAAGTAATTACCAATAAACATTTAAATGCATCACTAAAGCGCCTAAAATCTGCCCGCTCACGGCGCAGTCAATGCGCCTAACACTTCTATACAGGCCAGTCATGACTAACAGCAATCGCATCAAGCTCACATGGATTAGCTTTCTCTCCTACGCCCTGACAGGCGCGTTGGTAATTGTCACCGGGATGGTGATGGGAAACATCGCAGATTACTTCCATTTGCCCGTTTCCAGTATGAGTAACACCTTCACCTTTCTGAATGCCGGCATTCTGATCTCTATTTTTCTGAATGCATGGCTGATGGAAATTGTGCCACTGAAAACCCAGTTGCGCTTTGGCTTTATCCTGATGGTTCTGGCGGTCGCCGGACTGATGCTCAGCCATAGCCTGGCCTTGTTCTCAGCCGCCATGTTTGTACTGGGTCTGGTGAGCGGTATCACCATGTCGATTGGTACGTTCCTGGTGACTCAGATGTACGAAGGTCGCCAGCGCGGTTCCCGCCTGCTGTTTACTGACTCCTTCTTCAGCATGGCCGGCATGATTTTTCCGATGGTGGCAGCATTCCTGTTAGCGCGCAGCATCGAATGGTATTGGGTTTATGCCTGCATCGGCCTGGTATACGTCGCCATTTTCCTGCTGACCTTCGGTTGCGAATTCCCGGCGCTGGGTAAACACGCGCAGCAACCGGACGCGCCTGTGGTAAAAGAAAAATGGGGCATTGGCGTGCTGTTCCTGGCGATCGCCGCGCTGTGCTACATCCTCGGTCAGTTGGGCTTTATCTCCTGGGTGCCGGAATACGCCAAAAGTCTGGGCATGAGCCTGAACGACGCAGGTAAACTGGTCAGTGACTTCTGGATGTCTTACATGGTTGGCATGTGGGCATTTAGCTTTATCCTGCGTTTCTTCGATTTGCAGCGCATCCTGACCGTACTGGCGGGTGTGGCTACCGTCCTGATGTATCTGTTTATCACCGGTACGCCGGAGCATATGCCGTGGTTCATTCTGACGTTGGGCTTCTTCTCCAGCGCGATTTATACCACCATCATTACCCTCGGCTCCCAGCAGACGAAGGTCGCATCACCTAAACTGGTTAACTTCGTTCTGACCTGTGGCACCATCGGTACTATGCTCACCTTCGTGGTCACTGGCCCTATCGTGGCGCACAGCGGTCCGCTGGCGGCATTGCAGACGGCTAACGGCTTGTATGCGGTCGTATTCGTGATGTGCTTTATTCTTGGGTTCGTCACGCGTCATCGCCAGCATAACGCACCCGCAACGCATTAATCTGAGTGCCGGATGGCGATGCTAACGTATCTTATCCGGCCTACAAGACAAGCTGTTCGTAGGCCGGATAAGGCGCAGATGCCCTCCGGCCTATTCCCGCGCCCTCTTCTTCCACTCGTGATGTAGGCCAATTCTTACAAAAACCCCTCAATTTGTACGCTATTTATACAAACATGAAAAGCCTGTTAATTCCGTAACTTATAAAAATGCAGTTAAATCAGCTATATACCTCTTAAGGAGTATATAAAGGCGAATTTGATTTGCATCAATAAGCGGGGTTGCTGAATCGTTAAGGTAGGCAGTAATAGAAAAGAAATCGAGGCAAAAATGAGCAAAGTCAGACTCGCTATTATCGGTAATGGTATGGTCGGCCATCGCTTTATTGAGGATCTTCTTGATAAATCCGACGCTGCCAATTTTGATATTACCGTCTTCTGTGAAGAACCCCGCAAAGCGTACGACCGAGTCCACCTGTCGTCCTACTTCTCCCACCACACCGCCGAAGAACTTTCTCTGGTGCGTGAAGGATTCTACGAGAAGCATGGCGTTAAGGTGTTAGTGGGCGAGCGCGCAATCACCATCAACCGCCAGGAGAAGGTGATCCACTCCAGCGCGGGTCGTACGGTCTATTACGATAAGCTGATCATGGCGACAGGCTCTTATCCGTGGATCCCACCGATTAAAGGTTCGGAAACCCAAGACTGCTTCGTTTACCGCACCATCGAAGACCTCAACGCCATTGAGTCTTGCGCGCGCCGTAGCAAACGCGGTGCCGTCGTCGGCGGTGGCCTGCTGGGCCTGGAAGCCGCCGGGGCGCTGAAAAGCCTCGGTGTTGAAACCCACGTGATTGAATTTGCCCCAATGCTGATGGCCGAACAACTGGATCACATGGGTGGCGAGCAGTTACGTCGCAAAATTGAAAGCATGGGCGTGCGTGTGCACACCAGCAAAAACACTAAAGAGATCGTCCAGGAAGGCACCGAAGCGCGCAAAACCATGCATTTTGCCGACGGTAGCGAACTGGAAGTCGATTTCATCGTCTTTTCTACCGGTATTCGCCCACGCGACAAACTGGCCACCCAATGCGGTCTCGACGTTGCGCCGCGCGGTGGTATTGTGATTAACGATACCTGCCAGACTTCTGATCCGGACATCTATGCCATCGGCGAATGCGCCAGCTGGAACAACCGCGTGTATGGTCTGGTCGCTCCAGGCTACAAAATGGCGCAGGTTGCCGTTGACCATATTCTCGAAACCGAAAATGCCTTTGAAGGCGCGGATCTGAGCGCCAAGCTGAAGCTGCTTGGTGTTGACGTCGGCGGGATTGGCGACGCGCATGCGCGCACGCCGGGCGCCCGTAGCTACGTCTATCTCGACGAAAGCAAAGAAGTCTACAAACGCCTCATCGTTAGCGAAGATAACAAAACCCTGCTCGGGGCGGTTTTAGTCGGTGACACCAGCGATTACGGCAACCTGCTGCAGCTGGTGCTGAACGCCATCGAACTGCCGGAAAACCCAGACTCACTGATTCTGCCAGCTCACGCGGGCAGCGGTAAGCCGTCTATCGGTGTCGATAAACTGCCGGACAGCGCGCAGATTTGCTCCTGCTTCGACGTCACCAAAGGCATGCTGATCGCCGCTATCAACAAAGGCTGCCACACCGTTGCGGCGCTGAAAGCTGAAACCAAAGCTGGTACCGGCTGCGGCGGGTGTATCCCGTTGGTAACGCAGGTCCTGAACGCTGAACTGGCGAAACAGGGGATCGAAGTTAACAACAACCTGTGTGAACACTTCCCGTACTCGCGTCAGGAACTGTTCCATCTGATCCGTGTAGAAGGAATTAAAACCTTCGAAGAGCTGCTGGCAAAACACGGGAAAGGCTACGGCTGTGAAGTGTGTAAACCAACCGTAGGTTCCCTTTTGGCCTCCTGCTGGAATGAGTACATCCTCAAACCACAGCACACGCCGCTGCAGGACACTAACGACAACTTCCTGGCGAACATCCAGAAAGACGGTACCTACTCCGTGATCCCGCGCTCCGCGGGCGGAGAAATAACTCCTGAAGGCCTGGTGGCTGTGGGCCGTATCGCGCGTGAATTTAACCTGTATACCAAAATCACCGGTTCTCAGCGTATCGGCCTGTTCGGCGCGCAAAAAGATGACCTGCCGGAAATCTGGCGTCAGCTGATTGAAGCGGGCTTTGAAACCGGTCACGCATACGCCAAAGCCCTGCGTATGGCGAAAACCTGCGTAGGCAGTACCTGGTGCCGTTATGGCGTCGGCGATAGCGTCGGATTCGGCGTGGAGCTGGAAAACCGCTACAAGGGCATTCGTACCCCGCACAAAATGAAATTCGGCGTCTCCGGCTGTACCCGTGAATGTGCGGAAGCTCAGGGCAAAGACGTGGGTATCATCGCCACTGAGAAAGGCTGGAACTTGTACGTTTGCGGTAACGGCGGGATGAAACCTCGTCATGCAGACCTGCTGGCAGCGGATATCGACCGCGAAACGCTGCTCAAATACCTTGATCGTTTCATGATGTTCTACATCCGTACCGCTGACAAACTGACCCGAACCGCACCATGGTTAGACAACCTGGAAGGCGGTATCGAATATCTGAAATCGGTCATCATCGACGACAAACTGGGGCTGAACCAGCACCTGGAAGAAGAGATGGCCCGTCTGCGTGAAGCGGTGGTCTGCGAGTGGACAGAGACGGTTAACACCCCATCCGCACAGGTTCGCTTCAAACACTTTATCAACAGCGATCAACGCGATCCGAATGTCCAGGTTGTGCCTGAACGTGAACAACATCGTCCGGCCACGCCCTATGAGCGTATCCCGGTGACTCTGGTGGAGGAAAACGCATGAGCCAGTGGAAAAACATCTGCAAAATCGATGACATTCTGCCTGCAACAGGCGTCTGCGCCCTGTTAGGTAGCGAGCAAGTTGCGATTTTCCGCCCGTATCACAGCGACCAGGTGTTTGCGATCAGCAACATCGACCCGTTCTTCGAGTCCAGCGTGCTTTCTCGTGGGCTGATTGCTGAACATCAGGGCGAATTGTGGGTCGCCAGCCCGCTGAAAAAACAACGCTTTCGCTTAAGCGACGGTCTGTGCATGGAAGACGAACAGTTCTCCGTGAAACATTACGAAGCCCGAGTGAAAGACGGCACGGTGCAACTGCGCGGTTAATAAATTTTTGGGAGGCGCAACGCCTCCCCTTTTTTGACGTATTTGTAGGTCTTTTATTTGTAGGCCTGATAAGCGTAGCGCTATCCGGCCTACGGTTACGATTTCTTTTTATTGTTTGTACTTCAAGGATAATCAACACATGTTCACAGACACTATTAATAAGTGTGCGGCTAACGCTGCGCGCATCGCACGCCTCTCGGCTAATAACCCGCTCGGATTCTGGGTCAGTTCGGCAATGGCGGGGGCCTACGTCGGTCTCGGCATCATTCTTATTTTCACCCTCGGTAATCTGCTCGACCCGTCCGTTCGTCCTCTGGTAATGGGTGCAACCTTTGGTATCGCTTTAACGCTGGTCATTATTGCCGGTTCGGAACTGTTTACCGGTCACACCATGTTCCTGACGCTCGGCGTCAAAGCGGGCACCATCAGTCACGGTCAGATGTGGGCTATTCTGCCGCAAACCTGGCTGGGTAATCTGGTCGGATCCGTGTTTGTCGCTCTGCTTTACAGTTGGGGCGGCGGTAGCCTGCTGCCGGTCGATACCAGCATCGTCCATTCGGTGGCGTTGGCGAAAACTACCGCGCCTGCAACGGTGCTGTTCTTTAAAGGCGCACTGTGTAACTGGTTGGTTTGTCTGGCAATCTGGATGGCAATTCGTACCGAGGGCGCAGCAAAATTCCTCGCTATCTGGTGGTGTCTGCTGGCGTTTATCGCTTCCGGTTACGAGCACTCGGTTGCCAACATGACGCTGTTTGCCCTCTCCTGGTTCGGTCACCACAGCGAAGCCTATACCCTGTCAGGAATTGGTCATAACCTGTTGTGGGTGACACTCGGTAATACTTTGTCCGGTGTCGTATTCATGGGATTGGGTTATTGGTATGCTACGCCAAAATCGGAGCGTCCTGTTCCGGCAAAAATCAACCAGCCAGAGGCTACTGCCAATAATTAAGGGGTAATGTCGTGGATCATTTGCCTATATTTTGTCAACTACGTGACCGCGACTGCTTGATCGTCGGCGGTGGTGATGTCGCAGAACGCAAAGCGCGGTTACTGCTGGAAGCGGGCGCCCGTATAACGGTTAATGCGCTGGCGTTTATTCCGCAGTTCACCGTATGGGCAGATGAAGGCATGCTGACGCTGGTTGAGGGACCGTTCGACGAGTCCCTGCTCGACACCTGCTGGCTGGCTATTGCCGCCACCGATGACGATGCCGTCAACCAAAGCGTCAGCACCGCCGCAGAATCACGTCGTATTTTCTGCAACGTGGTCGATGCGCCAAAAGCAGCCAGTTTTATCATGCCCTCCATTATCGACCGCTCGCCGCTGATGGTGGCGGTCTCCTCCGGCGGTACATCGCCGGTGCTTGCCCGTCTGCTACGTGAAAGACTTGAATCTGTGCTGCCTCAGCATCTGGGCCAGGTCGCGCAATATGCAGGCAAGTTACGCGCCCGAGTGAAAGAACAGTTTGCCAGCATGGGTGAACGTCGCCGCTTCTGGGAAAAATTGTTCGTGAATGACCGCCTGGCGCAGTCGCTGGCGAACAGTGACCAGAAAGCCGTCGAGGAAACCACCGAGCAGTTGCTCAGTGAACCGTTGGACCATCGAGGCGAAGTAGTGCTGGTTGGCGCCGGTCCTGGCGATGCCGGGCTGCTGACGCTGAAAGGTCTACAGCAGATCCAGCAAGCGGATGTCGTGGTTTATGACCGTCTGGTATCCGACGACATCATGAACCTTGTACGCCGCGATGCCGACCGGGTGTTCGTCGGTAAACGCGCGGGCTACCACTGTGTACCGCAGGAAGAAATTAACCAGATCCTGCTGCGTGAAGCGCAACAGGGCAAACGCGTCGTGCGCCTGAAAGGTGGCGACCCGTTCATCTTTGGCCGTGGTGGCGAAGAGCTGGAAACCCTGTGCCATGCCGGTATTCCATTCTCCGTTGTGCCAGGTATTACCGCAGCATCCGGTTGTTCCGCCTATTCCGGCATTCCACTGACCCATCGTGATTACGCCCAGAGTGTACGTCTGGTCACCGGGCACCTGAAAACCGGCGGCGAGCTGGACTGGGAAAACCTGGCGGCAGAGAAACAGACGCTGGTGTTCTACATGGGCCTCAATCAGGCGGCGACTATCCAGGAAAAACTGATCGAATTTGGCATGCAACCCGATATGTCTGTCGCGCTGGTAGAAAACGGTACCTCCGTGAAGCAACGCGTTGTTAACGGGGTGCTTTCGCAACTCGGCGAACTGGCGCAGCAGGTTGAAAGCCCGGCGCTGATTATCGTCGGCCGCGTGGTTGGACTACGCGATAAGCTGAACTGGTTCTCGAACCATTAATTTAACGCTGAAAAATGCCCTGATGTTGGACTGCCCCCATAAAGTTGGACAGTTCATATTCAGGGCATTTATTTATCTTCCGATAGAAATAAATCAAAAACCGATACACGCTATATACTCGTCTCAGTAGCCCGACCGTCAATCATTAATTAAATGTATTTTTAAAACATTTAAATTTATTGAAAGCATATTTTATATAAAACTTGTTATGTCCTAATCCGGACTACTTTAAGTTTATTTTAGTTGATATCTTAACCGCCGAGAAATGGATTTCATCCATTTAAAAATAGATATCTTACAAGGATTTTAACATGCTGAAATTTGCAAAAATCACTATCGTTGCTGGTGTTCTGGCTACGCTGACCGCGTGTACTGGTCATGTCGATAACAAAAAAGATAACTGCACCTACGATTACTTCCTGCATCCGGCAATTTCTATTTCTAAAATTATTGGTGGCTGTGGCCCGGCTGCAGATCTGTAACAGAAGCGATTGCGCAAATACAAAAAAACCGGGAAATCCCCGGTTTTTATATTTATAGGTTAAATGCTCATTCACACGTTACCGCACTTCTCGCCGAGCAAGTAGCGGGCCAGGGTTGTCAGTCCCTCCTCTCTCTTGATAAATATCCGACGCATTTTATATTCTCAGTAAATTGAATATTTATATCTTCATTAAATTGATTGATATAAGGAAATATGCAAACGGCGAGGCGCTTCATATTTTTTGAGATTCACCAGCGAACAGGCGAAAAAAAACCGGGTAGAACCCGGTTTCTTCAGCAACGCAGAGCGCATTACGGCTTGGCGACAAAACCAATCGCTTCGTAAACCGCTTTCAGCGTAACAGACGCGCGTGCGCTGGCTTTTTCCGCGCCATCTTTCATCACCTGCTGCAGGAAAGCTTCATCGTTACGGAAACGGTGATAACGCTCCTGAAGCTCGGTCAGCATGCCGGAAACGGCCTCTGCGACTTCACCTTTCAGATGACCATACATCTTGCCTTCAAAGTGCTGTTCCAGCTCCGGAATGCTCTGGCCGGTAACGGCAGAGAGGATATCCAGCAGGTTGGAAACACCCGCTTTATTCTGCACGTCGTAGCGTACAACAGGCGGCTCTTCGGAGTCGGTCATCGCACGTTTGATTTTCTTAACCACGGATTTCGGATCTTCCAGCAGGCCGATCACGTTGTTGCGGTTGTCATCCGACTTGGACATTTTCTTCGTCGGCTCCAGCAGCGACATCACGCGCGCACCGGATTTAGGAATGAACGGCTCAGGCACTTTGAAGATGTCGCCATACAGGGCGTTGAAGCGCTGGGCGATATCGCGGCTTAGTTCCAGATGCTGTTTCTGATCTTCGCCAACCGGTACCTGGTTGGTCTGATACAGCAGGATGTCTGCCGCCATCAGCACCGGATAATCAAACAGACCGGCGTTGATGTTCTCCGCATAGCGTGCGGATTTGTCTTTGAACTGGGTCATACGGCTCAGCTCGCCGAAATAGGTGTAGCAGTTCAGCGCCCAACCTAACTGTGCGTGTTCCGGTACATGAGACTGGACGAAAATGGTGCTTTTTTCAGGATCGATACCGCATGCCAGATACAGCGCCAGCGTATCGAGCGTTGCTTTACGCAGCTGCTGAGCATCCTGACGAACGGTGATGGCATGTTGGTCAACGATGCAGTAGATGCAATGGTAGTCATCCTGCATGCTCACCCACTGACGCAGCGCACCCATATAGTTGCCAATGGTCAATTCACCTGAGGGCTGTGCGCCACTAAAAACGATGGGCTTAGTCATTTTTTGATTCCTGATTTTCGCTATGCGGAAGCCCGAGAACGGGCAGTAGTTCATTAATACGGTCGTAAATAACGTCGGGTTGGCTCAGCGCGATCGACTCGCCGTAGTTGTAGCCATAAGTCAGGCCAACGGACGGACAGCCAGCAGCTTTTGCCGCCTGAATATCATTACGTGAATCCCCTACGAAGAGCAATTGCTCAGGCTTGATGCCAAGCTTGCTTGCTACCAGCAGTAGCGGATCCGGATGCGGTTTTTTATTCTGCACGTCGTCACCACCGATGACCACGCTAAAGTATTTGGCGATATCTAACGCCTCAAGCAATGGCGCGACAAACGGGGTCGGTTTGTTGGTCACCAGACCCAGCGGCAATCCTTTCGCATACATCGCGCCCAGCGTGTCGGCAACATCAGGGAACAGGAATGTCCCCTCTTCTGCGACATCGCCGTAGTATCTGTCGAACAGCTTACGCAAAATACGCACCTGTTCTTCGGCAGGGATATCATCATCAACGGGCGGTTTACCCATTGTCTTACGTAGTGTGGCGCGCTCCTGACGCGACCACGCCAGCGCGCGCTCCATCAGTACATCTGCACCGTTGCCAATCCAGGTGATAACGCGTTCTTCACCGGCAATCGGCAGTTCCAGCGCATACAGCGCCATATCCACCGCTGCGGTTAATCCCGGCGCGCTGTCGACCAGCGTACCGTCGAGGTCAAATGCAACGCCCCGAATATCCTGAAACTTATCCATGACTTACCTTCGCCAGTTCATTGCGCATTTCATCAATGACTTTTTTGTAGTCTGGTTGGTCGAAAATAGCAGAGCCTGCGACAAACATATCTGCACCCGCCGCCGCGATTTCACCAATGTTGTTCACCTTGACGCCGCCGTCCACTTCGAGGCGGATATCGTAGCCAGATTCATCAATACGACGACGCACTTCGCGCAGCTTATCCAGCGTTTGTGGGATAAAGGACTGCCCGCCAAAGCCTGGGTTAACGGACATCAGCAGGATCACATCGAGCTTATCCATGACGTAGTCCAGATAGCTCAGCGGTGTTGCCGGGTTAAACACCAGGCCCGCTTTACAGCCATGCTCTTTGATCAGCTGTAAAGTGCGATCGACATGCTCGGAGGCTTCCGGGTGAAAAGTAATGATGCTCGCGCCGGCGGCGGCGAAGTCCGGGACAATACGATCGACCGGTTTCACCATCAGATGAACGTCAATCGGGGCAGTAATGCCATATTTACGCAGCGATTTCAGTACCATCGGGCCGATGGTCAGGTTCGGTACGTAGTGATTGTCCATGACATCGAAGTGTACGACATCGGCACCGGCAGTCAGCGCTCTCGCGGTGTCCTCACCCAGGCGGGCAAAATCAGCCGACAGAATTGAGGGGGCGATCAAATACTGTTTCATCCGCTTCTCCTTGAGAATTATTTCTTCGCAGGCGTTACAACTCCTGGTTTATACAGTGCCAGCAGTTCGTTCACCTTTTTACGCGTGCCGCCATTGCTGCTAATGCTGCGCCGCACTTTGACCTGAAAATGTTTCGCCGATCGGTACCATTCGCGGGTATCGGGCGTGTCATGGTTCGAAATTAACACCGGGATCTGCTTACTGACCAGCTTTTCTGCCATCTCGGCCAGATGTGCCTGCTCTTTTGGGCTAAAGCTGTTGGTATGATACGCGGTGAAATTTGCCGTCGCCGAAAGCGGTGCATAAGGCGGGTCACAATAGACCACAGAGTTGCTATCCGCACGGTCCATGCACTCTTCATAGGAGAGACAATGGAACTCCGCATTCTGCGCTTTTTCAGCAAAATGGTACAACTCGGCTTCCGGGAAGTAAGGTTTTTTATAACGACCAAACGGTACATTAAACTCGCCGCGCAGGTTATAACGGCACAATCCGTTGTAACCAAAGCGGTTCAGATACAAGAACAGCACTGCGCGGCGGAACGGATCCTGACTGGCATTAAATTCTTCTCTGAACCGATAGTACACCTCAGCCTGATTGGTTTCAGGCATAAACAGCTCACGCGAAGCCTGCACATACTCATCGGTACGTGTCTTCACGATGTTATAGAGACTGATGAGGTCGCTGTTGATATCGGCAAGAATATAACGAGAAAAGTCGGTGTTGAGAAACACCGACCCGGCACCCACGAAAGGTTCAATCAGGCATTCACCCTGAGGTAAATGCCGTTTGATATCATCAAGCAGGGGGTATTTTCCCCCTGCCCATTTCAAAAAAGCGCGATTTTTTTTCATGCTGACTAACTAATTACACCTTCTCCGGCTGTGGAGAAAGCTCCGACAGCATCCTGCGCTTTAGTCTTTGTCCCGCAATTGGGCGAAACAGCAAACCATTGCAGAACATATCCTATCTTACTTCAAATCGGCCTGAACCTGGTGCAGCGGTTTTGCCCACGGATTTTTCGCCTGAATATCGGCGGGTAGCGTAGACACTGCACGTTTCGCATCTTCTTTAGACGCATACACGCCTGTTACCAGAACATACCACGGTTGACCGTTACGCGTCGTCTGATACACCACGTAGTTTTTCAGGTTTTCTTTCTTCGCCCAACCGTTAAGGTTGTCGTAGTTAGAAGAACTGCTGAGCTGCAGCGTGTAATGGCTGGACGGCGCAGATTTTAACGCTCCGACATTTCCTGCACTTTTCGCTCCACCAGCAACAGGTGTTGACGTTGTTGCCGTCGCAGTTGGCGCAGGCGTTGTAGTCGCGGTTGCTTTCGGCTCAACGGTCGCCTTCGGCGTAGCGGTAACCACTGGTGCTTTGGTTGTAGTCGTCGGCGCAGTTGCAGTTGGTTTTGCCTGAGCAACAGGTTTCGGCTCTGTCTGCGTCGCTTTCACCGTAGTTTGCGGTTTGCTCTTCGGCTCAATAACGGCCTGTTTACGTTCCTGGTGTGTCGCAGCAGGGCGTTCAGTCGTTTCCGTTTTCGCAGTCTGGCGCACAGCATTACCATTACGAACTGGCGCAACGGTCGCCGGTTCGGTCGGCAGCGTAGAGTTAACCACTACATTGTTAACCTGCTCCTGGCCTTGCGGTTGCGTCAGAGCGTTGTTCAGATCGCCCTGCACTTCAACACGCTGCTGGCCTTCAGTTGCCGCAGGTGTCTGACCTTGAGTTGGGGTAGAGGAAATCGGCGGTAGGGAAACATCCTGCTGGGTATTGCCAGCGGTCTGCTCAGCGCCTGCTGCAGGCGTAGTCGTGCTCGCCTGATCCGTCGCGTTGTTGCCAGAAAGATCGATGCTCTTCTCGCCAGATCCAGCCTGCTCACTGGGAGATGATGAGGGGGCTTTCAGCGCAGAACCGATACCGATGATCAGCAGCAACAGCACCAGGACACCGACACCCATCATCATATACTGACGAGAGGCAGGCTTGCTGGCGGGTTTCTTACGCTTGCGCGGACGGCGTTCTACACGCTCTTCATCCACGTCATCGTCATCAGATTCATACTCTTCTTCAATGTCCCGTTCTTCTACACGCTCTTTACGTGCGCGCGCAGGACGGCGATCGTCAGCATCCAGATCAACATCATCAAAATTGATTTGCGGCTCATTATCGCGTTCAGACGATTGACGAGAACGACCAGTACGACGATCGCTGGGATCGGGTTTCAGCTCGTCTTCTGGTTTGAATTCATCCATTTAACACCCCACTCAAAGGTTAATGCTTACGACTTTGCACATAACCTGAAGCTAAAAGACCTACGTTTCGCAACGCAAGCCAGACCTTTCTTGTTGTTACGCCGGCTGGCAATCAGCAATAGCGTTAAGAACCACCTCGTGCGACACTCCGCCGCGCACTTCACTCTTCCCTAATGCCAGCGGAAGCACTAAACGAATCTCTCCCGCTAACACTTTTTTATCTCGCAGCATGTGCGGCAGATAAGCCTCGCTGGACATTTCACGCGGTCCATTGACCGGCAAGCCCGCTCGCTGCAGCAGCGTAATGATGCGCTGCGTATCAGCGGAGGTAAACTGTCCAAGACGTTCTGACGTACGAGCAGCCATTACCATACCTGCTGCAACGGCTTCACCATGTAACCAATTGCCATAACCCATTTCAGCTTCGATCGCATGGCCAAACGTGTGTCCCAGATTCAGTAAAGCACGTAAGCCCATTTCACGCTCGTCCGCTGCGACAACTTCTGCTTTCAGCTCACAACAACGACGAATACAGTACGCCATCGCCGGACCATCCAGACGCAATAACGCATCCAGATTTTCTTCCAGCCAACTGAAAAATTCACCGTCAAGGATGATGCCGTATTTGATCACTTCCGCCAGCCCCGATGCCAGCTCACGCGCAGGAAGCGTTTTCAGACAATCGAGATCCACCACCACGGACGCCGGTTGGTAAAACGCGCCAATCATGTTTTTACCGAGGGGATGGTTTACGGCGGTTTTGCCGCCAACGGAGGAGTCGACCTGCGACAACAGGGTTGTCGGGACTTGAATAAAACGAACACCACGCTGATAGCTGGCTGCCGCAAAACCGGTCAGATCGCCTATCACGCCGCCGCCAAGTGCGACTAACGTGGTATCACGACCGTGCGGTTTTTGCAGTAACGCAGTGAAAACCGTATCCAGAACCGTCAGGCTTTTATACTGCTCGCCATCGGGAAGGATAACGCTATCAACGTTAACACCCGCCTGTTCAAGTACGCCGCGAACCTTATCGAGATAAAGGGGAGCCAGGGTTTCGTTGGTCACCAACATAACCTGATCGCCCGATTTCAGCGGTAAGAATGAAGCTGGCTCATTAAACAAACCAGCCGCGATGGTGATAGGGTAACTACGTTCCCCGAGAGTGACTGTGATCCTCTCCATTACGCGACATCCACCTTAGTTACTTGTACCCGCAGACGAGTGTGTATTCAGCCAGAATTAGTTGCTTTCCAACATATGAATAATCTGGTTTGCTACGACTTTTGCGCTCTGATCGTCGGTGCGAATGGTCACGTCAGCAATCTCTTCGTACAGAGGATTGCGTTCGTCAGCCAACGCTTCCAGAACTTCACGAGGCGGCGATTCTACCTGCAGCAGCGGGCGTTTCTTGTCACGTTGAGTTCGCGCAAGTTGTTTTTCAATTGTCGTTTCAAGATAGACCACGACGCCACGCGCGGAAAGACGGTTACGTGTTTCACGTGATTTAACAGAGCCACCGCCAGTTGCCAGCACAATACCCTGTTTTTCCGTCAACTCGTTGATGACTTTTTCTTCGCGATCACGGAAGCCGTCTTCACCTTCTACATCGAAGACCCAGCCCACATCAGCTCCGGTTCGTTTCTCAATCTCTTGATCAGAATCGTAAAATTCCATATTGAGTTGTTGAGCTAACTGGCGCCCAATAGTGCTTTTTCCGGCACCCATAGGCCCAACCAGAAAGATATTGCGTTTCTCTGCCATTTTTTCGGTACTACTAAGACTATTCGTTAATGGTAAACCCGCTTCGCAGACACTCAGCGCAGCAGGACATGAACTGAAACCTCATAAGATATTGCGAGAGTCAGACTGAAAATTATCTCAATACTCAAGCGGGTTTGGCAACTGAATAAATCACCAAACCTTACGCATTTCTGGTCGTGGCAGGCATGCTACCCTGCAAACATCAGACCTGGCGACGTATCGCACAGCCAAATGACACCAAATAAGCCTATGACACACCACCAGAAAGGCAAAGCGTATTTACTGCCGCATAAGTAAAGAAAAGTACCGACACTCAAATCGGTACTCCTTGTATGCTAAATACACCCGCACGTCAAATCTCTGAAACGTGTTCAGTGCAAAAACAACGGCTTTTCATGCATAAGTTATTGCGTTGAAACCAGTCTGGGCGTAATAAAAACCACTAATTCACGCCGTTCGTCTTCTTTACCATCATGACGAAAGAGAGAGCCAAGCCAGGGGATGTCGCCCAACAGCGGCACGCTGTCGGCTGCGGATTTATTCTTATGTGAAAAAATCCCGCCCAGCGCAATCGTCTCGCCGCTTTTTACCTCGACCTGAGTTTCAATCTCCTGCTTATCAATAGCCAGAACTTCGCCATCCGCCTGCTGTAGCACCTGCCCGGGAACATTCTGGCTGATATGCAGTTTCAGTCTGATTCGTCCTTTCTGCAATACGGTGGGCGTGACTTCCATCCCTAATACAGCTTCCTTGAACTCGACGGATGTCGCGCCGCTTTCACCGCTGGAGACCTGATAAGGGATCTCACTACCCTGCTTAATACTGGCAGGTTGCAGGTGAGAAGCCAGTAAGCGTGGACTGGCGATGATGTCCAACTGCTGTTTTTGCTCCAGCGCAGACAGCTCCAGCTCGAGTAAACGACCGTTAATACGGCCAATGTTAAATCCCACACGGGATGTGGCTGTGGATACAGAAAGATCGCTGGCAAGCGTTGTGACGTTCCCCACAGCCCCCGATTGCTGTGCGTCAGCCAGCGACCACTTCACCCCCAGCTCACGCAAGCTTTTTTCATTAATCGTCACGATATGCGCCGCCAGTTCGACTTGTGCAACCGGCAGATCCATTTGCGCCACCCACGTTTCCAGTGCGTTAAGCGCAACGCTATTATCACGCAGCAGTAAGCGGTTGGTGCGTTTATCCACCGTCATACTTCCTTTGGCGCTGAGCAGCTTTTCTCCGGCTTTTGCCAGCTCGGAGGCATCAGCATATTGCAAAATGATACTGCGATGTTCCAACGGCAGGCTGGCCTGAAGCCGTGCCTGCTCATTGTCCTGACGAGCCGCATTTTCACTCTGCCATTGAACAGAATGCACATGCAGAATGTTGCCTTCCTGGCGTAATACCAGCCCGGCGCTTTTCACCACCGTTTGCAATGCCTGCTTCCAGGGCACATCCGTCAAATGCAGTGACAGCACACCGCTGACATCCGGTGAAACTACCAGGTTTTTCTTTTCCTGTTCGGCCAGCGCCTGCAATACCTGCACAACCGGCACATCATCGACCACCAGCGTCACGTTTTGTGATTTCGCCGCCAGTACGCTCTGAATCCCGACCACCAGTACGAGTACTATCCATGCCATCCATCGCTTCATTTATCGCTCCTTGTCGTTGCCACTGCCACTGCGACGGCTCGCAGTTTTTCCCTGTGTCGAGGGTTACGCTCTGGGCCGTTATCTGCGTAACCGTCCAACCGTTTTTCAGGACATCATTTCGCTCAACCCGCTGCCATTTTTTCTGGCTATCCTGAACAATGCCAATGGGTCGCGCGCCCTGGCTCAATATTCCCTGATAGCGCCATGCCGACAGCTCAGCAATTTGGCAGCGGTCCTCCGGCGGCAGGAAGGGATTACGCATACCGGTGAGTATCAGTACGCTTACGCACGCCAACAGCCAGCGTTCAACCATCATTCAGGCGCTCCAGTTGTAGTGTTAACAGCAGCTCCGCACCTTCTGCGTAAAGAGAAAACCGGCTGACGTTCATCCCTTGCTCCGCTAATTGGTCAAACATCGGCGGGATGGCATCCCAGCCTGGCTTCAGCGTCATTTCTCCTCCCTGTGCGGAGGGTTGCCAGTGGATAAGATGTGCAAGAGGAGTCTGAAACAGCAGTGGGGAGAACGGAATCAGCGTCTCTTCAAGCTCTTCTGGCGATGCCGCCAGCAGATATAAATTTCGCCATTGTGCCTGAATGGCCGCTCGTTGCTGATTTAGCGCCTCTTGTTGCATAACCCGTTTCTGCGCGGTGGAGCTGAGGCATAACATGACGACGATGAGCAGTCCCAGCATCCAGCCACCGCCGCAGATGAGCCGAAAGCGCGGCGACTGTGCTAACCAGCTATCACAAAGCGTTTTCATGCGCACCGCTCCGCATCAGTCGATAGTGGAATTGCCAGCGTCCCTGCGCATCCTGCTGCGTTTCGCCAGGGCTACCCAATTTAAACAGCGGCAGCTGGCGTAATTGCGCTTCCAGCGCCTTCAGCGCGGCAAAGCTCAGCGTGTTTCCCGTCAGTTCCAGTGTCTCCTGCTGCCAGGTTATTTTTGTTAACCACGCCCGCTCTGGCAGTAATTCCGCCAGCCCTTGCAAAACCCGCTGCCAGCTTCGGGTCTGCTCCCGCTGTTTGTTCCGCGCTTGAACCTGTTGCCATCGTTGCTGGCGCAGCTGCACACGCGGCTTTAGCGCCATTAAAGCCTCGGCCCGCGTCTTTTCGGCATCCGCTAACAACAATTCGACCTGGTTTTCTACGCTCAAAACGCTGTAATAGCGCAACAACACGCCGCTACTAAGCAGTAGCGAAGCGCCAAATAAAACACTCCAGAAGCGTAGGCAGGCGCGACGTCGCGTCTGGCGCCAGGGCAGAAGATTGATGGTCGCTATCATCAACATGTGCCTCCCATAGCGAGTCCCAGTGCAATGGTGAAGCGATGGCTTTGCGTTGGAATTGGCGGCTGGCGTACGGACACCACGCTTAGAGGATCGAAGCCGCTGGGATCGCATAGCGCAATGGCTGTCGTGGAAAGCGATAATGTCGCGGCAAGCTCGTCGATACAGCCAATATCGCCCGTTGATTTACGCCCCCATGCCGAACGGGTCGCCCATAGCCACTGGGTATCATCATGCCATACCAGACACTGATGACGTTCTGGCAGGTAAGGTATAAATCGCTGTAACGCGCTGGCATCCGGCGTAATCGCCGTAACCTGCAC
This sequence comes from Citrobacter sp. RHBSTW-00017, assembly GCF_013797615.1. NCBI lineage: Bacteria > Pseudomonadati > Pseudomonadota > Gammaproteobacteria > Enterobacterales > Enterobacteriaceae > Citrobacter > Citrobacter sp. RHBSTW-00017. The sequence goes on along the minus strand of NZ_CP056899.1, from coordinate 378,501 downwards.
CTTCAACGTTTGGATAAGCGTCAGAAGCGCTGAAATCTCTTTGCTTTGCGCGGCAGTGACGTTAAACGCCGGGCTTAACGTGTCTTCGCTATAATCAAAATGCAGCGCATCCGGCGCCATATCCAGCTCACGCGCCATCGAACCGGATAACCATGCGGCTTGCTCCGGCTCGCGCAGCATCATTTCCGGACGAGGGTACTTTTTTTGTAACGTCCTGTTGGCAGGAAAGGAGAGATGAATATGGTGTCGGCGAGGAAGCTCCCGGCTCCACGGCAGTAGCGCTGCGACAAGCTGTTCAGGCTCGCGAATGTGGCCATCGACGATAACCTGAGGCGTCAGCGGTATACGCCACCAGCGCTGGAGAAACCAACCGGATGCGTCGTGAACTACGGCGACAGCCAGCGCTTCATGTTGCTGAATATGCAGACCAATTTTCCAGATATTGAAAGCCATTGCTGATGATCTCCTTATCACCCGTTGCTTTAACGGGTATATCAATGCGTCTGGCTTGCCTTTATACTACCGCGCGTTTGTTTATAAACTGCCCAAATGCCACTAAATGGGAAATCTCCAGTGAAGTTCGTAAAGTATTTATTAATCCTTGCAGTATGTTGCATCCTGCTGGGAGCAGGCTCGATTTATGGCCTCTATCGCTATATTGAGCCGCAATTACCTGACGTCGCGACGCTCAAAGATGTGCGTTTACAGATCCCGATGCAGGTTTACAGCGCTGATGGCGAGCTGATCGCGCAATATGGCGAGAAACGTCGAATCCCGGTCACCCTGGATCAGATGCCGCCGGTAATGGTTAAAGCCTTTATCGCTACCGAAGACAGTCGTTTTTATGAGCACCACGGGGTAGACCCGGTGGGGATCTTCCGTGCTGCCAGCGTCGCGCTGTTCTCCGGCCATGCATCACAAGGGGCCAGCACCATCACCCAACAGTTGGCGAGAAACTTCTTCCTGAGCCCGGAACGTACGCTGATGCGTAAGATCAAAGAAGTGTTCCTGGCGATCCGCATTGAACAACTGCTGAGTAAAGATGAGATCCTCGAACTGTATCTGAACAAGATTTACCTGGGGTATCGCGCTTATGGCGTTGGTGCTGCCGCGCAGGTCTATTTCGGTAAGACGGTTGATCAGCTCAGCTTAAGTGAAATTGCGGTGATTGCCGGTCTGCCAAAAGCGCCGTCAACCTTCAACCCCCTCTATTCGATGGAAAGGGCAACCGCGCGACGTAACGTCGTACTGTCGCGTATGTTGAGCGAAAACTACATCACGCAGGCCCAGTACGATCAGGCGCGCGGCGAAGCCATTGACGCCAACTACCACGCGCCGGAAATCGCCTTCTCCGCGCCGTATCTCTCTGAGATGGTGCGCCAGGAGATGTATAACCGTTATGGCGAGAAAGCCTATGAGGACGGGTATCGCATCACCACCACCATTACGCGCAAAGTACAGCAGGCTGCTCAGCAGGCAGTACGTAACAACGTGATGGATTACGACATGCGCCACGGTTACCGCGGCCCGTCGAACGTGCTGTGGAAAGTGGGCGAAAGCAGTTGGGACAGCAAGAAAATCACCGATACGCTGAAAGCGCTACCGACTTATGGTCCCCTGCTACCGGCGGTTGTTACCAGCGCCAATCCGCAGGAAGCCATTGCCGCGCTGGCGGATGGTACGTCAGTGTCATTACGGATGGAAGGCATGCGCTGGGCGCGTCCTTACCGCTCGGATACCCAGCAAGGCCCGACGCCGCGCAAAGTGACTGATGTGGTGCAAACCGGGCAGCAAATCTGGGTACGCCAGGTTGGCGATGCCTGGTGGCTGGCACAAGTACCGGACGTCAACTCCGCACTGGTCTCCATCAATCCGCAAAACGGCGCGGTGCTGGCGCTGGTCGGTGGTTTTGACTTCAACCAGAGCAAGTTTAACCGTGCAACCCAGGCGTTACGCCAGGTGGGTTCCAACATCAAACCATTCCTGTATACCGCCGCGATGGATAAAGGTCTGACGCTGGCGAGCATGCTCAACGACGTGCCGATCTCGCGCTGGGATGCCGGCGCGGGTTCCGACTGGCAGCCGAAGAACTCACCGCCGCAATACGCCGGTCCTATCCGCTTACGTCAGGGGCTGGGTCAGTCGAAAAACGTGGTGATGGTACGCGCCATGCGCGCGATGGGCGTGGATTACGCGGCAGAGTATCTGCAACGTTTCGGCTTCCCGGCACAGAACATTGTGCACACCGAGTCGCTGGCGCTGGGTTCTGCCTCATTCACGCCGTTGCAGGTGGCGCGCGGTTATGCAGTGATGTCGAACGGCGGCTTCCTGGTCGATCCGTATTTCATCAGTAAAATCGAAAGCGATATGGGCGGCGTTATCTTCGAGGCGAAGCCGAAAATTGCCTGTCCGGAATGCGATATTCCGGTGATTTATGGTGATACCCAGAAATCTAACGTGCTGGAAAACAGTAACGTCGAAGATGTCGCCGTCTCGCAGGAACAGCAGAATGCCGCCGTGCCTATGCCTCAGCTTGAGCAGGCAAACCAGGCGCTGGTCGCGCAAAGCGGAACGCAGGAGTACGCTCCACACGTGATCAACACGCCGCTGGCCTTCCTGATTAAAAGCGCCCTGAACACCAATATCTTTGGTGAGCCGGGCTGGATGGGAACCGGTTGGCGTGCAGGTCGCGATTTACAGCGCCATGATATCGGCGGGAAAACCGGGACCACCAACAGCTCTAAAGATGCATGGTTCTCCGGCTACGGGCCAGGCGTGGTGACGTCGGTATGGATCGGGTTTGATGACCATCGCCGCAATCTCGGACACACGACGGCTTCTGGGGCGATCAAAGACCAGATCTCCGGCTACGAAGGCGGCGCAAAGAGCGCACAGCCTGCCTGGGATGCCTATATGAAGTCCGTGCTGGAAGGCGTGCCTGAGCAGCCGCTGACACCGCCGCCGGGTATCGTGACGGTCAATATCGATCGCAGCACCGGTCAACTGGCAAGCGGTGGCAACAGCCGCGCAGAATACTTCATTGAAGGCACTCAGCCGACGCAACAGGCGGTGCATGAGGTGGGGACGACCATTATCGATAATGGTGAGACGCACGAACTGTTCTGATCCCTGACCGATCAAAAAAAGGCGCTTCGGCGCCTTTTTTATTATTTGCGAAGAGAAATTAAAGCCGCCCTTGTCCTTTCAGCCATTCGCGCACGAGGAACAGCGCACTCACATTACGCGCTTCGTGAAAGTCAGGATCTTCCAGCAGATCCATCAAATGCGCCAGCGGCCAGCGCACCTGCGGTAATGGTTCAGGCTCATCACCTTCCAGCGATTCAGGATATAAGTCCTCCGCCACCACGATGTTCATTTTGCTGGAGAAATAGGACGGCGCCATGCTGAGTTTCTTTAAAAACGTCAGATCTTTTGCGCCAAACCCCACCTCTTCTTTCAGCTCCCGATTCGCCGCTTCGTACACGCTTTCGCCAGGATCGATTAACCCCTTGGAAAAACCCAGTTCGTAAGATTCGGTCCCGACCGCGTATTCGCGGATGAGGATCAGGTGGTCGTCCACAATCGGCACAATCATTACCGCTTCACGCGTGGACGGGCGCATACGTTCATAAACGCGGCGTACGCCATTGCTGAACTCAAGGTCCACGCTTTCGACTTTAAACAGCCGGGATTGGGCGACGGTTTCCACTTTCAAAATCGTGGGTTTCTGTAATGATTTGCTCATTGTGAGGATCTTTGCTGTGAAATCTGGGGTTATTGTGCGATATACCGCACGGTTTCGGCAATGTGAATTGCCGTTTATTTACATTTATGTAACGTACTAAAAGTTAATCCCTATTTCAAATTAAAAGTCAATAGGTTGAAATAACTCCAGGAATTTGCTGATATTCCATTTTTAGTGATTTTGCTATGATTCGCATTTACTGGGCTGTACTTAAAGATGCTCAAGTTCGACTCCACACTTGCCGATAGCCAACCACAGAATCACGAATATTGAACAGGGTGCGACTGACCACGCCTGACAGACTAAGTAAGATGGGGAAAGCATGAGCACCATTCTGATTTTTTTAGCTGCTTTGCTGGCCTGCTCATTGCTTGCAGGATGGCTACTCAGAACGAAATCCAGACGGAAAAATTTACCCTTGAGCAACGTCTTCTCAGACGCCTCGAAGCGTAAACTCACGCCTGAAGAGCGCAGTGCAGTCGAAAACTATCTCGAAAGCCTTAGTCAAATTCAGCAGGTACCTGGTCCAACGGGCGCCAGCTCCGCGCCCGTGTCATTAACGCTGAATGCCCAAAGTAATAGCGTCATCGTGCTTACGCACGCGATTACACGTTACGGCATTACTACCGACGATCCTAACAAATGGCGTTACTATCTTGATTCCGTTGAGGTACATCTTCCCCCTTTCTGGGAACAATACATCAATGACGAAAACAGCGTTGAGCTAATCCACACCAATACGATACCGCTGGTTATCTCCCTGAACGGCCATACGCTGCAGGAATATATGCAGGAAGCGCGTGGCTATGCGTTACAGCACACCGCCTCTACCCAGGCGTCCATTCGCGGTGAAGAAAGCGAGCAGATTGAACTGCTGAATATTCGCCAGGAAACCCATGAAGAATATGCGCTTAGCCGCCCATCGGGATTGCGCGAGGCGTTACTGATTGCCGCATCGTTCCTGCTGTTCTTTTTCTGTTTGATAATCCCGGATACGTTTGTTCCGTGGACAGTTGGTGGCGCGGTGCTGCTGCTAGCTGCGGGTCTGTGGGGGCTGTTCGCCCCACCATCTAAAACCGCCCTGCGGGAAATTCATTGTCTGCGCGGTACGCCGCGTCGCTGGGGGCTGTTTGGCGAAAACGACCAGGAGCAAATTAATAATATCTCACTAGGTATTATTGATCTGATTTATCCACCGCACTGGCAGCCTTACATCGCACAAGATCTTGGCCAGCAAACGGATATTGATATTTATCTCGATCGCCACGTTGTTCGCCAGGGACGTTTTTTATCGCTGCATGACGAAGTCAAAAACTTCCCGTTACAGCACTGGCTGCGCAACGCCGTCATCGCGGGCGGCTCGTTGCTGGTGCTACTGATGCTGCTGTTTTGGATCCCGCTGGATATGCCGATAAAGCTTACGCTTTCCTGGATGAAGGGCGCACAAACTATCGAAGCCACCAGCGTTAAACAGCTTGAAAACGCGGGCGTTCGCGTGGGTGACACGCTGCATCTGAGCGGTACGGGTATGTGTAACATTCATACCCAGGGGAGCTGGAATGCGCAGCCTTCCGCGCCGTTTATGCCTTTCGATTGCACGCAAATTATCTGGAATGACGCGCGCGCATTACCGCTGCCTGAGTCCGATCTGGTGAATAAAGCCACCGCGCTCACGCAGGCGGTGAACCGCCAACTGCACCCCAAAGCGGATGATGACTCTCGCGTCAGCGCATCGTTACGCTCGGCAATTCAAAAGTCCGGAATGGTGTTACTGGACGATTTTGGCGAGATTGTCCTGAAAACGGCCGATCTGTGCGCGGCCAAAGATGAATGTGTACGTTTAAAAAATGCACTGGTTAACCTTGGTAACAGTAAAGACTGGACAGCGCTTGTGAAACGGGCGAACGCAGGCAAACTGGATGGCGTGAACGTGCTGCTGCGTCCGGTAAGCGCAGAGTCGTTGGATAATCTGGTGAATACCTCTACGGCGCCGTTTATTTCACGCGAGACTGCGCGAGCGGCCCAGACGCTGAATAGCCCAGCCCCTGGCGGTTTCCTGATTATCAGCGACGAAGGCAGCGATCTGGTCGATCAGCCGTGGCCGACAACCTCGCTATATGACTATCCCCCACAAGAACAGTGGAACGCCTTCCAGCGTCTGGCGCAGATGCTGATGCAGACGCCGTTTCGCGCGGAGGGGATCGTCACCAATATTTCGACCGACGCCAATGGCACCCAGCACATTGGCCTGCACCGTATCCCGGATCGTTCAGGATTATGGCGCTACCTTGGCACGACGCTGCTGATGTTCTCCATGCTCGGATGCGCTGTCTACAACAGCATACAGGCTTTCAGACGCTACCAGCGTCACCGCTCCCGCATCACGGAAATTCAGAGCTACTACGAAAGTTGCCTGAATCCAACGCTGATTGACAACCCGGAAAGCCTGATTCGATAACACGCTCTCGCGACAGGATATGCTACCCTGTCGCGCATCATGTTTTCTTCTGGGGAGTTTCCATGCAGATCAATATTGCCTGGCACGATGTCGATACCGTGTTGTTAGATATGGACGGCACGCTGCTCGACCTGGCATTCGATAACTATTTCTGGCAAAAACTGGTGCCGGAAACCTATGGCGCGAAACAGGGTATCTCTCCCCAGGAAGCCCAGGACTATATTCGTCAGCAGTATCATGCCGTGCAGCATACGCTAAACTGGTACTGCCTGGATTACTGGAGCGAATGCCTGGATCTTGATATTTGCGCCATGACAACGGAACAGGGACCGCGCGCCGTTTTGCGTGAAGATACTGTACCGTTTCTTGATGCCTTAAAAGCCAGCGGCAAGCGCCGTATTTTGCTCACCAACGCGCATCCCCATAACCTGGCGGTGAAGCTGGAGCATACCGGTCTGGCCTCACACCTTGATTTATTACTTTCCACCCACACATTTGGTTATCCCAAAGAGGATCAGCGGTTATGGCACGCTGTGGCTGAAGAAACGGGAATGAGTGCAGAGAAGACGCTGTTTATTGACGACAGCGAACCCATTCTCGACGCCGCTGCTCTGTACGGTATTCGTTACTGCCTCGGCGTGACCAATCCCGACTCAGGCATCGCGGAAAAACAGTACGCACGCCATCCGTCACTGAATGACTTCCGCCGACTGATCCCCTCACTGATGTGAAGGAGACGCCATGAAAGAAAAGCCCTCTACTGAAGTCAGGCTGGATAAATGGCTGTGGGCTGCACGCTTTTACAAAACGCGTGCGCTAGCCCGCGAAATGGTTGAAGGCGGTAAGGTGCATTACAACGGCCAGCGCAGCAAACCGAGCAAGATTGTCGAGCTGAACGCCACCCTCACCCTGCGCCAGGGAAATGACGAGCGAACGGTCATTATCAAGGCTATTACCGAGCAGCGTCGCCCGGCCACGGAAGCCGTTACGCTGTATGAAGAAACCGCGGAAAGCGTAGAAAAACGCGAAAAAGTGGCGCTGGCGCGTAAACTTAACGCGTTAACCATGCCGCACCCGGACAGGCGACCGGACAAGAAAGAGCGCCGCGACCTGTTACGATTTAAACATGGCGACAGCGAGTGACTGTCACCTGTAAGAGAGATGATTATGCCGCAACATGACCAATTACATCGTTATCTGTTTGAAAACTTTGCCGTGCGCGGCGAGCTGGTGACCGTTTCGGAAACCCTGCAACAGATCCTCGAAAATCATACTTACCCGCAGCCGGTCAAGAACGTGCTGGCTGAACTGCTGGTCGCCACCAGCCTGCTCACCGCCACGCTGAAGTTTGCCGGTGATATCACCGTACAGTTGCAGGGCGATGGTCCGCTGAGCCTGGCCGTCATTAACGGCAACAACAATCAGCAGATGCGCGGCGTGGCCCGTATGCAGGGCGATATCCCTGAAGGCGCTGATCTCAAAACGCTGGTAGGCAACGGCTACCTGGTGATCACCATTACCCCAGAAGAAGGGGAGCGCTATCAGGGCGTGGTTGGTCTGGAAGGCGACACGCTGGCCGCCTGTCTGGAAGATTACTTCATGCGTTCTGAACAGTTGCCGACACGTCTGTTTATCCGTACTGGCGACGTCGATGGCAAACCCGCTGCTGGCGGGATGCTTCTGCAGGTAATGCCGGCGCAAAACGCGCAGGCAGATGATTTCGATCACCTGACAGCCCTGACCGAAACCATCAAAACTGAAGAGCTGTTAACGCTCCCGGCCAACGAAGTGCTGTGGCGCTTGTACCACGAAGAAGAGGTTACTCTCTACGATCCGCAGGACGTTGAGTTCAAATGCACCTGTTCACGCGAACGCTGCGCTGGCGCACTGAAAACGCTGCCGGACGAAGAAGTGGACAGCATTCTGGCGGAAGAAGGCGAGATCGATATGCACTGCGATTACTGCGGGAGCCACTATCTGTTTAACGCCATGGACATTGCTGAGATCCGCAGCAACGCTTCCCCGGCGGACCCGCAGGTACATTAATCACCACTGCCTATCCGGCCCACTATCGTCGACCGGATAGGCGTTCGCACCGCCATCCATCAAAACGCTATCTGCAACACGCTCACTCGTTGTAATAATTCATCGGCAATCGGGTGCCATCAATGGTGATATCACGCCAAACTCTGGGGGCTGAATTCAGTTGATGATTCGCCACCGCCTGCAGCAGTTTATCCTTATTGAATCCTGCAGGTAGCTGACCTGATGCGATGAGTTCCCATTTATCCTCTTTCCTGGCAAAGACCAGACTCTCACCATCGCCAAAAGCATACAGCACCTGCTCAGGCTTACCATCCGCATTGAGGTCCTGATCGACCAGGACGCAAGCATCCTGCTCAACGCAGGATGTAATGCGGTAGCTCTGCCCTTTGACAAACGCCCAGAAGGTCTCATCGGGTTGCCTGCTACCTGGAGCAATCATCACTTTCGGCGCTAGTTGAGTGGTAGTCAGGTTCTGAATGGGATCGCGACGTCCTTGCAGCAGAGAATTTAAGTCGCGCCGGCGCTTACTGTCTTGGTTAAACGCCGCATCTTTTTGTAATGCCTCCAACGCCGCACGTCCCGGTTTTCCGCTCTTACCCAACATATACAGGCTGACCTGATCCGGCTTAATTTTGCCACTGTGATACAGCCCCATATGGCTGTTGACGCTGATGCGCCAGGCATCAATAACCGGCGACGACAGCAAAATCAACAGCCCCAACGCCAGCAACGAAACGCAAAGAATCACCTTCCCCTGAAGCTCAAGCGGATTGCGCCCACGGCGTAAAATACTCGCCAGATAGCCAAACGACCAGAGCAGCAGCACGCAGACCACCAGCACGCCATATAAACGCTCGGGCGTCCAACCGTACTGTTGAATTCGCACCCACAGTGACCAACCGGCAATCAGCATATAGATGGGCGCGACAACCAGGGCGCATTTGATCAGGTAGCGTAACGCGGCTGGATAGGGAAGCGCCTCTTTCCGCGGCTCGCGAACGATAGCCATCAACAGCAGCAGGAGCAGCGCCAGCGTTGACATCAACCCGGCCGCAGACACCCGCTGCGAGATAGCCTCCAGACCGGTGAAGGGCAAGGTCAGCACAAACATCAGCGCCAGCAGCGCGACCAGGGGTAACAGACCAGTGGCGATCAAAGTCAGTAACTTTTGGACCGCCGCAACCAGACGCGACTGCGTGCGGGTCAGTACCACCGCCAGTGCGGTAACCAGGCCAAAGGCCACGTAGCCAAACCAGTCGGTATCAAAGAAAAGCGTGTCGAAGAAGGTAATACCAACTAGCTTAAACATCTCGCTCCATAGCAGGAGCACCATCCAGAACAAACCGTTGGCAACAAAGACAATCAGTAACGTCAGCGCATTAAGCCACAAACTAGCATAAAACTGCGCATAGCGGGCCTGCTGGCGGGATGCGTGGAGCGAGTACTGAATCCATGGCAATGCCAGCATCGCCATCAGCAGTAAGCGCCAGCCGTACAACATAAAAATATCATTTTGCCGCCACTTATCGCTGCCCTCGACTTGCCACTTTAGCCAGACGCTCATCGCCAGCACGACAACAAAGATCAGCGCCATCCAGTACCACAGCGCACGTTGTTTGAAAGAGACAACGGTGAGTAAAAGCGCCGAAGAGAGAGCAATTGTCGCGGGCATGCCATAGAACAGCCAGCCGTCATTATGCGGCACCAGATATATCATCAGCAGGTAGCACAATATCCCCTGTAACAGGCCGATAGATATCATGCCCCAGCGAGAAGTACGTGAAAGTTCAACACTATCCATGTCGTCACCCAGAATGAAGAGAAAAGGTAATTATCGCATCAACTTCACAATTTTGAGCATTGATAGGCCGATCCCGGACCACTGCGACGGGAAGTGAATCGATATTGTTTATGTATGAGTTACGTTATTTTCTTACGTGAATGCGATTACACTCACAAGTTTCCCGCCAAAAACACTCTCTATTAACGTTTTAAGAACATTTTCCACAACAAAAAAGGGTTTCCTGCCATAATATCCGCCTCTTTGTGACAGGAGTCGCAGCGCATTCGGTTATCCGTGATTTTCCCGGATGCGTAAATCTATGAGCCTTGTCGCGGTTAGCAATCCCTAAAAAACCTTACTATTCCAGGTAATACATATTGGCTAAGGAGCAGTGAAATGCGTGTGAACAACAGTTTAACCCCGCAAGATCTCAAGGCTTATGGTATCAATGACGTTCAGGATATCGTTTACAATCCAGACTACGACACGCTTTTCCAGGAGGAACTTGATCCAAACCTGGAAGGTTATGAGCGTGGCGTGTTAACAAACCTGGGCGCCGTTGCCGTTGATACCGGTATCTTTACCGGACGTTCGCCAAAGGATAAGTATATTGTCCGTGACGACACCACGCGCGACACGCTCTGGTGGTCCGACAAAGGTAAAGGTAAGAACGACAACAAACCGCTCTCCCCGGAAACCTGGCAGCATCTGAAAGGATTAGTCACCCAGCAGCTTTCCGGCAAGCGTCTGTTTATCATTGATGCATTCTGCGGCGCTAACGCCGATACCCGCCTTTCCGTACGCTTCATTACCGAAGTAGCCTGGCAGGCGCATTTTGTTAAAAACATGTTCATCCGCCCAAGCGACGAAGAGCTGGTTGATTTCAAACCTGATTTCATCGTGATGAACGGCGCTAAATGCACTAACCCGCAGTGGAAAGAGCAGGGTCTGAACTCCGAAAACTTCGTGGCTTTCAACCTGACTGAGCGTATCCAGTTGATTGGTGGCACCTGGTACGGCGGCGAAATGAAGAAAGGTATGTTCTCCGTAATGAACTACCTGCTGCCGCTGAAAGGCATTGCCTCCATGCACTGCTCGGCAAACGTCGGGGAAAAAGGTGATGTGGCAGTCTTCTTTGGCCTGTCCGGTACAGGTAAAACAACGCTGTCCACCGATCCGAAACGCCGCCTGATTGGCGATGACGAACACGGCTGGGATGACGACGGCGTGTTTAACTTTGAAGGCGGTTGCTACGCGAAGACCATCAAACTGTCTAAAGATGCCGAGCCGGAAATCTACAACGCAATCCGTCGTGACGCGCTGCTGGAAAACGTCACCGTGCGCGCAGATGGTTCCATCGACTTCGACGACGGTTCCAAAACCGAAAACACCCGCGTGTCCTACCCGATTTATCACATCGATAACATCGTTAAGCCGGTGTCAAAAGCGGGTCACGCCACCAAAGTGATCTTCCTGACCGCCGACGCGTTTGGCGTGCTGCCGCCGGTCTCTCGTCTGACGGCAGACCAAACCCAGTACCACTTCCTGTCTGGCTTCACCGCCAAACTGGCCGGTACCGAACGTGGCGTCACCGAACCAACCCCAACCTTCTCAGCCTGCTTTGGCGCAGCATTCCTGTCACTGCACCCAACGCAGTACGCAGAAGTACTGGTGAAACGTATGCAGGCGGCAGGTGCGCAGGCATATCTGGTTAACACCGGCTGGAACGGTACCGGCAAGCGTATCTCTATCAAAGATACTCGCGCGATTATCGACGCTATCCTGAACGGTTCGCTGGATGACGCAGAAACGTTCCGTCTGCCGATGTTTGACCTGGCTATCCCAACCGAGCTGCCGGGCGTGGATACTCGCATTCTCGATCCGCGTAATACCTATGCTTCTCCGGAGCAGTGGCAGGAAAAAGCCAACGCACTGGCGAAACTGTTTATCGAGAACTTCGAGAAATACACCGATACCCCTGCGGGTGAAGCGCTGGTTAGCGCCGGACCGAAGCTGTAACGAAGAGTGCCGGATGGCGGTTTCGCCTTATCCGGCCTACAGCAACAAAAAGGGAGGCATTTCGCCTCCCTTTCTTATGCGTCTTTCATGATGCCCTGCGCGCGAGTGAAGGGAACCGGAAGCCAGGCGCGGATCGACAACCCTCCTCGTTCACTGGTGCCAATTTCCAGCATACCGTTATGGTTATCGATAATACGCTGCACAATCGCCAGACCCAGGCCCGTGCCGCTGGTACTACGCGCGCTGTCGCCGCGGACAAACGGCTGGAACAGGTGTTTACGCTGCTCCGGCTTGATGCCCGGACCATCATCTTCTACCTGGAACCAGGCGCGATGCGTCTCCGTACCGCTGCTGACCTTAATCCAGCCGTTGCCGTAACGGGCGGCGTTAACCACCATATTGGCAACCGCACGCTTGATCGACAGCGGGTGCATTTTCACCTGAATGCTGCCCGGCAGCAGCGCAGTTTCGATTTCACGTTCATAGCCGCTTTCCGCTGCGACCACTTCGCCTAACACCGAGTTCAGATCCGCCATCTCCATCGGCATCTCCTGACCGGTACGCAGATAATCGATGAACTGCTCGATAATGGCATTACACTCTTCGATGTCCTTATTGATGGATTCCGCGAGATAACCATCCTCTTCGCCCATCATTTCGGTCGCCAGACGAATACGCGTCAGCGGAGTACGTAAATCGTGGCTCACGCCCGCCATTAACAGCGTACGGTCATCGGCCAGTTGCTTCACCCCCGCGGCCATATGGTTAAAGGCACGGGTAACAGAGCGCACCTCTGAAGCGCCATACTCACGCAACGGCGGCGGAATGATACCTTTCCCCACCTGCAGCGCTGCATGTTCAAGATCCACCAGCGGTCGGTTCTGGATACGGATAAACAGCCACGCGCCACCGATAGCCAACAGCATAATCGCCAGCGTGTAGCGGAACAGCGGTGAGAAATCGCCCTGATGGATCTCCGTCAGCGGCACGCGTACCCAGATATTGGGCGACAGCCAGGTTTTCAGCCATACGACCGGCGAGCTTTTGTTCACCTCAACGCGGACTTCCGTCGGACCGCCCAGTTGCTGCGCCATCTGATGGCTTAAGAATTCATAGTGTTGCGCCCAACGCAGTCCAGCTTCTTCAGCGGCCTCGTTGGAATAGAGGGAAATACCCAGCTCACGATAAATTTCCCGGCGGAATGCGGGCGGCACCACCAGTTGCGTACCGTCCTCCAGCTGCAGTTTATCGGTCATCAGCATACGAACTTCGTAGGCCAGGACCTTATTAAACTGCTGGAGGCTCGGCAGTATCGCGAAGTTCAGCACTACCAGGTAAGTCGTCACCAGGCTGGCAAACAGCAAGGTGACGATGAGCAATAACGTGCGGGCAAACGAACTTCGTGGCGAGAAGCGCATTCGCCTCATGCTTTAGAACCGTCCGGAACAAAGACGTAGCCGAGACCCCACACGGTCTGAATGTAGCGCGGATGCGCCGGGTCCTCTTCCACCATACGACGCAGGCGAGAAATCTGGACGTCGATAGACCGCTCCATCGCTGAATATTCACGACCACGGGCCAGGTTCATCAGCTTGTCGCGGGACAGCGGCTCGCGCGGGTGGCTTACCAGCGCTTTCAGTACTGCAAATTCCCCGCTGGTGAGCGGCATTGGCTCATCTTCACGGAACATTTCACGCGTACCGAGGTTCAGTTTAAACTTACCAAAAGCAATGACCGCTTCTTCCTGAGAAGGCGCGCCCGGCAGTTCGTTCGCCTGACGACGCAGTACAGCGCGAATACGCGCCAGCAGTTCTCGCGGGTTAAACGGTTTCGGAATGTAATCGTCAGCGCCGATTTCCAGCCCAACGATACGATCGACTTCTTCACCCTTCGCCGTGACCATAATGATCGGCATCGGGTTGCTTTGACTGCGCAGGCGACGGCAAATAGACAGGCCATCTTCTCCCGGCAGCATTAAATCCAGCACCATCAGGTGAAAGGACTCACGGGTCAGCAGACGATCCATCTGCTCAGCGTTAGCGACGCTTCGAACCTGGAAGCCCTGCTCGGTCAGATAACGCTCCAGAAGCGCACGCAAGCGCATGTCGTCATCGACCACCAGAATCTTATAGTTCTCTTGCATTGTTATTACTCCCAAAGGTTCGCAACAATTAAGTGTATATTCTTAAGAAAGCTAACGTGAGTCACCAGCGAATTCTGGTATGAATTCCAGGCTAAATTGTTACAAAGCATATTAAACAGCAGCTTAAGTATACAATGTTTCTCGCAATACATTATTTATTCTGTTGATATGCTCGCGTAATACTAATTGTGCGCATCATCACAGAGTCGAAGGTAAAACAATAAGATGAAAACGCCCCTGATAACCCGCGAAGGGTATGAAAAACTCAAACAAGAGCTGAATTACCTCTGGCGTGAAGAGCGCCCGGAAGTCACTAAAAAGGTTACCTGGGCCGCAAGTCTGGGTGACCGCAGCGAAAATGCCGACTACCAGTATAATAAAAAACGTCTGCGTGAGATCGACCGCCGTGTCCGTTATTTGACCAAGTGCATGGAGAATTTGAAAATCGTCGATTACTCCCCGCAGCAAGAGGGCAAAGTCTTCTTTGGCGCGTGGGTCGAGATAGAAAATGACGATGGCGACATCCGTAAATTCCGTATTGTCGGCTACGATGAGATCTTCGGTCGTAAAGATTATATTTCTATCGACTCACCGATGGCGCGGGCGCTGCTGAAAAAAGAGGTCGGCGATCTCGCGATAGTCAACACCCCTGGTGGTGAAGCCAGCTGGTACGTGAACGAAATTGAATATGTTAAGTGAGACCGGAACAATCCGAAGCCCCGGTAGATGACTGGCATTTTTGCCAGTCAATCCGTATAACTATCCCCTGATTTTTTATCCTATAGACGAAGCTATCCATGATGAATGATTCTTTCTGCCGCATTATCGCAGGTGAAATTCAGGCTCGTGCTGAACAGGTAGAAGCTGCCGTTCGCCTGCTTGACGAAGGGAACACCGTGCCGTTTATCGCACGTTATCGTAAGGAAATCACCGGCGGTCTGGACGATACGCAACTGCGTAATCTGGAGACCCGTCTGGGATATCTGCGTGAACTGGAAGACCGCCGTCAGGCAATCCTGAAATCTATCGGCGAGCAAGGCAAACTGACCGACGATCTGGCGAACGCGATCAACGGCACGTTAAGTAAGACCGAACTCGAAGATCTCTATCTGCCGTACAAACCTAAGCGCCGCACCCGTGGGCAGATAGCCATTGAGGCCGGACTGGAGCCGCTGGCAGATCTGCTGTGGAACGAACCGTCCCATGACCCGGAAACCGAAGCCGCAAAATATCTCAACGCTGAAAACGGTGTGGCCGATACCAAAGCCGCCCTCGATGGCGCACGCTACATTCTGATGGAGCGTTTCGCCGAAGACGCTGCGCTGCTGGCAAAAGTGCGTGATTATTTGTGGAAAAACGCCCATCTGGTTGCCGCCGTGGTTAGTGGGAAAGAAGAGGAAGGCGCTAAGTTCCGCGATTACTTCGATCACCACGAACCTATTTCTACCGTTCCATCCCACCGTGCGCTGGCCATGTTCCGTGGTCGTAACGAAGGCGTATTGCAGCTTTCACTAAATGCCGATCCGCAATTCGATGAGCCGCCAAAAGAGAGCCACGGCGAGCAGATTATCCAGGATCACCTGGGACTGCGCCTGAACAACGCCCCCGCTGACAGCTGGCGTAAAGGCGTTGTTAGCTGGACGTGGCGCATCAAAGTGCTGATGCACCTTGAAACTGAGCTGATGGGTACCGTACGTGAACGTGCGGAAGATGAAGCGATCAACGTCTTTGCCCGTAACCTGCATGACCTGCTGATGGCCGCCCCGGCCGGGCTGCGCGCCACAATGGGTCTCGATCCGGGACTGCGTACCGGCGTAAAAGTGGCGGTGGTTGACGGTACCGGCAAGCTGGTCGCGACCGACACTATTTATCCGCATACCGGCCAGGCAGCCAAAGCCGCCGTTGCCGTGGCGGCGTTGTGTGAAAAATACAACGTTGAGCTGGTCGCGATTGGTAACGGTACGGCGTCGCGCGAAACCGAGCGTTTCTTCCTCGACGTGCAGAAACAATTCCCGAAAGTGACCGCGCAGAAGGTGATCGTCAGCGAAGCCGGGGCATCGGTTTACTCTGCTTCCGAGCTGGCGGCGCTGGAGTTCCCGGATCTCGATGTTTCGCTGCGTGGCGCGGTGTCTATCGCCCGTCGTTTGCAGGATCCGTTGGCGGAGCTGGTGAAAATCGATCCGAAATCTATCGGCGTGGGCCAGTATCAGCACGATGTAAGCCAGACGCAGCTGGCGCGCAAGCTGGATGCGGTGGTGGAAGACTGCGTGAATGCCGTCGGCGTCGATCTGAATACCGCCTCCGTGCCGCTACTGACCCGCGTTGCCGGCCTGACGCGCATGATGGCGCAAAACATCGTCGCCTGGCGCGATGAGAACGGTCAGTTTCAGAACCGTCAGCAACTGCTAAAAGTTAGCCGCCTGGGGCCAAAAGCCTTTGAACAGTGCGCGGGCTTCCTGCGTATCAACCATGGCGATAACCCACTGGATGCTTCTACCGTTCACCCGGAAGCTTATCCGATTGTGGAACGCATTCTGGCCGCAACCGAGCAATCGCTGCGTGACCTGATGGGCAACAGCAACGAACTACGCAATCTGAAAGCAGCCGATTTTACCGACGAACGCTTCGGGGTGCCGACCGTCACCGACATCATCAAAGAGCTGGAAAAACCGGGCCGCGACCCGCGTCCTGAATTTAAAACCGCGCAGTTTGCTGATGGCGTAGAAACCATGAACGATCTGCTGCCGGGAATGATTCTGGAAGGGGCAGTCACTAACGTCACGAACTTCGGCGCGTTTGTTGATATTGGCGTTCATCAGGATGGTCTGGTGCATATCTCTTCATTGTCGAATAAGTTCGTCGAAGATCCACACACCGTGGTGAAAGCGGGCGACATTGTGAAGGTGAAAGTGCTGGAAGTTGACCTGCAACGTAAGCGTATCGCACTGACCATGCGTCTGGACGAGCAGCCGGGTGAAACCAATGCGCGTCGCGGCGGCGGGAATAACGATCGCACTCAAAGCAATCGCCCGGCACCAAAAGCCGCGAAACCTCGTGGTCGTGACGCACAGCCTGCGGGTAACAGCGCCATGATGGATGCGCTGGCGGCGGCAATGGGTAAAAAACGCTAGTGTAACTTTTGTGCCGGATGGGGGGGTAACCTCCTTATCCGGCTAACTTGTCGCAATTAATTTGTAAGCCGGATAACACGCGTGAGCGTCGCCATCCGGCATATTTAGTCTCTTTCCCGCTTTCTACCGCCATATATTTATCACTTCATTAACAGATGAAACCTTAATTAAACATTAAGATCCTCACTAATTATTTCCGCGAATCATTCGTTCCCAACCAGAATAAATATTGAGGAATATCAAAATTGGCGCAAATTATTATCCAATTGTACATTCCGTCACATTTATTCTATTGATGATAGAAACCATTCTCATTATCATTGATCTGTTGATTATTTACTCTTTCCTTACGTTGGCTAATCATCTGGCCTCATGCCGCCTTGCCGCCCCATGAGGTAATCATCCAGTTAGCGAGATATAAGTAGGTCCCTATGCAATTCACTCCTGACAGTGCGTGGAAAATTACCGGTTTTGCCCGTGAAATCAGCCCGGCTTATCGTCAGAAACTGTTGTCACTTGGCATGCTACCCGGCTCCTCTTTCAACGTGGTACGCGTCGCCCCACTCGGCGATCCTATCCATATCGAAACGCGTCGCGTAAGTCTGGTATTGCGTAAGAAAGATCTGGCGTTATTAGAAGTGGAAGCGGTTTCCTGTTAATACAGTGAGTCTATAAAAATGAAAAAACTAACCATTGGTTTAATTGGCAATCCTAATTCCGGCAAGACAACTTTATTCAACCAGCTTACCGGCGCACGCCAGCGTGTAGGCAACTGGGCAGGCGTTACCGTTGAGCGTAAAGAAGGTCATTTCGCAACGACGGACCACCAGGTCACGCTGGTTGATTTACCCGGCACCTATTCTCTGACGACAATCTCATCCCAGACCTCTCTCGATGAGCAGATCGCCTGTCACTATATTTTAAGCGGCGACGCGGATCTCTTGATCAACGTGGTCGATGCTTCAAACCTTGAACGCAACCTCTACCTGACGTTGCAACTGCTTGAGCTGGGCATCCCCTGCATCGTCGCGTTGAATATGCTGGATATTGCCGAGAAGCAGCAAATCCGTATCGATATCGATGCCCTCTCCGCTCGCCTTGGTTGCCCGGTGGTTCCGCTGGTATCCACCCGCGCCCGCGGCATTGAAGCGCTAAAGCTGGCTATCGATCGCTACAAAGAAAACGACACCGTCGAGCTGGTTCATTATGCCCAGCCGCTGCTGCAGGAAGCGGATTCCCTCGCCGATGCGATGGCCAAAGATATGCCGTTAAAACAGCGCCGCTGGCTGGGCCTGCAGATGCTGGAAGGCGATATCTACAGCCGGGCCTACGCGGGTGATGCCGCGCAAAACCTTGATGCCGCCATTGCACGTCTGAGCGAGACAATGGACGATCCGGCACTGCATATCGCCGATGCGCGCTATCAGTGCATTGCCGCTATCTGCGATACCGTCAGCAACACCCTGACGGCAGAGCCGAGCCGCTTCACCACCGCAGTAGATAAAATCGTCCTCAACCGCTTCCTCGGGCTGCCGATTTTCCTGTTCGTGATGTACCTGATGTTCCTGCTCGCCATCAACATTGGCGGCGCGCTGCAACCGTTGTTTGACGTCGGCTCCGTAGCGCTCTTTATCCATGGGATTCAGTGGATTGGCTACACGCTGCACTTCCCGGACTGGCTCACTATCTTTTTGGCGCAAGGTCTTGGCGGCGGGATTAACACCGTGCTGCCACTGGTACCGCAAATCGGCATGATGTACCTGTTCCTCTCCTTCCTTGAAGACTCCGGTTACATGGCGCGCGCCGCGTTTGTAATGGACCGTCTGATGCAGGCGCTGGGACTGCCGGGCAAATCGTTTGTCCCGCTGATCGTCGGCTTTGGCTGTAACGTACCGTCCGTGATGGGCGCACGTACGCTGGACGCCCCGCGTGAACGTCTGATGACCATCATGATGGCGCCATTTATGTCTTGTGGCGCTCGCCTGGCGATTTTCGCCGTCTTTGCCGCTGCGTTCTTTGGTCAGAACGGTGCGCTGGCGGTCTTCTCACTGTACGTACTGGGCATCGTTATGGCGGTATTGACCGGCCTGATGCTCAAACACACCATCATGCGTGGCGAAGCAACGCCGTTCGTGATGGAGCTGCCGGTGTACCACGTGCCGCACATTAAGAGTCTGATTATTCAGACCTGGCAACGCCTGAAAGGCTTCGTTCTGCGTGCGGGTAAAGTCATCATCATTGTCAGCATTTTCCTCAGCGCGTTTAACAGTTTCTCGCTGAGCGGAAAAATCGTCGACAACATCAACGACTCTGCTCTGGCTTCCGTCAGCCGCGTAATCACGCCGGTCTTCAAGCCGATTGGCGTTCACGAAGATAACTGGCAGGCAACCGTAGGTCTGTTCACCGGCGCGATGGCGAAAGAAGTGGTTGTCGGTACGCTGAACACGCTCTATACCGCAGAAAACATTCAGGAAGAAGAGTTCAACCCGGCAGATTTCCACCTCGGTGACGAGCTGCTCGGCGCGGTAGATGAGACCTGGCAAAGCCTGAAAGACACCTTCAGCCTGAGCGTACTGGCTAACCCTATTGAAGCCAGCAAGGGCGACGGTGAAATGGCTACGGGTGCAATGGGTGTGATGGGCGAAAAATTTGGCAGCGCTGCCGCGGCTTACAGCTACCTGATTTTCGTGCTGCTGTATGTGCCGTGTATTTCGGTAATGGGCGCTATTGCACGTGAATCCAGCCGTGGCTGGATGGGCTTCTCGATTCTGTGGGGCCTGAACATCGCCTACTCTCTGTCGACGCTGTTTTATCAGGCGGTCAGCTACAAAGAGCACCCGACCTACAGCCTGGTGTGCATTTTAGCTGTCATCCTGTTTAACATTGTGTTGCTGGGCCTGCTGCGTCGAGCTCGCAGTCGCGTGGATCTCGCACTGCTGGCGACCAACAGGACGGCAAGCTCCTGCTGTTCCAGCACCACTGGCGACTGCCACTAAGGTTATCGACAATGGCATCGCTTATTCAGGTTCGTGATTTATTGGCTTTGCGGGGACGCATGGAGGCAACTCAAATTAGCCACACGCTGCACACCCCGCAGCCCATGATTGACGCCATGCTAAATCAGTTAGAAAAGATGGGCAAAGCGGTGCGGATTCAGGAAGATGCCGACGGGTGTCTTTCCGGAAGCTGCAAGAGTTGTCCGGAAGGTAAAGCCTGCCTGCGCGAGTGGTGGGCTTTGCGCTAGTTCGATGCCGGATGGCGCTACGCTTCCAGTCTAAAAATGACTGCAAACGTCCTGGCCGGATAAAGCGTTTATGCTGATATCCGGCTTTTTGCGTAATGGATTCCACAAAGATGTCTCTGTTTCAGCAAAGCAGATCTATCCTCCAGCCTGTCGCGCATCGTTATCAACTCGTGAATGATTACTGGCGACCAGGGAAGTAGAGTCTCGTCATCTTGTTTCTCAGGTGACGGATCGCCATGAATACTGACACGACTGCTACGCCGCATGACGCGATTTTTAAAACGTTCTTAAACCACCCTGCTACCGCACGCGACTTTCTTCGGCTCCATCTTCCAGCCTCTTTGCAAAAACTGTGCGATCTGAAAACGCTACAACTGGAATCGGGCAGCTTTATTGAGGACGATTTGCGCGCGTACTATTCCGATGTGCTGTGGTCATTAAAAACCCGCGAAGGCGATGGCTATATTTACACCATCATTGAGCATCAGAGCACTGCCGATGCCCATATGGCATTTCGGCTGATGCGTTATGCCATTGCGGTCATGCATCGTCATTTGGCTGCAGGTCACAAGAAACTTCCGCTGGTGATACCCATGCTTTTTTATCATGGCGCGGCCAGCCCATACCCCTACTCACTCTGCTGGCTGGACGAATTTGACGACCCAAAGGCCGCCAGACAACTTTATACCGCAGCGTTTCCACTGATCGATATCACCGTGGTTCCCGATGACGAGATCATGCAGCATCGCCGGATGGCGCTGTTGGAACTCATCCAAAAACATATTCGTAAACGCGATTTGATGGGGCTGGTAGAAAAACTGGCCATCCTGATTATTAAAGGACACGCTAATGACAGCCAGTTGAAAGCCTTGTTTAATTATCTAATGCAGGTCGGGGACACCGCACATTTTACCGAGTTTCTTCATGAGGTCGCCGAACGTTTACCCCAACATAAGGAAAAGTTGATGACTATCGCCGAAAGATTACGACAAGAAGGGCATCTTAATGGTCTTCAGGAAGGTCATATGAAAGGGTTACAAGAGGGGTTACAAACGGGCTTGCAACAAGGTAAACGAGAGGAAGCTTTACGTATTGCATCAACCCTGCAGGCTGATGGTATCGACCCGCTGACCATCTTCAGAATTACCGGACTGACCGCTGAGGATCTGGCTACGCGTAGCCATTAATCTCAAGCCCGGTAAGCGTGGCTCTACCGGGCAACACAACAGATTTATAGGCGTTTTTTTAACGCCACCAGCGCTGCACAGAACTCTGCAGGATGCGAGATAAACGGTGCATGCGCCGCTTTAGCAAATATCAACGACTCGCTATGCGGCCACAGGGCATCGAGCATTGGGACCACTTTGCGCGGAACCAGTCCATCGAGATAGCCGTACAACCGCAGAAAAGGCATGTCCACAGCGCACAGAGGCTCACGCAGATCGACCGTTTTCAGGATCTCCAGTCCGCCATTGAGCACCTCGACCTTCGGCATGGGTAACGCCAGCACTGTTTTCTTCAGTGCTCGCGCATCCTGACGCGCGGTGTCCGTGCCCATCGTCTGCAACGCCAGAAAACGTTCCACCGTACGCTGGAAATCTTCGCTCAACTGCTGCTGGAAACCTGCCAGCACTTCTGGCTTGATACCCGGCCACTCGTCGCGCGCGCTAAAGCAAGGGGAAGACGCCACGGTCACCAGCGCCTGAACACGTTCAGGATGGGTTAACGCCACCTGGCTTGCGACCAGCCCGCCCAGACTCCAGCCGAGCCAGATGGCTTTCTCCGGCGCCTGTTTTACTACCCGCTCAGCCATCTCTTCCAGCGACATTGCGCCGAACCCCTGGCTGCGACCAAATCCCGGTAAGTCGACAAGATGCAGCGTGAAATGCGAACTCAGTTCCTCGCTTATGCAATGCCACACTTGCGCATTCAGTCCCCATCCGTGCAGCAGCACAAGATGGCAATTTCCCGAACCCTGGGTCTGCCACCAGATGTCATTCATCAGTTATTGTTCTCTTTTAGCCTGAAAGGATGCTTCTATGCTAACAGTACCGGGATTGTGCTGGCTATGCCGAATGCCCCTGACGTTAGGGCATTGGGGGATCTGTTCAGTCTGCACACGGGCAACGCATCAGCACGTCAGCCGGTGCCCTCAATGTGGACTCCCTGCCGCGCATACCGTCGTTCCCTGCGGGCGCTGTCTGCAAAAACCACCGCCGTGGCAGCGACTGGTTACTGTCAGCGACTATGCTCTGCCGTTGAGCGGGCTTATCCACCAGCTCAAGTTTTCCCGACGTGGCGAAATGGCCCCCGCTCTTTCACGCTTGTTGTTGCTGGAGGTATTACAGGCCCGGCGCGTCAGCGGTCTTCCTCTGCCGGACAAGCTCGTCAGCGTCCCGCTCTGGCAACGCCGGCACTGGCGCAGAGGGTTTAATCAGAGCGACTTACTGTGTCGTCCCCTGGCTCGCTGGCTAGGCTGCGACTGGGACAGCCGGGCCATCACGCGGGTTCGGGCAACCGTCACACAGCACCATCTCAGCGCCCGATTACGTAAACGTAACCTGAAAAACGCCTTTCGCCTTGAATTGCCAGTGCAGGGACTCCATATGGTCATTGTGGATGATGTCGTCACTACCGGAAGTACCGTCGCGGAAATCGCGCAGCTGCTTTTACGCAACGGCGCGGCGACTGTCCAGGTATGGTGCCTGTGTCGAACCTTGTAGAGCCTCGATGATGGGCGTATTATAACCAAGTAAAATAGTCAACTATTAGGCCATTACTATGATCCATATTTCCGATGCTGCGCAAGCGCACTTTGCCAAACTGCTGGCAAATCAGGAAGAAGGGACACAAATCCGCGTATTTGTGATTAATCCCGGCACGCCTAACGCTGAATGCGGCGTTTCTTATTGTCCGCCGGACGCCGTGGAAGCAACCGACACCGCCATTAAATTTGACCTGCTGACCGCATATGTTGATGAACTGAGCGCACCGTATCTGGAAGATGCAGAAATCGATTTCGTTACCGACCAGTTAGGCTCCCAGCTGACCCTGAAAGCACCAAACGCCAAAATGCGTAAAGTTGCCGATGATGCGCCGCTGATGGAACGCGTGGAGTACATGCTGCAATCGCAGATCAACCCACAGCTGGCAGGTCATGGTGGCCGCGTCTCCCTGATGGAAATCACCGATGAAGGCTACGCTATTCTGCAGTTTGGCGGCGGATGTAACGGCTGTTCAATGGTGGATGTAACGCTGAAAGAAGGTATCGAGAAGCAGCTGCTGGCTGAATTCCCTGAACTGAAAGGCGTTCGCGATTTAACCGAACACCAGCGCGGCGAGCACTCTTACTACTAACGCCTCAACCTGTAGAATTTCCGTAGGCCCGTTAAGACGCATCCGCGCCGCCATCGGGCATTGATGCCGGATGGCAGCGTAATCGCTTTATCCGGCCTACAACCTTGCATTTCTCCGCATATTTCCTGCAACAATCCCCCTCATAATTTGACCAGCCTCTCATAATTTAAATTTTGCCTGCCCAGGTGATTTTCAAGCGCCGTATGTTACCCGTATCATTCGTATCAGCACCTAACACACACATAACAGCCAGCTAAACTGATTAGTTTTGAAGGCAACCAGCATTGGTGCTGAGAATGCTCTGTTCCCGGTCGGGACAATCGGAATTTGTCATCTAAACACTGACGTTACCCATAACAAAGTAAAGGCCAGGTAAATCATGCCATTAGTCATCGTTGCTATCGGTGTAATCTTGTTACTCCTCCTGATGATCCGTTTCAAAATGAACGGTTTCATCGCTCTCGTCCTGGTGGCGCTTGCTGTCGGATTGATGCAAGGGATGCCACTGGATAAAGTCATCGGTTCGATTAAAGCCGGCGTCGGCGGAACCCTTGGCAGCCTCGCCCTGATTATGGGTTTTGGCGCCATGCTGGGCAAAATGCTGGCGGACTGCGGCGGCGCACAGCGCATCGCAACCACCCTGATTGCTAAATTCGGCAAAAAACATATTCAGTGGGCGGTGGTATTAACCGGCTTCACCGTCGGTTTTGCCCTGTTCTACGAAGTCGGCTTCGTGCTGATGCTGCCGCTGGTGTTCACCATCGCCGCTGCTGCCAACATCCCGCTGCTGTATGTTGGCGTGCCGATGGCTGCTGCGCTGTCCGTAACTCACGGCTTCCTGCCGCCGCACCCAGGTCCGACCGCTATTGCCACCATTTTCCACGCAGATATGGGTAAAACCCTGCTGTTTGGTACGATTCTGGCAATCCCGACCGTTATTCTCGCCGGTCCGGTGTACGCTCGCTTCCTGAAAGGTATCGATAAGCCAATCCCGGAAGGTCTGTACAGCGCGAAAACGTTTACTGAAGAAGAGATGCCTGGCTTTGGCGTCAGCGTCTGGACCTCCCTGGTACCGGTTATCCTGATGGCGATGCGCGCCGTGGCGGAGATGATTCTGCCAAAAGGCCACGCTTTCCTGACGGTGGCAGAATTCCTGGGTGACCCGGTTATGGCAACGCTTATCGCGGTGCTGATTGCGATGTTCACTTTTGGTCTGAACCGTGGACGTTCGATGGATCAGATCAACGACACGCTGGTGTCCTCCATCAAAATCATCGCGATGATGCTGTTGATCATTGGTGGTGGCGGTGCCTTCAAACAGGTCCTGGTGGATAGCGGCGTGGACAAGTACATCGCGTCAATGATGCACGGTTCAAACGTTTCTCCGCTGCTGATGGCATGGTCTATCGCTGCGGTACTGCGTATCGCACTGGGCTCCGCAACCGTAGCGGCGATCACCGCTGGTGGGATTGTGGCACCGCTGATTGCAACGACCGGCGTAAGCCCTGAGCTAATGGTTATTGCGGTTGGTTCCGGTTCCGTCATTTTCTCCCACGTGAACGATCCGGGCTTCTGGCTGTTCAAGGAGTACTTCAACTTGACCATCGGTGAAACCATCAAGTCATGGTCAATGCTGGAAACCATTATCTCCGTCTGCGGTCTGGTAGGGTGTCTGCTGCTGGGTATGGTGGTCTGATAAAACTGTGCCGGGTAGCGCTTCGCTTACCCGGCCTACCTGCTATCACCCTAAATAAGCCGGGGAAATCCCCGGCTTTTTTACTTCTTCTTCGCGGCCGCTTTTCGGCGCTTATCCAAATCCTTAATCAGCTTGTTCACACCGTCATCGGCAAACATCTGCTCCAGCGTGGCGGTGAGCTTACGCCGCCAGTTTTTGTACTGGTCGCTGGTCCCGGGAATATTGACCGGCTCAGCCATATCCAGCCAGTCTTCCGGTTGCAGGCCCAACAGCGCACTGTTGCTGTCAGCGATGTAGCGTTGCATGCCGCGATTAAGAATCGGCGTCATCGACATCAGCGACGCCTTGTGACCAGCACGTTTTGGCAGGCACCCGTATTTGTGCAGCGCGTCCAGCAGCCCCTGTTTCGCCAGTTCTCTGTCCTGATACAGCCCACGCAACACGACTTCATCCGGATACAGACCCAGTGCCTTACCCAGCGTCAGATCGCCGCTATCCCAATAACCTTTAAGCGTAGGAAGGTCATGCGTCGCCGCGACTGCCATTGATTGTTCCGGGTACGCTTTCGGCGCGCGGAAATTTTTCTCATGGTCATTCTCAAAATAAAGCACTTTGTAGGAGTACACGCCGCTGTCACGCAGCTTGCTGACGATCTCTACCGGCACAGTCCCCAGATCTTCACCAATTACCATGCAGTGATGACGTTTACTTTCCAGCGCCAGAATTGAAAGCAGATCGTCGACCGGATAATGCACGTAGGCGCCGTGATCGGCAGTTTCACCGTAAGGGATCCACCACAGACGCAGCATCGACATAACATGGTCGATACGCAACGCACCGCAGTTCTGCATATTGGCACGCAGCAGTTCGATAAACGGTTCGTAAGCGCGTGCTGTGATGATATGCGGATCCATCGGCGGCAATCCCCAGTTTTGCCCGAGCGGACCGAGAATATCCGGCGGTGCGCCAACCGAGGCTTTCAGGCAATACAACTCGCGGTCGCACCAGGTTTCCGCCCCGCCTTCGGCCACGCCGACAGCCAGATCGCGATATAATCCAATCGGCATCGCAAAGCCCTGGCTGGTTTTCCAGCAATCAGCAAACTGGGTATACGCCAGCCACTGCAACCACAGGTAGAAATCCACTTCATCACGATGCTCTTCGCAAAAGCGTTTTACCTCTGGCGAATCCACCGACTGGAAAGCTTGCGGCCACACCGGCCAGCCCCAGCGCAGTGCGTCCTCTTTCACCTGATGCGCATGCAGCGCATCAAAGGCCGCCTGCCAGTACAGGCTATCCCCTTCCTGAGTCACAAACTGGCGAAATGCCGCCATCTGCTCATCGTCACGTGCAGAGAAGCTTTTCCATGCCATACGCAGCGCTGTCATCTTCAATGCGGTAACGGCAGAATAATCAACCCACTCGGTATCACGCGCGCGTTGCAGAGCTTGCTGAGTCGCGGGTTTCTGCCACCAGGCCTGCGCCTCTTTACTCAGGCGGAAATCGTCTACTGCGTTCACATCTATATAAATAACGTTCAACCAGCGGCGTGACGACGGGCTGTACGGACTGGCACTCTCCGGGTTCGCCGGATACAGCGCGTGAATCGGATTCAGGCCGATAAACGCGCCACCGCGTTGCGCCACCTCCACCAGCATGGCACGGAGATCGCCAAAGTCGCCAATCCCCCAGTTTTTTTCTGAACGCAGGGTATAGAGCTGAACGCATGCGCCCCACAGCTTCTGCCCGGCTAACAGCGCCTGCGGCTCATAGCAGCGTTTCGGCGCGACGATGATGCGGCAATGGGTACGCAACTCCCCCTGGGTGAGGGTAAGCGTGTGATACCCTTCCGGCAGCTTCGCCGGAAGGTTGAACGATTTACCGCCGACGATATGTCCTTTGTGCTGCACGCCCTCTTCGGTGGTCAGCAACCAGTTAAACTCTCCGCGTCCCTCAACTGCCAGCGGCATTTTCTTACCCGCGGTATAAACCATGACATTCGGCACCGGGGTCACCGCCACCTGAGCGGTGGCGGTGGAGCGATGCATAGCGTCAAGCAAACGCCGCTTGGTTTCGACGCCAATAGACTGCGGTTTACCGTGGGCATTAATGTAATTGGGGCTAATCCCCGCCGCCAACGCGGCATTATCCAGACGTTTGCTTTCCATCGCGATTCCTTAACGTTTCGCCTGCCAGATACGAGTCTGATAATCGCGGATGGAGCGATCCGAACTGAACATGCCGCAACGCGCGGTATTCAGAATCGCCGCCCGGGTCCAGGCTTCCTGGTCACGATACAACACGTCAACCTGCTTCTGGGCTTCAACGTAGGCCGCGAAGTCCGCCATTACCAGATACGGGTCACCGCCCTGCTTGCCGATACTGTGCAGCATCTGGTCGAAGGCATGTTTATCGCCGTCGCTATACTTCCCGCTTTCCAGCTCTTTCAGAACAGCATCCAGCACTTTATCTTTCTTACGCCATTTCACCGGGTCGTACCCTTTGGCCTTGAGCGCCTTCACCTCTTCCACGGTATGACCAAAGATAAAGATATTCTCGTCACCGACCTTCTCGGCGATTTCGACGTTTGCGCCATCCAGCGTACCGACGGTTAACGCACCGTTCAGCGCCAGCTTCATGTTACCGGTGCCGGAAGCCTCTTTCCCTGCGGTGGAGATTTGCTCAGAGATATCTGCCGCCGGGATCAGCATTTCCGCCGCCGAGACACAATAATCCGGCAGGAATACGACCTTCAGCTTGTCGCCCACTTGCGGGTCGTTATTGATGGTTTCTGCAACCTTGTTAATGGCGAAGATGATATTTTTCGCCAGGTAGTAACCCGGAGCGGCTTTCGCGCCAAACAGGAATACGCGCGGCACGCGATCGGCCTGCGGGTTCTCACGGATTTCTTTGTATAACGCCAGAATATGCAGCAAGTTGAGGTGCTGACGCTTGTACTCATGCAGGCGTTTAATCTGAATATCAAAGAGAGCGTTAGTCGTTATCTCAATACCGGTACGCGCTTTAATAAACTTCACCAGACGCGCTTTGTTCGCCAGCTTGATGTCACGATACTGCTGACGAAACTTCGCGTCGTCGGCGTATTTTTCCAGGTTAATCAACTGATCGAGGTCGTTGGCCCACTCTTTTTTCAGCGATTTATCCAGCAGCGCGGCAAGTGCCGGGTTGCACTGCTTAATCCAGCGACGCGGAGTAATCCCGTTAGTGACGTTATGGAATTTGTTCGGCCAGAGCTGATGATATTCCGGGAACAGATCCTTCACCACCAAATCGGAGTGCAGCGCCGCCACGCCGTTAACCGCAAAGCCGCTGACCACACACATGTTGGCCATACGCACCTGTTTGTTATGCACCACCGCCAGCTTCGCCCAAACTTCAGCGTCACCCGGCCAGGTTTTCTCGACCAGCTTCTTAAAGCGGTCGTTAATCTCTTTGATGATTTGCATATGGCGCGGCAGTAGTGCTTTCACCAGCTTCTCGTCCCAGCACTCCAGCGCCTCTGGCATCAAAGTGTGGTTGGTATAAGCAAAGGTCTTGCTGGTAATAGCCCACGCATCGTCCCAGCTCATCTGGTGCTCATCAATCAGCACACGCAGTAGCTCAGGGATGGCGATGGTCGGGTGAGTATCGTTGAGCTGAATCACCTCAAAATCAGCCAGCTCATGCAGTTTACGCCCAGCCAGATGATGGCGGCGCAGAATGTCAGCTACGGAGCAAGCGCACTGGAAGTATTGCTGCATCAGGCGCAGCTTTTTACCCGCGGTGTGGTTGTCGTTCGGGTACAGCACTTTGGTCAGTTTTTCAGCGTCGATGCCCTGCTGCTCTGCGCGCAGGAAATCGCCGTCATTAAATTTGGTCAGGTTAAACGGATGCGCGTGGCTGGCCTGCCACAGACGCAGCGGTTGCGCCACGCCGTTACGGTAGCCGAGAACCGGTAGATCCCAGGCCTGGCCGGTGATAACAAACCCCGGCTCCCAGTGCCCTTCTTTGGTGACCTTGCCGCCAATCCCTACTTGCACATCCAGTGCTTCGTTGTGACGGAACCACGGATAGCTGCCGCGATGCCAGTCATCCGGGGCTTCCATCTGCTGCCCATCGGCAAATGACTGACGGAACAGGCCGTACTGGTAGTTGAGACCATAGCCCGTCGCCGATTGACCGACTGTCGCCATCGAATCAAGGAAGCAGGCCGCCAGGCGCCCCAATCCACCGTTACCCAGCGCCGGGTCGATCTCTTCTTCCAGCAGGTCGGTCAGGTTGACGTCATGCGCTTTCAGCTCATCGCTCACCGCCTGATACCAGCCGAGATTGAGTAAGTTGTTGCCGGTCAGACGGCCAATCAAAAACTCCATCGAGATGTAGTTAACATGGCGCTGATTTTTTGCCGGCTTCGCTGCAGGCTGGGCGCTGAGTAACTCAGCCAACGCCCCACTCACTGCCTGCCACCACTGGCGCGACGTCATTTCTTGAGCCGACAGTAAACCGAAGCGCTGCCACTGACGCGTCAGGGCAGCCTGAAATTGATCTTTGTTGAAAGTAGGCTGTGACATAGGGGTTCCAGATCCTTAGGTAATAAAACAACGTTATCGCTAGTTTGCCAGGCTCGTTGTTGACCTTCCTCATCCTGGCACGGATTAGGCAGGGAGGAGGAGCGGGGATGAGCATAAAAGTGTGATCGCTGCCACTTAAAGGGGGTGTTATCGCCCGTAAATTCGCGTAAGTCCGGCATAACGCCCCTGTAATGCCCAACGGACGACGCATTAATAACAAGAGATAAATCGACAATATCAAATAGAGGGGTGACGATGGGAAACAATCTGTAAACAGAGAAATAGTTTCTAACCTGAAATATCCAAGGTGGATAAGATAATTCACATAAAACTTTTAAGTCGGCCACAAAATTCGGCTCTTTACATTAAGCAACTGAGTAACCTTATAAAAAGGGAGGTATTTTTCGGCTCAGCCAAAATACCGACGGATCCAGTCGCCACGCCTGTTGTGACTCTTTAAAGCAATTAATGTAATAGATGTATAGATTTGTGACATAGTGCAAAATCAGACACACAAAAAGTCCGCTTAGCTTGCATAAAACACTAATCTGGCCGACCTTATATCTATTAATTACGAAGCGCAAAAAAAATCATTTTTCCCCATTTTCACACAGTGAAGTGACTAACTTATGTTGATTCCGTCTAAATTAAGTCGTCCGGTTCGACTCGACCATACGGTGGTTCGTGAGCGCCTGTTGGCTAAACTTTCCGGCGCGAACAATTTCAGGCTTGCCCTGATAACAAGTCCTGCTGGTTATGGAAAAACGACATTGGTTTCACAATGGGCAGCGGGGAAGAACGACTTAGGCTGGTACTCTCTGGATGAAGGCGACAATCAGCAAGAGCGCTTTGCCAGCTATCTGATCGCCGCTATCCAACAGGCAACCGGTGGACACTGCACCACCAGCGAAGCGATGGTGCAAAAGCGCCAATACGCCAGCCTGACGTCACTGTTTGCGCAGCTATTTATTGAACTGGCCGAGTGGCACCGCCCGCTCTACCTGGTAGTGGATGATTATCATCTCATCTCCAATCCGGCAATTCACGAAGCGATGCGTTTCTTCCTGCGTCATCAGCCTGAGAACCTCACGCTGGTCGTGCTGTCGCGCAACCTGCCGCAGTTGGGTATTGCCAACCTGCGAGTACGCGATCAGTTGCTGGAGATAGGCAGCCAACAGCTGGCGTTTAACCACCAGGAAGCCAAACAATTTTTCGATCGACGTTTGTCCTCACCTATCGAAGCGGCAGAAAGCAGCCGGATGTGCGATGACGTTGCTGGCTGGGCCACGGCGTTACAGCTGATTGCCCTCTCCGCCCGCCAGAACAACCATTCTGCGCATCAGTCCGCACGCCGCCTCGCCGGGATCAACGCCAGCCATCTGTCCGATTATCTGGTTGATGAAGTGCTGGACAGCGTCGACCTCGGCACCCGTCACTTCCTGCTGAAAAGTGCCATTCTGCGCTCAATGAACGACGCACTGATCGTCCGGGTCACCGGGGAAGAAAACGGCCAGATGCGGCTGGAGGAGATTGAGCGCCAGGGATTATTCTTGCAGCGGATGGATGACGTCGGTGAGTGGTTCAGCTACCACCCGCTGTTTGGCAGCTTTTTACGCCAGCGCTGTCAGTGGGAACTGGCAAGCGAACTGCCCGAAATACACCGCGCCGCCGCTGAAAGCTGGATGGCGCAAGGCTTCCCCAGCGAAGCTATCCACCACGCGCTGGCGGCCGGCGACGCCCATATGCTACGCGATATCCTGCTTAACCATGCGTGGGGACTGTTTAACCACAGCGAACTGACATTACTGGAAGAGTCGCTGAAAGCCCTGCCGTGGGAAAGTCTGCTGGAAAATCCGCGTCTGGTTCTGCTGCAAGCCTGGCTGATGCAAAGCCAGCACCGCTACGGCGAGGTTAATACCCTGCTGGCGCGCGCTGAGCAGGAAATGAAAGGCGACATGGAACCGACGCTGCACGCCGAATTTAACGCCCTGCGTGCGCAGGTCGCGATTAACGACGGCAATCCTGACGAAGCCGAGCGCCTGGCAAAGCTGGCGCTGGATGAGTTACCCATCGCCTGGTTCTATAGCCGTATCGTCGCCACCTCGGTACATGGTGAAGTCCTGCACTGCAAGGGCGATCTCACGCGTTCTCTGGCGTTGATGCAGCAAACCGAGCAAATGGCGCGCCACCATGACGTCTGGCATTACGCGCTGTGGAGTTTAATTCAGCAAAGTGAAATTTTGTTTGCCCAGGGCTTTTTACAGGCCGCCTGGGAGACTCAGGAAAAAGCGTTTCAGTTGATCAAAGAGCAGCATCTGGAACAGTTGCCGATGCACGAGTTCCTGGTGCGTATTCGCGCGCAGCTGCTGTGGGCATGGGCGCGCCTGGACGAATCGGAAGCGTCTGCCCGCGCGGGTATTGAACTGCTTTCCACATTCCAGCCGCAGCAACAGCTACAGTGCCTGGCGCTGCTGATTCAATGTTCGCTGGCCCGGGGAGATCTGGATAATGCGCGTAGCCTGCTCAACCGCCTGGAAAACCTGCTGGGTAACGGTCACTATCACAGTGACTGGATCTCGAACGCCGATAAGGTACGGGTGATTTACTGGCAAATGGTGGGCGACAAAAACTCGGCCGCCAACTGGCTGCGCCACACGCCGAAACCGGAATTCGCCAATAACCACTTCCTGCAAAGACAGTGGCGCAACATCGCCCGCGCGCAGATCCTGCTGGGCGAGTTTGAACCGGCTGAGATTGTGCTGGAAGAGTTGAATGAAAATGCGCGCAATCTGCGCCTGATGAGCGATCTGAACCGTAACCTGCTGCTGCTTAAT
The DNA here is from genome assembly GCF_013797615.1 of Citrobacter sp. RHBSTW-00017. NCBI lineage: Bacteria > Pseudomonadati > Pseudomonadota > Gammaproteobacteria > Enterobacterales > Enterobacteriaceae > Citrobacter > Citrobacter sp. RHBSTW-00017. Next base: position 345,474 of record NZ_CP056899.1, on the reverse strand, counting down.
CAGCTCTACTGGCAGGCAGGACGCAAAAATGACGCACAGCGCGTGTTACTCGACGCGCTGCAGCTGGCCAACCGCACCGGATTTATCAGTCACTTTGTCATTGAAGGTGAGGCCATGGCGCAGCAACTGCGTCAGCTGATTCAGCTCAATACCTTACCGGAACTCGATCAGCACCGCGCCCAGCGTATTTTGCGTGAGATTAACCAGCATCACCGCCATAAATTCGCCCACTTCGATGAAGGGTTCGTTGAGCGTCTGCTTACTCACCCGGAAGTACCGGAGCTTATTCGCACCAGCCCGCTGACCCAGCGCGAATGGCAGGTTCTTGGGCTGATTTATTCGGGCTACAGCAACGAGCAGATCGCCGGAGAATTGGCCGTCGCGGCAACGACCATCAAGACGCACATCCGCAATTTGTATCAAAAGCTCGGCGTCGCACACCGCCAGGATGCGGTGCAACATGCGCAGAAACTGCTGAAAATGATGGGGTATGGGGTTTAGTTAATGCCTGATACGCTACGCTTATCAGGCCTGGAATTAACTTAGCACAGCTCTAACTGAATATGATGATCCGCGATAACCTGCATCACGCCAGCTGGCGGCAGCGTGTCGGTATACACCGCATCCACCATGCTGATACTGCCCATATTCACCATCGCGTTACGCCCAAACTTCGAGTGATCCACCACCAGCATCACATGCCGTGAATTCTCAATAATCGCGCGCTTGGTGCGAACTTCGTGATAATCAAACTCCAGCAGGGAGCCATCGCTATCGATACCGCTAATCCCTAAGATGCCGAAGTCCAAGCGGAACTGAGAAATAAAGTCGAGGGTCGCTTCGCCCATAATACCGCCGTCGCGGCTACGCAGTTCGCCACCGGCGAGTATGATGCGGAAATCCTCTTTCGCCATCAGCGTATTCGCCACATTGAGGTTGTTGGTCACAATGCGTAAATTGCTGTGATTGAGCAGCGCGTGAGCCACCGCTTCCGGCGTGGTGCCGATATCAATGAACAACGTAGAACCGTTCGGGATCTGCGTGGCAACTTTGCGGGCAATGCGCTCTTTTTCCGACGTCTGTGTCGCTTTACGGTCATGCCACGGGGTGTTGACCGAGCTGGAGGGCAGCGCCGCGCCACCGTGATGGCGCAAAATCATGTTCTGATCGGCCAGATCGTTAAGATCGCGGCGAATCGTCTGCGGGCTGACGGAGAAATGCTCCACCAGCTCCTCGGTACTGACGTATCCCTGTTTCTTTACCAGCTCGATGATCGCGTCATGTCGTTGTGTTTGCTTCATTATTGTTCCCTGAAATTACGTTCGTTTTCGTACATTCATAGTATCGGCAAACGCCATTGCCAGACCCACGGCCAGCCCGGCGATATGTGCGCCGTTCGCCATCGACATGCCGAACACATCAAACCAGCCGGCAACAATCCAGATCAAAGCAAAGATAATCAAACCACGCTGCAGGAAAATACCACTTTGTGGATCGCGCTCGCCGCGCAACCACACATAACCCATCAGCGCATATACCACGCCAGACAGCCCACCAAACCACGGGCCGCTAAATTTCTGCTGAACGTAGCCGCTTAGCAGGGCGCTGATCACGGTAATTACAATCAGTTTTCCGCTGCCCAGACGCTTTTCTACCGCACCGCCGAGATACCACCACCACAGCAGGTTGAACAGAATATGCATCAGCGAGAAGTGCATAAAAGCGTGGGTAAAATAACGCCAGAATTCAAATTTCAGCGAAGGGTCAAACGGCCATGCCAGCCAGAGCATCACGGTCTGGTCGCCCAGCATGTTCATCGCGATAAACACTAGCACACACGCGGCCATCACCACCCAGGTTACCGGGCCTGCGCGTTCGCGCAATGTGGCCAGGAACGGATAACGCTGGTAGCGCAGACCGCTGTCGGTATGACCCGACTGCCAGCTTGCCGCGAGGTAACGCGGATCGCCTGGATTCTCCAGAAATCGCGCCAGCTCAGCATGCACGCGCTCAGCCTGGGACTCATCCGCCAGCCAGACATCCGTTTGCTGATGTTGTTGAATCGTCAGGATAACGCCCTGTGTCGCCATATAATCAACAAATGCCTGCGCCACGCGGGGGTTAGCAAAAGAGGTAATCATCAACATGGTTGCTGTCGCTTATTCCACACAAAAGAGGACAGTATATATACCCTTCTGACTTCGAGCTGCATCTTTGTTGGCTTTCCTCACTCACTCCGGTCACGTACTGTTCGTACGCTCCCGGAGATTCGCTGCGTCGCCGTCGCGATGCAACTCGAATTAATTTGGGTATAGTCTTACGAACCGTATGCCACTTCTGCCGGAAAATGTCGATGCCAGGCGTCGAAGCCGCCGTCAACACTGTAAACCGCGTCATAGCCCTGCTGAAGAAGATATTGCGCCGCGCCTTTACTGCTGTTGCCGTGATAACACATTACTAACACGGCGGTGTCGAAATCATGCTCGCGCATAAATGACCCCAGCGTGTCGTTCGTCAGATGAAACGCCTGCGGGGCGTGACCCATCGCATAGCTTTGCGGGTCGCGGATATCCACTAACACCGCGGCCCCCTGGTGCAGCTTCTGATGCGCTTCTTCGACATTAATACATTCAAACTGATCCATTGCTCTCTCTTCTTTATATTGCAGGTGACGCTTTTCAGACATGTTACTTCTTAGTGTACGTCCCGACGGCAGTTAAACGCCATAATGTTATATGTATCACTGTAAATTGTTTATCCGATGTTACCAATGGCGCGATTCTTTGCTATTATGCTCGATAACGAACATTAATGAGCTATAACGAAAGTGCGAGAGGCCAGCATGGAAACCAAAGATCTGATTGTGATAGGTGGAGGCATCAACGGTGCCGGTATCGCGGCAGATGCCGCTGGACGCGGTTTATCCGTGCTGATGCTGGAAGCGCAGGATTTAGCCTGCGCCACCTCTTCCGCTAGCTCCAAACTCATCCACGGTGGCCTGCGCTACCTGGAACACTACGAATTTCGCCTGGTGAGCGAAGCGCTGGCCGAACGTGAGGTGTTGTTGAAAATGGCACCGCATATCGCCTTCCCGATGCGCTTTCGTCTGCCCCATCGCCCGCACCTGCGTCCAGCATGGATGATCCGCATTGGTCTGTTTATGTACGATCATCTGGGCAAACGCACCAGTTTGCCGAGTTCGACCGGTTTGCGTTTTGGCGCAGATTCCGTAATGAAACCTGAGATTGTGCGCGGTTTCGAATATTCTGACTGCTGGGTAGACGATGCGCGGCTGGTTTTGGCAAACGCCCAAATGGTCGTACGCAAAGGCGGAGAGGTGTTAACCCGCACTCGCGCTACCTCCGCTCGCCGTGAAAACGGTTTGTGGATTGTTGAAGCTGAAGATATCGATACCGGTAAAAAGCACACCTGGCAGGCGCGTGGTCTGGTCAATGCCACCGGCCCATGGGTGAAAGAGTTCTTCGACGACGGCATGCATCTGCCATCGCCGTACGGTATTCGTCTGATTAAAGGCAGCCACATCGTGGTGCCGCGCGTCCATACCCAGAAGCAAGCTTATATTCTGCAAAACGAAGATAAACGTATTGTGTTTGTCATCCCATGGATGGACGAATTCTCGATCATCGGGACGACTGACGTCGAATACAAAGGCGACCCGAAAGCGGTAAAAATTGATGAGAGTGAAATCAATTACCTGCTGAAGGTCTACAACGCGCACTTTAAGAAACAGCTGGGCCGTGACGATATCGTCTGGACCTACTCGGGCGTACGTCCGCTGTGCGATGACGAGTCCGACTCGCCGCAGGCTATCACCCGTGATTACACGCTGGATATCCACGACGAAAACGGCAAAGCGCCGCTGCTGTCGGTCTTTGGTGGTAAGCTGACGACCTATCGTAAGCTGGCCGAACACGCGATGGAAAAACTGGCGTCGTACTATCAGGGAATCGGTCCGGCGTGGACAAAAGAGTGCATTCTGCCAGGCGGTGACATCGGCGGCGATCGTGAAGATTACGCGGCCAAACTGCGCCGTCGCTACCCGTTCCTGACCGAGTCGCTGGCGCGCCATTATTCGCGCACCTACGGCAGTAACACCGAATGGATTATCGGGGAAGCCACCTCGCTTGCCGAGTTAGGTGAAGACTTCGGCCATGAGTTCTATGAGGCCGAGCTGAAATATCTGGTCGATCACGAATGGGTGCGCCGTGCGGAAGATGCGCTGTGGCGTCGCACGAAAGAAGGTATGTGGCTGAACGCTGAACAGCAGTCGCGCATGACCCAGTGGCTGGTGGAGTACATTGAGAAACAGCAGCTGTCGCTGGCGTCTTAAGACACTCGATATAAAACTGTAGGCCCGGTAAGCGTCAGCGCTACCGGGCCTTTTGCCGGATGGCGGCTAACGCCTTATCCATCCGGCCTACAGATCGTCCTGCCCTTGTTACAACCGCACCGAGTCGATATGCCAGATGTTTTCGGCGTACTCTTTGATCGTCCTGTCCGACGAGAAGTAGCCCATGTTGGCGATATTAATCATCGACTTGGTGGTCCACTCTTCCGGGTGGCGATACAGTTCGTCAACCTTATCCTGGCAGTCAACGTAGCTGCGATAATCCGCCAGAACCTGATAGTGGTCGCCAAAGTTGATCAGCGAGTCAACCAGGTCACGATAGCGCCCCGGCTCCTCAGGGCTGAATACACCGCTGCCAATCTGCGTCAGCACCTGGTGCAGCTCTTCGTCTTTCTCGTAATACTCACGCGGCTTGTAGCCCTGGCTGCGTAAGGCTTCGACCTCTTCCGCCGTATTACCAAAGATAAAGATATTTTCTGCGCCCACATGCTCCAGCATCTCGACGTTGGCACCGTCCAGCGTCCCAATGGTCAGCGCGCCGTTGAGGGCAAACTTCATATTACTGGTACCAGAGGCTTCGGTCCCGGCCAGCGAAATCTGCTCAGACAGGTCGGCAGCAGGAATAATCACCTGCGCCAGGCTGACGCTGTAGTTAGGAATAAACACCACTTTCAGCTTGTCACCAATTTGCGGATCGTTGTTGATCACTTTCGCGACGTCGTTGATCAGGTGAATAATGTGCTTCGCCATGTAATAGGCCGAAGCCGCTTTACCGGCGAAGATATTCACGCGCGGCACCCACTCGGCATCAGGATCGGCCTTAATGCGGTTGTAGCGGGTGATCACATGCAGCACGTTCATCAACTGGCGTTTGTACTCGTGAATACGCTTGATCTGCACATCAAACAGCGATTTCGGGTTCACCACCACGTTAAGCTGCTGGGCAATGAGCGTTGCCAGACGCTTTTTATTCTCCAGTTTCGCACGGCGCACCGCCTGATTTACCAGCGGGTAATCGCAGTGCTGTTCAAGCTCGCTTAGCTGGCTGAGATCGGTTCGCCAGGTGCGGCCAATGTTCTCATCCAGTACCTCAGAGAGCGATGGGTTAGCCAGCGCCAGCCAGCGGCGCGGCGTCACGCCGTTGGTGACGTTACAGAAGCGAGTCGGGAAAATCTTCGCAAAGTCAGCAAACAGCGACTGCACCATCAGGTTGGAGTGCAGCTCAGAAACGCCGTTAACCTTGTGGCTCACCACCACTGCGAGCCATGCCATACGCACCCGGCGGCCATTGGATTCATCGATAATCGACGTCCGTCCCAGCAGACTGGTATCGTTCGGATACTGTTCCTGCAACGTCTTCAGGAAGTAGTCGTTAATCTCAAAGATGATTTGCAGATGGCGCGGCAGAATTTTGCCCAGCATATCGACAGGCCAGGTCTCCAGCGCTTCGCTCATCAAGGTGTGGTTGGTATACGAGAAGACCTGGCAGCAGACCTCAAACGCATTATCCCAACTGAATTTGTGCTCATCGATCAGCAGACGCATCAGCTCAGGAATCGACAGTACCGGATGGGTGTCGTTGAGGTGAATGGCGATCTTATCTGCCAGGTTGTCGTAGGTTTTGTGCAGTTGATAATGACGGTTCAGGATGTCCTGCACCGTGGAGGAGACCAGGAAATACTCCTGGCGCAAACGCAGCTCGCGTCCTGAATAGGTGGAGTCATCCGGATACAGCACGCGGGAGACGTTCTCGGAGTGGTTTTTATCTTCCACCGCCGCAAAGTAGTCGCCCTGGTTAAATTTACCGAGGTTGATTTCGCTACTGGCCTGGGCATTCCACAAGCGCAGCGTATTGGTGGCGTCTGTGTCATAACCGGGAATAATTTGGTCGTAGGCTACCGCGAGGATCTCTTCAGTTTCTATCCAGCGCGTTTTCTTGCCTTCCTGCTGAATACGCCCGCCAAAGCGCACTTTGTAGCGCGTATTGTGGCGTTTGAATTCCCACGGGTTACCGTATTCCAGCCAGTAGTCCGGTGACTCTTTCTGTCGGCCATCAACAATGTTCTGTTTGAACATGCCGTAGTCATAACGAATACCGTAGCCGCGTCCCGGCAGACCCAACGTTGCCAGTGAGTCCAGGAAGCAGGCCGCCAGGCGCCCGAGGCCACCGTTGCCAAGACCAGGGTCGTTTTCTTCATCGATCAGATCTTCAAGATCCAACCCCATACCTTCCAGCGCATTTTTGACATCGTCATAAATACCCAACGATAACAGTGCATTGGAAAGTGTGCGGCCAATCAGAAACTCCATTGACAGATAATAAACCTGTCGAGTTTCCTGGGATAATTGCGCACGGTTAGAACGCAGCCAGCGCTCCACGAGACGATCGCGCACCGCGAACAACGTGGCGTTCAGCCACTCATGTTTATTGGCAATGACCGGGTCTTTACCAATCGTGAACATCAGCTTGTAGGCGATAGAATGCTTAAGTGCCTCTACGCTGAGTGTGGGCGATGCATAAGTAAATGGAGCATTCATATAGGTGATTCCTGGATATCTATTTCAAACGATAGTAAAGCTCACGGTATGACTTCGCCGCGACTTGCCAGCTAAAATCCATGGTCATGGCCTGACGTTGTACAAACCGCCACAGCGAAGGCCGGGACCACAATACGAAAGCACGCCGAATCGCGCGTAGCAGCGACCAGGCATTACTATCTTCAAATACAAACCCACTGGCGATACCATCCGCCAGGTTTTCCAGCGAACTGTCAGAGACCGTATCAGCCAGCCCACCGGTGCGCCGCACCAGCGGCAGCGTGCCGTACTTCAGTCCATACAACTGCGTTAAGCCACACGGCTCAAAACGGCTGGGGACCAATATTACGTCGGCCCCACCCATGATGCGGTGCGAGAAGGCTTCGTGATAGCCAATCTGTACGCCCACCTGTCCCGGATGTTCCGCCGCCGCGGCGAGGAAACCTTCCTGTAAAACCGGATCGCCCGCGCCGAGCAATGCCAGCTGTCCACCCTGCTCTAACAACCCCGGTAGCGCTTCCAGTACCAGATCCAGCCCTTTCTGACTGGTCAGGCGGCTGACTACGGCAAATAGCGGCACTTTGTCGTTAACCTTAAGTCCCATCGCGATCTGTAGCTGGCGTTTGTTCTCCGCCTTCTCTTCCAGCGTTTCACGCGTATACCGCGACGCCAGCAGCAGATCGGTTTCCGGGCTCCAGATTTTTTCATCAACGCCGTTCAGCACACCGGAAAGACGTCCTTCACGATGACGCTGCTGCAACAGACCTTCCATGCCGTAGGCAAACTGCGGCTCGGTAATTTCCCGCGCGTAGGTCGGACTGACCGCCGTAATGTGGTCGGCGTAGTACAACCCGGCCTTCAGGAAAGAAATCTGCCCGTTAAACTCCAGTCCGTGCACGTTAAAGAACGACCATGGCAATTGGATGTCATCCATATGCTTTGCATAAAACATGCCTTGATACGCCAGGTTGTGCACGGTGAACACCGATTTCGCCGGATGGCCGCGCGCCGCCAGATACGCCGGGGCCAGACCGGCATGCCAGTCGTGCGCATGCACCACATCCGGGCGCCAGAATGGGTCAAAGCCACAGGCCATTTCACTGCCGACCCAACCCAGCAGCGCAAAACGCAGCACGTTATCGGTATATGCAAACAGGTTAGTGTCGTGATACGGGCTACCGGGACGGTCATAGAGATGCGGCGCGTCAATCAGGTAAATGCCCACACCGTTGAAATGCCCGAACAACAGCGTAATACGTCCGGCGAAGGTATCGCGACGCGTCACTACCTGCGCATCGGGAATGCCGCGACGGATATCAGGAAACGCCGGGAGCAGCACGCGGGCATCCACACCGTCCGCGATTTGCGCTGCGGGTAACGCCCCAATAACATCCGCCAGTCCCCCGGTTTTTAACAAAGGGAACATCTCTGAACAAACGTGTAAAACCTGCATTATCGCTCCTGTTTGATCTGCAGTTTGCGCAGCATTTCACGCGTGACCAGTACAATACCTTCCTCTGAACGGTAGAAACGACGAGCATCTTCTTCCGCGTTTTCACCAATCACCATGCCTTCAGGAATAACGCAGGCGCGGTCGATAATGCAACGACGTAAGCGGCACGAACGTCCCACCCACACTTCAGGTAACAACACTGCCGAATCAATGTTACAGAATGAATTCACCCGCACTCGCGGGAACAGAACGGACTGCACTACCACCGAACCAGAAATAATACAGCCGCCGGAGACCAGCGAGTTCAGCGTCATTCCGTGGCTACCGGAACGGTCCTGAACAAATTTCGCCGGCGGCAGTGATTCCATATGCGTACGGATTGGCCAGTCCTGGTCGTACATATCCAGTTCAGGCGTCACCGAAGCCAGATCGAGGTTTGCTTTCCAGTAGGCTTCCAGCGTTCCCACATCGCGCCAGTACGGCTCGGATTCCGGGTCAGACTGTACGCAGGACAATGGGAATGGATGTGCATATGCCATGCCAGCTTCGGTGATTTTCGGGATGATGTCTTTGCCAAAATCGTGACTGGATTTTTCATCGAGGTCATCTTCCGCCAGCAGTTCATACAGATAATCGGCGTCGAAGATGTAGATCCCCATACTGGCAAGCGATTTGGTCGGATCATTAGGCATCGCTGGCGGGTTGGCAGGTTTTTCAACGAACTCGATAATTTTATCGGTGTCGTCCACGTCCATTACGCCAAACGCGCTGGCCTCTTCAATAGGCACTGGCATACAGGCCACTGTGCAACGCGCGCCTTTCTCAACGTGGTCGATCAGCATGCGTGAGTAGTCCTGCTTATAAATATGATCGCCCGCGAGGATCACCACATATTCCGCTTTATAGCGTCGAATGATGTCCAGGTTTTGGGTCACCGCATCCGCCGTACCGCGATACCAGTTTTCACCCTGCATCCTCTGCTGGGCAGGCAGCAGATCGACGAACTCGTTCATCTCTTCACTAAAGAACGACCAGCCGCGCTGAATATGCTGCACCAGCGTGTGTGACTGGTACTGAGTGATCACGCCGATACGGCGGATCCCGGAATTAAGACAGTTGGATAAGGCAAAATCGATAATGCGGAACTTACCGCCAAAGTGCACGGCAGGCTTGGCACGCTTATTGGTTAAATCTTTCAGGCGAGTACCGCGGCCACCGGCCAGGATCAGGGCAACAGATTTTAATGGCAGCTGGCGCGCCAACATTACACGATCGTTCTTCTCTAAACTTACCATGACTAACTCCTTTTTATCTTCTCTGGAACACACACAGTCCGTGCGCAGGTCCCTGCCAGACCGCCGTAAGCACCGGATTATCCTCTCCGGCAAATGGGGGAATGGCGTGCCATTCCCCTTCAGGTAAAACGATATCTGTCACCTCAAGCGTGGCGTTTATTGCAATCAGGAAACGATCTGAAAGCAGGATTTGCATCTGCCTCGGGCCGTTATGCCACTCATCCGCACTTAAGGGTTGTGCGTACTTATTCAGCCAACGAACATTGCCATCGCCCTCTTCCCACCAGCAATCGCCTGTTAATGCAGGTATTTGCCGGCGCAGATGAATCAACGCGGCGGTAAATGTGGTTAGCCCACTGTTTGCCTGCTGCCAGTCCAGCCAGGTTAAGGCGTTATCCTGGCAGTAAGCGTTATTATTACCGTGCTGGCTATGACCATGCTCATCACCCGCCAGCAGCATCGGCGTCCCCTGGGAGAGCAACAGCGTGGTTAACAGCGCATGAATGCTGTCGCGCCGCCGCTCACTCAGGTCCAGCGAGCCGCCTAATCCTTCTTTACCATGATTGTCACTGTAGTTATTGCTAGTGCCGTCGCGATTTTCCTCACCATTCGCTTCATTGTGCTTATTTGTGAAGCAAACGCAGTCGCGTAGCGTAAAACCGTCATGCGCGGTCACCAGATTGACCGTGGCGCTGGGATTGCGGCCCGGGCGTTTAAACACGTCGCTGGATGCGGCAAAACGTCCGGCAAACTCGCCCAACGAAAGATTACGCTGGAGCCAAAAACGTCGCGTTGCATCGCGGAAATGGTCATTCCACTCGGCAAACGGCGGGGGGAAATTCCCCACCTGATACCCGCCTTCACCAATATCCCACGGTTCCGCAATCAGCTTGGCGCGTGAGAGCAGCGGACAGTTTTGGATCGCGGTAAACAGCGGAGCATCCTGACGAAACTCAGGCGTACGCCCCATGACGGAAGCCAAATCAAAACGAAAACCATCCACATGGCAGGTTTCAACCCAGTAGCGCAGGCACTCGCATGCGTATTCCACAACGCCAGGATGGCTCAGATTGATGGTGTTCCCACAACCGGTCCAGTTGTAGTAATCGCCATCATCTCTGATCCAATAATAGCTACGGTTATCAATTCCGCGCAGCGAGAAGACAGGTCCTTCGAGATCCAGCTCGGCGCTGTGGTTCAAAACGATGTCGAGAATGACCTCAATACCCGCTTTGTGCAGCGCTTTTACCGCGTCGCGAAACTCATCAAGCGCACTCTCCGGCGAGCTGGCATAGGCCGGATGCAGCGCGTACATCGCCACCGGGTTGTAGCCCCAGTAGTTTGACAGGCCCAGCCGCTGAAGCCGCGGTTCGCTGGCGAAATGCGCCACCGGTAACAGCTCCAGCGCGGTAATGCCGAGGCGCTTGAAATAGTCGAGCATCACCGGATGACCCAGCGCTTTGTAGGTCCCGCGAATTTCTTCCGGCAGGTCAGGATGCAAATACGTCAGCCCTTTGACATGCGCTTCGTAAATTACGGTATTGCCCCACGGCGTGCGCGGCGGGGCATCATCCTCCCAGTCATAATGGTCGGACACCACCACGCCCTTCAGCGCGATGGCGGCATTATCATGATGATCCGGTTCATTCAGCCCACCGTGCAGCAGTGGGTTATCTTTTAACTCGCCATCCACCCGACGCGCGCAAGGGTCAAGCAGCAGTTTCGCCGGATTAAACCGGTGGCCCTGCTGCGGTTGCCACGGACCATGTACGCGATAGCCATAGTGTAGACCGGGACGGGCGTTGGCCAGATAGCCGTGCCAGACATCGCCGCTACGCCCCGGCAGGTCGTAGCGGAGTTCGCAGCCTTGCTCATCGAATACGCATAATTCAACGCGTTCAGCGTGGGCCGAAAAGAGGGTGAAATTGACGCCATGGCCGTCATACGTTGCACCATGGGGGGTGGCGTTGCCGGTTGCCAGTTGCGTCATTATCCCTCCCGCACCAGCCAGATCGTTGCCAGCGGTGGCAACGTCAGGCTCAGTGAATGCTGACGACCATGACTGGCGATTTCATCGCTGTGCACCGCGCCGCCGTTACCGGTATTGCTACCGTGATAATGCATCGAATCGGTATTGAGGATCTCGCGCCATTTGCCCGGCTGATTGATACCGAAGCGATAGCCGTGGCGAGGCACTGGCGTAAAGTTGCTGATAACGATGATTTCATTACCGACTTTGTCACGACGAACGAAAGCCAGCACCGAACGTTCTTTGTCATCCACCACCAGCCACTCGAAGCCATAGGCGTCAAAATCAAGCTCGTGCAGCGCTTTGTGATGACGATAAGTAAGGTTCAGATCGCGCACCAAACGCTGTACGCCGTGGTGCCAGTTATCGCCGCCTTCCAGCAGATGCCAGTCGAGGCTGGCGTCGTGATTCCATTCACGCCCCTGAGCAAACTCGTTGCCCATAAACAGCAGTTTCTTACCCGGGAAGGCCCACATCCAGCCGTAGTAGGCGCGCAGGTTGGCAAACTTCTGCCATGCGTCCCCCGGCATGCGATCGAGAATTGATTTTTTACCGTGTACCACTTCATCGTGCGACAGCGGCAGGACAAAGTTTTCGGTGTAGTTGTACAGCATGCCGAAGGTCAGCTTATCGTGATGGAACTGACGATGAACCGGATCCAACTTCATGTAGTCCAGCGTGTCGTGCATCCAGCCGAGGTTCCACTTATACCAGAACCCTAAACCGCCCATATCCTGTGGCCTTGAAACGCCGGCAAAGTCGGTGGACTCTTCCGCCATGCTCACGGCCCCCGGCACCTGCTCGCCAAGAATACGGTTGGTATTACGTAAAAACTCAATGGCTTCGAGGTTTTCACGACCGCCAAATTCGTTCGGGACCCACTCCCCTTCTTTACGGCTGTAGTCGCGATAAATCATCGACGCCACGGCATCTACGCGCAGCGCATCGATACCAAAACGTTCAATCCAGTACAGGGCATTGCCCACCAGATAGTTACTGACTTCACGGCGACCGTAGTTGTAGATCAGCGTGTTCCAGTCCTGGTGATACCCTTCGCGCGGGTCGCTATGCTCATACAGATTGGTGCCATCAAACTCTGCCAGACCAAAGTCGTCCGACGGGAAATGGCCCGGCACCCAGTCGAGAATGACGTTCAGTCCGGCCTGATGCGCGGCATTCACAAAATAGCGGAAATCATCACGCGTCCCGAAACGACGGGTCGGCGCATACATACCGGTAGGTTGGTAGCCCCAGCTACCGTCGAACGGATGCTCATTAATCGGCAACAGTTCGAGATGGGTAAAGCCCATCCACTTGACGTAAGGCACCAGTTGATCCGCCAGTTCGCGGTAGCTCAGCCAGAAGTTGTTATCGGTATGACGACGCCATGAGCCCAGGTGCACTTCATAGATAGAGATCGGCGCGTCAAACTGGTTGGCTTTTTTTCGCTCCTCGCTTTGCACCACTTTTTCCGGTAGACCGCAGATAAGCGACGCGGTTTCCGGGCGCATTTGCGCTTCGAAGGCGTAAGGGTCCGCTTTGATTCGCAGCTTACCGTTCGCATCGATCATCTCGTATTTATACAGTTGACCATGCTGCGCGCCGGGGATAAACAGCTCCCAGATACCGCTTTCTTTGCGCAGGCGCATCGGGTGGCGACGTCCATCCCAGTAGTTGAACTGCCCAACCACTGAAACGCGTTGAGCGTTAGGCGCCCAGACGGAGAAGCGCGTACCGGTTACGCCATCCATGGTATCCGCATGCGCGCCCAGCGTTTCGTAAGGTCGCAGGTGCGTACCTTCAGATAACAGCCAGGCATCCATATCCTGGATCAGCGGGCCAAAACGATAAGGGTCATCAATCAGATTTTCCTGTCCATGCCAGACAACAGCTAACTGATAGCGAAAGAAATTTTTACGGCGGGGAAGTACAGCACAGAAAAAACCGCGAGAGTCGAGGCAGTCCAGCTTGCCGACTTTGCGTCCGGTTTTGGGTTCGATCACCCACACTTCGGTGGCGTCAGGTAATAGGGCGCGGACTTCAAGTCCAGCGTCAGTTTGGTGCATACCGAGTACGGAAAAAGGATCCGCAAAATGGCCTGCAATTAGCGCATTAATCACGTCTCTATCGATACGAACGGACATGGTTGTCATCCTGTTTTATGGTGTCACGCCTTCCAACTGATCTTCGACATCAGGTAGTGACACTTTTTTTGACCTGAACGGCGCAGCACAATTGTGCATCCTCTCTGCGTCGTCCCACCTTCAGGCAACAACTTAATACCTCCGGTACTAAGTCACCCTTAAAGAATAGCCAATGCTTTATCTTACTCCTGGTAAAAAATGAAACATCTGCGCTTACTCCTGTATTACGCAAAAAAATGGGTGACTCAGCACCCATTGTTAAAACACGCAATCCCTCTGCCGGAGAGCCGTATTGACTGATCCGGCCAGGTGGTTCGCGTCGTTTGTAGGCCTGATAAACGTGGCGTCATCAGGCCGTCCCACATTACGCCAACTGACGCAGCATACGGCGCAATGGCTCCGCAGCACCCCACAGCAACTGGTCGCCCACGGTAAAGGCTGACAGGAACTCCGGTCCCATATTCAGCTTACGCAGACGGCCTACTGGCGTGGTCAGCGTGCCGGTAACGGCCGCCGGGGTTAACTCACGCATGGTGATATCCCGATCGTTTGGCACGACTTTGGCCCACGGATTGTGCGCTGCCAGCAGTTCTTCCACGGTCGGAATAGACACATCTTTTTTCAGTTTAATGGTGAACGCCTGGCTGTGGCAGCGCAGCGCACCGACGCGCACGCACAGACCATCAACCGGGATCACGGAAGAGGTGTTAAGAATTTTGTTGGTTTCAGCCTGTCCCTTCCACTCTTCGCGGCTCTGACCGTTATCAAGTTGTTTGTCGATCCACGGAATCAGGCTACCGGCCAACGGTACGCCAAAGTTATCAACCGGCAGTTCACCGCTGCGGGACAGGGTCGTCACTTTACGTTCGATATCGAGAATAGCAGAGGAAGGGGTTGCCAGTTCATCGGCCACATGGCCATACAGATGACCCATCTGGGACAGCAGTTCGCGCATATGGCGCGCGCCGCCGCCGGAGGCCGCCTGATAGGTCGCCACAGAAACCCAGTCAACCAGGTCATTGGCAAACAGGCCACCGAGGGACATCAGCATCAGGCTAACGGTACAGTTACCGCCGACAAAGGTCTTAATACCTTTGTTCAGGCCGTCAGTGATGACATCCTGGTTAACCGGATCGAGAATGATGATGGCATCGTCTTTCATACGCAGCGAAGAGGCCGCGTCAATCCAGTAACCCTGCCAACCGCTTTCACGAAGCTTTGGATAGATTTCGTTGGTATAATCGCCGCCCTGACAGGTCACGATGATATCGAGCGCCTTCAGCGCATCCAGATCAAAAGCGTCCTGAAGCGTGCCGGTCGTGGTTCCACCGAATGTCGGTGCCGCCTGCCCGAGCTGGGAAGTAGAAAAGAAAACAGGGCGAATGGCGTCGAAGTCACGCTCCTCAACCATGCGTTGCATGAGAACAGAGCCGACCATACCGCGCCAGCCGATAAAACCAACATTTTTCATAGCGTTTTTTTCCTGCAGAGATGTGTGCTGTGTATGCTAACCAGTATCCTACTGGCCTATCCTTCACCATACAAAAAGCAGCCAAAGTCGCAAGTGAAATTAATCAATGATAGCGAAGCCATCAGTAATGCGACTTATCCCGCTGCGCAAGCAAGCAGAAAGTCCGCAGTAATTATCAGGGAATTTGAGTTATGAATGAAATCATTTCAGCGGCAGTTTTATTGATCCTTATTATGGATCCGCTCGGAAATCTGCCCATTTTCATGTCCGTATTGAAACATACCGAACCAAAACGCCGCCGCGCGATTATGATTCGCGAGCTGTTCATTGCGCTGTTGGTGATGCTGATATTCCTGTTTGCTGGCGAGAAAATACTGGCATTTCTTAACCTGCGCGCGGAAACCGTTTCGATCTCCGGGGGCATCATTTTGTTCCTGATCGCCATTAAGATGATTTTCCCCAGCGCCACCGGGAATAGCACCGGGCTTCCGGCAGGCGAAGAGCCGTTTATCGTGCCGCTGGCGATTCCGCTGGTAGCGGGTCCAACAATCCTGGCTTCATTAATGCTGTTATCACATCAGTATCCGAACCAGATGGGGCATCTGGTGATTGCGCTGCTGATCGCCTGGGGCGGTACTTTTGTGATTTTGCTGCAGTCTTCGCTGTTTTTACGCCTGCTGGGCGAGAAAGGGGTGAACGCACTGGAGCGCCTGATGGGGCTGATTCTGGTGATGATGGCTACCCAGATGTTCCTCGACGGCGTAAGGATGTGGATGAAGGGGTAATCTCTCCTTTTTGGCTCAGATAGCATGTTACCCGGAAAAGAGTTCCGTTCACGTTATGCTCATTACTTCTCTGAGATCTCGTCACCAGTGAACGTGTTAAGGGGGCTACGCAGCCCCCTTAACAATCCTGGCTCTCCGGCACCGCTGTAATTTCAGGTATTCCTTACACTTTTAACTCGCTGAAAAAACGTATTTTCATTTCTGCGAGGTGCCTTCCGGAATGCCCTCTTGTCAGCATCGCGGATTGGCATTATCTTCTCGCTGCACCTGCAAAATCAGGTGCCAGGATTGGTCCCCTGATTACCTCATTCGCGATAAAATTCACTTTTGTCGTGCGACCAGCTACACCTCAATGGTGGGCTGGACGGTGGCGTCGTAAGACGCGCCGGTATCCAATGAGGCCGGTAGGACCAACTCCGTTCAGCCCGCCACCAAAAGGTTGGTCCCTTAGGTGGCGGTAAAATTTGACTCATTGGAGGCTGCCCTATGGCGACTACCCCTCTCTTTTCACACTCTTTATTTACCCTGCCCTTTAGCCATGCCACGGATTTCACCGAACTGGCGGATAACTGCGAGCGTTTTGTCGAAGGGCTGGTTGAATGCCATGACCCGGTTGAAAAACTGGCGATTTGTGCACGTCTGTCGGCCTGTCTCGCGTTATTGCAACCGACCTTAACGGAGCCTGTACCGCAGCATCTGCAAGCGAGCCTGACGGTAGAAACATTCCCGACCCGTTTTCCCCTTTTCGAGCCGGAACCAGACCAGATGGGGCGCTACTGTCAGTTATTAACGCACCTGCTGATGAGTAAAACGCTGTCTGACGAGATGGAACGAGTGGCAGGTGACTTACTGCAGGATCTGGTGGGCTATTTCGCCGATACGCTAAAAGCGCCGCGCTGGCTGAAAACAGAAGAAGGGCTGGTCGTGCTATAAAAAAGCCGGGTAGCGCTTGCGCTTACCCGGCCTACGGTGTGGATGTGTGCTCGTTTCCAGGCCCGGTAAGCGCAAGCGCCACCGGGCAATGCCATCAGCTCAACAGCTGAAAGGCAATCATACCGACAATCGCACCGACCGTGCCGAGAATAGTTTCCATCATCGTCCAGGTCTTCAGCGTTTGCGCTTCGGTCGCACCGGTAAATTTACCGAACAACCAGAAACCGGCGTCGTTAACGTGGCTGACCACGATAGAGCCGCCCGCGATACAGATAGACAGTGCCGCCATCTGGGCACCGGAGTAGTTCAGTTGCTCAATCACCGGCATCACCAGACCAACCGCCGTTAAGCAGGCCACAGTCGCGGAACCCTGAATGATACGCACCGCCGCCGCCAGCACGAAGCAGGTGATGGCAATCGGCAGGCCCATACCGGTTAACGCTTCGCCCAGCGCCGGACCGACGCCAGAATCAACCAGAACCTGTTTGAACACACCGCCCGCACCAATCACCAGCAGAATAATCCCCGCCGGCTGCAGCGCATGGCCACAGATCTCCATCACGCGGTCTTTTGGCATGCCCTGGCGTACCGCCAGACCGTAAATCGCCACCAGACAGGCAACCAGAATCGCGGTAAACGGGTGACCGATAAACTCGAACCATTCATAGGTTGTAGAACCGACCGGAACAAAGCGTGCGGCGATAGTTTTCAGCCCCACCAGAACCAGCGGCAGCAGGATAAGCGATAAGCTGAATCCAAAGGATGGCATTTTGCCTTCGCCCAGATGCGGCTCGGAAATATCTTCCGGTACGTGCAGCTCGACGTAACGGCTGATGAAATTCCCCCACAGCGGCCCGGCGATAATCATGCCCGGAATCGCGGCACACAGGCCAATCAGGATCATCCAGCCAAAGTCGGCGTGCATCTGAGAGGCCAGCAGCATCGGCGCAGGCCCAGGCAGCAGAAATGCCGCAGCAGCCGCTACGCCCGCAAACAGCGGGATCACAAGCTTAACCAGGTTTGTCCCCGTATGGCGCGCCATTGAGAATGCCACGCTAATCAACAGCACAATTGCCACCTCAAAGAATAGTGGCAGCGCACAAATCAGACCGGCCAGGCCAATCGCATAATGTGCGCGGCTGTGACCGAAGGATTTCAGCATTTTGACGGCAATCTGATCGACAGCGCCGGTCTCATGCAAAATCTTGCCGAACATCGCCCCCAGCGCCACAACAATCGCCAGGAAACCGAGCGTGCCTCCCATCCCTTTTTCCATGGTCGCCGCGATTTTATCGAGCGGCATACCGGAAAAGAGACCTGCACCAATGGATACCACCATCAAAGCAACGAAGGCGTGCATACGCGCCTTCATTACTAAAAACAGCAGTAATAAAACGGACCCTACTGCTGTTAAAACAAGCGTTAATGTACTCACTACTTACTGCCCTGGTTAATAACCTCAATGGTGCTGGCGACCACACCGTCCAGTGGTTGATCGATATCGACCACCAGTACATCGTTTTCATTCGCACCCGGTTCTTCCAGCGCTTCAAACTGGGTCACCAGCATCTGCGTTTTGAAGAAGTGGCCTTTACGCGCTTTCAGGCGGCTTTCGATAACGTCAAAATCCCCTTTCAGATAGATGAAAGAGAGGTTCGGGTTACCGTCGCGTAGCTGGTCGCGATAGACTTTTTTCAGGGCGGAACAGACGATCAGCGAAACCTTGTTGGTACGTTGCATCGCAAAGGCGGCGTCATTCAACGCCTGTAACCACGGTTTGCGGTCGTCATCGTTGAGTGGCTCACCAGAAGCCATTTTCATGATGTTGCTGCGCGGATGGAGAAAATCGCCATCAAGAAACGCGGCCTGCAGTTGATGCGCCACTTCGCTGGCGACAGCAGATTTACCGCTGCCCGATACGCCCATCAGAACGTAAACGTGGTGATCATGATTAGTCGTGCTCAAAGCGTTGCCCCCACTGGTACAAGAATCAGGAAATTGTTACGGGTAACTGTTATCGGTAACATTGTCCAGCCGGATAAATAGAGAAGCAATATCCATTCGTGCTCGAAGTGTATAAGTGTGAGCTACTTCAAACTTGTTGGCTTAAATAGATCCGCCCGGTGACAAGGTGAAACCTAAATCTAACATTTTAGGTGTAACGGCTTCACCGCGGATGCGCGCCAGCAGACGTTCTGCGCCAATGCTGCCCATGCGTTCACGCGGCGTGAGCACGCTCGCCAGACGCGGCTCCATCACCTGCCCGATGTCGTGACCGTGGAATCCGGCAATCGCCATGTCATCAGGGATTTTCAGCCCTAAACGCTGGCATTCGAAGGCCGCCCCTACCGCCAGGTCATCGTTGGTACAAAAGACACCATCGAGCTGCGGGTATTCACGCCGCGCCTGACGGATAAGTTCAATACCGGAGGAGTAGGAAGAGGACTGCTCCACCATCACGCTGTACGGCACCAGGTCGGCATCGCGCATTGCCTGCTCGTAGCCTCTCTGTTTGATGATAGTACGTTCATCAAGGCGTGCGCCAAGATAGGCAACATGACGGTGCCCGCGGGCGATGATAGCGGCTGTCATCTGACGCGCGGCTTCGAAGTTGTCGAAGCCCACGGCAATATCAAGGCATGGGGACTGGCTGTCCATCAGCTCAACCACCGGGATACCGGCAACCTCAATCATTTTCAGCGTACGGGGCGTATGGCTACGTTCGGTGAGGATCAGGCCATCAATATTCCACGACAGCATCGATTCCAGACGCTCTTGTTCCATCTCAGGCTTATAGCCGTAGTGCGCCAGCATGGTTTGATAACCATGAGCGTCAGTGACAGCCTCAATGCCGCGTAGCACTTCAGCAAAAACCTGGTTAGTAAGAGACGGTAACAGCACGCCGATAGCGCGGCTGGTGGCGTTAGAAAGGATATCAGGAGCGCGATTGGGAATATAACCCAGCTCATCAAGTGCAGCGGCAATTTTGCCCCGCAGCGCCACGGAGACCTGCTCCGGGTTACGCAAAAAGCGGCTGACCGTCATTTTGGTCACGCCCACGCGGTCGGCTACATCCTGAAGTACGGGTCTTTTCTTTTTCATCGTCCTGAAGCGTTAAAAAGGGATAGATTCCCCCAGTTTACCACGGACGTGCGTGAACCTTCGCAGAGAAAAAAAGGAGTTTTTTATTGTGAGAAATACACAAAATCATTCGAGTTACATCAAGGCGGCGACGCAGTAAATCCCCGGGAGCGTACATTAAGTACGCGACCGGGGTGAGCGAGGAAAGCCAACACAGATGCGGCTTGAAGGATGCCGTGTATTTTTATACTGGCGGCAGGTCAAACAGTAACACTTCGCTGTCGCTGTCGGCATGAATAGAAATGGCCTGTTCATCCCAGATTGCCAGACCATCGCTGGTGGTCGCTTTGGTCCCGTTAATTGTCACGTTACCTTTTACTACCTGGATCCAGACGCGGCGTTCAGCGGCAATCTGATGCACCGACTGCTCATCTTTGATCAGTGCCCAACGGTAAAGCTCCATATCCTGGTACACTTTCAGCGAGCCATCACGGGCATCCGGCGACAGCACCAGTTGTTTACCCTGAGCGGCATCAAAACGGCGCTGCTCATAGCGTGGGGTAATACCGTTTTCCTGCGGCATGATCCAAATCTGATACAGATGCAGCTTCTCAGTATTGCTCGGGTTGTACTCCGAGTGACGGATCCCCGTCCCGGCGCTCATTATCTGGAACTCACCGGCCGGAACCTGCTCTTTGTTCCCCATGCTGTCCTGATGTTCCACCGCGCCTTCCAGCACGTAAGTCAGGATTTCCATGTCTTTATGGGGATGAGTACCAAAGCCCTGACCTGCGTCGATCACGTCATCGTTAATCACGCGCAGTGCCGAGAACCCCATAAAGTTTGGGTCATAGTAATTGGCAAAAGAGAAAGTATGCCAGGAATCGAGCCAGCCATGATTAGCGTGGCCACGGTCATTAGCTTTGCGTAAGTAGATCATTGTGTTCACCCCCAGATGTTTTCGATGGAGTAAGTGTGGACTCAATCCGCCGGGGATCATAGAGGGTGAAAATTGACTCCTCTGTTCAAAAAAAATGAACAAGCCCAGAGGAGTCTGCGCAAGCTATTTGGCGAGAGTTATCGTCGCCGGAGAAGCCTGTTCAAAGGCGCGTTCGAGGAGTTCCAGGTTGGTAAGAACTTCAGATTCCTTGACGTAATTAGGCGTACCGGCTGTCAGCGTCTGGTAAAGCGCATCATAGACGCGACCATAGTCCCCCACTTCCGGCTGCACCTCTTCTTTTACCGTCAGGCCGTCATCGTTAACGTACTCCAGCATCCCAATGGAATCGTCAGCAGCGAAACCTGGCTCACCAGGCATGATATTGGCCTTCAGGCTGGTTTCCTGCTGGTCGATGCCGTACTTCACAAACGAGCCTTTGGTACCGTGAACGATAAACTTCGGATAGTCGATTTTCACCAAGTGACTGGTTTTAACAATGGCTTTCAGAGAGCCGTAGAACAGCTGCGCTTCAAAGGTATCGTCCGGATTCGCTTTGTTGCGCAGGCTGCGGATGTCATAGGCCACGCAATCGGGACGACCGAACAGCGAGATAATCTGATCCATGGTGTGTACGCCCAGACCATAGAATGCGCCGTCCTGCGGCAGTCCCGGCTTGGTTTCCGCCACGGGGCGGTAGTAATCGAAATGGCTTTCAACCTCAACAATTTCGCCGAGCTTGCCGCTCTCAATCGCTTTTTTAGCGGTGAGGAAGCAGGAATCAAAACGACGGTTCTGATATGGCGTAACGGTCAGCCCTTTGCTTTGCGCCAGTTCGAACAGTGCTTTTGCTTGCGCAAGCGTCGGCGTGAAGGGTTTCTCAACCAACACGTTTTTACCCGCTTCCAGCGCACGTTTGGCGTATTCAAAATGGCTGTCAGCATGGGTACAGACGATCACCAGCTTCACCTGCGGATCGTTTAAGATCTCGTCAAGGTCACTGGTGAAGTGAATATGTGAATATTGTGGCGCCTGCTCTTCCGGCTTGGCGTGGCGGCGAAAAATGTGCGCGACATGCCAGCTATTTTTGCGGTTGAGGACGTACGGCAAATGGTAGCGAGTGGTGCTTTTACCAAAACCAATAAATGCGCAGTGTAAGGTCATGAGACGATCCTTTCGAAGGTGATTGTCTACACCATAGCGCAAAGCGGCTGGAGACTGAATGTTGGATTCTTTGCCGGATGGCGCTTGAACTGCACCACAGGGCGACAGGATCGGCCGTCGGCGTCGCAGGCAGTTTGTTCACGGCAAGCGCGCAGGGGCCGGAGCGTACTAAATGTACGTGAGGAGCACGAGCACTTCCCGGGGACGAAATGGCAAGTAAGCCAGGCAGACACAAAACCTCAAAAAAAAGCCAGCAAAAGCTGGCTAAAGTAATACTGGAAGCAATGTGAGCAATGTCGTGCTTTCAGGTTCTCCGTAGGGGTTCCCCTGAACGCAGAGCAATAATAATCATTCTCATTCGCACTTGTCTACTTCTTTTTGCAAAAAAATGCAGTTGACGGAATTTTCTTTCTCAGCGAGTGTAAATACACAATTAACCCTGCTGGAGATAAGGAATGAGTGAGATAGTGATACGCCACGCTGAACCGAAAGATTACGACGCAATTCGTCAGATCCACGCCCAGCCGGAGGTGTACCACAACACGCTACAGGTTCCTCATCCTTCCCTTGAGATGTGGCAAGCGCGGCTAACCGAGCAAGCCGGGGTCAAACAACTGGTTGCCTGCATTGACGATATCGTCGTGGGGCATCTCTGTATTGAGGTCGCGCAACGCCCGCGCCGCAGCCATGTGGCCGATTTTGGTATCTGCGTGGATGCTCGGTGGCACAATCGCGGCGTTGCCAGCGCGTTGATTCGCACGATGATCGACATGTGCGACAACTGGCTGCGCGTCGAGCGTATTGAGCTAACGGTATTTGTTGATAATGAGCCGGCCGTGGCGGTGTATAAGAAATACGGCTTTGAAATCGAAGGCACAGGTAAGAAATACGGCCTGCGCAACGGTGAATACGTTGATGCCTACTTTATGGCGCGCGTGAAATAAAATTAAGGGCGAGTTTTATCGCCCTTCTTATTGAAAGGACGCAAGAGTGAAAAAGTACCTTCTCCTGGTGTTGCTGGCAGCACTCTCCCCTGCTTTCGCCACTACCGTACAAAATCTCGATTCCGTGCCCAGCGCTATTCAACACCCGGAAGGTAAACAGATTTTTGCTGAGCAAATGGCGGGAGCAACCCCTGCCAAAGGATTTGGCGAGCTTCCACAGGGATTATCTGAGAACGCGTGGATTGCCTGGGTTGCGCCGAATGAAGATCCTGACAACCTGATCCTCACGGGTGCCAAAGCCTGGGGCAAAGACGGCAAATATATCGGTGTCGCCTGTTTCGCCGACAATCCGGCCGACGCCGGGCAGGCAAAGAAATACGCGGATAACAACTGTCCGGAAAACTACAGCAACGGGCACGCCAATAAATTATATCTCGGCGTTTTTTCCTGGCAGAACCAACAGCTAACGCCGATTGCACGCTCGGAAAAACCATTAAACCAACTCTCTGAGTGGAATAAAACCGCCGAAAAAGAGAGCGATGATGAGTCCGTCAGACCGCTGGCCTATTATACAAAACTGGATCTGGCACCGTACCGGATCGCATCCGATACGCTGGCGTTTGGGGTGCGCGGTGGATACTCTGAGGCGTATTCCGGCGGCGGCGCATTTTATGAAGTGCTGGAGCTCTATGCGATCAAAGACAACAGGATAATCAACGTGTATTCCGACCTTGTTTATCAATATACGGACATCGCCGGAGAGTGGAATAAAGACGGTACAAGACAGCACGACATCAGCGAAAGTAAATATATCCTCAAAATGCGTTCGGCAAAAACGCACGAGTTTTATGATTTAGAGCGAGTAAACCTGCAGGATAAAAGCAGCCAAATATTCCGCTGGTCTGAATCGCTGCAGCGATATGCGCCATTCATCATCGATAAAAGATAGCGGCGAAATCTTTGGTTTAGGCACTGCCTGGCCGCTGGAGAAATATTTACAAGACTACGAAGAGAGCAAAACAACACGAAGCTAAGGTTACCTGGAGACAATGAATTATAATAACTGCCATTGGGCCTTCCAAACCGGCCCTCTTCCAGCGAAGAGGGCCGTTATCCTCAGTAACCCGCCGTTAAATCATCCACGGAACGCGGGTCGGACGCGCCATACAGTGCGCCATCCGGTCCAACCATAATGCTCTGCGTGCTGCCCATCGCTTCTTTCAACGCCACTTTCTGTCCTTTTTGCTCCAGCAGCTTGATTGTATCCGGGCTGAAGCCCTTCTCAATACGAAGCTCATCCGGCAACCACTGATGATGGAAGCGTGGTGCGTTGGTCGCTTCGGCGACGTTCATCCCGAAATCAATGCTGTTGACCACCATTTGCAACACAGTAGTGATAATTCGGCTCCCGCCTGGGCTGCCGGTAACCAGCCAGGTTTTCCCATCTTTTACCACGATAGTCGGCGACATAGATGACAGCGGACGCTTCTTCGGTCCGACCGCGTTGGCATCGCCGCCTACCAGACCGTATACGTTCGGTACGCCCGGCTTGGCAGAGAAGTCGTCCATTTCATTATTGAGCAGAATGCCAGTGTTACCCGCCACAATACCGGTCCCGAAGGTGGTATTCAGGGTATAGGTCACCGCCACGGCATTGCCGTCTTTATCCACCACCGAGAAGTGAGTGGTCTGATTGCTTTCATACGGGGCGAGCTTGCCAGGTTTAATCTGGCTGGAAGGCTTAGCCTTGTTGATATCAATCTGATCGGCAAGCGTTTTAGCATAGGCTTTGTTGGTCAGAGCCTGCCATGGCACTTTCACAAAATCGGGATCGCCCAGATACTCCGAGCGGTCAGCGTAGGCATATTTCTCCGCTTCAGCCATGACCTGCATGGCGTCGGCGCTGCCAAACCCGTACTTCTTCATATCAAAGTTTTCAAGAATATTGAGGATCTGCACGATGTGAATACCGCCAGAGGACGGCGGCGGCATGGAGAAGACCTGATACCCGCGATAGTCACCGCTAATCGGCGTACGCTCCACGGCTTTATAGCTGGCTAAGTCCTCTTTGGTCATCAGCCCACCGTTCTTCTGCATTTCCCCGGCGATCTGATCGGCAATAGCGCCTTTATAAAACGCATCCGGGCCGCTTTCGGCAATCATTTCCAGACTTTTCGCCAGGTTCTTTTGTACCAGCTTATCGCCTTTTTTCAGTGGCTCGCCGTCTTTCCAGAAAATGGCTTTGCTGTTCTCGTGATTAGGGAGCACTTCACTGCCATAGGTTTTCAGATCGTCGGCCAGTGCGTCATTAACCACAAAGCCCTCTTCCGCCAGCTTCATCGCCGGACGTACCACTTTGTTCAGCGGCATCGTGCCGTATTTCTCCAGCGCCAGCGAGAAACCCGCGACGGTACCCGGCGTACCGGATGCCAGATGCGACGTCAGCGACTTTTTCGCATCGGCGTTGCCCTGCTCATCAAGGAACATGTCGCGGGTCGCGCCAGCAGGGGCCATTTCGCGAAAATCAATCGCCGTGGTGTTACCGTCTTTGGTACGCAGCAGCATAAAACCGCCACCGCCCAGATTGCCCGCCTGGGGATGCGTCACCGCCAGCGCGTAGCCAACGGCCACGGCGGCATCGACAGCATTCCCACCCTGTTTAAGAATATCCACCCCCACCTGAGTGGCAAGCGCATCCACGGAGGCCACCATCCCCTGCTGCGCGCGCACGGGATGGAACACATCCTCCTCAACACCGTATGATACCGGCGGCGGTGCAGCCGGAGCGGCAGCAACGCTAAAACAACTTCCTGAGA
This sequence comes from Citrobacter sp. RHBSTW-00017, assembly GCF_013797615.1. NCBI lineage: Bacteria > Pseudomonadati > Pseudomonadota > Gammaproteobacteria > Enterobacterales > Enterobacteriaceae > Citrobacter > Citrobacter sp. RHBSTW-00017. The sequence continues at coordinate 319,515 of NZ_CP056899.1, read as the reverse complement.
GCAGAGCAGCAATGGCTACCCGGCGTAAAAACGTCGGTTTTATCATCGTTATTCTCCAGATGTATGGGGGTCAGCCCCCACTAAGCCTGGTGCATAACTCTGAAATAATCATCGTAACGGCGAGAAAGGAGTAAACTTAAGAGATCCCCGAGAGGAGAAAAGCGATGAAACGACTCTTACTTTTAGCCATGCTGTTGCCGTTTGCAGGCTTTGCACAGCCCATCAACACCATGAATAACCCGAATCAACCCGGTTATCAGATCCCGAGCCAGCAGCGTATGCAAACCCAAATGCAATCGCAGCAGATTCAGCAGAAAGGGATGCTCAATCAGCAGTTGCAAACGCAGACGCGTATGCAACAACAGCATATGGAAAACCAAATCAATTCCAACTCCCAGCGCGTCCTTCAGTCTCAGCCTGGAGAGTTTAATTCCAGCCAGCAGCAAATGCTGCCCAACAGCAACGGTGGAATGTTAAGTGGAACCCGTAACCCGGACAGCTCGCTGAATAAGCAACATATGCTGTCGGAGAAAAAGAACGGCGACATGCTGAAGCCCTCCAGCACGCCGCAGCCTAACGTTCCGTTAAAAACAATTGGGCCTTAACAGGGCTGGAAATCCGGACCAATCGTATCAATGGCATCGGTACAGATGCAGTCCACTCCCCAGCGTAGCAGTTCCGCCGCGCGCTGGGGTCGGTTGACGGTATACACCAGAATACGCAGTCCTGCGTCGCGCAGCGCATCCACGCGCGCTTCATCCAGCAGCTTGTGATTAAGATGAATAGAGACACAACCCAGCCGCGTTGTCAGCTCACGCCAGTCCTCGCGCCACTCATCAAGCAGTAAGCCTCTCGGCAGTTCAGGCGCCGCCTGCTGCGCCGCTGCAAGCGCGTCAATTTCAAAGGATGACAACAGCGGTGGTGTCATTCCCGCCCACAGTTCCCGAGCGGCCAGCGCTACGGCTTTGCCGGTTAACGTTCCGGTGCCGGTGGTGGGTTTAATTTCAATATTCGCCATCATACCGTGCTGACGGCAGCGCTCGGCCACTTGCGAGAGCAGCGGTAGCGGTTCGCCTTTAAACTCACCGCTAAACCAGCCACCGGCGTCCACGCGCAATAAATCCTGCCAGTTCAGCTCGCCTGCCACACCCCAACCATTGCTGGTGCGTTCCAGGTTGTCGTCATGCAGCAAGAAGATCTCACCGTCTTTCGACAATTTAGCGTCAAACTCAATCATGGTATGCCCGTATCGCGCCCCCATGTCGATCGCCGCCAGGGTGTTTTCCGGTGCCAGCTTACCGCCGCCGCGATGGGCGACGATATGGGGGTAAGGCCAGTTACTCATACGCGTTGTCCTGTTTCGCCATCAAAAAGATGCAGATGATTTTCTGGCAGATGCAGCCACAGCGTGCTGCCTGCCGTCGGGCGATGCTGATGCGCCAGTCGCACCACCAGCTTTTGCTCACCCCAACGTCCGTGTGCCAGGTTATCCGCTCCCAGCATTTCCAGCGTGTCGACGACCAACGGCACGCCGCCTTCAGCCTGCGAGCTTAGCGCAATATGCTCCGGGCGGATACCCAACGTCATGTTGCGCCCACCAGACTCCCTCGCGCTTCTGCCGAGGGGCAACGTCATGCCGTCATCCAGCTCAAAATGGGTGCCCGAGGCGCTGATGCGCCCGTCCAGCAGATTCATCGCCGGGCTGCCGATAAAACTCGCCACAAAGCGGCTGGCAGGCTTTTCATATACCTCAACCGGCGTGCCGATCTGCTCGGCAATGCCGTTGTTCATCACCATCACCCGCTGGGCGAGGGTCATCGCTTCAACCTGATCGTGCGTCACATACAGTGAGGTGGTTTTCAGTCGGCGATGCAGATGTTGTAACTCCAGACGCATCTGTACGCGCAGCTTGGCATCGAGGTTAGACAGAGGCTCATCAAACAGGAATACCGCTGGGTCACGGACAATCGCCCGCCCCATCGCCACACGCTGGCGCTGACCGCCAGAAAGCTCGCGCGGACGACGCTTGAGCAGTTCACCCAGCTCGAGAATTCGCGCCGCCTCTTTCACCCGTTCGGCAATATGCTCCTTGCCCATCCCGCGGATTTTCAGCCCCCAGGCCATATTTTCTTCCACGCTCATATGTGGGTAGAGCGCGTAGTTCTGAAAGACCATCGCAATGCCGCGATCCTTAGGCTCCATTTCGGTGACGCGTTTATTATCAATCCAGATATCGCCGCCGCTCACCCGTTCAAGCCCGGCCACCATCCGTAGCAGCGTTGACTTACCGCAGCCGGATGGGCCAACCATCACGATAAATTCTCCGTCCGCGACATCCAGTGTCAGCGGTTTAATCACCTGGGTTTTGCCGTCCCAGCTTTTGGTTACTGCCTGTAGTTTTAAACCAGCCATTTTTATTTCTCACTATCGACCAGGCCACGTACGAAGGCACGCTGCATGGCTAACACGATGATTACCGGAGGGATGAGCGTCAGCAGCATGGCTGCCATTACCTGATTCCACTGCGTGGTGCCTTCACCAGTAGCAATCATGCCTTTGATACCTGCCACCGCAGTGCCCAAATTGACATCGGTAATAATTAACAACGGCCACAAATACTGGTTCCAGCCGTAGATAAAGGTGATCACAAACAGCGCCGCCAGATTGGTTTTTGACAGCGGTAGTACAATATCGCGGAAAAAACGCATCGGTGACGCGCCGTCAATACGCGCCGCCTCAACCAGTTCATCCGGCAGGGTCATAAAAAACTGCCGGAACAGGAACGTCGCAGTCGCCGATGCCATTAACGGCAGCGTCAGACCCGCATAGCTGTCGAGCATTTTCAGGTTGGCGATCACTTCCACCGTCGGGAAAATACGCACCTCGACCGGCAGCATCAGCGTGATAAAAATCATCCAGAAGAACAGGTTACGCAGTGGAAAGCGGAACCAGACGATGGCGAATGCGGAGAGCATAGAGACGGTGATTTTCCCTACTGTAATACTGAACGCCATGATGAAACTGTTGAGCATCATCAGCCAGAACGGCGCGCTGTTAACGCCCACGCCGTTGACCCAGATGTATTTCATGTTTTCCAGCAGTTGTGTGCCGGGAACCAGCGTCATCGGCGTTTCAAAGACTGCTTTGTTATCCAGCGTCGCCGCGACAAACGCGACGTACAGCGGAAACAGGATCACCATGATCCCCATAATCAACATGGCATGGCTGAATATTGTCAGCCCACGACGATTCTCAATCATTGGTAACGCACCTTACTTTCCACATAGCGGAACTGCACCACCGTCAAAATAATGACCAGGAACATCAGCACTACCGATTGGGCGGCCGAGGCGGAGAGATCCAGCCCGACAAAGCCTTCGCGATAGATCTTATAAATCAACGTAGTGGTCGCCTGTACCGGCCCACCCGCCGTGGCGGCATCGATCACCGGGAAGGTATCAAAGAAGGCATAAACCAGATTCACCACCAGCAGAAAGAAGCTGACCGGTGCAATCAGCGGCAGCGCCAGCTTAAAGAAGCGGCGAACCGGTCCCGCACCATCAATCGCGGCGGCTTCAATCAGCGACCGCGGAATAGACTGTAGTGCGGCAAAGAAGAACAGGAAGTTGTAACTAATCTGCTTCCAGACCGACGCAAACACCACCAGAAACATCGCCTGACCGCTGTTTTGCGCATGGTTCCAGTCATAGCCAAACTCACCGAGAAAATGGGTAATCAGCCCGCGCCCTGGGTTAAACAGGAAGATCCACAATACGGCGGCGACGGCGGGCGCGACGGCGTAAGGCAACAGCATCAGCGTCTGGTAAAAACGGCTGCCGCGCACCACGTAATTCACCAGCGCCGCAAAAAATAACGACACCAGCAAACCGCTTACCGTGACTAACGTACTGAACTTAATGGTGGTCCAGAATGAATCAAGGTAGTACGGGTCATGAAACAGCGCGATAAAGTTTTCCAGTCCGACAAACTGGCTAGAAAGACCAAACGGATCAACGGATTGTAGTGAGTACCACAGCGCTTCACCGGCGGGCCAGATAAAGAAAATAACGGTGATAACCAACTGCGGGGCCACCAGCAAATAGGGAAGCCAGCGCGAGCGGAACACCGGACGGGATGAAGACATGTAGGTTCTTTTCCTGGAAGGTGCCAGATTGCGGTGCAAACACCGTATCCGGCCTACAAACTATACGCATTTGTAGGCCGGGTGAGTCGCAGCCGCCACCCGGCATTTCACATTACGATTTAGTCGATTGCTCAAAGCGGCGCAGTAACTGATTGCCACGCTCAACGGCAGCATCCAGCGCCTGCTGCGGGGTTTTCTTCCCGGTCCAGACGCTTTCCAGCTCTTCATCTACGATGGTGCGGATCTGCGGCATGTTGCCCAGACGCAGCCCTTTGGTGAACGGCAACGGTGGCTTGTTCAGCATCTGGCGGGTGGCGATATCAGCCCCAGGGTTCTTATCATAGAAGCCCTGCTCGCGGGTCAAGTCGTACGCGGCGGTGGTAATGGGCAGGTAGCCGGTCTTCTGGTGCCATTCGGCAGCAACTTCAGGCTTCGCCAGGAAGTTGAGGAACTGCGCCACACCTTCGTAGGTTGCTTTGTCTTTACCCTGCATCACCCACAGGCTGGCCCCCCCGATAATCGCGTTCTGCGGCGCGCCCTTCACATTGGCATCGTACGGCATCATGCCGACGCCATAGTTGAATTTGGCGTAGTGGCGGATGTCAGCCAGAGAACCGGAAGAGGCAGTGGTAATGGCACAATCCCCGTTATAGAACTTCTCGGTAGACTCGTCTTTACGCCCGAAGTAGCTGAAATCCCCTTTTTTGTTCAACTCTTCCAGCAGGGCGATATGTTTCACCTGTTCCGGTTTATTGAATTCCAGCACCGCGTCAGTACCGTCAAAGCCGTTGTTTTTGGTGGCTACCGGCAGACCATTCCAGGCGCTGAAGTTTTCAATCTGAATCCATCCCTGCCAGCCGCTGGCGTAGCCGCACTTCATGCCTGCTGCTTTCAGCTTCGCGGTGTATTCCGCCAGATCCTGCCAGGTTTTTGGCGGCTGCTCAGGGTCTAAACCGGCTTTTTTGAAGGCATCTTTGTTGTAGTACAGCACCGGCGTGGAGCTGTTAAACGGCTGGGAGAGTAAGTGTCCGCTTTTAGAGTCGGTGTAATAACCGGAAACCGTCGGCACGAACTGAGACTCATCGAAGTTAATACCAGCCTCTTTGAATACTTCATAGACCGGTTTAATGGCTTTCGAGGCCATCATCGTTGCCGTGCCCACTTCATAAACCTGCAGTAGCGCAGGTGCGTTTCCGGTACGGAAAGCCGCAATACCTGCGCTCAGGCTCTGCTCGTAGTTGCCTTTGTACTGCGGAACAATTTTGTAGTCGGGATTGGCGGCATTAAAACGTTGCGCCAGTGAATCAACTTCTTTACCCAGTTCACCTTCCATTGAGTGCCAGAACGGGATAGTGGTGACGGCCAGAGCCTGACCTGCAAACGCCAGGCTAAGTGCCAGTCCTAAAGCTGTATGTCGTAACGATATCATCGGTTATCTCTCTTGTTGTGCCGGATGCGCGATATCACGCGTTTTATGCTCGCGGGGGTAACATGACATGCTCGAATGACAGAAAAATAACTTTTTTATTACAAAAAAAAGATAGTAAGGCGACAAACAGATGGCAAGGCGGTGAAAGCGTAGTGACAGGAAAATGCGGGGTGGTGCACAACAAAGCCGGGTAGCGCTATGTCTTACCCGGCCAGGATGACGTTATCTGTTGCAGCCAGCAAAGAACATTAATCTTTACGCCAGCGTCGTTCATATTCATTCTGTAAACGCTGCTGTTCCCGCCGCTCACGTTCGCGCTGAATATCCGATTTCTCATCTTCCCAGCCCGGGCAGACAGAGGTGGTGAACACTTCACAGGGCGAGCTGGACTGGGCTAACGAGTTGTCCGGTTTCTCTTCCCAGATTGAAGGGTCGCGCGGGTCGAACGCTGGCGGTGTTAAGGCCAGGGTATTTGATGAAAGCGTCCAAAACAAACCGCCAATCATCATGCAGATACCGGAACGTATCATCCTTTCTCCATGTTCACTTTTATTATTGATAACTATTCTCAATAATAACATAGAGCAATAAAAAGGGGCCATATCAGGCCCCCTTGTCCATTCAGAGAATGTTAACCGCCCAGATACGCGCTGCGCACTGCTTCGTTAGCCAGTAACGCATCACCGGTGTCTTCCAGCACCACATGACCGTTTTCCAGCACGTAGCCGCGATCGGCGAGCTTCAGCGCCTGGTTAGCGTTCTGTTCGACGAGGAAGATTGTCATCCCCTGCTCGCGCAGTTGTTCGATGGTGTTGAAGATCTGCTGGATGATAATCGGCGCCAGACCCAGCGACGGCTCATCAAGCAGCAGCAGCCGCGGCTGACTCATCAGCGCACGGCCTATCGCCAGCATCTGCTGTTCACCGCCGGACATCGTGCCCGCACGCTGAATTCGACGTTCATGCAGGCGGGGAAACAGGTCATACACCCACTTGATGCGTTCCTGAAACTGGTCCTTTTCGGCAAAGAAGCCGCCCATCGCCAGGTTCTCTTCCACCGTCATGCGGGAAAACACGCGACGCCCTTCCGGAACAATCGCTACCGCTTCGCGCATGATTTTCGCCGTCTGCCAGTCGGTAATGTCTTTACCATCAAAGACAATTCGCCCACTTGTCGCTCGCGGATCGCCGCACAGCGTACCAAGCAGCGTGGTTTTTCCCGCGCCGTTGGCGCCGATAAGCGTCACGATTTCACCCTGATTGATATACAAGCTGACGTCGTGCAGCGCCTGTATCTTGCCGTAGTGGGCGCTGACTTTGTCAAAGGACAACATGACTTTTTCCATATTATGCGTCACCACCATTATGCTTCACCTAAATAGGCGCGGATCACGTCCGGGTTGTTACGAATCTGTTCCGGCGTCCCGTTCGCCAGCGGCGTGCCCTGATTCACCACGTAAATACGGTCGGAAATACCCATCACCAGCTTCATGTCGTGCTCAATCAACAAAATAGTGGTGTTGTGATGGTTACGCAGTTCAGCAATCAGCTCGTCCAGCTCTTTGGTCTCTTTCGGGTTGAGGCCTGCGGCGGGTTCGTCGAGCATCAGGATTTCCGGCTGGGTCACCATGCAACGTGCAATCTCCAGACGGCGCTGGTCGCCGTAGGCCAGGTTACTGGCCTGACGGTTGGCGTGCTCCAGCAAACCAATACGCTCCAGCCAGGTGGCAGCGCGATCCAACGCTTCACTCTGCGCGCGACGGAACGACGGGGTTTTCAACAGGCCGGAGAAGACGCCGGTTTTCAGCTGCTGATGTTGCGCCACCAGCAGGTTTTCAATCACCGTCATCTCGCGAAACAGACGCACGTGCTGGAAAGTACGCACCACACCCATCCGCGCAATTTGCTGACCCGGCAGCCCTTCCAGATGCTGGTCGCGCAGCTTAATCGTCCCACCCGTCGGCTTATAAAAACCGGTCAGGCAGTTAAAGACCGTGGTTTTTCCCGCGCCGTTTGGCCCGATTAACGAGACGATCTCCTGTGGTCTCAGCTCCAGTTCAACGTTGTTTACCGCCAGCAGACCGCCGAAGCGCATCATCAGGCCGTTGACGGATAATAATGGCTGACTCATGCCTGCTCTCCTTTTGCTTCCCCGTTTTTCAGCTTCAACTGCGGACGGGTCATCGGCAACAAGCCCTGCGGACGCCAGATCATCATCAGTACCATTAAACCACCCAGCATTAACATGCTGTATTCATTGAAATCACGCATCAGCTCGCGTGACACCACCAGCAGGATGGCCGCGAGGATCACTGCGAACTGTGAGCCCATTCCGCCCAGTACCACAATCGCCAGCACAAAGGCCGACTCGGCAAAGGTGAAGGATTCCGGGCTGACAAAACCCTGACGCGCGGCAAACAACGTACCGGCAAAACCGGCAAACGCGGCGCTGATGGTAAAAGCGGTCAGCTTGATGCGCGTAGGGTTTAAGCCCAACGAGCGACAGGCTATTTCATCTTCGCGCAGCGCTTCCCACGCACGACCCAACGGCATACGCAGCAGACGGTTGATGACAAACAGCGAGAAGACCACCAGCAGCAGCGCCACCAGATAAAGGAAAATCACGCGGTCAGAGGGATCGTACTTCACGTTAAAGAAGTTGCTGAAGGTATCCCAGCCACCTTCACGGGCAGTACGGCTGAACTCCAGACCGAAAAAGGTCGGTTTCGGGATCTGGCTGATACCGTTCGGACCACCGGTCACTTCGGTGTTGTTGAGCAGCAGGATACGGACGATTTCGCCGAAGCCTAAAGTCACAATCGCCAGATAGTCACCGCGCAGGCGCAGTACCGGGAAGCCGAGCATAAAGCCCGCAGCAGCGGAAACCAGCCCCGCCAGCGGCAGACAGGTCCAGAAGCCGAGTCCGTAATAGTGGTTCAGCAGCGCGAAGGTGTAAGCACCGATGGCATAGAAGCCGCCGTAGCCCAGCACCAGCAGACCGGAAAGCCCCACCACCACGTTTAAGCCGAGGCCGAGGATGATATAAATCATCGTCAGCGTGGCAATATCAACCGTACCGCGCGACACCATAAACGGCCACGCCACGGCAATCACCAGCAGCGCCACCAGGAACAGCTTCTGTTTAACGGTGGAGCCATCAATCGCCGGCAGAATAAACTTCGGTCCGGAGACACTCTTCAGGCCCTTCTGGAAAGCTGGACGCAACAGTTGGAAGAGAAAGACCACGCCAGTGCCGATAAACACCCACTGCCAGCGGATATCCGCGGCGGTATCCACCACCAGTTTGGTGCCGTCAAGCTCCAACTGGACGCCCATAAAGACGCCCGCCAGGATGAAGAACATAGCGGCAGAGAGCAGCGCCATTGCAAAATGCATCGGTTTCATACTTTCTCTACCTCCGGGCGACCCAGAATACCGGTCGGCATCACCAGCAGCACCAGAATCAGCAACGCGAATGAAACCACGTCTTTGTATTCGGTACTCAGATAAGCAGAGGAGAGCGCTTCCGCGACACCCAGAATCAGACCGCCGATCATCGCCCCAGGAATGCTGCCGATGCCGCCCAGTACCGCCGCAGTAAAGGCTTTCATCCCGGCCATAAAGCCGATATAGGGGTTAATTACGCCGTAGAACTGGCCGAGCAGTACGCCCGCTACCGCCGCCATTGCCGCGCCAATCACAAAGGTCAGTGCAATCACGCGATCGGTATTTATGCCGAGCAGGCTGGCCATTTTCAGGTCTTCCGCGCAGGCACGGCAGGCACGGCCCATACGGGAGTAACGGATAAACAGCGTCAGCGCCAGCATCGCCAGGAAGGTTACAATCCAGATAACCAACTGCATGGTGGTGATGGAAGCAGAGAAGTTTTCGCTACTGCCGACGGTCCACTGGCCGTTAAACAGGCTGGGCAGCGCCACATCGCGCGAACCTTCCGTCAGGCTGACATAGTTTTGCAGGAAGATGGACATCCCGATAGCGGAAATCAGCGCGATCAGGCGCTTAGAGCTGCGCACGGGCCGATACGCTACGCGTTCAATGCTCCAGCCGTAGGCGCTGGCAATCACAATCGCGCCGACAAAGCCCGCCGCGACCAGTAGCCAGCTGGAATCAATACCCATCATCATTAGCGCAGCGATGATCATAAAGGAGACATAGCTGCCGATCATATACACCTCGCCATGGGCGAAGTTGATCATGCCGATAATGCCGTACACCATCGTGTAACCGATAGCGATCAGCGCGTAGGTGCTTCCCAGCGTGACGCCGTTAAACATCTGCTGCAAGAAATAGAGGAACTGCTCGGACATAAGGTAACCTTTCTTAACCCGCCCGTTTTGCACGGGCGGTGGGATAACTCGTCTTCAGCTATTACTTCGCGACGGTCGATGATCCGTCCGCGTGCCACTGGAAGACACCAAACTCAAATCCCTTCAAATCGCCTTTTTCGTCCCATTTCAGCGGCCCAATCACGGTGTCAGCCCCGTGTGCTTTCAGATCTTTCACCAGATCCAACGGCTCTTTGCTACCGCTGCGATCCATTGCTGTCGCCAATGACTGGACGGCTGCATAAGTGATCCACACGTACGGTCCGGTTGGATCTTTCTTGTCAGCTTTGAGCGCATCGACGATAGCTTTATTCGCCGGATCCTGGTCATAGCGTTTTGGCATGGTCACCAGCATGCCTTCAGCGGCATCACCGGCAATATTAGACAGCGACGCATTGCCCACGCCCTCAGGTCCCATAAACTGGGTATTCAGCCCGACGGAGCGAGCCTGCCGCAGCATTTGTCCCATTTCCGGGTAGTAGCCGCCGTAATAAACAAAATCGATATTTTCTTTTTTCAGGCGGGCGATCAGCGCAGAAAAATCTTTTTCCCCGGCAGTGATCCCGTCAAAGAAGACGATATTGGCTTTGCCCGCTTTCAGGCTCTCCTGCACTGAACGCGCCAGGCCTTCACCGTATTGCTGTTTATCGTGAATGATGGCGATGCGTTGCGGCTTCACCTTCTCCAGAATGTATTTCGCGGCGGTCGGCCCCTGAGAGGAGTCCAGGCCCGCTGTACGCATAATGTGTGCGTAACCGCGCTGGGTAAGTTCCGGGTTGGTCGCGCCCGGGGAAATCATCAGAATGCCTTCGTCTTCATAGATATCTGATGCGGGCTGCGTGGAGGATGAGCACAGATGACCAATAACGTACTGAATGCCGTCATTGACGATTTTGTTCGCTACCGCAACGGCCTGTTTCGGATCGCAGGCGTCGTCATATTCGACGGCAACGAGTTTGTCGCCTTTGACCCCGCCTTTGGCATTGATATCTTTAATGGCCTGACGTGCGCCATTAAATTCCATATCACCCCACTGCGCGACCGGACCTGACATCGCCCCGACAACAGCGACCTTGATATCCTCCGCCATGACCGCGTGTGACATTGCCAGAGCTATCACCCCTGCGATGATTGTTTTCGCATTCCGTTTCATTTTCCTGAATCCCCATTCGTGATGATGTATATATTTTGTATTTATGTGGTTAAAAAGCAGACTGTGCTTTTTTTGAACTGTACTATTTTTACCAGTCTCGTTAATGGTTTAGCGCAGTTTTTTAAGCAAATTACGGCTAAAATCTCTATTTTTCAGTCGATTAAGAAAAGATAATATTCTGCTTTTCACTATAGATAAACAAAAAAAAGTGCATTTGTCAGCATAAAATAACGGCACAAAGAGCGGAATAAAATGCTGCATTCCAGGGTATTATCCTGCCTGTTTTTCAATCTCTACTGTTTCAATCTGTCATTGTCGTTGTTACAAAACTATTAACCTGGTTAATCGCATTAAAAAGAGAAAGCATCCGGGCGAATTATTTCGGTACACTGATTCCATCTTTTGTGATTTGGACATGCTGTTAATGAAGCTGACCATCGTTCGTTTAGATAACTTTAGCGACCAGGACCTGATTGATCTGGGCAAAATCTGGCCGGAATATTCCGCCTCATCATTAAGCGTAGATGAAACGCACCGGATCTACGCCGCACGCTTTAACGAGCGTCTGTTAGGCGCCGTGCGGGTAACCCTGAGCGGCACACAAGGCGCACTGGATTCATTGCGCGTGCGCGATATCACCCGCCGTCGCGGCGTCGGGCAGTATTTGATCGAAGAAGTGATCCGGGAAAACCCTGACGTGAGTTCGTGGTGGATGGCCGACGTCGGCGTTGAAGACCGCAGCGTGATGGCCGCATTTATGCAGGTGTTAGGGTTTACGGCCCAGGAGAATGGCTGGGAGAAACGGTAGAAAACCGCCCCCAACCAATTGTATTATGAGTATTTTCCCAAGAATTTTGTGTTGCAGGCAGGCGGCAAGTTATAAAATCCCCGGAGCTTACATAAGTAAGTGACCGGGGTTGAATAACGCAGCCAACACACCTGCGGCACGAAAGGCGCCGGGAAAATCACTTGGCGTCTGTCGCCGTCCCGTTTGCATGCCAGTCAAACACGCCGAATTCGAAGCCTTTCAGGTCGCCCTTCGCATCCCATGACAGCGGCCCCATCACGGTTTCCACTGAGTTTGCTTTCAGATACTTGGCAATTTCAGCCGGTTCGTCAGACTGGTTCAGACCGGCCTGCAAAGATTGCAGCGCGGCGTAGGTGGTCCATACGAATGCGCCGCTCGGATCCTGTTTCTTGGCTTTGATAGCATCTACGATGGGTTTGTTCGCTGGAACCTGGTCGTAGTTCTTCGGTTTCGTTACCAGTAAGCCTTCTGCAGATTCACCGGCGATGTTAGACAGCGACACGTTCGCTACACCTTCTGGCCCCATAAACTGGGTTTTCAGACCCGCGGCGCGTGCCTGGCGCAGGATTTGCCCCATTTCCGGGTGGTAACCGCCGTAGTAAACGAAATCGATATTCTCTTTCTTCAAACGTGCCACCAGCGTAGAAAAATCTTTTTCCCCGGCGGTGATCCCGTCAAAGAACACCACGTTGGCGTTACCCTTTTTCAGGCCATCCTGCACCGCGCGGGCCAGACCTTCACCGTACTGCTGCTTATCATGAATAATCGCGATGCGCTGCGGCTTCACTTTTTCAACGATATATTTGGCGGCCGTTGGGCCCTGATCGGAATCCAGACCAGTGGTACGCATTACCAGGCTATAGCCGCGCGCGGTCAGCTCCGGCGCCGTTGCCGCTGGAGTGATCATCAGAATACCTTCGTCTTCATAGATGTCTGACGCAGGCTGAGTGGAAGAAGAGCACAGGTGACCGATTACGTATTTAATCCCGTCGTTGACCACTTTGTTCGCAACCGCTACCGCTTGTTTCGGGTCACAGGCATCGTCATATTTCACCATGACCAGTTTGTCACCTTTCACGCCGCCCTTGGCGTTGATATCCGCAATTGCCTGCTCTGCGCCGGTAAATTCCTGATCGCCATATTGTGCTACCGGGCCAGACATCGCCCCGACGACGGCAACTTTAATATCCTTAGCAAACGCCATATTGCTCAAAGACAGGGCGATACATCCTGCCAATAACGCTTTACCCTTCATATTCATCCTGACAATCCCCATTATTGTGGTTATTACGTGTGTTGTGATGTTGTTGTTCAGCACTTTATTTCGATTATTGGATAGCCACCCGTGCTTTAGCAGCATACTCTGCTAAAACATACCCGATTTTTATTATTTTGGAATAGCTAAATTTGACATGCAGATAACAACCTGATGACAAATAGCATAAACGTCAGAGGAGAGGGAGAGATAAAAACAAAAAACCCCGGATTTTCATCCAGGGTTTATCAGCATTTCCAGGTCGGCGGAAGATTACGCTTCGATCGCCGCACGCAGTTTTTTCATGGCGTTCTTTTCAAGCTGACGAACACGTTCAGCAGAGACGCCGTAGCGATCGGCCAGTTCCTGCAACGTCGACTTGTTGTCTTCGTCCAGCCAACGGGCGCGAATGATGTCCTGGCTACGCTCGTCCAGACCCTCCATTGCGTGGGTCAGTTTGTTCGCGGCCTGATCTTCCCAGTTATCTTCTTCAATGCCGTCGGCAAAGTTAGATGATTTATCCTGCAGATACAGAACCGGTGCCATCGGCTGGCTGTCAGACTCGTCGTCTGAAGACATGTCAAACGTCATGTCCTGCGCCGCCATACGGGATTCCATTTCGCGCACGTCTTTGCTGGAAACACCCAGCTCACGAGCAACCATTTCAACTTCGTCCTGATTGAACCAGCCCAGACGCTGCTTGGTTTTACGCAGGTTAAAGAACAGCTTACGCTGCGCTTTGGTGGTCGCGACTTTTACGATACGCCAGTTACGCAGAACGTATTCGTGGATCTCAGCTTTGATCCAGTGCACGGCGAAAGAAACCAGGCGCACACCCACTTCCGGGTTGAAACGGCGCACGGCTTTCATCAGGCCGATATTGCCTTCCTGAATCAGATCCGCCTGCGGCAGGCCATAGCCCGCATAATTACGAGCAACATGAACAACAAAGCGCAGGTGAGACAGGATCAGCGTTTTAGCTGCTTCCAGATCGCCCTGGTAATGCAGCTTTTCAGCCAGTGCCCGCTCCTCGTCAGCCGACAACATCGGCCACGCGTTCGCAGCCCGGATGTAAGATTCCAGGTTACCAACAGGGGCTAAAGCTAAATTTTGCATTTCTTTGGTCATTCAAATCCTCTCAATCTTTTCATCTGACGCGTTGGCTAAAACCAATAGCAACAACCATGCCAGAGCTTATGAGCAACGAGAATATCATTCAATCTTTTATCAGACAGTGATTTTATCCACAAGTTCCATGTCGTAATGTGTATAGATTACGCACAAAATGTGACATCACAATGAATACGCTGGGAAGAGATAACAGGGACTCTTTCCCTGCAGAGCGAACTACTCAGTGCAGGGAAAGATTATACCAGAGATTTTTTAATCGGGGGTAAAGTGGCGTAAATGTTGAACCGTGGCAAGCCAGGCTGCCACCCAGCCAATCATCGAGCACACCAGCAGCAATAACAGGCATTCGTCGAATGATAAGCCGTTGATATCAAACTTAGTTCCAAAAACCTGTGCCACCTCAGTAACCGCTGACGACAGGCGCATCACCAAAATTTCTGACAAAATCAGTGAAAGAAATGCGCCGGAAAAACCGAGCAGCGCACCGCCGTAGAGGAACGGACGCAGGATAAACCCATCCGTCGCGCCAATCAGTTTCTGCACGTTAATGGTATCGCGACGCGCAAAAATACTCAGGCGCACACTGTTACCGATGACGAGGAAGACCGCCGCTACCATCAGCACGCCAATCATCGCGGAGACGCGTCCGACAAGGCCAGTCAGCGCCGCCAGACGGGCAAACCAGCTGTCATCCATGCGCACTTCATCAATACCGTTGATTTGTGCGATACGGTCGCGCAGCGTGTTCAGCGACTCCGTGCCCTGGAAGTCCAGTTTCGGGATAACCACCGCCACGGCCGGTAGCGGGTTCTCTTCCAGCATATCCAGCGCGCCGCCAAAGCCGGACCAGTTACGGAATTCGCCCAGCGCGTCATCGCGGGAAAGATAATTCACTTTCTCCACGCCCTGCTCGGCCTGCAACTGACCAACTACCCGCGCCGCTGCATCATCATCCAGCGTTTTTTGCAGGTAAACGGTGATCTGCGGAGAAGGATAATACTGGCTTGCCGCATGATCGACGTTCTTATAAACCATGTAGCATACGCTTGGCAGCGTTAGGGAGATGGCAATAACCATCACCGTCAGGAACGTCGCCAGCGGCTTGCTTTTCAGGTCCTGTAACGCGCCCTGGAACGCGTAGCGTACCTGCTCGTTAAAGACATTGGTTTTACGCGAGTTCGGCTTTGGCGCGGCTTTCGCCCGCTTTGGCGCGTTACGACCGCCATCTCCCGGCGCGCCGCCCGATTTACGGAAGCGATCCAGTCGGCCACCGAACTGTTTGATTTGATTAATAGCGTCACGTCTATTCATGGGCCAGGCCTCCATGCAGATGTCCATCGCTCAGAACCATTTGGCGATAGGAGCGACGGGAGATCAGGCCAATATCGTGCGTGGCCATTAATACCGTGACCCCGACGCGGTTAAACTCTTCAAACAGGCGAAGGATCCCTTCCGACAACGCGTCATCCAGGTTCCCTGTTGGTTCATCCGCCAGCAATACCGCCGGTTTGTTCACCACCGCACGGGCGATGCCCACGCGCTGTTGTTCACCGCCGGAGAGCTGAATAGGGAAGTTTTTCGCTTTGTCCAACAGTCCGACCTTATCCAGCGCCGCTGACACGCGACGACGAATATCGTCCCCGCTGGCGCCCGCGATGATCAGCGGGATTGCCACGTTGTCAAACACGGTTCTGTCCATCAACAGGTGGTGATCCTGAAAAATCATGCCAATCTGACGACGCAGAAACGGCACTTCACGGTTTTTCAAACGGCTGATGTCATGCCCGCTGAAGTAGATTTTCCCGGCGCTGGGCCGTTCAATTCCACAAATCAGCTTCAGCAGGGTACTTTTCCCCGCGCCGGAGTGGCCGGTCAGAAATGCCATCTCGCCAGGCTGCATATGGAAGGTAACTCCCTGCAGCGCTTGTCTCCCACCGAGATAGGCCTTGCTGACATGTTCAAAGCGAATCATTGTTAATCCTCTCGGGCAAAAAGTGCCTCTATAAAATCGTCCGCTTTAAACGGACGTAAATCCTCGATACGTTCGCCCACACCGATATAGCGGATAGGGATGCCAAACTGATCGGCAACCGAGAAGATGACCCCGCCCTTCGCTGTACCGTCCAGCTTAGTCAGGGTGATACCGGTTAAGCCCACGGCTTCATGGAACAGTTTGGCCTGGCTTATCGCATTCTGCCCGGTGCTGGCGTCGATAGTCAGCATAACTTCATGCGGCGCATCTTCGTCGAGCTTCTTCATGACGCGAACGATTTTTTTCAATTCTTCCATCAGGTGCGATTTGTTCTGCAAACGCCCTGCGGTATCAGCGATCAGCACATCTACATTACGCGCCTTCGCCGCCTGGATAGCATCAAAGATGACGGACGCGGAATCCGCGCCGGTATGCTGAGCAATCACCGGGATGTTGTTACGCTGACCCCAGACCTGCAGCTGCTCTACCGCCGCCGCACGGAAGGTATCGCCCGCCGCCAGCATCACCGATTTACCCTGCTGCTCAAACTGACGCGCCAGCTTTCCGATAGTGGTGGTTTTACCCACGCCGTTGACGCCAACCATTAAGATAACAAACGGCGTCTTGCCATCAACATTCAGCGGTTCTTCCACCTTCGCCAGAATCTCGCCCATCTCTTCTTTCAGCAGGCCGTACAGCGCTTCCGCGTCTTTGAGCTGCTTACGGCTGGCACCTTCCGTCAGATTCGCAATAATCTTGCGGGTCGTTTCTACGCCCACGTCGGCGATCAGCAGTTGCTCTTCCAGCTCTTCAAACAGATCATCGTCGATCTTTTTACCACGGAACAGACTGATAAATCCGGAACCAAGGTTTTCTTTTGTTTTCAGGAGGCTGCGTTTCAGACGCGCAAAGAAACCTTCTTTCGTTGGTTTTTCCTGCTCCTGGACTCCCTCTTCTTCTGTCGGTGCTTCTACGGCAGGTTCTTCTACCGGCACCACCATCACGGCTTCTTCAGTTGCCTCAGCAGCCAGCGCCTGCGCTTCCAGCTCTTCATCAGTCAGGTGCGGTTCGTTTTCGGCTTCCTCTTCAACCGCCTCAACGATTTCCACGGTTTCCGCTTCGGCCTGCCACTCTTCGGCAGAAACCTCTTCGGTTTTCACCTCTTCCGGCAGCGGCAATTCTTCGCGTTCGATAACCGTCGCCGCTGGCGTTTCCACTACGGGTTCAGCAGCGGGTTCAGCAACCCGCTCAATCTCCGGCTGCGATTGTTCGGCAACAGGTTCTGCTTCCGGCTGCAGTTTTTCGATTTCCGCAACCTGTTCAGTCACTTCAACAACTTCAGCTGCAAAAGCTTCCGTTTCCGCCTCGCTACGGGTTTCCTCGGCGCGCGGCTGTTCGTCAACGACGGTAGTTTCTTCAGCAACCGGTTGTTGTTCTTCGTTTTTTAATTCTGTCTCGTTTTCCGGTGCCTGCTCTTTTTGACCAAAGCCCAGCCAGGAAAAAAAGCCACGTTTTTTCTCTTTCGCCATTTGCGACTACACTCCCCCGCTGTTGCTTCATGGCACAGCGTCAACGCTATGTACATAGCAGCTAAAAAAATGATGAAATAGTCTATCACTTATACCCAATGAATTTCGAGTTACGTCAAGGTGGCAAGCGCACGAATCCCGATGAGCTTACTTTTAGTAAGTGATTCGGGTGAGTAAGTGCAGCCAACGAAGAGGTAACTTGAAAGGCGACGGGTTAACTTAACTCACATCACCGCCTGGAATGACACGTCAGCAGCGGATTGAGCAATAATTGAAATGAAAAAACCGAATCACTCTGGTAGCGGCCAGATCCGCATTATTGGCGGCCAATGGCGTGGCCGTAAACTCCCGGTTCCGGATAGTCCCGGTCTGCGCCCAACCACCGACCGCGTACGCGAAACCTTATTTAACTGGCTGGCCCCGGTAATGGTCGATGCTCACTGCCTGGACTGCTTCGCCGGCAGCGGCGCGCTGGGACTGGAAGCCCTCTCTCGCTATGCGGCAAATGCGACGCTTCTGGAAATGGATCGCGCGGTATCACAGCAGCTACAAAACAATCTCGCCACGCTGAAAGCCCCCCATGCCCGGGTCGTCAACACCAATACCCTGACATTTTTGGCCCAGACGGGTACGCCGCATAACGTGGTGTTTGTTGACCCGCCGTTTCGCAAAGGATTACTGGAAGAAACATTAACTCTTCTGGAAACTCATGGCTGGCTGGCAAATGAAGCGTATATTTACGTTGAAAGCGAAGTAGAAAACGGTTTGCCGCCGGTTCCGGTGAACTGGTCGCTGTACCGCGAAAAAGTCGCCGGACAGGTCGCCTATCGCCTTTACCAACGTGAAGCACGAGGAGAACACGATGCTGATTAACCTGGGACGCCTGCTGATGTTGTGCGTCTGGGCATTTTTACTACTCAATATTTTCCAATCCTTTCCACGCCCGCTTAACATCTTCGTTAACGTCGCACTGATTTTTATGGTGCTGATGCACGGCATGCAACTGGCGCTGTTAAAAAGCACCATGCCTAAAGATGGCCCGCAGATGACCCGCGGAGAGAAAATCCGTATTTTTCTGTTCGGCGTCTTTGAGTTACTGGTTTGGCAGAAGAAGATTAAAGATCAGTTGAAGAAGTAACTGTGATCTTTTCGCCCGGCGGCGCTTAGCAGGCCGGGGCGACAAAATCTCCAGGCCGGACAAAGCGTAAGCCGCCATCCGGCATCAGTCAGATGAAACCTTAGCGTTCACTGTAAAATCAACAAAACGCGAACCTTTGTAACTCAGCGTTCCCTTATCCCCGACCGTTAACGCATGGTACTGCTGGGCATCCAGACGAAACGTCTGCTCGAAGCCGCCACTTTGTGGCTTAAAACTGACTTCATAGCGCATGCTGGTCCCCGCCGGGCTCACTTCCTGCTGGCGGGATCGCCGATCGTTAAGCGGTTTTTCCCGTTTGTTACTCACCACCACCTGCTTTTGCACTAACGGCGCAGTATCATTATCGGCTTTTTCACGCCGCTGCTGAACGAAGCGAAACGACGCAGCAACAACGATTAAGACAATGATAACAATGAAAAAAAGTGGTGGTTTGCTCATATTATTAACCCATCAGAAAATGCGGAAATAAGCATACATTGCCTGTTATGGTGTTGTCATCTGGCAGTGTCGACCTCTACACTGAACAGTAGAGCCGTGAGCACCCCGCTTACGAAAAAATAACGAATTCAAGGAACTAAGATGCTTTGGTCGTTTATCGCTGTCTGCCTTTCCGCATGGTTGTTCGTGGATGCTTCCTATCGTGGGCCCGCCTGGCAACGCTGGGTCTTTAAACCCCTAACGTTACTCCTGCTGGCGCTGCTGGCCTGGCAGGCGCCAATGTTTAATGCTGTCAGCTATCTGGTGTTGGCTGGCCTGCTTGCCTCGCTGCTGGGCGATGCGCTGACGCTGTTACCGCGCCAACGCCTTTTGTATGCCGTGGGGGCATTCTTCCTGTCGCATCTGCTGTATACCATTTACTTCGCCAGCCAAATGACGCTGTCGTTCTTCTGGCCTTTGCCGTTGGTGCTGGTGGTGCTGGGGGCGTTGCTGATTGCCGTGATCTGGACACGTCTGGAAGAGCTACGCATCGCTATCTGTACCTTTATTGGTATCACGCTGATGATGGTCTGGATGGCTGGTGAGCTGTGGTTCTTCCGCCCGACCGCTCCGGCGCTGTCGGCCTTTATGGGCGCATCACTCCTGTTCATCGGCAACATTGTCTGGCTGGGTAGCCATTACCGTCGCCGCTTCCGCGCCGATAACGCAATTGCTGCCGCCTGCTACTTCGCCGGACATTTCCTGATTGTTCGTTCGTTGTATCTTTAAAACGCTTGACTCTGGAGTCGACTCCAGAGTGTATCCTCCGGTTAATATGAAATGATTATCAACCGGAGGATGCCATGTCGACACCCGATTCCAGTGGCAAAAAAGCCCCACAATTTTCTTCTTTCAAGCTAGCGCCTGCGCCACAAAAGGCTGACGACTGCTGCTGCGAAGGAAGTTGCTCCACCCCACCACCCGTATCCGGTACCGTAATGGGTACCCGCTACTCCTGGAAAGTGGCAGGCATGGACTGTGCAGCCTGCGCCCGAAAAGTGGAGAATGCGGTCCGCCAGGTCAACGGCGTCAACCAGGTCCAGGTTCTGTTCGCCACCGAAAAACTGGTAGTCGACGCGGGTTCCGATATCCGCCTGCAAGTTGAAAGCGCAGTGCAAAAGGCAGGCTATACCCTGCGCGATGAGCAAGCGCCAGACGCCGCCCCCGAGTCGCGGTTTAAAGAGAACCTGCCGCTGATTTCGCTGATTATCATGATGGCGATTAGCTGGGGGCTGGAGCAGTTCAATCACCCCTTTGGCCAGATAGCATTTGTCGCCACCACGCTGGTAGGTTTGTATCCGATTGCCCGTCAGGCCCTGCGTCTGATGAAAACCGGCAGCTACTTTGCCATTGAAACGTTGATGAGCGTGGCCGCCATTGGCGCACTGTTTATCGGCGCGACGGCCGAAGCCGCCATGGTGCTGCTGCTGTTTTTAATTGGCGAACGCCTGGAAGGATGGGCCGCCAGCCGCGCCCGTAAAGGAGTCAGCGCACTGATGGCGCTCAAGCCGGAAACCGCCACGCGCCTGCGTAACGGCGAGCGCGAAGAGGTTGCTATCAATACTCTCCAGCCAGGCGATGTTATTGAGGTTGCCGCGGGTGGGCGTTTACCTGCCGATGGCAAGCTGGTCTCCGGATTTGCCAGCTTTGATGAAAGCGCCCTGACCGGCGAATCGATACCGGTTGAGCGCGCCACGGGCGAGAAAGTCCCGGCGGGCGCCACCAGCGTGGACCGTCTGGTAACGCTGGAAGTACTCTCCGAACCGGGTGCCAGCGCCATTGACCGTATTCTGAAATTGATTGAAGAAGCGGAAGAACGCCGCGCCCCCATTGAGCGCTTTATTGACCGTTTCAGCCGGATTTACACCCCAGCCATTATGGCGGTTGCGTTGTTGGTCACCCTTGTACCACCGCTGCTGTTTGCCGCATCCTGGCAGGAGTGGATTTATAAAGGGCTGACGCTGCTGCTGATTGGCTGCCCATGTGCGCTGGTGATTTCCACACCCGCAGCCATTACCTCTGGCCTTGCCGCCGCGGCACGTCGTGGCGCGTTAATCAAAGGCGGGGCCGCGCTGGAGCAGTTGGGTAGGGTAACGCAGGTCGCGTTTGATAAAACCGGCACCCTGACCATCGGTAAACCGCGCGTCACGGCGATTCACCCGGCAAGCGGTATTGGCGAGGCAGAACTGCTGGCGCTGGCGGCAGCAGTAGAGCAAGGCGCGACGCACCCGCTGGCGCAGGCGATTGTTCGGGAAGCCCAAACGCGCGAGCTGACTATCCCTGCCGCAAAAGATCAACGGGCGCTGGTTGGCTCTGGCATTGAAGCACTGGTCAACGGCGAACGCGTGCTGATTTGCGCCGCCGGTAAGCAGCCTGCCGATGCTTTTGCCGGGCAGATAAGCGAGCTGGAAAGCGCGGGTCAAACGGTGGTGCTGGTGCTGCGTAGCGATGCCGTTCTTGGCGTGCTGGCTCTACAGGACACGCTGCGCGACGACGCCCGTAGCGCCATCAGCGAGCTTAATCAGATTGGCGTGAAAGGGGTGATTCTGACGGGCGATAACCCGCGAGCGGCGGCAGCTATTGCCAGTGAATTGGGTCTCGAATTCAAAGCGGGTCTATTACCGGAAGATAAAGTACAGGCCGTTACTCATCTTAACCAACAGTCGCCGCTGGCGATGGTCGGCGACGGCATCAACGACGCTCCGGCAATGAAAGCAGCCACCATTGGCATTGCGATGGGAAGCGGGACCGATGTCGCCCTGGAAACCGCCGATGCCGCCCTGACCCACAACCGCCTGCGTGGTCTGGTGCAAATGATTCAGTTAGCCCGCGCCACCCACGCCAATATTCGCCAGAACATTGCGATTGCGCTAGGCCTGAAGGGGATTTTCCTCGTCACCACGCTGCTCGGGATAACCGGACTGTGGCTGGCGGTGCTGGCAGATACGGGGGCGACGGTACTGGTGACCGCTAACGCGCTGCGGTTACTACGTAAAGGATAATGCGTCTGTGCCGGACGGCAGTTGCATTAGCGCCATCCGGCTAAGATTACTGGCCTTTGCGCACCAGATAGCGGTACGGCAGAGAGTCTGTCTCTTTTGCCACCAGCTCATGCTCCATAAAGGTACAGAAGCCAGGAATGTCACGGGTTGTCGCCGGATCGTCGGCGACAATCAGCAGCGTTTCACCCGCTTGCATGCCGCGCACGGTTTTACGCACCATCATTACGGGTTCCGGGCAGCGCAGCCCCTGGGCATCAAGAGTATGGTCGGGAGAGGTAAACAGATCGCTCATCGTAGTCTCGTTCATTCAAAAACGGCGTTATTTTACGCTCTGTTGTGGCGTAAGCCAATCAGGTTAACGATTGCGTGAAAAACAACCATTGCAATGTGCTCTTAAAGCAGTATCATGCGACGGTTTTTTATTGGGTTCCCTCACCCCATCCAACAAAAAGGTCACAATATGACTCCGTTTACACAATCTCAACGCGTAAAAGCGTTGTTTTGGCTATCGCTATTTCATCTGCTGGTGATCACCTCCAGCAACTATCTGGTGCAGCTACCGATCTCCATTTTTGGTTTCCATACCACATGGGGCGCTTTCAGCTTTCCGTTTATTTTCCTCGCGACCGATCTGACCGTGCGTATTTTTGGCGCACCGTTGGCACGACGTATCATCTTTGCGGTAATGATCCCCGCGCTGCTGATCTCCTATGTCGTTTCATCACTGTTCTATATGGGATCGTGGCAGGGATTCGGCGCACTGCTGCACTTTAATCTGTTTGTCGCCCGTATCGCCGCCGCCAGCTTTATGGCTTACGCGCTGGGTCAAATTCTGGATGTGCATGTCTTTAACCGCCTACGTCAGAACCGTCGCTGGTGGCTGGCGCCAACGGCTTCCACGCTGTTTGGCAACATCAGCGATACGTTAGCCTTCTTCTTTATCGCTTTCTGGCGCAGCCCAGATGCCTTTATGGCCGAGCACTGGATGGAAATCGCGCTGGTTGACTACTGCTTCAAAGTGCTGATCAGCATTATTTTCTTCCTGCCGATGTACGGCGTGCTGCTGAATATGTTACTGAAAAGGCTGGCAGATAAATCCGAAATCGCTGCATTGCAGACGAGTTAAAGGTTCATTTTCCGAGTTGTGATAAGATGGACGAATGAGCCGTTATGGCCGTTTATCGAAAGGAAGAAGTCAATGCGCAATCTGGTTAAATATGTCGGTATTGGCCTGCTGGTTATGGGGCTTGCGGCCTGTGATAATAGCGATACAAAAGCGCCAGCAGAGGGTGCTGCCGCAGAAAGTAGCGCCACCGGACAACCGGTCAGCTTGCTGGACGGTAAACTCAGTTTTTCCCTGCCAGCGGATATGACCGATCAGAGCGGCAAACTGGGCACCCAGGCGAACAATATGCACGTTTATTCTGACGCAACCGGCCAGAAAGCGGTGATTGTGATTGTTGGCGACAATACCAACGAAGACCTGGCTGTGCTGGCAAAACGCCTGGAAGATCAGCAGCGTAGCCGCGACCCGCAGTTGCAGGTCGTCACCAATAAATCTATTGAGCTGAAAGGCCACACGCTGCAGCAGTTAGACAGCATCATCTCGGCCAAAGGCCAGACCGCTTACTCTTCCGTGGTGTTGGGTAAAGTCGATAACCAACTGCTGACTCTGCAAATCACGCTGCCTGCTGACGATCAGCAAAAAGCGCAGACTACCGCAGAAAACATCATTAACACGCTGGTTATCCAGTAACGGTTAAGACGATGACTCGGCCTCCGGTGACACCACCTGAGGCCGTTTTTTTAATCGCCAGGTCAGCAATAACGCCACCGCCACCAGCCCTGCCGCCGCCAGATAGATAACCGGCACGCCCGCCCAGGTCATGACCAGCCCAGCCAGCGGCCCCGTAACTCCCAGTGATAAATCCATAAACACCGTATACGTCGCCAGCGCAGCGCCCTGATTTTGCTGCGGGACGGCTTTTACCGCCACCACGCCCAGCGCCGGGAACACCAGCGAAAACCCTGCACCGGCCAGCAGGACGCCGCTTTTCGCCATCCACGGCATGGAAGCCATCCCGACCAGCAGCAACCCAACAATCTCGACGCTAAAGCAGATCATCGCCACATTTAGTCCACCTAAACGGTTGATACCATTTGGGAATAACAGGCGGGTCCCCACAAACGTGCAGCTAAAAAGCGTCAGCGCGAAAGCGGCGCCGTCCCAGCCTTTGGCATCATAAAACAGGGTAATGAAAGTGGCGATCACGCCAAATCCGGCTGAGGCCAGGGCCAGCGCCATGCCGTACAACCAAACACGCCCAAGCACCGCGCGAAACGGCAATGGTTTGCCTTTGCTGGCCTTCACCGCCGGACGAGGGAGCGCCAGCAGTATTGCCAGCAGCGCCACGCCCATCACGGTCAGCGCCAGTCCCTGTAAGCCACCCCAGGCATAAAACAGAACGCCCAGCGGAGCGCCTATCGCCATCGCGCCATAGGTCACGATGCCGTTCCACGAAATCACCCGTCCGATGTGCATTGAACCAACGACCCCAACCCCCCACAGCGTAGAGCCAGTCCCGGCAAAGCTTTGCCCGATCCCTAGAATCACGCGCCCCAGGCATAACAGCAGCAGGCTGCCCAGCGGCCAGCCATTCGTGAAGCCCGCCAGGAAGTAGCCCAGACCACTTAAAAAACAGCCACACAGTCCGAATACCACAATCTTCTTTGGCCCCAGCAGGTCGGCATAGCGACCGGCATGTGGACGGCTCAGCAGCGTAGCGAAATATTGCAGGCTGATGACCAGCCCTGCCCAAAAAGCGCTAAATCCCATCACATCATGGACATAGCCTGGCAATACAGCGAGCGGCAGACCAATGGTCAGGTAGCTGGCGAAGTTAAACATCACCACAGAGACAATACGCAGATTAAGGCGTAAACCGCTAAGCGTCGGTTCAGCGACGGGTTCGGGCATGGAGGATCACCACGTTTTCACAACAGTGTTTCATTTCTACCATGTTGCCGGGCAGAAATCAGTAGTCAGTTTCGGAATATCAGTCGCAAGCCAACCGCTACACTTAATGCAAAAACGCAAACAGGAAGACGACATGACAACCGCCCAGCCCGATAAAACGGGTTTGCACATTCTGCTCAAACTGGCCGCTCTGGTGGTGATCCTCGCGGGTATTCATGCCGCGGCGGATATCATCGTACAGCTTCTGCTGGCCCTTTTTTTTGCCATTGTATTGAATCCGCTGGTCACCTGGTTTATTCGCCGGGGTGTACGTCGGCCAGTCGCGATAACGTTAGTCGTGGTGGTGATGCTGATCGTTCTTACGGCGTTAATCGGCGTTCTGGCGTCATCCATCACTGAATTCATGGCCATGCTGCCAAAATACAACAAGGAGCTGACGCGCAAGGTTCTGTATCTGCAAGAGATGGTGCCTTTTCTGAATCTGCATATGTCCCCGGAGCGCATGCTGCAACGTATGGACTCCGACAAGCTGATGACCTTCACAACCACGCTGATGACAAGTCTTTCCGGTGCCATGGCCAGCGTCGTTCTGCTGGTGATGACGGTGGTCTTTATGTTGTTTGAGGTGCGTCATGTCCCCTATAAGCTGCGCTTTGCGCTGAACAACCCACAAATCCATATTGCGGGGCTGCATCGGGCACTGAAAGGTGTTTCTCACTATCTGGCGCTGAAAACGCTGCTCAGCTTATGGACCGGAGCCATCGTCTGGCTGGGGCTGGCGCTAATGGGTATTCAGTTTGCTCTGATGTGGGGTGTGCTGGCATTCCTGCTAAACTACGTGCCCAACATTGGCTCGGTCATTTCCGCCGTTCCACCCATGATCCAGGCGCTGCTGTTCAACGGCGTTTACGAATGCGTGCTGGTTGGGGCGCTGTTTCTGGTGGTGCATATGGTAATTGGCAACATCCTCGAGCCCCGCATGATGGGGCACCGGCTGGGATTATCGACGCTAATCGTCTTTCTCTCTCTGTTGGTGTGGGGATGGCTGCTTGGTCCGGTAGGTATGCTGCTCTCCGTGCCGTTAACCAGCGTGTGTAAAATCTGGATGGAAACCACCACAGGCGGTAGCAAACTGGCAATTTTGCTGGGACCCGGCAGGCCCAAAAGTCGGCTACCCTGAAAACTACCAACCGAGGTAGTTATTATATTTCCATATTGACGTTAAAATGACGTCAACACAGCTATATACAGTGGCTTATCTTAAATAAAGAGTGAAAAGGAATTCATTCTTTTATAAAGGAAATATATAATCCACATGCATTATTCTTTGCCAAAAAACATAAAAGTAATGAACACATCCAAAGCATTTAACTTAAACTATCCACTTAGATTTAAAGGTTATTTTATTTGATACGTTTTCTCTAAAAATCTATACTTCTCGCCGATGATGATGCTGAAAAGTTTCTGTTGAAGAAAGTGATAGAATATTATCATCCGGTCATCTCATTGCCTCGCTATCAACAGAGTGAAATAAACCGCTAATTTAGTTTAAATAAAATTGCAGGTGATAAAGGGTGCATCATGATTCCGGAGCTTATAAGTTAACATGTATAAACGGTACTTTGAGAGGGAGTTTTAATGAAACAGTATATTAAGTGGTTTGCAGCCATTGCCGTTGTCGGTGCACTGGCGGGTTGTGCACGTACTGCGCCGATTGATCAAGTTCACACCAGTGTGAGCGCGGGACATACTCAGGACCAGGTTAAAACCGCGATCCTAAAAGCCGGTATTCAACGCCAATGGGTCATGTCCGAAGCCGGACCAGGTATTATTAAAGCTCGCCAACAAACCCGCGATCATGTGGCTGAAGTCCGTATCACTTATACCGCCACCAGCTATGACATCAAATATGACAGCAGCCTCAACCTGCAGGCTTCTGGTGGAAAGATTCACAAAAACTACAACCGCTGGGTACGCAATCTGGATAAAGATATCCAGCTTAATCTGTCAGCCGGCGCCAATCTGTAATTACGCCTAAAGTCGGGCCGAAAAGGCCCGATACTCTTACTATCTGCCATTTAACAGGTTGTCCCCACATGTACGAACAGGATTCGCTTAGCGCACTGGATGCCATTACTGAAGCACAACGTATCGCCTTTGCCCCTATGCTATTTCAAACCGCGTTGTGTCTGCGAAATGCTGGAGTACTCACCTGGCTGGACAAGCAAGGTAAACGCGGCGCCACGCTCGACGAGATTACCGAAAACAGCACCATCAACGAATATGCCGCCAGCATCCTGTTGGATATGGGGTTAAGTGGGCGCATCATTACCCACAAAGAGGGATATTATTACCTCGCTAAAGTCGGTCATTTTCTTTTACATGACACGATGACGCGTGTGAATATGGACTTCACCCAGGATGTTTGTTATCAGGGGCTGTTCTATCTGGAAAATGCACTGAAAGAAGGAAAACCCGCAGGGTTAAAAACTTTTGGCGACTGGTCAACAATCTATCCTGCACTGTCACAATTACCGCTGGCTGCGCGTGAAAGTTGGTTTGCTTTCGATCATTACTATTCAGATGGAGCATTTGATGCCGCATTGCCATATGTATTCGCCAGCGCCCCTGCAACCCTGTACGATGTCGGCGGAAATACCGGGAAATGGGCATTACGTTGTTGTCAACATGATGACAATATTACTGTCACCCTATTAGATTTGCCGCAACAAATTGCACTTGCCCGCGAAAATATAGAAAATGCAGGATTATCTCATCGCATAAATTTCCATGCTGTGGATATGCTTAGCGACTCGCCTTTACCTGCCGGCGCTGATATCTGGTGGATGAGTCAATTTCTGGACTGTTTTTCTCCGGAACAAATTATCGCTATGCTGCGCAACGTTGCCCGGGTGATGAAACCGGGCGCGAAGCTGTTCATTATGGAACTGTTTTGGGATGCCCAAAAATTTGAAGCGGCCTCATTTAGCCTGAATGCGTCTTCGCTTTATTTTACCTGTATGGCGAATGGCAACAGCCGTTTCTACAGCGTAGAGAGGTTTTATCACTATCTGAATCTGGCAGGTTTTCAGGTAGATGAACGCCACGACAACTTAGGTGTTGGGCATACTTTATTGATATGTCAGAAGAAAAAATAAGAAACAATCGGAACAACCGATTTACCGCGGATACGCGTTGATGAAATTTGCTTTCAACATTATAGACTGGCAGGCCAGGGCGCCAGGGTTAAGCGAAACAGAACAGTGGCATGAATGGTCACGGCTTTCGCACGCCATCGATCCCACTGCGCCATTGGCTAAGCTCAACGAGTTACCGATGATGACGGCTCGCCGACTCAGTTCCGGCAGCAAACTGGCCGTCGATTGTGGGCTGGCGATGCTACGCCGCCATGATATCAATGCTGTTTTGTATACAAGCCGCCATGGTGAACTGGAGCGTAACTACAGGATCCTGCACGCCCTGGCGACTGGGCAGGCACTCTCACCAACCGATTTTGCCCTCTCTGTACATAACTCTGCTGTGGGTAACCTGACGATCGCTGCGAAAAAACCGATTGCCTCCTCCTCGCTTTCTGCTGGCAGGGATACGTTCCAGCAAGGGCTATGTGAAGTCATCGGGCTGTTGCAGGCGGGATATCAGCGCGTATTGATGGTCGATTTCGACGGTTTTCTGCCCGAGTTTTATCACCCACAGTTACCACCAGACATGCCAACATGGCCGTTTGCCGTCGCGCTGGTCATTGAATCCGGTGATAGCTGGCAATGTGAAACCCGTCCGTACTGCGGGCGGGGTGAGACACCGTTGCCGCAAAGCCTATTGTTTTTACAACATTACTTGCAAGATACCAAGGCGTTTACCCTGTCTGGCGAACGCGTACAATGGCAGTGGAGTCAGGGATGAACACGATGCTCCTGCGGCTTAACCGGGTATGGCGACTGGTGATGACCGGTCTTTGCTTTGCCCTGTTTGGCCTCGGCGGACTCCTTCTTTCTACGTTCTGGTTTAACGTCTTGCTGATCGCGATATGGGATAAAGCCCGACGTCGGCGTATCGCCAGACGCAGCATCGCCGCCAGTTTTCGCCTCTTTTTAACGGTGGCGAAACGGCTTGGTGTGTTGGACTACCAAATTGAAGGACGAGATATTTTACGCAATGAACAAGGATGCCTGGTCGTCGCCAACCACCCGACGCTCATCGATTACGTGCTACTGGCATCGGTAATGCCCGAAACCGACTGTCTGGTGAAAAGTGCACTACTAAAAAATCCGTTCCTCAGCGGCGTGGTCCGGGCGGCAGATTATCTGATTAACAGCCAGGCTGACGCGCTATTGCCCGCATGCCAGCAACGTCTGGAACAAGGCGATACTATTTTAATTTTCCCCGAGGGAACCCGTACACGCCCCGGAGAGGAAATGACGTTACAGCGTGGTGCGGCGAATATCGCCGTGCGCTGCAGCAGTGATTTACGCATAGTGACCATTAAATGCAGCGAACAAATGCTGAACAAAGAAAGCCAATGGTACGACGTCCCATCGGTAAAACCCATGTTTACCATTTCAGTACACGAGCGGGTTAAGATCGACCAATTTTACGACGCAAATTCACAAGAACCGGCGCTGGCCGCAAGGCAGTTGAACCGGCATCTTTTGCTTCAATTACAACCAGGTACTTTACCTCTTTCAGGAATTAATGATGCAAGCGCTTTATCTTGAAATCAAAAATCTCATTATAACGACATTGAATCTCGACGAACTAACAGCTGACGATATTGAAACCGAAGCGGCACTCTTTGGCGATGGCTTAGGCCTGGACTCAATCGATGCCCTGGAGCTGGGTCTGGCGGTGAAAAACGAGTATGGCGTGGTCCTCTCAGCGGAGAGCGAAGAAATGCGTCAGCACTTCTTCTCCGTCGCCACGCTGGCATCTTTCATTCACGCGCAACGTGCCTGAGGATAGTCCGTTATGACCGAACAAAAAGCCATTTACGAAGAAGTCTCCTCACTGCTGGTCAAGCTGTTTGAAGTTGACCCGCAAGATATTAAGCCTGAGGCGCGCCTGTACGAAGATCTGGAACTCGACAGCATCGACGCAGTCGACATGATCGTGCATCTTCAAAAGAAAACCGGTAAGAAAATCAAGCCGGAAGAGTTCAAAGCAGTACGCACCGTACAAGATGTCGTCGATGCGGTTGAACGCCTTCTCATAGAAGCGTAATTCACCGTGTCAGGCACTCGCTCCCTGCCAGTCGTACAACTGCTGACAGGTCTACTGTTGTTGGCCTGGCCGTTTTTGATCTGGTTTGGCCTGGCGCATAACAGTCTGCACTGGTTGCTGCCGTTAATGGCGCTACTCCTTTTTTTACGCTTTCGCCAGGTCCGGCGACAGGCGGGACCGTTGCGCGTCGTGACACAGGTAGTGGTGATCGCGGGTATCACCTTATGCATTGCCAGTTATCTGCTCAAAACGCACCAGCTGCTGCTGTTTTATCCCGTAGTGGTAAACGCCGTCATGCTGTCGGTTTTTGGTGGTTCTCTGTGGTCAGCGATGCCCATCGTTGAACGTCTGGCGCGGCTGCGCGAACCAAATCTGCCCGAAGCAGGCGTGCGCTACACGTACCTTGTGACACTAATCTGGTGCGCCTTTTTCATCATCAATGGCAGCGTTGCGCTCTTTACTGCATTGAATGGCGATATGACCCTGTGGACGACCTGGAAC
Organism: Citrobacter sp. RHBSTW-00017; assembly: GCF_013797615.1. Taxonomy (NCBI): domain Bacteria; kingdom Pseudomonadati; phylum Pseudomonadota; class Gammaproteobacteria; order Enterobacterales; family Enterobacteriaceae; genus Citrobacter; species Citrobacter sp. RHBSTW-00017. The sequence goes on along the minus strand of NZ_CP056899.1, from coordinate 288,398 downwards.
GGTATGGTTTCCTATCTGCTAATGGGGACATTGATGGTAGGCGAGTGGTTAGTTCGCCAACTGGTGATAAAGCGAGATACCCAATGAAGCAGCCCCTCACACTTGCTCAATGGCTCTGTGCCCCACGACCGGACGACATTCCTGTTGCGTGGCAAGAAGATCATACGTGGACGCTTGGCCATCTGCGCCATGATGTGGCCCAGTTGATAACGCAACTGCAGCAGCAGGAAGGTGAACGCTGGGCATTATGCTTCGAGAACAGCTATTTATTCATCGTCGCGTTGCTGGCAACGCTCCATGCTGGCAAAACACCGGTGATCCCGGGACATTGTCGCGTTTCGTTGTTAAACGAGCAGCACTTGCTGTTTGATGGCGTACTGAGCGATAAAGCGCTGGACTGGCAGGGAACGCTGCGAGTGGTCAGCTCTGCCATGACATCTGTGGCCCACGACATCACGTTCCCGATAATACGCAGTGACGCCTTTGTGGAGCTATTCACTTCCGGTTCGACCGGCCAGCCGAAACGCGTAATCAAACCGATTGCTCGTCTGGATAGCGAAGCAGCATTGCTCGCTACGCGTTTTGCTGATCGTCTGGCAGGTTGCCGGGTCGTCGCGTCAGTGGTACCGCAACACCTGTATGGTCTGACGTTTCGTATCTTCTTGCCGATGGCTTTAGGCCTCCCGCTGCATGCGGCGATGCTTTGGTATGCCGAACAACTGGCGGCACTGAGCCCTGATCATCGGTATGCGTTTATCAGCAGTCCGGCGTTTCTGAAACGCCTCGACCACCACCTGACACCGCCGCCAATCGAGTTGATTCTTTCCGCGGGCGGCATGCTGTCCTGGCAGGACGTCAAGCAGGCTGCTGACTGGCTGAATGTCTGGCCCGATGAGATCTACGGCAGCACTGAAACCGGAATCCTCGCGTGGCGCTATCGCCATCAGGATGATGTGACATGGCTGCCTTTTCCCGGAGTCAGATTCCAGTCAGAAGACGACGCGTTTCGTGTGTTTTCACCACTAATTGCAGCTGATGATGGCCTGTTACTCGATGATATTCTTCAGTTTATCGAAAACGGACAGTTCCGCCTGATGGGCAGGCGCGGGCGGGTGGTCAAGATTGAAGAGAAACGCATTTCACTCAGCGAAGTGGAGCAACGTTTACTGGCACTGGACGGTATCCGTGAAGTCGCAGCATTGCCCGTCTCACGCGGAGGACGTCAGGGCGTTGGTGTCCTGCTGGTACTGGATGACGAAGCCCGGCAACGCTGGCTTGAGTGCGGTGGTAAACCGCAAGAACTGACCTGGCGACGTTCGCTGCTGCCCTGGCTGGAGCCGGTCGCTGTTCCCCGCTACTGGCGGGTGATTGATGAGATTCCGGTCAACAGTATGAACAAGCGTGTCTATGCGCAATTACAGGAGTTATTTCATGAAACCCCATGAAATCGAGCGCCATCAGGCACTGCCTCATCAGGCTGAGATTGTTTTACAACTCGACCCTTCTCTGTTTTGGTTCAGCGGGCATTTTAGCGTACAGCCACTGCTGCCGGGCGTTGCACAGCTAAACTGGGCGATGGATTACGCCACCACGCTGCTGGTCCCTGGCTGGCGTTTTCACAGTATTCAAAACGTGAAGTTCCAGTCACCACTATTGCCAGAGGCCACCGTCACCCTGAGTCTGAGCTGGCAGGAAGCGCGTCAGATGCTCACTTTTAGCTACCAGCGCCACGACGGTGACGTGCGCCATACCGCCAGCAGCGGGAAGATTCGGTTATGCCGCTGACCTTTTCCCCATGCGTGTTGATCCCCTGCTACAACCACGGCGCGATGATGTCGGACGTGTTGGTTCGTCTTCGGCCGTTCAATCTCCCCTGCATTGTGGTGGACGATGGCAGCGACGAGACTACACGAGATGAACTGGCACGCCTGGCGGCAGAATACAGCAATTTGACGTTAATTCGCCTGCCCATCAACGCAGGCAAAGGCGCGGCGGTTATTCGCGGAATGCAGACGGCAGCAGATGCCGGGTTCAGTCATGCAGTGCAGGTCGATGCCGACGGGCAACATGCCATTGAAGATATTCCCAGGCTGCTTGCATTGGCAAAAGAACATCCGACAGCACTGATTTCCGGACAACCGATTTACGATGATTCGGTTCCTCGCTCGCGCCTGTACGGTCGTTGGGTAACCCATATCTGGGTGTGGATAGAAACGCTCTCGTTGCAGCTCAAAGACAGTATGTGCGGCTTCCGGGTGTATCCGGTGGCTCCCACGCTGCAACTGGCACAGCGCGTAACGCTCGGCAAACGGATGGATTTTGATACTGAAGTGATGGTGCGCCTCTACTGGCAAGGCAACACCAGCTATTTTATCCCCACGCGAGTCACCTATCCGCAGGACGGGCTATCCCATTTCGACGCGCTTAAAGACAATCTGCACATTTCATTGATGCACACTCGCCTGTTCTTTGGCATGTTGCCGCGCATCCCCTCCCTGCTGTGTCGTCGTTCATCGACACACTGGGCGCAGCAGCAGGAAGTCAAAGGGTTGTGGGGAATGCGTCTGATGCTGCTGGTCTGGCGTGTACTGGGCCGCAAAGCCTTCTCCCTGCTGCTGTATCCGGTCGTCGGCGTATACTGGCTCAGCGCTTCAACTGCCCGAAAAGCCTCTCAACGCTGGATTAGCCGCGTAAGAGCGCAACTGATCACACGCCGGATGCCAGTACCGCCAAACCTGACCAGTTATCAGCATTTCCTGCGTTTTGGCGGCGCGATGCTGGATAAGATTGCCAGTTGGCGCGGTGAACTGCACTTCGGTCGCGATGTGATTTTTGCACCAGGCGCAGAAAAAACGCTAAATGTCAGCGATCCTCGGGGAAAACTGCTGCTGGCTTCACATCTTGGCGATGTCGAAGCCTGTCGGGCACTGGCCCAGCTACAGGGCAGTAAAACAATCAATGCGCTGGTATTTAGCGATAACGCCCAACGCTTTAAACAGATCATGCAAGAGATGGCGCCGCAGGCTGGATTAAATCTGCTCCCGGTGAACAGTATTGGTCCAGATACTGCCATTCTGCTCAAAGAGAAACTGGAGCGCGGTGAATGGGTAGCCATCGTAGGCGATCGCATCGCAGTCAATCCCCAACGCGGCGGCGAGTGGCGTGTGTGCTGGAGCCGCTTTATGGGGCAAAACGCGCCATTCCCTCAGGGCCCGTTTATTCTTGCGTCTATTTTACGCTGCCCTGTAGATCTGATTTTTGCCCTGCGCCAGCAGGAGAAACTCCACATCTACTGCGAACCGTTTGCCGACCCGCTGCTCTTACCGCGCGCCACACGACAACAGGCATTACAGAATACTGTCGATCGCTACGCCGAACGCCTTGAGCACTATGCGCTTCAGTCGCCCCTCGACTGGTTTAACTTTTTCGATTTCTGGCAACTGCCGGACACCAATGACAAGGAGTAAAGGGTGCTTAACGATCCCCGTTTTACGGCTGAAGTCGAGCTAACTATTCCGTTTCACGACGTCGATATGATGGGCGTAGCGTGGCATGGTAACTACTTCCGTTACTTCGAGATTGCCCGTGAGGCACTGCTGAACCAATTCGATTATGGCTATCGGCAGATGAAAGAATCTGGCTATCTGTGGCCCGTGGTCGACACTCGGGTGAAGTATCGCAATGCGCTGACTTTCGAGCAGCGTATCCGTGTACGCGCCCAAATTAAAGAGTACGAAAATCGCCTGCGAATCGGCTACGAAATTTTTGATGCCGAAACAGGTAAACGTGCTACAACAGGCTACACCATCCAGGTCGCCGTCGACGAAAAAAGCCGTGAACTGTGCTTTGTCAGCCCGAATATTCTGTTTGAACGGATGGGAGTGACACCATGAAATTATGGCCATTGCTCGTGCTGCTCGTCAGCCCTTTCGTCAGTGCCCTGACGCTCGACTCCCTACAACAGCGTTTTACCGAACAACCGGTGGTTCGCGCCCACTTCGATCAAACCCGGACGATAAAGGATCTACCACAACCGCTGCGATCTCAGGGCAAGATGTTGATCGCCCGCGACAAGGGGTTGCTGTGGGATCAAACGTCCCCGTTCCCGATGCAGCTGCTGCTGGATGACAAACGGATGGTTCAGGCAATTAACGGTCAACCACCGCAGACCGTTACCGCTGAGAATAACCCGCAAATGTTCCAGTTTAATCATCTGCTGCGGGCGTTATTCCAGGCGGATCGTAAAGTGCTGGAACAAAACTTCCGCGTGGAGTTCGCAGACTTAGGAGAAGGTCGCTGGACGCTACGCCTGACGCCAATCACCACACCGCTGGATAAGATTTTTGCGACGATTGATTTAGCAGGAAAGACCTACCTGGAGAGCATTCAGCTCAATGATAAACAGGGCGATCGCACCGATATCGCGCTTTCCCAACACCAACTAACGCCAGCGCAACTGACCGATGACGAACGCCAACGCTTTGCCGCCCAGTAAACGTCCCGCGCTGTTATGGGGAGTCATCTGCCTGCTTCTGCTGGGCATCTTTCTGACGCTGCTACCTCAGGCCCGCCTTAACAGCAGCGTGCTGGCCATGTTGCCAAAGCAGACGCTGGGCGCTATACCTCCGGGTCTGAACGAGGGATTTATGCAGCGCCTTGACCGTCAGGTGGTCTGGCTGGTGAGTCCCGGTGAGCAACCGGACCCAGCGATAGCCCGGGACTGGCTGGCTTTACTGCAAAAATCGCACGCGCTAGCCCAGGTAAAAGGTCCAATGGATGCCGACAGCCAGCAGGCCTGGGGGGCATTCTTCTGGCAACATCGTAACGGCCTGATAGATAACGAGACCCGCGCCCGGCTGCAAAACGGCGGCGAAGCGCAGGGCCAGTGGATCCTGTCCCAACTTTACTCCGCATTCTCCGGCGTCAGTGGCAAAGAGCTACAAAACGATCCCTTCATGCTGATGCGTGGCTCGCAGCTGGCCATGGCCAAAACTGGGCAGCGTCTGCGCCTGATGGACGGCTGGCTGGTCACCCAGGATGAGCAAGGCAACTATTGGTATCTGTTACATGGCGAACTGACCGGTTCATCGTTTGATATGCAACAGACGCACCAATTGGTCACCACGTTGAATACGCTGGAAGGTGAGCTCAAAGCCCACTATCCACAGGCTCAACTGCTGTCTCGCGGGACGCTGTTCTATAGCGATTACGCCAGCCAGCAGGCGAAAAAAGATATCTCTACTCTCGGCATAGCCACTGTGCTCGGGGTGATCCTGCTCATCGTGGCTGTATTTCGTTCGCTGCGTCCGCTGCTGCTGTGCCTGATTTCGATTGGCATTGGTGCGCTGGCGGGGACCGTCGTCACGCTGCTGATTTTTGGCGAGCTCCATCTGATGACGCTGGTGATGAGCATGAGCATCATCGGTATTTCCGCCGACTATACGCTCTACTATTTGACCGAACGAATGGTGCACGGTGCGGAAACATCGCCATGGCAAAGCCTTGCCAAAGTGCGCAATGCCCTGCTCCTGGCGCTATTCACCACCGTAGCGGCTTATCTGATTATGATGCTGGCCCCCTTCCCCGGTATTCGCCAGATGGCGGTATTCGCGGCGGTAGGTCTGAGCGCCTCCTGCCTGACGGTCATTTTCTGGCACCCGTGGTTGTGTCGTCGGTTGCCGGTACGCCCGGTGCCGGCAATGGTACTCATGCTACGCTGGCTTGCTGCATGGCGACGCAATAAAAAACTCTCCGTTGGCCTGCCGCTGGCACTGGCGTTGTTCTCGCTGGCAGGAATAGCGACGCTGCGCGTAGATGATGATATCTCCCAGTTACAGGCGTTGCCGCAGGAAATTCTCGCTCAGGAAAAAGCGATTACCGCCCTGACCGGGCAAAGCGTCGACCAGAAGTGGTTTGTGGTGTACGGCAAATCCGCTCAGCAAACGCTGGAGCGGCTGGAAACCTTTACCCCCGCGCTGGAACAGGCAAAAAAAGACGGATTACTCAGCGGATATCGCACTATTCCGCTCAATTCACTCGCCCGGCAACACCAGGATCTCTCTCTGCTAAAAGATGCTTCTCCCGCCATCACGAAAGCCCTAAACAACGCCGGGCTGGCAACGGTGAACCCCGATCTTAGCGCCATGCCTGTAACCGTCGATGCCTGGCTTGCCAGCCCAGCCAGTGAAGGCTGGCGCTTGCTATGGCTGTCTCTGGCTGATGGCGAAAGCAGCGTATTGGTTCCCGTTGAAGGGGTGAAACAAAGTGATGCTTTAAATACGCTCAGCGTGAAATATTCCGGCGTGGCGTGGGTGGATCGCAAGAGCAGCTTTGACAACCTGTTTGCCCTTTATCGCCATATTCTGACCGGCCTGCTGTGCATTGCGCTGGCGGTGATTGCCTGTGGCGCCATCATTCGGCTTGGCTGGCGTAAGGGCTTAATTAGCCTGGTGCCCTCAGTGCTGTCTTTAGGTTGTGGTCTGGCAGTACTGGCCCTGAGCGGTCATGCGCTCAACTTGTTCTCGCTGCTGGCACTGGTGCTGGTACTGGGAATTGGCATTAACTACACGCTGTTTTTCAGTAATCCACGCGGTACGCCACTGACGTCGCTGCTGGCTATCACGCTGGCGATGATGACCACGCTCCTGACGCTCGGCATGCTGGTCTTTAGTGCCACTCAGGCAATCAGCAGTTTTGGCATTGTGCTAGTAAGCGGTATTTTCACCGCATTTTTGCTGTCACCGCTGGCGATGCCAACGAAAAGAGAGAAGAAAAAACGATGAGTAAACCGATATTTCGTTGGTTGAGTGGGCTTTTGCAGAATGGCGGCATTGCCTTATCCGATCTACGTCAGCACACCATTTGTAGACCGGATAAGCGCAGCGCCATCCGACGGGGCCTGCTCGTCGCCACGTTGCTGCTGGCAGGTTGCAGCCACTCACAGCCGGAACAGAAAGGCCGCCCGCAAGCCTGGTTAGAGCCGGGTATTCGTGTAACGCTACCTGCTCCGGGGATTTCTCCCGCGGTGAATTCGCAACAACTACTAACCGGTAGTTTTAACGGCAAAACTCAGTCACTGTTGGTCATGCTCAATGCTGATGACAAGAAAATCACACTTGCCGGGCTGTCATCAGTCGGCATTCGCCTGTTCCTCGTGACTTACGATGAAAAAGGACTGCACACCGAGCAATCGATCATCGTTCCACAATTGCCGCCAGCCAGCCAGGTGCTGGCTGACGTGATGCTTAGCCATTGGCCGATTAGCACCTGGCAACCGCAATTACCCACAGGCTGGACGATCGTCGATACGGGTGATAAGCGTGAGCTGCGCAATGCACGCGGCAAAGTGGTCACGGAAATCACGTATCTGAATCGAAGAGGAAAACGCGAACCGATCAGCATTGAGCAGCACGTTTTTAAATACCACATCACCATTCAATATCTGGGTGACTGAGATGATCTACATTTCTGCCGTTGGCATGATTAACGCGTTGGGCAATAACACTGATGAAATCGCAGCCAACCTCACTCGTGGCATAGCGCCGGGAATGCGCCCGCGCACGGGCTGGCTGCAAGGACACCCATCCGCCGTGTTAGCAGGCGTTGACGGTGAGTTACCCGCTATTCCTCAGCACTTTAGCGCTCATCGTTCGCGCAACAACCAGCTATTGCTGGCAGCACTGATGCAAATCCAGCCGCAGGTGGACGACGCTATCGCCCGATTTGGTCGCGATCGTATTGCTGTTGTTCTCGGCACCAGCACCTCCGGCCTGGATGAGGGTGACGTTCACGTTGATTTGATGCTCAACGGCAAAGAGAGCACTGACTGGCGCTATCCGCAACAGGAACTGGGCGATCCGTCGCGTTTTCTTAGCCACTGGCTGGCGCTGGATGGCCCGGCCTTTACGCTCTCAACCGCCTGCTCGTCCAGTGCAAGGGCTATCATGAGCGGACGTCGTTTGATCGAATCTGGTCTGGTCGATATCGCCATTGTCGGTGGTGCGGATACGCTAAGCCGAATGCCAATCAACGGATTCCACAGTCTGGAATCACTCTCCCCAACGTTGTGTCAGCCGTTTGGCCGTGACCGTTGTGGGATCACCATTGGCGAAGGCGCCGCCTTGATGGTATTAACCCGCGAGCCACAGCCTATCGCGCTCCTTGGCGTCGGCGAATCCAGCGACGCGTACCATATTTCGGCTCCCCATCCACAGGGGGAAGGTGCCATTCGCGCCATCGGCCAGGCGCTTAACGACGCAGGAATGACGCCGGAACACGTGGGCTATATCAATCTGCACGGTACCGCCACACCGCTAAACGATCAGATTGAGTCCAACGTCGTGAGCGCGCTATTTGGCGAAACGGTCCCGTGCAGTTCAACCAAACACCTGACCGGGCACACACTGGGTGCCGCGGGGATCACCGAAGCAGCGATCAGTATACTGATTCTGCAACGCGACCTGCCGCTACCACCGCAGGATTTTAGCCAGTCACCACGCGATGAAACATTGCCAGCCTGCGGCATCATTGAACAGCCGCAGTCGCTGACTCGCCCGGTTATCTTGTCTAATTCGTTTGCCTTCGGCGGTAATAATGCCAGCATCCTGCTCGGGAGAATCTCATGAGCCACTATTTATCACCGGGCGGCTATTTGCCGCATGATGCGCCGATGCTGCTCCTTGAAGAGGTCGTCAGTGTGGCGGACGAAACCGCCATCTGCCACGTGACGGTATCAGCAAACAGCGTACTGGCCCCTTTCCTCGACCCCGATGGCAATCTACCTGGCTGGTTCGCACTGGAACTGATGGCGCAGACCATTGGCGTCTGGTCTGGCTGGCACCGCCAGCAACAAGGTCAGGCGAGTATTACGTTAGGCATGGTACTGGGCGCACGTGACTTAGTCTGTGCCACAGGTGTTCTGCCTGCCGGGAAGAAGCTGAGCATCCATGTCAAATTGCTGATGCAGGATGCACGATTCGGTAGCTTTGAATGTGCCATCCAGGCAGACAACGAGACGTTGGCGACCGGTCGCGTCAACACCTTCCAGCCGACATCAGAAGAAATTAACACGCTATTTCAACAAGGAGCGTCCACATGAGCCGTTCAGTTTTAGTTACGGGTGCCAGCAAAGGTATCGGTCGCGCCATCGCCAGACAACTGGCCGCGGACGGTTTTGTGGTCGGCGTACACTATCATCGCGATGTGCAAGGAGCACAAGAAACGCTGGATGCTATCCTCGCCGCTGGCGGCGCAGGGCGCCTGTTGACATTTGATGTTGCCAATCGCGAGCAGTGCCGTGAAATACTGTTGCAAGATATTGAGGCAAACGGCGCATGGTACGGCATTGTTAGCAACGCAGGGGTCACTCGTGATGCCGCTTTCCCTGCGCTCAGTGATAACGACTGGGATGCGGTGATCCATACCAACCTCGACAGCTTTTACAACGTCATTCATCCGTGCATTATGCCGATGATCAGTGCACGCAAGGGGGGCCGTATCATCACACTGTCTTCGGTTTCGGGCGTGATGGGCAACCGCGGTCAGGTCAATTACAGTGCGGCAAAAGCCGGAATTATTGGTGCCACTAAAGCGCTGGCCATCGAACTGGCAAAACGCAAAATTACCGTAAACTGCATTGCACCGGGACTCATTGATACCGGGATGATCGAGATGGAAGAAGCCGCATTGAAAGAGGCGATGTCGATGATCCCCATGAAACGGATAGGTCAGGCTGAAGAAGTGGCCGGGCTTGCCAGTTATTTAATGTCGGATGTGGCGGGCTATGTAACTCGCCAGGTGATTTCCATCAATGGAGGGATGTTATGACACGTCGTGTCGTGATTACAGGCATGGGCGGCGTCACCGCCTTTGGGGAAAACTGGCAGGCTGTCTCCGCCAGGTTATTGGCATATGAAAATGCGGTACGCAAAATGCCGGAGTGGCAGGTTTATGACGGACTGCACACACTGCTGGGTGCGCCGATCGACGACTTCACTCTACCGGAACACTATACCCGCAAGCGAATTCGCGCCATGGGTCGCGTATCGCTGATGTCCACCCGCGCAACAGAGCTGGCGCTTGAGCAGGCCGGGCTGATTGGCGATCGGGTACTGACTAACGGTGAAACCGGGATCGCTTATGGTTCATCAACCGGTAGTACCGGTCCAGTGAGCGAGTTCGCGACCATGCTGACCGAGAAGCATACTAATAACATCACCGGCACGACCTACGTGCAAATGATGCCGCACACCACTGCCGTTAACACTGGATTATTTTTTGGGCTGCGGGGGCGAGTCATTCCGACATCCAGCGCCTGCACATCCGGTAGCCAGGCAATTGGTTACGCATGGGAAGCCATTCGGCACGGTTATCAAACAGTGATGGTCGCCGGCGGTGCAGAAGAACTGTGTCCTTCCGAAGCCGCCGTGTTTGATACACTGTTCGCTACCAGCCAGCGCAACGACGAGCCGAAAACCACCCCCTCCCCGTTCGATGAAAATCGCGATGGTCTGGTCATCGGAGAAGGCGCAGGCACGCTGGTGCTGGAAGAGCTGGAACACGCTAAAGCGCGCGGAGCAACGATTTATGGTGAAATCGTTAGCTTTGCCACTAACTGCGATGCTGCCCATATCACCCAGCCACAGCGCGAAACAATGCAGATTTGCATGGAAAAATCGCTGAATATGGCCGGTATTAGCGCCCGCGATATCGGATATATTTCAGCGCACGGTACCGCAACCGATCGCGGTGATATTGCAGAAAGTCAGGCAACCGCTGCAATTTATGGTGATAATGTGCCGCTATCCTCGCTTAAAAGCTATTTTGGACATACCCTTGGCGCTTGTGGCGCACTAGAGGCCTGGATGAGTCTGCAAATGATGCGAGAAGGCTGGTTTGCGCCTACGCTAAATTTGAGTCAGCCAGATGCTAATTGTGGAGCGCTGGATTACATTATGGGTAAAGCCCGCAAGATTGATTGCGAATTTTTGCAGAGCAATAACTTTGCGTTTGGCGGCATAAATACTTCTATCATCATTAAACGTTGGCCCTGATATGTACCGGATCGTTCTTGGGAAAGTTTCTGTTTTAAGCGCTGGCGCACTGCCTGCCGCACTGCGTGAGCAGGCCCCGCAAGGCGCTCGTCGTGCGCGCTGGCTGGCAGGTCGCGTGCTGCTTTCCCATACTCTTTCGCCATTACCGGACATCGTCTACAGCGAGCAAGGAAAACCGACCTTTTCCGCCGACACACCGCTGTGGTTCAATCTCAGCCACAGCGGTGATGATATTGCCCTGCTGCTCAGCGACGAAGGGGAAGTCGGCTGTGATATTGAAGTCGTTCGCCCGCGCGATAACTGGCAGACGCTGGCAAATACGGTGTTCAGTCTCAGGGAACATGCCGAAGTTGAGGCCGAACGCCCGGAGCAACAGCTGGCGGCGTTCTGGCGCATCTGGACGCGTAAAGAAGCTATCGTGAAACAGCGTGGCGGCAGCGCCTGGCAAATTGTCAGTGTCGACAGCACCGCGCTAACCTCCTCACTCTCAGTCAGCCAGTGCCAGCTCGATACCCTGAGCCTGGCGGTGTGTACCCCCACGCCGTTTACCCTGACCGCCGACGCCGTGCAGCGTCTGGAAGCCTTAGCGTAAATTTTCCGGGAAGTTTTCCGGCAATTCACTGGCCGCACAGGCAATAACGCTGTCATTATTCGCCCCACAGTCACGCACGAAGGTGATGGTCGCAAACTCGTCAATCACCTCAGTTGGATATGCCGGCCCCGCATCGCGATATGACATCATCAGCGGAATATGGTCATTCTGGAAACAGACCGTTTTTTGCGGATTGTTAATCACCCAGCGTGGGAAAAAGATGGTGCCGTGAAAGAGTTTGTCGCCCAGATTCACGATCAGGCTGACGTCGGTCCCGGTCGGTTCGGTCCATGAAATTTTATAAACACTCTCGCCAACCCGCACAATGTACGCCCGCTGATCCTTCACCCAACGATTCCCCACAATGCCGCTGTGAATACGGTAATCCAGAGTGGTGTCGTTTTTCACGTAGATCTCGTAATTCCAGCCATTATCGTAGGTATAGACCAGATGTTTGCCGACAAAGCCGCTCAAATCATGTTTATCAAAAGTGCTCATATTCGTTCTCCTCTTACTTGATGCGAGGATCTTACCGCTTCAAAAATTGGATGAATAACGCTATGTTTACATCATATTCATTCAATTTTTAGATGAGTTATGCACAAGACAACGCTGGAGCAATGGGCCTTACTGGAGAAAGTCGTGGAGCTGGGCAGCTTTGCTAAAGCTGCGGAAGAGACCAACCGTAGCCAGTCTTCGGTGAGCTACAATCTGGCGCTACTGCAGGAGCGGCTTGGCGTGACGCTGCTGACGCCGGAAGGTCGCAGGGCGGTATTAACCCCTGCGGGAGAGCTACTGTTGGGCCAGGTCAAACCGTTACTGAAGGCCTTTTTATGGGTGGAAACCCGGGCAGCAACGTTGCAAAACGGCACGCGAACGCGGCTGGATTTCATGGTAGATAGCATCTTCCCACGCAAACGCCTGTTCGCGATCCTCAAGCAGTTTCAGCTGGCGTGGCCGCAGACGCAGGTACGTTTGACCGAAGTGCTGGAGAATGCTGACGATCGACTGGCGGCGCATGCCGATGCGGACGTGATGGTCCTGACCCGACGCCAGGATATCACCGGACGCGGCGAATGGCTGATGAATATTGACTTCGTGGCCGTTGCCCACCGCGATCACCCGCTCTGCATGCTGGATGCGCCGCTGGATGAAGACGCGTTACGCGCGTGGCCGCTGATTCGCATTGCCGATCGCGACACCCCGCAGCAAGCGGTGCGCGATGCCTGGACCTTCTCGACCATTGATGCCGCGATTGAGGCGGTGATGTATCAGGTCGGTTACAGCTGGTTGCCTGAGGAGCGAATTCAGCAGCAGCTTGAGCAGGGGCTATTACGACTGCTGCCGTTAAGCCATGGCGCTCGCCGTGCCACCCCGCTGCATCTGATCGTCAAAGACACGCTCGCGCCGCTGGATGAACAGGTAACAACCCTGCTGCGTTTATTGCGAGAGCATTAACCTTTTCCCCGGATGCCGGACGTGTGTTACAAAATACGCTATTCCCCTTACTCCCTGTGCGCCCACGCGCCACATGAAAGGTTAATTGCAGATGCAACGAGTCACCATTACCCTCGATGACGATTTACTGGAAACGCTCGACAGCCTGAGCCAGCGCCGTGGCTATAACAACCGTTCCGAAGCGATCCGCGATATTCTGCGCGGCGCACTGGCGCAGGAAACCACCCAGGAGCACGGCACTCAGGGATTCGCAGTGCTCTCGTATGTTTATGAGCATGAGAAGCGTGACCTGGCGAGCCGTATTGTTTCCACCCAACATCACCACCACGATTTATCAGTCGCCACACTACACGTGCACATCAACCATGACGACTGTCTGGAAATCGCTGTGCTAAAAGGTGACATGGGCGATGTGCAGCATTTTGCCGATGACGTGATTTCCCAGCGCGGCGTGCGCCACGGTCATCTGCAGTGCCTGCCGAAAGAAGAGTAATTGCTTGTTTTGTTGCCCGGCCTACATTCATTCCCGTTTGTAGGCCGGATAAGGCGCAGCCGCCACCCGGCAATAATATTTACGCCATCGTGCCAATCGTCTTTCTGAAACGCAGCAGCGCTATCACGAAGAACGTACTGCCAATCGCCAGCAGCGTCAGGAACTGCGGCCAGACAATATTAAATCCTGCGCCGCGGTAAAGAATCGCCTGCGCAAGGCTAACAAAATGGGTAGTCGGCATCGTCAGCATAATGTCCTGCACCGCCTGCGGCATGCTTTCACGCGGTGTAGAGCCGCCGGAGAGCATCTGTAACGGCAGCAGTACCAAAATCATCAGCAACCCCAGTTGTGGCATGGAGCGCGCCAGCGTGCCCATAAAAATGCCGATTGACGTGGTGGCGAACAGGCTCAGCGCCACTCCCAGCATAAACAGCGGTATCGAGCCTTCAATCGGTACGCCAAGCACACCTTTTACCATCAGCATCAACGACAGACCGGAAACCACCAGCACCACCAGCCCCATCGACCAGATTTTTGCCATCATGATTTCAAACGGCGTCACCGGCATCACCAGCAGGTGCTCAATGGTCCCATGTTCACGCTCGCGAATCAGCGCCGACCCGGTAAGCACAATCGCCAGCATGGTGATGTTGTTGATAATCGCCATCACTGCGCCAAAGCGGGCGGGTTCCAGATTAGGGTTAAAGCGCATACGCATTTCCAGCGCCACCGGCAGCTCGCTGTTATCGCGGTAACGCGACACAAAGCTGTTCACCTCGCCACTGATGATATTCTGGATATAGCTGTTGCCGGTAAAGGCCTGGCTCATCCGCGTGGCATCGACGTTAACCTGAATATCCGGCTGCCGCCCGGCCAGTACATCGCGCTGAAAATCAGGCGGAATGTTCACGGCGAAGGTATAGCGCCCGGCATCCAGCCCGGCATCCATCTCATCGGCAGTAATCATCTCCGGCGGTAAAAACCACGGACGATAAAAACTGTTCACAATGCGATTCGACAACTGCGACTGGTCCATATCGGCAATGGCAATCGGCGCCAGGTGCAGCGACCCTGGCAGAACGGTCGCAGAAGAGTAAACCGAGACCGTGAAGGCGAAGACGATCAGCGTCAGCATCGCTTTGTCACCCAGCAGGCTGCGTAACTCTTTGATGCCGAGGTTATAAATATTCCGTAATCGGCGCATCACCCCTCCTGTTTTTTCAGCAGTAATACGCTCAGACCAATGACCACTGGAATGGCTACCGCCAGCGGAATAAACAGCGGCCAGAGATCGGTCAGATCCAGCGCTTTAGAGAACGTCCCGCGCGCGATGGTCAGAAAATGGCTGGTCGGGTAAATTTCGCCAATCCACCGTCCCGGCCCTTCCAGCGAGGCGACCGGGTCGATCATCCCGGAAAACTGCGTCGCCGGGATCAGCGTAATAATCGCCGTACCAAAAATGGCGGCGATCTGACTTTTCATAAACGTGGAAATTAACAATCCCAGCCCGGTGGCAATGGTGACGTACAGCAGCGCGGCCAGCGTCAGGGTCACAAAACTCCCCTTATGCGGGACGCCGAATACAAACACCGACAGCGCGCACAGCAGCAGGAAGTTCAGCATGCCCAGCACGATGTAAGGCAACTGTTTGCCGAGTAAAAACTCGCTGCGGGTAGTGGGCGTCACGTACAGGTTGATTATCGACCCCAGCTCTTTCTCACGCACCACGCTCAGAGCGCTGAGCATGGAGGGGATCATCATCAACAGCAGCGGGATCACCGCCGGAACAATCGCTGGCAGGCTTTTCACATCCGGGTTGTAACGATAGCGAGTTTCAATGGTCATCAGTCCGTTTTGCCCGCTGGTATTTGGCTGACGCGCCATCACATCCTGCAGCCAGGTCTGGTGCATCGCCTGCACGTAGCCTCTGACCGTTTCCGCACGGCTCGGCATTGCGCCATCGACCCAGACGCCAATCTTCACCGGCGTTCCACGCGCGATATCGCGGCCAAAATTTGGCGGGATCTCTATGGCTACCGCGACTTCGCCCGAGCGCATCCGTTTGTCCAGCTCGTCATAACTGGTAAGCGGTGGCTGCTCGATAAAATAGCGCGATCCCGCCAGATTCAGCGTCCACGCCTGGCTGCTGACTGTCTGATCACGATCGAGCACCGAAAAACGCAGGTTTTCCACATCCATGCTGATGCCGTAGCCCATGATCAGCATCAGGATCACCGTGCCCATCAGCGCCAGCGTTGAACGTACCGGGTCACGTCGCAGCTCCAGCGCCTCGCGGCGGCTGTAGCTGAACAAGCGCCGCAGGCTAAATCCCTGGTGCGGCGGCTGACTGTTTTCATGCACTGCCGGGACATTGGCTGGCGGTAACTGAGCCTCCGGCGCCGGACCAGCCGCTTCCTGTAACCACGAGATAAACGCTTCTTCCAGACTGGCGGCACCACGCTGTTTCACCAGCTCCTGCGGCGTACCGCTGGCCAGGACTTTTCCGGCGTGCATCAGCGACATGCGGTCGCAGCGCTCCGCTTCGTTCATAAAATGGGTGGAGATAAAAATGGTCACTTTATCCTGACGCGACAGATCGACCATCAGTTGCCAGAACATGTCTCTCGCCACCGGATCGACCCCGGAGGTTGGTTCATCGAGAATGAGCATCTCCGGGCGATGGATCACCGCCACCGCCAGCGACAGGCGTTGACGGATCCCCAACGGCAGCGCGCCAGGCAACGCGTCTTCGACATCGGTCAGCGAAAAGCGCTCACTCATCTCTTGTACCCGCCCCGGGATTTCTGCTTCGGGGATATGGAACAACCGCGCGTGTAGCTCGAGGTTTTGCCGTACGGTCAGCTCGCTGTAGAGCGAAAACGCCTGCGACATATAGCCTACCCGGCGACGGGTATCGATATTCTTCGGGTCAACCGCTTGCCCAAACAGCCACGCCTCACCTTCACTTGCGGGTAGCAGCCCGGTGAGCATTTTCATGGTAGTGGATTTACCGCAGCCGTTGGAGCCGAGAAAACCGAAGATTTCCCCGCGCGGAATACGAAAGTTAACGTGGTCAACGGCCACGAACTTGCCGAAGCGCATGGTCAGATCTTTCGCCTCGATGGCAATCTCTTCCTGCTCAGCGTGATACGGCGGGATCACCACTGGCTTATGCGCCTGACGCTGGGCTTCGGGTAACAGCGCGATAAACGCCTGCTCCAGCGTGTCGGAGTTGGTTTTTTCGCGTAGCTGCTGCGCGCTCCCGGTGGCCAGCACCTCCCCGGCGTTCATCGCCACCAGCCAGTCAAAGCGCTCGGCTTCTTCCATGTAGGCGGTCGCAACCAGCACGCTCATGTTGGTCTGCCGCTGGCGAATGCTGTTAATCAGATCCCAGAACTGGGCGCGGGACAGCGGGTCGACCCCGGTGGTAGGTTCATCGAGAATTAACAGTTCCGGGTCATGGATTAACGCGCAGCACAGCCCCAGCTTTTGCTTCATCCCACCCGAGAGTTTCCCGGCCGGACGATCGCGAAACGGCGCCAGTCCGGTGCTGTTCAGCAGCTCGGTAATCCGCGCTTCACGCTCCGCTTTGTCATGGCCAAACAGCCGGGCAAAGAAATCGACGTTCTCATACACCGACAGCGTGTGGTACAGGTTTTTCCCCAGCCCCTGCGGCATCCAGGCAATGCGCGGGCAGACATCCCGGCGATGTTTAGGGTCGCGCATATCGCCGCCCAGCACCATCACGTTACCGTGTTCAATGACACGCGCGCCGGAGATGAGCGACAGCAGGCTCGATTTTCCGACGCCATCCGGGCCAATCAGCCCCACCATACAGCGGGCGGGGATATCCAGCGTGATATTGTTCAGCGCTACCGTTTTCCCGTAATGCTGACTCACGCCGTCAAGGTGCGCCACGGGAGGAACGGGAACCAGCGCCAGATGCGTCATTGCGGCAACCTCACCATCAGGTCGTCAGGCCAGGCTCGATTCTCATCGATACGCACCCACGCCATGCCCGGCAGACCGGTTTTCACGTACTCGAGATGCTGCTGCAACAGCTCTGGCGGGATACGCGCTTTAACGCGGAACATCAGCTTCAGCCGCTCATCGCTGGTTTCGACCGTTTTCGGTGTGAACTGCGCGACGCTTGCCACAAAGCTGATGGTCGCCGGAACACGCAGATCCGGTGCGGCATCCAGCACCAGGCGCGCTTCGCCGCCAATCTTCAGTAAGCCAGCCTGTTCGGTAGGCAAGAAGAACGTCATGTAGACATCGCTGAGATCGACCATATTCAGGACGCGCCCACCCGCAGAAAGCACCTCACCCGGCTCAGCAACGCGGTACTGCACGCGACCATCGCGCGGGGCTTTCAGCTCACTGTCATCAATATCAGCCGCAATACGACGTTCGGTGGCCTGCGCGGCTTCTACGCGGGTTTGCGCCTGAATGATGCTGGTGCGAGCGGCTTCAATTGCGGCTTTTGCCGCTGAGACCTGCGCCTTTGCGGATTCCAGCGCCGCACGTGCGCTTTCTGCCGCGGCCCGATCGTCATCCAGTTGTTGCTCAGACACGGCCCCACGCTGGGATAGCGAACGGGAACGCACGTGGCGTTTAGAAACCGACTGCAGCTCCGCCTCGCGCTGTTTTACTACCGACTGCGCGGCGCGCATTTCACTTTGCCGCTGTTCCAGCAGCGCTCGCGCCGCCGCCACCGCGCTTTCGGCCTCTTTGATTTGCGCGATCGCTTCCAGCCGCTGCTCCTGCAGCACGCGAGTATCCATTTTCGCCAACACCTCGCCCTGACGAACGAACTGCCCTTCCGACACAAGGATTGTGTCAATTCGCCCGGCAATCTTGGTAGCAATATCCACTTCGGTGGCTTCAATTCTGCCGTTGCTGGCTGCGAACCCCTCCGGTATTCCGGCAGGACGGAGCATCCACCATGCTATCGCAGCCACCACGACCAGGGTGCCCGCCCCCCACCACATCACATGACGCTTAAACTTATCCATATTCGACCCGCCGTAATCCCTGTTATCAAACGATGCGTGTCACAAAGCCCGCTGAATAGCTATTCAGCGGGAGATTCCATCCGGGATGAGAAGGAATAAGAAACCATGGCCAGAGAGCGGACAGGCGCTAAGGCAACCTGCGCCGCGCAGGAAGTGAATGACGAAAATGCTGTGAAATCGGGTAGTAATGTTGTCATCATCAGCGTTCCTGGCCGGAAATGAAACACGCATACTCATAACTGCTGTCTATTGAATACTAACACCTGGATTCAATATGTCTATTCGGTTGTAGTTTCCACTTCAGCCCTATCGCGCTCTGGCACAGGGAATATTTCGTATATCAACGATTGATAAACATTCACAACTATAAACATAATCAATAATTAGACATCGCTATAATAGTGGCTCATTTACCGATCTCGTTATGGCGAGGCTCCTGTACAAATACAAGTTACCGCCCTGCTGGTATCGAGAGAGGCCACTCAGGGAAATACAGGCATCCATCGAATCAAGGTGTTGCCAAGGTAACTTCTGACGATTTCACCATCGGGCAGATACGTTGTTCAGTGCTAAAACCAGGACGTAGGGATCCGCCTGCGCTAACCCTGTCTTGTTCGCCCCTATGAGAGATTTTTATAGGGAATTACACCATGTCATCTATGCCACTCTGCGCCGCCCATCATCCTATGCCGGATTTCAATGGCGATGCTATCGCGCAATATATGCGCACCGATTTTATTACCCTGCCGGATCATCTCAGCGTGAACGGCGCTCGTGAATACTTTGTCTCCCAGCTCACAACGGATGATATTCCAGGCCAGGTCTTTGTTGTAGCTGGAAAAGCGCTGCGCGGGGTGTTATCCATCAAGCGCTTATTGCAGGAAAAAGATACATCGCTGAACATCAACCATCTTACGGACAGTTGTTTGTTTCATGTAAAGCCTGATGATGAACGGGCACAGGTCGTTGCCAAGTTAACCGAACGCGAACTCGATCTGGTGGCTGTCGTTGAGAAAGGTGAGCTGGTCGGTTGTCTGATGGAAAAAGAGATCGCTCATCTACAGGAAGATGATGTTACCGAAGATGTTCAGCTTCAGGGGGCAACGTTGCCGCTGGAAAAACCCTACCTGGAGATTAGCCCGTGGACATTGTGGAAAAAACGTTCTGTCTGGCTCCTGCTACTTTTTGTCGCAGAAGCCTATACCAGCAGCGTTCTTCAACATTTTGAAGAGGCGCTGGAATCTGCTATTGCACTGGCCTTTTTTATTCCACTATTAATTGGTACTGGCGGCAACAGCGGTACGCAGATCACCTCAACGCTGGTACGTTCAATGGCGCTGGGAGAAGTGCGGCTGCGCGATATGGGTCGGGTGATCCGCAAAGAAGTTTCAACTTCGCTGCTGATTGCCCTGACGCTGGGTCTGGCAGGCTGCTTGCGCGCGTGGATGATGGGTATCGGAGTGGAAATCACGCTAATCGTCAGCCTGACTCTGGTTTGCATTACGTTGTGGAGCGCCGTGGTGTCATCAGTGATCCCCATGGTGCTCAAGCGTATCGGCATTGATCCCGCCGTGGTTTCCGCCCCGTTTATCGCTACGCTTATCGACGGTACTGGGTTGATTATCTACTTTAAAATCGCCCAGTATTTTCTTGGTCTGAACTAATGATAACGCCCGACAGCCCAGGTTGTCGGGCACCACGGTCAGGCAGGTGTGAAATGACAATAAAGTTTGCCCGTAAGCCTACAATTAAACAATAAAGTTTGCCCGTAAGGACAAGTAGTTATGCTATAGAACCTTCTATCACATAGTTGCAACACTTCTGTTAATTGTGATGCACACAAAAGTGCCGCATACTCGTTATATCGGTAACCTACTGAGTATGGTGTACGCTATGACTAAAAAATGTCCAAAAACATCCCATGTTGGGTCAAATTCCAGGTTGCATCATCATGTCCATGGGAAGGAAGGCATCCAGACTGTAGTACAAGTACAGGATGACTCCGTTGAAAAAGAAATAAGGACCAAGGCAACAAACGACCTGAGAATTGAGTATAGTTTTGGCTTACAAAGACTCAATAGCATCGCTGAAGAAAATGGTTTGTTATCAGATGATTACCGAACATTCTGACATATGATCCAATAGTTAGAAAATTTCATTATGATATACTAACCTTAGCTATCCCCAGGCTGTAGCGCCCTTCCGAGAGGTGTTGGCCCCCTTCTTCTGTTTCGCACTTTCTTTCTTGTTTGCGGCTCGCCTAGACTATCCATCGTAGTCGTTCTCAGCCCCGGATTTTGTTGTCCTGAACAAAGGCACGAAGCCTACCCAACGAGACCGTATTTGTTTCTGGGCCGAATCAGAATTGATAATTGTCAACGAATACTTTTTTTATCATAGTGTTGTAGTTA
The DNA here is from genome assembly GCF_013797615.1 of Citrobacter sp. RHBSTW-00017. Taxonomy (NCBI): domain Bacteria; kingdom Pseudomonadati; phylum Pseudomonadota; class Gammaproteobacteria; order Enterobacterales; family Enterobacteriaceae; genus Citrobacter; species Citrobacter sp. RHBSTW-00017. Next base: position 267,378 of record NZ_CP056899.1, on the reverse strand, counting down.
TTGTTATTGCGATGGCGGTATGTTGACGTAATTTTTACGGGATAGGACACGCTACAAGGGAGTGCTCACTCGGCGTACATTTACGTAGTTAGGGCTGACGGAACACGAACCAGATGTGTAAATCGCTTTTAGGACATATCGATAACACATTGCCATCATTTTATTAACTGTACGAGTTTGACTTAGTATTGAAGGCATCCAAATTTCTGATAGGAAGCTCTGACCTATAGATTGAATCTCACTAGTGAGTTAGCCGACATTTCAGTCAATTGATTATGGCAAAAAGCTCTTAATTACGGAAAACATATAGGAAATTCAGACATATTATCCGTTACTTACAAGAATAACAGCCTAATTATCTGAACAAATTAGATAGAAATCTAAGGGGAATTCCGTTGGAAGTAGAGATGTGGGATGGTGGCTTGCAAGAGCAAGAAGTGGTAGCAATCGAGAAAATAAAGGCTGCTTTTTCAGATAACGTATCTAAGCCTGACAAACCTGTACGTGGAGGCTCAATTGGCGAGCAGCTACAAAGCTATGGCTATACTGGCAACGGAATGTTTCCCTGGAAAGGTTATGCAGGTTTTCGTTTTGTTGAGGCAAAAAAAGAAGGTGAATTCGATTTAGTCATTGTTACGCATTGTAATGTGATCATTGTTGAATTGAAGGACTGGAATCATCAGCCTGTAACAGCACGCGGAGAGACCTGGTATAAGGGCGGCAAAAACATGGGGCGCTCGCCAGTAAGCGTAACCCGTGGAAAAAAGTTCACGCTGGACAACAAACTCAAGCGTCTGGCAGAGCGTTTTACGAACAAAGGCTATGTTCCAATTGTACATTTCTTTGTTGTGATGACTGGCAATGCGGACTTCAGTGAGTTACCGGAAGAACAACTTCACCATACAATCTCGTTAACAGATTTTCTTAAATTTGCTGATCGCAACACATTCAACAACTACTTCAGACCCCATCCAGGTTCCCAAGTTCTGAACAAAGATTTTCCCCTTTTTGATAACCTTTTCTTAGGACCTCAGACAGCGCCCAAAGCTCTGAGGGTTAATGGCTTCGAAGCTAAAGATATGATTTTCGAGCATCCTAAAAAGGTGTATCGGGAATACCTAGCAAAATCAGAGATATCGGCAAATAGCGAAGCATTACTCAGAGTATGGAATTTCCGGAATATCCCAGGGGCGAAAGCGTACACGCCGGAAGGAAGAACTGAGATCGTTTCACGTGAGCGTGAAGTGTTACAGCACATCAATCACCAGAATCGGGACCTTTATAACCACTGCCTGAGGTCACTAACCAGTTTTCAGAAAGATGAGGTGACAGCTGAGTACAGCGAAGTCTATGAGCTTCCGCCAGGTCATGTTCGGTTTAACGAATTCATCGGGAAGTATGGTAAGTCGTTTTCTGACCAAGACCGTTTAAATGTAGTCAAACTACTCATTGCAAAGTTTAGCGATCTCCATGAGATGAAAATTGCTCACAGAGATATCGCCGATCACAGCCTGTGGATTTCACCTTCAAAAGAAGTCGCCCTGTCAAACTTTATTTCGGCATACCATCGACCAGTTGGAACGGTCGGAGATTATCGTAAGCTTTTATCAGTGGGTGCTGTCGAGGTAAAAGACATGCTTGATGGGGGCGAACTTACGCCTTTTCAGCAGGATGTTCATGCCCTGGGTCTTGTAGCCTGGCACTTATTAAGTGGTATGCGAATGTCGCCAAAGAGTCTGGAGACTGTACAGGAGAGTATGTTAAACAGTCAGCACTGGTATTCAGATGTATTACTGGATGCTGTTGCTGCAAAATTTACTTCCGCGACGGATTTCTTTGATGCCCTTAAACAAGCTGAACCTGCTGGCGAGGCGCTCCCAACATTTGATGATACTGAGCTTGACCCTTACAGGCATCCTATTAACCACTCTCGTCAGTATCGGGAAGATGATGATTTTCTGGTAGAAACATCTGATAAAGAAGTCTATATCTCGGGTGGAAGGCTCGTGAAGGCGTGGCTAAATGTTGGTGGGCAAGGAGACGATTCATCAATAAACTTCCAGGTTTTGAAGTTTTTAAAACAGATCGAACAGCTTTCTTTAGTTAAACCAACGTATCTGCCTGAAATCCGTGAATTTGGTATCGCATCTAAATCATCGAGTCTTTACATGGTCACTGACCAGATACAAGGAGATACCTGGGACAAAATGGTGGTCCCGGATGATGAAAAAATCGATCTCATTGATAAGTTTGTCGCTTCAGTTGAGCATTTACACGGTCTTGGTGTTTCTCACGGAGACATCCACCCAGGCAATGTGATGCTTAGGACGGAGGGGCGCTCGCTTTTCCTCATCGATATCCCCGACTTTTCACCGTCGGGTGACGAACCTAAAAACCACAGCTACAGCCCTGAATATATTGATAATTGCACTTCCTTTGAACGCGATAACTATGCAGTGATGAAGATGTCCTGCGAGTTGTTAGGTTTGTCCTGGGGGGATGAATCAGACCTTTACCCAACGATTGCGAATGCCATCCGGGCTGAACTGGAAGATCCTATTTTTGGGTTTAAAGATTTAGGCCGGTTTAAAAAAGCGGTAGACAGTTATGACCAAGCGTCAACACAAGATCTGATAGAGATTACAGCAGGAAACGCCGATGAAATAATCTCTGTTCTGCCTGATAACGGGCATCTGTATGTCAAAGTTGAGCCAAATCGTAAAGAGCCAGCTGAAGTAAAAGTCACTTTCACCGGAATTGGTGGCAGTTTTTCTGCAATGTTCAGCAAAGAACAGAAGACGCTGCTTTATGGCTTTAATCCAAGGGCTCGTTCATCAATTCGTAAGCAAGATATTGATGAAAGCCAGTTCGAAATTGGTACGGGTATCAGGATTACTCCAGGCAGCCCGCAGGATATGTCGGCGTTGACAGTATTGCTTAATAAAGAAGAATCTTTTGCCCGGGCAATCGAGTTGATTACCGCATCTGAAGACATTCAGTCGCAGGACCCGCTTACTCTTCAGTTAAAAGATGCCTTTGCCAGACTGGATAAGCGGGTGCTTGAGCCTGCTTTAAAAGAAGTGCTGGAAATCCCAACGGTGAAACTGTGGCGTGCAATCCTGGATACTGAAACAGAATCCTATCCGAACATTGAAGTCAGTGGGGAGGTAATACCTGTTGCAGATGCTCACGGGGAGCTACTCATTCCTTACTCTGCAGACGTTGATCCTCTTGGCGCATTTAGAAGTAGTGATGACGTTGAAGCCTTGCAGGTCGATCAGGAAGGGGTTGAGCGATTTATAGGTGAGGTGTCACTTAAGAAGTCAGAGCTCAAGGAGATTCGATTGGTTAGGGTACGTTCAGCAGCCTATAGGTTGAAAGATTCTGATATTGTCTTCTTCCGCACAAAGCAGGATCGGGCGTCTTATCAGAAGCGTAAACGAGCGCTGGAACGCCTCATCGATCGGGAGAGTGTGCTACCTGACTTAATTGACCTGTTCGACCCATCCTGCAAACAGGATGCTCAAAATTATGGTGTCACTGTCAGCGATGCCGATTTTGCCAGATACGACCGTGAAGACCAACACGGAAACAAGATCAGTCTGAATGAACAGCAAAGAAAGGCGTTTAACATATTGGTTAATAATGGACCTCTCTCCCTGTTGCAGGGACCACCAGGGACAGGTAAAACTGAGTTTATCGCGGCCTTTGTCCACTACCTGATTGAGAAACAGAACACCAAACGCATTTTATTAGTTAGTCAGTCACACGAGGCTGTGAATACAGCAGCCGAGCGCATCAGAAAGCACTGTTCTCGACTTGGTACAGAGCTGGATATCGTCAGGTTCAGTAACCGTGAAGGGGCTGTTTCTCCTGGGCTGAAAGATGTCTATTCGAACGCAATCACAACAGAGAAACGCGAACTGTTCAATGCTGAAATTAAGTACCGCGTTGAAGCGCTGAGTGAAGCCATTGGTCTGGAGCCAGGGTTTATTTCGGGTGTCGTGCTTGCGGAGCTCAGGCTGTTCAAGCAAATAGATCATCTTGAGAAATTGCTCTATCAGGTTAACGATTTAACCGATCCAAAAGAGATCAACGAACTGAAAGATATTGCAGTCGAACTCAACTTTTCCATCCGCTCCAGACTGAGTCAGGAGTATGGGATTAACCTGGACAAAGACGCAAAGGTCTCTGCAGCAAAAGACATTCTGATCTCAAGGCTATGTACGGAGTATGGTGTCAGACCTGATGAGGCTCGACGAGTAAAGGCATTAGCTAAAATATCCCGGGATATGCAGGATGCTATGTCGGGAGAGCGAGTGAACCTTGATGAGTTTTATTCACGTTCCAGGCAGCTAGTGGCTGGCACATGCGTCGGTATTGGACAGGGGCATATTGGTATCCAAGAGAATATCTACGATTGGGTGATTATTGATGAAGCTGCGCGCTCGATTGCGAGTGAACTGGCCATTGCGATGCAGTCGGCGAGACGCGTCCTGTTAGTTGGAGACCATCTGCAGCTTCCACCATTGTACTCAGATGCTCACAAGGCGGCATTAGCGAGGAAATTGGGTATCAATAATTCTCGCACTGAAATTGATGAGGTATTACGAAGTGACTTTGCTCGCGCCTTCAACTCTACTTATGGTGCACAAGCTAGTGCAGCTCTGCTGACCCAATATCGTATGGCTCCTCCAATTGGTGAACTTGTATCAAAGACCTTCTACGAAGGGAAGCTTCGAAATGGAGAGCGAGCAATTCCTGATGTCTATCAGCATGCACCAGAAGCTTTACGTAACGTAGTGACTTGGCTGGATACTGCCTCCTTGGGTCATCGGGCCCACCACCTTGGAGACCGTGGAACAAGTATTTACAACCGAAGTGAAGCTGACGAGATTATTTCTGTACTTAAACAGGTGTCAGAGAATGAAGAATTCGTCGCTCAGCTTTCAAAGCTCGTTAATAAAGATGAAGCAGCAATCGGAGTAATTTGTATGTATGCCGAACAAAAGCGGTTGCTACGTCAGAAATTCAATCAGGAAATCTGGAGCGATGGCTTCAAGGATATTGTTAAAATTGATACGGTTGACAGCTATCAGGGCAAGGAAAATCGAATTATCATTTTATCTCTGACGCGTTCGGATAAGCAACATAGCCCAGGTTTCTTACGCGCACCAAACCGTGTCAATGTAGCAATGTCACGAGCAATGGATCGCTTATTGATAGTTGGTAATGCCGATATATGGAAGGGAAATAATAAAGAGCTGCCATTAGGCTCCGTTGTTCGCTATATGACTGAACGAGGTCAGGACGCTGGATATGTGTTCCTCTCCGCTCAACAGGGAGGGAAAAAGAAATGATGTCTGATAACAAAGTAACCTATCACGAAGTTGACTTCTTACTGCCTGCACAGAAATTTAACATTCAGTTCTCATATATTTCCCAGAAAGGACTACCATTTATCCGGGAATTTGTTCTGAGGCTTGTTCATGTAGCCTCAATGAGCAAAGCACAAATATCAACTTATTTCGGCTTGAGCCACTGTGAGACGGAGGAGGCAATCTCAGATCTTGTACAGCGCGGCGAACTTACGCTCTCCGCGGAAGGTAGACTGACCTTAACTGACAAATCAAATGGATATTTTTCTGAGGTTGGAGAGATGCCACACCTTTCAACTGTCCAAGATAGTGGTGGTACATTATCATTTGATTTAGCCACTTTTAGTTGCTTCAGCAACCAAAATATCCAAGACCACTGGAGGGGGGGGATATTATTAAAGGTTGATGACAACAATGTTTCTCAAAGTGAGAAATTGGTTGAGAAACACTTCCAGTATCAGTTTAATCAGATTCTAGATAAAGGCTATCTTTCTCACTTACAAGTTCAGGGCGGAAAAGAACAGCCTTCTATTTATACAGTTAATTCTGTTAATAAACTCCGGCAAATGCCGTTACGTTTAACAACTGAGTTTAAAATGGATAACGATGGTAAAGCTGTCGAGCGTGAAGACTATGAGCACTTAAATAGCTCTGAATGTGTTCATGAGTTAATGGCTATTGAAATATCAAGGTTATTACGACCTAACAATACAATGAGTATTGTTAAATCCATGGTATCACTCAACGATGAAAATACACTTAAGCTATTTGACTCAAAAACTAATCAGCTTAATCCGGCCTTTATTAAGGATATGCAGGCCTTGGAAGAATACTCTGCCTCAGGTAGAACAACTTTCTTAGGCCCAATATACGCTAAAAATAATTGGGAAAGGCTGCTGAGAGCTTTGGCTCCAGTGCTCAGTCAGCGAATCAAAGATAAAGCTGATCATGGCGGTAGTCATTTCATATGGATAGCACCATCAGATCCATACTGGTCAAAGAGCGAACGCTTTATCTCTAGCCTGAGTGATTTTATCCACAAGTCGAGCACGAAAGATAAGCGGTTATATAAACCTGTGCTATATGTACCCGTCTCAGATGATGTTGATTCTAGGGCAGCTAGGCAATGGAAGCATGAACTAGGTCCGTTCCACGAGCACACTAAAGGGCTTGTTGAAGGATTGTTAGATGGTAATGTAGAGATCCTTCATCTCGAGGATGAATTATCTGTTGTTATCTATCATATTTCTCAACCAGAAACTTTGCCAGTGACGATGCCATTGGGATTTATAACAACTAACAAAGAGTCAGTTAAAATTATTGGATCGCTAATTACTGAATATGTGCATAGTAGTTCTGGTTTTGATAAACCGCATGACTGTGGATTGATCTCTTCAATGGTTTAGAAACTGTTATTTGATTGACAATGAAAGGGCTATTTACTGCCCTTTCATTTATTATTGAACACGATTGTGTTCTCCCAACTCCTCTTTCATTTCAGCTAAAAGTATAAAAATTTAGAATAGGCTTGGACAAACCAAATTATTATGGGCTAAATATTATTTAGCATTACTATGCTGACTTTTCATTTAATATATCTCTTTTCACCCTAAATGGTGACCAAACATGGTTGCCGGTTAGTAAAATTATATTATTATCAAAAACATATCGCTTGAATGATGTGGAGTGTTGAAATAGAAAATGAAGATCGACTTTGTCTCTAATATTTTCTGTATCCTCCCCAACGGCAGCACAAGTTCGACATTCCAAGCAAGACGCACAATATCTAAATTTAGGAACCATTATAATTTCAGAAAATTGTTTTCTAGGAGAGATAATTACTTTAACATACTCCACAGCCTGTTGAAGCTCATAATTAAAATCATCACATTTACTCAGCAACACTATGGCATTTTCAACAGCCAGAGTAGCCTTCATAAACCGTAAATTATCTTTTCCCCAGAGAAGCAAATCTTCGCCTAACAGCAACCATGCCTTGATATCGAATAAGCCATCAAAACTTGGTAATTTTCTTATATTATTTAAAATGATAACCCCAATAACCTCACCGACACACTTCATTGCTCTAATTGGAAATATAAACTCAGGTCTTGATATAGAGTGCTCTGCGAATGTAGGATTATTTCTTTGATATGAATCGACGATCTCAACTGCATTCCTAGGAAGTTCTCCATTCATAACCTGCTTAATATTAATAAGAGCATTATTATACGAAGTCAGCTGAAGACGATAAAGTGGTGTATTGTGTTCATGACACCGTCGGGCCTGAATCCAGTCATGCTTAAAATAACCAAACCCAAAATCAATAATTGCTTGCGTAATACATTTTTGACAGAATTTTATTCTTATTTTTTTATCTGATTTATATGTTATAGATCGCTCTCCAGAGAGAAATATGGATGGGAGATTATGACAATAAGCTGATGGTGTATCAAATAGACCATGTCCCATCCTACCTATTTTTTTCCCGATATCTGAGGTTTCAAGTAAAAAAAGATCATCAAATCTATGGAAGACATATGAAACTTCATGATGTGCATAGGGTTTACTAAACCATTGACCATCACCTGATACTACCCCTTTAGGGTCAAAGACATCTGCAAAAACCAACTGTTGTCTAAGAAGGAAGCTTTGCAATGATTCATCTAATGGAATATTCACAGATTTTTTCTCACAGTATTTATACCTAATCTCATTATTATTTTTATGTGTTTATATCAGATATATTCGTTGAATGGGTAGTATTATTTACACATCAAATAAAATCAACGTCTAAAGTTTATGTTTCACTTTCCTATGTTGAACTGGTGATGTTGCTACAGGTAATATATTTTCTATCCAAGTAGGTTTATGTCGGTAAAGCCAAAAAAAGGCAGCGCCACACTCTTTTCTACATTGCTGCCGTATTGCTTGAGGATGCTCACTTAACCATCTAATTATTCTTATTTTATGACGCCGGCATTTTGATTCAATTCTAGCAGCTTTCCGATAATTGACTAGACCAGGAACACTGGAAATAAGAGTTTCTACACTACCAACAGAAACTCCCCAACGTCTAGCTATTTCTTTTCGATGAAATCCTTTTTGTGCCAATAGCAAAATGTTTTCCTTTACCGAAACAGTTATTTTCCTTGGTCGAAGATTCAACGAAATATTTGACCTTATAGCTAATGCCTTTATAAAACATCTACTTTTTCCCGTACGTCGACTGGCCTCAGCCATCGATAATCCTTGAGAAAGCAATTTCTTACATTTATCACTAGAAGCTGATGAATCTGGTTTCTTATATTCTAGTTCTGCTATTTTTCCCTTGCAAAACAAATCAACATGTTCTAGAAAAAAACCAATCAAGAGGTGTTTAAAAGGATGTTGGTCAGACTTCCCCTTCAATAAATTCGAGAAATAACTATAATCATCATCTGATTTAGGTAGAAGCCCATTATTCATCTCTGTTATTTGACTTGCTAATCGATACAGCGCAGTTGCAATTGATTTCCTACGTACACGTCCAGCATCTGTTATATAACCTATATTTTTAAATCCCCTGAAATAATCTGTGAATTCCGCCTCTCCTTTTGTTATCGCTTTAAGCTTTGACACTGAATAATTTGCGAAAGCATATGCTTGAAAGTTACAATGCCTATCATGCGATTCAAGTGATGGTAATAATTCCACTTGAATATGCGGGCGAGGTGGCATTGGAATATGATATAACCATATCTTGTGTAAATAACAGGCTTCGATACCGGGTATCTGGTGACCTAAGTGCCAATATGTTACACCATACATTTCCATATTTTCTCTCGCACACATAGGGCAATATTTTAATGTAATTCTTTCATATTCTCTGAAATTAGTAAGCTGACATGCTCTACTTGCCGAATGTAATGCTAATGCATCACAATAGATTCGCTTACAGTAATGCGGTAAAAAAAAACTGAATAAGGGAAAGAGTGTCTGTTCTCTAAAAAGTATTTGCGCATCTTCACCACTATTTTCAGCCAATATTGAAAGATTCGAAGTCAGCCAAGGATGAATACTTGCCCTATCGTTACCAAACATAGTAGTAAGGAACATACTACGAGGTAAACCAATAAAAGTTAAACTACGAACTAAACGACTATATAAAGTTTCGTCTGGCAATGTAGAAGGAAGCCTCATACCTACCTCCACCATAGTTAGAAATATGCCTTACAAGGTAAGATCACGGATTTTACTTTTAAGATAAAATGAATCGCCACGGATAATCTAGACACTTCCGAGCGTCTCCTCCGGGAACATAATCAGTATATCGGAATATCTCTAAAAGTGAATGGGCCGTTTTGCCGGGATGCTTACAAGCGGGCGTTTCCCAGAAGCTGATGTACGCCACGCTCCGGAAGTTTGGAGCCCGCATCAATGAAGCACTTGCGCTCAAAGAGCTGAAATTTATTCTTCATCCGCCTTACCTGGTTATAGAGCCAGGTACCCAAAGGCAGTGGGCTGGAAAGCGCTAGTTGGTGAGCGCCGTTGTTTTTTTGTGCAACGGCTTGTTAGGCATATCATGTTTTACTTCGGTTTTTTCCCTTGCATCCAATCTCCAAACGTAACCCATGACCCGGCGCCGCTATGTATATAAAAGCTTTCTAGAGTTAGATCTAAATAAGGGTACAGGCCTAGGTATTCTCTCCCATCAAACTCTTCATCATCATTTTCCATAATAGGCGCAACTGATACTCTTCCAGTTCGCGCATCCATATATCCTAACTCCCATGGCATCCAAACCGATTTTTCTGCTGAATTAGAAGTTAAATAGATTAGAGATGAGCAATTATTCATTCTATTACGCAGTACGGTTGCAGTAAATTCGCTTACTTTTCCTCTATCTAAATGCTCATCTTCTATCCAGTCAACATATACGGAATAACCTTTTTCGATTAGCATGCTTCTAATTTGCATAACTATTCGCGCATCAGAATAAGCATGAGAAAGAAAAATATCGTAATGCTCAGAAACGGAGAAAGATTCAAATGCTTTTTGCAGGCTATTTGCTGCCCAGCGCCTTTCACTGGCCTCCTCTAATAATGTTGTCTGTGTGGCATTGTAGCGACGAAGTATCTCAGATTTACGAATTATAGCCATTATTCTTCTCGTCTAAATTTTGCATCCATCTACCTAAAGGGTAACGACATGAAGCTAGTATTTGGTGATTATACCTCTCTATGATTTTGATTTATGGATACGAATTGATTATTCAGGCACATATGGAAAATGCTTTGTAACCCAAGCGTATCCATCGTTATTGGCAGCTCCTTCCGAGGTATATCGCATTAACATCTATATGATGATAAGAAACCAAAATGGCCCTCGCTTGGTTTACAAAAATACAGGATCGTACAAGACAACTATTGATCAACTAAATAACGGCTAAAGAGCGTGGCGAAATCTATATCTTCAAGCTCTCTCCCGCTGAAATAACCATTATCCCGTGCAAGATTAAGCGCCGCACCGCCTGGCGCGGCAACTGGAAGGATGAATGCCCCAGGATGGAACCGCCTAAAAATGTTGTATTCGACCTCAACACCATCCATCCCCCCAATGAAAACTGCACCGATAAGATCTTTTCTGGAGAGCATCTGCTCGCGCATTAGTTGCAAGCTACCTTGAATGTCGCCGGGCACGGGGTCGGTATAAACCACGTTGTCAAATCGTTGATTCTCTTCCGGGTAGCGACCTTCGAAGAAGCGGCTTTGATACAGGATGACAGAGTTAGTGTAATCAACCCCAAGATCTTCACAGATGCTCCAAATCATAGGGGTAATTGCTGGATGACCGCCCCATACGATTTTGTGCCTGCGAACGGTCGCAATAGTCAGTTCACGGACAGCGCACTGGATAAGAAATGGGTCAGCGGTCTCGTAATATTGCCCTCGTCCAATCACGGGGATACTTGCTGAGAGGAAAATCGCCGCCATTTCTATACCCTCCAATCTGCAAATTGCCAACTCGCCTCGCAAGCCTTAACCCATCGCGTGACTTGGATGTATTGACCCAGCCAATCCAAGTGACTAAGCCACTGAGGATGCAGGCCTACATGATCATAGAGTATGGCTACGGATTCATCAGGAGAATTCATTGATGCTTCGTGCATAGTCGTGGAGGTCGGAACGCCCACCGTTGGATAAACCACAACCATGCGGTCATCGGGCAGACGCACTCGAATCCCTCGGCCGGTGCCCATGCCAATCACTTCTCCACCGATAGTCTCAAGGCCTATTCGGAGATTGCTCATTAGGTTAACGGTACGCACCGCATGGCTCTTGCTGCGGACTTCTTCAAGCTGCAGACAGATCCGGTCAATCGCGTGGTCACTAATACGTCCCGATACGACATCTAACTCACTCTCACCAAGCTCAGAAAGGCTTGCAGTCGCTAACCGCGCCGAGCACAGAACTCCCGGCCATCCTACTCGAAGAACACTGATACCCTTAGCCAAGGCCCTTCCGAACTCCGCTGCAGTCCATCGACTGTTAAAGTAGTCGGGAGTGTCGAGCATCAACAACACGTCAGAATCACAAAGCCGATGCCATAACATGGTCTGAAAATCTTCTGCCGGGGCAATACTATGTGTATCCAGGAAAACGTCAAAATGCCTAGCAGAGAGGGCATCGAACATCTGCAGTGCCGCCTGACGAGCCTCGTCTCGCCGATAACTTACAAAAACCCGACGTTGCTTCGGAAGCAGGCCTGCACACTCCAAAAGTGCAGTGGCTACCCTTTTTGCCCCACCATTGGCGTAGGACAAACAATTCAATGGACGCAGGATCTCCGGTACATTGGTCGCCACTTCGCATAAATCAGACACGACGGGAACAACAGGCACACCGCTACGCAGCAAGCTAGGTAAGCTGGGATGATCAGCACCTAATCCGCCGAAAAATACAACAGCAGCAGATCGCTGTTGATTAGGGATAAAAGTATCAGGACTAACTTCCCAGCCGATCTCCTGACCCACCCTCAATCCAAACATGGAAACAGCATCAGTGACAGCGTTTTCAAGCTCAGAGAGTTGAGTAGCGGTCGGTAAGCCCAAAACAGCCAAACTATATATGAATGACATCCATACCTCGCAGAAACCAACTAAATCCTCACAAAACAGAAATACCTAAATCTTAAATCTTGGCTCACTCAGTTGAACTTCACTGAACCCCAGCTTGCTATACAACGTATCCAAGTGCGTCAACCCGCTTATTCGCCCGGCAAAACCAGCCTCGACTGATATTCCTTTATCTAGCCAACCATTAAACTCCTGTAGGCTCATTTCATGTTTCAGCTTCGGCAGGGGATAACTGAAGCCCGGCTCAAGAGCTCTACTTTCGCTCTTCATTTTCTCGAAACTCTCATTACCCTGTTGGAAAATTCTACGTTCCGAACGCTTGACACTTTTAGCAAATGTAAGCTCTGAAAAAATCCATGGAGATGACAGACGCCCCTCTCCAGACATGTAGTCATCGATATTTATTGCGTTTTCAGTGCCCAAAAACATGAACAACTCTGATCGCTTTATCATTTGCTGTAAAGCCGCATTAAGGATCAAATGCACGTTGGTCGTTGTTCTGTTACGTAGATTGTAACTGTAATGGCTCCATCCCTGTGGTATACAGAATTTATCATCGATTTTCCGCAAAAGTTCGTCAGCATACCCCCAAACACATGAGTCAACGAAAGCCGTGAGCCCAATATTCTCCAGGCTGAGGGCTATCCTAATGGCTTCGTCTTCATCAGCATGAGAATGAGAATGAGAGATAAAAACATCAATATCGTGCTGCGGAAAGATCGATTTCTGTATTTTGTCAGCATCAAGTATATTACGTCCATCAAGAAGGTATTTTTCGAGGCTGATCAACAGTTCCCCTTTTCTGGCCTTGTACGCCACTATTTCGTCAGAACTAAAACGAAATGTTGGGTAGATATTACTAACAGTTAGATCGATAAACATTAATTCCCCCCAGTCAAGACCTACGTGCCAAGCGGATGTCTAAACGGGTAACGCTAGGGCATCCGCGCTTAATTAAAATCGCTCCCACACCTCAACGTGTTGTCCGTCAAAGAATCTGGAGCGCACCTCAGCAAAGTGTTCTTTGCCAGCCTCATTGCCGCGTCGGACCATGTCTTGGATAGCTTCAGCATCATCCATCTTAATTTCATCACTGGTCTGTTGGTTAACACGCATATGACGTGTTGGACCCAAGAAACTTTGAGCGAGTACCAGAGCACCATGCTCTTGGGCTGCAAAAAAGAGATCTACACTGTGAGGTGCCCAGCCTACTTTGCCCTTTCCGAGTTGGTCAGTGAAATCACTTTCGCTACTGAGTGTGCCGATGCTCAGCACATCAATCCTTTCTAGGGGAATCTTCAGGTATCGAACCGCTTCCGCCAACGCCGGGAGGATGGGGTTATTTGCCCAGACGCCACCGTCCAGGAACGTCTCCAACGCAACAGGCCCATCGAAGGTAACTTCATCAAAATAGGTAGGTGCAGCGGAAGAAGCTAGGGCGGCCTCAACGGCTGAAATATCTCTGAATGCAGTCCGGTCGGGGCTATGTGGGGTAACAATCGCTTCAGCTTGACCTTCCTTGGCCCTCACCGTAGGGATCACCAAGCGGCAGCGAGAATCTTCAGCCAGCGTTTTGTTCCCGTACACCTCGGCCAAAAGTCCACGGAGAGTTGCTGAGTCATGCTTGGATTTAAGCCAGTGCCGAAGTTTCCGATCCTTCGGAAAAATCTGGGGACCCTTTTTCTCGTAGAACTCAAGGATTTCACGTGGCTGCAAACCCATCGCCAGTCCAATAGCCAAAATAGCACCTGTGGATGTACCAGCTACCAAATCGAAATGAGAAATTAAATTACTCCCGCCACCGGCCTTCAACATATCGTCCCACTTGGCCAAAACTGCAGCAGTGAAGGTGCCTCTGAGCCCCCCTCCGTCGAGCGCCAAAATACGGAAATTACGGCCACGCGAGAAAGTACGCCGAGTAAGTGGCAGGTTCTTCAACTGATCAGCAATCAGCTTCACAACCAGATCAACCGATGTACTGTTGGCAATAGTCGCATTCGTTTCGTGACATAGTCCGTTTCGCAAACGAGATAGCAATGAAGGATCTTCTTCGAGATATCCTGCGATAGCGCCGCCAAAGCCCGCAACAACGAAGCCTGGCTTTCCAAGATCAAGCATTGCATCTAGCTCATTGGGGACGCCTGCTTTTACTTTATTTATGTCCCACCATGCACCACCGATGCAGATGACTACATCGGAACGATCAGCCATCCAATCACGCATTGGGGTCAAGCCGTCTACAGCCTGGCCATCGCTGTTATCTGCAGGCACAATTTCTACAGAAGCAAATGTTCTCTGCTCTTCAATTTCAGCAGCGTACTCGTCAGTTGAGTAACTCTTCGCCCGCACAAGTGTAAGCGCTTCCCTTCTACCACCGGTTTGGATGAAATCTTCAGCAGCTTTACGGAGTGGCGCAATGAACGAAGGATGGCTTCCATGAACAATTGAGCCTCCTTCACTGAAAACTTTAGCGGCAATTTTCTGCACAAAATCATCTATGTCTGCTCGCAGTTCTTTATTCGACCCGGAAAGATGAACTCTGACTCCGGATAGACGCCTTGTGGTTGCCATGTGTATCACCTCAATTACCTGAAATGTCATTTTCTGCCAGCAAGTACGTCTTGGGGACACGTTTTCAACGACCGGCTAACATAGTTGTGGTTTCAATCAAGCCTGCGATATTTTCTCGGCCATTTTGAACCGCGAATTCGTATCTCTTGCAGTACTTGGATAGCTTAACAATTGTGTTACTAGTATGATCTTCAAAATACAGATCAGAGGCAGGGATGACTAAGGTGTAGCCAAAGTGTTCCACCCTTTTACGATCCTTTCGCCCGCTAAATAAATCTTTCCGTTGATTAGGCAGGCTCACACTTTATCCAGTGGATGTGTAAATTTTATTCGATGCTCTTAGTGTTAATTATTTTGTCTTATAGATCTTCCGTTAGAAGCCTATTATCTTTCAACATGCTGCGAAAAATTTCGTAAAATGCCCATTGCCTAGCAGTGGTGAACTGATGTGCAAGGACATAAGTTACAGAGGTTTTCGTGGCTTATGACTCGTCAATTTTACATCATTAATTCATTTCGAAAAAATGAAATAAAAAATCAATTTGCCTTATGTCGAATGGCGTAATCAATCCAGTTTGAAATATTGCTTGCTATGTCCTGATAAGTATTGATAGAGCTAGGGTCGTAACAAGGAACAACACTTGACAGTGCTCTACCATCAGTGAACTTAATCAGGTCAAAGGGGTTTTTCCCTTTTCTACTAATGCCATTTCTAGGGCATTTTAGGTTATGAATGTGGATGCCTAAAAGAGCTTTTCCGTCATTCCATGCCTTGATAATTTCATGTTCAACCCATGGTCTTGAAGCAGTTTCGCTACCAATCAAAACAATAATACATCGTTTGTATTTCATATTTTGATCTATCCAGTTCTCAACTGCTTTATTACCAGTACGTTTGAGCTTTTCCCATTCATTTGGGGAGGTTGGAGGGTTACCGTCAAGGCTACCGATGTTACGTATTTGTTGAACTCTCATTACATCGTTATCAAAATGAAAGCTGTAAAAAACAGGAACTTTAGCCATTTTAGTTTCCTTTAAATATTTTCCACCCAAGTGCCGGAATTTATTCCAGCGTCATACACCGCATATCCAGACTTACCCGTTTGATTGTTAACTCCTTCATCCATCCTTTTATATAGCTGAAGGTATTCGTTGCCATACCAAACACCTGAGTCATTTTCTGTCGGAATAATCAATATCTTTTCGTAGCCTTTGGCTATGTCTGCAAAACCAATTTCCCAAGGACACCAACGTGATTGAGTTGAATTTTTTGTTGCTAAAAACAAGAACCAATCAGTAGTCTTTATTTTTAACTTAATTATGTTTGCAGTTTCTTTGTTGGGAATACTTGGCATTTCGCTGTCTTCCCAGTCAATGTATAAGTCCCATCCATTCTCCTTCAATAAAACTTGAAGGCCCTTAGCTAATTCATGGTCTTGATGGCTATGGCATAAAAAAGCAGTTTGCTGTTTTTTGGCCACAGCTTCATTAAGCGATTTAGCAACAAAGACTCTTCCGGAACGACTAGCTGCAGATCGTAAATTTTTTAGTTTAATCGCCATTATGATCCTGTAATAGGTAATAATCCGAACCAGTAATAGTTTATACTTTGCAACATTATAAAAAATAGATCAACTGCTCAGGCAAAGTTAGGTTATTAGATGTTCTTATCAAACTTTGGAGCATAAAAGCTTGAGACAAGTCAATGTATCTATGAGTCAGTAAAAAAAATTAGAGAAAGTTATACAGGTTTCTCAGTTTTTCAACAGTACGAACGTGTTTAGAGCTCCAAGGAACAAAGCCCTTTTCGCTAACCTCCCTGACATACGATCTGAACTCGAAATGCTCTATATGAAATCAAGAGAGAAAGGCTCCACACTTATGGGACAGATTACAGCAATAAACATGTTCTATCTAAATGAATTGGCTCCGTTGGTTTTTAAAACTGAAAGAATCCCTAATGCCTCGCCGACGGGTTATTGTGATAGAGGGGGATACCCCTCCACTGAAACTCCTTAAGCGTAATTTGATCTTAGCCAGGAAAGAAAACTAAGACTGGGCAGTAGCATTTTTCTGCCCATGAGATGTTGCATGCGGATTGAATTGTTACTCCTAAAAGAAGCTATACCTAATTGGTCTATCCATATTAATCAAAAAAAAATTCCAACGCTTCATACTTCAGTTTGGTTACAAAAAGGCTGTAAATCAATTTTTTGGCTGCGAAATGGGGAAATTAAGTGGCTTTGAAATACATTAGTTGATCACAAATAATTTTTGTAAATAGGTCATTCTCGCATTGAGTGCAATGCAGAACTAAAATCATCTAGAAAGGTATCTTAATTTTTAGGACAAGAACTCATCATGATTTATTTTTTGACTCTTGGATATCCAACCACCTCGAACTATTAAAATAATTTAAAAACGTATATTAAATATATTAACATCAACACCATTTAATATTTCTAAAAAAATAAGCTATCAAAATTTGTATTCCATGATGTTATCATAGAATCATAAATAAACACCATCCTCAATTCTAACAATAAGGCGAATAACTTCATGGGCCCCAGTTTCAGAAGCTACAATTTCAGCTGGAATATTCCAATTCAGAGCACGATTTGGCTCATGTAGCCATTTTTTTGCAGCCTCCTTGTCACCCTCGAACAATGCGACCGCCCGTTCGATTATCCGTATAACACGCACCAATCGCTCACTCTGATTAGCAGTAAATCGTTTTTTGGTAGAACGTTTAAACGTAGTGATTGGAATACCCGACATTTTTTGTAGTTCCGTCGGCGTGATTTTCGCCCATTCAGAAATACGTTTTACAACACTCCCTTCAAGCCCGTCGTTGATTTTTCTTATCAAAGCAATACCATCCCGGGAACCCAGTCCAAGGACATCCCACCCCCTCTGCTGGAGAGAGCTACTTATAATAGGGGAAAAGACTCTTAAAGCCATACGTCGCTTCCCCAGTTGATAGTTCCGCTACAATGCATGAAGATTCTCCTATAATACACTAAATATCTCTCACCTTATCTATCAGTACGGTTTAACATTGTTTGACCCTGACGGTTAAGAAAAAAATATTTTGGTCACTTACAACTGTTACTTATAAGATATTAATCTACTCAAGACAGTCGGCCCAAAGGATCATCATCAATAATCCCTACCTGTCTAAGCAGATCAACAGGATACTTTTGCTTAGCGGCCCGTTGGAAAATATCTGGATCACCGATCCTTTCCGAAAGGTTAACCGCGCCAACCAGCTCACGTAAACTCAGCTCGAACTCGGGATGCTGAGCCCGAGTAATATCTGCAATAAATTCCCGAGGATTATCGGGTATACACTGTGGTCTACGTATTTTTTGCCCTCGATGCCCTTTTGGTAAAGACATTTTTGATCGTAACTCTTTGATTTCATCGGTACCAGCAGACAAACCACAAGCTCTTACATATGCCTGTTCCAGTACACTAGTATTAATTCTTTCATCATCTGAATCAGCCAAGATAACAAGTCTCTGCGCCTCCCGATAAATACGGTGAGCAATATCCAAATTACCGAGAGATAACTCATACATTTTGTTATTCAACTCATCCGTTAGCTCGTTATATATACAAGTCCATTGCATTTCCCAAAGTTCCTCAATAAATGCTGCCCACTCATCGCTCTCTTTTTTTAAGGATTCCATTCGGAAGTATCCAGAACTTTCAGCACGGCGGGCTGCCTTAAGAGTTTTTGATAGCGTGTCATCGAATGGTGGATTGCCGCAGAAAAAGAGGGGGATTCCTAATTTATTTACTAGGCTGTGAAGGAAGTTAAGAAGGTTATTTTCACCTCCCGTGCGCTTGAACACCAACCTTTGCATTTCATCAATAACTAAGATCCCCAAAAAACTTGATTTAATTCGCTGTTCTATTTGTCTCATCAGACTACCGATTGTATTTGCAGATATTGATTTTTCTCTACCCATAGCTAAATCTAATGCTACCAAGATCTCCTCACAGAGATCACGAACACTGGAATTATTAGGACATTCCACCTTAATCCAGACAACCTGTTCTGTGAACTCCATTCTATGCCCATGATAGAAATCATGTTCTATCACATTTGGTAGATAATTCAGTATCTGCTCGAGCATACTGGTTTTACCTACTCCACTAGCACCTATCAATGTGATGTTTTCTGCTTTAGGCTCAAAATAACCTGTTCTCGGTTCAATCGCAGGTCTGGCATCAACTGGATAGTGAAGATACTGAGCAGTAGTTGGGCTAAAGGGATTTTTTGTCGAATAACCGTCTTTAATTGCAGTTTCTATCGCTCTAAAACATTCATAATAAATAAGAAAAGGCTGACGCAATTGTTTCAGGCGTATTGTGTATTCTTCTCTAACTAAAGGATCGGGGTGCTGTCGGATATGTTCATCCAAAACTGGATAATTTGAAAACTGCTCAAGAAGCTCATTTATACCTAATTTAGGTTTCAGTGCTTCAATCAGAGGGTTTCCTCTGTGCTCTGGTAAAATTGCCTGGTGATATTCTGCTTTTTCTCTTCGCATCAGCTATTTTCCTGGCTTACGATTTCGCCTTGGCAGCATAGCTACCACCTTTGCTTCCAGCTTAATCTCAGCAGTATTGTCTTCACCATGCTCAGGGAAAGAATGTGTTGTTCTCCTGAGCTCCTCAAGGCGATTTTCCCGAATGTTCTTTATTTTTTCCCTGTATGGCACAGAGTGAGTATTTGTCCTCTTTTTAGCCTGCTTTTCAAATTGAACATGCCGTTTCTTCATGTCTATCGATTCTACTGTAACAGGCATTTTCTCTAAATGTGACCCCAGCCAGTCCTGGATAAACTCAGCTTCACTCACGGGTATGTCTTTAAGCATTACATTCCGGGATGATAGATGACATTTCGTAAACGGTTGCTTCTCATCTAATCTCACATAAATATGATTCACCGTATTATCATCAACCCGGGCATCCATCTTCCAGCGCCCATGTACCCTCGCAATAGCAGCAAGGCTTTCATCTTCAATCTGTGCGCAAGAATAAAACATTTCTTTGTATTTGATACCACTTCGGGTCATGCTGACCTGTTCTGGTGGTAACAATCGAGCAATCACTTCATCAGGAGCAACTCGACTAAGTGAATGCCTGTGCTGAGAAATATATATCTTCCACGTATTGAGCGGAGTAGGACTTAAACTTTTTTCAATCAAAAGAGGTCGGGTGAAGGCAAGGGATTTCTGAATGGTTCTGTTATGCTCTAGCGCGGCATCAATCAGCATTGAAGTCACTTCATACAATGTATGTTTTGAGTCCTTACGCGGATCTCTATCCCCGCGTACAACTCTCCCACCTTTCGTCGATCCCTGCAGTTGGTGAATCAAACTATCATTTAAAATTTTGAAACGACGTTCAACGAAACTTTTATAATCAGGTCTATAAGAAGGAGCAAAACTCAGTTCAGTAAAAGGTACAACTTTTTCCTGTGGTTTTAGGCCAATCATTTCACCATTATCACAGATGAAGCGCCTAGGAACATGCGCACAAGGCCACTCAGACTCATCAATAGAAATCCCATACTGAGCACAGTATTCAGATTTAGGTGAGAAACAATTAACCAATGCCTGGCGCGCAGCACGCCAAGAGGCATAATATAAGGAGACATGCAGTCCAACTACCATAAGCGTCGCCCGATCGACAATAGAGTAAATAGTTGGCCGTCCGAGAATATATTGCTCGCCAAAACTGGATACGATATGTACATCAGCTACTGTTGCATCAATTTCAAAACAGCTACCAGGAACTAAATCATCCTGCGCGGCATAACCAAGCACACTACGTTTATTTAGTAAGTAGTCACGCTCAGTTGAACGCTTGCGAATGACTATATCATCTGAAAATAAGCGTTCTTTCCAGTATGAAAACTGACGGAGTGAAGGTACACTAGGTGCTCTATTACTGATACTTGCCATTTTCAATTCATCTTCATGGTATTTACGAAGATACTCCTTATAGGATTCGGCAAGAGATTTACCATTGACCCTTAAATAATTCGCCATCAGTGATTTACGAATATTCTGTTTATCTATCACGGTAAGCATATATTTATCTGCACGTTGAATACTGAGTGTTCTTGATATTTTTGGAGCACCAAGTGTTCCTTTCTTTGCCTTCCGAGTCTTCCCAGCCCCTCCACTATTTGAGTAGGCAGGTAATAATGCATTTTTCGTCTGACCATATTGCCAAAAAGCATTCAGTAGTCGAGATAACTTCTTCCGATCAGTACCTTTCTCTTGAGCATATTGAACTAAACTGGTCATCCTTTTTGAAGTAGCGTAAGTAAACAAAAAATCACGTTCTGAAACCAAATCACTAATCAAACTAAAATTAGCATCTCTCTTTTCTTTAAAAGAAGATGGAAGATTCTCCTCTGCAAGCAAAAGAAAGCTTGGAATTTGAAAATCAATCAGCATAACACTGCCTGAAGCCATGTAATTTTCAAAAGATGATAGTAATATTGCAGTGGGTCTTCGCAAGCGGTGATTGTTCGTTAAGGGGAACAAGATAATACATGTCCAAATGAGGAATAATATCGATGATACGGTAAGGTCCATCTTTCAGACCTTCTACATCATTCAAATCCCATACACTATTTATATCAATAGCCATTAGAAACCAGCCTTTTATCACTGCTAACAGACTGAATTTCAACTCCTCCACAAGCCTCAATCGAATAATCTAAATTAACATTTATAAATTTATCTGCGATAAGATAGCGCAGCAAATTTAGACCATCCTCACGCTCTCTATCACACATGAGGGTAAGATCTTTACATAAATCAGATAATAAATATTTGCCCGGTTCAACCGCTGTTAAAACCCGCTGAACTATAGAAGAATCGTATACAGTCATACCAGATCTGAACGGTGCTGTTGCCCACCTAATATTGTCGCTCTGGATCTTTGTTAGCTCATTTCCCATAAAGCACGAATACTTGACACCCAGCAATTCCCACCATACACGCTCAATATCCAGTTTCTCAGCAGTTCTCTGGTCAATGCCATTCTCTGGTTTTACAGAAACAGCATGATAGAACTTACGGCCGTCTTTCTGGCACGTCAGCAGGAAATCCGTCGTCATAATGTTGAGCTCCCCATTTACAGGGACCTTTGGGTGCTCAACCCCCAAAGTTACCGCTATCTTGTTTGACAGAGTAATAGGGAGCAGTGGAAATTGTTCCCTGATATCGGTTACTGAATCACTAAATTCAGCTAGGTAAAAAAACTGGCTCTCAATCGAAGACAACAGATGATGTACACGATTGGTTTTGCGCCCCCAAATTTGGGAGCGAATGCCCCTAGAGGCCACATCTTGAATACGGAGCCAAGGTTTATACTCAGTACCTACACCTACCCCGTACTTATTTTTTAACGACCGATTAAAGTCATCTAAGGTTTTTAACCTTCTACCGGTAGCCATTGAGACGACCCATATATACCCCGATGTTTAAGTATAGAATGCAGCTCGCTTATGGGCAAAATTCTCTTACGGGCAAACTTTATTGTATTTTTACGCTCTTAAGGGCAATCTTTATTGTCTGCGGGCAAACTTTATTGTTAGTTCACAGCAGGTGTCAAATCCTGCGCGCATGCCCAGGCGCTCGACCACGCCCACTGGAAGTTATAGCCGCCCAGCCAGCCGGTGACGTCCATGACTTCGCCGATAAAGTAGAGTCCCGGCACTTTGCGCGCTTCCATCGTGCGCGATGACAGCTCGTTGGTATCGACGCCGCCCAACGTGACTTCAGCGGTACGATACCCTTCCGTACCGTTCGGCTGCACCCGCCATTCGGTCAGCGTCTCAACCAGCGTTTGCTGATCGCGCACATTAAGCTGCTTCAGCGAGACATCCGGGATTTGCCCTAACTGCTGTAAGCATTCCACCAGACGCTTTGGCAACTGCATTGCCAGGGTGTTCTTTAAGCTTTGATTAGGGTGTGCGCTACGTTGATCATCGAGGAAGCTCGCGAGGTCAACATCCGGCAACAAATTAATGCTGACAAATTCACCTGGCTGCCAAAAACTGGAAATCTGCAGCACGGCCGGACCAGAAAGCCCGCGGTGCGTAAAGAGCAGATTTTCACGAAATACGGTGCCATCCTCGGCGGTGATAACGGAAGAAACGGATACGCCAGAGAGCACCTGAAGCTGCTCCAGTAGCGGCTTATGTAAGGTGAAAGGCACCAGCCCTGCGCGCGTAGGCAAAACGTTCAGGCCGAACTGTTCCGCAATTTTATAACCAAACGGCGTCGCGCCCAGACCCGGCATAGAGAGACCACCGGAGGCAATAACCAGCTTTTTCGTGCCGACACTCATCCCATTCAATTCCAGGATAAAATCGTCACCATCTCGCTCAACGCTCAGGATTTCGCTACGTAACCGCATAGTTACGTTACCTTTTTCACACTCATCCACCAGCATATCGACAATTTGCTGGGCGGAATCATCGCAGAAAAGCTGACCTAGCGTTTTTTCATGCCAGTCAATACCGTGCTTACCCACCAGATCGATAAAATCCCACTGTGTATAACGCGCCAGTGCCGATTTGCAAAAATGCGGGTTTTGGCTCAAATACGCAGCCGGCTCGACATAAAGGTTGGTAAAGTTGCAGCGGCCCCCGCCAGACATGAGAATCTTGCGCCCGGGCTTTTTACCATTATCAATTAGCAGTACGCGACTACCTGCTTGTCCTGCCTGCGCGGCACAAAACATACCCGCTGCGCCAGCGCCTATAATAACGGTATCAAACCTTTCCACGTTGCGATCCTCTCTAAAAAGCGGGAGTGAATTGTAAAGATTCCTCAGTGGTCGCACCAGCACCAAACTACCGATAAAGGGTATTTACCTGAAATATATAGGATAATTCTTTAGTGGTGTAAAACAAAGCAGGAGACAAATCAAAAAAACTCTATATTTCACTTTGCCCGCGCCGCCAAAGTCACTGATAATGCGCCGCGTTCATGTCCTCAAAATGGCGTAACGTCCTATGCTACATTTGTTTGCTGGCCTGGATTTACATACCGGGCTTTTACTATTGCTTGCTCTGGCTTTCGTGCTGTTCTACGAAGCAATTAATGGCTTCCATGATACAGCCAATGCTGTCGCAACTGTGATCTATACCCGTGCAATGCGTTCGCAATTGGCGGTGGTCATGGCTGCGGTGTTCAACTTCTTTGGTGTTTTGCTGGGCGGTCTCAGCGTGGCGTATGCCATCGTGCATATGTTACCAACGGATCTGCTGCTTAATATGGGATCGTCACATGGCCTCGCCATGGTGTTCTCCATGTTGTTGGCGGCAATTATCTGGAACCTGGGTACCTGGTACTTTGGTCTGCCTGCATCCAGCTCCCACACGCTGATTGGCGCCATTATCGGTATTGGTTTAACCAATGCGCTGATGAACGGCACCTCGGTGGTGGATGCACTTAACATCCCGAAAGTTATCGGTATTTTTGCCTCGCTTATCATCTCACCTATTGTCGGTCTGGTGGTTGCAGGTGGTCTTATTTTCATTCTGCGTCGCTACTGGAGCGGTACGAAAAAACGTGCCCGTATCCACCTGACGCCGGCAGAACGTGAAAAGAAAGATGGAAAGAAAAAGCCGCCGTTCTGGACGCGTATTGCACTGATCCTCTCCGCTATCGGCGTGGCGTTCTCTCACGGCGCGAACGATGGTCAGAAAGGCATTGGTCTGGTGATGCTAGTGCTGATTGGCGTAGCGCCAGCAGGTTTCGTGGTGAATATGAATGCTTCCGGTTACGAAATTACCCGTACCCGTGATGCAATCAATAACGTCGAAGTCTTCTTCCAGCAGCGCCCTGACCTGCTTAAACAGGCCACAGGCGTAGACCAGTTGATTCCGTCCCCGACGGACGCGGCACCAGCGACGCCGACCGAGTTCCATTGCCACCCGGCAAATACCATCAACGCGCTGGAACGTGCGAAAGGTATG
The DNA here is from genome assembly GCF_013797615.1 of Citrobacter sp. RHBSTW-00017. Classification (NCBI taxonomy): domain Bacteria; kingdom Pseudomonadati; phylum Pseudomonadota; class Gammaproteobacteria; order Enterobacterales; family Enterobacteriaceae; genus Citrobacter; species Citrobacter sp. RHBSTW-00017. The sequence continues at coordinate 242,294 of NZ_CP056899.1, read as the reverse complement.
CTGGCGAACCTGGAAACCTACGACAAGTTAAGCGTCGAACAGCGTGGTCAGTTGCGCCGTATTATGCTGTGCATCTCTGATACCACCGATAAAGTGGTTAAGCTGCCTGGCGTAAGCGCTGACGATCAGCGTCTGCTGAAGAAACTGAAATCTGACATGCTGAGCACCATTGAGTACGCGCCTATCTGGATCATTATGGCCGTCGCACTGGCGCTGGGTATTGGTACGATGATTGGCTGGCGTCGCGTGGCAACCACTATCGGTGAGAAAATCGGTAAGAAAGGCATGACCTATGCCCAGGGGATGTCGGCGCAGATGACCGCCGCAGTCTCTATCGGTCTTGCCAGCTACACCGGTATGCCCGTTTCCACCACACACGTTCTCTCCTCTTCCGTTGCGGGAACGATGGTTGTTGATGGCGGCGGTTTGCAGCGTAAAACGGTGACCAGCATTCTGATGGCTTGGGTCTTCACCCTGCCAGCAGCAATTCTTCTTTCCGGCGGGCTGTACTGGCTCTCCCTGAAGCTTATCTAAGCGAATGCGCGGTAAAAAAGCGGGTCAGGAAACTGGCCCGCTTTTTTTGTATCTGTCGTTGGAATCAGTGCCAGATAATCAGCGCAACCATGCTGATTAGCACCAGGCCGCATAGCGCGCTGGTGAGAATGAACTGACCGCGAACCCGCTCACAGCGGCGAATAAATTCATCATCATGATGATCGCGGTAACGCTGAGCGTAGATATACCACACCAGACGCATCTGCTTGTTCGGTTGCCCATGCGAGGTAAAAAAGCCCCCTCCATCTACATACTGGTAAAGCAATGGATCGCAACCACGAAGTACTACTAGCAGTGCGCGTAGCGAAGAAAAATAGCGCGCCATATTAACAATGCAAACGACACATAAAGCCCAGAACAATGCAATGGTGCTTATCATACCCCCTCCCCGGCGACCCGCCCACGGAACTCCTTTCCGGGACTACCGCTCCCCGATACCCTGCCAAACCATTCAGTGAAGAGTACTGAAGAAACCGTTCGTATTAGTATCACGCATTCGAACGCCCCTCTAGATAGTGTAGGAGATTAGTTAATTTTTTTGCCAGAAGGTTAATCGCTATCAATGCAATTAACTAAAAAATTTGTTTAACTGCTTGGCAAGCAAGGCGGATTGACGGATTATTCTGGTCGCTATAATGTAAGGATAGTCCTTATATGGTACGTTTTTACGACTGGGCTAGCCCCGCGCACAAGGTTCGCAGGACGCGGATGACGCGGCGGCAGAGAAACGCCAGCAGGCTAGTCATCGACAACTTATGGAAGGAGTAACACTATGGCTTATAAACACATTCTTATCGCGGTTGATCTTTCTCCGGAAAGCAAAGTTCTGGTTGAAAAAGCGGTCTCTATGGCGCGGCCTTACAATGCTAAAGTTTCCCTTATCCACGTTGACGTAAACTATTCCGACCTGTACACCGGCCTTATCGACGTGAATCTGGGCGACATGCAGAAACGCATTTCTGAAGAAACCCACCACGCGTTAACCGAGCTGTCCACCAACGCAGGCTACCCAATCACCGAAACCCTGAGCGGTAGCGGCGACCTGGGTCAGGTTCTGGTTGATGCCATCAAAAAATACGACATGGACTTGGTCGTTTGTGGTCACCACCAGGATTTCTGGAGCAAACTGATGTCCTCCGCGCGCCAACTGATCAACACCGTCCACGTCGACATGTTGATTGTTCCGCTGCGTGACGACGAAGAAGCATAAAATGCTTGCCGCCGGGAAATAGCCCGGCCTGCTGCAAGTAGTTAAGCCTGTAAACGCCCGCTGTGCGGGCGTTTTTGTTTTTATCATTCGGACACAATTAGTACATCAATCCAACAAACAAATCATAATTAGTGTGATCAACTAATTGGATCGAAAACCATCTCTATAATACTCTACTCTCGCGGCTAATAGCCGCAGTCTATAACAAAATAAGACTTTTTCGGCGCGTTTAAGCATACGCGTTCATACTTTTCGGGATGGCTTTGAAAGGCGATGGAATATGAATAAAACTGCACCTACGGGCTTGCTGCAGCAACCTCGTCCGTTCTTCATGATCTTCTTTGTAGAATTATGGGAACGATTTGGCTATTACGGCGTTCAGGGCATCCTGGCGGTATTCTTTGTTAAGCAGCTAGGATTTTCACAGGAACAGGCATTTGTCACCTTTGGTGCCTTTGCTGCGCTGGTCTACGGCCTGATCTCGATCGGCGGCTACGTCGGCGACCACCTGTTAGGCACCAAGCGCACGCTGGTTCTCGGTGCCATTGTGCTGGCAATCGGCTACTTCATGACCGGGATGTCGCTGCTCAAGCCCGATCTGATCTTTATTGCTTTGGGTACCATTGCCGTCGGTAACGGGCTGTTTAAAGCCAACCCGGCAAGCCTGTTGTCAAAATGCTATCCACCAAAAGACGCCCGTCTGGACGGTGCTTTCACCCTGTTTTATATGTCGATTAACATCGGTTCGTTGCTGTCGCTGTCGCTGGCGCCGGTGATTGCCGATAAGTTTGGCTACGCGGTGACCTACAACCTGTGCGGAGCCGGGCTTATCGTCGCGCTGCTGGTCTACTTTGCCTGCCGTGGGATGGTAAAAAATATCGGTTCTGAGCCAGACCATAAGCCGCTGAATTTCCGTAATCTGCTGTACGTGCTGGCCGGTACGGTAGTGATGGTATTTGTCTGCGCCTGGCTGATGCACAACGTGCAGATTGCCAACCTGGTGCTGATCGTCTTGTCGATTGCCGTGACTATCATCTTCTTCCGTCAGGCATTCAAACTGGATAAAACCGGGCGCAACAAGATGTTCGTGGCCTTCATCCTGATGCTGGAAGCGGTTGTGTTCTACGTGCTGTACGCGCAGATGCCGACATCGCTGAACTTCTTTGCTATCAATAACGTGCACCATGAAATTCTCGGTTTCGCCATTAACCCAGTGAGCTTCCAGGCGCTGAACCCGTTCTGGGTGGTGTTGGCAAGTCCGGTATTGGCCGCGATCTATACCCGTCTGGGAAACAAAGGCAAAGACCTGACTATGCCGATGAAATTTACGCTCGGTATGTTCCTGTGCTCGTTGGGCTTCCTGACGGCCGCAGCTGCCGGGATGTGGTTTGCGGATGCGCAGGGGCTGACGTCGCCGTGGTTTATCGTGCTGGTATATCTGTTCCAGAGCCTGGGTGAACTGCTGATTAGTGCCCTGGGACTGGCGATGGTCGCCGCTCTCGTGCCGCAGCACCTGATGGGCTTTATTCTCGGGATGTGGTTCCTGACGCAAGCCGCCGCCTTCCTGATGGGCGGGTATGTCGCCACGTTTACTGCCGTACCGGAGAACATCACCGACCCGCTGCAAACGCTGCCTATTTACACCAACGTCTTCAGCAAGATAGGCCTGGTCACCCTGGCTGTCACGGTGGTGATGGCGATTATGGTGCCCTGGCTGAACCGAATGATTAATACGCCAGATAGCAGTAAATAAGCTTTTTTTAACATTAACCGCGAGTCACATCGCGGTTTTTTTTGCCTTTTAAGTCCTGCATTGTAAGAGCGTATTTTATACAAACAGGTCATCATGAATGGACATGACCATGAACGATATTGCGTTGATTAAGACTTCGGTCTTATCACGCCAACGGAAAGCGCTTCTCACCGAGGATAAGCACCGGGCATTTTCAATCGCTACCCTTTGCGCGCGTTAATCCACTCCTGAACTTCGACCACAAAAGTGTCCGGCGCTTTGCGGTACATTTTGCGCGCCAAATCCAGAATCGTATGCTGACCGAGCGCTTCTTCCATTCGCTGCTGAGCCATATCCATTACCGAGCGCACACCACAAATGCCTTCACAGGCCCACTCCGGCGGATGCTCCTCAAATACCGCCAGCCGCTGGCGAATCTCACGACACTCAAAGATGCGCTTATCGCCATCAATGGCATTCACCACGTCCAGCACCGTAATGTGTTCAGCAGGTTTAGCCAACTGGAAACCGCCGCCCTTTCCCTCAATGCTGCGCACCAGGCCCGCTTTCGACAAACGGGTGAAAATTTTCGCCAGGTAATCGTACGGCACGCTTTGCAGCTCGGCAATTTCCCGCACGCTCATATCCCGCGCGTCGCCCTTGATGTCGACCATACACATCAGGCTATGAATGCCGTACTCAACCCCGGAACTGTAAAATGCCATTCTCTTATCTCAGCCAAAATGAATCTGAGTTAATTGTAGCTTTTTCGTCTCATTCATTCCAGACAGCAGCACAGCCCATATTTATATAAAAACTTTAATCTTATATTTATCAAATAGATAATCAAACACCCTACGACATCAGGACAAAAAGGATCCTGATCGCATTGCAATTCTTAACTACGACAAATAAAATCCGAGTAAATTATTCGTAGTCACCAGAGAGAACCCCCCAATGCGTAAACGAATTCTAATCGTAGGCGCCGGCTTTGCCGGTATGTGGGCAGCATTAAGCGCCGCACGACTGGCGGATAAACATCAGCAGGCCATTGATATTACAGTAATTGCACCACAGCCAGAGCTGCGTGTCCGCCCACGCTTTTATGAACGCGCCGTACAAACCCTGGTCGCCCCGCTGCAACCCTTGTTTGACGTTACCGGCGTCAACTTCCTGCAAGGTCACGTCGAGCAGATCATCCCGGACTCTAAAGAGGTGAGCTGGAAAGATGCCAACGGAGAAATTCATCTGCGCCGCTACGACCGCCTGGTACTCGCCAGCGGGAGTCACGTTAACCGCGACGCCGTTGTCGGTGCAGCCGAGCATGCGTTTGACCTCGACCAGCTCGAGAGCGCCGCCGCACTGGAGCAGCACATAACAGACCTGGCATTACAGCCGGAAAGTGAGACTCGCAATACGGTGGTGATCTGTGGTGGCGGCTTTACCGGGATTGAGATGGCGCTGGAATTACCTGGTCGTCTGCGTGAGATTCTGGGTGCCGATGCTAAGACCAGAGTGGTCGTAGTTGAACGCGGTGCTCAGCCTGCCGGGCGCTGGAGCCAGGAATTACGCGACGTGATAATCGAAGCCTCCGCTGAACTGAGCATCGAATGGTTGGTAAATGCAGAAGTAGAAAGCGTGGATGCTGGCGGCGTAACGCTGAAAGATGGGCAGGTTATTGCCTCTCAAACAGTTATCTGGACCGTCGGCGTGCAGGCCAATAGCCTGACAGCACAGATTAACGCCCCGCGCGATCGACAGGGCCGCCTGCATGTGAATGCCAATCTGCAGGTCGTGGGTCATGATAATATCTACGCCACTGGCGATGTGGCCTACGCCGCCACCGATGACAAAGGCAACCATGCGTTAATGACCTGCCAGCACGCTATTTTGTTGGGTAAATTTGCCGGTAATAACGCCGCTGCAAGCCTGCTGGGTGTAGAACCTTCACCGTACCGTCAGGAGATGTACGTCACCTGTCTGGATCTCGGCGCGTGGGGCGCGGTGTATACCGAAGGATGGGATCAGCAGGTCAAACTCACTCGCGCAGAAGCGAAGAAACTGAAAGTATCGATTGTCAGTGAACTGATTTATCCGCCGAAAGCGGAAAGAGCAGTCGCATTTGAGATGGCTGACCCATACGCACCGTTTGTCTAACCTCCAGTAAACATAGTCTTCCTGACGGACAATCACTCTGTCAGGAAGTCGCCAGTGCCAAACAACCTCCCCAGCAATGCCCCATCAGTTATATACATGCTTCTTTATCAATTATTCCCCTCAATTTTAATCACGCATAAAGACGCATTAAAAAAGAAAACGCGCAAATAAACGCATTAATGAATCGATTAACAATCGTACACACCACAAATGCGATCCTTTACGCAAAACACAAGAAATAAAAACAAATAACTGAATTAAAAGAATTTAAAATATATCCCGTGATTAGCATCGCAAAAATCAACGATCTTCATAGGCAATGCGTTTTTCTGCGCATAGATTATAAACACGCAAAAAACCGCATCAATATGTAAACAATATGCTGCGGGCATCGAATGTCAAATGCCAGGGCAGCTGCTGTCAGTCAATCGTGAAATGTGGGAGAACGTAAATGGATCAAGCAACAAAGTGGTTGGATCTTTCCGGTAAAGTCGTGGTCGTGACGGGTGGCAGTATGGGCCTGGGTGAAAAAATGGTTGAGAATCTCTACGCCAACGGTGCAACCGTGGTTTATGCCGATTTATCACCCAATAAAAACTTCAGCCAGTTCGACGACATCATCTTCATCAAATGCGATGTGACCAAAAAAACAGAAGTTGAGCAGCTCACGGCCTCAGTGGTAAAGAGGTTTGGTCATATAGACGGTTTAGTCAACAATGCTGGTGTCAGCCGTCCACGCCTGTTAGTCGATGTATTTAAGGAAAAACCAGAATATGAACTGAGCGAAGATGATTTCGACTTTATGGTCAACGTTAACCAGAAAGCTGTTTTTCTGGTATCGCAGTCCATTGGGCGCCAGATGGTCGAACAAGAATCCGGCGTCATTATCAATATGACTTCTGAAGCTGGTGTTCAGGGTTCACGCGGGCAGAGCTGCTATTCCGCAACGAAAGCCGCCGTTAACGCCTTCACATTTTCATGGGCGAAAGAGTTGGGCCCCCACAATGTGCGCGTTGTTAGCGTTGAGCCAGCCATCAATGTACCAACGCCAATGAACAGCGAAGCCAATTTCCGGGCGCTGGCTTACACACGAGGAACCGATCCAAATCATGTTCATAAAGACTATAAAGGCATTATTCCTCTTGGTCGTCCGGGGAAACTTGAAGAGATTGCCGACCTGATCTCTTTCCTGGTTTCCGATCATTCTTCTTATATCACCGGGTCCGTAATCAATATTACCGGCGGTAAATCGCATCATTAATCACTCATCAATATAAGAATGGAGCCGACCATGGGGAACAGTCGAATTGCCAATAGCCCTGCGTTAGCAAAAATTAGAAAGTTTGGTGGAGTTATGAGCGGCATGGTTATGCCGAATCTGGGAGCGTTTGTGGGATGGGGTTTAATGGCCGCCATCTTTATCCCTAATGGCTGGTTCCCTAATGAAAAATTAGGTGAAATGGTTGGCCCAATTCTGAATTACCTTTTTCCATTACTGATTGGCTATACCGCAGGATATAACATCCACGGTCAACGTGGAGGGGTCATTGCTGCATTCGCGACAATGGGCGTTATCGTCGGGTCAGAAATCACGATGATCAGTGGGGCGATGGTCATGGGGCCACTCTCTTCCTGGCTGTTGAAGAAATTTGACCAAAAAGTGCAGGACAAAATTAAGCCGGGATTTGAAATGTTCGTCAATAATTTCAGTCTCGGAATTATTGGCCTGATATGCGCTATTTTCGCCTATATGACCGTTGGGCCGGTTATCCGCCTGCTGATTGTCATTATCACGTCAGGGGTAAACTGGTGTACCAGCAATAATTTACTCCCTTTACTGTCAGTGTTTATGGCGCCCGCTCAGGTTCTGTTCCTGAATAATGTGGTTAACCACGGCATTCTCGCACCAATTGGTTTCGCCCAGGTTCCCGAACTGGGTAAATCAATCATGTTCCTGGTAGATACCAATAATGGCCCACTGCTCGGAACATTAATGGCGATAGCCCTGTTTGGACGTGGACGCGCGAAGAAAACAGCACCGATGGCGATGTTTATTGCAGGTATAGCGGGGATCGGTGAAGTCTATTTTCCGTTTGTGCTGGCAAATCCATTACTGGTATTCGCCACAATGGGAGGACTTGCCGTCTCCTTATTCTTACAAGTCATCATGGAAGGCGGGTTGATCGGCGTTGCATCTCCAGGCAGTTTAATCGCTATCGCCATGATGACGCCGAAAAGCGCCATCGTTGCCAATCTGGTGTCCATCAGCGCAGGATTTATCGTGTCATGCGCGCTGGGCTGGTTAATACTTAAAATCAGCCCCGGTTCAGAAGATGATGATGAAAGCCCAGTGACTGTCGGCGGGCGTCAGGTTAAATCTGTGGCTGATTTTGTCCCAGGCTTATCCAATACCAGCGTAAAAAAGGTGCAACGTATATTGGTCGCATGTGATTCCGGGATGGGTTCTAGCGCAATGGGCGCTTCTGTTCTACGTAAACGACTACAAGAAGAAGGGCTCGGCTATATTAAGGTTATTAACGATTCAGCAAACCGAGTGGGTAGAGACTACGATATGGTAATTACTTTATCTGGGCTCCTTGAGCGCGCAAAATTAAGCTGTGAAAACACCGATACTGTGTTTATGACCGTTAATAACTTTATTAAGTTGAGTGATTATGACGAAACAGTTGCGTTTATAAAATCGCATAATCATGAAAACCATGAAGAGGTGCCAGCATGAGTGACATCTTTATCCCCGAGAACATTATTCTTAATGCACATGCCAACGATAAATTTGAAGCTATAACCCTTACTGGAAATATTCTGAAAATGAATGGCTATGTGACAGATAAATACGTTCAGAGAATGAAACTCAGAGAGGAGATTGTTTCAACTTATTTAGGCAATGGTTTAGCAATACCACATGGTACGGATGGTTCAGATTGCGAAATCATTAAGTCAGGCATTTCTTTAGTACAGTTTCCTGACGGTATAGACTTTGGTGATGGAAATACTGCCTATATAACCATAGGTATCGCGGGTAAAGAAGGCGAACATATGGACTTGTTAAATAAAATCGCCTTAATTTGCATTGAAGAAAAGAATGTTCAGGCATTACGAACCGCTAACTCTATAGAATATATTTTACAAGTACTAAACATCTAAGATATACTCATTATTCTCTGAATAAAATGAGTCATTACGATGAAAGCGGCAAGACAAGATATTATTCTTCAAATACTTGAGAAAGAGAAAAAGATTGTTGTCAGTAAATTAAGTGAGCGTCTTAAGGTTTCTGAGGACACCATAAGACGCGACTTAAATGAGCTTGCGAATCAAGGAGTAATTCATCGTGTTCATAGTGGCGCAATACGCGTCGGGCCTGCCATCACTGAGTTTAATGTCCGGCAGGATCTGAACACCAATGAGAAAGTAAAGCTGGCAAAGAAAGCCGTACATTTAATTAAAGAAAATAGCGTCATTTTAATTGACGGAGGAACAACTAACTACGAACTCATAAAGCTAATACCCAAAGATTTAAAATGCACTGTTGTTTCTAATAACATCCCTATTCTGCATTTATTAAGTGATTACAAGAATGTAGAGGTTATAGGATTAGGGGGCAGGCTTTATAAAAACTCTTTGGTTTTAATTGGTGCTGAAACTATTCGCGAATTAAATGCTATTCGCCCGGATATATACTTTATGGGTGTTGCGCATGTTGACAGTGAAGTCGGTGTAACTATTCCCGATCTGGATGAGTGTTATACCAAACAAAAAATGGCTGAAGTCTCTAATGAAGTTGCCATTCTTGTAACCGAAGAAAAACTTGAGACCAGATCTAATTTCGTGGTGTCCTCACTCAAGGATATAAATCATATATTCACGAGCAAGGATATCTAATAATATGAGGAGTTATAATGAAACGCGTATTAATTATAGGCGCTGGCCGCCTTGGTAAAGGCTTTGTGGGCGAAACATTTGACAATGCTGGCTGGGATATAACATTTCTGGATAAAGACCAAAGAGTTATTGATGAACTGAACCGTGAAAACAAATATACCGTTCAGGTTTTTCGTACTGATGACATCATTTTACACGAGATCACCAACTTTAATGCTTTTTTGACCGATGACAACTATTCTGTCATGAATGACTTTCTTGAGTCGTCTGTCATTATGTGTCCACTTTATCCAGAGGATTTTGCAGAATCCGCTCAGTATCTTGGCAAATGTTTTGAGCATCAATATCATATTGACCCAAACAAAAAAATGTCATTAATTTGCCTGACAAATAAAAATCATATTATTAAAGATATTGAAGGCTGGTACCGTGACGCAATCCCATCTGCTGAAGCGCGTCAATGGTTCGACACCCACGTAGCGATCCGCGACTCAATTGTCAGACGCTCCACCGATGCCAAAACGCACTACGCAACCCAGATAGACAGCACCGCCGTTGCCTCATTGATCATTCAAACTCCTCTTTATAACGACATCAGTGGTGTGGAATGGCTAGAGCCACGCGAACATCTGGAAATGCTTAAAGACATCAAAGTATTTTCCATCAATGGCCCTCACGCTACTACCGCCTGGTATGGACATCTGAAAGGTTACAAAACCATTCCTGATGCCTCAGCCGATCCTCAGGTTTCAGATTTGGCCAATGCGGTACACGATGTCACAATTACTGCGGTAATGACCGAATACCCACAAATCACGCGTGAAGCATTAAAAGATCTGGAGTACTTACCTAAAGCTAAAAACGAACTCCCGGATTCGATTCATCGTGTCGCCTATGATCCTATTCGGAAATTGGCTTATCAGGATCGCTTAATGGGTGTAGTGCAACTTTGTCTTAAACACGACCTCGATTACACCCCCCTCACAAAAGCGATCGCTTGCGGCCTTGCTTATTATGCCGAAGACGATCAAGCCTCTGTCAAACTGCAACAGAAAATGCAACGAATGGGATTGCTGACTACCGCTGCCGAAATCATTGGCTTACCTAAGGAAGGTGCGAACAAGTCCCTGATATGAGATCATGTTTGTCATCTGGAGCCATGGAACAGGGTTCATCATGAGTCATCAACTTACCTTCGCCGACAGTGAATTCAGCAGTAAGCGCCGTCAGACCAGAAAAGAGATTTTCTTGTCCCGCATGGAGCAGATTCTGCCATGGCAAAACATGGTGGAAGTCATCGAGCCGTTTTACCCCAAGGCTGGTAATGGCCGGCGACCTTATCCGCTGGAAACCATGCTACGCATTCACTGCATGCAGCATTGGTACAACCTGAGCGATGGCGCGATGGAAGATGCTCTGTACGAAATCGCCTCCATGCGTCTGTTTGCCCGGTTATCCCTGGATAGCGCCTTGCCGGACCGCACCACCATCATGAATTTCCGCCACCTGCTGGAGCAGCATCAACTGGCCCGCCAATTGTTCAAGACCATCAATCGCTGGCTGGCCGAAGCAGGCGTCATGATGACTCGAGGCACCTTGGTCGATGCCACCATCATTGAGGCACCCAGCTCGACCAAGAACAAAGAGCAGCAACGCGATCCGGAGATGCATCAGACCAAGAAAGGCAATCAGTGGCACTTTGGCATGAAGGCCCACATTGGTGTCGATGCCAAGAGTGGCCTGACCCACAGCCTGGTCACCACCGCGGCCAACGAGCATGACCTCAATCAGCTGGGTAATCTGCTGCATGGAGAGGAGCAATTTGTCTCAGCCGATGCCGGCTACCAAGGGGCGCCACAGCGCGAGGAGCTGGCCGAGGTGGATGTGGACTGGCTGATCGCCGAGCGCCCCGGCAAGGTAAGAACCTTGAAACAGCATCCACGCAAGAACAAAACGGCCATCAACATCGAATACATGAAAGCCAGCATCCGGGCCAAGGTGGAGCACCCATTTCGCATCATCAAGCGACAGTTCGGCTTCGTGAAAGCCAGATACAAGGGGTTGCTGAAAAACGATAACCAACTGGCGATGTTATTCACGCTGGCCAACCTGTTTCGGGCGGACCAAATGATACGTCAGTGGGAGAGATCTCACTAAAAACTGGGGATAACGCCTTAAATGGCGAAGAAACGGTCTAAATAGGCTGATTCAAGGCATTTACGGGAGAAAAAATCGGCTCAAACATGAAGAAATGAAATGACTGAGTCAGCCGAGAAGAATTTCCCCGCTTATTCGCACCTTCCCTAAAAATCACCCCGTGACGCTTAATGTTGCACAGCAATATTTAGCGCTGGATGCTGAAAATTTAATTCCAACGACACAGTGTTAATTATGATGCCTGATGCCAATTGCAATGCTCGTTTCATCATAAAAAATGAGCATGGTCTTCATGCTCGTCCAGGAGCAAACCTGGTTGCGACATTAAAACCCTTTAAATGTGAAGTTAAGATCGCAAATCTTGCAAGAAGTGATAAATACGTAAATGCAAAGAGTCTAATGGCTCTCATGTCCCTGGGTATAAAAAAAGGCCATGAAGTCAATATCGTATTCCTGGGTGAAGATGCCCAAATTGCATTACAAAAACTTAGCGCCGAAATCGAAAATGGTTTAGGTGAATAAGCTAATATCATTGGCGCTTATTTTTAAATAAGCGCCAACATCCGAAGATTTGGGAGCATTATGATGACCACCACCCATGATCGAGTTAAGTGGAAAAGCTATTCAGGAGTCCCCGCGTAAATATCAAACCGATGCCCTTTCGTAACTACCGCGTTCGGCGTGGCGACATTCGCCAGCGGCGGTGCGTAATCCGGGCGCTTCACTACCACACGTTTAGTGGCTAGCTGACGCGCAGGCTCCAGCAGCCCATCCGCATCCAGGTCCGGCCCCACCAACGACTGAAACACCCGCATCTCTTTTTTCACCAGCGCGCTTTTCTGCTTATGCGGGAACATCGGGTCGAGGTACACCACCTGCGGACGCGGCGTGATATCGGTTAACGCCGTCAGGCTTGAGGCGTGGATCAGTTGCAAACGTTCCTGCAGCCACGGACCGATTTCCGGGTCAGCATACCCTCGCGCCAGGCCATCATCCAACAGCGCCGCCACGACCGGGTTACGTTCCAGCATTCGCACGCGGCAGCCTACTGAGGCCAGCACAAACGCATCGCGCCCCAGCCCTGCAGTCGCATCAACCACATCCGGCAGGTAATCGCCTTTGATGCCAACCGCCTTCGCCACTGCTTCGCCGCGACCACCGCCAAATTTGCGCCGATGGGCCATCGCACCGCCAACGAAATCCACGAAGATACCGCCGAGTTTGGGCTCATCACGTTTGCGCAGTTCCAGATGTTCCGGTGTCATCACCAGCGCCATCAGGTTATCTTCATCGTGCGTAAGATTCCAGCGGGCGGCAAGAACAGATAAGGCGCCGTCTCCGGCGCCTGTTTCATCTACTAAGCAGATTTTCACGTGAATAATCAGCCTTTAATCCCGTAATGCTCCAGCATTGCATCCAGTTGCGGCTCACGGCCACGGAAGCGCTTGAACAGTTCCATCGGCTCTTCAGAACCACCACGGGTGAGAATGTTATCGAGGAACGATTGTCCGGTTTGACGGTTGAAAATCCCTTCATCTTCAAAGCGAGAGAATGCATCCGCCGCCAGCACGTCGGCCCACAGGTAGCTGTAGTAACCCGCCGCATAGCCACCAGCAAAAATGTGGCTGAAGGCATGCGGGAAGCGGCCCCACGTTGGTCCCGGCACCACGGCGACCTGCTTTTTAATTTCCGCCAGCGTTTCGAGGATTTTCGCCCCTTGCTGTGGGTTAAACTCCGCATGCAGACGGAAATCAAACAGGCCAAACTCCAGTTGACGCAGAATAAACAGCGCCGCCTGGTAATTTTTCGCCGCCAGCATTTTATCCAGCAACTCCTTGGGCAGCGGCTCACCGGTCTCAAAGTGACCAGAGATAAATGCCAGCGCTTCGGGCTCCCAGCACCAGTTTTCCATAAACTGGCTCGGCAGTTCGACCGCATCCCACGGCACGCCGTTGATACCTGAAACACCGGCGGTTTCGATACGGGTCAGCATATGGTGCAGACCGTGGCCGAACTCGTGGAACAGGGTGATCACTTCATCGTGGGTAAACAGCGCGGGTTTGCCGTTCACCGGGCGGTTAAAGTTACAGGTCAGGTAGGCAACAGGCTTTTGCAGCGTACCGTCGGCTTTACGCATCTGGCCGACGCAGTCGTCCATCCACGCCCCGCCACGTTTATGTTCACGGGCATACAGGTCAAGATAGAAACTGCCGCGCAGTTCGTTGTTTTCGTCATACAGTTCGAAGAAACGTACTTCCGGGTGCCAGACATCAACATCAGTGCGCTCTTTAGCGGTAATGCCGTAAATACGTTTAACCACTTCAAACAGGCCGTTAACGGCTTTGTTTTCCGGGAAGTATGGACGCAGCTGCTCGTCGCTGATGCTATAGAGGTGCTGTTTTTGTTTCTCGCTGTAGTAAGCGATATCCCACGGCTGCAGCTCATCGACACCAAATTCCGCTTTCGCGAAGGCGCGCAGTTGAGCCAGCTCTTTCTCGCCCTGAGGACGGGCGCGTTTCGCCAGGCCCGTCAGGAAGTCGAGTACCTGCTGCGGGTTTTCCGCCATTTTGGTGGACAGAGATTTAAAAGCGTAGCTTTCAAAGCCCAGCAGCTGTGCCAGCTCGTGGCGCAGCGCGAGGATCTCTTCCATTATCGGGCTGTTGTCCCATTTACCAGCGTTTGGCCCCTGATCAGACGCGCGAGTGGAGTAAGCGCGATACATCTCCTCACGCAGCCCCTGGTTATCACAGTAGGTCATCACCGGCAGGTAGCTTGGGATATCCAGCGTTAACAGGTAGCCTTCCTGCTGTTTAGCATCAGCCTGGGCTTTTGCAGCCGCCAGCGCGCTTTCCGGCATGCCGGAGAGTTCCGCTTCATCAGTCACCAGCTTAGTCCAGCCCATCGTGGCATCGAGGACGTTATTGCTGTAGAGATTGCCCAGCTCAGACAGGCGGGTGGCAATCTCACCATAGCGCAGCTGTTTTTCCTTCGGCAGACCAATACCAGAAAGCTCAAAATCGCGCAGCGCGTTATCGACCGCTTTTTTCTGTGCGGTGTTCAGGGTGGCGTAATGATCGCCGTCACGCAGGTCGCGGTACGCTTTGTACAGACCTTCATGTTGCCCAACCCAGGTGCTGTATTCAGACAGCAGCGGCAGCGTTTGTTCGTAGGCTTCGCGCAATTCCGGGCTATTCTTCACCGAGTTCAGGTGGCTAACCGGAGAGAAAATACGCCCCAGCACATCGTCAACTTCCGCCAACGGCTGGCAAAGATTTTCCCAGGTGTACGGCGCGCCCTGCGCAACCACTCGCTCAACGTTTTCGCGGCAATCGTTCAGCGCCTTAGTAACGGCAGGCACAACGTGCTCAGGCTGAATTTTAGAAAACGGCGGCAGTTCGAAGGGGGTCAGCAATGGATTGGTCATTAGCGCGGTCCTGTTGAAAAGAGTGAATGAAGCGCGTATCCGGCGCTGTGCATATTAATTTGTACAATGGGGTTAAGTGTAGAGGATTTCAATGCCAGGCGTTGCGCTTTCGCGGCAGTGACGACTTTTCTGTATACTGTGGCGATACGCTTTATTTTCGCCCGATATTGCGCTGTTTTCGGGCCTACGTTTATAACCTGGAACACGTTTACCCATGCTGAGTTATCGCCACAGTTATCACGCTGGCAACCACGCCGACGTCCTTAAACACACCGTCCAGAGCCTGATCATCGAATCGCTTAAAGAGAAAGAAAAACCGTTTCTCTATTTGGATACCCATGCTGGCGCAGGCCGTTATCAGCTGAGCAGTGAGCATGCCGAACGTACCGGTGAATATCTGGAAGGGATCGCCCGTATCTGGCAGCAGGACGATTTGCCTGCCGAACTGGAACCCTACATTGGCGTGGTGAAGCACTTCAACCGTAGCGGCCAGTTGCGCTATTACCCCGGCTCTCCGTTAATTGCTCGCCAGCTGCTGCGAGAACAGGACAGCCTGCAATTAACGGAACTGCACCCGAGCGACTTTCCTTTGCTGCGCGGCGAATTCCAGAAAGATGAGCGCGCACGCGTGGCCAAAGCCGATGGTTATCAGCAGCTAAAAGCAAAATTACCGCCGGTTTCCCGTCGCGGGCTGATCCTTATCGATCCCCCCTACGAAATCAAAAGCGACTACCAGGCGGTGGTGACCGGTATTAACGAAGGCTATAAGCGTTTCGCAACCGGCACCTATGCGCTGTGGTATCCGGTAGTTCTGCGCCAGCAAATCAAACGCATGATCCACGACCTGGAAGACACCGGTATCCGCAAAATTCTGCAGATTGAGCTGGCGGTGCGTCCGGACAGCGATCAGCGCGGCATGACGGCGTCCGGTATGATTGTAATAAACCCGCCGTGGAAGCTGGAGCAGCAGATGAACAGTGTCCTGCCGTGGTTGCACAGCAAACTGGTTCCGGCAGGAACCGGTCATACGTCGGTAAGCTGGATCGTGCCGGAGTAATCGCAGTCATCGGTGGAACCTTTTAATTTCAGGTATACAATCGCGAATATTTTGGCGGATGGCGTAACGCTTCTCCGCCCTACAATGAACATGAAGGAGCGGTCATGACCAAGCACTATGATTACATCGCTATTGGCGGCGGCAGCGGTGGCATTGCCTCCATTAACCGTGCAGCAATGTACGGCCAGAAATGCGCGCTGATTGAAGCTAAAGAGCTAGGCGGCACCTGCGTTAACGTTGGCTGCGTACCGAAAAAAGTGATGTGGCATGCCGCACAGGTCCGCGAAGCAATCCACATGTACGGGCCGGATTACGGTTTCGACACCACCATCAATAAGTTCGATTGGGATAAACTGATCGCCACGCGTACCGCTTATATTGATCGCATTCATACCTCGTACGACAACGTGCTGGGCAAAAATAATGTCGATGTGATTAAAGGCTTTGCCCGCTTTGTGGATGCCAAAACCATTGAAGTGAACGGTGAAACCATTACTGCCGATCATATTTTGATTGCTACCGGTGGTCGCCCGAGCCATCCGAGCATTCCGGGTGTGGAATACGGTATCGACTCCGACGGTTTCTTTGAGCTGCCCGCGCTGCCAAAACGCGTGGCCGTTGTTGGCGCAGGCTACATCGCCGTTGAACTGGCGGGCGTAATTAACGGTCTGGGCGCACAAACGCATCTGTTCGTGCGTAAACACGCGCCGCTGCGCAGCTTCGACCCGATGATCGTCGACACGCTCGTTGAGGTGATGAACGCCGAAGGCCCGACTCTGCATACTCACGCGATTCCAAAAGCGGTCGTTAAAAACGCTGATGGTAGCCTGACCCTGCAACTGGAAGATGGTCGTAGCGAAACGGTAGATTGCCTGATTTGGGCGATCGGTCGTGAACCTGCCACCGACAACTTCAACCTGGCGGTTACTGGCGTGAAAACCAACGAAAAAGGCTACATCGTCGTTGATAAATTCCAGAACACCAGCGTGCCGGGTATTTATGCCGTCGGCGATAACACCGGGGCCGTTGAGCTGACGCCGGTTGCCGTTGCCGCGGGCCGTCGTCTGTCCGAGCGTCTGTTTAACAATAAGCCGGACGAACATCTGGACTACAGCAACATCCCGACCGTGGTCTTCAGCCATCCGCCTATTGGTACCGTGGGCCTGACCGAGCAGCAGGCTCGCGAACAGCACGGCGATGATCAGGTGAAAGTGTATAAATCATCGTTTACCGCGATGTATACCGCTGTCACCACCCACCGTCAGCCGTGCCGCATGAAGCTGGTTTGCGTCGGCCCGGAAGAGAAGATTGTCGGTATTCACGGCATTGGTTTTGGGATGGATGAAATGCTGCAAGGCTTCGCGGTCGCTCTGAAAATGGGCGCAACCAAGAAAGACTTTGATAACACCGTTGCCATTCACCCAACGGCATCTGAAGAGTTCGTGACCATGCGTTAATCAATAAAAAACCGGATGGCACTTTGCCATCCGGTTTTCTCTTATTTACCCTGCATATACGGTGTATATACCCCATTAAGGCTTTCGAGGAATGCTACGATATCGTCGATATCTTCCTGCGGCAGTTCTTTACCCACCTGATAACGCAGCATCAGTTTTACCGCGCCGTCGAGCGTAGGCACATCACCGCGATGGAAATAAGGCGCAGTCAGCGCAACGTTACGCAATCCAGGGACTTTCTGACGCAGCTTGTCACGTAATTCATTGGTGACGTTCATGCGGCCAATATCTGCAGCAGTGACCTCGCCGAAATTAAAGTCCTTTTTCAGACCCAATGGCTCAAATGAACGTCCGCCTAAAATAATACCGCCATGACAGGTCGCGCACTTATTATCTTTAAACAACTGATAGCCATGTTTTTGCTGAGCGGTTAAGGCCGCTTCATCACCACGCAGCCATTTATCAAACGGCGAATTTGGCGTAATCAGCGTTTTCTCAAACTCAGCAATCGCATCGGTAATATTATCCCCACTGAATCCCTGCGGATAAACGGCAATGAACTCTTGCTTAAGTTGCGGATCCTTGTCCAGTTTCTGGATAATTTCATCCCAGGATTTAGACGCCATTTCGATAGGGTTCAACGGTGGACCACCGGCCTGCGCCTGCAATGTTGGCGCACGGCCATCCCAGAATTGCTCAACGTTAAAGACCGAGTTAAATACCGTTGGCGCATTGATAGGGCCAACCGCGCCGCCTACACCGATTGACGTTTTCCGGCCATCCACGCCGCCCGCATTCAGGGCGTGACAGTGCGCGCAAGAAATCGTGCTATCGCCGGAAATACGCGGGTCATGGTAAAGCGTAAAACCAAGCGCTACTTTGCGGGCATCGGTCGGGATGCTTTCCGGTATCGGCTGTACAGGTTCATTACGATGCTGCGTGGCAGTATCGTTACTGGCGTAGTACTGCTCACGCTGTTTCGCAATCCAGCCCAGGATCTCTGCTCGCTCCGTATCGCTTACCTTGCCAGCCCAGTGCAGTGCGGTATAACGCGTCGGCGGCATGGTCTCGTATTGCATCACCCACTCAATTTTATTCAGATCGCTTTGCGAAACGGGTTTATCCGCGACCAGCGCCGCACGAACGGCCTCCAGATTGAATGATTTGTATCCCAGTTGAATATCGTAATTCATCAACTGCTTAGCGACGGGAAAAGAAGAATAGAAAGGTAATTCAGCCGAAGGAGTGTGACAATAATCGCATCCTTTTTCACGTAAGAACCCTAGTACTTTATTATTTTCTTCCAGCGTAGAGGCCTGAACATCAGCCTGTTTACTCCGTTGATTATCGTGATACCACACATAACCGGATAATCCAAAATAACAAATCGCGACGCCAGCTATGGCAATCACGGTAAGACGGGTAATGATTTTCATTATTTTACCCTCACCGTTGTGAGTTATTGTGACCCAGAAAATTAGAATAATTAATAGACAGTCTTTGTCAGACCTGACCATCATAGGAAATGAGGGGATTACTATTTTGATAAGTATCAAGCAATTACATGGAGGAGAACTATCGATAGAATAGCCTGTGCCTATTATAGAGTTAAACGTTACCAGGTTGTGTTCACACCTCGTTGCAATCGAATGTTCTGAAAATGGAATATCTTCAGGTTGCGCAGAATTCGGAATTATTCATTATTTTCATTGGGATAGATTTATTTTTTGGATATTGCGCAACACTAAAGTGTGATCGACCGCACGCTTTACTCACCAGATACCGAAGCGAATGTCTACGCTTAATTGACGAGCGGGCAATAGCCTTAATCTTTCAACGTCCATCGGAGGTCTTTCGCATTATGCTCAACCAGAAACTACCCCACGCCCCTTCTGAAGAAATGACGATCGACATCGATCTGCTTTATGAAATGGATCCGTGCGAGTTAAAGCTGGATGAAATGATTGAGGCAGAGCCTGAACCGGAGATGATTGAAGGGTTACCCGCCTCAGATGCGTTAACTCCCGCCGATCGTTACCTCGAGCTGTTCGAACACGTTCAGTCGTCGAAACTGTTTGCCGATAGCAAAACCTTCCCCGACTGTGCACCGAAAATGGATCCGCTGGATATTTTGATCCGCTATCGCAAGGTTAAACGCCACCGCGACTTTGATCTGCGACGCTTCGTCGAGAACCACTTCTGGCTCCCGGAAACGCCCTCCAGTGAATATGTTTCTGACCCGGAAAATTCGCTGAAAGAGCATATCGATCAACTGTGGCCGGTGCTGACGCGCGAACCACAGGATCACATTCCCTGGTCCTCGCTGCTGGCGTTACCGCAGTCATATATTGTGCCCGGCGGGCGTTTTAGTGAAACCTACTACTGGGATTCCTACTTCACCATGCTGGGTCTGGCGGAGAGCGGTCGCGAAGATCTGCTGAAATGTATGGCGGATAACTTTGCCTGGATGATTGAAAACTATGGTCACATCCCGAACGGTAACCGTACTTACTACCTGAGTCGCTCGCAGCCGCCAGTCTTTGCGCTAATGGTCGAACTGTTTGAAGAGGATGGCGTACGCGGCGCACGTCGTTACCTTGATCATCTAAAAATGGAGTACGCGTTCTGGATGGATGGCGCAGATTCCCTGGTACTCAACCAGGCCTACCGCCACGTGATCAGAATGTCGGACGGCTCCCTGCTCAACCGCTATTGGGACGATCGTGATACGCCGCGCGATGAGTCGTGGCTTGAAGACGTCGAGACCGCCAAGCATTCGGGTCGCCCACCCAATGAAGTGTATCGGGATTTGCGCGCGGGCGCGGCCTCCGGCTGGGATTACTCCTCGCGCTGGCTACGCGATGCAGGCCGTCTTGCCAGCATACGCACCACTCAGTTCATCCCTATTGACCTGAACGCGTTCCTCTACAAGCTGGAAAGCACTATCGCCAATATTTCCGCACTGAAAGGCGACAAAGATACTGAAGCGCAGTTTCGCCAGAAAGCCAATGACCGCCGCGATGCGGTGAATCGCTATCTCTGGGACGATGAAAACGGCTGCTATCGCGATTACGACTGGCGGCGCGAACAAATGGCCCTGTTCTCTGCCGCCAGTATTGTGCCGCTGTATGTCGGCATGGCAACACATGAACAAGCCGACCGACTTGCCAATGCGGTCCGCAGTCGCCTGCTAACCCCCGGAGGGATTTTAGCCACGGAGCATGAAACGGGTGAGCAATGGGATAAACCCAACGGCTGGGCGCCGCTGCAGTGGATGGCGATCCAAGGTTTCAAACTTTACGGCGACGACCATCTAGGGGATGAAATCGCCCGTAACTGGTTGAAAACGGTGAATCTCTTTTATCAGGAACACCACAAGCTTATCGAAAAATACCACATCGCCGACGCCGCGCCGCGCGAAGGCGGCGGCGGAGAATATCCGTTGCAGGACGGCTTTGGCTGGACCAATGGCGTGGTGCGCCGACTCATCGGTCTGTATGGCGAACCCTAGCAGCTGACGGTCTGAATTATCAGACGGTCAGTTAATCGCATCGTACAGTTCGGCGTGAATTTTCTGCCATTTCTTGTTCTCTGGGCTTGGCTGCGCGCGAACGCGTAGCTCGGCCTGTTCAAGGTCATACTGCTGACGCGCGACAACCGCCGGCACCGAACAAAAACTTTGCAGATAGCTTTTATGCAGCGATGTGAGTGACGCCCCATTCGCCATCGCATGGCTGACCGTGGTCATAAACTGCCGACATGGCTTACTCTCACTCATCTGCGAAGGGTAACGCAGCAGCAGCCTCAACACCTCGGTATTGCCTGCCGAGAATGCCTGCTCCGTCCACGCCAGCTTCCAGTCCATCCCGCCCTGTAGGAAAAGTGACGTCACACGGGTGTCGTTGCGCTCGATAGCCGCGCGCATGTTAAAGGCATCCCAGGTGATGCCCATTCGGGTCACCGACTCCCGCGCACCAGGGGCATCACGCCGTGGCTCCTCCTGCACGATTTCAACGGATAGCCCGGAAGACGCTTGTGGCGCTGGCGAAGTGAATAACCAGAACGCGCCCAGCGAAATCACCAGCACCATCACACCGACCGCTACCCACAACATGCCGGAAATCAGCTGTTCACGTTCTTCCGCCGTGCGCCTGGCCCGCTTCTCCGGCGGATCGATACTGTCTGCGATTTCCTGTTTATCGCCCCCTGCCTGCTCGTCTTTTTGCTTTGCGTTTTCCCAAAACTGGCGAACCGTCGCCTCATCGGACGCCAGATACGACGCAGGATTAATGCGCGTACGCCGTTCTTCAAATGCCCGCTGCACAGGGTGAGTAATCTGTCGGTACTGGCAATCCAGCAACAGCAGTTGTACTGAGGTTAGCGGCTGCTGCGCGATAACGCAGTTACGGGCCAGGCGGCAGTCATCCAGGAACATCCTCAGCGTGATACGTGGCTCAACAAACGACATGAGCACCGAGGTATCGTTAAAAATCTCGCTAAAATGCCGAACGAATAACTTCTTATCGACAACCATCAGCGCCAGTTCGCTAAACATCATGCCGTCCAGCGCATCCCGACTTTCCCCCAGCTTTAACCAGCGACGCAGACGTTCACCGCCAAAGTGCTGTTTCAGGAAGCTGTTGAGCGGATGTTGATCCGGCCATACCCGCGCAATCAGCGATTTGAGGGTTAATTCTATTGCGCGAAGCTGACGCTGCGCCCGCATCTGCGCATCCGGCTCTGCACGTTCAATCTCGGTTGGATACTTCAGGAGGGGCTGTTGCTGGCGCAACTGTTCCAGAGAAGCGACAAAGCGCAGCGCAGAAATCAGCTGGTTTTCACTGACGTCCTGGCCATTTTCATATTGCGGCACGCTCTGCTGAAGATGGCGTAGCCGCAACGTGAACTGACTCAATTGCGCGTCATTCATCTGCAACCGCCTGGCGACAACACCCCAACCTCCCAGATTCAATCGCGCCTGGTCAAGCTGCTCGAGAAACCAGCGTGGATCTTTACCCTCTGCGACGCGCACGCCAAGCATCAGCAAAATTTCTACCGAGGCTTGCCGGATTATCCCCAAACAATGTTCGAATGGTGTACATGTCGCCTGTAACGCGCTATTGGTCATTATCTTCCCTAAAAGGACCCAAAAAGTGCGGCCTCACAATGGTGTGTAGTTATCTTTTTTAAATGCAGCGCTGTGCCGCCATAGACTAAAACACATTCATATAGCAAATAAATATGTTTTACAGTGACTTCCGCACAATCATTGAAAATTATTCTGGAGATAAGCCTGTGCCTGTACTGAAAACCTCGCGTTTGATCTGCCGCCCGCTCACACATGACGACTGGGCGTTTTTCTTAACGTTACAGAAGAACGCAGATGTGATGCGCTTTGTCGCTGACTCGCGTACCGAAGAGGAGATACGGACAGTCTTTGACTCCCGCTTGCCTGAATGGTCTCCCGGCAGTCCACACTGGCTGTGCCTGGTCCTGTGCGATAAGGCATCGGGCGTACCGCTTGGGGTAACCGGATATATTCAGGATAAAAATGAATGTGCCGAGGTCGGCTTTCTGCTCACTCCCGAGGCGCAGGGCAAAGGTTATGGCGCTGAATCCCTGCATGCCGTTTGCGATTATGCGTTTACCGCCGGAGGACTACGCCGACTGATGGCCTGCGTCACCGCAGGAAACGATGCCTCACGGCGTCTACTGGAAAAGGTCGGGTTCATTCTCGAAGGCACGCTGCGAGAAAGCTACTGGCTACATCAAACCTGGCATGATGACTGGATTTTCGGCCTGTTAAAACAGGAATATCAGCCGCCCGCGCCATCAGGCGTTTTGCTGTAAAAAATGGCTGGATGGCGGCTGGCGTAACGGGGTGTGTTTCTTAAAATAGGTCTTTTTGTACAGAGATTATTATGCAGCTGCATTCGACGCATTTCACGCCCGCCTGTATCGCATTTATTAAGCAATGGCAGGGCCTGTCGCTGGAAAAGTATCAGGACAAAAAGGGGATCTGGGTCATTGGCTACGGGCACGAAATCACCGCAGATGAATCCTTTGATGCCCCAATTATGCTGATGCAGGCCGAAACATTGCTGCTCGCGGATATAAATATCTGCGAGGCATTCATCCATAAGGAAATGCCGCAAATACAAGATCGGTTTCAACAGGAAGCGTTAATTGCATGGATGCTCAGCGTGGGGATTAGCCGGTTTTGCACTGCTGAATTCTGGCCGGGGGCTATTTCACAGCCAGAAATAGTCTGACTGTGAAATATTTTCCCATTATAGGGTGTCGTTTAGCATCATTGCCGCCTGCGTACGGTTTTTTACCTCCAGGCGCTGATACAGCGATTCAAGATGGGCTTTTACCGTTCCAGTGCTGATATTTAATAATCGACCAATTTGTTTATTAGATTCTCCGGCGGCCAGCATCGTCAGAATCTCCCGCTGACGCGCGCTGAGCAATCTGATATTTTGCCCGCCACATTCGGTCGCTGTGATGCAATCTCTGGGGATAAACATCATACCTATCGCGACGCTATTGAGTGCCAGCGTGAAGGTTTCCGCATCAGAATCGCGCGGAATAATGGCCTGCACGTTTAATTGCGTGACTTCCTGTAGCCATTTTTTACGGCAGTCCGTTGCGGTTATCAGCACTTTTACCTTCGCAAAGCGCTCTGCTATCTGTTGCAGCAAGCTACGGCAGAACTCAGCGTCAAAATCTCCATCCAGCATTACCAGTGCATCAGGATTGTCTTCCAGCGTCCGCCAAAGATCATCTGCCTGACTGACACCCTGAACATTCACTCCTGGAATACGCTCTTGCAAAATTACATTCATTCCATGAATAAATATTGACTGCCTGTCAAACATTATTAACTGCATTATTTATCTCCGTCTGAATAAGATATTAGCCTTAACACGCGGAAGGGTATTATCCGAGGGGCAAAATATGAAGTCACCATTTGGCGGAGGCCATTTTACCGATAGACGGAGAAGAAAGAAGCAGACGTTATAAATAGTTACAGCTGAAACCAAAGAATCACACAAAGGATCAAAATCGGGATCAAATATTCAGAAAATCCTTAATATTTGATGTTCAAAACTGGATTGCTAATATTAATAATCCAAAGTTTATATTCTTAGCTAAAAATAAGGAACTCACGATAACAGACAAATATGTTACAAAACAAAATATCGCATTAAATGATCATACGGACATGAGAATGGGAAGGTGATCATGGTTTCTGATGCAACAAATCCACTCCCGAAGAAGAATGAACTCTTCAGAACGTTTATCCCCGATCTCTTTCAGCACCGCGATCGCGGTATCAGATTCCAAATAATACCGGCAAACGCCATCAGCTATATTTTGACCTCTGATGGCGCGCCAGTTTTCGATTGCTCAAAAGGCTAAGTAAGAGGCAGTCAATTACAGGAACATCCCGCCAGAGACTTCGATACGCTGTGCCGTCATCCAGGCCAGCTCATCGCTGAGCAACGCAGCAATGGCGTCGCCAATATCATCCGGTAACCCAACACGCCCCAGCGCCGTCTGCGATGCAATGTAGGCATTCAATTGCGCATTATCCCGCACGTTTCCGCCGCTAAAATCCGTCTCGATTGCCCCAGGCGCAATAATATTCGCCGTAATGCCGCGCTCTCCCAGCTCTTTCGCCTGATAACGGGTTAACACCTCCATCGCCCCTTTCATGGCAGCGTAAGCGCTGTAACCCGGTAGCGCAAAGCGCGACAATCCGGTCGAGACATTAAGAATGCGTCCGCCGTTGTTGATCAGCGCCAGCAGGTTCTGTGTCAGGAAAAAAGGTCCTTTAAAATGGATGTCCAAAAGCTGGTCAAATTGCGCTTCAGTGAACGCCGGATAAGGCGCGTTAATGCCAACTCCGGCATTGTTCAATAAATAATCAAAGGTGTCGCTTTGCCAGTGCGTTTGTAGGGTTTCCTGCACCTGTTTGACAAACTGAGGGAAAGTGGAAATATTTCCGACGTTCAACGGTAATGCTACAGCTTTACCGCCAGATTGGCGAATTTCATCCACAACTTGCTGCGCTTCTTTTTCATTGCTGTTCCACGTCAGGATGACACCAATGCCTTTACTCGCCAGCTTTAGCGCCGCGTTTTTACCGAGTCCACGGCCGCCGCCGGTCACCAATGCGATACGTTGCGTCATAAGAAACCTCATTTCAGGTGTTGTGAAGATTGAGACAAAGCTTATTAGGTGGTAGAAAAACAATAAATACCGCTAACTGCGCATTACTGTTTCATTTAGAACAACAATAGGGCATGAGAATGGATAAAATTCACGCAATGCAGTTGTTCATCCGCGTCGCAGAACTGGAGAGCTTTTCGCGCGCGGCAGACACCCTCGGACTTCCTAAAGGTAGCGTATCGCGTCAAATCCAGGCCCTGGAAAATCACCTGGGCACACAGTTGTTGCACCGCACAACCCGCCGCGTTCAGCTCACGCAAGACGGCATGATCTATTACGAACGAGCGAAAGATTTGTTGAGCAATCTCGATGAACTGGATGGGCTATTCCATCACGACCCGGCCAGCATCAGCGGCAAGCTGCGCGTCGATATGCCGGTTGGTGTGGCGAGAAATCTGGTAATGCCCCGCTTACCGGCCTTCTTGCATCAGTATCCAGGGCTTGAGCTCGAACTTAGCAGCAGCGACCGCCTGGTGGACTTGATCCGCGAAGGCTTCGACTGTGTGGTACGCGTGGGAACGCTGAAAGATTCAGGGCTGATTGCGCGCCCGCTGGGAAAACTCACACAGATTAACTGCGCCAGCCCGCAATACCTCGCCCGATTTGGTTATCCGGAAAGCCTGGAGGATTTAGCCTCGCATGCGGTGGTGCACTACTCAGTCAATTTGGGAACACGTGCGCAAGGCTTTGAAGTGGCGACAGACAACGGTGCTAAATGGGTTAAAACCGGCGGCATGCTGACGGTGAACAGTACCGAAACGTATCATGCGGCATGTCTTGCCGGTCTGGGCATTATTCAGGTACCGCGCGTGGGCGTGCGTGATGCCCTGCGCGCCGGTACGCTGATTGAAGTATTGCCGCAATATCGCGCCGAACCATTACCGGTTTCATTGCTCTATCCGCATCGCCGTAACCTCTCCCGCCGCGTACATCTGTTTATGGAATGGCTGACCGGCGTGATGAAAGACTATGTGGACTGACAAGCTATACTGTCCTGAGAATGAACAGAACAAGGATTACTGCCCTGATGACGCAGGAAAAAGAGATTAAACGCCCCATTCAGGAACTTGAGCACGCACCAATCCCAAAAATTGAGCCCCTGGAGCGTAAAAATACAGAAACCAACGGTAAGACCAACCAGGCGCTGAAAACCGCCCTGACCTTCGCCGATAAAATTCAACGCCAGCCCATGATTGCCCATCTGATTCGCGCCGCGGAGAGATTTAACGATCGTATGGGAAATCAGTTTGGCGCCGCCATTACCTACTTCTCGTTTCTGTCGATGATCCCTATCCTGATGGTGTCGTTTGCCGCCGCGGGTTTTATTCTCGCTTCGCACCCTACGCTGTTGCAGGATATCTTCAGCAAAATCCTGCTCAACGTCAGCGATCCGACACTCGCCTCCACGCTGAAAAACACCATCAATACCGCCGTTCAGCAACGAACCACCGTCGGTCTGGTGGGTCTTGCCATCGCGCTCTATTCCGGAATTAACTGGATGGGAAACCTGCGCGAAGCTATTCGTGCCCAGTCGCGGGATGTCTGGGAGCGGACCCCACAGGATCAGGAAAAAATTTGGGTCAAATATCTGCGTGATTTTGTCTCATTGATTGGCTTACTGATTGCGCTGATTGTTACGCTGTCCATTACCTCCATCGCCGGTTCCGCCCAGCAGATGATTATCTCTGCGCTGTATCTCGACGGCATCGAATGGCTGAAGCCCGCCTGGCGGCTGATCGGCCTGACCATCTCTATTTTCGCCAACTACTTGCTGTTCTTCTGGATTTTCTGGCGGCTACCGCGTCACCGACCGCGCAAAAAAGCGCTCATTCGCGGCACGTTTATCGCAGCACTGGGGTTTGAAGTCATCAAAATGATCATGACGTACACGCTGCCATCACTGGTGCAATCGCCGTCAGGCGCGGCGTTTGGTTCCGTACTTGGCTTGATGGCGTTCTTCTACTTCTTCGCCCGTCTGACTCTGTTTTGCGCTGCCTGGATTGCCACAGCGGAGTACAAAGACGACCCGCGTATGCCGGGGAAAACCCACCGCTAATCTTTGTTTACTGCCGGATAACGCTGCGCTTATCCGGCCAACCTAATGCTTACGTCGAAATTCTGCGCATTATCAGAATTAAAATCCAGCCCGTAACTTTTGTTTAACCAAAAACCAGTTTTATCATCCAAGTTTTAAATTATGTGAAGCATTTCATGGAAGTGAAATCTCCAGCCTAAAAATTATCCCCTTTTTGCTCTGTTTTTGACCGATCGCAAGGTTTGTTACAGATTGAAATGTCTCTTTTGCTGTGCGTAATATGGCCTTTCGTTCGACCAAAAATAAGAAAATATTATGCAAGCAACAGCCACAACGCTCGACAACGAACAGGAACACACCCCGGTCAACTCGCGCAATAAAGTCGTCGTCGCCTCACTCATTGGCACTGCCATTGAGTTCTTCGACTTCTATATCTACGCCACCGCCGCGGTGATCGTGTTCCCCCATATCTTCTTCCCGCAGGGGGATCCGACCGCGGCAACGCTGCAGTCCCTTGCCACCTTTGCTATCGCCTTTGTGGCACGGCCTATCGGTTCTGCTGTGTTCGGGCATTTTGGCGATCGCGTAGGGCGTAAAGTCACGCTGGTTGCCTCACTGCTCACTATGGGGATCTCGACGGTTGTCATTGGCCTGCTGCCGGGCTATGAAACTATCGGTATTTTCGCCCCGCTGCTGCTGGCGCTGGCGCGTTTTGGTCAGGGTTTAGGACTGGGCGGTGAATGGGGCGGCGCGGCGTTACTGGCGACGGAAAACGCACCGCCGCGTAAACGCGCGCTGTACGGATCATTCCCGCAGTTGGGCGCACCTATCGGCTTCTTCTTCGCCAACGGCACTTTCCTGCTGCTCTCCTGGCTGCTGACCGACGAGCAGTTTATGAGCTGGGGCTGGCGCGTACCGTTCATCTTCTCTGCGGTGCTGGTGATTATCGGTCTGTACGTTCGCGTTTCGCTGCATGAATCCCCGGTCTTTGCCAAAGTGGCTGCGGCGAAAAAACAGGTGAAAATCCCGCTGGGTACCCTGCTGACAAAACATGTCCGCGTGACGATCCTCGGCACGTTCATTATGCTGGCGACCTATACGCTGTTCTATATCATGACCGTCTATTCCATGACGTTCAGCACCGCCGCGGCGCCTGTAGGGCTTGGCCTGCCGCGTAATGAAGTGTTGTGGATGCTGATGATGGCGGTTATTGGCTTTGGCGTCATGGTGCCGGTGGCGGGCCTGCTGGCCGATGCGTTTGGTCGTCGCAAGAGCATGCTCATCATCACCACGCTTATTATTCTGTTTGCGCTGTTTGCCTTTAAACCGCTGCTCGGCTCTGGCAATCCGGTGCTGGTGTTCGCCTTCCTGTTGCTTGGTTTGAGCCTGATGGGTTTGACATTTGGTCCGATGGGCGCGCTACTGCCGGAGCTGTTCCCGACCGAAGTGCGCTACACGGGGGCGTCGTTCTCGTACAACGTTTCATCGATTCTTGGTGCTTCCGTTGCCCCTTACATTGCCGCATGGCTGCAGGCGAATTACGGCCTGGCGGCGGTAGGTACGTATCTGGCATCAATGGCGGCGTTAACGCTGATTGCGCTGCTGTTAACCCACGAAACCCGCCATCAATCATTGTGATTCTTTGGTTGTAAGCACCGTCTGCGGCCTACGTTGAGCATGAAATGTAGGCCGCAGAAGCGAAGCGTTAGCGCCATCCGACAACGGCAAAAATCACTTCTTCATTTGCGACAAAATGGTCCGGCATTGATTAGCGTCTCCTTCAGAAGGTGAAATCAGCGCCAGCAAGGCCGCCGCGGGCGTCACTAACGTTGCCAGCGCGGCAGCAACCGCACCGCGCGCAATCAGCGGCCCGGCCTTCACACCGGCCTGCGGATTCTTAAAGGTGCCGCGAACATACAGCGGCGAACGCAGAGTAATAATACGAATGCCTTTGCTCTCCGGATCGATGGTTAAATCCAGTTGCTCCGACGCAAAACTCGCCGTACCAGTGACATTAATGACCGCGTTTTCCGTGTCGAAGGCAAAAATCTGCGGGCGGGCTACGCCGTTAACAATATCCAGATTCGCCGCCGCGCAGTTCACCCGCACCTCGTCATCACCAAATATCTGTCCAACAAGATAGTTGCCCAGATTCAAGCCAACAATTTCCATCAGATTCCGGCTGATCAAACCGTCGTTCATCAGCAGCTTCAGGTTGCCATTGCTGTTACCAAGCAGCGCCGCTACCGAGTTTCCGCTCCCGCTAAACCTGGCGTCACCGTTCATTTCACCGAGCGTTTTCTGCATCAGCTCCACATCCGGCATCAGCGCTTTTAGCTTCAGGCGGCGAGCCTGGATGTCCGCCTGCCCCCGCATCGGCTTTTTATCCCCTTCCAGATGGATGCTGGAGACAATGCTGCCTCCCGCGAGGCCAAATTTCAGCGGCTGCAGGCGCAGATCGGCATTTTTCAGGATGATATGGGTGGAGAGATCGCTGATCGGCAGGCTACTGCCGTGCTCAATACGCCGTCCTTTGAAACGTACGTCAGCGTCCATCACGTTCCATTTGTCGGTTTCAAAACGGTCATACGGCAAGACCTTGTCCGCGGGCTGGACGCTCTTCTCACCTTTGCGCTGTTCAGATTGTTTAGCCCGCTCCGCCCCTTTGCCTGAATCCACACCGATCAGCGGCCCCAAATCAGCCAGCCTCAGTTGGCGTGACTCAACATCCCCTTTCAGCATTGGGCGCGGCTTACCGGTGGTATAGGCCAGCGTTCCGTGAATATCGCTGTCGCCAATTCGGCCATTAAAATCGCGGTAATCAAAAACAGAGGATTTTTCCGGGTCAATTTTCGCGACCAGATGTCCGTCGGTTTCAAACGGCGGCGTATCCGGGAGCAGCACGCCGGTCAAATCGTACAAATCCCCTAGCGAATCTCCCGAGAATTTAAGCCGCAGATCCGCCCCGCCCATATTCATCGGATCGTTTATCGTACCCATAAACGCCACACGCGTATTACCCGAACGGAAATCAGCCTGAATCGGGAAAGGAGTTCCTTCACCCCGCAGCGCCAGCATTCCGCCTATTTTCCCGCTACCGCTTAGCGGTTCCCCGTTATATCGGCCTTGCGCTTTCAGGCCAAACACGTAGTCCTCAATGTAGGCGTTGCTCTCTTTACTTTTTGCGCCAGTCACTTCGCTAAAGGGCAACGGCTTACCCAGCGGATCGACCAGGATTTCAATCTTTGACTTCGTCACCTTATCGTTAATGGCGATGCGCCCTTGGTCGAACAGAATGTTATCCAGCCGGAAAGACCAGGCTGATGGCGGCGCATTGGGATCGCGGTTTTCATCCCCTGCCAGGTTAAAGGTCCAGTTATTGTTTTCCTCCGACAGGCGGATAAGCCGTGCATCGGGTTTTACCAGCTTGATCCACGGGAGCCAGACGGTTTTTGTCAGCAATGCCAGTGGGGCGAGCGTTGCTTCAACGCGCGGGAGATGCACCATGGTGACGTCAGGAATGTCCGGCGGGTTGCCGAGGATGATATCCTCAGCATGAACATGCG
Source organism: Citrobacter sp. RHBSTW-00017 (assembly GCF_013797615.1). Classification (NCBI taxonomy): domain Bacteria; kingdom Pseudomonadati; phylum Pseudomonadota; class Gammaproteobacteria; order Enterobacterales; family Enterobacteriaceae; genus Citrobacter; species Citrobacter sp. RHBSTW-00017. The sequence goes on along the minus strand of NZ_CP056899.1, from coordinate 210,803 downwards.
GCCACGGAACCCAGCTACGCCAGCCGGTTTCCTGTTTTTGGCGTTCCCAAACCACGCCCAGGTCACCCCGTATGGCGAAGGGACGGTTGAGTTCTGTAGAGACTTTCTGGTTGATGGTCGGTTTGAGCCGGTTCCAGTCAAATGTCGCAATCACGATGATGAGTACGACGATCAACAACAAGAAAACCCCTATTACTGAAGTGGTTATTTTGCCTGTTCTCGTCATGTTTAACCTCCTTACTTTCTTCCTTGCCTGTCCTAAAGATAGTCCAGCAGAGGAAAGGAGGCGCTCTACATCCTTATCAAAGCGACAGAATTACGTCTTCAAGGGTATCCAGAGGCACTGGACGAGAGAGAAAATAGCCTTGCGCAGCGAAAGCCGGTGAGTTTTGCACATCACGCCACTCTTCCAGCGTTTCAACGCCTTCGACAATCACACCGCGGCAATAGCGGTTCATCAGCTGTAACAGCAGCGTAAAGAGATTGCGGCCCTCCGGCGTCTGGCGCAGCATGACAAACAGATCCCGCGCCACTTTGATATAGTCGTAACTCACTTCGCTCAGAGCCGAGAAGTTTGCCATTCCGGTACCAAAATCATCCAGCCAGAGCGGGCCAAACTCGCACATTGAGGCGAACGACGAACCTTTCGGCAAGCGGATATGCTCCACCAGTTCAAAGCGCAGCCACGGCAGACATTCGATGATTTTCAGGATTTCAGGATCCTGGCGCATTGCAATCAGCGTTGGCCCATCGACATTCACGGATGCCAGCAGATCGTTGGCTTTGAAAAACGCCCCTTTTTGTTCAAGCTGTACAAGCTGCTCTTTCACCACATCTACACGATGTCGTACGGCCACTTCGGCGAAATAGCGGTCCGGCGCGATACGTTGGGAGGGGTTTTCAGGATGGCTCACGACGGTCAGCAGCTCAACGGCCATCAGCCGTCCGTTGGTCTGATAAATCGGCTGGTAGGTGTAAGCACGCTCGCACTGCAGCCAATAGCGTCTCTCCTGCAAGTTTTCAATACTCGCATCGAGCGTAATTAGCTGCTGGGTAACCTGCTTTATCATCTGAGATGTCCTGTAAATAAGAGTGTGACTGACCGGACTCGTCAAAGGTTATCGGCGCTCAGGCGAAGAACTTTACGTTCAGCCCTACGCAAAATAGAAACTAAGCGGCAAAAAACGACGCAGAACACGTGCTGGCTCAAAAAAATAATGGAACGATGTTTTAATATAGTTGACCACTTAACACCCACAGCGCACACTAACGCTAATTTTTTTCAGAGCAGGTTACGACTATGTCCAGAAAGATTGCCGTGATTGGCGAATGCATGATTGAGCTGTCACAGAAAGGCGCTGACGTTCAGCGCGGATTCGGTGGAGACACGTTGAATACATCCGTTTATATCGCCCGTCAGGTCGATGCTGCGGCACTTTCCGTACACTATGTGACTGCGCTGGGTACCGACAGTTTTAGCCAACAAATGCTGGAATCCTGGCAGAGCGAAAATGTGGATACCTCATTAACCCAACGCATGGAAAACCGCCTGCCGGGCCTCTATTACATTGAAACCGATAGCACCGGCGAGCGCACCTTCTATTACTGGCGTAATGAAGCCGCCGCAAAATTCTGGCTTGAGAGCGAACAGTCCGCCGCTATTTGCGAAGAACTGGCGACATTTGACTATCTGTATCTGAGCGGAATCAGCCTGGCTATTTTAAGCCCGGCAAGTCGTGACAAGCTGCTGTCGCTGCTGCAAGAATGCCGCGCCAACGGTGGAAAGGTCATTTTTGACAATAACTACCGCCCACGTCTGTGGAGCAGTAAAGAAGAGACCCAGCAGGTGTATCAGCAAATGCTGGAATGCACCGATATCGCGTTTCTGACGCTGGATGATGAAGACGCGCTGTGGGGTGAAAAACCGGTTGCCGAGGTGATTGCCCGTACTCACGCGGCTGGCGTACAGGAAGTGGTTGTGAAACGCGGTGCTGACTCTTGCCTGGTTTCCATCGCAGGCGAAGAACTCATCGACGTTCCGGCCGTAAAACTACCGAAAGAGAAGGTTATCGATACGACCGCTGCGGGAGACTCCTTCAGCGCCGGGTATCTGGCGGTACGTCTGACCGGTGGCGATGCCGCTGATGCCGCAAAACGCGGCCACCTGACGGCAAGCACCGTTATTCAGCATCGTGGGGCGATTATTCCTCGCGACGCCATGCCGCAATAATCTGGCGTTCTAGCAGGCCGGATTAGACGTTAACGTTGCGTCCGGCCTGCAGGTCACGATTCCCTTATTGCACCGGCGGGATGTCCGTCACTTCAGAATGTGATTCATCCGTTTCTACCGACGTTGCCGCGGCGGTAACCGGCACCATAATGCTATCCCACGTCGCCTGCAGATCCTTCATATTGAATTCAGGTTCACCCTTCGGCTGCAACAGAATTAACGCCATATCTTGCGACAGTTGCTGACGCAGGTCCTGATTCAGCATCTCAACACTCAGGTTGTTCAAGAAGCTCTGACGTAAACGCTGATACTGTTCAGGCGCAATATCTACGACCTGGTTTTGCAGCGAGCGCAAACGCTGGCTGATCAAAATATCGGTATCGGTGCGACCATAGGTGGCAAACAGCTTCTGCAGTTCCAGATTCTTTTGCGCCACCAGCGCATTAAACTCTTCTTCCGGCAGCCCCTTATCGCGCACTTTGGCCAGCTCACGCGCAACCGTGCTGAGGTTCGCGTTCAGCTTACCGTTCGGTGATTCAACGTTAATGGCACATTGCGCGCGCAGGAACAACACCCGACAGTCAAAGCCAAGGCCAATGTCTTTGGCATTGTTTTTGGTGAGCTCCTGCTGAATGTGCCAGAACAACGCTTCACGGGCTAAATCAGCGCGCCAGTAACGTAACAGCGCGGCAGATTCACGGATCGGCTGCCACGGCGTATCCCACATAATAGACAGGCGATCCTGACGTACCGCATCGGTCATTATGCTTACGGCCTCTGCACGCAGCGGAGAGAGCGTGGGTACCGGCGCAGGCGTTTCGCGTTTACCTTTTAATTCGCCGAAGGTTTTATTGATTTGATCAGCCACGCTGCGCGCATCTACGTTACCGACGATAATCAGCGTCATCGCATCCGGGGTATACCATTTCTGGTAGAAGGACTGGATTTTCGTCGCATCAACAGGCGTTTTCAGCGGATCGGCAGGATCGTGACCCAGCAGCGTCGATCCCTTCAGACGATAGCGCCACCATCCCTCTTTGGTATCTGACGGCCAGGTTGCAACCATATCTTCGCTACTCAGCGCATGATTGACCGATTCAGGGGTGATGCTCAGATTACCGGAAATATTCGCCAGATAAGAAAGTGACTCTTTCAGCAGATCGTTGCGGCTGTTAGGCAGACTGAGGTTATACAGCGTGGAATCATAGGAAACGATAACGGGCGGCATGGGACGACTGGGATCGAACCCCTGCTGCCACAGAGAACGGGCTTGCGTAGCATCGAGGCCACCGCTTTGCGTCAGCGCGATACGCGGGATCGCATGGCTGAAACCACTCTGTTGTGTACTTTCGGTGAGTGAACCGGTATTGACCAGCAGGCGAACCTCAATACGGTCGCTGGGGCGCTGGGGAGTGGCTAAGACTTGCCACTGTAAACCATTTGCCAGCGTGCCCTGTTGCCACGCCGGGTCAGGCTGGAGCGCATCTGCCTGCACATAGCCGGCAGTGGCCATCATCAGCAAGCCGCCCGCTAAAAGTCGAATTTTTGTGCCCTGCATGTGAACCCCTGATCAACTATCCTGGAAATAAAAAGACAGCCCGCGAGAGGACTCTCTGAATATGACGTTAAAAACACTTCGTGTTAGACCGCAAGAACATAAAAATGTCACGGAGGAAGTGAAAAAATCCCGACGCCGCCGAATCGGCGGTTTCAGGCACAGGGGTTAATTATGCGCAAACGCCCGCAGTCCTGGAAGGGACTACGGGCATAAGTGGAGAGATTAAGAGGATATTTCGTGCGTTTTGCCATCCGGCGCACGATTATTCAGCACATCATCCAGCTTTTTATGGTCCAGTTCTTTCACCCATTTCGCTACTACAACAGTTGCCACACCGTTACCGACCAGGTTAGTCAGCGCACGGGCTTCAGACATAAAGCGGTCAATACCGAGAATCAGCGCCAGACCAGCAACCGGTAAATGGCCCACAGCGGAGATAGTCGCGGCCAGAACAATGAAGCCACTCCCGGTCACACCCGCAGCACCTTTTGAAGAGAGCAGGAGCACCACCAGCAGGGTTATCTGATGGAAGATATCCATATGGCTGTTGGTGGCCTGAGCGATAAATACCGCCGCCATCGTCAGATAGATTGATGTCCCATCAAGGTTAAACGAGTAGCCCGTGGGTATAACCAACCCGACAACCGACTTGCGACAGCCCAGTTTTTCCATCTTATCGAGCATACGCGGCAGCGCGGACTCGGAAGAAGAGGTGCCCAGAACGATCAGCAGTTCTTCACGGATATAGCGGATGAATTTGAAAATGCTGAAGCCGGTTGCGCGCGCAATCGAGCCCAACACCACAACCACAAACAGAATACAGGTGATGTAGAAACAGATGATCAACTGACCCAACTGCACCAGCGTCCCGACGCCATATTTACCGATGGTAAAGGCCATGGCACCGAAAGCACCGATAGGCGCCAGGCGCATGATCATGTTGATGATGCCAAAAATAACCTGCGAGAAGCTTTCAATCACGTTGAAAATCATCTGGCCTTTGCTACCTAAACGATGCAGCGCAAAACCAAACATAACCGCAAACAGCAATACCTGCAGGATGTTGCCACTGGCGAACGCGCCAATGACGCTACCCGGGATAATATCCATCAGGAAGCCTACGATCCCCTGGTCTTTTGCCTGTTCGGCGTAAATCGCAACCGCTTTGGCATCCAGCGTCGCCGGATCGACGTTCATACCGGCACCGGGTTGCACCACGTTGACGATGATAAGGCCGATGATCAGCGCAATCGTACTGACAATTTCAAAATAAAGCAGTGCAACCGCACCGGTGCGGCCTACGGCTTTCATACTTTCCATGCCTGCAATGCCGGTGACGACAGTACAGAAGATGACAGGTGCGATGACCATTTTGATGAGCTTCACGAAAGCATCACCAAGTGGCTTCATTTGGGCGCCTAATTCAGGGTAGTAATGGCCAAGGAGGATACCTATGGCAATTGCTGTCAGGACCTGAAAGTAAAGGCTTTTGAATATAGAGGTTTTCATAGGGTGTCCTTAAAGTAAAAACCACAGGTCTTGTAAGGTTTTGTTTAACCTGCGGCCTTAAAGTAACACCCACACAACATGACAGAAATGCGCCTGGATCATAATTGATACAGAAATGTTAAAAATTTTGAGCTGGCTCGCACAAGCGAGACCTTTTTTAACTTTTGTAATCAGCATTTTTCGGCGTCAGATAACGTTCTTCGAAGATATTCGCCGGAACCGGCCGGGCAAACAGGAACCCTTGTGCCACTTCTACCCCCGCTTGTGATAACCATTCGCGTTGCGCTTCGGTTTCGACGCCCTCAGCGATCATCTGCAAATTGAGGCTATGCGCCAACTGAATGATGGCGGAGATCATGCTGCAATCTTCAGGGACGCCATCGACAAACATCTTATCGATTTTGAGTACATCCACCGGGAGCGACTTCATGTGCTGCAGCTGCCGCAGGCCCGCATACCCCATACCAAAATCGTCCAGCGCGATACGCACGCCCGCGTTGCGCAGCGGGCGTAAAATAGCCACAGCGGCATTAGGATCATCAATGTGCCGGCTTTCGGTCACTTCCAGAATCAACGTCCCAGGCTTGATGCGATAGCGGTTTAGCAACTCCAGCAGATCCGACACCATACTCGGGTGCATCAGCTGCAGCGCAGACAGGTTCACCGAGAGCGGCAGCATCAGGCCGCGTTCCTGCCAGGCTGACAGCTGGCGACATGTCTCCTCCAGCACCCAGTAACCGACCGTCACCATCAGGCCACAGGACTCAATCCTGTCGATTAACCCTTCTGGCAGCTCCCAGCTTCCGTCTGGCTGCTGCATTCGCAATAATGCTTCTGCGCTCAATACCTTACCGCTGGACATCTCCACCTGCGGCTGCATCCAGAGCGCAAACTGATGGTTATCCAGCGCGGTAAGAATATCGTTCTCTTCCGTCAAACGCTGTTGCGCCTCTTCCATCTGCAACGGGTCAAAGAACTGAATCCGGTTTTTACCCTTGTGACGCGACGTTAACACAGCTGAGAGTGCGCGGTGGTAAAGCTGTTCTGCGGTCAAATCGCCATTAAACATCGCCACCCCAATGTTACAGGTTGGACGGAGTTGAATGCCCTGAATCGGTAATCGCTCGTTAACGATAGTGAGTACTTGCTGACCTAGCGTAATAGCGTGCCAGGGTTCTTTTACACCATGTGCGATGATGGCAAAGTCATAGCCGCTCACCTGGGTAAGCACCATTCTGGGGGCCAATACTGACTTCAGCTTTTCAACCAGCGTAAGCAGCAGGATTTCCCGCTGGGTCTCGGATAACACACCCGCGGTATCACGCAGGGTTTCGCAGGTGACAATCATCAACGCCGTTATCTGCTGGCGGTTCACAACCTGCTCCAGCAGCGCCATCAGAAACGACTTGTTGGGCAGCTCAGAAACCGGGAACCGCATTGAATGGTCGCTTTGCTCTTCACTGCGGCGCTGAATCAGTTGCTGATTGAGGTTGTAGCTACGCACCAGCAGGCCAATCTCGTCGTCCTGATGCAGACGCGGCAATGCCAGCTGATAGCCAATCAGATCCTGCTGGGGAATGTCGTTCAGCTCACGCGCTATTTTACGTAATGGATGCAAAATCAATCTGTTAATACACCATGAGATGGCTACCGTGAGTATTAACGAGAGAAGTAAGTAAATGGTCACTAACGTTGAGAGCGTACTCATCACGAACTTGTACATACGGTACGAATCCGCCTGTAGCACCAGATACGCCAGCGGTTGCGGATTCGCTGAACGCTCAAGAGAATAGACCGGCAGCGAAATTTGTACCGGAAGTTCAAACAGGCGAGTCACCGTAACCGGAACCGGGCGTTCAGGAATAAAGCTCATCCGCAGCGCCTGAAACTGATTGGGAAGCACCACATCGGCGCGGCTGACCACGCCTGCTGGTCGAATACTTCTTAAAATAGCTTCTGCTTCGGGAATATCCCCTTTCAGGATCGTGCCCGACAGAGGCTCACGGACGGAGCGAGCGATACTTTCCAGTTGCGTAGCCGTGTTGTAGCGATTCTGCTGGACCAGATGGAACAACAAAACGGTGCAAAAAATAAACACAAACACCATGACAACGGCCGCAACCATTGCCATCTGCTTAATTGTTAACGAGCGACTGACACGCAAACTGACTCTCCACGGATAGACGAAACTGCCGTCAGAGTATACCCGATCGTAGCGGTATTAAGAGAGGCGGTATCTGAAAACTTCCCAGCATGCATTATCCCGACAGGATAGGCACCTGGCGACGAGATTTATCTGCATTTAAGCCGAAAAAGGCCGCAAGGTTACCCCCTGCGGCCTGGTTCGGGCGCATGTTGCCATCACGGCAGACAGACGCCCGCAAGGTGCATTACTTCCTGTTACGCAGCCAGCTCACAATCAGGCTGGCAATAATGCCAGCGATGATCGGAGCCGCTAAATCGTGCCAGAAGGCCACGCCTAACTGTGCGAGCGTCATATAGCCGCCTGTGTTGCAATGGCAACTGTTCACGGCTATTCTTGAGTTGTTCAGGTTCAAGTTAGCCCCCGTTTTGTTGCCAGGTTTATACCGAACAACGTGCGGGGGTTTTCTCTTTCCAGCAACCGATGCCGCCGGGGATCAAGCCCCCGCAACATTGCGCCTCACCGGGAATTCCCGGCTTGCCGCTGATTCTACGGTAGCCTACTTGCCATATCACTGCGCAATATACGGCTCTGCGTAGCGCCTCGCACTTCACCTGTTTTCTCACCATTGCGCTGGAAAGATTCTTGCCAGTTGGCAACATTCCTGCCACTCTTCAATACAGAAAAAGACATATCTCATTGATATCTATACCTTCATTTTCTGGCACAGCGATTGCTATTTGACTGTGAGCTGTTCTGTTCCGAATCAAAGGAGATATCATGTCTGACTGTCGTACTTACGGATTCAACACCCAGATCGTTCACGCGGGGCAACAACCCGACCCTTCTACTGGCGCGCTCAGTACGCCTATTTTCCAGACTTCAACGTTTGTTTTTGACAGCGCCGAACAAGGTGCCGCCCGCTTTGCGCTCGAGGAGTCCGGGTACATTTACACCCGTTTGGGTAACCCCACCACCGATGCGCTGGAGAAAAAGCTGGCGGTACTGGAAAGAGGTGAAGCCGGGCTGGCAACCGCATCCGGTATTTCTGCCATCACCACCACGCTGCTGACGTTGTGCCAGCAGGGCGACCATATCGTTTCCGCCAGCGCGATTTACGGCTGCACCCACGCGTTTTTGTCGCACAGCATGCCGAAGTTTGGGATTAACGTCAGCTTCGTCGATGCGGCAAAGCCTGAAGAAATCCGCGCCGCCATGCGCCCGGAAACCAAAGTAGTGTATATCGAAACACCCGCTAACCCGACGCTGTCGCTGGTCGACATTGAAACGGTAGCCGGTATCGCCCATCAACAAGGCGCATTGCTGGTGGTGGATAACACCTTTATGTCACCGTACTGCCAGCAGCCTTTACAGCTAGGCGCGGATATTGTGGTGCACAGCGTCACTAAATATATCAACGGTCACGGAGACGTGATTGGCGGGATCATTGTTGGTAAGCAGGAGTTTATTGACCAGGCGCGGTTTGTTGGTCTGAAAGATATCACCGGCGGCTGCATGAGTCCTTTCAACGCGTGGTTGACGCTACGCGGCGTTAAAACACTGGGTATACGTATGGAACGCCACTGTGAAAACGCATTGAAAATCGCCCGCTTCCTCGAGGGGCATCCATCCATTACCCGCGTTTATTATCCTGGCTTGTCTTCACACCCGCAGTATGAGCTGGGCCAGCGACAGATGAGCCTGCCAGGAGGAATTATCAGCTTCGAAATCGCTGGCGGCCTCGAGGCTGGCAGACGGATGATCAATTCTGTAGAATTGTGCCTCCTCGCGGTCAGTCTCGGTGATACCGAAACCCTCATTCAGCACCCAGCGTCTATGACACATTCGCCCGTTGCGCCAGAGGAACGGCTTAAAGCAGGTATTACCGACGGGCTTATCCGTCTTTCTGTGGGTCTTGAAGATCCAGAAGATATTATTAACGACCTTGAACACGCCATCAGAAAGGCAACATTCTGACCATTATGACCTGAACCGACGCCGATCGGTTCAGGTTGTTGAGAATCAAGGCACAACAGTCTGGTAATACGCGCAATCCTGTTTCGGGGAGAGCGCGTATTTTGGGCAGGGGGTTCTATGCAGGACGACACATTACAACTAAGCAAGAATACAGCAACCACCGTACCATTCTCAAAGAAAATACCGTTTACGAAATATGACTTTGGCTGGGTATTACTGTGTATCGGTATGGCAATTGGTGCCGGAACGGTACTGATGCCGGTACAAATAGGCTTAACAGGCATTTGGGTATTTATCGTCGCCTTTATTATTGCCTATCCAGCAACCTATATTGTGCAGGATATTTATTTAAAAACATTATCAGAAAGTGAAACTTGTAATGACTATACCGATATTATCAGTCATTACCTGGGAAAAAACTGGGGTGTATTTCTTGGCGTCATCTATTTTTTGATGATTATTCACGGCATATTTATCTATTCCTTATCCGTGGTTTTTGACAGTGCCTCATATATCAAAACCTTCGGCTTAACCGATGCCGATCTTTCACAATCGATAATCTATAAAGTGGCCATTTTTGCCGTGCTGGTGGCCATTGCTTCCGGGGGAGAAAAGCTGCTGTTTAAAATCTCCGGCCCGATGGTGGTAGTCAAAGTGGGGATCATCATCGTGTTTGGTTTTGCGATGGTTCCGCACTGGAACTTCGCTAATATCAGCGCATTCCCTGAAGCATCGGTCTTCTTTCGCGACGTGCTGCTGACCATCCCGTTCTGCTTCTTCTCGGCGGTGTTTATTCAGGTGTTGAACCCAATGAACATCGCCTACCGCAAGCGGGTAGCGGACCGGGTTCTGGCCACCCGCATGGCAATACGCACACATCGCATCAGTTACATTACGCTGATTGCGGTCATTCTGTTTTTCTCATTCTCTTTTACCTTTTCTATTAGTCATGAAGAGGCCGTTTCGGCCTTCGAACAAAATATTTCCGCACTGGCGCTGGCAGCGCAAGTCATTCCTGGGCAAATTATTCATATCACCTCAACGGTGCTAAATATCTTCGCCGTATTAACCGCATTCTTTGGTATTTATCTGGGGTTCCACGAGGCGATTAAGGGTATTATTCTTAATGTTCTGAGCCGTATTATTGATGTGGAAAAAATTAATCCCCTGGTGCTTACGCTGGGTATTTGCACCTTTATTGTTATCACCCTGGTGATCTGGGTGTCATTTCGTGTATCGGTACTGGTGTTCTTCCAGTTGGGTAGCCCACTTTACGGGATTGTGTCCTGTATTATTCCGTTTTTCCTGATCTATAAAGTAACGCAACTGGAAAAACTACGCGGGCTGAAAACCTGGCTAATCCTGTTGTACGGGATCCTGCTGTGCCTGTCGCCATTATTGAAGCTGATTGACTAATCCGTTTACAGCGCCGTCAGTCACTGACGGCGCTTAACTCACACTCTCCAGTTGATAGCTGCGAATTTTATTCAGTACCGTGGTATGTGACACCCCCAGCGCTTTAGCGATATGCCGCGACGACACATTCTCTTCCACCATCTGTTCAATAAGCTGGCGTTCAGCACACAAAACCTGTTCTTTAAAAGGACGTTCTGTCGGCGTCAGCTCAACAGCAGGCAAATTCACCATCCCTAATTCTTCCCGCGTAATGACGTCGGATTCCGCCATCAGCATCAGGCGAATGATGGTATTTTCCAGTTCGCGAACGTTTCCCGGCCAGGTGTGATGATGCAGGGCATCAAAGCAGGCTTTATCCAGAATGATCCGTCGCTGGAATTCCTTCGCGTATTTCTGCACAAAGTGGCGAATCAATAGGCTGATATCCTGCGGGCGCTCCCGCAGTGGCGGAATGGTCAGTGAAAGTACATTGATGCGGTAATAGAGATCGGCACGCAGCAGACGTTGTTCCACCATCTCTTCCAGATTGGCGTTGGTTGCCACAATAATGCGCACATTGACCGGAATAATTTGCGCCCCGCCAACGCGACGGATCCCGCCATCCTGAAGTACGCGCAGTAATTTAGCCTGTAAGCTCAGCGACATTTCACCAAATTCATCGAGAAAAAGGGTGCCTTTATCGGCCATTTCAAACAGCCCTTTTTTGCCTTTACAATCTGCACCGCTAAAAGCCCCTTTCTCATAGCCAAAGAATTCACTCTCCATCAACGACTCAGGTAGCGCAGAGCAGTTGATCGGAATAAACGGATAAAAACGTCGCTGCCCGGAATTATGAATAGCTCGGGCCAGAAGTTCTTTGCCAGTACCCGTATCGCCGCGGATCAAAACGGTATATTTGCTGTCGGCAATTTTTATCGCCTTTTCGATAAGCGAGTGCATGCTCTGGCTGCTACAAATAATGTCAGAGAAATAGCGCGGGCGTTCCGGCTCAGGCGTTGACAGTTCGCTTATCTCTTCACACAGGTAAGCGACGTTAATAATATCGGCGCGCCGGCCTAAACAGGATTGCACGCAGGAAATATCCTGTAACTGGCGGCACCAGGATTTAATCAGGATCCGTCCAGGTGTGACTTTCATGGAGATGATATTGATATCGCAGCAGGAAAATTCCTTCAGGACATCCTCAACCATCGACAGACGATCAATTGTTTTAATATCCCAGCGTATCGTGACCACATTTGCTCCTGACAGTTAGCAACTGCGAAATAGATATTTCTGTGACGAGAGGAAATCTGACTACATTTTAGACGCTGTGGAATAATGTTCTGCCAGAGGACTCACATTGTGGACGTAAAAACAAAATATAAAAAAACCGGAGCACAAGGCTCCGGTTATCAGGTCATAACCCACGTTTATTGCTGTGGATTTTCATCCTGGTCAACAGCGAAACAGGCCACGAGTTGTCCACCGTAATCCTTCAGCTGCGGCTGAAGCTGGGTACACGGACCAAAACGCCGACGGCAGCGGGCATTGAACGCACAGCCCGGCGGTGGATTCAGCGGGCTTGGCAGCTCACCGGTCAGCTTGATACGCTCGCGGCGATCGTCCGGGTTCAGGCGTGGCGTCGCGGAGAGCAGCGCCTGCGTATACGGATGACGCGGATTATTGAATATCTGATCCTTCGTTCCTTTTTCCACGCAGCGGCCTAAATACATCACCATCACCTCATCGGCAATGTGCTCTACCACCGACAGGTCATGCGAGATAAAGACGTATGACAGTCCCAGTTCCTGCTGCAAGTCCATCATCAGGTTCAGCACCTGCGCACGAACAGAAACGTCCAGCGCCGAGACCGGTTCGTCGGCGATCACCACGTCTGGATCAAGCATCAGCCCGCGAGCGATGGCAATACGCTGACGCTGACCGCCGGAGAACATGTGCGGATAGCGGTCGTAGTGTTCGGTTTTCAGCCCCACTTTCGCCATCATCGCCAGCGCTTTTTCACGACGCTCCTCTTTGCTTAGCGTGGAGTTGATCAGCAGCGGTTCTTCCAGAATCTGCCCTACTTTCTTGCGCGGGTTCAGGGAACCGTAAGGATTCTGGAACACAATCTGGATTTTCTGCCGGCGCAGCTTCTGCGCCTGCGGGTCGTGCTTAAGCAGATCCTGCCCCTGGTAATACAGCTCGCCGCCGGTCGGGACTTCAATCATCGTCAGCAGACGACCAAGGGTGGATTTCCCACAGCCCGACTCGCCTACCACCGCCAGCGTTTTGCCGCGTTCCAGGGTAAAGGAGACGCCGTCCAGCGCTTTCACCAGGCGTTCCGGGGCGAACATCCCCTTCTTCACCGGGTAGTGTTTTTTCAGGTCAATTGCCTGCAACAGCGGCTGTGGCAAAGCGGCCTTTTGCATACTCATAGCCCAGGCCTCCCGGCATCATCAAGTGGGTAGTGGCATTTCGACTGACGACCGCCTTCCAGCAGGTTCAGTTCAGGTTCTTCAGCGCGGCATTTGTCGGTCGCATAGGGGCAGCGCGGGTTCAGTAAACAGCCGGTCGGGCGGTCATATTTACCTGGCACCACGCCCGGCAACGAAGCCAGACGCGCTTTATCCTGAGCGAACTCCGGCAACGCGCGCAGCAACGCCTGGGTATACGGATGACGCGGCGCGCGGAAAATATCCTGCGCGGCCCCGGTTTCCACTACCTGCCCGGCGTACATCACAATGATCTTGTGCGCCGCTTCGGCCACCAGCGCCAGGTCGTGCGTGATTAAGACCAGCGCCATGTTCTCTTTTTGCTGCAATTCCAGCAGTAGCTCGATGATCTGCGCCTGAATGGTCACATCCAGCGCCGTTGTCGGTTCGTCGGCAATCAACAGCTTTGGACGACAGGCAATCGCCATCGCGATCATCACGCGCTGGCTCATCCCACCAGACAACTGGTGCGGATAGACATCCAGACGCGAGGCCGGATCGGGGATCCCCACCAGCGTCAGCAGGTCAATCGCCCGCTGAATACGCGTTTTTTTGTTGCCGCCCTGGTGCACCTTAATGGCTTCCATAATCTGGTAGCCGACGGTGTAGCACGGGTTAAGGCTGGTCATCGGGTCCTGGAAGATCATCGCCACTTCCGCGCCCACTAACTGGCGACGCTCTTTCTCAGAGATGCGCTTCAGGTCACGACCATTAAACTCCAGATTTTCGGCCATAACGCGGCCTGGGTAGTCAATCAGTCCCATAATCGCCAGCGAGCTGACGGACTTACCAGAGCCGGACTCCCCTACAATGCCAACCACTTCACCCTGGTTCACGCTGTAACTAATGCGGTCTACGGCACGGAATTCGGACCCCACATCGCCGAAGTGCACCGATAATTTATCTACATTTAATAACGCCATCTCGAACCTCTTACTGCTTCAGTTTGGGATCGAGCGCGTCACGCAGACCGTCACCCATCAGGTTAAATGCCAGCACCGTCAGCAGGATTGCCAGCCCCGGGAAGGTCACGACCCACCAGGCACTTTGGGCAAATTGCAACACGTCAGAGAGCATGGTGCCCCATTCCGGCGTAGGCGGCTGTGCGCCCATCCCCAGGAAGCCGAGGGCAGCCATATCGAGAATGGCGTTAGAGAAGCCAAGCGACGCCTGAACAATCAGCGGCGCAAGACAGTTAGGAAGAATATTGACGAACATCTGGCGCATCGCACCGGCTCCGGCCACGCGGGATGCGGTAACGTAGTCGCGGTTAACCTCCACCAGGACGGCGGCGCGCGTCAGACGCACATAGTGCGGCAATGCCACGAACGTCAGCGCCAGCGCGGCATTGCCAATCGAGGGCCCAAATACCGCCACCAGCACCAGCGCCAGTAACAGGCTCGGCAGTGCCAGCATGATATCGACCACACGCATGATGACGTTATCGACAATCCCACCAAAGTAACCGGCAATCAGCCCGAGAATCACGCCCATCAGCAGGGAGAGCACCACCACCAGACAGCCGACCAACAGAGACAAACGCGCACCGTACATCAGGCGGGACAGCACATCGCGGCCCACATCATCAGTACCAAACAGATGCGCCATGGTACCGCCTTCCTGCCACGCAGGAGGAGCCAGCAGCGTATCGCGGAACTGCTCTGCCGGGTTGTACGGCGCGAGGACGTTGGCAAAGACCGCAATCAGGATCATCACGACAACGTACACCAGCCCAACAACCGCACCTTTGTTGCGTTTAAAATAGTGCCAGAACTCCTGCAACGGGGTCATGGGCACCGGTGCAGCAATAACTTTATTTTCAGTAACCTGTGACATGATGGCCCCTTACTTCCTATGCCGAATACGCGGGTTCACCACGCCGTACAGCAGGTCTACCAGCAGGTTGACGAGGATAATCATCGTCGCGACCAGCAGCACCCCGCCCTGTACCACTGGATAATCACGGCGTTGTAGCGCATCGATCAACCAGCGTCCCAGTCCCGGCCACGAGAAAATAGTCTCGGTCAGGATCGCCCCAGCCAATAACGTACCGACCTGCAGGCCGATAACGGTCACAACGGGCAGCATCGCGTTACGCAGAGCGTGAATGATGATGACGCGCATACGGGTCAGGCCTTTGGCGCGTGCGGTACGAATGTAATCTTCACCCAGTACTTCCAGCATCGATGAACGAGTCATACGCACAATTACCGCCAGAGGGATGGTGCCAAGCACCATTGCCGGCAGGATCATATGCGCCAGCGCATCGATAAAGTTGCCCTCTTCACCCCAAATGGCGGTGTCAATCAGCATAAAACCGGTCAGGGGATTGGAATCATCAAGGAACACCATGTCGCTCACCCGACCGGAAACCGGCGTCAGGTTCCACTGCACGGAAACCAGCATGATCAGCATCATGCCCCACCAGAAAATCGGCATGGAGTAACCCGTCAGCGCCAGGCCAACGGCAGTGTGATCGAAAATGGAGCCGCGCTTAACGGCAGCAAGTACACCCACCGGAATACCCACCGCAACGGCGAAAATCATCGCGCAGACGCCAAGTTCCAGCGTTGCTTTAAAGCGAGGAACGAACTCTTCCCACACCGGTAATCGGCTTTTCAGCGAGATACCTAAATCACCATGCATAACCCCCCAGATGTAATGGAGGTACTGCTGCCACATCGGTTTATCCAGACCGAGTTCAGCCAACAGTTGAGCATGACGCTCAGGGGAAATTCCACGCTCACCCGCCATGATCATTACCGGATCGCCGGGGATCATATGAACGAAAGCAAAGGTGAGAAGAGTGATACCGATAAACGTGGGGATGACGAGTCCCAAACGTCGGAGAATGAACTGCAACATAACCCGGATTCTCTCTAATGACGCACGGCCTGGAACCGTGAATCTGTATTGCTCACAAATCTTATCTCCCCCTCCAGCGAGAGGGAGATAAAGCATTACTGTCAGGTGGAGCTACGGTGACCCGACTTAACGGTCCGTAGCGCTGCCTGGCTTGCTTTTAATTATTCGACAGAGACGTTTTCGAAGTGATGTTTGCCTAATGGATCAACCACATAGCCTTTCACTTCTTTACGCACTGGTTCATACACGGTGGAGTGAGCAACAATCAGAGCCGGGGCCTGATCGTGCATAACAACCTGAGCTTGCTTGTACAGTTCAATACGTTTGTTGTGATCGTCGGTCGCACGCGCCGGCTGGATCAGATCTTCAAACGGCTTGTAGCACCAGCGAGAGTAGTTGGAACCGTCTTTCGCTGCCGCACAGCTGAACAGGGTGGCGAAGAAGTTGTCCGGATCCCCGTTGTCACCGGTCCAACCCATCATCACCGCCTGATGCTCACCCGCTTTGGCGCGTTTCAGATATTCGCCCCACTCGTAGGTCACAATCTTGGCCTGAACGCCAATTTTCGCCCAGTCAGCCTGAACCATTTCCGCCATACGGCGGGCGTTCGGGTTGTAAGGACGCTGTACCGGCATGGCCCACAGCTCAACGGTGAAGCCTTTATCCTGACCCGCTTCCTTCAGCAGCGCTTTAGCCTTTTCAGGATCGTAGGTGTAGTCTTTAACGTCGTCGTTATAGCCCCACATGGTCGGTGGGATCAGGTTTTTCGCGGCAACGCCAGCGCCCTGATATACCGCTTTAATGATGGCTTCTTTGTTCACCGCGTAGGTCAGCGCCTGACGGACTTTCACGTCATCAAACGGTTTCTTCTCGGTGTTGAAAGAGAGGTAGCCAACGTTCAGACCGGCCTGCTCCATCAGGTTAATGTTTTTATCCTGCTTCATACGCGCGATATCTGCCGGATTCGGGTACGGCATCACCTGGCACTCGTTCTTCTGCAGTTTGGCGTAACGCACGGAAGCGTCAGGCGTAATGGAGAAGACCAGACGGTCAATCTGTGGCTTGGTGCCCCAGTAACCTTCGAATGCTTTATACAGAATACGGGAGTCTTTCTGGTACTGCTGCAGCTGGAACGGACCGGTCCCAATTGGGTTCAGATCCACTTTCTCCGGGGAGCCGGCTTTCAGCATGTTGTCTGCATATTCTTTGGAAAGAATAGAAGCGAAGTCCATCGCCAGGTCAGCCAGGAAAGGCGCTTCCGGGCGAGTCAGCACGAACTGAACGGTTTTATCGTCCACTTTTTTCACTTCGGAGATCAGATCTGGCAGACCCATCCCTTCGAAGTATTCATAGCTACCGCCAGAGACTTTGTGGTACGGGTTCTGGGCATTTTTCTGACGATCGAAAGAGAACACCACGTCATCGGCGTTTAAATCGCGCGTCGGTTTGAAATCTTTGTTGTCCTGCCACTTCACGCCCTGGCGCAGGTGGAAGGTATAGGTTTTACCGTCTTCGCTGATTTCCCACTTCTCAGCAAGGCCCGGGATCACTTCAGTTGTACCGGTTTTGAACTCGACCAGGCGGTTATAGATCGGTACGGAGCTGGCATCATAGGTCGCGCCAGAGGTGAAAAGCTGTGGGTTAAAGCCTTCAGGAGATCCTTCTGAACAATAAACCAGAGTTTTAGCCTGTACGCTTGCGGCGCAGGTCATAGCCACCAGGCTCAGACCAAGCTTCAGCATCCCTGACTTCTTCAAGGAAATACTCATTCTTCTGCTCCAAATGTGATGTTTGTTGTTTTACCCTTTGCAGTGGGTTTGCACCGCCTGGCCTTTTTTGTTTTTTACCCGGCCGGGTCGGCGTTAAGAGGATAGGGATTCCGTTCACATAAGCGACTGAGTTGCAGTGCGGATTCTCCATGAAATGCCCCTCATGCCCTACAATCTGTCAACAGAATGTGAAAACGTCAATACAGGTAACCGTGATTTACACCAACGGTGAGAATTCGCAAACAAAGATTAAAAAAAGTGCAGAAGGACATTTTCAGCAGGGAAATTTGTGCTACGCGCACTATGCCAGAATAAACATCTTCATATTTCGCAACATTTGGTGATTAACATTTATGCAAATTATTAAAACTTTCTAAATTAATGCTGCATATCTGAGCGATTAATGCCATGAACGCTAAAGCGCACAGCGGAAAATGCCAGGTTCAGCCATAAGTAGCGCAAAAAAAGTTTCAAGCAAATATAAAAAAAGGCAATGGAATATGTCACAGAATCGTTAACAGTCAGTGGGAAGTGGTGCACAATTTTTGCAGATAAAAGGAAGGTCAATTTTGGTCGGAGAGAGGATTACTCGCCACTGACGTGGCTCGCCCTACGGGCCGTTGCTAACGCAACGTTCTCTCGCTGCGCTCGAGTCGAACCTCTTACCCCCGGAGGTTCTTATCCTCGTGGGTTTCAAATGCAAAAAACCCTGCTCGTTGAGCAGGGTTTTGAATTTGGTCGGTGATAGAGGATTCGAACCTCCGACCCCTTCGTCCCGAACGAAGTGCGCTACCAGGCTGCGCCAATCACCGAATGCGGGGCGCATCTTACTGCTCAGCCGCGCCCCCGTCAATCCCTTAGTATCAAAATGCCATTTGATCGGCGAGAAAGTCAGCAGCCCAATTACTGAGCCGTAACCTTCTTCGCGTCCGGGATACGGCACCAGTTGTTATTCTCGTTAATACCGCCATTTGGCGAGGTATAACCGAGGCAACCCAAGATAGTGTCGTACAGTTCCACATGACGACGCGGCACCTTCATATCAGCTTCTTGCTTCAGGTGTGCAAACGCCTTCGCATGGTCTGGGTCTTCCAGATATTTGTCTGACATCCACACCAGCATAGGAACGCGGAACTGCTCTGGCGGAGCCATTTTACGCGGCGTACCGTGCAGGTGCTCACGCTCGTTAATCGACTCACCGTGATCGGCGGCGTAGAACACTATCGCTTTCTTATCCCGCAGTTGATCAAACACTTTGGTAATAAAGTGATCAACATAGGTTACCGAGTTATCAAAAGAGTTAATCATCTCGGCTTTCGAGCAACCGCTATCCACATTGACACACTCCGGCTTCCACTGCGCATATTCGCGGGTATAGCGCTGCGTGTAGTTAAAATGCGAACCTTTGGTATGCAGAATAATCAGACGTTTGCCATCATCATCCGTCGGTTGCAGAGACTGCTGCATTTCGGTAATCAACAGCATATCGTCAACGTTCTTGCCACGGTTACGCGGCTCTGCGCCAATCTGCTCTCGGTAAGCGATGTTCTCCGCCATAGTATTGCTGTAGAACCACATCTCGCTTTGCATCGCGTAGAGGTCTGTCTTGAACCCTAACTGACCGAGCACGGAAAAGACGTTTTGTTCTTTCAGGGTACGCTGCGGGTTTTCTTCCGCCCCACCTTCACGCACAAACATACAGCGCAGCGAAAGCTTGGTCGCTGTGTCACAGGAATATCCACGGAACGCGGCCAGGTTTTTCTCCTGAGCGAGCCTTGGCGTGGTATTTCGCTCATAGCCAAAAATCCCCATATGGTCCCAGCGGGTGGTTTCGCCGATAATAAAGACCACATAGGTGTCGTCGAGATTCTTAGGCTCAACATAGGTAAATTTCTTCGCCGGGTTCATCAGCGATTTGTTGTCTGAGGATTCATCCACCTGTGCCCAGGCGTACAAACCCAGCGCAGAGAGCCAGTTTGACGGCAAGTAAGAGTTCGCCACAACCCCGCCATAGCTGGGTAAATCGATACCTGTTTCTCGCTCTACGCTTCTCTGTTGCATGCTCAGCAGGCGAATCGGCGCCCATACCATCAGGCCGGCCAGTAAAACTACCGCTACGCTACGCCACCTCATGCCCGGCGTACGAATTTGTCTCATCAACGTGTAGCGGCAGCGGTTACTCCAAATCAGCACCAAGGGAATAATACTGACCGAAACCAGCCACACGATGAAATGCCAGCCGACGACTTCTTTCGATAAATCAATATCCGTGGTCATTACGGAGGCGATAATACCGTAACCAATTACCACGTTCAGGAAGGTCATATAATAACTGGCGCCGGCAGAACACAGCACCAAACAGGTTGCCAGGACACGCCAGGCGCGGCGGCCAAACAAAGAGAGAAGTCGTAGTAAAAAGAAAGTCACCAGCACAGTGCCGGCCAATTCAACAACCGCGGAGAGTCCTTTCCAGACGGTAAAATCGTGCGCATATCCGCTAAAACGACGGAAAAATACAGCACAGTTCATAAACAAACCGATATAGATTGCCAGCAAGAAACTGAGTTTCTGCTGCGTCATCGACTTAATGTATCTCATGCAAACAAACCCTGGAAATCGGGATAAAAAACCCTGAGCAGCGATCAATCAGACCTGACAGAGGAAAAATGCGACAACAGCAGAGGTGAATTGTCTACGGGCGCGGGTAAGTAGACCACAGGAGGGAGCAAAAGTGCTTATAGAGAATGAAAATGGCGCATAAATTTTTGTAAATATATGCGCCAGGTATTAATCATACTACTAATAGATTTAGGCGTGCGCCTCGGTATAGACGCTACGTTGTGGCTGACGAATAGTGGTAGAAAGCGCCAGCGAAATGATTAACAGCGCAAAGATGACGCAGAAGGTCACATAGAACCCGCCAAACAGCGAGGCGATAATGGAACCGCAAATGCTACCGATACCGAAGCCCAGGTAAATAACACCGTAGTTTTTAGCCAGGTTATTCAGACCGAAGAACTCGCTGACCAGTGACGGGAATACGGTGATGGTGCCGCCAAAGTTAAATGCGACACAGGCAATGGCCATAAAGAAGGTTACGTCATTCAGCGGCGCGAACAACAGTGCAGCCATACCGACCAGCGAAACGACCTGACCAATGGTGATCACGCGAATACGGGAGATTTTATCGGACAGAATCCCCAGCACCAGACGACCCGACAGGTTCGCGATAGAAATGACGGTAACCGCATTCGCCGCCGTCGCCACATCCATATGCGCCAGGCTTTGTGCGATATCTTTCGCCACGCCAATGACGTACAGACCGCTCATACACGCTGTCAGGAACATGACTGCCAGCATCCAGTACTGCGGTTTGCGCATGGACTGCGCCAGGGTGTAGTCGTTCTCAACTACGCCATTCTTCGCTTTCACTTCCTGATTCGGCGCATCTTTCATCAGCGTAGAGCCAAAGACGATCATCACCAGTACGATCGCGCCCCAAATCATGAAGGTTTTTTCCAGGCCCACGGTGCTCAGCAGTTGGCTGTCGATAAATTTAAAACCGAGGCTGCCAAGGCCATAAGAACCGATGGCAAAGGCGGAAATCAGCCCTTTACGCTCAGGGAACCATTTTACGCAGTTGGAAAGCGTTAACAGGTAACCTGCACCATCCGCCAGACCAACCAGCACACCGGCGCTCAGCCACAGCATAATCAGGCTGTTGGAATGGGCGGTTAAGAAGAAACCGACGCCGAGTAAAATACCGGAGGCCATGGTGACGCGTTTCACGCCAAAACGTTCCTGCAGCTTGCCGGCAACGGAAGAGGAAATCGCCAGCCCGAGGCTCAGCAAGCCAAAAGAAAATGCCACCTGACTGACCGGCGCATCGAGCTTAGAAGAGAGCGCGCCATTAAACAGGCTCCAGGTATAAACAGAACCTAAAGCAAATTGGGTAATAATCGTGCCGATCAGTGTTAGCCAGCGAGTGCGCTGATAATCAGAAGTTTTCATGGCAGTCTTCCTGCATAAGCAAAATGGGAAATTCTCTGCCAACAACCATACCGAAGCGCTTTTATGGCCAGGAGAAAACGGCATGAAATGCCACCAGGACGGAATGAAATGCCTGGAATGCGGAATGAATGACGAGACAAAAAGTCGGGTTACTGAATTTTATCGTAAGAGTTAGTACACGCTATCGCTGAGGGGCGTGTGATTGTTGATCTCAATATGTAACAGAGATGTTTATATGATGATTGTTTGCGTTAAAATTTGGCACTCACTCCCATGGTGTACATATAGTCGCTGTTATTGGTGCTATTTTCCGCCTGCGAAAGCGCCGCGTAAGCCGCCATGTGCCGGTTCAACAGCATATCTGCGCCAACGGTAACATCCAGCCAGTTACCGTCTTGACCCGCCGCCGTCATGCGACTGAGGCCCGACTGCGCTTTCCAGATATTCTCGCCAAACTGCTGGTTATAGCTGATTTGCGCCCACGGTCGCACATCACCGAACTGAGAATTGACTCGCCAGCCTAACGTGCTGACGCTGGCATGCCACAGCGGATCGTTCTGCGTTACCGACGTCACGCTATCGCCAAATTCGTTGTAAGTAGACGTGGTCGAACCGTCATAATGCAGCGCGGCCACCGGACCAGTCATCACCTGCCTTGAAAGCGGAAAGTTCCAGCCCATACTCATGCCGCTGGTCGCATCCATAGGCGTTTCATCCGCCAGATTCACCACGGGACCCGCCACGTTTTGAGTGGAGCGAATACGTTCTTCCAGAATGTCGTTATAACGTGGTTGGTGATCGCTGTCCCATGTATAACGTTCAGCCGTATGCCCTGACATCGCATCAACGATATATTCTTGTTGCCAGCCATATGCTGTATTGATGAACAGCGCACAAACTACGACGCTCGCCAGAGTTAACCTTTGGCGACCACTACTGTTTCTTATAATCATCAACGCGACTCCAGAAAAGAGCCGAATTCGGCGATATTATTGTCATTGTGTGAAGGATATCGGGCCCATCAGGCCCTGTATTAAATATTGTCTTTTTAGCTGGCGCGTCAAGGCGGGCCGAATGAAATTTTTACGCCAGTAAAAACAGCGAGGAAGAATATGCAGCGTTGCGGATGGGTCAGCCAGGACCCACTTTACATTGCCTACCACGACAAGGAATGGGGCGTCCCCGAAACAGATGGCAACAAGCTGTTCGAAATGATCTGTCTGGAAGGCCAACAGGCCGGTTTATCGTGGATCACTGTGCTTAAGAAACGGGAAAATTATCGCCACGCCTTCCACCATTTTGACCCGGAAAAAGTGGCGGCCATGACCGAAGAGGATGTGGAAAGACTGGTACTGGATGCCGGCATTATTCGCCATAGAGGAAAAATTCAGGCCATTATCGGCAACGCTCGCGCCTTTCTGACCATGGCGCAAAACGGAGAATCGTTTAGCGAGTTCGTCTGGTCGTTTGTTGATAACCAACCGCAACTGACCCGCGCCGCCAACCTGAGCGATATCCCCACCTCTACACCGGCGTCAGATGCTCTGTCTAAAGCGTTAAAAAAACGCGGATTTAAGTTTGTCGGCACCACCATCTGTTACTCCTTTATGCAGGCATGCGGCTTGGTCAATGACCATGTCACCAGCTGTATCTGTTACCCGGGAGAACAACATGATTCGTGAATCAAAGGCTGACGATCTACCGTCGATTCTGGCGCTGTGGATGGAAAGCACGATCCATGCCCATCCGTTTATCTAAGAACGCTACTGGCGCGAAAGTGAATCCATCGTGCGGGATGTTTATCTGCCAGCCGCACAAACCTGGGTATGGGAAGAAGAAGGGGTGCTCAAAGGGTTTGCCAGCGTCATTGACGACCGCTTTCTCGGCGCGCTGTTCGTCGCGCCTGCCGCCATCAGAAGCGGGATCGGCAAAGCGCTGGTGCAGCATGTACAGCAGCGCTTTTCGTTACTCAGCCTCGAGGTCTACCAGAAGAATCAATCAGCGGTGAACTTCTACCATGCGCTGGGTTTTCGCATTGAAGATGGCGCATGGCAGGAAGAGACTCACCATCCCACGTGGATTATGGGTTGGCAGGCGGATCAAACGCCGTAAGCGTCAACGTTGGTCCGCTGTATTTTTCGAGCCACGCCAGCGCAGTGTTGCCCGCACAGCCATTCCCCAGCTTCGAGCTGGGGAGATCTTTGGTCAGCACGTTGACGGCGCCATTTTTACAAATACCGTTGGAGGCAAGATCCAAATCAGGCCAGGCGCCCTCATGAATACAGATGACACCGGGTTTAATTCCCGTCGTCACGACCGCTCCCGCCAGAACGTGCCCACGCTGGTTCCACACCCTGACCGTGTCGCCATCCGCAATACCGCGCGCTTTGGCATCCTGCGGATGAATCGTGACGGGCTCACGATCCGCTACCGCATACTGTTCGCGCAACGCGCTGTAATTTAGCTGACTGTGCAAACGGTGCGCCGGATGGGCGGAAAGCAGCTGTAACTGGCCCGGCTCGGCGTTACCGAACCACTCATCCGGCTCCAGCCACATCGGATGCCCCGCACAGTCCGCGTAACCGTAACCGGCAATCCTCGCGGAGTAGATTTCAATTTTACCGCTGTCCGTTTTCAGCGGATGCGCCTGTGGGTTGCGGCGAAAATCCGCGAAACGGATAAACTGCGCGCTGGCGGCGTTTTCTGGCATTTCGATCAGCGCATTCCGCTGCCAAAACTCGGTGAATGGCGGCAACGTCACCTGCTGGCTAGCCCCACGCTGCCCGGCAATGTTGTAAAAAGTCTCCAGCCATTCCAGCTCGCTTTTGCCTTCGGTAAATCGCTCATACCCGCCCTTCTCCCAGCGTTCACTCAGCTCGGCAAAGACATCAAAATCATTTCGCGCTTCAGCCTGCGGCGATACAACCTGCTTCATCGGCACCAGATGCTGGTTGCTGTAATCGCCGGTCATGGTCAAATCATTACGCTCAAAGGACGTCGTCGCCGGCAGCACGATATCGGCATGCTTCGCTGCAGCTGTCCAGAAACACTCCGAGATAACCACCAGCTCCGGTTTTTGCCAGGCGCGAATCAGACGGTTGGTGTCCTGATGATGGGTGAAGTTGGCGCCGCCCGCCCACCACAGCATACGGATGTCCGGGAAATGGCGGTCCATACCGTTGTGCTGATAAAAACCACCGGGGTTCTCCAGCGCTTCAACAATTCGCGCCACCGGGATTTTATCTACCGCGTCGGTACCGTTTTTAACGCTGCCCTGCATTGAAGCCAGCACCGCAGCACGGCGCGTTGGGTTGCCGCCGTTGGCAAAATGGTACGACAGCCCAAAGCCGCCGCCAGGCGTCCCGATTTGCCCGAGCATGGCGGCCAGCGTGACAATCATCCAGTGTTTCTGCTCGCCATACTGCTGGCGTTGCATACCCCACCCCGCCATCAGCATGGTGGTGTTTTGGTGAAATATCGCCGCAAGTTCACGTATTTTCGCCGCCGGAACACCACAAATTCCCGCGGCCCATTCTGCCGTTTTTGCAACATCGTCAGATTTGCCCAGCAGATAGTCGGCAAAACGGTCATATCCGGTCGTACACCGAGCGAGAAAGTCCGCGTCGTGCCAGCCGTTTTCCACCAGCGTATGCGCGATACCCAGCATCAGCGCCACGTCGGTTCCCATATGTGGAGCGATCCATTCCATCTTCTCGCCAAAGAAATCGACGCTTTCCGATCGCATCGGATCGATACAGATCAACCGCTTCCCGCTGCCACGCAGTGCCTCAAAGTAAGCGAGGCCCTGCTCGTCGGAGGCGTTCCAGGCAATTTTCAGGGTATTCAGCGGATTGGCGCTCCATAACACCACCACTTCGCTGTTCTCCAGCACCACCGGCCAACTGGTCTGCTGCTGGTAAACTTCGTTACCGCCCACCACGTACGGCATGATGGCCTGCGCAGCACCCGTCGAGTAATCCCCCAGATGCCCGGTATAACCACCCGCCAGCGCCATATAACGCTGTAGCAGGGTTGCGGCTTTGTGTAACACGCCGTTGGAACGCCAGCCGTAGGAACCGGCAAAAATCGAGGCCGGCCCGTAGCTGTCACGGATGCGTTTATGTTGCGTATGTATAAGATTCAGCGCGTCGTCCCAACTGACACGAACAAATTCATCTTGCCCGCGCACCCCCTGCGGATTCTCCGGCGAGGCGAGAAAGCCTTTACGCACCATGGGAAAACGTACCCGCGTTTTACTGTGTACCTGGTCACGCACCACGGTTTGCAAAGAGTTGGGATGGGCGGTGGGCAGCGCGCCGCGAGAGGAGAAAACCGTCTCGCCATCGGTTTCGACGAGAATAGGTCCCCAGTGGGCGGCGGTTAACACCGAGTAATGTGCGGGTGAATTAGCCAAGATGGCGCTCCTGAATGCGATGTGACGGCTTATTTATTATGCCGTTCAATGTTACTTACAAATTTCAGAGTCTTCCCTGGAATTTTCTTCATGTTCACACGTCATAATCAACCGCCACGGTCGCTGTGGCAAAGAAGAAAAAGTCATTAAGGAATTAAGATGAAGAAACGTGTTTTTGTTATTGCTGCCATCGTGAGCGGCGCCCTGGCGGTTTCTGGCTGCACAACAAACCCTTACACCGGAGAACGCGAAGCGGGTAAATCCGGCATTGGCGCGGGTATTGGCTCTCTGGTCGGCGCGGGTATTGGCGCACTCTCTTCTTCGAAGAAAGATCGCAGCAAAGGCGCTCTGATTGGTGCGGCGGCTGGCGCGGCCGTTGGCGGCGGTGTCGGCTATTACATGGACGTGCAGGAAGCAAAACTGCGCGACAAAATGCAGGGAACGGGCGTCAGCGTGACGCGCAGTGGCGATAACATCATCCTGAATATGCCAAATAACGTCACCTTCGACAGCAACAGCAGCAACCTGAAACCTGCGGGTGCCAACACCCTGACCGGCGTGGCAATGGTACTGAAAGAGTACAATAAAACCGCCGTCAACGTGCTCGGCTTCACCGACAGCACCGGCAGTCAGGATCTGAATATGCGCCTGTCGCAGCAGCGCGCGGACTCCGTGGCCAGCGCCTTAATCACTCAAGGCGTCGCCGCTAACCGTATCCGCACTCAGGGTATGGGCCCGGCAAACCCGATCGCCAGCAACAGCACGGCGGAAGGTAAAGCGCAAAACCGCCGCGTAGAGATCACCTTAAGCCCGCTCCAGTAACGTTTTGTGCCGGATAATGGCAGCGTCTTATCCGGCATGAAGCACTTGCCATCGTTGATTTTCGCGTTAAGGTGTTGTCACCAAATTTAGGGAAATCAGCGATGAGCAAATCAACACGGGCAACCATCAGCGATGTGGCGAAAGCCGCAAAAACCGGCAAGACCAGCATTTCACGCTACCTCAACGGTGAAAAGCACCTGCTTTCCGACGCGCTACTGGCCCGCATTGAACAAGCCATTGCCGATCTCGACTACCGTCCCAGCCTGATGGCAAGAGGCCTGAAACACGGTCGTACCCGTCTGATTGGTCTGATCATCGCCGATATTACTAATCCCTACTCCGTCAACGTGTTAAGCGGTATTGAAGCCGCCTGTCGCGATAAGGGCTTTACCCCGCTGGTGTGTAACACCAACAACGAAGTGGATCAGGAGCTGCATTATCTCGACCTGCTGCGCAGCTACCAGGTCGAAGGGATTGTGGTCAACGCCGTTGGAATGCGCGAAGAGGGGCTGAACCGCCTGCAACAGTCTGCGCTACC
Organism: Citrobacter sp. RHBSTW-00017; assembly: GCF_013797615.1. Taxonomy (NCBI): domain Bacteria; kingdom Pseudomonadati; phylum Pseudomonadota; class Gammaproteobacteria; order Enterobacterales; family Enterobacteriaceae; genus Citrobacter; species Citrobacter sp. RHBSTW-00017. Next base: position 183,077 of record NZ_CP056899.1, on the reverse strand, counting down.
GATGGTACTGATTGACCGTAAAATCCCCGATTTCGCCTGTGATATGGTCGGGCTGGATAACACCCAGGCGGCAACGGTTGCCACTGAACATCTGGTCGAGCAAGGCTTTGAAGCCATCCTGTTCCTCAGCGAACCGCTGGGCATGGTGAATACCCGCCGCGAACGCCTGAGCGCTTTTCGCGCCACGCTCGCACAGTACCCCGGCGTTATCGCGCAAAATGCCGAAGTCCCGCTAACGGACAATACGCAACTGGATGACACGCTGCGCCAGTTTCACCAGCAGCATCGGGGGATGCGCAAAGCCGTTATCTCTGCCAACGGCGCTCTCACGCTGCAGGTTGCCCGCGCCCTGAAGCGCATTGGCCTTAACTGGGGCAGCGATATCGGCCTGCTCGGTTTTGACGAACTGGAATGGGCGGAGCTGGCGGGCGTCGGTATCACCACGTTGAAACAACCCACATGGCAGATTGGCTACACCGCCGTTGAGCAGGTTGTACGCCGAATTGATGGCGGCTCTGCTGCCATTCAGGAACAGGTATTCTCCGGCGAGCTGATCGTACGCGGCTCAACCGCCCGTTAAATTTCCTTCGTGATGGTGATCATAAATTCGACATCATGAGCTTTTCTTTGGAACCGGTTCCATCTAGCGTTATAACAAGAATGCTAGTCTGGAGTTTCCATGAAAAGAAAAATTATGGTGGTTACCGCCGCCTACGGCTACGACCAGGTGCGGGCCGCAGGCGGGCAAACGGCAATGTTGCCCATCATTGCCGAAGCCGGTGCTGACGGCGTCGAAATCCGCCGCGAGTTATTAACCGACGCCGAGCTGAAAACGCTGTCCACAATGGCCTCTGCAATCGAACTCTTCGGCCTGCTGGCCTGTTATTCAGCGCCTGAACCGTTATTCCTTGACGATGGGAACCTGAATCCCCGACTTCCGCAGCTTCTCGAAGAAGCGCAGGCCCTACAGGCACTGTGGTTAAAAGTCTCTCTCGGTCATTTTTCCCATACCGAACAGTTCGACGATTTACGTGAATGGCTGGACAACAGCGGTATGGAGCTGGTTGTGGAAAACGATCAGACCGCCTGCGGACGCCTGCAGCCGATGCAACGTTTTAATGAAGCCTGTCAGACGCAAAGCCTGCCGATATCTCTGACTTTCGATATGGGCAACTGGCTGTGGGTTGGCGACTCCCCGGAACAGGCCGCGCAGAACCTGGCGCCAACCGTCGGATATATCCATGTCAAAGCCGCAGTTACGCATCGCGATAGCTACCGTGCCGTACCGCCTGATGAAGCAGATTCACGCTGGCTGGCGCTGTTAAAAACGCTGCCCAACGATGTTCCGCGCGGTATTGAGTTCCCCCTGGAAGGGCAGGATTTGACGGCGGTTACCCGCCACTACGTCGAGCTGTTACGCGAGGAGTAACACATGAAAAATTCACTGGATGCGGTCACTATTGGTGAAGCGATGGCGATGTTTGTCGCCACGCAAACCGGCGAACTGACGGATGTAGAGCAGTTTATCAAGCGCGTTGCAGGCGCTGAACTCAACGTGGCGACCGGTCTTGCTCGTCTGGGCCTGAAGGTCGGCTGGGTGAGCCGCGTAGGCAACGACAGTTTTGGTCGTTTTATCGTTAAGTCGCTGGAAAAAGAAGGGATAGATGCGCAGGGAGTTACCCAGGACGGGCGTTACGCTACCGGCTTTCAGCTTAAATCTAAGGTCGAAAATGGAACCGATCCCATTGTGGAGTATTTCCGAAAAGGGTCCGCCGCCAGCCACCTCAGCGTTGAGGATTATCACGAGGACTATTTCGCCAGCGCGCGCCACTTGCACCTGAGCGGCGTGGCGGCGGCGCTTTCTGCCAGTTCCTATGAACTACTGGCGCACACCGCCCGCACGCTGAAAGCCCAGGGGAAGACCATCTCGTTCGACCCAAATTTGCGTCCGGTACTGTGGAAAAGCGAAGCCGAAATGGTGGAAAAACTGAACCGGCTGGCATTCCAGGCTGACTGGGTTTTACCTGGATTAAAAGAGGGGATGATTTTAACCGGCCAACAGACGCCTGAAGCCATCGCCGACTTTTATCTGCGTCACGGAGTGAAGGCCGTGATCATCAAAACCGGGGCTGATGGTGCCTGGTACAAAACAGCCAGCGGTGAACAAGGTTGCGTTGCACCGGTAAAAGTCGACAACGTGGTCGATACGGTCGGCGCAGGCGATGGCTTTGCCGTGGGCGTTATCAGCGCCCTGCTGGAAGGCCGTTCGCTGCATCAGGCGGTGACCCGCGGCAATAAAATCGGCGCACTGGCCATTCAGGTTCAGGGCGACAGCGAAGGATTACCCACACGTGAACAATTAGGGGAATAAACTCCCGGCCAACTCTGTCTCTGTACCCTACATACAGAGGCGGCGTATCAGCATAACCAGAGGGCAGTCTATGAATAGCTCAACTAATGCAGCAAAACGCTGGTGGTACATTATGCCAATCGTGTTTATCACGTATAGCCTGGCGTACCTTGACCGTGCGAACTTCAGCTTCGCCTCCGCCGCCGGTATCAACGAGGACCTCGGCATTACCAAAGGGATCTCTTCCCTGCTGGGCGCTCTGTTTTTCCTCGGCTATTTCTTCTTTCAGATCCCAGGCGCGATTTACGCAGAACGGCGCAGCGTACGAAAACTGATTTTTGTCTGTCTGATCCTCTGGGGCGCATGCGCGTCGTTAACCGGTATGGTCAGCAATATTCCAATGCTTGCCGCCATCCGCTTTATTCTTGGCGTCGTTGAAGCCGCGGTGATGCCCGCAATGCTGATTTATATCAGCAACTGGTTTACGAAATCCGAGCGCTCGCGCGCTAACACTTTCCTGATCCTCGGTAACCCGGTTACCGTCCTGTGGATGTCTGTGGTTTCCGGTTATCTGATCCAGGCGCTGGGCTGGCGGGAAATGTTTATCATCGAGGGCTTCCCGGCCATCATCTGGGCGTTCTGCTGGTGGGTATTGGTAAAAGACAAACCGTCTCAGGTCGGCTGGCTGTCAGAATCTGAAAAAGCCGCCCTTCAGGCGCAACTGGAAAAAGAGCAGCAAGGCATCAAAGCCGTGCGTAACTATAGCGAGGCCTTCCGCTCACGTAACGTCATCCTGCTGTGCATGCAGTATTTCGCCTGGAGTATTGGCGTCTATGGTTTTGTCCTGTGGCTACCGTCGATTATCCGCAACGGCGGCGCAAATCTGGGCATGGTAGAGGTTGGCTGGCTGTCATCCGTACCTTATCTGGCGGCGACGGCGGCGATGATCCTCGTCTCCTGGGCCTCCGATAAGCTGCAAAACCGTAAACTGTTTGTCTGGCCGCTGTTATTGATAGCCGCTTTCGCTTTTATCGGCTCCTGGGCCGTGGGTGCAGACCACTTCTGGATTTCTTACACGCTGTTAGTTATTGCGGGTGCGGCAATGTACGCCCCATATGGCCCCTTCTTCGCCATCATCCCGGAAATGCTGCCGCGCAACGTCGCCGGGGGTGCAATGGCGCTGATTAACAGCATGGGCGCGCTAGGCTCATTCTTTGGTTCATGGTTTGTCGGCTACCTCAATGGCGCAACCGGCAGCCCATCCGCCTCGTACATTTTTATGGGGGTAGCGCTTTTTGTCTCAGTATGGCTAACTTTAATTGTTAAGCCTGCTAATAATCAGCAATTACCTATTGGCGCACGCCACGCTTAAATTTTAACTTACGGAGATTCGCATGAAGCCGTCCATTATTCTCTATAAAGCGTTACCTGACGATTTACTGCATCGCCTGGAAGAGCATTTTACTGTGACTCATGTGCCTAACCTGCGCCCGGAAACGGTCGCACAGCACGCCGAGGCTTTTGCCAACGCGGAAGGTCTGCTGGGTTCCAGTGAAGCCGTCAATACCGCCCTACTGGAGAGAATGCCCAGGCTTCGTGCGACATCCACGATTTCCGTAGGTTATGACAACTTCGACGTCGATGCCCTCAACGCGCGCAAGGTGCTGTTGATGCACACGCCAACCGTGCTGACGGAAACTGTCGCCGATACGGTAATGGCGCTGGTGTTAAGCACCGCTCGCCGCGTGGTAGAAGTTGCTGAACGGGTGAAAATTGGCGAGTGGACCAAAAGTATCGGGCCGGACTGGTTTGGTACGGATGTACACCACAAAACGCTGGGGATTGTCGGCATGGGCCGTATTGGTCTGGCGCTGGCGCAACGCGCGCATTTTGGTTTTAGCATGCCGATTCTTTATAACGCGCGCCGTCATCACCAGGAGGCGGAAGAACGCTTCAACGCGCGTTACTGCGACCTCGATACGCTGTTGCAGGAGTCCGATTTTGTCTGCCTGATCCTGCCGTTAACCGCAGAAACGCATCATCTGTTTAGTACCGAACAGTTTGCCAAAATGAAGTCCTCCGCCATTTTCATTAACGCCGGGCGTGGGCCAGTGGTCGATGAAAAAGCGCTGATTGCCGCCCTGCAAAGCGGGGAAATTCATGCCGCAGGCCTGGATGTGTTTGAGCAGGAGCCATTACCAGCAGACTCACCGCTATTGGCGCTGCCAAACGTGGTAGCCGTACCGCACATAGGTTCAGCGACGCATGAAACGCGCTATAACATGGCGGGCTGTGCGGTGGATAACTTAATCGATGCGCTGCAAGGACGCGTTGAGAAGAATTGCGTGAACCCGCAGGTCGCGCCATAAACAAAAGGCCGGGTAGCGCTTACGCTTACCCGGCCTTTTATGTATTACAGCGCCTTCATTACTGAGCGGCATTCATCGCAGCAGTCCAGGCCTGATTAAATGCCTGATGCTGAGAGGCCAACGGGCCAATCAGCGTGTTGTACTGACTTGCCTGCTGTGAAGTTGGGAACTGGATACCGTTAGCGACAAAGCTCACCTGCGTATCCTGCTGTGCCACAAAATCACCAACCTGTACTAACTGCTGCGTGAAGATTTGCGCGGCAGGGATCAGCGGCTGTAGCGCCTCTGAAGGTACAGTGACGACTTTATTGTAGACCTGGTCAAAGACCGGCTTCAGATCCTCGCCCTGCTTCAGCGCGCCATGCGCAGCATCTGCCTGCAGTTTCGCATTCTGCAACTGTTGCCCTAATACGCCCAACGCACCATTTGCCTGACGCAGCGGTTCACGCTGAGTCACATAATCCTGAGGAACACGAATCGCATTTACGCTATCAACCACCGGGCGCAGACCGGAGTCCATTGCCTGATTAACCTGCTGCGAATAGCCATACAGAATCGCGTAATCGGACACAAACGGGCCAAACTGTTTTTTCTGATCGGCGGTCAGCGTTGGTAAACGCTCTCCGCTACGCATTGCAGTATTCTGCAGAAAATCGATAAACGCTTTGCGTTGATCGCCTTCTTTATCAAAACACCCACTCAGGCCAACTACCATTAAGAGCGCCAAAACAGGCGCAAACCAGCGAGAGCAGGACTTACCTGTCGCCATTTTAATACTCCTTTCACCCAAAAATGCGCACAACGACACCCGCGTGCCTGACGTTGACAAGGATAGTCCAGGTCAGCCCCGCAAGATACCCTTTCCGCGTAATCTTGTGGGGGAAAATAACCGCTCCCGCCACCCATCGTTTTGCTAAACAATGCGCCATTTACCACACGACGTCATATTTTAGTCATCTTTACAATCGGGATCGATCGTTCGCAGATCACGACCTTTATCAGTTCGTTAGCCTGCAAAAGATTGTCGACCCCGATCCGCTGAAACGAATCCATCACGCAAACCTAAAATCCGGCTTCATTTTTTCCGACTACTCTTAATGAGCTTCGATGAAATTCACGATCCCGCTGTGTGATTTGTAGGAGTTCTCAATGGAATACAAAGATCCTATGTTTGAACTGCTGAGCAGTCTGGAGCAGATTGTTTTTAAAGATGTATCGCAGACGGTTACTCTGACGCAAAAAACCAACCCTTTCACCGAATTTGAACAGCTACGACGAGGGACAGGTTTAAAAACAGATGATTTTGCCCGGGTGATGGGCGTGACGGTCGCGACGGTTCATGAATGGGAGTCTAAACGCGTAAAGCCTTCCAATACCGAATTGAAGTTAATGCGCCTGATTCAGGCAGACCCAAGATTAAGTAAGCAACTGATGGATTGAACTATTTTTTAATTTTACTTATGAACGGCCCTGTAAAAGGGCCGTTCCCTTAAGGGGGTTATCCACAAAAAAGAAAATAGTAGTTGCATCCACATGCGTAAAATGAGTTAATGCCCTCAACGGTTTGACGTACAGACCATTACAGCAGTTAGTAAGGCAAGTCCCTTCAAGAGTTATCGTTGATACCCTTCGTAGTGAGCATTTCCTTTACTGTTAAAAAATCTGTAAAGCACGCCATATCGCCGAAAGGCACACTTATTTTTTAAAAGGTAATACACTATGTCCGGTAAAATGACTGGTATCGTAAAATGGTTCAACGCTGACAAAGGTTTCGGCTTCATCACTCCTGACGATGGCTCTAAAGACGTGTTCGTACACTTCTCTGCTATCCAGAACGATGGCTACAAATCTCTGGACGAAGGTCAGAAAGTTTCCTTCACCATCGAAAGCGGCGCTAAAGGCCCGGCAGCTGGCAACGTAACCAGCCTGTAAGCTTAAAAAGCTCAAAATTCTGAATCCCTGCCAAACGGCGGGGATTTTTTTTATCTGTACTTCGCAAGACTCCCCGCCCAAACGCTTCTTTGCATTACTTTACCCGTCCTCCCTTTGACCTTTCCCTAAGGGCAAGCTTTATAGTGAGCCAGTCTGTATTCCACAATATTCACAAGGAATTGAAGTTATGTCGAAATCCTCACTGCTGCTGGTTTTAGGTTTGCTCACAACCGGTAGCGCGTTCGCAGCAACTCCGGAAGCTGCTTTTCTGGCGGAACACGGGCTCAGCGGTAAATCCGTCGAGCAAATCGTCGAGACCATTGACCAGTCGCCACAGAACCGCCCGCTGCCGTACTCAGCATCTATCACCAGTACCGAACTGAAGCTCTCTTCGGGCGATCAGATTTATACCCTACCGCTCGGTGACAAGTTCTATCTGTCATTTGCCCCTTATGAATGGCAAACACATCCTTGCTTCAACCACAGCCTTTCTGGCTGCCAGGGCGAAATGCCGGAGAAGGCATTCAATGTCAAAGTGACGGATAACAAGGGTGAGGTGGTGGTACAAAAAGTGATGAAGAGTGGTCGAAATGGCTTTGTCGGGGTATGGCTACCGCGCAATATGGCAGGCACAATCGCGGTAAGTTACAACGGTAAAACGGCGGAGTATCCCATCAAGACGATGGAAGACAGCCAGACCTGTCTGACAAAATTACAGCTGCGCTAACTACATACAAAAAAGCCGGATGGCACAATGCTTATCCGGCTTTTCTAAGTCAGCTCAGGAGCGTTACTGCAGCAGAGAAATATCCGCTACGCGCAGGAACAGTTCGCGCAGTTTTGCGAGCATAGACAGACGGTTAATACGCAGATCTTTATCTTCCACGTTGACCATCACTTTCTCGAAGAACGCATCAACCGGTTCACGCAGTTCCGCCAACTCAACCAGCGCTTCCTGGTAACGACCAGCTGCAAAGACAGGCTCCAGCTTATCGCGCAGCACCACAACCTGCAGCGCCAGCGCAATTTCTTCCGGCTCTTTCAGCGTTGCCGAATTTACGCGGTCATTCAGCGTCTCTTCAGACTTCGCCAGGATGTTCGATACACGCTTGTTCGCTGCAGCCAGCGCGGACGCGGCTTCCAGCGTACGGAAGTGCGAAACCGCCTTCATACGTGCGTCGAAATCAGCCGGACGAGTCGGACGACGCGCCAGTACTGCCTGAATGGTATCGACGGTGTAACCTTCATCCTGATACCAGGCGCGGAAGCGACCGAGCATAAAGTCGATCACATCATCCACCACGTTGGCGTTAGTCAGCTTGTCGCCATACAGACGAACCGCTTCTTCGGTCAACGTTTGTAGATCCAGATTCAGGTTCTTCTCAACGATGATACGCAGTACGCCCAGCGCGGCACGACGCAGCGCAAACGGGTCTTTGTCGCCTTTTGGATGCTGACCGATACCGAAGATACCCGCCAGTGTGTCCATCTTATCGGCAATCGCCACGGTACAGGCAACCGGATTAGATGGCAGGTCATCACCGGCAAAACGCGGCTGATACTGCTCGTTCAGCGCCACAGCGACATCTTCCGCTTCACCATCGTGACGCGCGTAGTGCATGCCCATCACGCCCTGGGTATCGGTGAACTCGAAGACCATGTTGGTCATCAGGTCGCACTTGGACAGCAGGCCAGCACGCGTTGCGTGGTTAACGTCAGCGCCAATCTGACCAGCAATCCAGCCCGCCAGCGCCTGGATACGGTCAGTTTTGTCGCGCAGCGTACCCAGTTGCTGTTGGAACAGCACTGTTTGCAGACGCGGCAGATGGTCTTCCAGACGTTTTTTACGGTCAGTATTGAAGAAGAATTCGGCATCCGCCAGACGCGGACGAACCACCTTCTCGTTACCGGAGATGATTTGCTGCGGGTCTTTGGATTCGATGTTGGCAACGAAGATAAAATTCGGCAGCAGTTTGCCGTCGTTCGCGTATACCGGGAAGTACTTCTGGTCACCTTTCATGGTGTGAACCAGCGCTTCGGACGGAACAGCGAGGAATTTCTCTTCGAACTTCGCGGTCAGCACGACCGGCCATTCCACCAGCGAGGTGACTTCTTCCAGCAGGCTTTCACTCAGATCGGCGTTGCCGCCAATTTTACGCGCCGCGTCTTCGGCATCGGCTTTGATTTTGGCTTTACGCTCAGCGTAATCCGCAATCACTTTGCCGCGCTCACGCAGAATTTCTGGGTACTGATCGGCATTATCGATGGTGAACTCCGGCTCGCCCATAAAGCGATGCCCGCGGATCACGCGATCGGACTGAATACCCAGAATAGTTGCCGGAATAACTTTGTCGCCCAGCAGCAACGTCACGGTGTGAACCGGACGCACGAAGTGAACGTCAGACGCGCCCCAGCGCATCAGTTTCGGGATCGGCAGCTTCGCCAGTGAGGTGGCGATCATATTCGGCAGCAACGCTTCAGCGCTTTCGCCTTTCACATGCGCGCGATACAGCAGCCACTCGCCTTTGTCGGTGGTCAGACGCTCAGCCTGATCAACCGTGATGCCACAGCCACGCGCCCAACCTTCGGCCGCTTTGCTCGGTTTACCTTCGGCGTCAAACGCCTGGGCGATAGCCGGGCCGCGTTTTTCTACTTCACGGTCGGGTTGTGCTTCAGCCAGGGCAGCGACTTTCAACGCCAGACGACGCGGCGCGGCGAACCACTCCACGTTGCCGTGCGCGATGCCAGCATTATCCAGCTCCGCGGTAAAGTTCGCAGCAAAGGACTCAGCCAGGCTGCGCAGTGCTTTTGGTGGCAGCTCTTCAGTGCCAATTTCCACCAGAAAAGTTTTCTCAGACATGGCCGCCTCTTATTTGTCTTTGTTGCACATCGGGAAGCCAAGGGCTTCACGGGAAGCGTAGTAAGCTTCTGCCACTGCTTTGGTCAGGGTGCGAATACGCAGGATATAGCGCTGACGCTCGGTGACGGAGATGGCTTTACGCGCATCCAGCAGGTTGAAGCTATGGGCGGCTTTCAGAATACGTTCATACGCAGGCAGCGGCAGCGGATTTTCCAGCGCCAGCAGCTGCTGCGCTTCTTTCTCGTACTGCTCGAAGCAGGTGAACAGGAAGTCCACGTCGGCGTATTCGAAGTTGTAGGTGGATTGCTCCACTTCGTTCTGATGGAACACGTCGCCGTAAGTGGTTTTACCCAGCGGGCCGTCGCTCCAGACCAGGTCGTAAACGCTGTCTACGCCCTGAATGTACATGGTCAGACGTTCCAGACCGTAGGTAATTTCCCCGGTCACTGGTTTACATTCCAGACCACCAACCTGCTGGAAGTAGGTGAACTGCGTGACTTCCATGCCGTTCAGCCACACTTCCCAACCCAGACCCCAGGCACCCAGCGTTGGGTTTTCCCAGTTATCTTCTACGAAACGGATATCGTGAATGGTCGGGTCCATACCCAGCTCTTTCAGAGAACCCAGGTACAGCTCCTGAATGTTGTCCGGAGACGGCTTAATCACTACCTGGAACTGATAGTAGTGCTGTAAGCGGTTCGGGTTTTCGCCATAGCGGCCGTCGGTCGGACGACGAGAAGGCTGCACATAAGCAGTCGCCATCGGTTCCGGCCCCAGCGCCCGCAGGCAGGTCATTGGGTGAGATGTCCCCGCGCCGACTTCCATGTCCAATGGTTGAACGATGGTGCAGCCCTGGCGAGCCCAGTAATCCTGTAAGGTCAGGATCAAGCCCTGGAAGGTCCTGGTATCAAACTTTTGCATATTATTTCGTGCTGGATACGTGTGGATTTAAAGGAAGCGGTCAGTATACCCGCTGGCTGCAAGATATACAGTACGAAACGGGAAAAAGGGGGAACTTAGCGCATGGAAAGGTGTAAAAACTGCCCGTCTGCATCAAAAGAGCAGACAAAACTCTCTTTACGGAAGGTAGAACCACGCATCTCATAGCTGCCCTGAAATTGTTCCAGACCGGAGATATCAATTTTCTGCACACCTGTGTTGTAGATTTGTGCCGCCTCATTTTTACACAGTGACTCCATATCCAGCGAACGTGTTGCACTGACTTTGATCTTTTGCGCCTTCTGCGCGGGTGCAGGCGGCTGGGTGTCGGCGCACGCAACCAGTAAAAGGGTAACGATCGCGGAAAAGAAATACTTCATCATCATTTTATTAGCGCCTGGTTTGCTGGTCAGTCTTATTATTAAGTGTCTGGAAACGGATGCTATTTTGAGAATCTCATCAGACCATCTCAAGCTTTAGCGTAAGAACTCGGATTTTTCCAGTGAGCTACGCTCGCAAAATTTCGGTCAGACTTTTTTTAATGGATACAGAGGAACTGATGCAGCCCAAAATATTCTGGATTGATAACCTGCGCGGGATAGCCTGTCTCATGGTTGTGATGATCCACACCACGACCTGGTACATCACCAATGCGCAAAGCGTCAGCCCATTGAATTGGGATCTGGCCAATGTGCTCAATTCAGCTTCTCGCGTCAGTGTCCCGTTGTTCTTTATGATTTCGGGCTATCTGTTTTTTGGCGAGCGCAGCGCCAAACCGCGCCATTTCATGCGCATTGCGCTCTGCATCCTGTTTTACAGCAGCGTGGCGCTGGCCTACATCCTGCTGTTTACCTCGATCAACGCTGAGCTATCGCTGAAAAACCTGCTGCAAAAGCCGGTGTTCTACCACCTGTGGTTTTTCTTCGCGATCGCCGTAATCTACCTGGTTTCCCCGCTGATACAGGTAAAAAATATCAGCGGCAAGATGCTGCTGGCGCTTATGGTAGTGATTGGGGTAATTGCCAATCCCAATACCGTCTCACAAAAAATTGGCGGTTTTGAGTGGCTTCCCATCAACCTGTACATCAGTGGCGACACGTTCTACTACATTGTGTACGGTATGCTAGGCCGAGCGATTGGTATGATGGATACGCACAAGCGCGCGCTTACCTGGCTCTGTGCGGCGTTGTTTATCACCGCAGTGTTTATTATTTCTCGAGGCACGTTGCATGAACTGCGTTGGCGAGGCAATTTTGCCGATACCTGGTATCTCTATTGCGGCCCGGCGGTGTTTATTTGTGCCGCCTCCCTCCTGACGCTGGTCAAAAATACGCTCAGTACGCGCACTCTGCCGGTACTGGGCCTTATTTCCCGCCACTCCCTGGGTATTTATGGCTTTCATGCGCTGATCATTCACGCGCTACGCACCAACGGTGTAGAACTCAAAAACTGGCCGCCGCTGGATATGCTGTGGATTTTTAGCGCCACGCTGGCGGGAAGTTTACTGTTGTCTGTATTGTTACAGCGCATCGATACGCGCAGACTGGTGAGCTAACAATAAAAGCCCTCGATCGGTAACCATCGAGGGCATACGATCACTCCGTAAAATCGTCTGCGACTGCCAGCGTTTCTTTTGGATGCTCAAAGCCACTATCACGGATATTTTTCTGCACCGCAACGGTACCAAACAGGCTTAAAAAGAAGGCCAGGCCGTAAAACCCTTTCTCGTTTAGCAGCAGCGTGGCATTCCACAAACCGATAACCAACAATGCAACCGCAATAATAAACGCGGCAAGACAGGTTATGTAGTAAATCGGCGTAGTCGGGATCCCCTCATATTTATCCCGTACCGTCTTTTGATACGACGCAGCAGAAAACAAACCAAGCACCAAAACAGCAAAGTAATACCCCTTTTCATTCAACTGCATATCGGCATTCCACAACCCCAGCAGATAAACCACAATGCCGCCGAGAAGCGCGACCCATGACACAATACTAAATGCCGGTGAATAAGTTGATGTCCTGTTTTCCATTTAGAGTTCCGGTCCTTTAGATAAATATTCTGCTGAACGCATGAGTAAAACTTGTCCCAGTAAACATACGATGAATGCCAGCGGGAACAGCCCCTTTTCGAGGGGTGATAATGGGACATTCAATACGCCCACCAACAGCACCCCTACCGTGATGAGCGCCACCATCTGACATACAGAGGCGAAGTGTTCATCGTTCTGATTGAGATTTTCTGCACGCTGATAAACGTACGTCACAAACATTCCCGTCATCAGCACAGCGAAAAAATAACCTTTGCTACTTAATAACGGGCATGCCCGCCATAAGCCAATAACGTAAATAAATGCACCAGAGAAGAATAATATCCATGGCAACAGCCTTGTTGTCTTCATTGGGACCTCCTTATCCATCATGGATACAATATGAATAACCCGCTAAAGACAACACAGAAAAGGTCACTACGCCGGACTTTCAGAATAAATTCATGCGCGATAATTATTAATTAGATTGAAATATATATTTGATAAATCCCCTCTGTTTACCAGAGGGGATTTAGGGTCAGGACATCAGCGGGTGTAATTGCTGATAGATTCGGCGGAAGGTTTCCCGACGCTGTTGATAAAGGGCATGGCGCTCGGCATCAGGATAATGCGCCTGCTCCAGCGTAAGCTGAGGCAGAAGGTCTGATAATGGCTGCTGCGGATTAATGGCAATTTGCGCCAGACGCGCCGCACCGAGAGCAGGACCAACATCGCCGCCGGTACGGTAATCCAACTGCAATCCGCTGATGTCAGACAGCATCTGACGCCAGTATTCGCTGCGCGCCCCGCCGCCAATCAGCGTAATGCTGGAGGGCTGCACGCCGCAGGCGTGTACCACGTCCATACCCTCAGCCAATGCAAAACCAACGCCTTCCAGCACCGCCTGTGCCAGCTCCGCCGGACCATGCTGATGCGTCAGACCGAAAAATACGCCCTTTGCCTGCGGGTTGTTGTGCGGCGTACGTTCACCGGACAGATAGGGTAAAAACCAGATCGGCTCAGCGTGTTCATCCGCCTGTTGCGCTGCGGCAATCAACGCAGGAACGCTCGCCAGTCCGGTTAATTTTGCCGCCCAGTCCAGGCAGGATGCCGCACTTAGCATCACAGACATCAGGTGCCATCGTTCAGGCAAGGCATGGCAAAAGCTATGGACCGCGCTTTCCGGTTTGCTGAGAAAGCCGTCGCTGACCGCAAAATAGACCCCGGAAGTACCCAGCGATAGCATCGCCTGACCGGCATTCATCATGCCCACGCCAACCGCCCCCGCTGCGTTATCCCCACCTCCGGCGACCACCGCAACCTCCTGCATTCCCCAGGCCCTGGCGACTGCTGGCAACAATGTTCCGGTAATCTCACTGCCTTCATAGAGCGCAGGCATATGCGCACGAGTCAGCTTACAGGCTTCCAGCATGACATCACTCCAGTCACGCTTCGCAACATCCAGCCACAGGGTACCAGCCGCATCAGACATATCGCTGGCGAAATCGCCGGTCATACGCAGGCGCAGGTAATCTTTCGGCAGCAGGACTTTATCAACCCGGCTAAAAATCTCCGGTTCGTGGCGCTGTACCCACAGCAGCTTTGGCGCGGTAAAGCCAGGCATCATCAGGTTGCCGGTGATGGCACGAGACTGCGGAACCAGGCTCTCCAGCATGACGCACTCTTCGGCGCAGCGACCATCGTTCCACAGGATAGCCGGGCGCAATACCTTCTGTTGTTCATCCAGTAGCGTCGCGCCGTGCATCTGTCCGGCAATCCCCAACGCTTTCACCTCGCGAAGTGAATGCTGCCGACCCAGGGCTTTCACAGCGCGATCCGTTGCCAGCCACCACTGCTCTGGGTCTTGTTCTGACCATAACGGGTGCGGGCGCGAGACGGTGAGTTTCTCTGTTTGCGAAGCGACCACATCGCCCTGCTCGTTGAGCAGAATGGCCTTTACGCCTGATGTGCCAAGATCTATCCCGATATACATAGGGCATCGTTCCTTAAAGAAAGGCCCGGTCGCGCGAGCTGACCGGGCTTACGGACATACTCAGAGACCCGTTATTTGTCGAACAAATAATGGTTCACCAGATTTTCCAGCAATTCCTGATGACCGCTCTGGTGCACTGGCGCCAGGTTGTGTTGTTCAGCGTACTGCGCAATTTCCGTCAGCGTCATCTGCCCTTTCAGAATTTGCTGGCCCAGCTCACCATTCCAACCGGCATAACGTTTAGCCACGCGCTGATCCAGACCACCGTCTTCAATCATACGCGCCGCAATTTTCAGCGACAGCGCCATGGTATCCATCGCACCAATATGACCATAGAACAGATCGTATTTATCGGTACTCTGACGACGAACCTTGGCATCGAAGTTCAGGCCACCGGTGGTGAAGCCGCCGGCTTTCAGGATTTCGTACATCACCAACGCATTCTCTTCTACGCTGTTCGGGAACTGGTCAGTGTCCCAGCCCAGTTGCGCGTCCCCACGGTTGGCATCGACAGAGCCAAACAGACCCAGCGCGATAGCGGTGGCGATTTCGTGATGGAACGAGTGACCCGCCAGCGTGGCGTGGTTGGCTTCGATATTCAGTTTGATCTCTTTTTCCAGACCGAACTGCTTGAGGAATCCGTATACGGTCGCCGCATCGTAATCGTACTGGTGCTTGGTCGGTTCCTGCGGCTTCGGCTCGATAAGCAAAGTGCCCTGGAAACCGGTTTTGTGTTTGTGTTCCACGACCAGTTGCATGAAGCGACCAATTTGCTCACGTTCCTGACGCAGATCGGTATTCAGCAGCGTTTCATAGCCTTCACGACCGCCCCACAGAACGTAGTTTTCACCGCCTAATTTATGCGTGGCATCCATAGCCGTAACCACCTGAGTGGCGGCCCAGCTGAACACTTCCGGATCCGGGTTCGTGGCCGCGCCCGCGCCGTAACGTGGGTTGGTGAAGCAGTTTGCCGTTCCCCACAGCAGCTTCACGCCGCTCTGCTCCTGTTTTGCCGCCAGTACATCAACCATCTGCGCAAAATTGTTTTTGTACTCTTTCAGCGACGCACCTTCCGGCGAGACATCCACGTCATGGAAGCAGTAGTAGGGCACGTTCAGCTTGTGGAAAAACTCGAACGCCACGTCCGCCTTGCGCTTCGCTAATTCCAGCGCTTCACCGGGCTGCTGCCACGGGCGATTAAATGCACCAACACCAAACATATCTGCACCATTCCAGCAGAAAGTGTGCCAGTAGCAGGCAGCAAATCGCAGGTGATCTTCCATACGCTTGCCTAACACTAACTCATCAGAGTTGTAGTGGCGAAATGCTAATGGATTAGTTGATTTGGTGCCTTCATAACGAACGCGCTCAAGCTGGTCAAAATAGGCTGGCATAATGAACTCCATAATCAGGTAATGCGGCGGGTGATGGATAATGTCGTAATATTGGGCACTCCCCACCTATTGCTCAATTATGTTATTTCATACTGCCATTGAGATAATTCACAAGTGTGCGCTACTTCTCAAAATAAAATCTGAACAATTTAAAAATTGTTACTTATCAAACTTAAATGCAACCCAGGTAACGAATCATTTAAAATACGATCCCGGTCATAAATCAAGAAATAAACCAAAAAACGTAATTGGAAGATAAAAATCTATAATTGCCTTCCCGCCGTTACCTGTTAAAACTCTGCTACGTCTTATGCTGTGATTGTTACTTTTACTGCTATTTCTCCCCTACAAAAGGCATCACGATTATGAAGATGAAGAGCATTTTACTTGCTGTTTGCACATCCCTTTTACTCACCAGCGTCGCAGGTCATGCCAAAGAAGTAAAAATCGGTATGGCGATTGATGATCTCCGCCTGGAACGCTGGCAGAAAGATCGCGATATTTTCGTCAACAAAGCTGAATCGCTTGGTGCGAAAGTATTTGTACAATCGGCGAATGGTAATGAAGAAACCCAAATGTCGCAGATTGAAAACATGATAAACCGGGGCGTGGATGTCCTTGTGATAATCCCTTACAACGGCCAGGTATTAAGCAATGTTATCAAAGAAGCAAAACAAGAAGGGATCAAGGTGCTGGCTTACGATCGCATGATCAATGATGCTGACATCGATTTTTATATCTCTTTCGATAATGAAAAAGTAGGTGAATTACAGGCTCAATCATTAGTCAATATTGTTCCCGAAGGGAATTATTTCCTGATGGGTGGCTCACCCGTTGATAACAACGCGAAGCTGTTCCGCGCTGGACAAATGAAAGTATTAAAACCTTATATCGACAGCGGAAAAATTAAGGTGGTGGGCGATCAATGGGTTGACGGCTGGTTACCGGAGAATGCGTTGAAGATTATGGAAAATGCGCTAACCGCCAACAATAACAAAATTGACGCAGTAGTTGCCTCAAATGACGCCACAGCTGGCGGTGCGATTCAGGCGCTGAGTGCGCAAGGATTATCAGGAAAAGTCGCTATTTCCGGACAAGATGCAGACCTTGCAGGCATCAAGCGCATTGTCGCCGGGACTCAAACCATGACGGTTTATAAACCTATTACATTGCTCGCAAATACCGCTGCGGAAATCGCCGTCGAACTGGGAAATGATCAACAGCCTAAAGCAGATACTTCGCTGAATAATGGCCTGAAAGATGTCCCTTCCCGACTACTCACACCTATTGATGTTAACAAAGACAATATTAACGAGACCGTCATTAAAGACGGATTCCACAAGAAAAGCGATCTGTAAGCCATGTGCCCTCTGCAAATCAGAGGGCAATAAAACGTGGTGTCAAATTCGCCACGGATATACGTGAATGTCCACGCAGGGTTCTCTTATTGGCTTATGTGGAGCAGTTATGCCATATCTTCTTGAAATGAAAAACATTACCAAGACATTCGGCGTAGTGAAGGCGGTTGATAACGTTAGCCTTAGGATCAATGCTGGCGAAATCATTTCATTATGCGGTGAAAATGGTTCGGGTAAATCGACGCTAATGAAAGTTCTGTGCGGAATTTACCCGCATGGAACCTACGAAGGCGAGATCATTTTTGCTGGCGAAGCCATCCGTGCCAGCCATATTCGTGATACCGAACGTAAGGGTATTGCGATCATCCACCAGGAATTAGCCCTGGTGAAAGAGTTAACAATACTGGAAAATATTTTCCTCGGTAACGAAATGACCCGTAACGGCGTTCTTGATTACGAGATGATGACGTTACGCTGTCAAAAATTACTCGAT
Organism: Citrobacter sp. RHBSTW-00017; assembly: GCF_013797615.1. Classification (NCBI taxonomy): domain Bacteria; kingdom Pseudomonadati; phylum Pseudomonadota; class Gammaproteobacteria; order Enterobacterales; family Enterobacteriaceae; genus Citrobacter; species Citrobacter sp. RHBSTW-00017. Next base: position 165,359 of record NZ_CP056899.1, on the reverse strand, counting down.
CAGGTCAGTTTGTCTATTTCGCCAGATACGCGCGTGGGCGATTTAGGATTAGGGCAACAACAGCTGGTAGAAATTGCAAAAGCGCTGAATAAGCAGGTCCGCTTACTTATTCTGGATGAACCAACGGCCTCCCTCACCGAGCAGGAAACTGCAATACTGCTGAATATTATACGTGACCTACAACAGCATGATATCGCCTGCATTTATATTTCACACAAATTGAATGAAGTTAAGGCCATCTCGAATACCATTTGCGTTATTCGCGACGGTAAACACATCGGCACACGCGATGCGACCAACATGACTGAAGACGATATTATCACCATGATGGTTGGTCGTGAGCTCACCGCACTTTACCCCAGCGAGCCTCATATCACGGGAGAAGAGATTTTACGGGTTGAGAATCTGACAGCCTGGCATCCCGTCAATCGCCATATAAAACGCGTCAACGACATTTCTTTCTCACTCAAGCAGGGCGAAATTCTCGGCATTGCCGGACTCGTCGGTGCAGGACGTACCGAAGCCGTACAGTGTCTGTTTGGCGTCTGGTCTGGTCGTTGGGAGGGAAAGATTTTTATTGAAGGCACTCAGGTGCATATCCATAACTGCCAGCAAGCTATTGCTCATGGCATCGCCATGGTGCCTGAAGACAGAAAAAAAGATGGCATTGTTCCGGTGATGGCTGTGGGGAAAAATATCACGCTGGCTGCACTCGATAAATTTACCGGGGGCATGAGCCATCTTGATGATGCCGCTGAACAAAAATGCATTCTGGAATCGCTTCAACAGCTCAAAGTAAAAACATCGTCCCCCGACCTTGCGATCGGGCGTCTGAGCGGAGGGAATCAGCAAAAAGCGATTCTCGCGCGTTGCCTCCTGTTAAATCCCCGGATTCTCATTCTTGATGAACCCACCAGGGGTATTGATATCGGCGCCAAATATGAAATCTACAAACTCATCAACCAGCTCGTCCAGGAAGGCATTGCCGTGATTGTCATCTCCTCTGAATTACCTGAAGTGCTCGGACTAAGCGATCGCATCCTCGTGATGCATGAAGGAAAACTGAAAGCTAACCTGGTAAATCATAACCTGACTCAGGAGCAGGTGATGGAAGCCGCATTAAGGAGCGAACATCATGTCGAAAAACAATCCGTCTGAAGCGAAACTTTCTCCCTCTATCACAGGTGGTTTCCCAGCAATAAAATCGCTTAACTTGCAAGTCTTCGTCATGATTGCGGCGATTATCGTGATTATGCTGTTTTTCACGTGGACCACTGATGGCGCATACCTGAGCGCACGTAATGTCTCGAACCTGCTTCGACAGACTGCGATTACCGGTATTCTTGCCGTGGGTATGGTGTTTGTGATCATTTCCGCTGAAATCGATCTCTCTGTCGGTTCCATGATGGGATTGTTGGGCGGCGTAGCGGCGATCTGTGATGTTTGGCTAGGCTGGCCTTTACCGCTGACGGTGATCGTAACCTTGACTCTGGGATTGCTCCTCGGGGCATGGAATGGATGGTGGGTTGCTTACCGCAAGGTTCCGTCGTTTATCGTCACCCTTGCGGGAATGCTGGCTTTCCGCGGTATTCTGATTGGCATCACCAACGGCACCACCGTATCCCCCACCAGCGCAGCAATGTCTCAGATTGGTCAGAGCTACTTGTCTGATGGCACAGGCTTTGTCATCGGTGCTCTCGGCTTAATGGCGTTTGTTGGCTGGCAATGGCGAGGCCGTATGCGTCGCCAGGCGTTAGGCCTTGCCACTCCCGCATCAACGTCGGCTGTGGGTCGCCAGGCATTCACAGCCATTGTCGTCTTAGGGGCAATCTGGCTATTAAACGATTATCGTGGTGTTCCAACGCCCGTCCTGCTGCTGACGCTGCTGCTGCTCGGTGGGATGTTTATGGCCACGCGCACGGCATTCGGTCGGAGAATTTACGCCATTGGCGGGAACCTGGAAGCCGCCCGCCTTTCTGGTATCAACGTTGAACGCACCAAACTTGCCGTCTTCGCTATTAATGGTTTGATGGTCGCCATTGCCGGGCTCATTCTTAGCTCCCGGCTTGGCGCAGGTTCCCCTTCCGCAGGGAACATTGCAGAACTGGATGCCATTGCCGCATGTGTCATCGGGGGAACCAGCCTGGCGGGAGGGGTCGGGAGTGTTGCCGGCGCCGTCATGGGCGCATTCATTATGGCTTCTCTCGATAATGGAATGAGTATGATGGACGTCCCCACCTTCTGGCAATACATAGTGAAAGGAGCGATATTGTTGTTGGCGGTATGGATGGACTCAGCAACCAAACGTCGTTCCTGAATTTAAGAAGTGGGTGTATCTCAATGCCGGTTAATGCAACCGGCATTGTCTTATCTACATGATTCAGCAGGAAAAGAACCATGTTTTATAAACGTCATCGTATTACGTTGTTATTTAATGCCAATAAAGCCTACGACCGTCAGGTGGTTGAAGGGGTTGGCGAGTATCTGCAAGCGTCGCAATCGGAGTGGGATATCTTCATAGAAGAAGATTTTCGTGCTCGCATTGATAACATTAAAGAGTGGTTAGGCGACGGCGTTATTGCCGATTATGACGATGATGATATTGCGCAATTACTTGTCGATGTGGATGTTCCGATCATTGGCGTTGGGGGTTCCTACCATCTGCAGCAAGATTATCCACCAGTACATTACATTGCCACCGACAACCACGCGCTGGTAGAAAGCGCCTTCCTGCATCTGAAAGAGAAAGGGATTAACCGGTTTGCATTTTATGGTCTTCCGGCTTCAAGCGGTAAACGCTGGGCCGCAGAACGTGAATATGCGTTTTGCCAGTTGGTTGCCAAAGAGAAGTACCGCGGCGTGGTGTATCAAGGTCTGGAAACCGCGCCAGAAAACTGGCAGCACGCGCAAAATAGGCTGGCGGACTGGCTGCAAACCTTACCTCCACAAACCGGGATTATCGCCGTCACCGACGCACGTGCGCGGCACGTTCTGCAGGCCTGTGAACATCTGCATATTCCGGTACCGGAAAAACTGTGCGTCATTGGTATCGATAACGAAGAGCTGACCCGTTACCTGACACGAGTCGCCTTGTCCTCCGTCGCTCAGGGGGCCAGACAAATGGGGTATCAGGCAGCCAAACTACTCCACCGCCTGCTGGCTCACGAAGAGATTCCCCTACAGCGCATTCTGGTTCCTCCTGTACGCGTTGTTGCGCGTCAGTCTACAGATTATCGTTCACTTACCGATCCTGCCGTTATTCAGGCGATGCATTACATTCGTAACCATGCCTGCAAAGGTATCAAGGTTGATCAAGTGTTGGACTCAGTAGGGATTTCACGTTCGAATCTGGAGAAACGCTTTAAAGAAGAGGTCGGAGAGACCATTCACGCCGTGATTCATGCCGAAAAGCTGGAAAAGGCGCGCAGCCTGTTGATTTCTACCACGCTTTCAATCAACGAAATTTCACAGATGTGCGGCTACCCATCTCTGCAGTATTTCTATTCGGTATTCAAGAAAGAGTACGACACGACGCCAAAAGAGTATCGCGATGTGAACAGTGAAGTGTTGCTATAAAGATGATAGCCGGAGGGCGAAGTCGCCATCCGGCACTCGAAATTACATATGCGCGGCGATTAAACGCTGGTTGTCCTGATACATTGCGAACAGATAGTTGTTATAACTCTGTCCCTTAGTGGAATAACCCTTCAGCTTATGGATCATCGCGGTGGCGGTGACTTCCTGATCGGCTTTACGCAACTGCGCACGTGACTTACGGAAGGAAGAGTAGGCCGGATGCGTATTCAAATTAATGACGTAAGCATTCACCGACTCTTTCACTGATTCAAACTGTGAGTAGCCTTTCACCTTACCCGGTGCATTGTTACAACGACCCTTGCCACATTTCATGCCAAACAGGTTGTTGTTGCTACGCGCCAGCTTCGACGTACCCCAGCCGCTTTCTGCCGCAGCCATGGTTGCCACCATACTGGTCGGGATAATGTCTACACGCTCAAGCAGCGTATTCCACGGAATTTTACGCGTGTTACCAGACCAGTTCACCTTGTAGCGCTTCGCGATGTCTTTCATACGCGTACGCTCAGTCGGTGACCAGCGGTTCTGGTACTGTTTTGAAATCAGCCAGTTACGGTCCGCCGTAATGGCAGCATTTTGACTGGTAATATAAGGCATAACCGTCCGGAGAAACGCTTTTTTCCTTGGTGTTCCGGAAGGGTATTTTCGCAAATCAGGAAGTGAACTACTCTTTGCACTATTGCGAGAATACTCTTGTTTACTGCTAACCTGTTTATTACTTGCCTTGGTTATCTGGGGCTTGTGACTCGTTGTCGCCGTGTGTGTCTTTGCCAGCACCTCACCCGAAAATGCAACGGTGAGTAACATAAGAATCATTGCCCCATATCGTCGAATGGGAGTCAATATCATTAGGTCTCCTGGTCGGATTTATACATTCCAACACCTTATATTTTTCACAAAAATGAGAGATGAATCTCAAATCATATCAAAAATAGCCGTCAAGAGCACCCACAGGAATAGTCCAATTCTGAAACTATGTCACGTATTAACAGTTCTGGGTGCCATTAATTCGAAGAAAATGTGGAGGTTATCGCAAAATCAGTTCATTTTTTGCGCGCGGTCGCTCACCCTCACTTCTCCTCCTGGCGGAATCAACTCAAAGGAGGAGTTTCCGGCCTGATTTCACTGGCAAACTGGCGAAAATCGCAGCATCAAGGACAGCACTATGAAACTTGCCGCCGTTGCGCTGGCGCTAATGCCCGGCATTGCCATCGCCTCATCATGGACGTCTCAAGGACTTCCCACCTTCGAAGCGGAAGGTACGGGTAAATTCGTCAGCCATGCAGCGTTGACGAAGGGTACCCGTCCTTTAACCCTGAATTTTGACCAACAGTGCTGGCAGCCTGCTGATGCGATAAAACTCAACCAGATGCTGTCGCTAAAACCTTGTGAAGGCACGCCGCCACAGTGGCGTTTATTCAAAGACGGCGATTACACGCTGGAAATCGATACCCGCTCCGGTACGCCGACGCTGATGCTGTTGGTAAAAAGTGCTAAGGACACCGTCACCACCCAGATTCGCCAATGCCCGAAATGGGACGGTTCACCCTTAACGCTGGACGTGAGCCAGACCTTCCCGGAAGGTGCCGTGGTGCGTGATTTCTACAGCCAGCAAACGGCAACGGTAAAAAACGGGTCGATTACCCTACAGCCCGCCGCAACCAGTAACGGGCTGTTGCTACTGGAACGGGCGGAAACCGATGCCCCCGCAGCCTTCGACTGGCATAACGCCACGGTGTATTTCGTCCTGACGGACCGCTTTGTGAATGGCGATCCGAGTAACGACCATAGCTATGGGCGTCGCAACGACGGCATGCAGGAAATTGGCACGTTCCACGGTGGCGATTTGCGCGGGCTCGCCAGCAAACTCGACTACCTGCAACAGTTAGGTGTCAACGCCCTGTGGATCAGTGCGCCGTTTGAGCAAATCCACGGCTGGGTCGGCGGTGGCGCCAAAGGGGACTTCCCCCATTACGCTTACCACGGCTACTACACCCAGGACTGGACCACGCTTGACGCCAATATGGGAAACGAAGCGGACCTGCGCGCGCTGGTTGATGGCGCACACCAGCGCGGCATCCGTGTCTTGTTTGATGTGGTGATGAACCATACCGGCTACGCCACGCTGGCGGATATGCAGGAGTATCAGTTTGGGGCACTGTACCTATCGGGCGATGAACTGAAAAAAACGCTCGGGGAACGCTGGACGGACTGGCAGCCATCCGCCGGGCAAAGCTGGCACAGTTTCAATGATTACATCAACTTTAGCGATAAAGCTGGCTGGGAAAAATGGTGGGGAAAAAACTGGATCCGCACCGATATTGGCGATTACGACAATCCTGGCTTTGACGACCTGACGATGTCGCTGGCTTTCCTGCCCGATCTGAAAACCGAATCCACCACGCCTTCCGGGCTGCCAAACTTTTATCAGCACAAGCCGGATACGCACGCCAAAGCCATCGCCGATTACGCGCCCCGGGATTATCTGACGCACTGGCTCAGTCAGTGGGTGCGTGATTATGGGATTGACGGCTTTCGGGTCGACACCGCTAAACACGTCGAGCTTCCCGCCTGGCAGCAGCTAAAAACACAAGCCAGCGCGGCGCTGGTCGAATGGAAGAAAGCCAATCCGGAAAAAGCGCTGGATGATAACCCCTTCTGGATGACTGGCGAGGCCTGGGGTCACGGTGTGATGCAAAGCGACTATTACCGTCACGGCTTCGATGCGATGATCAATTTCGACTACCAGGAGCAGGCGGCAAAGGCCGTCGATTGTCTGGCAAATATGGACCCCACCTGGCAGCAGATGGCGGATAAATTGCAGGACTTCAACGTCCTGAGCTATCTCTCCTCGCACGATACACGTCTGTTCCGCGAAGGTGGAGACAACACCGCCGAGCTGTTGCTGCTGGCACCTGGCGCGGTTCAACTCTTTTATGGCGACGAGTCGGCCCGCCCCTTTGGCCCAACCGGCTCAGACCCATTACAGGGTACGCGCTCAGAGATGAACTGGCAGGATGTGACCGGGAAATCTGCCGCCAGCGTCGCCCACTGGCAGCGAATCAGTCAGTTCAGGGCCAGGCATCCCGCCATTGGCGCCGGTAAACAAATCACGCTGCCGCTGACGCAGGGATACGGATTTATTCGTGAGCATGGCGACGATAAGGTGATGGTGGTGTGGGCCGGTCAGCCCTGATCCCGGCAGGCTTCTCGCTGTCCACGCAGCGGGAAGCCTTACTCAACATTAAAAACCAGCCAAATAAAAATCAGTAGCACAAAATCTCAATCCGGCCTGATACCCCTGATTTGCACCCTGCCATGGGTAGCGCTATGGTTAGCCACTTTACTACTCAGTTCGACAGACCACCTGCTATGACATTCTCACTTTTTGGCGACAAATTTACCCGCCATTCAGGCATCACACGCCTGATGGAGGACCTTAACGACGGTTTACGCACTCCAGGCGCCATCATGCTCGGTGGCGGCAATCCGGCGCAAATTCCAGAGATGCAAAATTACTTTCAGTCTCTGCTGACAGATATGCTGGAAAACGGCAAAGCCACTGATGCGCTTTGCAATTACGATGGTCCACAAGGTAAAACCGAGCTGCTGACTGAGCTGGCGAAACTGCTACGTGAGAAGCAGGGTTGGGATATCGAGCCACAAAATATTGCACTGACAAATGGCAGTCAGAGCGCATTTTTCTACTTATTCAATCTGTTCGCCGGACGCCGCGCCGACGGAACAACACAAAAAGTGTTGTTCCCGTTAGCTCCGGAATACATTGGCTATGCCGATTCCGGGCTGGAAGAGGATCTCTTTGTCTCCGCGCGTCCAAACATCGAACTGTTACCAGAAGGTCAGTTTAAGTATCACGTTGATTTTGAACACCTGCACATCGGTGAAGAGACGGGCATGATCTGCGTGTCACGTCCGACAAACCCGACAGGCAACGTGATCACCGATGAAGAGCTGATGAAGCTGGACCGGCTGGCCAACCAGCATGGGATCCCGCTGGTGATTGATAACGCCTATGGCGTACCGTTCCCCGGCATCATCTTTAGCGAAGCGCGCCCGCTGTGGAACCCCAACATTGTGCTGTGCATGAGCCTTTCCAAGCTGGGTCTGCCAGGCTCCCGCTGCGGCATCATTATCGCGAATGAAAAAATCATCACCGCCATCACCAACATGAACGGCATTATCAGCCTCGCGCCTGGCGGAATGGGTCCGGCAATCATGTGCGAAATGATTAAGCGCAACGACCTTCTGCGTCTGTCCGAGACGGTGATTAAGCCGTTTTATTATCAGCGCGTTCAGGAGACGATTGCGATCATTCGCCGCTATTTATCTGAAGATCGGTGCCTTATTCATAAACCGGAGGGCGCGATTTTCCTGTGGTTATGGTTCAAAGATTTGCCTATCACCACCGAACTGTTGTATCAGCGTCTGAAAGCGCGCGGCGTGCTGATGGTTCCCGGTGATTACTTCTTCCCTGGTCTGGATAAACCCTGGCCGCATACGCATCAGTGCATGCGGATGAACTACGTGCCAGAACCGGAGAAAATAGAAGCTGGAGTGAAGATTCTGGCTGAAGAGATCGAACGCGCCTGGCAGGAAGGCTAATGCAAACCCGACCCGAGAGCGGGTCGGGCTCACTTCACAGCGGCTGTGAATGCAGGCGCTGGCGCTGAATACTGACGGCATCTATACACTGCAACGCGCTGGTCGGGCAGGCTTCGACACACGCGGGTCCCGCATCACGGTGCCAGCATAAATCGCATTTTATCGCCTGCACCCGTGACGAGCGGGCGACGACATTCATTGCCCCAAACGGGCAGGCCAGCATACAACTTTTACAGCCAATACAACGCGTCTGTTCAACGAAGATATGCCCATGTTCACGACGAATTGCGTGCGTCGGGCAGACATTTGCACAGGGAGCGTCCTCGCATTGATGGCAGGCGACTGCCGTCGTAAAGGCGTCGTCTTTGATCACGCGGATGCGCGGGGTAAACGCAGTGGAAGAGACCGACGCGCAGTCCTGGTTCTGCTGGTGCGCGACGACGCAAGCAACTTCGCAGGTACGACACCCAATACATTTTGCCGCATCCGCCATAATAAACGTGTTCATTGCTCCCTCCGTCTGCGTGAAAACCACAGAGTGCCAGAGAGGTTGCCCCTGACGCCTTGATCGGACAGGGGAAACGGTTAAATATTGTCAGGTGCCTGAACAACTATGGCGATCCGCCTAATCGCGAACGGTAAAACCCAGCTCATTGGAAATCGCCTGCGCGGTTTCCCGTAGCGGCTTGAGTAGATTTTTTTCCCCTATCTGCTTAAGTCGCGAAGTAGAGAGTGAAATTGACACCGCGTACGGCACCCGACCATGAATATCAAACACCGGTACAGCAATACAGGAAACGCCCAGTTCGTTCTCTTCCCGATCCATCGCCATACTGCTTTCGCGGATCTGCGCCAATTCGTCGTACATCGCCGGCAAACCGGTAATGGTATTGCGGGTCAGCGGCAGAATAAGATCCTGATGGCTCTCCCAATAAGATTCCACATAATCCGCATGTCCAAACGCCATGTAAATTTTACCCATCGCGGAGCAATACAGCGGCATATGTTGACCGATATAAGCGCGGGTACGCAGCATGCCCGTCGTCGGTTCCAGCTTATAAATCAGAATCGCGTGGTCATCTTCACGGCTTGAGAAGTTGATTGTTTCACCCGTGGCAATGTTCAACGCTTCGAGGTGCGGTGCGGCAACATGGATGATATTCAGTGAAGATAGTGCCTTCTGACCCACGGCGATAAATTTAGTGGTCAACCTATAGCTACCCGCAGCAGGTGCAGGCGTGACATATCCGCAGGACTGCAGCCCTTGCAGGAGTCGATGCACAGTACTTTTGTTCAGCCCGGCCAGTTCAGACAGATGGGCCAGTGGGCACCCATTCGGATAGTTACTCAGAATCTCAATCAACATTAAACCACGGAACAGGCTCTGACTTCCGGCTGGCCTCTCTTTGTCTTGCGTCATTTCACTCTCTTTTGTGCCCATCGCTTCCGCTCCCCTTTTCGTCGCGCTCTGATGGTAGCGCAAAGTGTGTTTCAGTTCACGATCTGAACCGAAAAAACACAACTATTTGATTTTGATGATTTTAAAAAATAGACCACCCCGTTGATCTGTCAAAATTTGATCGCTATATTTGAAATCAGATTTCGCATAGTGAAATTTAGAGATAAAAAAGCGATCAAATTTAAACAAGGAAACAGGAATGAAAGTCACTTTTGAGCAGTTGAAAGATGCGTTCAAGCGGGTACTGCTGGCACGCGGTATTGCCGTTGAAACCGCCGATGCCTGTGCCGAAATGTTTGCGCGCACCACCGAGTCCGGCGTTTATTCGCACGGTGTGAATCGTTTTCCTCGTTTTATTCAGCAATTGGATAACGGCGACATCATTCCTGAGGCCAAACCGCAACGCATTACCAGCCTGGGGGCGATTGAACAATGGGATGCCCAGCGTTCGATCGGCAACCTGACGGCGAAAAAGATGATGGACAGAGCCATTGAGCTGGCCTCCGATCACGGTATTGGCCTGGTCGCACTGCGTAACGCCAACCACTGGATGCGCGGCGGTAGCTATGGCTGGCAGGCGGCGGAGAAAGGTTACATCGGTATCTGCTGGACTAACTCGATTGCCGTCATGCCACCGTGGGGTTCGAAAGAGTGCCGCATTGGTACTAACCCGCTGATCGTCGCGATCCCCTCATCACCAATCACCATGGTTGATATGTCGATGTCGATGTTCTCCTACGGCATGCTGGAAGTGAATCGCCTGGCCGGTCGCCAACTGCCGGTAGATGGTGGCTTTGATGATGAAGGCAATCTCACCAAAGAGCCGGGCGTTATCGAAAAAAATCGCCGCATTTTGCCAATGGGTTACTGGAAAGGTTCAGGTCTGTCGATTGTGCTGGATATGATTGCCACCCTGCTTTCTGATGGCTCCTCCGTTGCGGAAGTCACCCAGGATAACAGCGATGAATATGGCGTTTCACAGATTTTTATCGCCATTGAAGTGGATAAGCTGATCGACGGCGCCACCCGCGATGCCAAGCTACAGCGGATTATGGATTTCATCACCACCGCCGAACGCGCAGATGAAAACACGCCTGTCCGTCTGCCGGGCCACGAGTTTACAAAGCTACTGGAAGAAAATCGCCGGAACGGTATCACCGTTGACGACAGCGTCTGGGCAAAAATTCAGGCCCTGTAAGGAGCAACACCATGATCTTCGGACATATTGCTCAACCTAACCCATGCCGTTTGCCCGCTGCGATTGAAAGGGCGCTCGACTTTCTGCGCACCACAGATTTTCAAAAACTGGAGCCGGGCGTGGTGGAGATCGACGGTAAAAATATCTTCGCGCAAATTATCGATTTAACCACCCGTGACGTTGCCGAAAATCGTCCTGAGGTGCATCGCCGCTATCTGGATATTCAGTTTCTGGCCTGGGGTGAAGAGAAAATCGGGATCGCCATTGATACCGGGAATAACCAAACCAGTGAATCGTTATTAGAACAGCGTGATATTATTTTTTATCACGCCAGCGAAAATGAATCTTTCATTGAAATGATTCCGGGAAGTTATGCCATATTTTTCCCGCAGGATGTTCACCGCCCTGCATGTCATAAAACTGTCGCCACGCCGATCCGTAAAATAGTTGTGAAGGTCGCTATTTCAGTTTTATAAAAAGGAGCACAACATGAGCGTTAATAATGCCGGTTATATTATCGGTGCGTACCCCTGTGCACCCTCATTTCACCAAAAGAGTGAAGAGGAAGAGAAGGATTTCTGGCGACAACTCGCCGATACCCCGGATATTCGCGGACTGGAGCAGCCCTGCCTTGAACATCTTCACCCGTTAGGCGACGAATGGTTATTACGTCATACACCGGGCGACTGGCAAATCGTGGTCACAGCTATAATGGAAACCATGCGCCGTCGTGGCGCAAACAGCGCTTTTGGGCTGGCTTCCAGCGACGAAGAACAACGTAAAGCCTGCGTGGCGTATTACCGTCATCTGCAGCAGAAAATCAACCATATCAATGCGTCCCACGCCGGAAAAGTGATTGCGCTGGAGCTGCATGCCGCCCCCTGTGCCAGCAATCCAGATGTTGCGCAGGCCACCGACGCATTCGCCCGTTCGCTTAAAGAGATAGCCAATTGGGACTGGTCCTGCGATCTGGTGCTGGAACATTGTGATGCCATGACCGGTATTGCGCCGCGCAAAGGTTTTCTGCCGTTGGACAACGTGCTGGAGGTCATTGCCGGGTATGACATCAGCGTGTGCATTAACTGGGCGCGCTCGGCCATTGAAGGACGGAACCTCACCCTACCGCTGACCCACACGCAGCAGGCCAAACGGGCTGGAAAACTGGGCGCACTGATGTTTTCCGGTACCACGCTTGCGGGGGAATACGGCGAGTGGCAGGACTTACACGCACCGTTTGCCCCTTTCTGTCCAGAAGGTTTGATGGCCACAGAGCATGCCCGCGAATTATTCGCCTGCGCAGGAACCGAGCCATTGCAATTTGCCGGCATTAAATTACTGGAAATAAATGCCAATGCAGATGTGGCTCATCGTGTAGCAATATTGCGCGACGGTATCGCCGCATTAAATAAAGTAAAACTATAAAAATAAAATACTACTCTACGAGAATATTAATATGAACATGACCTCTCGCCCTACACTTCAAGATATACCCCGTCAGCGCTGGCTACGGATTATTCCACCTATTCTCATCGCCTGTATTATTTCTTATATGGACCGCGTCAATATCGCATTCGCGATGCCCGGCGGAATGGATGAGGAATTAGGTATTTCCGCCACCATGGCCGGTCTGGCCGGTGGTATTTTCTTTATCGGCTATCTGTTTTTACAGGTTCCCGGCGGAAAAATTGCCGTACACGGCAGCGGCAAGAAATTTATCGGCTGGTCGTTGGTTGCCTGGGCGGTCATTTCCGTTTTGACGGGGTTGATCACGAATCAGTATCAACTGCTGGTTTTGCGCTTCTTACTCGGCGTTGCCGAAGGCGGCATGCTGCCGGTCGTGCTGACGATGATCAGTAATTGGTTCCCCGATGCCGAACGCGGTCGCGCCAATGCGATTGTGATTATGTTTGTGCCAATTGCCGGGATCATTACCGCCCCGCTCTCGGGTTGGATCATCACCGTGCTCGACTGGCGCTGGCTGTTTATCATTGAAGGTTTACTGTCTGTCGTCGTCCTGGTGCTGTGGGCCTATACCGTTTACGACCGTCCGCAGGAAGCGCGCTGGGTCTCTGACGCCGAGAAAAATTACCTGGTGGAAACGCTGGCCGCCGAGCAAAAAGCCATTGCCGGAACCGAAGTCAAAAATGCCTCTCTGGGCGCAGTACTTTCCGATAAAACCATGTGGCAGCTAATCGCGCTGAACTTCTTCTATCAGACCGGGATTTACGGTTACACCCTGTGGCTGCCGACCATTCTCAAAGAGTTGACTCACAGCAGCATGGGGCAGGTCGGCATGCTCGCCATTCTGCCTTACGTCGGCGCAATTGCCGGGATGTTCCTGTTCTCTTCTCTCTCTGACCGCACCGGTAAACGCAAGCTGTTCGTCTGCCTGCCGCTGATTGGCTTTGCCCTGTGCATGTTCCTCTCTGTGGCGCTGAAAAATAACGTCTGGCTGGCTTACGCCGCGCTGGTCGGCTGCGGATTCTTCCTGCAATCGGCTGCGGGCGTGTTCTGGACTATTCCGGCGCGTTTGTTCAGCGCGGAAATGGCCGGTGGCGCACGTGGGGTCATCAACGCTCTCGGCAACCTCGGTGGCTTTTGCGGTCCTTACGCGGTCGGCGTACTCATCACCCTGTACAGCAAAGATGCGGGCGTTTACTGCCTGGCAATTTCACTGGCTCTGGCCGCGCTGATGGCCCTGCTGCTGCCAGCGAAATGCGATGCCGGCGCCGCGCCGCTAAAGACGCTGAATCCACATAAACGTACAGCTTAAAACAATGCCCGGTGGCGCTTCGCTTACCGGGCCTACAGGTAGCAACCGTCGTAGGCCGGATAAGCGTAGCGCCATCCGGCAAAAATGAGATAACAAAGATGAGTGAGAAAGCGACCTTCTGGCTGGGTATTGATTGCGGCGGGACCTATCTGAAAGCGGGTTTGTATGATGCCAAAGGTCATGAGCAGGGAATTAACCGGCAATCGCTGCAGACAATATCGCCATTACCCGGGTACGCCGAACGCGATATGCATCAACTGTGGCAACAGTGCGTCGCGACCATTGCCGGGCTGTTAAAGCGTACAGGTGTCTGCGGCGAGCAAATCAAAGGTGTCGGTATATCCGCTCAGGGCAAAGGCCTGTTCCTACTTGATAAGCAAGATAAGCCGCTAGGTAATGCCATTCTCTCTTCTGACCGACGTGCGATGGACATCGTACAGCGCTGGCAGCAGGATGGGATCCCTGAGCAGCTCTACCCGGTCACCCGCCAGACATTGTGGACCGGGCATCCGGCATCGCTCCTGCGCTGGGTGAAAGAGAACACCCCTCAGCGCTACGCGCAAATTGGTAGCGTCATGATGGGTCATGACTACCTGCGCTGGTGCTTAACCGGCGTCAAAGGCTGCGAAGAGAGCAATATCTCCGAGTCGAACCTCTACAACATGACCACGGGTCAGTACGACCCGAGGCTGACTCAGTGGCTGGGTATCAGTGAAATCGACCATGCCCTGCCCCCCATCGTGGGGTCAGCAGAAATATGCGGGGAAATCACCGCTCAGACAGCCGCCATCACCGGTCTGGCGGCGGGTACGCCCGTCGTCGGCGGCCTGTTTGATGTGGTTTCCACCGCACTCTGCGCCGGTATCGAAGATGAGCACACCCTTAACGCGGTGATGGGAACGTGGGCTGTCACCAGCGGGATCGCTCACAGGCTGCGCGACCACGAGCCTCATCCCTATGTTTATGGCCGCTATGTGAATGACGGGCAGTACATCGTTCATGAAGCCAGTCCGACCTCCTCCGGCAATCTGGAATGGTTTACCGCTCAGTGGGGCGAACTCTCTTTTGATGAGATCAATCAGGCCGTCGCCAGTTTACCGAAAGCCGGTAGCGCGCTTTTCTTCCTGCCCTTTTTGTACGGCAGTAACGCCGGGCTGGAGATGACCAGCGGCTTTTATGGCATGCAGGCTATACACACTCGCGCCCACTTATTACAGGCCATCTACGAAGGCGTGGTTTTCAGCCACATGACCCACCTGAACCGCATGCGTGAACGTTTTACGCAAGCACATACCCTGCGCGTCACCGGAGGTCCGGCGCACTCCGACATCTGGATGCAAATGCTGGCAGACGTCAGCGGCTTACGTATCGAGCTGCCGCAGATTGAAGAGACCGGCTGCTTTGGCGCAGCGCTCGCCGCCCGCGTAGGCACCGGCGTTTATCACAATTTCAGCGACGCGCAGCGCAGCTTACAGCACCCAGTGCGCACGCTGCTGCCAGACGCAGCGGCGCATGCGAGCTACCAGCGTAAATATCGCCAATACATAGATTTAATTACCGCACTACAGGGCTATCACGCCCGCATTAAGGAGCATGAATGATGAGTCGACCATTACTGCAACTGGCGCTCGACCACACCAACCTGCAGGCAGCCCAGCGCGATGTCGCACTGCTACAAGAAAGTGTCGATATCGTTGAAGCGGGAACGATTCTCTGCTTGACCGAAGGCCTTAGCGCCGTCAAAGCGCTGCGCACCCAGTGCCCAAATAAAATCATCGTCGCCGACTGGAAGGTAGCCGATGCGGGCGAAACCCTTGCACAGCAAGCGTTTGGCGCTGGCGCTAACTGGATGACCATCATCTGCGCTGCGCCGCTGGCGACAGTAGAGAAAGGCCATGGCGTCGCGCAGTCCTGCGGCGGCGAAATTCAGATGGAACTGTTCGGCAACTGGACGCTGGATGACGCCCGTGACTGGTATCGCGTTGGGGTTCGCCAGGCGATTTACCATCGTGGGCGCGATGCCCAGGCCAGCGGGCAACAGTGGGGAGAAGCTGATCTGGCGCGCATGAAAGCGCTTTCCGATATCGGTCTGGAGTTGTCAATTACCGGCGGGATTACGCCCGCCGACCTGCCGCTGTTTCGCGATATCAACGTCAAAGCCTTTATCGCCGGACGCGCGCTGGCTGGGGCGCAAAACCCAACGCAGGTTGCCGCTGAATTCCATGCGCAAATCGACGCCATCTGGGGAGCACAGTATGCGTAATCATCCGTTAGGTATCTATGAAAAAGCGCTGGCGAAAGACCTCTCCTGGCCGGAGCGTTTGGTGCTGGCGAAAAGCTGCGGTTTTGATTTCGTCGAGATGTCGGTGGATGAAACCGATGAACGTCTGTCGCGTCTCGACTGGAGCCCCGCTCAGCGCGCATCGCTGGTGAGCGCGATGCTGGAAACCGGCGTGGCAATCCCCTCAATGTGCCTGTCCGCCCACCGCCGTTTTCCCTTTGGCAGCCGCGATGAATCAGTCTGCGTTCGGGCGCGCGACATCATGACCAAAGCCATTCGTCTGGCGCGCGATCTCGGTATTCGCACCATTCAACTGGCAGGTTACGACGTCTATTACGAGGAACATGACGAAGGTACGCAGCAGCGCTTTGCCGAAGGGCTGGCATGGGCAGTCGAGCAAGCCGCCGCCGCGCAGGTCATGCTGGCGGTAGAAATTATGGATACCGCTTTTATGAACTCGATTAGCAAGTGGAAAAAGTGGGACGAAATGCTGTCATCGCCGTGGTTCACCGTCTATCCGGACGTAGGCAATCTCAGCGCCTGGGGAAATGACGTCACTGCCGAATTGACGCTGGGCATCGACCGTATCGCCGCTATCCACCTGAAAGACACGCTACCGGTAACCGAAACCCATCCGGGCCAGTTTCGCGATGTGCCTTTTGGCGAAGGGTGCGTGGACTTTGTCGGTATCTTCAAAACGCTGCATGAGCTGAACTATCGCGGATCGTTTCTGATTGAAATGTGGACTGAAAAAGCGAATGAGCCGGTACTGGAAATTATCCAGGCGCGACGCTGGATAGAAGCACGTATGCAGGAAGGAGGATTTCCATGTTAGAACAACTGAAGGCCGAGGTGCTGGCGGCCAATCTGGCGCTTCCGGCTCATGGTTTAGTCACCTTTACCTGGGGTAACGTCAGCGCGGTGGATGAAACGCGTAAGCTGATGGTGATTAAGCCGTCCGGCGTGGAATATGACGTGATGGCCGCCGACGATATGGTGGTGGTGGATATTGCCAGCGGCAATGTGGTTGAAGGTAGTAAAAAACCCTCCTCAGACACGCCAACCCATCTGGCGCTGTACCGTCGCTACCCTGAAATCGGTGGGATCGTCCACACCCATTCACGCCACGCGACGATCTGGTCACAGGCGGGTCTTGATCTCCCGGCATGGGGTACCACACATGCCGATTATTTCTATGGTTCTATTCCGTGTACTCGTCTGATGACCGTTGAGGAGATTAACGGCGAATATGAATATCAAACCGGTGAGGTCATTATTCAGACCTTTGAGCAACGCGATCTTAATCCGCTGCATGTTCCGGCGGTATTAGTGCATTCACACGGTCCGTTCGCCTGGGGTAAAGATGCCGCAGACGCCGTACATAACGCCGTGGTGCTCGAAGAGTGCGCCTATATGGGGCTGTTCTCGCGCCAGTTAGCCCCTCAGTTGCCGGATATGCAGTCGGAGTTGCTGGATAAACACTATCTGCGCAAACACGGTGTGAACGCGTATTACGGGCAGTAACGGGTCAGGCGCTATTAATATGCTCTTTGCAATAGCGCCGTTTCCACGCTGCGGGTGTCAGGCTGGTATGCTTGCGAAAGATTTTGCGAAAGTAACCCACATCATTAAATCCACATTTTATCGCCACTTCGGTAAGCGACAGCGAGCCACTGATCAACAGTTTTTCTGCCGCTCTTACCCGCTGGCGATGCAATGCTTCAGTTAGCGTCAGCCTGAAAGCGCTACGGAATACACGCCCCAGATAATCCGCATTGCAATGCAGCTCTTTCGCCAGAGTTGAAGCACTAATCGGCAGGTGGAACTGGGTGTGGATTATTTGTTGCGCTTTCCATGCCAGCGCATTACCGGGGCTATCTGCGGGTTGCTCGCTAGCCGCCGCGGAGATTTGCTGCAAAATCAGCAGTAGGATCAGTTCCAACGCAACGCTGCGATGAATATTTTCCTGCTCGCGTAAGAACTGCCGAAACAGCGAAATGCGTATCTGGGTAAACGAGTAGTAACTGAAGGTATGCCGGATGACGATGCTTCGGGTCTTATCCGGTCTATCACATTGAAAAGATTGCCCTCCTCCCTGAGGACAAACGGGTGAGAATCAGAAACGCCAGGTCAGACCGGACATAAAGGTAAAGCTGTCATCACGGTCAACCATCGGGCTATTTTTAATATCATCTGGCAGCGCACTATAGTTGGCGCTGGCCAGCAGCGTCAGATTGCTGGTCAATGCGTATTTAGCGGACAGGCCAACATACGGTGTCCAGCTATCGCCAGGGGAGTAGCTTGATAACCCACTACGGCGGGATTCATTGCCAGAGATGCCGTAGTAATATTCGTTGAAGTTTTCGTCATAGTAGAGCACGCCAATCGCCGGCGTCAGCGTCAGCTTGCCCATCGGCATTTGGCGAAACAAAGACATTTCCCCAACCCAACCGTTGCTGTTGTCCAGCACATCCGCTGCTGCGGAGACTTTCACGCTGCCCCATTTCTCATGGTGATACCATGCAGCACCCGCCATCGCGGTTGCGTCACGCTTGTTCAATTGCTTCATCGCTTGATCGTCGTTATCACCCGGATCAAACTCAAGCGGCATGTACGAGGCAGTAATGCTAAATTCATTACTTTCATTTTTTGAAAGAATATAACCTAACGTTGTTTGCCTAAAATAAAATGATTCACTTTCATAACTGACAAGCGGTACTGCGTGAACGTTATCATTATATCCACGATAAGGAGATTCGTTATATACAGCGCCGCCGCCAATAGAAAATTCTGCGGCAGTTGCGCTCGCCATAAATGAAAAGGCGAATAGCGCCACAATATTGCGTTTAATTAACATGCC
This sequence comes from Citrobacter sp. RHBSTW-00017, assembly GCF_013797615.1. Lineage (NCBI taxonomy): Bacteria > Pseudomonadati > Pseudomonadota > Gammaproteobacteria > Enterobacterales > Enterobacteriaceae > Citrobacter > Citrobacter sp. RHBSTW-00017. The sequence goes on along the minus strand of NZ_CP056899.1, from coordinate 146,571 downwards.
CACATTCCATTTTAAAATAAGATACAAAACGCGTGCATAATAATGCTTACAATTTCATCGGTGCAAGATTCATATTTATATAGTAATATATACAAACATATATATATTGGGTTTGGCGATGAACAAATTACAACTCAAACACCGGGAACTGAAGATTATTTCGGTAATTGCTGCCAGTGAAAACATCAGTCATGCCGCTACGGTTCTCGGCATCGCACAAGCCAACGTTAGTAAGTATCTTGCTGATTTTGAATCCAAAGTTGGACTAAAGGTATTTGATCGCACCACTCGACAGCTCACCCTCACACCGTTTGGTACAGCGCTGCTTCCTTACATCAATGACATGTTGGACAGAAACGATCAGCTCAATAATTTCATTGCTGATTATAAGCACGAAAAACGTGGCCGGGTAACCGTATATGCTCCGACGGGCATAATTGCTTATTTATCGCAACATGTGATCGCAAAAATTCAGGATATCGGTGGAATTAGCCTCTCACTTAAAACATGTAACCTGGAACGAAAGGCATTTTTTGAAGGTGTCGACTTCCCTGAAGATTGTGATATTTTAATCACCTATGCCCATCCTAAAGATGAATCTCTGGTTGCCAGTTTCATTACCAAATATGCGGTGACGGCTTTTGCCAGCCCTGAGTATATCAAAGCACATCCTATTAGTAGCCCTGATGAACTGGAAGAACATTCCTGTATCCTGATTGATTCCATGATGATAGATGAGGCTAATATCTGGCGTTTCACTTCTGCCGGAGGCAAGGAGATGCACGATTATCGGGTAACCGGAAATTATGTCTGCGACAATACACAGTCTGCACTGGCGCTGGCACGTAACCATCTGGGCATTGTTTTTGCGCCAAATGCGAGTGTGCAAAAAGATGTTGAATCCGGGTCGCTGGTTCCATGTTTCTCAGAACAACATGAATGGTGGCTGGATTTGGTGGTGATTTTCCGCAAACGTGAATATCAGCCATGGCGGGTACAGTTTATTCTTGATGAGATGTTGGCAGAGATCCGCCAGCAACTTACTCAGGCGCTGGAACAGCAGCCTGAGTAAGCGAAATTAGGGTACCAGGTTCAAAATGGTAAGCAAAATAGCCTGCGCCTAGTGATCGAGATACAGATAATGCACCCAACTGGTCATACGCAGCAGAACCTTACGCATCACTGACACATGGGTGAAGTGATCAGAATAAACCGCGACCTGCGCATAAATCCCATCAGGCAGAGCGTTCACATCCACATTATCATTCAGCTCAATCGTGGCGATCACCCCCTCCGATCCGGGCGTAGAATTTAAGGATTGCAGCGCCCCATTCGACTGATATGTTCCCCCCGGTACGGCCGGACTGATGGCAGCCAGTTTGCCGCTGAAAACCTTACCCGGCAGGGCGTTAAACACCACTTCAGCTTCATCGCCTGGCTCCAATCGCAGCAACGAGTTTTGCCGGAACTGGGCGATAATTTGCCGTTTTTGATCAGGGATAAACACCATCACCGGACGCATAGGCAGCGCGGCGGCATAGGTTCCCGGTCGCATCAACACCTGCGTAACGTAACCATCGCTGGGCGCGCGAACCACTGTCTGGTCCAGGTTGAACTCCGCTTCGGCTAACTGCGCTTTCAGGCTGGCAATTTGCGAATTCTCACCCTGCACCAGGCTGTCTAACTGACTCTGGATTTGCTGTTGTTCCGCAACGGAGGATTTCACCGCTGCTTCCTGCGCCAGATAGTTTTGCCGCGCCGCATCGATATCGCGTTCAGAAAAAGGATTGACCTTCGCCTGACTCCCCTGCGCATAACGCTGGTAATCTTTAGCTAGCTTGTCACGCGTAGCCTTTGCCCGCTGCGTGTTGGCTTGCATTTCGTCTAACTGCGCCACCAGCACCTGCTCTTTATGTTGTGCAGTGACAATATCAGCTTTCAGGCGATCAACTCGTGCCTGATAACGTCCCGGATTAAGTTTAAACAGTACCTCACCTTTTTTGATCAGCGTATTCTTCTTATCCGTCACTTCCGTCACGACCCCCGTGACCTGCGGTACTACGGGAATAGAAATTACTGCCTTTTGCGCCTTAAATGTATACGGATGGTTATAATTCATCAGTAATATAAGCCCGCAAACAATGAATATACCGCCCAATGCTGCAGTGGGTACTGTCCATTTATTGGCAGGAATTTTAAAAATCTTAAATATTGACCATGCGCACGCCACATAGGTCAGAACGATCAATAAATCCATCGATATTACTCCGCCGGAGAGGTCTTCGCCTCACCCAGTTTCTTTTCCAGATCGGCAACCCTGGCCTGCAACTGGATCAGGGAAGAATCCGCGCTTTGCATACCCCACCCGCGTTCCGGGCGATAAAGCGTTGCCCAGATCCATAAAAAGGGCCAAATGACATGTAAGGTAAACAAACTCACCCAGCCCGCGACATGTATTGCGTCAGCATGAGGATGGTTACGTTTCTTTGCAATGAGATAGGGAATATCATGCAGAATAATAATCCCGTAAAAAATGACCAGGAATACAAAAATAAGCACTCCTAATGCAAAATAATTAAGGAACATATTTGCCTCAGGGATTTAAATTGAAAACTCAGCTGTAATTTGATTTACACAATAGAGTTGATAATAGTAGTGGAATGACCAGATTGGATGCAATCGTCTTATTTATATAACGATATATGGGTTTATATATAACTGCAGAATAAAGATATGCCCGGCGCAAAACCGGGCAATAAGTGATGAGAAATTAAAATAGTCCCAGCGGTTTATCTGAGTAGCTCACCAGCAGACATTTGGTTTGCTGATAATGCTCGAGCATCATCTTATGCGTCTCGCGCCCGATACCCGACTGCTTATAGCCACCGAATGCCGCATGGGCCGGGTAAGCATGGTAACAGTTGGTCCAAACACGCCCCGCCTGAATCCCACGGCCCATCTTGTACGCCAGATTTCCGTTACGGCTCCAGACACCAGCGCCAAGCCCATATTGGGTGTCATTGGCGATTTCCAGCGCCTCTTCCATGGTTTTAAAGGTCGTGACGGCCAGCACGGGCCCGAAGATCTCTTCCTGGAAAACCCGCATGTTGTTCTTGCCAAACAGAATGGTTGGTTCGAGGTAATAACCTTCTTTTAAGTCGCCATCCAGTTGCTTGCGCCGCCCGCCGGTGAGAACATCAGCCCCTTCTTTCTTACCAATATCGATGTAATTCAAAATGGTTTCCAGTTGACCATGCGACACCTGCGCACCCATTTGCGTCACGCTGTCTAACGGGTTGCCGCTGCGAATACTCTCCACCCGGCGAATAGCTCTTTCCATAAAACGTTCGTAAATAGATTCCTGTACTAATGCACGGCTCGGACAGGTACACACTTCACCCTGATTGAAGGCAAACAGCGCGAAACCTTCCAGCGCTTTGTCAAAAAAAGCATCCTCTTCATCCATCACATCAGCGAAGAAGATATTGGGCGATTTCCCACCCAGCTCCAGCGTGACGGGAATAATGTTCTGCGTGGCGTATTGCATGATCTGCTGCCCAACTTCCGTTGAGCCGGTAAACGCCACTTTCGCAATGCGTTTAGACGTCGCCAGATACTCACCGATTTCCCCACCCGCACCGTTTACCACGTTCACCACGCCTGGCGGGAGCAGATCGCCGATGACTTCCATCAGCAACAGCACGGACAGCGGCGTGAGGCGCGCGGGTTTAAGCACGACGCAGTTACCCGCCGCCAGCGCGGGCGCCATCTTCCAGCTGGCCATCAGCAACGGGAAGTTCCACGGGATAATTTGCCCTACCACGCCAAGAGGTTCATGGAAGTGATAAGCCACGGTCTCGCTATCAACCTCGCTTATACCCCCTTCCTGCGCACGAATACAGGAAGCGAAATAGCGGAAATGGTCAATCGCCAGCGGAACATCTGCCGCGCTGGTTTCGCGGATGGGCTTACCGTTATCCCAGGTTTCTGCCGTCGCCAGCAGTTCCAGGTTTTGCTCCATACGATCGGCGATTTTGAACAGTATCGCCGCCCTGTCCTGCACGGATGTCTGAGCCCACTTGTCTTTTACTTTGTGCGCGGCATCCAGTGCCAGATCGATATCCTTTTTGCCGGAAGAGGCCACTTCGCACAGTAATTGCCCGGTTACCGGCGTCAGGTTTTGGTAATACTCGCCGTCCACCGGGGCAACCCAGTCACCGCCGATAAAGTTATCGTATCGGGCTTTTAACTTCAGAGGGTAACCATACTCGCCGGGATAAATACGCGTTGAAGGGGGGTTATTGGTCATGACCGTCTCCTTGCTGTAGGGGTACTACAAGGGTAGACGGGGCTGGCGAATTATTCGCCAGCCATTTACTGCTTTACGACAGGTATCACGAATTACATGGCTGCGCGATAAATCGCCATGATTTCTTCATGAGTCGCCTGAATCGGGTTAGTGAAACCGCAGGCATCTTTCAGAGCATTGGTCGCCAGTACGGCAATATCCTCTTCCTTCACGTTCAACTCACGCAGACCGGCCGGGATATTCACTTTCTGCGCCAGTTCGCGGATCGCCGCGATGCAGGCTTCCGCCCCTTGCTCTGCGCTCAAGCCAGCAACATCCACGCCCATTGCCTCAGCGCAATCACGCAGGCGAGCGGCAGCCACTTTGCTATTGAAGACCTGCACATGCGGCAGCAGCACTGCGTTACATACACCGTGCGGCAGATCGTAGAAGCCGCCCAACTGGTGCGCCATTGCGTGCACATAACCAAGAGAAGCGTTGTTAAAGGCCATGCCCGCGAGGAACTGCGCGTAAGCCATGGCTTCGCGCGCCTGAGCATTGCTGCCATCTGCAACGGCGACCGGAAGGTTTTCCGCAATCATGGTGACCGCTTTCAACGCGCACGCATCGGTAATCGGCGTTGCAGCAATAGACACGTAGGCTTCAATGGCGTGGGTCAGCGCATCCATACCGGTTGCCGCTGTCAGGGACTTCGGCATGCCGACCATCAGCGAGGAGTCATTAACGGACAGCAGCGGCGTAACGTGCTTATCCACAATCGCCATTTTAATGTGGCGTACTTCATCGGTAATGATGCAGAAACGGGTCATTTCAGATGCCGTGCCCGCGGTGGTGTTAATGGCGATCATCGGCAGCTGTGGTTTTGCAGAACGGTCCACACCTTCGTAATCGCGAATATCGCCGCCGTTAGCCGCCACCAGCGCAATGCCCTTCGCACAATCGTGCGGAGAACCGCCGCCGAGGGAAATAACGCTATCACATTCGTTTTCTTTCAGTATGTGCAGACCAGCAGCGACGTTACTGGTCGTGGGATTAGGATGCGTACCGTCGAAAATTACGCTGAAAATATCACGTTCCTGTAATGCTTTTTGAATCTCGCCAGCCATACCTAATTTTGTCAGCATGGCATCCGTGACAATCAGCGTACGACGAAAACCATATTCCGCCATTGTATTCATTGCGTCTTTTAATGAATCAGCGCCAATTACATTCACGGAAGGAATAAAAAATGTTGAAGCAGCCATTGTACGATCCTTAATTACTCTAAAGAGTCAGGAAGCATACGAGTGAAATATCCAACAAAATATGATCGTGGTTGTTATTTTAATAACACCCACAATTAAAAAGCACATTAGGTTCATAATCTAATGTGCTTATTTCAATCAATATCTATTTTGTATTAATTCATTTAATTCCTGAATTAATTGTTTCATTATTTTTCGGGAAACAGCAAAGCATCGCGTAATAAATGATCATTTCCCCGGCGACGCGTAAAACCAATGCGGTCAAAATATTCCAGAATCTGGATAGCCAATTTGCGTCCAACGTTAAGCCTGTCGCGGAAATCGGCAGCACAGGTCGATCCTTTCTCCTGATCCAGTTCACGGATCATATTGGCAAAGGCCACAATACGATCGTTACGGTAATAGCGATCTTTGACGATCGCGGTGATGATGCCTTGCTGCGCTGCTTGTCGTAGCACCACACGCATCATCTGCTCATCTGTGCCCGTCTGTTTTGCCAAATCGCGCACCCACCACGGCTCATCGCCAAAAAGCGGTTCTGCTTTTTGCCAGATAGCCTGCTGCTCTTCGCTGAAACCGGCCTTATGATCCGGCAAATGCAGCCAGCCATGATGGCTATGGATGGCGCCGCTCTCACGCATCTTTTCAATCAGCAGCAGGACCAACGCTTCGTCTTCCATCGGCAAAGCCATACGGCGCAGGCGTTCTCGCCCAGGCCCTGGTTCATCACGGTGCTGCTCGTGGTACGTTGCCAGCGTATCAAGGACTTTCCGCTGCCAGCGCGCTGCAACGGCAGCATTCAACAGACTGTATCCCGCCTGAATAAAGCCATGCAGCTCAATCAACGGACGCATACCGTTGCCGTTGAGCTGACGCGCCCAGGCGAAGTCAGGAATATTCACCGCCCCGCGCGTCAGATGTAGCGCCAGAGCTTCGCCGTCACTCTGTACCTTCTCCAGCGCTGCCAGCCACTGCAAATATTCCGGCTTACGCTTCCCGCGACGCGGCGGATTGAGCGTTACCACGCGCGCGCCAGCCAGCGTCGTGCGGGCCGAAATATCGCGTAGCACCAGACGGTCGTTATCGGCGAGCCAGAGCGGTGTATCAAACACCAGTTCCGCCAGCGTCCCTTCAAGCAGCGATATTCTCCCGGTGACATGGCTGGCCGCGTGGTGAATATGCAGCGGTTGCCACTGCATCAGCGGCGCGGCATGCTCTAAAGAGACAATCACGCGGGTAAACGCCTCTGGCGGTGCATCGGACAGCAGCCAGTCGCCGCGGTTAAGCTCTTCTTTTTGTGCATCACCGGCAATATTCAGCGCAATACGTTGCCCCGCCTGCGCGCGATCGGTGGCCTGATTTTGCGCATGCAAGCTACGTACGCGCATCGGTTTGTTGACGCCCGTGAGCCACAGCGTGTCACCAACAGTCACTTCACCGCTAAGCGCCGTCCCGGTCACCACCAGACCCGCGCCTTTGACCGTAAAGGCACGGTCAATCGCCAGGCGAAAGCTGCGATCGCGGGCATGCTCGCGCGACGTTAATTGCTGTAAATGATCGCGCAGTTCTTCGATTCCACGACCTTCACTGGCAGCCGTCACGAACAGAACCGCATCGGCGAATCCATAGTTTTCAAGCGCAGTATGCACCTCAATACGTACCGCGTTGATGCGATCTTCATCCACGCGATCGGCTTTCGTGAGCGCCACGGTGATCTGCGGATTGCCCGTCAGTTGCAGAATTTGCAAATGCTCACGCGTTTGCGCCATCACGCCGTCATCACACGCCACCACCAGCAGCGCATGGTCGATCCCGCCGACACCCGCCAGCATGTTGGACAAAAACTTTTCGTGTCCGGGAACATCGATAAATCCCAGAATCCTTCCGTCCGGCTGCGGCCAGTAGGCATAACCGAGATCGATGGTCATGCCGCGCTTTTTTTCTTCCGGCAAACGGTCGGCATTCACGCCGGTAATCGCCTGTAATAACGTTGTTTTTCCGTGGTCAACGTGTCCGGCGGTCGCAATAATCATTTCAGCATCATCTCCATAAACCGGGTCTCGTCCTCAAGGCAGCGCAGATCCAGCCATAAGCGACCATCATAAATTCGCCCAATGATCGGCACGGGCAGCGCACGCCAACGGGCGGCCAGTGCTTCGAGACGGCTACCGCGCCCATCATGTGGAGTAAAGGTTAATGCCGCGCTGGGCAGCCTATCAACAGGTAGCGAACCGCTGCCTATCTGCGATAAACAAGGCATAACGTTCAGGGCGAATTCGTCGCCGTAATGATCAGCAAGCCGTGCCTGTAATTGTTGTGCCTGCGCGTGGACAGCCTCCTGCGAGCGGGTGAGCTGGCGTAACGTCGGCAACTTCGCTGCCAGCGCTTCCGGGTGCAGGTAGAGCCGCAGCGTCGCTTCCAGCGCAGCCAGCGTCATTTTATCAGCCCGTAATGCACGTTTCAGCGGATGGCTCTGTAAGCGCGCGATCATCTCTTTTTTACCGACAATAATCCCTGCCTGCGGCCCTCCCAGTAATTTATCGCCAGAGAAGCTCACCAGGCTAACGCCAGCGGCAATCAGCTGTTGCGGCATCGGCTCCTGCGGTAATCCATACTGGCTGAGATCGACCAGCGAGCCGCTGCCGAGATCCGCCACTACCGGAACATCCAGCTCCTTGCCAATAGTGGCCAGCTCTGCCTCATCCACCGACTTCGTAAAGCCTTCGATGCTGTAATTACTGGTATGCACTTTCATCAGCAGACCGGTGTTTTCATTTACCGCCTGACGATAATCTTTCGTGTGGGTCCGGTTGGTGGTACCCACTTCGCGCAGAATACATCCGGCCTGACACATCACGTCCGGAATACGAAATGCGCCGCCAATTTCTACCAGTTCTCCGCGTGAAACGACCACCTCTTTGCCGTTAGCCGTGGCCGCCAGCATCAGCAAAACCGCTGCCGCATTGTTATTGACGATACAGGCGTCTTCCGCCCCCGTCAGACGGCAGAGTAAATCCGCCAGGGCCCGATCCCGATGTCCACGCCCGGCATCATCCAGGCTGTATTCCAGCGTCACCGGCGTGCGCATCGCCTGCACCACCGCCTCGATCGCTTCTTCGGCCTGCGATGCGCGACCAAGATTGGTATGCAGCACCGTTCCGGTCAGGTTAATCACCGGACGCAGCGCACTTTGCGATTCTCGTTCCAGCCGGGCGCAGGCCTCTTGCGCCCAGTCCTCACACCATGCCGGGAGCGCGTGCGTGTCGCGAATAGCTTCTCTGGCTTCGTCGAGCATGTGACGCAGCAGGTCAACCACCCGGGTATGACCGTGAGACTCACGTAAAGCTGGGAAGGCGCTATCGCGCAATAAACGATCGATCGCAGGAAGCTGGCTGTAGAGTGAACGCATGTCGGTTGTCATGAAAGGGCCTGGCTGTTGGTGGCCCTCTCCACCGTGGAGAGGGATATCGATATAGGAAGGATTGTACCGTGACTTTGCTTAGGCGAGTATAATGTGTATCAAGCCTTTGGCGGTTCCGTACGGGCAAAACTTTCGCGTTGAAAGAGCGTTTCCACCAGTTTGACCAGACGCGGGCGATCAACACACCAGCCGGGCGCAACCCGACGAAAATTGAGATAACCGACGGCACAGGCAATCGCAATGGTTGCCAGGTTAACCGTATCCGTTTTCAGCGTACCCTCCGCCAGATAACCTTCCAGCATATCCAGACTACGGGTAATCTTTTCTCGCTGGCGTAACAGTTCGGTTTCTGACTGCTGTGCGACGGGGCGAGCCTGTTCGCGTACCGAGACTAAACCGGCATCCATAATGCCATCGGCCAGCGCTTCCAACTGGCGTACCTTCAGCGCCGCCAGTGGTTCACGCGGCAGCATCGCTGGCGCAATATCCAGCAGTTCTATGTATTCCGCGATGATCGGAGAGTCAAACCAGTACTCGCCCTCATCGGTAACCAACGCGGGCACTTTTCCTAACGGGTTATAGCGTGCCACGCCGTTATCTGCGTTATAGGGGAGTTCATTTACAAATTCGAAGGTGATGCCCTTTTCCAGTAACAGTATAGAAATTTTACGCACAAAAGGGCTGGTATAGCTGCCAATGAGTTTCATGCCGGGTCCTTTTTGCCAACAAAAATATCAGTATGGCTCAGGTCAGTGCAAATGGCAGGTGATGACGGTCTCAATGATCCAAATAAAGGTAATGCATCCAACTGGTCATGCGCAGCAGCACTTTACGCATCACTGAAACATGAGCGAAATGGTCGGAATAGACCGCCACCTGGGCATAGATACCGTCCGGCAGCGCATCCACATCGGCATTGGGAGCCAGCTCAATCGTGGCCAGCACGCCATCGGTACCCGGCACCACCGTTAAGGACTGTAATGCTCCCTGCGCCTGATAAGAACCGCCCGGAACAACCGGCAGAATGCTGGTAAGCTTGCCGGAGAATACCTGGCCTGGCAGCGCGTTGAAGACCACTTCCGCTTCATCACCCGGTTTAAGGCGCAGCAACGAATTCTGGCGGAATTGCGCCACGATTTGCCGTTTTTGTTCCGGAATAAATACCATCACCGGGCGCAGAGGCAGCGCGGCGGCATAGGTCCCGGGCCGGATAAGCACCTGCGTTACATAACCGTTGCTGGGCGCACGTACGATAGTCTGCTCAAGATTGTATTTGGCTTCAGCGAGCTGGGCGCGCAGAGACGCAACCTGAGATTGCTCTCCATTGACCATACTGTCTAACTGGCTCTGAATCTGCGTCTGTTCAGCAACGGAGCCTTTGACCAGCGCATCCTGCGCCAGATAGTTTTGCCGGGCGTTGTCGATGTCGCTTTCAGAGAATGGATTAACCTTCGCCTGGCTGCCCTTCAAATAGCGTTGATAATCTTTATACAGGCGATCTCGTTCAGCGGAAACGCGGGTGGTATTCGCGACCGCTTCCAACAGTTGCGCTTTCAAATTGTCGATATTGTGGGTGGCGGTGACCAGGTCAGCCTGTAGCCGGTCAACTCGCGCCTGATAACGCATAGGATCGAGTTTAAATAACACCTCGCCTTTTTTAATCAGCTGATTATTTTTATCTGTCACTTCACTAACAATTCCGGTGACCTGTGGGGTAACAGGAATTGAAATAACCGCCTTTTGCGCCGTAAAGGTATACGGGTGGTTATAGTTCATTAATAAAATCAGTCCCGCCACAATAAACACCCCACCTAATGCGGCGGTAGCAAGCGTCCATTGATTTACCGGAATACGGAATATTTTAAAAATGGCCCAGGCGAATGCCACATAGGTCAGGACAATCAACAAGTCCATGATCAAATCTCCGGAAAGGTGGAGTTATCGTTTTTTTTCTCCCCATCCAGTCTATTTTCCAACTGGGTGATGCGCGCGGCCAGCGCGGCAATTTCAGGGTCAGGTTCCTTCCCGGACGGCGTGATGTGTGACTGCATTCCCCAGCCTCGTTCTGGCTGATAGAGCGTGGCCCAGATCCACAGGAAGGGCCAAATAACATGCAGCGTAAATAAACTCACCCAACCCGCCGTATGGATGGCATCGGCATGGGGATGGTTGCGCTTCTTAGCCATGTTATAGGGAATATCATGGATGGCGATGATTCCGTAAAACAGAACCAGAAAAACGAAGATCAGCACACCTAACGCGAAATAGTTTAGAAACATACCCGCCTCGTATTCACGCTAATCAGAGCTTTCAATTGCAGGCAGCCGAAAGGAGTCATGGCTGGTAATTTGAACATAATTGCAGTTAGTCATTTCCGCCATACCACCAGGGTATAAATTTTCAGGTTGATGGCTTGCGGGGTAGTTGCAAGAAATAGGTGATGAAACAGAATCCGCTCCAGATCACACCAGGAAAAATCCAGACAAATATTTATTGCGAAGTAGATCACAAATACTCAACAAACAGCCAAAGCAAAAACGTGAACAACTTCACACTTAACGCCCATTTTTAGCCAATCTTTGACCTGTGATGTTTTTTTGTACCGATATTTTGTGATGAAAATCACATTAACTAACGCCATACACCCTATATTTACGTGACAAACGTCACATAAAAAGCCGTCGACTGGACAGTTGAACGATTCAGTGCCAGATTTCGCAGTATCTACAGGGTCCGGCTACCTCCTGCCGCTACATTAACAAACCTCGGGCTTTTAGCCTGCGCGACAGCAAACATAAGAAGGGGTGTTTTTATGTCATCCGATATTAAGATCAAAGTGCAAAGCTTTGGTCGATTCCTCAGTAACATGGTGATGCCAAATATCGGCGCGTTTATCGCGTGGGGTATTATCACCGCATTATTCATTCCGACAGGGTGGTTGCCGAACGAAACGCTGGCGAAGCTTGTCGGCCCAATGATCACCTATCTGCTGCCGCTGCTGATCGGTTATACCGGTGGTAAGCTGGTTGGCGGCGAGCGTGGCGGCGTGGTGGGTGCTATCACCACCATGGGCGTTATCGTCGGTGCCGATATGCCAATGTTCCTCGGCGCGATGATCGCAGGTCCGCTGGGCGGCTGGGCTATCAAACATTTCGACAACTGGGTAGACGGTAAGATCAAGTCCGGTTTTGAGATGCTGGTGAATAACTTCTCCGCAGGCATCATCGGGATGATCCTCGCCATTCTGGCATTCCTTGGCATTGGCCCATTGGTTGAAGCACTGTCCAAAATCCTGGCGGCAGGCGTTAACTTCATGGTTGTCCATGACATGCTGCCGCTGGCGTCTATCTTCGTTGAACCGGCGAAAATCCTGTTCCTCAACAACGCCATCAACCACGGTATTTTCTCACCGCTGGGTATTCAGCAGTCCCATGAGATGGGCAAATCCATCTTCTTCCTGATTGAAGCTAACCCGGGTCCGGGTATGGGCGTTCTGCTGGCATACATGTTCTTCGGTCGCGGCAGCGCTAAGCAGTCTGCAGGCGGCGCGGCTATCATCCACTTCCTGGGTGGTATCCACGAAATTTACTTCCCGTACGTGCTGATGAACCCGCGTCTGATCCTGGCCGTTATCCTCGGCGGTATGACTGGCGTATTTACCCTGACTATCCTGAACGGCGGCCTGGTTTCTCCGGCTTCCCCGGGTTCTATCCTGGCCGTGCTGGCAATGACGCCGAAGGGTGCTTACTTCGCGAACATCGCTGCTATCTGTGCCGCAATGGCTGTCTCCTTTGTCGTCTCAGCCATTCTGCTGAAAACCAGCAAAGTGAAAGAAGATGATGACATTGATGCCGCTACTCGTCGTATGCACGACATGAAAGCGGAATCCAAAGGTGCATCTCCGCTGGCGGCTGGCGACGTGACTAACGACCTGAGCCATGTGCGTAAAATCATCGTTGCCTGCGATGCGGGTATGGGCTCCAGCGCCATGGGGGCGGGCGTACTGCGCAAGAAAGTGCAGGATGCCGGTCTGTCTCAGATTTCCGTCACCAACAGCGCGATTAACAATCTGCCGCCGGATGTCGATCTGGTCATTACCCACCGTGACCTGACCGAACGAGCGATGCGCCAGGTGCCTCAGGCACAGCACATTTCGCTGACCAACTTCCTCGACAGCGGCCTGTACGCCAGCCTGACCGAACGTCTGGTTGCTGCACAGCGCCACAACGTGAACGAAGAGAAAGTCCGCGATCACCTGAAAGACAGCTTTGAAGAGGGTGATACCCACCTGTTCAAACTGGGTGCGGAGAATATCTTCCTCGGCCGTAAAGCCACTAACAAAGAAGAAGCGATTCGCTTTGCCGGTGAGCAACTGGTGAAAGGCGGCTACGTTGAGCCAGAATACGTCGAGGCGATGCTGGACCGCGAAAAACTGACCCCGACTTACCTCGGTGAGTCCATCGCAGTGCCGCACGGTACGGTTGAAGCCAAAGACCGCGTGCTGAAAACCGGCGTGGTGTTCTGCCAGTACCCGGAAGGCGTGCGCTTCGGTGAAGAAGAAGACGACATTGCCCGCCTGGTCATTGGTATCGCCGCACGTAACAATGAACATATCCAGGTGATCACCAGCCTGACCAACGCTCTGGATGACGAATCCGTGATCGAACGTCTGGCCCATACCACCAGCGTGGATGAAGTTCTGGAACTGCTGGCAGGTAAAAAAGCTTAACCATTAAGTATCTCCAAAATAGTTCGAGCTGCAGAAAGGCGGCAACGCAGCGAATCCCCAGGAGCGTACATAAGTACGTGACTGGGGTGAGCGAGGAGAGCCAACGCATCTGCAGTTCGAAATATGAAGGCGATATCCTCTCCCTTGTGGAGAGGGTTAGGTTGAGGGAAACGCCTCACCCCAGCCCTCTTGGGTAAAAACATTATTGAAGGTTAATACTATGAAAGCATTACATTTTGGCGCAGGTAATATCGGTCGTGGCTTTATCGGCAAACTGCTGGCGGACGCGGGGATACAACTCACGTTCGCGGATGTAAACCAGGTCGTGCTCGATGCCCTGAATGCCCGTCATAGCTATCAGGTTCATGTGGTGGGTGAAAACGAGCAGGTTGATACCGTTTCCGGCGTCAACGCCGTGAGCAGCATCGGCGATGATGTTGTCGACCTGATTGCCCACGTAGATTTAGTCACTACCGCCGTCGGTCCGGTCGTTCTTGAGCGTATCGCTCCGGCCATCGCCAAAGGGCTGGTTAAACGCAAGGCGCAGGGCATCGCCACTCCGCTGAATATTATCGCCTGTGAAAACATGGTGCGCGGAACCACCCAGTTGAAAGGCCACGTTATGAACGCGCTGGCAGATGAAGACAAATCCTGGGTTGAAGAACATGTTGGCTTCGTCGATTCCGCCGTGGACCGCATTGTTCCCCCTTCGGCTTCTGCGACCAACGATCCGCTGGAAGTCACCGTCGAAACCTTCAGTGAGTGGATTGTCGACAAAACACAGTTCAAAGGCGAACTGCCTGACATCCCGGGAATGGAATTAACTGATAACCTGATGGCATTTGTCGAACGTAAACTCTTCACGCTGAACACCGGGCATGCTATAACCGCGTACCTCGGAAAATTGACCGGTCATCAGACCATCCGTGACGCGATTCTCGACGAGAAAATCCGTGCAGTGGTAAAAGGTGCGATGGAAGAGAGCGGCGCGGTACTGATCAAACGCTATGGCTTTGATGCAGCAAAACATGCGGCATACATTCAGAAAATCCTCGGTCGCTTTGAAAACCCGTATCTGAAAGATGACGTTGAGCGCGTGGGTCGTCAGCCGCTGCGTAAACTGAGCGCGGGCGATCGTCTGATTAAACCGCTGCTGGGCACGCTGGAGTATGGCCTGCCGCACGCGAATCTGGTCACCGGTATTGCTGCAGCGATGCACTATCGCAGTGAAGAAGATCCGCAGGCCCAGGAACTGGCCGCGCTGATTGACGAAAAAGGTCCACAGGCCGCGCTGGCGCAGGTTTCCGGTCTGGATGCCAACAGTGATGTGGTGGCGGAGGCGGTTAACGCATATAACGCAACCAAATGATAGAGAATGTGGCGCAGGTCAGCCTGCGCCCAAATGACAGATTGTCAGATATGCAGGCAATAATGGAACAAACGCAGGCCTTTGAAAATCGTGTGCTTGAGCGTCTGAATGCTGGCAAAACCGTACGCAGCTTCCTCATCACCGCCGTAGAACTGCTCACCGAAGCGGTGAATATCCTTGTGCTTCAGGTATTTCGCAAAGACGACTATGCGGTAAAATATGCCGTAGAACCCCTGCTCGACGGCGACGGTCCGCTGGGCGATCTTTCCGTTCGTCTGAAGCTAATTTACGGTCTGGGCGTACTCAGCCGGCCGGAGTATGAAGATGCGGAGCTTCTGATGGCGCTGCGGGAAGAGTTAAACCATGACGGTAATGAATACGCGTTCACCGACGACGAAATTCTTGGCCCGTTTGGCGAACTCCACTGCGTGACGGCACTCCCGCCGCCACCGCAGTTTGATACCTCAGACTCAGGTTTGCACGCAATGCAGATTCAGCGCTACCAGCAGATGGTACGCTCCACGATGGTACTTTCCCTGACCGAGCTGATTTCTAAAATCAGCTTAAAAAAAGCCTTTCAAAAATAAGACCCTGCAGGCTTACTTCTCTTCCTGCTGCGGTCGATACAGCTGCCGATAATACGCCAGACGTTGCAGATACAGCTGCGCATTCTCCTGCGGTATTTCAGTAGGGACAACGTTGCGCGGTGGTGTTTTATTCAGATATTCGCGAAAAGCCTGGCTTGAAGCCATAAAATCGACCGTCTTATCAATAAGGGCCGAAACGTTCTCACCTATTTTCGCCATAATCTTCCCTCCTCCATGTATTAACCGCGCTCAGCCTGCGCGGTTGCTCATTTAAGTTTAGGATCGGTTGGGCGATTATATTGAGGAAAACGTGCTTCACTATGAACCCGTCAATAAAAAGCACCACGGCCGACCTTATCACTTAAAATTCCTTATTAATCAAAATAGTAGTATTTTCATTAGCTGAATAATACTTGCAACATTTGATTATTTATCTTCGATTAGTTGTGAATAATCCCGCTCTGCGCGCATACTATAGGATATTCATCCTATTTTTATCAGAAGCTATCCTATGAAAGAAGTCGAAAAAAACGAAATTAAACGCCTGAGCGATCGTCTGGACGCTATCCGCCACCAGCAGGCAGACCTGTCCCTGGTTGAAGCCGCCGACAAATATGCCGAGCTGGAGCAAGAGAAAGAAACGCTGGAAACCGAGATTGCGCGTCTGCGTGACGTCCACGGCCAGAAGCTGAGCAAAGAAGCGCAAAAGCTGGCGAAACTTCCTTTCCGTCGTGCTATCACCAAAAAAGAACAGGCCGACATGGGCAAGCTGAAGAAGAGCGTGCGCGGCCTGATCGTCGTTCACCCGATGACCGAGCTTGGCCGTGAAATGGGCCTGAAAGAGATGACGGGCTTCGCGAAGAGCGAGTTCTGATCTCCCACCGGGCAACATTCGCTTGCCCGGTCCTTCCCTTCTCCTCGCAATTGGCCCTACCAATTTCAGCCAGATCCTACCAGCACCTCACATTTCATTAAAATGTGCGTACAATACCGTTGCCAATAAATAACATTTGATTAACCATTCATTGTCATTACCCCTACACAACAATATTGGCAGGGCCACTTTTACACATAATGTGACCAGGAGATGAGCACAGACTCATTCCATTATGTCGGCGGCCCCCAGGAGACCTGCAATGAATCTCTGGCAACAGAACTACGACCCGGCCGGTAACATCTGGCTTTCCAGTCTGATCGCATCGCTCCCTATCCTGTTCTTTTTCTTCGCCCTGATTAAGCTCAAGCTGAAAGGCTATGTTGCGGCGTCATGGACGGTGGTGATCGCTCTGACGGTCGCCCTGCTGTTTTACAAAATGCCGGTCGATCACGCTCTGGCTTCCGTGGTGTACGGCTTCTTCTATGGTTTGTGGCCAATTGCCTGGATCATTATCGCCGCGGTATTCGTCTATAAAATCTCGGTGAAAACCGGGCAGTTCGACATCATCCGCTCCTCAATACTCTCGATTACCCCGGACCAACGTCTGCAAATGCTGATTGTCGGTTTCTCCTTTGGCGCATTCCTCGAAGGGGCGGCAGGATTTGGCGCTCCGGTAGCGATTACCGCCGCACTGCTGGTTGGTCTGGGCTTTAATCCTCTGTACGCGGCAGGTTTGTGCCTGATCGTAAACACCGCTCCGGTCGCTTTTGGCGCAATGGGCATTCCGATTCTGGTTGCCGGTCAGGTTACCGGGCTGGATAGCTTCGAGATTGGTCAGATGGTGGGCCGTCAGTTACCGTTCCTGACCATTATCGTGTTGTTCTGGATTATGGCGATTATGGATGGCTGGCGCGGCGTAAAAGAGACCTGGCCTGCGGTGATGGTCGCTGGCGGCTCGTTTGCTATCGCGCAGTACCTCAGCTCTAACTTTATCGGGCCAGAACTGCCGGACATTATCTCGTCTCTGGTTTCGCTGGTCTGCCTGACGCTGTTCCTGAAACGCTGGCAGCCGGTACGCATCTTCCGCTTTGGCGATATGGGCGCTTCACAGGTCGATCAGACGCTGGCTCGCACCCACTATACCGCTGGACAGGTGGTCCGCGCCTGGTCTCCGTTCCTGTTCCTGACGGCCACCGTCACGCTGTGGAGCGTACCGCCGTTTAAAGCGCTGTTTGCGCCAGGCGGCGCGATGTACCACTGGGTGGTCAATATTCCGGTTCCGTACCTCGATAAGCTGGTTGCCCGTATGCCGCCGGTCGTACACGAAGCCACAGCCTACGCGGCGGTGTATAAATTTGACTGGTTCTCCGCAACCGGTACCGCGATTTTGTTTGCCGCCCTGCTGTCTATCGTCTGGTTGAAGATGAAGCCGTCCGCAGCGCTGCAGACTTTTGGCAGCACGCTGAAAGATCTGGCATTACCTATTTACTCCATCGGAATGGTGCTGGCATTCGCGTTTATCTCAAACTACTCCGGGCTTTCATCAACCCTGGCGTTGGCCCTGGCACACACCGGCAGCGCGTTTACCTTCTTCTCACCGTTCCTCGGCTGGCTGGGGGTATTTCTGACCGGGTCCGACACCTCATCAAACGCACTGTTTGCCGCCCTGCAGGCTACGGCTGCTCAGCAAATCGGCGTTTCGGATGTGCTGATGGTTGCGGCAAATACCACCGGCGGCGTGACCGGCAAGATGATCTCGCCGCAATCTATCGCTATCGCCTGTGCGGCAGTGGGATTAGTGGGGAAAGAGTCTGACCTGTTCCGCTTTACCGTGAAACACAGCCTGATTTTCACCTGCATGGTGGGTGTGATTACCACGCTGCAGGCCTATGTCTTAACCTGGATGATTCCATGATAGTGATGCCCAGACGCCTGTCAGACGAAGTCGCATCTCGTGTGCGGGCGCTGATTGAAGAACAACAGCTGGAAGCGGGCATGAAGTTGCCCGCTGAGCGCCAACTGGCCGTACAGCTCGGCGTATCGCGTAACTCGCTGCGCGAGGCGTTAGCAAAACTGGTCAGTGAAGGCGTACTGATTAGCCGTCGTGGCGGCGGGACGTTTATCCGCTGGCAGCATGAGGCCTGGTCTGAACAAAACATCGTTCAGCCGCTGAAAACCCTGCTGGCGGACGATCCTGATTACAGTTTCGATATTCTGGAGGCCCGCCACGCCATCGAAGCCAGTACCGCCTGGCACGCTGCCATGCGGGCCACCGCCGCGGATAAAGAGAAAATCAGGCTCTGTTTCGAGGCCACGCAAAGCGAAGATCCGGATCTCGCCTCGCAGGCTGACGTTCGTTTTCATCTCGCCATTGCGGAAGCCTCGCACAACGTGGTGCTGTTGCAGACCATGCGCGGTTTCTTCGACGTCCTGCAGTCTTCGGTAAAACAGAGCCGCCAACGTATGTACCTGGTACCGCCGGTATTTTCTCAACTGACGGCGCAGCATCAGGCCGTGCTGGACGCCATTGTTGCCGGGGATGCCGACGGGGCGCGTAAGGCCATGATGGCGCACCTCAGTTTTGTCCACACCACAATTAAACGATTTGATGAAGATCAGGCCCGGCAGGCGCGTATTACTCGCCTGCCCGGTGATCCTGGTGAGAATAGCAGGGAGAACAACACATGATTATTTCAGCAGCCAGCGACTATCGCGCCGCAGCCCAGCGCATCCTGCCCCCCTTCTTGTTCCACTATATTGACGGCGGGGCGTATGCCGAGCACACCTTGCGCCGTAACGTGGCAGACCTGTCAGAGGTGGCGCTGCGCCAGCGCGTACTGAAGAATATGTCTGACCTGAGCCTGGAAACCAAGCTGTTCAACGAAACACTCTCCATGCCGGTAGCCCTCGCGCCTGTCGGTTTGTGCGGCATGTACGCACGCCGGGGCGAGGTTCAGGCCGCCGCCGCCGCTGATGCCAAAGGCATTCCGTTTACGCTTTCCACAGTGTCCGTATGTCCGATTGAAGAAGTCGCCCCGACCATCAAGCGTCCGATGTGGTTCCAGCTGTATGTTCTGCGCGATCGCGGTTTTATGCGTAACGCACTGGAGCGCGCCAAAGCGGCGGGTTGCTCCACGCTGGTCTTTACCGTCGATATGCCAACGCCTGGCGCACGCTACCGTGATGCCCATTCCGGTATGAGCGGTCCAAATGCGGCACTGCGTCGCTACTGGCAAGCAGTCACTCATCCACAGTGGGCATGGGACGTTGGTCTGAACGGTCGCCCGCATGATTTAGGCAATATTTCGACTTATCTGGGCAAACCCACCGGCCTTGAAGATTACATCGGCTGGCTGGCGAATAACTTCGATCCGTCGATTTCCTGGAAAGACCTCGAGTGGATCCGTGAATTCTGGGATGGTCCGATGGTGATCAAAGGGATCCTCGACCCTGAAGATGCCCGCGACGCCGTACGCTTTGGCGCGGATGGTATCGTTGTCTCTAACCACGGTGGCCGTCAGTTAGATGGCGTGCTGTCTTCAGCTCGTGCGCTGCCCGCCATTGCCGATGCGGTGAAAGGCGATATTACCATTCTGGCTGATAGCGGGATCCGCAATGGTCTGGACGTTGTACGCATGATAGCGCTGGGCGCGGATAGCGTGCTGCTGGGGCGTGCTTATCTGTACGCGCTGGCGACCCACGGCCAGGCCGGTGTGGCGAATCTGCTGAACCTGATCGAGAAAGAGATGAAGGTGGCGATGACCCTGACCGGTGCGAAGTCAATTAGCGAAATCAGCCGTGATTCGCTGGTACAGGAACTGGGTAAGAGCCTGCCTGCCGCGCTGGCACCTCTGGTCCAGGGTAGCGCAGCGTAACAACATCCCCGTAAACCCCATTTTCTGAATGGTCGGTCTGTTTTCAGCCCGACCATTTTTTATCCAAAAATAACGACTAGTTAACATTTACAACCAATATATTTGACAACTTTTTATCCACCTGCCAAATGTATAGACAAGCTAATACAACAGCATTTTATACATATAACAACCATCATAACGGGCGAGGGTGACATGGCTTATTCCGGAAAAGTGAATATCCAGCAGGCGATAGATGACAGTGCTTTTTCGCGCTTCCACTGGGTCATTATTGTCCTGGGTTTTCTGGTTTTAGCCATTGACGGCTTCGATACGGCGGCGATGGGCTATATTGCCCCCACGCTTTCAGCCGACTGGGGCATCAAGAAACAAGATCTTGGACCGGTGTTAAGCGCCGCGCTATTGGGCCTCTCATTTGGCGCCCTGCTGGCCGGACCGATTTCAGATCGTATGGGTCGTAAGCGCGTCCTGGTCTTTTCCTGTCTGTTCTTTGGCCTCGCCAGTCTGGGAACCGCCTATGCCCAGACGCTGAATATGCTCACGTTTTGGCGCTTTCTCACCGGGCTTGGGCTTGGCGCGGCAATGCCCAATGCCATCACCCTGGTGTCCGAATTCGCCCCGAAACGCTGTCGTTCAATGGCGATTAACACCATGTACTGTGGCTTTCCGTTAGGGGCTGCGGGCGGCGGCGTGATCTCCTCCTGGCTGATCCCCAACTACGGCTGGCACAGTGTTCTGCTTGCTGGTGCGATCGCCCCGCTGGTCCTCACCGCACTGTTGGTGCTGTTCCTGCCAGAGTCGGTTAAGTATCTGGTTCACCGCGGTAAAGGGGTTGCACAGATTAAACGCATTGCTCAACGCTTTATGTCGGGAAGTCTGGAACAGGTTACCCAGTTTTATCTGGATGAAGACCGTATCACGGTCAAAAAAAGCAGCGTGGCACAGTTATTTAGTATGCCCTGGCTGCCGGGTACGCTGATGCTCTGGATGACCTACTTTATGGGGCTGGTTATCTATTACGTGCTGCTGAGCTGGATGCCAACGCTGATGCTGGGAATGGGCTATCCGCTGGCCGAATCCGCCTGGCTGACATCGCTGTTTACCTTTGGTGGTACGGCGGGGATCCTGCTGGCCGGTTGGTTAATGGACCGCTGGGAAGCCCATAAAGTGGTCTCACTCGGCTTTATTCTGACGATGCTGTTTGCCCTCTCTCTCGGGTTTGAACATAACCACATCATCTTGTTCGGCGCACTGATCTTCCTGATGGGGATTACCATGAACGGCGCGCAGTCCGGGCTGCAGACGCTGGCCGCCACGTTTTATCCAACCCACTGCCGTGCGACGGGCATTGCCTGGATGCAGGGCGTGGGCCGCTTCGGCGGCGTAGCCGGAACGATGATGAGCGCCCAGTTGCTTTCCCTGCAATGGCAGGCAGACAGTATCTTAATGTTCCTCAGCCTTCCGGCCCTGGTCGCTGCTGCCGCGACAATTTACAAGCTGCAGCGCTATAAACCGCACGCGCTGACCGTCGCATAGTACCCGCTCTTTCTGCTATTCTGCCCCCCGTTATCAAGGGGGCAGTATGCTTAACATCGTTTTATTCGAACCAGAAATCCCGCCAAATACCGGCAATATTATCCGTCTTTGCGCCAACACCGGCTTTCGTTTGCATATTATAGAGCCAATGGGCTTTACCTGGGACGACAAGCGCCTGCGTCGCGCGGGGCTGGATTACCATGAATTTACCGCCGTGCTGCGCCACCCTGATTACGCCGCCTTCGTCGCCGCAGAACATCCGCAGCGCCTGTTTGCTCTGACCACCAAAGGTACGCCAGCGCATAGCGCGGTATGCTATCAGGACGGGGATTATCTGATGTTTGGTCCGGAAACACGCGGTCTGCCAGCCAGCATCCTTGACGCGTTGCCGGCCGAACAAAAAATTCGTATTCCGATGATGCCAGACAGTCGCAGTATGAACCTGTCAAATGCGGTGTCGGTGGTGGTGTATGAGGCCTGGCGCCAGCTAGGGTATCCGGGCGCGGTACTGCGTAGCTGATGATTGTTGGATGGCGGCTAGCGCCTGATCCGACCTACATTAATTTGATGAAATTCATTTCGAGCGTTATCGGCGCAGACAGATTGAACACGGACTGCGCGCAGTCACCGGAGCGTACACGCAATACGTGAGGATGACGAGCACAGCTCAGGTTCAATCTGCCAGGTAAGATAGCTCGAAATCAGATACCATCTCCATACTCAAAAGTATGATGTATCCCGTTGAAATGCTGATCCATATCCATGGACGGCTTATCGCTGTCAGGCTTGCCGACGATGCGTGCCGGAACGCCTGCTGCAGTGGTATGCGGGGGTACCGGCTGTAAAACGACGGAACCTGCGCCAATCTTCGCGCCGCGCCCGACTTCAATGTTGCCGAGAATTTTTGCTCCCGCGCCAATCATCACGCCTTCACGAATTTTCGGATGACGGTCACCGCCGGCTTTACCGGTCCCGCCCAGCGTGACGGATTGCAAAATAGAGACGTCGTTTTCAATCACGGCAGTTTCACCGACCACAATACCAGTGGCGTGATCGAGCATAATCCCACGGCCAATTTTTGCCGCCGGGTGAATGTCTACCTGGAAGCTAACGGACACCTGATTTTGCAGGAAGATCGCCAGCGCCTGACGCCCCTGATGCCACAGCCAGTGACCGATACGGTAGGCCTGAAGCGCATGAAAGCCCTTCAGATACAGAAGTGGGGTGGAATATTTATCGACAGCCGGATCACGCGTGCGTACCGCCTGAATATCACAGGCCGCTGAGGCAATCATTTCAGGATCGGCCGCGTAGGCCTCTTCCACGACTTCGCGAATGGCAATGGCGGGCATGATCGGAGAAGCGAGTTTATTCGCCAGCATATAGCTTAGCGCACTGCCGAGGTTTTCATGCTTGAGCAGCGTTGCGTGGTAAAAACTGGCCAGCATTGGTTCACATTCCGCCAGTGCCCGGGCTTCCGCTTTAATGTTTTTCCAGACGATATCCAGTTCTTCACACGGCATTGCGTACTCCAGAAGGTAGCAAAACGACCGACCCGTTCTTCGCGGGTCGGGTCGTTATATTCAACAGTTCCTTACAGCTAGTGGCGACTCAGCTCGTCCCTGCGTGCACGGCCTAATAACGTCAATGCTGCCTCGCGCGCGTTTTTTCCGCAATACAATACTTGATAAATTTCCTCGGTTATTGGCATCTCAACACCAAAACGGTGCGCCAATTCACGAACTTCTTTCGTATTGCGGTAGCCTTCAACCACCTGACCAATCTTATCCTGCGCCCCCTGCACGTCCATCCCCTGGCCGAGCATCATGCCAAAACGACGGTTACGCGACTGGTTGTCGGTACAGGTCAGCACCAGATCGCCTAAACCCGCCATACCCATAAAGGTGGCAGGATCGGCACCCAGCGCCGCGCCAAGACGAGACATTTCGGTCAGTCCACGGGTGATCAATGCGGTTCGCGCATTCGCGCCGAAACCGATGCCGTCAGACATCCCCGCGCCAATCGCAATGACGTTTTTCACCGCGCCGCCAAGCTGCACGCCAATGAAATCCGGATTGCTGTAAACGCGGAAGCTCTTGCCACAGTGCAGCAACTGCTGGAGATCGTCAGCAAAGGTGTCGTCCGTCGAGGCCAGAGAAATCGCCGTCGGCATGCCCGCCGCCAGCTCTTTGGCGAACGTCGGACCGGAGATAACCGCCAGTGGAATAGAATTCCCCAGCGCTTCACGCGCGACGTCCTGCAGCAGGCGTCCCGTTTCCGCTTCCAGACCCTTTGTCGCCCAGACCAGACGCGCGTCAGGACGCATCAGCGGTTTGATGTTGCGCAGCACTTCGCCAAAGACGTGGCTAGGCACCACCACCAGAATATTACGACTGGCGGCCAGCGCAGTGGCTAAATCACTTTCCAGGCGCAGCGTTTCGGGAAAAGGCACATCAGGGAGGAACGCGACGTTGCAGCGATCGTGCTCGAGGGTCGCGATATGTTTCGGATCATGGCCCCACAGGACAACCTGATGGCCATTTCTTGCCAGGGTGATGGCAAGAGCGGTGCCGTACGAGCCGGCACCAATCACAGTCATTGAAGCATTACTTTGGTTCATCAGGCATCCTGATGTTCTTCAGTACCTTCGCCAGCCTGCTGCTGTAAATAGTTCATGAACAGCGCATCAAAGTTGACCGGCGCAAGGTTCAGTTGCGGGAATGTACCGCGGGAAACCAGGCTGGTGATGCATTCGCGGGCATACGGGAACAGAATGTTCGGGCAGTATGCACCAAGGCAATGCGCCATCTGAGTCCCTTCAATACCACTGATGGAGAAAATACCGCCCTGCTGAACTTCACACAGGAACGCAGTTTCTTCACCCAGAGAAGCCGTTACGGTGACACGCAGCACTACTTCATACACATCATCTGCCAGTTGGGTAGATGCGGTATCAAGATCCAGTTTAACCTCTGGCTGCCAATCTTTCTGGAAAACATGTGGTGCATTTGGCGCTTCGAAAGACACATCCTTGGTATAAATACGTTGGATCTGGAAAGCCATTTCAGTGTTATTTTGTTCTGACATGTTGAGAAAACCCTTTAGTGTTGTCCTTTAAATACTTCGGTACGCCTTAACGCAGCAGTGGATCCAGTCCACCACGTGCATCCAACGCATACAAGTCGTCACAACCACCAATGTGCTGTGCATCAATAAAAATCTGCGGAACCGTTGTACGGCCACTGCGCTTGATCATCTCTTCACGCTTCACGGCATCGCCGTCAATCGGAAGTTCCTGGAAACTCACACCCTTGCTGTTCAACAGCGCCTTTGCGCGATGGCAAAACGGGCAGGTCGCTTTGGTATAGATCTCAATATTGGCCATGACTTATCTCCAGTGTTCTTTTACCCTGAGGCATGAAAGAAGACGGGTAAATTACTTGCCGCGAACCAGTGGCAGATTCTCGCCACTCCAGCCCGCTACGCCGTCTTTCAGTACAGATACCTGCTCAAAACCGGCTTTAATCAGCGCAGTTGCTGAATCCTGGCACTGCATACCAGAGCCATCAACCACAATAACAGGTTTGTTTTTGTGTTTTTCCAGCTCGCCAAAATTGTTGGCTTTGATTTCGCTCGGCAGCAGGTTAGTGGAGCCCGCGATATGGCCTTTGCGGAAGTCGTCGCGCTGACGTAAATCCACAATCACCGCATCTTCTTTGTTGATAAGACGAGTGGCTTCTCCGCGCGTAATTACCTTCACTTTCGAAGTCAGGCTCTTAAACGTGGTAAATAATACAGCCGCCAGTAACGCAATCCAGGCGATACTCAATACAGGGTGGCGACTAACAAATTGCATAATTTCTTGCATGGGGGGTAACAACTCCCGACTTAGTGATTAAAAAACCAGGAAAAGAGTATACCTGCGCGTTGGCGCAAATACAGCCAGAGCGTGCATTGGATTGCATTTTTGCGGGGCGCTACGGAAAAAAAAACGTAAATCCGCGCCCTCTGCGACACGCTCTGGTCGATTATTTGATCTTCTGGGGCTATTTTATCGATTCAGCTGTAGTAAAATTACGCAATTATTTTTGTCTATTGAGTGTGAGGTTGTCGCAATGTCGGTTTCTAAAAAACCTATGGTACTGGTGATTCTGGATGGCTATGGCTATCGTGAAGACAGCCAGGATAACGCCATCTTTAATGCCAAAACCCCGGTAATGGATACTCTGTGGGCAAAACGTCCGCATACCCTGATTGATGCCTCTGGCCTGGAAGTCGGCCTGCCCGATCGCCAGATGGGCAACTCCGAAGTGGGTCACGTCAACCTGGGCGCGGGCCGCATCGTGTATCAGGACCTGACCCGTCTGGATGTTGAAATTAAAGAACGGACTTTCTTCGCTAACCCAGTGCTGACCGATGCGGTCGACCAGGCAAAAAATAGCGGCAAAGCGGTTCACATCATGGGCCTGCTCTCTGCTGGCGGCGTTCACAGCCACGAAGATCACATCATGGCGATGGTCGAAATGGCAGCTGAACGCGGTGCTGAGAAAATCTATCTGCACGCTTTCCTTGATGGCCGTGATACCCCGCCGCGCAGCGCTGAACATTCGCTGCAGAAATTCGAAGAGAAATTTGCCGCGCTGGGCAAAGGCCGCGTAGCGTCCATCATCGGTCGTTACTACGCCATGGACCGCGACAACCGTTGGGATCGCGTTGAACAGGCTTATGACCTGATGACGCTGGCAAAAGGCGAGTTCCAGTTCGCTACGGCTGTTGAAGGCCTGCAGGCTGCTTATGCCCGCGACGAAAACGACGAATTCGTGAAAGCGACCGTGATCCGTGCTGAAGGCCAGGCTGAAGCCGCCATGGAAGACGGCGATACGCTGATTTTCATGAACTTCCGTGCTGACCGTGCGCGTGAAATCACCCGTGCGTTTGTTAACGCTGACTTCGACGGCTTCGCCCGTAAGAAAGTCGTTAACCTCAACTTTGTGATGCTGACCGAATACGCAGCCGACATCAAAACTGCTGTTGCTTACCCACCAGCGTCTCTGGCCAACACCCTTGGCGAGTGGATGGCGAAGAATGACAAAACGCAGCTGCGTATTTCCGAAACTGAAAAATATGCCCACGTGACCTTCTTCTTTAACGGCGGCGTAGAAGAGCCGTTCAAAGGCGAAGATCGCATCCTGATCAACTCGCCGAAAGTCGCGACCTACGATCTGCAGCCGGAAATGAGCTCTGCTGAGCTGACCGAGAAGCTGGTTGCTGCGATTCAGAGTGGAAAATACGACACCATCATTTGTAACTACCCGAACGGCGACATGGTTGGTCACACCGGGGTGATGGAAGCTGCGGTTAAAGCGGTTGAAGCGCTGGATCACTGCGTTGAGCAGGTGACTAAAGCGGTTGAATCCGTTGGCGGCCAACTGCTGATCACCGCAGACCACGGTAACGCAGAGCAAATGCGCGATCCGTCCACCGGTCAGGCGCATACAGCACACACCAACCTGCCCGTTCCGCTGATTTATGTCGGTGGTAAAAACGTCAAAGCAGTTGAAGGCGGCAAACTTTCTGATATCGCCCCGACGATGCTGACGCTGATGGGTATGGAAATCCCGCAAGAGATGACTGGTAAGCCGCTGTTCATCGTGGAATAATCCCTCCCCATGAGGGGAAAGGCGATCAATACCATCACTTGGGCCGTGAAACTGCGAAAGCTTTCAGTCAGGCCCTTGTTCTACGCCAGCGCGCTTAGCGCTGGCGTATTGCTGTGCGCCTTTTCCGCCCACGCGGACGAGCGCGATCAGCTCAAATCTATTCAGGCTGATATCGCGGCAAAAGAACGCGCGGTACGCCAACAACAACAACAACGCTCCACTCTCCTCGCTCAACTTAAAGCTCAGGAACAGGCCATCGCCGTTGCCGCCAGGCAACTACGCGAAACGCAAAACTCGCTGGCGCAGCTGAATGCACAAATCACAGAGATGAATGCCGCCCTCGCGAAGCTGGAAAAACAGCGGGCTGCGCAAGAGCGTAGCCTGGCAGCCCAACTTGACGCAGCGTTTCGCCAGGGCGAACACACCGGTATTCAGCTCATTCTGAGTGGGGAAGAGAGCCAGCGCGGGCAACGCCTGCAGGCCTATTTCGGCTATCTGAACCAGGCGCGGCAGGAAACCATCGCGCAGTTGAAACAAACCCGCGAAGAAGTCGACTCGCAAAAAGCCGAGCTGGAAGATAAGCAGAGCGAACAGCAGACGTTGCTGTACGAACAGCGCGCTCAGCAAGCTAAGCTGGAGCAGGCGCGTAATGAACGCAAGAAGACGCTCTCGGGTCTGGAGTCATCGATTCAGCAGGGTCAGCAGCAACTGGGCGAAATGCGCGCCAACGAATCACGCCTGCGCAACAGCATTGCTCGCGCCGAAGCCGCAGCCAAAGCACGCGCGGAACGTGAAGCTCGCGAGGCGCAGGCCGTACGCGACAAACAAAAGGATGCGTCACGGAAAGGCTCAACCTACAAGCCAACCGAAAGCGAAAAATCACTGATGTCCCGTACCGGCGGTTTAGGTTCCCCACGCGGCCAGGCATTCTGGCCCGTTCGTGGCCCAACGCTACATCGTTATGGCGAACAGTTGCAAGGTGAGCTACGTTGGAAGGGGATGGTTATTGGCGCATCCGAAGGCACCGAAGTTAAAGCCATTGCCGATGGTCGCGTCATTCTGGCGGACTGGTTGCAGGGCTACGGCCTGGTAGTCGTCGTTGAGCACGGTAAAGGCGATATGAGCCTGTACGGTTATAACCAGAGCGCGCTGGTCAGCGTCGGTACGCAGGTTCGCGCCGGGCAGCCTATTGCACTTGTGGGTAGCAGCGGCGGACAGGGCAGGCCGGCACTCTATTTCGAAATTCGTCGCCAGGGTCAGGCGGTCAATCCACAGCCGTGGTTGGGAAGATAAGTTTTGCCTCAATTTCGTCGTCTATTATTCTCTCTCGCCAGCGTGCTGGCCTTCGCAACACCTGTTTTTGCTGGCAAACTTGCCATCGTTATTGATGATTTCGGCTATCGTCCACACACCGAAAATCAGGTTCTGGCGATGCCTTCCACCCTCTCCGTTGCCGTTCTGCCTAATGCCCCACACGCGCGTGAAATGGCGATTAAAGCGCATAACAGCGGGCATGAAGTGTTAATCCATCTGCCGATGGCGCCGCTGAGCAAACAGCCGTTAGAGAAAGATACTTTGCGCCCGGAAATGAGCAGCGAAGAGATTGAGCGGATTATTCGCGACGCGGTAAGCAAAGTACCGAATGCGGTCGGGCTGAACAACCATATGGGCAGCGCGATGACCTCCAGCCTGTTCGGCATGCAGAAGGTGATGCAGGCGCTGGAACGCTACGATCTCTACTTCCTGGACAGTATGACCATCGGCAACAGTCAGGCAATGCGCGCAGCATCAGGAACCGGCGTGAAGGTTATCAAACGCAAAGTCTTCCTGGATGACACACAAAACGAAGCCGATATTCGCCGTCAGTTTAATCGGGCCGTTGAGCTTGCGCGCCGCAACGGTTCAGCAATTGCCATTGGGCATCCTCACCCTTCGACGGTTCGCGTCCTGCAGCAGATGCTTTATAACCTGCCTGCGGACATTACGCTGGTTCGCCCAAGCAGCCTGCTCAATGAACCACAGGTAGACACCTCCAGACCAAACCTTACACCGCCGAAGAATGGTAAACCTGATGTGCCACGTAATCCTTTCCGCGGGGTGAGATTATGCAAACCGAAGCAGCCGTTAGAGCCGGTTTACGCCAGCCGCTTCTTCAGCGTGCTCGGTGAAAGCATCACCCAAAGCACGCTGGTGCAGTACATGCGCCTGCAATGGCAGGGCTGGGGGAATACATCCTCACCCAGCGCTATGAACGCTAACGTAAATTAAGCGTTTTACGGGCAATACGAGAGGGCGAGGATGTTTTATCGCGCCATTTCCAGAGACGGAATGACCATAGCAGCGCCTGGTACAAAACTTTGGCGCTGCGTACGTTAGTAATCATGCGCTTATACATACCAGAGACAAAAATCTCTGCAATCATGCGTTGACGAATATGGACATCCGGCTCTTTGCGTACTGCGTGGCAAACGCGTAATGCTTCATAGGTTATTTGCTGATGAAATTCCGGATAAATAGTAATCCGACCCGCATATTCACGATTCAACTTATCCAATAACCGTGTAATTTTAATATAGTGGCGTTGGTAATTGAGATTTTTTAAGCCTTGTCTTTTAAGGCGGCTAACTGATTGATCGTGTAAGAAGTATTTATACAATGATTGCTCGGTATATCGCACACGTTTGGCGTTAAACATAAACTCCGTCGTCCATACAATATCCTGATGATGCAACCCTGGAATAAACGCTATCTTGTTTTTCTCGATAACATCTCTGCGATAAACCCCCATCCAGACCACATGCGTCCAACGGCGTGAAGCCAATGCCATACGTAACCAGTCGGGGCCGGTCAATACACCCGTAGACCGCAGACGGTCCGTCGGTATTGATTGCCAGGTGTCCCCCGTTTCGAAAATGCACCAATCAGAATTGCACTGTGCCAGATCGAGGTCATCCTGAAGCGCCATGGTCATCAGGGTTTCATACATATTGGGATAAACCAGGTCATCGGCATCGACAAATGCAACATAATCCCCTTTGGCCACTGCCAGACCACGATTACGCGCGACAGATGCCCCGGCGTTAGCCTGATGTAACAACCGGACATGGGAATAGTTATCAGCATAATGTCTTGCAATATCAACAGAGTTATCCGTTGAACCGTCATCCACAATAATGATCTCTATCGCAGCCCATGTCTGTGCGATCAAAGATTCCATGCAATCCCGAAAACTATCACCCGCGTTATACAACGGAATAATAACACTCAACATATTTGTGCGGTTTCTCATCAGATAACCCAAGTTTGTCAGTACACTGATGACTTTTACTACAGTTTCATTAAGGAATTATTAAGGTTAGAACGTTTAATTTTCAGAAGCGGCGCAGCGAAAGCAACCAGTATGGGAAAATGCCATGCGGCGCCTGAGTTCAGCGGGCTGTGATAGCTCAGATCGTCTACATATTGAGGGACACAACCTGTATACTATACCCCTGTAAATTAACGCGCGATGTACACTGATATTGAGGAAAGTGATGGCCATCAGTAAGACACATGAAAAAGGTTATACGGTCTATTGTAAAGAGACCAAAACAGACCTTAAGTCACTGATGAATAAGTATATAAACAAAGAAATCAGTGGCAAACCGTTGAGCAGTGGTAACGCCATGCGCAGTGTAGAACTGGTCGAGTACAACTCACAAAAATTTATCATCAAAAACGACCGTGAAGTTGATCCTCGATTTGAGAAAAAAATGCAGAATTTTATCTCCGGCCCCTTTTATTCCAGGCTCATCAAGAAGCTGGACACACTCTCCCCGGAAATGCGCGCCTGTACAGCCGATCTCTACTATGCCGCTGAAAAAGTACGACTTCGTCAGTGTCATGATGTTTATATTATTCATGAATATGTTGAAGGCACTCCTGGTAATGGTGCCAACTTACTGATTTAGTGTATGATGGTGTTTTTGAGGTGCTCCAGTGGCTTCTGTTTCTATCAGCTGTCCCTCCTGTTCAGCTACTGAAGGCGTGGTGCGTAACGGTAAAAGCACTGCCGGACATCAGCGCTATCTCTGCTCTCACTGCCGTAAAACATGGCAGCTACAGTTCACTTACACCGCCTCTCAGCCCGGTACACACCAGAAAATTATTGATATGGCCATGAATGGCGTCGGATGTCGCGCCAGTGCACGCATTATGGGCGTTGGCCTCAACACGATTTTACGACACTTAAAAAACTCAGGCCGCAGTCGGTAAACTCACGCATACAACCGGGCAGTGACGTCATTGTTTGCGCGGAAATGGACGAACAGTGGGGTTACGTCGGCGCTAAATCACGCCAGCGCTGGTTGTTTTACGCGTATGACAGGATACGGAGGACGGTTGTGGCGCACGTATTCGGTGAACGCACGTTGGCCACGCTGGAGCGTCTTCTTGGCCTGCTGTCGGCCTTTGAGGTCGTGGTATGGATGACGGATGGCTGGCCGCTTTATGAATCACGCCTGAAGGGAGAACTGCACGTTATCAGCAAGCGATATACGCAGCGCATTGAGCGGCATAACCTGAATCTGAGGCAGCATCTGGCAAGGCTGGGCAGGAAGTCACTGTCGTTCTCAAAATCGGTGGAGCTGCATGACAAAGTCATCGGGCATTATCTGAACATAAAACACTATCAGTAAGTTGGAGTCATTACCGGCACTCCTTTAAAAGAAATTAACCATAAGAATGCCGATGAAGTGAAGCAGTGCGTTCTGCGCCTTCACAAAGCCGGGTTGGCATCTAATGATATCCACCCTGGAAATTTCATTCGTACGCCAGGCGGTGAATTAAGAATAATTGACTTATCCTGTAAGGGAAATATGAAGATTTGCCAGGCTAATGATATTTTAGCTTTGCAGCGAAAATATCATATTCACATCAAAGGAAAAGGGTTAATCTATAAGCTCATCTGGCTCAAAGAAGCGATAAGATCTTTATCCAGAAAGCTTCGTGGCAAATAGTATTTATTATTTATACGGCCAGAATAAAGAATCTGGCCGTTGGTAGCATTTAATACAAGTCGAGCATTCAATCCCAGCTCAGGATCACTTTCCCTGACTGGCCCGAGCGCATCGCGTCAAAGCCCTGCTGGAATT
This sequence comes from Citrobacter sp. RHBSTW-00017, assembly GCF_013797615.1. Classification (NCBI taxonomy): domain Bacteria; kingdom Pseudomonadati; phylum Pseudomonadota; class Gammaproteobacteria; order Enterobacterales; family Enterobacteriaceae; genus Citrobacter; species Citrobacter sp. RHBSTW-00017. The sequence continues at coordinate 113,832 of NZ_CP056899.1, read as the reverse complement.
CATCGATGGAGAATCGATGGGTGATAATCGGCGACAAATCCAGACCAGACTGAATCAATGCGGCCATCTTGTACCAGGTCTCAAACATCTCGCGACCGTAGATACCTTTAATAAACAATCCCTTAAAGATAACTTTAGTCCAGTCGATGGACATGTCTGATGGTGGAATACCCAGCATAGCAATACGGCCACCGTGGTTCATGGTGTCCAGCATGGTGCGAAACGCTGGCGGCGCGCCGGACATCTCCAGACCGACATCAAACCCTTCGGTCATGCCCAGTTCAGCCATCACGTCGGTCAGACTCTCTTTCGACACGTTGACCGCGCGAGTGATGCCCATTTTACGCGCCAGTTCAAGGCGATACTCATTAACATCGGTAATCACCACGTGGCGTGCGCCAACGTGCCTGGCAACCGCTGCCGCCATAATACCGATTGGACCCGCGCCGGAAACCAGCACATCTTCCCCAACCAGATCGAACGACAGCGCCGTATGCACCGCATTACCGAACGGATCGAAGATAGACGCCAGGTCGTCAGAGATGTTGTCCGGAATTTTAAACGCGTTAAATGCCGGGATCACCAGGTATTCTGCAAAGCAGCCAGGACGGTTTACGCCAACACCGGTCGTATTGCGGCACAGGTGAGTACGTCCACCGCGGCAGTTACGGCAATGCCCGCAGGTGATATGACCTTCGCCTGAAACGCGATCGCCGATTTTAAAGCCTTTAACTTCCTGGCCGATGCCAACAACTTCGCCGACATATTCATGTCCAACGACCATCGGTACCGGGATGGTTTTTTGCGACCATTCATCCCAGTTATAAATGTGAACGTCAGTCCCGCAGATGGCTGTTTTACGGATTTTAATCAGCAAATCGTTATGGCCGACTTCCGGTTCAGGAACGTCGGTCATCCAAATGCCCTCTTCCGCTTTCAGTTTGGATAACGCTTTCATTTCACATCCTCAGGCAATAACGCCCAGTTGTTTACCAATGCGTGTGAACGCCTCAACAGCACGCGTAATCTGCTCAGGGGTATGCGCTGCAGACATCTGGGTACGAATACGCGCCTGACCTTTTGGAACCACCGGATAGAAGAATCCAGTAACGTAAATCCCCTCTTTTTGCAGCTCGCGGGCGAACTCTTGCGCCACTACCGCATCCCCCAACATGACAGGGATAATTGCGTGATCCGCTCCCGCTAACGTAAAGCCTGCGGCAGACATTTGCTCGCGGAACTGACGTGCGTTCGCCCACAGGCGATCGCGCAGCTCGCTGCCTGCTTCGACCATCTCCAGCACTTTAATGGAGGCAGAAACAATTGCAGGAGCCAATGAGTTGGAGAACAGATACGGACGGGAACGCTGACGCAACCACTCAACAACCTCTTTGCGCGCTGCGGTGTACCCGCCAGATGCGCCGCCGAGCGCTTTACCCAGCGTACCAGTGATGATGTCCACACGCCCCATCACGTCACAGTATTCATGTGAGCCACGACCATTTTCGCCGACAAAGCCGACAGCATGGGAATCATCAACCATGACCAGCGCGTCGTATTTATCCGCCAGGTCACAAACGCCTTTCAGGTTAGCGATCACACCATCCATAGAGAACACGCCATCGGTGGCGATCAGGATATGACGGGCTCCCGCTTCACGCGCTTCTTTCAGGCGCGCTTCCAGCTCGACCATGTCGTTGTTGGCGTAACGGAAACGCTTTGCTTTACACAAGCGAACACCGTCAATGATAGAAGCGTGGTTGAGCGCATCTGAGATAATCGCATCTTCTGCACCCAGCAGCGTTTCAAACAGGCCGCCGTTGGCGTCAAAGCAGGAAGAGTAAAGGATGGCATCTTCCATACCGAGGAATGCCGCCAGTTTTTGCTCCAGTTGCTTATGGCTGTCCTGGGTACCGCAAATAAAGCGGACCGAAGCCATACCAAATCCGTGAGAATCCATACCTGCTTTTGCAGCTGCAATCAGTTCCGGGTGGTTAGCCAGCCCCAGATAGTTGTTCGCACAAAAGTTAATAACGTGGCTTCCGTCCGCCACGGTGATATCCGCCTGCTGGGCAGACGTAATAATGCGCTCTTCTTTAAACAATCCTTCCGCACGTGCGGTTTCGAGATCGTTCGTTAACTGTTTGTAAAAATCCCCACGCATTTCAATTCTCCAGACTGGGCAAATTTCAGCACATATTACCCAAAGCTATACGCTGATACGAGATGACGCATCATCACTTCTTCAAAATGAAGCATAAATCACGTATACCCACATGGCTAATCAGTGATGCCGTCGTATGGATTCATTGGACGCACTGAATCTCAACCAATTGAATTGGCTGGATTTTATAAAAAATCATAAAAAAACAACAGCAATAGCAGAAGAATGCCTTTGCAGCATTCTATCTGGTTAGGTAACCCTTCAATCTCATTCAAGCCACTACTTTCGAGTGAGAAAAATTCGCAATGCCTGGAGTTTTGCACCTAAAGCGGTTCGCCGATAAACACGGAACAGATCGAACCATTTGCCACGACCAAGGTAATTAAGCATTAATAGATCAGGGCGCTTGTAATAACACATGACAAAAATACCCTGATCATCATCAACAATATTATTTCTGAGAGTCTCTTTTTGACACTCAGTGACTAATGAGTAAAACTCTTTCCATTTCTCTGGTGAACCAACAATAGCGCCGCCGATAATATAAGTATGATTTCCGATCATAAAATCAAAAACCTGTTTTCTGGATGATATAACCAGACCCTTTTTAATCGTGAAGAGATGCATTTTATTACGGTCAAAAGGGAAGTCCCATACTTTTAATCCGCGAGTAACCTGCGGTTTACGGCAATATCCGAAGTCTACCCAGGCAACCATCGGAGTATTAACTAAGCCTGCATTTATGGCCTTCACTACAAAATATGCTTTTAAATTATTGATCAACACATATTCTGGAGACCAGTACTCAGGGTTACCTAGCTGTCGCGTCTCTAATTTATTCTTAAAGGTATCATCCTGCTGGATTTGTCTTATTTTATTATTAATATGCTTAAATTTTTTACCTAAATCTATGGTTATAATTTTTGTGGGCTTACCTTTGCGTATTTCCGCAACTCTGTCTTCAAACTCAGACGAAGTAAAAATAACCATTTCATTTTCTAAAGCGGCTAACCGTTTGAAGTAGTCAAAATAGACATCAGAAGATCGGGAAAGTTTTTCACGGAAGCCTTTATTAACAGTCCACTCCCCCCTACCGATATCAAAATATGCTGTCACAATAGTGGTAGACGATTTCATAACCATTTTCAAACCATTAATAAAAAAAATATTATATCACATAGTTTTTGTTTTTGTACATATAATATACATAGATGGATATAAAAAAACTAAGTACATTTAAGATTAATTTAATAGACTTAATAACCATTAAATAAGCATTATTATACTGGTGTTTATAGGCCTTCTACCGACCCACCATCTTACTTAAGAGGCTGAAGGGATGCCGATGTGATGGTATGATTACAGACATTAGTGTCTGAGATTGTCTCTGACTCCAAAATTCGAAGGTTACATTTATGATCATCGTTACCGGCGGCGCGGGCTTTATCGGCAGCAACATCGTCAAGTCATTGAATGATAAAGGCATCACCGACATCCTGGTGGTGGACAACCTGAAAGATGGCACCAAGTTTGTTAACCTGGTGGATCTGAATATTGCTGACTACATGGACAAGGAAGACTTCCTGATCCAGATTATGGCCGGAGAAGATTTCGGCGATATCGAAGCGATCTTCCACGAAGGCGCATGTTCCTCCACCACCGAGTGGGACGGCAAGTATATGATGGATAACAACTATCAATACTCCAAAGAGCTGTTGCACTACTGCCTGGAGCGTGAAATTCCGTTCCTGTATGCGTCCTCTGCCGCCACCTACGGCGGTCGTACTTCTGATTTCATCGAATCCCGTGAATATGAGAAACCGCTGAACGTTTACGGCTACTCAAAATTCCTGTTCGACGAGTACGTTCGTCAGATCCTGCCAGAAGCCAATTCTCAGATTGTTGGCTTCCGCTATTTCAACGTCTACGGACCGCGTGAAGGCCATAAAGGCAGCATGGCGAGCGTCGCTTTCCACCTCAACACCCAGCTCAACAATGGCGAAACACCAAAACTGTTCGAAGGCAGTGAAAACTTCAAGCGTGATTTCGTTTACGTAGGCGATGTGGCTGCGGTGAACCTGTGGTTCCTGGAAAACGGGGTTTCCGGCATCTTTAACCTTGGTACCGGTCGTGCGGAATCTTTCCAGGCCGTTGCCGATGCAACGCTTGCGTACCACAAAAAAGGCAGCATTGAGTACATCCCATTCCCGGAAAAACTGAAAGGTCGCTATCAGGCGTTTACCCAGGCCGATCTGACTAATCTACGCGCTGCGGGCTATGACAAGCCGTTTAAAACCGTTGCTGAAGGTGTAACGGAATATATGGCCTGGCTGAACCGCGACGCGTAAGTATGAAAATTTTGGTGGTAGGCCCGTCCTGGGTGGGCGACATGATGATGTCGCAAAGTCTCTATCGCACGCTTAAGGCGCGCTATCCCCAGGCGATAATCGACGTGATGGCACCTGCATGGTGCCGTCCGTTATTGTCGCGCATGCCTGAAGTTAACGAAGCTATCGCCATGCCGCTGGGACACGGCGCGCTGGAGATCGGCGAGCGGCGTAAACTCGGTCATAGCCTGCGTGAAAAACGCTATGACCGCGCCTATGTGCTGCCTAACTCGTTTAAATCCGCGCTGGTACCGTTTTTTGCTGGCATTCCCCATCGTACCGGATGGCGTGGTGAAATGCGCTACGGCCTGCTAAACGATGCGCGCGTGCTGGATAAAGATGCCTGGCCGCTGATGGTCGAACGCTATGTAGCCCTGGCCTATGATAAAGGCGTAATGCTGTCAGCTAAAGATTTACCGCAGCCTCTGCTATGGCCGCAGTTGCAGGTAAGCGAAGGTGAAAAGTCCCTGACCTGTCGCCAGTTTTCCCTTTCTGCCGAACGCCCCATCATCGGCTTTTGCCCTGGTGCGGAATTTGGTCCAGCGAAACGCTGGCCACATTACCACTACGCAGACCTGGCGAAGCAACTGATCGATGAAGGCCATCAGATTGTGCTTTTTGGCTCTGCAAAAGACCATGAAGCCGGAAATGAGATCCTGGCGATGCTGAACGTTGATCAGCAGCCCTGGTGCCGTAATCTGGCGGGCGAAACACAGCTGGAGCAGGCCGTCATTCTGCTCGCCGCCTGCAAAGCGGTGGTCACCAACGACTCTGGATTAATGCACGTTGCCGCAGCGTTGAATCGACCTCTGGTAGCGTTGTATGGCCCCAGCAGCCCGGATTTTACTCCGCCGCTTTCACACAAGGCGCGCGTGATTCGCTTGATTACGGGCTATCACAAAGTACGCAAGGGCGATGCAGCAGAAGGCTATCATCAGAGCCTGATTGACATCACACCCCAGCGCGTGCTGGAAGAACTCAACGACCTGTTGTTACAAGAGGAAGCCTGACGGATGCGGGTATTGATCGTTAAAACATCGTCTATGGGCGATGTACTGCATACGTTACCGGCATTAACCGATGCGCAGCAGGTCATGCCGGATATTCAATTTGATTGGGTAGTGGAAGAAGGCTTCGCGCAGATCCCATCCTGGCATGCAGCCGTTGACCGGGTTATTCCCGTGGCGATCCGCCGCTGGCGTAAAGCCTGGTTTTCAGCGCCGATTAAAGCCGAGCGTAAAGCCTTTCGCGATGCGGTGCGTTTACAGCAGTATGACGCGATAATTGATGCGCAGGGTCTGGTTAAAAGTGCGGCGTTGGTTACGCGTCTGGCACGTGGCATCAAGCATGGTATGGACTGGAGCACGGCGCGCGAACCATTGGCGAGCCTGTTTTATAATCGCAAACATCACATTGCCAAACAGCAGCACGCGGTAGAACGTACGCGTGAATTGTTCGCCAAAAGTCTGGGATATTCTAGGCCCCAGTCGCAGGGTGATTACGCTATCGCTCAGCATTTTCTGAAAGAACGTAATGCTGATGCGGGCCAGTATGCCGTATTTCTGCATGCCACAACGCGTGATGATAAGCACTGGCCAGAAGCCAACTGGCGGGAGCTAATTGGCTTGTTAAATAACGCTGGCATACTTATTAAACTGCCATGGGGTGCTCCTCATGAAGAAGCACGAGCCCGTAGGCTGGCAAATGGTTTTTCTTATGTTGATGTTCTTCCACGGATGACTTTGGGAGAGGTCGCTCGCGTACTGGCGGGGGCAAAATTTGTGGTGTCGGTTGATACAGGCCTGAGTCATTTAACCGCTGCACTGGATCGCCCTAATATTACGTTGTACGGTCCAACGGACCCAGGATTGATTGGTGGGTATGGGAAGAATCAAGTGGCATGTCGCTCAGAAAGTGAAAATCTTTCAGACTTGCGTTCTTCGACCGTATTAGAATCAATTAATTGCAATTTTTTAAATAATTGTCTGTAAGTGTCGGAGAAATGATGGCTTTAACAAAGTTTTTTTTAGATGAGAAAAAAAACTGGAAGATAAACTGGAATAGAGGACTTATATTTCTGTTTGTCGCCACCTATTTCTTAGGTGGTATTACTCGTTATAAACATTTGATTGTCATCCTGATGACTATCACAACGATAGTTTATTTATGTAAGAATCCTCGACATTATATTCCTATTTTTAAAACATTTGTTTTTGCAAGTGTATCATTTCTTGTAATCGCTACCTTCGTCTCTTTAGTGTTCACTCCTGAACTAAAAGCTAGCCTGAAAGAGATAAACAACTCAGTTGTTGAAAATGTCTTATTATGCACTATTGCGATCCCTGTATTACTAAGAGAAGAAAGCAAAGAAACCATTTCAAAGTTGATATTCTTCTCGTTCCTTACAGCTCTTAGTTTGCGATGCCTTTCAGAACTTGTCCTTTATTATCAGAACTATCAGCAAGGAATCATGCCTTTTACTAATTACCAACATCGCGGAATTTCAGATGCAATGGTGTTTTTATTCCCAGTGCTTCTGAATCTATGGCTCGTTAAATCAGCGAAATACCGTATATTATTCCTGTTGTTAGGGGCGATATACACCTTTTTAATTCTTGGAACATTGTCCCGTGGCGCATGGTTATCTGTATTCATTATTGCTCTTACATGGATAATCATGTACAAACAATGGCGATTGCTTACTGTAGGAATCCTCGTAGCTATTGTTGCTCTGACAGCTATATTTTCACACAAAGATATGTCAGAAAAACTGACCTTTAAATTGCAGCAAACTGACAGTTCATATCGCTATACTAACGGTACGCAAGGAAGTGCGTTTGACCTAATCTTAGAAAATCCAGTTATTGGTTATGGTTTTGGTAATAACGCTTATAAAACTGTATACAACAAGCGTGTTGTTGATTATCCAAACTGGACATTCCGCGAGTCAATTGGACCACACAACCTTATTCTTTTTGTATGGTTTGGTACAGGATTACTTGGACTTGTGGGTTTAATACTGGTGTACACTAGCATTGTGAGAGAATGTGTTACGCATGCATTTAGGGAGAATTACTATTCCCCATACAATGCTTATATAATAATTTTACTTTCATTTTTCGGTTATTTTATTATACGTGGCAACGTTGAGCAGATTGAGTTAGATCTGTTGGGTATTTTTGCAGGTTTTCTGTTAGCGCTGAAGAATAAATAAAATAGTAAAAAAAAGGCTACTTTATGTAGCCTTTTTTTCACTCGAACCAGTTACAAATAACCTCTTCAAACCGTTGTGTAACCGCAGACCAACTATAGTTTCCAAAGACATATTGCTGACCTCGTTGGGCGGTATCCGCTAAACTACTTTCCGCCATTACCCTGGTAATATCCTGAGTAATAGTTTCTGCAGTCATCGGCTCTGTAAGGTGATAGCCTGTAATTTTATCTTTAACAAACTCAACCATGCCGCCTCGAGTACTGACTAATACAGGTCTTCCAGCGCCCATAGCCTCAATAGCCACCATACAAAATGGCTCCTGAAATTGAGAAGGAATCACAACTATATCTGCCAGTGGATAGTAATAGTGCATTTTCTCGGGTGAGATACTACCTAACATAATACAATGTGGTTTGAGGCGCTCAGCTATTTCCCGAACTTCACGCTGATAATCACCTTTATCGTTCTTACTTACTTCCATGTGATCACCAACAACCACAAGCTTCAGATTTTTGTTCTCATGCAGCAACTTTTCAAAAGCCTGCAGAAGTAAGAGAACGCCTTTATCAGGGACTATACGTCCAGCAAAAAATACCACCTTGCTTTCAGGGGGAATATTTAATTTATTTTTTGATATTGATTCATATGACGATTGATAGATATCCAAGTCAATACCATTAGGCACAATAACAATATCAGCTTCAGGAAGATAAGATTGATAATAGTTCTTCAAAAACAAACTTGGTACGATCATCTTAACTTTTTTATCAAGCAACTTAGGTTCAAACGCATTATGCATATGAATCACAACTTTAGCCTGAGGAGCTTGCGAACGAATTTGTCGATATAGCTTCATACTGTTATGGACAACAATCACACTTTGATCGGTTATCTCAAACTTTTCGGCAACTTTCAGTATGCGCTTTGAATAAGGTAACGGATCCAGCCGAGTCCACTTTTGGAAAATACGCTTATATACCGAGCTAAATCCAATACGATGAATACTACATCTTTCGTTTACGTAAGAATAATCAGAATATCCTTCATTCTTTATACAGACAATACGATTAGGGAATTTGGTTCTTTGGGCAACCTGATACATCCAGGTCTCAACTGCTGCGGCACCACGTGGTGGAATAGAATAAATAGGTGTTACAGTAAATATGATTTTATCAATCATAAAGATCACCATTACATTGTTTTATATTTAATTGCTGCGATCAGGCCTGGAATTATTTTATTTTGATAAAGAAGGTGTTTATATTCTTCTCTATATTCGTGCTTTTGTTTTGCAACTTGATAAGGCTGATTCTTCCATGGTGACTTCTCATATACTGTGCGGAAAAATTGTGCTGAGGAATAGTCAGCCCACTCGTGCCATGGTTTTGTTACACCAGTATAATGAATAAATACTGTCTCTTCATTAATCACTGATTTATAGTAATTTTTATTTTTAATCTCAAACTCAGACTTCAATGAATAAATTGAGTTATATTTCCTCGGTAGTAATACCGCATGATGCAAAAACATGATATTTAAAATATCCTGGTCAGGATATTTTACTCTGGAAACTATACTTTCATCTGACAATAGTTCGAAGAATTTTTTCGTTAAATTAGAGTTAAGCCATTGCTGCAAGTTTATATACATGACACCCGAGTTAAAGTAGTTGCCTTTAAACTCAGGATTATGTAGACGCTCTGCACTTTTATCCTGCATTGAATCAACATCTACTACAACCGCACCATATTCCCCATCAAATTTCAGTGCGGCAAGATCCTCTAAAGAGCCTTTACACGTAATATCAGCATCAAGATATAGCAGTCGATCTAATCGTTCAGAAAAATAATCAAATGAAAGCAAGCGATAGTATATTGACACTGGCCATATATTTGTTTTAGGTAGTGACACCAGCGGTTCAGAATCAATATGATATAGCTTAATAACTGTTTTATACTGTTCTGCTAATTGTGTCAAAAGTACAATATATTCTTGATCTAAATAATCCGCAATAATATGAAAAGTAAAATTAATATTACTCTCTTTATTATTTTCAAGGATTGATGCAATAGAAATTGCCGCGCCAGTTTGGTAATTTTTATCGATTCCCCATGAGATATTAAAAGTGTCACGATCATCACATGGTGTAACACGTCTGTCTAACTCAATAATATCTTTGAAGTTAGTTAATCTTTTGAAGTCCAAGTTAATTACCTTTAATTATTTCAGCTATATTTTCCAGCGGCTAAGATATGCATTGCTGTTGATTATTTTAACAATGTACTTAGCCAGCAGTTAACCTTTCAACTTGGTCAGATAATAATTAAAGTAGTTACACAGTCCCTGAACGTATAACCCTTGTTTAAATTTATGCTTTGCACAATATCTGAATTGATTGCTATTGGTCGGTTTGAGAAGCGCTACTGAATGCCAGGGCGAGGCCTCTTTCGCAACTAAAAAACTCTTCGATACCGGATAGTTGGACCACTCATGCCAGGGTTTTGTCGGTCCCACATAATGAATGAAGACAGTTTCATTATTCACAGGATTGACTACTGTATCTTTCAGTTCATAATTAATGCTAAAGCGTGTATTGTATTTACCATTGATAAAAGTTACTTTTCCGGCTAACAATACATTAAGGACATCTTGATCAAGATGAGTTATTCTTTCCACCCATTCTGGAACTCGCAACATTTCGATGGCTCGGGAAGAGATATTATTACTGTGCCATGCATTGATGTTGATAAGTAAGAATCCAGCATTAAAGTATCCGGTGATTAATTCTGGAGTGGCCAGCGTTACAGAACGATTATGCCACCATTCGGAATCTCTTTCCGTTACAACGACAGCGATCTCATCTGCGGAAAACTTATAATCGACCAGTTCTCGTACACTACCCTGGCAAGCAATATCAGCATCCAGGTATAATAATTTATCTATTTTATTATAGAAATAATCTGCAATAACAAAACGGAAGTATGTTGCATAAGTCCAGTTTTTTGTACTAGGTAAGTCTTTTAATTTATTGCAATCAATTAGGTAAACTTTGATACAGGATTGATATTGTTTAGCAAGATCGGCGAATCTGGCTTTATCACTCTCATCGAAATAATCAGTAAATATATGAAATGTGAAATCGATTTTTTTATTCGACAATAATACAGAGGCTATTGATACACCGCAGCCAAATAAAAAATTCCTGTCAATACCATAACCGATATTAAAACAGTCTGCAGAAGCATTTTCCCGAAAATCGTACTCAAAAACAGAAAGGATAACTTCTTTATCGCTAAATTGAGACATTTGACTCTTACCAATTTTTGAGAAATAGACCATGTTCTCACATGATGCATTTCAAATAGTTCAGGATAAATTAATCACAGAGATTTACGGATTGTTCTTTCGCGTATTTTATTAGCTTTAACCTGAGCTTCCTTGAACAAATCAGCCTCCTGACTTAGGATGCTTTTCAACGGCAACTCGCAATAGATGCGTAGAAATCTATAAATATCACGCTGGGTTAATCCAATGTTCATGGACGAAAAATAGAGACCGATTAAGTCCTTATCGCGCCAGCGTCGGGGAACAGTCGACCGAATCTGAGCACGGTGCAAATCAATCACTGAAATCTTGAGATCGTCCTCATGCCCTGAAAAAGGCAGATGTAATAAAAAGTGGCAAATATAGCAATCGCGATGATTGATACCACCAGCATGCATCTTACGCACCATGGTGGCAACACGATCAATAATTATACGCTTCACTTTCACATCGGGAGAATTTGTGGCCCAATCAGCACAGTAATCTTCTAAGCTGATAGTTGGTGTGAGATCCTCAGTAATAATAAACGAGGTTTTAGTCAGTGGATTCAACCCTTTCTCACCAAATCCCACGCCTGTCATTGTATCCACACCTAACTGACTCAGGCGATGAATGGCATTCCATTCTCTATCAGCACCTAATACTGGCATGCGTAATGAAAGTAGGTTTTTAACAATCTCTTTCAGAGAAGTGCCTCTGTGCCATTTTAAAAAATAGCTTTTACCCGTTAGTTCAAATCGTAGAGTACGGCGAGTCTCCAGTTCTCTGAATACTTCACCTTGTAAATTTTTAACTTCTTCAAATGCATCTTTCCCGCGCCATAGTGTGGCTAACGGTTCTTTTAATTCAACCATCTAAACCACCCGTAATCATATCCGCAGCTTTCTCCGGTAGGCTGTATAAATCTTGCGTATCCGCATAGTGTCGTGCATTTGCCCTCCATTCCGAACACAATGAAGGCTCTACCAGAGCTTTACGTAAGGCTTCATTCAGCGTTTCTTGCCGGAATGGTTCTGCAATTGCCATTCCACAATTAGCATCAACAATATAATGCGCGTAACCGCATACGGCCGTGGTCAACACCGGCAGCCCGGCAGTGATTGCTTCTAGTAAAACAATACCTGCCGCCTCCTGATAAGCTGGATGCATCAATATATCAGCCGCAGCCATTAATTCTGCAACATCATTACGGCCAGAGTAGAAATGGACATTACTGCGTACGCCAAGTTTTTCCGCCAGCGCCTCAAATTTTCTCGGTCTGTCTTGTCCAACAACATACAGTAGCGTATTAGTTCGAAGCGTTTCTGGTAACGAGGCCAGTGCACGTATTGAACGATCCACACCTTTACGAGTGAAATCAGAGCCTACCTGCAATAATAGATTTTGTTGCTCTGTTATACCGTTTTTCTGGCGATAAACTTCACGGCTATTCGGAATCTGCTGGCTATACTTCCTGTCTGGATAAATCCCTGGAGGAAGAATATGAAATCGTTGAGCTTCTGTCTGATAGTGTTTCTGAAAATCAGCAATCTGCTTATCAGTTAGCATTAATAGCTGCGTCGGTTTACCCTGCTCAAACGTCGCGCGTTCAAACGCTGCATAGTGCCGATATCGTGAAGTTAACCGATAGAGGAAACCTTTTTCTTGTGCCACTTTCTCGGCATAGCAAACGTCAGCAGCATAGTAGAGATCCAGCCCTGGCATTTTATTAAAACCAACTACCCGATCGACAGGGTGCTGAAGTAAATGTGCCTGGACCCAGGAACAATACTCCGCATTGCGACCATGGTTTGTCCGGGACTTGACCGGTACAAGAACCAATTCAAAAACGTCAGGACACTCACCTTCCCAGGACTGCGTATAGACACGAACATGGTGACCACGTGCCGCTACAGTTTGCGCAATGCGCATAAAATCACGCTGTAACCCACCGAATGGGAAGTATTTATACAAACAGAAAGCAACAATCATACGGGACTCCCCGCTTGTGGCGGCACAAGTCTACCCGGTAATAATTTATCGATAGCAGCAATAACATCGTCAGCGGGTATCACCGAAAGATACATTTCATTGCGATCGCGCTGTTCGCGTGGAGGCATCGGACGGTAATCACCAGCCCAAAATTGAATCATCTGCTTTGACCATGGTCGCCAAAAATTATGATCCGTTGCGCCAAACAGGCATATCAATGGTGTATCAACCGCAGCAGCAATGTGTCCCGGAGCAGAGTCCACCCCAATAAACAACTGCGCATGATCGATGACCGCTCCTAGCTCGGGGAAGCTCATCTTTCCCGCCAGCGCAGTAACGGGCCTTTCTTTGCAACCTTGTGCAATTTCATTCACGCAAGCCAGATCGTCTTCGCCTGGGCCAGAGGTCACAACTACCTCCAAACCACGCTGGTGTAAGGCGTCAATTACCTGTGAAAACTTTTCGTTATTCCAGCATTTGAAGCGTTGGCGTGCCGTTGGTTGAATTACAACATATTCATCACCAACCCCAGCCCGATTTAATTCTGTGCGCATACGTTCCCAGCTATCCGGAGGATAGCTCATTGTTGTATGCGTAATAGTCGATTTAAGTTTCAACGGGGCCAGCACAGACAGATTGCTTTCCACCACATTTTCACCGCTAAGCGGAGCCAGACATGTAAAACTATTTTTCCAAAAAGAAGATTGCCGATGTGCATAATCTTGAGAGATTTTGATTGGCGCGTTCAGTAACCGCATCAGTATCGCAACCATCCACTGATCGGTAAGGTTTACAACTAAATCATACCCATTCGCGCGCAACGTTCCGATCAGGTGCAGAAAATTAGTAATTTTATCAGTTACTTTTGTCTTTTTATTTTTAATACCATAAAGGGCATTAATTTCTGGGTTTTCCGACAAAATTGGGATGGTATCCTGATAGAGAAGCACGTCGATTTTCGCATCAGGATAGTTCTGCTTTAGCGTACTAATGACCGGAGTTGTTAACAACATATCTCCGTGAAAACGCATTTTTATGACCAGAATTCTATTAATTGGCTTATCCACAAGCGGCTCTTTTATCGTGAGTGTCCGGTAAAGTTAAGCAGAAAAAAGCACGCTACCGCCCCAGGCTCAACAGCTACCTGATTACTGATATCGCACTGATTTTTTACGCGCTAGTGTATCACTTCTTTCGCCATGTTCCGACTCGAATAATTCTTGCACAGCCAATGATTTTAAAACATATAAATCAATGAATTAAGATGTTCAGACCTTTTGATTTTTAGCCCTCTATCTCGACTAAACCGGAAAATATCAACAGAAAACGTAAAGATGCAAAAGATGCTGGTACCCTGGACATCCCCCGCGAGGGACGCTATTTAATTTAAAAATAGGAAAAGTATTGGTAAAGCCACAGCTAAATACATAGAATCCCCAGCACATTCATAAGTCAGCTACCATTATGCTCGAATTGCTTTACACCGCCCTTTTCTACCTTATTCAGCCTTTGATCTGGGTACGGCTTTGGGTGCGCGGACGTAAGGCTCCGGCCTACCGTAAACGCTGGGGTGAACGCTACGGCTTTTACCGCCGTCCGCTAAAACCAGGCGGTATCATGCTTCATTCGGTTTCCGTAGGCGAAACGCTGGCAGCTATCCCATTAGTCCGCGCTCTGCGACATCGTTACCCCGACTTGCCGATCACGGTCACCACCATGACGCCAACCGGTTCCGAGCGCGTACAATCCGCTTTTGGCCCTGACGTTCAGCATATTTATCTGCCATACGATTTACCGGATGCCCTAAATCGTTTCCTGAATAAAGTTGACCCCAAGCTGGTGTTAATTATGGAAACCGAGCTGTGGCCGAATCTGATCGCAGCACTGCATAAGCGCCATATTCCGCTGGTCATTGCCAATGCACGTCTTTCCGCTCGCTCAGCTGCTGGCTACGCTAAATTAGGTAAATTTGTTGGCAGGCTACTGCGCCGAATTACGTTGATTGCCGCCCAGAACGAAGAAGATGGCGATCGTTTTATCACGCTTGGTGCCAGAAGCAATCAGGTCACCGTTACCGGTAGCCTGAAGTTTGATATTTCCGTCACGCCGCAGTTGGCCGCAAAAGCGATTACATTGCGTCGTCAATGGGCACCTCACCGCCCGGTATGGATTGCAACCAGCACGCACGACGGCGAAGAAAGCATAATCATTGCCGCCCATCAGGCGTTATTAAACCAGTTCCCTAATCTTTTACTGATTCTGGTACCCAGACATCCTGAACGGTTCCCGGATGCCATTAACCTCGTACGCCAGGCTGGGCTAAGCTATACGACACGTTCTTCGGGCGAAGTTCCGTCATCAGGAACCCAGGTCGTAATCGGCGACACCATGGGCGAGTTGATGTTGCTGTACGGCATTGCTGACCTTGCTTTTGTTGGCGGTTCGCTGGTTGAACGCGGTGGACACAACCCACTGGAAGCCGCGGCGCACGCCATTCCGGTACTGATGGGGCCACATACTTTTAATTTTAAAGATATTTGCGCCCGCCTCGAACAGGCAAGCGGATTGATCACCGTCACCGACGCAACTACGCTGGTGAAAGAGGTCTCTTCTTTACTGACCGATGCCGATTATCGTAATTTTTATGGCCGTCACGCAGTTGAAGTTCTGTATCAAAATCAGGGCGCGCTTCAGCGTCTGCTGCAGCTGCTGGAACCTTATCTGCCACCCAAAACGCATTGAGGCAAGTCATGCAAAAACGGGCGATTTATCCAGGAACCTTTGATCCCATTACTAACGGCCACATCGATATCGTGACAAGAGCGACAAGCATGTTCGATCACGTAATCCTGGCAATTGCCGCAAGTCCCAGTAAAAAACCGATGTTTACTCTGGAAGAGCGCGTTGAGCTGGCACAACAGGCAACGGCGCATCTCGGTAATGTGGAGGTTCTGGGATTCAGCGACCTGATGGCAAACTTTGCCCGCGATAATCAGGCTAACATTCTGATCCGTGGCCTGCGTGCGGTAGCTGATTTTGAGTATGAAATGCAGCTGGCCCATATGAACCGTCATCTGATGCCACAACTGGAAAGCGTCTTTCTGATGCCGTCTAAAGAGTGGTCATTTATCTCATCGTCACTGGTGAAAGAAGTTGCCCGCCACCAGGGTGACGTAGCGCACTTTCTGCCGGAAAATGTTCATCAGGCATTATTGAGTAAACTGAAGTAATGCGTCTGGCCGGATGAGGCATTCGCTACGTCCGGCCGATAATGGTGTTATTTCTGACAGCGACGGCAATAAAACGTTGTGCGCTGAGCGTGTTTTGTCGCAATGATTGGCGCGCCGCATACGCGACAGGGTTCACCTTCTCTCCCATAGACCTGCAACTCCTGGGCAAAATAGCCCGGCTTACCGTCACTTTGCAGAAAGTCCTTCAGCGTGGTCCCGCCCTGCTCGATAGAACGCAGCAAAACCGCCTTGATAACGCGCACCAGCAGTTCGCACTCATCCTGCGACAAAGATGACGCCAGACGGTCAGGATGGATACCAGCCGCAAACAGCGACTCGCTGGCATAGATGTTTCCCACCCCCACGACCAGCTTGTTATCCATCAGCCAGGGTTTAATCGCAGTTTTCTTCTTCGCACATTTCTGCTGCAGATAACCAGCATTGAAATCGTCGCTCAGCGGCTCAGGGCCAAGATGGGCGAGGACATTATGCCCATCCAGCTCTTTAGTCCACAGCCAGGCGCCAAAACGACGCGGATCGGTATAGCGCAGGACTTTGCCGTTACTCATCACTAAGTCGACGTGGTCATGTTTTTCTGCCGGAAGCTCTTCAGAAAGGATACGCAAACTACCCGACATCCCCAGGTGAATGATTACCCAGCCATCTGATAGCTCCAGCAGCAGGTATTTCGCGCGCCGCTGTACGCTCAGGACTGGTTTATCACTCAGACGATAGATTTCCTCTGATACAGGCCAACGCAAACGACCGTTACGCACAGTCGCGTGCATAATCGTTGCCCCCACCAGATGCGGCTCAATACCGCGGCGGCTGGTTTCGACTTCAGGTAATTCAGGCATAGTATCTCCGGCGATGTATCAGGTCTCATTAATATGGGGACGGCCAGAAAACAAAAAACCCCGCCGAGGCAGGGTTTTTCTTTACATCAAAGCGGAAATTATTTGATTTTCGCTTCTTTGTATAAAACGTGCTGACGAACAACTGGATCGAACTTTTTCAGCTCCAGTTTTTCCGGCTTAGTACGTTTGTTCTTCGTGGTGGTATAGAAGTGACCAGTACCAGCAGAAGAAACCAGCTTGATTTTCTCACGAATACCTTTAGCCATGATTTATTTCCTCTTAGTACTTAGTACTTTTCGCCACGGGCACGCAGTTCAGACAGAACTGTTTCGATGCCTTTCTTATCAATAACACGCATACCTTTAGCAGATACACGCAGGGTGACAAAACGCTTCTCGCTCTCAACCCAAAAACGGTGAGAGTGCAGGTTAGGCAGGAAACGGCGTTTAGTCGCGTTCAGTGCGTGGGAACGGTTGTTACCGGTCACCGGACGCTTGCCAGTAACTTGGCAGACTCGGGACATGTCTATTCTCCAAAAATCAAATTAGCTCGAGCTTCGTATGGGGTATTGGCGCCTCGTCAGGCTTCTCAGCCCGGTTATCGCAGTTCAATACACTAAATCTTTCATCGTTGCCTCGTCATTGGACGCAACAAGAATGATTTTGCGTATTTGCGAACTCTCGATTGCCAGGCCCAAATGCCAAACCCGAGATTCTCAAAGGTGGCGTAGTATACGCTGAGTCAGCGATGTGCTCAAGTCCCGAACAGACAAAGATCCCGATGGATCGCGTAAAGTGCGTTAAATCCAACCGCGTTCCGCAAAAGAAACGTACTCTCCGCGCCCAATGACCAGATGATCAAGCACCCGGATATCCATGAACTGACAGCATTTCACAACACGCTCGGTGATGAGTTTATCTGCTTTGCTCGGCTCTGCACACCCCGAAGGGTGATTATGTGCAAGGATCACCGCAGAAGCATTCATTTTTATCGCTTCGCGGACAATTTCTCGCGGATGCACTTCAACGTGGCTTAGCGTTCCAGAAAAAAGTTTACGGTGTTTAATCACGCGATGTTGAGAATCCATAAAGATCACATAGAAGATCTCGCGTTCCTCTTGCGAAAGCTGGCTTTGCAGAAATTCACGCGCCATTTCCGGGCTAAGTATCGCACGCTCCTCTATCACCTGTACGTTGTAGTAGCGCCTTGCCAGCTCCACTATTCCCTTCAACTGTGCGTACTTCGCGATACCGATACCCTGAACATAGCTGAAATCCATGTAATCAGCAGACAACAGGCCATACAGCGAATCAAAATGCTGAAGCATCTCTTTCGCCAGCGTAAGCACATCTTTACCCAGTATCCCGGTGCGTAGAAAAAGAGCCAGTAGCTCTACGTCGGTCAGCGAACTGGCCCCCTGCGCCAACAGCTTTTCCCGAGGCATTATACGTCCTGTATTTTCCATGCTTTTCCCCTCCTTTCGCGTCCGCATAATGGCATAACGCCAGCGGCGAATCGACGCTCTGTTTTCACTTCTTCGTAGAGCCTCGCAAACTGGAGCGCGGGCAAAAGCACGACACATTGCGGATTGTGATAAAATATCCGCCTTCTGGTGAAACCCAACAGGAAAGATCATGATGAGTCTGGCCGGTAAAAAAATCGTACTTGGCGTCAGTGGCGGGATTGCTGCGTACAAAACCCCTGAGCTGGTGCGTCGTTTACGGGAACGCGGCGCAGACGTCCGCGTGGCGATGACCGAAGCAGCAAAAGCGTTTATTACTCCTCTGAGCTTACAGGCGGTTTCGGGCTATCCCGTATCCGACAGCCTGCTTGACCCCGCAGCCGAAGCCGCGATGGGCCACATTGAGCTGGGGAAATGGGCCGATTTGGTTATACTGGCCCCTGCGACGGCAGACCTGATTGCCCGCGTTGCCGCAGGTATGGCCAACGATCTGGTGTCTACGATCTGTCTGGCAACGCCAGCGCCTGTTGCCGTGCTGCCGGCTATGAACCAGCAGATGTACCGCGCTGCCGCAACCCAACACAATCTGGGCATTCTTGCCTCGCGCGGTTTGCTCATTTGGGGCCCTGACAGCGGTAGTCAGGCATGTGGTGATGTCGGTCCTGGACGTATGCTGGATCCGTTAACAATTGTGGATATGGCGGCAGAACATTTTTCACCTGTCAAAGATCTGCAACATCTCAACATCATGATTACAGCAGGCCCGACGCGTGAACCGCTTGATCCCGTGCGTTATATTTCCAACCACAGCTCCGGGAAAATGGGATTTGCTATCGCGGCCGCTGCCGCAAAACGCGGGGCAAACGTCACGCTGGTATCAGGTCCGGTTTCGTTACCTACACCGCCTTTTGTCCAGCGCATTGATGTGATGACCGCACTGGAAATGGAAGCCGCCGTGCAATCTGCGGTGCAACAACAGCATATTTTTATCGGCTGCGCCGCAGTCGCTGATTATCGCGCTGAAACTGTCGCCAGTGAAAAAATCAAAAAACAGGCAACGCAGGGTGATGAATTAACAGTAAAAATGGTCAAAAACCCAGACATCATCGCTGGTGTTGCCGCACTGGATGCTAATCGTCCTTTTGTCGTTGGGTTTGCCGCCGAAACAAATAATGTGGAAGAATATGCCCGGCAAAAACGCATCCGCAAAAACCTTGATGTGATCTGTGCGAACGACGTTTCGCTGTCCACTCAAGGATTTAACAGCGACAGCAACGCATTACACCTTTTTTGGCAGGATGGAGATAAAGTCTTACCGCTTGAGCGCAAAGAACTCCTGGGCCAATTATTACTCGACGAGATCGTGACCCGTTATGATGAAAAAAATCGACGTTAAGATTCTGGACCCGCGCGTAGGGCAACAATTTCCGCTCCCGACGTACGCCACTTCTGGTTCTGCCGGACTTGACCTGCGTGCCTGTCTTGATGACGCCGTAGAACTGGCGCCTGGCGCAACAACGCTGGTGCCAACCGGGTTAGCTATCCACATTGCCGATCCTTCTCTTGCGGCGGTGATGCTCCCGCGCTCCGGGCTGGGCCATAAGCACGGGATCGTACTGGGCAATCTGGTCGGTTTGATTGATTCCGACTACCAGGGCCAACTGATGGTTTCAATCTGGAACCGTGGTCAGGACAACTTTACTATTGAACCGGGCGAACGTATCGCGCAGATGGTATTTGTACCGGTCGTCCAGGCTGAATTTAATTTGGTGGAAGAGTTTGAAGCCACCGATCGTGGCGAAGGTGGCTTCGGCCATTCCGGGCGCAAGTAACCCGCAGAAAAGTATCTCACAGCGTAATAACGCAATAACACACCGCAAACACCCGTTTGCGGTCGCTGTGTGGATGCCTGCCTGGCAAGAGCTTATTTTCAGGGGTATTTTGTAACATGGTAGAAAAGCAAACTGCGAAAAGGAATCGTCGCGAAGAAATACTTCAGTCTCTGGCACTGATGCTTGAGTCCAGCGATGGTAGCCAACGCATCACGACAGCTAAACTGGCGGCCTCTGTGGGCGTTTCCGAAGCGGCCTTGTATCGCCATTTTCCCAGCAAGACCCGCATGTTCGATAGCCTGATTGAGTTTATCGAAGATAGTCTGATTACCCGTATCAATCTGATTTTGAAAGATGAAAAGGACACTAACGCGCGATTGCGTCTGATCGTACTGCTGATTTTAGGATTCGGTGAACGTAATCCTGGCCTGACGCGAATTCTGACCGGACACGCGTTGATGTTCGAGCAAGACCGTCTGCAAGGCCGTATTAACCAGCTTTTTGAGCGAATTGAGGCGCAGTTACGCCAGGTTCTGCGAGAAAAAAGAATGCGTGAAGGTGAAGGCTACACCGTGGATGAAACGCTGCTGGCCAGCCAGCTACTGGCTTTCTGCGAAGGTATGCTGTCCCGGTTTGTACGTAGCGAATTTAAATACCGCCCAACGGATGATTTCGACATCCGCTGGCCGTTGGTTGCCGCTCAATTGCAGTAACACCGTTGTTGGATGGCGACCTCGCCTATTTTGCCTACGAACCCTGCGGTGCGTAGGCTGGATAAGCGCAGCGCCATCCGGCAGTTCTTATACGCCGTACGCTTCGCGATACGCCCGTACTGCGGCCAGGTGTTCTGCCATTTCTGGTTTTTCTTCCAGATACGCAATCAGATCTTTCAGGGTAATGATAGAAATCACCTTGCAGCCATAATCGCGTTCCACTTCCTGAATCGCTGAAATCTCGCCGCGACCGCGTTCCTGACGATCGAGAGAAATCAGTACCCCCGCCAGCGTAGCGCCGTTAGCCTGAATAATTTCCATCGACTCACGAATAGCCGTACCTGCAGTGATAACATCATCCACCAGCATTACACGCCCCTCAAGTGCGCTACCTACCAGATTACCGCCTTCACCGTGGGTCTTCGCCTCTTTACGGTTAAAGCAGTACGGCAAATCTTTATCGTGGTGTTCCGCCAGTGCAACAGCCGTGGTGGTCGCAATCGGGATACCTTTGTAGGCCGGACCAAACAGCAAATCGAACTCAATACCGGAATCCATCAGCGCTTCGGCATAAAAACGGCCTAACAGTGCCAGGCAGCGCCCGGTATTAAACAGCCCGGCGTTGAAGAAATAGGGGCTTTTACGCCCGGATTTCAGCGTAAACTCGCCAAACTTTAGTACCTGCTTGCTAAGCGCAAACTCAATAAACTGGCGCTGATACGGTTTCATGGATTCGCTCCTCATCTCACTTTATTACAGACAAAAAAAAGGCGACTCATCAGTCGCCTTTAAAATCAATTTTCTAACGCCGCCTTCTGCGTCGTTACAATGGATTCGATTCCCCCTCGGGCTAACGCCAGTAGGGTGAGAAGTTCTTCATGGCTGAACGGCTCGCCTTCTGCCGTGCCCTGCACCTCTATAATGCGGCCGTCTTCAGTCATCACCACGTTCATGTCGGTTTCTGCGGCAGAGTCCTCAACGTATTCGAGGTCACAGAGCGCTTCACCGTTCACAATGCCCACGGAAACCGCGGCGACCATCCCCTTCATCGGGTTAGTTTTCAGTTTACCGCTCGCAACCAGCTTGTTCAGCGCATCAGCCAACGCCACACATGCGCCGGTAATTGATGCAGTGCGCGTACCTCCATCTGCCTGAATAACATCGCAGTCCAGCGTAATAGTGAATTCACCGAGCGTCTTCAGATCAACGGCGGCGCGCAGCGCACGAGCGATCAGACGCTGGATTTCCATGGTACGACCGCCCTGCTTACCTTTCGCCGCTTCACGGGCGTTACGGGTGTGCGTGGCGCGTGGCAGCATGCCATATTCTGCGGTGATCCAGCCCTGGCCCTGACCTTTCAGAAAACGCGGTACGCCTTCATCAATAGAGGCGGTACACAGCACTTTGGTATCACCAAATTCGACCAGCACGGAGCCTTCAGCGTGTTTTGTATAATTACGGGTCAGGGTGACGGGACGCACCTGGTTGGCACTACGACCTGCTGGACGCATGATAAAATCTCCGGCTTGAAACGAATGTGGCTGCGCATTATACGGACTTCCGACTGTTATTCCTATCCTGACAAGACGTGGATGGCTATAATCCTCCCATCTCATCTTTAAAAACAGGAACGTCTATGATCCGCAGCATGACCGCCTACGCCCGGCGTGAAATCAAGGGTGAATGGGGTAGCGCTACCTGGGAAATGCGCTCGGTAAACCAGCGTTATCTGGAAACTTATTTTCGCCTGCCGGAACAGTTCCGTAGTCTTGAACCCGTTGTTCGCGAACGTATTCGCACGCGTCTGACGCGCGGTAAAGTCGAGTGTACGCTGCGTTTTGAGCCTGATGCCAGCGCCCAGGGCGAGCTGATTCTAAATGAAAAGCTCGCTAAACAGCTCGTTAGCGCTGCTAACTGGGTCAAAATGCAGAGTGATGAAGGTGAAATTAACCCAGTTGATATCCTGCGCTGGCCAGGCGTAATGGCTGCCCAGGAGCAAGATCTGGACGCCATTGCCGCCGAGATCCTCGCCGCGCTTGACGGTACGCTGGATGACTTCATCGTCGCGCGTGAAACCGAAGGTCAGGCGCTGAAAGCGCTGATCGAGCAGCGTCTGGAAGGCGTCAGCACTGAAGTCGCTAAAGTGCGTGCACATATGCCGGAAATTCTGCAATGGCAGCGTGAGCGTCTGGTAGCCAAACTGGAAGACGCCCAGGTGCAACTGGAGAATAACCGCCTTGAGCAAGAACTGGTGCTGATGGCGCAGCGCATCGATGTAGCAGAAGAGTTAGATCGTCTGGAAGCCCACGTCAAAGAAACCTACAACATTCTGAAGAAAAAAGAGGCTGTTGGCCGTCGTCTGGACTTCATG
The DNA here is from genome assembly GCF_013797615.1 of Citrobacter sp. RHBSTW-00017. Classification (NCBI taxonomy): domain Bacteria; kingdom Pseudomonadati; phylum Pseudomonadota; class Gammaproteobacteria; order Enterobacterales; family Enterobacteriaceae; genus Citrobacter; species Citrobacter sp. RHBSTW-00017. The sequence goes on along the minus strand of NZ_CP056899.1, from coordinate 90,307 downwards.
ATGCAGGAATTCAACCGTGAGTCGAACACTCTTGCATCCAAGTCTATCAATGCCGAGGTGACTAATTCCGCAATTGAACTGAAGGTATTGATCGAGCAAATGCGCGAGCAAATTCAGAATATCGAGTAAACTCCATTCCACGTAGCCCACCCATAAACGACGGGGCTACGTGTTTTTCCCAACACTTCGGTTGTGACCCATCCAGTTCGAATTATATTTTCTCATCATTTATTGTCACCATTCATAAAGTAAAGCCCATGCCATAACGCATTTACAGAAAACTCACATTAGCTGTAGTTATTAAAATCACTTCACCTTAGAAAATCTCAATCGTGACAATGCGCACAAATCGTTAACCTTAGCCCCAGCAAATCAGGGGGAATACATGCTGTTACACGTTTTATATTTAATTGGTATTACTGCCGAAGCCATGACCGGTGCGCTTGCGGCTGGGCGTCGCCGTATGGATACATTTGGCGTCATTATCATTGCCACCGCGACGGCCATTGGCGGCGGCTCGGTACGCGACATCCTTCTCGGCCACTATCCGCTCGGCTGGGTAAAGCACCCTGAATACGTTATTATCGTGGCGACCGCTGCGGTACTCACCACCATTATTGCCCCCGTCATGCCCTATCTGCGTAAAATATTCCTCGTCCTGGATGCGCTGGGCCTGGTGGTCTTTTCTATTATTGGCGCCCAGGTGGCGCTGGATATGGGTCATGGACCGATTATTGCCGTGGTCGCTGCGGTCACTACCGGCGTCTTTGGTGGTGTATTACGTGACATGTTCTGCAAACGCATCCCGTTAGTATTCCAGAAAGAACTGTATGCCGGCGTTTCGTTTGCCGCTGCTGTGCTGTATATCGTGCTGCAACATTATGTCTCCAGCCACGATGTGGTGGTGATCTCTACCCTGCTCTTTGGCTTTACCGCCCGACTGCTGGCGCTGCGCCTGAAGTTGGGGCTGCCGGTATTTTACTATCGCCATGAAGGCCATTAAGGCATAAAGCCCGTGATCCGCTGAGCAGCTAACCAGTTGCTCAGCGCTGTGATCTCTTTATCCTCCAGCCACTGAATAACCTGTCGTGCCCGTCGCTCCCCCATGAAAGGAAGTTGCCGCCAGCTTTGTTCACTGCGTTCCCGTAACTGCTGCCACGATCCATCCCGACTGGCATTCAACGTTGCCTGTGTTAACGGTATTCCCATGGCAATCACCCAGCGCGTAAATGGAAGATGGCGTGACAGATTGAACTGATGCCACAGCTTCCCCCCTTTGTTCACGCCAAATGTGGACTGTAGCTGCTCCTGCGTTAATCCAAGCCAGGAAAAGATATGTTCAAAGCGATACGTCTGATGTAACTCCCGCCATCCCGCTTCGCCCATACCCTCCAGCCCTAGCACATCTTTGGCCCCCAGCCAGACGAGTCTGGCAACAAACTGTTCCTGACACTCCGCTGTGGCATAAAAACAAGTTAGTGAATTGAAGCGCCCCTCAGGTGGTGCTGGCTTATTACGTTGGATGCTGCGCCAGACCACCTCATCTATACGGGGAATCCCCTGTCCGGCCAGACTTATCAGAATCTGATCGCCAGGCGCAATATCCCATTCATTCCAGCGCCGTACTGAGCCAATATTGACGCGCTGCACCCGCTTATCATCCAGCATGACGGGGACCAGCAATGCAACCACCGCAATTTTTCCGCTTTTGCCAACGGAAAACTGAATACCTGTCACCTCAGATACCCTGGCCACGGGAGGATATTTCCACGCTGCCAGCCAGTCTCCCTGTCCGGGTAGCCAGTATTGCGCCCGCGGTTCTTTTCCCGTTCGCACCACCACACCATCCGTCACAAAAGGTAACGCTGAAGTCCACCACCTGGCGCGCGCCTGCTCGACGTCATCCACACTCTTCACGGCCTGAGTATATCGTTGCGTGAAACTGAACCCGGCAGCAGTGAGTTGCTCAAGTCTTTCCGACATGGCAACTGGACCATCAGGCCAGGCCCAGATAAAAATAGCCAGCGAGCGTAACATTTCCGGGTTGCTCTGGCGCATCATCATTCCAGCAACCTTTGAGCGGGCGTTCATTCCCCCTCTCTGCTGCTGAATATGCCCTTGTTGCTGCAAAAATATCTCCCCCTGCAACGTACTGTTAGAAAGCAGCCCGCTGGTAGTACGTGGAACGGAAGGGATCTGAAGAACCTTTTGCGTCCAGTCTTCGCCTTTCAGACCGTTACCACGGCTAATCGCCCGTATCAGATTGCCATTGCGATAAACCAGCGTGACCGCCACGCCATCCACCTTCGGCTGCACCCAGAGATCGCTACGAGCATGCATCCATTGTTGTAGCGCTTGCTTATCGGCAAGTTTTCGAACTCCCGTGTGGGGAACGGTGTGCGAGACGGTTCCACTTATTGGGGGCGCAGATAGATCTGATGGGGCTTCATCGCCAAAACAGCGCTGCCACTGGATGAGCTGCGCATTGAGCTGGTCATAAACGGCGTCGTCTACGACACTTTCCCCTTGTTTCCAGTAACTGTCATTCCACTGTGTTATCTGCTGCTGTAGTCGTGAAATTTCCTCTTGTGCCCTGGCAGGCGACCAGACGGGGCATACCGCCCATGAGGGTAGATACCACATTAGCAAAACCAGCCCTATGCATTTCCATAATCCCATGCTATCTCCGCTGAACAGTACGTTTCCCGGCAGATATAACGCGAATTAAAATGGAAACAGAGCGGCAAAAACTCATCCTGCGCGCAACGTTCCTGACATTTGCACGAATTGCTGCAAATCGCGGATAAAACAGGAAACTGGTACGCAAAACGCAATAAACATGCGCAAAAAGTGTGACAAGGGCTACGTCACATAGCGGCTACGTGTATAATAAGCCCGTATGTAGGCTCTCTTTCGACAATCACATACATTAAGATACTCATGGCTCAAGGCACGCTTTATATTGTTTCTGCCCCCAGTGGCGCGGGTAAATCCAGCCTGATTCAGGCTTTATTAAAGACCCAACCGTTGTATGACACCCAGGTTTCTGTTTCGCACACCACGCGCGCACCGCGCCCGGGGGAAGTGCACGGTCAACACTATTTTTTTGTGAACCATGACGAATTCAGAACCATGATTGGCAGAGACGCGTTCCTGGAACACGCTGAGGTTTTCGGTAATTACTACGGCACCTCGCGTGAGACCATTGAGCAAGTATTAGCATCCGGCGTAGACGTCTTTTTAGATATCGACTGGCAAGGTGCGCAGCAGATTCGTCAAAAAATGCCGCATGCGCGCAGTATTTTTATTTTGCCGCCATCTAAGATTGAGCTGGATCGCCGTCTTCGTGGCCGCGGTCAGGATAGCGAAGACGTGATCGCAAAACGTATGGCGCAAGCTGTTGCAGAAATGAGCCATTACGCCGAATATGATTATCTTATTGTGAATGATGATTTCAATACCGCCCTGGGCGATTTGAAAACTATCATTCGCGCCGAACGTCTGCGCATGAGCCGCCAAAAGCAGCGTCATGACGCTTTAATCAGCAAACTGTTGGCAGACTGAACCCACATTCAGTATCATGCCCAGTCATTTCTTCACCTGTGGAGCATTTTAAGTATGGCACGCGTAACTGTTCAGGACGCTGTAGAGAAAATTGGTAACCGTTTTGACCTGGTACTGGTCGCCGCGCGTCGCGCTCGTCAGATGCAGGTAGGCGGAAAGGATCCGCTCGTACCGGAAGAAAACGATAAAACTACCGTTATCGCGCTGCGCGAAATCGAAGAAGGTCTGATCAACAACCAGATCCTCGACGTGCGTGAGCGCCAGGAACAGCAAGAGCAGGAAGCCGCTGAATTACAAGCCGTTACCGCTATTGCTGAAGGTCGTCGTTAATCACAAAGCGGGTCGCCCTTGTATCTGTTTGAAAGCCTGAATCAACTGATTCAAAACTACCTGCCGGAAGACCAGATTAAGCGTCTTCGGCAGGCGTATCTCGTTGCACGTGACGCTCACGAGGGCCAGACACGTTCAAGCGGTGAACCCTATATCACGCACCCGGTAGCGGTAGCCTGCATTCTGGCCGAGATGAAACTCGACTATGAAACGCTGATGGCTGCGCTGCTGCATGACGTGATTGAAGATACCCCAGCCACCTACCAGGACATGGAACAGCTTTTTGGTAAAAGCGTTGCTGAACTGGTAGAAGGGGTGTCGAAACTTGATAAGCTTAAGTTTCGCGACAAGAAAGAGGCGCAAGCTGAAAACTTTCGCAAGATGATTATGGCGATGGTGCAGGATATCCGCGTCATTCTCATCAAACTCGCTGACCGTACCCACAACATGCGCACGCTGGGCTCATTACGCCCGGACAAGCGTCGCCGCATCGCCCGTGAAACCCTCGAAATCTATAGTCCGCTGGCACACCGTTTAGGTATTCATCACATTAAAACCGAGCTGGAAGAGCTGGGTTTTGAAGCGCTGTACCCGAACCGCTATCGCGTGATTAAAGAAGTGGTTAAAGCCGCTCGTGGCAACCGCAAAGAGATGATCCAAAAAATCCTCTCGGAAATCGAAGGGCGTTTACAGGAGGCAGGCATTCCGTGTCGCGTAAGTGGCCGCGAGAAGCACCTGTACTCTATTTACTGCAAAATGGTGCTCAAAGAGCAGCGTTTTCACTCCATCATGGATATCTACGCTTTTCGCGTTATCGTTCATGATTCCGATACCTGTTATCGCGTACTCGGCCAGATGCACAGCCTGTACAAACCTCGTCCTGGTCGCGTGAAAGACTATATCGCCATTCCGAAAGCGAACGGATATCAGTCTTTGCACACCTCAATGATCGGCCCTCACGGCGTCCCGGTTGAAGTACAGATTCGTACCGAAGACATGGACCAGATGGCAGAGATGGGTGTAGCAGCGCACTGGGCTTACAAAGAGCACGGCGGCGAAAGCAGCACCACCGCACAAATCCGCGCTCAACGCTGGATGCAAAGTCTGCTGGAACTGCAGCAGAGCGCCGGTAGCTCGTTTGAATTTATTGAAAGCGTCAAATCTGATCTCTTCCCGGATGAGATTTATGTTTTCACACCGGAAGGGCGCATTGTCGAACTGCCTGCCGGTGCAACGCCTGTCGACTTCGCCTACGCCGTGCATACCGATATCGGTCACGCCTGCGTCGGCGCACGCGTCGACAGACAACCTTACCCGCTTTCGCAGCCGCTCTTTAGCGGCCAGACCGTTGAGATTATTACCGCTCCGGGCGCCCGTCCGAATGCAGCGTGGCTCAACTTCGTCGTCAGTTCGAAAGCGCGCGCCAAAATTCGCCAACTGCTGAAAAACCTCAAGCGCGATGATTCCGTCAGTCTGGGTCGTCGACTGCTCAACCATGCCTTAGGCGGTAGCCGTAAACTGGCTGAGATCCCGCCAGAGAGCATCCAGCGTGAGCTTGAACGCGTGAAGCTCGCCACCCTTGACGATCTGCTCGCGGAAATCGGTCTGGGTAACGCCATGAGCGTGGTGGTAGCGAAAAACCTCCAGCAGGGCGAAGCAACGGCAAACGTGCCAGCACAATCTGGCCACGGTCATCTGCCGATCAAAGGCGCAGATGGCGTGCTGATCACCTTCGCGAAATGCTGTCGTCCGATTCCTGGCGATCCAATCATTGCCCACGTCAGCCCGGGTAAAGGTCTGGTGATTCACCATGAATCCTGCCGTAACATTCGTGGCTATCAAAAAGAGCCAGAGAAGTTTATGGCGGTGGAATGGGATAAAGAGACAGAGCAGGAGTTCATCACCGAGATTAAGGTGGATATGTTTAACCACCAGGGTGCTCTGGCAAACCTGACGGCGGCAATCAACACGACCACCTCCAACATTCAAAGTCTGAATACGGAAGAGAAAGATGGCCGCGTCTATAGCGCCTTTATTCGCCTGACCGCTCGCGATCGCGTGCACCTGGCGAATATCATGCGCAAAATCCGCGTCATGCCGGACGTGATAAAAGTCACCCGTAACCGTAACTAGAACACGTTTTATGAATACTCAACGTTATGCACGTATTTGCGAGATGCTCGCACGTCGTCAGCCCGATCTGACCGTCTGCATGGAGCAGGTCCACAAACCTCATAACGTTTCTGCAATCATTCGTACTGCAGACGCGGTCGGCGTGCATGAAGTCCACGCCGTCTGGCCTGGTAGCCGTATGCGCACCATGGCCTCTTCTGCCGCAGGCAGCAACAGTTGGGTACAGGTGAAGACTCACCGCACTATTGGCGATGCGGTCACACATTTAAAAAGCCAGGGCATGCAGGTTCTGGCAACACATCTGTCAGATAAAGCCGTGGATTTTCGCGAGATTGATTACACGCGCCCCACCTGCATCCTGATGGGCCAGGAGAAAACCGGCATCACTCAGGAAGCGTTGGATCTGGCGGATCAGGACATCATCATTCCCATGACTGGCATGGTGCAGTCGCTGAACGTTTCGGTCGCCTCCGCGCTGATTCTGTACGAAGCACAGCGCCAGCGGCAAAACGCCGGCATGTACCAACGAGAAAACAGCATGCTGGCGCAAGATGAGCAGCAGCGTTTGCTGTTTGAAGGCGGTTATCCGGTGCTGGCGAATGTCGCTAAGCGCAAAGGTCTTCCCTACCCCCACGTAAACACGCAGGGCGAAATTGAAGCCGATGCAACGTGGTGGGCCACTATGCAATCTGCGAGATAAACGCGATGAAAGGCCGTTTACTGGATGCCATCCCACTCAATTCTCTGACCGGCGTTGGCGCAGCGCAAAGCAGTAAACTGGCGAAAATTGGCCTGCACACCGTGCAGGACCTTCTGCTCCACCTCCCTCTGCGTTACGAAGACCGCACGCACCTGTACCCGATTGGCGAACTGCTGCCGGGCGTTTACGCCACCGTAGAAGGCGAAGTGCTGAACTGCAATATCACCTTCGGCGGACGCCGGATGATGACCTGTCAGATCAGTGATGGCTCCGGCATTCTCACCATGCGCTTTTTCAACTTCAGCGCCGCAATGAAAAACAGTCTCGCCACCGGTCGCCGGGTGCTGGCCTATGGCGAAGCCAAACGCGGAAAATACGGCGCAGAGATGATCCACCCGGAGTATCGCGTGCAGGGCGATCTCAGCACGCCGGAATTGCAGGAAACGCTCACACCGGTGTATCCAACCACCGAAGGCGTGAAGCAGGCCACGCTGCGCAAACTGACCGATCAAGCGCTGGACCTGCTCGATACCTGCGCCATTGCCGAACTGCTACCGCCAGAGTTGTTGCAAGGCATGATGAGCCTGCCGGAAGCTCTGCGCACATTGCACCGTCCACCGCCGTCACTGCAGTTGAGCGATCTGGAAACCGGTCAGCATCCAGCACAGCGACGTCTGATACTGGAAGAATTGCTGGCGCATAACCTCAGCATGCTGGCACTACGCGCCGGGGCGCAACGTTTCCACGCCCAGCCGCTGCTCGCAAACAACGCGCTGAAAGATAAGCTGCTGGCGGCTCTGCCGTTTAAACCCACCGGCGCCCAGGCCCGCGTTACCGCTGAGATCGAACGCGATATGGCACTGGATGTCCCCATGATGCGTCTGGTACAGGGCGATGTCGGCTCAGGTAAAACGCTGGTTGCGGCGCTGGCCGCCCTACGTGCCATCGCACATGGTAAGCAAGTTGCACTGATGGCCCCTACCGAACTGCTGGCTGAACAGCACGCCAATAACTTCCGCAACTGGTTCGCGCCACTGGGTATTGAAGTTGGCTGGCTGGCAGGTAAACAGAAAGGCAAAGCGCGCCTGGCACAGCAGGAAGCTATCGCCAGCGGTGAGGTGCAGATGATTGTCGGCACGCACGCAATTTTCCAGGAACAGGTGCAGTTCAACGGACTGGCGCTGGTTATCATCGACGAACAGCACCGTTTTGGCGTACATCAGCGCCTGGCGCTGTGGGAGAAAGGCCAGCAGCAGGGTTTCCACCCACACCAGCTAATCATGACCGCCACCCCAATCCCGCGTACGCTGGCGATGACCGCCTATGCCGATCTCGACACATCGGTCATTGACGAACTCCCTCCGGGGCGTACGCCGGTCACCACGGTGGCGATTCCGGATACCCGCCGCAGCGATATTATTGACCGCGTGCGCAACGCTTGTACCCATGAAGGGCGCCAGGCGTACTGGGTCTGTACGCTGATTGAAGAGTCTGATTTGTTAGAAGCTCAGGCGGCTGAAGCCACGTGGGAAGAGCTTAAACTGGTGCTGCCAGAGCTGAATATTGGCCTGGTACACGGCCGTATGAAGCCCGCAGAGAAGCAGTCGGTAATGGCGGCGTTTAAGCAGGGCGAACTGCAGCTGCTGGTTGCCACCACGGTGATTGAAGTGGGCGTAGACGTACCTAATGCAAGCCTGATGATTATTGAAAACCCGGAGCGCTTGGGCCTGGCGCAGTTGCACCAGCTACGTGGTCGCGTAGGTCGTGGCGCGGTGGCCTCCCACTGCGTCCTGCTCTACAAATCGCCGCTGTCAAAAACCGCGCAAAAACGTCTGCAGGTTCTGCGCGACAGCAACGACGGATTCGTGATCGCGCAAAAAGATTTAGAGATCCGCGGGCCCGGCGAGCTGTTGGGTACGCGCCAGACCGGAACGGCAGAATTCAAAGTCGCAGATTTGCTGCGCGATCAGGCGATTATCCCGGAAGTTCAGCGCATTGCCCGTCATATTCACGAACGTTACCCGCAACAGGCTGTGGCGCTGATTGAACGCTGGATGCCGGAAACCGAGCGCTACTCCAACGCATAGTCGATTCATAGCGGCGGCGGATGTGACTCCGCCGCACAGACATTATTGCGCAAAAATCGGCAGCAGCAGATACAGCTTAATCACCAGCGCATTGACGATATCGATAAAGAACGCCCCCACCATCGGCACCACCAGAAACGCCATATGGGATGGTCCAAAACGTTCTGTAATTGCCTGCATGTTGGCAATCGCCGTGGGTGTCGCACCGAGGCCAAAACCGCAGTGTCCGGCTGCCAGCACGGCGGCATCGTAGTTCTTACCCATCATGCGCCAGGTGACGAATATCGCGTACAGCGCCATGAAAATGGTCTGCACAACCAGGATTGCCAGCATCGGCAGGGCCAGAGAAGCCAGCTCCCACAGCTTCAGACTCATTAGCGCCATCGCCAGGAACAGCGACAGGCTAACGTTACCCAACACCGAAACCGCGCGCTCGAACACCCGATAAAAACCCATTAACGCCAGGCCGTTACTGAGGATCACCCCAACAAACAGCACGCAGACGAAAGTCGGCAGTTCCAGCACCGTTCCGACCAGCATTTGTGCAACGATTTTACCCACCGTCAGACAGATAGCGATCAGCGCAATGGTTTCAATCAGCACCAGCGAAGTGATTATGCGTCCGACATCCGGCTTTTCAAATGCGGTAGGCACAGCCTGATCGTCCGGCATGCCGTCTGGCGTGGTAGAGTGTTTGACCAAATAGCGGGCCACCGGGCCGCCAATCAATCCGCCCAGCACCAGGCCAAACGTTGCGCAAGCCATCGCCACTTCCGTCGCATTAGCGAAACCATAGCGCTCAATAAACAGTTTGCTCCATGCGGCCCCGGTTCCATGCCCGCCAGAGAGGGTTATCGAACCGGCGATCAGACCCATCAGCGGATCCAGACCCAGCAGAGTCGCCATACCAATACCAATGGCGTTTTGCATCAGCAGCAGGCCAACAACCACAATCAGAAAGATACCCACCACGCGGCCACCCGCGCGCAGGCTGGCAATATTGGCGTTCAGGCCGATAGTGGCGAAGAATGCCAGCATCAGCGGATCGCGCAGGGTCATATCGAAGTTCACTTCCCAACCCATGCTTTTTTTCAGCACCAGCAGCGCAATCGCCACCAGCAATCCGCCAGCTACAGGTTCGGGAATGGTGTATTTTTTCAGGAAGGAAACAGACTGGACGAGCTTACGTCCCAGCAGCAACACAAGGGTTGCCGCAACCAGCGTTGATAACGTATCGAGATAAAACATTTACAACTCCATTAGTGCGTTTAGCACAATCACGCACGATGCATTCCAGACCGATTTTTAGCTCTTATTGAGTTTTCGGTGTGGATTTTAAGCAGAAAATCATGAAATGTTATATAAAAATGTTTGTTTATCCGTTTTAAATATTAAGAACACCTGGTAGCAAACGTTTGCATTTCCGCCATGGTCAGATAAAATCACCGCTTTTCCACCATGGGATTGCCTCTGATGTCCGTTAACGCCGTAGAGTCAACAAATGCGCAACCGGTTGCGCAGACTCACAACAGTGAACTGATTTACCGTCTTGAAGATCGCCCCCCACTAGCCCAGACCCTGTTTGCCGCCTGTCAGCACCTGCTGGCCATGTTCGTCGCGGTAATCACCCCAGCGCTGTTAATTTGCCAGGCGCTCGGTTTACCGGCTCAGGATACTCAACACATTATCAGTATGTCGCTGTTCGCTTCCGGCGTGGCTTCTATCATTCAGATCAAAGCCTGGGGGCCGGTCGGCTCAGGGCTATTATCCATTCAGGGCACCAGCTTTAACTTTGTTGCGCCACTGATTATGGGCGGTACAGCGCTAAAAACCGGTGGTGCAGATGTCCCAACCATGATGGCGGCGCTGTTCGGTACACTGATGCTGGCAAGCTGCACTGAGATGGTTATCTCACGTGTACTGCATCTGGCGCGTCGTATCATTACCCCGCTGGTCTCAGGCGTGGTGGTGATGATTATCGGCCTGTCGCTGATTCAGGTGGGTCTGACGTCGATTGGCGGCGGCTATGCGGCAATGAGCGACAACACCTTTGGCGCGCCAAAGAATTTACTGCTGGCAGGCGTCGTGCTGGCGCTGATTATCCTGCTTAACCGCCAGCGCAACCCGTACCTGCGCGTTGCGTCACTGGTTATTGCGATGGCGGCAGGTTACCTGTTGGCGTGGTTTATGGATATGCTACCGCAAAATACCGCGCCGGTAAGTCAGGACCTGCTGATGGTGCCAACGCCGTTGTATTATGGCCTGGGTATCGACTGGAGCTTACTGCTGCCGCTAATGCTGGTGTTTATGATTACCTCGCTGGAAACCATCGGTGATATTACGGCCACCTCCGATGTCTCCGAGCAGCCCGTTTCTGGTCCGCTGTACATGAAACGCCTGAAAGGCGGCGTACTGGCGAACGGTCTGAACTCGTTTGTTTCAGCCGTATTTAACACCTTCCCGAACTCCTGTTTTGGACAAAACAACGGGGTTATTCAGTTAACGGGCGTTGCCAGCCGCTACGTTGGTTTTGTGGTTGCGCTGATGCTGATCGCGTTGGGCCTGTTCCCGGCGGTCAGCGGTTTTGTACAGCATATTCCTGAGCCGGTACTCGGCGGTGCTACGTTGGTGATGTTCGGTACTATCGCGGCATCCGGCGTGCGTATCGTATCCCGCGAACCGCTGAACCGCCGCGCAATTCTGATTATCGCGCTGTCGCTGGCCGTCGGCCTCGGCGTTTCCCAGCAGCCGCTGATCCTGCAGTTCGCTCCGGACTGGGTGAAAAACCTGCTCTCTTCCGGCATTGCCGCAGGCGGTATTACTGCTATCGTTCTGAATCTGGTGTTCCCACCAGAGAAGCAATAAGCAAAATGCGGCGTTGATTCTGAATCAACGCCGCTGTAACGCTCTTTCACCATTCCCGCCTTGAGCATTGCGCCTAAATCGTGCATAACTTGACTATGTGCACTTCGCGGGATGGAAGACCATGAAATTTATTGGAAAGCTGCTTCTTTACGTGCTGATCGCCCTTGCAGTGGCGATCCTCGGCTTATATTTTCTACTGCAAACCCGCTGGGGCGCAGAGCACGTCAGCGCCTGGGTTTCGCAGAACAGCAGCTACCATCTGGCATTTGATGCCATCGATCACCGGTTTTCTTCTCCTTCCCATATTCTGCTGGAAAACGTCACCTTTGGCCGGGATGGTCAGCCCGCAACGCTGGTCGCCAAAACGGTCGATATTGGACTGAGCAGCCGCCAAATCACCGACCCGCTGCACGTAGACACCATTCTTTTGCAAAACGGCACGCTGAATCTTTCCCAGCAAACTGCGCCGCTGCCGTTCCAGTCCGATCGCCTGCAATTGCAAGATATGGCGCTTAACAGTCCCGGTAGCGAGTGGACCCTGAGCGCGCAGCGCGTTAACGGCGGAGTCATTCCCTGGAGTCCTGAGGCGGGTAAAATTCTCGGGAGTAAAGCGCAAATTCAGCTCAGCGCCAGTTCGTTGACGCTGAACGACGTCCCCACGACCAACGTATTGATTGAAGGCAGTATTGACCATGACCGTGTGACGCTGAGCAATATTGGCGCAGACGTGGCGCGTGGCGCATTAACCGGCGTGGCACAACGCAATGCCGACGGTAGTTGGGTAGTGGAGAATCTGCGCCTGAACGATATTCGGCTGCAAAGCGATAAATCGCTGGCCGAGTTTTTTGCTCCGTTAAGCACTATTCCTTCCCTGCAAATTGGTCGTCTGGAAGTAACAGATGCCCGTCTGCAAGGCCCTGACTGGGCGGTGACGGATCTCGATCTGAGCTTGCGCAACATGACCTTCAGCAAGGACGACTGGCAAACTCAGGAAGGAAAACTGTCGATGAACGCCAGCGAGTTTATCTACGGCTCTCTGCACTTTTTCGATCCGATTATGAACGCCGAGTTCTCGCCGCAGGGCATAGCGCTGCGTCAGTTCACCACCCGCTGGGAAGGGGGAATGGTCAGAACATCCGGAAACTGGCAGCGCAACAACAAAGCGCTGGTCCTCGATGATGCTGCCATTGCCGGTCTGGAGTACACGCTGCCGGAAAACTGGAAACAGCTGTGGATGAAACCTCTACCAGGCTGGCTAGCCAGCCTGACGCTGAAGAAATTCAGCGCCAGCCGTAATCTGGTGATTGATATCGACCCGAGCTTCCCATGGCAGCTCACCGCGCTGGACGGCTACGGTGCTAACCTCGGGCTGGTGCAGAACAATCAGTGGGGGATCTGGAGCGGGAGCGCTAACCTCAACGCCGCTGCCGGCACCTTTAACCGCACCGACGTGCGTCGTCCTTCGCTGGCGCTGACGGCGAACAGCAGCACCATCAATATCAGCGAACTAAGCGCCTATACGGAAAAAGGGTTGCTGGAGGCCACTGCCAGTATTTCACAGTTGCCTCAGCGTCAAACTCAGGTCAGCCTGAACGGGCGCGGCGTGCCAATGACGATTCTGCAGCAGTGGGGATGGCCCGCACTGCCGCTTTCCGGCGACGGTAACATCCAGCTTACCGCCAGCGGCAATATTCAAGCCGATGCGCCACTCAAGCCAACGGTCAGCGGCCAGTTGCATGCGGTGAACGTGGAGAAACAGCAGGTAACGCAAACCATGCAGGCGGGCGTGGTATCCGGTAGTGAAGTTACCGCCCCACCCGCTGCGCAGTAAAATCTGACGGCCCGGCGGCGATTTGCCGACCGGGTCGCCGTTTATCGCTGTAAGCGCGCATATTCACTGCACAACAGCCACTTCACCGGCTCATCCTCTTCTATCGCCGGGAAGCGACCGCCTGGCTCAAGGAAGTGATTGTCATGCAGGTCGTCATTGACCATCGAGATCTCCCAGCCCAGCACGAACGCTTTCTCCGCCCAAAAGCGATGATACAACCGCGGCGGCAGGCATACCCCCTGCCCCGGTTTCAATACCAGCGTCTCGCCAGCGTCAACGGAACGCCGCTGACCATCGACGCTAACCTCAACAATGCGCCGAGCATCATACCCGTCATCGGGCGTAGCCCACGCCAACTGCATACATAAATCACCGCCGCCGCGGTTAACGATATCTTCCATTTTATGGCGATGAAAATGCCATGGCGTCTGCTGATCCTGCTGAATCTGCAGCATCTTTTCGGCGTACGGTTTGGGGTAGCTGGCTGACCCTAACTGACCATTGCACAACGTCAGTAACGTCAGCCCCGTTTGCGCAAAATCTCCGCGCCCAAAGTCGGTTATATCCCAGCCCAGTTGGAGATCGAGCACTTCACGCCACAGAGTATGATCCTGTTGCCGCCAGGCATCAGCCGTAAAATACGCAAAGTCAGGCAGGCAAACCCGAAAAGTCTCGGCGATGGCATGCGCTTTATCGACGGCATAATTAATGTGTGAACGCTTCATTCCACTTTTCCTTGTTGCGAAAAAGGCGGGTCACCCCGCCTGTATGCGGTTAGTAAAGTGACGCTTTGCCGGTTGAGCCGAACAGTTTCATTTTGTGGCGGATCACATCCCGCGCGGCGCTAATGGCTTCCGGGTAAATAACGTTCGGGTCCCACCAGGTTTCTTTTGCCAGGATTTCGCGGACTTTCTGGAAGTAAGCGTATTTCATATCGCTGGAAATGTTGATTTTGCCAACGCCCAGCGTAACGGATTCGGCAATTTCCGCATCCGGGTTCGCGGAACCTCCGTGCAGCACCAGCGGAATGTCCACTCGCCCGGCAATCTCGCGCAGGATGTGCATTTGCAGCTCTGGCTGCATCCCTTTCGGGTAGATGCCGTGTGCGGTTCCAATCGCCACCGCCAGCGTATCCGCGCCGGTACGGGCGATAAAATCCTGTGCCTGATCAGGATCGGTATAAGTGACCTTCGATACGCCACCTTCCACTGACGTCCCGGTTTGACCAATCGTACCCAGTTCCCCTTCCACCGAAACGCCTACCGCATGCGCCAGCTTGACCACTTCGCGGGTCAGCGCCACGTTCTCTTCATACGGCAACAGCGAGCCATCAATCATCACCGAGGTAAACCCACACTGAATCGCCCGCAGGACATGCTCGACCGAAGCGCCGTGGTCCAGATGCAGAGTAAAAGGAACCGGGCTGCGCAGAGTGATATCACGGACGTAGCTAAAAAACGCATCGCCTACAAAATCATGTTCGCTGGGGTGAATGGAGATAATCGCCGGGGTATTGGTTGCTTCCGCTTCTTCCACTACTGCACGTACAAAGCAGCTGTCCGCCACGTTGAATGCGCCGATGGCAAAACCGTGCTGACGGGTAGGTTGCAGTAATTCTTTCATCGAAACTAACATGTTAATTCTCCAGTTTCAGGGTGTAGAAAGCCCTGCCAGTGCGTCGTCGCAGAGGCATAGAAGGCGTTACAGAAAATGAATCAGGCTTTGTCGATAGCGCCGCTGGCCTGCAGGTACGGAATAATGGCTTCCTCGCAGGCCTGCTCCATCAGGGCCAGGGCATCAACGAGTTCACAGGATGTGTCACGACACAGGGTATGCAGCAGCGCAGCCTTTCCGGCCTCGAAAACCGCCGCGCCAACGTTTATCTTGGCGACGCCAAACGTCGGGCAGCGCTGTAGCTGGTCAAACGGCGTCCCGCTGCCGCCATGCAGCGCCAGCGGCACCGTTGATAAACGGGCAATTTCCTCCAGTCGCTGGAAATCAATGGCGGGTATGACACCGGGCGCGTACATGCCATGTGCCGTGCCGACCGAGACCGCCAGTAAATCGATACCGGTCTGTTGGATAAAGGGCTCCACATCGGCGGCCTGGGTCATCAAATCAGCGTTAGCTGCGTGATCATAGCGCGGGGCGTCGGCCAGATGCCCCAGCTCACCTTCCACGCACAGAGAAACGCTGGTCGCGAGCTCAACCACCGCCCGGGTCTGGCGAATGTTCTCCTCCAGCGCAAAGGCGGAGGCGTCGATCATTAACCCGCTGAATCCGGCGCGAAAAGCCTGGCGAATGCGTACTGGGTCCTTTCCATGATCCAGCGCCAGCGCGACCGGTATCGACGCTTCCTCTGCCAGCGTTTTGACGACCGCCACCGCTATCGGTGCAGGAAAATGGACCAGATGCCCCTGATACAGATTCAGAATGATGGGCGCACGGTGTTTCTCAGCCACCCGCACCGCCGCACGGGCGCTTTCCAGGTTCATACAGTTGATGGCCAGCAGCGCGTACTGCTCGCGCCAGGCTTTCGTCACCATGCTTTTCATATCGGCAAACATACGGCCTCCGGTTATTCCAGGGTGAAGGTGATCTCTTCGTCTTTCAGCTTTTGATCGCTAAGTTCATCAAACTCTTCGTCACGTTCGGTCACCGGCTTCTTCCACAACGACAGCATGACGCCGCAAATCACCGTGCCGATCCCCAGCGCCAGGCAAAACAGTAGCGGATGTGTAAAGAGCGGGACCACGAACATGCCGCCGTGCGGTACCGGGCTTTCGACGCCCCACACCATAATCAGACCGCCCGCTATCGCCGAGGCCACCACGCAGGACCCCACCACGCGCAGCAGGTCGCGCGCCGCAATGGGAATGACCCCTTCGGTAATCATGCAGATCCCCATCGGGAATGCCGCTTTCAGCGCCTCGCGCTCCGCACGGGTGTACTTGTGACGCGTCAGCAAAAAGGAGAGCGTAATGCCGAACGGAGGGATTATCGAACCGACAAACTTCACCGCTTCCGGACCGTACACGCCGCTGACCAACATGCCGTCAGCAAATAGCGACATGGTTTTATTCACCGGTCCGCCAAAGTCGAATGTCGCCATTGCGCCAAGGATGGCCCCCATTAAAAAGCGTGACCCGCCCTGCATGGACTCCAGCAGATGAATCAACGCGTCCTGCAGCCAGGCTATCGGTTTGCCAATGAGCGTCATCATCAACAGGCCGCCAATGACGGTACTCAGTACCGGCAACACCATGATGGGCATCAACCCCTGCATCGACTGCGGCAAACGGATATAGCGCTTGAGCAGCAGGACGGTATAACCGACCAGAAAACCGCCCAGCATCCCGCCGATAAAACCGGTATGAATTTCACCGCAGACAAAGCCGACAATCAGACCCGGCGCGAATCCGGGGCGGTCAGCAATGGAGTACGCAATCGCCGCACTAATCAGCGGTACGATTAACCCCATCCCCCAACCGCCAATCTGGTTGAGCATCCAGGGGATGGTTCCTGTTTTTTCACCCACGTTAGTGCCGCCAAGTATTTGCCCGAGAGCAATACAGATCCCGGCGGCAACAATTAACGGGATCATCCACGAAATCCCCGTTAATAAATGTCTTTTTATTTCCTGAGATAGCGGAATTTTATTTTCACTCATGTGAAATCCCTCCAGAATGGGGATCGCTACTGGTTATTATTAACTAATGATTTTTCGACCTTTTCAAGAAACTGAATGGGCGATTTTATGACGATTTCAGTTTTTACTCGCACAATACGTTTATTTAAAAATCGTTCCTCCCCTTTTATTTTTACATCCACAGCGAGAATCACGACATCAGCAGCAGAAATGTCCTCTGTCAGCAGTTCGTTTTCCGTTCCGATAGTCCCCTGGGTTTCTACTCTTATATTATGACCAAGCGCTTTAGCACCTTTAATTAACTTCTCACGGGCAATATAGGTGTGCGCAATACCCGCCGTACAGGCGGCAACACAAACAATATTCATAACATGCTCCACGTTTTATTTAGCAGACATTGGATTCAGCATATTGGCTAAAAAGCTCAATAATTTTCTGTGGACTGCTTTCGACTAACAGTTGTTCAATAATGTCGTCATCCGCCAACGCGCCAGCAACCTGCGAAAGCAGACGAATATGGGTAGTGTTTTGATCTTCAAGGCGTACGGCAAACAGAATGATGCAGCGCACGTTGCTGCCGTCCAGGGTTTCCCAGGGAATATCCTGGCGGGTACGCCCAATCGCCAGCGTGGTATTGACCACCGCCGAGGATTTCCCGTGCGGAATCGCAATATGATTTTCGAATCCGGTCGAGCCTTCTGATTCACGCTGCCAGACATCCTGAATAAACGTTTCCCGACAGCTAATTGCCCCATCTTTTTGCAGAATATCCGTCAGTTCCTCAATAACCTCCGTTTTGTTTGTGGCCTTCATGTCCAAAATAACGCGATTTGTATTGAGTATTTTCGTGATGTCCATAAATCATACCTCATGGAGTTCAGACATTAATTTTCAACGACCAGCGACGTCGCCCGATGTAATTTTTCCGTAATAACCGTTTCTGTTACCCGCTTAATATCCGCATCATTGAAGAAGGCGGTGACATACACGACCGGTATGGCAACGGCAGGTAAATTGATCGTCGATACCACCAGTTCAATATCGTCCGTCAGGACGGAGGGCAAGCTGCCTGCCGACACCACGCCGACGATGGTCCAGTCCGGAAAGGCGCGCAGAATGCGGCTTTTGAGTAAGTGAGAGGTGCCGATACCGGTTGAGCAGACCAGCAGCACACGTTTACGCGCTATCTGACGCTCCATCGCGGCCTGAAAATGCACGGTTAAATATCCCACCTCATCATCCGACACGGCCCGCTCGCCCCAGCCGCTAAACACCCGATTCACCGCGCACTGAGTCAGACGCCAGACGTCCTGCAACTCGCCTTTAATGTCCTCCAGCAGCGGATTACGAATGCGGATCTGGTAGTTGAGGCGGTTAATCAGCGGCTTAATATGGATCAGCAATCCGTCATACAGCGCAGTGTCCTGGCTAAGATCGCAGTCAACCATTTCGGCGAAGGTGGCAATCAGCCGATGGGTAATCAAGCGTGCTTCGTCGCTGGAGTGCATATGGCCAATTACGCTCACATCGTTATGCTCTTCAATCACCATACCGGAGGAGATAATATATTGATAAATAAACCAGACTTCGTCTTCCGGCAGCGGATGGGCAATGCGTTTTTCGATATGCTGAATCATGCGACTGGCAATGGAAAAGATGTTCTCATCACATGACGTGATGCTTTCTTCTTTTCTCGGTAGCGCATTGCCCCGCGTAATGCGGTACATCATGATCAGAATATGAGTAAAGATATTGACGTAATAAGGCTCGCCCAGCGACCAGCACAGATCGTTCTCCATTTCCTGCAACAGCGTCTGGACAAATAAAACGTCTTCTTCGCCAAAGTAATGCACTAACGCTTTATAACTGCCCGGATCAAGTCGTGAATAAATCACGCTTCCAGGTTCATTATGGTTAATCACACCGTTAATCAGCGACGCCATCGCCTGGCGCACCCCGCTCTCGCTGCCTTCAATGTGTGTGCCGCTCTGGCTGCGAATCAGCGACAGGCCCAGCGGGGTAATCCACGATTCAATCACTTTCAGATCGTTAACAATCGATGCACTACTAATAAAATAACGTTCGGATAATTTATTGATCGATGTTTCATGCGGCGTTTCACTTAATAATTGCGAGGCTATCTTAACCCGCCGTGAATTATTCATCATGCCGTCAGCATCATCACCCTCCGACCCTAATAACTGATCCAGATATAAAAGGTCAGTAATGTTATCGGCACTTAATATCACGCCCGCACCGGCACGTTTATCGATGGATATTTTCCATTCCGATAACCATTGTTCCAGTAACCGCAGATCGCGCTGGACGGTTTTCTCTGAAACAGATAAATATTCGGCAATTTTTAGCAGCGTAACATATTCCTTCCGGGACAGAAGAAACTTTAATAATCTGTTTTGTCGCGAGGTAATCATTTGCATTATTTACCCTTATTACATACCAGATTAAATATCTATACCCGTCATACTTCAAGCTGCATGTGCGTTGGCTTTCCTCGCTCACCCCTGTCACGTACTTATGTACGCTCAGGGGATTCGCTGCGTCGCCGCCTTCCTGCAACTCGAATTATTTAGGTAATAAAGAAGCATTTATGCTCCACGTGTAATCCGTGATGATAAATATAAGAGGACTACGATGCGCCAACAATACTAAATCGTGTCCTGTATTCCGGACAGAAATAAGACATAAAGAGGAAATAGTAAGATATTTACGGCGCAGATCACATTTTTCGCGGGAATTAGAGTGATAGCGCTCGCAAATATGGGGAGGTAAAAATTTAAGTCGGGATATTTTTGATTTTAAGATCTGGAACGCTGCTCGCGGTGTGGGCCGGATAAGACGCATCCGGCACCACGTCGACACATGCTTACAAGGTAATCGTCAGCTCACTGCCCTGTGGAGTAATAACTACACCCAGCTCGCTGCCCATATGCGACCCGCATTTAATGCCGCCAATTTTCTGAATATTTCGCAGGCACAACGTCCAGTTACGTGCCTCACCATTCCCTTTCACAGTGATGGTATTACCTACACGCGTCGCCTTCAGCGTGAAGATAACCGAGCCGTCAGCAGCCGGAACTTCACAGAGCGCTTCCCGCCCCTCCTGCAGATGGAACAGCTGGAACGCTGTCCCTTCGTGCCAGGCGTAGTCCGGCTTCTGGTTATTGCTACCCAACGCCAGCAGGGTATTGTCACGCACATAAACCGGCAGACTCAGGAAGTCATGCTGCTGCTTATGCCAGCGGCTGCCGGCCACCTCATCATTACGCCACAGATGCGTCCAGCGTCCTTCCGGCAGGTAGAACTGCACATCGCCCGCCTCGCTAAACACCGGCGCGACCATCACGCTATCGCCCAGCATGTACTGGCGGTCGAGATAATCACACGCCGGATCGTCCAGGAACTCCAGCATCATCGCGCGCATCATCGGGGTGCCCTGCGCATTAGCGCGCGCTGCTTCACGATACAGGTACGGCATCATGCGGCATTTCTGTTCGGTGAAGTAGCGCACCACATCGCAGGATTCGTCATCGTACGCCCATGGCACACGGTAGGATTTACTGCCATGCAGGCGGCTGTGGCTGGAGAGCAGCCCAAACGCACACCAGCGCTTGTAGACGTGCGCCGGTGCGGTATTTTCAAAGCCGCCGATATCGTGGCTCCAAAAGCCAAAGCCGGACAGGCCAATAGACAAGCCACCGCGCAGGCTTTCCGCCATCGATTCATAGTTGGCGTAGCAGTCGCCGCCCCAGTGCACCGGAAACTTCTGCGCGCCCACCGAAGCTGAACGAGCAAACAGGACAGCTTCTTCTTCACCAACGGTTTCTTTCAGCACGTTCCACACCAGTTCGTTGTAGATGTACGCATAATGGTTGTGCATCTTCTGCGGATCGGCGCCGTCAAACCACTGCACATCTGTGGGGATGCGTTCGCCAAAGTCAGTTTTGAAGCAGTCTACGCCGATATCCACCAGACCTTTCAGCTTGTTGGCATACCACTCGCAGGCTTGTGGATTAGTGAAGTCATAAATCGCCAGGCCCGGCTGCCATTTATCCCATTGCCACAGGGAACCGTCCGGGCGCTTGAGCAGATACCCTTTCGCTTTCAGTTCATTGAACAGCGGGGATTTCTGACCGATGTAGGGGTTTATCCATACGCACACCTTCAGCCCTTTCTCTTTCAGGCGGCGGATCATACCTTCCGGGTCCGGGAAGGTCACCGGGTCCCACTCAAAGTCGCACCACTGGAAGGCCTTCATCCAGAAACAGTCGAAGTGAAAGACGTGCAGCGGCAGATTGCGCTCGGCCATGCCGTCGATAAAGCTGTTCACCGTCGCTTCGTCGTAATTGGTGGTGAATGACGTGGTCAGCCACAGACCGAACGACCAGGCTGGCGGCAACGCCGGACGGCCGGTAAAGCGGGTATAGCGATCCAGCACCGCCTTCGGCGTTGGGCCGTCGATGACGAAATATTCCAGATACTCGCTTTCAACGCTGAACTGCACTTTCGACACTTTCTCAGAGCCGATTTCAAACGACACGCACTGCGGATGGTTCACCAGTACGCCGTAACCACGGTTGGTGAGATAAAACGGGATGTTCTTGTAAGACTGCTCGGTACTGGTACCGCCATCGCGGTTCCAGG
Organism: Citrobacter sp. RHBSTW-00017; assembly: GCF_013797615.1. Taxonomy (NCBI): domain Bacteria; kingdom Pseudomonadati; phylum Pseudomonadota; class Gammaproteobacteria; order Enterobacterales; family Enterobacteriaceae; genus Citrobacter; species Citrobacter sp. RHBSTW-00017. The sequence continues at coordinate 68,486 of NZ_CP056899.1, read as the reverse complement.
TTTCCACCGTCTGACCGTTACGTACCAACGCGGTAAAACGCTCGCCCAGCCCGTACACCGTTTCTCCCACGCCCAAATCCAGACGCTCAAACATATAGTTACGCCCGCTGTGGGTATCCTGCACGTAACCGCTATTCTTTAGCTGACTGCCGGTAATACGTTCACCATTACGCAGGAAATCCAGCGACCAGAACTCACCTTTGGTCACCCGAACGCTCAGATTGCCGCTCTTCAGTTCGGCAAATTCAGCGGTGTTTCGCATCTCAACATTGACGTCCTGCAACACGTTCAGCGGGTAATGCGGTCCGGTATCCAGCGCGCCCTGGAAGTGTTCCATACGCACGCCAACCACGCCTTCCTGCGGCGAGAAAAAGCGTAGGGTGAAGAGTGGGGTATCCAGTTGCCAGGTACGTTCACGCACGTCGCGCGGCGCAACGTAGACAATCATCTCATTACCCTGCTGTTCAACGTCGAACACCTGAATTGGGTGTATTAAATTCAGGCCAGGTTGGGTCAGCCAGTTACCATCGCTAATTTTCATCGTCAGTTCCTTAGTTCTGTAATTCTTTCGTCGTGAAATCCTGCTGGTTGCGGCGCGCGCCCTGAGCCAGCTGACTCATAATTTCCGTCAGATACGGCGTTTTCAGGGTATAGAAGCGTTTGGCAATCACGGCACTCAGCAGGTAACAAATCGCCGGGACAATGGTGAACAGGGCGATGATGATGCTAATGGTGGCGCTGTTCTGGGTTTTCGCGGCGGCGTCGTAGCCCCCGCCCGCCAGCATCCAGCCGATCAGCGCCCCGCCGAGCGCCAGACCCAGCTTGAGCACGAACAACGTGCCCGCAAAGCTGATCCCCGTCAGGCGTTTACCGTTGCACCATTCGCCGTAATCAACGGTGTCGGACATCATTACCCACTGGATTGGCGTAACGAGCTGGTGCAGTACACCAATGACAAAAATAAAGATAAACATGGTGATGCTGGCGTGCATCGGCACAAAGAACATCGCCAGGCTCGCTACCGCCAGCGCAGCGTTGGTCCACCAGAAGACGCTGACTTTGCATTTCCAGTCGGTCAGCGGTTTTGCCAGCGCAGAGCCGATCAGGTTGCCGACGCAATAGGCGGTGAGAAAGGCGACAAACACCTCCGGCTTACCCAAAATCCAGGTGACGTAATACATCATCGCCCCGCCACGAACGCAGACGGCCAGAATATTGAGGATGGTCAGCAGGCCGACGATGCGCCATTGGTCGTTTTGCCAGATGTCGCGCAGGTCTTCACGCATAGAGGTGGTGCTCGGCGGCGCTTCCACGCGTTCTTTGGTAGTGAAGAAGCAGAACGCCAGCATCAGGAACGCCACCACGGAGAGCACCGCAATCCCGCCTTGAAAGCCGAACGCTTTATCCTCGCCACCAATCAGATTCACCAGCGGCATCATCAGCACGGTGGAGAGCATGCCGCCCGCCGTCGCCAGCACAAAGCGCCATGATTGCAGGGAGATACGCTGCGTTGGGTCATTAGTGATCACGCCGCCCAGCGCGCAGTAGGGAATATTGACCACGGTATAAAGCAGGGTCAGCAGCGTGTAGGTGATTGCGGCATAGATCATTTTGCCGTTCAGGCTGAGATCCGGCGTGCTGTAGGCCAGCACGCAAACCAGACCAAACGGCAGTGCGCCAAACAACACCCATGGGCGGAATTTCCCCCAGCGCGAACGGGTACGGTCAGCCAGCAACCCCATACAAGGGTCTGAGATGGCATCCAGCGCGCGGGCCAGTAAGAACATGGTGCCGACAAATCCGGCTGGGATACCAAAAATATCGGTATAGAAGAACATCATATATAACATGACGTTATCGAAGATAATGTGGCTAGCCGCATCGCCCATTCCGTAGCCAATCTTCTCTTTAACAGACAGAATTTCACTTTTCATTACGCATCCTTGTTAGCACTTTCACACGCCCTGATACCGGTTACAGTTCTTGTAAACCATCCCTGTGAGCGCGGGTATTCCGATATCTCGTTATCAAATTACGATTCTTGTTTTCTGTGATCAGCGTAGCGTCTAAAAATGTGTCTAAGTGTAAGTAATGGATTTTGCGGGGATTTATTTGAAACTGGTCATGGTATAGAGAAACGGAAGTTAAAAAAGTGAGTGAGGGGGTGTGGAAACGTTTGGAAGTAGCTATAATGCGCCCCGCCTCCATGTAGCAATCGAGGCGCGGAAGATCGTCATCTCCGGTGAGGTGGCTGGACTTCAAATCCAGTTGGGGACGCCAGCGTTCCCGGGCAGGTTCGACTCCTGTGATCTTCCGCCAATTAGCTTCTACTGAACTATCCCGAAGTCAACAACCCCCTTTGTAATCCCTTATATATCAAGTATTCCTTGTATCCATAGGTCAATCGACTTCAACCTGCATCAAGCGGTTTTTGGGGGTGTATTAGGGGGTACTATTCACCATTAAAATGACAGCACCCCCATAATGGCAAAAATGTGAGTTATAACAATGGGTTTTGACGACATATTTGTTATAAAAGGGATTAATTGGGGGTATCATATTAGTTACTGGCGGAAATCCCCACAGGAGAATGGATTCATCAAAAGCCGGAGAATGTCATGGCGCTAACCGATGTTAAAGTGAAAACCGCAAAGCCAAAAGAAAAGCCTTATAAGCTGGCTGATGGCGGCGGTATGTATCTGCTGATTAACGCTAATGGTTCTAAATACTGGCGTATAAAGTACCGCTTCGCTGGTAAAGAAAAGATGCTTTCTATTGGCGTATACCCCGATGTTTCGCTGGCCGACGCACGCGAAAAACGCAGCGAAGCCAGAAAAATCCTCGCTGCTGGAAGCGACCCGGGCGAAGTAAAGAAAGAAGAGAAAGTGGCTCAGCAAATGAGCTTGAAAAACACTTTCGAGGCCGTTGCCCGCGAATGGCATCAAACGAAATCCGATCGCTGGTCATTACGTTATCGTGATGAAATCATCGATACCTTTGAAAAAGATATCTTTCCCTACATCGGCAAGCGCTCTATTGCTGAAATCAAACCAATGGAGTTGCTGGAGGCCCTGCGTAAAATGGAAAAACGCGGAGCACTGGAGAAAATGCGCAAGGTCCGCCAGCGCTGTGGCGAGGTGTTCCGCTATGCAATTGTCACTGGCAGAGCTGACTACAACCCCGCCCCCGACCTTGCCAGCGCGTTAGCTACGCCGAAAAAAGTACATTTCCCCTTCCTTACGGCCAATGAACTTCCTCACTTCCTTAACGACCTGGCGGGTTATACCGGTAGCATTATAACGAAGACAGCTACTCAAATCATTATGTTAACCGGTGTACGCACGCAAGAATTACGTTTCGCACGCTGGGAGGATATCGATTTTGAGACAAAATTGTGGGAGATCCCAGCAGAAGTGATGAAGATGAAGCGGCCTCATATTGTGCCGCTATCAGAGCAGGTTATTGCACTGTTTAAGCAACTTGAGCCGATATCAAAACATCACCCGCTGGTCTTTATCGGCAGGAACGATCCTCGCAAGCCTATCAGCAAGGAAAGCATCAATCAGGTTATTGAGTTGTTGGGATATAAAGGCAGACTGACGGGGCATGGCTTCCGCCACACGATGAGCACCATTCTACATGAGCAGGGTTTTAACTCAGCATGGATTGAAACGCAGCTTGCGCATGTTGATAAGAACGCGATTCGCGGGACGTATAACCATGCGCAGTATCTTGATGGGCGTAGGGAGATGATGCAGTGGTATGCGAATTATATTAGTGAGTTGGGGAAAGGTGGAATTATAGTCGAAGGGAAATTTGAGAAGACAGCATAAAACAAGCAAGATAGCCATCTTTACTGCTAGATGGCCGCTGAAAACTTTATGAAATTTTTTTAAAAAGCTCCGAATTACTGGCATAAGGTATTTTGAGCCTGCCAGTAATTCTGTGTAACTGCCATCGTATTAAAGGTGATCGCTCAGTCGACTCAATAATAAAACGGTTCATCGCCAGCCGCCAGTTCTGGATCGGCATACTCCGTTTTTTCGATGCAGCCAGGATCGCCAGATAAATCACTTTTCGTACTGAGTTATCTGTTGGGAACACCTTACGCTTCTTTATCGCCTGTCGGATTACGCTGTTCAGCAATACTATAGCGTTGGTCATGTAAATGGCCTTGCGGATATCCGCTGGGTAGCCGAAGAACGTATTGAGATATTCCCCGTGCGCACACCAGCTTTTACTAATTTGCGGAATTTATCTCCCCAGACATCTTTGGTTTTAAGACCTTTAGCCAGTTCAGCCGAAAGGGCTTTGAGTTTCTTATCGTCCATAATTTATCTATCTCCATTAATTGAGTGAACATATCAAAAATAGGCAGATACACAATTTAAATTACAGGCTCACATCACACCTATTTCTGCAAGGGATATCCTACGATATCCCCTGTCTGATCTGGCGCACGTATATTACTTATTGATTAAGTCGATAATACGATCGCCTTCAGCATCTTCCTGTGCCACCCGGCTAAAGATACTACTGTCGCTTTGTGTACCTACCTTGATTGGTTCTTTACAATCTTTGTGGAATACTTTTTTCCCATTTTTTGTGACGACGACGCCAGACATATCACCGTGTTGCTCTTTGTCGTAAACAATATATTCATAGACCCCTTTTACGATGCGAATCCAATATAAAGATCCTCCGGCGATCGTTTCTGCGCTGTAATACGCTGTGACTCCCGGCTGATTAGTGACAAGATTCAGCTCCGCAATAGGAGAAGATGCTGTTCCCAGAGCATATCCGGCAGCATCCTGGGCAATAAAAGCGCTGGCAAATTTATTATTGGTTAGCAGACACTCAAGAGTTAATTGTTCCTGATCCTCTGAACTATAGGTCTCGGCAAAAGATGTCTGGGCGGCGGCAATACAGCCTAAAACTAGTACCGCAATTTTTAAGCTAAACTTCACGTTCTTCACTCCTTAATAAACATGTGTGTTTAATCGTTGTGTGAGATTAATTTCCGCTTTTAATTTGCTTACAAGTATCCAGCCACCCGGCGGTATCAATTTTCCCGTTTGCCAGATATTTTTGCTGATTCTGCCAGTGCGCGGCGAGAAATGGCTTAAGACCTGCAAGACGTTTGTTCAGGGTGAGCATTTGATCGAAAACCGTCACTTCGTGTTTCAGACCTTCCTGACCATAAAGCGTGGCTGAATCAACCAGACTACTGGCGTAGTAACTCGTCAGTTGTTGCAGGCGATCTGTTTGCTCGCCAAGTTTTGTTTTTCGGATCGCGCAATTTTTATCACTGTCATCTTTATCCTTACACAGCAATTCATAGTTGTGATTGAGGAAGTCAAGAAAGCGGCCATCATCCTGCAATTTTGTGCAAAGGAAGGAGCCGAGGTTAAGGCTGGCGCGGATCGATTGTGCCCGTTCTTCCTGCTGTTGCTGATTACTGGCGCGGAGCTGATTTTCCAGATCCTTCAGTTTCTTTTTCAGCTCTGTGTCTTCAACGCCTGATGCCAGGCTTCCCAGCGCTTTTGCGGTGTCTGTGGGGGCGTCTTTGCTCTTATCTATGCCCGGTTTATCTGCACCGAGAGTAGCCCAATTTTTCTCCAGCTGTTTCACTCGGTCTGTTGATGTAATGGTCGGAGAGACCAGAACCAGACGCAATCCGGTGGTTTTGCTGGTGAAAGGATGGGCTTCATCGTAGTAGTTAATTTCTTTACGGGTCGCGCTACGGATCTCTGATTCATTCGAGATGACGCTGCCTCCGCGAACCACAAAACCACCAGCCTGGCCGTGAAGTCTGTTGATTTTATTGAGATAGAACGGGGTGAACATCATCTCAGAGACGTTGCCCAGCATATCGTGTAGGCCGAGGGGGTTAGGGTTCAACAGCCCAATAAGCTGTACTTTGCCGTTAGAGGACTGCGAACCGGAATACCACTCATAATTTTTCATGTCATCCATCGGGTAGTGGGAATCACGGAATTCCGCACTGTTTACCTTGAGGCCGCCGCGTGCTGCAAATTCCCATTCTACTTCAGTGGGCAGGCGTAAAAATCCAGGGTTGCCATCCTCTTTCGGTAATTTGTCGAGAGCATTCGTGCGTAACCACTGGTTATATTTATCGGCAAAATTTACCGCATCGAACCAACTGATATTGGTTTCTGCGATGCTTAACTTACGTGATGGCGTGGGGCAGGTACCGCTGGTTAATGCCTGGTATTGCAATGCTGTCAGTTCATATTTGGCCATCAAATAGTAACGACCTTTGCTTTTTTTGCTTTCGGTAAAGCTACCGGCGATAAAGGTTGGATAACTGTGTTCAACAAACCCCCATTCTCCGCCATCTTCTCCTAAGGTGATCGGCATATCATCCAGAGGGCCCGAGACCGGGATCTCTACCTGACGGAATACAATGGCACCTTCACAGGGCATGGGCAAAATAATATCTTCGCTATCCGGCTTGGGGTTATAGATTTTCTCTGCCCACGGTTCGGCCAGCACGGGCGACATCTTCACCAGCAGAGCCAGCGCCAGCCAGCGTGATAATGTGGAAGGGGTAAGGGTCATGAACGTTCTCCGCAAATGATAAATGCCTTGGGCAAGTAGGAATATGGGTTATGCCTCGCGCAGGCTCTGCGCAGGTTCAATATTAATGGCGCGCCAGGCACCAATGCCGGCGACCAGTGTCGCCACGACAATGGTGAGTATCAGAGCGACGAGGCCGTGCAACGGGGTGATCTTACAAATCATTTGATCTGTTGCCTGACTGCCCGCTAACGCCTGGTTAAAGACCTGACTGGCTAAAAGGTAGATCGCAAAGCCGCCGATATAAGCCACCAGACTAAGAAGACAGCCTTGAAAAATCACATAGGCACCCACTGCGGGACGGGTAAAACCGAGCAGGCGGAGGACAGCAATATGTTTACGTTTGCGGTCAACATTCGCGATAAATGAGCCAATAAGTGAGGCAATACAGCCAACCAGTGCAGTGGCGGCAATGGTATTAAAAATAATGCCCAAAACCCGATTGATGCTTTTCACATTTTCTATATCAGCCAGACGGCTGGCGGTTTCGATGCGCTGTTCCCGGAGATCGCGCTCAAGGCTGGCAACCTGATCAATATCGCGGGCGTATAATCTGGCGCGTGCGTAGAGCGGTGGTTTACCGTCAAGCTGCGCACCGCTGGCCATCCCCAACCCGGTTACCGCAAAGCCATCGCGGAAATGTTCAAGCGCCAGCAATAACGAAGGCTGGGTAAAGATCGCGGCACGATTAAAATAGGTCGCAGGCAAAATCCCCACGACGGTAACGCTTTTTCGTCCCCATTCCCGGCGTTCATCAAGCATTCTGCTTACTCGCAAAGAGAGCGAATCACCGACACTGACCGCTAATTTACGTGCGGCTTCCTGAGTAATGACAACCTCGTTTTCCTGATGGAGTTCAAGGGACTTGAGTAAAGGGTCCCCTGAGTCTGTTGGAATAACTTCAGCGTTCTCAATGAAATGTGTGCTGTCTGTTTGCAGGTCAGCAAGCGTATTTAGCGAACGCGTTTGCCCGATGGCGAAACCCACATCGGGTCGCTGCCGTAACTCTTCGATCCAGTTTTGGTTGTAGCTGCCGCTACTCAGCATACGGATTTCCAGGTTGCGAGGGTCACTGGCCAGATCTTCTTGCAGCTGGTTCACAATCCCAAAACGCAAACCGAAAAGAAGTAATAAAGGTGCGATGACAGCGACGAGAGAAGAGACGATGCAAAAAGAAATGATGCGATCGTGCCACAGGTCTTGCATAGCCAGGCGGCCCAGCAGTCTGGCTCGGTTAAAGGACAAAATAGGTTCCTCCCTGTTCGTGCTTCGACGATGCCACTAACGGTTCAGGCTGGGCAGTTAAACAGGGTAAATTGAAATGTTGTACCAGTGGCCAGTCGTGGCAAACAATCAGCGCCATCATGCCTTCCTGGCGGACCAACTCAATAAACAGGCTAAATAATTTCTTTGCGTTGTAGGGATCAAGTGCGGCTGTTGGTTCATCAGCCAGTACCAGTTTTGGACGGTGCAATATCGCACGTGCGAAAGCGGTTCTCTGTCGTTCACCAAACGACAACTGCGTTGGATATTTAGCCAATAATGGCGCAAGTTTGAGAGCATCGATTACTCTGTCCAGCAGCGCGTTGTCGGGGCGTAATCCCAGCAACTGGCACGGCAGAAGGATGTTATCTTTGACGCTCAGATAGGGAAGCAACCCCCCATTTTGCAACACAAAGCCAAGCTGGCGGGCGCGAATACCCGCCAGTTCATTATGTTGTTCATCCTGTATCAGCGTTGCGATATCAAATTGCTGTGCACCTTCGTCCAGCTCGAAGCACCCGATTTTACTGGGTTGCAGTAATAAGCCGATGGCTTCCAGTAGCGTGCTTTTACCACATCCACTTTCACCTGTGACCGCGACCACCTGGCCTGACCGCAGCGTGAGCTGCGGCAGGTAAACCCGGTGAGCATGACTGCCCTGACCACGAACAACGCACAACTCTTCTATGCGCAGCATCAGGGCATCATTTCCAGCGGGATGGGATAAACGCGATCGCGCGGATCGCTTCCTTTTGCCAGCTCAACCCAGCGATCAACATCGGCGTTATATTTTTGGTAATGACGCAGTTTAGATGACAGCGTGCGGATAAATTTCTCCTGTGACAATCCATCCCAGCTTTTCCAGGTCTCTTCGTCGAGGTTCAGGACATCGCTCTTATAGGGAAGATCGGCCAGATATTCTCCCAGCACCCCCAGATCGCCAATGCGGGCATTGTCCTGTTGTTTCAGCTGGTTAGGATCAGCACCCATGGTTGCCGCAACAGTACGCAGTTGCTCAAACATTTTGGTCGGTGAGATCATCCCCTCATTTGCTGCTTTAAGGATCTGGCTGACAGCATCGCTTAAGTCGCTTAGCTGACCTTTGGTCAAGAGAACACGAACGTCGGTGGTAGGAATGTTTTGCTTAATCAGGTCGCGGTCGCTAATCCATGCCTGAAAGACTAACGGGGCTTGTGTGCTGTTACGCTTACCCAGATAGGCCAACTGCATGGCATGTCCAATTAATGCCGTATCCTGAAGCAGCTTTTGTTCCGGTGTCAGTTTCTGTCCATCGTCTTTCGCGTAAAGCGCACTACCAATCGCAGCATCACCCATGTAAGCGGATTTAACCTGCTCAGTAATGGCGGAGGCTAGCGCATCTACCTGCTGGCCAAACATCTTGATATCACCGGCATTTACGGCCTGGTAAAGGTTGGACTGGGTGCTGTCAAAATTGGAGAGATCGCGGTACTGGCTTTCGGCTTTGGCATGGTTATCTTTGCCGCCTGATGTTTTTAGGTGCAGCGTATAGATAGCAATACCGCGGTTACCCGCCTCAAGGCGAAGCTGGCTGGCATCCAGACCGGTACCTGACAGCTTGTTGCTACCGTCAATAGCACCTGCATCGGTAATCAGGACCATGTAACGAGCGCCAAACGGGCTCCAGTCAATGTCATCAATAGCTGATAGCACGCCGGAATACGCATCCTCGTCATACAGAGAACTGGAGACTTTCGCTTCTTTTAAATCAGCGACTTTCTTCAGGAAATCCGTACCATCTTTCACATGGTTAGGATCTGCGTAAATCTTTGTGCGGTACTCAAGGCCCGGAACGGCTTTGGTATTCGAGCGAAATGAGATCAACCCAAACTTAACCTGCCCATCCAGATGCTCTTGTTTGATCTTGCCATAGATCTTATTAACCGCTTCTTTGGTGCGCTCAATGTAAGGCCCCATTGAAATGGTTGAGTCAATAACGAAGACCACTGAGGCGTTAAACCCTTTCAATTGATTTACGTTATCTTCTTGTTTTTTATCCGTTTCAGCTTTACTGACGGAGGCTACGTTAAGCAGGCGTGTATAGAAGCCATCTTCGGTCATGACCTCTTCACCGCTCAGGATTGGCAGCAGATAAAACTGCTTTTGCAGATCGACAAAATATTCGGGCTCTTCAGCCTGAATACCTTCGGCGTGGCCATCCCGTTTTAACTTGGCGCGAAGTGGGGCAACCAGCGATACGGGATCGGGGGCAGAGAGAATATCATCAAGGCTTTTTCTCTCTTTAAAGAACAGCAAACGGTCACGGTTTGCCGGGTTGGTAAATGCCAATGTGAGCTGCATTTTCCAGTCGACGGTACATGACTTTGGTAACCAGCCTATAGTTTTACCAAAGCTATCCGGCCCGACCTTAAGCCAGCTCTGGCCGTTTGCATCTTCTTTTTGATAAACATACAGGCTACTGAAGGCCGGCTGTAGCTGACCTTTATCATCACCTGCGGCAGTCCCAAGTTTGCAGCCCGGGGTAGTGAGAACACGTTGATATAACGTTTTCTTACCTTCCTGGAGCAGAGGTTTGTCGCCATCAGCGGCAAATACATGCCCGCTGAGCAACAGACCACATAATGGCAGAGCCAGACGACTCATTGGATTCCAGGTCATTTTCCTAGCTCCTCAAGGCGCTGTTTGGCTGTTTGGTTGTCAGGCTCCGTTTGCAGAACGGTTTCGTACCAATATGCTGCAGTATCTTTATCCGGTGCTTTGAAACATTCACTTGGCTGGTGGTATTTCGGGTCGTATTCACCTGCGTACACGAGCGCGATTTTGGTATCACCACCCTGGGCACGGTTAGCATACAGACGCTGTGCAACACCACATTTTTTAGCCTCTTTTGCGGCCTGGATAATGGTCAGTAGTTTGTCACTGTCGAGTTTTTCCTGAACGCAGCTCTGGACGAAATCAAGCTCGTTCTGGCTGTTCAAACCCTGTGCAGAACAGGTGCTATGAGCGACAGGCTCTGGTGCGGCGGCGGATGCAGACGCCGGTGTTTCTTGCTGTGCTTGTTCAACGGGAGGGACTTCCGGTGATTTATCCCGGCCTAAAAACCACCACAGCGCACCAGCAATCACGACTAATGCCAGTATTGCCGCGCCTATAACAGGAAGGCGGGAGGACCCCGATTTCGCCGGAGTTCTCGCTTCAGTATGAATTACCGGCTCTACAGGTTCAGGGGCAACAACGGTTTCTGTTGCAATGACGGGCTCAGAAGGAACTTCTGGAGTAGCCAGCATGCTGCTGCCGCTATAGTTACCTGTTTCACCTCTTGCTTCAGAAGAGAGCAGTTCGTCGCGCACCAGCTGTAACGTGGTATTGCGTGTTTCTCCAGAATCCAGCTTGATCTGAATTTGTACCTGGCTTGCCGTCGCCAGCAATGGGTCAAGCAATGTTGGGCCAATACGAAAACCGCTACCATTATTTAACGCATAACCACCGTTCATGGTAAACCAGTGTTGCGCCGGGCTCCAACTGCCATCGGGTTGCAGGTAGTTCTGCTCGTTATTGCACAGTGTAAAGGTCAGATTAGTCAATATTGCGGTTTCACCACGCAGGCGGACCATCAATTGTGCAGTACCTGGCTCTGCCGGCTGGCAGGCGATGATTTTAGCTAGCATGGCATGTTCTCTTGTTTCAATTGGCTGATAATCTGACCAAGTTGACGATTCTGTTCGAAGGAAATATCCCGTGTGGCGCTATGACCCGCATTGTCCAGGACGACGCTCATCAAAGCAGAAAGCCAGTCACCCAGATAGGAAACGCCGGGCTGTGGTGCGACGGTGGCGAGTTGTGGCAACTCATCGTTAGCGAGCTGCTTCTGACGCAGAAACACTTTGTTTTTCTCGCCAACATAGCTGTTGGGTACCTTGTCTGCTGGCAGGGTGAGATAACCAAACCAGGCAATAAAATCACGTATGGTCAGTTGAGCGCGTAAAACCTGACGTGCTCGCATGTGTACGCGAGTTGTTTCAGCCTGCTCTTGACCCGCCAGGGCATGTTTCAATGTCCCTTCCAAATCCAAACGTGTGGCGGCGGTGATTAGCTCTTCGCTGAGTTGATTAATCAGCTCACTGCTCATGCCCAGTTGACGCCACTGCAACGGTTGCTGCGGCAACTCCCGTAGATGGGCTACCCAGGCTTTAAAGGCCTGATGCGCGAAATCGTCATCCTGGCCTACGCGTTCCGCTGCGGCAGTTGCTGGCGCATCAACAACGGCGGTTTCAACAGGTGTAGTCGCAAAGGGATCGCTGGCAAAGGGGTTATCAGCGAACGGATTACCACCAAACGGACTGGTTGCGAAAGCATTGATGGTCGGGCTTTCGCCTTCGGTTTGCGGCGCCTGCTCGAGGTCGCGAATACTCAAATAAATGTTGTTGAGCTCCTGAGTCGGCAGAACCAGGCGTTCGATAAGTTCCCCCATACTGTGGGAACATGCAGACAAGCCCTGCCATAACTCTTTGGCAATTGCTTGTTTTTTCACAATCTGCCCATCACCGTCTTTTTCGTACCACCGGCCAAGACGTTGATCGCCGGTTTCCATGCGACATTGCAGCAGTTGTTGCTGTAAACGTTTTAGCTTGAAGTCGAGATGGGCGACGCCGCGCAGTGCTTTCGTCAGGCGCGACATTCCACCGTCGTTGAGTTCGAGCATTGCCTGCCAGGCTGCTTTCGGTTCTGCAACGTGCATATTCACATTTTTTCCGCAGACGAAGGTGCTGCCCATGGTATCGAGTACATCGCGGTAACGATCGCTGATACCCACTTCCTGGAGTCTCTCCTGCCCGGCATCACCTTCAAGCCTCAGGAAAGGGTTATCAAGCCCGGGTTTGCGTACCAGGAAACAGTTGTTGAAAGGCTGGTTGGGTGCCCATTGTGAAAGCCATTCATAGTGCGAGAAACGCTCCAATAAAGTCATGTGCATCATACCTTCCCAGCCTTCTTTTAACTGGCTTTCGGTATGTTGCAGGCTGTTGACGATACGCATATCACACATGGTGATTGCCCAGAACAAACCCGGGTTGCGGCCCCCGCGCTCTTCGGCACTCTTACCCTGGGTTTTCTCTACCCAGCGGTTTAATACCGGGCCCACATCAGCAACGTCGCTCTGTTTGGCTGAGCTGGCGCATACGACAAGCGCATTCATTTCCTGGTTATCGGTATAGCGTTCGAACAGGTAAGCAACTTTTCCGCGAAGCAGGAGCTGCGAAATCGCGTTAAGTCCATCCCGGCCAGCCTGTTCAAGTGCGGTGATCTTGAGACGACCGCGATAGCCAGGGAAGTCGAGCAGATCAACCTGTTCTACAACGCTGTTGGTTTCAACTTCTGCCAGAGGGAAAATCAGCTCTGTGGTTAAGGCCGCCAGTTCCGCCTGCGTTAAGTTGGCGCTACCAATTTGTTGTTCTTCTTTCCAATAACGGATCTCAACGTTGCGATCCTGGTTGGAGCCCAACCTGTTCAGGCTATCTACGTTCATGATGCTGCCGCTGCTATGGTCAGTCAGCGTTTCCAGCGGGGCAAATACCATCCGGGTATGGTTCAGTTTCGCCAGTACATTGGCTAATGAACGGTAGGTTTCGGTGAGAGCTGGCTGTTCTCCCCACAACAGGGAAAAGAGCTCTGCACGATCATTTGGGCTCAACGTCGGGGCAATTTTCAACACCTGCGGCCACCAGGCGTGTTCAAGTTTCTCAACTGACTTTTTAAAGGAGGCGTTAAGGTAATCCCACAAGGCGACGACATCTTCCTGGCTGACGCCGTTATATTCCTGAACCTGCACAGCACGCTGCAAGAATGGGCGCAGGTGCTCTTCAACCCGGCTTTGGTCAAGCTGATAGCTCAATTGCTCATGGTTGAAGTCGTTAAACCAGGCGTTGGCCAGAATCTTAGCCAAATCGATTTCACTGAACAGTCGCAACGGCACTGGGTATCCAGCCGGCGCGGCAGGCGCCTGACGGGTAAAGCGAGTGACCAGCCCCGTCGCTTCTTTACCTCCGCCGACAGGGTTTACCTCTTTGATAAAGTCAACACGCCTTTCGCCGTAGAGTGCTTCCAGCGACCCATTGCTACCAGCAGCGAGCGCTGAAATGAGGTACGATTTCCCTGCCTGAGAAATACCGAAAAAACCGACGGTCATCGGTGTTTTGGCAACCTGAGTCAGGCTATTGGCCAGATTCCTCGTACGCAGCAAACTCAAGTTGAGTTTGTCTGCTTCGTTGTCTAAACGACGTGAACCGGGGCGTACGTTGTCGACCCATCTGAGTGCGTCCAGGCATCCCTGAGCGATAGCAGCCCAACCCTGAGTGAGAGATTTTTGTTCGCTATTCATTATTTTTTAACACTCCCGCTATCGAGCCAGTGACGGCTATCAATGAGCCCTCTGTCGGGCATCGTATTGAGTTCCAGATCCAAATCACGTTTGCTAAATGACTTATCGGTGTTGCTGCTGACATCGGCGATCGTCAGGCGATCGCTAATCAGTCCAAGCTGACGAGCTCGTTTACCCTTATCGATCGTCAGTCTGACTTTGAGATACGGGGAGCCATTATCCGTGGACTGAGCCGAAGAGAATTTTTTACGTCCTTCTTCGCTAAAACGGAGGGTATACAGCGGTGCTGCAGTCCAGCGTTCTGCATCCAACTGGCGATAGCCTAAGCGCAGGTCGCCACGCATAACGATGCTTTGTGTGGTTTTCTCGCCATTTTCATCGGTGATGGCCGGAAGCTTGATCTGCCCGTTTTCAGACTCGATATGTTGATAAACGATGTCGGCATCGCGAATCAGGTTATCCATATCAATGGTGCCGATATGGCGAATCGTTGAATACGGTTTCAGCTCTGAGGTGCGGAAATGGAAGTTAGGGATGCTGTGGTTTGCACACAACTGCGTGAGCATGGCACCCACTGAAGCCGTACTTTTTGGATCGTCGATATGACCGTTTTTATGGAACGGGTACCAGGTACCCGTCTGATAACCATGTAACGGCAGAATACGCCCTGGCGGTAACGGAAGGTTGCGACGAATAATCGCCTGAATCCCAGGTAACTGAGACGGCCGGCCGGTGAGTAGCAGCAGATCGCAATGATAATAAGACAGCACTTCACAGAGTGCAGTCAGGACTTTATCGATGCTGAACTTACCTGCACAGAGATCGCCATGGAGTTTGGCGAGTGGCAGATTAAGCATGATATCCGCGAGCTTAAAGTCGGTCGGACCTCCCGCTTTCTGAACTTCCCGGCGCACGAATCCTTCGACTTCATCACGAATACAACCCACCGGTAGCAAATCGCCGACACGTTGGTTAATCAGGGTATGCGTTTGTTCATCAAGCGGATCGTAATGTTCGTATGTTCCCAGGATATGTAATGCGAGCGGGACGAACAGTTGCAGGCTCAGTTGTTGGCGAAGCACGGCTTCGGCTGCGCTAATATTCTGCGATCCGCACAACTGGGACATCAATGTTTCAGTGGACATCACACCGGCTTCACGCAGGGCTTGCTCAAAAGCGGGGAGAACGTATGACTGAATAACATCCAGCAAAATGTCATCACCTGCGATCTTAAAACTGTCGCGAAAGCGCTGGTGAGGGATGATATGTACGTTAGTACCACCACCAGTGTGCCCATTATGATCGAGGCGGTAATCGGTGATCACCAGATCGGTGGTCCCGCCGCCAATATCAATTGACGCGATAGTGATACTTTCACGATCGCTACGGTCTGGTCGGCCAATTGCGTCGAAAAACTCTTCCGGATGACCGGCAAAGTTCTGATTAATCTCGGTATACAGGTAAACCAACTGTGCACAGGAGGCTTCGTCCCACTCCACCCTGATTTCAGGTAATGGGATCTTGATGTTTGCTTCCGTATGCTCTTCTTGTACGTCCTCATACGGATCGTTCTCGCCGTTGTGCCAGCGTAACGATTTCCACACCAGGCCGACAGCCTGACGCATGCGTTCATCCAGCACACAGCGTTCAGCCATGGGCATACCTGGCGGAACCGTCAGAATAATATGGCGTAGCTGACGCGGGATCCCAGCGTGTCCCTGGCGAATACGCTGCTCCGGGCTGTTAATCTGACTAATGGCCTGGGTCAGAACTTCTGCCAGCATAAAGGTCATCAGCGAACTGCGTGAGTAGCGTGGCGTAAAGACGGGGATGCGATCCATCTCATCTTCAATGGTGTGCAGGGCTTCGCCTCTTTCATCGATCAGATTGGCAAACGGTGCTGCCGTTGCCAATGGATTGCTGTCCTGCACATAGCTGCCATTAAAACGCCAACCCTGACCATAAAACTTCTCATCCCACAGATAGCGTTTAGGGCTGGATAGGCCTGTTGAACCTTCACTACCTTTACGACGAGCCGCCAGACGGCTGGCTTCACCACCAATACGTGCGATAGTCGGCCACTGGAACGCATCGTGGCGACCGCTGCGTACAGAGCAGTGATCTTTGCCGAAGAAGGCTTGCGAAAATTCGACCCGGCTTTCAAAAGGATCGGTATAGATATGTTCGGGGGCACTGAGATCACGTAGTTTCAGCACATAGTTATGCCTCATGCCTGAACCTGATTGCCCGTGATCTTCAATAAGAATGCCACAGGTGCGCGAGTTGCCCACGTCGAGTATCAGGTCGACGGCGATGGGTTTGATCGCATTGGTTTCCCGATTGGCGATCACCCTGAACTGCGGCAGTTCAATGACGGGTTCAGTCTGGGTTTGCAGACCTTCGACTGGAATCGCCATCAATGACAGAAGGTTCAGGTAATGTGCCAGCGGGTATTGCTGTGCAAGTTCCTGTTCACGCTCGTCGATATCCCGGCCTTTGCTCGCTTCTTTGAATACTTCTTTGAGCCAGTCGGTTATCCAGTCCTGCGTCAGGTACCAATTTAGGGCATAGGTTGCAGTTGCGACGGCGAAGGTTGCCCCAGCATTCACATCTTCCTGGTTCGGGCTGAGGTCAGCGGCAGCCTGCTGTTTAGCCATAATACGGGTGTCGATCGCCAGCGTCATGCGATGGCTATGACCATCTAAATCGGGTTCTGGTAGTTTGACTAAACGAAAACGAGCCCAGTTTAGCGGTCCCTCCTGGTACACATTCGGTGGGCTAAAGCGAAACAAAGGAAGCGGTAACCAGATGCCGTCGAACAACTTCAGGCTCTGTTCAACAGGGATATCGTACTGGCTTTTGGCCTTCTCGATGTTATCGGGGGTCGGCTGATAGAAATAGTAATCGCGCTGCTCGTTGTAAATTAAACGGGTGAGTACACCGTTTGCTAATTTGACAAACTCGCCAGCAGGCAGGCGGCCAAGGGACAATCCGAAATCCATAAACTGGATCCCAGAGTCACCCACGAGGGTAATTTGACGATCGAAAGATACAATCTCAGGCAACATAGTTATCTCGTCCCTGTTCAGGAATTAGGTTGAAGCATGCGAATAGGGAATGTTTTTTCCCCATCATTGCTGCCAATACAATCGGCGTGGCCAGCAGCGGGTGATTTGCACTCGATTGTCGGCACAATAAAGTTTGAACCGTCGCTACATTTCATCTGCTCAGGATTGGTGATACTCAGCGCCCCTTGCTGCACATTGCCGCTGGCAGGGCCACGGCAGGTAACACCGCTGGACTGACGTATGCTGACGGTGCCATTACCCTGGGCAAAGTTATATTGCAGTTGCAACGGTCGCCCGGTGAGCTTGTCCTGAATACCACCATTCACGCGCCATTCGCCGTTAAGAAACTGCGCTGGGCCATCGGGAAGGGCCGGAGGAAGCGTCAACGGAGTGCCCTGTGCCGGGATGACTGGCGGAGTGGTGGCTGGTTGAACTGCGGGTGGCGTTTGAGCGTCTGCGGTGCCAGGTACAGCAGGAGGTGCCGGAGTAGTCGACGCATCGGCGTTGGCATCACTTACAGGAACGGCTGGCGGAATTGCGTCGTCACCGACCTGTGCGGTTGTTGTCTCTGCCGGAACGGCTGGCGATGTTGGTTCGAGTGCTTGCTGTGCATCGACTGGAGTACCCTCAGATATGCCAGGGACGACAGCTGAACCCACGACGGTTTCTGAACCTGTGCGGGAAACCTGCGTTGTTACATCGGAAACGCCTACGGCTGGACGTTCGATGGCTGGAGCTGTATCGATCGCCGTTTTATCCGTGGTGATGGCAGGGAGTCCCGGAATGGAGAGTGATGGCACGCATCCTCGTAGTAGACCTAATAATAATGCCAGCAGCAGCAACGCAAGTAGCAACCAGAGTAACCAACGCCAGCTCCAGCGTCTGCGCACTACGATATCTACAACAGGTGTAACCGCCGGGGTTACGGCGGCGTCTACAGGAGACAGAGGGGTTGAGGCCGCGAGAGGGGTTGCTGGTAGTGATGCCGGACTCAGCCAATGCATAGGATTACGTTGTTCGCCTTCCGGATGGACAAATCCCCAAAAGGTAATCACCAGGATTCCGTTTACGAGATACACAAATTCGTAATCCGGGAAATGTGTGACTGACTTCAGCAACTGTGCGAAGACGCGGCGATCGCCCCCGGTCCCGTTTTGCTCAGCATTGAGTAACTGTTCACTTAACGCCTGCACTGACATTTGAAACGCATTAAATTGCTGGCGCGCTGATTCCCGCTCCGCTTCACTCGCACCGCTCCAGGGGATGACATCGCCAGGGAAGCTGCTGTACCAATCGGTTCTGTCACCACCCTGATCGTTTTGTGGGATAGCTAAATGACGAGCCAAATCGCGCCCTGCATCAAGACGGTAGATTGCTTCACGTAACTGGAACGCCATCTTAAAAACGGGATAGCCCGTTTCACCCAGAGCCTTAAATGAGGAATTATGCCCGGTACGCAGCAGTGGTCCCTGAATCGAATTTCGCATTGTCTAAACCTTGTAAGGCTGTGATTTAACAAAAGCCACAGTGATGCAGGCTATTTTTTATTCGCACCAGGCGTCCATTCAAAACCCCAGCCATAGTGCTTATCCAGCGACTTCCGGTCAGGGAAGAAACGGTCCAGACGTTCAACGTTGATATTGCCATCGACGTTTTTGAGTCTGGCTATCGCCGCAACGTTATTGCGCTGATTGCTGTCAGTCAGCGTGGATATAATGGGGGATTGATCGGGCACATAAATCGTGATGGTGGCATTGGTCCCTTGCCAGTTGTCGGCACCGCCGTAAATGAAGCTATAAATCAGAACCTCATCAATATCCTGCCAGTGGCTACCATTAATGAAGAGCCACTCACCATCTTGATCGTTACCCTCACGAAGATCTTGTTGCAGCAACAGATATGGCGGTTTGTCATAGTTACCCAAGAACTTACTCAACGCTTCGGCACCACTGATCTTGCCGTTTTTAAAACGAATAAAAGCGGCGATATCGAGGTCGATAGGCTCTTTATGGCTTCCCTGTTGCCAGGTCAGGTTGATTTTAATCCGCCCAAAATCTTTGCGTTTCTCCAGATTTATACTGGGGTTTGCCTGGGTTAAGTTCGTGCTGGCGGGGGCGACAGCAGGTGCAGCAGCAGGCACATCGTGATGTACCGGAGGAGGGGGCGGGGTTAAGGAATTTTTATGCCACCACCACCAGGCGCAAGCGATTAGCAGCAACAATAGCCATGGCAGGAAGCGTCGCCACCATGGGATAACGATCACGGGAGGTAGGGGCGCTTCACTGACAATGGCCCAGTTGATTAGCACAGGTTCGCCACCTACGCTATAGCAATTAAGATCGCGCGAATGTGTTAGCAGTCTTTGCAAGGCATGCGCCGAATGTTCTTCGCCGCGTGCGAGTAGCTGCTCAATCAAACCGGCCAGAATATCCTGGTACTGCTGGCATTTACTCTGGACGGCGGATTGTTCCGCATCGCTTAGCGCAGAAAAGGGCTTTGCCAGCCCCTGGCGTTCAGTCCACCATTCCAGATGTCCTTGTGAACCACGACGAGCAGTGGCGTAGAGTAGTGCCAGAGACGGTGGAAGATGACGGTGTATGATCGCAACCGTCTCCTCGTAGATTGTCAGAGTCGCTTCATCAATAGGCGCAGCAGTTGTTAATCGTTGCATAACCGAAATCATTATTGTTGTGAGTTGTATGCGTGGTATGCATGCAGCTGCATATCAGCAAGCCAGAGCCGTTTTCTTCAGCAGCAGAAAAAGTGGCCAGGTGACCAGCGCCACTTTTAGTGCATCCTTAGCGAAGGGTATTTGCTTCTTCCAGAACTTTGATTTTCTGCTTGGCTTCTGCGACTTTCTTTTCAATTGCAGCAATTTCACTTGCGCCACTGGCATGCTGAGACTGCCGCTGCAAGTCCTGTAATTGTTGAATTTCCTTCTGGCGTTCACTGCTTTTTATTTTGCTGGACTTCAGCTGTGCAAGGGTCTGTGACAGGTCTGAACGCACGGCATTTAACCTTGCTTGTTCATCGGCCAGCTTCTGATTGACGTTCTGCTGTCGGTTTTGGGTATAAGCCTGCTGTTGCTTCGCCGACTCATTTTCATACTGGCTGAGTCGAACCTGCTGCTCTTTTTTATCAACTTGCTGACGATAACCGCCGGATGTGGCGCAGCTTAGTTTGGTAATAAAACTCGGATCTTGTGCGTGTAAATCACAGTCCTGTGACGATGTAGTACAGCCGGTAAGCACAATAGTGGCGAGAAGCAGATATTTTCTCATCAAATTGTCCATGAATAGAGTCAGATCATGGCGCTTTATACATTAAAGTCGCCTTAAAATAGGCCGATACTCCGACCGGCCAAATGTTGTTAACCCAGAGAGATGGCCTGGCGTTGTTCGTATAACTCGTTCGTTTCTTTTTCCAGGTCACTAATCTTGCTATTCAGACTGCTGTACTCTTTATTCAAATTAGCAAGCTTGGTTTTCTCTGCAGATGTGGTAGTGGTTTGTCCTTGCAAGGCGACCTTATAGGCAGACTCTTTGTCTTTCATGCCTTTCACTGTCTCTTTCATCTTACTTATGTTGGCATCGATTTGTGCTAATTGCATTTTGGCACCTGCTTTATCAAAGCCAGCCTTATCTTTTTGGATGCTAATTTTGGTTAAGGTTGCCTGGTTTTCACTGATAACCTGTTTCATGGCAAGGGTAGATTTTTCTACTGCAGCGGTATCTTTGCTGATATCCGTATCCATTGCCTGCAGGCGATCGGCTGTGGAAGCATAATCTTTTTTCAGGCCATCAAGATAGTAGTTAGCCGTCATACCCGCTGCGCACCCAGCAGCACCACCAATGGCAGCACCTGTAATTGCTTTCTTGGTGTCTCCAGCCAGAGCACCAACTACAGCGCCAAGCGCAGCACCTGATACCGCACCAATGCCACAACCTTGCGCGCCAGAAGCGCTAAAAAACTGGGCTTGCTCGGTGGTTGTCAGACGTGGATCCGCTTTTGTCCCTGACAGTAGAGTACTTCCGGTATTAGCGCAGCCACTCAGCAGCAAAGAGGTAGAAATCAAGAAACAAGCCGTTTTTTTGTTAAGTGAATTCACAATTTTTTCCTTAAAAAAAATTCAATGGCAATAAACAGACATATCAAGACCTAAATATTTAGGTTATGTAAAATTTTCAAGCGAGATCAGGCAGGATTTTACTTTATTTATAAGTAACCCCAAACAAAGCATAGCAGCATATTTATTTCAATTGTTATTATTCTAAATCGACACAATGCCTCGCCTTATCTTATGCAATCTATTTTGTACATTATCTTATACTGAAAATGCAATTTTTTAATTTATCAAATTATGGTACCAAGCTATGTGCAGGAGTTAGTGCAAATGCCATCAGCCATATATCAGCCAATGATTTCTATTAGGTATCAACTATATTGATCGCACTGGTCCTGCCATTGCTGCCTTTCACTTCTAGCATTCTCCTTCCTGTTCTAACAGGTATTCATGATGTATAGCCTGATCGGTAGCTGCAAACTCAAAGGCATTGAGCCAGAAGCCTGGTTGCACTACGTGATCGGCGTCATCAATACATGACCAGCCAACCGCGTGAAAGAGCTGTTGCCCTGGAACGTCATCTTCTTCTCTGTAAACTAATTTTTACCCCACGTCCTTGATGGGGACTTACACGAGATCTGACAATAAATATTATCTGCGGCTGATACCAGAACGAAGTATTACTTTTACTGGTTGTCCATCCTTGCAAAGCAATTATGAACGCCAGTGAAAAACAGGGGGAATCCGACGTGAGTGAAAAACATGCATATTTCAGAAAAATGTAAACTAAACTTGCCATCTCTATCAACGCGAAACCTTTTCCTCCACAAATTCTTGGCCCTCTACTGAATGCAAGATTAAGAGCACTGTTTTTATCCTTAAGAGAACAGTAGGGGGTGAGCAAGAACCCGCTGTTCTACCTCAAGGGCCACCTCGTCTCTTTGCTTACGCAGTTGATGAGCTGGAGTGCCAAGCGCGGTAGGACGACGACAGCAGCATTCGTGCCGGGAACGACGACGGTTTGCTCTGTCATAGTCTGGGTGATGTCAGCAGCAAGGCGCTTTCCCAGACGGGGCGCGAGTTAGCTGAGCTGGGTCGCCAGTTTTGTCTCTCCCAGCAAAGCGAGTTTTTCGGGCGAAGGATATCACTGGAGCAGATCGAGCACGGCCGGGTGATCCAGTCTCGGGCCGAGAACACGCTCCAGAGCCGGATGTATCTGGGTCAACAGACCGCGGATATCAGCACTCTGAGTTTGTTTTCGTTTGGGTAATGCTTTATCGAACAAGCGCTTATGTTTGCCTGCCATTGCTTCATTTCCTTCGCAACAGCCACGCATTTCTTGGCAGTTAAACAGGAATTTAGCTGTTCCTGAACTTTGTCAAACTCTTTGGCATATTGCTCACGAACACTGGCTTTACAGCTACTGTTGTTGCCACAGGCAACCAGTTCTTCGCTACGGCTTTTCTGCTGGGTTGCGCTGAGCGAGTTATTCTCAACAACAACTCTTCCCGATGCAGGTTGCTGCGATGAGCTCGGTTTTTCCCTGTTATTTCGATTGGTTAATAACAATTTTGTCTATTGTACTTTCTCCCTAGGATTTTTTTGCGCTGTTAAGCGTTTTTGGGGGCACAGACGCTACCGCCCCTCTGCAACAGAGTTGAACGAGCATGGCTGAACGCAATTCCAGCACACAACAGCACGCCACCACAACCGCCGTCTTCGAGCCGCAGGCGCATTATTACAGGGTTGGTTATCGACCCCGCTGCCGCAGTTTACCCTCAAGGGCCGCTGGCTGAAGGCGCTAGCCTTCTATACCGGACTGACAGTAGTGGTCACTGCCGAGAAGGGATAGCTGGCTATTGAGTCGCAGCAGAAGGTCTAAAAACCCCGGCTTTTGAGGGCGGGGATTTGCTTAATCAACTAATTTTTTTAAATATTTAAACGGTGGTTCACTTATATCAAACTTCATCTCTTCGATAAGTTGAGTTATTAACTCATACTCATTTTCAGTTATGGTGATGTCATACTCGCTTATATGGTCGCAAAGAATCTCAAAAGCAAGAGGCTCCTCGTCATATTGAATATAATCTAAAGCGCCATCAATTAAATCCGGATCTAATCGATCTTCAAGCAACTTTCCTAATTGACTGATTTTTACACCAAACATTTAATAAATCCCTTCATATTTTTTTATAGGTTTCGATGCCGGAGGTACAGGTTTATTATCGGGAAAGGCTGTAACAATTTTCCCTGTAGCCGGTTGATAAACAACACGAATACGGACACCATCTCTGACTTCATATGCGACCCATTTGGCAGGATCGCCCTTAGCGGTATACATACCACTGGTTCCTGTCTGAGCAAACCATTTAGTATCAGGCGACGTTGCTATATAACCCACAGTATGAACAACCTTGTCTGCTGACCAACTTTGAGGGAAAACTGTTTTTCCTGGATTTCCGGGATACAGATGTCCACCTTGTGTAGGGCTATCCCCATATATAATATGCTGTTTCGCTTCCGGCGAAAGAATATCCACATATTTCTGGTTTACAGGTGATAATCCAAGATCGGAGCTTTTCGCAACAGATAAAAACGCATTAGCTGCTACATACTGAATCAGTTTTGCTTCACTGGTCGGCACACCACTCGCCAGGATTTCCGCAGCTTGTTGCGGTGTCATTTCTCCATTTGCGGTCAACGCACTGACCGGAACCCCAAAGAATTCGCCCCTGGCAGTCAACAGACCTTTAACGGCATCCTGCCCTACAGGTATCTGACCCTGTGAGTTTTTAATCAGTGCTTCTGTTAACTCATCTGCTGTAGCGCCATTCTGGATCATACTGGCTGCAAACGACTGCTGGAATAACCCCATATCTGCCATGCCTTTTCCGAAGCTGTTCGGACCCAGCGCATTATTCTCAACAACAATTCTTTCCTGTGCGGCTTCCTGTCGTTAACCCGGTTTTTTCCTTTCCTTTCCGTGAATTAAAACCACTTTCCCCTGCTGTACCTCCGGAACGGCAACTTTTTGCTCTGTTAAGCGTTTTTGGCTCCGCAGACGCTTCCACTCGGTCGCGACACCTAATCTGCTACTCCACTATCATATCAGTATGAAAACGTGATGCCACGACACACGCCTCAGAAGCGTCTGTAATTAGCTGAATAGTCTTATCGTTCTTTTCTAATCAAAGAGTCATATTTTCCAAACTCAGGAAACTGATCATAATTACCCGTCACATCGACCGTCGTTTGACTCTCTTCCAGTTTATAGGGATTAAAATGTTCTGTAGATTCAATCTGTCAATGCAACACCCCTTTCAATTATCTCTTTCGGTGTTTTGAACTTCAGTGTCTTTCTCGGTCTGTTGTTTAGCTGAGCAGCAACCAGATCTAGTTCATGTTGAGTATATTGGGCAAGACATGTCTTTTTAGGAAAGTACTGCCGAATTAGCCCATTTGTGTTCTCATTTGTTCCCCGCTGCCAAGGACTCTGAGGATCGCAGAAGTAAACTTTAACGCCGGTGCTGACAGTAAATTCTAGATGTCTGGCCAGTTCCATTCCTCTGTCCCATGTCAGTGATTTTCTGAGTTCTGACGGTAAACTCAGGAATTTGTCGGTAAGAGCCTGATTTACTGAGACAGAATCTTTGCCCCTGAGTCTAAGGATGATCGTATAACGTGATTTTCGGTCTACAAGTGTGGCTATATGAGAGTTTTTTGTACCTGAGACTAAATCGCCCTCCCAATGCCCCAGAGAGCGTCTGTTATCGATATTTCGGGAACGTTCGTGAATTGGTGTTCCGTTCACTATGTTAATCGTACCTCTTTCGCCTTTGCGGGTATGACGCCTGCCATGGCGAAGGCTATGCGACCGTCGCAGATGCTGTATATTCAGGTGGTGTAGCGCTTCACGGCTACGAAAGTACAGCGTTTTATAAATTGTCTCAGGTGATATTCGCAGCGTTTTTTGACGTGGTTTTGTTCGCCTTAACCATCCTGATATTTGCTCTGGAGACCATTTCATCTCCAGCTTTTCCAGAACAAGCTTTCGCAATGGTAAATTTTGATCCAGTAAGCACGGTTTTGGCCTTTTCGCCATTCTGTTGGCTCGGTTATTAGCATCAACAGCTTTGTAATAGCGTCTGCCCCGATTACGCTGAACTTCACGTGAGATCGTCGAAGGACTGCGATTCAGCGCAGTAGCTATCGCACGAATGCTCATTTTGGCTGACAAACCAGCTCGTATCTCCTCGCGCTCAGACAGTGTCAGGTGAGCTACAGCCCGCTTACGCTCATGGGGTTTTATGCCGCCAGTATCCCTTAACATAGTGAAGATCGTTCCGGGTTTTGAACCCAGGATATTCGCTATTTCACTGAAGCCTGTTCCGTTCTTCCATAGTTCAAAAACAGAGGCTTTTTCCTCTGCTGTAAATGTTCGTCTCATTCAAAAAACCTCCGCAACCCCATGTTTTCACATAACTGTTGCGTTGACCAATTGAATCTACAACTTTCAATTGTTGAATTTTTTTCTCGCGGCGAATTTTACGTTCTTCAAACACGGCCACGATGGCCATCAGGCAGATACAACCGATGGCGGCGGTATCCAGCGCGGCGAACGTGCCCGCCCAGCCGGTCAGACCAAAAATCGGCGTGCCGTCGGCAATCATCCCCAGACCCAGCTTGGCGAAGCTGTCACCAATCAGGTATGCGAAGGTGCCTTTAATCCCATCGGCTGCGCCGATCGCTTTTTTCGGTACGAATCCGACGGCTGCAACGCCGATTAACAGCTGAGGACCAAACACCAGGAAGCCCAGCGCAAACAGCGAAGCCAGATAGACATACTGGTTGCTGGCGTGCTGATAAACGCCCAGGGTCGCGATAATCAACGCCAGCGCCACGCAGGCTACCAGCGCACGACGACCGTTAGCCAGGTCAGAGAGCCAACCCCACAGTAACGTGCCGACCAACGCGCCCACTTCAAACAGGGTAAAGCCCTGAATCGCCACTTCTTTGGAGAGCTTCAGCTCCTGGAAAGCGTAGACAGTGGACCACTGGTCGATACCGATACGCACCACGTACAGGAAAATGTTGGAGAAGCACAGCAGCCAGATCACTTTGTTTTTCAGCACGTATTCAACAAAGATCTGCCATTTGGTCATCTCATTTTCTTCAGTCTCTTTGTCCTCTTCGCTTATCTCCTCGCCGAACAGCTCTTCAGCTTTACCGAGGCCATAAGACTCCGGGGAGTCGCTGCCGTAGCGCAGGCCGATAAAGCCGACAATCAGGGCGATAATTGACGGGAAGATAAACATACCAATGACGTGACCGTCGAACAGATAGTTGGCGCCAAACAGCGCCACGCCAGCCGCACCCGCACCACCGAGGTTATGGGAGATATTCCACATGCCGAGGTAAGAACCCCGCTTGCGACGCGGCGTCCATTTGGTGATGGTGGAATAGCTACACGAGCCGCCGGTACTCTGGAAAAAACCGCTCAGCGCGTAGAAGGCGATCATCAGGAACAGGCTGGTTGAACCCGCCCCCATGCTGGCGCTGAAGCCGAGCATACAGATGGCGGAGAGGATCAGCATAAACGGCAGGAACTGCTTGGTATTTTTGCCGTCTGCGTAGTAGGAAACCAGCGTTTTACCCACGCCGTAGGTGATGGAGAAGCCCAGGCCAATCATTCCCAGCTGCGTCATGCTCAGCCCGTAGGTGGAGATCATGTCGTTCTGCGCGATGTTGAAGTTTTTGCGGATCAGATACATGGTCAGGTAGCCAATAAAGACCACCAGATAGGACTGCATGAACGGTTTGAACCACATTTTACGCCGCACATCGAGCGGCAGATCCAGGGTCGGCTTGCGTACCTGGTTTAGAAAGGCCAGCATTTGACACTCCCGAGCTAATTTTTATACCTGCGAATGGCAGGCATTGTAAAAATCAGCCGGGAGACGCGCCTGAGACAGCGTCCAGGTGAAACCGGGAAAATTTCTTAGTTTTACCCTACTCGGGGCAAAAAGGTGAGGTGCATCACGCTTCGTTGAGTTCGCGTGGAGCCTGGGCGTTCAAAAACGGCAGCAGCAGCAGCGCGGATATCCCCGCCGCAATGGCGATCACCACAAAGAATCCGGTCCAGTGCCAGACCTCCATCACCTTCGCCAGCGGCCAGCCGGAAAGCGATGCCCCCAGATAGGCAAACAGCCCGACAAATCCGGTTGCCGCGCCCGCTGCCTCTTTGTGCGAGCACTCCGCCGCCGCCATGCCGATCAGCATTTGCGGGCCGAAGACGAAGAATCCGGTGGTGAAGAAGCACGCCGCCTGCATCACGTAACTGGCGAACGGCATCAGCCACAACGAGCCCACGGAGAGCAAAATTCCGGCAGCAAAAATCAGGTTCATTGGACCGCGGTTGCCGTTAAACAGTTTGTCCGAGCCCCAGCCTGCGACCAGCGCGCCGATAAATCCGCCCAATTCGAACATGGTCACGGCGGTATTGGCGGTCACCAGATCCGCGCCGAGCGTCTCCGACATATACAGATTGCCCCAGTCGTTGATGGCGGCGCGGACGACGTACACCAGCACGTAACACAGCGACAGCAACCAGATATAGGGATTCAGCAATACATAGCGGGTGAGGATCTCTTTACGGCTCAGCCCTGCGCCTTCCTGCTGCTGGGCGATTTCCAGCTCATCATGGCGCCAGTCGCCAATCGGCGGCAGACCAATCGCCTGCGGCCTGTCGCGCAGCCGCCAGCAGAGAAAAATCCCCACTACAATCGCCAACAGCCCGGCGATCATCATCCCGGCACGCCAGCCGTAGTGCAGCGCCGTCGCCGCCATCACGATAGGGATCAGCGCCCCGCCAACATTGTGCGCAGTATTCCACAGCGCCCACCAGCCGCCGCGTTCGGTACGCGAATACCACGCAGTCAATAAACGCGCGCAGACCGGCGACCCCCAGCCCTGGAAAAAGGCGTTCAGCGCCCAGAGCACCGCAAAAGCCCAGAGCGAGGTGGAGAAGCCAAACAGAATGTTCACCACGCCGGTGGCGATAAGCCCAAACCCCATAAAATAACGGGCGTTGGAACGGTCACTGACGATACCGGAAACAAACTTCGACAGGCCGTAGGTGATGTAAAACAGCGTCGCCAACAGACCAATGTCGCTGCGGGTCAGCACGCCGCTGGTGAGGATATCCGGTACGGCGGCGTTGAAGCTCTTGCGTGTGAAATAGAACAGCGCGTAGCCGAGCCAGATAGTGGTCAGAATATGCCGCCGCCAGTAGCGGTAGAGGGCATCCACTTCACGCTTATCGGTGATGAGCGGCGCGCTGACTGGGGATTTTAAAAACGAAAACATGACCGCTCCTTACACATAACGCTGGGGTAACGACACGCTGACCCGCGTGCCGTGCGTACAGGAAATCGAGAGCGATCCCCCGAGGGCGGTAATACGTTCACGCATCCCGGTGAGGCCAAATCCCTGCTGATTTGACCCCGGCGGCAGGCCGCTGCCGTCGTCCTCAATCACCAGCATCAGCCGTTCATCCTGCTGCCAGCCCTGAAGCGTCACCGCGCTGGCGTTGGCGTGCTTAACGATGTTGTTCAGCCCTTCCTGACAGACGCGAAACAGCGTCACCCGCTGACTTTCGCTGAGTGCAGATTCGTCAATTCGCCAGTCAAGGTGGCTGACGATGCCACGGCTTTCCAGCTCCATTTCACGCATCAATGAGCGGATCGCTTGTTCCAGCGTGAGATCATCCAACTGGCGCGGACGCAGACGACCCAACAGACGACGCACCGAATCGTACACGCCAAGAGAAAGTTGTTCGATATGCGCCCCGCTGCGCTTCACCCCTGCGTTTTCCGGCGCCAGCCGCTGGACAATGCCCGCCTGGGTGCGAATGGCGGTGATGGTCTGACCGATATCATCGTGCAGTTCGCGCGCCACATCCCGGCGGACGCTCTCTTCGGTCTCCAGCAGGCGTTCAGCCAGACGGTGGTTGCGCGCTAATTCGTTTTGCAGCGACTGGTTAAGCTCGCGCAGACGCTGGATCCCCGCGCCGAGCAGCAGCCCGGTCAGGCTTTGCACCAGCAGGGAGAGCAACAGGTCGACGGGATGATCGTGCCAGGTCTGGCTGGCAATCAGCGCAATGGCGTTCATTAACGTGGCAATCAGCGCCCCCTGCCAGCCGTAGTGCCAGGCGAGCGCAATGATCGGCAGTGCGAGGCAAAACGGCGTGAAGCGCGACAGTTCATCGGGCAGGCCAAGCTGCAACCACAGGCTGACGCTAAACAGCAGCAGATACCAGACCAGATGCCGTCCGCGCCAGTTCACCGGCTGAGACACCACCGCCGGGCCCAGCGGCAACCAGGTGGTGCTGGTAAGATAGTGCCAGAAAACCAGACAGATCGGGGCCAGCGTTAATCCACCGGTGAGCGTCAGCAGCAGGGCATTCCACGCCTCTTCGCCTTGCCCAAGCCAGGGCAGCGATTGCAGCAACGCCGCCGCCGTCAGCGCCGCGCCCTGTAACAGCAGCGTGCGCCAGTCGCGCTGATGGCGATAGCGCGAAATCAGCATCACCGGGAGTAACGTGAGGAAGCTCCCGATCATCAAAAGTGGCAAGTGAGCCAGCGCCACTTCCTGCGCCAGCCAGAAAAGAAGCAGCCATTCCGCACCCAGCAGCACCGGCCAGTAGCCGCGTGGACATTGCAGCATCAGCCCCAGACGCAGGCCAAACGGAAACAGCAGTACCGCCAGTTCCGGGCGCTCAACCAGGTGCAGGCTGATACTCCACAAGCAAAACCACGCGGTAGAGAAGATAAAGAAGCAGGCAACAACGGTGATTAACCGGGAACAGAGCGTGTTCATTGCCAGCCGTCAAACATCCGGCGGGCCAGTTCGACATCGTTGCTAACGCCCAGTTTTTCCATCAGGTTAGCGCGATGCACGTGCACCGTTTTCGGCGACAGGCCCAGTTCGGCAGCAATCTCTTTTACCGCCATGCCTTGCGCCAGTTTCTCCGCCACCTGACGTTCGCGTTTGGTCAGCGGATCCTGACGACCAGCCGCCAGTTTGACGGCGATATCCGGCGTCAAATAGCAGCCGCCGGTCGCCACGGTATGCACCGCCGCGATCAGCTCATCAGGGCTACAGCGTTTAGAAAGGAAACCACGCGCGCCCGCGTTGAGCGCCTGCTCCACCAGCGCCGGGCTGTCGTGGACGGAGAGCATGATAATCGCCATCCCTTTTGGCAACTGGCTTAACAGTTCAAGACCGGAGATATCAGGCATCGAGATATCACAGATACATACCTGCACGCCACGTCCCGGTAATCCCGCCAGCGCCTCACTGCCTGAGCCGAACTCAGCCACAACCTGCAAATCAGGTTCCAGCCCCAGCAACTGGGCAAAGCCGGAGCGGACGATAGTGTGGTCGTCGATAAGGGCAACGGTGATCATGGGTTCTGTCCTGGGGGATAAAAAACGTGCTTACCTTAACGATATACACTTTATCCTTCAAGCAGCCTCTGCGTTGGCTTGGTCTGCTCACCCCAGTCACTGACTTGAGTAAGCTTCTGAGGTGAGCAGACTTGCCGCCTTATGCAGCTTGAAGGATTTTGTGTTCCGACGTGCTGCTGTTTAAGCCTTGAGCGATCAGGCGATGCCAGTTGTGACGGTAAATGTGCGGGTGTGCTGCGGTTCTAGCTGAATCAACGTGCCTTTTCGCTGTGCCGCCAGGAAGCCTTCAGGGCGACAGGTCGCAGGTAGGGCGAAGGCTGCCACCTGCTGATCGCCGTTATAGAGGATCCAACGGGTGACATAATTCAGCTCCGCGCTGGAGAAACGTGTCACGAACGTGGTGCCATCAGGTGCGATCATGCGAAATTCAGGCTTATCCGTGTATCGGTCCAGTTGGTCAGCGAAGAAAACGATTTCCGGATCGTAAAAATCGGGCTCGTTGAGGCGCCCCAGCGAGGTCTCGCCCTGAATGATCCGCTGATTAAACGTCAGCCACTGCTCGGTAGGCTTAACATGCGCGGGTACCGACTCACGCAGCTTCATGGCTTCATCCGGGATATTCTGGCTGAAGGTCGCTTCCGGTACGTAGGCATAGTTCATATGGCACATATACTGTAAAGGCATTGCCACTGAGGCGAGGTTGGTGACCGCCATCTGAATATCAAACAGCGCACTCGCTTTGCGCATAACCACCGCAGGATGCGCCTGATAATGATGACCGAACCCCATCACATACTCGTAGCGTCCGCTCACGCGCAAATTCTCTCCCTCCAGCTCCAGCCAGGCCTCATCCATCGCGGCACAGGCCATTTCGCCATGCAACGGGTGAGAATCTTCTGGCGAAGGGCAGCCATTAGCCAATATACCCGAGTGGAAAGCAAAGCAGCCGTATGTCGCTACCACTTCCGCAGCCGGTTTTGGCTGACTGAACATGTTGCGCATGGTCAGTTCATGCCCGTCAAACTGAGCATCCCAGATCATCTGCCCCATCCAGGGCAGAATAACCAGATGTCCACGACTGTTTTCTACCTTCAGCCCTTCCACACCGCTGGCGTAACGAAATGCGGTAACCGTGAAGTCGCTATTCTTCAGTAAGATTCGCGGATGCTCTGCAAAGAGTTCCCGCCACAGCGTGATACGTGTTGTCATGATCGCTCTCCTCAGGAAACAGTCGCTTCAGCCAGGTTATTGCGCACTTTGCTTTCACGCCAGAAGTAGATACCGACGTACACGAAGCACAACATGGAGACCAGGAACGAGAGTTGTAGCGAGTGGAACATATCGGCCACATAGCCCTGAATTGCCGGAACCACCGCTGCACCAACAATGGCCATGACAATAACCGCTCCCGCCATTTCAGTATGTTCGTTATCCACGGTATCCAGCGTACCGGCATAGATTGTCGCCCAGCAGGGTCCAAACAGGACGCTCACCAGTACGGCAACGTACACGGCGCTGAAGCTTGGCGCCAGCGCAACATAGACCAGAAACAGTGCGCCAATGATGGAGTAGAGGATCAGCACTTTTTCCGGATTGAAGCGTGTCATCAATATGTTGGCGATAAACTTGCCGATAAAGAAGCAGGCAAAGCTATAGACCATGAAGGTTGAGGCGTCGCGCTCGTTGATATCACCCAATTCCAGCGCCAGACGGATGGTAAATGACCACACCGCGACCTGCATCCCCACGTACAGGAACTGCGCCACAATCCCACGGCGGAAACGGGCATTGCTGGCCAGATAACGCAGCGTATCCATCGCTGACGGACGTTTATGACTCGCCGTTTGCGCGACTTTACAGGTCGGGAAGCGGGTCAGCAGGAACAACACCATCACCACAACCAGCACCATAATCATGTACTTGTAAGGCTCAAGGGTATTTTCCAGCATCAACACTTTAAAGTTGTGGATCTGCTCCGCGTTCATCCCAGCCATCTGTTTTTCCAGACTCTCGCCTTCAGAGAAGACCAGATATTTACCCAGCAGAATACCGGCGGCTGCGCCAATGGGGTAAAAGGTCTGGCTGATGTTCAGGCGCAGGGTGGCATACGCTTTTGGGCCAATCATGGAGCTATAGGTGTTGGCTGCAGTTTCCAGGAAGCTCAGGCCAATCGCAATCGCAAAAATTGCCGCGAGGAACATGGTGTAGGTGGCCATGTGCGATGCCGGGAAAAAGAGCGTACAGCCAACAATATAAAGGGTCAGTCCCATTAAGATGGCGATTTTATAACTGGTCTTTTTAATCACCAAAGATGCCGGAATCGCAATTAAAAAATAACCGCCATAAAAGGCACTCTGAACTAATGCCGAAGCAAAGTTGCTGAGTGAAAATACGCTTTTGAATTGCGTAATCAGAATATCATTTAATGCGGCTGCGCATCCCCATAAAGGGAATAAACAGGATAACAAAATAAACTGGAACAGAGGCGTCTTATTCAGATAGCCGTCGGGCATCTGAATGATGTTTTTATCGTTCATAGTGCTACCTTTTACAATGCAGGAGTATTATTCGTTTAAGGTAAGAAACTCATTAAATTGTTCGATGCTTGGATAAGATGATTGAGTGCCTTTCCCGGTAACGCTGAATGCAGCGAAGAGAGCGGCTTTTTTCATGGCGGCTTCGACATCACCGCTTTGAACGTAATAGTGGGCAAAACAACCGATGAAAGCGTCACCTGCGCCACTGGTATCGACAGCGTTCACTTTAAACGCCGGGACATGGACTTCCTGGTCACGCGTCATCCACAGAGCACCTTTCTCCCCCATGGTGACGATAATATTGTTCAGACCTTTATCGACCAAAGAACGTGCCGCGGCGCGAATATGGTCATAGGTATCCACCGGCATACCGGTTAATATTTCGAGCTCGGTTTCATTTGGCACGAAGAAATCGCATTTACAGGCATAAGACATATCTAATTCCCGTAATGCAGGGGCGGGATTTAATAACACTTCAATACCGTGTTTTTTACCGAATTCAATCGCGTGATAAACCGTTTCCAACTGTACTTCCAGCTGCAGGACAATAAGTTGACACTTTTTCAGATCTTCCGCCGCGCGATCGATATCTTCCGGGGAGAGAAACTTGTTGGCGCCTTTAATAATCAGAATGCTGTTGCTGGAGTTTGCATTAACAAAGATCGGTGCAACGCCGCTGCTGGTGCAGGGTACCTTTTCGACATAGGTCGTATTAATCCCCCAGGATTCGAGATTACGAATGGTGTTATCCGCAAAAATATCATCACCGACTTTCGTCAGCATCAGCACTTTGGAATTGAGCTTAGCAGCCGCAACGGCCTGATTTGCCCCTTTACCGCCACAACCAATTTTAAAGGCGGGTGCTTCCAGCGTTTCCCCTTCTTTGGGCATCTGGTTGATGTAGGTGATGAGATCCACCATGTTGGAGCCAATAACCGCGATATCCATTTTACTACCTCTCAGAAACAATCACACAACAATGATATTAAAATAACATTATCATGTTACTTCCGTATCATTTGTGACTAGGATCGCGATTGGAGGATCATTTTATTGTTTATTTATTATGCTAAATGTTGCGTCTCTATCACACTCAAAATGATTAACTTGCTTACAATTGACTGAAAACTCGCTGCTTATAATCAATAAAACGTGTAAAAACACGCTTTTATTTCCCAATGGTCAGACGTATAGTAATGCAGCAATGTCATGTTCTCAGAAACACATAAATGTTACTGAAGGAACATGAAAACATGATTCGTGGAGAGTGTGCATGGAAACCAAGCAAAAAGAACGTATTCGACGTCTGATGGAATTGTTGAAGAAGACCGACAGAATCCATCTGAAAGAGGCGGCGCGCATGCTGGAGGTTTCCGTGATGACCATCCGTCGGGATCTCAGCCAGGATGACGAACCATTGCCGCTTACGCTACTCGGTGGTTACATCGTGATGGTGAACAAGCCCGCCACCCTCGTTAACGCTCCGCTCCCCGTGCAAAAGCAGTATCATCGCG
Source organism: Citrobacter sp. RHBSTW-00017 (assembly GCF_013797615.1). Lineage (NCBI taxonomy): Bacteria > Pseudomonadati > Pseudomonadota > Gammaproteobacteria > Enterobacterales > Enterobacteriaceae > Citrobacter > Citrobacter sp. RHBSTW-00017. Next base: position 33,598 of record NZ_CP056899.1, on the reverse strand, counting down.
ACGATTTACCGGTTGCCATTCTGGCCGCGGGACTGGTCAGTGAAAACGATCTGGTCTTTTTTGATAATGGTGCCGAAATGCCATTAGTCGTCAGCATGATCCCGGACGATATTACCTTTACCGGAATTTGCTACTCACACCGGGTATTCGTGGCGCTAAATGAAAAACCCAACGCCACGGTGATTCTTTGCGGGGGCACCTATCGGGCGAAAAGTGATGCCTTTTACGACACCAGCAATCCCTCTCCGCTGGATGCGCTCAACCCACGAAAAGTGTTTATCTCTGCCAGCGGAGTCCATGAGCATTTCGGCGTTAGCTGGTTCAATCCGGACGATCTGGCCACCAAACGCAAAGCGATGGAACGCGGATTGCGCAAAATTCTGCTGACCCGCCACGCCCTGTTTGATGAGGTTGCCCCCGCCAGCATTGGCCCGCTCTCCACTTTTGACGTACTGATAAGCGATCGCCCGTTGCCGGCAGATTACGCAACCCACTGCCGGAACGGTTCTGTCAAAGTCATCACCCCGGATTCAGACGGCGACTAACTCACTCAAAGAAAACCGTGATTTTGTTAAACATCGACGGGTCGGACTGGTTGCGGGCCACTTTCACCACATCTTCCAGCTTGTCGATCTGGCTTATCATCTGCTCAAGACGTTGATCGTCGTTGACCAGTAGCCAGATGCGGCTCTTGTCGCTGTCCTGAATCGGTAGACAGAGAATGCCTTCCACGTTGAATGCGCGGCGGGCAAACAGCCCGCAGACGTGGGTCATTACGCCCGGATGGTTGCGTACGGTGAGTTCCAGGATTACGTTGTCATGAGTCTGCTGTTGCATGGCTTATTCCCCCACCATTTCTGTGTTTGCCGCACCCGGCGGCACCATCGGGTACACTTTTTCTTCGGCATCGATGCGCACGTGGATCAGCGCAGGTCCAGGGCGATTAATAATCTCCTGCAACGCTGCCCGTGGATCCGCTTCGTTATTCAAATCGCAGGTTTCGAGGCCAAACCCGGCGGCTATCTGCATAAAGTTAATCATCCCCGGATATGTCGCCGCAAAAACGCCCTGCTTATAGAACAAACTCTGCTGCTGATACACCAGACCCAACGCTTCGTTATTCATCAGGATGATTTTAATATCCAGCTGATTTTCGCTGGCCGTCGCCATTTCCTGAATATTCATCATCAGGCTACCGTCGCCGGAGAAGCACAGCACCTTTTTGTCCGGGTTGACCAGCGCTGCGCCAATTGCCGCCGGCAGGCCAAAGCCCATGGTTCCCAGACCGCCGGAGGTCAGCCACTGACGCGGACGGTTCAGCGGGTAAGCCTGTGCGGCCCACATCTGATGCTGGCCTACGTCGGTGGTGATAATGGCATTGTCATCCACGCAGGCCGCTACGGCGTTGATCAGCCCATAGTGGCTGAGCGGGTCGCTTTCCTGCGGAATGCTGCAGGGGAATTCGCGTTGTAAATCGGCCACCATTTGATGCCACGACTCTCGCGGCTGCGCGTCAATTAATGGGATCAGTTGTGCCAGAACCTCATCGACATCCGCCTGAATCGCCACGTGCGGCTGTTTGATTTTACCCAGCTCCGCGCGGTCGATATCCACGTGGATGATTTTGGCGTTCGGACAGAACTGCTCGGTTTTACCAATCGCCCGGTCATCAAAACGTGCGCCCAGAACAATCAATAAGTCCGCTTCTTGCAGAATAAAGTTAGTGCTGCGCGCGCCGTGCATACCTAACATGCCTAACGACAGCGGATGCGCTTTCGGCAGCATACCGAGCGCCATTAAGGTCATGGTGGTGGGCAGCATGGCTTTTTCTGCCAGTTCACGAACCCGCTCAGGCGCGTTAATCACGCCGCCGCCGAGATACAGCACCGGACGCTGTGCGGCGTTAATCATAGCTGCGGCATCGCGAATGCTGTCCTGGCTGAACGCCGGTGCCGCCATTTTCTGCGCGGGCTCCGGCATCTCTTCAATTTCAAAAACGGCGGTTTGAATATCTTTAGGAATGTCTATCCACACCGGGCCCGGACGGCCGGACTGCGCAATGCGGAACGCATCGCTCATGACCTGCGGTAATTCACTGATATGGCGGACCAGATAGTTATGCTTGGTGATGGGGATAGAGATGCCGTAGGTGTCGACTTCCTGGAAGGCGTCGGTCCCGATCATTGAGGCCGGAACCTGCCCGGTGATACACACCAGCGGGATGGAATCCAGCCGCGCGTCGGCAATGGCGGTCACCAGGTTGGTCGCGCCCGGTCCGCTACAGGCCATACAGACGGCGGGTTTACCATCGGTTCTCGCCATCCCCTGCGCGATAAACCCCGCGCCCTGCTCGTGGCGCGCCAGGATATGACGGATTTGCGTGCTTTGGCTCAAGGCGTCATACACGGGAAGAATCGATCCGCCAGGAATACCAGTGACCACCTGAATCCCCTGGCGTTCCATGAAATGAACGATGAATTCTGCGCCCGTAAAACGCGTACGCTTGGATGTTATGCCCGAACTTGCCATGCTCCAGTCCTTTTATTCTGGGCCTTTGCTTCGGGCAGGTCTCTTAAACGAAAAACCCCGCCCGGTTTGCGCCGGCGGGGTTTTGGAATCGTGTGTTGATCCGGACCCTACGGCGCATTGCCGACGACCACCACCACACGCACGACGACCGCTGCGCGAGATGGCGCAGTTTTTAGTAGGGTCGCAGTCAGCATGGAAGGGTTCATTAGGGACCTGTCTGTTTGTTGATTAACTGGATTTATACAAACACAGGTTTTTCAGCGTGACAATGGAAAATTTTTCATCTGCATAAAAATGCGTCAACGATCACATTTCGCTGTGCAGAGTCGGAAAACAAAAAACCCCGCCGGAGCGAGGTTTTTTTCAGCGCTGTGCGGTTGGTAGCCGCCGAACACACTGTGTTATGTCAACGGAAAAAGTATACGCGTTCTGCGAAGAACACGCAATTTCGGCACGAATTTTGATGGTTTTGAGTATGGAACATGAATGGCACAATGTCCACAAAATACTGTTAATTTATACAGTGTTTATCTATAATGTCTCGGTACGCAATGTGTTATGCGGGGGCCGCATCGTAAACCGGCGCATCAAAGTCCTGGCTGAAACGGGTGGTGCCGTCAGCGCCTTAACCCCCGTGTGAGCACACTGTGTTATGTCAACAAAGGTGCTGGCAACAGGCAGCGGCGAGGTACGTCAGCACCGTGCTCCTTGTACCAAAAGGAGAGCGTATGAGCCTCGTGGATATCGCTATTCTTATCCTCAAACTCATTGTTGCAGCACTGCAACTACTTGATGCCGTTCTGAAATACGTTAAGTAATTCGGATTCAAGTCGCACCTAAGGGGAGCGGGTAACACTCCGCTCCCCTTTCACCTTCTCCCTGGTGCTTGTCTTGCGCCAATATGTTACGTTTTTATGACATTCTCAGGGAAGAACGCCACCATGACGCTTTCTGTTTTCTGCATTTTGCTGTTTGCCGCGCTGCTGCATGCCAGTTGGAATGCCATTGTTAAAGCTGGAAACGATAAACTGTACTCGGCGATTGGCGTCAGCGGCTCCGCGGCGATTATGGCACTGATCTGCTTACCCTTCGCGCCTCAGCCTTCCGCCGCCAGCCTGCCGTTTTTGGCCGTCTCAACCGCGTTGCAAGTGGTGTATACGGTCCTGGTCGCCAAAACCTATCAGGTTTCGGATATGAGTCAGACCTATCCTCTGATGCGTGGGACAGCACCGCTGCTGGTTGCGATTATCAGCGTCTTGTTCCTTGGCGATAGCCTGTCTGTGTTTGCCTGGGTGGGGATTGCTACGATCTGTCTGGCCATTCTCGGCATGGCATTTAACGGACGCAGCAGCTCACAACGCGGGATCGTACTGGCGCTCATTAACGCCTGCTTTATCGCTGGTTACACGCTGGTTGATGGCACCGGCGTACGCTTATCAGAAACCGCGCTCGGTTATACGCTGTGGACCTTCTTTCTGAACGGTTCCTGTCTGCTGGGCTGGGCGATGATCGCCCGGCGCCGGGAAGCGTCACGCTATCTGGTACAACAGTGGAAGAAAGGTATTCTGGGTGGAATTGGTACGATGGGTTCTTACGGTCTGGCGCTGTGGGCCATGACCCAGGCTCCGTTGGCGGTGGTCGCAGCGCTACGTGAAACCTCCATTCTGTTTGGCGCTCTGCTCGCCTGGCTGCTGCTGAAAGAAAAGGTTGCCGGAATACGCCTTGTCGCGGCCGCCGGTATTGCCGTAGGCGCTGTCTTACTTCGCTTGTCATGATCGCGCCGTAAAGCCGATGCAATCCGGCAACATTTGTTGCCGCTTTTTGTTTACATTTCCTGCCGTTCATCGCGTAAACATTCCAGCCCACTATCTGGCCTTCTTTTTCTGTTGTGGTAGATTCCACGCGCATTTACGGGAAAGTACAGCACCTTATTCTTCTTTTTTCTCTTTTTTAAAAGTAATCAGCGAAATGAAAAGGCATAGAAGCGTCAATTTGTTGTTGATGTTGGTATTACTGGTGGCGGTAGGTCAGATGGCGCAAACCATTTATATCCCCGCGATTGCTGATATGGCGCGTGAACTGAACGTTCGCGAAGGAGCAGTGCAAAGCGTAATGGCCGCCTACCTGCTGACATACGGCCTGTCACAACTGTTTTACGGCCCACTTTCCGATCGCGTTGGCCGCCGTCCGGTGATCCTCGCCGGAATGTCTATTTTTATGCTGGCCACGCTGGTCGCGATTACCACCCACAGCCTGACGGTACTGATTATCGCCAGTGCAATCCAGGGCATGGGCACAGGCGTCGGCGGTGTAATGGCGCGAACCTTACCGCGCGATCTGTACGAAGGCACGCAGCTGCGCCACGCGAATAGTTTGTTAAACATGGGGATTCTGGTGAGTCCGCTGCTGGCCCCGCTGATTGGCGGCATGCTGGATACCCTGTGGAACTGGCGCGCCTGTTACATCTTCCTGCTGGTTCTGTGCGCGGGCGTCACGTTTAGCATGGCGCGCTGGATGCCGGAAACGCGTCCTGCGGGCGCACCGCGTCCACGCCTTATCGCCAGCTATAAAACGCTGTTTGGTAACAGTTCTTTCACCTGTTACGTGCTGATGCTGATCGGCGGCCTGGCGGGCGTTGCGGTCTTCGAGGCCTGCTCCGGGGTATTGTTGGGCGCAAGGCTCGGTTTAAGCAGCATGGTGGTCAGTATCCTGTTTATTCTGCCCATCCCGGCGGCATTTTTCGGCGCCTGGTTCGCCGGTCGCCCGAATAAGCGTTTCTCGACGCTGATGTGGCAGTCGGTTATCTGCTGTCTGGTAGCCGGTTTAATGATGTGGATCCCGGGCCTGTTTGACGTGATGAACGTCTGGACGCTGCTGGTTCCCGCCGCACTATTTTTCTTCGGTGCCGGGATGCTGTTTCCGCTGGCAACCAGTGGCGCAATGGAGCCTTTCCCATTCCTGGCAGGCACTGCCGGTGCGCTGGTTGGGGGATTACAGAATATTGGTTCCGGCGTGCTGGCGTGGTTCTCTGCAATGCTGCCGCAGACCGGGCAAGCCAGTCTGGGCCTGCTGATGACCCTTATGGGACTGTTGATTTTTGTTTGCTGGCTTCCGCTGGCGTCACGCGTGTCGCATCAGGGGCAGGCGGTTTAAGCGTATGATGGCCCGGCTTATCGCCGGGCTTTTCGCATTCAGGCGCGATCATCGTCGTCAGTAACGGCTCCAGCGCCGGACGCCAGGCGCCTTCCTCGCCATCATAAAACTGCGTATCCGCATTGATAGCATAGGGAATTTTCGCTTTTTTCAGTTCGCATGCCATAAAGCGGGCAAACGCCATTTGCGAGGCAGAAGGCGCGTTCCTGATGGTTTCTCCTGGCGACCAGCCTCCCACCCAACTGACATGACCCGTTTTCTGCTGCCAGCGAAGGGCGGTATTGATACGGGCGCGAATAGCAGCCTTTTCTGCCGCTGTGCCTGAGGTCCACGGATATTTACCATTATTTTTCAGCGGCCCCCACGGAAAAATATGCCATTGAGCCAGCACGGTATTCTGACTTTGCGGCGGCAGTTTCAGGTCAGGCAAATCTTCCGGCGCGGCGCGTAGTCGCGGCGCGATAAAAATCATCCGCTGCGGGTCGATGGCATGGACAGTACGAATGGTTTTGTCATACACCCGATTGAGCGATACCTGATTATGGTTGAGCTTATCAGAGGGTTCGTATATCAGGTCGAAACCCAGCAACGGCGAGCTTTGACCAAAGTAATGCGCCACCGCCACCCACCAGTTAACCACCTCTTTTTCGTTACCGGTACTGGGATCTTTTTTATATTCGTCAGCCTGATAGGCAATTATCGGGATCACGCCATACTGCTCGCAGGCTTCCACCAGCTTGCGCAGATGTATAAGCCGCGCCTCCGTAGGCTCTCCCGCCACGCGAATGCGCACGTGGGTTAACCCTTTCGCCTTGTAATCCCGCACCACCAGCGGATCGAATTCACGAATACCCCGATCGGTGCGCGCCCAGTCTACGTCCATCCCAACGCCAAGCTGCTGCGCATACTGCGCCGCGGTCAGCACAGGTTGCGCGGCACACACGGTGGCGCTGGCTAACAGTAAAAGGGAAACTATCGGCTTTAACACGGTCGTCCTTACGCAAATCATCAGGAGTGATATCACGTATTTAGCATGCTTTTTCACTTTGCGTGTAGCGAGAAAGCGTAAAAAATATTCGCGGCCCGCTTATTTAACCTGTTCCTGAAGCCAGCGAATAAACGCCTCGATTTTCGGCCACTGTCTGCCAGGAAGGGTAGTGATGTAGTAGTGCTGATGGCATTTCAGCGCCATATCGCCAAAAGGCGCAACCAGCTCTCCGCTGCCGAGGCGTTTTTGCACCAGCCGCTTTCGGCCCATCGCCACGCCGATATGATTCATCGCCGCAATCACCGCCAAATCAGAACGATCGAAACCGATTCCCGATGATGTCGGCAGATTCACCGAAAAATGCTGCGCCCAACTGTGCCATTCATCGGTCCCGGAGTCGTTACTCCACGCCTGTCTGTCATGCAGCAACGTACAGTGCGGTAAATTCACCAGCGAACCGGTAAGGTCATGGCGGCGAGCGTAGTCCGGGCTGCATACCGGCAGGATCTCTTCATCCATCAGGAAGTGGTGCGTGAGCTGCGCGGAGGGCGCGTCGTCAAAATAGATGGCCAGATCGACCCCGGCACGTTGCAGATTGACGTTGTCGTTCCCGGTCAGCATGGTCAGCGAAATCGACGGATAGCGACGGGTAAAGTCGCCGAGCGCCGGAACCAGCCAGCACTGAGCGATAGAAGGCCGTGAGTAGACGGTGAGGGTCCCGGACAACTCCTGATTTTTAATATCAAGGATTTCCTGATTCAGCGTATCCAGCGATGATTTCAGCGCCCAGAACACCCGCTTGCCTTCGTGGGTGAGTTCCACTTTACGATGCGAACGAACAAACAGCTGAATACCCAGCTCATCTTCCAGCTGATTAATGCGATGGCTGACAGCGCTGGGGCTTAATGACAGCTCATCTGCCGCCAGCGCAAACGACTGATGTCGGGCCGCCACTTCAAAGGTATACAGCTTTGACAACTGCCAGCCGTTGAGCAGCCGATTTCTGACCTCGCGTAAGGGATCCATGTTCACCTCCTGTCCTCCTGATTCATTCGCCGGAGTGTAAAAAAGTTCGCTGCAAAAATCAGCACAAAGATGAATCAAGGTGAACCATATCGCATAAACAAAGCGTAATTAGACGTAAATCACCTACTTGATGCAATCTGGCTCATGTGAAAGGGGATTTATATCGTTTGTCAGACCATGCCTTATTTTTGTCCAATAACCCTATATTAATCACAGGGCAAGGTGAGTTATGCACTCTCAAATCTGGGTTGTGAGCACGCTGCTGATAAGCATCGTGTTAATCGTTTTGACCATCGTGAAGTTCAAATTCCACCCGTTTCTGGCGCTGCTGTTAGCCAGCTTCTTCGTGGGTACGATGATGGGTATGGGGCCGCTGGATATGGTCAATGCCATTGAGAGTGGCATCGGCGGTACGCTGGGCTTCCTCGCCGCGGTTATCGGTCTTGGGACCATTCTTGGCAAAATGATGGAAGTGTCCGGCGCGGCCGAACGTATCGGCCTGACGCTACAGCGCTGTCGCTGGCTTTCCGCTGACGTCATTATGGTACTGGTCGGGCTGATTTGCGGGATCACACTGTTTGTTGAAGTCGGCGTAGTGCTGTTGATTCCTCTGGCCTTTTCAATTGCCAAAAAAACCAATACCTCGCTACTGAAGCTGGCGATTCCGTTATGTACAGCGCTGATGGCGGTACACTGCGTCGTGCCGCCGCATCCAGCCGCCCTGTTCGTGGCGAACAAGCTGGGCGCGGACATTGGCACCGTGATTGTCTACGGCTTACTGGTGGGCTTAATGGCCTCGCTGATCGGCGGTCCGCTGTATCTGAAATTCCTCGGTAACCGTCTACCGTTTAAGCCGGTTCCGGCTGAGTTTTCCGACCTCAAGGTGCGCGACGAAAGTACGCTGCCATCGTTGGGCGCTACGCTATTTACCGTACTGCTGCCGATTGGCCTGATGCTGGTAAAAACCGTCGCTGAGCTGAACATGGCGAAAGGCAGCACGGTTTATACGCTGTTGGAGTTTATTGGTAACCCGATCACCGCGATGTTTATTGCCGTTTTCGTGGCCTATTACATTCTCGGCCTGCGTCAGCACATTGGCATGGGTGCGCTGCTGACCCACACCGAAAACGGTTTTGGCTCCATTGCTAACATTTTGCTGATTATCGGCGCAGGCGGCGCATTCAACGCTATCCTCAAGAGCAGCGGACTGGCGGATACTCTCGCGCTGATCCTCTCGAACATGCATATGCACCCGATTCTGCTGGCTTGGCTGGTGGCGTTAATCCTGCATGCTGCGGTGGGCTCTGCCACGGTGGCGATGATGGGTGCGACGGCAATCGTGGCCCCGATGCTGCCGCTCTACCCCAACGTTAGCCCGGAGATCATCGCCATTGCCATCGGTTCCGGCGCGATTGGCTGCACGATCGTCACCGATTCCCTCTTCTGGCTGGTGAAGCAGTACTGCGGCGCCACCCTAAATGAGACGTTCAAATATTATACGACCGCGACATTTATCGCGTCCGTTATTGCACTGGTTTGCACATTCCTGCTTTCCTTTATTATCTAAGCGCAAAGAGACTGACTATGGAAAACATTCAAACACTTATCGCCCAGCATCCTTTAGTGGAAGATCTGGTCGCTCTCAAGGAGACGACCTGGTTTAACCCTGGCACTACCTCTCTTGCGGAAGGTTTACCGTATGTTGGCCTGACAGAGCACGATGTTCAGGATGCCCACGCTCGTCTGACGCGCTTCGCGCCGTATCTGGCGCAGGCATTCCCGGAAACCGCAGCCACCGGCGGCATTATCGAATCCGAACTGGCCGTGATCCCGGCGATGCAAAAGCGGCTGGAAAAAGAGTATGGGCAGCGCATCAACGGCGAAATTCTGCTGAAGAAAGACAGCCATCTACCGATTTCCGGCTCAATTAAAGCGCGTGGCGGTATTTATGAAGTGCTAACCCACGCGGAAAAACTGGCGCTGGATGCCGGTCTGCTGACCACGCAAGACGATTACAGCATTCTGCTTTCGCCTGAGTTTAAACAGTTCTTCAGTCAGTACAGCATCGCCGTAGGCTCCACTGGCAACCTTGGGATGTCGATCGGCATTATGAGCGCCCGTATCGGTTTTAAGGTGACGGTTCATATGTCTGCCGACGCTCGCGCATGGAAAAAAGCCAAACTGCGCAGCCACGGCGTGACGGTCGTGGAGTATGAAGAAGATTATGGCGTGGCGGTTGAGCAGGGCCGTAAGGCGGCACAATCCGATCCGAACTGTTTCTTTATCGATGATGAAAATTCCCGCACGTTGTTTTTAGGTTATGCGGTAGCCGGCGAGCGTCTGAAGGCGCAGTTCGCGCAGCAGGGGCGCGTGGTGGATGCCGACCATCCGCTGTTTGTTTACCTGCCGTGCGGCGTCGGCGGTGGGCCTGGCGGGGTGGCGTTTGGCCTGAAGCTGGCATTCGGCGATAACGTGCACTGCTTCTTCGCAGAACCTACCCATTCACCGTGCATGCTGCTGGGGATTTATACCGGGCTGCACGATACAATTTCTGTGCAGGACATTGGCATCGATAACCTGACAGCGGCAGATGGGCTGGCGGTGGGCCGCGCGTCCGGCTTTGTTGGCCGGGCAATGGAACGTCTGCTCGACGGTCTGTACACCCTGGACGATCAGACTATGTACGACATGCTGGGCTGGCTGGCGCAGGAAGAAGGCATTCGCCTTGAGCCGTCGGCGCTGGCCGGGATGGCCGGTCCGCAGCACGTTTGCGCTTCTGCTGACTATCAGCAAATGCACGGCTTCAGCGCGGAGCAGCTCAATAACGCCACCCACCTGGTGTGGGCGACCGGCGGCGGCATGGTGCCGGAAGCCGAAATGGCGCAGTATCTGACCAAAGGACGTTAAACGCCGCTGAACTTAACGCAGCATCGCCATCAGTTCCATCGGTGAGCGATGTTGCTTCAGAAGGTCACGCATCACGCGCATATGCGGCGCGGTATGATTGAAGAAAGCGCTGTATCCGCCGCAAATCGCACTCTTTCCACTGCTGTCGCGATGCTTTGGGCAATCACCATGGCAAAAGCGTAATAGCGAACACGCCTGGCATTCCGCGCTCAGCGTGGTTCTCTTGGACTGACCAAACGCCGCTGCCCTCGGGCTGGCGTTGAGCTCACTCAACGACGTGCGATGAATATTACCCAGGCGAAAATCAGGGTGAACATAGTGATCGCACTGATACAAATCGCCATTCGCTTCCAGAGCAAAAGCATGTCCGCAGGTGGAGCTTAGCGAACACATCTGCGCCGGGTGTCCGCACCATACGCCCAGAGTTGAATCAAATAACTGGACGAATACGCGGCCAATATCTTCTCTGACCCAGATATCAAAGACGGAATTCAGGAAGGTTCCCCACGCCTGAGGCGGGACGGATTCGGCGGTAAGCTCGCCTTCGTCATCATATTCAACCAGCGGAATGAACTGCAAAAAAGGTGTGCCAAGCTGGCGAAGGTAGCGATACATCAACTCAGGTTGCTGGCTGTTCAGAGAATTAACCACTACCAGCAGATTGAACTCCACCTGATGCTTACGGAGCCTGGCAATGGCGTCCACCACCTTATGGTGAGTCGGTTTTCCGCTGCGGTTAACACGATAAGCATCGTGCAACTCGGCGGGGCCATCCAACGAAATCCCCACCAGCCAGCCGTTATCGTGCAAAAACTGACACCATTCGTCGTTGAGCAAAATCCCGTTGGTCTGGAACGCGTTATGGATTTTCTTCCCTTCCCCGTACTGTTTTTGCAACGTCACTACGCGGCGAAAAAAGTCGATGCCACAGAGGGTTGGCTCTCCGCCCTGCCAGGCGAACATCACGTCAGCCCCCGGCTGTGCGGTGATATGCTGACGAATAAACGTCTCTAAGGTGGCGTCATCCATTTCGGGTTGAGTGGGTTTATCGATGTAAAAACAGTAACGACAATCCAGGTTACAACGAGAGCTGGCTGGTTTGGCCATGACCTGACATCCTGTCATGCTAAATTCCCGATAAACGCAATAAGTTGGCGGACATGCGTTACAGCAAACAGTATTGCGAGGGATAACACCGCGAGGGAGATCATAAATTTGTCACGCACCGCGCGAGATTCAGAAAAATCGCTATGCGTAACATCCATCAGATTACGGCTGCGGGTATAGCGCCACAGAACGATCGCCACCATCGCCAGCACCACAATTGAAACCCAAAACAGGAAGCCCGCCTGATGCCAGTTGTGCTTCAGCGCCAATGCCATTAGCGCGCCATAACCCAGAAGCGTACGAAACCAGGCCAGCGATGTTCGCTCCGGTTGTAACCCCGGATCGGCGATACGTCGCGACTTACGGCTATCCGGCATACAGCACCAGTCCCATGACAATCACCGCGACGATCAACAAAATCAGACTGATGATTAACAGGCTATGGGTATAGGGCAAATCCTCTTTCAGGCGCATCGCCCTCTCATTACGCAGCCAGCGCAGGTAGCCATAAATCGCCAGACCACCGGCAAACAGGCATAGCAACAGCGCTAAAAGCTCACGAATTACCGGCGTGGCAAAATCCGGAGCCAGTTGGTCGAGACCAACCCCCGCCGCCAGAAACCCCAGCGCGGTACGGATCCACGCCAGAAAGGTACGCTCATTTGCCAGTGAGAAGCGGTAATCCGGGGCTTCTCCAAGGCGGGAAATTTTCATTCAAACTCCTCTGGCTGTCATTGCCGGATGGCGGCTAATGCCTTATCCGGCCGACAGGTAAGTGCAAATATGAGTATCTGCGCCAATTGGCATTGTAGTCAGAACTTCTGCTTTTTCTCCTCAACTTTTACGCCCTGGGTTGGTAAACCGGTGTCGTAATCGCGTACCACGGGAGAATAGCCGTCTTGCGGGCGCGGGCGAAAAGCGCCCATCCAGCGCGGTACGGCGTCAGGACGCCAGGGACGCAAACTCCACTGATAGGTGCGGAATGGATCGCGGATTTTATCCATATAGTCCAGCAGCGCGTCGTGCATCTGGCAGCGAACATCGGCTAATTGCGGAGAATCTATCTGGTTGTGTAGCTCATCGGGATCGTTTCGTCTGTCGTAAAGCTCATCACTGGTAAACAGGTTCAGCACCAGCTTCCAGTCATCCGTCACCCAGCAACGTACCGGTATAAATCCGCCAAAACTGTCATGTTCAATCTCATAACGATTGAACTCCACCATCACACCGCGTGGTTTTTCAACGGTAAGGATGTTTTCACCCGGCAGGATTTGTGGCTTCTCAATACCCGCCAGCGCCATCATCGTCGGCAGCAGATCGATATGGCTTACCGGCGTGTCTACCTGCATGGATTCTCCCTGAGGCGAGCGCATAATCAGCGGAATTCGCGTGATGTCGTCATACATCGCTGCCCCCTTACTGATGAGCTTATGCGCCCCCATCATCTCGCCATGATCGGAGGTGTAAATGACCCAGGTGTTGTCCCGCTGCATGGGCGTTAAGGTATTAATAACCCGGCCAATCTGGTCATCGACAAAGTCGTTGCAGGCAAAATAGAGCGGATGGTGATAGCGCCCATCATCACCTACCGGCGAAGGCATCGCTTCAGACCAAAGACGATGATGTTCAGGTTTGTTACTCAAAGAGTCGTGCGCCTTCATCCCCAGGTCATAATAAAAATCCTGATATTTCTGCAGATACTCCACGGGACAGGTAAACGGGTGATGCGGCTCGTCGTAGGAAACTACCATCAGGAAGGGTTCTTCATCACGTGCAGGGTGGCGGAGGAAATCAATCGCCCGGTTACTGATGCGGTGCGCCCAGGTAAAGGTTTCATTGATATTGTTAGCCAGCAAATCCTCCACGCTGTTCAGACCGTTACGCCACAAACCGATCTCTTTGTCCGTCAGTTCCGCGAGGTAATTTGCCCCGTCATACCAGTAGTCAGCATCCCATTCGGGCGGGCACTCGCCGGTACCAAAGTAATCGTGCCCGTCGAGATGCCACTTGCCGATGTAGCAGGTGTGATAGCCCGCATCCTTAAAATAGCGTCCCATGGTGGAGATATTTTTCCCCGGCGCGACGTTATTGGTCCACGGGCCGGACTGGTTGGCATAAATCCCGGTAAACAGCCCAGCGCGGGCCGGAGTGCACACCGGTGAGCAGGTATAAGCAGAATTGAAGCGAATACCTTCCGCCGCCAGGCTATCAATGTTATTGGTATTCAGCGACTTACCACTATAACAGCCGACCATATTGGTCGCCTGAGTATCAGTCATAATGAACAGGAAATTAGGGCGGGTCATGCTTTATCCTTAGCGTCAGAGACAGAAAGTGCAGTGGCCAAACGACGCGTCTGCCAGGTGCTGTAAATTAAATACATCATCACTGCCGCCGTAATTGAGTAGCAGAGAATCGTCAGCCATTGGGTGTTGTACCCTCCAAACTGCGCCAGTCCAGCATAGACGCCGAGCATCGCGGTCAGGATACCGACAGAGGCAAGTTTGGCGTTTTTCCACGGCTTCATGTCTACCGCAAAAGCATCATGGAATTTAAACGGCGTCGCACGCGGCTTGATAATGCCGATAACCAGCATCACCACCACGTTGATGCAGAAGGTACAGGCCAGTACGTAAAGGAAGTGAAAGTCGAACTTCACCAGATAATTAATGGTGATGTAGCTGACGATACCGAGTCCCATAGCGACTTTCGCTGCCAGCGCAGGGATGCGCGGGAAAAAGAATCCCATGATGATGATGGTCACCAACGGCACGTTATAAATACCGTTGAGCTGTTTCATCCAGCTGTAGAGTCCTTCCGGTGCATTAGCGATCCACGGTGCTACCAGCACGGAAATTACCGCGATAAAGAATCCGAACTTACGCCCAACCCGAACCAGCTGTTCCGGTTGGGCGTGTTGATTAATAATCCGCCGATATATTCCCATGCTAAATAAGGTACTGGCGCTGTTTAAAAATCCATTGAATGTACTGATTACCGCGCCGAATAAAACGGCACCGAAAAAACCCACCAAAGGGACAGGAAGCACGTTATTTACCAGTGTCGGATATGCCATATCCGCCTTTGGCAGATCCTGGTATAGATGAAAAGCAATTAAACCTGGTAATACCAGCACCAGTGGATCGAGCATTTTCAATACCGCTGTGAGCAATGCTCCTTTCTGCCCTTCGGCGAGGCTTTTGGAAGCCAGCGTACGTTGTACGATGCCCTGATTAGTACACCAGTAGAAGGTATTCACCAGAATCAAACCGGTAAAGGCTGCACCTATCGGCAGCGGATCGTTCGCTCCACCAATTGAGTTTAATTTCTCCGCATGTACGGTGGTCAGTTGCTCAACACCTTGTAAAAAACTGCCTTTTCCCATCGCAATCAGGCCGAACACGGGGACCATCAATCCACCAATCACCAGCCCTATACCATTGATAGAATCGGCCACCGCCATCGCACGTAAACCGCCGATCACCGCATAAATAATCCCGGCAAGGCCCAGCAAAATAACCAGTAACCAGATTGCTGCGCCCTGAGAAATATTCAGCGATTCACCGATGTGAAAAAGGCTATTCAGCGCCAGCGCCCCTGAATAAAGCACAATCGGCAGGAAGCAGACGCCAGTGGCAATAAGAAAGCAAAAGTCGATAATGATTCGCGTGGTTTTATCGTAACGCTCTTCCAGAAAATCTGGGATCGTAGCGATACCACGTTGCAGATAGCGAGGTAGAAAAATCAGCGCCAGAAAGATAAGCGTCACCGCAGAGGTGACTTCCCAACCCATAACCGACATTCCGCTTTTGTAAGCCTGACCAGACAGACCAACCAACTGTTCGGTTGAAAGGTTAGTTAACATCAATGACGCGGCAATCACCGGCGCTTTCAATGAACGCCCGGCAAGAAAATACCCTTGTTGCGATCCGGTATCCGTTTTACGTACCTTCCACCAGGTGATTAGCGCCACCAGCAGCGTAAAGCCCACAAAGCTCAGAATTTGTAGCGTATTCATCTCATAGCCCTTATTTTTCATTATGTCCCGGCAGCTGTAGGGGGAATGCAAGGTAATGTGCGCCGGGTCAGGCAGTCAGATTTCTTAAAATAAAAACGTCATATCCCTGAACAGATTTTTTCTGTTAAGTTCAGGTTGTGGGCATAATTCTCCGGTGGGAAATTAAAATGAATGGAAAGATGCAAAGTTCGCATGTAAAAAACGAAACTACGTACAATATTCCCCTGTTGATTCATGAAAGTGTGATCTCCAGCGGGATTTCATTGATCTCGCTGTGGCACACCTATGCCGACGAACATTATCGGGTTATTTGGCCACGTGATAAGAAAAAACCGCTGATTGCTAATTCATGGGTTGCGGTCTACACCGTCCAGGGCTGTGGAAAAATCCTTCTTAAAGGCGGTGAACAAATCACGCTTACCGGAAACTGTATAATCTTTTTAAAACCAACCGATATACAGTCTTATCACTGTGAAGGGTTGGTATGGGAACAATACTGGATGGAATTCACACCAACCAGCGTAATGGATATTCCGCTACGACAACAAAGCATTATTTATAATGGTGATATTTATAATCATGAGCTGACCGAAGTTTCGCGATTAATTACATCCCCAGACTCAATAAAAAATAATCTGGCAGTCGCCTTTCTCACAAAAATAATTTATCAATGGATTTGTCTTATTTACGCCGAAGGTAAAAAAGACCCACAGCGAATACAGATTGAAAAACTGATTGCCACTCTACATGCCAGTCTACAAAAACGGTGGAGCGTGGCGGATATGGCAGCCACTATCCCCTGTAGCGAAGCCTGGCTACGTCGTCTTTTTTTACGCTATACCGGAAAAACACCGAAAGAATACTATCTGGATGCGCGGCTGGAACTGGCGTTATCGCTGTTAAAGCAAGAGGGAAATACGGTCGGGCAGGTCGCTGATATACTTAACTTCTTTGACTCGTTTCATTTCAGCAAGGCGTTTAAACACAAATTTGGCTATGCGCCGTCGGCGGTATTGAAACATGCGGACCGGCACCCAGAGGATGCCGGTCAACTGGGTTAGCGCAGTTCCGGCCAGTACTCTTTGTTAGCGTCGATCAAATCATCCAGAATCGCTTTAGCTACAGACGCACTCGGCACGGTTTTCGACAGGGTGATAGCCTGCCACAAACGCTGGTAAGAGCGGTGCTCCCAGGCATCGACCACCAACTTCTCAACCGCCACCTGCTGGCTCATCAACCCTTTCTGGAACTGCGGGATATCCCCCACAGTCAGCGGCTCCGGGCCGTTATGCCCCACCAGGCATGGGATCTCGACCATCGCTTCATCATCAAAGTTATGAATCGCACCATTATTTGGCACAATCAGCAGCATCCGCTCCTGAGTGTTAAAGGCGATGGCCGCCGCCAGATCGACAATGTAGGAAGCATGTTCGTCAATCTCCAGTTCACCGGCCGCAGAATGGCCTGCCTCAATAATGGCCCGGCAGGAACCGAACACCTGTTTTTCGCGGTGATCCATAACCTCGTTGGCACGGGTACGCTGCGGATTGGAGTGCTGGACCACGTAATCCGGAAACAGATAGTATTTCAGGTAGGTATTTGGCATGGTGTCCGGATCCAGCGCCTGCACATCCTTCGCCTTAGCGAAGGTATCGTTCCAGCTCGCCTCCGTATGCGGGTCGTTCGATGGCGGCACATAACCATGCTTCGCCACGTATTCACGCAGCTTCGGCATCAAATCGTTACCCTGGAGATCTTCAATTGATGTCCACCAGCCAAAGTGGTTCAGCCCGTAGTAGCGCACGCGCATCTGTTTACGATCTTTAAGGCCGACGATCTGCGCCATCCGTCCTTCAATACCGATGGGCATATCGCAAATATTGAGGATTTTCGCATTTGGACGCAGTCTACGCGTGGCTTCAGCCACAATTGCCGCCGGGTTAGAGTAGTTAAGCATCCAGGCGTTTGGTGAATATTTTTCCATATAATCCACCAGTTCCAGCACACCGCCAATAGATCGCATGCCGTAGGCAATCCCGCCCGGCCCACAGGTTTCCTGGCCTAACACCCCGTGACGTAATGGGATTTTCTCGTCTTGTTCACGCATTGGGTATTTACCCACGCGGATATGTGCCATCACAAAATCAACATCGGTAAACGCAGTTTTGGGATCGGTGGTGTAACTAAACTCTATCTCCGGCGCCTGCTCTTTGAGGATGATTTTACACGCCTCGGCAATCACCTCCTGACGCGCGCCATCGTTGTCATAAAATTTCAGCGCACGAAGCGGGAAACGGTCCTGATTTGCCAGCAACATCAACACGATGCCCGGCGTAAAGGTACTACCACCACCTGCGATAACCACTGAGAATTTTTTCATGATACTGCCTCCGTCATGGGGATCTGTTCGTTTGATAAAGTAGATTTCATTAGCGTTTCGAGCTGGTCGCGTACCTGAGGGACGTGTAAACCAACAATGACCTGAATACCATTGCCGCGACGCACAACACCGTGTGCACCCAGCGCTTTGAAGACGTCATCGCTTTGCGTTTTCGCCATGTCGTGAAGCGCAATCCGCAGGCGAGTGGCGCAGTTATTAATACTTCCGATATTGCCTGCGCCGCCTAACGCTTGCAGAAAACCGGCCGCCTGTCCCAGTTTGGTGTCTGGCGTAGCGGCGGTGGTTTGCCCACGCGCGGCTTTATAGTCAGCTTTGGTGTAGAGTTTGATTTCGCTGTCTTCCCGGCCCGGCGTTTTCAGGTTGAAGCGCAGGATCAGCGCGCGGAAGATGGTGAAATAGATCGCGGTAAAGGCCAGGCCAATCGCTATCTGGGTGAACATCATTCCGGCATGGTTGTGGAACATTGGGATCCAGTTTTGCGGTAAGAACTGGTCAAGCAGGCCGCCACCCATATTGCCTACCACGCCGCAGAGATACATTACCGTCGCCATGGAGGCCGCCAGCACGGCGTGTACAGCAAACAGCAAGGGTGAGATAAACAGGAAGGTGAACTCCAGCGGTTCGGTAATCCCAACCAACACAGCCGTTAGCGTAGCGGGGATCAATAATCCCGCCACCTTCACCCGGTTTTCCGGAGAGGCAGTGAAGTAAAGCGCCAGAGCAATACCTAATGAACCAAAGATTTTCGAATTGCCGTGCAGAGCAAAACCCCCTTCCGGGAACAGCGTTTTCAGCGACTCTGTGCTTTGGCTGAATTCCTGCAAGTGCTGCGCCCAGTAGACCTGGATGCCGCCTTCCACCGCCGCAGGGCCGAAGATAAATGGACCATAGACGAAGTGATGCAGCCCGGTCGGAATCAAAATACGCTCAAGGAAGGTATAAACCCATACCCCCAACGCACCCGCAGAACGCAGAAAAGCTTGCAGAGATTCAATCCCCATCTGCACCTTTGGCCAACCCAGCAGCGTCAGCCAGGCACAGGGAATCATCACCAGGAAGGCAATGATCACCACAAACGATGTTCCCTGAAAAATACCGAGAAATACTGGCAAGGGTTTGTCGAAATAACGGTTATGCAAGGCAGTAACAATACCGGAAATGACAATGGCGCCGATGATGCTGGTATCTAGTGTTTTAATCCCGGCCATCATCGTTAAGCCGCTACCTGCCGTCGGGTCTGCGCTAAAATCCACGCCGAAGAAATCTCCCCAGGTCATGCCCATGGCATTGATGAAGTAATTCCACGTAAGAAAGCTGACCAGTACCGCCAGACAAGCGCGCCCCTGAGCCTGTTTCGCCAGACCGATCGGCAGACCAACGGCGAAAATCAGCGGCATATTGCGAAATACCGTCCAGCCACCTTCTTCGATGATATGAACGATTTGTGCGAACAAACTGTTGGGATCGGTAAGCGCTTCACCCACAAACAGCGGGTTGCGCAGCATAATAGCGATACCGACGACGATACCGGCAAAGGGAAACAGCAGCACCGGGGTGAACATCGCGCCGCCAAAGCGTTGTATTTGACTGAGCATTTTCACATCCTCATATAACAACCAGTAGGGGAGAGGCCTTTTTTGTAGTGATTGCTGGCCTGATACGAGAATAGAAAGTTGCGATCCTTCAGACATGGCATGCCGCTGCGATTCGTGATCGCTTTCATGGTTTTAATTTCGGCAATGAGGTCTACTTTTTACGTAAAAGTTAGACATCAAAAGGTTTATGGTGCAGTAATTAAAAGAAAAAAGAGGTCTGGTAGTGATCTACAAATCAATTGCGGAACGACTACGAATTCGCCTGAATTCTTCTGATTACAACATCGGTAGCCCGTTGCCTGGTGAAAAAAAGCTTGCCCAAGAGTTCGCGGTTTCACGAATGACGATCCGTAAAGCAATTGATATGTTGATTGGCTGGGGATTGGTCGTACGCCGTCATGGGAGTGGAACTTATGTGGCGCGCAAAGATGTCCATCATGAAACCACAAACCTGACCGGACTGGCGGAAGTACTGAAGCGACAAGGGAAAGAGGTCACCAGTGAAGTACTGGTATTTGAAGTGATGCCCGCACCACCAGCAATTGCCAGCCAACTGCGTATCCAGATTAATGAACGCATCTACTTCTCACGTCGCGTTCGCTATGTGGACGGCAAGCCGCTGATGCTTGAAGACAGCTACATGCCGGTAAAATTATTCCGTAATTTATCGCTGGCGCATCTGGAAGGGTCAAAATTCGATTACATCGAGAAAGAGTGCGGAATAACTATCAGCGGCAACTATGAAAGTCTGACTCCCGTTCTTGCCGATAAGCAGCTTTCCGCGCAGATGAACGTACCTGAACAGACGCCATTGCTGCGGATTACCTCACTGTCCTACAGCGATAGCGGGGAGTTTTTGAATTATTCGGTGATGTTCAGAAACGCCAGCGAGTACCAGGTGGACTACCACTTACGGCGCGTCCACCCAGACTCAGCCTGACTAACCCATCCCCCAGAAAATCACCGCCAGCAGTTGCGGCGTGATAATTCGCAGGAACATCACCAGCGGATAAACGGTCGCATACGACAGCGCCGCCGCCCCGCTGGTGGCATGCAGGTTGTTAGCAAATGCCAGTGCAGGCGGATCGGTCATTGAGCCAGCCAGCATTCCGCACAGCGTGAGGTAGTTCATTTTGACGAAAATCCTCGCCAGCAGCCCCACGGTAATCAGCGGAATCGCGGTGATGAAAATACCGTAGCCCACCCAGCTCAGGCCATCCCCCTGCGTCAGGGTATGAACAAAATCACCGCCTGACTTCAGACCAACCACTGCGAGAAACAGCACGATACCCAACTCTCGCAGCGCCAGGTTAGCGCTGGGGGGCATAAACCAATACAGCTTACCAATGCTGCCAATACGCCCCAGGATCAAGGCCATAATCAGCGGCCCACCGGCCAACCCCAGTTTTAGCGCCACCGGGAACCCCGGAATGAATAGCGGGATTGAACCCAGCAGAACACCCAGCCCGATCCCGATAAATACCGGCAGCATCTGCACCTGCTGCAGTTTTTGCTGGGCGTTACCCACCACATTGGCAACAGTATCAATCGAGGAAGGTCGGCCAACCAGATTGAGGATGTCGCCAAACTGCAGGCTGGCGTCGCTGCTGGCTACCAGCTCAACCCCCGCACGGTTCAGACGGGAGATAATCACGTCGTAACGTTCTTTGAAATGCAGGTCGCGGATTCGTTTCCCCAGCACCTGTTCGTTGGTCACCACCACGCGCTCAACGCGTAAATCGGTGCCTCGCGTCGACAGCGATGTGTCCACCTCCTGCCCAATCACCACCTGCGCATTGTGCAGATCAGCAGGCTGACCAACCAGGTGTAGCAGGTCGCCCATCTGAATAATCGTCCCCGGCGACGGCACCATCAATGTTTCTTCACGTTTTAAACGTGAGCAGATGATTTTGTCGCTGTTCAGGATTGGGACATCCTGAATCGCCATATTGTTGAGGTTCGGGTTTTCCACACGGATATTCATCGTCTGAATCAGCGCGTGTCCGTTGGTCAGCGTGGATTCATGCTGATGGGCTTCGGCATCAACGTTAACGCGAAAAATAAGGCGCATCAGCCACATAGTGAGCAAAATACCGCAGATACCAAAAGGATAAGCCATGGCATAGCTCATCCCCATCTGATCCACCACATCAACAGGAGTACCCAGATCGCGCAGAATCTGCTGCCCCGCGCCTAACGCCGGAGTATTAGTGACCGCACCGGAAAAAATGCCCAGCACCACGGGAAGGGGAATGGCAAAAATCTTATGCAGGATCGCGGTGACCAGGCCACCCATGATAACAATCAGCACGGCAAACAGATTCAGCCGTAGGCCCGAAACGCGCAGTGACGCAAAAAAGCCCGGCCCCACCTGAATACCGATGGTGTAGACGAAAAGAATCAGGCCAAATTCCTGAATAAAATGCAGCATGTCGCCGCTCAGGGTCATCCCTGCCTGATCGACAAAATGCCCGACAATAATACCGCCGAACAGCACGCCTCCGATGCCAAAACCAACACCACGTATTTTTATGTTGCCGATCCATAATCCGACAACTGCCACCATTGCCAGAACGCTGACCGTCAATGCTATATCACTCATTTTCCTGTTCCCTGTGAATAACATTTTATTTAACGAAGATTATGACTGAACCGTTCAGGCATGAATGCAGAGTGGCGCACATTATCATGCTACAGAGCGCCCAGGAGCGCTTAAGAAGGGCGTTCTTTACTGTTTTTCTTCACGTCGATTTGAAATTGCTGAATGCTTTTTTCTGGCAATGGCAGCGCTTCCGGCATCCTGCCCTCCCAGATAATAGTTTCATGTGGGCTGAGGCACAAAAAAGCCCCGTCATTTCTGGCGGGGCAAAGGCATGGAGCTATTTAACTGTCTAATGCGGGACGTTCGCTGATGGCGATACGTTGTGGAGCGATGGTTTCAGGTTCATTCCGGGTCAAATCGATATGCAGCAAGCCGTTAGTGAAGCTTGCGCCGGAGACTTCCATATTTTCAGCCAGCGTAAAGCTCAGGCTGAACGGCTGAGTGACCAGCCCCTGATGCAACCATTTGGTCTCTTTTTCCGGCTGCTGCGGCGTACCTTTCACGGTCAGGCGCGTGCCTTCCAGTTGAATATCCAGATCTTCCTGGCGGAAACCGGCTAACGCAAGGGTAATGCGGTAGTGGTTATCATCGCTCTTTTCGATGTTATAAGGCGGGAAGCTCTGGCTTTCGCCCGTGTTTTGCAAGGCATTGGCCAGTTTGTCAAAACCGATCCATTGACGCAGCAGTGGGGATAAATCGTAGTTACGCATAATAATCTCCTTCTAAGAAGCGAGTAAGTACCTTTTGGCTCCCTGACGGCAAGCCGATTGCTTAGCAGGGCCGCCTGAAGCGGCCCACAGAATTAGTTGATTTCGATGCGGCGCGGCTTATTCGCTTCGGGAATCACGCGTTCGAGATCGATATACAGCAGACCATTCACCAGGTTCGCGCCGCGAACATGAATGTTCTCCGCTAACTGGAACTTACGTTCGAAGTTGCGCTCGGCAATCCCCTGATACAGGTAAGTACGTTCTTTTTGATCGTCCGCATGGGCGCCTTTCACCACCAGCAGATTGTCCTGGGCAGTAATTTCCAGTTCGCTTTCAGCAAAACCAGCAACGGCAATCGCAATTCGGTAATGGTTTTCGTCTACCAGCTCAACGTTATACGGAGGGTAGCCGCCATTGCTCTGGCCCTGATTGTTTTCCAGCAGGTTAAACAGGCGATCAAAACCAATAGCAGAACGGTACAGCGGGGATAAATCAAAGTTACGCATAATCAATAGCTCCTGAAATCAGCGAGAATAATAGACCTTCCATCATGGACAGGTCAGGTAGCCAGGACACCCATCAGGCATGCCCTTCATTTGTCTACACTCTAAAAATGGGTCTTAATACAAACTTTTCAAGCGTATTCATCTGACTTTTTTTGCAGTTTGTTGTCTATTGCATACACTGGTGTGAGCAGTTGTTATCGTTAAATCGCGATAGCCGCCACAGTGTGACGAAATGGTGATGTTATTTTCGCAACGGATCGCTTTAACTCACCATGCAAACACAATAAATACAGATGAAAAAAATGATGATAAAAAAAATGTTGGTAACACTGACAATGTGCAGCGGGATGGCGTTTGTGAGCGGCTGTTCCAGCATTATGTCGCATACCGGAGGCAAAGAAGGGACGTATCCTGGCACGCGCGCCAGCGCCACAATGATTAGCGAAAGTGATACAAACTGGGGAACCAAGTCACTGGCGATTCTGGATATGCCGTTTACCGCAGTACTGGATACAGTATTACTTCCGTGGGATCTCTTTCGCAAAGATAACTCGGTGAGATCCCGTGTAGAAAAAAGCGAGGAGAGAACGCAGGCCACGAACGCCGTTATCCCTCCGGCTGAAATTCCTGCTCCTTAAGTTAACGCCCTGTCTCTGTTACCCACAGCTGGCGGAAACCCTCGACGTCTTCCATCCACGCAACCTGTCGACCATCAGGAGAGAAGATGATCGCATCGCCCGATGGTGGGTTGCCGTGACGGTCCGTTAGAAAATCAACCTCTCCCGTCTGAGCATCACAACAAGCAATTTTGTTATCCAGTACAAACCCCAGCCATTTCCCTGAAGGATGCCAGTTGAATGCTGACTGAATATCCGTGGCGCAGCGGGTAAGCTGACGCGGTTCCCCTCCTTGTGGGGAAATCAGCCACAGTTGCACAATGCCGACGTCATCACGCATTAAAAACGCAATATCAGATGCCTTTGGATTACTGCGCACCCAATGGCGCGGCTGATTTACCAGACCGGGAAAGGCGCGCGCATGAGTAAACGTCAGGCGGCGTTGATTAATACCGAATGGCGGCGCAGGCATTGTCGTCTCAGTGCCCTCCAGCGGAGCGTCGCCCGGCTGTTTCCAACCGCTTTCATCCTGTGGTAAATCAACAATAAATAACTCCGGCACTTTCTCGCCCGTGACTGATAACGTATCACCGATAAACGCCAGTCTATTTTCCCCTACCCAGCCCTCTTCATAGGCGCGGTTAATCTCATCGCTACCCGGTTTAGGCGTGGGTGTCGTCTGGGTTACCAGCACGCACCAATGGCTCCCGCTGTACTCACGGGGATGCTGCGCGGAGACCGTCACCGGACCATAGGGCGCAGCCACACCGACATTGCGTAGATCCAGCGCCGGTGAGCGCTCATGCAGCACATGGTCGTTATAGGTGAAACTGACAAACTCGCCGCTCGGGCTAAATACATGTACATGACTACCGCCGCGCAGCGCGCCCGGCGTATATGGGGCGGTAATATCCATCGCATCCAGATTCTCCACTTTTGCCTGCGTAGCTATCACCCCACGCCGATGATGGAAGTCGTAATGCCATGTTTCATCAGGATTTTCAGGCCCATGAATAAACACATATTTTTCCAACTTTGGATGAACGGTCACCACGCCAACGTGCGATCCCTGCATGGCCCGATAAATCACCTCCAGCTCGCCAGTATGAATATTGACGCGCTCAATTGTGTCGCCGGTAAAAGAGGCACCGGAAGGGCGCACATCAAAGACCAGCCACTGGCTGTCCGGTGTCCAGGTATTGATATTGGTAAGCTGATGATTACGCGGCGTAAAGGTGATTTGCTTCATGGAATGCCCTGATACAAGACGATTTCAGCAATCATACTTCACAAGCACTTCACTTTCAGGCTTTAGCGTATCGCCATCTTCATTTTTGCGGACAGAAAGATGGAACATTTTGACGTAGCCATTATCGGGTTAGGCCCGGCAGGCGCAGCGCTGGCGCGGCAGTTGAGTGGAAAAATGCGCGTGATCGCGTTGGATAAAAAACACCAGTGCGGCAACGAAGGTTTCACCAAACCCTGCGGCGGTCTGTTGGCCCCGGATGCCCAGCGTTCGTTTATCCGCGACGGGATAACCTTACCCGTTGATGTCATCGCTAACCCACAGATATTTAGCGTTAAAACGGTTGATGTTGCAGCCTCTTTGACGCGTAACTACCAGCGTAGCTACATTAATATCAACCGCCATGCTTTTGATTTATGGCTTAAATCTCTCATTCCTGATGATGTACAGGTGTACCACGACAGCCTGTGTCGGAAAATCTGGCGCGAGGGCGATAAATGGCATGTTATCTTCCGCGCCGACGGTTGGGAGCAGCAGATCACCGCGCGTTATCTGGTGGGAGCCGACGGCGCGAACTCATTGGTACGCCGTCATCTCTATCCCCGGCACCAGATCCGTAAATATGTTGCTATTCAACAATGGTTTGCGGAAAAACATCCCGTCCCGTTCTATTCCTGCATTTTTGATAACGACGCAACCGACTGTTATTCCTGGAGTATCAGCAAAGATGGCTATTTTATCTTTGGCGGTGCCTACCCGATGAAGGACGGCCAGGCGCGCTTTGACGCGCTGAAAGCGAAGATGGAAGCGTTCCAATTTCAGTTCGGCAAACCGGTGAAAAGTGAAAAATGTACGGTGCTGTTTCCTTCACGCTGGAAAGACTTCGTCTGTGGCAAGGACAACGCATTTTTGATTGGCGAAGCGGCCGGTTTTATCAGCGCCAGCTCACTGGAGGGGATTAGCTATGCGCTGGACAGCGCGGAGGCGCTCAAATCTGTATTGTTGCGGGATGCACCAGATATGAATCACGCTTACCGCAAAGCCCCCCGCAAGTTACGTCTCAAACTGTTTGGCAAGATCCTGAAAAGTCGGGCCCTGACGTCGGCGTTTTCCCGTAAATGGATAATGCGCAGCGGCGTGGCGCATATTCCTCAAGGTGACCACTCAGTATCACAACTAATTGCTGAAACAGGGCAAATGCGCCAAGGCATTTGCCCATAACATCTTATTTCAGCGCAAACTTCTCAATGGCATACGCGACGCCATCTTCAAGGTTAGATTTCGTCACAAAGTTGGCGATTTCTTTGACTGATCCAATAGCGTTGTCCATGGCAACGCCCACGCCTGCGTATTCAATCATCGCGATGTCGTTTTCCTGATCGCCAATCGCCATCACCTCTTCGGCTTTTATACCCAACGCATCGGCCAGCGATTTCACGCCAGTCCCTTTATTGACGCGTTTATCGAGGATTTCGAGGAAATACGGCGCACTTTTCAGCACGGTGTACTTCTCTTTTACTTCCGCAGGTATGCGTGAGATAGCTTTATCGAGGATCTCCGGCTCGTCAATCATCATCACTTTCAGGAACTGGGTTGCGGGATCCATTTTCTCGGCTTCACAGAACACCAGCGGAATCGTCGCAACAAACGATTCATGTACCGTGTAGTAGCTGATATCACGGTTCGCGGTATACAGCGTGTTGCGATCGAGTGCGTGGAAATGCGAGCCAACGTCCCGGGAGAGCTGCTCCAGATAACGATAATCATCATAGCTCAGCGCGGTTTGCGCGACAGTACTGCCATCCCCTGCTTTCTGCACTAGCGCGCCATTGTAGGTAATGCAGTAGTCACCGGGTTCTTCCATATGCAATTCTTTCAGATAGCTGTGGACGCCGGCATACGGGCGCCCCGTGGTCAGCACCACATTTACGCCACGCGCGCGCGCTGCGGCAATCGCCGTTTTGACCGCGGGTGAAATGGTGTGATCGGGCAGCAGAAGTGTGCCATCCATGTCGATAGCAATAAGTTTGATAGCCATGAGTTCCCCGGATTAAATGAGTCCGTCCTCATGCTAACGCGATTCCGCTCAAAAAACAGCTACGAAAAGGGGGATAGAAAGGGGAATCGAGATTCCCCTTTTGCAGGACGGTTGTAGACCTGGGTGCAAGTTAGATATCGATGTTCGCCGCTTTCAGGGCGTTTTCTTCGATAAACGCGCGACGCGGTTCAACGGCATCGCCCATCAGCGTAGTGAACAGCTGGTCGGCGGCAATCGCATCCTTCACGGTAACGCGCAGCATACGACGGCTTTCCGGATCCATGGTGGTTTCCCACAGCTGATCCGGGTTCATCTCGCCCAGACCTTTATAACGCTGGATAGCGAGGCCGCGACGTGACTCTTTCTGCAGCCATTCCAGCGCCTGCTCAAAGCTGGCAACCGGCTGGCGGCGCTCGCCACGTTCGATAAACGCATCGTCTTCGATCAGCCCGCGCAGCTTCTCACCGAGCGTACAAATACGACGGTATTCGCCACCGGTCACAAACTCGTGATCCAGAATATAGTCGGTATCCACACCGTGAGTACGGACGCGCACAATCGGCTCAAACAGGTTCTGCTCTGCGTTGTGGTGGATATCAAACTTCCACAGGCTGCCGTGCTGTTCTTTTTCGTTCAGCTCGGTAATCAACGAATTAACCCAGCGGGTAACGGTCTGCTCGTTCGCCAAATCAGCTTCCGGCAGCGTCGGTTGATAAACCAGTTCTTTCAGCAGCGCTTTCGGGAAACGACGTTCCATACGGCCAATCATTTTCTGCGTCGCGTTGTATTCAGAAACCAGTTTTTCTAACGACTCACCTGAAAGAGCAGGTGCGCTGGCATTAGTGTGTAGCGTTGCGCCATCCAGAGCGATAGAAATTTGGTACTGATCCATCGCTTCGTCATCTTTAATGTACTGTTCCTGCTTACCTTTTTTCACTTTGTACAGCGGTGGCTGTGCAATGTAAACGTGGCCGCGTTCCACGATTTCCGGCATCTGACGATAGAAGAAGGTCAACAGCAGCGTACGAATATGCGAGCCGTCGACGTCCGCATCGGTCATGATGATGATGCTGTGATAACGCAGTTTGTCCGGGTTGTACTCGTCACGACCGATGCCACAGCCGAGCGCGGTGATCAGCGTCGCCACTTCCTGAGAAGAGAGCATTTTATCAAAGCGCGCTTTCTCGACGTTGAGGATTTTACCCTTCAGCGGCAGAATCGCCTGGTTTTTACGGTTACGGCCCTGCTTCGCAGAACCGCCCGCGGAGTCCCCTTCCACAAGGTACAGTTCGGACAGCGCCGGGTCGCGTTCCTGACAGTCCGCCAGCTTGCCCGGCAGGCCCGCTAAGTCCAGCGCGCCTTTACGACGGGTCATTTCACGCGCGCGACGTGCCGCTTCACGGGCACGTGCAGCATCAATAATTTTGCCAACGACGATTTTCGCATCAGACGGGTTTTCCAGCAGGTATTCGCTCAGCAGTTCGTTCATCTGCTGTTCTACCGCCGATTTCACCTCAGAGGAGACCAGCTTGTCTTTGGTCTGTGAGGAGAATTTCGGATCTGGTACTTTCACGGAAACAACGGCAATCAAGCCTTCACGGGCATCGTCACCGGTGGCGCTGACTTTGGCTTTTTTGCTGTAGCCTTCTTTGTCCATGTAGGCGTTCAGGGTACGGGTCATCGCCGCACGGAAGCCTGCAAGGTGAGTACCGCCGTCACGCTGCGGAATGTTGTTGGTGAAGCAGTAGATGTTTTCCTGGAAACCATCGTTCCACTGCAGCGCAACTTCAACGCCGATACCGTCTTTTTCGGTGGAGAAGTAGAAGATATTCGGGTGAATCGGCGTTTTGTTTTTGTTGAGGTATTCAACAAACGCCTTGATGCCGCCTTCGTAGTGGAAATGGTCTTCTTTACCATCGCGCTTGTCGCGCAGACGAATAGAGACGCCGGAGTTCAGGAACGACAGCTCGCGCAGACGCTTAGCCAGAATCTCGTATTCAAACTCAACGACATTGGTAAAGGTTTCGTGGCTTGGCCAGAAACGTACCTGAGTACCCGTCGCTTCTGTTTCGCCGGTTACCGCCAGCGGCGCCTGCGGCACACCGTGCACGTAAGTTTGCTGATGCACTTTACCTTCGCGGCGAATCACCAGCTCCAGTTTCTGTGACAGGGCGTTTACTACGGAAACACCTACGCCGTGCAGACCACCGGAAACTTTATAGGAGTTATCATCGAATTTACCGCCTGCGTGCAGAACGGTCATGATAACTTCCGCCGCCGAAACGCCCTCTTCCGGGTGAATACCGGTTGGGATACCACGGCCATCATCGGTAACGGACACGGAGTTGTCAGCGTGAATCGTTACAACGATATCTTTACAGTGACCCGCGAGCGCTTCGTCGATAGCGTTATCTACCACCTCGAATACCATGTGGTGCAGACCGGTGCCGTCATCCGTGTCGCCGATATACATACCCGGGCGCTTACGCACCGCATCCAGTCCTTTCAGGACTTTGATACTGGAGGAGTCATAAGAATTCGACATCAACGTTTCTCGCTCATTTAAACTTGGGTTAATCCGTTATTTTACCCTTTTCCACGGTGAACATCTTCGAATTTTTGTCCGACATGTCCAGAACGTGTTCAGCGCTGATTGCGCTGACAAAGACCTGAGATTGCGTCGCTTTTAAGCGGCTGGCTAACAGCCCACGACGGGCATCATCAAGTTCAGAGGCAAAATCATCTATCAGGTAGAGACACCGCCGCCCACTTTCGCGGGTGAGGAACTCCCCTTGCGCCAGACGTAAGGCGCACATCAGCAGCTTTAGCTGCCCACGCGACAACGTGTCTTCCACCGGCGCACCGTCAGCGCGAATGCGAAAATCCGCTTTGTGCGGACCGTGTGCGGTGTAGGTCAACATGCGATCGCGTTCAAAACTGCGTTCCAGCACTTCGGCATAATCGGTCTCTTTCTCCCAGCCGCGCTGGAATGAGAAGGAGAGAGAAAACTCGGGTAGAAACTGCTGACAGGTATCCGCCATATCCTGCGCGATACCGGCGCTGTACTCCGCGCGCCAGGTGCTGATTTGTTCCGCCAGCGGGATCAGTTCTTTATCCCACGGACGCAGTTGCTCATAACGACTCACCTGGCGCAGGGCTGCGTTGCGCTGCTTGAGCAGTCGCTTCAGATTGCTCCAGGCGGTGAAAAATCCGGCTTCATTGTGAAAGCATCCCCAGTCAAGGAATGCTCTTCTGTATTTGGGGCCGCCATTGAGTAAAGTAAACCCCTCTGGCGTGATCAGCTGCATCGGCATCAGGTGCGCCAGTTCCGCGACCTTGTGCCCGTCAGTGCCGTCAATGCGCACTTTGCTGTCGCCCAGTTTGTCTTTCGTCAGGCCAATCGATGTCTCACGCTCTTCCCCCTGCAAACGCCCGTGTAAAACAAACGACTCCTGCTCGTGGCGAATTACGCGGCCAATCTGCAAACTGCGAAACGCCCGGCCGTGGCCGAGCGTATAGATGGCTTCCAGCACGCTGGTTTTGCCGCTGCCGTTCGCGCCAACCAGGAAGTTAAAGCCAGGGGATAAAGCGAGATCCGCGCTTTCGATATTGCGAAAGTCGCGGATCAACAGACGGGTGAGCGACATTACAGTCTCATTGGCATAACAACATAAGCCGCGCTCTGGCTGGCAGCATCTTCAATCTGTACGCTCGATACGGAATCGGTCAGCAGAATACGAACGTTCTCGCACTTCAGCGCGTTTAGTACGTCCAGTACGTAGCTAACGTTAAAACCGATTTCCAGTTCAGTGCCAGGATAGGAGACATCCAGAATTTCTTCCGCTTCTTCCTGCTCCGGGTTGTTGGCGGTGATTTTCAGCTGGTTTTCACTGACATACAGACGCACGCCGCGGAATTTCTCGTTAGAGAGGATCGCCGCACGAGCAAATGCCTGTTTGAGGATATCGCAACCGGCTTCCAGATGTTTGTCCGGATTCTTCGGCAATACGCGGCGATAATCCGGGAAACGGCCATCAACCAGCTTGGAAGTAAAGATGAAGTCACCCACGTGCGCACGAATGTTGTTGCTGCCAATCTGCACGCGCAGCGGGTTGTCGCCGCCGTCGAGCATACGCATCAGTTCAATCACGCCTTTACGCGGAACGATCACCGAATGGCTGGGTAACTGCTGACCGACAGGCATTGAACAGACCGCCAGGCGGTGACCGTCGGTCGCCACGGTACGCAGCTCTTCCCCTTCGGTTTCAAACAGCATGCCGTTTAAGTAGTAACGCACGTCCTGATGCGCCATCGAAAACTGCGTGGCTTCAATCAGGCGCTTCATCGTGGCCTGCGGCAGAGTGAATTCAACTTCGCTCTGCCAGTCGTCCAGATTCGGGAAGTCGGCGGCAGGCAGCGTAGACAGGGAGAAACGGCTGCGGCCAGAACGCACCAGCATGCGATCGCCTTCCAGTTGAACGGCAATTTCCGCGCCTTCCGGCAACCCACGGCAAATATCGAAGAATTTACGCGCCGGAACGGTGGTCGCACCAGGTTCATGAGGCTGGATCAGCGCCACGCGCGCCACCATCTCCATTTCGAGATCGGTACCAGTGAGAGAAAGCACACCGTCAGCAACCTGCAGCAGCAGATTTCCGAGAATAGGCAGTGTAGGACGTCCACCCAGCGGGCCGCTGACCTGCTGAAGCGGTTTTAATAAATGTTCACGTTCAACGGTAAATTTCATAGCGTCACGAAGATAATGTTCTGATTAAATTGGAGAAATCTTCTTTAATATCATGGCTTTCTTCACGCAACTGCTCAATCTTGCGACAGGCATGAAGCACGGTAGTATGGTCACGCCCACCAAACGCGTCGCCAATTTCCGGCAGACTGTGGTTAGTGAGCTCTTTTGCCAGCGCCATCGCCATCTGGCGCGGACGAGCTACCGAGCGAGATCGACGCTTAGAAAGCAGATCCGCAATTTTGATTTTGTAATACTCCGCCACCGTCTTCTGAATATTGTCGATGGTGACCAGCTTTTCCTGCAAAGCCAGCAGATCGCGCAACGCTTCGCGCACGAAATCGATGGTAATCGCCCGGCCGGTAAAATTAGCGTTGGCGATCACACGGTTCAGTGCGCCTTCCAGCTCACGTACGTTAGAGCGTAGACGCTTGGCAATAAAGAACGCCACTTCACCCGGCAGACGAATGTCGTTTTCGTCGGCTTTTTTCATCAGGATCGCAACGCGCGTTTCCAGCTCAGGCGGCTCGATCGCAACAGTCAGTCCCCAGCCGAAGCGGGATTTCAGACGATCTTCAACGCCGTTGATCTCTTTCGGATAGCGATCCGAAGTCAGGATGATCTGCTGATTGCCTTCCAGCAGGGCGTTAAAGGTGTGGAAAAACTCTTCCTGCGATCGTTCTTTATTCGCGAAGAATTGGATATCGTCAATCAGCAGCGCATCCACGGAACGGTAGTAGCGTTTAAACTCTTCGATCGCGTTGTTTTGCAGGGCCTTAACCATGTCCTGCACAAAACGTTCGGAGTGCATATACACCACTTTCGCGTTTGGCTTACGCGCCATAATACCGTTACCGACAGCGTGCAGAAGGTGGGTTTTACCCAGACCCGTACCGCCATAAAGGAATAACGGATTGTAGGCGCCGCCAGGATTGTCCGCCACCTGACGTGCCGCCGCGCGCGCCAGTTGGTTAGATTTACCTTCAACGAAGTTATCAAACGTGTGTTTGACGTTGACGTTAGAACGATAGGTAGGTTCTGCCGGTGCCGGGACGTTATCCCAGCCTGAGCGCGCCGACGGAGCGGCACGTTGCGGTTGCACTTGCTGAGCCACGTAGGCGGGCGCAACAACGTTGTTCACCGGCGTTTTCAGCGTTTGCGTGACGGGTTTAGTACCGACTTCAAAGCGCAGCTGTGGGGCATCCGCTCCACAGAAGTTATTGAGTAATCCATTAATATTATTAAGGTATTTATCCCTTACCCAATCAAGCACGAAACGGTTTGGCGCATACAAAGCCAGCGTGTTATCGCTCAGTTCCGCCTGCAACGGGCGTATCCACATACTGAACTCTGTGGCTGGTAACTCATCCTGCAATCGGGCAAGACACTGCTGCCAAAGCGAAAGTGACAC